>NZ_QLLY01000001.1 GCF_003259365.1 Streptomyces sp. PsTaAH-137
AGGTCGGCGTGTTTCGTGCGCAGCATGGCCAGGGACTTGATGAGCACCTCGCGGGTCTCGGCGGGGTCGATGACGTCGTCGACCAGGCCGCGCTCGGCCGCGTAGTACGGGTGCATCAGTTCGGCCTTGTACTCCTTGACCATCTTCTGGCGCATGGCCTCGGAGTCCTCGGCCTCGGCGATCTGGCGGCGGAAGATCACGTTGGCCGCGCCCTCGGCGCCCATGACCGCGATCTCGTTCGTCGGCCAGGCGTAGGTGAGGTCGGCGCCGATGGACTGGGAGTCCATGACGATGTAGGCACCTCCGTACGCCTTGCGGAGAATCAGCGAGATCCGCGGCACGGTGGCGTTGCAGTACGCGTACAGCAGCTTCGCGCCGTGCCGGATGATCCCGCCGTGCTCCTGATCGACACCGGGAAGGAAGCCCGGGACGTCCAGCAACGTCACGAGCGGAATATTGAAAGCGTCGCACATCTGCACGAATCGGGCAGCTTTTTCGGATGCCTCGATGTCCAGGACGCCCGCCAGCGACTGCGGCTGGTTGGCGACGATGCCCACGACCTGGCCGTCGAGCCGGGCCAGGGCGCAGATGATGTTGCGCGCCCAGCGCTCGTGGACCTCCAGGTAGTCGCCGTCGTCGACGAGCTCCTCGATGACCTTGGTCATGTCGTACGGGCGGTTGCCGTCCGCCGGGACCAGGTCGAGCAGGACGTCCGAGCGGCGGTCGGCCGGGTCGTCGGAGTCGACGGTCGGCGGGTTCTCCCGGTTGTTCTGCGGGAGCAGCGAGATCAGGTAGCGGACCTCGGCGATGCAGGTCTCTTCGTCGTCGTAGGCGAAGTGGCAGACACCGGAGGTCTCGGCGTGGACGTCGGCGCCGCCGAGCCCGTTCTGCGTGATGTTCTCGCCGGTGACGGCCTTGACGACGTCCGGGCCGGTGATGAACATCTGCGAGGTCTCGCGGACCATGAAGACGAAGTCGGTGAGGGCGGGGCTGTAGGCCGCGCCGCCCGCGCACGGGCCGAGCATCACGCTGATCTGCGGGATGACACCGGACGCCTTGGTGTTGCGCTGGAAGATGCCGCCGTACCCGGCGAGCGCCGAGACGCCCTCCTGGATGCGGGCGCCCGCGCCGTCGTTCAGCGAGACCAGCGGGGCACCCGCCGCGATCGCCATGTCCATGATCTTGTGGATCTTCGTGGCGTGGGCCTCGCCCAGGGCGCCGCCGAAGATCCGGAAGTCGTGCGCGTAGACGAAGACCGTGCGGCCCTCGACCGTGCCCCACCCGGTGATGACACCGTCGGTGTAGGGCTTCTTGGCCTCCAGGCCGAAGCCGACCGCGCGGTGCCGGCGCAGCTGCTCGACCTCGTTGAACGACCCCTCGTCGAGGAGCAGCTCGATGCGCTCGCGCGCGGTCAGCTTGCCCTTCGCGTGCTGGGCCTCGGTCGCCTTGTCGCTGGGACCGGCCAGGGCCTGTGCGCGGATCGCGTGCAGCTCGGCCGTGCGCCCGCGGGCGTCGGTGGGCCCGGTCGCGGCCATGGGCCGGTCGTCCAGGGTGGTCATGGAGGTTCCTCCTCACGTGTGTCGCGTGCATCGAACACAAGGGCGTGTGCGGGGCCGGGGAAGACCGGCGTGAACCGCCGTCGGCTCGGGCCCGGCATGTCGCCGCCGAGCACCGCCTCGGGCGGGAGCCGGCGCACCACGGTCCTGGGGGCCGGTCCCCTGAAAGCCGCGGACGCCGCGTGGCGGGGTTCATGCGGCACGTCGAGAACGCTCCAGCCGTCCGGCCGGGGCGGCGCGTCCGGTCCGCCTTCGCCGAGGTACACCTCGGACGTCCAGCCGCCCACGCCGACGCCGGTTCCCTTCAAGAAGGCCTCTTTGCGGGCCCAGAGCCGGGCGAAGAAGAGCGGCTGTTCCCGCGCGTCCAGGGCCGCCAACTCCCGCTGCTCGTAGGGGTGCAGCGCCGAGCGGCAGAGATCGACCCGCTCCGGGCCCGGCACCCGCTCGACATCGACGCCCACCGGGGCGGTGGCCACGCCGATGAGCACCGCGCCCCGGCTGTGCGACAGCGAGAAGTGCGGGGCGCCCGGCCCGGCGCCGGTCAGCACCGGGCGGCCGTGCGGGCCGCCGCACCGGGGGCAGTCCGCACGGGCGAACGCCAGCTCCCTCGGCGGTGTCCGCAGGTACGCGCCCAGCAGTCGGCGCAGCGCGACGTGCGCGGCGACGTACAGCGCGCGGTCGGCGTGCCGCCGGAAGGCGTCCGCGCGGCGCCGCTCGCTCTCGTCGAGTTCGTCGAACGCGAGCGCCCCCTGCCGCGGCGGGGTCAACAACCACAGCTCCAACCCACCTTCACCGTAGTGAAGTTCACGGCTGGAGGGAGTGCTCATGTGGCGCGGTGACGTACGTCGTCCAGCAGGGCGGCCTGTCGAAGCGTGTCCGCGCGCGGGGCGGACCCGGCGCGGACGGCGGTGACGAACGCGCCGACGGTGGCCGCTACCTGATCGGCGGGCTCCAGCCGGATCTCCTCCGTACCGCCGCCCCGGTGCAGACCGATCGCGGGGACGAGGTCCGCCGGCGGGGTGAAGGCCCGGTCCACGGTGATCCGGCCCTCGCTTCCCCACAGTTCGTAGCGGGAGGCGTACGCGTGCTCCATGCCGAACGTGACGTGCGCGGTGACCCCGCCGGGCGTGGCCAGCAGCGCGGCACCGGACGTCTCGACCTCCCGCCCGGCGCCTCGGGTGAGGCGGGCGCCGACCACGTCGAGATCGTGGCCGAGGAAGTGCAGGGCGGCCCGCAGTGGATAGAGGCCGACGTCCGATAGTGCGCCGCCGCCGAGTTCGGCGGAGTACCTGATGTCGTCGCCGGGGAACGGCGGAACGGCGAACTCAGCGCGCAGTAGGCGGAGTTCGCCGATCCGCCCGTCGGCGACGAGGCGCCGCACCGCCTCGTGCCGGGGATGGTGGACGAACATGACGTTCTCCATCAGGGCCACACCCCGCTTCGCCGCGAGGTCCAGAAGCCGCTCCGTGCTTTCCGGGTCCAGGGTCAGCGGTTTCTCGGCCAGGACGTGCTTGCCCGCGTTCAGCGCCGACTCCACCCACGGGGCGTGCAGCGCGGCCGGCAACGGCACGTACACGGCCTCGATGTCGTCGGCGCCGAGCAGTTCCGCGTACCCCTCGACGGGACGGCAGCCGAAGCGGTCGGCGACCTGTTCGGCCCGGGCCCGGTCGCGGCTGGCGACCGCGGCGAGCGCCAGATCCGGGGACGCGGCGAACGCGGGCAGCATCCGCCGCACCGCGATGTCCGCGCAGCCGAGCACCCCGATCCGCACCGGCCCGCTCATCGGAGGGCCGCCGTGGTGGCGTTGAGGCAGGCCAGCAGAGTGCGGGCCTGCACGTTGAGGTAGTGGCCGTGGCGCACCAGCCAGGTGAGCTGGTCCGGCGTCACCCAGGCGTACCCGGCAGGCGGGTCGTCCGGGACGTCGAGGCCGGAGGCGTCGACGAGCAGATACCGGCTCTCGGCGTTGAGGAACCGGCCGCCCTCCTCCGAGTGCACGGCCTCGTACCGGACGCTGTCCGCCGGCGCCGCGAGCACGGTGTCGAGGAACGGCGGGCGCCGGTCGGCGGGCAGGTGGGCGTAGTTCCCGGGCGTGTACTGGACCGTGGGGCCCAGCTCGACCGTGTCCAGGAAGCCGCCCTCGACCCGGGCGTGCACCAGGACATGGGGGACCCCGTCGAAGGTGCGGGTCAGGAACGCGGCGACGCCCAGGCCCACCGGCTCGAACAGCGGCTGGGTCCAGCCGGTGACCTCGCGGTTGCCTGCCTGCACGGCGACCGCGACCACCTTGAAGTACCGCCCCTCCTCGTGCTCGACGGTCATCTCGTCGCGCCGCCAGCCGGGAAGCCCGGCCAGCGGTACGCGCTCGGCGCGCACATCGTGCCGGGAGCGCTCGGCGGTGAACCAGGACAGCAGCTCGGCGTCGGACAGCAGGGCGCCGGGCGCCCGCTCCGGGACGGGCAGGCAGGACAGGACCGTACGCGCGTCCATGTTGACGACATTGTCGCGGTGCAGGAGTTCCGCTATCTGCCCGAGGGTGAGCCAGCAGAAGTCGTCGAGGAGCGGTACCTCGTCGTCCGTCAGCACGATCATGTTCCGGTTGGACTTGTGGAAGAACCACGAACCGTGCTCGGACTGCAGGACGTCCGCGACGACCCGGCCGCGGCCCGGCCCGACGAAGTGCTCCAGGTACTTCACGTCCGCGCCCTTGTGGACCTTGGTGTAGTTGCTGCGGGTGGCCTGCACGGTCGGGGACAGCTGGAGCAGGTTCGGGTTGCCCGGCTCCATCTTCGCCTGCATCAGGAAGTGCAGGACCCCGTCGAACTCCTTGCCGAGAATACCGAGGATGCCAACCTCGGGCTGCTTGATGACGGGCTGGTGCCATGCGGCGTACGGGCCGTCGCCGAACGGAGCGCCCCGCTCGGTGACGTGCAGGCCCTCGATCGTGAAGAAGCGGCCGCTGCGGTGTTCGAGGTTGCCGGTGGTCCCGTGGAACGACCAGCCGTTCAGTTCGGCGAAGGGGATCCGGTCCACGCGGAAGGTGTTGGCTCGGCCCCGCTCGGCGAGCCAGTCCGCGAAGCCGGCGGTCGTCAGATGGACGCCCCGGGTGGTGGCGGCCGACAGTGCGAGCCGGTCCGCCAGCAGCTTCACGTCTTCGCGCGGCTGAAGGGTGAGTGGCGGCATCGGAGAACTCCCTGTGTTCGACGGGGTGATGGATGAGACCTGCCTGATGTCGTGACCTGCGGCTGCCGGCCCCGGCGACGTCCCCGTCACACGTGGAGGGACGCGGTGAAGGCGCCGAGGACCCGCCGGTGGTAGTCGGGCCCGAAGCCCATCCGCGCGACCTGGGGAACCAGGGCGCGCAGCTTCTCGGTGGAGATGACGTGCTGGCGGACGCCCGTGTCGTGGAACTCCCTGCGCGCACCGAGCCCCAGGTCCCGCGCGAGATGGTCGACGATGTCCTCCACCGGCACCGCGAAGCCCGACGCCACGTTGACCGTCTCGGCGCGCAGGTCCGCGGCGAGGAGGCGGTCGACGACGGTGACGACGTCGCCCACGTCGATCAGGTCGCGGGCCGCGCCCCGGTGCACGCGGACCACGCCCTCGCGCAACTGCCGCACCAGCGTGGGCAGCAACTGGTGTTCGGGCTGGTCGGGGCCGACCAGATGCCCCAGCCGGAGGATGACATGGTCGGCCCCGGTGCCGCGCAGCAGTTCCTCCAGGGCGAGTTTGTGCGCGCCGTAGGGGGTGCAGGGCGTCACCGGGACGTCCTCCCTGCCGGGCCCCTCGGCGAGCCCGTACATGCCGGTCGCCGCGGTGGAGAAGAACAGCAGCCGCCGCCCCTCGTCCGCGCACCGCTTGGCGACCTCGCCCACGAGTCGGGCCTCGCGGTCGAAGTCGGCGTCCGAAGTGCCGCTCGCCCAGGACACCCCCGCCGCCAGGGCCACGGTGTCCGGATGCCGGTCGGCCAGCGGGCGTAGGTTCCGCGCCAGGAAACCGGTTCCCACGATGTCCATATGTCGATGTCCTGATCTGTGGAGGGTAGGGGGCCGTTCAGCTCAGCCGCGCGCGGCCACGAACTCCTTGATCGAGGCGGTGACGTAGTCGAGCATCTCGTCGGTGAGCGCCGGATAGACCCCGATCCAGAAGGTGTGCTCGGTGATGAGGTCGCTGTTGGTCAGCTCGCCCACGATCCGGTGCGGCTGGTCGATGTAGGCCGGGTGGCGGGTCAGGTTGCCCGCGAAGAGCCGGCGGGTGCCGATCTTGCGCTCCTCCAGGAAGTCCACCAGCTCGGCGCGGCGGAACGGCGCCTCGGGGTCCACGGTGATCACGAAGCCGAACCAGCTCGGCTCGGAGCGCGGGGTGGGCTCGGGCAGCAGCAGGCCCGGAACCCCGTCCAGACCCTCCCGCAGCCGCCGCCAGTTGCGCTGCCGGGCCTCGATGAAGGAGTCCAGCTTGGCCAGCTGGGTCAGGCCGAGCGCGGCCTGGATGTCGGTCGCCTTCAGGTTGTAACCGACGTGCGAGAAGATGTACTTGTGGTCGTAGCCGGCGGGCAGCTTGCCCAACTGGTACTTGAACCGCTTCAGGCACCGGTCGTTCTCGCCCGGCTCGCACCAGCAGTCCCGGCCCCAGTCACGCAGCGACTCCACGACCCGGGCCAGGGCCAGGTTGGACGTCAGGACGCAGCCGCCCTCGCCCATGGTGAGGTGGTGGGCCGGATAGAAGCTGACGGTCGTCATGTCCCCGAACGTGCCTGTGAGCTTCCCGTCGTACAGCGAGCCGACCGCATCGCAGTTGTCCTCGATGAGGAACAGGTCGTGCTGCTCGGCGAGTTGGGCGATCTCGGTGACCTCGAAGGGGTTGCCGAGCGCGTGGGCGATGATGATGGCCCGCGTCTTCGGGCCGATCGCCGCCGCGACCCGGTCGGCGGTCGCGTTGTACGTGGTGAGGTCCACGTCCACGAACACCGGTACCAGGCCGTTCTGCAGGATCGGGTTGACGGTGGTCGGAAAGCCCGCCGCGACGGTGATGATCTCGTCGCCCGGCTTCAGCCGCCGGTCCTCCAGGGTGTGCGAGGTGAGGGCCGACACCGCCAGCAGGTTGGCCGACGACCCGGAGTTCGTGAGGTGTGCCTTGCGGCGCTTGAGGCGCCGGGCGAAGGCCGACTCGAACTTGCGCGAGCTGGTCCCGGCGGCGATGCGCATCTCCAGCGCCGCCTCCACCAGCGCCGCCCGGTCGTTCTCGTCCAGGACGGCACCGGACGGCCAGATCTCCGTCGTACCGGGCACGAACTCGCGGGCGGGGGAGACCTCCCCGTGGTACGCGCGGACGCCTTCGAGGACCAGGTCCTTGCGGTCGCTCATGATCGTTTCCTTTCTTCGGCCGGTGCGTCGGCCGTGATCCCGAGTGGGGTGGCGGGCAGCGGGTGTTCCGGCGGCAGTACGGAGGCGAGCAGCTCGTGCAGGGAGTCGTCGAGGCTGCGGAGCGGGCGCCAGCCGAGCAGGCGCCGCGCGCGGGAGACGTCCAGGCACTGCCGTGCGACGTCGGTGCGTGAGCCCGGCTGCTCGACGGCCTCGGTCACGGGCAGGTCGAGGCCGCTGAGCGCGATCATCCGGTGGATCAGCCCGCGCATGGGTACGGCGGTGCCGCGGCCCACGTTGATCACCTGTCCGGCGACGTCCGCCTCCGGCGCGGTGATCGCGGCCAGCACCGCCGCGGTGGCGTCGCGGGCGTCCACCAGGTCGCGGGCCGCGCGCAATGCTGGAAGCCGCAGTTCGGCGGCCTTCTCGCCGTGCGCGTCGGCACGGGCGGCCGCGCCCAGGTGCGCCGCGACCCGGCCGAAGAGACTGCCTTCGGGGACCCCGGCGCCGATCACGTTGGCGAGCCGCAGCACCACGCCGTCCACCCCCTGCTCCCGGGCGCGCAGGACGGCCCGCGTGCCCTGGAGCTTGGTGCGGCCGTACGCGGTGACCGGCGCGGGCTCGTGGTCCTCGCCCGTGGCGGCATCCGGGGCGCCCGCCCCGTACTCGTGGACGGTGCCGAGCTGGACCAGGCGTACCGGCGGACCGGGCAGCGCCGCGAGCGCGGTGAGGACCCGCTCGACCAGTTCGGCGTTGCCCGCGGCCATCTGCGCCTCGTCGGCCTGCCAGGCACGGCCGGCCGCGTTGACCACGACGTCGGCCCCGGCCGCCGTGAGGACCGCCGCGATCTCCCGCGGCGACGCCGTCACCAGATCCAGGGCGACGGCCGACACGCCTGGGGCGACGGCCGACGCGGAGAACGCCGACGCGCCGCGGGAGACCAGGTGCACCCGGGCGCCTTCGGCGGCGCACGCCGCGCCGACGCGGCGGCCGAGGAAACCGGTGCCGCCGAGGACCACGACCGACAGCCCGGCCATGGGCCGGGGCTCAGAGCGCACGGGTCGTTCCATGCTTGACGGCCTTCCACCGGTCGGGGTTGTCCCGGTACCAGGCGACCGTGTCGGCCAGGCCCTTCTCGAATCCGGTCAGCGGCTCGTAGCCGAGCTCCTCCCGGATCTTCGACTCGTCGATCGAGTAACGCAGGTCGTGCGCCTTGCGGTCGGCGACGCGGCGGATCATCTCCTCGCCGGCCCCGGTCAGTTCCAGCAGCCGCTCGGTCAGGGCGAGGTTGCTGTACTCGTTGCCGCCGCCGATGTTGTAGATCTCACCGGCCCGGCCCCCGTTGAGTACCAGGTGGATGCCTCGGCAGTGGTCGTCGACGTGCAGCCACTCGCGGACGTTGCGGCCGTCGCCGTACAGCGGGACCGGGCGGCCCTCCAGCAGGTTCGTGACGAACAGCGGGATGACCTTCTCGGGGTGCTGGTAGGGCCCGTAGTTGTTGGAGCAGCGGGTGATCGAGAGGTCCACGCCGTGGGTGCGCCAGTAGGCCCGCGCGACCAGGTCCGAGCTGGCCTTCGAGGCGGCGTAGGGGGAGTTGGGCAGCAGCGGCCACTTCTCCGTCCAGGAACCCTCCTCGATCGAGCCGTACACCTCGTCCGTCGAGACGTGCACGACCCGCTCGATGTCGCTCTCCAGCACCGCGTCGAGCAGCGTCTGGGTGCCCAGGACGTTCGTACGGAAGAACTCGCCGGCGCCCTCCAGGGAGCGGTCGACGTGCGACTCGGCCGCGAAGTGGACCACGGCGTCGTGGCCGGGCACCAGTTCACGCAGCAGGTCGCGGTCGCACACGTCCCCTCGCACGAACACCAGCCGCTCGTGCGAGGCGGGCAGGTTCTCCCGGTTGCCCGCGTAGGTCAGCTTGTCCAGGGCGGTGACCTGGGCGCCCTCCCAGCCGCTGTACTTGTCGGCCAGCAGACCGCGTACGAAGTGCGAACCGATGAAGCCGGCCGCTCCGGTGACCAGGATCCTCATGCCGCGACCTCCACTCGGGTGTGATCTCCGACGACCAGGCAGTGATGGTCCGTGCCCGGGCCGGTGGTGCCGATGGACGCGGCGCGCCCGATCAGCGAGTCGCGCAGCCCGCGCACTCCGGTGACCGACGCCTCGTCCAGCGCGATGGAGCCTTCGAGCCGGCTGTCCGTCACCGCGCAGTCGCGCCCGACGGAGGTGTAGGGGCCCACGTGGCTGTCCTGGACGACCGTGCCCGCGCCGATCAGCGCGGGGCCCTCGATCCGCGAGCGCACGACGCGTGCCCCCGCCTCGATCACGACCTGGCCCACGAGCACGCTGTCGGCGTCGACCTGACCGTCGACGCGCGGGGTCAGACCGTCCAGAAGGTGGTTGTTGCACTCCAGGACGTCCTCGACCCTCCCGGTGTCCTTCCAGTAGCCGTCGTAGAGGCTGGCGCGCACGTCCGCGCCGGAGGTGACCAGCCACTGCACGGCGTCGGTGATCTCCAGTTCGCCGCGGGCGCTGGGCGCGATGGCCGCGACCGCCTCATGGATGGCGGCGGTGAAGAAGTAGACCCCGATCAGGGCCATGTCGCTGCGCGGCTGCGGCGGCTTCTCCACCAGGCGCAGCACCTCCCCGTCGGGGCCGAGTTCGGCGACACCGAACGAGCGCGGGTCGGGGACCTTGTACACGACGACCTGGGCGGCCGGGCGCCTGCGGGTGAACTCCTCGGCGATCCCGGTGACGCCGTCGGGCAGCATGTTGTCGCCGAGGTACATCACGAAGTCGTCGTCGCCGAGGAAGTCGCGGGCGATGGACACGGTGTGGGCCAGACCGCGCGGCGCGTCCTGGGGGATGTAGGTGACGCGCACGCCGAGTCGGGCACCGTCCCCGAGCACGGCCTCGATCTCGTGGCCGCGGTCGCCGACGATGACGCCGACCTCTTTCACCCCCAGCTCCCGCACGGAGTCGAGCACATGCACCAGCACGGGTGTGTTGGCGATGGGGATGAGTTGTTTGGGCATCGAATAGCTGAAAGGCCGCAGGCGGGTACCAGATCCGCCGGCGAGCACCAGAGCCTTCATCGAGAGGTCCTCTCGGTTCGTGTATTCATGCCGGTACGAGCGTGTCGAGCACGCTCGCGGGCGAGGGCATGGCAGCGATCTCCCGGGAGAGTTCGCGGGCCCGCTCGCCGTAGGTGTCCTTGGACAGAAGTTCCTGACAGGAGTCCGCGATCGCGTCGGCGGTGTCCTCGCCGGGCAGCAGCGTGATCGCGGCCCCGAGATCGGCGACGCGTCGGGCCGGCCTCTCCAGCACGGCGCCGCGCGGTACGAGCAGTTGGGGCACACCGGCGTTCAGCCCGGTCAGGGTGCTGACACCGCCCCCGTGGTGGACGAGCGCATCGCAGGTGGGCGCCACCACGTCGAGCGGCACCCAGCCGGTACGGACGCCGGGCAGGTCCTCGCGCAGCGTGTCGGCGACCGCGTCGGGTGCGGCGACGATCAGCTCGACGTCCCACGCGGCGAAGTCCTTGGCCAGACCGCGCAGGAAGGCGAAGTTCTGGTCGTAACTGTCCTTGGCGACCCGGCTCCCGGACGTCACCAGGACGCGTCGCCGTTCGCCCCGGCCGAACATCCAGGGTTCGAGGCGCCGCTGGGCGTTGGCCGGGACGTACCGCATCGGCCGGGCCGGGGCCGCGTCGGCCGGCCGCAGGCTCGGCGGGCAGATGTCGACGAACACATCGGGGTCGGGCAGCCGCTCCAGGCCGAACCCGGCGAGTTCCGGCCGGAGTTCGGCGTCCGCGCCGGGATGGATGCCGTCGGCCTCGATGGCGTCCCAGGTCTGCCGCACATGCGGTACGCCGAGGTGCAGGGCGAGCAGCGGGGCGACGTAACTCATCGTGCCGCCGACGATCAGCTCGGGCCGCCAGGCGTGGCAGAACTCCAGCATCCGCGGGAGGCTGGACGCGGCCATGCGGGCGAACCAGCGCCCGGTGAAGAGGGCCTGCTCGACCGGGTCGGAGGGGATCTCCTCGGGGCGGCCCTCGCGGTCCGTGGTGATGAAGTGCCGGATCGGCAGATCGGTGGTGGCGACGCCGGGCAGCCCCGACGCGGTGATGACCGGGACCATGTCGTCGTTCGCGGCCATGACGACCTGGTGGCCCGCGTTGCGGGCGGCGGTGGCCAGGGGCGCCAGGGCGAAGACCGTCGCCGGGCTGCCCGCCGCCACGAAGAGCATTCTCACGCTGTACCCGCCTTGCTGAATCGGGGCAGGAGACCTGCCTGTACGGCCTCGGCCACGGTCGGCGCCTTCGCGTCCTTGTCCGAGATGAGGGGTGCCTGCGGGCAGTTCCAGGGCAGCGCGAGATCGGGATCGAGCGGGTTGATGTCGATCTGCGTGCCCGGCACGTACGCGGTGGAGACGACGTAGCAGATGCAGGCGTCGTCGCTGAGCGCGAGGAATCCGTGGCCGACGCCCTCGGGGACGTAGAGGGACCTGCCGGAGTCCGCGTCGATCTCGTTGACCTGGTGCTCGCCGAAGGCCGGGGAGCCGATCCGCAGGTCCACCACGATGTCCCGCAGCACGCCGCGTACGCAGGTGATGTACTTGGCCTGCCCGGGAGGTATGCGCACACTGTGGATGCCGCGCAGGGTGTGCCGTCTCGACACGGAGTAGTTGATCTGCCGGGGCTGGAAGGCGGCCCCGGTCACGCTCTCCAGTGCGTCGCCGCGCCAGGACTCGTAGAACGTCCCGCGCTCGTCCGGAATCTGTTCGGGTGTAATCAGGTAGGTGCCGGGGATGGTCATTTCCTCGATGCGCACGACAGGCTCGTCTCTCTCGGTTCGGTGGCCGCCGGCGTCCGTCGTACGAGATCGGCGGCCACCTCGGCGGGGGACGGCATCGCGGCCATCTCCGTGCCCAGCCGGCGGGCCGACGCGGCATGGCGCGGGTCGGACAGCAGCGCGTCCAGGGCCTGGCGGACGACCCGGGGATCGTCCTGCTGCGCGGGGGTCTCGAAGGACAGCCCGGCGCCGGCCGCGGTGAGCCGGTCGGCCAGCGGGAAGTGGTCCGCCAGCTGCGGCAGCACCAACTGCGGGAGCCCGAACGCGGTGGCGGTCATCGCCGTACCGGCCCCGCCGTGGTGGACCATCGCATCGCAGGTCCCGAGGAACAGATGCAGGGGCAGCGGGTCGACGACCGTCACGTTGCCCGGCAGCGGCCCGACCCCCGCGCGGTACGGCTGCGGCAGTGTGACGAGGAGTTCGGTGTCACGGCGGGCGGCGAGGGCGTGCAGCAGGCCCCGGATGAACGGCTCGCCCTGCAGGGCCGGGGTGTTGCCCAGGGAGACCGCGACCCGCCGCCGCCCGGCCCCCGGACCGGGGTCCGCCCGCACCCACGCCGGTGTCTGCGCGCCCCCGCTGTAGGGCACGTACCTGATCGGCACACTCGCCTCGCCGCCCGGGATGCGCAGGCCCGGCGGGCACGGGTCGAGCAGCACGGTCGGATCCGGCAGCGCCGCCGCGTCCTGCGCCGGGGCGGAGGCGCGCACGAAGCGGCGGGCGGCGCCGGAGATCGCGTCCACCGTCCACCGGTGATGCACCACCGGCACGCCCAGCCGGGCGCCGATGAGAAGGGAGCAGTACTCCAGCGGGTCGGCGACGATCAGATCGGGGCCGTAGGCGTCGGCGAAGGCGCTGTAGCCGTCGAGGTGGGCGGTGGCATGGGCCCACCACAGCCTGCCGTAGCCGCCGAGCACGTCAGGGGCGGGCCGGGGCCGCGCCTGAAGCGGCCGCTGACCCGGGGGCAGGCCCCTCAGCAGCATGGCGTCGACGTCGAACGGCTCGCCCATCCCGACGGCGGTCAGCCCGGAGGCCCGGACCACGCCCAGCACATCGGGCTGGCACAGCACCGTCACCTCGTGGCCGGCCGACCGCAGTGCCCACAGCAGGGGCACCAGGGGCAGGTAATGGGACGGGACAGGGGTGGAGATCACCAGTACGCGCATCTGACGGACAGTCCTTTCCGGCCGCTGCGGGCGCGGTCAGCGGCGCTCGGCGGTCAGGCGCTCCAGGAGTGGCACGATGTCCTTCGGCGCGGGCGCGGCGAGCATCTCGTCGTACAGGCGGCGGGCGCCGAGGGAGAACGACGGCTCCTGAAGGAGCCGCACGAGCTGCTTGTGCAGGCCCGCGACGTCCAGCGCCTCGGGATCGGCGACCAGACCCGCCCCCATCTCCTCGACGTACCGTGCGGTGACCATCTCGTCCCACATCGGCAGCGGCACGACGAGCTGGGGCACCTGGAAGTTGACGGCGGCGGCGAACGTGCCGCCCCCGCCGTGGTGGATCACCGCCGAACTGGTCGGCAGGACCTGGTTGAGCGGCACGTACTCCACCGCGCGGACGTTGTCGGGCAGGGTGCCGGCCGCGGCGAGCTGCTCGTTGTTGAGGGTGGCGACGACCTCGACGTCCAGGGCGGACACCGAGTCGAAGAACTCCCGCATGGGGAAGCCGCTGTACTTGCCGAACAGCTTGCGGCGGCTCACCCCCAGGGTGAGCACCACCCGCGGACACTCCGGCCGCTCGTGCAGCCAGGCCGGCAGCGGGGCCGCCCCGGTGTAGGGGACCCGCCGTACCGGCACGTGCGTGAGGTCGAGCGGCAGCCGCATCCTGGACTGGGTCAGGTCCACGGTCCACTGGCCGAGCAGCATCTCGTCGTTGAACTCCAACCCGTACCGTTCCAGCATCGGGCCGTACCAGGACGCCCACGGGTGCTCCGTCGACTCGGCTCCGGGCCGGGCCAGTTCCCGCTTCGTCCGCTCGTGGATCAGGGCGATGTTGTCCGTGCCCCAGACCAGACGGGCATGGGCGGCGCCGGCGACCCGCGCGGCCACCGGCGCGGGGAACATCAGGGGGTCCCACAGCACCAGATCGGGCTGCCAGGCGCGGGCGAAGTCGACCAGGTTGTCCAGCACGGGCCTGCGGCCACCCGGCTCCTCGGGCTCGGGGTAGTGCATCCGGAACATGCCGGTGAGGATCATGCGCGCCGTGCGCCAGCCCTGCGACTCCTCCGGCTCGAACGCGTCGAAGGCGAGCGAGGGGCGGTTCGGCTTGCTGTCCCCGGTGTCCTTGCTCAGGGCCTCCGGCAGTTCCTCCGGTGAGCCGAGCGGTACGGCCGTGAGCCCGGCCGCGCCTATGTTCGTGATCACCCCCGGGTCCACGACGCCCGCGTGGCTCGCCACGACGACCTCGTGGCCGGCGCTCTGCAGCGCCCAGGCCAGCGGCACGACGGGATACAGGTGTGCCGTCGCCGGGAAGATGGTGAACAGGACACGCATCGTTGAGACTCCGTTCGGGTTCGAGAGCGCGGTGGCGCGCCGGTGGGGGAGGAGCCGGGGTGAGTGCGGGCCCGCGCCATCAGGGCGCGGCGCCGCGCCCGCCGGTGCGGGCCGTGCAGGCGACCAGCGCGCCGGTCGCCGACAGGGCGGTCAGGAACGCCAGAGCACCCCGGTGACCGCCGCCCAGGGCAGCGGCCGTGACCGGTAGCGCGAGCACCGCGCCGAGCTGCACGGCCGTCTGGTAGACGGGCACCGCGGCAGCCCGCCGCTCGGCTGCGATCCCGGCCGTGGCCTGGAGGTTGAGGGCCGCGAAGGACAGCACGAAGCCGGCCTCCACCAGGAGCAGCGCGGGCAGCACTCCGGCGGCGTACGTCGTCGGCGCCCCGGTCAGCAGTGCGGTTGCACAGCCGAGCGTCGCGGCGCAGCTCCCGGCCCTGATCAGGCGCTCGGTGCCGAAGCGCGCCACCATCCGGCCGGCGAAGGGCAGCGCGAGCGCCAGCGGCACACAGGCCGGGAGGAACGCGAGCGCCGTGCGCCAGGAGCTCCACCCCCACTGATCGGCCAGCCGGTGGGTGAGCATCATCAGCAGGCCCAGGTACGTGCCATTGAGCGTGGCCGCGCACACGGCCGAGCGCCGGAACGCGGCGTCGCGCAGCAGCCCCGCCAGGGTCGTCCTCAGTGCCGGGGCGGGCGGCGGCGCGGTGTCGCGGGGGATGAGCCGGGCGCCGGTCACCAGCAGCAGCAGGGCGACCGGGGCGGGGAACACGGGGTTCCAGCGCCAGCTCAATTCGGTGAGCGCCCCCGAGGACAGCAGTCCCGCGGTGAAGCCGGCCGCCCCGAACAGGGAGTAGACCGACACCGCCCGGCGCTGTTCGGCTCCCGGCCGGAACGTGGTGCTGATGATCGCGAGCCCGGTGGGCGCGGTCAGTGCCGCGCACATGCCCTTCACCACCCGGGTGACGATCAGCAGGGCGCCCTCGTGGGCGAGCCCGCCGACCAGCGAGGCGGCGATGAACACCGGCAACGCGGCCAGGTACACGCGCCGCCTGCCCCACCGGGCGACGAGACGCGGACCGAGCAGCAGCAGCGCCGCGAAGCCGGCGGCGAAGCCGCTCATCGCCCACTGGCCGCCGAGAGTCGACAGCCCCAGGTCCCGCTCCATGGCGGGCAGCGCGACCAGCATGACGGAGACTTCCAGGGCGTCGATGAGCATGTTCCCGGCGAGCACGAGGAGCAGGGCCCGCTGTCCGGCGACGGTGCGCGAGGAGGCGTGGGTGGAAAGCGTCGTCATCGGCTCGGCCGTCCGCCCGCTCAGCCGAGCAGCGTGCCGCCGCTGGCGTCCAGATAGGAGCCGGTGATCCAGCGGGAGTCGTCGCCGGCGAGGAAGGCCACCACGTCGGCGATGTCCCGGGTCTCGCCGACCCGGCCGAAGACCGAGTAGTCCGCCATGGCCGCGACCGCCTCCGGGTCGTCGAAGACCGGGGTGCCGTTGTCGGTGATGCCGGGGCCCACGCTGTTCACGGTGATGCCGCGGGGGCCGAGGTGCTTGGCGAAGTGCAGGGTGAGCTGGTCGATGGCGCCCTTCGTCATCGCGTACGCCACCTCCTGCGGGTTGGCGACCCGGGTCAGTCCGGAGGAGATGTTGATGATCCGGCCGCCGTCGGGGAGGTTGTCCAGCGCGCGCTGCACGAGGAAGTACGGCGCCTTGGCGTTGACGGCGAAGAGGCGGTCGAACGCCTCGGGCGTGAGGTCCTCGGGGGCCACACCGCCCATGACGCCCGCGTTGTTCACGAGGATGTCGAGCGTGGCGGAGCCGGTGCGCTCCTTCAGCTCCCGCTCCAGGGCCAGGAACAGTCCGTGGACGTCGCCGGGCACTCCGAGCTCGGCGAGCACCGAGAAGCCCCGGCCGCCCTCCTTCTCGATGGCGGCGACGGTCTCGTCGGCGGCCTCCCGGTTGCTGGAGCAGTGCACCGCGACCAGCGCGCCTTCGCGAGCCAGCCGGATCGCCGTGGCCCGGCCGATGCCGCGGCTGGAACCGGTGACGAGCGCGGTCTTTCCGGTCAGTTTGCCCATGGTGATCCTCCTGTGCGTCGTGTGCTGACGATTCGGTCCGTGAGCGCCGTGAGCGCCGTGTTCGCTGGGCGCGGGCGGGGCGCCGCCGTCGAGCCCGCTGATCATCGCGGCGAGGTGGCGGCGGGCCGCCGGTATCCGGAGCAGCTCCCTGAACACCGTCCGCACACCGTCCACTTCGGGCCCGCCGAACAGCAGATGGGCCTGCGCCTCGATGTTGCCGAGCACGCGGGCGCCCACCGGGTGGCGGACGGCGTGATAGGTGTCGAGCAGTTCCTCACCGGCCAGGCCGGCGAGGTGGGCGGCGAGCTTGCCGCCGAGGTCCGCCGCGTCCTGCAGACCGAGGTTGAGGGCCTGTCCGCCCACCGGCAACTGGACATGCGCGGCGTCCCCGGCGAGGAACACCCGGCCGAGGCGGTACCGGGCGACCTGGCGCCGGGCGTTGTGGAACGCGTTGAGCCACACGGGCTCGGCGCCGCCGAGGTCCTCGCCGGTGACGTCGGCCCACACCGCGCGGATCTGCTCGAAGGAGGGGGCCCGCGACGCGCCGGGTGCCCGGCCGAACGCGTGCACCATGACGCGGGTGATGCCGTCCGGCCCGCGGCGGGCGTTGGCCACCCCGCCCGGGTGCCGCTCGAAGCGCCGCTCCCGCAGGTCGACGCCCCTCAGGTCCGCGCGCAGCAGCTCCTTGGTGGGGCCGACGCCGGGGAACGCGAAGCCGGCCAGCCGCCGTACGGTGCTCTCCTCACCGTCGCAGCCCACGACGTACGCGGCGGTCAGCCGCAGCCGCTCGCCCGTCGGCGTGGTGGCGACGACATGGACCCGGTCCGGCGCCTCGGTCAGTGCGGTCACCGTGTGTCCGCGCCGCAGTTCGGCGCCGAGGCCCGTCGCCCAGTCCGTGAGAACGGCCTCGACGCGGGTCTGCGGGGCCTTCCACTGTCCGGCGTACGGACTGTCACCGGCTTCGGCCAGATCCAGCGGGATGCCCCCGAAGTGGCCCGCCCCGGCGTCCGGCGGCGGCCCGAGCCGGTCGGTCAGGCCCCGCTCGTGCAGCAGTTCCATGGTGCGGGCGTGCAGGATCGACGCCCGCGACTCGGTGGTGGGCTCGGCCAGCCGCTCCAGCACCGTCACCCGCGTCCCGGCCGTACGCAGCTCCCCGGCGAGCAGCAGGCCGACCGGTCCGGCGCCCACGACGATGACGTCCGTGTCCGGCGCGGCCACGATCAGCGCTTGTTCTCGGCGTACGCCTTGGCGTGGCCAAGGGTGGCGCGGCTGTTGGTGCTCAGCGCGCCGTGGACGTACGCCCGTGCGTCGGCGACGGTCGCGTGCGGGCCCAGCACCTCCGCGATGTTCGCCGTGTTGAGGACCACGGTGTGCTGCGAGGTCGCGGCGACGCCGTCGGCGTTCTCCGTGAAGGTCCAGCAACCCGTGTGCAGGGTCATCAGAGCGGGCAGGGTGACCTGCTTGTACGCGATCCGGTGGTGCGGGAAGACCACCCGGTACGACTTGGTGGTGTGCGTCGAGCCGTCCTTGGCGCGGGTGTCCATTTCCAGGGTCTGCAGCCCCGGGGTGTCCTCCGCGAAGCGGACGGAGGCCACGTGCGGGAGCCGCTCCACCCACAGGCCGGCCTCGTTGATGAAGTCGTACGCGTCCTTGGCCGCACCGGCGATCCGCACGGTGTCCTCGAAGGAGAACGTGATCTCCTCGGAGGCGTGGGCCAGTTCGACGTTGGTCTTCAGCGCGGCAAGCTCCGAGCGGGAGTTGCTGTCGACGGCCCGGTCGATCCAGCTCAGGCCCTCCGGGTCGTCGTCGACGGCCCGGTAGTCGTGCAGCAGCCGCACCCGCGAGGACGTCCCGGACAGCGGCTCGATGATCCATGTGCCGCCCATGGCGGCGACCGGAGGGGTGGAGACGTCCTGGCGGAACGTGATCCGCAGGTTCTCGGGGTCCAGGGTGCGGCGCGAGGTCCAGTTCTTCGCCTCGCCGTTGGCGGTGGCCCAGATCCGGATGCGCTCCTCGCCCGCGCCGCGCTCGACGTGGTCGACGTGGATGGTGGGCGGGAAGATCCGCGGCCAGTTCTCCACCTCGGCCAGCAGCCTGTAGACGGCGGCGGCCGGGGCCTCGACGGTGATGCTGTGCTCGACCTGACGGGTCGTCATGACGGGGTCTCCTCCGTGGTGGCTCACAAGGTGCCGGGCGGCTCAGAAATTGCCCAGGCCGCCGCAGACGTTCAGCGCCTGGGCGGTGATGGAGGCGGCGGTGTCGGACGCCAGGTAGCCGACCAGGCCCGCGACCTCCTCGGGCGTCGAGTAGCGGCCGAGCGGGATCTTCGCCCGGAACTTCTGGAGGATGGCGTCCTCGCTGGTGTCGTACGCCGCCGCGTAGCCCTGGCGCACGCGCTGGGCCATCGGCGTCTCGACGTAACCGGGGCAGACCGCGTTGACGGTGATGCCGGTGGGCGCGAGCTCGTTGCCGAGCGCCTTCGTGAGGCCGACGACGCCGTGCTTGGAGGCCGAGTAGGGGGCGCCGAGCACCACGCCCTGCTTGCCCGCGGTGGAGGCGATGTTGATGATGCGGCCGCGGTCCTTGTCGGCCATGCCGCCCGTGGTGAGCACCTCGCGCGTCATCAGGAAGACGCTGTCGAGGTTGGTGGCGATGACGTCGTGCCACAGGTCGTCCGCGATCTCGGCGGTGACCCCGCCGCCGGACCGGCCGGCGTTGTTCACGAGCACGTCGACCGTGCCGAAGCGCTCGACGGCCTGCCGCACGAAGCGTCGTATGTCGTCGACGGAGCGGACGTCGCAGGGGGCGCCGTCCACGTCGAGACCCTCGTCGAGGAGTTCCTTGACCGTACGGGTCACGCTGTCCTCGGTGCGGGCGCACAGGAACACCCGGTGTCCCTGCCCGGCCAGCAGCCTGGTCACCGCGAGGCCGATGCCGCTGGTCGCGCCGGTGACGAGGGCGACCTTCGGACTGTGCTGCGTCATGTCTGTCTCCTGCGGAAATGTGGAGGCGCGAGGTGCGCGGGGGAAGCGGGAAGAGCGGGCAGCGCGCCGCTGGTCCCCGTCGAAGGCGTCGACGGGGACCAGCGGCGGGGTGCGGGCGGGGCTCAGCCGATCTCGGCGGGCACCAGCAGGGCGTTCACGGTCTCGATCAGCGCGCGCGGGGTCTTGGCGTCGGTCAGCGTGTCGTCGTCGAGGGTGACGCCGAACTCGCGCTCGATGCGGCCACCGGTCTCCAGCATCGCCAGGGACTCGTAGCCGAGCGACTCGAAGTCGGTGTCGATGATGTCCCCGTCGAGGTCGACGTTCTCGTCCGCGCCGGCCCCCTCGCGCAGGATGCGCTTGAGGTCGTCGAGGGTGAACTCGGGAGAAGCCATGGGGGAGTGTCCTTTCGTTGCTGCGATGGAGTCGGTCGAGCCGGTCCCGCGCCACCGGCAAAGCAGGGGTCCTGGGCCGTGTCCGTGAAGTCCCGCCCGCGCCGCGAAACCGAGTAGTGCTTCTGATCAGCACCAATGACCAGACCTGACGAAGCACTACGAGTCGGCCGAGCGGACCACGACCGCGGAGTTGAAGCCCCCGTGGCCGCGGGCGAGCACCAGCGCGGAGCGCACCGGGGCGGTCCGCTCCTGGCCGACGACCAGGTCGAGGCCGTGCTCGGGGGCGGGGGTGACGCCGACGGACGGCGGGATCACCCCGTCGCGCATGGCGAGGAACGCGGCGGCCAGGTCGAGCGGAGCCGCCCCCGAGTACAGCCGCCCGGTCATCGTCTTGGGAGCCGTGACCGGCACCGCGCCGGTTCCGAACACGTCGTTGATCGCCGCGGCCTCGATCCGGTCCAGCTCGGGAACGGCGGCCGCATCGGCGAACACCACGTCGATCTCGTTCGGCGCGGCCCCGGCGTCGGCCAGCGCCAGGTCGATCGCCTTGCGCAGACCCGCGGGACGCCCGCTGCCCGGCCGGGGGTCGAGCGTGGAGCCGTACCCGGCGATCTCACCGTAGATGTACCGCGCGCCCCGGGCCCGGGCCTGCTCCAGCTCCTCCAGGACGAGCAGGGCGCCGCCCTCGCCGGACACGTGGCCGCGCGCCCCGGCGTCGAAGGGCAGATAGGCCCGCTCCGGGTCGGTGCTGGTGCTCAGCCGCCCGCTCGCCATCTGGGCGACCCAGCCCCAGGGGCAGATCGAGGCGTCCACGGCACCCGACATCACGAGGCGGGTGCCCCGGCGGATCTGGCGCCGCGCCTGAGCGACCGCGTCGAGGCCGCCGGCCTGGTCGCCGACGACCACACCGCTCGGGCCCCGCATCCCGTTACGGATGGAGATCTGGCCGCTGTTGACGGCGTAGAACCAGGCGAACGACTGGTACGCGCTGACGTACCGGCTCCCCTGACTCCACAGGGCCTGCAACTCCCGCTGTCCGAACTCGAAGCCGCCCGAGGAGCTGGCCGTGATCACGCCCATCTCGAACTCGGGCAGCTCCTCGGGGCGCATCGAGGCGTCCTCGAACGCCCAGTCCGCGGCCACGAGAGCGAGCTGCGTCATCCGGTCGGTCTGCGGCAGAAGCCGTCCCGGCAGATACTGCTTGGCGTCGAATCCCTCGATCTCCCCGGCCAGTTGGGCCGGGTACCGGTCGGGGACGAAGCGGGAGACGCGGCCGATGCCGCTGGTTCCCTTGCGGGTCGCCGTCCAGTACGCCTCCGCGCCCAGGCCGTTGGGGGCGACCACGCCCAGTCCGGTGACGGCGACCCGTACGCGAGACCCGCTCACGCCGTCCTCCGTTCGGGACGGGCGAGCACCATGGCGCTCTGGAAACCGCCGAAGCCGCTGCCCACGGAGAGCACGGCGTCGGTGCGCCAGTCCCGCGCGGTGACCGGTACGTAGTCGAGGTCGCACTCGGGGTCGGGGGTGTGCAGATTGGCGGTGGGCGGCACCACGTTGTTCTCCATCGCCAGGACGCTCGCCGCGATCTCGATCGAGCCGATCGCGCCCAGGGAGTGCCCCACCATCGACTTGATGGAGCTGACCGGCACGGCGTACGCATGCGCGCCGAGGCCGCGCTTGAACGCGGCGGTCTCGTGCCGGTCGTTCTGCTTGGTACCCGAACCGTGCGCGTTGACGTAGTCGACGGACTCCGGAGCGAGCCGGGCTTCGTCCAGGGCGACCCGGATCGCCTCGGCCATCTCCCGTCCGTCAGGGCGCAGGCCCGTCATGTGGAAGGCGTTGCTGCGCGTGGCGTACCCGGCTATCTCCGCGTACACGTGGGCGCCGCGCCTCCGGGCGCTGTCGAGTTCCTCCAGGACGAAGACCGCCGCACCCTCGCCGAGCACGAACCCGTTGCGCGTCCCGTCGAACGGGCGGGAGGCGTGCTCCGGGTCGTCGTTGCGTGAGGTGGTGGCCTTGATCGCGTCGAAGCAGGCCACGGTGATGGGCGAGATCGGAGCGTCCGCCGCGCCGGCCACCATGACGTCGGCCGACCCCTCACGGATCAGTTCGGCGGCGTAGCCCACGGCGTCGAGTCCCGAGGTGCAGCCGGTGGAGACCACCGTGGTGGGTCCCTCGGCGCCCACCGCCCAGGCCACCTCCGCCGCGAAGGAACTGGGCACCATGTAGTCGTAGAGGTGCGGGACCGCGTACGTGTGGTCGACCAGTTCGAGCCGTCCGCTGTCGCTGACGGTCCGGTACTCCTCGTCGAGCCCCATCGTCGCGCCGACCGCGCTGCCGATGGTCACGCCGGTCCGGTGCGGATCCAGGGCGGCGAACTCGAGTCCGCTGTCCGCCACCGCCTCGCGCGCGGTCACCACGGCGAACTGCGCCGCCCGGTCCATCCGCCGGATCTCCTGGGCGCCGAGGCCCATCAGTTCGGCGTCGAAGTCGACCTCGGCGGCGATCTGCGAGCGGAACGGCGCGGGGTCGAAGAAGCTGATGCGGCGGGTCGCGGTGCGCCCGTCGGCCAGCAGGCTCCAGAAGCCCTTGGCGCCGATGCCGCCCGGCGCGGTGACGCCGACACCGGTGATCACGACGCGCCTGCCCTCCGGGCCGCTCACCGGGCGGTCCAGTGGTAGAAGCGCTGCGCCATGGCGTCGGCGGGGGAGCGCCAGGTGGCGGGGTCGTAGGCGTTGATGAACGGCTTGAGGTCGTCGCTGATGCCGACGAACCGCGGGTCCGTCCTGGCCGTCTCGATCCGCTCGCCGCCGTCCTCGGAGTCGAAGTCCTGCAGGTGGAAGTAGAGGCCGCGGTAGGCGAAGAGCTGCCGGCGCCGCGTGCCCATCAGGTGCGGCATGTCCGTGCCGTCGAACTCACCGAAGAGGCGAGCGACGTCGGCGGCCGAATGCGATTCCATCCGGGCCACGATCAGTGTGCTGTGCATACGTCTCTCCTTGTCAGGCCTGCTGGTTCTTGGACGGACCGAGCCAGCGCTCCAGTGCCATGGGCAGATCGTGGTGGCTGCCCGGCGCGGCCCAGGCCACGTGGCCGTCCGGGCGGACCAGCACCGCCGACGTGCCCTGGAGCGGGCTGCCGGCCAGGACGCCGTGGGGCTCCGCGGTGACGATGTCCACCCGGTCCGACCATCCGGCCGCGCGCTCGCGCAGGACGGCGTTGTCCTCCAGGTCGAGCAGCACGCCCCGCCCCGCGCGCAGCAGTTCGGTGCTGTTGGTCTTGCGCCGGTCGCCGACCAGCTCCAGGTGCGGCATCCGCAGCCCCAGCAGGGGATGGCGGCCGGGACCGACGTCGTAGCGGATCTCAAGACCGCTCACCATGCCGGCGAGATGGCGGCTGACCTCGTCGTACCGGATCAGCTCCGCCAGTACGTCGCGCAGCGGCTGGACCTCGTCGCCGCTGAGGAAGAGCAGGCCCTGCGCCCGGGTGTTCATCATCAGCCGCTCGCCCACCGCGTGCCGTTCGCCGTGGTAGGTGTCGAGCAGCGTCTCGGGCGCGGTGCCGCGGACCACGGCGGCCAGCTTCCAGCCGAGGTTCAGGGCGTCCTGGATGCCGGTGTTCATGCCCTGGCCGCCCGCCGGAAGGTGGATGTGCGCGGCGTCCCCGGCCAGCAGCACCCGGCCGCGCCGGTACTCGGTGGCGAGCCGGGTCGCGTCGCCGAACGCGCTGACCCACTCGTGCTCGGCGTGCGAGATGTCGATGCCGGTGATCCGCTGCCAGGCCGCGGCCACCTCCGCGTACGCGGGCGGTTCGGTGCGCCGGCGCGCGGGCGCACCGCGTTCGCAGACGATGATGCGCGTGACCCCGCGGTCGCCGAGCGGGCCGCACATGACCATGCCGCCCGAGTACGTCTCGCCGATCAGCCGCGGTTCCAGGTCGACGCCCTTGACGTCCGCCAAGAACATCTCCATGGTCGCCGCGGTGCCGGGGAAGTCGAAGCCGGCGGCCTTGCGCACGGTGCTGCGGCCGCCGTCGCACCCCACGAGGTACGAGGCCGTCAGCCGCGCCTCCGCGCCGTCGGGGCCGCGCACCTCGGCCTCGACGTGGTCGCCGTGATCGCGCAGGGTGATCACCTCGTGGCCGCGTCGCAGGTCCACGCCCAGCTCGCGGACCCAGCCCTCGAGCATCGTCTCGGTGTCCGACTGCGGCACGGTCTTGGCCGCCTGGTGGACGCTGTCGAGGACGCCGAAGTCCACCGGCAGCCCGCCGAAGTGGCCGGCGTTGCTGGTGCCCATGTCGCCGAGGCGGTGCAGCAGTCCGCGCTGGTCGAAGACCTCCATCGTCCGGGTCGTGAAGCCCAGGCCGCGGGACTCGCCGGTGCGCTCCTGGAGCCGGTCCAGCACGATGACGTCGACTCCCGCGAGACGTAGCTCCCCGGCGAGCATGAGTCCGGTGGGACCCGCGCCGGCGACGATGACGGAAGCGTCCATGGATGTGTCCTCCGGGGCGTCAAAAGGGTCGGGAATGACGAAGCGGCACACCGGAATGGGACATCGGTGCGCCGCTTGATGCTTTTCCGCGAGGACCTGTGTGCCGGGTGAAGCGGCACAGTTCTGCGGAAGCTAATGAGAAGCTTCTTCGGAATCCCGGCGGATGTCAATACCCGTATTCCAGTAAAAGGACATGCTTGAGTCAGAAACTTGTTAAATCGAATTTTCGTGAGCGACGAAAAAAGGGCTCCACCAGGGCGGTTCACCCTGGTGGAGCCGTTGTCGCGAAGGCCGACGCCGTGTCGGTCAGGCGCGGGTCGCGGACGACGCGTGGACGTCCTGCTCGTGGTAGTAGGTCCGGCCGTTGACGGCGCGGCGGCGCCACCGCTCCTCGCTGGCGCGCCGGTAGACGCTGCCCGGCGCGAGGCCCCACAGTGCGGCGATGTCCCGGGCGCTCATCCAGCGCACCGCCGGCTCCGTGTGCTTCGGGCCGGCCCGGCCCTCGCGCCGCATCCACTCCTGCCCGGACCAGCGGTGCGCGGGCTCCGTGTCGCAGCCGACCTCCACCGCAGGCCCGGCGCCGCCGGGCCGGACGGCCGCCGTGAGCGTGCCGGCGCAGCCCGGCACGACACAGTCGCCGACCGGGACCCGGCGCCGCGGAGCGGGGTCGATGACTCGGCGGGCCCGGCGCACACACCGTGCCACCTCGACGGACAGCTCGCCGGCGGCCCGGTGCGCGTGCAGCCAGGCAGAGTGCGTCAGCAGGAAGTCGGCGATCCGGGCAGGGGTGTCCTGCGGGGCGCCGACGCGCCTCTCCTCGGCCACCAGCGCGGCCCACGACCGCAGGGTCCCGGTGATCTCCGAGCGGGCCTCGCCTGCGGCCGTGTTGAAGGGCAGTCCCGGCATGGAGCCGCCGCCGGACGTCCGGTCGCGCGGGCGGTCGGCGCCGGTCAGCAGCTGCCCGCACTCCTCGTGCAGGCGCGGCAGCCGCCGCAGGTCGTGGGTGAGCCGGAGCCGGCAGTTCGGGCAGAGCCGGCTTCCGGCGACGGCCAGCTCCGGCGTGCGTCCCGCGGTGACGCTGCGCAGGCAGGCGGCGCCCTCGCACTCCGTCGGTCCTATGGTCGTCGTACGGTCGGTATGTGTGTTGTCCTTGAATCCGCGCGTCATTTCCCCCACCGCTTCTCGGTGCGGCGAATCTATTTCCTGGATTCAAGGACGGACAAGCGAAGGCCCGCTACATGTAATTTCTCTGTAGCGGGCCTTCGATTATCTGAACCAGTCTGTCCTGGTGATGTCCTCAGATCGCCAGGCGCGCCGCGATGCCGTCGAGGACGGCGTCCAGGCCGGCCTCGAACTGCCACTGCGGGTCGTCCTTGCGCTCGGCCTCGGTGATGTAGCGCGCGTACATCGGGTACCGGCCGGTGGTCATGAGCCAGGCCATCTGCGAGGCCAGCCCGGCGCGGGCCTCCTCGCGGTTGGACCAGCCGCGCACGCGCAGCATCTGCGTCAGTCCGATCTCCGAGTCCACCGCGCCGTGCACATAGGACATGAGGGTGTTGTAGACCGCCATGGTGTCGTCGGCGTCGAGGCCGAGGCCGTCGAGCGCGGCCAGTCCGGCCTCGGTCACGGCCAGCTGGTTCGGGGTCGGCGCGCACCAGGTCGCCCGCGTCACCCACGAGTGCCGCAACAGGACCTCCCTTATGCGCAGGGCGACCGACCGCAGACTCGTGCGCCAGTCGTCCTTGCCGTCGGGCAGCTCCAGCTCCGCGTAGACGAAGTCGACCATCAGCTCCAGGAGTTCGTCCTTGCCGGTGACGTAGCGGTACGCGGCCATGGGGGCGACGCCGAGCTCGGTGGCGAGGCGTCGCATGGTGACCGCGTCGAGTCCCTCCGCGTCCGCGACGGCGACCGCGGTCCGCGCGATCCGCAGGGGGGCCAGGACGGTGCGAGGGGTGGGCGCCGGTCGTTCGAGACGCTCCCACACGGAGACGCGGTCCTTGCCCTCGCTCGCTGCTTGTCTCTCCCGGGCGGTCATCGCTTCGGTTCCTTCCGACGGACAGTGCTGCGTACATCGTATCAGGAGTAGACAGCGTACGCGCCGATGTGTACGTTGTACGAGAAGGATACGGCGTACACAACCGAGGAGTCCCCATGGCCGACGCGACTGACGACGCCCTCCGCATCGCGGTGATCATCGGCAGTACCCGGGACGGGCGGTTCGGCCCGTTCGTCGCGGAGTGGATCGCCGGGCACATCGCCGAGCGCGAGGACATGGAGGCCGACCTGATCGACCTGGTCGACACACCCCTGCCCACCGTCTTCCCGGCGTTCGGTCAGCCCCCCAGCGACGAGGTCGTGTCCCTGCTCGGCGCGGTCACCCCGCGGCTGGCCGGTGCCGACGCCTTCGTGATCGTCACCCCCGAGTACAACCACAGCTTCCCCGCGCCCCTGAAGAACGCCATCGACTGGCACAACGAGCAGTGGCACGCCAAGCCGGTCGGCTTCGTCTCCTACGGCGGGATCTCCGGTGGCCTGCGCGCCGTCGAACAGCTCCGTGTCGTCCTCGCGGAGGTGCACGCGGTCACGATCCGCAACACCGTCAGCTTCCACAACTACGGCGAGGTCTTCGGCCCCGACGGCAAGCCGAGCGACCCCGCGAGCGACGTCGCGGCCAAGGCCATGCTCGACCAGCTCACCTGGTGGGGGCAGGCCCTTCGTGCGGCACGGCAGACCCGCCCGTACGCCGTCTGACATCCCTCCACTCGTGCCCTGGGGGGCAACGATGAACGACCCCGCAATCGACACTCCCACGCCCGACCGGCCGGGCCTGCCCCGCCTCGGCGTCTTCGGGCTGATGCTCAGCATCTTCCTGGCGACGCTCGACGGACAGCTCGTCAGCACGGCGCTCCCCACGATCGTCGGTGACCTCGGCGGCCTCGAACACTTCTCCTGGGCGGTGACCGCCTACCTGCTCACCATGGCCGCGTCCACCCCCGTCTGGGGCAAGCTCGGGGACCTGTACGGACGTAAGGGCGCCTGCCTGAGTTCCGTGACGCTGTTCCTGGTCGGCACGGTCCTGTGCGGCCTGGCGCAGAGCATGGGGCAGCTCATCGCCTTCCGCGGTCTCCAGGGCCTCGGCGCGGGCGGACTGATGGTCGGCGCGCTCTCGGTCATCGGCGTGGTGGTGCCCGCGCGGGACCGCGGCCGCATCCAGTCGATGGTGGGCGTCATGATGCCCGTCGCCTTCGTCGGCGGCCCCCTGCTCGGCGGTTTCATCACCGACTACATGAGCTGGCGCTGGGCCTTCTACGTCAACGTGCCCGTCGGCGTGGCCGCGCTGCTGGCGATCACCCGGGGCGTCCGGCTGCCGGCCGCCCGGGTCACGGGCCGCATCGACTGGCTCGGCACGGCCCTGCTCACCACCGGCATCCTGGCCCTCACCCTGCTGGCCGGGTGGGCGGGCACCACCTACGCCTGGACGTCCTGGCAGATCGCCGTGCTCGCCGTGGTCGTGGTGCTCGCCCTGGCCTGGTTCGTACGCGTGGAACTGCGCGCCGCCGAACCGGTCACGCCGCCCAGGCTGTTCGCCCGCCGGGACTTCACCCTCGCCCAGATCCTCAGCTTCCTGGCTGGCGCCGTCCTCTTCTCCGTCGTCAACTACCTCCCGCAGTACATGCAGTTCGTCCAGGGTTCGTCGTCCACGGCCAGTGGCCTGCTCATCCTGCCGCTCATGTTCGGCATGCTGACGGCCCAGTTGACCACCGGGCGGCTGATGGACCGCGGCGGCATGGACCGCGTCGTGGCGCTCGCCGGTGGCGGCACCGCCCTCGCAGGCGCGCTGCTCCTCCTCCTGCTCGGCACCGACACCCCGCTCGCCGCGGCCTCCGCGTACACCCTGGTCATCGGGGTGGGGATCGGCGCGCTGATCCAGGCCACCGTGGTCGCCACCATGAACAACGCGGACCCGCGGGACATGGGCGCGGCCACCGGCACGGTCACTCTGGTGCGCACCATCGGCGGCTCCCTCGGTGTCGCCCTGCTCGGTGCCCTGCAGAGCAGCCGCATGAGCGAGGTGCTGACCGAGCGGCTCGGCTCCGCCGCACAGCAACGGCTCACCGCGGGCGGCGCGCTGACCCCGGCACAGATGAAGGACATGACGACCGCCACGCGCGACGCGGTCAAGGACGCCGTCAGCAGCGGGCTGCACGGGGTGCTCCTGGGCGCGGCGGTCGTCTCCGCGCTTGCGTTCGGCACGGCGTGGTTCGTCCGCGCGACGCCGCCCCTGATCCCGGCCCCCGCGGGACCGCCGGACATCGGGACCGAAGCCGAGGCCGGGAAGGACTCCGCCCGGACCTCCTCGGGGGACTGAGCGCGGCCCCGCTCCGCCTCACCCCCGGCCCACCCAGACAGCCGGGCGCACGGACACATCCCCCGTCGCCGTGCGTTCGGCCCCTATCCGAAGGCGAACACCGATGCCCAAGTACTCCGTCGAACGTGCCCGGGACGTCCTGGACCGCCCGTTCTCCCTGGGAGGTCTCACCCTGCCCAACCGGGTCGTGATGGCCCCGATGACCCGCGAGTTCTCGCCCGGCGGAGTGCCGGGCGAGGACGTGGCGCGGTACTACGCCCGACGGGCGGCCGGCGGGG
Source organism: Streptomyces sp. PsTaAH-137 (assembly GCF_003259365.1). Lineage (GTDB taxonomy): Bacteria > Actinomycetota > Actinomycetes > Streptomycetales > Streptomycetaceae > Streptomyces. Next base: position 28,842 of record NZ_QLLY01000001.1, read on the forward strand.
TCGGCCTGATCATCACCGAGGGCACCTACGTCGGCCACGACTCGGCGGGCAGCAGCGCCCGCGTCCCCCGGTTCCACGGCGACGAGGCGCTCGCCGGCTGGGCGGCCGTGGCCGAGGCCGTCCATGAGGCGGGCGGCCGGATCATGCCGCAGCTCTGGCACGTCGGCATGGAGCGCGCGGCGGGCGCTCCGCCGGTCCCCGACGCCCCGCGGGTGGGCCCCTCCGGCATCGCCCTGGACGGCTCGCAGTCGGGCAAGGAGATGAACCAGGCGGACATCGACAACGTCGTCGCCGCCTACGCCACGGCCGCGGCGGCCGCCGAGTCGCTGGGCTTCGACGGCATCGAGATCCACGCCGGGCACGGCTATCTCATCGACCAGTTCCTGTGGGCATTCACCAACCGGCGCACCGACGCCTACGGCGGTGACATCGTCGGCCGCACCCGGTTCGCCGCCCAGATCGTGGCCGCTTGCCGGGAGAGCGTCTCCGAGGACTTCCCGATCTCGTTCCGGTTCTCCCAGTGGAAGCTGAACCACTACCAGGCGCGGGTCGCCGAGACCCCCCAGGAACTGGAGACCATGCTCGGGCTCCTGGTCGACGCGGGCGTCGACGCCTTCCACTGCTCCACCCGGCGCTTCCACCTGCCCGAGTTCGAGGGGTCCGACCTCAACCTCGCGGGCTGGGCGAAGAAGCTCTCCGGCAAGCCCGCCATCAGCGTCGGCTCGGTGGGCCTCAGCAACGAGTTCCTGGAGGTCTTCCAGGGCGCGCAGGCCACGGTCACCGACATCGGTGAGCTGCTCGACCGCATGGAGCGCGACGAGTTCGACCTCGTGGCGGTCGGCCGGGCCCTGCTCGGGGACTCCGAATGGCTGCGGAAGGTCCTCGCCGGACAGGTCGGCGAACTCACCCCGTTCGACCGGGCCCTGATCGGCAGCCTCCACTGAGCCCGGTGGCCCGCCGACCCGGGATCACATGAGCGTCAGTTGAGTCGGCTCGGCGGGCCGGGGCGCGCCGAGCCGCTCGGGGGCGCGCGGCGCGCGGAACCCGGCCGCCTGCGAAGGCCCGATGCCGAACTCCTCGGCCAGTTCGTGCACCTGCCGGGTCACGCGCCGCTGGTACCACTTCGGCGCGTAGGAGCCCTCCGCGTACAGCCGCTCGTAACGCCGTACGAGATGCGGGTGCCGCTGCCCCAGCCACGCCATGAACCACTCCCGCGCCCCGGGCCGCAGATGCAGTACGAGCGGGGTGACGGAGGTGGCGCCGGCCCGGGCGATCGCCCGCACGGTGGCCCGCAGCTGGTCCGGGTGGTCGCCGAGGAACGGGATCACCGGTGCCATCAGCACCCCGCACCCGATCCCGGCGTCCGTGAGGGCGCGTACGACATCGAGCCGGCGCTCGGGAGCGGGCGTGCCCGGCTCCACGGTCCGCCACAACTCCTGGTCCACGAAGCCGACCGAGACCGAGATTCCGACATCGGTCACCTCGGCCGCCTGCCGCAGGAGCGGCAGATCGCGCAGGATCAGCGTGCCCTTCGTCAGGATGCTGAACGGGTTCGCGTAGTCCCGCAGCGCCTCCAGGATCCCGGGCATCAGCCGGTACCGGCCCTCGGCCCGCTGGTAGCAGTCGACGTTCGTGCCCATCGCGATGTGCTCGCCGTGCCAGCCGCGCGAGCCGAGATGGCGGCGCAGCAGCTCCGGCGCGTTCACCTTCACCACGATCTGGCTGTCGAAGCCGAGCCCGGTGTCCAGGTCCAGATAGCTGTGCGTGTTGCGCGCGAAGCAGTAGACGCAGGCGTGGGTGCAGCCCCGGTACGGATTGACGGTCCACTCGAACGGCATCCGGGACGCGCCCGGCACCCGGTTCACGATGGACCGGGCCCGGATCTCGTGGAACGTCACCCCGCTGAATTCCGGGGTGTCGACGGTACGGGTCACGACCGCGTCCGCGCCGAAGAGCGCGGCGTCCGCGGCCCGCCCGTGGTCCATGGGCTCGTCCCTGAGTCCGGTGAGGTTCTCCCAGCGCATGACGCCTCCTCGGTAGCACTGGCCACAGAATAGAACACATGTTCCCTTGATCGTGCGAACCCCGATTTTGGCGGCTGGCGGGCGGGGTGGTTGGCTTGGCACCACTCGTGCAGGACCCGGAAGAACCAAGTGCTGGAGGAAGAGTCATGGCGCAGGTCGAGGCCACCACGGAGCGGGTCGTCACCGCGAAGCCGGACGATGTGTTCGACGCCCTCGCCGACTACAGCGGCACCCGTCAGAAGCTGCTCCCCGAGCACTTCAGCGAGTACGAGGTGCAGGAGGGCGGCGACGGCGCGGGCACGGTCGTGCACTGGAAGCTCCAGGCCACCAGCAAGCGCGTCCGCGACTGCCTGCTCGACGTGAGCGAGCCGACCGAGGGTGAGCTCGTGGAGAAGGACCGGAACTCGTCGATGGTGACGACCTGGCGCGTCACCCCGGCCGGCGAGGGCAGGTCCCGCGTCGCCGTCTCGACGGTGTGGAACGGCGCGGGCGGCATCGGCGGCTTCTTCGAGAAGACCTTCGCCCCCAAGGGACTCGGCCGCATCTACGACGCCCTGCTCGCCAACCTGGCCGCCGAGGTCGAGAAGTAACCCACCCGCTCACGCACCCGTCGCGGCGGGCACGTGCATGTGTGTGCGGTGCTCACCGATTCGAGTGGTTCTCGTTTCGCGCCGGTTGTACGCCGTAGGGCTCCGACCGGCGCATACGTCCTTCAAGTCCGTCTGAACAGCGATTCGTCGCGCTTGCTCCCCGTTGTCGCGCAATGCGAGAAATGGGCGCGCAAGAGTGACGAGGGGAGCTGCAGGTGGGCACGACGACGCTGGTGACCGAGGCGGCCGGGGAGCGGCGCGCCGCCCCCGAGCCGCCGGTGACCGATCTCCCGGCGGAGCCTCAACCGGCGGCGGCCGCACCGCAGTTGCCCGCCCACGGTCTCAGCCCGAGCCGCGTGCGCATGGTCTTCGTCGGACTGATGCTGGCGCTGCTGCTCGCCGCCCTCGACCAGATGATCGTCGCCACCGCGCTGCCGAAGATCGTCGGCGAGCTGCACGGCCTCGACAAGATGTCCTGGGCGATCACCGCCTACCTGCTGACGTCCACCATCGGCCTGCCGATCTACGGAAAGCTCGGCGACCTCTTCGGCCGCAAGGGCGTCTTCCAGTTCGCCATCGCCGTCTTCGTCATCGGCTCCGCGCTCGCGGGCCGCGCGCAGAACATGGACCAGCTCATCGCGTACCGCGCCCTCCAGGGCGTCGGCGCGGGCGGTCTCATGATCGGCGTCCAGGCGATCATGGGCGACATCGTGCCGCCGCGCGAACGCGGGCGCTACATGGGCCTGATCGGCGCCGCGTTCGGCCTCGCCTCGGTCGCGGGCCCGCTGCTCGGCGGCTACTTCACCGACCACCTCTCCTGGCGCTGGTGCTTCTACATCAACGTCCCCTTCGGTCTCGTCACCCTCGCCGTGACGGCCGTGGTCCTCAAGCTGCCCAAGCCCACGAAGCGGGGACGCCTCGACGTCCTCGGCGCGCTGCTGCTCGCCGCCGCGTCGACCTGCCTGGTGCTGCTGACCAGTTGGGGCGGCACGGAGTACGCGTGGGGCGACAAGGTCATCATCGGGCTCGGCGCCGGGGCCGTCGTGTCGTGCGCGCTGTTCGTCGTCGCCGAGAAGTACGCGGCCGAACCGCTGATCCCGCTGCGGCTGTTCCGCGACTCGGTCTTCAACCTCAGCGGGCTGGTCGGCATGGTCGTCGGCGTCGCGCTCTTCGGCGCGGCCAGCTACCTGCCGACCTTCCTGCAGATGGTCGACGGCGCCACCGCCACCGAGTCCGGCCTGCTGATGCTCCCGATGATGGGCGGCGTCGTCGGCGCCTCGATCATCTCGGGACAGCTCATCAGCCACACCGGCCGCTACAAGATCTACCCGATCCTCGGCGGCGCCCTGTCGACCCTCGGCATGTTCCTGCTGTCCCGTCTCGAGGTCGACACCCCGCGCCTGGAGTACAGCGTCTACATGGCCGTGCTCGGCGCCGGGATCGGCCTCATCATGCCGGTGCTCGTGCTCGCCGTGCAGAACTCGGTCCGCGCGTCCGACCTCGGCACGGCGACCAGCGCCAACAACTACTTCCGGCAGATCGGCGGCAGCGTCGGCGCCGCGATCTTCGGCACCCTCTTCGCCAACCGGCTCGGCGACGCGCTCGCCGACCGGCTGCCGCGCGGCGGCGACCTGCCCGACGCCGAGTCCATCACTCCGCAGCTCGTGCACGCGATGCCGCCGGCGCTGCGCACCCCGTACATCGAGGCGTACGCCGACGCGATGCCCCGGATCTTCCTCTACCTGGTGCCGGTCCTGGTCCTCGGCCTGGTCCTCGCCTTCTTCCTCAAGGAGACCCCGCTGTTGTCCAGTGCCGCTCCCTCCCCGTCCCCGCAGCCCGTCGTCCCGGCCGCCGTTCCCGCGCAGGAGCGGCCCCTGGCGCACGCCGCCGGTGTCCCGGTGTGCGGCACCGTGCAGCACCCCGACGGCACGGTCGTGCCACGCGCCGCGCTCACCCTCATCGACGTCGGCGGCACCCAGATCGGGCGCGGCGCGAGCGGTGAGGACGGCCGCTACGCCCTGTCGACGCCCGGCGCCGGGAGCTACGTCCTGATCGCGGCGGCGGGCGGCCACCAGCCGCAGGCCGTCACGGTGACCGTCGGCGAGCGGCCCGTCGAGCTCGATGTCGTCCTCGGCGGCGCCGGACGTCTCGCGGGCTCCGTCGTCACCGCGGACGGCACGCCCGTCCGGGACGCGACCGTGACCCTGACGAACGTGCACGGCGAGGTCGTCTCCACCACCCGCAGCGGCCGCGAGGGCGGCTACGTCATCACCGAGCTGGTCGCGGGGGAGTACACGCTGGCCGCCAGCGCCCCCGCGTACCGGCCCGCCGCGCTCCCCGTCACCGTCATGGCCTCCCGCGAGACCCGGCAGGACGTGGAACTGGCCGGCGGCGCGGTGCTGCGCGGCACGGTGCGCGCGGGTGGCGGGCGTCCGGTGGAGGAGGCCCGGGTCACCCTGCTCGACGCCGCGGGCAATGTCGTCGACACGCTGACCACGGGCGCCGACGGCACGTTCCGCTTCGTCGACCTCTCGTCCGGCGAGTACACGGTCATCGCCGCCGGGTATCCGCCGGTGGCCACGGTTCTCCAGGTCGCCGGCGGCGGCCGCACCGAGCGCGACCTTCAACTCGGCCACGAGGACTAGCGCCCCGTCAGGGGCGCGGGGCTGTATCGATGTGCGGCTCCGCCGCGTGGGCGCGACCAGCCACGACGAAAGCCGCGGACGCATCTGCTCGGTTCATGAGCAGACGCGTCCGCGGCTTTTCGGTAGCCGGTGATAGTTTAGGTGAGGCTAAGCTAAGTTGTGCGGAAGGTGGTACGGGAGAATGGCCATGCCCGCGGTGGCGTCCGACCTCGAATGGGTCCCGGAGCAGGTCAGACCGCGACCGGCCGTAGGCCCCCGCATCAGCCGCCTCCTCGACGACCTGGCGGCGCCGGAAGGCGCCGACGAAACCCGCCGCGCCGAACTCGTCGACGCCTTCTGGGCCGGAGTCGCCCGGCTCGGCGCGCCCCTGATCGAGCCGATCGAGAACGAGCCCGGCCACCACACCCTCACGTTCCTGTACCGCGGCCACCGGGCGACCCGGCACGTCCTGCTGTTCAGCAACCGCCTCGTCGACCGCGCCCGCCTCGCCGACGCCCTGCTGCACCACATCCCCGGCACCGACATCTGGCACCTCGGCTTCCGGCTGCGCGCCGACCACCGCGGCGCCTACCGGATCGCCGCCGACGTCTCGGCCGGTGAGCCGCCCGCCGACCCCGGCCGGCTCCAGCAGTTCCTGCGCACGCTCCAGCAGTACGCCGGACCCGACCCGCTCAACCCCCGCACCATCCCCACCCGTTGGGGCGGTCACGACTGCTCCGTCTTCGCGCTGCCGGACGCGCCGGTGCGCCGCTGGGAGAGCCGCGCGCGCCGGGTGCCCCGGGGGCGGGTCGAGCGGCATCGCCTGGACAGCCCGGCGCTCGGCGGCGAGCGTGACGTCTGGGTCTACCTGCCGCCCGCGCCCACGGGACGCGATCTGCCCGTCGTGGTCCTCGGCGACGGCGACATGTGGCTCGGCGGCGGCGACGGCCTGGGCCTGCGGGACTCCCTGGACCGGCTGATCGCCGACGGCACCCTGCCGCCGCTGATCGTCCTCGCCCCCGACTCCGTCGACAACGCCACGCGCTGGCGCGAGATGGGCGGCCGCGACTCCTACGTCACCTTCCTCGCCGACGACCTGCTGCCCTGGGCCGCCGGGCGCTGGCCGCTCACCACCGACCCGGGCCGCACCGTCGTCGCGGGCCAGAGCCTCGGCGGGCTGACCGCCCTGTACGCGGGCCTGGTGCGGGCCGAACGGTTCGGCAACGTCCTGGCCCAGTCGCCCTCCCTGTGGTGGCACCCTGGCCTGCCCACCACCGGCGGCGTGCCGCAGACCCCGGTCGTCGGCGTCCCCTGGCTCGTGGAGCGCTACGCGGAGGCCGCGCCCCGCGACCTCACCGTGCACCTCGACGTGGGCCTCCACGAGGGCCCGATGGTGGGCTACTGCCGCGCGATGTACGAGACGCTGGCCGGGTCCGGACACCGGGTGACGCTGGAGGAGTTCAACGGCGGTCACGACTACGCCTGTTGGCACGGCGCGCTCATCGACGCACTCGTACGGATGCTGGCCCCCGAAGGCCGCCCGGGCTTCTGACGAGGCAGAACACCGCCTCATGGGTGAGACATTGGTCTATACCCCTGGGAGTTATCCACAGGTCTGGTGAGCCGTGCCCGGATCCGCGTACGGTGCAGGGCATGAAGATCCTCATCAGCGCCGACATGGAGGGCGCGACCGGTGTGACCTGGCCTGCGGACGTCCTGCCGGGCACACCGCAGTGGGAGCGCTGCCGCTCGATGTTCACCTCGGACGTGAACGCGGCGGTGCTCGGCTTCTTCGACGGCGGCGCCGACGAGGTGCTCATCAACGAAGCGCACTGGACGATGCGCAATCTCCTGCTCGAGCGGCTCGACGAGCGGGCCGAGATGCTGACGGGCCGCCACAAGTCGCTCTCCATGGTGGAGGGCGTCCAGCACGGCGACGTCGACGGCATCGCGTTCATCGGTTACCACGCGGGCGCCGGCATGGAGGGCGTCCTCGCCCACACCTATCTGGCGAACCAGATCACGGGCGTGTGGGTGAACGACGCGCGCGCGAGCGAAGGCTTGCTGAACGCGCACGTGGTGGCCGAGTACGGCGTCCCCGTCGTCCTCGTCACCGGCGACGACCACGCCTGCGACGACGCGCTCGGCTATGCGCCCGAGGCCCGCAAGGTCGCCGTCAAGGACCACGTCTCCCGGTACGCGGCGGTGTGCCGCACCCCGGCGCGGACGGCCTCCGACATCCGGGCCGCCGCCAAGGACGCAGCATCGCTGGCGGTGCGTCACGAGCCGGTGCGGGGCGGCCCGTTCACCGTCGAGGTCGAGTTCGACGCCGAGCACCTCGCCATGGCGTCGACCGTCGTGCCGGGCGTGGAGCGCGTCGGCGAGCGCAGGATCGCATACACCCACGAGACCATGTACGAGGGCATCCGCACCTTCAAGGCGGTCACCACGATCGCCTCGGCCGCGGTGGAGGAGCAGTATGGCTGAGCAGCAGACCCTGGCCGCCGACGTGAGCCGGCAGGCCCTCGACGAGGTGGTCACCTTCACCTCCGAGCTGATCCGCATCGACACCACGAACCGTGGCGGCGGCGACTGCAAGGAGCGCCCCGCCGCCGAGTACGCGGCCGCCAAGCTGGCCGAGGCGGGCCTGCGGCCGACGATCCTGGAGCGCACGCCCGGCCGCGGCAATGTCGTCGCCCGGATCGAGGGCACCGACCCGACCGCCGACGCCCTTCTGGTCCACGGCCACCTGGACGTCGTACCGGCCGAGGCCGCCGACTGGAGCGTGCACCCGTTCTCCGGCGAGATCCGCGACGGCGTGGTGTGGGGCCGCGGCGCGGTCGACATGAAGAACATGGACGCGATGATCCTCGCGACCGTACGGGAATGGGCCCGCGTCGGATTCCGGCCGCGGCGGGACATCGTCATCGCCTTCACGGCCGACGAGGAGGCCAGCGCCGAGGACGGTTCGGGGTTCCTCGCCGACCAGCACGCCGATCTCTTCGAGGGCTGCACCGAGGGCATCAGCGAGTCCGGCGCCTTCACCTTCCACGACGGGCGGGGCACGCAGCTCTACCCGATCGCGGCGGGGGAGCGCGGCACCGGCTGGCTGAAGCTCACCGCACGCGGCAAGGCGGGCCACGGCTCCAAGGTGAACCGGGCCAACGCGGTCTCCCGGCTCGCCGCCGCCGTCGCCCGCATTGGCGACCACGAGTGGCCGCTGCGGCTCACCCCGACCGTGCGCGCGGCCCTCGCCGAGATGGCCGCCGTGTACGGCATCCCCGCCCCGGAGTTCGACGCGCCCGGCTTCGACGTGGAGGCGCTGCTGGCCGCGCTCGGCCCGGCCGCCGACCTCGTCGCGCCGACCGTGCGCAACAGCAGCAACCCGACGATGCTGTCCGCCGGATACAAGATCAACGTGATTCCGGGCGAGGCCACCGCGCACGTCGACGGCCGCTATCTGCCGGGTACCGAGGACGAGTTCCGGGCGACCCTCGACATGCTCACAGGACCGGACGTCGACTGGGAGTATCACCACCGGGAGGTGGCCCTCCAGGCACCGGTGGACTCACCCACGTACCGCACCATGCGTGCCGCGGTAGAGGCGTTCGCCCCCGAGGGGCACGTTGTCCCGTACTGCATGTCGGGCGGTACGGACGCCAAGCAGTTCTCCCGGCTCGGCATCACCGGCTACGGCTTCGCCCCGCTCAAGCTCCCCGAGGGCTTCGACTACCAGGCGCTCTTCCACGGCGTCGACGAGCGGGTCCCGGTGGAGGCACTGCACTTCGGCGTGCGGGTCCTCGACCGGTTCCTGCGGACGGCCTGAACCCGAGGAACAGAAGCCCGAAGAACAGAAGACGGACTAGGAAAAGATGGCGGACGCGAAGAACATGGGGGCCTCAGAACCAATGGGGGGCGGGGACGACATGGTGCAGACCCAGGCGTACGGCTCCTGGCCGTCGCCGCTGGACGCGGCACTGGCCGCCGCGCACGACGGGCAGCCCGAGTACGTCGGGTTCGTCGGCGACGAGGCCTGGTGGACCGAGCCGCGGCCGGCCGAGGGCGGCCGCAGAGCGCTGGTGCGCCGCAGGCCGGACGGCACGGAGGAGTCCGTGCTGCCCGCGCCGTGGAACGTGCGCAGCCGTGTCATCGAGTACGGCGGCCGCCCCTGGGCCGGCGCCGAGCGCCCCGAGGGACCCCTGCTCGTCTTCGTGAACTTCGCCGACCAGCGGCTGTACGCGTACGAGCCCGCCGTGCCCGAGCGGGCCCCGCGCCCGCTCACCCCGGTCTCCGCGGTCGGCGGCGGCCTGCGCTGGGTCGACCCGCAGCTCCACCTCGGCCGGGGCGAGGTCTGGTGCGTCCTGGAGGAGTTCACCGGGGAGGGCCCGAGCGACGTGCGGCGCGTGATCGCCGCCGTGCCGCTCGACGGCTCGGCCGCCGAGGACCGCGGCGCGGTGCGCGAACTCGGCGACGACGCGCACCGGTTCGTCACCGGCGCCCGGCTCTCGCCCGACGGCCGGCGCGCCGCGTGGCTCGCCTGGGACCACCCGCGGATGCCGTGGGACGGCACGGACCTGCTGCTCGCGGAGGTCACCGACGACGGCACGTTCGGCCCCGCGCGGACCGTCGCGGGCGGCACCGAGGAATCCGTCTGCCAGGTGGAGTGGGCGCCGGACGGCGCCCTGCTGTTCTCCAGCGACCGGGGCGGCTGGTGGAACCTGTACCGCCTGGAGATCGCCGCCGGGCCCGCCCCCGGCGCCGCCCCCGGGCGGCCCGCGCTGCTCTCCACCACCCACGGACTCTGTCCCCGCGAGGAGGAGTTCGGCGGGCCGCTGTGGAAGATCGGGCTGAGCTGGTTCAAGCCGCTCGCCGCCGGTCTGATCGCCGTCGTGCACGGCGTCGGCGCCACCGCGCTCGGCATCCTCGACCCCGCGACCGGCGAGGTCGTCGACGTCGCGGGACCCTGGACCGCCTGGGCGTCCTCGCTCGCCGTGCACGGCACCCGGGTCATCGGCGTCGCCGCCAGCCCGCGCACCGGAACCGAGGTCGTCGAGCTGGACACCAGCACCGGACGCACCCGCGTGATCGGCTCCGCCCACACCGACCCCGTCGACCCGGCCTACTACCCCGAGCCGCAGATCCGCACCTTCGAGGGCCCCGACGGACGCGACATCCACGCCCACATCTATCCGCCGCACAGCCCCACCCATGCCGCCCCCGACGACGAACTCCCGCCGTACGTCGTCTGGGCCCACGGCGGCCCCACCGGCCACGCGCCCCTCGTCCTCGACCTGGAGATCGCCTACTTCACCTCGCGCGGCATCGGTGTCGCCGAGGTCAACTACGGCGGCTCGACCGGATACGGCCGCGAGTACCGCAACCGGCTGCGCGAGCAGTGGGGCGTCGTCGACGTCGAGGACTGCGCGGCCGTCGCGCTCGCCCTCGCCGACGAGGGCACCGCCGACCGCGGCCGGCTCGCCATCCGCGGCGGCAGCGCCGGCGGCTGGACCAGCGCCGCCTCCCTGACCAGCACGGACGTCTACGCCTGCGGCACCATCAGCTATCCGATCCTGGATCTCACCGGCTGGGCCGAGGGCGAGACCCACGACTTCGAGTCCCGGTACCTGGAGACGCTGATCGGCCCGCTCGCCGACGTCCCCGCCCGGTACGCCGAGCGGTCCCCGGCCGAGCATGCCGACCGGCTCACCGCCCCGTTCCTGCTCCTCCAGGGACTCGACGACGTGATCTGCCCGCCGGTCCAGTGCGAGCGGTTCCTCGCCCGGATGGAGGGCGAGGGGCGGCGCGTCCCGCACGCGTACCTCACCTTCGAGGGCGAGGGCCACGGGTTCCGGCGCGCCGACACCATGGTCCGCGCCCTGGAGGCCGAACTCTCCCTGTACGCGCAGGTGTTCGGCCTGCATCCGACGGGTGTTCCGGCCCTGGAGCTGACCAAGTGACGCACTCCCTGATCCGCCCGGCCCGGCTCGCTCCCGGCGCTCGCGTCGCCGTCGTCGCGCCGAGCGGGCCGGTTCCCGAGGACCGGCTCCAGGCCGGGCTCGACATCCTGCGCGGCTGGGACCTCGATCCGGTCGTCGCGCCCCATGTCCTCGACGTGGAGAGCCGGTTCGACTACCTCGCGGGCGCCGACGCCGACCGCGCCGCCGACCTCCAGCGCGCCTGGTGCGACCCCGACGTGGACGCCGTGCTCTGCGCCCGGGGTGGCTACGGCGCCCAGCGCATGGTCGACCTGCTCGACTGGACGGCGATGCGGGCCGCGCGGCCCAAGGTGTTCGTCGGGTACAGCGACATCACCGCGCTGCACGAGGCGTTCGCCGTGCGGCTCGGGGTGAGCACGCTGCACGGGCCCATGGTCGCCGCCGCCGACTTCCTCAAGAGTGCCCGGGCGCAAGGGCATCTGCGGGCGACGCTCTTCGAGCCGGAGACGGTTCGGGTCGTCGCCGCTCCGGGTGGGGGCCGGGTGCTGGTGCCCGGTGTCGCTCGTGGGGTCACGCTCGGGGGATGTCTGGCGCTGCTCGCCGCCGATCTGGGGGCGCCGTTCGCTCGGCGTTCGGCCCGGGGTGGGCTGTTGTGCCTGGAGGACGTGGGCGAGGAGACGTACCGGCTCGACCGGTATCTGACCCAACTGCTGCGAGCGGGCTGGTTCGACGGGGTTTCCGGGGTGCTGCTCGGGTCCTGGGCCGAGTGCGACGACCCGGGCCTCGACGTGCTGCTCTCCGATCGGCTCGGGGGGCTCGGGGTTCCGGTGCTCGACACTTTCGGATTCGGCCATGGGGACGATGCGCTGACCATTCCGTTCGGGGTGACGGGGGAGTTGGACGCCGCCGCGGGCACGCTGACGCTGGACACCCCGGCCCTGACCTGAGCCTCTTTCGCGGGGTGCGGCCCGGTGGCCCCTTCTCGCGCAGTTCCCCGCGCCCCCAAAAACCAGTTCGTCACGCGCGCCTCTCGTCGTGGCTGGTCGCGCAGTTCCCCGCGCCCCTGAGATGCGCACTTCGTGCGCCATCTCATCAGGAGAGGCGCACCACCGCCGCCCCATCAGGAGAGGCGCGCCACCGTGCCCCCATCGGGAGGCGCGCGAAGCGCAGCCTCAAGGGGAGGCGGCGCGAAGCGCCTGCCTCAGGGGCGCGGGGAACTGCGCGAGAAGCGGCCACCGGCCGTCAGACGGGGTACGGCCCAGGGGCGCGGGGAACTGCGCGAGAAGCGGCCACCGGCCGTCAGACGGGGTACGGCCCAGGGGCGCGGGGAACTGCGCGAGAAGCGGCCACCGGCCGTCAGACGGGGTACGGCCCAGGGGCGCGGGGAACTGCGCGAGAAGCGGCCACCGGCCGTCAGTCGAAGTACGACTCAGGGGCGCGGGGAACTGCGCGAGAAGCCCCGCCGGGCCGCGGATGAACGAACTACCCCGGGGCGCGGGGAACCTGCGCGGTCGGCCACCGCCCAACTACCGCACCCGCCACGGCGATCACCCCACAGCCCCTTCACAGAAAATGCCCGTGCACGTGGATTGACCGCCAACTGACACGCGTCACACGATGACCCCGCCCCCGTACTTACCGGTCGGTAAAACGTCACCGTGGAGGTCGTCACCCCGTGCCAAGATCCCGCGCCACCCTGCTCGCCAGCGCCAGCGCCATGGCCGCGCTGACCCTGACCGCCACCCCGGCCCACGCGGCACCGCCGACCGCGACCGACGGCCCGTACACCGTCACCGCGCTGAAGTTCACCGTCGACACCGGCGACCGCACCTGCACCGTGGACGCCGACCTCTACCGCCCGGCCGGAGCCGACGCGGAGCACCCCGCGCCCGCCGTGCTCACCACGAACGGCTTCGGCGGCGACAAGTCCGACAGCACCGGCGACACCGCCAAGGCCTTCGCCCGGCGCGGCTACGTCGGGCTCGCCTACTCGGGGCTCGGCTTCGGCAAGTCCGGCTGCCTGGTCTCCCTCGACGACCCGCGCATCGACGGCAAGGCGGCCTCCGCCCTCGTCGACTTCCTGGCCGGCACCCGCGCCGCCGACGACGGCACCACCGTCGACTACGTGACGACCGACAAGAAGGGCGACCCGCGCGTCGGCATGATCGGCGGCTCCTACGGGGGCGCCGTCCAGCTGGCCACGGCCTCCGTGGACCACCGGGTCGACGCGCTCGTCCCGCTCATCACGTGGAACGACCTCGCCTACTCGCTCGACCCGCAGAACGCCGCCGACCGCTCCGTCCCCGGCGTCTTCAAGTGGCAGTGGACCAACGGGTTCTATCTCATCGGCGAGGGCCAGCCCCTGCTCTCGCCGTCCCTCGACCCCTCCCGCATCAACAAGCTCACCTGTCTGCACTTCGTCGACGACGCCTGCGAGACCATCCGCACCCTCAACTCCGGCGCGTACCCGGCCGACAGGACGGCCGACCTGCTCGCCTACGCGCGCAGCGTGTCCCCGGTGACGTACCTGAAGACGGTCAAGGCGCCCACGCTGCTCGTCCAGGGCCAGACGGACAGCCTGTTCAATCTGAACGAGGCCACGGCCACGTACGACACCCTCCGCGAGCAGGGCACGACGGCGAAGATGATCTGGCAGTCGTGGGGGCACAGCGGCGGGCTCACCGATCCGGCCTCCGGCGAGCTGAACCTGTCCGAGGGGAACCTGGAGACCAGCTACGTCGGGCGGCGCGTCCTCGCCTGGTTCGACCGCTACCTCCAGCGGAAGCAGGGCATCGACACCGGACCCGCCTTCGCCTACTACCGCGACTGGATCGGCGACCCGGACCACACCTACGGCACCGCGTCCGCCGTCCCCGCGCCCACCCGGAAGCTGTACCTGTCCGGCGACGGCAAGCTGGTCGACCACCGGGCCGAGGTCGCGCGCGGCAGCCGCGAGTACCGCAACTGGCTCATCCCCACCAGCCACTCCGAGTCCTCGCTCGCGGGCACGATCGGCCTGCCCGACCCGGCCCCGCGCGACACCAAGGGCACCTACCTCGACTGGACCACCGAGCCGCTGACCGCGGCGACCGACGTCGTCGGCTCCCCGAAGGCCACGCTCAAGGTGATCTCCCCGAAGACGGAGCGGGTCCAGAACTCCGGCGACGCAGCCGACAAGCTCGTCCTCTTCGCGAAGCTCTACGACGTCGCGCCCGACGGCACGAAGACGCTCGTGCACCGGCTCGTCGCACCCGTCCGGGTCCCCGACGTCACCCGGCCCTTCACCGTCACGCTCCCCGGCATCGTGCACCGTTACGAGCAGGGCCACCGCATCCAGTTCGTGATCGCCGCGAGCGACGACGCGTACGGCGGCAACAAGGGGATCAAGCCGGTCACCGTCACCAGCGCCCCCGAGGACACCGGGACGGTGGAGCTGCCGGTCGTCCCGTAGGCCGCCGGGGCGGTCCGTCACCCGTACGGGCCCTCGGCCGGTGCGGGAACGCCGCCTCCCCGCCCATGCTGGGCGGGGAGGCGGCGACGGCCTCCGGGGACACCGACGGAAGGACCACCGATGAGCCCGAAGGACACCGCGAGCACCGCGAAGAGCGGGGGCTCCAGTGCGTTCACGCCGGCCAGGATCGGGATCCTGGTCCTCTTCGTCCTCCTGCTGATCTTCATCTTCGAGAACACCCGGCACGTGAAGATCCGCATGATCATCCCCGAGGTCTCCATGCCGCTGTACCTGGCCCTGCTGATCACCGCGGTCATCGGCGGGATCTGCGGCGGCTACTTCGTGGCGCGGCGGGGGCGCAGGTGACGGCGCGCGTGCCGACGCGAGCCGTACGGCGCCGCGTGGCGACCGTGACCGCCGGAGCGGCCCTCGCCCTCACCGTATCGGCGGGCGCCGCCGTCGCCGCCGACGGCCAGCGGATGCCGGAGCTGCGCGGACGCGGCCTGATGCACGTCTTCTCGACGGTCGACTACCGCACCCGGGTCGACGTGAAGGACGTCAGCGGCCACAAGCGGCACGTGCTGTGGCCGATGAGCTGGAAGGTGTGCAGCCAGTACCCGGCCGTCGGACGCCCGATCGGCGACGAGGGCGTGCGCGTCGGCGTCGTCAAGAACGGCGAGAAGTGCCCCCGGGCGGCGACCGTCTAGCGCCTTCGTAAGCTGGGCCGATGACCGATGATCACCCTTACGCGGCAGCGGGCCCCCGGGTGGGCATCCGCTCCTTCGCCCTCACCGACGCCGACGAGTTCGTCGCGCGCTCGCGCGAGAGCCGCGAGCTGCACCGGCCCTGGCTCTTCCCGCCCGACAGCGCCGACGCCTACGCGCGTTACGCGGGCGGACTCATCGACGATCCGGCCAAGCACGGCTTCCTGGTGTGCGAGCGGGACGGCGGGGCCATCGCCGGGTTCATCAACATCAACAACGTGGTGCACGGCGGCTTCCGCTGCGGCGCCCTCGGCTACGGCGCCTTCGCGCACGCCGCCGGGCGCGGGCTGATGTCCGAGGGGCTCGCGCTCGTGGTCCGGCACGCGTTCGGGCCGCTCGGCCTGCACCGCCTGGAGATCAACGCGCAGTCCGCCAACACCGCCTCGATCGCGCTGGCCCGCCGCGCCGGGTTCCGGCTCGAAGGGTTCTCGCCGGACTTCCTCTTCATCGACGGGGCCTGGCGCGACCACGAACGGTGGGCGATCACCGCGGAGATGGTGCGCGGCTCCGATGACGCTACCGGGACTTCGACTTCCGGTTGATCTTCATTGTGTCCATGTCGGTCACCGTCGAGCGCAGCTCACCGTGCCCGTAGCCCCGCTCGGCCAGATACGCCTCGGCCTTCTCCTCGGCGAGCGCGCCCGCCATCTCGTCGCCGTCGTCCGGGTCCGACTCGATGACGTACCGCATGGAGAACGCCTTGAGCGTGCGGTCGTACGCGAGGGAACCCTCGGGCCCGAAGCGCATGCCCGCGATGCCCTCGTGCTCGGCCGCCTCGGCGAGCAGCCGCTCCCCGGCGTCGGCGGTGAGGCCGTCGAAGGTGGCGCGGACGATGACGCGGTAGGTGTGGTTCTCGGCCATGACGGGTCGTGCTCCTCGTGCGGCGGGGTTCCGGGACCGTGCCCGGGACGGCAAGCCGTCAGCGTACGTCGACCGGGAGGCGAGGCGCCCGGAATATCGGCGCGGGCGGCCTTTGCGCAATCCTGACCGGAGCAGCCCCTGGCCAGCTCGCCGATGACGCTGTTCCATGGTCATCGGGGCGGGCGGCGCCCCCTGTCGACGGGAGGCTCCCCCCATGACCGAGATCCGCCGTGAGGTGCTGACCCTGCCGGGCGCGCCGGTGGGCCCCGTGAACCCGCTGCCGCCGATGCGGCCCCTCGACGAGACGCACGAACTCGACGAGCGCACCCGGGCGGGCCTGCCGCTCGACATGGCGCGCCAGGTCGGCTACCGGCCGCTGCGCAGCGTGCTGCCCGAGCGCATACGCGACGGGTACGGGCGCGCCCGGGCCCCGCTCGACCTCGACGCCATCGTGATCGAGAACGAGCGGCTGCGGGTCACCGTGCTCCCCGGCCTCGGCGGCCGCGTCGCCTCCCTCTTCCACAAGCCGAGTGAGCGCGAACTCCTCTATCGCAACCCGGTGTTGCAGCCCGCCAACTTCGCGCTGAACGGCGCCTGGTTCTCCGGCGGGATCGAATGGAACATCGGCGCGACCGGCCACACCACCCTCTCCTGCGCGCCCCTGCACGCCGCCCGCGTCACCGCGCCCGACGGCGGCGAGATGCTGCGCCTGTGGGAGTGGGAGCGGCTGCGCGACCTGCCGTTCCAGGTGGACCTGTGGCTGCCCGCCGACTCGGACTTCCTGTACGTGGGCGTGCGCGTCCGCAACCCGCACGAGAAGCCCGCACCCGTGTACTGGTGGTCCAACATCGCCGTCCCCGAGGACCGCCGGGTGGTCGTGCCCGCGGACGAGGCCTGGCACTTCGGGTACGAGCGCACCCTGCGCACCGTGCCGGTCCCCGACCACGACGGCGTGGACCGCACCCGCCCGTCGAACAGCACCTATCCCGCCGACTACTTCTACGAGGTGCCGGACGAGCGGCGCCGCTGGATCGCCGCCCTCGACGACACCGGGCACGGACTCGTGCAGACGTCGACCGATCTGCTGCGCGGCCGGAAGCTGTTCGTGTGGGGTTCGGGGCCGGGCGGCCGGCGCTGGCAGGAGTGGCTGACCGAACCCGGCACCGGGGGCTACGCCGAGATCCAGGCCGGGCTCGCCCGCACCCAGCTGGAGCACGTACGCCTGGAGGCGGAGGGCGAGTTCAGCTGGATGGAGGCGTACGGCCCGCTCAGCACGTCGCACGAGCCGACCGGGGAGTGGGGCGCCGTGACCGACGAGGTCGAGCGGCGCCTCGCGGAGGCCCTGCCGCGGGCCGACGTCGACGCCGCCCACGAGGCATGGCTGACCACGTGCGCCGACGCCGAACCCGGCGACCGGCTCGCCGTCGGCTCCGGCTGGGGCGCGCTCGAACTGCTCCGCACCGGCTGGAAGTTGCCCGGTACGCCGTTCGACGAGTCGACGCTCGGCGAGGCCCAGGCGCCCTGGCGCGAGCTGCTGGACAGCGGGGACTTTCCCGAGCAGCGCCGGGTCGGCCCGCCCGGACCGACCCTGGTGGCTCCGGCCTGGCGCGACATGCTGGAGACGGCCCCGGCCCGCCCGCTGTCCGAGTACCACCTCGGCGTCGCCCAGTGGCACGCGGGCGACCGGGCGCAGGCCGTGCGCAGTTGGGAGCGGGCTCTCGAACTGGCGCCGTCCGAATGGCCGTTGCTGCGTTGCCTGGCGGTCGCCGACGAGGAGGGCGGCCATTCCGAGCGTGCCGCCGACCGGTACGCGGCCGCCTTCGACGACCTGTGCGCGGAGCGGCGGCACGACGGGGAGATGTGGGTGGCGGCGACGGCGGCCCTGGGGCGCGAGGCGGTCACGGCGCTGCTGGCGGTGGGACGGGTGGAGGCGGCCCGTTCGGTGTGGGCCCGGCTGCACGAGAGCACGCGTGCGGAGGGACGGTTCCGGCTGCTCGATGCCCGACTGCTGGCCGCGGAAGGGGACATGACGGCGGCGCGGGCCGCCTTCGACGCCGGGTTCGAGGTCGCGGACCTGCGGGAGGGCGCCGAGTCGATCGGTGAGCTGTGGGAGACGGTGGCGCCGGGCGAACCGCTTCCGGCACGCCACGACTTCCGGATGCGGCCGGGAGCCCAGGAGGGAGACAGGCCCTAGACCTCGTCGCCGAAGAGGGACTTCAGGGCCACCGCGCGGCTGTCCCGCACATGGAGCAGGGTGCACGCCGCGGCCGACTCCGCGTCGCCCGCGGCGATGCGCCGGTACATGTCGGCGTGCTGGGCCCGCATGTGCGCCGGTTCCGCGCGCAGCCCGAACACCAGCTGAAGCTGCCAGCCCAGCTGCTCCATCGTGCGGGACAGCAGCGGATTGCCGGCGAGGGCCACCACCTCCTCGTGGAACGCCGTGTGCGCGGCCACCTCGTGCGTGCCCTCGTCGTCGTCCGCCGCCCGCTCGGCCCGCTCCAGCCAGCCCAGCAGCGCGTCGAGTCCCGGCGGCCGGCCGGGTGCCGCGTCCGCCACCGCGCGGGCCGCGAGCCGCGACGCCTGGACGGCGAGGGGTTCCCACACCTCGTACAGATGCGTGACGTCGTCCCGCTCCAGGCTGCGGACCCGGACACCGCTGTGCGGCAGCAGTTCGAGCAGACCCTCGGCGACGAGCGCGCGCAGGGCCTCGCGCACCGGGACGCGGGACATCTCCAGCTCCTGGGCGACCTCGCGCTCGACGAGGCGTGCTCCCATCGGGTACCTGCGGTCGACGATGCGCTGCCGCAGCGCTTCGCGCGCCTGCGCGCTCAAGGACGTACGCCCCTGCCCGGCCGGTTGTCCCGCCGGTGTTCCGCCACCGCTCGCCGTCACCCGCACCACTCCACCGTCCCAGCGATCCTCACCCGTCGTGCTCCGGGTGAGGATACGTGGGGCGGGCCGCTCTCACCCTTCGGCGGGCGCCTGCCGGTCGACGTACTCGAAGACCGATCCGTCGGGGTGCAGCGCGATGAGATTACGGCCCCCCGGGCTCGGCACCGGGCCCGCGAGGACCTTGGCGCCGGACGCCGTGAGCAGGGCGTACGCCTCGTCGACATCGGGCACCGCGATCGTGGCGGCCACCTTGCGCAGCACGTCCAGCTCGGTCGCGGGGCCGCTCATCAGGAGGAAGCAGCCGACCGCGGCCACCGAGACGCCGCCACGCTCGAAACGCATCGCTCTGCTGCCCGTCAGGCGCTCGTAGAACGTGACCGTCGGTTCCAGCATCGCCGGATCGGCGACGCAGACGCGCAGCGTGGTGCCCAGGATCTCCATGGCTTGGCCCGTGCCACCTCTCTGACCGGCTCTCTTCGGGCTTGCCACGATTTCATGATTGCCGCGCCCGCGCCACCAACTCCGTTGACCGGAAACCGGCTTGAGCGACTGCCTCCCGGGGCGTTCGGCTACTTCTGGTCCACGGGCAGCAGGCCGCGCTCGGCGAAGACCTTCTTGGCCACGAAGGTGGCGTTGAGGGCCCGTGGGAAACCGGCGTAGCCCGCCGCGTGCAGCAGCGCCTCGACGATCTCCTCGGGGGTCAGCCCGACGTTGAGGGCCGTGTTGAGGTGCACCTCCAGCTGCGGTTCACAGCCGCCCAGAGCCGTCAGGATGCCCAGGGTGAGCAGCTGGCGGTCGCGCGGCGGCAGCGCGGGGCGACTGTAGATCTCGCCGAAGCCCCAGGCGACGATCTGCCGGGCGAGCTCGGGGCTGACGTCGGCGAGGGAGTCCAGGACGAGGGGGACCGCGTCGCTGTTGATCCGGTTCAGCGTCTCCAGGCCCCGGTCGAAGCGGGCCTGACCGGAGTCGTCGGCGGTGGCGGGGGGTGCCTGTTCGGGGGCGGGCTCGGTGCTCATGGGGCTTCCTCCGTAGTTGTTCAACAGCTCTCGGCAGCTCTTCGGCAGCGCTGCCGTGGGGCGTCTCGACGGGCCGTTACGGGGTGCGCGGGCAGGGTACCCGCGCGCCATGGAGCGCTTGGACCGTGTCCTGATCGTCGGTGCCGGCTTCGCCGGGTACCGGGCCGCTCGCCTGCTGACCCGGGCGGCCCGGCGCGAGGCCGCGGTCACCCTGCTCAATCCCACCGACTATTTCCTCTACCTGCCACTGCTGCCGCAGGTCGCCGCCGGCATCCTGGAACCGCGCCGGGTGACGGTCTCGCTGTCCGGGACGCTGCCGCGCGCCCGCCTCGTCCTCGGCGAGGCCGACGGCGTGGATCTCGACGGACGGACCGTCTCGTACACCGATCCCGAGGGCGGGCGCGGCACGCTCGCCTACGACCGTCTCGTCCTGGCCGTCGGCAGCGTGAACAAGCTGCTGCCGGTGCCCGGTGTCGCCGAGTACGCGCACGGCTTCCGCGGCATGCCCGAGGCGCTGTACCTGCGCGACCACGTGACCCGGCAGATCGAGCTGGCCGCCGCCGCGCCCGACGCCGACGCGTGCCGGGCGCGCTGCACCTTCGTCGTGGTCGGCGGCGGCTACACCGGGACCGAGGTCGCCGCGCAGGGCGTGCTGCTGACCGACGCCCTGGTGCGGAAACGGCCGCTGCGCCACGGTGTGCGGCCGCGCTGGATCCTGCTCGACATCGCGCCGCGCCTCCTCCCCGAACTCGACGAACACCTGTCGCGCACCGCGCACCGCGTGCTGCGCGAGCGGGGCGTCGAGGTGCGTACGGAAACCTCCGTGAAGGAGGCGACCGCGGACGGCGTGCTCCTCGACGACGGGCGGTTCGTCGGCACCCGCACCCTGGTGTGGTGCGTCGGCGTACGTCCCGATCCGCTCGTCGCCGCCCTCGGCAGGCCGCTGGAGCGGGGCCGGCTGCTCGTCGACCCGTATCTCACCGTCCCCGGGCACCCCGAGGTGTTCGCCTGCGGGGACGCGGCCGCCGTCCCGGACCTGGAACGGCCGGGGGAGTACACCCCGATGACCGCGCAGCACGCCTGGCGGCAGGGGCGGACCGCCGGGATCAACGTCGCCGCCTCCCTCGGCCGCGGCGAGCGGCGCGCCTACCGGCACAAGGACCTCGGCTTCACCGTCGACCTCGGCGGGGCGCAGGCCGCCGCTTATCCGCTCGGCGTCCCGCTGTCCGGCCCGCTCGCGGGCGCCGTCACCCGCGGCTACCACCTCGCCGCGCTGCCCGGCAACCGCGTCCGGGTCGCCGCCGACTGGCTCCTGGACGCCGTACTGCCGCGCCAGGCGGTCCAGTTGGGGCTCGTGCGGTCCTGGTCCGTGCCGCTCGACACGGCGTCACCCGAACTCGCGCGGACGCCCGACACCCCCGCCAAGGCCCCGCCCCCCGACCCGTCAAGCGAATCGCCCGATGGAGGATCCACGTGACCACGCACTCGTCCGCACCCGCCCGTACCGCGACCGAGATGAAGAACCTGGCGCGGCAGCTGAGGGTCGACTCGGTCCGCGCGGCCGACGCCGCCGGGTCCGGGCATCCCACGTCGTCGATGTCCGCGGCCGATCTGGTGGCCGTCCTCCTGGCGGGCCACTTCCGGTACGACTTCGAACGTCCCGCCCACCCGGGCAACGACCGCTTCGTCCTCTCCAAGGGCCACGCGTCGCCCCTGCTGTACGCGGCGTACAAGGCGGCCGGCGTCATCGACGACGCCGAACTGCTCACCTTCCGCACCCTCGGCAGCCGTCTCGAAGGGCATCCGACGCCCCAGCGGCTGCCCTGGGTGGAGACCGCCACCGGCTCGCTCGGCCAGGGCCTGCCGGTCGGCGTCGGCATCGCCCTGTCCGGCAAGCGGCTCGACCGCGTCGGTTACCGCGTCTACGTCCTGTGCGGCGACAGCGAACTCGCCGAAGGATCGGTGTGGGAGGCCGCCGAGCACGCCGGGTACGAACAGCTCGACAACCTCACGCTGATCGTCGACGTCAACCGGCTCGGCCAGCGCGGCCCCACCCGGCACGGCCACGACCTGGACGCGTACGCGAGCCGCTTCCGCGCCTTCGGCTGGCGCACCATCGAGATCGACGGGCACGAGAGCGCCCAGATCGGCCACGCCTACGCCGAGGCCGCCGCCACCACCGGGCAGCCCACCGCGATCCTCGCCCGCACCATCAAGGGCAAGGGCGTGCGCTCCGTCGAGGACCGCGAGGGACTGCACGGCAAACCGCTGCCGGACGCCGCCGCGGCCGTCGAGGAGCTGGGCGGCGACCACGGAACGCGCGTGCACGTCCAGGCGCCGCCCGCCGCACGGGCGTTGCACTTCGTGCGCAGCGGCAGTCTCGAACTGCCGCGCTACGAGGTCGGTCACGAGGTCGCCACCCGCGACGCCTTCGGCGAGGCCCTCGCCGCGCTCGGCTCCGCCCGCGGGGACGTCGTCGCGCTCGACGCGGAGGTCGGCGACTCGACCCGCGCTGAGTTCTTCGCCAAGGAGCACCCCGACCGGTACTTCGAGTGCTACATCGCCGAGCAGCAGCTCGTCGGCGCCAGTGTGGGACTCGCGGCGCGCGGCTGGGTGCCGTTCGCGACCACGTTCGGCGCGTTCCTGACCCGGGCGCACGACTTCGTGCGGATGGCCGCGGTCAGCGGGGCCGGGATCAATCTCGTCGGCTCGCACGCGGGCGTCGCCATCGGGCAGGACGGGCCGTCCCAGATGGGCCTGGAGGACCTGGCGATGTTCCGGGCCGTGCACGGGTCGACCGTGCTCTGCCCGTGCGACGCCAACCAGACGGCTCAGCTCGTCGGGCGGATGGCCGATCTGACCGGCGTGCGGTACCTGCGGACGTCGCGCGGGGCGGGACCGGTGATCTACGGGCCGGACGAGGAGTTCCCGGTGGGCGGGTCCAAGGTGCTGCGCTCCGGCGACGACGACCGGGTCACGCTCGTCGCCGCCGGGGTCACCGTGCACGAGGCGCTGACCGCGGCCGATGAACTGGCGACGGCCGGGATCCCGGTGCGGGTGATCGACGCGTACTCGGTGAAGTCGGTGGACCGGGGTGCGCTGCGGGAGGCCGCGCGGGCCACCGGGTGCCTGATCACCGTGGAGGACCACCGTGAGGAGGGCGGTCTCGGGGACGCCGTCGCCCAGGCCTTCTCGGACGGGAGCCCGACGCCCCGGCTCGTGCGGCTGGGGGTACGGGTGATGCCCGGATCCGCCTCACCGCGGGAGCAGTTGCGCGGAGCCGGGATCGACGCCGGGTCGCTCACGGCGGCCGTCGCCCTCCTGGTGGAGCAGCAGGTGGCGCCCTGAACCACCCCGGGGGAGGGCTACTTGCGGGCCAGGATCTCGCCGTGCGGCACGGCGAACCAGGCGTCCGCGTGCGTGCCCCACTCCCGCCACGTGGCGGAGACCGCCGCCAGTTCATCGGCGGTCGCGTGCCCGCCCTCCGTGGCGCGGTCGGCGTACGCGGAGGCGACGGTCCGGTCCGCCCACAGGCCGCTCCACCAGGCGATCTCGTCCGGCGTCGCGTAACACCACGCGCCCACCGAGCACGTGACGTCCTCCTGGGCGAAACCGGCCTCCATGGCCCACGACTTGAGGAAGCGGCCGGCGTCCGGCTCCCCGCCGTTGGCCCGCGCGACCCGGCGGTACAGGTCCAGCCAGTCGTCCATGCCGGGCAGCCGCGGGTACCAGGAGAACACCGCGTAGTCGGAGTCCCGGGCCGCGACGATCCCGCCCGGCTTCGTGACGCGCCGCATCTCCCGCAGCGCCTGCACCGGATCGCCGACGTGCTGGAGCACCTGGTGGGCGTGCACCACGTCGAACGTGTCGTCGTCCCACTGGAGCGCGTGCACGTCGGCGGTGGTGAACTCCGTGTTCGTCAGGCCCCGTTCGGCCGCCGTGGTCCGCGCCTGCGCCACGATCCCCTCGGCCATGTCGGCGCCGACCACCCGCCCCTGCGGCACCAGTTCGGCCAGATCGGCGGTGATGGTGCCGGGACCGCAGCCGATGTCCAGGATCGTGAAGTCGGGCCGGATCACGCCCGAGTCGAGGAGGTAGGCCGCCGAGTTGGCGGCGGTGCGCCAGGTGTGCGAACGCAGCACGGACTCGTGGTGGCCGTGGGTGTACACGGCGGTCTCCTGCGACATGACCCGATCCCTTCACGGTGGGGCGACACGGTGTGGCTGCCGCCCGGGGCGGACGCCCCGGGCGATGTGTTCACCGTACGCGCGCCAACCGGATGATGAGACCCGTGTCTCACAGTATGGTCAGCGGGCGGTACACGCGCAGCGCCTCGTGGTCCTTCTCGATGGTCAGCATCGGTCCGCACGGGCCCACTTCACCGTCGTAGGCGAGCGGGGTGCCCGGGGCGATGTCGTCCACCCGCAGCCGGGTCATCCGGGTCGCCGTGTGGAACGGGGAGCGGGACAGCGGGCCCGACAGGGCTGCCGCCAGGAGCCGCAGGCTCGGCATCCGGCCGCCGCCGACCGTGCGCACGTCCAGCAGTCCGTCGGCCAGCGACGCGCGCCGGCCCGCCGTCAGCCCCATCCGGCGGTAGGTGCAGTTGCCCGCGAACAGCAGCCACAGCTTCCGGTCGCTGCCGCCGATGCGGGCGTTCAGCGGATGGTCGCGCCGCAGCACGTGCACGGCGGCCACCACATCGGCGAGGCGCCCGCCGACCCGCGCCGACCAGCGCTCGCGTTCGTGGACCAGCTCCGGGTAGGCGCCCAGGCTGAAGGTGTTGAGGAAGATCCCCGAGGTCTCCGCCGAGTGGAAGCGCCCCACGTCGACCGCGACGGCGTCCCCGCCCTGGACGGCCCGCACCAGATCGCCCGCGTCCTCCACGCCCAGGTCGTACGCGAAGTGGTTGAGGGTGCCGCCGGGCAGCACCGCCAGCGGCAGCCCGTGCTCCAGGGCCACCCGCGCGGCCGTGTTCACCGAGCCGTCGCCGCCCGAGATGCCGAGCGCGCGGGCGTGCGACGCGGCCTTCTGGAGCACCGGCACGAGATCGCCGCCGGTGAACTCCACGAACTCCGCCGCGGGCAGCGCGTCCCGCAGCGCCTTCACCTTCTCCGGCGTCCCCGCGTTCGTGTTCACCACCATCACCAGGCCCTCGCCGCCCGGCAGCGCCGGCACGTCCTCCACCAGCGGGCGCCCCGGTGACGGCATCTGGTCGCGCGTCGGGACCAGACCTCGTACGGCATAGGCGGCACCCACCCCGAGCGCGGCGCCCACCAGGACATCGCCCGGGAAGTGGGCGCCCGTGTAGACACGGGAGGCGGCCACGGAGAAGGCCAGCGGGGCCATGGCCGCGCCCCAGCCCCGCGACTCCAGGGCCACCCCGGTCGCGAAGGCCGCGGCCGACGCCGAGTGCCCGGACGGGAAGGACGTCGTGAACGGCTGCCGCTTCAGCCGCCTGGCCAGCGGCACCGGGTCGAGCACGGGGCGGGCCCGGCGCACCGAGCGCTTGCCCAGCGTGTTGATGGTCGCCGACGCCACGGCGAGGGACGCGATGCCGCGCACGGCGGCCCTGCGGGCCTTCGGCGACCCGCTCATCGCGAGGGCACCGCCGATCCCGAACCAGAGGACACCATGGTTGGCGGCCCGGCTGAGCCGGGGCAGGACCCGCTCGGCACCGGGCCAGTTCGAGCCGGCGGCGAACTCGAAGACGCGCCGGTCGAGGGAGGCGAGGCGTCCCCGCAGGGACGGCCCCGGCTTGGTCACGGACGGCGCGGGCGAGATGAGGTCGGCGAAGAAGTCGGCACACATGTCACGACGGTTACCCCGTGCCGGGGCCCGCACCCGGCCCCGGCCTGCCAATTCATTTGCCCGTCACCCGCACGGGCGTCCACAATGCGGGATCATGGGACATCTGGAAGCCGCGCACCTCGAGTACTACTTGCCGGACGGGCGGGCGCTGCTCGGCGACGTCTCCTTCCGGGTCGGCGAGGGCGCGGTCGTCGCCCTGGTCGGGCCGAACGGCGCGGGAAAGACCACCCTGCTCCGCCTGATCTCCGGCGAGCTCCAGCCGCACGGCGGCTCCGTCACCGTCGGCGGCGGCCTCGGCGTGATGCGCCAGTTCGTCGGCTCGGTCCGCGACGAGACGACCGTCCGTGACCTGCTCGTCTCCGTCGCCCAGCCCCGGCTCCGCGAGGCCGCGAAGGCCGTCGACAAGGCCGAGCACGCGATCATGACGGTCGACGACGAGGCCGCGCAGATGAGCTACGCCCAGGCGCTCGCCGACTGGGCCGAGGTCCAGGGCTACGAGGCGGAGACGCTCTGGGACATGTGCACCATGGCCGCGCTCGGCGTCCCCTACGACAAGGCCCAGTTCCGCGCCGTGAGCACGCTCTCCGGCGGTGAGCAGAAGCGCCTGGTCCTGGAGGCGCTGCTGCGCGGCCAGGACGAGGTCCTGCTCCTCGACGAGCCGGACAACTACCTCGACGTCCCCGGCAAGCGCTGGCTGGAGGAGAAGCTCCGCGAGACCCGCAAGACGGTCCTCTTCGTCTCCCACGACCGCGAGCTGCTCGCCCGCTCCGCCGAGAAGATCGTCAGCGTCGAGCCCGGACCCGGCGGCGCCGACGCCTGGGTGCACGGCGGCGGCTTCTCCACGTACCACGAGGCCCGCCGCGAGCGCTTCGCCCGCTTCGAGGAGCTGCGCCGCCGCTGGGACGAGAAGCACGCCCAGCTCAAGAAGCTCGTGATCAACCTCCGGCAGGCCGCCGCGGTCAGCCACGAGATGGCCTCCCGCTACGCGGCCGCGCAGACCCGCCTGCGCAAGTTCGAGGAGGCGGGCCCGCCGCCCGAGCCGCCGCGCGAGCAGGACATCACCATGCGCCTGAAGGGCGGCCGCACCGGCGTGCGCGCCGTGACCTGCCAGGGCCTGGAGCTGACCGGCCTGATGAAACCCTTCGACCTGGAGGTCTTCTACGGCGAACGCGTGGCGGTCCTCGGCTCGAACGGCTCGGGCAAGTCCCACTTCCTGCGCCTGCTGGCCGGCGACGACTCGGTGGCGCACACCGGCGCCTGGAAGCTGGGCGCCCGCGTGGTCCCCGGCCACTTCGCCCAGACCCACGCCCACCCCGAACTCCAGGGCCGACCGCTGCTCGACATCCTCTGGCGCGACCACGCCAAGGACCGCGGCGCGGCGATGTCCCTGCTGCGCCGCTACGAGCTGACGGCCCAGGCCGAGCAGAACTTCGAGCGGCTGTCGGGCGGCCAGCAGGCCCGCTTCCAGATCCTGCTCCTCGAACTGGAGGGCGCCACCGCCCTGCTCCTGGACGAGCCCACCGACAACCTCGACCTGGAGTCGGCCGAAGCCCTCCAGGAGGGCCTGGAGTCCTTCGACGGAACGGTCCTCTCGGTCACCCACGACCGCTGGTTCGCCCGCGCCTTCGACCGCTACCTGGTCTTCGGCTCGGACGGCAAGGTCCGCGAGACCACGGAGCCCGTCTGGGACGAGCGCCGGGTGGAGCGCGCCCGCTAGGTCTCCTCCGGCGCGAGGCTCACGCGTCCCAGCGCAGCAGTGCCCCGAGGCCGCCGGCCGGCCCGGTGGCCGGGTCCGACCCGGCCACCGACACCGCCTCGGCCCCGGCGGCCGCCGCGCACCGCAGCAGCGCGTCGTCGGCCCGCGCGGGCACCGCGTCCCGCGCCCCGAGCACCGCCGGCTCGTCCCGCTCCACCCCGACCTGGTCGGGCTCGGCGCCGACCCAGATCGGCCGGTGCGCGTCGGGCCCGTCGGCCCGGACCAGCAACTGCGAGATCCGGTGCTCGCGTGCCGCGTCCACCAGCGCGGGCACGCCCTCCGCGGCCTCCTCGCCACGGCTGCGCGCGGCGGCGAACAGCTCCGCCTCGTGGGCGGCGCGGGCCCGGGGCAGCGCGGCGCCGAGCCGCCCGGCGCCCGCACCGGAACCGGCCCGCAGCGCCCGCTCCCGCAGCGCCGCGGGCAGCCGCTCGCGCACGGCGGCGCACTCCGCCTCGTTGCCGACCAGGACGACGAGATCGGCCCGGGCCCCGGCCTGGCAGCGCACGAGCGCCTCCGCGATCTCGGCGGCCCCGGGCACCCAGCCGTCCGCGATCCAGAGCGGAACGTGCCGCTCCGTCCCGTGAGGTCCGTCCGGCTCCAGGGTGATGTCCGCGCCGTCCCGGCCGATCCGCGCGACCAGACACAGCGGTTCCGCGCCGGCCAGGTCCAGCAGCGGAGCGATGTGCGGCAGCGCCGCCCAGCGCACCGACGTCCCCGGCGGCGCCGTGCTCAACGGCGGATCGAGGACCACCTCGCCGCCGGTGGCGAAGAACGCCCGCCCGACCGGATCGGAAGCGTGCCGCAGCTCGTCGAAGGCCATCCGCACCGCATGACACGTGGCCTCGTCCGCCCCGGCCCCGGCGAGCGCCCGCTGCACCGCCAGCGACTCCAGTGAGCGCTCCTCGGCGGTGCAGGCGCGGTGGCGGGCCGCGTCGACGTACACGGACGCCCAGGGACCGGGCCGGTCGCACAGTGGGGTGAGGAACGCCAGGTCCATGTCTGCCTCCCGGAGGTCGTGGGCGCGGCGGGGCGGAATACCGCGTTCGGAAGCGGGTACCCCGTGCGCCCCCCGGCAGACGGGAGTGACACGCACGGGTGAAGGGGGCGTGTCGCCGCGCACCCTCGACATGCGGGACGATATGGGGGCGGTCGCGGACCGGTGCCTGGTGCAGGCGTCGTCGCCATCGCCCGGCGACGGTCGTACGCTGCTGGGTCGGCGGACGAACCGGGACGCGGGATTCCCGTACGCACGGCGCGGCATGACAGGGCATCACGAGGAGTCAGGGTGGCGAGAACGTCCTTGCGGACGGAAGACGTCGACCGGGCCATGGAAGCGATCAAGACCGCTTTCTACAGCAACCGGCTGGACGTGCTGTCGCGCCCCGAACGGTTCGGTGCCGAGTTCGACATGCTCGAACTCGGCGGGATCACCGTCGGGGACCTCAGGTGCGGGGCCGATGTCCGCGTGCGCTGCGGGGAGTTGGGCTCCTACCACGTGAACATCCCGGTCGGCGCCGCCCTGTCCTGGCATCAGGCGAGCGGACCCGGACAACTCACCGTGCCCGGCACGGCCGCCGTGTTCCAGCCGGTCGGCAGCACGTCCGTGGACCAGTGGACCGGCGAGGGCCGGATCCTCGCCCTGAAGATCGAACGGCCGCTGCTGGAACGGCGCGTGGAGGAGCTGACCGGCCGCCCGCTGCGCGGACCGCTCGTCCTCGAACCCGGCATGGACCTGACGCGCGGCCGCGGCCGGGCCTGGGCCCGGCTCATCGGCACGCTCGTCGACGACCTCGACGAGGACGTCCATCTGCTCCAACACCCGCTGGTCGCGGCGCCGTTGCGGGACGCCGTCGTCAACGGCCTGCTGCTGAGCGCCGATCACCCCTGGCGCGACGCCCTGGAGCAGCCCGCCGGAGGACTGCGCCCCGCCCCGGTCAAACGCGCCATGGACGCGATGCGCGAACGCCCCGAACACCCCTTCACCACCGCGGAACTCGCCCGCGAGGCGCGGGTCGGCGTGCGGTGGTTGCAGGAGGCGTTCGCCCGCTATGTGGGGATGCCGCCGATGGCGTATCTGCGCTCGGTCCGCCTGGAGCGGGCCCACGCCGATCTGCTCGCCGCGGACCCGCGTTCGGTCTCCGTCAGCGCCGTCGCCCACCGCTGGGGCTTCGGGCACCTGGGGCGGTTCGCCGAGCAGTACCGGGCCAAGTACGGCCAGGTACCGTCCACCACGCTGCGCGCGGTGGACGGCGACACCCTCTGGATCCCCCGGGGGCCCTGACGGCCGCGGCTCACACGCCGCTGACCTGCTCCAGGAGCGCCGCGTCGAACGCCTTGAGGTCGTCCGGGCGGCGGCTGGTGACCAGCACGTTCGGGCCGCCGGTGCAGATCTTGACCTGCTCGTCGACCCAGGTGCCGCCCGCGTTGCGGATGTCGGTGGCCAGGCTCGGCCACGACGTCAGCGTGCGGCCGCGCACCACGTCGGCCTCGACCAGCGTCCACGCGGCGTGGCAGATCGCCGCGACCGGCAGGCCCCGCGTGAAGAAGTCCCGGACGAACGCCACCGCGTCCGGGTCGGTGCGCAGCTGGTCGGGGTTGGCCACCCCGCCCGGCAGCACCAGCGCGTCGAAGCCCTCGGCGCCGGTGGCCGCGAGGTCGGCGACGGTCTTCTCGACGGGGAACGTGTCCGCCTTGTCGAGGTGATGGAACGCCTGCACCTCACCGAGGCGCGTCGACACGAGCACGGGCTCGCCGCCCGCGTCCCGCACGGCCTGCCAGGGATCGGTCAGCTCCACCTGCTCGACGCCCTCGGGTGCCACCAGGAACGCGATGCGCATCAGTCGCTCAACTCCCTTGTACGAATGGATCTTTCTGTACGGGCCCTGCGGCGGGCCCGCCGGCCGGGGCGTCCGGTACGCCGCCGCTGAGGTCGGCGAGCGTCGAACCCGGATCCCGGGCGACCGCCAGATCGCCCAGGCTCACCATGCCGACCGCCCGGCCGTCCTCGACGACCGGCAGGCGGCGCACCGAGTGCTCCCGCATCAGGGTCACCGCGGCCGACACCGGCTCGTCCGGGCCGACCGACACCGGACGCGGCGTGCAGACGGCCTCGGCGCTGACGGTCAGCGGGTCCGCGCCGTCGGCCACGGCACGCAACGTGATGTCCCGATCCGTGAGCACTCCGACGAGTCCCGCCTCGTCCGCCACCAGGACATCACCGATGCCCTGGGCCCGCATCAGTTGCGCGGCCTCCACCAGGGAGGCGTCGGGACGTACCGCCACGACGCCCGGTGTCATGACGTCCCTGACCACATCGGCCATGGCCCCGGCCTCTCTGCTCCGTCGGGCTGGTCCGTGACCCCGGCCGCGGTACCCGGCCGGGGCCCTTTCATTCCTGGTCGCCGGACTCCTGGTCGCCGATGAGGGCCCTGGCCAGCTCCGACGCCGTACCGAACGTGGTGTCCGGCGGCAGGGCGGCCACCCGGTCGACGAGCCCGTCCGGCGCGGACCGCTCGCGCAGCGTCCCCGCGAGCGCCGCCGGCGCCGCCGGGAACGACGTGCGGCCGAGCAGCCGTCCGAGTTCCAGCCGGAGCGCTTCCGGGCGACCCGGCCCCCGGCCGGGCAGCACCGGGCCGCCCGCCACCTCGGGATCGTCGTCGGCCACCGGCTCCGGATCGTGCCACTCGGCGGTCCGCGTGGGATGACCGGACCGCAACAGGCCCTGCAACTCGTGCTTCATCTCGTCGTCGCGGTGTGCGCTGAGCCGGTCGCTGCCTCGCTGCATCTGTCCCTCCTGTGTCTGGGCGGTGCGCGGTCGCGTACCCGAGTGCCCACCGCTGACACCTGCCGTTCCGCCCGGTCCGCGCGGCGGTGTCCGTCCGGGCGGGGCAGCGGTGTTTGTCCGGACAGGGCAGGGGCAGGCGAAAGTGAGTGCTTCGGACAGGAGGCACGTCCGTGGGACGGACGGGTGCGCACCGCGTATCCGCCCCGGGACAGCGACACGCTGACCCCGCCCCGGGTGTGTCCGACTCCGTTCCGGGGCGCGACTCCCACGGTGACCACCGCCAAGGCACCACGACGCACCACCCAGGGAGTTGCGATCATGCGTACGCGTACCGACGCATCCGTGCACCCGGTCAAGCCGGGGCAGCGGCACCCGCACGACGACGCGCCCGACACCGCCGAGGCCTTCACCCGGCTCTGCGACCTGCCCGACGGACCCGAGCGCACCGAACTGCGCCGTGAGGTCGTCGAGGCCTGGCTGCCGATGGCCGACCGGCTCGCGGGCCGCTTCCGCAACCGCGGCGAATCCCTCGACGACCTGCGGCAGGTGGCCGCCCTCGGCCTGGTCAAGGCCGTCGACCGGTACGACCCCGAGCGCGGCAACGCCTTCGAGAGCTACGCCGTCCCCACGGTCACCGGCGAGATCAAGCGCCACTTCCGGGACCACATGTGGACCCTCCACGTCCCGCGCCGGGTCCAGGACCTGCGCAATCGTGTCCGGTCCGCGCAGCACGAGCTCTCCCAGACCGTCTCGGGGCGGGCACCGACCCTCGGCGAGATCGCCGAGCGGGCCGGAATGACCGAGGACGAGGCCCGCTCCGGTCTCGAAGCCCTGGAGAGCTTCTCCGCGCTCTCCCTCGACGCGGAGCTCCCGGGCAGCGACGACGGCTACTCGCTGGCCGACGCGCTCGGCGCCGCCGACCCCGCGCTCGACACCGTCGTCGACCGGGAGGCCGTCAAGCCGCGGATCGCCGAGCTGCCCGAACGGGAGCAGCGCATCCTCTACATGCGGTTCTTCGGCGACATGACGCAGAGCCGCATCGCCGAACAGCTGGGCATCTCGCAGATGCACGTGTCCCGGCTCATCAGCCGGTGCTGCGACCGGCTGCGCGACGAGGTCCTCGCCGACGCCGCGTAGCGCTCAACGGCCCATGGCCAGCGCGATGTGCCGGGACATCACGTCCAGGGCCTGCGCCTCCGCCATCGAGAACGCCGGGCGGCCCGCGGACCGGAACAGGGTGAGGACACCTTGTACCGGTTCGCCGGGGGACGGGATCAGCGGGACGCACAGCAGCGACGTGACGTCGGCGCGGACCAGCACCGGGGCGCCGGACGCGTCCGGGCCCAGGGCCAGCGGATCCTCGGGGCGCACCAGCAGCGCGGGCGCCCCGCCGCGGGCCGCCTCCACCACGAGCGGGGCCGTGGCCGGATCCTGCGCGGCGATGTCCCGCGCCGTCGCGTCGTCGGCGCCCAGCACGCAGGCCCGGGTGAGGCGGGCGGCTCCCGCGTCGGCCACCACCCAGTCCGCGAACCGGGCGTGCAGGACGCGGGCCGCGCGGCGCAGCACCTCGGACGGATCGCCGGCGGGGGCGCCCAGCAGCTCCCGCGACATCGCGTCCAGCAGGTCCACCACCACCTGATGGCGGCTGGTCTCGGCGAGATCGGGGACCGGCGCGTCCTCGCCGTGCCGGACGGGCGCGGATCCGTCGTCGGCGGGCTGGAGCAGGACGAGGACGGTGGTGCGCGGCTCGTTGCCCGGACGCAGGCCCGTCAGGGTCGCCCGGACCGGCTCGTGCGCGGACTGCTGGAGATGCACGGTCATCCCGCGGTCCCCTTCGCCCCGGGCCACCGCGGCGACCTGTGAGCGGAACGCGGCCCGGTCCGCGTGGGCGAGCAGCCCGGTGAGCGGGCGGCCGCTCGCGTACCCGGCGCGCACACCGGTGAAGTTCGTCGCCGCGAAGTTGAGGCGGCGCACCACGCACTCCCGGTCCACGAGCGCCACCGGCAGCGGAAGCCGCTGGAACACGGCGCGCAGCAACTGAAGCTCCTGCCGGTCGGCGGCTGCCGGGCGCCCTCCGGATCCGCTGCCCTCCGCGGTCAGTTGCTCGTACCAGGGCCACAACTTGGCCACTGCGTGGTCGAGTTCGAAGAGAGCGGCGTCCAGCACTGCGGGCAGGTCGTCGGCCGGCACGGACCGTGCCGCCTTCAACTCCCCGATCCGGCGCACGAAGTCCGCCAGTTCCTCACCGAACTCCTCCGTTCGCGCCATGCCGAGAACCTATCCCGGGGAGCTGTTTCCCGGGACCGAGTGCGGGAAGCCGAAGCTGTGAGGAGGCGTTCTCCGATGCGCGAGGCCGATCGGAACGAAGAAGCCCTGCGGTTCGCCCCCGAGGCGCCCGAGCCCGGACTGCCCGCCCGTCGGCTGTCCGAGCTCGCCGAGGAGGCCGTGCGCTGTACGGCCGACTGCTGCGGGGCCGTCGCGACCGCGTGGGACGGCACCGGCGAGCGGCCCTCGGCCGTCACCCATCCCGACCTGACCGCGCTGGTCTCCGTTCAGCTGTGCTCGGGCGACGGTCCGATACCCGTCGCCGAGGAGCGGGGTACGCCGGTCGACGCCACCGATCTGCTGCGGGACCGGCGCTGGCCGCGTTATCGGGCGGTCGCGCTCGACTCCGGGGTGCGCTCCAGTGTGACCCTCCCGTTCCGCAGCGCGGATCTCACCGTCACGCTCAGCCTGTACAGCTTCCGCGCCGGGGCCCTCGTGGACGCGCCGCACGGGCCGGTCCGCGCGCTCGGAGACCTCGCCGCCACCTGCATGGTCCGCGACCGCTCCTACCGGGCGGCTCTCGCCGAACTGGACCAGTTGGGCGCCGCGCTGCGCAGCCGGCCCGTCGTCGATCAGGCGTGCGGGATCGTGATGCATGTGCTGGGCTGCGACGCGGATGCCGCGTTCGCTGTCCTGCGCCGGGTCTCGCAGGCCACCAACCGCAAGCTGACCGAGGTCGCGTCCGCTGTCGTCGAGCGCCGGGGCCGCGGCCTGGAACGGGAGCTCGCGGCGCTGACCCGGTGACGGCAGGGTTGTCTTTCGCGCGCGGCTCACGTCGTGGCTGGTCGCGCAGTTCCCCGCGCCCCTGAGATGCGCACTTCGTGCGCCATCTCATCAGATGAGGTCCGGCCTCCGTCGGGGGAGAGGCGGCGCGAAGCGCCTGCCTCACAGGGGCGCGGGGAACTGCGCGAGAAGCGGCCGCCGGCCGTCAGATGGGGTGCGGCCCAGGGGCGCGGGGAACTGCGCGAGAAGCGGCCGCCGGCCGTCAGACGGGGTGCGGCCCAGGGGCGCGGGGAACTGCGCGAGAAGCGGCCACCGGGCCGCGGGTGAACGAACGGCCCAGGGGCGCGGGGAACTGCGCGGGAAGCGGCCGCCGGGGCGCGGGTGGTGACGGCGCGCGGAGGTGGGCGGGGAGTGTGAGGCTGGGGGCAGCAGCAAGCACGGCTACCGACACGGCACGGAGGCACCATGCGCCCAGCGGACCCCGCAGAAGGACGCGGCCCCGTGCGCTACGGACCCCCGCTGCCCGAGCCCGGACTGCCGGTACTGCCCGAACTGGCCGCGATGGTCGCCGGCGCAGCGGCCCGCGCCCACCCCGAACCCCCCGGCGGCCCACCCGCCCTGCTCGAAGCCGCCCGAGGCCACGGCGAACGCAGAGGCCTGCCCCCGGAATGCGCCCAGATCGTCGCGGCCCCCGGCGCCGCCCCCCTGCTGCTCGCGCTCACCGCCGCGCTCGGCGGCGACGTCCTGGTACCGCGCCCCTGCCCGGCCTGGTGGACCCCGCAGACCCGGCTGCTCGGCCGCGAGGTGTTCTCGGTGCCGACGCCCGCCGAGTGCGGCGGCGTCCCCGACCCGTACGCCCTGCTGGAGACCGTCCGCCGGGTCAGAGCCGAGGGCGGCGACCCCCGGCTGCTCGTCGTCGCGCCGGCCGACGACCCGACGGCGACCGTGCCACCGCCCGAAGTGCTGCACGAGGCGGTGGAGGCCGCGGTGGCGGAGGGACTGCACGTCGTCAGCGACGAGACCTGGCGCGACACCCTGCACCCGGGCCAGGACACTCTCCTGTTCAGCCCCGCCGAGATGTTCCCCGCCGAGGTCACCGTCCTCACCGATCTCACCGGCGGCTACCTGCCCCCGTCCCTGCCCGCGGCCTTCGCCCGGTTCCCGCCCACCCCCGAGGGCGACCGGCTCGCCGCCCGCGTCCTGGACATCCTCACGGCGACCGGCGCGAGCCTGTCGGCACCGGTCGCGGCAGCGGCCACGTACGTCCTGGACGAGGGCGAGACGGTCACCGCCCGCCGCATCGCCGCCACCGGCCTGCACGCCCGGCTGGCCACGGCCCTGCACGGCATCGTGCTCACGGCCGGCGGCCTGTCCCGGCCGCCGCGGGCGGGCCGTCACCTGTACGTCGACCTGGAGCCGCTGCGCCCCCGCCTCATGGCCCGCGGGGTCACCGACGCCCAGGACCTGGAGGACCACCTCACCTCCCGGCTCGGCCTGCCCGTGCCCGGCGGGCACCGCTTCGGCGACGACCTGGGGGCGCTGCGCTGCCGGCTCGGTACGGGACCGCTGCTCGGATCAACCCCCGACGAGCGCAGGGCGTCCCTCACCTCACCGGACCCTCTGGAATTGCCGCACGTGGCAAGGGCGTTGAGCATGGTCGAGTCGGTGCTCGGCGAGTTGTGCGACCTCGGTGACCGCGCGGGCCCGGAAGGCACGGGTGCGGCCGGCGAAGGATGGGAGTCCGAGCGATGACGCAGGCGTCCGGAGCGACGACCGACGAGAGCCCGGAGCGGCGGGGCGGTCCCACCGCGCCCACCGGACCCCGGGTCGACCCGAAGCCGCTCGGTGGCGGCGAGATCGTGGACGTACCCCGCCGCTGGCCCAAGTCGTTCGCCGACCGCCTCACCGCACCGCTGCCCGGCCTGCGGGCCTTCGCCCGGTTCGCCCGCGAGGGCAAGGTGCGCCCGCCCGCCGAGAGCCTCGCCGACATCCCGAGCCTGCCGTTCGCCCCCGGCCCGCTGCCGGACGTCGACACCCGCACCGTCGCCGTCACCTGGGCCGGACACGCCAGCTGGGTGGTGCGCATCGGCGGCCTGACCGTGCTCACCGACCCCGTCTGGTCCCGCAAGATCCTCGGCACCCCGGCCAGGATCACCCCGGTCGGCGTCGCCTGGAGCGCCCTGCCGCCCGTCGACGCGGTCGTCATCAGCCACAACCACTACGACCATCTGGACTGGCCCACCCTGCGCAGGCTCCCGCGCGACACGCCCGTCCTCGTCCCCGCGGGGCTCGGCCGCTGGTTCACCCGCCGCCGTTTCACCCGCGTCACCGAGCTCGACTGGTGGGAGGCCGCGGAGCTGCGCGGCGTCCGCTTCGACTTCGTACCGGCCCACCACTGGTCCAAGCGCACCCTCACCGACACCTGCCGCAGCCTGTGGGGCGGCTGGGTCCTCACCGACCGTGACGGGCAGCGCCTCTACTTCGCGGGGGACACCGGCTACGGCCACTGGTTCCGCGAGATCGGCCTGCGCTACCCGGGCATCGACCTCGCCCTGATGCCCATCGGCGCCTACGACCCGCGCTGGTGGCTGGAGGACGTGCACTGCTCGCCG
This sequence comes from Streptomyces sp. PsTaAH-137, assembly GCF_003259365.1. Taxonomy (GTDB): domain Bacteria; phylum Actinomycetota; class Actinomycetes; order Streptomycetales; family Streptomycetaceae; genus Streptomyces. The sequence goes on from NZ_QLLY01000001.1 coordinate 66,008, forward strand.
GAGGACGCGGTGCAGGCGGCGCGGGACGTGGGCGCCCGCTTCATGGCGCCCATGCACTGGGCGACGTTCCTGCTGTCGGCCGAGCCCGTCCTGGAACCGCTCACCCGGCTGCGCACCGCCTGGGAGAAGGCGGGCCTGCCGCGCGCGGACCTCTGGGACCTCCCCATCGGCGGCTCACGCGTGCTGGCTGCCTGACGACGGCCGCCGTATCCTCCGCCACACCGTCGGGATCGCGCTGACCAGAACGGTCAGCGCGATCGCCGCGACCACGCCCTCCCACGGCTCGTCGAACAGCGAGCCGCCGAGAATCCCGATCACCTGGTACGTCGCCGCCCAGGCGAGGCAGGCCGGGATGTCACCGCGCGCGAACTGCCGCAGCGGCATCTTCGCCAGCAGGCACGCCAGCATCACCGGGATCCGCCCGGCCGGCACCAGCCGGGACAGCACGAGCACCATCACCCCGTGGTCGGCCAGCTTGTCCTGCGCCTGGGCGAGCCGCTCCTCCGGCGCGCGGGACCGGATGGCCTCCAGCCACTTCGACCCGTTCTTCGAGTGCATGCCGCGCCGCCCGAGCCAGTACAGGGCGAGGTCCCCGAGGAACGCGGCGAGCGCCGCCACCCCGAACACCAGCAGCAGGGCGAACGGCAGCGTCTGGTGGAAGGCCACCACCGCCGCCGAACTCACCAGCGCGCCCGTGGGCACCACCGGCACCAGCGCGCCGATGGCCACGAGCAGGAAGAGCGTGGGATAGCCCACGGCCTGCTGCGTGGACTCCGGCGTCACGACCGTCGTCGCGGCGAGGATCACTGGTCCGCCACCTCCGGCCGGACGCTCTCGCCGTGCCCGAGCCGGTGCACCGCCACGCCGGGAGCGCGCAGCGCGGCCTGCCGCACGAACTCGTCGCCGGGCGTGTGGAACTCGTGCGGTCGTACGGCGTCCATCCCGATCGGCCAGTACGTCCCGTAGTGCACCGGGACCGCGGAGCGCGGCGCGATCCGGGCCAGCGCCTCGGCGGCCCGCGCCGGATCGAGGTGGTGCGCGCCCAGATAGGGGCCCCAGCCGCCCACCGGCAGCAGTGCCACGTCGACCTCGCCCACGGCCTCGCCCATGCTCTCGAAGAGGCCGGTGTCACCCGCGAAGTACGTCCGGGCGTCGCCCTCCACGAGATAGCCGAGCGCGGGGGCGCGCTGCGGGCCGACGGGCAGCCGCCGCCCGTCGTGGTCGGCGGGCACGGCGCGTACGACGACGTTCCCCGCCTCGATCCGGTCGCCCGCGTCCACCTCGACGATCTTCAGCGTGCGCAGTCTTCGCAGCCCCGGCACGGCCTTCGTCGCACCGCGCGGCACCACGACCCGGGTCCCCGGCGCGAGCCGGGCCAGCGACGGAACGTGCAGGTGATCGGCGTGCAGATGGGAGACGAGGACGAGGTCGGCGAGGGCCGCGCTGGGCGGCGGGGGAGCGCCGCGGCGCCGCCGCAGATGCGCGAGGCGTCGTGCGAAGAGCGGATCCGTGAGGACGCGCGTACCCCTGTCCTCGACCGTGCAGGTGGCATGACCCCACCAGGTGATCTCCACCGGCACCCGTTGCCTCCTTCGTGCGACTGCCCCGAGCCTACGTCCAGGAGTAGGGTCGTCGGCGAAAGCGCGAGGTGAGGGGGACACCATGGGCACGGAGCAGGGAGAAGCGCGGGCAGCGGGGGAAGCGGGGGAGACGGTACGCGTCATGGCCATCGCCGGCCTGACCCCGCTGGAGCAGCTGGACGCGGACCCCTTCCTGGTGGACTCGCGCAGCCAGTACGCGATGTGCTCCCGCTGGGCCGCCGACCGCGGCTATGTCGTCACGCGGCAGCTCCTGGTGCACGCGCTGCGCGCCGATCACGAGGCACTGTGGGCGGATGTCGACGCGGGCCTGGTCGACGCGTTCGTCGCGCCCAGCGACCGGGTGCTGCGGGTGGCGCTGCGCTCGGTGGACGACTTCTCCGCGGAGTGCGTGCGGCGCGGGGTGCCTCTCGAGCGGGCCGGGCTCGCGGAGCCGCGGTACGACGCCGACATGAAGGCGCGGGTGCACCGCCGGCTGTCGATGCCCACGGCCGGATACGACGGCTGCTAGTCCCAAATGGTATGAAACCCTTACTCGGAACAGATTGCGCACGCACAGGGTGAGGGGAGCCGGAAAGTGGCCGAAGGCCGGTGGCGGCGGGCGGCGAGCCAGGGCTGGCGGTCGCTGACCGTCTGGGCGGCGAGCACCCTCACGATGATGATCCTCGCGGGGCTCCTGCCGGACTTCCAGCTCCAGTCGGACACCGGCGACAGCCTGACCCGCGTCGCGCTGACCGCGGCCTGGGCCGCCGGCGCGTTCGCGGTGCTCTCGGCGCTCGTCTGGCCGCTCCTGGTGCGTGCCCTGCTGCTCGTCCCGGCCCTCGTCCTGGGCCTCGTCGTCTTCTTCCTCAACGGCGCGCTGCTCCTCTTCGCCCTCAAGCTCGTCCCGGAGAACCGGGGAGAGGTCGGCCCGGAGACCGCCGTGGTCGTGGCCGCCGTCATGTCGGCCGTCGCCTCCGCCACCGGCGGTGCCCTCGCCGTACGGGACGACGACGCCTACCGGCGCCGCCTGTACCGCCTCGCCGCGCGGCGACGGCGCAGGGCCGACGGGGAGGGCGCCTGCCCGCCCACCCCCGGCACCCTCTTCCTCCAGCTCGACGGCGTCGGCCACGAGGTGCTGGACCGCATGGCCCGCGACGACGTCATGCCCACGGTGGGCGGCTGGCTGCGCGACGGCGGGCACCGCCTCACCCCCTGGCGCACGGACTGGTCCAGCCAGACCGGCGCCAGCCAGCTCGGCATCCTGCACGGCTCGAACGAGGACGTCCCCGCCTTCCGCTGGTACGAGAAGGACACCGGCGAGATCCAGGTCTCCAACCGGCCGACCAGCGCCGCCGAACTCCAGCGCCGCGCCATCGAGCGCACCGGCGACGGCGGCCTGCTCACCGTCGACGGAGCGAGCCGCGGCAACCTCTTCAGCGGCGGCGCCGAACAGGTCGCCCTGGTGCTGTCCGTGGCCGCCCGGCGCGGCAAGGAGAACCGTTCCCGCGCCGGATACTTCGCCTACTTCTCCGACCCCGCGAACGCCGTCCGCACCGCCCTGTCCTTCTTCGCCGAGGTCGGCCGGGAGATCGGCCAGTCCACCCACGCCCTGATCCGCGAGCGCCGCCCGCGCGTCTCCCGCGGCGGGCTCTACCCGTTCATCAGGGCGTTCGCGACCGTCGTCGAACGGGACGTCGTCGTCGCGGCGGTCATCGGCGACATGCTCGCCGGGCGCAGCGCGGTCTACGCCGACCTCGTCGCCTACGACGAGGTGGCCCACCACTCCGGACCGCTCAGCCGCGACGCGCAGAAGGTGCTGACCCGCCTCGACCGGTCCCTCGCGCTGCTCGCGAAGGTCGCCGAGCACGCCCCGCGCCCGTACCGGATCGTCGTCCTGTCCGACCACGGACAGAGCCCCGGCGAGACGTTCCGCGCCCGCTACGGGCTGACGCTCCAGGACCTGGTCCGCGCCGGCTGCGGGCTGCCCGTGCCGCGCCGGGCACGACGCACCCACTCCGGCGCCGAGGCCCGGTCCGCCGTGCGCGCCGCGCTGCACCGGCCGGTCGAGGAGGGCGCGGGCAGCGGGCACGCCGACAAGCACAGCGAGCCCGTCGTGCTCGCCTCCGGGAACCTGGGCCTCGTCTCCTTCCCCGACGTTCCGCACCGGATGAGCAAGGAGGAGATCGACGCCCGCCATCCGGCGCTGCTCGCGACCCTCGCCAACCATCCCGGCATCGGCTTCCTCCTCGTCCGCAGCGAGGAGCACGACGGCCTCGTGCTCGGCGCGCAGGGCGCCGAGGTGCCCCTCGCCGAGCTGACCGACGGGCGGGGGCCGCTCGCCGACTTCGGGCCCGGCGCCGCCGACGCCGTGCGCCGCACCCACTCCTTCCCGCACACCGCCGACATCATGGTCAACTCCATGTACGACCCGGTCGATGGCGAGGTGCTCGCCTTCGAGGAGCAGATCGGCTCGCACGGCGGCCTCGGCGGCGCCCAGAGCCGTCCCTTCCTGCTGTCGCCGCTCACCCTGTCCGCGCCGGTCGCGGACGGCGCCGAACTCGTCGGCGCCGAGCAGATCCACCGCGTACTGCGCCGCTGGCTGCGCGAGAGCCACGGCCCGCAGGTGCCGCTCGCGGCCCCGCCCGTCGCCGTGGACGATTCGCTCCGGCCCGACCCGGACCCCGCATCATTTGCGGCCGCACCCCGCGACACGCAGGACAAAACCGTCTGATTTGGCGGCGGGTGTCCGCTCACCGGACGATGGGGCGTCGCCCGGCGATCCCGTGGCGGCCTCAGCACCACCGAGAGGCACACCCCCCACATGCACGACACCGGAACCGCACCCCAGCCGGCTCCGGCCGACGGTCCCGACCCGCAGCACAGCCGGCACGCGCGACGCTTCGGACTGCCCGTCGCGACCTGCCTCGTCATCGGGAACATCATCGGCGGCGGCATCTTCCTGCTGCCGGCGTCCGTGGCCCCGTACGGCACGATCGCGCTCATCGCGTTCGGCGTCCTGACCCTCGGCGCGATCGCCCTCGCCCTCGTCTTCGGCCGCCTCGCCCAGCGGCATCCGCTGACCGGCGGCCCCTACGTCTACGCGCGTGAGGCCTTCGGCGACTTCGCCGGTTTCCTCGCCGCGTGGAGCTACTGGATCACGACGTGGGTGAGCAACGCGGCGCTGGCCGTGGCCGCCGTCGGCTACCTGGACGTCCTCCTGCCCCTCCACGGCTCGACGTTCTGGACGATCGTCGCCGCGCTCGCCTGCCAGTGGCTGCCCGCGCTCGCCAATCTGGCCGGCACACGCTACGTCGGCGCCGTCCAACTCGTCTCGACCGTTCTGAAGTTCGCGCCGCTGCTGCTCGTCGCCGTCGGCGGGCTGTTCTTCTTCCGGAGCGACAATCTCGGGCCGTTCCAGGCGAGCGGCGACTCGGCCCTCGGCGCCGTCTCGGCGTCCGCCGCGATCCTGCTCTTCAGCTACCTGGGCGTCGAGTCGGCGTCCGTGAGCGCCGGGGAGGTCCGCGACCCGCAGCGCAATGTCGGCCGGGCCACCGTCCTCGGCACCGGGCTCGCCGCGCTGCTGTACCTGCTGTGCACCGTGTCCGTGTTCGGCACCGTCCCGCACGACCGGCTGGTGGACTCCACGGCGCCGTTCTCCGACGCCGTCAACGCCATGTTCGGCGGGACCTGGGGTGGCAGCGCCGTCGCCGTCGCCGCGCTGGTGTCGATGGTCGGCGCGCTCAACGGCTGGACGCTGCTCAGCGCCCAGACGCCGTACGCCGCCGCGCGCGACGGGCTCTTCCCGAAGGCGTTCGAGCGCAAGCGACGCGGGGCTCCCACGGTCGGCGTCCTGGTGGCCGTCGGCCTCGCCTCGCTGCTCACCGTGTACAACTACACGGCCGGTTCCGCCGCCGTCTTCAACACCCTGGTCCTGGTGACCACGTTCACGGCCACGGTGCCGTATCTGCTGGCGACCGCGGCGCAGGTCTACTTCTTGTTGTCGGGGCGCGCCGACCGCGTCCATGTCCCGCACTTCGTACGGGACCTGATCCTGTCCCTGGCGGCATTCGGCTTCTCGATGTGGCTGGTGGGCGGCGCCGGCTACGCGGCGGTCTATCAGGGAGTGCTGTTCCTGTTCGTGGGCGTGCTGGTGTACGCGTGGATGGCGTCGAGGAAGCAGCGGCGCGCGTAGCTCTGGGCGGGTTCTTCGTGTGCGCGCCTCTCGTCGCGGCTGCTCGCGCAGTTCCCCGCGCCCCTGGGTTGTTCTTCGTGTGCGGGTGGGTCGGGCTTCTCGCGCAGTTCCCCGCGCCCCTAAAACCAGTTCGTCACGCGCGGCTCTCGTCGTGGCTGGTCGCGCAGTTCCCCGCGCCCCTGAGATGCGCACTTCGTGCGCCATCTCATCAAGAGAGGCGCACCGCCGTCACCCCATCGGGAGAGGCGCGCCACCTGCCCTCATCGGAGGCGCGCGGAGCGCAGCCTGAGGGGGAGGCGGCGCGAAGCGCCTGCCTCAGGGGCGCGGGGAACGGCGCGAGAAGCGGCCACCGGGCCGCGCTCGACGAACGACCCAGGGGCGCGGGGAGCGGCGCGAGAAGCGGCCACCGGGCCGCGCTCGACGAACGACCCAGGGGCGCGGGGAACGGCGCGAGAAGCGGCCACCGGGCCGCGCTCGACGAACGACCCAGGGGCGCGGGGAGCGGCGCGAGAAGCGGCCACCGGGCCGCGCTCGACGAACGATCCAGGGGCGCGGGGAACTGCGCGAGAAGCGGCCACCGGGCCGCGCTCGACGAACGACCCAGGGGCGCGGGGAACGGCGCGAGAAGCGGCCACCCGCCGTCAGGTGATCGACGACCCATCAGGGGCGCGGGGAACTGCGTGACGGGCCCCACGGCCCGCGCGTGAACGACAAGCCACGGCCCGGGATGTGTGGTCGGATGAGGGCACACCAGAACAGACTCCGAGAGGAACCAACGTGGCTACCACGCGCTCCGCGCACACCGTGTGGGAAGGCGACCTGCTCAAGGGCACCGGCACCGTCACCTTCGGCTCGTCCGGCATCGGCGACCAGCCGGTCTCGTGGCCGTCCCGCGCCGAGCAGGCGAATGGCAAGACCAGCCCCGAAGAGCTGATCGCGGCCGCGCACTCGTCCTGCTTCTCCATGGCGCTCTCGCACGGCCTGTCCGGCGCCGGCACCCCGCCCACCCGCCTGGTCACGTCGGCCGACGTGACGTTCCAGCCGGGCGAGGGCATCACGGGCATCCACCTGATCGTGGAGGGCACCGTCCCGGGCCTGGACGAGCAGGGCTTCCAGGCCGCGGCCGAGGACGCCAAGAAGAACTGCCCGGTGAGCCAGGCGCTCACCGGCACGACGATCACCCTCACGGCCAAGCTGAACTGACCGCCTGACACACCGTCAGCCAGGCACGACGACGCCCCGGACCCACCCCTCGGGTCCGGGGCGTCGTCATGCCGCAAAGGATCGCGTGATTGAAACTGCAAGATTGGAGCCCATTTCAATCACCTATTGTCACAGTCGGCTTGAGTGGTGCAAGATTCAGCCAGCCTCGCGGGCCGGTGTCGGAGCCCCGCGGCCCCACCCCGCCACCCTCGATGCCGGAGGTGTATGTGACGTCGCCCGCGACCACATCGCCCGGCCAGGCCATGCCCAGGCCGGCCGACCCACCAGACGCGCGGCAGGACTCCGATACCGGGTCAGGCACACGCAAGCCCACCATCCGGCAGCGGCTGCGGCGCGACAGGACGCTCCTGCTCCTGTGCGTGCCCGGCATCGTGTACTTCGCCGTCTTCTTCTACCTGCCGCTGGCCGGCAACATCACGGCCTTCCAGGACTACCAGCCCTACCTGGGCTTCATGCACAGCCTCTGGGTCGGCGTCGACAACTTCCAGGCGCTGGTGCAGGAGCCCGAGTTCTGGACGGCGGTGTGGAACACCCTCCAGATCAGCGCCGTACAACTGCTGCTCTACTTCCCCGCGCCGATCCTGCTCGCGCTGTTCCTGAACTCGCTGATCAGCACCAGGACACGGCGCCTGATGCAGACCATCGTCTACCTGCCGCACTTCCTGTCGTGGGTCGTCGTGGTCAGCTTCTTCCAGCAGATGTTCGGCGGCGTCGGCACCATCAGCAGCGTGCTGAACGACCACGGGGTGCACGTCGGCAACATCATGAACAACCCCGACACGTTCATGTTGCTCCTGACCTCGGAGTCGATCTGGAAGGACGCGGGCTGGGGAGCGATCATCTTCCTGGCCGCGATGGCCTCCATCGACCCCGGGCTCTACGAGTCGGCGGCGATGGACGGCGCAGGATGGCTGCGCCGCATGTGGCACGTGACTCTGCCGGGCATCCGGCCCGTGATGGTCATGCTGCTCATCCTGCGCCTCGGCGACATCCTCTCCGTCGGCTTCGAACAGGTGCTGCTCCAGCGGGACATGGTCGGCGCCGACGCCTCCGAAGTGCTCGACACCTACGTCTACTTCCACGGCGTCGTCGACGGCGACTGGGGCATGTCCACCGCCGCCGGACTGATGAAGGGCGTCATCGGCTTCGTCCTGATCGTGATCGCCAACAAGGTCGCCCACCGCCTCGGTGAGCAGGGGGTCTACCAGTGAGCAGCACCTTCGCCCCGCGTTTCCTGCGCGGCGGCAGCCGTGCGGACCGCCCGGCCTGGATGGAGCGGCCGAGCCCCGCCGGACAGACCCTGAAGCTGATCGTCATCGTCGCGATGATCGTGGCCGTCGGCTATCCGTTCCTGCTCGCGATCGGCACCAGCCTCTCCAGCAAGGCCGAACTCGCCGCGAACGGCGGCTACGTCCTCTTCCCCGAGCACCCCACCCTGGAGGCGTACCGGGTGGTCCTGGCCGGCGGTGTCGTCACCCGGGCCGCCCTCGTCAGCGTCGGCGTCACCGTCATCGGCACCGCCCTGAGCCTGCTGTGCACGGTCTGTCTGGCGTACGGCCTGTCCCGGCCGAAGACGTTCGGCGGCAAGCCGCTGCTGCTCGTGGTCGTCGGCACGTTCCTGTTCACGCCCGGCGTCATCCCCAGCTATCTGGTGGTCCAGGAACTCGGCCTGATCGACTCCTACGGCGCCATGGTCCTGCCGATCATGCTCAACGCCTTCAACGTCATCGTCGTACGGGCCTTCTTCCAGGGCATCCCCGACGAACTCCACGAAGCGGCCCGGCTCGACGGCGCGGGAGAACTCACGATCATGTGCCGGATCGTGCTGCCACTGTCCAAGGCGGTCATCGCGGTGGTCGGCATGTTCTACGCCGTCACGTACTGGAACAGCTTCTTCAACGCGATGCTCTACATCAACGACTCCAACAAGCTGCCGTTGCAGGTCATCCTGCGCTCGTACGTCATCCAGGGCGACACATTCAACGCCAAGGCGCTCGGCGTGAGCGTCCTCCCGGCCACCACGGCGCTGTCCATGGCGGTGCTCATCCTCGCCGTGCTCCCGATCGTCGCGGTCTACCCCTTCCTGCAGAAGTACTTCGTGAAGGGCGTGCTCACCGGCGCCGTCAAGGCCTGACGTCCCGTCACCTAGCGCGTCTCTCAACCTTGTTCACCGCACCCTAGGAGAACCATGCCTTCCCGCAAGCTCGATCGCAGAGGGTTTCTCGGCGCCGCCGGTGCCGCCGGACTGGCCGTCGCGGGCGGCGGCCTGCTCACCGCGTGCGGCGACGGCGGCGCGCAGGCGGGCGGGGCGGCAGCGTCCGCCAAGCTGAAGCTGCCCACGTACGTACCGGCGAAGGTGCCCGCCCCCGACCTCGCGGGCAACGCCCAGGGCCTGGACCCGGCCTATCTGCGCTATCCGAAGGACCTGGTCAAGAGCGTGACCAAGGCGCCGGGCGACGGCAAGGCGATCACCTGTCTGACGGAGACCTTCACGACTCCGGCGCCGGCCATGAACCGCAACGCGTACTGGCAGGAGCTGAACAAGCGCCTCGGCTCCGAGCTGCGCCTGACCATCGTCAACGGTCTCGGCGCGGACAGCGTCTACCGGGAGAAGTTCAACGCCACCATCGCGGGCGGCGACCTGCCGGACCTGATGTGGTTCCCGCCGAACCAGGGCCTGAAGAACGTCCCCGACCTGCTCCGCGCCAAGTTCCACGACCTCACCACGTACCTCTCCGGCGACGCCGTCAAGAAGTACCCGAACCTCGCCAACATCCCCGAGTACGCCTGGAAGACCGCCGTCATCGACGGCCGGATCTGGGGCTACGCCGTGCCGTACGGCCGCATGGGCCAGGTGTACGTCGCCAACGAGGACTTCTGGAAGCCGGTCGGCGGCACCGACTTCGACAGCGCGCAGGACTTCTTCGACAAGGCGAAGGACCTCCTCGACACCAAGCGCAAGAAGTACGTGCTCGAACCCGCCTACGTGAACCACGCGGTGCAGTTCGCGTACTGGCACGGCGCGCCCAACGGGTGGCGTCTCGACGGCGGCAAACTCACCCACCTCTTCGAGACGGACGAGTACCTGGCGGGCATCGAGTTCGCCCTCAAGTGCCAGCGGGCGCAGCTCTTCTGGCCGGACCCGAACCTCACCACCACCCTGGAGAAGATGGAGGGCGGCTTCCTCGGCCTGCACGTGCAGTCCTTCCCCGGCTTCCTCAACGACAGCGCCATGTACGACTGGCCGGAGAAGGTCGTCGTGCCGTTCGCCGCCGAGCAGGGCATGACGCCCACGTGGGGCTTCGGCTACGGCTCCGTCGGCTTCACCGCCATCAACAACAGCGTCCCCAAGTCCCGTATCCCCACGCTGCTCAAGGTGCTCGACTACCTCAGCGCGCCCATGGGCACCGAGGAGCGGCTCTTCCTCGACAACGGCCTGGAAGGCACCCACCACAAGCGGTCCGCGAGCGGCGACGTGTCGCTGACGCAGAAGGGCAACGCCGAGGTGCTCACCACCCGGCAGGCCATCACCTTCTTCGGCAACGCGCCCGAGAGCCTGTACCTGCCGGACAAACCCGACGTGACGCGCTCCATCCACCAGGCGCAGACCGAGCTGATGAAGATCGCCAGGGTCAACCCGACCACCGGCTACTTCTCGGACACCGCCGCACAGAAGGACGCCTCGTCCAAGGACGAGGTCAACACCGCCGTCAAGGACATCGTCGCCGGCCGCAAGCCGCTCTCCTCCTTCCGCAAGGAAGTGCTCCCCAAGTGGCGGCGCACCGCGGGCGACGCCATGCGGCACGAGTACGAGCAGGCCATAGCGAAGGGCACCAAGTGAGCGACGACCTCCGGATCGGCGTCATCGGCCTCGGCCTGCGCCGCAACCTCGCGACCGCCGCCCACCGCCCCGGCCGGGGCTCGGTCGTGGCGGCCGCCGCCGACCTCGACCCGGCGGTCCGGGCCCAGGTCCCCGACTGGTACGAGGGGGCCGTCGCGGTGGAGGACTACCGCAGTCTCCTCGACAGCCCCGACATCGACGCCGTCATCGTCGCCACCCCCGACGACACCCACGAGACCATCGCGTGCGACGCGCTGCGCGCGGGCAAGCCGGTGTACGTGGAGAAGCCGCTCGGCATCTCCGTCGAGAGCTGCGACACGATCCTGCGCACCGCGTACGAGACCGGCACCCGCCTCTACGTCGGCCACAACATGCGCCACATGGGTGTCGTGCGCACCATGCGCGACATCATCGCGCGCGGCGACATCGGCGAGCCGAAGACCGTCTGGGTACGGCACTTCGTCAGCTACGGCGGCGACTACTACTTCAAGGACTGGCACGCCGACCGGCGCCGCACCACGGGCCTGCTGCTCCAGAAGGCCGCGCACGACATCGACGTCGTGCACTGGCTGGCCGGCGGCTACACCACCCGCGTCAACGCCATGGGCGACCTGATGGTCTACGGGGACCTGCCGCGCCGGGCGCCGGACACCCCGCGCCCCGACGGCTGGCTGCGCGCGTTCGACTGGCCGCCCACCGAGCGCAAGGACCTGCACCACGTGGTGGACGTCGAGGACGTGTCGGTGATGAACATGCGCCTGGACAACGGAGTCATCGCCGCCTACCAGCAGTGCCACTTCAGCCCCGACTACTTCCGCAACTACACCGTCATCGGCACCGAGGGCCGCCTGGAGAACTTCGGCGACCGGCCCGGCGACGAGGTGCGGGTCTGGAACACCGGCCCGAGCGGCTACCGCGCCGACGCCGACGTCGTCCACCGGGTGCCGGACGCCTCCGGCTCGCACGGCGGCGCCGACGAGAGCATCATCGGCGAGTTCTGCCGCTTTGCCCGCGACGGCGGAGCCACCGACACCGACCCGGTGGCCGCCCGGATGAGCGTCGCCGCCGGAGCGCTGGCCACCCGCTCGCTCCGCGACGGCGGCACCCCGTACGACGTGCCCCCGCTGGATGCGGGGCTGCGCGCCTACTTCGCCAATGGGCAGGTCGCCCGAGCCTGACCGCCCGGGCCCTTGACGCAGGCCCGCTCACGTTTTGTGCTGAGAGCAGGACAGCGCTGAAAAGCAGGACACGTGAGCGGGCCACTCAGGGGACAGGAGGCGCGTCATGGGGCGTGCGGTCGGTATCGATCTCGGCACGACGAACTCGGTGGTGGCCGTGCTGGAGGGCGGCGAGCCCACCGTCGTGGCCAACGCGGAGGGCGCCCGCACCACCCCTTCCGTGGTCGCCTTCGCGAAGAACAAAGAAGTGCTCGTGGGAGAGGTCGCCAAGCGGCAGGCCGTCACCAACGTCGAGCGCACCGCACGCTCCGTCAAACGCCATATGGGTGACGGCAGTTGGCACTTTCCGGAGAGCGGCACCGTCGACGGACGCCGGTACAGCGCCCAGGAACTGTCCGCCCGCGTCCTGCAGAAGCTCAAGCGCGACGCCGAGTCCTATCTCGGCGAGGACGTCACCGACGCCGTCATCACCGTGCCCGCCTATTTCGACGACGCCCAGCGGCAGGCCACCAAGGAAGCCGGTGGGATCGCCGGGCTGAAGGTGCTGCGCATCATCAACGAGCCGACCGCCGCCGCCCTCGCCTACGGCCTCGACAAGGGCGACGAGCAGACGGTCCTCGTCTTCGACCTCGGCGGCGGCACCTTCGACGTCTCGCTCCTGGAGATCGGCGAGGGCGTCATCGAGGTCAAGGCCACCAACGGCGACACCCGGCTCGGCGGCGACGACTGGGACCAGCGCGTCGTCGACCATCTCGTCCGGCAGTTCAAGGGCGCGCACGGCATCGACCTCGGCAACGACAAGATGGCCGTGCAACGGCTGCGCGAGGGCGCCGAGAAGGCGAAGATCGAGCTGTCCTCGTCCAGCGAGACGACGGTGAACCTGCCCTACATCACGGCGTCCGCCGCCGGCCCGCTGCACCTCGACGAGAAGCTGACCCGCGCCCAGTTCCAGGAGCTCACCGGCGATCTGCTCGACCGGTGCAAGAAGCCCTTCCACCAGGCGGTGCAGGACGCGGGCGTCGAGCTGTCCGCCATCGACCACGTGATCCTCGTCGGCGGCTCCACCCGGATGCCCGCCGTCACCGAACTGGTCCGGGAACTCACCGGCAAGGACCCGCACAAGGGCGTGAACCCCGACGAGGTCGTCGCCGTCGGCGCCACGCTCCAGGCCGGTGTGATCCGGGGCGACGTGAAGGACGTACTGCTGCTCGACGTGACACCGCTGTCCCTGGGCATCGAGACCAAGGGCGGCGTCATGACCAAGCTCATCGAGCGCAACACGACGATTCCCACCCGCCGTTCGGAGACCTTCACCACCGCCGCCGACAACCAGCCCTCCGTCGGCATCCAGGTCTTCCAGGGCGAGCGCGACATCGCCGCCTACAACAAGAAGCTCGGCGTCTTCGACCTGACCGGGCTGCCGCCCGCGCCGCGCGGGGTGCCGCAGATCGAGGTCACCTTCGACATCGACGCCGACGGGATCATGCACGTGTCGGCGAAGGACCTCGCGACCGGGCGCGAGCAGAAGATGACGGTGACCGGGGGATCGGCCCTGCCCAAGGACGAGATCGACCGCATGATGCGGGAGGCCGAGGCGCACGCCGACGAGGACCGCAAGCGGCGCGAGGCGGCCGAGACCCGCAACGAGGCCGAGCAGCTCGTGTACCAGACGGAGCGTTTCCTGCGGGACAACGCCGACCGCATCCCGAGCGATACACGCACCGAGATGGAGTCCGCCGCCGAGGAGCTGAAGGCGACGCTGGCCACGGACGCCCCGGACGTGCACGCCCTGCGGGAAGGCGCGCGGAAGCTGGCCACCGTCAGCCAGAAGATGGGGCAGGCCATGTACGCCCAGGCCGCCGCGTCGGACGGCGGTGGTGGTGCGCGGGAGGAGGACGCGACGCCGTCCGACGATGTCGTCGACGCCGAGATCGTGGACGACGAGAAGAAGGGCGGCGAAGGCGGCGCGGCCTGACCGCGCGCCCTACAGCTCGGCCCGCATCTTCCGCAGGATCTCCAGCGTCCGCTCCGCCCCGGCCGCCTGCGCCGCCAGGTGGTCCAGGACCTCCAGGTGCGCGCCGACCTCCTCGCGGGAGTCCAGGTACAGGGCGCCGGTCACGTACTCGCTGAAGACCATGTCGGGCAGCTCACGGACCGGGAAGCGGAACAGGGTGAACGGGCCGAACGTCGCCGGGTGCGGGCCCGACGCGAACTCCGCGATCTGGAGCGTCACGTGGGGGAGCCGGGCCGTCTCGATCAAGCGGTCCAGCTGGCCGCGGAGCAGCGCCTCGTCGCCGGGCGGACGGCGCAGCGCCGTCTCGTCCATGACGACCCACAGGTGCGGGGCGTCCTCGCGGGTCAGGAGCGACTGGCGGGCCATGCGCAGCGACACGTGCCGCTCGATGTCGGCCGGAGTCGAGCGGCCGACGGTACCGGCGTCGAAGACCGCCCGCGCGTACTCCTCGGTCTGGAGCAGCCCGGGCACGAAGTGCGGCTCGTAGGAGCGGATCATCTCGGCCGCGCCCTCAAGACTGACGTACAGGCTGAACCAGTCCGGCAGCACGTCGTGGTAGCGCTGCCACCAGCCGGGCAGATTCGCCTCCTCGGCGAGCGCGACGAACGCCTCGATCTCCCGCTCGGGAACCCCGTACAGCTCCAGGAGCATCTGCACGTACGGGATCTTCAGCGCGACCTCTGCGGTCTCCATGCGACGGATCGTCGCCGCGGTGACCCGCAGCGCGCGGGCCGCCTCGTCCCGCTTGAGCCCCACCGTCTCCCGCAGGTCGCGCAGGCGTCTGCCGAGGACGACCTGGCCCACCGTCGGGGCGGGCCGACGTTCACTCACCTCTCCACGCCCCCAAGGAGTCGGGAATCAGGAGCCGGTGCGCTCCCACCCCCGTCGCTCCGGCCTGGCGGTCAGGCGCCGCGGGTCGCGGCTGCGATAGACCACGTACGGACGGAACAGGTACTGCACCGGCGCGCTGAACATGTGCACGAGCCGGGTGAACGGTACCAGCGCGATCAGTGACATGCCCACTACCGCGTGAATCTGGTAGAGCACCGGCACCCCGTGCATCAGGTCGATGTCCGGGTTGAGTGTGAACAGGCTGCGGGCCCAAGGGCCGATCGACTCGCGGTAGTTGTAGCCGTCGCCGGAGGCGTGGGTGAGCTTGGCGGTCATGCCGAGCACGATGGCGGCGAGCAGCACGAGGTACATGAGCTTGTCGTTGCGCGTGGTGGCACGGAACACCGGGGCCTTGAAACGGCGCCGGTACAGCAGCATGAAGATGCCGCAGACCGTGAGGACGCCCGCGAACGTGCCCCCGATCAGCGAGAACATGTGGTACGTGTGCTCGCTGACCCCCACCTTCTCGGTCCACGACATCGGAATGAAGATGCCGATGATGTGGCCCGCGAGGACGAAGAGGATGCCGTAGTGGAAGACGGGCGAGGCGATGTTGAGCAGCTTCGACTCGTAGACCTGGGACGAGCGGGTCGTCCAGCCGAACTTGTCGTAGCGGTAGCGCCAGATCGTGCCCGCGATCAGCAGGACGACGGCGACGTAGGGCAGGACGCCCCAGATCAGGGTGGTCACGGGGCGTGCTCCTTCACCATCAGCGGCAGGGTCGCGAAGGGTTCGAGACCGACCTCCTCGCGGGGCGGGCCCGAGCGGGCCAGCGCGAGCGCCGCCGCCCGGTCCTTGGGCGAGGCGCCCGGCAGTGCCCCGCAGACCGCGGAGAGCACGGTCGCGTACGGGGTGCCGTGCTCGGTGAGGGCGAGGCGCAGCAGCTCGATGCCGCTGCGGTGCTCCTCCAGAAGGAACGAGCCGGCCTGGGCGGAGAATTCGAGGACGGCGGGGAGGTAGTCCGGCAGTTCCTCGCCGGTGAACTCCAGGCCGTGCTCGCGGTAGATCTCCTTCATCTCCACCAGCGACATCCCGCGCCTGCGGGTGTCGCCGTCGCGCCACCACGTCAGGTACAGGCTGTGCCGGTTCTTGAAGTCGAAGACCTGCACGTAGTGGGCGGCCAGCTCCGGGAGCGCGGTGGCCTCGGCGTGGTCGACGAACGGCGCGAGCTCCGGGGCCGCGGCGCGCACCAGCGGCAGCCGCTCGTACAGCTCCTCGTCCGGGTACGTGAGACAGAGCGCCGCCGCCTGGAACAGCAGGGAGGTCCGGTCGGTCATCAGGTCTCCTCCGGATCGTCGGCGGTCTGCCGGCGTTTGGTCAGATGGAAGCTCTCGACGGACACGACGGGCAGCAGCTTGCGGCCGCCGGTGGTGGTGGCCCCGGAGTCGCCGCCGAAGGGGCCCTCGCCGCCCATGCCGGGGCCCTCCTCGTAGTCGAGCGAGCAGGAGTCCGGCAGTGCGGACTCCTCCAGGCGCTGCGCGTCGCCGATGGCCGCGGTCGGGATGACGTAGCGGTCCTCGTACTTGGCGATGGCGAGCAGCCGGTACATCTCCTCGATCTCCACCGCCGACATGCCGACCTGTTCGGAGATCGCGGGGTCGGGCCGGTCGCCGAGGTTGATGGCCCGCATGTGGGAGCGCATCGCGGCCAGCTTCTCCAGGGAGGAGCGGACGGGCTTCACGTCACCGGCCGTGAAGATCTCCGCGAGGTATTCGAGGGGGATGCGCAGGGTGTCGATGGCGCCGAACAGGTTCGCCACGTCCTCGCCGTCGTGCCCGGTCTCGGTGAGCGCGTCGACGACGGGGGAGAGCGGCGGGATGTACCAGACCATCGGCATCGTCCGGTACTCCGGGTGCAGCGGGAGCGCCACCTTGTACTTGCTGATGAGCGCGTGCACGGGGGAGCGGCGGGCCGCCTCGATCCAGTCGAAGGGGATGTCGGCCTGCTCGGCCGCGCGCCGCACCTCGGGGTCCTCCGGGTCCAGGAAGACGCCCAACTGTGCCTCGTACAGCGCGTGTTCGTCCTTCGTCTGGGCCGCCTCGGTCACCTTGTCGGCGTCGTAGAGGATGACCCCGAGGTAGCGCAGCCGGCCCACGCACGTCTCCGAGCAGACCGTCGGCAGGCCGACCTCCAGGCGCGGGTAGCACATCGTGCACTTCTCGGCCTTGCCGGTGCGGTGGTTGAAGTAGACCTTCTTGTACGGGCATCCCGTGACGCACATGCGCCAGCCGCGGCAGTGGTCCTGGTCGACGAGGACGATGCCGTCCTCCTCGCGCTTGTACATCGCGCCGGACGGGCAGGACGCCACGCAGGACGGGTTCAGGCAGTGCTCGCAGATCCGCGGCAGATAGAACATGAAGGTCTGCTCGAACGCGAACTTGACCTTCTCCGCGGCCTGTTCGCGGGTCTTCTGCACCATCGGGTCGAGATCGCCGTACTGCGTCGAACCGCCTAGGTTGTCGTCCCAGTTCGACGACCACTCGATCTTCATCGGCTTGCCGGTGATCTGCGAGCGGGGCTGTGCCACCGGGTAGTCGTCGCCGAGCGGAGCGTCGGTGAGGTTCTTGTAGTCGTACGTCCAGGGCTCGTAGTAGTCCTTGATCTCCGGCAGCTTGGGGTTGGAGAAGATGCCGAGCAGCTTCTTGAACCGGCCGCCGCCCTTGAGCTGGAGGGCGCCCTTCTTGTTCAGCTCCCAGCCGCCGCGCCACTTCTCCTGGTCCTCGTAGCGGCGCGGATAGCCCTGCCCGGGACGGGTCTCGACGTTGTTGAACCAGACGTACTCCATGCCGTTGCGGTTGGTCCACGCCTGCTTGCAGGTGACCGAGCAGGTGTGGCAGCCGATGCACTTGTCGAGGTTCATGACCATCGCGATCTGAGCCATGATGCGCATGGGATCAGTACTCCACCTTCTGCGAGCGGCGCCGGATGACGGTGACTTCGTCTCGCTGGTTGCCCGTCGGGCCGAGGTAGTTGAACGCCCAGCTCAACTGCGCGTATCCGCCGATGAGATGGGACGGCTTGAGGATCAGCCGGGTGAGCGAGTTGTGGATGCCGCCGCGCTTGCCGGTCGTCTCCGCCTTCGGGACGTTCACGGTCCGCTCCTGCGCGTGGTGCATGTAGACCGTGCCGGCCGGCATCCGGTGCGAGACGATCGCGCGGGCCACGACCACGCCGTTGCGGTTGACCGCCTCGATCCAGTCGTTGTCCTTCACGCCGATGGACTCCGCGTCCTGCGGGGACATCCAGATGGACTGGCCGCCGCGGGACAGCGCCAGCATGAACAGGTTGTCCTGGTACTCGGAGTGGATCGACCACTTGTTGTGCGGCGTGAGGTAACGGACCGTCACCTCCTTCTCGCCGTCCGGGCCGAGGTTCGGCTCGCCGAAGAGCCGGTTCATGTCCAGCGGCGGCCGGTACACGGGCAGCGCCTCGCCCAGCTCGTGCATCCAGTCGTGGTCGATGAAGAAGTGCTGACGACCCGTTAGCGTGTGCCAGGGCTTCAGATGCTCGGTGTTGAGGGTGAACGCGGTGTAGCGGCGCCCGCCCGACTCGCTGCCCGACCACTCCGGCGACGTGATCACCGGCACCGGGGCCGCCTGGGTGTCCGCGTATGTGACGCGCTTGCCCTCGTGCTCGGCGGACAGATGCGCCATGCCCTGTCCGGTACGGGCTTCGAGGGTGTGGAAGCCCTGGGTGGCGAGCCGTCCGTTGGTGGTGCCGGACAGCGCGAGGATCGTGTTCGCCGCCTTGACCGCGGTGTCGAGCAGCGGGCGCCCGTCGGCGGGCCCGCCGCGCACCACGCCGTTGCGCTCGCGCAGCTCCTCGACCTCCTGGTCGGGCTTGAGCGTGATGCCCTTGGCGGGCAGCCCGAGCTTCTCGACGAGCGGGCCGAGCGAGGTGAACTTCGCGCCGATCGCGGTGTAGTCCCGCTCGACCACGACCAGGTTCGGCATGGTCTTGCCCGGCACCGGCTCGCACTCGCCCTTGCGCCAGTCCAGGACGACCCCGCCGGGCTGCGCGATCTCACCCGGGGTGTCGTGCTGGAGCGGCGCCGCGACCAGGTCCTTGCGCGTGTCGAGGTGGCCCGCGGCGAGCGTGCTGAGCTTCTCCGCGAGCGCCTTGAACGTGTCGAAGTCGGTGCGGGCCTGCCACGGCGGGTCCACGGCCGGGGTGAAGGAGTGCACGTACGGGTGCATGTCCGTCGACGACAGGTCGTGCTTCTCGTACCAGGTCGCGGCGGGCAGCACGACGTCGGACAGGAGCGTCGACGACGTCTGGCGGAAGTCGAGGGAGAGCAGCAGGTCGAGCTTGCCCTCCGGCGCTTCGTCCCGCCAGGTCACCGTCGTGGGCCGCTCCTCGAGCGACGCCTCCTCGGCCCGCAGGGAGGAGTGGGTGCCGAGGAGGTGCTTGGTGAAGTACTCGGCGCCCTTCGCGGAGGAGCCGAGCAGATTGGCCCGCCACAGGGTCAGCACGCGCGGCCAGTTCTCCGGCGCGTCCGGGTCCTCGCAGGCGAACTTGAGGCTGCCCGCCTTGAGTTCGGCGACGGTGTCCTCGACGCTCTGCTCACCGAGGTCCAGGGAGCTGCGGTCGAACGTCGGGTAGGACGGCATCCAGCCCGAACGGGCCGACAGCGCAAGGCAGTCGGCGCCCGTCATCCCCTCGAAGGCGCCCTTGCCGAGCGGCGACGCGAGCACGTCCGCGCCGAACTTGTCGTAGCGCCACTGGTCGGTGTTGGTGAACCAGTACGCGGCGCCGATCATCTGCCGGGGCGGCCGTGACCAGTCGTTGGCGGAGGCCAGCGAGGCCCAGCCGGTCACCGGGCGGCACTTCTCTTGCCCCACGTAGTGCGCCCAGCCGCCGCCGTTCCTGCCCTGGCAGCCGGTGAGCTGGAGCAGCGCGAGGAAACCGCGGTAGATGGTCTCCGAGTGGAACCAGTGATTGGTGCCGGCGCCCATGAGGATCATGCAGCGGCCGCGCGACTTCTCCGCCGTCGCCGCGAACTCCCGGGCGATCTTGACGCACTTGGCGGCGGGCACCGAGGTGTGCGCCTCCTGCCAGCCGGGCGTGCCGGGGGAGTCCCCGTCCTCGTACGACGAGGGCCACTGGCCGGGCAGTCCGTCGCGCCCGACGCCGTACTGGGCCAGCAGCAGATCGAAGACGGTGGTGACCAGCGGCCCGTCGGGGCCGCCGAGCCGCGTCGCGGGCACCCCGCGCCGCACGGTGTCGCCGCGGCCCTGACCGTGCGCGCCGCCGTCGGTGTCGAAGCGCGGGAGCAGCACCTCCACCCCGCTCGCGACATCGCTGCCGTGCAGGCTCAACTGCGGCTTGATGTTGCCCAGTTCGAGGTTCCACTTGCCCGCGCCCGACTCGGTCCAGCGGAAGCCGAGCGAGCCGTTCGGGACGACCGGAAGGCCGGTCGCCTCGTCGAGCACCGCCGTCTTCCACTCCGCGCCCTCGCCGCCCTGACCGAGATCGGCGGCGCGCAGGAACTTCGACGGGACGAACGCGCCGTCGCGCTCGTCCAGCGTCACGAGGAACGGCAGATCGGTGAACTTCTTGACGTAGTCCGTGAAGAACGGCGTCTCACGGTCGACGAAGAACTCCTTGAGGATGACGTGCCCCATGGCGAGGGCGAGCGCCCCGTCGGTCCCCGGGTGCGGGTGCAGCCACTCGTCGGCGAACTTCGTGTTGTCCGCGTAGTCCGGCGACACGGCGACGACCTTCTGGCCGCGGTAGCGGGCCTCGGCCATCCAGTGCGCGTCCGGCGTTCGCGTGACCGGGACGTTCGAGCCCCACATCATCAGGTAGGCCGCGTCCCACCAGTCGCCCGACTCCGGCACGTCCGTCTGGTCGCCGAAGACCTGCGGGGAGGCGACGGGCAGATCCGCGTACCAGTCGTAGAACGACAGCATCGGCGCGCCGATCAGCGACATGAACCGGGCCCCGGCCGCGTGCGACACCATCGACATCGCGGGGATGGGGGAGAAGCCGGCGACGCGGTCGGGCCCGTACGTCTTGATGGTGTGGACGTGCGCGGCCGCGACGATCTCGACGGCCTCGTCCCACGTGGCCCGCACCAGTCCGCCCTTGCCGCGCGCCTGCTGGTACCTGCGGCGGCGCTCGGGATCGCCCTGGATGTCGGCCCAGGCGAGCACGGGGTCCTTCAGCCGCGCCTTCGCCTCCCGGTACAGCTCCAGGAGCACGCCCCTGATGTACGGGTAGCGCACCCGCGTCGGCGAGTACGTGTACCAGGAGAACGCCGCCCCGCGCGGACAGCCGCGCGGCTCGTACTCGGGACGGTCGGGGCCCACGCTCGGGTAGTCCGTCTGCTGGGTCTCCCAGGTGATGATGCCGTCCTTGACGTACACCTTCCACCGGCACGAGCCGGTGCAGTTCACGCCGTGCGTGGAGTTCACGACCTTGTCGTGGCTCCACCGGTCCCGGTAGAAGACGTCCCCGTCCCTGCCGCCCTTGATCCGCACACTGTGCAGGTCCTCGGCGGCCTTCCCACGCCGGAAGAACCGGCCGGCCTTCAGCAGCGCCACGTCCGGCTCGGCCGGGGCGCCCGTCGTGTCAGTCACCGTCTGCTCCCTCGGTATCCGTCCTTCGCAACGTAGGGGCGTGGCGACGGGAGCACATGCGGTGAGGGCCGTACGGGTTGCGCGGGAGGACGGATTCAGGCCGGTCGTCCCCGGCGCTGGGCCGAACGGGTCAGGCGCGCCGGAGGTATGTGACCGTCGCGGGATCGGCCGGGAGCAACGTCTCTATGGCCAGCTCGGCGACCGTCACGTCCATCGGGGTGTTGAACGTCGAGATGGACGACACGAACGACAGCACGTGTCCGTCGTGCTCGATGACCATCGGCAGCGCGAAGTACGGCACGTCGTCCGACGGTTCGGGGTCCTCGTCCCGCTCCGGCACCGGATAGGCGGCCACCTCGTCGTACAGTGCGCGCAGCGGCGCGGACCGGGCCAACGCGATCTGCCGCTCCATCTGCGCGAGGAGATGCCCGCGCCAGGCGCGCAGATTCCGGATCCGCGGCGCGAGACCCTCCGGGTGGAGCGTGAGCCGCATCGCGTTCATCGGCTCGGCCGTCAGCAGGTGCTCGGGCAGCGACTCCGTCAGCAGCGCGACACCGCGGTTCGCCGCGATCACGTCGTACGTCGCGTTCACGATCAGCGCCGGGTACGGCTCGTAGCCGCGCAGCAACTGCTCCAGGCCCGCGCGCAGCGCGCCCAGCGACGGATCGTCGAGGGACGTCTCGGCGAAGCGCGGCGCGTAACCGGACGCCAGCAGCAGCGCGTTGCGCTCCCGAACCGGTACGTCCAGGTGCTCGGCGAGCCGGAGCAGGAACTCCTCGCTGGGGCGCGAGCGGCCCGTCTCCACGAAGCTGATGTGCCGCGCGGAGGAGTCGGCGCGCAGCGCCAGGTCCAGCTGGCTGACCCGCCGCCGCTCCCGCCAGCCGCGCAGCAGCCGGCCCACTTCGGAGGTGGTCCCGCGCGGCGCCTCGGGCGTGCGGGTCGTCGTCGTCCGGGTCGTCATGGGGAGACCGTAACCGCAAGTGGTGGCAGGCTGGAGGCATGCCTACAGAGCCGCTTTCCCAGAAGGAGATCGAGGACCGTCTCGCCGAGCTGCCCGGCTGGTCGCTCGACGGCGCCCGGATCACCCGCACCTACCGCCTGGGCAGCCACTTCGCGGCGACCGCCCTGGTCGTGCACATCGCCCAGACCCAGGAGGAGCTGAACCACCACTCGGACCTGACCCTCGGCTACAACACGGTCGCCCTCGCCGTGCACACCCACGACGCGGGCGGCGCCGTCACTGCCAAGGACTTCGAACTGGCCCGCAAGGTCGAGGAGTTGGCACCGGGACACGGCGCCGCCTGACTCAGCCCCGCGCGGCCCGCAGCTCCACGGCGTCCAGGAGCAGCGCGAGGGTCGTCTCGAACTGGTCGTCCTCGTCTGCGGCGGCCAGGTGCGGGGCGACCGCCGCCAGATCCGGATAGCGGTCCGGCGACACGGCCAGGTACTCGCGCCGCCACGCCAGCCGGTCACCCTCGCGGGAGGCGCTGCCCAGCGCCACGACCGACGCCTCGTACGCGGCCAGCGCGAGCGAGGTGTCGACCAGCGACCGGTAGTAGCGGGCCGCGTCCCGGTCCCCGAAACCGGCGGTGCGCAGCGCGCCGACGACCACGTCCGCGCCGTGGAACTCGGCGTCGCGCCGGGCGACCCGGGTGGCGACGAGCACGGCCACCCGCGGATGCGCCAGACAGGCCGTCCGCATCCGGCGGGCCAGCGACTCCAGCGTGTGCCGCCAGCCGCCGGACGGGGCGAACCCGTCCATCGCCTCCTGGACCAGCCGCTCGGCGAGCCCGAGCAGGATCTCGTCCTTGCCCGAGAAGTGCCGCAGCACCGCCGTGTGGTTGGCGCCCAGGTCCGCGCCGAGGCGGCGCAGCGTCAGGGCGCCGGGGCCCTCACGGTCGACGAGGGAGAGCGCGGCGTCCAGGATCACGCCCTGGTTGAGCGAGGTGGACGGCGGGCGGCCGCGCCGGGCCGTGGCCTGCGGTGCGGCTTTCGCCCGGGATGCGCTCATGTCCGTCATCCTATCGACCGGCGCCCGCCCGCCCCGGGGCTCAGGCGCCCGCCTCCAGACGGGCGACCAGCGCGGTCAGCGCGGCCACCGTCTCCGCGTCCTTGTCGTCGTCCACCGCCGTGTTCCACGCGCTGGTCTTCACCACGACGACATCCGCGTCCGGGTCGACCCACAGGTACTGCCCGTGGATGCCGATCCCGGTGAACGACCGGCGCTCCCCGTCGAGTGTCCACCACTGGTTCGCGTACCCGTAGTGCCGGGGCAGGTCCCCGCCCAGCGCCCCGACCGCCAGGTGCGGGAGGCCGGCGCCGCGGCTGCGCTCGACCCAGGCGGCGGGCACGATCCGGCGCCCGTCCAGCTCGCCGCCGCGCGCCATGACCAGGCCCACCCGGGCCATGTCCCGCACCGCCGCGTTCAGCGAACCGCCGCCGAGCGCGGTGCGCGGGCGGCCCCGGGTCAGGAAGTAGTACGCGTCCCGCTCGGTGCCGATCCGGCTCCACAGACGGCTGTGCGCGTACTGCGCGAGGCTCGTCCCGGTCGCCGCTTCGAGAACCCAGCCGAGGACCTGGGAGTCCACCGTCGAATAGTTGAAGGTGCCGCCGGGCTCGGCCGCGCGCCGCAGCGACTTCACCACGCCGAGCAGCGAGCCGCCGCCCGACACCGCCTGCTCGAACCGGGCGAACGACGACTCGGGATCGGCGTAGTCCTCCACGAACTCCACCCCGCTGCTCATGTGCAGCAGGTCCTCGACCGTCGGCCCGTCGTACGCGCTCCCCGCCAGCTCCGGAAGGTACGAGACGACCTTGTCGTCCAGCGCCTTGATACTCCCTTCCTCCCTCGCGATCCCGATGAGCAGCGACGTCACCGACTTGGTCAGGGAGAACAGCTGGAACCTGGCCCGCGGCGAGGCGAACCGCCCCGGGTACGCCTCGTGCACCAGCGCGCCACGGTGCAGCACGGCGAACCCGGTCGTGTGGGTGCGCGCGTGCAGCTCCGCCAGAGTGCGCCGCGCGCCCCCGTACTCGTACGTGAATCCGCGCAGCCCCGGCTCGAAGGGCAGCGGTCGCGGCGCCGACGACCGTGGCACGGTCTCGCTGGGCAGCACCGCGGACATGTGCGTGAACGCCCACTCGTTGACCGGCCGGGAGAACGCGATCGCCGCCTGGTTCCGCCACAGCCAGCTCGCTCCGGCGCCCAGGCCCGCGACCGCCGCACCGATCGCGAGCGCGCCGCCCGTCCGCCTCGTGCCCATCCCCATACGTCCTCCGTCGTGCCGCTCGTCGACTCCGGATCCGAATTGCGGACCAATGGTGACACCGGAGGTGAGTGCGGGCAAGAGGCGGCCCGGATGCCGGGGCTCAGGCGGCGTTCAGGCGCGCCCGCTCCTCCTCGGTCAGCTCCAGGTCCACCGCGCTCAGGCTCTCCTCCAGCTGCGCGACCGACGAGGCGCCGACCAGCGGAATCGCCGGCACGTCGGCGCCCAGCATCCAGGCGAGGACGACCTGGTTGACCGTCGCGCCGGACGACGTGGCGACCTCCCGCAGCGCGGTGAGCCGCGCCTCACGGCTGCCGTGGTCGTGCCCGGCGCCCAGCGGCTTGTCCTCGCGCACGTACGCCCCGGTGAGCAGCGGTGAATAGGCGACGAGCGCGAGGTCCCGCTCGGCCCGCACCATGCTGAGCAGGTTGCCGTCGGCGGTGGCGCAGACCCCGTCCGGCGACAGCTCGCTCGACAGATCGGTGCGGTGCCGCAGATAGCTGTGCTGGTACTGGAGCACCTCGTACCCGGCCAGTCCCTCGGCGCGCGCGATCGCCCGCGCCCGCTCCACCTGCCAGGCCCAGTGGTTGGAGACGCCGAGCAGGCCCACCGCGCCTTCCTGCACCAGCGCCCCGAACTCCCGCACCGTCTCCACGAGTTCGACCTTGCGGTCCGGGATGTGCGCGTACAACAGGTCCAGGCGCTCGACGCCGAGCCGGGCCTTGCTGCCCTCCACCGCCGAGCGGATCGCCTTCGCCGACAGGCCCTCGGGGTTGTCGAGGTAGCCGGTGCCCGGCGCCAGCGGCGCCGCGCCCAGCTTGGTGGCGATGAAGATCTCGTCGCCGATGCCACGGCTGCGCCGCCAGTTGCCGAGCAGCGTCTCGCTCTCGCCGCCGACCGTGCCGTCCACCCAGAACGCGTAGTTGTCCGAGGTGTCGATGAACGTGCCGCCCGCCTCCACGTAGCGGTCGAGGATCGCGAACGACGTCTTCTCGTCGGTGACGGTGCCGAACAGCATGGCGCCGAGGCTGAGGACGCTGACCTCGCGGCGGCGGGCCGGGTCGCCGCCGATCGTGCGGTACTTCATGGGAGATCCCCCCTGTCGGGCGGCCCGGTCGCCGGATGCGCGCGGGCCACGGAAAGGGAGTCAACGTCTTGAAGTGCACGCGAAGTCAACGCAGTTGGCCAGAGCACTTCTACTGGCCGATGCGCTGCTTCTCGTCGGTGCGCCGGATGAAGTCCATCGACCAGTTCGGCAGCCACGTCCCGCCTCCGTCGACGGAGAACGCCTGCTCCCAGCGGGCCGTCGTCGCGCTGATGCCCGACCATACGAAGCGTGCCCGCACCTCCTTCCCTTCGTGGGTGTCGTCGCCGAAGAACTCGCCGTACCCGTCCTGTGCGAACCGCCCGGTCACCGGTGGGAAGAGGCGGCCCGTCCGGTCGGTCGACCAGTGCAGCGACCACAGACGGGTCGCGGGATCGAACAGGCGCAGCGTCAGACCGGTCCAGCCCTGTGCGGGCACCGCCATCTCGTCGATGTTCGCGGCCCCGCCGAACAGGGGCCGGCAACTGCTCCTCGCACCGAACTCCTCCCAGCCGCTGTCCGGGTCGAGGAAGTCGAGGCGCCGCCGGTGGGCGACGTCCCACTCGCCGAAGAAGAAGTCGAAGTCGTGCGCGGTGCTCATGAGCGTCCTCCGGTCGTGCCCTCGGGCAGGCTGTCGTGTACGTAGGCGTCGAGATCGGGCCGCTCGGGGGCCAGCATGTGCCGCACCCAGGCGTTCCGTTCGTGGAGCAGGGGCGGCAGCTCCCACACGCAGCCGATCCACGGCCGGTCCGCCGGCTCCGTCGGGACGAAGCGGGCCGGGTCGCGGTCCGGGCAGCCGAGCACCGGCTGGCCTGCGGCGGCACCCCGGAAGTGCAGGACGTTGTCCCACACCCAGCTGTACGCGTTGAGGTACGCGCCGTCGTCGCCGCCCCGGTGCAGCACGACGAACGTGGCGGGCGGCGTGCCGTCCGGCTCGGGAAGCAGCGACGGCAGCATCGCGTACGCCGCCTTTTCGACGTCGGGCGCGATCCCGTGCGGGTCGGCGGTCACGTGGTAGCGCTTGATGCGACGGCCCGCCACCTCGACGGGCGGCGGCACGGTCAGCAGTTTCTCCTCGAAGGCCATGGCGGGACGCTAAGGCCGCTTCACTGACATCCTGTGTCAGTGAAGTCCACATGAAGGCCGGCCGACTCCTCTCGATCCTGCTTCTGCTGCAGACCAGGGGCCTGATGACGGCCGGGCAGCTCGCGGCCGAGCTGGAGGTCTCCGTCCGCACCGTCTACCGCGACATCGAGGCGCTGCACACCGCGGGCGTCCCGCTGTACGGGGACGCGGGGCACGCCGGGGGCTACCGCCTCCTCGACGGCTACCGCACCCGGCTCACGGGACTGACCACGGACGAGGCCGAAGCCCTCTTCCTGTCCGGGGTCCCGGGCCCGGCCGCCGACCTCGGGCTCGGCCCGGTGCTCGCGGCCGCCCAGCTGAAGGTGCGGGCCGCGCTCCCCGCCGAACTGCGCGCGCACGCCGACCGGATCAGCGCCCGCTTCCACCTGGACGCCCCCGGCTGGTACGCGGAGGAAGAGGCGACGGAGCACCTGACGGCCGTGGCATCCGCCGTGTGGGAGCGCCGGGTGCTCCGGGTCGTCTACCGTCGCTGGCGCGAACCCACCGACGTGGAAAGGACATTGGAGCCGTACGGGCTCGTCCTGAAGGCGGGCCGCTGGTACGTCGTGGCCTCCGCCGGAAGCGGCCCGCCGCGGACCTACCGCGTGGACCAGATCCTCGAACTGCATCTCACTGACGAGGAGTTCACCACTCCCGCGGAGTTCGACCTGGCGGAGTACTGGCGGGCGTACCAGGAGGACTTCCACCGCCGTCTGCACTCCGGGGAGGCCGTCGTGCGGCTGGCGCCCGGAGCGGCCGACCGGCTCACCGGCGCCGCCGCGCGGGCCGCCCGCACCACGGGCCGTACCGAGAGCGACGGCTGGCTCCGTGCCGTCCTGCCCATCGAGTCGATCGGGCACGCGCACGACGAGTTCCTCCGGCTCGGCGCGTCGATCGACGTTCTCGAACCGGCGGAGCTGCGGAGGCGTCTGGCGGCGACGGCGAGGGCTCTCGCGGAGCTGTACCAGGGGGCGGCAACTGAACTAGAGGCCACGGCAACTGACGGGACGTAGGCCACTCGCACGTCCTCACCCCAAGGGAGCCCGCACATGCCCCGCCCCCACCGCAGACGCCCCCGTCCGCTGATCGCCACCGCCGCTGCCGCCGCCCTCGCCGCGGCCGGGATCACCTTCCTGCCCGGCGACGACGCCTCCGCCGCCACCGCCCGCCAGGCGGAGAGACTGGACCGCGGCCTGGTCAGCGTGCACACCGACGCCGGGAACCCGGCTACAAGGACGTGCCGATCAGCCCGCCCGCCGGCGGCACCACCCCCGACGGCGTCGCCTACACCTACGAGGCGAACGACGCGGCCGGTGATCACCACGCCATGAGAAGTGCGGCCCGCTCGCTCGCGGGCGGGCCCACGCCCCCTCTGATCAGTTCACCGCACAGCTCTGCCCGTCCAGCCTGATCGCCGTCGGCTTCGCGTTCGCCGTCCCCGGCCGCGAGCCCGTGAATCCGAACGCCGCCGAACTCCCGGCCGTCACCGTCCCGTTCCAGCTGACGTTCTTCGCGGTGACCGACGCGCCCGACTGGGTGTACGAGGCGTTCCACAGCTGGGAGACCTTCTGGCCGTCGGCGAAGGTCCAGTCGAGGGACCAGCCGGACCAGTCCGTCGAGCCGGTGTTGGTCACCGTCACATCGGCCTGGAAGCCGCCCGACCACTCGTTGGTGATCTTGTACGTGACCGTGCAGGCCGCCGTCGGCGTGCCGGGGCCGTCCGCCGTGTCGCCGTAGACGACGCCCCGGCCGTTCGTCGAGACGTACACCCGGCCGTACACGCGCGGGTCACCGGTGATCGCCGCACCGGTCCAACCCCACTGGTGGGCGTCGTCGTTGACG
The DNA here is from genome assembly GCF_003259365.1 of Streptomyces sp. PsTaAH-137. Lineage (GTDB taxonomy): Bacteria > Actinomycetota > Actinomycetes > Streptomycetales > Streptomycetaceae > Streptomyces. Next base: position 94,826 of record NZ_QLLY01000001.1, read on the forward strand.
CGGGTCCAGGTCGCGCCCGCGTCCGTCGAGCGGAAGATGCCGCGCACCCCGCCGATCTTCGCGCTCGTGTACAGGGTCTGGTACGTGGCGCCGGGCGCCGCCTTGCCGAAGCCGATCGTGTCGGCCTGCTGCACGTTCGACAGCTTGGTGAACGTGGCGCCGCCGTCCGTCGAGTGCCACAGCCCGTACGCGCCCGACGCCGAGCCTCCGGCCAGCCAGATGTCGCCCTTAGTGCCGGGCACCGCCTTGAAGCGGACCGGACCGTCCGTCGGCAGCCCGGTCGACGCCTTCGCCGTGAAGGACCTTCCCCCATCCGAACTCGCATAGAGAGTGCCGGACTTGAAGGCGTAGAAGAGGGAGGCGTCGGCGCGATCCGATTCGACGACCGCACCCGCCGGTACCCCGCTCGCCGCGGTCCACGACGAGCCCGTACCGGTCTGCACGCCCGCGCCGTCCGGGCTCCACACGAGCCGCCCGCCGTCCGCCGACACCGCGACCGTGCCGCCGCCCGTGACGCCCGACGGATCGGTGCCGGCCGCGGACCAGTTGGCGCCGTTGTCCTGGGAGAGGGCCACGTGCGCGCCCGAGTCGACGTTCCCGGCGCGCACCACCACGTCCGGCTTGCCCTCCGCGAAGTCCAGGCTCGTGCTGGAGGTGAAGTTCGGGGAGGTGTACATCATCGACGGCACCTTCGTCAGGTCCGTGTGCCGGAAGCCGCCGATGTCGCCGAGCGCGGAGAGCAGCGGCGCCCCGGAGGGCGGCGAGGCCAGATCGTTGACCGCCGTCTCCTCAAGTCCCTTGACCATGGGGGTGATCGTGAACGTGCCGCCCGAGTCCCACTTCCCGAGATCCTCGGTTCCGTAGACCGTGGCGCCCGTCCCGTACATCATCCGGTCCGAGTCGAACGGGTCGATCTCCAGCGCCTCCGTCATCCAGCCCAGCTTCGGGGTCTGCTCGGGCGGCGAGGGGTTCGCGCCCCACGTCAGCCACGGCACCGACGACACGTCCATGGTGTAGCGGTTCGCGCGGTTCGGGTACGACGTGTAGTCCCACGCCTTCGTCCAGGTGCCGCCGCTGTCCGTCGAGCGGAAGATCAGCGTGTCCGGCCACCAGGAGCTGTAGCCCGACACCATCACCGTGCCGGGGTGCTGCCGGTCGATCGTCAGACCGCTGAAGCCGTAGTAGGTGTCCGCCTCGGCGACCGGGCTGATGTCCTTCCACTCGCCGGTCTTCGTCGCGTACCGCCACACCTGGCCCTTGCCGCCGTCGTACGGGCCGCCCTTGTCGCTGTAGGCGATGTACAGATAGCCGTTCTCGGCGTCGAGGACGCTCTTGTGCGGGAGGTGTCCGGTGGGCTGGCCCGCCACCCGCTCCCAGGTCGCGCCCGCGTCCGTCGAGCGGTAGACGGAGTTGTCCTTGTCGGCGACGCCGACGTAGAGCGTCCGGGTGCGGTCCGAGCCCGTCGCCGACGACTCGTCGAACGTCACCCAGACCACGCCCTGGTTGTCCGAGGCGTAGCCGGAGGTGTCGGACGGGTCCTGCTGATAGTTCCCGACGTTCGGGAAGGACGCCACCTGCGACCAGGTCACCCCCGCGTCCGTCGACCGCCACAGTCCCTCGCCGCTGGGCGCGCCCAGGTAGAGGACCCGGTCGTCGTGCGGGTCGATCGCGAGCCGCTCGCCCATGCCGCGGCCCGGCATGTTGCCGCCCAGCTTGAAGGGCAGGTCGGTCTTCTTCCAGGTGGCGCCGCGGTCGGCCGAGCGCAGCACCGCGCCGTTGCCCGGGTCCCAGTCGTTCGTGTACGTGCCGACGGCCGCGTACACCTTGTCCGGGTCGACGGAGTCGGTGGCGAGGGAGGCCACGCCCGTGTGACCCCAGTCGTCCCAGCCGACCGAGTCGAGGAGCGGTGTCCAGGACGCGGTGTCCTGGTTCCAGCGGTAGGCGCCGCCGATGTCGGTGCGGGCGTAGGCGAGGTTCTTCTCGGAGCGGTTGAAGACGATGCCGGGGACGAAGCCGCCGCCGTCGATGCGGGCGTTCTTCCAGGTGTACGTGTCGGCGGCGAGCGCCGTGGCCTTCGGTTCGGCCGCCGCTGACACCTGAGTGCCTGTCAGCAGGCCTGCGGTGAGCCCGAGTACGACGGTCAGGAGGAGGCGCGTACGTGAAACACGGGCATGGCGAGGTGGTCGTGGCATGGAGGGTCCCGGGGGTGAAGGGGGAGAGGGAGGCGGGGGGAGAGAGAACGTGCGGTGGCCGGGCGGCCCCCGGGGAGAGAGGCCGCCCGGCTCCTCTGAGCACGGAGCCGCTGCCGGGCGGGGCGTTACTCGAGCAGCTCCGCGTACGAACCCATGGCGAGCGCGATGTCCGCCTGGGCCCAGAACCGGTGGTACGTGAACGTCGGTGCGGCGCCGCCCGCCAGATAGGCCTCGACCTTCGACCAGTTGGGATCGTCCTGGTAGAAGGAGCGCAGCGAGGAGAACGTCGACGAGGAGTTGACGGCGTCGCCGTTCGGCATGGTGCCGGTCCAGCCGGACGGCACGTACACCGGGTCGTCGAACCGGCTGTAGTCGGCCCGCGTCTCGGGCACCGCGATGCCGAGCGCGTCCTGGTCGTTCTCCCACATGCCGTCGAGCAGCGCCTTCGCCGTCGACTTCGCCTCCGCGTCACCGGACCTGGCGGCGTAGTACGTCAGCGTCTTCGCGTACGCGGCCGCCACACCCACGTCGTTCGTGTAGTCGGCGACGGAGACGTGAAGGGACGTGTTCGCGCCGGGACTCGACGCGTTCCAGGTGTCGGGCTTGCCCGACCACTGGAGGGTGGAGGGGATCCGGAAGGTGCCGTCGGGATTGACCGTCGTCTCGGACAGGGCCCAGCCGACCCACTTGTCCAGGACCGCCTTCGCGTCGGCGTCGCCCGTCTGCTGGTAGTACTCGGCGACACGCTCCATCGACCACGCCTGGAAGCCGAACCACTGGTTCGACGGCGGGTCGTGGTAGACCGGCGCCTCGTCGTAGTACATGCCGTAGAAGGTCGGCGTGCCGGACGGAGGCGTCGCGTACCGCCCCTGCCAGCTGTTCGTCGCACCGCCCGCGATGGCGCCCTCGTCCGACTGCAGCCAGCGGTAGAACTCCAGCTGCCGGTCGAGCGACGTGGCCCAGTCCTGCTGTCCGGTCGCCGACTTGGGCTTCAGGTCGGCGGACGAGGACAGCGCGTACGCGGCGAGCGGGTTCTGGTACCCGCCGTGCGTGTGGCTGGAGCCGATGCGCCAGGCCCAGCCCGCCGAGGTGTCGGTGGCGCCGCCCCACGCGTAGTACCAGGACAGCAGATAGTGCGAGGCGTCCTTGCCGGTGCCGGCCGGGCAGGCGGCCGGGCCGACGCAACCGCCCACCTTCTTGAAGTACTTGTCGTACATGGCGTAGCGCAGATAGTCGCCCATCTTCGCGGCCTTGCCGACGGTGGCCGACACCTCGGAGCTCTTGCCCTGCTCCTTGGCCCAGATGTCCGCCCAGTACGCGGCCTGCACGGCCCGCGCGTCGGCGTCCGGCGCGTTCGTGTACTTCCACTGCCTGGCGTACGACGAGTCACCGGTGAACAGGTCCAAGTACCCGTTCTTGCCGCCGTACTTGAAGGCGTCACAGGTGGGCTGCGGGACCGTCTCCCACACCGACTCCTGCGCGCCGCGCTGGAAGGTGTTGATGTAGGACGGGCCGGTCGCCGTCGGGCCCGCCTCACACTTCCCGGGTTCGTTGCCGTAGCCGTACGTGTTGTCGACGTCCTGGAGCCAGTGCATGCCGTAGACGTCGTCGGTGCCGTACGCGCTCTTCAGCTCGGCCGCGATCGGGTCCGTGCCGACGGAGACCGACGGGTCCAGCTTCGCCGGGTACTGCGACGGCAGATCCTCCTCGGGCGCGTACGTCGCGGGTTTCGACGCGTTGTAGAAGGAGTTCGTCGGCTGGTCGGCGTGCGTGGGGATCATGTACTTCTCCATGATCTCCCAGGCGCCGTTGAACTTGGACCAGTCGCCGCTGACCTTGCCGTACATGGCCTGGAGCCACAGCAGGTACGAGTACGCCTCGGAGGTCGTCTCGTGGCCCTGGTCCGGCGCCTCGACGATCAGCGTCTCCACCGAGTGGTACGGGATGCCCTCCGGCGAGAAGTAGCCGTTCGCCGGGTCGGTGATCTTCCCGTAGAGGTCCAGGAAACGAGTGTCGTACTCCTTGCCCGCCGCCAGCTGGGTCACCGTGACCGTCGCCTTGGTGTGGCCGGGCGCGCTGACCGTGAAGGTGGCGGCGCCGGTGCCGGAGGCGTCCGCCGCGACGGTCACCTTCTGTGCCGTGTCCCAGTTCGACGCAGTGAAGGTGAGGCTCGCGCCGGAGGAGACGGACAGCCCCGTGTTGCCGCTGGTGCGGGCCGTGGTGACGGTCACGTTCGCCGTCGGTTTCGTGGACAGCTTCACGTCGAATGTGCCCGACTTGCCTTGCTGGACGCCGAGTTGGGACGGCGTCACCGACACGGCGGGGCCCGCCGCGACCGTGATGCCGACCGGTGTCGACTCGCCGGACGCGCCCTGCCCGTCGTACGCCTTCGCGTACAGCGAGTGCGTGCCGGCCGCGAGGGAGTCCGTGCCCAGCGCGTACGGGGACGTGGTGTCGGTGCCGAGCAGTGTTGTGTCGTCGTAGAACTCGACCTTGCTGATGCCCGCGCCGTCGGCCGCCGCCGCGGTCGCCGCGAGCGGCACCGTGTCACCGGCCGTGTAGACCGCCCCGGCCTGCGGGCTGGTGAGCACCGCGACCGGCGGCTGATGGGCTCCTGTGCACGTCGTGCCATTGATCGCGAAATTCGTGGGGGCCGAATTCGAGCCGCTGTACGTGAATTGCGCGCCCGTGGTCGCGGCGGCGCCCGCCGCGATCTTTCCGTTGTACCCGGCGTCCTTCACCGTCACGTTCTTGCCGGATTGCGACCATGTCCCGTTCCAGCCATTGGTGAGTTTCTGGTCACCGGCGTAGGAGTAGGTGAGGGTCCAGCCGTCGATCGCCGCGGAGCCGCGGTTGGTGATCGTCAGATCGGCGGTGAAGCCGGATCCCCAGTCGTTGGTCCTGTAGTCGACGCTGCACTCAACTGCCGCTGCCTGAGCGGTGGTTGGCAGAGCGGCGAGAGTGGCGAGCGGTAGTGCGAGTGCCGCCGTGGCAGCGGTCCATAGCCGCCGGGCCCGTCTCTTGGGCATGCCCTGGTCCTTCGCTTGGTGGGGGTGAACCTGTGAACCAGTGGGAGCGCTCCCAGGATGATGAGGAGTCAAATGGGGGTCAAGAGACTTGAAGAGTCGAATTAATTCGACAGTGGTTTTCCGGAACGCGTCTGTTGCTTGACGGCAGTTCCTTCCCTACAGTCCTCCCAGCAACCAGTGGGAGCGATTCCATCAGTCGACGCGCCGGCTTTCCGCCGTCGCGCCCGAGCTGCAAGGAGTCGCTCATGCGACACCCCCCGCGCCACCTGTCACTGTGGGCGTGCGCCGCACTAGCGGCGGCCACGCTCGTCCCCCTGACCGGATCCGCGTCCGCGGCCGCACCCGCCTGCTCGGTGGAGTATTCCGTCACCTCGCAGTGGGACAGCGGCTTCCAGGGCGCAGTGAAAGTCACCAACAACGGTGCCGCGAAGGACAGTTGGAGCCTGTCCTTCGATTTCGCCGACGGCCAGAAGGTCACCCAGGGCTGGAGCGCCAGATGGTCCCAGTCCGGTACGACGGTCACCGCGGCCAACGAGTCGTGGAACGGCGCGCTCGCCTCGGGCGGCAGCGTGTCGGCCGGGTTCATCGGGTCGTGGTCGGGCGCCAACACGGTGCCCAGGACCTTCAAGCTCAACGGCGTCACCTGCAACGAGGACATCACCGACCCGACGGATCCGACCGATCCCACGGACCCCGGTGACGGCACCGCCCCGGCCCTGAAGGCGTCGGGGAACAAGCTCGTCGACGCCACCAGCGGGGCCACGCGCCGGATCCTCGGCGTGAACCGCTCCGGCGGCGAGTTCATGTGCGTCCAGGGGTACGGGATCTTCGACGGACCTGTGGACGACGCGTCGGTGGAGGCCATCGCCGACTGGAACGCGAACGCCGTCCGCATCCCGCTCAACGAGGAGTGCTGGCTCGGCCTCGACAACATCAAACCCGAGTACGGAGGTGCCGACTACCGGTCCGCGATCAAGGACCTGGTCACCAAGGTCAAGGCGCACGGCATGACGCCGATCCTCGAACTGCACTGGTCCTACGGCCAGTACACCGGGAACTCGGCCGGCTGCTCCGACGTCCACGCCACCTGCCAGAAGCCGATGCCGGACGCCCAGTACACCCCTGCCTTCTGGTCGTCGGTGGCCAGTGCCTACAAGGACGACCCGCAGGTCGCCTTCGACCTGTTCAACGAGCCGTACCCGGACCGTGCCACCTCCACCCTCGATCAGGCGTGGGCCTGCTGGAGGGACGGCGGCACCTGCCCCGGCATCGGCTACGAGGTCGCGGGCATGCAGACCCTCGTCGACGCCGTCCGCACGGCGGGCGCCGGCAACCTCATCCTGATCGGCGGCCTCGCCTACTCCAACGATCTGCGGCAGTGGCTGGCCCACCGGCCGACCGATCCGGCCGGAAATCTCGCCGCCGCCTACCACGTCTACAACTTCAACACCTGCGCCAGTGAGAGCTGCTGGGACGAGCAGCTCGCGCCGGTCGCGGCCCAAGTGCCGCTGGTGGCAGGGGAGATCGGTGAGAACACCTGCTCCCACGCCTTCATCGACCGGGTCATGAAGTGGTTCGACGACCGTGAGCTGTCATACCTCGGCTGGACCTGGAACACCTGGGACTGCGCCTCGGGTCCCTCGCTGATCAGCGACTACGCCGGCACACCGACCGCGTTCGGCGCCGGTCTGCGCGACCACCTGCAAGCCATCGGCAGCTAATCCAAGCGACAGAAAGGGACACCCCCACCATGAGCCGTACCGGAAACAGCCGTACCCGACTGAGAGGCGGCACCGCGCTCACCGCGGCGCTCGTCCTCTCCGGAGCCGCCTGCGTCGGCACCGCCGTCGCCGCCCCCGACAGCGCGGCCGCGGCCGCCTGCACCGTGGACTACAAGGTCCAGAACCAGTGGGACACCGGGTTCACCACCTCGGTCTCCGTCACCAACAACGGCGCCGCGGTCAGCAGTTGGAACCTCACCTGGTCCTTCGCGGGCAACCAGAAGGTCAGCAGCGGCTGGAACGCGGACATCAGCCAGTCCGGCACCGCCGTCACCGCCAAGAGCCTCTCCTACAACGGCACCCTCGCCACCGGAGGCTCCACCTCCTTCGGCTTCAACGGCACGTACAGCGGCACCAACGCCGTACCCACCGCGTTCAAGCTGAACGGCGTCACCTGCAACGAGGACAGCGGCCCGACGGACCCGACCGATCCCACGGACCCGACCGACCCGAGCGGCCGCGTCGACAACCCGTACGCGGGCGCCAAGGTCTACGTGAACCCGGAGTGGAAGGCGAAGGCCGCCGCCGAGCCGGGCGGCAGCGCGATCGCGAACCAGCCCACCGGAGTCTGGCTCGACCGGATCGCCGCGATCGACGGCGTCGGCGACGGCATGGGCCTGCGCGACCACCTGGACGCGGCCCTCGCGCAGAAGGGCAGCAACGAGGAAGTCGTCCAGCTCGTCATCTACGACCTGCCGGGCCGCGACTGCGCCGCGCTCGCCTCCAACGGCGAACTCGGCCCGAACGACATCGACAAGTACAAGAGCGACTTCATCGACCCGATCGCCGCGATCCTCGCCGACTCCAAGTACGCGGGCCTGCGCATCGTGACGACAGTCGAGATCGACTCGCTGCCCAACCTCGTCACCAACGTCACGCCGCGCGCCACGGCCACCCCCAACTGCGACACCATGAAGGCGAACGGCAACTACCAGAAGGGCGTCGGCTACGCCCTCGACAAGCTCGGCGCCATCCCCAACGTCTACAACTACATCGACGCCGGCCACCACGGCTGGCTCGGCTGGGACGACAACTTCGGCGCCTCCGCCGACCTGTTCAAGACTGTCGCCACCAGCAACGGCGCGCAGCTGTCCGACGTCCACGGCTTCATCGTGAACACGGCCAACTACAGCGCCCTCAAGGAGGACCACTTCGGCATCGACGACTCGGTCAACGGCGTCTCGGTCCGCCAGTCCAAGTGGGTCGACTGGAACCGCTACACCGACGAGCTGTCGTACGCCCAGGCCATGCGGACCAAGCTGGTCTCCCTCGGCTTCGACCAGAACCTCGGCATGCTGATCGACACCTCCCGCAACGGCTGGGGCGGCGCGGCCAGGCCGACCGCGGCGGGCGCCAAGACCGACGTCGACACGTACGTGGACGGGGGCCGCTACGACCGCCGCATCCACCTCGGCAACTGGTGCAACCAGTCCGGAGCCGGCCTCGGTGAACGCCCGCAGGCCGACCCGGCCACCGGCATCGACGCGTACGTGTGGATGAAGCCGCCGGGGGAGTCCGACGGCTCCAGCACCGCGATCGACAACGACGAGGGCAAGGGCTTCGACCGGATGTGCGACCCGACGTACACCGGTAACCCGCGCAACAACAACCACCTGTCCGGAGCGCTGCCGAACGCGCCGCTGTCCGGCCACTGGTTCTCCGCCCAGTTCCAGGAACTGCTGAAGAACGCCTACCCGCCGGTCCAGTAGACCGGCCGCGGGCCCCGCTTTTGCGCATGCGGCAAGTCGACTTGCCCTGCGCGGCGGGGCCCGCGCACGCAGCACGTGCCGGGGGGCCTCCCCGATACCGGGGATCCGTGGATCAGGCCACGTCGAACTCGGCCGGGTTCGGGCCGAGCCGCCGGTCCTCGTTGAGCGCCGAGATCGCGCCGAGGTCCTCGGTGTCCAGCTCGAAGCCGAAGACGTCGATGTTCTCCGCGATGCGCGACGGGGTCACGGACTTCGGGATCACCACGTTGCCCAGCTGGATGTGCCAGCGCAGGACGACCTGGGCCGGGGTGCGGCCGTGCTTCTGGGCGATCGCGACGATCGCCGGGACCTCCAGGAGGCCCTTGCCCTGGCCGAGCGGGGACCAGGCCTCGGTGGCGATGCCCAGCTCCGCGTGGCGCTCGCGTGAGACGCGCTGCTGGAGGTGGGGGTGCAGCTCGATCTGGTTCACCGCGGGGATGACCGAGGTCTCGGCGGTCAGCCGGTCCAGGTGCTCGGGCAGGAAGTTCGAGACGCCGATGGCCTTGGCCCGGCCGTCCGCGTAGATCTTCTCGAAGGCCTTGTACGTGTCGACGTACAGGTCCTTGGACGGCAGCGGCCAGTGGATCAGGTACAGGTCCACGTAGTCGAGGCCGAGCTTGTCGAGGGACTGGTCGAAGGCGCGGAGCGTGGCGTCGTGGCCCTGGTCCGCGTTCCACAGCTTGGTGGTGACGAAGAGCTCCTCGCGGGGCACGCCCGACGCGGCGATCGCCTTGCCGGTGCCCTCTTCGTTGCCGTAGATCGCGGCGGTGTCGATGCTCCGGTACCCGGCCTGAAGCGCGGTCGCGACGGCGCGCTCCGCCTCGTCGTCCGGCACCTGCCACACGCCGAAGCCGAGCTGGGGCATCTCGACGCCGTTGTTCAGGATGATCGGGGGAACCTTGCTCACGAGGTGTCGTTCCTTCGCGTTGTGAGACAGCAGTCGTACTCCCATGGTCAACGATCACGGGTGCACGCGCATTCCTGCCCGGGATCACTTCCCTGCCGGGGAGTGATTCTCCTCTGCCCCCAGATACGCCTCACGCACCCTGCGATCCGCCCGGACCGCCTCCGGGGTGCCCTCGGCGAGCACCGATCCCAGGTCGAGGACGACGACCCGCGCGCACAGCTCCATGACGAACGCCACGTTGTGCTCGACGAGCAGCACCGCGCACCCGGACTCCTCGGCGAGGCCGCGCACCACGGACGCGAGCAGCCCGCGCTCCGCGGCCGTCATGCCCGAGGCCGGCTCGTCCAGGAGCAGCACGCGGGGCCGGTCGGCGGCGGCCCGCGCCAGCTCCACCATGCGGGCCCGGCCGACCGGCAGCGTGCCCGCCCACGCGCCCGCGACATCGGTGAGCCCGCACGCGTCGAGCAGCGTCTCCGCGCGCCCGGCGTCCGCGCCGCCGCGCCGCCACTCCTGCGCGACCCGCAGCTGGTCCGCGACGGTGAGCTGCCCGAACAGCTGCTGGCGCTGGAACGTGCGGCGCATCCCGTGCCGCGCCCGCCACACGGGGGAGCGGCGCGTGATGTCCGTACCGTCCAGCAGCACCCGGCCCGCGTCCGGCCGCCGGATCCCCGAGACGACGTCGAAGAACGTCGTCTTGCCCGCGCCGTTCGGGCCGATCAGCCCGCACACCTCACCCGCCGCGAGGCGCAGGTCCACGCCGTCCAGGGCGCGTACGCCGCCGAACCGCACCCCGACGCCCTCGACCTCCAGTACGTGGCTCATGACCGCTCAGCCTCCCTGACCGCGGCGATCCCGAGGTACGCGTCCGTGAGCCGCTCCGTCTCGACCTGGTCGCGCGGCCCGCACCAGGTGACCCGCCCCTGCGCGAGATACGCCACGGTGTCCGCGACGCCGAGGATCTCCGACGCCTTCTCCTCCACGAGCAGCAGCCCGGTGCCCGCGTCGCGGAGTTCGGCGAGCAGCCGGTACACCTCGTCGACCACGCGGGGCGCGAGGCCGAGCGACGGCTCGTCCGCGATCAGCACGCGCGGCGGAGCGTGCAGCAGCGGCGCCAGCGCGAGGAGCTGCTGTTCGCCGCCGGAGAGCGAACCGGCCGCCACCGCGCGCCGCGCCGCCAGCCCGTCGAAGCGCTCGTACACCACCAACCGGTCTTTTTTGAGCGGTAGTTGAAGGGCAAGGTTCTCGTCGACGGTCAGCGACGGGAAGATGCCGCGGCCCTCCGGTGCCAGGACGACCCCGGCCCGCGCCCGGCGCACCACCCCCTGCCGTCCGGCCGCGACCCCGGCGACGTACACCTGTCCGTGGACCGGGGCCAGCAGCCCGGCCGCCACCTTGCACGTGGTCGACTTCCCGGAGCCGTTGGGCCCGAGCAGCGCCACGATCTCGCCGGGGCGGACGGTGAGGCCGACGCCCTGGAGAACGGGCGCGCCGTCGTATCCGGCCTGTACGTCGACGAGTTGGAGCGCGGCGTCCGAGGTCGGGCCGCTTCCGATCGTCGGCTCCGCGCTCACCGGGACCGTCTCGCGGCGCCGGTGCCGGCGCACGGAGAACGCCGCGCAGTACCCGTCCGGGTCGTTGGCGAGCGCCAGCCCGGCGAGGCCGAACAGGATCACCGGGAGCTGTGCCGAATCGGTCACGTAGTCGCTGACGAGGTGCGGGACGACGGCGAAGGTGAGCCCGGCGACCACCGCGAACTGCGGCCTCCGCACCCCGGCCGCGACCACCACCGCGAGCCAGATCAGACCGGTCATCGCCGTGAAGTCGGTTGCGGTGATCCGGGTGTTGTACGACGCGTACATCACGCCGCCGAACCCGGCGAGCCCCGCCGAGAGCGTGAACAGCAGAAGCTTGGTGCGGACGACGGAGACCCCCGACGCCATCGCCGCCGCCGGTGCCGACCGCACCGCCAGCATCGCCCGCCCGGCCCGTGAGCCGCGCAGCGCGCTGAGCCCCGCCACGGCCGCCGCGCACAGCACCAGCATCGCCACGCCCATCGCCCGGTCGTCGCCCAGGTCGACCGGGCCGAAGACGGCCCGGGGCACCTCCCACCCGGTGTCGCCGTTGCGCAACCAGCCCGTCTGGAACAGCACTTGGTCGGCGAGGAAGGCGAGGGCGAGCGTCGCCAGGGCCAGCGAACGTCCGCCGAGCCGCAGCGCGGGCAGCGCCACCAGGGCCCCGAGCACGGCCGCCGCGCACGTCCCGATCAGCGCCGCCCCGAGGAACGGCACCCCATGACTCATCAGCAGCCCGGCCACCAGCGCGGCGCCCGTCACGAACGTCGCCTGCGCGAGCGAGACCATCGCGCCGAGCCCGGTGACCACGGTGAACGACATGAACACCAGCGAGATCGCGAGCCCTTGGGCGAGGATGCCGCTCCAGAAGGGCGTCGTGACGGTGTAGAAGGCCAGGCCCAGCAGGACGCCCGCCACCGCCCACGGCCCCCACCGCCGTGCCCACGGCTTGCCCGCCAGATAGTCCACGGGTGGCGCGTCCACCGCGGCCGTGCCCGCCGTGCGCTGCCGCCGGGTGAGCAGCAGCAGCCCGGCGAACAGGATCAGGAACGGCACCGCCGTCCGGAACCCGGTGATCTTCTCGGCGAAGGTGGCGTACCCGGCGACCAGGTTCTGCAGCACCCCGAGCCCGAGCCCGCCCGCGAAGGCCAGCGGCACGGACAGGAACCGGCCGAGCACCGCGGCCGTCGCCGACACGAACAGGAAGAGCGTGAAGTCGTGCGCGGAGAGGCCGAGCAGGGGAGTGGCGAGCACTCCGGCGAGCCCCGCGAGCCCGGACGACAGCATCCACGCCACCGACGAGAGCCGGTCCGCGCTCAATCCGCGCAGTTCGACGAGCGAGCGGTTGTCGACGGTGGCCCGCAGCCGCAGCCCCAGCGTCGTACGGCGCAGCAGGATCCACAGGCCCAGTGCGACGACGGCGGTCGTCACCCACGTGATCAGCTGGTCGGAGTCGATGCCGACGCCGTTCAGGATCGGCCAGTTCTTCGCCGGGCTCGGCCCGACCCCCGGCAGCCCGAACTGGTTCTCCGCGGGGAGCACCGCCGCGCCCGCGTCGTCGAGTAGTTCGACGACCCACAGGCCGAGCGCGGGCAGCGCCACGAGGAGCCCGATCGTGGCGACGATCTGCGCGGTCTCCCCGACCCGCGCCAGCTTGCGGAACATCAGCCGGTCGAGCCCCCAGCCGAGCGCGGGGGCCACGACCAGGACGAGCAGCATGGCGGTGGGCACCGCGGGCCAGCCGAAGCCCGAGTGCAGCTCGTAGAAGGCGAGCGCGCAGAGATAGGCGGTGGCGCCGTGCGCGAAATTGAACAGGCCCGACGCCGAGTAGGAGAGCACGAGCCCGGTGGCGAGCAGCGCGTACAGCGCCCCCGACACGAGCCCGCTCAGGACGAAGGCAAGCAGGTCGGTCATCCGGACAACCCTTCAGCGGGACCTACTTGAACGGGATCGGCTCGTAGCACTTGAACGGCGACGACACCGTGTACGTCCCGCCCTTGAGCTGCACCAGCGCGCCGCAGCCGAACGACTCCTTCCGCCCGGCGGGCAGCCGGCGGCTCCCGACCAGCGTCCCCGAGTCCGAGAACCCGTCCGCCGCCTTCTGGAACGACGCCACCGTCAGGTCCTTGCCGGCCTTCTGCGCGATCGCGAGGAAGAGGTCCGCGCTCATGTATCCGGTGACCATGTGCATGTTCAGCGGGACCTTCTTGCCCGCGGCCTTCTCGATGTCGGCCTTGAACTGCCGCATCTTCTCCGAGTCCGACTCGAACGGCTCGAAGGACAGCAGCACGTGCACCCCGTCGAGCGCCTGCTTCGTCGCGCTCTTGGCGAGCAGCCCCGGATCGTAGTCCGTCGGATCGGTGAGCACCCCCTTGAAGCCGGTGCGCTTGACGGCCGTGAACAGCCCGATGTTGTACGGGGTCTGCATGACGGAGACGACCACGTCGGGCGCCTTGCCGCCGTCGCCGCGCAGCAGTTCCTTCGTGTACGCGGACCAGTCGCTCGGCACGGACGTCGCGGGCACCGACGCCTTGGCGTACGTCACCTTGTAGCCCGCCGACGCGAACGACTGCTTGTAGGTGCGGACGGCGAAGGTTCCCGCGTCGTTGTCGTTGGCGAGGATCGCGACCGTCCTGCCCTTCGAGCCGTCCGTGACGTTCTTGAGGCCCTCCGGCCAGGTCTGCGAGATGGTCCCGCCCGGCATCGGCACCATGCAGCCGCCGAAGCCGTAGATGTAGGTCGGGCCGCAGAACGACGGCAGGGTGCCCCAGCCGAACGTCGGCACCTTCTGCTTCTGCAGGAAGTCCGCCCCGGAGAACGTCACCGAGCTCATCGGCGCGATGGCGAACACCTTCTCCTGCTGCACCAGTTTGCGGGCTGCGGCCAGGTTCTTCGCCGGGTCCTGGCCGTCGTCCTCCGCGCCCAGGTAGTCGATCGTCCGGCCGTTGACCCCGCCCTCCGCGTTGGCGCGGTCGAAGCGGGCCCTCGCGCCCAGGTCGGTGTCCTTCTTGCTGTACCCGCTCGCGGTCGTCATCGAGACGATGCCGCCGACTTTGATGGAGTCGTCGCTCACTCCCCGTACCGAGGCGCCCTTGCCGTCCGGCGCGGAGCTGGTGGCGGTGGAGTTGCAGGCGGTGGCGAGCAGGAGCGCCGCCACGGTGGCGGTGATGGCGCGGATCGGTCGCGACACGGTCGGTCCCCCTCCGTCGAAGTGAGGGTGATTCTGTGTCCGACCTGATGAACCGTCAATAACTGACGCGGCGGTATTTGATGAACCGTCAGATCCGGTGCGGCCGCACCTCCACCGCCAGGTGCTTCATCAGCGGCTGATCGCTCTGCGGGCTGAAGTCACCGATCGCGCACAGGACGTTGAGCTCCGGCATGTAGCCCACGGCGCAGCCGCGCGGCACGTCGTACGCCACCGCGCGGTAGCCGTGCACCGACCGCCGCGACCCGTCCCGCGCCACCGAGGTGATGTCGACGAGATCCATCTCCGCGAGGCCGCGCTCCCGCATGTCGTCCGCGTTGAGGAACACCAGCGTGCGCAGGTTCCGCACGCCCCGGTAGCGGTCGTCGGAGGAGTAGATCGTGGTGTTCCACTGGTCGTGCGAGCGGACCGTCGCCAGGGTCAGCAGACCCTCGCCGGGGCTGGGGTCCGGCAGCGCCGCGAGCGAGAACTCGGCCCGCCCGGACGGCGTCTGGAAGATCCGCTCCCGGGCCGGCTGGCGCAGCCGGAACCCGTGCGGCCCGCGCACCCGCCGGTTGAAGTCCTCGAAGCCGTCGAGCGCGCGCTGCATGGTGTCGCGGATCCGGTCGTAGTCGCCGGTGTACTCCTCCCAGGGCGTCACCGAACCGGGCAGCGTGGCCCGTGCCATCCGGGCGATGATCGCGGGCTCGGAGAGCAGATGCGAGGACGCGGGCCGCTTCATGCCCCGCGACAGGTGCACCATGCTCATCGAGTCCTCGACCGAGACCGCCTGCGGCCCGCCCTCCTGGAGGTCCTTCTCGGTGCGGCCGAGGCAGGGCAGGATCAGCGCCCTGCGCCCGTGCACCAGGTGCGAGCGGTTCAGCTTGGTGGACACCTGAACCGTCAACTCGCAGTTCCGCAGGGCCTCTTCGGTGTACGTGGGATCAGGGGCGGCCCGCACGAAGTTGCCGCCCATGCCGACGAACACCGTCGCCTCACCGGCGTGCATCGCCTCGATGCCGCGCACCGTGTCCAGGCCGGGATCGCGCGGCGGATCGATGCCGCACGCCTCGGCGAGCCGGTCCAGGAACTCCTTCTTCGGGCGGTGGTCGATGCCGCACGTGCGGTTGCCCTGGACGTTGCTGTGCCCGCGGATGGGGCAGGGGCCCGCGCCCTCGCGGCCGATGTTGCCGCGCAGCAGCAGGAGGTTCACGATCTCCCGGACCGTGTCGACGCCGTGCTCCTGCTGCGTGATGCCGAGACACCAGCTGATCACCGTACGGGCGGAGGAGAGATAGACCTCGGCGGCCTGTGCCATGGCGTCGCGGTCCAGGCCGCTCGCCGCCTCCAGGTCCGCCCACGCGGTCCTCGCGCACAGGTCGCGGTACGCCTCGAACCCTTCCGTGAAGCGGTCGAGGAACTCCTGGTCGACCGCCTTCGGGTCCTGCTCGGCGCGCTCCAGGACGTGCTTGGCGATGCCGCGGAGCACGGCCAGATCGCCGCCGATGCGCGGCTGGAGGTTCAGGGTGCCGGTCCTGGTCGCCTTGAAGGTGGCCATCGCGGCGAACTCGTGCGGCACGATCGTGCGGCCCGCCGCCGCCTCCACCATCGGGTTGATGTGCACGACCTGCGCGCCGCGCTCGTAGGCGTGGGCGAGGCTGGTGATCATGCGGGGTGCGTTCGACGCGGCGTTCACGCCCATCACGAACAGCGCGTCCGCCTGGTCGAGGTCGTTCAGGTCGACGGTGCCCTTACCGGTGCCGACCGCCGCGGTCAGCGCCCGGCCGCTCGCCTCGTGGCACATGTTCGAGCAGTCGGGCAGGTTGTTCGTGCCGAACTCGCGGGCGAAGAGCTGGTAGAGGAACGTCGCCTCGTTGCTCAGCCGGCCCGAGGTGTAGAACAGCGCCCGGTCGGGGGAGTCGAGGCCGCGCAGCGTCTCGCCGACGAGCGCGAAGGCGGTCTCCCACGACACCGGCACGTAGTGGTCGGTCTCGGCGTCGTACGCGAGCGGGCCGACCAGCCGGCCCTGGTCCTCCAGGTCGAAGTCCGCCCACCGCTCCAGCTCGGTCACCGTGTGCCGGGCGAAGAACTCGGCGCCCGCCCGCTTCGGCGTCATCTCCCACGTGGAGTGCTTGATGCCGTTCTCGCACAGGTCGAGCGTCAGCCCGTGCTGGTCGTCGGGCCAGGCGCACCCCGGACAGTCGAAACCGCGGTCCGGGTGGTTCATCCGCGTCATGATCCGCGCGCTGTCGACCGGCTCCTTCGCCTTCGCCAGCACCTTCCCCACGGACATCGCCGCTCCCCAGCCCGCCGTGGGGTGGTCGTAGGGCTCGCGCGAGGGCTCGCCGCCGGACGGTCCGTAGCCGCCGTTCGGGGTCGCGGGGGGTGCGCTGCTCATCGTTCGGCCTTCCGCAGGTTCCGGGTGCCTCACTGACGAACGTACGGGAAGGTCCGGATCGGTGCCTGCCGGAGGTCACCCGCGGTAGAGCGCCTCGACCTCCGTCGCGTACGCCGTCTCGATCGCCTTGCGCTTCAGCTTCAGGGACGGCGTGAGCAGGCCGTGCTCCTCGCTGAACTGGTGGGCCAGTATCCGGAAGGTGCGGATCGACTCGGCCTGCGAGACCAGCGTGTTCGCGGCCACGACCGCGCGCCGCACCTCCATCTCCAGGTCCGGGTCGCGCACCAGCTCCGCCGGATGCATCATCTGCTTGTTGCGCATGCCCAGCCAGTGCTCGACGGCCTCCGCGTCGAGAGTGACGAGCGCGGCCACGTACGGGCGGTCGTTGCCGACGACGATGCACTGGGCGACCAGCGGATGGTCGCGGACCCGTTCCTCCAGTTGCTGCGGCGAGACGCTCTTGCCGCCGGAGGTCACCAGGATCTCCTTCTTGCGGCCGGTGATGGTCAGATAGCCGTCCTCGTCGAGCGCGCCCAGGTCACCGGTGGCGAGCCAGCCGTCGTGCAGGGTGCCGTCGGTCGCCTTCGGGTCGTTGAGATAGCCCTGGAAGACATTGCCGCCGTAGAGCCACACCTCGCCGTCGTCGGCGATGTGCACGGTGGTGCCCGGGATCGCCTGGCCGACGGTGCCGTAGCGGGTCTGCTCGGGCGGATTGGCGGTGGCCGCGGCCGTCGACTCGGTCAGGCCGTAGCCCTCGTAGATCGCCACGCCCGCGCCCGCGAAGAACAGCCCGAGCCTGCGGTCCATGCCGCTGCCGCCGGACATGGCGTGCCGGATCCGGCCGCCCATCGCCTCGCGCACCTTGGAGTAGACGAGCTTGTCGAAGACGGAGTGCTGCATGCGCAGCGACGCGGACGGGCCCGAACCCGTGCCGAACGCCTTCGCCTCCTGCGCGTCCGCGTACTTCACGGCGCACTCGACGGCCTTGTCGAACGCGCCCGATCTGCCTTCCTTCTCGGCCTTTCTGCGGGCCGCGTTGAAGACCTTCTCGAAGATGTAGGGGACCGCCAGGATGAACGTCGGCCGGAAGGCCACGAGGTCGGGCAGGAGCGCCGCCGCGTTCAGCTGCGGCTGGTGGCCCATCTTCACGCCGCCGCGCACCGCCGCCACCTGCACCATCCGCCCGAAGACGTGGGCCAGCGGCAGGAACAGCAGGGTGGACGCCACCCGCTCCCGCTTGGAGGCGAAGACCGGCTCCCAGCGCGCCACCATGGTGTCCGCCTCGAACATGAAGTTCGCGTGGCTGATGACGCAGCCCTTGGGGCGGCCCGTCGTGCCCGACGTGTAGATGATCGTGGCGGTGGAGTCCGGGGTCACCGCCTTGCGGTGCCGGTGCACCGTCTCGTCGTCGATGTGCGCGCCGGACGCGCTCACCTCCTCCACCGCGCCGCCGTCCAGCTGCCACAGCCGGTGCAGATGGGGAAGCTTGTCGATGACCGTCGCGATGGTCATCGCGTGGTCCTCGTGCTCCACGACCGCCGCCGCCACCTGGGCGTCGTACAGCGTCCAGAAGACCTGCTCGGCCGAGGACGTCGAGTAGATGGGGACGACCTGGGCGCCGATGGTCCACAGCGCGAAGTCGAACAGCGTCCACTCGTAGCGCGTACGGGACATGATGGCGACGCGGTCGCCGAACCGGATGCCCTGCGCGAGCAGGCCCTTGGCCAGCGCCAGGATCTGGTCCCGGAACTCGGCCGAGGTCACGTCGCGCCACTGGCCCTCGGCGTCCTTGCGCCCGAAGGCGACATGGTCGGGGTCGTCCAGCGCATGGTCGAACACGGCGTCGGCCAGGCCGCCCACCGGCGGTGCCGACGTCAGAGCGGGGGTGGTGAACTCACGCAATGTTGCTCCTTGTGGCGCTCCGCACAGCGTCGGCGACGGTACCGGACCGCGCGCCCCGGCGGGAGAGGGTCCGTCTCACCGGGGGCGCGCGGAATATGCACAGGTCAGCCGTTTAAATGCGGCCACAAGGGAAGCGGCGGGACAGATTACTTACCTTTCAGTAAGTTTCGGTGGCGTAATCTCCCGGCGCTCTTCACCGTTCGTCAGCGGTCTCCACCGAATCTGTACGGAGAGGTCACTGCGGTCACCGCGGTGTGGGGGCCGTCTTTTTGGACGGAGCGGTCGGTTCCACTACGGGGGCCTCGGGGGACCGTACCAGGACGAGCACCAGGAATCCCGCGCCGATCGCCACACAACCGGCCAGCACCGACGCGGAGTTGAGCCCGTGCGCGAACGCCGTGTGCAGGGCGTGGCGCGATATCCGCCCGCGCAGCCCGTCCGCCCCGCCGCCCGCGAGCGCGTGCGCGGCCCCGCTCGGCAGCGTCTCCTGCATCCGCGAGAGGACGACGGTGCCGAACACGGCGATACCCAGCGCGTACCCCAGCTGCCGGAACGTATTGAGGGAACCGCCCGCCATGCCGGCCCGCCGCGGCTCCACGGCGGCGAGCGCGGCGCCCGCGATCCCGGGCGAGACCAGGCCGACGCCCACCCCGGCGAGCAGCAGCCCGGGGATCAGCGCGGTCCAGGTCGACCCGGCGCCGAGCACCGCCTGGCAGCAGGCCCCGACGCCGACGAGGAGCAGCCCGCCGCCCACCGTGATCCGGGCCGGCACCCCGTGCAGCAGCTTGCCCCCGATGATCGCCACCACCATCGAGGCGCCCGACA
Source organism: Streptomyces sp. PsTaAH-137 (assembly GCF_003259365.1). Lineage (GTDB taxonomy): Bacteria > Actinomycetota > Actinomycetes > Streptomycetales > Streptomycetaceae > Streptomyces. The sequence goes on from NZ_QLLY01000001.1 coordinate 114,366, forward strand.
GGGACAGGAAGACCAGACCGGCGTGGACCGGGCTCATCCCCAGCAGCGTCTGCAACCACAGCGAGGTGTACGGCAGCACGCCGAACGCGGCCGCGTTGAACGCGAAGGCACCCACCATCACACCCACGAACGCGGGCCGCCTCAGCAGCCCGAGATCCAGCATCGGATGGGCACAGCGCCGCTCCACGACCACGAAGCAGACCAGCGCCACCACGGCGGCGAGGAAGAAGACGACGGCACCCCGGTCGCCCCAGCCCCGCTCGCCCGCCCGGATCACGCCGTACGTCGCCGCGCCCGCGAACGCCGCGAACGCGGCCGTCCCCGCCCAGTCGATCCGGCGCCCCTTCGGCCCGCGCGACTCGGGCACATGGCGCAGCGTCAGCCACACGGCCGCGACGCTCACCGGCAGATTGACCCAGAAGATCCACCGCCACCCCGGCCCCTCGGTGAGCAGTCCGCCGAGGACCGGCCCGATCGCCGCCGCCCCGCCGCTGACCGCGCCGAACGCGCCGAGCGCCACGGACCGCTGCCGCCCCTGGTAGACGGCTCCGATGATGGGCAGGGTCGTCGCGAACATCGCGGCCGCGCCCAGGCCCTGCACGACCCGGGCCGCGACGAGCGTCGCCGGCCCGCCCGCGAGCCCGCACACGAGGGAGGCGGCCGCGAAGACGACCACGCCCACCACGTGCACGCGCCGCCGCCCGAGGATGTCGGCGGCGGCTCCGGTGCCGAGCAGCAGGGCGGCCAGCGCCAGCGCGTAGCCGTCCATCACCCATTGCAGATCACTGAGCGAGGCGTGCAGCGCGCCCGCCATGTCGGGCAGTGCGACGACGGCGATCGTCACGTCGAGCAGCAGCATGAAGGTGCCGAGGCAGACCGCTGTCAGGGGCCCCCAGGTACGCATGGTGGTGGACCTTTCGTCAGGTTCTCGTGGGAGTTCTCATCGGACGTCGTAGTGCTCCGTACGATGGGCCGGGCGCGGCCGACCGCCGTGATCAGCTGCCCCGAAGCGACGGAATCCGACATCGAAGCGAGGCCGGGCCATGGAATCCACCCCGTTCGACGAACTGGACCTCGGTATCCTCCAGGCCCTGGAGACGGACGGGCGGGCGCCGTTCAGCCGGATCGCGGAGCTGCTCGGCGTCTCCGACCAGACCGTCGCCCGCCGCTACCGCAAGCTCGTCGCGGACGGCGGCCTGCGCGTCGTCGGCCTCCAGGACAGCCAGGTCCTCGGCCGCGACAACTGGATGCTGCGGCTGCGCTGCGCCCCGGAGGGGGCCGAGACCATCGCCGCGGCCCTCGCCCGCCGTCCCGACACGTCATGGATTGGTCTGACCTCGGGCGGCACCGAGATCGTCTGCGGCACGGTGCCGCGCACCCCCGGCGACCACGAGGACCTGCTCCTCGGCAAGCTGCCGCGCACCCCGCACATCGTGGAGATCAGGGCGCACCAGGTGCTGCACCGCTTCTTCGGCGGGCCCGAGGGCTGGCTGCGCAAGTACGGCCCGCTCGCCCCGGACCGGTTCGCGGCCCTGCGCCCGGCGGCGGCGCCCGCCGCGGCGGAGCCCGTGTCGATCACTCCGGAGGACGCCCCGCTCCTCGCCGCCCTCCGCCGCGACGGCCGCGCCACCTATCCCGAACTCCAGTGCGCCACGGGCCGCTCCGAGTCGGCCGTCAAGCGGCGGCTGAGCCAGCTCCTCGCGTCCGGGGCGCTCTTCATCGACGTCGAGTACGACACCCTGCGACTGGGGTACGGGGTGACCGCCATGCTCTGGATCACCGCGGCGCCGCGCCATCTCGACGCCGTCGGCCGGGCTCTGGCGGGCCACCCGGAGATCGCGCACGCGGCCGCCACCGCCGGGCCCTCGAACCTGGTGGCCACGGCGCTGGCCCGCGACACGGCTGACTTCTACCGGTACGTGAGCGGGAAGCTCGGGCATCTGGAGGGGGTGGAGCACGTGGAGACGGCGCCTTACCTGCGCCGCGTGAAGCAGCTGACCTACCGGCCTCCGGCCAGGTGGTAGCGGGTCGACTGCGGCCCGGTGGCCGCTTCTCGCGCAGTTCCCCGCGCCCCTGAAGGCGTGCGCTGCGCGCAGCCTTCCCCTGGAGGCCTGCGCGGCGCTCGCACCTCCGGAGGTTGCGCTTCGCTCAGGGCCCCTGGGCGAGCGGAGCTCGCTTCAGGGGCGCGGGGAACTGCGCGAGAAGCCCCACCGGCCGGCAGCCGACCGGCCACCGCCACCGCTCACCCGGCAGCCCGATGCAACCGCTCCCCGCCCCCCAGAATCGCCTGGGCCAAAACCGCTCCGGGCCCCCGCTCGGCGGCCCCCCGGAGCACGAAATCGACCTCCCCGAGCTCCGGCAACCCCACCCGCTCCGGCACCCGCACAAGCCCCGGCGGAATCAGCCCCCGGGAATGCGCCATCACCCCGAGCCCGGCCCGCGCCGCCGCGATCAGCCCGTTCAGCGAACCGCTCGTACAGGCGATGCGCCACGCCCGCCCGTGCCGCTCCAGCGCCTCCAGGGCGAGCGCCCGGGAGATGCCCGGCGGGGGATACACGATCAACGGCACCGGCCGCTCGGGATCGATGCGCAGCCGCTCCGAACCGATCCACACCAGCCGGTCGTGCCACACGGACTGACCGCCCGGATCCTCGGGCCGCCGCTTGGCGAGCACCAGATCGAGCTTGCCCGCGTCCAGCTGCTCGTGCAGCGTGCCGGACAGCTCGACGGTCAACTCCAGATCCACCTCGGGGTGTTCGACCCGGAACGCCTCCAGGATCTCCGGCAGCCGGGTCAGCACGAAGTCCTCCGAGGCACCGAACCGCAGCCGTCCGCGCAGCCGCGTCCCCGTGAAGAAGGTGGCGGCCTGCTCGTGCACCTCCAGGATCCGGCGCGCGAACCCGAGCATCGCCTCCCCGTCCGGGGTGAGGTCCACGGAGTGGGTGTCCCGGGTGAACAGGGTCCGCCCCGTCGCGTCCTCCAGGCGGCGCACATGCTGGCTGACCGTCGACTGCCGCAGGCCGAGCCGGCGCGCGGCCTGCGTGAAGCTCAGGGTCTGCGCGACGGCCAGAAACGTCCTCAGCTGCCCGGGGTCGTACATGCCCCGACCCTACCCGCGCTCATCACGGAACACGATCACAGTCAGAGCGGTATACCGGATTCCCGATCAAGCGGGAGGGGTGGAGGATGGAGAGGGCACGACCTGAACCGAGAGCAAGGAACCAATGAAACGCCTGAGCTGGCCGTCCTGGATGCCGATCGACCCGTACATCCTGGCGTTGATCGGGACCGTGGGCGTCGCCGCCCTGCTCCCCGCTCGCGGTGGTGCGGCCGACGTGGCGTCCGGCGCCTCGACCGCCGCCGTCGCCTTCCTCTTCTTCCTCTACGGGGCGCGCCTGTCGACCCGTGAGGCGATGGACGGCCTGCGCCACTGGCGGCTCCACGTCACGGTCCTGGCCTGCACCTTCGTCCTGTTCCCGCTGCTCGGCCTCGCGGCCCGCGGTCTCGTCCCGGTGCTCCTGCCGCAGAACCTCTACGAGGGCCTGCTCTTCCTCACCCTCGTGCCGTCGACGATCCAGTCCTCGATCGCCTTCACCTCGATCGCGCGCGGCAACGTCCCGGCGGCGATCTGCGCGGGCTCCTTCTCCTCGCTCGCCGGCATCGTGTTCACCCCGCTGCTCGCGGCGGCCCTGCTGGGCAGCAGCGGCGGCGGCTTCTCGGCCGACTCCCTCGTGAAGATCGTGCTGCAACTGCTGGTGCCGTTCGTCGCGGGCCAGTTGCTGCGCCGCTGGGTCGGCGGCTTCCTCACCCGCCACAAGAAGGTCCTCGGCTACGTGGACCGCGGCTCGATCCTGCTCGTCGTCTACACCGCGTTCAGCGAGGGCATGGTCCAGGGCATCTGGCACCAGGTGAGCGCCGTCCGGCTTGCCGGACTGCTCGTCGTCGAGGCGGTGCTGCTCGCCGTGATGCTGGTGGTGACCTGGTACGGCGCGAAGGCGCTCGGCTTCGACCGCGGTGACCGCATCGCGATCCAGTTCGCCGGGTCGAAGAAGTCGCTGGCCTCCGGACTGCCCATGGCGAGCGTCCTGTTCGGCGCCCACGCCTCGCTCGCCGTGCTGCCGCTGATGCTCTTCCACCAGATGCAGCTGATGGTGTGCGCGGTCCTCGCCAAGCGCCGTGCGAAGGACCCCGAGGAGCCCGAGCAAGCCGCGGACGGGACACCGGGCCGCACCCCGGCCGGGTCGGCCGGGGCAGGCGTCGGCGTCAGCTCTCCGGTCAGCTCTTCGGCATCAGGACCGAATCGATGATGTAGACGTTGGCGTTCGCGGTCTTCACGTTGCCGCAGACCACGTTGGCCGAGCCGTTGACCTTGTAGGACTCGCCGGAGCCCGCCGTCACCAGCTTCGACTTCTCCAGCGTCGGGAACGAGCCCTTCTCCAGGTCCTTCGGCGCCAGCTTCTGACCCACCACGTGGTACGTGAGGATCTTCGTCAGCATCGCCTTGTCGTTGAGGACCTTGTCCAGGTCGGCCTTCGGGATCTTCGCGAAGGCGTCGTTGGTCGGCGCGAACACGGTGACGTTCTGCGCGTTGTTGAGCGTGTCGACCAGACCGGCCTTCTTCACGGCGGTGACCAGCGTGGACAGCGCCGGGTTGTTCGACGCTGCGGTGGCGACCGGGTCCTTGGCCATCCCGTCGAAGGAGCCGGAGCCCTCCTTGGGGACGGAGGAACAGCCCGGACCGAACGGCTCGCTCATCGCCGACGCGCCCTCGGAGGGGCTGGACTTGTCCGAGGAACCGGCGGCCGACGAGGAGGAACTGGAGGCCTTGTCCTTGGAGTCGCTGTCCGAGCAGGCGGTCAGGGCCAGCGGGAGCATGCCCGCGACGGCGACTGCGACGGCGACACGGCGTACTCGAGTCTGCATGACGATCCCTCAGAGTTCTGGTCAGCGAGGACGCTCTGTCCCCGTCGCCAGTAATCCGGCGCCCTGCGCCATGCGGATTGGCCGCTTCCCCGAACGAGTGAGAGATCGGTGGTTCCGGGCGCGCCAAAAGACGGGGCCCGGCCGACGCAGGGGGCGCTCCCCGTCGCGCCGGGACCCCGTCCTTCGTGCCGCGGGCTCCGCGTCAGTTCGACGCGGCCGGAACCCGCAGGTCGAGCCGGTGTTCACCCGCGTACACGTTCATGTTGGAGCCCCGCAGGAAGCCGACCAGCGTGAGGCCGGTCTCGGCGGCCAGGTCCACGGCGAGCGACGACGGCGCGGAGACCGCCGCGAGCACCGGGATGCCGGCCATGACCGCCTTCTGCGCCAGCTCGAAGGAGGCGCGGCCCGAGACCAGCAGGACCGAGCGGGACAGCGGCAGATCGCCGTTCTGCAAGGCGCGCCCGACCAGCTTGTCGACGGCGTTGTGCCGTCCGACGTCCTCCCTTATGTCGACGAGCGTGCCCGCCTCGTCGAAGAGCGCCGCCGCGTGCAGCCCCCCGGTCCGGTCGAACACGCGCTGGGCCTCGCGCAGCCGGTCGGGGAGCGAGGCCAGCAGCTCGGGGGTGAGCCGGACCGGGGGAGTGTCGGCGATCGGGAAGCGGGCCGTGGTGCGCACCGCGTCCAGGCTGGCCTTGCCGCACAGCCCGCAGGACGAGGTCGTGTACACATTGCGTTCGAGCGTGATGTCGGGGAGCACGATCCCGGGGGCCGTCCGCACGTCCACCACGTTGTACGTGTTCGAGCCGTCCTGGGTCGCGCCCGCGCAGTACACGATGTTCTGCAGATCGTCGGCGCCGGCCAGCACTCCCTCGCTGACCAGGAAACCGGCCGCGAGCGCGAAGTCGTCCCCCGGTGTGCGCATGGTGATGGCGAGCGGCTTGCCGTTCAGCCGGATCTCCAGGGGTTCCTCGGCGACCAGTGTGTCCGGCCGGGACGAGACCTGCCCGCCCCTGATCCGGATGACCTTCCGCCGTTCCGTGACGCGTCCCATGTCTTGATCAGTCCCGGTTCTGTACGTGCTGGTAGCCGAAGCGGCCCTTGATGCAGAGGTTGCCGTGGGTCACCGGGTTGTCGTGCGGCGAGGTGACCTTCACGATCTCATTGTCCTGCACATGGAGCGTGAGGTTGCAGCCGACTCCGCAGTACGCGCACACCGTCGTCGTCTCCGTCTGCGCCGACGCGTCCCACGTACCGGCCGCCCGCATGTCGAACTCCGACTTGAACGACAGCGCGCCCGTCGGGCAGACCTCGACGCAGTTCCCGCAGTACACGCACGCCGAGTCGGTCAGCGGAGCGTCGTGCTCGACGGCGATACGGGCGTCGAAACCGCGCCCGGCGACGGAGATGGCGAAGGAGTTCTGCCACTGGTCGCCACAGGCGTCGACGCACTTGTAGCAGAGGATGCACTTGTCGTAATCGCGGACATAGAGGTCGTTGTCGACCCGGGGCTCCTCGTCGACGCGGGCCGCGTCCGGTCCGAACCGGTCCGGCTTCGCCTCGTACTCCTTCAGCCAGTCGGCGACATGGGGAGTTGTCGACAGATCCACACTCGACGCGAGCAGTTCGAGGACCACCTTGCGGCTGTGCCGGACCCGCTCGGTGTCGGTGCGGACCTCCATGCCCGGCTCGGCCCGGCGCGAGCAGGCGGGCGCCAGGGTCCGCGCGCCCTCCACCTCGACGATGCACACCCGGCAGGCGTTCTTCGGGGCGAGGGTGTCGCCCTGGCACAGCGTCGGGACGTCCTTCCCGGCGGCGCGGCACGCGTCGAGGAGCGTGGACCCCTCGGGCGCGCGCACCTGCTCTCCGTCGAGGGTGAACTCCAGCAGGCGCCGGGGGATCCCCAGCGGCACGGTCGTCATGATGCGTATGCCCCCAGACGGTCGATGGCGGACTCGATGGCGTTCCAGGCGGTCTGGCCGAGACCGCAGATCGAGGCGTCCTTCATGGTCCGCCCCACTTCGCGCAGCAGTGCGAGGTCGTCCTCGGCGTCGATGCCCCGCTTCTCGGCGATCCGGTGCAGGGCCTCCTGCTGGCGCACCGTGCCCACCCGGCACGGCACGCACTGCCCGCACGACTCCTCGCGGAAGAACTGGGCGATGCGCAGCAGGATCCGGGGCAGCGGGAGCGCGTCGTCGAAGGCCATGACGACACCGGAGCCGAGCGTGGTGCCCGCCTCCCGGGTGCCCTCGAAGGTCAGCGGGATGTCCAGCTCGTCGGGGCGGACGAAGCCGCCCGCCGCGCCGCCGAGCAGGATCGCGCGCAGCGGCTCCGGGGTCCCGGCGAGGGCGAGCAGCTCGCCGAGGGTCGCGCCGAAGGGCAGTTCGTAGACGCCGGGGCGGGCCACGGCACCGGAGACGCAGAACAGCTTGGGTCCGGTGGACCGGCCGGTGCCGATGGCCGCGTACGCCTCGGCGCCCAGGGTCAGGATCGGCAGCACGTTGACGAGCGTCTCGACATTGTTCGCCGCCGTCGGCTTCCCGAAAAGCCCCTTCTCCACGGGGAACGGCGGCTTGGAGCGCGGCTCGCCCCGGTACCCCTCGATGGAGTTGAACAGGGCCGTCTCCTCCCCGCAGATGTACGCGCCCGCGCCCCGCCGGATCTCGATGTCGAAGGCGAAACCCTGCCCGAGCACGTCGTCCCCCAACAGCCCACGGGCACGGGCCTGTTCGACGGCGTGGCTCATCCGGGCGAGGGCACGCGGGTACTCGCCGCGCAGGTACAGATAGCCGTGGTGGGCGCCGGTCGCGTACGCCGCGATCGTCATCGCCTCGACGAGCGCGTACGGGTCGCCCTCCATCACCACCCGGTCCTTGAAGGTGCCGGGCTCGGACTCGTCGGCGTTGCACACGAGATAGTGCGGCCCGTCCGGCTGCGCGGCCGTGGCCTGCCATTTCCGCCCCGTGGGGAACGCGGCCCCGCCCCGCCCGACGAGCCCGGCGTCGGTGACCTCCCGGATCACACCGGCGGGCCCGAGCGCGAAGGCCCGGCGCAGGGCGGTGTACCCGCCGTGGGCCCGGTAGTCGTCGAGGCTGGCCGGATCGACGATGCCGACGCGCTGGAGAAGGACGAGCCCGGGATCACCGGCCTGGGGCAGTTCAGGCGCCTCCGGCGCCTTGAGTTCTTCAAGATCCTCCGGTGATTGAGGAGCGGGGTCCGGGGCGGAGCCCCGGGACAGCAGCACATGCTCGGCGGAAGGAACGGCCCCGGCCGAGACGCGCAGAGCAACAGGCGCCTGCTCGCACAACCCCAGACACGGTGACTCCTCGACATGAACATCCCCGCCCCGCGCCTTCAACCCCGTACAAAGATCGGCACCGCCCACCCGCGCACACGCCAGATCGGTACAGACGTGCAGCACCGTTGAGGCCCGCGGCCGCACCGAGAACATGGAGTAGAACGTCGCCACCCCGTACGCCTCCGACGGCGGCACGGTCAGCCGTCGGCACAGATAGGCGAGCGCGCCCTCGCTGATCCATCCCACCCGGTCGTTGATCGCGTGCAGCCCCGGCAACAGCAGATCGCGCCGATCACGGGCCGCGCGCCCGCCCCTGGCCCACCGCAGATCGGCGTCCGGCCGGTCGACCCACTCACCGGCGGGTGCCTCCCACGCGGAGGCCGGCGGCCCGAGCAGTGCGTCGACCGCCGCCCGCTCCTCGTCCGTCGGCTTGCTGTCACCGAAGCGCAGATCCACGGTCAGCCCCTCACTCCCTGTGCGGTCAGCTTCTCGATCCGGATCGCCGACGCCTTGAACTCCGCCGTCCCGGCGATCGGGCAATTGGCCTCGATCGTCAGCGCGTTGGTGTCCACCTCGTCGGGGAAGTGCATGGTCATGAAGGCGAGCCCGGGCCGCAGCCCCGGATCGACCCAGACCGGCGCGGTCACCACGCCGCGTCGGGACGACACCCGGACCTGCTCGCCGACGACGACGCCGTACCGCTCTGCGTCCTCCGGGCACAGCTCGACGTACTCGCCGCGGCGCAGCGGCGAGGCGAAACTCCCGCTCTGCACACCGGTGTTGTACGAGTCGAGGCGGCGCCCGGTGGTCAGCCGGATCGGGTACGCCTCGTCGGTCAGGTCGACCGGCGGATCGTGCTCGACGAGCCCGAACGGCGCCCGGCGGCCGCGCTGTTCGGGATCGGTCTCCCACAGCCGCCCGTGCAGGAACGACGACGGCAGTTCGTCGACGTCCGGGCACGGCCACTGCAGCCCCTGGTGCGCGTCGAGCCGGTCGTAGGTCATCCCGAAGTGGTCGGGGGACAGGGCGCGCAGCTCGTTCCAGACCGTCTCCGCGTCCGGGTACTTCCAGTCGTGCCCGAGCCGCGCGGCCACGTCGCAGATGATGTCGATGTCCTCTCGTGCCTCGCCCGGTGCCCGCAGCGCGGCCCGCACCCGCTGGACCCGGCGCTCGCTGTTGGTGGTGGTGCCCTCGGTCTCCGCCCACGAGGCGGTGGCGGGCAGTACGACGTCGGCCATCTCCGCGGTCTTCGTCAGGAAGATGTCCTGCACCACCAGATGGTCGAGCGCGGCGAGCCGGCGCGCCGCCTGCTCGCTGTCGGCCTCCGACTGGGCCGGGTTCTCCCCGATGCAGTACACGGCGTGCAGGGAGCCGTGCTCCATCGCCTCGAACATGTCGGTGAGCGTCATGCCGTAGCGCGGCTGGATGACGGTGTCCCAGGCCCGTTCGAACTTCAGCCGGTGCCCGTCGTCGAGGATGTCCTGGAAGCCGGGCAGCCGGTTGGGGATGGCGCCCATGTCGCCGCCGCCCTGCACGTTGTTCTGCCCGCGCAGCGGCTGCACCCCGGCGCCGTACCGGCCGACGTGCCCGGTCAGCAACGACAGGTTGATCAGCGCGCGGACGTTGTCGGTTCCGTTGTGGTGCTCGGTGATGCCCAACGTCCAGCACAGCTGGGCGCGTTCGGCCGTCGCATAGGCGTGCGCGAGATCCCTGACGGCCGCCGCCGGGACACCGGTGACCTTCTCGGCGAGGGACAGGGTCCACGGCTCGACCAGCGCCTTGAACTCCGCGAACCCGGTCGTCGCCCGTTCCACGAACGCCTTGTTGTGCAGATCGGCGGCGATGATCTCGCGGGCGACGGCGTGCGCCAGCGGAATGTCCGTACCGACGTTGAGCCCGAGCCAGCTCTCCGCCCACTCGGCGGTCGACGTGCGGCGCGGGTCGACGGCGTACATCCGGGCGCCGTTGCGGATCCCGCGCAGCACGTACTGGAAGAAGATCGGGTGCGCGAAACGGGCGTTGGAGCCCCACATCACGATCAGGTCCGTGTGCTCGACCTCCTCGTACGAGGAGGTGCCGCCGCCCGAGCCGAAGACGGCGGAGAGGCCGGCCACGCTCGGCGCGTGACACGTCCGGTTGCAGGAGTCGACGTTGTTGGTGCCCATGACGACCCGGGTGAACTTCTGCGCCACGAAGTTCATCTCGTTCGTGGCGCGGGCGCAGGACAGCATCGCGAACGAGTCCGGCCCGTGCGCGGCCCGCGCCCGCCGGAACCCGGCCGCCGCAGCGTCCAGTGCCTCGTCCCAAGTCGCCTGTCTGAAGGGTGAGTCACGGTCGCCCGGCACCTCGCGCAGCAGCGGATGCGTGAGCCGGGTGTAGCTCTTCGGGGTACGGTCGCTCGTGCGGCGACTCTGCTTCATGCGGCGTCCCTCCTCATGCCGTGGGCGAGCAGATCCGAGAGGGCGTGCACGGTGCGCAGGGTCGGCACCTCGACGCCGGTGATGTCGGCCAGCTCCACCACCGCGGCCAACAACACGTCCAGTTCCAGGGGCTTTCCGCGCTCCAGGTCCTGGAGGGTGGAGGTGCGGTGGTCGCCGACCCGCTCGGCACCGGCGAGCCGCCGCTCGACGGAGATGTCCGGGCGGCAGCCGAGAGCCGCGGCGACGGCCAGCGTCTCGGTCATCATGATCTCGATGACCCGGCGAGTCCCGCCGTGCCGGCACATCTGCCGCATCGTGGCGCGCACCAGTGCACTGATCGGGTTGAACGAGATGTTGCCGAGCAGCTTGATCCAGATGTCGGCCCGCAGATCGGGTTCGACGGGGCACTTCAGGCCACCGGCCTTCATCGCGTCGCTGAACTCCACGCACCGCGCCGACCTGCTCCGGTCCGGCTCCCCGACGGAGAACCGGGTGCCTTCGAGATGCCGGACAACTCCCGGCCCGGAAAGCTCTGTTGCGGCGTACACGACGCAGCCGATCGCCCGCTCGGGCGCGAGCACCGCACTGACCGCGCCCTGCGGATCGACACTGTCGAGCCGGTGCCCGTCGTGCGGGCCGCCGTGCCCGTGGAAGTACCACCAGGGGATGCCGTTCTGCGCCGCGATCACCGACGTACGGGCGTGCAGAAGGGGCTCGATCAGCGGCCCGCACGCCGCGTACGAGGTGGCCTTCAGGCCCAGGAAGACATGGTCGACCGGACCGATGTCGGACGGGTCGTCGGTGGCGTGGACCCGGGCGGTGAAGTCGCCGCGCGGACTGCTGACCCGGACACCGTCCCGCCGCATGGCGGCCAAGTGCGGTCCACGGGCGACGAGATGGACGTCGGCGCCCGCACGGTGCAGCGCGGCTCCGACATAGGCGCCGATCGCTCCGGCGCCGAGGACTGCGACTTTCACTGGAGCGCTCCGTTCGGTCGAGGGTGCCGGATCCGACCCGCTCGCACGGGCGGTGGCGGTCCGGAGGAGCCGAATCTCAGGAGAACGAGCCGACTGAGTCGATGGAATATTGTCTACAGTATGGAAGTTGGGTCGACAAGACTCCGCGCAGGGATGTGCAGGTTCATTGCATACCGTCGACCAATCGAGTTCTCCCTCTTCCCAACCCCCTTGGCCCTGCCTACGGTTCTGGATCATGAGGCCCCCTGTTGCACCCCCCGGCTGGAGCCGCTGGCTCGTCCCCCCGGCCGCTCTCGCGGTCCATCTGTCCATCGGCCAGGCCTACGCCTGGAGCGTCTTCAAACCCGCCGTCGAGGACGCCCTGCATGTGAGCGGCACGCAGAGCGCGCTGCCGTTCCAGCTGGCCATCGTGATGCTCGGTCTCTCCGCGGCGTTCGGCGGCACGCTCGTCGAGCGCAACGGACCGCGCTGGGCGATGACCGTCGCCCTCGTCTGCTTCTCGTCCGGCTTCCTGATATCCGCGCTGGGCGCGGGACTCGAACAGTTCTGGCTGATCGTCCTCGGCTACGGCTTCGTCGGCGGCATCGGCCTCGGCATCGGGTACATCTCGCCGGTCTCCACGCTGATCAAGTGGTTCCCCGACCGTCCCGGCATGGCGACCGGCATCGCGATCATGGGCTTCGGCGGCGGCGCGCTGATCGCCTCCCCGTGGAGCGCCCAGATGCTGGAGTCGTTCGGCTCGGGCAACGGTGGCCTGGAACTGGCCTTCCTGGTGCACGGCGTGGTGTACGCGGTCTTCATGTCGCTGGGCGTGTTCCTGATCCGCGTCCCGTCCGGTACGCCGGAGGCGCGGGGAGCCGCGCGCCAGGCCGCCACCGGCCCGCAGGTGTCGGCGAACCAGGCCATCCGCACCCCCCAGTTCTGGTGCCTCTGGCTCGTCCTCTGCATGAACGTGACCGCCGGTATCGGCATCCTCGAAAAAGCCGCCCCGATGATCACCGACTTCTTCCAGGACTCCAGCACCCCCGTGTCGGCCTCCGCCGCCGCGGGCTTCGTCGCCCTGCTCTCCGCCGCGAACATGGCGGGCCGCATCGGCTGGTCCTCCACCTCGGATCTCATCGGCCGCAAGAACGTGTACCGCCTGTACCTCGGCGTGGGCGCCCTGATGTACCTCCTCATCGCCCTGTGGGGCGACTCCTCGAAACCCCTCTTCGTGCTCTGCGCCCTCGTGATCCTCTCCTTCTACGGAGGCGGCTTCGCGACCATCCCCGCCTACCTGAAGGACCTCTTCGGCACCTACCAGGTGGGCGCCATCCACGGCCGCCTGCTCACGGCCTGGTCCACGGCCGGCGTCCTCGGCCCGCTCATCGTCAACCGGATCGCCGACAGCCAGGAGAGCGCGGGCAAGCACGGCGCGTCCCTCTACGGCCTGTCGCTCATCATCATGATCGGCCTGCTCGTCGTCGGCTTCGTCGCCAACGAACTCGTACGACCGGTCCACGCCCGCCACCACCACGTACCCGCCCCCAGGGAGCCCGCCGATGACGCAGCCAGCACCGCCCGAGACCAGCAGCAATCCGCCTAGGCGCCGCGCCCTCATCGCCGTCGCCTGGCTCTGGGTGGGCGCCCCCCTCGCCTACGGACTGTACGAACTGGTGCAAAAGGCCACACAGCTCTTCACGGGCTGATCGCCCGGCCGATCGGTCGGAACTCTCCAAGCCTTGCCCCGCATTCCTGTCGCATACGTCACCGGTTACTCGCCGGTCGCTGACCAGACTGGAATGTCCGCAGCTCGGACGGGGACACAGGGCCCGCGGGCAAGGCACATGAGGGGACCCTCCATGAACGGTTCGCGCATCGTCGGCATCGGCCACTACCAGCCCGCCAAGATCCTGACCAACGAGGATCTGGCGGGCATGGTCGACACCAACGACGAGTGGATCCGCTCGCGCGTCGGCATCCGCACCCGGCACATCGCGGGCCCCGACGAACCGGTCGACGAGCTCGCCGCGCACGCCGCCGCCAAGGCGCTGGCCGCGGCGGGCCTGACCGCCGACGCCGTGGACCTGGTGATCGTCGCGACCTCCACCGCCGTCGACCGCTCACCCAACATGGCGGCCCGCGTCGCCCACCGCCTCGGCGTCCCGTCGCCGGCCGCCCTCGACCTGAACGTCGTGTGCGCCGGATTCACGCACGCCCTCGCCACCGCCGACCACACGCTGCGCGCCGGGGCCGCCCGCCGCGCCCTGGTCGTCGGCGCCGACAAGATGTCCGCCGTCACCGACTGGACCGACCGCACCACGTGCGTGCTGACCGGCGACGGCGCGGGCGCCGTCGTGATCGAGCCGTGCGCGGAGGGGGCGGAGCCCGGCATCGGCCCGGTCCTGTGGGGCTCGGTCCCGGAGATGGGCAACGCCGTACGCATCGAGGGCGAACCCGCCCGCTTCGCCCAGGAGGGCCAGTCCGTCTACCGCTGGGCCACCCGCTCCCTGCCGCCGCTGGCCCGCGAGGCCTGCGCACGGGCCGGCCTCGCCCCGGCCGACCTGGCCGCCGTCGTCCTGCACCAGGCGAACCTGCGCATCATCGAACCCCTCGCGGAGAAGATCGGTGCCGTGAACGCGGTGATCGCCCGGGACGTCGTCGACTCCGGCAACACCTCCGCCGCGAGCATCCCGATGGCCCTGTCCAAGCTGGTCGAGCGCGGCGAGGTGGAGAGCGGAGAACCCGCGCTGCTCTTCGGCTTCGGCGGAAATCTCTCCTACGCCGGCCAGGTCGTGCGCTGCCCGTGACGTACGGATTCCAGGGGTACCCGGGGCGTCCGGATGTGACGAGTCCAACTGCCCCTGGCTGTAGCGATTGTGCTCGGTAAACTGTATTCCAAAGACAATCCGTCGGAATCGTAGGGGGACCGCGATGTTGTCCACAGGACTGCCGCAGGGGGCCGTGCCCAAGCTGGAGCGCCCCGGACCGCTGCGCGAGCGGGTCTACGAGGCGTTGCTGGAGCTCATCACCACGCGCGCCCTGCAGCCCGGTCAGCACCTGGTCGAGAGCGAGCTCGCCGGACATCTGGGCGTCTCCCGTCAGCCGGTGCGCGAGGCGCTGCAGCGGCTGAACACCGAGGGCTGGGTGGACCTGCGCCCGGCCCAGGGCGCCTTCGTGCACGAGCCCACGGAGGAGGAGGCCGACCAACTCCTTGCGGTCCGTACACTGTTGGAGGCCGAGGCGGCCCGGCTCGCGGCGGCCAACGCGGGCAAGACCGGGATCACCGCCCTGGAGGACCTGTGCGCCAAGGGCGAGCGGGCCGTGGCTGACGGGGACGTGGACCTGGTCGTCGCGACCAACGCCGCGTTCCACGCGAAGGTCATGGAGCTGGCGGGCAACGTCGTCCTCGCCGAACTGGCCGGCCAGGTCGACCGCCGGGTCCGCTGGTACTACCAGCCGGTCGCCCGCCAGCGCGGCAAGCAGTCCTGGATCGAACACCGCGAACTCATCGCGGCCATCTCGGCCCGCGACGAGTCCCGCGCCACATCGATCATGCGCACCCACACGGAACACACACGGGAGACGTATCACCACCGGGACAGGGACTGAAAAGCCCCGTAAGGGGCGCGTGGCGGTGTCGATATGCGGCTCCGCCGCAGGGGCGCGCTCAACCAACCACGACCCGCACCCACCCGGGCTACCGCCCGCCGAACACCCCGGCATGCTCGGCGCCCCACTCCGAGAAGGCCCGGGGCGCCCGCCCCGTGACCTTCTCCACGGTGTCCCGCACGGGAGACTCGTCCAACGTCCCCTCCCCGTAGAACCGAAAGAACGCATCGACAAAAGCCGCAGGCATCCGCGCCGAAAGATCAGCCCGAGCCTCCTCCTCGGACAGCCCCTCGAACCGCAGCGCCCGCCCGAGCACCTCCCCGAGAACGCGCACCCGCTCACCCGGCGTCAGCGCCTCCGGCCCCGACAGCGCGAGCGCCCGCCCGTCGTACCCGCCCGAGACCAGTACCCGGGCCGCCACCTCACCGATGTCGTACGGATCCACGACGGCCGCCCGCACCGAGGGGAACGCGGCCCGCACCAAGTCGCCCTTGCGCAGCTGCTCCACCCACTCGAAGGCGTTGGACATGAACGCGCAGGGCCGCAGAAACGTCCAGGCGATCCCGGAGGCCCGGACCGCGGCCTCGGCCTCCATCATGTAGCGGGTGACGGCGTTCGACTCCTCGCCGCCCGGTACCGAACTGCTGGACAGCAGGACCACCCGCCGCACCCCGGCCACCCGCGCGTCCGCGAGGATCTGCCGCTGCCCCGCGTAACCGGGCAGCAGAAACACACCGGTCACACCGGACAGCGCGGGCCGCACCGTCTCGAACCGGTTCAGGTCGCCGGCCACCGCCTCGACCCCGGGCGGCAGCCCCTCCGTCGCTCCGGAACGGCTCAGGGCCCGTACCGGAGTGCCGGTCGCCGCGACCGCGCGGGCCACCTGCGAGCCGACGTTCCCCGTCGCACCTGTCACGAGAATCATGCGGTTTCCCCTGCCTCGCCTGTCTCGGTCCGTGCCGCACACGGCGACCAGCGCGCCTCGGCGGCCAGCATGAGCACCAAGGACACTACGAGACACAGGAGTTGAGCCAGTGCCGAGATGTGAATGCCGAGCACCGCCGTCGCGAGCACCACCGGAACGGCCGCCGCCCGGAACCCCACGGGGAACAGCCGCATCGACGCGCGGAACGCCACGTCACCGGCGAGGAACAGCGCCACACCACCGGCCAGCGCGAAGGCGGGACCGGTGTGCAGCGGCTCGCCGATGTGCCCGAGGGCCTTCTTGATCCCGGCGGCCAGGAACGCCACACCGAGCAGCATCGGCAGGAACGCGTAGTAGTACGCGATCATCGCCAGCCACCAGCGCCGCTCGGGCGGTGTCGCCGCGAACGCGTGCTCGGCGCCGCCCTCGTCCCGCACGAAGTACGTCCACCACAGCGCCCCGGCGAGTGTGAGCGCGAGGAAGACCCCGCTGAACACGCCCGCTGTGAACGGCAGATCGCCGATCCCCACCCCGATCGCGATGACGGACTCGCCGAACGACACGATGAGCAGCAGACCGTGCCGCTCCACGAAGTGCCCCGGATGCAACTCGCCCAACTGGGCGCGGAGTTCGGACGTGGACCGGCTGCTGCGCCGCGCCGGACCGTACTCCGCGATGCGCGGCGTCAGGAACTGCACCACGATCGCCAGCACCCACAGCCCGTCGGCGAGCGGCCCCGACCACACGCCCGCGCCGGTGACGGCCAGCGCGGCCAGGGAGTTGGGCACGGCGTACCAGATGACATCGCCGCCGTGGCTGCGCGTGTACAGCACGCTGTGCACGAGGACGACCAGCAGGAATCCGAGGCCGAAGACGACGCCCGCGTTCGAGTCCGGGTCGAAGACGTGCGGGATGGACAGGGCGCAGATCATGAACGCCCCCATGCCGAACAGCATCAGCAGCCGCCGGGACGGCCGGTCCGGGGGCACCTGGTTGGTGAGGTACGCGTAGGCCGAGTACATCCAATAGATCACGGCGAAGAGCAGCGTGACGCGGACCGCCGTGGACCAGGTCAGATCGTGGGCGATGACCACGGTGAGCTGGGTCAGGGTGTAGACGAAGACCAGATCGAAGAACAACTCGAGCGTGGTGACGGGCTGCGGGCCCTCCGCACCCCGTGCGGCCGATATGTCTGCGTGCTGCGGCGATGCCGCCTCCGGTGTCATCCCCCGGACCCCCTCCGACGTGGCGCGTTGTGGCGGCGGACAGCCTACGGGCCGGGCGCCGGAAGATGTTCAGGACCGGGCTTTGTCCTGTGACGGGAGAAAGTCATGGGTAATTCCTGTGCAACTTCTTCCCACTCCCGGCAGCCACTGCTACGTTCCCCATCGAAAGCCGGACGGAGCTGCCGGGCGCGACGCCGGCGGACACGAGCGACGGTCCGACGGAGCCCGAAGAGGCGGGGAGGGGCACGTGAGACGCATGACGGCTCGGCCCGCGAACGCGCATCAGGCGCGACTGCTGCGACTGCTGCGTGACGGCGGGCCCAACTCCCGTGCCCAGCTGGGCGATCAGGTCGACCTCTCGCGGTCGAAGCTGGCCGTCGAGGTGGACCGGCTTCTGGAGACCGGACTCGTGGTCGCCGACGGACTCGCCGCATCGCGCGGCGGCCGCCGCTCCCACAACATCCGGCTCGCACCCGAACTCCGCTTCCTCGGTGTGGACATCGGCGCGACCTCGGTCGATGTCGCGGTCACCAACGCCGAGTTGGAGGTGCTCGGACACATCAACCAGCCCATGGACGTTCGCGAGGGGCCGGTCGCGGTCTTCGAGCAAGTACTCGCCATGGCAGCCAAGTTGAGGGCTTCCGGGCTCGCCGAGGGATTCGACGGAGCAGGCATCGGCGTGCCTGGTCCGGTCCGCTTCCCCGAGGGCGTCCCGGTCGCCCCGCCGATCATGCCCGGCTGGGACGGCTTCCCGGTCCGCGAGGCGCTCAGCCAGGACCTGGGCTGCCCGGTGATGGTCGACAACGACGTGAACCTGATGGCGATGGGCGAGCAGCACGCGGGCGTCGCCCGCACCGCCCGCGACTTCCTCTGCGTCAAGATCGGTACCGGTATCGGCTGCGGCATCGTCGTCGGCGGCGAGGTCTACCGCGGCACGACCGGCTCCGCGGGCGACATCGGGCACATCCAGGTCGAGCCCGACGGCCGCCAGTGCGCCTGCGGCAACAAGGGCTGCCTGGAGGCCTACTTCAGCGGCGCGGCGCTCGCCCGCGACGCCGAGGAGGCCGCCCGCGACGGCCGCTCACCCGAACTGGCCACCCGGCTGGAAGCCTCGGGCCGGCTCAGCGCCTCCGACGTCGCGGTGGCGGCGGCCACCGGTGACGGCACCTCCCTCGACCTGATCCGCGAGGGCGGCAACCGTACCGGTCAGGTCATCGCATCGCTCGTCAGCTTCTTCAACCCCGGCCTGGTCGTCATCGGCGGAGGTGTCACCGGACTCGGTCACACCCTCCTCGCCGCGCTGCGCACCCAGGTCTACCGCCAGTCACTGCCACTGGCCACCGGCAACCTCCCCATCGTCCTCGGGGAGTTGGGCCCCACCGCCGGAGTCATCGGCGGGGCCCGCCTGATCAGCGACCATCTCTTCTCACCCGCGTAGCGACACCTTCACCCGCGGAACCATCCATCGCCGCGGGACCGGCATCTCAGTACAGCGCTCTGCTCCGCCCTGCCCTGCCGCACCCTTGCTCCGCCGCACCTCGTTCCGTCGCACCCTGTTCCGCCCTGCTCTGCCCTGAACCCGGCCCGCACCCGTTCATAGGGGAACCGCCATGGCACCCACGGCACCATCGGCATCTCAGGCACCACAGGAACCACCGGCACCAGAATTGCCGCTGCTCACCATGTCCGGCATCACCAAGTCGTTCCCCGGTGTCCGCGCCCTCGACGGCGTGGACCTGGAGGTCCGCGCGGGTGAAGTGCACTGCCTGCTCGGCCAGAACGGCGCGGGCAAATCCACCCTGATCAAGGTCCTCGCCGGCGCCCACCAGCCCGACGAGGGAACCATCACCTGGCGCGGAGAAACGGTCACTCTGCGCTCGCCGATCGCCGCGATGCGTCTCGGAATCGCCACCATCTACCAGGAACTGGACCTGGTGCAGCACCTGTCGGTGGCCGAGAACGTCCACCTCGGGCACGAGCCGACAGCGGCCGGATTCGTCGTACGCCGCCGCGACGCCAAGACTTCAACGGCCTCACTGCTCAAGCGACTTGGGCACGGCGAGATCGATCCGGGCACTCTGGTCGGCGATCTTCCGGCCGCCGGGCAGCAGATCGTCTCCATGGCCCGCGCCCTCTCCCACGACGTGCGTCTGATCGTCATGGACGAGCCGTCGGCCGCGCTCGACCCCGACGAGGTCGACAACCTCTTCCGCATCGTCGCGAACCTCACCGCGGACGGCGTCGCCGTCGTCTACATCTCGCACCGCCTGGAGGAGATCCGCCGCATCGGCGACCGGGTCACGGTCCTCAAGGACGGCCGCGCGGTGGCCGACGGACTCCCGGCGAAGGATACTCCGACCCGTGACGTGGTCGCCCTGATGACGGGCCGCACCGTGGAGTACGTCTTCCCGGACCGGCCGGCCACGGCCGCCACCGCCGAGCCCGTTCTGAGGGCGCGGAACCTGTCCCGCGCCGGTGAGTTCGCCCCGCTCGACCTCGACGTGCGCCCCGGCGAGATCGTCGGCCTTGCCGGTCTGGTCGGCTCCGGCCGCTCCGAGATCCTGGAGACGATCTACGGCGCCCGCAAGCCGACGTCAGGTCAGATCACCGTGGACGGCGCGGAGTTGCGGACCGGCAGCGTCCGCGCCGCGGTCCGCGCGGGTCTCGGGCTCGCCCCCGAGGAACGCAAGGCGCAGGCCCTGCTGATGCTGGAGTCGGTGACCCGCAACGTCTCCGTCTCCTCCATGTCCCGCTTCGCGCGCGCCGGCTGGCTCGACCGGCGCGGCGAACGCACGGCGGCGCTGGAGGCCACCCGCGAGCTCCACATCCGCCCGGACAACCCGTCGGCCCCCGTCCGTACGCTGTCCGGCGGCAACCAGCAGAAGGCGGTCCTCGCCCGCTGGCTGCTGCGCGGCTGCAAGGTCCTCCTCCTCGACGAGCCCACCCGCGGCGTCGACGTCGGCGCCCGCGCCGAGCTCTACGCCGTGATCCGCCGCCTGGCCGACGAGGGCCTCGGCGTCCTCCTGGTCTCCAGCGAGGTCCCCGAGGTCCTGGGCCTGGCCGACCGCGTCCTGGTCCTCCGCGAAGGAACGATCGTCCACGAATCCCCGGCCCGCGACCTGACCGAACACCGAGTCCTGGACCTGGTGATGGAGGGCGCACCGACGTGACCACCCACGCACGCCCTGCCCATGACCCCGGACGGACGAGCCCCGCAAGGGCCGCGAGCGCCCACGTACGACCTGCACGTGACGCCGGACGGATGGGCCCCGTAAGGGGCGCGGGGAACGGCGCGAGCACCCACACACGACCCGCACCTGACATCGGGCGGATGAGCCCCGTAAGGGGCGCGGGGAACGGCGCGAGCAACCACGTACGACCTGCACGTGAAGCCGGACGGAAGGGCCCCGTAGGGGGCGCGGGGAACGGCGCGAGCACCCACACACGACCCGCACCTGACATCGGGCGGATGAGCCCCGTAAGGGGCGCGGGGAACGGCGCGAGCAACCACACACGACCCGCACCTGACACCCGGCGGATCACCCCCGCAAGGGGCGCGGGGAACTGCGCGACCAGCCCGCCACCACCCGCACTCGGCACCCCACAGACCACCCCCCAGCCGCATCCCACAAGAAGGGCCCCGGCGCCATGACGCACCCCGCCTCACCCACCCGCCCGGCGGAGCCGAAACGCGCCGCCGCCCCACAACGCCCCCGCACCCTGGGCGCCCTCCGCATAGACATCCGCACCCTCTCCCTGCTCGGCGTCCTCGCCGCCCTGATCGTCATCGGCGGCATCACCCAGCCCGACAGCTTCCTGGACGGCGACAACGTCCAGCTGATCCTGACCCAGGCCTCCGTGATCGGCGTCGTCACCGTCGGCATGACCTTCGTGATCATCTCCGGCGGCATCGACCTCTCCGTCGGCGCGATCGTGGCGCTCGCCAGCGTGTGGGCCTCGACCGTGGCGACCCAGGAGTACGGCTTCGTCGGCATCCTGTTCACGGCGATCCTGGTCGGCGTCGGCTGCGGCCTGGTGAACGGCGTCCTCGTCGCGTACGGCAACATCGTCCCCTTCATCGCCACCCTGGCGATGCTGGCATCGGGCCGCGGTCTCGCCCTCCAGATCACCGACGGCAAGACCCAGATGATCACGGTCGACGGCGTGCTGAAACTCGGCGAACGCGACTCCTACATCCTCGGCATCCCGCCGCTGGTCCTCGTCTTCGCGGCGGTCACCGTCATCGGCTGGCTCGTCCTGAACCGCACCACGTTCGGCCGCCGCTCCGTCGCGGTCGGCGGCAACCCCGAGGCGGCCCGGCTGGCCGGCATCGACGTACGCCGGCAGCGCCTGTACCTGTACCTGCTGTCCGGCCTGTGCTGCGGCATCGCCGCGTTCCTGCTGCTCGTCCTCGCCGGGTCGGGCCAGAACACCAACGGAAACCTGTACGAACTCGACGCCATCGCTGCCGCCATCATCGGCGGCACCCTGCTCACCGGCGGCCGCGGCAGCATCGTCGGCTCCGTCCTCGGCGTCCTGATCTTCATCACGATCCAGAACATCTTCGCGCTGAACAACCTGGAGACGGCGACGCAGCAGATCGCCAAGGGCGCGATCATCGTCGCCGCCGTCCTGCTTCAGCGACGTACGGCCAACACCACTTCATGAGTCCGGGAAGGGACGACGCCATGCCAGAGCCGACAAGCGTGTCGAGCCGCAGAAGCCTCCTGTTCGGCGCGGCCGCCGCGGTCACCGCCGGTGGCCTGCTCACCGCCTGCACCAGCAATGAGCCGAGCGACAAGAGCGACGACGGCAGCAAGGCCGCGGACCAGCCGGTCGCGGACAGCAAGCCGGGCAAGCAGGTCACCATCGGGTTCGCGGGACCGCAGGCCGACCACGGCTGGCTCAACGCGATCAACGACAACGCCAAGGAGCGGGCGAAGAAGTACTCCGACGTCACGCTGGAGGCGACCGAGGGCTCGAACGACACGGCCGCCCAGATCGGCCAGGTCGAGACCCTCATCAACAAGAAGGTCGACGTCCTGGTCGTGCTGCCCGCCGACGGCAAGGCGCTGACCCAGGTCGGCCTGAAGGCGATGCGCGCGGGCATCCCCGTCGTGAACCTCGACCGGATCTTCGACACCCCGCAGGCGTACCGCTGCTGGATCGGCGGCGACAACTACGGCATGGGCCTGTCGGCCGGCAACTACATCGGCGAGAAGCTCAAGGACAAGAAGAACGCGAAGGTCGTCGAGCTGGCCGGACTCGACAACCTCGAACTGACCAAGCAGCGCAGCCAGGGCTTCGACGACGCCCTGAAGAACTACCCGAACATCAAGAAGGTGGCCCGCCAGGCCGCCGACTTCACGGTCGAGTCGGGCCAGGCCAAGATGTCCCAGCTGCTCCAGGCGCAGAAAAACTTCGACGCGCTCTGGAACCACGACGACGACCAGGGCGTCGGCGCCCTGCGCGCCATCGAGCAGGCGGGTCGCGACGACTTCCTGATGGTCGGCGGCGCGGGCGCCCGCTCCGCGTTCGACGCGATCAAGAGCGGCCGCGGCGTGCTGAAGGCCACCGTCCTCTACCCGCCCACGATGGCCGCGTCCGCCATCGACCTGGCCCGCGCCCTCGGCCAGGGGAAGGGGATCGGCGGCATGGCCGAGTTCGAGATCCCGGCCCACGTGACCCTGTACTCGGCCGTCGTCGACGAGTCGAACATCGACAAGTACATGTCCACCGGCTTCAAGTGATGCGGCCCGCGGGCACGGCGCATCAGGCGAACCCGGCGTGGACGAGGAGGACTTCGGCATGGCAGGAAGCAGCACCGGCACGACGGCCCGTGAACCGGGCGGTGACGACGACGCGGAGATGAAGCCGGCGACGCCCGGCGGTCCGAAGCCCGTCCTCGGCGTCGGCATGGTCGGCTACGCGTTCATGGGCGCCGCCCACTCCCAGGGGTGGCGCACCGTGGGCCGCGTCTTCGACCTGCCGCTCGCCCCGCGCCTCGCCGCGGTCTGCGGCCGCGACGGACAGGCCGTGCGCGCCGCGGCCGACCGGCTCGGCTGGGCCGCGGCGGAGACGGACTGGCGGGCCCTGATCGCCCGCGACGACGTCGACCTCGTCGATGTGTGCACGCCCGGCGACAGCCACGCGGAGATCGCCATCGCCGCGCTGGAAGCGGGCAAGCACGTGCTGTGCGAGAAGCCCCTCGCCAACTCCGTCGAGGAGGCGCAGGCGATGACGGAGGCCGCCGAACGCGCCCAGCGGCGCGGCCAGGTGGCGATGACCGGCTTCAACTACCGGCGGGTCCCGGCCATCGCCCTGGCCCGCCGCATGATCGCCGAGGGGCGTCTCGGCACCCTGCGGCACGTGCGCGTCAGCTATCTCCAGGACTGGCTCGTCGACCCCTCGTTCCCGCTGACCTGGCGGCTGCAGAAGCCGTACGCGGGCTCGGGCGCCCTGGGCGACCTCGGCGCGCACGCCGTGGATCTCGCCCAGTTCCTCGCGGGCGAGCCGGTGGCCGGGGTGTCGGCGCTCACCGAGACGTTCGTCCGTGAACGCCCGCTGCTGGCAGGCGCCTCCTCCGGTCTCTCGGCGGCCGGCGGCCCCGGGGGAGGGGAGCGGGGCCTCGGCCAGGTCACCGTCGACGACGCGGCGCTCTTCACCGGCCGCTTCGCCTCCGGCGCCCTCGCCTCCTTCGAGGCGACCCGCTTCGCGACCGGCCGCAAGAACGCCCTCAAGGTCGAACTCAACGGTGAGCGCGGCTCGCTCGCCTTCGACCTGGAGCGCCTGAACGAACTCTTCTTCCACGACCAGACCGAACCCGGTGTCAGCGCGGGCTTCCGCCGCATCCTCGTCACCGAACCCGAGCACCCCTACCTGGAGGCGTGGTGGCCGCCGGGCCACGGCCTCGGCTACGAGCACACCTTCACGCACCAGGCCCACGACCTGGTGCGGGCGATCGCCGAAGGCGCACAGCCGGCACCGTCGTTCGCCGACGGACTCCAGGTGCAGCGCGTGCTGGCCGCCGTCGAGGAGAGCGCGGCGAAGAACTCGGTCTACACCCCCGTACCGGTCTGAGGAGGCCCACCCGTGCCACGTCAGTTCACCCTGTTCACCGGTCAGTGGGCGGACCTGCCCCTGGAGGAGGTCTGTCGTCTGGCCCGCGACTTCGGCTACGACGGACTCGAACTCGCCTGCTGGGGAGACCACTTCGAGGTCGACAAGGCGCTGAAGGATCCCGGATATCTCGACAGCCGGCACGCGCTGCTCGACAAGTACGGGCTCAAGTGCTGGGCGATCTCCAACCACCTCGTCGGCCAGGCCGTCTGCGACGCCATCATCGACGAACGCCACGAGGCGATCCTGCCCGCCCGTATCTGGGGCGACGGTGACGCCGAGGGCGTCCGGCAGCGCGCCGCCGCGGAGATCAAGGACACCGCCCGCGCGGCGGCCGCGTTCGGCGTCGACACGGTCATCGGCTTCACCGGCTCCTCGATCTGGCATCTCGTCGCGATGTTCCCGCCCGCTCCCGAGGCGATGATCGAGCGCGGCTACGAGGACTTCGCCACGCGCTGGAACCCGATCCTGGACGTCTTCGACGCCGAAGGGGTCCGCTTCGCCCACGAGGTCCACCCGAGCGAGATCGCGTACGACTACTGGACCACGCACAAGGCGCTCGAAGCCGTCGACCACCGCCCGGCCTTCGGCCTCAACTTCGACCCCTCGCACTTCGTGTGGCAGGACCTCGACCCGGTCGGCTTCCTGTGGGACTTCCGCGACCGCATCTACCACGTCGACTGCAAGGAGGCCCGCCGGCGGCTCGACGGCCGCAACGGCCGCCTCGGCTCCCATCTGCCGTGGGGCGACCCGCGCCGCGGCTGGGACTTCGTCTCGGCCGGACACGGCGACGTGCCGTGGGAGGACGTCTTCCGCATGCTCCGCTCGATCGGCTACGAGGGCCCGGTCTCCGTGGAGTGGGAGGACGCGGGCATGGACCGCCTCCAGGGCGCTCCTGAGGCGCTGCGCAGCCTGAAGTCCTTCGACTTCGACCCGCCCACCTCCTCCTTCGACGCGGCCTTCAGCAGCTAGCGCCCCGCAAGGGGCGCGGGGAACTGCGCGACCGGCCACGACGGTCGCGCAGTCGCTGAACCCTGCCCGAAACCCCCTTTGTCCACGGGCAGGAGAAAGAGAAACGAACCCGTGCACAAGGTCTATCGGCGCAAGACAAACGCGGCTAACTTCCTGCCGTGTACATGGCCTAGATGAACCTTCCGGGGTGACGGCGCACCCCGGCGCCCGCACCGCACGTCTACGCACCCATCCCATACGGCCCACCCCGTTCCCGGAGGGACTTTCGTGCACAGCAGCAAGAACAGAACCCGCAAGCGCACCAGAATCGGGCCCGCCCGGCACTCCAGATTCCGCACCGGCCTCGCCCTGCTCACCGGTTCGGTACTGATCGGCTCGTCCCTGGCGCTCTCCGTGCCCGGCACGGCCAGCGCCCACCCGGACCACCCCGACGAGCCCGCCGCCGCATCGGACTTCCAGCAGGTCACCCTCGCCAAGGGCGCCGACGAGACCGGCGAGCCCATGTCGCTCGCCGTGCTCCCGGACCGCAGCGTCCTGCACACCTCCCGCGACGGCACCCTGCGCCTGACCGACGAGGGCGGCAGCACCTCCGTCGCCGGCAAGCTCGACGTGTACAGCCACGACGAGGAGGGCCTCCAGGGCGTCGGCGTCGACCCGGGCTTCAAGGACAACCGGTTCATCTACCTCTACTACGCGCCGCCGCTCGACACCCCGAGCGGGGACGCCCCGGAGACCGGCACCGCCGCCGACTTCGCCGCGTTCGACGGCGTGAACCGGCTGGCCCGCTTCGTCCTCAAGGAGGACGGCACCCTCGACAAGGCCAGCGAGAAGAACATCATCGAGGTCAAGACCTCGCGCGGCACCTGCTGCCACGTCGGCGGCGACATCGACTTCGACGCCGACGGCAACCTGTACCTGTCGACCGGCGACGACACCAACCCCTTCGCCTCCGACGGCTACACCCCGATCGACGAGCGGGCCGACCGCAACCCCGCCTTCGACGCGCAGCGCAGCTCCGGCAACACCAACGACCTGCGCGGCAAGGTCCTCCGCATCAAGGTGAAGGCCGACGGGACGTACGACATCCCCGAGGGCAACCTCTTCGCGCCGGGCACCGACAAGACCCGCCCCGAGATCTACGCGATGGGCTTCCGCAACCCGTTCCGCATCAGCGTCGACAAGCCCACCGGCACCGTCTACGTCGGCGACTACGGCCCCGACGCCGGCGCGGCCGACCCCAAGCGCGGTCCCGCGGGCCAGGTCGAGTTCGCCAAGATCACCAAGGCGGGCAACTTCGGCTGGCCGTACTGCACCGGCGACAACGACGCCTACGTCGACTACGACTTCGCCACCAAGGCCTCCGGCGACACCTTCGACTGCGCCGCGCCGAAGAACACCTCGCCGAACAACACCGGCATCACCGACCTGCCGCCGGCCCAGGCCGCCTGGATCCCGTACGACGGCGGCAGCGTCCCCGAGTTCGGCTCCGGCTCCGAGTCGCCGATGGCCGGTCCCGTCTACCGCTACGACGCGGACCTGGACTCCCCGGTGAAGTTCCCCGAGGAGTACGACGGCGACTTCTTCGCCGGCGAGTTCGGCCGCCAGTGGATCAAGCGGATCGAGCAGGACGGCGACGGCAACGTCTCGAAGATCAACGACTTCCCGTGGACCGGCACCCAGGTCATGGACAGCGCCTTCGGCCCCGACGGCGCCCTGTACGTCCTCGACTACGGCCTCTCCTGGTTCGGCGGCGACGAGAACTCGGCGCTGTACCGCATCGAGAACGCCACCGGCGGTCACTCGCCGATCGTCGAGGCCAAGGCCAGCAAGACGTCCGGACAGTCGCCGCTGCGCACCACGTTCACGGCGACCGGCACCGACGCCGACGACGACCCCATCACCTACAGCTGGGACTTCGGCGACGGCTCCAAGGGGACCGGTGCGAACCCGAGCCACACGTACCGCAAGGACGGCACGTACACGGTGACGGTCACGGGAGACGACGGCACCGGCCGTACCGGCTCCGCCAACGTCCGCGTGGTCGTCGGCAACACGGCGCCCAGCGTGAAGTTCCAGTCCCCGGCGAACGGCTCGCTGTTCAAGTTCGGCGACACCATCCCGTACAAGGTCGCCGTCAGCGACCCCGAGGACGGCACGATCGACTGCTCGAAGGTCACCGTGCGCTACCTCCTGGGCCATGACAACCACGCCCACGAGCTGACCTCGGTCAAGGGCTGCGAAGGCACCATCACCGTGCCCGCGGACTCCGAGCACGACCCGAACGCCAACATCTACGGCGTGCTCGACGCCGAGTACACCGACGGCGGCGGAGGCGGCCAGGCCGCGCTGACCACGCACGACCAGGTCCAGCTCCAGCCGCGCCACCGCCAGGCCGAGCACTACAGCAAGCAGCAGGGCACCACACAGCAGAGCAAGACCTCGGCCAACGGCGGCAAGACCGTCGGCGACATCAACGACGGGGACTGGATCTCCTTCACCCCGTACAACCTGACCGGCGCCAAGAAGCTCACCGCCCGGGTCTCGTCCGCCGGCGCGGGCGGCTTCCTGGAGGTGCGCACCGGCTCGCCGACCGGCACCCTGCTGGGCTCCACGACCGTCCCGGTCACCGGCAGCTGGGACACCTTCCAGAACGTCGACGTCGCGCTGAAGAACGTCCCGAAGAAGACCACCGACCTGTACCTCGTCTTCAAGGGCGGTGACGGCGCGCTCTACGACGTCGACGACTTCGAGATCTCCAGTGACGCCCCCGTGAAGGGCGCCAAGCGGGTCCTCGTCTTCTCCAGAACGGCCGGCTTCCGCCACGACGCGATCCCCGAGGGCATCGCCGCCCTGAAGGAACTCGGCACGTCCAGTGACATCACCGTCGACGCCACCGAGTCCGCCGACCAGTTCACCACCAACAACCTCGCCCGCTACGACGCGGTGGTCTTCATGTCCACCACGGGTGACGTCCTGAACGACGCCCAGCAGAAGGCGTTCGAGGAGTACATCGCCAAGGGCGGCGGCTACATGGGCATCCACGCCGCCGCCGACACCGAGTACGACTGGTCCTACTACGGCGGCCTCGTCGGCGCCTACTTCGACTCGCACCCGGCCATCCAGAAGGCCACCGTGCGCGTCGAGGACAAGACCAACCCGGCGACGGCCCACCTCGACGACGCCTGGGAGCGCACCGACGAGCTGTACAACTACCGCACCAACCCGCGCGACAAGGTCCACGTCCTGGCCACCCTCGACGAGACCACGTACTCGGGCGGCACCATGAAGGGCGACCACCCGATCGCCTGGTGCCAGAGCTACGGCGGCGGCCGCTCCTTCTACACCGGCCTCGGCCACACCAAGGAGTCCTACGCCGACGACGCCTTCCGCACCCACCTGCTCGGCGGCCTGAAGTACGCCACCGGCCAGGCCACGGCGGACTGCAAGCCGAACAAGGACTACCGGCCGATCTTCAACGGGCAGTCCCTGGACGGCTGGAAGCAGGCGGGCCCCGGAAAGTTCAACGTCAAGGACGGCACGCTGGAGTCCGAGGGCGGCATGGGCCTGCTCTGGTACCAGGCCAAGGAGCTGAAGTCGTACTCCCTCAAGCTGGACTGGAAGATGCGGGGCGACGACAACTCCGGAGTCTTCGTGGGCTTCCCCGCCTCCGACGACCCCTGGTCCGCGGTGAACAAGGGCTACGAGATCCAGATCGACGCCACCGACGCCGCCGACCGCACCACCGGGTCGATCTACACCTTCAAGGCGGCGAACATCAAGGCCCGTGACGCGGTCCTGCGCCCGCCCGGCCAGTGGAACTCCTACGAGATCAAGGTCCAGGGCGAACGCCTCCAGGTGTTCCTCAACGGAGTCAAGATCAACGACTTCACCAACAAGGACCCCGAGCGGAGCCTGACCGACGGCTACATCGGCATCCAGAACCACGGCGCCGACGACCAGGTCTCCTACCGGAACATCCAGCTCAAGGAACTGCCCCAGTAGGGCACCCCGAACGGCGGCGGGCGGAGGACGCCGGACCTCCGCCCGCCGTCCCGCCCGGCACTCTGCCGGGCGCAGCACCCCGCACATTCCGGCCTGCTCTCGCGCCACCCCCGGTTCGCGTACGACAAGGAGGCTGCCCATGTCCGCCGAACCGTCCCTCCCCACCCCCACCCCCCGCTTCGGTGTCTGGCTGATCGGAGCACGCGGCTCCGTCGCCACGACCGCGATCGCCGGCTGTGCCGCCGTCGCCGCCGGACTCCACCCGCCCACCGGCATGGTCACCGAGACCACCCCCTTCCTCTCCTGCGGCCTGCCGCCGCTGTCCTCCCTCGTCTTCGGCGGTCACGACACCGTCGACTGCCCGCTGCCCAAACGCGCCGAACACCTCGCCGCCGGCGGCGTCCTGCCGCACGGCCTGCCCGCCGCCGTCCACGCCGAACTCACCACCGCAGAACGGGAGATCAGGCCCGGTGGCCCGCTGACCGGCCACGACGACCCCCGCTCGCAGGACGAGCTCATCGACGCGTTCGCCACCGACATCGTTGCCTTCGTCCGGGACCAGCACCTCGCCGGCGCCGTCGTCGTGAACGTCGCCTCCACCGAACCCGTCCCCACCGGCGACACCCTGCCGCCCAGCTCCCTCTACGCGGCCGCCGCCCTCCGCGCCGGCTGCCCCTACGTCAACTTCACCCCCTCGTCGGGCCTGCACCACCCCGCCCTCGCCGTCGACGCCGAGGCCGCCTCCGTCCCGTACGCGGGCCGCGACGGCAAGACGGGACAGACCCTCCTGCGCTCCGTGCTCGGCCCGATGTTCCTGCACCGCGCCCTCGCCGTCCGCGCCTGGTCCGGCACCAACCTCCTCGGCGGTGGCGACGGCGCCGCCCTCGCCGACCCGGCCGCGGCCGCCGCCAAGAACGCGGGCAAGGAACGCGTCCTCGCCGACACCCTCGGCGCCGCCCCGCAGGGCGAGGTCCACATCGACGACGTCCCCGCCCTCGGCGACTGGAAGACCGCCTGGGACCACATCGCCTTCGACGGCTTCCTCGGTGCCCGCATGGTCCTGCAGACCACCTGGCAGGGCTGCGACTCCGCGCTCGCCGCGCCCCTCGTCCTCGACCTGGCCCGGCTCCTGCTGCGCGCGCACGCTGCCGGACTCACCGGCCCGCGCCCGGAACTCGGCTTCTACTTCAAGGACCCCGACCCCGGCGCGGGCGCCGCACTCGGCGAGCAGTACGCCGCCCTGGTGGACTTCGCGGACCGGCTGCGAGACGCCCGATGAGCCGCACGGCCCTGCGCGCCTGGGCCGAACTCCTGCGGCTCCCGGCCCTCTTCACCGTCCCCGGCGACGCCCTCGTGGGAGCGGCCTCCGTCGGTGCACGCCCCGGCCGCGGCACCTTCCTGGCCATCGGCTCCTCCCTGTGCCTGTACGAGGCGGGCATGGCCCTCAACGACTGGGCGGACCGCGCCGAGGACGCCGTCGACCGCCCCCACCGGCCCATCCCCTCCGGCCGCATCCGCCCCGGCGCCGCCCTCGCGGCGGCAGGGGCGCTCACCGCGGCCGGAGTGGGGCTCGCCTCCCGGGCAGGGCGGCTGCCCGCGGCGCTCGCGACCGCGCTGGCCGCCACCGTCTGGGCGTACGACCTCGGCCTGAAACACACCCCCGCCGGACCGGCCGCCATGGGCGCAGCCCGCGGCCTCGACGTCCTCCTGGGGGCGGGCGCCTCCCAGGACGCCGGTGCGAAGTCCTGGAGCTCGGCCACCGGCGCCGCTCTCACCATGACCGTCCACACCACGGCCGTCACCGCGGTGTCCCGCCACGAGACGACGGGCGGCAACGCCCTCGCACCGGCAGCGGCCCTGGCCACCACCGCCACCCTGGCCGGCGCCCTCCTCAGAACCCCGGTAGGCCGAGGCGCCGCAGCCCCCCTCGGCCTACCGGGCCCCACCGCGTACGCCCTGACCGCCGCCCGCCCCCTGCTCCACGCCGCGCTCAACCCCTCCCCACCCCTGACCCAGCGCGCCGTGGGCGCCGGCATCCGCGCGATGATCCCGCTCCAGGCAGCCCTGACGGCCCGCGCGGGAGCCCCGGCGGCGGCCCTCCTCACCGCCGCCCTCGCCCCGCTCGCCCGGCGCTTCGCGAAGAAGGTGAGCGTCACATGACCCACCCCGCGCAGCCCGCCACCCCACGCTGGGGCTACGGCACCAACGGCCTCACCGACCTCCGCCTCGACGACGCCCTCGCCCTCCTGGCCGACCTCGGCTACGACGGCGTCGGCCTCACTCTCGACCACATGCATCTCGACCCCCTGGCCCCCGACCTCGCGACCCGCACCCGCCAGGTCGCCCGCACCCTGCACCGCCACCACCTCGACGTCACCGTCGAGACCGGCGCCCGCTACGTCCTCGATCCGCGCCGCAAACACGGCCCCTCCCTCCTCGACCCCGACCCGGACGCCCGCGCGGCCCGCGTCCGCCTGCTCCTGCGCGCGGTCCAGGTCGCCGCCGACCTCGGCGCGCACGCCGTGCACTGCTTCAGCGGCATCACGCCGGACGACACCGACCGGGACACGGCGTGGAAGCGCCTCGCCGACGCCCTCGAACCCGTCCTGCACGCGGCCGACGGCGCCGGCGTCCCGCTCGCGATCGAGCCCGAGCCCGGCCACCTCCTCGCCACGCTCGACGATTTCCACCACCTGCGCCGCGCGCTCGGCAGCCCCGACGCGCTCGGCCTCACCCTCGACCTCGGCCACTGCCAGTGCCTGGAGCCCGAACCACCCGCCGACTGCGTACGCGCGGCGGCACCCTGGCTGCGCCACGTCCAGATCGAGGACATGCGCCGCGGCGTCCACGAACACCTGCCCTTCGGCGAGGGGGAGATCGACTTCCCGCCCCTCCTCGACGCGCTCGCGGCCACCGGCTACCAGGGCCTGACCGTCGTCGAACTGCCCCGCCACTCCCACGCGGGCCCGCGCCTCGCCGCCGAGTCCCTCGCGTTCCTCCGCACCGCGGCACAAGGAGGCGGCAGCGCATGAGCGGACCAACCACCATCGCCACCCTCCGGGGCCACCTCGACACCGCGCTGCCCGGCGCCGCCCGCGCCTGGCTCGACCAGGCCCTCGACGAAGCGGCGGCCACCGGCTCCGCCCGTGACCACACCCAGCCCACGCTCTGGGAGTCACGGTTCGCCGAAGCCGGCCGACGCACGGGCCAGGACCACGCCGACACCGCCCGCGTCCTGCTGCTGCACGCCGCCCGCGCCGACACCGCCACCCTCACCCGGCTGTACGCGCAGGGCACCGCCGCCGAACGCCGCGCCGTCCTGCACGCGCTGCCCCACCTCGTTCCCGGACCCGAGGGCCTGCCCCTCGTCGAGGACGCCCTGCGCACCAACGACACCCGCCTGGTCGCCGCCGCGGTCGGTTCGTACGCCGCCGAGCACCTGCCCGCGCACTCGTGGCGGCACGCCGTCCTCAAGTGCCTGTTCACCGGAGTGCCCACCGACACCGTGGCCGCACTGGGCGAACGCGCCCACGGTGACGCCGAACTCGCCCGCATGCTCGGGGACTTCGCGCAGGAACGCACGGCCGCGGGCCGGCCCGTCCCCCCGGACCTGCCCCGGGTCCTCGCCCTGACCTCCCCGGCAGCCCCCACGGCGAAGGAGTCCTGATGCGCATCTTCGACCCCCACATCCACATGACATCGCGCACCACCGACGACTACGAGGCCATGTACGAGGCGGGTGTGCGCGCCCTCGTCGAACCCGCCTTCTGGCTCGGCCAGCCCCGCACCTCGCCCGCGTCCTTCTTCGACTACTTCGACGCGCTCCTCGGCTGGGAGCCCTTCCGGGCCGCCCAGTACGGCATCGCCCACCACTGCACGATCGCCCTCAACCCCAAAGAGGCAAACGACCCCCGCTGCACCCCGGTCCTCGACGACCTGCCGCGCTACCTCGCCAAGGACGGCGTCGTCGCCGTCGGCGAGATCGGCTACGACTCGATGACCCCCGCCGAGGACACCGCCCTCGCCACCCAGCTCCAACTCGCCGCCGACCACGAGCTGCCCGCCCTGGTGCACACTCCCCACCGCGACAAGCTCACCGGCCTGCACCGCACCCTCGACGTCGTCCGGGAATCCGCGCTGCCCGTCGACCGGGTCCTGATCGACCACCTCAACGAGACCACGGTCAAGGACGCCAAGGACGCCGGGAGCTGGCTCGGCTTCTCCGTCTATCCCGACACCAAGATGGACGAGGACCGCATGGTCGAGATCCTGCGCACCTACGGCACCGAGAAGGTCCTCGTCAACTCCGCGGCCGACTGGGGCAAGAGCGACCCGCTCAAGACCCGGCGGGTCGGCGAGGCGATGCTGAAGGCCGGCTTCGGCGACGACGACGTCGACCTGGTCCTGTGGCGCAACCCGGTCGCCTTCTACGCGCTCAGCGGCCGGCTCCAACTCGACCCCACCGAACCACCGTCGCCCACGCACGAGGGCAACTCCATCCTCCGCGGCGGAGCGTGACCGATGCGCTTCCGCCATCCCGACGGCTCCACCGTCCACCTCGCCTACTGCACGAACGTGCACCCCGCCGAGACCCTCGACGGCGTCCTCGCCCAACTCCGCGACCACTGCGAACCCGTCCGCCGCCGCCTCGGCCGCGACCGCCTCGGCATCGGCCTGTGGCTCGCCAAGGACGCCGCCCGCTCCCTGACCACCGACCCGGCGGCACTGCGCGGACTGCGCACCGAACTCGAACGGCGCGGCCTCGAAGTCGTCACCCTCAACGGCTTCCCCTACGAGGGCTTCGGCGCCGAAGAGGTCAAGTACCGCGTCTACCAGCCCGACTGGGCCGACCCGGAACGCCTCGCCCACACCAGCGACCTGGCGCGCCTGCTCGCCCAACTGCTGCCCGCCGACGTCACCGAGGGCACCATCTCCACCCTCCCGCTGGCCTGGCGCACCGCCTACGACCCCCCGCGCGCCGAGGCCGCCCACACCGCGCTCGTCACCCTCGCCGAACGTCTCGACGCCCTCGAAGAACTCACCGGACAATCCATCCGGATCGGCCTCGAACCCGAACCGGGCTGCGTCGTCGAGACCACCGCCGACGCCATCGCCCCGCTCACCGCCGTCGACCGGCCCGACCGCATCGGCCTGTGCCTCGACACCTGTCACCTCGCCACCTCCTTCGAAGACCCGAAGACCGCACTGGACGGCCTCGCCGCCGCACACGTCCCCGTCGTCAAATCCCAGCTCTCCGCAGCCCTGCACGCCGAACACCCCCGGACTCCCGCGGTGCGCGAAGCCCTCGCCGCCTTCGACGAGCCCCGCTTCCTGCACCAGACCCGCACCCTCACCGACCAGGGACTGCGGGGCACCGACGACCTCGGCCCCGCCCTGAACGGTGCCGAGCTGCCAGACGCCGCCGCCTGGCGCGCCCACTTCCACGTCCCCCTGCACGCGGCTCCCGCCGCCCCGCTCACCTCCACACTCGACGTCCTCAAGGACACGCTGACCCGCCTCGTCGGCGGCCCGCACCCGCTCACCCGGCACCTGGAGGTCGAGACCTACACCTGGCAGGCGCTCCCGCCGGAACTGCGCCCACGGGCCCGCCCCCAGCTCGCCGACGGCATCGCCGCCGAACTCACTCTCGCCCGCGACCTGTTGACGGACCTCGGCCTGAAGGAACTGCCATGACGGACACGCCCTCCCGGCCGACCCCCCTCCTCGTCCTGGACGTCGTCGGCCTCACCCCGCGGCTGCTCGACCACATGCCGCACCTCAAGTCCCTCGGCCAGTCCGGCACCCGCGCATCCCTGGGCACCGTGCTGCCCGCGGTGACCTGCGCCGCCCAGTCCACGTTCCTCACCGGTACCATGCCGAGCGAACACGGCATCGTCGGCAACGGCTGGTACTTCCGCGAACTCGGCGACGTACTGCTCTGGCGCCAGCACAACGGCCTCGTCGCCGGCGACAAACTCTGGGACGCCGCCCGCCGCGCCCACCCCGGCTACACCGTCGCCAACATCTGCTGGTGGTACGCCATGGGCGCCGACACCGACATCACCATCACCCCCCGTCCCGTCTACTACGCCGACGGCCGCAAGGAGCCCGACTGCTACACCCGGCCCCCGGCCCTGCACGACGAACTCACCGAGAAATTCGGCACGTTCCCCCTCTTCCACTTCTGGGGCCCGGGCGCCGACCTCGTCTCCAGCCAGTGGATCATCGACGCCACCCGACACGTCATGGCCACCCGCCACCCGGACCTGACCCTGTGCTACCTCCCCCATCTCGACTACGACCTCCAGCGCTTCGGCCCCGACGACCCCCGCTCCCACCGGGCCGCCGCCGAACTCGACAGCGCCCTGGCCCCACTGCTCGACGACGCCAGAGCCGAGGGCCGCACGGTCGTCGCCCTGTCCGAGTACGGCATCACCCGCGTCGAGCGAGCCATCGACATCAACCGGGTGCTGCGCCGGGCCGGCCTGCTGGAGGTGCACACGCAGGACGGCATGGAGTACCTCGACCCGATGGCCTCACGCGCCTTCGCCGTCGCCGACCACCAGATCGCCCACATCTACGTGCGCCGTCCCGAAGACCTCGACGCCACCCGCGCGGCCCTCGACGGCCTGCCCGGCATCGACCAACTCCTCGACGACGAGGGCAAGAAGGCCCACCACCTCGACCACCCGCGCTCCGGCGAACTCGTCGCCGTCGCGGAACCCGACGCCTGGTTCACGTACTACTACTGGCTCGACGACGCCCGCGCGCCCGACTTCGCGCAGCTCGTCGAGATCCACCGCAAACCCGGCTACGACCCGGTCGAACTGTTCATGGACCCCCACGACCCCTACGTCAAGGTGAAGGCCGCGAGCGCGCTCGCACGCAAGAAACTCGGCCTGCGCTACCGGATGGCGGTCGTCCCGCTCGACCCGTCACCTATTCGCGGCAGCCACGGCCGCCTCCCCGCAGACACCGACAGTGACGACGGCCCTGTCCTCATCAGCTCCACCCCCCATGCGTTCCCCGGTCGCGTCCCCGCGACCGCCGTGAAGTCCCTGCTCCTGGAACTTGCAGGCCTGGGCTGAGGCATACGCCGCCCCAGGCCCGCTCACCGAGGAGCAGTTACAGAGAGTGAAGCACACGCCACCGACGACACGCCAGTGGCGTCCGACCCGCACAGCGAAAAGCGCCGACGCATCCGCACCCATCCCGCACGAGAACCGGAAAGAGGCACCCGTGACCGACTTCCACGAGGCTCCCGCCACCACCTCGGCCGACGACGCCCTCAGACGACGCCTCGGCATCGACCGCCGCCGTTTCCTCAGCACCTGTACCGCCGTCGGCGCGGGCGCGATCGCCGCCCCCGTCTTCGGCGCCGCACCCTCCTTCGCCCAGCCCCGGCACGAAGGCCACAGCCACGGACGCGGCCAGGAGCTGGTGCCGGCCGACAAGCGCGGCATCATCCTCTACACCGTGCGCGACGCCACCGGCCGCGACCCGCTCGCCTCCGACCTGCCCTCCGGATTCCGTGAGGTGTTCAAGGAACTGGCCCGCTACGGCTACCGCCAGGTCGAGTTCGCGGGCTACGGCCAGCACGCGAACGCTCCGGGCGGCGCCAACCTCGAATCGGTCGAGGGCGCCAGACTGCTCCGCTCCTGGCTCGACGAGTACGGGCTGCGCGCCCAGGGCAACCACGGCTTCATCCCGTCGTCCTGGCCGTTCACCCAGCCCGACCTCGACACGTTCAAGAAGCACCTGGAGATCGCCAACATCCTCGGCATGGACCACATGGGCACCGGCGGCGACCCCACCGGCAGCTCCTACAAGGCGGACTGGGACGTCGCCGCCGACAAGTGGAACGCCCTGGGCGAGATCGCCCGCCGCGCCGGGATCAAGCTCTACACCCACAACCACGACGCGGCCTACGGATTCCTCCTGGACGGCGGACCGCTGGACGCCCAGGGCCGCCCGACGCGCAGCTCCGGCATCCGCAAGCTCGAATACTTCTTGAAGGTCAGCGACCCGAAGACCGTGTGGCTGGAGATGGACATCTACTGGGCCCACGTCGCCCAGTACAAGTTCCACACCTACACGGCGCACGACGGCTCCCAGCGCAAGGACGTCTTCGACCCGGCGGCCCTGGTCCGCTGCCACACCAAGCGCTACCCGCTCTTCCACGCCAAGGACGGCACGCGCAACGACACCAGCGGCGAGGGCTACGACATGGTGCCCTTCGGTACGGGAGTCATCGACTACAAGACCTTCTTCAGCCGGGTCGGCGCGAAGAACTACCACAACCCCATGGTCGAGCAGGACAACGCGCCGTCCGCCACGGACCCCGCCCAGTCCCTGAAGCACGCGAAGATCGGCTACGGCAACCTGGCGGCCCTGCGCAAGAAGTGATCGCCGCACCACGCGCGTGAGAGGCACGCAGAGGGCCCGGCCGACCGGCCGGGCCCTCTGCGTGCGGTGCGTGACTCAGCCGTGGGTCACGGCCGGCTCCACCTCCTTGCGCCCCGGCTGGCGCAGCAGCAGCGCGAAGGCGGCCGCCACCATGGATATCCCGCCGGCCAGCGCGTACGCCCCGTTGTAGCCCCACGCGGCGACCACCATCGAGCCGAGCCCGCCGCCGAACAAGCCGCTGATCAGCTTGCCGCTGTAGACGAGCCCGTAGTTGGTGGCGTTGTAGTTCTCACCGAAGTAGTCCGGGGTCAGGGCCGCGAACATCGGGTAGAACGCGCCGCCGCCGAAGCCGGACAGGAACGCGAAGAAGAGGAACAGCCACTCGCTCTTGATGTCCCCGGCCCAGATGATGCCGAACTGGGCGAGACCCAGCACGACGATCACGAAGACCAGGCTCCTCTTGCGGCCCCAGATGTCCGACAGCCAGCCGACGACGGCCCGGCCGACGCCGTTGATGACGGCCATGACGCCCATCGAGGAGGCCGCGACCAGCGGTCCGAAACCGACCTCTTTGGCGAAGTCCACCTGGAACGAGATGCCGAAGATGGACACCCCCGCGGTGAGCACCAGGCTCAGCCACATGACCGGCAGCATTCCGGTCCTGATGGCTTCCATAGGCGTGAACTGGCGTACCGCGGGCGGATTCATGGCCAGCGACCTGGCCCGCTTGCTCGTCCCGGACTTGTCGAGCGGATCGACGTCCTGGGGCCACCAGTTCTTCGGCGGATCGCGGAAGAAGAACGCGCAGACCAGAACGACCACCAGGACATACGCGCCGATCATGTCCAGCACACGGTGGTAGTTGGAGGTGTCGAAGGCGTAGTTGAAGATGAAGATGAAGGGCAGCGAACCGTAGGCGAATCCGCCGTTGACGAAACCGGTCTTGCCGCCCTTTCGCTCCGGGAACCATTTGCCGACCATGTTGATGCAGGTCGAATAGACGAGGCCGGAGCCCAGCCCGCCGATGACTCCGAATCCGAGGATCGCGAGCCACACATTGTGCAGGTGCGACAGCGCGATGAAGCCGATCATGCACATGAACGCGCCGAGCATCACGGCCCGTTTGGCGGGCAGGATATTCTTCTCCCGCAGCCACCCGGCCGGAAAGGCGATTCCCGCCTGGAAGAACACCCAGACGCTCAGGATCCAGAAGGTGTTCGACTGGGTCCAGCCGTGGGCGGCGGACAGGGTGTCCTCCGCCGAGCCGTACGCGTACTCGGAAACGCTGATGGCCATCATCGCGACCCATGGCAGGTACACCATGAACTTCCGTGAATGGCCGAGGATGTCGCGGTCCGTCTCCCCGATGCGGTAGACGCGGCCGTTCTCATCCGTGATCTCTTGATACCTGGCGCCGGTCGACGATCTCGAATTTCCTGCGGCGATGGGCTCCGCCGTCATATCAGGCCATCTCCTCACCGAGCGGTTGCGGGTTGGGTACGATCCGGCGCTGCCTCTGGGGTCTGGGCTTGCCGGGAGCCTTGAGGAAGAGTGCGAGCACGGCCGAGCCGAGTCCGATGGAACCGGCGAACGCGAAGGCGCCTCCGTATCCCCAAGCGTCGACGAGGAAGGCCCCGCCGCCGGCGCCCACCAGGCCGGAGATCAGCTTCGAGCTGTAGACCATGCCGTAATTGGAGGCATTGTTGTTCTCGCCGAAGAAGTCGGCGGTCATGGCCGCGAACAACGGGAAGATCGCTCCGCCGCCGAATCCCGAGACCATCGAGCAGAACAGGAAGAACGGCATCGAGCCCATGTTTCCGGAGAAGAACACACCGAACTGCGCCGTTCCCAGGACGAGACAGACGATGATCAGTGTGTTGCGACGCCCGGCGCGGTCCGAGATCCAGCCGATCACTCCGCGGCCGGTCCCGTTCACGATGGCCTTCAGCGACATGGCGGTGGCCACGATGCCGCCGGCGAATCCCATCTCCTTGCCGAACGGAACCTGCATGGCGATGCCGTAGATGTTGATTCCGGCGGTGCACAGCAGGCAGAACCACATCATCCACAGCACGGGCTGACGGGCCGCCTCACGCGGGGTGTACTGGTGCACGGCGGGCGGGTTCTTCTTCAGGGCACGCCGCACGCGCGGGTCGTCCGTCACCTTCAACGGGTCCACGTGCGCGGGCCACCAGTACTTGGGCGGGTCCTTCAGGAACCAGCCGGCGAAGGCCACCACGGCGCAGCAGATCACGCCGACCATGACCAGGACGCCCTGGTAGTTGGACAGGTCCATGAAGGACGTGAAGACGAACACGAAGGGCACGGAACCGTAGGCGAAACCGCCGTTGACCAGCCCCGTCTTGCCGCCCTTGCGCTCCGGGTACCACTTGCCGACCATGTTGACGCTGGTCGCGTAGACCAGGCCGGCCCCGATACCGCTGAACACACCGAAGCCGAGATAGGCGACGGTCACATGTGGTGCGTAGGCCAGGGACAGATAGCCGCACAGTGTGCCGCCGGCGCCCAGCATCATCGCGTACCGGGCCGGCAGCCTGCCGCTCTCCCGCAACTGCCCGGCGGGAAAGGCCACGGCCGCCTGGAAGAAGATCCAGACACCCATCAGCCAGAAGATGTGCCCGCTGTCCCACAGGTGGGCCTCGTGCAGGGTGTCCTCGGCCGAGGTGAACGCGTACTCCGAGGAACTGATGCCCAGCATGCCCATCCAGGGAAAGAGCACCATGGTCCATCGTGGTCGCCCCAGGATGTCCCGATCGGTCTGTCCGATCCGGTACAGGCGGCCGTTCTCGTCCCTCACCTCCCTGACGGGGCCGGACGAGGATAGGTCGGTGGTCGTCATGACGGTCGCACCCCTTGCGTCGAAAGATCTGGCCAGCGCCCCCTGTCCAAATTGCTTTCGTGCGCGCACGGGTCCTGGGTCCGGCCGACGCGCACCGCCGACCGGACCCGCCGGGTCACCTCATCGACCGCCCCCCATCAGCCCCGCCGCGCGAGCCCACCGGTACTTGGCCCCGAGCACCGCGACCGGCTTCTCGGTCGTGTACGGATAGGCGACCACGCCCCGCTCGAACAGGTACTGGCACGCCTCCTCGACCTCGACGTCCCCGGCCAGCGAGGCGACCACGGGCTTCTCGATGCCGCGCTCCCGGAACTCCGCGACCACGCGGGCCGTTACCTCCGCAAAGACCATGGGAGGGGTGACGATGGTGTGCCAGTAGCCGAGCACGAGCGCGTGGATGCGCGGATCCTCCAGGCCGAGCCGGATCGTCGCCTCGTACGTCGACGGGGGCTCGCCGCCCGTGATGTCGACGGGATTGCCGGCGGCGCCGAAGGGCGGGATGAACGCCCGGAAGGCCGCGTCCAGATCGTCCGGGATCTCCATGAGTTGGAGCCCGTTGTCGGTCACCGCGTCCGAGAGCAGGACGCCGGAGCCGCCCGCACCGGTGATGATCACGACGTTGTCGCCCTGCGGGGTGGGCAGCACGGGCAGGGCCCGCGCGTACTCCAGCATGTCGTTGAGGCCAGGGGCCCGGATGACGCCTGCCTGCCGGAGGATGTCGTCGTACACCGCGTCGTCGCCCGCGAGCGCGCCCGTGTGCGACCCGGCGGCCTTCGCGCCGGCCGCCGTACGGGCCGCCTTCAGGACGACGACGGGCTTCTTGGGCACCGTCGCCCGAGCGGCCTCCACGAAGGCACGCCCGTCCTTCAGGTCCTCCAGATGCATGGCGATGCACTGCGTGTGCG
Source organism: Streptomyces sp. PsTaAH-137 (assembly GCF_003259365.1). Lineage (GTDB taxonomy): Bacteria > Actinomycetota > Actinomycetes > Streptomycetales > Streptomycetaceae > Streptomyces. The sequence goes on from NZ_QLLY01000001.1 coordinate 155,987, forward strand.
GATCCTCGCCGAACCAGGTGAGGAGGTCGTCCTCGTCCAGGTCCGACTTGTTGCCGAGGCCCACGATCGCCGACACCCCGGTCCCGGTGGTGCGCGCGAAGCCCAGGATCGCCATCCCGATGCCCCCGGACTGCGAGGTCAGAGCGACCCCGCCCTTCACGTCGTACGGGGTGCAGAACGTGGCACACAGGTCCTGCCACGTCGAGTAGTAGCCGTAGATGTTCGGTCCGAGGAGCCGTACTCCGTGCCGCTCCGCGATCGCCACGATCTCGTCCTGGAGCGCCTGTTCACCGGTCTCCGCGAAGCCGGAGGGGATCAGCACTGCGTTCGGCACACCCTTGCGCCCCACCTCCTCCAAGGCCGCTGCCACGAACTTGGCGGGGATCGCGAAGACCGCCACATCCACCTCACCGGGGACGTCCGTGACACTCTTGTACGCCTTGCGGCCCAGGATGTCATCGGCCTTGGGGTTCACCGGATGGATCTCCCCGGAGAAGCCGCCGTCGACGAGGTTGCGCATCACCGAATTGCCGATCTTGCCCTGCTCGTTGGAAGCGCCGATCACCGCCACCGACCGCGGCTGCATGAGCCGACGCATGCTGGTCAGGATCTGCTCGCGCGTGTAGGTGCGCCGCGGTGCGGCCGTGCCCTCGGCGAGGATCACCCGGATGTCCGCCGCGACCGCGCCCTCGGGCGTCGCGATCACCGGATTGAGATCGACCTCCGCGATCTCCGGGAAGTCGTCGACCAGCCGGGAGACACGGCGGATCTGCTCGGCGAGCGCCCACCGGTCGACGCCCCGGGCGCCGCGCACCCCGCGCAGCACCTCGGCCGCCCTGATGGAGTCGAGCATCCCGACGGCCTCGTCGGCGTCGACGGGCGCGAGCCGGAACGTGACGTCCTTCAGGACCTCGACCAGCACACCGCCCAGCCCGAAGGCGACGACCTTGCCGAACGTCGGATCGGTGACCGCCCCGACGATGACCTCCTGCGAGTCGCCGCCGGTCGGCAGCATCTCCTGCACCTGGATGCCCTCGATCCGGGCGTCCGGCGCGTACGCGCGCGCGTTGTCGATGATCCGGTGGAACGCGGCCCGGATGTCGGCCGCACCTTCCACGCCGACCACGACACCGCCCGCGTCGGTCTTGTGCAGGATGTCGGGGGAGACGATCTTCAGTACCACCGGCTTGCCGAAGCGGGCGGCGGCGGCCACCGCCTCGTCGACATCGGTCGCCAGCTCCTCGCCGGGGACGGCGATCCCGTACGCGTCGGCGATCACCTTGCCCTCGGGCGCGGTGAGCGCCGTGCGTCCCTCGGCCCGCACGGTGTCGAGCAGTGCCCGCACCGTCAGCGTCCGGTCCTCGGCCATCAATCAGATCACTCCGTTCGACTTGAGCAGACGCAGCTCCTCGTCACCGAGACCGAGTTCGCCGATGAAGACCTCTTCGTTGTGCTCGCCGAGCAGGGGCGAACTGCTGACGTCCACGGGGGAGTCGGAGAGCTTGAGCGGGGAGCCGACGGTGGTGAAGGTCCCGCGCCGCGGGTGCGGAACCTCGACGACCATCTCGTTGGCCACCAGCGAGGCGTCCTCGATGATCTCCTTGGTGGACAGGATCGGCCCGCACGGGATGTTGTGGGCGTTGAGCTGCTCCAGGACGTCCCACTTGGGCAGCGTCGAGGACCACTCCTCGATCAGCTGGAACATCTTGGTGAGCTGCGGCAGCCGCGCCTCCGGAGTCGCCCACTCGGGGTCCTCGGCGAGCTCGGGCCGCCCGATGAGCCGGGTGAGCGGCTCCCAGCCGACCGGCTGCACGATGACGTACACATAGTCGTTGGGCCCGCCCGGCGCGCACTTCACGGCCCAGCCGGGCTGCCCGCCGCCCGACGCGTTGCCGGAGCGGGGCACCTCGTCGCCGAAGTCCTCGTTCGGGTACTCGGCGAGCGGCCCGTGCGTGAGCCGCTGCTGGTCGCGCAGCTTGACCCGGCACAGGTTGAGGACCGCGTGCTGCATGGCGACGTTCACCCGCTGCCCGCGCCCGGTGTTCTCCCGCTGGAAGAGCGCGGCCAGGATGCCGGCCACCGCGTGGACGCCGGTGCCCGAGTCGCCGATCTGGGCGCCGGTGGCGAGCGGCGGTCCGTCCTCGAAGCCGGTGGTGGACATCGACCCGCCCATCGCCTGGGCCACGACCTCGTACGCCTTGAAGTTGGTGTACGGGCCTTCGCCGAAGCCCTTGATGGAGGCGTAGACGATCCGCGGGTTGATCTCCTGGATGCGGTCCCAGGTGAAGCCCATGCGGTCCACGGCGCCCGGCCCGAAGTTCTCGACCATGACGTCCGAGCGCCGGATCAGCTCGGTCAGGAGTTCCTTGCCGCGCTCGGACTTGGTGTTGAGGGTGATGCTCCGCTTGTTGCAGTTGAGCATGGTGAAGTACAGGGAGTCGACGTCCGGGATGTCGCGCAACTGCTTGCGCGTGATGTCTCCGGTCGGCGCCTCCAGCTTGATCACGTCGGCGCCGAGCCACGCGAGGAGCTGGGTGGCGGAGGGGCCCGACTGGACGTGGGTCATGTCGAGGACGCGGATGCCTTCGAGGGCCTTGGTCACGAGGGACTCACCTCACTTGTACATCGTCTGGTTCATGGTTCCGGGGGCGTACGCGTCCGGATCGACCCAGACGTTGATCAGGGACGGCTTGCCCGACTTGCGCGCGCGGCGCAGCGCGGGAGCGATGTCGGCCGGATCGCTGACCTCTTCGCCGTAACCGCCGAGCATCTGGGCGAACTTGTCGTAGTGGACGTCGCCGAGGGTGTTTCCGACGCGCTCGCGCGCGTCGCCGTACTTGGCCTTCTGGCCGTACCGGATCTGGTTCATCGAGGAGTTGTTGCCGACGATCCCGACGAAGGGCAGGTCGTAGCGCACGAGCGTCTCGAAGTCCCAGCCCGTGAGGGAGAACGCGCCGTCGCCGAAGAGCGCCACGACCTCCTTGTCGGGCCGCGCCTGCTTGGCGGCGAGGACGAACGGGATGCCGACGCCGAGGGTGCCGAGCGGCCCCGGGTCCATCCAGTGCCCCGGCGACTTGGGCTGGACGACCTGACCGGAGAAGGTGACGATGTCGCCGCCGTCACCGATATAGATCGAGTCCTCGGTGAGGAAGTCGTTGATCTCGCTGACCAGGCGGTACGGATGGATGGGGGAGGCGTCGGAGCGCAGGTTCGGCAGCCGCTTCTCGATGGCCGTCTGTTCGGCGGCGCGCAGTTCGTCGAGCCATTCCTTGCGCCTTGCGGCGCCCCCGTTGATCCGTCCCGAGGCGGCCTCGGTGACGGACTTCAGGACGAGGCCGGCGTCGCCGACGATCCCGAGGTCGATGTCGCGGTTCTTGCCGACGGTGCGGTAGTCGAGGTCGATCTGGACGACGGTCGCGTCCGGCGACAGCCGCTTGCCGTAGCCCATCCGGAAGTCGAAGGGCGTGCCGACGATGACGATGAGGTCGGCGTTGGAGAACGCGTAACGGCGCGACAGCTGAAAGTGGTGCGGGTCGCCGGGCGGCAGGGTGCCGCGGCCCGCACCGTTCATGTAGGCGGGCACGTTCAGGGTGCGCACCATGTCGATGGCGGCCTCCGTGCCGCGCGTCGTCCACACCTGGCTGCCCAGCAGGATCGCCGGCTTCTCGGCGTGCACCAGCAGGTCGGCGAGCTTCTCGATCGCCTCCGGGTCGCCCGCCGACTTGGTGGAGGCCCGGTACCGGCCCGCCTTCGGGACACGCGCCTTGTCCACCGGCACCTTGGCGTCGAGCACGTCCCGGGGTATCTCGAGGAAGGAGGGCCCGGGCGCTCCGTGGTAGCACTCGCGGAACGCCATGGACACCATGTCGGCGGCGCGCGCGGTGTCCGGCACCGTCGCCGCGAACTTGGTGATGGGCGTCATCATGTCGACGTGCGGAAGGTCCTGCAGAGACCCCATCTTGTGCTGCGTGTGGGCGCCTTGGCCGCCGATGAGCAGCATCGGTGACTCCGCGCGGAAGGCGTTCGCGACACCGGTGACCGCGTCCGTGGTGCCGGGGCCCGCCGTGACCACCGCGCAGCCCGGCTTGCCGGTGATGCGGGCGTATCCGTCCGCCGCGTGCGCGGCGACCTGTTCATGGCGCACGTCGACGACCTCGATGCCCTCGTCGACGCAACCGTCGTAGATGTCGATGATGTGGCCGCCGCACAGGGTGTAGATGACCTCCACCCCCTCGGCCTTCAGTGCCTTGGCGACCAGATGGCCTCCGGAGATCTGCTCCTGGCCGTTGTCCGCGGTGGACGACTGGGGCATGGCGAAGTCCCGTCCCTTCGTAGGGGATTGGCGAGCCGCTTCGGCCGAGGTTCAGCACGGCTGGAGCACGGCTCTCGTGCGTCGCTCGTACATTGCATACAGTCGACGAATACTGTATGAACCTTGTTATCCCGCATCCGATGGGTGGTGTCCAGGGGGCGTGCGGCACTTTCAAGTCAGGAGCCGAAATGGACCTGTACGAACACCAGGCAAGGGAACTCTTCGCGGAACACGGCATCTTGGTGCCGCGCGCGGAGATCACCGACTCCTCGAAGGAAGCGCGCGAGATCGCCCGCAGGCTCGGCGGGCGTGTCGTCGTCAAGGCCCAGGTCAGGACCGGTGGGCGGGGCAAGGCCGGCGGCGTGAAGGTGGCCGCCGACCCGGCCGCCGCCGAGCTCACGGCACGTCAGATCCTCGGCATGGACATCAAGGGCCACACCGTCGGCACGGTGATGCTGGCCCAACCGGTCGACATCGAGGACGAGTTCTACGTCTCCTACGTGCTCGACCGCACCGCCGGAACCTTCCTCGCCATTGCGTCCGCCGAGGGCGGCATGGAGATCGAGGAGGTCGCCGCCGCACGGCCCGAAGCCGTAGCCCGGATCCCCGTCGACCCGGCGGAGGGCGTCACCACGGCTACAGCCGCACGGATCGCCGAGGCCGCCGGACTGCCACCGCAGACCGTCGACGTCCTCGTACGCCTCTGGAACGTCCTCACCCGCGAGGACGCCGTCCTGGTGGAGGTGAACCCCCTGGTGCGCACCGCGCAGGGACAGATCCTCGCCCTCGACGGCAAGGTCACCCTCGACGACAACGCCCGCTTCCGGCGCGAGCGCTGGGGCGCCCAGGAGACCGCGCACGACGACCCGCTGGAGGCGGAAGCGGCCGCCAAGGGCCTCAACTACGTCAAGCTCGACGGCGAGGTCGGCATCATCGGCAACGGCGCGGGACTGGTCATGTCCACCCTCGACGTCGTCGCCGGCTGCGGCGCCCGCCCCGCCAACTTCCTCGACATCGGCGGCGGCGCCTCCGCCCGGACGATGGCCGACGGACTGAACGTCATCCTCTCCGACCCGTCCGTGAAGTCCGTCCTCGTGAACGTCTTCGGCGGCATCACCGCCTGCGACGCGGTCGCCGACGGCATCGTCAGCGCCCTCGACAGCGTCCGGCTGACCAAGCCGCTCGTCGTCCGGCTCGACGGCAACAACGCCGCCCGGGGCCGCGCCGTCCTCGACTCCCGCGCCCACCCGCTGATCCAGCAGGTGCCCACCATGGACGGCGCCGCGCGCCGCGCCGCCGAACTCGCGACCGACGTCGACTGAGGAGACCGGACATGGCCATCTATCTCACCCAGGAGAGCAAGGTTCTCGTCCAGGGCATGACGGGCGCCGAAGGCATGAAGCACACCAGCCGGATGCTCGCCGCGGGCACGAACGTGGTCGGCGGCGTCAACCCCCGCAAGGCCGGCCGCACCGTCGACTTCGACGACCGGGCCGTCCCCGTCTTCGGCGGCGTCGCGGACGGTATGGCCCGCACCGGCGCCGACGTCACCGTCCTCTTCGTCCCGCCCGCCTACGCCAAGGCCGCCGTCGTCGAGGCGGCCGACGCCGGCATCCCCCTCGCCGTCGTCATCACCGAGGGCATCCCGGTCCACGACTCCGTCGCCTTCCACGCGTACGCCCGGAGCAAGGGCACCCGCGTCATCGGCCCCAACTGCCCCGGCCTGATCACACCGGGCGAGTCCAACGCGGGCATCATCCCCGCCGACATCACCAAACCCGGCCGCATCGGACTCGTCTCCAAGTCCGGCACCCTCACCTACCAACTCATGTACGAGCTCCGGGACATCGGCTTCTCGACATGTGTCGGCATCGGCGGCGACCCCGTCGTCGGCACCAGCCACATCGACTGCCTCGCCGCGTTCCAGGACGACCCGGAGACCGAACTGGTCGTCCTCATCGGGGAGATCGGCGGCGACGCGGAGGAGCGGGCGGCGGCGTACATCCGCGACCACGTCACCAAGCCCGTCGTCGCCTACATCGCCGGGTTCACCGCCCCCGAAGGCAGGACCATGGGGCACGCCGGAGCCATCGTCTCCGGCTCCTCGGGTACCGCGCGGGCCAAGAAGGAGGCGCTGGAAGCGGTCGGTGTGCGGGTCGGCTCGACACCGACCGAGACGGCACGGCTCGTGACGGAGTGCCTCGCCGACGGCGAGTGACGCGATTCATACGTGCCGACCGCCGTTCCCCGTACGGTCCTTGGCATACGGGAGGTGTCCAGCGGGCACCTCCCGTCCACAGCACCAACAGCCAGCAAGACGCCCGCCCCGACTGTGCACCGTGAGCGGAGACCGAACGCAATGGCAACCACCCTCAAAGCAGGAACGTCCTGGAACGACGCCTGGCAGCGCTGCCTCGGCGCGGCCCCCGAGGCCTTCCGTGACGACCGCGTCCTCAACCTCTGGAACGGCGACTGGCAGGCCGACGGCCGTACGCTGCCCGCCACCACCCCCGTCGACGGCAGCCCCATCGCAGGCCCGCCGCGCCTCGACGCCGACACCGCCCACCAGGCCGTACGCGCCTCCCTCGACCAGCACCGCGCCTGGCGGCACGTACCCCTGAACGAACGCCGCGCCCGCGTCGCCGCCACCCTCGACGCCCTCACCCAGCACCGCGAACTGCTCGCCCTGCTCCTCGTCTGGGAGATCGGCAAGCCGTGGCGGCTCGCCCAGGCCGACGTCGACCGGGCCATCGACGGAGTGCGCTGGTACGTCGACGGCATCGACGAACTCCTGGGCGACCGCACGCCGTTGGCCGGGCCGGTGTCCAACATCGCCAGCTGGAACTATCCGATGAGCGTGCTCGTTCACGCCATGCTGGTGCAGGCACTGGCAGGAAACGCGGTCATCGCCAAGACCCCGACCGACGGCGGTGTCTCCTGTCTGACCCTGGCCTGCGCCCTCGCCGCCCGCGAGGGGATCCCCGTCACCCTCGTCAGCGGCAGCGGCGGGCAGCTCTCCCAGGCGCTGGTGCGGGCGCCCGAGATCGGCTGCGTCTCCTTCGTCGGCGGCCGTGACACCGGCGCGGCCGTGGCCACCGCCGTCGCCGACCTCGGCAAGCGGCACATCCTCGAACAGGAAGGACTCAACACCTGGGGCATCTGGAACCACACGGACTGGGACGCGCTGACAGCCGCGATCCCCAAGCTCTTCGACTACGGCAAGCAGCGCTGCACCGCCTACCCGCGGTTCGTCGTGCAGCGCGACGCCTTCGACGCGTTCCTCGCCGCGTACCTGCCCGCGGTGCGCACCCTGCGCGTCGGACACCCGCTCGCCGTCGAGGACGCCGAGGACCCGTACCCGCAGCTCGACTTCGGCCCGCTCATCAACGCGGCCAAGGCCAAGGAACTCACCGACCAGGTCGGCGAGGCGATCGACCGCGGCGCCGTGCCGCTGCACCGCGCCGTCCCCGACCCGGACCGCTTCCTGCCGGGCCAGGACACCAGCGCCTACGTCCATCCGGTGACGCTCCTCGGCCCGCCCCCGTCCTCGCCGCTGCACCACGCGGAACCCTTCGGCCCGGTCGACACCATCGTCCTGGTCGACACGGAGGCGGAGCTGCTCGCGGCCATGAACGCGTCGAACGGCGCCCTGGTCGCGACCCTCTCCACCGACGGCGAGGAAACCTACGAGCGGCTCGCCCCGCAGATCCGCGCCTTCAAGGTCGGCCACGGCAAGCCCCGCTCGCGCGGCGACCGCGACGAACTGTTCGGCGGCTTCGGGGCGTCCTGGCGCGGCGCGTTCGTCGGCGGCGAGCTGCTGGTGCGCGCCGTCACGCAGGGACCGGCGGGGGAGCGGCTGCCCGGGAACTTCCCCGACTACCACCTGATGCCGTGATCACGCGGACCTCCGCCCGGCGGGCCTAGCGGCCGATCCGCCCACCGACGGCGAAACCCGAGGTCGAAGCCCCTTTCCGTGCACTGACGCGATCATGCGGTCACGCACGGTGAAGGGGTGCCGGCCGGTCTCCGGCGGGCGGATACGCGGGTGAAGGGCACCCGCAAGTCTTGGTATTGTTGTCCATGTCGCCGCGGGCATCGCCTCGCGAGCGCCAACACCTTGTCCGGGTGGCGGAATGGCAGACGCGCTAGCTTGAGGTGCTAGTGCCCTTTATCGGGCGTGGGGGTTCAAGTCCCCCCTCGGACACACAGGGCCACACAGGTGGCCGGAGTGCCGATCGGAAGAGATTCCGGTCGGCACTTCTGCGTTGTGCGGACGCTCCGCAAGAGGGGCGTTTATGCAGGTGAGAGGTGCCGCGAAGTCTTGGTATGGTTCTCCGTGTCGCCGCGGGCATCGCCCCGTGAGCGCCGACACCTTGTCCGGGTGGCGGAATGGCAGACGCGCTAGCTTGAGGTGCTAGTGCCCTTTATCGGGCGTGGGGGTTCAAGTCCCCCCTCGGACACCAGTAACCAGCAGCATCCAGTTGTACGAAGGCCCCGGCCGGGAGCGATCCCGGGCCGGGGCTTTTTGCTGTCCGCTCACCCCGCCCGGTCACCCTTGTCCCTTCACCCTCACGAAGTCGATAAGCCGACCTTTGACATCCCCCAAGCCTCCCGTATACCGTCCACGCCCAGATGGGCTCACGCAGTGGACGCGAGGGTCGATGGCGATAGGTGGATACGGTGAACTCCGAGGCCGGCGGACGGTTCAGCAGGCGTGGTGTGCTGCGGATGACGGGAGCGGGCGCCGGTGTGCTCGCCGCGTCCATGGTCGTCTCCGCGTGTTCGCCCCAGCGTAAGGACGACGGCGCGGACGGAACGGCCGCCCGGGGCACGGACACGCCCGTCGACAAGCTCACCCTGGCGCTGCCCTCGTCGCTGTCCAGCCTCGACATCAGCCGTGAGGCGGGCATCCTCAACTACCTGGTGGCCGCGCTCGTCCAGGAGTCCCTGCTCGCGGTGAGCCCCACCGGAGAGCTGGAGCCCGGGCTCGCCACGTCCTGGAAGCAGCCCGACGCCAAGACGTACGTGTACACGCTGCGTTCCGGCGCCACGTTCTCCGACGGCGCCGAGGTCACCACCGACGACGTCATCGCCTCCATCGAGGCCGCCCGCGCCGAGGGCAGCGCCCTCGCCTACGCCTGGGCGAACGTGGCCTCGGTGAAGGCCACCGGCGACCGCGAGATCACGATCAGGCTGAAGACGGCGGACGCCGCGTTCGCCTGGACCCCGACGCCCGGCACCCTGCTCATCAGCAGCAAGGCGTTCCTGGCCGAGAACAAGGGCAAGGTCGGCACCGCCAAGACCCTGCTCCTCGGCACCGGCGCCTACAAGGTGACCTCGTTCGTGCCCGACGACCACGTGCAGTTGGAGCGCAACGGCGACTGGTGGGGCGACACCCCCTCGGTGCGGACGCTGAAGCTGTCGTTCATCCCCGACGCGGGCACCCGCCTCGTGGCCATGAAGTCCGGCTCCGTCGACGGCGCCCTGAACCTGCCCTCCGACGAGGCCCGCAGCTGGGAGTCGACGGCCGAGGTCACCTACACCGGCGACCGTTCCGTCGTCGCGCTGGCCTTCGACACCGCCAAGGCCCCCTTCGACGACGTGCACGTACGCCGCGCGTTCGCGTACGCCGCCGACCGGTCCGGCATGGTCCGCGGCATCCTGCACGGCAAGGCCGAGGTCGCCTCGACGCTCGTGTCCCCGCAGATGTGGGGCGCCCTGCTCGACGAGAGCAAGGTCAAGCGCGGCTACGCGGCACTGCCCGCCTTCGACCACAGCATCAAGGCCGCCAAGGCGGAACTGGCCAAGTCGCGGCACAAGGACGGCTTCAGCCTCGACCTCTCGTATCCCAACAGCGGCCCGCAGCTCGGCAAGGCGGCGCTCGCCCTCGCCGACGCGCTCAAGGAACTGGGCATCACGCTCAAGGTCAAGGAGGTCACGCTGGAGCAGTGGATCGCCGACCTGGTGCCGGGCAAGAAGCCGTTGCAGTTCCTCTGGTACTTCCCCGTGACCGGCGACCCCGCCGAGCTGACGGACTCGTACCTCGCGAGCGCGGCCTCGGCGACGAACCTGCCGCACTACGAGAACAGCGACGTCGACGACGCGCTGGCCCGCGCCAAGACGGAGACCGGCAAGGCGGAGCGCGGCCGGCTGCTCCTCGGCGCGCTCCAGGACGCGGCGCCCGACCTGCCGTACCTGCCGCTGTGGTGGGCGCAGACCGCGACGGCCCTCGCGAAGGAGTACGTCTTGGAGGAGCCCGGCGCGTTCGCCCTCGTCGGCCCCTGGGCGACCCGCGTCAAGAAGACCGCCTGACCGGAACCACCCCTGCGCGGTCCGGCCGGACCGCCCCTCGACCGCGTGTGCCGGGTGCACCCCCGCATCCCCCTCCCGCGCCCGGCACACGCACCCCACCAGGCACCACGAACGGACCGAGCATGCCCCGCCCCGCCCACTCTCCCGACCGTGAACGCCCCACGGCAGCCGCGGTCCGGCACGTGCTGGAGGCGGTGCTCGACCTCGACCATCCGCTGGAGGCGCGGCCGAGCCCCGACGGGCGGCGAGTGGCGGTGACCGTCGCCGGACCCGGCGGCACCCACGTCCAGCTCGTGGACACGGAGGGCCGCGCGGCGGGCGGCACCCGCTCCGGACAGTTCCCGCGCTGGCTGCCCGACTCCCGCACCCTGCTGCTCGTCACCGAGACGGACGCCACCGGGCTGCCCGCGCTCACCCTCTGGGACAGTCTCGACGGCCGTACGACGACGCTCGCTTCGATACCCGGCGAGACCGAGGACCTGCTCGTCGCCGACGACGGGAGCGAGGTGCTGCTGCTTGTCGCCGACGACGGCGCCGAGCGCGACGGCATGCACCTCGGGCTCCCGGTGCGGCTGGGCCAGGACCCCGCCCCCGAGTCCTTCCGGCCCGCCGCCGGACGCCGCCGGCTGCTGCACGGCACGCTGCCCGAGCAGCCGGGGACCGTCGTGCTGCGCGAGGCGGGCCCGACGGACCTCACCGTGTGGAACGTCGCCTGGCGCGGCGGCACCCGCGCGATCGCGACCGCCTCGCCCGAGAACCTGCCGAGCGGCTACTACCGGGGCCGGCTCGTCGACGTCGACCTCACCGACGGCGGCACCCGCACCCTCTACACGCCGCAGGGGCAGTTGGCCGCCCCCGCCCTGACGCCGGACGGGCGGCGCGCCGTCGTGGTCGAGGGGATCTCCATCGTCGCGGGGCGACCGGTTCTCGTGGATCTCACCGACGGCACCGTCACCCGGCCGACCGCCGCCGAGGACGCCACCTGGCTGCTGCCCGATCCCGACGACCCGGACCGGCTGCTGCTGGCGGGCTGGGCCGGGACCGGCAGCCGGGTCGCACGCGTCCGTCTCGATCCCGAAGCCGACGGCGGCGCCGACGTCACGACCGTGTGGCAGGAGCGGGCCGTGCTCGGCGGGCCGGCCTTCCAGCCCGCGCTCGCCCTCAGCGCCGACGGCACGCTCGCCGCGGCCGTCCTCGACGCACCCGGCCGCCCGCCGCAGGCCGTCGTCGCCGCCACCGCCGGTCCCGACGCCTGGGCCTGGCGCCCCGTCACCGCGCTGAACCCGGACTCCGCGGCCTCGACCGCACTCGCCCCGGTCCGCACCCGCGAGACCTCCTGGACCTCGGCCGACGGCCGCCCCGTGCACGGCCTCCTGCTCGACGCGCCCGGCACCCCGGCTCCCGGCGGCGACAGTCCCGGCCCGCGCCCCCTGGCCGTCCTCGTGCACGGCGGCCCGTCCTGGCAGTGGTCCGCGGGACACGCGCCCGGCGACGTCCTCGGCCTCGCCCCCGCGCTCGCCGCGGCGGGCTGGCTGGTGCTGCTGCCCAATGTGCGCGGCAGCAGCGGCTACGGCCTCGACCATGCGCTCGGCGTCGTCGGCGTCGTCGGCCGCGGCGACTTCGACGACCTGCTCACCGGCGTCACGGCCGCCGTCGAGCGCGGCGAGGCCGCACCCGGCAGGGCAGCCGTGCTCGGGCACAGCTACGGCGGCTACCTCGCCGCCATGGCCGCCCGCAGCGGCGCCTTCCGCGCCGCCGTCGTCGTCTCTGCGCCCACCGACTGGCTCAGCTTCGCCCACACCTCGAACATCGGCGGCGGCTACGAGCACACCTACGGCATCGGCGACGCCCGGACGCCCGAGGGCCGTGCCGCGCTCGTCGCGCACTCACCCGTCTTCCGTCCCGCGCCCGACACCCCCGTCCTGGTGCTGCACGGCGAACGCGACCGGGTCACCCCCGTCTCCCAGGCCCACGAGCTGTACCGGGCCTGGAGCCGGGGCGGCGCCGCGCCAGTGGAGCTGCACGTCTACCCCGGCGAGGGCCACGAGTTCACCGACCCCGCGCACCTCCTCGACGCCGCGGCCCGCGCCGAGGCCTGGCTCGCCCGCCACGTCGTCGGCGAGGACGCCGCACAGCCCCCGAAGGACCGGACCCCGTGACCGCAGAACTCCCCGCCACCGGCGCGCCGTTCGGCGGCCGGCCCGTGCCCGTGCCCCGGCTGCGCGAGCGGCTCGGCACGGCGCTGCCCTGGCGCTACGTGGCCCGTCGGCTCGCCGGGACCGCGGCGCTGCTCGCCGTGCTGTCCGTCGCCGTGTTCGCCCTGGTGCGGCTCGCGCCCGGCGACCCGGCCCGCACCCTGCTCGGCGCCCGCAGCGCCACCCCGGACGCCCTGGCCGCCGTACGTGCCAGGTACCGGCTCGACGAACCGCTGGCCGCGCAGTACGGACACTGGCTGCTCGACGCCGTCCACGGTGACCTCGGGGTCTCCATCCGCACCGGCGCCGACGTCACCGCGGTGCTCGGCGACCGGTTCGCGCTCACCGTCCAACTCGTCCTGCTCGGCTTCGCCGTGGCGCTCCTGGTGGGGCTGCCTCTCGGGGTGCTCGCCGGGCTGCGTGCCCGCCGTGCGAGCGACCGGGTGGCGCAGAGCCTCGGCGTCGTCGCCCTGTCCACGCCCGCGTTCGCCGGGGGCCTCCTCCTCATCTACGTGTTCTCGCTGCTGCTGGGCTGGTTCCCCGCCTACGGCACCGGCGACGGCGGCGCGGGCGACCGGCTGCTCCATCTGATCCTGCCCGCCGTCACCCTGGGCCTCGCCGTCACCGGCGTGCTGCTCAAACTGACCCGCGCCGCGGTGATCCGCGAACTCGACCGGGAGCACGTGACCTTCGCGCGCGCCCGCGGCGTCCCCACCCGCACCGTCCTCACCCGCTACGTCCTGCGCGGCACGGTCGTGCCCGTCACCACCGGCATCGGCCTGGTCCTCGCCTATCTGCTCGCGGGCACCGTGATGGTCGAACAGGTCTACGCCCTCCCGGGGCTCGGCCAACTGCTCGTGTCGTCGGTGACGTTCCGGGACGTGCCGGTCGTCCAGGCCGAGGCGCTGCTGATCGCCGCGCTGATCTGTCTGGCCAACCTCGTCACCGACCTCCTCCACCCGTTGGCCGACCCGCGGCTGCGCCCCGCACCGACGGCGCCCCACCGCGCGAAGAGGCAGGCATGACCACCGACACGCTCACCGAAGCCCCCGGCCGCCGCAGGCGCCGCCGCTTCTCCCCGCTCACCCTCGTGTGCGCGGCCGTCGCCCTGCTGCTCGCCGTCGCCGCGATCGCCGGACAGTGGATCTTCCCGGACTACGGGGCGCAGGACCTGTTGACCGGAGCCGCCATGCCGGGCGGCGCACACCTGCTCGGCACCGACGAACTCGGCCGCGACATCGCGCAGATGGTCGTCGCGGGCGCCCGCTCCACGCTCGCCGGAGCCGCCCTCGTCGCCCTCGGATCGATGGTCATCGGCAACGTCCTCGGCCTCGCCGCCGGATACCTCGGCGGCCTCACCGACGTCCTCGTACGCCGCTGGGCCGATCTGCTGCTCGCCCTGCCCGCCCTCCTCGTCACCCTGGTCGTGGCGGGCATCGGCGGCGGAGGCTATCTGCTGGCCGTCGCCGTCCTGGTGGTGCTGACCTCGCCGGGCGACGTCCGCCTCGTCCGGTCCGCGGTCCTGGAGCAGCGCCACCGCGCGTACGTGGAGGCGGCCGAGACCCTCGGCCTGTCCCGCACCACCGTGATGGTCCGGCACATCTGGCCCAACGTGCTGCCGGTGGTCGTCGCGAACACCATGCTGAACTTCGCCGGCGCGATCGTCGCCCTGTCGTCCCTGTCCTTCCTCGGCCTGGGCGTGCTGCCCGGCGCCCCCGACTGGGGCCGGATGCTCGCCGAGAACCGCACGCTGCTCTACGACAACCCGTCCGCCGCGCTCGCCCCCGCGCTCGCGATCGTCGTCTCCGCCGTGGTGCTCAACCTGCTCGGCGACCGGCTCTTCGAAATCTTCTCCGACCGGAGGTCCTGATGGCTCAGCTGTCCGAGGCGACGGACCCCGGGCGGACCGACGCCGGCGAACGCGGCCCCCTGCTGGACGTCCGCGGTCTGCGCGTGATCGCCACCGCCGGACCCGGCGCGCCCGTCACCCTCCTCGACGGGGTCGATCTGCGCGTCGGGCCGGGCGAGAGCGTCGCCGTCGTCGGCGAGTCCGGCAGCGGCAAGTCCCTCACCACTCGGGCCGTCGTCGGCCTGCTCCCCGAGGGCACCGCCGTCGCGGGCGGCAGCGTACGGCTCGGCGGCGAGGAGGTCCTGCACCTGCCCGAGCGGGCCCGGCACGCCCTGCGCGGGCGCCGCGTCACGCTGCTCATGCAGGACCCGTTCACGATGCTGCACCCCCAGCTGACCTGCGGCCGGCAGATCGCCGACGGGCTCCGCCCCGACCTGCCCGCCCTCGCCGCGGCCACCGGCCGCCGGGCCCGGAGCGCGGCCCGGCGCGCCGAGGTCGCCGCGCGCCTGGCCGAGGTGGGGCTCGGCCCCGAGACCGCCGACCGCTACCCGCACGAGCTGTCGGGCGGTATGCGCCAGCGCGTCGCCGCCGCGGCCGCACTGGCGGGCGACCCCGAACTGCTCATCGCCGACGAGCCGACGACCGCCCTCGACGCCGCCAACCAGCAGGCCGTCCTCGACCTGCTGCGCGGCCTCCAGCGCGACCGGGGCATGGGCCTGGTCCTCATCACCCACGACCTGCGGGTCGCCTTCTCCTCCTGCGACCGGGTCTACGTCCTGTACGCGGGCTCCGTGCTCGAACAGGGACGCTCCGCCGACCTCGGCAAGAACCCCCAACACCCCTACACCCAGGGTTTGTTGCTCGCCGAGCCGTCCGTCCGCGAGCGTTACGAGCGGCTGCCCGTCATCCCCGGCTCCGTCCCCGCACCCGGCGGCCGGGGTCCCGGCTGCCCCTTCGCCGACCGCTGCGCCCACGCCGCCCCCGTGTGCCGTACCACCCCGGCGCGCCTGTGGCCCGAGGAGCCCGACGGGCGGCAGAACGCCTGCGTCCGCGCCGCCGACCTCGGCGACCGGCCCGCCGCGCCCCGCCTCCGGGCCACGACCCTGCCGCAGGAGCGCACGAGTGCGCCCACGGACGACACCCCGGCCCTGCGGTTCCAGGGCGTGCACCGCGTCTTCGGCTCGGGCGCGCAGCGGCACACCGCCGTCCGCGACGTGTCGCTGAGCGTGGCGCGCGGCCGGGTCACCGCCCTGGTCGGCGAGTCCGGATCGGGCAAGACCACCCTGGCCAGGATCGCCGTCGGCCTGGAGACCTTCTCCGCGGGCGCCGTCGAGGTCGGCGGCGTCCCGCTGGCCCCCGGCCGCCGCCCGGCCGGTGCCGCACGGGCCGCGCTCGCCGCCCGGACGCAGATCGTCTTCCAGGACCCGTACTCCTCCCTCAACCCGCTGCGCAACGTCGGCGCCACCCTGCGCGAGGCGCTGTCCGCCGCGGGACGCCTCGACGCGACCGGCCGCCGCGCCCGCGCCGGACAGGCCGCCGCCCTGGTCGCCGAACTCCTCGGCCAGGTCGGGCTGCCCGGCCACTACGCCGACCGCAGACCCGGCGTGCTCTCCGGCGGCGAGCGCCAACGCGTCGCTGTCGCACGGGCGTTGGCCGTCCGCCCGGAACTGCTGATCTGCGACGAGGCGGTCGCCGCGCTCGACGTCTCGGTGCAGGCCCAACTCCTCAATCTGCTCGCGGACCTGCGCCGCACGGAAGGGTTCGCGGTGCTGTTCATCACCCACGACCTCGGCGTGGTCCGGCAGATCGCCGACGACGTCGCCGTGATGTACCGCGGGGAACTCGTGGAGCGGGGACCGGCCGCCGAGGTCCTGGACCGGCCCCGGCACGCGTGGACCCGGAGGATGCTCGCCGCCGCCGACTGAACAACCGCCGCCCGACCCCCTAGACTGACGCTGACCAGCGCATGTTCCCTGTACGGCCCGGCGTGCAGGCCAGTTGCCGAGGAGAAACGGTGCCCACGGTTCCCACGACGCCCGCCGTCCCCGCCCAGGCGGCCGCCGCGCCCGACGTGGCGCGGGACGCCCTGTCGGTGAACCTCAACAGGCGCCGCCTGGCAGGGGGTTGGAGCCTGCGCGAGCTGTCGGCCGCAACCGGCGTCAGCAAGGGGCTGCTCTCCCAGATCGAGCGCGCCGAGGCCAATCCGACCCTCGACGTGCTCCACCGGGTGGCGGCGGCGCTCGGCACCGATCCGGCGGAGCTGCTGCGGCGCTCCCTGCTGCCCCCGCACATCGTGCGGGCCGGTGATCTCGACGAGCCGGACGACGAGACGAGCGTGAACCTCCTGTTCGCCACCCCCGGTCACGGCCGCACGGAGATGTACCGCTCCCGGCTCCACCCGCACTCGCAGAGCCAGCTCAGCACGCACGGCGCCGGTTCCGTGGAGTACGTGATGGTGGTGTCCGGCCGGGTCGATCTGGTCGTCGACGACGTACGTCACCATCTGGAGGCGGGGGACAGCGCCCGCTTCGACGCCCGGGTCGGCCACTTCTACTCGACGCAGGACGTCCCGGCCGTCACGTACAGCATCGTCGGCTATCCGATGAGCTGACGCGGCCCGTTCAGGCGGCGGGCCCCGCCGCCCCGGCGACCGCGAGCCGCTGTACGCGGACCAGCTCGGCCAGCGGATCGCGGGCGGACGACACCAGCGTGCCGCCTGCCTCCCGCACCGCCTGGGCCAGCCGCTCCGGCACATCGCCGAACACCCACGTGACCTCGCCCGGATCCTGCCCGGGACCGGCGGGCCGCGGGCGGTACTCCGGCTCCTGGTACGCCTGCGCCCAGGTGCCCGCGTTGTCCCGCATCAGCTGCGCGGCCGCCTCCGCGATGCCGTACGTCCAGCCCGACCCGAGAAACGTGAACTGCCGTGCCCCGAGCAGCACTTGGGGCAGTGACTCCTCGATCGCCTCGTACGCGTCGTCGGTGGCGTCGTCCAGGTTCTCGCCCAGGTGCGCCCGGAGCAGCGCGAGCACGGTGGTGGGGAAGAGGGTCGCGATCGCCTCCCGCGGCTCGTCGGCGAAGTCCAGGCGCAGCGTGTGATCGGCGATGCCGGGCGCGTCCGGCGACGCGGTGATCGCGACGCTGGGCACACTGTCGTGCACCTTGCCGAGCAGCCGCTGCATCACCGGCGCCGTGCCGGTGCGGGTGAGGGCCACGATGCGGTCGTACTCACGGCCGTACAGGAACGCCGACGCGCTGAAGGCGTCCGTCTCGCCGTGCCCCTCGGCCTCGCGCAGCGCCGCGTACGCCTGGGCCATCGCGTACGACGCCCCGGACCCGACGACCGCGACCCGCTCGCCGCGCCGCGGCAGCACCTCACGGTGGCGCACGGCCAGTTCGGCGGCGCGCGTCCAGCAGTCGGGCTGTCCCTCGACCCCGTGCGCGGCACCTGGCGCGTCATGGGCGCTTTTTCTGTTCATGGCCCCCCCGGGCTGTTCAGCGCAACTCATCCACCTGCGCGTTCTCTCCCAGGACGGTACTCGACGTGCCCCGGGCATCCGTCGCGGGCCCGGTCCGATTCGTAGCGGAGGACGGCGCGTGCGGTCCCTTAGCATCGCCCCATGAACAGCTCCGACCGAGAGTCACGCCACATCGGCGTGCACGTCCACCGCACGGCCGACGAGGTCTACGCCTACGCGGCGGACCCGCGGAACCTCCCCGCGTGGGCCCATGGCCTGGGCACCTCCATCGAGGAGATCGACGGCGCGTGGGTCGCCGACTCCTCCCCGCTGGGACGGGTCGTGGTGAGCTTCGTGCCGCGCAACGACCTGGGGGTCCTCGACCACCACGTCACGCTGCCGTCCGGGGAGACCTTCCACAACCCGGTCCGGGTGATCCCCGACGGCGACGAGAGCGAGGTCGTCTTCACCCTGCGCCGCCAGCCGGACATGAGCGACGCCGACTTCGAGCGGGACGCGGACACGGTCGCCGCCGACCTCCACCGCCTCCGGGGGCTGGTGGAGGGCGAGTAGAGCAGCAGCGTCCCCCGGTCCATGCCCACCGCCCGCAGCATGACGACGTACGACGAGGACGCATGATGTCCGACCCCACCCCCGACGCCCCGGTCATCGTGAGCGACGAGCCCGGCTCCTTCCCGCGCAGTGTGTTCCTCGACCGGCACCCTGCCCTGGTCCGACGGCTGCTCGACGCCTTCCCGTACCCGCCCGCGCGGCGCCGCGCCCTGGACGCGCTGCTGCGCGAGAGCACCGGGGGAGTGATCGCACCCCTCGCCGCCGACGCGCCCGGGCGGGAGCGGTGGGACGCCTGGGGCGGGCCCGAGCACATCGGCAGGCCCTGGCTCGAAGCGCCGTTCCTGTGGGCCGAGAGCTACTTCTACCGCAGACTCCTCGACGCCGTCGGGTACTTCGGCCCGGGAGCCTGGCAGGGCGTGGACCCGTTCCGCCCCTTCAAACTGGCCGAACTGCACACCGCCGAGGCCGACGAAGAGCGGGCTGCCCTGGACCGTCTCACCGCACGGCCCGTCGACGAACAGGCGGCGGCCCTGCTGCACGGCTCCCTGTGGGGCAACCGCGCCGACCTCGGCTTCCGCATGGGAGCCGAGCAGGCAGAGGACGGCGGCACCGAGTCACCCGTCGTCGTGGACGACTCCGCCGACCTGTGGCGGCTGCTGCCCGCCGGAGCGCCGAGCACGGTGTACCTGGTCGCCGACAACGCGGGCCGCGAACTCGTCCCCGACCTGCTGCTCGCCGACCACCTGCTGCGGCACGGCCGGGCCGCCCGCGTCGTCCTGCACGTCAAGCCGTACCCGTACTACGTCTCCGACGCCACGATCGCCGATGTCCTCGACGCCCTGCGCCATCTGACCGCGTCCGACACCCATCGTGCCGCGCACGCGGCGGGCACCCGGCTCTGGACGGCGATGCGCGACGGCGTCCTGGAGGTGCGCGCCCACCCGTTCTCCTGCGCGCCGCTGCCCTACGCGGACATGCCCGACGATCTGCGCGCCGACTTCGCCCGCGCCACCGTCACCGTCCTCAAGGGCGACCTCAACTACCGCCGCCTGGTGGGCGACCGGCTCTGGCCGCCGACCACGCCGTTCGCCGCGCGCACCGCCTACTTCCCCGGCCCGGTGGCAGCGCTGCGCACCCTGAAGTCGCAGGTGATCGTGGGCCTCGACGCGAGTACGGAGCGGGCGCTCGACGCGTCGGCCCCGGACGGCGCCTGGCGCACCGCCGGGACGCACGCCGTGATCCAGGTCCGCCCGTGACGGGCTGAACGTTCCGGTCCCCTCCCGCGTCCCAGGGCGGGACGGCGCACCGGGCGCCGTGCGGGGAGGGTGGTACGAGGATGCGGAACGCACTGCGCCGGGCGGTTCCGGCCGCTGCCGGCCTGCTGGCGCTCACGGCGTGCGGCACCGAGGTGCCCGACGGGCTGATCGTGACGCAGCCGTCGGCGGCGCCCGCGACCCCGTACAGCGGTCCGCTGAAGACGAAGACGCCCGAACAGGTCGGCGAGGACAGCCCGTTGGAGGGCGGCGGCGCGGCCCTGCTGGCACTGGAGTGCGCGGGCAGGCCCAGCGAGGCGGGCTCGTTCGCCGACGAGGGCCCGGGGGACGACGGAGCCGGCTCGGCGGCCGAGGCACTGGCCCGGCACCTGGCGAACGGATCCGGCGAGGTACCCGACCGCGGCTACCGCGTAGAGGCCCGGCGCGGGCACCGTGTCCTGTACTCGCACGACGTCGCGGGCCGCACCCGGGCGGCCGTGATCGTGGCCGAGGACCGGCGCGGCTGGTTCGCGGAGACGCACGCCGCTTGCGACCCGTCGGAGTTCCGGGCCCGCGACCGGGCGCGCCTCTCGATCATGGTGTGGCAGGACACGCGGGGGAGGGCCGTGTCCACCGCGAAGGTCGTCGGGTGGATGGGCGCCGAGCACTGCGACTGGCAGTCGGTGGAGTTCGTGACCCTCGGCAGCGGCGACGACGGGCGATGGCGCGGACGGCAGTATCTCCGCGATCCCGAGGGGAAGTTGGCCGGCATCGACGGTCTGTCGTCGACGTACGCGAAGGACGTGCCGCTGCCCGCCGACGCCGTCGACACCGGCTACCGCCAGGACGGCCGGGAACTGTGGCTGGCCCCTGACAAGTCGCGGGCGTACGTGCGCGACGCCGACAAAACCGTGGAGCGCTGGCCGGGAAGGGCCGAGCCCGTGGGCTGCAAGTAGCGGTTCCCGGACCCGCTCGTTCATCTTTGGTTGCAGGTCCGAGGGCATCTCCCGGGGGCACCCGCCGGTATACGGTCCGAGCGGTTTCCCCCTCAAGGACAGTGCGAGGTGCCATGCAGACCACCGCTTCCCCCGAACCGCGGACGCCCGGCGCGCCGGTGTCCGCGATACCGGCGGCGCCCCGTCGTGCGGCCGCCACCGTCGCGCTCGCCTGCGTCGGCGTCTTCGTCTCCTATCTCCCGGTCGTGGGCGTCTCCACCTCGCTGCCGGTGCTCCAGCAGGCCCTCGGCGCGTCCACCGTCGGGCTCCAGTGGATCACCGACGCGTTCATCCTGCCGACCGCCGCCCTGCTGCTGACCTGCGGAATGCTCGGCGACCTCTACGGCCGCAAGAACGTGTACCTGGCCGGGCTGCTGCTCTCCGTGCTCGGCTGCCTGGTCTGTCTCACCGCGAACGGCGTCGCCCAGGTCTGCGCCGGGCAGGCGCTCACCGGGGTCGGCACCGCCGCCCTGCTCCCGTCGACCCTCGCCCTCATCAGCCAGGCCCGCCCCGCCCCGCGCGAACGCGCCACGGCGATCGCCCTGTGGACCGCCGCGCTGGGCCTCGGGCTCACCCTCGGCCCGCTGCTCAACGGCCTGATCGTGGAGCACGCGAGCTGGCGCTGGATGTTCCTGCCCGCCCTGCTCGTCGCCGTGGTCACCGGGGTGACCGGCGCCCTCGTCCTCGCCGAGTCCCGCTCCACGCGCGAACGCCACCCGGACCTCCCCGGCCAGCTCCTCGCGATCGTCGCCGTCACGGCCCTCGTCTACGGGGTCATCGAGGGCGGCAGCGCCGGCTGGGGCTCCATCGGGGCCCTGCTCGGGTTCGTGGTCCCGGCGCTCGCCCTGCCCGCCTTCGTCGTCGCCGAACTCCGCTCGCCCTGCCCGATGCTGGACATGCGGCTCTTCGCGTCGCCGGCGTTCTCCGGCGCCGCGTTCGTCATGGCGCTGACCCTCTTCGCCCAGGTCGGCCTGGTCTTCGCGCTCAGCGAGTACTTCGGCCTCGTCCACCACGCCTCGACCTGGGACATCGGGCTGCGGCTGCTCGCCCTGAACGGCTTCACCGTCGTCCTCGGGCCGCTCGTCGGACGGCTGATGCGACGGTCGACCCCGCCCGGCCTGCTCCTGGTGAGCGGCCTCGCCGTCGGCGGCGTCGGCGCGCTGTGCGTCGGCCTCTTCCACGCCGACACCGGGACCGGCACCGCCGCCCTGGTCATCGCGGTCCTCGGCGTCGGCATCGCGCTCGCCATGGCCCCGATCACCACCATCGCCATGGACAGTCTGCCGGGGCGGCTCGCGAGCACGGCGGGGGCCGCCAACAGCGCGCTGCGGCAGATCGGCAGCGCGCTCGGCCCCGCCGTCTTCGGCGTCGTCCTCACCGAGCGCACCCTGTCCGCACTGCCCGGCGAACTCGCCGACTCCGGGCTCGACCACGCCGGACAGGCCCAGGTCCAGGGCCTGGTCTCCGACGCCGGCATCCAGGCGGGCGCCTTCCTCCACCTCGACTCGGCGCGGGACACCGCACGTGCCCTCACCGCATACGGCGACAGCTTCACGGCGGCGCTGCACACCTGCGCCCTCGTCGGCGGTACGGGCATGCTGCTCGCCGCGGTCGTCGCGGCCGTGACCATCGGCGTACGGCCCGAAGCCGCGCGCCGAGGCGAGGGGGACTACGGTCGAGACGGACCTTGATCACCCCGCAGGACATCCCGCAGGGCATCCCGCAGGACATTCCGTAGGACAGGAGAGACCGTGTCCAAGCCCCCGCTGCCCGACGACGCCGTCACCATGCTGAGCCGCGCCAACCCCTGCACCGTCACCACGCTGCGCTCCGACGGCGCGCCCGTCTCCACCGCGACCTGGTACCTGTGGGAGGACGGCCGGATCCTGCTCAGCATGGACGAGGGCCGGGTGCGCCTGAAGCATCTGCGCCGCGATCCCCGGCTCACCCTCACCGTCCTCGACAAGGACGACTGGTACACCCACGTCAGCCTCATCGGCCGGGCGGTGGAATTGCGCCCCGACGAGGGTCTGGCGGACATCGACCGGATCGCCCGGCTCTACACGGGCGGCCCCTACCCGGACCGGGTGCGCAGCCGGGTCACCGCGGTCGTGGAGATCGACCGGTGGCACGGGTGGGGCACCTTCCGCGACAGCGACCAGGCGTCGACGTAGCCCTACGGCACCCGAGCGGTCCACTCCGGGGTGCCGAACTTCGTCCGCACCAGTTCCTCGGCCCGCGCCAGCTCGGCCTCGGTGACCTCGCCGTCGGTCAGCCCGTACCGCCCCCGGAACGAGTCGATCATGCGGGTGATGACCTCCTCGCGCGGCAGCCCCGTCTGCCGGCGCAGGGGGTCGACCCGCTTCTTGGCGCTCTTCGTGCCCTTGTCGGAGAGCTTCTCGCGGCCGATGCGCAGCACCTCGGTCATCTTGTCCGCGTCGATGTCGTAGGACATGGTCACGTGGTGCAGCACCGCGCCCTGCCCGGCGGCGACCCGCTTCTGCGCGGCGCCCGCGACCTTGCCGACGTCCGTGGCGATGTCGTTCAGCGGCTGGTACCAGGCCTTGATGCCCATGTCGGAGAGCGCGTCGAGCACCCAGTCGTCGAGATAGGCGTAACTGTCCTGGAAGGAGAGCCCGGAGACCAGTGACTCGGGCACGGCCAGCGAGTACGTGATCGTGGACGTCGGCTCGGCGAACATCGCGCCGCCGCCCGAGATCCGGCGCACGACGTCCACCCCGTGCCGCGCGACGCCCTCCTGGTCCACCTCGTTGCGCAGCGACTGGAAGCTGCCGATGATCACCGCCGGGCGGTCCCACTCCCAGACCCGCAGCGTCGGCGGACGGTGCCCGAGCGCGACCTGTTCCACCATCACCTCGTCCAGGGCCATGTGCAGCACCGGCGACTGCGGGGCGTCGTGGATCAGCTGCCAGTCGAAGTCCCGCCAGTCCGTGGCGCGGGCGAGCGCGCGCCGCACGGCGGTGGCGACGCCCTCGGTGGTCAGGCCCAGCATGACCGTCCCGGCGGGCAGCGCCGCGTCGATGCGGGCGGTCAGCGCCGCCGTGTCCGCGTCGGCCGGGGCGCCCTTCAGTGCGGCGTCGATCGCGGGCAGCGCCTCGTCGGGTTCCAGGAAGAAGTCACCGGCGACCCGGACTTCGCTGAGGACACCGTCGGCCACCTCCACATCGACCACGACCAGCTTGCCGCCGGGGATCTTGTACTCGCCGTGCACTGTGGGCCGCCTTCCACCGCGGGACGCTCGTATTTCGGCCAACGCTAACCGGAAGGCGGACATTCCGGTGCCGACACGGTGTCCGAGAATTTCCGGAACACTTCCGGTAGCGTCGCCGCAAGGTGAAGCCGCCGGTCCGCGACGTGTCCTACGGTTCTCCGCAAGGCGCCCGGAGGCTCTTTCGGGCGGAGTTGTCGACGGAGGTGGGGAACGTGGCCGGGGATGGCGCTCAGCGCAGGACAGCCACGCGGCGCCCGGACGGGCCGGCCAAGGTGACGATCACCGATATCGCACGGGAGGCCGGGGTCTCCGTACCCACCGTCTCCCGTGTCGTGAACGGACGCTCCGACGTCTCGCCCGCCACCCGGGCCCGCGTCGAGGACCTGCTGCACCGGCACGGCTACCGGCGCCGCCCGCCCGCGCCCGGCGACCGCGCCGCCCTGCTCGACCTGGTCTTCAACGATCTGGACAGCCCCTGGGCCGTCGAGATCATCCGGGGCGTGGAGGAGGTCGCGCACGAGCAGGGCGTGGGCACGGTCGTCTCCGCGATCCACGACCGGGCGGGCGACGCACGCCAGTGGATGACCAATCTGCGGGCCCGCGCCTCGGACGGCGTGATCCTCGTGACGTCCGTGCTCGAACCGGGCCTCCACGACGAACTGCGGCGCCTGGGCGTGCCGTTGGTGGTGATCGACCCGGCCGGCTCGCCCACCTCGGAGATGCCGACGATCGGCGCGACCAACTGGGCGGGCGGCATGGCCGCGACCGAGCATCTGCTGGAACTCGGGCACCGCAGGATCGGGTTCATCGCGGGCCCGCCCCGGCTGCTGTGCTCACGGGCCCGGCTCGACGGCTACCGCGCCGCGCTCGACGTGGCGGGCGTGCCGGTGGACGACGACCTGATCGTGCCCGGCGACTTCTACCACGAGTCCGGGTTCACCGGCGCCGGCCACCTCCTCGACCTGGCGGAACCGCCCACCGCGGTCTTCGCCTCCAGCGACCAGATGGCGCTCGGCGCGATCGAGGCGCTGCGCCGGCGCGGCCTGCGCGTGCCCGAGGACCTGAGCGTCGTCGGCTTCGACGACCTGCCGGAGGTCCGCTGGTCCTCGCCGCCCCTCACCACCGTCCGCCAACCCCTGTCCGACATGGGCAAGTTGGCGGCCCGTGCCGTGCTCGACCTGGCGCGCTCCGTCGAACCGGCTTCGCCGCGCGTCGAGTTGGCGACGGAACTCGTGGTCAGGGCCAGCACGGCGGCCCCGCGTACGGCCTGAGCCGCCGGACCCCACCGGGGGTGTCAACGGCCCTTTTCGTCAAGGGCGTTGACACCCCCGTCGCATGCCCGTAACTTCCGTGGCCATCTCCCGATAATTTTCGGATCGCTTCCGGAAGGTGCGCCATGCCAGCCACTGCTCCGCCGTCTTCGCCCGAGTCTTCGCCCACGTCCTCGTTCTCGTTCTCCCGCCGTCGGTTCCTCGGCGTGGTCTCCGTCGCCGGACTGGGCACGGCCGTGCTCACGGCCTGCGGGGGCTCCGACTCCGGCGGGACCGACAGCCAGGGCAGGACCGTCTTCGAGTGGTGGCACATCCAGACCAACGACCCAGGCAAGAGCCTGTGGGCCGAGCAGGCCAAGGCGTTCGAGAAGGCGCACCCCAAGGTCAGGATCAAGGTCGTGACCCTGGAGAACGACGCCTTCAAGTCGAAGATGACCGCCCTGGTCAGCTCCGGCAAGCTGCCTGACCTGTACAACACCTGGGGCGGCGGGGTGCTCAAGCAGCAGATCGACGCCGGTCTCACCGAGGACATCACCGACCGGGTCAGGGACTGGATCGGCGAACTCGTGCCCGCCGCCCGGGCGGCCTACGAGTTCGACGGCAGAACGTACGCCGTCCCGAACGACATCGGCGCCGTCGGCTTCTGGTACAACAAGGCGCTCTTCAAGAAGGCGAAGATCGACGGCCCGCCGGAGACGTGGACCGAGTTCCTCGACGCCGTCCGCAAGCTGAAGGCCGCGGGCGTCACCCCGATCGCCCTCGCCGGCAAGGAGAAATGGCCCGGCATGTACTACTGGGCCTACCTCGCGATCCGGATCGCCGGGATCGACGGCATGCAGAAGGCCGCCGACGCCAAGGACTTCACCGGCGACGACTTCGTGAAGGCGGGCGAGCACGTCAAGGAACTGGCCGACCTCGGGCCGTTCCAGAAGGGCTTCCTCGGCGCCGCGTACGCGGGCCCGACCGGCCAGGCCGCCACGATGGGCAACGCCGGGGCGGCGATGGAACTGATGGGCCAGTGGGCGCCCGGTACCCAGAAGGCCGAGGGCAAGGGCATCGGCGACGACCTCGGCTTCTTCCCGTTCCCCTCGGTCGACGGCGGCACGGGCAAGTCCACCGACGTGTTCGGCGGAGGCGGCGGCTACGCGCTGCGCAAGGGCGGCCCGAAGGAGGCCGTCGACTTCCTGAAGTTCTTCGTCAGCGCCGACACCAACCGCGAGCTGGTCAAGGGCGCCGGAGTGATCCCGGTGAACAAGGCCGCCCAGGACGCCCTCACCGACCCCAACCTCAAGGCCGTCTCCGACCTGCTGAACGCCGCCACCGGCTTTCAGCTCTACCTCGATCAGGCCTACCCGCCGGCCGTCGGCCAGGAGGTCAACGACTCGGTGGCCGCCCTCATCGCGGGCTCCAAATCCCCCGAGCAGGTCACCCGTTCCATCACCCAGGTCGCCAAGAGCCAGTAAATGACGATGACTTCTTCGACCCGGACCGACGAGACCGCTGACCCGCGCCCCGCCGTGAGCAAGGTGCCGCCGGCCGGTCGGGAGGGGAACCGGCGGCCCCTGGCCCGGCGGGCGCGCGACTGGCTGACCGCCTTCCTCTTCACCGTCCCCGGCCTCATCCTCTTCACCGTCTTCGTGATCGTCCCGATCCTGTACGCGGGATACGTCTCCCTCTTCAACTGGGGCGGCTTCGGCTCGCCCTCGGACTTCGCGGGCCTGGACAACTTCAGCCGCCTCTTCCAGGACCCGGTCTTCCTCGGCGACCTCTGGCGCGGACTGCTCCTGGTCCTGCTCTCGCTCGGCCTGCAACTGCCGTTCGCGCTCGCCATGGCCGTGCTCCTCAACCAGAAGCTGCGCGGCCGCGCCGTCTACCGGATGCTGTTCTTCGCCCCGTACGTGCTGTCGGAGGTCATCACCGGCGTCCTGTTCAGCATGATCTTCGCGCCGGACAGCGGGCTCGCCGACAAGGTGCTCGGCTCGGTCGGCCTCGACGGGGCGGGCGGCCTGTGGTTCTCCGGCCAGAACACCGTCATGGCCACCCTCTTCCTGGTCATGACCTGGAAGTACTTCGGCTTCCACATGATGCTCTACCTGGCCGGACTGCAAGGTGTCCCGCCCGAACTCACCGAGGCCGCCCGGATCGACGGCGCGAACGCCTGGCAGCGCTTCCGCCACGTCACCCTGCCGCTGCTCGGACCCACGCTCCGGATGAGCGTCTTCCTCTCCGTGATCGGCGCGATCCAGCTCTTCGACCTGGTGTGGGTGGCCACCCAGGGCGGGCCCGACCACCACTCCGAGACGATGGCGGTCACCATGTTCCAGTTCGGCTTCAAGCGCTACCAGATGGGGTACGCCAGCGCGATCTCCATCGTCATGTTCCTCATCAGCCTCGTCTTCGCGGTCATCTACCAGCGCTACGTGCTGCGCCGCGACACCGAAGGCGCCCTCACGACCATGCGAGGAGCCCGATGAGCACCCAGACCGCCCGGACGCCCGTGCCCTCCTCGGGCGCGCTCACCGCACGCACCGCCGCGCGCCGCCGCCGACTGCGCTCGGTCCCGCTGTACGTGACCGTGTGGGTGATCGGCGTCGTCATGATCACGCCGCTGCTCTACGCGCTCGTCTCCGGCTTCAAGTCCACCGACCAGCTCTCCGCGAACACCTTCGGCCTGCCCTCGCCGTGGGTGGTCCACAACTACACGTCGATCCTCCAGGACAGCGTGTTCTGGCGCGCGCTCGGCTCGTCGACGCTCATCGCCGTCGGCACCACCGCCCTGACCGTCGGGGTGGCGGCGCTCGCCGCGTTCGCCCTCGCCCGATTCGCCTTCCGAGGGCGCGAGTTCCTCTTCACGCTGTTCACCGTCGGCCTGATGTTCCCGTTCGCCGTCGCGATCCTGCCGCTGTTCGTGCTGCTCCGCACCTTCGGCCTGCTCGACAACCCGTGGGGCGTGATCCTGCCGCAGGCCGCGTTCGGCCTGCCCATGACCATCGTCATCCTCCGCAACTTCTTCCGGGAGATCCCCGGCGAACTGGAGGAGGCGGCCACCCTCGACGGCTGCTCGGCGTTCGGCTTCTTCTGGCGGATCCTGCTGCCGATGGCCCGCCCCGCGCTCGGCACCGTCTCCGTCCTGGCCGTCGTCACCAGCTGGAACAACTTCCTGCTGCCGCTGCTGGTGTTCAGCGAACCCACCTGGTGGACGATCCCCGTCGGCGTCCAGCAGTTCCAGGGCCAGTACTCGGCCGACACCGCCCGTGTCTTCGCGTACCTGGTCCTGTCCATGGTGCCCGCGCTCGCCTTCTACGCCGTCGCCGAACGGCAGTTGATCGGCGGCATCACGATGGGCGCGACCAAGGGCTGACCCCCGCCGTCGACCGCCGCTTCCCGCACATCCCGTACCTGAGGAGTTCCATGGTCGAGCCCTGGCAGGACACCGCACTGCCCGCCCACGTCCGGGCGGCGGACCTGCTCGCCCGGATGACCCCCGAGGAGAAGGCCGCCCAGCTGTCCAGCGTGTGGCTCGGCACCGAGGACGACAGCGGCGCCGTCGAGGTGGCGCCGGGGCAGCACGCCTACGCCGACCGCTCCGCCGCCCTCGACAGCCTGCTGCCGTACGGGCTCGGGCACCTGACCCGCCCCTTCGGCACCGTGCCCGTCGAACCGGCCGAGGGGGCCGCCCGGCTCGCCGCGCTCCAGCGCACGATCCGCGCGGGCAACCGCTTCGCCCTGCCCGCCCTCGCCCACGAGGAATGCCTCACCGGATTCACCGCCTGGCAGGCCACCGTCTTCCCGACCCCGCTGGCCTGGGGCGCTACCTTCGACCCGGCCCTGGTCACCGACATGGCGCAGGCGATCGGCACGTCGATGCGCGCGGTCGGCATCCACCAGGGGCTCGCCCCCGTCCTCGACGTCGTACGGGACCCCCGCTGGGGCCGCACCGAGGAGTCCATCGGCGAGGACCCCTACCTCGTCGGCACCATCGGCACCGCCTACGTCCGCGGCCTTGAAGCAGCCGGCATCGTCGCCACCCTCAAGCACTTCGCCGCCTACTCGGCCTCCCGCGCCGCCCGCAACCACGCGCCCGCGTCGGTCGGCCCCCGCGAACTCGCCGACGTCCTGCTCCCACCGTTCGAGATGGCGGTCCGCGACGGAGGCGCCCGGTCCGTGATGCCCGCCTACAACGACATCGACGGCGTCCCCGGCCACGCCAACACCGGACTGCTCACCCAACTCCTGCGTGAAACCTGGCAGTTCACCGGCACGGTCGTCTCCGACTACTTCGGCCTGTCGTTCCTGGAGTCCGCCCACCGCGTCGCGGAGTCGACCACGGACGCCGCCCGGCTCGCCCTCGCAGCCGGAGTGGACGTGGAACTGCCCGCCGCCCGCTGCGTCGACATCACCGACCTGCCCGCCGACGCGCTCCTCGACCGGGCCGCGCTGCGCGTCCTGACCCAGAAGTGCGAACTCGGCCTGCTCGACCCGGACTGGGAACCGGTCACCGGCGACGCCACCGTCGACCTCGACCCGCCGCACATGCGGGACCTCGCCCGCCGCCTCGCCGAGGAATCGGTGGTGCTCCTCGCCAACGGCTCCGGCGTCCTCCCACTGCCCGCCGCCCCGCGCCTCGCCGTCGTCGGCCCGCTCGCCGACGAACAGGCCGCGATGCTCGGCTGCTACACGTTCCCCCGGCACGTCGGCGTCAACCACCCCGAACTCCCGTCGGGTGTAGAGGTGTTGACCCTCGCCGAGGCCTTGCGCGCGGAGCTGCCCGACGCCGTGTTCGTCGCCGATCCGGCGGACGCGGATCTCTGCCTCGCCGTGGTCGGCGACCGCTCGGGCCTGTTCGGGCGCGGCTCCTCGGGGGAGGGCTGCGACGCCGCCGACCTCGAACTCCCCTACGTGCAGAGGGAGATCATCGATGCCGCGCTCGCCTCCGGGACGTCCACCGTCGTCGTCGTGCTCAGCGGGCGGCCCTACGCGCTCGGCCGCTGGGCGGACCGGGCCGCCGCCGTCGTCCAGGCGTTCTTCCCCGGCCAGGAGGGCGGCGCCGCCGTCGCCGGTGTGCTGAGCGGCCGCGTCGACCCGTCCGGGCGGCTCCCCGTCGGCGTACCGCGCCATCCCGGCGGTCAGCCCGCCCCGTATCTGGCGCCGCCGCTCGGCCGGCACGGCGACCCCAGCAATGTGGACCCGACGCCGCTGCATCCCTTCGGCCACGGCCTGTCGTACACCACGTTCAGCTGGGACGCCCCGCACTGCGACAGCCCCGAACTCGCCACCGACGGCGAGACGACGCTCCGGTTCACCGTCCGCAACACCGGCGACCGGCCCGGCACCGAGGTCGTCCAGCTCTACCTGCACGACCCGGTCGGCTCCGTCGCCCGCCCCGAGGTCCGGCTCGTCGGCTACGCACGGGTGCCGCTCGACGCCGGGGCGAGCGCCGAGGTGCAGGCCACCTTCCCGGCCGACCTGGCCGCGTACACCGGCGCCGACGGCCGCCGCACCGTCGAACCCGGCGCCCTCGAACTACGCGTCTCGGCTTCCGCCGAACACGTCCACCACATCGTGCCGCTCACCCTCACGGGCCCGGTGCGCGAGGTGGGGCACGAGCGCCGGATGCGGTGCGAGATGCGGGTCAAGTAGCTTTTTGAGGCGGTTCGTTCGTCTGCGGGTGCGCTGTGGCTGGCCGCGCAGTTCCCCGCGCCCCCGAAACGAGCTCCGCTCGTCCGGGGGAGGCTGCGCGAAGCGACTGTCTCAGGGGCGCGGGGAACCGCGCGAGAAGCCCCACCGGCCGTCAGCCGAACGACACCCGGATGTCCCGGCATCAGCGCGGCGCCGGGCTCTGGATGAGATGCGCCGCGTGATGGACGATCAGCTGCAACCCACCGGGCAGCCGCGACGTCGTCACCAGAACCGACGCCTCGCCGTACAACGGATGCCGCAACCGCCGCGCCGACGCCTCGGCCGGCAGCCGGGGCGAACGCGAGCGCCACAGCCCGGCCCCCAGCGGATCGGCGGCGATCCGTCCCGCGAGCGCCTGCAGCGTGGCGTCGGCCGGGATCTGCGCGAGGGCCGCGCGAACCCGGGCGACGGCATCGGCGCGGACCTCGTCGACATCGGCGAAGCGCCGCCCCGCGCCGTCGGTGAGCAGCCACAGCACGAGATTGCGGTCCCCGTCGGCCGCCCTGCCCGGGTCGCCGAAGAGCCGCGCCACCGACGCGTTCGCCGCCAGTACATTCCACGCGTGGTCCGTGATCAGCGCCGGGTTGGGCTCCATCAGGTCGATGTGAGCCAGCTCCTCGATGCTCGGCCGGCGTCGCTCCACGAGGTCGTACGGGGTGACGTCCGGGTCCGCCGCGAGCAGCAGGAAGGTTTCGCGCGGCTGTCCGGTCAGACCGAGACCGCCCGCCACGCGCTTGAGGCCGCCGAGGTCGATGCCGTGCCCCGCGCCCCGCTCCAGCGCCGTGTAGCGGTGCTCCGCCAGGCCCGTGGCGCGTGCCGCCTGCTCCACCGTCAGCCCCAGGGTCTGTCTCCGGCGTGTCAACAGACCGCTCAGTTGCGCGGCGCGCGGGTCGTCACAGTGCGTGATCCCGTGCCCCCGGTCGGATGCCATGGTCTCCCCCTTGTCGGCGCTGCCGTACGGGCAGGTGGTGCGGATGCGGACATGGGTGATGATGCGGACCGACGGCGCCCCGGTTCATCATCACGGGCAGTTATCACTCGTAAGAGGTGCCCGAGGCGGGTTCGTTCGGTGAGCGGGGCGTGAACTGGGGCGTCGGCCGCGGGTGCCGGTGCGCCGGAGCGCGTGCCGTCCGGCGGGCGACAGCGGAGCGTGAGCGGGCGCCGCGCGCGGGCGGCTAGCCGGGTGCACGGCCTCGTACTGGACGTACTCGGCCTTGTGCCCGGTGCGGCGAGGGCGCGTGCCGGGCTTCGCGGGGCAGGAGGGATCTGGGAGACAGGCCTAGGACTCGTCCCGCACGCCGAGGCGGGCCCGTTCCTCCGCCACGATCCGCCGGGCCAGCTCCGCGTCCGACACGTCGAACGCGTCCGGACTCGCCTCCGCCGTGGCGCTGCGGCGCGCGTACGCGTCGAACAGCCGGTCCTTGGTGGTG
The DNA here is from genome assembly GCF_003259365.1 of Streptomyces sp. PsTaAH-137. Lineage (GTDB taxonomy): Bacteria > Actinomycetota > Actinomycetes > Streptomycetales > Streptomycetaceae > Streptomyces. The sequence goes on from NZ_QLLY01000001.1 coordinate 188,546, forward strand.
AGGATCCGCACCATGCGCTCGTCGACCCCGCCCGGCGCGAGCAGCCGGTGCACCCGGACCGAGCGCACCTGTCCGATCCGGTGCGCCCGCGCCACGGCCTGGTGCTCCAGGGTCGGCTTGATCTGCGGCTCGCACAGGATCACCACGGACGCGGCCTGGATGTTGAGCCCGATCCCCGCCGCCTGGATCTGCGCCACCAGCACGGCGGGCCCGGACTCGGCCGAGAACGCGTCGACGAGCGCCTGCCTGCGCGCGGGCGGCACACCCCCGGTCAGCGGCCCGAACACCGGGCCGCCGGTGCGGGGTTCGGCATCCAGGGTGCCGTGCACCGCGTCCAGGACATCGCGGAAGTAGGAGAACACCACCACCTTGGCGCCGTTCTCACCCGCCTCTCGTACGAGCTCGCGCAGCCGCTGGAGCTTGGCGGACTTCTCGGGGCGGGCGTAGGCGGCGCGGCGCATCGCCATGAAGTTCCCGGCGGCCACCGCCGCGCGGTAGGCCTCTTCGTCCGACGCGCTCAGCTCCTCCCACTCGTCGGTGTGCTGGAGGCTGGGCAGTTCGGTCAGCACGTCGTCCTGGTTGCGGCGCAGATAGACGGGCGCGACCGCGGTGCGGAAGGCCACCGACCCGGCGAGCCCGGCCTCCGTGTCGAGCCGGTCCGCGAGCGCGGGGTCCAGCATCCGCACCAGGCTGCGGAATTCGGTGACCCGGTTCTCCATCGGGGTGCCGGTCATCAGCAGGACCCGCTCGCAGCGCGCCGCCCACCCGGCGACCGCCTGCGCCCGCAGGGTCTGCGGATTCTTCACGGCGTGCGCCTCGTCGACGACGAGCATGCCGAGCTCGCCGCCGCCGGGCGCGGGGAAACCGCGCAGGGCGTCGAAGGTGGTGACGGCGACGCCGCCGCGCCCCTTCCAGTCGGCGAACGCGTCCTGCCGCCCCGGCCCGTGCAGCGGCACGGCGCGCAGCCGGCTGCGCGTCTCGATCTCCCGCGTCCAGTTGACCAGGACCCCGGCCGGGCACACCACCATGAAGTGGCTCTGCCCCTCGGCGGCGAGATGCGTGAGCACGGCGAGCGCCTGGACGGTCTTGCCCAGGCCCATCTCGTCGCCGAGGACCACCCGGCGCCGGGCGAGCACGAAGCGCGCGCCGAACGTCTGGTAGCCGCGCAGCGACACCCGGAGCCCGGTGTCGGTGAGCTGCTGCGTCCGCACCTCGTCGGCGATGCCTGCGGGCAGGAACCCCTCGGCCGCCTCCGTGTCGGGGGCCTGCCCGGCGATCTCCCCGAGCACCCCGTAGTACTCGGCGGCGCGCAGCTCGAAGTCGACCCAGGCAGCGGCCTCGGACGCGGGTCCGCGCAGCAGGTCCACGGACGCCTGGGCGAGCAGCTCGCCGGTTCCGGCCCGCGCCGCCTCCTCGGTGATCCCGCGTACCTCGGCCACGGCCGCCAGGGCCCGCGCCCGCCCCTCCCGCCCGGTGACCAGCATCCGCAGCCGCCCGGCGACGGGCCGGGCCGCCTCCAGGAGCGGGCCGAGCCGCCGGTCGAGCGTGCCGGCCTCGGTCACCGCCCGCCGCCCGTCCGGGCCCGCCGCCACCAGGACGTGCAGGGCGGCGACGAGCGCCGTCGTGCGCGGCTCGGGCCGGTCCACGTCGATGTGCACGGCGGCGCTCTCGCGCACGGCGTCCGCGAGCCGTCGCGCCGCGCCCAGGAGATGGACCGACGTCACCCGTCCCACGCCGGGGATCTGCTGGAGCCGCCCCGGCCCGGCGTCGAGCACCTGCCGGACCGTGCGCAGTCCGCTCTCCTCGACGGGGTCGAGCCGCAGCCTGCCCTCGGTCGCCTCCTGGAGCCGGGACACCGGCATCGCGTCGAGCGTCTGCGTCACCTCGTCGTCGAGGAGCGGCGCCAGCGCCTCCCGCGCGGCCCGCACCGCCCGCTCGTGATCGTCCAGCAGCGACCGTGCCGCGGTGTGCAGCCGAACGCCACCCGCGACCACCTCCCGCTCCGCGCGCCCCATCCGCCCCGGCTCCTCTCCCTCGGTCCCGCATCCTCTCACCGGGGGCATCGACCGGCGCGCTCCGGACGTCTGCCTTCTGCCCGGTCGACCGAACGCACGCTGGGAAATCGAGCGGCGCCGTTCCGCACCGGGAGCGCCCTCGTCGAGCACGCCCGCGGCACCGTCGGCGACTGGTGCGACCCGGCCGACGGCGCCGCGGTCGTCGCCGCCGCGCACGCGGGCACGTACGCGCTCTGCCGGAACGGCTCAGGCGGCCGGCTGGAGACGGGCGTACACCCCACCCCTGGCCAGGAGTTCGGCGTGCGTGCCGGTCTCCGCGATCCGGCCGCCCTCCATCACCACGATGCGATCGGCGCCCCGGATCGTGGAGAGCCGGTGCGCGACCACGAACACGGTCCGGCCGTGCACGAGCCGGGCCAGCGCCTCCTGGACCAGTGCCTCGGAGCGGTTGTCGAGCGCCGACGTCGCCTCGTCGAGCACCAGGACGCGCGGATCGCGGATCAGCGCCCGCGCGATGGCGAGCCGCTGCCGCTGGCCGCCGGACAGCCGTGCGCCGCGCTCCCCGACGACCGTGTCCAGACCGAGCGGCAGCCGCCGCACGAACTCCAGTGCGTTCGCGTCCCGCAGCGCCGCCAGCAGCGTCTCCTCGTCGGTGTCGCCGAGGCCGTACGTGACGTTGTCGCGGATGCTCCCCTCGAACAGGATCGACTCCTGTGGGACCACCGACAGGAACCGCCGGTAGCTGCGCAGATCCAGGCCCGCCATGTCCGTGCCGTCCAGCAGGATCCGGCCCGAGGTCGGCCGGATGAACCCGATCAGCAGGTTCAGCACCGTCGACTTGCCCGCGCCGGACGCGCCGACCAGCGCGATCGTCTCGCCGGGCCGCGCGCTGAGCGTGAACCCGCTGACGGCGGGCTCCTCCGGTTTGTCGTCGTAGGAGAAACCGACGGCATCGAAGTCGATCCGGCCCGTGACCCGCTCCACGGCCGACTTGCCCGCGTTGCGCTCCAGGTCCGGCGCCTGCAACACCTCGCCCGCCGAGCGCACCGACTCAAGTCCCTTGCTGATCACGGGAGCCAGGCCGAGCAGCGTCGTCACCGAGCCCGTCAGGATCGTGAAGAACGAACTCAGCATCACCACGTCACCGGGCGACACCGGCAGCCAGCCGTGGTACGCCACCAGCGCCGAACCCGTCAGGCAGGCGACACCGAGGATGTTCAGCAGCACCCAGGCCGCCGAGTTGAAGCGGCCGTTGACGGTGTCGAGCCGCACTCCGGCGGCGAACACCTGGCGCAGCGAGCCGTCGACCCGGCCCAGCGCCGTGCGCTCCAGGCCGTGCGCGCGGGTGATGGGGATCAGTGTCGTCATCTCGCCGACCTTCGTGGAGAGTTGCTCCACCTCACGGCGGAACTCCTCGTTGTGGCTGCGCATCCGCATCCGCAGCCGCATGACGAGCAGGCCCGCCACGGGGACGACGACGAGGAACACGGGCAGGAACGCGGGCACCCGTACTGCGATGACCACGAGACCGCCGATGAGCGTGACCACGGCGCCCAGGCCCATGTCGGCGCTCTGCTGCACCATCTGCTCCACCGACTCGACGTCCCTGACCACCTTGGCCTGCAGGACACTTGAGCTGACCCGGGAGTGGTAGCCGATGTCCAGCTGCTGCATCCGGCGGCACAGCGCCGAGCGCAGCGTGGTGCCCATCCGGCGGATGCTGCCGGCGAGCAGTCGCACGTACCACTGGTGCAGCGGATAGTTGATCACCAGGATGAAAAGGAGCACGCCGGTGGCCTGCCACAGCCGGTCCTGCGGCCCGTGCTGCACCACCACGTCCAGGACCACCGCGGTGATCATCGGCAGCAGCCAGATCGGGCTGTGCTTGACGACGAAGAGACCGACCGCGCCGAGGAGCCGGCCGCGGTCGGGACGGAAGAGGTGGCCGAGGGTGCGCAGAGGGTTCTCGCCGCGGTAGCGGTGGTCGAGGTGGTCGAAGTCGGGGGCGGTGTGCGGATCGGCAGAAAGCGGTTGCTGCATGGCACGATCTCACCCCGTACGGCGCCGCGCATCAACCCCCTTCTGCTGGAAGGGGGTTACGCACGTCCGCCTGCGGGCTCGCTTCAGAGCAGCGGCGCCCTCGGCCCCTCCGGCGCCACCGCCCGCGCCGCCACCACCGACGCGGCCACGGCCCGCACCTCCTCCTCCGGCACCGGCCGGTAACCGTCCTCCGTGACCAGGGCGACCGACGGATAGATGTGCCGGCTCAGATCGGGGCCGCCGGTCGCCGAGTCGTCGTCCGCCGCGTCGTACAGCGCCTGCACGGCCACCGTCGTCGCGTCCGCCGCGGACAGCCCCGGCCGGTACAGCTTCTTCAACGCCCCGCGCGCATAAGGGGATCCGGACCCGTCGCAGTGGAAGCCGACCGCCTCGTACGGACCGCCGGTGACATCGAAACTGAAGACGCGGCCCGCGCCCCGCGCGGTGTCGTACCCGGCGAGCAGCGGCACCACGACCAGTCCCTGCATCGCCTCCGCGAGATGGTCGCGGATCATCGCGGCCAGCCGCTGCGCCTTTCCGTTGAGGGTGAGCGGTCGGCGCTCCAGCTTCTCGTAGTGCGCGAGCTCCAGTTGGAAGAGGCGGACGAGTTCCTTGGCCAGCCCGACCGTCCCGGCGAACGCCACCGCCGTGTGGTCGTCCGCCCGGCTCACCTTCTCCAGGTCGCGCTGGGCGATCACGTTGCCCATGGTGGCCCGGCGGTCTCCGGCCATCAGGACACCGCCGTCGAAGGTCAGCGCGAGCACGGTGGTGCCGTGCGGCACGTCGTGCACCGGCCCCGTACCGCGGTTCCACGGCAGGGTGTGCGGGGCGACGTGCTCGACGAAGCGGGTGAACGACGACGTGCTGCTGTCCAGGAACACGGACGGCAGGCCGCGCGGGTGCTCGGTCATGGGTGCTCGCCTTCTCTGGGTTCCTTCTGGCGGGGCGTGCTGGTGCTCCGTACGCCTATCTGTCCCGCAATCTGCCGCTCGGAACCTCTCTTCGCGCCATCGTGGCATCCTGTGCCGATGAACGGTCCGGAGATCCTCGTCCACGTCGCCCCCGAGCTGGGCCTTTTCGTGCCCCGAGCCTTCCGCGGCGGCGCGCCCGCCCCGCTCACCGTCGACGGCGTCTCCACGCTCGGGCACGTCGTCGAGTCGCTGGGGGTGCCGCTCACCGAGGCCGGCACGCTGCTCGTGGACGGCTCCGAGACGGGCGCCGCGCACATTCCGGCGGCGGGGGAGCGGGTCGAGGTGCGTGCCGTGGCCCGGCCGCAGGAGGTGCCCGGCGCCCCGCTCCGCTTCCTCCTCGACGTCCACCTCGGCACCCTCGCCCGCCGCATGCGGCTGCTCGGCGTCGACACGGCGTACGAGGCCGTCGACATCGGCGACCCGGCCCTCGCCGCCCGCTCCGCCGCCGAACAGCGGGTCCTGCTCAGCCGCGACCGGGGCCTGCTGCGCCGCCGCGAGCTGTGGGCGGGCGCCTACGTCTACAGCGACCGGCCCGACGACCAACTCCGGGACATCCTCGGCCGGTTCGCGCCCGAGCTGTCTCCCTGGACGCGCTGCGCCGCTTGCAACGGCGCCCTGTCCGAGGCGCGCAAGGAGGACGTCGCCGACCGGCTCCAGGGCGGCACCCGGGCCGCCTATGACGTCTTCGCGCAGTGCGAGGCGTGCGCGCGCGTGTACTGGCGCGGTGCTCACCACGACCGCCTGGAAGCCATGGTGGGGGCCGCGATGGCCGAGTTCGGTCCGTCAAGCAAGGCTTAGATCAGCCGAGTTGGGATTCCCGACGCGTGCGTCCGGCACCTTGCGCACGTCACGGCAGGCCCCTATTCTCGCCGCCAGAAAGCGCTTTCTCCGCGCTTTGTTTCTGTGACGATCCGTCCCGTGGAAGCGCCCGGCCGCTTCCGGATCCGGCACAGCTGCTCCATCCCGCGGTGCCGCTCCCGGCACCCAGGAGCACCATCCGGAATCCGAGTAGGAACAGGGACACCAGCATGAGACGACGAGTCGCACGGAAGATCTACGCGGCGACGGCCGCCATGGGCGTGGCCGCCGCCACCGGCGCGATCCTGTCGATGCCCTCCGCATCGGCGGCGGTGACCGGCAGCGCCTCCGGATACGCCACCCAGAACGGCGGCACCACCGGCGGCGCCGGCGGGGCCACGGTCAGGGCCACCACCGGCACCCAGATCCACGAGGCCCTGTGCGACCGGGCCGCGAGCGACACCCCGATCACCATCGAGGTCGAAGGCACCATCAACCACGCCAACACCGCCAAGGTGTCCGGCGACAGCTGCAACACCGCCGCAGGAGTGATCGAGCTCAAGCAGATCAGCAACGTCACCCTCGTCGGCGTCGGCAGCGGAGCCGTCTTCGACCAACTGGGCATCCACGTGCGGGAGTCCAGCAACGTCATCATCCAGAACGTGACCGTCCAGAACGTCAAGAAGTCCGGCAGCCCCACCTCCAACGGCGGTGATGCCATCGGCATGGAGAGCGACGTCCACAACGTCTGGGTCGACCATGTGGACCTCATCGCCTCCGGCGGCGAGTCCGACGGCTACGACGGGCTCTTCGACCTGAAGGCCAACACCCGCTACGTCACCCTGTCGTACAGCACGCTCCGCAACTCGGGCCGCGGCGGCCTCATCAACTCCAGCGACAGCGACATCGACAGCAGCTTCGTCACCTTCCACCACAACCTGTACGAGAACATCGACTCGCGCGCACCCCTGCTGCGCGGTGGCACGGCCCACATGTACAACAACTACTACGTGAGCCTGAACGAGTCGGGCATCAACTCCCGCGTCGGAGCCAAGGCCAAGGTCGACAACAACTATTTCAAGGACTCCAAGGACGTCCTCGGCACCTTCTACACCGACCTGGCCGGATACTGGCAGGTCAGCGGCAACATCTTCGACAACGTGACCTGGTCGTCGCCCGGTGACGACACCAACCCGGCCGGACCCGCCCCGGTCTCCAACACCACGGTCTCCATCCCGTACGCGTACACCCTCGACACCGCGAGCTGTGTGCCGGACGTGGTGACGAGGACCGCCGGCGCGGACACCGGCCTCAAGGTGTCGGACGGCAACTGCTCCCCGCAGAGCCCGGATCCGACCACCACCCCGACGGCGAGCCCGACCACGCCGGAGCCGACCGAGCCCGCGGGCGCCAACCTTTCGCTGAACGCGGGCGCGGGCGCCGACGGCACCAGCAAGGCATCCGGCACCAGCTACGGCAACGTACGCGACGGAGACCTGGGCACCTCCTGGTCGCCGTCCGGCACGACCGGCGCGGTCTCCGTCAAGTGGGGCTCGGCCACCACCGTGTCCTCCGCCCGCATCCGCGAGGCGGCCGGCGCCACCGGTGCCATCGGCACCTGGCGGCTGCTGAACGCCGACACCGGAGCGGTCCTGAAGACCGGCAGCGGCGCGGGCACGATCTCCTTCACGGCCACCTCCCTGAAGAAGATCACCTTCGAGATCACCGGCGCGACCGGAACCCCGAAGGTCGCCGAGTTCGAGACGTACGCCTGATGCCCCTATGACCTGGTGCGGGGCCGCCGCCCATGATCGGATACGCTTCCGCTCCCCTGACATGTACAGCAAGAGGAGCTACGTCCGTGAAGCGGCGCCCCGCACTGGCCGGACTCACCTTGGCGCTCGTCGTCACGCTCACGGCCTGCGGCGGCGGTGACACCGGCAAGGTGACGTCGTCGTCCGGCAGCGGCAGGACGGGCAGCGTCACGGTCGACCAAGGGACACCCCGCAAGGCGCAGAGCACCAAGGTCACCGGCGTCCGCGACACCGAACGCCACGTCACCCGCAGGACCTCCACCGCCACCCGCCCGCACTACGTCAAGAAGTGCGAGACCGACACCCACCGGGTCAAGCACACCAGGCGCAGCAAGGGCCGCACCAAGACCTGGTACACGACCGAGACCGACCGCGACTGCCACAAGGTCCGCCGCGGCACCGAGAAGTACACCCGCGTCGTGCGCCGCGAACGCTGGTGCGTCCGCCTCGACGACGTCTCCGGCGCCCACGTCACGACCGGCAAGGACGACGTCTGGTTCCGGGTGCCGCACACCGAGTACAGCGACGTGCGGATCGCCGACCGGCGGGCGAAGGTGACCATCGAGCCCACTGCGCAGGGGTGTTGAGCCCTACGGGGCGTTGGTGCGCGGCCGCGCCGACGGTGCCGTCGGGGACACCGACAGCAGGCGGCCGTGTGCCGCGACCAGCAGGGTGTCGTCGACCAGGGTGAGGGACGGCGCCGAGCGCATGCCGCCGGCCTCCTTGGGGGCCGGGCGGTCCGGGCCGCGCCACTTGATGAGGCCCGTGCTCGGCTCGATCGCGGTCAGGCGGTCCTTGGCGGAGAGGAAGTAGGCCTCGTCGCGCCGCGCGTTCAGCACCGGCGCCGCGGCGGCCCCGAGGCTCTCCGGGCCGCCGGGGCGGGTCCACAGGTGGCGGGCCGAGACCGCGTCGACGGCGTCGACCTTGCCGGTGCCCAGGACGAAGTAGACGATGCCGCCCACCAGATGGGGCGTGGCGCGCGTGCTCGGGACGATGCCGGTGATCGGTGTGGTGGTCGGTTCACCGGTCGTCGCGCCGATGCGGACGAGCTTCGTGTACGAGCCCGGTTCGTCGGTCTTGTCGGTGACCAGTGCCACGATGTCGTTGCCTGCCAGCCCGATCGGCTCGACGGGGTCGGGGGTGGAGGCGAGTTGTCGCGCCGCGCCGTCGTCCTGCCCGAACCTGAGGATCCGGTGCGGGCCGTCGCCGGTCTCGCACGCGCCGTAGAGGGTGCCCCCGTACGCGTACAGGTCGCAGTCGCCCGCCGGCCGGTCGGCCCGCCACAGCTCCGTGCCGTCCGTGGCCCGCAGCGCCACGATCTGCCGGTCGCCGGGCAGGGCCGCGAAGACGGTGCCGTCGCTCATCGCCGCGAACCGCCGGGTGTTCGTCATGCCCTGCTGCCAGACGATCCCGCCGTCGGCCAGGGCGCGGCCCACGACGACGAAGCCGCCCGCCGGGGTCTTCTCCAGCGTGACCACCGTGCGGTCGGTGACGCCGAGCGGCCGGATCACGTCCTGCGGGATGCCCGTCCGCCAGGCCACCGACCCGTCGGCGGCGTCGACGCGGGCGACGGCGTGCCTGCCGTCGACGCAGTACAGCGCGTCCCCGTGGACCACACAGCCCTGGGCGTCCGCGTGCGCGCCGCTCGTCGTGGTGCCGAGCACCGTCTGCCAGGCGTGCCAGCCCGCGGGCAGCGCGGTGCTCGGGGACGGCTCGGCGTCGGAGCCGCCCGAAGCCGCGTCCGGAGCGTGCAGCAGCACCGCACCGCCGCCCACCACCACGGCGAGCCCGAGCGCGCCGCCCAGCAGCCGGAGCAGCGTACGGGGACGGCGTGCGGGCGGCGACGCGGTGGTCGCCGTCGTCGCGGACCGTGCGGCGCCGGATGTTCCGGCGGTGGCGGCCGCCGTCGGTTCGGGGCCCGGGTGGGGCGGTGCGGCGTCGGTGGTGGGCAGCCGGAGCAGTTCGGTCAGCAGGGTGTCGAGGGAGGCGCGGTCGGCCTCCTCCTTGGCCAGACACGGCTCGACGGCGGCCCGCAGCGCGTCGGGGACACCGGTCAGATCCGGCTGCTCGTGCACGACGTGATACGCGGTCAGGTACGGGCTGTCGGCGTCGAACGGGCCGCGTCCCGTCGCCGCGAACACCAGCACCGCCGCCAGCGAGAAGACATCGGACGCCGGACCCGCCGCGCGCGGGCTCTGCAACTGCTCCGGCGACATGAACGGCGGGGTGCCGAGCACCCGGCCCGTCATGGTCAGGGCCTGGTTGTCGGCGGCCCGCGAGATCCCGAAGTCGATGACGCGGGGCCCGTCCTGCGACAGCACGATGTTGGCCGGCTTCAGATCGCGGTGGACGAGCCCGGCCCGGTGGATGTCCCGCAGCGCCTCCACCAGACCGACCGCGAGATCCCGCAGCTCCCGCCCGTACAGCGCGCCCTGATCGCGCACCCGGTCGGCGAGCGTGGGCCCGTCGATGAACGCGGTCGCCATCCACGGGCGTACGGCGTCGGGGTCCGCGTCGACCACGGCCGCGGTGAACGCCCCGCTGACCCGGCGCGCGGCGGCGACCTCCTGGTGGAAGCGGCCGCGGAACTCCTCGTCGTCGGCGAACTGCTGGTGCACCACCTTGAGCGCGACCCGCCGGCCCGTCGGAGAGCCGGCCGCGTAGACGGTTCCCATGCCGCCCGAGCCGATCCGGTCGAGCAGCGTGTAGTCGCCGATCGCCTGCGGATCCTCCCCGCTCAGTGGCACTTCGCCCGCCCTTCCGCTCGCCCGTGATCTTCGCGCCACCAGCCTAGGCGACGGCTTCCACGGGCTCCGCGGGGGCGGTGGACGCGGGTGCTCAGCGCGCTCGTACCGCCCGGTCGAGTGCTTCGGCGGCGAGTTGCGCGGCCGCCCGGCGGGTCGCCGAGGAGAGCAGTTCCTCGCGGATCGGACCGCCTGCCGCGAGATGACGGTCGTAGGGCAGGTGGACCACTCCGACACCGGTCTCCCGCAGATGGCCCATGGCGGTGGCGAGATCGAGGTTCTGGTCGGGGGTGCCGGAGGTGAGGGCCACGACCGTGGAGGAGAGCGCGGAGTGCGGCAGCGCGGACAGCCAGTCGAGCACCACGCGGGTGCCGCCGACGCCCTCGACCGTCATGGGCGCGACGACGATCCGGGCGTGCGCGGTGTCCATCGCGGTCCGCGCGACCTCGCCGGGCAGCGTCTCGCAGTCCGCGACGGTCACCGCGAAGTGGCGGCGCAGGCCCAGCGTGACGGTGCGGTACGTGGGGATGTCCAGGGGAGGCCCGACCCGGCCCTGGCTCGCGGGCAGCAGCCAGCCGCCGTCCGGCAGCGGCACCAGGTATCCGGTGATGTCGAGCAGATGCATCTCCGGCGTGAGGATCTGCGCCAGCTCCGAGACGGACCAGCGCACCGTCGGCGCGCCGAGCCGCACGGCCAGCGTGCCGAGCGCGGCGTCCGCCTCCAGCGCCAGTACGGGGTCCTGCCGCTCGCGCTGCAACGTCCTGGCGACCAGCGCGGCCGCCGTCGTCTTGCCGACACCGCCCCGGATCGAGGTCACGGCGACGATCCGCCCCGACGTGACCGGCACCCGCAACTCCCGTGCCCGCTGCGCCTCCGCGCCGCCCGGCGGTGCCTTGGGCGCGGCGAGCCGCCGGATCGACTGCCCGGTCCGCCGCGCCACCGAGTCCCCGTGCACCGGCCGCCCGACGGCCTGCGCCAGGCGCGGATCGACGGTGGGCACGGACTCGGGTGCCGGGAACGGGATCGCGGGGGCGGCCGTGCGCGGGCGCACCGCGGGCACCGCACTCGTGGACACGGGCGCTGGGGGAGCGGGTGGTGCGGCCTGTGCGGCCGGTGCGGGAGGTGCGGAAGAGGGGGCGGGCGACGGTACGGGCGTCGGCTCGGCGTCCGTCGGCGGCGCGAGGGCCTGCGTCGAGAACGTGATCGTCGCCGTGTCCGGCGTCGGCTGTACGGGCGCTGACGCGGCGTCAGCCGGCCCGGTCTCCGGCCGGGCGTCGAAGGGGCTGACCGGCTCGGGCTCCGGGGCCGCGTCGGAAGCCGCGGCGGGCTCGTCGGCGCTCTCCGGCGCGGGTGCCGGCGGCGGTACGGATTCCGCGGACGGCGCGGCAGTCGTCGGCGGTACGGGTGCCGGGGCGGCCGGAGCCTCCGCGGGCTTCGCGCGTGGGGCCGGGGCGGGCCGCCGTCGGCCCGGGTTCGGGCGCGTGGGGTCCGGGTGGCGGACCGGGAGCGGGGCCTTGGCGGGCGCGGGCGCCGGGCCGCCGCCGGAGGCGGGCCCCTCCACGGGCGTCACCGCGGCACCCGGCCCATGCCCCACGGGCCGGTCCTCACGTCGAACTCCATCGGCGCACCCCCGAAATCGAGCCTCACCGGCCACACCCGCTCGTGCACGGCCCCTGCGGAACACTGGCGGCAAATCCTATCCCCCGCCCGGTGACCGCAGCGGCGAAGCCCCTCCAGGTGCGGGGCCGGCGGTCAGGCGTCGAGGTGGCGGACCCGGCCCGCGCCCACCCCGGCGATGCCCATCGGCACGCACAGCACCGCGAGCAGCGTCAGCGGCACGGTCCAGCCGCCCGTCGCGTCGTGCAGCGCGCCCAGCAGGAACGGCCCGGCCGCGGCGAGCAGATAGCCGACTCCCTGCGCCATGCCGGACATCTCCGCGGCACGCGCGGCGTCGGGGGAGCGCAGCACGATCACCGCGAGCGCCGTGCTGATCAGCAGGCCGGAGCCGAAGCCCTGCATCAGCATCCAGGCGTACGCGCCGCCGACCGGCGCCACGATCAGGCCGATGAGGGAGCCGAGGAAGAGGAGCGTGCCGACGACGGCGAACGGGACCTGGTTGCGCAGCCGGCCCACGAGCGCGGTGAAGACGAGCGAACCGGCGATGCCGACGAGGCTCATCAAGGACAGCATCCAGCCCGCCTCCGTGCTGGACATGCCCTCACTGGTCAGCATCGCGGGGATCCAGGCGGCGCACGCGTAGTACTGGAGGGACTGCAGCCCCATGGTGAGCGTGACCTGCCAGGCCAGCGGTGAACGGCGCAGGGGCGTACGGGCGGTGGGCACCGCGGCTGTCGTCGCGGGCGGGGCGTCGGGGCGGCGCAGTTGCGGCACCCACAGCAGCAGGGCGAGAGCGGAGAGGACGGCCCAGACGCCGATCGCGCCGCGCCAGCCGAGGCCGAGCGCGTCGCCCAGCGGCACCGTGACCCCGGCGGCGAGAGCGGCGCCGCAGAACAGGGCCACCGAGTACAGGCCCATCATCAGGCCGGTGTGCCGGTGGAAGTGGCGCTTGATGATGCTCGGCACCAGGACGTTGGAGAGCGAGATCGCCGCGCCGATCAGGGCTGTGCCGGCGAACAGGGCGGGCAGCCCGGGCGCGAGGCGCAGGGCGATGCCCGCCGTGAGCAGCAGCATCATCGCGCCGAGCGCCCGCGTCATGCCGATCCGGCGGGCCAGCTTCGCGGCGAACGGGGCGAGGATCCCGAAGCACAGGATCGGCAGGGTGGTCAGCAGGCCCGCCATGGATCCGCTCAGCCCCGTGGAGGCGCGTATCGCGTCCAGCTCGGGGGAGACCGCGACGACGCCGGGCCGCAGATTCATGGCGATCAGCAGGATGCCCGCGGCGAGCAGCCCTGCGACGGGCGGCGCGGGGCTCCCGGCGGCCGGGATCGCGGGTGCGGTGGTGCGGGATGGATCAGCTGATTGATCGGCAGTCTGCGGCATGCGCACCAACGTAACATCCCATGTTTCGGCCTTCCTGGATCGCATAAATGGCAATATGGGACAAATCAAGCGAGTGACGCGTCCTAGATATGGGATATTTGGCCGAGGCGCGTGAGGTGAGAACCTGCGTTCACGGAAAAGAGCGAGAGAGGCCGCCACCTTGTCCGAAGCAGCACAGCCGACCCTGGTCCAGCGGACCATCGGGCGCATCGAGCGCTCCATCGAGAGCGGCGAATGGGCCGTCGGCGACCGCATCCCGGCCGAGGGGCAGCTCGTCGAGGCGCTCGGCGTGGGGCGCAACACGGTGCGCGAGGCGGTGCGCGCGCTGTGCCACACCGGCCTGCTCGAGGCGCGGCGCGGTGACGGTACGTACGTCCGCGCGGCCAGCGATCTCAACGCCGCGCTCCAACGCCGCCTGCGCCGGGCCGAGTTGAAGCACGTACTCCAGGTGCGCCTGGCCATCGAGCGGGAGGCGGCACCGGCCGCCGCCGTCCATCGCGGCGAGGACGACCTGGCCCGCATCCTGTCCGCGTTCCTCGCCCGGCGCCGCGCCCAGGAGAGCGGCGACGCGGCCGCCTACGTCGACGCGGACCTGGAGTTCCACCGCGCCATCGTCGCCGCGAGCGGGAACCCGCTGATGGCCGAGCTGTACGAATCCCTCGTCGAGGCCGTACGGGACAGCATCGCCTCGCTGCGCCCGAGCTGGGCGCCGGAGCTCCCCGGCGCGTGCGCCCACGAGGACCTGGCCGACGCGATCGCCCGCCGCGATCCGGACGCGGCGACCAAGGCCGCCTGGGCGCACACCCAGACCGTGGAGGCCGCCATGGAGCGGATGGGGAACGCGACCCCGGACTGACCTCTGTCGAAGGCCCCGTGCGCGGCTCTACTCTGGCTGTGCCTCAACGGTCTTGAGGGGGGTCTCATGAGCGAGAGCAGCGCGCGACGGGAGCCACCGCCGAAGAGCGGTGAACGCCTCGCGGACTGGGCGGACGGCCGGCTCGGCATCTACCAGCTGGCCAAGTCCCAGATGCGGAAGGTCTTTCCCGACCACTGGTCCTACATGTTCGGCGAGATCTGCCTGTACAGCTTCATCATCCTCATACTCACCGGCACGTACCTGACGTTCTTCTTCAAACCCACCGCCGCCGAGGTCGTCTACAACGGCAGCTACGAACCGCTCAGGGGCATCCTCGTCTCCAAGGCGTACGACTCGACCCTGCACATCAGCATGGAGGTGCGCGGCGGCCTGCTGATCCGGCAGATCCACCACTGGGCCGCGCTCGTCTTCGTCGCCGCGATGCTCGCGCACATGATGCGGGTGTTCTTCACGGGCGCGTTCCGCAAGCCGCGCGAGGTCAACTGGCTTTTCGGCTGGACCCTGTTGATGCTCGGCATCGTGACCGGGCTGACCGGCTACTCGCTGCCCGACGACCTGCTCTCCGGAACCGGCCTCAAGTTCGCGCACGGCGCCATCCTGTCGGTGCCGATCGTGGGCACGTACCTCGCGTACTTCCTGTTCGGCGGCGACTTCCCCGGCGACGACTTCATCGCCCGGCTCTATCCCGTCCACATCCTGCTGCTGCCGGGCATCATGATGGGCCTGGTCACGGCCCATCTGATCCTGGTCTTCTACCACAAGCACACCCAGTTCGCGGGGCCCGGACGCAGCGAGAAGAACGTCGTCGGCGCCCCCTTCATGCCGATCTACATGGCGAAGGCGGGCGGCTTCTTCTTCCTGGTCTTCGGCGTCCTCGCGCTGATGGGCGCGGTCGCCACCATCAACCCGGTGTGGGCCTTCGGTCCCTACCGCACGGACCTCGTCACCACCGGCGCGCAGCCCGACTGGTACCTGGGCTTCTCCGAGGGGCTGATCCGGGTGATGCCGGGATGGGAGATCAACGCCTGGGGCCACACCCTCGCCCTCGGCGTGTTCATCCCGTTCTCGCTGTTCCCGCTGATCATGATGCTGATCGCCGTGTACCCGTTCCTGGAGGCGTGGGTCACCGGCGACCGGCGCGAGCACCACGTCAGCCAGCGTCCGCGCAACCATCCGGTCAGGACCGGGCTCGGCGTGGCCTGGCTGGTGCTGTACGCCGTGCTGCTGATCGGCGGCGGCAACGACATCGTGGCCACCCATCTGCGGCTCTCCATCAACGCCATCACCTGGTTCGTCCGGATCGGCTTCTTCGTCGCGCCCGTCCTCGCGTTCGTCGTCACCCGGCGGATCTGCAACGGGCTGCAGCGCCGCGACCGGGAGAAGGCGCTGCACGGCCGCGAGTCCGGCATCATCAAGCGGCTGCCGCACGGCGAGTACATCGAGGTCCACGAGCCGCTCACCCGGGCCGAGCTGTACACGCTGAACGCCCATGAGCAGCCTGCCGCCTACGAGTTGGGGCCGCGCGTCGACAACAACGGGGTGGTGCGCCGGTTCACGGTGCGGCAGCGGGTCCGAGCCCGTCTCGCCAAGGCGATGTACGGGCCCGGGACGTACGTGCCGAAGGCCACCGCGGAGGAGTATCGGGCGCTGCACGCCGGCTGGCACGAGTCCGAACGGGTGGACTGACCGGGCCCCGCCGACTGCGGCGCGGTGGGGGCTGGTCGCGCAGTTCCCCGCGCCCCTGAGATGCGCACTGCGTGCGCCATCTCATCAGAGGAGGCGGCGCGAAGCGCCTGCCTCAGGGGCGCGGGGAACTGCGCGAGAAGCGGCCGCCGGCCGTCGGTCGACGTGCGACTCAGGGGCGCGGGGAACTGCGCGAGAAGCGGCCGCCGGCCGTCGGTCGACGTGCGACTCAGGGGCGCGGGGAACTGCGCGAGAAGCGGCCACCGGCCGTCAGTCGACGTACGACCCAGGGGCGCGGGGAACTGCGCGAGAAGCGGCCGCCGGGGCGCGGCCGACGACGAAACGGATGCCTTTAGGGGCGCGGGGAACTGCGCGACCAGCCCCCACCGGAGCCGCAGACGAAGAGAACCCCGGGCCACCCGCGAAAGCGGCGCAGGCCTACGAGGCGTACGCCCAGAAGTCGCGCATGATCTGCGGCGGCGTCGGCCCGGCCATCGCCAGCTGCGTCAGCAGAATCGTCACCGCCCCCGTCGACGGAGTCAGATGCGCGGCGGTCCCGGTCCCGCCCACCCACCCGTACCGCCCCGGCACCTGCCACTTCTCACGGGGCTCCACGTCCACGGAGCCGCCGAAGCCCCAGCCCTGGCCCTCGGTGAACAGTTCGCTCGCCCGGCGCTGCGCGGCCGTCAGATGGTCCGTCGTCATCAGGCGCACCGAGTCGGACGAGAGCACCGGACCGCCGCCGGCGAGAAGCATCCGGGCGAACGCCCACCAGTCGTCGGCCGTGGAGACGAGCCCGCCCGCGCCGGAGGGGAACGCGGGCGGGCCGCTCCACTGGCCGTCCGGTGTGTCGACCAGCTCGCGGCCGCCGTCGGCCGTGGGGACGTACTGGCTGGTGAAGCGGGCGCGCGCGGCGGCCGGCACCTCGAAGCCGGTGTCCTTCATGCCGAGGGGCGTGAAGATCCGCTCGGCCAGGTAGTCGGGCAGGGAGGTGCCGGTGACGCGCGCGATCAGGACGCCCTGGATGTCCGAGCACGTGTTGTAGAGCCACGCCGTGCCCGGCTGGTGCAGCAGCGGGACCTGGGCGAGCGCCGCGAGCCAGGTGTCCGGCTCGGGCAGCCGCTGCGGGTGGTGGGGATCCATGAGCGGGAACAGGAGCTGCATCACGGGCAGCGAGAAGTCCGACGAGAAGCCCCAGCCCGCGCGGAACGTCAGCAGGTCCTCGACGGTCACCGGGCGGGCCGCCGGGACGACGTCCTCGACCGGACCGGCCGGGTCGCGGACCACGTTCGGCGCGGCCAGCTCCGGCAGCCAGTGGGCGACCGGCGAGTCCAGCGCGAGCCGCCCGTCCTCGATCAGCGTCATGACGGCGGCCGCCACGACGGGCTTGGTGATCGAGGCGATCCGGAAGATCGAGTCCCGCGCGAGCGGGGCGGTGCCCTCGGCGTTGGCGTGGCCGACGGCCGCCACCTCGACCTCGTCACCGCGGGCCACCAGGCCCACGGCGCCCGGCACCGGGCCCTCGTCGACATGCGGTGCGAGTACGCCGGCCAGCCCACTGGTGTCGGTCATCGTCAGTCACCCTTCCCGGAAATGTACGGACGACAAGGGTGACCCCGAAACCGCCCTCAACTCATCGGTCGGACCCCGTCGTCCCACAGCGTGTCGTGCGCGCGGTGCGCGTCGGTCAGGCCGCTGGTGAAGAACCGCTCGTAGTACTCGCCCTCCACATGGTGCGCCTGGAGCCAGATCCCGGGCACGTGGACGGCGTCCGTGTGCGCCGGGAAACGGCGGTGCGTCGCCAGAATGTACGTACAGATGTCCCGGGCGCAGTCGACGACACGCTCGTCGTACTCACTGGCCTCGGCGAGGTACCGCTGCCCGTAGTCGTCCTTGTAGATGCGGGTGAAGACGTCCTTGTCGGCGTAGGTGCCACCGGCGCCGAACTTCGCCGCGACGACCGCGTCCACCGCCTCCGCCATGGAGGCGTGGGTGGGCGGGCAGGCCGCGGCGATCAGCGGTGCGCCCGTCGCCGGGTCCGCCAGGCCCACCGGGTGCGAGCGCAGGTTCGCGTACTTCGGCAGCGGGACGTGCCAGCGCCACAGATCGGCGAGCCGCCAGCGCGGGGTGACGAAGGTGAAGCCGAGCATCCGCCCGTACGCCTTGGTGAACTTCGGGTCGCCGAGTGCGATCTGCGGGTTGAGCGAGGCGTGGATCCAGGCGCCCAGGCCCATCGCCTCGGCCGTCAGCATCACCGTCTGGAGCAGCAGGTCCGCCTCGATCTGGGTGCGCATCGGGCCGAGCGCGCCGAGCGGCAGCTTCAGCTCCTTGTTCAGGAAGCCGTTGGCGATCCACTTCTTCACCCCGGCCGGACGGTACAGATTCCGGTCGTCGACGAGCGTCGGGCGGGATCCGTCGGGCTGGGTGAGCAGATACATCAGGGCGTTGATGTACTGGTGGGACAGGTCGACCACCGGGAAGAGGACGGTCGTCCCGGGCAGATTGGACAGGAAGCGGTTCGAGTCCAGATAGGCCGGGAAGTCGCGCAGACTGTGGGCGACGTCGAGCCGGTGGTCGAGGACCTTCACCTTCGTCTGCCGGGCGCGGGCCACGAGCGTGTCGGCGTCGAACGGCTCGTGCGGAGCAGGGGGCAGCCTGCGCAGGAAGTACGTACCGCTGTCGTTGATGAGGAAGAAGTACGTGCCCTGCGCGTTGTCGGGGCTGCCCGCCGTGCGGCCCGTCATCGTCAGATTGGGCTTGGCCATGATCGGTTTGCCGTCGCGCGGGTCCTCGAACGGCCGGTCCGGCATCGTCAGCCCGGTGGAGCCGGTCACCGCGATGAGCACCGCCTCCTCCAGCTCGCTCAGCGGCGCGGGCCGGTGCGGGGAGCGGTAGCTCATCGAACCGGCCGGCACCGACGCGCCCCGCGAGACACGGTGCGTGCGGCGCCGCCAGACCGTCGGCAGGAGCGGGCGGGCCAGCAGGTCGTCGAGACCCCGATGACCCGCCGACGGTCCGTCAGCCGCCCTCATGCGCGGCCCCGTTCTCGACCGGCGGCACCGGCCGCCAGGGGGCGAACGCGCTCGCGTCGCGCGGCACCAGGCCCGCCAGCTCCGGGCAGTGCCGCAGCACGACCGACTTCATGCCGCCCTTCTCCACCCAGTCGATGCCCAGCGGCGTATAGATCTCCGGGCGGTAGTCCACGGTGAGGAAGCGGTCGCTCTGCAGCCGTCGCGTCGCCATCAGGATGAAGATCCGGAAGGCGGTGTCGGAGAAGCCGAACCCGGTCGGCGGGTTCTCCGCGAACAGGCCGACGACCGTGTCGATCTCGTCGACGTCGCGGTACACGTCCTTGAGGCGGGCCAGCGTCTCCGGGTCCCGCGTCAGGTCCTCGAAGCGGCGGACGCGCTCCTTGTGCAGGCCCGCGCGGAAGTCGTTGTAGCGCGGCACCCCGCGGCGCCGGGTGCGCACCAGGTCGACCACCGAGAGGTCGATGATCTCGCCCTCGCGCTGGAAGTGCCGCAGCGCGTCGGGGTAGTTGTGCAGGGTGATCGCGCCCGGATGGGCGATGCCGAACGAGTACAGCGTGTTCGCCAGGCCCGTCTTGCGGATCTGGCTCTCGGCCGCCGCCCCCTGGATGTCGTGGAAACCGAGCGTCTCCAGGCGCTGCCCGAAGTGGTACTCGCGCAGCTCGTAGTCGTCCGGGATCAGCGGGTGCATCCGGTAGACGGTGACGAAGTCCTCGGTGAGCGAGTACGGCGCCCCGTGGTGGTCCGGCAGCGTCTTCGGGATGCCGGTCAGGGCGTGCGATTCGAGCAGCCACAGGCCGAGCTGGTTGAGCCATTTGCGCGGCGGGCCCTGCCAGTTGGTGTGCAGCCCGACGTCGATGGCCTTCGTCGCGAGGATCGCCGGCGTCCACTCCACGGTGTGGATCTTCGCGATGAGCGCGGACACCACGAGCCGTGCCGTGTGGTAGATCCGCTCCTCGCTCATCGACGGGTACTCGGCGCGCAGCGCGTCGCACACCGTGTTGTGCTCGCGCGCGAACAGCGTGTGCATCGCGCTGAGCCCCATCCACCAGTTGTCCTTGAACCCGGCGAGCGGAATGCCCGTACGGTCGATTGGGATGTGCCCGCCTTCGAGCAACAGCCTTGCTCCGCCGTCGGGTTCGCGCAGCGAGCGGGCCGTCCGCTCGTCGCCGCCGTACACCTCGGAGCCGTCCCACCAGTGCGAGGCGGTGTTCCCGAAGAGGACCGGCGGCCGGTCGCCGGGGAGCTCGATGCCCTCGTTCTCCGCGAACCGCATCACGTTCTCGTCCGGCCCGTTCGGCTGGTTGACCCAGGTGCCGCCGCCCGGTGGCAGCGGTACCTCGACGGTCCTGCCGCCCTCCTTGTACCGCCGGTGGTTCACCCAGTCGTGCACCTGGAACTGGATCCAGGCCGCGGCGAGGATGTTGAGACTCGTCGCCGGGACGAAGCTCTCCCGGGCGAGCAGCTGCCGGCTGACCGTCACCGGGTTCGGGGTGTCGAAGAGATCGGGCCGGTACACGGGCTTCAGATTGCGGCCGAACGCCGCGCCGACCGCGCCCATCGCGGGTGCCGAGAGGTCGTTGTGGGTGCCGTCGTACGAGCGTGCCGTACGCAACCGCTCGTCGACCGGCACCGGCACCTGCGTCGCCTTCGGCGGGGCCTCCGGCGCATCGGTGTCGATCAGGTTGAGCCGCCGCAGCGCCTTGCGCAGGAACACCAGGTTCAACAGGCTCGCGTCCAGCGGGAGCCGGTGCCACGGCACGACCCGGTTGAGGATCTGGAAGGCGAGCCCGACGGGCACGTCGAGCACCTGGTTGCGCAGGGGCTCCTCGGTCGTGAAGCGGGTGCCGCCGCGCTGGGCCGCGCTCGCCTCGTACGCGACCTTGCGGGCCCGGTTCAGATTGCCGAGGGGCCGGAACTCCTCTGTGGTGAACCAGGGGTTGAAGGACAGCTCCTCGATCCGGCGGGCCGCCGACCGGGCCTCGGCCGACGTGATGTCCTGCCGCGGGATCGTCAGCCGCGCCACCGGAACCGGCGGCGACACGGCCTCCCGCCACTCCACCGACCCGTCCTCCACGGGGGTCCTGCGCTCGTCCACGTACCGCTGCACGCACAGGTCGAAGGAGACGTCGTCGCGTGCCAGCCGCCCCGCCAGCTCCGTGTGCAGGAAGCCCGGGTCCTTGCGGTCGGGGCGCGGTTCGGCGGCGCCGCCGACGGAGGGGCGCAGCAGATAGCGGACCGGTCCCGCCTCGCTCCACAGGATCGCGCCACGGCTCCAATACGTCTCGCGCGCCAGGCTGTTGACGGTGTGCCGGGTCGCCGCCTGCACATTGCGCCGCATCCGCGCCGCCGTCCCCAGCCCCACGGCGAGCGGCAGCTTCACGAACAGCCCGAACGCCTTCCGCAGCGGGGTGCGGGCCCCGGCCATCGCCTTGGCGAACGCCACGAACTCACGGGCGTTCCGGGCGTGCGACACGGGGAAGCTCGTCGCCAGCAGATCGTGGCTCTCCTCGCCGGTGACCTGGACGCGCACGGCGACCCCGTGCAGATCGGGAGCGCCGTCCGGACCGCGCATGCCACTGGCGTTGGAGAGCCGCACCGTCGCCGGATAGTCGGCGCCCGCGCGGGCGAAGCCGCCGCTGAGCGCGGCCGGAAGATCGTCGTTGAACCGCAGTCGGGCGTTCTCCACACCGAGCGCCGCCTTCGCGTGGAAGGCGCGCTCGTAGCCCTGGGCGCCGCTCGTCCGGCGGTTCGCCACCTGGACCCGCATGATCTCGCGGGCCAGGCGCTGGAAGACGAGGCGCTCGGCCTCGGGGCTGCCGCCCTCGTACCGCTCGTACTGTGCGTACCGTTCGGTCTCGGCCATCGGTTGCCGTCCCTGTCGTAAGGTGCGGACGTCCTGCGCGTGGATGCACGGCCTGGACGCGCACGGGGAGGGGTCAGCGACGCTAGCGGGGCCGTCTCGCGCCCCGCAGCGCCCGTTCCCGCCATGTCAGGGCGACGGCCGACCAGGTGAACTGACGCGCGCGTACGGGGATTTGGGCCTGTCAGAGGCAGGCGTCCGGGCCGCCGCACGATGGCCGGGACCGGTGCGGGCCACCGTGTGCCGCCCGGCCCACATCCGCCCCACCCGACCGCCCCGCCGATGGCCGGTCGGCGACACCTTGACGGCGCCCGGCGGCGGTGGTGTGCTCGGCAGCCCGCCCCGGGAGGTGCCCCATGCGGGTCACGACCGCGCACGGCCCCGGCTTCGCGGAGCTGCGCCCCCTGAAGGATCCGGTCCTCGTCGCGGCGGACGGCGGCGGCTTCCCCGTCTACCCCGACCTGCCCCACCGGCTGACCGACGACCGGGGCCACCCCGATCCGCACGGGGTCCTGCCGCACGTGATGGCGACCCTGTCCGCCTACGCCTACGCGGGCTTCGGCCAGCAGAGCGACGCCGGAACGGTCGCGACGATGGCGACCCGGCTCGGCCTGGAGAAGAACCGCTGCCGCGCCTTCGAACAGCGCGTCGACGCCCTCTACATCGCCTCGGCGGCGTACCTCGTCCAGGACGCGGACCGCAGGACCGTCGTCCTCTGCTACCGGGGCACCCAGCCCGAGGACATCATCAGCATCCTCACCGACGCCGACGTACGCCCCGACACGCTCCGCGTCGACCTCGGCGACGGCCGGGGACCGTACCCGGTGCACGCCGGGTTCTACCGCAACATGCGGGCCACCCGCTACGCCGTGCTCGACGCACTGGAGCACGCGGTGCGGGGCGAGTCCATCGACCCCGAGGAACACGGCATCCGGGGCGACGGACTCGAAGCGCTCTACATCACCGGGCACAGCCTGGGCGCCGCGATGGCCGCGCTGATGGCCGTCACCCTGCTGCACGAGCCGCGCTACGACCCCGTCGCCCGCTGCCTGCGCGCCGTCTACACGTTCGGGCAGCCCATGCTCGGCGGCCCCGCACTCGCCGCGGCCTGCGAACGCGCCACCGACGCACACGGCCGGCACCCGCTGCGCGACCGGCTCCTGCGCTACATCTACGACCGTGACGTCGTGCCCGCGCTGCCGCCCCGCCCCGTCGGCCCCTACATGCCCTTCGGCCGGGAGTTCCACTTCCGCCGGGCCCGGCAGGGCCTCGACGCCGTGTTCACGGCCACCGCCGACGCCGCGACCGAGGCCGTCGGGCTCCCCGGAGACCTGCTCACCGGCGCCGACCCGATCCGCCGCCTCCGGCGCATCGCCGCCGTACCGGAGCGGGCCGCGGGACACGGCTGGGTGGAGCGCCGCGCCCCGGCGCCGCACTACCCGCAGATGGACAGCCTCGCCGGCCTCGCGGTGGTGGCGCCGCTCGCGTTCCTCGCCGCGCGGCTCGCGCTGACCCGGTCCCTGCCGTTCAAGTACTCCTTCGAGGACCACGGCCCCGGCCACTACGTCAACGCACTCGCCCCGCCGGGGGTGCTGAGCGAGTTCGGGGACCGGCTCTGACGGCTGTCACGGAAGGACCGTGGACCGGCTCACGCCATCTGCCGCCGCACCAGCTCGTGCAGCCGCCCGCCCGCCTCCCGCAGCAGGTCCTGCGGAGCGCCCTGCTGGACGACCCGGCCGGCGGACATCACGATCACCCGGTCCGCGTCGAGGACGGTCGACTGACGGTGCGCGATGACGATGCGGGTCGCGTTCAGCTTGCGGGTGCTGTCGATCACCGTGCGCTGCGTCTCGTTGTCGAGGGCGCTCGTCGCCTCGTCGAAGAAGAGCAGGCGCGGGCGCCGGATCAGCGCCTGCGCGATCATCAGGCGCTGGCGCTGACCGCCGGAGACCGCGCCACTGCCCGCGATCAGCGTGTGCAGCCCCATCGGCATCCGCTTGATGTCCTCGGCGAGCCCCGCCATCGCCGCCGCCTCCCACGCCTCCTCCTGCGTGAACGCCTCCGCGCCGCAGATGCAGTCGAGGATCGAGCCGGTCAGCGGCTGCGCGTTCTGCAGCACGACCCCGCACTGGCGCCGCACCGCCGACTGGTCGAGGGCGGCCAGGTCCTGACCGTCGTACAGGACGCTGCCGTGCGTGGGCGCGTCGAAGCCGATCAGCAGGCGCAGCAGCGTCGACTTGCCGCAGCCGCTCTCGCCGACCACCGCCACGAACTCGCCCGGCCGCACCGAAAGCGACACGTCGTCGAGGACCAGCGGGCCGTCGTCGGTGTACCGGAACGACAGGCCGCGCGCCTCCAGGGCCCCGGTCAGCTCGCCCGGGCGGCCCGCCGCCTCGCGCACCTCGGGCTCCGCGTCGAGGACCGGCCTGATCTGCTCGTACATCGGCAGCACGGCCGCCGCCGAGATGAGCGCGCCGGTCAGCTGCGTCACCGACGTCAGCAGCATCGTCACCGACGTGTTGAAGGTCAGGAACGCCGCCGCCGACAGCGAACCGCGCGCGGGACCCGCGAGCAGCATGAACATCAGCAGCGAACACAGCGGCAGATAGACGGAGTTGAGGACCGTCGTCACGTTCTTGATGCGGCCCGCGCGCCGCTGAAGCTCCCGGCTGCGCGCGAACTGCTCGGCCCATGCCGCGTACGCGAAGCTCTCCGCGCCCGCCACCCGCAGCTTCGGCAGCCCGCGCAGGGTCTGGAACGCCTGGTTGTTGAGCCGGTTGCCGAGCTTCACCAGGCGGCGCTGCCAGCGCAGTTCCCACAGGCCGAGGGTGAGGAAGAGCGCCGCGACCACGGCCAGCATCGCGAGCGCGGCCAGCGCGAGCGGCACGCTGTAGACCAGCAGCAGGACGAGGTTCATCACACCGATCGTCGTCGACTGCACCACCACCGGGCCGACCCCCGAGAGGAGGCGCCGGATCGCGCTGATGCCCATCGCCGCGCTCGCCAGCTCACCCGTGGAGCGCGCGGCGAAGAACCGTGTCGGCAGCCTCAGCAGACGGTCCCAGACGGCCGGCTGGAGGACGCTCTCCACCCGGCCCTCGACCCGTAGCACCGTGAGGTTCTGCACCAGGGTGAAGGCGGCCGACACGACACCGGCGACGACGACCGCGAGGGAGACCTGCGTGACGAGGTCGGTCTGCGCGTTCGGGACGTAGGTGCCGAGGACCTGGCCCGTCGCGATCGGCACGAGGGCGCCGAGGCCGACCGTCACCAGACCCGCGAGCAGCAGCCGGCGTACGTCACCGCCCATGGCCCGCATGCTGAACCGGGCCAGCCGCCACGGACTCAACTCGCCCTCGGGCAGCGGACGGTAGAGCAGGACGGCCCGCTCGTCGAAGTCCTCGGCGTTGTCCTCGCCGATCCGGGTGCGGCGCTCGCCCGCCGGATGCACCGCCTCGTAGCCGCCGCGCCGCCACAGCAGCGCGACCGGCGCCCCGGACGCGGCCCGGAAGCCGACCAGGGGCCCCGAGTCCTGCCGCCACCAGTCGCCGGTCAGCCGCACCGGGCGGGTCCTGATCCGGGACGCGAGCGCGATCTGCTCGACCGGGTCGACCCGGTCGCTGACCGCGCCGCCGCGCCCCGGATCGACGAGCGTGATCCCCGCCGCGCGGGCCACCACCTTGCAGGCCGCGTACGTCGCGTCGACCCCGGCCTCCGCGCCGCGCGCCCGGCGGCGCTGCTTCCCGATGGAGGCGAGCAGCGTGCGGTCGGCCTGCTCGCGGACGGCCTCGCCCGCGCGGATCCCCGCGGCCGCCCGGTCCTCGTGGGCGCTCTCCATCCGCTCGATCCAGCGGTCGAGCGTCGAGAGCAGCCGGTACTGCTGGTTCACCATGCGCTGCCACAGGCCGCCGTCCACCAGCAGATCGGCGGCGGCGTCGGCCGCGTACGCGGAGCCGTACTGCACGCTGCCGGGGGAGAGCTGCGGCCACAGCACGTCCTCGTCGGTGACGGCGTCCTCGGACACGCGGCCGTCCCGCCCGTTGAGCGGCGCCTCGAACAGCACCCGCTGCCCGCGCCCCACCCCGAGCGCGAACGCCTCCTCCAGCAGGCTCCACGCCATGTCGTACGAGCCCTGCGAGGCGTCGTAGGGCAGCTCCCGCAGCGGCACCCGGCGCACCGTGCAGCCCGCCAGCGGACGCCCCACCAGCGTGTGCTGGGTGCCCTCGACCGGGCCGAGCAGCAGCGTGCCCGGCTCCAGACGGCCCAGAAAGTGCCAGTGGCCCTGCGCCAGGACGTCCACCGCGAACAGGTCGAGCGCGCCGCCCGCGACGAGCCACAGCACCTGCGGCCCCTCCAGCGGCAGACTGCGCAGACCGGTGCAGTCGACCGGCGCGCCGAGCCCGCCGAACGCGGCGACGACCTGGTCCGACGTCGTGAACTCCGGTTCCGTGTACGTCACTTCAGTGCTCCCTGACCAGCTCGGCGTAGGCTCCGCCCGCCGCCACCAACTGCTCGTGGCGGCCCCGCTCGACGATCTGTCCCTGGTCGAGGACCACGATCTCGTCGCTGTCGCGGACGGTGGACAGCCGGTGGGCGATGACGACGCAGGCGCAGCCGCGCCGCCGGATGTTGTCCATCACGACTTGCTCGGTCTCGGCGTCGAGGGCGCTGGTCACCTCGTCGAGCACGAGGATGCTGGGACGGCGCACCAGCGCCCGCGCGATCTCCAGACGCTGCCGCTCCCCGCCGGAGAAGTTGCGGCCGTCCTGCTCGACCCGGCCGTGGATCCCGCCGGGCCGCCGCGCCACCACGTCGTACAGGCACGCGTCGCGCAGCGCCTCCATGACGGCCTCGTCGGTGATCGAGGGGTCCCACAGCGCCACGTTGTCGCGGACGGTCCCCTCGAAGAGGAAGACGTCCTGGTCGACGAAGGAGACGGACGCGGCGAGCGCGCCGCGCGGAATGTCGTCCAGGCGCCGGTCGTCGATCCGGATGACGCCCTCCCAGGGCGCGTACAGACCGGAGATCAGCCGGGACACCGTCGACTTGCCGCTGCCGGACCCGCCGACCAGCGCGACCTGCTGCCCGGGCCCGACGGTGAGGGAGAAGCCGGACAGCAGCGGCTTGTCGAGCGGGCTGTACCCGAACGTGATGCCGTCCAGCTCCACCTGCCCGCGCAGCCGCCGTGTGCTGCGCACCTGTTCGGGCCGCGCGTACAGGGTGTCGACGGGGAAGTTCTCCACGTCCTTCAGGCGGGCCACGTCCGCGGCGAAGTCCTGGATGCGGCCCGCGACCCCGTTCAACCGGGTGATCGGCGCGGTGAACCGGGTGACCAGCGCCTGGAAGGCGACGAGCAGGCCCACCGACAGATGCCCCTCGATCGCCCGCAGCCCGCCGATCCACAGGATCAGCGCGCTGTTGAGCGTCGCCAGCGTCGGCGCGACGATCCCCAGCCAGGCGCTCGGCACCCCGAGCCGCTGCTGCTCCTCCAGCGTCGTCGCGTGCTGCCCGGCCCACTTGCGGAAGTAGCCGTCCTCGCCGCCGGTGGCCTTCATCGTCTCGATCAACTGAAGCCCGGTGTACGAGGTGTTGGTGAGCCGCGCCGTGTCCGCCCGCAGCTTCTGCGTGCCCGTCGCGCGCAGCCGGACCACGATCCGCATCGCCACCACGTTCAGCAGCGCGATCCCGACGCCGACCATCGTCAGCTGCGGGTCGTACGACCACAGCAGCGCCGCGTACAGCAGCACCACGATGCCGTCGACTCCGGCCGCCGTCAGATCGCGGGCCAGCGTCTCGGCGACCGCGTCGTTCGACTGGAGCCGCTGCACCAGGTCGGCCGGGCTGCGCTGCGCGAAGAACGTCACGGGCAGCCGCAGCAGATGCCCGAAGAACCGCGCGCTGCTCAACGTGGAGGAGATGATGCGGCCGCGCAGCAGATTCGCCTGCTGCAACCAGGTGAGGACGGCCGTCAGCGCCACCATCGCGCCCATGGACGCGAACAACGCCCCCAGCAGCGAGGTCTGATCACCGATCAGGAAGAGATCGATGTACGTCTTGCTGAGCGCGGGCACCGCCGCGCCCACCGCCACAAGCAGCAGACTCGCGAGCAGCGCGGCCAGCATCGTGCCGGTCGTGCCGCGCAGTCGCCCGGGCAGCGCCTTCAGGACGCCGGGCCGTCGCCCGCCGGTGCTGAACCCGCCGCCGGGCTCCAGGACCAGGACGACACCGGTGAAGCTGGAGTCGAAGTCCTCCATCGGCACGAACCGGCGCCCCTTGTCGGGGTCGTTGATCGACACCCCGCGCCGGCCGAACCGCCGCGTGATGCCCTCGTACACGACGTAGTGGTTGAACTCCCAGAACAGGATCGCCGGACCCTGCACCTCGGCGAGCGCGGCGGGCTCCATCTGCATGCCCTTGGCGGTCATCCCGTAACTGCGGGCCGCCTTCAGGAGGTTGCTCGCCCGGGAGCCGTCCCGCGAGACGCCGCACGCGATGCGCAGCTTCTCCAGCGGGACGTGCCGGCCGTGGTGGGCGAGGACCATCGCCAGCGCGGCGGCGCCGCACTCGACGGCCTCCATCTGGAGCACGGTCGGGGTGCGCACCGTACGGCGGCGTTTACGGGGCGGGGGAGCGGGCCTGGCGCGGCGGCGGCCGCGGCCCGCGGGCGGGAGCGAGGTCGTCGTCACGGCAGCAGCCAGTCGATCGGGCGCTGGGATGCGAGATGCACGGCGCCGGAGGTCAGGGTCATGGAGGTGAGCGCGAAGGGCGGTCCGTCCTCGGTCGACCAGGCGTAACCCGACCTGGTTGAAGCGGACTTGGTGAGCCTGACGAGGACCGGCACGCGCGTGCCGCCCTTCGTGAACTGCTCTGCCAGCTCGCCGTCGCCGAGGAAGTCGGCGACCTGCCGACGTGTCTGCGGGGCGCGGCCGACGCCCTTCACCGTGCCGCGCAGCACCCCGTAACTCTGGGCGGCGGGCACGGTCAGGTCGACGGTCGCACCGGCCGGGATGTTCGCCGCTCCGGTGGCGGGCACATAGACCATGGCCACGAGCGGATCGCGGGCGGAGCCCGTCTTCTCCACGGTCGCCACGTCGGCGCCGGTGCGCACCACGGACCCGATCCGCGCGACGAGCGCGGTGACGCGCCCGGCGTCGATGGCCCGGACGGCGCGGTTGCCCTGCTCGGTACGTATCTTGAACAGGACCGTGTCGGCGGCGACGCGCTGCCCCTCCTTCACGTACACGCCGGTGACCTGTCCCGTCACCGGTGTCTGGAGCACGTAGCTGCCCTGCCCGTAGGTGAGGATGCCGCTCGCCTTCAGCGTCGACGACACCGAGCCGGTCACCGCCCACACGGACGCCGCCGCCATCACCACGACCGTGACGGCGAGCGCGATCAGCCCCTGCGGCCGGGCGAGCCGCACCGGGAGATCGAGGCTCTCGGGTGACTGCAGTTTGGACAGTGCCTGTTGGCGGAACTGCACGGGGGTCTTCCCTTACGTCGCTGAAGTCCGGGCGCGCGACACCGTCGCCCGGACACGACCCAGGGCCCCGGGACACGAGGTCCCGGGGCCTGGGGTGCGCGGCCCGTCAGGTGGGCGGCGCGATGATCCGGTGGATCGGCTCAGAGGCCGGCGACCAGACCCGTGACCGCACCGGTGTTCACACCGGTGAGGCCCTCGACCGTGTTGGTGAGACCGGCGACCGTGCCCGAGACCGGGACGATGCCGTCGACCGTGTCGGTGACCTGGCCGACGAGGCCGCCGACGAGACCGCCGGAGACGTTGTCCAGCTCGGCGTCGGAAATCTCGAGGGTCTCGACCTTGGGGGTGTTGCTCATGAGGAGAGCCGCCCTTCTCATAGGTATCAGAGGGTATTTCGCAAAACGCGGAAGGTGCCGTGATCCGGTGGCGCCGAATCCGTCGCCGTTCCGCGATGCGGTGGATCAAAGCACGTTGACGCGTCGCACAGCCAATCGGATGGTCGCCGGTCAGAGGGGATGTGCGAGCTCAATTGCCAAGACGTGCAGGGCCGTTCACGAACGGGTGGCAACGCCTTCACATTCTTCACGGAGTGAATTGCGCACGGCCGGTTCGGCTATTCACCAAAGGGGACACCCGCGCATCAAAGGGTTTCGTCGTGTGCATCGTGCAATGAATATTCGGAGGCCCCCGTGACTGCTCTGCGCAATCGCTGTGCAGGTTTCTGGCACGCCACCGCGCACGCCGTGAGCACGGCCGGCGGCACGAAGCCCCACGGCGGTGCGGCCGTGTGCACGGCCACGGCGCAGGCGGCCCCGCCGACCACGGCCGCCAGGCGCGCGGCGGTCCACAACTGACCGGCGCCGCGCGCCGTTCCGTCCACCGCGCCGGTCACCAGGGTGGTGAGCGTGCCGGTGAAGTACGTGGTGGGCGCGCCCCCGGCGCCCGCGGCGACCATGGCCGCCGACTGCCCGCCCATCGCCACGGCGGCGGCCACGAGCAGGGCGATCCGCCAGTCCTCGCCGGGCCGCCCGCCGAGCACCCCGGCCGCGACGGCCACGGCGGCGAGCAGCACGCACTGCGCCGCCAGACAGGCGACGACGGCCCCCGGCCACGGCTGCCCCGCGGCCCGCCGCCGCGATCCCCGGCATGCGAGCGCGGCGCAGGCGGCGCCGACGACGTACCCGCCGAGCGCGACCAGCGGGCCGGTCACCTCCGACCCGTCGCCGCGCCCCGCCGAGATCCCGAGCAGCACCAGATTGCCGGTCATCACCCCGGCGAACACGCTCCCCAGCGCCGTGAAGGCGAGCGCGTCGACGGCGCCGGAGGCCCCGGCGAGCAGCAGAAGGGCGAGCTGGGCACGTCTGTTCATGTCCCGACGGTAGGCGCCGCCGCACCGATCCGACGGGAGCCGGGGCGGGTGCTGCCGCGGCGGGTGCCGACCGCCCCGCTCGCCCCGGGTGATCACGGCATCCGTGTCCTGCGTCCCCCAGGACCCGCTGATCTCGGCCGAACCTGTAATCGCCCCTGGTAGCAAGGGAGTTGGCGTGGTAGCTTCACCGGCAGTTCCCAGGGTGGAACCGACTTACGGGGGTTGGTCGGTGAACATGAGCACGCCACAGGAGTCGGGGGGCGTGTTCTTACGCCTGGTCTCGGTCCTCACCGATGAGCTGTGCGCCCTGCAGTGCGTGCGCGAGGCCCAGCAGCGATCCGTCTACACCACCCTGGTCTGCGACAGCCTCGGGATGCAGTGGTGGGAGCGGGGAATACCGGTGCGCGGGGAGATGGCGGCGTTCGTCCGCCAGGTCCTCCAGCACCGGGGCGGACAGGGATACGGGGCGCTGATCGAGGCGGTCGCGGTCCTGGAGGGACGCGAGACGGCCGACGCCCTCGACCGGCTGGTGCGCCGCGAGGTGTACGGGGTGGAGAGCCGCGCCGCCGTGGACCTTCCCGGAGTGTTCGACGGCGACACGCAGCGCAGGGCCTGGGACCTGCTGGCCCACGGATCCGTCCCCCGCCCGGTGCTGCACAGCGTCCTCTCCCGTGAACTGCGGATCGCGCTGCCCGACGGGGAGGGCGCCCTCGGCCTGTTCGTCCACCTGGTCGAGCAGAACGCGCAGCCGGACGGGCTGCCCCCCGCCCTGGTCCTCGTCGAGGTGGTCGCCGCCCTCGGCTCGCCCCAGGCCGCGGCTCTGCGCGCCTGGTCGGACGAGTGGGCCGCGTCCGCGGGGCTCACCGACGCGCTGCGCGAGCGGCGCGCCCAGACGGCGCTGCACGCGACGCCGGACGGCACGGTGCCGCGCGCCCTGGTCGTCATGGTCGACCCGGCACACGACGGCACCGACCGGATCTATGTACGCCACTGGGTGAACGCGGCGGCCGGATTCTGGCAGCCGCGCGCCTTCGCGCCGGAGGAGACCACGCTCGACCGGCTCGGCCCGGCGGTGCTGCGCGCGGTGCGGCACGGCGAGGCGCAGTGGGCCGGGGGAGCCGAGGACAGCCCCGTCCACGTGGAGTTCGTCCTGCCGCACGCCCTGCTCAATCACGACGTGGCGCAACTGAAGCTCACCTCGGACGCCTTCGAACCGCTCCCGCTCCATCTGCGCTTCTACGTCCATCTGCGCAGCCTCGACCGGATGCGCGTACGGGACGCCCAGCAGCGCAGGCTGTGGCACGACCGCTGGCGCACCTTGCAGGAGGCCCCGGCCGCGGAGACGGTCCGGTGGAGCGGTACGACGGATCCGCTCGCCCAGTGGCAGGAGAAGCTGCACAGGAACCCCCGCGCGACGGGCGTCATCCTGCAGCACCCGGCCGAACACGGGCACGGCCTGGAGGCGCTGGTGGCGGCCCTCACCGAGGGAGTCGGCCTCGTCGTGTGGGACCGGCGCCCCGACATGCCCCAGTCGGTCGAGCTGCTGCGCCTTCTGCTCGGCCACAGTCCGAGTCAACTGCCTTTCAAGGTTCACCAGTTAAGGGTTCGTGCGGAGACGGAAGAGGGCGGCCGCCTTCTGGTGGGCAGAAGTATCGCGTTCCTTTGGGACGACCCGAACCGCGTCGTCGACTGTGAGGAGATGCCGGCATGACCGAGCAGCACGGCACCGCGTGGCGTGTGTTCCACGGCGTGGGCAGCGCCCCGGTGGGTGCGGGTCCGACCCTGCCCGAGGCGCCGCCCTGGCGGACGTTCGCGGGCGGCCCGGCGCAACCGCCGCCCGACTGCGACGACTCGCGGGCCACCCGGCGGCGGCTCGGCGACGACCAGGACCTGGTCCATCTGCGCCAGGAGGACATCGACATCGTGAACGCGGCGCTGCTGCTGCGCCGCCCCCTCCTGGTCACCGGACCGCCCGGCGTCGGCAAGTCCTCGCTCGCCTATCTCATCGCCCGCGAACTGGGCCTCGGCCGCGTCCTGCAATGGGGCATCGTCTCGCGCACCGCCCTCAAGGAGGGGCTGTACGCCTACGACGCCATCGGCCGCGCCCAGGCCATCGCCGCCTGGCGCGCCGGAGCCGACCCGGACGCCGGTGAACAGGCGCCCCGGATGGGCGACTTCGTGACCCTCGGCCCGCTCGGCACCGCCCTGCTCCCGTACGAGCAGCCGCGCGTGCTGCTCATCGACGAGCTGGACAAGAGCGACATCGACCTGCCGAACGACCTGCTGCACGTCCTGGAGGACGGCTCCTACGACATACCGGAACTGAAGCGGAGTTCCGAGGACGCGATCAGCGTCTTCACCGACGACCCGGGAGCCCGTACGACCGTCGAGCGAGGTCTGGTCGAGTGCCGCGCGTTCCCCGTCGTGGTGATCACCAGCAACGGCGAGCGCGAGTTCCCGCTCGCGTTCCGGCGCCGCTGCCTCCCGCTGGAGCTGCGGCTGCCCTCGCGCGAGCGGCTGCTGTCGATCGTGGCGAGCCATCTCAGCGGCAGCGAGGACGTGGTCGGGGGCCTGGTGGACGACTTCGAACGACGGGTGCAGGACGGCGGAACGCACTCCGTGGACCAACTACTGAATGCGGTCCTGCTGGTCACAACGGGTGGTTTCCAGGCCGATGCCGACGGGCGTAAGCTCATCGAGATGCTGCTGCGCGACCTCGCGAAAGGCCGCTGATGACCGGCTTGCCCAGGGAGCGCGCCCCCGACCCGAGCGGTGGCGGAGGCGGCGCGCCGACCGGATCGTCGCAGGACGGGCCGGACTGGCGCGACCTCGCCGAGGCCACCTGGCTCGCGGCCGCGTGGCTCGCTTCAGGACGGCGCGGTACCACCCCGTCGCAAGAGCCGGAAGGCGATCATCCGGATGACCCGGCGGAGCCACCCGGCGGCACCGACCCCTCCACCGTTCCCGGCCCCGGCCTGCCCCCCGACTCCGGCCCGGCGAGCGGCAGTACGGCGATCCCGTACGCGACCCTCGTCCCCGGACCCGACCTGACCTCGGCCGAGACCGGCGAGCCCGGCTTCCTGCTGCCGCCCGCCCCCGCGTCACCACCGGCCCGCCCGCTGCGCCTGGCGCGGGTGCTGCGCGCCCTGGGCCGCCGCGTGCCCACGAACGCACCGGGCCCCCTGGACGAGGACGCCACCGCGCAGCACGGGCTGAGCGACGGGCTGTGGATCCCGTATCTGCTGCCCGCCTACCAGCGCGCCCTGGACGTGGTGCTGTTCGTCGACGACACGCTCACCATGCGGGCCTGGCGTGGCACCGTCCGCCGGATCGCCGACGAAGCCACCCGCAGTGGCGCCTTCCGCGACGTACGCATCGCGCGGATCAAGGTCCCCGCCGACGGCCCCGCCGTCGTCCGCACCGCCGACGGCCGGGCGGGCGATCCGCGCGAACTCCTCGACGGCAGCGGCAGGCGGCTGTTCCTCGTCGTCACCGACGGACTCGGCGCGGGCTGGGCCGCACCCGCCGCCGACGAACTGCTCACCGCGCTCGCCCGGGGCGGCCCCACGGCGGTCGTCCACCTGTTACCGCCGTATCTGCGCCACCGCTCGTCGCTGTACCCGTTCCGCGCGCAGTTCGGCGCCGCCGGATTCGGCGCGGCCAACACGGCCCTGGACTGCCGTCCGCCGCAGGACCTCGCCGACCCGCTGCGTCCGCTTCCCGAACCCGACGACGGCACGGTCCCGGTGCCCGTGCTCAGCACCCATCCCGCCTCCTTCACCGCGTGGACCGATCTGGTCACCGGCGAGCCGGGTGTGCACCGCGTCCTGCCGATGCTGCCCGCGGGAGCGCTCGCCAAGGGCACCCCGGCGCCCGGCCTGCGCACCCCCAGGATCGACGGACCGCGCGCGGCGGCCGCCGCCGTGGCCCGCTTCGCCGGACTCGCCAGCCCGCTGGCCCGGCACCTGGCACTGCTGCTCGCCGTGATCCCGCTGGACTTCGACCTCATCGAGGAGCTGCGCGAGCGCGCCGTCCCCGAGGCGGGCCCCGACCACGTCGCCGAGGTCATGATGGGCGGGCTCATCGACTGGGACCACGGGCCCGAGGGGGACGGAAGCGGCCCCGAGTTCGCCGACGGAGTACGCGAGGCGCTGCTCGCCACCGGCACCCGCACCCAGCTCGCCCGCATCATCGACGTCCTGGCCGAACTGCGGCGGGGACGGGGCGCCGCGGCCCCGCTGCGGGCCGCCGTACGCAACCCGGAGAGCACCCCGCTGCCGGACACCACGACCGGCGGCCGCCCGTGGCTGCGGGTCGAACTGGCGGTCCTGCGAGCCCTGTCAGGACCGCACGCGCGACGGGCCGCCCAGATCGTCGCGGGGCTCACTGGGGGCGCGAACGAGGGTCGTACGGGAGTGCTGAGAGATACCCACGTGTCCCGTGGGAATGAGTCCGCTGAGAGCCACAGCGAACCTGGAGACGACTTGGTATCAGCGGCAGGGCCCGACACCACCGAAGACACCGAAGCTGGGAAGGCTGACGCAACCATGGACCTCAAGGCTCCCGAACACCGCTTCGTCCGGAGCGGTCAGCCGAAGATCATGGGGAACGTCCCGCCCAAGAATCCCAACTTCACAGGCCGCGAGATCCTGCTGGAAGCCGTCGACGAGCAGTTGCGGCAGAAGGAGACCGCCGCCGTCCTGCCGCACGCCCTGCACGGCATGGGCGGGGTCGGCAAATCGCAGATCGCCATCGAGTACGTGTACCGGCACAGCGCCGAGTACAACGTGATCTGGTGGGTGCCGTCCGAGCGCGAGTCCCTGATCCTCGCCTCCCTCGCCGAGCTGGCCTCCTTCCTCGGCCTGGACACCGGACCGCAGGCCAACACCGCGGTGCCCGCCGTGCAGGAGGCGCTGCGCTCCGGAAAGCCGTACGACAACTGGCTCCTGGTGTTCGACAACGCCGAGGACATCGACGCCGTCCGCGCCTATTTCCCGAGCGGCGGCCCCGGCAAGATCATCGTCACCTCCCGGAACCGCGACTGGGAGCGCGTGGCCACCCCGCTCAGCGTCGACGTCTTCGAGCGCGAGGAGTCCATCGCCCTGCTCCAGCGGCGCTCGCCCGACCTCGCGACCGCGGACGCCGACCGGCTCGCCGACGCCCTCGGCGATCTGCCGCTCGCGATCGAGCAGGCCGGAGCCTGGCACGCGGCCACCGGCATGCCCGTGACCGAACACCTCGAACTCCTCGCCCAGCGCCGCGTCGAGATCCTCGACCTGGACCCGAACCCGGACTACCCGGTGCCGGTCGCCGCGGCCTGGAACCTCTCCCTCGACCGGCTGGCTCAGGAACACCCCGCGGCCCGTCAGCTCCTGGAAGTCTGCGCCCTGATGGCTCCGGAGCCGATCCCGCTCAGCCTGCTGCGCGGCGGGCGGAACGTGGAGGTCAGCCCCGAACTGGACCCGGTGCTCCGCGACCCCGTCCTGCTGGCCCGGGCCACCCGCGAGCTCAGCAAGTTCTCGTTGATCCGCCTCGACCACAAACGCGGCACCCTCCAGATGCACCGTCTGATGCAGAGCGTGCTGGCGAACGGCCTCGACGAGGCCGCCGAGGCCCAGGTGCGGCGGGCCGTCCACCAGCTCCTCGCCACCGCGAAGCCCGGCGAGGGCGCCTCACCGGAGCTGTGGCCCGCCTACCAGGCGCTGCTGCCGCACGTGCAGGCGTCGGGAGCGGTGCGCAGCTCCGACCCGTGGGTGCGCGACCTCGTCCAGGACGTCGTGTTCTTCCTCTACTACTGGGGCGCGCACGACACCGCGATGAACATGGCCCGCCAGGCATGGACGGTCTGGCAGGCGCAATCAGGCGACGACGACATCATGGTCATCCGGATGGCCAAGCTCCTGGCGTTCATGCTGGGCAAGTTCGGCAGCCAGGAAGAGGCCCTGCGCCTCAGCGAGAAGGCCCTCGAACAGTCGCGGAGCGGGCAGGTGCCCGACGAGGAACTCGTCAGCTCGCTGTCGCAGATGGCCTTCTCCCTGCGCTGCCAGGGCGACTTCGAGGCGGCCCGGGCGCTCGACGACGAGGGTCTGACCATGGCGCGCCGCCTCTTCGGCCCCGACGATCCGGTGACACTCCTCGCCGCGCACAGCGCCGGCGTGTCCCTGCGCTGGGGCGGAGCGTTCGCCGCGGCCCACGCGCTCGACGAGGAGACGGCCCGCCAGTTCGAGGTGCTCTACGGCCCCACGAACGGCCTCACCCTCAACTCGCTGAGCGCTCTCGCCGTCGACCTGCGCGAGTCCGGGGACTACCGCTCCGCCCACCTCCTGATGGAGTCCACCTATGAGGCGTACCTGACCAGCTTCGGCGTCGACAACGCCTCCTCGATCGCGGCCGCGCGGGACCTCGCCGTCTGCCGCCGCCGGGTGGGCGCCACCGCCGAGGCCCGGGAGCTGATCGAGGACACCTTCCTGCGGTTCACCGAGCGCTACGGCACCGAGTACCGGGACACCCTGGCAGCGGCCATGAACGCGGTGGTGGACCGCCGCATCACCGGAGACCTGGCGCAGTCGCGCGACCTGGGCGAGAAGGTCGTGCTCCGCTATCGCAACGCACTGGGCGAGAACCACGCCGCGACCCTGAGCGCGCTGGTCAACCTGGCGGCGACGCTCCGCGCCATCGGCGACGTCGACGGCGCTGAGCGGTGCGACACCGAGGCCGTCGAGCGGTTCACCGCCCAGCTGGGCGAGCGGCACCCGAGCACGCTCACCGCCTGCATCGGCCGGGCCAACGACCATTACGCACGCCTGGACTTCGCGGCGGCCCGTGCCGTCGACGAGGCCGTGCTGCCGCGCCTCACCGACGTGCTGGGCGCCGACCACCCGCTGACCCTGACCTGCACCGCCCACCTCGCCCTCGATCTGCGCGGCCTCGGCGACTCCGCGGCGGCGGACCGCCTCAACGCGCAGGCGGTCGAGGGCTTCACCCGGGTCCTCGGCGCCGACCACCCCTGGCGCACGGCGGCCCAGCTGCATCAGCGCATCGAGGCCGACCTCGCCCCGCTGGCGCTGTGAGCACGGGGTGCGGGGGCTCGCCCCCGCACCCCTTTTCAGTGTCAACTGCCCCTGCTGCAGCCTAAAATGACGCTGCATCATGTCGAGACGCGGCACATCGGACGGGTACGGGGGCGGGCCCATGACCACAGTCGTCTTCATCCACGGTACGGGGGTCAGAGAACCCCGCTTCACCGAGCTGTACACCCGCGTGGCCGAGGGTCTCGGCGCCACGGCGCCGCGGGCCCGGCTGGTCCCGTACTACTGGGGCGAGGAGTACGGGGCCGCGCTCGCCGCGGACGGCGCGAGCATCCCGGGCGCGCCGGGCGGCACCAGCCGCGCTCCCGGCGACGCGGACGAGACGGGCGACGCGGACGGGGCGGACCGGTGGGCGCTGCTCTACGCGAACCCGACGGCCGAGCTCGCGCTCGCCGCGGCCGGTGCGGGACGTGCCGTGACCGCTCCCGGCGCGGAGTTTGCGGACGAGCGCCCACGGCGTCTGCTGGCTCAGCTCGACGACATCGCGCCAGAGTTGGGTCCGGATCTCGCGACACATGCCGCCGCGCTCGCCCGCTCCCCGCTGCTGCCGCCCGCGGCCGCGGCCCTCGACGCGGACGAACTGGCGAGGCTGCTCGCCCGCAGCCTCGCCGCCGCGGTGATCGGCGCCGCCCTCGAAGCGGACGCGCCGGTCCTGTGCACCGGCGCCGTCCGGGACACAGCCGTGGAACGGATCGCCGAGGCACTGGGTGCCACACCTGCCGGAACGGGCCGCGGCCCCCTGCTGCGGGCACTGAAGGGGCCCGCCCTGAAGGTCGGTTCCCGCATCGCGGTGCGCCGCAGGCGCGCCCTCACCGCCGCCGTCCACCCCGCCGCGGGTGACATCCTGCGCTACCTGGCCCGTGGCGCGGACGCCCGCCGCGGGCTGCGCGAGCTGATCGCCCGACAGCCGTCGCCGGTGGTCCTGCTCGGCCACAGCCTCGGCGGCATCATGGCTCTCGACACCCTGGTCCTCGACCCGCAGCCGGGCGTCGACCTCCTCGTCACCGTCGGCTCGCAGGCGCCCTTCCTCTACGAGACCGGGGCCCTGCCCTCCCTCACCCACCCGGATCCGCTGCCCGGCCACGTGCCCGACTGGCTGAACCTGTACGACGCCCGGGACCTGCTGGGTTACGTAGGCGCACCGCTCTTCTCCGGCCGGGTCACCGACGTCGCCACCGACAACGGCCAGCCCTTCCCCGTCGCGCACAGCGCCTACTGGGACGACCCCGCCGTCTACCGGACCATCGCGGCCCGGCTCCCATGACGCACCCGGACATCGACCCGCGCCGGGTCACCGCGCTCGTCGTCGGCATCGAGGAGTACGCGGCGGGCGACGACTGGCGGCTGCCCGGTCCCGCCCACGACGCCGTACGGTTCCGCGACTGGCTGCGCGGGCGCGGCGTACCCGAGGACAACATCCTCTTGCACCTCGCCCCCGCCCCGGGGCAGGTGCCCGACGTACCGCACCGGCCCGCCGACCAGGCCGCGCTCCATCACACCTTCGTGGAAGAACTCCCGCTGCTGAAGGGAGAGTTCCTGTGGGTGTGGTGGGGCGGACACGGGGTCCTCGACCAGGAGGAGCGGATCCGCCTGTACTGCGCCGACGCCACCGCGCAGGGGCGGCGCAACCTCGACCTCGAATCCGCCTGCCGGCTCCTGGCCAGCGACGCCGTCTCCGGATTCGGGCGCCAGATGTGGGTCGTCGACGCCTGCCAGACCTTCGATGAACGGCACCGCTTCCCCCTCTCGCCGTCCACCGAACGGCTCGGCGCGGGCGGGCGCACCACCGTCCACGAACAGGCGCTGCTGCTGGCCGCGTCCCGGGGCCAGCGTGCCGCCAACGAC
The DNA here is from genome assembly GCF_003259365.1 of Streptomyces sp. PsTaAH-137. Taxonomy (GTDB): domain Bacteria; phylum Actinomycetota; class Actinomycetes; order Streptomycetales; family Streptomycetaceae; genus Streptomyces. The sequence goes on from NZ_QLLY01000001.1 coordinate 228,165, forward strand.
CCGGTCCTGCGCAGCGGCCTCTTCTCCGGACTCGTCCTGGACGAACTCGGCCGGCCGGGCGTCGGTGTCGCCCCCGGCCCGGAGCGGCTCTTCGCCGCCGTCCAGGCCCGGGTGGAGAAGGAGGTCTGGGCCGCGGGCCGCTCGGACCAGCTGCCCACCCTGATCCTGCGACGGCCCGGCCACGAACGCACCCTGGGCCCACCGGCCGGGCCCCGGGCAGGCGCCACCGGCTCCCTGACCGCGCTCAACCGCGTCGTAGAGGCCCTGCTCGCCTACCCCTCCACCCACGGCCCCGACGAGCGCCAGACCCTGGTCCTCATGCTCGATCCGCGACTGACCGCCCGCATGCGGCGCAACCCGGCACCCCGCCCCGACCTGGTCGCCGTCGTGACCGCCCTCCGCGGCCGGGCCGACGCGCTGTGGACCCTGTACACCGCGGTGACCTCGTTCGACGACGACCCCGAGCGGGCCGACGAACTCCGTGCGGCCATCGAGGAGTTCCTCGCCGGAGGCTGATCCGGGCGGGACCCGTCGGGAATCGGCCAACAGCCGCGTCCCGATCATCCGCAGGGTCTACGGGTTACGCGACCGGGCAGGCTTCGTCATGATGGGTAGCAGGACGGACGCGGCATCGCGTGCCGTCGTGGTGAAGGGGGAGCACACCTTGAAAGAGCCGGTACGCGCCGACCGTCCGGCGGATCGGGTGGAGTCGGACCTGGCGGACCTCGGAGAGGTCGGCCTGGCCGAGCTGCGCCGGTACCGCACCCCTGGCCCCAGCCGCAGGCTCCTCGAAGAGACTCGACGGCCCCGCCTGAGCGCCTTGTCGGGCAGCAATCCCGGCGCCCGGGCCGAGTAGGGCGTGGCTCCGTCGTCGGTACCAGGATCCGGAACATCCTCCGCCCCGGCCCCCCGCGCGCTGCGCATGCCGGGGCGCCTCTTCGACGAGCTGGCCGCGGGCGGCGGCTCACAGGAGGCCGTCGCGTTCCTGCTGAAGGGGGAGCGGGCCCGGCGGCTGCTGCTGTTGCGTGACCTGCTCGACCGCCTCGACGAAATCCCGGACGTATTGGGCCCGTTGGGCGAGGTGACGCGAGTGTGGGAGGTTCTTGAGGCGGCGGCCCTGCGCGCGCCCGACGCGGTGGACGGCCTGCTCATGAGCCCGCAGTGCGGTGCCTGGATCGCGCATGCGCTGCGCCGTCTGCACGGCGCCGCGTCCGGCCCGCCGCTGTGGGCCGACGTGGGGCACCTCGCCTGCCTCGCCGCCTCCGCGAGCGTGCTGGCCGGCACGGACGCCGACCTGGCGCTGCCCGCCCGCGCCGGAGCACTGTCCTTGCCTATGTTGGGTCTGATCCAACTCCCGGACTGCGCGTTAGAGTTCAGTGCCGTACCCGTCGTAATCCGGTCGGGCCGGGTGACCGCGGGACCGGTCGCGGTCCGTCCCCTGGGAACCGCCGGCGACGTCCCCGGCTGGCAGCCGCTGCGCACCCTGCGCCCCGGCGGCATCCGCCTCGACGACCTCGACCCGTACCGGGATCTGGACGGCCCGATAGCCCCCGACCGGCTGTCCGCCGACGAAGTCGCCCACTGGGAGAAGGCGGTGGAGGAGGCGCACGGCATCCTCGCCCGCGGCCCGGGCCCCGGCACCGCCGGTGCGATCCGGCCCGGCGACATCACCCGCATCGTCCCCTGGCCCTCCGCGCAGCGGCCCGGCATCCGGCTCAGCGCCTCCACCGGTGATGCCTTCGGCTCGATGGTGGCCTCCCGCCCGGACAGCGGCCTCGACCTCGCCGAGACCCTCGTCCACGAGTTCCAGCACAGCAAACTGGGCGCCCTCCTCCACCTCTTCCCGCTCCTCGCCGACGACCGCACCGAACGCTTCTACGCGCCGTGGCGGGCCGACCCCCGTCATCTGCCCGGACTGCTGCACGGCGCCTACGCGTTCACCGGCGTCGCCGGTTTCTGGCGGGCCCGCATGGGGGACCGGGCGGCCGACCCGGAGAACGTGGCCCCCTTCCACTTCGCGCTGCGCCGCCTGCAGTCCCGCCTGGTGGTGCGCACCCTCGCCACGCACGCCGAGCTCGCCCCGGCAGGCCGCCGTCTCCTCGCCGGACTCGCGGCGACGCTCGACCGCTGGCTGCGCGAACCGGTCGACCCCGCGGTGGCCGCCCGCGCCCGCGCCTCGGCGGTCAGCCACCGCACCGAGTGGCGGCTGCGGAACCTGCGCTGCGGCCCGGCCGAACGCGCGGCGCTCGCCCGGGCTCACCGGGAGGGCGGCCCGCCACCGCGCGGATTCGAGCCCGAGCCGGCACCGGGCGGCCCCGCCGTCCACTGGGAGGACACCCGGGCCGCCCGCTACCTGTCACCCCGCCCGGGCCCCGACGCCGACGCCTTCCTGACCACGGGCGACCCGGCCCGCGCCCGCGAGCTGTACGAGGCGCGGCTGCGGGAGGCCCCCGACGACGCGCACGCCCTGTCCGGGCTGCTGCTGGCGCGGGCCCGGCTCGACCCCCGGGCCCGGCGGCTGCTCGCACGCCCGGAGCGGGTCACCGCCGCGCTGGACGTGGTGGGCGGCGACACGGACGAGGCCGTGCGCTGGCTCGCCGGGCTCAGCCGGTGACCGTCGGCAGGGCGGTGGGCGTACCGGTCGTGGCCGTCGACGCGCCCGAGGCGATGCCGTGCGCCGGCTCGGGCAGCGTCTCGGGGGACAGGAGCGTGGAGGTCCGCCCGTCGACGCCGACCGGGACATCGCCGTCGATCGTCACGCGGGCCAGCTCGCGCTCGTGGTCGTCGGAGTCGTCGACGCCGTAGTGCTGCGTGGCGCGGTTGTCCCAGATGGCCACGTCGCCGACCCGCCACTGCCAGCGGACGGTGTTCTCGGGGCGCTCGATGTGCCGCTGGAACAGGTCGACGAGGGCGCGCGAGTCCTGGCCGGTGAGCCCCGCGATCTTCTGCACGAAGTTGCCGAGCAGCAGCGTGCGCTCACCGGTCTCCGGGTGGACGCGGACCACCGGGTGCTCGGTGCGGAACGTGATCTTCGCGAACACGTCGCGGAAGCGCCGCAGCTGCTCCGGGACCGCGTCGGGGCGCAGGGCCGCGTAGTCGTAGTCGTTGGTGTGCACGGCCCGCAGCTCCTCCGCCAGCCGCTTCAGCGGGTCGGGCAGATTCTCGTACGCCGTCGCCGTGTTCGCCCACAGCGTGTTGCCGCCGTACGGCGGGAGGGTGATCGCGCGGAGGATGGAGAACGCCGGGTAGGCGGGCACGAACGTGACGTCGCTGTGCCACTGGTTGGCGCGGCCGCCGTGGTCGGAGTTGATCGGGAACGAGTAGCGGCCGTCGGCCGACGGCACGGTGGGGTGGGCGACCGGGGTGCCGAGCAGCCGTCCGAACGCCTCGTGCGCCGCGGCGTCGAGCCGGTCCTGGCCGCGGAAGAAGACGACCTTGTGGGCGAGCAGGGTCTCGCGGATCGCGGCGACGGTCTCGGGGGCCAGGTCGCCGGAGAGGCGGACGCCCTCGACGACGGCGCCGATACGGCCGTTCAGCCTGGTGACGGTGAGGCCGGAAGCGGGGGTGGGTTCCAGGGCGGTCGTGGTCATGAGCGCGAGCGTCGCAACCGGTTCCGAACGCCGTCAACAGCCCGACGCCCGCCGCCGACGCCTCCCGCCACGGCGCCGAACACCTCTCTGAGCAGGCACGTCGGGCCGGGGCCCGTCCGCTCGCGGGGCTCCTCGATTTCACGGACCCGCAATGTTCCCGCCACCCCCGACGAGCGCCGCGCATCCAATCTTCCCGGCCCCGCCCCTCGCACGGCACCCTGTCATTAACCTGTGCGAGGGGGGAACATCCGTCGCCCATGGGGTGGAAGCGCTCTGTCGAAGCGCTTCGACAGTCTTATGGACAGGCAGTTACTGCTCCCCATAGGGTCGGAAGGTCGCACCGACACGGGCAATCCGTCCCCGTCGAAGCGCTTCGCACCGAGAGCGCTTCGTCCCTTTCGCATCGGCTCAGGAGAACGACATGGTCACGCTCGCAGAGGTCGCCCGGCACGCCGGAGTCTCCGCCAGCACCGTGAGCTACGTCCTCAGCGGCAAGCGGTCCATCTCCGCCGCCACCCGGGAGCGCGTCGAGAGCAGCGTGCGCACGCTGGGCTACCACCCGAACGCGGGGGCCAGGGCCCTGGCCAGCAGCAAGTCCAACATCATCGCCCTGATGGTGCCGCTGCGCACCGACATGTACGTACCGGTGATGATGGAGATAGCGATGGCCGTCGCCACCGCCGCCCGCACCCATGGCTACGACATCCTCCTGCTCACCGGCGAGGAGGGCGCGGAGGCGGTGCGCCGCATCGAGGGCAGCGCGCTCGCCGACGCGATGATCCTGATGGACGTGGAGCTGGACGACGAGCGGCTGCCGCTGCTGCGCACCGCCTCCCGGCCCGCCGTACTGATCGGGCTGCCGGCCGACACCGCCGGACTCAACTGCGTGGACCTCGACTTCGCCGCCGCGGGCGCCGCCTGCGCCCAGCACCTCGCCGACCTCGGCCACCGCGAGATCGCCGTCATCGGCGAGGCCGCCGCCGTCTACGAGCGGCGCACCGGATTCGCCGAGCGGACCCTGTCCGGGCTGCGCGAACGCAGCGGCGAGCTGGGCCTGCGCCTGCTGCACCGCCCCTGCGAAGGCTCGTACGCCTCGGTGTCGGCAACGTTGTCGCGGGTCTTCGACGAGCGCCCCGGCACCACCGCCTTCGTCGTGCAGAACGAGGCGGCGACCGACCCGCTGCTCGCCCTGCTGCGCCAGTCCGGCCGCGCCGTCCCCGAGGACGTCTCCGTCGTCGCCGTCTGCCCCGAGCAGGTGGCCGCGCACGCCTCGGTGCCGCTCACCTCGGTCGCGGTGCCCGCGCAGGAGATGGGGCGGCGCGCCGTCGAGCAGGTCATCGCGAAGATCGAGGGGCGCGGCTGCGACGAGGAGGTCGTGCTGCTCGCACCGGAGCTGACGGTGCGGGAGAGCGCGGCCCAGGCGCCCGCCGACGCCTGAGCCGCGCCCGGCCGGTCAGCTGCTGGAGACGCTGAAGCCGTTGGTGGTGAAGTTCAGGCCACCGGCGGATGAGGTGATCTCGTAGCCGAACTGGACGTCACCGACGGTCACGTTGCCGATGTACCCCTTGGTGTCCTTCAGCCACTTCAGGATCGCCAGGATGTTGACGGTGCCCGACGTGGAGTCGGAGGTGCGCAGGAACGAATACACGTTGTTGGCACCGTTGCTGCCGACGTAGACCGTCCACGTGTGACCGCCCAGCGTGACGTTGCCGATCGGGCTGCCCAGCGCGCCCACGGCCCCGTTGTAGTTGACCCACAGCATGATCTCGTTGGCGTAGCCGCTGTCCCAGATGTCGTACGACGTGTTGTAGGCGCCCGACGATGGCACGGTCACGTTGTAGCTGCTGGTCAGGGAGGAGATCGAGCTGATCGGCTTCCCGATGACCTTCTTGGCGTTCGGGTAGGACTTGATGCCGCCCGTGTTGGGGTGGTCGGCCCAGACACCCCAGTTGGACGACGAGTTGGCCCAGATCGTCTGGGAGCCCGCGCCGGAGCCCCAGATGTTGTTGTACAGGGTGTAGCCGTCCGGGGTGGAGTACGTGCCCCACTGGTCGGACGAGGACCACACCGCCGCGTGGGCGGGGGAGGACGCGAGGACCAGTGCGGCCGTGGCGGCGACTGCGGAGCCGAGGATTCTGCGGCGGCTCGGTGACGTTTCCGATCGTGCCATGGTGTCCCTTCCATGGTCGGTGGGGGGAGAACTACCGCGCGCTCACGATGAGTTCGCGGTCCTCACCGGCGGTCAGACGGACGAGTCCGTCGTCGCCGTCGGGGGTTCTGAGTTCGATGTGCGCGTCACGGTCCGGGCGCACGAGCGCCGTGCAGCGGCCACCGCCCCAGGCCAGGTCGACGCGGGCACCGAACCGGGTGCGCAGGCCGCGTACCGTGCCCCGCGCCCAGGACGCGGGCAGCGCGGGCAGCAGCACGAGCCGGCCGGGTGTCGACTGGAGCAGCGACTCGGTCAGCACCGCGGGCAGGGTGTGCGCGGCGTCCGCGTTGTAGACGTCGCGGCGCGGATAGTGCGCGCTCATCAGCGAGGGATGGAAGTAGTCGCCGGTCAGGACCTGGCGCAGCGCGTCGGCGACACGGGGCGCGTCACGCAGCCGGGCCGCGATCAGGGCGTGGTGGAGATGGCCGTGCGCGGAGTCGTTCTCGGCGCCGCGCAGCGCGAGCGCCCGGCGCGCCGCCTTCGCCAGGTCCGGTGTGTCGTACGGGGTGATCTCGTGGTGCGGCCACACCGGGTAGAGGTGGCTGAGGTGCCGGTGGTCGTAGGTCTCCTCCAGGCCCGGCCAGGCCCACTCGGCCAGGGCGCCGTCGTCGTTCACCCGGTAGTCGGGCAGCCGGTCGGCGAGCGCGGTCCAGCGGTCGGCGTCCGCCCCCGGGGACCAGGCGGCGGCGGTGCGCAGGGCGTGCCGGGCCGCGGCGATGTCCATCGTCGCGTTGAGGGTGCCCCAGCTCGCGTTCGCCGGACGGTTCTCCGGCGAGTACGACGGCACGACGACCACCCGCCCGTCGGGACCGGTGCGGCCGAGGAAGTCCTCGTAGAACAGGGCGAGGTCGCAGAGTACGGCGGTCAGCCAGGGCGGGCGCTCGCCGGTCGTCTCGGCCTGTTCGACCAGCGGGGCGAGCAGCCAGTCGGCGCCTGCCGTCCACAGATGCATCGGCCACTGGCGCTGAAAGTGGTACGTGTGCCCGGACTCGCCGTCGGTGTGGGCGGGTGCCACGATGCCGCGCGCCCCGAAGATGCTCCGGGCGTTGTCGCGCCAGTCCGCCAACTGACCCCGGATCAGCGCCCCCTGCGCCTCGACCACCTCGGGGAGCGCACAGGCGGGCGCCGACGCCGTCTGGAGATTGAGGTTGGCGTCCGTGGTGAACGCGCCCGCCCACGCGGTGTCCCACTCGCCGGTCCACAGCCCCGTCAGGCGCGGCGGCAGGGCCCCCGAGGAGCTGAGCAGGTGATAGCGGCCCGCGGCGAACAGTCGCTCCAGCAGGGCGTGGCTGTCGGGACGCTTCAGCAACTCGGAGCCGGGGAGCTTCCGTTCGGCCGGCAGTCCGCCGAGCGAGAAGGTGACGCGCTCGTACGCGGCCCGGTGCGGGGCCGTGTGCCGTGCGAGCAGATGGCCGTAACTCCGTGTCGTGCAGCCGTTGTCGAGCAGGCCGGTCAGCTCGGCGGCGGCCGCGCTCGCGTCCAGTTCCCCGAGGTGCCGGTGCACGCGGGTGAGCAGCAGGATCTCCTCCGCCGCGTCGACCCGGAGCCCGGTGGTGCCGATCGAGGTGCGTCCGCCCTTGACCACGGCCACCGTCACGCCCGTGTAGGCGAGGTCCCCGTCCGGGTAGCGGCAGCGCAGGGTCAGCTGGGCGCCGTACGGGGTGAGGACGACGCTGCGGCCGACGCCGAGCCCGCACGGCACCCCTGTGAGACGGTGATCGAGCAAAACCTCCCCGTCCAGGCCGGGCCCCGTGGCGTACTGCACCACGACGTCGTCGGCGCGGGAGACGAACACCTCTCCCTGCCAGCCGCCGCAGCGTGCCGCGCACACGCCCGTCGCGAAGTCGACGGAGCGGCGGTAGTGGCGCCACGCGATGCTGTCGCGGACGAACCGCACCTGGAACGCCGGATGGAACGCCCGCACCCATTGCAGGGCGCGCCCGTCCGTGAACTCCTCCGCGGCCGTCACCTCACCGGCCAGCAACCGGTCCTGAAGGCCGGAGAGTTGACCGGCGAGGCGGGGCGGTTTCGGCTGGGGGCCGCCGTCCGGGCGCACCAGCGCGTGATGGGTGACGACGACCCGGTCGTCGTGCGGATCACCGAACACGAGGGCGCCGTGCCGGCCGTTCCCGCTCAGGAAGGCGTCCTCCCAGCGGGCGGCCGGCGACGGCTCCCAGGTGCCGTGCGGATGCTCAGGCAGCACCGTGACCGCCCCGCCCGGCGCGCAGCGCCACGACACCGAACCGCCCGAGCGGCACGGAGCCGGTGTACTCGGCCCCCGTGAGCAGATCGTGGAACGGGCCCTCGTCCGCGGGGAGTTCGACGACCGTCTCGTTCCGCCCGTGGTGCAGCAGGAACAGCACTTCGCCGCGGCGTACGGCCTCCACTCCTGCGGGGAGGCCGGGCAGTGGAGGCCGTACGCCCGCCTCGGCGGCCACGCCCGCGAGCAGCGCGCGCAGGGCCGAAGGCTCGGGAAGGGTCGAGAGGTACCAGGCGTGCCCGCGTCGCAACACGGCCGGAAGACCGTCGAGTTCACCACCGCGATAGGCCGAGACGATCTCCGCGTCCCGCGCCGCGGTCAGCTCCTCCGACCACAGCGTGCCCGCGAACTCGCCGCAGTCCACGCTCTCCCCGGGCTCCAGCGGCCACCACTCGTGCAGGGTGCGGATGCCGAACAGCTCGCGCAGCCGCGCGTCCATCCCGCCGGGCCGCACCCGGTCGTCGGCGTCGGCCACACCGGAGAAGAACCCGCACACGATCCGCCCGCCGCCGCGCACATAGGCGAGCAGGTTCTCGACGGCCGCGTCGGTGAGCAGGTACAGCTGCGGCACGACCACCATCCTGTAGGCGGACAGGTCGTGCTCGGGGTGCGCGAAGTCCGTGGTCGTGCCCGCCTCCCACAGAGCCCGGTGCCAGGCCCGCACCACGTCCTGGTAGTCGACCCGTGCGGAGGGCCGGGCCTCCTGGCTCCCCGCCCACCAGGAGTGCCAGTCGTGCAGCACGGCGACCTCGGCGCTCACCCCGGTACCGGCCACCTCGCCCTCCAGCAGGGCGAGTTCGGCGCCGATCCGCTTCACCTCGGCGAAGGCCCGGCCCTCCTCGCCCGCGTGGCCGACCATCCCCGAGTGGAACTTCTCCGCGCCCTGCCGGGACTGCCGCCACTGGAAGTGGAAGATCGCGTCCGCGCCCCGGGCCACCGACTGGAGCGACCACAGCCGGTTGAGGCCGCGCGGCTTCGGCCGGTTCACCTCCCGCCAGTTCACCGCCCCGGCCGCCTGCTCCATGAGCGTCCAGGGCCGGCCGCCGGACTGACCGCGCGTCATGTCCCCGATCAGCGCGTTGTACTGGCCGCCCAGCGGGTCGCTCGGGTCCGGATACACGTCGACGGAGACGACGTCCTCCTGTTCGGCCCACGTCCACCCGTCCTGGCCGATCCAGAACGGCATGAAGTTCGTCGTCACCGGGATGTGGTCCGGGGAGTGCCGGCGCACGATGTCGCGCTCGGCGACGAAGCACTCCATGAGCGCGTCGGAGGTGAACCTGCGGAAGTCCAGGTCCTGCGCGGGGTTGCGCAGATACTGGGCGCGGCGCGGCGGGATCACGTCCTCCCACGTGTCGACGCGCTGGCTCCAGAAGGCCGTGCCCCAGGCCTCGTTGAGCGCGTCCAGGGTCGTGTACCTGGCCCGCAGCCAGTCCCGGAAGGTGCGGGCCGCCTCGTCGCCGTAGTCGACCGTGCAGTACTCGTTGTTGATGTGCCACATGCGCAGCGCCGGATGGTGCCCGTACCGCTGGGCGAGGTCCTCGGTGATCGCGGCTGCGCGGCGGCGGTACTCGCGGGAGGAGTGCGCGAACTGCTGGCGGGAGCCCCACCACACGGTCTGCCCGTTCTCGTCGCGGGGCAGCGTCTCCGGGTGCAGCCGCCCCAGCCACGGCGGCGGCGACGCGGTCGGCGTCGCCAGGACGACGCCGATCCCGTGCTGATGCATCAGGTCCATCAGCCGGTCGAGCCACCCGAACTCCCGTGCGTCCGGTTGTGGTTCGAGCTTCGCCCAGGAGAACACGCCCAGCGTGACGTAGGAGACCCCGGCCGCCTTCATCAGCCGCACGTCCTCGGCCCAGACCTCCTCGGGCCACTGCTCGGGGTTGTAGTCGCCGCCGTAGAGGAGGCGGGCTGGGGCGGTCATAGTGCGGCTCCGATGGGGGTCACAGGTGGGACGGGCGGTGCGCGGTGCGTGCCGGGGGTCAGCCCTTGACGGCGCCGGTGAGCATGCCCTTCTTGAAGTGGCGCTGGACGAAGGGCGAGGCGACGGCCACCGGGACCAGGGCGAGGACCATGACGGCCATCTGCAGACCGAGCGTGGACAACTGCCCGGTGTGCACCGCCTGCTGGAGTCCCGTCGGAGCCGCCCGGCTCTTCTGCACCAGCTGGATCAGCACGTTCTGCAACGGCATCATCTGCTGGTCGGTGAGGTAGATGGAGGCGTTGAACCAGGCGCTCCAGTACCCCACCGCGTAGAAGAGCGAGATCACCGCGAGCACCGCCCGCGACAGCGGCAGGATGATGGTGAGCAGGATGCGCAGATCGCTCGCCCCGTCGATGCGCGCCGACTCGGTCAGCTCCGGCGAGATGCTCATGAAGAAGGAGCGCAGCACCAGGATGTTGAAGACGCTGACCGCGCTCGGCAGGATCAGCGACAGATAGGTGTCGGTGAGGCCCAGCGACTGCACGAGCAGATACGTGGGGATCAGCCCGGCTCCGAAGAACATCGTGGCCATCAGCGACATCAGCAGGAACCGGTGGCCGAGGCTGCCGCTGCGGGACAGACCGTAGGCCGCGAGCACCGACACCGTCATCGAGAACACCGTGCCGACCACGGTGACCCCGATCGACACGAGCATCGCCCGGCTGACCTGGCCGCCGCCCAGCAGCTCCGTGTAGTTGACGAACGTGATGCCGTCGGGGACCAGGACGAGACCGCCGGCCCGGTCGATCACCGGCTTGGGGGACAGGCTCGTGACGATCACGATCCACAGCGGGCCGAGGATCGCCAGACAGCACAGGACGAGGAAGCCGCCCTTGAGCGTGAGCCCCGCCTTGCGCGGCGGTTCCTCCCACACCGGGCGCGGCGGCGCCTGGAGGCTGCGGATCAACTGCGTGTTCAGGCTCACTTCTTGTACACCCCCTGCTCGCCCAGCAGGTGCGCGAAGCGGTTCGCGCCCAGGACGAGACAGATGCCGATGGCCCCCTTCACGAGGCCGACCGCGGCCGCGTAACTGAAGTCGCCGTTCTGGATTCCCATGTTCCACACGTAGGTGTCGAGGACCTCGCTGGCTCCGGCGCCGACCGCGTCGCGTTGCAGCAGGAACTGCTCGAAGCCGACGGACAGCGCGTCGCCCACCCGCAGCACGAGCAGCAGGGCGATCACCGGGCGCAGCGCGGGCAGGGTCACGTGCCACATGCGGCGCCAGCGTCCGGCGCCGTCCATGGCCGCCGCCTCGTAGAGGTCGGTGGAGACCGCGGCGAGCGCGGCGAGGAAGACGATGACCCCCCAGCCCGCGTCCTTCCACACGGACTGGGCCGTGACCAGGAACTTGAAGAAGCTCGCGTCGGTCATGAGGTCGAAGCCGCCCCAGCCGTGCCGCTCCATCGTCTGCGCGATGATGCCGGCGCCGCCGAAGATCTGCTGGAACACGGTGACGACCAGCACCCACGAGAAGAAGTGCGGCAGATACATGATCGCCTGCGCCACGGCCCGCACCCGGGGCCGCACCACGCTGTTGATGAGCAGCGCCAGCGCGATCGGCACCGGGAAGAACAGCACCAGCTGAAGGACGAACAGGACCAGCGTGTTCTTCGCCGCGTCCCAGAACAGCGGGTCGCCGAGCATCCGCGAGAACTGCTCCACGCCGACCCAGGGGCTGTGGAAGATCGCGGCGACGCCGTTGCTGGACACGTACGGGTCGTAGTCCTGGAAGGCGACGACATTGCCCAGCAGCGGCACGTAGTTGAAGAGCAGGAGCAGGGCGATGGCGGGCAGCGTCATGAGGATGAGGGCGCGGTCGCGGCGCAGCCGGGTCCTGAAGGGGACCTTGGCGCCGCCGGAGCGCTTCTCGGGGACTGCCTTCGGGGCGAGCGCGGCCACCGGCTCCTCGACGGCGGCCGGCTGACGCACCCCGTCGGGCCTGCTCCCGGCGGTGAGGGACATCAGTTGCCGCTGCCGTTCTTGTCGATGAGCTTCTTGTACCAGTCGCGCAGCTTGTCGCCGCCGGACGACTTCCAGGTGGAGATGGCCTGCTGCACGTCGGAGAGCTTCTTGTTGCCGCGCACGTAGTCGATCTCCAGCTGCTCGAACTGGCTGGAGAGGCTCGCGTACCGGGTCGGCTCGACGATGTTCATGCCGTACGTGCTGGTGTTCTTCATGAACGCGCCCTGGCGCTGCTCCCACTCGACCTGCTTGCGGGCGATGTCGGGGTAGTCGGGGTGCGCGAAGTAGGGGGCCGGCGCGGAGAGCATCACCCAGGCGTTGATGACCTCCTGGTTGCCCTGGTCGTTCTTGACCGGGGTGCCGTCCTTGACCGTGTAGTGGGTTCCCTCGGTGCCGTAGTTGACGAGCATGAACTCCTTGGTGCCGTACGGCGCGGCGGCGAAGTTCGCGGCGGCGAGCGCGTTCTCGACCGTCTCCTTGGAGGCGCCCTTGCGGATCAGCGACCAGATCGTGGCGGGCGAGCTGGCCCACAGGGTGGGGTCGCCGCCGTCGGGGGCGAACAGGTCCATCGCGTCCATCTCGAAGTCCGGGTTGGACTTCGCCTGCTCGGCGGTCTTCACGTACCACTGGGACATGTCCATGTTGAACATGAGGACCTGGCCCGCGGTGAACCGCTGTCCCGCGTCGCCCGAGCGGGCCTTGTCGTCCGGGTGCACGACGCCCGCGTCGAAGAGCTTGCGGGTCCACTCCAGCGCTTCGAGGTACTCGGGCTGCTCGACGCGGTAGGTCAGCTTGCCGTTGCTCTCGATGTGCCAGCCGAGGGTGCCCGAGGGGCGCACCCCGAAGATGTTGAAGCCTGTCCACGACATGTCCGCGCAGGCGTACACCTTCGCCTTCGCGCTGGTCGCCTCCTTGGCCCAGCTCAGGAACTCGTCCGCCGACTTGGGGACGTCGTACCCCTTCTTGTCGAAGATGTCCTTGCGGTAGTACGCCGGGTTGAACGTCGCAGCGGCGGACGGCATGGGGATGCCGCGCAGGGCGCCGCCGAAGATGCCCATCCGCCAGGAGTCCGAGGGGATCGCCGCGAGGTTCGGATACTTCTTCACCTTGTCGCCCGCGAGGTACGGGCCCAGGTCCATGAACTTCGCGGTGATCGCGTTGGAGATCTTGCCGACGAGTTCCCAGCTCGGCACGACCACCATGTCGGGTATCGAGCTGGACGCCAGCACGGCGCCGAGCTTCTCGCCGTAGGTGTTGCCGTCCTGGTTCTGCCAGGTGATCCTGGTGCCCGCCGCCTGGTCGAGCTGCGTGTAGTAGGCGCAGTTCGCCTTGGGCGCGGTGCCCCAGAGCGGGGACATGACCTTCAGGGGAGCGCCGGTGCCGAGCTTGCTCTTCACCGAGGCGGACAGGGCGGAGAGGTCGACCTTGGCGGTGTAGGCCGCCGCCGATCCGTTCTTCGACGAGATGTCCGGCCGGGCGAAGGTGCTCGCGATGTACGTCGGCAGCAGCTTCGCGGCGTTCTTCTCGGATGTGGTGCCCTCCCGGTCCTTGCTCTCCGACCCGCCGCAGGCGGAGAGCAGGGGCACTCCGCCTGCCACGGCGACGGCGGCGACAGCCGTCGAGCCGAGGAAGGTTCTCCGGCTCGGACCGGGATTCACGGAGTGTGCGGTGGAGGAGTTCGGCGTCATTGCTGCAACCCTTCGGGACAACGCATCGCGCATTTCGTCGAAGCGCTTCGATGTTGCAGCGACATTAAGGGAACCCCCTGGGGCCCACAAGGTGCGTGCATCAGATTCCTGAACGCAGGGTCACTGTCGGGCACTTGACACCTGACATCTTCTGTACGGAGCATCGAAGCGCTTCGAAGATTTCTTGCGCCGGTCGGTGAGACGACCGCCCCATCTCGACAAGGGACCCGCCCGTGACCGAAGAATTCCCGCTCGACCCCGGCGGCACCCCGCCTGCCGACAAGCGCGTCGACGACCTGCTTGCCGCGCTCTCGCTCGACGAACGCATCGCGCTGCTGCACCAGTTCACGCCCGGCGTGGAGCGGCTCGGCCTCGCCGCGTTCCGCACCGGTCAGGAGGCGCTGCACGGGGTCGCCTGGATGGGCCCGGCCACCGTCTTCCCACAGTCCGTCGGGCTCGGCGCCACCTGGAACGAGGACCTGGTGCGCCGGGTCGGCGACGCCGTCTCCGGTGAGGTCCGCGCGATGCGCGCCCGCGACGAGCGCGTCGGGCTCAACGTCTGGGCGCCCACCGTCAATCTGCTGCGCCACCCGCTGTGGGGCCGCAACGAGGAGGGGTACTCCGAGGACCCCTGCCTCACCGCCGCCATCGCCACCGCCTACACGCGCGGCCTGCGCGGCACCCACCCCACCTACTGGCGCACCGCCCCCGTCCTCAAGCACTGGCTCGCCCACAACAACGAGACCGCCCGCGACACGGCCAGCTCCTCCGTGCGCCCGCGCGTCCTGCACGAGTACGACCTCAAAGCGTTCCGGCGACCCGTCGAGGAAGGCGCCGTGGCCGGCGTCATGCCCGCCTACAACCTCGTCAACGGCCGCCCGAACCACGTGTCCCCGTACCTGCGCGAGCAGTTGAGGACCTGGACCGACCAGGAACTCCTCGTCTGCTCGGACGCGGGCGCGCCCAGCAACCTCGTCGACTCCGAGCACTACTACGCCACCCACGAGGAGGCCACCGCCGCCGCGCTCGTCGCGGGCGTGGACAGCTTCACCGACCACGGCACCGACTCGTCACAGATCACCGGCCGGATCCGCGGCGCCCTGGAGCGGGGGCTGATCACCGAGTCCGACATCGACACCGCCGTACGCCGCCAGCTCGACGTCCGCGCCCGCCTCGGCGAGTTCGAGGACACCGACCCGCTGCCGCCCGGCGACTTCGACACCGAGGCCCATCGCGCCCTCGCTCAGGAGGCCGCCGAACAGGCCGTCGTGCTGCTCAAGAACGACGGTGTGCTGCCGCTCCCCGACGACGCCCGGATCGCACTCGTCGGCCTGCTCGCCGACGAGTGCAAGACCGACTGGTACAGCGGCACCCTCCTCCACCGCTCCACCCCGCTCGACGGCCTCCACGAGCGTTTCGGCCCGGACCGGGTCACCTTCACGGAGGGCGTCGACCGGGTCCGCCTCCACTGCGACGAGGGATGGCTGTACGTCCCCGAAGGCTCCGCCGCCACCGGGACACGCGGCGCCGAGGGCGCCCTCGACCCGGCGCTGCTCGCCGGCCGCACCGACCTCCCGCCGCTCACCACCCGGACCGACGAGAGCACCGAACTCGCCCTGGTCGACTGGGGCGACGGCGTCCTCACCCTGCGCGCGCCCGACGGCCGCTATCTGTCGGTCGCCGACGACGGCCTCGTGCGGGCCGCCGCGGACCAGCCGGGCGGCTGGATCGTCCAGGAGACGTTCACCCTCGAAGCGGCCCACGACGGGCACCTCCTCAAGCACACGGGATCGGGTCGGTACGTCGAGGTCGCCGCCGACGGCGTGAAGGTTGCCGACCGGGGCACCGTTTTCCGGATGGAGTACGTGGAGCGCGGCGCCGACGCCGTGACCAGGGCCGCGGCCGACGCCGATGTCGTGATCGTCGTCGCGGGCAACGATCCGCACATCAACGGCCGCGAGACCGAGGACCGCACCACCCTCGCCCTGCCCGCGCAGCAGGACGCCCTGTGGCGGGCCGCCCGCGCCGCCAACCCGAACACCGTCCTCGCCCTGGTCTCCGCCTACCCGTACGCCGTCCCCGACGCCGACCGGGAACTGCCCGCCCTGCTGTGGACGGCGCACGGCGGGCAGGCGGCGGGCCGCGCCCTGGCCCGGGTCCTCGCGGGCGACGTGAGCCCGGCAGGCCGGCTCCCGCAGACCTGGTACGCGGCCGACACCGACCTGCCGGACCTCCTCGACTACGACATCATCGGCTCGCGCCAGACGTACCTGTACTACGAGGGCACCCCGCTCTACCCCTTCGGCCACGGACTGACGTACGGCTCCTTCGCGTACGAAGAGCTGAGCGTCGAAGTCGGCTCCGATGCGCTGGAGTTGACCTTCACCGTCACCAACACCGGGGCCCGCCGCGCGGACGAGGTCCCGCAGCTCTACGTCCGCCCGCTCGGGATGCCGGTGCCGCGCCCGCGCCGTCAGCTCCTCGCGCACCGGCGGCTCACCCTGGCGCCGGGCGCCCGCGAGCGGATCACCTGCACGGTGCCGGTCGCCGACCTCGGCCACTTCGACGTCGCGCACGACCGCTGGAGCGTGACCCCGGGAACGTACGAACTCCTCGTCGGCGCCTCCAGCGAGGACATCCGCCTCACCGCCGAGATCACCGTCGACGGCGACGCGCCCGCACCCCGGCCCGTCGTCACACGCGGTCTGGACGCGGCGGCCTACGACGAACAGCGCGGCACCGAGATCGTCGATCGCACGAAGACACACGGCGACGCGGTCACCCCGGTCGGCGCGTCGGGCGAACTCCTCTACCGCTCCTGCGACTTCGGGACCGGTGGTGTGACGGGCGTCCAGGTCGAGGCCGCGGGCGAGGGAACCGTGACCGTCGGCGACGGCCCCGCGCTCACGGTCCCCGCCACCGGCGGCCCGTACCGCTACGTCACGCTCGACGCCGACTTCACCGCCACCGGTGTGCGCGACCTGCGCGTGACGGTCGACGGCGCGGTCCGCCTGGCCCGGCTCACCTTCATCCCGCGGAGGCTCGACGCATGAAGTTCACCGACGGTTTCTGGCTGATGCGCGACGGAGTACGGGCCTCGTACGCCACCGAGGTCCGCGACCTCCGCGCCGCCGACGACCGGTTCACCGCGTACGCCGCCGTACGGCAGGTGCGCGACCGGGGCGACACCCTCAACCAGCCGCTGATCACCCTCGACTGCTTCTCGCCCGCCGAAGGGATCATCGGGGTCCGCGTCACCCACCACGCGGGCAGGCGCAGGCCGGGCCCCGACTTCGAGCTGTCGCCGACCGAGGGCGGCAGCGGGGCCCGCGTCACCCGCGACGGCACGGCCACCGAGCTGACGAGCGGGCCGATCGGCGTACGCCTCGACACGGCGGGGGAGTGGGGCCTGGAGTTCTTCGACACCTCAACAGGCGCGCGCCTCACGGGAGTCGACCGCAAGGGAACGGCGTTCGCCACCACCGGCGACGGCGCCCACCACATGATCACCCAGCTGGCGCTCGGCGTCGGTGAACACATCTACGGCCTCGGCGAACGCTTCACCCCGTTCGTGAAGAACGGCCAGACCGTCGACATCTGGCAGGCCGACGGGGGCACCAGCAGCGAACAGGCCTACAAGAACATCCCGTTCCACCTGTCCTCGCGCGGCTACGGCGTCCTCGTCAACCATCCGGGCAGGGTCAGCTACGAGATCGGCTCGGAGTCCGTCGGGCAACTGCAGTTCAGCGTCGAGGACCAGTCCGTCGAGTTCTACGTCGTCGCCGGGCCGACGCCGAAGGACGTACTGCGCCGCTACACCGCCCTCACCGGTCGCCCGGCCCTGCCGCCCGCTTGGTCCTTCGGCCTGTGGCTCACCACTTCGTTCTGCACGGAGTACGACGAGGCGACGGTGACCTCGTTCGTCGACGGCATGGCGGAGCGCCGGATCCCGCTCTCCGTCTTCCACTTCGACTGTTTCTGGATGCGCGAGTACCAGTGGTCGGACTTCACCTGGGACCCGGACGTGTTCCCCGACCCGGCCGGCATGCTGCGCCGCCTCAAGGCGCGGGGCCTGCGGATCAGCATGTGGATCAACCCCTACATCGCCCAGAAGTCCGCCCTCTTCGCGGAGGCCGCGGACCGGGGCTTCCTGGTGCGGCGCCCCAACGGCGACGTGTGGCAGTGGGACCTGTGGCAGCCGGGCATGGCGCTCGTGGACTTCACGGATCCGGCCGCCCGCGAGTGGTACACGGACAAGCTGCGCGGCCTGCTCGACCAGGGCGTGGACACCTTCAAGACGGACTTCGGGGAGCGGGTGCCGACGGACGTCGTCTGGCACGACGGCTCCGACCCCGAGCGCATGCACAACTACTACGCGCACCTCTACAACCGCACCGTCTTCGAACTCCTCGAAAAGGAACGCGGCAACGGAGACGCACTCGTCTTCGCCCGCTCCGCGACCGTCGGCGGCCAGCAGTACCCGGTGCACTGGGGCGGCGACTGCTTCGCCTCGTTCGGCGCCATGGCCGAGTCCCTGCGCGGCGGCCTGTCGCTGTCCCTGTCCGGGTTCGGGTTCTGGTCGCACGACATCGGCGGCTTCGAGGGCACCCCCGACCCTGCGGTCTTCAAGCGCTGGCTCGCCTTCGGGCTGCTCTCCTCGCACAGCCGGCTGCACGGCAACGTCTCGTACCGGGTGCCGTGGGAGTTCGGCGAGGAGGCGGTCGACGTGGCCCGGCGGTTCACGCTGCTCAAGCACCGCCTGATGCCGTACCTGTACGGTGTCGCGACCGAGGCCCACGCCACCGGGGTGCCCGCGATGCGCCCGATGGTCCTGGAGTTCCCCGACGACCCGACCTGCCGGACCCTCGACCGCCAGTACATGCTGGGCCCGGACCTCCTGGTCGCGCCGGTCTTCTCCGCCGACGGCGACGTCGAGTACTACCTCCCCGAGGGCACCTGGACGCACCTGCTCACCGGCGAGCACGTCCAGGGTCCCGGCTGGCGCCGCGAGACGCACGGCTTCGACAGTCTGCCGCTGTACGTCCGGCCCGGCGCGGTGCTGCCGATGGGCGCGGACGACCAGCGCCCGGATGGCGACTGGCCCGACGGACTCACGCTCCTCGTCACCCCGGACGCCGACGACGTGACGGTCCGCGTCCCGGGCCACGGCGGCCGGGAGGCGAGCCCCGCCGCCACGTACCGGGTACGCCGGGACGCGCCGGGCGGGGCAGTCGCCGTGGAGGCCGAGGGAACCCGACTCCCTTACCGGGTCCGGGAGATGTGAGGTCACGCGGCGGGCGGCCCCGGCAGCGGTTCGCACGTGAACCAGTCGAAGTGGACGGTGCCCTCGGCCGCGTACAGGCCGATGACCCGGCCGGTGAAGCCGCCGGCCACCTCGGTCGACAGGTAGCGGCCGTCGAGCGCGGCCAGCGCGGTGAAGGCGCCGTCCGGTCCCGTGACGCCGAAGGTGAGCGTGTCGGGGCCCGAGCGCGCGTCCAGGACCGGCTGTCCGGTCACGTCGACGCCGAGCACCAACGGCCCGTCCGGAACGGGGTGTTCGGCGATCACGGTGGACACGGGTCCGATCCGGGCGCGTACGCGTGCCAGGCCGCCGCCCGCCTCGATCTCGTAGCGGTGGTCCTCGTCGAGCCGGACCGCGAGCCCGCCCCTGCCCTCGCCCGGGTCGATCCGCGTGCGGGTCCGGCAGGTGAGCAGGTCCTGCCGGCGGCCGACGAACGTCACGTCGGGGGCGTCGAGCCCGGCCCCGCGGGCGCGCAGGGTCAGCCGCCCCGGCCGGTCCTTCGTCGTGCAGTGCGAGGCGGGCCGGGACCGTGGCGAGAGCCAGCCGGGCGCGAGTTCGGGCGCGTCGAAGTCGTCGCGGTAGGCGGCCGCGGCGGGCCCGGAGACGAGCGCGCCGACCACCGGCCAGCCGTCCTCCCAGCGCACCGGCGCCAGGAACGTCTCCCGCCCCAGCACGTGCCAGCCGGGGGAGCCGCCGCCGGGCCGCACCCCGAGGAACACCATCCACCAGGTGCCGTCCGGGGCCTGGACGAGATCGGCGTGGCCGGTGTTCTGCACCGGGTCGTCCGTGGACCGGTGGGACAGCACCGGATTCGCCGGGCACGGCTCGAACGGCCCGGACGGCGAGGGACCGCGCGCAACGGAGACGCCGTGCCCGCGCTCGGTGCCGCCCTCGGCGATCAGCAGGTACCAGGTGCCGTCGATCCGGTACAGGTGCGGCGCCTCCGGGGCCTTGGCGCCGGGCGTGCCCGACCACAGGCGGCGCGGGGGGCCGAGCGTCCGCCCGGTGTACGGGTCGATCGGCACCTGCGAGATCCCGGCGGTGGTGCACCAGCAGGTGCCGTCCTCGTCCCAGGCGAGGTCCGGGTCGATGCCGTGCACCCCGGGCAGGGGGACCGGGTCCGACCACGGTCCCGCCGGATCGGTGGCGGTGACGAGGAGGTTCCCGCCGCCCTCCGCGCAGTTGGTGACGATCAGCCAGAAGCGGCCGTCGTGGTGGCGCAGCGTCGGCGCGTAGATCCCGCCGGACGCGGGGGTGCCCGTGGGCAGCGTCAGCTGGTCCGGCCGGTCGAGGACGTTGCCGATCTGCGTCCAGTGCCGCAGGTCCCGGCTGTGGAAGAGCGGGACGCCGGGCACATACTCGAAGCTGGAGCACGCGAGGTAGTAGTCGTCGCCGACCCGGCAGATGCTCGGGTCGGGGTGGAAACCGGGTATGACCGGGGTGCGGTCCGCCATGAAAGCCCTCTCCGTCGAAGCGCTTCAACGCACACTACAGCCCTAGCCGGAGGGGTAGTTGGGTTCACCGTCGAAGCGCTTCCGGTCCGCGCCTGCGCCCGTGCCCGCGTCGCGCTACAGCGGCAGCGCGCACACCGCGATCGGCGCCTTGAACGCCGTACCGGTGGAAGTGAGCCCGCCGGAGGCGTGGTCGACGCGGAAGACGGTCACGGAGCCCGACTTCTGGTTCGCCGCGAACAGCAGCGCCTCGTCGGGCGAGAACGCGATCTGCCGCGGGAAGTCACCGCCCACCGGCACCGTGTCGAGCAGCCGCAGCCGCGCCCCGTCGTCCTCGACCGCGTACCGGGTCAGGGTGTTGTCGCCCCGGTTGGCGAGATACGCGTAACCGCCCTCCCGCGTCACGAGGAACTGCGCCGGATAGCTCGTGCCCGCTCCCGTGCCGGTCGACTGCGGCTCGCCCGGCGTGAGCGTGCCGGTGTCCGGGTCGTACGCGCAGACGACGGCCGTGTTGTCGACCTCGTTGGCGAGGTAGGCGTACCGGCCACCGGGATGGAAGGCGAGGTGGCGGGGGCCCGCGCCGGGGCGCAGGGCCGCGGACGAGACCTGGGTGAGCGTTCCCGCGCCGGTGTCCAGCCGATAGGTGTACACGGTGTCGTTGCCGAGGTCGACCGCCAGGACATGACCGCCGTCCGGGCTGGTGACGATCTGGTGCGCGTGCGGACCGTCCTGTCCCGGACCGGGCGCCGGCGTGCTGTGCGTGACCAGCGCCGTGCGGTCACCGAGGGCGCCGGAGGCGTCGATCGGGTGCACGGCGACGCTGCCGGAGGTGTAGTTGGCGCTCAGCAGCCAGCGCCCGGACGGATGCACCGACAGATGGCAGGGGCCCGCCCCGCCGGTCGGGCGGGTGCCGAGGACCGTGCGGTCGGCCACGCGCACGGCCGTCACGCCGCCGTCCTGCCGCTCGTCGACCGCGTACAGCGTCCCGCCGTCCGGAGCCACCGCCAGATACGAGGGGTCCGCCACTCCCTCGACGGTCCCCGACCCGGTGATCGCGCCGCTCTCCGGGTCGTACGTGGCGAGCCCGATGCCGGTGCCGCCGCCCTGCTGCGAGGTGTACGTGCCCAGGTACAGCGGCCGGTCGGCGAGCGGCCGTGGCCCACGGCGGGCCTCGACCGGCCGGGGCCGCGGCCGGGCGGTGGCCGTCTGCGCCGACGACGGGAGCAGCACCGTCGCGCCGACGGCCGCCGCCGCGCCCAGGAATCCCCGGCGTCCCGTTCCGCTGTCGCGCGTACCTGACATCCGGGGAACCTCCTGTGTGTCCTGCGTTCGCTGTGTCCTCTGTGGCTACTTCATCGTGTACGAGATCACGGCCGTCGTCACCAGGCACGGTGAAGGCGGCACGATCTCCACACGCAAGGTTCCCCGCGTGGTGTCGTAGTCGATCCCCTCCGCCTCGAACGAGCCCGAGCAGACACTGCGCTGCGGGATCCTGAACGCGGTCGAGACCTGGCCGGTGACCGGTTTCCCGTCGAGCGGGCGGGCGAGGTCGACCTGGAGGACCTCCTTGGCCGCGTCGTCCGACGCGCACAGCAGCCGGGTGCCGGTCACGAAGTCGCAGCCCTGGATGTTCTCCACCGGCCGGTCGAGGCTGATCTGACCGGCCTGCGGGAGATTCGCGCCGGACGCGGGGGCCGCGGGGTTCAGGACGGGCGCGGGGAAGACCTGGAGCCGGTTCATCGTGCCCCACTCGCCGGACACCAGCCACTGCGCGTCGGGCGACACGGACGCGAACGAGTTGTTCAGCAACTCGCCCTGATCCAGAGCGTGTTCATAGGTCGTGCGGCTTCCGTCGGGGGCCGTCACCGCGTACATCTTCTTCGTCGCGGTGTCACCGCCCTGGTACGCGTCGAAGGTGTAGCCGCGCGCGATGTCCGGGTCGCCGACGTGCGACCAGCCCGCGACGCGCAGCGAGAGGGGCACGGAGGCGAGCCCCCGGTGCAGGAGCGAGCCGTCGGCGCGGCTCGCCAGGCCCTGACTGCCGGTCAGCGAGTTCACGTACGAGGTGCCGGTCTCGGTCCAGGTGGGCTCGGCGGCGCCCGCCGCGCCGGCCGCCGAGAAGGTGAGTGCGGCCGTCGCGCAGACCACGGCCGCGCGGAGGAGTCGTCGGTGCTGTAAAGGTCTGGGCATGCCCGTAGCCTGCACTATTCGCATCCGCGACCGCAGGCGATCGGACGAGTAGGGTGCGCCGCGTGCCGCGAACCGTGATCGCGGCGCACGCGAAGACGGAGGCGGCACAAAGGTGGTTGTGGCATGACTTCAACGAGACTGACGATCCTCGGCGGCGGCGGTTTCCGCGTCCCGCTGGTGTACTCCGCGCTGCTCGGCGACCACGCCGAGGGACGCGTCACCCACGTCACCCTCCACGACGTCGACCGGGCCCGGCTCGACGCCGTCGTCCGCGTCCTCGCCGACCAGGCCGCGGGCATCGCCGACGCGCCCGTGGTCACCGCCACCACCGACCTCGACGAAGCACTCACCGGCGCCGACTTCGTCTTCTCCGCGATCCGCGTCGGAGGCCTAGACGGGCGCGCCGCCGACGAGCGGGTCGCCCTCGCCGAGGGCGTGCTCGGCCAGGAGACGGTCGGCGCGGGCGGCATCGCCTACGGCCTGCGCACGGTGCCGGTCGCCGTCGACATCGCCCGGCGCGTGAAGCGTCTCGCCCCCGACGCCTGGGTCATCAACTTCACCAACCCGGCGGGGCTGGTCACCGAGGCCATGTCCCGCCACCTCGGCGACCGTGTCATCGGCATCTGCGACTCGCCCGTCGGCCTCGGCCGGCGCGTCGCCCGGCTGCTCGGCGCCGACCCGGACCGCGCCTGGATCGACTACGTCGGCCTCAACCACCTCGGCTGGGTGCGCGGCCTGAAGGTCGACGGCCGCGACGAACTGCCCCGGCTGCTCGCCGACCCGGCGCTGCTCGGCTCCTTCGAGGAGGGCCGGCTCTTCGGCGCGGACTGGCTCCGCTCGCTCGGCGCGATCCCCAACGAATACCTGCACTACTACTACTTCAACCGCGAGACCGTCCGCGCCTACCAGCAGGCCGAGCAGACGCGCGGCGCGTTCCTGCGCGACCAGCAGGCCCGGTTCTACGCGGATCTCGCCGACCCCGCCGCCCCGGCCCTCGCCACCTGGGACGCCACGCGGGCCGAGCGCGAGGCCACGTACATGGCGGAGAACCGCGAGGCGGCGGGCGCGGGCGAACGCGACGAGGACGATCTCGAGTCCGGCGGCTACGAGAAGGTCGCCCTCGCCCTCATGCGCGCCATCGCCCGCGACGAACGCACCACCCTCATCCTCAACGTCCGCAACCGCCACACCCTCGGCGTCCTCGACGCCGACGCCGTCATCGAGGTGCCGTGCCTGGTCGACGCGGGCGGCGCGCACCCGGTCGCAGTGGACCCGCTGCCGCTGCACGCCACCGGCCTGGTCACCGCGGTCAAGGCCGTCGAGCGCGAGGTGCTCGACGCCGCCGGCTCCGGCTCGCGCGCCACGGCCGTCAAGGCCTTCGCGCTGCACCCGCTCGTCGACTCCGTCACCGTCGCGCGGCGGCTCGTCGACGGCTACACCGAGGCCCACCCCGGCCTCGCCTACCTCACCCGGTGACAACCCCCGCGATCAGTGCGGAAGTTCACGGGGATCCCGGTGTGGAGGACCACTTGAGGACGTGTAAAGGCCTGTAAAGGCGGTAGTGAGAAGGGGCGGCTCAAAGAGCCGCCCCTTTTCCGTGCCTGACGCAGCGTCATCACTCAGCGTGGCGGAATGAACTCGTCCGCAGGTGTGACGCGTCCTACAGAGAGAATCCGAGAAATTCGCTAGGACTGTGACGCCGGAGAGTCACCATGCGCTTGACTTGGTGCACCCCCCAACTAGGAGAGCCCATGCGACCTTTCGCCCTGAACTATGCCCGCCCTGTGAGAGAGCCTGAGGTCAGCGCGTCGTACACGTACGACTCCGCACTGCAATTGAACCTGCTGCCCGATGGCGCGGTGGCTGCGCGCGACTACGCAGTGTTGCGGGCGTGTGCGGCGACTACCTCCACTGCCGGATCCAAAACTCATTTCGACGACTGAACGGCCGGGCGGAAATGACCGTACTGATCCTGACCTGTGAACAGGATGTGACCGCCGACCTCGCCGTCGTCGAATTGAACGCCAATGGAATCCCCGTACTTCGCCTGGATCCGGCGGAACTGCCCGGTGGTGTCGATGTGTCCGGGGAATATGTGCACGGCGCGTTCGAGGGTCATCTGTCCGTCGGTGGCCGGGTGGTCAGCATGCAGGGTCTGCGCTCCATCTGGGTGCGCAGACCCGGCACGCCCGCGACCCGGTCCGCCGAGGCGTCCAGCTGGCTGTCCGAGGAGTCCGCGCAGGCGCTGTACGGGATGCTGCGCTGCACGGGCGCACGCTGGATGAACCACCCCGACGCGGCCCGGCAGGCCCGCCTCAAGCCCTGGCAGCTGTGGCTCGCGCGGGAGTGCGGCCTGCCGGTGCCGCCCACCCTGATCACCACCTTTCCGCGCGTGGCACGGGAGTTCGCCGTGCGCTACCCCGACCTCGTCGTGAAGCCGGTCTCCGGATCGCACCCCGGGGACGACGGGCTCGCCGTACCGACCACCCGGGTCCGCCCCGACGAGGACTTCCGCGCCGTGGAGCACGGCCCCACCCTGCTCCAGCGCCGGATCCGCAAGGCCGCCGACATCCGGCTCACCGTCGTGGGGGAGCGGATGTTCGCCGCGCGGGCCGCGACCGGGCCCGACACCGACGACGCCGTCGTGGACGTCCGCTTCAGTCCCTCGGACGTCACCTGGAGTCCGGTACCGGTTCCGCCCAGCGTGGCGGAAGCGGTCTCCGGCTATCTCTTACGGGCCCAACTCGCCTACGGAGCTTTTGATTTCGCGGAGGACGCCGACGGCATCTGGTGGTTCCTGGAGTGCAACCAGTCGGGACAGTTCGGCTTCATCGAGATCGAGACCGGACAGCGCATCGGCAGCGCGGTGGCCCAGTGGCTCGCGGGAGAGCCGCTCGGCGCGGCGAGCGGTGCGACGGACCCGACACGTCCTTGATCTTTACGCGGGCGCTGCCGACGGGGTACGAGAAGTGGTGGTGCCCGGCCGGCCCGGGCACCCGGAACGTGCCACACGCCCGTGAGGGCCCACAGCCGCACCGCCCGACCGTCCGAGCCAGGGGAGCCAGCACCGTATGACACCGGTCGTCACCACCGCACAGGGAACGCTGCGAGGCCACACCGACGCCCAGGGCATCGCCTCCTTCCTCGGAATCCCCTATGCCGCACCGCCGTTCGGCCCGCGCCGCTTCCGGGCCCCCGCCCCCGCCGAGCCGTGGACCGGCGAGCGGGACGCGACCGGCTACGGCCCGACCGCGCCCAAGGCCCCGTACACCCCGCCCTTCGACGCCCTCATCCCCGAGACCTCAGTGCCGGGCGAGGACTGTCTGAACCTCAACGTCTGGACGCCCGAGCCGGGCCCCGGCGCCCGGCTGCCCGTGCTGGTGTGGCTGCACGGCGGCTCGTTCTCCAACGGGTCCGCCAACTCCAGCGGCTATCGCGGCGAGACCTTCGCGCGGGACGGCGTCGTCTTCGTCGGCGTCAACTACCGGCTCGGCACCGACGGCTTCCTCCATCTGCCCGGCGCCCCCGACAACCGCGGTCTGCTCGACCAGATCGCCGCCCTGGAGTGGGTCCGCGACAACATCGCCGCGTTCGGCGGCGACCCCGACCGCGTCACCGTCTTCGGCGAGTCCGCCGGCGGCATGGCCATCGGACAGCTCCTCGCCCACCCGGGCGCCCGCGGGCTGCTCCGCCGGGCCGTGCTGCAGAGCGGCGCCTGCCACCACTTCGTCCGCCCGGAGACGGCCCGCAGTATCGGCGCACGGCTGGCGGAGAAGCTCGGCGTCCCGCACACCGCGGAGGCGTTCGCGGCGGTCCCGATGCCCGAACTGCTCACCGCACAGGCCGCGTTGCCGATGGACCTCGTCACCCGGCCGGACCCGGCGGTGTGGGGCGAGGCGACGCTGAACGCCATGGTCTTCGAACCGGTCGCCGACGGACTCGCGCTGCCCGGGCCCGACCTCGGCGTGGACCTCCTCGTCGGCTCCAACCGCGAGGAGAACCGGCTGTTCATGGTGCCGACCGGACGCTTCCACAGCATCACCGAGGAGCGGGCCCGGCGCGGCGCGACGGCGTACGGCGCGGACTACGACGCCTACCGGGCCGGGCGCCCCGGCGCCGAACCCGGCGAACTCCTCGAAGCGATCGGAACCGACTGGTTCTACCGCATCCCGGCCGTCCGCCTCGCCGAGTCCGTCCCCGGCAGCCACCTCTACGAGTTCGCCTGGCGCTCCCCGCAGTTCGACGGCGAGCTGGGCGCCTGCCACGCCCTGGAACTCGGCTTCGTCTTCGATCTGCTCGACGACCCGGACTATCTGCCGATGGCGGGGGAGAAGGCGCCGGGGGAGCTGGCCCGGACGATGCACGCGGTGTGGGTGGCGTTCGCCGCGACCGGCGATCCCGGCTGGGCCGCGTACGACCCGGCGGGCGAGCGGACGACCATGGTGTTCGACGCGGACGGCTGCCGTACCGAGTCCGACCCGCGGGCGGCGGAGCGCAAACTCTGGCAGGACGTGCGCTGATGCGCGGGTGAGGTCGCGCACCGGCCGCCCACATTTTGCGCGACCGTCACTTCAGCCCCCTTTTCTTCGGCCCCTGTCATCTTGAACACTCCGGGTGCCCCTCTTCGTGGACCGACCACCACCGAAGCAACAGGAGACCCCCACACCCATGACGGAACTCAATCGCCGCCGCTTCCTCCAGATCGCCGGAGGGACCGCCGCCTTCACGGCCCTCTCCGGCTCCATCGACCGGGCCGCCGCCATCCCGGCCGCCCGGCGCAGCGGAACGGTCCAGGACATCGAGCACATCGTCGTCCTCATGCAGGAGAACCGCTCCTTCGACCACTACTTCGGCTCGATGAAGGGGGTGCGCGGGTTCGGCGACCCGCGCCCGGTCACGCTGCCCAGCGGCAAGCCCGTGTGGAACCAGGTGAGCGCGGGCAAGGAGATCCCGCCCTACCACCCGGACGCCGACGATCTCGGCATGCAGTTCATCGCGGGCCTCGACCACGACTGGGCGGGCGGCCACAGCGCCTTCAACAACGGCAAGTACGACAACTGGGTGCCCGCCAAGGGCACCGGCACCATGGCGTACCTGACCCGGGACGACATCCCGTTCCACTACGCCCTCGCCGACAAGTTCACCGTCTGCGACGACTACCACTGCTCGTTCATCGGGGCCACCGACCCCAACCGCTACTACATGCTGAGCGGCTGCGTCGGCAACGACGGCACGGGCGGCGGCCCGGTCCTGGGCAACGAGGAGGCGGGGTACGGCTGGACGACGTACGCCGAGCGCCTGGAGAAGGAGGGCGTCTCCTGGAAGGTCTACCAGGACATCGGCGACGGCCTCGACGCGGCGGGCGGCTGGGGCTGGATCGACGACGCCTACCGCGGCAACTACGGCGACAACTCCCTGCTGTACTTCAACAACTACCGCAACGCCAAGCCCGGTGACGCCCTCTACGAGAAGGCGCGCACGGGTACCGACGCCAAGGCGGGCGACGGCTACTTCGACGTCCTCAAGGCCGATGTGAAGGCCGGCAAGCTGCCGAAGATCTCCTGGATCGCGGCCCCCGAGGCGTTCTCCGAGCATCCCAACTGGCCCGCCAACTACGGCGCCTGGTACATCTCGCAGGTGCTCGACGCGCTCACCTCGAACCCGGAGGTGTGGAGCAAGACGGCCCTTTTCATCACGTACGACGAGAACGACGGCTACTTCGACCACGTCGTGCCGCCGTACCCGCCGGCCTCCGCGAACCAGGGCCTGTCCACCGTCGACACCAAGCTCGACTACTACCCGGGCGGCAGCCGTGCCGCGGGCCCGTACGGTCTGGGCATGCGCGTCCCGATGATCGTCGTGTCGCCGTGGTCCACGGGCGGCTACGTCTGCTCGGAGACCTTCGACCACACGTCGATCCTCCAGTTCATGGAGAAGCGGTTCGGCGTCAAGGAGACCAACATCTCGCCGTGGCGGCGCGCCATCTGCGGCGACCTCACCTCGGCGTTCGACTTCTCCCTGAAGGTCACCGACCCGGCCGACCTGCCCGACACCGCGGCCTACGAGCCGCCGGACCGCGACCGGCACTCCAGCTATGTGCCCAAGCCGCCCGCGCAGGGCGCGCTGCCCAAGCAGGAGAAGGGCTCCCGGCCCAGCCGCCCGACCGCGTACGCGCCCTACGTCGACGGCGCCGTGGACCTCGCGACCGGCAAGTACAAGCTGACGCTCAGCGGCGGCGACCAGAAGGGCGCCTTCTTCCAGGTCCGCTCGCAGAGCCGCGGCGACGGTCCCTGGACCTACACCGCCGCCCCCGGCAAGCCGGTCTCCGACAGCTGGAACTCGGTCTACTCGGCGGGCAAGTACGACCTCACGGCGCATGGCCCGCACGGCTTCCTGCGCGCGTTCAAGGGCAACAACAAGGTGGCGGAGCCGGAGGTGACCGCCCGGCACGACGGCGGCACCGGCAATCTGAAGCTCACCCTGAAGAACCCGGGCACCGCCGACGCGCGGCTCACCGTCACCAACGCGTACGGCGGCTGGCGCCAGACGTACACGGTCCGCGCGGGCGCCACCGTCACGCAGACCGTCGACCTGCGCGCCAGTAAGCGCTGGTACGACCTGACGGTCGTCGTCGAGGGGAACGCCGGGTATCTGCGCCGCCTCTCCGGGCACGTCGAGAACGGCACGGCGGGCGTGAGCGACCCGGGCATCGCGACCGTCTAGCTCCCCGCGCCGAGGCACACGTCACACCCGTCCATCTGGTCACATTCCCAGGTCGGCGCGGTAGTGTGCCCCGGTGACCTCGCCTTCCAACACCCCTGCCGGCTGGTATCCCGACCCTCATGGGGTGCCCCGGACGCTGCGGTGGTGGGACGGTTCCCAGTGGACCGACCACACGCACGCGGCGCCGGCCGAGCAGCCCGCGGCCGCCGCTCAGGTGCCGCCGCAGCAGCCCCCGTTCCAGCCGCAGGCCCAGCCCGCGATGGCCCAGCCCGTGGCCCAGCAGCCCTTCGGAGGGCAGGCCGGCCAGGCGCCGCAGCACCCCGACGCCGCGCGCGTCCAGCGCCAGGTGCAGCAGCAGGCCGGAGTCGCGCCGGCCGGGCAGGGCGGCGGATCGCTGTTCACCGAGCCGGTCCTGGTGGTGAACCAGAAGGCCAAGCTGATCGAGCTGACCAACGAGTACAGCGTCATGGACCAGCACGGCAACCTGCTCGGTTCGGTCACCGAGATCGGCCAGAGCGGGCTGAAGAAGGCCCTGCGGTTCGTCTCGTCCGTCGACCAGTTCATGACGCACAAGCTGGAGATCCGCGACGCGTACGGGCAGCCGCAGCTGGTGCTCACCCGTCCCGCGAAGTTCATCAAGTCCCGGGTCCTCGTGGAGCGTCCGGACGGTTCGCCGGTCGGTGAGATCGTCCAGCAGAACGCCATCGGGAAGATCAACTTCGCGATGGTCGTGAACGGCCAGCAGGTCGGCGCGATCAAGGCGGAGAACTGGCGGGCCTGGAACTTCGCGATCGTCGACCACGCCGGGCAGGAGGTCGCCCGCATCACCAAGACGTGGGAGGGCCTGGCCAAGACGATGTTCACGACCGCGGACAACTACGTCCTGCAGATCCACTTCCAGCTCCCCGACCCGCTGCTCAGCCTCGTCGTGGCGACCGCCCTCACGGTGGACACCGCGCTGAAGCAGGACTCGCGCGGCCTCGGATGACCGGGGAGGGGCGGACCGCCCCTCCCCCCTGGGATCACCGCACGGGGATCACCGTGCGGCGCTCTCCCGCTCGGGCAGCGGCGCGGGCTGCGACGACGCGACGCGGGTGAGCGCGGCCCGCCGGGCGGGCGGCACGAGCAGCGCGGCCAGGGCCGCCGCCAGGCACAGGAAGGCCAGCAGCGAGAAGCCGTGCGTGTAGCCGGACTCGTGCGGAAGCCCCGAGGGCTGAAGGTTCCCGGTGACCAGGCTGGTCATCAGGGCCGCGCCGATGGACCCGCCGATGGTGCGGATGTTGGCGTTCATGCCCGTGGCGGCGCCGGTGGTGGCGGCCGGCACGTTCTGCACGATCAGGTTCGCCATGGAGGCGAAGGCCAGGCCGATGCCGAGGCCGAACACCCCGGCCGCG
Source organism: Streptomyces sp. PsTaAH-137 (assembly GCF_003259365.1). Lineage (GTDB taxonomy): Bacteria > Actinomycetota > Actinomycetes > Streptomycetales > Streptomycetaceae > Streptomyces. The sequence continues at coordinate 258,918 of NZ_QLLY01000001.1, forward strand.
ACGCCGATCTGCCACTGCCGGTCGTGCCACAGGGCGAGGATCGCGCAGGCCACGGCGCCGAGCGCGGCGCCGGTCGTGAGCAGGGACTTGGCGCCCACGACGGGTTCGAGCCGACCGCTGACGACACCCGCGACGAACATCGCCACGAGCATCGGCAGCATCAGCAGCCCGGCACCGGTCACGCTCGCCCCGAAGCCGTATCCGGCCGCGGACGGGGTCTGGGCGAAGCCCGGCAGGAACGACCACACGGCGTACATGCCCGCGCCGAACAGCAGGGCGGCGGTGTTCGTCGTCCACACCGCGCGCAGCCGCATCACCCGCAGATCGATGAGCGGGCTCGCGGACCGCGCCTCGCCGATCAGCCAGGCGGCGAACAGCACGACGGCGGCGATCAGCAGGCCTATGACCTTCGCCGAGCCCCAGCCCCAGGACGTGGCCTGGCTGAGGGGCAGCAGCAGGGCGACGAGCCAGGCGGAGAGCATGACGGCGCCGGTCCAGTTGACGCGTCCCGAACTCCGCTCGGGCGATTCGGGTACGCAGCGCAGGGCGATCAGCGCGGTGGCGGCCACGACCGCCGCGGGCAGCCAGAACAGCCACCGGTAGTCGAGCGCGCCGACGATCGGTCCGGCCGCGACGATGCCGACGCCGCCGCCCGCCGCGATCACCGCGGACAGATTGCTGATGCTGGGGCTGACCCGCTCGGCCGCGAACTCGTCGCGGATGATGCCGAACGACAGCGGGAAGAGGGCGCCGCCGATGCCCTGCACGACACGGGCGACGATGAGGACGCCGATGCTGGGCGCCAGGGCCGCGAGCAGACAGCCCGCGGTGAGGGCGACGAGCGCGGCGACCATGGTCCGCTTCTTGCCGACGAGGTCGCCGACCCGGCCCAGGATCGGGGTGAAGACGGACGCCGACAGCAGATAGGCCGTCATCACCCAGGTCGAGGTGGCCTGAGAGGTGCCCAGGGCGTGCTGGATCGTGGGCAGCGCGGGTGCGACCAGCGACTGCATCATCGAGAACACGCCGGCGCCGGTGGCGAGGACCGCGAAGGTGAGGCGGTTGGTGCGAACGTTCGGGACGTTCCGGTTCAAGATGGCTTCTCTCTGAAGGGCAGGGGGGTGTGGCCCGCGGCCGTGCGCGGGCTGAAAAGATCAAAGGGGTACGCGAGGGCAGGGGGCGCCCCTGCTAAAGTGGAGGCACCCCTCGACTTAAAGAATAGTAGCGGAGGGGTACCTCCGGTTCAACCTCGATGGGGGCAGCATGACCACGGACAGGGAGCGCGTCGGCGGCGTGGTCGCCGCACAGCGCCCGCGGCGGGCCGACGCCCGGCGCAACTTCGACGCGCTGCTCGCCGCCGCCCGCGAGGCGTTCGCGGAGAAGGGCGGCGAAGCGTCGCTGGAGGACATCGCGCGCAAGGCGGGGGTCGGCATCGGCACCCTGTACCGCAACTTCCCCACGCGTCAGGTGCTGTTCGAGACGGTCTACGCGGACGAGGTCGACGCGCTGTGCCGGCTCGCGGACGAGGTCGCCGACGTGCCCGATCCGTGGCAGGGCCTGGCGACGTGGCTGCGCCGCTTCGTGGAGTACACCGTCACCAAGCGCGCCATCCGCGAGGCGATGAGCGGCGAGTCCGACATCTTCGTCTCCTGCCGCCGCGCCATGCTCGACGCGGGGGAGCCGCTGCTGCTGCGGGCGCAGGAGTCGGGCGAGGTGCGCGCCGAGGTGACCTTCGACGATCTGCTGCGGATGGTGTCCGGGGTGACCGGGACGGCCTACGTCGACGACGCCCAGCGCGACCGGGTCCTCGGCTTCGCTCTGGACGGCATCCGCAGCGCCCCGCAAGCGGTGCGGGGAGCTGCGACGAACTGACCTAGGGCGCGAAGGCCACGGGGCTCTGCCCCGGACCCCGCTCCTCGATCGGCGCAGGGGCCTGATCGGGCACCTGCCCTGTGGCCACGACCAGGGAGTCGCGCGCCACCGTCCCCCGGGTCAGCAGCACCACCCCGCGAGCGGCGAGCACCGCCCCGGCCCCGGCCAGGAGGAACCCCGCGACCCCGCCCTGAAGGCGCTCGCCCAGCAGCGAGAGACCGATGACCGCCGCGGCGACCGGGTTCGCCAGCGTGACCATCGCCAGCGGGGCGCCCAGTCCGCCCTGGTACGCGGTCTGCGACAGCAGCAGCCCGCCGGCCGCGAACAGCGCGACCAGGACCGCCACCACCACGACCTGCGCGCTGAGCAAGGACCCCGAACGGTCCGTCGTCGCCACCGTCACCGTCTGGGTGAGCGCGGAGGCGACCCCCGACGCGACCCCGGACGCGGTGGCGTGCCGCAGCCCCGGGCGGGAGCCGCGCCGGGCCAGGACGCCGATGAGCGCCGTCGTCAGCCCCGCCACCGCGAGGGCCTGCGGCAGGGAGAGCGTGTCGTCGGGCTCCGGGCCGGACGCCGTCACCAGCAGCGCGGCAAGGCCGAGCAGGGTCAGCGCGGTGCCCCGCCACTCGCCCACGGTCACCCGCCGCCCGGCGATCCGGGCACCGAGCGGCACGGCCGCGACCAGCGTGAGCGCGCCGAGCGGCTGGACCAGGGTGAGCGGCCCGTACTTGAGGGCCGCGACATGCAGCAGGGCCGCGCCCGCGTTGAGCAGGACCGTCCCCCACCAGGCCCCGGTGACCAGGAGCCGCAGCGTGCCGCCTGCGGACCGCGAGGCGAGCCGTTCCTGGGCCACGGCCGCGGCGGCGTAGGCCACGGCCGAGACGAGTGAGAGCGCGACGGCGAGCAGGGTGGCGCTCATCGTCCGGCTCCGCTCGTGACGGGCTGCGGCGCGGTGGCCACGGAGGTGGAACCGGGCGTCTGCGAGACCTGCACCGGGATGCGGATCGGCATCCGGGCCAGTACGTCGGAGGCGGACAGCGAGTCGGGCGGCGTCCGCAGGGCCGGACGCGGCGACCACGGCGCGGAGGCCGGTGCGCCCCGCGTCTCGGCGACGACGGCCGGGCGGTCCGGAACCGGCAGCAGATGGCGGCCGATACCGCGCGCGGAGACCGTGTGCGGCAGCCGGATCACGGCGAGGGCGACACCGAGCAGCGCCGTCACCACGATCGCGTCCAGCCAGTAGTGGTTGGCGGTGCCGACGACCACGAACAGGGTGAGCAGCGGGTGCAGCAGCCACAGCCAGCGCCACCTCGAGCGGGTCGCGACGATCAGGCCGACGGCGACCATCAGGGCCCAGCCGAAGTGCAGCGACGGCATGGCCGCGAACTGGTTGGCCATCGTGTCGGTGGACGGCTTGGCCGCGTAGACCGAGGGGCCGTAGACCTGCGCGGTGTCCACGAGGTGCGCCGCCCCCAGCATCCGCGGCGGCGCCAGCGGGAACGTCAGGTGCAGCGCGAGCGCGGCGGCCGTCAGCGCGGCCAGCACCCGCCGCGTCCACACGTAGTGACGCGGCCGGCGCAGGTACAGGAAGACCAGCAGCCCGAGCGTCGCCGGGAAGTGCACGGTCGCGTAGTAGGTGTTCGCCGCGTGGACGAGGGTGTCGCTGTGCAGCAGGACGCCCTGCACCAGGCCCTCGCCGGGCAGGTGCGCGGTCCGTTCGAGATGCCAGACGTCACCGGCGTTGCGGAACGCCTCGGCGGTGTGGCCGTTGGCCAGCTGGCGGCCGAACTTGTAGACGAGGAAGAGTCCTACGACCAGCAGGAGCTCGCGGACCAGGGGCGGTCGGGCGACGGTAGCGTCCGGCTCCGGTTCGGCAGGCTCGGTAAGGGAATTCATCCCCCGGCCCCTTTTCGTGACTGGGTGGTGCGTGTGGTGCGCTTATCGGTACGCCAGTGTACCGAAACGCTGGCGTACCGGTACACTGGCGTATCGATAGTGGCTGTGATCTCATCGACATCGAGACGAGGAGCATCGTGATGACGACGGGCGACAAGGGAACGGTGGCCGTGGACGCGGCCGCTCCGACCGCCTCGCGCCGCTCGAAGATCACGCCCGAGCGCGCGCAGGAGTTCTACGACGCCGTGCTCGACCAGCTCCGCAGGCACGGGTACGAGGCGCTCACCATGGAGGGCGTCGCCGCGCAGGCATGTTGCAGCAAGTCGACGCTGTACCGGCAGTGGAAGACGAAGCCGCAGCTGGTGGCCTCGGCGCTGCGGGCCGGACGCTGCGTGACGTTCTTCTCGGCGGACACGGGCAGCCTCGCCGGCGACCTGGTGGCCGCGGCGCGAAACGCGGCGTCGCAGGGCAAGCGGGACACCGCCCTCCTGCAGGCGCTCGGGCACGCCGTGCTCCAGGACACCGACCTGAAGCGCGCGCTGCGCGAGGCGCTGGTGGAGCCGGAGATCGCGTCGATCGACACGATGGTCGAGCGGGCCGTGGCGCGCGGCGAGATCGCCGCCGACCATCCGGCACTGCCCTATGTCGCCGCGCAGCTCTTCGGAGTCATGCGCAGCCGACCTGTCCTGGAAGGGCGCGACGCCGACGCCGACTACCTGGTCGGCTTCGTGACGAAGGTGCTCGTTCCGGGACTCGGCCTGACCGTGGAGGATCAGGCCCTTTGAGACGGGAGACCGCCGGTCGCAGGGATGACCGGTCGGCGGTCTGCCCGCGCCGCACCGTGGGGACGGGGGCGGCGCGCACCCCCGGGCCGGGTGGGTTCCTCCTTGAGCGGAGGGGGCCCGCCCGGCCCGAACGCTTGCGCCGGCCGGTCAGACGCCCTGGCCGTTGCCGCCCGAGGCGCCGCCGGTGATGTCGGACTTCTTGATGCCCTTGACGATCTCGTCGAGCGCCGAGTCGTCCGGTCCCGCCGCCTTCTCCTTCGCCGTCTTCGGCTTGTCCACGCCGAGCCGGATCACGATCAGTGAGTCCGACGCGGTGGGGGAGGGCAGCACGACCGACTCCACCCAGGCGTCCACCTTGTCCTCGGTCTCCACGCTCCAGCGGACGAGATAGCCCTTCTGGCCCGCCACCGTGACCTTCTTCGACAGCAGCTCGTCGTGCCCGGTGATGCCGCCGTAGGTCTTGCCGCCGTAGGACGCCTTCGCGTTCTTGGCGATGTCCTCCTTGGCCGCCGCCTCGGCGGTGGTCGCCGACAGCTTGAGCGCCTTCGCCGACGCGCTGGAGGCGCCGCCCTTCACGCACTGCTTGCCCGAGTCGTCGGGGCAGGAGTACGTGCCCGTCTGCACCCCGGCGGAGCCGACGCCGTCCGCGCCGGTCCAGCCGTCGGGCACCGGCAGGGCTATCCCGTTGCCGATGTCGGTGGCGTAGCCCTTGTCGAGCGGGGCCTGCGGCGACTGGTCCGGAGCCTCGGGCGACGGGCTGCCGCCCTGGCCGCCCTGACCGCCGCCGTCGCCCTGCCCGCCGTCACCGCTCTCCGGGCCGCCCCCGCCGCCGGGCGGCTGCGGCTGCCGCGACTGCGAGTCGACCTGATCGCTCTTGCCGTCGTCGCTCGCGGTCAGCGCGTACACGCCGCCGCCGATCCCGGCGAGCACCACGACCGCGACGGCCGCCGCGATGGCGATCCGCGCCTTGCTGCGCGGCTTCGGCGGCAACTGCCCCGGATAGGCCGGATAGTTGGGAAATGCCGGATAATTCCCGGCCGGAGGGGTCCCGGGAGCGCCCGGCATCTGCATCGGCTGCGGGGGCACCGCCGGCTGCGAAGGCACCGGCGCCGGGGCCCGGTCCGCCTCGGGCGCCGCGTCCTGCGGCGGATTCGGCGACGGGGTCGTTGCGGGCCGGGTCTGTTCCGTCCAACGGCCGCCGTCCCACCAGCGTTCGGTGCGCGGGCCGCCTGGAACCTGACCCGGATCGGGGTACCAGCCTGCGGGAGTCTGCGACGTCATGGCCGCCACAGTATGAGGCGCGCCTGAAAGGCGGATGAGAGGGGCGCTGTTCAGCGCGCATTACGGGCGAGATCGTTATCAGCCGCGCACACCCCCGGCGCCGACAGCCCCGACCAAATGTCACCGGCTCCGCAACCCCCCACCACGGCGGCCCGGCGCGCACTACTCTCGTGACCAGCACATCACCGGCACGACACCTGGAGGGTGCGGGATGACTCAGGGACGGCACTCCGACGCCGCCTCCTGTGGGCCCCAGTTGTGGGAGCGAGAGCCCGAACTGGACGTCGCCGCAAGAGCACTGGACGACCTGTGCGCGGACGCCGCCTCGTCCGGCAGCCTCGTCGTCTACCGGGGAGAGGCGGGGATCGGCAAGACCGCCCTGCTCGACCAGGTGCGCCGCCTCGCCCAGGGCCGGGCCACCGTGTGGTCGGCGCGGGGCGGCGAGACCGTCACCTCCGTCCCGTTCAACGTCGTACGGCAATTGCTGCAGCCCGCACTCCTCGCGCTCTCCGAGGAGGAGTCCCGCGAGTACTTCGGCGACTGGTACGACATCGCGGGCCCCGCGCTCGGCATAGCCGAGCCCACCGGCAGACAGGCCGACCCGCAGGGCGTGCGGGACGGCCTCGTCGCCGCGGTCTCCCGACTGGCCCGGCTGCACTGGCCGCTGGTCCTCCTGATCGACGACGCGCACTGGGCCGACCTGGAGACCCTGGAATGGCTCGTCGCGTTCGCCGAGCGCCTCGACGACCTGCCGGTCCTGGTCGTCGTCGCACAGCGCGACCCGGAGGACGGACAGGTCGCCGCCTGCCTGGACGCGGTGGCGCTTGCCGCCCGGCAGGACACCCCGCGGCTGCGCCCGCTCAGCCCGGACGCCACCGCGGGGCTGACCCGGGCGACCCTCGGCCCGCACGCCGACGACCCGTTCTGCCGCGAGGTCTGGGCGGTCACCGGCGGAAACCCGTACGAGACGGTCGAGTTGCTGGCCAAGGTGCAGGACGCCGGAACGGCGCCCGAGGAGTCCCACGCCGGGGAACTGCGCGCGCTGAACAAGACGGCCCGCGGCCGCGGCCTCGTCACCCGTCTCGAAGGGCTCGGCACCGAGGCGACCCGGTTCGCCTGGGCCGCCGCCGTCCTCGGCACCCGGATCGAACCCGGCCTCGCCGCCCTCCTCGCCGGGATGAACCCCGAGCAGGCCGGCCGCTGCGCCGAGCGGCTGCGCACCGCCCGTATCCTCACCGACGGCACCTACGGGGACGTCGGCACCCTGGAGTTCGTCCACCCGCTGATCGCCACGGCCGTCTACCAGTCGATCCCGCCGGCCACCCGCACCGCCATGCACGGCCAGGCCGCCTGGGCGGTCACCGCCTCCGGGCACGGCCCGGCCGCCGCCTCCCGGCACCTCCTGGAGGTGCACCCCGACGACGACCCCGAACTCGTCGAGCAACTGCGCGCCGCGGCCCGCGAGCATCTCGCGGTCGGCGCCCCGGCCGCGGCCCGCCGCTGCCTGGAGCGCGCGCTGGAGGAACCGCCGCTGCCCGAGCTGTGGCCGCACGTGCAGTACGAGCTGGGCTGCGCCACCCTGCTCACCTCACCGGCCACCACCGTCCGGCATCTGCGCGCCGCCCTCGAAGCCACCCCGGGCCTGTACGGCGAGGAGCGCGTCGACGCGGTCTGCCGGATGGCCCAGGCGCTGGTCCACAACGACCAGCTCGCGGACGCGCTCACCCTCATCGACACCGAGTCCCACCAGCTGGAGGCGGGCCCGCAGCGGCTGCGGCTCCAGGCCAGCCGGTTCTTCTGGGAGAGCATCTACAACGGCGAGTCGGACGCCCCGGCCCGCTCCCGCAGGCTCGCGGACCTCGCCGCCAAGGTCACCGGCCGGGACAACGCCGAGCGGGTGCTGCTCATCCTGCGCGCCTTCGACATGATGAACCGCGGGGAGAACGCCGAGGAGGTCGCCGAGTACTGCGACCGCGCCCTGGTCAACGGCCGGCTCGCGCCCGGACTCGGCTGGACCGACACCGAGTGGAGCTTCGAGATCCTGATCGCCCTCGGGTTCTCGTACATCTTCTCCGACCGTCTCGACCGCGCCGAGAGCCTCTTCGCGGAAGGCATCCGGGCCTACGAGAGCGCGGGCTGGAGCGGCGGACACCTCGCCGTCGCCCACGCCTTCGCCGGATACGTGCATCGCAGGCGCGGCCGGCTCACCGAGGCGGAGGCGCTGCTGCGCGAGGCACTGCGGCTGACCGACCGCGTCGGCCGGGGGCTGCCCATGCACTGGGACGCCGCGGGCAAGCTCATCGACACGCTGCTCGCCCGGGGCCGGCCCGACGAGGCCCTCAAGATCGCCGAGCGGTACGACTACGCGCCGCCGTACCCGTCGACGATCCTGTTCCCGGAGGCGTACTCCGTGCGCGGCCGGCTGATGCTCGCCATCGGGCGCACCGCCGAGGGCATCAGCGAACTGGAGGCCGCGAGCAAGGCCGCGCAGGCCCGCGGCGGGCACAACACCATCGTCTCCTCGTGGGCCTGCGACCTGGCTCGCGCCGTCGCCGACACCGATCCCAAGCGTGCCGCCGATCTCGCGGTGCAGGCCCGCGTCCAGGCGGAGCGGCTCGGTACCGACACGGCGATAGGGGAGGCGCTGCGGTGTGCTGCCGCGCTGGAGACCGGGCAGCGGCAACTGACCCTGTACGCCAAGGCCGTGACCTATCTCGAGGCGTCGCCGAGCGCCTACGAGCATGCGCTGGCCCGCGTCGAGTACGGGATCGCGGCCCGGTCGCGGGCCGAGCTCAACCGCGGTCTGCAACTGGCCCGCTCCTGCGGCGCCGAGGGCCTGGCCAACCGGGCCCGAGAGGTACTGGAAACGGGCCGCGGCCTGCACTGACCGGTTCTTCGTCCGCGGCCCGGTGGGGCTTCTCGCGCAGTTCCCCGCGCCCCTGAAGCCATGCGCTGCGCGCAGCCTTCCCCTGAGCCTGCGCTCCGCGCGCCTCCCGACGGGGGCGGCGGCAGCGGTGGCGCGCCTCTCTTGATGAGATGCCACACGAAGTGCGCATCTCAGGGGCGCGGGGAACTGCGCGACCAGCCACGACGGTGGCGCGCGTGAGGATCTGGTTTTAGGGGCGCGGGGAACTGCGCGACCAGCCCCCACCGGGGCCGCAGACGAAGAACCGGCTACTCCTCGGAGAGCACGCGCTGAGCCACTCCGAAGGCCGAGTTGGCCGCAGGCACACCCACATACACCGCGCACTGCTGGAGCACGGCCCCGATCTCGTCCGGGGTGAGGCCGTTGCGGCGGGCGGCTCTGACATGCATGGCCAGCTCGTCGTAGTGGCCGTGCGCGACCAGCGCGGTCATGGTGATCATGCTGCGCTCGCGGCGGCTGAGCGTCGGGTCGGTCCAGATCTCGCCCCACGCGTACCGCGAGATGAAGTCCTGGAACCGAGCCGTGAACGGCGTCTGCCGAGCCTGCGCCCGGTCGACGTGCGCGTCGCCGAGGACCTGGCGCCGCACCTCCATGCCACGCCGCGGGCCCTGCCCGAAGTGGGACCGGAGCACCCCGAGGACGGCCTCCGGGCGTTCGGCGACGGCCAGGTGCGAGGCGCGGGACAGCTCCACGAGTTCGGCGCCGGGCACCGCGTCGGCGATCTCCCGCAGATGCGCGGGCGGTGTCGCCGGGTCGTCGCGCCCGGCGACGAGCAGCGTGGGCACCGTGATGTCCGGCAGCCGATCGCGCAGATCGAAGGCGGCGAGCGCGTCGCAGCAGGCGGCGTACGCCTCGGGGGAGGCATCCCGGTTGTCCCGCACCAGACGCGGCGCGGAGAACCCGGGAGTGAACCAGCGCGTCGGCGCGCTCTCGGCCACCCCGGCCGTGCCTTCCTTGCGGACCAGCGCGGCCCGCTCCTGCCAGGGACCCGGCCCGCCGAAGTGCGCGGAGGAGCAGAGCACGGCGAGGCTGCTGATCCGCTCCGGGTGGTGCACGGCGAGGTGCAGCCCGACGGCGCCGCCCAGCGACACACCCGCGTAGGCGAACCGGTCGATCCCCAGCTCGTCGGCGAGTGCGAGAACGAGTTCGGCGAGGTCACCGACGGTGGCACCGGCGGAGATCAGCTCGGCGTCGGACCCGCCGTGTCCCGGCAGGTCCCAGCGCACGACGCGACGGTCCGTCGACAGCTCGGGCACCACCTGGTCCCAGAGCGCGAGCGACGTCCCGAGGGAAGGGCCGAGCAGCAGCGGGGGCGCCGTGGGGGAGCCCTCGACGCGGTGGTGAAGAAGACGACTCATGGTGAACTCCAGTGGGAGGGAAGACGGGCGAGGGGGCTCACATCCGGGTCAGCGCCCGGTCGACCAGCGCCCCGGCGGCCCCCACGTACCGGGCCGGATCGAGCAGCGCCCCGACATCGACGCTCTTCAGCTCGGGTGCGTCGGCGAGCGCCTCCCGCAGCGAACACCCGCGCTCCCGGGCCGCCTTCGCGGCAGCACCCAGCAACTCCTTCGCCCGCGACCGGCCCACGACACCGGCCAGCTCGGCGGAGACCCGCTCGGAGACGATCGCGCCCCCGGTCAGCGCCAGATGCTCGCGCATCACGTCACCGCGCACCACGAGACCCCGGGTCAGCTCGGCGGCGTCCCGGGCCGCCCCGCCGACCAGCCGCAACAGCTCCCGCAGCGTGGCCCACTCGGCGTGCCAGGCTCCGGCCGGCCGCTCGTCCTCAGCCGGAAGCGACCCGTACAGCGTCGCCGCGAGCCCGGGCGCCCGCCGGGCCGCGGCGGCGATCAGCGTGGAGCGCACCGGGTTCGCCTTGTGCGGCATGGCGGAGGAACCGCCGCCGGCGCCCTCGGCCAGCTCTCCGATCTCCGTACGGGACAGGGTGAGCACATCGACGGCCATCTTGCCGAGCGCGCCCGCCGTGAAGGCCAGCGCCCCCGCCAGATCGGCGACCGGGGTCCGCAGCACGTGCCACGGCAACACCGGTGCGGCCAGACCGAGTTGCCCGGCGTACGCGTCCACGAGGGCGAGCGGGTCCTGGGCGCCGTACGCCTCGAAGGCCGCGAGGGTTCCCGCCGCGCCGCCGAGCTGGACCGGCAGCACGACCGCCCGCAGCCGGTCCCGCGCGTCGAGCACGAGCGAGCGCCAGCCGGCCGCCTTCAGTCCGAACGTCGTCGGCACCGCGTGCTGGGTGAGCGTCCGGCCCGGCAGGACGGTGTCCCGGTGCTCGGCCGCGATCCGCCCCAACGCATCCGCCGTGGCGTCGAGTTCGCCGGTCACGAGGCTCAGGGTCCGTGCCGCGACGAGCATCAGTGCGGTGTCGAGCACGTCCTGGCTGGTCGCGCCCCGGTGCACATACGCACCCCACCGCTCCGGCACCGCCGCCGTCAGATCGGCGACCAGCGGGATCACCGGATTGCCGCCGGAGCGGGCCCGGCGCGCGAGGTCCCGTACGTCGAAGGCGTCGGCCTCGGCCGCCGCGGTCACCGCGTCGGCGGCCTCGGCGGGCGCGAGCCCGAGCGCCGACTGCGCCCGGGTCAGACCCGCCTCCGCGTCCAACAGGGCCTGGAGGAAGGCGTGTTCGGAGGTGGTGCGCTCGGTGGGCGCGTCCTCGCTGCCGGGGTCGAACAACGTCACGTGAACTCCAGGAAGACCGTCTCGCCCTCGCCCTGAAGGCGCACGTCGAAACGGTACGTGCCGTCGGCCTGCGGACGGGCGATCAGCGTGTCGCGGCGCTCCTGCGGAAGCCGCGCGAGCAGCGGGTCGGCGGCGAGCGCGGCCTCGTCCGACGGGAAGTAGATCCGCGTGAACAGATGGACGAGCAGCCCGCGCGCGAACACGCAGACGCTCAGACAGGGAGCGCTGTCACCGCGTGCGCCGGGCCGCAGGGTACGCGCGTACCAGTGGCCGTTCGCATCGGTCTGGACGCGGCCCCAGCCGGTGAACTCCACGCCGTTGCGCCCCAGATAGCCGCCGGTGGCCGGGTCGCGCCGGATCGAGCCGTCGACCTGCGGCAGATTCCCCTCGGGGTCGGGGCCCCACAGCTCCAGGAACGCGTCGGGCAGGGCGTTGCCCTCGCCGTCGTACACGTAGCCCTGGAGCGTGACGGTGTCCGGGTGGCCGACGGGCGCGATATCGGGGCCGCCCGGGAACGGCAGCGCGTAGCCGTAGAACGGGCCGACCGTATGCGACGGCGTCGGCAGGATCTGCTCGGGCCTGCTCGTGTCGATCTTCGTCATGGGTCTGCTCAGCGCCCTTCTTCGATCCAGGTGGCCTGCGGGCCGTCGAGCACGATGTCCCAGTGGTAGCCCATGGAGAACTCCGGCACGGACAGGCTGTGGTCGTAGGTGGCGACCAGGCGCTGCCGGGCGGCGTCGTCGGTGACGGACTGGATGATCGGGTCGTACGGGAACAGCGGGTCACTCGGGAAGTACATCTGCGTCACGAGCCGCTGGGTGAACGCCGAGCCGAACATCGAGAAGTGGATGTGCGCGGGCCGCCAGGCGTTGACGTGGTTGCGCCACGGATACGGTCCCGGCTGGATCGTCGTGAACCGATAGCCGCCCTGATTATCCGTCAGCACCCGTCCCACACCCGTGAAGTTGGGGTCGAGCGGGGCGTCGTGCTGCTCGCGCTGATGGGCGTAGCGGCCGGCCGAGTTGGCCTGCCAGATCTCGATCAGCTGGCCGCGCAGCGGACGCCCGGCGCGGTCGAGAAGACGGCCCGAGACGGTGATCCGCTCGCCGATCGGCTCGCCGGTGTGCTGCCGGGTGAGGTCGTTGTCGATGTCGGTGATGTCGCGCTCGCCGAAGGCGGGGGAGGCCAGCTCCACCAGCTCCGGGTCCTTCGACACGTCGATGGCTATCGGCGGCTGCTTCGGATGGCGCAGCGTCGAGGAGCGGTAGGGGGCGTAGTCGCGGCGCGGGTGGTGCTCGACGGGCGCCCCGCCGGCGACCCGCTTCTCGTACGCGGCGTGCTCGGCCGCGATCTCGGTGTCTATGTCGTGCTGGGTGAGGGGCATGGGAGTTCGTGGCCTTCCTGAGGTTCCCGTACGAGGGCGAGGCCCCGGCCGACATGAATTCTGACTCCAAGAATGCTCAGCGCACTGAGCATTATGTGGGTGGCCGACACGTTGCCACTGGTTATGAGAGCCGTCAAGGGTCTAAAATCGCTCAGTACACTCACGTAAATCCGACGCAGACCGGAGGTCCGCGATGGTCGCGGTGGACCTGAGCAGCCATCCCGGGCACCTCGCCCGACGGCTCCAGCAGGCGCACTATCTGCTGTGGAACACGATGGTCTCCGAGGAGATCACGTCACCCCAGTTCGCGGTCCTGAACGCGCTGGTGGCCGAGCCGGGCCTGGACCAGCGCACGGTCGGCGAGCGCGTGGGCCTCGACCGGTCCACGATCGCCGAGGTGATCAGCAGGCTCACCCGGCGCGAGCTGATCGACAAGGTGCGCGATCAGCGGGACGGCCGCCGCTGGCTGCTCCGCCTGACCGCCGAGGGCCTGCGCGCGCACAAGAAGCTGACCCTGCGCACGGCCCGGATGAACCAGATCTTCCTGGCGCCGCTCGACGCGGCGGAGCAGGCGCAGTTCTTCGACCTCATCCAGCGGGTGGCGGACGCGGCGGAGGGGCTGCGCCGCCCGCAGGAACCGGCGGCGGGCGCGACGCACGGCTGACCCCGGGCCCCTGAGGAGCTGACCCCGGGCCCCTGAGGATCTGCACGGCTACTTCTTCGCGAACACCACCCACACCTGCCCCGGCGCGAACGGCAGCGCACCGCCGCCCTCCGCCGCCGTGAACGTGGTGCCGCTCGATGCGGCGGGCCGCGACCACCGCGCCTCGTACGCCCGCCCGTCCCGCAGCACCAGCGCCCGGCCCGAACCGACCGTCCGGGACAGCGGCGACGTGCTGCCGTTCACGTCGTGGAAGCGCGAGGGCGTCACCTCGACGTACTGCACCACGGCCGTGGGTGCGGCGAGCCGCGCCCCGTGGACGTTCGTCGCGGGCCGGCCGTCCATGCCCACCAGCCAGCGGCCCTGCCCAGCGGACCAGTCGAAGCTGAACCCTGCGGCGGGGAAGCTCACCGTCTGCCGGGTCCGCGGCTGTCCGCCCGCGGGCGCCTTCGCGGCGAACCGGTAACCGGCCGCGGTCCCCGCGCTCGTCCCCGACGTCGTCCGTCCCAGGCTGCCGGGCCGCAGATAGAGATTGTGCGGCGCGGGCTTCCCGCCACCCCGGAAATAGGCGGCCGGCTTCGCCCCCTGCGGCACGGCGTGCAGCGGTGCCGCGTCGATCAGCGGCTGGAGTCTGCCCTGCGCCCCCGAGTAGGCGAGCGTCGGCTCGTCGAACTGGCGCAGCAGATCCAGATCGGTCTCGCGGGCGCTGCGCACGGGCCCCACGACCTCGGGCACGCGCTTGCCGAACACCGCCATGAGCCGGCTGAGCCCGCCCTCCACCTGCTCGGCGTACACGATGTCGGCGTCCTCGATGCCGGTCTGCGGGCGCGCCGCTCCCACGTTGTCGATCTTCACCGCGAGCACCGAAGGATGCCCGGAGCCCTGCCCGCCGGGCGGTGTGCCCGTGGGCTTGCAGGCCGCGGCGAGCACCCCGAGCGCGCCGATGACGAAGCCCCGCCTACACATCTCGTCCACGTACCCCGCCTACCCACGGACGCCTTCGCGCATCCCGCGACGCGCCGGGCGGCTGCCCGGTTCAGCGCAGCACGTCACCCAGATCGAACGACACCGGCTCCTCCAGCTGCGCGTAGGTGCAGCTCTCGGGCTCCCGGTCGGGGCGCCAGCGGCGGAAACGGGCCGTGTGCCGGAAGCGCGCCCCGTTCTCCATGTGGTCGTAGGCCACCTCGCAGACGAGCTCCGGCCGCAGCGCCACCCACGACAGGTCCTTCTTGCCGGTCCAGCGGCTGGGCGCGCCCGGCATCCGTCGCGCGTCGTGGGCGGACTCGTCGCCCCAGGCCGCCCAGGGGTGCCCGGCGGGGTCGTCCATGCGCAGCGGCTCCAGTTCCGCGATCAGCTCCGTGCGCCGCTTCATGGTGAAGGCCGCGCACACCCCGACGTGCTGGAGGGAGCCCTGATCGTCGTAGAGCCCGAGCAGCAGGGAGCCGACGACCGGGCCGCTCTTGTGGAAGCGGTATCCGGCGACCACGCAGTCCGCCGTCCGCTCGTGCTTCACCTTGATCATCAGGCGCTGGTCCTGGCGGTAGCGGAGGTCCGGCGCCTTGGCCACGACGCCGTCCAGGCCCGCGCCCTCGAACTGCTCGAACCAGCGTGCCGCCAGCTCCGCGTCGGTCGTCGCGGGCGCCACGTGCACGGGCGCCGAACTCTCCGCCAGGGCCTCCTCCAGGCGCCGTCTGCGCTCGGTCAGCGGAGTGTCGAGCAGCGACTCGTCGCCGAGCGCCAGCACGTCGAAGGCCACGAAGGACGCCGGGGTGCGCTCGGCGAGCGTGCGCACCCGGGACTCCGCCGGGTGGATCCGCTCGCTCAGCGCGTCGAAGTCGAGCCGCCCGTCCCGCGCGATCACGATCTCCCCGTCGAGCACGCAGCGCTCGGGCAGCCGCTCGGCCAGCGCCGCCACCAGCTCGGGAAAGTACCTGGTCAGCGACTTGGTGGTGCGGCTGGTCAGCTCGATCTCGGCGCCGTCGCGGAAGACGATCGCCCGGAAGCCGTCCCACTTGGCCTCGTAGTGCATCCCCGCCGGAATCCGGGCGGCGGACTTGGCGAGCATCGGCCGGACCGGCGGCATCACGGGAAGATCCATGAACCGATTCTGTCCCGTATGGCGGCTCATCGCCCGGTATGCGCGCTACGTCCGGTCGGCCTAGCGTGGGGCCATGGGCAGCAAGGGCGCGGCAGTGGAGCTGGAAGCGGGCGGGCGGACGGTGCGTCTGTCCAGCCCCGACAAGGTGTACTTCCCCGACGGCGGCGGGTCGGGAAAGGGATACACGAAGCTGGACCTCGCGCAGTACTTCCTCGCGGTCGGCGACGGCATCGTGCGCGCCCTGCGCGACCGCCCCACCACCCTGGAGCGCTACCCCGAGGGCCTCACGGGGGAGTCCTTCTACCAGAAGCGCGCCGCGAAGAACCTGCCCGACTGGATCCCGACGGCCACCGTCACCTTCCCCTCCGGGCGCACCGCCGACGAGATGTGCCCCACGGAGGTCGCCGCCGTGGTGTGGGCCGCCCAGTACGGCACCCTCACCTTCCACCCGTGGCCGGTGCGCCGCGACGATCCCGACCACCCCGACGAACTCCGTATCGACCTCGACCCGCAGCCCGGCACCGACTACGCCGACGCGGTGCACGCCGCCCGCGAACTGCGCGCCGTGCTCCACGAGTTCGGCGGACTGCGCGGCTGGCCGAAGACCTCCGGCGGGCGCGGACTGCATGTCTTCGTGCCCATCGAGCCGCGCTGGACCTTCACCGAGGTACGGCGCGCCGCGATCGCCTGCGGCCGTGAACTGGAGCGCAGGATGCCGGAGTTCGTCACCACGGCCTGGTGGAAGGAGGAGCGCGGGGAGCGGATCTTCGTCGACTTCAACCAGACGGCGAGGGACCGCACCATCGCCTCCGCCTACTCGGTCCGGGCCCGCCCGAACGCCCCGGTCTCCGCCCCGCTGACCTGGGACGAGCTGGGCGACGCGCTGCCCCGCGACTTCGACATCGTCTCCATGCCCAAGCGGTACGCCGAAGTCGGCGACGTGCACGCGGAGATGGACGCCGAGCGGCACTCGCTCGACGCCCTGCTCGAACTCGCGGACCGGGACGAGAAGGATCGCGGTCTCGGCGACATGCCGTACCCGCCCGAGTATCCGAAGATGCCGGGCGAGCCCAAGCGCGTACAGCCGAGCCGGGCCAGACACGAGGACTGACCCGGCTCGACTCACCTGTGTGCCGAAGGAACCACTACGGGAGTTCCTTCACCCGGATGTCCCGGTACGAGATGACGTCCGAGGTGCTGTGCACCTGGAGCCCGACGTAGCCGGAGGAGTACCGCCGGCCGTCCGTGCCCGGGTCGTCGCCCCGCGGGGGTTCGAAGACCTGGCCTCCGGTGTTGTCGAACTCGTTGATCAGCACACCGTTGCGGTAGATCGAGAAGTGCTGGTCCACCGCCTTCACCTCGTAGTCGTTCCACGTGCCCTTCTGGGTGACGCCCGCTCCCGCGAGGCCGACCCGGTCGAAGCCGTAGACCGAACCCGTCTTGTACATGTCGCCGTCGGGCTTGTCGAGCACCTGGATCTCGTGCCCGTACTTGATGGCGACCCACTCCGGGCGCGTCTCCTCGGGGTTGTCGTGCACCCACGGGAAGCGCACGAACACCCCGCCGTTGGCGTTGCCCGTGCCCGGCGCGTCGTCACGCCACTGGAGCTTCAGTGAGAAGTTCCCGTACTTGCGCTGCGGGAACCAGAGCATGCCCATGCCGTCGACGTCCGTACGGCTGGTGATCGAGCCGTCGGCGTTCAGCGCGAACTTCCCGCCGCCGACCTGCTCCCACTTGGCGAACTGCTCCTGTGTGCCGTCCAGGATCTTCGTGTAGCCCTCGGTCTGGCCGGGCTTGCCGATCGGGGACGCCTTCGCCGCCTTGTTGAGCCTGGTGTACTCGCGCTGGTCGACGACGCCTTCCTTGAGGAGCTTGTCGGTCACCGTCTTCACGTGCTTCACGAAGAGGGCGTGCGACGTCCACTCCTTCTCGTCCTCGATCAACTCGCCGATCCGGCAACGGTTGTTGGTCACCCGGTTCGGGATGCCCGTGTCGGTCGTCCCGACGAACACCGTGGACCGCTCGTCGTACTCGGGGCAGTTGGGCGCGGGCACCCCGCCGCCCGAGGCGACCGCGAACACGAACGTCTGCGCCGCGGCGGTGTTGCCCGCCTTGTCGCTCGCCCGGTACGCGACCGAGTGCGCGCCCACCCGGTCCACCACGACCGGCGCGGTGTAGGCGAGATAGGGCCCGCCGTCGAGCGAGTACTCGACCTTGTCGACCCCGGAGTCGTCGTCCGTCGCCGTCAGCGTCAGCTTCGCGCTGTTGACGTAGGCGTTGTCGGAGTTCTTGTCGCCCGCGACCGCGAGGTTCACGGACGGCGGGGTGGTGTCCTGCGCGGGCGGTTCGACGACCTTGAAGTCGACGGACTTCTCGGCGGCCCGGTTGCCCGCCTTGTCGGTCGCCCGGTAGCGCACCGTGTACGTGCCCGGGTCGTGCACCATGACGGGCGCGGTGTACGGCTGCCAGGCGCCGTCCGCACCGATCGCGTACTCGATGGTGTTGACGCCCGAACCGGCGTCGGACGCGGTCACGGTGACCGTTGCCATGCCCAGGTAGGCGCCGTCGGCGTCCTTCTCGCCGGCCACCGTCGCCGAGGTCTCCGGCGCCGTCGTGTCGTCCGTGGGCGGCGCCACCACCGTGAACTCCAGGGACTTCTCGGCGGCCGTGTTGCCCGCCTTGTCGGTCGCCCGGTACTTCAGGGTGTGCGCGCCGACCTGGTCGACGACCACCGGCGCCGCGTACGGCGTGTAGGCGCCGTCGTCCAGGGCGTACTCGATCCGGTCGACGCCCGAACCCGCGTCGGTCGCCGACACGGTCACCGAGGCCGAACCGACGAACGCGCCGTCGGCGTTGGTCTGCCCCTCGGCCTTCGCGGAGGTCTCCGGCGCGGTGGTGTCGTCACCGCCGCCGCCGTCCGTCACCGTCAGGACGCCCGTCATGCTGGTGTGGCCGGGAATCGTGCAGTGATAGCGGTACTTGCCGGGGGAGAGGGTGACCTCGACGGAGTACTTGCCGCCCTGGTCGTCGTTCGGGTTGGCCATGATGTTGACCGGGACGTCGTTGTTGTACTCGGGATCGGACACGTCGAACGTCAACGTGTGCGGCATCCCTGTGGTGTTGCCGGTCGCCGCGCTGTTCTCGAAGACGATCGTCGCCTTGCCCGCGACCGCGGTCGTCGGCGCCGACGCGTACTTCGTGATGTCGTCGCCCGCCGTCCACGTCAGCACCTGGTCGGCCGCCGTTGTACCCGACGGGTCCGGCTGGCTGTACGCGGCCTGGGTGCCGCCGAGCCCGAGGAGCAGCAGGAGCGCCGCGAGCAGCGCGATCACATGTCTGGGCCGTTCTCGTCTGCGCATGGGTCAGCCCTTCCTGGCCAGCTGATCGGCCGCCGGAGTCGGTCCGCCACCGGTGTACGTGACCTTCCACAGCGCCGACTTGGAGTCGGAGGTGAAGAAGCCGCGCCCGTAGTCGAGGACGTACAGCGCACCGTCGGGGCCGAACTTCCAGTCCATGAGGTTCTTGATGCCGTCGTTCCCGACCGGGACGATCTTCTTCAGCGACTCGGAGTGGACGGGTAGTCCGCCGTCGCCCTGGGTGGCCGGGTCCATCACGACGGCGTTGCGCGGCTGGTCGGAGTCGTAGAAGTCCCCGACGAACCACTTGCCGTCCCAGTAGCCCGGCCACTTGTCCGCGTTCGGGATCGACGCGTCGTACCGGTACACCGGCCCGTCCATGGCCGCCTGGCCGCCGCCCTTCAGCCACGGCAGCAGATAGGTGGCCTCGTCCTTCTTGTAGGACGGGACGCCGTTCGCGTCCCGCGGATAGTCCGGGGCGCCGCCCTGCGGCGAGTACCAGATGTTGTTCCCGGTGACCGGCGGCAGATTGACGAGACCGTCGTTGTTCGGCGACTCGTTCTTCGGGTGGTCGCAGTCGTACCAGCCCAGCGGCTTGCTCGGGTCGGGCAGATTGCGGTCGCGGTAGGGCTGCTTGTTGCCCATGCAGTACGGCCAGCCGCGGTTGGACGCCTTGGTGATGACGGCGAACGTGTCGTACTTCGCAGGACCCCAGGTCGGCGACGGCTCACCGGCGTCCGGACCGACCCAGCCCGCGTAGAGCGTGTCGGTCTTCTTGTCGACCGAGATGCGCGCCGGGTTGCGGACGCCCATCACATAGATCTCGCCACGCGTCTTGCCACCGCCCTCGGCCGTCTCCTTGCCGGTGAAGAGGTTCCCCTCCGGCAGGGTGTACGTGCCGTCGGCCTCCGGGTGGATGCGCAGGATCTTGCCGTTGAGGTTGTGGGTGTTGCCCGCGGTGCGGCGCGCGTCGGCGAACGACACGCCCTTGTAGTTCGGCTCCGGGTTGTTGCCCGAGTAACCGTCGCTGAACTGCGAGGAGTTGTTGTCACCGGTCGCGATGTACAGGTTCCCCTTGGAGTCCCAGGCCATCCCGCCACCCGCGTGGCAGCAACTGTGCACCTGCACCGGCCACTTGAGCAGCACCTTCTCGCTGCTCAGGTCCAGCTTGTCGGTGGCGAGGTCGAGCGTGAACCGGGAGACCCGCCGCTCGGCGATCTGCTTGTCCCGGTCGAGCTGCGAGTGCGGGGTGTAGTGCAGGTACACCCACCCGTTCTGCTCGAATTTCGGGTCCAGCTCGATGCCGAGCAGCCCCTCCTCGACCTTGACCAGCTCGTCGCCGCCGCCCTTGTTGCCGAAGACGGTCAGCTCACCGGCGAGCGTGACCTTCTTGGTCTTCGGGTCGTAGACGTGGATCTGCCCCTTGCCCTTGCCGACGTTCGGGTCGTTCCAGTCCGTGACGACCGGCTGCGAGGAGTCCGCGCCGCCGCGCCCGATGTAGAGGATCCGCCCGTCGGGCGCGCTCACCAGGCCGTGCGGCTCACCGATCTGGTCGTTCTGCCCCGGCTGGTTGGCCTGGGTCAGCCGCTCGGCCTTGTAGTTGCCGTTGATCGTCGCCTTGCAGTCGGCGCGCACGAGCCGCGTCGTCCACAGCAGCGCGCCGCGCAGATGGTCGCGGAAGTCGGTCTCGTCGTAGCTGGCGGCCGTCCCGCCCATCCCGGTGTAGAAGGACCGCCCGCCGTCGTAGTCACGGCACCAACTCACCGGGTGGTCACCGCCGTTGGCGCTGTCACCCGGCTTGTACGTCGACTCGCGCACCCGGGCCACGGTGTGCACGTCGCCGGACGGGTTCTTCACCCAGTTCAGCCACTGGTCGGGCCGCTTCCACTGCACCGGCAGATCCTTCGTCGCCGGGTGCTGGCGGTCGCCGACCTCCACGGTGGCCCGCTGCACTCCGGTCGGCGACGAGGCGGCGGGCCGGGCGCCCACGAGCCCCGTGAACCAGTCGGAGTACGGCTCGGCGCGCGCCGCGTCATGGACGCCGACGAAACCGCCGCCGGCCTCCATGTACGCCTCCAGGCCCGCTTCCTGGTCCGGGTCGAGGACGTCCCCGCCGCCGGTCAGGAACACCACGGAGTTGAAGCGGCCCATCTTGGTGCCGTTCGTGAAGACGGACGCGTCGTCGGTCGCGGTGACGGTGAAGCGCTGCCCGGCCGGTCCCGACCGGCCGATCTTCTCGATCGCCTCGATGCCCGCGTTCACCACGGGCGACTCGTCGCCGCCCGCCGCGGACCCGTAGAACACCAGGACCCGCACCGCGGCTCCGCCGGGCGGCGACTTGACGGACATCGTTGTCACGGCCCCACTCGGGTCCGGTTGTGCGCTGGCGTTCGGCGTGCCGAGCAGCCCGGCCGCGAGCGCCGTGGCCGCGACACCTCCGGCCAGGATCCGGGCACGTCTGCGCCTGCTCGCTCTGAACTCTCGTACGGGCCATGGTGTTTGAGGCGGTATACGCCGCATGTGTTCACTCACCCCTCGTCGGGCACAGCAACAGCGCCGTGAAAGCTAGACCTCTTTTCGTGGCGCGCCAATAGGTATGACCGCAATGGCACGAACTTTGTCCTGAGTGTGGATAAACGAAGATCACCTGGCTACGGTGATCGGCGCGATGCTCTGTGTGACGTGAATGCCGGTACGAGGCTGGGGAGTTGGCCGTGACGGAACACGAAGAGGCGAACCGTGCGAGCGAGAGCGACCGCCGCGCGCTCAGTCGCCGCATGCTCATCGGCGGCGCGGTGGCCGCGACGGCCGGGGTGACATCGTTGTCCATCGGGGCCTCGGCGCCACCCGCGGCCGGCGCCGACACCCCGCCGCGCACCGCGCCGGCGGGCGGCGAGGTCAGACGGATCAAGATGTACGCGGAGAAGCTCGCGGACGGGCAGCTCGGCTACGGCTTCGAGAAGGGCAAGGCGTCGGTCCCGGGCCCGCTGATCGAGCTCAACGAGGGCGACACCCTGCACATCGAGTTCGAGAACCTCACGGACGTCGACGCGAGTCTGCACGTCCACGGCATGGACTACGAGATCTCCAGCGACGGCACGCGGATGAACCGCAGCCATGTCGAGCCCGGCGGCACCCGCACCTACACCTGGCGCACCCACGCGCCGGGCCGCCGCAAGGACGGCACCTGGCGCCCGGGGACGGCGGGCTACTGGCACTACCACGACCACGTCGTGGGTACCGACCACGGCACCGGCGGCATCAAGAAGGGCCTCTACGGCCCGGTGATCGTGCGCCGCAAGGGCGACATCCTGCCCGACCCCGGCAAGACCTTCACGATCGTCTTCAACGACATGACGATCAACAACAAGGCCGCCCACGAAGCCCCCACCTTCGAGGCCACGGTGGGCGACCGGGTCGAGATCGTGATGATCACGCACGGCGAGTACTACCACACGTTCCACATGCACGGTCATCGCTGGGCGGACAACCGCACCGGCATGCTCACCGGCCCCGACGACCCCACCCAGGTCCTCGACAACAAGATCTGCGGCCCGGCCGACTCGTTCGGGTTCCAGATCGTGGCGGGGGAGGGGGTGGGCGCCGGGGCGTGGATGTACCACTGCCACGTCCAGAGCCACTCGGACATGGGGATGGCGGGGTTGTTCCTGGTGAAGAAGGCCGACGGGTCGATACCGGAGTACGACGACCCGCATCACATGTAGGGGGTGTCCCTAGAGATCGGCGGCCCGGTGGGTCACGCGGCCGCCGACCACGGTCAACCGCACCGGGACATCGGCCAGTTCGGTGGCGCCGACGGCGACGGGATCTCCGCCGAACACCGAGAGATCGGCACGCGCCCCTGCCCCGAGCCACCCGGCGATCCCCTCCTCGCCGGAGGCGTACGCCGGGTTCACCGTCATCGCGCGCAGCGCCTCCAGGCCGGTCAGCGCCTGGTCCGGGCCGTGCGGCGGCAGGGACAGATCGCGGCTCGGGCGCCGGTGCCGGGCGCCCGCCAGGACGCCGAGCGGCGGGTACGGGGCGATGGGCCAGTCCGAGCCGAGCACGACCCGCGCCCCGGCGTCCAGCAGGTCGCGGCAGCGCCAGGCCCGCCCGGCCCGCTCCTCGCCGAGCCGCCGCGACCAGTTGTCGGTGTGGTCGGCGCGGGTGAAGTCGCAGCAGTGCGTGGGCTGCATGGAGGCCACGACGTCCAGCTCGGCGAAGCGGCGCACGGTGTCGTCGGGCACGGTCTCGATGTGCTCGACCCGGTGGCGTACGGCGCTCGGAGCCTCGGCCCGCGCCGTCGCCACGGAGTCGAGCACGTGCCGGACCGCCGCGTCACCGATGGCGTGCGTGGCCGTCGGCACACCGGCGCGGTGCAGCTCCCCGATCACCTGCGTGTACGCGGCCGGGTCCGGCCAGAACGCGTGCGTCGACTCGCCGTGGCAGTCGGGCCGCTCCAGCCAGGCCGTGCCGTTGTCGATGGTGCCGTCCATGAACAGCTTCACCCCGGCGACCCGCCACAACTCGCCGCCTGAGCCCTGGAGTTCGACGAGCCCGCGCAGCGCGTCGGCGTCGGCGCCCGGCTGGCACCAGGGCGCGACCCGCAGCCGCACCGGCAGTTCGCCCGCCTCGTCGAGCTCCCGGTACAGGTCGAGACTGTCCCCGTTCGCGTCCATCGCGTGCCCGCCGGTCAGGCCCGCCGCCGCCATCGCGCGCAGCGCCGCCGCGAGCCGGTCGCGCCGCTCGGTACGGGTCGGCTGCGGCGCGGCCCGCTCGACGAGTTCGCAGGCCGCGTCCTCCAGGAGCAGCCCGGTGGGCCGGCCGTGCTCGTCGCAGACCACCTCGGCGGCCTGATCGAAGGTGCGCGGGCCGTCCACCCCCGCGAGCTCCAGCGCGCGCGGGCTCGCCAGCATCGAGTGGGCGTCGAAGAGCAGCAGCAGCGCGGGGACGTCGTCGAGCACCGGGGACAGGGCGGCGGCCTCGACCGGCCGGTCGCCGAAGACGTTCGGGTCCAGGCCCCACGCGTGCAGCCACGCCCCGGGCGCCAGGGTCTTCTTGTGCCGGGCCAGTGCTTCCCGTACGTCGCTCAGGTCGGTGCAGGCCGAGAGGTCGAGGCCGTGGGTGAGCTCGGCGCCGTGCGTGGGATGGATGTGGCCGTCGACCAGACCCGGGGTGACGGTCGCGCCCTTGAGGTCGAGCGTGGTGGTGGCCGGGCCGGTGAGGGCGCGGATGTCCTGGTCGTCGCCGAGGGCGCCGATGCGGCCGTCGGGGGTGATCGACAGGGCCGTGTGCGGGAGGGCTCCGCCGGTTGCCGGGTCCAGGAGGTGGGCGTTGAGCAAGGCCAGTTGGGGGTGCATGGGGCTCCGCGGGTTGCTTCGGGTGCGGGTGGGTGGTGGCTGGGTGCGCAGTTCTCCGCGCCTCTGCGCCCGCTGTTGTGGTGGGCTGGTGGGTGTTGGCGGGTGCGGGCTGTTTGGGGCTGGGCGCGCAGTTCCCCGCGCCCCTGAGTGGGCTGGTGTGCGTCGGCAGGTTCGGGTTGTGTGTGGTTGCTCGCGCCGTTCCCCGCGCCCCTAAAGGGGCGCCAAGGTTCCCTGCGCCAGGGACAGTTCGCGTTCTGCCGTGGTGATCGCCATGCGGGCCACCTGCGGGGGGACCTCGTCCGGGGTCAGGGTGCCGTCCGCGCTCAGGCCGTCCAGGACGACCAGGATCTGGAGGGCGACGACCACCGGGGCGGGGGTGCGGAACTCGCCGCGGTCGACGCCGTCCGTGATCAGGCCGGTGAGGCGGGCCCGCCAGTCGGCCTCCTGCCGTGCGACCTGTTCGCGCAGCGCCGGGCGGTAGCGGCTGAGGTGCCGGGCGTTGATCCACAGGGCGCTGATGTCGTCCCACGCCGGATCGCCCGTCGTCCGCGCGAGGAAACGGGCCAGATGCTCCGTCGGGGTGCCGTCGGGGCGCTCCGCCGGGATGAGCGCGTCCAGCTCCGCCGTCGCCGCCGTGCCGAACGCCTCCGCGACCAGCTCCTCCACCGACGGGAAGTAGTGGCTGACGAGCCCCGGCCGGACGGCGAGCTCCTCGCCGATGCGGCGCAGCGTGATGGCCTCCAGACCTTCGGAAAGCGCAATCGAAGCGGCTGACGCAACGATTTCCGCACGTCTGGCAGTCGGTGACTTTCGAATTCGCTTGCGCTCAACGCTTGACGACATGCCCGGCACGTTATTGAGTGTGCGACCAATAAGCAAGCAGGCGGGTCGGTCCGTACCGCTCAGCACTCTCGGAGGGCTCGATGGCGTCCACACTTCCCGACCCGTCCCCAGGCACCGACACGGCCGCCACCGCCCCGCCCGACGACAACCGGGCCGGACGGATCGAGGCCCACGGCATCGACGTGATCCCGGACGCGGACCGGCGCGGCAGGGCGAGTGAACTGTTCGCGGTGTGGGCCGCGACGGGCGTGAACTACCTCAGCCTGGTCGTCGGCGGCTCGCTGATCCTGATGGGGCTCGCCCTGTGGCAGGCGATCGCCGTCCTCGTCGTGGGCAGCCTGTTCTCCGTCCTCACCGGCCTGCTCGCGATACCCGGCCCGGCCGCGGGCGCGCCCAGCGAAGTGGTCACCCGCGCGCTCTTCGGCGTCATCGGCAACCGCGTGAACAACGCGATCACCGGCTGGCTGATCTCCGTCTGCTACTTCGCGCTCAACCTGGCCGCCGCGGCCGTCGCCGCCTTCTCCCTGGTCGCGCGGGCCGGCGTCACGGTGAACACCCCGGTCAAGGTCGTCGTGATCGTCGTCATCGCCGCGCTCACGCTGACCATCAGCGTCTACGGCCACGCGACGATCGTGAAGCTGTACCTTCCCATCACGCTCGCGCTCGCGGCCGTCTTCGCCGTGGTCGCCGTCTTCGTCGTGGGACACGCGAACTTCGGTTACGTACCCCAACACCCGCTCACCGGGGCCGGGTTGTGGGCCGCGGTCCTCGCCGGGACCACGATGGTCGCCTCGGCCCCGCTCTCGTACACCACCAGCGCCGACTTCTCCCGCTACCTGCCGCGCACGACACCCAAGCGCGCGATCATCGGCTGGACCGCCCTCGGCAACTTCGTCTCCGGCCTCCTCACCTGTCTCATCGGCGTCCTCGCCGCGACCGCCGTCGACATGACCGACCCGCAGTCGGCCCTGGAGTCGGTCCTGCCCGGCTGGTTCACGCCGCTCTTCCTGCTCGCCCTCGTCCTCGGCACCATCGCCGTCAACGCCCTTACCGCGTACAGCGCGGGCCTCGCCCTCCAGGCCGTGGGCCTCACCATCCGCCGCCAGGTCAGCGTGCTCTTCGACGGCACGGTCGCCATCGCGCTCACCCTCTACGGCCTGCTGATCTCCAACTTCCTCGACACGGTCAACAACGTCCTGCAACTGACCGTCGTCCTGCTCGGCCCGTCCGTCGCCGTCTTCGCGACCGACATCGTCCTGCGCCGCAACCGCTACGACGGCCCGGCGCTGTGCGACGAGCGCCCCGGCAGCCCGTTCTGGTACCGCGGCGGCGTCAACTGGGCCGGCGCGTTCTCCCTGCTCGCCGGCGCGGGCGCCGCCGCGCTCTGCGTGAGCACCGTCTACACCGGGCCCGTCGCCGCCGCCCTCGACGGCGTGGACCTCGCGCTGCCCGTCGGCATGGTGGTGTCCTGCGCGTGCTACTGGCTGACGATGCGCCGCTCGCTGGCCGGGACCGCCCGCGGCTGACCCGGGGTACGGGCCCGGCCGTCCCGGCGTCAACGACACCGTACAGAAGCGCAGTTGTGCGCCGGAAGGAGCGAGAGGCGGCACCGGCGGCCATCAGGTCCGTGGTGTCACGGCGTCATCGTGAAGCCGGTCGGGGGGAGGCCGTCGACGTCCGATGCGTCGACCCCGGTGCCGAGGCCGGTGTCCCAGTCGGCGAGCGGCGCGGTGTCGGTGACGGTGCCGCCCTGGGCCCGGCACTCGTCGGCGCTCAGCGGGCGGGGCACGGAGGTGACGGTCTCTTGAGGCCCACCGTCCGCCGTCAGGCTGGTGATCCGGCAGTACTGCGTGACGGACGGGACGCCGTCGTCGGCGTGGGCTGTCACCACGGGTCCGGCGGCGAGGGCGGCGGCGATCACGATGAGCGGGATACGGACGAGCACGGCGTCTCCTGGGGCAGTGGGTGCACGAGGGTGCGAGGAACCACCCGGTCCGGACGCGGAGCGGGTGTCCCTTCAGCGTGCCGGTTGTCCGTGGCCTCCGCGATCGCGGGCTCTCAACGGGGCCGTGGGCTGGGAGCGTCACGCTGCGTGAGCCTTCGGGATGCGTACGGTGAGGAGCGCGTGCAGTGTGTGTCGAGGCGGAACGTGGCCGTCTTCGCCATCCCCGGTGCATCGCATCGTGGAGATCCAGGCCGGCAAACCCTGAAAGGACCGCATCAGATGCGCAGCATTGCCAAGTACGTCGCTGTCGGTGCTCTCGTCACCCCCCTGGTCATCGGCGCCGCGGGTATGGCCTCCGCGGACGACGGCCCCGCCTACAACAAGTCGCAGAACTCTGCGAACTCCAGCGGCGGCATGACCTCGAGCACCGTCAGCGGCTTCACCCCTGACGGCAAGGCTTACTTCAAGACCACGACGAAGCAGGCCGGCCCCTCGGGTGCCACCGGCAACACCACGGGCTCGCACTCCTGACGCGGTCCATCCCAGCCGACGGGACCTGAGCCCGTCAGCTGACGCTCGTGCCCCGCAGCCGTTCTTCGGGCTGCGGGGCACAGCCGTGTCACCTGCGGCGCGGATCGAGCACCGTGCGGCGCGAGCGGAGTCAGGAGTGCGAGGCGATCTCCTCGTAGCGCGGTCCGCCGTCCCCGCCGAGGTGCAGCACTTCCCGGTGGAAGTACGCACCGGTCGCGTCGAAGCCGGAGGCCGTGCGGGTGTACGCGATCCGCCCTCCGTCGAAGTCGAGCGTCGTCCCGCGGTACCAGGGGCCGTCCGGGCCCGACGGCGCCGACGAGGCGGGGACCGCAGCGGGTTGGGCGTGCGCGGCGGCGACCGCCGGTGCGGCCATCAGGCAGGGCAGGGCGAGCACGGTGGGTAGCAGGAGCAGCCGCTTACGTCGCAGGGCGCGGAAAGTGATGTGCATGCTCCGACCCTGCCCCCTGGCCGGGCCGGATCACGGCATGGACGCGCCGGACGCGCCGGCCGGGAGCGAGGCGGGAGGCGTTGCGGCCGGGGCCGGCTGCTGAGACTGCGTCGGCGAGGTCGGCGAGGTCGGCGAGGCCGCGGCGGGTGTGGTGGGTGTGGCCGGTGTGCTGGGGCCCGTGCTGGGCGCCGGGTCCGCCGTCGGTGTGGCCGACGCGACAGGCGACGGGGACGTCGTCGGGCGGTCGGCGATGCTGGTGGTCGCCTCGGCGGGGGCGAACAGGGCGTTGCCCGCGAAGCGCACGGCGGCGCTGCTCATCCGGTGCGCACCGGTGTGGAACGTGCAGGAGAAGCGGCCCTGATCGCTCGTGACCGTGTTGCACCGGCGCATCTCATCCCCGTCACCGGTGACCTCGACGGCCAGCGCCAGCCCGGCCAGCGGGTAGGTGAGGGTCTCCCCTTCCACCAGGCGGCCCGTGACGGTGAGCGTCGACGCCGTCCCCACCGTGATCTCCTGAGCGCCCAACTCCGTGACCACGACCGCGGTGCGTGTGGAGACGAACGACGCGGCCGGAGGCGGCGGAGCGGGCTTCGCCACGGCGGCCGCGGCGCCGGTGGCGACCGACCCCAGCAACACCAGCGTTGCCGAGCCCAACAGAATCCTCGACGAGCGCATCAACACCACATCCCAAGCGACAGCGAACAGATCCTGCCAGGTATGCCACTTATCGCAGTGTTCGTAACGAACCCGGCAGACCCGGACGGGTGAACCGGCGGCCTCTGTCCCGAACGGCCGCGCTGCTCCGGGAAGCCGCCTCCAGTGGTGTACGGCCGGCCCCGCCGAGGTGTAAACCAGCGGTAACACCTGTGCGCGACATCCGTCCGCGGCGGGCAACCCCGTATCGAGGGAGCCGAGTTGAGCAAGGACCGTACGTACGACTACGTCATCGTCGGGGCCGGTTCGGCCGGGTGTGTGCTCGCGGGGCGGCTCAGCGAGGACCCCTCCGTCCGGGTCGCCCTCGTCGAATCGGGGCCCCGCGACCGCAAGACGGAGATCCGGATACCGGCCGCGTTCCCGAAGCTGTTCAAGACGCCGTACGACTGGGACTTCGCCACCACCAAGCAGGCCGCCCTGGACGACCGCGAGCTGTACTGGCCGCGCGGCCACACCCTCGGAGGCTCCTCCTCCATCAACGGGATGATGTGGGTGCGCGGCCACCGCGCCGACTACGACGCGTGGGGCGAGGCGGCGGGGGAGGAGTGGGCGTACGACGCCTTCGAGCCGTACTTCCGGCGCGCCGAACGCTGGGGCGGGGAGCGCCCCGCGCGGTCCGTGTACGGCACCGAGGGCCCGCTGCACATCTCGCCGCAGCGCTCCCCGAACCCCACCACGGCCGCGTTCCTGGCCGCCTGCCGCGCCCAAGGGCTGCGCGAACTGGGGGAGTTGAACGAGCCGGACCACGCGGGCTTCGGCATGACCCCGGTCAACCAGTACCGCGGCCGCCGCTGGAGCGCCGCCGACGGCTACCTCAAGCCCGCAGCCCGCCGCCCCAACCTCGACATCTACACCGGCGCCCGCGTCACCCGGCTCGACTTCGACGGCACCCGCGCCGCCGGGGTCGTCGCGGAGGGCGTCTCCGCGGGCACCCTGCGCGCCACCCGCGAGGTCATCCTCAGCGCCGGCGCCATCGGCTCACCGCACCTGCTCCAGCAGGCCGGGATCGGCGACCCCGAGACGCTGGCCGCGGCGGGCATCGACACCTTCGTCGCCGCACCCGGCGTCGGCCGCCACCTCCAGGACCACCTCGCCTACGCGGTCACCGTCCGCTGCCCGCGCCCGGTCTCGCTCACCGGTGCCGACACCCCGGCCAACCTCGCACGCTTCCTGCTCGGCGGCCGCGGCCCGCTCACCTCGAACGTCGGCGAGGCCATCGCCTTCGTCCCGTCCCGGCCCGAACTGGCCGCACCCGACGTCGAGTTGCTGTTCGCCCCGGTGCCCTTCGTGAACCACGGACTCACCCCGCCCACCGAACACGGCCTCACCATCGGCGTGATCCTGCTCCAGCCGCAGAGCCAGGGCCGGATCACCCCGACCGGCGTGGGCCGCGGGCCCGCCATCGACCCGGGCTACCTCGCCGCCGACGAGGACCTGCGGGCCCTGGTCGCGGGCGTACGCCGCGCCGAGGAACTGCTCGCCGACCCCGCGCTGAGCCCGCTGCACACCTCGGCCCTGGGCGGCTACCCCGGCGTCGTCGACGACGAGGCCCTCGCCCGGGCGGTCCGGGCCGGTGCCGAGACCCTGTACCACCCGGTCGGCACCTGTCGCATGGGCACGGACGAGGGCGCGGTCACCGACCCCCGGCTGCGGGTGCGCGGCACCGAGGCGCTGCGCGTCGTCGATGCCTCCGTCATGCCGCACATCACCCGCGGCCACACGCACGCACCCACGGTCGCCCTCGCGGAGAAGGCGGTGGAGCTGATCCGCGAGGACGCCCGCACCTGAGGCGGTCTACGAGCCGACGCTCACCGTGAACCGGCGCGGATTGCCGTCGTTCGCCGCGCCCGACACATCAGGCTCGCCGTCAGGTCGCACGTCGTCGTACGGGAACGCGTAGCCGATCGGCGAGTTTGCGTGCACGATCCGCGACCAGTGGTTCGTCGTCGCGTCCTGGTAGTAGTCCGACGACCCCGCGCCGTTCGGCTGCGTGGGGTGCGTGAGCATGATGCTGCGGTTGAATCCGGCGGCGAGCCGGGCCAGCAGGCCCTTCTTGTCGTCGGAGTCGCCGGGGTTGTTGGCGAACGGACCGTAGTTGCAGGTGAAGATGTCCTTCGCGGACGGCTTGGAGAAGGTGTGCCCGCCGTTGAAGGTGAGCGTGTCGCCGCTGACCCGGCCGGTGAACACACCGCGCCCGCCCTGCAGATCGATGCTCAGGTCGGTGGCGGCGTACTTGGCCCACACCTGGTCGGCGTAGGCGTCGAAGTAGTCGCGGAACGGCATCTGGTCGGGCTGCCCGAAGAACGGCGCCATCAGGTTCTGCGGGGAGATCGCGCGCAGCACCTTCCCGTCGCCGCCCTTGATGATCAGCTTGTCCCAGGGCTGCCCGTCCTTCGCGGCCTGCGCCGCGAGATCCGCGGCGATCTTGTCGACGGCGCCGTCCGGCAGCGGGGCCACGGTGTGGGTGGCGTCGCCCTCCAGCGTCAGCCCGATGGGCAGCGCGGTGACCAGGTCGACGTAGCTGATGTTCGCGTACAACTGGTCCGAGTTGAAGGTGAATTCGCAGAACGACCAGGTCTTGTCGTAGTTCGGGTCGGCCTCGGTGGCGAAGGCCGGCTCGACCAGCGACGGCCCCGGGTTGAGGAAGAAGTCGAGCGTGTCGTCCCGGACGAAGTAGACGCGGGCGCCGTACATCTGAGGCAGCGTCACCACCTTCGGCGCGGAACCCGCCGCGCCCAGCGGGATGGCGCAGTCGACGGGCAGCGGGGTCTGCGGGGCGCTCGGTGACGCGGGGTGATAGACGCTGCCGTCGGCCTTGAGCAGCACCCAGTTGCCCGTCGACTGCTCGTGCCCGGTGACATAGGCGTTGACGGTACCGCTCAACGACTTGTTCTCCAGGGCCAGTTCACAGGTCGCGGGGGCGGCGCCCGCGGTCCAGGCCGGCACGGTCAGTGATGCGGCCGCCGTTCCGACGGTCGCTGCGGCGCCGGCGAGGAACAGTCTGCGCGATATCACGATCGGTACTCCCGACATGTGGGGGGTGTGGGGGAGCCCCACTGTGGCGAGAGCGATCAGACGCGTCAAGACTTATGGCAGGGAGCGCTCCCAGTAAATGATCTCGTTCATTTATTGAAGGTGGACGGTATACAAACGATTGGTCCGTACCTTGCCTGGTCAGGCCCGGTGGGACGGCGATTGTCAGTGGGCGGTGGAAGACTCGGCAGTCCGGAGCAGAAAACGGAAAATCCCTCGACGAGGAGGGCACGACCATGATCACTACAAACTTCGTGGACGGCGGTCCGGTCTGGCTGGATCTCGGCACCCCGGACCTGGACGGAGCGGTGTCGTTCTACGGCGGACTCTTCGGCTGGCAGTTCGCGTCGGCGGGCCCCGAGTACGGCGGGTACGGCACCTTCCGGCTCGGCGACAAGGCGGTGGCGGGCGGGATGACCGTCACCCCCGAGCAGGGTGGCCCGGCCTGGAGCGTCTATTTCCGGACCGGTGACGCCGACGCCACGGTCAAGGCGGCCGAGCAGGCCGGCGGCACCGTCCTCTTCCAGCCGATGGACGTCGGCGATCTGGGCCGCATGGCGATGCTCGCCGACCCCGGCGGCGCGGCCTTCGGCATCTGGCAGCCCGGCGTCCACAAGGGCCTGGAGCACGTGACGGAGGACGGCGGGCTGAACTGGGTGGAGCTGTACGTCCCCGACCCGGCCGCCGCCAAGGCGTTCTACGGCACGGTCTTCGGCTGGGGCACGTTCGACGTGGAGTTCCCGGGCGGCTCGTACACGACGGTCAACCCGGCGGGTACGGACGAGAACGCCATGTTCGGCGGTATCGTCCCGCTGGACTCCGACCCCGCGGAGGCCGGGGCCGGCGGGCACTGGACGCCGTACATCCACGTCCCGGACGTGGACGCGACGGCCGCCACCACGCAGCGGCTGGGCGGCACCGTCCGCTCCGCTCCGGTCGACGTGCCCGGGGTGGGCCGGATCGCCAAGCTGGCCGATCCGTACGGCGCCGGATTCGCCGTGCTGAGGGGTGACCCGAATCAGACATGAGGGCGGGCGGGCCGCCCGGCGTTGATCGCGCGTTGATCGAACGTTTTTCGCCGGGCGGCAGGCTCTCCCCATGCACGCGACCACGACCCTCCAGCCTGCCGATCCCACCTGGCAGGACCAGGCCCTGTGCGCCCAGACCGGTGGCGACTTCTTCTTCCCCGAGCCGGGCAGCTCCGTCAGAGAGGCCAAGCAGATCTGCAGACTCTGCGAGATCCGCCCGGCCTGTCTGGAGTACGCGCTGGCCAACGACGAGCGCTTCGGCGTCTGGGGCGGCCTCTCCGAGAAGGAGCGGCACCAGCTCCGGCGCGGCTGACGCACGGGCCTGCACCGGTACGGATTACGGACCGGTGCGGCCGGATTCGTTCGGTCACCCGCCGCGCACCGGCGTCACGGGTGAGCCGGGCCGGCTTGCCTAGCTCTCCGGTGCGGCCCGGATCGCCGAGATGTCGAACTGCAGCCGGACCTTCTCGCTGACCATCGTGCCGCCCGCCTCCAGCCGCTTGTTGTAGACCAGGCCCCACTCCGTGCGGTCGATGGTCGTGGTGCCGTCGAAGCCGGAGCGCTCGAAGCCGAACGGGTCCAGCACCGATCCCAGATAGTCGAGTTGCAGGTCCACGGGGCGGGTCACACCGCGGATCGTCAGATCCCCGGTCATGCGGAACGTCTCACCGCCCTCGTGGACCGTGGACGTGCTGCGGAACACCATCTCCGGGTGGCGCGCCGCGTCGAAGAAGTCCCGCCCCACGATGTGCGCGTCGCGCTGTTCCACACCGGTGTCGACACTGCCGACCCTGATCACCAGCTCGGCACGCGACCGGGACGGCGCCGCCCCGTCGAAGTACAGCCTGGAGTCGTAGTCGGCGAAGGCGCCCCGCACGGTGGTGACCATCGCGTGCCGCACGGAGAAGCCGATCCTGCTGTGCGGGCGGTCGATGGTCCACTGCCCGGACAGTGCCCGGAGCGCCGGATCGAGCGCGACATCGCCGGCGTTCTCGCCCGGGAGCGGCGTACGAGGGCTGACGACGGCCGGGGCCGTGTCGACGGTCGCGCCCTGGTGGCGACGGTTGAAGATACCCATGCGGGCGAAGCCTCCTTCGATGTGATCACTCCGTGTTATCACGCCATCGGCCGCGCGTGGACGGCGAGTTGGGCGGTCTCGTCCGAGTTCTACGTGGTCGGGCCGTTATAGCTGCACAGGATCGCCATCAATGTGAACGCACGGCCGGATATGCCGATGTCACTCATCGTGATCCTCTTCGGTGTCGCGCCGGGCCCGTGCCCGAGGCGGGGGAGGGCCGGAACGGGCACGCGCAGCGCTGCGGCCGTTCGCCCGCGAACTGGCCCGCATCCTGGCCGGCGACGACTACGGACGGATGACGATGGTGCTCAGAGTTCCGTTGCCCCACACCGTGGTCTGCAGCATCATCCGGCCGTCCAGGGAGGCCATCATGAACTCCGGGACGAAACGATCGGTGAAGAACGTCGCGAAGCCGCTCCGCAGCAGGTCCACCTCACTTCCCACCAGATCCCACTCATCGAGCAGTCGGACCCGGAACCACACCTGGCAGGGCTCGACGTCCGGATCTTCCCCGAGGTGCTCACGGCCCAGTGCCAGGAGAAACTCGCTCCTGTCGTCGAGGAGCCCGTACTCCTCGGCCATGCGGTGCCAGCCGCCATTGGCCTTGTCCGCGAAGTCCGGAGCATCCAGGTCGGCGACCTCGTCCGAGCGGGAGTCGAAGCGCCCGTGCTCGGGCCGGGCGCTCGCGGGCGACACCTGCTTCGGCAGCGAAGGCAGCCGAACGGCCCGCTGGACCCGTTCGACGAGTCGAAGTCCGGCAGGCGCGAGCAGCGAACCGATTTCCGGGTCGGTCAACATCACGACAGCACCATATCCACGGGCCAGCTCTCCTACGTGCCGACAGGATTCTGACCGCCTCTCCCGTGCCGAACCAAGGCTCTGGGCGGCCGTCAAAGCAGCAGCAACCGCCGGGATGTCACAAGCCGAGAGGCTGTCTCGTCTCGGTACGCGAGCTCGTGACAACGGAGTGGGTGGGCCCCGCAGGCGGTCCACCTCTCCCTCTACAGACAGGTCAGTGGCATGGAGATCCTCAGATACATATTTCTCGTCTTCCACCTGTTCGGCTTCGCGGCACTCCTGGGCGGGATCTTCTACCAACTGCGCGGCAAGGACACCGTGACCGGCAGCTACATGGTCACCAGCGCGGTCGTCCAGTTGGTCACCGGCATCGGACTCGTCTGGACCCGTACGTCCCTGGATCTGCCGGTGCCCGAGGCGAAGATGGGGGTGAAGCTGGCCCTGGACGTTCTGGTGGCGGTCGTCGCCCTGGTGGGCATGCGGAACAAGAAGTCGTGGGCGTTCTTCGCCGTGGCGACGTTCACCGCTGCCGCGGCGGTCGTGGCCGTCGTGTGGAAGTAGGCCTCAGCGGTCGGGCACCGTCCAGGTCTCCAGCAGATAGCTCTCCACGACAGGGGCTTCGGGGGCGCGGCTGTCCAGGCGACGCCCCAGGGCCCGCCCCTGGGCACGCACACGCAGACGGTAGCGGCCGGGGCCGGCGGCGGCGAGGTTGGGCAGCTCGTCGATGGAGCCGTCCTCCCAGGAATGCACGTTCAGCCGGCCCGTGGTGGAGAGGAAGCCGGCCTCCGCGCACGCCTCGGTGCCCGCAGGCGCGGGGGCGACGGTGTGCGGGCGGACGGTGACGTGGACGTAGCCGGTGTGCAGCCCGGTGAGGACGCAGCCACCGTCCGTGCCCAGGGCGAGAATCCCGTCGGAGGCGCTGTCGGGGCCGGGCAGACGGTCGGTGCCCAGGTCGGGGTCGGCGAGGTAGAAATGCGCGCAGTGGACCCAGACCGGGACCGGTCGGCCGTCGGCGGCGTCATGGTTCATGTGTGCTTCAACGCCTTGGGGCGCGCCCGGATGCGATGTTCGTCGCGGCTGAGCGCGCCCACGCGGCGGAGCGGCAGGCCGACACAGCCTCGCGTCCCGACCGGCCTGCCGGTTGGACTAGCGCGTGGCAGCCCTCGCCGCCATGCGGGCCTTGCGGGCCGCCAGCTTCTCGTCGAACTTGGAGGCCTCGGTGTCGAGGCCGTTCATGAACAGGCCGAGCTCCTCCTGCGCCTTGAGGCCCTCGGGGCCCAGGCCGCCGATCTCCATGACCTTCAGGAAGCGCAGCACGGGCTGGATCACGTCGTCGTGGTGGATCCGCAGGTTGTAGACCTCGCCGATCGCCATCTGCGCTGCGGCCCGCTCGAAGCCGGGGATGCCGTGGCCGGGCATCCGGAAGTCGACGACCACGTCGCGCACGGCCTGCATCGTCAGGTCGGGTGCCAGCTCGAACGCCGACTTGAGGAGGTTTCGGTAGAACACCATGTGCAGGTTCTCGTCGGTCGCGATGCGCGCCAGCATGCGGTCGCAGACCGGGTCGCCGGACTGGTGGCCGGTGTTGCGGTGCGAGATGCGGGTCGCCAGCTCCTGGAACGCGACGTACGCGATCGAGTGCAGCATCGAGTGGTTGTTGTCCGACTCGTAGCCCTCGCTCATGTGCGACATGCGGAAGGCTTCCAGCTGGTCCGGGTCGACGGCGCGCGACGCGAGCAGGTAGTCGCGCATCACGATGCCGTGCCGGCCCTCCTCGGCGGTCCAGCGGTGCACCCAGGTGCCCCACGCGCCGTTGCGCCCGAAGAGGGTCGCGATCTCGTGGTGGTAGCTGGGGAGGTTGTCCTCGGTCAGCAGATTGACGATCAGCGCCGTGCGGCCGACCTCGGTGACCTTCGACTGGCTCTTCTCCCAGGCCTCGCCGTCCTCGAAGAGGCCGGGGAAGTTGCGGGCGTCGGACCAGGGCACGTACTCGTGCGGCATCCAGTCCTTGGCGACCTTCAGGTGGCGGTTCAGCTCCTTCTCGACCACTTCCTCCAGCGCGTACAGAAGGCGGGCGTCGGTCCATGTGGTCGACGACCCGAGGCGGGGAGAGATGACGGTCACGGGGGCTCCTGGGGGACGGAGGTACAGCGAGCGGTTCTACCTACGGTGTCGTAGGTTACGTTGCCGTAGGTTAAGCGCTCCATAAGGAGCTGTGGTTACGCGTAGAGGCCCCGAAGCCGCACTGAGAGGCACGTCACACAGCCTTCGAGTTTCTCGAACTCCGAAATGTCCACCAGTACGGGCTCATGCCCGAGGTCCGCGAACAGCTCCGCCGACTTGGGCGCGCTCGCCGCCATGAGCAGGCGGTTTCCGCCCAGCAGGACGACATGGGAGCCCGCCTCCTCGGGCACCGGGAGGAAGCGCGGGAAGAGCGAGGCGTGGTCGACCAGCGGCTCGTGACCGATCACCGTGCCGTCGGGCAGCGCCGTGACCGCCGACTTCAGATGCAGCACTGTGCTGACGGGGACCGCCACCACGCGGGCCCCGAGCGGCTCGAAGACCTCCCGCAACTGCTGCACCCCGGCCGCGTTCGTCCGGCCGCCGCGCCCCACGTAGAGGGTGTCGCCCACCTTCAGTACATCGCCGCCGTCGAGCGTGCCGGGTTCCCACACCCAGTTGACGGAGCAGCCGAGACGCGCCACGGTCTGCTCGACCCCCGACGTCTCCGCGCGCCGCGATCCGGCGCCGGATCGCGCGATCAGCGCGACGTTGCGGAAGACGACGACGGTGTCCTCCACGAACACCGCGTCCGGGCAGTCGTCGGCCGGTTCGACCAGCACCGTCTCCCAGCCGTGCGCCTCCAGCGCCGAGACGTACTCCTGCCACTGCTCACGGGCCCTCCCCGGGTCGACGGGGGTGCGCGCGACGTGGGTGACGAGCCCCTCCGCCAGCCGCGGGCCTGGCCGGCGGACGAGGGCCTTCTTGCTGGGCACGGGTGTTCTCCACGGGTCACGGCGGATGTGATGCCGCGGCTGAGGGTGACGGCGGCGGGCACATCATGCACAGCCGGGCAGGCGCGGCGGAATCCCCCGTTACGCGGCTGTCACCTCCTTCTCACTCCTTCCGACCCGGTTCCGCCTCCGCTCCCAGCTCCAGCCACCGGGTCACCCCGATCGACTCCAGGAACGGCAGGTCGTGGCTCGCCACGATCAGCGCCCCCTCGTACGACTCCAGGGCCGACGTCAGCTGCCGCACGCTCGCCATGTCGAGATTGTTCGTCGGCTCGTCGAGCATCAGCAGCTGCGGCGCGGGCTCCGCGAGCATCAGCGCGGCCAGGGTCGCGCGGAAGCGTTCGCCGCCCGACAGCGTCGCCACCGGCTGGTCCGCCCTGGCCCCCTTGAACAGGAAGCGCGCCAGCCGGGCCCGGACCCGGTTGACCGTGGCCTCCGGCGCGAACCGGGCCACGTTCTCGGCGACGGTCGACCCCTCGTCCAGCACGTCGAGCCGCTGCGGCAGGAACCGCAGGGGTACGTGCGTGATCACCTCGCCCGCGACCGGCGCCAGCTCACCGGCGATCGTCCGCAGCAGCGTCGTCTTGCCCGCCCCATTACGGCCGACCAACGCCACCCGCTCCGGACCGCGCAGCTCGAACTCGCCCCGCACCCCTGCCCCGTAGGGCAGCGCGAGAGAGCGCAGCGTGAGCACGCAGCGCCCCGGCGGCACCGCCGTGAACGGCAGATCGATCCTGATCTCGTCGTCGTCGCGCACCGCCTCCACGGCCTCGTCGAGCCGCTCCTTGGCCTCGGCGAGCTTCTCCTCGTGCATGATGCGGTGCTTGCCGGCGGAGACCTGCGCCGACCGGCTGCGCAGCTTCATCACCGCCCGCGGCTCCCGCTTGGTGTCGTACATCTTCTGGGCGTAGCGCCTGCGCCGCGCCAACTTCACGTGGGCATCGGTCAGTTCGCGCCTCTGCCTCTTCAGATCGGACTCGGCGACCCGGACCATCCGCTCCGCCGCCTCCTGCTCCACGGCGAGGGCCTCCTCGTACGCGGAGAAGTTGCCGCCGTACCGGGTGACCTCCCCGCCGCGCAGATCGGCGATCTGGTCGACCAGATCGAGGAGTTCCCGGTCGTGGCTGACCACGATCAGCACACCCGGCCAGCTCTCCACGGCCGCGTGGAGGCGCCGGCGCGCGTACCGGTCCAGGTTGTTGGTCGGCTCGTCGAGCAGCAGCACGTCGGGGCGGCGCAGCAGCAGGGCCGCGAGGCGCAGCAGCACCGACTCGCCGCCCGACAGCTCACCCGCCGTACGGTCCAGACCGATGTGGTCCAGGCCCAGTTGGGCGAGTGTGGCGACGGTCCGTTCCTCGACGTCCCAGTCGTCGCCGACCGCGGTGAAGTGCTCCTCGGCGACGTCGCCCGCCTCGATGGCGTGCAGGGCGGCCCGGGCGGCCGCGACGCCGAGGACCTCGTCGACGCGCAGCGCCGTGTCGAGCGTGACGTTCTGCGGCAGATGGCCGACCTCGCCGGCCACCCGCACGGTGCCGTCGGCGGGGCGCAGCTCACCGGCGATCAGCTTCAACAGAGTTGATTTCCCTGACCCGTTGGAGCCGATCAGACCGGTGCGGCCTGGCCCGAAAGCGACCTGGAGGCCGTCGAAGACGGCGGTGCCGTCCGGCCAGGCGTAGTCGAGTCCGGTGACGGCGACGGACGTCGTGGGGGAGCCCGGGTGGCTCTGGGGATGTGACATGGAGGCCTCGCGGTTGCTCGGTGCGAACGGTGACGGGACACGACACGTTCGAGACACCGCGGAACACAGGCAACGAAAAAGGGCCTGTGCCGAGGGGAGGACGGCTCATACGCCGAGGTCTCACACAACGCCGTACACGCAGCGCACCAAGGGCTGCTGCGGAACACGCGCGGTGTCTCACGACCTCAGAAGAGCAACGTCCTTCTCCGTTTCGACGGCAACAGAACCGACACCCAACGTAAGGAGCTGTCGGAGGGCTGTCAAAGAATTATCGTGGGGAGGTGCCCCAAGGCTCTCCCGCACTGCCCGCCCGCCTGCTCCTCCTGGCGTACGACACCGGCAAGGACCGGGTGTCCGGCGCCCCCGACCTGGCCCTCGCCGTCCGCGCCGGAGCCCTCGCCGAACTCGCCGCGCGCGGCCTCGTCCACGAGAGCGACGGCGTCGTCGTCCCGGTGCCCGACGCCCGCACCGACGACCCCGTCCTCGACCAACTCCTCGAACTGATCGAGGAGTCGAGGCCACGCTCCTGGCGCCGCACGATCACCCACCGTGCGCGCGTCACCCGCGACGCGGTGCGCCGCCAACTCGTGGCGGACGGATACCTGGCGGCCGAGCGGCGCCGCGTGCTCGGCCTGTTCCCCGGGACCCGGTACACACTGCGGCGCGCCGGATACGTGGAGGTGCTGCGCATGGAGGCCAGGACCGCCCTGACCGGCCCCACCGCGCCCGACGCCGTCCACCCCGAGCAGGCGGCCCTGCTGGTGCTCGCCGCCGCGGGCCATTTCCGGGGGCTGCTCTCCGCCCGCGAACGCCGTCGCTACGCCGACCGGCTCACCGCCCTCGCCGCACACGCGGGCCCCGCCGTACCGGAGATCCGCCGGGCCCTGGAAGCGGCGGTGAAGTCCGCCGAGGCGGCGAGAGCCGCCGACGGAGGCGGCGGCTGAGGCGCGGCCGGAACGTCAGGCAGCACGCACCCGCCCTCTGACCAGCAGCGCGACCCCCGTCCCGCCCGCCGCGAGCACCAGCGCCGCCAGCGGGCGTCCCGCCCCGGACTCCGGCACCTCCACCGCCGCCGCGCCGATCACGGCCGCCGACGCCGCGCAGGCCGCCAGGGCCTCGCCCCAGGTGCGCCGCGCGGGCCGGGTGGCGGTGAGCCCGGTCGACCAGGCGTCGCTCGCCGCGAGATAGCCGACCAGGAGCACCGCCGTACAGCACGCCTGCCACGGCGGCGGGTCGCCGAACG
This sequence comes from Streptomyces sp. PsTaAH-137, assembly GCF_003259365.1. Taxonomy (GTDB): domain Bacteria; phylum Actinomycetota; class Actinomycetes; order Streptomycetales; family Streptomycetaceae; genus Streptomyces. Next base: position 299,650 of record NZ_QLLY01000001.1, read on the forward strand.
CGGCGATCAGCACGGCCGAGCACGCGAGCGCGGTCGTCCGGTGCCGCGCGAGCCGGTACCACCAGCGGAACGAGTGCAGCGTCGGCCGCAGATCGAGCCCCGGCGCCGCCCACAGACCGAGGACCAGCGCGCCGCAGAACAGGAACAGGCCGATGCCGTCGCGCCCGGCCGCCCACGGCCGGTACGCGGCCACGAGCAGCGCCGCGCCGAGTATCCGCACCGGCAGCGTACGGAGGGCACGTGCGGCGTACGCCCCCCAGGGCACCCTCGTCCCGGAAGCCTCCCCGGGCACGCCGGCCGCGGATGCCCCTCGTGGCACGCTCACCGCGGCCGCCCTCCCACCCGGCCCGACAGCAGCGGCGCGAGCGCCAGGTCCAGCAGCTCGCCCGCCGTGTGCCGCAGCACCGGCACCCCGCTGTCGCGCAGCGCGAACCGCGTCGCGGCCCGGTCCGCGCGCCACAGCCGCAGCCCCAACTCGCCCGCCACATCGCCCGGTTCGATCACGGGGTCGCCGCTCGGGATCTCCACGACGACCGGCCGCCGGGCCCGCGCCCGCAGATCGCGCAGCACCTTGAGCACCCGGGCGTCGTTCAGCGGCGTGAAGACGTACACGAGCGCCCCTTCGGGCAGCGCGGGCGGCGGCACCTCGTGCAGCCCGGGGGAGTCGTAGGCGCTGTCCTTGCGGACGTCGAGGACGCTCTCGACGATGCGGTAGAACGCGGCGTCGCCCTGGTTCCCGGACCGTGGCTCAAGCCAGCGCGTCGCACCGCCGACGGAGACCACCCCGACCCGGTCGTGCGTCCGCAGATACGCGCGGGCGAGCCCGGCGGCGGCGCGGACCGTCTCGTCCAGGGAGGACAGCCCGGTCACCGGGTCCACCAGGTCGCCGAACGCGTCGATCAGCATCACCGTGTCCGCGGCCCGCTCGGCGGCGAACCGGTACAGCTGCACCGTGTCGCGCCGTGACGTCGACGGCCAGTGGATGCGCCGCTGCCGCTCGCCCGGCTCCCACTGCCGTACGCCGATCAGCTCGACGCCCTCGCCGTACTGCGCGGCCGTGTGCTCGCCGAGCCGCTGCGGCAGCCGCACCGGGACCGGCGTGAACCGCGACCGCCCCGCGTACGGGAACACCGCCACCTCGGCCGCCGCCACCCGCACGCCGCGGCGGGCGGTGCCCCCGGCGTCGTACACGTCGAGATCGACCGGGCCGAGCGACCAGCGGCCCCATTCCAGCGCGGTGAACCGCAGCGTGAGCGAGGACCGGCCCACCGTCACCTCGTCGAGCCGGACGCCGGGACCGAGCGTGACGCCCGGGTCGAGCCGCACCTCGCCCCCGTCATGGGCGACGTCGATGCGCAGGGTGACCGTGTCGCCCTCGAAACAGCGCCGGGGCGTGACGTCCACCGAGGTCTCGACGCGTCGCGGGTACGTGCGCGGCAGCGACAGGGCCAGGAGCACCAGCGGGCCCGCGGCGAGCGCGAGGAGCCACGCCCGGCCGGTCAGCAGCGCCGCGGCTAGCGCCACCACGGCCACCGTCAGCAGCCGCAGCGTCCGCTCGCCGGGGCGCGGCCCCTCGGGCGGTGGCGGCGGCGCCTGCGCCGGTCCGGTCCGGCCCTCCAGGGCACGCAGCACCGCCGCGCTCGGGGGAGCGCTCATGAGCGCACCGGCTCCGTGCGGCGCGTCGCCGGGGTCGGCACCGTACCGGCGATCTCGCGCACGACCGTGTCGGTGGACACCTCGCGCACCCACAACTCCGGCCGCAGCGAGACCCGGTGGGCGAGCGCGGGCACCGCCAGGAGCTTCAGGTCCTCCGGGATCACGAAGTCGCGCTGTTCGAGAACCGCGCGGGCGCGGGCCAGCTGGACCAGGGCCAGCCCGCCGCGCGGGGACGCGCCGATGCTGATCTGGGGGTGGTCGCGGGTGGCGTTCACCAGCGCGACCGCGTAACCGAGCAGGTCGTCGTCGATCTCGACCCGCTCCACGGCGTCCCGCCAGGCCACCACCTCCGCGGGGCTCGCGAGGGTGTCGAGCACCGTCTCGGGCGTGGCCCGCTGCACCCGGGCGCGCAGCATCGCCAGCTCCTCCGATGAACTCAAGTAGCCCATGCGGACACGGAGTTGGAAACGGTCCAGCTGTGCCTCCGGAAGGGAGTACGTGCCCTCGTACTCCACCGGGTTGGCGGTCGCGATCACCAGGAACGGATCGGGCAGCGGACGCGTCGCCCCGTCCACCGTCACCTGCGACTCGGCCATCGCCTCAAGCAGCGCCGCCTGCGTCTTGGGCGGCGTCCGGTTGATCTCGTCGGCGAGCAGCAGATGCGCGAAGACGGGCCCCGGGTGGAAGACCATCCCGCCGTCGCGCCGGTCGTACAGGGACGCGCCCGTCACGTCGGACGGCAGCAGGTCGGGTGTGAACTGGATGCGGCGGAACTCCAGGCCGAGCGCCGTCGCGAACGACCGCGCGAGGAGGGTCTTGCCGAGTCCCGGCAGATCCTCGATCAGGACGTGGCCGCGGGCCAGGACACCGAGCATGACCAGTTCGAGGGCGTCGGACTTGCCCACGACGGCACGTCCGACCTCGCGCAGCACGGCACCGGCCCGCTCGCCGGCCTCCCGCGGGGTCATGGGCGCGAGCGGCGCGGGCACGGCCGGCGGCTCGGAGGGGCTTCTCACGGTGCTTCTTCCTTCGGGAGGTGCGGACGGGGACGGGTGCGCGCGGTGCCGAGCAGTTCGAGGCGGTCGACGAGCCGGCCCAGCACCTCGGCCGGGATCGCGCCGTCGGGCCCCGTCGCGGGCGGCTCGGGGCCCAGCCAGCGCCACAGCTCGGGGCCGATCAACTCGGCCGCCCGCGCGGGCTGTCGGTCGAGCGAGACGTGATGGTGCTCGGCGAGCGCGGCGGCGAACAGCCGGCGCAGCTCGGGCCGCAGGACGGCCCGGTAGCACAGGGCGCCGTCGGGCCCCAGGGAGATCCGCACATTGCGGTGCCACTCGCCCATGCCGGGGGCCCGCGTCCGCAGCAGCCGCACCTCGCCCCGCCGCCCGGAGTCCTGCGCGTCGGCGCCCGCGACGTACCGCGCGCAGAGCAGCGCTCCCGCGCCGAGCACGACGGCCGCGGCCCCGGCGGCGACCCAGCCGTCGACGAGCAGGATCAGCAGGACCGCGGACGCCGCGAGCACGGCCGACAGGAGCAGCAGACGCGGAACGGTCAGCGGCGGGCGGCCGCGCCGTATCCCCGCGGGCTCGGACGCCGTCATCGGGAATCCCCCTGCGCGCTCCGCTCCCGCAGCAGCGCGGCGATCTCCTCCAGGGCCTCGGCGGCGGCCACCCGCCGGGAGTCGTCCATGGGGTGCGAGGAGTAGCGGGCCTCCCGGAACAGCGCGGTCAGCCGGGGCGCGGCCGGACCCGCCGCCAGGCCCGCGCGGGCGGCACGGGTGAGCAGATCGGCCGGGCTGTCGGCGACGTGCCGGGGCACGCCCGACGCGGCGAGGGCGTCCTCCATCGCGGCGTAGCAGGCGATCACGGCGGCCCGCGCGTCGGTGCCGTCGGCCAGCGCGCGACGGCCCTCGCCGACCACGGACAGCAGCAACTCCCGCTCGGTGTCGGCCTCGGCGACGGGCCGCGCGGGCGGCCCGGGCAGCGACAGACCGTACCGGCGCAGCCGGATCGCCAGCAGGACGACGACGAGTACGAGGAGCGTCACGGCGAGCCCCGCCGCCACGACGGACAGCGGCACGCCCGATCCGTCGTCCGAGCCCTCCGCGGACGGTGTCGGTGTGGGGAAGGACGGGACCGGAAGCCCGGTCGGCCCGGTGGCCGGGGCGTGCTTCGTGCCCGCCGGGAACCGGTGCAGCACCAGGGCGAGCACCGCGAGCGCGACCGGACCCACGAGCAGCAGCGGCACGGCGATCTGGCGCAGCCGGTCCTCGCGCGGCGACAGCGTGCCGCGATCACCCCGGATCCGGGGCCGCAGCCGCCTGACCACGACCAGCCAGCCCGCCGCCCAGGCCAGCGCCAGGACGACCACGAGGAAGGAGGAGCCGCCGAGCGGGCCCGCGCCCTTGCTCAGCAACGGCGCGGCGGGACGCAGCAGCAGGGCCGCGGCCGTCAGTGCGAGGACTCCTGCGGCGCCCACGGCGACCGCCGGGCCGGTACCCGCCCGGTGAACGTCTCGGCGTACGCGCACCGCGCCTCCCCCCGCATGCCGGTCCAGGCATCCTCACACGCGGCGACACCGATGTCAGCCGTCTCCCCGACCGCGTGGGGATTTCATCTCCGGGCCACCTCCGGCCCCGAAGAAGGTCAGTACGCGTCCCGCAACAGCTCCGCGAGATACCCGTCCACGTCGACGTGCCGGGCCTCGTCACCGGTCGGCACCAGGCGCGTCGTACCCGTCAGGAACTGCCGCACGTCGTCCGAGCGGACATGCACGACCGCGGTGCCCTCCACGGCGTGGAACTCCAGGACCGTACGGTCGTAGCCGTACGGCCGCACCCGCACGTCCCCGGCGCCGACGGACTCGGTCAGGCCACCGGTCAGCAGCTCGCGGGCGAACGTCCAGCACACCTCGACGCCCTCCAGGGTCGCGGCGGCGGGGAACGACATACGGACGGCGAACGGGTCGTGCGTGTCGTACCGAAGGGTCGCGGGGATGCTCGCCATACGCGGCGCGGCAGCGACGAGACGGGCCTCTACGGCTTGCTCGATGACGGTGGACAACGCCTGCTCCCTTGCGACGACTGGACGGAGAACGACGGACGCTCTGAGGGCCTCTCTTGAATAGACGGCGGAACGAGCGAATCCGTGCATCTGATGTCGGACGAAAAACAAGTGACCTCTGTCACCGGTTTCAATCGGGGTGCTCTGGACGCGGGAGTGACGGGGGACCAGCTTCGCGCGCGATGGGGAGAGCGCGACCATCGAGGCGCCAAAGGAATCCGAGAACCCTGAGCACCGTGGGACTGGCGGTGACGACGCAGCTGGCCGCCCTCGCCCGGGGCACAGGTCCGGCGGGCGCGGATGCTTCCGAGACCGCCGGGCAGCCCGGCTGGAAGCTGAACGAGACGGGCCGGACAGACGTACGGTTCCGTGGTCCGGCCACGCAGCCCGGCGAGGCGGGCTTCGATGCGTCCGGGCAGTGCGTTGTGGCGTCGGGCCCGAAGGACGTCCGGCCGGCGACCGGCGGCGGCGCGAGCACCCGCGTGCTGCACTCCCGCGGCCGTGGCCTGAACCGGACAGCCACCGGCACCCCGGTCCCCGCGGGCGACCCGGCGCGAGGCGTCTTCGGTCTCGCCCTTCCGTGACCGCGCGCACGGCACCGCCGTCGGCGGCGACCAGCCCTCGCCCGCGCCGCCGCGGTGACCGGCGACGGGCGGCGCACCCGGTGCTCCTGTCGGTGATCCCGGTCTACGTGGCCCAGTGCCTGTCCTCCGACACGACCACCGGCAGCCGTCTCTAGGTCGCCTCGTCCGTATCGGTGTCCAGGCTGACCGCCGGGACGCCCAGCATCCGTGTCAGCACCCGTCGTTGACGGTCCGTCAGCGGCCACAGGAACACCGCCGCCTCCGCGCGGGTACGGGCGCACAGGGCGGCGGTCTCGTGGACCTTGCCGTAGCTGAGAAGTGTGCGCGAGGAGTACGGCAGGGACATCTGCGCGGCCCCGCCGGCCGAGACGCCGCGCCGCTGCACGACCCGGCCGACGACCCGCGCGCCACGCCTCGACAGCTCGTCGGCCGCCGCGTCCATCACCGAGGCGACGTCCTTCTGCCTGCCGGAGAAGAACCCGACGAGCACGACATCGGCGCCCTCAAGAGCCGGAGCCGCGGGGGACGGCTCGCGGTCCGGCCCCGCGCGGCGCACCGGCCGCCTGTCACGTCGTCGATTCTGCTGCACGACGCCAAAGGCTAGACGCTGCATGTCACTTGAGCTTCTCCGCGAGCAGCGGCACCACGTGCTTCAGCGCGTAGCGGGTCGACAGGACCGAGTCGGTGGCGAAGGCGCTGGAGATGTTCTTGTCGTCGAAGACCAGCGAGTGGCCCTTCTTCACCCCCGGGATCGCCCGGTACAGCGGGTCCGAGCTGATCTTCTTCGCGGTGGTGCCGATCGGCGCCATCACCAGCAGGTCGGCGTCGAGCATCTGGAGGTTCTCCTCCGACACGGGCACCGAGAACGCGCTGCCGGCCTTCTTCTCCACCGCCGGGTTGTTGGTGAACCCGAGCCGCTCGACGAAGTCCACCCGGCCGGTGCCGCGCACGTACGCGCCCCAGGTCGTCGCGGTGCGCGAGCCGACCGTGATCGTCCGGTCCTTGAACTCGGGGTGCGCCTTCGCCGCGGCGGCGAACTCCTTCTTCGTGCCGTCGATCAGCTTCTCGCCCCGGTCGGCGAGGCCGAGCGCCTGGGAGACCATTGTGGTCTGCTTCTCCCAGGAGATCTTGTACTGGTCGCCGCCCTCGGGCACCCCGATGGTCGGCGCGATCTTGCTGAGCGTGTCGTAACGGGTCTGGTCGCCGCTCGACTTGGTGTCCAGGATCAGATCCGGCTTGAGCGCGGCGATCTTCTCGTACTCCGGCTCCAGGGTGCCGATCTTCTGCGGCGACTTGTCGTACTTCCCCTTGGCCCACGGGCCGACACCGTCGCCGCCGAACGCCAGCCAGTCGCTCTGCCCGACCGGCTGCACCCCGAGCGCGAGCGCCGTCTCGGCGTCGCCCCAGCCGAGCGCGACCACCCGCTTGGGCCGCTCCTTGACGGTGACCGTCCCGAACTTCGTGGACACCTTCGCGGGGAAGGCACCGGCGGACGCGGAGCCGGCGGCGGCCGACGAGCCGTCCGTGTCCGAGCCGCAGGCGGCGAGCGTGCCGGTGAGGGTCAGGGCGAGGGCGCCGACGAGCAGGGAGCGGCGACGGGGAGTGGCGAGGGCCATGGAACCTGTTCTCTTCTGTGAGCGGGGGGAGGAGGTGTGCGAGTCGCGGTTACGGGGTGACCGAGCCGGAGTGGTGCCGGCCCATGGGGACGATCAGGGGCGTGCCCGACACCGGGTCGGGCACGACGGTGCTGCGCAGCCCGAACACCTCGTCGACCAGCGACTCGGTGACGATCGCGGAGGGCGCGCCCTCCGCGACGACCCGGCCGTCCTTCATCGCGATGAGGTGATCGGCGTAGCGGCAGGCCAGATTGAGGTCGTGCAGGACGACGACGAGGGTGACCCCGCGCTCCCGGTTGAGGTCGGTGAGGAGGTCGAGGACGTCGAGCTGATGGCTGATGTCCAGGTACGTCGTCGGCTCGTCGAGGAGCAGCACGTCGGTCTCCTGGGCCAGCGCCATCGCGATCCACACGCGCTGCCGCTGACCGCCGGAGAGTTCGTCGATGGGCCGGTCGGCGAGGTCGAGGACGTCGGTGGCGTGCAGGGCGGTGGCGACCGCCGCGTCGTCGGCGGCGGTCCAGCGGCGGAACCAGCCCTGGTGCGGGTAGCGGCCCCGGCCCACCAGATCGGCGACCGTGATGGACTCGGGCGCCACCGGCGTCTGCGGCAGCACACCGAGCACGGCGGCGACGTCCTTCGTGGCCATCTTGTGGACCTCGCGGCCGTCGAGCAGCACCGCGCCGTCGGCCGGCGTGAGCAGCCGGGCCATCGAGCGCAGCAGGGTCGACTTGCCGCAGGCGTTCGGACCGACGACGACGGTGATCGCGCCCGGCGGCACGTCGACGTCGAGGCCGGAGACGATCCGGCGCTCGCCGTAGCCGAGTTCGAGGCCACGGGCCTGGAGGGTGTGCGGGGATGCCACGGGCGTCTCCTCGGTGGGCCGCGGGGTGTACGGGGAGGGGTTCATCGGTCAGCCGCCCTGTCCGACGCGGTTGGCGCGGGCCAGCAGCCACAGCAGGTACGGGGCGCCGATCACGCTGGTGACGATGCCGACCGGCAACTGCGTGCCGTCCAGGACGTGCTGGCCGGCGAAGTCGGCGACGCTCACCAGGAGCGCGCCCACGGCGGCGGACGGCAGCAGCGCCGCGCCCTGCCCCGGCACCAGCCGCCGGGCGATCGGCGGCGCGAGGAACGCGACGAAGCCGACCGGACCCGCCGCGGCCGTCGCGATCCCGGCCAGCCCCATGGCGCAGGCGAGCAGCGCGCGCCGGTCCCGCTCGACCCGGGCGCCGAGGCCGCCCGCGGTGTCGTCGCCGAGTTGCAGGGCGGGCAGGGCGCGGGCGGCGAGCGCGGTGAGCGGCACGAGAACCGCCGCACCGACGAGCAGCGGCCACACCTGCGGCCAGGACCGGCCGTTGAGACTCCCCGACAGCCACAGGAACGCGTTCTGCGCCTCGGTGACCTCCGCGCGCGTCATCTGGTACGAGATCAGGCTCGACAGACCCATGCCGATGCCGAGCCCGACGAGGACGAGCCGGTAGCCGGTGACGCCGCCGCGCCAGGCCAGCAGATAGATCGCCGTGCCCGTGACCAGCGAACCGGCCAGCGCGACGAACGACAACGGCGTCCCGCTCAGCCCGGCGAGCCCGCCGGCGAGCACGACCGCCGCGCCCGCGCCCGAGCTGACCCCGATCACATCGGGGCTCGCCAGCGGATTGCGCAGCAGCGTCTGGAAGATCGTGCCGGACAGACCGAAGCAGCAGCCCACCAGGAGGGCCAGCAGGGCGCGCGGCAGCCGCAGTTCGACGATGACGAACCGGCTGCCCGGGTCACCGCCCCCGAACAGCGTGCGCACCACGTCGGGCAGCGGCACGGTGTAGTCGCCGTAGCCGAGCGCGAGGCAGAAGGCGGCGGCGGTCGCGGCGAGCAGCACCGCGCTCACCCCGACGAGCCGGGCGCGGCCCCGGCGGCGTACCGCCGCGACCCGGGCGGCGGCCGCCCGCAGGTCCAGGTCGGGAGAGGCGAGGGGAGCCTTACCGTCTGGGGCCAGGGAAGTGCCGGTCACAGTTCCACCGACTTCCGGCGCCGGACGAGAAGGATGAACGGGACCGTGCCGAGCGCCGTGGTCATCACGCCGACCTGCACCTCGCCGGGGCGCGCGATCAGTCGCCCGGCCACATCCGCGAGCAGCAGCAGGGCCGGTGCGAGCAGCGCGCTGTACGGCAGGATCCAGCGATGGTCGGGGCCGGTCAGCAGGCGTGCGGCGTGCGGCACGGCCAGGCCTACGAAGATCAGCGGCCCGGCGACGACGGTCGCCGCTCCGCACAGCAGCACCACGCACGCCGCGGCGCCGAGCCGGGCGAGCGCGATCCGCTGACCGAGCCCGCGGGCCGTGTCCTCGCCCAGGGCGAGGGTGTTCAACTGCGGGCCGAGCGCGAGGGCGAGCACACCGCCGACCACGATGAACGGCAGCGCCTGCCACAGCACTTCCGGCTCCCGGCCACTGAGCGAGCCCACCTGCCAGAACCGGAACTGGTCGAAGGTCCCGCGGTCGGTGAGCAGCATGGCGCTGGTCAGCGAGGAGAGCGCGGCGGCCACGGCGGCGCCCGCCAGGGCCAGTTTGACGGGGGTCGCGCCCTCCCGGCCGAGGCTGCCGACCCCGTACACGAGGACGGCGGCGAGGCACGCGCCGAGGAAGCCGAACCAGATGTACTGCTCGGGCTCGCCGAGCGAGAGCACGCCGATGGCGAAGACCACCGAGACCGAGGCGCCCGCGTTCACGCCCAACAGGCCCGGATCGGCGAGGGGGTTGCGGGCCACGCCCTGCATCACGGTGCCCGCGAGACCGAGCGCGACACCGGCCAGGACACCGGCCGCGGTGCGCGGGATGCGTACTTCCCGCACGATCAGCTGGGCGCGTTCGGACCGGTCGGGGTGGAACACTCCGGCCACGACATCGGCCCACGCCACCTGACCGGAACCCACCGCGAGGCTGAGCGCGATCGCGGCGACGAGCAGCAGGACGAGCCCGGCGAGTCCGAGCGGCAGACGCCCTGTACGTTGACGGGGCGCCGTCGAAGGGCGGGGCGGAGCGGTGGCCCGCGCGGTGAGTTGCACTGATCTGTCCTGTTCAGGGGCGCGGACGAAGCCCGACGACAATCCGGAGCGACAACCTCCGGAAGGTAAGGTCAGGCTAACCTAACACCCGAAAGGGTGGACGCAGCACCCACCCGGGCACCGCCCGCACGACTTCAGGAGACGGCTTGCCGTACCCCACCGAAACCCGCGAACCGGCCACCGGTCAGGTGGAACTGCGTGACCCGGCCCGACTGTGCGAGATCCTCGGCGAGCCGCACCCCGTCGTGATCGACAAGGTCCACGACCGGCTCGACGAGCGGGACCGGGGTCTGATCGCCCGCTCTCCGTTCTGCCTGGTCGCGACCTCGGACGCGCGGGGCGGCTGCGACGTCTCACCGCGCGGCGACGGCCCCGGCTTCGCGCACATCGTCGACGACCGCACCCTCGCCCTGCCCGACCGCCCCGGCAACCGCCGGGCGGACAGCTTCCACAACATCCTGGCGAACCCGCACGCGGGCCTGCTCTTCCTCATACCCGGCGCCCGGGACGTCCTGCGGGTCAACGGCCGCGCCCGGATCCTCACCGACGCGCCCTTCTTCGACCTCATGGAGGTCAAGGGCCAACGCCCGCAGCTCGCCCTGCTCCTGGACATCGACGAGATCTATCTGCACTGCCCGCAGTCGCTGCGCCGCTCGGGCATCTGGGAGCCGGAGACCTGGAGTTAGGGCATCACCCTGGACATGCCCACCGACCCGTACGAGGACGTCTCCACGAAGCCGAACTTCCCGTAGAGGAACTTCGCGGGCCCGTCCGCGATGAGCGATACGTACGCGGACGAGGGCGCCCGGCGCTCCAGCTCCTCGGTGAGCGCTTCCATGATCCGCCGACCCAGACCCCGGCCCTGGTGGCCGGGGTGGACGCAGATGTCGACGATCTGGAACGCCGTGCCGCCGTCCCCGATGATCCGGCCCATCCCGATCGGCTCGACGCGGTGCCGCAGCAGGACGCCGAACCAGGTGTTCGGCAGCGCGACCGCGGCGGCCTCCGGGCTCCGGTCGGAGAGGCCCGCGTCCGTGCGCAGCCGCCGGAACACCTCGACCGAGGGAGGGGATGCCCGGCTCGACGATGTAAGGGTCAGGGATGTCATTCATGCCTTACAGGCTACAGGGCTGCGCGTGGCCGGCATCTAGGGTTGCGGCATGGTGACGATCACAGCGATCCCGGCGGGCTGGCCGACCGACGAGGCGGCGGCGCGGGCGGTCCAGGACGCGCTGCGCGGCCGCGTGATCCTCGACGAGAACGGCCCGCCGCCCGGCGCGGGCCCGGTCACCGGGATCGACGTCGCCTACGACGACGCACGCGATGTCGTCGCCGCGGCCGCGGTCGTCCTGGACCCGGTCACGCTCGACGTGATCGAGGAGGCGACGGCCGTCGGACACATCGCCTTCCCTTACGTCCCGGGCCTGTTGGCGTTCCGCGAGATCCCCGCGGTCCTCGACGCCCTGGAGGCGCTGCGCACCGACCCCGGCCTGGTGATCTGCGACGGCTACGGCATCGCGCACCCGCGCCGCTTCGGTCTCGCCAGCCATCTCGGGGTGCTCACCGGACTGCCCACGATGGGGGTCGCCAAGAACCCGTTCGTGTTCGCCGAGGGCGAGTTGGGGCCGGAGCGGGGGAGCGCGGCACCGCTCCTCGACGGCACCGAGGAGGTCGGCCGTGCCCTGCGCACCCGCGCGGGCGTCAAGCCGGTGTACGTCTCGGTGGGCCACCGGGTGTCACTCGACAACGCGTGCGCGCACGTGCTGTCCCTCACTCCGACGTACCGTCAGCCGGAGACGACAAGGCGAGCGGACCGCCTCTGCAGGGACGCCCTGGCGTCCCTGCAAGGGGCGCGGGGAACTGCGCGACCGGCCACGACGTAGCCGCAGACGCACGACGACCCGCGCCACGGTTGCTCAGCGCTCGGCCGCCACCCGGAACGTGATCCCGGCCTTCTGCAACCGCCCGGTCAACGCGTCGCCCATCGCCACCGCCGTGGTGACCTGCCCGGCGCTCTCCGGCAGGTCGTCAAGGGCGAGCGACAGCGCCGACTCGGCCAGCATCTTCGCGGTCTCCCCGTAGCCGGGGTCGCCGCCGGACACCTCCGTGAACACCCGGCGCCCGCCGCCCTCGCCCACGAACCGCACCGAGAACCAGCTCTTGGCCCGGCGCTCCGCGTCGGGTCCGTCGCCGGGCAGCAGCCGCCCGCCCAACCAGCGCCGGACGGGCCCGACCTGGGCCGCCGTGAAGAGCGCGCCCGCGGCGGCGACGCCGCCGACCGCGACCGGCAGCGACTTCACGGCCGCGTAGTGCCGGTAACGGAAGTCGGGGCCGTAGCGCTCAAGCGCCCGTGCGGAGCGCTGCACCACCTGCGGGTCGATCGTCGGCAGCGGCAGCGCCCACGCCCCGACCTCCTTGGCGTACCGCGGCGCGGACGTCGGCGCGTACGCGGTCCTGCCCACCAGGCGCGGCTGGTGCCGACGCCGGTCGCGCTGCGCGGCGACCATCTGCCGGCCCCGCGCGAACTGGTTCAGCGCGGACGCGAACGTACCGCCCGAGAACCGGGCGTTGGTCCGCACGAACCCGTCGACCCGCAGCGGCACACCCTCCGGCAACTGCCGCACCGTGAAGTAGGCGCCCAGGTCGTGCGGCACCGAGTCGAAACCGCAGGCGTGCACCAGACGGGCGCCCGTCTCGCGCGCGTGGGCGTCGTGCCGGACGTACATGAGGTCCACGAACTCCGGCTCGCCGGTCAGGTCCACGTAGTCGGTGCCCGCGTCCGCGCACGCGGCGACGATCCCTTCCCCGTACTCCAGGTACGGGCCGACCGTGGAGATCACCACGCGCGCGCGAGCCGCCAGTTCGCGCAGGCTCGCCCGGTCGGCGACGTCCGCGCGCAGCAGCGGCAGCACCGCGCACTCCGGGTCGATCCCGGTGAGCCGTTCGCGCAGCCGCTCCAGCTTCGCGGTGTCCCGGCCCGCGATCGCCCAGCGCAGTCCGTCGGGCGCGTGGGCCGCGAGGTACTCGGCCGTGAGCACCCCCACGAATCCCGTCGCCCCGAAGAGCACCACGTCGTACGCCCTGTCCGTCCCGCCGGGCTTCCCACGCTCGTTCATGACACCCCTCATCGTGCGTGCCGCGCCGTTGCCGGTGGCCGAGGCTAGCGTGACGACTCGGAAATTGGCTAAGCGCTTGCTCGTCAAGGTCTTGTGCTGACCCGGCCGCATTCATAGCATCGTTGGTGTTACATCAGTTGTGTCACAGACGATCTGGGGGCGTGGCCGAATGACAGAGGCAGGCGCGGAGAGCCGCGACGAGCACGGCGGACCCCTCGCCGGGGTGCGCGTGGTCGAGCTCGCCGGGATCGGCCCGGGGCCGTTCGCCGCGATGCTCCTCGCCGACCTCGGCGCCGACGTCGTACGGGTCGACCGGCCGGGCGGCGGCGGACTCGCGATCAATCCCGCGTACGACATCACCAACCGCAACAAGCGATCGGTGGTCGTCGACCTGAAGGCCGAGGACGGGGCCGAGCGCGTGCTCGGGCTCGTCGAGCGTGCCGACGTACTGATCGAGGGCTACCGGCCGGGCGTCGCCGAGCGGCTCGGCGTCGGCCCCGCAGCCTGCCACGGGCGGAACGCGCGGCTGGTCTACGGCCGGATGACCGGCTGGGGCCAGGAGGGCCCCCTCGCACAGCGCGCCGGGCACGACATCGCCTACATCGCGCCGACCGGCACCCTCGGCATGATCGGCAACCCCGACGAGCCGCCCGCCGTCCCCGCCAACCTGGTGGGGGACTTCGCGGGCGGCTCCCTCTACCTCGTCGTCGGCATCCTCGCGGCCCTGCACCACGCCCGCGCCACCGGCGAGGGCCAGGTCGTCGACGCCGCCATCGTCGACGGCACCGCGCACCTCACCTCGATGATCCACGGCATGCTCGCGGCGGGCAGCTGGCAGGACCGGCGCGGTGCCAACCTGCTGGACGGCGGCTGCCCGTTCTACGGCTCGTACGAGACGGCCGACGGCCAGTACATGGCGGTCGGCGCCCTGGAGCAGCAGTTCTACGCCGAGTTCATGGAGCTGCTCGGCCTCGCGGACACCGCCTCCGCACGAGGGGACCTGTCCCGCTGGGGCGAGCTGCGCGACGCCGTCACCGCACGCTTCAAGGAGCGTACGAGGGAGGAGTGGACGGCCGTCTTCGAGGACTCGGACGCCTGTGTCGCCCCCGTGCTGTCGCTGCGCGAGGCGCCCCGGCATCCGCATCTCGCCGCCCGCGGCACCTTCGTCGACCACGGCGGCATCACCCAGCCCGCCCCCGCCCCCCGCTTCACGCGCACCCCCACCACCGTCCGCTCGGGGCCGGCGCAGCCCGGCGCCGACACCGCGGTCGTGGCGCGCGACTGGGACGTACCGGCCCTGACCGGCGAACCCACCGCCCCCGAGAAGAAAGGCAGTTGATCGCGAGCATGGAACGACGCCTGTTCAGCGCCGAGCACGAGGCGTTCCGCGAGACCGTGCGCACCTTCCTCGCCAAGGAGGTGACCCCGCACTACGAGCAGTGGGAGAAGGACGGCATCGTCGCGCGGGAGGCCTGGCTCGCCGCCGGCCGCCAGGGACTCCTGGGACTCGCCGTGCCCGAGGAGTACGGGGGCGGCGGCAACGCCGACTTCCGCTACAGCGCCGTCCTCGCCGAGGAGTTCACCCGGGCCGGCGCGGCCGGGCTCGCGGTCGGCCTGCACAACGACATCATCGGCCCGTACCTGACCTCGCTCGGCACGGACGAGCAGAAGCGGCGCTGGCTGCCCGGCTTCTGCGACGGCTCGCTGATCACCGCGATCGCCATGACCGAACCCGGCGCCGGATCCGACCTCCAGGGCATCCGCACCAGCGCCGAGGACAAGGGCGACCACTGGCTGCTCAACGGCTCGAAGACCTTCATCTCCAACGGCATCCTGGCCGACCTCGTCATCGTCGTCGCCAAGACCACGCAGGAGGGCGGCGCGCACGGCCTGTCCCTGCTCGTCGTCGAGCGCGGTACGGAGGGCTTCGAGCGCGGCCGCAACCTCGACAAGATCGGCCAGAAGGCGCAGGACACGGCCGAGCTGTTCTTCAACGACGTACGGGTTCCCAAGGAGAATCTGCTCGGTGAGCTGAACGGCGCGTTCATCCACCTGATGACGAACCTCGCGCAGGAGCGCATGGGCATCGCCGTCGCCGCCATCGCCGCCGCCGAGCACCTGCTGGAGATCACCACGACGTACGTCAAGGAGCGCGAGGCCTTCGGGCGCAAGCTCGCCAAGCTGCAGCACATCCGGTTCGAGATCGCCGAGATGGCCACCGAGTGCGCCGTCACCCGGACCTTCCTCGACCGCTGCATCGAGGACCACTCCGCGGGCACCCTCGACGCCGTGCACGCCTCCATGGCCAAGTGGTGGGCCACCGAACTCCAGAAGCGCGTCGCCGACCGCTGCCTCCAGCTCCACGGCGGCTACGGCTACATGACCGAGTACCGCGTCGCGAAGGCCTTCACCGACGGACGCATCCAGACCATCTACGGCGGGACGACCGAGATCATGAAGGAGATCATCGGCCGTTCGCTGCTGTCCTGAACACACCCCTGTTGAAAGGCACTTCCGTGACCACAGACGCGTACGTCTACGACGCGATCCGCACCCCTCGTGGCCGGGGCAAGGCCAGTGGCTCCCTGCACGGCACCAAGCCGATCGACCTGGTGGTCGGCCTGATCCACGAGATCCAGGCCCGCTTCCCCGGCCTCGACCCCGCCGCCATCGACGACATCGTCCTCGGCGTCGTCGGCCCGGTCGGCGACCAGGGCTCCGACATTGCCCGCGTCGCCGCCATCGCGGCCGGACTGCCGGACACGGTCGCGGGCGTACAGGAGAACCGCTTCTGCGCGTCGGGCCTCGAAGCCGTCAACCTCGCCGCGATGAAGGTCCGCTCCGGCTGGGAGGACCTGGTCCTCGCCGGCGGTGTCGAGTCGATGTCGCGGGTGCCGATGGCCTCCGACGGCGGTGCCTGGTTCGCCGACCCGATGACCAACTTCGAGACCGGCTTCGTGCCGCAGGGCATCGGCGCCGACCTCATCGCCACCATCGAGGGCTTCTCCCGGCGCGACGTCGACGAGTACGCGGCGCTCTCCCAGGAGCGGGCCGCCGCCGCGGTGAAGGACGGCCGCTTCGAGCGCTCGGTGGTCCCCGTCAAGGACCGCAGCGGTCTGACCGTCCTGGACCACGACGAGTTCCTGCGGCCCGGCACGACCGCCGACTCGCTGGCCAAGCTCAAGCCGTCCTTCAAGGACATCGGCGACCTCGGCGGCTTCGACGCCGTCGCGCTCCAGAAGTACCACTGGGTCGAGAAGATCGACCACGTGCACCACGCGGGCAACTCCTCCGGCATCGTCGACGGCGCGTCGCTGGTCGCCATCGGCTCGCGCGAGGTGGGGGAGCGGTACGGCCTCACGCCCCGCGCCCGCGTCGTCTCCGTGGCCGTCTCCGGCTCCGAGCCGACCATCATGCTCACCGGCCCGGCGCCCGCCACCCGCAAGGCGCTCGCCAAGGCCGGTCTGACCATCGACGACATCGACCTCGTCGAGATCAACGAGGCCTTCGCCGCGGTGGTGCTCCGCTTCGTCAAGGACATGGGCCTGTCGCTGGACAAGGTGAACGTCAACGGCGGCGCGATCGCGCTCGGTCACCCGCTCGGGGCGACCGGCGCCATGATCCTGGGCACGCTCGTCGATGAACTCGAGCGTCAGGACAAGCGGTACGGCCTGGCCACGCTGTGCGTCGGCGGGGGCATGGGCATCGCCACCATCGTGGAGCGGGTGTAGCGCCGTAGGGCCACCGTTTCGTCGCCGACCGCGGGTGATCCGTGGCTGGCCGCGCAGTTCCCCGCGCCCCTGGGCGAGCGGAGCTCGCTTCAGGGGCGCGGGGAACTGCGCGAGAAGCCCCACCGGCCCGCGGTCGGCGACGAAGGCCCACCCCCGAACCCGCCCTCAACTCCCCGCACCTGACTTCACGGAGACACACCATGACCGCCAGCACAACCATCCGCTGGGAACAGGACGACACCGGCATCGTCACCCTCGTCCTCGACGACCCCAACCAGTCCGCGAACACCATGAACCAGGCGTTCAAGGACTCCATCGCGGCGATCGCCGACCGCGCCGAGGCCGAGCGCGACTCCATCCGCGGCATCATCTACACCTCCGCCAAGAAGACCTTCTTCGCGGGCGGCGACCTCAAGGACATGATGAAGGCCGGCCCCGAGGACGCCCAGGCCGTCTTCGAGACCGGCATCGGCATCAAGAACTCCCTGCGCCGCATCGAGACCCTCGGCAAGCCGGTCGTCGCGGCGATCAACGGCGCGGCGCTCGGCGGCGGCTACGAGATCGCCCTCGCCAGCCACCACCGCGTCGCCCTCGACGCCCCCGGCTCGAAGATCGGCCTCCCCGAGGTCACCCTCGGCCTGCTCCCCGCCGGCGGCGGCGTCACCCGCACCGTCCGCCTCATGGGCATCGCCGACGCCCTCCTGAAGGTGCTGCTCCAGGGCACCCAGTACGCCCCGAAGCGCGCCCTGGACAACGGCCTCGTCCACGAAGTGGCCGCCACGCGCGAGGAGATGCTGGAGAAGGCCCGCGCCTTCATCGACGCCAACCCCGAGTCGCAGCAGCCCTGGGACAAGCCCGGCTACCGCATCCCCGGCGGCACCCCGGCCAACCCCAAGTTCGCCGCGAACCTCCCGGCCTTCCCCGCCAACCTCAAGAAGCAGCTCAACGGCGCCCCCTACCCGGCGCCGCGCAACATCCTCGCGGCCGCCGTCGAGGGCTCCCAGGTCGACTTCGAGACCGCCCTGACCATCGAGGCCCGCTACTTCACCGAGCTGGTCACCGGCCAGACCGCGAAGAACATGATCCAGGCGTTCTTCTTCGACCTCCAGGCGGTCAACTCCGGCGCCAACCGCCCCCAGGGCATCGAGCCCCGCAAGGTGCGCAAGGTCGCCGTCCTCGGCGCCGGCATGATGGGCGCGGGCATCGCCTACTCGTGCGCCCGCGCGGGCATCGACGTCGTCCTGAAGGACGTGTCCGCCGAATCCGCCGCCAAGGGCAAGGCGTACTCCGAGAAGCTGTGCGCGAAGGCCGTCTCCCGCGGCCGCACCACCCAGGAGAAGGCGGACGCGCTGCTCGCCCGCATCACGCCCACCGCCGACCCGCAGGCCGTGGCCGGCTGCGACGCCGTCATCGAGGCCGTCTTCGAGGACCCCTCGCTCAAGCACAAGGTGTTCCAGGAGATCCAGGACATCGTCGAGCCCGACGCGCTGCTGTGCTCCAACACCTCGACGCTGCCCATCACCGTCCTCGCCGAGGGCGTCCAGCGGCAGGCCGACTTCATCGGTCTGCACTTCTTCTCGCCGGTCGACAAGATGCCGCTCGTGGAGATCATCAAGGGCGAGCGCACCGGTGACGAGGCGCTGGCCCGCGCCTTCGACCTCGTACGGCAGATCAACAAGACGCCGATCGTCGTGAACGACTCGCGCGGATTCTTCACCTCGCGCGTCATCGGCCACTTCATGAACGAGGGCATCGCCATGGTCGGCGAGGGCGTCGAGCCCGCGTCGGTCGAGCAGGCGGCGGGCCAGGCAGGCTACCCGGCCAAGGTGCTCTCCCTCATGGACGAGCTGACCCTCACCCTGCCCCGCAAGATCCGCAAGGAGACGCGGGCGGCGATCGAGGAGGCGGGCGGCACCTGGGACGAGCACCCAGCGGAGGCCGTCATCGACCGCATGGTCGACGAGTTCGGGCGCACCGGCCGCAGCGGTGGCGCGGGCTTCTACGAGTACGGCGAGGACGGCAAGCGCGGCGCCCTGTGGCCGGGCCTGCGCGAGCACTTCACCAAGCCGGGCACCGAGATCCCGTTCGAGGACATGCAGGAGCGCATGCTCTTCTCCGAGGCGCTGGACACCGTCCGGCTGATCGAGGAGGGCGTCCTGACGTCCGTCGCCGACGCCAACATCGGCTCCATCTTCGGGATCGGCTTCCCCGGCTGGACCGGCGGTGTCCTGCAGTACATCAACGGTTACGAGGGCGGGCTCACCGGATTCGTCGCCCGCTCGCGCGAGCTGGCCGAGCGCTACGGCGATCGGTTCCTGCCGCCCGCGCTGCTCGTGACGAAGGCGGAGAAGGGCGAGACGTTCAGCGACAGCTGAGCCGTCCGCCGGCGGTCTGTGGTGGTGCGCCCCGCGACACGGGGCGCACCACCACGGCCGTTCACCCGGCGCTTCTGAACGCGGCCCGCAGCTCCTCCCGCAGCGACCGCTGGAAGGCGGTCACCAGCGCCTGCACCACCAGCGGCTGCATGTGGGCCGACAGCGACCGCATCGCCGACACGTGCCCCGGGTCCCCGGGAGCCGCCTCGCGCTCCCGGTACGGAGCCCACACCTCGTCCTGGAAGAGCCGGGACAGATCGTGCGCCGCCCGCCGGGTGTGCTCCAGCAGGAGCGTGCGCGCGGCGAGCAGCGTCTCGTGCGCGATCGGCACGTCGAGGAGCTGCACCCCCAGACGCAACTGCCCCACGTCCACCCGGAACGCGTCCGCGTCCTCCAGGTACGTGAGGACGCCCATGGCCGACAACCGGTCCAGGTCAGCGCCGGACAGCGCCCGCCCGCACCGCCGCTCCAGCTCCGCCCTGGCCAGGTCCTCCGACGTGTCCGGCGCCCAGCTCGCCACCACCGCGCGGTGCATGGCGAGATCGTCGGCGCTCAGATCCGCCGGCAGCTGCTCCAGATAGCGCTCGATCGCCGACAGGGTCATGCCCTGGTGCTGCAACTCCTCGATGAGGCCGAGCCGCGACAGGTGCTCCTGCCCGTAATGACCGACCCGGCGCGGACCGATCACCGGCGGCGGCAGCAGGCCGCGCGTGCTGTAGAAGCGGATCGTGCGGACCGTGACGGCCGCCCGTGCCGCCAGTTCGTCGACGGTCAGCGTGGGCTCGGGACCGGCCGGCCCGGACCCGCTGTTCTCGATGTCGGTCGCCATGTCCGCCTCGCGCCTAGCTCTCGGTACCGATCGGGTTCAACAGTATTGCTGAGACACCGAAGTTGTGAAACCCGTCTATGCGCTGGGCCGGGCAAGCGCACAAGAGACCTTCTCGGCATGTGAGAAGGACCGCTATGTGATCTCCGCCACCGCATTTCCGGTGATCTTTGGGGGAAGGTGCACCGTCGGTCCGCACACTCCCAGGGGTGTCGCGGGCCGCAAGCACTTCCGGACCCAGGGGACCCCACGTCCCCGCGCACCACAGAGCGGACACCCCCACGTGAGCAAGGACGCCGTGAACACGGCCGTGGACGCATCCCCCACGGATGCGCCCCAAGCGCCCGCCGACGCGGGCGACGCCGGTTACAGCAAGGCCCTCAAGAGCCGCCACGTCAACATGATCGCGATCGGTGGCGCGATCGGCACCGGACTCTTCCTCGGTGCCGGCGGCCGCCTGCACGACGCGGGCCCCGCGCTCGTCTTCGCCTACCTGGTCTGCGGAATCTTCGCGTACCTGGTCGTGCGCGCCCTCGGTGAGATGGTCGTCTACCGGCCCTCCTCGGGGTCCTTCGTGTCGTACGCGCGCGAGTTCCTCGGCGAGAAGGGCGCCTACGTCGCCGGCTGGATGTACTTCCTCAACTGGTCGATGACGGGTATCGCGGACATCACCGCGATCGCGCTCTACACCCAGTACTGGAGCGCGTTCACCTCCGTTCCGCAGTGGGTGCTCGCACTGATCGCCCTCGCGGTCGTGCTCTCCGTCAACCTCGTCTCGGTGAAGTACTTCGGCGAGATGGAGTTCTGGTTCTCGATCATCAAGGTGGCGACGCTCGTCGCCTTCCTGTTCGTGGGCATCTTCCTGATCGCCACCCAGCACCCCGTCGACGGCCAGACACCCGGGCTGCACATGATCACCGACCACGGCGGCTGGATGCCCAGCGGCACCATGTCCGTGATCCTCGTGATGCAGGGCGTCGTCTTCGCCTACGCGGCCCTGGAACTGGTCGGCGTCGCGGCGGGCGAGACCGCCGAGCCGCAGAAGGTCGTCCCGCGCGCGGTGAACTCGATCATGTGGCGCGTCGGCCTGTTCTACTGCGGCTCGGTGCTGCTGCTGGCCCTGCTGCTGCCGTCGTCGACGTACAAGTCGGGCGAGAGCCCGTTCGTCACCCTCTTCTCCAAGCTGGGCGTCGGCGGCATCGGCGACATCGTCAACCTCGTCGTGCTGACCGCCGCCATGTCCTCGCTCAACTCGGGCCTCTACTCGACCGGCCGCATCCTGCGCTCCATGGCGATGTCGGGCTCCGCCCCGCAGTTCACCGCCCGGATGAACCGCAGCCAGGTGCCCTACGGCGGCATTCTGCTGACGGCGGGCGTCGGTGTCCTCGGCGTCGGCCTGAACTACCTGCTGCCGGCCGACGCCTTCGAGATCGTCATCGAGATCTCGTCCATCGGCATCATCGGCACCTGGGTCATGATCATGGTCGCGCACCTGGCGTTCGTCCGTAAGGCCAAGCAGGGCCTGGTCGAGCGTCCGACGTTCCGGCTGCCCGGCTCACCGGTGACCGAGATCGTCACGATCGTCTTCCTGCTGCTCGTCCTCGGCCTCATGTGGAACGACGCCGAGACCGGCCGCAAGACCCTCAGCCTGATCCCGGTCGTCGCCCTGCTCCTCGTCATCGGCTGGTGCCGAGCCCGCCGCAACATCGCCCGCAAGGCAGCCACCGAGCCGCTGACCGGCGCGACGAAGGACGAGTAGCCCCCGGCCCGAGCCCGAAGCAGGCGTACCGCCGCCGGCACCGCGAGCGTGCGAGGAACGACTTCGGGCTCGGCGCCGCCCAGCTCGTCCGGGTCGACCCGCACACCTGGGTGGCGAACGTCGTGGGCCAGCGCGGCATCCGCACCGGCAGTAACGGCGTCCCGGTCCGCTACGACGCCCTCGCGCACGGCCTGGCGGCGGTGGCCGAACACGCCGCCGAACTGGGCGCCTCCGTCCACATGCCGCGCATCGGCTGCGGCCTCGCCGGCGGCACCTGGTCGCGGGTGGAGCCGCTGATAGCCGAGCAGCTCGTGGCCCGGGGGATACCGGTGACGGTGTACGACCACGCGGGCTGACCCGGTGTGAACCGGACCGTGGGCCGGTCGAGTTGGCCACCGGTGCCGATCGGGTAAGTCACAGGCATGGCCCTGATTCCGTGGGACGTTCACCTGAAGACCGGGCACCTGGCCTCCTTCGCGGCCCTGCTGACGACCGCCCTCGTCGGCTCGGCCCGGCTGCGGTCCCGGCGCCCTCTGTCCGTCCGGACCGTCGCGCCGCCACCGCCCCCTGCGCCGTGCCTGCGGGCCCAGGTCGTGCCGACCCACTCCACCCCGGCCGACCCCGCGCACACCGCGGCCGTCACGGACCTGTGCACCCGGGTCTCCGAGCTCGCCTCGGACCTGGCCAAGCGGTACGGGAACGAGGAGTAGCCGGCCGGAGCGCGGGGGTGGACGCCGGGCGGCCGGGCATCTCCACCCGTCGTTCCACCCATGGGTCCAGGTGTCGAAAGCCCCGCGCCAGCAGTCTTGAGGGCATGACAACCACCGACTGGATCCTCGACATCGCCCTCGTCCTCGTCGTCTTCCGGCAACTGCGGGAAGGCCGCCTCGACCTCAAGACCTTCCTGATCCCGCTGGGGATCGTGGCCTTCGTGGCCCACAGCTACCTGCACAGCGTGCCCACCGCGGGCAACGACCTGGTGCTGATCGGCACGCTGACGGCCATCGGCGCCGCGCTCGGCATCGCGGGCGGCGTCTACACCCGGATCCGCACCTCCGGCGGCCACCTGCTGATCAAGGCCGGCGCCGTCTCCGCGGTCCTGTGGGTGCTCGGCATGGGCGCCCGGATGGGCTTCCAGCTGTGGGTCCAGCACGGCGGCGCCGACGACGTGGCCCGGTTCAGCCTCACCCACCAGATCACCAGCGACCAGGCCTGGGTCGCGGCCTTCGTCCTGATGGCGCTCACCGAGGTCGTCACGCGCCTGGCCACGATCTTCGTCCGGAGCCGTCTGGTGCCCGGCGACCCGCGGCAGGAGACGGCCGCGGAGACCGCACCGGCTCTCGACCGTGCGGCCTGACCGTGGGTTATGGTCACGCCGTGCCCGAAGCACCGAGCGCCTCGAAGACCCCGAACGCCCCCGGGCCGGCTCCGCACCAGGAGCCCGGCCCGCGGGTCGTGCCCACGCAGGACACACGACTGCACTGGCTCCTGACCCTGGCCGTCATCGTCTCGGGTGTCTGGACGATCCGGCCGCTGGGCCTCAGCGGCCGGGGCCTCGCCGTCGCCGCCCTCCTCCTGGTCAACTGCGTCGTCCTCGCGGCCCGCCACCTGCCCGAGGCCAAGGTCCCGCCACGCGTCGCGCTGATCTGGCTGACCTGCGGCGTCGTCGCCGCGGCCGCGCTGATCGGCGTCAGCAGCTCCGGCTCCAGCTATCTCTTCGCGTACTTCCTCGTCGGCCACATCGGCCATCGCCTGGAGACCCGCAAGGCCCTCACCCTCGCCGCCCTGTGCAGCCTGCTGTGCGGCGGCGTCCTCTACTTCCGTCTCGGACCCGGCCACACCTTCCTGCCCTGGACGCTCGGCCTCAGCACCGGCGCCCCGGTCCTGGTGGGCATCCTCAACCGCAGCCGTCAGCGCGCCGTCCAGGCCGTGGTCGAGGCCGCCGAGTCCGCGGAGCGCGCCGCGCGGGCCGAGGCCCAGGCCGCCGTCCTCACCGAGCGCGGCCGCATCGCCCGCGACGTGCACGACGTGCTGGCCCACTCCCTCGCGGGCATCAACATGCAGCTCGAACTGGCCGACGCCCTCATCGACACCGGCGACCTGGAGCGCGTACGCGAGGCGAACCAGAAGGCGCACAGCATGGTGAAGGAGAGCCTGAAGCAGGCCCAGTGGACCGTGCACGCGCTCCGCGAGGACTCCCTGCCGCTCCTGGAGAGCCTGACGGCGATGATCGAGTCGTCCGGCCACCACGACGCGCTCACCGTCACCGGCACCGTCCGCGAGGTGCCGGCCCGGCTCACCCAGAACCTGCTCCGCATCGCCCAGGAGGCGCTGACCAACGCCACCCGGCACGCGCCCGGCGCCGCCGTCCGCGTGGAGCTCGCCTTCGCCGGGGCGTCGACGACCCTGACGATCCGCAACGGCCCGGCGACCCGCCCGGTCAGCGCGGGCGGCGGCAGCGGAATGGGACTGATCGGCATGCGGGAACGGGTCGCGCTGCTCCGTGGGACGATCACCGCGGGCCCGGTCACCGAAGGACCGGACCAGGGCGGCTGGCAGGTGGAGGCAGTGATCCCCGATGAGTGAAGCGACGCAGCAGGACCACACCAAGAGGCCGCTGAGAGTCGTCGTCGCTGACGACCAGGCCGCCGTCCGCGAGCCGCTGGCCGCGGTCCTCGGCCTCGCCGACGACATCGACGTCGTCGCGGCCGCGGCCGACGGCAGCGAGGTGCTCACCGCGGCCGCCGCCGGACCCGTCGACGTGGTTCTGATGGACCTGCGGATGCCCGTCATGGACGGCATCGAGGCGACCCGCCGCCTGGCCGAGGAACATCCCGAGGTGGCCGTCGTCGTGCTGACCACCTTCGCCGACGACGACTCGATCCTGGCCGCCCTGAGCGCCGGGGCCCGCGGCTACCTCACCAAGAACGCCGGGCGCCAGGACATCACCCGCGCCATCCGCGCCGCCGCCGCGGGGCAGTCCGTCCTCGACCGCGAGGTCCAGGACCGGCTCCTCGCCACGGTCCGCACCAAGGCCTCGGCGCCCGGGCAGCAGCTGCCCGACGACGTCACGCCCCGCGAGCGCGAGGTGCTCACCCTGATCGGCCAGGGCCTGCCGAACCGGGCGATCGCCGAGAAGCTCTTCATCAGCGAGGCCACGGTGAAGACCCACATCAACAACCTGTTCGCCAAGGCGGCCATCCGGGACCGCGCCGACGCCGTGCGCCGCGCCATCGCCGCCGGTCTCGCCTGACCCACGCGTCGCATACTGGATCACAAGGCACAGCGCTCCGTACGACGTCCAGGAAGCGGCATGAAACAGCACGACCCCGATCCGCCGCCGCCCCCGCCCGGCGGGGTCCTCTGGGACACCGCGGGTGACATCCGCTCCCTGCTCGCGCTGCCCGCCGCGTTCGTCCTCCAGGTCGCGCACCCCGCCGTCGGCGCCGGTGTCGACGACCACTCGGTGTTCCGCACCGACCCGTGGGGACGCGGCACCCGCTCCCTGACCTCGGTCCTGCTCTGGGTGTACGGGGGTGAGACCGCCGCCGAGGAAGGGCGCCGCCTGCGCCGCGTCCACCGGGACATCAGCGGCACCGATCCGCGCGGGCGCCGCTACCACGCGCTCACCCCGGCCCACTACGCCTGGGTGCACGCCACCGGCTATCCGGTCTCCCGGCGGGCCCGGCGCTACTTCGCCCGGCCGTTCACGCCCGAGGAGGACGAGCGGTTCTACGCGGAGTGGCTGATGGTCGGCCGGATCCTCGGCATCCATGACCGGGACATGCCGCAGACGGTCGGGGAGTTCTGGCCGTACTACGAGCGGATGCTGGCCCGCGAGATCGGGTCCAACGTGGTCGTCGCCGAGCTGACCGACGCCCACCGCGCCATTCCGGCGCCGCCGGGGCCCTGGGTGCTCCGTCTCCTCTGGCCCCTTCTCCGCCCCGTGCTCGCCCGGACGCTCCGGTTCCTGTCGATCGGCCTGCTCCCGCCCGAGGCCCGCGCGGCGATCGGCCTGCCGTGGTCCCCCCGCCAGGAACGCCGCCTGCGCCGCTGGTCCGCCCTGGTCCGCTTGACCGTCCCCCACCTCCCGGAACGCCTCCGCTATCTGCCCATGGCCCGCCGAGCAAGAGCGGCCACGCGTCTGCCGTGACCGGTCGCGTCGCCGAGTGCCCGTAGCGTCGTGGCTGGTCGCGCAGTTCCCCGCGCCCCTGAGATGCGCACTTCGTGCGGCATCTCATCAGAGAGGCGCGCGAAGCGCAGCCTCAGGGGCGCGGGGAACTGCGCGAGAAGCGGCCACCGGCCCGCAGCCGACCGGCAACCCCCAAAGCGCGGGTCAGCGCACGGAGTGCACCCCATTCGTGGCCGCGATCGACTTCCACGACCGCGGCCGCTCAGGCCCCCCGCCCGCCCGCAGCGCAGAAGACACCGAAGACACAGCAGGCCGCGTCGGCTGGAACAGCCACGTGTCGAACAACGACGCCAACGGCTTGCCGGAGACCCGCTCCGCGTAGGACACGAAGTCGGAGACGGTGGCGTTGCCGTAGGCGTGCGCCTGCGGCCAGCCCTTGAGGATCTTGAAGAACTTCTTGTCACCGACCGCGTCGCGCAGCGCCTGGATGGCCATGGCCCCCCGGTCGTAGACGGCGGCGTCGAACTGGTTCTCGGCGCCGGGATCCCCGGGCTTCACGGTCCAGAACGCGTCGTCCGCCGGATGCTGCGCGTACGCGTAGTCGGAGAGTTCCTTCGCCGTGCCCTCGCCCTCCTTCTCGGACCAGAGCCACTGGCTGTACCGGGCGAAGCCCTCGTTGATCCAGATGTCCTTCCAGCCGCGTACGGAGACGCTGTCCCCGTACCACTGGTGCGCCAGCTCGTGCACGACGACGGAGACGTTGGAGCCGTTCGCGAACTGCTTGGGGGAGTAGAACGGCCGCGTCTGCGTCTCCAGGGCGAACGACGACGGGACGTTCGGGACGTAGCCGCCCAGCGCCTCGAAGGGGTACTTCCCGTAGACGGACTCCAGCCACTCGGCGACCTCGGCGGTGCGCTCCACGCTGGCCTTCGCGGCGCCCTCGTTGGCGCCGAGATCCTTGCTGTAGGCGTTGACGACGGGCAGCCCGTCGGAGGTCGTGTCGGTGGTGATGTCGAACTTGCCGACCGCGAGCGTCGCCAGGTAGGTGGCCTGCGGGTGGCTGGAGCGCCAGTTGAAGCGGGTCCAGCCCAGCTTCGAACTCTGCGACTGCAGCGTGCCGTTGGAGATCGCCTGGGTGCCGTCGGGAACGGCCACCGAGATGTCGTACGTGGCCTTGTCGAGCGGGTGGTCGTTCGACGGGAACCACCAGGCCGCCGACTCCGGCTCGTTGGCGAAGACGGCGCCGTCCGGAGTGCGCTGCGGGGACGTGAAGCCCCACAGTTTCACGTCGGACGGCTTGCCCGCGTACTTCACCACGACCGTGAAGGGGGTGCCCTTCGGGAGCCCGGTCGCGGGCGTCACCTCCAGTTCCTGCTCGCCCGACCTGGCGAACGCCGCCTTCTTCCCGTTCACCCGGACCTCGCTCGCGGTGAGCCCGAGGTCGAGGTCGAAGCGCGACAGGTCCTGGGTGGCGGAGGCGAGGATCGTCGCCGTGCCCTCCAACAGGTCCGTCTTCGGCTGGTACTTCAGACGCAGGTCGTAGTGGGAGACGTCGTAGCCGCCGTTCCCGTACGTCGGGTAGTAGGGATCGCCGATGCCCGAGGCCCCGGGAGCGAAGTCGGCCGCCGATGCCGGGATCGCCAGCAGCAGGGCGGCCGTGAGCGCGCCGGGAGCGATGAGTCTGCGGTACACGGAAAACTCCAAGTCGTAGGAACAGACCGGGGACCGACCGCGCGCGACCGGAGGGAACCGGCCCCGTGTGATCGTGTTCGCGACCCTATTCAGCACCCGGCACGCCGGTCATGTCCATGGCCCCTGCTGTCACACGATCGCCATTCGGCCGACATGTGTCTTTACGCCCCACGCGCCTGACGGGTCGCGCTGATGCCCTCTGTCGCACGGGAGTTGACCCGTGTACCTTCCGGCCATGCCGATACCTGCCGGACGCATCCGCCGCCTCTGGACCCTCCTCGTGGGCGCGGCCGCCGCGGCCCTGCTCGCCGTGCTCGTCGCCCCGGCCGGGGCCGTGGCCCGTGCGGCCGCGCCGACCGAGTCGCAGCCCGTCTACTCCTACGAGAACGCCGTCCGCGAGTCCGTCTGGGTCGACACCCGGCTCGACGGCGACGGCGACGGCAGGACCGACCGCGTCGCCGTCGACATCGTCCGCCCCCGGGAAGCGGCCGCGCAGGGCCGCAAAGTGCCCGTGATCATGGACGCGAGCCCGTACTACTCCTGCTGCGGGCGCGGCAACGAGAGCCAGCTGAAGACGTACGACGCGAACGGCGACATCGTGCAGATGCCGCTCTACTACGACAACTACTTCGTCCCGCGCGGCTACGCCTTCGTCGGCGTCGACCTCGCCGGCACCAACCGCTCCGACGGCTGCGTCGACGTCGGCGGCCGCTCCGACGTCCAGTCCGCCAAGGCCGTCGTCGACTGGCTCAACGGCCGCGCCAAGGGCTACACCACGCGGTCCGGCACCGAACGCGCGAAGGCCACCTGGACCAACGGCCGTACCGGCATGATCGGCAAGAGCTACGACGCCACCGTCGCCAACGGCGTCGCCGCGACCGGCGTCGAGGGCCTGGAGACCATCGTCCCCATCGGCGGCATCTCCTCCTGGTACGACTACTACTTCCAGCAGGGCGCCCCGCTCTACGACTCCGGCCCCGACTGGCTGTCCGACTACGTGGAGAGCCCGGACGCCCGCGCCCGCTGCGCCGCCGTCCAGCAGCGGCTGGTCGACGAAGCACCGCGCAGCGGCGACTGGTCCTCGCTGTGGCAGGAGCGCGACTACGTCAAGGACGCCGCCGAGGTGAAGGCCAGCGTCTTCGTCGTGCACGGCATGCAGGACCTCAACGTCCGCGCCAAGCACTTCGGCCAGTGGTGGGACGCGCTCGCGAAGCACGGCGTCGAGCGGAAGATCTGGCTGTCGCAGACCGGGCACGTCGACCCGTTCGACTTCCGCCGCGCCGACTGGGTCGACACCCTGCACCGCTGGTTCGACCACGAACTCCTCGGCCTGCGCAACGGCATCGACCGCGCACCGATGGCCGACATCGAGCGCACCCCCGACCACTGGACCACCGACACGGTGTGGCCGCCGCGCACGACACGGACCACCGCCCTGCGGCCCGCCCGGGGTGCTACGCCCGGCGTCGGCACCCTGAGCCTGAAGCCGGGGACCGGCACCGAGCGGTTCACCGACGACCCGTCCCTCGATGAGTCCGACTGGGCCGAGCGGATCGACACCTCGACCCCGGGCAAGGCCGGCTTCATCAGCCGCCCGCTCGGCAAGGACCTGCGGCTCTCCGGCTCCTCGACGGTGACGGTCACCGCGACGCCGACCACGGCCACCGCCCATCTGTCCGCCGTCCTGGTCGACCTCGGCCCGGCCACCGTCCGCGACTACGGCGCGGCCGGCGAAGGCATCAGGACACTCACCGACCGCAGCTGCTGGGGGCCGAGCACGACCGGCGACAGTTCCTGCTTCAAGAACACCGAGGCCGTCACCGCCGACGTGGGCTCGACCGTGTTCAGCCGGGGCTGGGCCGACCTCGGCACCTCCGCCGACCCCGGCCGGGGCCGCCCGCTCACCCCGGGCAAGGCCTACCCCCTCACGATCTCCCTGGCCGCCAGTGACCACGTCGTGCCCGCCGGGCACCGGCTCGCCCTGATCGTCGCGGGCACCGACAAGGACCTCATCGACCCTGCGTCCACCCGGCCGACCCTCACCCTCGACCTGTCCCGCACCGTGGCCCGCGTCCCCGTCGTCGGCGGCGCCGGCGCCTTCGCGGCCGCCACGGCCGAGGCGGCCACGCCTCGCCCGTCCGCCGCCGACGGCGTGCGCCCGGCGAGCCCGCACCGCCCCGTCCCGGCAGGCGAGTGACCGATGAAGGCCCACCGCCGCGGACTCACCGTCGCCCTCGCCACCGCGGCCCTCGCCGCACCCCTGGTGACGGTGGTCCCGGCGCGCGCCACCGCCCCGTTCCCCCGCACCGGCTTCGAGCGGACGCACGGCGCCCACTGGACCGGCCAGTCCGAGGAACAGAAGCTGCTCGCCGCCGTGGACCGGGCGTCCGACCGCGTCACCGTCACCCGCATCGGCACCACCGCACAGGGCCGCCCGCTCCAGCTGGTCCGCGTCGGCGCCCGGCGTACCGCCACCACCACCGTGCTGCTCGTCTGCGGCCAGCACGGCGACGAACCCGCCGGGCGCGAGGCGTGCCTCACCACCGTGCGCGACCTCGCCCGGGCCACGGACCGGGCGACGACACGCCTCCTGTCCCGCACCACCCTGCTCGTCGTGCCCACCGCCAACCCCGACGGGCGCGCCGCCGACACCCGCGGCAACTCCGACGGCGTGGACGTCAACCGCGACCACCTCGCCCTGAGGACGGCCGAGGCCCGCGCCATGGCGGCGGTCATCCGCGACCGGCGGCCCGACGTCATCTACGACCTGCACGAGTACCGCGCCACCCCGGAGTACTACGACAAGGACCTCTTCGACCTCTGGCCCCGCAACCTCAATACCGCGCCCGCCGTGCACGACGCGGCCGTAACTCTGTCCGAGCGTCACGTCCGCCCGGCCGCCGACGACGCCGGGTACTCCACGGGCACGTACGGCATCCGGACCGACCCCGTCACCGGCGACCCGGTCAAGCAGACCGCGGGCGACGGCCAGGAACGCATCCTGCGCAACCTGTCCGGCGTCAAACACGCCCTCGGCCTGCTCGTCGAGAGCCGCGTCGACCCCGGCAGCCCGGCGGAGTCGGCCGACGAGGCGCTGAACAACCGGCGCCGCCGCGACTCCCAACTCGCCGCGCTGAGGGGACTCTTCGGCTTCACCGCACGGCACGCCGACACGATCCGCGCCGTGACGACGGCCGCGCGCGCCGCGGGCCCGAGCGATACCGGACCCGTCTACGTCGGCGGCGCCGACAACGCCCCGCCACAGCCCGCCGAGACCATCCAGGACCTGCCCTGCGGCTACCGCCTCAACCCCGCGCAATACGCCGAGTACAAGGACGAGTTGGCGCTGCACGGGATCCGCGTACGGGCGTCGGGGGACGGGGACGGGGTCTACGTGCCGCTGCGGCAGTCCGAGCGGGCGCTCGTGGTGCTCCTCCTCGACGCCCGCGCGCGGTACCACCTGACGGAAGGAGAGCCCGACACCAGCTGCTGAACGGGCCATAGGGGGTGGTCGGTGTGGTAGGCCCTGAAGGGTGACAAACCCTCAGCAACCGCCCACCGGCGCATCCGGCCCCGACGAGGATCCGTCGGGCGGCCGGAGCCCCGCCACCGACCGGATCGTGTTCGGCGTGACGGCCGGGCTGACCCTGGCCTTCGTGGTCTGGGGCTCGGTCGCCACCGACAACCTCGAAAGCGTCTCCACGCACGCCCTGAACGGCTTGATCCACAACGGCGGTTGGGCGTTCATGCTCGCCGCCTCCGCCTTCGTGGTCTTCGCGCTCTGGCTCGCGATCAGCCGCTACGGGAAGATCACCCTCGGCAAGGAGGGCGAGGAGCCCGAGTTCCGCACGGTCTCCTGGGTGGCCATGATGTTCAGCGCGGGCATGGGCATCGGCCTCATGTTCTACGGGGTGAGCGAGCCGCTCGCGCACTTCACGACGCCGCCCCCGGGCACCGACCCGGCGGACGCCGCCGAGGCCATGGAGACCGCCATGGCGACCACCCTCTTCCACTGGACGCTGCACCCCTGGGCGATCTACGCGGTGGTCGGCCTCGCCATCGCCTACTCCACCTTCCGCAGGCGCCGCCGCCAGACCATCTCCTCCGTCTTCGTGCCGCTCATCGGCGAGGAGCGGGCCCACGGCGCCTGGGGCCGGGTCATCGACATCATCGCGATCTTCGCGACGCTGTTCGGCTCGGCGGCCTCCCTCGGGCTCGGAGCGCTCCAGATCGGCTCCGGCTTCGAGGTGCTGAACTGGATGGACAAGACGAGCACGACCCTCCTCGTGGTGATCATCGCGGTCCTGACGGTCGCCTTCGTCGCGTCCGCCGTCTCGGGTGTCGAGAAGGGCATCCAGTGGCTGTCGAACACCAACATGGTGCTCGCGCTGATCCTCGCGGTCTTCGTCTTCGTCGCGGGCCCCACCATCATCGTCCTGGACCTGCTCCCCACCTCGCTCGGCGCCTACTTCGGCGAACTGCCCCAGCTCGTCGGCCGCACCGAGGCGTCCAGCGGCAAGGGCGTCGCCGACTGGCTCGGCAGCTGGACGGTCTTCTACTGGGCGTGGTGGATCTCCTGGACGCCCTTCGTCGGCATGTTCATCGCGCGCATCAGCCGCGGCCGCACCATCCGCCAGTTCGTCGGCGGCGTGATCCTGGTCCCGTCGACGGTCAGCCTGATCTGGTTCGCGATCTTCGGCGGTACGGCGATGAAGATGAAGGAGCACGGTCAGCTGGGCGGCGCCGACACCCCGGAGGCCCAGCTCTTCGGGGTCCTGCACGAGTTCCCGATCGCCACGGCGTCCAGCATCCTCGTGATGATCCTGGTGGGCATCTTCTTCGTGTCCGGCGCGGACGCCGCCTCGATCGTCATGGGCACGCTGTCCCAGAAGGGCGCCCTCGAACCCGGCCGGTTCGTCGTCATCTTCTGGGGCGTGGTGACCGGCGCGGTGGCGGCGGTGATGCTGCTCATCGGCGGCGGCTCCGACAACGCGCTCACCGGGCTCCAGAACCTCACGATCCTCGTCGCGGCCCCCTTCACCCTGGTCATGATCGGCATGTGCGTCGCCCTGATGCGCGACCTGCGCCAGGACCCGCTCATCGTGCGCGGTGACATGGGCATCGAGGTCGTCGAGGCGGCGGTCGTCGCCGGACACGAGAAGTACGGCGGCGAGTTCGAGATCCGGATCGGCCCCGGCGACGGCCTGGAGACCTCGGGCGACCCCATCGGCGACCACGGGAACGAGTAGGCCTCCGGGCGGGGCGCGGCCGTGGTCCACTCCGCGTCATGCCCCTGCTGCTTCTGGACCTCGACAACACGCTGATCGACCGGGACGCCGCCTTCCGCTCCGCGATGGCGGCGTTCCTGGCCGAACACGGCCTGCCCGCCGGGGACCTGGCGTGGATCATGGCGGTCGACGACGACGGCTACGCGGCGCGCCCGGCCGTCGCGTCGGCCCTGACCCGCCGCTACCGGGACCAGGTGTCACCCGCCGCTGTCCAGGACGTGCTCGACCGAGGTGCGGCGGACCGCGTCACCCTCGCCGACCCGGTCCGCGCCGCGCTCGTCGCGACGACCCGGGCCGGCTGGACCCCGGTCGTCGTCACCAACGGCCGCACCGCCCAGCAGACCCGGAAGATCCGCCGCACCGGCCTCGACACCCTGGTCGACGGCTGGACCATCTCCGAGGCCGTGGGCCACAAGAAACCGGACCCCGAGATCTTCCACGCGGCGGCCGCGGGCCGCTCCCTGCGATCGGCCTGGATGGTGGGCGACGCGGCCCACGCCGACATCGCGGGCGGCCACGCGCTCGGGCTGCGCACGGCATGGCTGGCGCGCGGCCGCGCCTGGCGGGAGCGGGAGTACGCGCCCACGCACGTCGCGGAGGGCGTCGTGGCGGCACTGGAGCACGTGGTGGGGGAGGGGCACTGAGGCGCGTCCTCCTCGGTCAGCCCGCCCCGACCAGCCCCGCCGCCTCCTCCGCGCACCCCCACGCGACGGTCACCCCGGCTCCGCCGTGCCCGTAGTTGTGCACCAACACCCGCCCCGCACCGTCGACTTCACGCTCGATGCGCACCGCCGGGCGCGCCGGACGCAGGCCCACCCGGTGCTCGACCACCCGGGCCCCCGTGATCTCCGGACGCACCGCCGCGCACCGCCGCACGATCCCCTCCGCGACCGCGGGATCCGGGGCCAGGGACCAGTCGTCCTCCTGCGCCGTGCCGCCGAGCAGCAGCCGCCCGCCCGGCTGCGGGAAGAAGTACGTCGTGGCGTCCGACGCCTCGTCGGCCGAGGTGAACCACGTGTGCACGCCCGGGTTCTCCACGACCACCAGCTGCCCGCGCACCGGCCGCAGCGACGCGTCCGGCACCAGCTCCCGCGCCCCGAGCCCCGTGCAGTTCACGACCGCGCCGGCCGCCGCCACGGCCTCGTCGAGGGAGCGCACCTCGCGCCGCTCCACCTCCACCCCTGCCTTCGCCAACTCACCCCGCAGCCAGGCCAGATGGACCGGCATGTCGATCAGTGGAAGCCGCGCCGCAAGTCCCTCGGGGGTCTCCCGCAGCTCCGCCACCTCACCGGCCCACGCCCCCAGACCGGCAAGCCGGACACCCTGGTGTACGCCCTCGACCATCCGTACGCCGGTCTCGTCCGGGCGGCCCGCCCAGTCCACGTAGCGCCGCAGCGACCGCAGCGACCACGGGCCGACCCGCTCCACCGGGTCGATCCGGTACGGCCACCACAGGGCGCCCGCAACGGCCGAGGTGGTGCGCTCGGCGAGGTCCCGCGACCACACCCGCACCCGCCGCCCGGCCCGCGCGAGCACCAGCGCGGTGGACATCCCTATGACCCCGCCGCCCACCACGATCACGTCACCGTTCACATCACTGTTCACGCCGGGACGGTAGCGGAATGGCCCATGCCGCGCTCAACACCGCTGCCGGGTGGGGATACTCACAGCATGTCTGCCGAGTACGCGACCTTCGGCCTCGCCCCGGCGATGCGCGCCGGGGGAGTCCTGGCCAACGGTGACTACCAGGTCCACCGGGACTTCCTGGATTTCATCGTGGACGGCCGCCCGCTGCTGTTCCAGCTCTCCGACCTCGACGCGGTCTCTCCGCTGGCCGCCGACATCCCGCCCGCCATCTTCACCGACCACGTCAGAAGCCTCCTCCTGGAGGCCGGCGCACCGCTGGCCGAAGGGCGGTACATCATCTACGGCTGCCCCGAGTGCGAGGGCCTGGAGTGCGGAGCCGTCACCGCCGTCATCGAGCGGGCCCCCGACGATCAGGACGACTATGTGTGGCGCGATTTCGCCTGGCAGACCGACGAGCGGGTCGACCTGGAGCTCAACGGCTACCACGGGATAGGCCCGTTCCGCTTCCGGGGCGACGAGTACCGCACCGCGCTCGGCGCCCTGCTCGACGGCGCCGCGGGCACCCGCCGCCGGGTCCTGCTCATCGGCGCCCGCGTCGCCGTCCTCGCCAGACTGGCCGCCGCCCTGCGCACCATCGGCATCGGCGCGGACATCACCCAGGACGCGACCGGGGTCCCCCCGGAGGAACTGCGCGGCTACGGAGCGGTCGCCTTCGGCCGCGCCGTCGGCGAGGCCCAACGGGACGCCGTCCGCGCCGAGTTCGACCGCGCCGGGGCCGACATCGCCTACGTCGACGGGCTCGCCCCGATCGTCCCGCTCCTCGTCGCGCAGATAGAGAGCGCCCTCGACCGCAGCCCCGCGGACCGGCGCCGCCTCGCCCGGCTCGTCGCCGCCGACGGCGAAGCCGGCCTCGACGTCACCTCCACCTGCCGCGTCCAGCTCACCGCCTACCGCCTCGACCGCCTGTACCGCACCCACGCCCACGACGTCTTCGACGCGGTCCTCGACCCCGGCCGCCACCGCATCTCCCTCGACCGGAAGGCCACCAAGGGGGAGTCCTTCCTCGTGGCCCGCACCACCGGCAGCGTGCTGGTGGCGCCGATGGCGCACTGACCGGCCCCGTCGAGCCACCGATCCCCGTACGACATCGCACCGGACCGGGCCCATTAGGATCAACGCCCTGATGACTGCCACCCTCGTAGCCAAGAACCTCGCCGCGGGCCACGGCGACCGCTCCCTGTTCGCCGGACTCGACCTCGTCGTCGCGCCCGGCGACGTGATCGGCCTCGTCGGCGCCAACGGAGCGGGGAAGTCCACCCTGCTCCGCCTGCTCGCCGGGCTCGACACCCCGGAGGAGGGCGAGCTGCTGCTCTCCCCGCCCACGGCGACGGTCGGCCACCTGCCGCAGGAGCCGGAGCGCCGCCCCGGTGAGACGATCCGCCAGTTCCTCGCCCGCCGCACCGGCGTCGCCGAGGCCCAGCGCGTCATGGACGACGCCACCCAGGGCCTGGTCGACGGGGCCCCCGGCGCCGACGACGCCTACGCGGTGAGCCTGGAGCGCTGGCTCGGCCTGGGCGGCGCCGACCTCGACGAGCGCGCCGAGGAGGTCGCGGGCCAGCTCGGCCTGCGCGTCGGCCTCGACCAGACGATGACCTCGCTCTCCGGCGGCCAGGCCGCCCGGGCGGGCCTCGCCTCGCTCCTGCTGTCCCGCTACGACGTCTTCCTCCTGGACGAGCCCACCAACGACCTCGACCTGGACGGCCTGGAGCGCCTGGAAGGGTTCGTCCGGGGACTGCGCGCCGGCACCGTCGTCGTCAGCCACGACCGCGAGTTCCTCACCCGCACGGTCACCAAGGTCCTGGAGCTCGACCTCGCCCAGCAGCAGATCAACCTCTACGGCGGCGGCTACGACGCCTACCTGGAGGAGCGCGACGTCGCCCGCCGGCACGCACGCGAGGAGTACGACGAGTACGCCGACAAGAAGGCGGCGCTCGAAGGCCGCGCCCAGATGCAGCGCTCCTGGATGGACAAGGGCGTCAAGAACGCCCGGCGCAAGGCGACCGACAACGACAAGATCGGCCGCAAGTTCCGCAGCGAGTCGAGCGAGAAGCAGGCCGCCAAGGCGCGCCAGACCCAGCGCATGATCGAGCGCCTCGACGTCGTCGACGAGCCCCGCAAGGAGTGGGAGCTGCGCATGGAGATCGCGGCCGCGCCGCGCTCCGGCGCGGTGGTCGCCTCCCTCCGCGACGCCGAACTGCGGCGTGGCGACTTCGAGTTCGGGCCGGTCACGCTCCAGATCGACTGGGCGGACCGCGTCGCGATCACCGGCGCCAACGGCTCCGGCAAGTCCACGCTGCTCGCCGCCCTCCTCGGCCGGATCCCGCTCGACGCGGGCCATGCGACGCTCGGCCAGGGCGTCGTGGTCGGCGAGGTCGACCAGGCCCGCGCGCTGTTCCACGGCCCGGAGACCCTGCTCGACGCGTTCGGCGCGGCCGTCCCCGACACCGAACCGGCCGACGTGCGCACCCTGCTCGCCAAGTTCGGCCTCAAGGCGGACCATGTGCTGCGCCCCGCGGCCACGCTCTCACCGGGCGAACGCACCCGGGCGGCGCTCGCCCTGCTCCAGGGCAGGGGCGTCAACCTCCTGGTCCTGGACGAGCCGACGAACCACCTCGACCTCCCGGCGATCGAGCAGCTCGAATCGGCCCTGGAGTCCTACCAGGGCACGCTGCTCCTGGTCACCCACGACAGGCGGATGCTCAACGCCATCACCACGACGAGGCGGCTCGAAATGGATGCGGGGAGGCTGAGCGCCCCGTAAGGGGCGCGGGGAACTGCGCGGCCAGCCGCAAACCGACCCGCAGTTCCCCACCCACCTGACGGGCGCTACGCCAGTCCGGCCTTCTTCAAGGCGTCGGCCATGGCGGAATTGGCGGGCGCGGCAGCGGGCCGCCCCTTGCCGCCGCCACCGGAACCACCCCGCCCACCCTGACCGCCTTGACGGGACTTCTGCTGCGGCGGCTTCCGGTCCCCGCCACGCCCCCCGCCGCGCCCTCCGCGCTCCGGGCCGGCAGGCTTCTCGTCGTCCAGGCGCAGCGTCAGCGAGATCCGCTTGCGCGGCACATCGACGTCCTGGACCTTCACCTTCACGATGTCACCGGGCTTCACGACATCGCGCGGGTCCTTCACGAACGTCCGCGACAGCGCGGACACGTGCGCGAGCCCGTCCTGGTGCACGCCGATGTCGATGAACGCCCCGAACGCGGCGACGTTCGTGACGACGCCCTCCAGGATCATCCCCGGCTCCAGGTCGGAGATCTTCTCCACGCCCTCCTTGAAGGTGGCCGTCTTGAAGGCGGGCCGCGGGTCGCGCCCGGGCTTCTCCAGCTCCTTCAGGATGTCCGTCACGGTCGGCAGTCCGAACGTGTCGTCCACGTAGTCGGCCGGCCTGAGCGAGCGCAGCGTCCCGCTGTCACCGATCAGCGATCCGACCTCGCCGCCCGTCGACTTCGCCATCCGCCGCACGACGGGGTACGCCTCCGGGTGCACGGACGACGCGTCCAGCGGGTCGTCGCCACCGCGGATGCGCAGGAAGCCCGCGCACTGCTCGTACGCCTTCGGGCCGAGCCGGGCCACGTCCTTGAGGCCCTTGCGGTTGCCGAACGGGCCGTTGGCATCGCGGTGCGCCACGATGTTCTCGGCCAGACCGGCGCCGATGCCGGACACGCGCGCGAGGAGCGGCGCGGACGCGGTGTTCACGTCCACCCCCACCCCGTTCACACAGTCCTCGACCACCGCGTCCAGCGAGCGCGACAGCTTCACCTCGCTCAGGTCGTGCTGGTACTGGCCGACGCCGATCGACTTCGGGTCGATCTTCACCAGTTCGGCCAGCGGGTCCTGGAGGCGGCGGGCGATCGACACGGCGCCGCGCAGCGACACGTCCATGTCCGGCAGTTCCTGGGAGGCGAACGCGGACGCCGAGTACACCGAGGCGCCCGCCTCACTCACCATCACCTTGGTGAGCTTCAGCTCCGGGTGCCTGGTGATGAGCTCACCGGCGAGCTTGTCCGTCTCGCGCGACGCCGTGCCGTTGCCGATCGCGATCAGGTCGACCGCGTGCTCCTCGGACAGCTTCGCCAGCTTGGCGATCGCCTCGTCCCAGCGGTTCGCCGGGACGTGCGGGTGGATGACGTCGGTCGCCACGACCTTGCCCGTCGCGTCGACGACGGCGACCTTCACGCCCGTACGGAAACCGGGGTCGAGCCCCAGCGTCGCGCGCGTGCCCGCGGGGGCGGCGAGCAGCAGGTCCCGCAGGTTCGCCGCGAACACCTTCACCGCCTCGTCCTCGGCGGCCGTGCGCAGCCGCATCCGCAGGTCGATGCCGAGATGCACGAGGATGCGGGTGCGCCAGGCCCAACGGACCGTGTCCTGAAGCCACTTGTCGGCCGGACGCCCCTGGTTCCTGATCCCGAACCGGTCGGCGACGATCGGCTCGTACGAGCTCGGGCCACTGTCCTCGGCCGGCTCCTCGGGCTCCAGGACGAGCTCCAGCACGTCCTCCTTCTCACCGCGCAGCATCGCCAGGACGCGGTGCGAGGGCAGCTCCTTGAAGGGCTCCGCGAAGTCGAAGTAGTCGGCGAACTTGGCGCCCGCCTCCTCCTTGCCGGACTTCACCTTCGCCGCGAGCCGGCCGCGCCCCCACATGCGCTCGCGCAGCTCACCGATCAGGTCGGCGTCCTCCGAGAAGCGCTCCGCGAGGATCGCGCGGGCGCCGTCCAGCGCGGCCTGCGGGTCGGCGACGCCCTTGCCGGCGTCCACGAACGCGGCCGCGGCGGCCGCCGGATCCACCGACGGGTCGCCGAGCAGGCCGTCCGCCAGCGGCTCCAGGCCCGCCTCGCGCGCGATCTGCGCCTTCGTGCGCCGCTTCGGCTTGAAAGGCAGATAGATGTCCTCCAGGCGCGCCTTGGTGTCGGCGGCGCGGATCTGCGCCTCCAGCTCACCGGTCAGCTTGCCCTGCTCGCGCACCGAGTCGAGGACGGCGGTGCGCCGCTCCTCCAGCTCGCGCAGATACCGCAGCCGCTCCTCCAGGGTGCGCAGCTGGGCATCGTCCAGCGACTCCGTCGCCTCCTTGCGGTATCGCGCGATGAAGGGCACCGTCGAGCCGCCGTCGAGCAGCTCGACGGCGGCCTTCACCTGCCGCTCCCGTACGCCGATTTCCTCGGCAATCCTGCCTTCGATGGACCCAAGAGTGGGTGTCGCCACGATCCCGTACCGCCTAAGTCGAATGAGGTTGCGCGGCAATTGTGGCAGGTGACACCGACAACGGGGGATCAGGGCGCCGACCGGGCCGGACTCAGGCGGCCCTGCCGATGAGGTCCGGCGGGAAGGCGCCGTTGCCGAGCGCGGTGCCGATGAAGCCGGTCGCCAGCTCGGTCAGGCGGGCCACCCCGGCGTCGCCGAGGTGCTCGTAGGGCGCCCGGTCCAGCTCGTCGGTGAGCGCCTCCAGCCCGGAGCGCAGTTGTACGCCCTCCTCCGTGAGCGTCAGCTCCTCGTCCCCGGTGAGCAGCCCCCGCGCCCGCAGCCGCTCGGCCGCCGCGTCGTACTCCTCGGGGCTCCAGCCGCGCGTGGCGAGCAGGAACTTGGGGGACATGCCCTTGCCGGTGGCGACATGGCTGACGAGCGCCTCCACCGGGTCGAGACCGGCGCCGAGCAGGGCGGCGAGATGGCCGTCGCCGCGGTGCTCGCGCAGCAGCGAGGCCGCGTGCCAGTACGCCATGTGCGGCTGCTCGGGGACCGGGAGGTCGGCGTGCGCGGCGTAGAGCGGCCGGGCGTGGCGCGTGCAGGCCTCGGTCGCGCGCAGGGCGAGTTCGGCGGCCTCGGCCATCTCCTTCGAGGCGAGCGCCTCCTCACCGATCAGGCGGCGCAGCGTCGCGTCGACGGCACGTGCGCGTGCCGCGAGCACGTCCGCGGGTGACGCGGCCTGCCACACCGCGGGCACGTGCCGCGCGACCAGGTCGTGCTTGAAGTTGTAGAAGGCGGCCGTCACGGCACCGGCGCCGACGGCTCCCATGGGCGCCGAACGCGCCGCGAAGTAGGCGGCGTTGCGGTCGGCGATACCGATGGCGGCCATTTCGCGGCCCAGATCGGGCGAGAAGTAGTGCGTGGAGTGGAACGGATTGAGCACGTTGTGGCAGCGGCGGGCTGCGCGCAGGCGCGGGTCAGGAGTCATGCCCGCACGTTACCGACCGGTTGGTACGGGTGCCGATGCGGGGGAGCGGACCATGGCAGGAAAGGAGGGGGATTCGTCATTGCGGCTACCTGGGCGGAGCTCGAAGAATGGGACGCATGCCGCCACGTACCGTCCTGGTCCCGCTCTTCGACAAGGTCCAGAGCCTCGACGTCACGGGCCCCGTCGAGGTCTTCGCGGGGGCCGCGCTCGCCGTCGGGTCCACCGCCTCGGGGTACCGGGTGCGGACGGCGTCACTCGACGGCGCGCCCGTGCGGACGTCCAGCGGTCTGACGCTGGTGCCCGACGGCGCCCTCGCGGACGCCCCGGCCGCGCACACCCTGCTCGTCCCCGGCGGCCAGGGCACCCGCAGCCCCGATCCGCGGCTCGTCGACTGGCTGCGCCAGCACGCCCCGCGCGCCGAGCGGATCGTCTCCGTCTGCACGGGCGCCATCCTGCTCGCCCGCGCGGGCCTGCTCGACGGCCGCCGGGCCACCACGCACTGGGCGTACTGCGACCGCCTCGCCCGTGACCACCCGGCGATCGAGGTCGACCCCGACCCGATCTTCGTACGCGACGGGAACGTGGCCACGTCCGCCGGTGTCACGGCCGGGATCGACCTGGCGCTCGCCCTGGTCGAGGAGGACCACGGCAGACAGGCGGCGCTGACCGTCGCCCGCCACCTCGTCGTCTTCCTGCGGCGCCCGGGCAACCAGGCCCAGTTCAGTGCCCAGCTCGCCGCCCAGACCGCCCGCCGCGAGCCGCTGCGCGAGGTCCAGCAATGGATCACCGAGCACCCCGACGACGATCTGTCCGTGGAGTCGCTCGCGGCCCGCGCCCGGCTCTCGCCGCGTCACTTCGCCCGCGCCTTCCGCACGGAGACCGGCCTGACGCCCGGCACCTACGTGGAGCGCGTCCGCGTCGAGCACGCCCGGCGCCTCCTGGAGGACACGGCGGACGGCGTGGAGGAGATCTCCCGCGCGAGCGGCTACGGCACCTCGGAGGCGATGCGCCGCGCCTTCCTCAAGACCCTCGGCACCCCACCGGCGGAGTACCGCCGCCGCTTCCACGCCGTGCCGGGCGCGTGACACCCGGCGCATCCGGCACCCGCCACGACAGATCCGGCACCCACTACGACAGGAAGGCCGTCCATGCAGATCGCCGTCGTCCTCTTCGACCGCTTCACCGCCCTCGACGCCGTGGGCCCCTACGAGACCCTCGGCCGGCTCCCCGACGCCGATCTCGTCTTCGTCGCCGAGGAGCGGGGCCCGGTGCGCAGCGACACCGGCAGGCTCGCGCTCGTCGCCGACAAGACCCTCGCCGAGGTCCCGCACCCGGACATCGTGATCGTCCCCGGCGGCCCCGGGCAGGGCCCGCAGATGGCGAACGGGACCCTGCTGGACTGGCTGCGCGCGGCCGACGCGACGAGCACCTGGACGACCTCCGTGTGCACCGGCTCCCTGCTCCTGGCCGCGGCGGGCCTGCTGACGGGCCGGCGCGCCACCTCGCACTGGCTGGCGCTCGACGTCCTGCGAGAGTTCGGCGCGGAGCCGACCGGCGAGCGTGTCGTGATCGAGGGCAAGTACGTCACCGCGGCCGGGGTCTCCGCGGGCATCGACATGGGTCTGACCCTGCTCGGCAGGATCGCGGGCGACGAACACGCCCAGGCCGTGCAGCTGCTCACCGAGTACGACCCGCAGCCGCCCTACGACGCGGGTTCGCCGCGGAAGGCGCCCGCGCATCTCGTCGAGGAGTTCCGCGGCAGGAGCCGCTTCGTCCTCACGTAGTCGGCACGTTCCAGGTGAAGCGCGGCGCCCTGCGCTCCAGGAACGCGGCGACGCCCTCCGCGGTGTCGCCGCTGCCGCGTGCCTGCTCCGCCCAGTGGGCGTCCCGGTCGGTGCGGCCCGCCGCGAACTCCTTGGCGGCCGCCTGCGTCAGCTGCGAGCGGCCCACGAGGACGCGCGTGAACTCGGCCACCCGCTTGTCGAGTTCGGACTCGGGCAGCACCTCGTCGACCAGGCCGGTGCGCAGCGCCCGCCCGGTGCCGATCAACTCGCCCGAGAACAGGAGGTACTTGGCGGCCGCCGGGCCCACCAGCGATGTGAGCCGCCGGGTGGAGGACGCCGGATAGACGATCCCGAGCTTCGCCGGGGTCACCCCGAACAGCGCGCTCTCGGTGGAGAACCGCAGATCGCAGGCGGCCGCGAGCTGGCAGCCGCCGCCCACGCAGTACCCGCGGACCGCCGCCAGTGTGGGCTTCGGGAAGGCGGCCAGGGCCTCCTCGGCGGCGACGGCCAGCTCCTGCGCGGCGCCCGCGTCCCCGCCGAGGGTGGAGATGTCGGCCCCGGCGCAGAAGGTGTCCCCGGCGCCGGTCAGGACGAGGACCCGGACCGCCGGATCCGCGGCCAGGGTGTCGAGCAGCGGCGGCAGGGCGGCCCACATGGTGTCGGTCATGGCGTTGCGCCGGGCCGGGTGGTCGATGACGACGGTGGCGACCGCGTCGGTCACCGTGTGCGTGAGGGTCGGTGCAGGGGACATGCGGCGGATGCTATCCAGCCCGCCCGAAGGGTTCCCCGGGAGCCCCGGGCAACCGGCACCTCTCGTACTTCAAACTGAAGAGCACCCGAAAGAGGAACAATCGGGACAGGATCGGTCGCACCCGCGCCGCTGCCGCGCGGCAATGATCAAATTCCGCCGATAGTCGCTGACTTCTGGTCAGTCCGGCGGTCCGGACCAGCGGATTCTCAACACTCAAAGCGTGGTGACAATCGAGCGCAAGGGCGGGGACCGGACGATGAACGACCACGGGAGCGCGCCCCCCGAGCATGAGGCGGGCGGGCCGCTGCCGTACGAGGGGGTGTGGCGGTTCACGGCGCAGGCGGTCGACGCGTCGGTGCCGCAGGCCCGGCGGGCGGTGCGCGAACTGCTCGCCCGGCAGGGCGTACCCGCGCCGGACGACCTGGTGCACGGACTGCTCGTGATCGTCTCCGAGCTGGTGACCAACGCGGTCAAGCACGCCGCCCTGCTCTCCCCGATGCTGGCCGTCGAGGTCGCCGTCGGCGCGGAGTGGGTGCGGGTGTCCGTAGAGGACGACCACCCCTACCGCCCCACGGCCCTGGAGGCCACCAGTGGTCAGACGGGTGGCCGCGGACTGCTCCTCGTACGGGAGATCACCGCCGAGGCGGGC
Organism: Streptomyces sp. PsTaAH-137; assembly: GCF_003259365.1. GTDB lineage: Bacteria > Actinomycetota > Actinomycetes > Streptomycetales > Streptomycetaceae > Streptomyces. The sequence continues at coordinate 343,541 of NZ_QLLY01000001.1, forward strand.
GGCGTCTGCGACGTGGAGCACACCGCGAGCGGGGGCAAGGTGATCTGGGCCGCCCTGCCCCTCAAGCCCGCGGCCTGAGCGTCACCAGCCCGCGGAGGGGCCCGTCAGTTCCCGGACCGCCGGGCGTGCCGCGTCGAGCACCGTCATGAACCACGATGAGAACGGGTCCTCGGCGTGCCGCTCGGCCAGCTCCCCGGCGGTCACGAACGCGGTCTGCCCGACCTCCTCCGGATCCGGGTCCAGCGGGGCCTGCACCATTCCCACGAAAAGGTGGTTGAACTCCTGCTCCACCAGCCCCGAATCGGGGTCCGGGTGGTTGTAGCGCACGGTGCCGGCCTCGGCCATCAGCGACGGCGAGACCCCCAGCTCCTCGAAGGTGCGCCGGGCGGCCGCCGCGAACGGGGCCTCGCCCGGGTACGGGTGACCGCAGCAGGTGTTCGACCACACGCCGGGGGAGTGGTACTTGCCGAGCGCCCGCTGCTGGAGCAGCAACCGCCCCTGCTCGTCGAAGAGGAAGACCGAGAAAGCTCTGTGCAGCTGCCCCGGCGCCTGGTGCGCGGCGAGCTTCTCCGCGGTGCCGATCGTCCTGCCGTCCTCGTCGACGAGTTCCAGCAAGATCGCTTCTCCGGTGCCGTTCGACGCATTGTTCGCCGCGGTGGCAGGTGTGGTCGGCATACCCATCCTTCGCTTCGGTCCTCTGGCCCCAAGTCTGCCGTACGGGACAGACCGTCACGCTCCGCGCCGCGTCCCGCATGTCTCGCACATCAGACGCCCGTATCGCCCGGCGTGATCAATGACACAGCTTCGCCTCGTGCCGCGCGTGACCGCCGGGCTCCAGCTGGAACGTGCAGTGCTCGACGTCGAAATGGTCGCCCAGGCAGTCCTGGAGGGCGTGCAGCATCTTCTCGTTCCCGAGCGTGCCGAGCGCCTCCGAGGAGACGACCACGTGCGCGGAGACCACCGGCATACCCGAAGTGATGGTCCAGGCGTGCAGATCGTGGACGTCCTCCACCCCGGGCAGATCCAGGATGTGCTCCCTGACCCGGGCCATGTCGACGCCCTCCGGCGCGGACTCGAGCAGGACGTCCAGGGTCTCCCGCAGCAGCTTCACCGTACGCGGGACGATCATGAGGCCGATGACCAGCGACGCGATCGGGTCCGCGGCCTGCCACCCCGTGGTCAGGATGACCGTCGCGGAGACGAGCACCGCGACGGAACCGAGGGCGTCCGCGGCGACCTCCAGGAAGGCGCCCCGCACGTTCAGGCTCTCCTGCTGCCCCTTCACCAGCAGGGAGAGCGAGATCATGTTCGCGACCAGGCCGATCAGGGCGTAGACGATCGTCGTACCGCCCGCGGTCTCGGCCGGCTCCATGAAGCGCTGGACGGCCTCGTACAGGACGTAGCCGCCCACCCCCAGAAGCAGCAGACAGTTGGCGAGCGCGGCCAGGATCTCGGCCCGCGCGTACCCGAAGGTGCGCTGCTCGCCGGCCGGGCGGTTCGCGAAATGGATCGCCAGCAGGGCCATCGCGAGCCCCAGTGCGTCCGTCGCCATGTGGGCCGCGTCCGCGATCAGGGCGAGCGAGTCGGCCACGAGACCACCGACGATCTCCACCACCATCACGGTCACCGTGATGGCGAGCGCGACGCGCAGCCGCCCCCGATGAGCGGCGGCCGCCGTCCCGTGCCCGTGATCGTGTCCGGCACCCATGGATCCGCACCGCCCTCCGCATCGGCCCACCGAGCCGCCCCGCACCGGGGCGGCGATCACAGTGAACTACGGGTGGGGGGTATCCGCAAACACTGCCATGAAGACCGTTGTCATCTGCTGTGACCTGCGCGGATACGGTTCTCGGGGCGCCCCGGGACAGGGCGGGTGCCCTCAGTCGGTACGGGCCTCGGGGTGCCGCAGACACCAGCCGGCCCAGGCCGACTCGACCATCTCGCGCACGCTGTGCGACGCGGTCCAGCCCAGTTCCTTCTCGGCCAGCGCCGACGACCCCACCGCACGCGGCGCGTCACCGGGCCGGCGCGGCTCGACGAGCGCGGGCCGCGGGTCACCCGTCACCTCGGCGATCACGTCGACCAGTTCGCGTACGGAAACACCCTGGCCGGTGCCGATGTTCAGGGTCAGATCACCGCTCGCGTCCGCCCTGGAGAGCCGCCGCACCGCCGACAGATGCGCCTCGGCGAGGTCCGCGACATGAATGTAGTCACGGACGCAGGTGCCGTCCTGCGTCGGGTAGTCGTCGCCGAAGATCCGCGGGGCCTCGCCCCGGGTGAGCCGGTCGAAGACCATCGGGATCACGTTGTACACACCGGTGTCGGCGAGCGCGGGCTCGGCGGCGCCCGCCACGTTGAAGTAGCGCAGACAGGTCGTCGCCATCCCGTGGGCGTGCCCGGCCGCCCGCACCAGCCACTCGCCCGCGAGCTTGGTCTCCCCGTACGGATTCACCGGCGCGCACGGCGTCGACTCGGTGATCAGGTCGGAGACGGGGATGTCCGGGTTGCCGTAGACGGCGGCCGACGAGGAGAACACGAACCGGCGCACGTCCGCCGCGGCGACCGCCTCCAGAAGGGTGGCGAGCCCGCCGACGTTCTCCCGGTAGTACAGCTCGGGCCGCTCGACCGACTCGCCGACCTGCTTGTGCGCGGCCAGGTGGACGACACCGGCCACCTCGTGCTCGGCGCACACCCGGGCCACGAGCTCCGCGTCCGTCGCCGAGCCGCGCACCAGCGGGATTTCCGGCGGCAACCGGTCGGGCACCCCGGACGTGACGTTGTCGAGCACGACGACCCGCTCACCCGCCCCGGCCATCGCCCGCGCCACGTGTGCCCCGATGTATCCGGCTCCGCCGGTGATCAGCCATGTCATGACGCACCACCCTAAGCCGGTCAGTCCTCCGCCCTGAGCCGGTCACACCCCGGCCCGGGTTTGTGGCCCGGGCCCTTGATCGACAATGATGACCGGGCGGTCCCGGCACCACGGACCGCGTGGGACAGCGGCTGATCGGGCCGTAAACAGGCGGTGAACGTCTGCTTCAGATCATCCGATAGCCTCTGCCGACATGCCGCCCGGCCCAGCCCTGTCGAACAAGGGTGCAAGGGTGCGGGGCGCCCCCTTCGTGCATGAGCCCGGCGCGCTCGCGTCGGCACCCAAGGAGTGAGTTCGTCTGTCGACCGCCATCGTCACCGGTCAGCCGGTTCCCGGGTCGTCCCTGGAGGGCGAGCTGCGGGAACTCGGCTTCGACGTGCGGCTCGCCCCGGACGCCGCGGACGCCCGGGCGGCGCTCGCGGCCGTCCCCGGCGACCAGCGGGTCGCGGTCGTCGACGCGGGGTTCGTGGGCCATGTCCACGCCCTGCGTCTCGGCCTCACCGACCCCCGCTTCGCCGCCTCGGCCGTCCCCGGCGCCGTCACCGCGCAGCCCGCGGCCCGGCAGGCGCTGAACCGGGCCGTCACGGAGAACGGCATCGCCCCCGACGCCGTCGCCAAGAGCCTGGAGGCGGCCGGCACCGCGGTGCACCGCCCCGTCCTCGGCGAACTCGTCGCCGCCGTGCCGCACGACCCGCAGGCCCGCAACGAGGCCCGCCAGCGCGTCGCCGCCGTCGACGACGAGGCGATCCGGCTGCGCACCGCCGTCAAGGCGCGGGACGGCTTCTTCACCACGCACTGCGTCAGCCCGTACTCCCGCTACATCGCACGCTGGTGCGCCCGCCGCGGCCTGACCCCGAACCAGGTCACCACCGCGTCGCTGCTCACCGCGCTGATCGCGGCCGGCTGCGCCGCCACCGGCACCCGCCCCGGCTTCGTCGCCGCGGGCCTGCTGCTGCTCTTCTCCTTCGTCCTGGACTGCACCGACGGGCAGCTCGCCCGCTACTCCTTGCAGTACTCGACCCTCGGCGCCTGGCTGGACGCGACCTTCGACCGCGCCAAGGAGTACGCCTACTACGCGGGCCTCGCGCTCGGCGCGGCGAACTCCGGCGGCGGGGACGACGTGTGGGCCCTGGCGCTCGGCGCGATGGTCCTGCAGACCTGCCGCCACGTCGTCGACTTCTCCTTCAACGAGGCGAACCACGACGCGGACGCGCTGGGCGAACTGGCCGGGGCCAGCCCCACCGCCGCCCTCTCCGACAAGCTCGACAGCGTCGGCTGGACGGTCTGGGTCCGCCGGATGATAGTGCTGCCGATCGGCGAGCGCTGGGCGCTCATCGCGATCTTCACCGCGCTCACCACCCCGCGCATCACCTTCTACGTGCTGCTCGTGGGCTGCGCCCTCGCCGCCTGCTACACCACCGCCGGCCGCGTCCTGCGCTCGCTGACCCGCAAGGCCCGCCGCACCGACCGCGCCGCCGCGGCCCTGGCCGAGCTGGCCGACTCCGGCCCGCTCGCGCAGGCGATCGCCCGGGCCGGCAGGAGCGCCGCCGCCCCCGTCGTCGCCGCGCTCGGCGGCGTGGCCGTCGTCACGACGAGCGCCTTCACCGGCTTCGGCAGCGGCTGGCCCGTGCTGGCCGCGGCCGTGTACTGCGTCACGTCCGGACTCGCCGTCGCCCGCCCGCTCAAGGGCGCCCTCGACTGGCTCGTTCCCCCCATTTTCCGGGCCTCCGAGTACCTGACGATCCTGGTCCTCGCGGCCCGCGCGGACGTGAACGGAGCATTGCCCGCGGCTTTCGGACTGGTGGCGGCGGTCGCCTACCATCACTACGACACGGTGTACCGCATCCGTGGCGACGCCGGAGCACCCCCGCGCTGGCTCGTGCGGGCGATCGGCGGGCACGAGGGCCGCACGCTGGTGGTCACAGCGGTGGCCGCGCTGCTCACGCCCACAGATTTCACCGTCGCGCTCACGGCCCTCGCCGTGCTCGTGGCACTCGTGGTGCTCGCCGAGAGCATCCGCTTCTGGGTCTCTGCTGGAGCACCCGCCGTACACGATGAAGGAGAACCCGCATGATCGGCCTCGTCCTGGCCGCCGGCGCAGGCAGCCGGCTCCGCCCCTACACCGAGACGCTTCCCAAGGCGCTCGTGCCCGTCGTGGGCGAGGGAACCGAGAACGAGCTCTCCGTCCTCGACCTCACCCTGAAGAACTTCGCGGAGATCGGCCTCACCGAGGTCGGCATCATCGTCGGCTACCGCAAGGAGGTCGTCTACGAGCGCAAGGCGGCGCTCGAGGCGAAGTACGGCCTGAAGCTGACGCTGATCGAGAACGACGTGGCCGAGAAGTGGAACAACGCCTACTCCCTGTGGTGCGGCCGTGACGCCATCAAGCACACCGTGATCCTCGCCAACGGCGACACCGTGCACCCGGTCTCCGTCGAGAAGACGCTGCTCGCCGCCCGCGGCGACGGCAAGAAGATCATCCTCGCCCTGGACACCGTGAAGATCCTCGGCGACGAGGAGATGAAGGTCGTCGCCGACCCCGAGGCGGGCGTCCAGAAGATCACGAAGCTGATGGAGCCCTCCGAGGCCACCGGCGAGTACATCGGCGTCACCCTCATCGAGGGCGAGGCCGCCGACGAGCTGGCCGACGCCCTGAAGGCCACGTACGAGCGCGACCCGCAGCTGTACTACGAGGACGGCTACCAGGAGCTCGTCAACCGCGGCTTCAAGGTCGACGTCGCGCCCATCGGCGACGTCAGCTGGGTCGAGATCGACAACCACGACGACCTCGCCAAGGCACGGGAGATCGCGTGCCAGTACTGACGAGGCTGATTCCCTCGCCGGTCGTCGTCGACATCCGGCCGGGGGCGCTCAACGACCTGGCCACGGTGCTGGCCGACCAGAGGATCTCGTCGTCGCAGGGGTGCCTGGCCATCGCGATCAGCGGTGGCTCGGGCGCCGTGCTGCGGGCCCGTCTCGAGCCCTCGCTGCCCACGGCGGAGTGGTTCGAGGTCGGCGGCGGCACGCTCGACGACGCCGTCAAGCTCGCCGACGACATCAAGAAGGCGGGGCGTTTCGACGCCATCGTCGGTCTCGGTGGCGGCAAGATCATCGACTGCGGCAAGTTCGCCGCGGCCCGGGTCGGTCTGCCGCTGGTCGCCGTCGCGACGAACCTGTCGCACGACGGGCTGTGCTCGCCGGTCGCCACCCTGGACAACGACGCGGGCCGCGGCAGCTACGGCGTGCCGAACCCGATCGCCGTCGTCATCGACCTCGACATCATCCGCGAGGCCCCGGTCCGCTTCGTGCGCTCCGGCATCGGCGACGCCGTCTCCAACATCTCCGCGATCGCGGACTGGGAGCTGGCCGCCCGCGAGCGCGGCGAGGACATCGACGGACTCGCGGCCGCCATGGCCCGCCAGGCCGGCGAGGCCGTCCTGCGCCACCCCGGCGGCGTCGGCGACGACGACTTCCTCCAGGTGCTCGCCGAGGGTCTGGTCCTCACCGGTATCGCCATGTCGGTCTCCGGCGACTCGCGGCCCGCCTCCGGCGCCTGCCACGAGATCAACCACGCCTTTGACCTCCTCTACCCCAAGCGCGCCGCCAGCCACGGCGAGCAGTGCGGTCTGGGCGCGGCCTTCGCGATGCACCTGCGCGGTGCCCGCGAGCAGTCCGTCTACATGACCGAGGTGCTGCGCCGCCACGGCCTGCCCGTGCTGCCCGAGGAGATCGGCTTCACCGTGGACGAGTTCGTGAAGGTCGTGGAGTTCGCTCCGCAGACCCGTCCGGGCCGCTACACGATCCTCGAACACCTCGACCTGTCCACCGACCAGATCAGGGACGCCTACGCCGACTATGCAAAAGCCATCGGTAGCTGAGCTCCGCCCGGTCGTCCACCCCGCCGGGGTGAAGGACCGCCGGAGCGGTGAGCACTGGATGGGCCGGCTCTACATGCGCGAGGTCTCGCTGCGTGTCGACCGCCACCTGGTGAACACCAAGGTCACGCCCAACCAGCTGACCTACCTGATGACCGTCTGCGGTGTGCTGGCCGCCCCCGCGCTGCTCGTCCCGGGCATCTGGGGCGCGGTCCTCGGCGTGATCGCGGTCCAGCTGTACCTGCTGCTCGACTGCGTCGACGGCGAGATCGCCCGCTGGCGCAAGCAGTACTCGCTGACCGGTGTCTGGATGGACCGCGTCGGCGCGTACCTCACCGACGCCGCCGTCCTCGTCGGCTTCGGCCTGCGCGCCGCGGACCTGTGGGGCACCGGCCGGATCGACTGGCTGTGGGCCTTCCTCGGCACCCTCGCCGCGCTCGGCGCCATCCTGATCAAGGCCGAGACGGACCTCGTGGGCCTCGCCCGCGCGGCCGGCGGCAAGGAGCAGGTCAAGGAGTCCGCGTCCGAGATGCGCTCCTCCGGCATGGCGCTGGCCCGCAGGGCCGCCGCCGCGTTCAAGTTCCACCGGCTCATCCTCGGCATCGAGGCGACGCTGCTCATCCTGGTCCTCGCGATCGTCGACCAGATCCGCGGCGACCTGTTCTTCACGCGCCTGGGTGTGGCCGTCCTGGCGGGCATCGCGCTCCTCCAGACCCTGCTGCACCTCGTGTCGATCCTCGCTTCGAGCAGGCTGAAGTGAGCCCGGCGGCGCACCCGCCGAAGGTCGGCGCGGTGATCATCACCATGGGCAACCGCCCGGCCGAGCTGCGCGCGCTCCTCGACTCGGTCGCCAAGCAGGACGGCGACCCGGTCGAGGTGGTCGTGGTCGGCAACGGCTCGCCGGTCCCGGAGGTCCCCGAGGGCGTACGGACCGTGGAGCTGCCCGAGAACCTGGGCATCCCCGGCGGCCGGAACGTCGGCATCGAGGCGTTCGGCCCGTCCGGCGGCGACGTCGACATCCTGATGTTCCTGGACGACGACGGCCTGCTGCCGCTCACCGACACCGCGCAGAAGTGCCGCGAGGCGTTCGCCGCCGATCCCCAGCTCGGCATCGTCAGCTTCCGGATCGCCGACCCGGACACCGGGGAGACCCAGCGCCGCCACGTCCCGCGGCTGCGCGCGGCCGACCCGATGCGCTCCTCGCGCGTGACGACCTTCCTGGGCGGCGCCAACGCCTGCCGCACCCAGGTCATCGCCGAGGTCGGCGGGCTCCCCGGCGAGTTCTTCTACGCCCATGAGGAGACCGACCTCGCCTGGCGGGCCCTCGACGCCGGCTGGCTGATCGACTACCGCGCCGACATGGTGCTGCACCACCCGACGACGGCCCCGTCCCGGCACGCGGTCTACCACCGCATGGTGGCCCGCAACCGGGTCTGGCTCGCCCGCCGGAATCTGCCCGCGCCCCTGATCCCGGTCTACCTGGGCGTCTGGCTGCTCCTCACCCTGGCCCGCCGTCCCTCGGGCCCCGCCCTCAAGGCCTGGTTCGGCGGGTTCAAGGAGGGCTGGTCCAGCCCCTGCGGCCCCCGGCGCCCCATGAAGTGGCGCACGGTGTGGCGGCTGACCCGACTGGGCCGACCTCCCGTGATCTGACAAGCTCTGTTCTGAGAGCATGCGGGGCGAAACCTGTCCTCTGCTTGTGCCGATGCCCGACCAGGCTGCGCTTTTGTAGACGAAAGTTCCCTTCTGTGAGTGAGACAACGCATGACGGCGGAGTCGCGGTGAGCGCGTCCCCGTCACCCGACGACGGGCTCTCCCCTGCCGAGCTCGCCGCCAAGTACGGCTTGTCCGTCAGCGGTGCCCGCCCCGGTCTGAGCGAGTACGTACGCCAGCTGTGGGGCCGACGGCACTTCATCATCGCCTTCTCCCAGGCGAAGCTGACCGCCCAGTACAGCCAGGCCAAGCTCGGCCAGGTCTGGCAGGTGGCGACCCCGCTGCTGAACGCGGCGGTCTACTTCTTCATCTTCGGCCTGCTGCTGGGCGGCAGGAAGGGCATCCCGCACGACATCTACGTGCCCTTCCTGGTGACGGGTGTCTTCGTCTTCACGTTCACGCAGAGTTCGGTCATGGCGGGCGTCCGGGCCATCTCCGGCAACCTGGGTCTCGTCAGGGCGCTGCACTTCCCGCGGGCCTCGCTGCCGATCTCGTTCGCGCTCCAGCAGCTCCAGCAGCTGCTGTTCTCGATGGTCGTGCTGATCGTCGTCACGCTCGGCTTCGGCGTCATGCCGGCGCTCTCCTGGCTCCTGGTGATCCCCGCCCTGGTCCTCCAGTTCGGCTTCAACATGGGCCTCGCGCTGATCTTCGCCAGAGCGGGCAGCAAGACGCCCGACCTGGCGCAGCTCATGCCCTTCGTGATGCGTACCTGGATGTACGCCTCGGGCGTCATGTTCAGCATCCCCGCGATGCTCGAGGACAAGAACGCGCCGAGCTGGCTCGCCGACGTCCTCCAGTGGAACCCGGCCTCCATCTACATGGACCTGATCCGTTACGCGTTCCTGCGCAGCGACGGATACGGCTCCGCGTACCTGCCGCCCCACGTGTGGGCCTTCGCCGCGGGCTGGGCCGTCCTCTTCGCGGGCGTGGGCTTCATCTACTTCTGGAAGGCAGAGGAGCGGTACGGCCGTGGCTGATCTCGACAAGACGTCCGATGCCCGGATCCCCACGGTCATCGCCGACGAACTGCACATCGTCTACCGCGTCAACGGCGCGAAGACGGGCAAGGGCAGCGCCACCTCCGCGCTGAGCCGGATACTCAAGCGCGGCGAGGAGCGCGGAGTGCGCAAGGTGCACGCGGTGCGCGGCGTCTCCTTCACCTCCTACCGCGGCGAGGCGATCGGCCTCATCGGATCGAACGGCTCGGGCAAGTCGACGCTGCTGCGCGCCATCGCGGGCCTGCTCCCCGCCGAGAAGGGCAAGGTCTACACCGACGGCCAGCCCTCGCTGCTCGGTGTGAACGCTGCCCTGATGAACGACCTGACGGGCGAGCGCAACGTCATCCTGGGCGGCCTCGCGATGGGCATGTCGCGCGAGGAGATCAAGTCGCGCTACCAGGAGATCGTCGACTTCTCCGGCATCAATGAGAAGGGCGACTTCATCACCCTGCCGATGCGGACGTACTCGTCCGGCATGGCGGCGCGGCTGCGCTTCTCCATCGCGGCGGCCAAGGACCACGACGTCCTCATGATCGACGAGGCTCTGGCCACGGGCGACCGCAAGTTCCAGAAGCGCTCCGAGGCCCGCATCCGTGAGCTGCGCAAGGAGGCCGGCACGGTCTTCCTCGTCAGCCACAACAACAAGTCCATCCGCGACACCTGCGACCGCGTCCTGTGGCTGGAGCGCGGGGAACTGCGTATGGACGGTCCGACGGCCGAGGTACTCAAGGAGTACGAGAAGTTCACGGGCAAGTAACCCGCGAACCCTCCCTCCGCGTCTTTAGGCCCCACCGGCTCATGACGGTGGGGCCTTCGATGTGTCCGCCCCGGATGCCTGTACTCGGCAGTTAATTCCCGATCAAGGTCAAGGAGAGGTCAACTTCCTTGCCGCCAGGGAATCTTGGCGTCAATCGGTGTGTTGTTGTGATGTGCAGAACACCCCGCCGTGGCGGCCGTCGTTGTACAACGTAAGCTGTACCGGTGCCGAATCACGGCAAGTGGGGCGATAATGCACGGTCTCCCGGCTCTTCGGGGGGTCGGTCAACCGTGCGGACGGCCGGGCGGCGTGTCCGAAATGGGATGTATTGGGTCCGCAGTGTAGAACGGGAGATGTGACGGCAATGGCTACGGAAACTCTCCAGGTCCACGAGGCTTTCGCCGTCGTTCCGGAAGCGGACCGCACCCGGTGAGCCGAACCTCTCGTGTGCGCCCGGACTCCACGACGGACGCCACCCTCGACAAGGCCGCCGACGAGAACTTCCCGGTGGCCCCGGCCTTCCTGCCGCGCGCCTGGCGCGACGACCTGATGGCCGTGTACGGGTACGCGCGCCTGGTCGACGACATCGGCGACGGCGACCTCGCGCCCGGCGGCGCCGACGCCCGCCGGCTCGGCGTTTCACCCGAACGGGCGGACGACCGGCTCGCGATGCTGGACGCCCTGGAGACCGACCTGCACCGGGTCTTCGACGGGACGCCGCAGCACCCGCTGCTGGCGGCCCTGCAGCCCACCGTCCGCCGCCGCTCGCTGACCCCCGAGCCGTTCCTCGGCCTCCTCCAGGCCAACCGACAGGACCAGCTCGTCACGCGCTACGAGACCTACGACGACCTGCTCGCCTACTGCGAGCTGTCCGCCAACCCCGTGGGCCGCCTCGTCCTCGCCATCACCGGCACCTCGACCCCCGAGCGCATCCGCCGCTCGGACGCGGTCTGCACCGGACTGCAGATCGTCGAACACCTCCAGGACGTGGCCGAGGATCTCGGCCGCGACCGCATCTATCTGCCTGCCGAGGACATGAAAAAGTTCCACGTCCAGGAAGCGGATCTCGCCGCACCGACCGCGGGCGCATCGGTGCGCGCGCTGGTCGCTCACGAAGCGGATCGCGCCCTGCGGCTCTTGAATGAAGGCACCCCCCTGGTGGGTAGCGTCCACGGCAGGCTGAAGCTGCTGCTGGCCGGTTTCGTGGCAGGGGGGAAGGCGGCGGTCCACGCGATCGTCGCCGCGAAGTACGACGTCCTACCTGGACCACCGAAGCCCACCAAGCTCCGGCTGCTGCGCGAGGTGGGAGCGACTCTGCGAGGAGAGGGGTGAGCAAGGCCGTGGAGTCTGACCAGCACGTGTCGGCACCGGTGCTCGCCGCATACAGCTACTGCGAGACCGTCACCGGACACCAGGCACGCAACTTCGCCTACGGCATCAGGCTGCTGCCGACCGCGAAGCGGCGGGCCATGTCGGCGGTGTACGCGTTCTCGCGCCGCGTCGACGACATCGGGGACGGCACGCTGCCGCCCGACGTCAAGGCGGAGCGGCTCGACGAGACCCGGGCACTGCTCGCCCGGGTGCAGGCGGGCAAGGTCGAGGAGGACGACACCGACCCGGTGGCCGTCGCCCTCGCGCACGCCGCCGACCGCTTCCCGATCCCGCTCGGCGGGCTCGACGAGCTCATCGACGGCGTCCTGATGGACCTGCGCGGCGAGACGTACGAGACCTGGGACGACCTGAAGGTGTACTGCCGGTGTGTCGCCGGCGCCATCGGACGGGTCTCCCTCGGCGTGTTCGGGACCGAGCCGGGGGCGCGCGGTGCCGAGCGTGCGCCCGAGTACGCCGACACGCTCGGGCTCGCGCTTCAGCTGACCAACATCCTGCGGGACGTCCGCGAGGACGCCGCCGACGGGCGCACCTATCTGCCCGCCGACGACCTCGCCAAGTTCGGCTGCTCGGCCGGATTCGACTCCGCGGTCCCGCCCGCCGGATCGGACTTCGCCGGGCTCGTGCACTTCGAGGTGCGGCGCGCCCGCGCCCTGTTCGCCGAGGGCTACCAACTGCTGCCCCTGCTCGACCGGCGCTCCGGCGCCTGTGTCGCCGCCATGGCCGGCATCTACCGGCGCCTCCTCGACCGCATCGAGCGCGAGCCGGAGGCCGTGCTGCGCGGCCGCGTCTCGCTGCCCGGACACGAGAAGGCATACGTCGCCGTGCGCGGCCTGTCCGGCCTCGACGCCCGTACTGTCTCCCGCGCGTCGTCCCGTGCCGCTCTCAGGAGGCGCGTCTGATGGGCGTGGCGGGACGCGGTGGTCAGGACCCCGCGGCGAACATGAAGCGGCGGGCAACCCTCCGCGGCGACGCGGCGTCCCTGCATGCAACGACCGGCCGAGTCTTCGCCACATCCGTCGAATCCCGCCACACACCGGCCGTACGCACCATGAGAAGCACCGAGGGGGAGGGCGCATGAGCAGCCACGCAGAGGCGTCGTCCGACGCGTCGCCACAGCCCGTCGCGGTCGTCGTCGGCGGCGGGCTCGCGGGGATCACGGCCGCGCTCGCCCTCGCCGACGGCGGCATGGACGTCACGCTCCTGGAGGGCCGCCCCCGGCTCGGCGGGCTCGCCTTCTCCTTCAAGCGCGGCGACCTGACCGTCGACAACGGCCAGCACGTGTATCTGCGCTGCTGCTCCGCCTACCGCTGGTTCCTGGACCGCATCGACGCCACGGACCTCGCACCGCTGCAGGATCGTCTCGACGTGCCCGTTCTCGACGCGGAGCGCAATCGGCTCGGGCGGCTGCGGCGGACGGCGCTGCCCGTGCCGCTCCATCTGGCCAGGAGTCTGGCCACGTACCCGCATCTGTCGCTGGCCGAACGCGCCAACGTCGGCCGGGCCGCGCTCGCCCTCAAAGGGCTGGATCTGACCGATCCGGCACTCGACGAGCGGGACTTCGGCTCCTGGCTGGCCGAGCACGGTCAGTCGGAGCGGGCCGTCGAGGCGCTGTGGGACCTCGTCGGGGTCGCGACCCTGAACGCGGTGGCGGGCGAGTGCTCGCTCGCGCTGGCCGCCATGGTGTTCAAGACCGGGCTGCTGTCCGACCCCGGTGCCGCGGACATCGGCTGGGCCCGGGTGCCCCTCGGCGAACTTCACGACACATTGGCCCGCAAGGCGCTCGACTCCGCGGGCGTGACCATCGGACTCCGTACACGCGCCACCTCCATCTCCCGTACGGAAAACGGGCGTTGGGCGGTGGAGGTTCCCGAGGGACCCGACAGTTCCGGCCAGATCCTCACCGCCGACACCGTGGTGCTCGCCGTACCGCAGCGCGAGACGTACGACCTGCTGCCGGACGGCGCGCTCGACGACCGGGAGCGGCTGCTCGGCATCGGCACCGCGCCGATCCTGAACCTGCACGTGGTGTACGACCGCAAGGTGCTCAAACGTCCCTTCTTCGCCGCGCTGGGCTCCCCGGTGCAGTGGGTCTTCGACCGCACCGAGTCGTCCGGCCTCACCGAGGTCCCCGGGACGGCCGGCGTCCAGTACCTCGCCGTCTCCCAGTCCGCCGCCCAGGACGACATCGACGAACCCGTCGCCGCGCTGCGCGAGCGCTATCTGCCGGAGCTCGAACGGTTGCTCCCGGGTGCGCGCGGCGCGCGGGTCATCGACTTCTTCGTGACCCGGGAGCGCACCGCCACCTTCGCGCCCACCCCCGGCACGGGCGCCCTCCGGCCCGCCGCGCGCACCCGCGCCCCCGGTCTCTACTTGGCCGGTGCATGGACCGCCACCGGATGGCCCGCGACGATGGAAGGCGCAGTTCGCAGCGGGGTCGGCGCCGCGGACGCGGCCCTCGCCGCACAGGGCCGCCCCCGCGGCCATCTGTTCCGGGAGGCGGCGTGAGCCTCGAACTTCCCTCGGTAGAAACACCCACGACGGACCGACCGTCACCAACGGCTGGAACGCCACATCAAGGAGAGACTGTGCCACCTGTGCCCTCGGCCGAAGAGGCTGCCGACGCGGTGGACGTGACCGCGCTTCTCGAGCGCGGCCGAACCCTGGCCACGCCAGTGCTGAAGGAGGCCGTGGACCGGCTCGCGCCGCCCATGGACACCGTCGCCGCCTACCACTTCGGCTGGATCGACGCCGCGGGCAACCCCGCCGACGGCGACGGCGGCAAGGCCGTGCGCCCCGCGCTCGCCGTGCTCTCCGCGCAGGCCGCGGGCGCCGCCCCCGAGGTGGGCGTCCCCGGTGCCGTCGCGGTCGAGCTGGTCCACAACTTCTCGCTGCTGCACGACGACCTGATGGACGGCGACGAGCAGCGCCGCCACCGCGACACCGTGTGGAAGGTGCACGGCCCCGCCCAGGCGATCCTCGTCGGCGACGCGCTGTTCGCCCTCGCCAACGAGGTGCTCCTGGAGATCGCCTCGGTGGACGCCGGACGCGCCACCCGCCGCCTCACCACCGCCAGCCGCGCCCTGATCGACGGACAGGCGCAGGACATCTCCTACGAGCACCGTGAGCGGGTCAGCGTCGAGGAGTGCCTGGAGATGGAGGGCAACAAGACGGGCGCCCTGCTCGCCTGCGCCTCCTCCATCGGCGCGGTCCTCGGCGGCGCCGACGACGTCACCGCCGACGCCCTGGAGAAGTACGGCTACCACCTGGGCCTGGCCTTCCAGGCCGTCGACGACCTGCTCGGCATCTGGGGCGACCCCGAGTCGACGGGCAAGCAGACCTGGAGCGACCTGCGCCAGCGCAAGAAGTCGCTGCCGGTCGTCGCCGCGCTCGCCGCGGGCGGCGCGGCCTCCGAGCGGCTGGGAGAACTCCTCGCCGCCGACGCCAAGAACAACGACTTCGACAACTTCTCCGAGGCGGAGTTCGCCGCCCGCGCCGCCCTCATCGAAGAGGCAGGCGGCCGGCAGTGGACCGCCGACGAGGCCCGGCGCCAGCACGAGATCGCCCTCGAAGCCCTGGACACCGTCCAGATGCCCGCCACGGTGCGCGCCCAGTTCGCGGCGCTCGCCGACTTCGTCGTCGTACGAAAGAGATGATCACTATCGGCCGCATATGACTCGCAGTCGCCGGCCGGTGTCCCGCCAGGGCATCGGCCGACGGTTACCCAGCAGAGATGAGCCACTGCACGAAGGGATAGCCATGACAGCGACGACCGACGGAAGCACCGGAGCGGCAGCTCCCGCAGCGTCCTCGGCCACCACTGCCCCCACGTCCGACACGACCCCCGAGGCGGCCGGGACACACCACGCCGCCACCCGAGCCATACAGCGCGCCACGGACTTCCTGCTCGCCCGGCAGGACGCCCAGGGGTGGTGGAAGGGTGACCTCGACACCAACGTGACGATGGACGCCGAGGACCTGCTCCTGAGGCAGTTCCTCGGCATCCGCGACCAGGCCACCACCGACGCCGCCGCGCTCTTCATCCGCGGCGAGCAGCGGGACGACGGCACCTGGGCGACCTTCTACGGCGGACCCGGCGAACTCTCCACCACCATCGAGGCCTACGTCGCGCTGCGCCTCGCCGGAGACGAACCGGACGCCCCGCACATGGCGAAGGCCTCCGCCTGGGTCCGCGAGCGCGGCGGCATCGCGTCGAGCCGCGTCTTCACCCGGATCTGGCTGGCCCTCTTCGGCTGGTGGAAGTGGGACGACCTCCCCGAACTCCCGCCGGAGCTCCTCTACTTCCCGAAGTGGATGCCCCTCAACATCTACGACTTCGGGTGCTGGGCACGGCAGACCATCGTGCCCCTCACCGTCGTGTCCGCGAAGCGTCCGGTGCGGCCCGCGCCGTTCGCGCTGGACGAGCTGCACACCGACGCCCGCGACCCGAACCCGGCCAAGCCGCTCGCCCCGCTGGCGAGTTGGGACGGCGCCTTCCAGCGGCTCGACAAGATCATGCACGGCTACCACAAGGTGGCCCTCAAGAAGCTGCGCAAGTCCGCCATGAACTCGGCGGCCCGCTGGATCATCGAGCGCCAGGAGAACGACGGCTGCTGGGGCGGCATCCAGCCGCCCGCGGTCTACTCCGTCATCGCCCTGCACCTGCTCGGTTACGACCTCGACCACCCGGTCCTGAAGGCCGGTCTCGCCTCCCTCGACCGGTTCGCGGTGTGGCGCGAGGACGGCGCCCGCATGATCGAGGCCTGCCAGTCTCCCGTCTGGGACACCTGCCTGGCCACCATCGCGCTCGCCGACGCCGGACTGCCCGGCGACCACCCGGCGCTCGTCAAGGCCGCCACCTGGATGCTCGACGAGCAGATCGACCGGCCCGGCGACTGGTCGGTGCGCAAGCCGGCCCTCGAACCCGGGGGCTGGGCCTTCGAGTTCCACAACGACAACTACCCCGACATCGACGACACCGCGGAGGTCGTGCTCGCGCTGCGCCGCGTGACGCACCCCGACACCGCGCGCATCGAGCAGGCCATCGAGCGCGGCGTGCGCTGGAACCTCGGGATGCAGTCGAAGAACGGGGCGTGGGGCGCCTTCGACGTCGACAACACCAGCCCGTTCCCCAACCGGCTGCCGTTCTGCGACTTCGGCGAGGTCATCGATCCGCCGTCCGCCGACGTCACCGGGCACGTCGTCGAGATGCTCGCCGTCGAGGGACGCTCGCACGACCCGAGTACCCGTCGCGGCATCGAGTGGCTCCTCGCCGAACAGGAGGACAACGGCGCCTGGTTCGGCCGCTGGGGCGTCAACTACGTCTACGGCACCGGGTCGGTGCTGCCCGCGCTGACCGCCGCCGGGATGCCCGCCGCGCACCCCGCGATCCGCCGCGCCGTCGACTGGCTGGAGTCGGTCCAGAACGAGGACGGCGGCTGGGGCGAGGACCTGCGCTCGTACCGCTACGAGGACTGGAAGGGACACGGCCTCTCCACCGCCTCGCAGACCGCCTGGGCGCTGATGGCGCTGCTGTCGGCCGGCGAGCGGGACTCCAAGGCCGTCGAGCGGGGGATCACTTTCCTCGCCGAGACCCAGACCGAGGACGGCACCTGGGACGAGCCGTACTTCACCGGGACCGGCTTCCCCTGGGACTTCTCGATCAACTACCACCTGTACCGGCAGGTCTTCCCGCTGACCGCGCTCGGCCGGTATGTCCACGGCGAGCCGTTCAAGGACGCCTGATGGGCGGCGATCCGGTGGCCGTGCGTCCACCGGAGACGGCCGCGCTGCTCGTCGCCTGCGCGCTGGGCATCGAGCACGTCGCCCTGCGCACCGGCAGCCGGGCCGGGGCGAGCGCTCCCGTGACCGTGCTGCGTACGGGCATGGGGCCGAACGCCGCCGAGCGCGCGACGGCGCGCGCCCTCGGCGACGCGGCGCTGCGCGAGGCCGCGGTGATCGCCACCGGGTTCTGCGCCGGGCTCGCGCCCGGCATGCACCCCGGTGACCTCGTCGTGGCCCAGGAGACCCGCGACACGCACGGCAGCACCCCGTGCGTGAACACGGAGCTGCTGGTCAAGGAGCTGGTGAGGACCGTGCCCGGACGCACCGTGCACACCGGTCCGCTCACTGGTTCCGACCACGTCGTCCGCGGTCACGAGCGCGGCGACCTGCTGGCCACCGGCGCGATCGCCGTCGACATGGAGTCGGCGGCCACCCTGCGCACGGCGGTCGAGGCCGGGGAGCGTCCGGTTGCGGCCGTCCGGGTGGTCGTCGACGCCCCGGAACACGAACTCGTCAGGATCGGCACGGTCCGCGGTGGACTATCTGCTTTCCGCGTCCTTCGTGCCGTCCTTCCCGCTTTTTTCGAATGGCACCGTTCTTTGCTGCTCCCTCGGAGGTGAGCCCAGATGGCCATGCCACTGCGACAGTCCATCAAGGTTGCGACGTATCTCGCTGAACAGAAGATCCGCAAGCGGGACAAGTTCCCGCTCATTGTCGAACTGGAACCGCTGTACGCCTGCAACCTGAAATGCGAGGGCTGCGGCAAGATCCAGCACCCGGCGGGCGTGCTCAAGCAGCGCATGCCCGTCGCGCAGGCCGTCGGCGCCGTGCTCGAATCGGGCGCGCCGATGGTGTCCATCGCCGGCGGCGAGCCGCTGATGCACCCTCAGATCGACGAGATCGTGCGGCAATTGGTGGCCCGGAAGAAGTACGTCTTCCTGTGCACCAACGCGCTGCTGATGCGCAAGAAGATGGACAAGTTCAAGCCGTCGCCGTTCTTCGCCTTCACGGTGCACATCGACGGGATGCGCGAGCGTCACGACGAGTCCGTCGCCAAGGAAGGCGTCTTCGACGAGGCGGTCGAGGCGATCAAGGAGGCCAAGCGGCGCGGCTTCCGGGTCACCACGAACTCGACCTTCTTCAACACCGACACCCCGCAGAACATCATCGAGGTGCTGAACTACCTCAACGACGACCTCAAGGTCGACGAGATGATGATCTCGCCCGCCTACGCCTACGAGAAGGCGCCCGACCAGGAGCACTTCCTCGGCGTCACCCAGACGCGGGAGCTGTTCAAGAAGGCGTTCTCCGGCGGCAACCGGCGGCGCTGGCGGCTCAACCACTCGCCGCTCTTCCTGGACTTCCTGGAGGGCAAGGTCGACTTCCCGTGCACGGCGTGGGCGATCCCGAACTACTCGCTCTTCGGCTGGCAGAAGCCCTGCTACCTGATGAGCGACGGGTACGTGCCGTCGTACCGGCAGCTGATCGAGGACACCGACTGGGAGGCGTACGGGCGCGGCAAGGACCCGCGCTGCGCCAACTGCATGGCGCACTGCGGCTACGAGCCGACGGCCGTGCTCGCCACGATGGGGTCGCTGAAGGAGTCCATCCGCGCCATGTCCGAGACCGTCGCCGGGAATCGTGGGTGAGCGTGGCATGAACGCCGGAGAGCCCGTCTCACTGGGCCTCCCCGAGGTACCGGTCCGACCGATCGCCGAGCGGCGCGCCAGCCGCCGGATCATGGTCGGACCGGTGGCGGTGGGAGGCGGCGCACCGGTGTCCGTGCAGTCGATGACGACGACACGGACCTCGGACATCGGGGCCACGCTGCAGCAGATCGCCGAACTGACCGCGTCCGGCTGTCAGATCGTGCGCGTGGCGTGCCCCACGCAGGACGACGCGGACGCGCTCGCGACCATCGCGCGCAAGTCGCAGATCCCTGTCATCGCGGACATCCACTTCCAGCCCAAGTACGTGTTCGCCGCCATCGACGCCGGATGCGCGGCGGTGCGGGTGAACCCGGGCAACATCAAGAAGTTCGACGACCAGGTCAAGCAGATCGCGAAGGCCGCCTCCGACGCCGGTACGCCGATCAGGATCGGGGTCAACGCCGGTTCGCTCGACCGCCGGCTCCTGGAGAAGTACGGGAAGGCCACCCCGGAGGCCCTCGTGGAGTCGGCGCTGTGGGAGGCGTCGCTCTTCGAGGAGCACGGGTTCCGCGACCTCAAGATCTCCGTCAAGCACAACGACCCCGTGGTGATGGTCAACGCCTACCGGCAGCTCGCCGCCGCCTGCGACTATCCGCTGCACCTCGGGGTGACGGAGGCGGGCCCCGCTTTCCAGGGCACGGTCAAGTCGGCCGTCGCCTTCGGCGCGCTGCTCTCCGAGGGCATCGGCGACACCATCCGGGTGTCGCTGTCCGCGCCGCCCGCCGAGGAGTGCAAGGTCGGCATCCAGATCCTGGAGTCGCTGGGGCTGCGGCAGCGGCGCCTGGAGATCGTCTCCTGCCCGTCCTGCGGGCGGGCCCAGGTGGACGTCTACAAGCTGGCCGACGAGGTGACCGCCGGGCTCGACGGCATGGAGGTGCCGCTGCGGGTGGCCGTCATGGGGTGTGTCGTGAACGGCCCGGGTGAGGCCCGTGAGGCCGACCTCGGTGTCGCGTCCGGCAACGGCAAGGGGCAGATCTTCGTCAAGGGCGAGGTCATCAAGACCGTGCCCGAGTCGAAGATCGTGGAGACGCTCATCGAGGAGGCGATGAAGATCGCCGAACAGATGGAGAAGGACGGCGCCGCGTCGGGTGCGCCTGACGTCACCGTGAGCTGAGTGCCGGTTTGTGAGTTCGACCACGAAGGGGGCTCGAGCGTGACAATTCTGGAAGGCATCCGGGGGCCGCGCGATCTGAAGGCGCTGAGCGAGGAGGAGCTCGACGAACTGGCCGTGGAGATCAGGGAGTTCCTGATCCACGCGGTCGCCAGAACCGGCGGACACCTGGGACCCAACCTGGGCGTGGTGGAATTGACCATCGCGCTCCACCGGGTCTTCGAATCGCCCGTCGACAAGCTCGTCTGGGACACCGGCCATCAGAGCTATGTGCACAAGCTCCTGACCGGCCGTCAGGACTTCAGCAAGCTCCGCGGCAAGGGCGGCCTGTCCGGCTACCCCTCGCGCGAGGAGTCCGAGCACGACATCGTCGAGAACAGCCACGCCTCCACCTCCCTCGGCTGGGCCGACGGGCTCGCCAAGGCGCGGCAGGTGCAGGGGGAGCGCGGGCACGTCGTCGCGGTCATCGGCGACGGCGCGCTGACCGGCGGCATGGCCTGGGAGGCGCTGAACAACATCGCGGCCGCCAAGGACCGCCCGCTGATCATCGTGGTCAACGACAACGAGCGCTCCTACGCGCCCACCATCGGCGGCCTCGCCAACCACCTCGCGACGCTGCGCACCACCGACGGCTACGAGAAGGTGCTGGCCTGGGGCAAGGACGTCCTGCTGCGCACCCCCGTCGTGGGACACACCGTCTACGAGTCCCTGCACGGCGCCAAGAAGGGCTTCAAGGACGCGTTCGCCCCGCAGGGCATGTTCGAGGACCTCGGCCTGAAGTACGTAGGACCCATCGACGGACACGACATCGGGGCCATGGAGTCCGCGCTGCGCCGCGCGAAACGCTTCCACGGGCCGGTCCTCGTGCACTGCCTGACCGAGAAGGGCCGCGGCTACGAGCCGGCGCTCGCCGACGAGGCCGACCGCTTCCACACCGTCGGGGTGATGGACCCCCTCACGTGCGAACCGCTCGCCCCGTCCAACGGACCTTCGTGGACCTCGGTGTTCGGCGACGAGATCGCGGCGATCGGACGGGAGCGCGCGGACGTCGTCGCCATCACCGCGGCCATGCTGCACCCGGTGGGTCTGACCAAGTTCGCGGCCGAGTTCCCCGACCGGGTGTGGGACGTCGGCATCGCCGAACAGCACGCCGCCGTGTCCGCCGCAGGTCTCGCCACCGGCGGGCTGCACCCGGTCGTCGCCGTCTACGCGACCTTCCTCAACCGCGCCTTCGACCAGCTGCTCATGGATGTCGCCCTGCACAAGAGCGGCGTCACCTTCGTCCTCGACCGGGCCGGGGTCACCGGGGTCGACGGCGCCTCGCACAACGGCATGTGGGACATGTCCGTGCTCCAGGTGGTGCCGGGGCTGCGGATCGCCGCGCCGCGCGACGCCGACCAGCTCCGCGCCCAGCTGCGCGAGGCCGTCGCCGTCGACGACGCGCCGACCGTGCTGCGCTTCCCCAAGGAGTCCGTGGGCGCGCCGGTCCCGGCCGTCGACCGGGTGGGCGGCATCGACGTGCTGCACCGGTCCGAAAGCCCGCGCGTGCTGCTCGTGTCGGTCGGTGTGATGGCCCCCGTCTGTCTGCAGACCGCCGAGCTGCTCGCGGCGCGCGGCATCAACTGCACGGTCGTCGACCCTCGTTGGGTCAAACCCGTCGACCCCGACCTCGCCCCGCTGGCCGCCGGGCACGAACTCGTCGCCGTCGTCGAGGACAACAGCAGGGCCGCCGGAGTCGGCTCTGCGGTCGCCCTCGCGCTCGGCGACGCCGAAGTCGACGTACCCGTACGGCGGTTCGGGATCCCCGAGCAGTTCCTCGCGCACGCCAAGCGCGGTGAAGTGCTGGCCGACATCGGTCTGACGCCGGTGGAGATCGCCGGGCGGATCAGTACCTCCCTCAATGTGAAGTCCGGCAAGGAGAACGACGCATGAGCAAGGAGTTCGACCTCCAGACGCTGCTCGCCGAGCGCGGCGCCGAACGGTACGAGCTGCACGCCAGGTACCTCAACCACCAGCTGCCGAAGATGCTGCACACCATCGGCTTCGACAAGGTCTACGAGCGGGCCGAGGGCGCGCACTTCTGGGACGCGGACGGCAACGACTACCTGGACATGCTCGCCGGGTTCGGCGTCATGGGCCTGGGCCGCCACCACGCGGTCGTCCGCAAGGCGCTGCACGACGTCCTCGACGCCTCCCTCGCCGACCTGACCCGGTTCGACTGCCAGCCGCTGCCGGGGCTGCTCGCCGAGAAGCTGCTCACCCACAGTCCGCACCTGGACCGGGTGTTCTTCGGCAACAGTGGTACGGAAGCGGTCGAGACGGCGCTGAAGTTCGCCCGGTACGCCACCGGGAAGCCGCGGGTGCTGTACTGCTCCCACGCCTTCCACGGGCTGACCACGGGCTCGCTGTCGGTCAACGGCGAGGACGGGTTCCGCGACGGGTTCGCCCCGCTGCTGCCCGACACCGCCGTACCCCTCGGCGACCTCGACGCCCTGGCGAAGGAGCTGAAGAAGGGCGATGTCGCCGCGCTCATCGTCGAGCCGATCCAGGGCAAGGGCGTGCACGAGGCGCCGCCCGGCTATCTGCGCGCCGCGCAGCAACTCCTGCACCAGCACAAGGCGTTGCTCATCGCCGACGAGGTGCAGACCGGCCTCGGCCGCACCGGCGACTTCTACGCCTACCAGCACGAGGAGGGCGTCGAACCGGACCTGGTGTGCGTGGCCAAGGCGCTGTCCGGCGGCTATGTGCCCGTGGGGGCCACGCTCGGCAAGGACTGGATCTTCAAGAAGGTCTACTCGTCCATGGACCGGGTCCTCGTTCACTCGGCCAGCTTCGGCGCCAACGCGCAGGCCATGGCCGCCGGACTCGCCGTGCTTTCCGTGATGGAGGACGAGGAGACCGTCGCGAACGCCCGGGCCATGGGGGAGCTGTTGCGGTCGCGGCTCGCCGCGCTCATCGACCGGTACGAGCTGCTGAGCGACGTGCGCGGCCGGGGCCTGATGATCGGGATCGAGTTCGGCAGGCCCAAGTCGCTGAAGCTGCGCAGCCGCTGGACCATGCTGCAGGCCGCGCGCAAGGGCCTGTTCGCGCAGATGGTCGTGGTGCCGCTGCTGCAGAAGCACCGGATCCTCACCCAGGTCTCCGGGGATCACCTCGAAGTCATCAAGCTGATCCCGCCGCTCGTCCTCGACGAGGCGGACGTCGACCGGTTCGTCGAGGCGTTCACCGCCGTCATGGACGACGCGCACGGCGGTGGCGGGCTGATGTGGGACTTCGGGAAGACCCTGGTGAAGCAGGCGGTCGCCATCCGCTGACCGCGCTTTCGGGACCATTGCCTCAGGGGCTTGCCTCTGAGGCAATAAATTTGCCTCTCGGGCAGGGCTCTGGCTGAATCGACGGTATGAGCCCCGCCCTCCCCGAGGAGGCTCCGGAACCCCCGGAGCTGCCTGCTGTCGCGCCCCAGCTGCGCGCCCTGCGCCGCCGCGCCTCCCTCACGCTGGAGGCCGCGGCCCGCACGGCCGGTCTGTCACCGGCCCATCTCTCCCGGCTGGAGACTGGTCAGCGCCAGCCGTCGCTGCCGATGCTGCTCGCACTCGCCCGTACCTACGGTACGACGGTCTCCGAACTGCTCGGCGAGGCGCCCGCCGATCGGGACTCCGTCGTGCGTGCCGGAACCATGGAGCCGACCGAGGCGGGCGGCTGGACCTACGTCCAGGCCGGCGCCTCCGGCCGCGGCATGCAGGCGCTGCGCGTCCACGTCCCGTACGGCGCCCAGGGCGACATCGTGCGCGTCCACCCCGGCGAGGAATGGCTCTACGTCCTCGAAGGGCGGCTGCGGCTGCGCCTGGGGGACACGTCCTACCGACTCGCACCGGGGGACAGCGCCCACTTCGACTCGCTCACCCCGCACCGCATCGCGGCCGCGGACACCGGCGGGTCCGAACTCCTCTTCGTCCACACCCTGCTCCAGAGCCCGACCACCGCACTGTGCCTGGGAGGCATGTCATGAGCGACGCAGAGCGGCCGGGCGGCCGCGACATCGAGGACAAGCTGCCGCGCGGCATCTGGGTGCGGGTCCTGATCTACGTATTCGTGGGACACGCCTTCGCTGCGTTCGTCTACCTGCTGTTCACGCTGGGCGGGAACCGCTGAGGCCGGCCGCCGCCGGCCCCCGGACCCCCTGCGTCAGACGACCAGGCGCTCGCGCAGCCGGTCGCGGTCGGCGGTGCTGAGCTTCAGCCCCTCGGCGAAGTAGCGGTCGGTGGTGCCCCAGGTCTGCTCGATGGTCTCGAAGGCCGCGTGCAGATACTCGGCGCGGGCGTCGAAGAGCGGCGCGAGCAGTTCCATGACCTCGGGGGAGTAGGCGTCGCCCGCGCCCGTGCCGTTGCGGAGGACCTTGTAGCGGCGGTGCTTCTCGTTCGACTTCAGGTAGTCCGCCTCGATCGCGTCCGGCTCGACGCCGACGGCGAGCAGCGTCACGGCGATCGACAGACCCGCGCGGTCCTTGCCGGCCGCGCAGTGCATCAGGGCGGGAGTGCTGTCCTCGGCCATCGCGTGCAGCACCCTGCTGTGCTCGGCGGTGCGGTCGCCGATGATGCTCCGGTACGAGGTGATCATGCGCTGCGCCGCGCGCCCGTCGGAGAGCAGCGCGCGCAGCTGGTCGAGGTCGCCGTCGCGGACCATCTTCCAGAACTCGGCGCCGTCGGCCGGGTCGGTCAGCGGCAGATTCACATTGCGCACGCCGGGCAGCTCGACGTCGGCGCCCTCCAGCTTCTGGTCCGCCGCGTTGCGGAAGTCGAAGACGGTGTGCAGGCCGAGGGTGGTCAGGAACGCCGCGTCCTCGGCGGTGGCGTGCGCGAGGTGACCGCTGCGGAAGAGCACGCCGGGCCGTATCCGCCCGCCGTCCACGGTCGGGAGGCCGCCCACATCGCGGAAGTTGCGCACTGCGGTCAGTTCGGGCTCGGTGGACGGGGCGTGCTGCGTCACGGGGGCTCCTCCGAATCGGGCGCGCCGGCGCCGCTCGCCGGTGGGCCTGCACCTGACGATACGACATCGATTCCCGGGGCAACCATCCGTCTGTTTTGTCCCTTTTCACGCCAACTATCCGTAAGTGAACGGAGATTGTGGACCTGTGCGTGAGCGGGCTCATAGCGGTGACGGTGCGTGGCGGTTTCCCGGAATGCCGGACGGCGGAATTCCCGCAGGTATGGCGTTGGCAAAGGCGCGGCGGCGACGGAGGGTCACACAGAAATCCCTCAGATGATCAATGAAAGCCGCGAAAAGCGAATTCGCTGTTTGTCGCGGCCGGTTCCGCTGCCTTACGGTCACCCATCACACCGGACGGAACGCCTAGTCCTGCCGCCGCCCGGAATTCCCACGACAACCCGTGACGGCAGGAGCGGGGGACCCACAGGCAGTACGCCGCCGAGGGATTTCCCGACGTGGCTCGGGGTGCAGCCGGTCTCCTTCCCGGGATCCGGCCGGACATCTCCAGTCCGAACCCGACAGCTCACCTCGCAGGCGACGGAGAGGAAAAGCGCCATGTCCGCACACGCGAAGCACCGCCGCCCGAAGACCCGCCGCGCCACCCGGGGCGCCGCCCTCGCGACCGTCGGAGGGGCCGCGCTCGCGCTGCCCCTGATCGGCGCCACCGGGGCGCAGGCCGCCGACTCCGGCACCACCACGTACACCGTGAAGTCCGGTGACACCCTCGCGAAGATCGCGAAGAGCCAGAACGTCGACGGCGGCTGGCAGCAGCTCTACAAGGACAACAAGAGCGTCATCGGCGGCAACGCGTCGCTGATCACGCCCGGCACCAAGCTCACCGTCGGCGGCGCGAGCGGCACGGCCACGGCGACGCAGGCGAGCACCGCCTCGACCGGCTCGGGTTACGTGAAGCCCGTCGACGCCTCCATCGGCACCCAGTACCACTCGTCCGGCTCCATGTGGTCCAGCGGCTACCACACCGGTACCGACTTCGTCGTGTCCACCGGCACCCCGGTCAAGGCCGTGGCCAACGGCACGGTCGTCTCGGCGGGCGACGGCGGCGCGTACGGCAACCAGGTCGTCATCAAGAACGCCGACGGCTACTACGCCCAGTACGCCCACCTGTCCTCGCTCGGTGTCTCCGCAGGCCAGACGGTCACGGCGGACCAGCAGATCGGTCTGTCCGGGTCGACCGGAAACGTCACCGGACCGCACCTCCACTTCGAGATCCGGACGACCGCGAGCTACGGCTCGGACGTCGACCCGGTCGCGTACCTGCGCAGCCACGGCGTCACCATCTGACCCGCGCGCACCCCACGCGGCACACGCGTCGCACCCGGCTCCCAGATATTCCCTGGGGGCCGGGTGTGGTTTGTCACCACTCGTCAACCCCTGGTTACGGTCGCGTAGGTCACAGGGCGGGGTGAAAGATGTGTGGTCGTGGCAAACGAATCGAGAGCACTCACGGACGCAGCGAACCCGGCCCACGCGACGGACGCGCACGACAGCGGCCTGATCCGCTCCTACGCCGCGGTGGGCGACAGCTTCACCGAGGGTGTCGGGGACCCCGGGCCCGACGGGACCTTCGTCGGCTGGGCCGACCGGCTCGCCGTCCTCCTGGACGACCGCGCCCCCGAGGACACCTTCCAGTACGCGAACCTCGCCGTGCGCGGCAAGCTCATCGACCAGATCATCGAGGACCAGATCCCGCGCGCCGTCGAGCTCGCCCCGGACCTGGTGAGCTTCGTCGCGGGCGGCAACGACATCATCCGGCCCGGCACCGACCCGGACGACGTGGCCGAGCGCTTCGAGAAGGCCGTGGTCCGGCTCACCGAGGCCGCGGGCACCGTCCTCGTCGCCACCGGCTTCGACACCCGCGACGTCGCCGTCCTCAAGCATCTGCGCGGCAAGATCGCCACGTACAACATGCACGTACGGGCCATCGCCGACCGGCACGGCTGCGCGATGCTCGACCTGTGGTCGCTCAGGTCCATCCAGGACCGCAGGGCCTGGGACGAGGACCGGCTGCACCTCGCCGCCGAGGGACACACCCGGGTCGCGCTCCGGGCCGGTCAGGCCCTCGGCATCGAGGTGCCCGCCGACCCCGAGCAGTCCTGGCCGCTGCTGCCGCCGCGCGGCACGTTCGCCGTCCGACGCGACGACATCCACTGGGCGCGGGAGTTCCTGGTGCCGTGGAT
The DNA here is from genome assembly GCF_003259365.1 of Streptomyces sp. PsTaAH-137. GTDB lineage: Bacteria > Actinomycetota > Actinomycetes > Streptomycetales > Streptomycetaceae > Streptomyces. Next base: position 370,930 of record NZ_QLLY01000001.1, read on the forward strand.
CGGGCGCCGGCTGCGCGGCGAGTCCTCCGGCGACCGGGCGCAGGCGAAGGGGTTCCTCGACCCGCACGAGATCAAGCTGCAGCTGGAGTCCGCTTCCTGAACCGCGTGGCGTGGTCCGGGCCGGTCAGCGCCTCGAGGTCAGCTCGGCCCGCTCCAGGCCCAGTTCACGGGCGAGTGCCTCGTCCACCCACTCCTGGGCGCGGGCCCGGGACACCGCGCCGCCGTACGTCGTCATCTGCACGGCGAGGCCGTCGAGGAGGGCCGTCAGGCGCAGCGCCGTGCCCATCGGGTCCGGGCAGCTGAACTCGTCCGCCGCCACGCCTTCCGCGAGGACCTCGGCGAGGGCCGCCTTCCACTGCCTGTCGAGATCGCGCGTGACCTCGCGCAGCGCCGGTTCGCGCAGCGCGGCGGCCCAGCCCTCGATCCACAGCCGCCAGCCCTTCGCCTGGCCGGTGGGCGCGTACCAGCGCACCGCCGCGCGCAGCCGCTTGAGCGCCGTGGTCCGCCGGCCGAGGAGCTTGCGGAGACGGGCCAGGTCGTCCTCGGCGGCGAGGGTGAACGCGGCCGACACGAGCTTCTCCTTCGTCGAGAAGTGGTACAGCACCAGGGCGTTGCTCACCCCGAGCGCCGAGGCCACGTCGGCGATGCGCACGGCGGCGACGCCGTGCACCTCAATCTGCTCGATGGCGGCCCGCAGCAGCTCCGCGCGCCGCTCGGCCACGCTCAACCGGACTCTGGTCACCGGGCAACCCTAGTTGCTGGAGAGGCCCGGTGGGGCCGCCGTACTCGCGTGAGCACGACGGCCCCGGGAGGGGGTCAGCCGACGGACAGCACCGCCGCGCGGATCACGTCCGCGACCTCCTTCGGACGGGAGACGGCGATCGCGTGCGAAGCGCCGTCCGCCTCGACGACCGTGGCGCCCGCGCGCGTGGCGCCGAACCGCTCGACCTCGGGGTTGATCGCCTGGTCGGCGCCGGCGATCACGGCCCACGAGGGCGTGGTCCGCCAGGCCGCCGCGGTCGCCTTCTCCTCGAACGCGCCCGCGGCGAGCGGGCGCTGCGCCACCGCGAGGACCTTGGTCGTCTCCGCGGGGACATCGGCGGCGAAGATCGCGGGGAAGGCGTCCTCGGCGATGGTGACCTCGACGGCGGGCTCGCCGTCCGCGACCGGGTACGTCCTCTGCTCGAGGTTGCTGACCAGCGGCGACAGGGCGAAGCGGCCCTGGAGTTCGCCCAGGCTCTCGCCCTCTTCGAGGACGTACGCGGCCACGTAGACCAGGCCGACGACGTTCTCCGCGGCACCGGCGACCGTGATCAGGGCGCCGCCGTAGGAGTGGCCGACGAGAACGACCGGGCCGTCGATCTGGGCGACGAGCGAGGCGATGTAGGCGGCGTCGGCCGCCAGGCCGCGCAGCGGGTTGGGCGGGGCGACCACCGGGATCCCGTCGCTCTGCAGCTCGGCAATGACTCCGGACCAGCTCGCGGCGTCGGCGAAGGCGCCGTGGACCAGGACGACGGTCGGGGTGGGGTTCGGCATGAGATGTCCTTCGGGGAGGCCGTGGGCGTCAGGCGGTGTGCAGGGCGGAGCGCAGGGTGCTGATCGCCAGCGCGATCGCGGCCTCGGCGGCGTGCGTCTCGCGCAGCGCGTTGAGCATCACGAAGTCGTGGATGACGCCCTGGAATCGGACGGCGGTGACCGGGACGCCGGCCGCGCGCAGCTTGTTCGCGTACGCCTCGCCCTCGTCCCGCAGCACATCGGCCTCACCGGTGATGACCAGGGCCTTCGGGAGCCCGGTCAGCTGCTCGGTGGTGGCGCGCAGCGGCGACGCGGTGATCTGGGCGCGCTCGGCCTCGTCGGTCGTGTACTGGTCCCAGAACCACTGCATGCCGTCGCGGCGCAGGAAGTAGCCGGTGGCGAACTGCTCGTAGGAGCCGGTGTCGAAGGCCGCGTCGGTCACCGGGTAGAAGAGGACCTGCTGGAGCAGCGGGACGCCGCCGCGCTCCTTCGCCATGAGGGTGAGGGCGGCGGTCATGTTGCCGCCCACCGAGTCACCGGCGACGGCGAGCCGGTCGCCGTCGAGGTCCTTGGTCGCGCCCTGGTCCACGATCCAGCGGGCGACGGCGAAGTTCTGCTCGATGGCGACCGGGTAGCGGGCCTCGGGCGAGAGGTCGTACTCGGGGAAGACGACGGCCGCGCCCGTGCCGACGGCGAGCTCGCGCACCAGCCGGTCGTGGGTGTGGGCGTTGCCGAAGACCCAGCCGGCGCCGTGGATGTACAGGACGACCGGAAGGACGCCCTCGGCGCCCGCGGGGCGGACGATGCGGGCGCGGACGCTGCCCGTGGGGCCGCCCTCGACGGTGATCCACTCCTCGTCGACCTCGGGCAGCTCGACCGCGCCGGACTGCACGTCGTCGACGGCCTTGCGGCCCTCCTCGGGGTGCAGCTGGAAGAGGTAGGGCGGGTTGGCGGTGGCCTCGGCGAAGGCGGTCGCGGCGGGTTCGAGTACCGGATCGACGGACATGGGTGTGCTCCTGAGGATCAAGGGGGGTGGCTGACGCGGGTCCGGACGGACCGTGCCCCTGGACGCTAGGCGCGGGCGGCGGGCGGCAGTTGACCACGAGCGCACCGGCCCTGTCCCGACCGTGCACGTCCGGCGGGGAGTGACCGGATTGGCCCGATGGCGACTGTTAACACGCCCGATGCCCGCAAGCGCCCCGCACCTCCTAGAATCAAGAGTTGATCATGTGTGCGTGGGGGTAGTGGTGTCAGAGGATCGAACGTCGTTCGGGGCGTTGTTGCGGGAACTGCGGGTGGCCAGGTCGCTGACCATCGAAGGGCTCGCCGAGGCGTCGGGCATGAGCGTGCGCGGCATCGGCGATCTGGAGCGCGGACGGCGTGCGGCGCCGCAGCGGCGCACCGTGGCCGCGCTCGCGGACGGCCTGGGCCTGGCCGAGACCGAGCGCGAGAAGCTGCTCGCGGCGGCCAGGACCGGCCGGGCCACCGGCTACAGCCCGGCGGGTGTGCACGCGTTCCCGCGCGGGGCCGACGACTTCGTGGGGCGCGAGCCCGAACTGCGCCGCCTCGCCGACCTGGCCGCGGCGGACCGCACGGCGGGCGGGCAGGCCGTCGTCGTCGCGGTGTCCGGCGCCCCCGGCGCGGGCAAGACGACGTTCGCGCTGCACGCCTCGCGGCAGCTCGCCGGGAACTTCCCGCACGGCCAGCTGATGATCGACCTGTCCGGTACGGACGAGGAGCCGCCGCCCGCCGCCGAGCTGATGGTCTCCGTGCTCAAGGCCCTCGGCACCCCCGACCGCGACCTCGCCAAGGCGGGCCCCGCCGGCCGCCCCGAGCTGTACCGCCGCGTCCTCGCCGAGCGGCGCTGCCTACTGGTGCTCGACAACGCCCGGGACGAGGCCCAGGTCCGGCCGCTGCTGCCCGGCTCGGGCCCGGCCATGGTGATCGTCACCAGCCGGCGCATGCTGACCGGACTCGACGCCGTGCACCGGATCCCGCTCGGCGAACTGAGCCCCGCCGAGGCCGCCGAGTTCCTCACCCTGCTGATCGGCAAGGAGCGCGCGGCCGCGGAACCGGACGCCCTCGCCGACGTCGCCCGGCGCTGCGGCCATCTGGCGCTCGCCCTGCGCATCGCGGGCAACTGGCTGGCCACCCGCACCGGCTGGACCGTGCGCAGGCTCGCCGACCGGCTCGGGCACGCGGAGCGCAGGCTCGACGCGCTGACCGCCGGGGACGTACGGGTGAGCGGCGCCTTCGACCTCTCGTACCGCCAGCTCACGGCGACGGCCGCCCGGATGTTCCGGCGCCTGGCCCTGGTCCCCGGCCCGGACGCGAGCACCGCGCTCGCCGCGCAGCTCACCGGCCAGGAGCTGTTCGACGCCGAGGACACCCTGGAGGAACTGGTCGAGGCCGGACTGCTCGGCTCCCGCGCGGACCGCTACCGCCTGCACGACCTGCTGCGCCTGTACGCGCAGGCGCGCCTCGCCGCCGAGGAGTTCGGGCCCGCCGCCGACGCCTCCCGGCAGGCGCTGCACCGCTGGCTCCTGGAGACCGCGGTGGTCGCGGGCCGCTGGTACGAGCCCGACCACGGGGCGCCGCCCGCCTCCTGGCGGGGCACCGTCGACCTGTCCAGCGCCGAGCGGGCCCGGCACTGGCTCCAGTCCGAGGGCGCCAACTGGCTCGGCGCGCTGCGGGCCGCCGCGCGCGACGGCGACCACGCCACCGTGGTCGAGGTGGCGGAGGCGCTGCACTGGTTCTCCGACCAGTGGCTGTTCTGGGGGCACTGGGCGGAGGTCTTCGGCACCGCGGCGCGCAGCGCGCGGGCCCTCGGCGACCCGCTCGTCGAGGCGACCCAGCTGAACTATCACGCGTGGGCGGTGACCCTGTGCGAGGGCCGACCGCGCGACAGCCTGCCGCTGTCCGCCGCGGCGCTCGCCGCCGCACGGCGGGCGGGCGACCCCGTGCAGCAGGCGTGGGCGCACCAGTACACGTCCTGGGCGCACCGCGTCCTGTGTCAGTGGCAGGAGGCGTTCGAGGCGGCGGACCGGGCGGCGGAGATGTTCCGTGCGGCGGGCGACGACCTGGGGCTGCTCCAGGTGCTGCACGGCCGGGCGCTGATCCTGGAGGCCGAGCAGCGGGACGAGGAGGCGCTGACCGCCTTCCAGGAGGTCGTCGCCTTCATGGACGGGGCCGGTGACGCGCTGGAGCCGCACAGTGCCACCATCACCCGGCTCGGGCTGCTCGCCGGAATCGGCCAGTGTCTGGGGCGGTTGGGCCGCTGGGACGAGGCGGTCGACCGTCTGGAGGCGGCCGTCGGCCTGTGCCGGGCGTCGGGGAACATCGGCCTCGAAGGGCGCAATCTGTTGCTGTTGGCCGACGCCCTGCTGGCCGCCGGCCGGCCGGAGACGGCCCGGCAGACCCTCGCACGCTGTGCCGGGCTCGGCGCGGACGCCAATCCGGAGATCGTCGCCCGCGCGCGTGAGCGGCTCGCGGAGTGGGAGACGGACAGGCCCTAGGCAGGCCCTTCCCAGGCCCACCCAGGCCCTGGGCAGGTCTGGGGAAGGCTGCCTCTTCTTTCTGCCTCCTTTGTGCCTGGAGTCCGGCTCCGGCCGCCGCTTGACTGGTGGGACGGGGTGACCACGGGTGAAGAGGAGAGCCTGGTTGAGCCTGTTTCTGACCACTGACGCGACGCCCACGGGGGAGCGGCTCGCTCACTGGCGCGACATCGTCGGGCGCGCACTGGTGCCGATGCGGGTGACTCCGTACGCGCCGGACGGCGAAGAGGCCGGAGGCGAAGGATCCGTCTCCGGCCGGATCGTCGCCGACCGGCTCGGACCGCTGCGGCTGGCCACGATCGAGGCCGACGCCCAGCGGCTGATCCGCACCCGGGCGGACATCGCGCGCTCACCGCGGCCGTTCGTCGCGGCGCACGTCCAGACGTCCGGCCGGGCCGAACTCCGGCAGGACGGCCGCACCGCCACCGTGGAGACGGGCGGCCTCCTGGTCCTCGACACCGGGCGGCCCTACACCCTGGACTTCCCGGAACCGTTCGCGTGCCGGACCGTCCTGCTGCCGCGGCACGCCCTCGATCTGCCCGACGGCGACCTGAGCCACGTCACCGGCACCGCTGTCGGCACCGCTACGGGCGTCGGCGCGATCCTCATGCCGTTCCTCGCGACCCTGGTGGCGTCCGCGCCGTCCTGTCCGCCCGCGATCGCCGACCGGCTCGCCGCGGGCGCCCTCGATCTGTTCGGCACCCTGGTCGCCGAGCGGACGCGGTCGGGGGACGGTGCGCGGGACGAGCTGGTGCGGCGCGTCCGGGACCACATCGACCGCCATCTGGCCGACCCGGAACTCTCCCCGGAGACCGTCGCCGCCGCCCACCACATCTCCGTGCGCTACCTGCACCGCCTCTTCGAGAAGGAGAACATCACCGTCGGCCGGCTCATCCAGCGGCGCCGACTGGCCCGCTGCGCGCGGGAGTTGCTGCGCGGCGGCGCCGCGGGGCCCAGCGTGGCGGCGGTGGCGCACCGCTGGGGGTTCGTCAGCTCCGCGCACTTCAGCCGCTCGTTCCGCGGGGTGTACGGGCACTCCCCGCGCGAATGGCGGGCCCTGAAGTCGGCGGCCGTCGGCGGCGCCGTGGACGAGACCGCCGCGCTCGAACCGATCGGGCACTGAGGGGCACGCGCGCGTGCGCCGACGGACAACACGGGGCCCGGGCCCACCCCTAGCGTCACTGTCCCAGTCAGTACAGCGGCCCCGGAGGCGCACCATGACAATCACACCCACCACCGTCCCGACGGGCGAGCCGGTGATCCAGGAGTTCGGCACGCTCAAGGGATTCCCGCTGGGCCTGACCGACGAGGCGCGCACCCACGGGTGCGAGCGCCTGAACAAGATCCTGGCGGACACGCAGATCCTGTACGGCCTCTACAAGAAGCACCACTGGATCATGCGCGGCCCGACCTTCTTCCAGCTCCATCTCCTCCTGGACAAGCACGCGCAGGCACAGCTGGAGATCGTCGACGCCCTCGCCGAACGCGTCCAGACGCTCGGCGGGGTGGCCGTCGGCGACCCCCGGCACGTCGCGGAGCTGACCTCGGTGCCGCGCCCGCCGGACGGTGTGGAGCCCGTCCCCGCGATGCTGTCCCGGCTGCTCGACGCCCACCGGACGATCCTCGTGGAGAGCCGGGAGAGCGCCGCGAAGGCCGCCGCGCTCGGCGACGACGGGACCAACGACCTGCTGGTCTCCCAGGTCGTCCGCACCGGCGAACTGCAGGCGTGGTTCCTGGCGGAGCACCTGGTCGACACTCCGCTGGTCGGCGACTGACCGCCGCCGTCACCGGTACCGGCCGAACCGTTCCGCCAGCACGGGCAGCCGGTCCGCGACGATCGCGTGCGCGGCGGCCCGCGGCGTCGTCCCGTCGGCCTCGGCGCGGGCCAGCATCACGTCGATGAGCCCGCGCATGGCACGCCGTGTGTGGCCGAACGCCTCGTCCGCGTCGGCGCCGATGTCGCCGAAGAGGGTCCACCACCACCAGGCGTTCGTCCCGGAGTTGACGACCACGTCGGGCAGGACCGTGACGCCGCGCGCCGCGAGCAGTTCCTCCGCCGCGGGGAGGACCGGCATGTTGGCGGCCTCGACGATCCAGCGGGCGGTGATCCGCCCCTGGTTCGCGGTGTCGATCGCGAACGAGACGGCGGCCGGCACCAGGACGTCCGCGTCGACCGCCAGCCAGGCGTCGCCCGGCAGCTCACGGTCCCCGGGGCGCAGCGTCGAGCGGTCCACGCCGCCGTACGCGTCGCGGGCCGCGAGCAGCCCCTCCACGTCGAGCCCTTCCGGGTTCGCGACCGTCCCCTTGAGGTCGGCCACCGCGACCACCTTCAGGCCCGCGCGCGCGAGGAAACGGGCCGTGGCGCCGCCCATGGTGCCCAGTCCCTGAAGCGCGACACGGGTGCCTTCGTACGGCACGCGCGCGCGGTCGAGCGCCGCGAGGACCGACTCGGCGACACCGCAGCCGCCCACGAGCTCGTCGAGGCCGATGCCGTCCACGTCGACGGCGAACGCGGCGGCGAGCCGCGCCCGTGCGGCCGCCTCGTCGTCGAGCAGCGGATACACCGCCTGGATCGACGAGACGAGTCCCGCCTCGGCCGCCGCCCGGTCGACCAGGTCCTGGGTGAGCCCCAGATCCTCGCCCGTCGTCCAGAAGGACTCGATGTACGGGCGCATCGCCTTCAGGTAGCGCACCAGGACGCCGTACGCCGCCGGGTCCCGCGGATCGCAGTCGATGCCGCCCTTGGCGCCGCCGAGCGGGACGTAGCGGGCCCGCGGGTCGTAGTGCAGCGCCTCCTTCATCGTCATGCCGCGCGCGAGCCCCGCGACCTCGTCGAGGGTGCAGCCCGGACGCATCCGCAGGCCGCCGCTGGACACACCGCGGACCAGCCGGTCGACCACCAGATAGCCCTTGCGACCGGTGACGTGGTCGGTCCAGGTCAGCTCGATCAGCGGGCTCGCGGGCAGGTCAGGCACGGTTTCCTCCAGAAGGCGGACTGAATGGCCGGTCAGTATCACGAGCGGCCGTGAGCCCTGTCAAAGTCCGTGTACCCGGAACGGGGACGAAATCGGGGATGCCGTGCGTTGTCGGTGGGGTTGCCCATAATGGAAACCCTGATCGATCAACGGGAGGCGCCGTGTCACGTTCTCTGAGTTCCGGGCTGCGCTCGCTGCAACCGGCCGCTTTCGGCGCCGAGCCCACCGGCGCGCGTTTGGAGCGCATCCGAAAGTCGCCGAACTTCGCGGACGGCTCCTTCCAGAACCCGGAGGGCGCCCGCACCCGCCCCGACGGCTCCATGATCGAGTTCGCGAAGGTCTACTTCCGCAAGGAGGAGCGCGTCCTGCGTGCCCCCGCGGGGACCGTGCCCGTGCACCCCACGACCCTCGCCGACCTGTCGAAGCCGTCGGTGAGCGGCCTGCGCATCACATGGATGGGCCACTCCAGCGTGCTGGCCGAGATCGACGGGGCGCGGGTGCTCTTCGATCCGGTCTGGGGCGACCGCTGCTCCCCGTTCCCCTTCGCGGGCCCCAAGCGGCTGCACCCCGCGCCGCTGCCGCTCGCCGCGCTCGGCCCGGTCGACGTCGTGGTGATCTCGCACGACCACTACGACCACCTGGACATGCCCACGATCAAGGCGCTGGCCGACACCGACACCGTCTTCGCGGTGCCGCTCGGCGTCGGCGCCCACCTGGAGCACTGGGGCGTTCCCGCCGACCGGCTGCGCGAGCTGGACTGGCACGAGGAGACCAAGGTCGCCGGGGTGACGCTCACGGCGACCCCGGCCCGCCACTTCTGCGGCCGCGGCCTGCGCAACGCCCAGCACACGCTGTGGGCGTCCTGGGTGGTCACCGGCCCCGACCACCGCGTCTACCACAGCGGCGACACCGGCTATTTCCAGGGCTTCAAGGAGATCGGCGCCGAGCACGGCCCGTTCGACGTGACCATGATCCAGATCGGGGCGTACTCCGAGTACTGGCCGGACATCCACATGACGCCCGAGGAGGGCATGCGCGCCCACCTCGACCTCCAGGGCGGCCCGGTGTCGGGGCCGATGCTGCCGATCCACTGGGCGACGTTCAACCTGGCCCCGCACCCGTGGACCGAGCCGGGCGAGCACTCCGCCGACCAGGCCCGCCGCAGCGCCGCCCGGCTCGCCCTCCCGCGCCCGGGCGAGCCGTTCGAACCGTCGGCCGAGTCACTGCCCACCGACCACTGGTGGCGCCTGGCCGCCGCGGTGCCGGCCGGGGGCTGGCCGGTGGTGGACGCGGGGGAGACCGAGGTGGTGGTGGCGGGATAGGCCCCGGTCCGGGAGGCGCCTTGGGCGCGCCTCCCCGACGGCTCACCCCCTGCCCAACGCCCTTTCCAGGAGCGGCAGCAGCCGGTCCCAGTGCCGCCGCGAGCCCTCCGCGTCGAACGCCGAGGTGTCCGACATCGTGAAGCCGTGGACGGTGCCGGGGTAGATCTCCGTCGTCGCGGTGTGGCCCGCCGTGGTCAGCGCCTGGTCGAGCGCCTTCAGGGACTCGGGGGTCATGTCGCCCTCGGCCAGGCCGAGATGGATCTCCCCGGTGATCGCGGAGAACCGGTGGTGCGGGCTGTCCGGCGCGTCCGTGACCAGGGCCGCGGGGTGGAACCCGGCGACGGCCGCCACCCGGTCGGGACGGGCCGCGCCGGTGCGCAGGGCCAGGGCGGCGCCCATGCAGTACCCGACCGCGGCGACCGGGCCGTCGTCCACCTCGGCCTGCTCGGCGAGGAACGCGAGAAAGGCGTCGGCGTCCCGCAGAGCGCGCTCCGCGGTGTGCTCCTGGATCATCGGCCAGAGCGTCTCGAACAGCGCGGGCCGGGAGGCTTCGTCGATGTGCGCGGGGAGTTCGACGACCGGGGTGGGGGAGTCGCGGTAGAAGACGTTCGGCACGAGCACGTAGTAGCCGTGGGACGCCAGCTCGCGGGCCTTGCTCTCCAGCTCGGCACGGAGCCCGAAGGCGTCCATGTACAGCAGCACCGCCGGGTGCCGCGCCCCGTGCCCGGGAGAGGCGGCGAAGGCGTCGGCCGTGCCGTCGGGAGTGGGGATCGACAGCGTCTTGGTGAACGGGGTTCCGGTGAACGGGTTCTTGGGGGACAAAATCTTCCTCTCCGAATAGAAACCCCAGGCTAGCCCCGGTCTCCGCACAGCCGACGTCCCCTCACGTCGCGGACCGCGAACTCGCCCCCACGCAGAACTCGTTGCCCTCCGGATCCGCCATCAGGACATGATGGCCGTCGAAGAGCCGCTCGATCGTGCCGCCGGCCCGCACCAGCCGCTCCGCCTCCGCCACGATGCGGGACCAGCGCTCCTCCGGTGAGCCGTGACCCGGCACCCGTACGTCGATGTGCAGCCGGTTCTTCGCCGTCTTCGGCTCGCGCACCTTCAGGATCGACAGACGCGGCCCGACCCCGTCCGGATCGCACAGCCAGGCGCCGTCGTCCTCCTCGGCGTCCTCGGGCGGCCCGAACGAGGCGACCCACTCCTCGCGCGTCGCGAACGGCGCGGGCGGGGGCTCGTCCACGTAACCGAGCGCCGTCTTCCAGAAGTCGGCGAGCACGGTCGCGTCCGTGCAGTCGAGCGTGAGGTCGAAGGGTGTGTCCATGAGAGCCGACCGTAGGCGCGACCACTGACAATCCGGTCCGCCGCACCGCAACCCCACCCGATATCGCTCTGCAGTGCGAGGACTCATACCAGAGCGGGACCTCAGCCGTCCGAGTTTGGCAACTGCCCACCGCACGTACGACATCGACGACTACCGTGAGTGGCCGCCGAGCGACGCCCGGTCGTCGCCACGTGCCCTCATCAGCCCGGACCAGAGACCCCCACACCTGAGAGCCCGAGGACGCCGCATGTCTCAGCTTCGCCAGCCGGCCCCACGCGCAGACCGCCGTGAAGGCGCTCGGCACGGCAAGCCGGCCGGGCGGGCCGCCGCGCCGCGACCGGCGGAGACCCACATACGGCCGCAACTGCTGCGCATCGCCGTACTGCCCCCGCTCGCGGTGGCGCTCGGCGCCTGCGCCGCCGTCATCTTCCTCGTACGGTCCACCGGCGTACGCCCCAGCACCGAACTGTGGGCCGTGCTCACCGGCGCCTGTGTCGTCACGACGGCGGCCATCCTGATCGCCGCGGTGGCCGCCGACCGCACCGCCGGCGCCGTCCACGACCGGGTCGTCGGGCTGCGCCGTGCCAGCGCCCGCGGCCAGGCCGAACTGCGCGGACTGGTCGAACAGTTGCGCAGGGGCGAGGATCCGCCACCGCGCCGCACCCCCAAGGCCCCGCCGCCGGGCGCCGACGACTTCGACAAGCTCTCCGCCGACCTGGCCCGCGCCCAGGACGTCGCGGTCACCGCCGTCGTACAGGCCACCCAGCTCTCCAGCCAGGCGGGCAGCCGGCAGAAGGTCGAGGTCTTCGTCAATCTGGCGCGGCGCCTGCAGTCCCTGGTGCACCGCGAGATCTCGATCCTCGACGAACTGGAGAACGACGTCGAGGACCCGGACCTGCTCAAGGGCCTGTTCCACGTCGACCATCTCGCGACCCGCATCCGCAGGCACGCGGAGAACCTCGCCGTCCTCGGCGGCGCCGTCTCGCGCCGCCAGTGGAGCCACCCGGTCTCCATGACCGAGGTGATGCGCTCCGCCGTCGCCGAGGTCGAGCAGTACTCCCGCGTCAAACTGGTCCCGCCGATCGACGGGACGCTGCGCGGGCACGCCGTCGCCGACTGCATCCACCTGCTCGCCGAACTCGTCGAGAACGCCACGGTGTTCTCCGCCCCGCACACCCAGGTCCTGCTCCGCGCCAACCTGGTGACCTCCGGGCTCGCCATCGAGGTCGAGGACCGCGGACTCGGCATGCCGGTCACCGAGCAGAACAAGATGAACGCCCTGCTCACCGACCCCGATCAGGTCAACGTCGCCAGCCTGCTCCAGGACGGCCGGATCGGCCTGTTCGTCGTCTCCCAGCTCGCGCGGCGGCACGGCATCACCGTCCGGCTGCAGACCAACATCTACGGGGGAGTCCAGGCCATCCTCGTCGTCCCGCAGGACCTGCTCGGCGCCGAGGACGGCGAGCGGGCGCCCCGGGTGCGCAAGGCCACCGCCGCGGCGACCGCCGACAGCGTGCTGGGCCCGCAGGCCGCCGCCGCTGTCACGTCCACGCCGCCCGCACGGCAGGCCCCGCCCGCCCCGCCGCAGCCGCCCGTCGCGGTGCCGCACCGGCCGGAGACGGCGCCCGCCCCGCCCGACGCCCCCAGGCCGCTGCCCCAGCGCGTCGCCGGCAGCACCCGCCCCACCCCGGCCGACGCCCTGCCCGGCATCAGCGCCGAGGACCGCGAAGCTGCCGAGCAGAGCGCGGAGGCCCCGCCCACACCCCTGGCCGGACCGGTGCGCGGCACCACGGAGCGGCCCCAACTGCCCCGGCGCAGAGCTCAGGAACACCTCGCGCCACAACTGCGCGGGGGCCCCGCACCACGCCAGGACGACGAACCGCCCGCCGGGCACGACCCCGGCCTCATGGCGGCGTTCCAGCGCGGCATCACCCTCGCCGAGGCCGCCGATCCGCGCGAGATCCCGTACCGCGACCCGCTGGGCGGGGCCGGGAGCGGCACATGACGCCCCGCCACGCGCGCGTGCGGCACCAGGAGATACCCGCCGGGTCCCCGCACCCCACCACCGCGTCCCCCTGTCCCCCCACTCCCAGCCCTCCCTCTCCCGTGTCCCCGACCACCAGCACCACACCGAGCAGTCCAAGGAGTCGATCCCCCATGGCGAGCGATGTGCCGACGGGTCATGTGTCCGATCTCGACTGGCTGATGAGCGGCCTCGTCCAGCGCGTACCCCACACCAACAGCGCCGTGCTCCTCTCCTCCGACGGTCTCGTCAAGTCCGTGCACGGCCTGGACACCGACAGCGCCGACCACATGGCGGCCCTCGCCTCCGGCCTCTACTCACTGGGCCGCAGCGCCGGCGTCAGGTTCGGCGACGGCGGCGACGTACGACAGGTCGTCGTGGAGCTGGACTCCGCACTGCTGTTCGTGTCGACCGCCGGATCCGGCACCTGTCTCGCGGTCCTCGCCGGACGGGAGGCCGACGCCGCCGTGCTCGGCTACGAGATGGCCATGCTCGTCAAGAGCGTGCGGCCCTACCTGGTGACAGCGCCCCGGCAGGCCGCGGCCGAACCCTCGGCGATGAGGAATTGAGGGTGGCGGCCCCGCAGGACGGGCCGTGGCTCGACGGTGCGGCAGGCCGCCTCGTACGCCCCTACACCGTCAGCAACGGGCGCACCCGGCCGAGCACCTCGCTCGATCTGCTCACCCTCGTCATGGCCACCGGGACGACCCCCCTCGGCTATCTGGGGCCCGAGCACGGCGAGGCGCTCGGCCTGTGTGCCCGGCCCACCTCGGTCGCGGAGATCGCCGGGCATCTGAAGCTCCCCGCAGTCGTCACCAAGGTCCTCCTGTCCGACCTCGTCGACTGCGGGGCGGTCACCGCCAAGCCCCCCACGTTCCACGAAAACCCCACTGACCGGTCCCTACTGGAGGCAGTGCTCGATGGACTACGACGACAGCTCTGACCTGTTCCCCACCGCGCTGAAGATCTTGGTCGCGGGCGGGTTCGGGGTCGGCAAGACGACCTTTGTCGGAGCGGTCAGCGAGATCGCTCCGCTCAGCACGGAAGAGCTGCTCACGACGGTCAGCGCCGACACCGACCATCTCGACGGCATCGAGAACAAGGTCGAGACGACCGTCGCGATGGACTTCGGCCGGATCACCCTGGACCCCGAACACGTCCTCTATCTCTTCGGCACGCCCGGCCAGGAGCGCTTCTGGTTCATGTGGGACGAGCTGTCCGAAGGCGCCCTCGGAGCGGTGATCCTCGCCGACACCCGGCGCCTGGAGGACTGCTTCGCCGCCGTCGACTTCTTCGAGGAGCGCGGCATGGGATTCATCGTGGCGGTCAACGAGTTCGACGGCTCCTACCGCTACGAACCCGAGGAGGTGCGCGCCGCCATCGACCTGGACCCCCGGGTGCCCGTGGTGCGCTGCGACGCGCGCATCTCCAGCTCCGGCATCCAGACCCTGCTCACCCTCGTCCGGCATCTGCTGGCCCACGCGGCGCCCGCGGCCACCGGCTACGGAGCCCACACATGACGTACGGCGCGACCGGGCGTCTGCTGCTGACCCCGGTCGACAAGGAAGGCCCCGAGCGGGCCCGGCGGCTGCTCCGGCTCGACCTGGGCCGCCGGCCCGAGGCCGCCTTCGACCTGTTCGCCGACCGGCTCGCCGAGGTGACCGGGGCGCCCTGCGCGATGGTCAACTTCATCGACGAGAAACGGCAGTTCTTCGCCGGACTGCACACCCCGGACGGCGGCCGCGACGGCGTCCGGCCGAGCGCGGCGAGGCGTTCCAGGGCGCGCGATCACGGCTTCTGCCCGCACGTCGTGGCGCGGCGCAGAGCGCTCGTCCTCGACGACGTGCGCGACTATCCGCGGTTCGCGGCCAACCGGGTGGTCGACGAGGCCGGGATCCGCTCCTACCTGGGCGCCCCGCTGCTCGACGACCGTACGGGGCTCGCGCTCGGCACCGTGTGCGTGGTGGACACCGAACCGCGTCTCTGGGGTCGCTCGGGGCTCGCGACCATCAAGGAGATGGCCGGAGAGCTGATGGACGTCGTGCGCGAACGCGACGAGCCGGCTGCCTGACCTGGCCGGGAACTCCCCCGTGTACGCAGCCGAGTTGACCGCCCGCGCCGAGGGCTCGCCGGGCCTGTAGGAAAGCTGCGGCGGCGCTTAAGAAAACCTCGATGGACCCGGAGAGCCCTGGTGAGGAAGAGTCGGGGGCGGCGGCGGAGGACGGCCGTCACCCCCCTCTGCTTGCTACGCGGGTGGCCGCGTGCTGCCCGTGTGCGCGACGACAGGAGCCGAGCCGTTGAAGGCGCTGGTCAAGGAGAAAGCCGAACCGGGACTGTGGCTGGCCGACGTGCCCGAACCGGCCGTCGGCCCCGGCGACGTACTGATCAAGGTGCTGCGCACCGGGATCTGCGGCACCGATCTGCACATCCGCGCCTGGGACGGCTGGGCGCAGTCGACCATCAGCGCCCCGCTCGTCGTCGGCCACGAGTTCGTCGGCGAGGTCGTCGGGACCGGTCGTGACGTCGCCGACATCGCCGTCGGCGACAAGGTCAGCGGCGAGGGCCACCTCGTGTGCGGCAAGTGCCGCAACTGTCTCGCCGGTCGCCGCCACCTGTGCCGCGCCACGGTCGGCCTGGGCGTGGGCCGCGACGGCGCGTTCGCCGAGTACGTGGCACTGCCCGCCTCCAACGTCTGGGTGCACCGCGTCCCCGTCGACCTGGACGTGGCGGCGATCTTCGACCCCTTCGGCAACGCCGTGCACACCGCCCTGTCCTTCCCGTTGGTCGGCGAGGACGTCCTGATCACCGGCGCCGGGCCCATCGGGCTCATGGCCGCCGCCGTCGCCAAGCACGCGGGCGCACGCAACGTCGTCATCACCGACGTCAGCGACGAGCGCCTCGACCTGGCCCGCAAGGTCGGCGTCAGCCTCGCCCTGAACGTCGCGCGGTCCACCATCGCCGACGGCCAGCGCGAGCTCGGCCTGCGCGAGGGCTTCGACATCGGCCTGGAGATGTCCGGCAACCCGACGGCCATGCGCGACATGCTGGCCAACATGACCCATGGTGGCAAGATCGCCATGCTCGGCCTGCCGTCTCAGGAGTTCGCCGTCGACTGGGCCCGGATCGTCACCTCGATGATCACCATCAAGGGCATCTACGGCCGCGAGATGTTCGAGACCTGGTACGCGATGTCGGTCCTCCTGGAGGGCGGCCTCGACCTCGCCCCGGTGATCACCGGCCGGTACGCGTACACCGACTACGACGCCGCCTTCGACGACGCGGCGAGCGGCCGCGGCGGCAAGGTCATCCTCGACTGGGCCTCCTGAGGCCGGACCTCCCGAACTCTCCACGGCGCACAAGGATTTAAGGACTCACGGCATGTTCGACAACGTACGCGAAGACCTCCAGGCCACCCTCGACGAGATCGTCGCCGCGGGCCTGCACAAGCCCGAGCGGGTCATCGGCACCCCGCAGTCCGCCACCGTCGGCGTGACCTCGGGCGGCCGCCCCGGTGAGGTGCTGAACTTCTGCGCCAACAACTATCTCGGCCTCGCCGACCACCCCGAGGTCATCGCCGCAGGACACGCGGCCCTCGACCGCTGGGGCTACGGCATGGCCTCCGTCCGCTTCATCTGCGGCACCCAGGAGGTCCACAAGGAGCTGGAGGCGCGGCTGTCCTCCTTCCTCGGCCAGGAGGACACGATCCTCTACTCCTCCTGCTTCGACGCCAACGGCGGCGTCTTCGAGACGATCCTCGGCCCCGAGGACGCGGTGATCTCCGACGCCCTCAACCACGCCTCGATCATCGACGGCATCCGGCTGTCCAAGGCCAAGCGCTTCCGCTACGCCAACCGCGACATGGCCGACCTGGAGGCCCAGCTCAAGGCGGCCGACGAGGCCGGCGCCCGCCGCAAGCTCATCGTCACCGACGGCGTCTTCTCCATGGACGGCTACGTCGCGCCGCTCGTCGACATCTGCGACCTCGCCGAGGCCCACGGCGCCATGGTCATGGTCGACGACTCGCACGCCGTCGGCTTCGTCGGCCCCGGCGGCCGCGGCACCCCCGAGCTGCATGGCGTCATGGACCGCGTCGACATCATCACCGGCACCCTCGGCAAGGCCCTCGGCGGAGCCTCCGGCGGCTATGTCGCCGCCCGCGCCGAGATCGTCGCCCTGCTGCGCCAGCGCTCGCGCCCGTACCTCTTCTCCAACAGCCTCGCCCCGGTCATCGCGGCGGCCTCCCTCAAGGTCCTCGACCTGCTGGAGTCGGCCGGTGACCTGCGCGAACAGCTCGCCGCCAACACCAAGCTGTTCCGCACGCGGATGACGGAGGAGGGCTTCGACATCCTCCCCGGCGACCACGCCATCGCTCCTGTGATGATCGGCGACGCGGCGGTCGCGGGCCGCATGGCCGAGCTGCTCCTCGAACGCGGCGTGTACGTCATCGGCTTCTCGTACCCGGTGGTCCCGCAGGACAAGGCGCGGATCCGCGTGCAGCTGTCCGCCGCGCACTCCACCGAGGACGTGAACCGCGCCGTGGACGCCTTCGTCGACGCCCGCGCGCAGCTCGCCTGACCGGTTTGGGACAATAAAGGCATGATCGAAGCGCGGCGGCTGCACATCCTCCGTGCGGTGGCCGACCACCGCACCGTCACGGCGGCTGCCGCCGCGCTCTATCTGACGCCTTCGGCGGTCTCCCAGCAGCTCACCGCGCTGGAGCAGGAGACCGGCCACAAGCTGGTCGAGCGCGGTGCCCGCGGGGTACGGCTCACCCCGGCCGGCGAGATCCTGCTGAAGCACACCAACGCCGTCCTGGCCCGGCTGGAGACGGCCGAGGCGGAGCTCGCCGCGTACAGCACCGGCGAGGCGGGCACGGTCACCGTCGCCTCCTTCGCCACCGGCATCGGCCTCGTCGTGGGCCCCGCCCTGGCCCACCTCGCCAGGACCGCACCCGGTATCCGCGTCCGCGTCCAGGACGCCGAGGGCGACGCCAGCCTGCCCATGCTGCTCGACCGCCGGATCGACGTCGCCGTCGCCGTCGAGTACCGGGGCGCGCCCGGCGCCGACGACGACCGGATCACGCGGGTGCCGCTGTACGCCGAGCCCTTCGACGCGGTGCTGCCCGTCACGCACCGGCTCGCGGACGCCGAGTGGGTGCCCGTCGCGGACCTGGCCAAGGACACCTGGATCGGCCCGTACCCCGGCAATCCCTGCCACGACGTGGTGGTCCTCGCCTGCGAGCACGCCGGGTTCTCCCCGCAGTTCGAGCATCTCTCCGACGACTTCCGCGCCGTCGTCTCGCTCGCGTCCGCCGGCGGTGGCGTCGCGCTGGTGCCGCGCTCGGCGCTGCGCGGCATGGACCTCGCCGAGGTCGTCGTCCGGCCCATCGACGGCGTGGTGCCGACCCGCAAGGTCTTCGCCGCGGTCCGGCACGGCGCCGAGGCCCATCCGCTGATCCGCCCCGTGCTCGACGCACTGGGGGAGGCCGCGGCGGCCTGATCCCGGGCCCGCCGAGTCGCCCTCTCGGTGCCGCGGCCACCGACGCCTCCGGCCTCCGTAACCTGGCTGTTTCATATCTGGGATACCGTGCCGAATATGAGACGCGAAAGTGGGCCGCCCGGCAGCGGCACGGAGGGGGAAGCCGACCCCGTCGACACCAGACTCGGCGCCCGCCTGTCCGAGCTGCGGGCCGAGCGCGGCTGGTCCCTCGGCGAGCTGGCGGACCGCAGTGGAGTGAGCCGGTCCACCCTGTCCCGCGCCGAGCGGGCCGAGATCAGCCCGACCGCGGCCCTCCTCAACCGGCTGTGTGCCGTGTACGGGCGGACCATGTCGCAGCTCCTGAGCGAGGTCGAGTCCGCCCCGGCCCAGGTGGTGCGCGCCGCCGACCAGCCCGTCTGGCGCGACGAGGCCAGCGGCTTCCTGCGCCGCTCGGTCTCCCCGCCGCTCGCGGGACTGCGCGCCGAGATCGTCGAAGGCACCCTGGAGCCGTACGGCGACATCGCCTACGACCGCCCGCCCGTCCCCGGCCTCGAACAGCACATCTGGGTCCTCGACGGCCTCCTCGACCTCACGGTGCAGAGCGTCACCCACCGCCTCGCCGCCGGTGACTGCCTCCGCTTCCGCCTGTGGGGCCCGACGCACTTCCACTGCCCCGGCCCCGAGCCCGTCCGCTACGCACTGATGGTGGTACTCCCGTGATGACCCCGGCCCTGCTGACGCCCGAACGGTTCACCTCCTCGACGACGCCGCTCGGCGATCTGCTGCTGGACGTCGTCGCGGGCGGCGGCTCCCTCGGATTCCTCGACGGGCTCACCCGGGACGAGGCGATCGCCTGGTGGCGCGAGCTCACCCCCGCCGTCACCCGGGGCGACATCGCCGTCTGGGCCGCACACGACGCCGACGGCCGCTGCCTCGGCACGATCACCCTCGGCTTCAGCGCCATGCCCAACGGCCGGCACCGCGCCGAGGTGCGCAAACTGATGGTGCACAGTGCCGCCCGTGGCCAGGGCCTCGGCCGCGTCCTGCTCGCGACCGCCGAGCGGGCAGCCGCCGCACGCGGCATCACCCTGCTCGTCCTCGACACGGAGACCGACAGCCCCGCCGAGGGCTTCTACCGCGCGGCGGGCTGGCAGCGGGTCGGCACCATCCCGGACTACGCGGCCGATCCCGCCGGAGTCCTGCGCCCCACGACGCTCTACTACAAGCGACCCGACACGGCCTAGACGTGCGTCCGGTCGGTGGTCGCAGAAATGCAGGCTCCCGGGGTAGGGGTGATGCAGGCCGGTACACCCGCCGACCGCGCATCGAGTCCGCCGGACCGTTCGAGAAGGAGCCGCCCATGCCCGCCGCCGAACCGACGTACACCACCAGCGCGCTCAGCACCGGCGACGGCGCCGCCGTGGCCACCTACACCTGGCTGCCCGCAGGCGGCAGGCCGCGCGCCTTCGTGCAGATCGCGCACGGAGCCGCCGAACACGGACTGCGCTACGACCGCTTCGCCCGCCACCTCACCGCCCACGGCTACGGCGTCATCGCCTCCGACCACCGCGGCCACGGCGCCACCGCCGCGACCACCGGCGGCTACGGCGTCACCGACGACGCGGACCCCGGCACCGTCGACGCCTGGGTGTCGATCGTCGAGGACCTGAAGGCCATCGGCGACCAGGCCAGGGCCCTGCACCCGGACGTCCCGTTCGTCCTCCTCGGCCACAGCCTCGGCTCGCTCCTCGCCCGCGACTACGCCCAGCGGTACGCCGACGACCTGGTGGGCCTGATCCTCTCCGGCACGTTCCGCTCCCTGCCCGGAGCCGACAACGAGGGCTCGATCGCGGACCTGGAGAGCCGGATCGAGCGCGACGGCCGTGCGGCCCCGTGCTCCTACGTCCCCGACCTCTTCACCGCCTTCAACGACCCCTACGAGCACCGCACCGGCTTCGAATGGCTCTCGCGCGACGAGGCCGAGGTCGACCAGTACGTCGCCGACGAGCGCTGCGGCTTCCCGTTCGCGACGGGCCTGTCCCTGGACTTCGTTCGCGCGGTGCGCCGCATCAACGACCCCGCGAACCTCGCCCGCATCCCCGCCGACCTGCCGATCCACATCGCCGTCGGCACCGAGGACCCCTGCAACCAGCGCATGACCCTCGTCCACGAACTCCTCGAGGACCTCCGCTACGTGGGCGTGGAGGACCTGACCTGGAAGGGCTACGAGGGCGCCCGCCACGAGATCCTCAACGAGACCAACCGCGCCGAGGTCCAGGAGGACCTGACCGCCTGGCTGGACAAACGCGTGCTCTGAGCCGTCGCCGACGGGCCGTTGTCAGTGGGCTTGACTACCGTTCCTTCCATGCCCGACGCCGAAGACGTACGCACCATCGCTCTGTCCCTGCCGGACACGACGGAGAAGATCGCCTGGAGCATGCCCACGTTCCGGGTGGCGGGCAAGATGTTCGCCACCATGCCCGAGGAGGAGACCTCGATCGCCGTGCGCTGTCCCAAGGTGGAGCGCGACGAGCTGGTGCGGGCGGAGCCGGACAAGTTCTGGGTCGCCGACCACGAGGCGTTCTCCGCCTGGGTGCGCGTCCGGCTCGCCGCGCTCGACGACACGGACGAACTGCGCGACATCCTCGCCGACTCCTGGCGCCAGGCCGCACCGACCCGACTCCTCGACTCCCACCCGGAATTGGGCGTGATCACCACGGACTGAAATCGGCTGGGGCGGGCGGGGGAGCGCGTGACATCATCCGCCCGTCGGGGGATCACGCGTGGGAGGAGCCGGAGCGGGGATGAGGGGCAAAAGAGTGCGCGGCCGCAAGGGCGGCCACGGCATCTGGTCACGGGACTTCGGGCTCTTCTTCACCGCGCGGGCCGTCGCCAAGCTGGGCGACACCATGCTGCCCGTGGCGCTCGCCGCCGGACTGCTCCAGTACGGGTACGGAGCGGGCGCCGTCGGCCTCGCCATGGCGGCGTCCGTCGCCTGCTTCGCCGGTCTCGTCATCTTCGGCGGGGTGATCGCGGACCGCTTCGACACCCGCCTCCTCATGATCGGCGCCGACGCCACCCGCCTGGTCACGCAGTCCCTGGCCGCCGTCATGTTTTTCACCGGCCATGTCGTGCTCTGGGAGATCTGCGTCATCGGCGCGGTCAACGGCACGGCGTCCGCGCTGTTCCAGCCCGGCGTCGCCAGCACCGTGCCCCGCCTCGCCGACGACGTCCAGGCGGCGAACGGCGCGATACGCGTGGCCGAGTCCGGCTCCCAGCTCGCCGGTCCGGCCGTGGCGGGCCTGCTCGTCGCGTTCGTCTCCCCGGGCCTGGTCTTCGCCGCCCACGCGGGCACGTACGCGCTGAGCGCCCTGTGCCTGCTGCTCCTGCGCCTCCCTCCGGCACCCCCGGACGACAGCCCCGCCCCCACGGGCACCACCTTCCGGACCGAACTGGTCGAGGGCTGGCGGGAGTTCCGCTCCCGCACCTGGCTCTGGGGCGTCATCGCCGTCTGGTGCGTGCTCATGATCGGCTCCTTCGGCCCGGCCGTCCCGCTCGTCGCCACCCAGGTCACGCAGGAGCACGGCCCGCGCGCCTACGGCCTGGTCAACTCCGCGCTCGGCGCGGGCACCGTCATCGGCGGACTGATAGCCCTGCGCCTGCGCCCGCGCCGGATGCTGCGGGCCGGTTCCCTCGCCCTGTTCTCCTTCGCCCTCTTCCCGGCGGTGGTCGGCGCGGGCCTGAGCGTCCCCGGGATGATGGCGGGCTGCGTCGTCGCCGGCGCGGGCATGTCCTTCTGGGGCGTGATGTGGGCGACCAGCGTCCAGACCCAGGTCCCGCGCGACGTCCTCAACCGCATCCACGCCTACGACGTCGCGGGCTCCCTCGCCATGCAGCCCGTGGGCCAGGCCCTCGCGGGCCCGGCGGCCGGCGCCTTCGGCACGCACCACGTCCTGCTCACGGGCGGCGCGGTCACCCTGGGCTGCGCGGTCGCCCTGCTCCTCATCCCGGCGGTCCGGGGCCTGGTACGCGCCGACGCGACCCCGGTACGTTCCCTGCCCGACGTTGCCGGGGCCGCGATCCCCGGCGCGGAGGTTCCACCACCGGCCGGAACCCGTCAGGCGCCCTAGACCGAAACCCCCGGAGAGTTCGCCCCGAGGAAGCCGCTGATGCGCTCCCGCAGTGTCGCCGCGTCGAGCCCGTGCGCGGCGACGTGCTCGTCCACCGACCCGTAGCGTCGCAGCTCACGCCGCCCCACCCCCAGGCCGAGCACCCGATGGGGCACGTCGGCGAGCGCGTCGTTCACGACACCCGTGGACGTGCCGGCCAGATAGGGCTCGACGAGCACGACATCGGCAGCCGCCGCCCCCACGGCCCGCCGCAGCCCGGCGGCGTCGAAGGGCCGTACGGTCGTCGCGTAGAGCACGCTCACGTCGAGCCCCTCGGTGGCGGCGAGCACCTGGTCGAGCAGCGGCCCGACGGCGACGACGACGCCCCGCCGTCCTTCCCGCACGGTCAGCAGGTGCTGCCCGTCGACGGGCAGGGCCTCCCGGTTGGCCTGCACGGAGAGCCGTACGTACACCCGCTCGTCATCCGCCCCGATCGCCTGCCGCAGCAGCGTCTCGGCCTCGTCGGGATGCCCCGGCACCTGCACGCTCCACCCGTCCAGCGTGTCGAGCAGCGCCACATCGCCCGGCGCCATGTGCGTGAAGCCCCCGCCCGACACGTCGTACGAGGCACCGGCGCTCACCAGCACCCCGCCCAGCCCCTGATGCCCGAAGTCCAGCTTCACCTGCTCGAACGGCCGCTCCACGAGAAAGCTCGCGAAGGTGTGCAGTACGGGCCGCATCCCGGCGAGCGCGAGCCCGGCACCGGCTCCGACGAGCAGCTGCTCCCTGATGCCCACGTTGATCACGCGGTCCGGATGGCGCCGCTGAGTCTCCAGGAACTGGGCCAGGCCGATCTCGGCGAGCACGACGGCGACGCGGGGATCCTCGTCGAGGATTCGGGAGACGACAGGGGCGAAACGATCACGCATGGTGTCCACGACAGGACGTCCGTTCAGGGGTTTTTCGGTGCTCAGAACTTCGGCTCGACCCGCGCGACGACGACGTGCGGTCGCCCGGGACTCGGGGCCGTGAACGCCTCGTACAGCGCTTCGTGATCACGCCCGTCGACGGAGACCGCGGACCAGCCGGCCACCTCGAACCGGGCGGCGATGCCCCCGGTGGTGCCGTACGTGGCGGAACCGTTGTCGATCACGACCGTCCGCAGCCCTTCGAGGCCTACGGCCCCGGCGAAGGCGATGGCCTCGTGATTGCTGCCCTCGTCGAGCTCGGCGTCCCCGACCAGCGTCCACACCACGGGCTCCGCGATCCCCTGGGCCCGCAGCCCGAGCGCGGCCCCCACGGCGATCGGCAGCCCGTGCCCCAGCGACCCGCTGCCGATCTCGGCACCCGGCACCAGCATCCGGTCGGGGTGCTGCCCGAGCGGCGAGGCGAACTCCCCGAACCCGCTCAGCCACTCCACGGGCAGGAACCCCTTCGCGGCGAGCACCGCGTAGTAGGCCATCGGCCCGTGCCCCTTGGAGAGCAGGAACCGGTCGCGCCCCGGATCGTCGACCGTCTCCGGCGTGACCCGCAGCACTCTGTCGTACAGCACCCACAGCACATCGAGGGTGGAGGTGGCCGATGGCCCGTGCTTCTCGTCCCCGGTCATCAGCCGCATGAGCCGAGGGAGGTCGGAGTACTGGTACGGGATGCGTCGCTCTGTCGTCGCTGTCATATCCAGCACCTTGCAACCTCAAGCGAACTTGAGGTCAACCCCTGATCCACGCCCCGCCCGCGAAAGGGATGCGCGACCACGGCCCCGAGTGCGGTATGGTTTCCGTGCGCGTTCGGCCCGGGGAAACCCCAGGTCAGCGAGTATCGGGACGTGGCGCAGCTTGGTAGCGCACTTGACTGGGGGTCAAGGGGTCGCAGGTTCAAATCCTGTCGTCCCGACTGGTTCGAACTTTTCGAACGTCGCAGATGAAGGGCCGTTTTCGAACGGCCCTTTTTCTGTTGCTCCCCTGCCCGAGGGGCATGTGAAGGCTCTGCGCCCACCCTGTGAAATCGATGTCAGAGCGGCCGCTTATGCTGCGCGAACGATTACGCGGGACCTGGGGAGGGCGCGGCATGTTCGGCAAGCTGTTCGGTAGGGGTGGGGACGAGGCGGCGGGGGATCCGTACGCCCTCGCGGCTCCGCGCAAGCGGTCCCACGGGGTGTACCGGCTGCGTGCGCTTGGTGACACGCGCGTCCTCGCGCTGGTGGAGGCGGCCGACGCGGGGGACTGGAGCGCGGTCAAGGAGGCACTCGCCCCGTTCGACCTCGGCCGTGATCACCTCGTCCTCGACGAACTGGCCGACCTCGACGGCGTGCAGGACTGGATCGGCCGGGCCGTCGAGGAGGACAAGGAGCACCGGGCGACCGCCCTGCTGATATCCGGTGCGCGGCATGTGAGTTGGGGCTGGGAGGCGCGGACCTCCGCCCGCGCCAAGGAGGTCTCGCAGGAGCAGTGGCGGACCTTCCACGAGCGGCTCCACATCGCCGAGGAGCAGCTGTTCGAGGCCGCCGAGTTGCGGCCCGACTGGGTCACGCCGTGGCGCCGGCTGCTCACCTCGGGCCGGGGCATGTCACTGGGCCCCGCCGTCAACGAGACCCGCCTGGACGCCGCGTTGCGCCGGGACCCGCTGGACCTGGAGACCCACATCGACTGGATCTCGTACCTCCAGCCGCGCTGGTCCGGCGAACCGGGCGAGGCGCTGGCGTTCGCCCGCCGGGCCTTCGCCCGTGCCCCGGAGGGCCACCGCCTCGGCTGCGTGATCCCCATGGCACACATCGAGGACTGGGTGGAGTCGAGCCGTCACGACTGCCTCGATTCCACGCGGATCCAGACCGAGTTGAGGGAAGCGGCCCAGCGCAGCATTCTGCACGCGGACTACGAGCGCCGCCCGGGCTGGCAGCACGACTTCAGCATCTTCGCCATGGCCCTCGCGCTGTCCGGCGAGGGCGTCGTCGGGACGCGTGTCTTCCACGAGCTGGGCGGGGCCTACACCTCGTGGCCCTGGACCTACATGTCGGACCCGGAGAAGGCGTACGCGCGCTTCCGGCGCCACGTCTGAGCCCGCCCCGCCCCGCCACCTGTCGCTCACTCACCCCGGACTGTCCGATGACTCTGCCCGACACCTCCGCCGACCGCACCTTCCAGGTCGACCTGCGCGGCCTCGTCGACCTGCTGTCCCACCACCTCTACTCCAGCCCCCGCGTCTATCTGCGCGAGCTGATGCAGAACGCGGTCGACGCGCTGACCGCCCGCCACACCCTCGAACCCGGCGCCCCCGCAGGGCAGTTCGGTATCCGCCTGTACGCCGACGGCGAAGTGGTGCGGATCGAGGACGACGGCGTCGGTCTCACCGAGGCCGACGTGCACACCTTCCTCGCCACGATCGGCCGCAGCAGCAAGCGCGCCGAGCGGATCGCCGAACAGCGCGCCGACTTCATCGGCCAGTTCGGCATCGGCCTGCTCTCGTGCTTCCTCGTCGCGGACGAGATCCACGTCGTCAGCCGCTCCGCCCGCACCCCCGACGCGCCCGCCGTGGAGTGGCGGGGCCGCGGCGACGGCTCGTACAGCGTCCGCACGCTGCCCGCGTCCGCCCGCCCCCGGCCCGGTACGACCGTCACGCTGACGCCCCGCGCCGACGCCACCGAGTGGACGCGGCCGACCCAGGTGCACGCCCTCGCCCGGCACTTCGGATCACTGCTGCGCCACCCGGTGACCTTCGACGACGGCGCGGCGAGCGGCGCCCCCGTGCCGGTCAACCCCGAACCCGCCCCCTGGACGCGCCCCCACCCCACACCGGGCGCCCGGGCCCGCGCACTCGCCGGATACGGCGAGGAGGTCTTCGGATTCACGCCGCTCGACACCATCGAGCTGGACCTGCCCGCCGTCGGGCTCAAGGGCATCGCCTGCATCCTGCCCGACGCCGTCCCCGCCGGACGGCGCCACGGGCACCGCGTGCACGTCAAGGGCATGCTGCTGTCCGAGCAGGCCGAGGAGATCCTGCCCGACTGGGCGTTCTTCGTCCGGTGCGTGGTCGACGCCGAGAGCCTGCGCCCGACGGCGTCCCGCGAGGCGCTGTACGAGGACGACACCCTCGCCGCCGTCCGCGACGCGCTCGCCGAGCGGCTGCGCGCCTGGATCGCCCGGGCCGCCGCCGGTGACCCGGACCTGCTCGCCCGCTTCCTCCAGGTCCACCACCTGGCGGTGAAGTCCCTCGCCGTGCACGACGACGAGATCCTGCGGATGCTGCTGCCCTGGCTGCCCTTCGAGACCACCGCCGGGCACGCCACCCTCGACGAGTTCGCCCGCACCCACCGCACGGTGCTCGTCACCTCCAGCGTGGAGGAGTTCCGCCAGGTCGCCGCCATCGCCTCGGCCGCCGGGCTCGGCGTCGTCAACGGCGGCTACGCCTACGACCGCGAACTCGTCCACCGGCTGCCCGAGATCCGCCCCGAGGTCACCGTGAGCGACCTCGACCCGGAGACCCTCACCGCCCACCTCGACCCCGTCGACCGCGAGACCGAACTGGCCGCCGCGGCCTACCTCGCCCGCGCCCGCGACGCCCTCGCCGTCTTCGACTGCGACGTCGCGCTGCGCACCTTCCAGCCGGCCTCCGCCCCGGCCCTGCTCGTCGACAGCCGCGAGGCCCGGCACGAGCGCACCCGCTCCCAGCTCGCCCGCGAGCAGGAGGGCGGCCTGTGGGGCGACATCCTCGGCGCCCTGCGGCAGGAGGCCCCGCGGGCCCAGCTGATCCTCAACCAGCTCAACCCCCTGGTCCGCACCGCCGTCACCATCGAGGAGCCCGAGCTGGCCCGTACCAGCGCCGAAGCCCTCTACGGGCAGGCCGCGATGCTCTCCCGGCGCCCCTTGCGGCCCGCCGAGTCGAGCCTCATCAACCGCTCCTTCCTCGACCTCCTCGCCCACGCCCTCCGCAAGGACAGCTAAGGACCGCCGACGATGCCGACCACCTCTCTTCCGCAGAACACCGACGAGCTCTACGAGGCGCTGAACGCCAACGACCAGCGCCCCTACGGCCGCACCCGCACCGTCACCGCCGAGGAACTCGTCGACGCCGCCGAGCAGTTCGACGACACGGCCGCCCTCGTGTGCGCGCTCCTCGAACTCCAGGAGGCGTACACCTACGGCTCCGAACCCCGTAAGTCGCCCGTCACGTTCGCGCGCATCCTCAATCTCTTCGACGAGCAGCCCGACGCCTTCGACGAGCGGCTGCGGCACATGCTCTTCTGGCGCTTCAAGTGGGTGGCGAACGCCCTGCTCGCCCTGCCCGAAGTGCCCCTGGCCAGCCTGCGCCAGTGGCTGGGCGAGATGCGCGACCGGTACACCGCCGCCGGCCTCGACCTCCAGCCGTACTACGGGCAGGCGTACCAGCTCGCCGCGCACCTCGGAGACGACACCTCCCTCGCCTACGAGCTGTGGGCCGGCCGCACCCGCAGCCGGCTCAGCGACTGCGAGGCCTGCGAGATCTGCCAGCGCGCGCGGTTCCACCTCGCGGCGGGCGACGACAAGCGCGCCCTGCGCATCTGGGAGCCCGTCCTGCAGGGCAAGGACTCCTGCCAGGAGGAGCCCGCCCGCTCCGTCTCGTACGCCCTGCTGCCGCTGCTGCGCACCGGGGACGCCGACCGGGCCCGCGAGCTGCACCTCGCCGGGTACCGGGCCTGCCGCCGCAACCCCTCGATGTCCGGCGAGGTCGGCCGCCACCTGGAGTTCTGCGCGCTGACCGGCAACGAGGCACGCGGCCTCGAACTGCTCGCCGAGAACCGGAACCTGTTCGAGGAGGTAGACTCGCCGCGCGACCAGCTCGACTTCCTCACCGGCGTCGAGGTCCTCCTCCACCGTGTCGTGTCCCTGGGCCGCGGCGAACTCCCCGCCTCCGGATACCCGGGACGCACCTGGACCGTGGCGGACCTGCACACCGAAGTGCGCGGCCGCGCCGACGACCTCGCCGCCCGCTTCGACGCGCGCAACGGCACCACGGCCCACGCCGACCGCCGCCGCGCGCGCCTGGAACGCGCCCCGCTCCTGGACGCGCTGGAACTGACCCTGCGCACGCGCAGCCTCGACGACGTGGCCGAGCCGCTCGCCCCGGCAGCCGCCCCCGCCGCCCGGGCCGTCACACCCGTACCCGATTCGCTGCCCGAACTCATCCTGCGAGCACGGGAGTTGGACGAGCAGGGGCACCCCGACGCAGACGCGTGCTGGGCACGCCTTCGCACGCTCGTCGCCGCCCGCGACTACGTCCACCCCGATGCCGAAGCGGTCGGCACGCTCGCCCACCTGCGCGCGGACCTGCTGAACGACGAGGCGGAGTGGGCCTGGAACAAGGACGAGTACGCCACTGCCGTCGAGCTGTACGAGGAGGCGGCGGGGCTCTACGAGGACGCCGGTCCGACCGACCGGGCGGTGCTCTGCCGCGCCGCCGCGGCCGTGGCCGGCGCCGAGCTCCGCCGGCAAGAGATGCGCCCCGGCGCAGGCGAGGACGAGGCCGCCGTCGTCGCGGCGGGAGCCGCGGCGCTGACCGACGCCCACGCGACCGTCGTGCGCCTCCAGGAAGAGGTCACCGGTCTGTCCCCGGTGCTGGAGGCCCGGCTGCTGCGGCTGCGGGCGACCTCGACCGGGCTCCGCCTCCAGGTGTCGCCCGACGCCGAGCACGCGGCGGCGGTCACGGCCGAGGTGGACCGGCTGCATGAGTTCGCCGTCCGGCACGACATCGCCACGCAGGTGTCCGGCGCCCTGATGCTCCGGGCCAGCACACACGCCATCACCGGTGGCCTGCCCGCCGCGCTCACCGCGACGGACGCCCTGCTGGACCTGCTGCGGGCGAAGGGCCCCGCCTGGCACCTGCCGCGCACCCTCGGGCTGCGCGGCCGCATACAGCTCGGCCTGCGGGACGCGGAGACCGCCCACGCGAACCTGGCCGAGGGCGTGCGGCTGGCCGCCGACTGGCCCGCCCGCGCGGTCGACCGCGGCCGCCTCCACAACGATCTGGCCGAAGCCTGCATGCACCTGGGCCGCCCCGAGGAAGCCCTGCGGAACCTGACGCGCGCGGCGGAGATCCAGCTGCGCGAGGACAGCCGGACCGACGGGTTCTGCTCGTACAGCAACGCCGCACAGCTCAGCCTCGACCTGGGCCGGATCGAGGACTGCATCGCCCTGCTGGACTCCGTCCTCGCCGAACCGGAGGTCAGATCAGGTGAGTTGGACGACCGGCTCACCGCCCAGCTGCGGCTGACCCGCGCCCGCGCGCTGTACGCGGGCGGCGACCTCAAGGCGGCCACGGCGGAGTTCGCCGCCCTCGCGGCCGAGTCGGCCGGCTGGGACGACGACCCGGGCAGCCACGCCATGATCGCCGCCGAGACGGCCATGCTCCTCGCCGAGTCCGGCGAGTTCGGCCCGGCGCGCGATGCCCTGGGCCAGGCGCTGGCCGCCCATGCCGAGGCGCCGAGCTACGAGAACGTCAGCAACAGCCTGCGCGAGGTCGCCCGGCTCCAGGCCGAACAGCAGGGTGCCGACGGCCTCGACGACGCCCTCGCGCTGCTGGCCGACGCGGCCCGGCTCGCCGAGGAGGCCCGCGCGGCCGGACACCGGGCGCACGGCCGCTCGTTGGACACCGCCCTGTCCTACGAACACGGACGGGTGCGCGCCTACGCCGGCGAGTACGAGGACTCCCTGACGGCCCTGGAGAAGACCCTCGGCCTGCTCGGCGAGCCGGGCCCGGAGGACGGACACATCGTCGAGTGGGCCGAGGCCGTCCGCCTCACGGGCGTCGTCGAGGGCATCTACCTGAAGCGCACCGAGCCCGCCCTCACCCGTCTCGACGCGGCGATCCGCCACCTCACGGCGCTGGACCGCCCCGACGAGCGGGCCCAACTGACCGAACTGGCGGCGCGCCTGCGCGACGAGTGACGTCCCGTGCGTACGGTCAGCTCCTCGGCTGGCCGTACGCGCGGTCCACGTGGAGGGTGACGAGGACCCGCCTGTCGCGGACCATCGCACGGCGGAAGTCGTCCCAGTCGTCGTGCTCGCCGTTGCGGTCGCGATAGAGGGCGATCAGGGCCTCGACGGTCGCGTCGTGCGGGTCCGCGGCGACAGGCGTCAGCTCCGCGGTGCCTTCGGCCACGGTCCACGCCCAGCGGTCCTGGCTGGTGACGTGGTAGCTGGCCCGCGGATCACGGCGGAGGTTCTTCGTCTTGGCCCGGTCCTCGGTGACGGAGACGCGGATGGTGCGGGCCGCGGGGTCGTAGACGTGCCACACGTTGGACAACTGCGGGCGGCCGTCGCGCTTGACGGTCACCAGGATGCCTTCCTTGATGTCGGCGGCGAGCTGGAGCAGTGCGTCTTCGGGTGCCTGAGGGTCGGTCATGCCCGGCCCAACGCCCCGACGGCGGCGTGGATTCCCTCGTTGCTCCATGTGCCGCGTGCCATCAGTCAGAGTGGGGCTCCGCCCGGGGTGGCATAGGGTCGTTTCCGTGATCACGCGATGGGGAGCTCTCGGGGGCGCGGTGGTGACCGTCGCGGCCGGTCTCGGCGTCCGGGCGTGGGCCCACGGGGCCTTCGCGAAGTACGCCGGGGACGCCCTGTACACCGTGCTGGTGTGCTGGGTCGTGGCCCTGGCCGCGCCGCGGCTGCGCGCCGGTGTCGTCGCCGGGGCCGGGCTGGCGTTCAGCTGGGCGGTGGAGTTCATGCAGATCGCGGGGATCCCGGCCCTGCTGCGACCGCTGCTCGGGGCGACGTTCAACCCGCCCGATCTGTTCTGGTACGTCGTGGGGGCGGGCCTCTATTGGTGCCTCGCCCTGGGCGTCAGCGGCCCGGAGGGTGGCTGGACGGCCCGGCGCCGCGTACCGCCCCGGAACGGTCCAGGGCGGAGCACGGCCGGCTGACCGGCTGTCGTCAGTGGGCGCGAGCCACCTGCGCGGCGAGCAGGTGTGAGTCGAGCAGGGTGCTGTCGGCGGTGCGATCCGCCCGGGCGTACCCGGCCAGCATGCGCTTGGTCATGATCAGGGCCTCCGGTGAGCGTCGGCCGAGCGGCCTGGTCCAGGCGGCGACGGCCCGGTCCAGTTCGTCGGCCGGGGTCACCTTGTGCAGCAGGGAGATCCGGTGCGCGGCCGCGGCGTCGAACGTGTCGCAGGTGAGCATGAGTTCGCGGATCCTGGCGGCCCCGCCCTCGGAGATCAGGCGGCCCATGGCACCGCCCCATGCCGGAGGCAGGCCGAGGCCCACCTCCGGCATGCGGAACCGGCAGGTGTCCGCGCCCGCGCGCAGGTCGCAGTACGAGGCCAGCGCGAGGCCGGCCCCGATGACCTTCCCGTGGAGCCGCGCGATGGTGATCGTGTGGGTGTTCTCCAGCGCCTGGCACAGGCGATGGGCCTTGTCCACGATGCGGCGCAGGGCCGCTCCGCTCGGGTCCTCCTCCATGGCCGCCCGGAACTCGACGCGGTCGGCTCCCAGGCAGAAGTCCTCACCCATCGAGGAGAGCACCAGGACGCGGACGTCGGGTCTCTCGTGGAGATCGTCCAGTACCGCGATGAGTTCGTCGACGACGGCGGCGCCCAATGTGGGGTCCTGCCCCTCGGGGGCGAGGCGGACATGGAGCACCGGGCCGTCCTGCTCGACGCGTATCGCCTTGGAGGAGGGCGCCGAGAGGAAACGATTCTGTTCAGTCGTGCGGGGGTCTGTCATGCGAAGGAGACGTCCAGGTTCAGCGGGCGCCGGAACGCCACTCGGGGCGCCCACGACGGAGGGCGGACCAGAGTGAGGCGCGGAAGGCGCTGGGTCAGATGGCGGAGCAGGGTCTGGGCCTCAAGCCGGGCCAGCGGGGCGCCGAGGCAGTAGTGGATGCCTCCGCTGAAGGCCAGATGGGCGGGTTTGCGCAGGGGGTCGAAGCGGTCGGGGTCGTGGTGGCGCGCCGGATCGCGGTGGGCCGCCGCCACCATGAGGTGCACCATCTGGTCCTTGCGGACGTCGATGCCCTCGAGCCGCATGTCGTGAGCGGCCACGCGGCTGATCACATGGGTGGGCGGGTCGTAGCGGAGCGTCTCCTCGACGAATGCCGGGACGAGATCCGGGCAGGAGGCGATCAGGTTCCAGCGTTCCGGCTGTTCGACGAGCCGGAGCACCGTCATCGTGAGGAGGGTCGAGGTGGTCTCCAGCGCCGCCAGCACGACGAACAGGGCCAGAAGATAGACCTGTTCGTCCGCCTCCGCTCGGTCCGGCTCCACGGCGTCCCATGCCTGGATCCACCGGGACACGGGGTCGTCGCCGGGCCCGGCCCGGCGGCTGCGGACCAGATCGACGAAGTAGGCGCGCAGTTCGGTGGTGGCCGCGTCCGACCTGGACAACTGGGTCGCGGAGGGCAGCAGTTCCTGGGTGAAGACCTGCTCGTGAGTGAGGTCGCGCAGCCGTGGCCAGTCGGCGGCGGGCAGACCGAGCCAGTGCCCGATGGTCGCGACGGGCAGCTCCTCGCTGACCAGGGTGGCGAAGTCGGCTTCGCCGTTTCGTAGTTGCCCGGCCAGGTTGTCGAGAAGCCGGTCGGTCAGCTGGTCGAGGGTCCGCCCCATGTCCTGGATGGTGGTGCGGTCGAATCCGCCGGCCGCCCGGCGTACTCGCGTGTGGTCGGGAGCGTTCAGCGCGGGCAGGGTCCTGCCCATCTCGCGGGAGGAGGGAGCGTTCCAGCGCGTTCCGGCTCCCTGGCGTTCTCGCCAACTCGCGTCCGGTTCCAGCCACTCGCGACTTCTCAGTATCTGGTCGCACAGATCGAAGCCGGTGACGAGGGAGCCGCCCCACGGGGCGGGAGAGACACCGCCCCGCGTCGCGAGTTCTGCGTAGAAGGGAAAGGGATCGGCCTGTCCCGCAGCGGTTCGCAGGCGAGAGAACAGTGAGACCGCGGCCCGGCGATCGTGCGGCCGGGTGGAGACAACTCCCATGGCGGAAGCTCCTTTCTGAGCGTCAGCCGCCATGAATACCCACATGATCGTTGAAGCATCCAATAACCCACGGTCCTCACAGGGTTACTTAGATCACTCGCCTCTCGTCCACGCCACGAAGCGGCTGAAAAGGCCCCCCTTGCGCTGCTGTTGCTGCCCCGAGGGAGCCGAGCCCGTACCGGCCCGCACGCCCTGCGCGCGGTACGCGTCCGAGGGAGCGGTCGCCGCGCCGACACCGGAGTGTGCCGACGGCTGACCGGCGTCGCCCAGGGCGAACGGAACGGCCCGCGAGGTGAATCGGACGGGAAGCGTCACCAGCGACCGGCTCCACGGCGAGGGCACCCAGGCCAGGGTCGAGAACGGCTGGCGCAGTTCGACGTCCGGCAGCCGCTTGAGCAGCGACTCGACGGCCGTCACCGCGATCATGAACGCCGGGTCCTTGGCGGGGCAGGCGTGCGGCCCGGCGCCGAAGCCCAAGTGGGCCTTCGCGCTGAGCTGTTCGCGGTGGACATGCAGCTTGGGGTCGGTGTTGGCCGCGGCGAAGGAGATCAGCACCGGGTCGTTGGCGCGAACGACCCGGTTGCCCAGCTCGACGTCGTGCGTCGGGTAGTGGGCCGCGTAGTTGGCGATCGGCGCGTAGTTCCACAGCGTGTGGGAGACGGCGCTCTCGACCGGCAGCCCGGCCTGCCACTCCTCGCCCAGGTACAGCGCGCTGCTGGTCCCGATGGTGGCCGCCAGGGGCGCCGTTCCGCCGGACAGCAGGGTCACGAGCTGGTGCAGCACCTCCTCGTCGCTCAGCTGGGCCGGGTGCTGCATCAGCCGCGTCGTCAGATCCGCGCCGGGGCTGCGGTGCTTGAGGGCGATCAGCTCGGCGAGCGCGCCGCCGAGGACCTCGTCGGCACCCGGCGTCCCCTCGAAGATGCCGCTGATCCCGGCGATCACCCGGTCGCCGAGCTCGGGCGGGCAGCCGAACAGCTGGCTGAAGACCAGCAGCGGCAGCGGCTGGGCGTAGGACGCCATCAGCTCGGCCTGGCCGCTGGGGTCGGCGCTGAAGCGGCCGATCAGGTAGTCGGCGGACTGCTGCGTCAGGCGGACGATCTGGCGTTCGTCGACCGTCGCGAGGCTCTCGGTGACGACCTGGCGCAGCCGGGCGTGCGCGGCGCCGTCACTGAACAGCGCGTTCGGGCGGTAGCCCATCATCGGCAGGGCCGGGCTGTCGGCCGGGACGCGGCCCTCGTTCAGCGCGTTCCAGCGCCGCGAGTCGCGCACGAAGGACGCCGGGTTCTGCAGGATGTACAGGGCCGCGTCGTAGCTGGTGACCAGCTCGACCTCGACGTCCGGCGCGATGTCCACCGGCGCGCTGGGCCCGGCCGCGCGCAGATGCGCGTAGTGACCGTCGGGGTCGGCCCCGAACGCGGATCCGTAGAGGTGGACGTTCTCGTGCGCGGGGCAGCCCGGCGGTATGTGCGAGGACTCTGTGGGCTGTTGCATTCCGTGCTCCTAGGGCCTGGCCGGCGGCGCGGGCCGCGCGTGGGTGGCGATCACTGGTCGGTGCGGATGAGCGGGGTCGGGTCGGTGCGGCCCGGTGGACGACGACGGAGGTGTCGCGGAGCGGAGACGCCGGGGGACGACGCCGCGAAGATGCGGTCCGGGCCCCGCTCCGCGACACGTTTTTTGCGGGGCCCTAGGCGAGCAGGGTCATCAGGTGCTCCACCAAGGTGATGAGCGCCTTCCCGGCGGACTCCTCGTCGCGGACGTCACAGCCCACGACCGGGGTGTCCGGGGACAGGTTCAGCGCCTCGTGCACCTCTTCGAGGGGGTAGTCGGCGGTGCCGTCGAACCGGTTGACACCGATCGCGTACGTCAGGCCGAACCGCTCCACGAGGTCGAGGACCGGGAACGACTCCTCCAGGCGCTCGGGGTCGACGAGGACGAGCGCGCCCAGCGCACCGCGGGACAGCTCCTCCCACATCTCCTTGAAGCGCTCCTGCCCGGGCGTGCCGAACAGATAGAGGACGAGGGACTCGCTGAGGCTGAGCCGGCCGAAGTCCATGGCCACGGTCGTGGTGGTCTTGTTCGGCACACCCGAGAGGTCGTCGAAGCCGACACTGGCCTCGGTGATCTCCTCCTCGGTCCGCAGCGGCTCGATCTCGGAGAGAGCGCCGATGCAGGTGGTCTTGCCGACCCCGAAGTGCCCCACTATGAGGATCTTCACCGCGTGCGAAACGTCTGGATCCAAGTACAAGTTACGCTCCGAATCGCTTCTTCCGCAGGCCGTCGAGGACGGCGCTGACCAGCTCCCTGTCGACCCTTTCGGCACTCGGTATGGGCTTCCTGACCAGGATCAGGCCGCCCTCCTCCAGCTGCGCCAGCAGGATGCGGACGATGCCCAGCGGCAGGTGGGTGTGCCCGGCCACCTCGGCCACGGACAGGAACCCGTTGGCCACCAGGTCGAGGACCGTACGCGCCTCGGGGGAGAGGGCGCGTGCCGTGGTCTCGGCTTCGCGGGCGGCCGTCACCAGAGCGGTGTGCGCGTACTGGTGATCCGGCGGCAGGGCGCGCCCGTTCGTGATGACGAAGAGCGGTACTAAGGGAGAGGTGAGTTCCAGTGCCTCGTCGGGATCCTCAGACATCGCCGATTCTCCCTCCGTGCGCCGACCGCGCTCCCAGTTCGGGCACCACCTGGTGCAGCCGGGTGGTGAACTCCTCGATGTCGCAGTCGTGTTCGGCGGACGCGGCCAGGAAGGCCCCTTCGCCCGCGGCGATCAGGAAGATCCAGCCGTGCGAGAACTCGATGACCGTCTGCCGCCACGTCGCGTCCTCGACGGCGCCCGCGAACTGGGCCGTCACCCTGCTGTACGCGTGGATGCCGGTCATCGCGGCGGAGATGGTGTCCGCCAGGTCGCGGGACATCGCGGAGGTCGCCCCGCGCGGCAGTCCGTCCCCGCCCAGCAGGACGGCGTGCCGGGCGCCGTGCACCTCCGCGACCGCCCGGTCCAGCTCGGGCAGCACGAACCCCGATCCGCCGGTGGCGCCGGGCCGGTCCGCCGCGCTGGAGCCGCCCGCCCCGGTCTCGTCCGTCGGGACGCGGGGCGGCGACGTGAGGTTGTTGCCCAGGCGGGCCACCAGCCGGTGCATACGGAAGGAGATCTGCTGCATGTCGACGTCGGGCTCGGCCGCGGCGGCGAGGTAGGCGCCCTGCCCGGCCCCGATCAGGAAGATCCAGCCGTGGTCGAACTCGATGACCGTCTGGCTCCACTCGCCGTCCTTCGCCGACCCGGCGAAGTGGGCGGTGGCCCGGCTGAGGGACTGCATGCCGGCCATGGCGGCCGAGATGGTGTCGACGTCCTTGGGGTCGAGACCCTCCGTCGAGCCGCGGGGAAGACCGTCGGCGGAGAGCAGGACTGCGTGCCGCGCCAGGGGCACGTTCTGCACGATGTCCTGGAGCATCCAGGACAGGTCTGGCGTCATTCGTCTTCAGACCCTTCGGCGGACGGGGTGTCGATCTTGCGGGCCGAGAGCGTGCCCCGCTGGAGGGCGCCGAGGCTGCGGCCCGAGGTGCGCGGGGAGCCCTCGGCGGCCGGGAACCCAGGACGGCGGGGCGACGCGTCCGGCACGCTCGCGATGGGGGACTGGCGCTCGCCCCGCTTCGGCAGGCCGTGCACCGTGCGCTTCGGCTCGGTACGCGGCTCGGGGCGGGCTTCCGCGAGCGGCGCGGGCTGCTCGGCGGGCGGCTGCTCCTGGGGAGCCGGGGTGCGGCGGATGCGGCTGACGGGTGCCTCCGCCCGCGGGGGCGTCTCCTCCATGGTCCACAGCTCCTCGGGCAGAAGCACGACGGCGCGGACACCGCCGTACCGGGAGACTCCGGTGACATCCACCTTGAAGCCGTACTGACGGGCGATCAGACCGATGACGGGGAAGCCGAACTTGGGCTGGGTCCCGAGCTGCGACAGCCGGGGGACGTCGTCACCGGAGAGCAGCGCGGTCGCGCGCTGCCGGTCCTCGTCGCTCATGCTGACGCCCGCGTCGTCGATGATGATGCAGAGGTTGTTCTGGATCCGCTGGAACGTCACCTCGATCGGCGCGTCCTGCTGCGAGAAGCTGGCAGCGTTGTCGAGGAGTTCGGCCACGGCGAGGGCGACGGGCGCGACCGCGGACGCCTTCAGCGCGAGACCGGTCTGCTGCATGATCGCGACGCGGCTGAAGTTGCGGATCTGGCCCTGGGCGCTGCGGACCACGTCGTAGACGCTGGCCGGCCTGTTGCGCCGGCCGAGGGGCGCGCCGCACATTACGGCGATGCCCTGGGCCTTGCGCGCCATCTGGGCGTTGGAGTGGTTCACGTCCAGGAGGTCACTGAGGACGGCGTGCCCTCCGTACCGCTGCTGCACGCCGTGCAGCAGGGTGGTCTGCTCGGCCGCGAGGCTCTGCAGGAAGCTGGCGGCGCCCTTGAGGACCGCCTTGGTGTTCTCCTCGGCGTCTTCCTTCGCGGCGAGGATGGCGCTCTCGCGCTCGGTCCAGATCCTCTGCAACTCGGCGGAGGAGCCGTGGAGTTGGCGTTCCAGAGCACTCAGCTGCTGACGCAGATCTGCTTCCGACCGCTGCTTCTTCGCCGCGAGCGCTCTACTGCGGATGGTGAGTGCCACAACGGCGGCGACGGATATCGCCGCTATCACAACCAGGCACCACACCAGTGCGTCTTGTGTCATGGAAACCTTTCTCGGCGCATGGCGACAGATGCACTTCGTCAGGGCCCGCGACACGGCCCAGAGCGTCACCCGATCGGCGATGCACACACGCGAGCACACTGCAAGGAGGCGCGCGGGACGAGTGGATCAAGATCGCGGATGCCGGGATGCTATCACCGTGATCCACCCTCAGATTCCGCTCCGATACGGGCCTTTGACGGGCGCGAAAGGGCAAGCTCACCGGTGCTGGGGCCGCTGCGGAGGCAGCCGGCCGCCGCTCCGCCCGAGGGTGCCACCTGGATCAATGCGGGGATTACGACGGCGCGTTGACAAAAGTCGACCGTGCCCGTTTGCGGCGGGATCCGGAGCCGCCCCGAGGGGGCCGGTGCGGCGGTGAATCCACGTATGACCCTTCAGTGGTCGTTTTCGGCCAGAGGGGTGGGGAAAGTTGGCCGAAATGCACACTCGGGGGTGTCCCTGCCCGGTCTTGGCCATGCACGCGACAGACGGTAATGTCGTGCCGTTATCGACGACGGTCGACGGAAGCCGGTGAGAGTCCGGCACGGTCGCGCCACTGTGAGCGCACGGTCCCCAGGGGGCCGGGCGTGAGTCAGACCCGTGACGGTCGTCATGTGCACCACCGAGACGGGACGCGAACTCCCGAAGGAGGCCCTGCCATGGCGCAGCATGTCGCTCAGCCGACCGCCACCACCCCTGTCGTACCGGCCAAGCTGCCGTTGAAGGCGATCGCCCCCTGGGCCGCGTTCTTCGGCATCCTGATGCTGGTCCTGCTGTACTTCGTCGGCGCCGAACAGGGCGCCACCTCCGTGTTCAGCGGAGCGGGTGTGCACGAGTGGGTGCACGACGCCCGTCACCTGCTCGGCTTCCCCTGCCACTGAGAAGGCGGAGGAACGTAGCACTCCCATGAATTCAACCACCGTACGCAATCTGCTCGTTCGGGGGATGCTCGCCGGTCTCGCGGCCGGCGTGCTCGCCCTCGTCATCTCCTACTGGCTCGGTGAGCCGCTGGTCGACAAGGCCATCGGCTTCGAGGAGGCCCACGCGGGCCACTCCCACGGCGACGAGGTCGAACTCGTCTCCCGCGGGCTCCAGTCCACGGCCGGACTCGCCACCGGCGTCCTCGTCTACGGCGTCGCCTTCGGCGGCATCGCCGCACTCGCCTACTGCTTCGCGCTCGGCAGGGTGGGCCGCTTCGGTCCCCGTGCGACCGCTCTGCTGCTGTCAGGCTGCGCGTTGCTGGCCGTGTACGTCGTCCCGTTCCTGAAGTACCCGGCCAATCCGCCCGCCGTCGGCAACGGCGACACCATCGGCAAGCGGACCACCCTGTACTTCCTGATGATGGTGCTCAGCGTCCTCCTCGCGGTCGCTGCCACCATCCTGGGCAAGCGGCTCGCGCCGCGTCTGGGCACCTGGTGGGCGACCGTCGTCGCCGTCCTCGCCTTCGTCGTGGTCGTCGGACTGGCCTTCCAGTTCCTGCCCGTGATCAACGAGGTGCCCGAGCACTTCCCGGCCGCAGTGCTCTGGCGCTTCCGGCTCTCGGCCCTCGCCATCCAGATCACGCTGTGGACCGGATTCGGGCTGCTCTTCGGCGAGTTGGCCGAACGGCTGCTCAACCCCAAGCCCGCCGCGGCCCGCCAGGCGGTCCCGGCAGCGCACTGAACCGGCCGGTCGGGCAACGAGACCGAGCCGGACGACGAGAGGGCCCGCGGAACCGTCCGCGGGCCCTCTCGCGGTTTACGGCCGACCCGGCGCGAGAGGCCGCCCGCAGCGCAGGTTCCAGCGGCCGCCGCGGCCGCTCAGCTCGGTCACCGTCAGCGGCGCCACGTCGCAGCGCCAGAAGGCCGAGAGAGGCGCGCCCAGAGCGTGCACCACGGCGGCCCGCGCCAGTTCGGGCTCCACGACACCGATGACGAGCCCGCCCTCCGGCACCGCCGTCTCCCCGTCGAGGGTGTCCAGCCACCGCGACACCCGCCCGCACACGTCGGCCACCGACTCCCCGCCCCCGGCCCGGAACTCCGGATCCCCGAGCCACCGGCCCACGTCCTGCGGCGAGGTCTCACCCACCTCGGCCAGAGTGCGGCCTCGCCAGCTCCCCGTGTCCGGAGCGGCCAGCGCCTCGTGCTCGACCGCAGGGCCGAGCCCCAGCAACTCGGCGGTCTCCCGGCAGCGCCGGCTCCCGGACACGACGGCGAGCGCGGGCACCGGCAGTGACGGGGCCGCGGCGCGGGCGGCCGCACGGCCGGCGGCGTCCAGCGCGGCGCCGTCGTCGAACCGGGCCTGCCGCAGCGAGGCGTTCAGGGCGGGCGAGACGAACCAGACACGGCGGGTCACGACACGTTCCTTCTTTCCGGAGGGCGTGGGATCGCCGGGCAACCTAGCATTCGCCCGCTTCCGGGGACGCGGCGATCCCGCCGCCCTGACCTGTACGGATTCCCGGAGCGGCGGCCCGGACCGCCGAGCCGCCGAGGCAGGGGCCCGCACGGGGCCCGCGCGCCGCGAACTGCGAGACTGTCGTCATGGGCACGCAGAACACGCAGGGCACGCAGAGCACCGGAGACCGCACGATCCTCGTCATCGGGATCGGCGCCGGTGACCCGGACCACCTCACCCTTCAGGCCGTGAAGGCGATCCGGCGCGCCGACGTCTTCTTCGTCGTCGGCAAGGGCGCCGACAAGTCCTCGCTCACGGACCTGCGCCACCGGATGCTGGAGGAGCACGCCGAGACCCCGTACCGGGTGGTGGAGGTCGAGGACCCGAGCCGCAACCGCCGCCCCATGGACCGTTCCGCATACACGTCCACCATCGAGGACTGGCGGGCCCGGCGCGGCGACCTCTTCGAGCGGCTGATGCTGGACGAGCTGGAGCCCGGGCAGACCGGGGCGTTCCTCGTGTGGGGCGACCCGTCGCTCTACGACAGCACCCTCGGGATCCTCGCCGACATCGAGACCCGCGGCCGGGTGTCCGCGACCGTCGAGGTGATCCCCGGCATCACCAGCGTGTCCACGCTCGCCGCGCGTCACCGCATCCCGCTCAACCAGGTCGGCCGCCCCGTGCACATCACCCCGGCCCGCCGCCTGCCCGAGGTCGGTCGGCACGACGACGGGGACATCGTCGTCATGCTCGACGGCGGCGAGTCGTTCACCCAGGTCGAGGGAGCGGGCCTGTGGATCTACTGGGGCGCCTACCTGGGCACCCCGGACGAGCTGCTGATCGCCGGGCCCCTGGACGAGGTCCGCGACCGCATCCGGCAGGTCCGGTCCGAGGCGCGGGAGCGGCACGGCTGGATCATGGACACCTATCTCCTGCGCACCGTCGACGGCCCGGCCGAGGAGCCGTCCGTGCCCGGCGCCGCCGCCCGCCTCTGACACGCACGAAGGCGGGCGCCGGAAAGCCTCCGGCGCCCGCCCCGATACGGCTGATCAGTCCACGGCCTGGCCGCACTTGGCCCGCAGTTCCGCGATGGCGTTCTCGAAGTCCGTGAGGGATTCGAAGGCGCGGTAGACGGAGGCGAACCGCATATAGGCCACCGGGTCCAGCTCGCTGAGCGGTTCGAGCACGGCGAGGCCCACGTCATGGGTGCTCAACTGGGCGCTGCCCGCGGCCCGCAGGTTCTCCTCGACCTGCTGGCCGAGCCTGTCGAGCATGTCCTCCGTGATGGGGCGGCCCTGACACGCCTTGCGGACACTGCTGACGATCTTCGTACGGCTGAACGGCTCGGTCACACCGCTGCGCTTGACCACGAGGAGCGAGTACGTCTCCAGCGTGGTGAAACGGCGCTGGCAGTGGGCGCACTGCCGGCGTCGGCGGATCGATGTGCCGTCGTCGGTCGACCGGCTGTCGATGACGCGGCTGTCGGGGAGCCTGCAGAAGGGGCAGTACACCGTTCGTGTCCTTTCGGATTGCCTCGGACGGTGGGGTGGTTGTCCGGTGTCCGGCCGACCGTGGAGCGACGCCCATCGTAACGTAACTGACCTGCAGCTTTTCCCGAACTCAACCAAGTTCGCCCGGAGTCGGGGCGGAGATCCCCTATCACCTGCATTTCCGGGAATGCGACATCGGCGCGCCGTCACGGAAATCGTCGGGAGTGAGGCCGGGCCGCCCTGTGACGGCGGCCCGGCACCTGTGGTCGATCAGGCCGAACCGAGCTCCCCGCGCACGGTCCGCGCGGCGGCCACCAG
The DNA here is from genome assembly GCF_003259365.1 of Streptomyces sp. PsTaAH-137. Lineage (GTDB taxonomy): Bacteria > Actinomycetota > Actinomycetes > Streptomycetales > Streptomycetaceae > Streptomyces. The sequence continues at coordinate 413,050 of NZ_QLLY01000001.1, forward strand.
GTTCTCCAGGGAGGACCGGGTTTCGGGCCAGCCGCGCGTCTTCAGACCGCAGTCCGGGTTGACCCACAGCCGCTCGGCGGGGATGGCCTTCAGGCCCGTCCGCAGCAGTGCGGCGGCCTCGTCCGCGCTCGGGACGCGGGGCGAGTGGATGTCGTAGACCCCCGGACCGGCCTCGCGCGGGTAGCCGTGCCCGGCCAGCTCGCGGGCCACCTGCATGTGCGAGCGGGCCGCCTCCAGGCTGATCACGTCGGCGTCGAGGTCGTCGATGGCCTGCACGATGTCACCGAACTCGGCGTAGCACATGTGCGTGTGGATCTGGGTGTCCGGCCGCACGCCCGCCGTGGTGAGCCGGAACGCCTCGGTCGCCCAGTCCAGATAGGCGGCGTGGTCGGCGGCGCGCAGCGGCAGGGTCTCGCGCAGCGCGGGTTCGTCGACCTGGATGACCGAAGTGCCGTTCGCCTCCAGGTCGTTCACCTCGTCGCGCAGGGCGAGGGCGACCTGGCGCGCGGTGTCGCCGAGCGGCTGGTCGTCGCGGACGAACGACCAGGCGAGCATGGTGACGGGCCCGGTCAGCATGCCCTTGACGGGGCGGTCGGACAGGGATTGGGCGTACGAGGTCCAGCGCACCGTCATCGGTTCGGGGCGGGAGATGTCCCCGGCCAGGACCGGCGGGCGGACGTAGCGGGTGCCGTAGGACTGGACCCAGCCGTGGTGGGTGGCGAGGTAGCCGGTGAGCTGCTCGGCGAAGTACTGGACCATGTCGTTGCGTTCGGGTTCGCCGTGCACCAGGACGTCGAGCCCGGTCTTCTCCTGGAAGGCGATGACGTCCCGGATCTCGTGCCTGACGCGCTCCTCGTAGCCCGCGGTGTCGATCCGCCCGGCCCTCAAGTCGGCCCGTGCGGTGCGCAGTTCGGCCGTCTGCGGGAACGAGCCGATGGTGGTGGTCGGCAGCAGCGGCAGCCCCAGATGCGCGCGCTGGGCCGCGGACCGTGCCGCGTACGGCTGGGAGCGCCGGGCGTCCGCGTCGGTGACGGCGGCGGCGCGGGCCCGCACCGCGGGATCGCGGGTGAGGGGCGAGGTGGCCCGGGAGGAGAGCGCCGCGCGGTTCACCGCGAGTTCGGCGGTGATCGTGTCGGTGCCGTGGGCGAGCCCCTTGGCGAGGGTGGCGATCTCCGATGTCTTCTGCCGGGCGAAGGCGAGCCAGCGCAGGATCTGCGGATCGATGTCGCGCTCCAGGGCGGCGTCCAGGGGGACGTGCAGCAGGGAGCAGGAGGCGGCGACGTCGACCCGGTCGGCCAGGCCCAGCAGCGTGCCGAGCGTGGCGAGGGACTTCTCCAGGTCGTTGACCCAGATGTTGCGGCCGTTGACGACGCCCGCGACCAGCCGCTTGCCGGGCATTCCGCCGACGGCCGCAAGGGCGTCGAGGTGGGCGGCGGCCGCGTCGGTGAAGTCCAGGGCGAGCCCGTCGACGGGTGCCTTGGCGAGCACCGGCAACGCGTCTCCGAGGCGGCCGAAGTAGGACGCGACGAGGAGCTTGGGCCGGTCGGCCGGGGCGCCGAGGTCGCGGTAGGCGCGGGCGGCGGCGTTCAGCTCGGCCGGCGTGCGGTCCTGGACGAGGGCGGGCTCGTCGAGCTGCACCCACTCGGCGCCCGCCGCGCGCAAATCGGCGAGGACCTCCGCGTACACGGGCAGCAGCCGGTCGAGGAGGGTGAGCGGGTCGAAATCGGCGGCGACGCCCGGCGCGGGCTTGGACAGCAGGAGGTAGGTCACCGGCCCGACGAGGACGGGCCGGGCGGCCGGCCCGAGATCGAGGGCTTCCCTCAGCTCCGCGACCTGCTTGGTGGAGTCGGCGGTGAAGACCGTGTCCGGGCCCAGCTCGGGGACCAGGTAGTGGTAGTTCGTGTCGAACCACTTGGTCATCTCCAGCGGCGCCACGTCCTGGGTGCCGCGGGCCATCGCGAAGTAGCCGTCCAGGGCGTCGGCGTCCACCGCGGCCCGGTGGCGCTCGGGGATCGCGCCGACCATCACGGTGGTGTCCAGCACGTGGTCGTAGTACGAGAAGTCGCCGGTGGGGACCTCGGTGATCCCGGCGTCGGCCAGTTCCCGCCAGTTGGCGCGGCGCAGGCCGGCGGCGGTGGCCCGGAGGGCGTCAGCGGTGACGCGGCCCTTCCAGTACCCCTCGATCGCCTTCTTCAGTTCGCGGTTGCGGCCCTGACGGGGGTAGCCGTACACGGTGGCCCGTGCTGCGGTCCTGGTGGTCACGGAGATCTCCTTCGAGAGACGTATCCCTGGGATTCCGGGGACCCGTACGGCACGAAGGAGTGACACGAACGGCGGGCCGAGCCCGCGCGGAGAAGGCGCGGTCGTCCGCTGCTGTGTACGCCGACCCGCCCACGAGGTCACCGGGATGTCCGCGCACGCGTCGTACGCACACGGGCAGGTGGCAGGTCTTCGGACTCGTGAGCACATCCGTCCGGACCGGACGGACACCTACTGGCCGTCGCTTCCCAAGCCCCTTTGTCGGAGCCCAGTGCGTATGACGGCGGTCGTTCCCACTCACCGCTGCGGGGCAGTCCCGGATTCCCACCGGGTTCCCTCTTGCGACGCATCCCGCCTGGCGGACGGGGCGAACCAGCTGCGGGGCCCACCCTACGGGCCGCCGGACGGGAGTCGCCAGGGGGACCGGCCGCACGATGCGGGGACGGAGAACGATCACGAAGTCCTTCACGTCGTCGCGGCGGCCGTCTCGACGACGCCGATCGGCGATCCGGTCCCCGCGGCCGAACTGCCCGCCCTGCGCCTCGCCCGCCCGCGGGCACGTCGCGCCGTTCCAGCACGGACGGTTCCCCGGTTCCCCGAAATGGATCTTCCACGGACCGTTCCGTGGAACCCGGCGAAAAAATCCGCGCGACCGCGGCAACCCGGCGCCGGGTCGCGCGTCGTGTGGGGGTGAAGGGTGCCGACCGGTGTCCTCGCCCCGACCCTGGAGTACGACCGTGAACCACCTTGTCCCCGTCCGCGGCGCCGTTGTCGCCGCCGGCCTGCTGGCCGCCCTGGCCACCGTCCCCGCGGCCCACGCCACGGAGACACCGTCACCGGCCGGTCCCGCGACCGCCGCCACCGTCGCGCCGAGCCCGGTCCCGTCGAAGCCCGCCACCAGCGCCCCGAGCCCGGCCACCAGCGTCCCGCAGACCGTCGAGCCGTCCGCCGCTCCGGCCCGGCCGAAGGATGCCACCCCCTCGGCGGCGCCCGGCGGCACCGAGGCTCCCTCGCCCGTCCCCTCCAAGGACGAGCTGGCCCATACTGGTTCGTCGAACACCGGCACCACCGTGATGGGCGCCGGAGCCGTCGTCCTCGTCGCCGGTGGGGCGGGAGCCCTCTTCGCCGTACGCCGCCGCTCGCACCGCTGACACCGCCCCGAGGAACCCGTGCACAGCCCCGCAGTCACTCAACCCGCCCCATGGGAAGGGCCGTTCGTCCTTCCCCGCGGCCGGATCCGCGCCGGACGGCGGGCGTTGCTGCGCGGGCTGCTGCGCCGCGACCGGTCCACGCTCGAAGCGGCACCCGGCCGGGACACACCGCGGTACCTCTCCGCGTACAGCGGCACGCATCCCTACCCGCGACCCGACCGGCCGCCCACGATCAGCGAGCTTTACAACGCGCACCGGCTGCGCATGGTCCGGCTCGCGGTGCTGCTCGTGGACGACCAGGCCACGGCGGAGGACGTCGTGCAGGACGCGTTCACCGCCCTCTACCGACGCCACGGCGAGCGGATCACCGAGGTCGACAACGCCCTCGGCTATCTGCGCACCTCGGTCGTCAACACGGCCCGGTCGGTCCTGCGCCGCCGCCGCACCGCGCGGGCCTGGACACCGCCACCGGCCGGTGCGGCCCCGTCCGCCGAGGACTCCGTCGTCCTCGACGAGGCACACCGCGAGGTCCTCGCCGCGCTCGCCCGGCTCACACCGCGCCGCCGCGAGGTCCTCGTCCTGCGCTACTGGGCCGACCTCAGCGAGGCCGAGATAGCCGCCACCCTCGGCATCAGCAAGGGCGCGGTGAAATCGAACGCCAGCCGCGCGCTCGACGCACTCGAAAAGATCCTGGAGGGCCGGATATGACGCCCCGCACCCCACGGGCCGAACCGGCCGACCGCCCGGAGCGGCTGACGGAGCGACGGCTGCACGCGGCACTCGCTGCCCGCGCCGACCGCGTCACCGTCACCTCGCTGCGCCCGGCCGAACCGCCCGGACCCCATCTGCGCCGACTGCCCCTGCTCCACCACGGCCGGCGGCGGTACGCGCTGGCGCTCGCCGGTCTCGCCACCGCCGCGGCCCTCGCCGCCGGCTACTTCACCCTGGCCCGCGACACGGATCCGCACCGCACCCCCGTACCGCCCGCCGCGCCCTCGGCGCCGACCGCCACCGACCGCGACTCCACGCCGCGCGCGTCCCAGGAGCCCGGCACCGCGGTGCCGTCGCCGCTGCCCCCGTCGACATCGGCGTCCCCGACCGCGCCGGACGCCACCGACCCCACGGCGACCCCGAGCACACCCGGCTGAGCCAGGACCGGCCGACACCCGGACACCGGGGCGGGCTTCCGCGCAGGCACACGGCACAGTTGAGGCACCACAAGTGTCGGCGCAGTGCCTGAGGGAGGAACGCGTGCTCGGTCTGGAGCTTGTCGTGCTGTTGGGGATCGCCGTGCTCGTCGGCTCCGCACTGGGCGACCGGCTGCGCATCGCCCCGCCGATGGTCCTCATGGTCATGGGCGTGCTGATCGGCCTGATCCCCGCCCTGCGGAAGGTGGAACTGCCCTCCGAGGTGGTGCTGCTGCTGTTCCTGCCCGCGCTGCTGGCCTGGGAGAGCCTCAACACCTCCCTGCGCGAGATCCGCCGCCACCTCACCGACGTGGCGCTCGCCGCCACCGTGCTGGTCATCGCCTCCGCGGCATCGGTGGCCTGCGTCGCGCACGCCCTCGGCATCGGCTGGGGCCCCGCCTGGGTGCTGGGCGCCGCCGTCGCCCCGACCGACGCGACGGCCGTCAACGTCGTGGCCCGGCTCCTGCCGCGCAGGGACATCACCCTGCTGCGCGCCGAGAGCCTGCTCAACGACGGTACGGCGCTGGTCGTCTACGGCATCGCCGTCGGCGTGACCGTCGGCACCGAGGCCGTCACGGCCCCGCACGTCGGCTGGCTGTTCGTCCTCGGCTACGGCGGCGGCGCCCTGATCGGCCTCGCCACCGGTACGGTCGTGCAGTGGTTCCGCGCCCGCATGGCGCAGGCCGACGCGCTGCGCGGCCAGGTGCTGTTGCTGCTCGCCCCGTTCTCCGGATACCTCGTCGCCGAGCGGATCGACGCCTCGGGTGTGGTCGCCGTCGTGGTGTGCGGGCTCATGCTCAGCCAGAGCGGGCCGCGCACCGTACGGGCCGAGGTCCGCGTCCAGGCGCAGAACTTCTGGCAGGTCGCCACCTACCTGCTCAACGGCTCCCTGTTCGTCCTCATCGGCGTCGAACTCGACTTCTCGGTCCGCACGATGGGCGACGACGAGATCCCGCGCGCGCTCGGCACCGGACTGGCCGTGGCCGGCACGCTCGTCGCCGTGCGCTTCGCCTACTACTTCGGGGTGGCCGCCTTCTTCCGGATCGCCCGCAGGGGCACCGCCCGCGCCTCCGGCACGACGTACTCCGGCCGCCGCCTGACCGTGAGCGCCCTGTCCGGGTTCCGCGGGGCGATCTCGCTCGCCGCGGTCCTCGGTGTCCCCGCCCACCTCGACAACGGCGAGGTCTTCCCGTCCCGCCAGCTCATCGTCTTCGTCACCGGCGTGGTGATCGTCGTGACGATGGCCCAGGCCCTGATCCTGCCCTGGGTGGTGCGCTGGGCGCGGATCCCGCGCGACCGTTCCGTCGCCCGGGAGGAATGGCTCGCCGAGTCGGCGGCCCTCGAGTCCGCGCTCGCCGCCCTGCCCGACCTCGCCGGACGCCTGGAGACGGCGCCCGCCATCCGCGAGGCGATCGAGCGCTCCCACCGGTTGCAGGCGGACACGGTCGCCCAGCGCTGCGCCACGATCCCCGACGATCCCGACGAAGCCGCACTCCACCCGCGGCGCCTCACCGACGACCACACGGCCCTCAGCCTCGCCCTCCTCGCCGAACGCCGGTCCGTGGTCGTCCGGCTGCGGGACACCGGCGACATCGACGACACGGTGCTGCGCAGGCTCCAAGGGCGGCTGGACACCGAGGAACTGCACCTGTTGGGGCATGTCCCCGTGGGTGAGTGAACGGGGGAGTCCGTCAGGGCAGGTCGATCGTGCCCGCGGGCGTGTCGAGGCGGACCGTGAGACCCGCCGGGCCCTCGGCGACGTCCAGAGCCGTGCCGAGCGTGACCAGGCGGCGGCTCAACTCCGCCGGGTCCGGGGCGCTCGCCGCCACGGACCGCAGGCTCACCGACGGAAGACCGGCCGACGGATGCGCCGTGGTGCCCCAGTCGATGAGGAACGGCACCACACCCGCGCGCTCGTCGAGCGTCAGCCGCCACTCCAGCAGGGTGCCGTCCGGCCGCCGCCTGCTCATCGCGCGGACCGGACCGACCTCCGTCCCCGCCGCGCGTGCCTCCGCCACCGTGGCGTCCAGGACCGGCGGACGGATCGCCCACGTCACGACGGCCGGTGCGGTCAGCCGGTCGATGCCGAACGGCCGCGGCCGGGCCGGCTCGGGCTGCTCCGGATCCGGTCCGACGATCTCCAGATAGGCCGAACCGCCCAGCCCCACCAGGTGATTACGGGTTCCGAGGCCGACGTGCGCGCCGCCGGGCGCGGGCGTGACGCCGGACCGCCGGGTGAAGTCGGCGACCGTCGCCGCCAGGTCCGGCGTGGCGAGCACGAGATGGTCCAGGAGCGGGGGAGAGGTGGCCATCCCGGCACGCTAACAGCCGCCCGGCCCCCGACTCACGGCCGCTCATCAGGCGGTACGGGCCGCCATCACCCCGAACCCGGCGATGTACTCCTTGATCGGCCGGTAGAAGGAGTACGCCACCTCGTACGGCCCGGCCGCGCCGAGCGCCGCGAACGCGGCCACCCAGGTCCGCACCTCGTGGGCCGAGTTGCCCGCGTCCCGCGCCATGCCCTCGGGCGTCATCGCGTCGACGGGGGAGAGGTCGCCCGAGGCGAGCGCCGCCATCAGGGCCCGGTCCCACTCCGGGTTGAGGTCCTGGATCGCGGCCGTGCCCGCCGCGAAGTCCTTCGCCGTGTCGATGACGCGCTGCTGCCGGGCGTCACGGGCCGCCGCGGTGGGGTGCCTGCCGTTGAGGAGCATGGCGCGCGCGGCGTCGTCGGCGGTCGCCCACTGCGGGACCGGCGGGTCGTGGGAGAGGCCGCCCGAGCCGAGGACGAGCACCCGCTCGTCCTGGAGCCCGGCGAGGAAACCGCCGATGGCCTCGCCGAGCATCCGCACCCGGCGCATCGTCACGAAGGGCTTGGCCACACCGTTGACGAAGACCGGCACGGTCGGCACCGTGTCGATGCCGCCGAACAGGATCTCCAGCGGCTGGATCGCACCGTGGTCGACCTCCATCCGGCGGGAGATCGCCACGTCGACGTCGCGCTCGGCGACCCACTGGGCCAGCTCCTCGGCCCGGCCGGTCGGCACGTTCAGCGGGCCTTCGGCGGTGCCGTAGTCGCCGACGCCCAGGGCCTCGTACCCGATGCAGAACGGCGGCATCAGGTCGTAGAAGAAGCCGTTGTAGTGGTCGGGCGCGAAGGAGACGACCAGGGTCGGGTCGTACTCCTGGACGAAGGTCCGCGCGGCGGCGAAGGCGCCCTGGACGGCGTCGGCCACCTCGGCGGGCGGCTCGGCGAAGTCAAGCAGCGGGCTGTGCGACATGGTGACGAGGGCGAGGGTCATGACGAGGCTCCTTCGGTGGCGAGTTCCCCGACCGGTACCCGCACGGACACGGCGGTCAGCGAGGCCGCCGCGCGCACGGCGGCGAGGGCGCGCGGCGCCTGACGGGCGAGGGAGGCCGCGGCCACGAAGTGGTCGGGCCGCAGCACGACCAGACCGCACGCGCGGACGTCGAACCAGTCCTTGAGCGCGCCGGTGCTGTCACCGACCACCGTGACGGGCGCCGGTGCGTCCGCGTACCGCCCCTCGGCCCAGACCCGCTGCGTCTCCGGCATGAAGGAGACCAGCTTGATCCGGTGCCTGCGGACGAACGCCAGGTCCGCGTCCGTGAGGTACGCCGTCGGGTCGGTGCCCCACGTGGCGAGCGTCCACCAGTCACCGGTGACGTCATCGAGGAGCACGTTCACGGCGTCGGAGGTGCTGACCCGCGGCTGGATGAACTGCAGCCCGACCGGCGACAGTTCACCCGCGGAGTCGGTGAACGGCGCGAGCGCGCCACCGCGTTTGAACCCGGCGCGCGCCCGGCCCGGGGTGAGCGTGGCCTGGTCGACGACGACCCCGGTGGCGTAGCGCGGCATGGGCTTGAACCGCAGCTCGGTGAAGTACGACTTCCACTTCGGTACGAGGTTGAGCGCGGACGCGGCGATGTCGCGGACCGTGCCGCCGACGCGGCCCATCTTCATGACCGTGCCGGCCGCCATGTTGACGTCGATCATGTCCGAGGCGTGCTTGCGGCGTTCCTCGGTGTACGTGTCCAGGAGGGTGTCCCGCGCGTCGCCGGCGAGGACGGCGCTGAGCTTCCACGCCAGGTTCGTCGCGTCGCGGATCCCGGAGTTCCAGCCCTGGCCGAGCCAGACGGGCATGAGGTGCGCGGCGTCGCCCGCGAGGAAGACGCGGCCCTTGCGGAAGTCGGAGGCCACCCGGCCGTGATGGGTGAAGGTCCGCTGGTTGATGATCTTCAGCGCTGCCGGGTCGGGCACGTGCCGCCGGAGCAGGGCGCGCATGAACGCGGGGTCGTCGCACCGCTCGGTCGGCTCGTCGTCGTGGAGCATGAACTCCCAGCGCCGGATGCCCTGCGGCAGGCCGATGGAGACGTAGGGGCGGCGCGGGTCGGCGCCGAGATACACCGACGGGGTGCCGATCGGGTCGTCGGCCACGTCGACGACGACCCAGCGGGTCGACGGCGACTTGCCCTCGAACTGCACGCCCATCCACTTGCGGGTGAAGGAACTGCCGCCCTCGCAGCCGACGGCGTACCGGGCGGTGAGGGTGACCGTCCCGACGGTCTCGCCCTCCGCGTCGAGCCGCGCGGCGGTGACGAGGACGTGGTCACCGCGGTCCTCCAGGCCGACGACCTTGTGGCCGAAGCGCAGCGCGGTGCCGGGGAACCGGTCGAGCCCGGCGGCGAGTTCCTTGTCGACCAGCGGCTGCACGAAGCCGTGCTTGCGCGGGTAGCCGAACTCCTGCGTCCTCGGGTTGTTGGTGGCCAGGACCCGGCCGGTGCCGTTGACGAGGCGCACCACGTGGTGCGGGACCGTGAACGGCTGGACGCGTTCCCACAGGCCTGCCGTGTGCAGGCTGCGGATCGACTCGTCGTCGAGGCCGACGCCGCGCGGGTAGTCGATGAGTTCGTGGCGGGCTTCCAGGACGGTGGCCGTGCGGCCGCGCACGCCGAGCAGATTGGCGAGGGTGAGGCCGACGGGCCCGGCTCCGATGACAACGACGTCGGTGTCGTAGGTGGTCATGGGGTGTTCCGATCGATTCAGTGCCGGTGCGAGTACCGGTGCGGTGGCCTGGTCAGTTGTGCGACAGGAAGTCGGTGACGAGGCGGTTGAACTCGGCGGCGTGTTCGATCATCGCCCAGTGGCCGCACCGGTTGAGCAGCACGAGGCGCGAGTCCGGGATGTTGGCGAGCAGCCACAGGCTGGTCTCGTAGTGCAGGACGCGGTCGTCCTTGCCGTGGATCAGCAGGGTCGGCGTCGTGATGCCGGGGATGGTGTCCCGGTCGACCTTGATCGGGATGGGGGCGCCGTGCGCGAGGCCCTCGACGTAGTTCGCGAGGTGGTCGGGGCGGGCGAGTGCCGCCTCCGAGCGGGCCCGGGTCAGCTCCGGCGTCGCGAAGCGCGCCTTGTCGTACGTCATGATCTCGACGAGCGCCTTCATGTTCTCCGGGCTCGCGTCCTTGTACGCCTTGACGAGGACCTTCAGGCCCTCGCTCGGGCCGTCGCCCGCGCCGAACAGGGAGGCCGGGCCGCGGCCCAGCGAGGCGCCCATCGTCACCAGGTGGGTGATGCGCTCGGGGTGGAGCGTGGCGAAGCGGACCGCGGTGTGGCCGCCCATCGAGTTGCCGACGAGGGCCGCGCGCGACAGGCCCAGCGCGTCGAGGAACTCCACGAGCGTCGCGTCGTGGTCCATGTCCTTCGTCGCCTGGGCGTCGGAGTCGCCCCAGCCCGGCATGTCGGGGGCGACGACATGGAATCCGGCGGCGGCGATCTCACCGATGTTGCCCGAGAAGTTCGACCAGCCCGTCGCGCCGGGTCCGGAGCCGTGCAGCAGCACGACCGGCGGGGCACCGGCCGCCCCGGCCTCGTAGTACCGCATGCGCAGGCCCGACGGAAGGGTGATGTCGTTCGACGCGGCTTCCTTGGTGAGGGACAAGACCCGGCTCCTCGTTCTCTATGTGCACGCTGGTGATCGTTATTTACACGCCAATAACTCTGATGCAACGCTCGCGGGGGAGGAATGTCAAGGGGTTCTTGCTCACGTCCGTTGCCGCTGCGGGGGCGCCCCGCGGGCATGCCGAAGAGGGCCGGGTCACCCTCTCCCGGCCCTGCTCGGCGTACGTGCGTCAGCTCGCCTGCGCGAGCCCCAGCGCCACGTCGACGATCATGTCTTCCTGGCCGCCGACCAGGCCCCGCCTGCCGACCTCGACGAGGATCGTGCGGACGTCGACGCCGTAGCGTTCGGCCGCCGCCTCGGCGTGCCGCAGGAAGGAGCCGTAGACCCCGGCGTAGCCGAGGGTCAGCGTCTCGCGGTCCACGCGGACGGGGCGGTCCTGGAGTGGACGGACCAGGTCCTCGGCCGCGTCCTGGAGGGCGAACAGGTCGCAGCCGTGCTCCCAGCCGTTGAGGTCGGCGACGGCGACGAACGGTTCGATCGGGCAGTTGCCCGCGCCCGCGCCCTGGCCCGCCAGGGAGGCGTCGACGCGGGTCACGCCCTCCTCGACGGCGACCATGGAGTTGGCGACGGCGAGGGACAGGTTCTCGTGGGCGTGGATGCCGATCTCGGTGGCCGGGTCGAGCACGTCCCGGTAGGCGCGCATCCGCTCGCGCACCCCGTCCATCATCAGCCGGCCGCCGGAGTCGGTGACGTAGACGCAGTGGGCGCCGTAGGACTCCATGAGCCTGGCCTGCCCGGCGAGGGTCTTCGCGTCGGCCATGTGGCTCATCATCAGGAAGCCCGAGACGTCCATGCCGAGTTCGCGGGCCGTGGCGATGTGCTGGGCGGAGACGTCCGCCTCGGTGCAGTGCGTGGCCACCCGCACCGAGCGCACCCCGAGCGCGTACGCCTGCTTCAGCTCCTCGATGGTGCCGATGCCGGGCAGCAGCAGAGTCGTCAGGCGGGCGTTCTCGATGTGGGCCGCCGCCGCCTCGATCCACTCCCAGTCGGTGTGGCTGCCGGGCCCGTAGTTGAGGGAGCCGCCGGCGAGGCCGTCGCCGTGGGACACCTCGATCCCGTCGACGCCGGCCGCGTCGAGCGCGGCCACGATCCGGCCGACCTGCTCCGGCTCGATGCGGTGCCGGATGGCGTGCATCCCGTCGCGCAGCGTGACGTCCTGGATGAACAGCTTGGCGGCGGTCATGCGTCGGCTCCCTGGAGTGCGGTGGCGCGGGCGGCCATGGCCTCGGCCATCCGCAGGGCCGCGCTGGTCATGATGTCGAGGTTCCCGGCGTACGCCGGAAGGTAGTGGGCGGCGCCCTCGACCTCCAGGAAGACGGACACCTGGTGGGTGACCGGAGCCCGGGTGAGGGTGTGCACGGGCTGGTCGGCGGGGACCGGCGCGATCTGCACCCGCTGCTTGAGGCGGTAGCCCGGCACGTACGCCGACACCTCCTCGACCCGTCGCGCGACGGCCGCGCGGATCGCGTCGTGGGTGGCCTCGTCGGGCGCGTCCACCAGCGCGAGGACGGTGTCGCGCATGATCAGCGGCGGCTCCGCCGGGTTCAGGACGATGACGGCCTTGCCGCGCTCGGCGCCGCCGACCGTCTCGATGGCGTGGCTGGTCGTCTCGGTGAACTCGTCGATGTTCGCGCGGGTGCCGGGACCGGCGCTCTTCGACGCGATCGAGGCGACGATCTCCGCGTACGGGACCGGCGCGGCCGAGGAGATCGCCGCGACGATCGGCACGGTGGCCTGGCCGCCGCACGTCACCATGTTCACGTTGTCCGCGCCGACGTGGTCGTCCAGGTTGACCGCCGGGATCACCATCGGGCCGATGACGGCGGGGGTCAGGTCGACGAGCTGCTTGCCGTACGGGGCGAGCGCGGCGGCGTTCGCGACGTGGGCCTTCGCGGAGGTGGCGTCGAAGACGATGGCGATGTCCGCGAAGCCGTCCATCGCGATGAGCCCCTGGACGCCCTCGGCGGTCACGGGAACGCCGAGGCGCTTGGCGCGGGCGAGCCCGTCGGACGCGGGGTCGATGCCGACCATCGCGCCCATCTCCAGGGTGTCCGAGGTCCGGAGCACCTTGATCATCAGGTCGGTGCCGATGTTGCCCGAGCCGATGACGGCGACCTTGGTCTTCATGCTTCAGGCTCCTTCGCTGCTGGAGTCGGTGGCGTCACTGGAGTCGTGGAAGCGGACCGAGACGGAGCCGAGTCCGCTGATGTCGGCGGTGAACACGTCCCCGGCCGCCGCGGGCACCATCGGGCCGAGCGCGCCGGACAGGACGACCTGGCTCGCGCGCAGCGGATCGCCGACCTCGCGCGCGGTCCGGGCGAGCCAGCCGAGCGCGGCGAGCGGATCGCCCAGGCAGGCCGAGCCGTCACCGCTGGAGACGGTCTCGTCGTGCCGCTTCAGCGTCATCGTGGCCGTGACCGGCTCGAACTCCGAAAGGGGCTTGGCCGGGCCGCCGATGACGTAGAGCGCGGAGGAGCCGTTGTCGGCGACGGTGTCACCGAAGCTGATGTCCCAGTCGGCGATCCGGCTGTCCACGATCTCCAGGGCGGGCACCGCCTCGGCCACCGCGGCCCGGATCTGCGCGTCGTCGAGGGGACCGTCGGAGAGGTCCGCGCCCAGGACGAACGCGATCTCCGCCTCGACCTTCGGCTGGAGGAGGTCCCCGAGCGGTACGGACGCGCCGTCCGCGACGCTCATGTCGGCGAACAACACTCCGAAGTCCGGCCGGTCCACACCCAGTTGCCGCTGCACGGCAGGCGAGGTGAGGCCGATCTTGCGGCCGGTGACCCGGGCGCCCGCTTCGAGGCGGCGCGCGGTGAGCAGCTCCTGGACGGCGTAGGCCGCCCGCACGTCGTCCCTGCCGATCAGATCGCGGACCGGGGCGCAGGGCACGCGGTCCGCGGCGGCCTGCAGCAACCGCTGTGCCGCCTGGGCGACGGCGTCGTCGCCGGGGGAAATCTCGTTCATGCCCTCAGCTTGGACACCGGGGTCGCCCGGCGCCCAGGAAAGAGTTCCGTCCGGCGGAACTCGGGCCGGATCCGCGGATCAGTGGCCGCGCAGCTCGGCGCGCCGTCCGAGTGTCGCCGAGATCCCCGCGGCGGCCGCGCGCACGCTGGTGGCGTGCCGGGCGGGCTGGAACCGGTGCACGGGGCCGGTCACGCTGACCGCCGCCACGATCTCGTCCGCCGGGCCGAAGACCCCGGCCGCGACGCACACGATGCCGACCGCCGACTCCTCGTACTCGAAGGCCACGCCCTTGGTGACGATGTCGGACAGCTGGCGCGACAGCACGTCGACGTGGGTGATGGTGCGGGGCGCCTTGCGCTCCAGGGGTCCGCTCAGAGTGGCCTCGCGGACCTCGGCCGGGGCGTGGGCGAGCAGCACCTTGCCGAGCGCCGTGGCGTGCAGCGGCATCCGCCCGCCGAGCCGCGACGGCGAGTCGGCCTGCTGGTGGCCGCCCATCTTGGCGACGTAGACGACCTCCGAGCCCTCGCGCGTGCCGAGGTGCACCAGCTCGTGGGTGCGCACGTACAGGTCCTCCAGGAACGGCGTCGCCACTTCGAGCAGTCCTCGCTCGACCGACGCGCGCATCCCCAGCTCGAAGACGAGCCCGGACAGGCGGTAGCGGCCCTGGACGCGGTCGAGCAGCCGGGCCGCCACCAGGTCGCCGAGCACCCGGTGCAGGGTGCTCTTCGCGAAGTCGGTGCGCCGCTGGAGTTCGGCGAAGCCGAGGGTGGTGTCCTCGACGGTGAAGGCCTGGAGCACCGTGAGGGCCTTGCCCAGGACGCCGCTCGGCGCGTCGTCGCTCAAGGGGTCGTCCTTCCTCAGATGCCGAACGCTGCGACATGTCGACTTTACGGGAGCATGCGCGCGCCCCTGGAGTGACGTTCTGTCACCACCGCGCCCGTAGACTGGGCCGATGAGCGACAACGAGGCGGGGGCGGACGACCGGAAGGCCGGGCGGGGGAGCGGCGCGGCGGGCAAGGCCGTCGGCTCGCAGACGCTCGCGCGCGGACTGCTCGCCCTCGAACTGGTCGCCGCACAGCCCCAGGGCCTCGCCGTACAGGACGTGGCGCAGCGGCTCGGCGTCCACCGCACCATCGCCTACCGGATCCTGGTCACGCTCGCCGAGCGTCATCTCGTCGTCCGGGCCGCCGACGGCCGCTACCGCGCGGGCTCCGGCACGGTCACCCTGGCGCGCGGCTACGCGGCGGGCGTCCGCGAGGCCGCCCTGCCGGTGCTGCGCCGCACCGCCGACGAGCTGGGCGCCACGGTCGCGCTGATCTCGGCGGAGGGCGACGAGGCCGTGGCGGTCGCGGTGGTCGAGCCCTGGTCCGTGGACTACCACCTCAGCTACCGGGTCGGCAGCCGCCACCCCGTCGGGACCGGCGCCGCGGGCCTGGCCCTCGCCGCCCTGCGCGCACCCGCCGAGGACGAGTCGCCGGAGGTCGCGCAGGCCCGCGAGCAGGGCTACGCCCAGACGTTCGGCCAGGTCGAGCCCGGCGCGTACGGGGTCGCCGTGCCCCTGCGCATGGCGGACCCGGCCCTGCACATGTGCGTCAACCTGATCACCTCGCGGGAGGACGTGGCGCGCGGCTCCATCGCCGCGATGCGCGCCGTCGCCGAGGAGATCTCCGCGCTGGGCTGACCTCCGCCGTACCGCTTCCAGGCCCCCGCAGCGATGTGGGGGCCTGCGGCGTTTCCGCACCCGGGCCGCTTTGATCGATCATCCGGGCAGCTCTTGACACTCTGTGAGGCCGCCCGCAAGGTGTTCGCTATCTACAAGTGCTTGTGCGGAAAATGCACACACCTTCGCGTCGTGGCCGTGGACGATCCGGCCGCACCCCGCGTGCACCCCCTCCGCAGCGCACCGAACCCCCGGAGCCGCAGATGCCCACCCACGACGCTGCGCGTCGCGCCCAGTCACGGCGGATCGCCCTGTCCAGCTTTGTCGGCAGCGCCATCGAGTTCTACGACTTCCTGCTGTACGGCGCCGCCGCCTCGCTCGTCTTCAACGAGCTGTTCTTCACCGACCTGAACGCGCTGGCCGGCACCATCGCCGCCTTCGGCACCCTCGCCGTCGGCTACGTCGCGCGACCGCTCGGCGGCATCGTCTTCGGGCACTTCGGCGACCGCGTCGGCCGCAAGTCGATGCTCGTACTGACCATGACCCTGATGGCGCTCGCCAGCTTCGCCATCGGCCTGCTGCCCACCTACGGCACCATCGGCATCTGGGCACCGGTGCTGCTCGTCGTCTGCCGCCTGGTGCAGGGCGTCGCCGTCGGCGGCGAGTGGGGCGGCGCCGCCCTGATGGCCATGGAGCACGCGAGTACCGAGCGCCGCGGCCTGATGGCCTCCTTCGCGAACATGGGCGGCCCGGCCGGTGCCGTGCTCGCCACCGCCGTCTTCGCCGGATTCTCCGCGCTGCCCGAGGACCAGTTCCTCGCCTGGGGCTGGCGCGTGCCGTTCCTGCTCAGCCTGCTGCTCATGGCGATCGGCCTGTTCATCCGGCTGAAGGTCACCGAGAGCCCCGTGTTCGCCGAGGCTCAGCGGCGGGCCGCCGAGGAACCGGCCGCGAAGCAGGAGGCGCCCCTGTTCACCGTGTTGCGCCGCTACCGCAGGAACATCGTCCTGTCCTGCCTCGGCGGCTGCGCGGCCCTCGTGCTTCAGTCACTGCTCGCCACCTTCATGCTCACCTACGCCACCGGCGCCGGCTTCGAGCGCTCCACCGTGCTGCTCGCCCAGACGGTCTCCTCGGCACTGCACATCTTCACCATCCCCGCGTTCGCGATCCTCTCGGACCGGGTGGGCCGCCGCCCGGTCATGATCACCGGCGCGCTGGTCACCGCGGCGGCCGCGTTCCCGCTGTTCGCCCTGGTCAACAGCGGCTCGGTGGCACTCCTGTTCGCGGCGTACATCATCGGCAACCCGATCCTCCAGGCGTCCATGTACGGGCCGATGGCGGCGTTCGTCAGCGAGATGTTCGGCACCCGCGCCCGCTACACCGGCGCCTCCCTCGGCTACCAGCTCGCCTCCACCCTCGGGGCGGGCACGGCGCCGCTCATCGCCAGCAGCCTGCTCGCCGCAGCGGGCGGTGGCACTCACTCGGGCTGGGTCAGCGTCTATCTGATCGGCGTCTGCCTGGTCAGCGCGGCGGCCATCGCGCTGACCAAGGAGTCGCACCGCACGGACATCACGGACGGCACGCCCGCGGTGCCGCTGCCCGTCCGGGAGCCGGCCCGCAATTGACGCGGCGTCGGATCCTCGGCTCCTCGGCCCGTCGGCTCAGAAGAACGTCTTGTCCCAGTCGCCCGCGACCAGCGCGCGGACCGCGTGCTCGAAGCCGTGGCCGACGCGCTGGAAGCCCGCGTCCCCGTAGGTGAGGATGTCGCCGTTCTCCGCGAGCAGCACGGCCTCCTCGGTGGAGAACACGGTGCCGACCAGCAGGACGGGGGAGCCGAGCCGCTTGCCGAGGATCCGTACGGTCCGGGGGGTGGCGTGCGTGGACTCCCGCGTCGTCTCCACGGATGTCGTCAGGGTCTGCTCCCGCTGCCGCCACATCCAGGCCACGGTGATCTCGCCATACTGCTCCAGGACGCGGTGGAGGCGCCCCGCACGGGTTCGTTCCGGACTCTTCACGACGGAATCGAGCCATCCGCTTGCCTAATGCAGGCGTTTTAACTTGAGTGGAGGGCGAGCCCGGAACCTACGTCGGAGGCCATCACATGCCCCAAGGGACCACGGACGAAGAGGCAGTTCGGCGATACCCGTTCCCCCAGCCGGCGGCGCTCGACGCCCCGGCCGAGTGGGCGCGGATGCGGCAGGAGTGCCCGGTGGCGCGGGTGACCCTGCCCAGCGGCGACGAAGCGACCCTGCTCACCCGCTACGAGCACGTCCGCTCGGCCCTGAGCGATCCCCGGCTGAGCCGCGAGGGCGTCGCGAACGAGGACGCCGCGCGGGTCGCCGAGGGGGAGGGGGACATCTTCAACAGCCCGATGGCGCGCACCCTCAACGCCGTGGGCCACGAACGATGGCGCAGGCTCCTCGGCCGCTGGTTCACCGCCAGGCGGATCCGGGCGCTGCGCCCCGACATGGAGCGGGTCACGGAGCGCCTGATCGACGAGATGACCGCACGGCCGGGCCCCGCCGACCTGGTGTCCGCACTCGCCTTCCCGTTCCCCGTGTACGTCATCTGCGCCATGCTCGGCGTGCCGGAGCGCGACCGGGACGCCTTCAAGAACTGGTCGGACGCCTTCCTGAGCGTGACGAAGTACAGCGCCGCCGACATGGCCGCGGCGCAGCGCGAGTTCGCCGCCTACATGACGGAGCTGATCGCCGCCAAGCGGGCCGCTCTCGACGCAGGCCGGGTGACCGAGGGCGAGGAGGACCTGCTCACCCTGCTGCTCACGACGCCCGACAGCGAGGGCGCCGTCCTGCCCGACGACGCGCTCGTCGCCACCGGACAGGCCCTGCTCCTCGCCGGGCACGAGACCACCGCCGGATTCATCGGCGTGATGGTCGCCCAGCTCCTGTCCGACCGAGGCCGCTGGGAGCGACTGCTGACGGACCGTTCCCTGATCAGGCCCGCGGTCGAGGAAGTCCTGCGGATCGACCCGAGCAACGGGTTCGGCATGGTCCGCTACGTCCACGAGGACATCGAGTTCGGCGAGGAACTGGTACCACGGGGAACCACCGTCGTGTGCAGCATGTCCGCCGCCAACCGCGACGAGCGCGCCTTCACCGACGCCGCGAGCATGGACCTCACCCGCTCCCCGAACCCGCATCTGACCTTCGGTGCGGGCCCGCACTCCTGCCTCGGCCAGCCCCTGGCCCGCACCGAGATGCAGACCGTCCTCGACGTACTGCTGCGCCGCCTGCCCGGTCTGGAACTCGCCGTGGAACGCGGTGAGTTGCGCCAAGTCGAGGGGCTGCTGACCGGGCCGCTGCGCGAACTGCCGGTGACCTGGTGACCCTCCCCGCCGAGCGGACGGCGGCCCGGCCCGGCGCGCGCTCCATCGAGACACGGCAGGCCATCGTGGCCGCGGCCGAGCGGCTCTACGCGGAGCGCGGCATCGCGGGCGTCTCCAACCGGCAGATCAGCGAGGCGGCCGGGCAGGGCAACGTGGCCGCGGTCGGCTACCACTTCGGCTCGAAGACCGAGCTGGTCCGCGCGATCCTGGCGCACCACTCCGCGGCCGCCGAGTCCGTCCGCCAGGACATGCTCGACGCCATCGACGACCCCGACGACGTCCGCGCCTGGGTCGAGTGCCTGGTGCGGCCCGTGCCGGAATACCTCGCGGGACTCGACGGACCGTCCTGGTACGCGCGGTTCTCCGCCCAGCTCATGACGGACCCCGCGCTCAGAGCGGTGCTCACCGACGACGCCCTGAACCGCGGGCCCGTCGCCGCCGTCCTGAGCGGACTCGGCCGGCTCCTCGGCCGGATCCCTCCCGAAGTACGCCGCAGCCGCGGGGAGATGGCGTCGTACCTCATCACCCACACCTGCGCCGAGCACGAAGGACGGGTGGCGCGCGGAGAGGCGCCGCCGGCCTCCTGGCGCGAGACGGCCACGCTCCTCACCGACGCCGTCAGCGGCATGTTCGCCGCGCCCGCGACCCCCACACCCAAGGAGTGACCCCATGAAGATCACTGTCGACGAGGGCAAGTGCTGCGGCGCGGGCCAGTGCGTCCTGATCGCACCCGAGGTCTTCGACCAGCGCGACGACGACGGCATCGTGATCCTGCTCGACGCCGAACCGCCCGCGGAGCGGCACGCGTCGGTCGACGAGGCCGCGAGCGTCTGCCCCGCCGCGGCCATCGAACTCCGCGAGAACGCGTGACGGCGCCGTCGAGCGTCCTCGTCGTCGGCGCGTCGGCCGCCGGACTCGCCACCGTGCAGACCCTGCGGCGCAAGGGATACACGGGGCGCGTCACGGTGCTCGGCGCGGAACGGCACCCGCCCTACGACCGGCCGCCGCTGTCCAAGCAGCTCCTCGCCGGAACCTGGCAGCCCGAACAGACGCACTTGCGAAGGCCGTCCGACCTGGCGGCCCTCGACGCCGAGTTCCTGCTCGGCGACCGGGCCGTCTCGCTCGACGCGGCGCGACGCGGCGTCCGTACGGAGACGGGCCGGGAACTGGCCGCCGACGCCGTGGTGATCGCCACCGGCGCGACCCCGCGCTCCCTGCCCGCCGAAGGCCCGACGGACCGCGTGCACACGCTGCGCACCGTCGACGACGCGCTCGCGCTGCGCACCCGGCTGCTGGAACACGGACGTACGGTCGTCGTGGGCGACGGGGTGCTCGGCGCGGAGATCGCCGCGACCGCCCGTACCCTCGGCGTGGACGTCACCCTCGTCGGACCGCAGCAAACACTCATGCAGGCCCAACTCGGCTCCGAAGTGGGCCAGTTGCTGACCGAGCTGCATCGCGGACACGGCACCCGGCTGCTCCTCGGAACCGCGGTCGCCGGTACGGACTTCGCGGCGACCGGCGGCGGAGTCCGCCTGGCCGACGGTGAACTGCTGGCCACGCCGGTCGCGGTCGTCGCCGTGGGCTGCGTGCCCGAGACGGCGTGGCTCGACGGCAGCGGCCTGGACCTCGGCGACGGCGTGCTCTGCGACGTGAACGGGCGTGCGGCCGAAGGAATTTACGCCGTCGGGGACGTCGCCCGCTGGACCGATCCGGCCACCGGGGCCCCGCGCCGACTGGAGAACCGGACCAACGCCACGGACCAGGCCGCGACCGTCGCCACCCGGATCCTCGGCGGCCCCCGGCGGCACGCCCCCGTGCCGTACTTCTGGACCGACCAGTTCGACGCCCGGATCCATGTGCACGGACTGCCCTTCCCCGAAGCCGAGTTGACGGTCCTGGAGGGAAGCCTCGACGCCCACCGCTTCGTCGCCGCCTACCGGCATCAGGACCGCACCCTGGCCGTCCTCGGCTGGAACATGCCCAAGCAGGCCCGGCAGCACCGGGCGCGACTCCTGGAGACTCCGGCCGCCGACGAGCCCGCCGCGTAGCACCGCCCGCCTGCCCCCCCCCACCGCATCGCGAGGTTCCGACATGAGTTCCCCGTCCTCCGCACCCCCGCGCGACTTCCCCGACCCGCGTGCCGCGGGCTGCCCCTTCGACCTCTCTCCGCGGATGCGGGCGCTCGCCGAGGAAGGCCCGCTGACCCGCACCCGGATCTGGGACGGCAGCACCCCGTGGACCGTGACCGGCCACGCCGAGCAACGGACCCTCCTCGCCGACCCCCGGCTCAGCGTCGATCCGGCGCGGCCCGGCTACCCGAGCCCCGTCGCGCACCACGGCCCCCGGCCCGACGCCGGACCCGACCTCAGCTTCGTCCTCATGGACGACCCCGAGCACAGCAGGCTGCGCCGCATGGTCAGCGGCGCGTTCACCATCAAACGCGTCGAGTCGCTGCGCCCCGCCGTGCAGCGGATGGTCGACCGCGCCGTCGACGACCTGCTGGCAGGCCCGCGCCCGGCCGACCTCGTCCAGGCGCTGGCCCTGCCCGTGCCCTCCCTGGTCATCTCGGAACTGCTCGGAGTCCCGTACGCCGACCACGAGTTCTTCCAGCGCAACAGCAAGGTCATCGTCTCCACGACCGCCACCCCCGAGGAGCGCGGCGCCGCCCACGCCGCCCTCGGCGACTATCTGGCCGAACTGGTCGCGGAGCGCGTCACCGACCCGCGCGAGGACCTGCTGTCACGGCTCGCCGCGCAGGTCGCGGACGACGCGCTCACCCCCGCCGAGGCCGCGGCCATGGGCGTCCTGCTGCTCCTCGCCGGGCACGAGACCACCGCCAACATGATCTCCCTGGGGACCTTGCTGCTCCTCCAGCACCCGGACCAGCTCGACCTGCTGCGCACCACGGACGACCCGAAGGTCGTCGACGCCGCGGTCGAGGAGTTGCTGCGCTACCTGACCATCGTCCACCTCGGGCGGCGGCGCACCGCGACCGAGGACATCGAGATCGCGGGCCGCACCATCCGGGCGGGCGACGGGGTGATCCTGCTCGGCGAACTCGCCAACCGCGACCCGGCCGTCTACCCCGACGCCGACCGCCTCGACCTGACCCGGGGTGACCGCCGCCACCAGGCCTTCGGCGTCGGCCCGCACCACTGCCTCGGCCAGCCGCTCGCCCGCCTCGAACTCCAGGTGGTGTACCCGACGTTGTTCCGCCGGGTGCCCACCCTGCGCGCCGCCGCCGACCTGGACGCCATCCCGTTCAAGCAGGACGCCGTCATCTACGGTCTGCACGCCCTGCCGGTCACCTGGTGACGGGCCGTCAGCCGGTCGTGTCGGGGAGCGCGGCCGGCTCGGCGGTGAGCAGTTCGGTGATCTCCCGGGCGAGGTGCGGGGAGAGTTCGCCCCAGCCGTCCTTGTAGCCGTAGACGCTCGCGAGGGTTCGGGCCTCGTAGTCGCCGTTCATGATGTCGATGTCGGCGGGCGTGATGAGCGACGGGTGGGCCACGCCGACCGCGCCCGACACCTTCAGCAACTCCCGGCGCAGGGTGCGCAGATACATGGCGGCCCGGTTGGCCTTCGACGGCGCGTCGACTCCCCGCACCAGCCACGGCGACTGGGTGGCGATGCCGGTGGGGCACTTGTCGGTGTGGCACTTCTGCGCCTGGATGCAGCCGATGGACAGCATCGCCTCGCGGGCCACGTTGACCATGTCGACGCCGAGCGCGAAGGCCACGGCGGCGTTCTCCGGCAGCCCCAGCTTGCCCGAGCCGATGAAGGTGAGTTCATCGGTCAGGCCCCGCTCCGCGAACGTGCTGTAGACACGGGAGAAGCCCATCCGGAACGGCAGCGACACCGAGTCGCTGAAGATCAGGGGAGCGGCGCCGGTGCCGCCCTCGCCGCCGTCGATCGTCACGAAGTCGACCCCGCGGTCGCCCCGCGCCATCAGGGTCGCCAGCTCCTCCCAGAAGCCCATCTCGCCGACAGCGCTCTTGATCCCGACCGGCAACCCGGTCTCGGCGGCGAGCAGTTCCACGAAGTCGAGCATCGAGTCCACGTCGTGGAACGCGGTGTGCCGCGAGGGCGACGCGCAGTCCTTGCCCGCGGGGATGCCGCGGATCTCGGCGATCTCCTCGGTCACCTTCGGGCCCGGCAGCATCCCGCCGAGACCCGGCTTGGCGCCCTGCGAGAGCTTGATCTCGATCGCCTTGACGGGGGCGCTCTCGACGACGGCCTTCAGCTTGTCGAGGCTGAAGGTGCCGTCCTCGTTGCGGCAGCCGAAGTACGACGTGCCGATCTGGAGCATCAGATCGCCGCCGTTGCGGTGGTACGGCGACAGCCCGCCCTCACCCGTGTTGTGCATCGTGCCGGCCAGCGCCGCGCCCTTGTTGAGCGCGGTGACGGCGGCGCCCGACAGCGAACCGAAGCTCATCGCCGAGATGTTCACGATGCTCGCCGGACGGAACGCCCTGGCCCGGCCGCGCGGCCCGCCCAGCACCTTGGCCGACGGCAGCGGCGCCTGCGGGTCGTGCAGATCGGGCAGGGCTCCGGCGAACGTCCGCTGCTTGATGTACGGATGCCCCTGCACGTGCTCGACGTCGTTGTCGGTGCCGAACCCGAAGTAGTTGTTCTCCTCCTTGGCCGACGCGTAGATCCAGCTGCGCTGGTCACGGCTGAACGGCCGCTCCTCGTCGTTGGAGGTCACGACGTACTGCCGCAGCTCCGGCCCGATCGTCTCCAGCAGATACCGGGCGTGGCCGACCACGGGGAAGTTTCTCAGCAGTGCGTGCTTCTTCTGCACCAGGTCGCGGGCGGCCACCACCGCCAGCGCCGTCGCCGCGGCCGCGCCTATGTTCCGAGCACGCATGAAACGTTCCTCTCCTCGACTGCCAGAGCAGGCCCGATGGTAGAGGGGGCGTGCCGAGACGGGCAGGCCAGGGGGCTAGCCTGCGGTCCCGGGAGCTCGTATGCCCGAACGAAGCAAGGAGAACCACCATGACCACCACCGCCCGCGCGACCGTCCAGCACGAGGACGAGCAGATCCGCGTCACCCGCTGGGACTTCGAGGACGGCCAGAGCACCGGCCGCCACGTCCACGCGTACGACTACGTCGTCGTCCCGGTCACCGACGGGCAGACCGACGTGATCGGCGCGGACGGCACGGTCACCCCCTCGCCGATGCGGGCCGGTGAGTCCTACGCCCGCACGGCCGGCACCGAGCACGAGGTCGTCAACGTGGGCGGCGCACCGCACTCCTTCGTCGAGATCGAGCTGAAGAAGCCGTAAGGAAACGCCTCGGAAGACAACGAAATCCGTCGCCAAAAATGCGGTCGGGAACGGATAGCGTGGGTGCATGCCCCGCGTTCCTCCGCCCGTCGCCGCCCGCATCGCCACCCCGGCGGACGCCGACGCCATCGTCTCGACCCTGACCAGCGCCTTCTTCCACGACCCGCTGTGGGGCCCGGCCTTCCCCGACGAGGGCCGGCGTGCCGAACAGGCGGCGGTCATGTGGCGGCAGTACGTCACCTCCGCGCTGCGCCACCCCTGGACCCTGGTGACACCGGACGCGGAGGCCGCGGCCGTCTGGATCCCGCCGGGCGGCACCGAGCTCACCCCCGAAGAGGAAGCCGGCCTGCCGGACCTGCTGACCGGTGCCGCCGGGCCCGACGCGGCCCGGGACATCCTGGCGATCTACGACCAGTTGGAAGCCGCCCACCCCGCGGAGCCCTGCTTCTTCCTCACCCTGCTCGGGGTCCACGACGCCCACCGCGGCAAGGGCCTCGGCATGGGCCTCCTCGCCGAGAGCCTGGCCCGCATCGACGCACTCGGCGCGCCCGCCTACCTCGAATCGTCCAACCCCGTGAACATCGACCGCTACCGCGGCGCCGGCTTCGTCCCGCGCGACACGATCACCACCGCCACCGGCCATGTCGTCACCACCATGTGGCGGCCGGCCCGCCCGGCGGCCGACCTATAGTCGATCTCATGAGTCGTTGGCAGGATCTGACCGGTGGCACGTCCGGCAGCGAGTACGCCGCCCGCTTCGAGGCGCTGGCCCGCAGCGGGCAGGACATGCACGGCGAGGCCTCGTTCTGCGCGGCCCTGGTACCCGCCGGGGCCCGCGTGCTGGACGCCGGATGTGGCACCGGCCGGGTCATGATCCGGCTGGCCGGACTCGGCTACGACTGCGTGGGCATCGACCTCGACGCGTCGATGCTGGACGTGGCGCGGGCCCAGGCCCCGGACCTGCCGTGGCACCGGACCGACCTCACCGCGTTCGACCCGGCCGCGCTCGGCGTCGCCCCGGACTTCGACCTCGTGGTCGCCGCGGGCAACGTCATGCCGCTGCTCACCCCCGGCACGGAATCCACGGTGGTCGCCCGCCTCGCCGCGGCCCTGCGCCCCGGCGGCCTCCTCGTCGCGGGCTTCGGCCTGGACGCGGCCCATCTGCCCGTGCCACCCAGCCTCACGCTGCCGGAGTACGACGCGTGCTGCGCCGCGGCCGGCCTCGACCTCGTCGACCGCTTCGCCACCTGGGACGCGGCCCCCTACGACGGCGGTGGCTACGCCGTCAGCGTCCACCGTGCGACGAGCTGACCTTCAGCAGACCTCGTCGCTCCGGGCCGACAGCGGCGCCCACGTGTAGCGAAGACGCACACCGTGGTCCTGCAGCCACGCGGTCTCGCGGTGCCGGAGTTCGTGCGCGGACTCCGGCGCGATGGCGCAGGGCCAGCGCACGAGGACCTCGGCGACATGGCCCGTCCGCACCAGCTGCCGCACCCGGCGCCATCCGGTCCGCCGGACCGGATCGGGCTCACCGTACGTATCGGTGACGACCTCGGCGATCGTCAGTCCCCGCTCCTGGGCGAACGCCTGGCCCTCGGTCCGCGCGCACTGCGCGGCCGCCCCCGGACCGGCCGGGGACCGGTCGGCGCACACGTACAGCACGACGGGTGAGACGGGTTCCGCTGGGGTGGGCATGGTGCCTCCTGGACGTGGCCGGGGCCGTGCTGTGCCGGTCGGAACGCATGACGTCGGGGTCACGGGCGAGGTCAGGTGCAGGAGGTCAACTCCGCCCAGACGACCTTGCCCTCGGCCCGTGTCGAACGCGCGGACCCCCACCGGTCCGCGATCTGCTGCACGAGGAACAGCCCCCGCCCGTTCTCCTCGCCCGGCCCCGCCTGCCGCTCGGGCGCGCGGACCGGAACCCGGCCCCCGTCGTGCAGTTCGATCCGCAGCAGCCGCTCGTCCCCCGTCAGCGTGAGGCCGCAGACGACGTGTCCACTGTCGGTGTGCAACACAGCGTTCGTCGTCAGCTCGGAGACCAGCAGCACCGCGTCGCAGCAGGTGTCGCCGGGCACCTTCCACGCGCGCAGCCGGTCGCGGACCGTGTCGCGGGCGGATCTCGCGCTGGTGCGCAGCGCAGGCAGGCCGAACCAGAACTCCCGGCGAGGCGCGGTTGTGTCTAAGGCCGGGGACGGGGCCGGTGCGCCGGGTGGGGGCAGAGTCACGAAGGTCGCCTTCCAGGGCCTGCCGTGGGGCGGCCGCGGTGTGGGGGCAAGGGCAGCGGCTGGAGCGGTGCGAGGCGGCTGACGACACCAGCAGCACGCGCCCCGTCCGGGCCGAATGCTCCTCCGGAGCTGCGACGTGACCGCTCACGCGTCAACTATGCGCGTGATCGTACTCACGCTGCAACCGACTCCCTGATAATTTCAGCGGCGCGGATATCGATCTGGCGTCATCATCAAGTCGCTGTCAGAATAGTGATGTTGATGTCCGCTCAGGAAGGTTGGGTGTGAGCGAAGCCCGTTCCGGCACCAGTGCGCCGACGGTCCTGCGCATGATCCTCGGCCGTCGGCTGCGGGACATGCGGCTGGGCGCGGGTGCCTCGCTGGAGGACGCGGCGCGAGCCCTGCGCGTGAAGACCCTGACCATCCGACGGCTCGAGAAGGCCGAGGTCGCGCTGAAGCCTCTCTACGTGGAGAAGCTGCTGGAGACCTTCGGCGCGGACCGCCAGGAGACGGAGGAGTTCGTCGCCCTGGCCGAGCGGGCCAACGAGCCCGGCTGGTGGCACTCCTACCGCGACGTCGTCCCCAGTTGGTTCACGGCCTATGTGAGCCTGGAGACCGACGCCAAGACGCTGCGCACCTACGAACCCCAGTACGTCACCGGCCTGTTGCAGACCCCGGAGTACGCGCACGCGGTGCTGCGCGGCGGCCTGCCGAACGGCACCGAGGAGGAGCTGGAGCGCCGCGTGGAGCTGCGCCTGCGCCGCCAGGGCCTGCTGGACCGGGAGGACGCCCCCACCCTGTGGGTGGTCATGGAGGAGGCCGTCCTGCACCGGACGGTCGGCGACCCCGACGTGATGCGGGAGCAGATCGAGCGGCTTCTCGAGATGTCCGAACTCCCGCACGTCAGCGTCGACATCGTGCCGTTCGCGGCGGGCGCCCACATAGGGGCGTGCGCGCCGTTCACGTACTTCCGGTTCGAGGAGCCCGAACTGCCCGACATCGTCTACAGCGAACTGCTCTCCGCCGCCGTCTATCTGGACCAGCGCGAGGACGTCGTCGCCCATCTGGAGGCCCATTCCCGCATGGCGCTGATGACCTCGTCGGACGACAGCAGGGCGCTCTTGAACCGCATGCGCAAGGAGTACTCGTGACGATCACCGGCGAGGACGTGTACAACGGGATGCCGGCCGGCGATCTCGGCGAGCAGGGGTGGGAGCGTCCCTGGAGCGGGCCGAACGGCGGGCAGTGCGTCGAGACGAAGAAGCTCGCCGACGGCCGGGTGGCCGTACGGCAGTCGACCGACCCGGCCGGGCCGGCGCTGATCTACGCGCCGGAGGAGATCGCCGCGTTCGTCCGCGGGGTGAAAGAGGGCCTGGCCGATCATCTGGCCGCCGGGTGAACCGGCGGAGGGCAGCAGGGGCCTGCGGGCCGACGGACACACGCACGAAAGGGCCAACATGACCACCAGGCAGGCCGGCCGCGACCTCGACACGAGCAGGCCGCACTCGGCCCGGATGTACGACTACTTCCTCGGCGGCAAGGACCACTTCCCGATCGACAAGGACGCGGCCCTGGTCGCGGCCCAGGCCCACCCGGGGATCTATCTCACCGCTCGTGAGAACCGGGCGTTCATGCACCGGGCCACCCGGGTCCTCGCCCAGGAGCACGGCATCCGCCAGTGGCTCGACATCGGCACGGGCATTCCGACCGAGCCCAATCTGCACCAGGTCGCCCAGTCCGTGGCGAGCGACGCGCGCGTGGTGTACGCCGACAACGACCCGCTCGTCCTCAAGTACGCCGAGCGTCTGATGCGCAGCACCACCCAGGGCCGCACGGCCTATGTCGAGGCCGACGCCACCGACGCCGACTCGCTGATGAGCGCCGTGGAGGACGCGGGGGTCCTGGACTTCAGCCAGCCCGTCGCGCTCTCGCTCAACGCGCTGATGCACTTCATCACCGCGCCGAACGACCCGTACGCGATCATCCGCCGCCTGCTCGAACCGCTCCCGGTGGGCAGCGCCCTGGCCATGAACCACTGCACGCCCGACTTCGACCCCGAGACCTGGAACAAGGTCGCGGAGGTCTACACCAAGTCGGGCTCCCCGGTGGACTTCCGCTCGCACGCCGACGTCCTGCGCTTCTTCGACGGGCTCGACCTGATCGAGCCCGGCCTCGTCTGCTGCCACCGCTGGCGTCCCGACGCCCCGGCCGACGGTACGGAGCCCACGGACGCCCAGATCAGCCTGCTCGCGGGCGTCGGCATCAAGCGCTGACCCGGCGCGCTAGTCCGCCCGGACCGGGTGTTTGCTGAGGATGGACACCCGGTTGAAGGCGTTGATGGTGATCGCCACCCAGATCACCGCGGAGATCTCGTCGTCGCCGAGATGCCGTCGGGCGTCGTCGTACGCGGCCGACTGGAGGGCGGCATCGGCCGGGCTGGTCGTCGCCTCGGCGAGCGCCAGTGCGGCGCGCTCGCGGTCCGTGAAGACCTCGGTGTCGCGCCAGGCCGCGAGCACCCCGAGCCGCTGCGTCGTCTCGCCCGCGCGCAGTGCGGCCCGCGTGTGCACGTTCAGGCAGTAGGCGCAGCCGTTGAGCTGGGAGACCCGCAGGTTGACCAGTTCCACGAGCCTGCGGTCGAGTCCCGCCTCGGCGGCGGTGGCCCGGACCGCCTCCGAGGTCTCGACGAGCGAGTGGTACGCCTTGGGGCTCTGCTTGTCGACGAAGACCCGCCGCTCCCGAGGGGCTGTGTCGGCGCTCAACTCTGACTCCTTCACGGGCTGGTGCGGGGCACGGCCGTCGCCGCGCGGCGAGAACGTATGATCACTGCCTATATAGTTGAACTTTAACCTATGTTCGTGATCTATGTGGGTGGGTGGGCGCCATGAGCAGCAGTGTCGAGGTCCTGACCGCACGGGACGTGCCGCTCGGCGGGCCGCGTTCCATGACCGTGCGGCGGACGCTGCCCCAGCGGGCACGGTCGCTCATCGGCGCCTGGTGTTTCGTCGACCACTACGGCCCCGACGACGTGAGCGTCACCGGCGGCATGGATGTCGCGCCCCACCCGCACACCGGTCTGCAGACGGTGAGCTGGCTGTTCAGCGGCGAGATCGAGCACCGCGACAGCCTCGGCAGCCACGCCATGGTCCGGCCCGGCGAGCTGAACCTGATGACCGGCGGGCACGGGATCAGCCACACGGAGGTCTCCACGCCGGCGACCACCGAACTGCACGGCGTCCAGCTGTGGGTGGCTCTTCCGGACGCGGACCGCCACGCCGACCGGGACTTCCAGCACTACGCACCCGAACCGGTCACGGTCGACGGAGCGCGGATCCAGGTGTTCCTCGGCGAACTGGCCGGCTCCGTCTCACCGGTACGCACCTTCACCCCGCTGCTCGGCGCCGAACTCGTCCTCGCACCCCGCGCCCACGTCACCCTCACCGTCGACCCGGCCTTCGAGCACGGCCTCCTGGTCGACCGCGGCACGGTGAGCCTGACCGGAACCCCGCTCGCGCAGGCCGAGTTGGGCTACGCACCGCCCGGCCGCGACACCCTCACCCTCAGCAACGACACGGACGCCCCCGCCCGGGTGATCCTGCTGGGCGGCCCGCCGTTCGGCGAGGAGATCATCATGTGGTGGAACTTCATCGCGCGGTCGACGGAGGAGATCGTGGAGGCCCGCCGGGACTGGATGGAGGGGGACGGGCGGAGGTTCGGCGAGGTGAAGGGGTACGACGGGGAACCGCTGCCTGCTCCTGAGCTGCCTAACGTGCCGCTGAAGCCGCGGGGCGACCGGCTGCGCTGAACCGGCGCCGAACCCGCGACGGCGGCCTTCGCCGAACTCCCTGTCCAACAGCGGCGATCGGCCTATCCTGGACCTTTCCGACTTGGCCTGTATGACCAGGAGGTCTGTATGGCTGATCAGCCCTTGAAGGCGCACTTCGTCGCTGATCCGATCGAGCTTCCCGATGGCCGCAAGGTCCGGGTGAGCGCCTATCCCGACGGGAGCATTCGGTTCCGGGTGGATGGACTGCCGTACGTCTTGACCGAGGCGTATCTGAGCGGCAACCCCGAGAGTGACAAAGCGATCCTGAAGATCTCGCCCGGCAAGCAGGGGAGCAACGCCTCCCACAACTACACGGAGTGGCTCGAAGAGAAGAACGGCAAGTAACGCCGTGCCGGGGCTGCCGTTTGCCTGACCCCCGCCCGATCGCCTGACATGCCGCGTTGTCAGTGGTGCCCTCTAGCGTGGGATCACCAAGGGCGGCCGACAGGGCAGGTCCGGTGAGTGGGGGGAGAGGTGTGCCGTGACCGCTGTGCAGGCACCGCAGGCCGAGGGCACGACGTATCTGGAGCTGTCCCAGGAGGGCGGCGGCGCCCACAAGTTCTACGAGGTGACCGTCACCGGCACGACCGTGCTCGTGCGCTACGGACGCATCGGCGCGGACGGGCAGCGGCAGAGCTCGACGTTCCCGACTCCGGAGAAGGCACAGGCCGCGGCGGCCAAGAAGATAGGCGAGAAGGTGCGCAAGGGGTACGCGCCGGCGGTGCGCGGACAGCGGGCGGCCCGGTCGGTGACGCGCCGTCAGGTGGCGTCGGCGCCCTCGACGGCCCGGTCCACGGCGCCCGTCCTGTGGCGCTTCCGCACGGGCGCCTCGGCGTTCGGCATCCATGTGGACGAGGACCGCTGCTGGGTCGGCAACCAGAAGGGCGACGTCTACACCCTCGGCCACGACGGCGAGGTGCTCGCCCACTACTCCCTTCCCGACGGCGTGAAGTGCCTGGTGGCCGACGACTTCTGGATCTACGCCGGCTGTGACGACGGGCAGGTCTACGACCTGTCGGCGAAGGTACCGTTCGCCGCGTACACCATCGCCGAGGACGTCGACATCTTCTGGCTGGACATCCACGAGGGCGTACTCGACGTCTCCGACCGCAACGGCGGCCTCACCGTCATCGACCACGAGGAGGAGTTCCAGTGGTCCCGCTCCTCGGTCGGCGACAGCGGCTGGATGGTCCGGGCCGACGACCACGCCGTCTACCACGGCCACTCCCGAGGCGTCACCGCCTACGCGGCGGACGGCACCGGCCAGTTGTGGCACACGGAGACGCTCGGCAATGTGCTGTTCGGCTGGCAGGAGCACGACGCGGTGTACGCGGGCACCGGCCGCCGGGTCGTCCAGCGCCTGGCCAAGGACACAGGCCGCGTCGAGGCCACCTACAGCTGCGACGCCCCCGTCTACTCGTGCGCCACCTCGCCGGACGGCCACTACGTCTTCGCCGGTGACTCGTCCTCCTCCGTCTACTGCTTCTCGGCCGACGGCACCCGGCTGTGGAAGCTCGGTACCGGTGGCGGGTCCGCGCTGTCGATGCAGTACCACGACGAGAAGCTGTACCTGGTCTCCACCGACGGCTCGCTCGCCTGCGTGGACGCGAGCGAGGCCGCGATCAGCGCCGCCCAGTCGGGCACGGTCCCGGTCGCTCAGGACATCAAGCTGGCCGCCGCCCTGCCGACCTACGCGCCGCCCGCCTCCCCGGCCGCGGTCGCCACCGTCACCGCCGTTCCGGCGTCCGGAGCGGGAGTCGTCGTGGAGTGCGTCCAGGAGGGCGGCCGGATGCGGGTCCACGTGGTGTCCGACGGCTACGAGCCCACCTGGAACGTCCAGTTCCCCCGCGCCATACGCCAGCCGGGCGCGCGCTACGTCGTGGACGCGCTCCACTCGTCGTCGAACGGGTTCTACCGGGTGCGGGGCGAGATCCGGCGGCTGGTCTGAGCCGCCTTTGCCGGGCTCCAGGGGCAGTTGACCTGGGAGTTATTCTCGAGCGCAGACGCCCTCCGGCGCTGCCACAGCCCTCCGTGACCCAAGGAACCGCCATGACCCAGCCCGCCGCCACCCCGGTGGTCCGCCGTGTGGACGAGCGCCACCGCTATGTGATCGACGTCGACGGCGCCACCGCCGGCTTCACCGCCTTTCGCGACCGCGACGACCGGCGCGTCTTCTTCCACACCGAGATCGACGACGCCTACGCGGGCCAGGGTCTGGCCTCGACGCTCGTCCGCGAGGCCCTCGACGACGTGCGCGCCGCGGGCAAGCGGATCGTGCCCGTCTGCCCGTACGTGGCCAAGTTCCTGAAGAAGCACGAGGAGTACGCCGACATCACGGACCCGGTGACGCCCGAGGTCCTGGAGTGGCTGGACGGTGTCCTGAAGCGCTGACGGACCCTCGCTCGCAACCGAGTTCGAGTCGGGCGCGTCCTCGGAGCCCTTTCGTCGTTGAACACGTGACCATGATCAACGCGTTCGAGGAGACGACGAATGAGTAACAGCACCAAGAAGAAGGGCCGCAGGCATCGCACGGTCAACCGCACGCCGCGGCCCGTGGGCACGGTGACGGCGCCCCGCGCGGAAACCACGGCTCCGGTGATGGTGCCCGGACAGAAGACCGAGCCCGACCTCGACCGGGTGCTGCGCAACCTGGGGTACGGGCGACTGCGCGTGCCGGCCCCCGCCGCACGCGCGGTACCGGCAACTCCGGTCCCGGCGGCCAAGACGGTCCCAGCGGCCCAGGTGGCCGAGCCGCGCCCCGCCCCGCGCGCGACGGCGGAGCTGAACAAGAACGCCCGGCTGACCCTGGAGTCCCTGGAGCGGGCGGCCGACGGCCTCACGCTTGAGCAGGTGTGCGAGGCGGTCGGCTGGACGCCGCGCACGGTGACGCGGCACCTGAGGACACTGGCGGACGCGGGCCTCGCCGAGCAGGCCGACGACGGACAGTGGTCGGCAGCCGGGACGCCCTCGGGCGCCGCCACCGAACGGCATCTGGTGAGCTGATCCCCGTACCCGCCGTGGTCGCTGCAGGACCGCCTGCCTGACGATCACCTCGCTCACCGCGGGCGCGGGCCGTTCGGGCGGTGAGCGGCGGAAAGGGGCGGCCCCGGTGACCGGGGCCGCCCCTTCGCGATGCGCCGAGCGCGTCCGTGCTTGCCGCGAATGGCCGCACGGCGCGGAGCCAGACATCGTGGGCCGAACCGTCGGGTTGCCCGATCCGTGCCGCCCGGATGGCGGAGGAAGGTAAACTCGACGACCGCCCACGTCACTCTCCCGCAGAGAGGGTGCAGGAATGCCCCGACATCTTCCTCCCCGCCATCCCGAACAGGTGGCTCACGCCGTGAATCGCGCGGCCGAACTGCTCGAGGTGCTGTGGGGCCGGGGGCAGGAGACCGCGCCGCCGGGGCCGCTCCCGCCGTCGCAGTTGCGGGCCCTGAAGGTGATAGAGGAACAGCGGAGCGTCAACCAGCGCATGTTGGGCGACGCGCTCGGCACCGGCCCGTCCTCCGTCAGCCGGCTGTGCGACCGTCTTGAGGCCGCCGGCCTGCTGGAGCGGATCCCCAGCGCGACGAGCCGGCGAGAGGTCGAGCTGACCCTGAGCCCGCAGGGCGCGCGAGTGCTCGAAGAACTCCGCCTCGCGCGCGTCCGCGAATTCGAGGCGGTGCTGCGGACGATGGCGCCCGCCGACCTAGGCGTCCTCTCCGAGGGGCTCGAGAAGCTGCGGCAGGCGGCGGCGGACCGCATCGGTCTGGCCCGGGCTGAAGACGGGGACTCCTCGGCGATCGCCTGAGTGTCCGAGCGTCCCGGAGCCGGGACATCCGAGCAGCGGCGCATCGCTGCGTACCTCTCGGGGGTGACGTGTACCCCTGTACCCCTTTCCCCGGGCCGTCGGCCGGAGGATTCCCTGCCCCGACGCATCGAGCCGAGCCGAGCCGATCGAGCGTCCGTCCGGCACTTGTGCTCAACACTCGCTGACCGCCCCGGCCGTGGGAGATACACTCAACCGTTGCTGCCGGACAATATTTGTCGGGCAGCAATGAATCCGTTCGGCCGTTCGGCCCGAATCCCGACCACCGCTGAGCTGTGCTCGCACCACCGACGAAGGCTGCCGTGACTAACTTCCTGGCCGTGGAACGCGCGCTGCGCACCGCCGCGCCGTACGACCTTCTTCCGGCGGCGCGGGCCGCGCTGGCCGAACAGTACGGGGCGGTGCGCGTCGATCTCCTGCTCGCCGACTACGGCCTGAAGGTGCTGCAGTCCGTCGCCGACGGCCCGGAAGCCCCCCGGCAGGTGCCGATCGCCGGCAGTCCGCAGGGGCGGGCCTTCGACAGCCGGGATCGCGTCCAGCTGGTCGGGCACCCGGAGTCCGTCGACCTCCATGTGCCGGTGACCGTGCACGGCGACCGGCTCGGGATCCTGTCCGTACGGCTGCCCGTGCGGTTGTCCGACGAGAAGGTCACGCCTCAGGTGATCGACGAGATCACCGCCGCCGCCGACATCATCGGACACGAGATCCTCGTCGCGGAACGCGACACGGACGTCTACCTCCAGGCCCGCCGCGCCAGCCGCCTCACGCTCGCCGCCGAGGTGCAGTGGCACCTCCTGCCCGGCCGCGCCTGCGCCCGCAAGGAGTACGAGATCGGGGCCCACCTGGAGCCCGCGTACGCCATCTACGGTGACAACTTCGACTGGGCGGAGACCGCGAACACGCTCACCCTCAGCATCACCAACGGCATGGGGGAGGGGATCCAGGCCGCGCTCCTGACGAGCCTGGCGGTCAACGCCCTGCGCAACGCACGCCGGGCGGGTATCGGTATCGCGGACCAGGCGGCACTCGCCGATCAGGCGCTGTTCGCCCAGTACCGCGGCGAGGAGTACGTCGCGACGCTGCTGCTCTCCTTCGACCTGGACACCGGTCGTGTCGAGGCCGTCGACGGAGGCTCTCCCCAGCTGTGGCGCCAGCGGGACAGGACGGTGGAGCACATCGCGTTCGACCAGCAGATGCCGCTGGGCATGTTCGAGGAGACCGACTACGTCACACAGGACTTCCGGGTGGAGCCGGGAGACCGTCTGGTCTTCGTCAGCGACGGCGTGTTCGCCGCACTCTCGGACAAGGGCGAGCCCTTCGGCGAGAAGATGCTGGCCCGTGCCATCCAGGCGGCGCGCCTGCTGCCGGCCGCCGCGGTGCCCCGCGCGATCCTGCACGAGCTGTCCGCGTACCTGGACCTGGGAGCAGGACCCGAGGTCGCCGATGACGCGCTGGTGCTCTGCCTGGACTGGTTCGGCCGCGACGCCCGGGCCTGACCCCTCGCCGCCGCCCCACGTCAGCCGGGCTGCGACGCCTCGGGGTCGGCCGCGCGCGACGCGGTGGCGAAGGCGCGCAGCCCGGTCAGCAATGCACCACGCTTGTCGCTCGGCATGCGGTCGAGCACGTCGCTGAGCAGGCGCTCCCTTCGGGCCGACACGGCGTCGAGTGCGTCCTGTCCCCGCCGGGTCAGGGTCAGGCCGATCGTGCGCCGGTTGGTCGGCGGGGGCGCCCGCAGGATCATGCCCGCCGCCTCGAGCCGGTCGCACAGCCTGCTGGCGGCAGACGGTGCGGTGCCGATCGCGCCTGCCAGCGCGCCCAGATTCAGGCCCGGCGTCGTTCTGACGGTGTGCAGAGCGTGGAGTTGCAGGGCGGAGAGCTGCGGCGTGCCCGTCTTGGCGGTGCGGGTCCACAGGCCCACGAGCAGGTCGACAGCCGCCGTCGTGTCCGCAGCCAAGGAGGGGCGGGGGTCTTCCAGTGGGCCGATGGGATCAAGTCGGCCGTCACTGTCTTCCATGGGATCGGGTACACCTCTCGCGGGGCTGAGGCTGTTGGTGCGCGTAGTTCACGTGTTCCCGATTCACAGGAAATATCCGCCCACCGACGTGACCATACCGGTGTGGTTGTGAAGATTCAGGGGATATCGGTGGAGCGGGCGGGGGCTAAAGGCCCCACTGGCCGTTGCGCATAGAAACACTCAGCCCTGGTACTCGGCCCCCGATTCGGCACGGCGATCGGGACGT
The DNA here is from genome assembly GCF_003259365.1 of Streptomyces sp. PsTaAH-137. Lineage (GTDB taxonomy): Bacteria > Actinomycetota > Actinomycetes > Streptomycetales > Streptomycetaceae > Streptomyces. Next base: position 448,977 of record NZ_QLLY01000001.1, read on the forward strand.
GGTTGCCGTGAGGCCCTTGATCGTGCGACTGTTGCCCTATGGCAACTATGACGGTTCGTAAGGATCATGGAGCAGCCTAGGTCAGTTGTCCCACGTTGTTGACTGCCCTAGGAACCCAGCGAAGGGTGGTGGGGGCCGCGCTCTGCGGACCCGTGCGATGAGAACCCCGATGAAGCCGATGAACTCCCGAAGTGTCGGCCCCGCGACCGGCCCGGCCGGCCGCGGCCTCCCGTATCCGTCGGTCACGGTGGACCGGCGGGGCCGCGTCCTGTCCTGCAACGACGGGGCCGGAGCCCTCCTGGACAGAGTACGGGCCGGCGCGCTGCTGTCGGACGTGGCACCTTCCTGGCTGGCCGACGCGCACACCGATGCCCTGCGCTCCGTCGCGAGTGACGGAGGGGACCCGGCCGCGGTGGCACGGGGCCGGATCGGTGAGGCGACCGTGGACGCGTTCCCCAGTCGCACGGCGGACGGCGCCGTGGCGTGGTGGCTGGTCGACGACCGGGACCTGCGCGACGTACGCGACGAGTTGGCCGGTGAGCGGGACCGTTCGCGCGTGCTCCAGGAGATCTCCGGAGAGCTTCTGGCGTCTCTGAACGTGGACCGGTGCATGGAGGTGACCGCCCGAATGGCCGCGCAGCATCTCGCGGACGCGGCGGTCATCGTCGGCGTCCGGGCCGGGCGTCTCTACCCGGTGACCCGCTGTGTCACCGGCGGGCCGGTGGAGCAGGAGAAGATCGCGGTGGACCCGCAGAGCATGCCGGGACTGCCGGAGGCACTGGCGGGCTTTCCTCCCGTGCCCTCGCGCTGGATCGATCCGGCACTGGTGCCGGACTGGGTCGTCCCGCGGCAGTTCACCGAGGAGGGTGCGGAGATCGGCTCCGTCGTGGTGGTGCCGCTGCCCGGCCACGGTGTGCCGGCCGGTGCCATCGTCCTGCTGCGGCAGTCCGCGGAAGCGGCGTTCACCGAGTCCGAAGAAGCCTTCGCCCGGCTCTTCGCCGCCCGCGCCGGTGTGGCCCTGTCCTCGGCGCGGATCTACGCCGAGCAGTCGCACATCACCGAGATCCTGATGCAGGAACTGCTGCCGCCGGTGCTGGAGGGCGTGCACGGCATCGACTTCTCCGGCCGTTACCGCGCGGCCACCGTCACCGAGCGGGTCGGCGGCGACTTCTACGACGTCCATCCCGCCGACAGCGAGGACGGGGAGACCTTCGCGGTCCTGGGCGACGTGTGCGGCAAGGGACTGGAGGCGGCCGTGCTGACCGGCAAGATCCGCAACACGATCGAGGCGCTGCTGCCGTTCGCCTCCGACCACCTCAAGCTGCTCAGGCTGCTGAACAACGCGCTGCTGTCCTCGCACCACACGCGCTTCGCGACCCTCGCCCTCGCCTCCGTCCGGCGGGAGGGGAACCGGCTGCGGCTGCGGATCTCCAGCGCCGGCCACCCCACACCGCTGATCCTGCGCGCCGACGGACGCGTCGAGGAGGCGGACACCCAGGGAGTGCTGATCGGCGCGCTTCCCACCGACCGGCTGAAGATCACCACGGCTTCCGTCGACCTCGCGCCGGGCGAGACCTGCCTGCTCTACTCCGACGGCATCACCGAGGCCCGCGGCGGCCCGCTCGGTGACGTCCTGTTCGGCGACGAGCGACTGCGCCACACACTGGGCGAGTGCGCCGGACTGCCGGCCGAAGCGGTCACCGAAAGGGTGCAGATGATCGCCACCCAGTGGGCCGACGGCGTCCCGCACGACGACATGGCCCTGCTCTCCATCACCGCGCCCCGCAGAAATCATCTCGCTGCCGTGGACGGACACACTCGGGGCAGGTTCACCCCATGAGCACACAGACCGACACGCGCGCGGGCGACGCGGGCCCCAGCCCGGACGAACTGCGCGAGCAGTTGTGGCAGGCGGCGATCGACTGCGACGAGACGCACGCCGTCGCCCTGGTGCGCCACGCCGTGGGCCCGAGCACCTCACCGGACGTGCGGGCCGCGGCGGAGCGGACCCTGCTGGAGCTGATCGCACCGGTGCAGGAGCGCGTCGGCGTGCAATGGGCGGCCAACAACATCACCGTGGCGCAGGAACACGCGGCCACCGCGATCAATGAGCGGTGCGTCTCCGCCGTCGCCGACGTGGCCGCGTCCGCACCCGTCCCCGCGGACGGTGCCACGGCACCGCTCGGCCGGGTGACCGTCGCCTGCGTGGACGGCGAATGGCACGCCCTGCCCGCCCGGCTGGTCACCGAGGTGCTGCGCCTGCGCGGCTGGCACGTGGACTACCTGGGCGCGCAGGTGCCGACCGAGCACCTGATCGCCCATCTCCACCAGCGGCCGGCCGACGCCGTCCTGCTGTCCTCGTCGATCCCCTCGCACCTGCCCACCGCCCATACGGCGATCAGCGCCTGCCAGGCGGCCGGTGTGCCGGTCGTCGTCGGCGGCGCCGCGTTCGGCCCGCAGGGCCGCTACGCCCAGCGGATGCAGGCCGCCTGGGCCCCCGACGCCGTCGGCGCCCACACGCTGCTGAGGCGCGGTCTCGACCGGCCCACCGCGGACGCGGCCCGGCTGCCCGACCTGGACCTGCCCCACCTCAACGACCAGGAGTACACCCTGGTCAGACAGTCGAAGAGACAACTGGTCAAGCAGACGCTCACCGACGTCGAGGAGGCCTTCCCGCCGATGCGCTCGTACACCGCGTACCAGCGTGAGCGCACCGCCGAGGACATCGACCACATCGTCGGCTACCTGGCCACCGCCGTGTACGTCGACGACGCCGAGCTGTTCACCACCTTCATTGCCTGGACCGCCGGCATCCTCCAGGCCCGCCGCGTCCCGGCGCGGAGCCTGCTGCCCGCCCTCGACTCCCTGCGTCACCAGCTCAAAGATTTCCCGCGCGCCACCCACATGCTGACCGCGGCGCGCGGTGCCCTGACCGTTCCCGGACCCGGACAGCCCGTATGACCGCCGCCTACGCCTCCTTCCATCTCGCCGTCGCCGGCCTGCGCGACGGCGTCCTCACCCTCGTCCTGGCCGGAGCGCTCGACTACGACACCAGCGACGCCTTCACCCGGCAGACCGGCCAGGTCCTCGACGAGCATCCCGCGGCACGCGTCCTCCGGCTGGACTGCGCCGACCTGCTAGGCATCGACTCCATGGGCCTGTCCACCCTGCTCGGCCTGCGCCGCCGGCTCGACGCGGCCGGCATGACCCTGCACCTCGCCGCGCGGCCCCGGAACCTGGAGCGGCTGCTGACCATCACGGGAACCCACGACTACCTCATCGGTGAACCGGCGTCACCGCAGACCGAACAGGAGCCGGCCGGCGCCGAGTCCCGGCCCGCTCCGCTGGAGGGTGCGCCACCCCACCGCGGCGGATGACCGTACGGACCGGCGTGGAGCGTTCCGCGCCGCACACGAACCCAGAGCACCAGTTCACAGAGGCGGACACATGATCAGCGTGACCGAACACGAACGCACCCACGGCTCGGACCCGGAGGACCAGGACAGCCTGGCCGCCCGGGCCTGCGCGGATCCGTCCTCGATAGCGCCGAAGGACGCCCGGGGCGTGGTGCGGGAGCTCTTCGACCGGTTCTCCCGACTCGAGGAGGGCACGGCCGAGTACAGCTATGTGCGCAACGTTCTCATCGAGGTGAACCTCTCTCTCGTGCAGTACGTGGCGGCCCGGTTCAGACATCGCGGGCCGCAGCAGATGGACGACATCACCCAGGTCGGGACGATCGGTCTGATCAAGGCGATCGACCGCTTCGAGCTGTCCCGGGAGGTCGAGTTCACCTCCTTCGCCATTCCCTACATCAGCGGCGAGATCAAGCGGTTCTTCCGTGACACCTCCTGGGCCGTGCACGTGCCCCGCCGGTTGCAGGAGGCCCGTCTCGAACTGTCCAGGGCCACCGAGGAGTTGCGGACGCGCCTGGGCCGGCTGCCGTCGACGGCCGAGCTGGCGGAGCTGATGCAGCTGGACCCGGCGGAGGTCGCCGAGGTGCAGAAGGCCGCCAACGGCTACAACGCCGTCTCGCTCGACGCCGCCGTCAGCGGACCCGACGACCAGACGGAGACCTTGCTGGCCGACTTCGTCGGTGTCGACGAGGAGCGGTTCGAACTCGTCGAGAACTTCCACTCCCTGGCCCCGCTCATCGCCGAACTGAGCGACCGTGAACGGCGTCTGATCCATCTGCGCTTCGTCGAGGAACGGACGCAGCGGGAGATCGCCGACGAGATCGGCTGCTCGCAGATGCATGTGTCCCGGCTGATCAGCCAGGTGACGGAGCGGCTCCGGGCCGGCCTGATGACGACCCAGTAGGCCCCCCCGCGTCCCGGTGGCCACCGCTGGTGGCGAGCTCATCGGCGTAGAAGCCGCGAGCGGGGGCAACCGGGGCGTGTGGAGTGGGAAGAGCAAGCGAGTTGCTGCGCGGTGGATCCCGACGAGATGTTTCTCGAGGGCGCCGCGCAGTCGCATGCCAAGAGCATCTGCAAGCCGTGCCCCGTGCGCACCGAGTGTCTGGCCCATGCCCTGGATCAACGTATCCAGTACGGCCTGTGGGGCGGCATGACGGACCGCGAGCGCCGTGCCCTCCTGCGACGCAGGCCGGAGGTCGACTCCTGGGCACAGCTCCTCCAGACAGCACGGCGAGAGCACGCGCGGACCGTCGTGGACGCCTGAGAGCCCTCACGCGTGTCCCGGGGACGGGCCGCGCCGGTCTGCCGCCGCTCCTCTCCGACAATTGTCCCAGCGGGACAATTGAGGAGTACAGTGGAGGCATGAAGGCAACGGAGCCGGACACGGCGCAGGCGCGCGAGGATCTTCGGCGGCGCAGGTCGCACCGGACGCGCGAGGCGCTCGGTGCCGCCGCCGTGGACCTGGTGCTCGAGCACGGACTCGACGGCTTCGGCGTCGAGGCGATCGTCGACCGCGCCGAGGTCACCCGGCGCACCTTCAGCCGCTACTTCCCGGACAAGGCGGACGCGGCCCTCGACTTCACCCGCGCCGACGGCGCCCGGATCAACGACGCGCTGCGCCACCGCCCCGCGGACGAACCCCCGCTGGCCGCCTACCGCGCCGCCGTCCTGGACTGGCTGACCGACGACGGGCGTCCGGCCGGACATGCCCGGCCCAAGGAGCGGGCGGTGCTCGCCCTCGTCGACCGTGAACCCGACCTGCTCGCCGCCTACGCCCGTATCCGCGCCGAGGCCCAGGCCGCGTCGGTGCGGGTGCTCGCCGACCGCATCGGCGTCGACCCGGACCGCGACCCGCGCCCCGGCCTCGTCGTCGAGGTCGGCGCGGGCGTGCTCTCCTCCGTCCTGCACGCCTGGGCGCGCCAGACGGAAGGCGACGCCGCCGATCTGGCGGCGCGCGTGGCCCGGGCCTACGACCTGCTGGGACACGAGGTCGCGGCGGCCACGGATCACATACATCACTCCGGCCCGCGCACGGCGGGCCCGGGTGCGAGGAAAGGTGCAAGGCAATGACATTCCCCGTCCTGGAGGGCAAGTCCGCGATCGTCACCGGCGCGGCGATGGGCATGGGCGAGGCGACCGCGAAGCTGTTCGCCGAGGCGGGCGCCAAGGTCCTGGTCGCCGACATGAACGAGGAGCGCGGCAAGGCCGTCGCCGACGAGATCACGGCGAGCGGCGGCACCGCCGTCTTCCACCAGGTGAACATCGCCGACAGCGCCCAGGTCAAGGCGATGGTGCAGGCCGCCGTCGACGCCTTCGGCCGCCTCGACGTCGCCGTGAACAACGCCGCCCTCACCCCGGACGACAACCTGACGTCGGAGATCGACGAGGACTACTGGGACCGGCTGATGTCGGTCGACCTCAAGGGCACCGCGCTCTGCCTCAAGTGGGAGCTGCAGCAGCTCGTCCGGCAGGGCGACGGCGGCTCGATCGTCAACATCTCCTCCGTCAGCGGCTTCCGCCCGCAGCCGAAGAACCCCGCGTACGTCGCCGCCAAGCACGGTGTGAACGGGCTGACCAAGACCGCCGCGCTGGAGAACGGTGAGCACGCCATCCGCGTCAACGCCGTGGCGCCCGGCGCCATCGACACCCCGATGCTGCGCGGCGCCCTGGAGCAGACCGGGCAGTCCGAGGCGGAGTTCGCCCCGGCGCTCAGCCTCCTCGGCCGCTTCGGCCAGCCGCGCGAGGTCGCCCAGGCCAGCCTCTGGCTCGCCTCCGACCAGTCCTCGTACGTGACCGGCTCGGTCATCCACGTCGACGCCGGCTACACCAGCCGCTGACGCGCTGGGCCGCCGCCCCTTGCCCCATCTATCGAAACTCGATAGATTTCCGTCGTAAGTCGATGGATGGGCAGGGGTAGGTCATGGGTCAGCTGACCGTACGCGCATTGCGCGCCGTACTCGTGGTGGTGTTCGCCGGCACCGTGTTCGTGCAGGTGTCCATGGTGTGGGCCCTGTTCACCGATCCGGAGGACGGCTCGCTGCCGCTGACCCCGCTGCGCCTCGTCACCGTGCTCGGCATGGGGGCGGCGCAGGTCGCGCTCGTCTGCGTGTGGCGCCTGGTGGCGATGGTCCGCCGCGGCACGGTCTTCTCCCACGCCGCCTTCCGGTACGTGAACGGCATGATCGGCGCGATCGTGGCCGCCGCCCTCGTCTGGTTCACGGTCACGGCCCTCAACGCGCCCGGTCAGCGCGAGGATCCGGGCGTCACCCTCATCATGGCCGGGGTGGGAGTGGCCATCCTCGGCGTCGCCCTCATCGTCCTCGTGCTGCGCATGCTGCTCGCCCAGGCCGTCGCCCGCGACGGCGAAGCCACGCGGATGCAGGCGGAGTTGGACGGGGTGATCTGATGCCCATCGTCGTCGACATCGACGTGATGCTGGCCCGGCGCAAGATGGCCGTCGGCGACCTCGCGGAGCGCGTGGGCATCACGCCCGCCAATCTGGCGGTGCTCAAGAACGGCCGCGCCAAAGCGGTGCGGTTCGCGACCCTCGCCGCGCTCTGCGAGGTGCTCGACTGCCAGCCCGGCGATCTGCTGCGCTGGGAGCCCGAGGACGTCGCCACCGCGGAAGCCGCCGGCGCCGACGCGACCGTCCACTGAGTGGTCCTCCGCGATCCACATGATGGACATGGCTTGTTGTGGACACGCGGTTCGGGTCATCATGCGGCCATGAACCCCGCCCTCGTCTCCCGCCGCCACGTGGATCTGCTGCGTGTCTCCGGGATGCTGTGTCGGGCCGACGCGCTCTGTCGCGCGCAGTGTTGCTGAACCGCTCCGTCGAGCCGTAGCAACCTTCTTCCTCGCCGCTGACCGCACGTCTTTCCCGACCGCCGGGTGTGTCTGACACCTTCTCGCGGGCTGTCGGCCGGTGGCGCCTTTCCTGCCCCATGCTCCCGGACCCCCGTCGAGGTGTGCCCGCATGTCCACCCCTGGCCCCGTTCTGCACTGGTTCCTGCCCACGGGCGGTGACGGCCGCGATCCCGGCGGCGTCACCGCCGTGCAGGGCCGAACCGCCGCCGCCACCCGCCGTGCCGCCGACCTCGGCTATCTCGCCCAGGTCGCCCGCGCGGCCGAACGTGCGGGGTTCGCCAAACTCCTGACCCCGGTGGGGCTCGGGTGCGTCGACCCGTGGGTGCTCACCCCGGCCGTCGCCGCCGTCACCGAACGCATCGGGTTCCTCGTCGCCTTCCGCGCGGGTCTCGCCCAGCCCACCCTCGTCGCCCAACAGGCGGACACTTTCCGCCGGTTGTTCGGCGACCGCATCGCCCTGAACGTGGTCACCGGCGGCGATCCGGCCGAGCAGCGGGCGTACGGCGACCCGCTGCCCAAGGAGGAGCGCTACGCCCGCACCGGCGAACTCATGCACGTCGTACGGGAATTGCTCGACGGCAAGCCCGTCGACTTCGCGGGACGCCACGTACGGGTCGAGGGCGCCCGCCTCGACTCCCCGGACCCGGCGCCGCGCGTCCCCCTCTACTTCGGCGGCGCGTCCACCGCCGCCGAGGACGTCGCCGCCCGCCACGCCGAGGTCCAGCTCCTGTGGGGCGAACCGCCGGCGGCGATCGCCGAACGCATCACGCGCGTACGGGAGAAGGCCGCACAGCAGGGCCGTCGGCTGCGGTTCGGGATCCGGCTGCACATCATCGCGCGGGACACCGCGGCCGAGGCCTGGGCGGAGGCCGACCGGATCCTCGCCGGGCTCGACCCGGCGGCCGTCCGCGCCTCCCAGGAACGCTTCGCCCGCATGGACTCCACCGGGCAGGCGCGGATGGCCGCCCTGCACGGCGGCTCGGCCGAGAACCTCACCGTGGCGCCCAATCTGTGGGCCGGCATCGGACTCGTCCGCGAGGGAGCGGGGACCGCACTGGTCGGCTCGCACGACGAGGTCGCCCAACGGCTCTTCGAATACGGCCGGTTGGGGATCGACGAGTTCATCCTGTCCGGCTATCCCCACCTGGAGGAGGCCTATCGCGTCGGCGAAGAGGTCGCACCCCGGCTGCGGGCCCTCACCGAGGCGGCGGCGTGACCCTGATCGAGAAAGCGGCACACGGCGCGGCACCCGACAGCCGTACCGCGCCGGACGGACCCCCGTCGCCTCCGCGGCGGCGCACCCGGTCCGCGGCAGCCGCGCTGCGCTGGACCGCCCTGCGCCTGCTCGCCCTCACCGTCCTCGTCGCCGCCTGGCAGGCCGTGGTCGTCGCGGGCGTCTGGCCACGGGTCCTCGTCCCGTCGCCCGGGGACGTCTGGCACGCCTTCGTCGAGGCGTCCACCGTCCACGACGGTGTGCGCGGCTTCAGCAACCACCTGCTCGTCGAACACCTCGGCGTCTCCCTGCGCCGGATCGGCATCGGCACGGGGTACGCGGCCCTGGCCGGCATTCCGCTCGGCCTGCTGATCGGCGTGATCAAACCGGTCGCCGTGGTCCTGGAGCCCGCCGTCACCTTCCTGCGGACGCTGCCTCCACTCGCGTACCTCTCCCTGCTGGTCATCTGGTTCGGCATCGACGAGTCCCCGAAGATCTGGCTGCTCGTCATCGCCGCGCTGCCGCCCGTCGCGGCCGCGACCGCCGCCGCCGTCCGCGCGGTCCCGGCCGACCTGGTGGAGGCCGCGCGGGCGCTGGGCGCGGGACCCGTGTCGCTGCTGCTCTCCGTACGACTGCCCGCCGCCCTGCCGGAGATCCTGACCGGCGTGCGGATCGCCGTCGGCATCGCGTACACCTCGGTCGTCGCCGCCGAGACCATCAACGGCGTACCGGGCATCGGAGGCATGATCCGGGACGCGCAGCGCTACAACCAGACCGACGTCGTCATCGCCGGGATCATCGCCATCGGCCTCTCCGGGATCGCCCTCGACGCGCTCTTCAAGGGCGTGGAACGGCTGGCGGTCCCGTGGCGCGGCCGCGCCTGACCTCACCACCCACCCCGACTCCGTACGAAGGAACAGCCATGCCCGCCGCACCCCGCCGCACCGCCCTCCTCGCCGCAGCCGTCGCCCTGGTCGCCCTCACCGCGTCCGCCTGCGGCGACGGCGCCGACGCCGCCGAAGGCGGTGGAAGGACCCAGGTGCGCATCGCCTACCAGGCGATACCCAACGCCGACCTGGTGGTGAAGAACCAGCGGCTCCTGGAGAAGGCCCTCCCGGACGCCGACGTGAAGTGGGTGAAGTTCGACTCGGGCGGCGATGTGAACACGGCGGTGATCGCCGGAGCCGTGGATCTCGGGCTCGCCGGCTCCAGCCCGGTCACCAAGGGGCTCTCCGCGCCGCTGAACATCCCGTACAAGGTGGTGTGGATCCACGACGTGATCGGCGAGAACGAGGCCCTCGTCGCCAAGAAGGGCATCGGTTCGGTCAAGGCGCTCAAGGGCAAGAAGATCGCCACGCCCTTCGGGTCCACCTCCCACTACTCCCTGCTCGCCGCACTGGAATCGGCCGGCCTCAAGGCGTCCGACGTGACCCTCGTCGACCTCCAGCCGCAGGACGCGCTCGCCGCCTGGCAGCGCGGCGACATCGACGCCGCGTACGTGTGGACACCCGCCCTCACCGAACTGGAGAAGGACGGCACGGTCCTCGTCACCAGCCGGGAGATCGCCGAACAGGGCAAGCCCACCGCCGATCTGGGCGTGGTCACCACCGCGTTCGCCGCCAAGCACCCGAAGATCGTGGACGCCTGGCTCAAGGCCGAGGACCAGGCCGTCAAGATGGCCAAGAGCGACCCCGGCACGGCCGCCACCGCCATCGGCGCCGAACTGAACCTCAGCCCCGCGGAAGCGAAGAAGCAGCTCGCCCAACTGGTCCTGCTCACCGCGAAGGAGCAGCAGGGCAGCGACTACCTCGGCAAGCCCGGCGCTCCCGGCGCGCTCGCGAGGAACCTGCACGACGCGTCCGTCTTCCTCAAGAGCCAGAAGGCCATCGACGCGGTGCCGGACCAGTCGGTCTTCGACAACTCGCTCGCGGTCAAGGAGCTGAACCGTGCCGCGCGTTGAGGACGACGGCCCCGAGTCGGATGTCGAACTGTCCGGGGTCAGCGTCCGCTACGGCACGGCCAAGGCGCCCGTGACCGCCGTCGCCGACGTGTCGCTGTCGGTGGGTCCCGGTGAGTTCGTGGTGCTGGTCGGCCCGTCCGGATGCGGCAAGACGACGCTGCTGCGCCTGATCGCCGGATTCGAGCGGCCCGCCGCAGGGTCGGTGGAGGTGCGCCGCAAGGTCGGCGTCGTCTTCCAGCAGCCGCGCCTCTTCCCCTGGCGAACGGTGGGCGGCAACCTCTCCTTCGCGCTGGCCCGGCACGGTGTCGCACGCGCCGAACGGGCTGCCCGTGCCGAGGAGTTGCTGACCCTCGTGGGGCTGTCCGGTATGGCCGGGCGACGCACCTGGGAGCTGTCGGGCGGGCAGCAGCAGCGGGTGGCCATCGCGCGGGCGCTCGCCGCCGAACCGCAGATCCTGCTGATGGACGAGCCGTTCGCCGCGCTGGACGCGCTCACCCGCGAACGCCTCCAGGAGGAGGTCAGGACGCTGGCGGCGGTCACCGGGGCGACCGTGGTGTTCGTGACGCACTCGGCAGAGGAGGCCGTCCTGCTCGGCTCCCGCGTCGTGGTGATGGCGGCGGGCCCGGGACGAGTCGTCGACGAACTGCCCGTCCCGCTGCCCCGCGCGGCGACGACCGATGTCGCGGCCCTGCGCGGCGACGCCCGCTTCGCCGAGCTGCGGGCTCAACTGGCCGCTGTCACGCGGGATGCGTCGGCTCAGGAGGTCGTACGGGGCACGCCTTAGCCCTCGGCCGAGTCGGCGCCGGGCTCCTTGCCCAGCACGTACAGCTCCGGGAGGTTGACCACGATCGCCTCCTGGGTGCTGCGGGCGATCACCACGACGGCCTCCTCGTCGGGGCTCGGGTTCTCCTCCCGGTGGGGGACGAACGGCGGTACGAAGATGTAGTCGCCGGGAGCCGTGCGGATGCGGACCTCCTCCGGGGTGCCGGAGGAGTCGTCGAGGAAGACGAACTCGGGGTGCCCCTTCACCACATGGATCGCCGTCTCGGAGGGCCCGTGATGGTGGTTGGAGGAGGCGGTGACGGGGGCGACATGGGTCTGGCCCATCCACAGCCGCTCGGAGCCGACGCTGTCCCCGCTGATCGCGGCGAACCGGCGCATCCCGCCGGTCTGCGCGGTGTCGCCGTCGAGTCCGTCGGCACGGATGTGGTGCAGCCGTGCGCTCAGGGGGAGTTCGCCCGACCCGGCCAGATGCGGGTGGAAGGCGTCGTGTCCGGGGTGCGATGTCATGGGATGAAGTCCTGCTCTCGAAGGGCGCGACGCGAGGGCGGACCGGGCACGCCCGTGGTTCAGGCCGTGTGCGGTTCGTCGTTCACGGGATTCGGCACCGGGGGCGCCGGGGTCAGGGAGTGGTACGCGGCGCGGGCGTGCGCCACGCGCGCCGCCGTGGTGCCGGCGAGGGTGGCCGCGAGCAGGCAGGTGAGCCAGAGGCTGTCGCGGTCCGCGGTCCAGGTGAACACGCCCGTGGGCGGGATCGCGAAGCCGTTGAGGAACAGCCAGCACAGCACGGCGGTGCCGGGCGCAGCCGTGAAGCGGGCGAAGAACCCCAGCAGGGTCGCGAGCACGGACAGCACGGTGAGCGCGAGCAGCGGCCGCGTCTGCCCCGCGACCGTGTTGAGGAGGGCCACGAACAGCAGCGCGGTGGCGCAGGCGGCCGTCCACACCAGCGGCGTCGCCACGGGCCGGGGAACGGGGCGCTGCCCGGCTCTGAGAAACACCCACTTGATCACGTTCGTGCTTCCTTCCGGCTGCGGCGACGGACGGGCAGGCCGACGCGGACCACCGATGAGCTCGGGGCCGTACGGACTGCCGGGGCCGCCATTCTCCCACCAGCGCCGCACGGCCCGGCCCGGGAGTCACCCGGCCTGCGCCGCCGCGGCCCTGCCTCGCGCCGCCGCGGCGGCCAGGACCTCGGGGTCGGAGGCCCATACGAGGGTGCCGCCGAGACGCGTGATGCGCCAGCCCTCCGCCGTGCGGGCGGCCTCGATGCGGGCGCGCTCGCCCAGGGTGAGGGCCGGCGCCGGGACCGCCTCCGGTGCGCGGGCCGGGTCGTGGGCCACCGTGAAGACCAGCCGGTTGAGGTCGATGGTGGCGCGGTCGCCGTCGATCTCGACGACCGGGTTGGTGTGGAGGTGCTGGGTCTCGGCCCAGTTCGACCGGCCGCGCGCCGCCTGCGCGGTGAGCGCGCCGATGCCGCGGGAGACCCCGCCCGGCGTCACCGCCTCCGCGTCGGGGGTGAAGATCGCCGCGGTCTCGTCGGCGGTGAAGCGGCTCTCGTCCAGCCAGCGGTCCCAGCGGGCGAGCAGATCGATCAGCGCGGTGCGGTCGTCGAGCATGGCGTCGGACATGGGATACCCCTTATTGCGTTAGCCGTACTAACGTTTGTGGCACTAACGAAAGTAGACCGTTAGGGTGACTAACGCAAGGGGTACGATCCTTGTCATGTCACCAGAGCACCCGGAGTCTCCGGAGTCCGCGCCCCCGGTCCCCGACCGTCTCGACGGCCTCCCGAGCAGGCTGCTCGGCCTCGCCGCCCTGCGCGCCGAGCGGGTGGTGGGGGAGAAGCTGGCCGGTGCCGATGCCCGGCGCTGGCACTACGCGGTGCTGGCCGTCCTCGCCGAGAGCGGCCCCGCAAGCCAGGCCGAACTCAGCCGCCGTACCCGCATCTACCGCAGCGACATGGTGGCCGTCCTCGACGAGCTGGCGGAGCGGGGGCACGTCGAGCGTGCCCCCGACCCCGACGACCGCCGGCGCAACGTCGTCACCCTCACCGCGCCGGGCCGCCGCCACCTCGCCCGCCTGGACCGGCTGATCGGCGAGGCGCAGCAGGAACTGCTCGATCCGCTGACGGAGACCCAACGTGACGAGCTGGTAAGGCTGTTGACCCGCCTCAATGCGGGATGGCATCCCTGACCGGAGCCGTCGCGGCCAGTCGGGCGCGCCGCGTGCGCGGGCCGAAGACTGCCAGGACGAGCGCCCCGACCGTCCACGTACCGGCGATGAAGAAGAAGACGCTCTGGTACCCGTGGCCGTTGTAGAGCGCGGCCACGATCAGCGGCCCCGCGGCGTTGGAGAGACGGCCGAGCCCGTACGAGACGCTCGTGCCCAGGGAACGGCCGGGGGTGTCGAACAGCTCGGGGGAGTAGGCGTACGCGAGGGCCGTGTACCCGCGCTCGAAGAAGTTCACGAGGAAGCCGAACACGACGATGAGCGCCGGGCTGAACGTGAGCCCGTACAGCAGGCCGCACGCCGCGATGACCAGGCCGAACGCCGTCAGCGACCACTTGCGCTCGAAACGGTCGGTGACCAGGGAGGCGAGATAGGAGCCCAGCGGGGCGCCGACCGTGGTCAGGGCCACGTAGAAGACGGACTTCTCCACGCTGAAGCCCTCCTTCGCCAGCAGGGTCGGCGCCCAGCTCGAATAGCCGAAGAAGCCGATGGTCTGCGTCACCCACAGGACGGTGAGCAGCAGCGTCGGGTAGAGGTACTTCTTCTGCAGGAGCAGCTTCAACGGCGCCTTGGGGGAGTGGACTTCCTCGACCGGCGGGGCCGGTTCGGGCAGCGGGCCCCGCTCGGCGGCGACCCGTGTCTCGATCTCGCGCAGCACCGCGTCGGCGGCGGCGTGGTCGCCGCGGCTCTCCAGCCAGCGCGGCGACTCCTTGAGGTGCCGGGTGAACAGGACCAGCAGGATGCCCAGGGATCCCCACAGATAGACCAGCCGCCACGACCAGTCGTTGAGCGGCACGACCAGGCTGGCGATGAGATTGGTGACCGGGGTGCCGCAGATGCCGATGACGATGGCGTACGCCTGGTACTTGCCGCGGACGGCCGTCGGGTACATCTCGTTGACGTAGACGACGGCGACCACGGTCATCGCCGACAGGCCGGCCGAGGTCAGGACGCGGAACACGCCCAGCGACACCAGGTCCCACGAGAAGACCGAGGCGAACGAGAAGAGCGCGAAGAAGAACGTCGTCTGCAGCAGCGCCCGTTTGCGGCCCCACCGGTCGGCGATCACCCCGCCGGCGAGCGAGCCGATGAACATGCCGACGAACGACAGCGAGGTGACGTAGGCGACCTGATCGACCGTCACCCCCCACACGTCGACCAGTTTCGGGGCGGTGGTCGCGAAGCTGTTGATGTCCGCGAACTCGAAGAAGTACGCGAACGACACCGCGAGCAGGGTGAGTTTGTGGAACCGGGACAGGGGGAGCCTGTCGAGCCGGTTCAGTGCGTTGGCAGGGTGCACGGTGACGCCTTTGTCGGAGGAGGAGAGGGGCGGAGGAGAGGGAGGAGAAGGGGTGCGGGAGCGGCGTGTGCGGGTCAGGCGTTCTCGTCCGGCCAGTACAGGCGCGTCGGGTTGGCGACGAGGAGCCGGTGCCGCTGGTCGTCGGTGACCGCGACGTGCCGTACGTGGTCGACGAGGAGTCCGTCGTCGGGCATGTGGTCCGTGAGGTTCGGGTGCGGCCAGTCGGTGCCCCACAGGACCTGGTCGGGGAACTCCTCCACCATGCGGCGGCCGAACGGCACGACATCGGTGTAGGCGTGACGCTCGCCGTCGAGGGCCGCGGGCCCGGTGACGGTGAGGCGTTCCGGGCACGTCACCTTCACCCACACGTCGTGCCGGTCCACGAACCGCAGGAACCCGCTGAACTCCGGGCCGCCGACCGGCTTGGTCACGTCCGGTCGCCCCATGTGGTCCACGACCAGCGGCGCGGGCAACGAGCCGAAGAAGTCCGCCAGTTCGGGCAGATCGGCGCTCTCGAAGTAGAGGACGATGTGCCAGCCCAGCGGGGCGATCTTCCGTGCGATCGTGCGCAGCGCCTCCTTCGGTGACGCGTCGACCAGACGCCGTACGAAGTTGAAGCGGACGCCGCGCACGCCGGCGGCGTCGAGGTCGCGCAGCTCGGCCTCGCCGATGTCCGGCCGGACGGTGGCGATGCCGCGCGCCCTGCCGCCCGCGGCGCGGACGGCGTCGACCATCGCGGAGTTGTCCGCGCCGTGGCAGGTGGCCTGCACGATCACGTTGCGGGCGACGCCCAGGTGGTCGCGGAGCGCGAACAGCTGGTCCTTGCCGCCGTCGCACGGCGTGTACTTGCGCTCGGGCGCGAAGCCGAACTCCTTCTGCGGGCCGAAGACATGGCAGTGCGTGTCGACGGTCCCGGCCGGCAGCCGGAACTCCGGCACCGACGGGTCCCGGCACCAGTCGAGCCAGCCGGGAGTCTTGGGGGAGAGCGTGTGCATGGGAGAGCAACTCCTGGAGGAGGAAGGGGGGGCTCAGCGGCCCTGGCGCTTGAGCAGGGCGTCGAGGCGCGGATAGACCGCGCGGGCGTTGTGCTCCTGGATCGCCGCCAGATCGTCCGCGGGCAGCCGGGCGGCCTCCGCGTACCGGCGTGTGTCGTCGAAGTGGTGGCCGGTGCACGGGTCGATGTCGCGGACGGCGCCGATCATCTCCGAGGCGAAGAGGATGTTGCGGTGCGGCACCACGTCGTAGAGCAGGTCGGAACCCGGCTGGTGGTAGACGCAGGTGTCGAAGAAGACATTGCCGAGGACGTGCTCCTCCAGCGGCGGCTTCCCGAGCGCCATCGCGAGGCCGCGGAACCGGCCCCAGTGGTAGGGGACGGCGCCGCCGCCGTGCGGGATGACCAGACGCAGCGCGGGGAAGTCGGCGAACAGATCGCCCTGGATGAGCTGCATGAACGCCGTGGTGTCCGCGTTCAGATAGTGGGCGCCCGTGGTGTGGAAGGCCGGGTTGACGCTCGTACTGACATGGACCATCGCCGGAATGTCGTACTCCACCATCTTCTCGTAGACCGGGTACCACGACCGGTCGGTGAGCGGCGGCGCCGTCCAGTGGCCGCCCGAGGGGTCCGGGTTGAGGTTCAGGGCGACCGCGCCGAACTCCTCGACGCAGCGCACGAGTTCGGGAACGCAGGTCGCCGGGTCCACTCCCGGGGACTGCGGGAGCATCGCGGCAGGAGCGAACCGCTCCGGGTACAACCGGGCCACCCGGAAGCAGAGTTCGTTGCAGATCGCGGCCCAGGCCGCCGACGTGGCGAAGTCCCCGACGTGGTGCGCCATGAACGAGGCGCGCGGCGAGAACACGGTCAGGTCGATGCCGCGCTCGTCCATCAGCCGCAGCTGATTCGGCTCGACGCTCGCGCGCAGCTCGTCGTCACTGATCCGCAGCTCCGCGCGGGAGGGCGTGAGCGAGGGATCGTCGAGGGCGGCGATCTGCCGCGTGCGCCACGCCTCCAGCGCCGGCGGCGCGGTCGTGTAGTGACCGTGACAGTCAATGATCATGGTGGTGCCCTCCGGGGTGCGGCTCGGGGTCGACCGCTGCACCCTCACCCCGCCCGTCCGGCCCGCCGAAAAGCCCGCGCACGGAACTAACCGTCCCTTAACATTCCGGCCCGCGGGACCGGCCGCCGTCCCCGGTCCCCGAGGCCCTCACATGCACGTGGTCTACATTCGGAAGCGAGCGGTATCCGCGCAGACACCGCTGATGGGAGGCGGGAAACGTGCAGATACTGCTGGCCGAGGACGACGACGGAGTCGCCGGTGCGCTCCTGGAGGTCCTCTACGACCACGGGCACGTCACCCGGCGCGTCCGGCACGGCAAGAGCGTGCTGACCTACCACCGCAGCGCCGATCTGCTCCTGCTCGACCTGGGCCTGCCCGACGTGGACGGACTCGACGTGCTGCGGTCCCTGCGGGCGGTGAGCGAGCTGCCCGTGGTGGTGCTGACCGCGCGCGGCGACGAGCGGTCGGTGGTCCGCGGTCTGCGCCTCGGCGCCGACGACTATCTGGTCAAACCGGTACGACTCGCCGAACTGCTGGCCCGTATCGACGCGGTCACCCGCCGTGCCGCGGCGCGCGGCGGCCCCTCCTCGCGCACCGTCCGCGCGGGGGACGTCGAGGTCGATCTCGACGCGCGGCGGGTCCTCGCCGACGGCACCGCCGTCGAGCTGACCACCAAGGAGTTCGACATCCTCGCGGTCCTCGCCGCCCGCGCCGGCACCGCCGTCAGCCGGGAACAGGTGCTCGACGAGGTGTGGGGCGACGCCCACCACGGCGTGTCCCGCTCGCTCGACGTGCACCTCACCCAGTTGCGCGCGAAGCTGGCCCGCCCCGAGCTGCTGACGACGATCCGGGGCTTCGGCTACCGCTTCGGCGACGCGGCCGTCTGAGAGCCGGGCACGTGCGCCACCGGGTCCAGGCCGCGCTGCTCGCGTTCGTCGTGCTCGCCGTGGCCGCCTTCGCCGTGCCGCTGCTGCTGTTCACCGCGTCGGACCGGACCCAGGAACTGGTCCTCGCCCGCAGCTCCGACCTGGACCGCTTCGCCTCCCTCATGGACCAGGCGGCCGCCACCGGCGACACCGCCCCGCTCGTCGCCGAGGCCCAGCGCTACACCGGCCTCTACGGGGAACCGCTCGTGGTCACCGACGCCCGCCACCGCGCCGTCGTCGAGACCGGCGGCATGCGCGCCGCCGACCCTGCCGTGGCCCGGCTCATCGACGCGGCCCTGCGCAACCAGACGGCACACCCGAGCGCGTCCCTGACCCCCTGGTCACGGGGAAGCCGGATGTTCGCCGAGCCCGCGGGCGCCGGCACCCGGGTGTCCGGCGCGGTCGTCCTGCGCGCCTCCGTGCGCACCGCCGCCGCCGACATCACCTGGCGCTGGGCCGCCGTCCTCGCCGCCGCGGCCGTGGTCGCCCTCGCCTGCACGGCCCTCGCCCGCGCGGTCACCCGCTGGGTGGTCCGGCCGCTGCGCCGCCTCGACCGCGCCGTCGGCCAGCTCGCCGCCGGACTCCCGCCCGAACACACCCGCGCCTCGGGACCGCCCGAACTGCGCCAGCTCGCCACCGGCTTCAACCGCATGGCGGGCACCGTCACCCTCGCCCTGGAACAGCAGCGGCGCCTCGTCGCCGACACCTCCCACCAGATGCGCAACCCCATGGCGGCGCTGCGGCTGCGTGTCGACGCCCTGCACACCCACCTGCCCGACTCCGCCCACCGCACGTACACCGGGGTCACCACCGAACTCGACCGCCTGGAGATCCTGCTCGACGACATGCTGGCCCTCGCCACGGCCGAGCACCGGGCCGGAGAGCTGACGGTCACCGAAGGGCCCCGCGCGCACTGCGACGCGGCGGCCGTGGCGGACGAGCAGCACCGCCGCTGGGAACCGCTCGCCCGACAGGCGGGCGCCCACCTCACCACGCACACCGACGGCGCCCCGGCCGGCGCCGCCTGCACGGAGCACGACCTCGTCCAGATCACCGACATCCTCCTCGACAACGCCTTCAAGTACGCGGGCCGCGACGCCCGGATCACCCTGCGCTGCACCGTCGACGGCCCCCACACCGTGCTCACCGTCACGGACGACGGACCCGGCCTGGACACCCACGACCTCACCCGCGCCACCGAACGGTTCTGGCGCTCCTCCCACCACACCGGCACCACGGGCACCGGCCTCGGTCTCGCCATCGCCGAACGACTCCTCGCAGGCCGCGGCGGTCGGCTCGAACTCGCCGCCGCACACCCCCGCGGCCTGCGCGCACGGGCCGTCCTGCCCCGGGTCCACGAGGAAGGAACGCTCGGGTGAACCGCCGCACGGCCCTGCGCGCCGCCCTCGGCGCCGCGTCCGCCGTCGCCCTCGGCGGGGCCCTCGCGGGCGACGTCGCTGGACAGGGCCGCGGCCCCAGCGGCGTCCTGCGCCTCGCGACCGGCGAACCGACCGCGTTCTACGAGGCTTTCGGCCACCTCCTCGCCCAGCAGCTCGGCGCCGCGCACCCCGGCCTGAGCTGCCGCGTGCGGACCACCGCGGGCAGCGTCGACAACATCCGGCTGCTCCGCGACGACCGCGCCGACCTCGCCCTCGTCCTCACCTCCACCGCACGGGACGCCGCAGGCACCGCCGTCTTCCCCCGCCCGGTACCGTTGCGGGCGATCGGCCGGGTCTACGAGACGTACCTCCAGTTCGCCGTGCGCGCCGACGCCGGCGTACGGACCGTGGCCGACCTGCGCGGGAAAACCGTCTCGCTGGGCGCCGCAGGATCGGGCGCGGCCGTGTTCGGGGAGCGGCTGCTGCGCGCCGCCGGGCTCTCCGCCGGGACCGACGTACGGGTCCGCCACCTGCCCCTGAACGACGCCGCCGACGCGATGCGGGCGGGCTCCGTCGCCGGGCTCCTCGTGGCCGGCGGTGTGCCGCTGCCCGCGCTCAAGGACCTCGACCGGCGCCCAGGGCTGCGCTTCCTTCCGCTGGCCGAAATGCTGCCCCGGCTCGGCGGCCGCGCGGCCCGCGCCGCCTCCGGCCTGGAACAGGTGACGCTGCCGCAGGGCGCCTACCGCTCGGCGGGCGGCGTCGCCACCATCGGCGTCTCCAACCTCCTCGTGTGCCGCCCCGACCTGGACCCCGATCTGGCCGGCGCCCTCACCCGGGTCCTGGTCCACCGCGCGACCTCGCTGGTCCCCGCGGGCGCCGTCGGCACCCAGTTCCTCGACGTCCGCAGCCTCATCGGCACCGGTGGCGTCGCCCTGCACCCGGGAGCGCTCGCCGCCTACCGGTCCCTGCACGGCTGAAACCCGATCCGCCCAATAGCGTCAAGGTCACGTCGAAAATCGGGACAGCCGTGCGCAGCCCGGAGAATTTATTTCAAGGTGTTGACGAAAATAAGGGGCCTGGGCAGCATGGGCGCCATGGCAGTGGTCAAGAACCCCACCGTGCTGAGCCGATTGCGCTACGGGAACGTGGAGCGGGTCCTCGCGGTGCTCCGCCGACAGGGGCCGAGCACCCGGGCCGACGTGGCCGAGGCCACCGGGCTCTCCCGCACCACCCTCTCCGGCATCATCGGCCAACTCCTCGCCGAAGCCGTGCTGTTGGAGGAGCCCGCACCGGCGGTGGGTGCGCCCGCGGGCCGCGGCCGTCCCGTGCACCGGCTCTCCCTCAACCCGAACTCGGCGCAGGCCGCGGGCATCGAGATCGGCCGCGAGCGCATCAAGGTCGTCATCGCCAACGCGGCGCACGAGATCACCGCCTTCGACGGCGTCCACTGCCCGCCGCGCACCAGCGCCCAGGAACAGGCCGCCGCGGCGCTGGGGCTGCTGCGCGACCTCGCCGACCGGAAGGCCATCGACCTCACCGGCCTCGGCGGCGTCGGCATCGGCACCCCCGGCCCCGGCGAGACCACCGGCGGCGGCAGCGTCCCGGCGGAAGCGGGACACGGCGTGCCACGGCACCGCCAGACGGTCGCCGACAGCGTCGCCGAGGCGCTCCAGGTTCCCGTGCTCGCCGACAACAACACCCGGCTCGCCGCCCTCGGCGAAGCCATCTGGGGCGCCGCCCGGGGCGCGGGTGACGCCCTGCACGTGACCCTGTCCTACGGCGTCGGAGGTGGGCTCGTCGCGGGCGGCCGGCTGTTCCGCGGCGCGCAGGGCGCGGCCGGGGAGATCGGCCACATCAGCGTCGATCCCGACGGACCCCGCTGCTGGTGCGGCGGCCACGGCTGCATGGAACAACTCGCTTCCGTGCCGGCCCTGTTGCGGGCCTCCGGGCGGCGCAGCTGGAGCCGGTTCGGTCAGGCGCTCGCCGCGGGGGAGGAGAAGGAGTGCGCCGCCCTGGAGCGCGCCGCGCACGCCGTGGGCCGGGCCCTCGCCGCCGCGTGCAGCACCGCCAACCCGCAGCGCGTCGTGCTGGGCGGCGAGGTCGCCGCGCTCGGGGGTGTCTTCCTCGGCCCGGTCGAGGCGGTCTTCCGCCGGTACACCCCCACCCGTGTGCACCGCGGTGTCCGTCTGGTGCCCGCCGTGCTGGCCGACCGGGCCGGACCGCTCGGCGCCCTCGCCCTCGTCTTCCACGAGTCACCGCTGCTCGCCGGGTACACCACACCCGGCGCCGCGTCCCCCGACCCCTCGGCGACCGAGGCCTCCTGACCGTCGCCCGGCCCCGGGCGACCTCGCCGAGGATCGCTCCGGCCGGGCCCGCATCCGTACGACCCGCCACGACCCGAAAGGCACCGCCGTGCGCCACAACATGCTCTTCCTGATGACCGATCAGCACCGGGTCGACACCCTCGGCGCCTACGGCAACCCGCACGTGCGCACCCCGAACCTCGACCGGCTCGCCGCCGAGGGCACCCGCTTCGACAGCGCCTACACGCCGACCGCGATCTGCACCCCGGCCCGCGCCAGCCTGCTCACCGGCGCCGCGCCCTTCCGGCACAAACTCCTCGCCAACTACGAGCGGAACGTGGGTTATCTGGAGGATCTGGCCGACGACCAGTTCACCTTCGCCGGGCAGCTGCGCGACGAGGGGTACAACCTGGGGCTGCTCGGCAAGTGGCACGGCGGGGTGCGGCGCACCGCGGCCGACTACGGCTTCGAGGGCCCGGACCTCGCGGGCTGGCACAACCCCGTCGACCACCCCGACTACCTGGCGTACCTCAAGGAGAACGGCCTCCCCGAGTACGCCATCAGCGACCGGATGCGCGGCACCACGCCCAACGGCAGCCCGGGCAACCTGCTGGCCGCCCGCCTCCATCAGCCCGTCGAGGCGACCTTCGAGCACTACCTCGCCACGCGGACCATCGAGATGCTCAGGCGGTTCGCCGACGGCGAGCGCGGCGGCGACGGAAACCCGTTCTTCCTGGCCACCCACTTCTTCGGCCCGCACCTGCCGTACATCCTGCCGAACGAGTACTTCGACCTGTACGACCCCGAGTCGGTGACCCTGCCGAAGTCCATGGGGGAGACCTTCGCGGGCAAGCCGCCGGTGCAGAGCAACTACAGCAAGCTCTGGGCCTTCGACACGATGTCGATCGAGGACAGCCGCAAACTCATCGCCGTCTACTGGGGATACGTCACCCTCATCGACGAACAGATAGGCCGCATCCTGGATGCCGTACGGGAGTTGGGGCTCGACGAACGCACCGCGGTCTGCTTCACCGCCGACCACGGCGAGTTCACCGGCGCCCACCGGCTGCACGACAAGGGGCCGGCCATGTACGAGGACATCTACCGCATCCCCGGGCTGCTGAAGGTGCCGGGGGCGGTGCCGGGACAGGTGCGGGACGAGTTCGTCTCCCTCACCGACTACACGGCGACGATCCTGGAGCTCGCGGGCAGTGACCCGGCCCCCGCCGTCGACAGCCGCAGCCTGCTCCCGCTGGCCCGCGGCGAGCACCCCGAGTGGGACGCGCACCATCTGGCCGAGTACCACGGCCACCACTTTCCCTACCCGCAGCGCATGCTCCGCACCCGGCGCCACAAGCTGGTCGTCAACCCCGAGTCGCACAACGAGCTGTACGACCTGGACAGCGACCCGGACGAACTCCTCAACCGCTACGAACACCCCGAACTGCACGATTTGCGGACGGAGTTGATGCACCGCCTTTACCACCTGCTCCGGGACCGCGGCGACAACTTCTACCACTGGATGACCCCGATGTACGACGTGCCGACCGACTACGACACGACCCTCTCGGCGTTCGAGACGGAGGAGACAGCGGGAGGGGCGCCGAAGGAGGCGTGACGGAACCCGCCGTCGGGCCCCGCGTCACGCGGGGGCCGACGGCGGGTGCGTTCACCGGGCCGCGGCTCAGTCCCGCCGCTTCACGTACAGGCGGTTCCCCTGCGGGCCCGTCCACTCCAGCCGGACGACGCCGGGCACCGCCGCGTCACCGGTGCGGGCGGGATCGGCCCAGTAGCCGGCCGCCGGGTTGCGGAAGAAGGTGCCCCACAGACCGCCGTGGTGGTCCTTGAAGAAGTTGTTGTGCCCGGCGCCCACGCCCGCCGTCCAGCGCTTGGAGTAGGGGCCCTCCAGCCGGTCGGCGACGGCGACGATCGCGTCGTACTGGTACTGCGTGCGTCCGGCGGCCGCCGTGTCGTAGGCGTGCCGTGTCGAGCCGTCGGCGGCGGTCGAGGCCCGGTCCCACGCGGCTTGCAGCAGGTAGTACTTGCCGCCGTGCCTGAACACGTAGGCACCCTCGAGATACGGCTCGGGCGTGTACGCGGTCTGCTGGAACGCCGGGAGGTTCGTCGGCGTGACGATGTCCTCCATGTCCGGGCGGAACTTTGCGTACAGGTTGTTGTGCAGCACCAGCCACGCGTCCCGGCCCTCCGTGTAGAGGCTGCCGTCGATGTGGAAGTACGCGCCCGGCTCGATGAACGACGGCCCGCCGATAAAGGACTCGCCGAACGGCTTGTCGAGGTTGCCCTCGACGAGACGGTACGGGCCCGCGACCCCGCCCTCGCTCACCAGCATGAACGAGCCGACCTTCTTGGAGTGGTCGCCCATGCACGCGACCATGTACCACTTGCCCCGGAAGTAGTGCAGTTCGGGCGCCCAGGCGTTGCCGCGCTTGCCGAACTGTCCGTCGTCGTACCAGTGCTCCTGCCACGGCGCGACGACCGTGCGGCCGGGACGGTTCTCCCCGACGAACTCGGGGGACCACACCTTCCCGCGCTCGGCGCCGGGCCGGATCCTCGTGGTGTCGGCCAGCTTCCACGGCCCGTGCAGGGACCGTGCCGTCCACACGAAGATGCCGTCGTTCCAGGGGCCGGCCGCCGTCAGGCCGGGCACCCGGGTGGTGCCGGTGGCGACATAGAGCGGACGGCCGTCGACGACGAAGCAGTTGACATAGGTGTCGCGCATCCAGACCCGGCCCAACTCCTGGTCGCGCGCCCGCAGTTCGAGCGGCAGGACGAAGGAGTTGTCCTCGCGCGGCCACAGATCCTCGCGGACGTCGGCGACGCCGTACGGCTCGGGCTGCGGCCAGTTCGCCGGATACCTGTGCCGCGCGGCGGCCGGTGACGGGAGCGCCTGGGCGGCGGCCGACGGCAGCGCCACGGCTCCCATCGAACCGGCGATTCCGGCCAGCAACGACCGTCGGCCCAGGTGCGGCGCGTTCTCCGGTCTCGTCATCAGTCGCGTCTCCTTCGTCGTCCGGGGTGCGGGTGTCGGCGGGGGGTGGCTGCCGCCCAGCATCAAAGGCCCCGATGAATTTCGTCAAGAGGTCGGAAAATTAATCCCGGGACCGGTGCGAGGGGTGCGCGGGACGCCGGGATGCGGGAAGTCTCGTCGCCCGGGCCGGGCGAACACCACCCGCTCCGTCGCGTGTCACACGATCGTCATACGAGGCCCAGCGTGGCAATCGTGTTGCGGGAACATTGCGGCACCACCGGATCCGGCCTACCGGGGTCATCATCGGTGCAGGTCAGGGCAGTTGGAGGCCGGAAACTCCGGGGAGCCGGACGGTGGTGACTTTTTCTGTCCGACTCATTGACGAAAATGCGCGCTGCTCACATGCTGTCGGGCATGCACGAACACGACGGTCCGCTGACGCGGCTCCGACGCAGCCACGAGCATTCCGTCCTCGACCTGCTGCGCAAGCACGGCCCGCTGAGCCGTGCCGAGTTGGGCACCCGCAGCGGCCTCTCCCGCACCACGCTCTACGACATCGTCGCCGGGCTCGTCGGCAGCGGCGCGGTGGTCGCCAGCACCCCGCACGTCGAGGTGCGCAAGCGCGGCCGGCCCGTGGAGAAGCTCAGCCTCAACCCGGCGGCGGGGGAGGCCGTGGGCATCGACTTCGCGCGCCGGGCCGTGCATGTCGCGGCGGTCAACTTCGCGCACGAGGTGATCGGTTCGGCGAGCGAGCCGCACACCGCGGACCTGTCCTGGCCCGAGCGGGTCGACATCGCGGAGCGCCTCCTCGGCACGCTGGCCACCGTCCCCTCCGACGACCCGGACCGCTCGGGCTCCGCCGTCCACCTCGACGCGCTCAGCGCGATCGGCGTCGGCGTCGTCGGCCCGATCACCGACCCGGGCAGCGAGCGCGCCCACGCCCAGGGCATCGACGGCCTCCCCGACCTGCTGCGCAAGAGGTTCGGCGTCTCCGTCCTCCTCGACAACAACACCCGGCTAGCCGCGCTCGCCGAAGCCGTCTGGGGCGCGGCCGCCGACAGCAGCGACGTCCTCTACCTGCGGCTTTCGCACGGTGTCGGCGGCGGCCTCGTCGTCGGCGGGGCGCTGCACCGGGGCCGGTACGGACTGTCCGGCGAGTTCGGCCACGTCGTCGTCGACCCCGTCGGGCGGCAGTGCGAGTGCGGCGGCACCGGCTGTCTGGAGACCCGCGCCGCCCTCGACGCCGTCCTCAACCGCTACCGGGAGGCCGGCGGACGCGCCGGTGACCTCGCCGGATTCCTCGCCGCCGCCGCCGTCGGCGAGCCCCCGGCGCTCCAGGTCCTGGAGCGCGTCGGCCACGACGTCGGCAGCGTCCTCGCCGCCGTCTGTCACGCCGTCGGACCCGGCGTCATCGTCGTCGGCGGCGAACTCGCGGAGGCGGGACCCGCCCTCCTCGAACCCGTCGAGCGGTCGCTGCGGCAGCACCTGATGCCGATGGCCCGCCACCACGTCGACGTCCGGCGCGCCACGCTCGGCGAGGCGGGCAGCGCGCTGGGCGGCATCGCCCTCGTTCTCCACGAATCCCCCCTCCTTTCCCACTATCCGCGGCCCGTCTCCGAGGAGAACGCGTGAAGCCACCAGCGAGGTACCCATGGCTGTGATCACTCCGGTGCAGAAGACCGCCCCCGAAGAGCCCCGGCAGCAGCCCCGGCGCTCCCGGCGCCGTCCCCTGATCCTCAACGCCGTGGCGGTGGTGGCCGGAATCGCCCTGTGGGCCGTGGTGGCCGCCCTGAGCCTGGTCGAGAACCTGCCCGCCCCCGTGGCGGTGGCCCGCAAGGCCGGCGACATGATCGCCGACGGCACCCTCGGCACCGACATCGCCGCCAGCCTGCGCCGCGTCCTGATCGGCTACGCGCTCGGCGTCGTCGTGGCCGTGCCGGTCGGCTTCCTGATGGGCTGGTACCCGACGGCACGCGCGCTGATCGAGCCGTACGTCCAGTTCTTCCGCACCATTCCGCCGCTGGCGCTGATCCCGCTCGCGGTCGTGCTGCTCGGCATCGGCGAGGTCCCGAAGATCGCCGTGATCTTCCTCGCCTCGTTCATGTCCTGTGTCGTGTCGGCCTTCCAGGGCGTCGTCGACGTCGACAAGACGCTGATCAACGCGGCCCGGGTGCTCGGCGCGTCGGACCGCACCATCTTCGCCAAGGTGGTCGTCCCGGCCTCCACCCCGTTCATCCTCGTCGGGATGCGGATCGGCCTCGGCGCGTCCTGGGCCACCGTGGTCGCCGCCGAACTCATCGGCGCACAAGAGGGGTTGGGCTACCGGATGCAGAAGGCGTCCACCTGGTTCGAAATGGACACGATCTTCGTGTCCCTGATCACGATCGGTGTGCTCGGGCTCGTCATGGACCGGCTGCTGCTGCTGGCCGAGCGACGCCTGACCGGCTGGCAGGAGCGACGATGAACAGCAAGATCAGTTTCCGTGACGTGGTGAAGACCTTCCCGCTGAAGGGTGCGACGTTCACCGCCCTGGACGGAGTGAGTCTGGACATCGCGGACCAGGAGTTCGTCACCGTCGTCGGTCCGTCCGGCTGCGGCAAGTCCACCTTGATGAGCATGGCGGCCGGACTCCAGGAGCCCGACTCGGGGACCGTCCTCGTCGACGGCACACCCGTCTCGGGACCCGGCCCGGACCGGGGCGTGATCTTCCAGCAGTACGCCCTCTTTCCGTGGTTGACGGTGCGTCAGAACGTGGAGTTCGGGCTGAGGCTCGCCCACGTGCCCGGACCCGAGCGCCGCCGCAAGGCGGAGCAGGCCATCGACCTCGTCGGCCTCGGCGACTTCGCGGACGCGCTCCCGAAGACCCTGTCCGGCGGCATGAAGCAGCGCTGCGCGATCGCCCGCGCCTACGCCGTCGACCCCCAAGTCCTGCTGATGGACGAGCCGTTCGGGGCGCTGGACGCGCTGACCCGCGTACAGCTCCAGGACCAGCTGCTGCGCACCTGGAGCCAGGAGAAGCGCACCGTCCTGTTCATCACCCACGACGTCGACGAGGCCGTCTACCTCGCCAGCCGCGTCGTCGTCATGGCCGCGCGGCCCGGCCGCGTCCACCGGATCATCGACGTCGACCTGCCCTATCCCCGTACCGAGGAGATCCGGCTCTCGCCCGAGTTCCGGCGCTTCCGCAACGAGGTGTGGACCTCGGTCTACCACCAGGAAGCGCCGCCCCGGGCCGCCTGACCCCGCTTCTTCTTCACGCAACCCCCTTTGACGCGCACCACCCCGAGAGGAACCTTCAGCATGCCCGGAAAGACCATCAGGCACGGCTATCTCGCCCTGCCCGCAGCGTTGTTGCTCGTCCTCCCGCTCAGCGCCTGCTCGGGCGGCGACTCCGGTGACGACGCGACCGTCCGCTTCGGCTACATCGGTGACTACAACGGCGCCAGCCTGCTGGCGATCGCCGAGAAGCAGGGGCTGTGGAAGAAGGAGGGCCTGACCGCCAAGGTCAAGGTGTTCAACAACGGGCCGGTGCAGATCCAGGCGCTCAACGCCGACAGCCTCGACTACGGCTACATCGGCCCCGGCGCGATGTGGCTGCCGGCCTCCGGGAAGTCCAAGGTGATCGCCATCGACACCCTCACCTACGCCGACCGCGTCATCGGCCAGCCCGGCATCACGTCGATGAAGGACCTCAAGGGCAAGAAGGTCGGCGTCCCCGAGGGCACCTCGGGCGACATGGTCCTCAACATCGCCCTGGAGGAGGCGGGGATGAAGGCGGGCGACATCGAGAAGGTCAACATGGACCCCTCGACCATCGTCTCCGCGTTCTCCTCGGGGAAGATCGACGGCGCGGGCTTCTTCTATCCGGCCATCGAGACCATCAAGCAGAAGGTCCCCGGCCTGGAGGAGATAGCCAGCACCAAGGACACCGGCGACGCCTTCCCGACCGCCTTCGTCGCGGGCAACAAGGTGTCCGGGGACAAGAACGCCAAGGTCGTCAAGGTGCTCCAGCAGGCCAACGACTGGCGCAGCGCCCACCCCGACGAGACCATCGCGCTCACCGCCAAGATGCTGAAGGTCACCGAGGCCCAGGCCAAGGCCGACGCCTCGCACGTGCAGACGCTGTCCACGAAGGACCTCGTCGCCAAGACCAGGAGCGGCGAGGTGGACTCCTGGCTGAAGAAGCTCGGCGAGTTCTTCGTGCGGAACAAGGAACTGGACGAGAACACCGACCCGGGCAAGTACTACGACGGCGACCTCTACACCAAGACGTACGCCAAGTAGGCCGACAGGTCACGGTCCGTGACACGCTGGCCGGGTGCGACTGACGCTGAGTGAGCAGGGGGCCGCCGACGCGGACACGGTGTGGCGGCGTTACGCGCAGCCTGCCCGCTGGCCGACGTGGGCCCCGCAGATCCGCTCCGTGGAGACGGAACCCGAACTGCGCGCGGGGATGCGGGGGAGGGTGCGTCCCGTCGTCGGACCGGCGGTGCGGTTCGTCGTCGAGGCCGTCGATCACGAGGCCCGCACCTGGAGCTGGCGCGTCCGGGCGGGACCGGTCCGGCTGCGGCTCGACCACGCGGTGGACCGGAGCGGGAGATCGGGCGCCGTGACCCGGCTGACCGTCACGGGGCCTGCGCCCGTCGTCCTCGCCTACGCCCCGCTGGCCCGTCGCGCGCTGCGCCGGCTGGTGCGTCCCTGAAGCAGGGGTGGCCCGCCTTCGTCAGCGGTCGTCCCCCGTGGCGGGATCGTGCATCGCCCAGCGGATCAGCCCGGTGATCATGTGTCCGGCGGGCCGCACCGCGCACCGCTCGGCCGGCTCGCAGCGCGGCAGCCGCAGCTCCTGCGCGGCCCAGCGGGGCAGCAGGGCGATCGCGTTGGACGCCAGGGCCGCGTAGAAGGGAAGAGCGGGAACGGGGAGCGGCGGACGGAGGAGCAGATAGCGGGTGGTGTCGAGCGCTTCCGGTGTGGCCCGCAGCTCGGCGCGGTAGGCCGTGAACCGCTCGCGCAGCCCGGCCACCGTCCGCGGGGGCTCCGCCACCCCGAGCGCCTCGGCGACGCGGGCGGTCTGGGCGACGTACTGATCGCACTCGCTCCTCGTCAGGCGCGGGGTGGCGAAGCGCTGGTGGGCGCGGAGGAACGAGGCGATCTCGGCGATGTGGACCCATTCCAGGAGGTGCGGGTCCGACGCGCGGTAGGCCACGCCCTCGTCGGTGACCCCGTGGATGCGGGCGTGGACGGCGTTGAGCCGGTCGCAGGCCGACTGTGCGCTGTCCGCGGTTCCGTAGGTCGTGGTGGCCAGGAAGGTGCTGGTGCGGTGCAGCCTGCCCCACGGGTCGCCGCGATAGCCGGAGTGCGCGGCGACGGCCGCCATCGCGGAGGGATGGAGTGTCTGCACGAGCAGCGCCGACAGTCCGCCGACGAACATGGCGCTGTCGGCGTGGACCCGGCGGATCGGGCTGCCCTCCGGGAACCAGCGGGGGCCGGGAGTCTCGTGGATGGCCTCACGGTTGCGCGGCCCCTCCGGTCCGGCCACCCGTGCGAACAGGGCCTTTCCGGCCCGCAGCCGCAACGGCTCGACGACCCGGGCAGCGACGACGGCCATGGCCACACCTCCTGCCCTTCTTTCGCTGTGCTTCCCGGGACGGATGCGGCACTCCTCGGCATGCGGTTCCAGAGCATCGGGAGGACGGTGGAGACATGACCACATCACGCGTACCGCCGTCGGAGACGCCGCCCGCGGAAGGATCCATCGCCGAGGCCCACCAGGAGCGGGCCGACGGCGGGATCTGGGAGCACCCGTACTGGTGGGTGCTGCTCATCCTCGTCGGCTCCGTCCTGGTGGCGGGCTTCTTCGTGGCACGCATCTGGGGAATGTGACCCGCCCTGGCGGCCCGCAGCGTCAGTAGGGCAGTCCGGCGCGCGTGCGCAGCGTCCAGCGGCGCTCCGCGTAGGCCAGATCGTCGCGCCACAGGCGCTTCGCCGCGGTCCGCATCAGCGGGCGCAGCGCGAAGGCGGCATGGCGCGCCACGGTGAAGCCGGGCCGCTCGGACGTGGCGATCACCGCCTCCACCACCGCCGTGCGCGGCGCCGGATGGCCCGCCGGAGTCAGCGGCGTCGCGTGCGTCTCCACCACCGAGTCGCGCCCCTCGCCATCAGTGATGTGCATGACCACCGTGCGCGGCTCCGGCGCGGTGAAGACGGCACGGACGGGCACGACGAGCCGCGAGGTGAGCCGGAAGGACACGTCCACGGCGAACCCGTCGTCCTCCGCCTCCGCGCTGTCCCCGGACGGACTGTCGACGACCCGCAGGTCGACGAACGAGTACGGGTGGAACCACGCGCCGTGCCACGGGTCGAGCCGGTTGGCGACGATGTCCTCCGGCTCGCAGCGGCCGAAGCCGGTGTAGACGGCCGCGACGGAGCGGTCCTGATCCGGGCGCGGCGGGATCACCGGCCGCTCCAGCGGCTGCTCTCCTCCGGCGCCGTCGAGCCGGACCCAGACCAGGACGCCGTCGTCGTGGACGGGCAGCGTCCGCCAGCCCGCCTGGCCCTGGGGCCCGAGGGCGAGCCCGTGCCAGTGGCAGACGAGCGTCCCGCACCGCAGCGGGCTGTCCTTGAGCGGCGCGCCCAGATGCGGACAGGCGCCGGGACCGGCGGCCAACCGGCCGTCGGCGTCGCGCCAGACGACCAGCTCACGGCCGGCCACATTGCGTCCCAGCGGTGCGTCGGACGGTACGTCGGCGGATGCGCCGACGACGTACCAGTTGCCCGACGGCCGGGTCTGGGACCGCTTCAGGGCGCTCTCGATCACGGCGGGCCGCGCCTGGCGCCACGTGGGTTCCTGCCGCTCCCACGGCAGGGGGTTCTTGCGCACGGTCAGCGGAATCCGGTCCGTCCAGGGCCGCTTGCTCATGCCGCCGCCTCCTTGTCCACGAGCGGGGCGCGTCCCGCACGGACGGGTACGTGATGCGGGCCCGGCCGGTGCGGCAGGGCCGCCGGCGGGGTGGAGCGATGCCGGATCCGGGCGTGGGCGATCCGGACGAGCCCGTCCAGGGCGACGACCGCGCGGCGCCGCCGGGGCACGACCGCCCGGCGGTGCAGCACGCCGTACCGGTCGTCGGCGACGGCGTCGAGAATGCCCGCGTACAGCACGAAGGCGCTGCGGATGCAGGGCCGCGACACCGGGTCGAGCAGCGCGACACCGGGCACCGCCTCCCGGTAGACGTCCCGGGTGAGCGCCTCGAACGCCTTCAACGCCTCGGTGATACGGGCGTCCTGGCGGCCGGTGTCCCGGCTCCACCGCAGCAGCTCCCGGTCGACACCGTGCGCGGCCAGCAGGTCCGCGGGCAGATAGACCCGCCCGCGGTCGAGGTCCTCGCCCACGTCCCGCAGGAAGTTGGTGAGCTGGAAGGCCACACCGAGCGCGGCGGCGTGCGGCTCCGCCTCGGCGCGCGGCACCGTGGTCCCCAGGACCGGGAGCATCTGAAGGCCGATCACCGCCGCCGAGCCGTGCATGTAGCGGCGCAGATCGGCGTAGCCGGGATAGTCCGTCACCGTCAGGTCGTCGCGCATCGCCGTCATGAAGTCCTGGAAGTGCGCGGGGTCGATCGCGTAGCGGTGCGCGGTGTCGGCGAGGGCCCGGACGACGGGCTCGGCGCTGTCTCCCGTGGCGAGCCCGTGGCGCAGCTCCGCCGACAGCTTCTCCAGCGCCGCGGTGCGCTCCAGCACGGTGGTGTCGCCGCCGTGGCAGTCGACGATGTCGTCGGCCCAGCGGGCGAATCCGTACAGGGCGTGCACGGCGGGCCGGCGGTGGGCGGGCAGCAGGCGGGTGGCCAGGAAGTAGGTCTTCCCGTGGCGGGCGTTGAGCTCGCGGCACCGCGTGTAGGCGCTGCGCAGCCCGGGGTCGGTGATGCCCGCGGCATCGAGTTCTCGCGCGTTCACAGGGGCGCCTTTCCGAGGGTGTCGTGCGGGGAGCGGGGCCGGGACGTGCCCCTCGTGCGGGCGCCCGTGATCCTCGCGGCGGCGAGCTTTCCGGACAGCAGCACCGTGGGAACGCCGACGCCCGGTGTCGTCCCGCACCCGGCCAGCACCGCGTTCTCCGTGCCCCGTACGAGGTTGCGGGGCCGGAAAGGACCGGTCTGGGCGAAGGTGTGCGCGGCCGAGAACGGGGTGCCCGCTGCGTGCTCCTGGGCGTGCCAGTCGGCGGGGGTGACGAAGCACTGCTCGTCGATCGCGTCCCCGATGCCGTCGAGACCGCGCCGCTCCAACTCCGTCAGCAGCTCGGTGCGGTAGCGGGGCGCGAGGTCGCCCCACTGGGCGGGGCTCGGCCCGATGTCGGTGTTCGGGCACGGGGCGAGGATGTAGTGCAGGTGCTTGCCGGGGGGCGCCAGCGACGGATCGGTCGCGGTGGGCCGGGTGATGAGCAGCGACGGGTCGCTCATCAGCCGTCCGCGCCGGGTCAGTTCGTCGAACGTGTCGTGCCAGGCGTCGCCGAACGAGATGGTGTGGTGCGCCAGTTGGGGCCAGGTGCGGTCGGTCCCGGCGTGCAGGATCACCGCCGACGGGGCGTGGCGCAGGGCGACCGACCGGCGCGGGGCGCGGCCCAGCAGCCGGTACACGACCGGCAGATCGGGGGTCAGGACGACGGCGTCGCACGGGATCCGCTCGGTGTCCGTCACCACGGCGGTGACCCGGTCGCCCGAGCGCTCCAGGCTCCGCACCGTCCGGCCGAACCGCAGATCGGCGCCCGCCGCCCGGGCCGCGTCCGCCATGGCGCGGGGCAGCGCGTGCATGCCGCCGCGCGGGAAGTACACGCCCGCGACGGTGTCCATGTAGGCGATGACGGCGTACGCGGCCAGCGCGCGGGCCGGAGGGACGCCCGCGTACAGCGACTGGAAGGAGAAGACGCGGCGCAGCCGCTCGTCCTTGATGAACCGGCCGATCCGGGCGTCCATCCGCCCGAAGCCGCCGAGCGCGGCGAGCCGGGCCAGATCGGGGGTGAGCAGTTGCAGCGGCGAGTCGAAGTTGGTGTCGATGAAGTGCTTCATCTGCGCCCGGTAGAGCCGCTCCAGCCAGTGCCGCAGCCGCACATAACCGGCCGCCGCCGCGGAACCGGCGAACTCCTCCACCGCCTGTTCCATGGCCTGCGCGTCGGTGTGGACGTCGAGGGAGCTGCCGTCGGCGAACCGCGCCCGGTAGGCGGGGTGCAGCGGGATCAGATCCACCCGGTCCCGCAGGCGCTCGCCCACGGCGGCGAACGCCTCGTCGGCCAGGTGGGGCATGGTCATGACGGTCGGCCCGGTGTCGATCCGATACCCGTTCCGGTCCAACAGGCCGGCCCTGCCGCCGGGTTGGTCGTCCCGTTCGACGAGGGTGACCTGCCGTCCCGCGCCCAGCAGATGGAGGGCGGCCGCCAGGCCGGACAGGCCCGCGCCCACCACGACGACATGGTCCGTTCTGCCGCGTACGGTCCTCACTGAGCCGCTCCTTCGACCGGGCCGGCCGACCGGCTCGGCTGGGTGGGGGTCCCCGCCACCTGCCGGAGCAGGAGACGCAGCCGTGCGTGGGCCACGGGGTCGAGCGACACGGAGTCCAGATGGCGTGCGCTCTGCGCGATCAGGCGGCGGATCTTGTCCTCGACGAGGTTCCGGGCCCCGGTGCGTTCGAGGACGTAGCGCAGATCGTCGAGGTCGGCGTCGTCCAGTTCCCGCCGCCCGGATCGGGCGAGGATCGCCAGGGCCCGGTGGTCGTCGTCCCGTTCGGCACGGGCCTGGGCCAGCGCGACCAGGTACGTGGGCTTGCCCGTCCGCAGATCACCGGCCGCCGGCTTGTCCCGCCCGACAGGATCGCCGAACGCGTCGTCGAGGTCGTCGCGCAGCTGGAAGGCGAGGCCCGCGCCACGGCCGGCCGAGCACAGGGCCCGCAGCGTGCCGTCGTCCGCGCGGCCGAGGATCGCGCCCAGTTGCAGCGGGCGTTCCACCGTGTAGAGGGCGGTTTTCAGACAGGCGGCGCTGATGGCCTGGCGCAGCGACCGGTTCCGGGTGTGCTCGCCCTGGACGTCCAGGTACTGCCCGGCGACCATCTCCAGACGCATCTGCGACCACGTCTCGCGCAGCCGCCGCGCCTGCGGGCCCGTCAGATCGAGGGCGGCGGCCTCGTCGTCGGCCCAGGACAGCGCCAGATCACCGGCGAGGATCGCCGCCGACTCACCGAACCGGGCGCCGCCCGCGGGCACCTGCGACCGGTACTGCGCGGTGAAGTCGACGTGCAGGGCGGGCCGCCCGCGACGCGTCGCCGCCTGGTCCATGACGTCGTCGTGCACGAGGGCGCAGGTCTGTATGAGTTCGAGCGCCGCGCTCAGCCGGAGAGCCGCCTCGATCTGCTCCTCGTCGGGAAGCCCACAGGCCCGCAGTCCCCACCACAGGAACTGCGGGCGGATGCGCCGCCCGCCGCCCAGGGTGAACCGCGCGACGCGTTCGGCGACATCGGCGCCGAACGTCGGGTCGACGGCGGTGGCCTGGGCGACACGCCGGGCCAGCAGCCGGGTCAGCCGCTCGTGGACCGTACGGGGAAGATCGGCATCGATCCGCCGCACCCGCACGGACCGGGACGGGAGGGCGCCACGCGCGGGGCCGGACGCGCTGCGACGGGGCGCCCCACCGTGGGGCACCACCGCCGTGGCGACGCCCAGGGCCTGATCGGGGGGCATGTCAGCTCCTTAGGGATGCCGGTGACCGGGGAGAGTATGTAGGGCATTCCCCGCCTCCCGGGTGATCGGATGCGGTGGATTGCGGCAACTGGAGCAACATCGTTCACGCGTTCCGCCCGCGGGTACCCGCGAGCGGAGGACGCGAATCCGCGCATCCGCGAGCGGGTCGGCGGTGGAAGGGTGTCCGGAGCAAAGAGACTCGACACAGGAGGTGAGCGTGCGGTCGGACGTGGTGATCATCGGCGCCGGTGCCGCCGGGCTCTCGCTGGCGGAGCGACTGTGCACGGCGACGCGCCCCGCACCGTCCGTCCGGCTCATCGACGCGCCCGCCGGACCGCTGCGGCCCCCGCCGCGCACCTGGTGCTTCTGGGAGCACGGCCCCGGCCGCTACGACGACGCCGTCACCGCGTCCTGGAACAGGATCCGGGTCCGCGCCCCCGACGGCCGCACGATCGACGCCGGAACCGGGGCGCTGCGCTACAAGATGATCCGCTCCACCGACTTCGAGGCGACGGTCGCACCCCGGCTCGCCGCCCACGGCTCGCTCACCCGCACCCGGGCGACCGTCGAGACGGTCGAGGAGGACGCCGACGGAGCGCGGGTGATCGTGCGCACCGCCGAGGGACGGCAGGAGAGCGTCCCGGCCCGCTGGGTGTTCGACTCGCGGCCGCTCGGCAGCCTGCCACCGGCCCGCACGACGCTGCTCCAGCACTTCCGCGGCTGGTTCGTCCGCACCGGGGAGCCGGCCTTCGACACGGGCGCCGTCGACCTGATGGACTTCCGCACCCCGCAGCCGGAGCGGGGCCTCGCCTTCACCTACGTCCTGCCGACCGGGGAGCGGTCCGCGCTGGTGGAGTACACCCAGTTCTCGCCGTCCGTCCTGCCCACCGAGGAGTACGACTCCGCCCTGCGGGCCTACCTGCACGACGTGCTCGGCGTCCGCGACGCCCGGATCGAGGCACGCGAGGAAGGGGTCATCCCCATGACCGACGCCCGCTTCGCCCGCCGGGTCGGCCGGAGCACCTTCCGGATCGGCGCGGCAGGCGGCGCCACACGCCCGGCGACCGGCTACACCTTCGCCACCATCCAGCGCCAGACCGCGGCGATCGCCGCGGCCCTGCTCGCCGGACGCGACCCGGCCCCGCCGGCCCCGCACTCGAAGCGGTCGATGGCCATGGACGCGGTGCTCCTGCACGGCCTGGACAGCGGCCGCATCGACGGAGCGGCCTTCTTCACCCGCCTCTTCTCCCGCGTGCCCATGGAGCGCCTGCTGCGCTTCCTCGACGGCGAAACCGCCCTGCACGAAGACCTGTCGATCGGCCTCAACAGCCCGATCGTGCCCCTGCTGCGCAGCGCGGTGGAACTGCCCACCCGCCCGCTGCGGCCCGCCCCCACACCCTGACCCGCCCGGGCCCGGAGGAGAACCCATGCCCACGCTGCGCGACGCCGCGCTCGCCTCAGCTTTCGACCATGCCGCCCGCACCTACGACACCCTGGTGAGCGCCAACCCCGGCTACCACGCCCACCTGCGGCGCTCGGCACGCCGCCTCGGCCTGCCCGCGCAGGGGCGCGGCCTGCGCGTCCTCGACCTGGGCTGCGGCACGGGCGCGTCGACCGCGGCGCTGCTGTCCGTGCTGCCCGACGCGGAGATCACCGCCGTGGACGCCTCCGCGGGCATGCTGGAGCGGGCCGAGGCGAAACACTGGCCGTCGAGCGTCACCTTCGTCCACACCCCGGCCGAACAACTCGGCGCGGCAGGGATCGGCAGCGGGCCCGTCGGCGGGTTCGACGCAGTGTTCGCCGCCTACCTGTTCCGCAACACCGCCGACCCCGACCGCGTCCTGACCTCCGTACGCGACGTGCTCGCACCCGGCGGCCGGGTGGCCGTGCACGAGTACACCCTCAGCGGCAAACACCGCCACCGCGCCGTCTGGTCGGCGGTCTGCGCCGGACTGCTGCCCGTCACCACGGCGCTCGGGGACGGCGCCCTCTACCGGCATCTGTGGCGCAGCGTCCTCGAGTTCGACACCGTGACCCACTTCTCCCGCCGCCTGACGGCCGCGGGCTTCACCCGGGTCAGGGCGCTGCCGCTGCCCGGCTGGCAGACCGGCATCACGCACACCGTCGTCGGCCAGGTGCCGCAGGAGAGGACCCGAGGATGAAGCGCAGGCCGCAGGCACCACCGCAGGCCCGGGACCGCCGGGCCGCGCACATCCCGGCCGGGCCCGGAGCGTCCCGGGTCCAGGACCCGGCCCCCACGACCGCCGTAGTCGGCGGCGGGATCGCGGGCCTCGCCGCCGCCGTCGCCCTGGCCGAACGCGGCGTGCGCGTCACCCTCTTCGAACGGGAGGCCACACTCGGCGGACGCCTCGCCGGCTGGACCACCGAACTGGCCGACGGCTCGACGGCCACGATGAGCCGCGGCTTCCACGCCTTCTTCCGCCAGTACTACAACCTGCGGGCCCTGCTGCGCCGCACCGATCCGCACCTGGAGCGGCTGACCGCCCTGCCCGACTACCCGCTCTGGCACGCCGACGGCCTGCGGGACAGCTTCCGGCACGTCCCGCGCACCCCACCGTGGAGCGCCCTCGGCTTCGCCCTGCGCAGCCCGACCTTCACCCTCCGCGACCTCCCCCGGATCAACGCCGAGGCGGCCCTGCCGCTGATGGACGTACGCGTACCGGACGTCTACGACCGCCTCGACGACGTCAGCGCGCACGACTTCCTGCACGCCATCCGATTCCCCGAGGCCGCCCACCACTTGGCGTTCGAGGTGTTCTCCCGGAGCTTCTTCGCCGACCCGCGCAAGCTGTCGGCCGCCGAGATGGTCCTGATGTTCCACATCTACTTCCTCGGCTCGGCCGAGGGCCTGCTCTTCGACGTGCCCGACGACCCCTTCCCGACCGCGCTCTGGGACCCCCTGGGCCGCTACCTCGAAGAACTCGGCGCCGACATCCGCGTGGGCGAACCGGTCGACCGTCTCGCCTCGGCGCCCGACGGCGGGTTCACCCTCACCGCCGGGGCGCACACCGGCCACTACGACGCCTGCGTGCTCGCCCTCGACACCAAGGGCCTGCAACACCTGGTCCGCAGCAGCCCCGACGTCGCCGACGCGTCGTGGAACGCCCGGATCGCCCGGCTGCGCACGGCCCCCTCCTTCCTCGTCTCCCGGCTGTGGCTCGACCGGCCCGTCGCCGCCGAGCGGGCCGGTTTCCTCGGCACCAGCGGCTACGGAACCCTGGACAACGTCAGCGTCCTGGACCGCTGGGAGAAGGAGGCCCACCAGTGGTTCCGCCGCACCGGCGGCTCCGTCGTGGAACTCCACGCCTACGCGCGCGACGGCCTCGTCGACCGGGCCACCGAGGAGAAGCGGCTGATCGACCAGCTGCACCAGGTGTATCCGGAGACCCGCGAGGCACGCGTCGTCGACGTCCGGCACGAATGGCGCGACGACTGCCCGATGTTCGCGGTGTCGGGCTACGGGGACCGGCCGACGGTCCGCACCTCCAACCCCCGGCTCATGATCGCCGGTGACCTGGTCCGCACCGATCTGCCGGTGGCCCTCATGGAACGCGCGGCGACCAGCGGCATGCTCGCCGCCAACGCGCTGCTGCGCCAATGGCGGGTGCGGGGGCACGAGTTGTGGACCGTGCCCCTGCGCGGGCGCGACCCGCTGCTGCGGAACCTCGCCCGCTGGAGCGCCGGGCGTCAGCGCACGGGGAAGCCGAACGAGTAGCCCTGTTCCCTGAGTTCGGGCAGGACCTGACGCAGGGCTTCGACCGTCTGGGTACGGTCGCCGCCCGCGTCGTGGAAGAGGAGCGTCGGCCCGTTGGGCAGCTCCTCCTCCACGGTCGCGACGATGGCGGCCGTCCCCGGGCGCTCGAAGTCCTTGGTGTCCACGTTCCAGCCCAGCGGGCGCATCCCGCGGGAGGCGGCCAGCTTGCGGCTGTACGGGGTGAACGCGCCGCCCGGCGCCCGGTAGTACTGCGGGCGCACCCCGCCGGACGCCTCGGTGATCATGCGCTCCGCGTCGAGGATCTGCTGCGACTGGTACGCCTCGGGGCGCTTGTCCATGGCGGTGTTGTGCGACACCGTGTGGTCGCACAGGCGGTGCCCGGCCACGACGACCTTCTTGACGAGATCAGGGTGGGCCTGCGCCTGGGTGCCCACCATGCAGAAGGTCGCCTTCACCCCGTACTCCTTCAGCACGGCGAGGACCTGGGGTGTCCATGCGGGGTCGGGGCCGTCGTCGATGGTGATGTTCACGCCGCGGGCGCCGGCGTCGGAGGCGTGTGCGATGGTTTTCGCCACCGCCTTCGGAGCCTTGTCGTCGTGCGCGGCGGCGCCCGCCTTCGGCGCCGTTCCGGTCGGCTCGCCCGCCTGCGCGGTCCACACCGAGACACCCCCGGCGAGCACGGTCACCGCCAGCGCCGCCCCCACCACTCTGCTGTTCCAGCCCTGCCCGCCGCTCCGCCGTGCCATGTCGTTCCTCCCGCGCCGTGCCCTGCCTCACCGATGCCGCTGACGTCGCGGCCACTTGGGATGACGACGCAGGTGGGCCCGCGGCTCCGTCCGTTACGGATCACGGACAATTCCGCAGGCGTTCGCGGACACTGCCGCGCTGTGCGCGCGAGCGCGGTGCGGGCGGGCTGTGTCGGTCGTCCGCGGCCCGGTGGGGGCTGGTCGCGCAGTTCCCCGCGCCCCTGAGATGCGCACTTCGTGCGGCATCTCATCAGAGGCCCCGGGGCGCGGGAGGCGCGCGGAGCACAGCCTCAAGGAGAGGCGGCGCGAAGCGCCTGCCTCAGGGGCGCGGGGAACTGCGCGAGAAGCGGTCACCGGCCGTATCCCGAAAAACGGGCCAGGGGCGCGGGAAGCGGTCACCGGGCCGGGCGTGAAGGACCGTTGCGGGACGCGGATTATGGACTCGGTGCGCTCGGCTTCCCGGTCGGGATTAGGATGTGGCGCTTGTTCGGCCCCCGGGGCCGGACGGCGTCAGGCAGAGCTGGGGCGGAGCCGGACGCGCTCCAGGGATGCGCGGCCCCCGACGTCAGGACCCGATGCCAGCCACGCGCACGAACCCCGAACTCGCCCTGCTCGAAGCGGAGACGACCGAGCGGCCGGAGAACATCGCCCTCTTCACCGGAGGCCGCGCCGCACCACCGCGCACCCTCGTGGACCTGCTCGGCGCGACGACCCGGGCCCACCCCGACGAGCCCGCCCTCGACGACGGCACCCGCCAACTGACGTACCGCGCACTGGCCGCCGCGGTGGAACACCTACGGCGCCGACTCGACGCGGCGGGAGTGGGTCACGGCGACCGCGTCGGCATCCGTCTCCCGAGCGGCACGAACGAACTCTACGTAGCGATCCTGGCGGTCCTCGCCGCGGGCGCGGCCTATGTGCCGGTCGACGCCGAGGACCCCGACGACCGCGCCCACCTGGTCTTCGGCGAGGCGGGGGTGAGGACGGTCATCGGCGCAGGGCACCGCTTCACGGTGGACAAGCCCGCGGACGTCCCCGCCGCACGGCCCGCCCCCGACGACGACGCGTGGATCATCTTCACGTCCGGTTCGACCGGCAAACCCAAGGGCGTCGCCGTCCACCACCGGGCCGCCGCGGCGTTCGTGGACGCGGAGGCCGCGCTGTTCCTCACCGACGACCCGATCGGCCCCGGCGACCGGGTGATGGCCGGTCTCTCCGTCGCCTTCGACGCCTCCTGCGAGGAGATGTGGCTGGCGTGGCGGCACGGCGCCTGCCTGGTGCCGGTGCAGCGGGCCCAGGTGCGCGGCGGCGCCGACCTCGGACCGTGGCTCGTCGAGCAGGAGATCACCGTCATCTCCACCGTGCCGACCCTCGCCGCCCTCTGGGAGCCCGAGGCCCTCGACGACGTCCGGCTCCTGATCTTCGGCGGCGAGGCCTGCCCGCCCGAACTGGCCCGGCGCCTGGTCACGGAGGGCCGCGAGGTGTGGAACACCTACGGCCCCACCGAGACCACCGTCGTCGCCTGCGCCGCCCTGCTGACCGGGGCCGAGCCGGTCAGGATCGGACTGCCGCTGGACGGCTGGGAGTTGGCCGTCGTCGACGATGCCGACCGGCCCGTACCGATGGGCTCCAGCGGCCAGCTGGTCATCGGCGGCACGGGACTGGCCCGCTACCTCGACGCCCGTAAGGACGCCGAGAAGTACGCGCCGCTGGAGTCGCTCGGCTGGCAACGGGCCTATCGCAGCGGTGACCTGGTCAAGGCCGACCCGGAGGGGCTCGTCTTCCTCGGACGCGGCGACGAGCAGATCAAGCTCGGCGGCCGGCGCATCGAACTCGGCGAGGTCGACGCCGCGCTCGCGGCGCTGCCCGGTGTCGCGGGCGCGGCCGCCGCCGTCCGCACGGCCCCCGGCGGCAACCAGCTCCTCGTCGGATACCTCGTCACCCAAGACGGCTTCGACCGCACGGCCGCCCTCGCCCGCCTCCGCGCCGAACTCCCCGCGGCCCTTGTGCCGTTACTGGCCCCCGTCGACGACCTGCCCACCCGCACCTCCGGCAAGGTCGACCGCGACGCGCTGCCCTGGCCGCTGCCCGGCACGGACACCGGCGCCGACGAGGCCGAGCAGCTGTACGGCACCGAGGCCTGGCTCGCCGAGCAGTGGCGCGACATCCTCGGCGTTCCCGTGACCGGCGCCCGCGACGACTTCTTCGCGCTCGGCGGCGGCAGCCTGGCCGCCGCCCGCCTCACCACCCGGCTGCGCACGCGCTACCCGAACGCCGCCGTCATCGACGTCTACGAACGGCCCGTCCTGCGCAAACTGGCCCGCAGGCTGGAGAAGTCCGCGCAGAACGACGGCGCGGCCAGGACCGTCGCCCCCGTGCCGCTCCGCACCCAGGCGGCCCAAACCGCCCTGCTGCTGCCGCTGTTCACCCTCGTAGGACTGCGCTGGACCGTCGCGCTCGCGGCCCTCGGCAACGTCCTGCACCGGCTCGGCCCCTACCCGTGGGCGCCGTCCGCCTCCTGGTGGCTCGTCGCCGTGGGCGCCCTCGTCCTGTACAGCCCGCCCGGCCGCCTGGCCCTCGCGGCGGGCGGCGCCCGGCTGCTCCTGCGCGGCGTCGCACCCGGCACCTATCCGCGCGGCGGCCGGGTCCACCTGCGCCTGTGGACCGCCGAGCGCCTCGCCGAGTACAGCGGCGCGACCTCCCTGACCGGCTCCTGGCTCGAACGGTACGCGCGGGCGCTCGGCGCCCGGATCGGCCCCGACGTCGACCTGCACTCGCTGCCCCCCGTCACCGGCCTGCTCAAGCTGGGCCGCGGCTGCGCCGTCGAGTCCGAGGTCGACCTGTCCGGGCACTGGCTCGACGGCGACCGCCTTGAGATCGGCGCCGTCAGGGTCGGCGCCGCAGCCGTCGTCGGCACCCGCAGCGTCCTCTTCCCGGGCGCCCGGGTCGGCAAGCGGGCCGAGGTCGCCCCCGGCTCGGCCGTGCGCGGACAGCTCCCCACCGGCCAGCGCTGGGCGGGCTCACCCGCCGTCAAACTCGGCAAGGCCCGCCGCGACTGGCCGCGCGAGCGACCCCCGCGCGCCGTGCACTGGCGCGCCATGTACGGCCTGACGGGCAGCACGCTCAGCCTCCTGCCGGTCCTCGCCGCGCTCCCCGCCCTGTGCCTGGCCCGCACCTTCGTGCCCGCCGACGCCGCCCTCGGCGGGGCGGTCCGCGGCGCCCTCTACGCGCTCGTCCCCGCCACCCTGCTCTTCGGCCTCACCTACGCCGCACTGATCCTCGTCGGCGTCCGGCTGCTCAGCCTCGGCCTGCGCACCGGCATCAGCCCCACGCACAGCCGCGTCGGCTGGCAGGCCTGGACCGTCACCCAGCTCATGGACCTGTCCCGGCAGACCCTCTTCCCGCTCTACGCCGGTCTCGTCACTCCCGTCTGGATGCGGCTGCTCGGCATGCGCGTGGGGCGCGGCGCCGAGGTGTCCACCGTGCTCGGACTGCCCGGCCTGACCACGGTGGGGGAGGGCGCCTTCCTCGCCGACGACACGCTGACCGCCCCGTACGAACTCGGCGGCGGCTGGATCCGCGTCGGCCGCGCCGACATCGGGCGGCGGGCCTTCCTCGGCAACTCCGGCATGACCGCGCCCGGCCGCGCCGTCCCCGACGACGGCCTGGTCGGCGTGTTGTCGGCCACGCCCAAGAAGGCCCGCCGGGGCAGCTCCTACCTGGGCCTGCCACCCGTCGAACTGCCCCGCACGGTCGCCGCCGCCGACGACCGCCGCACCTACGCGCCGCCCGCCCGGCTCAAGCTGGCCCGCGCCCTGGTCGAGCTGTGCCGGCTGATCCCCGTGTGCTGCTCGGCGGCGCTCGTCGTCCTCGTGGCCGCGACCCTCACCGCCGCCGCGGCGCACGCCTGGTGGCTCGCGGCGCTGCTGTCCGGCGCTGTCCTGCTCGGCGCCGGGGCGCTCGGGTGCCTCGTCTCCGTCGTCGCCAAGTGGCTGCTCGTCGGCCGGCACCGGCCCGGGCAACACCCGCTGTGGTGCGGATTCGTGTGGCGGGGCGAGCTCGCCGACACCTTCGTCGAGACGGTCGCCGTGCCCTGGCTCGCCGGAGCCGTCCCCGGCACCCCGGTCCTCACCCTGTGGCTGCGCGCCCTCGGCGCGCGGATCGGCCGGGGCGTGTGGTGCGAGACCTACTGGCTCCCGGAGACCGACCTCGTCACCGTAGGGCCCGCCGCGAGCGTCAACCGGGGCTGCGTCCTGCAGACCCACCTCTTCCATGATCGGATCCTGCGGACGGATACTGTGGTTCTCCGTGCGGGAGCCACGCTGGGCCCGGGCGGAATCGTCCTGCCGGGCAGCGAGATCGGAGCCCGTACGACCCTGGGCCCCGCGTCCCTCGTCATGGCCGGCGAGTCGGTACCGGCGGACACCCGCTGGCTGGGCAACCCGATCGAGGCCTGGCGCCCCTGAGGCGGCGGGCCGCTGCCGGCAGCGGCCCGCCGGCGCACCGTACGAGGACAGGGCAGGGGAGCGGACCAGGCGTGAGCGGGCACCACAGAACGGCACCGGACCCCTACTTCCCGGATCACGGAGACACCCGCTTCCGGGTCCACCGCTACGAACTGGCCCTGGACTACCGGCCGGTGCCGAACCGGCTCGCGGGCACCGCCCGGCTCAGCGCGATCGTCGGCCGCGCCCCGCTGACCGAGTTCCAGCTGAACCTGGGCGACTTCCGCATCGACCGCATCCGCGTCGACGGCCGGCCCCCGCACTACACCCTGCGCGGCGGGAAACTGCGCGTGCGCCCCGCCAAGTCCCTGCCCGCGAGCGCCGCGTTCACCGTCGAGGTGCACTACTCCGGCAATCCCAGACCGGTCAACAGCCCCTGGGGCGGCCTCGGTTGGGAGGAGCTGACCGACGGCGCGCTGGTCGCCAGCCAGCCGGTGGGGGCGCCGTCCTGGTACCCGTGCAACGACCGGCCCGCGGACAAGGCCGCGTACCAGATCTCCGTCACCGCCCCGACGGCGTACCAGGTGGTGACCGGTGGCCGGCTGCTGACCCGTACCA
Organism: Streptomyces sp. PsTaAH-137; assembly: GCF_003259365.1. Classification (GTDB taxonomy): domain Bacteria; phylum Actinomycetota; class Actinomycetes; order Streptomycetales; family Streptomycetaceae; genus Streptomyces. The sequence goes on from NZ_QLLY01000001.1 coordinate 493,646, forward strand.
CCCGGGCCTCCACCACCACCTGGCTCTACGAGCAGCCCGCGCCGACGTCGAGCTATCTGGTCGGCCTGTCCATCGGTAAATTCCAGACGGCGCTGCTCGGCGACCCGGGGCTGAGCGGGGTGCCGCAGACCGGACACTTCCCGGCCCGGCTCCTCGCCGAGTTCTCCCGGGACTTCGCCCGGCAGCCGCAGATGATGGACGTCTTCGAGGAGCTCTTCGGGCCCTACCCCTTCGGCGAGTACGCCGTCGTCGTCACCGACGAGGAACTCGACATCCCCGTCGAGGCGCAGGGGCTGTCGCTCTTCGGCGTCAACCACGTGGACGGCGCCCGCGGCGCGGAGCGGCTGATCGCGCACGAACTCGCCCACCAGTGGTTCGGCAACAGCGTCACCGTCGCCGACTGGCGGCACATCTGGCTCAACGAGGGCCTGGCCAAGTACGCCGAGTGGCTGTGGTCCGAGCGCTCGGGCGCCCACCGCGCCCATGAACTGGCCCTGATCGCCCACCGCTCGCTGAGCAACCAGTCCCAGGACCTCCAACTCGCCGACCCGGGACGCAAGTCGATGTTCGACGACCGCCTCTACGAGCGCGGCGCGCTCACCGTCCACGCGGTCCGGGGCGCCCTCGGCGACGCCGGGTTCTTCCGGATGCTGCGCGAATGGACCGCCGTCCACCGGCACGGGGTGGTCACCACGGAGATGTTCACCGCCCACGCCGCGCGCTACGCACCCCGCCCCCTGGACGACCTCTTCGAGGCGTGGCTGTACGAGAAGCAGCTGCCCCCGCTCGTCTAGGGTCGGGGTATGGATCATGAACCGATGCGCAGCGTCGCCGCGTTCCGCGCGGCGTTCGACGGCAAGGCCGACGCGGAGCGCCCCGAACTGGCCGAGCTGAGGCGCGAGTTGCTGACCGAGGAGGCGCGGGAGGCGGCCGAGGCCCTGACCGACCTCGCCGAGGCCCTGCGCGCCGGCGCCGATCCGGCCGGGCCGTACCGGGCGCTGGCCAAGGAACTCGCCGACGTCCTCTACGTCACCTACGGCGCCGCGGACGCCCTGGGCATCGACCTGCCGGCCGTCTTCGCCGAGGTCCACCGCTCCAACATGAGCAAGCGGGACGCGGACGGCCAGGTGCTGCGCCGGGCCGACGGCAAAGTCCTCAAAGGACCCGGCTACCGGCCGCCGAACCTCGACGGGATCGTCGAGTGGCGGACCTCGGCCGCGGAACGGTGAGGCGTCGGGGCCGTCGTGTTCACGCGGGATGCGGGCCCATGTCGTAGCGCTCCTTGACCAGTTCGAGGTGGAGCCAGCTCTCCACCTCGCGCACCCGCGGCAGCTCCCGCATCTCCTCCAGCGTGGTGCGCACGGCGGCGAAGGACTCGGCGGTGATGGTGCCGACCACCTCGGCGCTCCCCAGGCACGTCGACAGGAACGTCACCCGGGGGAGGGCCGCCGCCCGCCGTGCGGTGTCCGCCGCCGCACCGGCCACCCGCAGGCTGAACCCGCACAGATAGCCCATCCCGAGGACCTCGGGCCGCACCAGCGCGACCACCTGGGCCACGCCGCCGTCGAGGAGGCGCAGCGTGCGTGAGCGGGTCGCGCCCGCCGACAGCCCCACCCGCGCCGCCAGCTCGGCGAACGGCAGCCGGCCGTCCTCCTCCAACTCCGCGAGGATCCGCTCGTCCACGTCGTCCTGCGGTGCGACGGTCGGCTCCTCGGCCGGCAGATACGGGTCCTTCACGTGCCGCGTCGCGATCAGCGGATCCACGGCGCGAACCCCCGGGATCGTCCGGATGTGCTCGATCGTGCGCTCCAGCTCCCCGAACCCCTCCGTCCGCAGCTCCGTCATGATCGACCGGCGACCACTGGTCAGCGTCACGAACGGGGCCGCGGACAGCTCGGCGATCGCCCGCGCGACCGGACCCGCGGCACCCTCCGTGGCGATGGCCAGATGCGCGGAGGCGGTCAGCCGGCGCACGGCGGGATGCGTGATGGCCACGACGCGCACCGCGCCCGACTCCCGCAGCCGCTGCACCCGCATCCGGGCCGCGGGCCGGGACAGGCCCACCCGCTGGGCCAGCGTCTCGTAGGTCAGCCGCCCGTCGGTCTGCAGCTCGCGCACGATCGCCAGGTCGGTCTCGTCGAGATCCACGGGTCGGTCCCCTCGGTCAGCGGTTCGGCCCGGCCGTGGCGCGGCCGGGGTCTGGGGTCATTCTCGGACAGCTCACGGAGCACACAGCCGTACCGTCGGAGGTGGACAAGAGTGACAGTCGAAACGTAAGTTTCATTCCCATGTTGCGATCGAATCATTCCTGGAGGACGGTGTGACGCGCCCCGTCGCCGTGATCACCGACACGGCCGAGCTCGACCCCGAGCCGGGCCTGCGCCTGCTGTCCGAGGCCGGTTTCGACGCCCGCCTCGTCGGCAGCCGCGACCCGGAGGCCATCGCCGCCGCCGCGCACGACGCCGTCGCGCTGATCGTCGGGTACGCGCGGATCGACGCGGCGCTGCTCGACCGGCTGCCCGCCGTGCGGATGCTCGCCACCATGTCCGCGGGGATCGACATGATCGACGTACCGGAGGCCGAGCGGCGCGGCCTGTGGGTGGCCAACCTCCCGGACGCGGCCACCGAGGACGTCGCCGTGCACGCCCTCGCCCAGGCGCTCGCGCTCGTCCGCCGTCTGCCGCAGGCCGACGCCCTGGTCCGGGGCGGCGGCTGGAGCGACGACTTCACCGAAGTGCCGCGCCGCGCGAGTGAGCTGACGCTCGGTCTCCTCGGCTTCGGCCGGATCGCCCGCACCCTCGCCCGCGTCGCCGCCCCGCTCTTCGGCCGCGTCATCGCGCACGACCCGCACGCCACCGGCCGGCCCGAAGGCGTCGAGCCGGTCGACCTCGACACCCTGATCGCCGACGCGGACGTGCTCTCCCTGCACATCCCGTCCACCCCGCGGACCAAGGGCATGATCGACGGGCCGCTCCTGGCCCGGATGCGACCCGGCAGCGTCCTCGTGAACGTCGCCCGGGGCGACCTCGTCGACCCCGGCGCGCTGCTCACCGCCCTCGACGACGGCCCGCTCGCCGGCGCCGCCCTCGACGTCTTCCCCACCGAGCCGCCCGCCGACGACGACCCGCTGCGCGCCCACCCCCGCCTGCTGCTCTCCCCGCACAGCGCCTTCCTCACCGACGCGTCGCTGCACGCCTACGCCACCGACCCCGCGCGCAACGTCATCGCCTGGTGGACCACCGGCCGCCCGAACACCCCGGTGACCGGCCCGGCCACCGCCCCCACCCCCGGCACCACACCCCGGCAAGGAGCCCCCGCGTGACCGACATCCTCACCACCCCCGCCCCGGCCGCCGACGCCGCCGCCGAGGAACTGCGCCTGCGCCGCGAACTCGCCGCCGTCTACCGGCTCGTCGCGCACTTCCGCATGACCGACCTGATCTTCACCCACATCTCGCAGCGGCTGCCGGGCCCCGACCACCACTTCCTCATCAACCCCTACGGGCTGCTCTTCGAGGAGATCACCGCCTCGAACCTGGTCAAGATCGACCTCGACGGCAACCCCGTCGAGCCGACGCCGCACCCCGTCAACCCGGCCGGATTCGTCATCCACAGCGCGATCCACAAGGCCCGCGCCGACGCGCACTGCGTGCTGCACACCCACACCAAGGCGGGCTGCGCCGTCGCCGCGCAGCAGGGCGGGCTGCTGCCGGTCAACCAGATGTCGATGGAGTTCCACAACCGCGTCGGCTACCACGACTACGAGGGCGTCGCCCTCAACCTCGACGAGCAGGAGCGCCTCGTCGCCGACCTCGGCGGCCACCCCGCGCTCATCCTGCGCAACCACGGCCTGCTGACCGTCGGCGACAGCGCCAAGCAGGCGTTCCTGCGCATGTACTACCTGGAGAAGGCCTGCGAGATCCAGGTCACCGCCCAGGCCGGCGGCGCCCCGCTGATCCTCCCCTCGGACCAGGTCGCCGAGTACACCGCCCAGCAGCTCACCGGCGAGGGCGACGCGGCCTCCGACTTCGAGGACCACGACGCCTACGACCTGGCCTGGGGCGCGCTGCTGCGTCTCGTCGAGCGGGTGGCGCCCGACTACAAGGACTGAGCCGTCAGGGGTGGGCCTGCCGCCACGCCGCCATCGACGCGTCCCATTCGTCGCCTGACAGCGCCGTCAGGGAGGCGGGGAACAGGCCGTCCTCCTCCTTGGCGATGTGCCGACGCAACTCGTGCACCGCCTCGGTGAACACGGCGACGTCGGCGGCCGCGGTCAGGTCGAGCGCCGGGAGCAGTGCCGCGAGCTCCCGGTGCTCGGCCTCCAGGGCCGCGATGTACTCCGCGTACTCGGGGTCCCCGCTCATGACACGGAACAGGCCCTCCTCCTCGCCCCGCCAGTGCGCGGCCAGTTCCCCCGCCATCCGGTCCACGAGGACGCGCGCGGCGGCCGGATCGCCGCGGTCGAGCGCGCGCAGCGCGTCCCCCGCGGTGTCGGTGACACGCTCGTGCTCGGCGATGAACTCCTTGATGAGCGGGATGTCCCGGCAGCCGCAGTAATGGCACATACGGTCAGTTTCCCCGCAGGCGGCCGCCCGCCGGCGCATGGCCGCGCCGCAGCGCCAGCAGACACGAGTCGTCCTCCTGCGGCGCGGGCAGCAGCTCCGCGCTGACCGTGTCCACCAACTGCTGCGGCGACAGACGGGCGTGCCGCTCCACCGCGCCGAGCAGCGCGGCAAGCCCCTCGGTGATGTCCTCGTCGCGGCGCTCCACCAGGCCGTCCGTGCACATCAGCACCGTGTCGCCGTCGCGCAGCGACAGCTCGGCCGCCCGGTACGTCACCTCCGGCAGCACCCCGAGCAGCAGCCCGGTGGCCTCGTCCAGCAGGCTCGCCCTCCCGTCGCGCAGCAGCACCGGCGGCAGATGCCCCGCGCACACCCAGCGCAACAGCCCCCGGTCGGGGTGGTAGCGGCAGACGACCGCGGTGGCGGTGCCGTCCATGCCGTTGTCGAAGGTGATGCGGTTCAGCCAGGCGGTGAGCGCCTCCACCGGCTGCCCGGTGTGGGCGAGCCCCGCGAGACCGCCGCGCAGGGCCGCCATCCGGGCCACCGCGTCGAGCCCGTGGCCCGCGGCGTCGCCGAGCGCGTACAGCACCCGCCCGTCCTGCAGAGGTTGCACGTTGTACCAGTCGCCGCCGATCGACGACCGGGTCTCGGCGGGCCGGTACGCGACGGCGGAGGTCACGCCCTGCACGGTGATCTCGGGCGGATGGGAGGGCAGGACCGCCTCGCGCAGCCGGGCCGCGACCCGGGCCTCGGCGTCCGCCCGCTGCCGCCGCCGCTCCGCCTCGTCCACCGCCGCGTCCAGCTGCACCCGCCGCAGATACGACTTCGACCTGTCCCGTACGAGGGCCTGCACACCCCACACCGGACCGCTCGCCGCCCGCAGCGGCTCCAGCGTGAAGCGGATGTGCCGGGTGTCCTCGCCGAGGCGCAGCCGCAGATCCAGCTCCACCGGAAGCCCGGACAGGACGTGCTCCAGGGCCACCCGGAACGCGGTCCGGTCCTCCGGCACCAGCCTGTGGGCCAGCTCGCCCAGCGTGAGCGGCGCGTCCCCCGGCGACCTGTCGAAGATCACGTACAGGCCGGGTGACCAGTCGCTGTGCCCCGAGGCCAGTTCCCACTCGCCCCAGCCGATGAGGCCCTGCTCCTGGACCCGGTCGCTGATCAGCTCGTGCCGGCGGGCCGTGCCGTCGAAGGTCACCACCACATGGCCGCGATAACGCGTCGCGGTGATCCGCAGCCGCCGGTGCAGCGGCTCGCCCCCGACCAGCAGGGTCGCGTCCCAGTCGCGGCCGGTCACCGCCTCCCCGGTGGCCAGGACCTGCCGCAGCGCCGTGAAGAGCCCGGACGCCTCCGACGACGGCTGGGACACGGTGAGCAGCTGCCCGTGGCGGGGCCGGGAGCGCGACGCCAGGGCCCGGCCCGCCGCGTTCACGGCCACGTCCACGAAGTCCACGACCTGCCCCGTCGCGTCCGTCACCGGGGCGAACACCACGGTCGGCTCGACGGACGCGTCCGCCACGGCCTGCGCCCAGTCCGGCGGGTCCACCGGCAGCTCGGACGCGGTCAGGGCGGCCTCGCGCACCGCTTCCCCGCCCAGGAGCCGGAATGAGTGCCGCAGCGCCTCGCGCGCCTGCCGCGACAGCAGCGCGTCGATCGCGGTCAGCTCCGGCGGGGCGGGCGGGTCCGGTGGGCCGGGTGCCGCCTGGGCCATGGTGGTTCCTCCGGGTGTCCGGTGGGGCGCGCACGGGGCGCGTCCCTCCAGTTGACCTTGGACCGGGGCCGCGCGCACACCGGCGGCGGCCGGACCCGGGCGGCGGACGGGAAAACCGGGTGCTCACCGGCCGGTGCGCCGGGTAGCCTCGCCCGCCGGATCACCGGCCAGGGAAAGGCGTCCATGACGACCCCGAGCAAGCTGCACGACGACGAGCCGGACATCGACCACGCGCTGGTCGCGGGGCTGATCGCCGACCAGTTCCCGCAGTGGGCCGGTCTGCCGCTGCGCCACCTGGCGACGGACGGCACCTCGAACATGCTGTTCCGGCTCGGCGACGGCCTGGTCGTACGGATGCCGCGCACCCCGGGGTCCGCGGCCGACGTCCCGGGGGAGGCGCACTGGCTGCGACGGCTCGGCCCCGCCCTGCCCGTCGCGGTGCCGGAGCCGGCCGCCACGGGGGAACCCGGACGTGGGTATCCGTGGCCGTGGGCCGTCCACCGGTGGATCGACGGCGTGCTGCCGGAGGTGGGTACCGGGGGACAGCCCGCGGCGCTCGCCCAGGACGTGGCCGATTTCGTACGGGCCCTGTGGCGCGCCGACACCACCGGCGCCCCGGCGGCGGACCGGGGCAAGCCGCTCGCCCCGCGCGACGCCGCGACCCGCGCCGCGATCGAGCAGCTCGACGGCGTCCTCGACCCGGCCGCGGCGCTCGCCCTGTGGGAGAGCGCGCTCGCCGCGCCCCGCCGGGACGGCCCCGACGTGTGGCTGCACGGCGACCTGGAGCCGGGGAACGTGCTGGTCGACGCGGACAGCGGACGGCTCGCCGCCGTCATCGACTTCGGCTGTACGGGCGTCGGGGACCCGGCGGTGGACCTGATCGTCGCCTGGTACGTGCTCGACGAGGGCCTGCGCGACACCTTCCGCGCGGCCGTCGGCTGCGACGAGGCCACCTGGACGCGCGGCCGCGGCTGGGCGCTCAGCATCGCCGTGCTCGAACTGTCCTACTACCGGGGCCGCAACGCCTTCATGTTCGACACCGCGGCACGGGTCGTCGGCCGGCTCCTCGGCTGACCCGTACCGCGCGGGTTCAGGCCGTCCGGCCGTCCACGCTCACCGACGCGTCGCGCTGCTGCGGGATCAGGACCTGCGGGCTGCCCTGTGTGATGGCCACCTGCCGCACCGGCGACGGGACCCTGATGCCCTCCGCGCGGAAGCGCTGGTGCAGCCGCTTGATGAACTCGTGCTTGATCCGGTACTGGTCGCTGAACTCGCCGACGCCCAGGATCACGTTGAAGCTGATCCGCGAGTCGCCGAACGTGTGGAAGCGGACCAGCGGCTCGTGCTCCGGCACCGCGCCCTCGACGTCCTTCATCACCTCGGCGACGACCTCCACCGTGACCCGCTCGACCTGCTCCAGGTCGCTGTCGTAGCCGACGCCCGCGAGCACGGTCAGGGTCATCTCCTGTTCCGGTCGGCTGAAGTTGGTCATGTTCGTGCCCGACAGCTGGGTGTTCGGGATGATCACGAGGTTGTTGGAGAGCTGGCGCACCACCGTGTTGCGCCAGTTGATGTCGACGACATAGCCCTCCTCGCCGCTGCTGAGCCGGATGTAGTCGCCGGGCTGCACGGTCTTGGACGCCAGGATGTGCACGCCGGCGAAGAGGTTCGCGAGGGTGTCCTGGAGCGCGAGCGCCACCGCCAGACCGCCGACACCGAGGGCGGTGAGCAGAGGCGCGATCGAGATGCCGAGCGTCTGCAGCACGACGAGGAAGCCCATCGCCAGCACCACGACGCGGGTGATGTTCACGAAGATCGTCGCGGAGCCGGCCACCGCGGCGCGGGACTGGGCCACGGTGCGGACCAGGCCGGTGATGACCCGGGCCGCCGTCAGCGTCGCCGCGACGATCACGAACGCCGTCAGCACCGTGTTCACCGTGCGGCCGGTGCGCGCGGTGAGGGGCAGCACCTCGGCCGCCACCGCGGCGCCGCCGGCCACCGCCGTCCAGGGAACGAGGGTGCGCAGGGCGTCCACGATCACGTCGTCGCCGCCCCAGCGGGTGCGGGCCGCTCTGACGCCGAGCCAGCGCAGCAGCATCCGCAGCACGAGCCCGGCCAGGAGTCCGCCGCACAGTGCCGCGCCGGCGAGGATCAGGTCGTGGAGGTCGGCGGCGCGGGTCATCTCTCACCTCCGGTGCGGGGGAAACCGGCGGTGGGGGCGCATATGTGATGTTTCGTCAAGTGACACCTGCTAGTCGGGGAACCGGACCTGGCTCATCCTGCCGCACCCGCCTGAACAGGCCCGTTGCCGGGTACCGGTTGCGCCGTGGCCGGCCGCGCAGTTCCCCGCGCCCCTGGGGAAGGCTGCGCGAAGCGCATGCCTTCAGGGGTGCGGGGAACTGCGCGACCAGCCCCCACCGGGCCGCGGACGACAGCGTGCCCCCTCAATCGACCCGCACCACACACCCCGTCCGAGCCGATTCGTACGCCGCCGAGACGACGCGCACGGCACGCAACCCCGCCGCCCCGTCCGTCACGCCCACCACCCCCTCCCCGAACAGGAACGCCCGCAGCATCAGCCGGTCCAGATCGACCCCGTACGGAATCTCCACCCCACCACGGCCCCGCTCGTCGAACCCGAACACCTTCTGGTCGAACGCGTTCATCTCCAGAACGGCCCGCTCCCCGACCACCTGCATCGAGAGCCCGCCCCACGCCGGGTGATGCCGGGGCTGGCTCCAGCTGCAGTCCAGGGTGAGGACGGCCCCGTTCGCGTACGTGAGGGTGAGCAGCCCCGCCGTCTCCACGGGCACATCGCCCTCGGCCTCGTACAGCACGTTGTTGGTCTGCGCGTAGACCGACGTCACCGCACTGGCCTCGAAGAGGTCGTCGAGCAGGTCCACGACGTGCACGGTGTGGTCCATGAGGGCGCCGCCGCCGGCGAGCCGCGGATCGACGAACCAGCGGCGCCGCGCCCCGGGCATGTACCCGTTGTTGGCGCCGGCCACCGCGAGAACGGCACCGGCGGTACCCGCCCGCACGGCGTCCCGCACCGCCAGATAGGCCGGACTGAACCGGACCGGATGCGCGACGGCGAGCCGCACCCCGGCCGCCCGGCACGCCTCGACCATGGCGGCGCCGTCCTCGCGCGTGGTGGCGAGCGGCTTCTCGCACAGGACATCGACCCCGTGCGCGGCGGCCCGTTCGACCAGCGGCCGGTGCCGTACGTTCTCCGCGCAGACCACGACCTTGTCCGGCCCCCAGGCGAACAACTCCTCGTAGGTGTCCACGTATCCGACGCCGAGGTGCGCCGCGAACTCCTTGCCGCGCACCTCGCCCGGCGCCGCCAGATCCGTGTCCGGGTCGGAGGTCAGTACCTCCACGCCGTCCATGGCGGCCAGTTGGCGCGCGAACCCGCCCGCGTGGATGTGCGCGAACGACAGCACACCCACCTTCAGATCCGTGGTCCGATCCGTCGTCTCCGTCACAGCCCGGCCTCCTCGGTCACCTTCGGGTCAGCGCATTCGACAGGTTCACCGGTGCGGGCCGACTCGGCCGCCGCCACCGCGATCCGCACCGCCTCGACCCCGTCCCGCGCCGACACCCGGGGCGCGGGCCCGCCCGTGACGGCGGCGGCGAACTCCCGCAGCTCGGTGAGATAGGGGCTCTCCGTCAGCGGGCTCCGGGGGATCCCCTCGCCGCGCGGACGCTGCCCCTGGGCCAGCACGCGGAAGCCGGTGGCGGCGGTCGAGTCGTGTTCGAGGATCCCGTCGGGCCCGGCGGCCCTGAACGTCGTACGGAACGGAAGGTCCGGCGGCCCCCACACTCCGAGGACGTGGCTGACCGCGCCGGACGCGTGGGTGAGGACGACGGTGCCGGTGGTCACGGCGCCCTCCGGCGGATCCGGCGCCTGGTGGCCGCGGACCTGGGCGTGCACCCGGACGACGTCGCCCGCGAGCAGCCGCGCGATGTCGAGGTCGTGGATCATCTGGTCGACGAGGATGCCGCCGGACAGCGACGGATCGGCGAACCAGGGCGCCCACGTCGGGAAGCGGCCGGAGCGGGTCAGGCGCAGCACCGCGGGGGTGCCGATCCGGCCCGCCGCCACGGCATCGGTGAGCGCCGCGTACGCGGGGAAGTAGCGGACGACGTGCGCCGGGAGGAGCAGCACCCCGGCGGCCTCGGCCGCGTTTGCCATTTCCTGGGCCTCGACGACGGTGAGCGCGAGCGGCTTCTCGCACACCACGTGCCGGCCCGCGGCGATCGCGTCGAGGGCGAGCGCGTGATGCGTGAAGGTGGGCGTGCACACGTCGACGACGGTGCTGCGGTCGAGGAGGTCCGGGAGTGAGTGGACGGCCCGCACGTCGAACTCGGCGTACTGGGAGGCGAGGTGGTCCGCGTTGCCGTCGGTGGACAGGATCGTGACGCGCGCGCCGAGCGCGGTCCAGGCGGGCAGATGCGCTCGGGCGATGCCGCCCGCGCCGATCAGTCCCACGTCGAGGTCTGCCATGAACGTCCTTTCGGGAAGGGCGGATTCAAGCGTTGTACGACTCGCTCAGTCGGTGGCGCCGTTCCGTTGACCGGGGAGCCGTGCCTCGGCCGCGTCGAGAGCGCGGCGCACGGCGCCCAGGGCCACGCCCTCGCGGCCGAGCGTGCTGATCGCGAGGCGCGGCACGTGGAGGGTGAGCGGTCCGAGGTGCGCGGACAGGAGAGTGGCCAGGGAGTCGCCGACGGGCGCCAACGGTCCTGACAGGACGACGAGTTCGGGGTCGAGGGCGAGGACCAGCGCGGCGACGGCCGGGGCGACACCGGCCAGGAACCGGTCGAGCACGTCGAGCGCTCCCGCTTCACCGGTGCGCACGGCCCGGGCCAGCGCGTCCGTCGCCGACTCGCCCGGCAATCGTTCACCGGCCCGGTCGAACCCCTTCTTCACCTGCTCCAGGCCGAGTTGGGGCAGGTAGCCGAGTTCGCCCGCGCCGCCGCGACGGCCCCGGTGCAGCCGGCCGTCGATCATCAGGCCGCAGGAGATGCGCGGCCCGAGCAGGACGCAGGCCACGTCGTCGGCCAGCTGCGCGGTACCGCGCCAGTGCTCGGCGAGGACCGCGAGGTTCACATCGTTCTCGACGAGGATCCGGCCCGTTCCGGGGAAGTCGTCCGCGAGCCGCCGTGCCAGATCCAGATCGGTCCAGTCCGGCACGATCACCGAGCGGATCCGCCCGGTCTCGCCGACCATGCCCGGCACCCCGACGCCCAGGCTCCACACGTCGTGCGGACCGAGGCCCTGCCCGGCCAGAAAGCTCCGCAGGTGACCGCGGAGCAGTTCGATCCGCTCCGCGCCCGTCGCCTCGCGGGCGATGCGGTGCCGTGCGCGGGCCACGATCTGCCCGTCGAGCCGGCCGAGCAGCAGCACGATCTCCTTGAGCCCGACGTCGACCCCGACCACGTGCCCGGCCTCGGCACGGAACCGGAACCGCCGCGCGGGCCGCCCCGGCGCCCTGCCCGTCGCCGGGACGTCCGCCTCGGCGATCCAGCCCTGCGCGGTGAGCTGTTCGACGAGCGCCTCCACGGTCGGCCGGGACAGGCCCGTGGCACCGGCGAGCCCGCTCACCGTCCGCGGGCTCTCCCGCCGCAACTCCCGCAGCACCACGGAGCTGTTGAGATCGCGCAGCGCCGCGAGGTCGTGTCCTCGCGACCGGTCGTGCACCGCCACGGATTCTCCCTCCACCGGATGGAGCACGGGTGCTCGAATACGAAGGACTCTTGCAGAACCGTCGAACCTTGGGAAGCCCACCCGCACCGAAATTACGCAGAACTCCTAGATATTGCTGGGGTGTTCATGGCGGGGGCGCACGCGCGGAAGCGCCGTCCATGACCCATTGACGCCTCTTCGGCCCGGCGTCGACGCTGGAGGCATGACCCAACTGTCCGAGCACTTGCGTCAGGCCACTCCCGTCGTCGCCCAGCGAGGGGAGGGCGTCCATCTGTACGGGATCGACGGCCGCCGGTATCTGGACTTCACGGCGGGGATCGGGGTGACGAGCACCGGACACTGCCATCCACGGGTGGTGGCGGCCGCGCAGGAGCAGGTGGCCACGCTCATCCACGGCCAGTACACGACGGTGATGCATCAGCCCTTGCAGCGCCTGGTGGAGAAGCTGGGCGGCGTCCTGCCCGAGGGCCTGGACAGCCTGTTCTTCGTCAACTCGGGCAGCGAGGCGGTGGAGGCGGCGCTGCGCCTCGCCCGGCAGGCGACCGGCCGGCCGAACATCGTGGTGGCGCACGGCGGCTTCCACGGCAGGACCGTCGCGGCGGCCTCCCTGACGACCTCCGGCACGAAGATCCGTACCGGGTTCGGCCCGCTGATGGCGGGCGTGGCCATCACGCCGTTCCCGAACGCCTTCCACTACGGCTGGGACGAGGAGACCGCGACCCGGTTCGCCCTGCGCGAGCTCGACCATCTCCTCGCCACCGTGTCGGACCCGGACGACACCGCGGCGATCCTGGTCGAGCCGGTGCTGGGGGAGGGCGGGTACGTGCCCGCCAACTCGGCGTTCCTGCAAGGGTTGCGTGAGCGGGCCGACCGGTACGGGATCCTGCTCGTTCTCGACGAGATCCAGACCGGCGTCGGGCGCACCGGGCGCTTCTGGGGCCATGACCACTTCGGTGTCCGCCCCGACGTGCTGATCACCGCGAAGGGGCTGGCGTCCGGGTTCCCGCTGTCGGGGATCGCGGCGTCGGGGGAGCTGATGAGCAGGGCCCGGCCGGGATCGCAGGGCGGTACGTACGGCGGCAACGCCGTTGCCTGCGCGGCGGCCTGCGCCACGCTCGACGTCATCGAGGAGGAGTCGCTCGTCGCGAACGCCGCCGCGATGGGGGCGCGGTTGCGGGCCGGGCTCGAAGAGGTCGGGGCCAAGACGCCGGGGATCGGTGATGTACGTGGGCTCGGGCTGATGCTCGCCAGTGAGTTCGTGACGGCTGACGGTGAGCCCGACCCCGCGACGGCGCTCCGCGCGCAGCAGGCCGCCGCCGACGCCGGTCTGCTTCTGCTGACCTGCGGCCCCTGGGGGAACGTGGTCCGCATGATCCCGGCCCTGGTCGTCTCGGAACAACAGGTGGACGAGGCACTGTCCTTGTGGACCTCGGCGGTCGCGACGGCTGCGTAGGTTCTTCGAGCGCGCCCCGGTGGCCGCTTCTCGCGCAGTTCCCCGCGCCCCTGAAGCGAGCTCCGCTCGCTCAGGGGAAGGCGCGCGAAGCGCGGCCTTCAGGGGCGCGGGGAACTGCGCGAGCAACCACGACGAGACCGGCACCCGACGACGCACAGGTCTTGAGGGGCGCGGGGAACTGCGCGACCAGCCCCCGCGCACCAGCAGCCACCCACCCCACCCCAGAAAGGAGCCCCCGCCATGACCACGCCCCCCGTCATCGCAGCCGTACCGAAGAACCTCCACATCGACGGCGCCTGGCAGCCCGCGGCAGCGCCCCGCACGATGCCCGTCGACAACCCCGCGACCAGCACCACCCTCTGCCACGTCGCGGACGCCGGCCCCGAAGACGCCGCCCTCGCCCTCGCAGCGGCCACAAAAGCCCAGCGCAGCTGGGCCGCCACAGCCCCCCGAGAACGCTCCGAGATCCTGCGCCGAGCCCACGAGATCATCCTGGAGCGCACCGAGGACCTGGCCCTCCTGATGACCCTGGAGATGGGCAAACCCCTCGCGGAGGCCCGCGGAGAAGTGGCGTACGCGGCGGAGTTCTTCCGCTGGTTCGCCGAGGAGGCGGTCCGCGTCGACGGCGGCTACGCGACCAGCCCCGACGGCCGCAACCGCCACCTGGTGCTGCGCCAGCCCGTCGGCCCGTGTCTGCTGATCACCCCCTGGAACTTCCCGCTCGCCATGGGCACCCGCAAGATCGGCCCCGCCGTCGCCGCGGGCTGCACGATGATCCTCAAGCCGGCCCCGCAGACCCCGCTGTCCACCCTCGCCCTGACCGGCATCCTCGCCGAGGCGGGTCTGCCCCCGGGCGTCCTGAACGTCCTGACCACCTCCGACGCGGCCGCGGTGGTCGAGCCCCTGCTGCGCGGCGGCGGCATCCGCAAACTCTCCTTCACCGGCTCCACCCAGGTGGGCCGCATCCTGTTCGCCCAGTGCGCCGACACCGTCGTCCGCACCTCGCTCGAACTCGGCGGCAACGCACCGCTGATCGTGTTCGAGGACGCCGACCTGGACGCCGCCGTGAACGGCGCGATGGTCGCCAAGATGCGGAACATGGGGGAGGCCTGCACCGCGGCCAACCGCATCTACGTCCACACGGCCGTCGCCGAGGAGTTCGCCGCCCGACTCACGTCCCGTATGGCCGCCCTGAACGTCGGCGACGGCACCGCCCCCGGCACCGACGTCGGCCCCCTCATCGACGGCGCGGGCCGCGACAAGGTCGTCCGGCTCGTGCGCGACGCGGTCGAGCGCGGCGCGAAGGTCCTCACCGGTGGCGAAGTACCCACCGGCGAAGGGAACTTCTACCCGCCGACCGTGCTCGCCGGGGTTTCCCGCGACGCCGACCTCACCACCACGGAGGTCTTCGGCCCGGTCGCCGCGCTGTTCACCTTCGAGGACGAGGACGACGTCGTACGCGTCGCCAACGACACCGAGTGGGGCCTGGTCAGTTACGTCTTCACGCGCGACCTGGACCGGGCGCTGCGCGTCGGTGAGGCGCTGGAGACCGGCATGGTCGGCATCAACACCGGCCTCGTCTCCAACCCGGCCGCGCCCTTCGGCGGCGTCAAACAGTCCGGCCTGGGCCGCGAGGGCGGACGGGTCGGCATCGAGGAGTTCCTGGAGTACAAGTACCTGGCGATCCCGACCGGCCGGTAGCCCGGGCGGATCACAGCCGTTCCACCGCCCGGAACCCGGCGAGGCGGGACAGCAACGAGCGGGCGGGCGGCGCGAGTTCGCCCACGAGTACGGTTTCGCCCGCGTTCAACAGGCCGATGACGGCGGAGAGTTCGGGTGCGGACAGGTCCGTCTCCAGGACATGCCCGCAGGCCGCCACGAGCTGACGTCCGCCGACCTCGGACCACAGCACACGCTCGGTCGCCCGCACCGCGTCGTCGTCGGTGAAGTAGCCGGGACGCGCGGGCGGCGGCACCGGGTCGAGGCCGCCGTTGGTGGCCTGGAGCAGCGCCTCGCGGGCCACCCGGCGCTCCAGGGCCGCGGGCCGCGCCGCCTGCCGGAAGTGGTCCAGCGCCGCCGCGAGCACCGGCGGCAGCCCGGCGGACAGATCGTCCGGCGGATCGCCGTCCGGTACGTGGATGCCGTCACCGCCCCACCCCTCCTGCGGGGAGACCGGGTTCGGCCCCGGCGCGAGCAGCGACGGCAGCCCGGTGCCGTGCCGCGTCGGCTCGCGGGGAATGCCGATGTGCACGCTCGCCGTCGCCCCGGAGGCGTCCGGGACGGGAGCCGCCGTGAGCCGGTGCCCCGCAGGCCAGTACACGAGATCGCCGGGGACCGCCTCCGCCGTCCCCTCCTGCCCGTCGGGGCCGAGCCGCAGCCGCCGGGCGCCCAGGGCCACGTACAGGAAGCCCGCGCCGCGCCGGACGCCCGACGGGCCGGGCGGGCGGGAGCCGTGGAGCAGGGTCGTCGTCGCGCCGGCGCTCGGCTGGCCCACGTGCTCCCACAGGCCCGTGAGGAAGTCCCGCTCCCGTGCCCACAGCGGGTGGTGGGCGGAGTGCAGGCACAGGACCACGAGCGAGAACGATTCTCCGCCGAGCTGTCCCGTCACCCGGCGGTGGTAGGCGCCGAAAGAGGCGTCCTCGGGCCGGGGCAGCAGATCCCCGGGATCGACGAGGTGACGCTGTCCCGCGCTGAACCGGATCCGGTGCGCGGCGCCGGACCGCTGCGCCGCGATGACGGCGCTCTCGAAGAGTTCGTTCGTGTCGAACGGGGGCCGGGGCAGTCCCGAGCCACGGATCAGGACGGGGCGCCGGTCCCAGTACTCGGCGGCGAAGCGGGGCCAGTCCAGCGTGTCGAGGATGTCCAGGGGCGCCGGGGAGCGCGGATTCATGAGCGGCGCTCCGGGCGGTCCGGTGCCGCCGTCACGGCCCGGGCGCGGTACGCCTCGCCGAGCAGGGAGAGCAGTTCGGGGTCGTCGGCCGAGGTGCGGGCCGCGTGGGCCAGTTCCGCGACGGTGACCGCGCGGGGCGCGCTGCGCAGCCGGGCGAGGACGGCGTCGGCGCCGGCCGGGCGCGCCTCCCAGGCATGGCCGTTCGCCGCCCACACCGTGGGGCCGCCCTCGCGGGGAAGCCGGACGATCTCGGCGGCACGTCGTAATCGGTGCCGGGGTGTGAACCGGACGGCGGCGCGCCGCGGCGGCGCCGGGTCCAGACCGGCCGCGGAGCGCAGCGCCGCCCAGCGCATCAGCAGGGCCCGCTCGGGGCCGGGACCGTCGAGGGTGTCCGTGAGGAGGGCCACCGACGCGGCGAGCAGGGGCGGCGCGCTGAGCCGGCCGTCGGGGGCCGACGGCATCGGGTGCGGCAGGGTGAGCTGCCCGTCCGGGTGGTCGGGGCGCTCGCGCACCAGGTCGCGCATCAGGTCCGCGAGGACGTCGGCGACGAGCGGCAGCGCCGAGGTGGTCCGCGCGGGAACGCTCAGCCGCAGTGTGGTGCACCGGCCCGGCCGATGGTCGAGATGGCTGCCGCCGGCCGGCCAGTGGACCATGTCGCCCGCGCGGGCCCGCAGGGCGTACTCGGTGCCGGTGTGCTCGGGGCGCACCCGTACCGTCAGCTCCCCGTCGAGCACCCAGGTCAGCGCGGCCGCGTCGGTCCGGGCCGCGGCGTCCTCCACGGAGTGGTGCCGGTCGCCGACGGCCAGCTCGGCCGTGACGGGCAGCGGGGCCTGCCCGACGTGCCGCCACAGCTCCGCGAGCACGTCCCGCACCCGCGACCAGAGCGCGAAGTCATGGCTGAGCGGATCGGCGACCGTGAGCAGCCAGCCGTCACCGGCGAGCCGGGGCTCCCGCGCGAGACGCTCGGCGTAACCGGCCGGATCCGGGTCGCCGGGGCCCGGCAGCAGCGGGCCCGGGTCCCGCAGCCAGCCGTCCGCCGTCGCCAGGCGCACCCGCCGGGGCGGGGCCGCCGCGATCGCGGCCCGGACCAGCGCGTGGGCGTCGGCCGGGCCGAGGCCCAGCGGCCGGACGCCGGGGACCACCACCGGCTCCCTCGCCCAGTGGACCTGCGCGAAGCGCCGCCAGTCCTGACCGGGGGCGGAGCCGGACGGGTCGTGGCCTGGTGCGGGCGCTGCGCTGGCGTTCATCGGGTCCGGGGGCTCCTGAGTCCCTCGCCAAGGGGGTTCGACGGGCCCCGCGACCTTGTCAGAGCGTTTCCCGCCCCGTCAACGCCTTAGGGAGAAGCTGTGAACATTTGGCGCAGAACAGCCGCGATGCCCCACATGTCCCACTGGCCTCGTACGGCTTCGGAGATCTCACAGGCACGACAGACCTCACGGGCCTCAGACGGCGCTGCCGGCCTTCCAGTCCGCCCACGAGAGGTTCCAGCCGTTGAGTCCGTTGGACGGGTCGACGGTCTCCTCGCCGGACCGGCGCACCTCGACGACATCGCCGACCATCGAGCTCTTGTAGAACTTCGCCCCGGGCGTCGAGGCGTCGTCCGCGCCCTGCGTGTCGCGCAGCCCGATACAGCCGTGACTGGTGTTGCTGGTGCCGAAGATCGACGAGGACGCCCAGTAGTTGCCGTGGATGAACGTGCCGGACGTGGTGAGCCGCTGCGCGTGCGGTACGTCGTCGATGTCGTACTCGTCGCCGAGGCCCACGGTCGTGGAGTCCATCCGGGTCTCCTCGAACCGCTCGGAGACGACCATCTTCCCCGCCCAGGTCTCGTGGCCGGAGTCGCCGCCCGTGACGGCGTAGGTGGCGATCTCGGTCCCGTCGCGGGACACGGTCATCGACTTCTTGCTGAGGTCGACGACGCTGATCTGCTTGCGCCCGATGAGGAAGGTGACGTCCTTGTCCTGCGTGCCGTACACCCCGTCGGCGCCCTCGACGTCCTTGAGCCGGAGCCGCAGCGTGATCTTTGTGCCCGCGGCCCAGTACGTCTCGGGCCGGAAGTCGAGCCGGGTGTCGCTGAACCAGTGACCGACGATCTCCACGTCGGGGTCGGCGGTCACGGTGACCGCCTTCTGGACGGCGGCGCGGTCGGTGACGGCCTTGGTGAAGTTGAGCGAGACGGGCATGCCGACCCCCGAGGTGGAGCCGTCCTCGGGGGTGAAGTACCCGACGAAGGTCGCGCTCGGCTTTTTGGTCGTGAAGCGGGAGGTGTGCGCCGTGCCGGAGCCGTCCACCTCGGCCGTCACGGTGTAGCCGGTCCCCGAGGAGGGGTTCGTGCTGGAGGTCCATTCGGTGCGGCCGTCGTTGTACGTGCCCTTGAGCGCGTCGCCGCCGTCCGCGGTGACCCGCACCGCGGAGAGCGTCCCGCCGGACACGGCCACGGTGACCGGGCCGGTGAAGTCGGCCGACGTCGCCCCGCTCGCCGGGGTCACGGTGACGCTCGCCCTGCTCGTGGCGGTGGCCGATCCGGCTGCCGCCCCCGATCCGGACTTCGCCCCGGCCGCGCCGGCGCAGCCCGCGACGGTCAGCAGGGAGGCCGCGCCCAGTGTGGACAGCAGCCCCCTCCGCGACCAGTGGTCGGTCCCGGTTGCTATTCGGTCCTGAGAGTCGCCCACGCCGCTGCCTTCCTGATCCATGTCTGGTGCACCCATGTCTGCTGCGACGGTGAATGCTGCCGCGACGACCTGGGCGGATCCTTGGAAAAAGGGCTGCTTGTCTTAATTTTCCCTATGAGGGGGGTGTGGGGTGACGCGCGGTGCCGAAGGGGCCGGATCGCGGGGGAGGGGGCCGCGTGGAATGGTGATGGGGTGAAATGCCCTGAATGACCGCTCACTCCGGAGGAGGTCCCCATGTCCTCGAAGCGCCGACGCAAAAAGAAGGCCCGCCGCAAGCATGCGGCGAACCATGGAAGTCGTCCTCAGTCCTGAGGCCGTGCGGTTTCGGGGCGGTCAGGCCTTCTGCACGACTCCTTCACCGGCCGCGGCCGCCCACTCCGTCACCAGCGCCTCGTATTCCGCACGGTCGTCCGCCGTCAACTGCCCGCCGGTACGCGCCCAAAGGCCGCGAATCTGCTCGTTGACCACGTGGGCGGGACGTGCGGAACGAGGGGTAGGGGTGGAGGACATGTGAACGAGCTTAGGGGATCGGTACGACTTTCCGCTCCCGTAGGTGACGTGGGTATCGCCATGTGTGATGTTCGCCATGTCAGGGCGCCTCGCCGAACGCTCCGTGCCGGCCCGCCCCGGCCGTGAATCGCCCGGCCCCTTCGATCCCCTCGCGCAACACACCCGTCCCGTGGACGAGTTCGCCCCGCATCGCCGTCTCCTCGTCGAGTCCGTGCTGCTCCCGCACCGACGCCCGGTCGCTGCGCAGGCATGCCTGGGGGAACTCCGCGAGCGCGGCGGCCAGTTCCTCCGCCGCCGCGCGGGCCCGGCCCGGCGGCACCAGGCGGTTGGCCAGACCCATCGCGTGGGCCTCGGCCGCCGGGACGGGCCGCCCGGTCAGGATCAGGTCCATGGCCCGGCTCTCCCCGATCAGACGGGGCAGCCGGACCGTGCCGCCGTCGATCAGCGGCACACCCCAGCGGCGGCAGAACACCCCGAACACGGCGTCCTCCTCGACGACCCGCAGATCGCACCAGAGCGCCAGCTCCAGACCGCCCGCCACCGCGTGACCGCTCACCGCCGCGATCACCGGCTTGGACAGCCGCAGCCGCGTCGGCCCCATCGGCCCGTCGCCGTCCGCCGCCACCCGGTTGCCGCGCTCCGTGCCGACGGCCTTCAGGTCCGCGCCCGCGCAGAACGTGCCGCCCTCGCCCCACAGCACCGCCACCCGCGCCGCGTCGTCCGCCTCGAACGCCCGGAAGGCGTCGGCCAACAGGGCGGCCGTCGCGCCGTCGACCGCGTTGCGGGCCTCGGGGCGGGACAGGATCACCGTGGTGACATGGGCGGTGCGCTCGACGCGGACGGACGGCATGGGCTGCTCCCGGCTGTGGAGTGGGCGAACTGGACGAAACGGATGAACTAGGTGGCGGTGAGGGTGAGTTCGGCGTCGGCCGTCGAACTCGTACCGACGTACAGCTTGAACGTCCCCTCCTCCACGCGGAACGTCCCGGCGGGATCGTTCGTCCAGAACCCCAGGTCCTCGGCGGCGAGCCGGAACCGGACCGTCGTCGCCGCGCCCGCGTCGAGCGTGACCCGCCGGAACCCGCGCAGCCCGCGCACGGGTCGGACGATGCTCGCGGTCACGTCCCGCACATAGAGCTGCACCACCTCGTCCCCCGCGCGGTCTCCGCTGTTGCGCACGGACACCGACACCTCCACGGTGTCCCCCTGGCGCAGCGCCCGCGCGGACACCCGCGCCCGGCTCAGCTTCAGCGCGCCGAGGTCGAAGGCCGTGTAGCTCAGCCCGTGACCGAACGGGAACTGCGGTGTCGGCGGCAGGTCCAGGTACTTCGACGTGTACTTGTTGTCCGCGTCGTAGGGGCGGCCCGTCGACTCGTGGTTGTAGTGGACCGGGAGCTGGCCGACCGTCCGGGGGAACGACACCGGCAGCTTCCCGCCCGGGTTCACCGCGCCGAACAGCACGTCCGCGACGGCGTGCCCCGCCTCGATCCCGGGATGCCAGGCCTCCAGTACCGCGGGAGCCTTCTCCAGCCACGAACCCATCGTCAGCGGGCGGCCGTTGACCAGGACGACCACGAACGGCTTCCCCGTCTCCGCGATCGCCGCGACCAGCTTCTCCTGCGCGCCCGGCAGTGCGAGGTCGCTGCGCGCCGCGGCCTCCCCGCTCAGCGCCGCCGGCTCGCCCACCACCACGACCGTCAGGTCCGCGGCCCTCGTCGCCGCGACCGCCGCCCCGATCCCTGCCGTGTCCCCGCCCTCCGGAGCGACACCCCGGGCGTACGTCACCTTCGTGTCCGGCGCGGCCTTCCTCACGGCGTCCAGGATCCGCACCGCCGGGAACCGCTCGGCCGCCGCGGGCACCACCCACGTACCCAGCAGATCCGCCGAGTCGGCGAACGGGCCCACCAGCGCGAGGGACGCGAGGGTCCGGCTCAGCGGCAGGACCCCGTCGTCGTTCTTCAGCAGCACCATGGACCTGGCGGCCGCCGCACGCGCCGCCTCCCGTGTCTTCGCCGTGGGCCCGGTGAGCGCCGCGTCCTCGTCCACGTACGGATCGTCGAAGAGCCCGAGCGCGTACTTCAGACGCAGCACCCGTGCCACCGCGTCGTCGATCCGCCGCTGCGGGATCCTCCCCTCGCGCAGCAGCCGCCTGCCGTGGGTGCGCAGGTTCGTGCTCGTCATCTCCATGTCGACGCCCGCGTTCAGCGCGAGCCGCGCCGCGTCGGCGCCGTCCTCGGCGAAGCCGTGCGCGATCAGCTCCTGGACGCCGCTCCAGTCGCTGACCACCGTCCCGTCGAAGCCCCACTCCTCCTTGAGGATGTCGGTGAGGGTGTGCGCGTTGCCGTGTCCCGGGACGCCGCTGACGGTGTTGAAGGAGGCCATCACCGTGGCCGCGCCCGCCTCCAAGGCCGCCTTGAACGGGGGGAGGTACAGATTGCGCAGCCGGGACTCCGACACGTCGACCGTGTTGTAGTCGCGGCCGCCCTCGGCGCCGCCGTACGCGACGAAGTGCTTGGCGCAGGCCGCGACGGACGTCTTCGTGGAGAGCCCCGCACCCTGGTAGCCCTTCACCTTCGCCGCCGCGTACCGCGCGGTCAGGTGGGGGTCCTCACCGTTCCCCTCGGCGACGCGGCCCCAGCGCGGCTCGCGCGTGACGTCCATCATCGGCGAGAACGTCCAGTGCACCCCGTTGGACCGGGCCTCCCGCGCCGACACCTCGGCGTCCGCCCGCGCCACCTCCGGATCGAACGCGGCGGCCTGCGCGAGCGGGATCGGGAACGTCGTCCAGAAGCCGTGGATCACGTCCAGACCGAACAGCAGCGGGATGCCGAGCCGCGACTCCTCGACGGCGAGCCGTTGCAGTGCGTTCGTCGTCCGCGCGCCGAAGACGCTGAGCACCGAACCGAGCCGTCCCGTACGTGCCGCGTCCTCGACCTCCTTCGTCGAACCCGACCCCGGATTCAGGTCGTAGGCCCACGGGAGCTGCTGCAACTGCCCCAGCTTCTCCTCCGGCGTCATCCGGGCGAGCAGCGCCCGCACCTCGTCCTCGTACGGACCCGCACGCCGGCCGGCCACCGGCTGAGCGGCCCGCGCGACCGAGGGGTGGCCCGCCGCGGCGGTGACGCCGATCGCGGACAGCAACGTACGTCTTCCCAGCTCCGGCACGTCCTGGCTCCTCGCATCCCATGGGTTGACCTCATGTTGTTGACCTCAAGAAAGGTTGAGGTCCTACTGTCGTCGGCATGAGCATGGAGACCACAGCCTGGACGCAGCTGCACAGCGTCATGAACGCCCAGAACGGCGGCTCCCACAACCGCCCCTTCGCCCGCGCGACCCTGCGCCGCATCGCCGCGTTCGCGCGACCGCACCGGCGGCGCATCATCCAGTTCGTCGTGCTGAGCGTCCTCACCGCGCTGCTGGCCGTCGCGACCCCGGTGCTCGCCGGTGACGTCGTCAACACCATCGTCGGCGGTCACGACCAGGGGCTCGTGGTGCGACTCGCCGTCCTCATCGCGGTGATCGCGCTCGCCGAGGCCGGAATCGGGCTGCTCGCCCGCTGGCTCTCCGCGAACCTCGGCGAGGGCCTGATCCTCGATCTCCGTACGGCCGTCTTCGACCATGTGCAGAAGATGCCCGTCGCGTTCTTCACCCGGACCCGCACCGGGGCGCTCGTCAGCCGCCTCAACAACGATGTGATCGGCGCCCAGCGCGCGTTCAGCAACACCCTGTCGGGCGTCGTCGGCAACGTGGTGACCCTGATCCTCACCCTCGCCGTCATGCTCACCCTGTCCTGGCAGATCACCCTGCTCGCCCTCGTCCTGCTGCCCGTGTTCGTGATCCCGGCCCGCCGCACGGGCTCCCGGATGGCGCGGCTGCAACGTGAGGCCGCAGCCCACAACGCGGCCATGGGCACCCGGATGACCGAGCGGTTCTCCGCGCCCGGCGCCACGCTCGTGAAGCTCTTCGGGCGCCCCGAGGAGGAGTCCGAGGAGTTCGCGGCCCGGGCCCGGCGGGTGCGGGACATCGGGGTGCGGACGGCGATGGCGCAGTCCGCGTTCATCACCGCGCTCACCCTCGTCTCCGCCCTCGCGCTGGCCCTCGTCTACGGCCTCGGCGGCTACCTCGCCCTCGACGGCAGCCTGAAGGCGGGCACCGTCGTCTCCCTCGCCCTGCTCCTCACCCGGCTGTACGCGCCGCTGACGTCCCTGGCGGGCGCCCGCGTCGAGGTCATGAGCGCGCTGGTCAGCTTCGAGCGCGTCTTCGAAGTGCTCGACCTCAAGCCGCTGATCGAGGAGAAGCCGGAGGCCCGCGAAGTGCCCGAGGGGCCGGTCGCCGTGGAGTTCGACGAGGTCCGCTTCGGCTACCCGGCCGCCGACAAGGTCTCCCTCGCCTCGCTGGAGGAGGTCGCCTCGCTCGACAACCGCGGCGGCGCCGAGGTCCTGCACGGCGTCTCCTTCCGCGCCGAACCCGGCCAGACCGTCGCGCTCGTCGGCTCCTCCGGCGCCGGCAAGTCGACCGTCGCGCAACTCCTGCCCCGCCTCTACGACACCGACGCGGGCGCCGTACGGATCGGCGGCGTCGACGTACGCGACCTGAGCGCCCCGTCCATCCGCGCCACCCTCGGCATGGTCACCCAGGACGGCCACCTCTTCCACGACAGCGTCCGCGCCAACCTGCTGCTCGCCCGGCCGGAGGCGACCGAGGACGAACTCTGGGACGTCCTGCGCCGGGCCCGCCTGGAGACCCTGGTGCGCGAACTCCCCGACGGACTCGACACGGTGGTCGGCGAGCGCGGCTACCGGCTCTCCGGCGGCGAACGCCAGCGCATGACCATCGCCCGGCTGCTCCTCGCCCGCCAGCGCGTCGTCATCCTCGACGAGGCCACCGCCCACCTCGACAACACCTCCGAGGCCGCGGTGCAGGAGGCCCTGGCGGAGGCCCTCGACGGACGCACCGCCATCGTCATCGCCCACCGGCTCTCCACGATCCGCTCCGCCGACCAGATCCTGGTGGTCGAGAACGGCCGGATCGTGGAGCGCGGCACCCACGACGAACTCGTCGCCGTGGAGGGCCGGTACGCCGAGCTGTACCGGACCCAGTTCGCGCACGGGGAGCGCGAGGCGGTGGCCGAGCCGGCGTGAGCAGCGGCCCGAACCGACGGGACGCCGGCGCGCGCGACGCGGCTACCCTGGCCGCATGCTGCTGGGGCGGACAGCGGAGTGCGCGCGTCTCGAGGACCTGGTCGACGCGGCACGCGGCGGGCGCAGCGGGGCGCTCGTCGTGCGCGGCGAGGCCGGGATCGGCAAGTCGAGCCTCCTCGCGTACGCCGCGTCGGTCGCCGGGGACCTGACCCGACTGCGCACCCAGGGCATCGAGGCCGAGAGCGGACTGCCGTATGTGGGACTCGCCGATCTCTTCCGGCCGGTCACCGATCGGCTCGACCGGATCCCGCGGCGGCAGGCCGCCGCCCTCACCGGCGCCCTCGCCCTCGGCCCCGCCGTCGCCCAGGACCGGTACGCCGTCGCCGCGGGCACCCTCAGCCTGCTCGGCGCGGTCAGCGAGTCCGGGCCCGTCCTGCTCGTCGTCGACGACGCCCAATGGCTCGACCCGTACTCCCTCGACGCCCTCGCCTTCGCCACCCGCAGGCTCAAGCGGGAAGGCGTCGCCGCCCTCTACGCCACCCGCGACGCCGACGAGGCCGCCTCCCGGCTCGCCCCCGTGGAGACCCTGACCCTGAGCGGCCTCGACGCCGACTCCGCGCGCCGTCTCGTCGCCGCCGAACCGCTCTCCTCACGCGACATGGACCGGCTGCTCGCCGAGGCCCGCGGCAACCCCCTCGCCCTTCTCGAACTCCCCGCCCTGCTGGCCCGCGGCGGCCACCGTCCCGACACCGACGCCCCGCTGCCCATCGGCGACATGCTCACCCGCACCTTCCACAGCGCCGTCACCCGGCTCCCGGCCCGCACCCAGGACGCCGTGCTGCTGCTCGCCGTCCTCGGACCCCGCCCCCTCGCCGGAACCGAAAGCGTCCTGCGCGCCCACGAGTTGACCTACGCCGCACTCGAACCCGCCGAGCGGGCGGGGCTGCTGACCGTGGAAGAGGGCGCGTACGTCTTCCGCCACCCGCTGGTGCGCTCCAGCGTCTATCACGGGGCGAGCGCCGTGCGCCGCTGGCAGGCCCACCGCACCGTCGCCCACGCCCTGCGGGACGCCACGGCACCCACCGCCGTCGAACGCTACGCCTGGCATCTCGCCGAGTCCGGCGCCGACCCCGACGAAGAGGTGGCCGCCGCACTGGAACGCGCCGCCTCCGGCGGACCCGGAAGTCTCACCCTGCCGCTCGCCGCCCGGCTGTACGCCCACGCCGCCCGCTTCACCCCCGAGGACGAGCGCAGGGCGCTCCGGCTTCTCTCCGCCGCCCGCGCCGCCCAGGCCGCGGGCTCCCTCGACGAGGCCGCCGGCCTCCTCGACCGCGCCCTCGCCCACGCCGCCCGGGAACGCACCCGGCTCGACATCCGCCAAGTCCGTTGCTACGTCGACATCCAGCGCGGCCGCACGGCGCTCGCCCGCGACCAGCTGCGCGCCGCCGTCGCGGACGCCCGGCACGTCGATCCCGCGCTCGCCGCCGTCATGCTCGGCGGCATCACCTTCACCGAACTCGCCATCGGCGACCTCACCGCGGCGCGCGCCGCCTCCGCCGAGTCCATGCGGTACGCCAACACGCTCGGCGACCCCTCCGCCGAACTGCCCGTACGTCTCCTGCACGCGCTCGTCGAACTCCTCGGCGGCGACGCGGAGAAGGGCCGCACACTGCTCCACGACCTCGAAAAGCCGCTCACCGTACCGGACTTGGCGTTCCCGTACCCGGTCTCCGGGGTCGGCGGCCTGTGCCATCTCGCCGCCGAGGAACTGGACGCCGGCCTCGCCCTGCTCGACCGCGCCGTGCACTCCGCCCGCGCCTCCAGCACCGTGGGGCTGCTCGCCCATCTCCTCGGCACGGCCTCCGTGATCGAGTTCTGGAGCGGCCGCTGGAACGCGTCGCTCGCGCACGCCGACGAGTCCGTCCGGCTCGGCGAGGACACCGGACGCGTCCTCGAGGTGTGCCGGGCGCTCGCCGCCCAGGCCAGGACCGAGGCGGCCCGCGGCAGGGAGGCCGACTGCCGGCGGCACGCGGCGCGGGCGACGTCCCTCGCGGCCGTCACCGGGCTGCCCATGGACGCGGCCCGCGCCCACGGCGCGCTCGGCCTGCTCGAACTCGGCTTCGGCCGCTTTGACGAGTCGGCCCGGCACCTGGAGAGGGTCAGGGAGTTCTCCACCGCCAACGGCCGCGGCGACGGCCTCTATCTGTGCTGGGCAGCCGACCTCGCCGACGCCTATGTCCATCTGCACCGCACCGAGGACGCGTACGACGTCCTGCGCGTCCTCGACCACGAGGCGGGCCGGGGCGACCGTCCCGTCACCGCCGCCGCGGCGGCCCGGGTGCGCGGCATGCTCGAACCGGCCCGCGCCGACCACCACATGGACCGCGCCCTGGCCCGGCTCGACAGGGTGACGGCCCCGTTCGAGCGGGCACGGACCGAGTTCGCCCGGGGCGAGCTGCTGCGCCGGCAGGGGCGGCGCGGTGAGGCCCGGCGCAGGCTGCGGCTCGGGCTCGGCCTCTTCGAACGGCTCGGCGCGAGCGGCTGGGCGGACCGGGCCGCCGCCGAACTCCGCGCCGCGGGCGGCGACGGCACCCGGGCCGGCGGCGCGGGACACACCCCGCTCGACGCCCTCACCCCGCAGGAACTGCGCGTCGCGCTCGCCGTCGGACGCGGAATCACCAACCACGAGGTCGCCGAACAGCTCTTCCTCAGCGTCAAGACGGTCGAGTTCCACCTCGGCAACATCTACCGCAAGCTCGACGGAGTGCACCGCAGGGCCCAACTCGTGCGCCTCATCAGCCGGTCGGCGGACAGCTGAGCGACCCCGGGGAGACCCGGCGGACCACCACGACCGCCGGGCCGGAACAGCGGGGGTGCCCGGCGCGGACACCCCCGTCCCCCGTGTTCCCCCATGTACGAAAGCCCCCGTCAACTTCCGTGCCCTCCACGATGACTCCCCGGCGGCGCCCCGGCCACGGTGAAAACCCTGGGATCGCGGACCAGGGGTGTACGCCGTCCGGTGTAGACGGCGCGCTCCGGGATGCGGGGCCGACCGGCCCCTCGGGTGAGGGCCGTGTGGCCCCTCCCGCGCCGCCGCCCACGGCGCGACGGTGTGCGTTCGCCGAGCCCAGGGGGTGGGCACCATGGCATGGAGCCCCGTGCTCCGGCTCCGCCGCCGGACACCAGCGCCCGTGGTGGTGCGGCGCGTCGGCGGATGCCTGGTGATCGAGGTACGGGCCCCACTCGGACCGTCCGCGGAGGCGCCGGTCGGCCGGCTGTTGCACGAGGCGATCCGACCCGACGGCACCGGCGTCCTCGTCGACCTGCGGCACACCGGACAGCTCGGTGCCGCGGGCGTCAGTGTGCTGTGGCTGGCCCGGACCCTCGCCGACCGCAACGGCCAGCCCTTCGGGCTCATCGGTGCGCGGGCCGAACTCCTGCCCGCGGCGCCTGAGCCGGGACCGGGGCGCAGGTCACCCCGTGGCCTCCCGCGCGCCCCGCTCCATGGCCTCCGCCATGGTCGGCAGCGGATCGAAGCGGTCCAGCAGCCCGCCCGCGCGCAGCAGCTTCAGGATGTTCCGGTGCGCACAGACGACGAGCAGCCGTCCGCCCCGGGCGACGACGCGGTCCTGCGCCCGGCACAGCAGCCGTAGCGCGTACACGTCGAAGAAGACCACCGGGCCCAGGTCGAGCACCACGGTCCTTCTGTCGTCGAACGTGGCCGCGTCGAGGGCGGGCAGGACGTCGAGGGCAGCGGCGATGTCGATCTCGCCGTGCAGTTCGATCACGGTGACCGCGTGGACCTCGTGGACCCGGATGTGCCCGACGGGCCATGCGTTGCCTTCCAGCATGGCGACTTCCCCCAAGTCGATCGGACGTCCGGAGAGGCCCGGGAAGCGGGACGACGGGATTCGGCCACCGGGGTCAGGGACGGCCTGGACGAACAGATTACGGCGCGGGGCCACGTTCCGTGCAGGCATTGACACACTCCGGTACCGAATCACCCGCGGCGGATGAGGCCGCCCGCCCGGTCCTCTGCTGCGGTCTGCGGATGATGCCTGCTTACGCGCACGTCCTCGCCGGATTCGTGGCTCGGGGAGCGCGGTGCGTCCGGGACACGGTGGATTCGGCCACCGGCGCCGTGGTGCGCGGCGCGGTGGGGCTCGTCCTGGACCGGGTGGACCTGGACGCCGTGATCGCCCGGGTGGACATCGGCCGAATAGTGGCCCGGGTCGATGTGAACGCGGTCGTCGAGCGCGTGGACGTCGACGCCGTCGCCGCCCGGATCGATGTCGCGGCGGTGGCCGACCGGGTCGACGTGAACGCGGTCGCCGCCAGGGTGGATGTCGACACCGTCGCCGACCGCGTCACCGTCGCCCCCATCGCGGCCCGCGTGGACGTGAACGGGATCGCGGACCGCGTCGACATCGGGCGGATCATCGCCCGCATCGACCTCGTGGGACTCACCCGTGACGTGCTGCGGGAGATCGATCTCGGGCGGATCGTGCGGGAGACCGGGGGCGGGATGGCCGCGGACACGGGGGCCGCCGTGCGGGGGATCGGGCGGCGCGGGGACCGCGGGGTGAACCGGGTCGCCGACCGGATGCTGCGGCGGGGCGATGAGTGAGGAGGGGGAGGCGGCGGGGCTCGTCACCAGAGGGGTCGCGGCGCTGCTCGACGCGCTACTGGTGGCGCTGACCGGTCTCACTGTCCAACTCGGCGCGGGCTGCGCGCGGTTGCTCCTCGTCGGGCCGCCGCTGCGGATCCCCCACTGGGACGGGCGGCTCGCCGGCGCGATCGCGTGGACGTTCGCCGTCTGCTATCTCGGCGGCGCCTGGGCACTGACGGGACAGAGCGTCGGCGGGCGGCTGATGGGGGTGCGCGTCGGCGACCGGGCGGGCCGGCGGCTCGGACTGCCGCGGGCCCTCCTCAGGGCGGCGCTCAGTGTGTCGTTCCCGCTGGGGCTGCTGTGGATCCCGTTCAGCCGGCGCCGGGCCGCCGTGCCGGACCTCGTGGTCCGCGCCGCCGTGCACTACGACGGGCGCTGACCCCGGCCGTGCGGGAGCCGCGCCGCCGCGACAAGACCGCCGAGCCCGATCACGGCGAGCACGACGAGCGCCGTCGCGTACGGGCCCACGGCCGGATCGGCGACCAGGATGGTGCCCGCGACCGCCGTGCCCACGGACGAGCCGAGGTTGGACACGCTGCGGGAGAGCCCGGAGATCTCGCCCTGCAGGTCCTCGGAGAAGCTGGACTGCACGATGGTGACCGACGGGGTGAGCATCACCCCGAGTCCGAGCCCGATCAGCAGCAGTCCCGGGGTGAACAGCCAGACGTTCGGCGACCCGTGCGCGAGGCCGATCAGCACCCCGATCCCGCAGACCGTGGTGACGAACCCGGCCATCACGAGACTGCGCTGCTCCCTGCGGCGGGCGAACCGCTGGGCGCCGAGCGAGGAGATCAGCAGCCCCGCCGTCGACGCCGTGAAGATGACGCCGGTGCTGATCGCGTCGTACCCCCGTACGACCTGGAGATACGCGGCGACCGTGAAGGAGATCCCCATCAGCAGCAGCCACTGGACGTGCTGCGTGATCAGGCCGAGGTTCGAGGTGCGGTCGCGGAACAGGGCGGTGGGGAGCAGGGGCTGGGCGCCCGCGCGTTCCCGCGCCCGGACCCAGCGGAAGAAGCCGATGAGCACCAGGATCCCGGCCGACAGCAGCCCCAGCGTCCACCAGCCGTTGTCGTCGGCCGCGAGAATGCCCAGGACGACGAGGACGAGACCTCCCGCCGAGAGCACCGCGCCGCCCGTGTCGACCTCGCACTCCGGGTCGGGCGGCAGCGGATCGTGGACGTGGCGGCTCAGCACGATGATCACCACGACGACGAGTGCCTGGAAGACGAACGCGGCCCGCCAGCCGATCGCCCAGGTGATCAGCCCGCCGATCAGCGGGCCCGCCGCCGCCCCGATCCCGCCCATCGCCATGATCGCCCCGAACGCCCGCGCCCGGTCGGGGAGTTCGGTGAACAGAAGGGTGGTGAGGATGTAGACGGGCGGAATGAGCAGCGCCGTGCCGACGCCCTCCAGGATCGAGTTCCCGAGGATGAGGACGCCGAGACCGGGCGCCGCCGCGCTGAGCAGGGCCCCGGCCCCGTAGACCGCGAGACCCACGACGAGACAGCGCTTGCGGCCGTAGCGGTCGCTCAGGATGCCGCCGGGGATCATCAGCGCCGCCATCACCAGCAGGAACGCGGTGATCGTGATCTGAACGCCCTGCACCGTGGTGTCCAGGTCCGCACTGATGTCCTTGATCATCACGTTCATGTTCGACCCGGCGAAGCTGCACACGAACTGGGCCAGGGCGAGCGGCGCGAGCACCTGACGCGGCCAGGGAGTCGCTGCGCGCGGGGCCGGCGGCACGGTCATCGGTTCGCCTCCGGATCGCGGGCGGGACGGCGGACAGCGTTCCGGACGGCGCCCTCCGTGGTCGTCACCCCCCAAGGGTGACGACCCACCCCCGGTACCGGGCGCCACACTCGGGGCACAGCGGTGCGTTCAGCACCGGCACCGAACACGGAGGTAGTGTCATGGCCACCTCGACGGGCTCGCACCCACGCTCCGATGTCAAAATGGCCGCGGCCGGCGGGCTGACCGTCTTCGCCGCCGTGCTGCTGTTCATCTCCGGTTCCCTGGACTTCTGCCGGGGTCTGTCGGCCGTCCTGCGGGACAAGGTCTTCCTGACGACCCCGAACTACGTCTACGAGTGGGACCTGACCGGGTGGGGCTGGACCCACATGGTCCTCGGCGTGATCGCGGTGGCCGTCAGCCTCGGCCTCTTCGTCGCGATGAAGTGGGCCCGGGTCGTCGGCGTGATCATCGCCGGACTGATGATCATCGCCAACTTCCTCTCCATTCCCTACCACCCGCTGTGGTCCCTGACGCTCATCGCCATGGACGGCTTCATCATCTGGGCGCTGTGCGTGGTCCGGCGCGACACGCTCTTCTGAACCCGCCCCGACAGAAGCCGAGTCGGGCCCGACGGCCGAGGTGACGTATGCGCGAAGGACCAGCACGGACACCGGACGAACGAGCCGAGCGGATCGCCGAGTTCATCGCTCCGCTGAGGGTGCGGCCCGGCGCGAAGGTGCACCTGGCGGACGACTTCGACCCCGCCTACAAGGCGGGCGTGAAGAACAAGAAGGCCGGCCGGGAGCTGCTGCGCACCGGCGTCGCGCTCCTGGCCGACTACCAGCGACGGCTCGCCGCCGACGGCGCCACCGGGGTGCTGCTCTGCCTCCAGGCGCTGGACGCGGGCGGCAAGGACGGCACCATCCGGCACGTCATGAGCGGGGTGAACCCGCAGGGCGTCCGCGTGGCGGGCTTCAAAGTGCCGTCCGCCGACGAACTCGGCCACGACTACCTGTGGCGCTACGCCCGCAGCCTGCCCGGCCGCGGCGAGATCGGCATCTTCAACCGGTCCCACTACGAGGAGGTCCTCGTGGTGCGGGTCCACCCCGAACTCCTCAGCCGGCAAAGGCTGCCGGGCGCCACCACGGGCCGCAAACTCTGGAACCGCCGCTACCGGGAGATCAACGACTGGGAGCGGTACCTGACCGAGAACGGCTTCCGCGTCGTGAAGCTGTTCCTCAACCTGTCCAAGGAGGAGCAGCGCGTCCGCTTCCTCAAACGGATCGATCTGCCCGACCACAACTGGAAGTTCTCGGCGGCGGACGTACGCGAACGCGCCTGCTGGGACGCCTACCAGCGCGCGTTCTCCGAGATGCTCTCCGCGACCAGCACGGCGTGGGCGCCCTGGTACGTGATCCCCGCGGACCGCAAATGGTTCGCCCGGATCAGCGCGGCCGCCGTCCTCGCCCACACCCTCATCGACATCGATCCGCGCTACCCGGAGGTCGACGACAAGAGCCGCGGCGAACTCGCCCGCGAGAAGAAGAGGCTGGAGCGCGAGGCACCGGCCGGCACGGCGGCGGATCCGTACGCCACCGGCCACGGGCGCGAGCGGAGGCGGAAGCGATGACCGCGCACACCGCGGCGGAGGTCTGGTACACCCGCTCGGCCGAGGCCGTCGCCGGGCAGTTCGGCGTCGACCCGGCCCTCGGTCTGAGCGCCGCACGGGCCGCCGCCCGGCTCGTCGAGGACGGGCCCAACGCGCTGCCGCAGGAGCGCACGCGCGGCGCCCTGGCCCGCTTCCTCGGCCAGTACACCTCGTACATGCAGCTGATCCTCACCGCGTCGGCCGTGGTCTCGCTGGCCGTCCAGGAATGGGCGACCGCCGTGGTGCTGTTCGCCCTGACCGTCCTGAACGCCGTCATCGGGCTGCGCCAGGAGGGCAAGGCGGAGAGCGCCATGAACGCCCTGAAGGAGATGTCCAAGGCCACCGCCCGCGTCCGCCGCGACGGCAACGAGGCCCGCATCCCCGCCGAGGAGGTCGTCGTCGGTGACATCGTGCTGCTCGCGGCAGGCGACGAGGTCCCGGCCGACGGGCGGCTGCTCACGGCCAGCTCGCTCCAGATCGACGAGTCCGCGCTCACCGGCGAGAGCGTCCCCGTGGCGAAGGACCCGGCACCCGTGCGCGGCAGCGACCTCGGCCCCGCGGACCAGACCGACATGGCGTTCATGACCACCCCCGTCACCCACGGCAGCGGCGTCCTGCTGGTCACCGCGACCGGCACCGGCACCCAACTCGGCCGGATCGCGGGCATGCTGACGCAGACCCGGCCCGAACCCTCGCCGCTCACCGTGGGGTTGAACCGGCTCACCCTCTGGATCGTCGGCGCGGCCGGCCTGACCATGATCGTGATGTTCTCCCTGGGGCGCGCCCGCGGCGAGGCCTGGGACGCGCTCTTCGTGGCCGCCGTCTCGCTCGCGATCGCCGCGATCCCCGAGGCCCTGCCCACCGTCACCCAGACGATCCTCTCGCAGGGCGGACTCGAACTCGCCCGGCGGGGCGCCATCGTGAAGGACCTGCCGTCGGTGGAGACGCTGGGCTTCACCTCGGCCGTGAACTCCGACAAGACCGGCACCCTGACGATGAACCAGATGACCGTCGTCGAGGTCGTGGACGCCTTCGACCGGTACACCGTCTCCGGCACCGGCTACTCCCTGGAGGGCCGCGTCCACCACGCCGCGGGCTCCACCCCGCGCATCGACGACGCGATCCTCCCGTACGTCCTCGCCAACGACGCCACGCTCGTCGACGGACAGGTGGTGGGCGACCCCACCGAGGGCGCCCTGCTGGTCCTCGCCCACAAGGCGGGCCTCGACATCGACGCGACCCGTGAGGAGCTGCCCCGGCTCGCGACCCTGCCGTTCGACCCGGCCCACAAACTCATGGCGACCTTCCACGAGACCCGCGACGGGAGGGGCCGGACCGTCGTGCGCTGCTTCGTCAAGGGAGCGGCGCCGGCCGTCCTGGCGCGCACCACCACGGCCCGCTCCGACGGCAAGGACATCCCCTTCGACACCGCCCTGCGCGAACGGGCCCAGGACGCCGTGGAACGGATGGAGCGGGCGGGCCGCCGCGTCATGGCCGCCGCCGTCCGCGACCTCGACCCCGCCCGCTTCGCACCGGGCGGCGATCTCCTGTCCCTCGTCGCGGAGTTGAGCGTCACGAGCCTCGTCGGCATGGCCGATCCGCCGCGCGCCGAGTCCCGGGCCGCCGTGGCCGCCGCGCAGGCCGCCCACATCCGCGTCCGTATGGTCACCGGGGACGACGTGATCACCGGCGCCGCCGTCGCCCGGCAGGTCGGCATCGGGGGAGAGGCGATCCTCGGCGCCGACTTCGCCGCCCTGCCCGAGACGGAACGCCTGGCGCGCATCGACCGGATCGGCGTGGTCGGCCGGGTCGCCCCCGAGCACAAGGTGCTCCTCGCCGACACCCTCAAGAAGCGCGGCGACGTCGTCGCCATGACCGGCGACGGGGTCAACGACGCCCCCGCCATCAAGGCCGCCGACATCGGCATCGCCATGGGCTCGGGCACCGAAGTCGCCAAGAACGCCGGGCGGATGATCCTGTCCGACGACAACTTCGCGACGATCGTCCACGCCGTCGAGCAGGGCCGCAAGATCTACGACAACCTCACGAAGTACATCCGGTTCGTCCTCGTCCTGCTGGTCGTCTTCGTCCTCACCTTCCTCGGCGCGACCCTGTTCAACATCGCGGCCGGCGAACCCTTCAGCCCCGCCCAGGTGCTCTGGATCCACTTCTTCGTCAACGCCGCCTTCGGCTTCTCCCTGGGCTTCGACCGGGTCCGGCCGGGCCTGATGGCCCGCCGCCCGCGCCCGCGCGGCGAACCCGTGATGACCGGCGGCCTCATGCTCACCGTGGGACTCGTCGGCACCTTCGTCGCCGTCGCCCTGCTCGCCCTGATCAAGCTGGGCGAGGCACGCTACGACAGTCTGCGCATCGGCAACTCGATCGCCTTCACCGCGTTCGCGCTCTGCCTGATCGTGTCCGCGCTCGAATGCCGCGAGCAGACCGGCACCGTCCTGACCACCGAGACCTTCGACAGCAAGCAGCTCAACTGGACGATCCTCGGCGAGTTCGTGCTCGCCGTCCTGGCGACCCAGACGGACGCCCTCAACCGGCTGCTCGGCACGACGCCCTTGCACATCGGCCAGTTCGCCTGGGCCCTGCTGCCCGCCCTCGCCCTGCTCGGCCTCTGGGAACTCGGCAAGCTGCTCGCCCGCCGCCGCCGACGGCAGGGCTGAGACACCCATGGGCTGGGTCCCGCCCGGCGTGCGGAGCCTGCGCGCCTACCGCCGCGGCTGGCTCGTCAAGGACGTGGTCGCGGGCATCGTCCTGAGCACCCTCCTGGTGCCGCAGGGCATGGCGTACGCGGAACTCGCCGGACTGCCGCCCATCACCGGCCTGTACACATCCGTGCTCTGCCTGCTCGCCTACGCCGTCTTCGGCCCGTCCCGCATCCTCGTCCTCGGGCCCGACTCCTCGCTCGGCCCGATGATCGCGGCGACGGTGCTGCCCCTGGTGGCGTCCGGCGGCGACCCCGAACGGGCCGTCGCGCTCGCCTCCGTGCTCGCCCTCATGGTCGGGGCGATCATGATCCTCGCGGCGGTGGCCCGGCTCGGTTTCGTCGCCGACCTCGTCTCCAAACCCACCATGATCGGCTACATGAACGGCCTGTCCCTGACCATCCTCATCGGGCAGCTGCCCAAACTCTTCGGCTTCTCCACCGACGCCAAGGGTGTCGTCGCCGAACTCGGCGCTTTCGTACGGGCAGTGGCGGACGGGAGGACGGTGCCGGCCGCCGTCACCGTCGGGATCTCCTGCCTCGCCCTGATCCTGCTGCTCCAGCGACTGCTGCCGAAGGTGCCCGCCGTACTCGTCATGGTCGTCCTCGCCGTCGCGGCGTCCGCCGCCCTCCACCTCGACGAGCACGGCGTGCACACCGTGGGCAGGCTGCCCGAAGGGCTCCCGCCGTTCACCGTGCCGCACGTGGCCCTCGCCGACCTCGGGCCGCTGTTCGCGGGCGCCCTGGGCATCGCCCTGGTCTCCCTGGCCGACACCATCTCCAACGCCGGCGCCTTCGCGGCCCGCACCGGGCAGGAGGTGCGCGGCAACGACGAGATGCTCGCCATCGGCGCCGCGAACGCCGCCGCCGGCCTGTTCCAGGGGTTCCCCCTGAGCACCAGCGGATCACGCACGGCCGTCGCCGAACGGGCCGGGGCCCGCACCCAGGTGACCGGGGTCGTGGGCGCCGGGCTGATCCTGCTCATGCTGGTCCTGCTGCCCGGACTCTTCCGCGATCTGCCGCAGCCCGCGCTCGCCGCCGTCGTCATCACCGCGTCCCTGTCGCTGGCCGACCTGCCCGGGACGCGGCGCCTGTGGCGGCAGCGCAAGGCGGAGTTCTGGCTGACCATCGCCGCGTTCCTGGGCGTCGCGCTGCTCGGCGTGCTGCCCGGGATCGCGATCGCCGTCGGCCTGTCGATCCTCAACGTCTTCCGGCGCGCCTGGTGGCCGTACAGCACGGAACTCGGCAGGGTGCCGGGCCTCGCGGGCTATCACGACGTGCGCTCGCACCCGCGCGCCGAACACCTGCCGGGCCTGGTCATCCTGCGCTTCGACGCCCCGCTGTTCTTCGCCAACGCCACGTCGTTCCGCGACGAGGTGCTGCGCATCGTGCGGCGCACCCCGCGGGTCCGCCAGGTGCTGCTCGCGACCGAGCCGGTCACCGACGTGGACACCACGGCCGCCGACGTCCTCCTGGAGCTGGATGCCGCGCTCCAGGAGAAGGGGGTCAGGCTGGCCTTCGCGGAGATGAAGGATCCCGTGCGCCGCAAGATCGAGCGTTACGGCCTGGCACGGACCTTCCCGCCCGAGCGGTTCTTCCCCACCCTGGAGGAGGCCGTGGTGGCCTTCTGGGCGCAGAGCGGGGCGCGCTGGGAGGAGTGATCAGGCCGCCACCGAGAACACGTGGATGCCCCACGGCGGCAGGTCCACGTACAGGCCGCTCTCCAGGAGCTCGGCACCCGAGCGCCCGTACCGGTCCTCGGAGAAGAGCAGCTCTGTCAACTCCCAGGTCTCCTCGCCCAGTTCGGGCCAGGGCAGCGGCACCCGCGCCTGTGCCCGATGGTCCGAGAGATTGACCACCGTCAGGAAGCGGCCCGCGTCGCCGGTCCAGCAGGAGGCGATCAGGTCGCGGCCCGACTCGTTGTCCGGCCAGAACCGGCAGTCCAGGAGCCGCCAGCGCCCGGTCCGCATACCGCTGCGGTGCACCCGGGCGAGGAGCCGTTCGTGGAACGCGCGCAGGCCCTGGTCGGGCCGCTCGTCGACACGGCGGTCCAGGAACACCGGCAGATGGATCCGGCGCCCGGTGAACTCACCCTCGTGCCACAGCGTCGCGCCGGGCAGCGTGGCGATCAGGACCGCCGCCGCGCGCTCCTTGTCCGGCGTCATCGTGTGCGCGGCCCGCGGCTCGTCGTGGTTCTCCAGGAAGCGGACGAGGCCGCGCTGGTAGTCCTCCCCGGCCCGCAGATGGTCACGGACGGAGACCGCGCTCTCGTGCAGGATGCGGTCGTAGAGGCGCTTGTCGTAGCAGAAGTCGAACCCCTGCTCCTGGAGGGCCCATTCGAGGTCCCAGTACGCCTCGGCGGCGAACAGCATGCGCGGGTGGCGCTCGCGCACCCCGGCGAGGACCTCCGCCCAGAACTCCCGCCCGGGCGGCGGGCCCACCCGCTCGCCCCAGGTCCGCGCGAAGACGTCGTTCATCAGGAGCATCGCCATGTCGCAGCGCACCCCGTCGCACATCTTCCCGATGCCGGTCAGCACCGCGGCCGTCGCCCGCCGCAGCTCCGGCGCGAACGCGTCGAGCTGCACCACGTCGGGCCAGGGCGGGAAGAACGGGTCGCGGCCGCGCGCGAGCACCGACCGCCCGGTGTCGAGGAACCCCGCCGGATCCCGGCGCACGTCCTCCGCGTCCCCCCGCACGAAGTACTCGGGGTGCTCCGCGACCCACGGGCTGTCCGGCGCCACATGGTTCGGCACGTAGTCGAGGAGCAGCCCGACGCCCCGGCGGTCGAGGGCGGTCCGGGCCGCCGCGAGACCCTCCGCACCGCCGAGCGCCTCGTCCACCGCGTAGCGGCGGATGCAGTACGGCGACCCGGCGATGTCCTTCTCGCCGATCCCGGGGACGGCCGCGTCGAACGCGGCCCGCAGCTCGGGGTTCTCCAGGGCGATGGAGCGCCCCAGCGGGCTGCGCTCCCACACCCCCATCAGCCAGACCACGTCGATCCCGGCCGGGGTCAGTTCGTCCCAGGCGTCCTTGGGCACCTCGGCGAGGCTCGGGGGCCGGCCGGAGCGCGACGCCAACTCCCGCAACCACACACGGGTGTTGACCTCATGGACGACGGGCTGCGCGGGCACCTCGGTCATCGGCTGCGCCTCCTCGTGGCGTCGGCACGGAACGCGTCGGGACCGAGCGTGCCGAAGATCTTCATCAGCGGGGCGATCAGACCGGTCCAGCCCGTCTGGTGCGAGGCACCGATCCCCGCGCCGTTGTCCCCGTGGAAGTACTCGTGGAACAGGAGCAGATCACGCCAGTGCGGATCGTCCCGGAACTTCGTCTGGCCCCCGAAGACGGGCCGCCGCCCCTCCTCGTCCCGCAGGAAGATCCGCGTCAGCCGCGCCGTGATCTCCTCGGCGACCTCGAACAGGTTCTTGTGCACCCCCGAGCCCGTCGGGCACTCCACGGTGAACTCGTCGCCGTAGAAACCGTAGAGGTTCAGCAGGGCCCGCACCAGGAGCGCGTTCATCGGCAGCCACACCGGGCCGCGCCAGTTCGAGTTGCCGCCGAACATCCCGGTGTCCGACTCGGCCGGCAGATACCCGACCCGGAACTCCTGTCCGCCCGCCCAGAACGTGTACGGGTGCTCGGCGTGATGACGCGACAGCGCGCGGATCCCGTACGGGCTGAGGAACTCGTCCTCGGAGAGCAGATGCCCGAGGACGCGTACGAGCTTCTTCTCGTCCAGGATCGACAGCAGCCGCGGCCCGCCCGCCGTGCCGGACTGCGCCGTGCTCATCGTCACCGACAGCGAGGGGTGCCGGGCGGCGAACCGCTGGAGCCGCTCGCCGAGCCCCGACAGCCGGGCCAGCTGCTCGGGACGGAACACCGTGGAGGCGCACAGCGGCAGCAGCCCCACCATCGAGCGCACCTTCAGCCGGACCGCCTGTCCGTCGGGCAGCCGCAGCACGTCGTAGAAGAAGCCGTCCTCCTCGTCCCACAGCTCGTCGCCGAGGTCCCCGATCCGGTCCATCGAGGCCGCGATCCACAGATAGTGCTCGACGAACTTCAGGACCAGTTCCTCGTACGCATCGTTGTGCTGGACGAGTTCGAGGGCGATCTGGAGCATCGACTGGCAGTACAGGGCCATCCACGCGGTGCCGTCGGCCTGCTCCAGCGTGCCGCCGGTGGGCAGCGGGGCGCTGCGGTCGAAGACGCCGATGTTGTCCAGGCCGAGGAAGCCGCCCTGGAAGACGTTGCGCCCCGACGGGTCCTTGCGGTTGACCCACCAGGTGAAGTTCGTCAGCAGCTTCTGGAAGGTCCGCTCCAGGAAGGCGTGGTCGGCGTGGCCCGTCGTGCGCTCCTCCATCAGGTGGACGAAGTAGGCGGCCCAGGCGTGCACCGGCGGGTTCACGTCGCCGAAGTTCCACTCGTAGGCGGGGATCTGCCCGTTGGGGTGCAAATAGCTGTCCCGCAGCAGGAGTTCGAGCTGCTGCTTGGCGAACTCGACGTCGACGACGGAGAGCGCCAGCGTGTGGAACGCGAGGTCCCAGGCGGCGAACCACGGGTACTCCCACTTGTCCGGCATCGAGATGATGTCGTCGTTGATCATGTGGAACCACTCGCGGTTGCGCACCCCGGGCCGCGGCAGGCTCCACGGCGACAGATCGTGCTCGGCCAGCCAGGTCTCCAGGTCGAAGGCGTAGTACTGCTTGGACCAGAGCATCCCCGCGAGCGCCTGGCGCAGCACCCGCGCCTCGTCCTCGCTCGCCCGGGCCGGGGTCAGCTCCCGGTAGAAGTCGTCCGCCTCGGCGATGCGCTGCTTGAACACCGCGTCGAAGCCGCGGGCCAGCGACAGCTGCCCGCCCGCGGGACCCAGGCGCAGCCGCACTGTCTCCGACCCGCCCGGGGGGACCACCAGCGTGTAGTGGGCGGCCGCCTTGGTGCCCTCCCGCTCCGGATTCACGGCCGTGCCCTCGCCCTCGACGAGGTACCGGCCGATGCCGTCCTTCACGTAGGGAGAGGCGTTCGGGGTGTGGAACAGGCGCTCGTTGTTCGTCTCGTTCTCCGTGAACAGCACCCGGGGCGCCCCCGCGCACCGCAGGTCGTAGGAGCCGAGCCCGGGATGGTCGGCGCGCACCGTGGAGACCGACTTCGGGCCGTCGACCGCGCGCAGCCGCGGCGCGGGATCCGGCGCGCGCCCGTCGTCCCAGGACCAGGTGTTGCGCAGCCACAGCGTCGGCAGCACATGCAGCGTCGCCTCGTCGGGGCCCCGGTTCTCCACGGTGATCCGCATCAGGATGTCGTCGTGGTCCGCCTTCGCGTACTCCACCGTCACGTCGAAGTAGCGGTCCTCGTCGAAGATCCCCGTGTCCATCAGCTCGTACTCGTACTCCTGCCGGCCGCGGGAGCGGTTGACCGACAGGAGCTGCTCGTACGGGTAGGCGGCCTGCGGGTACTTGTACAGGTAGCGCAGGTAGGAGTGGCTGGGCGTGCTGTCGAGGTAGAAGTAGTACTCCTTGACGTCCTCGCCGTGGTTGCCCTCACCGTTGGTCAGGCCGAAGGCGCGCTCCTTCAGGATCGGATCACGGCCGTTCCACAGGGCGATCGCCAGACACAGCCGCTGCTTGTCGTCGCAGATGCCGCCGAGCCCGTCCTCGCCCCAGCGGTAGGCGCGGGACCGGGCGTGATCGTGCGGGAAGTACGACCAGGCGTCACCGCCGGGGCTGTAGTCCTCGCGGACCGTGCCCCACTGCCGCTCGCTCAGGTAGGGCCCCCACAGACGCGCCCGCGGGTTCCCGGTGGCCGTCGGCCCCACGCCCGCGCTCCGTTCCTGCTTCTTCATGCGCGTACTCCCTGACTCGGTCAGCCGGATGGGCCAGTCTTCGCGGGGGTCGTGCCGTCTGCCTCACCTCCCGGGGGTGAGCCGCCGCCGCGGGCCAGCAGCGTGACCGCGATCTCGTACGCGGCGAGCAGTACGCCGACCACGAACAGCGCGGGCCACGTGGACAGCAGCAGCGCGACCAGGACGGCGACGACCACCCCGCCCACCCGCAGGACGTCGGCGTGCCAGGCGATCCAGGGCCGCACCGCCCGGTCGGTGCCGATCCGGGTGCCGGCCCGGGCCGCGAACTGCCCGCCGGCGCGCACCCCTTGGACGGCGCGTCGGCGCAGCGCCACCGGCAGCCGCCCCGGACCGATCAGATACATGAGGACCGCGAGACCCACCCCGAGCCACAGCAGCAGGTCGCCCAGATCGCGCAGCGTCGAGAACACCGTCCACAGCGCGGCACGCAGCCCGTCCCGGTAGACGCCCTGCGGCACCTGCCCGAGCACCTGCCCGCGCACCGCCCGAAGCACCGCGTGCAGCACGGTCACCGTGACCACCAGCCACACGCCGAGCTGGAGCAGGGTGCGGCGCCGGTCCGGCGCGGCCCACAGCGCGAGCGCGAGCAGGACCGGCACGGCGATCAGCAGCGCCACCAGCGCCCGCTTGAGGACCAGTACCGCGTGCTGGAGCTGGCCCAGGGTGTGCCGGTTGTAGATCCGGATCTGCGCGAAGTCCGCCGGGAGCCGCACGCCCAGCGCCTTCTCGACGCGGTCGTGCAGCCCGGGAGGCAGTTCACCGGAGGTCACCTTCGGCAGGTCCAGCTTCTTGCCGAACAGCGACGGGAGTTGCGCCTCCAGGTCCGTGAGCAGGTTGTTGACCATCGGCAGCAGGTTCAGGGTGACCGTGTCGCCGTGCACCCGCACATTCGCGTTGCGCTGCTCGACGACGGCGACCATCTTCTCGTGGGCCAGCCGGTTGGCGCCCTCCCACAGCGCCCGGAACTGATCCGTGGCCAGCAGCTTCGACACCGTCCGCCCCATGGAGTCGTGGACGGCACCCGTGACCGGGCCCGCGAGGAAGGCCGCGCGCGGCGGCAGCGCGTCCGACAGCTTCTTCTGCACGTCGAGCTGGTCGAAGATCTCGCCGGTGAGATACGTGGACACGGCCTTGTTCACCGCCGGGTCCTGCGGCAGCGGGCCCACGGCCGACACCCAGCGGTCCGTGTTCAGCGCCGTACGCGCCCCCCACAGACCCACCACCGACGTCACCCCCACCACGGCGACCAGCGCGATCAGCACAGCGGCCAGCATCCTGCGCGCCATCAGCAGCCGGGCCCGGCGCCGCCGCTCGGTCCCCACCCGCTCGCGCAGCTCGGCGACCTCGGCCCGCAGCCGCTCCACCTCACCGGCCTCGGCCGCCCGGGCCGGTTCGGCGGGGCCCGGACCCTGGTCCTGGGACATGGCGTCACCTCCGCGCCCCACCGTCGCCGCCCGCCGGGCCCCCTCCCTCACCTGCGGCGGGTGACGCGGCGCGGCCCCCGCGGACGCTGTGATGGCGGTCGTGACGGGGGTCGTGACGACGAAGGGAGACACGATGGCCGGGATCGGACCGGTGCAGCTCCTCACGGTCGAGTTCGGGCCGGAAGCGAAGTTCGAAGGCCGGATCATGGAAGAGCTGTCGATCCTTGAGGCGAACGGTCAGATCCGCGTCCTCGACATGCTCTTCGTCAGCAAGGAGCCCGGTGGCGACCTGTTCACCATGGACTTCCAGGCGGAGGGCATGGGGGAGACCGTCGCGGCACTGCTGGGCATCTCCGGCGAGAAGGTCAAGGCGGCCCAGAAGGAGTACCCGAGCCTCGTCGAGGGCAACGCCTTCGGCCTGAGCCTGGACGAGATCAGGGAGATGGCCGACGCCCTCGACCCGGGCACGGCCGCGGCGTTCGTCCTCCTGGAACACGTCTGGGCCAAGTACCTGCGCACAGCGATCCGTGACGCGGGCGGAGTGCCCGTCGCGGAAGGCTTCCTCACCGAGGAGGCACTCGAACCCGTCGCCGTCCAGGTCACCGCCGCCGCACAGCGGCTCGGCGACCCCGTCGCCCCGAACGGCGGCGGCGACCGGACGGGACACCACAAGCCCAGGAGGCCCTGATGGCCGATCTCGTCGTGCTCGGATTCGCCGACAAGGAGAAGGCGGAGTCCGTGCTGCGCCTGTCGAAGGAGCTGTCCCGCCAGGAACTGCTCGACCTGGAGGACGCCGCCCTCGCCTGGCGCACCATGGACGGAAAGATCCACGTCCAGCAGACGTTCAGCACCACGGCGGCCGGCGCGGCCGGCGGCGCCCTGTGGGGCACGCTGTTCGGCATGCTCTTCCTGATGCCGGTGTTCGGCGCCGCGGTGGGGGCCGCCACCGGCGCCGTCGCGGGCAAGCTCAGCGACGTCGGCATCAACGACGCGTTCGTCAAGGAGATCGCGGGCACCCTCGAACCCGGCCACGCCGCCGTCTTCGCCCTCGTCCGCCGCTCCACCCCCGACCGCGTCCGCGACGCGCTGCGCCCCTTCAAGCCCAGCGTGCTCCGTACCTCCCTCACCAAGGACCGAGAGGAGGAGCTGGTCAACGCCCTGCAGGGCGCCTGATCGCACCGCCGTCGGCCGGCCCGGCCGGGCGCCGTCGCACCCCGGAACTTCACCCGGGTGAGATGGCGTCCGCCGGGCCGCCGTTCTGCCCGGGTGGGCCCACACTGTGCTGTGCCGCACCGCAGGCCTTCCCGAGAGCGAGGTGCCGCCGATGTCCGAGCGGCTCTGCCCCGAGGACGAGGGAGCCGACCACGCGGCGTCCCGCACGACCCCCGCGCTGCCCGCCTGGATCGTGTCGCGCCCCCGCCTGACCGACCGGCTCGCCCGCGCGGTGCGCGGCCGGCTGACGGTCGTCGTCGGACCGGTGGGCGCGGGCAAGACGGCCCTCGCCCTGGAGTGGGCGCACACCCGGCACCCACCGGGCCCGCTGGCCTGGGTGACCTGCGACGGCCGCGCCGAACAGCCCGCCGTGTTCTGGCCACGGGTCACCTCCGCCCTGCGCGACGCGGGCGTCCGGGTCCCGGACGCCGTCGCCACCGGCGAGGGACCGCTGCTCGTCGCGGCCCTCGCCGCCGAACTCAACCGGCGCACCGAACCGGTGGTGCTGCTCCTCGACGACTTCCAGCCCGCCCCCGGCTCACCGATCGCGGACGGCGTCAGCAGCCTCTTGCGGCACACCTCCGACCTGCTGCGCCTGATCGTCCTGGCCCGCCGCGACCCGCCGCTGCACCTGCGCCGCGGCCGCCTCGCCAGCGACGTGACCGAACTGCGCACCGCCGACCTCGCCTTCGACGACCGGGAGACCGCCGCGCTGCTCGCCCAGCACGGCGTCGACGTGCCCAAACAGACCGTGAGCGTGCTGCGCAGGCGCACCGACGGCTGGGCCGCGGGCATCC
This sequence comes from Streptomyces sp. PsTaAH-137, assembly GCF_003259365.1. Lineage (GTDB taxonomy): Bacteria > Actinomycetota > Actinomycetes > Streptomycetales > Streptomycetaceae > Streptomyces. Next base: position 538,354 of record NZ_QLLY01000001.1, read on the forward strand.
GGCTCGCCGCGATGTCCATGGAGAAACTGGAGCGGCACGGCGAACCCGAGCGGTTCGTCGACCGGTTCGCCGGGGACGACGAGGCGGTCGCCAGCTACCTCGTCGAAGAGGTCCTCGACCTCCAGCCGGCCGCCGTGCGCCGGCTCCTGCTCACCACCAGCGTGCTGGACCGGGTCAACGCCGAACTGGCCGCCGCGCTCTGCGGCGACGACATCGGCGGGCACTTCGCCGACCTCGTCCGCGAGAACTCCTTCCTGCACCCGCTCGGGCACGGCTGGTACCGCTGCCACCAGATGTTCGCCGACGTGCTGCGGATGTGCCTGCGCCACGAGACACCGGGCCTGGTCGTCCCGCTGCACCGCCGCGCGGCGGCCTGGCTCGGCGCGCACGGCCGCCTCGCCGACGCCGTCGGCCATCTGCTCGCCGCCGAGGACCGGGACCTGGCCGCCGAACTGATCGTGCGTCACCTAGCGATCGGCCAGGTCCTCGGCCTGTCCAGGTCCCCGCTGCCCGCCGACCTCACGCGCACGGGCCCGCAGGAACCCGGGATCGCGAGCAGTCCGGAACCGGCGCTGCTCTCCGCCGCCGTCGCCCGCGTCCGCGGCGACGACCAGGCGTGCGGCCGGTACCTGGAACTCGCGGAGAAGCTGCTGCCCGACAGCCGCGAGTGCGACGGCCAGGAGGAGAACGACCGGATCACCCGCTGCCGCCTCGCGCACGCCGTGATCCGGATGGACCGGCTGCGCGCCGACGACCCGGAGCAGGCGTACGCCGCCGCCCTGGAGGTGGAGGAGACCGGGCCGCTGCTGCCCCACACGGCGCTCGCCCAGCACCCCGAGATCCCCGCGCTCACCCTCGCGGTGCGCGGCGCCTACGAGGTCAGGGCCGGGCACCTCAAGGCGGCGGAGGTCTCCCTCACCGGCGCGCTGAAGGCGGCGGGCGCCGCGGGCAACGGGGCGCTGCGCCGGGACTGCCTCGTCGAACTCGCGCTCCTGGAGGCCGTACGCGGCCGGTTCCGGGCCGCCGACGAACTCGCCGCCCACGCCACCCAGCCGCCGCTGCCCAGCTGGTGCGCCGCCGAACGCTCGCAGGCGGCCCTGCACCTGGTGCGCGCCTGGGTCGAGCTGGCCCGCGGCGAAGCCGGCCGCGCCCGCCACGAACTGGCCCGCGCCGACGCCGTGCTGCGGTCGTCGCCGGATACGTTCCTCGCCGAGCTGCGGGCGCTCGCCGCGGGCGTCGCCGCCGCGGTGGAGCGGGGCGGCCCCTTAGGCTGCGGCCCGAACGTCCTGGACGAGCTGACGCGCTCCGCCCGGCTGCCGGTGACCGTGCTGCGCACCGTGACCCCGGCCTGCGCCTTCGTGCTGGGCGCGGCCCGCGGCGGCCGCGCCCTCGGCCCGGAGCTGCCGGACCGCGTGGGCGGACGGCCCGCCCGCACGGAGCAGTTGAGCCCGCGCGAGCGCGATGTGCTGGACCGTCTCGCCCAGATGATGACCACCGAGGAGATCGCCGCGGAGCTGTACCTCTCGGTGAACACGGTCAAGACGCACCTCAAGAGCGTCTACCGCAAGCTCGCCGTGACGCGGCGCTCGGCCGCGGTACGGCGAGCACGCGAACTCCAGATCCTGTGATCACGTTCCGTCCGACCGCCTCTCCTGTGATCCGGGCCGCGGCCCGACCAGGCCCAGCTCACGGCCGCGCCGCACGGCCTCGGCCCGGGAGCTGGCCCCCAACTTGCGGTACACGGCGCGGACATGGCTCTTGACCGTGTTGTGCGACACGTACAGAAGGTCGGCGATCTGCCGCAGCGACACCTCCTCCTGAAGCCGCCCGAGGACCGCCAACTCGCGTGCGGTCAGCGGCTGGACGGGCGGTGTCCCCGGCCGCGCGGGCTCCTCGTGCGGCAGCGCGGCCAGCACGGCGGCCGCCTCGTCGACGAGGACCACGGCGCTGCGTGGATCCGCCACGGCGCCGGCGACTCTGACCAGCGTGCCCGCGACCCACACCAGGCAGGCCGTCACGGTCGGGCCCGGCGCGGTGCCGGATCCCGGTTGCCGGTCGTACAGGACTACGGGCATGCCCCTCACCTCCCCATGTGGAGGGCACCACCTCCACGGTGAGGGGCGTCGCCGCGGTCATGGAAGAGGCTTGTCGGGCAACCTGTGCACCTCCAGCAGTTCCAGGCCGAGCGCCTGGATCCGGTCGAGGATCCCGTACAGGGCGGCCTGGTCGAGCCCGGAACCCACCAGGACCGTCTCGGACGGGTGCAGGACGACGGTCATCTCGCCGAACGCCGAACTGAAGGCGTCACCGATCCTGCCGCGCACCCGGATCTCGAAGTCGCCCATGCCGACACCTCCCGTACGACGGCTCGGCCATCGGCCCTCGGTCATTGTGGCGACGGGGCGGGCGGCGGCATCACCTCGTGCGGGTGACGGTGGCGCGGGCGCGCGGCGGGATGCTCCGGAGGCCAGGAGAACCGGCAACGCGCGACGAGGAAACCAGTGCTGCGTGACGAGAAGGGGACACGACATGGCCGGGCACATCACATCGGGCCCCACACCGGGCTCCGGCACACCACCCCCGCAGGAACCCCATGTCAGCGTGATGGCGCTCGGCGGAGTCGTCTTCGCCGCGTGCGTCCTGGGCATCTCCGGCGGGTTCCACCTGATCTCCGGGCTCTCCGAGATCCTGAACAGCAACTACTACCAGGCACAGCACGACTACGCCTTCGACTTCGACACCACCGGCCGGGGCTGGACCGAGATGATCACCGGCGCGGTGATGCTGGCCGCGGCCTTCGCCCTGTTCAAGGGACGCACCTGGGCCCGCGTGGTCGGTATCTTCATCGCCACCCTGAGCGCGCTGGAGAACTTCTTCTTCACGCCGTACCACCCGGTGTGGTCGGCGATCATCATCGTGCTCGACGTGCTGGTGATCTGGTCGCTGGCGGCGTACGGGCCCCGCGAGGCGCGCAAGGTCTACGGCGCGACGAAGTAGCCGCGCCACGTGCGGAGGGGATCAACTCCGTTTGGTCAGGCCCAGTTCGGCGATCGTGCGCCAGTCGAGGGCGGGCCGTTCCCGGTAGCCGCCCGGCCGTCGCCGGGGCACCACCACGCGCAGGGCGCCCGCCCGGATCTCGCAGCGCACGGGAACGGGCAGCCGCACCGCCTCGCCGTCGATGCCGACGGGCAGCTCCGCCCGGTCGGCGTCGACGGTCACCGTGGCCGCGCGCGCCCGCGTGAGACCCGTCGCCCGGCCGCCCCGCAGCAGCCCGGCGGCCTGGGCGGCGCTGGTCACACGGACGCCGACGCAGCCGAGGACGCCGCCGTCGATGCGGGCGCGGCGGCCGAGTCCGGCGATGTCGCGTTCGCCGTAGGGGTTGTTGCTGACCAGCAGCGCCTGCGGGTCCTCGAAGGTGTGCTCCCCGGCGCGCGCGGTCAGCCGGGCGCCGCGGTGACCGACCAGCAGCCCGGGCAGCAGGTCCAAGGTCGTACGGGTCTTGCCGTCCCGGTACGACGGGCTCTGCACCACCTCGGCGTACGCGCCGAAGGAGACGTTGTTGACGAACGGCCGCCCGGCCGCCCGGCCCAGATCCACCCGGAGTTCGACCCCGTCGCGCAGCGCGTCGAGGGCGGTGGCCGGGTCGTCGCGGTCCAGGCCGAGGTCGAGGGCGAAGTGGTTGCGGGTGCCCGCGGGAACGACGAGGAACGGCAGTCCGAGGTCGGCAGCGACCTCGGCCACGAGAGCCTGCGTGCCGTCACCGCCCGCGACGCCGAGCAGGTCGGCGCCGCGCGCCGCGCACGCGCGGGCCAGGGCCGCGACGTCCGTCTCGCCGTCCGTGCCGAGCAGCACCACCTCGGCGCCGAGTTCGCCCGCCCGCTCGCGCAGCCGGAACCGCTCCACCTTTCCGCCCCCGGAGCGGGGATTCATGATGAGCACGGGATGCCGGAACTCCGGCGCGCGCCGCTCCCGCGTCGCGGCCGCGGCCCCCGGTCCGGTCAGTGCCGCCCGTCCGGCGCCCGTGGCCGCCAGCCACAGCGCGCCCGACACCAGCACGACCCAGAGCAGACCGGCCCGTACGTACGCCACGACCACCCACACCGGAGCGGCGAGCGCGAGCAGCACGGCGAGGTACCGCAGCACCCCCCGCCGGCTGAGGATCCACCACACGGCCACGAGCGTGAGCACCGCACCCACGAGCCCCACGGCGAGCAGGGCGAAGGTGCGCAGCCCGGCGAACACGCCGAGCACCGCGAGCGCCGCCGCGGCGGAGAGCAGACAGACGCGGGCCAGCCGGCGCCGCCGCCGAAGTCCTGGGTTCTGCTGTTCCATGCCGGACAGTCTGCGGGCCCGCGGGCCCGCCGCCCCTCACCCCCGGCAGGCGACTCGGCGGCAGACCTCACACGGCCGGGGTGACGCCCCGGGGCCCGGCCCGGTCCAGGGTCGGCACCAGCCGCGAGGGGAGCACAGCCATGAATGCCATGAAGTCCCGGAGCGCACAGCGCACGTACGCGTCGGCCTCGCCCGCCGAGCGGGGGAGGAGCGCCCGCTCCCGTGTCCCGCGCTCGGCCCACGGCGAGTTCGCGCCGCCGGCCGACCGCCCCGATCCCGTCGACGTGCTCGAACGGCAGTCGGCCAGCCGCCTTTCCGAGCTGGTCCCGCTGCGCTACGGACGCATGACGCAGTCCCCGTTCCGGTTCTACCGCGGCGCCGCCGCCCTCATGGCGACCGATCTCGCGGGCACGCCGGCCACCGGGCTCCGAGCCCAACTCTGCGGCGACGCCCACCTGTTGAACTTCCGGCTGCTCGCCTCGCCCGAGCGGCGCCTGATGTTCGACATCAACGACTTCGACGAGACGCTGCCGGGCCCCTGGGAGTGGGACGTCAAGCGCCTCGCGGCCAGCCTGGTCATCGCCGGGCGCGGCAACGGCTTCGGCGCGGCGCAGCGCCGCCGTGTGGTGCGGGCGACCGTGGGCGCGTACCGCGGCGCGATGGCGGAGTTCGCCGCCCTGCGCACGCTCGACGTCTGGTACGCGCGGATCGAGGCCGACGAGCTGTACGCGGCGCTCTCCGCCCGGATCGACCGGGCCACCCGCCGCCGGATGTCCGCCGCGCTCACCAAGGCCCGTACCCGTGACCACCTCCAGGCCCTCGACAAGCTGGCCCGGGCGGCCGACGGCGAGCTGCGCATCGTCCCCGACCCGCCGCTGATCACCCCGCTCGACACCCTGATGCCGGGCGTGGAGCGCAAGCACCTGGAGGACCAGCTGCGCGAACTGGTCGCGCGCTACGCCCGGTCGCTGCCCGCCGACCGGCGGGCGCTGCTGGCCCAGTACCGGGTCGTCGACATGGCCCGCAAGGTCGTCGGCGTCGGCAGCGTCGGCACCCGCTGCTGGGTGATCCTGCTGCTCGGCCGGGACGCCCGCGATCCGCTGCTGCTCCAGGCGAAGGAGGCGCAGACCTCGGTCCTCGCCCCGTTCGCCGGAGCGTCGGACCTCGTCAATCAGGGCGAACGGGTCGTCGCGGGCCAGCGGCTCATGCAGGCCGCCGGTGACATGTTCCTCGGCTGGGAGCGGGCCGAGGGCATCGACGGGCGGCAACGCGACTTCTACATCCGCCAGTTGCGGGACTGGAAGGCGATCCCGCAGGCCGACCTGATGAGCCCGGACGTCATGCTCCTGTTCGGCCGGACCTGCGGCATCACACTGGCCCGCGCCCACGCCCGCTCGGGCGACCGCATCGCGATCGCCGCCTACCTGGGCCGCTCCGACACCTTCGACCGTGCGGTCGCACGCTTCGCGGAGGCGTACGCGGACCAGAACGAGCGCGATTTCGCGGCGCTCACGGCCGCGGTGAAGGCGGGACGGGTGCGGGCCGAGAAGGAAGAGAAAGGGGAGAAGGAGGAGAAAGGGGAGAAGGGGGAGAAGGGCGAGCCGGTCAAGCGGGGCAGGCCGAGCAGGGCGGGCAAGCCTTAGGGCTTGCGGGACAAGTCCTGGCGGTCGGCCGGGCCCGTCCAGCGTCGCACAGAGTCCTCCTGCGCCAGCACCCGCCCGATCGCCACCCCGGCCACCACCACGGTGAAGAACACGATCAGCCAGGACAGGAGGGTGAACACCGAGCCGAGCGGCCCGTACCGCTGCTCGCTCACCCGCAGCGCCCGCGGCAGCCAGAGCCCGGACGCGACGCAGAGGGCGACCGCGCCGCCGCCGGCGAGGAGCGCGCCCGGCAGCAGCGGCAGCCACGGCACCCGGCCGGCCAGCAGCAGATGCTGCGTCCACCACCACATCAGGACCGACCCCACCGTCTGGAGCGCCACCCCCAGCACGGGTCCCGCGCCGAACGCCCCGTGCAGCGAACCCTGGAGCACCAGCACCGTGATCCACACCAGCAGCCACAGCGCCCAGCGCCACGCCACGTACCGCACACCGGAGCGCGGGAGTTCCCAGGCGCGTTCGCACATCCGTTGCAGGGCCCGGGTGAACGAGGTGGCCGAGAGCAGGGCGACGAGCAGGCCCAGGGCTCCCCAGTTGTAGAACGAGTTGTCCATGCCGCGGGTCAGCACATCGGCGTCCGCCACCACGGGCCCGGCCGAGCCGATGAGGGTGTGCAGCGAGCGCCGCAACTCGTGCCGCACGGGCGCCGGGCAGAGCGAGGCGACGGCGATCAGCATCGGCAGCGCGGCGAGGAACGCCTGCGCGGCGAGCCGGGTCGACATGTCGAGGACGGTGACCCGGACGAGCTGCCGCCCGGCGCGGGCCGCGAGCGACCGGGCGGCTTCGGCGATCGCCATGACGGTGACCTCTCCTGGCAGGACGCGCTGCTGCCGGACACCGTGGGCCGCGCCGCTGCGCACCGCGCCACCCGGTACGGGCGACACGGGCGGACCGGCCGCGCGATCCCTCAGGCCGCGTCGCGTGCGACCTTGCGCGCCCACAGCACCAGCGGGATCTGGAGCGGCACCCGGGCCCGCGCCGCGTTCCTGAGCGGAGCGGGCCGCTCGTTCCAGTCGGCGGCCATCTTGATGTTCCCGGGCACGACCGCGACGAAGAACGCGGCCGCCGCGGTGGCGGCGCGGGCCCGGGTCCGCGGAAGCGCTACACCTGCCGCGAGCGCCAGCTCCACGGCGCCGCTGGCGTAGGTCCAGGTGCGCGGTGTACCGGGCAGCGACCGGGGCACCATCGCGTCGAACGGCTTGGGCAGCAGCAGGTGGCCGACCCCCGCCCCGGCGAGCAGACCGGCGAGGAGCTGGTGAGAAGGGGCGCGGCGCAAGGGAGCCTCCAGGGACGGCAGCGACGGAGCAGCGATCTTACTTACCGGTAAGTAAGAAAGTCGAGTTCCGCACCGCGGTTTGGACGGAAGCGCTTCGTTTTCCGGACAGTTTCTTGGTCAGCCTGGGGTGCTCTTCGTTTTGCGGGCTGCGCGAGTGGCCGCCGGTCGGGGAGACTGGGGGAGGAGGGGGAGCTGTTCCACGGCTCATGGTCTTCGATGCGGTTGCGTGCCCACGGGTGCGCCTGAGAGGTAATCGTGGTCGTGACGAACATGGAACTGGCCGCTCTGGCCGTGCGTCTGACGGGGGAGGCCAGCTCCGAGCCGCTCGACGTGGGAAGGATCCTGTCCGCGTTCGTCGAGAGCGTCCGCCGGCTGGTCGGCGCGCACGGGGCGGGGGTGCAGTACGCGCCGCCCGGTGCCGCGGCGGTACGGACCGAGGGGACCAGCGCGGAGCTGCGCGCGCTGACGGCCGACGCCGCCGCCTGGGGAGAGGGTCCAGGCTACGAGGCGCGTACGGCGGGCCGCCCCATCGTCGACCTCGACGTCACGGGGCGCCCGGCCCGCGTGCGCTGGCCCCGCTGGGTGCCGCGCGCCCGGGCCCTCGGGCTCGCCCGTGTCACGGCGCTGCCCCTGTCCGGCGGCGGCGTCACGGTCGGCGCGCTCATCCTGCACGCCGGCCCCGGGCCGTCCCTGGGCGATTCGGGGCTGACCCGGGCGCGCGCCCTGTCCGGGATGGTCGCCGACCTGCTGTCCCTGGTGCGCGAGGTCGAGCAGAACCGCGCCCTCGCGGGGCAGTTGGAGCACGCGCTGACCAGCCGGATCGTCATCGAGCAGGCCAAGGGGATGCTGTCGGTCCGACGGGGCGTCACCGTCGACGAGGCGTTCACCCTCCTGCGCAACTACGCCCGTTCGCACCGCCGCAGGATCGTGGAGATCGCCACGGACGTCACCGAGGGGCGCGCGGACCTCCACGCGCTGTGAGCCCAAACCCCTGCGCCGCGTCCTGCCCCGTGATTAACGTGTAAGGGCAGATGTCCGTACGAACGGCATGCGTGAGCGGACCGCGCTCGGATGGGGTCGGGCTGGTGAGCGGCAAGCCTGTGGGGTCGGCCGAAGCACGTACACACTCGGGGGACGAGGCGCGGAGTCTGATGCGTGCCGCCTTCGGGCGGGAGTTCAGGGCGCAGGACGTGCCCAGGGGCGGGGCGTACGTCATCCGGCACTTCGACGCCGGACACGTCGCCTACCGCGAGATGGTCCTGCCCGCCCCGTTCTCCTTCACCAAGGAACCCCAGGACGACCTGGTCGTCGTGAGCGTCGCGGGCGGCCGGGTCCGGCGCACCCTCGGACGGCAGCAGGGCACCTTCGGAGCGGGCGACAGCTTCCTCGGCCATGTGCCGGGGCGGCCCTGCTCCGGGTCCTCGGCGGACCTGTACGCGTCCGCCGTCACCCTGCCCGGGGAACTCCTCGCACGGGCCGCGGCCACCGTCGACCCCCGTGGCGACCGCCCCCTGCGGTTCACACGTCACACCCCGGTCGACGACCGGCACACCGGGCACTGGGACCGCGTCCGCGCCTACGCGCGCAGCGTCTGCGACCTCGGAGCCGAGGACGTCCCGCTGATCGTCGGCCCGCTGGCGCAGCTGCTGGCCGGCGCGGTTCTCCAGGTGTTCCCCAACACGGTGGCCGGTCACGAACCGCTCCTGGCCGACACCCGGGACGCCACCCACTCGACGGCCGTCCGCGCCACGGCCTACATCGACGACCACGCGCACACCGACATCGGCCTCGCGGACATCGCCGAAGCCGCGCAGGTCACGCCCCGCGCCCTCCAGTACGCCTTCCGCCGCCACCTGGGCACCACGCCCATGGCCCACCTGCGCCGCGTACGTCTCGCCCACGCCCACGCCGCGCTCAAGACCGCGAGCCCCCTCGACGGCGCCACCGTCACAGGGATCGCCGCCCGATGGGGCTTCCTGCACACGAGCCGCTTCTCGGCCGCCTACCGCGCCGAGTACGGCCGATCACCCAGGGAGACCTTGCACGGTTGAACGCGGCTCCTACCGGCTTCCACCGGCTTCTAGGGGACGGGCCGCAGATAGACGGCGTCGAGCGCGAGGTGCGCCCCGCCGTGCGCCGCCGCCGCGAACCCCAGTGCGGACAGGCGGACTTCGCAGCCGGCCGCCCGGGGCGCCATCACGCGCGTACGCAGCATGTCGTGCAGCCGGTCGAGGAACAGATCGCCGATGTACGTGAAGTAGCCGCCCAGGACGATCAGCCGGGGGTTGAGGACATCGGCGAGGAGCGCCAGGCCGAGGCCCAGGTCGTGGGCCACCCGGTCCAGGGCCTCCACGGTGCGCCGGTCGCCCGCCTCGGCGCGGCGGCGCAGGTCCGTCAGGCGGCTCTCCAGGGCGACGTCGGGGTCGTGCAGCGGGTCGCTGCCGCGCGCCGCACGCCGCAGGATGGCATCGAGGCCGACCATGGTCTCCCAGCAGCCGTGCCGCCCGCAGACGCACGGTTCGCGCGCCGGGTCGAGCGGCATGTGGCCGACCTCGCCGGCGAACCCGTCGGCACCGCGCAGCAGTCGCCCGTCGTTGACGATGCCGGCTCCGATGCCGCGCTCCCCGGTCAGGGAGAGCATGTCGCGGACCCCGGAGCCACGGACCCGCGCGTACTCGGCCAGCGCGGCCAGCTTGGCGTCGTTGTCCAGGGCGATCGGCGGCGGCGTCCCGACCCCGGCCCGCCGAAGACGCGCCCGCAGCGCCTCTCCCGCGGGCACGTCGCGCCAGCCGATGCCCGGGGCGAAGCTCACGGTCGCCGACGCGCTGTCCACGACGCCCGGTACCGCGAGCGTGAGCCCCACCGGGCGCCTTCCGTCGCGCTCCAGGGCGGCGAGGCAGTCGGCGACATGACGTGCCGTCAAGTCCAGTACGGCGTCGGCTCCTTGGTCCTTGACGGCCAGTGGTACTCGGTGCGCGTGGACCTGGGTGCCGTCGAGCGCCAGGGCGAGCACGTGGACGTAGCTCGTGCTGATCTCCACGCCGACACCGCAGAGGCCGCCGCCGTCCAGGTGCACCAGCGTGCCCGGACGGCCCACGGCCCCCTCGCGCTGCGCGGGCCCCTCGCGGACCAGGCCGAGGCCGACGAGTTCGGCGACCAGGCTGGTCACCGTCGGCTTCGGCAGCCCGGTGTCGGCCGCGATCTGCGCGCGCGAACGCGGGCCGCTGTCGCGCAGCAGCCCCAGCACGGCGCCGAGGTTCGTGCGCCGGATCGAGGCCCGGTCCCGGGTGCCGGAGGCATCCGCGGGCGCGGCGTGCGACGCGGACGCCGTACCGAGATCGGTCACTTCGTGCTCACCCATGTCCCTTCGCCGGCCGTCATCGAGCGAGAGCCGTCGCTCCCATGATGGCAAGTCCCCCGCGCAGCAGTTCGGTTGAGGGGAGCTCAACGCGGTTCCACGGATCGCTTGACAGCCTCTGCATTAGTTCGGATTCTAGTCGAACTAAATCACGCCAGGTGGTGCACGCTCTGCCAACCCCCCACGGTCAGAGGAGCAGTTGTGTCCTTTCGTCCCGGTCGTCCCCGAACCAAGGCCGTCTGCGCGCTGGCCGCCGCGAGCGCGTTGCTGCTCGGGGGGCTCGCCGCCGGTCCGGCGTCCGCCGCCGACCCCGCCTACACCGTCTCCGTCGGGGCCAAGGGCGGGTGGAACAACCCGGACGACAGCCCCGCATCCCCGTACATCGACAAGGACGGCACGTTCCACTACCAGTCCGCCCACGCCCTGTACGGCGCGGACGACCCCCGCGAGTGGACCTTCCACCGGGGCGCGGACTTCGACACCGCGACCCGGGACGCCGGGCTGAGCGACGCCGTGAACCCGGCGAACCCGGACGACCGCAACGACGACACCACCTGGCGCTGCGACAACAGCCCGACCGGCCGCGAGGCGACGTTCGCCCCGGACACGTCGAGCTACGCGCGGAAGAACTACTGCGACCTGATGGGCGTGTGGGTCGACCCCGACACGGGTGACTGGTACGGCCTGGTCCACAACGAGTTCACCCCGAGCCCGTTCGACGACGGGCTGCACTACGACGCGATCGACTACGCCGTCTCGACCGACCGGGGCAGGACGTGGGACATCAAGAACCACGTCCTCACCTCGCCGTACAGCACCGAACGCGGCGACGCCGCCGCCTTCCCGCACGAGACCTACTCCTACGGCGACGGCGACCCGCGCCTCTTCGTGGACACCGCGTCCGGGTACTTCTACGTCTACTACAACTCCCGCGTGATCCCGAAGGGCGGCGTCCCCGGCGGCTGGACCGACGGCAGCCTGGCGCACGTGGCCCGCGCCCCCATGTCCGCGAAGATGGCGCCGAGTTCGTGGCGCAAGTGGTACGACGGCGCCTGGTCGCAGCCAGGAATCGGCGGCCTGGAGAGCACCATGGAGCCCGTCGACGCCGACCACCCCACCGGGTACGCGGCCGTCGAGCACGACTACGACCCGGACAACGCCGGGACCGTGGCCGAGCAGCAGGCGGCCGGTGAACTGCCCGCCAAGTCGGACCTGTTGACCATGAACATCGCCTACGACGCCCATCTAGGCCTCTACATCGGCCAGCCCGAGGCCGTCGTCCAGGACTCCACCGAACCGCAGCGCTTCTACGCCACCGACGACCTCGCCACCCAGAAGTGGCGGCTCATCGGCGACACCGGCGACTACCGGACCGGCTCCTGGTACCGCTGGATGCTCGACTCCGTGAACAGGACCGGCTCGACCATCGTCGGGAAGACCTTCCGGAGCTACTGCTCCTTCCAGTGCTCCAACGGCGCCGACGGCGAGTACTACGAGACCGTCGTCGACACCGACACCCCCGCCGCCCCCGTCACCTCGGGCAGGACCTACACCGTCGCGAGCGGCGACGGCCGCCTCCTCGCCCAGGTCTCCGGCAGTTCGCGGACCACCTCCGTTGCGGGCGGCGGGAGTTCGGCGCTGATCCGCTGGGTCTTCACCAGCAACCACGACGGCTCGTACCGCGTCGCCAACGCGGCCACCGGACGGCTCCTCGGCGTCGATTCCACCGGCGACGCCGGACGTGCCTGGGGCGCCCGGCCCACCGTGACCGCCGCACCGGCCGGCGGCCCCACCGTCGGACAGCAGTGGTTCGTCGTCCCCTCCACCCACGCCGACGGGACGCGGGCCGGCACGTACCGCCTGGTCAACCGCTACAGCGGCCTCGTCGTCGGCCTCTCCGGCGACCGGGACAGGACCGCCGAGACCACTCCGGTACGGGCCTGGAAGGACACCACCGGCGGGCCCGTCGGCGACGCCCGCACCGCCGCCGAACAGACCCTCACCCTCGCCGCCACGCCCTCCTCGCACCGCCGCTGACCCGCCCGCGTGCGCGTCCCCACAGGGACGCGCACGCCTTTGAGCGGACGCGCGCCGGACCCCGTGCGCGCGTCGAGCACCACCGTCGCCCCTGCCCCCATCGAAGGAACCCCGTGCGCAGACTCGTCACAAGACCCGCCCTCGTCGCGCTGGCCGCCACCGCGGTCGTCGCGGCGACCGCGACCGCCGCGGTCCCGGCCACCGCCGGTTCCGCCGCTCCGGCCGCGAAGAAGTCCACGCAGGCCCGTGTCCAGCTGATCACCGGTGACGTCGTCCAGGTGACGGACGGCAAGGTCACCGGCTTCAACCCGGCCGCGGGCCGCGCGAACATACCCGTACACATCGAGAGCGACGGCAAGCGGTCCCTGGTCGTCCCCCTCGACGCCCAGCGGCTGATCGCCGACGGCACCCTCGACGAGCGGCTCTTCGACATCGAGCAGCTGAACAGTGCCGCAGCCCGCAAGCTGTACAGGAGCGGGCTCCGGGTCATCGTCGGCTACCGGGGCGCCGCCACCGGGGCCCGCGCCGACATCCAGGACACCGGCGCCACGGTCCACCACGGCCTCAAGGCGCTCGACGCCCAGGCCCTCACCGCGGCCCCTGACGAGCTGCCCGCCCTGTGGAAGTCCCTCACGCGGTCGGACAACGATGTCACGCGGACCGCAGCGGCCCAGGGCGTCGACCATGTCTGGCTGGACGCACCCGTCAATGCTCAACTCGACGTCAGCGTCCCGCAGATCGGCGCCCCCGCGGCCTGGCAGGCGGGCTACGACGGCAAGGGCGTCAAGGTCGCCGTCGTCGACACCGGCGTCCACGCCGACCACCCCGACCTGACCGGCAAGGTCGTCGCCGCGAAGAACTTCTCCACCTCGCCGGACGACGAGGACCACCAGGGGCACGGGACGCACGTGGCCTCCACGATCGCCGGATCGGGCGCGAAGTCCGGCGGGAAGTACAAGGGCGTGGCGCCCGGCGCGAGCATCATCGCGGCGAAGGTCCTCGACGACACCGGCAGCGGCGCCGACTCCGACATCATCGCCGGTATCGACTGGTCCGTCGCGCAGGGCGCCGACATCGTCAACATGAGCCTGGGCGGCACCGACACGCCCGACACCGACCCGCTCGAAGCGACCGTCGACCACTACAGCGAGAGCGACGGCGTCCTCTTCGCCGTCGCCGCGGGCAACGAGGGACCCGGCGCGGGCACCGTCGGCACCCCGGGCTCCGCGGACGGCGCGCTCACCGTCGGTGCCGTGGACAGCGACGACAGGACGGCCGACTTCTCCAGCCGCGGCCCGCGCCTCGGCGACGGCGCGATCAAGCCGGACGTCACCGCGCCGGGCGTCGACATCACCGCCGCCTCCTCGCCGGGCAGCGTCATCGCCCAGGAGGTCGGCGAGAACCCCGAGGGGTACGTCACCATCTCGGGCACGTCCATGGCGACGCCCCATGTCGCGGGCTCCGCGGCCCTGTTGAAGCAGCAGCACCCGGACTGGCGGGCCGCACAGCTCAAGGGCGTGCTCACCGCCTCCACCAAGGACACCGGGTTCGGCGCGTTCGAGCAGGGCGCGGGCCGCATCCAGGTCGACCACGCCATCAGGACGGGCGTCTACGCCGAGCAGACCTCGCTGAACTTCGGCAAGGCCGCCTGGCCGCACGGCGACGACAAGCCGCTGACCCGCACCCTCACCTACCGCAACACGGGCCCGTCCGACGTCTCCCTCGACCTCACCGCGAGCGGCGCCTCGGCGGACGGCAAGGCGGCCCCCGAGGGCATGTTCACCGTCAGCCCGGCGAAGATCACCGTGCCCGCGGGCGAGTCGGCCGACGTCTCCGTCACGGCCGACACCGCGGTCGAGGCCGCCGACGGCCAGTACTCCGGCGCCGTCGTGGCGGCCGGCACGGACCAGAGCGTGCGCACCGCCTTCGCGGTGGAGCGAGAAGTCGCCTCGTACGCAGTCGAGTTGAAGCACCTCGGCCGTGACGGCAAGGCCGCCGCGTACTTCCAGACGTACGTCAAGGCGCTGACCGGTGACACCGCGGGCACCGAGTACGCGGTCGACGAGGACAGCGACTCCACCACGCTGCGCCTGCCGGTCGGCGAGTACACCGTGCAGGGCGTGATCCTCGCCGACCGCTCCGACCCCACCCGAGGCACGGACTGGATCGCCCAGCCCAAGCTGGTCGTCGACAAGGACCAGCAGGTCACCCTCGACGCCCGTACCGCGAAGCCCGTCGACATCACCGTGCCCGACGGGAAGGCGAAGGCCGAGCAGGCGTACATGTACTACGGGGTCAAGAAGGGCTACACGACCTACCAGTCCGGCTGGCAGCTCGACTCGTACAAGAACGTCCGTGTCGCGCACCTGGGCCCCGAGATCACCGACGGGTCCCTGCAACAGGCGTGGGACGCCGACTTCGTCGTCGGCGGCGCGAAGCAGTACTCGCTCGTGTACGGCGGGCCCGTCCAGCGCCTCGCCACCGGGTACACGCGCCACGAGAAGAAGCGCGGTCTCGCCGACGTGACGGCGTCGCTCGGCGTGGCCAAGCACGGCAAGGACGTGTGGCTGAGCCCGATCGGCACGGTCCAGGGGTCCCTCATGGGCTTCGCCTCGGGCCGCATCACCCCCGCGCCGACCACCCGCAAGCTCTATCTGTCGACCGCCGACCAGGCCACGTGGAGCCTCGGCATGGAGCAGGTCGGCGCGCCGCTGCCCAACGGCTGGCAGCCGACGGAGTCCCGCCACACCGTCTCCTTCAAGACCTACCGCGCGGGCCACACCTACCAGGAGGTCTTCAACACGGGCGTGTTCGGCCCGCTGATCGATGAGAACGACGGCATCGTGCGCAGCGGCAACACCCTCTACGCGTTCCTGCGCATGTTCGACGACGGCCAGGGCCACGACGGCACCTCGACCGTGGCATCGGCGCACACCAAGCTCACCCGCGACGGCGAGACGCTCTTCGACCAGGACGAGGACGTGGAGTACGCGTCGTTCGCCGTGCCCGCCGGCGACGGCGCGTACACGCTGAGCACCACGTCGGCCCGGAGCGAGGACATCGCTCTGGTCGGCACCCGGATCGACGCGAGCTGGACCTTCCGCTCCATGGACGGCGACAAGGTGGCCCCCGCCTCGGTGGTCCGCTTCCACCCTGAACTCGACCTGGAGTCCACCGCCAAGGCCGGCAAGAAGCTGACGATGCCGGTCGAGGTGCAGGGCGCCGCCGTAGGGGACAACCTCAAGTCCCTGACGGTGCACGCCTCGTACGACGACGGCACCACCTGGCGGAAGCTGACCGTGAAGCACGGCACGACATCCCTGAAGGCCCCCGCGAAGGGCAAGGGCGTCGCACTGCGCGCCGAGGTCGTCGACCGGCAGGGCAACACGTCCACGGTGACCGTGCACAACGCGTTCCGCGGACGCTGACCCGTCAGTCGTTCGGGCCGGGGCCGCGGTCCCGGCCCGATACGACGGGGGTGAGGCTGCGCAGGGCGAGGCCCGCGGCGATCAGGGTGAAGCAGCCGACGACGAGGCCCAGCAGGGCGAGCGGGCTCAGGCCGGTCATGGCGAGCGCGCCGGTGCCGGCGCCTCCGATCATTCCGGCGCCGATCGGGTTTCCGTACAAGGGAATCAACTCCGCTGAGAGTAGGGGCGGTTGAGAGGGGGGTCGGTCAGGTGGCGACCCAGTGGGCCTCGCGGCGCAGCGCCAGGTCGAACAAGGACCGGACGAACACGGCCTGCCGGAACAGGTCGTAGAGCAGTTCCGGGAGAAGGGGCAGCGCGAGGAGCGTGGCCCGTGGGCCCAGACGGCGCACGGTCAGGGTGCGTTCGGCGACGAAGATCAGCATGATCGCGGACCAGAACGGCGAGAAACCCACCCAGCCCACCAGCGTGAGGTTCAGGATCGCGAACAGCAGGAACAGGGCGAGCGCGAGGGCACCGACGCCGAGCATGAACTGCTGGAAGAAGTACTTCCTGGTGACCGGCGTCCAGCCGTAGTCGCGCAGATTCTCCAGGGCGCCCCGCTGCCAGCGAAGCCGCTGGTGCCACAGCTTGCCGACCGACGGCATCACCTCCGTGACCAGCCAGCAGCCGTCGGGGGAGACCGTGCGGTGGCCGAGCGTCTTCACCGCCTTCGTGATCTCGTCGTCCTCGGTGAGCGAGGCGAGGGAGTAGTAGCTGTCGCCGCCGCCGATCACGCCGTCGAGACGGGCCTCGCGCACCTGACGCAGGACGGACGCGCGGAACAGGCTGCCGGTGCCGGTCAGCACCACGGCCTCGTTGTCCTTGCGGCGGATCTCCAGGGCGTAGCGCTGGTACTCCATGCGCTGCAACTGGCCGAGGAGACCGCCGCCCTGCTCCCCGTAGAAGACACCGCCGACCGCGCCGACCGTCCCGTCCGCCATGGCGTCGACCGCGCACTCCACGAACCCGGGGTTCAGGACGGTGTCCGCGTCCTGTACGAGCACCAGCGCGTCGTCGGCGAGATCCGCGAGCAGGGGGATGAGGGCCTGGTTGAGGGCGCCGGCCTTCTTGTCCTCGTTGGCGGTGGGGACGAAGACCTCGGCGCCGCAGTGGCCGGCGATCCGCGCGGTGTGGTCCGTGCAGTTGTCGGCGACCACGACGATCCGGTCCGGGCGCACCGTCTGCCGGTACAGACCGGCGAGGGTGGCGACGATGCGGTCCTGTTCGTTGTGCGCGGGGATGAGTGCGACGAGCGTCATTGACCTGCTGTCCCTTGCTCGGCCGGGGCTGTCGCCGGCGGATCGCCCGGCGACGTCCACGACGGTGCGCGCGCGGGGGAGCGGCAAGGGTGCACGCGGGTTGCAGCAGGGTTGCAGAGGCGTCCGAAAGGCGGAACGGGACGTTCGGCCCGGGACCTACGCCGGGTGTGGGCCGGGCACGACGTACCGGTACCCGACTCCCCGTACGGTCTCGACGGGGGCCTCGGCGCCCGTGGCGCGGGTGACGGCGCGGCGCAGGCGCAGCACGGCGTACTTCACCCGGGACGGATCGCCGTCGGGGCGGGAGCGCCAGGCGTGGCGCAGCAACTGCTCGGGGGAGAGCACCTGCCCGGCGTTGCGGGCCAGGACGTGCAGCACGTCGAACTCCAGCGACGTCAGCGGGACGAACCGGCCCCGCACGGTCGCCTCACGGGCCGCGAGATCCAGCCGGAGCCAGCCGTCCTCGATGAGCTGCGCGGGCGGTGTGACCGGGGTCGCCCTGCGCAGCCGGGCCAGGATCACGGCCTTGGCCAGCCCGTCGGGCATTCCGTACCAGAGCACGTCGTCGGCGCCGCCCTCCAGCGCGCGCAGCGCCTCGGCCCGCCGGAACGCCCGGTCGACGGCCACGATGCGCAGTTCCTCGGACAGCTCGCGGACCCGCCGCAGCACCTCGAAGGAGTCCGGGGCGCGCAGCCGCAGCCCGAGGACCAGCAGGTCGGGCCGGTAGCGGTACACGTCCCGCACCACCTCCCGGCCGCAGGTCTCCAGCCGGTACGAGAACCGGGGGTCCTCCAGCTCGGCCAGCCACTCCAGGGGCGCGTCGCCCGGCGACGCCACCAGGAGCAGCGGCAGCGCCCGGCCCTGCACACCCCGCGCGGAAGCCTCCATGACCCCATGCTCCGGCGGGCCCGGCGCCGTGTCGCGCGGAGCGCGGCGCCCGCCGCCGCTGAACGCGACGGATGCGCGGGCCCGCGCCCCCTCGACAGCGCGAACGGTGACGGCTACGCGCGGCGCCACTCCGGCACCGGCGGCGCCTCATGGCGCACCCCCGCGCCCAGCGCCTCCCCGATCACCGCGGGATCGTCGATCCGGTCGGCCCGCACGACGACATCCGCGCCGGCCGGCGTCACCAGGGACTTGCTGAAGACGATGACCGCCCACGCGTCGTCGGCGCCCATCTCGCGCACCTCCCACTCGCTCGACAGCGCGGCCAGCACCCCGCGCCCCCGCCAGCGGTAGACGGATCCCGGGCGCGCCGTGAGACGGGTGTCGACGCCGAGAATGTGGCGCTCCCGCCCGCTCCGGGTGCGGTAGGCGACGTCGTCGGTCATCCGCGGCGGCCCCGCACCGGCCTCCGCCGGCGGGCCGTAGGTGAAGGTCGCGCCGGTGCGCCGGTCGCCCTGCCACAGCGGGAACGAGGAGCAGACGATGTGCCAGGTGCCCGCCAGCCGGGCCGGAGTGATGTCGAGGTGATCCATGGGGCGGACCCTACGGCGTACCGCCGAGGGCCCGCCCTCACGGTCCGTGTTCACCCGAGTGGCGGGAGTGAGGGAGCGGCCATAGCCTGGCTGTCGTGGCAGCGCCCGGCGCGAATCTGCCACCGGCGCGCGCGGGGGTGCGCCCGCTCCCAAGCCGGGACACGAGGTGAGAACGATGGACGCCCTGCACCTGCCCGTGATCGTCATCCTGATCGGAGCGGTGTTCTTCCTGCTGCGCAAAGGCGGCGGAAAGCTCTCCCACATCGCCGTGGGCGCGGCCTTCGGCTTCTACCTGGCGGGCACGTCGGCGGCGTCCGCCGTGTCCTCCACGCTGGACTCCGCGGTCACGGCCATCAGCTCCCTGATGTGACCGGACGGGTCAGCGCAGCCCGGCGAAGAGATCGTTCTCGGGAACGGGCGCGCCGGTCGTGTCCTGGACCCGGACGAAGTGCTCCATGCCCATGAACTCGCCGAACCGCTCCTTGCCCATCTTCAGGAAGAAGATGTTCTCCCCCTGACTGGCGTGCGCGGCCAGCGAGTCGAACTTCTGGCCGCTGAACGCCGTGGTGTCCACCCAGGTGGTGATCTCCTCGTCGGGGAGGCCGATCTCCGCCATCGCGGCGGCCTCGGCGGGGTCCGGCTCCGGCATCTCCGGGTGGAACTCGCGCATGATCTCCCCGAACCGCTGCATCCCGGAGCGGGGCATCGTGGTCCAGTACACCTTCGGGGTCAGGCCGGTCATCGCCACCGCCGCCATCGTGATGCGGTGGGCCTGGATGTGGTCGGGGTGGCCGTAGAAGCCGTTCTCGTCATAGGTGACGACCACATCGGGCTCGTAGTGCCGCATGAGGTCCGCGAGCCGGGCCGCGCCCTCCTCCACGGGGGTCTGCCAGAAGGCCCCGGGGGCGTCGTTGCCGGGCCAGCCCATCATCCCGGAGTCGCCGTAGCCGAGGGTCTCCAGGTCGCTGATCTTCAGGACCTCGCAGCTCGCCTCCAGTTCCTGACGGCGCATCCGGGCGACGGCCGCCGGATCGTGCCCGGGGTCGCCGGGCTTGACCCCTCCCGGTCCGTCACCGCAGGAGCCGTCGGTACATGTCACCAGCACCGTGCGGATGCCCTCGGAGGCGTACCGCGCGAGGACCCCTCCGGTGCTGGTGGCCTCGTCGTCGGGGTGGGCGTGCACGGCCATGAGCGTCAAAGGCCGGTCGGTCATGTGAATAGTCCTTCTGCAGAAGCCACGTAAGGCTCCCAGTGTGCGGCAGACGCACCGGAACCGGGTCAGCGGCCGCCCGGCAGCGTGATCCCGCAGGCCCTCATCCTGCGGTGGATCGTCGTGCGGGAGATGCCGAGCCGCCGCGCCGACGGCAGTTTGCTGCCGTCCGCCGCCGGCTGGGCCCGCTGATGCGAGCTGCTCGACTCGTACTTGAACCGGGAGGCGGACGTCCGGTCCGGCGGGGGAGCGCCGGGCCGGACACGGCAGCTCCTATCGGCCGTCCGCCAGCACCACACAGGCGCCGAGATGCCAGGTCTGGCCCTCCTTCGCCGACAGTTCCAGATCCACCGCGCGCCCCTCGGCCCCGTCGCCCAACGGCACCTGGAGCCAGGTGAACTCACGGCCGTCGAGCTGCTCGCTGCGGGCCTTCTCCACGCCGTCGACCCGGACGACCAGTGTCCTGTTGAGCGTGTTGGGGTCGCCGGTCAGCAGGTGTGCGGTGCACGGACCGGCGGGCAGCGTCAGACGGAGCACGGCCGGGGCGCTGTCCCGTACGTAGTCGCGGCGGACCACGTCGAACAGACCGGTGTCCGTGGCGTCCGGGGTGTTCCCGACCCAGCCGAAGGCCGCGCCCTCGCGCCAACCGCTGCCGGGGGAGAGGCGGTTGTAGTCCTTCAGTACCGGCGACGAGTCGGCGCCGGCGTCCAGCGCGTGCACACAGCGGGCGGCGGGCGGGAGGACGACCGCCTCGGCCCGACTGCGCAGGGACGCGTCGAGGACCCGCACCGAGCCCGACCTGGGGCGCGCGTGCAGCGTGGTGAGCGCGGGAGCCACGGGAGGGACGACGGGCACCTTCACCGTCACGTCCTTCTCGGAGTCCACGTAACCGGTCACCTCCTCGGCCTGCCAGCCCTCGGGCACGTCGAGCCCGGTCACCGTGCGCAGCCCCGAGCCGGTCGCGTTGACGATCTGCACGGGCAGCTCGTTGCGCTCGCCGCCCAGCAGCACCGTGTCCGCCGGGGCGACGACCGCCTGGAGCCACTCGCGCCGCTCGTCACGGATCCGGCTCAGCTCGAACCAGTAGGCGACCAGCGTGTCCCGCCACTCGGCGGCCCGCGCGCCCTGCTCCCCGAACAGCCGGGAGACCTCGGTGAGCCGCCGCAAATCGACCCGGCGGCGCAGCGCGTCCCAGGAGGCCCGCATGTCCGCCACCCGTGCCGCGCCGTCGAAGTGCGTGTCGTAGATGCGCTGGACGACGGTGTCCCCGTTCGCCAGGCGGTGCGTGTACGGGACGTGGTGCAGGAACAGCAGCAGTTCCTCCGGGCAGTGCTCCAACGACTCGTACGCGTCGCGGATCGCGGGCGCGTACAGCGCGGGATAGCCGTCGCCGGTCGCCACGGTGCGGTCGTAGCCGATGCCCGTACGGTCCGACTTGTGGAACTGGGTGGTCGTGGTCGGGCTGGGGTCGAAGTGCCCGGTCACCGAGCCGTCCGGCGGGTGCGTGAGGTAGCCCGTGCCCAGTGGTGACGTGTAGTCCTCGTACGTGCGCCAGGACCCGAGCAGCAGCGCGGAGACCGTCCTGACCACCTCGGCGTCGTTGCCGAACGTCATCCGGGTCCACTCGTCGGCCAGGTGCTCGGCCGACAGCTCCGGGTTCCACGCCAGGCGCCCGTAGCCGTGGGTGTTGGCGGCGGCGAGGTGGGAGCCGGTCCAGTTGCGGGCGTCGCCGAAGTTCATCACCCCGGCGAACCCGTAGTGCGTGTAGCTGTGCACCTTGCCGGTCACGACCCGGGCCACGGTGCTGCCCTCGCCCGCCTTGAGCGTGTCGAAGTCAAGGACCTCCTTCCACTGCGGGACGAGGTAGCACAGGTGTGTGGCGTGCCCGGTGTACTCCTGCGTCACCTGGAGCTCGATCATCGAGTTGGTGTGCGGCAGCGAGCCGAACAGCGGGTGCGCGGGCTCGCGCACCTGGAAGTCGATCGGCCCGTTCTTGATCTGCACGACAGCGTTGTCAGCGAATGTCCCGTCGAGGGGCGTGAAGTCGAGGTAGCCCTGGCGGTCCCACTTCGCGTCCGTGTCGTGCACGAAGGCCCGCCACATCACGACACCGCCGTACGGCTCCACCGCGCCCGCCAGCAGATTGGCCCCGTCGGCGTGGGTGCGCCCGTAGTCCAGCGGGCCGGGCCGCCCTTCCGAGTTGGCCTTGACCAGGAAGCCGCCGAAGTCCTCGATCTTCCCGTAGATCTCCGCGGCCTTCTTCGCCCACCAGTCGCGCACGCCCGCGTCGAACGGGTCGGCGGTCTTCAGGCCGCCCAGGTCGATGGGCGCCGCGAAGTTCGCCGTCACGTACAGCGTCACGCCCCAGCGGCGCAGCACGCCGGCCAGCGCGGCCAGCTTGGTGAGGAACGGCTCGGCGAGATAGTCCGCGGGCGTGTTGACGTTGTTGATCACGGCCGCGTTGATGCCGAGCGAGCCGAGCACGCGCGCGTAGTCCGTGTACCGCTCGTCGAGCTTCGGCAGCTCGTCCCAGTCGAAGAAGGACCGGCCCGCGTAGCCGCGCTCGATCGACCCGTCGATGTTGTCCCAGTGATCGGCCACCCGCAGCGGCGCGGCGGGCCGCTCGGTGAGGTCGACGCGGTCGAGCGACTGCCCGGTCTGGACGAGGCGCAGCAGATGGAACGCGCCGTAGAGCACCCCGCGGTCGGCCGGGGCCGCCACGACGATGCGGGTGCTTCCGTCCCGGGTGACCCGGCGCACGACGTATCCCTCGTCACCGAGGCCGGCGAGGTCGGCTTCCGGCACCAGCGAGCGGACCAGAGCGGAATCGGCGGGCGTGCCCACGACCAGCGCCGGGCCCGACGGGGCCGTGCCGCGCGCCGTCACCCGGCGGCCGAGCAGCCCGGACAGCCCGCGGGTCAGCTCCTCGACGGCGGACCGCTGGACCGGCCCGCCGCCCTGCCAGACCAGATGCCGCAACGCCTCCCGATAGTGGGCGAGTCGAGACGCGTCCGCCACCCGCGGATAGCGCAGCCACAGCTCGTAGCCGTCCTCGGCGGGCAGCGCGGCGGCCGCCGTACGCGGGTGTGCCGACGCGGGCGCGGACAGGCCGAGCGAACCGGCCGCGCCGCCCAGGGCGGCCGCGGACAGGACGCTGCGGCGCCGTATTCCTGAACTCATGTCTCCCACTTCCATCGTTGGAGAAGGCGTGCGTTGCGGGGCGTGCGCAGGCGCCGGAGCGGGGTCCGGCGCCTGCGCCTCACCGCTGGATCAGGGTGCCCAGGGCGCCTCCACGGCCCAGGTCGTGTCCTCGGTGAACAGCGAAGGGTTGTCGGCGGCCCGGGAGCCGCCCGGTACGGCCAGGTAGACCTCGGCGTTGTAGTGCCGCAGGTACTGGCCCGGGTAGTTCTGCGCCATCAGCCGGACCCCGCCCTGCCCGGGCACCGCGCAGAACGTGGCGTCCGCCTTGAACAGCGCCGAGCCGTCACCGGCCTCCCGGTGCACCCGGAACTCGCGGTGGCGCAGGTACTCGCCCGGGTAGTTGCGGGACTCGAACGAGTAGCAGGAGCTGTCGGAGAGGCCGGGCACGACCCGCCACGTGGCGTCGTTCTTCAGCAGGTCGCTGCTGGCGGAGTTGACGACCTCCGTGTAGGCGAGGGCGTCCTTGTGGCGGATGTAGCGGTCGGTGTAGCCGGGGGTGATGACCCGCAGCGACTTCAGGCCGGTGGGCAGCGTCGTGGGCCCGCCCGGGTTCGCGGAGGCCGCGATCAGCGCCTGGTTGGCCGCCTTCACCCGCGCCGCGTCGACCTTGACCACCTGACGGTCGTACGTCATGAGGCCGTTGACCTCGTTCTCGACATCGGTGATCTCCGTGTACACGGAGGCCGAGAGGCCGGCCGGCATCTGTTGCAGGCGCAGCGCGTCGATGAGTCCGACGAACCGGTTGTTCAGGTGCGCGGCGTCGGCCTGGTCCTCGTAGGAGAAGCCGTTGCCCGGCGACCACTCGTGGCCCGACACCTTCATCCCGAGCCCGCCGTACTCGCCGAGGACCGCCGCCCGGGTCGAGGACGGACTCGTCACCCCCGGGCCCACGTACACGTGATGGTCGATCACGTCGCCGTTGCCGCCGTCGACCGCGCCGCAGCAGTTGATGCCGCTCATGTTGTCGACGAGCCGCGAGGGGTCGGCCGCCTTCACCTTGTCGGCGATACGGGCCTGGTCGTACTGGCCCCAGCCCTCGTTCTCGTCGACCCACATCACCAGCGACGGCGAACTGCGGTGCTCGTCGATGATCTGGTCGAACTCCGCCTCCCACTGGGTGCGGGCCGCCGAGTCCGGGGTGCGGGTGTCCATCGCTGGCATGTCCTGCCACACCAGCAGGCCCAGCTTGTCGGCCCAGTAGAACCAGCGCTGCGGCTCGACCTTGATGTGCTTGCGGACCATGTTGAAGCCGAGGTCCTTGTGCTTCTGGAGGTCGTACTTGAGGGCGTCGTCCGTCGGCGCGGTGTAGATGCCGTCCGGCCAGTAGCCCTGGTCGAGGGTGCCGGTCTGGAAGACGAACTTGCCGTTGAGCAGCAGCCGTTGCTTGCCGTTGACCGTGCCCCGCGAGATCGAGCGCATCCCCGTGTACGAGCCGACGGAGTCGACGACCGTGGAACCGGAGAGGAGTTCGGCCTTCACGTCGTACAGGAACGGGTCGTCCGGCGACCACAGATGCGGGTTGGTGATCTTCACCGTCAGCTCCGAGCCGACCGCGCCCGTCGCCGTGCCGACCGTCGTCCCGCCCGAACTGACTGTGACCCGCGCGCTCTGCCCGCTGACACCCGCGCCCTGCACGGTGACCCGCAGCGTCGAGTCGAAGAGCCGCGGCACCATGTCGAGCCGGGTGACGTGCGCCGTGGCGGTCGGCTCCAGCCAGACGGTCTGCCAGATGCCGGAGGCGGCCGTGTAGAAGATGCCGCCGCCGGGGTGCGGCGTCACGTCGTTGATGCGCTGCTTGCCCACGGCCTGGCCGCCGGTCTGGGTCGGGTCGAAGACCGAGACGACGATCGTGTTGGTGCCGCCGTTGAGCAGCGGCGTGATGTCGTAGCCGAACGCGTCGTAGCCGCCGCTGTGGACCGCTCCGGCCTGCTGGCCGTTGACCCACACCGTCGTACGCCAGTCACTGGCACCGAAGTTGAGCTGGACCCGGCGGCCGTTCCAGCCCGCCGGCACGGTGAACGTGCGCTTGTACCAGAGCTTGTCGTTCTCGGTGATCTTGCGCTGGATGCCGGAGAGCGCGGACTCCGCGACGAACGGCACCCGGATCTGGTCGGTGAAGGACGCCGGCTGCCCCGCGTCCTTCCCGGTGACGGCGAAGTCCCAGATGCCGTTGAGATTGGCCCAGTCGGGCCGGGTCAGCTGCGGCCTCGGATACTCCGGCAGCGGGTTGTCCCGGGAGACCTGGGCGGTCCACGGGGTCGTCATGGGTGCGGGCTTGGGGCTCCAGGCGGCGGGCGCCGCCGCGGCGGCCGGGGCCAGCATCGTGACACCGCCCAGGAAGAGGGCGAGAACGGCCAGCAGAATACCGGCGGGTCTTAAGCCGGTGGGACGCAAGGGCATGGGGGTGCTCCTTCGGCGGAGTGGTCGGAGTGGCAGTCGTGTTCCCTTGGTGCTGCCCCTGCCTTTTACAACGCTGTAAGTCGGCTGTACAGACTCCGCGTCAGAACTTCTTCTCCGGCCCCACTCATCACTCGCGGGCGGCGAATCGGCCCATTTGCGCCCACAGTCGGTGACCCTTCACCGGGATGGAGCATGATCGCTGTACATCGATGAACAGGGGCCCGGGCGGCCTAGCCCGAGCCCCTGTCCACCGCTGCGATCAGGCCGCGCCCGCCCGCAGCCCTTCCAGGTCGCTGCTGGTCAGCGGCTTCGGCTGATGGCTCTCGCTGACGAGGAGAACGGAGCAGTGGGCCGCGTGCGTGAGCGCGCTGGTGAAGCTGCCGTCGGCGAACTGCGCGAGCGCTCCGCGCGGGGAACGCCCGATGACGACCGTACGGGCGTCCACGCGCTCCGCGTGCTGCGCGAGGGCCCGGCCGGCGGCGGCGTGGTCGCCGAGACTGGCGAGGACCTGACCGTGGGCGGCGACGCCGTGCGCGGCGGCCCGGGCGAGGTGGGCGGTCACCGTGGCGCGGGCCCGACCGGCCGTCTCGGTCTCGGCGGCCTGCTCCTCGACGACGGCCGTCTCCCGGACGTGGACCACTTCGAGGACGCTGTCGCCCTCGGCGGCGATGCGGGCGGCGGCCTCCACGATGCCGGCGGCCCGCTCGTGGTCCCCGACGGCGACGATCACCCGCGGCGAACCGGCCGGAACGGGCTCGCCGATCGTGGTGAAGGACGGCGCGACCGGCTCCTCCTCGTTCAGCCCGGATTCCGCCCTGCGCAGCATCGTGTGGCCGGTGGCCAGCACGGGGATCGCCAGCAGGAAGGACGCGGCGCCCACGTAGAACGGCAGGCTCAGCCCTGCGGCGTCGGCGAGCTTGCCCGCCACGTAGGGGGCGATGCCGCCGCCGATGAAGCGGAGGAAACCGTACGCGGAGGACGCCACGGGCCGTTCGACCGGCGCCACCAGCATCACGGCCTGCGTGGTGAGGGTGTTGTTGATGCCGATGCAGGCACCGCTGACGATGACGGCCACGATCACCACGGCAGGCGTCTCCACGCACGCGGCGATCACCGCCATGATGACGCCCAGGGCGGCCAGATTCGCGTACAGCGTGGGAGCCGTGCCGAAGCGGGTCTGGAGACGCGGGGCGCCGAACACGCTGAACGCGGCGACGAGCAGCCCCCAGCCGGTGAAGACCAACCCGAGCCGGAGAGCGTCGAGTTCCATGGGGTAGGGCGCGTAGCCCAGCATCGTGAAGAAGCCCCAGTTGTACATCAGCGCGACGATGCCCATCGTCAGCAGGCTGCGGTGGCGCAGGGCCTTGAGCGGCGCGATCGGCGAGGTCGGCCGTTCGGGGCGCGGTGTGTTGGGGACCAGGACGACGGTCGCGACGAGGGCGACGGCCATGAGCGCGGCGACGCCGAAGAACGGGCCGCGCCAGCTGACGTCACCGAGCAGGCCGCCCAGGAGCGGGCCGACGGCGATGCCCAGGCCGAGCGCCGTCTCGTAGAGGATGATCGCGCCGCCGAAGCCGCCGCTGGCGGAGGCGACGATCACGGCCAGGGAGGTCGCGATGAACATCGCGTTGCCGAGGCCCCAGCCCGCGCGGAAGCCGACGATGCCGTTGATCGAGTCGGTCGAGCCGGCCAGCGCGGCGAAGACGACGATCACGGCCAGACCGATGACCAGGGTGCGCTTGGCGCCGATCCGGCTGGATATCCAGCCGACGAAGATCATGGCGACGGCCGTCACGATCAGATAGCTGCTGAACAGCAGGGAGACCTGGCTCGGCGAGGCGTCCAGGCTGCTGGCCAGGGCGGGCAGGATCGGATCGACGAGGCCGATGCCCATGAACGAGATCACGCAGGCGAACGCCACGGCCCAGACGGCCTTGGGCTGCTTGAACGGGCTGGCGGGCCGTTGGTGCGGTGTACTCATGACCACTTCCTCTTCCGGGTGCTTCAGTGAGCTTCCGTGGGCGCGAGGGTGAAGGCTGTGGACGGCGACACTCAGCGCTCTTCGTGGCTCCGGACGGCGCGGGCGAGCGCCGGAAGCGCGGTCCGCACCGCCTCCGACTCCGCATCGGACAGGGCCTCCAGGAGCTGCTGGAGCGCCAGCGCGCGCTCGGTCCGCCGCTGTTCCGCCGTGCGCCGGCCCGCGTCCGTCAGCCCGACCAGCACGCCCCGGCCGTCGGACCGGTCGGGCACCCTGCGCACCAGCCCCGCCTTCTCCATGCGGGACACGACCTGCGTCATGTTCGGCTGCGAGACGTTCTCCGCCCGCGCCAGCTCCGTCAGGCGCTGCGGCCCCTCCCGGTGCAGCCGGTTGAGCAGGGACGAGGACGCCCTGCTCAGACCGCCGGCCGTGGTGCCCTGCCGGACGAAGCGCACCGTGTCCTCGACCGCGAGCATCAGCTCCTCGGCGGAGGGGTCCGGGCGGAGGTCCATAACCTTCTTATGCATAAGCCCATGATGCATATGGATGTAGACGGAATCTAGTTCTGTGTGCGGGCCGTCCGGCGGAAAACGATCCAGAATGGTCCGAAAGGTGAGGGGGTGCGAAGGATGGGGAGTGCGCATGACCGACATCGAGATGGACGACGACCGCGACGCGGGCTTCCTGCGCGCCCGGATCGGCGGCGCCGACGGCGACGTCGCGGGGTACATCCAGTACTTCGTCCTGGAGGAGCCGCGGCGCGCCCTCGTCCCGGTGCACACCGTCGTGGAGCCCGCGCACGAGGGGAAGGGCATCGGCGGCTCCCTCGCCCGTGAGCTGTACGCGACCGCCGCCCGGGAGGCGATCGCGGTCGCGCCGCTGTGCCCGTTCGTCGTCGAGTGGGCGGCCCGGCACCCCGGCGAGGCGCCCGCGGCCCCCGCCGCGCTCCTGGACGCCGCGCGCGAGGCCGTCACGGACCACCCCGAGCTGTGGTGACCCGCACGGACGGGTGAGAGACCGCGGGGTGCCGGTGCGTAGGGTGCCGGACATGAAGCTGGCGCTCCTGCACACCTCACCCGTCCACGTCCCCGTCTTCGACGCCCTGCGCGACGCCGACCACCCCGGCCTCGTGCTCCGCCACGACGTGCGCGAGGAACTCCTGGAGCGGGCCCGCGCCGAAGGCCCCCGGTCCGTCGCCGACGACGTCCGTACGCTGCTGGAGGCGGCGGCCGCCGACGGGGCCGACGCCGTCCTGTGCACCTGCTCCAGCATCGGCGCCGTCGCCCAGGAACAGG
Source organism: Streptomyces sp. PsTaAH-137 (assembly GCF_003259365.1). Classification (GTDB taxonomy): domain Bacteria; phylum Actinomycetota; class Actinomycetes; order Streptomycetales; family Streptomycetaceae; genus Streptomyces. Next base: position 567,306 of record NZ_QLLY01000001.1, read on the forward strand.
CCGCGGCGGCCGGACTCCCCGTGCTCCGGGTCGACCGGCCGATGGCCGCGCGCGCCGTCGCCGAGGGGCCCCGCGTCGTCGTGGTCGCCACTCTCCGCAGCACCCTGGGCCCCACCGCCGCCCTCGTCGAGGAGGAGGCCGGCCGCGCCGGTCGCGCGGTCGACCTGCGCACCGTCCTGGTCGAGGACACCTGGGAGCTGTTCCTCGCCGGTGAGCACGCGCGCTACCTCGACCGGGTCGCCGAGGCCCTCGACGCCGTCACCGAGGACGAGGCCGACGTGATCGTGCTCGCCCAGGCGTCCCTGGCCGACGCCGCCGCACGCACCCGCACCACCGTCCCCGTGCTCTCCAGCCCGCGTCTCGGACTCGCCGCAGCGGCGGCGGAATGCGCACGGGGCAAAAACGCTTAGGTTGAAGGAAGTTGTCCGTGTCGCACCGCACCGCAGCCGAGGGACGAGGAACCGCCATGACCGACGTCGTCATCAGCCCGACCGGATGGGTCGCCGACCAGGCCCGTGTCTACGAGGAGTCCGGCGGCACCAAGGGCACCACCATCCAGGGCGCCCCCTGCCTGCTCCTCGACTACCAGGGCCGCAAGTCGGGCCAGTGGCGCCGCACCGTCCTCATTTACGGCCGCGACGGCGACGACCTGCTGATCGTCGCCTCGTACGGCGGCTCGGACCAGCACCCCCTGTGGTACCTGAACCTGGAGGCCAACCCGGAGGTACGGCTGCGCGTCGGGCCCGAGCGGTTCACCGCGCGCGCCGAGACCCTCTCGCCCGAGGACAAGGCCCGCGTCTGGGACTCCCTCGTCGAGCTGTTCCCGCCCTACGCCGAGTACCAGCGCAAGACCAGCCGCGACATCCCGGTGGTGCGACTCGTGCGGACCGAGGGCTGACCCGCACGGACGGCTGCGCACAGGGGCCGCTGACGAGCACGGGCGGCTTTCGGGATGCTTGGACTCGGCGCGCGTGGGCACGCGCCCCGGGAGACAGTGGAGGTTCGTCCGGCCCGGCGCTCTCGCGGGGCCGGTGGACCGAGCCCCTCCGAAACGCTGGAGGCATGTGATGACCCAGCCGTTCCCCGATCCCGTCCCGCCGGGCCCCACCCCGGGCCCTGGGCCGAGTCCGGGTCCCGGACCGGACGTCCCGGATCCGGGACCGCTCCCGGACCCGCTGCCGACGCCGATGCCCCGGCCCGTGCCGCAGCCCCCGCCGTCGCCGGTCCCGCCGGGCCCGAACCCGGACCCCGACCCGACACCGCCGGAGCCCGAGCCGTCACCCGTGTGAGCCAGTCCGCACGGGCCTGAACCGGTGGCTCGGGCCCGTGCGGCTCGGGCCCGTGGGCCTCAGGCCTCCACCTCGGAGCGGTCTCCGCCCCAGAGGGTGTGGAACGAGCCCTCGCGGTCGGTGCGCCGGTAGGTGTGCGCGCCGAAGAAGTCCCGCTGGCCCTGCGTGAGCGCGGCCGGCAGGCGCTCCGCGCGCAGCGCGTCGTAGTACGCGAGCGCCGCGGCGAAGCCCGGTGTGGGGACACCCTGGATGGTCGCGGCGACCAGGACGGCACGCCAGTCGTCCTGGGCCGCCGCGATCTCGTCCGCGAACTCCTTGTCGGAGAGCAGGCTCACCAGGCCGGGCTCGGCCTCGTACGCCGCCGTGATCCGGTCGAGGAAGGCCGCGCGGATGATGCAGCCGCCGCGCCAGATCCGGGCCACCGCGCCCGAGTCGATGTCCCAGTCGTACGTCTCGCTGCCCGCGGCGATCTCGTGGAAGCCCTGCGTGTACGACACGATCTTCGAGGCGTACAGCGCCTGCTCCACCCGGTCGGCGAAGGCCGCCGCCTCCGACTCCGGCAGCGCCAGCGCCGCCGGACCCGCCAGATGCTTCGACGCCGCGCGCAGGTCGGCGTGGCCGGACAGCGAGCGGGCGAACACCGCCTCCGCGATGCCGGAGACCGGAACGCCCAGGTCGAGGGCGATCTGCACGGTCCAGCGGCCGGTGCCCTTCTGCTCGGCCTGGTCCTGGACGACGTCGACGAACGGCTCGCCCGTCGCCTCGTCGACGTGGCTCAGCACCTCCGCCGTGATCTCGATCAGATACGAGTCGAGGCGCCCCTCGTTCCACGAACGGAAGATCTCCGCGATGCGCGCGGGGGAGTACCCGGCGACGTCGCGCAGCAACTGGTACGCCTCGCCGATGAGTTGCATGTCCGCGTACTCGATGCCGTTGTGCACCATCTTCACGAAGTGCCCGGCGCCGTCCGGACCGACGTGCGTCACGCACGGGGCGCCGTCCTTCGCCTTCGCGGAGATCTTCTCCAGCATCGGACCGAGCGAGTCGTACGACTCCACGCTGCCGCCGGGCATGATGCTCGGCCCGTGCAGCGCGCCCTCCTCGCCGCCGGAGATGCCGGTGCCGACGAAGTGGATGCCCTTCTCCCTGAGCTCCTTCTCGCGGCGGCGGGTGTCCGCGAAGTGCGCGTTCCCCCCGTCGATGATCATGTCCCCGGGCTCCAGGAGCGGCGCGAACTCCTGGATCACGGCGTCCGTGGCCTCGCCCGCCTTCACCATGACGACCAGGCGGCGGGGCCGCTCAAGGGCCGCCACGAACTCCTCGGCGGTCTCGGTGGGGACGAAGATGCCCTCCTCGCCGAACTCCTCGACAAGCTTGTGCGTGCGGGACGCGGTGCGGTTGTGGAGGGCGACGGTGTATCCGTTCCGGGCGAAGTTCCGGGCGAGGTTGCGGCCCATCACCGCGAGACCCGTGACACCGATCTGGGCTGTAGTGCTCATGCCTGTCGCTCCTGGATTGGGAAAATGAAAGATCTTGTTCAGTTCTGGCGTCGTGAGGCGTAGCGTGACTGCTCGTCCCCCCACGAGACATCCATGCGCAGTGCCCGTCCGCACTCTTTACGATCCTGGAGCCGTGCGTGCCTCATTTCGACCTGCCGCTCGATGAACTGCGGGGCTACGAGCCCGCCCTGACGGCTCCCGACGACTTCGACGTCTTCTGGGAGAAGACGCTGGCCGAGGCCGGGGAGCACGCGCTCGACGCGCGGTTCGAGCCCGTCGACGTGCCGTACACGGCGGTCGACGTATTCGACGTTACGTTCGCGGGCTTCGGCGGGCACCCCGTGAAGGGCTGGCTGGTCCTTCCCGCGGGCACGAACGAGCCGATTCCGGCCGTCGTGCAGTACATCGGCTACAACGGCGGGCGCGGCCTGCCCCACACCCACCTGCAGTGGGCCACCGCCGGTTTCGCGCACTTCGTCATGGACACCCGCGGCCAGGGCAGCGGCGGCTCGGTCGGTGACACGCCGGACCCGGTCGGCAGCGCCCCCTCGGTCGCCGGATTCATGACCCAGGGCATACAGGACCCGCACGACTACTTCTACCGCCGCGTCTACACGGACGCCGTGCGCGCCGTCGAGGCCGCCCGCTCGCACCCGCTGGTCGACGCCTCCCGGGTCGCCGTGGTCGGCGGCAGCCAGGGCGGCGGCATCTCGATCGCCGTCGCGGGCCTGGTCCCCGATCTGCGGGCCGTCGCGCCCGACGTGCCGTTCCTGTGCCACTTCGGCCGCGCGGCCACGCTCACCGAGCGTCACCCGTACCGGGAGATCGCCCTGTACCTGAAGACGCACATCGGGCAGGACGAGCGGGTCTTCCGCACGCTCTCGTACTTCGACGGCATGAACTTCGCCGCCCGCGCCACGGCGCCCGGCCTGTTCTCGGTCGCCCTGGAGGACCTGACCTGCCCGCCGTCGACCGTGTTCGCCGCGTACAACCACTGGGCGGGCCCGGAGCGCTCGATGGAGGTGTACTCCTTCAACGACCACGAGGGCGGCGGCCCCTTCCAGCAGTTGGTGCAACTCCAGTGGATTCCGGGCCACTTGAGGGACTGATTACGGCCACGGTGGCCGACGGCACTCTTGTCACCGACGCGTGGGAGCCGCTACTTTGCGGCTCCTACGCGTGCCTGTGGGATGCAGGGCAGCCAAGGGGGCTTCAATGGCATTACGGGGCCGGCACCGCCGGTATCAGCCGAGCCGGGTCAACCGCGCCTCGCTCACCGTGACCGTGGGCGGCGCCGGCATGGCGATCCCGCTGATCGGCGCGGGCGGCGCACAGGCCGCGGACGTCGGCACCTGGAACAAGGTCGCCGCCTGCGAGTCCAGCAACAACTGGAGCATCAACACGGGCAACGGGTTCTACGGCGGTCTGCAGTTCACCGCCTCCACCTGGTCCGCGTACGGTGGCGGGGCCTACGCGCCACGCGCCGATCTCGCCACCAAGGACCAGCAGATCGCCGTCGCCGAGAAGGTGCTGGCGGGCCAGGGCCCCGGGGCCTGGCCGGTCTGCTCGCAGCGGGCCGGTCTGAGCCGGACCGAGGCCGCTCCCGTGCGCACCGTCGAGAAAAAGACGAGGCCCGCCCAGCCGGTCAAGGACGTCAAGGACGTCAAGCCCGAGGTCATCCCGCAGTCGACGGCGAGCAAGGGCCGTGCGGAGATGTACACCGTCGTCCGCGGCGACACCCTGTCCGGCATCGCCGAGACACGGAAGGTGAGCGGCGGCTGGACCCGTCTGTACGCAGCCAACCGTACGGTCGTCGGCGGCGACCCGGACCTCATCGTCCCCGGTCAGCGGCTGACGGTGCCCGGACACGGCAAGAGCGCGCCGAAGCAGCCCGACACCCACCGGGCCACGCCGAAGAAGTCCGACGCCAAGAAGTCGGACACGAAGAAGTCGGACACGCAGAAGGCCGAGTCCCAGAAGGCCGAGTCCCGGAAGGCCGAGGCCAAGAAGACCGAGGCGAAGAAGGCCGGCGCCGAGAAGCACGGGACCAAGAAGGCCGGTTCCGCGCAGAAGGCGTCGGGCGGCGTCGTGGCCCCGGTCTCCGCCTCCATCGGCACCCCGTACCACGCGGCCGGTTCCTCCTGGTCGAAGGGCTACCACACGGGCGTCGACTTCGTGGTGCCCACCGGCACCTCCGTGAAGGCGATCGAGGCCGGCACGGTCGTCTCGGCCGGCTGGGGCGGCTCGTACGGCTACGAGATCGTGATCCGGCACGCCGACGGCAAGTACAGCCAGTACGGGCACCTGTCGGCGCTCACCGTCAAGAGCGGGCAGCGCGTGGTGACCGGGCAGCGCATCGCCCGCTCCGGGTCCACGGGCAACAGCACGGGCCCGCATCTGCACTTCGAGGTGCGGACCGGGCCCGGCTTCGGCAGCGACGTGGACCCGCTCGCCTATCTGCGGGCCCACGGCGTCAGGATCTGAGGAACCGGTCCGCGCACGGCCCGCGCAGCCCGTCGCGCCGGTCCTCGGACTGGCGCGGCAGGCTGTCCAGCGCCGCGGGACTGTCCGGGATCCTCGGGCTGTCCCTGGCCGCCGGGCCCTCCGGGGCCGCCGGACCGTCGGGAACGGTCAGCTCGTCGGGAACGGCCGTGGCCGTCCGTTCGGCCCGGCCGTCACGCTCCGCATTCTCGGCATGCCCCGCGTTCTCCCGTGAGCCCTGAGCGACGATGTGCGTCGGCTGCTGCTCGCGTCCGATGCGCTCGGTCGTCAGCAGGATCAGACCACCCGCCGCGACGACACCGCAGCCCAGCGCCAGCACCGTGCCGATCGTGCCGTGACGGAACGTCTCGCCGAACAGCGTGAGGCCGACGGCCGCCGCGACCACCGGGTTCACGACCGTGGCCGTCGCCAGCGGCACCGCCAGGCCCGCGCCCCGGTAGGACGCCTGCGACACCAGCATGCCGGTGACGGCCAGGCCCGCGATCGCCAGCAGCGTCGCCAGCTGCTCCAGCGGCTCGCCCGACCAGTCCACGGCCACCGACTTCGTGAACACCGACGCCATGCCGAACGCCCCGCCCGCCGCGACGGCCAGCAGCACCGAGCGCACCACCGGGTGCCGGTGCGCGGCCCGCGCCGACGTCATCAGGACCAGGGCGCCACCGGCCGTGATCAGGCCGACGAGCAGCCGCTCCGTGCCGCCCAGGGACTGCTCGGAGGAGCTTCCGGTGAGCGCGAGGAGGCCCGCGAGACCGGCCGTCGCCATGACCGCCCCGCGCCACGCGGTGGCCCCTGCCCGACGCCCCACGAGCAGGGCCGCCATCGGCAGCGCCAGGACGATCGTGAGCGCGCCCAGCGGCTGCACCAGGCTCAGCGGGCCCAGAGCGAGCGCCACGACGTGCAGGAGGGCGCCCAGGCCGTTCAGGCACCCCGCGCCCCACCACGCGGGCCTGCGCAGCGGCGCGTACGCCGTCTGCGGAGAGGTCTCCGCCACCCGCTCCTGCACGATCGCCCCGCCCGCGTAGGCCACCGCGGAGACGAGGGACAGCAGCACGGACAGCGCCAGGGCGCTCATGAGGCGTTCCTGGGGGAGCGGTGCGGCCGACGGTCGGTTGTCATATCTCCACGATCTCTCGTTCCGGCCTTTCGTGTCGTCCGCCCTGAGCAGTCATTGAGTACTACTGCCGATGGAGTACCCAGGATTCCGAGTCATCCCCAGGGCGGGTGTCCAGAGCGCTACCGAACGTGTCGGCCCTCTTCCGCGCGTGGCGTTCATGGGTGACCATGAGACGCGCCCCGCCTCCAGCCGTTCTCGAGCGGCGGTGGGAGGGCGGCTCTGACCAGTGGCGTTGGTGCCCGACCGATGACAGGGGTCGCGCGTGCGAGTGGGGTTGCTCAGCCGGGAATATCCGCCGGACGTCTACGGCGGTGCGGGGGTGCACGTCGAGTTCCTGGCGCGTGAGCTCCGGCCGCTCGTCGACCTGGAGGTGCACACCTGGGGCGAGGGCGCGGGCGACGGGGTGCGCAGGCACCGCGCCTGGCCGGCCCTGGACGGGGCGAACGACGCGCTGCGCACGCTCTCCGTGGACCTCTCCATGGCCGCCGCCCTCGAAGGGCGCCAGCTCGTCCACTCCCACACCTGGTACACGAACCTCGCGGGACACCTCGCGGCGCTGCACCTCGGCATCCCGCACGTGCTGACCGCCCACTCCCTCGAACCGCTGCGCCCGTGGAAGGCCGAGCAGCTCGGTGGCGGGTACGCCCTGTCGGCCTGGGCGGAGCGCACCGCGATCGAGGCCGCGGACGGGGTCATCGCGGTGTCCCGGGCGATGCGCGACGACATCCTCGCCTGCTACCCGGCGCTGGAGCCGAAGCGGGTCCGCGTCGTGCACAACGGCATCGACGTCTCGCTCTACCAGGCCGACCCCGGCACCGACGTGCTGCGCCGCTTCGGCGTCGACCCGGACCGCCCGTACGTTTTGTTCGTCGGCCGCATCACCCGGCAGAAGGGCGTGCCCCATCTGCTGCGCGCCGCCCACGAGTTGACCAAGGGTGTGCAGCTGGTGCTGTGCGCGGGCGCGCCGGACACCCCCGAGATCGGGCGCGAGTTCCGGGAGCTGGTGGAGGAGCTGAAGCGGACGCGCGACGGGGTGCACTGGATCCCGTCGATGCTGCCCCGCTCCGAGGTCGTCCAACTCCTCGGCCACGCGACGGCGTTCGTCTGCCCGTCGATCTACGAACCGCTCGGCATCGTCAACCTGGAGGCGATGGCCTGCGGCACCGCCGTCGTGGCCTCCAAGGTCGGCGGCATCCCCGAGGTGGTGGCCCACGGCGAGACCGGTCTGCTCGTGCCGTACGCGGAGCAGGACCCGCAGGGCTTCGAGCGCGGCCTGGCCGAGGCGCTGAACACGGTGGTCGCCGACGCCGGCGAGGCGCGCCGCCTGGGCGCGGCCGGACGGGAGCGGGCCGCCGCGGAATTCGGCTGGGACGCGATAGCCCGGCGCACGGTCGGGGTATACGAGGAGATCCTGAACGGCGCTTGAGACATGGGGGGTTGATGGTCATGCGCGGTGGGCCTTCGGTACTCGGGATCGTTCTGGCGGGAGGAGAGGGGAAGCGGCTGATGCCACTCACCGCGGACCGGGCGAAACCGGCGGTGACCTTCGGCGGCATGTACCGCCTCGTCGACTTCGTGCTCTCCAACCTCGTCAACGCCGACATCCTGCGCATCTGCGTCCTGACGCAGTACAAGTCGCACTCGCTGGACCGGCACGTGACGACGACCTGGCGGATGTCGAGCCTGCTCGGCAACTACGTCACGCCGGTCCCCGCCCAGCAGCGGCTCGGCCCGCGCTGGTACTCGGGCAGCGCGGACGCCATCCTCCAGTCGCTGAACCTGGTCCACGACGAACAGCCCGACTTCATCGCGGTGTTCGGCGCCGACCACGTCTACCGGATGGACCCGCGGCAGATGCTCACCCAGCACATCGAGTCCGGCGCGGGCGTCACCGTCGCCGGGATCCGGGTGCCCCGCGCCGAGGCGTCCGCGTTCGGCATCATCACGCCCGCCCGCGACGGCACCCGCGTCGAGGCGTTCCTGGAGAAGCCCAGCGACCCGCCGCCGCTGCCCGGCTCCCCGAACCAGGTCTTCGCCTCCATGGGCAACTACCTCTTCACCACCAAGACGCTCGTCGACGCCCTCAAGGAGGACGCCGAGGACGACAACTCCGCGCACGACATGGGCGGTTCGATCCTTCCGCTGCTCACCGAGCGCGGGGTCGCCCAGGTCTACGACTTCGACGGCAACCACGTCCCCGGCGAGACCGAGCGCGACCACGGCTACTGGCGCGACGTCGGCACGCTCGACACGTACTACGACGCCCACATGGACCTGGTCTCCGACCGGCCCGCCTTCAACCTGGACAACCGCCGCTGGCCGATCTACACCCACGCCGGACAGCTGCCGCCCGCCCGGTTCTGCGCCGCCGGCATCGCGAGCGAGTCCATCGTCAGCCCCGGCTGCGTGATCCGCGGGCAGGTCACCCGCTCCGTCCTGTCGCCCGGGGTCAGCGTCGAGGACGGCGCGGTCGTCCAGGGCTCGGTGCTGCACGACAACGTCCGGATAGGCCGCGGCGCCGTGGTGCGCGGCGCCGTCCTCGACAAGAACGTGGAGGTCCCGGCGGGCGCCACCATCGGCGTCAACCCGGGCCGCGACGCCGAGCTGTACACCGTCTCCAAGGGCGGGGTGATCGCGCTCGGCAAGGGGCAGGCCGTGCGCTGACCTACTCCCCGGCAGGGGCCGGCGGCGTGCCCTCGAAGCCGTTGGCCCAGTAGCGCCCGCGCAGCGACAGATCGAGCAGCATGCGGGTCGCCTCCTCCGGTGACATGGGGTGCGGGTCCGACTCCAGCCACCAGTGCAGTACGGCGAGTTGCTCGCCCACCCAGGCGCGGGCCAGCACGTCGACGCTGATCCGCGGAGTGACCTTCTCGTGCGCCGCGCGCGCCCGGAACACCTCCGCGGTCGCCTCGGTCTGCGCCGCGGTGAACTGACGCAGCGCCCGTCCGTCGCCCTCGCCGCGCAGCATCATCCGGTACGCGTCCCGCTCCTGCTCGGCGTGGCGGAAGATCTCCAGTGCCGGCTTGCCGGTGAAGCCCACCTCGGACGCCGGGACCAGCGGCCGCAGCCGCTCCTCCAGCTCGTCCAGCAGATCCGTCACGACGCGGTCGAGCAGCTCGTCCTTGTCGGTGTAGTGGCTGTAGAAGGTGGCCCGGCCCAGGTCGGCCCGTTCGGTGATGTCCTCCACCGTCACGGCGGCATAGCCCCGTTCGAGGACCAGTGACACCAGCGCGTCCCGCAGCAGGCGTCGGGTGCGGCGTACTCGGCGATCGCCTGCTTCCGGCGGCATGGTCCCGGCTCCTCTCGGCTCCCTGACTGAGGACCGCAGCCTACCGGATTATTGACAGCCCGAAAGTTTCTGTACATGGTGTCCATTAGTGGCCGCCGTGAACATTTGAGCCGACGAGCGTGGGAGCAGCCCGTGAACCTGGGCACGTACATCACTCGAAGCAGTACCTTCTGGCCGGAGCGCGAAGCCCTGGTCTGCGGTGAGCGCAGGCTGAGTTACGCGGACCTGGAGCGCACCACCAACCGCCTGGCCTCCGCGCTGACCGGCCGCGGTCTGGTGCGCGGCGAGACCGTGGCGACGTACGCGGGCAACTGCGCCGAGGTCGTCGAGACCGAGATGGCCCTGTGCAAGGCCGGGCTCGTGCGGGTGCCGATCAGCCCCCGGCTCTCCGTCGACGAGGTCGCGCACATCCTGGGCGACGCGTCCGTGCGGGTGCTGTTCGCGGACACGGGCCGGCTGGACGCGGCACGCGCCGCACTCCACAGGTCCGGCGCCGACTGCCTCCTGGTGCACTACGGCGAACAAGACGGCCTCGCCTACGCCGAGTTGCTCGGTGAGGGGCATGACGGGACCGTCGCCGTCGAGGTCGACGAGCACGACCCCGCCGTCCTCAACTTCACCTCGGGCTCCACCGGCCGGCTCAAGGCCGCCGTCCAGACCCAGGGCAACCGGCTCGCCAACCTCCGCAAGCGGATGATGAGTCCGGAGAGCGCGCCCTCCACCGGAGAGCGCTATCTCGCCGCCGGTCCCATCACCCACGCCCCCGGGATGCCGCTGCTCGCCTCCCTCACCTACGGATCCACGGTCGTCGTCCTGCCGCAGTGGGACACGGAGCTGTTCCTGAGCACCGTCGAGCGGGAGCGGATCACGGCCACGTTCGTCGTGCCGACCATGCTGAACATGCTCCTCGCGCACCCCAGGACGGCCGCCACTGATCTCTCCAGCCTCAAGGCGCTGCACGTCGGCGGCGCGCCTGTCGCCCCACAGCGGCTCAAGGAGGCCGTCGAGACCTTCGGGCCGATCGTCGTCCAGGGCTACGGGCAGGTCGAGACGACCAGCGGCATCACCGTGCTGACCCGCCAGGACGTGCTCACCGGCGCCACCACCGACCCGGAACTCCTGAAGTCCTGCGGTCGGCCCGTCTTCGACACCGAGGTGCGCGTCGTCGACGAGACCGGCGCTGCCGTGCCCGCGGGCACCGTCGGTGAGGTCATCGCCCGCGGGCCCGACTGCGTGACCGAGTACTGGCACGAGCCCGAACTCACCGCCGAGACCTTCAAGGACGGCTGGGTGCACACCGGCGACCTGGGCTATCTGCGCGCCGACGGCTACCTCTTCATCGTCGACCGCAAGAAGGACATGATCATCTCCGGCGGTTACAACGTGTACAGCAGCGAGGTCGAGGCCGTCCTGTACACGCATCCCGCCCTCGCCGAGGTGTGCGTCGTCGGCGTCCCCGACGAGCACTGGGGCGAGGCCGTCAAGGCCGTCGTCGTCCGCAGGCCCGACAGCGCCGTCGGCGAGGACGAGGTGATCGCCTTCTGCGCCGAACGTCTGGCCCGCGTGAAGAAGCCGCGGTCCGTCGAGTTCGTCGACGCGCTGCCCGTCAACCGCAACGGCAAGATCGACCGCCGGGCCGTCCGTGCCCGCCTGCGGGCCGCCGCCGAGCGCCGCGCCCACTGACAGGAGACCGCCGTGACCTTCACTCTCACGCCCGCCCACGAGGACAACCCCCGGCTCCAGGACCTGGTGGGCCGGCTGCGCGACTACCTCGACGGGGAACTCGCCGACTACGAAGCCGGGCTGGGGCTCGGCCCGGAGAGCGTCTACACCCGGGCCGACCTCGAACCCGTCTGGCGGCGCAGCCGCGAACTCGGCTTCTACGGCGTCCACCTGCCGCCCGACCAGGGCGGCCAGGGACTGACGTACACCGAACTCGCCGCGCTGAAGGAGGAGGTGGGAGCCTCCGGGCGGATACTCCAGCACAGCGTCCTCGGCGACATGGGCGGACCGCTGCGGGCCGGCTCCGTCCTCGAGTACGCCACCGACCACCAGCTGGAGAAGTACCTGCTGCCGGTCGTCCGCGGCGAGCGCGCCTGCTGCTTCTCGCTGACCGAGACCGACGCCGGCTCCGACGTACGCGCCCTGCGGACCGTCGCCGTACCGGAGGAGAACGGGGACGGCTGGCGGATCAGCGGACACAAGGTGTTCTCCTCGGCGGGACCGTTCGCCGACTTCTCCGTGCTCATCGCGCGCATGGCACCCGAGCCGGGCGCGCCGGACGACGCGCCCCCGGTCTTCTCCGCCTTCCTCGTCGACCTAGACGCGCCCGGCTGCACCGTCCGGCCTGGCGAGACACCGATGTCCGGCGAGCGCATCGAGAGCGACATCGTCCTCGACGACTGCCGCGTGGGGCCGGAGCAGCTGCTGGGGAACGTGGGCGACGGACTGCGGATCGGGCTCGGCCGCGTCACCACCAACCGGCTGCTGCACTGCCCGACCGTCCTCGGCCTCACCCGCCGCGCCCTCGGCCTCACCCTCGACTTCGCCCGCACCCGGGAGGTCTTCGGCGCACCGCTCGGCGCGCTCCAGTCGGTCCAGCACAAGCTCGCCGACATGGCCACCGCCTACTACGCGGCGCGCAGCATGACCTACGACGCGCTGGCCGCGCTCGACGCGGGCGGCAAGCCGCGCACCGAAGCCTTCATGTGCAAGCTGTTCGTCGCCGAGAACGCCTTCCGGATCGCCGACGAGGCCGTGCAGATCCACGGCAAGGCCGGTCTGGTGCGCGGCGCCGAGATCGAATGGATCTTCCGCAGGCTGCGGATGTTCCGGGTCCTGACCGGCTCCTCCGAGATCCAGAAGAACGGGATCGCGCGCAACCTGCTCGTCCCGAAGGACCCCACCTGACCGGCCCCGGTCAGCCCGCCACGGACCTGACGTCGATCGGCACCGCACCCGTGCGGTAGCCGCGCTCGTCCAGCAGGTTCCCGTTCAGCTTCATCGGCCACAGGGCCACCGCCCGGTCGACGACGGTCAGGGCGGGCACCCGCTCGGCGAGCCGGACCTCGAAGCGCTGGGCGTCGTCGAGCGAGCGGACCCAGGCGACCAGCTTGAGGTTGTGCCGGCCGATCACGCCCGCGCACAGCCGCACCTCGCGTGCGCCGGTGACCTGCTCGGCCACCGTGCGCAGCTCGGCGGGCGCGGCGCGGCCCCACAGGATCAGCGAGACCGGCCACTCCGACAGGGGCCTGGCCACCTCGCAGCGGAACTGCGCCATACCGGAGGAAAGGAGGCGGTTCACCCGGCGACGGACGGTGTCGGGGCTCGTCCCGCACCGCTCGGCCAGGACCGTGTTGCTCGCCCTGCCGTCCACGGACAGTTCGGCGAGCAGGGCGTGGTCGAGGTCGGTCAGCTCGAAGACGGACGCGTCACCCCGGGGCGCCGCGTCCTCGGCGAGCCGGGCGATCTGCTCGCTGCTCAGGGCGCGCAGCCGCCACCGGCTGCCCTCCGTGTACACCGTGCTCGCCAGGTGGGTGCGGGTGGTGACGATGCCGTCGAGCGCGCCGAGCCGGTGCGTCACCCAGTGGGTGAGCGCCGACAGCCGGGGCGCGAGCACCGTCAGCAGCAGGTCACGGCCACCGCTGACGTGCTCGACGGTGATCACGTGCGCCTCCGCCGTGAGCGCGCGGGCGACCTCGGTGAGCCGCCCGTTCGCACAGTCGACCTCGACGAACGCCAGACAGCCCTGCCCGGACTCGGCGGCTGCGGGACCGGGATGGCAGCCGATCCAGGCTGCCCCGCTCCGGGCCAGCCGCTGCCAGCGGCGGGCCACCGTCACCGGGTCCGCACCGACCGCCGCGCCGATCCGGGCCCACCCGGCCCGGGGCGCGATCTGCAGGGCGTGCACCAGGGCCTGATCCAGATCGTCCAGCGCAGCCGTGCCGAATTCCTGCGTCACCGCTCCACCCCTGCGTTTTCCCTGCGATTCATCGTCCGTTCCTGCGGCAGGGCAGCACCCTGACGCCATTCCCTCACTCTCCCCAGTGGTCAGCCGGACCGTACCAGGAGGTTCACCCCCTATGTCGTTCACCGCACGTGCCCAGGAGCTCCAGCCCGACCTGGTCCGGCTGCGCCGCGCCCTGCACCAGGAACCCGAACTCGGCTTCGACCTGCCGCGCACCCAGGAGAAGGTCCTCGCCGCGCTGGACGGACTGCCCCTGGAGATCACCCTCGGCAAGGGGCTCAGCTCCGTCACCGCGGTGCTGCGCGGCGCGAAGCCCGGCGGCGCCGTCCTGCTCCGCGGCGACATGGACGCCCTGCCCGTCACCGAGCGCAGCGGCGTCGCGTACGCCTCCCGGATCCCCGGCGCCATGCACGCCTGCGGCCACGACCTGCACACCGCGGGCCTCGTCGGCGCGGCGACGCTGCTCGCCGAGCGCCGCGAACAGCTCCAGGGCGACGTCGTGTTCATGTTCCAGCCGGGGGAGGAGGGCCACAACGGTGCCAGCCTCATGATCGAGGAGGGGGTGCTGGACGCGGCGGGCAAGCCCCTCGACGCCGCCTACGCCCTGCACGTCGCCGCGAACACCCTGCCCGGCGGCTGGATCGCCACCCGCCCCGGCACCGTCACCTCGGCCTCCGACATCCTGACCGTCACCGTGCGCGGCAAGGGCGGCCACGGCTCGACCCCGTACAGCGCCAAGGACCCGATCCCGGTCGCCTGCGAGATCGTCACCGCGATCCAGACCTGGGTGACCCGCCGCTTCGACCTGTTCGACCCCGCCGTCGTCACCGTCGGCACCTTCCACGCCGGCACCCAGCAGAACGTCATCCCGGACACCGCCACCTTCGAGGCCACCGTGCGCAGCTACTCCGAGGTCGCCCACGAGCGCCTCATCGAAGGGCTGCCGCGCCTGGTGCGCGGCATCGCCGAGGCACACGGCGTCGAGGCCGAGGTGGACTACAAGGTGAGCTACCCGGTCACCGTCAACGCGCCCGACGAGACCGCGTTCGCGATCGACACCGCCCGCGACCTGTTCGACAAGGACGAGGTGTGGCAGGCGCCCAACCCGGCCAACGGCTCCGAGGACTTCGCCTTCGTGCTGCAACGCGTCCCCGGCGCGATGCTCATGATCGGCGCCGCCCCCGAGGGCACCGACGTCGCGAACGCCCCGATGAACCACTCCCCGATGGCCGTCTTCGACGACGCCGTCCTCGCCCGCCAGGCCGCCCTGCTCGCCGCGCTCGCCGAGCGGCGCCTCGCCCGGGGAACAACCGCGTGAGCGCCCAGGGGGGCACCGGCACGGACGCCGGTACGCGGGCCGGTACGCAGAAGGTCCGCGCCGTCGTCGGGCTGCTCATCGCCTTCGAGCTGGTCAGCGGATTCCTCCAGGGCGCGGCCGTGCCGCTGGTGCCCGAGATCCGCGACTGGCAGGGCATCACCACCGGGCAGGCCCAGTGGTTCACCTCGGTCCAGTACCTGGCCGCCGCGATCAGCGTCCCGGCCTTCGGCCGCCTCGGCGACCTGTACGGGCACCGGCGCATGATCCGGGTGGCCCTCGGGACCATCGCGGCGGGCACGGTCCTCGTCGCCTTCGCCCCGAATCTCACCGTGCTGCTGCTGGGCCGCGCGCTGATGGGCCCCCTCGCGGCGCTGCTGCCGCTGGAGATCGGCCTCGTACGGGACCGGCTCAGCGTCGACGGCGGACGCCGGGCCGTCGGCATGCTCGTCGGCGCCCTCACCCTCGGCACCGTGCTCGGGCACGGGCTCGTCGGACCGGTGCTCAGCCTGCTCGGCGATCTGCGCGCGACCCTGATCGTCCTCGCCGTGGCCGCCGTCAGTTGTCTCGTCCTGTCCTTCACCGCGATCCCCGAGTCCCGCACCCGGGGCCGCGGCCGCATGGACTGGTCCGGCGCCGCCCTGCTCGCGCTCGCCCTGGTCACCCTGCTCGGCACGGTCTCGCGCGGCGCCGCCTGGGGCTGGGCCTCGGCGCCCACGCTCGGCGGACTGCTGCTCGCCGCCGTGCTCCTCGCCGTATGGATCAAGGTCCAACTCGTCCGCCCGCACGCCCTGGTGGACGTCCGCGCGGTGGCCCGCCGGCAGAGCGCCCCCTACTACGCGTCCGGGTTCGTGCTCGGCGCCGTGATGCTCGGCGGGCAGTCCGTCGCCGTCAGCTTCATGGCCGAGAACCCGGCTGAGACGGGATACGGCTTCGACCTCGCGCCCTGGCAGATCAGCCTGTACGGCGTCATCCCGAACATCATGGCGTTCGTCGGCTCCGCCCTGTGCGCGGCGCTCGCCGCCCGGATCGGGTACCGCAAGCTGCTCCTCGTCTCCTTCGGCCTGCTGACCGTCGGCTACTTCGGCCTGCTCGGGGTGCACGCGGGGCTCGCCCCGTTCGCCGTGGCCAACGCGCTGGTCGGCGTCGGCTGCGGGCTCGCGCTCGGCGGGCTGCCCACCGTGATCGTGGAGGGCAGCGCCACCGACCGCACCGCCAGCGCCACCGCCGTCTACAACAATCTCAAGACCCTCGGCGGCAGCGTCGGCGGGGCCGTCTTCGCCGTCGCGCTCGGCTCCTTCGTCCTCGGCGGCACGGACACCCCGTCACTGACCGCGTACCTCGCGATCTGGATCGGCGGGGGAGCGGCCTGCGCGCTCGCGGTCCTGGTCCAACTCGGCCTGAGCCGCGGGCGGTCCGCAGCGCGGGCGTCCACCGCTCCCGCCCCGGCGGGGTCGGTGTCCGACCGCGCCGGCTGATCCGCGCACGGGAGCGCGCGCCCCGGGCGCACAGACTGCCCTCCGGTGCCTGGAGCACCGGAGGGCAGCCGGCTCACAGCACGCGCCGCCGCCTCCCGAGCCAGGTCTGCGCGATCACCACGACGGCCAGGAACGCGCCGCTGACCACCTGCTGGTACGCGGAGTCCAGCGAACCGATCTGGTTGATCACGTTCTGGATGACCTTCAGCAGCAGCACGCCCACGAGCGAGCCGCTGATGAAGCCGAAGCCGCCCGTCAGGAGCGTGCCGCCGATGACGACCGCGGAGATCGCCTCCAGCTCCATGCCGGAGCCGAGGATGGTCACCCCGGACACCAGCCACGCCGCGTTCAGCGCACCGGCGAGCCCCGCGCACAGCCCGGACACCGTGTACACGCCGATCTTCGTGCGGGCCACCGGCGCGCCCATCAGCGCCGCCGCGTCCTCGTTGCCGCCGACGGCGTACACGTACTGCCCGAAGCGGGAACGGCGCAGGACGACCGCGCCCGCCACGAACAGCGCCAGCGTGATCCACACCGGCACGCCGATGCCGAGCAGCTTGCCCTGGCCGAGCGTCGCGAAGAACGTGGACTTGTCGACGAGATACGTGGTCGAACCCTCGTCGGTGATCGCCAGCAGCAGTCCGCGCGCGCCCAGCATCGCCGCCAGCGTCACGATGAACGGGGCGAGCCGGGAGCGCGCGATGAGCAGCCCGTTCACCAGGCCGATCAGCCCGCACACCGCGAGCGGCAGCAGCAGCGCCACGACCGTCCCGTACTGCGAGCCCCACGCGGCGAGCACCCCGCCGAGCGCGAACAGCGACCCCACCGACAGGTCGATGCCCCCGGTGACGATCACGAACGTCATGCCGAGCGCCACGACCGCGAGGAACGCCGACGACAGCGCCATGTTCTCCAGGTTGTCGCCGGTCAGGAACGTGTCGAAGGAGAACGACGCGACGATCACCGCGATCACCAGCGTGACCAGGGCGCCGTGCTGCTGGGCGAGCGCGCTCAGCCGTTCCGCGCGCGTCGCGCCGAGCGGCTCGTCCTCGGCCGCCCCGACCTGCCCTGTCGTCTTGCTCGTTGTGGAGTCGGTCATCGTCATCGCTTCCCCCGCTCCCTGGCCGCGTAGACGGCGAGCACGATCACCACGGCCTGCGCGATCTGTGTCCACGACGGCGGCAGGTCGTGCTTGATGAGCGTGGCCGTGAGCAGCTGGATCAGCACCGCGCCCGCGACCGTGCCGCCGATCCGGACCCGGCCGCCGGTGAGCGGCGTACCGCCGACCACCACCGCCGTGATCGCGGAGAGTTCCATCAGATTGCCGAGCGACGTCGGGTCGCTCGCGGTCAGCCGCGCCGTCGCCAGCACCCCGGCGATCGCCGCGAGGACACCCGACGCGACGTAGACCAGGATGAGGACCCGCCGCACCGGAAGCCCCGCGAGCTGCGCGGCCGGTCGGCTGTCGCCGATGGCCAGCAACTGCCGGCCGAACGTGGTGCGCCGCACGACGAAGGCGACCAGCAGGGCCAGCGCCGCCGCGATCAGCACCAGATAGGGGATGCCGAGCACGTCACCGGTGCCGAGCGAGCGCAGCCCCGGATCCCGTACGTCCTTCAGCTGCGGCAGCAGCACGAGGGCGAGACCGCGCCCGGCGACCATCAGCGCCAGCGTGGCGACGATCGGCTGGACTCCGATGAACGCGACCAGCGCCCCGTTCGCGACACCGATCAGGGCGCCGCCGACGAGCGCCGCCACGACGGCGATCAGCGGGCCGTAGCCCAGATAGAGGGAGATCACGGACGTGGCGAGCGCCATCACCGAGCCGACCGACAGGTCGACGCCCTCGCTGCCGATGGCGAGCGCCATGCCGAGCGCCACGATCAGCACCGGCGCCACCTGCACGGCCTGGGTACGGAAGTTCTCCGTCGACAGGAAGTGCGGGGTGAACGCGATGTTCACCAGGAGCAGCACCGCGACACCGGCGTACACGCCGTAGTCCTGGAGGAGGCGCAGCAGCCGGTCGCGGTCGACACCGGCCCTGCCCAGGGTCAGTTCACTCAACGTGCTTCCCTTCGGCGGGAGTCGCGGCGATCGCGCGCATCAGACGATCCTCCGTCACCGCGTCTCCGGTGAGCTCGGCGACCACCGCGCCGTCCTTCAGGACGACGACCCGGTCCGAGCCCTCGATCAGCTCCTCCATGTCGGAGGAGATCAGCAGCACACCGAGACCGTCGTCCGCCAGCTCGTCGATGAGCTTCTGGACCTCGGCCTTGGCGCCGACGTCGATGCCGCGCGTCGGCTCGTCGAGCAGCAGCACCTTCGGGTTCATCGCCAGCCAGCGGGCGAGCAGCACCTTCTGCTGGTTGCCGCCCGACAGCTCGCCGACCTTCTGGTGCGGGCCCGACGCCTTGATGTGGAGCCGCTTCACGAACGTGTCCACGATCTTGTCGATCCGCGCCTCGTCCACCAGACCGAACCGGGACAGGCCCGGCAGCGCGGCCAGCGCGATGTTCTCCCGCACCGAGAGCCCCGGCACGATCCCCTCGGCCTTGCGGTCCTCGGGCAGCAGGCTGATGCCCGCGCGGATCGCCGCCGGAGTGGACCCCGTACGGACCGGCGAGCCGGCCACGACGACCCGGCCGCCGTCCGTCGGCAGCGCGCCCGCGATCGCCTTCGCCGTCTCGCTGCGCCCCGAACCGAGCAGCCCGCCGAGCCCGACGACCTCCCCGGGCCGCACTTCGAGCGACACCCCGTGCAACTGATGCCGGGCTGTCAACTCCTCGGCCCGCAGTACGGGTTCGGCCGCCGCGTCGTGCTCGCCGGAGAACTTGGTCAGCCCCTCGTCCTGTACGTCACCGATGGCGCGGCCGAGCATCAGCGACACCAGGGCCAGCCGGTCCAGTTCGGCGAGATTCCCCGTGTGCACGACCTTGCCGTCGCGCAGCACGGTGACCGCGTCGCACACCTCGTACAGCTCGTCGAGGCGATGGCTGACGTAGACGACCGCGATGCCCCGCTCGCGCAGCATCCGGATCACCCCGAACAGAGTCTGCACCTCGCGCGGCTCCAGCGACGACGTCGGCTCGTCCATGATGACGACCTTCGCGTCGACCGAGACCGCCCGGGCCAGGGCCACCATCTGCTGGGCCCCGACGCCGAGTTCGCGCAACGGGCGCTGCACGTCCACCCGCACGCCGAGTTCGCGCAGCGCCTCGCCGGCCTCCCGGTGCATCCGCCGGAAGTCGATCAGTCCGAGACGGTTGCGCGGCTCACGGCCGAGGAACAGATTGCGCGCCACGCTCATCAGGGGGACGAGATTGACCTCCTGGTAGATCGTGGAGATACCGGCGTGCTGCGCGTCGAGCGGAGTGGCGAAACTGACCGGCTCACCGTCGTAGACGAGTTCCCCCGCGTCCGGATCCGGCCGGTACACGCCGGTGAGGACCTTGATGAGCGTGGACTTGCCCGCCCCGTTCTCCCCGATGAGCGCGTGCACCTCCCCGGCGCGCGCGGTGAAGTCGACACCGTCGAGAGCGCGCACGCCGGGGAACGTCTTGCTGAGACTGGTCACCGACAACATGTCAGAACGCCTTGTTCAGGTCCGTCTTGGCGTTGTCCTTGGTGTAGGCGCTGTCCTTGATGACGATGTCCTGGCCGACCTTGTCGCCCTTGGTGAAGGAGTCGAGGGTCTGGAAGGCGAGCGGGCCGAAGCGCGGGTTCGACTCGATGACACCCGATATCCAGCCGTCGACGATGCCCTGCACCGCGTTCCGCGTGCCGTCCACCGTCACGATCTTCACGGCGCCGGCCTTCTTGCCCGCGCCCTTCAGGGCGTTGACGGCGCCGAGGCCCATCTCGTCGTTCTCGGCGTAGATCCCGGTGATGTCCGGCTTGGACTGGATGAGCTGCTCGGTGACCGCCTGGCCCTTCTCGCGGGCGAACTCACCGGTCTGCTTGAAGACGACCTTCAGGCCCGGTGCCTTCGCCTTGATCTGGTCCTCGAAGCCCTTGGTGCGCTCGGTGGTGACGTTGTTGCCCGCGGCGCCGAGCAGGATCGCGATGGTGCCCTTGCCGCCGGTGGCCTCGATCATCTGGTCGGCGGCGCGCTTGCCCTGCTCGACGAAGTCCGAGCCGATGAAGGACACGTAGTCCTTGCAGGCGGTCGCGTTGATCTTGCGGTCGACGGTGACGATCGGGATGTGCTTGGCGCTCGCCGCGCGCAGCACGGGCTCCCAGCCGTCGGAGTTCAGCGGCGCGATGACCAGCAGGTCCGCGCCCTTGGCGATGAGGTCCTGGACGTCGCTGATCTGCTTGGAGAACTGCGACTGGGCGTTGGCCGTCAGCAGCTTGATGCCGCGCTTCTGGGCCTCGGCCTTGATGGACGCCGTCTCCGCGATACGGAACGGGTTGGCCTCCTTCTCGGACTGGGAGAAGCCCACGGTGGCGCCCTTGAGGTCCAGCTTCTTGCCGCCGAACGCGGCGACGTCACAGGTCTTGCCGTCGCCGGACGAGGCGACCTCCTGGCCTGCGTTGTCGCCCTTCGAGCTGGAACTGGCCTTGTCGGAGCCGGAGTTGTCGTCCTCCGACTTGGCGCAGCCGGTGGCGAGCGCGAGGCTCGCGACGAGGCCGGCGGCGAACAGGGCCCGGGCGGAGGTACGGCGACGGTGGAGCACGGTCTGCGTCATGTTCAGGTCCCCAAAACGGCACGGCCCGGCGCGAAACGCGGCAACGGGGTGGGTCGGCTGGTGCGATGGCTTCAGTGTTCGACCGGTCGGATCGAGAGGTGCATCGGCGGTACAGGGGAGGTTTTTACATCGTTGGAAGGATGCTGTAAAGGGTTCGCGCAACGCCGGGTGCGGGCGCGGTGACGATCCGGTGTCAGCGGCGCCCCAGTGTGCTCTCCCGTTCCACCAGCCTGAATTCGGCGGTCAGTTCACGTCCTGCCTGCTCGGCGGGGTGTTCCAGGCGGTCGAGGAGCGACTGCACCGCGAGCCGGGCGATGGCCAGCTTGTCGGGCGAGATCGTGGTCAGCGTGACCGCCCCGAACCGGCCCTCCGCGATGTCGTCGAAGCCGACCACCGCCACGTCCCACGGAACCCGCAGGCCACGCTCGTGCAGCACCCGCATCGCCCCGATCGCCACCAGGTCGTTGTACGCGAACACCGCGTCGGGCCGGACCCCGGAATCCAGCATCCGGGCCATCGCCTCGGCCCCGTCCCCGCGGTCCCAGCCGCCCGTCGCGCCCACCAGCGTCTCCGGCGCGGGCAGCCCCGCCGCCGTCAACTCCTCGCGCCAGCCCGCCAGTCGCAGCCGGGCCGGCTGGTTCGCCGAGTCGGTGCGTTCGCCCAGGTAGGCGATCCGGGTGCGGCCCCGGCCGATCAGATGGCGCACCGCGGTGCGGGCCGCCGCGACGTTGTCGATGGCGATGTGGTCGTAGGGCAGCCCGTACTCGCGCTCGCCCAGCAGCACCAGCGGCACCTCGTCGCCGTCCCGGCCGCGCAGATCGTCCGCCTCCAGCTCCAGCGGGCTGAGGATCAGCCCGTCGATCACCCGGGCCCGGAACCCCTGGCTGACCAGCAGCTCCTGCTCACGCTCGCCCCGGGTGTGGTCGAGCAGCACCGTCACGTCGTGCTCGGCGGCGGCGTCGATCACCGCCCCGGCCAGCTCGGCGAAGTACGGGTTGCCCAGCTCGGGCAGGGCCAGGGCGATGATGCCCGTACGGCCTTTGCGCAGGTTGCGGGCGGTCAGGTTCGGCCGGTAGCCCAGCTCGTCGATGGCCTCCTGCACCCGGGCCCGCATCGCGGGCGTGACGTGCTGATAGTTGTTCACGACGTTCGAAACGGTCTTGATCGAGACGCCCGCGCGTTCCGCGACATCCTTCAGGCTCACCCGCACGGAATCTCCTTCGGCTCACCGCGCCCGCTCTTCGGACGCGCTTGTCATGACCCTGGACAGCGCGCCGGAACGCGTGCTGTCATGCCAACTGCCGTTCTTTCCAACGATGTACAAACGAGTTGTACCGACTAGAGCGGCGAGCCGCCACCCTTCCTCGACGCCTCATCCGCGTTCCACACCAGGAGGATCCGTGCGCACCAGTAGCTTCAGACACCGGGGCCGACCGCTGGCCCTGCTGCTCACCGCGGCCCTTGGACTCACCGCGCTCTCCGTGGCACCGCACGCCACGGCCGGCACGGCGAAGGCCGCGCAGCCCACTGCCGACGAACCCGTGGTCCCGCACGGGCTCAAGGGCGAGTACTACACCCAATCCGCCCCCGGCGCCTTCGACTTCGACACGCTGAAGGCCACCGGGTTCGACCCGCAGATCGATTTCGGCAGCCTGGAGTCCCGGCTCCAGGCCGCCACCGGCAGCGCCGACGACGCGACCGTGCGCTGGACCGGGAAACTCGTCCCGGAGAAGTCCGGCTCGACAACGTTTTCCCTCATCGGGGACAACGGTTTCCGGCTCTGGGTCGACGGCAGGCTCGTCGTCGACCACTGGGTCGACGACTGGGACAAGGAACAGACCTCGGCGCCGGTCGAGCTGACCGCCGACAAGGCCGTCGACATCAAGGTCGAGTACTTCGAGCACTACGGTGGCTCCAACCTCCACCTGCGCTGGACCGAGCCGGGCGAGGCCAAGGAGGCGATCCCGTCCTCCGCGTTCCGGCTGCCCGACGACTGGAAGTACGACGGCGCCATCGGCACCACCGTCCTGGGCGACGGCCGCACCCTCAAGCTGGACTTCGCGCAGAAGCTCGGCAAGATACCGGCCGATGTCGGTGACCACCTGTCGGCCGTCGTCGGCGGCGCGAAGTGGCCGCTGAACAAGGTCAAGGCGGACCGCGACGACCCCCGGGCGCTCATCGTCGGCCTGAAGGAACCGGTCGTCGGCAACAAGCAGGGCGACGCCGACGGTCTCGCCGACGTCACCTACGACGGCAAGGGTGGTCTGACCGGCAGCGACGGCACGGCCGTCGGGTCCTTCTGGTCGAGCGGCCCGAACCACTCCACGTACGAGCTGAGCACCAAGTGGGGCGACGACGTCACGGCGGGCAACGCCCACCGCGAGTACCCGCGCCCCCAGCTCACCCGCGACGACTGGCAGAACCTCAACGGCACCTGGGAGTTCGCGGGCGCCAAGGAGGGCGACCCGGTCCCCGTCGGCAAGAAGCTCGGCGAGAAGATCCTCGTGCCCTACCCGGTGGAGTCCCAGCTCTCCGGCGTCGAGCGCCACGAGGACCGGATGTTCTACCGGCGGACCTTCACCGTCCCGGCCGGCTGGAAGATCGGGAGCGGCAAGCGGCTCCAGCTGAACTTCGGCGCCGTCGACTGGCAGTCCGAGGTGTACGTCAACGGCAAGAAGGTCGCCGACCACAAGGGCGGCTACGACAAGTTCAGCGCCGACATCACCGACGCGCTGAAGCCGGGCCGCACCCAGGAGCTGATCGTCGGCGTCTACGACCCGACGGACGCCAAGGACGGCGAGAACCCGCCGATGGGCAAGCAGCGCACCGACCCCAGCGGCATCTGGTACACCCCGTCGTCGGGCATCTGGCAGACGGTGTGGATGGAGCCGGTCGCCGGGGACCACGTGGACGACCTGAAGCTGACCCCAGATGTCGAAAAGGGCCAACTGGCCGTCGAGACGACGGGAGTTCGCTCCGGTCTTCCGGTGACCGCCACCGCGTACGCGGGCAAGCGCAAGGTCGCCACCGCCACCGGCACCTCCGGCGGCACGGTCACCCTCAAGATCAAGAATCCGCGCCTGTGGACCCCCGACGACCCCTACCTCTACGACCTCAGGGTGAGCGTCGGCGGCGACCGGGTCGGCAGCTACTTCGGGATGCGCTCGGTCAAGGTCGAGAACGTGAACGGCACCCCGCGCACGGTCCTCAACGGCAAGCCCACCTTCATGATGGCCACCCTCGACCAGGGCTTCTGGCCCGACGGCCTGTACACCGCACCCAGTGACGAGGCCCTCGCGTACGACCTGAAGATGCACAAGCAGATGGGCTTCAACTCCGTCCGCAAGCACATCAAGGTCGAACCCGACCGCTGGTTCTACTGGGCCGACAAGCTGGGCCTGCTCGTCTGGCAGGACATGCCGGCGATGGAGGCGGGCACCAACCCGTCGACGGCCGCCCGCGCCGAGTTCGAGCGCGAGATGAAGGTCATGATCGACCAGCACTACAACCACCCGTCGGTCATCATGTGGGTCACCCTCAACGAGGGCTGGGGCCAGTACGACGAGGCCCGCCTCGCCGACCAGGCGAAGTCCTGGGACCCGACCCGCCTGATCAACTCCATGTCCGGCATCAACCTGGGCCGGGACGGCGGCACCGGCGACATCATCGACGAGCACGGCTACCCGAGCCCCGCCCTGCCGCCGCACCCCGACGGCAAGAGAGCCCTGGTCAGCGGCGAGTACGGCGGCCTCGGCCTCGCCGTGCCCGGCCACGCGTGGGCCGTCCAGCAGAGTTACGTGGACGTGGACCCGGCGACGTACACGGACGACTACCTCGAGAAGCTCGGTGAGGTCCACAAGCTGGCCTGCCAGGGCTCCAACGGCGCCGTCTACACGCAGATCTCCGACGTGGAGGGCGAGCTGAACGGCCTGCTCACCTACGACCGCAGGGTCGTCAAGCCGGACGTGAAGCGCCTGCACGACGCGCAGCAGCAGCTGATCAAGGACGCCTCCCAGGCGACCGTGGCGAACTGCGCCTGATCCCGCACACCCCCTCGGGGCGGGCCCGCACCGCCGGGCCCGCCCCTCTCTCTCGTGGGAGCACTCTCATGACAGTGACACGACGCGGCGTGCTGCAAGCCGCGACGGTGGTCTCCGCGGCCACCGCGTTCGGCCTGCCGGCCGTCACCGCACGCGCGGCGGCGGGCGCCCCGGCCGCCGACGCCTTCACCCGCCTTCCCGTCGGCAGCATCACCGCGAAAGGCTGGCTCGCCGAGCAGCTGAGGATCCAGCTCGCCGGACTCTGCGGCCGCTACGCCGAGACGTCCCACTTCCTCGTCATGGACACCTGCGGCTGGGTCCACCCCGAACTCGGCGGATGGGAAGAACTCCCTTACTGGCTGCGGGGATACGTCCCGCTCGCGATCGCCACCCGGGACGCCGACGCGCTCGCCGCCTGCAAGCGCTGGATCGACGCGATCCTCGCCACCCAGGAGGCGGACGGCTTCTTCGGCCCGCGCGCCCTGCGCACCTCCCTGAACGGCGGCCCCGACTTCTGGCCGTTCCTGCCCCTGCTCATGGCATTGCGCACCTACCAGGAGTACACGCACGACGAACGCATCGTGCCGTTCCTGACCCGCTTCCTCACCTTCATGGAAGCGCAGGGCAAGGGCGCCTTCGACTCCAGCTGGGTCTCCGTGCGCTGGGGCGACGGCATCGACACCGCGCGCTGGCTGTACGAGCGCACGGGCGACGCCTTCCTGAAGAGCCTGGTCGACAAGATGCACCGCTACGGCGCCGACTGGACCGGCGACCTGCCCACCCCGCACAACGTGAACATCGCCCAGGGCTTCAGGGAGCCCGCCCAGTACGCCCAGTGGGCGGACGGCGACACCGACGCCCTGACGCGGGCCACCTACCGCACGTACGACCAAGTCCTGCACGAATACGGGCAGTTCCCCGGCGGCGGCATCGCCGGCGACGAGAACGTCAGGCCCGGCTTCGGCGACCCGCGGCAGGGCTTCGAGACCTGCGGCATCGTCGAGTTCATGGCCAGCCACGAGCTGCTCACCCGCATCACCGGCGACCCGGTGTGGGCCGACCGCTGCGAGGACCTGGCCTTCAACATGCTGCCCGCCTCCCTCGACCCGCAGGGCAAGGGCATCCACTACGTCACCAGCGCCAACAGCGTCGACCTCGACAACTCCCGCAAGACGGACGGGCAGTTCCAGAACGGCTTCGCCATGCAGTCGTTCCAGCCGGGCGTCGACCAGTACCGGTGCTGCCCGCACAACTACGGCATGGGCTGGCCGTACTTCACCGAGGAGCTGTGGCTCGCGACGCCGGACGGCGGACTCGCCGCCGCGCTGTACGCCCCGAGCGAGGTGCGGACGCGGATCGGGGACGCCACCGTGACCGTACGGGAAGAGACGGACTACCCGTTCGACGAGACCGTCACGCTGACCCTGAGCACCGACAAGCCCGTCGCGTTCCCGCTCCGGCTGCGGGTCCCGGGCTGGTGCGACAAGCCCCGCCTCGCCGTCAACGGCCGCACGGTACAGGCGGGTTCCGGCCCTTCCTTCGCCGAGGTCAGCCGTACCTGGAAGAACGGCGACCGCGTCACCCTCCGCCTGCCCCAGCGCATCACCCTGCGTACCTGGAGCGGCAATCACGACAGCGTCAGCGTCGATCACGGGCCGCTCACCTACTCGCTGAAGATCGCCGAGAAGTACGTCCGCACCGGCGGCACCGACACGTTCCCGGAGTACGACGTGCACGCCGCGTCCGCGTGGAACTACGGCCTCGTACCGGGAAGTTCACCGCAACTGCGGCGCCGCTCAGGGCCGCTCCCCGCCAACCCGTTCACCCTGGACGGCACCCCGCTCACCCTCGCGGCCACGGCGCGGCGCCTGCCGGAGTGGATCGCGGACGACGAGCACGTGGTCGCGCCGCTCCAGGCCGGCCCCGCGCGCAGCCGGGCGGCCGTCGAGACCGTGACGCTGGTGCCGATGGGCGCGGCCCGGCTCCGGATCACGTCCTTCCCGACGGCGGCCCCGGACGGACACCCGTGGACCCCCGAGCCGCCGTACCGCCGCATCCAGAACAAGCACAGCGGCAAGGTCCTCGCCGTCGACTCCATGTCCACCGCGAACGACGCGCGGGTCGTCCAGTTCGACAACTCCGGCACCGGCGACCATGCCTGGCAACTGCTCGACGCGGGGGAGGGGCGACTGCGTATCCGCAACGGCCAGAGCGGGAAGTACCTGGCTGTGGAGGGCGGTTCGACCGCCGACAGCGCGCGGGTCGTCCAGTTCGACGATTCCGGCGACGGGCGCCCCGACCTGCTGTGGACCCGAGTCGACCAGGGTGACGGCTGGTTCCTGCTGCGCAACGAGCACAGCGGCAAGGTCCTCGGCGTCGACGGGATGTCCACCAACAACAGCGCACAAGTGGTGCAGTTCACCGACAACGGGACGGAGGACCATCTGTGGCGCCTGACGTCTTGACGGGCCACCGACACCGACGAAGAATGACCGCGCTTGCTGACAACGTTGTCGAGAGGCCTGGTATGAGAAGCCGTACGACGAGAACGCGCACGACCGGGCCGAGGGCCCGCCGCGCCCTGGGAGCGCTCGGCGCGGCCGTGCTCCTGGGCACCGGCCTGGCCGCTCCGGCGGCGCAGGCCGCGACCGCCGACGCCGGGCAACTGACCGATCTGGTCAACCCGTTCATCGGAACCGAGAACGAGGGCAACACCTACCCGGGCGCCGCCGTGCCGTTCGGCATGGTGCAGTTCTCGCCGGACACCGGGCACAACACGGGGTACGACTACTCGGAGAACCACATCCGCGGTTTCTCCACCGTGCACCTCTCGGGCGTCGGCTGCGGCCTCGGCGGCGACCTGCCCGTCCTGCCGACGACCGGCGACATCACGTCGACCGACTACGCGAAGTACGCCGCCGAGTTCAGCCACGACGACGAGAAGGCGTCGCCCGGCTACTACAAGGTGGGCCTGAAGACCGGCATCGAGGCCGAGTTGAGCGCCACGAAGCGGACCGGCGTGCAGCGCTACACCTTCCCCGGCACCGACAAGGCCAACGTCCTCGTCAACGCCGGGCAGTCGCTCCACAAGACCGGGCACACCAAGGTCGAGATCCTCGACAACCGCACCGTGCGCACCGCCATCACCGGCAGCGGCTTCTGCCAGGACACCAAGCAGTACACCGTGTACACGATCACCCGCTTCGACCGGCCGTTCACGGCGTCCGGCACGTGGAAGGGCGACACCGTCACGGCGGGCTCGAAGACCTCGGAGGCGGACGCCGACCGCAACGGCGCCTACGTCCGCTTCGACACCGGCAAGGACCGCACCGTCGAGGCGACCACCGCGATCTCCTACGTCGACGCGAAGGGCGCCGCGCTCAACCTCAGTACCGAGGGCGGCCGTTCCTTCGACCAGGTGCGCGGCGCCGCGCAGGCGGCCTGGGAGGACCGGCTGGACGACGTCCGCGCGCAGGGCGGCACCGACACGCAGCGCCGCACCTTCTACTCGTCCCTCTACCGGTCCTTCCTCGCCCCGAACATCGGCAGCGACGCCGACGGCCGCTACACCGGCTGGGACCAGAAGATCCACCGGGCCCGGGACTTCACCTACTACCAGAACTGGTCCCTGTGGGACACCTACCGCACCCAGGCCCAGCTCCTGTCGCTGCTCGCGCCGCGCGAGTCGCGGGACATGGCGCTGTCCGTCGTCCAGATCGACAAGGACAGCGGCTGGCTGCCCAAGTGGGGCTACGGCACCGTCGAGACGAACATCATGACCGGCGACCCGGTCACCCCGTTCCTCACCAACGCGTTTGAGCAGGGGCTGCTCAAGGGCCACGAGGAGGACGCGTACCGCGCGCTGAAGAAGAACGCCGACGGGGTGCCGCCGGCCGACTCCGCGCCGGTGGGCCGCGAGGCGAACAAGGAGTACCTCGCCGACGGCTTCGCCCCGTACATCAAGGACCGCGCGCACGTGAAGCCGGGCGACTCCGACTACGACCACGGCGCATCGGCCACCCTGGAGTACGCCCTCGCCGACGCGATGCTCGGCCGCATGGCCCGCAAGCTCGGCCACACGGACGACGCGCGGCGGTACGCCGAGCGGGCCCAGAACTACCGCAAGATCTTCGACGGCTCGACCGGCTTCTTCCGGGCCCGTGACGCGGCCGGGAACTTCACCGGACCGGCGGATCCCGCCCAGAGCGAGGGCTTCCACGAGGGCACCAGCTGGCAGTACCAGTGGCTCGTCCCGCAGGACCTGCCCGGCATGGTCTCGCTGATCGGCGGGACGGACGCGGCGAACCAGCGCCTCGACTCGTTCTTCGCCTACGACCAGCTGCTCGCCGACCCCGCGAAGACCGCCCGCGAGGTGTGGGTCAACGGGCCGTACGACTACTACAACGCCGACAAGTACAACCCGCAGAACGAGCCCGACCTGATCGCGCCGTACACGTACCTGTCGACCGGGCAGCCCTGGAAGACCACCGACGTCGTGCACGGCGCCCTCACCCTGTTCACCGACGAGCCGACCGGCATGACCGGCAACGACGACCTCGGCACCATGTCCGCCTGGAACGTGCTCTCCTCCATCGGGATCTTCCCGGTGCAGCCGGGCACCGACACCTGGGGCCTGTCGACCCCCGTCTTCGACCGGGTCGACCTCACCCTCGACCGGCGCTACTACCCGAAGGGCAGGCTGACCGTCCGGGCGCAGGGCACCTCGGACACCGACCGCTACATCCAGTCGGCCCGGGTCGGCGGCGCCACCTACGGCAAGACGTACCTGACCACCGCGGACCTGCGCGGCACGAGCGAGCTGTCGTTCACCGTCGGCCCGCGCCCGTCGTCGTGGGGGACCGGCGCCGACGCGGCACCGCCCGTCGTGAAGTGACGCACCGCACGCTTCCCTGACAGAGCACAGACGTCACACGAGACCCGCCATGCGCAGCCGTACGCGCGCGTGGCGGGTCTTAATCTGCTGTTAACTGTGCGTGCCTAGATCGTACTTGACCGTAATCGACTGTGGGTTGTTGACTTCGTCTCCTCGTTCCCCGTTCCCCCGTCGTCGACGCGAGAGCACTCCATGACTGCGAAGAGCCCGGACCTGCTCGCCCCCCTCGACCTAGCCTTCTGGAACATCGAAACCGCCGAGCACCCCATGCACCTCGGTGCGCTGGGGGTGTTCGAGGCCGACGCGCCGGGCGCCGCCCAGCACGCCTGGGAACTGCTCGCCGCCCGCGCGCCCGCCGTGCCCGGCCTGCGCATGCGGATCGCCGGGGTGCTCGTCCCGGTGGGCGGCGCGGCCCGGGTGCCCGTCGCCGACTTCGACCCGCTGGACCATGTGCGGATCACCGGCCCGGTGACCGACTTCCACGCCGCCGCGGGCGCCCTCATGGAGCGCCCCCTCGACCGCCGCAGGCCGCCCTGGGAGGCGCACGTCCTGCCCGCGGCGGACGGCCGCTCCTTCGCCGTGCTGTTCAAGTTCCACCACGCCCTGGCCGACGGACTGCGCGCCCTCACCCTCGCCGCCGCCGTCATGGACCCGGTCGACCTGCCCGCCGCCCGCGCGCCCAAGCCGGAGCCCACGCCCCGCCGCGGCCTGCGCCTGCCGTTCCCCGGCCTGCGCGACATCACGCTCGGCGACCTCGACCCGCGCCGCTATCCGGCCCACGTCCGCGCCGTGACCGGCGCCACCGCGCAGGCCGTCTCGATCGGCGCCTCCGTGGCACGGGCCACCTGGGGCGTGCGGACCTCGCCCGCGCTGGCCGCCGAGCCCACCGGCACCCGCCGCACGGCGGGCGTCGTCCTCGACCTCGACGACGTGCACCGCATCCGCAAGACCGAGGGCGGCACCGTCAACGACGTCCTGATCGCGGTCGTCGCCGGAGCCGTCCGGCGCTGGCTCGACGAGCGCGGCGACGGCAGCGAGGGCGTCGAGCCGCGTGCCCTGATCCCCGTCTCGCGCCGCCGCCCGCGCACCGCCCACCCGCAGGGCAACCGGCTCTCCGGCTACCTCGTGCGACTGCCCGTCGCCGAGCGCGACCCCATGGAGCGCCTGCGGACGGTCCGCGCCGCGATGGACCGGCACAAGGACCGGGGCCCGCACCGCGGCGCAGGTGCCGTCGCCCTGCTCGCCGACCATGTACCGCCGCTCGGCCACCGGCTCGGCGGCTCGCTCGTCGGCCGGGGCGCCCGCCTGCTCTTCGACCTCATGGTCACCAGCGTCCCGCTGCCCAGCCTCGGCCTGACCCTCGGCGGCTGCCCGCTCACCGAGGTCTTCCCGCTGGCCCCGCTCGCCCAGGGCCAGTCCCTCGCCGTCGCCGTCTCGACGTACCGGGGGCGCGTGCACTACGGGCTCGTCGCCGACGCCGAGGCCGTGCCGGACCTCGACCTGCTGGCCCGCGCGATCACCGCCGAGGTCGCCGCGCTGACGGCGGCCTGCGCACCGGCCGAGGGCACGGGTTTGGAGACACCCGGCACCGCTACGTAAAATTCGCCGTTCAGCAGCGTGCGCGGTTCGCGCGCCACGCGCGGACTTCAGGAAGCAGCGGCGATGACGGTGACAGAGAACCATGAGGCCCCGGAGGCCGAGGACGAGATCGCGTACGGTCCCGGCATCGACCCCGAGCGTCTCGCCGTCTGCCTCTCGGTCCTGGCGGAGCTCGACACGATCGACGTCGACCACCCCGACGCGATCACGGTCCGGCGGGCCACCGCCGGCATCTACCGGACCGTGAAGCAGCGCCGCCGCCAGGACCGCCGCGCCGCCAAGACCGCCCACGACAAGGCCGTCACCGAGGCGACCGCGACCGGCTCCGCGCAGCGCATCGACGACGAGACCGAGGGCATCCTGCCCTCCTCCGTCACCGAGGCGGGCCGGATCGCGGGGATACTCCAGCGCCCGCGCTCCTGCTACACCTGCAAGACCCGGTACGTGGAAGTCGACTACTTCTACCACCAGCTCTGCGCCGACTGCGCCCGCCTGAACCGCGAGAAGCGCGACGTCCGCGCCGACCTGTCCGGCAAGCGCGCGCTGCTCACCGGCGGCCGCGCCAAGATCGGCATGTACATCGCGCTGCGGCTGCTGCGCGACGGCGCGCACACCACCATCACGACCCGCTTCCCGAAGGACGCCATCCGCCGCTTCACGGCGATGGAGGACTCGGGAGACTGGATCCACCGCCTGGAGGTCGTCGGCATCGACCTGCGCGACCCGGCGCAGGCCGTCTCGCTGGCCGACCGGGTCGCCGAGGCGGGCCCGCTCGACATCCTGATCAACAACGCGACGCAGACCGTGCGCAGGCTCCCGTCCGCGTACGCGGCCCTGGTCGACGGCGAGAGCGCGCCGCTGCCCGCCGGTGAGCTGCCGCCCTACTCCGTCATCGGCGCCTTCAACTCGGGCGCCGTCGACGGCATCGCCGCGCTGCCGCTCGGCACCAGCGGCATCGCCGCGCAGAAGGTCGCCGACCTCGCGCTCGTCGCGGGCAACGCCAGCGTGGCCCGGCACCTCGACGGCACCGCCATCGACGCCGGTGGCCTCGTCCCCGACGTCGTCGACAGCAACACCTGGGTGCAGAGCATCGAGCAGATCTCCCCGGTGGAGCTCCTCGAGACCCAGCTGTGCAACTACACGGCGCCGTTCATCCTCATCAGCAAGCTGCGCGCCTCCATGGCCGAGGCCGCGAAGAACGCCGGGAGCGGCCGCGCCTACGTCGTCAACGTCTCGGCGATGGAAGGCGTCTTCGGCCGCGGCTACAAGGGCGCGGGCCACCCGAACACCAACGCGGCCAAGGCCGCGATGAACATGGTGACGCGCACCAGCGCCCAGGAGATGTTCCAGACCGACGGCATCCTCATGACCTCCGTCGACACCGGCTGGATCACCGACGAGCGCCCGCACTTCGACAAGCTGCGCCTCGCCGAGGAGGGCTTCCACGCCCCGCTCGACCTGGTCGACGGCGCCGCCCGCGTCTACGACCCGGTGGTGCGCGGCGAGGCCGGCGACGACGTGTACGGCGTCTTCCTCAAGGACTACGCGCCCGGGAAGTGGTGACGCAGCTGCCGCTGCACGGCATGCGCGTCCCCGGCCGGTGAGGCCGCCCGGACGCGCGTGCCGCCGTCCACCAGCAGATCGGCCCCGGTGATCCACGCGGCCTCGTCGGAGACGAGCCAGCGCACGGCACGCGCCACGTCGTCCGGTTCGCCGATCCGGCCCGCGGGCAGCCCCGCCGCGATCGATTCCTCCGCCCGCTCCCACACGAAGCGGGCCGTCTCGGTGCGGACCAGACCGGGGGAGACGGAGTTCACCCGCACCGACGGGCCCAGTTCGCCCGCCAGTTGTGCGGTCAGGTGGAGCAGCGCCGCCTTGCTCGTGCTGTACGCGCCCACGTGCGGGCCGACGTGCGTGGCGCCCTCGGTGCACACATTGACCACGGCGCCGCCGTGCTCGCGCATCCAGGCCCGCCACGCGCACTGCACCAGACGCAGCGGCGCCTCGACGTTGACGGTGAAGGCCGTGCGCCACGCGTCCGGGTCGGCGTCCATGAGCGGACCGTAGGGCTGGTTCGTCGCCGCGTTGTTCACCACGATGTCGACGCTCCCGAACGCCGCCACGGTCCGCTCCGTCACCTCCCACAGATGGGCGGGGTCGGCGACCGTGCCCGCTGCGCCGATGGCGTCCGCGCCCTGCGCGCGCAGCGCCGCGACCGTGTCCCCGACGCCTTCGGCATCGCGAGCGGTGACACACAACTGCGCGCCCGCGCGGGCGAGTTCCTCGGCGATCGCCCGGCCGATGCCGCGCGAGGCGCCGGTCACGACGGCGGCCCGGCCTGCCAGGGAGCGCTGCGACGTCATGCGCGTACGGTCTCACGGCCGACGGCGACATGACGATCCGTCAGGCGTGCGGTGGTCGTGGATGGTTGGTGGGAATTCCGTGGGGCTGCCCGTCAGCGGGTGCGCAGCGGCGCGGGCTCCCGCCGGTGCTGCTCCGCCACCAGGTCCAGCAGCGGCTGCCAGTCCTCCATCACGCCCGCGTCCAGGCCGACCACCTTGCCCGCGTCGTCCGCCTGGCGCAGTTCCACCGCGTCCGCCCCGTGCGGATCCGCCTCGAACGCCGCCACCTCGGCCGGTGTCATCGGGCCGCCCTGCGCCGCCATCGTCAGCGCGCTCTGCGGCGACAGCGCGCGCGACGGCTCGACCGCCGCCAGATACCGCTTGGCCGGGACATGAAGGCGTATCAGGTGCGCGACCCGGGCGCCGAGCAGTTCGCGCACCGCCTCCGCGGCGGTCTCCGCGTGGCCCGCGTCGTCACCGGGGCGCAGCAGATGGCCCAGGTCGTGGACCAGGCCCGCCACCTGCAACTCCTTGTCGCTGGGGTGCGAGCGGCGCAGCAGCGCCGCCGTCTGGAGGGCGTGGTCGTGCAGATCGACGGGATCGCCGCTGCGGTCGGGGGTGTCCCACGCACCCCGGCAGGCGCGCAGCGCGGCCATCAACTCGTCGACGGTGCGCAGAACGACCCGGTCCATGGACGACTCCTCCCGCAGATCTTCCGAGGTCTGTCCGGAAGCAGACCATGCGGACCTGACCGACCGGTCAACGGGACGTTAACGCCCGCGCACGGTCCGGAGCGGCGCGGCCGCGCGGGCGGCGTGCGCCGATGACGGCGGACCGGTGCCCATGGGGCAGAATTGCCGCGTGCCCCGTCTCGCCGTCCCCGCGCTCCTGGTGACCCTCCTGGTCGCCGTGCTGGGCTGCGCGCAGGGCACCGCCGTCGAGTCGGCGGCGTACGCGCCGGTGGCAGCGGCGGCGGTCGACCGGGCCGTCCCCAGCAGCCCGGGCTGCGCCCCCGAACAGCAGCACGCGCCCGACAGCCGCCAGGGCGTGCCCTCGCGCGGCACGGCCGCGCACGAACTGCTCGCCCCGCTCGCGCACGACCACGGGTGCGGTGCGACGGTTGTCCTCGAAGGCAGCGCGCCCACCGTCCCCGCGGGCCGCGGCCCGCCCCCGCACGACCCGCCGTCACCCGTCGAACTCTCCGTCCTGCGCGTGTAGCGGACACGGCCCCCACCGTCTCCGCTCCCAACCCCCTTCACGCAAGGACGACTTCGCCATGCCGAAAAGCCCCACCCGTCCCGCCTCCTCCAAGGCCCGCCCCCTCGCCCTCGTCGCAGCCGTCGCGGTGGCCGCCGGCCTGCTCGGCACGGTCTCGTACACCGCGACCCGCCCCGAACCCCGCACGGACGTCTCCCGGCAGGAGACCGCTGCGGGACAGCAGCCGGACCCCGCCACGGCCCGGCTCGCGAAGCTCGCCCGGCGCGACACCGACGACCGGCTCGCGCGGGGCAGGACCGACGCGCCCGTCGTCCTCATCGAGTACGCCGACTTCAAGTGCGGCTACTGCGGCAAGTTCGCCCGCGACACCGAACCCGGCCTCGTGAAGAAGTACGTCGACGCGGGCACCCTGCGCGTCGAATGGCGCAACTTCCCGATCTTCGGAGCCGAGTCCGAGGCCGCCGCGCGCGCCGCCTGGGCGGCCGGACAGCAGGGCCGCTTCTGGGAGTTCCACCGCGCCGCCTACGCCGAGGGCGCCAAGGAGAAGGGCTTCGGCGCCGACCGGCTCGACGCGCTCGCCCGCGAGGCGGGCGTGAACGACCTCGACCGGTTCCGCACCGACCGCGACGGCGCGGCGGCCCGCGCGGCCGTGCAGAAGGACCAGGCCGAGGCCTACGCGCTGGGCGCCACCTCGACCCCGTCCTTCCTCGTCAACGGGCAGCCCATCGCCGGGGCCCAGCCCGACGCCGCGTTCGAGCAGGCCATCGAGACGGCGAAGGCGCAGGCCGCCCGGTGAGCGACATCGGCTACCTCGCCGCCTTCCTCGGCGGACTGCTCGCCCTGCTCAGCCCGTGCAGCGCGCTGCTGCTGCCCGCCTTCTTCGCCTACTCCATCGACAGCCCCACCCGCCTCGTCGCCCGCACCGGCATCTTCTATCTCGGGCTCGCCACCACGCTCGTACCGCTGGGGGCCGCGGGCTCCTACGCGGGACGGTTCTTCTACGGCAACCGGGACCTGCTCGTCTCGGCCGGCGGCTGGCTGATCATCGCGCTCGGGGTGCTCCAGATCGCCGGGCGCGGTTTCGCCTCGCGCCGGATGAGCGAACTGTCCGGCCGCATCCGGCCGACCGGCGCCCTGTCCACGTACGCGCTCGGCGCCGTCTACGGCCTCGCCGGATTCTGCGCGGGCCCGATCCTCGGCAGCGTCCTGACGGTGGCCGCGCTCGGCGGGCACCCGGTGTACGGCGGACTGCTGCTCGCCGTCTACGCGCTCGGCATGGCGGTACCGCTGTTCCTGCTCGCACTGCTGTGGCAGCGCTGGGACCTGGGCCGACGGCGCCTGCTGCGCGGGCGGCCGGTCCGGCTCGGCCGCTTCGAGACGCACAGCACCACCCTCGCCTCGGGCCTGTTCTTCATCGCCCTCGGCACCCTCTTCCTCGTCTTCGACGGGACGACCGCGCTGCCCGGACTGCTCGACGTGGACGGCTCGTTCGCCGCCGAGCAGTGGGCCCGCGAGGTCGGCGCCCGTGTCCCCGACGGGGTGCTGCTCGCGGGCGTCGTGGCCCTGGTGGGGGTCGTCCTCGTCGTACGGGCGTGGGGGCGGGGCCGGCCGACGGCAGCCGTACCCGACGAGAACCCCGTGGACCCCGTGAACCCCGCGAACTCAGCGGGAAACTGAACACGAGGTCCGTCCCGCGCGTATCTTCCCGTGTCACCATCCGGCTCGCCGTCCGGGCGAGCCGGATCCGGTCTCCGGGAGGCTTGCTTGCGTCGCGTCAACGGCACCGCCCTCATCCTCGCCGCCCTGGTCGCCACCGTCGGTGCCCTGGCGTTCCCGATCTGGTCGTACGCCAGCCGGTCGGGAACCGGGCAGGCGAACCTGAACGCCGCGACCGTGGCCACCCAGTGGGGCCCGCTGTCGGCGAGCGACCGGGACTTCGTCGTGCGCGTCAGACTCGCCGGGCTGTGGGAGATCCCGGCGGGCCAACAGGCCATGGAGCGCGCGCCGACGAAGGCGATCAGGGACGCGGGCGACCATCTCGTCGTCGGCCACACCGACCTCGACCAGCGGGTGCGCTCCGTGGCCGCGAAGCTGGGCGTGGAGCTTCCCAACCAGCCCAACGCGCAGCAGCAGGGCTGGCTGAACGAGCTGACGGCGGCGAGCGGCAAGGACTATGAGCGGAAGTTCGCCAATCTGCTGCGGGACGCGCACGGAAAGGTCTTCGCGCTGCTGGCGCAGATCCGCCACACGACCCGTAACTCACTGGTGCGGGAACTGGCCACCGATGCCAACCAGACCGTTCTCGACCACATCACCATGCTGGAGAACACCGGTGACGTGGACTTCGACGCGATCGCCAACGAGGCGGCGAACGGCGCGAGTGCCAGCCCGACCGGCCCGCCCCCGCCGAACGGGCAGGCGCCGGACACGCCGGAACCCGCCCTGCCCACCGGCTCCCCGGACGCGACCTCGCGCCCGTCGGCGGAGTCGACCGCGGACGAGGGCCGCACGATCAACACCGACCGCCCCGCCCCCACCTCCTGACCCGTGCGTTCCGGGCCGAAGGGCGGCCGGAGTCAAATTCGGTCGCGCGGGAACGGACCGGCATGGCTGAATGAACACCTGGCGGCCCCCGAGGGGACGACAGATTCCAGCCCCATCGAGCGGACCCCCGCTCATTTGGTTAGTCTGTAGCCGGACGGTTACCGCACGTGGGTCCCACCCGTACCCATGGTTCCGTCCGGGGAGAGGCCGGTCACCACGGCCGATCCCACCAGCGCAACCGGCGCCACCGCGCCCGAACTGGCCCTCTACTCACACCCGATCGGGCGTCCGGTGTCCTGCGAGACGCTGGGCCGGTACCGCCGGAGCGGGTTACCCGACACACAAGGAGTGCGCGGTGACACCAGAGCAGACGAATCGCGAACAACGCCCGAAGGATCGCACGGAGCGCGCCGGCCGCAGGCCGGAGAAGCTCGGCAGCCTGGATGTCTGGGCCCGCTCGGCGCCCATTCGGCTGGCCGG
This sequence comes from Streptomyces sp. PsTaAH-137, assembly GCF_003259365.1. Taxonomy (GTDB): domain Bacteria; phylum Actinomycetota; class Actinomycetes; order Streptomycetales; family Streptomycetaceae; genus Streptomyces. Next base: position 605,564 of record NZ_QLLY01000001.1, read on the forward strand.
CTACGAGGACGACCTCGCCGAGCCGCACATCCTGCCCAGCGTCGACTGAACTTCGGGGTAGCGCCGCCCTGAGCCCGTCGCCCGCACTCCTCGATGACGAGGGGTGCGGGCGCACGGGTTTCCGGGGCGTTCCCGTGCCATGCGGTTCCGGGCTATTCATCGGAGGGCTTACGAGGGTCCCCCAGGAGGGCCCCCACGAATGTCCAAGTAGTCAGGGACTCTGATCCCTTGACACGTTCATGCAGAGCTTGAAGCATCCGATGTCATGACCGAATCGAGTGCGCTCAACCCGTTGCGGCGGCGCGGACACCGGCTCGTCGGGGCCGTCGCGGCGCTGCTGCTGCTCGTCGCGCCCGCCCCGCTGGCCCGGGCCGCCGACCAGCCGGCCGAGGCCCCCGCCACCGTGCCCGCCCTCGCCGACTGGACGCCGGGGGAGGGGACTTACACCTTCGCGGACGGCAGCCGTCTCGTCGCCTCCGATGCCGCGTCCCGGCGTGTGGCCCACACCCTCGCCGACGATCTGCGGGCCTCGGGCCACGGCGCCGTGCCGGTGGTCGGCGGCCCCTCCCGCACCGGTGACATCGTTGTCGACATCGCGTCCGGCGAGCGGGACCGGCTGGGCGGTGAGGGCTACGAGCTGACCGCCGGGACGCGGCTGCGGATCACGGGCGCCGCCGAGACCGGCGCCTTCTACGGCACCCGCACCCTCCTCCAGCTCCTCGCCCAAGGGGACCGGATCCCCGCGGGACACACCGTCGACGTGCCGCGCTACCGGGAGCGCGGCGTCGGCGTCTGCGCCTGCTGCGTGCACATCTCCACCGACTGGCTGGAGAACCTGGTCCGCGACATGGCGTACCACAAGCTCAACCAGCTCCTCCTCGAACTCAAGGTGAAGAGCGACGCCCACCCCGAGGCCAACTCCTGGGGCTACTACACCAGGAGCGAGATCCGCCGGCTCGTCGCGCTCGGCGAGAAGTACCACGTGACGATCGTCCCGGAGATCAACTCGCCCGGACACATCGACCCGTGGATCGAGAGCCGCCCCGACCTGCAACTCGTCGACGCGGACGGCCAGGCGCAGCCCTCGCGGCTCGACATCACCGCGCCCGAGGCGTTCGACTACTACACGAGCCTCATCGACGAGTACAGCGAAGTGTTCCCGGCCAAGTGGTGGCACATGGGCGCCGACGAATACATGCTGGGCTCCGACTTCGCCAAGTACCCGCACGTCCTGGAGTACGCGCGGGCGAAGTACGGGCAGGACGCGACGCCCCAGGACGCCTTCATCGACTTCGTCAACCGGGTCGAGGCGTACGCGGCGAGCAAGGGCAAGCGGCTGCGCATCTGGAACGACGGGCTGACCGGCGACAACACTGTGCCCGTCACGCCCGGTACGACGGTCGAGCACTGGCTCGGGGTGAAGGTGAAGCCCAGCCGGCTCATCGCCCAGGGCTACCCCGTGATGAACGCCGCCTACTCCCTCTACCTCGTCCGCGGCGGCTTCCACAGCGACACGGAGAAGCTGTACGACGAGCAGTGGGACCCGCGCAGCTTCGAGGGCGAGAAGCTCACCTCCAGCAAGGGCGTCACCGGCGCCAAGATCAGCCTGTGGCCGGACTACGCCGCCGCCGAGACCGAGAACCAGGTCGCGGAGACGACTGAGCTGCCCCTCGCGCACATCGCCCAGGCCACCTGGGGCGCACCGCACCCCGACGCCACCTACGCCGCCTTCACCGCGCGGGCCGGAGCCGTCACCCACGCCCCCGGACGGCGCGACCTCACCCGCGTACCGGTCGCCGACGGCGCCTACACGTTCACCGACACCCGGCACCGCGCCGGGGTCCGGGACCTGAAGGTCACCCGCACCGCCGACGGCTACGTCACCCTGACCGACGCGGCCGGCGCCTGCCTGGAGACGCGCAGCGGCAAGCTCACCCACAACCTGCCGCTCGAAGCGGGCTCCGCCGTCACCCGGGAGACCTGCGACGCCGAGAACACCCTCCAGCGCTGGCGGCTCACCACGACCTCCGGCGGCTACCGGCTCACCAACGCCCTCACCCAGATGCCCGTCCATGTCACGGCGGACGGCTCGCTCGTCCAGTACCCGGCCGATCAACAGACACCGGCCGTCTGGAAGTTGACCCGCTCCTGACCCGACCGAAAGGACCCTCGAGGCCCATGGCTCACAGCAGACGGCACTTCCTCCTCGCCGCCACCTCCACGGCGGTCGTCGCCACCACCGGCCTGCCCGCGACCGCCGCACCGGCCGCCGCCGAACCCCGTTTCCGGATCCCCGTCGGCCCCGACGACACCCCCGCGGAACTCATCGCCAAGGCCGCGCGCGTGCGGCCGACCGAGCGTCAAGTCGCCTGGCAGGCACTGGAGAAGACCGCCTTCCTCCACTTCGGCGTCAACACCTTCACCGGCCTCGAATGGGGCACCGGCGACGAGGACCCGGACGTCTTCCGGCCCACCGGCCTCGACACCGACCAGTGGGCGCGCGCCCTGCGCGACGGCGGGTTCAAGCTCGCCATTCTCACCGTCAAGCACCACGACGGCTTCGTCCTCTACCCCTCGCGGTACACCAAACACAGTGTACTGAGCAGCAGTTGGCGCGACGGGCAGGGCGACGTCCTGCGCTCCTTCGCCGACTCGATGCGCGCGCACGGCATCAAGGTCGGCGTCTACATCTCGCCCGCCGACGAGAACCAGTACCTCGACGGCGTCTACGCCAACGGCAGCGCCCGCACCACCCGCACGATCCCCACCCTCGTCGACGGCGACGACCGCACTGGCCATGACCTGCCCGCGTACGATCTCGACGCCACCGACTACGGCGCCCACATGCTCAACCAGCTCTACGAGGTCCTCACCGAGTACGGACCGGTCGACGAGGTGTGGTTCGACGGCGCGCAGGGCCGCATCCCGCCGGACAAGGTCGAGACGTACGACTGGGACAGCTGGTACGCCCTCGTGCGCGCCCTCGCCCCGGACGCGTCCATCGCCGTGTCCGGGCCCGACGTCCGCTGGGTCGGCAACGAGGACGGCATGGCCCGCGAGAACGAGTGGAGCGTCATCGCCGTCAAGGAGAGCGGCAACGGCAGGTACGACCGTGTCCTGCCGTACGACTCCGCCGACGAGGGCAGCCGCGACGCCCTGCTGACGGCCCAGCCGGACGCCGCCGCGCTCCAGTGGTGGCCGGCCGAGTGCGATGTGTCGATCCGGCCCGGCTGGTTCTACCACGCCGACCAACAGCCCAAGTCCGTCGACGAGTTGACCGACATCTGGTACCGGTCCGTGGGGCGCGGCGCCGTGCTGCTGCTCAACGTCCCGCCGGACACCGACGGGCTGCTGCCCGCCGCCGACGTCGCCCGCCTCAAGGAGTTCCGGGAGCGCACCGACCGGGAGCTGCCCGAGGACCTGGCGCGCGGCGCCCGGGTCACGGCCGGGCGGGACGGCGGCCGCACCGTCGATCTCGGCGCGCCGCGCGCGGTCGACCGGATCCGGATCGCCGAGGACATCCGGCACGGCCAGCAGATCGAGCACTTCGTGGTCGAGGCGTGGGCCGACGGCGCCTGGACCACCGCCGCCGAACTCGGCACCGTCGGCGCGGCCCGCATCATCGCGCTGCCCGCCCCGGTCACGGCCCGCCGCTGGCGGCTGCGGGTGCCGCAGGCCCGGTCGACGGTGCACCTCAAGGAGTTCGGTCTGTACAGGTCACGGGCGTGAGAAGGCGGCGGGGCCCGGGTGCGGGTCCCGCCCCTCGGCCGCCCTGTTCCGGTGCCGGGGCGGCGTGCGAGGATCGGCGGCAGGCGAACACGAACATCTGTGCCTGTACCGGGAGAGAGCTTTGAGCGCGCACGACCCTTCTGCGACCCGCGACGGAGACAAGACCGGGGCCCGCGCGTGCTGCGCCGCACCGCGCGGCGCCGCGGCCCCCGCGCAGGCGCTGCCGACCCTGACGGTCCCGGCCCGCGCCAAGGCCCCGGGCAAGGGCATGGTCACGCTCCCCGGCGGCACCTTCCGGATGGGCAACGAGGACGAGCACGCCAACCCCGGCGACGGCGAGGGACCGGTCCGCGAGGTCACCGTCTCCGCGTTCCGCATCGACGAACACGCCGTCACCAACGCCCAGTTCGCCACCTTCGTCAAGGAGACCGGATACGTCACGGCCGCCGAGCGGTTCGGCTGGTCGTACGTGTTCGCGGGCTTCCTCACCCCCCAGCAGGTGCGCGCCACCCCGGCACCGGCCGCGACGCCCTGGTGGCGCGGCGTCGAAGGCGCCACCTGGCGCGCGCCCGAGGGACCGGGCACCGGCATCGGGGACCGGACCCGGCACCCCGTCGTCCACATCAGCTGGGACGACGCGCACGCCTACGCCCAGTGGGCGGGCAAGCGGCTGCCCACCGAGGCCGAGTGGGAGTACGCGGCCCGCGGCGGCCTCGACCGGGCCCGCTACCCGTGGGGCGACGAGCTGACCCCGCGCGGCCGCTGGCGCTGCAACATCTGGCAGGGCGACTTCCCCCGGGTGAACACCGGCGACGACGGCCACCTCGGCACCGCCCCCGTCGACGCCTACCGCCCCAACGCCTACGGCCTGCACAACATGGTGGGCAACGTATGGGAATGGGTGGCCGACCGCTTCACGGCCACCCACACCGCGACCCCGGCAACCGACCCGCGAGGCCCCGAGGAGGGCGAGAACCGGGTGATGCGCGGCGGCTCGTACATGTGCCACGACTCCTACTGCAACCGCTACCGCGTGGCGGCCCGCACCAGCAACACCCCGGACTCCAGCAGCGGGAACTGCGGGTTCCGGTGTGCCGCCGATGTCTGACCCGCGATGGACGGAGCTGCCCGCCTCCGTCCGCGACGCGACCGACGCGCACGTCCTGGCCGACGCCCTCTTGCCCGCGGCACTCGTCCTCGTAAGGCACGGCCTGAACCTGCGCGACGCCCAGCTCACCGTGCACGAACGGTACGAACACCTGCGTGACCGGGTGGCACGGCGGCCCGAACCACCGCTCGGGGTGGACGAACTGGCGGCCCGTGCCGCGGACGCACCCGGGCCGGTCGTGCGGATCGCAGCGGAGTGGGACGGCGACACGGTGCACGACTGGTTCGTCGACCTGATCGCCGTCACGTCCACGGGACACCACTCCCTCACGACCGTCACATGGGGCGCGGCCCATCGGCGCCTGACGGAGGCCGAGGCGGGTTCGGCGCATCCGGTGGCCGTGCTCGCCGCGCGGCTCGGCAGCGAACTCGCCGCCCGGCTCGGGGTTCCGTTCCGCTTCGACAGCCCCGATGAACCGGGCGGCGCCGCGCCTCAGCCGAACACCCGCTGACCGCCCACGAAGGTCTGCTCCACGCGGGTCGTGCCGATCTCCTCGGGCGGGCCCGCGAACGGGTCGCGGTCGAGGACCACCAGGTCCGCCAGGAAGCCCTTCGCGATGGTGCCCGTCTCGTGGTCGAGGTGGTTCGCGTAGGCGCTGCCCGCCGTGTACGCGGTGAGCGCGTCCAGCAGGCCGATCCGCTCCTCGGGCAGGAAGACCGGGGTTCCGTCCGGCGCGTCCGGCGCCACCCGGTTCACCGCCACATGGATGCCCTGCAGCGGATCGGGGCTGCTCACCGGCCAGTCGCTGCCCGCCGCGAGCGTCGCCCCGGAGCGCAGCAGCGCGCCGAACGGGTACTGCCATCCCGCCCGCTCCGCGCCCAGGAACGGGATGGTCAGCTCGTCCATCTGCGGCTCGTGCGCCGCCCACAACGGCTGGAGGTTCGCCGTCGCGCCCAGTGCCCGGAACCGGCCGATGTCGTCCGGGTGCACCACCTGGAGATGGGCGAGATGCGGCCGGGTGTCGGTGCGGCCGTTGGCCCGGCGGGCCGCCTCCACCGCGTCCAGCGCCTCGCGCACGGCCCGGTCGCCGAGCGCGTGGAAGTGCACCTGGAAGCCGTGGGCGTCCAGCTCGGTGACGTACTTCTTGAGGTCCTCGGGCGGGACGAAGCTGATCCCGCTGTTGTCGGACACGCACCCGCAGCCGTCCAGGTACGGGCCGAGCAGCGCCGCCGTGCCGTTCTCGGCGACCCCGTCCTGCATGATCTTCACGGTCGTCGAGCGGAACCGGCCCCGGGTGCCCGCCGCGCGCCGGGCCAGCAGCTCCTCGATCTGCTCGGTGCCGCGCGCCCGGTCCCACCACAGCGCGCCGACCACCCGCGCGGTCAGGCTGCCGTCGTCGGCGCAGGCCAGATAGGCGTCGGTGGGGTCGGTGAGGTTGGCGTGGTCGCCGAGCAGGGCGTCCTGCCAGGCGGTCACGCCGAGGGAGTGCAGGAGCTCCTGGGCGCGCAGCAGCCCCGCGACGCGCTCCTCCCGGGTGACCGTCGGCACCAGCCGGCCGACGAGGTTCGCGGCCCCCTCCTGGAGCATGCCCGTCGGGGAGCCGTCCGGATTCCGCTCGATCCGCCCGTCGGACGGGTCGGGTGTACGGGCGTCGAGCCCGGCCCGCTCCAGAGCGAGGGAGTTGACCCAGGCGCCGTGATGATCACGGTTCACGAGGTAGACCGGCCGGTCGGCGACGACGGCGTCCAGCTCGGCCGCGGTCGGCAGCCCACCGGGGAACGCCTCCATCGCCCAGCCGCCCCCGGCGATCCACTCGGCGCCTGGATGCGCCTTCGCGTAGGCGGCGATCGTCTCCCGGTACTCGGAGAGCGTAGTCGCCCCGCTCAGATCGCACTGGCCCATCTCCAGACCGCCGCCGACCGGATGCGCGTGCGCGTCCTGGAAGCCCGGGATCAGCAGCCTGCCCGCCAGGTCGACGACCTCGGTGCGCGGGCCGATCAGCTCGCGCACCTCGTCGTGACCGACGGCCACGACGCGCTCGCCGCGCACGGCCACGGAGGTCGCCCGGGACCGGGCCGGCGCTCCGGTGTGGACCGGGCCGCCGGTGAGGACGAGATCGGCGGGGGTGGTGTCGGGCATGTGCTGCAACTCCTCGCTTCAGTAAGGGTGTTACGGGTCTCTACGGGTTTCTACAGTTGTCTACGGGTTCGGTCGGGTTACGGGGCTCCGGTGGTGGCCAGCGGGACGGCGTCGGCGTCGGTGCCCTGGCCCGTGACGAAGTAGGGCGAGCGGCGACGGTACTTGGCGACGGCCGCCATCACGAGCCCGGAGAGCAGGATCGCCGCGGGCACCGACAGCATGAACCAGCCGTTGGCCGGGCTGAGTTCGAAGTGGTCGCTCATCGTCGCGTAGTCACGGCCGAGGTACACGCCGATGCCCAGCAGCGCGATCCCGCTGAGTCCGGGCGCGACGACCGCGCGCAGCGCCTCACGCGGTGCGGTGCGCAGCATCCCGCGGAAGCGCACCGCGCACGCGAGCGCCGTGAGGCCGTAGTACAGGGCGACCACGAGACCGATGGAGTTCACGGCCGCCAAGATCATCTCGTTGAGCTTCGGGATGGCGAGCGCCAGCAGGGCCACGGCCGCCGAGATCGACGTGACGAGCACGGTGCCGATCGCGGGGGAGCCGTAGCGCGGGCTGACCTTCGTCCACACCTGCCCCATCGTGCGGTCCCGGCCCATGGCCAGCAGCCCGCGCGCCGTCGGGATGACGCTGGACTGGAGCGAGGCCACCGCCGAGAACAGCAGCGCGAGCAGCGGCAGGCTCGCCCACGGCTCGTCGGCGAGCTTCGCGCCGAGGTAGGTGAGCGCCTGCGGTCCCCGCTCCATCAGCTCGGACAGCGACATCTCGCGCTGGAAGGCCACGGACCCGTACAGGAACAGCGCCAGCATCGTGAACAGCGCGATGAACCCGCCGCGCCCCGCGTCCCGTACGTCGTTCGTCTCCTCGGTGACGCTGAACGCCGCGTCCCAGCCCCAGAAGAAGAACACCGCGAGGACCAGGCCCTGCGCGAAGCCGGTGCCGTCGTGAATGGCCAGCGGGTTCAGCCACGACCAGGAGAAGCCGTGCGAGCCGTGGACGAGCGCCCAGCCGCAGAAGCCGAGCAGCACCGCGTACTCGAAGACCAGCAGCCACGCCTGGAGCCGGGTCGCCTTGCGCACCCCGGTGACGGCCGTGACCGTCACCGCGGCCAGCACCAGCAGGCCGACGACGGTGGACAGCGCCGTCGAGTTCGGGTCGAGCCGCAGGCCGCCGACGGACTGCAGGTGGGCCTTGTTCGCGAACTGCAGGAACACCGAGCCGGTCACCGCGCTCGTGTACGCCATGAAGATCAGGGTGCCGACCAGGGTGACCCAGCCGGTGAGGAAGCCCAGCCACGGGCCGAGCGAGCGGCCGACCCACACGTAGCCGCTGCCCATGTTCCGCTCGACCCGGTTCAGCCGGGCGTACGCCGTCGCGATGCCGAGGATCGGGACGAACGCGACGAGCAGGATCGCCGGCGCCTGAAGGCCCACGGTCGCGGCGAGCGAGCCCATGCCGATGCCGATGCTCGTGGTGGCGGCCGTGCTGGAGGCCGCGATGGCGATGCCGTCGACGACACCGAGGGAACGACGCAGGCCTGGCGGTTCACTTCTCATGGACAGACTCCTGGGACCGGAGAACGGGAGGTGTGGGAGGAGGCTGCGATCAAACCGGCCTTGTCAACATTGCGTCAATGGTGTTGACATAAGAGTGCGGGGGTCGCGGACTCTCCGGGAGAAAGGGGTGCACACGGTGGCTGACGGGCGGATTCCCGCGGAGCGGCGACGCCGCAAGCCGACCAGGTCGGGGGTGCTGCTGTCCGAGGACGTGATCGTCGACTGCGCGCTCCGGCTCGTCGGGCAGCACGGGCCCGACGCGCTCAGCGTGCGGCGGCTCGGTGCCGCTCTGGGATGCGACCCGAGCGCGCTGTACCGGTACTTCCACAACACGGACGATCTGCTGCTGGCCGTCGCCGACCGGATCATCGGGGACGCCATGGCCGGGTTCGAGCCCGACAGCATGCCGTGGCGGGACGCGCTGCGGGAGATGGCGCTGCGGATCCATCGGGGGTACCGGGAGCAGCCTCGGGTCGCCGCGCTCGCGGCTTACCGGGTGACGCGGCGGGCGCACGAGTTCCGGGCCGTGGACGCCGGGATCGGGATTCTGCGGCGGGCCGGGTTCGGGGGCGCCGATGCCGTCCGGCACTATTCGGCGTTCGTGGACACCGTGCTGGGGCATGCCGCGCTCGACGCCGCGCATCTGGCGCTGCCGGTGGAGCGGCGGGAGGCCGATGACCGGGCGTGGGCCGGGGTGTACGCCGAACTGTCGGACGCCGGGCATCCGCATCTCGCGGCTGTACGCGGGGAGCTGCCGCTCATGGCCGGGAGCTCGTTCGAGACGGCGCTGGAGCTGGTACTGGCCGCGCTTGTTGCGGCGGCGCCAGGGGGGTAGGGGGTGCGTCGCCGGGTGCGGGTCGCGTCGTGGCTGGTCGCGCAGTTCCCCGCGCCCCTGAGATGCGCACTTCGTGCGCCATCTCATCACCAGAGGCGCGGCGGAGCCGCAGCCTCAAGGGGGAGGCGGCGCGCAGCGCCTGCCTCAGGGGCGCGGGGAACTGCGCGCCCAGCCACGACGGTGGCGCGCTCGAAGAACTGCCCAGGGGCGCGGGGAACTGCGCGGGAAGCGGCCACCGGGCTGCGGACGGCGAACGACCTAGGGGCGCGGGGAACTGCGCGACCGCCCCCACCGGGGCCGCAGATGATGGAGGAGCCCTCAGCCCAGCTGGCCCCGCAACCAGGCCTCCACCTCGCCCACGTGCGCCGCGGCAGCGGCCCGCGCGGCTTCCGGGTCGTGGGACACCAGCGCCCGGTGAATACGGGCGTGCTCCCGACGGGTCCGCTCGAAGGCGCCCTCCTCCTGATACCCCCGCCACACCCGCGCCCGGAACGTCCGCGACGACAACCCCTCCAGGATCGCCGCCATCGTGTCGTTCCCGGCGGCGGCCACGATGGCCCGGTGGAAGGCGAGGTCGTGGGAGAGGATCTCCTCCGGATCGTCGGTGGCCTCCATCGCCGCCAAGTGCTCCTCGACTTCGGCGAGTTGAGCCCGAGTGATGCGCGCCGCGGCCAGCGCGGTCGCCGTCGACTCCAGGATGCGCCGCACCTCCAGAAGCTCCACGAGCTGCGGCCCGCGTGACAGATCGGCGACGACCCCGAAGGTCTCCAGCAGGTCTCCGGCCTCCAGCTGGGTGACGTAGATGCCGGAACCGTGCCGCGCCTCAAGCACGCCGAGCACCGTCAGCGCCCGGATCGCCTCGCGCATCGACGAGCGCGAGATGCCCAGTTGCGCCGCGAGGTCGCGCTCGGTGGGCAGCCGTTGGCCCGGCTCCAGACGGCCGCCGCCGATCATCGCCTTGATCTGCTCGATCGCCCGCTCCGTGACGGTGCCCCGATGGGGCGCGGTCTGCTCCACGATGACGTCCTCCCGCACAGGATCCGTTGCCGGATGCCGCGCAGTCTAACCAGCCGAGTGGTCTGACCACTATCCAGGTGGTCGGACCTTTCCAGGTCTCAGGGGACTAAACACCGGGAAAATTCGCGACGAAGGGTGTTGGGCGAGCGAAGTGGTCTGATAAATCTCGGGGCGCGGCCGGTGCCTGGACGGGCAGGAACCGGTCCGTCCCCCTGACCTCCGGAGCCGAGGAGCGGTCCGATGACTGGCACCACGAAAGGCACGAAGAGTTCAAGAGCCGCACAGGGCCCGAGCGGGCGGACGCTGCGCGCGGCGGCCGTCGCGGGCTGTGCCGCCCTCGCCCTGAGCGCGTGCGGCAGCACGAAGGACACCGCGGCCGGCTCCGGCGGATCGGGCGGCGACGGCACGGGCAAGGTCGGTGTCATCCTGCCGCTGCTGACCTCGCCGTTCTGGCAGTCGTACAACGACTACGTGCCGAAGATGGCGACGTCCGAGGGGGTGGACGCGCTGAAGACCGTCAACTCCAACAGCGACCCCTCGCAGCAGATCACGGACATCAACAACCAGCTCAACCAGGGCGTCAAGGGCCTGGTCGTCGCCCCGCTGGACAGCGCCGCCGTCGCCGCCGGGCTCGACCAGGCCGAACGCAAGGGCGTCCCCGTCGTCGCCGTGGACGTCGCGCCCGAGAAGGGCAAGGTCGCCATGGTGGTGCGCGCCGACAACGTCGCGTACGGCGAGAAGGCCTGCGACTACCTCGGCGGACAGGTCACGTCCGGCAAGGTCGTGCAGATCATGGGCGATCTGGCGTCGGTCAACGGACGCGACCGGTCCAAGGCGTTCCGCGACTGCGTGAAGAAGAAGTACCCGAAGCTGAAGGTCCTGGAGATCCCCGCCAAGTGGGAGTCGGACACCGCCGCCTCCAAGCTGGACACCCTCCTCAACGCCAACCCCGACATCAAGGGCATCTACCTGCAGGCGGGCGGCGTCTACCTGGCGCCCACCCTCCAGACCCTCAAGTCCAAGGGGATGCTGAAGACGGCGGGCACCGCCGGGCACATCGCCATCGTGTCGAACGACGGCATCCCGCAGGAGTTCGACGCCATCCGCAAGGGCCAGATCGACGCCACCGTCTCCCAGCCCGCCGACTCGTACGCCAAGTACGGCATGTACTACATCAAGGCGGCGATGAAGGGAAAGACGTTCGAGCCCGGACCGACCGATCACGGCTCCACGATCGTCAAGCTGCCCAACGGCATCCTGGAGGACCAGCTGCCCGCCCCGCTGGTCACCAAGAAGAACGTCGACGACCCCGAGCTGTGGGGAAACACGGTCAAATGACGCCTACCACAGCGCCGTTGGTCGAGGCCGACGGCATCGCCAAACGGTACGGGCCCACGGTCGCCCTCGCCGACGGCCGGCTGACCGTGCGCGCGGGCGAGTCGCACGCCCTGGTCGGCCGCAACGGCGCCGGCAAGTCCACCCTCGTCACCGTACTGACGGGCCTTCAGGCGCCCGACGCGGGAACCCTGTTGTTCGACGGTGAGCCCGCGCCGCCGCTCGGCGACCGTGCCGCCTGGCGGGCCAAGGTGGCCTGCGTCTACCAGAAGCCCACCGTCGTCCCCGAACTGACCGTCGCCGAGAACCTCTTCATCAACCGGCAGCCCGAGGCCCGCCACGGATTCTTCAGCTGGAAGAAGCTGCGCGCGGAGGCCGGCCGGCTGCTGCGGACCTGGGACATCCGCGTCGACCCCGACGCGCGTACCGCCGACCTCAAGGTCGAGGACCGGCAAATGGTCGAGATCGCGAGGGCGTTGAGCGGTGGCGCCCGGTTCATCGTCCTCGACGAGCCGACCGCCCAGCTCGACAACAAGGAGATCGAGCGCCTCTTCGCCCGGATGCGCGCCCTCCAGGACTCCGGCGTCACCTTCCTGTTCATCTCCCACCACCTGCAAGAGGTCTACGAGGTCTGCCAGACGGTCACCGTCCTGCGCGACGCCCGCTGGATCACCACCGCGCCCGTCGCCGAACTGCCGCGCCCCGCCCTGGTGGAGGCGATGGCGGGCGAGGCGATCGCCGAACAGGCGGCCGCCGCGGCGGAGGCGGTCGTCGCACAGGACGGGGTGGACGCCCCGGTGGTCCTCTCCGTCGAGGGGCTCACCTCGGACACCTACGCCGACATCGACCTGACCGTGCGCCGCGGCGAGGTCGTCGGTCTCGCCGGATCCAGTGGCAGCGGCAAGACCGCACTCGCCGAGTCACTGGCCGGACTGCACACCCCCACCTCCGGCACGGCCCGGATCGACGGCGCGGAGCTGCCGTTCGGCGACGTACCGGCCGCGCTCCGCGCCGGAGTGGGGTGCGTCCCCCGCGACCGGCACGACCAGGGCCTGGTCACCGGGATGACCATCGGCGACAACGCCACGATGTCCGTCCTCGGTCGGCTCGGCCGGTACGGATTCGTGGGCGCGGACCGCCGCCGCGCCGTAGCCCGGGACCTGATAGACCGGCTCGACATCCACACCGAGGGCCCCGACCAGCCCGTCTCCGACCTGTCCGGCGGCAACGCGCAGAAGGTCGTCATGGCGCGCGCCCTCGCCTCGGACCCGCATCTCCTCGTCCTCATCAACCCCACCGCGGGCGTCGACGTGAAGTCCAAGGAATCCCTGCTGCGCCGGGTCGACAGCGCCCGCGACGACGGCACCGCCGTGCTCGTGGTCTCCGACGAGCTGGACGATCTGCGCCGCTGCGACCGGGTGCTCGTGCTCTTCCACGGACGCGTCGTCGCCGAGCACGCCGCCGGCTGGTCCGACCATGAACTCATCGCCTCCATCGAAGGGGTGGACCGTGACTGACCTCAAGGCACGGGGCTCCGCCCCGAACCCCGCTCCGCGATCGCCGGAGGGGCCCGAAAAGGCCGGAGCCCGCACCACCCAGGGCGTCCTGCTGCGCCGCGCCCGTGAACTCGCCCTCGTACCGGCGCTGTTGCTGATGCTCGTCCTCGGCTCGGTGCTGAACGACGCGTTCTTCACCGAGGCCAACCTCATCTCCATCCTGAGCTCATCGGCCGCCATGTCGATGGTGGTGCTCGCCGAGTCCCTCGTCCTGATCAGCGGAAAGTTCGACCTGTCCCTGGAATCGGTGGTCGGCATCGCACCCGCGGTCGGCGCGCTGCTGCTCCTGCCCGTGGCGCAGTCCGGCTTCGGCACCGAGTTCCCGGCCTGGCTGGCGATCCTCGCGATCCTCGTCGTCGGCGCGGCCATCGGCGCCTTCAACGGCGTACTGGTGGTGAAGCTGAAGCTCAACGCCTTCATCGTCACCCTCGCCATGCTCATCATCATGCGCGGCCTGCTGGTCGGGGCCACGAAGGGGAAGACCCTCTTCGGCCTGCCCGACTCGTTCTTCGCCCTCGCCACCACCACCTTCCTGAAGATCCCGATGTCGGTCTGGGTCGCCGGTGCCTGCTACCTCGTGGCCGGACTGCTCCTCAAGTACCACCGCTGGGGCCGCTCCCTGTACGCGATCGGCGGCAACCGGGAGGCCGCCCGCGCCGCCGGCATCCGGGTCGACCGCGTGATGCTCGGCGTCTTCGTGCTCGCCGGAGTGCTGGCCGCCGTCGGCGGCATCATGCAGACCGGCTACGTCGGAGCCATCGGCGCCAACCAGGGCAACAACTGGATCTTCACCGTGTTCGCCGCGGCCGTGATCGGCGGCATCAGCCTCGACGGCGGCAAGGGCTCCCTCCTCGGCGCGCTCACCGGCATCCTGCTGCTCGGCGTCGTCAAGAACATGCTGACCATGGCGCAGGTGCAGTCCTTCTGGATCGACGCCATCTACGGCGGAATCATCCTGCTCGCGCTGATCATCGCCCGTCTCACGTCCGGCCGAGCCCAGGACTGATCTCCGCCCCCGCCCCGAAAGGCATCCCGTGCCCTCGACCATCGCCCGCATCACCGGGGTCGACACCTTCGACATCCGCTTCCCGACCTCCCGGGAACTGGACGGCTCCGACGCCATGAACCCCGACCCCGACTACTCCGCCGCCTACGTCGTGCTGCGCACCGACGCCGCCGACGGACACGAGGGGCACGGCTTCACCTTCACGATCGGCCGCGGCAACGACGTCCAGGTCGCGGCCATCCGCAGCCTGCGCCACCACGTCGTCGGCCGGCCGGTCGACGAACTGTGCGCCGACCCGGGCAGCCTCAACCGCGACCTGATCGGCGACAGCCAACTCCGCTGGCTGGGACCCGAGAAGGGGGTGATGCACATGGCGATCGGCGCCGTCGTCAACGCGGCGTGGGACCTCGCCGCCAAGCGCGCCGAGAAGCCACTGTGGCGGCTGCTCGCCGACGCCGAACCCGAATGGCTGGTCTCCCAGGTCGACTTCCGCTACATCGCCGACGCCCTCACCCCCGAACGCGCACTGGAACTGCTCAGGGCGGGCCGCGCGGGCGCCGACGGGAGGACGGCCGACCTGCTGGCCCGCGGCTACCCCGGCTACACCACGTCCCCCGGCTGGCTCGGCTACAGCGACGACAAGCTGAGCCGCCTCGCCCGGGAGGCCGTCGCCGACGGCTTCACCCAGATCAAGCTGAAGGTCGGCGCCGACCTCGACGACGACATCCGCCGCTGCCGCACCGCGCGCCGGGTCATCGGCCCGGACATCCGCATGGCCATCGACGCCAACCAGCGCTGGAACGTGGGCGAGGCCGTCGAATGGACGCGTGCGCTCGCCGAGTTCGACCCGTACTGGGTGGAGGAACCCACCAGCCCCGACGACGTCCTCGGCCACGCCGCCATCCGCCGCGCCGTCGGCCCGGTCAAGGTCGCCACCGGCGAACACGTCCAGAACCGCATCGTCTTCAAGCAGCTCCTCCAGGCCGGTGCGATCGACATCCTGCAGATCGACGCCGCCCGCGTCGGCGGCGTCAACGAGAACCTGGCGATCCTGCTGCTCGCCGCCGAGTTCGGCGTCCCCGTCTGCCCGCACGCCGGCGGCGTCGGCCTGTGCGAACTCGTCCAGCACCTCTCGATGTTCGACTACGTCGCCCTGTCCGGCACCACCGAGGACCGCGTCATCGAGTACGTCGACCATCTCCACGACCACTTCATCGACCCGGTCGTCGTGCGCGACGGCCACTACACGGCCCCCACCGCACCCGGCTTCTCCGCCACGATGCGGGCCGAGTCCCTCGCCGAATTCACCTTCCCCGACGGCGCGTTCTGGGTCCGCGACCGCGCCGGGCAGCACGACCCCCACACGAACGGAGCCGCGGCATGAGCGACACCCCGAAGGACCTCACCGACTTCACCGGGCTCAAGGCCCTCGTCACCGGCGGCGCCTCCGGGCTCGGCCGCGCCACCGCCGACCTCCTCACCGCGCGCGGCGCCGCCGTCGCCGTCCTCGACCGGGACATCACGGCCGTCGACAAGCCGCTGCGCGGGTACGCCGCCGACGTCACCGACGACGAGACCGTGCGGGCCGCCGTCGCCGCCGCCGTCGCCGACCTCGGCGGGCTCGACATCCTCGTCAACAACGCGGGCATCGGCGCCCAGGGCACCGTCGCCGACAACGACGACGCCGAATGGCACCGCGTCCTGGACGTGAACGTCATCGGCATCGTCCGCGTCACCCGCGCCGCCCTGCCCGCGCTGCGCGCCTCCGCCCACGCGGCCGTCGTCAACACCTGCTCCATCGCCGCCACCGCGGGCCTGCCGCAGCGCGCCCTCTACTCGGCCTCCAAGGGCGCCGTCCAGTCCCTCACCCTCGCCATGGCCGCCGACCACATACGCGAGGGCATCCGCGTCAACTGCGTCAACCCGGGCACGGCCGACACTCCGTGGATCGGCCGGCTCCTCGACAAGGCCGACGACCCGGCCGCCGAGCGCGCCGCCCTCGAAGCCCGCCAGCCCACCGGCCGCCTCGTCTCCGCCGCCGAGGTCGCGGGCGCCGTCGCCTACCTGGCCAGCCCGCTCTCCGGCGCCACCACCGGCACCGCCCTCGCCGTCGACGGCGGCATGCAGGGACTGCGGCTGCGCCCCGCGGGACAGTGACCCCGATGCGCACCCGCACTCTGGGCCGCACCCGCGTCCCCGTCACCGCACTCGGCTTCGGCGCCGCCGCCATCGGCAACCTCTACACCCCGGTCGCCGACGACGACGCGCAGGCCGCGCTCGAAGCCGCCTGGGACGCGGGCATCCGGTATTTCGACACCGCCCCGCACTACGGCGTCGGCGTCTCCGAGCGCCGCGTCGGCGCCTTCCTGCGCACCCGGCCGCCCGCCGAGTACACCCTGTCCACGAAGGCCGGCCGGCTCCTGGAGCCCACCGGCGACGGCGGCGCCGGGGGAGACGACCGCGCGGACGGCTTCGCGACCCCCGCCGCCCACCGCCGCGTCTGGGACTTCAGCGCGGCGGGGGTGCGCCGCTCCATCGAGGACAGCCTGGATCGGCTCGGCCTCGACCGGATCGACGTGGTCTACCTCCACGACCCGGACGACCACGCCGAACAGGCCTTCGCCGAGGCCTACCCGGAGCTGGAACGACTGCGCGCCGAGGGCATGGTCGACGCCATCGGCGCGGGCATGAACCAGGCAGAAATGCTCACCCGGTTCGTCCGGGACACCGATGTCGACGTGGTGCTCTGCGCGGGCCGCTACAGCCTCCTCGACCAGCGGGCCCTGCACACGCTGCTGCCCGAGGCCGCCGCACGCGGGGTGTCCGTCGTCGTCGGCGGCGTCTTCAACTCGGGCCTGCTCGCCGACCCGAAGGAGGGCGCCACCTTCGACTACGGCCTCGCCCCGCCCGCCGTCCTGGAACGCGCCCTGACCTGGCAGTCCCTCGCCCGGCGCCACGGCATCACCCTGCGCGCCGCCGCGCTCGCCTTCCCTTGCGGGCACGAAGCCGTCACCGGCGTCCTCGTCGGCACCCGCTCCGCCGCCGAAGTCACCGACACCATCCGCCAGTTCGCCGCCGCGGTGCCCGCCGCGTTCTGGCAGGAGGCCCGCGAGACGCACCTGCTGCCCGCCGGCGTCCCGACCCCGACAGCCCCAGGAGAGGAGCAGCCCGCGTGAGAGTCGCCCTGCACACCAAGGTCCGCGCCGACCGCGTCGAGGAGTACGAGGCCGCCCACCGCGAGGTCCCCGCCGAACTCGTCGCCGCGATCCGCGCGGCGGGCGCCGAGCGCTGGACGATCTGGCGCAGCGGCACCGACCTCTTCCACGTCCTGGACTGCGCGGACTACTCCCGGCTGCTCGCCGCACTCGACCGGCTGCCGGTGAACATCGCCTGGCAGGCCCGCATGGGCGAACTCCTCGACGTCGTCCACGACTACTCCGCCGAGGGCGCCGACGCCGGACTGCCGGTCGTCTGGGAGCTGCCGTGACCGGGATCGTCGACGCCCACCACCACGTATGGGACCTGTCCGTACGGGACCAGGACTGGATCACCGGCCCCGAACTCGCACCCATCCGGCGCGACTTCACCCTCGACGATCTCCTGCCCGAGGCGCGCGCGGCCGGTGTGACGGCGACCGTCCTCGTGCAGACGGTCCCGGTGGCCGACGAGACCCCCGAGTTCCTGGCGCTCGCCGCGGACAGCGACCTCGTCGCCGCCGTCGTCGGCTGGACCGACCTCACCCGCCCCGGCATCGCCGACGAACTCGCCCGACTGCGCCAACTCCCGGGCGGCGAACACCTGGTGGGCATCCGCCACCCGGTGCAGGGGGAGCCGGACCCCGACTGGCTGCTGCGGCCCGACGCGCGGCGCGGCCTGGCAGCGGTCGCCGACGCCGGACTCGTCTACGACCTCCTCGTGCACGCCCACCAGATGCCCGCCTGCGTGAAGGCCGCCGCCGAACACCCCGAACTCACCTTCGTCCTCGACCACGTGGGCAAGCCGGAGATCGCGGCCGGACGGCTCGACCCGTGGCGCGCCGAACTCCGGGCGCTCGCGGCGCTGCCGAACACCGTCTGCAAGCTCTCCGGCATGGTCACCGAGGCCGACCCGGCCGGCTGGACCGCCGCCACCCTCCGCCCGTACGCCGACACGGTCCTGGACGCCTTCGGCCCCGCACGCGTCCTGTTCGGCTCCGACTGGCCGGTGTGCACCCTCGCGGCGACGTACCAGCAAGTCCTGGACGCAGCAGTGGAGTTGGTGGGCGACCGCGACGAGAACGTGTTCGCGGGCACCGCCGAGCGGATCTACCTCAGCCGCGTCGGCGCCAGGAACTCCCGCACGTAGGTCCGCTCCCACCAGGCCCCCGACGCCCGCCGTTCACCCCAGGTCGTGTACCGGTAGCGGAACACCCTTGCCCGCACGTACACGGGCGGCGCGTCGGGGAACGGGCAGTGCCGCAGCAGCCGCAGCGTGTCCCGGTCACCCGCGAGGAGCCGCTCCACGAACGGCCCGAACCAGGAACGGGCGTACGCGGGCGACAGCGCCGCGAACCACATCATCCAGTCGAGCCGCAGATGGTACGGGGCGAACTGCCGCGGCATCCGGCGCGGATCACCCGGCTTGCCCTTGAACTCATAGACCCGCCAGTCGGATCCGGGCCCCGGCTCCGGGTCCGCCGTGCCCTCCAGCACGATTTCCTGCCGCACCCGGCCGACGGTGCCGAACGCCCCGTACGTGTTCACCAGGTGCAAGGAGTCGTAGGAACGGTTCATGGACTGGCGCCGGGAAAGCAGATTGCGCACCGGCCGGACGCTCAAGCCGGCGACCAGGCACACCAGCGCCAGGACCACACCCTCGTACCAGAGCGGGGGAGCCGACGGCTGCGGCGAGAGCCGGAGGGAGAACGGGGGCAGCGAGCGATCGAGGACGGAAGCCGCGAGCACGACCGTCAGCCAGTTCAGCCAGGCGAAGTTCCCCGACAGGATCAGCCAGAACTGGGTGACGATCATCAGCGCGGCCGCTGCCGACGCCACCGGCTGCGGCGCGAACAGCAGGAACGGCACCACGAGCTGGGTGACATGGTTCGCCGCCGCCTCCACCCGGTGCAGCGGCCGGGGGAGACGGTGGAAGAACCAGCTCAGCGGGCCCGGCATCGGCTGCGTCTCGTGATGGAAGTACAGACAGGTCAGCCGCCGCCAGCAGGCGTCCCCGCGCAGCTTGATCAGCCCCGCCCCGAACTCCAGGCGGAACAGCACCCAGCGCAGCAGGAACAGCACGAGCACCGGCGGCGCCACCTCGTCGTTGCCGAGGAAGACCGCCAGGAAGCCGACCTCCAGGAGCAGCGACTCCCAGCCGAACCCGTACCAGACCTGCCCGACGTTCACGATCGACAGATACAGCACCCAGGGCACCAGCCACAGCGCCATCGCGCCCCACAGCGGCAGCAGCCCGTCCGCCCCCGCGAGGAGCGCCGCCGCGACGGCCGCGCCGCCCCACGCGCACCCGGCGAAGAACCGGTCCGAGAAGTACAGCCGGAACAGCGTCGGCGCCCGCCGCCACGGCACCCGCTCCAGGAACTCCGGCACCGGCAGCATCCCGCGCTCCCCGATCAGCGCCCGGAACTGGAGCGCCGCCCCGGCGAACGCCACGAGGTACAGCGCCGCCAGACCGCGCTGGAACACCAGCCGGCCCAGCCAGGCGGAATCGGACGCCGAGAACCAGTCCACGCCCTCAGTGTGGGCCCGGCCCCCACGAAGGTCACGACTTGCGGCTCCCGCGCGGCGGGCCCAGAGATGGAGGGACACATCGCTGGTGCACAGGTGGGAGAGGCGCGTGCGCGCACGGATCAGGACCAGAACCTACGTCACGGCCCTCGGCATATCGGCGGCCCTGCTGCTCGCCGGATGCTCCGGGGACGGAACCAAGAACGCGGCCGACGGCAAGGGCGAACTGTTCATGCAGCCCGTCGCCGCCCAGGGCCCCGACCCCTTCACCGACTCCACCGCCGGCGCGGACACGAGCAGCCCGCCCGTCACCCGAACGCCGCAACCCTCACCGACCGGCACCCCCTCGGCCACCCAGCAGGGCGCCCGCGAGATCTCCGGCGCCACCCCCGGCCTCTACGGCGGCACCCACGCACTGGGCAGCTGCGACGTCGAGAAACAGGTCCGCTTCCTCACCGCCGACCAGGCCAAGGCCGGCGCCTTCGCCCAGGCCTCCGGGATCTCCCGCGCCGACGTCCCGAGCTTCCTGCGCGGCCTCACCCCCGTCGTGCTGCGCGCCGACACCCGGGTCACCAACCACGGCTACCGCGACGGCAGCGCCACCACGTTCCAGTCGGTGCTCCAGTCCGGCACCGCCGTCATGGTCGACGGACGCGGTGTGCCGCGCGTGCGCTGCGCCTGCGGCAACCCGCTGAAGCAGCCCGTCGCCCTCAGCGGCAGCCCGAGCCGCCAGGGCCGGGCCTGGAGCGGCTACGAGCCGACCAAGGTCGTCGTCGTGACCCCGGCCCCGACGGTCATCGAGAACATCACCATCGTCAACGTCGTCAACAACACCTGGATCGAGCGGAAGACCGGCGATGACGGGCACAAGGACCGCGTGGTCCCGGCGCCCAGGCCCACGCCGACCCCGACGCCCACGCCGACCCCCACCCCGACGCCCTCGCCGAGCACCACGTCACCGAGCGCGAGCGACTCGACGTCCGAGAGCGCCACCGACACCGGCACGCCGAGCGAGACCACCTCCAGCACCGCCTGCCCCACGGTCACCGCGACCGACAGCAGCGGCGACCCCTCTCCGTCCCCCTGGCCGTCCGGCTGCCCGACGCCCACCCCGGAGACGTCGGAGCCCAGCAGCTCCGGCACGGACGTGTCACCGGACGACTCCAGCGACGTACCCACCGACCCCCCGAGCCTCGACGAGCCGTCCGACACCGGCGGGGACACGACGGACTCCGGCACGATGTCCGAAAGCGCCACCGACACCGGCCCCGGCACGGTCCCCGACAGCCCCGACCAGCCCGACAGCGGCGGCCTGATCCCGGACGCCTCGGACGGCACCTCTCCGTGACCGGGCGCAGACGTGCGGCCCCCCGGACCTGCGCATAGCGTGGCGTTATGGACGCGGACAGCGGGGGCGGCGAGGAGCCAGGGAGTTCCCCGGGCGGGGAGCTCCCTGGGGACGACTCGCCGCACGGATTCCTGGAGGCCTACGGGCGCGGTCTGCGCATGGGCAGCTTCGAGTGGGACCTCTCCAGCGGCCTGATGCACATGGACGGCAACGCCCACGACGTGTTCGACCTGCTGCCCCAGGAGTACGACGGGCACCCCGAGAGCCTCGGGGTGCGCGTCCCCACCGCGGACGCCGGACGCCTCGACGCGATCGTCTCGCAGGCGCTGAAGAGCGGCGAGGAGAACTACGGCGCCTACTTCCGCATCCGCACCCGCGACGGCGCCCTGCGCTGGACCCACACCCGCGGCTACATCCGGCGCGACGAGGACGGCCGCCCGCGCCGCATCGTCGGCATCGTGCGCGACGCCACCGACGAGCTGAACGACGCCACCGTCCAGCACGAGCGCGCCGTCCGCGCGGCTGCCCGGCGGCGCGAGACCAGCGTCGTGCAGAACACCACCGCGGCCCTCGCCCACGCCCGGACCGTCCGCGACGTCATCGACGTGCTGCGCGAGACCCACGGCGTCGAGAACCTGGGCGCCACCAGCTTCGTCATGGGCCTCGTGCGCGCCGGCCGGATCCATCTCGTCGCCGAGGGCCCGCGCGGCAGCTTCGTGCCGGGCACCCATGTCACCCGCATCGACGACCCGTACCCGATGAGCGAGGTCGTGCGCACCCTCACGCCCCGCTTCATCGAGTCGCCGCAGGACTTCGCGGACTCCTACCCGCTGCTGTGGCCGCACATCGACCACCTCGGGATCCGCTCCGCCGCCTATCTGCCGCTCATCGCCCAGGCCCGGCCCATCGGCGTCGTCGGCCTGCTCTACCACGACCGCAAGGGCTTCTCCGACTCCGAGCGCAACGTCCTCGTCGCCCTCGGCAGCAGCATCGCGCAGAGCCTCCAGCGCGCCATGTTCTACGAGCAGGAGAAGGACCTCGCCCAAGGGCTCCAGCAGGCCATGCTGCCCCGCACCATCCCCAACGTGCCCGGCGCCGACATCGCCGTCCGCTACCGCTCCGCGTCCCTCGGCCGGGACATCGGCGGCGACTGGTACGACGTGATACCCCTGCCCGGCGGCCGGGTCGGCGCCGTCATCGGGGACGTCCAGGGGCACGACACGCACGCCGCCGCCGTCATGGGACAGCTGCGCATCGTGCTGCGCGCCTACGCCGCCGAGGGTCACACCCCCGCGACCGTCATGGCCCGCGCCTCCGTCTTCCTCCACGAACTCGACACCGAGCGCTTCGCGACCTGCCTGTACGCCGAGACCGACCTGTCCACCGGCGTCGTGCAGTTCGTGCGCGCCGGCCACCTCGACCCGCTGCTGCGCCGCACCGACGGCATGTGCCGCAAGGTGCCCGTCGAGGGCGGCCTCCCGCTCGGCCTGTCCGCCGAGTTCGGACGGCTCGAATACCCGGTCACGACCGTCGAGCTCGACCCGGGCGAGATGCTGCTGCTGTGCACCGACGGCCTCGTCGAACAGCCCGGCACCGACCTCGACGACGGGATGCAGGCCCTCTCCACGCTCGTCGGCAACGGCCCCGCCGACATCGACCGGCTCGCCGACCGGCTCTGCAACTCCGTCGACGAACGCGGCGGTGACGACGACGTCGCGCTCCTGCTGCTGCGCCGCCGCGGCGCGGGCGCGGCCCGCAGCGGCGGCCGGCTCACCGAGCACGTGCCGCCCGGCGACCCCGAGGCCCTCGCCGCGGCCCGGCACATGATCCGCGCCGCCGTACGCGCCTGGGGCGCGGCCGACCGCACCGACGAGATCGAGCTCGTCGCCGACGAACTCGTCACCAACGCCCTCATGCACACCGAAGGCCCCGCCATCGTCACCCTGCGCGTCCTGACCGGCACCGACCGGCGGCTCCGGGTCGACGTCGAGGACACCTCCAGCGCCCTGCCACGCCGCCGCGAGGCGGGCGAGGACGGCGTCTCGGGGCGCGGACTCCTCCTCGTCGACCGGCTCGCCGACGTGTGGGGAGTGGAGGCGCGCGGCGGGGGCAAGTGCGTGTGGTGCGAGTTCGTGGTGCGCGCCCGCGGCTGACAGTCCGTCGTCGACAGGAGGAGGAACCCCATGCCGGAACTGCCCGAGGTCGAGGCGCTGAGGGACTTCCTCGCCGACCATCTCGTGGGCCGCGAGATCGTGCGGGTGCTGCCCGTCGCGATCAGCGTCCTCAAGACCTACGACCCCGCGCCCACCGCCCTCGAAGGCCGCACGGTCACCGCCGTCGCCCGGCACGGCAAGTTCCTCGACATCGACGCCGGCGGACTGCACCTCGTCACCCACCTGGCCCGGGCGGGCTGGCTCCAGTGGAAGGACCGGCTCCCCGACGGCCCGCCGAAACCCGGCAAGGGCCCCCTCGCGCTGCGCGTCGCCCTGGAGACGGGCGAGGGCTTCGACCTCACCGAGGCCGGCACCACCAAGAAGCTCGCGGTGTACGTCGTCCACGACCCCGAGGAGGTCCCGGGCGTCGCCCGCCTCGGCCCCGACCCGCTCGCCGACACCTTCGACGAGCAGACCTTCGCCGCGCTGCTCGACGGTGAACGGCGCCAGATCAAGGGGGCGTTGAGGGACCAGAAACTGATCGCGGGCGTCGGCAACGCCTACAGCGACGAGATCCTGCACGCGGCCCGCATGTCCCCCTTCAAACTGGCGGCGACCCTCACCCCCGAGGACGTGCACACCCTCTACGAGGCGCTGCGCACCACCCTCACCGAGGCCGTGGAACGCTCGCGCGGAGTCGCCGCGGGCCGTCTCAAGGCCGAGAAGAAGAGCGGCCTGCGCGTGCACGGCCGCACCGGCGAACCGTGCCCCGTGTGCGGCGACACCATCCGTGAAGTGAGCTTCAGCGACAGCTCGTTGCAGTACTGCCCGACCTGCCAGACGGGCGGCAAGCCGCTGGCCGACCGCAGGATGTCCCGGCTGCTGAAGTGAGCATCACGGCTGCGGCGCCGACACCGGCAGCGACAGCAGCCGCCCGCCGCCGACCGCCCACACCTCGAACCGTGCGATGGCGTCCGGCCGTTCCGCGGCCCCGCCCGTCACCGACACCCGGTCCGTACCGGCGCCGCCGTGCACCGCCCAGCTCGCGACCGTCTGCTCCGTCCCGTCCCGCCCCACCGCGACCAGCCGGCACACCCGAGGCCCGCCCGGATCCCGCACGTCCAGGTCGACCTGGCTTCCCCAGCCGCGCCCGTCCGCGGTGAGCCGGGCCGTCACCCCGGACACCGTGTCGCGCCCTCGCAGCGCGAGCCCGTCGCCGCCCGCGGCCGACTGCCGCAGCACGACGCCCGCCCCGGCCGCCACCATGAGCAGTGCCAGCGCGACGACCGCCGCCCAGGCCCGCCTGCGCCCGGCGCGGTGCAGCGCGCCCAGCCGGTCCACGGCCCGCTCGACGAGCGTCGGCGCGGGCCGCGCCAACCACTCCACGCACGGCGGCGTCGCCCGCGCGTACATCGTCAACAGGCCCGTGGTGGGCCGCAGTTCACCGATGTGCGCCGCGCAGGCGGCACAGGCCGCCAGATGGTCCTCGAAGCGGAACCGGTCCGCCGGGTCGAGAACCCCCAGGGCGTAGGCGCCCGCGTCACGATGCCGTTCCAGGGACCTCATGCGTTCCTCCCGCTCTCGACCACCGGTACGCACGGGGCAGCCGATTCATTCAAGCGACCGCGCGATTACACTCCGCCGCATGCTGCGCGTACTGGCCGTCGACGACGAGGAACCCGCCCTCGCCGAACTGCTCTACCTCCTGCGCGCGGACCCCCGCGTGCACAGCGCCGAGGGCGCCACGGACGCCACCGAGGCGCTGCGCCGCATCGGCCGCGCCCTGGAGGAGGGCCCCGGCGGCGACGGCGTCATCGACGTGCTCTTCCTCGACATCCAGATGGCGGGCCTGACGGGCCTCGACGTGGCGCGCCTCCTCGCCGGGTTCGCCCGCCCGCCGCTGGTCGTCTTCGTCACCGCCCACGAGGACTTCGCCGTCCAGGCCTTCGAGCTCAAGGCCGTCGACTACCTCCTCAAGCCGGTACGCCGCGAACGCCTCGCCGAAGCCGTCCGCAGGGTCGCCGAACGCGTCACCCTCGCCCCGCCCCCGGCCACCGTCGCCGACCGGATACCCGTCGAACTCGGCGGCGTGACCCGCATGCTGGCGGTCGCCGACATCACCTACGCCGAGGCGCAGGGCGACTACGCCCGCCTGCACACCGCGGACGGCGCCAGCCACCTCGTCCGCATCCCGCTGACCACCCTGGAGGAACGCTGGCAGCCCCTCGGCTTCGTCCGCGTCCACCGCAGCCATCTCGTCGCCCTGCACCGCATCGACGAACTCCGCCTCGACGGCGCCGGGATGACCGTGCGGGTCGGCGCCGCGCAGATCGCCGTCAGCCGCCGCCACACCGGCCGGGTGCGGGAGCTGCTGATGCGCCGCTCCAGCGGCTGACCAGCCCCCTTCCTCAGACGCGCGACTGATGCCTACACTCCGCCCGTGTCCGAACCCCGACGTCAGGTGGTGACCGGAGAGCCGCGCACCGCGCACGGCGCGACCGGTCCGCCCGGCCTGCGCACCCAGTGGGAGATCGACGAACAGACGACGCTCGGCGCCGCGTACGTCCGCTCCCTCATGCGCAGCCAACTGCGCGCGGGCATCACCGCGTTCGTCGTCCTGGCCGCCCCCGTGGCGATCCTCCCGCTCTTCTTCGGCGCCCTGCGCAACGCGGCCGTCGAATGGCTCGTCCTCGGCTTCGGCTGCTACCCGTTCCTCGTCCTCATCGCCTGGTGGTACGTCCGCAGGGCCGAACGCAACGAACGCGACTTCGCGGCCCTGGTCCGCGGCCGCGACGGCACCGACCCCGGAGCACCGTGAACGAGGCGTACGCGATCCCCGCGGTGGCCGTCGTCGTCCTCGCCACCGTCCTCATCGGCGGCTTCGGCCTGCGCATCTCCCGCACCACGTCCGACTTCTACGTGGCCTCGCGCACCGTCGGACCCCGCCTCAACGCCGCCGCGATCAGCGGCGAATACCTGTCGGCGGCCTCCTTCCTCGGCGTCGCGGGCCTCGTCCTGGTGCACGGCCCGGACATGCTCTGGTACCCGGTCGGCTACACGGCGGGCTATCTGGTGCTGCTCGTCTTCGTCGCGGCCCCGCTGCGCCGCTCGGGCGCGTACACGCTTCCCGACTTCGCCGAAGGACGCCTGGAGTCCCGCCAGGTCCGCCGGGTGGTCAGCATGTTCGTCGTCGGCGCGGGCTGGCTCTACCTCGTGCCCCAGCTCCAGGGGGCGGGCCTGACGCTCCAGATCCTCACCGGGGCGCCCCGCTGGTTCGGCGCCGCCCTCGTGGCGACCGTCGTGGTCCTCGCGGTCGCCGCGGGCGGCATGCGCTCCATCACCTTCGTCCAGGCCTTCCAGTACTGGCTGAAGCTGACGGCACTCCTGGTGCCCGCCTTCTTTTTGCTCCTCGCCTGGCGCGGCCAGGGCGGGCAGCCCGGGGCCCTGCCCGCCCCGGAGCCGCCCACGGCCGGCGCGGGCGCCGGGCAGCCCCTCGCCACCAGCCGCGCCGACCACCCGCTCTACGCCACGTACGGCCTGATCGTCGCGACGTTCCTGGGCACCATGGGCCTCCCGCACGTCGTGGTCCGCTTCTACACGAGCCCGCACGGCCGCGCCGCCCGCCGCACCACCGTGGTGGTCCTCGCCCTCATCGGCGTCTTCTACCTCCTGCCGCCGCTCTACGGCTGGCTCGGCCGCCTCTACGTCCCCGAACTCACCACCGCCCAGGACGCGGACGCCACCGTGCTGCTGCTGCCGGGGCGGATGATCGACGGGGTCGCGGGGGACCTGCTGGGGGCGCTGGTGGCGGGCGGCGCGTTCGCCGCGTTCCTGTCCACCGCGTCGGGCCTGACCATGGCGGTGGCCGGAGTCGTCAGCCAGGACGTGCTGCCCACCAGGGGAGTGCGGCACTTCCGGCTCGGCGTGGTCCTGGCCATGGCGGTGGCCCTGGGCGGCGCCCTCCTCGTCGACGGTGTCCCGGTCGCCGACGCCGTCGGCATGGCCTTCGCGGTCTCGGCGTCCTCCTTCTGCCCGCTCCTGGTCCTCGGCATCTGGTGGCGCCGCCTCACCCCGCCCGGCGCACTCGCGGGCCTGTTCCTGGGCGGCGGCTCGGCCCTCCTCGCCGTCACCCTCACGGTCTCCGGCGCGGCCACCTCGGGCTGGCTGCACACCCTCCTGGCCTGGCCCGCGGTCTGGTCGGTCCCGGTCGGCTTCCTGGCCATGGTCCTGGTCTCCCTGGCCACCCCCGCCGCGATCCCGCCGCACACGACGGCCACCATGACCCGCCTCCACCTCCCGGAGTCCCTGCGCGAGCCACCACGTCCGGCCGGCACCCGCCCGCAGCCCGCACCCCCCACGGCGAGAGGCGAAGAGCAGTGACAGCCACCGGTACGGTCACGGCGGTCCTCCTCGCCCTCTGCCCGCTCCTCCTGGGCGCGGGCTTCGTCCTCGGCCGCCGCACGGCCCACCCCACGGGCCGCAGCGACGTGGGCACCCCCGTGGAGCGCGCCACCTTCGAAACCCTGCACACGGCGTCGCTCGCCGCCCCGGCCCTGCGCGCGGGCCTCACCGAGGACACCGCCCGCACCTCGGCCCGCCGCCTGCGCAGCCTCCTCGGCACGGAGGCCCTTGCCCTCACCAACCGCTCCACGGTCCTCGCCTGGGACGGCGCGTCCGAGCACCCGCACGCCAAGCACGTGATGCCGCAACTGGAACCCCTGCTCGCCGGCGGCCGCACCGTCGCGTTCGACTGCGGCTGCGACACGCTCGACTGCCCGCTGCGCTGGGCCGTCGCCGCCCCGGTGGTGGCCGACGGCCGCGTACGGGGTGCCGTCGTCGCCTACGCCCCCCGCGAGTCCGCCGTCCTGGCCCGGGCCACCGACGAGGTCGCCCGCTGGGTCTCGGTCCAGCTCGAACTCGCCGAACTCGACCGCTCGCGCACCCGGCTGATCGAGGCGGAGATCAAGGCCCTGCGCGCGCAGATCTCGCCCCACTTCATCTTCAACTCCCTCGCCGCGATCGCGTCCTTCGTCCGCACCGACCCCGAGCGCGCCCGCGAACTGCTCCTGGAGTTCGCCGACTTCACCCGCTACTCGTTCCGCCGCCACGGCGAGTTCACGACCCTGGCCGACGAACTGCACTCCATCGACCAGTACCTGGCGCTCGTCCGGGCCCGGTTCGGCGACCGGCTCGCCGTCACCCTCCAGATCGCCCCGGAGGTCCTTCCGGTCACGCTGCCGTTCCTGTGCCTGCAACCCCTGGTGGAGAACGCGGTGAAGCACGGCCTGGAGGGCACCGTCACCCGCAGCCGCATCTCGATCGGCGCCACGGACGCGGGCGCGGAGGCCGAGGTCGTCATCGAGGACGACGGCGTCGGCATGGACCCGGACCGCCTGCGGGCGATCCTGCGCGGCGAGGGCGACCGCTCGACGGGCATCGGCCTGTCGAACGTGGACGAACGCCTGCGCCAGGTGTTCGGCGACGCCTACGGCCTGGTGATCGAGACGGCCGTGGGCGCGGGCACGAAGATCACCGTCCGGATCCCGAAGTACCGGGCCGGCGTCTACGCACCCTGACAGAACTCCGCGGCCGCATCAGAACAGATGGATCGCCAAGTGACCCAGCGGCAGACCGAGTTGCCACGCGGGCGTCCACACCTGTGGTCCGTCCTCCTCCTCGGGCACCGGCACGGCGTCGAGATCGGGGGCGAGCAGCTCGGTCTCCTCCAGCCATCTCCACGCGGCGGCGGCGAGCCGCAGATCCGGCGACCGGTGCCCCGCACCGCGCGCCCGCGCCTCCCGCTCCCGGAACCGCGCCCGTACCCAGGCCTGCCACGGCTGGTCGTACGCCGTCAGCGACGACCAGGTCTCCAGCTGCGACACCACGCGGATCCCGGACAGCTCGTCACCCGCGTCGGACAGGAAGATCGTCAGGGCGAGCGCGTCACGGCCCGCCCGGAACTCGAAGGACGTGGGCGGCATCAGATCGCCGGTCCGCAGCAGCTCGTCCGCGATGTACTCGGCGTACAACCAGGCCATGGGAACAGTGAGTTCACCATTGGCGGCACTCGACGCGCCGCCCTCGTTTCCGTACAGCATCCCTTCCTGCCTTCCTCCGGTCCGTGCGCTTCGCCGGCCCCCGGGTCCCACCCGTCCAACTCACCGGGGAGGACAGCGGATTACTCAACCGAGGAACGGCACCCCGAGCAAGGCGCTTTACCGATGCTTGACTTACGGTCCGGTTTCAACGCAGGTCAGGTGCGTAATCCGGAAGGACCCTTCGCAACGCCCGCAACGCGTAATACGCACGGGACTTGACGGTACCCGGGGGGATGCCGAGCGCTCGTGCGGCCTCCGCCACGCTGGCGCCCCTGAAGTAGACCTCCATCAGTACCGCCCGGTGATCGGGGCTGAGCGTCGCCACCGCGTCCCGCACGTCGAGCGCGGCGGTGGACCGGTCGGCGTGGTCGGCACAGACCCGGGCGTTCTCCAGCACCGCGTCACCGATCTCCGCCGGGCGGGCGAGCCGGGCCCGCCGCGCGTCGATGGCGAGCCTGCGGCCGACCGTGAACAGCCAGGGCCGCACCGACCCGTACTTCGCGTCGAGCGCCTCGGGATGCTGCCAGGCCCGTACGTACGTCTCCTGGACCAGGTCCTCCGCGCGCTGCCGGTCCCCGTCGCACAGCCGCAGCAGGAACGAGAACAGCGATTTGCCGTGCTCGCGCTGAACCGTGGCGAGGTCGTCCTCCGTGGTGGTGGGTGTGATGAGCGCCGTCGTCATGCGCGTATGGCAGCGCACGCCCGTGCGCCCGCCCAGGCACCGCGCAGGCATCTGCGGCAGACGGTCGAAGCCGTCGACGAACGGTGCGGTGAGCGGGCGCCTCCGCGCTACTCCTGCGATACGCGGTTGAGGGCGGAGCGCTTGTACGAGTACCCGAAGTAGATGATCAGCCCGATCGCGAACCACACGGCGAACCGCACCCAGGTCTGCCACTGGAGGAACGTGATCAGCCAGATGGAGAAGACCACCCCGACCGCGGGCACCACGGGCATCCCCGGCGTCCGGAACGTGCGCGGCAGCTCCGGCTGCCGGTAGCGCAGCACGATCACCGCGACACACACCACGACGAAGGCCAGCAGGATCCCGATGTTGGTCAGCTCGGCCGCCTCGCCGATCGGCAGGAACCCGGCGATGGCCGCCGACGCGAAGCCGACGATCCACGTCACGCGCGTCGGAACGTGCCGGGTGGGGTGCGTCTTCGCGAACCACTTCGGCAGCAGCCCGTCCCGGGACATGGAGAACCACACCCGGGTCACGCCCAGCATGAACGTGAACATCACCGTGAGGATGCCGATGATCGCGCCCACCGCGATCACGTCCGCGAGCCCGCTCAGCCCGACCGCCTTGAACGCCGTCGAGAACCCGCTCTCCGGGTCGATGTCCTTGTAGTTCTGCATCCCCGTGAGCACCAGGCACGCGAGCACGTACAGCACCATCGAGATCGCGAGGGAGTAGAGGATCGCCTTCGGCATGTGCCGCTGTGCGTCCTTGGACTCCTCCGCCGCCGTCGACATGGCGTCGTAGCCGAACACCGCGAAGAACACGGTCGCCGCGCCCGTGAACGCCCCGCTGACACCGAACGGGAAGAACGGCGTGTAGTTGCCCGTGTTGATGTGGAAGAAGCCCACACCGATCACCAGCAGCACCACGAGCACCTTGAGCACGACGACGACCGTCTCGAAGCGGGCCGCGTTCTTGATGCCGAGGGTCAGCAGATAGGCGATCAGCAGACACAGGAGCGCCGCGAAGAGGTCGACCTTGTGCCCGCTGCCGGTGCCGGGCGCGCCCAGCATCCACTTCGGCAGGTCGAGCCCCATCTCGCCCAGCAGGAAGCTGAAGTAGCCGGAGATCCCGATCGCGACGACCGCGACGATCGCCGTGTACTCCAGCAGGAGGTCCCAGCCGATGAACCAGCCCACCAGTTCACCGAGGACCGCGTACCCGTACGTGTAGGCCGATCCGGCCTTCGGGATGAGCCCGGCGAACTCCGCGTAGGACAGTGCGGCCGCCGCGCTCGCCACACCCGCGATCAGGAACGAGATCAGCACCGCGGGCCCGGCCGTGCCGTTGGCCACCGTGCCGGCGAGCGTGAAGATGCCGGCCCCGATGATGCCGCCGACACCGATCGCGGTGAGCTGCCACAGCCCCAGCGACCGGGTCAGACCGGGGCCTTCGCCGCCCCCGCCGCCCTCCGAGTCGTCGATCTGGTCGATGGGCTTGCGGCGCAGCACGCCCTGTCCCATCCGCAGTTTCGGTGGAGCTGTCATGAGCGCACCTCTTCGCATATGCGACGTCGGCC
Organism: Streptomyces sp. PsTaAH-137; assembly: GCF_003259365.1. GTDB lineage: Bacteria > Actinomycetota > Actinomycetes > Streptomycetales > Streptomycetaceae > Streptomyces. The sequence goes on from NZ_QLLY01000001.1 coordinate 637,431, forward strand.
GATGGCCGATCATGATGCACCCAGGACGACACCGACGGAAGAAGGCGCGCGCCGCCGGACACGTCCTGTGGCACGGCGCCTACGGCACGACGGTGACCGGCCAGCGGCCCGCCTTCACCAGACGCACGGCGACGGAACCGACGATGCGGTGCCCGGCCTGCTCCGACACGCCGACGACCACGGCGTCCGCCTTCAGTTCGTCCGCCGCGGTCACCAGACCGTTGAAGGGATCGCCGCGGAAGGTGTGGAACTCCCAGCGCACGTCGTATATGTCCTTGACCCGTTCGGAGTGCGCCCGGATCTCCGCGACGAGACTCTCCGCGATCTCGTCGGTCGTCTCCGCCACGGACACCCCGAGGGCGGCCCCGGCGGCCATCACGGGCTGCACGTACACCACGGCGAGCAGGGCGTGCTGCCGCCGGGCCAGGCCGCCGGCGTAGGCCGCGGCCCGGAACGACGAGTCGGAGCCGTCGACACCGACGACGATCACCTTCGGGCCGTCCGTGCCGCGCTCGAACTGATGGGGCTGCTGTTCGGTCACGGCCAGAGGCTAACGGAAAGCGCTGGTAGGGGCGGCGGCGGGGCAGGGGCGCGGGGCCGGACGGGTGCTTTCGCACGTCTCATCCGGTGGTGGTGTGCGCGGTGACCCCGGCACCGTGCGACGGATGATTCATGACCAACCATCAGATCGCGCCCGGTCGCAGGACGTTGCTGCGCGGATTCACCGCCGTCGGCCTCGCCGCGCTCACCGGCTGCGCCGCCGCCGATCCCGCCGGCGCTCCGCGGGGGGCGAGCCCGAGCGCGGCGCCCGCCGCCGGCGGCCCGCCCGCGGCCCGCCCCCTGAAGCCGTCCGCGTACCGGCTCAGACCGATCACCGGATACGGCCCGCAGCGCACCGCCCGCACCCCGCTGAAGGCCCGTCACCAGCCCCTTCTGGAATGGGACTTCGGCCGCGGCGAACGCTCCATGGTGCTCACCTTCGACGACGGGCCCGACCCCCGCTACACCCCCGACATCCTGCGCACCCTGCGCAAGCACGACGTCCGCGCGATGTTCTTCGTGTGCGGCGAGATGGCCGTGGACAACAAGGACCTGCTGCGCGAGATGGCCGACGACGGACACGTCGTCGGCAACCACACCTGGACCCATCCGCTGCTGACCCGGATGACCCGCTCGGGGATGCGGCCGGAGATCGAGCGCACCTGCGAGGTCGTGGAGGACGCCGTCGGCGAGCCGCCCGCCTGGTTCCGCGCCCCCTACGGCGCCTGGAACCGGGCCGCCTTCCGGCTCGGCGCCGAACTCGGCATGGAGCCCCTCGCCTGGACCGTCGACACCCTGGACTGGAACACGCCCGGCACCGGCACCATCGTCTCCCGGGTCCTGGCCGGCGCGGCCCCCGGCGTCGTCGTCCTCAACCACGACGCGGGCGGCAACCGGTCGCAGAGCGTCGCCGCGCTGCGCGAGTACCTGCCCGCGCTGCTCGACGACGGCTACCGCATCACCGTGCCGCCGCGCCGCCCCGTCTGACCCGGACCGCGGCCGGGCGCCCGCCGGGACCGTGCGCTCAGCGCACGGACACCAGGCGGGCGAAGACCACCACGTTCCCGTCGTAGCCCTGCTGCTTGGAGAAACCGCCGCCGCAGGTGATGACCCGCAGCTCCGCGGCGCCGGTCGAGCCGTACACCTTCTTGCCGGGGAAGGCGGACTTCTCGAAGACCTCGATGCCGTAGATCTTGAAGACGGCCGTCTTGCCGTCCTTCCGCTTCACCTCGACGTGGTTCCCCTTCTTGAGGGAGCCGAGGCCGTAGAAGACCGCCGGGCCCTGCATGTTGTCGACGTGCCCGACGACGACGGCCGTGCCCTTCTCGCCGGGGGACACCGCGCCCGAGAACCAGCCCGCCAGATTCGGGTCCTGCGGCGGCGGCGCGTCCACCCAGCCCTCCGCGTCGAGACCGACCGGCATCACCGGCGCGTCGACCTGGATCGCCGGGATGCGCACCCGGTCCACCGCGGAGAACGGCAGCGGATCGGGCGCCTTCGAGGTGGCCCATACCGGCGTACGGCTGTCCGCGGCGGCGGCCGAGGCGGGCTGTGGCGGACCGATGTCGAATTCCCCGGAACCATTACGGATCAGGGCGAGACCGGTGAGCAGGACCAGCGCCATCACGCCCCATGGGGCGCGCTTTCTCGGCTGCTCCTCCTCTTCAAGGATTGCGTCGGACATTCGCTCATCCCCTCTGGAAACGGCGGCGAGACCGAATCCGTTGCGCGTATCAGCACGCTAAGTCGGCGGCGGCCGCGCAGCGACGGGGCAAAGGCGAACGGGTGGCCCCGACATCGCAGCTCAGAGGCCCGGTGAGCCATCCGAGTCGCCCCTTCCAGGAAATTTCTGACGGTCCGTGACCTGCGGCGATAACCGTCTTTACGGAATTCTGACGGTGTGTCGCCTCACCAGGACGGCCGATTCCCGAAATGCGGCTCTGCGCACGGCATCTGAGGGTTCGTCTGGGAGGCGTTCTCGCCGAAAGTCCCGGGGACCGTTCCCCGGGGACGTCTTCCGCGGAGGATTTCCATGCGTACCACCCGTGCCCTGGCGGTGTCCGCCGCCGCGGTCCTCGCCGTCGGACTCGCCGCCCCCGCCGCGTCGGCCTGGGAGGACCCGACCAACCTCTCGGTCTCGCCCAGCGTCATCCCGCGCGGCGGCGAAGTGACCGTGTCGGTCGACGGGACCAAGTGCCAGTCGAACAGCACGGCGTCCTCGGACGCCTTCGGCACGATCAACCTCAGCCCGGTCCCGGGCGGCAGCCAGGCCAGCGGGACGGCCACCATCAAGCACGACGCGACCGTCGGCGCGCACGACGTGAGCGTCAGCTGCCAGGGCGCCCCGCTGATGAGACCCGCGGCCTTCACCGTCATCCACGGCGGTGTCCGCGGCGGCCTCGGCGGCTCGACCCAGACCGGCGCGACCCCGACCGACATGGCGATCGGCGGGGCCCTGGTCGCCTCGGCGCTGATCGGCGGCGGCGTGTTCTGGATGCGCCGCCGTGCGGAGGGCAAGGCGTAGCACCGCGGAACACCCCCGGGACGACGGGCCCCGACCCCCTTCGCGGGGCCCGTGCACGTGAGAGGGCCGGTGCCCCGAAGACCGAGCGGTCTTCGGAGCACCGGCCCTCTCGGGGGACGTGTCAGGCGTCGCCCTCGCCGGTGCGCCGACGCGAGAAGTAGTACGCGCCGCCCATCGCGCCCACGATCAGGGCCGCGCCGAGACCGATCTCGTGCAGATCGAACCCGGCGAGGCTGCCCCCCACACCCGCCTTAACGCCGTGCGGCACGGGCGGCGGCTGCGGGTTGTCCTGTCTGCCCGAGGCGATGGTCAGGTCGACGCTGCGGCTCGGCCCGCCCTTGCACTCGAACTTCACGGTGTACAGGGCTGCCTGCTTGGCGTCCCAGTCGACGGTCGCGGTCTTCTGCCCGCTGCCGCTGTCGATCGTGACCGTGTCGAAGATGCCGGCCGACACGGTGGTGATGTCGCTGCACCCGCTCGCGTAGAGCGTGACCTGACCGCCCGCCGCGATGGTCGTGGGCGCGACGCTGACCTGGAACGAGTCGTTGTCGCCGGCCACCGCCGCGGGGGCGGAGAGCAGGAGGGCGGTGAGGCCGAGCGCGGCTGCCGAAGCGGTGCGTATCGCGGTCATGATGGAGTTCCTCCGGGTCCACGAGGAGCAGCTGCGGACCGGTTCCGCGCGCTTGGGACAAGCACCTCGATGCCCGAAACGCTAGGGACACCCCCTTATGGGCGCGATCGGTGTCGTACGAACGGGGCACAGGTGTGGGCCGGACAGGGGACACGACGGCCCGTCGGCGTCACCCGGCGCCGGGGAACAGCATCAGGAACGGCTGGGCCGTCGCCGCCACTCCACGGCTGTAGGGCGCGTCGAAGTCCCAGATGAGGAAGAGCAGGAAGGCGATCAGCGCGGAGAACAGCCCGGCGAGGATCAGCTCGCGGGGTGTGCGGCGGATCTGCAGCGCGAAGATCATGCCGATGGTGACCAGGGCGCCGATGACGAGCCCGAACCACACCACGCCCGGCATGGTGGCGCCGGTGGAGTCGGCACGCGCGTTACGGGCGTCGTCGGCGGCGGTCACCTGGTCGAGCAGCGGCTGATACGCCTGCGCCTCGAAGTCGTCCTTCGGCACGTAGTCGGTGACGTCGTGCCGGACCTTGTCGAGCAGCTGGGTGCCCTTGTCGGTCAGCTCACCCTTGGTGCGCATCGTGTGCCACTCGGTGGTCACGACATGGCTGACATATGCGTCGACATCCGCGCGGATCCGGTCCCGGACACCGGCCGGATAGACCCGGACGCGCTCGTGGATCTCGTGCAGCGCCTGCGCCTCGTTGCGGACGTGGTCCTGGGCGGCGCTGCGGGCCTCCCAGACGCCCGCGATGGCCAGACCCAGGACGATCGCGTAGACCACGCCGATCATCATCGTCATGTACTCGATCACGTCCGGGGTCTCGGACGGATCGTCGTCGTCGCCGATTCTGCGCTGCTGCAGGACCTGGACGGCGAGCACGATGGCGCACACGGCGACCATCGCGAGGGCGAGAACAAGCCATTCCGACATCGTTTACCTCACGAAAGGATCAGCGGGGGCGCAGGGCCGCGACCGCGAGCACCGCGGGCGCGGTGATGAGCAGGGTGAGCGTGACCAGGGACGGGCCGCTCTGGGGCGGCGCGCGGTGGACCGCGGGACGGTAGGCCGGGTAGTGCACGGGCGTGGGGGTCGGGGTCGGCTTCGGGGTGGGGCTCTTGGTGGGGGTGGGCTCGGGCTTGGGCGGGGGAGGCGGGGTGGGCGTGGGCGTGGGCGTCGGTGTGGGCGTCGGGGCCGGAGGTGGTGCCGGGGCCGCGCGCGGCGGTTCCGGTGTCGGGGTCGGAGTCGGCGGTGGTGCCGGAGGGGGCGGTGGCGGCGGGGGTTTCGGCGGTGGCGGTTTGGGCGTGGGCTTGGGGGTGGGCTTCGGCGGGGGCGTAGTGGGGCCCGCGCTGCAGAAACCGCCGTCGCCGGCCACCGCCACGGCGCCGCCCGTCGCGCCGCCGTCGACGGACGCGTAGGCGCAGGCGTCGGAGGGGGCGAGGGCCGACGCCGCCGCGGCGGGCACGCCGCACAGCCAGGCCGTGAACAGCACCGCGAGGACGCGTGGGACCAGGCCGGAGGTACCGCCTCCGGCCCGCTGGGTTCGATGCACGACGGAGAGCATGAGCACCCGCGGACTCCGGCACGCCGTGATCGGCGCGGATTGCCCCGAAGGAGGGGTGTGGGAGCACGCGGGGTTTGCGCGCCGCGCGACGGTGTCCGCGAGAAATCTTGGAGCGCGTTGAACGCACAGGGCGTCGCCGCCCGTAACTAGGGCCATGTGCGAACCCGACCGGGATCGCACAACACCCAAGCAATCAGCGGGAGTTGATGATGAAGACCTCCTGGCGGAGCGCCTCGCTCGTAGCGACAGGTGCGGCCTTGCTGGCGCTGACGACGGCGTGCGGTCAGGACAAGGGCGATCAGAGCGCGACCGGGCAGAACGTGGGCAACGCGTCCCAGGCGCAGGGCGGTTACGGCTCCAGCGGCTCCGACGCGTACGGCTCGTCGGGCGACAGTTCCGCGAGCCCCGCGGCCAAGGCCGAGTCGGCCGGTCAACTCGCCGCGTGGGACAGCGAGAAGCTCGGCAAGGTGCTCACCGACAGCGCCGGCATGACGCTCTACCGCTTCGACAAGGACACCGCGAAGCCGCCCAGGTCGAACTGTGACGAGGCCTGCCTGAAGACCTGGCCCGCGGTGCCCGCGAGCGGCGCCAAGGCCGCCACCGGGGTCGACTCCTCGCTGCTCGGCTCGGTGACCGCGGCGGACGGCACGAAGCAGCTCACCGTCGCCGGCTGGCCCGTCTACCGGTACGCCATGGACAGCAGCCCCGGGGACGCCAAGGGGCAGGGCGTGGGCGGAGTCTGGTACGCGGCCGCCCCCGACGGCAAGAAGGCGAGCCCGGCCGCGGCCGCCGCCCCGGCGGACCTGAAGGGCCTGTCCACCCGCAAGGACCCCAAGCTGGGCGAGATCGTCGTCGACAAGAACGGCATGACCGTCTACCGCTTCCTCAAGGACTCGGCGTGGCCCATCAAGTCCAACTGCGTGGGCGCGTGCGCGACGAAGTGGCCCGCCGTCGAACCGGTCGCGAAGAACGACACGAAGGACATTCCCCTCAAGGGATTCATGTCCTTCACCAGGCCGGACGGCAGCAAGCAGCAGACGCTGAACTGCTGGCCGGTCTATACGTTCTCCGGCGACAAGAAGCCGGGGGACACCAACGGCCAGGGAGTCGGCGGCACCTGGTACGCGGCCTCTCCGGAGGGAAAGCCGGTGGGCGCTCCCAAGTGACGCACCGCCGGTGCGGCGGGCAGTGAATCGAGTAACAACCCAGGAGGGGCCGGTGCGTCCGGCACGCGGCTCACAGTAGAGTCGTCAAGGATTTGGCGAATCGCCGGTCCGTTCCCACGCGGCCAAGTGAGGGTCATGCGGGGGTAACGGACCGGTTCTTCTCGGTTGGGAAAGAGATGGTTTCGGGGTGGTTTCGGATCGCCGCCAAATGGCACGTGCCGCAGGTAGTGACCGAGAACGGATGGTCAATTTCCGTTTTGGCTCGCTCCTTTGTCGGTTGATCAGTAGCCTCGCCTCGAACACCGGATCGCCTACGCCTTGGAGAGTTTGATGGAGCGTCCTGCCTGGGCCCCGCAGGGCATTGACATCACGGTGCCCAGTGTGTCCCGGATCTACGACTACTACCTGGGCGGTTCGCACAACTTCGAGGTCGACCGGGAAGCCGCCCGCAAGGCCATGGAGTTCCTGCCGGGCCTGCCGAAGATCATGCAGGCGAACCGGGCGTTCATGCGGCGGGCGGTGCGCTACGCCGCGGACCAGGGAGTGACCCAATTCCTCGACATCGGCTCGGGCATCCCCACCTTCGGCAATGTGCACGAGGTGGCCCAGCGGGTCCGGCCGGGCGCCCGGGTCGTCTACGTCGACCACGACCCCGTCGCCGTCGCGCACAGCAAGGCCGTTCTGGAGGACAACCCCGACACCGCCGTGCTCGCGGCCGATCTGCGCGGGCCGCGCGAGATCCTGCACAGCGCCGAGGTGGGTGAACTCCTGGATCTGGAGCGGCCGGTGGCGCTGCTCCTGGTCGCCGTACTGCACTTCATCGAGGACGCCGACGACCCGTACGGCGCGGTGGCCGAACTCAGCGAGGCGCTCGCACCCGGCAGCCTGTTGATCGTGACGCATGCCTCCTATGAGGGAATGCCCATATCGACGGAAGAGGCCGGCGGCGCGGTCGACGTCTACCGGAACGATGTCCGCAATCCGCTGATCATGCGGAACCGTGAGGAGATCGCACGGTTCTTCAAGGGGTACGAGGTGGTCGACCCCGGCATCGTCCCGATACCGGAGTGGCGGCCGGAGAACGCGCCGCAGGACATCGAGGACGCGGATCCTTATACATTCGCGGGCTATGTGGGAGTGGGGCGCAAGGCGTGAGCGAAGAGCCGGGCGGACCGGAAGACAGACTGCGCAGGTTCGCCACGATCTGGAGCCGGGCCATCTTCCCGGTGACGGCGACGTCGCTGACCAGGCCGGAGTTCGAGGAGGAGCTCGTCCCGCTGGCCCGCTCGCTGCGGGCGGCCCTGGCCGCGCGGACGCTGAACGCGGCACAGGGACAGGCCGTCGGAGCCGCGCTCGTCGACGCGCACTGCACCGACCCCGAGGCGCTCAGCCGCACCCTCGGCGTGGTCGACTCCTATCTCGTCCTGTACTGCGGCGAGGAGGCGGACACTCCTGAGCGCGAGGACGATCTGCGGGCCCGCTGCGCCCGTATCCAGCATGCCGTCGCCGCCGGTTTCGCCGCCGCGCTGCGCGAGCGCACCCTCGCCGAGCAGGAGGCCATCTCGCGGGCCGCGCTGAACGCGCGCAGCGCCGTCGCCGAGGCCCTGCACGCGAGCGAGGCCCGGTTCCGCGCGGTGTTCCACGGCGCCGCGATCGGCATCGCCATCGCCGCGCTCGACGGCACGGTCCTGGAAGTGAACGACGCGCTGGTGCGCATGTTCGGCGGCAGCGAGGGGACCCTGCGCGGCCGCAACCTCCGCGACTGGACCCACCCCGACGACGCCCCGCAGGTCTGGCACCTCTACCAGGAGCTGGTGCGCGGCGACCGCGAGCACTACCGGGTGGAGAAGGCGTTCTACCGCCCCGACGGCACCGCGCTGTGGACCAACCTGACGATGTCGCTGCTGCGCGACAAGGACGGCGAACCGCAGTACCAGCTGGCGCTGATGGAGGACACGACCGAGCGCCGGCTGCTGAATCTGCGGCTGCGCTACGAGGCCACGCACGACGCGCTGACCGGCCTGCCCAACCGCACCCTGTTCTTCGAGCGCCTGGAGAAGGTGCTCGGCGCGGGCGAGGGCCGCCGCTTCGGCCTGTGCTACCTCGACCTCGACGGCTTCAAGACCATCAACGACAGCCTCGGCCACGCGGTCGGCGACCGGCTCCTCGTCGAGGTCGCCGACCGGCTCCAGGCCTGTGCCACCGCGCGCGGCGAGATGGTGGCCCGGCTCGGCGGCGACGAGTTCGTGGCGCTGACCACGGGCCCGGACACCCAGACCGAGGTCGACGAACTCGCGGGCCGGATCATGAACGCGCTGGCCACGCCGATCCGCATCGACGGCCGCGAACTCACGGTGCGCGGCTCGATCGGCATCGTGGAGGGCCCTGCCGCCGACCGCAGCCCCGCCGAGGTGCTGCGCAGCGCCGACATCACCATGTACCGGGCGAAGTCCGCGGGAGGCAACCGCTACGAGCTGGCCGACCCCGAGGCGGACGCCCGCGCGATCACCCGGCACGGCCTGACGACGGCGCTGCCCGCCGCCCTCGACCGCGGCGAGTTCTTCATCGAGTACCAGCCGCTGGTCCACCTCGGCGACGGCAGCGTGCGCGGCGCCGAGGCCCTGGTCCGCTGGCTGCACCCGCAGCACGGGGTCCTCGGCCCCGACCGCTTCATCCCGCTCGCCGAGCACACCGGGCTCATCGTGCCGCTCGGCCGCTGGGTCCTGGAGGAATCGGTCCGCCAGGCCTGCGTCTGGCAGGACCGGCACGAGGACGCGGGCCCGCTGCGCATCAACGTCAATCTGTCGCCGAAGCAGCTCACGCACCCCGGGCTCGTCTCCGACACGGTCGACATCCTGGAACGCTCCGGCCTCGAACCCGGCGCGCTCTGCCTCGAAGTCACCGAATCGGCGCTGATCGGCGCCGACGACGACCTGCTCAAGCCGCTGCGCCGGCTCTCCGAGATGGGCGTCGACATAGCGCTGGACGACTTCGGCACCGGCTACTCGAACCTCGCGAACCTGCGCAGACTGCCGGTCAACGTGCTCAAGCTGGACCGTTCCTTCACCCAGGGAATGCAGCAGTTCCCCGCCGACCCGGTCGACCTGAAGATAGTCGAGGGCATCGTCTCGCTCGCCCACAGCCTGGACCTCGCGGTCACGGTCGAGGGCGTGGAGACCGGCGCCCAGGCCGAGCAGCTCAGGGAGCTGGGCTGCGACACCGCCCAGGGCTGGTACTACGCCCGCCCGGGTCCGCCGGACCGCCTGCACGAGCTCGCGCTCGCCGACGCCACGGGGTGAGCCGGTGACCGTCCGCTGGACGTACGCGTTCATCGACCGCCCGTACGAGGAGTTCGGCGCCGCCTGCGACTTCTGGGCCCGGGTGACGGGGACGCGACGGTCCGAACTGCGCGGCGAGCGTGGTCAGTTCGCCACGCTCGTGCCGTACGAGGGTGAGGGCGACCCGTACGTCAAGGTGCAGGGGGTCGCGGACGGGCCGGGTGGGGCGCATCTCGATCTCGCGGTGGACGATGTGCCGGGGGAGTCGGCGCGGGCGCGGTCTCTCGGCGCTGAACTCGTCTTCTCCGAGGAGGGGTTGGCGGTGCTGCGCTCGCCGGCCGGGCATCTGTTCTGTCTGGTGCCGTGGCTGGGGGAGTCGGTGGTGCCCGCCGGGGTCGCGGCGGCCGGGCGGCTCGATCAGGTGTGCCTGGACACGGCGCCGGGGGTGTATGCGGCGGAGGTCGACTTCTGGGCGGCGCTGACCGGCTGGCCCGAAGTCCCCTGTCGCAGCCCGGAGTTCCGGCTGCTGAAGTCGTCCCCGATCCAACTCCTCCTCCAGCGCCTCGACTTGGACGACCCCCCGACGGCCCACCTTGACCTCGCCTGCGCGGAGCCGTCCCGGGTGCGGTCCTGGCATGTCGCGGCGGGCTCCGCACTCCTTCGGGAGGGCCGATCCTGGTCCGTGATGCGCGACCCCACGGCGGCCCTGTACTGCTTGACGAACCGCACACCGTAGGGCTCCCTGGTCGTGTGCAGCTCCGGCGCGGGCTGACCGCGCAGTTCCCCGCGCCCCTAAAAGCATGCGTTTCGTCCTCGACTGACCGCCGGTGGGGGCTGGTCGCGCAGTTCCCCGCGCCCCTGAGGCATGCGCTCCGCGCAGCCTCCCCTTGAGGCAACGCTCCGCGCGCCTCTCCGCCGGAGGCTGCGCTCCCGCGAGCCTCTCCCGGGGAGGCTGCGGCTCCGCCGCGCCTCATTGATGAGATGCCGCACGAAGTGCGCATCTCAGGGGCGCGGGGAACGGCGCGACCAGCCACGACGAGAGGCGCGCGTGAGGAACTGGTTTGAGGGGCGCGGGGAACTGCGCGAGAAGCGGTCTCCGGGTCGCAGACGAACGACAACCCAGGGGCGCGGGGAACAGCGCGACCAGCCCCCCGCCGGCCGTCAGTCGAGTGGCGAGCCCCCGGTGGCCCCGCCCCGCTCCACCAGCATCCCCTGAAGCTCCCGCGCAGCCCGCGGCGGCGCGACGTCCGACCGGTGCGCCAAGGCGATGGTGCGCCGCAAGCCGGGCCGGGCCAGCGGTGTCACCCGGAGATCGGCCCCGGCCCGCGTCGCCACCATCGACGGCACCACGGCCACCCCGAGCCCCGCCCGCACGAACCCCAGCACCGCATCCATCTCCCCGCCCTCCACGGCGAAATCGGGCTCGAACCCCTCGGCCCGGCACGCGGCGACGGTCAGCTCCCGCAGGTCGTACCCGTGCCGGAACATGACGAGCCGCTCACCCTCCAGGTCGGAGATGCGCACGGACCGCCGCCCGCGCCCCGGCCGCGGCGCGCTCGGCGACGACACCACGACCAGCTCCTCGCGCAGCAGCTCCACGGAGGTCAGCGCGGGCGCCGGCGCCGGAAGCGGCAGTACGACCAGTGCCAGATCCAGCGCCCCGCGGGCCAGCTCCCGTACGAGGTCGTGCGAGCCGCCCTCCTCGATCAGCAGCTGGATCCCCGGGTAGCGGTCGTGGAAGGCGCGCAGCACGTCCGGAAGCAGGCCCGTGCACAGCGACGGCGTCGCCCCGAGCCGCACCCGCCCCCGCCGCAGCTGCGCCAGCTCCTGCACCTCGTGCCGCGCGGTGTCGGCGTCGGCCAGGATCCGCCGGGCCAGCGGCAGCAGCGCCTCGCCGGCGTCGGTGAGCGTGATGTTGCCGCGCGCCCGCTGGAAGAGATCGGCCCCCAGCTCCCGCTCCAGCGCCCTGATCTGCTGGGACAGTGACGGCTGGGCGACATGCACCAGCTCGGCGGCGCGCGTGAAGTGCCGGGTCTCCGCGACCGCGACGAAGTACTGGAGCTGCTGGAACTGCATGAGCCCCACTGTACCGCCGTGATAGCCACAGCCTATGGAAATGAGCTGGACCATGTCTTGGACCGATCAGGTCTTCGGGCCCTACCGTCTTGTGACATGGCTCTGGCAACGCGGACGGACCGACGACCGTCCATGACACGCACGGTGTGGGACAGCTCCGTCGGGAAGAAGACCGTGATGGCGGTCAGCGGCATCGTGATGCTGCTCTACCTGGTCGCCCACATGATCGGAAACCTGAAGATCTTCTTCGGCCCCGAGGAGATCAACCACTACGCGCGCTGGCTGCGCACCATGGGCGGCCCGGTCCTGCACTACGAGTGGGGCCTGTGGATCGCGCGCGTCGTGCTCGTCGTCGCGGTGGTGGCACACGCCACGTCCGCGTACCAGCTCAGCCGCCGCGACATCAAGGCACGCCCGAACAAGTACGTGCACAAGAAGCCGAGCGCCTCCTACGCCACGCGCACCATGCGCTGGGGCGGCATCATCCTCGGCCTGTTCATCGTCTGGCACATCCTCGACCTGACGACCGGCACGGTGCACCCCGGCGGATACCAGCACCTGCACCCGTACCAGAACATCATCGACACGTTCTCGACCTGGTACGGCAATGTCATCTACATCGTCGCGATGCTCGCCCTCGGACTGCACATCCAGCACGGGTTCTGGAGCGCCGCGCAGACCCTCGGTGTCGGCAGCCGCACCCGTGACCGCGTCCTGAAGACCGTCGGCAACGCCCTCGCCGCACTGCTCACGCTCGGTTTCATCGCCGTGCCCGTGGGCGTCATGACCGGATTGGTGAGCTGAAGAACATGACCTCCTCCCACGAGTACGCCGACTACTCGACCGGTGAACCCGTCGTCGACGCCAAGGCGCCGGGCGGACCCGTCCACGAGCGCTGGGACACCCGGCGCTTCGAGGCCAAGCTGGTCAACCCGGCCAACCGCCGCAAGCACACCGTCATCGTCGTGGGCACCGGCCTCGCGGGCGGTTCGGCCGGCGCGACGCTGGCCGAGCAGGGCTACCACGTCGTGCAGTTCTGCTTCCAGGACTCGCCGCGCCGCGCCCACTCGGTCGCCGCGCAGGGCGGCATCAACGCCGCGAAGAACTACCGCAACGACGGCGACTCCGTGCACCGCCTCTTCTACGACACGGTCAAGGGTGGCGACTTCCGCGCCCGGGAGTCGAACGTGCACCGCCTCGCGCAGATCTCCGTCGAGATCATCGACCAGTGCGTGGCGCAGGGCGTGCCGTTCGCCCGCGAGTACGGCGGTCTCCTCGACAACCGCTCCTTCGGCGGTGTGCAGGTCTCCCGTACGTTCTACGCGCGCGGGCAGACGGGCCAGCAACTCCTCCTCGGCGCCTACCAGGCCCTCAGCCGCCAGGTCGCCGCGGGCAACATCGAGCTGCACCCCCGTACCGAGATGCTCGACCTCGTGATCGTCGACGGGAAGGCGCGCGGCATCGTCGCGCGGGACCTCGTCACCGGCAAGATCGACACGTACTTCGCGGACGCCGTCGTCCTGGCCTCCGGCGGCTACGGCAACGTCTTCTACCTGTCGACGAACGCCATGAACTCCAACGCCACGGCGATCTGGCGGGCCCACCGGCGCGGCGCGTACTTCGCCAACCCCTGCTTCACCCAGATCCACCCCACCTGCATCCCGCGCACCGGCGACCACCAGTCGAAGCTGACGCTGATGAGCGAGTCGCTGCGCAACGACGGCCGCATCTGGGTGCCGAAGGCCAAGGGCGACGACCGCCCCGCGAACCAGATCCCCGAGGACGAGCGCGACTACTACCTGGAGCGCATCTACCCCTCGTTCGGCAACCTGGTGCCGCGTGACATCGCCTCCCGCGCCGCGAAGAACGTGTGCGACGAGGGCAAGGGCGTGGGACCCGGCGGGCAGGGCGTCTACCTGGACTTCGCCGACGCCATCGGGCGGATGGGCCGCAAGGCCGTCGAGGCCAAGTACGGCAACCTCTTCGACATGTACCAGCGGATCACCGACGAGGATCCGTACCAGGTGCCCATGCGGATCTACCCCGCCGTGCACTACACGATGGGCGGCCTCTGGGTCGACTACGACCTGCAGACCACCGTTCCGGGACTCTTCGCGATCGGCGAGGCGAACTTCTCCGACCACGGCGCCAACCGTCTCGGTGCCTCCGCGCTGATGCAGGGCCTGGCCGACGGATACTTCGTCCTCCCGGCCACGATCAACGACTACCTCGCGAAGAACCCGCACCACGACGAGGTGAGCGCCGACCACCCGGCTGTGCAGGAGGTTGTCGCCGAGACGGAGGACCGGCTGAACCTACTGCTGGCCGTGGACGGCGACCGCACCCCCGACTCCTTCCACCGCGAACTCGGCGAACTGATGTGGGAGTTCTGCGGCATGGCCCGCACCGAGGAGGGCCTGCGCAAGGCCCTCGGCCGGATCCCGCAGATCCGCGAGGAGTTCTGGCGCCGCATCAAGGTGCCCGGCACGGGCGAGGAGTTCAACCAGTCCCTGGAGAAGGCGAACCGCATCGTCGACTACCTGGAGCTGGCCGAGCTGATGTGCCTCGACGCGCTGCACCGCGCCGAGTCCTGCGGCGGCCACTTCCGTGAGGAATCGCAGACCCCCGACGGCGAGGCCGCCCGCCAGGACGAGGAGTTCTCCTACGCGGCCGCCTGGGAGTTCACCGGCACCGGCGACGCCCCCACCCTGCACAAGGAAGACCTGGTCTTCGAGTACGTCCACCCCACTCAGCGGAGCTACGCATGAAGCTCACCCTGCGCGTCTGGCGCCAGAAGAACGCCGACGCCGAAGGCGCCATGTCCACGTACGAGGTGGACGGGATCAGCCAGGACATGTCGTTCCTGGAGATGCTCGACACCCTCAACGAGGAACTCATCGAGGGCGGCGACGACCCCGTCGCCTTCGACCACGACTGCCGCGAGGGCATCTGCGGGGCCTGCTCGCTCGTCATCAACGGCGACGCCCACGGCCCCGAGCGCACCACCACCTGCCAGCTGCACATGCGGTCCTTCAAGGACGGCGACACGATCGACATCGAGCCGTGGCGCGCCTCCGCCTTCCCGGTCATCAAGGACCTGGTCGTCGACCGCTCGGCCTTCGACCGCATCATCCAGGCCGGCGGCTACATCACCGCCCCGACCGGCACCGCCCCCGAGGCGCACGCCACGCCCGTGCCCAAGCCGGACGCGGACTTCGCCTTCGAGCACGCCGAGTGCATCGGCTGCGGAGCCTGCGTGGCGGCCTGCCCGAACGGCGCGGCCATGCTGTTCACCTCGGCGAAGATCAACCACCTGAACGTGCTGCCGCAGGGCGCCCCCGAGCGCGAGACCCGCGTCCTGGACATGGTGGCGCAGATGGACGACGAGGGCTTCGGCGGCTGCACGCTCACCGGCGAGTGCGCGACGGCCTGTCCGAAGGGTATCCCGCTGTTCTCCATCACGAGCATGAACAAGGAGTGGCTGCGCGCCAACCGCAAGGTCAGCCGCTGAGCCGCGCCCTCACACGTCCCGCGAACAGCGCGGGGTGGGCGGGACCGGGAGCAGGTGCTCTCCCGGTCCCGTCATCGCGTTACAGGGTCTGACGCTTCGTCATGTCCGCGGGGTACCGTCCCCTCCATGTATCCGGGAACGTACGACCGAGCCAGGCCGGCCGTCGTCACGGCCGACGGCGACACCACCCTCACCTACGGCGAGCTGGAGGAGAACTCGCTGCGCCTCGCCGACCACCTGCGCACGCGGGGACTGCGCCGGGGCGACCATCTCGCCCTGCTCTGCGGCAACGAGCCGCGCGCGATGGAGGTCTACTGGGCCGCGATGCGCTCCGGCCTCTACCTCACGGCCGTCAACCACCACCTCACCGCCGACGAGGCCGCCTACATCGTGCGCGACTGCGGCGCGAGCGCCCTCATCGTCTCCGGACCGCTGAGCGAACTCGGGGCGGCCGTCGCCGATCTGGCGCCCGGCGTCACCCACGTGCTCGGTCTCGACGACGGCACCTACGACGCCGCGCTGCGGGCCGCGTCCGCCGAGCCGCCCGAAGTCCAGCCGCGCGGCACCGACATGCTCTACTCGTCCGGGACCACCGGCCGCCCCAAGGGCGTCGAACCCGCCCTGCCGGAGGGCGACGTCCGCACCGAACCGTCCACGGTGCAGCTCCTCTTCCAGCCCATGTACGGCTTCGACGAGAAGACGGTCTACCTCTGCCCCGCACCGCTCTACCACGCGGCGCCGCTGCGCTTCTGCGGCACGATCACCGCGACCGGCGGCACCGTCGTCCTGATGAACTCCTTCGATGCGCAAGGGGCGTTGGCGGCCATCGAACGCCACCGGGTCACGCACAGCCAGTGGGTGCCGACCATGTTCGTCCGGATGCTGAAGCTGCCCGACGCCGTCCGTGAGCGGTACGACACCTCGTCGATGAAAGTCGCCGTGCACGCGGCGGCGCCCTGTCCTGTTGAGGTGAAGCGTCGGATGATGGAGTGGTGGGGACCCGTCCTGTACGAGTACTACTCGTCCACCGAGGGTAACGGGATCACGTTCATCGGCCCGGACGAGTGGCTTCGCAGACCGGGTTCCGTCGGACGCGCCGGTCTCCTCGGCGAGTTGAGGATCTGCGACGAGGAGGGGAAGGTCCTGCAGGCAGGGGAGACCGGCACCGTCTACTTCGAGCGCGACGAACTCCCCTTCCGCTACCACCGCGACGACGACCGCACCCGCGAGGCCCAGCATCCCGAGCACCCGTCGTGGACCACCACGGGCGACATCGGTCACGTCGACGAGGACGGCTATCTCTTCCTCACCGACCGCAAGGCGTTCATGATCATTTCGGGTGGGGTCAACATCTACCCGCAGGAGATCGAGGACTGCCTCGTCCTGCACCCGGCGGTCGCCGACGTGGCCGTCGTCGGGGTGCCGGACGAGGAGATGGGGGAGTCGGTACGGGCGTACGTGCAACCGGCCGAAGGCGTCTCCACGGGAGCGGAGTTGGCGGCCGAACTGATCGGCTACGTCCGTGACCGCATGGCGCACTACAAGGTGCCCAAGGACGTCGAGTTCGTCGATGCCCTGCCCCGCACTCCCACCGGAAAACTGGCCAAGGGCAGGCTCCGTCAGGGCAGCAGGCGCGCGAGATAGGGGGCGGTGCGGCTCTCGGGGTGAGCGGCCACCTCGGCGGGCGGCCCCGCCGCGACGACTCGGCCGCCCGCATCCCCGCCGCCGGGGCCCATGTCGATCACCCAGTCCGCGCCCGCGACGACCGCCATGTCGTGCTCCACGACCACCACGGAGTGCCCCGCGTCGACGAGGCCGTTCAGCTGCCGCAGCAGCACCTCCACGTCGGCCGGGTGCAGCCCGGTGGTCGGCTCGTCCAGGAGGTACAGGGTGTGGCCGCGCCGCACCCGCTGCAACTCGCTGGCCAGCTTGATGCGTTGGGCCTCGCCGCCGGAGAGCTCGGTCGCGGGCTGGCCGAGCCGGAGATAGCCGAGACCGACGTCGAGCAGCGTCCGCAGACTGCGCTCCACGGCCGTCGCCGCGGGATCGTCCGCGAAGAACGCCGCCGCCGACTCCACGGTCAGATCGAGGACTTCGGCGATGTTCAGCCCCCGGTACGTGACCTCCAGCGTCTCCTTGTTGTAGCGGGCGCCCCCGCAGGTCGGGCACGGCGCGTACGTGCTCGGCAGGAAGAGGAGCTCGACGCTGACGAACCCCTCGCCCTGACAGGTCTCGCAGCGCCCGCCGGTCACATTGAAGGAGAACCGGCCCACGCCGTAGCCGCGCGCCTTCGCCTCGTCGGTGGCCGCGAACACCTTGCGCACGACGTCGAACAGGCCGGTGTAGGTCGCGAGGTTGGAGCGCGGTGTGCGCCCGATCGGCTTCTGGTCCACGACCACGAGGCGCCCCACACCCTCCCGGTCCTCCGTGATCTCGCCGATCAGCGTCGACTTGCCGGACCCCGAGACGCCGGTGACGGCCGTGAAGGCGCCGAGCGGGACGTCGACCGTCACGTCCCGCAGATTGTGCCGGGTCACCGGGCCGAGCGTGAACCAGCCTCGTGGAGTACGGATCTGACGCGTGGTCACCGGGGCGTCGTCGAACAGGAAGCGGGCGGTCGCCGAGCGCTCGACCCCCTTCAGCGCCGCCACCGGACCGCTGTGCAGCACCTCGCCGCCGTGCTCACCGGCCAGCGGACCCACGTCCACCAGCCAGTCCGCGTGCCGCATCACGTCCAGATGGTGCTCGACCACGAAGACGGAGTTCCCGGCCGACTTCAGCCGGTCCAGGACCGTGAGCAGCGACTCGGTGTCGGCCGGGTGCAGACCCGCCGACGGCTCGTCGAGGACATACACGACACCGAAGAGACCCGACCTCAACTGCGTCGCGAGCCGCAGGCGTTGCAGCTCGCCGGCCGACAGGGTGGGAGTGGCGCGGTCCAGGCTCAGATAGCCGAGGCCGAGCTCGGTGACCGTACCGATCCGGGCGCGCAGATCCTCGGTGAGCACGCGCGCCGTCTCGGAGGGGTCGGGCGTGTCCAGGACCCCGGCCAGTTCCGTCAGCGGCAGCCGGGCCAGCTCCGCGACGTCACGCCCCGCGAACGTCACCGCCAGCGACTCGGGCCGCAGCCGCGCACCGCCGCACACCGGACACGGCGCGCTGTCCAGGAACTTCTCCGCCTTCGCCCGCAACGACTGGCTCTTGGAGTCCGAGAAGGTCTTCAGGACGTACCGGTTCGCGCTCATGTACGTGCCCTGGTACGGGCGTTGGATGCGGCCGGCGTCCCGCACCGGGTGCACGGTCACCACCGGCTGCTCGTCCGTGAACAGGATCCAGTCCCGGTCCTCCTGCTTCAGCTCCCGCCAGGGCCGGTCCACGTCGTACCCGAGCGCGTCGAGGACGTCCCGCAGGTTCTTGCCCTGCCAGGCGCCGGGCCAGGCCGCGATCGCGCCCTCGCGGATCGACAGCGACGGATCGGGGACCAGCAGCTCCTCCGAGGTGCGGTGGACCCGGCCAAGACCGTGGCACTCCGGGCAGGCGCCGGCCGCCGTGTTCGGGGAGAAGGCGTCCGAGTCGAGCCGCTCCGCGCCCGGCGGATAGGAACCGGCTCGCGAGAACAGCATCCGCAGCGAGTTCGAGAGCGTGGTGACCGTGCCCACCGAGGACCGGGACGTCGGCGCCGAGCGGCTCTGCTGCAACGACACCGCGGGCGGCAGCCCGCTGATCTCGGCGACCTTCGGCGCCCCGACCTGATGGATGAGGCGGCGCGCGTACGGGGCGACCGACTCGAAGTAGCGGCGCTGCGCCTCCGCGTAGACGGTCCCGAAGGCGAGCGACGACTTGCCCGAGCCCGACACCCCGGTGAAGACCGCGAGGACGTCCCGGGGAACGTCGACGTCGACACCCTTCAGGTTGTGCTCACGGGCGCCGCGCACCCGCACGAAGCCGTCGTGGCGCGGATCGGACGGGGCGGGGTGGTGCATGGGGCGGGCTCCCGGTCGGGCGGAGGTCACTCTTCGTCGTGCTCCATGATCCACCCACCGGGGGCGGTGGCGCGCGCCCGGCGGCGCGGCCGGCGCACGTCCCGGAGAACGTCCGATGAATGATGTGCACATGCCTTGACGGGCCGTCGCGGGCCCCAGCACCGTTACGAGGTCTTCTTCGGTCGAGTGGGGGATTCGTGAACAGCAGACTGTTCGGCGTCGGCGCGGCACTGTGCGCCCTCGCCCTCGTGGGCGCGGCACCGCCACCGGCTTCGTCCGCGCCCCGGCACGGGCTGCCGCTCGGCGCCGCCGGCCTCTCCGAGACCCGGACGACCCGGACCCTCCAGCCGGGCGTGACGCTCACCCGCATCGTGCGCGGCGCCGACACCCCGGCCATGGACTGGACCGTGGAGCTGTCCATCCCGGGCGGCGCCGGATCCCCCGATCCGGACGCGCCGCCGAGCGCGCTCAAGGACGAGGAGAGCGCAGGCGAACTCCTCACGGCGCTGCGCGCCAAGGGCTTCGACGCCCGCTCCGAGAAGGTCACCACCCCGGCGACCGCCGACTACGCGGGCGGCACGCTCGGCTGGCGGGTCCGCGTCGGCACCTTCGCCGACGAGAGCGCGGCCACCGCGGAACGCACCCGGCTGCGCGCCGCCGGATACACCGGGTCCGCCTGGTACACCGGCTGGGACGGCGACGCGGGCGACCGCGGCCCCTGGCACATCGACGTCCTCACCATCGACCCGAAGAAGTTCCACGGCGACCTCAAGGCCTCCTACGGCGCCGACCTGGAGAACCGCGAGACGACCAGCGCGCTCGCCGCCGCCGACGGAGCGAGCGCCGGGGTCAACGCGGGCTTCTTCGTCCTCGACCCGAAGGCGGGCGCCCCCGGCGACCCGGCCGGCGTCGGCGTCTACGACGGGCAGCTGCTCAGCGAGGCGGTGAACGGCCGCCCCGGCCTCGTCGTCCACGACTCCGCGCGCGGCACCGACGTCACCCGCTTCACCTGGAGCGGCACCGCCACCGCGGGCCGCACCTCGCTCCCGCTGGACGGCGTCGACCGCGTCCCCGGCCTGATCCGCAACTGCGGCGGCACCGCCGACGACCTGCCGACGGCCCGGCCCCTGCACGACACGACCTGCATCGACCCCGACGAACTCATCGCGTTCACCCCCGAGTTCGGCAAGGAGACCCCGAAGGGCGAGGGCGCCGAGGCCGTGCTCGACCGGCACGGCAAGGTCGTCGAGGTGCGGTCCTCGCGCGGCGTCGCCCTGCCCGCCGGCGGCCGCAGCGTCCAGGCGACCGGCACCGCCGCCGCCCGGCTCACCGCACTCGCCGAGGCCGGCCGCACCCTGCGCGTCCGGAGCGGCCTGAAGGACACCAAGGGCCGCCCCGTCACCGCGTCCCGCACCACCAGCGTCGTCAACGGCGGCCCCGAACTCGTCCGCGACGGCCGCCTCCACGTCACCCCGGCCACCGACGGCATGGTGCAGCCCGGCAACCCGAGCTTCTACTACGGCTGGGTGCACAAGCGGAACCCGCGCACCTTCGCCGGGACCGACGCCGCGGGCCGGACCGTCCTCGTCACCGCCGACGGCCGCAGCACCGGATCGCTCGGCCTGAGCATCCCGGAGAGCGCGGCGGTCGCCCGGGCGCTGGGCCTCACCGACGCCGTCAACCTCGACGGCGGCGGCTCGACCACCATGGTCGTCGACGACCAGGTCATCAACGACCCGTCCGACGCCACCGGCGAACGCCCGGTCGGGGACGCCCTCCTGGTGCTCCCCGCCACACACTGACCCCGCACCTCCAGTACGGAAGCAGGCCAGGTACCGCACCGGAGCACGATCCGCCGACGCCCCACGGGAGCCGCCATGACCGCCGCCCTGACCCGCCGCGCCAGACGCCTGCTGCTCGTCCTGGCCGCGCTGCTGCTCACCTTCGGGGCGGCGCCGTCGACCGTCGCCGCCCCGGCCCCGCCCGCCGCGGAGGTCGTCGCCGTCACCCAGGTGGCCGAGCGGCAGGTGGACCTCTCGGTCCGCGCGTCGGCGCTCGGCGGCCGCACGGTGAAGGTGCGCCTGCTCACCCCCGACGGCTGGGACCCCGCCGACCGCGGCAGGCACTGGCCCACCCTGTGGCTGCTGCACGGCTGCTGCGGCGACTACACGTCCTGGACCGCCAAGACCGACGTCGCCTCTCTCGACAGCCTGCGCCACGTCCTCGTCGTCATGCCCGAGGCCGGCTGGAACGGCTGGTACAGCGACTGGTGGAACCACGGCCAGGGCGGCGACCCCGCCTGGGACACCTTCCACACCCGCGACCTGCGCCGCCTCCTGGAGCGCGACTGGGGCGCCGGCTCCCGCCGGGTCGTCGCCGGTCTCTCCATGGGCGGTCAGGGCGCGCTGATCTACGCGGCCCGCCACCCCGGCATGTTCAGGGCGGCGGCCGCCTACTCCGGCTCCGTCCACCCGCTCCTCAACGACGAGTCCACCACCCGCATCCTGGGCTTCTTCGCCGGTCAGAACACCGACCCGCTCCGCGTCTGGGGCGATCCCGTCGCCCAGCGCGCCATCTGGGCCGCCCACGACCCGTACCACCTGGCGAAGCGCCTGAAGTCGCTGCCGGTCTACCTCTCCAGCGGCGACGGCACCGCGGGCCCGCTGGACCCGCCGGGCACCACGAACGCCCTGGAGGCCGACTTCGACCGGCAGAACCACGCGCTCGCCGACCGCCTGAAGAGCTTGGGAGCCCAGCACCTCACCACCCACTTCTACGGCCCCGGCACCCACACCTGGCCGTACTGGCAGCGCGAACTGCACTCCTCGCTGCCGATGCTCCTGCACGGTCTCGGCCTGAAGAGCTAGCGTCGGGCGGGGCGTCAGGCTGGTGTCAGGCGGGCGATCCGGGCCAGCCGGCGGTACGACTCCAGCAGGCCCTCACGGTCGTACGTGCTGGTCGTCACCAGCACCTCCTGCGCCCCGCTCTCCTTGATCACCGTCTCCAGCTCGTCGGCGACCTGCTGCTCGGTGCCCGCGATGTGGCCGCGCAGGCCGGACTCGTAGAACTCGCGCTCCTTCGCGGTCAGTTCCAGGGACGCCACCCGCTCGGCGGGCGGCAGCGGCGGGAACGTGCCGTGCGTGCGCGAGTGCGCCATCGACCACGCCTCCGGGATCAGCAGCCGACGGGCCTCCGGCTCGCTGCCCGCGACCGCGACCGTCCCCGAGATCACGACGTACGGTTCCGCCGCCCACGCGGAGGGGCGGAACTCGGCACGGTAGCGGTCGATGCCGCGCAGCATCTTCTCCCGGCTGCGCAGATCGCCGATGACCATGGGCAGACCCGCCCGGGCCGCGATCGAGGCGCCCTCGCCCATCGCCAGGACGAACGGCGGCAAGGTCAGCCCCTCGGACGGGCGGGCGTGGGCGCGCGTCGCCGACGTACCGGTGAAGAACGCCAGGAGTTCGTCGAGCTGGCCCGCGAAGTCGTCGGCGACGTCCTTGTCCCGGCCCAGCGCCCGGCGCACCCCGTCCGTGAACCCGACCGACCGGCCCAGGCCCATGTCGATCCGGCCCGGGAAGAGCGCCTCCAGGACCCCGAACTGCTCGGCCACCACCAGCGGCTGATGGTTGGGCAGCATGACGCCGCCGGTGCCGACGCGCAGCCTGCGCGTGGCCCCCGCGACGGCCGCCGCCAGCACCGTGGGAGCCGAACCGGCCACCCCGGGCACCCCGTGGTGCTCGCTGACCCAGAACCGGTGATACCCGAGCCGCTCCAGGTCCTGGGCGAGCGCGACGGTGTCGCGCAGGGCGTCGGGGCCGGAGTGGCCCTCGCGGGTGCGGGAGCGGTCCAGGACGGAGAAGCGGGTCGTCTCGATCACGGTGGTCACGTTCTGTTCAACGTACTGAGCCACCGGGGATTCCCGGCAATAGGCTGAAACCCGTGACCTCCGACAAGAAGCCGCTGGCTGTTTTCGATCTCGACGGAACGCTCGCCGACACCGCGCACCGGCAGCGGTTCCTGGAGCGGAAGCCGCGGGACTGGGACGGCTTCTTCGGCGCGGCCCCGGACGATCCTCCGCTGTCCGAGGGCGTCGCCCTGGCGCGGGAGAGCGCCGAGGAGTGCGAGGTCGTGTACCTGACCGGGCGGCCCGAGCGCAGCCGGGCCGACACCGTGGCCTGGCTCGCCGCGCAGGGGCTGCCCGCGGGCACGCTGCACATGCGACGTGACGACGACCGCAGGCCGGCCCGGCGGACGAAGCTGGAGATCCTGCGGCGCATGGCGCGCGGCCGCACCGTCCGGATGCTCGTCGACGACGACGAACTGGTCTGCGACGAGGCGGAACGCGCCGGATTCACCGTCGTGCGGGCCCGCTGGGCGAGCACGTCGACGGCCCTGAAGGACGCCCAGGAGCGCGAGGGACGTACCTGACGGCGGGTGGTGGGCCGACCGGCTCACTCACCGTCCTCGAGGCGGAAACCCACCTTCAGGCCCACCTGGTAGTGCTCGACCTCCCCGTCCACGATCTGGCCCCGGACCTGGGTGACCTCGAACCAGTCGAGGTTGCGCAGGGTCTGCGAGGCACGGCTGATGCCATTGCGGATCGCCTGGTCGATCCCCTCGTGGGAGGTGCCGACGATCTCCGTGACGCGGTACGTGTGATTCGACATGCTTCCACCGTGCCTCAGGCCGGGGACTTGCGCGAGGGATCACGCGTTCGACTTACTTCCCGGTAACTCTTGACCGCGGCAATGGTCCATACCAAAATCCAGCCACACCCGTACGAGCGTTTCGCTCGTTCCCCCACGTCGGGCCGAACCTCCCTGTCCGCAGGCAGAAAGTGACCCTCGTGATCTCCCGCCGTGCCCTGCTGTCCCTCGGTCCCCTCGTCGCCGCGTCCGGCCTGCTGACCACGGCGTGCAATGTGCTGCCGGGCGGTGACGCGGGACGGACCACCGTCACCGTGTGGCTGATGCAGGGCAGCGCGTCGGACGCCTTCATCGAACGGTTCACCAAGGACTTCGAGGCCGAGCACGGCGATCTGCGCCTCGACGTCCGCATCCAGGAGTGGACGGGCATCGGCGAGAAGGTCACCAAGGCGCTCGCCACCAAGGACGGGGGCTCCGGCGTCCCCGACGTCATCGAGGTCGGCAACACCCAGGTCCCGGGATACGCCGACGGGGACGGGCTGCTGGAGCTCTCGCTGGAGTCCGCGCGCGACCTCGGCATGGACGACTGGCTGCCCGGCCTCGCCGAGCCCGGCGCCGACAACGGCCGCCAGTTCGGCATCCCCTGGTACGCGGCCAACCGCGTCGTCATCTACAACACGTCCCTCTTCGACGCGGCCGGCATCAAGAAGCCGCCGAAGACCCGGGACGAATGGCTCGACATGACGCGCCGCCTCGACTCCGGCGGCACACAGGGCATCTACCTCGCCGGGCAGGACTGGTACACGCTGTCCGGCTTCATCTGGGACGAGGGCGGTGAACTCGCCCACGAGTCGGCGGGCACCTGGACCGGCGCCCTGCACACCGACGCGGCCCTGCGCGGCATGGCGTTCTACGGTCAGCTCCAGGCGCTCGGTGACGGCCCCAAGGACGCCGACGAGGAACACCCCTCGCAGGCCGACCGGTTCGCCGAGGGCGACGTCGCCCAGATCATCTCGGTGCCGGGCTCCGCGCAGCGCATTCTCCAGAAGAACCCGTCCCTGAAGGACAAGCTGGGCTTCTTCCCGATCCCGGGGAAGACGGCGGCGCGCGCCGGTGCCGTGTTCACCGGCGGCTCCGACCTCGTCATCCCCGCACACACCGCCCACCGCTCGGCCGCGGTCGCCGTGGTGGAGGCCCTGGCCGGGAAGAAGTGGAACACCGACCTGGCCAGGACCATGAACTACGTGCCGAACAAGACCACGCTCGCCGCCGCGGTGGCCGGCGAGCCCGGTGTCGCCGCGATGGCCGTGGGCGCCGCCCACGGCAAGGCGACCCCGGCCTCCCCCCTCTGGGCGGCCGTGGAGGCCGCCGACAACCCCATCAAGTCCTACATGTCCCGGGTCCTGATGGGCGCCGACCCGAAGACGGAGGCCCAGAAGGCGTCGAAGGAGATCACGAAGCGCCTGGACGACCGGGCCGAGTAGACGGAGACCGGCGCCCCGTCAGGGGCGCGGGGAACTGTGCCACCAGCCACGACGCGCCGGCACCCGGAGAACTCCTCAGCCCCCGACCCCGCTGAGCGACAACGCGAACCGCCCCGCGTCATCGGTCCACCAGTGCGTCAACTCCATCCCGGCGGAGCGCAGTTCGCCCGCGACCCCGTTCCGCCGGAACTTGGCGGACACCTCGGTCCGTACCTCCTCACCGTCCGCGAACTCGACCACCAGATCCAGCGCCGGAATCTTGACGACCTGCTCCCGAGCGGAGCGCAGCCGCATCTCGATCCACTCGGCCCGCCCGTCCCACAGGGCGACATGCCCGAAGGCGGCCGGGTCGAAGTCGGCGCCCAGCTCCCGGTTCATCACGGCCAGCACGTTCTTGTTGAACGCGGCCGTGACCCCGGCCGCGTCGTCGTACGCGGCGACCAGCTCGGCCTCGTCCTTGACCAGGTCCGTGCCGAGCAGGAAGAAGTCGCCCGGCGAGAGCATCCCGCGCACCGACGCGAGGAACGCCGTCCGCTCCTCGGGCAGCAGATTGCCGATCGTGCCCCCGAGGAACGCCACCAGACGCGGCCCCGGAGTCGCGGGGAGCACCAGATCGCGGGTGAAGTCGGCGACGAGCGCGTGGATGTCGAGTCCGGGACGGTCGGCGTGCAGCGAACGCGCCGCACCGCGCAGCGCGCTCTCGCTGACGTCCACCGGCACGTACGCCGCGAGATCCGGCAGCGCGTCCAGCAGATGGCGGGTCTTGTCCGACGAGCCCGAGCCCAGCTCGACCAGGGTGCGCGCCCCGGTCGCCGCCGCGATCTCGGACGCGCGGGCCACCAGGATCTCCCGCTCGGCCCGGGTCGGGTAGTACTCGGGCAGCGTCGTGATCTCGTCGAACAGCTCGCTGCCGCGCGCGTCGTAGAACCACTTGGGCGGCAGCGTCTTGGGGGAGCGGGTCAGACCGTGCAGGACGTCGGCCCGCAGGGCCGCGCCGGTCGCGTCCTCGGGCAGGGTGCGGGTGACGTCAAATGGGGGGTTCGTGGTCACGCGGGCTCCTTGAGCGGGGTGAGCAGGACGTCGGTGCGGCTCGCGGCGAGCAGGGTGCGGTCGGGCACCTCGACCCAGCGCGGATCGTCGTCGTAGGGCTCGGAGGCGACGACGGTGCCGCGAGCGGGGTCGGCGAGGTACCACAAGGTGTCGCCCCAGGCCGTCGCGGCGATCGTCTCGCCGTTGGTGAGCAGGAGGTTGAGACGGGCCGCGGGCTGCGCCTCGGCCACGTCGAGCACGGTGTCGGCCAGCGCCTGGGCGGGCTCGTCCCCGGTGCGCAGCCGGTGCAGGGCGAGCGCCCACAGGAACGCCGCGTCGCACCGCGCCTCCATCGACAGCAGGCCGGCGGCGGGCAGCGCGGACACGAGCGGGGCCAGCGACCCGGGCCAGCCCGGCACCGCGCCGTTGTGGCTGAACAGCCAGGGGCCCGCCGCGTACGGCGCCGCGGCGGCCTCCCCGTCCGCGCCCGCGAGCGTCGCGTCCCGTACGGCGGCCAGCAGCGCCCCGGAGCGGACGACCCGGGTCAGATCCGCGTACGCGGCGTCGCCCCAGACCGGCCCGAAGCGGCGGTAACGGGCGGGCACCGGGTCCCCGTCCGCGTACCAGCCCACGCCGAAACCGTCGGCGTTGACCGTCCCGTGCCGCTGTCTGCGCGGCTCCCAGGACTGGCGGAACAGACTGTGCGGCGGCGCGTTCAGCACCTCGCCGAGCGCCACCGGTGGTCCCAGGTAGGCAAGATGACGGCACATCAGGAACCGTCCTCCCGCGC
This sequence comes from Streptomyces sp. PsTaAH-137, assembly GCF_003259365.1. Classification (GTDB taxonomy): domain Bacteria; phylum Actinomycetota; class Actinomycetes; order Streptomycetales; family Streptomycetaceae; genus Streptomyces. The sequence goes on from NZ_QLLY01000001.1 coordinate 664,654, forward strand.
CTGGGCGTCCCGCGCCGTGCGGAAACCCGAGAAGATCTGGCGGCGCACCGGAAGGTCCCAGTTGCGGAACGTGCCCCGGCAGGCGATCCGGTCCACCGCGAACGACCCGCCGCGCAGCACCTTGTGGTCGGAGCCGAAGAAGACCTCCGAGTACTCGCGGTACGGGTAGGGGGCGAAGCCGGGATAGGGCAGGAAGTCGCTGGCCGTCCACTCCCACACGTCACCGATCAGCTGCCGCACCCCGAGCGGCGACGCACCGAGCGGATAGCTGCCGGCGGGGGCCGGGCGCAGATGGCGCTGGCCCAGGTTCGCCCGCTCCGGCGTCGGATCGGCGTCGCCCCACGGGTAGCGCGTCGAGCGGCCCGTCGCCGGATCGAAGCGGGCCGCCTTCTCCCACTCCTCCTCCGTCGGCAGCCGGCGCCCCGCCCAGCGGGCATAGGCGTCGGCCTCGTACCAGCTCACGTGCAGCACCGGCTCGTCGGGCGGCACCACCTCCGTCACCCCGAACCGCCGGCGCAGCCACTGGCCGCCCGCGTCCCGCCGCCAGAACAGCGGTGCCTCCAGGCCGTGGTCGCGCACCATGGCCCAGCCCGCCGACGACCACCAGTCGGGCGTGCGGTAGCCGCCGTCGGCGATGAACTCCAGATACCTCCCGTTCGTCACCGGCGCGGTGTCGATGAGGAACGGCGGCACCAGGCGGGTGTGGGCGGGCCGCTCGTTGTCCAGTGCCCAGGGCTCCGCGGACGTCCCCATCGTGAACGGGCCGCCGGGTACGAGCACTTCGGCCGGTCCGGTGAACGGGACGGCGAGCGGTTCGGGGTCCGGAGCGGTCAACGCCGTCGCACCCGTACGGAGCTGATGGGTGATCAGCATCGTTTCGTCGTGCTGCTGCTCGTGCTGGGCGATCATGCCGAAGGCGAAGCCCGACCGGGTCAGCCGCGCGCCTCCTTCGGCGTCGAACGACGCGCCGGCCAGCACGTCCAGGGCCCGACCGCGCACCTCCGCCGCGTAGCCGCGTGCCTCCTGCGGCGCCAGCAGCGGCAGCTTGGGGCGCTCGGCACGCGGATGCTCGAACGCGTCGTACAGCGGGTCGATCTCCGGCCGGATCGCCTCCCGGCCGCCGACGGCCCGCAGCAGCCACTGCTCCTCCTGATTGCCGATGTGCGCGAGATCCCACACCAGCGGGGACATCAACGGCGAGTGCTGCGCCGTCAGTTCGGGCTCCTCGACGCAGCTCGTGAGCAGCGTCGTGCGCAGCCGCGCGGTCTCCAGGGCCTCGACCGCGCGGCTCCTGAGCGCCTCCGGGTCCATGGCCCCGCTCTCCGCGCCTTCCGGGGTCTGCTGACTGGTCATGAGCGGACGGTCCTCCCCTGTGCGGATGCGGTCGCGGGACCGCTGAGCCGGTCGAGCACGTCGTCGGCGGGACAGCGGCCCCGCAGGACGTAGCGCTGTGTGAAGTCGGCGACGGCCCGGATCACCCCGGGGTCCGCGCCGATCCGGGGGAGCGCGTCGAGCGCCGCGGTGAAGCAGGCCGCGGCCGCCTCCCGCAGCTCCGGATCGGTGAGGGCGAGGCGGGCCGCGTCCTGCCACAGCGGGTTGTGCGGCGCGGGCAGCGGCCCGGAGCGCTCCGCCAGCGGCTTCACGGCCCGGTACGCGGTCTCGGCGGCCTGCGGATCGTCGAACAGGGCCGTCGTCACGGCGAGCGGGATCAGCCAGCCGTCGTCGCCGTCCTGGGCGTCGATCATGCGGAGTTCGAGGTGGCCGCGCGGGCGCACCGGCGGGAACAGCGTGGTCAGGTGGTAGTCGAGGTCGGACCGGGTCGGCGGGCGCGGAGCACCCGTGCGCACCCACTCACCGAACGTCAGCCGTTCGGGCACCTCCCACGGCCCGCTCTCCCGGCGTACGCACATCACCGGCGCGTCGAGGACGTGCCGCGCCCAGGCCGTGCGCGGCTCCGCGGCCGGGCCGGGCGCCCCGGAGCGTCCCCGGTCGATGCGCTCCCACAGCAGCTGCCGCGTGGAGCGCCAGCCGGTGGCCCGCCCGGACAGCATCGGTGAGTTGGCGAAGGCGGCGACGAGGACGGCGCCGAGCAGGTGGGACAGCACCCAGCGCCTGCCGTGGCCCAGGGGGCCCGGTTCCTCGTACCCCGCGTCCAGGCACACCTGGACGGACGCGGACGAGCACATCATGGAGCGGCCGGCGGGACCGGCCCGGTCGAGGGAGGCCTCCAGGGCGTCGTAGCGGGGTTCGTGCAGGACGCGGCGGGGCGGCCGCCAGGGGTCGGTGCCCTGGCCCGAGAGTGCGAGGCCGTGCTCGCGGAGCACGGAGCGGACGGTGGTCAGATCGGCCCGCATGGCCGAGACGCATTCCGTGAGGGTGGCGGCGGGGAGCGAACTGAGCTCCAGCTGGCCGCCGGGTTCCACCGTGAGTGCCGAGTGCAGGGGCACGGCACGCAGTGCGACATAGGCCGCGTCGAGTCGTTCGGGAGCCAGTGGGAGCCAGGGCGCCCCCTGCGGGCGCGGCTCGTGGACGATCCATTCCAGTTCGACACCGACCGTGCGCGGCGGTCCGGTCTTGAAGCAGATGCCCCGGATCAGGGCCTCCACCTCGGCCTCGGTGCGCAGTACACCGGGGCTCGTACAGTCTGCCTCGCTCATACCGGGATTCCTCCTGGTCCTCACCCGTTCCATGGTCCCCGGTCGGGGCCATGGCGTCGATTCGGCCCGGGTCGGGCCTTTTCGGGCAACGCTCGTCCTACCCAAGACCCTCGCCGGGAATCGCACAAGGGTGCGCCTCATGGTGGGAGTGGCCCGATTCGCCCGGCGAAAACCTGTTGTCCGCGAGGTCACCGAGCGCACACGATGGGTTCATGAGAAAGACGGGGGAGGGCGTGTGAGCGCCCGGCTGCGGGAGATCGCGCAGCGCACGGAGGAGATCGTCGCCGCGGGGGAGTACGTCACGGGGGACGGGCGCACGATCCACCTCGCCGACGCGGTGGCACGGGCCAGGGAAGGGACTCGCGTGTACGGTCCCGAGCCGGTGACCGTGCCGCACGCGCCGGCCGTGGCGACGCCGTCGGTCGAGGTCACGGGGGAGAGCAGCCTCGACGCGGCGCGCCGCATGACGGGGGAGCGGGCGGAGCGGATCGCGGTGCTGAACTTCGCGTCCGCCCGCAACCCCGGCGGCGGTTTCCTGAACGGGGCACAGGCCCAGGAGGAGGCCGTCTGCCGGTCCTCGGCGCTCTACACCTGCCTGCTCGAAGCGCCGGAGTTCTACGAGCACCACCGCGCCGACCGCGATGTCTTCTACACCGACCGGGTCATCCACAGCCCCGGCGTACCGGTGTTCCGGGACGACCGCGGCCGGCTCCTCGACGAGCCCTTCGAGGTGGGCTTCCTGACCTCACCCGCGCCGAACGCCGGGGTGATCGCCCGCCACACCCCGGAGCGGGTCGACCGGATCCCCGCCGCCCTCGCGAGCCGCGCCGGGCGCGTCCTGGAGGTCGCGGCGCTGCACGGCTACCGACGCCTGGTGCTCGGCGCGTGGGGCTGCGGCGTGTTCCGCAACGAACCCGAGCAGGTCGCGCGGGCCTTCGCGGACCTGCTGGACGGCCGCTTCCACGGCCGTTTCGAGCAGGTCGTCTTCGCGATCCTCGACCGCACGAAGGACGCGGCGACCCGCTCGGCGTTCGAGCGGGTCCTCACCGGCCGCCAGGGCCTGTCTCCCAGGGCCGCTCAGCGCCAGCCGTAGCGCTCCCGCAGCCGCAGCACCACCGTGTTGAACCGGCCGCGGTCCAGGGCGCACGCCTCGCGCCGCATCCCCTGGTCGTGCACCCGCAGCACCCGGTCCAGATCCACCCACGAGTCGCGGCCCTCCCGGTCCCACGGCCCGGAGCCGAGCGCCACCCACTCGCGGTCCTGGTCGTGCCGCTTGCTCGACAACTGCACGGCCAGCAGCGTCCCGGCCGCCTCGCGGGCGACGACGAGAACGGGACGGTCCTTGCCGCGCCCGTCGTTCTCCTCGTAGGGCACCCACGTCCAGACGATCTCCCCCGGATCGGGGTCGCCGTCGTGCGCGGGCGCGTACTCGGTGCGCACCGGGCCCACCCGGCGCGGCTCGGCCTCCACCGTGGCCGTCGCACCGAAGCGGCCGGGGTGCTCGTTCGCGGAATCATCCGTAAAGGCAGTCACGCGGGTCACGTTAGAGCCTGGACGGCCCAATCCGTGCGGCGGGTCCGGCGGTCGGCCCACAGGCTCGGGGCATGGCACGACGACGCATACACCTGACCGCCCTGACCGCACTCCCCGCGTTGCTGCTCCTGGCCGGCGCCCTCGCGCCCGTCACCGCACGGGCCGCCGACACCCCGGCCGCCGACACCCTGGCCCCGCCGCGCACCGTCTCGGCCTGGCTGCCGTACTGGGACCAGGAGAACGCCTACCAGGACGCCCTGGAACACGCCGCCCAGATCCGCACCATCAGCCCCTTCTGGTACCAGGTGAAGTCCGCGGGCCGCGTCGACGGCCACCCCGGCGCAGGGGAGCGCCGCATCATCAACGGCCTGCACGACAAGGGCATCCAGGTCGTCCCGACGGTGATGGAGACCATGAAGCCCGGCGCCCTCGGCGCCGTCATGACCAGCGCCGACCGCCGCGCCGAACACATCGACGCGCTCCTCGCCGTGGTCCGCAGCCGCGACTACGACGGCATCGACCTCGACTACGAGACCATCGCGCCGAGCCCCGACGCCACCTACCGCGCCGTGCGCACCGGGTACGCCGACTTCGTCACCGGTCTCTGCGCCCGCCTGCACGAGATGCGCAAGCAGTGCTTCGTCACCGTGACCCCCAAGACCCGTACCAGCGGCCGCGTCTGGGACTACGAGCGTCTTGGCGCCGCCGCCGACCGGGTCCGCGTCATGGCGTACAACCTGCACTACGCCGAGGGCGCCCCCGGCCCGCTCTCCACGCCGCAGTGGTACGACGAGATCCTGGCCACGGCCACCGCCCAAGTCCCGCGCGCCAAGCTGGAGATGGGGCTGCCCGCCTACGGCTGGAACTGGGCGGTCGGCGACAAGGCCCGCGCCCGGCACGTGACATGGAAGGACGCCGAGGCCCTGCGCCGCAAGGAAAAGGCGCCGTACACCCTCGATCCCGACTCCAGCACCCCGCACTTCACCTACCAGGACGGCACGACCCGCCGCACCGTCTGGTACCAGGACGCGCGCGGCACCGCAGCCCACCTGACGGTGCTGCGCGACCACGGCGTCCCGCACACGGTGCTGTGGGCGCTGGGCTTCGAGGACCCCGGAGTGTGGAAGGTGCTCGCCGACGGCTAGGCACCTCAACGGCCGCCGCGCGAAAGCGTGTTGAAGGCACGTACGGCACGGAGTGCCCGCCCGGCGTCCGGTGCGGGCACCCCTTCTGGAAGGATGCCGTACGTCATGGTGGAGAAACCGCAGATACCCAGTCAGCAGCCCGCGCCCGGCGATTCCGTGGGCCCGTCCCGCGGCTCGGCGCCGACGAGCGCGGACGTCGCGCGCCAGGCCGGGGTCTCGCGCGCCACCGTCAGCTACGTCCTGAACAACACCAGCGCCGTACGGATCAGCGAACCCACCCGGCGTCGCGTCCACGAGGCCGCCAAGGAGCTCGGCTACGTCCCGCACGCGGCCGCCCGCAGCCTGCGCGCCGGGCACACCCGCATCGTCCTCATGCCGGCGCCCGACGTACCGGCCGGCACCCTGTACAGCGGATTCCTCAACGAGTTCCAGTGGGCGCTGAGCCGGTTCGACTACACCGCCGTGCAGTACGGGAGCGTGGGCGTCGGCGGCGACGACGCGGCCCGCGCCTGGGCCGAACTGCGGCCCGTCGCCGTCCTCGCCCCGGTCGGCATGGGCCGGCGCGGCATCGGCATCCTGCAACGGTCCGGCGCCAAGGCCGTCATCACGCTCGGCGCGGAACCGGTCGAGGGAGCACACGCCCTGATCGCCGACCACCGCGCGGTGGGCCGGGTCGCGGCGGACCATCTGCGGGAGCGCGGGCACCGTCGGATCGGGGTGCTGATGCCGCGGGAGGAGGGCCTGGACGCGTTCGCCGCACCACGCCTCGCGGGCATTCGGCAGGCAGGCGCCGAGGCGGTCGCGCTGCCGGTCTCCTACGACGAGGAGAGCGCGGCCCAAGTGGTCGCGAGGATAAGAGAGTCGGGGCTCGGCGCCGTCTTCGCCTTCAACGACGAGTACGCGATGCTGCTGATGCGGGCGTTGCAGGACGCGGGCGTCGGCATCCCCGACGACGTGTCCGTCGTCGGCGCCGACGATCTGATGCTCGGGCGACTGCTGCGGCCCCGCCTGACGACCGTCCGGCTCGCCCTGCCCTCCGGGCAGGAACTGGCGGAGTTCGTCGACCGGCTCGTGCGCACCCCGGCAGCCGAGCCGGAGACCAGGGACGTGCTCGGCGCGAGCCTGGTGCGGCGCGAGTCCACCTGACCCCGGCCGCACCCGCCCCGAAGGGCTCAGGCCTCGTCGGTCGGCTGTCCCTGCTGCCCTTGCTGAGCCTGCTGCTCGGCGACGGACTTGCGGACCTCGTCCATGTCCAGCTTGCGGGCCTGGCCGATCACGTCGTCCAGCGCCTCCTGGGGGAGCGCGCCCGGCTGGGCGAACACGGCCACCTGGTCACGGACGATCATCAGCGTGGGGATCGACTGAATGCCGAAGGCGGCGGCCAGCTCGGGCTGCGCCTCCGTGTCGACCTTTCCGAAGACCAGGTCGGGGTTGGACTCGGCGGCCTTCTCGTAGACCGGGGCGAACTGCTTGCAGGGCCCGCACCAGGACGCCCAGAAGTCGATCAGCACGAACTCGTTCTCCGTGACCGTCTGATCGAAGTTCTCCTTCGTCAGCTCCATGGTGGTGCTGCTCATGGTGTTTCCCTCTTCCTGCTTCCTGGGTTCGGGGGCGAAGCCGTAGGGGGCAATGCCTTTGTGCACAACCGTCCGCATGACGGACGTATTCCGCGCCCATACCCATGTGGCCCGCACGCACACCTACGACCACACTGGGCGTCATGACACATGCCACGGATACCACGAATGACCACGCGTACGACGTTGTAGTGCTCGGGGCGGGACCGGTCGGGGAGAACGTCGCCGACCGGGTGCGGGCAGGCGGCCTGAGCGCGGCGATCGTGGAGAGCGAGCTCGTCGGCGGCGAATGCTCGTACTGGGCCTGCATGCCCAGCAAGGCGCTGCTGCGCCCGGTGATCGCGCGGGCCGACGCCCGGCGGGTGCCGGGCCTGCGCCAGGCCGTTCAGGGACCGCTCGACACGGCCGCCGTGCTCGCCCACCGCGACGATTTCACCGCTCACTGGAAGGACGACGGCCAGGTCGGCTGGATCGAGTCCATCGGGGCGGATCTCTACCGGGGCCACGGCCGCCTCGACGGGCCCCGCCGGGTCACGGTGACCGCCGAGGACGGCACGGTGACCGTGCTCACCGCCCGGCACGCCGTCGCGGTCTGCACCGGCACGAGCGCCGCCCTGCCCGACCTGCCGGGACTGCCGGAGATCAAGCCCTGGACCAGCCGGGAGGCGACCAGCGCCGACCGTGCGCCCGGACGTCTGATCGTGGTCGGCGGCGGGGTCGTCGCCGTCGAGATGGCCACGGCCTGGCAGGCGCTCGGCTCGCAGGTCACCCTGCTGGTGCGCGGCGCCGGCGTGCTGGACCGGATGGAGCCGTTCGCCGGGGAGCTGGTCGTCGACGCCCTGCGCGAGGCCGGAGCCGACGTGCGGACGGGCGTGTCGGTCACGGCCGTCGAACGCACGGACGGCACGATCTCGGCCACGCTGACCGACGGGACGGTCCTGGAGGCGGACGAGATCCTGTTCGCGACGGGCCGCGCCCCGCGCACCGAGGACATCGGCCTGGACACGGTCGGTCTCGCCCCCGGCTCCTGGCTGACCGTGGACGACAGCCTCCGCGTCGAGGGCAGCGACTGGCTGTACGCGGTCGGCGACGCCAACCACCGGGCGCTCCTCACCCACCAGGGGAAGTACCAGGCGCGCATCGCGGGCGCCGCGATCACCGCCCGGGCCTCCGGGGTCCCGCTCCTCGAGACCGACCCGTGGGGCGCCCACGCCGCCACCGCCGACCACGCCGCCGTCCCGCAGGTCGTCTTCACCGACCCCGAGGCGGCGAGCGCGGGCCTGACCCTCGCCGAGGCGGAGGCGGCCGGGCACCGCGTCCGCGCCGTCGACTACGACCTGGCGAACGTGGCCGGATCCAGCCTCTACGCGGACGGCTACACCGGCCGCGCCCGCATGATCGTCGACCTGGACCGCGAGGTGCTGCTCGGCGTCACGTTCGTCGGCCCCGGCGTCGGCGAACTCATCCACTCGGCGACCGTCGCGATCGCAGGCGAGGTGCCGATCGAGCGCCTGTGGCACGCGGTGCCGGCGTACCCGACGGTGAGCGAGGTGTGGCTGCGGCTGCTGGAGACGTACCGCGGCTAGGCCGGCCCCGGGTCGGCGGTTGCCGGAGTGGCACCGGGGTCGCACGCTTGTCCTGAGAAGGAGCGTGATCGCCGTGGCCCGCAACCGCCGACTCGTCCTGAGCCCGCCCGCCGAGGTGTGGCGGCTGCTGTCCGACGGCCATCGCTACGGCGAATGGGTGACCGGGAACCAGCAGGTGCTCGCGGTGGACCCGGACTGGCCCGCCGTGGGCACCACGCTGCGGTTCCGGGTCGGCATCGGCCCGCTGACCACCGACGACATCAGCATCGTCCGGATCTGCGAGCCCGGGCAGCGGCTGGAGCTGGAGGCGAAGGCGGAGCCGTTCGGCGCCGCCCGCGTCGCCATGCGGCTGATCCCGTGGGGCGAGCACACGCTGTTCGTCCTCGACTGGCATCCCCTGCGGGGCCCGGGCACCCGGATGCACGGGCTGCCCGTGGACTACCTGGTGAAGGTGCGCAACGGCATGATGCTCACCAAACTGGCGAAGATCGCGGTCGCCGAGCGGTCGGGGAAGGCCCCTGTCCGCTAGTGCTGCTGCGGCTTCTGCGGGGTCGCCTCGCTCGGCCGCACCACCACGAACCCCTCGCCCTCCAGCATGAGTTGGACCGCCTCCCCGGACCCGCCGCGGATCATCGACCCGATGGACTGCGAACGGTGCAGGGAGGTCCGCAGGTCGGCGGTCCAGCCCACGATCGCGTCCGTGTCGACGTACACCGGCTGCTGCGGCGCCACCGGCAGCACCAGCGGATTGCCCTCGCAGACCAGGCCGAGGCGGCCGTGCCCCGTGAACACGCTGTTGAACAGGCCGCCGCCGCTGATGCCGGCGCCCTTCACCGTCTTGATGTCGTAGGACAGCGTGGGGTCGAAGCAGAGCACGTTGCGCCCGTTGACGGTGAACACGTCGCCCGGTTCGAGGTCCACCACGAACACGTTCTGCGCCTCTTGCGCGAACCAGGCCTCGCCTCTGCCCTTCACCTTCATCAGGGGAAGCCCCTCGCCGGTGACGGCCCGCTTCAGCATCCCGCCGACGCCCTGGCCCTTGCGCTCGAACTGCAGATTCCCCCGGTAGGCGATCATCGCCCCCTGCCGCGCCATCATCTCCCCGTCGACGACGTACCGGATCGACTTGGCGTTCTGCACGGACATGCCCGGCGCCACAGCGGCCTGCACCATGAACTCATTCGCGAAAAGATCACCCTTCATCCGGGCATCGTGTCCCGGAGGGAATCGCTCCCACAAGGTGTGCGCGTGATCCATGGTGAACGCCGCCGACGCCCGGGCGTGCAGGCGCACCGGGCGCCGACGACGAGTGAGGTGAGCGGACGGGATAGAGCCCGCTGACTCACCCCGTACTACCGGCCCAAGTCAGCGCGTGGATGCACTTGTTGGGGAAGTTCTTTCGATTTCCCGGACGGCCGATCGCGAAGAAGTGTTCGCGAAGAACTCTTCCCGAACGACTCTTCTCCTTCTACGCTCGGGTGCCATGCGAGAAGCCGCCGACGAACAGCCCCACGACCCGCATGTCCCGCCCGTCGAGGCCGAGTTCACCCTCGACACCGCCGCGCTCCGGGTGCTCGCCCACCCCGTGCGGCTCGCGCTCCTCGACGACCTGCGGCGCCGGGGACCCGCGACCGCACGGCAGTTGGCGCGGCGCTTCGACCTCGACTCCGGGGTCGCCAGCTACCACCTGCGCCGGCTCGCGGCGGGCGGACTCATCGAGGAGGACGTCGAGCGCGGCAATCGGCGGGACCGGTGGTGGCGGGCGCTGCACCGGGCCTCGCAGCACGACCCGGCCGAGCGCGGCGGACCCGAGGGGCGGGACTACGCCCGGGCCGTCGCCCTCGCCGCGGCCGAGAGGCTGCGCGCGGCCGCCGCGCGGACCGTGCCCGCCATGCCCGACGCGTGGTTCGCCGTGTCCGCCTTCAGCGACTTCAGCGTGCGGGTCACGCCCGACGAACTGCACGCGCTGAAAAGCGAGTTGTACGCCGTCGTCGCCCGGTACCGGGACAAGGAGCCCGCGCCCGGCGCCGTGCCTGCCACCGTGCAGTTCCAGGCGTTCCCCTCCGACGAGGCAGCGGGGGCATGACCGCGACGGTGTCCGCGCCGGCCGCCCACCGCGATCCGAACGTGCTGCGCTGGCTCGGCGCCTACACCACATCCGTCACCGGCGATGTCCTCTACATGACCGCCCTCACCTGGGCCGTCGTCGACACCGCCGGACCCGCGCAGGCCGGGTTCGTCCTCGCCGCCGGCGCCGTGCCCCGCGCTCTTCTCATGCTCGGCGGCGGAGTGCTCGCCGACCGGCTCGGGCCGCGCCGGGTGCTCATCGGCAGCGATCTCGCGCGCTGTCTGACCGTGCTCGCCGTGGCCGCCGCCCTCTCCGCGGGCGGTGCCCACCTCGCGGTGCTGTGCGCGCTCGCGGTCTGCTTCGGCGTCGCCGACGCGCTGTTCCTCCCGGCCGTGGGCGCGCTGCCCCCGCGGCTGACCGCGCCCGACCAGCTGACGCGCGTCCAGGGCATGCGGTCCCTCGCGGTGCGGTGCGCCAACACCGCGGGGCCGTTCGCGGCGGGCGCGGCGCTCACCGCGGGCGGTGCGGCAGGGGCGTTCACGGCGGTCGGCGCGCTGTTCGCCGTGTCCCTGGTGCTGCTCGCCCGGCTGCGCGTGCCCGGCGCACCGGAACCGGTCGCGGCCTCCGCCGGGTCCCAACTCCGCGACGGGATCCGCTACTTGGGGAGACACCGTGCCCTCGTGCGGCTCGTCGCCGTCATCGGGCTCGGCGAGATGTGCTTCAGCGGTCCCGTCGGCGCCGCGCTGGTCCTGTTCACCGACGAGCGCGGCTGGCACCCCGGCACCCTGTCGCTGCTGCTCGGCGCGTTCAGCGTGGCGGGCGCGGCGGCGGGCGTCGCGCTCACCCTCGTACGCCGTGTGCCCGCACCGCGTACCCTGCTCGCCGCGAGCCTGGCCCTCACCGGCGGGCTCGTCGCCGCCATCGGGCTCGCCCGCCCGGGACCCGGCGCCGCCGTCGCCCTGTGCGCGCTGCTCGGCGCCGCGAGCGGGGTGCCCATGGTCCTCGGCCACGCCCTCCTCCAGCAGTGGACCGACCCCGGCTACACCGGCCGGGTCACCTCGGTCACCTCGCTGTGCACCCTCGGACTGAGCCCGCTGCTGCTGCCGCTCGCCGGTCTTGTCGCGGCGGCCCGGGGCGCCGGGGTGTTCCTCGCCGGATGCGGCGCGGTGTGCCTGCTGGCCGCCGCGCTCGCCCTGTCACTGCCGGCGGCCCCGCGCCCGTGACGCCTGCTTCACGGCCTTCAGGATCACGAACTTCGGGTCGCCCGCGACCAGTTCACTGGTGCCGAACAGGCGGCGCAGCTTGAGGTGGTAGCCCAGGTGCCGGTTGCCCACCACCCACAGCTCACCGCCCGGCGCCAGCGCGGCACGTGCCTGCGTGAACATGCGCCAGGCCGTCGCGTCGGTCGTCGCCTGGTGGGAGTGGAAGGGCGGGTTGTTCAGGACGAGGTCGACACTGCCGTCCGGGACGCCCTCCAGACCGTCGGCGGCCCGGAAGCGCGCCTCACCCGACGCGTTCTCCCGGTACGTGGCCTCGGCGGACGCCACCGCCTGGTACGACTCGTCGGTGAAGAGGACCTCTGCGTCGGGATGGGTCAGCGCGGCCGTCGTGCCGACCACTCCGTTCCCGCAGCCGAGGTCGACGATCCGTCGGGCGTCCGTGGCCCGCGGCAGGTGCTGGAGGAGGAAGCGGGTGCCGATGTCGAGGTGCTCGGCGCAGAACACCCCTGCGTGATTGACGACCGTGCGGCCCGCGAGTGGGCCGATGTCGTCGGGCAGCGCGTACCGGTGCGGCCAGGGGTTCGGGCCCGGCGTCAGGGACGGATCGGGGGTGGTGAAGATCAGCCGCGCCTTCTTCTCGGCGAGCGAGGTGCGGGTCGGGCCGATGATCCGCTCGAACAGCTGGAGCGTCGAGGTGTGGATCTCCTTGACCATGCCGGTGCCGACGACCACCGTGCCCGCGTGGACGGCGGGCCGCAGCCGGTGCAGCTGGTCCTCCAGGAGCGCCAGGCTCTTCGGGACGCGCACGAGGAGCACGTCCGCCCGGGCCGGCGGGGTGTCCTGCGTGGTCAGCAGGGTCGGCCCCGAGAGGCCGTTGCGCTTGAGGTTGGTCCGCGTGGCCTCCAGGCCGAGGTACGAGTCCGAGATCACCGTCGGCGCGCGGCCGCCCGTCCCCGCGAGGGCCGTGCCCAGGGCGCCCCAGCGGTCCCCGACGACCACGACGGACCCGGACAGGTCGACGCCCTGCTCGGCGAGGTGCTTCAGCAGATAGGCGTCGGCCGCGTCCCAGGCGCGCAGCGGGTCGCGCGGGTCCTCGGGATGGCGGGTGAGGGCCAGGTCGGACCAGGGTGTGGTCAGGACGGGTGCGGGGGCGGCCTTGTCGGTGCGGTTCATCGTCTCGCAAGGCTAGCCGAGGCCCCCGGACCGTCCCGCCTCGGCCGCACCGCCGGTGATCAGTCCTCGGGGAAGTCCCCGGCGAGGGCCGCCGCCATCCGCAGGTGCGGCGCCGCCTCGGTGTCCCGGCCCTGCCGCTCCAGCGTGCGGCCGAGCATCAGCCGGGCGTAGTGCTCCACCGGGTCGCGCTCCACGATGGTGCGCAGCTCGGCCTCGGCGCGCCGCAGTTGCGCCGAGTGGTAGTAGGAGCGGGCCAGCAGCAGACGCGGGGCGACCTGCTCCGGGACCTCGGCGACGAGACCGTCCAGAACCCGGGCGGCGGTCGCGTACTCCTTGGCGTCGAAGAACATCCGCGCCCGCTCCCAGCGCTCCGCGGCCGTTCCGTGCGAGTAGTACTCCTGCTGCTCCACTGTTGCCTCCTTCGCGGCCGTCAACAGGGTGCGCCCCCGGCATATTCCTGGGGCCCGCGCGGCTCAGGCGAGGCCCGCCCGCAGCGCCGCCTCCAGCTCGAAGCGGGCGTCGGGATCGGCGAGCTGGGCGCCGAACAGACGCTGGAGATGGTGCAGCCGCTGCCGGGCGGTCTGCGGGTGGATCGCGAGGCGCTCGGCGAGTTCCGGGGCGCTGCCGTGCGGCGTCTGCAGATGGGCGAGCAGGGTGTGCGAGAGCCGGTCGCGCTGTTTCGGCGTGAGCGCGTCCAGCGGGGCGAGCCGCCGGGCCGCCATGAGCCGGACCAGCGGGGGATCGGCGAGCAGCAGCAGATCCGTGAGCCGCCGGTCGGCGTCGGCGGGCTCGCCCGCCGGGGCGTGGGCGCGCAGCGAGCGGGCCCAGCGCAGGGAGTCGGCGGCCTGCCGCAGCGGCACGACCGGGCCCGTGGCACCCGCGCGGTCCTGCAGCGCCTGCCGCAGCAGGGGGTCGGCGAACAGCTCCGCCGGATCGGGCACCAGCAGGCACGGCGCGGGCCCGTCGAGATCGGCGAGCACCAGCGACGGCAGCCGCAGCCCGTGCGACGGCCTGCCGGGCACGCCCGTGCGCGGACCCGGCCCCGGGCTCAGGGCGACCGCCGCCACCGTCCGTGGCAGCGGCCACTCCGCGTCCCGCGCCGCCTGCCGCAGCACGTCGTCGGGCACGGGGTCCGACCGGGCCGTACGCGGATGCGGGCCGGGGGAGGGGTCGGGCGCGATCAGCAGGGTGAGCAGGCGGTGTCTGCGGCGGCCGAGCGTGCCTGCCGCGTCGGCCTGGGCCCGGGCGTACGCGGCGACGGACGCGGCCGCGATCTCGTCGATGTGCGTGAAGGCGGTCTCCGCGAGCTGCGCCACCGCGTCCGTGGCGAGCGACAGACGGCGGGCGACGCGCACATAGCGCCGCCACGCGACCCGGCCGCCGAGCCGGTACGCGGCCTGCAACGCGTCGAGGCTGCGGCCCTCCGACAACTCGCCGCGGCCCAGGGCCCGGTAGACGGGCAGCCGCTCCGCGTCGAGTTCCCCGCCGCCCTCCTCCACCCGGTCGACGAATTCCGCGAGAGCGGTTTCCACCCCGTTCTGGATGGCGGCGCCGAACTGCCCTGACAACGGGCGGGAGAATTCCGGGATCTGGCGGCGGATTTCATGAATGATCTCGGCGGCAAGGGTGCGGTTCTCCTTGCGGAGTTCCGCCGCGAGCCGCTGCGGAAAGGCCGCCCACGCGCCGCCGAAGCCCGGCGCGCCGGCCGTGCCGGAAGCGTTCATGCCCCACCTCAACTCCCGTCCGTCCCGCCGAGTATGGGCCGTTGTTACTCACGGGTCAAGATGTTGACGGCAAGTCAAATAGCGTCGCCGGTGGGCCGCTCACCAGCGATATCGTGGGCCGTCCGGGTGGGACTACCGGCAAAACACTCATGTGGGTGACACCTTCGGTGGCGGCCGCGAGCCAAATCCTGGCACCGTCCTGCGCGCCTCACGCATCCCTCTGCCCACACCGTTGCCGTGGCCCGGAACTGCTTCTAGCTTCTCGCCGTCCGACGCCGCTATTGGCGCGGTATTCCAGAACAAGGGACGGTACTGGAAATGAGACACACGATTTTCGGCGCGGTAGCCGCGAGCGCCCTTGGGATTTCCGGGCTGCTCGCTCTTGGCGCGCCGAGCGCCTCGGCGGCCGACAGTTCCCGGCCGGTCGAGTACAACTTCACCAGCGGATTCCTCAAGGGATTTCTTCAGGCGGGCCAGGCCCCCGACGGAGCCAACGACTGGGCGTGCCGGCCGAGCGCCGAGCACCCGCAGCCCGTCGTCCTCATCCACGGCACGCTGGAGAACATGAACGACAACTGGCGGGGCGCGGCGCCCCTGCTGGCCAACAACGGGTACTGCGTCTTCGCCTTCAACTACGGCTCCGACAGCGAGACCGGCGCCGTCCAGGGCACCGGTCCCATGAAGGACAGCGCCGCGAAGCTGGGCACCTTCGTCGACAAGGTGCGCGCCGCCACCGGAGCCGCCGAGGTCGACCTGGTCGGGCACTCGCAGGGCGGCGGCCCGATGCCGCGCTACTACCTGAAGAACGACCCGGACGCCGCGGGGAAGGTCGCCAAGCTGATCGGCATCACCCCGTCCAACCACGGCACCACCCTGAGCGGCATCACCGAGCTCGGCAAAGCCCTGCACCTGCTGGAACCGGCCAACGACCTGCTGACCAAGACCAGTCCGGCCCTCGTCGAGCAGGAGATCGGCTCGGACTTCAACAAGCAGCTCGACGCGGGCGGCGACACCGTGCCGGGCGTCGACTACACGGTCATCGCCAGCAAGTACGACGAGGTCGTCACGCCGTACACCAACAGCTACTTGACGGCGGGTCCGGGCGCGACGGTCCGCAACATCCGCGTCCAGGACTCCTGCGCCCTCGACCTCACCGATCACCTCGAAGCCGCGTACGACCCGATCACCCTCACGTACGTGCTGAACGCGCTCGACCCCGCGCACCCGCGCCCGGTGAAGTGCCAGGCCGTGCTTCCGCTCACCGGCCCCGTGGGCCCGGTCCGCTAGGAGGGTGAGCGAACGACGGGGCGGGGCCGTTCGCGGACCCCGCCCCGTGTGGCGCCCGGGGCGCCGGGCAGGCTGGGGTCATGCACACCACGGACGCCGAAGGACCCGCACACCGCCTCCTCCCCGGCGCCCCGCAGTCGCCGGTGATCCTGCACGTGCCGCACGGCTCCCGCACGATCCCGCCGGACGTCCGCTCCGGCATCCTCCTCGGTGACGCGGCCCTGGAGCGGGAGCTGGACCTGATCACCGACGCGCACACCCAGGAGATCGCCGCCCGCGCCGCCCGGGACGCGCCCGTGACACCCTGGCGGTTCGTCAACGAACGCTCCAGGCTGGTCGTCGACCCCGAGCGGTTCCCCGACGAGCGCGAGGAGATGCACGCGGTCGGCATGGGCGCCGTCTACACCCGCACCACCCACCGCGCCCCGCTGCGCGCCGAGCCCGCACCGGACGAAGCCGCCCTGCTCGCCCGCTACTTCGAGCCCTACGCAGAGGCGATGACCCGGGCGGTCGAGGACCGGCTGACCGCGACCGGCCGCGCGGTCGTCATCGACGTGCACTCCTATCCGAGCCGCGCCCTGCCCTACGAACTGCACGGCACCGGCCCCCGCCCGCCGGTCTGCCTCGGCACCGACCCCTTCCACACCCCGGACACGCTCCTCGCCCACGCGCGCACGGCGTTCGCCCCGCTCGGCGAGAGCGGCCTGGACACCCCGTTCGCGGGCACGTACGTTCCCTTGCGCCACTACGGCACGGACCGCCGGGTCACCGCCGTCATGCTGGAACTCCGCCGTGACCTGTACGTGGACGAACCCGTCACCCCGCACCGGGGGCTCGACGCGGTGGTGGCCGCCCTGACCGACCTGATCCGGAAGGTGACCGGTGAACCTGCCTGAACCGCCCGCGAAGGCGCCCTTCCTCTACGTCGTCGTGTGCGCGGCCGGGGCCGCCGACGGCATCGGCAAGCTGATCGGCCCGGCCCAGGAGGCCGGCTGGGACGTCGGGGTGATCGCTACCCCCACGGCGGCCGACGGCTTCTTCGACGTCGAGGCGGTCCGGGCACAGACGGGCCGCCCGGTCAGAGCGGCGTCCCGTCGGCCGGGCACCCCGCGGCCGTTCCCGTCCGCCGACGCCGTCGTGGTCGCCCCCGCCACCTTCAACACCCTCAACAAATGGGCCGCGGGCATCGCCGACACCCTGGCCGTGGCCACGCTCTGCGAGGCCTTCGGCGCGGGTGTGCCGGTCGCCGCCGCCCCCTGCGTCAGCGCGGAACTGGCCCGGCATCCGGCCTACCAGGAGAGCGTGCGCCGGCTGCGGACGATGGGCGTGCGCCTCGCGGACGGCCCGTTCGGCTGGGAGGCGGCGACGGAGCTGCTGGCCGGACTGCGCGCCCGTACGGCACCTCAGGACTCCTGAGCGGCCTCCTGCGCGATCTGGTCGAACTGCGCCGCCATCGCCGCCTGCAACGCGTTCGCCCCCGACAGCGGCCGCACCATGACGGTGAACTCGTCGATCAGCCCCTCGTCGTTCACGTGCAGGAAGTCGCAGCCGGTCAGCTCCCGGTCGCCGACCCGCGCCGCGAAGACGAGCGCGTGATCGCGGCCGCCCGCGTCGTTGATCTCCCGTACGTAGTGGAAGTCCTCGAAGACCCGGGTCACCCCGCGCAGGATCGCCGCGGTGATCGCCTTGCCCGGGTACGGCTTGAAGACCACCGGGCTGGTGAACACGACGTCGTCGGCGAGCAGCGCCTCGATCGCCGCGTGATCGTTCGCCTCCACGGCCTTGCGGAATGCCTCCATGGCGACACCTCTCCTGATTCCCGGGCCACCGGCCCGCCGATCCATCCGTACTCAACTAATTGAATAGGTGTGGATGAAAGTAATCGCATCGCTGTACGGTGTCCAGATGTCTCTCAGATACGCGGTGCTCGCGGCCCTGCTGGAGGGTGAGGCGTCGGGCTACGACCTGGCGAAGATCTTCGACGTGTCCGTGTCGAACTTCTGGGCGGCGACGCCCCAGCAGCTCTACCGGGAGCTGGAGCGGCTCGCCGCCGACGGCCTGATCCGGGCACGCGTCGTGCCGCAGGAGCGCAGGCCGAACAAGCGGCTGTTCACGCTCACCGACGACGGCCGCGCCGACCTCGCCGCCTTCACCACCAAGGAACCGCGCCCCATGGCGGTGCGCGACGAACTGATGGTCAAGGTGCAGGCGTCGGACATCGGCGACACGGCCGCCGTGCGCGCCCACATCGAGGAGCGCATGACGTGGGCGACGGGCAAGCTCGCCCGCTACGAGCGCGTGCGCGCCCACCTTCTCCAGGGCATGACGGAGGAGGAGTTCCTGCGCGACGGCGAGCGGGTCGGCCCGTATCTGACCCTGCTGCGCGGCATCTCCTTCGAGGAGGAGAACCTCCGCTGGGGCCGCCGCGCCCTGGAGATCCTGGACCTGCGCACGGCACGGGCGGAGCGATGAACCCTTCTTCCTCCTCCGCCCCTCCGGCGACCTACCTGCGCTACGTGGCGCTCGGCGACAGCCAGACCGAGGGCGTCGGCGACGGCGACGACACCACCGGGCTGCGCGGCTGCGCCGACCGCCTCGCCGAACGGCTCGCGGAGCTGGACTCCGGGACGCGGTACGCGAATCTCGCGGTGCGCGGCCGCCTCGCCGGGCAGGTCCGCGCAGAGCAGCTCCAGCCCGCGCTCGCCCTGCGCCCCGACCTGGCGACGGTCGTGGCCGGGGTCAACGACCTGATGCGGCCGTCCTTCGACGCCGACGAGACGGCCGGCCACCTGGAGGCCATGTTCGCCGCGCTGACGGAGGCGGGCGCCAAGGTGGCCACGGTGACCTTCCCCGACGTCGGCAGGATGATCCCGGTGGCCCGCCCGCTGGGCGGCCGGATCACCGCGCTCAACGCCCGGATCCGGGTCGCCGCCGAACGCCACGACGTCGCCGTCGCGGAGACCGCGCACGCGCCGGTCTTCATCGACCCGCGGCTGTGGGCTGCCGACCGGCTGCACGCGAGCCCGCTCGGCCACGCCCGGATCGCGGCCGCGGTCGCCGACGCCCTCCACCTGCCCGGCAGCGACGACTCCTGGACCCGGCCGCTGCCCCCGCAGCCGGCCGCGGCCCGCGCGGCGGCGGCCGAACTGCGCTGGCTCGCCTCGTACCTGGGGCCGTGGCTCGGCCGGCGGCTGCGCGGCAGGTCCTCCGGCGACGGGCGCGCCGCCCGCCGCCCGCAGCTGCTACCCGTCAGCCCCGCGGAAGCGTGACCAGGGACTCCGGCGTCAGATCCGCGAGCGTCGGGTAGCCGTCGACGGCCATCGTCAGATCGGCCTCGGCGAGCAGTGAGCGCAGCACGTGCACGATGCCGTCCTCGCCGCCCACGGCGAGCCCGTACGCGTACGGGCGTCCGACGCCGACGGCCGTCGCGCCCAGCGCGAGCGCCTTCACGATGTCGGCGCCCGAGCGGACCCCGGAGTCGAAGAGCACCGGCATGCCGTCGGCCGCCTCGACGACGCCGGGCAGCGCGTCGAGCGCCGCCAGGCCGCCGTTGGCCTGGCGGCCGCCGTGCGTCGAGCAGTAGATGCCGTCCACGCCGCCGTCCCGGGCGCGGCGCACGTCCTCCGGGTGGCAGACGCCCTTCAGGATCAGCGGCAGATCGGTCAGCGACCGCAGCCACGGCAGGTCGTCCCAGGTGAGCGGATTGCCGAAGAGGCCCACCCAGGAGCCGACGACGGCCTGCGGATCGTCGGACGGGGTGAGCTCCTTGAAGCGCGGGTCGGAGGTGTAGTTGGCGAGACAGTGGCCGCGCAGCTGCGGAAAGTTCGCCGTGGACAGGTCGCGCGGGCGCCAGCCCGTCACCCAGGTGTCGAGGGTGACCACGATGCCCTTGTAACCCGCCGCCTCGGCCCGCTTGACCAGGCTCTCCGCGAGCGCCCGGTCGGTCGGCGTGTACAGCTGGAAGAAGCCGGGGGTGTCACCGAACTCGGCGGCCACGTCCTCCAGCGGGTCCACCGTCAGCGTCGACGCCACCATCGGCACCCCGGTGCGCGCCGCGGCCCGCGCCGTGGCCAGATCGCCGTGCCCGTCCTGCGCGCACAGCCCGATCACCCCGACCGGCGCCATGAACAGCGGCGACGCCAGCCGGTGCCCGAAGAGGTCCACGGACAGGTCCCGCTGGGTGGCGCCCACCATCATGCGGGGCATCAGCCCGTAGCGCCCGAACGCCTCCACATTCGCCCGCTGGGTCCGCTCGTCCCCGGCGCCACCGGCCACATACGACCAGATCGACGGCGGCAGCGCCGCCTCGGCCCGCCGCTCCAGCTCGCCGAACTCCATGGGGAGCGTGGGGACGACACCGCGCAGTCCGTCGAGGTAGATCTCGTACTGGTAGTCGCCGAACTGCGGGCTCATGCGGGACCTCTTTCTGCGCGTCGTTGAGGAGCGAGGCCCAATCTGCCAGCAGAAACGCGCCAGGGAAAGAGATCATTTCGCGGTGGTGGCGAACGCCACGGACCGGGTGAGGATCCGCTCGACCGCCTCCTGCTCCAGGCCGTACCAGCCGTGGTCCGCGCCGGGCACCGTGACCAGCTCCACCGGTGCTCCCGCCGCCCGCAGCGCTCCCGCCAGGTCCCGCCCGTGCGAGCAGGCCACCATCGTGTCGGCCTCGCCGTGCACCACCAGGAACGGCGGGGCGTCGCGGTGCACCTGGCGCACGGGGCTCGCGGCGACGGCGGCCTCCGTCACGTCCCCGGGAGCCGCGCCGAGCAGCAGCGCCTCCGGCGTCGCCGGGTCGGCCGGGTCGAACGGCGGGCGCGGCGTCGTCAGATCGGCGGGCCCGTACCAGACCACCGCCCCCGCGAGGCGCGGCTCCCGGTGCGTCAGCGCGAGCAGCGCGGCGAGGTGCCCGCCCGCCGACTCGCCCCACACCACCGTGTGCGCCGGATCGACGCCCAGCTCGGCCGCCCGGACGCCGAGCCAGCGCAGCGCCGCCCGCAGATCCTCCAGCGGGGCGGGGAACGTGGCCTCGCCGCTGAGCCGGTAGTCGGCGCAGGCCACCGCGAGTCCGGCCGCCGCGATCCGCTCGAAGGGCCCGGGTTCCCAGGCGCGTGTGGTCACCCCCATGTCGTCGCGCAGCCCGCGCCGCCACGCGCCGCCGTGCACGAACAGCACCAGGGGAGCGGGGCCCGGGGTGCCGGGCAGCCACAGGTCCAGTTCCAGCGGGCGTGCGCCGTCGGGAACCGCGTACGGCACACCTCGCAACAGCCGTATCCCGCCCGGGCGTTCGGCCGCAGGCGGCAGCGGAGCGACATCGGGGTGCGGGGCGGCGATGAGCGCCCGCAGTTCGCCCGGCGTCACCGGTCGCCCCACTGGTGCTCCGGCAGGAAGCGCACGTCGAACTGCTCGGGCACGGAGGCGAACGTGTGCGGCTCCGGCACGAACGGCATCGCGGGCAGACCGAGGTGGTCGGTCGGCGTGCCCAGTGTCTCGAAGAACCGCTCGAAGGTGCCGCCGGGGCCGGCCGCGACGCCGACGATCTGCGTGTGATGGCGCTCCATGCGATAGGCGTGCGGGCAGTTCTTCGGCACGAACCCGAAGTCGCCCGGTGTCAGCACCCGTTCGCTCTGCTCGCCCTCGGTGTCCTCGACGAAGAGCCGGACCGCGCCCTGGGTCACATAGAACACCTCGTACGTGTCCGCGTGCACGTGCGCCGGGATGATGTCGCCCCTCGGGCCCTCGACCGTGAAGAAGTTGAAGGTGTTCTCCGTCTGCTCGCCGCCCGCGTAGACCGTGATCAGATCCCCGAACAGATGGGCGCGGTCGCCCTCGCCCTTCTCGATGACGTACGGCTTCGACGGGTCGGCCGGGATGCGCGAGGCGGCGCGGTACCGCGTCGCGAACTCCATGGTCATGTCTGTCCACCCTCCTCGTGTCAGGCTGCCTGACGATCGACGTCAGGTAGCCTGACACGAGCTGCGGGTGGTGGGCAAGAGCCGCCCACGAGGTGCGAGGAAGCCATGACCGAGGCCCGACGCGATCTGCCCCAACTCCTCGGGGAGGCCCGGCGCTGGTTCGAGGACGGCCTGCTGGCCGCGCTGGAGGCGGGCGGGGTGCCGGCCGTCACTCCGGCGCAGGTGCAGCTCTTCGCCGCGCTCGGCGCCGAGGGCGCCACCGTCGCCGAGCTCGCCCGGCGCGTGGGCGTCACCCGGCAGACCGTCCACCAGGCCGTGCGCTCACTGATCGCCGCGGGCCTGCTGGAGCAGATCCCCGATCCGGCCTCCGCGCGGCAGCGCCTCGTGCGGCGCACACCCGCCGGGCGGTACGCCCACGACCGGGCCCGCCGCGCACTCGGCCGCCTGGAGGCGCGGCTCGCCGAACGGATCGGCGAGGAGGCGCTGGCCGCGCTGCGCTCCGCGCTGGAGGCGCCCTGGGGGGACCCGCCCGGCCGTCGCTGACCCTCCCCGGCCCGCCGAAATGGGCGCCCACCTGTGCAAACAAAATCGTTGACAATTCTGTTCGCCTAGATTTAGCGTCGACAGGCACTCACTCAGGGAGGGCAGATGCCGAAGGAAGCCCGTCCAGGCTCCGGAGAGCAGGCCAAGCAGTACGCGCTGGAGCGGCTCCGGCAGTCGATTCTGCGCGGCGAGATGGCACCGGCGCAGCGGCTGGTGGAGAACGAACTCGCCGAGCAGTACGACGTCACCCGCGCCAGTATCCGCGCCGCACTGCTCGACCTCGCCGCCGAAGGACTGGTCGAGCGGATCCGCAACCGCGGGTCGCGAGTGCGCGTGGTCACGGTGCAGGAGGCCGTGGAGATCACGGAGTGCCGGATGGCGCTGGAGGGACTGTGCGCGGCCAAGGCCGCCGAGGTCGCCACCGACGCCCAGCTCGACGAGCTGACCGATCTGGGCACCGCCATGTCCAAGGCGGTCGCCGAGGGCGATCCGATCACGTACTCCGAGCTCAACCACGACCTGCACGCCCGGATCCGGGACATCTCCGGCCAGCAGACGGCCGTCGGTCTCCTGGAGCGGCTCAACGCCCAACTCGTGCGCCATCGGTTCCAGTTGGCGCTGCGTCCGGGGCGTCCGCAGCAGTCCCTGAGTGAGCACCTGGCGGTGATCGAAGCGATCCGCGCCAGGGATCCGCAAGCGGCCGAGACGGCCGTTCGCGCCCACCTCAGCAGCGTGATCGCCGCCCTGCGCGACGACTGAACCGCTCCTGGGGCAGGCGCACACCTGTCACCGAGGAGATGCAGCATGACCAACGGCCAGGGCGCGCCCGCCGCCACCCCACGTTCGACACTGGTGATCACCGCGCACGCCGGGGACTTCGTGTGGCGGGCCGGCGGGGCCATCGCGCTCGCCGCCGCCCGCGGCGAGCAGGTCACCATCGCGTGCCTGACGTTCGGCGAGCGCGGAGAGTCCGCCAAGGCCTGGCGGGAGGGGAAGAAGCTCGACGAGATCAAGGCGCTGCGGCGCGACGAGGCGGAGCGCGCGGCCGCCGAACTCGGCGCTCAGGTCCGCTTCTTCGACGCCGGTGACTACCCGCTGCTCGCGACCGCCGAGCTGACCGACCGGCTCGTCACGGTCTACCGCGAGACCCAGCCCGACGTCGTGCTCACGCACCCGGCCGACGACCCGTACAACGGCGACCACCCGGCCGCCCACCGGATGGCCCTGGAGGCCCGCGTCCTCGCGCAGGCCATCGGCTACCCCGGCGAGGGCGAGATCATCGGCGCCCCGCCCGTCTTCTACTTCGAGCCGCACCAGCCGGAGATGAGCGGCTTCAAGCCCGAGGTCCTCCTCGACATCACCGAGGTCTGGGACACCAAGCGCGCGGCCATGGAGTGCCTGGGCGCGCAGCGGCACCTGTGGGACTACTACACCGATCTCGCCGTGCGCCGCGGGGTCCAGCTGAAGCGGAACGCCGGGCCCAACCTGGGGCTCGCCCACACCACCATGGCCGAGGCGTACATGCGCCCGTACCCGCAGATCGCGAAGGAGCTCGCCTGATGCCCGGCATCATCGTCACCGACCCGCCCAAGGCCGAGGCCGAGGACGTCGAGGCGCTCGCCGGGTACGGCGTCGCCACCGTCCACGAGGCGATGGGCCGCACCGGACTGCTCGGCCACCACCTGCGCCCCAACCAGCGGGACACCCGCGTCGCGGGCACCGCCGTGACCGTGCTGTCCTGGCCCGGCGACAACCTCATGATCCACGCGGCGGTGGAACAGTGCGGCGAGGGCGACATCCTCGTCGTCACCACCACGTCGCCCTCCACCGACGGCATGTTCGGCGAGCTCTTCGCGACCGCCCTGAAGCGGCGCGGAGTGCGCGGCATCGTCACCAACGCCGGTATCCGCGACACCGCCGAGCTGCGGGAGATGGGTTTCCACGCCTGGTCGGCAGCCGTCTCCGCGCAGGGCACGGTGAAGGCCACCGGCGGCAGCGTCAACGTGCCCGTCGTGATCGGCGGGGAGACGGTCCGTCCCGGTGACGTGATCGTCGCCGACGACGACGGCGTGGTGGTCGTCCCGCGCGAGCGCGCCCAGGAGGCCGCCGCCAAGTCGCAGGCCCGCGAGGACAAGGAGGCCGCCACCCGCGCCGCCTTCATCGAGGGACAGCTCGGCCTGGACCGGTACGGGCTGCGGGAGACCCTGCGGGATCTCGGGGTCGAGTACCGGACGTACGAGGAGCACACCGGAGCCGGCGCGTGACCGGCCCCGCCCAGGTGCGCTGCATGCTGATGCGCGGCGGCACCTCCAAGGGCGCGTATTTCCTCGCCGACGACCTGCCCGCCGAACCCGCCGACCGGGACGCTCTGCTGCTGCGCGTCATGGGCAGCCCCGACCCGCGCCAGATCGACGGACTCGGCGGGGCGCACCCCCTGACGAGCAAGGTGGCGGTGGTGTCCGCGTCGGCCGACCCCGAGGCCGATGTCGACTACCTCTTCCTCCAAGTCGGCGTGGAGAAGCCTGAGGTGTCGGACCGTCAGAACTGCGGCAATCTGCTCGCGGGCGTGGGCCCGTTCGCCGTCGAACGCGGCCTGGTGCCCGCCGGGCCGGGGGAGACCTCCGTGCGGATCCGTATGGTCAACTCCGGTGACCGTGCCACGGCGACCTTCCCGACGCCCGGCGGCCACGTCGACTACACGGGCGACGCGGAGATCTCCGGAGTCCCCGGTGCCGCGGCCGCCGTCGTGATCGAATTCCCGCCGGGGGAGAGCGCGTTGCTGCCCACGGGCCGGGCGCGCGACACCGTCGCCGGCGCCGAGGTCACCTGCGTCGACAACGGCATGCCGACCGTCCTGATCCCCGCCGACGCCCTGAAGGTCACCGGATACGAGACGCCCGAGGAGCTGGAAGCGGACGAGGAGCTGGCCGTCCGGCTGCACGACATCCGGCTCGCGGCAGGGGAGTTGATGGGACTCGGCGACGTCACGACCGCCACCGTCCCCAAACTGACCCTGCTCGCCCCGCCCCGGCACGGCGGCGCCGTCGCCACCCGTACCTTCATCCCCGTCCGCTGCCACACCTCCATCGGCGTGCTCGGCGCCGCGAGCGTGGCCGCGGGCATCCGGATCGACGGCAGCGTGGCCGCCGGGATCGCGGCGCCGCCCGCCGAGGGCGACCGGTTGCGCATCGAACACCCCACGGGATTCACCGACATCGAGAGCAGCCTCGGCGTCTCCGCCGACGGCGGCCCCGCACCCCGCCGCACCGCCGTGGTCCGCACGGCCCGCAAGATCTTCGACGGCACCGTCTTCCCCAGGTCCGCCACGACGGCGCCCCTGCCCGCCCCGACCTCAGGAGGTCAACGATGACTCCGCCCCTCGGCGACATCGCCCACATCGGCCACGCCCAGCTGTTCACCCCGGACCTGGACGCCTCCGTCGCCTTCTTCACCGACTTCCTGGGTCTCACCGTCAACGG
Organism: Streptomyces sp. PsTaAH-137; assembly: GCF_003259365.1. Taxonomy (GTDB): domain Bacteria; phylum Actinomycetota; class Actinomycetes; order Streptomycetales; family Streptomycetaceae; genus Streptomyces. The sequence continues at coordinate 690,558 of NZ_QLLY01000001.1, forward strand.
GCAGGACGGCGACACCGTCTACCTGCGCACGTTCGACGACTACGAGCACCACAGCCTGGTCCTCACCGCCCGCGACCGGCCCGGACTCGGCCGGCTGGCGCTGCGCACCTCCAGTGAGGAGGCCCTGCACCGGCGCGTCCGGGCGGTCGAGGAGGCGGGCGGCAGCGGCCACTGGGCCGAGGACGAGCCGGGCCTCGGCAAGCTCTACGTCACCACCGACCCCGACGGCCACGAACACGCCCTGTACTGGGAGAGCGAGCACTACCGGGCACCGGACGAGCTGCAGCCGGCCCTGAAGAACCAGCCGCAGGCCAAGCCCAACCGGGGCGTCGGCGTCCGCCGCCTGGACCACGTCAACTTCCTCGCCGCCGACGTCCTCGCCAACGCCGAGTTCCAGCAGAACGTCCTCGGTGCCCGCCCCACCGAGCAGATCAGGCTCGACACCGGCCGGGTGGCGGCGCGCTGGCTGACGTACACGAACAAGTCCTACGACGTCGTCTACACCGAGGACTGGACCGGCAGCGAGGGCAGGCTGCACCACATCGCCTTCGCCGCGGACACCCGCGAGGACATCCTGCGCGCCGCCGACCTGGCCATCGACACCGGCGTCTTCATCGAGACGGGCCCGCACAAGCACGCCATCCAGCAGACGTTCTTCCTCTACGTCTACGAACCCGGCGGCAACCGTATCGAGCTCTGCAACCCGCTCACCCGGCTCGTGCTCGCCCCCGACTGGCCGCTCATCACCTGGACCGAGGCCGAGCGCGCCAAGGGCCAGGCGTGGGGCTTGAAGACCATCCAGTCGTTCCACACCCACGGCACCCCGCCGGTCCAGGGCTGACCTGCGCCTTCCGGCCCCGGGGAGCGCCACGTTCCACCGGGGCCGAAATGTTTCCTGGGATTGTCAACAAAAGTGTTGACGAGAGGGCCGGGACTTCTTAGCGTCTACGCCACTCCCCCCATCCGGTCGCGTGAGCCGCACGCCGCACCGTCCCCACCCACCGCCTTTTGCAGCCAGGGACCAGGATCCCCACCCGCGTCCCGCACGAGAGGAAACAACGATGTCCTCCTCCGCCACCACGTCACTCGCCGAGGCGAGCGGCACCGCGGCGCACAGAAGCCGTAACGCCGTCATCGCCCTGTGCTGGGCGCTCGTCCTGCTCGACGGCATCGACACCTTCATCTACGGCTCGGTGCTGCCCAGCATGCTCGGGGAGAAGACCCTCGGCCTGACCGCCGCCACCGCGGGCAGCATCGGCAGCTGGTCCAACTTCGGCATGCTGCTCGGCACGATCCTGTCCGGCATGGCGTCCAACTGGATCGGCCGCCGCGTCGTGGTCCTCACCAGCGTGTGCGTCTTCACCGTCGCCACCCTGGGCACCGGATGGTCGCAGAGCGCCGGCATGTTCGGCGCCTTCCGGTTCGTGTGCGGGTTCGGCCTCGGCGCACTGCTGCCGATCGCGATCTCGTACGGCATGGAGTTCACCAGCAAGGGCCGCCGCGCCCTCGCCACCGGCGTCATCATGACCGCGCACCAGACCGGCGGCGCCGTGGCCCCGCTGATCGCGCTGTGGCTGGTCGACGACTTCGGCTGGCGCTCGGCGTTCCTCGCCTCCGCGGTCCCGGCACTGATCCTGCTCCCGGTCGCCTACAAGCTGCTCCCCGAGTCGCCGACCAACCTGCTGACCCGCGGCCGCCGCACCGACGCCGAGCAGCTCGCCGCCTCCTTCGGCACCGAACTGCCCGAGCCCAAGACGACCCGCACCGGCGCGACCGACAAGCTCGACGCCCTGAAGAACCTCTTCCGCGGCGGCCAGTGGTCCACCACCCTGTGCTTCTGGCTCACGTCGTTCGCGGGCCTGCTCCTCGTCTACGGGGTCGGCCAGTGGCTGCCGAAGATCATGGTCGATCTCGGCTACGACACCGGCGACTCGCTCCTGTTCTCCACGTTCCTCAACGTCGGCGGCATCTGCGGCATGCTCATCGCCGGCCGCACGGCCGACCGGATCGGCCCGCGCAAGGTCGTCATCGCCTGGTTCGTCCTCACGGCGGTCTTCGTCTACCTCATGGGCGTCGAGATGGCGGTCGGCGTCCTGTACGTGGTCGTCTTCTTCGCCGGCCTCCTGCTCTTCTCCGGCCAGACGATGGTGTACGCGACGGTCGGCACCCACCACAACGACGAGGACCGCCCCACCGCGCTCGGCTGGGTCTCCGGCATGGGCCGCTTCGGCGCCATCTTCGGCCCGTGGATCGGCGGCGCGCTGATCTCGGCGGGCAACGCCGACCTGGGCTTCACGATGTACGCCTGCGCGGCCCTGTTCGGCGCCGTGATGATGGCGCTCGCCGCGCTCACCATCAAGGCACGCGCGAAGGCCTGACGGCGCACCGGTGCCGGGCGCCCCTCGACGGGAGCGCCCGGCACCGCCTGTCAGTGCCCGTGCTGCGGGACGCCCCGCCCGCGCAGCACGACGGCCGACGCCACCGCGCCGAGCGCGCACAGCAGCCCGGTGACGAGCGCGGCGGTGTGCACCCCGTTCATGAACGCCTGCGAACTGCCCTCCACGACGGCGGACTTGAGCCCGCCGGGCATCGACCCGGAGACCGGCGCGACGCCCATCGACACCGCGTCCCTCGCCTCCGCCAACGGCCCGGCGGCCTGCTCCGGCACCCCGGCCGAGACCAGTTCACCGTGGAGCGTGGCTCCGACCCGGCCGCTGATCAGGGAGACCAGGACGGAGGTGCCGAGCGCTCCGCCCACCTGGAGCGCGGTCGCCTGGAGTCCGCCGGCCACGCCCGCGTCCTCGACCGGCGCGCTTCCGACGATCGCCGCCGACGACGCCGACATCACCATGCCGACACCCAGGCCGAGCGCCACGAACGGCGGCCACAGCGCCCCGTACCCGGACTCCGCGCTCCAGGTCAGCATCAGGAACGACGCGGCGCCCTGCAACACCATGCCGAGCGGCATCGTCAGCCGCGGCCCGAACCGGTCGGTCAGCGCGGCCCCGAGCGGCGAGGCCACGACCGAGGCGAGGCTCAGCGGCAGCGTCCGCACACCGGCCTCGACCGGCGAGAACCCGCGCACGTTCTGCAGGTACAGCATCACGAAGAAGATCCCGCCGAGCAGCACGAAGAAGTTCAGCGCGGTGATGACGGTGCCGACGGTCAGGGCCGGGCTGCGGAACAGCCGCATCGGCAGCAGCGCGTGCGGGGTGCGCGCCTCGAACAGGCCGAACGCGACGAGCAGCACGAGGCCCGCGAGGATCGCCCCGACGGCCCCGGCCGACCCCCAGCCCCAGCTCTCGCCCTTGACCACGCCGAACACCACGACCAGCATGCCGAGCGCCAGCAGGACCACACCCACGACGTCGAACTTCTGGCCTGCTGCGGCCGTGTTCCTGCTCTGCGGCAGCACGAACGCGCTGACGGCGAGGGCGAGCACGCCGACCGGCGCGTTGATGTAGAAGACCGACTCCCAGTTGACGTGCTCGACGAGCAGACCGCCGACGATCGGGCCGAGCGCCGTCGACACCGACGACACCATGGCCCAGATGCCGACCGCCATGCCGAACCTGCGCGGCGGGAAGACGGCCCGCAGCAGCCCCAGGGTGTTCGGCATCAGCAGGGCCCCGAAGAAGCCCTGCGCGGCGCGGAACGCGATGACCAGCTCGATCGACCCGGACAGGCCGATGGCCACCGAGGCAAGGGTGAACCCGGCGACACCGACCAGATACACGGTCCGCCGCCCGAACCGGTCGCCCAGCTTCCCGCCGAGGATCAGTGCGGCGGCGAGCGCCAGCAGATAGGAGTTGGTGACCCACTGGAGCCCGGCGGTCGAGGCGTGGAGGTCGCGGCCGATCTCCGGGTTGGCGATGGAGACCACCGACCCGTCGAGGCCGACCATGAACAGGCCGAACGCGACGGCGATCAGCGTCAGCCAGGGATTGGCGCGCCGCCCGGCGGGCGCCGGAGCCGGCTGCGCGGGGGCGAGCTGGACTGCGGACGACGGGGCTACCGACGAAGGGGGCATACGACTGCCTTGTCTGATACGGAGGTTGAGCGTGCCGGGGCACGAAAGAGCCCTGCCCCGGACGGCCGGGACAGGGTGGGATGCGGCAGGACGGGGAGGGCTGGGTCAGTCCTCGGTCGGCCGCAGATGGGTGTCGAGCGCGTTGAGCGCGCCCAGCGCGGAGCCGAGCGCGTCCAGCTCGCCGCCCGTCAGATGCCGCAGCGCCGCCGACAGGTGACGGCGCGCGATGCCCTCCGCCTCCGCGATGCGCTCGCGCGCCACCGCGGTGGTGTGCAGATGGGCCACCCGCTTGTCCGCGGCGTCGCCGCGCCGCTCCAGCAGTCCCTCACGGGTGAGCTGGGAGACGAGGGCGCTGACATTGTTCGCCTGCATCAGCAGGGACCGCGCCGCCTCGCGCACGGTGACACCCTCCTGGTCCGCCACGAGACGGAGCAGGGTGATCTGGGCCTCGGGCAGCCGGTCGTGCGGGAAGTCCCCGAGGATCCGCCGGTCGAGCGTCCGGTGCAGCGTCGGCAGGCACGCCGCGAGCGCGGAGGCGACGCGGTCGATGTCCTGGCGGGCGGCGGCGGCAGCGGGCATGCCGCCGAAGATAGGTCTACGGAGATAGGTATGTCAACATAGGTAAAACGTCGGGGTCGCGACGGCCAGGACATCAGGGTCGCGCTCCACCGTGGGGTTTACGCCGATGGGACCCGACTCCTCCCCGGGTATGACACCGCCCGCGGGCGCCTACCGCGTCCGTGGGCGCGGACTGTGGCTCAGAGGCTGACCCCTCGGCCCGCGCGGGCCGCGAGGATGGACACAGATCCTGCCGACCCCTCTGACGTGCAACGACGCACCACCGGGCGTGGTCGCACCTGCCTGAGAGACCTCTCACGACCCCGACGGGAGCCCCCTTCGCCGTGGCTACGTTCCTGTACAAACTCGGCCGGCTGTCCTTCAGGCGCCGCCGCTACGTCGCACTGCTGTGGGTGCTGCTGCTCGGCGGAATCGGCTTCGCGTCGTCGGCCGCGCCCGCCCCGCCCGCGGACTCCTTCTCCATGCCGGGCACCGAGTCGCAGAAGGCCTTCGACCTCCTCGACGAGAAGTTCCCCGCGGCCAACTCCGAGGGGGCGACCGCCCGCGTCGTCATCCGCGCGCCCGGCGGCGAGAAGCTGACCGATCCCGCGGCCAAGGCTGATGTGCGCACGATGGTGACGCAGCTCGGCGACGGACCCCAGGTGGCCTCGGTCGCCGACCCGTACAAGGCGAACGCCGTCAGCAAGGACGGCTCCACCGCCTACGCCTCCGTCACCTACAAGGTCGCCGGCACCGAGCTGACCGACAAGGCGCACGAGGCCCTGACCAAGGCCATCGACGACGCGCGCGCCGACGGCTTCACCGTCGAGGCGGGCGGCGACGCCGTCGAGGCCGACCAGGACATGGGCGGCAGCGCCGAGATGATCGGCATCGCGATCTCCGCGGTCGTCCTGATCCTCACCTTCGGCTCGCTGGTCGCCGCGGGCATGCCGCTGCTGACCGCGATCATCGGCGTCGGCATCGGCGTCTCCGGCATTGCCGCGCTCGGCAGCGTCCTGAACCTCTCCGGCACCACGTCCACCCTGGCCTCGATGATCGGCCTCGCCGTCGGTATCGACTACGCGCTCTTCATCGTCTCCCGCTACCGCGCCGAGATAGCAGAGGGCCGTGAGGGCGAGGAGGCGGCGGGACGTGCCGTCGGCACCGCGGGCTCCGCGGTCGTCTTCGCGGGCCTGACCGTCGTCGTCGCCCTGAGCGGCCTGTCGGTCGTCAACATCCCGATGCTCACCAAGATGGGCCTGGCCGCCGCCGCGACCGTCGCCATCGCCGTGCTCATCGCCCTCACCATGATCCCGGCGCTGCTCGGTTTCGCCGGCAAGAAGGTGCTGCGCCGCAAGGACCGCAAGGCGACGGGCCCGGTCGCCGAGTCCGGCAAGCCCAACCTCGGCACCCGCTGGTCCCGCTTCGTGCTCCGCCGCCCGCTCGGCGTGCTCCTCGTCGGCGTCCTCGGTCTCGGCGCGATCGCCGTTCCGGCGGCCAGCCTCGAACTGGGTCTGCCCGACGACGGTTCGTCCGCGCCGGACAGCACCCAGCGCAAGGCCTACGACATGCTGTCCGAGTCCTTCGGCGCGGGCTTCAACGGCACGCTGATGGTGACCGTCGACGGCAAGGGCGCCGCCGGTGCGGCGAAGCAGGTCGGCGCCGACCTCGCCAAGGTCGACGGCGTCGTGGCGGTCACCCCGGCCCAGGTCAACCCGGCCGGTGACACCGCGATCATCACGGTCGTCCCCAAGACGGGCCCGAGCGACCACAAGACCGAGGAACTGGTCCGCGAGATCCGCTCGGACGCCACGGACTGGCAGGCGCAGACCGGCGCCGAGATCCTGGTCACCGGCGCGACGGCCATGACGATCGACTTCTCGCAGACGCTGGACGACGCGCTGGTCCCGTACCTCCTGCTGGTGGTCGGTCTCGCCTTCCTCCTGCTGATGCTGGTCTTCCGCTCGATCCTCGTCCCGCTCAAGGCCGCCCTCGGCTTCCTGCTCTCCGTCGCGGCGGCGCTCGGCGCCGTGGTCGCGGTCTTCCAGTGGGGCTGGCTCGCCGACCTCTTCGGGGTGGAACAGCCCGGCCCGATCATGTCGATGATGCCGATCTTCCTGATCGGCGTGGTCTTCGGACTCGCCATGGACTACGAGGTGTTCCTCGTGACCCGGATGCGCGAGGCCTACGTCCACGGAGCGCGGCCCGGCGAGGCCATCGTGACCGGGTTCCGGCACGGCGGACGGGTCGTCGGGGCCGCCGCCGTCATCATGATCAGCGTCTTCTCCGGCTTCATCATGGAGAACAACAGCATGATCAAGATGATGGGCTTCGGCCTCGCCATCGCCGTCCTCTTCGACGCGTTCGTGGTCCGCATGGCGATCGTGCCCGCGGTCATGGCGCTGCTCGGCAAGTCGGCCTGGTGGCTGCCCCGCTGGCTCGACAAGGCGCTGCCCAACGTCGACGTGGAGGGCGAGAAGCTGCAGAAGACCCTGACCGCCGAGAAGCCGTCGGCGCAGGAGGACCGCGAGCTGGAGCCCGCCCAGGGCTGATCCCCGCACCACCGCTCGTTCAGGGCCCGCTCCGACTCGTCGGGGCGGGCCCGTCGGTCTGTCCGGCGAGCGCTCCGCCCACGACCGACTCCACGATCTTCCGGACCTCCGCGCGCCCGGGCGGGCCGTCGTCGCGGCCCGCGAAGAGGAGATGGCCGGTGCCGACCAGGGTGAGGGCGAGCGTGTCGACGTCGGTGGCGGGCGCGATCCGGCCCGCCGTGCGCTCGGCGCCCAGATAGGCGATCAGCGCCTGCGTGGCCTGCGCGAGCACCGTGACACCGGGGCGGCCCGCCGCCCGCAGCCGGGCGCGCAGGCCGTCGCGGAAGGTGATCAGGGTGACCAGCGCCAGCGCGACCGGGGTGAAGAGAGCGGTCAGCGCGTCGGTGAGATGGCCGACGACGGAACCGGTGCCCGCCGACCCGGCCAGCGTCGCGCCCCGCGCGTCGATCCCGCCGACCCGGTCGAGGATCAGCTCGCACAGGAACGCGTCGAAGTCCGCGAAGTGCCGGTGCAGCACCCCCTTGGCGCAGCCCGCCTCGTCGGTGACGGCCCGGCTGGTGAGCGCGGCGGCGCCGTCCCGCAGCAGCACGCGCTCGGCCGCGTCGAACAACTGCGCGCGCACATCGCGGATGGCCACCCCGGTCGGCACCTGCGTCCCCCTTCGTCGGATGGGCCCACCGTGGACAAGTGGGCATGCGCCCACCGTAGACGAGTGGGCATGTGCCCACCTAGAGTGGGCGCATGCCCACTAACCCTGCCTCCGGTCCGGACGCACCGCACAAGGCCCGTGGCATGGCGGAGTCGTTCGGCACCGACCCCGCCCGCTACGACCGCGCCCGCCCCCGCTACCCGGACGCCCTGGTGCGGCGGATCGTCGCCGCGGCGCCCGGCCGCGACGTCCTCGACGTGGGATGCGGTACGGGGATCGCCGCGCGCCAGTTCCGGGCGGCGGGCTGCACCGTCCTCGGCGTCGACGCCGACGCGCGCATGGCCGGCTTCGCGCGCGACCGCGGACTGCCCGTGGAGGTCGCCGGGTTCGAGAGCTGGGACGACGCGGGCCGCACCTTCGACGCGGTCGTCGCCGGGCAGACCTGGCACTGGATCGACCCCGTCGCGGGCGCGGCGAAGGCGGCGCACGTGCTGCGTCCCGGCGGCCGGATCGCCCTGATGTGGAACGTCTACCGGCCCGCCGGCGACCTCGCCGACGCGTTCGCCGCCGCCCATCGCGCGGCCCTGCCCGACGCCCCGCGGACGCCCTGGAAGCGCTCGGCCTCCGAGGCCTACGGCGCCCTCTTCGAGAAGGTGGCCGACAGCCTGCGCGCCGTCGCATCCTTCGGCGAACCCGAGCGCTGGGAGGTCGCCTGGGAACAGCCCTACACGCGCGACGCCTGGCTGGAACACCTCACGACCAGCGGCGAGGCGGCGCTGTACACCCCGCGTCAGACGGCGGACCTGCTCGCCCGCACCGGCGCCGTGATCGACGCGCGCGGCGGCACGTTCACGATGCCGTACCTCACCGTGGCGGTCACGGCTGCCGCGTCCTGACCTCCGGCGTCGCAGGCGTTGTCAGTACCGGGTGCTATCCCTGGGAAGGGAAGAAGCACGACGGACCGACGACGGAGGAGTCATCATCCAGGACGGACGGCAGCGGCGTTCCGGGCAGGACCTGTGTGTGCGGCGGCATCCCGAGACACAGGTGGAGTGCGTGCTCCCCGACACGCACTACCCGCGCCCGCACTACGCCTTGGACGGAACGGCATGGCACGACGGCCTGTGCGGCGCGTGCCACGGCAGCGGGAGCCGCGACGGAGAGGTCTGCGACTCCTGCCGCGGCGGAGGTTTCTGCCTTCTGGAGATCGAGATCGACGCGGACATCGAGGGGGAGTGAGAGATGAGGCCGTCGGGCGGCGTCAGTCCTTGTAGACCTCGGCCCGGTCCACGCTGACGAAGGAGCCGGTGGACGCGGCGCTGTGCTCGCCGGTGACCCGTACGCGCAGCGTGTGCGGGCCGCTCGCCAGGCGCGGGCTCAGGTACTGGAGCGTCTCGCCGGTGCGGATCGCGCCGTAGAAGTCGACGCGCTGTTCGGGCCCGCCGTCGACGCTGACCGCCGCGATCCCGTTCCCGGTGTCCTTGACCGACAGGAGCGCGATCCGGGTGCCGGAGAAGGTGAACGTCGCCGTGTTGCCGGCCTTGTCGCTCCAGTGGTCGTCGCTCCAGAAGCACTGCGCGGCGCAGCCGGTGCCCGAGTTCCAGGTGCCGGTGTACGTCACGCCGCCGTCGCCGCTGGTGCGACTGTCGTCGTTGATCCAGTAGTTGCCCGAGCCGGGGTCGCCGGACGGCAGGTTCTGGGTCGCGCCCATGGCGAGCGGCGTGCCGAGGTTCGGGCTGCCGTCGGCGTTCCAGGAGATCTTCTGCGCGCGGGTCGTGCGGTTGGTGTACGTGTTCGTGGACGTGGTCTTGGCGTGGTAGACCAGCCAGTCCTCGGTCCCGTCGGGGGACTTGAAGAAGGCGTGGTGGCCGGGGCCGAACACGCCGCGGGCGTCCGCGCGGGAGAACACCGGGCCCGAGGTCTGCGTCCAGTTGCCCGGGACGAGCGGATCGGCGTTGTCCGCGAGGGACATCATCCAGACCTGGTAGTCGGGCTTCCCGGTGTCGCAGGTCGAGTACGTCATCCACGTACGGCCGTTGCGGTTCAGGAACTCCGGGCCCTCGCGCACCTCCGGGCAGCCCCCGGCGGCATTGATCGCGACCGCGTCGCCCGACACGGTGTACGGGTTCGACATCGGCGCGATGTTCAGGCCGTTGTGCTGGTACGGGTTGATGCCGCTGTACGCGAGATACAGCTTGCCGTTGTGCTGGAGGATGCCCGGGTCGATCGCGAAGTCGCCGGTGTGGTTGGGCGGGGCGAGCTTCGCCTTGAAGTGGTACGGCCCGGTCGGGTCGTCGCCCGACGACTCCAGGACGAAGAGCCGGTGGTGGTCGTCCGTGCCGTCGTCGGCCGTGTAGTACAGGTACCAGTGGTTGTTGAAGCGGTAGAACTCGGGCGCCCAGATGTGCTGGTTGCGGGAGGTGTCGGTGTCCGTCCACACCGTCTTCGGCTCGGCGTCGAGCAGGGTGGCCAGGGACGGCGAGCTCCACATCTTGATGCTGTCGCCCTGGGTGGTGGTCAGGTGGTAGGCCCCGTTCGCATACGTCAGATAAGGATCGGGGCCGGTGTTCAGCGGGTTGCGGAAGGTGCCGCTCGCGGCCACGGAACTCGCCGGCCGTGCGGCGGGCTCCTGATGGGCGCTGGCCTGCGGGCTGCAGGCCAGCCCCGCGAGCAGTGCGAGGAGTGCGGGAACGAGGGCGGTACGGGACCGTGCGCGCACGAGCGGCTCCTTACATCGATGTAAGTCCCAGAGGTTCAGGACGTTAGGGAAGGGGGCGGTGCGGTGTCAACGAGGCGCTGCCGGTCAGGAGTTGCTCCTGGTGCACAGGGTTACTGCCCGCCGAGGCCCGTCGTCGCCACGGACTTGACGATGTGCCGCTGGAAGAAGACGAACACGGCGACCAGGGGCAGCGCCGCGAGCACGGCCGAGGCCATCGACTGCGCGTACTGGATCCCGTACGCGTCCTTCACCGTGGTGATGCCGACCGGCAGCGTCATCAGGGAGGGGTCGGACGTCGACACGAACGGCCACAGGAAGTTGTTCCACGCCCCGATGAAGACGAAGATCGCGACGGCCGCGAGCATCGGCCGGGACAGGGGAAGCAGCACCGACCAGAAGATCCGCCAGTGCCCGGCGCCGTCGATGCGGGCCGCCTCCTCCAGTTCGACGGGCAGCGAGTCGAAGTGCTTCTTCAGGATGAACACCATCACGGGCGCCACGGTCTGCGGCAGGATCACCGCCGCGTACGTGTCGAGGAGATGCAGCGTCAGCATCTGCTCGAACCACGGCACGATCAGGATCTGCGGCGGTACCAGAACCGCCGCGATCGTCAGGGCGAACAGCCACTTGCGGCCGGCGAACAGGGTACGGGAGAAGGCGTAGCCGGCCATCGCGGAGACCAGCACGGTGATCACGGTGACGGCGACGGAGATCAAGAAGCTGTTGAGCATCCACAGCGGCAGATCGCCGCGCTCCCACACGGTGCTGAACGCCTGGAGCGTGAAGCCGTGCTGCGGCCAGATCCAGTGCACCGGATCACTCGCGTCCGCTTCGGACTTGAAGGCCGTGAGCAGCGCCCACGCCATCGGCAGCAGCCAGATCAGGGCGGCGACCACGAGGACCACGAGGGCGAGGGCGCGTGTGGTGCGGCCCGCGCCGAGGGTGAGGTTCGTGGTCGTGCGGCCCTCGGCCCGGCCCGGCCGCGGCGGGCGGACGGGAACGATGCGCTGTCTGGCGGGGCGGACGGGGGCGTCGGTGGTGGTCGTCATGTCACTTCTCCCGGCGGCGGAGTACGGCGAACTGGGCGGCGGAGGCGAGCAGCACGAGGGCGAAGAAGATGTAGCTGATCGCCGACGCGTAGCCGAGCCGGTAGCCGGTGAAGCCGACGTCGTAGATGTACTCGACGACCGGCCGCGTCGAGTTGTTCGGGCCGCCCTTCGTCAGCAGGTACACCTGGTCGAAGACCTTCAGGGAGGCCAGGACCTGGAGCACGGTGATGACCGTCGTGATGCGGCCCAGCTGCGGCAGCGTGATCGAGAACAGGCGCCGCCAGGCACCGGCGCCGTCGATGGCTGCGGCCTCGTACAGGTGGTCGGGGATCGACTGGAGGGCGGCCAGGTAGAGCAGGAAGTTGAAGCCGACCGTCCACCACAGGGTCGTCAGCGCGATCGCCCACAGCGCCACCGACTCGTCGCTCAGCCAGGCGACCTGGTCGAGGCCGATCGCGCCCAGCAGGTGGTTGTAGACGCCGAGATCGGGCTGGTAGAGCCACAGCCAGAGCAGGCCGACGACACCGACGGGAAGCAGGTACGGCGCGAAGAACGCGAGGCGCCACACCCATTGGCCCGGCAGGCCGGTGTGCACGAGGAGCGCCATGCCGAGCGCCACCACGACCAGCGGGACGGTCGAGATCAGCGTGAACAGGACGGTGTGCCACAGGGCCCGCCACATCTCCGCGTCCCCGAACGCCTCGCTGAAGTTGTCGAGGCCGACGAAGGACGGGGCGTGCGCGGACAGCGCCTTGTCCGTGAGCGCCGTCCACAGGCCCTGGCCGAGCGGCCACAGCAGGAAGACGGCGAACAGGACGAGGAAGGGGAGGGCGAAGAGCAGGCCCGGGGGCAGCAGCCGGCGCGGCGACGGCGGTCCCGGCCGGGGTGAGACGTGCGGAGAGGACATCGTTGTGCCTCCAGGGAGTGTCAGGCCGGGCTGGGCTTGGAGAGGAAGGTGTTGACGCGGCGCACCATCGCGCGCGCCGCGCGGTCCGGGGAGAGACCGTCGAGCAGGGCCTGCTGGAGCACCTGCGACATGGCGTTCTGGAAGTCGGAGCCCGCGCCGACGAACCAGGCCGCCGGGTCGAGGACCACCTGCGACGCGGCCGACTTGTAGTGGGCCTGCGGCAGCAGTCCGGCGTACGCCTTGGTGCGGGTGACCGGCGTGTATGCGGGGATGTGCCCGGCGGTCGCCCAGGTCTGGCCCGCCTTGAGCAGCGCGGCCACGGCCTGGTGGGTGCGGCGGCGGTGCTCGGCGTCGGGGCTGTCGCGGTGGGGGAGCACGAAGGAGTGCGAGTCGGCGTAGATCGCGGGGGTGCCGAAGACGGTCGGGAACGGGGCGGCGTCCACCTTCTTGTCCGCGGTGCGGAACGTGCCGAGCTCCCACTCGCCGGACAGCGCCATCGCCGTCTGCCGGTTGGTGAACGCGGCCACGCTCGCGTTGTAGTCGAGCCGCTTGGGGTTGGCCTTGCCGTCGACCAGCTTGGCCATGAACGCGATGACCTCGGCCATGCGGTCCAGGTCCACCTTCGCGGGCCCGCCGGGCGGCAGGTCGAAGACGCCGCCCGTCTGCTTGTACAGGCCGTAGAAGAGCCGCCAGCCCTGCGCCGTGTCGTTGACGTACCCGAAGGAGATGCCCTCTTTGCCCGAGGCCTTCGCGAGCTCCCGACCGGCGGCGAGGAACTGGTCGGGGGACGAGAACGCGTCCAGGTCCAGCGTGCCGTCCGCCTTCAGAAGGCCCGCCTTCTTCACCGGCTCTGGGTGGAAGAACACGATGAAGGGGTGGGTGTCGAGCGGGATCGCGTAGGTCGCGCCGTCGTACTGCGTCCGGCTCCACACCGCGTCGGCGAAGTCGCCCTCGTGGACGCCGAACTCGGCCAGCAAGTCCATGTCCCACGGGTCCACGAGCCCGGTCGGCGCGTAACCAGCGAGCCGCGACATGTGCGCGACGGCCACGTCGGGACCGCGCCCGCCGGCCGACGCCATGGCCAGCTTCGTGTAGTACGGGGTGCCCCACTCCAGGACGGTGCGCTCGATGTGCGTGCCCCGCATGTCGGGCTGCGCCTTGCGCACCATCTCGTTGAGCAGGCCGCCGTCGGCTCCCTGGAACAGGTCCCACAGGCGGACCGTGCCGTCGCCCGCGGCCAGTGCGCTGCCGCAGCCGCTGAGCGCGCCCGCGCCGAGGACCGAGGCCCCGGCGGCGAGCGCGGCCGTCAGGGCGCGGCGTCTGGTGAGCGCGGGGCGACCGACGGGGGCGGGTGTGCCGGTCATGAGGCTCCTTCCCGGTGGGCGGCGGGGTCGTCCCGACACCGCCGCCCACGGACATACATCGATGTAAACGAGAGGATGGGCTGAGCTAGTTCACGTTCTCGAAGGCGGCCGCGCGGAGCTGGGCCGCCCGCAGCAGGGCGGTGTCGACCTTCTCGCCGCGGTCGAAGCGGTAGATGCCGTTGCGCTCCTGGAAGACGTCCGTGAGCTGGGTGTAGCAGTAGCCGAACATGTCCGGGTCGTCGAGCAGGACACCCGTCAGGCCGGTAAACCGCTCGACGAACTCCTCGGCGCTGCGCGGCCGTTCGCCGTAGCCCCAGGAGTCGTCGAGGACATTGCCGGCGGCCTCGGCGGCGGCCGCCGCGTCCCACCAGATGCCGCCGAACTCGCTGCAGAAGTACGGCTGCCCGCCGTACGGGACCGACCAGACGCGGCCGTCGGGGCCGGTGTTGAGGTACGGCCGGTTCTCCGCGAGGCCGCTCATGATCTTCGCGAACTCCGCCGGGTCCTGCTCGTAGCAGTGCGAGTCGTACACGTCGGTCTCCGGCACCCGGTGCGCGTACCCGGAGGCGTCGATCACCGGGCGGGTGCCGTCGGCCTGCTTCGTGGCCCGGAACATCGCGTGCGTGACGTCGTCGAGCTGTGTGATGCGGTCGTGCAGGTTCTGGTACGTCTCGTTGAGCGGGCACCAGCCGATGACCGAGGGGTGCGAGTAGTCCCGCTCGACGGCCTCCAGCCACTGGGTGACGTAACTGGCGTCGGGCCGCTGGTTGTCGTCGCGGACGCCGACCTCGCAGCCCCAGTCTCCGAACTCGCCCCACACCAGATAGCCGAGCCGGTCCGCGTGGTACAGGAACCGCTCCTCGAAGACCTTCTGGTGCAGCCGCGCGCCGTTGAAGCCCGCGGCGATGCCGAGTTCGATGTCGCGCACCAGGTCGGCGTCGCTCGGCGCCGTCATCAGGCCGTCCGGGTAGTAGCCCTGGTCGAGGACGAGCCGCTGGAAGACGGGCTCACCGTTCAGGAGCAGCCGCTTGCCGTCGATCGAGACCGAGCGCAGACCGGCGTACGAGGTCACCCGGTCCACCGGGGCGCCCTCGGCGTCGACGACCTCGAAGGTGAGGTCGTACAGGTGCGGGTCGGCCGGCGACCACACGCGCTGCCGGTCCGCGGGCACGGCGAGGGCCAGGCGCGGGCTGAGGTCCAGGTCGGCGCGGGCCTCGGCGGTGACGATCGCGCCCCGCTCGTCGGCGAGGGTGGCGCGCACCCGGTGGCCCGGGGCGTTGCCGGTCAGCGGCAGCTCCAGGTGGAAGGCGCCCGACGCCAGGTCCGGGGTGATCCGGGGCCGCCGCAGGGCGACCGTGCGCGGCACCGGCTCCAGCCACACCGTCTGCCAGATGCCGGTGGTGCGGGTGTAGTGGCAGTGCGAGTTCGCGAACCAGGTGGCCTGCTTGCCGCGGGCCTGCGGGCCGTGCCGGGTGTCGCGGGCCCGTACGACGAGCGTCAGCTCCTCGCCGGGAGCGGCGATGTCGCCGAGGTCCGCGGTGAAGGGGGTGAAGCCGCCGCGGTGCCGGGCGACCTCGGTCCCGTTCGCCCACACCGTCGCGTCGTGGTCCACCGCGCCGAAGTGCAGCAGCACCCGGGCGTCCGTCCAGTCGGCGGGCACCGTCACCGTGCGCCGGTACCAGACGGCCTCCAGGAAGTCCGTGTCGCCGATCCCGGACAGCTCCGACTCGGGGCAGAACGGCACGGTGATGCGGTCGGCCAGCTCCCGCTCCCGCAGGCCGCGTTCCAGACCGGTGTCGGACCGGTCGGTCTCGAACTGCCAGGTGCCGTTGAGATTCAGCCAGGCGTCGCGGGCGAACTGCGGTCGCGGGTACTCGGGACGGGGGACGGGCATGGTGCTCCTTGCCGGATCAATGCGGTGTGCCAGTCGGTGCGCGGCTCATGGCACCATGGCGATTACATCGTTGTAAATATCCGAGCGGGGCGGGATCCGGCCCGAAACCGTTTCGTGATGCTCGGTACGATCGCGGACGGCAGACGGAAGGAATGGACAGCGTGGCGGCCAGACCCAGGATCAAGGACGTTGCGGAGTACGCGGGTGTCTCGCCCAAGACGGTCTCCAACGTGATCAACAACTTCGAGCATGTCTCCGACCGGACCCGCGAGGTCGTCCGGGAGGCGATCGACGCCCTGGGCTACCGGGTCAACATCGCGGGCCGTCAGCTGCGGCAGGGCCGCACCGGCATGATCACCCTCGCCGTCCCCGAACTCGACGTCGCCTACTTCTCCGAGCTGGCCAAGCACGTGATGACCGAGGCCGACCGGCACGGCCGAACGGTGCTGCTGAACCAGACCGGCGGCTCACGCGAGCGTGAACTGGCCGCGCTGCACGGCTTCGACGCCCAGTTCTCCGACGGGATCATCCTCAGCCCGCTCGCGCTCCAGCCCCGGGACCTCGCCACCCGCGACCGCAGGCTGCCCGTGGTCCTGCTCGGCGAGCGGCCCGCGGAGGGCAGCACGGATCACGTCGCGATCGACAACGTCGGGGCCGCGCGCGACGCCACCGAACACCTGCTGGCGCGCGGCAGGCGCCGGATCGCGGTGGTCGGCGGCCGGGTCCGCGGCCGAGTGGGCACCGACCGGCTGCGCACGGACGGCCACCGGGCGGCCCTGAAGGCGGCCCATGTCCCCTTCGACCCCGATCTCGTGATCGGCGTCGACGCCTACCACTGGCGGGACGGCGCCCGGGCCGCGGCCGCGCTCCTCGAACTCCCGACGCCGCCGGACGCGCTGCTGTGCCTCAACGACCATCTCGCCCTGGGCGCGCTGCGGGCCCTGCACGAGAAGGACGTGAGCGTGCCGAAGGACATCGACGTGGTCGGCTTCGACGACATCGAGGCGTCCCGGTTCAGCGTGCCGACCCTGACGACGGTGGCCCCGGACAAGAAGGAGATCGCCCGCGCCGCGGTCGCCCTGCTCGTCGACCGCATCGACGACCCCGACGGCGGGCCGCTCCAGGACCACGTGGTCGGGCACGAGGTGATCGTGCGGGAGAGCACCGGAGGCTGAGGCCGCCGAGGTCTGCCTACCCCGTGGATCCCGGGCGTTCGAGGCGGACCACGACGGGAGCGTTGAAGGGGGCTCCCGACTGGTTGACCTGAACGTGCCCGCAGCCGAGCCAGATGTCGGTGCCGGGGACCCGGCGCACCGCCGACAGCCACAGCGACTGGTTCGACGACTTCCCCGCGCCGGTCGACACCGGGAGCCGGTGCCGCCCGACCTTGACGCACGTACCGTCGTCGCTCAGGTACCAGTTCCCGTCCAGGAGAAGACCACCGTCGTCCTGGCCCACCGGGACGCGCAGCTCGCAGCCGCCCGGCGCCGGGTCCTGCTCCACCCACTCCGAGCCCTCGCGGCGCAGCCGGATGTACTCGTCGTCGGGCTCGGCACCCTCGCCCTCACCGTGATTGAAGCTGTTCAGGCCGTACGCGCGCACCTCGCCGCCGTCGAGCACGAAGGCCGTGGTCAGCCCGGCGCCGGCCTCCGCCGGAATCGGGTCCTCGAAGCGGCTCACGGGGGTGTCGACCGCCCGCCACGACGTGCCGTCCCAGTGCATCGTGGCCGGCTGGTCGTAGGGGAGGCCGCCCGGCGCCTGCGTGCCGGGACCGGTCGAGCGCCGGCCCACCGCCCATACGTCGTCGCGGTCCACGACGGCGAGGTCCGCGGTCTTGTACGGGAGCCGGGTCGTCGTCCAGCGGCTGCCGTCCCAGTGCTGGGCGGACCGCTCGTCGGCCAGGGCCCAGATGTCGTCGGGGCCCGTCGCCTCCAGATCGCCGACGTTGCCCGTCGGCGGGTGCGGCACCGCGGACCACTCGGTGCCGTCCCACTGTGCCCACTCGGTCGTGCCGGACGCCTCGCCGGTGCCCTGCGGCCGCAGCCACAGCGTGGCCTCGCCGATCTCGTCGAGCTTGGGCGGGTAGTCGGACCGGCCCAGGGCGTCGGGCAGTTCCTCGCGCGTCCAGCGGGAGCCGTCGTAGTGCATCAGCGTCGCGGCGACGTTGCCGTTGTTCTCCTGGCCGACCGCCCAGATGTCGTCCTCGGCGAGGGCGGCGACATCGGTGAACTCGCCGTCGAAATCCGCTATGTGCGCGAACTTCCAGAGAGGGGAGGCCGCGGCGGACGTGGGGGAGGAGCGCGGGCTGCCGGAGCCGGTGGCCCGGTCCTTGCCCGGTTCGCCGTCGGTGCCGCATCCGGTGGCCGTGAACACGGCCGCCAGCACGGCGGCGGCCGCCAGGGCTCGGGACCCGGTCCCCGTGACGCTGCGCATGATCGCTCCCCTGTCTCCGGATTTCCGTGATCCGTCCGGCGAACGGCAGCGTATCGGCGCGTGGACAGCGGGACGGCTCAGACCCTGTCGAGCAGCGCCGACGCCCGTACGGCGCCGACCGGGTGGCCGTGGCCGAGGACCGGGACCTCGGTGAGCGCGGCGAGGCGCGGGTCGGCGTCGACGTCCACCCCGATGTGGCGCAGCGCCGCGGTCAGCACGACGGACCGGGGCCGCTGTCCGCCGTCGGCGATCTTCAGGGCGACGGCCGAACCGTCCGGCAGGGCCAGCGCGTAGACCCCTTCGGCGCCGTCCTTGGCGACGGCGCCGGGCAACGCGCGCATGAGGGCCGTGACATCGCGGCCGGTGCCGCCGACGTACTCGGGGTGGGCGTTCATCGCCGTGACCACCCGGTGCTCGTGACGGCCCGCGGGCGCGGTCGCGAGCCGGGCGAAGGCGCGGGCCAGACCGGTGAGGGTGAGCGCGAACAGGGGAGCGCCGCAGCCGTCCACGCCGACCGCGGCCGAGGTCTCGCCCGCCAGCTCCTCCAGCGTGCCGCGCAGGGCCCGTTGGAGCGGGTGACCGGGGTCGAGGCAGGTCTCGGTCGGCCAGCCGGCGGCGACACAGGTGGCGAGCATCGCCGCGTGCTTCCCCGAGCAGTTCATGGCGATCCTCGTCGGCCCCTGCCCGGCGGCGAGGTACGCGGCCTGTGCTTCGACGCCCAGGGGCAGGTCGGCCGTGCACCGCAGGGCGTCCTCGGTCAGCCCCGCTCCGGCGAGGATCCTGCGCACGGCGTCGAGGTGGAAGTCCTCGCCGGAGTGGCTGGCACAGGCGAGAGCGAGCAGTTCACCGTCGAGACCGAGTCCCGCCCGCGCCATGCCGACGCCCTGCAACGGCTTGTTGGCGGAGCGCGGAAACATGGGGGCGTCGACCGGGCCCGCGCTCAGGACCGTACGGCCGTCGGGGGCGAGCGCCACGACCGATCCGTGGTGCACGGACTCCAGGAAGTCCCCGCGCCAGACCTCCGCGAGCACGGCATGGGCGGTGTCTGGGGCGGCCCGGCGTTCTGAGGCGGTCATGCCTGTCCCTCCGATCGGTTGCGCGGCCCGGCGCGGGAACGCCGGTGGCCGTCGAGCTGTCGACAGTCGTCCCCCGTCGACAGAGGATCATCCCCATGACATCTCGCTCCGGCCACCACCCCGGCCTCCGTCCCCGCCCCCGGGACCTGGGCATCGCCCCGGGCGTGCTGCCGCCCGGCCCGGGGAACTCCCTCACCGATGTGCGGGGCGTCCGCGTCGGGCACGTCACGCTCGCCCATGACGACGCGGAGCTGCCCGTACGCACCGGGGTCACCGTCGTCGTCCCGGCGCCCGGCTCCGTGTTCCGCGACAAGCCCGCGGCGGGCCTGGAGGTCGTCAACGGCTTCGGGAAGGCCGCCGGTCTCAGTCAGATCGCCGAACTCGGCGTCCTGGAGACCTCGTTGGCCCTCACCAACACCCTCGGGGTCGGCGCCGCCCTCGAAGGGATCGTCCGGCACGCGCTCGACGGGCACCCCGAGATCGGCACGACCACCGGCACCGTCAACGCGGCCGTGTTCGAGTGCAACGACGGCTGGCTGAACGACATCCGCGGCCTGCACGTGCGTCCCCGGCATGTGCGCGCCGCCCTCGACGCGGCGACCGACGCGCCCGTCGCCGAGGGAGCGGTCGGGGCGGGCACCGGCATGGTCTCCTTCGGCTGGAAGGCGGGCATCGGCTCCAGCTCGCGCGTCGTCGACGCCGGGGACGGTATCCACTGGACCGTGGGCGCGCTGGTCCTCGCCAACTTCGGCAGCGCCGCCGACCTGACCGTCACCGGGATCCCGGCCGGTCGCACGCTCACCCCCGAACAGGCGGCGGAACAGGCGGAGTTCGCGCGCGGCGCCGGATCGTGCGTCGTCCTCGTCGCCACGGACGCCCCGGCCGACGCCCGGCAACTGCGGCGCATCGCCAGGCGGACCACGGTGGGACTCGCCCGGACCGGCGGCATCGTCCAGCACGGCAGCGGCGAGTACGCGCTCGCCTGGTCGACGGCCCAGCGCACCCCGCACACCCCGCAGGGTCCGGTGCGGGCCGCGTCCGCCGTCGCGGAGGACGGCCCCCTGATGGACCTGCTCTTCCGCGCCGCGGCCGAGGCCACCGAAGAGGCCGTCCTCGGCTCGCTGTTCGCCGCGCACCCGGTCACGGGCGTACGGGGCCACCACGCACCGGCGCTGCCCACGGAACAGGTGGCCCGGCTGGTCCGCGCGGCGACCCCGTGACCTGTGCCGTCAGCGGGCGCCCGCCGCCGTGACGCGCTTCTCGAACCAGAGATGCGCGTACGGCTCGTCGTTGAAGGCCGGGACCTCCTGGAACCCGGCCGACCGGTAGAGCCCGATCGCGGAGTCGAGCACCTTGTTGGTGTCCAGGCGCAGGATCTCGCGCCCGTGCGCGGCGGCCAGCGCCTCCAGTTCGGCGAGGAAGCGGCGGCCCAGGCCGAGACCCCGGGCGTGCGGGGCGATCCACATGCGCTTCACCTCGGCCGGCGCGTCGGCGGGCAGCTTCAGTCCCGCGCAGCCCACGGCCTCACCGTGCAGCCGCGCGACGAGGAACAGGCCGCGCGGCGGCCGGAGTTCACCCGCGTCGGGCAGCAGACTGCGGGCCGGGTCGAAACCGGTGTCGAAGCGCTCCTGGAGCTCGGAGAAGTAGGAGAACAGGCAGTCACGGGCGTCCGGATGGTCCGGGTCGACGGTGTCCAGGGTGACCGTCGCCGCCGTCAGCAGCCGGTCGACCTCCGCCATGGCGGCGACGAGCCGGGCGCGCTGCGTGGTGTTCAGCGGGGCGAGCAGGGACGCGGCCAGTTCGTCGCTGCGGCCGTCGAGCGCGGCCCGCTCCGTGCGGCCCGCCTCGGTGAGCCGGACGGTGCGCACCCGCCGGTCCCGGGGCAGCGGCTCCACGGTGACCAGACCGTCGGCCTCCAGGGCGCGCAGCAGCCTGCTGACGTACCCGGAGTCGAGTCCGAGCCGATCCCGCACCTTCCGCACGTCCCGGCCCTCGTCGCCGATCTCCCAGAGCAGCCGTGCCTCGCCGGCCGGCCGGTCGCGCCCCAGGTAGTGGTCGTGCAGCACCCCGACGCGTTGGGTGACGGTGCGGTTGAAACGGCGTACCTGATCGATCTCTGTCGCTTCCGTGGTCATTCTCTGACTCTAGTCAGAGAAATGCTCGCGGGGCAACGGCGAAAGCCGGGGCCCCGCGCCCGCGGTGCCCCGGCTGCCGTCCGCCTCACTGCCGAAGCGGGTCTCGTCGCCTCACTTCCTGCGCCTCCGCCGGGCCAGCCACAGGACGAGCGCCCCGGCGGAGGCGGCCAGCAGAGCGATGGCGCGAGGATCCCGCGCCGACCGGGCCGCCTCGGACCCCGCCGGGCCGGACAGCTTGTCCTGTGCCTGATGGGCGACGTCCGAGACCTTCGTCCTGGCGGTGTCCGCCGCTTCGGACGCCTGCTCCTTTACGTGCGCGGCCCGGTCCTTGGCCCGCGCCTTCACATCGGCCTTGGCGGCCAGCGCCTCGACCGTCTCGCCCAGCTCCGCGCGGGTCCGCTCGACCTTGTCGCGCAGCTCGTCCGGCTCGGACGCCGACCCGTGCGCGGGCGGCTCAGACTCGTGTGTCATCGGTGGGCACTCTCCTTGATCTCGGCCACGTCGGCCTTCACGTTCTCGATGGTCGCGGCGGGGGCCGGAGGGGCGGCCTTGCCGAACTGGCGCTTGCCCCGCGCGCCCAGCACGGCGGCGAGCACCCCGAGCACCGCGGTCACGGTCAGCGCGGCGGCCCACACCGGCCACACGACCGCGAGACCGGCGATCGCGGTCGCCACCGCCGCCTGAAGCATCAGGAACCCGACGATCCCGGCGCCGCCGAAAAGTCCCCCGCCCCTGCCGTAGCGCCTGCCCTTCTCCTTCATCTCCGCCTGAGCGAGCCGTAGCTCACCTCGCACCAGCTCGGTGAGCTGGTGCGAGGCGCGCTGGACCAGCTCACTGACCGGTTCCTGTCCCGTGTCGCGGCCTTCCGTGGCGGACTGCGGCCGGCTGTCGGGCACGGCGGTCACCTCCCCATTCGTGTGCTCCCCGGGTTTCCCGGGGTGTTCCGGATGCCTCCTGCAGGGCGTAGGCAGCCGGGTACCCAGACAGAGCGGGCCCATCCGTTTAGAGACGCCGCGCTCGGAGAGTCGGACGGTGGCCCCGTTCAGGGACGGGGCGAGCCGGGTGCGATTCCCGACAAATGGCCGACTCGCCGAAGGGGCCGCAGGATGGAAGAGCTGCCGGGGCGTTCCGCACGCCCCCGAGCGCGGAGGAGATGCCTCTCGGCAACGGGTCGTGTCGCGGAGTCGGCGAGGCCCACGAGGCGCGGACAACATCCCCATCGAAAGGCACGCGTTTCCCATGAGTGACGTCACAGGCAAAGCGACCACCACGGATGCCGGAATCCCGGTCGAAAGCGATGAGCACTCGCTCACGGTCGGCGCCGGTGGCCCGATTCTTCTGCAGGACTCCTATCTCATCGAGCAGATGGCCCAGTTCAACCGCGAGCGGATTCCGGAGCGACAGCCGCACGCCAAGGGCAGCGGCGCCTTCGGCCACTTCGAGGTGACGGCGGACGTCAGCGCGTACACGAAGGCCGCCCTGTTCCAGCCGGGGACCAGGACCGACCTCGTCGCCCGGTTCTCGACCGTCGCGGGGGAGCGCGGGAGCCCCGACACCTGGCGCGACCCGCGCGGATTCGCGGTGAAGTTCTACACCACCGAGGGCAATTACGACATGGTGGGGAACAACACCCCCGTCTTCTTCATCAAGGACCCGATGAAGTTCCAGCACTTCATCCGGTCCCAGAAGCGCCGGGCGGACAACAACCTCCGCGACCACGACATGCAGTGGGACTTCTGGACCCTCTCGCCGGAATCCGCCCACCAGGTCACCTGGCTCATGGGGGACCGGGGCATCCCGCGCAGCTGGCGCCACATGAACGGCTACACCTCGCACACGTACATGTGGATCAACGCCCAGGGCGAGCGGTTCTGGGTCAAGTACCACTTCAAGACCGACCAGGGCGTCGAGACCTTCACCCAGGACGAGGGTGACCAGATGTGCTCGGCGGACACGGACTACCACACCCGGGATCTATTCGAGCACATCCGCGACGGAGAGTTCCCCAGCTGGACGCTGCACGTGCAGGTCATGCCGTACGAGGACGCCGCGGACTACCGCTTCAACCCGTTCGACCTGACCAAGGTGTGGCCGCACGCCGACTACCCGCTCATCGAGGTCGGCCGGATGACCCTGGACCGCAACCCCACGGACAACCACGCGGAGATCGAGCAGGCGGCGTTCCAGCCCAACAACCTCGTCCCGGGCATCGGCCCCAGCCCCGACCGGATGCTGCTCGCCCGGCTCTTCTCGTACGCCGACGCCCACCGGCACCGGATCGGCGGCAACTACCAGCAGCTGCCGGTCAACGCCCCCGTCGCGCCCCTGCGCACGTACTCCAAGGACGGGGCGATGGCCTTCCGCAAGACGGAGGACCCGGTGTACGCGCCGAACTCCAAGGGCGGCCCGGCGGCCGACATCGAGCGCTACGCGCCGCCGAGCTGGCACGCGGACGGCGACATCACCCGCGCGGCCTACGTCGACCACGCCGAGGACGACGACTGGGGCCAGGCGGGCACCCTCGTGCGCGAGGTCTTCGACGACGCCGCCCGCGACCGGCTCGTGGACAACGTCGTCGGCCACCTCCTCAACGGGGTGAGCGAGCCGGTCCTGGCCAGGGCCTTCACGTACTGGTCGAACATCGACAAGTCCGTCGGGGAGCGCATCGAGCAGGGTGTGCGCGCCAAGGCGGACCAGAAGGACCCCAAGGCCGACCAGCAGGCCAACCCGGCGCGCAGCAGCATGCAGGACAAGGCCTGAGCAACTGAGCGACCGACCGATCCGGCACGGTCGACCGTCCGCCCGCCGCCCTCAGGGACGGCGGGCGGACGCCTGCGCGCAGGGGGCCGTGACCTGCGATGGGACAATGACGGCATGACAGGCGCTGAGGAGTTCACCCCCGAGTCGGACCGTGTCATGCGCACTCTGCGCGATCAGATCATCGAGGGGACGCGGGCGCCCGGCAGCAGGCTGGTCGAGCGGGAGATCGCCCAGGAGCTGGGGGTGAGCCGCCTCCCGGTGCGGGACGCGCTGCGGGACCTGGCGGGCGAGGGCCTGGTGACGCCGCGCCCGCGCACCTGGGCCGTGGTACGCGAGTTCACGCCGGCCGACATCGCCGACCTGGGCGAGGTGCGGTCGGCGCTCGAGGTCCTGGGATTCCGGCTCGCCGCGCAGCGTCGTACCCGGGCCGGCCTCGCCCGGCTCCGCGCCGATCTCGACGCCGAACTGGACGCCGCCGCGCAGGGCGACGGCACCCGGGCCCGGAACGCGGCGGCCGACTTCCACGAGACGGTCACCGACCTCGCCGACAACGCGCTGCTGAGCGAGCTCAACCAGACGCTGCGCAGCCGGATGCGCTGGCTGCTCGGCCAGCACGACGACTTCGGCGCCGTGGCCGGCGAGCACGAGGAGCTGTACCGGGCGATCGAGGCACGGGACGTGGGCCGCGTCGAGGAGCTGACGGAACGGCACCTGGCGACCAGCGAGGTGGAGGCCGTGGCGCACCAGCGCGGCCGGCCGGTTCAGACCCCGCGGTAACGCCAGAGCGCCGGCATCCGCAGCGCGAGAGCGGCCAGGAAGGCGACGAGGATCAGGGCGCTGACGAACGTGGTCGTGGCCACGCCCGCGTACTGTGCCGAGGCACCGAGGACGAGTGACGACACCGGCATGACGCCGATGGCGAGCTCCTGCACCCCCAACGCCCTTCCCTGCACGGCCGGTTCGGTCGTCATCAGCAGCAGGGTCGTCTGCAGCACCCCGAACGCGGCACTGAGCAGACCGATCCCCGCCATCAGCGCGAACGACACCGCCACCTGGTGCGACAGCGCGAACGCCGCCCACAGGGCCGCCCAGCCCGCGGTGCCGAACACGAACAGGCCGCCCTTGAAAGGGAAGTCGCCGAGCGCCGCGATGACCGTCGAGCCGACGAGCCCGCCGACGCCGCTACAGGTGAGCAGCCACCCCAGTCCGTCGGCGTCGAGCCCCAGCGACTGCCGCGCGAACACCGGCATGAACGCCTGATACACGGGCCACAGCAGCACGTTCGCGGCGAGGGTCACACCGAGTACCCCCGTGGCAAGGCGGCTGCGCAGGATGTGGCGCACACCGCCGACGAGCATGACCCGCAACGACTCCTCGGTGTACGGGAGTTCGGTGCCGCGTGCCCCACGGGCCCGGCGCAGCGGCCCCAGCGCGAGCAGGGAAAACCCGTACCAGCACGCGGAGATCCACAGCGCGGCCGCGGCACCGAAGGCGCTGATCAGGGCGCCGCCCAGGGCCGGGCCGAGGACCTGGGTCATGTTCATCGCCATGGCGTTGAGGGCGTTGGCGTTGCTCAGATGGCGGCGTCCGACCAGGGAGAGGACCAGCGCCGAGCGGGCGGGCTGCGACGGGGACTGCGCCAGACCGATGGCGAGGCCGCCGAGCACCAGCGCCCAGTACGGCACTTGTCCCGTCGACTCCAGGGCCGACAGGAGGACGGCGGCGCCCAGCGCCCAGCCGCACGCTATGGTCAGCAAACGTACGCGATCGTGACGGTCGGACAGCACCCCGGCCAGCGGTCCGAGCAGCATCGGGGCGAGTCGCACCGCGGTGAAGACCGCGAGCAGGAACTCCGAACCGGTGGTGTCGAAGACGATCCAGCCCAGCACCATCGTCTGGGTCCACGCCCCGCCGAAGAAGAACACGTTGGAGACCCACAGGGCGCGGAACTCCCTGCTCGCGCGCAACGCGGCGAGCGGACCCGCCCGGCCCGTCCGGGAGTTCTGCGGGGGTGCGTCCGGCGGGTTCCTGCGCACCGTGGCGGTGCTCCTCTCCTGTCGGTGCCGCTCCGGCGACGCGGGGCGTCGGGCGGAGCGGGATCGATACTTGGTATACCGGCGGGTGCCGAGGTGGGGTTCAGGCGCCGACGAAGACGACGTCGCCGGGCACGTCGGCCCGGATCTCCGTGCCGACCTCGCGGGCCAGCAGGTCGTCGAGGCGGTCGAGCGGGCCGATCAGAGCGCGTCCGCCGGCCCTGGCCACCCGCACCGCGGCCTCGACCTTCGGCTGCATCGACCCCTCGGCGAACTGCATGGCGGCCAGCCCCTCGGGGGAGGCGGTGAGGATGTCGCGCTGCTCCGGCGTGCCCCAGTTCTCACTGACGAAGTCGCCGTCGGTCAGCATGATCAGCATGTCCGCCCGCAGGTCGGCGGCGAGCGCGGCGCTCGCCGCGTCCTTGTCCACCACGGCCTGCATGCCGATCTGCCGGCCGCGGGAGTCGGTGCGCACCGGCACCCCGCCGCCGCCCACGCAGACGACCAGCGTGCCGTGGTCCAGCAGCGTGCCGACCAGGGGTGCCTGCATGATGCGCAGCGGGTGCGGCGACGGCACGACACGGCGGAAGGCGCCGCCGTCCTTGGCGATCGTCCACCGGTACTCGGCCGCGGCCTCGGCGGCGTCCTGCGCCGAGTAGGTCGGGCCGATCAGCTTGGTCGGCCGCTCGAAGGCCGGGTCCGCCTCGTCGACCTCGGTCGTGGTGACGAGGGCGGCCACCTCGCGCTCGCCCGCCAGGGCGTTGGACAGCTCCTGCTGGATGACGTAGCCGATCATGCCCTGGGTCTCGGCGCCGAGGATGTCCAGCGGGTAGGCGGCCACGTCCTGATAGGCGAGGTTCTGCAGGGCGAGCAGGCCGACCTGCGGGCCGTTGCCGTGCGTGATGACGACCTCGTGCTCGCGGGCCAGACCGGCCAGCGCCTGGCAGGCGCCGCGGACGTTGGCACGCAGCCGGTCGGCCGTCATCGGCTCCCCGCGTCTGGCCAGGGCGTTGCCTCCGAGAGCGACGACGATGCGCATGGTGATGTCCCTTGTCGAGAAGTGCGGGTACAGGTGTTCGCCTACGAGACGCCGAATGGTATACCAAGGTGGGTGTTCCGCAGGGGGCACTGTCGGAAGAGCTCGCACACCGGGTGGGAGCTGAAGCGTGAAAGGGGCGCGACGTCATGCACGGCGACGAATCCGCCCGGACGTGTACGGTGTTCGGGCTCTCCGGCGACGCCGAACTCCTGGACCTGCTGTGCGCGACGACCGGAGAGGGCCGGATCCACTCCGTCTTCACCCGCGTCGTCAACCTCCTCACCCCCGACGGCCTGCTCGTCACGCTCGCCGCCCGCGACGGCGGCGACGCTCCGCGGACCCTCGTCGTCGACACCCCCGACTGGACCGCGACCGCACTGACCGCCGGGCGGCCCGTGACGTTCGCACCCGGGAATATCCTCCTCGCCCCCGGACCCCGCCCGCTGCGCGTGACCAGCGCCGACGCCCGGTCCTGGCGCCCGAAGGCCCCGAGCCTCACCGGCTTCGCTCCCGGCACTCTCGCCCGCGTCTCCGCCCAACTCGACGCGCTCAACCAGGAGTTCGGCCCCCGAGGCGGCATGCTCGGCCCGGTCCCCGGCGCCGGACCGCTCGAACTGGCCGTCGCCCGCGCCCTCGACGCCGGACGCGCCACCCTGCTCACCGCACTGCGCCACGGCGAGGGCGACGCCGCGATCCGGCGCGGAGTCCTCGCCCTGCTCGGCCTCGGCCCCGGCCTCACCCCGGCCGGCGACGACTTCCTCACCGGCCTCACCTTCGTCGCGGCCCTGCCCGGAGCCGCACCCACCGGACTCGTCCCCGCCGTGCGCGCCGTCCTCGCCGAGCACCGCGGACGCACCACCGACGTCTCCCACGCGACGCTGACCGAGGCCACGCGCGCCCGGGTCAGGGCCGAACTCATCCACGTACTGCGGCAGTCGGCCGAAGAGGACCGGCCGCCGCACGCTCCTGTCCGCAGGCTGCTGGCCATCGGCCACACCTCGGGCAGCGACACCCTGTCCGGCCTGGTGGCCGGGCTCCACCTGGAAGAAGAACTGCGAGGTTCGCTGTGAGTACCACCACAGCCGTCGTACGGAAGAACACGTACTACGACTCCGTGTCCCTGATGTCCGTCTCGACCAAGGCCAACGCCCTGGAGGGGGTGGAGCAGGCCTTCACCGCCATGGGCACCGAGATGAACAAGGGGGTCCTCGACAATCTGGGCCTGCTCACCGACGAGCTGCGGGACGCCGCGAGCGGCGACCTGATGATCGTCCTCGTCGCCGCCGACGGCGCCGCCACGGACGCTCTGCTGACGCAGGTCGAGGAGCTGTTGCAGCGCAAGGCCCCCGCGTCCGCCGGGGCCGGAGCGGTCACCTACCGCACCCTCACCGGCGCCGCCGAGGCCGTCGACGGAGCCAACCTCGCGGTCATCGCCGTCAACGGCGCGTACGCGGCCCGCGAAGCCCGCAAGGCCCTCACCAGCGGCCTGCACGTGATGCTGTTCAGCGACAACGTCTCCGTCGCCGACGAGGTCGCCCTCAAGCAACTCGCCCACGAAAAGGGCCTGTTCATGATGGGCCCCGACTGCGGCACCGCCATCGTCAACAACGTCGCCCTGTGCTTCGGCAACAAGGTGCGCCCCGGCTCCGTCGGCATCGTCGCCGCCTCCGGCACCGGATCGCAGGAGGTCTCCGTCCGCGTCCACGCGCTCGGCGGCGGCGTCTCCCAGCTGATCGGCACCGGCGGCCGCGACCTCAGCGAGGAGGTCGGCGGCCTGATGATGACCGACGGGATCCGCGCGCTCGCCGCCGACCCGGCGACCGACGTCATCGTGCTGGTGTCCAAGCCGCCCGCGCCGTCCGTCGAGCGGAAGGTCCTGGCCGAGGCCGCCGCCGCGGGCAAGCCCGTCGTCGTCCACTTCATCGGCGGCTCCGAGGAGGCGGTCACCGCCGCGGGCGCGCACTTCGCCGCCTCCAGCCTCGACGCGGCCCGCCAGGCCGTGGCCCACGCGGGCGTCGAACCGGCCGCCACCACCGAGGAGTTCGACGCCGGGGCCGCCGCCGACGCCGTCGTGAGCCGCCTCGCGGAGGGCCAGCGCCACGTGCGCGGCCTGTTCTGCGGCGGCACCCTGTGCGACGAGACGATGTACGCCGTCCGGGACGCGGGCGTCGACGTGTACAGCAACATCCAGAAGGACCCGGCCTTCCGCCTCGCCGCGACGGCGCCGAGCACCGGCCACACCTTCCTCGACTTCGGCGACGACGACTTCACCAACGGCCGCCCGCACCCGATGATCGACCCCGCGCTGCGCCTGGAGCGGCTCGTCGAGGAGGCTAAGGACCAGTCCGTCGCCGCGCTCGTCCTGGACTTCGTCCTGGGCTTCGGCTCCCACGAGGACCCGGTCGGCACCACCCTGCCCGCCATCCGCGAGGCACAGCGCGTCGCCGCCGACGCGGGCCGCCACCTGCCGGTGATCGCGTACGTCCTCGGCACCGACCTGGACACCCCGTCGGTCGCCGCCCAGAGCGCGGCCCTCGAAGCCGCCGGCGTCCTCGTCACCCGCAGCTCCACCGAGACGGGCCGGTTCGCCCGCGAGATCGCCCGGAAGGCCAAGTAGTCATGAACACCCCCGAAGCGAACACCCCCGAGGCGACCACTCCCGCCGCCGCTCTGTTCGGCGCCGACCTGAACGTCGTCAACGTCGGCCTCGCCATGTTCGACACCGACATCGCGGCCCAGGGCGCCCGCGTCACCACCGTCGACTGGACCCCGCCCGGCGGCGGCAGCGTCGAGGCGGCCCGCGCCCTCGACACGCTGGACGCGCCCGAACTCGCCGCCCGCATCGAGGCGGCCAACGCCGAGGCCGTCGAGCGGATCACCGCCGCCCGCCCGATGCTCGTCGGTTACGGCCGCGCCCTCGACGTGGTCCCCGGCATGACCCCGACCACGATCCTGCACGCGGGCCCGCCGATCACCTGGGACCGTATGAACGGCCCGATGAAGGGCGCGGTCACCGGCGCACTCGTCTTCGAGGGCCTGGCGAAGGACCTGGAGGAGGCCGCCGAGGTCGCCGCCTCCGGGCGGATCACCTTCAAGCCCTGCCACGAGATGAACGCGGTCGGCTCCATGGCCGGCGTCACCTCCGCGTCGATGTACATGCACATCGTCAGGAACGAGACGCACGGCAACACCGCCTACACCAACCTGTCCGAGCAGATGGCGAAGATCCTGCGGATGGGCGCCAACGACGCGTCGGTCGTCGAGCGGCTGATCTGGATGCGGGACGTCTTCGGCCCGATGCTGAAGGAGGCCGTCGAGTTCACCGGCCCCATCGACCTGCGGCTCCTGCTGTCCCAGGCGATCCACATGGGCGACGAGTGCCACAACCGCAACGGCGCGGGCACCCTGCTGCTCTTCCAGGCCCTCGCGCCGGGCCTGCTCCAGTCGTCGTTCACGACCGCGCAGAAGAAGGAGGTCTTCGACTTCGTCGCGTCCTCCGACTACTTCTCCGGGCCGACGTGGATGGCCGTGGCGAAGGCCGCCCTCGACGCCGCGAACGGCATCGAGCACTCCACGATCGTCACCGCGATGGCCCGCAACGGCGTCGAGTTCGGCATCCGCGTCGCGGGCCTGCCGGGGCAGTGGTTCACGGGCCCGGCGCAGAAGGTCGTCGGCCCCATGTTCGCCGGGTACAGGCCGGAGGACTCCGGGCTCGACATCGGGGACAGCGCGATCACGGAGACGTACGGCTTCGGCGGCTTCGCGATGTCGGCGGCGCCCGCCATCGTCGCCCTCGTCGGCGGCACCGTCGCCGAGGCGGTGCAGTACACCCGGGACATGGGCGAGATCACCACGGCACAGAACACCAACGTCACCATCCCCGCCCTCGACTTCCAGGGCCTGCCCACCGGCATCGACGTCCGCAAGGTCATGGACACCGGCATCCTGCCGATCATCAACACCGCCATCGCCCACAAGGAAGCGGGCATCGGCATGATCGGCGCGGGCATCACGCATCCCCCCGCCGAGGCCTTCACCAAGGCGGTCACCGCCCTCGCCGAAGCGTTCGCCGGCTCTCCCTCCTGACGGTCCCGACGCGCGCGAGCGCCCGCCCCGGAAGCCCACACACACGATGAACACAGAGCACTCCGCCCTGGACCCGGCGAGACAGCCGGACACCGCTGCCCTCGACGCCGAGTACGAGCACAGCCCGGTCCCCGCCGACCGGCGCAAGTCGCTGTGGACGGTCTCGGCCGTCTGGTTCGGATTCCCGATGATCCTGACCAACGCCGTCCCCGGCGGCGTGGTCGTCGCCATGCTGGGCTTCTGGCGCGGGATGGCCGCCATCGCGGTGGCCAACCTCGTCATGCTCCTCTACGTGGGGATCCTCAGCCACCGCGCGGGCTCCACCGGCGAGAGCTTCTCGCTCCAGGCCACCCGCACCTTCGGCCGCGCCGGATACGTCGTCGCCGCCGCGTTCCTCGCCACCATCGTGGTCGGCTGGTTCGCGTTCAACACCGGGGCCACCGGCGCCACGCTCCACCAGGCGTTCGGCTGGCACGAGCGGCTGGTCGCCGTCCTGGCCGGGCTCGGGTTCATAGCCCTGACCTACCTCGGCATCAAGGCGCTGTCCTGGCTGGGCGCCGTCGCGGCCCCGCTCTTCATCGTCGCGGGCGTGACCGCCCTGGTGATCGTGGCCGGCGAGCACGATCTGGGGGCCGTCTTCTCGTACGAGGGCGTGGGCGGCGCCTCCACCCTCACCTTCGGCGCCGCCGTCTCGACGATCATGGCGACGTTCGCCGACTCCGGCACCATGACCGCCGACTTCACCCGCTGGTCGAGGAACGGCAGGCAGGCGGTCCTCGCGACCATCAGCGCGTTCCCGGTCGCCAGCGTCGTCGCGCAGGTCACCGGCGGTCTGGTGGTCCCGGCGGGCGCGATCGCCGCCCCGGCCGTCACCGGCGGCGACTTCCTGCCGATCCTGACCGGCGAGCACTCGGGCGTGCTCAACGTCCTGGCCGCGGTCTTCGTCTTCGTCAACCTCGGCTCGGTGTGCAGCCACTGCCTCTACAACGGGGCGCTCGGCTGGTCCCATCTGACCGGCCGGACCATGCGGCTGATGACGATCGTGCTCGGGCTCGTCGGCACGGCGGCCGCGCTCGCCGGCGTCTGGGACCACTTCCTCGACTGGCTCGTGATCCTCAGCGTCTTCGTCCCGCCGCTGGGCGGAGTCCTGATCGCCGACCAGTTCTTCGCCCGCGGTGGCCGCGGTGCGATGGACCGCCGGGCCACCACGGCCGTGCGGCCCACCGCGTTCGGGGCCTGGGCGATCGGCGCGGGCGCCGCTGCCGTCGCCCACTGGTCGGCGCCGCAGCTCTCCGACGCCGTCACCGGCCTCGTCGTCGCCGTCCTCGCCTACGCCGTGCTCGAACGGTGCGTGCCCGCTTCCGATCAGTGATCGTCCCGGCGCGGTTCGTCCGGATCCTGCCACGAGTCCTGCCGCGGCTGCGGCGACTGCGGCGGATTCGGGCGCCGGGCCAGGCGGCGCCTGCTCGTCCACAACAGGGTGAGCAGGCCGATCACGATCAGAACGCCGACGACGGTGAAGATCCAGGAGGCGCTGCCCGAGGCAGCCAAGGTACGCATACCTGCCTGTACCTCATGAAACGGCCGTCAATCACTTCAGCAGCACAGGCCACCCGGTTGGGGCTCAGGGCAGGCCCCGGTCCCGCCAGGCCCGGTACCGGGCCTGCTGTCTCGCGCTCTCGCCGAGGGCGACGAGCAGCCGCATCCCGTACGTGCGTACGGTCACCGGAAGCCAGAACGAGCCCGCCCGGCCGTGCAGCAAGGACCCCTCCGCGAGTCGGTCGAGTTCCTTCGCGACGTCCGGCAGCAGCCGGTCGCCGCAGACCCGCTGGGCGTCGTCAGCGGTGAACGCGCCGATGAAGACGGACAGCCGGGCCCACAGCAACCGCTGCGCGGGGGTGCACAGTTCGTGGCTGCGGCCCAGCACGGTACTCAGCGAATGGTGGTGCGCGGGGCGCCGCCGCGGATCGCAGTCCGGGGGCGCGAGATCGTCTCCGACGTCCAGCGCGTGCTCCAGTTCGCTCAGGCTCAGTGTGCCCAGCTTGGCCGCGGCGAGTTCCAGGGCGAGCGGCAGCAGGTCGAGGCGCCGGCACAGACTGCGCGCGAGCACATCGTGGAGCGGTGTGCCGACCGGGTCGGGCGCCGCCGCCCGCGCGCGGCCCAGGAACAGCTCCATGGCCGCCTCCTCGCTCAGCGGCCCCACGACGAGCACCCGCTCCGCCGCCGTCCGCAGCGGCAGCCGGCTGGTCACGAGGACCCGGACACCGGGACACCGCCACAGCAACTCGGGGACGAGGATCTGACAGGCGTCGGCCAGGTGTTCGGCGTTGTCGAGGACGAGCAGGACCTCGCGTCCGTCGAGATGGGACAGCAGACTGTCGCGCACCGGACGGCCGTCGGAGACGTCGAGACCGACGGCGGCGGCGATCGCGTGCGGCACCAGGGCCGCCTTGCGCAGCGGCGCGAGATCGACCACGTGGGCACCGCCGCGCGCGGCCGGACCCGCGGCGATCGTCCGGGCGAGCCGGGACTTCCCCACACCGGGCAGTCCGCTGAGGGTGAGATGGCGGCCGTCGGCGAGCAGCGCTCCGGCCTCCGCCAGGAGCGTGTCGCGCCCCACGAATCCCGCGTCCGGTGGATTGGCGTTCATGATCGGCTCCCGCCTGTCGTGCGCCGCCGTGGGGACGTCCTGCCGTGTGCGGGAACAGAGTCGGTCGGGGAGAGAGTGCGCGGCGTCCGCACGATGACCCATCAGGGGTACGGAAAACAGGGCCGAACGGTACCCGATCGTGGGCCTCCCGGTGCATGCCGGAACGGACTCGGTATACCGACAGGCCTACCGAGACGGCCGGGCGCACAGGGCGAGCCGGTCATTCTTTCAAATTGTCGCCCCGTCCGGGCGGTTCTGTGCGGAACCGGGGTGTGGCGGTCGGATTTCTCCCTAGCGTGATCGCAGGCCCTGTCACAGCAGTCCAGTCCTGGGAGCAGCACCGCTCATGAACGAACGTGCCAGCCGTCGCACCTCCGGCGAACTCCCCGCCGACGCGACCCACTTCATCGGCCGCCGGCGCGAACTCGCCCGGCTCGCCGACGTACTCGGCCGCGCCCGGCTCGTCACCCTGACCGGGCCCGGTGGCGTCGGCAAGACGCGGACCGCCGTCCGAGCCGCCCACCGGGCCCGGCGCGACTTCCCCGACGGCGTGTACATGGTGCACCTGTCGGCGCTGACCGACCCCGAGCTGCTCGCCAACACGGTGGCCGCGGCGCTCGATCTGCCCGAGCAGGCGGCCCGGCCCGCGATCGAGATCGTCGCCGACCATCTGGAGGACAAGGCGGCCCTGCTCGTCCTCGACACCTGCGAGCACCTGGTCGACGCGTGCGCGATGCTCTGCGACACCTTGCTGCCCGCGGCGCCCCGGCTGCGGATCATGACCACCAGCAGACAGCCGCTCGACGTGGTGGGGGAGCACGTGCTGCCCGTCTCCCCGATGGAGGTGCCCGACGGCCCGCAGGAGGCCGACGCCACCGCGCCGTGCGACGCCCTGCTGCTGTTCGAGGACCGGGCCGAGGCGGCGGTCGCCGGGTTCACCGTGAACGACGACAACCGCGCCGAGGTCCTCGCCCTGTGCCGGCGCCTGGACGGTATCCCGCTCGCCATCGAACTGGCCGTCTCCCGGCTGCGCGTGCTCTCCCTGGAGGAGATGCTCGGCCGGCTCGACGACCGGTTCCGCATCCTCACCGGCGGCCGGCGCACCTGCGTCCCGCGCCACCAGACACTGCGTACGGCGATCGCCTGGAGCCACGACCTGTCCACGGACCAGGAGCGGGTGCTGTGGGCCCGGCTGTCCGTGTTCGCGGGCGAACTGAGCCTGAGCGCGGCGGAGGAAGTCTGCTCCGACGACCGGACGCTGCCGCCCGAGGAGGTGCTCGACGCGCTCATCGGTCTCGTGGAGAAGTCCGTCGTCCTGCGGGTGGAGACCCCGGACGGCACCCGCTACAGGATGCTCGACACCATAAGGGAGTTCGGCCTGGACCAGCTGGCCGGGACGGGGGAGGCGGAGCGCACCCGCGCCCGCCATCTCGCCCACTTCCTCGGCAAGGCCCGCGACTTCGACCGGCGGTGGACGACCGACGCCCAACTGCCGCTGCTGCGCGCCCTCGTGCACGACCAGGCCAACCTGCGCGCCGCCCTGGAGTACTGCGCCTCCCCGCAGGGACCGGCCTGCGACGGCCTGGAACTGGCGACGGCCCTGTGGGGCTACTGGCACTGCACGGGCCTGCTCACCGAGGGCCGCTACTGGCTGCGCCGCGCTCTGGACGACTGCCCCGGCGACAGTCCCACCCGCGTCAAGGCCCTCTGGGTGAAGAGCTGGTTCATGGACCTCCAGGGCGAACGCGGCAACAACGAGGTGCTGCTGCGCGAGGCCGAGGAGACGGCCGCCCGGATCGGCGACCAGCTGGGCCAGGCCTGGACCCTCGCCTTCCAGGCCCACCGCCGCTATTTCGAGGGCCGGTTCGAGGGCTGCGCCGACGACTTCGACGAGGTGCGCTCGCAGCTGTCGGGTCTCGGCGACGAGCAGGGCCTGCTCATGCTCGGCTTCTACGCGGGCTTCATGCTGATCCTCGACGGCGACCTCGACAAGGGCATCGCCTGGTGCGACGACTCCCTCTCCCGCAACGCCGAACAGCCCCAGGAGCAATGGGCCCGGAGCTGGGCCCTGTGGGTCAAGAGCGTCGGCCTGTGGCTCCAGGGCGGCAAGGAGGGCCGGGAGGCGTCCGTCGAGTGCGCCCGCGAAGGCATCCGCTGCAAGGCGGCCCTGCACGACATGATGGGCCTCGCCCACTTCCTGGAGGGGCTCGCCTGGTACGCGGCGACGCTGCGCCACTTCGAGCGGGTCGCCGTCCTCCAGGGCGCCGCCGACGCGCTGTGGCGCCGGGCCGCC
Organism: Streptomyces sp. PsTaAH-137; assembly: GCF_003259365.1. Lineage (GTDB taxonomy): Bacteria > Actinomycetota > Actinomycetes > Streptomycetales > Streptomycetaceae > Streptomyces. Next base: position 726,785 of record NZ_QLLY01000001.1, read on the forward strand.
AAGGAGGCGCGGTTCGCCATCCCCGTACTCCACGAACTGCACGACGTGGCGGCCCGGGAGGCCCGTGAGGCGCTGGGCGCCGACGGCTACCACGAGTCGTTCAGCGAGGGCGGGCGGCTCTCCCCGGAGGCCGCCGTGGAGGCGGCCCTGCAACAGAGCACGGCGGAGGCCCCCGCGGTACCGGCCCAGCGTCCCGGCCCCGCCGAGGGGCTCACCCCGCGGGAGCGCCAGGTCGCGGCGCTCGTCAGCGAGGGCCTGACCAACAAGGAGATCGCCGCCCAACTCGTCGTGTCCAAGCGGACGGTCGACTCCCACGTCGAGCACATCCTGACCAAGCTGGGCTTCGGCTCCCGGTCGCAGATCGCCGCGATGCACGGAGCGAGCGGCGCCGTCCGGCAGTGATCCGCTCAGCCGGTCTACCCCCGGCCCGCATCAAGATCTACGGTGACGGAGTACCGCACGACCTGGACCGATACCCGGCCGCTGCTGTCTCCCGGTGTGTCTCCCGGGCGCGCGGTCCGCCCTTCGTCACGCCCCCGACCGATGGAGCTCTCCAGGTGTCCACCCCCGCCCCCGGCGTCGCCCGCGACGCCGGCACCCGCATCGCCTCCGCCGAGGTGCTCGTCTCCTCGCCCGGCCGTAACTTCGTGACGCTGCGCCTGCGCACCGAGGACGGCGTCGTCGGACTCGGCGACGCGACCGTCAACGGCCGCGAACTGGCCGTCGCCTCCTACCTCGACGACCACGTCACCCCGCTGCTCATCGGGCGCGACGCCCACGCGATCGAGGACACCTGGCAGTACCTCTACCGGGGCGCGTACTGGCGCCGCGGTCCCGTCACCATGGCCGCGATCGCGGCGGTCGACACGGCGCTGTGGGACATCAAGGCCAAGCTGGCGGGCCTGCCCCTCTACCAGCTGCTCGGCGGCCGCAGCCGGCGCGGCTGCCTGGCCTACGGGCACGCGAGCGGCGCCGACCTCGAGGAACTGTTCGACTCGATACGCGACCACCTGGACCAGGGCTACCGCGCCATCCGCGTGCAGAGCGGCATCCCGGGACTCGGCTCCGTCTACGGCGTCGCCTCCAGCGCCAACGCCGCGGTCGGCGAGACGGGCGCCACCTCCCGCTACGACCACGAGCCCGCCCGCCGCGCGAACCGGCCGGTGGAGGAGGAGTGGGACACCCGCGCCTACCTGCGGCACGCCCCGAAGGTGTTCGAGGCGGTCCGCGCCGAGTTCGGCCCCGAACTGCCCCTCCTGCACGACGCCCACCACCGCCTGACCCCCATCCAGGCGGCCCGGCTGGGCAAGGACCTGGAGCCCTACGACCTGTTCTGGCTGGAGGACGTCACCCCGGCGGAGAACACCACGATGCTGCGCCGCGTCCGCGAGCACACCACGACACCGCTGGCGATCGGCGAGGTCTTCAACACCATCTGGGACTACCGCGAGCTGTTCGAGGAACAGCTCATCGACTACGTACGCTCGCCCGTCACCCACGCCGGAGGCATCACCGCGCTGCGGCGGATCCTCGACTACGCGGCCGTCTACCAGATCAAGTCGGGCGTCCACGGCCCCACGGACATCTCCCCGGTCGGCCTCGCGGCCGCCCTGCACCTGGGCGTCGCGATCCCCAACTTCGGCATCCAGGAGTACATGAAGCACTCCCGCGCCACCGACGAGGTGTTCCGGCCCGCCTACCGGTTCACCGACGGCCTGCTCACCCCGGGCGAGGAGCCGGGCCTGGGCGTCGCCTACGACGACGAGGCCGCGGCGGCCCATCCCTACGCCGCCGCCTACCTCCCGGTGAACCGGCTGAAGCTGGACGGATCCCTGCACGACTGGTGATCGCGGCCAGGCGTGGCCCGGGGGAGCACGGGCAGGCGGGAGGGGTCAGGCGCACCACCACCCATCCGACCCCAGGAGGAGCCTCGTCATGAGCGCCTTCGACATGACCGCCGCGGGACGTACGACCTGTTCGCAGGCGCGGGCGGAGACCAGCGCCGCGGTCCGGCCGCTGTGCGCGGCGGTTCCGTGGCGGCTGGCGCGCCGGCTGTCCGAGGACGCGATGCTGGTCGCCGACGAACTGGTCTCCAACGCGCTGCGGCACGGGGACGGCATGACCCGCTTCAGCGCCTGTGTCCACGACCGCGCGCTGGTGATCCGGGTCCGTGACCGCAGCGACCGGCTCCCGGGCGACCAGCCCCACGACCCGACGCGGCCCGGCGGTTTCGGCTGGCTGATGATCCAGCACCTGTCCCAACGGGTCAGCATCGACCGGCACGACGACGGCAAGACCATCACCGCGGTGCTGGCCGGGGTACGGCCGCACGAAGGATCGCCCGCCAGGAGTTGAGCGGGTATCCGGGGGCAATCGGGTGACATGTCAACTGGATCGGTCACTTCACATGGTGTCGGGCACGCCCGGCGCGCGGCGAACAGCAAAACGGTCGCGATGGCGGCCCGCGCGGGCTTCGTCGCCCGTGGGGTCATCTACGTACTCATCGGCGTGCTGGCCCTGCGCATCGCCTTCGCCGACGGCGGCGGAAAGCAGGCCGACCGCGGCGGGGCCATCGCGGAGATAGCGGACAAGCCGTTCGGCGTGGTCCTGCTGTGGGTGCTCGGCATCGCCCTGGCCGGCATGGCCCTGTGGCGGCTGTCCGAGGCGCTGTTCGGGCAGGCGGGCCCCGACGGCGACAAGCCCGGCAAGCGGGCGATCGCCGCGGGACGCTTCGTCTTCTACGGGTTCGTCTCCTACTCCGTGCTCTCCTTCGCCGCCGGGGACAAGTCCAGCGGCAGCGGAAGCTCCGACAAGAGCTCCAAGGACATCACCGCGAAGGCGCTCGACTGGCCGGGCGGCCAGTGGATCGTGGGTGCCGCCGGTGTGGCCGTAGCCGTCGCCGGTGTCTGGATCGCCGTGCGAGCCATCATGCGCAAGTACCACAAGCACCTGAAGATGTCCGAGATGTCTGACAAGACCCGCAAGGGCGTCGACATCTTCGGCGTGTTCGGCGGCGCGTCCCGCGGCACCGTCTTCGCCGCCGCGGGCGGCTTCGCCATCGCCGCGGCGGTCCAGCACAAGCCGGGGAAGGCCAAGGGCATGGACGACACCCTGCGCTCCTTCACCGACACCCCGGCCGGCCCGTGGCTGCTCGTGCTGATCTCCGTCGGCCTCGCCGCCTTCGGGATCTTCTCCTGGGCGAACGCCCGCTGGCGCAAGGTCTGAGCGGGGACGAGGCCGGTGCCGGGCGTCAGTTCGGCACGGTGGCCGACGCGAAGTACGGCTTGCACACGGTCCCGTCGTAGTCGGTGGCGATCTCCAGGAGGTTGCCACCGTCCGCCGAAGGCAGCAGCGCCGAGCTGTAGTTGGGGCAGTAGTCGACGGTCGTGGACGTCACCGACACGGGGGCCTGGATCTCCCGCCACGTCCCGGAGCCGCCCGCGTCGTTGACCCAGACGGTGCTCCCGCTGCCGCCCGCGCGGGAGCCGTCCGCGTTGTACATCACCTGTCCGACGAGGAAGAGCCGGCCGCTCGCACTGCCCGCCAGCGGGGACCAGCCGACGGTCGGCGCGTGCTTGAAGTACTTGCCGTCCTGGGTCTCCGGGCGGTAGCCGAGGTGGGCGGGATCGCCCCAGTTCCAGCCGTCGGACGAGGTGCGGTAGTGCACGACGCACACGTACTGTCCGCTCGCCGCGCAGATCTCGTACGACATGAAGTACGAGCCGTCGCCGAGCCGCCGCACCACGGCCATGCCGGGCCGGTCCGAGGCCAGTGTGCTCGCGACGGTGTCGTGGTGGCCGGTCCAGGCGACACCGTCGGAGGTGCGGGCCGCCACCAGTTTCTGGCTGTGCACGCCGTCGGTCTCGTCGGAGTAGTGGCACACGAGGTTGCCGTCGGCGTCGACGGAGAACTCCGGCTCCCACAAACCCTTGTCGTTCGCGGCCGTGGCCACCGTGGACAGATAACTCCAGGTGCGGCCGATGTTGTCGCTGCGGAAGACCCTGATCGCCATCCGGCGCCCGGCCTCGTCCTGGCCGACCGACGACGCCCAGAGCAGCGTGCCCGCCGGGAGCGAGCCGACGGCGCGCGGCAGTTCGAAGAGGGTGGAGCAGCACAGGCCCTGACCGCCGGCCGCCTCCGGGTCGCCGACCGTGCCGACCTGGGTGAAGGTCTTCCCGCCGTCGGTGCTCTCGTGGATCGCGCCGAGACCGTCGTTGCCGGAGAACGTGACGACGGACGCGAGCACCCGCCCGTTCGCCGCGCCGCTGTGTTCCAGGCGCACGGCCCGCGGGTACAGGCCGGTCCCGTCGCGCAGCAGAGTGCCGGTCGCGGCGTGCGCCGTCGTCGGCGGCGCGACCAGGGCGACCAGCAGGCCGAGCAGGAGCGCGACAAGCAGCGACGGACCGGCCGTCGCCGGCCGGTCCGTCGCTGAGCGGGTCAAGATGCGTGGCCGGAACGTCATCGGGCCTCCTGCGAGCCGTGGGGGAGGGGCGCATGGCGCGGTGGGGGTGCGGGGTACGAACGAGACCCGTGGGACACGAGCCGGTTTACATCGTTGTACTCAGCCGCTGAGGCGCCGTCAAGAGGCCCTGGAGTCCCCGCTCACAGGAAGTGCTGGATGGTCCTGGTCGCCTTCTCCGCGGCCCGGAAGGCCAGCGGCCGGTCGGCCCAGCGTTCGGCCCGTACGCGATTGCTGTGCGAGACGTCCTGTTCGTAGTCGGCGTCGAGGGCCGCGGTGAAGGTCTCGTCGAGGACGGCGAGCATGACTTCCTCGTCGTGGTCCAGCGAGCGCCGGTTGAGGTTCGTGGAGCCCACCAGCGACGCGATCCCGTCGACCGTGACGACCTTGCAGTGCAGCATGGTCCGCTGGTACTCGCGCACGACCACTCCGCACTCCAGGAGCCGGGCGTAGTGGTGGCGGCCGGCGATCCGGCTCACCTGCTTGTCCGTGTGCGGTCCCGGCACGAGCAGTTCGACCTCGACGCCTCGCCGGGCCGCCGCGCAGAGCAGGTCGACGAAGTAGACGTCCGGCGAGAAGTAGGCGGTGGCCAGACGCAGCCGGGTCTGCGCGGACTCGATCACCACGCGCAGCAGGGTCTGCATGTCCTGCCAGCCGATGCTGGCCGAGCCGCGCACGACCTGGACGATGGCGTCGCCCTGCGGCTCGTGGTCGACGAAGCGGTCGCGCTCGTCGAAGAGTTCGTCGTGGCACTCGGCCCAGTTCTGGGCGAAGGCCGCGCAGATCCCGTCGACGGCGGGCCCGCTGACCCGCACATGGGTGTCGCGCCACTCGCTCGGGTCGCGTGCGTCGCCGCACCACTCCTCGGCGATGCCGACGCCGCCGGTGAACGCCGTCGTCTCGTCGACGACCAGCACCTTGCGGTGGCAGCGGTGGTTCTGCTTGAAGGGGGAGAGGTGCAACGGCTTGCGGAACCAGGCGACCTCGACCCCGGCCTCGTCCATGAGGGAGAGCAGGTCGCCCTCGATGGTCCGGCTGCCGAAGCCGTCGAGCAGCAGCCGGACACGGACTCCGGCGCGGGCGCGGTCGGCGAGGGCGTGCGCGAACTCGCGGGCTATGTCGCCGCGCCAGTAGACGAAGGTCATCATGTCGATGGTGTGCTCGGCGCCGCGTACGGACTCCAGCATGGCGGGGAAGATCTCGTCGCCGTTGCGCAGCGGCGTCAGCGCGTTGCCCTCGGTGGCGGCGATGCCGATGAGGCGCTCCAGGCGGCGCCGCAGCCGCTGACGGGCGTCGTGCGGATGCTCGTCGGCGGCTGCGGCGGGGCTCGTGGGAGCCGTGGCGTTCACGGTCACGGGATGCTCCGGGGGTGTCGGGGACAGTGGCAGGACATCCACTGCCCCGTCACGAACCCTTCACGCCGTCTTCCGGTGACCGATTGCTGGTCAGGGACGTGTCATGGCTCTCACTGCCCGAACCGTCCGCAGCAGGTCAGCAGCTGAGGTTGCCGCCCGGCTCGACCCCCAGGATCTGGGTGAACTTCTCGTAGCTGTCGATGCGGCTCTGGACCTGGGCGGGGTTGCCGCCGTCGCACTCGATGCTGCCGTTGATGCTGCGGATGGTCTCGCCGAACCCTGCGCCGTTCACTATGGCGTTGTGCGGGGTCATCGTCCCCGGCCCGGTCTGCGTGTTCCAGTACCAGAGCCCGGTCTTCCAGGCGACGGCCGAGTCGTTCTGGACCAGGTCGGGGTTGTTGAGCAGGTCGATGCCGAGGGCGTCGCCCGCCGCCTTGTAGTTGAAGTTCCAGCTGAGCTGGATCGGGCCGCGCCCGTAGTACTTGTCGGTGCCCGCCGGGCAGCCGTAGGACTGCGAAGTGTCGCAGTAGTGCGGGTAGTTGGCGGTGTTCTGCTCGACGACGTAGACCAGGCCGCCGGTCTCGTGGCTGACGTTGGCGAGGAAGGCGGCGGCCTCCTGCTTGCGGACGGTGTCGCTGCCGGTTCCGCTGAACCCCGGGTACGCGTCGAGCGCGGCGGTCAGCCCGGAGTAGGTGTAGAAGGAGTTCCGGCCCGGGAACATCTGGTCGAACTGGGCCTCGCTGACGACGAACTCCGCCTGCGTGGAGGACTCCCGGGCGGGCTGGTCGGCCGGCTTCTCGGCGAAGGCCGGGGCGGTCAGGGTCAGCGCGGTGAGGGTCGCGGCCGAACCGGCCGCGGTCAGCAGGGCGAGGATGCGATGGCGCATGCGTGCGCTCCCAAAGAGGAAAGGTGTGGGGGGTGGGCGTGCGAAGCCGTGGTGCCGGGGGTCCGTGACGTGCCCGGTCGGGGCGTGCCGTGGGGGGAGGGCCCGCGGCACCACGGAGGCGGGGGAGTGGGGTCAGCCGCCGACGTTCACGTCGATGCAGGCGTAGAACGCGTTGGTGGTGTCGGCGATGTTCCAGACGGCCAGCACCTTCTGATGCCCCGTCAGTGAGCCGAAGTCGACCTGGTGGGTGACGGTCGCGCCCGGCTTGGCACCGTTGTCATTGAACTCGGCGATCTCCTGGCCGCCGACGAAGTACTGCCAGGTGCTCGTCGCGTGCTGTGCGGTGAGCTTCCACTCGAACGTCGTGCTGCTCTGCACCGGTGTGGCGACCCAGCCCTTGGAGTCGTCGTCGAGCTCCGCGAAGCGGCTGTTGCCGCCGCTGCAACTGGTCAGGCCCTTGGGCCCTTCCACGCTCTGCGGCTCGTAGGTGATGTCACCGCAGGACACCGTGCCGGCCGCGCACTGCGCCTGGCGGCTGGGCGGTGAGGAGATGTAGCCGTGGGCGCTGGCCGAGCCGGCGGGAAGGCTGAGGGCCAGGACCGGGGCGAGAGCCGCGCCGATGAGGGCGGCCGTCTTCTTGCGGGCGTGCATGCCTACTCCTTCACTTCAGGTCTTCCGGAGCGCGCGTGATGTGGGGACGCACGTCCGGAACGGCCTCTCGAGGGTGGGGCCAAGAGGCGCGAAGGGACATGGAGTCAGCCCTGTGGGGCAGGGTCGACTCCCGTAAGCGGAACGGCCGTTGACGCTTGGCCTAGACCATACAAGTGGCTGTGTTCCTGTCAAGGTCCAGTCGGCCCGTGCGAAGCCCGCGGGGCCGCGACGCACAGTGCCCCCGGTCGCCGGGCGGCGACGCGGGGGCACTGGGGGACAGGCGGGCTGAGCTGGGGCGGGGTGAGGCCCGCCGTGCGGGCCGGTCAGCTTCGCGGAAGCTGGGTGGCCGTCTCCAGGTAGAAGGTGTCGATGCTGCGGACCGCCGCCTCGAAATCCTCCAGATTGACCGGCTTCGTGACATACGCGTTGGCGTGCTGGTGGTAGGCGTCGGTGACGTCGTCGGGCGCCGCGGACGTGGTCAGCACGACCACCGGGACGGCGCGCAGGGCGGCGTCGTCCTTGAGGATGCGCAGCAGCTCCCGCCCGTTCATTCGCGGCATGTTCAGGTCCAGCACGATGAGGTCCGGGAGCGCCGTCTCCGGGTCGCGCAGATACTCCAGGGCCTCCAGCCCGTCGGCGACCTGCGTGAGATTGCGGGTGCTGTGCTGGGCGAGAGCGTCCTGGATCAGCAGGGCGTCGGCGAGGTCGTCCTCGACGAGCAGGACGTCGTAGGAGCGAGGAGCAGCGATCATGGTGTGGTACTCCGGGGGACGAGTGGGGGGCACGGACGGCCGTCATGGGTGATGAGCCCGGGCCAGCGGCGGCGCGCCCCCTGACGGCTGAGGTGTGTCGCTTCGCCGATCTGAGGGTAACCGGCGCCCGCGGCGGCGGCGTCGCGGGCCGCTTCGCCCTCCAGTTCGCTGACCGCGTGCTGGAGCGCGGTCAGGACGCGGAGCCGCCGCAGGGCATTGCGGGGCGCTTCGCCGCGGAGATCGTGATCAGGGACATAACCGACCTGCGGGACGAGGTCGGCGACGAGGTTCTGGACGGCCTGGACGGCCAGTTCCTCGAAGGTACGGCTTCCAGGGAGAGGTGACGGATCATTTCCTGGCATACCCGAACCGTACCGTCGCAGAATGCACGCGACAACAACTGTTGTCGTTGGCGTATCGTATCGACGCTGCTGCCGTCGGCATCAGGCCTCGTGGCGGTCCAAAGGAGCACAGAAGCATGGACGTGGGCGGAGGCCGGCGCGAGCCGGTGGGCATAGCCCGTTGGACGACCCGGCGGTGGCTGACGACCGGGGTCGCCGCCAGCGCGGTCGTGCTGCTGATCCTCGGGTCGCTGGGCGCGTGGGCGCTGAGCACCACGTCACGGCTCACGGACGAGGTCGTCCAGTACCGCTCCCCGGCCCTGATCAACGCGGTGCGCCTGGAGGCGGCCCTGGTCAACCAGGAGACCGGTGTCCGGGGCTACGGGCTCACCGGCCGCCGCGACTTCCTCACGCCCTACACGCAGGGCCGGGCGGACGAGAAGACCGCGCTGACGTCGCTGGACCGGCTCGTCGCAGGATCCGGCGAGGCCGAGAAGGACCTACGCGAGGTGCGGACGGCCGTCGCGACGTGGCAGCGGCAGCTGGCGCGCCCGGTCGCCGAGGCGTCGAGCGCCGACGCGGTCCGGACGGCCGCCGGGCGGGCGGCGGACGGCAAGCGGCTGTTCGACGCCGTGCGCGGCTCGCTCTCCCGCCAGCAGGACCATCTGCTGGCCGCCAGGATGCGGGCGGGCGACGACCTCGACGCGGCGCAGCGCCTGAGCAACCTGGTGTTCATCGCCATCGCCGTCGTCATCGTCGTCCTGATGTGCGCCATCTTCTACGGGCTGCGGCGCGGCGTGACCGGCCCGCTGACCCGCCTCGGCGACGCCGCGCGGGACGTGGGCCGCGGCGAGTTCGACCGGCAGGTCCCCGCGACCGGGCCGGCCGACCTCCAGCAACTGGCTCGCGACGTCGACGGGATGCGCGAGCGGCTGGTGCGTGAGCTGGCCAGCAGCGAAGAGGCCCGCACGCTGCTCGACCAGCAGGCCGACGACCTGAAGCGCTCGAACGCGGAGCTGGAGCAGTTCGCGTACGTCGCCTCCCACGACCTCCAGGAACCGCTGCGGAAGATCTCCAGCTTCACGCAGCTGCTCCAGCGCCGCTACGGCGACAAGCTGGACGAGCGGGCGGACCAGTACATCGCCTTCGCCGTGGACGGCGCCAACCGTATGCAGGTCCTCATCAACGACCTGCTGATGTTCTCCCGGGTGGGACGTGTCCACGACGAGCGCTCCGTGTCCCTGGAGAACTCCCTGAACGCCGCGGTCGACGCGCTCAGCGTGGCCGTGGAGGAGTCGGGCGCGCGCATCGAGCACGACGAACTGCCGACCGTGCGGGGCGACGCCGGACAGCTGGGCCTGCTCTGGCAGAACCTGCTGTCCAACGCCATCAAGTTCCGCGCCCCCGACCGCCCTCCGCACATCCACGTGAGCGTCCGCGAGGAGGACGACATGTGGCGCTTCACCGTGCGGGACAACGGCATCGGCATCGCCCCCGAGTTCCGCGAGAAGGTCTTCGTGATCTTCCAGCGGCTGCACACCCGCGAGGCCTATCCGGGCACCGGCATCGGCCTCGCGATGTGCAAGAAGACCGTCGAGTTCCACGGAGGCACCATCAGCGTCGACCCGGTCGACGGCGACGGCACCTCGATCAGCTTCACGTTCCCCCTCCAACCGTCCGCCTCGGCGGCCGACAGCGAAGGATCGCTGCTGCGATGACAGCGCTCGATGGGACGTCCACCGCACCCTGCCGGATCCTGCTGGTGGAGGATGACGCCGGGGACGCCCTGCTCGTCGAGGAACTGCTGCTCGACACCGACCTCGACCACGTCCTGGTCCACTGCCGCACCCTGGGTGAGGCCCGCGAGACGCTGACGGCGCGGCGCAGCGACTGCATCCTGCTCGACCTGCATCTGCCCGACGCCTCCGGGGTCGGCGCCGTCGCCGAACTCCTCGACGCGGCCGGGGACGCCGCCGTCATCGTCCTGACCGGACTGGCGGAGTCCCAGGCCGGAGTCGAGGCGCTGGCCGCCGGCGCCCAGGACTACCTGGTCAAGGGCAAGGTGGAGCCCGATCTGCTGCAGCGTGCCGTGCGCTACGCCGTGCACCGCAAGCAGGCCGAGCGGGCCAACGCCAATCTGCAGGCGGGCAAGCTGCGCGCCGAGGAGAACGCCCGCCTGGAGCGCGGCCTGCTCCCGGCGCCCATGCTGTCGTCCGGCGACGTCGTCGCCACCAGCCGCTACTTTCCCGGCCGCCAGCAGGCGCTGCTCGGCGGCGACTTCCTCGACGTCGTGGAGACCCCCGACGGACAGGTGCACGCCGTCATCGGCGACGTCAGCGGCCACGGCCCGGACGCCGCGGCCCTGGGCGTGTGCCTGCGCATCGCCTGGCGCTCCCTGACCCTGGGTGGCCATCGCGGCGGAGCGCTCCTGGAACTCCTGGAGCAGATGCACATCGCCGAGCGCAGCACCACCGATCTGTTCACCACGTGCACCCTGGTCACCGTGGACCGGAACACGGGCACCGCATCCCTCCACCTCGCCGGTCACCACGCGCCGCTGCTGACCTCCCACGGACGCTCCCGGGAACTCGGCATCCAGCACGGAGTGGCCCTCGGCATAGCCCCGGGCCTGCACAAGTGGCCGGTCACCACCGTCCGGCTGCCGCCCTCCGGCTCCCTGCTGCTCTACACGGACGGCCTGGTCGAGGGGCACGTCGACGAGAGTGCCGAGCGGCTCGGCGTCGACCGGCTGCTCGCCATCATGGACGGGTGCGCGAACGCCGACGCGGGCACGCACCTGGACCGCATCCTCGACGAGGTCCGGGTCCGCAACGCCGGCCGGCACACCGACGACCTCGCGGTTCTGCGGCTCGACTGGTCCGGGCTGCCCGCGGTGCCGTCCCAGCGCACCCGGGCCGGAGTGCGCTGACCCCTCCTCCCAGTCGTCCTTCCGTCCGGAAACGGTCCGCCCGGGACGCGGGCCGCGCCCGCAGGCAGCATCATCGGGAGAGCGGGGACGACACGCCTGCGCAGGCTCCGGGCGGAGGGAGTGAGCCCCATGGAGAGGACCGTGCCGGGCCGGGTGGTGCGCGTGGCCGCCTTTGTGGGGACCGTGCTCGCCACGGTCTGCGTCATCCTGGCGGCGAGCCTGCGCGGCACCGTGCTCGCGCCGGACTTCTACGCCTCGGCCCTCGACCGGGAGCACGCCTACGACCGGCTCTACGACCAGATCCTCGTCGATCCGCGGACGGCGCCGACGACCCGGCAACTCCTCGCCCAGCTGCCGGTCCCCGAGGCGCAGGTGACGTCCAACATCAAACTGGTGCTGCCGCCCGACACGGTCCGCGCCCTCGTCCGCCAGCAGATCGACGCCACCGTCGGCTACCTCAACGGCAGCCGGTCCACCCTCGACCTCACCGTCGACCTGCGGCCGGTGCTGGCCAACCTCGACCAGCTCGCCCAGATCTACCTGGGCGACCTCGTGGCCGGCGTGCAGAACCAGTCGGAGCCGGACTTCCGGAAGTTCTCCGCCGACGTCTCCGCCGCGCTGCGCGAACTCGCCGCGGGCCGCGCGCCGCAGGGCGTGCCCCAACTGTCGCTGACCGAGAAACAGGCGGAGGCGGCGACCGCCGCGCTGCTCGCCGTCGCCCCCGAGAACCAGCGGCAGGCCCTGCGCGGCGAGGTGGAGACCGCGCTCGCCGACGGCGACGTGGCCACCGCGCTGGCGGCCGTCGCCGCCTCCGCGCAGACCGACCGCTCGGGCTCGGCCGTCCGCCGGCTCCAGGAGAGCCTGGACGGCGGTACCTGGGACCCCGCCACGGTGCTCGCCGCGTCCGGTGACGATCTGCGGGCGGTGCACGACATCCGGCCCTACACCTCCGTGGGGCTCGGCCTGGTGGAGGCGCTCGCGGCGGTGGTGCTCGCGCTGTGCCTGGTCGCGCTGTGGATCACCGGCCCGGAGCGCCCGGGCCGCAGGCTCCTCGGCCTGGCCGGACCACTCTTCGGCGGCGCCGCCCTGGTCGCCGTGGCCGTCGGCGTCTGGGAACTGCTCGGCGACGGACGGCTCGTCACCCCCTCCGCGTCCTGGCCGCCCACCCTGAACCGGCTCATCGACGACGTGCAGGACCGCGCCCACGGCATGCTGCTCGACACCGTCCTGCTGACGGTCCTGGTCGCCGTGGCCGCCGCCGTGCTGCTCGCCGTCGCCGGGCGCCTGCTCGACCGGCGCCGCACGCACACCGCCGCCGCCTGGCGGGCGCCCGCGATCGGACTGGGAGCGGCCGGGCTGGCCGTGGCGGGCATCGTCGTGACCCCGCTGCTCACCGCCGCCTCCGCCCCGCGCCTGTGCCAGGGCAGCGCCGCGCTGTGCGACCGCCCCTACGACGACGTGGTCCAGCTGACGGCGCACAACGCGATGTCGACGACCGTCGACCGCTTCATCGGGCCGCTCCAGGACCCGGACATCACCGCCCAGCTGAACGACGGCGTACGGGCCCTGCAACTCGACACCTACCGCTGGGAACGGCCCGAGGAGATCACCGCGCGACTCGACGAGTCCGACTTCACGGCCGAGCAGAAGCAACTCGTCCGGCGAGCCGTCAACACGATCAACCCGCCCCGCGACGGACTGTGGCTGTGCCACGCCGTGTGCCGGGCGGGCGCCGTCGCCCTCGTCCCGGAACTGCGCGAGATCGGCGCCTGGATGCGGCAGCACCCCACGGACGTCGTCACCTTCATCGTGCAGGACGAGATCAGCGCGAGCGACACCGAGCGGGCCTTCCACGAGGCGGGCCTCGACCCGCTGCTGTTCACCCCCGACGCCGACCCCGACCACCCCTGGCCGACCCTCGGGGAGATGATCGACAGCGGCCGGCGGCTCGTCGTGTTCGCCGAGGACGCCGACGGCCCGGCCGCCTGGTACCGGAACTTCTACCGGTACGGGATGGAGACCCCGTTCGCGTTCCGTTCGCCGCAGGACATGACCTGTTCCCCGCACCGGGGCGGCACCGGGAAACGACTGTTCCTGCTCAACCACTTCATCACCGACAACGGCGGCAGCCGCCTGGACGCGGGCACGGTCAACGCCCGCGGGTTCGTCCTCGACCGGGTCCACCGGTGCGAACGCGAGCGCGGCCACCCGGTCAATTTCGTCGCCGTCGACTACGCGACGATCGGCGACGCCGCGGGCGCCGTCCGTGCCCTCAACGAGGAACGCGCGACGGGCTGACCCGGACGGCTCACCTCCGCATCCCGGGGCCCGGTCGCCGCGTACGCGCGGGTGACGGGGGAACGCGGGTGGGACCCGACAGCCGGAGCGAGAAGAGGGTCCATGGAACGCGTGAACGTCTTTCTGGCCAGACACCTCTGGGTGCAGCTTCTGCTGGGCGTGCTCGCGGGTGCCGTGGTCGTCCAACTCCTTTACCCGCAGGGCTCGTTCGGCGCGATCCTGATACGCACCGTGTTCTCGTCCTTCGGCGGTGTGTGCTTCGTGCTGGTGATGCGGCGCAAGGAGCGGCGGGCCGCCGGCAGCACCGACGGTCTGATCTCCCTCGACCGGCGGCTGCGCACCGGCGACGTCCCCTCGGATCCCGGTGAGCGGCAGGCCATGCGCAGGCTGGTCGACCAGCGTCTGCACCGGACCCGGCACCGCAAGGCCGTGCTCGCCTTCCTGACGGTCCTGTTCGTGGGGGTCACCGTCGGGACGGCCTTCACGGCGGGGCCGCGCCAGACGATCGGGATCGCGATCGTGACCGTGGTGTTCCTCTCCTGGATGGCGTACATCAGCAGCCTCCAGAACCGCCGGCTGCACGCCATGGACGCCGCCCTCAGAGGCGCGCCCTCCGGTATCGCCTCCCCGGCGACGGACGGCACCCCGCCGGCGCACGAGCCCGTTCCCGCGCCGCCGCACCGCATGCCCTGACCCCTCCGGCCCGCCGGGGTGCGGCCCGCGCCGACTGCGGGCACGCTGGAGGGGCAGCCAGGCAACCGGAGAGCGAGCCATGTTCCGCAGCAGGTCGGTCGACGACGGCGAAGAGTTGCTCGAACGGCTCGGGACGATGACGGCGCGCGCCCGCGAGCTGGCCGCGACCCAGCGCTCCCGCGTCGAGCTGGCGGTGGAGCTGCAACGCGGCATGCTGCCCCGCGACCTCCCGCACCCGCCCGGCATCCGGGTCGGTGTCGGATACACCCCGGCCACCCATGGGCTCAACGTCGGCGGCGACTGGTACGACGCGTTCACCCTTCCGGACGGCAGCATCGGCATGTCCATCGGCGACGTGCAGGGCCACAACATCGAGGCGGCCGCCTTCATGGGGCAGGTCCGCGTCGCCCTGCGCGCCCTGGCCTCGGTGACCGCGGACCCCGGCGAACTGCTCGCCCGGACGAACGACCTCCTCGTCTCACTCGACGCCGACCTCTTCGCCACCTGCACCTTCATGCGCCTCGACCCCCGCACCGGGGTCCTGGACTGCGCCCGTGCCGGGCACATCCCGCACATCTGGGCGACCGCCGACGGCCGCTCCGGCGTCGACGACAGGGAGGGCGGACCGCCCCTCGGTGTGCTCCAGGGCGCCGCGTACCCCGTCGCCCGCCACCGGCTCACCGAGGGCGGCGTCTTCGTGCTCCTCACCGACGGCGTGGTGGAGGGCCCGGCGCTGAGCCTCGACGAGGGTCTGCGCCAGGTCACCCGGCTCGCCGAGGTCGCCGTCGTCGCCGGCATGAGCATCGACGCCCTCGCCGGGGCCGTCATGAAACTCGCGGACTCCGTGGGCCACGAGGACGACGCGGCCGTGCTCGTCGTCGGCTACGACGGAGGCCCCCGCTGGCGGCGGCCCACGGAGGCGCCACCCGCCTGATCGGACGCGGCGCCGGTGGCCGAGGAGCCCGGACCGGTGTCTCATGGCTTTGTGGTGGACAGCCGATGGTTACGACGGCCCGTGGTGACGGCCCTCACGACGCTGGTCGTCGCCGCCGTCTACTACCTGTCGGGGCGGCTCGGCCTGCTGGGCAAGCTCGACATCGAGGGCATCGTGGTCACCCCCGTCTGGCCGCCCTCCGGCGTCGCCGTCGCCGCGCTGCTGGTCTTCGGCCTGTGGGTGTGGCCCGGCATCGCCCTCGGCTCCCTCATGGTCATCGCCACCCTCACCACGCCCCAGGCCACCACCCTCGTCAACGTCGCGGGGAACACCCTCGCGCCGCTCTGCGCCGTCCTCCTGCTGCGCCGGATCCGCTTCCGGCCCGACATCTCACGGCTGAGGGACGGCCTGGCCCTGGTCTTCGGCGGACTCTGCGCGATGGTGATCAGCTCGACGGCCGGCGCCGGCGTGCAGGTGCTGAGCGGCGCACTGGACACGGGGAGTTTCTGGACCGTGTGGCTGGCCTGGTGGGTGGGCGACACCATGGGCGTCCTGCTCGTCACCCCGCTGCTCCTGCTGCTGCTCGGCCCCAAGGAGCGGTTCCGGGTCCGGCGCTGGAAGGAGGCGCTGTGCCTGGCCGTCACCGCCGCCGTCCTCGTCCCGCTCGCCGCGCTGAGCACGATCAGCCTGCTCTTCCTCGTCTTCCCCCTGCTGGTCTGGGCCGCGCTGCGGTTCGAGCTGATCGGCAGCTTGACGTGCGCGCTGTTCGCGTCCGTCCTGGCCACCTTCGAGGCGAACACGGGGAGCGGCGCATTCGTCCGGCAGACCGGCATCGAGGTCATGGCGAAGCTCGGTGCGTTCAACGGCGCCGTCGCGCTCACCGCCCTCCTGCTGTCCTCCCTGGTCACCGAGCAGCGCGCCACACGTCGCTCGGTCCAGCGAGCCTGCGACGAACTCGCCGAGGTGCTGGAACACCTCACGGCGGGGGAGAACCTGCCGGGCGTTGCAGGTCAGCGGGGGCAGGACGGAGAGTTCGGTCCCCCCGGCCACGCCCCGACCCCACCGCGGGAGTGAACGCCGGGCGGCCCGAAGTGGTGCACAATGCGGCGATGGACGTCGCCAAGATGGAACTCGCCCTGCAGAGGTACCAGGACGCGGTCGCCGCGCTGGACGCGGCCCGCACGGACCTGGAGGCCGAGGCCGCCGCCGCCCTGCGCGCCGACGACGCCGTCCCCGAGGACTGGGCGCGGGTGTCGGAACTGACCGGCTGGAGCGAGCAGGAACTGCGCCGCCTGGTCACCGCGGCGGACACTCTCGACCTTCGGTAGGCGCCTTCGGCGCGGGCCGGGCTTTCCGAACCCTTGACCCTGATGGTCCAGACCAATAGTTTCGCGTGCAGGTAAGTCCACTGTTCCGTACGGCACGTGCACCACGCCTCACAGGAATGAGCTCTGTCATGCGCCTACGCCTGCGATCCCGCCTGCGCCGAAGACTTCTGACCCGGGCGGCCGTCGCCGCCACCTCGCTCTCGCTGCTCGGCGCCATCGCGCCGGCCGCGTCCGCCCACGGCGGCCACCACGGCAGTCAGCACGACACCGCCCGCCGCGTCGGCTACTTCACCCAATGGGGTGTCTACGGGCGGGACTTCCAGGTCCAGGACCTGGACCGCAGCGGCGCGGCCGCCCGGCTCACCCACATCAACTACGCGTTCGGCAACATCGGCACCGACGGCAAGTGCCTCATGGGCAACGTCCCCGGCGAGTCCGACCCCTGGGCCGACTACCAGCGACCGCTGGACGCCGAGAACTCGGTGGACGGCGTCGCCGACACCGACACCCAGGCCCTCGCGGGCAACTTCAACCAGCTGCGGGAACTGAAGGCCGCGCACCCCGGCCTCAAGGTGATGATCTCGCTGGGCGGCTGGTCCTGGTCCACGAACTTCTCGGACTCGGTCCGCACCCCCGCCGCCCGCAAGGCCCTCGTCGCCTCCTGCGTCGACCTCTACCTCAAGGGCAACCTCCCGCAGGACGGCGCCCGCGGCGGCGCCGGCGCCGCGGCCGGTGTCTTCGACGGCGTCGACATCGACTGGGAGTGGCCCGGCTCCGAGGGCGACACCGACACCGTGTACCGCCCGGAGGACAAGCGGAACTTCACCGCCCTCGTCGCGGAGTTCCGCCGCCAGCTCGACGCCTACGGCCGCACGAAGCACCGGCACTACGAGCTGTCCGCGTTCGTGCCGACCGCACCCGCGAAGATCGACGCCGGGTTCGAGGTCTCCAAGATCATGAGGGACTTCGACTTCGTCAATCTCCAGGGCTACGACTTCCACGTCAGCGGCGAGAAGACGACGGCCCAGCAGTCCGCCCTGTACGCCCGGAACGACTTCAGCGTCGACGGCACGGTCGAGGCGTGGGAGCGGCGCGGCGCCCCGGCCCGCAAGCTCGTCGTCGGCATGCCGTTCTACGGGCAGGGCTGGACCGGCGTCACCGGCGGCGGCGACGGCCTGGGGCAGCCCGCCACGGCACCCGCCCCGGCGAAGTGGGCCAACGGCTACGCGGACTATAAGGAGTTGAAGGCGCTGGCGGACTCGGGCACGTACCGACTCCACCGCGATCCGCGCGGCGGCCACGCCTGGCTCTTCGACGGCACGACCCTGTGGACGTACGACGATCCGCAGGTGCTCGCGCAGAAGTCCCGCTACGTCAAGGCCAAGGGCCTCGGCGGCGCGATGTTCTGGTCCCTGGACGGCGACACCCCCGACGGGGAACTCGTACGGACCGTCGACCGGGCCCTCGGGCACTGAACCACGCACGCGGGACGGCTCCTCGACGGGCCGTCCCGCGTGCGCGGTTCCCGGGTCAGCGGGTCCGCTGCTGCCCCAGCACCGTGTGCAACAGCGAGTCCGGGGCCATCGTCTGCGCCCTGCGCACCTGATCCTCGTACTCCGCACTGCCCAGCAGCGCCCGGGTCCTGGCCCGCGTCAGCGCACACATCGGAAGCACCTCCGGCGTGCCGCGGCGGAGCAGGCCGACGGCGCTCCAGAACCGGTCGCTCGCCGCGATCGCGACGACCGCCCGCTCCGGATCGTCCTGCGCGCACCAGCTCGTGGCGAGCAGATCGAGCCCCATGGCGATGCCGAACTGGTCGCCGATGCGCTGCTTCGCGTCGAGCATGTCGCGCGCGTGGCCGGCCGCCTCCCGGTGGCGCTCCTCGATCAGCGCGATCAGGGCGAGCTGATAGTCCAGATAGGAACGGGTCCAGAACTCCCGCAGGTCCACGCAGACTTCGCGCTGCATCTCGGCCTCCCGCCGTGCCTGATCGAGACGCCCGGCACCGGTGAGCGCGAAGACGCGGACGAGACCGCACAGCATCAGTCCGAACGTGAGCGCCGGCCGGGGCGGATCCGCCCGGGTCGCGCCCGCCGGACGGTCGGCGGCGTCGCGCGGCGCCGGGACCCCTGCCCGCAGCGCCTCGTCTGCGCGGCTCAGCGCCGTGATCGGCTCGCCGTCGAGCAGCGCGGCCAGCCCTTCGAGGTAGACGGCCTGCCGTACGCCCTCGGTGTCTCCCGCGGCGAAGGCCTCCCGCAGGCTCGCCTGCGCGTGCGTGCGGCCCGTCACGTGGTCGCTCTGCAGGATCCGGGCCAGACCCAGGGTCCACAGGGCGCGGACCCGCCGCGGATCGTCGGGAGGGGCCACTTCGAGGGCGAGCTGCGCGTAGTAGGCCACCTCGTGCAGATGGCCCGAACAGACCCAGAAGAAGGCGGTGTTGCCGATGAGTTCGAGTGCCGTGGGATCCTCTGCGTCGATCAGATGACGCGTCGCGAGACACACGTCGTGGAACAGGTCCCGCATCCGGGCGTACCAGTGCTGCTGCTCGGCGCCGAGCCAGCCGTCCCTCGCGCGCCGGCTCGTCTCCAGCATCGCGGCGGCGTGCCGCGCGGCGACGGCCGGTTCCTCGTCGAGCTCGCGCAGCCACATGCGGCCGTAGGCACGCACCGAGTCCAGCATCCGGTAGCGGCCGTCGTGCAGGACCACCACGGACTTGCGCACGAGCCCCGTCAGCGCCTCGCGCAGCGTGTCGGCCGTCAGCGGACCGCCGAGGCAGACCAGAGCCGCGAGGTCGGCGTCGAAGGAGCCGGGGAACACGGCGAGGCGTGCCCACAGCAGCCGCTCCACCGGACGGCACAGCTCGTGGCTCCACCCCACCGCCGTACGCAACGCGCCGTGCCGCGACGGGTGGGGCCCCGCCTCCAGCCGGTCCAGTGCCTCCGGCTTCTCCTCCGTCAGGTCCCACGCCTCCTGGAGCGTCCGGTGCCGCAGCAGACCCGCCGCCAGTTCGAGGGCGAGCGGCACCCCCTCCAGGCGGGTGCACAGCCGCGTCGCCAGCAGCCGTTCCGTCGTGTCGCGCAGGGGGCGGCCCGCCGCGGTGGCCCGTGCCTCGAAGAGGGCGAAGCCGTCGGTCGCCGGGTCCAGCGGCCCCAGTACGACCACCGCCTCGCCCGCCGTGCCCAGCGCCTCCCTGCTGGTGACCAGCACCGTCAGCCGGGGGCACACCGTCAGCAGGTCCGCCACGAGGGACCGGGTGGTCTCCAACAGGTGTTCGCAGGAGTCGAGGACCAGCAGGACGCGCCGGTTGCCGAGCCAGTCGCACAGCGCTTCGACCAGCGTGCGTGAGGTGTGGTCTGACAGCCGGAGGGCGTCCGCGACCGAGGCGGACAACAGGGCGTCGTTCTGGACCGGCCACAGATCGGCCCAGCACACCGCGTCGAAACCGGCCCAGTCGCCCCCGCGCGCACTCCGCAGCGCCAGCCGTGACTTCCCCATGCCGGCCCCGCCGGTCACGGTCACGAGCCCCGGCTCGCGCAGCAGTTGCCGCACCTCGGCCAGCTCGGCGTCCCGGCCCAGGCACGGCGTGGTCTCACTCGGCAGGTTGATCAGCACAGGTCGATTCTCCCCACAGGTCAGTCCGCATGTCCCCAACTCTTCGGAAGGTGGGGACGGTACGGGGGCAGTTGTCTGTGGGAGCGAATCGGGACATCGCCTCCCCGGCGCCGAAGGCTTCCGGTTCTCGCCGCGTCAGGTCACCGTGACGGGGTGCCGCACCACCGCGTCGAACAGATAGCCCTGCGTGTTGTACGCGGTGGTCGCCGGCTGGGTGCGCCCCGTCGTGTCGGTGGCCCGGGCCAGGAGCGCCGTCGGGCCGGTGGCCGTGGGGCGCCAGGGCAGCGACCAGCGCACCCAGTCGGCGCGGCGCGCGGTGTCGTGGAGCCGGGCGCGCCGCCAGCTGCGGCCCGCGTCCGTGCTGACGTCGACGCGGGCGACCGTGCCCGAGCCGGACCAGGAGCGGCCCGTCAGACGGTGACCGGTGCGCGCCGCGAGCCGGGCGTTCCAAGGCAGTTCGAAGGCGGACTTGAGGGTCTGGCGGGAGAGCGGGGCGCTGCCCTCCGGCGGATACGCGTCACCGAACAGGCGGTAGAAGTCGGTGTTCCAGGGGGAGAAGAGCGGCTCGGCCGACACCTGGATGTCGCCGACCCATTTGATCGACGCGATCCCGATCCAGGACGGGACGATCAGCCGTACGGGAGCGCCGTGGTCGGGCGGCAGGGGTTCGCCGTTCATCTCGTAGGCGAGCAGCACGTCGTCCAGCGCCTTCGCGACGGGCAGCGGACGGCGTACGCGCCCCAGGTTCGTGCCGTCCGCCGTGACGTAGTCGCCGTCGAGGCCGCGTGGCAGCACGTCGACCGCCGCCCGCCGCAGACCCGCGAGGCGCAGCACGTCGGCGAGGCGGGCGCCGCGCCAGCGGGCGGAGCCGATCGCGCCGAGCGTCCACGCCGTACCGCTGACGCTCTGGCCCTGCTGACTGGTGAAGAAGCCGCGGCCGTTGCCCGCGCACTCGACGAAGGCGGAACGGGGCGTGGCCGGCAGCGCCTTGAGGTCGTCGAGGGTGAAGGACCGTCCGCCACCTGCGAGTCCGTCGCCCCACACGCGCATGTTCCAGGTGTCCGCGTCCAGTTGAGGGGTGGTGGTGTGGTTGCGGACGAAGAAGCGGGAGACCGGCGTGTGATGTCCGGTGTCCGCGAACGAGGCGAAGTTCGCCTCCGCGTTCGTGCCGCGCACCGTGAACCACTCCTCGGGGAGCGGCTTCACGATCCCGGCCGCCGCCGGGACCGCGGCCCGGGCCGGCGCGGCGAACGCCGTGGGCAGCCCGGCCACCAGGCCCGTCGCCGCGAGCATCCGCAGCAGGTCGCGGCGCTCCACTCCGTCCGCGCGCGCCCGCCCGGCCAGCCACTGCCGCAGCCGCCGCCGGTCGTAGGCCGCCTCGTCGGTCGTCGCGTCCGCCGTCTCGGATACATCCGTCGGGATCATCACGCGGCGAGTGTAGGAAGCGGCTCACCGCGTGGCCCAGGGCAACTCCGGCCCCGCAACACGGTGTTCACACGACGGGCCCGGCAGGCGGGATTTCATGCAGCTGCAATGATCTACCCCTCAAGTGGCTGTTACACATGAGGGCGTGATCCCCACAGCGCCGGCCGCACCGAGCACCCACCCGCTGGACAACGCGGTCTGGGCCGCACTCGCCGGCCCGCACGCCCACCTCGCCCAGCGCGTGGGACGTGCCGCCCGCTACCCGGCCGATGTCTACGCGTACGCCGCGCTCGCCGACCCGGCGGACCCCGCGGCCTGGGCCGACCTGCACACGCTCGCGGGGTCCGGGAACACCGTACGGATCAAGGGAGTCGAGAGCGTGCCGCCCGGCTGGGAGGTCGTCGGCGGCGGACGGGGCGTGCAGCTCGTCGACACCGGGCTGCGGGCCGAGCCCGCCCCGGAAGCGGTGCGGCTCGGCCCCGACGACGTACCCGACATGCTCGACCTGGTCACCCGCACCCGGCCGGGACCGTTCCTGCCGCGCACCGTCGCCCTCGGCACCTACCTCGGCATCCGGCACCGGGGACGCCTCGTCGCCATGGCCGGGGAACGCCTGAGACCGCCCGGCTGGACGGAGATCAGCGCCGTCTGCACCGACCCGGAACACCGCGGCAGGGGACTGGCCACCCGGCTGGTCCGCGCCGTCGCCGCCGGTATCCGCGACCGCGGTGACACCCCGCTGCTGCACGCCTCCGCGACCAACACCCAGGCCATCCGCCTGTACGAGGCGATCGGCTTCACCCTGCGCCGCCGGACCCGCATCCTTCAGGTGCGCACGCCCGGAACACACCGCGCGGCGGAGACGTTGTGACGCACGACGGCATACGCACCACGGACCGGCGGACGGAGGCGCGGCACATGCGACGACCGCTCCGGCCCCGTGCCCCGCGCCCGACGGCCCTGCGCCCGCGCCGCGTCGTCCGCCTCCACACCCGGCCGCACATCGATCTGCGGCGCGTGGCCGGCGCGCTCTGTCGCCCCTGACCTTCCCCCCGCCCCCGCCCCGTGCCGTCCCGCACGCCCGGGTGGGGATCCCGTCTCCGCCGCCCCGCACGAGGGCCCGGCGTCCTCGTCACGGACCTCCAGGAAGGCACCGACTCGTGTCCTCAACACCCGCTTCCCCCTTGCATCTCGCCGTCGCCCTGGACGGCACGGGCTGGCACCCGGCCTCCTGGCGCGATCCGGTGTCCCGCCCCCGGGACCTGTTCACCGCGGCCCACTGGACCGGCCTGGTCCAGGAGGCCGAGCGCGGACTGCTCGACTTCGTGACCATCGAGGACGGGCTCGGCCCGCAGTCCTCCCGGTTCCCCGCCCCCGACGACCGCACCGACCAGGTCCGCGGCCGTCTCGACGCCGTCCTCATCGCCTCCCGGGTGGCCCCGCTCACCCGCCACATAGGTCTCGTGCCGACGGCGATCGCCACCCACACCGAGCCGTTCCACCTCTCCAAGGCGATCGCCACCCTCGACTACGTCAGCACCGGCCGCGCCGGACTGCGCGTCCAGATCTCCCCCCGGGCGAACGAGGCCGACCACTTCGGCCGCCGTACCGTCCCGCGCATCGAACTGAGCGATCTGCCGAACCCCGCGGAGGCGGTCACCGACCTCTTCGACGAGGCCGCCGACTACGTCGAGGTGGTCCGCAGGCTGTGGGACAGCTGGGAGGACGGCGCCGAGATCAGGGACGCATCCACCGGCCGCTTCATCGACCGCGACAAGCTGCACTACATCGACTTCGAGGGCCGGTACTTCCACGTCAAGGGCCCCTCCATCACGCCCCGGCCGCCCCAGGGACAGCCGCTCGTCACCGCGCTCGCCCACGACACCGTCCCCTACCGGCTCGTGGCCCGCGCCGCCGACGTCGGCTACATCACCCCGCACGACTCCGCCGGGGCCCGGTCGATCGTCGACCGGATCCGCGCCGAGCAGCAGGCGGCGGGGCGCGCCGACGAGACCCTGCACGTCTTCGGCGATCTCGTGGTCTTCCTCGACGACGAGCCGGGCGCCGCGCGGGCCCGCAAGGAACGGCTCGACGCGCTCGCGGGGGAGCCGTACACCAGCGACGCCCTCGTCTTCACCGGCACCCCCACCGAACTCGCGGACCTGCTCCAGGCGTTGGCGAGCGGCGGCCTCTCCGGATTCCGGCTGCGGCCCGCCGTCGACGGACACGACCTCCCGGCGATCACCCGCACGCTCGTGCCCGAACTCCAGCGCCGCGGCGCGTTCCGCACCGCCTACGAGGCCGACACCCTGCGCGGCCTCCTCGGCCTGAGCCGGCCCGCCAACCGCTACGCCCCGCACGCCGCCACCGCCTGAGCCGGAGGGACCTTCGACCATGAGCAAGCCGCTGAAGCAGATCCACCTCGCCGCCCACTTCCCCGGCGTCAACAACACCACCGTGTGGAGCGACCCGAGGTCCGGCAGCCACATCGAGTTCAGCTCCTTCGCCCATTTCGCGCGGACCGCCGAACGCGCCAAGTTCGACTTCCTGTTCCTCGCCGAAGGACTCCGGCTCAGGGAACAGGGCGGCCAGATCTACGACCTGGACGTCGTCGGCCGCCCCGACACCTTCACCGTCCTCGCCGCGCTCGCCGCCGTCACCGAGCACCTCGGCCTCACCGGCACCATCAACTCCACCTTCAACGAGCCCTACGAGGTGGCCCGCCAGTTCGCCAGCCTGGACCACCTCTCCGGCGGCCGCTCCGCGTGGAACGTGGTCACCTCCTGGGACGCCTTCACCGGCGAGAACTTCCGGCGCGGCGGCTTCCTGCCGAAGGAGGAGCGCTACTCCCGCGCCAAGGAGTTCCTGGCCACCACCCACGAACTCCTCGACTCCTGGCACGGCGACGAGATCCTGGCCGACCAGGAGACCGGCGCCTTCCTGCGGGACGCGAAGGCCGGCTCCTTCGTCCACACCGGGCAGCACTTCGACATCCACGGCCGGTTCAACGTGCCCCGCTCCCCGCAGGGCCGCCCCGTCATCTTCCAGGCGGGCGACTCCGAGGAGGGCCGGGAGTTCGCCGCGTCCGACGCCGATGCCATCTTCAGCCGGTACGCCACCCTTGAGGCGGGACAGGCGTTCTACACGGACGTCAAGGACCGCCTCGCCACGTACGGCCGCCGCCCCGACCAGCTGCTGATCCTCCCCGCCGCCACCTTCACCCTCGCCGACACCGACGCCGAGGCCGAGGAGCTGGCCAAGGAAGTCCGGCGCCAGCAGGTCAGCGGCGCCACCGCGCTCAAGCACCTGGAGTTCGTCTGGAACCGGGACCTGTCCGCCTACGACCCGGACGGACCGCTCCCCGACATCGACCCGGACGTCAGCGACCAGCACATCTCCAAGGGCCGGGCCCAGGTCCGCATGTACCGCGACCCGCTGGCCACCGCCCGCGAATGGCGCGAACTCGCCGCCGCCCACAACTGGTCCATCCGCGATCTCGTCATCGAGACCGGCAACCGGCAGAACTTCATCGGCTCGGCCGCCACGATCGCCCGCACGATCAACGAGTTCGTCCAGGCCGACGCGAGCGACGGCTTCATCCTCGTGCCGCACATCACCCCCACCGGCCTCGACGACTTCGCCGACCAGGTCGTCCCGCTCCTCCAGGAACGGGGCGTCTTCCGCACCGAGTACGAGGGCCCGACCCTGCGCCACCACCTGGGCCTCGCCCACCCGGACCACGCCCGGGAGGCCGCCGGTGTCTGACATCCCCCTCGGCGTTCTCGACCTCGTACCGATCACGTCCGGTTCGACCGCCGCCGACGCCCTGCGCAACTCCGTCGACCTGGCCCGGCAGACCGAACGCTTCGGGTACGCCCGCTACTGGTTCGCCGAGCACCACCTCAACCCCGGTGTCGCGGGCACCTCCCCGGCGGTCCTGCTCGCGCTGACCGCGTCGGCCACCTCCACGATCCGGCTCGGCTCCGGCGCCGTGCAGCTCGGGCACCGCACCGCGCTGAGCACCGTCGAGGAGTTCGGGCTGCTCGACGCCCTCCACCCCGGCCGGCTCGATCTGGGGCTCGGCCGCTCGGGCGGCCGTCCGCCGGGGCGGCCCGCCGAGGCGCCGGCGAACGTCACTCCCGTGGTCGACGGCCGCGCACCGAACGGTCTCCTCGTGCCGCCGGCGTTCTCCTTCGAACGGCTCCTCGGCTCCCCGCGGATCGCCCTGCAGCGCAAGCTGCTCCTGCTGCCCGGCGCCGAACCGCAGGACTACGCCGAACAGATCGACGACATCCTCGCGCTGCTCGCCGGCACCTACCGGTCCGCGGAGGGCGTCGAGGCCCATGTGGTGCCGGGGGAGGGCGCCGAGCTGGAGGCCTGGATCCTGGGGAGCAGCGGCGGGCAGAGCGCCGAGGTCGCAGGTGCGCGGGGTCTGCGGTTCGCCGCGAACTACCACGTGAGCCCGGGCACCGTCCTCGATGCCGTGGACGGCTACCGGGCCTTCTTCCAGCCGTCCGACGTCCTCGACAAGCCGTACGTCAGCGTCTCGGCGGACGTCGTCGTGGCGGAGGACGACGCGACGGCCCGTGAACTCTCCCACGGCTACGCGCACTGGGTCCGCAGCATCCGTACCGCCGAGGGAGCCATCACCTACCCGACACCGGACGAGGCCCGGTCCCTGCACTGGACCGACGAGGACGACGGCCTCGTCAGGGACCGGATCGACACCCGGTTCGTCGGCTCGCCCGGCCGCGTGGCCGACCGCCTGGCGCAACTCCAGGAGGCCACCGGCGCCGACGAACTGCTCATCACCACCGTCACCCACGACCACACCGCCCGGGTGAGGTCGTACGAGCTGCTGGCAAAGGAGTGGCGCCGCAGGTGAGGTGCGAGCCGCGTCGAGGGACCGGACCCCTTCTCACGTGGTGAGACGGCGGGACCGGTCGGCCCCCGGCCCCTTGACGCGGCTCGATCACGGGCAGAGACTCCCTACGGGAATCCTAGTGAATTGGTAGGGAAGCATGGGGCGAGCGCCGAAGGACCTCGGCGGTGACGCGTTGCGCGTCGCCGTCCGGCAGCTCCCCCTGCTCACGTCCCGCCGTCACATCGACCTCGCGCGCGTCAGCAGTGCGGCGATGCCGCCGCACCCCGGACGACCCGCCCCCGCGCACGCCTGACCCGCACGGACACATCGCCGTGCACCGGCCGCGCCGTCGCCGTCGTATGCCTGTGACCCAGCACTCTGAGGGAGACGCATGCCCGCCTCATCGTCCTCGACCGCCGCGCCGACCTTCCGCAGCAGGATCGGCTGCGACGCGCGCAGCGGCTACTACGCCGTTCCGCGCCGCTACCGGCTCCACCTCTCGCTGTCCTGTCCCGACTGTCTGCGGATCGCCGTCACCCACAGCCTCCTCGCCCTCGACGACACCCTTCCGGTGACCCTGCTGTCCGCCGTGCCGGACGGACCCGAGGGCGGCCACCTCGCGCTGCGCCCGCTCTACGCGGCCGGCGCGCACCAGCACCGCGGGCCGACACCGGCGCCGGTGCTCAGCGACGGTTGGACCGGCACGATCGTCAGCACGCACACCCCGGACATCCTGCGGGACCTCGCCCGCCGCTTCGGCGACCAGGGCCCCGACCTCGACCCGCGGGACGCCGAAGAGGCGATCGAGGCCATCGGCAGACTCTGCGAGCAGGACATCACCGCGGCCGCCCAGCGCGCGGGCGAGCCCGGCACCGACCCGGTGGCCCGTGCCACCGCCCTGACCACGCTCTTCGACGCGCTGGACCACCTGGAGGCGCGGCTCGGCGACCGCGACCGGCTGATCGGCGACGACATCACCCTCGCCGACGTCCAGGTGTGGGTCACCCTGGTCCAGCTGGACACGGTGCACCGCCACCACCTGGACGCCGCCGCCGTGCACCGCATCACCGACCACCCGCGACTGTGGGCGTACGCCCGGCGCCTGACGGCCCGTCCGGCGTTCGGACGCCACCTCGACCTGGACGGGATCGCCCGCAGACACCACGCCCACTGCCGGGGCGAGGAGGCCGCCGGAGCGGCCGTGCAGATCGTGGACTGGGCGGCCCACGCACGGCCGTAGGTGCGCGGGCCGCCCCGGAGCCCGGGGCAGCCCCTCCCTCGCGGGTCAGCTCCGCTCGGGAACCAGCCGCACCGTCAGGATCTGGAACGGACGCAGCCGAAGCCGGACCCCTTCCTCCGTCACCGAGCAGCTCGGCTCGTCGGCCGCGCGGGGCCGCTCCAGAAGGTCGGTCGCGGTCGCCGACGCGATCCGGAAGCCGGGCGTGAGCAGGGCCGTGGCACGGCCGCCGTGGCCCTCGTACAGGCGGACCACCACGTCGCCCGAGCGGTCGTCGGCCAGTTTGACCGTCTCGACCACGACCGCCGGACTGCCGACGGACACCAGCGGCTTCACCTCGGCGGAGCCCGGCACCGTGCGCTCGGGCAGGTTGAGGTGATAGCCCTCGCGGATCGCGTCCTCGACGCCCGCGCCGATCACCAGGGCGTAGCGCAGCCGATGCGTGCCCTGATCGGTGTCCGGGTCGGGGAACCGGGGCGCGCGGGCCAGGGAGAGCCGGACCGTGGTGGTCGTCCCGCCGTCCTCGCGCACGTCACGCGTCACGTCGTGCCCGTACGTCGAGTCGTTGACCAGCGCCGCGCCCCAGTCACGCTCCCCGACGTGCAGGAAGCGGTGCGCGCACACCTCGAACTTCGCCGCGTCCCAGCTGGTGTTGGTGTGCGTGGGCCGCTCCACGTGCCCGAACGGCACCTGCGCCGTCGAGTGCGACGCCCGTACGTCCAGCGGGAACGCCGCCTTCAGCATCTTCTCCGTCTCGTGCCAGTCCAGGACCGTGTCGACGTCGAGGCGGCGGGCCCCCGGCGCGAGGGACAGCGTCTGCTCGACACGGGAGGCGCCGAAGGCACGTACGACCTTCAGCGCGCCGTCCACGACGGTCACCGACTCCGCGTCCGTCAGATCGGTGACGGTGTTGCGGTAGAAGGCGTCGACGTCCCAGGCGTCCCACTGGTTGGGGAAGTCCTGGTGGAGCTGGAGCAGGTTCGCGACCCGGCCCGGCGGCAGCGCCTCGCGGTCCGCGTCGATGTCGTACGCCGACGTGACCAGGCCCCGCTCGTCGACGGCGATCCGCACGAGCCCGTTGTCGAGGACGTGGCCCGCGCCGTCGGCCACGGGGGTGACCGTGGCCGGCTCGCGCCGGGTGCGCACCGCGCCGCCCAGGGCCGCCGCGCCACCACGGGCGTGCGGCGCCGCGTTGAAGACGACCTCGGAGCCGTCCGCACCGGCCGGACCGGCCAGCGCCGCCTGGGCGACGCCGATCAACTCGCCTAGTTCGGCGGCGATCTGACGGTACGTCTCCTCGGCCTCCCGGTGCACCCAGGCGATCGACGTCCCCGGCAGGATGTCGTGGAACTGGTGCAGCAGAACCGTCTTCCACAGCCGGTCCAACGCCTCGTACGGATACTCCGCGCCCGTGCGCAGCGCGGCCGTCGCCGCCCACAACTCCGCCTCGCGCAGCAGGTGTTCACTGCGCCGGTTGCCCTGCTTCGTCGCGATCTGGCTGGTGAGCGTGCCGCGGTGGAACTCCAGATACAGCTCGCCGACCCACACCGGCGCGTCCGGATACTCCTCCAGCGCCCTCGCGAAGAAGTCGCCCGGCTTCTCGATCGAGACCCTGGCCGACCCCTCCAGATCGGCCAGCCGCTCGGCGCGCGCGAGCATCTCGCGGGTCGGGCCGCCACCGCCGTCGCCGTAACCGAACGGAGCCAGCGACCGGTTCGCGCCGCCCTTGTCCTGGAAGTTGCGGACGCTGTGCGCGACCTCCGCGCCCGACAGATCGCTGTTGTACGTGTCGACCGGCGGGAAGTGGCTGAAGATCCGGGTGCCGTCGATGCCCTCCCACCAGAACGTGTGGTGCGGGAACTTGTTCGTGGTGTTCCACGAGATCTTCTGCGTCAGGAACCAGCGCACCCCCGCCAGTTTCATCAGCTGTGGCATCGCCGCGTTGTAGCCGAACGTGTCCGGCAGCCACATGTCCTCGGTCTCGACCCCGAACTCCTCCAGGTAGAACCGCTTGCCGTGGATGAACTGCCGGGCAAGCGCCTCCCCGCCGGTGATGTTGGTGTCCGGCTCCACCCACAGGCTGCCGGTCGGCACGAACTGCCCGGTCTTCGCCTTCTCCTGGGCCCGCTCGTACACCTCGGGCCGGTGCTCCTTGAGCCAGGCCAGCTGCTGCGCCTGGGACATCACGAAGCGGAACTCGGGCCGCTCGTCCATCAGTTGGGTGACGTTGGAGACCGTACGGGCCACCTTGCGCACCGTCTCGCGCAGCGGCCACAGCCAGGCCGTGTCGATGTGGGCGTGGCCGATCGCGGAGACACGGTGCTCACCGGCACCGGCGGGCGCGGCCAGGGCGGGGGCGAGGATCTCGCGGGCGGCGGGCGCGGTGCCCCCGATGTCCTGGAGGTCCACCGCGTCGAGCGCGTTCGACAGCGCCCGCAGGATCTGCCAGCGGCGCGGCGACTGCTCGGGCAGCTCGCGCATGAGCTGGTCGAGCACCTCCATGTCGTGGACCAGCTCGTAGACCTCCGCGTCGAACACGGCGAGGTCGAGCCGGCGCAGCCGGTACAGCGGTTCGCCGCCCGGCGCGCCCGGCTCGTCCAGCCACGGCGCGCGGCCGCCCAGCGGAGTGATCGCGAAGGTGTGGTTGTCGGGGCCGGAGTGCATGACGAGCGGATTCGCCGCGGCCTCGACGAAACAGGTGAACTCCTCGCCCCCTGCCGCCTGTTCGGTGACGGGCAGCCAGGTGTTTCGCGGGTTGAGCGCCTTCACCGCGGTGCCGTCGGGCCGGTACGCCAGACCCTCGGCGGAGAAGCCCGGCTCGGAGGGGTCGAAGCCGAGGTCGACGACGGCCTCGATCCGGCGGCCCGCCCACTCCTCGGGGACACGCCCGCTGAGCCGGAACCAACTGGTGGTCCACGCCGGACCCCAGTGCGCGCCCGCCGCGGTGGGCCGGTAGTCGGCGGCCAGGCCATCGGCCACCGGAACGGGCTCGCCCGGCACCTGCCAGACGCCGACCTCCAGGGGAACGGACACGGCGTGGACGGCGGGCCGGATGCGTTCGTCGAGTACGCGCCGCAGGCGCCGTTCGACGATGTCACGGTCGGAATGCACAGAACACCTTTCGAAGGTCGTACGGGAACGGGCGGGGGCTGGTTCAGCCCTTCAGCGCGCCGCCGAGCGCGAACCCGCCGCCCAGCTTGCGCGTCAGCAGGAGGTACAGCATCACGACGGGCAGCGTGTAGACGAGGGAGAACGCGGCCAACTGGCCGTACTGCGTCTCGTCGTGGGCGCTGAGGAAGGTGAACACGCTCACCGACGCCGGCAGTTTCTCCGGCGACAGCAGCAGCACGAACGGGACGAAGAAGTTGCCCCACATGCTGATGAAGGTGAAGACGGTGACGACGGTGACCCCCGGCCACATCAGCGGCAGCACCACCCGCGTCAGCGACTGCATGGCGTTCGCGCCGTCGATCCGGGCCGCCTCCTCCAGGACGACGGGCACACCGTCCATGAAGTTCTTCATCAGCCAGATCCCGATCGGCAGCGCGGAGGCCGCCAGGAACAGCGTGGTCGCGAGCATCGAGTCGATCAGTTCGACCTGGACGAACATGCTGTACACGGGGATCATCACCGCGGTGATCGGCAGCCCGGTGGTGAACAGGACCGTGTACAGGAACGGGCGGCGCAGCCGGGAGCGGTAGCGCGAGAGCGGATAGGCCGCCAGGATCGAGACGACCACGCACAGCAGCGTCGCGCCGCCGCACAGCAGCAGGCCGTTGAGCAGCGGCCGGAACGTGGTCTCGGTGTTGAGGATCGCGTGGAAGTTGTCCAGTGTCGGCGGCGAGGGCAGGCTCAGCTCGAAGCCGGCCGTGGAGCTGACGGACGCGAACAGCATCCACACCAGCGGCAGCACGAACAGCAGGCTGATCAGCAGCAGGACCAGATTGACCGCGATACGCGCGGGCCGGACCCGGCGGCGCGCGGTCCGTACGGCGGGCACGGTCCCGGCGGCGCCGCCGGAACGGCCCGCCCGGGCCGCCGGCCGCAGATCGGTGGTGGCCATCAGTCCTCCTCCACCTTGAGCAGCTTGAGGTACACGACGGAGAACAGGGCACCCACGACCAGCAGGACGAGCGCGATCGCCGTGCCGTAGCCGATGAGACTGTTCTGGAACGCCTGCTGGTACATGAAGACCGGCAGCGTCTGGCTCTTGTTGCCCGGCCCGCCGCGCGTCATGGCGTAGATCAGGCCGAAGACGGAGAGCGTCTGCAAGGTGATCAGCATCAGATTCGTCATGATCGAGCGGCGGATGACCGGCAGCGTCACGTGCCACAGCCGGTGCCACACACCCGCGCCGTCCATCTCGGCGGCCTCCACCAGTTCGCGCGGCACCTCGTTGAGGGCGGCCGAGTAGACCATCATCGAGAACGCGGTGCCGCGCCACACGTTGGCCAGGCACACCGCGAGGATCGGCAGCGTGTACAGCCAGTTCTGCCGCGGAAGACCCAGCAGTCCGAGTACGTCGTTCAGCGAGCCCTGCTGGTAGAAGAACGCGTACATCAGATAGCCGGCGACGACCTCGGGCAGCACCCAGGCGGCGATCACCACGCCGTTGACGAGCGAGCGCACCGGCCGGGTCGCCTTCTCGGCCATGACCGCGAGGCTCAGCCCGAGCGTGTTCTGGCCCACGACGGCGGAGCCCACCACGAACACCAGCGTCAGCCAGAGGGAGTTGAGGAAGTCGGGGGCGTCGAACGCCCGCGTGAAGTTGTCCAGGCCCACGAAGTGCGTCTCGGCGGCACCGGTCAACTGCGCGTCGGTGAAGGCGTCGTAGACGCAGTACAGGATCGGCCCGGCCAGGAACACGGCCAGCAGGACGAGCGACGGCAGCAGCGGCAGACCGCGCAGCAGCGACTGGCCCGCCGCGCGGCCGCCGGACGCGCGTCCCGCGGGGGAGACGGCAGCGGCCTTCATCAGGAACCCTGCGCGGTGCTGTCGGAGCCGACCGCCGTGGCCAGATCCTGGTCATAGGTCCTGGCCGCGTCGGCCACCGAACTCTGGCCCGTGGTCACGGACTCCATGGCCTTGGTGATGGCGTTGGAGACCTGCGGGTACTTCGGCAGCGCCGGACGGAAGTGGGTGTACTTGACCAGACCCGTGAAGAACTTGTTGGTCGGCGTGGCACCGAGGTACTTCGGGTCGGCGGCCACGTCCGTGCGGACGGCCGTCGTCGACTCGATGATGTTCCACCGGGTGGAGTTGGCCCGGTTCTTGAGCGTCTTGATGAACTGCCAGGCCAGATCGGGGTTCTTGGCCTTCGCCGGGATGGACCAGGCCCAGCCGCCCGACATGCTGACCTTGCCGGGCGCCTGACCGTTCTGCGTCGGCATGGCCGCCGAGGCCATCGTCTTGCTCCACTCCGGCCACGGATGCGGGCCGGTCTCCAGCCAGTTGTTCGCCATCCACGAGCCGTCGATGTTGAGCGCGATCTTGTTCTCCGGCATCAGCTTCGTGCCGACCTCGGTGCCCGCGTTGGCCCCGAGCGCCGTGGACCTGGACAGGCCCAGGTTCTCGCCGTAGACCGTGTGGACGAACTCCAGCGCGTCCTTGAACCCCTGCGAACCCGTGATCCACTTCTTGGTCTTGGCGTTGTACAGTGAGTCGCCCGCGCCCTCGGTCCCGTACAGCAGCATCTCGAAGCCCTGCATGACGGACTGCTCACCGCCGGCCTGACCCGTGTACAGGTTCATCGGCGTCACGCCCGGCAGCTTCTTCTTCACGGTCCGGGCGACGTCGAGGATGTCCTCCCACGTCTTCGGCTGCCAAGGCGTCCTGATCCCGGCCTTCTTGAGCAGCTTCTGGTTGTACCAGATGCCCCGGGTGTCGGTGTCGTCCGGAACGGCGTACGTCTTGCCGTCGGTGGGGGAGGAGGCGGCCTCCTTGGCGGCCGTGGCGAACTTGTCCCAGTCGGCCCACTTCGCCACGTACGCGTCGATCGGCTTCAGATAGCCGCTGGCTATGTCGGAGTTGATCAGCGCGGTGTCCTCGTAGACCAGGTCGGGAGCGGTCGAGGGCGAGCGCATCATCAGCTGGATCTTCGTGTAGTAGTCGTTCTCCGACGCCGTGACCGGCACGATCTCGATCTTCTTGCCCGGGTGCGCCTTCTCGAAGGACGACTTCATCGAGGTCAGGAACTTCTGTTGCTTCTTGTCGTTCTGGTCCAGGTGCTGCCAGTAGACGACCTTGATCGAATTGCCGCCGCCTGCGGCTCCCGAACCGCCGCAGCCCGCGGCGGACAACGTTGTCGCGACGGTGATCGCGAGGGCGGCGAGAAGTTTCTTGCGCAAGGAAATCCTCCGGGATGTGCGGCTCGTACGCCTGGCGAGGGCGCGCGACTGCGAGTGGTACGAGGGCGTAACTGCGGGAGATACGGGGCGTACTGGAGGGCGACGCGACAGGTGCTGGTGGGGTGCGTGGTGCGTCTGGCGCCTTACCTAAATCCAATGGATGGACTAAGTCAACGCCTGCTGCATAATCTCGGTGATCTCCGTGCCCGAGAGAGGAGCGTCCCATGGTGCGAAGCGGCACCAACCTGCCCCGGGTCGGCGGCTACAACCAGGCCGTCGTCCTGGACGCCATCCGCACCCGGGGACCCGTGAGCCGCGTCGAGTTGGGGCCGCTCACGGGGCTCACCAATCAGACGGTGTCCAACGTCGTACGGCGACTGCTCGACGAGGGCCTCATCGCCGAGTCGGGGCACGCCCCCTCCAGCGGCGGCAAACGCCGCACCTTACTGACGCCGCGCGCCGACGGCGCGTACGCGCTCGGGGTGCACCTCGATCCGGACGCCGCCGTGATCGCGCTCGTCGACCTCTCCGGATCGGTGCTGCTCAGCCGCCGGTTCGCGCTGCCGCGCCCGAGCGTCCCCGAGGAGGTCGTCGACAAGGTGGCGCGCGCCGCGCTGAGGCTGCCCGAGCGCGCCGGGATCGACCGCGCCCGGCTGCTCGGCCTCGGCATCGCGACGCCCGGACCCATCGACGGCGAGACCGGCACGGTGGTGGAGCCGCCGAACTTCGACGGCTGGAGACGGGTGCCGCTGCTCGACATGTTCGCCGGGGCGACCGGCATGGCCGTCGCGATGGACAACGACGCGACGGCCGCGGCGATCGGCGAGCGCTGGATCGGCGGCAAGGACCGCGCGGACGGCTTCCTGTTCGTCTACATGGGCGCGGGCGTCGGCGCCGGCATCATGCTCAACAACCAGGTGCTGCGCGGCGATTCGGGCAACGCGGGAGAGATCGGCCACGTGCAGATCGAGGGCGGCGGCCGCCCCTGCGACTGCGGGAGCACCGGCTGCCTCGGCCCGAACTGCAACCCGGCCGCCCTGGTCGACGACCTGTTCGTCCGGCACGGCGCGGAAGCCGCCCGCCGCATCGGCCTCACCGGCGAGCCCGACGCCGTACGCGCCGACTGGAAGCTGCTGCGGCGCGCGGTGCGCGCCGGGGACCCGGCGGCCTGCGAGGTGGTCCGGCTCGCGGGCCGCCGGATGGGACAGGCGGTGCGCGGAGCCGTCGCCCTGCTCGACGTGAGCCGGGTCGTCCTCGGCGGCGAGGCCCTCGCCGGTGTGGAGACGGTGCTCGGCGAGGAGATCGATGCCGCCGTCAACTCCACTTCCGTGACAAGGGTGTTGGGCCGTGTCACGGTCGAACCCAGCCTGATCGGGGAGGCGGCCGGGGCGGTGGGCGCCGCGTCCCTCGTCCTGCACGGACGGTACGCGCCGGGGTGGCGGATGCTGACGGAGGTGTCGGGGTAGGGCCGGGCGCTCAGCCGTGGGCGCCGGTGTAGGCGGCGAGTGCCACCGCGACGAACGAGCGGATCAGCGGACCCGTGTCGTCCGCCCGCCACGCCACCACCGCGCGGCTCGGCTCCATGTCGACCAGCGGCACCACGGCGAGCCCTGCTCCCGGTGCGTGGTCGAGGAGCGTCATCCCGACCGTGCCGTTCCACAGCACGGCCTGCCGGCACTCCTGGACCGCGCGCACCACGGGCCCCTCGCGAGGGGTTCCACCGTTCCAGTACGACTGCCAGAGCGGATCGGTGCCCTCGGGGAAGGTGAACCAGTCGCGGTCGGCGAGGTCCGCCAGGCGCAGAGCGGTCCGGTCGGCCAGCGGGTCGTCGGCACGCAGCAGCGCCCCGACCGGGTCGGCGCGCAATGCCCGGACGGCCAGTCCGGTTTCGTCGAACGGGGCGCGGGTGAGGGCGACATCGACGAGACCGGCGTGCAGTCCGCAGGTGGGGTCGGCCAGCCCGGTCTCGCGGATCCGGACGTCCACGGCCGGGTGCCGTCGCCGGTAGTCGTCGGCCAGCCGGCGTACGTCGGGGTCGGCGCTGTCGCCGAGCAGCCCGACGGTCAGGGTCGCGCCACCGGTCGCCGCCGCCACGCGGTCGCGGGCCTGGTCGGCCCGGTCGAGCAGGGCGCGCGCCTCATGGAGCAGGACCGTCCCGGCCGGGGTGAGGGAGACTCCGGAGGGCGAGCGGTCGAACAGGACGGCGCCGAGATCCGTCTCCAGCCGTCGGATCGCCCGGCTCAGCGGCGGCTGGCTCATGTGCAGCCGCGCGGCGGCCCGCCCGAAGTGGCACTCCTCGGCGACCGCCACGAAGTAGCGCAGCGTCCGTAGCTCCATGCTGCGACGATACCCATCGGGTATCGGCGATGCGGAACGGGTCTTGGACAGAACGGCCCGCCCGGCCGTGGAATCGGGACAGGCGGTGCAGCACCGCCGCCGCGTCTCGAAAGGACCGCCGTGCACCTCGCGTACTGGATCGTCGCCGGCCTGCTGGCCCTCTTCTACCTCTACGGGGGCGGGGTGAAGCTGGTCCGGAGCCGAGATCGGTTGCGGCCGATGATGGCCTGGGTGGACAGCATGCCGATGACGGCCGTCAGGGGCATCGGCCTGATCGAGGTCCTCGGCGCACTCGGCCTCCTTCTCCCACCGCTGACCGGCATCGCCCCCTGGCTGGCCCTCGCCGCGGCTGTCGGCTTCGTCTTCCTGCAACTGGCGGCGACCTGGGTGCACCTGCGGATGGGGGACCGCAGGATCGCGCTCAATCTCGGGCTCATCGTCATCGCGGGGGTCACTGTGTGGCTGGCGACGAGCCGGCTCTGAGCAGGAGGAAGAGGGGCCGGGCCGTCACCCGGCGGGGTCCAGCACTTGCCGGCGCGCCCGGTCCATCGTCCGCCATTCCGGTCGCAGGCCCGCCAGGTTGGTGGTGAGGAAGTACGCGACCCCGCACACGAGCAGCACCGGCGCGAGCCCGGCCGCGGTGACCGCAGCCCCGGCGAGCAGACCGCCGAGCGGGATTCCGGCCCAGGCCAGCGAGTCACCGAGCGCGTTGACCCGGCCGAGCATGGGCCGCGGGACCCGCTCGAAGAGCACGGCGCCCAGCACCGGGTTGATGAACCCGGCCCCGAACCCGGTGACGGCGAACACCGCAAGCACCACCCCCAAAGGGGCGTCGAGCGCGAGGACCAGGAAGCGCGGCGCTCCGGCCAGCAGGAAGCCGGTGAAGAACACGGCCCGGCGCGGCAGCCGGTGCGCGGCCGCGGCGGCGATGAGGCTCCCGGCCACGGCGGCCGCCCCCATCGCGGTACCCACCAGGCCGATCGCCGCCGGGCCGTGGCCGGAGGCGTCGGCCCAGACGGGGATGAGCACCGTGGACATCGCCGCGTCCAGCAGGTTGGTGATCCCCACCGTGACGACGACGGCGAGCAGCAGCGGCTCGCGGCGAAGGAACGTGAAGCCCTCGCCGAACCGCCGCCAGTAGCCCGGCGCCGGCGCGTCCGCGGAGGCCGGAACGTCCTCGGCCGCACGCCCCATTCCGTGCGGCAGGGCAAGACCGATCAGCACCGAACCGAGCGCGAAGCAGCCCGCGTTGACGACGAGCCCCGTCAGCGGGCCGAGCAGCATCACCAGGGCGCCGCCCGTCGCGGGGCCCACGGTGGACGCGAGCCGTTCGATCACTCCCGACAGGCCGGTGGCCCGCTCCAGCGGCACCCCGCCCCGCTCGGCCGCCTCCGGGACCATGACCTCCTTGGCCAGATCGCCCGGACCACGGGCCGCGCCGATCACCGCGACCAGCGCCAGCAGCAGGGGGAAGGACAGCAGATCCAGAGTGTGGAAGAGCGGGACGGCCGCGGCGGCGGCAGCGCTGACCAGATCCGTGGTCCAGGACACGGTGCGCGGCCCGACCCGGTCCACCAGCGGCCCTGTGAACGCCTTGACCAGCACGTACGGCGTCATCTCGACGAAGGCCACCAGCCCGGTCCGGGTGGCGCTCCCGGTCGTGACGAGCACGAACCAGGGCAGCGCCACTGCCGAGATCCGCGTCCCGGTCAGCGACACGGCCATGGCCGCCAGCACGCCGCTCAGCGGCCGTAAGGACCGCTCGCCGGGTATGCGCCCGGACTTCCCGACGCCCTCCGTCATGCTGCCCGCGCCGCGGACGCGTCGGATTCGGGGAGGAGGCAGGTGGAGAGGTCGACCCGACCGGCGGTCTCGCGCTGTCGCAGGCGGTGGCAGTGCCCTTCGGCGTGAGGCATGGGGCCCACGGTAGATCGTGAACGGTTCCGCGCACAGGCTTCTGTACGCAGAACCGTTCGCTCGACGGGTTCTACCGTGACGGACTCATCGGTGACTGCCCCAACGGCGAGTGGCGGGAACCGCCCGCCTCATCCCGCTTTCTGCAGCCGCGCCGCGCTGTGCTTCCAGAAGCCGGAGAACGTGATCCGGTCCTTCGGGAGACCCGCCCGGTGCAGATGGCGGCGGCCCTCCGTGGCGAGCGTCGACTCGCCGACGACGAAGGCGTATCCCGTGTCGGACACCTTCTCGTGGCGCCGCAGCTCCTCCAGAGCGGCCGCACCGGGTACGGCGCCGGCGTCGTCGCGGACCACCCAGGTCACCTGGATGCCGTCCGGCGCGTGGAGTTCGCGCCGGTCGCCGTGGGCGGGGATCTCCTGGATGACACGGCCGACGGTGCCGCGGGGGAGGGAGCGCAGGACGCCGCCCATGGCGGGCAGGCCGCTCTCGTCGGCGACCACCAGCACCTCGGAGGCGTCGTCGGGGCAGTCGAACAGCAGGCCCTGGTCGAGCAGGGCCATCGGGTCGCCCGGGGTGGTGGCGCAGGCCCAGATCGCGGCCGCGCCCTCGGCCTCACCGGTCGGACCGCAGTGCACCACGAAGTCGATGTCCAGCTCCGCCGACTCCGGACGGAAGCCCGCCACGGTGTAGTTGGCGCAGTGCGGGCGCACCTGCTCGGGGAGGGCGAGATACGGCTCCCACCATTTGGCGCCCGACAGGTGAGGCAGCTCGAAGCTGTCCTGGTGCGGCAGTTTGAAGAAGAGCCGGAACCAGTGGTCGTAGCCGCGCCACGGGAACGTGGCGAAGGCGTCACCGGTCACCGTCACACGCTGGATCGACGGGGAGAAACGCACACTGCGCACCACTTCACCGCGGAAGAGGCCGGGGTGCTTCGGGACAAGCCTGGGGTTCTTCGACACGCGGTTAGCTTAGCCTAAGCTAACCGCGTGTCACCGGGTCGTCCGGAGCCAATTGCCGCCCATCCGTCGGTCAGTGCAGATAGCCCAGGCTCGTCGAGACCTGGTCGGCCTGCTCGATGACGAGGCTGCCCAGTTCGTCCGCCCGGTGGGTGAGATCCATGGCGGACAGCGAGCCCGACACCGAGAGCGCGGCGACGATGTCGCCCGACCGGTCGCGTACCGGAACCGCGAGACAGGCCCGCCCCAGGGCCAGTTCCTCGACCTCCGTGGCGTAGCCGAGGCGGCGCACCTCGTCGAGCGAGGCGACCAGCGCGTCCAGATCGGTGAAGGTGTGCTTCGTGTACGCCGGATACGTGCGTCCCAGCAGCGCCGCGACCTCGTCGTCCTTCATCCCGCTGAGCAGGGCCTTGCCCATCGCCGTGGCGTGCAAGGGAGCGAGCCGGCCGATCAGGGTGAACGAACGCGGCGCGCGGGGCCCCTCGAAGTGGCACAGGTAGAACATCTGGTCGCCCTGCCGCTCCGAGACATTGGCCCCGAGTCCCGTCTCGTGCGCCAGGTTCTGCGCGATCTGGCGGGAGGCCCGGTGGACGGGCGACTGGTTGAGGGCGACACCGGCCAGACCGACCAGGCGGGGGCCGAGCCGGTGCAGCCCGGTGCGCTCGTCGCGCGCCAGGTAGCCGAGCGATTCCAGCGCCCCCACCAGCCGGGAGACCGTGGACTGGCCGAGCCCGGTCAGGTCGACCAGTTCCGCGATCCGGCGCTCGGGCTGCTCGTCGGTGAAGTAGGTGAGCAGGGAGAGGGCCCGCTCCACGGTCTGCGTCCCGGGGCCAGCGCTACGAGATGAGGCATCCATATAGTGCATCCTATATCCGACGACGAGTTGATGAGGGGCGCGTCGGCTAGTACCGGGGCAGGGCCAGCTCGTCCAGGATCTCGTCGAGCGCCGCCCGGGTGACCGCGTCCAGGGGCGCGGCCGGCAGCCGGACCGCGGCCGAGGCGATGATGCCGCGCCGGACCAGGACCTCCTTGTGCACGGCCCAGGCCTGGCCCTGGCGGACGCCGATGTGGATGAGCGGCTGAAGGATGCGGTACAGCGCCCGGCCCCGGGCCCGCTCTCCCTTGTCGAGCGCGTCCAGTACGTCCCGGAGCACGTCGGAGAACTCGCAGGCGGGCATGGTGCCGACCGAGCCATTGGTGTGCTCGTCGAGCAGGAACTGGGCGTTCTGGCCGCCGAGGACGGCGAAGTCGTCGCCGGTCGCCGCGGCGACGGCCGCCATCTTGGCCGGCGGCGACGGCACCTCGACCTTGACCGAGCGGATGCGCGGCTCGGCGGCGAGGGCCGTGATCTGCTCGACGGACAGCGCCACCCCGGTCACGCCGGGCGCGTCCTGGATCATCACCGAGGCGTCGGTCGACGCGGCGACATCGGCGAAGAACTCCAGGACCTGCGGCGGCGACGGCTTGGTCAGGAACGGCGGCAGCACCATCAGATGGTCGGCGCCGCCGTCGACCGCGCGCCGGGCCAGCTCGCGCGCGGTCACGGTGCTGGTGCCGTTCACCCCGGCGACCAGCGGCACCTCGGGCCCGGCCACGTCCCGCACGGTGCGCAGGATCACGGTCCGCTCGTGCTCGGTGAGCGCGAAACCCTCGCTGGCCATGCCGAACACGGCGAGACCGTCGACACCGCTCACGAGCTGGAACTCGACCAGCGTGCGCAGCGACGGGACGTCCAGCTCGCCGGAGCCGGTGAAGGGAGTGGCGAGGATCGGTATGAGGCCGTGGGGGAGCGTGGAGGTGTTCGGAGTGCTCAAGGTTCAGTGCTCCTGGGAGAGTTCGCGGACGGTGTCGACGTCGACCTCGATGCCGAGGCCGGGCCCCTTGGGCAGCTGGTAGCCGGCCGGGGTGACGTCGATGGGGGTGCGCAGGATGCGCTGGGCGACGGGCAGTGAGTCGGCCTGGAACTCGAAGAACGGGCAGTCCTGCGTCGCGGCGCTGAGCTGGATGCCCGCGGCCAGGGCGACGCCGAGGCCGACGGAGTGGTGGCAGGCGACGGGGACGTGCGCGGCCGAGGCGAGTTCGGCGATGGTGGTGGCCTCGGTGATGCCGGTGCGGGCGACGTCGGGCTGGGCCAGGCGCAGGGCGCGGCGGCCGATCCAGTCGGCGAACTCGTAGCGGTTGCGCATCGCCTCGCCGACGGCGATCGGCGTGGTGACGCGGGCGGCGAGCTCACGATGTCCCTCGATGTCCTCGGGGGCGAGCGGCGCCTCGTAGAACAGGGCGCCCCTGCGGTCGAGTTCGGCGCCGAGCGTCAGCGCCTCGCCGATGCGGTAGGCCCAGTGCGCGTCGACGGCGATCCGCAGCCCGGGGGCCGCCGCGGCGACGGCGTCGTAGGTGGCCAGATCGGCCTCGATGCCTTTGCCCAGGGCCAGTTTGACCATGGTGGCGCCCTGCTCGGCGTAGGACACCGCGAGCCGCGCGCGCAGTTCGTCCGTCGGCTCCGGCAGCCCGGAGACATAGGCCGGTACGTGGTCGCGGTGGGCGCCGCCGAGCAGTTCGGCGACCGACAGGCCGGTCAGCCGGCCGTGCAGATCCCACAGGGCGATGTCGACGGCGGCCATCGCATCCGCCTGATGTCCGGTCAGATGGCCGCGCTCACGCATCAGTTCACGCATGCGATGCCACAGAGGGCGTACGCGGGTCGGGTCCTGGCCGACGAGCTGGTCGGCCAGGAGCCGGTCGACGACGGCCGCCGGGATCTCGGGCCCGACCGGCGCCAGCGCCTCGCCCCAGCCGGTGCAGCCCTCATCGGTGCTGATCTCCACCAGCAGCGTCTCGAACCGCCCCGAGTACAGGCTGCGCCACGGCTCCCGCACGACATATCCGCGCTCCGGCGTCAGCTCGGCGCCGTCCTCCAGCCGCCCC
Source organism: Streptomyces sp. PsTaAH-137 (assembly GCF_003259365.1). GTDB lineage: Bacteria > Actinomycetota > Actinomycetes > Streptomycetales > Streptomycetaceae > Streptomyces. The sequence continues at coordinate 769,028 of NZ_QLLY01000001.1, forward strand.
AGGTAGGCCCGGGTGCCTTCCAGTTTGAGCACGTGACTGCGTACGTGCGTGATGCGAGCCATGCGAAGCCCCTTCGAGCTGTTTCGTTGATGTAGCAATCCACAGTTTGCATAGGACTTGTAAATAGAGCAAGCATCATTAATATCGTGGCTATGCGCTCTCAACATCCCGGACATCGTCCCGGGGGCGCATCCCGGCAGCCCGTGCCGCACAGAGCCCCGCCTGCCGCCGTCTCCGCTCCCGTTCCGCACTCCCCCTGCGAGGCCCCGATGCAAGAGCAGACCACCGCGCCCGTCGGCCAGGAGGCCGGCGCCCCGCCCGCCACGCCCTCGCGCCGCGTGCTGATCGCCGGCAGCATCGGCAACTTCGTCGAGTGGTTCGACATCGGCATCTACGGCACGCTGTCGTCCGTCATCGCGGGCAGCTTCTTCGCGTCCGGCGACCGCACCTCCGCCCTGCTGTCCACCTTCGCCATCTTCGCCGTCGGCTTCGCGATCCGGCCGATCGGCGCCCTCTACTTCGGACCGCTCGCCGACCGCGTCGGCCGCAACCGCGTCCTCGCGATCACGGTCCTCATCACCTCGCTGTCGACCTTCGCGATCGGCGTCCTGCCCACCTATGCCACGGTCGGCGCCCTCGCGCCGGTCCTGCTCGTCCTCGTCCGCCTGGTGCAGGGCTTCGCCGCGGGCGGTGAGACCTCCAGCGCGGTGAGCCTGCTGTTCGAGTACGCGCCCCGCAACCGCCGCGGCTACTACACGAGTTACGGAGCCGCCCTCGGCTTCGTCGCGTTCGTCGTCGGCGCGGGCGTCGCCCTCGTCCTGTCCGTCGCGTTCGGCGACGACCGCATGGCCTCGTACGCCTGGCGCATCCCGTTCCTGCTCGCCCTGCCACTCGGCGTCGCGGGCCTCTACCTGCGGCTCAAGCTGGACGACACACCGGAGTTCGTGCGCATGGAGAAGTCCGGCGAGGTCGCGAAGGCGCCGCTGCGCGAGACGCTGCGCACCAGTGGACGCCCCATGCTGATCCTGGCCGGGGTCATCGTCCTCAAGGGCGTCGCGCACTGGACCCTGCAGACCTTCATGGTCAGCTACCTCACCGACACGGTGCACTTCAGCCAGACCGCGTCGTTCGCCGCGTCGACCGTCTGCATGGGCGCCGTCGCTGTCCTCATCCCCTGCGCCGGACTGCTCTCCGACCGCGTGGGACGCAAGCCGCTGCTCATCGGCGGAGCCCTCGGCCTGATCGTGCTGGCCTGGCCGTGCCTGCTCCTGATGTCCTACGACAACGCCCTGCTCGCCGTCGCCGCCATGGTGATCCTGGGCCTGCCCATCGCCGCGTACGACGGTGCGGCCAACGCCAGCATGGCCGAACTGTTCCCGGCCCGGATCCGCACCGGCGCCATCGCCATCCCGTACAACATCTCGGTCGCCCTCTTCGGCGGCACCGCGCCCTACATCGCCACCTGGCTGGTCAGCTCGACGGGCAACGACCTCTCCCCGTCCTGGTACCTGATGGCCGCCGGGCTGCTGACCCTGGTCACGGTGGTGCTCGGGGTGCGGGAGACGGCGGGGCCGCGCGCCGAGCGGATCGTCACCGGCTGAGCGGGCGGCACGCTCACACGGCTCACACGGCTCAGCCGGCTCACACGGCTCAGTCGGCGAGGACCTCGCGGACCGTGCCGCGCAGCCAGCGCTGCGCCGGGTCGTCGTCCAGGCGCGGATGCCAGGCCATGTGATAGCGCAGCGGGGTGATCTCGGGCGGCGCGGGCAGGACGCGCAGCGCGGGATCCGCCGTGTGCTCGACGGCGAACCGGCGGGGGAGGGTCGCGATCAGCGCCGTGCCCGGCACCGCCCGCGCCGCCACGGAGTGATACGGCACGCACAGACCGGCCCGGCGCGGCCGGTGGTGCCGGTCCAGCAGATCGTCGATCGCGACCTGCCGCCCGGCGACGGTGCCGACGACGACGTGCACCGCGTCGAGGTAGTCGTCCAGAGCCGGCTGCCGCACATCGGCCAGCGGGTGGTCCCGCGCCATGACGCACATGAACGGGTCGTCGAAGAGATGCTCCGTGCGCAGCCCGGGGGAGACCTTCCCGGCGGCGTGGAACAGCAGGTCCACCCGGCCGTGGTCGATGTCCTCCGCGATGTCGTCGTGCCACCTGCCGAAGTCCACGGTCGAGCGCGGCGACCGGCTGAACACCCGCTGGAAGAGGGCCGGGACGAACACGGAGGCGTAGTCGGTCCCCGCGATCCGGAACGCCTCGGCCGCCTCGGCCGGCGCGAACGTCTCCGGCGCGAACAGCGTCTCCAGGCGGGGCACGACCGCGTCGAGCCCGTGCTGGATGCGCTCGGCACGTGGGGTGAGTCGGTACCCGCCCGGCGCGCGGACCAGCAGCTCGTCGCCGAAGGTGTCCCGCAGCCGCTGCAGGGCCCGGCTCATCGCGGGCTGACTCATCCCGGCCAGTTCGGCAGCGCGCGAGACATGCCGCTCCGTCAGCAGCGCGGAGAGCGGGCCGAGCAGGTTCAGATCCACCCGTTCCATATGCACCATGCGCATACTCTAGATATCAATGATTCATTAGACAAATAGTCCAGGAATGGCGGAAGGTGAAAACACAGAAGACACCTCGCAAGGAGAAGACGATGACGGACGCAGGGCGCGACGGACGCAGGGTCGCCGTGGTGACGGGCGGATCGGGCGGTATCGGCGGCGCGGTCGCCCGCCGGCTCGCCGACGAGGGCATCGCGGTCGTCGTCCACTACGCGGGGTCGGCCGACCGGGCCGCGGAGGTCGTGGAGTCGATCACCGCCGCGGGCGGCACGGCCTACGCGGCGCCGGGTGACGTCGCCGAACCCGCGGAGATGACGCGGCTGTTCGACGCCGCCGAGGAGCGCTTCGGCGGGGTGGACGTCGTGGTCAACACCGCCGGGATCATGAAGCTGGCGCGGGTGGCCGAGATGGACCTGGACACCTTCGACCGGATGCACCGGGTCAACGTACGCGGCACGTTCGTCGTCTCCCAGCTAGCCGCCCGCAGGCTCCGTCCCGGCGGCGCGCTGATCAACTTCTCGACCTCCGTCACCCGGTTGCAGCAGCCGACCTACGGTGCCTACGCGGCGACCAAGGGCGCCGTCGAGTCGATGACCCTGATCCTCGCCCGCGAGCTGGGCGGCCGGGACATCACCGTCAACGCCGTGGCGCCCGGGCCCACCGCGACCCCGCTCTTCCTGGACGGCAAGAGCCCCGAACTCATCGAGCGGATCGCCTCGGGCTCCGCGCTGGGACGGCTCGGCACGCCGGAGGACATCGCGAACGCGGTCGCCTTCCTGGCCGGCCCCGACGGCCGCTGGATCAACGGCCAGGTGCTCTTCGCCAACGGCGGCGCCGCCTGACACCGATTCCCCACGGAGCCCGAACGGGTGATCCGCCGTACGGCCGGCCGGGCGGCTCAGCCGGTGGCGCGGCGGATCCGGCGTCCGCTGATCCGGCGCGGAGTGACGAGCAGCCACTGGTCCCGCTCGCCCCCGGCCCACGGCTCGGAGTGGGCCTGGTCGACCAGCGCGGCGGCGGTGTCCGGGTCGGTGACCGTGCACGCGACGCCGACGACGAGCACGCTCCAGCCCTCGCTCAGCGCGTCGTCCACCCGGTCCACCTCGAAGGCGACCTCCTGGCCGGTGGCGCCCGAGAGGGACGAGCCCGGCCGCGTACGGAAGGCGACCGAACCGTCGGACGTCATCGTGTAGTTGACCGGCAGCACCACCGGCCCGTGCGGCAGCTGGACGGCCACCCGGCCCACGCCGTGCGACGACAGCAGCGCGCGGCACTCCTGCTCCGACAGTTCCAGGAACTCGGGGGTGCGCGCCGCGTCGGCGGTGCCGGGCGGGCGCGTGTACGTGCCGCCGAGCAGGGTGTCGACGTCGGTGTCCAGGGCGGCGGCCAGCCGCAGGGCGAAGCCGGAGGCGGGGTGCGCGGCCTGCTCCTCCACGTACCGGACGTACGCCTCCGAGGCGCCGGTCCGGTCCGCCAGGTCCTGGGCGGTGAGGCCGAGTTCCTGTCGGCGCGCCGCCACCCGGCGCCCGAAGTCGCTGTGCTGGACCGCTGCCGTCTCCGTGGGCTCCGGCGCCTCGGGCATCCTCGTCTCCCTTTTGTCGATCACGTCCCTCGGATCGTCCGGCAGCCCGAAACCGCGCGCAACCCCGGCCGGTCCGATCACCCAGGGCGCATTGAGTGCGCGTACTCAGGTGGGCGAAGGCCGCGCGTTGCGAGGATCGGGGCGGAGGCGCGGCCGGTCCGGTCGGCCTCCGTCGACCGAGGGCGTTCGCGCCGGTTACGGAGAATTCGTCATGTCCCGTCGCATCGTCCTGTCCGCCGTCGCAGGTGCCGCCGTCCTCGCGGGCGCCGGAGCCTTCGCCCTCGCCTACGCCGGGGACGGCGCACCCGTCCTGGCGCACAGCACCGCCCGCTACACCGCCCCGCAGGGCGACCGGGACGGCTCCTTCACCTTCGCCACCGAGGCCACGGCACCCTCCGGCCTGAAGAGCCTCAAGGTGCTGGCCTGGCCCGAGAAGTCCGGGCTCGCCGGGAAGCCGCCGACCGCCGAGGAGATGACCCGGGCGGAGCCGGCCCGCTGCAAGCCCGCGGGCGGGGACACCGAACGGTGCGCGTACACCGTCAGGGTGACCGCCGCCGACGCCGCCGAGTTCCCGCGCGGCCCCTGGCACGTCGCCGTGCTCGCCACCGACGCGGACGGCACCACCACCCTGGACACCGAGGCGGTGGACTTCACCGTCGGCTGACCGGGCGGCGGGATGAGGGTCCTGCGTGCGCCGGATGAGGCGGACGGGAACGGGCTCGCCACCGCGCACCGGCCGCCGACGCCTGCGGGCTGATCGCGCGGAACGTCACTCGGCCACGCACTGCTCGATCACCGAGGCGACCTGCTCCGCTGCGGGTGAGTTCCGCTGGGCCCGCCGCGCGAGCAGCAGGTCGACCGGCTCGGGATCCGCCAGCGGGACGTAGACGACGCCTTCCAGGCTGAGGCTCCGTACCGACTGCGGGACGAGGGCGACACCGTGCCCGGCGGCCACGAAGACGACCAGGGTCGCCGTCTCACCGACCTCGGTCAGCGAGACGGGACGGAAACCCGCCCGCTCGCAGGCCGACAGCACCAGGTCGTACATCGAGGAGCGGGACCGCGAAGGGTGGACGACGAACGGCTCGTCGGCCAGCGCCTTCAGCGGGATGTGCGGCTGCCCGGCCAGCGGATGGTGCGCGGGCAGCACGGCCACCAGCGGCTCGGACCGCAGCGAGGTGACGCGCAGGTCGTCGGCGGTGACCCGACCGCGCAGGACCGCCAGGTCGTACGTGCCCGATGTCAGCCCCTCCACGAGCTCCGGGGTGAGCAGTTCGCCGCGCAGGTCCAGGGTGATCCCGGGCAGCCGTGCGCGGACGGTGCGGGCCACCCGCGGCAGCACGTCGTACGTCGCCGTGCCGATGAAGCCGACGGACACCCGCCCGGCGTGCCCGGTGGCCAGCTCGTGCAGGTGGACCCGCGCCCGCTCCTCCTCCGCGACCAGCGCGCGGGCGTACCCCGTGAGCTGACGGCCGGCCTCGGTCGGTTCGACACGACGCGTCGACCGGTTGAACAACGGCACGCCCAGCTCGCGCTCCAACTGCTTGATCTGCTGGGACAGAGCGGGCTGCGCGACGTGCAGCCGGGCCGCCGCGCGCCCGAAGTGGCACTCCTCGGCGAGGGCGAGGAAGTACCGGAGCTGACGCAGTTCCATGCTCCCGATCCTAACTGTCGTTATAAGCGCCGCTTATCAATCAATGCCGACTAGGTCTTGGACGCGATGAACGGGGCGCACCTAGCGTGACGGGGTGACCCACAGCTATCTGTACGCAGCAGCGCGCACGCCCTTCGGGAAGTTCTCCGGGGCGCTCGCGAACGTCCGGCCCGACGATCTCGCGGCGCTCGCCGTCACCGGGACCCTGGCCAAGACGCCCGCCCTCGACCCGGCCGAGATCGGCGACGTGGTCTGGGGCAATGCCAATGGCGCGGGCGAGGACAACCGCAACGTCGGCAGGATGGCCGTCCTGCTCGCGGGGCTGCCCACCTCGGTGCCCGCCACGACCGTGAACCGGCTGTGCGGCTCCTCCCTGGACGCGGCGATCATCGCCTCCCGCGCCATCGAGACCGGAGACGCGGACATCGTGCTCACCGGCGGCGTCGAGTCGATGACCCGCGCGCCCTGGGTCCTGCCCAAGCCCTCGCGCGCCTTCCCCGCCGGGGACATGACCGCCGTGTCCACGACGCTCGGCTGGCGCCTGGTCAACGAGCGGATGCCCGAGGAGTGGACCGTCTCCCTGGGCGAGGCGAACGAACAGCTCGCGGACCGCTTCTCCGTCCCGCGCGAACGCCAGGACACCTTCGCCGCCCGCTCCCACCGGCTCGCCGACGCCGCCTGGAACGACGGTTTCTACGACGACCTGGTCGTCCCCGTCACCGTGGACGCCAAGGGCACCACGCTCGACCGGGACGAGGGCATCCGGCCCGGCTCCACCGCGGAGAAGCTGGCCGGGCTCAAGCCGGTGTTCCGGCCCGACGGTGTCATCACCGCGGGCAACGCCTCCCCGCTGAGCGACGGCGCCTCGGCCGTCCTGCTGGGCTCGGAGGCCGCCGCCGCCCGGATCGGCAGCGACCCGCTCGCCCGCGTCGCCGGACGCGGCGTGTCCGCACTCGACCCGCACCTGTTCGGCTACGCCCCGGTGGAGGCGGCGAACCGGGCGCTGAAGGCGGCGGGGATCTCCTGGCGGGACGTGGGAGAAGTCGAGCTCAACGAGGCGTTCGCCGTGCAGTCCCTCGCCTGCGTCGACGCCTGGGACATCGACCCGGACATCGTCAACACCAAGGGCGGCGCGATCGCGCTCGGCCACCCCCTCGGCGCCTCCGGCGGCCGCCTCCTGGGCACCCTCGCCCACCGGCTGCGCACGTCCGGCGAGCGCTGGGGCGTGGCCGCCATCTGCATCGGTGTCGGCCAGGCCCTCGCGGTCGTCCTGGAGAACGTCACGGAGGCGAAGCGATGACCACCCGGCTGTGTGCCACCCCGGACGAGGCGGTCGCCGGGATCGAGGACGGCTCCACCGTGCTCGTCGGCGGCTTCGGCATGGCCGGTATGCCGGTCGAGCTGATCGACGCGCTCATCCGCCAGGGAGCCACCGACCTCACCGTCGTCTCCAACAACGCCGGCAACGGCGACACCGGACTCGCCGCGCTCCTCGCCAAGAGGCGGGTCCGCAAGGTGATCTGCTCCTTCCCGCGCCAGGCCGACTCCTGGGTCTTCGACGACCTCTACCGCACCGGCAGGATCGAACTGGAGGTCGTGCCGCAGGGCAACCTCGCCGAACGCATGCGCGCGGCCGGAGCCGGGATCGGCGCCTTCTACTGCCCGACGGGCGCCGGGACCCTGCTCGCCGAGGGCAAGGAGACCCGCGAGATCGACGGCCGTACGTACGTCCTCGAATACCCGATCAAGGGCGACGTCGCGCTGATCGGCGCCCATCGCGCCGACCGCATGGGCAACCTCGTCTACCGCAAGACCGCCCGCAACTTCGGCCCGGTCATGGCCACCGCGGCGACCACCGTGATCGCGCAGGTCCACGAGGTCGTGGAGACCGGCGCACTCGACCCGGAGACCGTCGTGACCCCGAGCATCTACGTGGACCGCATCGTGCAGGAGGCAGGCCCCCGATGACCCCGAACGACCGAGCGACGACCCCCGTGACGGACCGGCAGCAGCCGTTGGGCAAGCACGACATCGCCGCGCTCATCGCCCAGGACATCCCCGGCGGCGCCTTCGTCAACCTGGGCATCGGCCAGCCGACCCTCGTCGCCGACCATCTGCCCGCCGACTCCGGTGTGGTCCTCCACACCGAGAACGGCATGCTCAACATGGGCCCCGCCGCACGCGACGGCGAGGTGGACCCCGACCTGACCAACGCGGGCAAGGTCCCCGTCACGGAACTGCCCGGAGCCGCCTACTTCCACCACGCCGACTCCTTCGCCATGATGCGCGGCGGCCACCTGGACATCTGCGTCCTCGGCGCGTTCCAGGTCTCGGCTGCGGGTGACCTGGCCAACTGGCACACGGGCGCGCCCGACGCGATCCCCGCCGTCGGCGGCGCCATGGACCTGGCGATCGGCGCCAAGAAGGTTTTCGTGATGATGACCCTCTTCACCAAGGACGGCACCCCCAAGCTCGTGCCGGACTGCACCTATCCGCTCACCGGGCTCGGCTGCGTCGACCGCGTCTACACCGATCTCGCCGTGTTCGACATCGGCGCGCACGGTGTCCGGGTGACGCGCACCTTCGGCATCACACCCGACGAACTCGCCGCGCGGCTGGAGGTGCCGCTGACCTTTGCGGAGGGGCTCTAGCGGGAGGTGTCAGGCCGGTCCGGGCCCGCCGCGCAGCGGCAGCGTCACCGTGAAGCGCGTCGCGCCCGGCTCGCTGTCGAGGGTGATCGAGCCGTCGTGGGCGTCGACCAGCGAACGGGCGACCGACAGACCCAGGCCGCTGCCGCCGCGGTCCCGGGTGCGGGCCTTGTCGACACGGTAGAAGCGGTCGAAGATCTTCGGCCGGTCGACCGCGGGGATGCCGGGCCCGGCGTCCTCGACCCGTACTACGGCCGCGTCCTGACCCCGTGTCACCTCCACCAAGACGGGCGTCCCGGCCGGTGTGTGCACGGCCGCGTTCGTGAGCAGGTTGTCCAGGACCTGCCGGACACGGTGCGGATCCATGCGCAGGACCAGCGGACCCGGCCGCGACACCAGCGTCAGGGACCGGTCCGGGTGCCCCGCCCGGAAGGCCGCGACCGCGTCCTCGACCACCGGCCCGAGATCCGCGTCCTGCGGGCTGAGCGGCGCGTCCACCTCGGGCGCGTCCAGCCGGGCGAGCAGCAGCAGATCGTCCAGGAGCACCCCCATCCGGGCCGCCTCGGCGCGCAGCCGCGCCAGGTGCCTTTCGCGTTCCCCGGGCGCGTTGGCGGCGGCGTACTGGAAGAGGTCCGCGTAGCCCCGGACCGACATCAGCGGGGTGCGCAACTCGTGCGAGGCGTCGGCGACGAAGCGGCGCAGGCGCCGCTCCGCCTCCGCGCGGACCGCGAGGGAGTCGTCGATGTGCTCCAGCATGGTGTTGAAGGCCGTGCGCAACTCCTCGACCTCCGGGCCGCCGCCCCGCTCGTCGGCGCGGATCGGCAGCCGGGCCGCCGACTCGCTCAGGTCGTGCGAGGCGATGCCGTGCGCGGTGTGCGCCATGTCGCTGAGCGGGTTCAGCCCCCGGCGCAGCATCCGCCGGCCGCACTCCACGAGCACCGCGAGCGCGAGGCCGAAGGCGACGACCTGGAAGCCGATCAGCCGCCCCATCGTGTCGTCGACGTCGTCCGTCGGCGCGGCGCTCACCAGGACCACACCCGGCTTCACCGCACACGCCCGCAGCCGGTACTTGCCCTTGTCCGCGAGCCGTACCGTGCGCAGCACCTCGGTGCCCGCGGACAACTGCCTCTCGGCCAGCGACGCGAAGGGGGCGATGTCCCGGGGCAGATCACCGGACTCCTCCGGCGACCGCAGCTCCGGGCTGCCGCCCGAGACGTCGTAGACCGCGTAGTACCAGCGGTAGTACTTCTTGCCCTGGAGCGTGCCCGTCTCGGCAATGCTCTTCGACTGGGCGACCTGGGCCAGTCCGAGCTGGTCGTCGAGCTGGTGCGTCAGATAGTCCCGCATGTACGTGGTCAGCGCCGCGCCGACCACGGCGAACACCACCAGGGACAGCGCGCCGAGACCCAGCGCGAGGCGGGTGCCGAGGCGCAGCCGCCGGAACGCCCGGCGCAGCCGTCCGAGCACGCGCCTCACTCCGGTGCCTGCCGGATGACATAACCGAAACCCCGCACCGTCTGGATCAGCGGCACGCCCGTGCCACCCGTGTCGACCAGCTTGCGGCGCAGACGGCTGACGACCAGCTCCACGACGTTCGAGCGGCCCCCGAAGCCGTACTCCCACACGTGGTCGAGGATCTGCGCCTTCGTCATGACGGTCGGCGACTTGCGCATCAGGAAGCGCAGCACCTCGTACTCGGTGGGTGTGAGGGTGAGCGTGTGCGTGCCGTGGCGGACCTCGTGCGTGTCCTCGTCCATCGACAGCTCGCCGACCCGGAGCACGGAGCGCTGGAAGTTCGGCCCCGCGCTGCGCCGGAGCACGGTGCGCAGCCGCGCCATCAGCTCCTCCACCGCGAACGGCTTGACCAGATAGTCGTCGCCGCCCCGGGTCAGCCCCGCCACCCGGTCGGCGACACCGTCCCGGGCGGTCAGGAAGACCACCGGCACCATCGTGCCCGAGCGGCGCAGCCGCTCCATGACGCCGAAGCCGTCGATGCCCGGCAGCATCAGGTCGAGCACCACGATGTCCGGGGCGAACTCACCGGCCAGCCGGAGCGCGTCCTCACCCGTGTTCGCGGTGACGGCGTCCCAGCCCTCGTAACGGGCGACGGTCGCGACGAGGTCGGCTATCGGCGGGTCGTCGTCGACGACCAGGAGGCGCACTTTTTCCACCCGGCCATAGTGCGTCACCGCGCAGGCCGAACCCTGTGCTCCGGCTCACACAGCAGGCACATTGATAAGGACTTGTCAGCAGTCCGACAGGTTGTCGACAGCTTCCGCCGGTGAACCTGGAGTCCCGACACCGGATCAAGGAGCTGCCGTCCCGTGACGATCGTCCCCACAGCCCCTGCGCCCTCCACGGCGATACGCCCCAGGGCGGTGGCGCGTACGGGTCTGTACGCGGTGCTCGCCGCGAACGCGGCCGTGGTCGCCTGGTTCTTCGTCCAGGCCGGCTTCGCCTCCAACGCCCTGATCGTCCTCGGCCGGCTCGCCGGTCTGTACGCCGCGCTCGTCATGGCGTTCCAACTGGTCCTCGTCGCCCGCCTGCCCTGGCTCGACCGCCGCATCGGCATGGACCGGCTCACCGGTTGGCACCGCTGGACCGGCTTCGCCCTCCTGTGGACGCTGCTCGCGCACGTCGTGTTCATTGGCTTCGGCTACGCCGACGGCGCGGGCGTCGGCCCGATCGGTGAAATCGTCGACCTCGCGGAGACGACACAGGGCGTCCTGCGCGCGATCGTCGCGTTCTGCCTCATCCTCGTCATCGGCGCGGTCTCCGCCCGCTCCGCCCGCCGCCGTCTCGCCTACGAGACCTGGCACTTCATCCACCTGTACGCCTATGTCGCCGTGGTGCTCGCCTTCACCCACCAGGTCGCGGTCGGTACGACGTTCACCTCGTCGTCCGTCGCGACGGCGTACTGGTACGGAGTGTGGGGCGCGGCCCTGGGCGCCGTCCTCGTCGGCCGTGTCGTCCTGCCGCTGTGGCGCAACCAGCGGCACCGGTTCCGGGTGTCGGCGGTCGTCGCCGAGTCCGACAGCGTGGTCTCAGTCCACATCACCGGCCGCGACCTCGACAAGCTGCCCGCGCGGGCGGGCCAGTTCTTCCTGTGGCGCTTCCTCACCAAGGACCGCTGGTGGCAGGCGAACCCCTTCTCCCTGTCCGCCGCCCCCGACGGCCGAAGCCTGCGCCTGACCGCCAAGGCGGCCGGCGAGGGCAGCGCGGCCCTGCGCCATCTCAAGGTCGGCACGCGGGTCTTCGCCGAGGGCCCCTACGGTGCCTTCACCACCCTGCACCGCACGCGCGCCGACGCGGTCCTCATCGCGGGCGGCGTCGGCGTCACCCCGATCCGCGCGCTCCTGGAGGACCTCGACGGCCACGCGGTCGTCATCCACCGGGTCGGCTCGGAGCGCGACGCCGTCCTCCACGACGAACTGCGCGACCTCGCCCACGCCAAGGGCTCCGACGTGCACCTGGTGACCGGCCCGCCCGTGCCCGACCGCCTGGCACCGCACGCGCTGGCCGCGCTGGTGCCGGACATCGCCGAGCGGGACGTGTTCCTGTGCGGGCCGCCGCCGATGATGACCGCGGTGCTCCGCACCCTCGACGACCTCGGCGTCCCCAAGCAGCAGATCCACTTCGAGCGCTTCAGCCTGGCCGGCTGAGGCAGACGAGGACACCACGTGAAGCGAGTCATACCCGTCGTGGCCTTCAGCCTCGTGGGCCTGATCTCCGTCTGGCGCTACGAGCCGTCCGTCGGCACCACGCAGTCCACCGCCGCACCGACACCGACCACGTCCGGTGCCACCGAGGGTTCGGCCTCCACCGAGGTGGTCAAGGGCACGACCGTCACCACGGAGAAGGGCCCGGTGCAGGTCCAGGTGACCTTCGAGGGCGACGAGATCACGGCCGTGAAGCTGCTCCAGCAGCCGAACCACCCGCAGACCACGGCGGCGGTGCCGAAACTGGTCGCGGCGACCCTCCAGGCGCAGAGCGCGGACGTCGACACGGTCACCGGCGCGACGATCACCAGCGACGCCTACAAGGAGTCCCTCCAGGCGGCCATCGACGCGAAGGGCGCCTGACGATGCGCCGGGTCGAGCACGTCATGGGGTTCCCCGTCTCGCTGCGCGTCGACGACGAGGACGTACCGGAGCGGGCGGGCGACGCGGTCTTCGCCTGGCTGCGCGAGGTCGACGAACGCTTCAGCCCCTTCAAACCCGACAGCGAGGTGTCGCGCCACGGCCGCGGCGAGCTGCTGCTGCACGAACTGAGCGCCGACCTCGTGGAGGTGCTCGACCTGTGCGAGCACTACCGCCTGGCCACCGACGGCGCGTTCGACGTACGGCTGCCAGGGCGCGCGTTCGACCCGTGCGCAGTGGTCAAGGGCTGGTCGATGCAGCGGGCCGCCGACCTGTTGAGGGCGGCCGGCGCGCGACGGTTCTGCCTCAACGCCGGCGGTGACGTGGTCGCCTCCGGCGGGCCCTGGCGGGTCGGGGTACGTCACCCGCGACAGGCCGACAAGCTGTGCGCCACGCTGGAGTTGACCGACGGGACGGTCGCGACCTCCGGCCGGTACGAGCGCGGCGACCACATCGTCGACGGCCGCACGGGCCGCCCGGCGACGGACCTTCTCAGCCTCACCGTCATGGCCCCCACCCTCACCGAGGCGGACGCGGTCGCGACCGCCGCCTTCGCGATGGGCACCGAGGGCATCGAGTGGGCCGCGTCGTTGGAGGGGTGCGAGGTGTTCGCGGTGGACGCGGGGGAGAGGGTCCTGCGCACGGCCGGACTGGCCCTGTGCTGAGGGCAGGGTGACGACCAGAGCGGTCCCCCGCAGGGGCTACCGGGGCACGAGCACGAACTGGCTCTCGCGTTCCTGGTCCCCGGACGCCGTCCCTGCGTCCTCGACACCGAAGTCCTCGGTAAGCGCCGCGCGGAGCGTGGACACGTCGTGGGGCGCGCCCTGCGCGGTCACCGACACCGGGCCGCCGATCGTCGCATGGGGCGACGAGGCGGGCGCGTCGCCGCCGATGTCGAGCTCCGCCGTCCACACCGTGGGGTGCTCCTCGCCGGACGGGGCGTTCGCGGTGCCCGACCGGTCGGGGAACCGGGACGTCAGTCGGGTGAGGACGGAACGGGCGTCCTCCGGAGTGCAGTCGGTCAGGGTCACGGTGACGGAAGCGCCGTCGGCCGTCGGGCTGGTCATGTTGATCTCCTTGTCTGGCGGGGTCAGAGGGCGGTGCGCAGGGCGGGCAGCAGTTCCTTCTGCGCCCAGGTGAGGAAGGCGTCCTGGTGGTCGCCGCCGATCTGCACCAGCGCGATCTCCGTGAAGCCCGCCTCGGCGTACGGACGTACGGCCTCGACGAACTCGTCCACGTCGCTGCCGCACGGCACGGACTCGGCGACGTCCTCGGGGGAGACCAGCTCGGTCGCCTGGGCGAACGAGGCGGGATGCGGCAGCTCGGAGTTGACCCGCCAGCCGCCGACGGACCAGCGGAACTGCTCGTGCGCGCGGGCGACGGCGGTCGCCCGGTCCGGGTCGTAACAGACGGGGAGTTGACCGACGCGCGGTTTGCCGGAGCCGCCCGCGCGGTCGAAGGCGTCGAGCAGCTCGCGCTGGGGCTCCGTGGCGATGACCAGGTCCCCGAGACGGCCCGCGAGCGCGCACGAGGCGGGTCCTGAGACCGCGACGCCGATCGGCACGCGGGTGTCGGGCAGATCCCACAGCCGGGCCCGGTCGACGTCGAAGTGGCGCCCGTGACGGGTCAGTTCCTCGCCGTCGAGCAGCGCGCGGATGATCTCGACGGCCTCGCCCAGCTTCTCCAGACGGACCGCAGGTGACGGCCAACCGCCCCCCACCACATGCTCGTTGAGGCTCTCGCCGGATCCGAGACCGAGACGGAACCGGCCCTCGGAGAGCAGTTGCAGCGTGGCGGCCTTCTGTGCCACTACCGCCGGGTGGTACCGCGTCGTCGGGCAGGTCACGTACGTCATCAGCGGAATCCGGGACGTCGCCTGGGCGGCGGCGCCGAGGACGGCCCACGCGTAGGGGGAGTGGCCCTGCTCCTCCAGCCAGGGGAAGTAGTGGTCGGAGGTGACGGAGAAGTCGAAACCGGCGTCCTCCGCGGCCGCCACGTGCCGGACCAGCTCGCGCGGTCCGGCCTGCTCGGTCATCATCGTGTAGCCGATGTCGACCATCGTCTCCTCCAAGTCCGCGGTTTCGTGGGGAAGGTGTGGGAAGTCGTCGTCGGGGTGCGGCGGTTCAGTCCGCCCACCGCCACTCCGCGATCTCCGGCAGGTCGGTGCCGTGCTCGCGGATCCAGCTGTGGTGACGGGTCCGGGCGTCGGCCATGCGCTGGCGGACCGGCGCCGCGGAGACGGCGAGGCCCGGCACGCGGTCGATGACGTCCATGACGAGCCGGAACCGGTCGAGGTCGTTGCGGACGACCATGTCGAACGGAGTGGTCGTGGTGCCGGACTCCTTGTAGCCGCGCACATGCAGGTTCGCGTGCCCGGCGCGGCGGTAGGCGAGCCGGTGGATCAGCCACGGGTAGCCGTGGTAGCCGAAGATGACCGGCTTGTCGCGCGTGAACAGGCCGTCGTACTCGGCTTCGCTCATCCCGTGCGGGTGTTCCTCGGCGGGCAGCAGCGTGGTCATGTCGACGACGTTGACGACCCGCACCGCGAGGTCGGGCAGGTGCCTGCGCAGCAACTGGGCCGCGGCCAGGATCTCCTGGGTGGGCACGTCGCCCGCGCAGGCGAGGACCACGTCGGGCTCACCGCCGTGCTCGCTGCCCGCCCACTCCCACACGCCGGCGCCACGGGCGCAGTGGGCGCGTGCCTCGTCCAGGGAGAGCCAGTCGGGGCCGGGGTTCTTCCCGGCCACGATCACGTTGACGTGGTCGCGGCTGCGCAGCGCCCGGTCGGCGACGGCGAGCAGGGTGTTGGCGTCCGGCGGTAGATACACCCGGACGATGTGCGGACTCTTGTTGAGGACGTGGTCGACGAAGCCGGGGTCCTGGTGCGAGAACCCGTTGTGGTCCTGGCGCCACACATGTGAGGTCAGCAGGTAGTTGAGCGAGGCGATGGGCGCCCGCCACGGCAGCTCCTGCGACGTCTTCAGCCACTTGATGTGCTGGTTGACCATGGAGTCGACGATGTGGACGAACGCTTCGTAGCACGAGAACAGCCCGTGTCGGCCGGTGAGCAGATAGCCCTCCAGCCAGCCCTGGCACAGGTGCTCGGACAGCACTTCCATGACCCGCCCGTGCGGGTCCAGGTTCTCGTCGACCGGCAGCACGCGCTCCTGCCAGGCCTTGCCGCTGGCCCCGTACACCGCCTGGAGCCGGTTGGAGGCCGTCTCGTCCGGGCCGACCAGCCGGAAGTTCCGCTCCTGCGCCGTGTCGGCCATGATCCGGGCGAGCAGCTCGCCCAGCACCTCGGTCGGGGCGTTCTGCGTCGCTCCCGGCTTGTCGACCGGCACCGCGAACTCGTCGAGCGGCGGCAGCGGCAGGGCCCGCAGGCGCACGCCGCCGTTGGCATAGGACGAGGAGCCCAGCCGCCGCGCCCCGTCCGGAACGCAGGCCAGTACGTCGGGGGTCGGGCGGCCGTCGGCGTCGAACAGCTCCTCGGGCCGGTACGAGCGCAGCCAGCTCTCCAGTTGCGCGAGGTGCTCCGGGTTCTCGCGGACGCCCGGAAGCGGCACCTGGTGGGCGCGCCAGGTGTTCTCCACCGGCAGCCCATCGACCTCGTCGGGGCCGGTCCACCCCTTGGGCGTGCGCAGCACGATCATCGGGCGGCGTACGGGCGTGGTGGCCTCACCGGCCCTGGCCGCCCGCTGGCCTTCCGCGATCAGGTCGAGGGCCCGGTCGAGGGCGGCCGCCATGTCCTGGTGCACCTGCGCCGGGTCGTCGCCCTCCACGTACAGCGGCTGATGCCCGTAACCGCGCAGCAGCGCGTCGAGCTCGTCGCGCTCCATACGGGCCAGCACCGTCGGATTGGCGATCTTGTAGCCGTTGAGGTGCAGGATCGGCAGGACGGCCCCGTCGTGCACGGGGTCGAGGAACCGGCCCGAGTGCCAGGACGCCGCCAGCGGGCCCGTCTCCGCCTCGCCGTCGCCCACCACGCAGGCGACCAGCAGCTCCGGATGGTCGAACGCGGCCCCGTAGGCGTGCGCCAGCGAATACCCCAGCTCACCGCCCTCGTGAATGGATCCCGGGACCTCGGGCGCCACATGGCTGGGCACGCCGCCGGGGAACGAGAACTGCTTGAACAGACGGGCCATCCCCGCCCCGTCCCGACTCACGTCCGGATAGATCTCGCTGTAACTGCCCTCGAGCCACGCGTTGGCCAGCACCGACGGCCCGCCGTGGCCGGGCCCCCACACGCACAGCGCGTCGAGGTCCCGCCGCTTGATCACCCGGTTGAGGTGGGTGTACACGAGGTTCAGGCCGGGCGAGGTGCCCCAGTGCCCGAGCAGTCGCGGCT
Source organism: Streptomyces sp. PsTaAH-137 (assembly GCF_003259365.1). Taxonomy (GTDB): domain Bacteria; phylum Actinomycetota; class Actinomycetes; order Streptomycetales; family Streptomycetaceae; genus Streptomyces. The sequence goes on from NZ_QLLY01000001.1 coordinate 785,949, forward strand.
TGATGTGCTCGGGGCGCAGCGGTTCGCGCAGCAGGGGGTCGGACATCAGGTAGATCTGCCCCGCGGCCAGGTAGTTCGCCGCACGCCAGTGGGCGTCCACCGCGCGCAGCTCGTCGTCGTCGAGTGCGCGGGCGCCGGTGTCGTCGGACGTGGTCATCACTGCTCCAAGAACGGGACGGGTCTGCGTCGTCACGGTGGGCGCTGTCGCCGGAGCGCGGCCGTTCGTGCGCGTGTTCCCAGACAGCCCGGTCACACACACGGCCCGCTCGTCTCCCTCCCACCCTGACGCACCCCGGCGCACCCCGCACGGCCGTGCGGCGCGAGCGCGGTCGTCACGTTCGGCGGCAGCCGTGGAGAAGCCGGGTGAACCGGCTGAACAGGGCGGCCGGCGCCAGCCCCAGCACGGCGAGCACCAGGACGGCCGACCCGCATGTGTGTGGCGGCGTCCGTGGTGGTGACGGTCGCGGTGTGTGTCGCGGCGCCGCTGGGCCGCTCGACGCTGGAACTCCCCTTCACCGGGGCGCTGGTGACCCTCGGCAACTAGGTCGCCGCGCATCTCGAAGGAAGGGCGGCGGTACGGGTGCACCGCCTTCGACCCGCTGAAGACGCCACCGGGCAGATCGTCGGCGAGCAGCCGGACGTGCACGAGGGTGCCGACGGGGCCGAGCAGCGCCGGCACCAGAGAGGGGTCGATGTACGACGGACGCGCGTACCCCTGCGCCAGCAGCAGGAAGGCCAACGCGACCACCTCCCACCCGTCGACGGTGGAGAGCGGCACGACCCACAAAGGCGTGCCCGGCATCCGGCTTTGGGAACGCACTGTCCCATGCCCTTCGACCCGTTCTGCCGGATTGTTCCGCGTGCGTGTCGCCCCGCCGGGCGAGGCTCTCACCTGGGAGCGGACGGTCGTCGCGGTCCCGTAAGATCGAAGGCCGCAGCGCTTGGGCAAAACAGGTGCTCGTTGACAGCAGGCTGACACCGTCACCGGCTGCGCAGCGCCATGCCCGGGTCTCCGTTCCGTTCGGTGGTGTCTGCGTCATGCCGCCTCGTGTGTCCGCCATTTCCCCGAGAGCCACCGCGCTCGTGATGGAGAGGCATGGGCATGTACGACCGACACACCTGGCTGGGCCTCGCGACCACCGCACTCCTGCCCCGGCACCTTCCGCGCACGGCCTCCGGCCGCGCCACACACCCCCGCGAGGTCGTGGCGTGACGCGAATGCCCGAGGCGACGGCCCGCTGGGTGGAGACGGTCCCCGTGCGGCTCGTGCGCCTGTCCGGAGACTTCGACGCGGTGAGCGTCGAGGCTCTGGTCGAGCCCTTCCTCGATCGGCTGCACCACGCCGAGGAGCGGCTGGTGCTGGATCTGACGGCGGCCCGGCTGATGGGCGCCGCGGCCGCCCGCGCCCTGGCGGCACATCTGCGTCCCGGTGCCCGGCGCACCGTGCTGCTGGTGGCGGCGCCCACGGCGGCACGGGCGGCGCTCGGCACGTCGACGGAGCCCGGACCGCAGGTCTTCACGACCGTCGAGGCGGCTCTCGCGGCCCTGCCGGAGCTTCCCTCCGCCGTGGTCCGGGCGTTGACGGGGACGAACGGACCCGAGCTGAGCCGGGAGGGGCTCGCCGACCTCCAACAGCAGGTGTTCGGGCTGACATCCAAGTCCCGCAGCAGGGAAGTGATCGGCATGGCGCAGGGAATCGTGCTCGAACGCTACGGGCTGCGTTCCCCGTCCGCTGCGTTCGACCTGCTCCGCGTGGCCTCCCAGCACCACAACGTGCCGGTGCGGATCCTCTCCGCGGAACTGGTCACGGCCGCCCCGCCGGCCCCCGGGCGGGCATGGTTCCCCGGTCTGACGGGCCGGGACGAGAACGCCGCCCCGCACCTGGCCCTCCTCGCCGGAAAGGACCTGGACGCGGGCGACTTCAAGCAGGTCCTGCGGGCCGTGGTGGCCCGGGCGACGACATCGGCCGACGCGGACGCCGGCGAAGTGCACCTGCCTTACGCGGCGTTGGGCAAGGCGCTGATCCTGGAGGGCCACACCGGTCTTGAGGCGGCGTACCGCAACGAGGTCGCCGAAGTGAAGGACCCGCTGTCCCTGCCGGTGCTGGTGCACTCCAAGGCCCAGACCGTGCACGTGCCCGACCTCGCCACCGACCTGAACGTGGGCACGTCTCCGGCGGGCCGGGCGGCACTCGCCGCGGGCAGCCGCGCCCTGCTGGGTGTGCCGGCCCTCGACGAGAGCCGCGCCGGTGTGGGTGTCATCACCGTTCACCACCGCCGGCCGGGACAGCGGCTCACCGAGGCGCAGGGGACGGCACTGGAAGCGCTGGCCGGGGAACTCGCGGTGTGGCTCTCCTGGTACCGGCGGGTCGTCGTCCTGAACGCCCTGGAGCACCTGCACACCCGGGCCTCGTAGCCGCGGCCCGGGTCGCGCGGCGGATCCCTCTGTTTGACCATGGAGGTTCGGGGCACTCGGGTGCTCGCTTGGGACCACAGGCGTTCACGAGTACGACTGCCACACCTGATGCAGGTGTCGCCTGTTTCCCTGGAGCATCCATGATCACTCCATCGCCCTCAGCTGTGCGCGCACTGCTCGCGCGGTACGCCGTGGCGCGTTTCGCGCACGAGCAGTGCCCCGACGACAGAACCGTGCTCGCACTCGAGGACGTGACCTACACCTTGTGCGTGGTCACTGCGTGTCGCACCGTAGCCGAGGCGTTGGCGGCGGCGGACGCACTGCTGGAGAAGGGCGCGGCGCCCGGCGTCGGCGCTGTGGACCACGCGCTCGGGACCCGTTGCCCGGACCGGACCCCCTGGTCCCCGGCGCACGGCTGAGCCACCAGATCAATTGGACCCGCCACCACTGCGACGCTCGTCCTTCAGCTCCCGCAGTGCGTCGCGGGCCGGCCCCAGCGCCCGTCCTTTGCGGGCCAGATCACCCCAGGGGTTGGTTCGGGCCTGGTCGAGGGCGTCGTGGACGGTCCAGCGCCGCGCCGTGAGTCCGGGGTCGTCGAGCTGGTCCCAGGAGATCGGTGTGGCCACGGGTGCGCCCGGCTTGGCGCGCACCGTGTACGGGACGACCGCCGTCTGCGCGTACGCGTTGCGCTGCACGTCCAGATACAGCCGGGTGCCCCGGTCCGCCTTGCGCGCGGCGGTGGTGAGTTGGCCGGGGTGGGCCGCGGCCAGGGTGTCGGCCGCCTCCTTGGAGAAGTCATGGACGTCGTCGAAGGTGGGCCCGCCCCTGAGGACCGCCACGACGTGCAGTCCGCGCGAACCCGTGGTCATCGCCCCCGAGGCGAGACCGATGCTGTCCAGGAGTTCCCGCACCTGACGGGCGGCCGCGCGGACGGCCTCGAAATCGTCGTCCCCGGAGGGATCGAGGTCGAACACCACCCGGTCCGGCCGCCGGATGTCCGAAGCCTTCGACTGCCAGCGGTGCAGGGTGACGGCCGCCTGGTCCGCGAGATACACCAGCGTCGCCGTGTCCTCGCAGACCGGGTGCACGACGCTGCCGCCCTCCTTGGGCACCTTCACGCGGTGCACCCAGTCCGGGAAGTACGAGGGGACGTTCTTCTGCATGATGCGGGAACCGTCGAGACCGTCGGGAAGACGTTCCAGCATCAACGGGCGTCCGCGCAGATGCGGCAGCATGTACGGGGCGATCTCCCGGTAGTACCCGACGAGATCCCCCTTGGTGATCGGGTCGCCGGTCTCGTCCGCGGGCAGCAGCGTCTTGTCCTGCCGGTGCAGTGTCAGCGTGCGGCGGCCGATCCGCAGCGACTGGGTCGGGGTCATCGGGCGGCACCTCCTTCTGTCAGTCTGCGGGTCGTCGGCCGGCCCGGGCCAGACAGTCGTCCGCCACCCGCCGGTCCAGCGCCGCGCGAACGAGCGCCGCGGCCAGCCGTGCGGGCGAGGCGTCCTCCGCGAGGCGGACGAGCGCGGCGGGTTGCTCGGGGAGTCCGAGGCGTTCGGCGCCCTGGAGGGCCTTCGCGTCCAGGAACGGGGCGTACTCGGGCCAGACGTCCTGCACCTCGCGCAGGAAGATGTCGACACCGGCCGGGCCGAGACCCGGGGTGCGGCGCAGCGACGCGCGCAACGCGTCGACATCGCCGTCCGCCTGCTCGCGCATCCGTCGCAGATCCCCGCCGACGTCGTCGAGCAACAGCTGCGCCCCGTCGCCGAGTTGGGTGGCCGTACGCTCGTCGTAGCGGCGGTATCCGCCGTCGCCGAGCGCGTCCACGCGCTGCTGCCAGGTGGCGTCCGCCATGCGGCGCGGGCCGCGCAGCCCCGCGTCGTACAGCGCGCGTGCCGTCGCAACGGCGATCGAGGCCCGGATCCGGGCGCCGAGCAGGCTCGCGAGCACCAGGGTCCGGTACAGCGGCTGGGGCGTGTCCTTGAGCCGGATGCCCGCCTCGGCGGCGTAGGTCCGGCCGTACTCACGCAGCAGGACCCGCATGACGTCCTTCGGTCCGGTCATGACTCCGCCCGCTCCCTGACCACGTCGTCCGGCTTCTTGTCGTCACGCAGCCCCTGGTAGCGGGGGTGGCGCAGCAGGCCGTCGCGCGTCCACTCGGAGAAGGCGACCTGCGCCACGAGACGGGGCCGGGTCCAGTGGGCGGTGGGCTGGGCGACGCGCCCGTCGAACGGCGAGGTGTCCACCCGCAGTTCGTCGAGCCTGCCTCGCAGTTCGGCCAGGGTCTTCTGGTCGAAGCCGGTGCCGACCTTGCCCGCGTACCGCAGTCGGCCGTCCGCGTAGTAGCCGATCAGCAGGGCGCCGATGCCCTTCCTGCTGCCGGTCGGCTCGGTGAAGCCGCCGACCACGAACTCCTGGCCCTGGGAGCACTTCAGCTTGAGCCAGGCGTCGGAGCGCCGTCCTTGGTACAGGCTGTCGGCGCGTTTGGCGATGAGCCCTTCCCAGCCGCGCGCACAGGCGTCGGCGAGCAGTTCGGGACCGCCCGCGTTGCGGTGGGTGGTCAGCCGCAGGGGCGCTCCGAAGGCCAGCGCGTTCCGCAGGAGTGACTTACGGGTGCGCAGCGGCAGCCGGCGCAGATCGGTGCCGTCGAGCCGCAGCAGGTCGAAGGCGTAGTACGTCACCGCCACGTCGCTGCGCGCCACGTCCGCGGGCCGGGTCAGCCCCATGCGCTGCTGGAGCCGCCCGAAGTCCGTACGGCCGTGCGCGTACGCCACCATCTCGCCGTCGATGGTGAAGTCCGCGCAGTCCTGCGCGGCGAGGGCGTCGACGATCTCCGGATAGGTGGTGTCGATCTTCCGCCCGGAGCGGGAACGCAGCGTCACCTTGCCGTTCTCGCGGACGGCGAGGACCCGGATGCCGTCGAGTTTCCGCTCGAAGATCCAGCCTGCGGGGAACTCGCGGCGGTCGCTGAGCGTCGCCAGCATCGGGGACTCCGCCAGTTGCACGCCGGGAGCGGCGGGGGAGAGGCGGCGTTCCAACTCGGACGGCAGGGCGTCCAGCAGGCCGGTCATCCCCGCTCACCTGCCTCCGCCTCATCGGCGACCTGGCGCAGGGTGCGCCCGCTGCGGACCGACCGGGCGCGCCGCGGATCGGGCGTGCCGTCACCGTGGTGCCCGGACCCGGTGTGCACCAGGAGCCAGGTCGGCTTCGCCGAGGCGGCGCCGGACTTCTCCTCGCGGCTGTGGAAGCGGGTGAGGGCGTACTCGCCGTGCAGTTTGTCGCCGTGCAGCTCGAAGGTGGCGTGCCCGCTGTCGAGGGCGTCGCCGAACGGCACCGGCCGGCCGTGCTTGTCGTGGCTGGTGGGCCGGTACGTGCCGGTGTCCCAGACGATCACGGTGCCGCCCCCGTACTCACCGTCCGGGATCACCCCTTCGAAGTCCTGGTACGACAACGGGTGGTCCTCGGTGGGGATGGCGAGCCTCTTGTCCTGCGGGTCGCTGGAGGGCCCTTTGGGCACGGACCAGGATCTGAGCACGCCGTCGACCTCCAGGCGGAAGTCGAAGTGCAGCGTGCTCGCGTCGTGGATCTGGACGACGAACACGGGCCGGTCGTGCGCGTCGCCGGTCTCGTCCGCTTCCCGGTGCTCGCCGTGCGGTTCCCGTGTGCGGTCGAAGTTCCGCTTGTCGTGATAGGCCCGCAGGCCGTTCTCCTCGCTCACGGCGACCTCCTTCGTCCGGATCGCTGACGCCGGGCCCCCTGACGATCCACGGTCACACGCATACGGGATCGAGAACGGCTGTCGCATGCGGTTCAGTGACCGACGGCCCTGGCCAGCTCCGCCTTGTTCATCGACGAGCGGCCCTTGACGTCCTTGCGCTTCGCCTCGGCGTAGAGCTGGTCCTTGGTGCGGCCCTGCGCTCCCTTGTGGGACCGTTCGCCTCCGCGCTGCGACGCCGACTTGGGGTCCTCGGTGGAGGTGCGGCTCGCGGTGCGGGACTCGCCGCTGCGGGCCCGCTCCTTGTTGACGGTGCGTGCGGCGATCTCCTCGGCCCGCTTCGTGGACTCGCCGCGCTTCTTCGCGCTCTCCTTGACGTGCTCGTACTGGCGTTCCCTCTTGCGGTTCGCTCCTGCGGGCATGGTGTTTCCTTTCGTGCGAGGGGGCGTCGGGGTCAGGCGGCCTGCTGGACCGCCCTGGTGCCGTGGTCGGCGTAGGCACGGACCTTCTCGCAGCTGCGGGTGATGAGGCGTGAGATGTGCATCTGCGAGCATCCGATCCGCTCCGCTATGCGGGCCTGGGTCATGTCCTCGAAGTAACGCAGGTAGAGGATCTCCCGCTCCCGCTCCGGGAGGCTGCGCAGGCCTTCCTTGGCCGCCTCGCGGTCGGCTATCAGGTCATAGGCGCCTTCGACCCGGCCGAGGGTGTCGGCCAGGCTGAACGAGTCGTCGGAGCCGCCCAGTTCGGCATCGAGCGAGAGACTGCTGTAGCACTCCAGGGCCTCGATCCCGTCGCGGACCTCGTGCAGGGTCAGGCCGGCTCGCGCGGCGATCTCCTCCAGAGCGGGTTCCTCCCGCTGCCCGGGATGCTCCTGCAGGTCCCGGCGGGCGGAGCGGACCTTGTTGCGCAGGTCCTGCACGCGGCGGGGGACGTGCACGTCCCAGCTGTGGTCCCGGAAGTGGCGGCGCAGTTCTCCGGTGACGGTCGGCACGGCGTACGACTCGAACGCGCCGCGGCCGGGCTCGTACCGTTCGACGGCCTTGACCAGACCCAGTGCCGCGATCTGCTTCAGGTCCTCCAGGTTCTCGCCCTTGTTGCGGAACCGGGTGGCGATGCGGTGGGCCATGGGCAGCCAGGCCTCCACGAGTTCCCCGACGAGGGCGTGGCGCTCGGGCCCGTCGGAGGTCGCGGCCAGGCGGCGGAAGGTGTGCTCCGTCCGCGGAGCGTCGTGGTGGGGGTGACCGGTGGACATCGAGGATCGCTCCCTCATCGTTGCTGTCGGCAAGGATGACCAGGAGCCGATCAACACCCCGGGGGTGGATCCGTACTCCTGGAAGCGCGCCTGTTGTCCCAAGCACACAGTGTGCGACTGCCTCTCGACCCTACGAATAAACATCGTCGTCCGCATGCCGAGCACCGCGAATGACCGCGGCGTGTCAGGGGTGGGGGTGGCCCTGGTCGGGGTCGTCGTGCGGGGTCTGCCAGCCGGATCCGCGGCGCGCGTGGTCGCCGGTCGGGCCGGGCGGGACCGGGGGAGTGGTGATCTCGGAGCGGCGCGTCGTCCGACGGCGGCCCAGCGCGAAGGTGAGGACGAGGGCCAGGACGATGACGACACCCACGCCGATGAGGATCAGGCCGGGACCGCTCGAAGCGGCCAGTACGTGAGAACCGTGAGTATGCATGGCGGCCGGGTACCCGGTTGCGGGCACCTCTCACGACGTGGCGCACGAGGCAGGCCGGAGCGGCCGGAGAGGGTGACCAGGGCGGTGGCGCGGGCCGTCACGGCCTCGCCGGGGCGGCGGTTCTCTGTTCCAGCGGGGCGAGGGTCGGGATCACGAAAGCCAGGTAGGCGGCGGCGAAGAGCCAGCCGGCGATGATGTCGCTCATCCAGTGCACGCCCAAGTAGACACGGGTCAGGGCCACGCAGATCGCCCACGCGACGGCGAGCACGCGCAGGCAGCGGGCCAAGGTGTGGTGCAGGCTGCGGGCCAGCGCCCAGCAGACCACCCCCGCGGTGAGGGCGGACGTGGTGGTGTGCCCGGAGGGCAGGGAGAAGCCCGAGGCGTGCGTGGCCCAGTCCGAGCGTGGCGGCCGGGGACGGGCGACGAGAATCATCGCGACCGCCCGGAGCGCCTGTCCCACGAGGAGCACGGCGAGACCCGCCGCGCCCCGGATCAGGCGCGTTCGCCAGGCGGCGCCGGTCAGGGCTCCGGCCAGGAAGGTGATCAGGTAGGGCCAGACGAAGGTGCCGCTGTCGGTGACCGCCCTGGCGATCGACTCCGCCGTGGGCGGCCGGTGGCTTAGGGGCCACGTGTGCAGAACCGCGTCCCCGGCCACGAGCCCGTCGCTGGAGACGAGTACCGCGGAGACGAGAAGCGCCAGGAGCAGGGTCGCCACTCCTCCCGCCCACGGCAGGCCGGCAGGCTGCCACCTTCGCGGTTCGACCTCGGCCGAGGGCGCGGGAGGAGGCGCGGGACGCGTACTCACCGCTCGTCACCGGCGGGCGGTGCGGAGGCCGCCCGGCTTCTGCGGCTGCGGAGAATCTCCAGGCCCAGCGGGATGAGGGAAACCGCCACGATCAGCCCGACCATGGGCAGGAGATACCGGTCCACGTCGGGCACGGAGGACCCGAGCGCGTATCCGGCGAGCACCAGACCCACGGTCCACACGGCCCCGCCGACGACCTGCCAGAGCGCGAAGGTGCGGGCGGGCACCCCCAGAGCGCCGGCGAGCGGGTTCAGCACGGTGCGCACGACGGGGACGAAGCGTGCCAGGACGATCGCTTTCGCGTGCCCGTACCGGGCGAGGAGTTCTTCGGCACGCTCGGCGCCTTCTTGCAGTCGTTTCGAGCGGCTGCGCGCGAGCAGGGTCCGCCCGCCCCGCCGTCCGATCCAGTAACCGGCCTGGGCGCCCAGCAGCGCACCGGCGACCGACGCGACCAGCACCTGCGGAAGCGACAGGTGGACCCCGGAGCCGCCGGACACGCACAGAAGCCCCGCGGTGAACAGGAGCGAGTCGCCGGGCAGGAAGAACCCGATCAGCAGGCCGGTCTCCGCGAACAGGACGAAGGCGACTCCGAGCGCCCCGAACGCGGCCAGCAGGGAACTGGCGTCCAGGACGTTCACTGCGAGGGGATGAGGAGCGGCGACAGCGCACACATCGGGGCACCAGAACACACGGAGTCCTTTCGCGGAGGGCCGTCGGACGGCAGGCGAGCGCCGCGCGACCGGTGGACGCCACGACCCGGCGTCTACTTCACTGTAGTCGGTCTACTTAACTGTAGACGTCCAATCGGCGTGCCGAGTTCCCGGCTGAGCGGAGCGGGGGACAAAAAAGCGGGGCCGCACCGATCGGTGCGGCCCCGCAGGGTGTCTGTGCGACGGATGGTCGGATCCGTCAGTTCTTCAGCGCCTTCGCGAACTCGGGCACGACGTTGTCCAGCACGTAGTTCACCGACAGCACGGAGTCCGTGGCGAAGGCGTTGGCCTCGGCGGACTTCAGGCCGAAGACCACGTCGTGCCCCGCCTGGACGGCCGGGATCTTTTTGTACAGGGCGTCGTTCTTGATCTCGGAGGCCGAGGTCTCGATGGGCTCCATGATCAGCAGGTCCGCGTCGAGCTTGTTGACGTTCTCGCGGGCGACGCTGACGAAGAATCCCTTGCCGCCCTGCTGTTCGACCCAGGGGTTGTTCTTGAACCCGAGCCGCTCCAGGAAGTCGACGCGCCCGCTGCCCTTGACGTAGGCGTTGAAGCCCTCGCCGCTCAGCGAGCCCGACGTCACCGTCTTCCCCTTGAACTCGGGGTGCTCCTTGACCGCGGTGGCGAACTTCGCCTTGGTCCTGGCGATGAGCTGCTGCCCCTTGTCGTGCAGGCCGAGCGCGTCGGCGACCATCTCCGTCTGGTCCTGCCAGTCGGTCAGGTACTGGTCGCCGCCCTTGGGCACGCCGACCGTGGGCGCGATCTTGCTGAGCGTGTCGTAGCGCTTCTGGTCGCCGCTCGACTTGGTGTCGAGGATGAGATCGGGCTGCAGGGCCGCGATCTTCTCGTACTCGGGCTCCAGGGTGCCGATCTTCTTCGGGCTCTTGTCGTACTTCCCCTTGGCCCAGGGGCCGACGCCGTCGCCGCCGAAGGCCAGCCAGTCGCTGGCGCCGACCGGCTGCACGCCGAGGGCCAGAGCGGTCTCCGCGTCGCCCCAGCCCAGGGCCACCACACGCTTGGGCTGCTCCTTCACCGTGACGTCGCCGAACTTGGTGGAGACCTTGGCGGGGAAGGTGCCCTTGGCCACCGTCGCGGCGTCACCGCTGCCCGTGTCGTCCGAGCCGGACGAGCAGCCCGCGACCACGAGGGCCACGGCAGCGGCGAGAGCGCCCGCCGCTGCACCACGTCGGCGGGCGGGGACGGTGGTCGGTCGAGAGGAAGAGATCGAACGCTTGAGCATGAAGAAAGGCTAACCTAAGTAAAAGGCTCCTTTTCGTCTGGCTCGTCGGGCACAGAGCGGTGGGGGACGAGGGGAAGGACAGAGGTGGCGAAGAAGCGTCAGGATGAACGGCGTCCCCACGGCGAGCTGGTCGCGGACGTGCTGGCGGCGCTGTGGGCGGCGGGCGAGCCGCTGACCGCGCATCAGGTCAACGACGCGCTCGGCACCGGGCTCGCGCGGACGACGATGGCGACCATCTTGGGCCGGTTGTACGAGAAGGGCACGCTGCGCCGCGTTCCGTCGGGGCGGGGCTTCGCCTACGAGCCGGTGGCGGACGCGCCGGGCCTCGCCGCCGGCCGCATGCACCGCGAGCTGGAGAGCGAACCACGCCGTGACCTGGTCCTGAAAAGGTTCGTGACGTCCCTGTCGGAAGGGGACGAGGAGACCCTGCGCCGCCTGCTTCTGGAGGCCGAGGGGAAGGACGAGACCGAGTGACGTACGTACTCGTCCTCGTCGTGCTGGCGCTCGCCGTCCCCTGGGGCGGAGCGCTGCTCGCCCGGCGCCTGGCCGGGACGCTGCCGCCGCGCGAGGCCTGCTGGGCGCTGACGGGAGCGACGGTGCTGCTGGCCGGTGGCACGGTGGCCGCCTTGATCGGGCTCTTCCATGTGCCCTTCCTCGCCTCGCTGGAGCAGGTGCCCCTGCACCGTGTGCTGGACGTGTGGCCCGCCGTGGTGCCTTTCGCCGCCGCGGCCGGACTGGCGATGAGCGCCCAGCTGGTGCTCCTGCTGAGGCGCTGGTTCCAGCAGCGCTCACTGCTCAGGCACGCCTGGCGGGCAGCCGGTCAGGGTACGGGCGACGGGGACCTTCTGGTGATCGCCGGAAACGACGTCGACGCCTTCGCCCTGCCCGGGTACCGGGGCCGAGCCGGTCGGGTGGTCGTGACAGCGGGCACGCTGCGGACGCTGAAGCGGACCGAGCGCGACGCGCTGATGGCACACGAGCGGGCGCATCTGACAGGACGGCATCACCTGCTGTCGGCCGTCGTCGACCTCGCCGCCGTGGTGCACCCCGCGCTGCGCTCCGTGCGCGCATCGCTCTCCTTCCACCTGGAGCGGTGGGCGGACGAAGCGGCCGCCGAGGCCGTGGGGGACAGGAAGGCCGCTGCCGCGGCGATCGCGCGGGCCGCACTGGCGAGGTCGTCCCACGGCACGGGGAGCTACCCCCTGCTGTCGGCGGCGCGCGGACCGGTGCCCCGGAGGGTCGAGGCTCTGCTGGGGCCCGCACCGTCGTCACCGACGGGCCGGACCCGCCGCAGAGGAGCCGCGATGGCGACGACGCTGGCCCTCGCCGCGCTGGGCACGGTGGCCCTCGCCTACGGTCTGCACGAGTACGTGGAGTACGCGGCCGTCGCCGTACGGGGCGGCTGACCTCCTCAGGCGCTGCGGCCCGGCCGGCCCGGGGTCAGGCCGGTGCGGCCGCCGCATCGAGGGGTCGCGCGGCGAGTGCGGAGTCGTAGCGGCGCAGGAGCAGCAGCGCCGTCGCGGCGAGACCGCTGAGCAGGCCGAGCCAGATTCCGAGCGTCTCCAGGTTCAGGACGTGGGCGAGGAGCCAGGCGAGGGGCAGTCCGACGGCCCAGTAGCCGATCAGCGTGATGCGGAAGCCGCTCCTGGTGTCGTCGAGGCCGCGCAGGAGACCGACTCCGATGCGTCTCGGGCCTGCTGTTGCTGGTCCTGTCCCAGTGGACGGGCTGGCTGCCCGCGGTCACCGTGACCGGCGGCGACGGCCGACCGGCGACCTGGACCATGCTGATCATGGCGGTCCTGGCGCTGGTGATTCCGCAGACCGGCTGGAACAGCCGCGTCGTGCGCGGCGCCCTCGCCGACCAGGCGGCCACCCCGCACGTCGAGGCCGCGCACTTCGACGGCCTGCCGCCACGCCGGATCCTGCTCCGCCACCAGTTGCCCGGCGCCGTCCCCGCCATCGCCACCGGGATCGCCACCTCCACCGGCCTGCTGTTCGGGGGAGCGGTCGTGGTGGAGACCCTGTTCAACTACCCGGGGTCGCCTCGCCCTAGAGCGGCGAGCTCGGGCGGGACCGGCGGACCACGAGCCCGGCGAAGGTCTTCTGCACCAGCCCGTACGCGAGCACGGGCATCAGCAGATACGGCTTCTCCGGCATCGCGGCAGTGATCAGCACGGCCCCCGCACTGCTGTTGCTCATCCCGCAGGCCAGCGCGAGAGAGGAACACCTGCCGCGCTCCAGGCGCAGGACGGCGCCGGCCGCACGCCCCAGCGCGAAGGCGCTCCCGCACACTCCCACCGCCGCCGTCACCGCGGCACACAGCAGCAGCGGACGCGGATGCGAGAGGCATTCCCCCAGCGCGCCACTGGCGTTCAGGTACGTGGTGACCGGCGAAGCCAGCAGCGCCAGCAGGCTGATGCCCGCCTCCAGGGTGTCCGCCCGGGCCGCGCACAGCGCGAGGCGGCAGCACACACCCGCCGCGCAGGGCGCGACGATGCCGGTCAGCGCGAAACCGCCGTGGCTCAACGCGGCGGCGGTCGACAGCGTATGAGCGTAGGTGCCGTGCACCAGCAGGGTCAGGGCCCGAATGACCAGTGGAGTGGTCACGGGACTGAGCAGCGTGGTGCCCAGGACCGCGGCCACCATGGACGGCTGGTCACCGTCGCCCTTGGCCGTCCACACGGTGGCGTTGGCCGCCACCGGCATGGTCACGATCATCACCATCGCCGTGACGATGCCGCTGCCGTGATCGGCGTCCGGGGTGCCGCGCAGCAGCAGGACCAGCAAGGGGATGAGGACGAGCGGAAGCGCACAGTGCAGGGCCAGTGCGGCCACCAGCGCCAGCGGCCTGCGCGCCAGACCTACCAGGGCCCGCACACGTACCTGGAAACCACCGGCGAACAACAGCACGCCCAGCAGTACCGGCGGCACCTGCACGGTGAGTTCCCCGAGCATGTGCGGCCGGCGCAGCCACAGACCGGGCCAGGGCACGAGCAGAGCCAGCGCGTACGACGCGACGACGGCGCGGCCCAGCCGTCCGCGCAGCCACGTGACGCCGCGATGGACGACGGCGGGGGCAGATGGCCGGGCGATCAGGTCCATCACGCCATCCTGGACATGCCGCCGTTCCGAAGCGGGCGGACGGGCCGGACGGTCAGGATGCGTACAGGTTGTCGCTGGCACGGTCGGGCCATGACACAGGAATCCTCCCGAACGGCGTCCTCCGCCGTATCCCAAGAAGCCGCACGCGACGGCCACCGGGCCCGCCGGAACAAGGTCCCGGAGATCACCGCCTACTTCTGGATCATCAAGATCCTCTGCACGACCGTGGGCGAGACGGCGGCGGACCTGCTCGCGCAGGACGCCGGGCTCGGTCTCACCGGTGTCTCCGCGCTGATGAGTTGTCTGCTGGCACTGGTCCTCGTGGTGCAGTTCCGCGGCCGCGCGTACCGTCCCGGCGTCTATTGGCTCGCCGTCGCCCTCATCAGCGTCGTGGGGACGCTCATCAGCGACAACCTGACCGATAACATGGGCGTGCCGCTGGAACTGAGCACCGCGGTCTTCGCCGTGCTCCTGGTGGCCTGTTTCCTCATCTGGTACGGCCGCGAGAAGACGCTGTCCATCCACAGCATCGACACCACCGGCCGTGAGGCGTTCTACTGGCTCGCCGTCCTGTTCACCTTCGCCCTGGGCACCGCCGCCGGCGACCTGGTCGCCGAACGCATGGCGCTGGGCTATCTCACCTCCGTCCTGGTCTTCGCCGCCGTCATCGGCGCCGTCGCCGTCAGCCACTTCGCGCTCGGGCTGAACGCGGTGTGGAGCTTCTGGATCGCGTACATCCTCACCCGGCCTCTCGGCGCCTCGACGGGCGACTGGCTCTCCCAGCCCACCGGTGACGGCGGCCTGGGCCTGGGCACCGTGGTCACCAGCGTGCTGTTCCTCGCCGTCATCCTCGGCCTGGTGGTCCACCTCTCCGTGACGCGCAAGGACACCGCCCCGGCCGGAACACCGTCCGAGGTGTAGGGGACCGCTGTCGGCCCCCGGCCCCGTCCGGACTCAGCCGGGGAGCTGCACCACGAAGCGCGCACCGTCCGTGTACGAGTCGTCGTGCCACACCCGCCCGCCCGCCGACCGGGTCAGGCGCCTCACGAGTGCCAGGCCGAGACCGGCCCCGTCGTGTCCGTCGACGGGGTCGGCCCGCTGCCCCGGCCGGAACAGCCGCGGCGCGAAATCCGGCGGTACACCGGCCCCGTCGTCGCTCACCACGATGTCCACACCCCGGGGCGTCGCCCGCGCGGACAACGTCACTGCCGAGCGCGCGTGACGCAGCGCGTTCGCGTGCAGGGGGCTGACGATGCGTTCCACCACGGTCTCGGCCACACCGGCCCGCAACGCCGCGTCCACCTCGACGAACGTGTGCACACCGGCGTGGACCTCGGCGTCGGCCAGCCGGTTCAGCACCCGGTCCACCCGGCACGTCCCCGGTGTGTCCGGGGCGGTGTCGGCGGTGGCCCGCGACTGGTCGAGGAGGGTGTCGCAGATGGTCCGCATCGACGCGGCCGCAGCTTCGATCACGGCGTGCGCGCGCAGGGTCTCGGACGGGCTGCGCGGGCGGGTCCGCCAGAGATCGAGTTCCGCCACGATACGGGCGAGCGGTGTGCGCAGCTCGTGCGACAGCTCCGCGGTCAGCTGCTGCTCGTGCCGCAGCACGCTGCGTATCCGGTCCAGCAGGGCGTCCAGCGACACACCCAGGTGACGCAGTTCCTCCGGGGCCGTCGGCGAGGCCAGACGCGTCGTCGAGGAGACGGCGCTCCACCGGGCGGCCCGCTCGGTCATGTCGGTCACGGGACGCAGGGCACGGCCGACCGACAGACGTGTGAGCACATAGGTGCAGGCCAGCATCACCACGCCGAACGCCACACATCCCGTCAGGAGGGCGTCCATGGAGCTCGCGTACGGAGTCATGTCGACGGCCGCCACCGCCACGACGCCGGTGCCGCGCGGCGACACGTCCTGGGCGCACAGCCGCCATCCCTCCTGCCCGTCCGGACCGGCGGTCGTCACGCACGCGGGTCCGGTGCCGTCCGCGATCCGTCGGGCCACCCGGGCGAGGGTGTGACGGCGCCGGGCGCTCGCCGGCTGCTCCACCGTGCGGGACCCGTCGTAGACCCACACGTTGGAGTCGAGGATCTCGTCGTGGGACGTCTCCCGCACACGTACCTGACGGCCCGACATCTCGATGGTCGAGGCGACGGCGGCGAGCGTGCCGCGCAGGCGGTCGTCCGCCTGGGACAGAAGGTGCCGCTCCGCGACGGCGTCGAAGGCGACGGTGAGCGTCGTCAGGAGCAGGGCCGCGGCGGTCACGGCCACCAGGGCCAGCCGCCCCCGCAGCGTCCGCGGAACGAGCAGGCGCGGGACCGGACTCATGAGAGGCGGTGCCCGATGCCTCGTTGGGTGTGGACGGTCAGGGCGCTGCCGGCCGTACGCAGTTTGCGTCGGAGCCGGCTCACGTACTGGTCGAGGGTGTTGTCGCTGACCCAGGCACCGTCCGGCCAGGCCGCCCGGAGGAGTTCGCGGCGGCGCACCAGCGTGCCGCCGGCCGCGACCAGCAGCGCCAGCAGGCGGAACTCGGTGGGGGAGAGCGGCACTTGACTGCCGTGCACGCTCGCGCTCAGCGAGATCGGGTCGATCTCGACATCACCCACGCACTGCTCCGGCGTGGGAGCGGCCCGCTTGATCAGCGCATGGGTACGGGCGATGAGTTCGCTGAGGTGGAAGGGCTTGCACAGGTAGTCGTCACCACCCGCGGAGAAGCCGGACAGCCGGTCGGTGAGATGCCCGCGGGCCGTCAGGAAGATGACCGGTGCGGTGATACCGCGCGCCCGCAGAGCCTGGCACACGTCACGCCCGTCGGCATCGGGGAGCCCGACGTCCAGCACCACCGCCGCGATGGCGGCCGTGGCCAGTCTGAGAGCGGTGGCCCCGTCGGGAGCCGGGACCACCGTGTAGCCCTCCTCGGCGAGTCCCCGGCGCAGCACGTCTCGCAGCGCGTGGTCGTCCTCGACCACCAGGATCTTGTGGGTCACCGGCAACTCCCCCCGCCCGGCGGGCAGATGTCTTTGATCACGCCTTATTGTCTACTATTATGTAGACGCCAGTGGTGTGATTGCCGCAACGGGGAGTCCCACACCGTGAACCGACCGTCCCGGCGCCGAAGGATCACCGCATGTACAGGTCTCCCGAACGGGTAGCCGAGCTCATCCGGCGTGAGCGCGAGACGGATCCGCGGGTCCCGGTGGCCGATCTCGCGCAGCGGTACCGCGTCTCGCGCGCGGTGGTCCTCGCGGCCCTCGGTCTGCTCCCCGAGCCGACGCCCGTACGTGAACCCCGCCCCTTGCTGCTCGATCCCGTCACCGGCCTCATCGACGACATGCTGCGCCAGGAACTCGAGAGCGGAGTACGGCTGTCGAACCGGCGGATCCTGGAGCGCCTGGCGAGCGAGGCGGGTTTCGACGCCGCGTCGCTGTCCACCCTGCGCAACTACGTGCACCGGCGCCGTCCGGAGATTCGGCAGGACGCCCGCGGTCACTCGGCGGGCTGAGCCGCCGACTGCCGGGCCGAGACCGCTGGGCGCCCGCGTTCCGGTGCCAGGAAGACGGCCATGACCGGGGCGAGGTACAGCAGCCAGACGGCGGCCTGGAGAACCGGGGATCGGGCTGGAGGTCGAAGGCGCCCGTGACGAGGGTGCCGCACCAGGAGCCGGATTTCGTGGCCGGGAGGCCCGATCAGTCCGACGGGTTCTCGCCCTGCGCCACCTCGACGCCGCGATGCAGCCACACGGCCCCGCCGGCCGAGGAAATCCCGGCGGCCGTGCACAGCAGGACCATCGCCAGGAGCGCCGGGGCGAGCCGTCGCACCGGCGCGGGGGCGAGCAGGGCCTTGACGCGGGCCGGTACGGGGCCGGTGGTCGCGCCCGGGGCCAGCACGGGTGCACCGGCCGCGCGAGGGGCGCTGTTCGCCGCGAGCGCCGCACGTCCCACGGCCCGGGCGGTCACGGCCCGATCGCCGCAGCGTCGGGCCGCCGCCTCGTCTGCCGCTCGCTCCGCGGCGAAGGACACCTGATGCGCGGTGGCGGCCAGTGCCGGATGGCACCATCCCGCCAGGTGCGCGACCGAGGTGAACAGATGGTGCTTCGCCCTGAGATGGGCCCGCTCGTGCGCGAGCAGCGCCTCCCGCTCGACGGGCCCCAGGGCTCGCAGCATGCCGGACGTCACCACGATCCGGTCCGAACCGCCCGGCCCCCCTGGCAGCGCGAACGCGTCGGGGTGCGGATCGTCCACCACGCAGAGCCCTCCCGCCTCGGGCAGCCCCGCGACGCGCGCCTGCGCGGCCCGCAGATGACTCACCTCGGACACCGCTCGGCGGGCACCCCGGCATGCCGCCAGGACGAGTGCGCCGGCGGCGAGCGCCGCGATGCCGAGCACGAGCGAGCGCGGTCCGGCGGCCAGCGGGCGGACGAGATCGGCGAGCGCGCCGACCTGCGGCACGGACAGGGCAGCCGGCAGGACCAGCGCGCCCAGGCAGGCCACGACCCCCACGGCCAGCACGGCCGTGGCGCCGGTGACGGCCCACAGGGCGACGTCGGGGCGCACTCGGGACACGGCGCGCCTCGCCAGCGGGGGGAGGGCCCAGGGCAGCGCCAGGGGAATGAGCAGCAGGGCGATCACGTGCCGTCTCCCTCCAGCAGGCGCCTGAGTTCGGCCTCGTCGTCGGCGCTGAGCCCCTGGACGAAGCGCGCCAGCACCATGCCGCGGTCGTCGTCCTGCTCCAGCTCCCGGCGCATCCGCCGGGCGGTCAGGCCGTGCGCGTCGTCGACGGCGGAGTACAGAAAACCGCGCTTCCCCGGAGCGCGGCCCACCGCCCCCTTCTCATGGAGGCGCGCGAGCAGGGTGGCCACCGTGGTGCGGGCCAGCTCCTGCGGGATCGCCGCCCTCACCTGAGCCGCCGACAACGGCAGGCTCGACGCGCCCAGCGCGGCCAGCACGCTGGCCTCCAGCTCGCCGGCAGGTCTGCGCTCGCCGTCCGTCTCGCCCATGGAACCGCTCCCTCCGCCTCGTCGTCTACAGTGAAGTAGACCGACTACCGAATTGTAGACGCAAGGGCGACGCCTGATGCACTCCACGACAATCCTGGCGGCAGCTCCCCAGGGCTACGACGGCTCCGGAATCGACGGGACGGCCCTCACGGACGTGGTCGACACCGCGCACCGGGCCCCGGCCTGGCTGGACGGCCTCGTGTCGGCGTACTCCAGCTACGGGCTGATTCTCTTCGGCGGACTCATGCTGCTCGGATGGTGGCGGGCCCGGCGTCAGGACGCTCCGCACGCCCTGCGGGCTCTGGCTGCGCCCGTCCTCACCGTGATCGCCTTCGCCGGGAGCACGCTGCTGAAGCAGGGCGTGCACGAACTGCGGCCGTGCCAGTCCCTCCACGTGGTCACACTGGAGGCGTGTCCGGCTCCCGGCGACTGGTCGTTCCCCAGCAACCACGCCACCTTGGCCGCTGCCGCGGCCGTCGCCCTGTGGTTCGTATCGGCACGGCTCGGGGCCGTCGCGTCCGTGGCCGCGCTGTTGATGGCGGCCTCGCGCGTGTGGGTCGGGGCGCACTATCCGCACGACGTCGTCGCGGGACTCGCCGTCGGCGCCGTCATCGCCCTGGCTCTGGCTCTTCCGCTGTCCCGGCGATCCCAGAGCCTGGCGGAGCTCGTCACCCGGACGCCGCTGCGCCCCCTGGTCGGCCTCGCAGCGTAGACAGGGCCACTTGGCCCAGCCGTCGGAGCCGTTGGCACAGGTGTTGCCGAACGCCGGGTCGGGCAGGTCGATCACGCCGGCTGCCGCGTGCGGCGCGGCCAATGTGAGGAAGCGGACGGCCTCCACGGCGCTGCCGCCGCCGATCGTCCGAGCGGGGTTGGTAGAGCTGGCGCGCGACATCTCCCCTCCCTCGATGGCGTGACCGACCAATCCGAGGGCGGCGCGAGGACGGATTCCGGACATGAACGACGACGACTCATATCCCACACCGCCGCGGGGCGTCCGGCGCCTGGCCCTCGGTGCGCTGAGCGGCCTCCTCGCCGGGTACGCGGCCATCGCGGTCGCCGAACTGGTCTCCGCGGCCGTACGTCCCGAATCAGGGCCGGTCATCGCGGTGGGCGGAGCGGCGATCGACCGCACTCCGCCCGCCGTGAAGGACTGGGCGATCCGGCAGTTCGGCACCAACGACAAACTCGTTCTGCAGCTCGGCATCCTTGCCGTCCTGACCGTACTGGCCCTCGTCCTGGGGGCGTTGGCGACGCGGTGGCGGCTGATCGGCTCGCTCGGCGTGCTCGCCTTCGGGGTGGTCGGGGCGCTGGCCGCCACGGGCCGGCCCGACTCGACCGGCGTCAGCGACGCGCTGCCGTCCGTGGTGGGTGCCGTGGTCGGTGCCTGCCTGCTGTACTGGCTGATCGGACGGCTGGGGCGGCCCCGCCGGGCGGCGCACGAACCCGCCGCGACCAGCACGGAACACGACGGTGATCAGGCCGAGGGCGGGGCGACCGCCGCACAGCCCGGCGGCGACGGGGGAGGGGCGGGGTGGGACCGGCGCGGCTTCATCCTCGCGGCCACCGCGGCGGCCGCCGCCTCCACCGGCGCGGGCCTCGCTGGGCGTGCCCTCAACGGGTCCCAGGGACAGAACGCGGTCGCCTCCCGCAAGGACATCGTGCTGCCCGCACCGTCGTCGAGGGCGGCTGCCGTGCCCAAGGGGGCCGCGCTGCGGATCAAGGACATCAGCCCGTTCATGACGCCCAACGGCGACTTCTACCGCGTCGACACCGCGCTCGTGGTGCCCAAGGTCGACGCCACGTCTTGGCGGCTGCGCATCCACGGCAAGGGAGTGACGCGAGAACGCACCCTGTCGTTCGACGACTTGCTGAAGATGCCGCTGATCGAACGGAACATCACCCTCACCTGCGTGTCCAACGAGGTCGGCGGCCCCTACGTCGGCAACGCCCGCTGGATCGGCGTCCGCCTGGCCGACCTGCTGAAGGAGTGCGGGGTGAAGCCGCCGTCCAAGGGCGGGCCCGCCGACCAGCTCGTGGCGCGCTCGGTGGACGGCATGACCATCGGCAGCCCGGTCGACGACGTGATGGACGGCCGCGACGCGATGCTCGCCCTCGGGATGAACGGGCAGCCGCTGCCGTTCGAGCACGGCTTCCCGGTCCGCATGGTCGTCCCCGGCCTGTACGGGTATGTGTCGGCCTGCAAGTGGATCCAGGACATCGAGCTGACCACCTTCGACGCCTACGACTCGTACTGGGTCAAGCGGGACTGGGCGCAGAAGG
>NZ_QLLY01000002.1 GCF_003259365.1 Streptomyces sp. PsTaAH-137
GAGTCCCCCGGCCCGCCCCTTCCCGAAACCGGGGCTGCGCCCCTGGACCCCTTCCTGGGGCGGGCGGGGCGCAGGTGTTGAGGGGCTGAGCGAGTGTTGCGCGTGCGGGTGGTGGCGGGCTGGGCGCGCAGTTCCCCGCGCCCCCTTCAAGGCACCCCTGAAAGCCAGCGCTGCCACCATGAACCCCATCCGGACGCCGCCCGCCCGCGGCCCGTGGACGGCTAAGCGCGCAGTTCCCCGCGCCCCTTCAAGGCGCCGGGAGCCCGTCCGGAATTGGCCCGCCCGGTGCTACAGCGGCTTTCTGCCCCACGCCGAGATCAAGGGGGCCGTCGCCAGGTCCATCGAGCCTTCTCGCACGTTGGCCAGGTGGCGGTCGATCTCGGGGTCCGTGGCCAGGTTCGCGGAGACCAGGTCGGCGCGGATCTGTTCGACGGTTGCCGCTTCCAGGGCCGTGCAGGCGGGGGACGTCAGGGGGAAGTACGCGTCGGCCTCCACCTGGTGCAGGCCGGCCGCGCGCAGGAGGCCCGGGAGTTTGCGGCCGTAGCCGAGGTCGGCGCCGCGCTCGGCGAGGAGGGAACGGAAGCCGTGGCGCAGGCGGTTGGCCAGCTGCTGTTCGGGGCCGCTCTCGTCGGGGCAGAGCAGTGGCTGGAGTGCGGGGTCGGCGTCCTCGATCAGGAGACGGCCGCCGGGACGCAACGCCTGGATCATCGACTGGAGCGCCCGCTCCCGGTCCGGGACATGGACCAGGACGAGCCGGGCGTGGATCAGGTCGAAGCTCTCCGCCGGCGGGGCGTCGACGCCGACGTCGTGGCGGCGCACCTCGACCGGTGAACGGGGTGAACTGGTCTGCCAGGACGTGTCGATGTCGGTGGCGAGCACGCGGCCGGTCGGACCGACCTGCCGGGCGAGCCAGGACACCACCGAGGTGCCGCCGGCGCCGACCTCCCAGCAGCGCCAGCCGGATCCGATGCCGAGCCGCTCGATGTGGCGGAACGTCGTGGGGTCGAACAGCGTCGACAGCGCGTCGAACCGCTGGCCCGCCTCGGGCTGCTGATTGTCGAGAAGGTATGCGTGGCCGCCGGTTGGAGTCATGTCCCGATCATCCCAGCCTCACTCCGTATACCGGGCATTTGACCTGGCCGCGGACGTCTCCACAGAGATCCACCGGAGCGGAATGCTCCGTTCCCACAGGGCTCGACACGACGTCGGCGATCGCTGGCAGACTGGCTCGCCAGGTCGTCCTCACGACAGGACGGCGGCCAGGTACCAGCACGTACGAACAGCGGCGCAAGGAGCCGAGCATGTCGATGGCGGGCAATCTGCGAAGGGTCGGCAGCCTGCGCAGGGTGGGCGGTCTGCGGAGAGTCGCGCGTCTGGCACGCAGACGGCCTCGGGTCGACCTGAGTCACCCGGCGCGCTCCCCTCTCGGGTCGGCGGTGGTCAACTGCGTGACGTACCGCGACGGGCGGCGGGAGACGGGCGGGCGGGACCTCGTCGAGGCGGTGCGCGCGGTGCGCAAGGCCGACGACGGGTTCGTGTGGCTCGGTCTGCACGAACCGTCGGAGCTGGAGTTCGCCGACATCGCGGAGCTGTTCGATCTGCACCCGCTCGCCGTGGAGGACGCGGTCCACGCGCATCAGCGGCCGAAGGTCGAGCGGTACGGGACGACACTGTTCGCCGTCCTGAAGACGGTCTGCTACGTCGAGCACGCGGAGTTGACGGCCACCAGCGAGGTCGTCGACACCGGCGAGATCATGGTGTTCGTCGGCCATGACTTCGTCATCACGGTGCGGCACGGACGGCACGGTTCGCTCGGGCCCGTGCGGGAGTCGCTGGAGGCGAATCCGGAGCAGCTCGCGAAGGGCCCCGCCGCGGTGCTGCACGCCATCGGGGACAGCGTGGTCGACGACTATCTGACGGTGATCGACGAGGTCCAGGCGGACATCGACGAGGTCGAGACGGAGGTCTTCGCGCGGAACGGGGCACGGGCCGACCCCGGCCGGATCTACCAGCTCAAGCGGGAGCTGCTGGAGTTGAAGCGGGCGGTGGCGCCGCTGTCCCGGCCGGTGCTCGAGCTGGCGAGCCGGCCTTTCCCGGCCGTGCCGCCCGAGATACAGGCGTACTTCCGCGATGTGTCCGACCACCTGCTGCGGGCGGTGGAGCAGATAGCGGCGTTCGACGAACTGCTCAACTCGATTCTCCAGGCCCATCTCGCGCAGGTGACGGTCGCGCAGAACGAGGACATGCGCAAGATCACGGCGTGGGCGGCGATCGTCGCGGTGCCGACGATGGGCTGCGGGATCTACGGCATGAACTTCGATCACATGCCGGAGCTGCACTGGCGGTTCGGCTATCCGCTCATGCTGTCCGTCATCGCCGCGATCTGTTTCGTGGTGTACCGGGGCTTCAAGCGCAACGGGTGGTTGTGAGGGCGGGGCGCTCCTCGGGCCGGCCGCCGGTCAGCCGCCGTTCCACGCGGGGTGGCGGGGGTCGTCGGCGCGGATGACGACGTCGGCGTTCTCGGCGGGCGCGGTCTCGGTGTCGTAGCGGGCGAACGCCGGGAGTGTCCAGTGGTCGGGCTCGGGGGTGCGGCGGCGCAGGGCGCCGGGCGACAGGCTCACGTGGACCGTCAGGTCGAAGGGGAACCAGTGGTTCAGGAGGAGGGGGCCATGGAGCAACAGGGCGCCGCCCGGCGCGAGTCGGACCGGGGCGCTGCGGGTGGCGCGGTCGGTGGCCGGGTCCCACAGGTCGGGCAGGACGCAGCCCGTGCCGTCCGGTTCGAGGGGACCGAAGACCTCGCGCCACAGCGCGCCGGTGTCGAACCAGCTGGAGTAGTACGCCTCCACGTCCTCGTGCCCGTACTCGTAGCGGAGGGAGGCAGGACGCAGGAAGCCGTCCGTCGCGACGGCCAGCGAAGACCGGCCGCGCACGCGCAGCGCCTCGTGGACCCGGGCCGCGAGATCGCCGGGGCGGGCGGCCGGGGCGCCGTCGAAGGCGACCTTCGGCCAAGGGCTGCCGTCTGACGGTTTCAGGTCGAGCAGGCGCTCGGCGAGGGCGTCGCCGAGCCGTTCCCAGGTGATCGCTTCGAGTCGCACAGGGTCCATGATGCCGGGCGGCACGAGAGCGGTCGCCGGGTGGCCGGGGTGGGCATGACGTCGGTATGAGCGGCGTCGATCCTCCCTTTCCCGTCACGCGCGGCCCCCTTGTCTTCCAGCCGGTCAAGCGGCGGCGGTGCGGCGCGTGCCGGAGCGGGCCGCTCGCGCTGCTGGTGCTCGAGGACGGGCAGCCGCGCTGTCTGGACTGCGCGGACCTGGGTCATCTGGTGTTTCTGCCGCGCGGCGACAGCGCACTGACCAGGCGGGCGAGGGAGGAGAGCGGGCTTTCGGCGGTCGTGGTGCGGTTCCACCGGCGGCGGGGGCGTTACGAGCGGCAGGGGGTGCTGGTCGAGGAGGGCGGGCTCGCGCGGGCCGAGGCGCGATGTCTGGCCGACGCGGAGGCGCGGTCGCGGCGCCGGGAGCGGGATGCGGCGCGCCGGGCGGTGGAGGACGTGCGGTTCGTGGCGGCGTTCGCGGCGGAGATCCGGCGGCTGTTCCCCGGGTGCCCCGAGGTGCGGGCCCGGGCCATCGCCGGGCATGCCGGGTTGCGCGGCAGCGGACGGGTCGGGCGGAGCGCGGCGGGGCGGGCGCTGTCCGAGGGTGCGGTGACGGCGGCCGTGCGGGCCGCGGTGCGGCACGGGGACACGCCGTACGACCGGTTGCTGATGGCGGGGGTGGCACGGAGGGAGGCACGGAGTCGGGTCGGCGGGACGGTGCGGGCGGTGCTCGACGGGTGGACGGCGGGTGAAGCGGCGGGTGCGGGTGAGGCGATGGGTGAGGCGGCGGGTGCGGGTGCCCCGATGGACTCGGCCGACCCAGCGGGGTCGTGCGATCCAGCGAGGTCGGGCGAGGTGACGGACTCCGGCGATTCCGGCGATCCGGGCCGGACGACATGATCGCGTGATCGAACGTGATGGTTTCGGTATACGGAAGCTGTGCATACATGAACGGAAACCGCTCCCCCTACATGCACATGTGCGGCATGATCCCTACACATAACAGTCAGGGGGACGGACCAGGGGGCAGAGGATGATCGAGGGGCCGTACTTCGTTCTGGTGGTGCTCGGGGCGTTGTGGTGCGGGGTCGCGGCCGGGGTGTTCATCGCGTTCTCGACCCTGGTGATGCGCGGACTCGGCGCGTTGCCGGCCGCGCGCGGGATCGCCGCGATGAACGCGATCAATGTGGCCGCGATGACCCCCGCCTTCATGGTCGTCTTCATGGGTGCGGCCCTGCTGTGCGCGGTGATCGCGGTCGTGACGTTCGTGCTCTGGCCGGACCCGGGGACGGCCGCGCTGCTGCTGGGCTGTGCGCTGTATCTGGCGGGATCGTTCGGGGTGACCATCGTGGCGAACATCCCGCGCAACGACGCGCTCGCCGAGCTGGCCGGTGACGAGGAGTCCGAGAGCAGCGCGGCGTACTGGCGCCGGTACCTGAGCGAGTGGACCCTGTGGAACCACGTGCGGGGCGGCGCCGCGCTCGCCGCGTCGGCCGCGTTCGTCCTCGCTCTGACCTGAGACGCGGCCCGCGCGCGGCCCGGACGTCCCGGCCCGGCGGAACGGGCAGGGCGCGCCGACCCGACGTATCGTGGCGCAAAGGGGTCACAGCGCAGGGAGAGGGCCATGGCCGACCCCAAGGGCTTTCTCACCACACCGCGCCGGGAAGCACCGCGCCGCCCGGTCGAGGAGCGGGTGCGCGACTGGGACGAGGTCTACGTCCCCGGCGGGCTGCTGCCGATCGTCGGCGCGCAGGCGGACCGGTGCATGGACTGCGGGATCCCGTTCTGCCACGAGGCGTGCCCCCTGGGGAATCTGATCCCGGAGTGGAACGAGTTGGTCGCGCGGGACGACTGGCGCGCCGCGAGCGAGCGGCTGCACGCCACCAACAACTTCCCCGAGTTCACCGGGCGGCTGTGTCCCGCGCCCTGCGAGGCGGGCTGCGTCCTCGCCATCAACCAGCCCGCGGTGACCATCAAGAACGTGGAGGTGGCGATCGCCGACCGGGCCTGGGACGAGGGCTTCGTCGCCGCGCGGCCGCCGGAGCGGCTGAGCGGGCGGACCGTCGCCGTCATCGGTTCGGGGCCCGCCGGGCTCGCGGCGGCGCAGCAGTTGACGCGTGCGGGGCACACCGTCGCCGTGTACGAGCGGGACGACCGGGTGGGCGGGCTGCTGCGGTACGGGATCCCGTCCTTCAAGATGGAGAAGCGCCAACTGGATCGCAGGGTGGCGCAGTTGGTGGCCGAGGGCGTTCGGTTCCGTACGTCCGTGGAGATCGGGCGGGATCTCGGCGCCGACCGGCTGCGGGCCCGGTACGACGCCGTGGTCGTCGCCACCGGGGCGACGGCCTGGCGTGAACTGGACGTACTGGGGCGTGAGTTGGCCGGGGTTCATCAGGCGATGGAGTACCTGCCGCTCGCCAACCGGGTCGGCGAGGGCGATCTGGCGGTGTCGCCGCTCACCGCGGAGGGGAAGCACGTCGTCATCGTCGGCGGCGGGGACACCGGGGCGGACTGCCTGGGCACGGCGGTGCGGGAACGGGCGGCGTCCGTCTCGCAGTTGGACATCTACGCCCAGCCCGGTGACGTGCGCGACGAGGAGGCCGAGCCCTGGCCGACGTATCCGAAGCTGTACCGCCTTTCGGCCGCCCACGAGGAGGCGGGTGAGCTGCGGACCGCCCCGGCCGCCGACGCGGACGCGCGGCTCTTCGCGGCGTCGACGCTCCGCTTCACCGGCGACGCGGACGGGCATGTGCGCCAGGTGCATCTGGTCGAGGTGGACGCGGGGCGCAGGCCGCGGGTCGGGACGGAGCGCGGGCTGCCCGCCGATCTGGTGCTGATCGCGCTCGGGTTCCACGGTCCGGAGCGCCGGGCCGGCGGGCTCGGGGACCAGTTGGGGCTGGGGATCGGCGAGCGGGGCGGGTTCGCGCGGGACGCCGCGTTCGCGACCGAGGTGCCGGGGGTGTTCGTCGCCGGGGACGCGGGGCGGGGGCAGTCGCTCGTGGTGTGGGCCATCGCGGAGGGGCGGGCCGCCGCCGCGGCGGTCGACCGGTGGCTGACGGGGTCGACGCGGCTGCCGGTGCCGATCGGGGCGCACGACCGGCCCATGGGCGTATGAGGAGAACGCCGGCGGCCGGGCGTTGTCAGTGACCGTCTGTAGGGTGCGGCTTCATGACGGGATCGGGGGCGGGGCAGGGCCCGGAGCGGGGGCCGACGGCGGGCTCGTGGGTCGACACGGCGGAGCGCGTCGGGGTCGATCTGCACCTGGAGTTGCCGGGTTCGGGGAGCCGGCGGGGTGCGCTGGCGGACGCGTTGCGGGACTCCGTGCGGTCCGGGCGGCTGTCGCCCGGGACCCGGCTGCCGCCGTACCGCGCGCTCGCCGCCGACCTCGGGGTCGCCCGCAACACGGTCGCCGACGCCTATGCCGAGCTCGTCGCGGAGGGCTGGCTCACCGCGCGCCAGGGTTCGGGGACACGGGTCGCGGAGCGGGCCCGGCCGCTGGGCGGGGCCGGGCGGGCGCCGGAGGATGCGCCGGTACGGGATCCGGGGCCGGCGCACGATCTGCGGCAGGGAGCGCCGGACGCGTCGGCGTTCCCCCGGGCGGCGTGGGCGGCGGCGTACCGGCGGGCCCTGAACGCCGCGCCCGCCGCCGCTTTCGGGCCCGGCGACCCGCAGGGCCGGATCGAGCTGCGCACCGCTCTCACCGAGTACCTGGCCCGCTCGCGCGGAGTACGCGCCGATCCCGGACGCATCGTCGTCTGCTCCGGGTTCGCGCACGCGCTGCGGCTGCTCCACGGCGAGAAGGTGCTGCGCGGGCCGCTCGCGGTGGAGGAGTACGGGCTGTCGTTCCACCGTGAGCTGCTGCACGGGGCGGGGGTGCGGACGGTTCCGCTCACGGTCGACGAACACGGGGCGCGGGTGGCGGAGTTGAGCGCGCTCGGGAGTGGTGTGCGCGGGGTGCTGCTCACCCCGGCGCACCAGTTCCCCACCGGCGGGCCGTTGCACCCGGAGCGGCGGGCCGCCGTGGTGGACTGGGCGCGCGGGCGCGGCGGTCTTGTGCTGGAGGACGACTACGACGGGGAGTTCCGCTACGACCGCAAGCCCGTCGGGGCGGTGCAGGGCCTCGATCCCGAGCACGTCGTGTACGTCGGGTCGGTGAGCAAGAGCCTCTCCCCCGCGCTGCGGCTGGGGTGGATGGTGCTGCCGGGACATCTGGTGCGGGATGTCGTCGCGGCCAAGGGCGAGCGGGAGCAATGGGCGAGCGCGCTCGACCAGTTGGCGCTCGCCGAGTTCCTGGCGTCAGGGGCGTACGACCGGCATGTACGGAGGATGCGGCAGCGTTACCGGGCGCGCCGGGATCTGCTGGTGAGGGCGCTGGCCGAGCGGGCGCCGTGGGCCGAGGTGGGCGGGGTCGCGGCGGGGCTGCACGCCGTGGTGCGGTTGCCCTCCGGGCGGGAGCGGGAGGTGCTCCTCGCCGCGCGGGCGCGGGGCATCGCGGTGGAGGGGCTGACGGCGTTCCGGCACCCGGAGGCCACGGGCGGGGACGGGGACACGGGCCACGATCCGGGCGGCGACGGCCTGGTCGTCGGCTGTGCGGCGGCGGCCGAGCGGGCCTACGGAGCGGCCGTCGAGGCGTTGTGCGAAGTGCTGGAGCGAGTGGGCTGAGCCGACCCGCGGAGCCCGACTCGGCGAGCGGCACCGACCCGGGAAGCGAACCCCGGGAGCCGACGCACCGAGCGAACCCGGCGATCGGCACCGGTCCACTCGGCGCGGCAGCGGAGGGAGCCCGGTTCAGGACAGCAGAAAGTCCGCGGCCCCGGCCTTGGCCCCCTCGATGAACGCGGAGATCTCGCTGAGCGTGTAGATCAGTGCCGGACCGTCCGGGTCGGAGGACTGGCGGACGGCGACCCGGCCGTCGGCCAGCTTCATCGCTTCGAGGCAGTTGCCGCCGTTGCCACCGCTCCAGGGCTTGTGCCAGCCTTCGCCGCCGAGGTCACGCGCGGGCATGCCGTTGTAGACCGGCTCTCCGTCGACTCCTCGTATCCGGTCCTTGATCTGGTCCATTCACAGCTCCTTGCGGAGATCGCTGAGGATCTCCTTTGTGCGTGGTGCGGTTGCGGCATGTGCCGCCATGCGGTCCATGACCTCCAGGTGGGTGGCCACCTCGGGGCGCGCGTCGAGATAGACGGCGCCGGTCAGGTACTCGCTGTAGACCATGTCGGGCAGTTCCGGCACGGCGAACCGGAACAGCACGAAGGGTCCGTAGGTGCCCGGGTGCGGCCCGGACGCGAACTGGGCGACCTGGAGCGTCACGTTCGGCAGCTCGGTGACGTCGAGCAGCCGGTCGAGCTGGCCGCGCATCACCGCCGCGTCGCCGACCGGGCGGCGCAGCGCCGTCTCGTCCATGACCATCCACAGACGCGGCGCGTCCTCCCGGGTGAGCAGGGCCTGGCGCTGCATGCGCAGGGCGACGTGCCGCTCGACGAGGCCCGGGTCGTCGACCAGTGCGCGGCCGATCGCTCCGGACTTCAGCACTCCGCGCGCGTACTCCTCGGTCTGCAGCAGTCCGGGCACGAAGTGCGGTTCGTACGACCTGATGAGGGACGCGGCGCCCTCCAGGCTCACGTACATCGAGAACCAGCCGGGCAGGATGTCGTGGAACCTCTGCCACCAGCCCGGCTTGTTCGCGTCCTCGGCGAGCTGCACGAAGGCGTCGGCCTCGGTGTCGGTGACGCCGTAGGACTTCAGGAGCATCTGGAGGTACGGAATCTTGAGCGCGACCTCGGCGGTCTCCATGCGGCGGACCGTCGCGGCGGTTACACGGAGTACCTTCGCCGCGTCCTCGCGCTTGAGGCCCGCGGCCTCGCGCAGGTCCTGGAGACGGCGCCCGAGAACGACCTGGCCGACCGTCGGCGCGGACCGCGGTTCACTCACGCCGCATCCCTCCCAGCAGTCCGACCCGTCGTCCGACCCGTTGTCCCGTGTCTGAAGTCAGCCGCGCCCAGACGCGCACGACCGTGCGGGAAAGCCGAAAACCGGCCGTTCAGAGGCCGATCACCGGTTCGTTCCCACACGGTTCGCATCCAGGAGCCGCCGTGCGGCGGGCTGTTGCCAGCAGTCTGCCATGCCCGCTCCGCCAGGCACACTGCACTCTGCACTTTTCAGAGTGGCTCTTGCCAAGTGTTCACGACGGGGCGATAGTGGCAAGCGTGATTCCGTCCGCGCCCTTAGGAACAGCAGCCGACGAAGCTACGCTCGGTGACCGTTTGGGTACGTCGCCCTTGTTCTCGGTCCGCCGCAGCAGCTTCGAGCTGGCCCCCCACCCGGGCTCCGCCGCACAGGCCCGGCGCATGACGCGCACCCAGCTGACCGGGTGGGGCGCGTGCGAGGACACCTGTGACGCGGCGGCCCTCGTCGTGTCGGAGCTGGTCACGAACGCCATCGTGCACACCGCCAGCCGCCGCATCCACTGTGAGCTGCACGATCTGCGCGGCGACGGAGACGGGGAGCGCGTGCGTATAAGCGTGCGTGACGAAGGACGGATGCCGGGCGACACCAGCCCCGCCGGCCGGATCGCGCCCGAGGAGGAGCACGGCAGAGGGCTGCTCCTGGTCGCCGCGGTCTCCACGGCGTGGGGCGCCCAGGAGACCGGCCCCGGCCTGCTGGTCTGGGCGGAGCTGCCGCGGCAGGCCGGCGCCGGGGGCACGGACCCCGGACCCGTGCCGGACGCGCCCGGCGCAGGCGGGTGGGCCTGGTGAGGCCGACGCCTCGACACAGACCGGACGCCTCGGCCTGACGCCGGTGTGAACCACCGCCCGGACCGGCCGGGTGACGATCGACAAGCGTGCTGAACGGGAACGGATGGGCGTGGTGACGACGGGCACTTTGCGGACGATGCAGCTGGACTCGCTGGTCGGACTCACCCGGCGACGGCGTACTCCGCATCCGCATCCACCCGCACCCGTGCGTCTGACCGTGCCGGACGGCATGACCGCGCCGCTCGGCTGCGACGCGGTGGCCGTGCCCGAGAGTTTCGCCCGCGCGATGACGCGGCGGCTGCCCCGGATGGGGTGTGTGTACGCGGCCGAGGGGCACTGGTGGTGGCTCGTGCCGTCGGACTCGGACGTGGCGCTCGAATGGCCGGCTCCGGCGCGCTACACGGCGGGCGCCGTGGTGCCGGACGCGGCGCGGGTCCCGGACCTCATCCACTGCCCCGAGAGCGCGGTGCCCTACACCCCGCCGATTCCGCTGTATCTGGCGCTGTGCCGGGTGACGGGGACGACACCCGCCTGGTCCCGGTCGGTGGGCACGTCGTGAGCGGCGCCTGAGGAGTGCCCGCCGACCGGGACCAGGCGGGTGACGGCTGCACGCCGGCGAGGACGTCGGGGCTCCCGCTCCCGGCGTCCCGCGCCGAGTCCCCCGTCCGCGAGGTTCGGCCCTGTCGGCCCGGACGGCCCCGATCGAATTTTTCGTGAAGGACGTGAACGACCGGTGGTGCCACCACCGTAGCCGCGCACCGGCGCCGCGTCTCTGCTCCGGGCGCCGTTGGTGACGTGCACAGGTCACCATCCGGCCATGCTCAGGCCACCGGCTGCGGCGCCGCCTCTCGTACGATCACGAGGAACGCGTCGGTCGCCAGATCCATGACCACCTCGGCCGGCCTGCCCTCCAGTCGGCACCGGTTCGCGAACTCCTCGGCGGGCCAGGAGCCGCGGGGCCCTCCGGCCGGGAAACGCTGCAGCACCACTCGTCCGTTGATCATCGCTCTTCCCTGTCCCCCGTGTCGTACCTGAAGCCCGGGCTCCGGTACGGTCCCGGCGCCCTGTGTGAAGGAGAACGCTGACAGGGCCGGTGAGGACTCGCAACGTGACGAGAATGACACCGAGTTGAGACGAGGTCAGGTCGTACGGGACGGCCGTCAGTCGACGTACTCGTCGTGATACCGCACGCGTGCACTGCCCGCGGGCGCCCCGAGGGACGTCGCCCGCCCCTCCGGTTTCTCCCACGCCTCCTGCCGGCCGAGGGCGGTGAGATCCAGGAGGTTCGAGGTGAAGCCGATGTTGTCCAGGCCGCGGTCGAAGGCCGAGTACGTGTGGAAGATCCGCTCGCCCGTGCGCAGGAAACAGCTCAGCCCGGGCCGCTCCTGAAGGCCGCCGTCCCCGCTCGCCCCGTCCCGCTCGCCCTGGACGGTGGCGCCGAAGTCCTGGTTGAAGTCGCTCAGATGGGAGGAGTACCAGGGCAGGGTCCAGCCGAGGCGTGCCTTGAACGGCAGGATCTTGGTGAACGGGGCCCGGGAGACCGCCGCGAACGCCGTGCCGCGGGCCCGCAGATGGGCCAGGTGGCCGATCTGGTCGAGGAATCCGGAGCAGCTGGCGCAGCCCGCGTCCCACTCCGGCGCGAACATGAAGTGGTAGACGACGAGTTGGGACCGCCCCTCGAACAGGTCGAGGAGTTCGGCCTTGCCGTCCGGGCCTTCGAGGACGTACGCCTTGTCGATCTCCACCATGGGCAGCTCGCGCCGCCGGGTGTTCAGCGCGTCGCGCGCCCGGGTCGCCGCCTTCTCCAGGACGAGCAGCTCGTCGCGCGCCGCCTGCCACTCCTCGCGGGTGACCACCTTCGGCAGCCCCATGGTTCCTCCTCGGATCGGGTCTCTCGTGGGGGTGACCGGGCGGGCACGCGGAACTCATCGGTCCCGCAAGGAAAATCTTCGAGGAGTCCCGGGGCCCTCGGAAACCGCGTCCGCTGAGAACGCACTGTTGTCCGCTGAGCCGTACGCCATCACAATGCTCATGCCAACACGGCAGAGGTACACCCCACCCATGCACCACTCTCGGCACGGGAGAGGACCCCCCACATGAAGAAGCCACTCGCCGCCGCGGTCTTCGGCGTCGCACTGATCGGCGCAACGGCCGCTCCGGCCATGGCCGCTGACGACGCGTCGGCCGCCGCCCCCGGAGTCACGGCGGTCTCCTTCGCGGGCACCGTCGCACTCAGCAACTGTTCCGGCTCCGTCGTCCGCGTCCCCAACTCCAAGGCGTCGGACCCGGCTCTGGTGATGTCGAACGGCCACTGCCTGGAGTCCGGCTTCCCGGGTCCGGGCGAGGTCCTGGTCAACAAGGCGTCGTCCCGGACGTTCAGCCTCCTGAACTCCGCCGGCAGCAAGGTCGCCACGCTGCGCGCGAGCAAGGTGGCGTACGGCACGATGACGGACACGGACGTCTCGCTCTACCAGCTCACCTCCACGTACGCGCAGATCGAGAGCTCGTACGGGATCAAGGCCCTGGAACTGTCGGCGGCGCACCCGACGCAGGGCACGGCGATCAGCGTGGTCTCCGGTTACTGGAAGAAGAAGTACAACTGCTCGATCGACGGCTTCGTCTACCGTCTGAAGGAGGGCTCGTGGACCTGGAAGGACTCGGTCCGCTACACCTCTGCCTGCCAGACGATCGGCGGCACGTCCGGCTCCCCTGTCCTCGACCAGGCGACGGGCAAGGTCGTCGCGGTGAACAACACCGGTAACGAGGACGGCCAGCAGTGCACGGACAACAACCCGTGCGAGGTGGACGAGAGCGGCAAGGTGACGGTGCGCCAGGGCATCAACTACGCGCAGGAGACGTACGGGATCGTGCCGTGCGTCGTCGCGGGCAACAAGATCGACCTGTCGGCACCGGGGTGTGCGCTCCCCAAGCCGTGACGCACGCGGCCGGGCGCTCTCCTTCCGGAGGACGCCCGGCTCCCGGCGGTCAGGCGGCCAGTTCCGCGAGGATCCCGTCGATCCGTTCGGCGCACTGCGGCGGGACGCGTCCGGTGTCGTCGACCTGGACCGCGCACGCGGTGGTGGTGTCGACGAGCCGTTCCAGGACGACGGTCACCCGGTGCGCCCCGTCCGAGTGCCGGGCCACGACGGGCAGTTCCGCGGCGGCGAGCTCGACGGCGGCCCGGGCCTGGGCCAGCGTCCGGTACGCCTCGCGGCGCAGCGCCCACCGCCTGGCCCGGTCCTGCGGCCGCCCGGAGTCCTCGCTCAGAACGTGCCGTACGTAGGCCTGGGCGGCCTCGCGCGCGACGGCGACCCGCACCCGTACGCCGCCGCCGCGGTGGGCGCCGGGCCCCGGAAGGTGCCCGGCGACCAGCACGATGGCGCAGGCGAGCAGCGTCTCGGTGATCCGGCCCACCGACGCCTGCGGCTCCCCGCCCGCCATCACGAGGGACAGCACGAGCACGGTGACGACCGCGGTCTGCGCGGCGAAGTGCCGGGTGGCCACGGGGATCAGCGCCCCGCACAGCGCCACGAGCGCGACGAGCCCGCCCGGGTGGGGCAGCAGCGCGGCGAGTCCGGCGAACGCGGCGGCGCCCGCGACGGTTCCGGCGGCCCGGCACAGGGCGCGCGAGGCGAGCGGCCCCAGGTCGGGCTTGACGAGGAAGACGGCGGTGGCGGGCAGCCAGTACCAGTGCAGCGGGTGCAGGGCCTGGGCGACGGCGGCGCTGGCCCCGAAGGAGAGCCCGACGCGGACCCCGTACTCGCGCCCGCCGGGCCCGGCCGCCCTGCCGAGCACCGTTCGCGGGCTGTTCCCACGGCGCGGCTGGGCGGGTGCCCGGCCACCGTCGAACACCTCGGCGGCCCGCAGCAGCGCCTCGTCGAGCGCGCGCAGCCCCGCCTCGCAGCGGGTGGGCGCGGGCAGCGGCCCCACCGCGGACCCGGTCCGCACGGCGGCGGCGAGCCGGCGCGGCCCTTCCGCGGCCCGCTCGGGCACGGTGTTCCCGGCCCAGGCCAGCGCGGTGGCGGCCTCGGCGAGCGGCAGCGCGGCGACGTACTGCGCCCGCAGCCGCCGGGCCGCGGCGCCGTCGCCGCGCAGGGCGTCCTGCGCCTGGTCGAGCGCGGCGGTCAGGGCGGCGCGGCGGGCCCGGGCGTCGGTCGTGCCGGCAGCCTCGATGAGCTGGGCCACGGCGTCGTACACGGCGGCGACGGCGAAGCGCTCACCGTCGTAGAGGTATCCGAGGCCGGGGCTCCGGCGTACGGCAGGCGAGGGCAGGGCGACGCGCAGGGCGATCAGCCACGCGGCGCCGCCCACGAAGAGCAGCGCCCGCTGCCATCCGGCCTCCGGCAGCGGCATCCCGGCGCCGATGGCGACGGTCACCAGGAGTTGCGTACCGGCGGCGGACGCGACGGGTCCGACGGCGCTGAACGCCCCGCCGACGAGTCCGAGCAGGGTGAACGCGGCGACGATCACCACCCCGTACCCGAACCCGGCGCCGCCTCCCGCGAAGGTGCTGAGGGCCGTTCCGACGACCATGCCCGCGCCGCCGGCGAGCGCGGGCCCGCCGAGCCGGGTGAGGGCGGCGAGCCGGGGTCCCGGCCGGTCGTTGACTCCGGCGAGCATGGCGCCGAGGGCGAGGAGGACGCCGCTGGACGGGCTTCCGGCGAGGACACCGGCCAGCAGCAGCGGACCCGCGGCGAGCGCGCCGCGCACGACGGCGGGCCACGGGACCGGGGCGTGCTGGGCGCGCAGGGCGTGGCCGAGCCACGGGGGAAGCGGGCGGCGGGGCAAGACGGGCTCCTGTCGTACACGGGGGTACCGGACGACATCGGCCAGACCTGAACTGGTCCTTCTACGGTAACGGCAGTTCATGGAGGGGAAGGAACGCCCGCATTTCCGCAATGTGACACTTGACCGTGCCCACACCGCCCCCTGACGAATCCGCCGACGGCTGGCCGGACGCGCCCGGCGACACGGCGCTCACGATCCACGTCCCCGAGGCCGACCACCTGGTCCGCACCCCGGCGCGGGCGCATGTGACGGTCCTCTATCCGTTCCTGCCGCTGCCACGGATCACCGGGGAGACGGACGGGGCGCTGCGTGGTCTGTTCTCGGCGGTCCCGGCCTTCACCCTCACGTTCGACGGGCTGTCCCGCTGGCCGGGCGTCCTCTATATGGCGCCGTCCCCCGCCGACCCGCTGCGCGCGCTCACGAAGGCCCTGCGGCAGAAGTGGCCGGAAGCGGTCCCCTATCGCGGGGTCTTCGGCGACGACGGGCTCGACCCGCATCTGACCCTGGCGAGCGGCGACGGCACCGACGGCCTCCCCGACGCCGACTTCACTCCGCGTCTCCCGCTCCGGGCGGCGGTCACCGAGGTGCGGCTGATCGTGTCGGACGGCGCCGGAACCCCGTGGCGGGACGTGCGCGCCTATCCCTTGGGAGCTTCGGGCACCGTCTGAAGGGCTTCGGCGACGGCGGCGGCCAGCAGCTCCTCGGCCCGGTCGACGAGTTCGACGAGCCCGAGGCCGGGGTCGGTGACGATGGCGTCGACGGCGCGCAGCCCGGCCCGCTCCAGCAGCCGCTTCTCGTTGGTCACCCACTCCCCGCGCGCGGCGAGCACCGCGTGCGCGGCCGACATCGCGGCGACGGCGACGGCCCCGACGACCTCGGTCCGCCCACCCTTCGGCGCGTTCCCGACGCGCGCGTAGTGCAGGGTGATCCGGGCGCGCCCCCACCACTCCTCGGGCGCGGTGCGGCGCAGCGCGTCCGGGTAGCCGTCGGGTCGCGGCGCCGTGCCGCGCAGGACGCGGTTGACGGCAAGCTCGGCGACGACGAGGTAGCTCGGGATTCCCGCGAGGTGGAACATCAGCGACTCCACCCGGAACCGCCCCTCCTCGGCGTCGGCCAGGATCCGCTCGATGTCGTCGAGGTCCCGGTAGTGCACGTCGACGCGGCGCCCCTCGACGTCGAACCAGCCCCCGCCGTTGAAGACCCCGCCGCCCCAGCCGCCGATCTCGGTCGCCTCCCCCTCCCAGCCGGCCGCTCGCAGATGCCGCGGCGCGAACAGCCCCTCGCTCCCCCTGTAGTAGACGGCGGTGTCCCAGTCGCTGTCGGGCGTGTGGGTGCCCTGGGCGCGGGAGCCGCCGAGGGCGACGGCGTGGACTCCGGGGAGGGCGGCCAGGATGTCGGCGAGACGGTCGAGGAAGGCGGGGTCGGCGGCGGCCTTGTCGTCGGTCGGTACGGGCATGGAGGCACCGTAACCGTCGGCCTCCGCCCTTGCCGCCCGATTTTCCGGGCGCCGGGCTCAGCTCACCGGCACACCGCCGCACGCGACTTCGGGCCGCCCTGCACACAAAATCCACACACTTCGATCGCGGGACCATCAACCGCATCCAGAAACCGTGGCGTTGGCGAAGGAGATGGGGTCGGACCAGCAGGGACCGGCCGCCGCCCGCGCCCGCGCAGGCGGCGCACGCCGTGGAAGGCCGCCACAAGACTCGCCGTATCGTATGTATGTACGCAAGAGACGGGGGTAACCGCAGGCGTGCGGGGAGATTTGTTCACACGACGAGAGGCAGGACTGGCGGCAATGAGTACCGTGGCAGTTCACGAACAGGCGCACATCACGGCCGATCAGGTCGAGGCGAGTCTGATCGAGCGCGCCTACGCCGATCCCGCCTCCGTGCGGCCGAAGGACGCCCGCGAGCTGGGCAAGCACTTCTTCGACCGGCTCACCCAGCTCGAAGAGGGCACGCACGAGTACAGCTACGTGCGCAATGTGCTCATCGAGATGAACCTCTCCCTGGTGCGGTACGCGGCCTCGCGCTTCAAGCACCGCGGCCAGGAGGAGATGGAGGACATCGTCCAGGTCGGCACGATCGGCCTGATCAAGGCGATCGACCGGTTCGAGCTGACCCGCGAGGTCGAGTTCACCTCCTTCGCCGTTCCTTACATCGTCGGCGAGATCAAGCGCTTCTTCCGCGACACCTCGTGGGCCGTGCACGTGCCGCGCCGGCTCCAGGAGGCGCGGATAGAGCTCTCCAAGGCCACGGAGGAGCTGCACACCCGGCTGGGCCGCTCGCCCTCGACGGCCGAGCTGGCCGAGCTGATGCAGCTCGACGTGTCGGAGGTCGCCGAGGCGCAGAAGGCGTCCAACGGCTACAACAGCGTCTCCCTCGACGCGGCGGTCAACGGGTCGGACGACGAGTCCGACACCATGCTCGCCGACTTCATCGGCGTCGACGAGGACCGCTTCGAACTCGTCGAGAACTTCCACTCCCTGGCGCCGCTGGTCGCCGATCTGGACGAGCGTGACCGTCGCCTGATCCACCTGCGCTTCGTCGAGGAGCGCACGCAGCAGGACATCGCGGACGAGCTCGGCTACTCGCAGATGCACGTCTCCCGCCTGATCACCAAGGTGGTGGGCAAGCTCCGTGCCGGCCTGATGGCCGCCGAGTAATACCCCGCGCGCCTTCTCCTCCCAAGGCTCTGCGCCGCCCGTTCGAACGGGCGGCGCAGAGCCTTTTCGGTGCGGGCCGACGTCCGTGCGGTCAGTTCGCGCGGGCGCTCTCCGCCGGGCTCCGCCACTCCCCCGTCGGCGCCTCGACCACGTCGAGGAACATCTGGTCGGCCTCCGGCCAGCGCTCGTGCACCGTGCGCTTGATGCGCTCGCTGACCAGCTCCAGCTGCTCGCTCTCCAGGCCGGGCACCAGGTCCACGCGGGCCGCGACCAGCGTCGAGTCCATCCCGAGGCGCATGATGTGCAGGGCCGCAACGGCCTCGATCTCCGGCTGGTCGTCGAGCAGTTCATAAATGGCGTGGTGCAGCTTCGGGTCGCCCTCGCCGATCAGCTGGTCGCGCGCGCTGGTCCCGAGGCGGTAGGCGACGAACACCAGCAGCACGCCGATGATCAGGGACGCGGTCGCCTCCCACTCGATGTGGCCCGTCGTCCTGTGCAGCACCAGACCCGCGGCCGCGAGGACGACGCCGATGACGGCGGTGGCGTCCTCGGCGAGCACCGTGCGCAGCGTCGGGTCCTCGCCGATGCCCTCGCCGGGCTGCTTGCGGACCTGGTGCACGGCGCGGGCCAGCGAGGTGCCCTCCGCGAGGAAGGCGACGCCCAGCACCACGAGCCCGACGACGAACCCGCTCTTCGACTCCTCGGCGCCGCCTTGGGTGAACGCCTCGTACGCCTGGAAGAAGGAGAAGCAGCCGCCCATGACGAAGATTCCGACGGCGGCGAGGAGCGACCAGAAGAACCGCTCCTTGCCGTAGCCGAAGGGGTGTTGGCGGTCCGCGGGGCGCCGGCTGCGGCGCAGCGCGGCGAGCAGGAACACCTCGTTGAGGCTGTCGGCGACCGAGTGGGCCGCCTCGGACAGCAGCGCGGGGGACCCGGCGAAGAGTCCGCCGACCGCCTTGGCGACGGCGATCAGCAGATTCGCGCCGAGTGCCACCAGCACGGTGAACCGGGTCTTCCGGTCCTCCGACGGGCCCTGGGCGGCGCCCTCCGGCTCGGACGATGTGTCGGCCGATGTGTCGGTCGGTGCGTCGCTCGGTGTATC
The DNA here is from genome assembly GCF_003259365.1 of Streptomyces sp. PsTaAH-137. Classification (GTDB taxonomy): domain Bacteria; phylum Actinomycetota; class Actinomycetes; order Streptomycetales; family Streptomycetaceae; genus Streptomyces. The sequence goes on from NZ_QLLY01000002.1 coordinate 18,405, forward strand.
GGTCGGTGTGTCGGTCACATCCGGTGTGTCGGTCACGTCGGCATCTCGCAGTCGTCGGGGAATCGGGGAAGCGCTTGGCAGCGAACTTCCGGATAACCGGGGCCGATGCCCCTAAACCCGGCGACCCGACGCGCCGACACACCGGTGACTACTGGGCCGCGAGCTGCTTCAGGTCGACCGTGTCCCCGGCCGCGGGCTGCTCCGGCTTCACCGGCTTGCCGAAGTCGGAGAACGTGGTCGTCTCCGGCTCGCTGCCGCCGGTGGTGGTCACCTTGAGGATGTAGGGCTCGCCCTCGGCGGCGACGTAGAGGGTCGACTTCTCGTCCCCCTTGCTCTTGTGCAGGGCCAGCGCCTTCGTCCCGTCGACGGTGCTCGTGTCGCCCTTCTTCATGCCCTTGCGCTCGGACTTGTCCTCGTCCATCGCGGCGAGCAGGCCCTGCTTGTCGCACAGGCCGGTGATCTGGTTGTCCTGGGCGGGGACCTTGACCCACTTGTCGGCGACCTTCGGCACGATCTTGTCGGCGCCGGGCTGCTGCTTGAGGCTGGTGCGCCAGTACTGCTCGTCGCCCTTCAGGTAGAACACCGCCTTCACGTGCCTGACCTCGGCCTTCGCGCCCGACATGGTCACCGTGCCCTGGCAGTTCTTCTCCTGGTCGACCGCGAGGTCGATGACCATCGACTCGCCGCCGCTCTGGCTCACCTTGCCCTTCATGTGCAGGGACTCGGCCTTGCGCGTGGCGGCCACCGCCTTGTCGGCGATCTGGTCCGCGCTGTCCCCCTTGAACGCGTCGTCGCCGTCGTCCCCGCCGCCGCACGCGGCGAGGCCGGTGACGGATATGCCTGCGACCATGCACGCTGCGACTGTCCGCGCGATGCGCATCGGACCGCCTTTCCGCGGGTGCTTCCGCCCCCGCTCACCGAGAGTTCAGGATGGAGAAACGCCCGGTTACCCCACGCGATCACGGAAACACCCGGACGTCTGCATTCCGCAAAAAACTGCCCAAAACAGTGTGGTTTCCGTCAGCCGCGCGCGTTTCGAGCCAACTCCAGCCCCTTGGCCGCCCACCAGGCGCCCGCCACCGGACCGCCCCGGCACGTCCCGTCCGACTCCCCCGGCCGCTTCACCCAGAGGTACGCGTCGATCAGCGGGTCACCGGTCCGCGTGGTCGGGGCGACGCCCAGGGCGCGGCCGGGCGGGTTGCACCACGCGTCCGTGCCGCTGTACGGGCCGTTGCCGTTCCGGCTGGTGTCGACGACGAGGCGCTTGCCACCGCCGAGGGCCGTCAGCAGTCGGCGCCCGTAGGCCGAACTCTCCCCATTCGTACGGTAGTTGGATACGTTCAGCGCCACTCCGTCGGCCTTGCCCACGCCCGCCGCACGGAGCGCCGCCGCCAGCTGCCACACGTCCGGGATCCAGCTCGCGTTCCCCGCGTCGAGGTACACGCGGGTGCGCGGCAGCGCCGAGAGCCGGTTCACCGCGTAGGCCAGCAGTCCGTTCCGCTCCTTGGTGTCGGCGCCGGCGCACCCCGCCACCGTCGAGGCCACCGCGTCGGGCTCGACGATCACGTACGCGGAGCGTGAACCGATGCCGGAGGCGAAGGAGTTGACGTACGCGCGGTAGGCCGCCGCGTCACCGGCGCCGCCCGCCGAGTGCAGGCCGCAGTCGCGGTGCGGGATGTGGTAGGCGACCAGGACCGGGGTGCGGCCGGTGCGGGTCGCGGCCAGGGTGACGGAGCGGACCGCCGGGCCGGGGTTCGCGCCGTTGAGCCAGGTCGCCTGGGGGCGGGTCGCGATGCGGTCGATGAGCCGGGCCTCGGCCGGCCGGCCCTGGGCGCGGTAGGCCGCCGCCTGACGGGCCGCCGCGGTGTCCGGGTCGACCCAGAAGGTGGCGGCCGGGCCCGCCGCGGGGTGCGCGGCCGACGCCGGGGTCAGGGTGAGGAACGCGGCCAGCAGGGCGCCCAGGACGGGGCGCGGAGACGTGAACATGGCCGGATGATCGTCGGGGGCCCGGCCCAACGGGCCCCGCGACGGGCCGGGTTGCCCCCGAATGCACTCGTTCGGCCGCGCCCCGCGCCGTGGGTCAGGCGGCGGCCCGCTCGGTGCGGCAGATCAGCCCGTACAGGCCGGCGGCCACCGCGGTTCCGATGAACCACGAGTACGCGGCGACCTGGTCGAAGTACGGCACCAGGGCCAGGACGACGGCGAGCGCAGCCGACGGGACGAAGGCCGCGAGCGCCTTCGGGTTCACGCCCCGGCGGTAGTAGTAGCGGGAGCCGGGCGTCGCGTCGAAGAGGGCGGCGGTGTCGATCCTGCCGCGCTTGACCCAGAAGTAGTCGAGCATGATGACGCCGAACAGCGGGCCCAGGAAGGCGCCCAGGCCGCCGAGGAAGTAGTTCACGACGTTCGGGTTCGAGTACAGGTTCCACGGCGTGACCACGAGCGCGGCCACGGTCGATATCGCTCCGCCGATCTTGAACGTGATCTTCTGCGGCCAGACGTTCGCCAAGTCGTAGGCCGGGGAGACGAAGTTGGCGACGATGTTCACGCCCATGGTGGCGATGGCGAAGGTCAGCGCGCCGAAGATCAGGACCCAGGTGTTGCCGATCCGGGCGACCAGCATCGCCGGGTCGGTGATCGCCTCGCCGAACACCTCGACGCTGCCCGCCGTCACGACCACCGAAAGGACCACGAACGCGGTGGAGTTGACGGGCAGGCCCCAGAAGTTTCCGCGCCGGACCGTCGTGTAGTCGGGGGCGAAGCGCGAGAAGTCGCAGAAGTTGAGCATGAGCGTGCCGTACGTCGCGAGGATCAGGCCGATCGCGCCGAACCACTGCCGGAACTGCTCGCCCGTCGAGACCGGGTGCGGAGTGGTGGTGAGCGAGATCGTCCAGCCCGCCTTCGCCCAGATCCAGACCGCGAGAGCGAGCATCACGACCCAGATCGCCGGGCCGCAGAAGTCCTGGAACTTGCGGACCGACTCCATGCCCTGCGTGATGATCAGGAACTGCACCAGCCACAGCGTCAGGAAGGACGCCCAGCCCAGCGCGTGCAGGCCGAGGAACGAGTGGCGGGTCCAGGACTCCACGCCGGGGAAGGCCGCCAGCACCATCACGTTCACCGCGACCGACGCCAGATAGGTCTGGATGCCGTACCACATGATGGCGATCACGGCCCGGACCAGCGCCGGGATGTTGGCGCCCCAGACGCCGAAACCGATCCGGCTGACGACCGGGAACGGCACGCCGTGGCGCTGGCCTATGCGGCCCATCGCGTTGCAGCCCGCGTAGATGATGACGAAGCCGATGAGCAGGGCCGTGAAGATCTGCCAGGCGTTGAGGCCGAGCACCAACAGGCCGGCCGCGAAGGTGTAGTTGCCGAGGTTGTGGACGTCGGACATCCACAGGGCGAAGAGGTCGTAGACCTTCCAGGTGCGTTCCTTGTCGCCCGCGGGCGCCAGGTCCTCGTTGACCAGACGGGGGTCGGGGACGAAGTCACCGCCGCCCCACGAGGACGTCTTCACCGGTTCGGCCACGGACATGGGAGCCTCCTGGGTCCTGGGCCCTGGGACACCCCTTTGGTATACCAAAGCGCCGCCATGGTCCCGCTCCCGGCAACTCCCGGCAATAACCGCGCAGTTACGTCTCGGTAAATCGCCCCGGCCCGAATCGGCGAGGATGGGCGCATGACGACGGCTGAACCGCTGGGCGCGGTGCGCGAGCGCGTCCTGGGGGCGTTGCGGGCGGACATCGTCGCGGGGCGGCTGCGGCCCGGCGACCGGCTGGTCGAGCGGGAGCTCGCCGAGCGGTTCGGGGTGTCACGGGTGCCGGTGCGCGAGGCCGTACGGGCGCTGGTCACCGAGGGCTTCGTCACCTTCGAGACGCCCCGGCGCGCGGTCGTGCGCACGCTCACCCGCGCCGATGTCACCGAACTCTTCCAACTGCGGGAGGCGTTGGAGGTCTACGCAGCCGGGCTCGCCGCCGAGCGGGCGACGGAGGCCGACCTCGCGCGGCTCGCCCTCCTCCTCGACCGCGCCGCCGAGGCGACCCGCGCGGACGACGCCGAGACCCTGACCGACGTCAACTCCCGCTTCCACGACGACCTGCTCGCCCTGGCCGGCAACACCCTCCTGGTCACCGTCATGCAGCCGGTCGCGGGCCGCCTGCGCTGGCTGACCCGCCGCAACGAGGAATGGCCGCAGCAACTGGCCGAACACCACGAGCTGTACGCGGCCGTGGCAGCGGGGGACGCGGAGCGGGCACGCTCCGTGGCACTGGCCCACGTACGGACCAACTACCGCTCCACCGTGCGCCATCTCTTCGACGAGGCGGAGACGCCGCCGGACCTGCCGTGAGTCACTCCGCCTTGATGGTCCGCATCCGCCCGTACGCGTACACGCACCCGGCGAGCGCCAGGTCGGACAGGAGCATGAAGCCGATGGAGTACGAGTCCTTGGCGCTGTAGATGGCGCCCATCACCAGCGGCGGGACGAAGCCGCCGAGGCCGCCCATCGCACCGACGATGCCGGTGACGGAGCCGACCTGGGGCTGCGGGGTGACCTGGGAGACCAGGGCGAAGACGGAGCCGCTCGCGGTGCCGAGGCCCGCTGCCATCAGCAGGAAGCAGATGGTGCCCATCGGGTTCAGCTGCGGGTCGAACGCCTGCATGATCGCAAAGAGGGCGACGACGGCGAGGGCGCACGAGGTGACGACCGCCGGGTGGATGCGGTCGGAGAGCCAGCCGCCGATCGGGCGGAAGATGACGGTGACCAGGGCGAAGCCGGCGGCCTTGGTGCCCGCGTCGGTGGGGCTGAGTTCGTACCAGGTCTTCAGGTACGTCGGCAGGTACACGCCGAAGGCGACGATGCCGCCGAAGCCGATCGCGTAGAGGGCGGAGAGTTCCCAGGTGACGCGGAGCTTCCCGGCGCTGCCGAGCCGCTTGCCGAGGGAGGTCGTGGGGATCTTGCGGTCGGGGTGGTCGGTGATCAGGGCGGCCGCCAGGATCGCGTACGCGGCCAGGGCGATGGCGACGACGATGAACGGCAGGTTCTCGCCGTGCTTGGCCATGCGCGGCGTGAAGTAGCCGGACAGGGCGACGCCGCCCATGCCCATGCCGAAGATGCCGAGCGCGAGGCCGCGGTGGGCGGGCGGGAACCAGGAGTTCACCAGCGGGATGCCGATGGCGAAGGTGGTGCCGCCGAGGCCCAGCAGAAAGCCGACGACGATCATCGCGAGGAAGTTGTGCCGGGCCGGGATCACCAGCAGCACGGGGATGATGGTGAGCGCCGAGATCAGCGGGAACAGCAGCTTGGCGCCGTAGCGGTCGGTGAGCGCGCCGACCGGGATGCGGCCGAGCGAGCCGACGAGCACGGGCACCGCGACGAGGAAGGACTGGGCAAACGAGCTGAGGCCCAGGTCCGAGCCGAAGACGCCGGCGAGCGGCGCGATCAGGTTCCAGGCCCAGAAGGTGAGCGCGAAGCCCACCGTAGCCACGACCAGGTTGCGGTAGGCGGCGGCCGGGGGCTTGAGGTGCTGCGGAGTCTCCGTTGGCGTCACCCTTTCACGCTAGGAAGGGTCACCTGTCCGCACCTGATCTGTTGCTCCGTTCGGTGACGGACGGCTCGGCGGGCGGCTCAGAGGGCGGGTCGGCGGGCGGGCGCACCGGAAGGCCCGCCGCGGCCGCGGCCCCGCCGAGCACCTCCCGCAGCATCCCGGGCGTGAGCCGTCCCGTGAAGGTGTTGCGCTGGCTGACGTGGAAGCAGCCGAACAGAACGAGCCCGTCGAGGTCGACGCGGACGCCGTGGCCGAAAGCCGGGCGGGGCCGGGGCAGGTTCCAGCCGGCCGAGGCGAACGCGGGCCACGCCGCCTGCCAGCCGAACGCGCCGAGCACGACGACGGCGCGCAGGGCGGGCCGCAGCAGTTCCAGCTCGCGCACCAGCCAGGGACGGCAGGTGTCGCGCTCGGCCGGGGTGGGCTTGTTGGCGGGCGGGGCGCAGTGCACGGGGGACGTGATGCGGACGCCGTGCAGGGTCAGGCCGTCGTCGGCGGCGACCGCGTCCGGCCGTGAGGCGAGCCCGAGGTCGTACAGGGCCTGGTAGAGGACGTCTCCGGAGCGGTCGCCGGTGAACATCCGGCCGGTGCGGTTGGCGCCGTGCGCGGCCGGTGCCAGGCCCACGATGAGCAGCGACGCGTCGGGCGGGCCGAATCCGGGGACCGGCCTGCCCCAGTACGTCTCGTCGGCGAAGGCCGCCCGCTTCTCGCGGGCGACCTCCTCGCGCCAGGCGACGAGCCGGGGGCAGGCCCGGCAGTGGGTGATCCGCGCGTCGAGCTCCCCCAGGGCGTCGTTCATGCATCCGACGATAGGCCTACGTGAACGCGGCTCCCAGCGCCACGAACGCGCAGATCAGGATGAAGAGGAGGGCGAGCAGCGGCCATACGAAGCGCAGATAGCGGTCGTAGCCGACCTTGGCGAGGGCCACACCGCCGATGGTGACGGCGGTGGTCGGCACCCACAGGTTCATCCAGCCGCTGGCCGCCTCCCAGGCGGTGACGACGACGGCGCGCGAGACGCCGGCGAAGTCGGCGAGCGGGGCGAGGATCGGCATGGCGAGGGTGGCGTGCCCGGACGTGGACGGGATGAGGAAGGCCAGCGGCAGGTTCACGACGAAGACGATGATCGCGAAGATGCCGGACGAGGTGCCCTTCACGACGCCCTCGATGGCGTGCAGGACGGTGTCGGTGATCTTCGAGTTGTTCATGATCACGGTGACGCCGCGGGCCAGCAGGATGACCAGCGCGGGCGAGACGAAGTCGGCTGCGCCCTGGATGATCGTGGAGCTGATCTTCTGCTCCCCCATCCGCGCGACGAGCCCGACGAGCACGGCCGCGCACAGGAACAGCGCGGCGAGCTGCGGGAAGGACCAGCCGAGCTCGAATCCGTACGGGGTCGCGTCGGCGTCGCCGGTCAGGGCGCTCGCCCAGGGCACGACGGAGAAGATCATGAAGGCGAAGACGAGGGCCGTGACGACGAGGACGGCCTGGTGCAGCCGGGTCAGCTCGGGCACCTCGGCCTCGGCGGCGGCCGAGGTCTCGCGGTCCCCCGGCAGGAACCCGGAGAGCGAGCGCTCGGGGTTCTTCTGGACGCGCCGCGCGTACCGGATGACGTAGGCGACCGTCACCGCGGTGAGCACCACCCACATCACGAAGCGGAGCACGATGCCGTCGCCGAGGGAGATGTCGGCGGCCGACGAGGCGACGCCGGTCGCGAACGGGTTGACCGTGGAGCACAGCACGCCGACCCCGGCGCCGAGGATGATCGCGCCGACGGCCGTCATCCGGTCGTAGCCGAGGGCGAGCATCAGCGGCACGATCAGGCCGTAGAACCCGAGGGTCTCCTCGGCGAAGCCCTCGACGGTGCCGAGCACCGAGAAGACCACCATGACACCGGCGATGAGCAGCGCCCCGCGCGAGCGCAGCCGGTGGGCGAGCAGCCCGATGCCGCGGTCCAGGGCGCCGGTCGCGAAGACGACGGTGATGAACGCGCCGATGGCCAGCACGAACAGGAAGACTCCGGCGCTGCCGTACAGATCACCGGAGTTGTCCGGGCCGACGAGCGAGGTCTTGGCGTCCTGGATGCCGTAGAGGCCGTTGACCGGGGAGAGGAAGAGATCGTTGAGGCGGTCGACGAAGGACTGGCCGGAGGGGACGCGGTGGTAGGTGCCCTCGACCGGGGCGCCCGCGTCGTTGCGGTCGTACTGGCCCGAGGGGATCAGGAAGGCCAGCAGCCAGACCGCGATCGTGACGACGGCGAGCACGGTGAGGGCGCTGGGGAAGGTGAACTTCCGCTTCTTGTCCGGCTGTGAGGTCTCCGGCGGCGGGGCCGTCTCGGTGCTCATGCGCGGCCCTCACGGGTGAAGTCCGCCGCGTACCCGGTGACGAACGCGCACATCGCGACGACCGTGTTGCGCAGTTCGGAGAGGAGGACGCGCTCGTTCGGGGCGTGCAGATTGCACTGGTTGTCCTGGGCGCCGAAGAGCAGCACCTCGGCCTGCGGGGCGGCCTGGGCGAGCCCGTTGACCAGCGGGATGGAGCCGCCCGTCGCGATGTACGAGGCTTCGGTGCCCCAGGCCGTGGCGAGCGCTGCGCGGGCGGCGCGGTAGGCGGGTCCTTCGGTGGCCGCCTCGTAGCCGGGTCCGGTGTCGCCGGGGGTGACGGTGAGCGGGACGCCGAACGGCTTGAGCCCGCCGAGGTGGTCGGCCAGCGCGGCCTGGGCCTCGTTCGGGTCCTGCTGGGGGTGGAAGCGGAGGTTGAGCTTGGCACGGGCGTACGGGACCACGGCGGACGCGGCGTGGTCCACGCTGGGCGCGTCGATGCCGATGACCGTGATCGCGGGGCCGCTCCACAGGCGCTCGCCGAGGGTGCCGCTGCCGAGCAGCGGGAGGTCCGCCTCGACGCCGGCGAGATCGCGGAACTCGTCCTCGGTGAACCCGGCGCCGGTCCACTCGTCGCGGCGCAGGCCCTCGACGGCGACGTCGCCGTGCACGTCGTGCAGGGTGGCGAGGGCCTTGAGCAGGACGAGCAGCGCGTCGGGGGCCGCGCCGCCGAACTCGCCGCTGTGGCGCGGCTCCTTCAGCGTGCGGGCCTCGACGATCACCTCGGCCGCGCCGCGCAGGCCGGTGGTGAGGGTGGGGGTGCCGGGGCGGACGTTGCCGAGGTCGGCGATGACCATGGCGTCGCAGGCGAACCGCTCCGGGTCGGTGGGCGGGTACGTGTCGAAGGGGCTGCCGTACTCCTCCTGCCCCTCGAAGACGATCTTGACGCCGACCGGCGGGCGGCCGCCGAAGGCGCGGAGCATTCCGAGGTGCGCGATGACGTTCGACTTGTCGTCGGCGATGCCGCGGGCGCGCAGGCCCTCCTCGCCGCCCTCCCGGACCGGGGTGGGCTCGAACGGCGGGGACTCCCACAGGCTCTCGTCGCCGGGCGGCTGGACGTCGTAGTGCGAGTAGAGCAGGACGGTCGGCGCGTCCGGGGTCGGCGGCGGGATCTCGCCGAAGATCACCGGGGCGGTGTCGGGCAGCTCGATGGTCTCGATGTGCTCGACACCGGCGTCGCGGAGCAGGCCGACGAGGAGGTCGTGGGCCTCCCGGACCGGTTCGGCCGGGAAGCCCGGGAAGGCGATCGACGGGATGGCTGCGAGCCGCTCCAGGTCGGCCCGCAGCCCGTCCATCAGCCGGTCGGCCGCTGCCCGGGGGTCCTGGGGGTCCTGCGGATCTGCCATGACGTACACGCCCCTCACTGTGTTGTATGCGTGGTTCGTCCGGATTATCCGGGTGAGGGCGGGGCGGTTCGTCCGTGGCTCGCCGACGGGGGCGGCAACCGCATTAAGGTCGACGCATGGCAGCGAAGACACCGCAGACGCCGGAGGCCCCGAAGGAACCGAAGGAACCGGGGTCGCCCGGCGGCGAGAGCGTGCGCGTCGACAGCTGGATCTGGTCCGTGCGGCTGGTCAAGACGCGCTCGGCGGGCGCCTCGGCCTGCCGGGGCGGGCACGTCAAGGTCAACGGGACGAGTGCGAAGCCCGCCTACGCGCTGCGCGTCGGCGACGAGGTGCGGCTGCGCCAGCCCGGTCAGCGGGAGCGGGTGGTCGTGGTGAAGCGGCTGCTCCGCAAGCGGGTCGGGGCGCCGGTCGCCGTCGAGGCGTACGTCGACAACAGCCCGCCGCCTCCCCCGCGCGAGGTCGTGGCCCCGGTCGGCATCCGCGACCGCGGCACGGGCCGCCCCACCAAGCGCGACCGCCGCGAACTGGAACGGCTGCGCGGCGTCTTCGGCCAGGGCCCGGGCGAGGAAACCGGTCCGGAGCAGCACTGAGCGGTGGTCGAGCCGCGCTGCACCCCGGCGCGGCTCGGCCGCAGCAGCAGCGAACCGGGGCCCACGCACGGTGGACCCCGGTTCTGCGCTGCTGCGGCTCGTCAGAGGACACGGCGCACCAGCGCCACCAGCTCCCGGTTCTTCTCCCGCCGCGCCCACGCAAGGACGCCGAGGGGCACCATCAGGATCAGCGGCGTCGCCGCGTTCTCCCCGTCGAAGGCGACGATCTGGGTGACGCACGCGCCGACCATCAGGGCGCTCAGCGCGATCGGCGCCACGCCCGACAGGACGGGCACCAACAGCGCGACGGCACCCGCGAGTTCGAGCGCGCCGATGACGTACATGCCGGTGGCGCCCCAGCCGATCGTGTCGAAGGACTCGACCGCGGCGGAGGCCGCGAAGAGCTTGGGCAGGGCACTCGCGACGGCGAAGAACGCGGCGAGCACGACCGTGGTCGTGGTGAGCGCGATCCGGGCGCGGCGCGAGCGGACGGGAGCGGCGGTCGGGGCGGCGGCGAGGTGCGTCATGGCGGTCTCCTGAGCGGTACGGGCGAGCGGCCGGGAGCCGGTCGCTGTCACCCATGAAGACCGGGGCCGCGCCCGGAACTCATCGCCCCCGGCGCCCTCGGTCAGGCGGGCACCGCCCGGACCCACACCCGGTCGTCGGTGAGACAGCGGTCCACCTTCAAGCCGGCTTCCGCCAGGGCCTGTTCGAACTCCTCCAAGGTCATCGGCAGCACCCGGTACGTCTGGGTCCACTCGGCGTCCGGGAACAGGTACTCCACCTTCGCCGAGCGCACCCCGCCGCCGATCGGCTCCGACGACACCATGCGGATGGTCAACCCGGTCTCCGCGAAGTGGCGCTCGCGCGGCAGGTCCTCGTACGCGCCGTCGCGGACCCGCTGGATCAGCACGCAGCCGTCGTCGGCGACGTGCCGCCGGACCGTGTCGAGCATGCCGCGCCGGACCGCCGCGTCCCCGGTGTTGACCAGGAGCGAGGCGAGCAGCACGACGTCGAACCTCTCCCCGCCGAGGTCCAGGCCCTCGATGGTGGAGCGGACCGTGCGGGCGCCGCGGACCCGCTCCAGCATTTCCGGCGACTCGTCCACCGCCGTGACCTCGAAGCCGCGCTCGATCAGCGCGTGCGTCACTCTGCCGACGCCGCAGCCCAGTTCGAGCACGCGGGCGCCCGCGGGTACGGCGCCCGCGACGATGTCCGGCTCGTCCTCGACAGGCAGTCTGGAATAGAGCTCCACCGCGCAGCCGTCGGGCGTGATGGCGCCCGGTCCCGTCCCCTCGTATCCCGTACGCGTCTCAAGGCTCATGCACAGGGAACGCCCGGCCCGCACCGGCGGTTCCTCACAGCGCGAACCAGCCGCTCCCGGGGTACCAGTGGCCGCCCGCGTCGAGGTGGCCGAGCACGGCGCGCTGAAGGCTCGTGCGGCGGGGCAGCTCGGCGCGCGGGGTCTCGGTGCCGCCGAAGACGAAGGCGACCGGGGTGTCGTCCGAGGGCTCGGGCGCGGTGCCGGGCCGCGCGGGGAGAAGGGTGAACCGCTCCTGGAAGCGGACGATGTTGGAGTCGGCCGGCAGGTACTGCCGCAGTTGCCCGTCCAGGAGCCAGGAGTGGCAGACGGCGGCCCGCGCGGGTTCCCGGGGGAAGTGCCGGGCGAAGAAGTCCCGGGCGCGGGCGATCGAGTCGTCGCAGGCGCGCGGGGTGAAGGGGCCGCGGAAGTCGGGGATGTGGACGCTCAGGCACGGATCGCCGGGGCCCGCGCCGACCCCGGCGGCCGCGACCGCAGCGCCCGTCCGCTTCCCGAGCCGATGCCGCTCGAACTGAAGCCGCCCCAACTGGTAGAGCTCGCCGCGGAAGTGCCGGGTCGGCCACCACGGCACGAGCAGTCCGGTCGTGCCGAACCGGCGGCGGTGCACGGCGAGATTGCGGCCGAGATCGGCGAGCGTGTGCCGGGAGACGTCGTCGGGGACGCCGTGCTCGCGGTGCAGGGCGCGCACGTACGGCAGCGCGGCCACGAAGACGAACACGGCGAAGCAGCGGCCGAGCGCGCCCGCCGCGGCCGGGACGTCCGGCAGGCCCGTCCCCTCCCCCGGTTCACCGAGCCGCCACAGCAGCCCGCTGACGGCCCGCGCGAGCAGTTCGGCCAGTTCGGCGGAGGCCGTCATCTCGCTGTGCAGGGCGAGCAGTTGGGCAATGTCCTCGTGCGGGACGGCCAGATCGAGCAGGACGTCGGGGAGGTCCAGGTCGGACGGCAGGGCCGCCGCGAGGCGGGGTATCCGGGGGTCGTCCAGCGCGGCGAGCCAGTCGGCGCACCCCTGGTCGCCCGCGATCGTCTCCAGCAGGTCCGCCACACCGTCTCCCTCGTCGAGCCTGGTCATGGACTCAACGTACGTGCACGCCGTGCCACCAGCGCCGCCGTCAGATGCTGGAGATCGGCGGGCCGGCCGGGCGACAGTCCGGTCAGGCGGGCGATGCGGCGGATGCGGTAGTCCACGGTGTTGGGGTGGATGTGCAGGGCGGCGGCGCAGCCGCGCCGGTCCAGGCCGTGCCGCAGATACGTCTCCAGGGTGTGCAGCAACTCGGGCTTGCTGTCGAGGGGTTGCAGGAGCCGGGCGAGCCCTTCGAGGGCGACGCTGGGGCGGCTGAGCTGGTAGTCGAGGAGGACGTCGGCGAGCCGGTACAGGCCCGGGCCGCGGCCGGTGCGCTCCACCAGGTCGACGATCTCGGTGTTCTCGGCGACGGCGGCGGCCACCCCGGCGGGCTCGACGACGGCCGCGGCGGCGGTCACCGGGACCCCGGCCGCGTCCGCCGCCGCGTCGGTCAGGGCGCACAGCCCGGGCCAGGGCGGCGCCTCGGCGAGCGGCAGCAGCGCGGTGCCGCCGGAGCTGTCGAGCGAGGTCAGGGCGGGTTCGCCGGTGCCCGCGCCGAACGCGTCGAGGGTGGCGCGGACCCGGCGGATCTTGCGGCGGGCGGCGACGCCCGCGCCGGGGCCCGGCAGCGTCTCGTCGGGGTGGGTGCCCAGGCGCAGGGTCAGCGCGGCGTAGAGGGCGGCGGGCCGCTGGACGCCGGGCCGCTCGTCGGGCTCACCGGCGAGCAGCGCGGCCAGCAGGGCGTGCCGGCCGCCGTGCTCCTGGCTGTCGAGGATGGCGCGGGTCTGGAGGTAGGCGCGGCTGACGGCGGAGGTCACCTGCTGCTGGAGCACCATGATCCGGTCGACGGCCTCTTTGAGGTCGGGCAGTTCGGCGGGGCGGGCGTCCTGCGACAGTTCGGCCCAGCACATCGCCGTACCGATCTGGTAGGCGGTGAGGATCGCGTCCAGCGGGACGCCCTCCTCGGCGCGCTGGGCCGCGGAGTCGCGCTGCTGGGCGAGTTCGGCGTCGGTGGCGGGCCTGCGGTGCTCGATGACGTCGGCGAGGAGCCGCAGCGTGTACTGGACGATGTCGGCGATGTCCCCGGCGATCTCCTCGCCGGGCAGCTCGGCGTAGACGGGGAGTTCGCTGCGCAGCCGGGTCACGACCCGCCGGGTGAGCGCGGGGACGCGGGCCCGCAGCCGCGCGGCGGCCGGGACGCCCGCGACGATCAGTGGGCCCATGGCCCCGGTCTTGTCACGCGTCACAACTTTCCCCCGGTAAGTCTGCGTTACCGACCAGTTAAGCGCTGCCCCACGAGTCTGCATCATGTGCGGCGACCCCATCCATGCCCCACCGTGAGATTCAGGGAGCCGCACCGTGAACTCTTCGCGCAGCAAGGGACGTTCGAGCAGATCCGCGAAGACCCGCAGAGGTCTGGGAGCCGCGCTGGTCGCGGTGGCCGCCCTGGCGACGCTCGGCGCGGGCACCGCGCAGGCCGAGGCCGCCGCGCCCCAGGTGTACGTGGCGCTCGGCGACTCGATGGCGTCGGGCCCGCTGGTGCCGCCGATCACGGGCCCACTGGCCTGCGGCCGCTCCACCCGCAACTACGCGCACCTGCTGGCCGACCAGCTGAAGGTGACGACCTTCCGCGACGTGACCTGTTCCGGCGCGGACACCGACGACATGGCCAACCCGCAGAAGCTGTCGCTGCTCGGGGTGGACATGGGGACGGCGGCGCCCCAGTTCGACGCGCTCAGCGCCGACACCACCCTGGTCACGCTCACCATCGGCGGCAACGACGCCGGGCTCGTCGGTGTCGCGCAGGACTGTATGCAACTCGACCCGACGGCGGACAGCTGCCAGAAGAAGTTCGTCGTCGACGGCGTCGACAAGGTCTCGCAGAAGATCGAGGCGTTCGGCCCGAAGCTGGCGGCCGTCCTCGACACCGTCCACCAGCGCTCCCCGCAGGCCCGGGTGCTGGTCACCGGCTACGGCGACTACATCAAGAAGGGCGGCTGCTGGCCGATCGTCCCGGTTCTCGGCAAGGACGCCGACTGGCTCCAGGGCAGCGTCGACCACCTCAACTCGGTGATCTCCGCGCAGTCCGCCGCGCACGGCGCCGAGTACGTGGACGTGCGCACCCCGAGCGCGGGCCACGACGCCTGCCGCGCGGTCGGCACCAAGTGGGTGGAGGGTTTCGTGCCGACGGCCCCGGCGGCGCCGCTGCACCCCAACGCCCTCGGCGAGGCCGCGTACGCCCGCTTCATCGGCGCGCACATCGGAGGCTGACGCCACCGTGCGCTCCCGCTCCTTCGCCCTGACGCTCGTGGCGGCGCTGCTCGGCGCCGCCACGCTGCTCGCCCCGTCCGCGTCCGCGCACCCGCCCGCACCGCGGGGCGGCTGCGATCCGCTGACGGCCTCAGGCGGCGACTGCCTGCTGCCCTTCCCCAACGACTGGTACACCCGCACGGACGCCGGTATGCCGACCGGCCGCCGGGTCGCCTTCACCTCGGACATGCTGCCGCGCGGGGCCGCCGCACCTGCCGTGGACCCGACGGCCTGGAACCGTTCGGACGGCTTCTCGCCCGGCTCGGCCCTCCTCGTCCAGGTGCCGGGCCTCGACCTCACCACCACCGGCGCCGCCCCGCTGACCGACATCGGCAGCTCCCTCGACCGGGACGCACCGATCGTCCTGCTGGACACGACGACCGGTGAACGGTGGCCGTACTGGGCCGAGCTGGACGCCAACGCGACGGGCCAGGACCGTCAGGCGCTGCTGATCCACCCGGCGAGGAACTTCAGCGAGGGCCATCACTACGCCGTGGCGCTGCGCGACCTCAGGGACGCCACCGGCCACCGGCTGCCGACGCCGGACACGTTCGCGAAGGTGGCGGGCAGGCAGCTCCCGCGCCGCGACGCCCTGGCCGCCCGCCAACGCCAGCTCCAGCCCGCGCTGCGGACCTTGAGGAACCACGGGACCAGCACCGCCGACCTCTATCTGGCCTGGGACTTCACCGTCGCCAGCGCCCGCGGCCTGACCGGCGACCTGTTCTCGATCCGGGACGACGCCTTCCGCCGACTGGGCTCCGCGTCACCGCAGTTCGCGGTCACCGGCGTCAAGGACCTCACGCCCGACCAGGACGCCCGGATCGCCCGCGAGGTCACGGGCACGGTGACGGTCCCCAGCTATCTCTCCCTGCCGGGCGGCCCGCCCGGATCCGCCTTCCACCGGGGCCGCGACGGCACCCCGACCCGCCTGCCCGGCAACGTCCAACTGGCCGCGTTCCGCTGCGAGATACCCCGTACGGCCTTCACCGGAGAACCGTCCCGCCCGGCCCTGTACGGACACGGTCTGCTCGGCGGCGCGAACGAGGTCGGCGCGGGCAACGTCAAGGCCATGGCGGCCGAGCACGACTTCACCTTCTGCGCGACCGACTGGATCGGCATGGCGCAGGCCGACATCCCCGTCGTGCTCGGCGCGCTCGCCGACCTGAGCCGCTTCCCCGCGGTCCCCGAGCGCAGCGAACAGGGCATGCTGAACGCCATGTTCCTGGGCCGCGCCCTGATCCACCGGAACGGCTTGCCGGGCGACCCGGCGTTCCGCACCGCGGACGGCAGCCCGCTGATCGACACCGCGCACGGCCTCTCCTACGACGGCAACAGCCAGGGCGGCATCCTGGGCGGCGCCCTGGTGGCGGCCGCGAAGGACGTGCGGCGCGGGGTGCTGGGCGTGACCGGCATGAACTACGGTCTGCTGCTCAACCGCAGTGCGGACTTCGCACCGTTCCAGCAGGTCCTCGACGCCGCCTACCCGGACCGGCTGCGCCAGCAGATCGTCCTCCAGCTCTACCAGATGGTCTGGGACCGCGGCGAGACGAACGGCTACGCGCAGACCCTCGCCGGGAACGGCGACCGCGTCCTGATGCACCTCGCGTACGGGGACCACCAGGTCGCGAACGCGGCGGCCGACGTGGAGGCCCGCACCCTCGGTGCCCGCCTGCTCACCCCGGCGCTGGCCCCGGGCCGCAGCCCGGACAAGGTCCCTTACTGGGGCATCCGCCGGGCCGGGAAGCCGCCCCTGCGCGAGGGCTCCGCGATGGTCGTCTGGGACAGCGGCACGCCGACACCGCCGCTGACGAACACCCCGCCCACGGAACCGGCGTACGGCAAGGACCCGCACTCCGATCCGCGCGCCACGGCGGCGGCCCGGCAGCAGAAGGCGACGTTCCTGCGCACCGGGACCGTCATCGACGTGTGCGACCGGGCGCCCTGCCGCTCGCTTCCCACGCCGTGACGTGAAGAGGCACTCTGGAGGGGAGTGCCTCTTCACCCTCTTCACCACGCGGAGGTGGCGGCCATGCGTCTGATCCGGACCGGTGACGAACCGGTCACCGCCCGCAGCCCCCTGCGGCTGCGCCTGGGCCTGGCCCTGTTCGGCCTGCTGTGGACGACGGCCGGCACCGTGGCCTTCCTCCTCGCCCACCGCCCCGCCTGGGCCCTGGCCTGCGGCGCCCTCTGGCTGATCACGACGATCGACCTCCTCATGATCACCCGCCACATTCGCCAGGGCCCCCACTACCAACCGGGCCGAGACATCCCCCCGTACAAAAAAAGCGCCCCGTAAGGGGCGCGGGGAACGGCGCGAGAAGCGGCGACAACCCGCACCCGACAGACGAGAAGGCGCCCCGAAGGGGCGCGGGGAACGGCGCGAGCAACCACCGCCGACCTGAGCGAGCCGGCGAAAGGCCGACCCCCACGGCGCGACGGCTCAATCGTCGAACCGCGCCGCCGCCACATACTCAGGCTGCGGATCCAGCGCGGCGGCCAGCCGGAAATGCCGCCGGGCCTGCTGCGGCCGAGCCCACCGCTCATAGGTCCGGGCCAGCGCGAAGTGCGCGAACGCATTGTCCGGCTCCCGCTCGAGAACGATGGAGAACTCCAGCTCGGCGGCGCGCAACTGCGCGGCGGCGAAGAAGGCACGAGCCCGCAGCAGCCGCGCGGCGGTGTTCTCCGGATGCGCGGCGATCACGTCGTCGAGCAGCTTCACCGCACCACGAGGATCCCGCGCGGCGAGCAGCTGCTCGGCAGCGCGGTAGTCGATGACGTGCGTCTCCGGGGTGGCGTCGGACACGGTGTGCTCCCTTCCGGTGTCGACCACGTCAACGCCGTGGCCCATGGGGGCTATTCCTGCCCGCCGCGCACCCGCAGGACACTCAGCCGAGCGACACGGCGAGCACCATCCCGGTCAGCACGAGGACGGCTCCCGCCATCATGAAAATCCGGTCCACACCGGGCCGTTCCCCGCCGAGCAGCACGGTCTCGCGCGGGTCGTCGGTGTCGTACGCGACGCTGACGACACCGCCCGCGGGCAGGGGCAGCCGCTTGCTGGCCGGCACCGGCGAGACGACCTCTATGACCTGGCCGTCGCCGGTCGCGAACTGCAGCAGCGGCCGGTCGGACCCGGGCTGCGGCGGCTTGACCAGCGCCTCGACCACGTTCCCGGCGACCCGGACGCGCCGGGTGCGCTGAAGCCCGTAGGCGCCCGCGAGGAGGGCGACGAGACCGCCCATCGCGGTGAACGCCGCCAGAACGATCATTGCGAGGCGGTGCGCGCCCGGCGCACCAGGTCGGCCCAGACCGCGTCGACCTGCTCTCTGAGCCGGTCGAGGGACACGTCGTTGTCGATCACGACGTCGGCGACGGCGAGCCGCTTCTCGCGGGTGGCCTGCGCGGCCATCCGGGCCCGCGCGTCCTCCTCGCTCATGCCGCGCAGCCGCGTCAGCCGGTCGAGCTGGGTCCCGGCGCTCGCGTCAACCACGACGACCAGGTCGTAGAGGGGCGCCAGGCCGTTCTCCGCGAGCAGGGGCACGTCGTGGACGACGACCGAGTCCGGTCCCGCCGACGCGGCCAGCTCCGCGGAGCGCGCGCCGACCAGCGGGTGCACGATCTTGTTGAGCGTGGCCAGTTTGTCGGAGTCGGCGAAGACGATCGATCCCAGCTTGGGGCGGTCGAGCGTGCCGTCGGCCGTGAGGATGTCCTCGCCGAACGCGTCGACGACGGCCGCGAGCCCCGGTGTGCCGGGCTCGACGACCTCACGGGCGATGCGGTCGGCGTCGATGAGGAGCGCGCCGCGCTCCACCAGGAGTCTCGACACTTCGCTCTTGCCGGAACCGATTCCCCCGGTCAAGCCCACAGACAACAAGTCCGCGCCTCCCACTCGCCTCGGCACCCCGGCCCGCGGGGAGCGTCTTTGCGCCGAGCCTAGTCGCCTTCCCGCTCCGCCAGGAACCTCTCGAACTCCAGGCCGATCTCGTCCGCAGACGGGATCTCCATCGACTCGGCCAGCATGTTGCCCCGCGACTCGGCGCCGGCCGCCGCGTCGTACTGGTGCTCAAGGCCCTGGACGAGCGCGACGAGCTCCTCGTCGCCCTCCTGGATCTGCCGGTCGATCTCCGTCTGCGTGCGGTGCGCCTCGGTGCGCAGCCCGTGCGCGATGCCGGGCAGGACGAGGCCGGTGGCGGCGGTGACCGCCTCCAGGGCGGTGAGCGCGGCGTCCGGATACGCGGAGCGCGCGATGTAGTGCGGGACGTGCGCGGCGACGCCGAGCACGTCGAACCCGGCCTGCGTCAGCCGGTACTCGATCAGCGCCTCGGCGCTGCCCGGCACCTGCGCCTCCTCGAACGGGCTGCGGTGCCCGGGCACCAGGTCCGCGCGGTTCCCGTGCGGGGTGAGGCCGACCGGGCGGGTGTGCGGCACGCCCATCGGGATGCCGTGGAAGTTCACCGCGAGACGGACGCCGAGCCGCTCCACGATCTCCTGGACGGCCGCCGCGAACCGCTCCCACTCCACGTCCGGCTCGGGACCGGACAGCAGCAGGAAGGGCGCCCCGGTGGCGTCCTGGACGAGCCGCACCTCGATCGAGGGGACCTCGTAGTCGGTCCAGCTGTCGCGCTTGAACGTCAGCAGCGGACGGCGGGCCCGGTAGTCGACGAGCCGGTCGTGGTCGAAGCGCGCCACGAGCTGGTGCGGCAGCGCGTCGAGAAGACGCTCGACGATCTGGTCGCCGGTCTCTCCCGCGTCGATGTAACCGTCGAAGTGATAGAGCATGACAAGGCCGGCGGACTCCTGGGCGAGTGCCATGTCGACCGTGGCCAGGCCCTTCGGCTCCCATGTGTACAAATCCTGCGGATCAAGCACAGTGACCGCTCCTCCTCGTGTTCTTCAGGGGGAACGCGCGCGAAGGGCGCGAGCATTCCCGCCCGCGCCCTTTCTCAGCAGCCTCTTACATGTCCGACAGCCGGTCAGCTCGCCATCACGCGCGCGTGCAGCCTGGTCACCGCCCGCCGCGCCGACGTGAACGCGCCGTGCTGCCAGGCGTCGGTGTAGCTGAGCCAGTCACCGGCGAAGTAGACGCGGCCCGACGGCTCGTTGAGCGCCTTGTAGCGCGGATCGTCGGGGCCGCCGGGGGTGTTGTGCCAGGCGCCTTCCAGGTGCGGGGTCTGCCGCCAGTGGTGGGAGAACGACGTGGCGAGTTCGGTGCGGTACTTCTCGCCGTAGATCTTCACGCCCTGCGCGACGGCCCGCGCCTCCCGCGCCGCCGGGCTCAGCTTCGCGTACGCGTCCGCGTCGTCGCCGTAGTTGTAGTACCCGATCATGACGCCGCGCTCGCCGTGAAACCCGTACGACGGGTGCCAGATGTGGCTGAGGTCCATGTCGGTCTCGGTGATGCCGCCGTAGATCCGGTGGTCGAGCTCCCACCAGCGGGACCGGTACTCCAGGCCGATCTTTCCGGCGGACTGCGGGGTGATCGCCTCCAGGGCGCTCTGCACGCCCGAGCCGAGGTTGTGCGGGATCTTGGCGAGGATGTTGGGCGGCAGCGCGCCGACGCAGAAGTCCGCCTCGACGGTTCTGGTGCGTCCGCCCTGCGTGTAGGTGACGACGACCCGGTCGCCCTTGTCCGTGATGTTGCCGACGGCCGCCCCGGTGTGCACCCTGCGGGCGCCGATGGCCTTGGTCAGCGCCTTCGGTATCTGATCCATGCCGCCCACGGGCTGGAACATCAGCATGGCCTGGTCGAAGCCGAACTCGAAGGAGAAGTACCGTCCGACGCCGCTCGCGAACACCTCGGACGCGGACGGTACGTCGCCGAGCGGCACCCCGGGCGTCCCGGTGGCCGCGGGCACGGTGGTGTAGCCGCGCCGCTCGCCGCCGTCGTAGGTCAGCTTGTCGCCCAGCTCACCGAAGTCGGCCAGGAAGTCGACGAGTCGTTCCTGGTCGGTGGCGGTCAGCTCCTTGTCGAGCGCCCCCTTGTTCGTCGCCTTCGCGAGCAGCTCGGACAGATAGCCGTACACGTCGGCCTTGGCGGTGCGGTAGCGCACGGGCTTCGTCATGCCGGCCGACTCGTTGAAGAGGTAGGCGTCGGCGTTGGTGTTGGTGAACACCTCGATGGGGACGCCGAGTTCACGGCAGTAGTCGAGGGTGACCATCCACTGCGGGAGCCGCGCGGGCCCGGCGTTCATGTACTGGCCGTCGCTGAAGCGCGCGGTCTGTTTGTTGCCGTACAGGTCTACGGTCGTGTCGCCGCCCCGCACCGTGAAGTTGCGGCCGCCCGTACGCTCCCTGGCCTCCAGGACCGTACAGTCGTAGCCCGCCTTGCCCAGCTCGTAGGCGGTGGCGAGCCCGGCGATGCCGCCACCGACGATCACCACCTTCGCGGCGCCCCGCCCGCCGAGCGTGAAGTCCCCGGGTCGCGGTGCGCGATAAGGGAGTTCACGCTGCGCGGCCTGTGCCGTGGGGGCGAGCCCGAGGGCGCCCATGGTGGCGAACATGGCGCCCGCGCCACCGGTGAGTCCGACGTTGCGCAGGAACGCCCGCCGGCTGTTCCCCGTACCTGCCATCCCCTGTACCACTGCCATGTGCCCGGCTCCCCTCGAAAACCCTGGGTGATCTTGCACGACCCGGGGATCCTGACAAGGAGCTGTTACGGCACGGCTGCAACTGCTGTATCGCACACATTTCGAGGTGCGACATGCGGCGCCCTGTGAGGGGCGCGAGCAGCCACCCACGGCTCGCGGACGAGAACAACAGTGGGCCCGCACCCCGAAGGGTGCGGGCCCACTGTCAACTACCTGGCGGAACCCGAAGGTTCAGCTCAGCTCTGACCACCGGCCAGCTTCTCACGCAGCGCGGCGAGCGCCTCGTCCGAAGCAAGCGCACCGGAGTTGTCGTCCGACTCCGAGGAGTACGAACCGCCGCCGCCACCGGAGGCAGCCGGGGCCGCGCCGGCGCCGGCGACAGCACCCTCGGCCTCGGCCTGGGCGTCGGCCTCGCGGGACTTGATGACCTGAGCCTGGTGCTGCTCGAAGCGCTGCTGCGCCTCGGCGTACTGGGTCTCCCAGGCCTCGCGCTGGGTCTCGAAGCCCTCGAGCCAGTCGTTGGTCTCGGGGTCGAAGCCCTCGGGGTAGATGTAGTTGCCCTGGTCGTCGTAGGACGCGGCCATGCCGTACAGGGTCGGGTCGAACTCGACGGCCGACGGGTCGGCGCCGAAGGCCTCGTTGGCCTGCTTCAGCGAGAGGCTGATGCGGCGGCGCTCGAGGTCGATGTCGATGACCTTGACGAAGATCTCGTCGTTGACCTGGACGACCTGCTCCGGGATCTCCACGTGGCGCTCGGCCAGCTCGGAGATGTGGACCAGACCCTCGATGCCCTCGTCGACGCGGACGAACGCACCGAACGGAACGAGCTTCGTGACCTTACCCGGGACGACCTGACCGATCTGGTGCGTGCGGGCGAACTGCTGCCACGGGTCCTCCTGCGTCGCCTTCAGCGACAGGGAGACACGCTCGCGGTCCATGTCGACGTCGAGAACCTCGACGGTGACTTCCTGGCCGACCTCGACAACCTCGGACGGGTGGTCGATGTGCTTCCAGGAGAGCTCGGAGACGTGGACGAGACCGTCGACGCCACCCAGGTCCACGAAGGCACCGAAGTTGACGATCGAGGAGACGACGCCGGAGCGGACCTGACCCTTCTGCAGGGTGGTGAGGAACGTCTGGCGCACCTCGGACTGGGTCTGCTCGAGCCAGGCACGGCGGGACAGGACCACGTTGTTGCGGTTCTTGTCCAGCTCGATGATCTTCGCCTCGAGCTCCTTGCCCACGTAAGGCTGGAGGTCGCGAACGCGACGCATCTCGACGAGGGAGGCCGGCAGGAAGCCACGGAGGCCGATGTCGAGGATGAGACCACCCTTGACGACCTCGATGACGGTACCGGTGACGATGCCGTCCTCTTCCTTGATCTTCTCGATGGTGCCCCACGCACGCTCGTACTGCGCGCGCTTCTTCGAGAGGATCAGGCGGCCTTCCTTGTCCTCCTTCTGGAGAACCAGGGCCTCGATCTCGTCGCCGACCTTGACGACCTCATTGGGGTCGACGTCGTGCTTGATCGAGAGCTCGCGGCTCGGGATGACACCTTCGGTCTTGTAACCGATGTCGAGGAGAACCTCGTCCCGGTCAACCTTGACGATGACGCCGTCGACGATGTCGCCATCGTTGAAGTACTTGATCGTCTCGTCGATGGCGGCGAGGAAAGCTTCCTCGTTACCGATGTCGTTGACCGCAACCTGCGGGGTGGTGGCGGTGGTCTCGGTGCTGCTCGTCATGTGGGAAAGGGCTCCGGCGGACATTGAAAGTCGGTGGGTACTGCTACGCCGGGACCTGTTTCGCACCGAAGAAGCCGGACAGCCTAGGAAGCGCCGAATCCCGAGCTTCCGGGAGGCGCCTCGACAACCGAGGGGACATACGACAGATGCGAGCGCAGCCTGCTATGTCTGAGGAACGCAGGCCCGCAGCGCAACTTGTAGCATACGGGGGCAGCCGGACACGGTCAATGCGCGAAGGCGCACACCCGGGGCGGATCGCCGCATACCCGGCACACATCGCGTCCCACGAGGCCATGAGGTCCGCAGTGCCCGCAGATTAGTACCAGGGAGCCGATCATCCAAGAGTCCGGACCAATCGAAGCGTACGAGCCGTCGTCCCCCGCGAATTCGGTCGACGAGGATTCCACGGCCACCCGGCGTGACGCGGACACCACGGAGAGTTCGCGGGCCAACCGCGGCTGGTGGGACCGGAACGCGGACGACTACCAGATCGAGCACGGCACGTTCCTCGGCGACGACCGTTTCGTCTGGGGCCCCGAGGGGCTCGACGAGGTGGAGGCCGAGCTGCTCGGCCCGCCCGAGGAGCTCGCCGGCAAGGACGTCCTGGAGATCGGCGCGGGCGCCGCCCAGTGCTCGCGCTGGCTGGCCGCCCAGGGCGCCCGACCCGTCGCCCTCGACCTCTCGCACCGCCAGCTCCAGCACGCGCAGCGCATCCAGGACGGCGCCGCGATCCGGGTGCCGCTGGTGGAGGCGGACGCGGGCGTGCTCCCGTTCCGGGACGGCTCCTTCGACCTGGCCTGCTCCGCGTACGGGGCGCTCCCCTTCATCGCGGACCAGGTGCAGGTGCTGCGCGAGGTGCACCGGGTGCTGCGGCCCGGCGGCCGTTTCGTCTTCTCCGTCACGCACCCGATCCGCTGGGCGTTCCCCGACGAGCCGGGCCCCGAGGGCCTGACCGTCTCGGCCTCCTACTTCGACCGCACCCCTTATGTGGAGCAGGACGACGAGGGCCGCGCGGTCTACGTCGAGCACCACCGCACCGTCGGGGACCGGGTCCGCGACGTGGTGGCCGGCGGCTTCCGCCTGGTGGACCTGGTCGAGCCGGAGTGGCCCGCGTGGAACACCCAGGAGTGGGGCGGCTGGTCGCCGCTGCGCGGGAACCTTATCCCGGGCTCGGCGATCCTCGTCTGCGAGCGGGACGACCGGGCGTAGGACCTCTCGTACGGGCGTGCTGGAGACTGGCTGCGTGATCCGCAGCGATGCCCTCTCCGCCCTGCCCATCCGCTCCGCCGTGCCCGCGCTGCGGCGCGCGCTCGACGGGGCCGGGGTCGCCGTGCTCGTCGCGCCGCCCGGCACCGGCAAGACCACGCTCGTACCGCTGGTCCTCGCGGGCCTGCTCGACGAGGGCGCCCCGGTGCGCCGGGTCGTGGTGGCCGAGCCCCGGCGGATCGCGGCGCGGGCCGCCGCGCGGCGGATGGCGTGGCTGCTGGGCGAGAAGGTCGGTGAGCGCGTCGGTTTCACGGTGCGCGGCGAGCGGACCGTCGGCCCGCGCACCTGTGTCGAGGTCGTCACCACCGGGGTGCTGCTCCAGCGGCTCCAGCGCGACCAGGAGCTGGCCGGTGTCGACGTGGTGATGCTCGACGAGGTGCACGAGCGGCATCTCGACGCGGACACCGTGGCCGCCTTCCTGTGCGACGTACGGGAGACGCTGCGGCCGGAGCTCG
This sequence comes from Streptomyces sp. PsTaAH-137, assembly GCF_003259365.1. Classification (GTDB taxonomy): domain Bacteria; phylum Actinomycetota; class Actinomycetes; order Streptomycetales; family Streptomycetaceae; genus Streptomyces. The sequence goes on from NZ_QLLY01000002.1 coordinate 43,012, forward strand.
AACTGGTCGCCGCGTCGGCGACCACGGACGCGCAGGGCTGGGCGCGGCTGCTGGGGGACGCGCCGGTCGTCGAGGCCGAGGGCGTCGCGCACCCGGTGGAGGTGGTGTGGGCGCCGCCCACCGCGCCGGTGCGGCCGCCGCACGGGATGCGGGTGGACCCGGCGCTGCTCACGCATGTGGCGTCGGTGGTGCGGCGGGCGCTGGCCGAGCGGCCGGGCGACGTGCTGTGTTTCCTGCCGGGCGTCGGGGAGATCGCGCGGGTGGCCGGTCAGCTGGGGAGTCTCGGCGGGGATGTCGAGGTGCTCCAGGTGCACGGGCGGGCGCCCGCCGCCGTGCAGGACGCGGTGCTCTCGCCGGGCGCGCGGCGCCGGGTGGTGCTGGCGACGGCCGTCGCGGAGTCCTCGCTGACGGTGCCGGGCGTGCGGATCGTCGTGGACGCGGGGCTCGCGCGGGAGCCCCGCGTCGATCACGCGCGCGGGCTGAGCGCGCTCACGACGGTACGGGCGTCCCGCGCGGCCGGGACGCAGCGCGCGGGCCGCGCCGGGCGGGAGGCTCCCGGGACGGTCTACCGATGCTGGGCCCAGGCGGAGGACGGGCGGCTGCCGCGGTTCCCCTCCCCCGAGATCAAGGTGGCGGACCTCACGGCGTTCGCGCTCCAGGCGGCCTGCTGGGGCGATCCCGAGGCGTCCGGTCTCGCGCTGCTCGACGCGCCGCCCGGCGGGGCGATGGCGGCGGCGCGCGAGGTGCTGGTGGCGGTCGGGGCGGTCGACGGGGCCGGTTCCGGGCGGGTGACGGCGCGCGGGCAGCGGCTCGCGCGTCTCGGGCTGCATCCGCGGCTCGGGCGTGCGCTGGTCGACGCGGCGCCGGTGGTGTCCGCGCGGCGGGCCGCGGAGGTCGTGGCGCTGCTGAGCGAGGAGCCGCCGCGCGCGTACGGGGACGATCTCGGGCAGGCGCTGCGTACCGCCCGGCGCGGGGGTGACGCGTATGCCGGGCGGTGGGCCGCGGAGGTGCGGCGGCTCTCCCGGATGGCGTCCGACGAGCCCGGCGGGAGCGGCGCCGCCCTGTCCGACGAGCGGGCCGCCGGGCTCGTCGCCGCCCTGGCGTTCCCCGAGCGGGTGGCGCACCGCTCGGGCGGGTCCTTCCTGATGGCGTCGGGCACGCGCGCGGACGTCGGGGACGGGTCCGCGCTGCGGGACGCGCCGTGGGTGGCCGTCGCCGTGGCCGACCGGCCCGTCGGCGCCGGGCACGCGCGCGTGCGGCTCGGGGCCGTGGTCGACGAGGAGACCGCCCGGTGGGCCGCCGCGCCGCTGGCGTCGGAGGGCGACGAAGTCGCCTGGGCGGACGGCGAGCTGGTGGCCCGGCACGTCACCCGGCTCGGGGCGGTCGAACTGACGGTGCGGCCGCTGAGGAACCCGTCCCCCGCCCTCGTACGGGAAGGTCTGCTGGACGGCCTGCGGCGGGAGGGGCTGGGGCTGCTGCGCTGGGGCCGGGAGGCGGACGCGCTGCGGCAGCGGCTCGCCTTCCTGCGTCGGCACGTCGGGGAGCCGTGGCCGGACGTGAGCGACGAGGCCCTGTACGCGCGCGTGGACGACTGGCTGGAGCCGGAGCTGGGGCGGGCCCGGCGCCGGGCGGATCTGGCCCGGATCGACGCCGGGGCGGGGCTGCGGCGGTTGCTGCCGTGGGCGAGCGGGGACGCGGCGCGCTTCGACGAGCTGGCCCCGGAGCGGATCTCGGTGCCCAGCGGATCGTCGGTGCGGGTGGACTACGCGAACCCCGAACAGCCGGTGCTCGCGGTGAAGTTGCAGGAGATGTTCGGCCTTCAGGAGACGCCGGCCGTGGCGGGGGTGCCGGTCCTCGTGCATCTGCTGTCCCCCGCCGGGCGGCCCGCGGCCGTCACCGCCGACCTGGCCTCGTTCTGGCGGGACGGCTACCGGTCGGTGCGGGCCGATCTGCGCGGCCGGTACCCGAAGCACCCGTGGCCGGAGGACCCGGCCACGGCGGAGCCGACCCGGCACACGAACGCGCGGCTCAGACGCTGACCGGCTCCGGCTCGTCCAGCGCCTCGGGTTCCGGGTTGCCGGGGCGGCGGCTGCGCGCCTCCAGCCACAGGGCCAGGGCGAGCAGCAGGACGCCGAGGACCAGGAAGCCCCAGGGGAGGTACGAGGTGAGCAGCAGGACCAGGGTGCGCTGGGACTTGACCAGGTCGACGGTGTCCTCGATGTAGTCCTCGCGCATCTTCACGTCGCCGGCGAACGCGGTGATCTTCTTGCCGTCGCCGCCGACCAGGGTGCCGCCGCGCATCTCCTCCTTGTGCTTCTCCGCGCCGTAGACGGGGGCGCCGGTGGTGGGGTCGACCAGGAAGGTGCGCACGGTCGTGTACCACATCTCGGTGCCGGTCTTGGCGACGGATTCCGCCGTGATGCCCTTGACCGGCATCTTCTTGGGGAAGGGCACCTTGGTCCAGGGGATGGTCTGCTCGAAGCGGTAGACGGTGACGCCGCGGAAGTCCTCGGTGCCCTTGTAGTGGATGGGGCGGGTGATGCGGGCGCGCGCGTCGAAGTACTCGTAGTCCCGCTTCTCGGTCAGGAACGGCCACTTGAACTCGATGCCCTCGCGCTTGACCGGGTCGCCGTCGACGGATTCGCCGGTCGCGTGCACCGGTTCCTGGCTGTGCGCGTCGAAGATGTAGCGCTCGGGGATCTGGGAGACGAACTTGCCGTCGGGGCCCACGATGTAGCTGAGGCCGTCCCAGACGACGACGTCACGGCCGGCGCTCTTCTCGATCTTGTCGGACTCCTCGACGTTGCCCTTGAGGGTCTGTACGACGGTGAGCTTGGGGACCTTCTTGGCCTGCATGGTGCCGTAGTCGACGAGGGTGGCGTTCTTCGCCTCCAGGACCATCGTCTGGTACTGGTTCGCGGGGATCTTCGCCAGGCGGGGGAACGCGTACCAGCGCATCAGCGGGGACATCGCCGTGAAGAACACGGCGAAGGCGAGCAGGATCAGGCTTGCCTTGCGGCGCATCTCGGCGGCCCTCCTCGGCTAAGGGTGCTTGGGGACGGTGGTGAGCAGGGGTTTCGGGGAGGTCTCGCCCGCGGGGGCGCCGACCGCCGAGATGGTGAGGACGAGGGCGAGGGCGGCGGTGAGGCCGATCGCCGCCGCGATGAGGGCACGCATGTCCGGCCTCCCGAGTCTGGATCTGATGGACCGTCAGGGTCTTGGGTCGGTGCACCGTAGCAACGCCGGACGGAGATGAGAACACGTTCGACGCGACCTGACGCCGGGCACGCGCGAGCCCCCGGCCGATCGTCGGCCGGGGGCTCAAGTGGGCGGTGCGCGCCAGGAGTTACGCGGACGGGCTCGCGGACGCCGAGGGCGACTCGGAGGCGGCGGGAGACCCGGAGGCGCCGTCGCTCGGAGTGTCCGTGGGGGCGGCCGTCACCTTCAGTTCGACGGTGACCGTCGCGCCGCCCGCCGTGGTGACGCGCAGCAGGAACGTGCCGGTGGCGTCGTCCGCGTACAGCTTCGGGAGGGCGAGCAGGCCGTCCTTGTCGGTCTTGAGGCCCTTGAGGGTGCGCACGGTCTTGCCGTCCGCGTCCTTGAAGGAGGGGCCCGTCGTCGCCTCGGACGGATCGTCCTCGGCCTTGACGAGGGTGGCGGTGGCCACGACGCCGTCGGCGACGGCGTCCTTGTACGTGGCCTTCAGCGTCACGGCGCCGTCGTCGAAGGTGCCGCCCGCGACGCAGGTGAGTTCCTTGTCGCTGGTGCGGGCCAGGGTGTCGGCGACGCGCTCGGTGACCTTCGCGGTGTAGTCGAGGCCGGTCACGGAGCTGCCGACGACGGTGGCGCGGACGGTGAAGGCGCCGGTCTTCTCGCCCGCGGTCAGCTTCGGCGCGGTGGCCGTACCGGCGGCGGTCGTGGTGACGACGGCGCTCGTGGCGTCACCGGCGAACCGGGCGTCCGTGCTGCCGATGATCCGGAAGCGCACCTTCACCTTGGCGACGCCCTTGCCCGCCTTGTCCTTGGCGCGCACCTGCACCCGCTCGGCGAACGCGTCGCCCGCCATCGCCCCGAGCGTGCCGGTGTCCGCGTCGGCCAGCTTGGTGACGGAGTCGGTGGGCGTCGGCGTGGGCGTGGGCGTCGGCTTCGGGTCCGCCGGAGTGGTGGGGTCGGTCGGCTTCGGACTGGGGTTCGCCGAACCGCCGGAGCCCGGCTTGGGCGACGGGCTGCCGCCCGGAGCGGGGGGCGTCGGGGACGGGGTCGGCGACGCCGTCGAGCCACCGGTGCCGCCCGTGCCGCCACCGCTCGGGGACGTGGGCAGCACGCCGGTGCCGTCGGGGACCTCGTACGTGCCCTTGCGGTAGTACTCCATCCAGGACAGGACCTTGGCGAGGTAGTCCGAGGAGTTGTTGTAGCTGAGGATCGCCCTGTTCAGGTCGTTGGCGTTCGACAGGTCCCAGTCGTTGCGGCACAGGTAGTGCCCGGCGGCGAGGGCCGCGTCGTAGACGTTGAAGGGGTCCTTCTTGCCGTCGCCGTTGCCGTCGCGGCCCGCCCACTCCCAGGTGGAGGGGATGAACTGCATGGGGCCGACGGCCCGGTCGTGGACCGTGTCGCCGTCGTAGAGGCCGCCGTCGGTGTCGGTGATCTTCGCGAAGCCGTTGCCGTCGAGGGGCGGGCCCTTGAGCGCGTTCTTCATCGTGCCGTTCGCGTCGACGTTGCCGCCGCTCGCCTGGCCCGACTCGACCTTGCCGATCGCGGCGAGCAGCTGCCAGCGCAGATTGCAGCCGGGCTTGGACGAGGCCAGCTCGGCCTCGGCCTTCTTGTAGGCGTCCAAGACGGTGGCTGGGATGCCCGCCTCGGCCGCGCCGCCACCACCGGTGCCGGAGCCGGGCGACGGGCTCGCGGTGTCGGTGGGGCTGTCGAGCGGCGGGAGATCGGTGTAGTAGTCGGGGCCCGAAGCCGTGTCGGGGACGTCGTCGTCGGAGCGGTCGGCCGCCGAACTGCCGCTGTCCACGTGGTGCGGGGTCACGCCCGGTGCCTGCGACGCGGAGAGCGCCGCCACCGCCGCGGCGGCGATCGCGGTCGTCATCACGCTCCTGCGCAGCCTCCTGCCGAAAACCGCCGCCATACCGCGAACCCCTCCCGCAATCGCCCCTACCGGCCTGGGCACCGGGTTCGCCCCGGGTTGCGGAGCAGCGCGGCGCCGCCGCACGCTCCCCAGCGCACGACCTCGCCGACACTACGTCAACTTCTTTCCCGCGGACACCCTCTCTCCTGGCCCCGAAGGCGGGGGGAGGTGCCCCCGGACCGCTGTTCACCGTCTCATCAGGCAGGCGACGCGGAGTGTTGTCGTACGCTTCGACGCTCGCTCACCACGCGCCGCCGCGTCAATGCCGAGCCGATCCGGGGAGAACCGTGCCGTTCACCATCAGCCATGCCGCCGCCGTGCTGCCGTTCGTGCGGCGCGACGGGTCGGGGCGGGGGCGGCTCGTGCCGTCGCTGCTCGTGGCCGGTTCGTTCGCGCCTGACCTCACCTATTTCGCGGCGAGCGCGGTGCCGGGCGCCATGGAATTCGGCGCGTTCACGCACTCGTTCACCGGGGTGCTCACGGTGGACGCGCTGTTCGCGGCGGGGCTGCTGGCGCTGTGGCTACTGGTGCGCGAACCGTTGCTCGCGCTGCTGCCGGGCAGGGTGCGGGCGCGGGTGTGGACCGTGGCGCGGGGCCGTTCCGGGCGGGACCGGGGGTGGTGGCTGTGGTGGTACGTCTCCGCGGTGACCGGCTCGCTCACCCACGTGGTGTGGGACGCCTTCACGCATCAGGACCGGTGGGGCACGCGGCTGCTGCCCGTGCTCGGCGAGACGGTCGCCGGGTCACCGGTCTACTGGTACGTGCAGTACGGCAGTTCGGCGCTGGCCCTCGGCGTGATCGGGGTGTTCGTGTGGTGGGCGGTGCGCGGCGCCGCCCCCACGCGGGGCCTGGCCGCGCCGCACGCCCGGCAGCGGTGGCTCGCGCTCGTCGTGATCGGCGGGTGCGCGTGCGGCTGCGGGGCGGCGCGGGTGGTGCGCTGGCTGTCGTACGTGGACGAGGAGGGGCTCGACTGGAAGCCGTGGGAGATCGTGCCGACCGTGTGCTTCGGCGCGGGCGCCGGGCTCGTCATCGGGCTCGTGCTGTACGCGCTGCTGCTCCGGGCACTCCGGGCGCGAACCAGGCCGGCCGTTCCGGAGCGTCCGGGGCATCCTGCGGAACCGAGCCGTCCGACTGCTCGCTGATCTCGTCCGGCGGAGTGAGGCCGATCCCGGCGGCCCGCCCCTTGTTGAGGGTGCGGTGCACGGCCTGCGCCACGCGCTCGACGGTGCGCACGCCGTAGGCCATCGACGGATTGTCGTGGCTGAGCACGGCGATGCGGTACGTGCGGCCCTGACCGGTGAACACGCCGATGCTGTGGACGCGCCAGCCGTGCGTGGCCCGCGGCAGCCAGCCGTTCTTGAGGTGGGCGCGCACACCGCGCGGCATCCCGGCGGGCACGCCCCAGCGCTGGTTCTTGCGCACCTCGCTCATCAGCTTCAGCCCGTACGCGCGTGAGGTCGCCGACAGGAACGAGCGCCGGGCGGTGAGCTTGTCGAGGAGTCGCAGCTGGTCGGCGGCCGTGGTGCGGGTCAGGCCCCAGTAGCCGCGCGGGCCGAGGACGGTGCGGGTGGCGCCGGCCTGGGTCAGGGTGGTGCCGAGGCGGGTGCGGCCGAGGTCGTTCCACAGGCGGCTGGCGGCGGTGTTGTCCGACTTGCGGATCATGGGGGCGAGGTTGCCGCGCTCCCAGGCGGTCGGGCCGCGGCCGCGGCTCTGGGCCCGGCGCAGGGTGGCCTCCATCATCAGGACCTTCACGAGGGACGCCGCGTCGTAGCGGGTGCGCGGGGTGAGGGTGCAGTCGAGCTTGGTGCGGTCGTCGTGCACGGCGAGCGACACGCTTCCGCGGCGCCCGGCCAGCGCCGTCTTCAGGTCCCGGGTGAGCTGTCGGGCGAGGGCGGGGTGTTTGGCGGCGCGGCAGGTGGGGGTCGCCGCTGCCGCCTGTGCGGTGGGGGTGGTGTTGAGGAGGGCCGCCAGGGTGAGGGTGAGGGTGGTCAGGAGGAGGGTGCGGGGCATTGGCTCATCCTGCGGGGGCGCTCCGCTGGGGGCGCGGCGTGGGGGCTGAACGGGGGTGCCCGTTCAGCCCCGGTCGCCGGGGCCCCCGTTCAGCTGACGGCCGGTGGGGGTTGCTCGCGCAGTTCCCCGCGCCCCTGATGGGCCGTCGCTCAGGCGCGCCACCGTCGTGGCTGGGCGCGCAGTTCCCCGCGCCCCTGAGGCATGCGCTGCGCGCAGCCTCCCCCAGAGGCAGCGCTCCGCGCGCCTCTCCCCCGGAGGCTGCGGTGTCGCGCGCCTCTCTGATGAGATGGCGCACGAAGTGCGCATCTCAGGGGCGCGGGGAACTGCGCGAGAAGCGGCCACCGGGTCGCGCTCGGAGAACTGCCCAGGGGCGCGGGGAACTGCGCGACCGGCCACGGCGCGCTCGCAGTCGAGAGCGTGCTCGCGGAAGCGGGGTGGCACCCGTAGGTGCCGCCCCGCCAAAAGGTCCCGGTCGCCGGAGGCTAGTGCGCTGCGGACTCCCAGTCGTTGCCCAGGCCCACCGAGACATCCAGCGGTGCGCGGAGCGTCACGGCGTTGGCCATTTCGCGCCGGACCAGCTGCTCGGCGACGGCGGCCTCCCCCGCCGCGATCTCCAGCACGATTTCGTCGTGGACCTGAAGCAGCATCCGCGAAGAGAGCCCGGCCTCGGTGAGCGCCTTGTCGACGTTCAGCATCGCGATCTTCACGATGTCGGCGGCGGTGCCCTGGATCGGCGCGTTGAGCGCCATGCGCTCGGCCATCTCACGGCGCTGCCGGTTGTCCGAGTTCAGGTCGGGCAGATAGCGGCGCCGCCCGAGCACGGTCTCCGTGTAGCCGGTGGCGCGTGCCTCGTCGACCACGCGCCGCAGATAGTCACGGACCCCGCCGAACCGCTCGAAGTACGTGTCCATCAGGGCGCGGGCCTCACCGGCCTCGATGTTCAGCTGCTGCGAGAGCCCGAACGCGGAGAGCCCGTAGGCAAGGCCGTACGACATCGCCTTGATCTTGCGCCGCATCTCGGCGTCGACCTGGTCCCGCGCCACGCCGAAGACCTGCGCGCCGACCGTGGTGTGCAGGTCCTCGCCGGACGCGAAGGCTTCGAGGAGTCCCTCGTCCTCGGAGAGGTGGGCCATGACGCGCAGCTCGATCTGGCTGTAGTCGGCGGTCATCAGCGACTCGAAGCCCTCGCCCACGACGAACCCGCGGCGGATCGCACGGCCCTCGTCGGTGCGGACCGGGATGTTCTGCAGGTTCGGGTCGGTCGACGACAGGCGGCCGGTCGCGGCGACCGTCTGGTTGAACGTGGTGTGGATGCGGCCGTCTGCGGCGATCGTCTTGATCAGGCCCTCGACGGTGACGCGGAGCTTGGCCTGCTCACGGTGGCGCAGCATGATCACGGGCAGCTCGTGGTCGGTCTGCGTGGCCAGCCATGCCAGGGCGTCCGCGTCCGTCGTGTAACCGGTCTTGGTCTTCTTCGTCTTGGGCAGGTCCAGCTCGCCGAAGAAGACTTCCTGGAGCTGCTTGGGCGAGCCGAGGTTGAACTCGTGCCCGACCGAGGCGTGGGCCTCCTTGACCGCCTGCTGGACGGCGCCGGCGAACATCTGCTCCATGGCCTCCAGGTGGGCGCGGTCGGCGGCGATGCCGTACCGCTCCAGGCGGGCGAGGAGCGCGGAGGTGGGCAGTTCGATGTCGGTGAGCAGCTCGGCGGCACCGACCTCCTTCAGCTTCTCGCCGAAGGCCTCGCCGAGGTCGAGGATGGCGCGGGCCTGCACCATGAGCGCGTCGGCCTCGGCCTGCTCGTCCTCCTCGGAGCCGAAGGCGAGCTGCCCGTCGGCGGCGCCGGCCGGGGCCAGCTCGCGGCCCAGGTACTCCAGGGACAGCGCGTCGAGCGCGAAGGAGCGGCGGCCCGGCTTGACCAGGTACGCGGCGAGCGCCGTGTCCATGGTGACGCCGTCGACGCTCCAGCCGTGCTCGGCGAAGACCCGCATCACGCTCTTGGCGTTGTGCAGCACCTTCGGCTTCGCCGCGTCGGCGAGCCAGGCGGCGAACGCCTTCTCGTCGGTCTCGTCGAGCGTGGCCGGGTCGAACCAGGCGGCCTCGCCACCGGCGGCGGCGAGCGCGACCTCGGTGACCGAGCCGGTGCCGAGCGACCAGGTGTCGACGGAGGCGAGCCCGAGGACGGCCTTGCCGTGCTCGGCGAGCCACGGCGCGACCTCGCCGGTGGCCAGAACCGTGCCGTCCAGCTCGACGCCGGGCTCGGCCGGGGCCTCCTCGGCCTCGGCGGCGCCCGGGTCGACGGCGAACAGGCGCTCGCGCAGCGACGGGTTCCGGATCTCCAGGGTGTCCAGGATCATCGCGATCGACGTGCGGTCGTAGGCGACGCGCTCCAGATCGGCGACGGTCTTCGGCAGCTCGACGTCGCGGACCATCTCGGTCAGGCGGCGGTTGAGCTTCACGGCCTCGATGTGGTCCCGGAAGTTCTGCCCGGCCTTGCCCTTGACCTCCTCGGCGCGCTCGACCAGCTCGGCGAACGAACCGAACTGGTTGATCCACTTCGCCGCCGTCTTCTCCCCGACGCCGGGGATGCCCGGCAGGTTGTCCGACGGGTCGCCGCGCAGCGCCGCGAAGTCCGGGTACTGGGACGGGGTGAGGCCGTACTTCTCCTCGACCTTCTCCGGCGTGAACCGGGTCAGCTCGGAGACACCCTTCGTCGGGTACAGCACCGTCACGTTCTCCGAGACGAGCTGGAAGGAGTCGCGGTCGCCGGTGACGATGAGGACCTCGAAGCCCGCCGCCTCGGCCTGCGTGGCGAGCGTGGCGATGATGTCGTCGGCCTCGAAGCCGTCGACGGCGAAGCGCGGGGTGTGCATCGCGTCGAGAAGCTCGCCGATCAGCTCGACCTGGCCCTTGAACTCGTCCGGGGTCTTCGACCGGTTCGCCTTGTACTCGGTGAACTCCTCGGACCGCCACGTCTTGCGGGACACGTCGAACGCCACCGCGAAGTGCGTGGGCGCCTCGTCGCGCAGCGTGTTCGCCAGCATCGACGCGAAGCCGTAGATCGCGTTCGTCGGCTGGCCCGACGCCGTCGTGAAGTTCTCCGCGGGCAGCGCGAAGAACGCGCGGTAGGCCAGCGAATGCCCGTCCATGAGCATCAGCCGGGGCTTCCCACCAGCACCGCTGTCCGCCGCCTTCGTCGCGGGAGCCGCCGTCTTCTTCGCCGTCTTCGCTGCTTTTTCTGCCACGTCCCCGATCCTGCCAGACCCCACTGACAGTCCGGTCCACCCCGCCCGGACGGCGGCGCTGTCGGACCTCCGTGCGAGGATCGGAGAGGTAGCTCACAGCACGCCCGCACGACCTCGCAGGACCGCTCGAAGGGGAGCCCGACATGGCCGCCAAGCCGCCCGCATCCGATCCGGTTCAGGACGCGCCGCAGGTCGTGGCGCCACAGCACCACGCGGCCGGCCTGCCCGCCGTCAAGCACACGCTGAAGATGGCCCGCGAGCAGATGGGCGTGAAGCGCACCGCCCTCACCCTGCTGCGCGTCAACCAGAAGGACGGCTTCGACTGCCCGGGCTGCGCCTGGCCCGAGCCCGAGCACCGGCACGCGGCGGAGTTCTGCGAGAACGGCGCGAAGGCGGTCGCCGAGGAGGCCACCCTGCGCCGGGTGACGCCCGAGTTCTTCGCCGCGCACCCGGTCACCGACCTGGCCGGCCGCTCGGGGTACTGGCTGGGCCAGCAGGGCCGCCTCACCCACCCCATGTACCTCGCCGAGGGCGCCGACCGGTACGAGCCGGTGACCTGGGAGCGGGCCTTCGACATCATCGGCGAGGAGCTGACCGCGCTCGCCTCCCCCGACGAGGCGGTGTTCTACACATCGGGGCGGACAAGCAACGAGGCGGCGTTCCTCTACCAGCTCTTCGCCCGCGAGTTCGGCACGAACAACCTGCCCGACTGTTCGAACATGTGCCACGAGTCGTCCGGCTCGGCGCTCACCGAGACCATCGGCGTCGGCAAGGGCAGCGTCCTGCTCGAAGACCTCTACAAGGCGGACCTGATCATCGTGGCCGGGCAGAACCCGGGCACGAACCACCCGCGGATGCTCTCCGCCCTGGAGAAGGCCAAGGCCGGCGGCGCGAAGATCATCTCCGTGAATCCGCTGCCGGAAGCGGGCCTGGAGAAGTTCAAGAACCCGCAGACCCCCAAGGGCCTCACCAAGGGCGCCACCCTCACCGACCTGTTCCTCCAGATCCGGCTCGGCGGCGACCAGGCCCTCTTCCGCCTCCTGAACAAGCTGATCCTCGCCACCGACGGCGCCACCGACGAGGCGTTCGTCGCCGAGCACACCCACGGCTTCGAGGCGTTCGCCGAGGCCGCCCGCGCCGCCGACTGGGACGAGACGCTGAAGGCGACCGGCCTGTCCCGCGCCGACATCGAGCGCACCCTGGAAATGGTCCTCGCCTCCCGCCGCACCGTCGTCTGCTGGGCGATGGGCCTCACCCAGCACAAGCACTCCGTGCCGACCATCCGCGAAGTGGTCAACTTCCTGCTGCTGCGCGGCAACATCGGCCGCCCCGGCGCCGGGGTGTGCCCGGTCCGCGGACACAGCAACGTGCAGGGCGACCGCACCATGGGCATCTTCGAGCGCCCCGCGCCCGCCTTCCTGGACGCCCTGGAGAAGGAGTTCGGCTTCGCGCCCCCGCGCGAGCACGGCTACGACGTCGTACGGGCCATCCGCGCGCTGCGCGACGGCGAGGCGAAGGTCTTCTTCGCGATGGGCGGCAACTTCGTCTCCGCGTCCCCCGACACCGACGTCACGGAGGCGGCCATGCGCCGCGCCCGGCTGACCGTCCACGTGTCGACGAAGCTGAACCGCTCGCACACCGTCACCGGCGCCCGCGCCCTGATCCTGCCCACCCTCGGCCGCACCGAGCGCGACCTCCAGGGCAGCGGCGAGCAGTTCGTCACCGTCGAGGACTCCATGGGCATGGTGCACGCCTCCCGCGGCCGCCTGGAGCCCGCGAGCCGCCACCTGCTGTCCGAGCCGGCCATCGTGACCCGCCTCGCCCGCCGCGTCCTGCCCGGATCGGCGCTGCCCTGGGCCGAGTTCGAGAAGGACTACGCCACGATCCGCGACCGCATAGCCCAGGTGATCCCCGGCTTCGACGACTTCAACGCACGGGTCGCCGACCCGGCCGGCTTCGCGCTCCCGCACGCCCCGCGCGACGAGCGCCGCTTCCCCACCGCCACCGGCAAGGCCAACTTCACGGCCGCGCCCGTCGAGTACCCGCACCTGCCGAAGGGCCGGCTGCTGCTCCAGACGCTGCGCTCCCACGACCAGTACAACACCACCATCTACGGCCTCGACGACCGCTACCGCGGGATCAGGAACGGCCGCCGGGTCGTCCTGGTCAACGCCGAGGACGCCAAGGACCTCGACCTCGCCGAGGGCGCGTACGTCGACCTCGTCGGCGAGTGGAGCGACGGCGTGGAGCGGCGCGCCCCCGGCTTCCGCGTCGTGCACTACCCGACGGCCCGCGGCTGCGCGGCCGCGTACTACCCGGAGACCAATGTCCTGGTGCCGCTGGACGCCACCGCGGACACCAGCAACACCCCCGCCAGCAAGTCCGTCGTGGTACGCCTGGAACAATCCCGCACCGACTGAGCGTTCGCTCAGCCAAGGACATGCCGGCACGACGGACGGAGCAGGGCCCCATGGGCGAGCAGAACCAGGTGAAGTTCCCGCAGGAAGTCCTCGACGAGTACAAGGACTACGGCATCGACCTGCCCGCGCTGTTCTCCGCAGGGCATCTCGGCACCCGCATGGGCATCGAGATCAAGGAGGCGTCCGCGGACCGTGTCGTCGCCACCATGCCCGTCGAGGGCAACACCCAGCCCTACGGCCTGCTGCACGGCGGCGCCTCCGCCGTGCTCGCCGAGACCATCGGCTCGGTCGGCGCGATGCTGCACGGCGGCATCGGCCGGCTCGCCGTCGGCGTCGACCTGAACTGCACGCACCACCGCAGCGCCCGCTCCGGCCACGTCACCGGTGTGGCCACGCCCGTGCACCGCGGCCGCACCACGGCCACGTACGACATCGTGATCACCGACGAGCAGGACAGGCGGGTCTGCTCGGCCCGCCTGACCTGCCTGCTCAAGGACGCCCCTCTGACCGACTCGGCGCCACCGGCAGCGTGAGCGACCCGGCCCCGGCGCGCACGGTCATCGTCGTGCCCGCCGGGTAGCGAAGGGTGTAGTCGTGGTCGGTCGAGATCAGGACCACGCCGAGCCGGTGCCCGGCCTTGAACACGTAGTCCTCCGGCTGCAGATCCCACCGCAGCCGGTACTCGCGGCCCTCCACGACCTCGGACTGGCGCGCGGCCGATTTCCGGTTGCGCGCGTCCAGCCAGCCCCGCGTCACGATCTTGTAGTCGGCGGTCTCGGTGGCGTGTTTCGCGCGGTACGCGCAGCCCGTCTCGGCGGGCAGCCCCGGCACCCCCTCGCCGTAGCAGACCTGCCGCGAGGTGTCGGTGACCGTGCCGGCGGTGGCGCGGGTGTCCCGGCCGTAGTCGACCAGCAGCGCGGTCACGTACGGCGAGGTGCCCGACAGCGAGGCGCGGATGTCGATCGCGGGCACCCCGTTGAGCCGGACGTCGCGGTCCAGGGCGTCCGTCGTGTACGCGAGCCGGTTCGTGTTCGCCGCGTCGGGCGACGTCACCAGCTGCTCGGCGGGGACGGTACGGCCCGCGTCGGTCAGCGACCGCACCACCGACGGACCCGCGGACCTGCCGAGCGTGCCGTCGGCGCGCAGCCGCAGCGTCGTGTCACGCGTACCGGGCTCCGGCCAGTCCGCCTGCTGCCGCCAGCCGAAGTCCGCCTGTTCCACATCGACCCGCGGCTCGTCCAGGACGCCGTTGCGGATGCCGTAGAGCCAGTGGTCGAACCAGTGGTGGACCTGACGCAGCCACTCCTCCGTGCGCAGCGGCATCGGATTGGCGTGCCCCGCCTGGTGCAGCCACAGCTTGCGCGGCACGTGGTTCCTCTTCAGGGCGTCCCACAGCGCGCCCGCGTTCTTGGTCTTCACGTTCCAGTCGTTGAGCCCGTGCACGACGAAGACGCCCGCCCTGATCCTCCCGACGTCCTTGATGTAGTCGCGTTCGTCCCAGTACGGCGACCAGTCGCCGCTCACCCGGTCCTGGTCGCGTTCGAGCGCGTCCAGCACCGGCTTGCAGATCTCCTGGTCGGCGCGCGAGTACACGTAGCGGGCGAGGACGTCGGTGTCCTCGCCCTGGTAGGTGCCGGGTGCCACGACCCCGCCGTTCGCCCGGTAGTAGTCGTACCAGGACGAGATCCCGGAGATCGGCACGATCGCCTTGAGGCCCTTGACGCCCGTGGTCGCGACGGCCGTCGGCAGCGTGCCGTTGTAGGAGATCCCCATCATCGCGGCGTTCCCCGTCGACCAGTCCGCACGGACCTCGCGCCCGTCGGGGTCCCAGCCCTTGGCCCGGCCGCCCAGCCAGTCGACGGCCGCCTTCGCGCCCAGCGTCTCGTTGCGGCCGCCCGAGGTCGGGCAGCCGGTGGAGCCGCCCGTACCGAGACTGTCGACCTGCGCGACCGCGTATCCGCGCGGCAGGAAGTAGTTGTCGTAGTAGCCGGAGTACGCGACCGCGGGACCGGTCGGTCCCGGCTTCCCCGCCGTGCGCCGCGCCGCCGCGCCCGCCACCGGCAGCCCGTCCTCGTCGAGATCCACCTCGTGGTTCGGGACATCGTTGCCACCGGCCCAGTACGGGCTCGCCTCGATGATCGTGGCGACCTTCAGCCCCGCCGCGCCGGTCTCCTTGGGCCGCAGGATCCGCATCCTCACGGTGTCCCGCCTGCCGTCGCCGTCGCTGTCGACCTCCGTCCGGACGTCGACCTCCTGGTAGACGGCGTCGGCCCGGGAGAAGACGGGCTGCGTCTCCTGCCCCGAGATCTTCAACTCCGCCCTGCCGGGCGCCTCCTGGACGGCGTGCGCGGCCGGCGCCGCCAGGCCGAGGACCAGCGCGCCCGCCACGGCCAACGTGGATGCGCCACGCGATCTGCGTCTGCCGGTGGTACGTGCGGATCTCACCATCGTGCCTCCTGGGCGCGGTAAGGGAGTTCACTCACGGGACGCCTGTCATTCCACCGCGCCGCCCGGCCGCCCGCCAGAGGGCCCCGCGCCCCTGACCCGATCCGCACCGCCACGGGCGGAAGCACTCACTCCGGCCTCCTTCCGGACATGACCGGCATCGGGCCCGTGGAGCCGTACGACCCCGACGACGCACCCCGCCCCCGGACACCCGCCACACCCTCGCCACCCGGAGCCGGAACCGACACCCTCGGTAGCGACTCCCCACGCCTGCCGAACCGCTGGGCCACGCTCCCCGCACGCCGCCGCCGGCTCCTCGCCCTCGGCGCCGCCGACCTCACCGCCGGCCCGGCGACCGCCACCCCGCTCCTCCCGGCGAACCCCCGCACCCCCACCCTCGGCCCGTGGCCCGCCCCGGCGACCCATCTGCGCCACGACGGCCCCGCGGCCACCCGCGGCACCTTCCCGTTCACCGTCCGCGTCGCCCGCGGCTGTGGCATGACACCCAGTCACATACGGTCCGGAACTGCACAGTTGGCGGCCCACGTCACTCCGGCCACACCTTTCACAGCAGCCGCACAAGCTCCCCGCGCCCTCCGCGCACGCATCACCGTCCGCTCCTGCGCCGCACTCCCCCGCGCCCTCGACAAGACCCACCTCGACGCCACCCCGCCCAACCGACGCGACCGACGGCGCCACAGATTCCTCCTCGCCGACCGCCACCCGCACGCCCTCCTCCACCACTCCCACCCCGTCCGCCGCGCCCGCGAAACACCTCCCGGCCCCATGACGCCCGCGGCACGAACTCACACAGCGGTAACAGCCAGTTACCTCTGCCGCAACGAAGCAATGAGAAGGTCACGCGCCGCCACCATGCCCCGCGCGCCCCGCCCCCGACGGACACAACCCCCCGAACCGCCCACCACCCACCCGACCAAGATCACCTCAAGTCCCATGCAAGAACAGGGCGTTCTCGTCAAGCGATCTTTTCCGCCACCGGAACATCCGCCCCAATCGCCCACACCGCACCTCACCGAAACCGCCCCGGCATAACAAGAGCGTCACAGCCTCTCCCGCACCCACGCTGCACTCCCCCACCTGCGCTTATAGTCACGGCCAGTCACCGCGCCGCCGGGCGCGTCACTTGCACGGCCCTGTACCACCCGTACGGCCCGGCGAGACACACGGCCCCCGACCAAAGGGCCGCGCCAGGGAGAGGATTGATCGTGCGACACCGTTCTCAGCTCATACTCACCGCAGTGCTCACGACCGGAGCACTCACGCTCAGCGCCTGCGGATCGCGCGACGACAGCGGAGACAAGTCCGGCGACAAGAGCAACACCACCGTCGTCATCGGCGTCGACGCCCCCCTCAGCGGCGACCTGTCGGCCATCGGCATCGGCATCAAGAACTCCGTCGACCTGGCCGCCAAGACCGCCAACAAGAACAAGGAAGTCCCCGGCGTCACCTTCCAGATCAAGGCCCTGGACGACGTCGCGAACCCCTCCACCGGCGGCCAGAACGCCACCACCCTCGTCGGCAACAAGGACGTCCTCGGCGTCGTCGGCCCGCTGAACTCCAGCGTCGCCCAGTCGATGCAGAAGACCTTCAACTCCGCGAACCTGGTGGAGATCTCGCCCGCGAACACGGCCCCCGAACTGACCCAGGGCGCCAACTACCTGAAGTCGAAGTCCCGCCAGTTCAAGTCGTACTTCCGCACCGCCACCACCGACGCCCTCCAGGGCCCGTACGCCGCCCAGTACGCGTACAACACCCTGAAGCTCAAGACGGTCTACTCCGTCGACGACAAGAAGACCTACGGCGCCGGTCTGGCCCGCACCTTCCGCACGGAATTCGCCAAACTCGGCGGCAAGGTCGTCGCCACCGACCACATCAACCCCGACGACCGCGACTTCGGCGCCATCGCCACCAAGATCAAGAACTCCAAGGCCGACTTCGTCTACTACGGCGGCGAATACCCCGCCGGCGCCCCGCTCTCCAAGCAGATCAAGGACGCCGGAGCCAAGATCCCCGTCATCGGCGGCGACGCCCTCCAGAGCGCCGACTACGTCAAGCTCGCCGGCAAGAACGCCGAAGGCGACTTCGCCACCTCCGTCGGCGCCCCGCCCGAGCAGCTCGACACCGCCAAGAAGTTCATCGCCGACTACCAGGCCGGCGGCTACAGCGAGCCCTACGAGACCTACGGCGCCCTCTCCTACGACGCCGCCTGGGCCATCATCCAGGCCGTCAAGAGCGTCGTGAACGACAACGACGGCAAGCTCCCCGCCGACGCCCGCGCCAAGATCACCGAGGCCACCCAGAAGGTCTCCTTCAACGGCGTCACCGGCCAGGTCGCCTTCGACGAATACGGCGACACCACCAACCGCACCCTGACCGTCTACCAGGTCAAGGACGGCAAGCACACCCCGGTCAAGACCGGCGAGCTGGAGAAGTAACCACCGCACCCACCCCGCGGTACCCCTCTCCGGGATCCCACCGCACCAGCCCACACGGCGCGGGGGGCACCACAACAGCCCCCCGCGCCTTCGCACTTGAGACAACCTCGGAGGCCCAGCGGTGCACGATCTGCCGCAGCAGCTGGTCAACGGCCTGATCCTCGGAGCCCTGTACGGCCTCATAGCCGTCGGCTACACCATGGTCTACGGCATCATCCAGCTCATCAACTTCGCCCACGGCGAGATCTACATGATCGGCGGCTTCGGCGCCCTCACCATGTATCTCTGGCTCCCGGGCGGCACATCCCTCGCCATCGCCATGCCCCTCATGCTCCTGATGGGCATCGCCTGCTCCGTCGCCGTAGCCGTCGGCGCCGAACGCTTCGCCTACCGCCCGCTGCGCAACGCCCCACGCCTCGCCCCGCTCATCACCGCGATCGGCCTCTCCATCGCGCTCCAGCAGGTCGTCTGGGCCTTCTACCCCGACGCCAAGGCAGACCGGCCCTTCCCCCAGTTCTCCGGCGGACCCATCGACCTCGGCGCCTTCACCATCCAGCGCGGCGACCTCTTCCTCATCATCGCCGCCCCCGTGTGCATGGGCTTCCTCGCCTACTTCGTCGCCAAGACCCGCACCGGCCGCGCCATGCAGGCCACCTCCCAGGACCCGGACACCGCCCAGCTCATGGGCATCAACACCGACCGGATCGTCGTCACCGCCTTCGCCATCGGCGGCGCCTTCGCCGCCGTCGCCGCCATGGCCTACGGCCTCAAATACGGCCAGGTCGGCTTCAAAATGGGCTTCATCGCCGGCCTCAAAGCCTTCACCGCAGCCGTCCTCGGCGGCATCGGCAACATCTACGGCGCCATGATCGGCGGCCTCGCCCTCGGCCTCGCCGAAGCCCTCGCCACCGCCTACATCCAGGACATCCCCGGCATGGAACTCCTCGGCGGCGGAGCCTGGAAAGACGTCTGGGCCTTCGTCCTCCTCATCCTCGTGCTCCTGCTGCGCCCCCAGGGCCTGCTCGGCGAGCGCGTCGCGGACAGGGCGTGATCACGATGACCGACACCACGACCACCACCGACACCGCGGCGAAGACGGCCCCGCACAGCGCCCTCCTGCCGCTGCCCGAAAACGCCGCCCGCTACGGCACCGTCGGCGGCGCCGTCCTCACCGCGGCCGCCACCTTCATGGCATGGACCTGGACCGCCGAATTCCCCGGCGACCTCACCGTCACCGGCTACCCCGGCGGACTCCAGGTCCTCACCCTCATCGGCGCACTCATCACCCTGCTGCTCGCCCTGTCCGCCCTCGGCATCCGCGGACTGCGCTGGCTCACCCCGGGCGGCCACACCGCCCCCACCCTGCTCTTCGCCCTCGGCACCCTCGGCACCACCGGCTACACCATGGGCGCCATCAGCTACCGCCTCGGCGGCGTCGTCAACCTCGAACCCGGAGCCTGGGTCGCCGGCATCGCCGCACTCCTCACCGCCGTATGCGCCCTCGGCCTCCCCGCCGACCAGCCCGACCCCGACGCCACCGACGCCTGGGCCCGCTTCCGCAACACCCTCAAAGCGCCCCCGGCCCGCCCCGCCACGATCACCCTGCCCTCCTGGGCCGAGATCCTGATCATCGCCGTCGCGTTCGGCATCGGCCTCTACGTCTTCACGTACGGCATCGACACCGAATACGTCGAACTCTTCACCGGCTACCTGATCCTGGTCCTCTTCGGCGGCGTCGCCCTGACCAAGACCGGACTGCCCTCGCGGCTCACGGCACTCACCGCCAAGCACCGCACCATCGCGCTCACCGCGGCCTTCGTCGCCGCCGCCGCGTTCCCCTTCACCCAGACCAACGACACGTACACCAACGTCGCCGCGAACATCCTGGTCTTCGCCACCGTCGCCCTCGGCCTCAACGTCGTCGTCGGCCTCGCCGGACTCCTCGACCTCGGCTACGTCGCCTTCCTCGGCGTCGGCGCCTACGCGGCGGCCCTCGTCTCCGGCTCCCCCGACTCCACCATCGGCGTCCACTTCCCCTTCTGGGCCGCCGTCCTCACCGGCGCGGGCGCCTCCCTGGTCTTCGGCATCGCCATCGGCGCCCCGACCCTGCGGCTGCGCGGCGACTACCTCGCCATCGTCACCCTCGGCTTCGGTGAGATCTTCCGCATCACCATGAACAACCTCGACGGCGACTCCGGGCCCGACGTCACCAACGGCCCCAACGGCATCCCGAACATCCCCGACCTCAAGATCTTCGGGATCGACCTCGGCGAGACCCACACCGTCTTCGGCGTGGACCTCGGCCGCTTCGCCAACTACTACCTCCTGATGCTCTTCTTCACGATCATCGTCGTGACCGTCTTCCGCCGCGCCGGCACCAGCCGCATCGGCCGCGCCTGGGTCGCCATCCGCGAGGACGAGACCGCCGCCCAGGCCATGGGCATCAACACCTTCCGCCTCAAGCTCCTCGCCTTCGCCCTCGGCGCCTCCCTCGCCGGCATGGCAGGAACCGTCCAGGCCCACGTCCAGTACTCCGTCACCCCCGACCAGTACAAGTTCGTGGAGAACGCACCACCCAACTCCGCCTTCCTCCTCGCCGCCGTCATCCTCGGCGGCATGGGCACCGTCAGCGGACCCCTCGTCGGCGCCGCCCTGCTCTACCTGATCCCCGCCAAGCTCCAGTTCATCGGCGAGTACCAGCTCCTCCTCTTCGGCGTCGCCCTCATCCTGCTCATGCGCTTCCGCCCCGAAGGCCTCATCGCCGACCGCCGCAAGCAGCTCGAATTCCACGAGACCGACCAACTCGACGTGCCGGAACAACGACTGCCCGAAGAACCGGCCGTCACCAAGGCGGGGGCGTGACCACCATGACCACACCCACGACCACCACGCAGACCGTTCTCGAAGCCACCGGCGTCACCATGCGCTTCGGCGGCCTCACCGCCGTCCGCGACGTCAGCCTCACCGTCGGCGAAGGCGAGATCGTCGGCCTCATCGGCCCCAACGGCGCCGGCAAGACCACCTTCTTCAACTGCCTCACCGGCCTCTACGTCCCCACCGAGGGCAAGGTCTCCTACAAGGGCACCGTCCTGCCGCCCCAGCCCCACCTCGTCACCCAGGCAGGCATCGCCCGCACCTTCCAGAACATCCGCCTCTTCGCCAACATGACCGTCCTGGAGAACGTCCTCGTCGGACGCCACACCAGAACCAAGGAAGGCCTCTGGTCGGCCCTCCTGCGCGGCCCCGGCTTCAAGAAGGCGGAACGTGCCTCCGAGGAACGCGCCATGGAACTCCTGGAGTTCACCGGCCTCGCCAAGAAGCGCGACCACCTCGCCCGCAACCTCCCCTACGGAGAACAGCGCAAGCTCGAAATCGCGCGCGCCCTCGCCAGCGACCCCGGACTCCTCCTCCTCGACGAGCCCACCGCCGGCATGAACCCCCAGGAGACCCGCGCCACCGAAGAACTGGTCTTCGCCATCCGCGACCAGGGCATCGCCGTCCTCGTCATCGAGCACGACATGCGCTTCATCTTCAACCTCTGCGACCGCGTCTCCGTCCTCGTCCAGGGCGAAAAACTCGTCGAGGGCACCAGCGACGTCGTCCAGGGAGACGAACGCGTCATCGCCGCCTACCTCGGCACCCCCTTCGAAGGCGCCCCCGAGGACTCCGCCATCGAAGAAGTACAAGCAGCCGAAGCCGCAGACGCAGCGGGCGCAGCCGAAGGGAACGACCAGTGACCGCACTCCTGGAGGTCGAGGACCTCAAGGTCGCCTACGGCAAGATCCAGGCCGTCAAGGGCATCTCCTTCACCGTCGAGGAGGGCCAGGTCGTCACCCTGATCGGCACCAACGGCGCCGGCAAGACCACCACCCTGCGCACCCTCTCCGGCCTGCTCAAGCCCCTCAGCGGCAAGATCACGTTCGCCGGCACCCCGCTCAACACGGTCCCGGCCCACAAGATCGTCTCCATGGGCCTCGCCCACTCCCCCGAAGGCCGCCGCATCTTCCCCCGCCTCACCATCGCGGAGAACCTCCAGCTCGGCGCCTTCCTCCGCAAGGACACCGCGGGCATCCAGAAGGACATCCAGCGCGCCTACGACCTCTTCCCCATCCTCGGGGAACGCCGCAAGCAGGCCGCGGGCACCCTCTCCGGCGGCGAACAGCAGATGCTCGCCATGGGCCGGGCCCTCATGTCCCAGCCCAAACTCCTCATGCTCGACGAGCCCTCCATGGGCCTCTCCCCGATCATGATGCAGAAGATCATGTCCACCATCGCCGAACTGAAGGCCCAGGGCACGACCATCCTCCTGGTCGAACAGAACGCCCAGGCCGCCCTCTCCCTCGCCGACCAGGGCCACGTCATGGAGATCGGCTCCATCGTCCTGTCCGGCAGCGGCCAGGAACTCCTCCACGACGAATCCGTCCGCAAGGCGTACCTCGGCGAGGACTGACTCCTCCCGTACGTGCGTGAGGCCCGCGCCCCTTTCGGGTGCGGGCCTCACACATGTCCTCGGGGCGGGCGTCTCAGCCCTTCGCCGCCTTCTTCTCCGCAGCGTCCTCGATGACCGCCTCGGCCACCTGCTGCATCGAAAGACGACGGTCCATCGACGTCTTCTGAATCCAACGGAACGCCGCCGGCTCCGTCAGCCCGTACTCCGTCTGAAGCACCGACTTCGCCCGGTCCACCAGCTTCCGCGTCTCCAGACGCTGGGTGAGGTCCGCGACCTCCTTCTCCAGCGTCTTCAGCTCCGTGAACCGCGAGACGGCCATCTCGATCGCCGGAACCACATCACTCTTGCTGAACGGCTTCACCAGGTACGCCATCGCACCCGCGTCCCGCGCCCGCTCGACGAGATCCCGCTGGGAGAACGCCGTCAGCATCAGCACCGGAGCGATCGACTCCTCGGCGATCTTCTCCGCCGCGCTGATGCCGTCCATCTTCGGCATCTTCACGTCGAGGATCACCAGGTCGGGCTTGTGCTCACGGGCCAGCTCGATGGCCTGCTCCCCGTCGCCGGCCTCGCCCACGACGGTGTAGCCCTCTTCCTCAAGCATCTCCTTGAGGTCGAGGCGGATCAGGGCCTCGTCCTCGGCGATGACGACACGGGTCGTCAGCGGCGGGACGTGCGACTTGTCGTCGTCGGCGGGCTGGGTCGACTCGGGGCCGGTCACGGGGGCGCTCCTTGTATGCAGGGCTGAGTACTGCTCCCAAGAGCCTACCTAGCTGTTGTAAAGTGGTGCAGCAGCGGGTCAAGGAATTCCTTTGATTCGCAGGAGCTCCGGTAGCCCAATCGGCAGAGGCCATCGTCTCAAACACGATCCAGTGTGGGTTCAAGTCCCACCCGGAGCACTTTTCCTTCGATTCGAAGGTCACCTTCACCAAGCGGATGCTCACGTTCTCGTGAACATCCGCTTTTTGCTGCGTGTCGCGCGGCCCGCTCTCACACGCTGCCCGCATGTACGACATGAGCACGCGCAAGCAGGCGCTGGCGCTGGTGGCGCAGGGCCGGAGCCTGAATTCGGTCAGCAAGGACACCGGTGTCTCACGAGCTGCCATCCGCTCCTGGCAGGAGCGCCTTGAACCGCTCGGCTACAGCCGGTCAGCGCTCTGTCCGAGATGCGACGGAACACCTCAGGCTCCCGAGAACCCGGCGGCGTACTCCTACCTCCTCGGTCTCTACCTCGGCGACGGCTGCATCAGCCACTTCCGGCGTGGCACGTACTTCCTGCGCATCGCCTGCGCCGACGCATGGCCCGGCCTCATCGATCTGTGCGTCGAAGCCGTCCAAGCCGCACGACCGGCCAACAAGGTCTTCCGTGTCCAGCGGCAGGGCTGCCAGTACGTCACCTGCTACAGCAACCACTGGCCCTGTCTGTTCCCGCAGCACGGCCCCGGCAAGAAGCACGACCGCAAGATCGCCCTCGCCTCCTGGCAGCAGGAGATCGTCGACGCGTATCCCTGGGATTTCGTCCGAGGACTGATCCACTCCGACGGGTGTCGCATCACCAACTGGACGACGCGCATCATCGGCGGCAAACCGAAGCGCTATGAGTACCCCCGCTATTTCTTCACCAACCTGTCCACCGACATCACGCGCCTCTTCACCGACACCCTCGATGCGGTCGGTGTCGCCTGGAAGCCAGCAGGCAGCCGCAACATCTCGATCGCCCGCAAAGAAGCCGTGGCCCTCCTCGACCTCCACGTAGGCCCGAAGTACTGACCCGCAATAGGACGCGTCACACCACCCCCGACCACCCCCTGGGACCCGCCCCAACATCCCGCTGAGACCTTGACCGGCGCCAGACCCTCCGACGATCTTCGGGACCACAGTCAGCCCCGCCGTCCGAAGAGGTACGTATGAGCCCGATCAACCGGCGCCGTTTCGTCGCGGCAGCGGCAGGCGCCGCCGCTGCTGCCATGGCCGTGAACCCCGAGTCGGCCGTCGCCGCGCAGCACCGCACACAAAACGACACCGGCGACTTCGAGGCCGCCGACAAAGGATTCATCGCGGCGCTGAAGCCGGGGGTCGTGAAGAACGCGGACGGCAAAGTGGTGTGGGACAACGACGCCTACGCCTTCCTGAAGAAGGAGGCGCCGGAGACCGCGAACAAGAGTCTGTGGCGGCAGTCCCAACTGGCGAGCAGGCAGGGCCTGTACAAGGTGACGGACCGGATCTATCAGGTGCGCGGGCTCGATCTCTCCAACATGACGATCGTGGAGGGTGACACCGGGATCATCGTGATCGATCCGCTGATCTCGGCGGAGACGGCAGCAGCGGCGCTGAAGCTCTATCGGGCCCATCGGGGTGAGCGGAAGGTGACCGCTCTCATCTACACCCATCCCCATGTCGATCATTTCGGTGGTGCGTACGGGGTGCTGCCGGAGGGGGCCGGGGATGTTCCCGTGGTGGCGCCGGAAGGGTTCCTGGAGCACGCCGTGTCGGAGAACGTGTACGCGGGGACGGCGATGAACCGTCGTTCGGCGTACATGTACGGCGCGCATCTGCCGAGGTCGGCGAAGGGGCAGATCGGGTGCGGGCTCGGGCAGAGCGTGTCGTTGGGGACGGTGGGGTTGATTCCGCCGACGAAGAGCATCGCGCGGACGGGGCAGGTGGAGACGTTCGACGGGGTGGCGGTGGAGTTTCAGATGACGCCGGGGACGGAGGCTCCGGCGGAGATGAACTTCGTCTTCCCCGGTCTGCGGGCGGTGTGCATGGCGGAGAACGCGACGCACACGATGCACAACATCATCACGCTGCGGGGTGCGCAGGTGCGGGACGCGCGGGAGTGGGCGCGGTATCTGAACGAGTCGGTCGAGTTGTTCGCGGGGCGGGTGGATGTGGCGTTCGCGTCGCATCACTGGCCGACGTGGGGTGGTGAGGAGATCGGTGAACTGCTGGCGTCGCAGCGGGACTTGTATGCGTACATGCATGATCAGACGTTGCGGATGATCAATGTGGGGATGACGGGCAGGGAGATCGCGGAGGCGATCGAGTTGCCGCCGGCGCTGGATGTGTGGGCGAACCGCGGTTACTACGGGTCGCTCTCGCACAACGTGAAGGGCATCTATCAGCGGTACATGGGCTGGTTCGACGCGAACCCGGCGCATCTCTGGGAGCATCCGCCGGTCGATGAGGCGAAGCGGTATGTGAAGGCGTTGGGGGGTCGTTCGGCGGCGATCGCGAAGGCGAAGGGGTTCGAGCGGGACGGGGATCTGCGGTTCGCGGCGACGTTGTTGAACCATGTGGTGTTCGCGGATCCGGGCAGCAGGGTGGCGAGGAGGGAACTGGCGCGGATTTATACGCGGTTGGGTTATGCGACCGAGAACGCGGTGTGGCGGAATTTCTATCTGACCGGGGCCCTGGAATTGACGGAGGGTGTGCGGACCGGTGAGTCGTCGACGGTGGGGCCGACGATGATGATGGCGTTGAGTATCGACCAGTTGATCGACTCGGTGGCGATTCGGATCAATGGTCCGAAGGCGTGGGATCTGAGGGTCCGGATGGACTGGAGTTTTCCGTCGCTCGGTGTGGTGTATCACCTGACGGTGCGGAACGGGGTGTTGACGTACCGGAGCGATGAGAAGGCTGATGCGGATGCCGGTGTGGCGCTGTCGATGACCAAGGTGCAGTTGCTCGGGTTGCTGGGTGGCAAGGGGCTCGGTGACATCGAGGTGTCGGGGGACGCGTCGCTCTTGCAGAAGGTGCTGGCGGTCGTGGAGAAGCCGGATCCGAGTTTCGCGATCGTGACGCCGTAGCGGGGCAGTGCGACACAGGCGGAGGGCCGCCCCCTGGTGTTTTCCGGGGGCGGCCCTCAACCACGTACAGCCTTCTGCCTACTTGGGGCTGTCGTCCTCGCCGATGTGGTGGACGCGGACCATGTTGGTGGAGCCGGAGACGCCGGGCGGGGAGCCGGCGGTGATGACGACGATGTCGCCCTTCTGGCAGCGTCCGATCCTGAGGAGTTGGTCGTCGACCTGGGCGACCATGGCGTCGGTGGAGTCGACGTGGGGGCCGAGGAAGGTTTCGACGCCCCAGGTGAGGTTGAGCTGGGAGCGGGTCGCCGGGACCGGGGTGAAGGCGAGGAGCGGGATCGGTGAGCGGTAGCGGGAGAGGCGCTTGACGGTGTCGCCGGACTGGGTGAAGGCGACGAGGAACTTGGCGCCGAGGAAGTCGCCCATCTCGGCGGCGGCGCGGGCGACGGCGCCGCCCTGGGTGCGGGGTTTGTTGCGGTCGGTGAGGGGCGGGAGGCCCTTGGCGAGGATGTCTTCCTCGGCCGCTTCGACGATGCGGGCCATGGTCTTGACGGTCTCGATGGCGTATTTGCCGACGCTGGTCTCGCCGGAGAGCATGACGGCGTCGGTGCCGTCGATGACGGCGTTGGCGACGTCGCTGGCTTCGGCGCGGGTGGGGCGGGAGTTGTCGATCATCGAGTCGAGCATCTGGGTGGCGACGATGACCGGCTTGGCGTTGCGCTTGGCGAGCTTGATGGCGCGCTTCTGGACGATCGGGACCTGTTCGAGGGGCATTTCGACGCCGAGGTCGCCGCGGGCGACCATGATGCCGTCGAAGGCGGCGACGATGTCCTCGATGTTCTCGACGGCCTGGGGTTTTTCGACCTTGGCGATGACGGGGAGGTGGCGGCCTTCCTCGGTCATGATGCGGTGGACGTCCTCGATGTCGCGGCCGCTGCGGACGAAGGAGAGGGCGATGATGTCGGCGCCGGTGCGCAGGGCCCAGCGGAGGTCTGCTTCGTCCTTGTCGCTGAGGGCGGGGACGGAGACGGCGACGCCGGGGAGGTTGAGGCCCTTGTGGTCGGAGACCATGCCGCCTTCGACGACGGTGGTGTGGACGCGGGGGCCGTCGACGCGGGTGACTTCGAGGCTGACTTTGCCGTCGTCGACGAGGATGCGTTCGCCGGGGGTGACGTCGTCGGCGAGGCCGCTGTAGGTGGTGCCGCAGATCTGGCGGTCGCCTTGGGTGTCGTGTTCGACGGTGATGGTGAACTCGTCTCCGCGTTCAAGGAGTACGGGTCCTTCGTGGAAGCGGCCGAGGCGGATCTTCGGGCCTTGAAGGTCGGCGAGGACGCCGACGCTGCGGCCGGTCTCGTCGGAGGCCTTTCGCACGCGCTGGTAGCGCTCCTCGTGTTCGGCGTAGGTGCCGTGGCTGAGGTTGAGGCGGGCTACGTCCATTCCGGCTTCTACGAGTGCTTTGATCTGCTCGTACGAGTCGGTGGCGGGGCCCAAGGTACAGACGATCTTTGCTCGGCGCATGATTCGAGCCTAGGCCCTACCGGTGGGTAGGTAATTGGATGGGTATGACTACTCAACGTCTTTTGCGTGAAGGGCTATTGACAAGCGTCATTATGTTTTGAATTTGGGCGGCGTGCTGCTCTGATGAGCATTTCGGCGGCTCATTGCAGGTGGGGCGGGTGAAGGGTGAAGCGGGCGTTGACGGTGGCGTGGATGTGCTGGCGCTCGGGTTCGAGGTCGAGGGCGGGTGCGGGGGTGTCGTCGACGGGGCCGCGGGCCATGGCGGCGCGGGGCATGCCGTAGGACATGGGGTGGTGGGTGTCCTCGGTGCCGGTGTCGGCGAGTTCGACGAGGGCGGCGAGGGTGGTGCCGAGTGCTTCGGCGTATTCGCGGGCGCGCTGGACGGCTTCGCGGACGGCTTGCTGGCGTGCGGTGGCGTGGATCGGCGAGGTGGGGCGCAGGGACCACCAGGGGCCGTCGACGCGGGTGAGTTCCTGGTCGGCGAGTCGGGTGGTGAGTTCGCCGAGTGCGGTGAAGTCGTTGAGGTGGGCGGTGAGGTGGACGCTGCCGTGGTGGGTGCGGATGCGTTCGCCGCGGCCGTGTTTGGTGAATTCGGGGGTGAGGGTGAAGGCGCCGGTGTCGAGTTTTTCGACGGCTTCTCCGTAGGTCTTGATGAGGTCGAGGGTGGTGGTGTTGCGGCGGGTGAGGTCGTCGACGGTGGTGCGGCGGTCGGTGCCGCGGGCGGTGACGGTGATGGTGATGCGGGCGAGTTCGGGGTCGGTTTCGAGGTGGGCTTCGCCGCGGACGGTGAGGTGGGGGGCTTCGGGTGTGCCGTGGGGAGCGTCGGGCCGCCGGTGGTTGTGGGTCATGGGTGTCACTTTGGCACTGTTCGTGGCGGGTGGTCGTGTTCGGCGGCAGGTCACCAGATAGAAACCTGCGGGGGCTGTTGCGGAGGGGCCCGTCTGGGCCAGAATCTACGCGCGTTGCCACTGAACGTCCGTGTAGGTACAGGAGCTTTCCATGC
Organism: Streptomyces sp. PsTaAH-137; assembly: GCF_003259365.1. Classification (GTDB taxonomy): domain Bacteria; phylum Actinomycetota; class Actinomycetes; order Streptomycetales; family Streptomycetaceae; genus Streptomyces. The sequence goes on from NZ_QLLY01000002.1 coordinate 71,487, forward strand.
CGTTGAACCGCAGATCTTTCCTGGGCAGGACCGCCGCGACGGGTGCCGGTGCGGCGCTGGTCGGCGCGGTGGCCGCGCCGTCGGCGGAGGCCCACTCGGCCCCTTCCCACCGGCCGCCCAAGAAGCAGAAGCGGTACGCGTTCACGGTGCTGGGTACGACGGACCTGCACGGTCACGTCTTCAACTGGGACTACTACAAGGACGCCGCGTACACGGACGCGGCGGGCAACGCGCAGGGTCTGTCGCGGATCTCGACGCTGGTGAAGCGGATCCGTGAGGAGAAGGGCCGGCACAACACGCTGCTGATCGACGCCGGTGACACGATCCAGGGCACGCCGCTGACGTACTACTTCGCGCGGGTCGATCCGATCACGGCGAAGCACGGTCCGGTGCACCCGATGGCGCAGGCGATGAACGCGATCGGGTATGACGCGGCGGCGCTCGGCAATCACGAGTTCAACTACGGCATCGACACGCTGCGCAAGTTCGAGTCGCAGCTCCACTTCCCGCTGCTGGGTGCGAACGCGGTGGACGCGAAGACGGAGAAGCCGGCCTTCCAGCCGTACGTGATCAAGAGGATGCGTACTCCGCACGGCCGGGATGTGAAGGTGGCGATCCTGGGGCTGACGAACCCGGGTATCGCGATCTGGGACAAGGCGTATGTGCAGGGTGTGCTGAAGTTCCCGGGGCTTGAGGAGCAGGCGGCGAAGTGGGTGCCGAAGCTGCGGTCGATGGGTGCGGACGTCGTGATCATCTCGGCGCACTCGGGTGCGTCGGGCACGTCGTCGTGGGGTGACCAGTTGCCGTACGTGGAGAACGCGGCGGCGAGTGTGGCGGCGAAGGTGCCGGGGATCGACGCGATTCTGGTGGGGCACGCGCATGTGGAGATCGCGCAGCAGTTGGTGACGAACGAGAAGACGGGGAAGACGGTCGTTCTGGCGGAGCCGCTGTGTTATGCGGAGCGGCTGGCGCAGTTCGATTTCGAGCTGGTGTGGGAGAAGGGCGGCTGGTCGGTCGAGTCGGTGTCGTCGAAGCTGCTGAACTCGAACGCGGTGGCGGACGATCCGAAGATCACGAAGCTGCTGAAGGCGGACCACGACCTGGTGGTGAAGTATGTGAACCAGGTGGTGGGGCAGGCGACGACGACGCTGACGACGGAGGACGCGCGGTACAAGGACGCGCCGATCATCGATCTGATCAACAAGGTGCAGGCCGATGTGGTGACGGAGGCGCTGAAGTCGACGAGTTACGCGTCGCTGCCGGTGCTGTCGCAGGCGTCGCCGTTCTCGCGTACGTCGGAGATCCCGGCCGGGGATGTGACGATCCGGGATCTGTCGAGCCTGTATGTGTACGACAACACGCTGGTGGCGAAGTTGATGACGGGTGCGCAGGTGCGGGCGTACCTGGAGTACTCGGCGGAGTATTTCGTGCAGACGGCGGCGGGTGCCGCGGTCGATGTGGAGAAGCTGACGAACGCGAACAACCGGCCGGACTACAACTACGACTATGTGTCGGGGGTTTCGTACGACATCGACATCGCGCAGGCGGCCGGTTCGCGGATCAAGAACCTGAAGTTCAACGGCGCGGATCTGGATGACTCGGCGCAGTTCGTGTTCGCGGTGAACAACTACCGGGCGAACGGTGGTGGGGCGTTCCCGGGGGTGGCGACGGCGCAGGAGGTGTGGTCGGAGTCGATCGAGATCCGTACGCGGATCGCGGAGTGGGTGACGGCGAAGGGCGTCCTCGACCCGGCCGAGTTCGCTTCGGTGGACTGGAGGTTGACGCGGGACGGGACGCCGGTGTTCTCGTAGACAGGCCCTAGCCCTGGAGTTTGACCATGGTGCCGCGCTCTCCTGCCTGGTTCGGTACGGGCCGGGGGGCGCGGGGGTCGCGGGTGTCGTGGGCGAGGAGGCCGAAGCTGGTGAAGGCGGTGCGCTGCGGCTGCGGGTAGGGGTCCTTGCCGGTGAGGGTGTTGAGGATGGTGGCGCTGCGCCAGGCGGCGAGGCCGAGGTCGGGGGCGCCGACGCCGTGGGTGTGGCGTTCGGCGTTCTGTACGTAGACGTGGCAGCCGGTGGAGGTGACGGAGTCGTCGAGGACGAGGCGGAAGCTTTCGTCGATGCGGGGGCGTTCGGCGGAGTCGCGGCGGATGTAGGGGTCGAGTCCGGCGAGGAGTTGGCCGAGGGGGCGTTCCTGGTAGCCGGTGGCGAGGACGACGGCGTCGGTGGTGAGGCGGGAGCGGGTGCCCTGTTGGCGGTGTTCGAGGTGGAGTTCGACCTTGGTGGTGGCGACGCGTCCTGCGGTGCGGACGCTGACGCCGGGGGTGAGGGTGGCGTCGGGCCAGCCGCCGTGGAGGGTGCGCTGGTAGAGCTCTTCGTGGATGGCGGCGATGGTGTCGGCGTCGATGCCCTTGTGGAGCTGCCATTGGTCGGGGACGAGGCGGTCGCGTTCGCGTTCGGGGAGGGCGTGGAAGTAGCGGGAGTAGTCGGGGGTGAAGTGTTCGAGGCCGAGTTTGCTGTATTCCATGGGCGCGAAGGCTTCGGTGCGGGCGAGCCAGTGGATCTTCTCGTGGCCGGCGGGGCGGTTCCTGAGGAGGTCGAGGAAGATCTCGGCGCCTGACTGGCCGCTGCCGATGACGGTGATGTGGTCGGCGGCGAGGAGGCTGTCGCGGTGGGTGAGGTAGTCGGCGGAGTGGATGACGGGGACGCCGGGGGCTTCGGTGAGGGGTTTGAGGGGTTCGGGGACGTAGGGCTCGGTGCCGACGCCGAGGGCGACGTTCTTGGTGTAGGTGCGGCCGAGGGCTTCGGCTTCTCCGTCGGCGTCGAGCTGGGTGAAGTCGACTTCGAAGAGGTTGCGTTCGGGGTTCCAGCGGACGGCGTCGACCTGGTGGGAGAAGTGCAGTCCGGGGAGGTTCTCGCTGACCCAGCGGCAGTAGGCGTCGTATTCGGCGCGCTGGATGTGGAAGCGCTCGGCGAAGTAGAAGGGGAACAGGCGCTCGCGGGTCTTGAGGTAGTTGAGGAACGTCCACTGGCTGGTGGGGTCGGCGAGGGTCACCAGGTCGGCGAGGAAGGGGACTTGGAGGGTGGCGCCGTCGATGAGGAGGCCGGGGTGCCAGTGGAAGGCGGGGCGTTGTTCGAAGAAGGCGGTGTCGAGTTCGGTGAGGGGGTTGGCGAGGGCGGCGAGGGAGAGGTTGAAGGGGCCGATGCCGATGCCGACGATGTCGCGGGGTGCTTCGGTGGGCGGGGCGGGGTGCGGGGTGGGCTCGGCGCTCATCGGGGGGTGTGTCCTTCCACCAGTTTCAGCAGTGCGGTGAGGTCGTCGGGGGTGGTGTGCGGGTTGAGCAGGGTGGCTTTGAGGTAGAGCTGTCCGTCCATGCGGGCGCGGCCGAGGACGGCGCGGCCTTCGGTGAGGAGGGTGCGGCGGGTGGTGGCGAGTTGTTCGTCGGTGGCGCCGGTGGGGCGGAAGAGGACGGTGGAGAGGGTGGGGGTGTCGTAGAGCTCCAGGTCGGGGTGGGTGTCGACGAGGTGCGCCAGGTGGTGGGCGAGGGTGATGACGTGGTCGACGAGGGCGCCGATGCCGGTGCGGCCGAGGGCTTTGAGGGTGACGGCCGTTTTGAGGATGTCGGGGCGGCGGGTGGTGCGCAGGGAGCGGCCGAGGAGGTCGGGCAGTCCGGCTTCGGTGTCGTCGTCGGCGTTGAGGTAGTCGGCGGTGTGGGTGAGGGCGCGCAGGTCGTCGGCGTCGCGGACGGCGAGGAGTCCTGCGGCGACGGGTTGCCAGCCGAGTTTGTGCAGGTCGAGGGTGGTGGTGTGGGCGCGGTCGAGGCCGTGGAGGAGGGGGGCGTGGCGGGTGCTGAAGAGGAGTCCTGCTCCGTAGGCGGCGTCGATGTGGAGGCGGGCGCCGTGGTGGTCGCAGAGGTCGGCGATGTCGGTGAGGGGGTCGATGAGGCCGGCGTCGGTGGTGCCTGCGGTGGCGGCGACGAGTTTGGGGCCGGGGAGGTCGGTGAGGGCTTCGTCGAGGGCGGCGGGGTCGAGGGTGCCGGTGGGGGCGGGCAGGACGACGGGTTCGGGCAGGCCGAGGAGCCAGGTGGCGCGGGCGAGGCTGTGGTGGGCGTTCTGTCCGACGAGGAGTTGGACGGGTTCGGGGTGGGGGTTGGTCTCGCGGGCGAGGAGGACGGCGAGTTGGTTGGCTTCGGTGCCGCCGGTGGTGACGAGGGCGTCGGGGTGGGGGGCGTCGGGGTAGGTCTCGCGGGCGAGGGCGGTGGTGAGGGTGGCTTCGAGGGCGGAGGCGGCGGGTGCCTGGTCCCAGGAGTCCATGGAGGGGTTGAGGGCGCTGGCGGCGAGGTCGGCGGCTGCGGCGACGGCGAGCGGTGGGCAGTGCAGGTGGGCGGCGCAGAGCGGGTCGGCGGGGTCGGCGGCGCCTGCGGCGAGGGCGGTGACGAGGGTGCGCAGGGCTGCTTCGGCTCCGGTGCCGTCGTGGGGCAGGGGGTCGCCGGTGGCGGCGAGGAGTTGGGCGGTGACGTGGTCGGGTCCGCCGGCGGGGAGGGGGCCTGCCCGGTGGGTGGCGCCTTCGTGGAGGGCGTCGAGGACGGTGCTGAGCAGGGGCCGCAGGGCGGCGGGGCCGTGGGGGCCGCCGGCGAGGGGCGGGATGCTGCTCATGCGGGTCCTTCGCTGCGTCGGTGAACAGGTGCGCGCACGGATGTGTGTGCGGGACGGCCGAGTGGCCGTGGTCGATGTCAGCGTGGCGCGCTGGGTCCTGCGGCGTCCCTGGTACGAAGGAAGGGCACCCTAACGAGGGATGGGGTCTATGGCGTTGGAGAGTAGATGTGGTACGGCCGCGCGGGGCGGGTCGGGGACGTGAATCCGGGTGCGGGAACGGCCGCGCCCCCGGGTTTCCGCTCGTGGCGGGCCGGGGGCGTGGTCGTGGAGTTGTGTTGAAGGCGGTGTGTGCCTAGGAGATCTGGGGCTCCTGGGTGTCGCGGGCCTTCAGGACGCGTGCGAGGTCGTCGAGCTTGTCGGCGAGGCCGCGGCGCAGGGACGGGTTGGGGTTGCCGTCGGCGAGGCACTGTTCGCCGAGGCGGAGGGTGTCGGTGTCGATGGCGTGGTCGGGGAAGGCGTAGCGGCCGATGGCGGCGGCGATGGCGGGGCCGCGGCGGTCGGCGAGGGGGACGGCTTCGGTGAAGTAGCGGGGGACGTAGGAGCGCAGCAGGTCGGCCTGTTCGGGTTGCCAGAAGCCCTGGGCGGTGGCGGTGAACAGGTAGTTGGAGAGGTCGCGGTCGGGGTCGGTGGTGAAGAGGGCGTCCCAGGCGGCGGCCTTGGCCTGCGGGTCGGGCAGGGCGGCGTGGCAGCGGGCGGCGCCCTCCTGGCCGACGGCGCTGGGGTCGTGGGCGAGTTCGGCCTCGATGACGGCGTCGTCGACGGCGCCGAGGACGCTGAGCCGGCCGAGGATGCGCCAGCGCAGTTCGGGGTCGAGTTCGGGTCCGCCGGGGACGGCGCCGGAGTCGTACCAGTCGCGGATGACGTCGGCGTACTGGGCGGCGTCGATGAGGTGGCGGACGGCGGTGAGGCGCAGGCCGGGGTGGCTGCCGTCCTCGGTGCGGCGGATGAGGTCCTCGCACAGGGTGGTGATGAGGGTGAGGGCGGCGGGGCGGTCGGCGGGGGCGGTGCAGCGGTCGGCGACCTGGGTGTGGGCGAAGGTGAGGACGCCCTGGACGACGGCGAGGTCGGTCTCGGTCGGCAGGTGGTTCTTGGCGGCTGCCAGGTAGGCGGCGGGGGCCAGTTGGCCGTCGCGGACCATGTCGCGCAGGGTGTTCCAGACGACGGCGCGGGTGAGGGGGTCGGGGATGCCGGACAGGCCGCGCAGGGCGGCTTCCTGGGAGGCGGGGTCGAGGCGGACCTTGGCGTAGGTGAGGTCCTGGTCGTTGGGGACGATCAGGGCGGGGCGGGTGCCGGGGAAGGTGTGGGGTGCGCCGGGTACGTCGATGTCGACGCGGTCGCGCAGGGTGAAGGCGCGGCCGGCTTCGGGATCACGGTCGTAGAGGCCGACGGCGATGCGGTGCGGGCGGTTGCCCTGCTGGTCGACGGTGAGGGTCCAGCCGTCGCTGTCGTCGGCGCCGGTTGCGACGTGGCCGGTGAGGGTGTCGACGCCGGTGGTGCGCAGCCAGGTGTCGGCCCAGGCGTGGACGTCGCGGTCGGTGCCGGAGGCTCCCGAGGAGAGGGACTCGATGAAGTCGGCGAGGGTGGCGTTGCCGAACTTGTGGCGTTCGAAGTGGGTGTTGATGCCGGCGAGGAAGTCCTTCTCGCCGAGCCAGTTGACGAGCTGGCGCAGTGCGGAGGCGCCCTTGGCGTAGGAGATGCCGTCGAAGTTGAGGAGGGCGGAGGCGGTGTCGGGTACGTCCTCGGGGGCGACGGGGTGGGTGGAGGGGCGCTGGTCGGCGTCGTAGCCCCAGGCTTTGCGGGAGATGCCGAAGTCGACCCAGGTGTCCTTGAAGCGGGTGGCCTCGGTGAGGGTCTGGTAGCCCATGTACTCGGCGAACGACTCGTTCAGCCAGATGTCGTCCCACCACTTCAGGGTGACGAGGTCGCCGAACCACATGTGGGCCATCTCGTGGGCGATCACCATGGCGCGCAGCTGGCGTTCGGTGTCGGTGACGGCGGAGCGGTAGACGAACTCGTCGCGGAAGGTGACGAGTCCGGGGTTCTCCATCGCGCCGGCGTTGAACTCGGGGACGAATGCCTGGTCGTAGGAGTCGAAGGGGTAGGGCTCGTCGAACTTCTCGTGGTAGCGGTCGTAGCAGGCGCGCGTGACGTCGAGGATCTCGTCGGCGTCGGCGTCGAGGTGGGGCGCGAGCGAGCGGCGGCAGTGCAGGCCGAAGGGGAGTCCGCGGTGTTCGGTGCGGATGGAGTGCCAGGGGCCCGCGGCGACGGCGACGAGGTAGGTCGACAGGAGCGGGGTGGTGGTGGCGCGCCAGGTGCCGTCGCCGAGGTGTTCGGTGACGCCGTTGGCGAGGACGGTCCAGCCGTCGGGGGCGGTGACGGTGAGGTCGAAGACGGCCTTGAGGTCGGGCTGGTCGAAGGCGGCGAAGACGCGCTGGACGTCGTCCATGAACATCTGCGTGTAGAGGTACGTCTCGCCGTCGGTGGGGTCGGTGAAGCGGTGCATGCCCTCGCCGGTGTGCGAGTAGCGCATGGCGGTGTCGAGGACGATTTCGTGCTCGCCCTCGGTGAGGCCGGTCAGTGGCAGCCGGTTGTCGTCGAGGGCGGCGGGGTCGAGCGGCTGCCCGTCGAGGGTGACGGTGCGCAGCTCGGCCGGCTTGACCTCGACGAAGGTGTCTCCCGCGGTGCGTGCGGTGAAGCGGATCGCGGTGCGGGAGTCGAAGGTGTCGGGGCCGCGGGTCAGGTCGAGGTCCACGGTGTAGTGGTGGACGTCGATGAGCCGGGCTCGGGTCTGCGCTTCGTCGCGCGTCAGTACGGGCATGGGGGCCATGCTGCCGTACGCCTCCGGCGGTGCGCCCCGTAGGGGCGCGGGGCGCTGCCTCGGGCCCCTCAGCTGTGCGGATCGGGGCTCAGGTTCTCGGCGGCGATCTGCTCGTGGTGGCGGATGACCTCGCTGATGATGAAGTTGAGGAACTTCTCGGCGAAGGCGGGGTCGAGCTTGGCGTTCTCGGCGAGCTGGCGGAGCCGTTCGATCTGGCGGGCCTCGCGGGAGGGGTCGGCGGGCGGCAGCGCGTGCTCGGCCTTGAGGTGGCCGACCTGCTGGGTGCATTTGAAGCGCTCGGCGAGCATGTGGACGACGGCGGCGTCGATGTTGTCGATGCTGTCGCGGAGCCGGCCGAGTTCGGCGCGGACGGCGGGGTCGACTGCGGGCTGAGCCGGGTCCGGCTGGGGGGTGCTGGTGGTCATGACGGATCAGCCTACGTGGAGCATGGGCGGGTCGTCGGGGTCGGGGATCTTGTCCGACCAGCCGCCGGGGACGGCGCGGCCCTGCTGTTCGCGGAAGCGGACGGGGGCGGTGCCGACGCGGCGGGTGAAGAGGCGGGAGAAGTAGGCGGGGTCGTCGTAGCCGACGCGGCGGGCGACGGCGGCGACGGGGAGTTCGGTGGCGGCGAGGAGTTCCTTGGCGCGGCCGAGGCGGATGCCGAGGAGGTAGTCCTTGGGGCTGCAGCCGGCGCCTCTGCGGACGGCGGTGCGCAGTTCGGCGGGGGTCATGCCGTGCCGGGCGGCGTGTTCGGCGACGGACAGGGGCTGGAAGGCGTCGCGGGCGAGTGCCTGGAGGACGGGGTCGCCGTCGGGGGCCGTGTCGGCGCGGGCGCGGCGCAGGGCGACGAGGAGTTCGTGGACGGCGGCGCCGGTCTCGACCTCCAGGAGGGGGTTGCCGCGGCGGGCTGCGCGGGCGATGCGGCCGACGGCGGCGCGGGCCGGGGCGGCGTCGGAGAGGGGGACGAGGGGCCGGTCGGGTTCGATGTAGCCGAGTTCGGTGTATGTGGCCGTGGCGGGTCCGGTGAAATCGACGAAGCACTCGTCCCAGCCGGTGCCGGGGTCGGCGCCGTAGTGGTGGGGGCGGCCGGGGGTGAGCCAGATGAGGGCGGGTGCGGTGAGGGGGGTGCGGCGGCCGTCGGGGTCCTGGAGCCAGCCGCTGCCGGCGGTGACGACGACGGCGACGTGGTGGTCGAGGGTGCGGGGGCCGACGCTGGGCAGCAGGCCGTGCTGGAGTCCGACGCCGAGGCAGACGAGGCCGAGGCGGTGGTGGACGGGGCTGGGCGTGAAGTAGCGCATCCAGGTGTGGTAGGCGGACATGTGCCCCTCCTGTGGTGTTCTGCGGTGTGCGCGGCTTCCCGTCCCGTGCGTGCCCGTCCGTGCTTTCGGCGGTCCAACAACAGCCGATCTTTGTCCATGGACCCGGTGGTCCGCCAGAGGTGACAGTGACGGCCGGTGGGTGAGACGCCCGCAGGCGGAGAGGGAGCACGTGATGGCCGAGTTCAGGGTGGGCGAGGACGATTTCGAGGTGGACGGCCGGCCGGTGCGTCTGCTGTCGGGCGCGCTGCACTACTTCCGGGTGCACGAGGAGCAGTGGGCGCACCGGCTGGGGATGCTGCGGGCGCTGGGCCTGAACTGTGTGGAGACGTATGTCCCGTGGAATCTGCACGAGCCGCGTCCGGGTGGGTTCGACGATGTGGCGGCGGTGGGGCGGTTCCTGGACGCGGCGCGGGAGGCGGGTCTGTGGGTGATCGTCCGGCCCGGTCCGTACATCTGTGCCGAGTGGGAGAACGGTGGGTTGCCGCACTGGCTGACCGGGCCGCTCGGTTCGCGGATCCGGACGCGGGATGCGGAGTTCCTGGCGGCTGTGGAGCGCTGGTTCCGGGTGCTGCTGCCGTTGGTGGTGGAGCGGCAGGTCGACCGGGGCGGGCCGGTGATCATGGTGCAGGTGGAGAACGAGTACGGCAGCTACGGTTCCGACGCCTCCTACCTGCGCTCTCTCGCCGACCTTCTGGTCGAGCTGGGGGTGGGCGTGCCGCTGTTCACGTCGGACGGGCCGGACGAGCACATGCAGTCGGGTGGTTCGATTCCGGGCATTCTGGCGACGGCGAATTTCGGCTCGCGTGCGCGGGAGGGTTTCGCGACGCTGCGCAGGCACCGGCCGAAGGGGCCGTTGATGTGTGCGGAGTTCTGGTGCGGGTGGTTCGACCACTGGGGCGCGGAGCACACGACGCGGGACGCGCGGGACGCGGCGCGGACGCTGGAGGAGATCCTGGCGTGCGGAGCGTCGGTGAACCTGTACATGGCGCACGGCGGGACGAGTTTCGGCGGCTGGGCGGGGTCGAACCGGGGTGGTGGCGCCCTGCACGTCGGCCCGCTGGAGGCCGATGTCACGTCGTACGACTATGACGCCCCGATCGACGAGTTCGGCCGCCCGACCGAGAAGTTCTGGCTGTTCCGGGAGATCCTCGGCCGGTTCGCGGACGGGCCGCTGCCCGAGGTGCCGGAGCAGCCGGCCGTGCTGGCGGCGCCCGTCTCGGCCGAGCTGTCGTCGTTCACGCCGCTCGACGGGGTGCTGGACGCGCTGGGCGGGCCGGAGGCGGAGCACGCCGTGCCCCCGTCGTTCGAGGAACTGGACGTGGATCGCGGGCTGGTGCGGTACGCGGTGACGGTGCCGGGGCGGCGCGGGGCGTACGAGCTGCGGGCGCGGGGGCTGCGCGATCTCGCGGTCGTGTACGTGGACGGGGAGCGGGCCGGTGTTCTCACCGAGGAGGAGCCGGTGCTCGCCGCGCCGGTGTCCGGGGACGCGCGCGTGGAGCTGTGGGCGGAGTCGCTGGGCCGGGTCAACTACGGGCCGCGCCTGGGTGAGCCGAAGGGCGTCACGGGCGGCCTGATGCACGAACGGCAGTTCCTGCACGGGGTGCGGGCGCGGGGGCTGCGGCTCGACGCGTTCACCGCGGGCGCGGTGGCGGGGTTGCCGGACTCGGTGCCGGAGGCCGGTGCGCGGGGTCTGTACCGGGGTGTGTTCGAGGTGTCCGGCGCCGGGGACGCCGCGCTCGAACTGCCCGGATGGACGCGGGGGTTCGTGTGGGTGAACGGCTTCTGCCTCGGCCGGTACTGGTCGGCGGGCCCGCAGAAGTCGCTGTACGTTCCCGGCCCGGTGCTCCGCGAGGGCCCGAACGAGGTGTGGCTCCTGGAACTGGACCGGTCCGCCGACGAGGCCCGGGTCCGCTTGGCGTAGCGGCTGCCCCTGGACGAGCGGAGCTCGTTCCAGGGGCCCGGGGAGCTGTGCGAGAAGCCCCACCGGCCCGCGGCCGCACACCCATGGAACCCGGCAGACGAAGAGGCGCGCGCCGCCGTACCCTGAGAATGCCGGGCCCGGGCACGGGCCCCGGAGGCGCCAGGGGGTGCTCACGTGGCGAACGGCGGCCCGGTGATTCACGGCTACCCGCACCTGGAGACCGTACGGTCGGCGATCACCGCCCTGTACAAGCGCCTCTCCTACGACACCGTGCACACCTTCGGGACGAGCATCGCCCCGGCGGACGTGGCCTTCTGCGACCAGGACGATCTGCACATGGGCGCGCAGCGGGTGGCGCACGAACTGGTGCGGCACTACCACCTGCCGGACGCCCGGATGATCGTGAGCTTCCGCGAGATGGAGCACGCGGCGAGTGTGGAACTGGCCGCGGGCCCGGAGTACTTCATCGAGCTGAACGACCGCTTCCGCACGCACCGCAGGGACATCGGAGCGGCGCTGGCGCACGAGATCATGCATGTGTATCTGCACCGGCTGGACCTGTCGTTCCCGGGGACGCGGGACAACGAGATCCTCACCGACGTCGCCGCGACCTATCTGGGCGCGGGCTGGCTGCTGCTCGACGCCTACCGGGAGGACGCGGCGTCGTCGCAGAAGCTGGGTTACCTGACGCCGGAGGAGTTCGGGTACGTGCTGGCGAAGCGGTCGCTGGCGTTCGGCGAGGCCCCGGAGACCTGGTTCACCAGCCCGCAGGCGTACACGGCGTACACCAAGGGTCTGGCGCAGGCCCGCCTCGACGAGCAGCAGCCACCGCTGACGGCCGCGGGCTGGGCGGGCCGGCGACGGTACGCCAAGGACCGCCGCTACGCACAGGACCACGGGGCGCGGGGTCCGGCGCCCGCGGGCCCCTACGTGTTCTCGGCGGACGGGTCGCGGGGCCGCGACGGGCTGCGGGTGGCGTTCCCGTGCCCGACCTGTCATCAGCGGATCCGGGTCCCGGTCCGGGGCCGCGTCCGGGCCCGGTGCGGTCTGTGCCGGACGGTCCTGGAGTGCGACACGTGACGGACGGGGTGAACGCGGCGCTCGATTCTCAGGCCCCGTACACCGCCCCTGGTGCACCGGCTCGCCCCAGCAGCTCACGTGCCGCCTCCCCCGCGTCCGTCGGTGTCCATCGCTCCCCCTTGTCGATCGTCGGCCCGGGCCGCCAGCCCTCCATGACGGTGATGCGTCCGGCCTCCACCTCGAAGACCCGCCCCGTCACCCCGTCGCAGGCCGCTCCGGAACCGAGCCACACCACGAGCGGTGACACGTTCTCCGGGGCCATCGCGTCGAACGCCCCTTCGCCGGGCGCGGCCATCGTCTCGGCGAACGTGGCCTCCGTCATCCGGGTCCGCGCGGCCGGCGCTATCGCGTTGACCTGCACGCCGTAGCGCCCCATCTCCGCGGCGGCGACGAGGGTCAGTCCCAGGATCCCCGCCTTGGCCGCGCTGTAGTTGCCCTGCCCCACCGAGCCCAACAGGCCCGCTCCGGAAGAGGTGTTGACGACGCGTGCCGCCGGGGTCCGGCCCGCCTTCGCCTCCGCCCTCCAGTGGGCGGCGGCGTGCTGGAGCGGCAGGAAGTGCCCCTTGAGATGGACCCGCATCACGGCGTCCCAGTCGTCCTCCGCGAGGTTCACCAGCATCCGGTCCCGCAGGAACCCGGCATTGTTCACCAGGGTGTCCAGGCGTCCGAACCCGTCGACGGCCGCCGCGACCAGGGAGGCGGCACCCTCCGATGTCGCTATGTCGCCGCCGTGCGCCAGCGCCTGGCCGCCCGCGGCCCGTATCTCCTCGACGACCTGGACGGCGGGGCTGTCGGACGCGGGGGCTCCGTCGAGTCCCACGCCCAGGTCGTTCACGACGACCTTCGCCCCCTCCGCCGCGAAGGCGAGGGCGTGTGCGCGGCCGAGGCCCCGCCCCGCTCCGGTCACCGCGACCACTCGTCCCGCGCACAGCCCCGCGCCGTCACCCGTGTCCGTCATCTCAGGCCTCCTTGTTGACCGTTGCGGCATCCAGAAACGCGGGGCGTTCCCCGCCACCGTGCACGAGCAGGCTCGAACCGGTGATGTACGAGGCCGCGTCCGACGCGAGGAACACGGCCGCCTCCCCTATCTCGCTCGGCTCGGCGAGCCGGCCGAGCGGCACGGTGGCGCCGACGGCGGCGATGCCGTCCTCGTCTCCGTAGTGCAGCGCGGAGAGTTCGGTGCGCACCATGCCGAGCACCAGCGTGTTCACCCGTATCCGCGGGGCCCATTCCACGGCCATGGTCCGCGCCAGGTTGTCCAGGCCGGCCTTCGCGGCGCCGTAGGCCGCTGTGCCGGGCGACGGGCGGGTGCCGCTGACGCTGCCGATCATCACGATGGATCCGCGCGCGGCCGCGAGCTGCTCGCGGGCCGCCAGCGAGACGGTCAGCGGTGCCGTCAGGTTCAGCTCGATCACCCGCACGTGCCGCTCGGCGTCGCTTTCGCCGAGCAGGCGGTACGGGGTCCCGCCCGCGTTGTTGACCAGGACGTCCACCCGGTCGAGCCGGGCGAACATCTCGTGCACGGCCGTGCCGTCCCGCAGGTCGACGGGCATGAACTCGCAGCCGTCCAGGGGTGCTTCGGGTGGTCTTCTGGCACAGACCACGACGCGCGCTCCGGCCCGCGCGAAGGCCGCCGCGATCCCGGCACCCACTCCCCTCGTGCCGCCCGTCACGACCGCTGTCCGCCCGCTCAGATCCGTCCCGCTCATCCCCGCACCCATTCCCTGGACTCCCGCCGGCTGCTACCGTCATCCTCGTACCAAACAAACGTTAGGTGGAAAGCGAGCTGAGCGCCATGGGTGTCTCCACCTCCTCACCCGAAAAGGGGATCGCGGTCGTCACGGTCGACTTCCCTCCGGTCAACGCGCTGCCGGTGCGCGGTTGGTACGACCTGGCGGACGCGGTGACCGCCGCGGGCCGCGACCCGGGCATCAACTGCGTGGTGCTCACCGCCGCGGAGCACAGCCGTGGGTTCAGCGCGGGCGTGGACATCAAGGAGATGCAGCGCGAGACGGCCGCCGCGTCCGGCGGGCCGGGGGGCCACACCGCGCTGATCGGTGCGAACCGCGGCTGCTACGAGGCGTTCTCGGCGGTGTACCGGTGCGAGGTCCCGGTGATCGCGGCGGTCGCCGGGTTCTGCCTGGGCGGCGGCATCGGACTGGTGGGGAACGCGGACGCGATCGTGGCCGGCGACGACGCCACCTTCGGCCTCCCCGAGCTGGACCGCGGCGCGCTCGGCGCCGCCACCCATCTCTCCCGCCTGGTCCCCCAGCACTTGATGCGCGCGCTCTTCTACACCTCGCGCACCGTCACCGCGGCCGAACTGCACGCCCACGGCTCGGTGTGGAAGGTGGTGCCCAGAGCCGGCCTCCACCGGGCGGCGATGGAGCTGGCCCGTGAGATAGCCCGCAAGGACGGCTGTCTCATCCGGCTCGCGAAGGCCGCGCTCAACGGCATCGACCCCGTCGACGTCCACCGCAGCTACCGCTTCGAGCAGGGCTTCACCTTCGAGGCGAATCTCAGCGGGGTCGCCGACCGCGTACGCGACACGTTCGGACAGGCCGGACAGGAGAGCGACTGACCATGCCCGACACACCAAGTACAGGACAGGCACCGGACGCGGCGCCCGGTCCGGACAAGAGGATGTCGCCCGAGGAGGTCGTCGCCCGGCTGCGCAGCGGCATGACGATCGGCATCGGCGGCTGGGGCTCGCGCCGCAAGCCCATGGCGCTGGTGCGCGCCCTGCTGCGCAGCGACCTCACGGATCTGACCGTCGTCTCGTACGGCGGCCCCGATGTCGGGATGCTCGCCGCGGCGGGCCGGATCCGCAAGGTGATCGCCGCGTTCGTCACGCTCGACTCCGTCCCGCTGGAGCCCCACTTCCGGGCGGCGCGCCAGCGGGGTGCGTTCGAGCTGATGGAGGTCGACGAGGCGATGTTCATGTGGGGGCTGCACGCGGCGGCGAACCGGCTGCCGTTCCTGCCGGTCCGCGCGGGCCTCGGCTCGGACGTCATGCGGGTCAATCCGGCGCTGAGAACGGTCACTTCACCGTACGAGGACGGAGAGACGTTCGTCGCGATGCCCGCGCTGCGCCTGGACGCGGCGCTGGTCCACGTGAACCGCGCGGACCGTGCGGGAAACGGCCAGTACCTGGGCCCCGACCCGTACTTCGACGACCTCTTCTGCGAGGCGGCCGACACGGCGTACGTCTCGTGCGAGCGGATCGTCGACCCCGGGGACGGCTTCGGCAAGGACGTCGTACCGCAGTCGTTGCTGGTGAAGCGGCATGCGGTGACCGGTGTCGTCGAGGCGCCGAACGGTGCGCACTTCACGTCCTGCGCCCCCGACCACGACCGCGACGAGGCGTTCCAGAAGCTGTACGCGACGACGCCCTGGCCCGAATTCGCCGCCCGTTTCCTGCCGCGGGACGGCGACGAGAAGCAGTACTGGTCCGCCGTTCAGGCCTGGCACGAGGAGCAGAAGTGACCACGTCCGCAGCCACATCCGCAGCTGTCGTCACCCGGGCCGAGTACTGCGTGATCGCCTGCGCCGAGGCCTGGCGGGACAACGGGGAGGTGCTGGCCAGCCCCATGGGCCTGATCCCGTCGATCGGCGCCCGGCTGGCCAAACGGACCTTCTCGCCCGAGCTGATGCTCACCGACGGTGAGGCGATGCTGGTCGGTCTCGACGGCTCGCCGGAGGGCTGGCTCCCCTACCGCCAGCATCTGGCGATGGTCACCGGCGGCGACCGGCACGTCATGATGGGCGCGAGCCAGCTGGACCGGTTCGGCAATCAGAACATCTCGTGCATCGGCGACTGGAGCCGTCCCGACCGGCAGTTGCTCGGGGTGCGCGGAGCGCCCGTCAACACGCTGAACAATCCGGTGAGTTACTGGGTGGCGAAGCACAGCCCGCGTGTGTTCGTCGAGAAGGTCGACATGATCAGCGGGGTGGGTTACGACAGCGCGGCCGCCGCGGGCCCCTCGGCGACTCGCTACCACCGTCTGCCGCGCGTGGTCACGAATCTGGCGGTCCTCGACTTCGCGACGCCGGACCACGCGATGCGGCTGGCGTCCGTGCACCCGGGCGTCACGGTCGAGGAGGTGCGGGAGGCCACGGGGTTCGCGCTCGCCGTGCCGGAGGGCGGCGAGGTGCCGTTCACCCGGGAGCCGACCGCCGCGGAGCTGCGGCTGATCCGTGAGGTCATCGACCCGAAGAACACGCGTGAGCGCGAGGTCGGGTCCGGATGAGCGACGTCGGGTCCGCAGCGGCCGAGTTCACGATCCCTACGGCTTTCACGAAGCTCACTGGTGTCCGTCATCCCCTCGTCCAGACCGGGATGGGCTGGGTGGCGGGCCCCCGCCTGGTGTCCGCGGCGGCGAACGCGGGCGCGCTCGGCATCCTCGCCTCCGCGACCATGACGCTGGACCAACTCCGTTCCGCTGTAAAGGAGGTGAAGTCCCGCACCGACCGGCCCTTCGGGGTCAACCTGCGGGCCGACGCGGGAGACGCACGTGAGCGGGTCGCGGTGATCGTGGCCGAAGGGGTGAAGGTGGCCTCGTTCGCGCTCGCGCCGTCCCGTGAGCTGATCGCTGAGCTGAAGGACGCGGGAGTCGTCGTGATCCCCTCCATCGGGGCGCGCCGGCACGCCGAGAAGGTCGCCGCGTGGGGTGCGGACGCGGTGATCGTGCAGGGCGGTGAGGGCGGCGGGCACACCGGGGACGTGGCGACATCGGTGCTGCTGTCGCAGGTCGTGGACGCGGTCGACATACCGGTGGTCGGCGCGGGCGGTTTCCACGACGGGCGGGGGCTGGTCGCCGCGCTCGCCTACGGGGCGGCGGGGATCGCGATGGGCACGCGGTTCCTGCTCACCTCCGACTCCACCGTGCCGGACGCGGTGAAGGCGAGATATCTGGCGGCGGGCGTCAAGGACGTGACGGTGACGACGGCCGTGGACGGGCTGCCGCACCGCATGCTCCGTACCGAGCTGGTCGACTCCCTGGAGAACAGGGGACGTTCACGCGCGCTGCTGCACGCCGTCCGGCGTGCCGCCGCCTTCCGGAAGCTGTACGGTCTGACCTGGTCGCAGATGGTGCGGGACGGGCTCGCCATGAAGCACGGCAAGGACCTCGGCTGGAGCCAGGTCCTGCTCGCCGCGAACACCCCGATGCTTTTGAAGGCGTCCATGGTCGAGGGCCGCACCGACCTCGGTGTGATGGCGTCGGGTCAGGTCGCCGGGGTGATCGAGGACCTGCCGAGCTGCGCCGAGCTGGTGACCCGGGTGATGGCCGAGGCCCGGCAGACGCTCACCACCCTGCCGACGCCGGGGTGATGAGCGCAGTGCCGGACTGCTGAATGCCTGGTTACGCGGCGGCCTGGCGCGGGCCGCGTCCGCGGCGGTTGCCGCCCGTGCCCGACCCGGAGGCCGCCTTCGCGGCACCGGCCGCGCCGCCGCCCGAGCGACGTCGCGCGCCGCCCGTACCGGTCCCGGCGGCCTTCGTGCCGCCCGCGGAGCGCTGGCGCTGCTGCGGCTGGCGCTGCTGTCCCTCGGCGGCCGGCTTGCCGGTGCCACCGGCGCGCGATCCGCGCGAGCGGCGCGACCGGCGCGGCTTCGAGGCGTCGCCCGCCGGGGCGACGGGCTCGGGCACGGCGATGGTCACGGCGACACCGGACGGCTCACGGGCACCGGTGATCTTCACCAGCTCCTCGTCCGTGGAGCGGACCTGGGTGGTGGTCGGCCGGATCCCCGCGTGCTGCATCAGGCGCTGCATCTCGCGCTTCTGCTCGGGGAGCACGAGCGTGACGACGCTGCCGGACTCGCCGGCGCGCGCGGTGCGGCCGCCGCGGTGCAGGTAGTCCTTGTGCTCGGTGGGCGGGTCGACGTTGACCACGAGGTCGAGGTCGTCGACGTGGATGCCTCGCGCGGCGACGTTCGTGGCGACGAGCGCGGTGACGCGGCCGTCCTTGAACTGCTCCAGGGTGCGGTTGCGCTGCGGCTGGCTGCGGCCTCCGTGCAGCGGCGCGGCGAGGACGCCGCTGGCGAGCAGCCGCTTGGCGAGCCGGTCGGCGGAGCGCTTGGTGTCGACGAAGAGGATGACGCGCCCGTCGCGGGCGGCGATCCGGGCAGTGACGGCCTTCTTGTCGGTCTCGTCCTGCACGTGCAGGACGTGGTGCTCCATGGTGGTGACGGCGCCGGCCGACGGGTCCACCGAGTGCACGACGGGGTCGGTGAGGAACTGCTTGACGAGCCGGTCCACGTTGCGGTCGAGCGTCGCCGAGAACAGCATCGTCTGTCCGCCGGGCGCGACCTGCTTGAGGAGCGCGGTGACCTGGGGCATGAAGCCCATGTCGGCCATCTGGTCTGCCTCGTCGAGGACCGTGATGCCTACCCGGCCGAGCGCCACGTCGCCGCGCTCGATGAGGTCCTTGAGGCGTCCCGGGGTGGCGACGACGACCTCGGCGCCGCGGCGCAGCGTGCCCGCCTGCCGGGAGATCGACATGCCACCGACGACGGTCGCCATCCGCAGGTGGAGCGCGGTCGCGTACGGGGTGAGGGCGTCGGTGACCTGCTGGGCGAGCTCACGCGTGGGGACGAGGACCAGGGCGAGCGGCGTCTTCGGCTCTGCCTTGGTGCCGGCGGTGCGGGCGAGCAGCGGGAGTCCGAAGGCGAGGGTCTTGCCGGAGCCGGTGCGGCCGCGGCCGAGCAGGTCGCGTCCGGCGAGGGAGTTGGGGAGCGTCGCGGCCTGGATGGGGAACGGCGCGGTGACGCCCTGCGCGCTCAGCGTCTTCAGCAGGGCGGCGGGCATGTCGAGGTCGGCGAAGTCCGCGACCGGCGGCAGTGCCGGAGTGGTGTTCTCCGGCATGGTGAACTCGCGCGGCGGCGTGGGCTGTTGCCTGCGCTGCTGCTCGGGGGCGCGACGCTTGCCCGCCGCGGGACGAGAGGTGCGGCGGCGGGACGGACGGGCAGAGCTGGTCATGCGGCAGGCCTTCCGGGGACGGGGACAGCATGAGCCGGGGCCCGCACCGACAGCGGTGCGGACCCCGGCCCGGAAATGCTCGATCAGGCGAGATCAGGCGGGGAGGATGTTCTCCGCCTGGGGGCCCTTCTGACCCTGGGTGACGTCGAAGGTCACCTTCTGGCCCTCCTGGAGCTCACGGAAGCCCGAGGTGGCGATGTTCGAGTAGTGGGCGAAGACGTCGGCGCCGCCGCCGTCCTGCTCGATGAAGCCGAAGCCCTTTTCCGAGTTGAACCACTTCACGGTACCGGTGGCCATGTCATTCTCCTTGAACAGGTAGCAGCCCCCATTCCGAGAACGCTCATGAGAACGCCCGATTCCGGGAACACACCCCGGAAAACAATAATGCGCCTGAGGAACATTCCCGTCAGGCGCACATAAAGTCTATGGGTACCAAAACTGCAACACTGAGACCTTAGCACGGCGGACGTGGATCTTCACAGTCGCTCGATGATCGTCACGTTGGCCTGGCCGCCGCCCTCGCACATGGTCTGCAGGCCGTAGCGCCCGCCGGTGCGCTCCAGCTCGTGGAGCAGGGTGGTCATCAGCTTCACGCCGGTCGCCCCGAGGGGGTGGCCGAGGGCGATCGCCCCGCCGTTCACGTTCACCTTCGCCGGGTCGGCGCCGGTCTCCTTCAGCCAGGCGAGGACGACGGGCGCGAACGCCTCGTTGATCTCGACCAGGTCCATGTCGGCGATGCTCATGCCGGTCTTCTTCAGGGCGTACGCGGTCGCGGGGATCGGCGCGGACAGCATGCGGATGGGGTCCTCGCCGCGTACGGAGAGATGGTGGACACGGGCACGGGGAGTCAGGCCGTGCTCACGGACCGCGCGCTCGGAGGCGATGAGGAGGGCGGCGGCACCGTCGGAGACCTGGGAGGAGCAGGCGGCGGTGATGGTGCCGCCGTCGACGACGGGCTTCAGTCCGGCCATCTTCTCCAGGGTGGTGTCGCGGCGCGGTCCCTCGTCGACGGTCACGTCGCCATGGGCGACGGTCTCGCGCTCGAAGCGGCCCTCGTCGATGGCGCGCAGCGCCCGCTGGTGGGACTGGAGGGCCCATTCTTCCTGGTCGCGGCGGGTGATCCCCCATTTCTGGGCGATCAGCTCGGCGCCGTGGAACTGGTTCACCGGCTGGTTTCCGTAGCGGGCGCGCCAGCCTTCGCTGCCGAGGTAGGGGCCGTCGGAGAGGCCGAGGGGTTCGGCGGCCTGCCGGGAGGCGAAGGCGATGGGGATCATCGTCATGTTCTGCACGCCGCCCGCGACGACGAGGTCCTGGGTGCCGGAGAGCACGCCCTGGGCGGCGAAGTGCAGGGCCTGCTGGGAGGAGCCGCACTGCCGGTCGATCGTCACGCCCGGCACCTCTTCGGGGAGGCCGGCCGCCAGCCAGCTCGTCCGGGCGATGTCGCCGGCCTGCGGGCCCACGGTGTCGAGGCAGCCGAAGACGACGTCCTCGACGGCGGCCGGGTCGACGCCGGTACGGGTGACGAGTTCCTTGAGGACGTGGGCGCCGAGGTCGGCCGGGTGGACACCCGAGAGGCCTCCCTTGCGGCGTCCGACGGGTGTGCGGACCGCTTCGACGATGTAGGCCTCGGCCATGACGGAACCCTTCCGTGTCGGTGGACGCGTACGGCTATGCGGGCCGTACGGCGATGCCGTCCAGCACCATCGAGAGGTACTGGCGGGCGATCTCCTCGGGGCTGTGCTGTCCGCCGGGCCGGTACCAGGACGCGGCGACCCATACGGTGTCGCGGACGAACCGGTAGGTGAGGCGGATGTCGAGATCGGCGCGGAAGCTGTTGTTCTCGACCCCGCGCTCCAGGGTCGTCAGCCACGCCTTTTCGAACTTGCGCTGGGATGCCGCGAGGAATTCGAATCGCTCCTGCACGGCGAGGTGTTTGGCCTCTTTCTGGTAGATGGCGACGGCGGCGCGGTGCCGGTCGATCTCCCGGAAGGATTCGGTGACGAGGGCCTCCAGGGTTTCCCTGGGCCCCTGTTCGGCTTCGAGCACGGCGTCGTAGCCCGACCACAGCTCGTCGAGGAAGGACCGCAGGATCTCCTCGAGCATCGATTCCTTGGAGTCGAAGTGGTAGTAGAGGCTGCCGGCGAGCATGCCCGCGTGGTCGGCGATCTTGCGGACGGTGGTGGCGTTGTAGCCCTGGGCCGCGAAGACCTCGGCGGCGGTGTCGAGGAGTTCTCGGCGCCGCTCGGGCGATGCGGTCACCTGGGGCTTCTTCTTCGTAGGCACGCGACCATTGTGGTCCTCGTCGGATCGGTCATGGGTGCTGGCTGCTCACCGAGACGGTCTCGCCCGTCATGTACGAGGAGTAGCCGGAGGCGAGGAAGACGATCACATTGGCGACCTCCCACGGCTCGGCGTATCTGCCGAAGGCCTCCTTGCGCGTCAGGTCCGCGAGGAGTTCGGCCGAGGTGACCTTCACGAGGTGGGGGTGCATGGCGAGGCTGGGCGACACCGCGTTCACCCGGACTCCGTACGCGGCCGCTTCGGCGGCGGCGCAGCGGGTGAGCGCCATGACGCCCGCCTTGGCCGCCGCGTAGTGAGCCTGGCCTTCCTGGGCGCGCCAGCCCACCACCGAGGCGTTGTTGACGACGACGCCCGTGCGTCCGGTGTCGCGGTAGGCGCGCAGGGCGGCTCTGGTGCAGCGGAACGTGCCGTTCAGCGTCACGTCCAGGACCTTGCTCCACTGTTCGTCGGTCATGTCGACGAGGGCCGAAGTGCCGCCGAGGCCGGCGTTGTTGACGACGATGTCGAGTCCGTCGTGCAGCTCGTGGGCGCGGGCGAAGAGGGCGGTGACCTGTTCTTCGTCGGTGACGTCGCAGGGCAGTGCCGCCACCTGCGAGGCGCCGAACTCCTCGGCGAGTACCCGCTCGGACTCCTTGAGGCGGCGGGCGTGGGCGTCACTGATGAGGACGCGGGCGCCCTCCTCCAGGAATCTGCGGGCGGTGGCGCCGCCGATGCCGGCTCCGGCGGCCGCGGTGATGACGGCGGTGCGGCCGGTGAGCAGGCCGTGCGCCGGTTCGTAAGCGGGGGTGGTCATGTCCGCGCCTCCTCAACTGGGCCACTTGCCGGGCGTTTTGAGTGGATTCCCGCCGGGAGACTCTCGACGCCGCTCGTTCCGTTACGGTAACCTACCAAACACTTGTTAGGGAAGGTCGGGAGGGCGGTGCGTGATGGATCTGGACTTCACACCGGACGAGGACGCGTTCCGCGCCGAGGCGCGGGAGTGGCTGGCGGCGCACGTCCCGGCCGGGCCGCTGCCCTCCCTGGAGACGGAGGAGGGGTTCGCCGCGCACCGCGCCTGGGAGGCCGAGCTGTCCGCGGACCGCTGGTCGGTGGTGTCGTGGCCCGAGGAGTTCGGGGGCCGCGGTGTCGACATCTTCAAGTGGCTCGTCTTCGAGGAGGAGTACTACGCCGCGGGCGCCCCGGGCCGGGTCTCGCAGAACGGCATCAATCTCCTCGCCCCCACGCTCTTCGACCATGCAACGGACGAGCAGCGGGCGCGGGTGCTGCCGTCGATGGCGAGCGGCGAGGTGATCTGGGCGCAGGCGTGGTCGGAGCCGGAGGCGGGTTCGGATCTGGCGTCGCTGCGGTCGCGGGCGGTGCGCACGGACGGCGGCTGGCTGTTGCGCGGGCAGAAGACGTGGTCGTCGCGGGCCGCGTTCGCGGACCGGGCGTTCGGCATCTTCCGCACCGATCCGGACGCGCCCAAGCCGCATCAGGGGCTCACCTATCTGATGTTCGATCTGCGGGCGCCCGGTGTCACGGTCCGCCCGATCGGCAGGCTCGACGGCAGACCGGCCTTCGCCGAGCTGTTCCTGGACGACGTGTTCGTGCCGGACGAGGACGTGATCGGCGAGCCCGGCCGGGGCTGGCGCATCGCGATGTCGACGACGGGGAACGAGCGGGGGCTGACCCTGCGCTCCCCCGGCCGTTTCCTCGCCTCCGCCGGGCGGCTGCTGCGGTTGTGGCGGGAGCGCGGCGCTGACCCGGCGGTGCGCGACCGGGTGGCGGACGCGCTGATCGGGGCGCGCGCGTACCAGCTGTTCACGTATGCCAACGCGTCGCGGTTCGCGGCGGGCGAGCAGATCGGCGCCGAGTCGAGCCTGAACAAGGTCTTCTGGTCGGAGTACGACATAGCGCTGCACGAGGCGGCGCTCGACCTGCTGGGAGCGGAGGGCGAGTGGGCCGCGGGTGAGTGGGCCGAGGGGTACGTCTTCTCGCTCGCAGGTCCGATCTACGCGGGGACGAACGAGATACAGCGCGACATCATCGCCGAGCGGCTGCTCGGCCTGCCGAAGGGGCGTCGCTGATGAGGTTCCTGCTGGACACGGAGCAGGCCGAGTTCGGCCGCACCCTCGACCGGATGCTGGGCGCGGCGGACACTCCGTCGGTGGTCCGCGCGTGGGCGGCCGGCGATCCGGGTCCGGGCCGGGAGCTGTGGTCGCGGATCGCGGAGGCGGGTGTCTTCGCTCTCGCCGTGCCCGAGCGTCACGACGGCGTGGGGCTGCTGCCGGTCGAGCTGGCTCTGGCGTTCGTGGAGCTGGGGCGGCACGCGGTGCCGGGTCCGGTCGTGGAGACGGCGGCGGCGGCCGTGCTGCTGGCCGGCCTGGCGGAGGACGGTGGGGTCGCGAAGGAGTGGCTGCCGAGGATCGCCGACGGGCGGGCGGTGGTGTCGCTGGGCGGCGCGGAGCCGGCTGCGTTCGTGCTGGACGCGGATGCCGCGGACGCGGTGTTCGTAGCGGCGGGCTCCGAGGTGCGGCGGGCCAGGGTGCGGGGGGCGGGTGTGGCGTCCGCCGATCCGGCGCGGCGGCTGTTCCGGGTCGAGGCCGGTGAGGTCGTCGCGCAGGATGCGGCGTCGGCCGTGGCGCGGGCCGCCGATCTGGCCGCGCTGCTCACCGCCGCGCAGTCGCTCGGGGTCGGCCTCGAACTGCTGCGCAGAACCGTCGAGTACGTGGGGCAGCGCGAGCAGTTCGGGGTGCCGATCGGCTCGTTCCAGGCGGTCAAGCACCGCCTTGCGGACGCGCTGCTCGGCCTGGAGTTCGCCCGACCGCTGGTGTTCGGCGCGGCGCTGTCCCTGGCGGACCGGGGCACCGGCGCGGGTGACGGAGCGGGCAGGGACGTGGCGGCGGCCAAGGTGGCGGCGGGAGAGGCCGCGTACCGGGCGGCCCGGGCGGCACTGCAACTGCACGGGGCCGTGGGGTACACGGAGGAGCTGGATCTGTCGTTGTGGCTGCGGAAGGCACGGCCGTTGCGGGATGCGTGGGGGACGCCCGCGCGGTGCCGGGAGCGGGTGCTGGGTGCCGGGCACGCCACATCGCCGGAAGCGGTGGGGGGATGACGGTGTCGCTGGACGGCAAGGTCGTGATCGTCACGGGGGCCGGGCGCGGTCAGGGCGCCGCCGGGGCCCGGCTGTTCGCCGAGGCCGGGGCGCGGGTCGTGCTGACGGACGTACGGGAGGAGGAAGGCCGCGAGGTCGCCGGGGCGCTCGGTGAGCAGGGGCTGTTCGTGCGGCACGACGTGACGTCGGCCGACGACTGGGCGCGCGCGGTGCAGGCCGCGCTCGACACGTTCGGGCCGCTCGACACGCTCGTGAACAACGCGGCGCTGTGGCGTACCGCGTCCGTGGAGGACGAGACGTACGAGAACTTCGAGACGCTGCTCGGAGTCAATCTGCTGGGCCCGTTCCTGGGGATCCAGGCCGTCGTGCCCGCCCTCAGAACCGGCGGCGGCTCGATCGTGAACATCTCGTCGACCGCAGGGCTCATCGGCATCAAGGGGCACGCGGCGTACGGGTCCACGAAGTTCGGCCTGCGCGGGCTCACCCGGTCCTCCGCCCTGGACCTCGCGCCGTACGGGATCCGGGTGAACTCCGTGCACCCGGGGGCGATCGACACCCCGATGGTGGCGTCGGCGGTCGCCGGGCGGGACTGGTCGCATCTGCCGCTGGGCCGGGTGGGCCGTCCCGAGGAGGTCGGCCCGCTCGTGCTCTTCCTCGCGTCGGACGCGGCGTCGTACATCACGGGGGCGGAGTTCACGGTGGACGGCGGGTCGATCACCGGCTGAGCACGCGGCCGGGCCTCAGCTCCGGGTGGCCGGGAGGGTGACGACGGCGGTGGGCCCCGTGGCGCCGAGTCGGGCGGCCCCTGTGACGAGCGCCGCGTCGTACCGGCCGAGCACCCGGCCCGCGACCTCGGCGCCCTCGTCGCCGAGCGCCACGACGAGGGCCGGTGCGAGGCCGATGTCGAGGCGGCCGCGCACGACGGCGACGGACGGGGCCGTGGTCAGGGCGTCGCGCCGCCACATGACGTTGAGGTTGACGATGTTCCCGGCGCCGAGCAGCCGGCAGTCGGTGGGGACGTCGCCGGGCAGGTCCCGTGGCACGTACGGGCTGTCGACGAGGACGGGCTCGCCGCCGACGGTCAGTTCCATGCCGTCGCCGTCGGCCATGGTGAGGGTGCGGTCGACGCCGGGGAACGCGGAGAACGGGCCGTCGGCCGCGACCTCCGCGAGGCTCACCCGCCAGCCGAAGTCCGCCGTGTCCGCGCCGTGCGGGTGGCAGAGGATCTCGCGGGTGACACCGCCCCCGTTCTTCCAGGGGACGGCGGTGCGGTCGGCGGCGGGCAGGTGCCGTACATCGGTGTCGATCACGGGACCCGAGCGTACGGGACCGCGGCGACGGGCCTGATCAGGCCCTCGGTCCGGCCTGCCGGAAGGCGGGCAGGGCGAACATGCGGGCCTTGCCGGCCTCGGGCATCAGCTCGACCAGCGGCAGGAGCAGTTCCCACAGGTTCCGCCGCTCCACGTCGAGGAGGAGCGCCGTCAGGTCGGCCTCCGGCAGCCCGGCCGCCGTCGCGGCGATCACCGTGCGGGACCCGGTCGGCAGCGCGTCGGCCAGCGGCAGGAGCGCGCCCCACAGTCCGCTCGCCGCCACGGCCCGCACCGCGTCCGCGAGCAGCGCCGGATCGCGCAGCGCGGGCAGTGCGGCGACGGTGCGCAGGCGGTCGTCGTCGAGCAGCGCGACGAGCGGCAGCAGCGCCTGCCACAGCCCCTCGGCCGCGACCGTGGACACCAGGGAGTCCAGCTCCTCCTGGGGCCGGTCGGCGGTGAGTTCGGCGATCTGGATGCGCCGTTCGCCGTTGACCATGCCGGCCATGGCCAGCGCCTCGGGCCACAGCCCGGCGCCGGAGGCCGCCGCGACGACCCGGGCCAGCCGGTCCTGTCCCATCAGTTCGACGACCTGGCCGAGCCGGTCGCGCCGGTCGATGAGGAAGCCGGTCCGCAGCACGGCCGTGTCGTCGACCCGCGGGATGATCCGGAGCAGCGCGGAGTCCCGTACGTGTCCGACGAACCGCCCCATCGTGAGGTGGTCGCCGCGTCCCGCGAGGGCCACCGCGATGCGTACGAGGAGGTCTTCGTCGAGCCGGTCGACGATGTCGGGGATGCGGCGCGGGTCGAGATGGGCGCAGGCCTCCGCGGTGAAGGCGACCGGGAGCCGGTCGATGACGGCGGCGGCCCGCGCGGGTTCCATGCGGCCCGCGACGGCACCGGCGAGCCGCGGCCCGAGCGCCTTCTGCGCGATGGCGGCGGAGACGGACGCGGGCACCAGCCTGGTGGCGGCGGCGATCCGGTCGATCATGTCGGGGGCCCGGTCGAAGAGCGCGGCGACGGCCTGTTCGCGAAAGCGCCGCAGGTCGGCGGCGGAGCGCCCGTCGAGGAAGGAGAGCCCGCCCGGGGCGACGGCGAGCACCCGCTCGATCTTGAGCACTTCGGCCCGGCACTGCAGCCGGTCGGAGCCGTTCACGGGCGTACGCCTCCCGACGTGCGGTCCGGCCGGCGGGCCGAGGGGCCGGTGGCCGGGCGGAACAGGATCCTGCGGACGGGCCCCCTGGCCGGCGCGGGCACCACCGTGAGCGCCTTCTCCGCGGCCTCGTTCAACCCGGCGGCGCGGCTCTCGCGTTCGCGGCGCAGCGCGTCGCTCAGCACGGCGAGTTGCTCGGCGGCGAGGTCGGCGAAGGTGGCGGGGGGCCGGGCGCCCAGCTCCTCACCCAGCTCCCCCAGTCGCGCCAACGCTTCGGTGCTCACAGGACCTCCGTGACCTTCTGTGCGGGAAGGGCGGCTCCGCCCGAGCCTGACCCTCTGCTGACGTCGAGTCAATGGTGGTCCGGGGCGGCGGCCGTCCACCCCGCTCCGGGGTGGAGGTGTCGTGGCTTTACTGTGTGCCGCATGAAACGCGCCGGATGCCTGTTCCTCTCCTTCATCGCCGTGGCTCCCGCCGCCACGGCGGCGTTCTACTTCCTGTCCCCCGGCGGCGAGGACGACGGCTCCGCCCGCCCCTCGGCATCCGCGTCCGCGCACTCCCCCGAGCAGGACAGGTCGGCCGCGGAGCGCCGGGCCGACGACAAGACGATCGCGAGCCTGCCGGCGGGCCTGGCCGCACCGGCGAAGAAGGAGCTGGCCCAGCAGATCGTCGCCAGCGCCGAGAACTCCACGCTGGACTGGCGCAGCGCGTACGGCTACATAGAGGACATCGGCGACGGACAGGGCTACACGGCCGGCATCATCGGCTTCTGCAGCGGCACCCACGATCTCCTGACGCTGGTCGAGCGCTACACGAAGGCCCATCCGGACAACGGCCTCGCGCGCTATCTGCCCGCCCTGCGCGAGGTCGACGGCACGGACTCGCACGAGGGCCTGGACCCCGGCTTCACCGCCGCCTGGAAGAACGAGGCGACCCACCGGGCCTTCCGCGACGCGCAGGACGGCGAACGGGACCGCGTCTACTTCGACCCCGCGGTCCGCCTCGCCAAGCTGGACGGCCTCGGCACGCTGGGCCAGTTCATCTACTACGACGCGATGGTCTTCCACGGCCCCGGCACCGGCCCCACCGGCTTCTACGGCCTGCGCGAGGCGACGCTCAAGGAGGCGGACACCCCGTCGCAGGGCGGCAGGGAGGCGGCGTACCTCGACATCTTCCTCGACCTGCGCCGCAAGGCGATGCGGACGAAGAAGGCGGGCATCGACACCAGCCGCGTGGACACGGCCCAGCGGCAGTTCCTGTACGACGGAAACCTTTCTCTCAGGACGCCGCTGACGTGGCAGGTGTACGGGGAGACGTACCGGGTGCGGTGAGGCGGGGGTTTCGGCGGCGCACTCGTGCAACCAAACGTGAAGAAGGCGTGTCTAACCCGTGAAGCACACGCACACATCGTGCTCAACGCCGTCTCCACGTAAGCCCGTTAAGGAACACACATGCAGATACGCACGACCCTGGCCGCCACCTCCGCCCTCTCCGTCTCCGCGGTGGCGGCCGTCGCGCTGCTGACCGCGGCTCCCGCGTACGCGACCGAGTACAGCTCGGCGCTGAAGGTGCGCGGGGTGCAGTACGACGCCCCGGGCAGGGACGACAACCGCTGCTCCGGCGGCAACACGTCCCAGGAGTACGTGACCATCAAGAACTACTCCAGGACCGCGACGGTGAACCTCAAGGGGTACGTGGTCAAGGACAAGACCGGCAACAGGTTCACGTTCACCAAGAGCCACTCCCTCCAGCCCGGCGACTACGTCCGGCTGCGCGGCGGCAAGGGCACGGACTCGGACGCGAAGAACGTCGTCTACCGCAACAACTGCAACTTCATGTGGAACAACGACAAGGACACGATCTACCTGTACAAGCCGTCGGGCGCGCACGCGGACACCCACGCGTACACGAAGTCGTCGAACGACCGTGACGGGAACGGGTACATCAGCTTCCACAGCTGAGCGGGGCGGGCCCCGGTCGCCCGGGGCCCGAACGCACCGCGACGCCCGCCCAGTCGTCCGGTCGGGGACAGTGGGGCGAGCGTCGCGCTCTGTTCCGTACGCCGTTGTACGGGACGTTCTTGGGTCAGGCCGGGCGGAGCGTCACACCATCAGGGCGCGGTCCGTCGGCTTGATCGGGGCCGGGAGGTCCGAGGCGCCAGTCAGGAAGCGGTCCACGCCGCGGGCGGCCGAGCGGCCCTCCGCGATGGCCCACACGATGAGCGACTGGCCGCGGCCGGCGTCACCGGCCACGTACACGCCCGGCACGTTCGTCTGGAAGTCGGCGTCGCGGGCGATGTTGCCGCGCTCGTCGAGGTCCAGGCCGAACTGCGAGGTGAGGCCGTTCTCCTGGTCGGTGCCGGTGAAGCCCATGGCGAGGGTGACCAGCTGGGCGGGGATCGTGCGCTCCGTGCCCGGCTTCGGGGTCAGCTTGCCGTCGATGAACTCGACCTCGGTGAGGTGCAGCGACTGGACGTTGCCGTCCTCGTCGCCCTCGAAGTGGGTCGTCGAGACGGAGTAGACCCGCTCGCCGCCCTCCTCGTGGGCCGAGGTGACCTTGTAGAGCATGGGGAAGGTCGGCCACGGCTGCGAGACCGGGTTCCGGTCGTCGTTCGGGCGCGGCATGATCTCCAGCTGCGTGACCGAGGCGGCGCCCTGACGGTGGGCGGTGCCCACGCAGTCGGCGCCGGTGTCGCCGCCGCCGATGACGACGACGTGCTTGCCCTCGGCGGTGATCGGGGGCGCCACGAAGTCGCCCTCCTGCACCTTGTTGGAGAGCGGCAGGTACTCCATCGCGAAGTGGATGCCGTTCAGCTCACGGCCCGGGACCGGCAGGTCGCGGGAGATCGTGGCACCCGCGGCGATCACGACGGCGTCGTGGCGCTTGCGGAGCTTGGCGGCGTCTATGTCGCGGCCGATCTCCACGCCCGTACGGAACTTGGTGCCCTCCGCGCGCATCTGCTCGATGCGGCGGTTGATGTGGCGCTTCTCCATCTTGAACTCGGGGATGCCGTAGCGGAGCAGGCCGCCGATGCGGTCGGCGCGCTCGTAGACGACGACCGTGTGACCGGCCCGCGTCAGCTGCTGGGCGGCGGCGAGACCCGCCGGGCCCGAGCCGATGACGGCGACGGTCTTGCCCGACAGGCGCTCGGGGATCTGCGGGGCGACGTCGCCCCGGTCCCACGCCTGGTCGATGATCGACACCTCGACGTTCTTGATGGTGACGGCCGGCTGGTTGATGCCGAGCACGCACGCCGACTCACACGGGGCCGGGCACAGGCGGCCGGTGAACTCCGGGAAGTTGTTCGTCGCGTGCAGGCGCTCCTGCGCGGCCGACCAGTCCTCGCGGTACGCGTAGTCGTTCCACTCGGGGATCAGGTTCCCCAGCGGGCAGCCGTTGTGGCAGAACGGGATGCCGCAGTCCATGCAGCGCGAGGCCTGCTTGCTGATGATGGGGAGCAGGGAGCCGGGAACGTAGACCTCGTTCCAGTCCTGCACGCGCTCGCCGACGGGGCGGGTCTTGGCGACCTCGCGCCCGTGGTTGAGAAAGCCCTTGGGATCAGCCATTGGTCGCCGCCTCCATCATCTTCTCGGTGATCTCGGTCTCCGTCAGACCGTCTCGCTCGGCGGCGTCCTTGGCGGCGAGCACTGCCTTGTACGTGCTGGGGATGATCTTGCTGAAGCGCTCCACGGTGGCGGGCCACTCGGCGAGCAGCTTCTCGGCGACCGTGGACCCGGTCTCCTCCTGGTGGCGGCGCACCACGTCGTGCAGCCACTGCTTGTCGGTGTCGTCCAGGGCCTCGACGGCGGAGACGCTCGCGGCGTTCACGTTGTCGGTGTCCAGGTCGATGACGTAGGCGATGCCGCCCGACATGCCGGCCGCGAAGTTGCGGCCCGTCTCGCCGAGGACGACCGCGTGGCCGCCGGTCATGTACTCGCAGCCGTGGTCGCCCACGCCCTCCGAGACGACCGTGGCACCCGAGTTGCGGACGCAGAAGCGCTCGCCGGTGCGGCCGCGCAGGAACAGCTCGCCGCCCGTCGCGCCGTACGCGATGGTGTTGCCGGCGATCGTCGAGTACTCGGCGAGGTGGTCGGCGCCGCGGTCCGGGCGGACCACGATGCGGCCGCCGGAGAGGCCCTTGCCGACGTAGTCGTTGGCGTCGCCCTCCAGGCGCAGCGTGACACCGCGCGGGACGAAGGCGCCGAAGGACTGGCCGGCGGAGCCGGTGAAGGTGATGTCGATGGTGTCGTCGGGCAGGCCCGCGCCGCCGAACTTCTTCGTCACCTCGTGGCCGAGCATGGTGCCGACCGTCCGGTTGATGTTGCGGATGGCGACCTGGGCGCGCACCGGCTGGGCGTCGGTCTGGTCGTTCGCCGCGAGGGCGTCGGCGGCGAGCTTGATCAGCTCGTTGTCGAGCGCCTTCTCCAGGCCGTGGTCCTGCGTGATCAGCTGGTGGCGGACGGCGCCGTCCGGCAGCTCGGGCACGTAGAAGAGCGGCTCCAGGTCGAGACCCTGCGCCTTCCAGTGGTTCACGGCCCGCTCGGTGTCGAGGAGTTCGGCGTGGCCGACGGCCTCCTCGATGGTGCGGAAGCCCAGCTCGGCGAGGATCTCGCGGACCTCTTCGGCGATGAACTCGAAGAAGTTGACGATGTACTCGGCCTTGCCGGAGAACCGCTCGCGCAGCGTCGGGTTCTGGGTGGCGATGCCGACCGGGCAGGTGTCCAGGTGGCAGACGCGCATCATGACGCAGCCGGAGACGACGAGCGGCGCGGTCGCGAAACCGAACTCCTCGGCGCCGAGCAGCGCGGCGATGACGACGTCGCGGCCGGTCTTCAGCTGGCCGTCGGTCTGGACGACGATGCGGTCGCGCAGGCCGTTGAGCAGCAGCGTCTGCTGGGTCTCGGCGAGGCCGAGCTCCCAGGGACCGCCCGCGTGCTTCAGGGAGGTCAGCGGCGAGGCGCCGGTGCCGCCGTCGTGGCCGGAGATCAGGACCACGTCCGCGTGCGCCTTGGAGACACCCGCGGCGACCGTGCCGACGCCGACCTCGGAGACCAGCTTCACGTGGATGCGGGCCTGCGGGTTGGCGTTCTTGAGGTCGTGGATCAGCTGAGCCAGGTCCTCGATGGAGTAGATGTCGTGGTGCGGCGGCGGGGAGATGAGGCCCACGCCCGGCGTCGAGTGACGCGTCTTGGCGACCCACGGGTAGACCTTGTGGCCGGGCAGCTGGCCGCCCTCGCCGGGCTTGGCGCCCTGGGCCATCTTGATCTGGATGTCGTCGGCGTTGACCAGGTACTCCGAGGTCACACCGAAGCGGCCGGAGGCGACCTGCTTGATCGACGAGCGGCGCGCCGGGTCGTACAGGCGGTCGGCGTCCTCGCCGCCCTCACCGGTGTTGGACTTGCCGCCCAGCTGGTTCATCGCGATGGCGAGGGTCTCGTGGGCCTCGCGCGAGATGGAGCCGTAGGACATGGCACCGGTCGAGAACCGCTTGACGATCTCGGAGGCCGGCTCGACCTCGTCGATGGAGATCGGCTGCCGGTCGTCGCCCTTGAAGCCGAACAGGCCGCGCAGCGTCATCAGGCGCTCCGACTGCTCGTTCACCCGGCCCGTGTACTTCTTGAAGATGTCGTAGCGGCGCGAGCGGGTCGCGTGCTGGAGGCGGAAGACAGTCTCGGGGTCGAACAGGTGCGGCTCGCCCTCGCGGCGCCACTGGTACTCGCCGCCGATCTCCAGGGCGCGGTGCGCCGGGGCGATACCGGAGGCCGGGTACGCCTTGGAGTGGCGGGCGGCGACCTCACCGGCGACGACGTCGAGACCGGCGCCGCCGATCTTGGTGGTCGTGCCGCTGAAGTACTTCTCCACGAAGGCCTCGTCGAGACCGACGGCCTCGAAGACCTGGGCGCCGCGGTAGGAGGCGACGGTGGAGATGCCCATCTTGGACATGACCTTGAGGACGCCCTTGCCGAGCGCGTAGATCAGGTTCCGGATGGCCTGCTCGGCCTCTATGCCGTTGAGGAAGGTGCCGGCGCGGACCAGGTCCTCGACCGACTCCATCGCCAGGTACGGGTTGACCGCCGCGGCGCCGAAGCCGATGAGCAGGGCGACGTGGTGGACCTCGCGGACGTCACCGGCCTCGACCAGCAGACCCACCTGGGTGCGCTGCTTGGTGCGGATGAGGTGGTGGTGGACGGCGGCGGTGAGCAGCAGCGACGGGATCGGCGCGTGCTCGGCGTCGGAGTGCCGGTCGGAGAGCACGATCAGGCGGGCGCCGGCCTCGAGGGCGGCGTCGGCCTCGGTGCAGATCTCGTCGAGGCGGGCGGCCAGCGCGTCGCCGCCGCCGGAGACCCGGTAGAGGCCGGAGAGCGTCGCGGCCTTCATGCCGGGCATGTCGCCGTCGGCGTTGATGTGGATGAGCTTGGCCAGCTCGTCGTTGTCGATCACCGGGAAGGGCAGGGTGACCGAGCGG
This sequence comes from Streptomyces sp. PsTaAH-137, assembly GCF_003259365.1. Taxonomy (GTDB): domain Bacteria; phylum Actinomycetota; class Actinomycetes; order Streptomycetales; family Streptomycetaceae; genus Streptomyces. Next base: position 104,575 of record NZ_QLLY01000002.1, read on the forward strand.
CAGGAGGCGGCCGTGGGCTCCAGGAGGTTGCTGCCCGGGCCGAGGGAGGAGCGCAGCGAGGTGACGAGCTCCTCGCGGATGGCGTCCAGCGGCGGGTTCGTGACCTGCGCGAAGAGCTGGGTGAAGTAGTCGAAGAGCAGCCGCGGGCGCGACGAGAGGGCCGCGATCGGGGTGTCCGTGCCCATCGAGCCGATCGGCTCGGCGGCGGCCTTGGCCATCGGCGCGAGGAGGATGCGCAGCTCTTCCTCGGTGTAGCCGAAGGTCTGCTGGCGGCGCGTGACGGAGGCGTGCGTGTGCACGATGTGCTCGCGCTCGGGCAGATCGGAGAGCTCGATCTCGCCGGCCTCCAGCCACTCCGCGTAGGGCTGCTCGGCGGCGAGGCCGGCCTTGATCTCGTCGTCCTCGATGATGCGGTGCTCGGCGGTGTCCACGAGGAACATGCGGCCGGGCTGGAGGCGGCCCTTGCGGACGACCTTCGCCGGGTCGATGTCGAGGACGCCGACCTCGGAGCCGAGGACGACGAGGCCGTCGTCGGTCACCCAGTAGCGGCCGGGACGCAGACCGTTGCGGTCGAGAACGGCACCGACCTGGACGCCGTCGGTGAAGGTGACACAGGCCGGGCCGTCCCAGGGCTCCATCATCGTGGAGTGGTACTGGTAGAAGGCGCGCCGGGCCGGGTCCATGGAGTCGTGGTTCTCCCACGCCTCCGGGATCATCATCAGGACGCTGTGCGGAAGCGAACGGCCGCCGAGGTGCAGCAGCTCCAGGACCTCGTCGAACGACGCCGAGTCCGACGCGTCCGGCGTACAGATCGGGAAGATCCGGTCCAGCGTCGCCTGCGAGGAGCCGAACAGCTCCGAGGCGAGCTGCGACTCACGGGCGCGCATCCAGTTGCGGTTGCCCTTGACGGTGTTGATCTCACCGTTGTGGGCGACGAACCGGTACGGGTGCGCGAGCGGCCACGACGGGAAGGTGTTCGTCGAGAAGCGCGAGTGGACCAGGGCGATCGCCGATGCGAAGCGGCGGTCGGACAGGTCGGGGAAGAAGGGCTCCAGCTGGCCGGTGGTCAGCATGCCCTTGTAGACGATGGTCCGGGCGGAGAGCGACGGGAAGTAGACACCGGCCTCGCGCTCGGCGCGCTTGCGCAGGACGAAGGCCTTGCGGTCGAGCGCGATGCCCCGAACAGCGGCAGAAGAGCCGTCCGCGACGAACACCTGACGGAAGGCGGGCATCGTCGAGCGGGCCATGGAGCCGAGCAGCTGCGGGGCGACCGGGACCTCGCGCCAGCCGAGGACGTTCAGGCCCTCTTCGGCGGCGATCGTCTCGATCTGCGAGACGAAGGAGTCGGTGTCGGTCTCCGGCAGGAAGGCGATACCTACGGCGTACGCTCCGGCCTCGGGCAGGTCGAAGTCGACCGACTCGCGCAGGAAGGCGTCCGGAACCTGGGACAGGATGCCCGCGCCGTCGCCCGAGTCGGGCTCGGAGCCGGTGGCACCGCGGTGCTCCAGGTTGCGCAGAACGGTGAGCGCCTGCTCGACCAGCGTGTGGCTCGCCTCACCGGTGAGGGTGGCCACGAAGCCGACGCCGCAGGCGTCGTGCTCGTTGCGCGGGTCGTACATGCCCTGGGCCGCAGGGCGAGCATCCATGTGCGACCAGTTCTGGCCGGTGGAATGCTGGGACGGCTGGCGCGGCGTACGCATCGGCTCTCCCGTCGTCGTCGTGGCATTTGCAAGTGCCGAGGGACGACGTTGGCCCTCTGCTGAGTACTGCTGAAGTACTGCGAAGTTCATGCTGCTGCAAAATTTCGTGCAGGTTACATGATGGAGCGATTCCCGAGAAGTGGATACTTCGTTCCAGCATGCGGACGCCGCGGGTGGCGGCGGGAGTCGGCCCGGCGGGCAGATCGATGACCGAGAGAGCCGACAGTGCGCCGCGGGCCTCATTGCCCACAGCGCTTACGGCTCATGCCCCGTGGTCAAGTACTCGAAACCGTCCAGTAACGACTACTTATGCAAGGCCCTGTATAGCCATCATCCGGCCGTGACCTGGCGGGCGTCAACCTATCGCCGTACCGAAAAGGCTGCCCAGGAGATAGGTCACACCCGCCGCGGCGCCGCCCAGGGCCAACTGCCGCAATCCGCTGAACCACCACGAGCGGGCGGTCACCTTGGCCACGACCGCGCCGCACGCGAAAAGCCCGACGAGCGCGAGCACCACGGCCGGCCACAGGTCGCTCGCACCGAGCAGATAGGGCAGTACGGGGATCAGGGCGCCCAGCGCGAACGCCCCGAAGGAGGAGACCGCGGCCACCGTCGGCGAGGGCAGATCGCCGGGGTCGATGCCCAGCTCCTCGCGGGCGTGGATCTCCAGGGCCTGCTCGGGGTCCTTGGACAGCTGCTCGGCGACCTTGCGGGCGAGGTCCGGCTCGACACCGCGCGAGATGTACAGCTCGGCCAGCTCCCGCTCCTCGTCGGCCGGGTGCTTCCTCAACTCGCGCCGCTCGACGTCGAGTTCGGCCTCGACCAGCTCACGCTGGGAGGCGACGGAGGTGTACTCGCCGGCCGCCATGGAGAAGGCGCCCGCGGCGAGGCCCGACAGGCCGGTGATGATGATCGTCTGCTGCGCGACGGCGCCGCCCGCGACACCGGCCATCAGCGCGAAGTTGGAGACCAGGCCGTCCATCGCGCCGAACACCGCGGGGCGCAGCCAGCCGCCGTTCACATCGCGGTGCGTGTGGTTGTCCCGGTGCGCGTCGTGGAGCGTCGCCTCGGTCTCGATGATGGCCATGCCGCTGATCCCCGTCCCCTGTATCGCCTGCGTTCACTGCTCTCTACGAGCTCGAAAGTACGCGCGAAAAATCGCCTCCGCTAGCAAGGAAGGCCGTACTTACCTGCACTTTTGCGCCCTGCGCAACGAGGTCGGGGACTCACCCGTGAGATGGATCACGCGATCGTTCCGTTGACCGCGGGGGAAACATCACCGCAACATCTGTAAACGTTTCCAGATGCGGGAAACGTTTACAGGAACCGGGAACTCCCGGGCACACCTGGCAGAAGCGACGTGCGGCGCAGGCATATGGGGGTAGCGCGATGAGTACCAGCACGGGTCAGCCGACGATCGTGTCGATCGCGGAGCGCGCCGGCGTCTCCATCGCCTCCGTCTCCCGCGTCCTGAACGGCGTCGGGGCCCGCCGCGACACCGTCCTCAAGGTCGAGCGCGCCGCCGCCGAACTGGGCTATGTGCCGAACGCGGTGGCCCGCTCCCTCAAGGGCGGCCGCACCCGCCAGCTCACCTTCGCCATGCCCGACATCGGCAACCCGGTGTACGTGGCGATGGTCCGCGCCATCCAGACCGTCGCCAAGGCCGCCGGGTACCGGCTGCTCCTGCACTCCACGGACGCCGTCGTCGACGACGAGCTCGCGGTGCTGCGCAGCCTCGGCGACCGCACCAGCGACGGCCTCATCATCTGTCCCATCCGCATCACGGACGCCCACATCGAGGCGCTGCGCACCGCCGCGGGCCCGGTCGTGGTCATAGGTTCGCTGCCCGACGGAGTGCCCGTGGACAGTGTGCGTGCCGACTCCGTCGCGGGCGCCGCGCTCGCCGTGCGCCATCTGCACGACACGGGCCGCCGCCGGATCGCCTTCGTCAACGGCCCCGCGGACACGGTCCCCGGCCGCAACCGCGACGAGGGCTACCGGGCGGCGCTGGCCGACTGCGGACTCGTATACGACCCGGAGCTCGTCGTGCACACGGACTTCGGCATCGAGTCGGGCGCCGAGGCCGCCGACCGGCTGCTCGCGGAGGGCCGCCCCGACGCGGTCTTCTGCGCCAACGACCAGCTCGCGCTCGGCGCGGCCCGCGCCCTGCACGCCCGCGGGCTGCGGATACCCGAGGACGTCGCCGTCGCCGGGATGGACGACAGCATGCTCGCGCAGGCGGGCTGGCCGCCGCTGACCAGCGTCGACCTGGGTTCCACCGAACGCGGCCGGCGCGCCGCCGAACTTCTCCTCCACCGTCTCGACACCGCCGAGCCGGTGGCCGATTCCGCCACTCCACGCTCCACCACCGCCCCGCCCCGCCTCGTCGTCCGTGCCTCCACGGGCCGGGCGGCGCCCGACAGTTGAGAGTCACGAGGTTCGCACCATGAGTCTCACCGCCTCCCGGGACAGCGCCGTCCCGGGCAGCCGCGGCACACCGCCGCCCCGCACTCCGGACCAGCGCAAACGCGCGCTGGGTCTGGACCGGGGCGCCTGGTTCCTGCTGCTCCCCGCGCTGATCCCGATCCTGATACTCAGCGTGGGCCCCCTTCTGTACGGCATCTCGCTCGCGTTCACGGACTCGCAGGCGGGCCGCACCGCGCCCACCCAGTTCGTCGGCGTGGACAACTTCCTGGACCTGCGCCACGACGGGCTGTTCTGGGAGTCGTTCCGCATCGGCCTGACCTGGGCGGTCTGCGTCACGGCGCTGCAGTTCGTGCTGGCCCTCGGGCTGGCGCTGCTGCTCAACCAGAACCTGCGGTTCCGCTGGCTGGCCCGCACCCTCGCGCTCGTCCCCTGGGCGATGCCCGAGGTCGTCGTCGGCATCATGTGGCGGCTCGTCTACCACTCGGACGCGGGCGTGCTCAACAAGACGCTGACCCAGTTCGGGCTCATCCACGAGAACGTCGACTGGCTCTCCGACCTGTCCTACGCCCTGCCCGCGGTCATCGTCGTGGGCGTCTGGGCGGGCATGCCGCAGACGACGGTCGTGCTCCTGGCCGGGTTGCAGAACGTGCCGCACGAACTGCGCGAGGCCGCCCAGCTCGACGGCGCGGGTCTGTGGCGCCGCTTCACCACGGTCACCTGGCCGGCCCTGAAGCCCGTCGTCCTGGCCGTCACCGCGCTCAACTTCATCTGGAACTTCAACTCCTTCGGCCTGGTCTACGTGCTGACGCAAGGAGGACCGGGCGGCAAGACCCGGCTGCCGATGCTCTTCGCGTACGAAGAGGCCTTCAAGTACGGGCAGTTCGGCTACGCCGCCGCGATGGGCCTGGTCATGGTCGCGGTGATCGCGGTGCTGCTCACCGTGTTCCTGCGCAAGAAGCTGAAGGAGGACGCGGCATGAGCACCTCCCGCACGCTCCGCCGGACCACGGGCCGCACGGGCCAGTACCTGGCTCTGCTCTGCTACATGGTCTTCCTGGCCTTCCCCTTCCTCTGGCTGCTCTCCACGTCCTTCAAGTCCGCGCAGGAACTGGGCTCGATCGATCCCACGTGGATCCCGAAGCATCCGAGCCTCGACAACTACCGGGCCGCCTTCGACGCGCAGCCGCTGCTGCGCTCGGCGCTCAACAGCCTGGTCGTCGCGGTCAGCGCCTCGCTGATCTCGGTCGCGATCGCGGTCCCGGCGGCGTACGTGATGGTGCGCTACAAGACGCGGGTGAGCCAGGCGGGCACGGCCTGGATCCTGGTCAGCCAGATGTTCCCGTTCGTCCTGGTGATCATCCCGCTGTTCCTGGTCCTGAAGAACCTGCACATGATCGACAGCCTCTTCGGCCTGATCATCGTGTACGTCGTCTGGAACCTGCCCTTCTCCCTGTGGATGCTCCAGGGCTACGTCAAGTCGGTGCCGGCCTCCCTGGAGGAGGCGGCGGCGATGGACGGCGCCAGCCGGCTGCGCACGCTCGTCAGCGTGGTCCTGCCGCTCCTCGCGCCCGGCCTGGTGGCGACGCTGATGTTCTCCTTCGTCACCGCCTGGAACGAGTTCTTCTTCGCCCTCGTGCTCCTCAAGTCCCCGGAGAACCAGACGATGTCGGTCATCCTCACCCGCTTCCTCGGTGCCGAGGGCGTCGCGGACCTCGGCCCGCTGGCCGCCGCCTCGGTCCTGGCCACCATCCCCAGCCTCGTCTTCTTCGCGCTGCTCCAGCGGCGGCTCGTGGGCGGCATGCTCAGCGGGGCGGTGAAGGGCTGATGCGCAGGCGCACCCTCCTCACCGCGGCCGCCGCGGGTCTGGCCACCACCGCCGTCGCGGGCTGCGGCGGCTCGGACTCCGAATCCGCCGACGGCACGGTCACCCTCGAATTCCTCAGCCTGGCCTGGCAGAAGGAGTCGGTCGACGCCAACAAGGCGCTGGTCGCGCAGTGGAACAAGGCCCACCCGAAGACCCGGGTCAAGTACGTCCAGGGCAGCTGGGACAACATCCACGACCAGCTCCTCACCTCCTTCGAGGGCGGCGAGGCGCCGGACATCTTCCACGACGACGCCTCCGACCTCACCGACTTCGGCTACGGCGGCTACCTCGCCGACCTGACCCCGTACCTCCCGGAGTCCCTGAAGCGGGACATCCCGAAGGCCGCCTGGGCGACGACGACGTACGACGACAAGATCTACGGCGTCCCGTTCCTCCAGGAACCGCGCGTGCTCATCGCCAACGCCAAGCTCCTGAAGGAGTCCGGCGTCCGGGTCCCGACCGCCGACCGCCCGTGGACCTGGGACGAGTTCGAGGCCGTCACCAAGCGTCTCACCCACGGCCGCGACCGCTACGGCGTCGCCTGGTCCATGAAGGAGCCGGTCAGCCAGTCGGTGAACCTGTCCCTGTCCACCGACGGCCGGATCTTCTACAAGGACAAGGACGGCAAGAACGAGATCCGCTACGACGGCCCCGACTCGGCGATCGCCCAGCTGATCAACCGCCAGGTCAACCAGGACCGCACGGCCCCCAGCTCGGGCCTCGGCATGTCGGGCTCGGACACCCTGCCCGGCTTCTTCGCGGGCCGCTACGCGATGCTGCCGCTCAACTTCTCCTACCGCCAGCAGGTGAAGCAGCAGGCCCCGAAGGGCTTCGACTGGACGGTGCTGCCGATGCCGGCGGGCGACGGCGGCCTGGCCCAGGGCACGGCGCCGCAGACCCTCTCGGTCTCCGCCGACAGCAGGCACAAGAAAGCGGCCGCGGCCTTCGTCGCGTACCTCACGCAGGCCCGGCACCAGGTCCAACTGGCGCGCGGTGACTGGCTGTTGCCCACCAGCACCGAGGCCCTCAAGGATCCCGCGCTCACCACGACGGCGTACGGCTGGAGGACCGGCGCCGACATAGCGGCGTCCCTGCGCCCCTCCCCCGTCCTCGGGGTGCGCGGCTACGCCGAGTGGAAGGACAAGATCGCCACTCCCGCCTACCAGGAGTACTACAACGGCGCGATCGGCATCGCCGGTCTCCGCAGGCGCCTGGCCGGGGACGGCAACCGCATCCTCGACCGCTACCAGCGCTAGGCACGGCCCGCACCACACGTAAGACCCGCACGACCCGCACGACCCCAGAAATGAGCACGAACACACCATGAGCGTCAGCGTCGACCCGGACCCGTCGGCCCGCAGGCTGCGCACGGTCCCGCAGCCCCCTCCCCCGGCCCCGATCTCGCTGCGCGACCGCGCCCGCGGCGCGCTGCTCGGACTCGCCGTCGGGGACGCGCTCGGCGCCCCCGCGGAGAACATGAAGCCGTCCCAGATCCGCGAACGCTGGGGCCGCATCGAGGGGTTCGTGTCGGAGAACCCGGCCGGCACGGACGACACCGAGTACGCGATCTTCTCCGGCCTGCTGCTCGCCGAGCACGGCGCCCGGCTGACCGTCGAGCACGTCGAGCGGGCCTGGCACACCTGGATCGCGGACCGGGACGAGGGACCGTTCCGGGGCGCGGGCTTCAGTGAGCGCGGCACCCTGGAGAACCTGCGCCGCGGACTCGCCGCGCCCATCTCCGCCCAGCACCGGCACGCGTGGAGCGACGGCCTCGCCATGCGCGCCGCGCCCTTCGGGGTGTACGCGGCCGGGCGCCCCGCCGAAGCGGCCCGGCTCGTGGCGATCGACGGCACGGTGTCGCACGACGGCGAGGGCATCCACGGGGGCCGGGCGGTCGCGGCCGGGGTGGCCGCCGCCATGGTCAGCCACAGCCCCGACGCCGTGGTGCAGGCCGCGCTCTCCGTGGTTCCGGACGACTCCTGGACCGCCCGTTCCCTGCACCGCGCGGTCCAGGCGGCCCGCCGGGCCCGGCGCGACCCCGACGGCACGCAGCTGTCCATGGAACGGGCCGTGCGCAAGGCGGTCGTCATCGGCGGCTACCCGTGGACGGACCTCGCGCCCGAGGCCGTCGGGCTCGCCTTCGGGGCGTTCGCGGTGGCCCGCGGTGATTTCCGCGAATCGGTGCTGACCGCGGTGAACATGGGCCGCGACGCCGACACCACGGCGGCGGTGGCCGGGGCGCTGGCCGGCGCCCTGCGCGGCGAGGCCTCGATCCCGGCCGCCTGGTCCTCGGCGATCGGCCCCGTCCGCGGCAGCTGCCTCCCGTCGATGGCGGGCCGCCACATCCTGGACGTGGCCGACGAACTGTCTCCGCCGCCACCCGACCGCGCCGGGGCGGTGGCCTGATGCCCCGCCGTCCGCCACGGTGCCGCCCGGTGGGGGCTGGTCGCGCACCCGACCGACAACCCCACAGGGGCGCGGGGAACTGCGCGAGAAGCGGCCACCGGCCCGCACCCGGAGAACCACCCGCCTCACCCCGCACCACCGGAAAGGCCCACCCATGACAACCCCCGACCGCATCGAGGGCCTCCTCCTCGGCATCGCAGCCGGCGACGCGGCAGGCTGGCCGTCGGGACGACACCGCGCGGCCCGCCTCCCCGACTGGACCCGCCGTCTCACCCGCGAACTGGACACCTTCGCGGAGCAGAACGCCACCACGACGCTCCCGGTCCCGATCGCCCTGAACCAGCCCCCCGAACCCCTCCGCCTCGGCCCCTCCGACGACGCCGAATGGGCGGCGTTCACGGCCCAGGCCGTCCTCGCGGCCCACGCCGACGGCCTGGGCGACCTGCCCCCCGACCACCGCGTCCGCTCCGCGCTCTCCCTGGCCTGGAACACCCTCGCGGACGAGATCGCGGCGGCCGCGGCCCGCGCCGACGAGATCGAGTCGGCGAAGATCCCGCTGCGTGCCCGCATCTCGGTGCGGGCGGGCCTCGGCAACCTCGCGGCGGGCCTGCGCCCGCCCGCGACCGGCCACGACAACCCGCACTACTTCGACGACGCGGCCTGCGTCCGCGCGGCGGTCCTCGCCGTCGTCCACCCGGGCTCACCCGAACTGGCCGCGGATCTGGCCGAGTTCGACGCCCGCTACACCCAGGACGGCGACGGCGTGCACGGCGCCCGGGCGATGGCGGCGGCCGTCTCCGCGGCGCTCGGCGGCGCCCTTGTCGACGCCTGCGTGGACGCGGCCCTCGCCCAGCTCCCCGACGGCACCGAGATCCACCGCAACGCACACCGGGCGGTCGAGCTCGGCCGCGCCGCGGCGGCCGCCCGCCCGGGCCTGCCCGGCAACGCGTTCGCGCTGGTCCCGGTCCTGGAGCACGAGATCGTCGACCACGTCTACAGCTACGGCATCGCGGCCGCGGAGACCGTCCCGGTCGCCCTCGCCGTGGCGACGGCCGCCGCGGGCGCGGTGTCCGAGGCGGTGCCCACCGCGGCCTGCCTCTCCCGCGTCGCGGACAGCGCCCCCGCCCTGGCCGGCGCGCTGACCGGCGCGGTCGGCGGCGCCGCCGCACTCCCGGACACCTGGCGCGACGCCTGCCGGACCCTCGCCGGCTGCGCCCTGCCGAACCTGGCCGGCACCGACCTCACCGACCTGGCCGCCCGCCTGGCCGACACCGTGCCTCCCGCGCATCACTCCACCTCCCTCACCGCAGAAGGAACCCCGGCATGAGCAACGTCCCCTCCCTCCCCTCCCTGGAAGACCGCACCACCGGCGCCCTGGTCGGCGCGGCCGTGGGCGACGCGCTCGGCGGCCCCGTCGAGGGCTGGACCCCCGAGGCGATCGCGGAGCGGCACAACGGCCGGGTGCGCGGCATCGTCGAGCCGTTCTACAAGGACGACTGGAAGACGGCCCGGCCCATCGCCCCGTACCACAAGGGCGACGGGCACGTCACCGACGACACCCTCATGACGCACGCGCTGATCCGCGTGTACGAGAAGGTCCGCGACCACCTCGACGCGTACGCCGTCGCCGACCACCTGGTCCCCGACCTGATCGGCACGCCCCGCTGGATCCCCGAACTGGAGGCGGAGGCACTGCCGTTGCAGCGCATCTTCCTCGCCGAGAAGTGGATCGTGGCCCGGATCCACTACGGGCACGTGGACCCCCGCGAGGCGGGCGTCGGCAACATCGTGAACTGCGGCGCGGCGATGTACATGGCGCCCGTCGGCGCGGTCAACGCGGGCAACCCGCTGGCCGCGTACAACGAGGCGCTGGACGTGGCGGGCGCCCACCAGAGCAGCTACGGCCGGGAGGCGGCCGGGGTCTTCGCGGCGGCGGTGGCCGCCGCGTACCGGCCGGGCGCGACGCCCGAGTCGGTCGTCGAGGAGACCCTGAAGCTCGCCAAGGACGGCACCCGGTCCGCGATCGAGGCGGTCTGCGAAGTGGCCGCCCGTTACGACGACTTCGAGGACGCCCTGGCCCCGCTGCGGGAGGCCGTCGCGCCCTTCGACACGGTCGGCCCGGAGTACCGCAAGCCGTCGCTCGGCGCCCGCCGCCCCTCCCGGCTGCACGCCATCGAGGAGCTTCCGGTGGCGCTCGGCATGCTGCTCGTCGGCCGCGGCGACTTCCGGCAGACCGTCCTCGGCTCGGTCAACTACGGCCGGGACTGCGACTCGATCGCCACGATGAGCGGTGCGATCGTCGGCGCGCTGTACGGGGAGCAGGCCGTCCCCAAGGAGTGGAGCACGGAGATCGCGCGGGCCAGCAAGCTCGACCTGCACGCCCCGGCGGCGTCCCTCGCGCAGGTCACGCGCGAGGTGCACGGCCGCGACCTGGAGCGCCGCCGCGCCCACGAGACGGCGTTCGCCGCGATCGCGGGCCTGTGATGCTGCGACTGACCTGGGTGCAGCCCGAGGACCTGATCGGCCACGAACTGCGCCAGGCCGCCCAGGACGGCCGCGACGCCACCGCTGCCGAACGGCGCTGGGTCGCGGCGGGCGGCCACCTCGCACCGGACCGGGCAGGCGCGTCCGCGACCCCCGCCACACCCGAACTCCGCACCCTGGCGGAGGAGTTGCTGGACGAGCTGGCGGCCGCCCCGTCCCCGCTCGCGGCGACGGAACCGGCGGAGTACCGGGCCCCCGACGCCCCGGCCCCCACCCGCGGGAACCCGGACCCGGACACGGAACTGCGCCGCCTGCACGCCGCCTGGCTCGGCCGGGCGGCCGGCTGCCTGCTGGGCAAGCCGGTCGAGAAGCTGACCGTGACCGGCATCCGGGCGATCGCCCAATCCACCGGCAACTGGCCCCTGACGACCTGGTTCACCGAACGCGGCCTGGACCCGGAGATCGCGCGGGCACACCCCTGGAACCGCCGCTCGCGCCCCACCTCCCTCGCCGAGAACATCGACGGCATGCCGGAGGACGACGACCTCAACTACCCGCTGCTCGGACTGCTCCTGATGCAGCGTCACGGCCACGACTTCACCACCGAGGACGTGGCGAAGCTGTGGCTCGACGAACTCCCGGCGGGCCGCACCTTCACCGCCGAGCGCGTCGCCTACCGCAACCTCCTCGCCGGTCTGGAGCCGCCGCACACGGCGACGTACCGCAATCCGTTCCGCGAGTGGATCGGCGCCCAGATCCGGGCCGACATCTTCGGCTGGACGAACCCCGGCGACCCGGCCCGCGCCGCCGAACTCGCCCACCGCGACGCGTCGTTGACCCACACGGCCAACGGTGTCTACGGCGAGATGTTCGTGGCGGCCGCGATCGCCCACGCGGCGGGCCCGGCCCCGACGACGGTCCACGAGACCCTCACCGCGGCGCTCGCCCATATCCCGCCCCGCTCCCGCTACGCGCAGGCGATCCGGCTCGGCATCGACACGGCAGCCGCCGAACCCACCGGCACCCCCGAGGCGTTCGAGCGGGTGGTCGACGCCCTGCATGAGCGCTACGGCGACCACCACTGGGTCCATGTGCTGCCCAACGCGGCGCTGCTGGCCGCGGCCCTCACCCACGCCGACGGCGACTTCGCTGGCTCCATCTGCCGTGTGGTGTCCGGCGGCTGGGACACCGACTCCAACGGCGCCACGGCCGGGTCGATCGCGGGCCTGCTCGCGGGCGACCCGGACGCGCTGCCCGCGTCGTGGACGGCTCCGCTGAAGAACCGGCTCGCCACCACGGTCGCCGGTTTCGACGGCATCGGTTTCGACGAACTGGCCCGGCTCACTCTGGAGGTCCGCGCATGACGACCCCGCACCCCACCACCGCCGACGGCCCGCTGACCGGACTCAAGGTCCTCGACCTGGCCACCCTCTTCGCCGGACCGCTCTGCGCGACGATGCTCGGCGACTTCGGCGCCGAGGTCGTCAAGATCGAGCACCCGCGCAAGCCGGACCCGTCCCGCGGCCACGGCCCGTCCAAGGACGGCGTCGGCCTGTGGTGGAAGACGCTCGGCCGCAACAAGAAGAACCTCACCCTCGACCTCTCCTCCCCCGGCGGCCGCGAGGTCCTGCTCAAGCTGGTCGCCGAGTCGGACGTCGTCATCGAGAACTTCCGCCCCGGCACCCTGGAGAAGTGGCACCTCGGCTGGGACGAGCTGAGCGCCGCCAACCCGCGCCTGATCCTGGCCCGCGTCACCGGCTTCGGCCAGTTCGGCCCGTACGCCCGCCGCCCCGGATTCGGCACCCTGGCCGAGGCCATGTCCGGCTTCGCCGCGATCACCGGCCAGCCGGACGGCCCGCCGACCCTGCCGCCCTTCGGGCTCGCGGACTCCATCGCCGCGCTCGCCACGTCGTACGCGGTGATGGCGGCCCTGCGCGGCCGGGACGCCACGGGGCACGGTCAGATCGTCGACATGGCGATCATCGAGCCGATGCTGGCCATCCTCGGCCCGCAGGCCACCTGGTACGACCAGCTCGGCTACGTCCAGCCGCGCACCGGCAACCGGTCCACGAACAACGCCCCCCGCAACACGTACCGCACCAGCGACGGCAAGTGGGTCGCCGTCTCCACCTCCGCGCAGTCGATCGCGGAGCGCGTGATGCACCTGGTGGGCCGCCCCGAGTTCATCGACGAGGACTGGTTCGCGACCGGCGCGGGCCGCGCCGCGCACGCCGACGCCCTGGACGACGCGGTCGGCGGCTGGATCGCCGCGCACACCCGCGACGAGGTGGTGACCGCCTTCGAGAAGGCCGAGGCGGCGATCGCGCCGATCAACGACATCACCGACGTGCTGAACGACGAGCAGTACCGGGCTCTGGAGACGGTCACCGAACTCCCCGACCCGGACCTCGGCACGGTCAAGATGCAGAACGTCCTCTTCCGCCTCTCCGAGACCCCCGGCGCGATCCGCTGGACCGGCCGCCGGCACGGCGCGGACACCGACGAGATCCTGTCCGGCCTCGGCCTGTCGGAGGCGGATGTCGCGGCGCTGCGGGAGGCTGGTGCGGTATGAGCACGTTGTACGTCACCTGGCTGTACGTTCCCGGGGACCGCCCCGATGTGGTCGCCAAGGCGCTGGGCTCCGGCGCCGACGTGGTCCTGGTCGACCTGGAGGACGCGGTCGCCCCCGACCGCAAGCCGTACGCCCTCGACGCGACCGCCGAACTCCTCGCCGACCGGCACGACGTGCCCGTGCACGTCCGGGTCAACGCCCTCGACGGCCCGCTCGCCGAGCGGGAGGTCCGCCGCCTCGCCGGGCTCCCCGGCCTGGACGCCCTGCGCCTGCCGAAGGTGACCTGCCCGGCTGACCTGACCCGCGTCGCCGGCTGGGCAGTGGCGCCGCCACCCCTCTACGCCCTCCTGGAATCAGCCCTCGGCATCGAGCACGCGTACGACATCGCCGCGCATCCCTCGGTGCACGGCATCGCGCTCGGGGAGGCCGATCTCCGGGCCGACCTGGGGGTCGGGGACGCGACGGGGCTCTCCTGGGTACGCGGCCGGGCGGTGGTCGCCGCCCGGGCGGCCCAGCTGCCTCCGCCGCCGCAGTCCGTCTACCCGGACATCCGTGACACGGCGGGCCTGGCCCGCTCCTGCGCCGAGGGCCGCGCGCTCGGCTTCCTGGGCCGCACCGCGATCCATCCGCGGCAGCTTCCGGTGATCGAGGAGGCGTTCCGCCCGACGGAGGCCGAGGTGGCGGCGGCCCGCGACATCATCGACGCGGCGGCCCTCGACGCGGGGGCGCTGGCGCTGGCGGACGGCCGCTTCGTGGACGCCGCCGTCGTCGCGGGCGCGCACCGGGTCCTCGCCCTGGCATCCCGCTGACCGCATCTCACGCAGTTCCCCGCGCCCCTGGGTAGTTCTTCGGGTGCGGCCCGGTGGGGCTTCTCGCGCAGTTCCCACCGGGCCCCTGAGGCTGCGCTTCGCGCGCCTTCAGCCCCGGGGGCTTCTGATGAGATGGCGCACGAAGTGCGCATCTCAGGGGCGCGGGGAACTGCGCGACCAGCCCCCACCGGGCCGCAGACGGACAACGACCAGGGCTCAGCCCTTTTTGGCCTCGGCCTCAGAAGCGGGCTCGGACTCCTCGGAGTCGGAGTCGGGCTCCGAGTCCGGCTCCGACTCGGGCTCACCCTTGTCCAGGTCCACGACGGAGTCATCGGCGACAGGCTCGACGATCTCCTCGCGCCCCGGCCGCACCTTCGACGACACCACGATGTAGACCACGGCGAGCAGGAAGATCAGCATCGCGGTCCAGTCATTGAGCCGCAGCCCAAGAATGTGGTGAGCGTCGTCGACGCGCATCCACTCGATCCAGAACCGCCCCACGCAGTACGACGCGACATACAGCGCGAACGCCCGCCCGTGCCCGAGCTTGAACCTGCGGTCGGCCCAGATGACGAGCAGCGCGACGCCGATGCACCACAGCGACTCGTACAGGAAGGTCGGGTGGTACGTGCCCGGCACCCGCCCGTCGGTGTCGGAGGTGATCTTCAGCGCCCACGGAAGATCGGTCGGCTTGCCGTACAGCTCCTGGTTGAACCAGTTGCCCCAGCGGCCGGCGGCCTGGGCCAGCGCGATACCGGGCGCGAGGGCGTCGGCCCACGCGGGAAGCGGAATGCCACGGCGGCGACAGCCGATCCAGGCACCGACCGCGCCGAGCGCGATGGCGCCCCAGATACCGAGGCCGCCCTCCCAGATCTTGAAGGCGTCCACCCAGTCACGGCCCTCGCTGAAGTACAGCTCGTAGTCCGTGATCACGTGGTAGAGGCGCCCGCCGACCAGGCCGAACGGCACCGCCCAGACGGCGATGTCGGCAACCGTGCCGGCCCGCCCCCCGCGGGCGATCCAGCGCCTGTTCCCGAGCCAGACGGCCAGGAAGACGCCGATGATGATGCAGAACGCGTAGCCGCGGAGCGGGATCGGTCCGAGGTGGACGACCCCGCGCGACGGGCTGGGGATGAAGGCAAGTTCCATGGCAGGGTCGACGCTACCGTGCCGGGCCGGGACCGCGTCCGGCAGCCCGGCAACGGCTCCATAACGTCCTACTTGTCGGCGGCCTCCACCTGCTCCTTCAGCTTCTGGGGCGTCAGCGAGTTCAGGTCGAGCGTCTTGCCGTTGAGGATCATCGTCGGGGTGCCCGAGAGTTTGTCCTCCTGGAACTTCTTGTAGTTCTGCTGCACCCAGCTGTCGTGCGTCCCGTCGTTCACACAGGACGTGAAGGTGTCCGTGGTCAGGCCGTCGACCTTGCCCGCGAGCTCGATCAGCTTGCTGTTCTTGGAGAAGGCGTCGTCCGTCTCCTCCGGCTGGTTCTCGTACAGCACGTCGTGGTAGTCGCGGAACTTCCCGGCGTCCTGGGCGCAGGCCGCGGCGTTGCCCGCGCGCAGCGAGCCGCTGCCGCCCATGTTCCCGTCGATGAGGGTGACGAGGTGGTACTCGATCTTCAGCTTCCCGGCGTCGGTCAGCTCGTGGAGGGTCGTGCGGTACGAGTCCTCGACGGACTTGCACGCGGGGCAGCGGAAGTCCTCCCAGACGGTGAGGGTCGACTTGGCGGTGTCCTCGCCGACGGGGATCGCCAGCTTGTCGGTGCCGGTGGCGCCCTGCGGCGCGCTCACCGGGCCGGACGCGGTGTCGCTGTCGCCGTCGCCACCCGAATTGGCGGCGACCACGCCGATCACTGCGGCCAGGCCGAGCACACAGACGACGGTCGCGCCCACGATCAACGTCCGGCGCCGCTTCTCCGCGGACTTCTGCTTCTCGCGCTCCGCGGCCAGTCGCTCGCGGGCGGCGCGCTTTCCCTCACGGTTCTTCTCACTCACACCCGCGCCAACGAGACGGGGAGGCACCAACGTGCCTCCCCGCGACGTTTTCCACCCGTAAGGGGTACGTGACTCCGTGTTACTTCGCGCCCCGTACGCCGTCGGCGAGTTCGGCGGCGAGGGCGCGGACGCCCTCCAGACCGGCCTTCTCGTCGGGGGCGTCCAGCATCCGCTTCACGAACGCGGAGCCGACGATGACCCCGTCGGCGAAGGAGGCGACCTCGCGGGCCTGCACCGCGTTGGAGACGCCGAGGCCGACGCAGACCGGCAGGTCGGTGGTGGCCTTGGTGCGGCGCACCAGCTCCTGGGCCTGGTTGCCGACCGACTCGCGGGTGCCGGTGACGCCCATCAGCGACGCCGCGTAGACGAAGCCGGAACCGGCGGCCGTGATGGTGGCGAGCCGCGCGTCCTGGCTGCTGGGCGCCACGACGAAGACGGTTCCGAGGCCGTTCTTCTCGGCGTGCTGCCGCCATTCGGCGGACTCCTGGACCGGCAGGTCGGGCAGGATGCAGCCCGCGCCGCCGGCCTCGGCGAGTTCGGTGGTGAACCGCTCGACGCCGTAGATGTAGATCGGGTTCCAGTACGTCATGACGAGCACCGGCTTGCCGGTCGCCTCGAACGCCTCGCGCACGGTGCGCATGACGTCCTTGATCTTGAGGCCGCCGCGCAGCGCGATGTCGTCGGCGGTCTGGATGACCGGGCCGTCGAGCACCGGGTCGGAGTGCGGCAGGCCCACCTCGACCACGTCGGCGCCGCCGTCGAAGGCGGCCTTGACCGCCTCGATGCCGCCGTCGACCGTCGGGAATCCGGCGGGGAGGTAGGCGATGAGGGCGGCGCGGCCCTCGGCCTTCGCGCCGGCCAGGGTGTCACTCAACAGCTGGATGTTGCCGCTCACTTGGCGTCCCCCTCGATCTCGGCCTGCTCGCCCGTGGCATCGGCGGCGACGGCGGCGTCCGTGTCGTACAGGCCGAAGTAGCGCGCGGCCGTGTCCATGTCCTTGTCGCCGCGGCCGGACAGGTTGACGATGATCAGCCCGTCCTTGCCCAGCTCCTTGCCGACCTCGATCGCGCCCGCGAGGGCGTGCGCGGACTCGATGGCCGGGATGATGCCCTCCGTGCGCGACAGCAGGCGCAGCGCCTGCATGGCGGCGTCGTCGGTGACGGCGCGGTATTCGCCGCGGCCGCTGTCCTTGAGGAAGGCGTGCTCGGGGCCGATGCCCGGGTAGTCCAGGCCCGCCGAGATCGAGTAGGGCTCGGTGATCTGGCCCTCCTCGTCCTGGAGCACGTAGCTGCGCGAGCCGTGCAGGATGCCGGGCTCGCCGGCCGTGAGGGTCGCGGCGTGCTCGCCGGTCTCCACGCCGTGGCCGGCCGGTTCGCAGCCGACGAGGCGGACGTCGCTGTCGGGGATGAACGCGTGGAACAGGCCGATGGCGTTCGAGCCGCCGCCGACGCAGGCGATCGCGGCGTCGGGCAGGCGTCCGGCGCGCTCCAGGATCTGGCGGCGGGCCTCGATGCCGATGACGCGGTGGAAGTCGCGGACCATCGCGGGGAACGGGTGCGGTCCGGCGACCGTGCCGAAGAGGTAGTGCGTGCGGTCGACGTTGGCGACCCAGTCGCGGAACGCCTCGTTGATGGCGTCCTTGAGGGTGCGGCTGCCGGACTTCACGGCGATGACCTCGGCGCCCAGCATGCGCATACGGGCCACGTTCAGGGCCTGGCGCTGGGTGTCGATCTCGCCCATATAGATGGTGCATTCGAGGCCGAACAGCGCGCAGGCGGTGGCCGTGGCGACGCCGTGCTGGCCCGCGCCGGTCTCGGCGATGACGCGGGTCTTGCCCATGCGCTTGGTGAGCAGGGCCTGGCCGAGCACGTTGTTGATCTTGTGCGAGCCGGTGTGGTTCAGGTCCTCGCGCTTGAGGAAGATGCGGGCGCCGCCCGCGTGTTCGGCGAACCGGGGCACCTCGGTGAGGCTGCTGGGGCGGCCGGTGTAGTTGACCAGGAGGTCGTCGAGCTCGCGGGCGAACTCGGGGTCGGTCTTGGCCTTGTCGTACTCGACGGCGACCTCGTCCACGGCGGCGACGAGCGCCTCCGGGATGAACTTGCCGCCGAACGCGCCGAAATAGCCCTCGGCGCTGGGGACCAGACCCTCGGGGTCCGGGATGAAGTACTCGCTGGGCATGCGTCAACCTCACGGTGGGTTTCGGTGATGACTAAAACGCCGTGGGGGCAGGGGTGTCACGTCGGCCGCCGCTCGAATGCGGCCGGCCGCGCGCTACAGTCCGCGCCCCTGACGGGGCGCGTGCCATCGCATGCCGTTGATCTGGCCCGGCTCCGCGCCGATGTGGTAGCGCACGCGCCGCCCGCGCACACGGCGTGCCGGGGCCCGGCAGCCGCGGGGGCGGCAGCCTGGGGCGAGGCGGGCGGCGATGGACATGGCGGTGAGACTACCGTCCGTGCCGCAGGGCCGGGTGGGCGCCCGCGGCGACCAGGTCGGCGACGGCGGCCTTCGGGTCGCGGCCGGTGACCAGGGACTCGCCGACGAGGACGGCGTCCGCGCCCGCGTTGGCGTACGCGATCAGGTCGTGGGGGCCGCGCACACCGGACTCGGCGACCTTGACGATGTGGTCCGGGATGTCCGGGGCGACGCGCTCGAAGGTGCCGCGGTCGACCGTGAGGTCCTTCAGATTGCGGGTGTTGATGCCGATGACCTTGGCCCCGGCGTCCACCGCGCGCTCGACCTCGTCCTCGTCGTGCGCCTCGACGAGCGCGGTGAGGCCGATGGACTCGGCGCGCTCGATGAGGGACTCCAGGGCGGGCTGCTCCAGGGCGGCCACGATCAGCAGGGCGAGGTCGGCGCCGTACGCGCGGGCCTCCCACAGCTGGTACGAGGTGACGATGAAGTCCTTGCGCAGGACCGGGATGTCGACCTTGGCGCGGACCGCCTCCAGGTCGGCGAGCGAACCGCCGAAGCGGCGCTGCTCGGTCAGGACGGAGATGACGGCGGCGCCGCCCGCCTCGTAGTCGCCCGCGAGTCCCGCCGGGTCGGCGATCGCGGCGAGCGCACCCTTGGACGGGCTGGACCGCTTGACCTCACAGATGACCTTGACGCCGTCGCCGCGCAGGGCCGCGACGCCGTCCTTGGCCGCGGGAGCCTTCGCCACGCGCTCCTTGAGCTCGTCGAGGCTGACGCGCGCCTGCCGTTCCGCGAGGTCGGCACGGACTCCGTCGATGATCTCGTCGAGCACACTCACGCGAGCGGACTCCCTTCTGACAGTTCACTGGGCAATCTGCTGGTCACTGAATGATATCCGCAGCCGGGCCGAGGCTCCGCATCCGGTTGACGATGGTCCCACTACCTGGACAGTTACGGATGATCAAGGGTGCAGGAAGCCACCCAGGGGCAGGTTCCGGACAACCGTGAAGACGAGCACGACGGCGCCGAGCGCCCACAGGTGCGTACGTCCGGGCCTGAGGCCGAACGGCGCGCCCCGCAGGCCCCGGGCGGCCCGTACGGCCCACACGGTCCAGCCCACGGCGAAGAGGACGTAGCCGGCGACGGCGAGGGCGTTGGCGCCGAGCGCCGCCGTGAGGTCGCCGTGCACGATCGCGTGGGCGCTGCGCAGGCCGCCGCAGCCGGGGCAGTAGATCCCGAAGACCTGGAGCAGCGGGCAGGCCGGGTAGTGGCCGGGCTGGTTGGGGTCGACGGTGCCGACGTAGGCGAAGGCCGCCGCGACGCCGCCGAGGAGGCCCAGCGGTACCGCGGTGCGGCGCAGGAGGCCGGGTCGGTCGTGGGCGGTCGCGGGCGCGGTGTCGGTCGTCTCGACGGTCACCCGTGAATTCTGCCCCGGAGGGGTGCCCTCCGCCTGTCGGCGACACGAAGGGGCGGCCGGCGACCGTGTCGCCGGCCGCCCCTTCGGGGTGTGCGTGGCTCAGGCCTCCGAGGCCTGGGTGTTCAGCTTCAGCTCGGCGCGGCGCGGCTTGCCGAGGCCCGCGACGTGCATCGCGCCGCCGACGACCGCGGCGAGGGCGAGCAGGGCCATGCCGGCCCAGAAGCCGACGATGCTGCCCATCACCATGAAGGCGCCCGCGACGATGAAGCCGATGAAGGCGATGATGACACCGGTCCAGGCGGCCGGGGTGTGTCCGTGGCTGCTGTCCGCCATGGCTTGCTCCTCGTTGCGTAATTCTCTTAGCTGACCAGCGCGTTGCTCAGGCTGCTTGCGCTCATTGTCCCGTACCGTTGCGCGGCCCCGGCACGGGGGGGGTTGGTGGACGGGCCCTCAGGCGCCCGTCGGGTCCTCGCCGCGGTCCAGGGCCTTCCACAGGTCCTCGGGGCGGTCCGGGTCGACGGCCTTCGGCTTCCGGGCCCGGGGGGCGCCGGAGCGCTCGTAGCGGCCGCCCATCGAGGGCCAGGCCGCGCCGTAGATCACGGCGAGGACTCCGGCGATCAGGATGAGGGCGCCGCCGCCCGCCGCGACGTAGGGCCAGGCGGTGTGGGTGAGCGCGTCGATGGTGGTCGCCGCGTTGCCGGATGCCTGGGCCGCCTTGTCGTCGAGGGCGGAGCTGTCGTCCGCGCCGAGCACGGCGGCGGCGACGGCGCCCGCGCCGGACAGGGCGAGCAGCGCGGCGACCAGGAAGCGGCCCGCGCGGCGTACGGCGAACACGGCGACGAGCGCGGCGAGGCCCACGATGGCCAGGGCGGCGGGGACGCCGGTCACGTCGCTGCCCTTGGCGGAGAGCTTCAGGTCGCCGCCGGCGACGGCCGCGACGCCCGAGCACCACTCCTGGCGGGAGGCGAGCAGCGCGACCGCGGCGCCGAGGGCCCCGAAGAGCAGCGCGACGGCGAGGCTGCGCCGGCCACGCCTTGCGGCGGGGCCGGTCTCGGCTTCGGTACGGGGGTGCGGTACGGCAGTCACGTACTCCACTATCGCCCCTGTGTACAGGTGGAGGGGCCTTTCGGGCGGGAGGCGTGCGTCACGTCACACTGTGTGCGCGCCGAGCCTGTTCGCCGTGTGCACCGCGCGGAGCACGGCCGCGGCCTTGTTGCGGCACTCGGTGTCCTCGGCGACGGGGTCGGAGTCGGCGACGACGCCGGCGCCCGCCTGGACGTAGGCGGTGCCGTCGCGCAGCAGGGCGGTGCGGATGGCGATGGCGGTGTCGGAGTCCCCGGCGAAGTCGAGGTAGCCGACGCAGCCGCCGTAGAGGCCGCGGCGCGAGGGCTCCAGCTCGTCGATGATCTGCATCGCGCGGGGCTTGGGCGCGCCGGAGAGGGTGCCCGCGGGGAAGCAGGCGGTGAGCACGTCGAAGGCGGTGCGGTCCTCGGCGACGGTGCCGGTCACGGTGGACACGATGTGCATGACGTGGGAGTACCGCTCGATGGACATGAAGTCGACGACCTCGACGGAGCCGGGTTCGCAGACGCGGCCCAGGTCGTTGCGGCCGAGGTCGACGAGCATCAGGTGCTCGGCGCGCTCCTTGGGGTCGGCGATGAGCTCGTCGGCGTAGCTCTGGTCGGCCTGCGGGGTGGCGCCGCGCGGGCGGGTGCCGGCGATGGGGTGGACCATGGCGCGGCCGTCCTCGACCTTGACCAGGGCCTCCGGGGAGGACCCGACGACGTCGAAGCCGTCGAAGCGGAAGAGGTACATGTACGGGGACGGGTTCGTGGCCCGCAGCACGCGGTAGACGTCCAACGCGCTTGCCGTGCACGGGGTTTCGAAGCGCTGGGAGGGGACGACCTGGAAGGCCTCGCCCGCGCGGATGCGCTCCTTGATGTCGTCGACGGCGTCCTGGTACTGCTCGCCGCCCCACAGTGCGGTGAACTCGGGGAGTTCGGAGGGCGGCAGTGCGGCGGGGGCGGAGTCGGCGGGCTTGCCGAGGTCGGCCTCCATGGCGTCGAGCCGGGCGACGGCGTCGGCGTAGGCCTCGTCGACTCCGGTGTCGAGGTCGTTGTGGTTGATCGCGTTGGCGATCAGCAGGACGGAGCCGTCCCAGTGGTCGAGCACGGCGAGGTCGCTGGTGAGCAGCATCGTCAGCTCGGGGAGCTCGAGATCGTCGCGCTCGCCGGGGCCGATCTTCTCCAGGCGGCGCACGATGTCGTAGCCGAGGTAGCCGACCATGCCGCCGGTGAACGGGGGCAGGCCGTCGTAGCGCGGGGTGTGCAGGGTCTCGACGGTGGCGCGCAGGGCGGCGAGCGGGTCGCCGTCGACGGGGACGCCGACGGGCGGGGTGCCCAGCCAGTGGGCCTGTCCGTCGCGCTCGGTGAGCGTGCCGGCGGAGCGGACGCCGACGAAGGAGTAGCGGGACCACGACCGGCCGTTCTCCGCGGACTCCAGGAGGAAGGTGCCGGGCCGTTCGGCGGCGAGCTTGCGGTACAGGCCGACGGGGGTGTCGCCGTCCGCGAGGAGCTTGCGGCTGACGGGGATCACTCGGCGGTCGGTCGCCAGCTTGCGGAAGGTCTCGAGATCCATGGCGGCCGACCTTACTGGGTGACGGGGAGGACGTCGGCGTCGAAGCAGGTCCGCGCGCCGGTGTGGCAGGCGGCGCCGACCTGGTCGACCTTGACGAGCACGGTGTCGGCGTCGCAGTCGAGCGCGACGGACTTCACGTGCTGGAAGTGTCCTGAGGTGTCGCCCTTGACCCAGTACTCCCGGCGGCTGCGCGACCAGTAGGTGCAGCGGCCCGTGGTGAGGGTGCGGTGCAGCGCCTCGTCGTCCATCCAGCCGAGCATCAGCACCTCGCCGGTGTCGTACTGCTGGGCGATGGCGGGCACCAGGCCGTCGGCGCTGCGCTTGAGGCGGGCGGCGATGGCCGGGTCGAGGTTGCTCGGCTGTTGCTGGGGGGTCATACCTGCCATTGTGCCGCGCCGCATATATGTCTTCTGTCGGCGTCCACTGTCCGGACGGCGGGGCCGGTCGTAGGCTGGCGGCCATGTCGACCCATGCCAAGCGTGAACGGCTTCTTCTCGCGGACCTGCTGGAGGCGGCGGGCCCGGACGCTCCCACCCTGTGCGAGGGCTGGACCGCCCGTGATCTCGCGGCCCATGTCGTGGTGCGCGAGCGGCGCCCCGACGCGGCGGGCGGGCTCCTCATCAAGCAGCTCGCGCCGCGTCTGGACCGGATCCAGGCGGAGTTCGCGGAGAAGCCCTACGAAGAGCTGATCCAGCTGATCAGGACCGGTCCGCCGCGTTTCTCGCCCTTCTCCCTGAAGCAGGTCGACGAGGCGTCGAACGCGGTGGAGTTCTATGTCCACACGGAGGACGTGCGCCGGGCGCAGCCCGACTGGTCGCCGCGTGAGCTGGACCCGGTCTTCTCGGAGGCGCTCTGGTCCCGCCTGGAGCGGATGGCCCGGATGATGGGCCGCAAGGCGCCGGTGGGGCTCGTGCTGCGGCGGCCCGACGGGCAGACGGCGGTGGCCCACAAGGGTGCTCCGGTGGTCACGGTCACCGGCGAGCCGGCCGAACTGCTGATGTTCGCGTTCGGCCGGCAGGACGCGGCGGACGTGCAGCTGGAGGGCGACAAGGCGGCGGTGGACCGGCTCACCGAGACGAAGGCGCTGGGGCTGTAACGGCCTCCTGGCCAACTGCCTTGCTCGCCGCAGGAGTTGCGGCCGGTGCGCGGCGGGTCCACAGCAGTGCGCCCGCCGTCAGGCCGAGCAGTCCGGGCAACCAGGCCGCCGCCCCGGCGGGCAGGGCGCCCGCCACCAAGCCGCCGCAGGCTCCGGCGAGTTGCAGGGCGAGGGACTGCACGGACAGGGCCGTGGCGCGCCCCGAGCTGTCGGTGCGGCGGTGCAGGAAATCGTTGACGCTGGGGCTCGCCGCGCCGATGCCCACGTAGACCAGGAGATAGCCGAGCGCGGCCAGGACGACGAGGTCGGTCGCCGCGATGGCGCAGAGCAGCGCGACACCGAGGACGGCGGTGAACTCCCCGAGCAGGACGGCCCGTTCGCCGCTACCCGCGATGCGGGCGGCGAGCGGGGCGAGGCGGTTGCCGAGGGCGGTGCCGCAGAATCCGGCGCAGGCGAGCACCGCGTACAGCACGGCGCCGCCGTCGGCGCTGCCGGTGAGGTCGGCGGCGCGGCCGGGGGTGAGCAGTTCGACGACGCCGAGCGCGCTGCCGACGGCGGCGGCGGTCAGCACGACGCGGCGCACCAGGGCGTCCCGGCCGGCATGGCGGACGCCGGAGGCGATGGCGCCGGGGATCCCGGCGAGGACGCCGCGCAGGGTGGCGGGCGGGCGCGGGGGTTCGGGCAGGGCGAACAGGACGTAGCCGACGTAGAGGGCGCTGATGAGCGCGCCGAGCAGCAGCGGGACGGCGAGCGCGGGCAGGCCGGTGGCCGCTTCGAGGCGGCCGTCGCGGTCGAGCAGCCAGGGGCCGAGGCCGCCGCACAGGGTGCCGAGGGCGAGCGCGGCGGCTCCGGCGGCGCCGCCGCGGGCGAGGCCGGTGCGCAGTTCGGCGTCGGGGCCTTCGTGGGCGTGCACGGTGTCGACGTACCAGGCTTCGGCGGGGCCGCTGTTGAGGGCGCGGGCGGCGCCCTTGAGCGCCATGGCCAGGGCCAGGATCCAGACGGCGGTGCCGAACGCGGTCAGGGCGAGGGCGACGGTGACGAGCACGCCGGACGCGGCGAGGACGGCGCGGCGGCCGAGGACGTCGGAGAGTCCCCCGGTGGGCAGTTCGAGGGCGGCGGCCGTCAGGGAGTGCACGGCGAAGAGGGCGGCGACGGCCGACAGGGACACGCCGCGCTCGGTCAGCAGCAGCACCTGTACGGGGACGCAGAGGCCGATGGGCAGCCAGAACAGGAACGACACCGCGCTGTAGCGGCGCCGGGCGGTGAGCGGGTCGACGGCCATCGCGGTCAGCCTCTCATCGGGAACGCGTACAGGTGGACGCCGACCGTCTCGCGGCCCTCGGGGTCCGCGGTCCTGCCGTGCTTCTCGTACCGGGCGACGACCGCGTGCAACTCGGCGGTGAGCGCCTTGAGTTCGTCGGGGGTGAGCCGGGCCATGAAGTCGGAGCTGTCGTGCGCGTCCTGCCACTCGGGGCTCCAGCCCGCGCGCTGTTCCAGGAAGCGCAGGTAGGCGTCGCGGCGGTGGTCGTACATGACGCGGGACAGGGCGGTGTGCGCGGCGGCGCCCTCGGGAGTGTCGCGGAAGTCCTTGCTGTCGATGCGCAGTGACTCCTGCGCGGCCTGCCACCAGCGCTCCCGCGCGTCGCCGCCCGCGCGCTCGGCCTCCTCGATCAGCCCGTGCTCGGCGAGCTTGCGCAGGTGGTAGCTGACCAGGGAGACGGCGGTGTCGTCGTCCAGGTCGTCCGCGAGCTGCGAGGCGGTGGCGGTCCCGCGCAGCTTCAGGGCTCCGTAGAGCCGCATGCGCAGGGGGTGGCCGAAGGCTTTGAGGGTGGCGAGATCCGCGATGCGGCGTGACTCGGTCATGCCACGACTCTAGATACGAAAGAAATATTGCGCAACGAAAATTGCGCAACAGATCCTTCGCGCTTCTGCGGATCGCCGCCCAGGGGCGCCACTCAAGGGCGGCGCAGGCGGTACGCGCTCAGGGCCAGCCCGAGTTCCACCAGGTCGGCCGGGCGGGTCAGGCTGCGGGCGGTCAGCTGTTCGCAGCGGCGCAGGCGGTTGAGCACGGTGTTGCGGTGGCAGTAGAGGCGGGCCGCGGCACGCTGCGCGGAGCCGTCGCAGTCCAGCCAGACGGTCAGCGTGTCGAGCAGGACGTCGCGGTCGGCGGGCGGCAGGGCGAGCAGCGGGCCGAGCACCCGGTCGGCGAGGAGCCGGCCGAGCCCGGGGGCCGCGGCGACGAGGGCGGCGGGCAGTTCGTCGTCGAGGAGCACCGTGCCGCCGGTCGCGGGGCAGATGCGCAGGGCGGTCTCGGCGAGCCGCCGGGCGGCGCCGACCGCGGCGAGCCCTTCGACGGCGGGACTGACCCCGATCCGCAGCCCCGGGACACGGTCCGTCGTCGCACGGCAGGCGGCGGCGAGCTGGGCGCCGGTCCGGTCCGCGAGGGGGACGATGCCGCGCCGCCCGTCGGGGCCCGTGTGCCACACCGCCCGCGGTTCGCCGGGCGGCGCGGGCGGTGCGCCCGGTCCCGCGCCCGCGACGAGCACGACCGCGTACCGGCCCTGCTCGGGCAGGCCCAACTCGGCGGCGGCCGCGGGCAGATCGGCGATACGGGTGGACCCGTCGAGGAGGGCGGCGGTCATCAGGCGGCGCCGGTTGTCGCGCCGCCAGCTCAGTTCGTGCTCGGCCTGCCGGTAGGCGTCGGCCACACAGGCGCAGTGCTCGTCGACGAACCCCCGTACGTCGGCGGCGAGATGGACCAGGAGGTGGGCGTCCTCGGGCCGCTGGACCGTGACCTCGTCGACCAAGGCCTGCCAGATCAGGGCGCCGCCCAGCCGGAAGGCGTGCAGGACGGCGTCGAGCGGCAGTCCGTCGGCGGCGCGTTCGGCACCGATCCGGGCGGAGCAGGCGCGGGCGGCCGTGCGGGAGCGGGCCGGGTCGAGGAGCGAGTCGACGCTGTGCCGCAGCGAGCGCTGCACCTCCTGGCGCACCGCGACGGGGTCGGTCTCGATCGCGGCCCGGTAGGCCGGTTCCCGCTCCGCCAGTTCCGCCACCAGCCGGTCGGTGAGCACGGGCAGCCGGCCCAGCAGCGGGAGCGCCGCGCGGCGCAGCACTCCGACCGCGGCGGGCGTGGTGACGGGCTTGGGGCGTACGAGGTGCGCGGGCATCGGTCCTCCACGGTTCGGCTCGCGCCGGGGCGCGGCCGCTCCGCCCCGGGCCCGCAGAATGACATACCGTCCAGTCGGTCTCCAGCCCCCGGAAGGAAACGATGCCGTACGGGGATGTGGGGAGCGGGGTGTGACGTCCGGCGGCGGGGGCCGGACGGGAGGTGGCGCCGGGCCCGTCAGGAGGCGGTGGCGGGGCGTTCCGCGCGGTGCACGAGCCGGGCCAGTTCGACGCGGGAGCGCACGCCCAGCTGGGCGAAGACGTTGCGCAGGTGGTGGTCCACGGTGCGCGGGCTCACCGAGAGGCGGCGGGCGACCTCACGGTTGGTGTCGCCCTCGGCGACGCAGTGCGCGATGCGCAGTTGCTGCGGGGTCAACTCGGCGAGTTCCGCGCACGGTTGACCGGAGCGGGGCGCCTCGCCCGTGGCCCGCAGTTCGGCCGCCGTCTGTGCGGCCCAGACCGCCGCGCCGCACCGCTCGAAGGCGACCAGGGCGTCGCGCAGCAGCACCCGGGCGCGGGCCGGACGGCGGGTGCGGCGCAGCCACTTGCCGTACAGGGCGGCGGTGCGGGCCCGTTCGAAGTCGCCGCCGCCCGTGCGGTCGTGGCGGGCCAGGGCCTCGCCGAAGCCGTCGTCGGAGGGGTCGAGGAGGGCCTGGCAGCGGGCGAGCTGGGCCGGGGCCTGCGGGTCGTAGCCGCGCTCGGTCCAGACGGCGAACTCGGCGACGGCCTCGCGGGCCCCGCCGGGCTCGCCCGCCGACGCCGCCGCCTCCACGAGGCAGGGCACGGCGAGCATCCGCACCGCGAAGTGGCCGCACCGAGGCCCGGCGCCGGTCAGCGGGGCGAGCCGGGCCGTCGCCTCGGCGGCCCGGCCGCGGGCCAGGTCGGCGCGGGCGAGCGCCCACTGGGCGAGCGTCGCGGTCTGGACGAGGCCGTGCCGGTCGGCGATGTGCTGGGCGGCCGCGGCGTGCCGGGCGACGAGGGCGGCGTCGCTGTCCAGCGAGGCGACCAGGGCGAGGATGGCGTGCTGGCCCGCCACGAGGTTGCGCTGGCCGCCGGCGCGGGCGGTGCGCAGGCCCTCCTCGGCGTGGGCCCGGGCGCGGGCGTGCCGCCCCGAGCGCAGTTCGCCGTACGCGAGCAGTTCCAGGGCGCGGGGCACCTCGGGCGCCGCGTCCTGGGCGCGGGCGGCGGCCAGCGCCCTGCTGCCGATCCGGCAGGCGGCCTCGACCTGTCCGGCGACGAGGGCGGCGGCCCCGGCGCGCAGCAGCGCGTCCGGCTCGCCCTCCGGTCCGCGCGCGGCCTGTTCGACGACGCGGGCCAGGGCGGCCCGTCCGGCCAGGAAACGTTCGCCGAGCGAGGCGGACATGCCGAGCCGGTAGTCGAGGACGGCGCCGGGTCCCGGCGGGATGCCCTGGACGCCGACGACTTCCCGGTACCCCTCGGCGTCGCCGAGCGCCCAGGCCGCCTCCGCCGCCGCGAGCCGGGCGTCGAGGGCCGGTCCGGGGGCGCCGTGCCCGGCGGCGAGGAGCAGGGACTCGCGGGCGTCGGCCACGGGTCCGTCGCGCAGGGCGAGCAGCCCGTGGACCAGCGCGGCCTGTCCGCGTACGGGGTCGGGGGCCGCCGACTCGGCGGCCCGGTCGAGGAGTTCGCGGGCCTTGGCCGGGCGGCCCGCGCGCCGGTAGCGGTCGGCCGCCGCGACCAGGCGGGCGGCCCGCACCGCCGGGTCGGACGCGAGCCCGGCGGCGAGGGCGAGCGCCGTGGCCCGCTCCCCCGCGGGCGGGCCCGGCTCCGCCGCGGCGGCGGCGAGTTCGGCGCCGAGCCGTTCGTCCGGGTACGGCGTCGCGAGTGCCCGGTGCAGCAGACCTGCCGGCCGCTGCCGCTCCCCCGTGGCGGCTGCGGCCAGCAGGCGGTGCGCCGCCCTGCGGCGGGCGGGTGGCTCCGCCGCGTACCGGGCGCGCGGGTCCGGAAGGCGCAGCCGTCCGGCGGTGTCGCGGGTCAGGCCCGCGCGTGCGGCGGCGTCGAGGTCGGGTGCGCCGAGTCCGGCGCTCGCCGCGGCCCGCAGCACGAGGCCCGCGTCGGCGCCGGGGCCCTCGGGGTCGGCCTCGTACGCGGCGGCGGTCAGCAACAGCACGCTCATGCCGGTCACCCGGACCACGCTAGGCGGGATCCGTGCCGTGCGCAGTGCCGGTTGGGCGCGAACCCAACCGGCACCTGGGGACACTGTGTCCCCGCACAGCACGCGCGGAACGTCAGGACGTGTGCGGGCAGTTGCCCCGGTACTCCGCGATCGTGAGGCTCGCGCTCGGCAGCGGGCAGAGGAACTGCTCGTACCGGGTGTCGTTGTCGATGAACCGCTTCAGCCACGAGATGGAGTACTTGGCGATCGTGGTGTTGGAGGAGTTCGGGGTGAAGTGGGTGGCGCCCCGCAGCTCCAGGTACGCCTTGTCCAGCGAGCTGGGCAGACTGGTGTAGAACGGCTCGGAGTGCGTGGCGACCGGCGCGACGGTGTCACCGTCGGCGCCCACCACGAGCGTGGGGGTCTGGATCTCGGGCCAGGTCTTGTCCGTGTTCCAGCCGGTCAGCGGGATGGCCGCCTGGAGCGAGGGGCGGCTCTTGGCGGCCTCCAGCGTGCCGCCGCCGCCCATGGAGTGGCCCATGACGCCGAGCCGGGTGGTGTCGATCCGGGTGCGGACCGAGCTCGTCTGGGTCAAGTAGTCGAGTGCGGCGAGGAGTTGGCGGCCGCGGCTGTCGGGCTGGTCGAGCGTGGTGTTGGTGTCGATGGTGAACACGACGAAGCCCTGCGAGGCCAGGCGCGGGCCGAGCCAGGCGATCGACGACTGGTACGCGGTGTAGCCCGGGGAGATCGCGACGGCGCCGAAGGTGCCGTCGGCCGTCGACGTCGGGTAGTAGATGGTGCCGCCGCCGAAGCCGCTGACGCTCAGGGAGGACACGGTGGTCTGGGAGACCGCGTAGGAACCGCGGGAGGCCTCGATGCTGGACTGGGTCGGGGCCGGGCCGCGTTCGTAGGGGTTGTCCGCGGCCTGGGCGGTCACGGCCTGGGATGTGGCGAGGCCGCCGAGCGCGAGCAGTGCGGCCAGGCCCGTGCGGATGAGGCGGTTTCGGAGCTTGTGCACGACGTGTTCCTCTCGGGGAGGCGGCACCGTCGTCCCGAGGCACCGCCACTGTCATGGACAGCCCCAACTTCCCCCGGGAACCCCCCACTCCGCATCGGCAAAATCACCGGTCCGTCAGTAAGGCGCGCCACCGTCGTGGCTGGTCGCGCAGTTCCCCGCGCCCCTGGGTCGTACTTCGACCGCGGCCCGGTGGCCGCTTCTCGCGCAGTTCCCCGCGCCCCTGAGGCAGGCGCTTCGCGCCGCCTCCCCTTGAGGCTGCGCTTCGCGCGCCTCCCGATGGGGGCAGCGGTGGCGCGCCTCTCCTGATGGGGCGGCGGTGGCGCGCCTCTCCTGATGGGGCGGCGATGGCGCGCCTCTCCTGATGGGGCGGCGATGGCGCGCCTCTCCTGATGGGGCGGCGATGGCGCGCCTCTCCTGATGAGATGGCGCACGAAGTGCGCATCTCAGGGGCGCGGGGAACTGCGCGAGAAGCGGCCACCGGGCCGCGCGTGACGAACTGGTTTTAGGGGCGCGGGGAACTGCGCGACCAGCCACGACGGTGGCGCGCCCGAAAGACGACCCATCAGGGGCGCGGGGAACTGCGCAAGCAACCCCGGCCCCGCCAGAGGTCACCGAACCGGGCAACCCGCCTCGCGCAAGGAGGACTTGACCTGTCCGATGCGCAGATCTCCGAAATGGAAGACCGACGCCGCCAGCACGGCATCGGCGCCCGCCGCGACGGCCGGCGCGAAATGCTCCAGGCGCCCGGCGCCCCCCGAGGCGATCACCGGCACGGACACGTGCTTGCGTACGGCCGAGATCATCTCCAGGTCGTACCCGTCCTTGGTGCCGTCGGCGTCCATCGAGTTGAGCAGAATCTCCCCGGCCCCCAACTCGGCAGCCTGATGCGCCCACTCCACGGCATCGATCCCGGCGGACCGCCGCCCCCCGTGCGTGGTCACCTCGAAGGCGCCGGACTCGGTACGCCGAGCGTCCACGGAGAGAACCAGCACCTGTCGCCCGAACCGCTCGGCGATCTCCCGGATCAGCTCGGGCCGCGCGATGGCGGCCGTGTTGACGCCCACCTTGTCGGCCCCGGCGCGCAGCAGCTTGTCCACGTCCTCGGCAGTGCGCACACCGCCGCCCACGGTGAGCGGGATGAAGACCTGCTCGGCGGTGCGCCGCACCACGTCGTAGGTGGTCTCCCGGTTGCCGGACGAGGCGGTGATGTCCAGGAACGTCAGCTCGTCGGCGCCCTCGGCGTCGTACACCTTGGCCATCTCGACGGGATCACCCGCGTCGCGCAGGTTCTGGAAGTTGACGCCCTTGACGACCCGCCCGTTGTCCACGTCGAGACACGGGATGACGCGTACCGCGAGGCTCACTGCGCTTCTCCTGCCTGCGGGCGGAACGCCTCGACCTCGACCTCCACGACCAGCGACGGGTCGACGAAGCCGGAGATGATCAGCATGGACGCGGCGGGCCGGACGGTGTCGAACAGTTCCTTGTGGGCCCGGCCGACCTCGTCCACGTCGCGCGCGTGGGTGAGGTACATGCGGGTGCGCACGACGTCGTCGGCACCGAGACCCAGCTCGGCAAGGGCCGCGAGCGCCACGTTGAAGGCGTTCTTCGTCTGCTCGTACGGGCCGCCCTCGGCGATCACGCCGTTGACGACGGAGGTGCAGCCGGAGACGAGGACGAGCCCGTTGGGGAGTTCGACGGCACGGGCGTACCCGAAGGCCTCCTCCCAGGGGGCCCCGGACTGGGTCCGGCGGACGGCGCCGCTCATACGGAGACCGCCTCCAGCGCTTCCTCCAGCGTGAACGCCTTGGCGTACAGCGCCTTGCCGACGATGGAGCCCTCGACGCCCAGCGGCACGAGCTCGGCGATGGCGCGCAGGTCGTCCAGGGAGGAGACGCCGCCCGAGGCCACGACCGGGCGGTCGGTGGCCGCGCAGACGTTCTTCAGGAGTTCCAGGTTCGGGCCCTGGAGCGTGCCGTCCTTGGCGATGTCGGTGACGACATAGCGCGCGCAGCCTTCGGAGTCGAGGCGCGCCAGCGTCTCGTAGAGGTCGCCGCCGTCGCGGGTCCAGCCGCGCCCGCGCAGCGTCGTGCCGCGCACGTCGAGGCCGACGGCGATCTTGTCGCCGTGCTCGGCGATGACCTTCGCGACCCACTCGGGGGTCTCCAGGGCGGCGGTGCCGAGGTTGACGCGGGTGCAGCCGGTGGCGAGGGCGGCGGCGAGCGTGTCGTCGTCGCGGATGCCGCCGGACAGCTCGACCTTGATGTCCATGGCCCGGCTGACCTCGCGGATCAGCGCGCGGTTGTCACCGGTGCCGAACGCGGCGTCGAGGTCGACCAGGTGCAGCCACTCGGCGCCGGAGTTCTGCCAGGCGAGGGCGGCCTCCAGCGGGGAGCCGTAGGAGGTCTCGGAGCCGGACTCGCCGTGGACGAGGCGGACCGCCTGCCCGTCGCGGACGTCGACGGCGGGAAGGAGTTCGAGCTTGGGAGCCATCAGAGGGTTCCGATCCAGTTCTTCAGCAGCTGGGCTCCGGCGTCGCCGGACTTCTCGGGGTGGAACTGCGTCGCCCACAGCGCGCCGTTCTCGACGGCGGCCACGAAGGGCTCGCCGTGGGTCGACCAGGTGACCTTGGGGGCACGGATGTGGGGGTTCTTGACCTCCATCTCCCAGTGCTGGACGGCGTACGAGTGCACGAAGTAGAAGCGCTCGTCGCCGCCGACGCCCGCGAACAGCTCGCTGTCCTGGGGTGCGTCGACGGTGTTCCAGCCCATGTGCGGGACGACGTCGGCCTTGAGCGGTTCGACGACGCCGGGCCACTCGTCGAGGCCCTCGGCCTCGACACCGTGCTCGATGCCGCGCGCGAAGAGGATCTGCATGCCGACGCAGATGCCCATCACGGGCCGCCCGCCGGACAGCCGGCGCCCGACGATCCAGTCGCCGCGCGCCTCCTTCAGCCCCTTCATGCAGGCGGCGAAGGCGCCCACGCCGGGTACGAGGAGGCCGTCGGCGTTCATCGCCGTGTCGAAGTCGCGGGTGATCTCGACGTCGGCGCCCGCGCGGGCGAGGGCGCGCTCGGCGGAGCGCACGTTCCCGAAGCCGTAGTCGAAGACGACAACTTTTTTGTCTGTCATGGCCGTCAGTTCCAGTAGTCGAGGCGCAGCACGCCCGCCACGAGGCAGAGGCCGGCGCTGATCGACAGCAGCGTGATGAGGCTCTTGCCCATGCCCTGCTTGGTGAACGAGATGATGCCGCCGACCAGGAAGAGGCCGACGAGGATGAGGACGGTCGCGAGGCCGTTCATGGCTAGAGCGCGCCCTTCGTCGACGGGAGGATGCCGGCCGCGCGCGGGTCGCGCTCGGAGGCGTAGCGCAGGGCGCGGGCGAGGGCCTTGAACTGGCACTCCACGATGTGGTGGGCGTTGCGCCCGTACGGGACGTGGACGTGCAGGGCGATCTGCGCCTGCGCGACGAACGACTCCAGGATGTGCCGGGTCATCGTCGTGTCGTACTCGCCGATCATCGGCGCCATCTTCTCGGGCTCGGTGTGCACGAGGTAGGGGCGGCCGGAGAGGTCGACGGTGACCTGGGCGAGGGACTCGTCCAGCGGGACCGTGCAGTTGCCGAAGCGGTAGATGCCGACCTTGTCGCCGAGGGCCTGCTTGAAGGCGGCGCCGAGGGCGAGGGCGGTGTCCTCGATGGTGTGGTGGGAGTCGATGTGCAGGTCGCCCTCGGTCTTGACCGTGAGGTCGAAGAGGCCGTGGCGGCCGAGCTGGTCGAGCATGTGGTCGTAGAAGCCGACCCCGGTCGACACGTCGACCTTGCCGCTGCCGTCCAGGTCGATCTCGACGAGGACGGAGGTTTCCTTGGTGCTGCGCTCTACGCGTCCTACGCGGCTCATGCGCCGAACTCCTTCTTGACTTCACGGGCCGCGTCCAGGAACGCGTCGTTCTCTTCGGGGGTGCCGACCGACATGCGCAGCCGTCCCGGCACTCCGTTGTCACGGATCAGGACGCCGCGGTCGAGGATGAACTGCCAGACGGCGTGCGGGTCGTCGAAGACACCGAACTGGATGAAGTTGGCGTCGGCGACGGTCACGTCGAAGCCGAGCCCCTTCAGCTCCTCGACCACGCGGTCGCGCTCGGCCTTCAGCTGCTCCACGTAACCGAGCAGGGTGTCGGTGTACTCCAGGGCGGCGAGCGCCGTCGCCTGGTTCACGGCCGACAGGTGGTAGGGCAGCCGCACCAGCTGGACCGCGTCGACCACGGCCGGGTCGGCGGCGAGGTAGCCGAGGCGCAGGCCCGCGGCGCCGAACGCCTTCGACATGGTGCGGGAGATGACGAGGTTCGGGCGGCCCTCGATCAGTTCGAGCAGGGAGGCGCCGTGGCTGAACTCGGTGTACGCCTCGTCGACGATCACCATCGCGTCCCGGCCGGCCGCCTCGTACAGCGCGAGGACGTCCTCGCGGGCCACGGCGTTCCCGGTGGGGTTGTTGGGGCTGGTGATGAAGACGACGCTCGGGCGGTGGGTGCGGATCGCCTCGACGGCGCCGGGCACGTCGAGCGAGAAGTCGTCCTTGCGCGGGGCGCTGACCCAGCCGGTGTTGGTGCCGCGGGCGAGCAGCGGGTGCATCGAGTACGAGGGCTCGAAGCCGAGCGCGGTGCGGCCGGGGCCGCCGAACGCCTGGAGGAGCTGCTGGAGCACCTCGTTCGACCCGTTGGCCGCCCAGACCTGCTCGAAGGCGACCGGGTGGCCGGTGGTCCGGGTCAGGTACCGGGCCAGCTCGGTGCGCAGCTCGACGGCGTCGCGGTCCGGGTAGCGGTTGAGGTTCCGGGCCGCGTCCGCGACCCGCTCCGCGATCCGCGCGACGAGCGGCTCGGGCAGCGGGTACGGGTTCTCGTTCGTGTTCAGCCGGACGGCGACGTCGAGCTGGGGCGCGCCGTAGGGGGACTTGCCGCGCAGTTCGTCGCGTACGGGAAGGTCGTCGATGTGCGTCACTTGTTCGTCGGCACCTTCCACCCGAAGCGGGCCTTGACGGCGGCGCCGTGCGCGGGCAGGTCCTCGGCCTCGGCCAGCGTCACCACGGTGTGGGCGACCTCGGCGAGGGCGTCCTTCGTGTAGTCGACGATGTGGATGCCGCGCAGGAAGGACTGGACGGACAGGCCGGAGGAGTGGCAGGCGCAGCCACCGGTCGGCAGGACGTGGTTGGAGCCCGCCGCGTAGTCCCCGAGGGAGACGGGCGCCCATGGGCCGACGAAGACCGCGCCCGCGTTCTTCACGCGCTGGGCGACGGCGGCGGCGTCCGCGGTCTGGATCTCCAGGTGCTCGGCGCCGTACGCGTCGACGACCTTGAGGCCGTCGTCGATCGAGTCCACGAGGACGATCGCGGACTGCTCGCCCTTGAGGGCGGGCAGGATGCGGTCCTCGACGTGCTTGGTCGCGGCGACCTGCGGCTCCAGCTCGCGCTCGACGGCGGCGGCAAGATCCTCGCTGTCGGTGACGAGGACGGCCGCGGCCAGCGGGTCGTGCTCGGCCTGGCTGATCAGGTCGGACGCGACGTGCGCCGGGTCGGCGGTGGCGTCGGCGAGGACCGCGATCTCGGTCGGTCCGGCCTCGGCGTCGATGCCGATGCGGCCGGTGAAGTAGCGCTTGGCGGCGGCGACCCAGATGTTGCCGGGGCCGGTCACCATGTTCGCGGGCGGGCAGGACTCGGTGCCGTACGCGAACATCGCGACGGCGGTGGCGCCGCCCGCCGCGTACACCTCGTCGACGCCGAGCAGCGCGCAGGCCGCCAGGATCGTCGGGTGCGGCAGGCCGCCGAACTCCTTCTGCGGCGGGGAGGCGAGCGCGATCGACGCGACGCCGGCCTCCTGCGCCGGTACGGCGTTCATGATCACGGACGACGGGTAGACGGACCGGCCGCCGGGCGCGTACAGGCCGACGCGCTCGACCGGCACCCACTTCTCGGTGACCGAGCCGCCGGGCACGACCTGCGTGGTGTGGCCGGTACGGCGCTGCTCGCGGTGGACGATGCGGGCCCGGCGGATGGACTCCTCCAGGGCCGCGCGGACGGCCGGGTCGAGGTCGGCGAGCGCCGTGGCCAGGGCCTCGGCCGGCACCCGCACCGACGTGAGGGTCACTCCGTCGAACTTCTCGCCGTACTCGATCAGCGCCGCGTCGCCGCGATGATGCACGTCCTCGCAGATCGGCCGCACCTTCTCCAGGGCGGCCGAGACGTCGAAGTCGGCTCGGGGCAGCAGCGAGCGCAGGGCCTGGCCCTCGGGGAGGGCGGCGCCGCGCAGATCGATTCGAGAGATCACGCACCAATTCTCTCAGACGCGCCTTTGCCGCTGGTGGCCCGTATCAGTGACTGATACACGTCCGGTTTCGGCCGATCTTCCCGGACCGGAGGATGACCTTCACCCCTGGCGTTCAAGCTGTCACCCAGCGGGCATCACCGGTCGTACTGAACTCATGGGTAACAGTTGCCCGCGGGGCGTACGGGGAGGCAGGACAGGCGTGGTCGACGGGACGACGACCGGCGGCGGCAATGGCGACGTGCCGGACGGGCTGACCGCAGCAGAGGTCGGGATGTGGCAGGCGTTCCGCAACGGAACCGTCTACGACCTGCGTACGGGCGTCAGAGATGCCGACGATCCGCACGGCGGGCACCCCTGGGGTCCCGGCCGCAGCGTGCGCGCGCGGATCGTGGCGTGGCTGCTGCTCGCCGGGCCGCCGGCCCTGGACGGCCGGGTGTCGTCGCTGAAGCTCCAGGGCGTGCAGATCACGGACACGCTCGATCTCGCGGGCGGCACGATCGAGCCGTACGTGGAGCTGAAGGACTGCCGCTTCGAGAAGGAGGTGCTGCTCCCGGAGGCGCACTTCACGACGCTCCGGCTGGTGAACTGCTCGGTGCCGCGTCTGGAGGCCGCCCGGGTGCACACCGAGGGCGATCTGCATCTGCCGCGCTCCCGGTTCCACACCGGCGTCCGGCTGACCGACGCGCACATCGGCACGGACCTGCTGCTCAATCAGGCGGTGGCGTTCCGCGACCGGACCGGGAAGTCGATCGCCGGGGACGGGATGTCGGTCGGCCAGGACCTCCAGGCCGAGATGCTGGAGACGCACGGCGAGCTGAGCCTGCGCGGCGCGACGGTGGGCGTGTCGCTGTCCCTGCGCGGCAGCCGGCTGAGCAA
The DNA here is from genome assembly GCF_003259365.1 of Streptomyces sp. PsTaAH-137. Lineage (GTDB taxonomy): Bacteria > Actinomycetota > Actinomycetes > Streptomycetales > Streptomycetaceae > Streptomyces. Next base: position 141,877 of record NZ_QLLY01000002.1, read on the forward strand.
CTCGCACGGGCAGCGCGCGCTGAACGCCCCGCAGCTCACGGTCGAGCGCACCCTCTATCTGACGCCCGCCGGGGTCGGCAATTCCTTCCTGTCCAACGGCACCCCGGCGCGGGGCACCCGGGTGCAGCGGTTCGAGTGCGTGGGCGGCCTGCGCCTCGACGACGGGCGCTTCGGCGACGCCATCGACCTGGACGCGGCCCGCTTCACGATGCGGACCGACCAGGAGGTGTCCCTGCGCCGGGTCCAGACCCCCGAGCTGCGCTTCACCTGCGAGGGGCCGGAGCGCGGGCTCATCGTGCTGAACGGCGCAAAGGTCGTCAATCTGGTCGACAAGGCGACGAGCTGGCCGGTCGCCGGACAGTTCCGGGTCAACGGTTTCACGTACGAGAACCTGATCCCGATCGGCGCCTTCCCGCTGCACCGACGGCTCGGCTGGCTCTCCGACGCCACCCCCGAGTACCGGCCCGAGCCGTACGAGCAGCTCGCGAACATCCTGCGCAACGCCGGGGAGGACGCCGACGCCCGCGAGGTGCTGCTCGCCAAGCAGCGCCGCCGCCGCGAGACGCTGCCGGTGGCCGCCAAGGTGTGGGGCTACATACAGGACTGGACGGTCGCCTACGGGTACCGGCCGGGCCGGGCCGCCGTCTGGATGGCCGTGCTCTGGGCGGTCAGCGCGGTCGCCTTCAGCCGTGCCGACCATCCGCCGCTGCACAAGGGCGAGGGCCCGAACTGGGACCCGGCCCTCTTCTCACTCGACCTGCTGCTCCCGGTGATCGACCTGGGCCAGGCGGGCGCTTGGCAGCTGCGCGGCGGCTGGCAGTGGCTGTCGGCGATCCTGATCATGCTCGGCTGGATCCTGGCCACCACAGTGGCAGCAGGAGCCACCCGCCTCCTCCGCCGCAACTGACCCCTCCACCGCCCCCGCCTTGGGCAATCTGCCGTCCCCCAGACTCCGTCCGGGGGGACCCCCGGGGCGGCAGGGTGGGCAAGGCGGCCCCCAGCGCGGGGCAAGCGCCCATCAGGCCCGCACCCCAGCCCCACCCGCCCAGCAAACTCACAGCCGGCCCCGTGACCATGGCCCCGCCCCAAACCGTTACCACCCCACAAGCAACCATCACCCCCCAGAGCCCGTCATCCCAGGGCGACAACAGGCCCAGCCCAAAGGAGGACGCGGACATGCCCCTGCTCCGCGCCCTCATCCGCACAGCCCGCATGATCCGCCACACGGCGTCCCTGGCCGAGGGCCTTCCCCCGGACGACGACATCCTTCTCGACGCCCCCGACGACCGCCTCGCCACGGCCCTCGCGGCAGCGGCCCACACCGACCACGGCCCGGCGGCCGAACTCCTCGCCCACACGCGCGAGTCAGCCGAGTGGGAGAACCGCGACCGGTACGTCCAGCGCCTCGCCGCCTTCGCCGCGGCCCGCCCCGAATGGTTCACGGCCTGGCAGTCGTCCGCCCCGCACGACCCCGACCTGCTCCTGGTCAAGGCCGAGGTCGCGGTCGCCCGCGCCTTCGGCTCCCCGGCCCGCGCCGAACTGCTCCGCGACGTCACCCCGCTGATCATGGCCGCGGCGGACGCCGACCACAGCGACCCCGTCCCCTGGCGCCTCGCCCTGGACCACGCCCGCGGCGCGAACGCCCCGCACACCGTCTTCGAGGAGCTGTGGGGCCAGGCGGTGCGCCGCTCCACGCACCACTACGGCTGCCATGTCGCGGCCCTCCAGTACCTGTCGGCCGCCTGGTACGGCTCGCACGCGGAGTGCTTCGACTTCGCCGAGCGCGCCGCCGAGGACGCGCTGCCCGGCTCCCTGCTCCAGGCCCTCCCGGCCCGCGCCGCCTTCGCCTACCTCACCGCGCAGTCCCCGCAGGGCATCCCGCGCGCCCGCCTCGACGCGGCGGCCGATCTCGCCGTCGGGCTCTCGGCCACGTACGACACCGCGGACCCCTGGCCCGCCGAGGTGCGCAATCTGCTGGCCTGCGTCCTGATCCACCTCGAACGCTGGCAGGACGCCCTGGACCAGCTGCGGCTCATCGGCCCCTACGCGACCTCGTTCCCCTGGGACCGGCTCTCCGAGGACCCGCTGGGCGAGTTCCTGCACCTGCGGGACGGCGTCCGGATCGAGGTCGCGGCGGGGCTCCCGCTGCTCGGCGGACCGCGGACCCCCGGCGACCATTACTCTTGACCGTCGTGACCACCGTCCGGCTTCCGCTCTTCCCGCTCAACTCGGTGCTGTTCCCGGGACTCGTCCTCCCGCTGAACATCTTCGAGGAGCGCTATCGCGCCCTCATGCGCGACCTGCTGAAGGACTCCCCTTCCGGGCCCGCCGACCCCGACGACCCCGAGTCCGACCCGGCCGTCTCCGACGAGCCGCGCAACTTCGTGGTCGTGGCGATCCGCGACGGCCACGAGGTCGCGCCGAGCGCCGCCGGCATGCCGGACGACCTCACCACGAAGGAGGCCGGCGCCGGCCCGGCGGCGGGCTTCGGCGACGACCCGATCACCTCCTTCCACTCCGTCGGCTGCATCGCCGACGCGGCGACGATCCGCGAGCGCGCCGACGGCAGCTTCGAGGTGCTCGCGACCGGCACCCAGCGCGTCAAGCTGCACTCGGTGGACGCCTCGGGCCCGTACCTGACCGCGGAGGTGGAGGTGCTGCCCGACGACGACGGCGAGGAGGCGGGAGCCCTCGCCGAGGGCGTGCTGCGCGCGTTCCGCTCGTACCAGAAGCGGCTCGCGGGGGCCCGTGAGCGGTCCCTGACGACGGGCGCGGAGCTGCCGGACGAGCCCTCGGTGGTGTCGTACCTGGTGGCCGCGGCCGCGGTGCTCGACGTACCGACGCGGCAGCGGCTCCTGGAGGCCGGCGACGTGGCGTCCCGGCTGCGCGAGGAGCTGCGGCTGCTGCGCGCCGAGACGGCGATCATCCGGCATCTGCCGTCGCTGCCCGCGACGGACCTCACCAGACAGGCGACCAGCCTCAACTGACCTGAAGGACACGGCACGTTGGCGAAGAAGTCCAAGAAGCAGCAGCAGTCCGGCGGTACTCCGGCGACGGTCGCGCTGACGGCCGCGGGCACCGCCTTCACCGTGCACTCCTACGAGCACGACCCGGCCCATCCCAGTTACGGCGAGGAGGCGGCCGAGGCGATGGGCGTCTCCCCCGACCGGGTCTTCAAGACGCTCGTCGCGGACGTCGACGGCCGGCTCACGGTCGCCGTCGTCCCCGTGGCGGGCCAGCTCGACCTGAAGGCGCTCGCCTCGGCGGTCGGCGGCAAGCGGGCCGCGATGGCCGACCCGGCGCTCGCCGAGCGCACCACCGGCTACGTCCGCGGCGGCATCTCCCCGCTCGGGCAGCGCAAGAAGCTGCCGACGGTCATCGACGCGTCGGCCGCGGAGCACCCGACCATCTGTGTCTCGGCGGGCCGCCGCGGCCTGGAGGTCGAGCTGGCGGCCGCGGATCTGGCGGCGCTCACCGAAGCGGTGCTCGCGCCCGTCGGGCGTGCGTGACCCCTCGACGGACCGCGCCGCTTCGGCTAAGCACCAAGGACATGTCGAAGAGGACGCGCAAGCGCAAGTGGCGGATCAAGAAGGGCAAGGCCAATCACGGGCGCCGGCCCGCCTGACGTTCAGCGCGCGCACGAACGGCCGGGGACGCCGTCGAGCGACGGCGTCCCCGGCCGGGTGCGAGGTACCTACATCGAGGGGCCCTGGGGCTGGGGCCCCGGCGTCCCTTCCGTGCCGCGCGGTGCGTAGTACTCCGCGTACGGGTCGGGGTCGCGGGGCCCGAACAGGCCGGTGAGCGCGAGGTGGACGACCATCGCGGCCAGCGGCCACGCGAGCAGCGCGCCCTTGGCCTTCAGTTCGAGCGGCGCGTCGAACACGACGCCCTTGCCGAGCTCCTTGGCGTGCGCGGCGACGTCCCGCGTCGGTCCGAGCCAGATCCCGAACCGCCAGGCGATCACCCCGCCGAGCAGCGCGCCCAGCGCGAGCGCCACGACGATCCCGATGCCGCCGCGCCGTCGCCACAGGAAGACAAGCAGGGCGGTCACGGCGCCGAACGCGAGCCCGAGCAGCGCGAACGTGCCGTCGATCCCGATGGCCTGCTCCCCCTCGCTGTCCTTGAGGTAGACGGCCGTGCTGTCGGAGACGAGCGGGACGCGCGGCGCGAGCCACAGCCAGAGCACACCGAGGAGCAGTCCGAAGACGGCGACACCGACGAACACGACGACGGCCTCGCGCAGCTCGGCCCTGAGTCCGGGCCCGTCCTCGCGGGCCGGTGACGGCCCGGGCGGCGGCAGATGGCCGGCCATCGGGTCCGGGGCCTGCCACGGGTTGCCGTGCCCGTTGTCGTCCGGGGGTTGATGCGGCGGCGGTGTCAGCGGTGCGGTCACCCTGCCATCGTGCCAGGCGTGCCCGGCGGGCGCGTCACCGGACGGCTGCCCGGCGGTACGCCCAGGTCGCCACGGCCAGTGAGGCGACGCCGACGGCGGCGCAGACACCCAGGTCGAGCAGGACCGTGGGCCAGTCGGGCCGCTCGCCGAAGGTGCGGGCGAAGGCCTCGACCCCGTACGTGGACGGCAGCAGGTCACGCGCCCACTGCACGGCCTCGGGCATCCGGTCGGCCGGAAGGACGCCGAGGAGCAGCGCCGCCGACATGCCCAACTGGCCGAGCAGTGTGGCCAGTTCCGGGCGCGGCGCGAGCAGCCCGAGCGCGGCGCCGAGTCCGGCGAGGGCGGCCCCGGCGAGCGGGATCACGGCGGCGAGCACCCACAGATGGGCGAGCGGCAGATCGAACATCGCGCAGCCGACGACCGCCGTGACCACCGTGCCCGGCACGGTGAACGAGGCGTACGCGCCCGCCGCGCCCAGGACCACGGAGGCGGGCGGCACCGGCAGCGTCGCGTAGTGGTCGAGCCCGCCGGCCGCGCGCAGTTGGCCGAAGTACTGGGCCAGCAGGTTCAGCGCGACGAACGCCACGACCAGCACGGCGGACCCGGCGACGACGGCCTGCGCCTCGCGGCCGCCCTGGTCGACGACGCCCCGCATCAGGATCATGATGCCGATGGACTGGAAGGTCGCCACGAAGAGCAGCGGGATCCGGGCGACTCTGGCCCGGGAGAGCTGGGCGCGGTAGACGGCGGCGAGCGACGGCAGGAACCGGGCCCGCGGCGCGAGCCCCTCCTCGCCGCGGCCGGCTCCCGGGTCCGCGGTGACGGCCGGTTCGACGGTCCGCATCGCGTCGGCGGATACGACACTCATGCCTTCACCAGGCCCTTCACGCCGCTGCGGCTGCCGCCGAGCGCCAAGTACACGTCCTCCAGGCTCGGGGTGGCGAGCGTGAAGTCGTCGAGGAAGTCGAAGGCCGGGCCGCCGGTGACGGCGGCGACGGCGCGGCGGGCCTCGTCGGGGGCGAGCCGCAGGGACCAGCGCCGTCCGGACTCGACGGCGTGCTCGCGCAGCCGCGCGACCTCGGCCAGGTCCATCGGCGCCTTCTCCCGCCAGACCAGTTCGACCCGCACCTCGCCCGCGACGCGTTCCTTCAGCCCGGCGGGCGTGTCGCAGGCGATGACGCGGCCCTGGTCCATCACGGCGACCCGGTCGAGGACGGTCTCGGCCTCGATGACGTTGTGGGTGACGAGCAGCACGGTGGTGCCGCGCTCGGCGCGTCGCCGGTCCACGGCCGCCCAGACGGCCCGCCGGGCGACGGGGTCCATGCCGGTGGTCGGCTCGTCCAGCACGAGCAGCGGCCGCTCACCGACCAGGACGGCGGCGAAGCAGGCGAGCCGCCGCTGGCCGCCGGACAGCTTCTTCAGCGGCCGCCCGGCGATCGCGGCGATGTCCAGTTCGTCGAGGACCTCGTCGCGCGCGGCCCGCGCGTCCTTGAGGCTGAGCCCGCGCAGCCGTCCGGTGGTCTCGGCGGCGAGGGAGACGGTGAGCTCGTCGAGGGCGGTCGACTCCTGCCCGAGGTAGGCGAGGATCCGCGAGGCGCGCTCCGGGTGGCGCACGATGTCGTGCCCCAGGATCTCGACGCTTCCGGCGTCCGGCCGCATCAGTCCGGTCAGCTGACGTACGAGGGTGGACTTCCCGGCGCCGTTCGGCCCGAGCAGCCCGAAGATCTCGCCGCGCGCGATGTCGAGCCGGACGTCGTCGGTGGCCCGCACCTCGGGCGTCCCGGGCACTCCGCGCCGCCCGCGCGAGGCCGGGTAGGTCTTCCGCAGCCCCCGCACCGAGCACACGACGGCACCCCTGTCATACTCCAGGGCGGGCTCACCGGTGCGCGTACTCACGAGGAACGAGAGTACGGGGTCGGGGCCCCTGCTTTGCGCCCGGGTGGGACAAATGGCGCCCCGACAGGGGCGCGGGCCGTGTCGATCAGCGGCTCCGCCGCGGGGCGCGAGCAACCACGACGAACCCGCGGACGCCGTCGATCCGCACCAGGCAGACGCCTGGGCGCACCAGGTCAATCCCCCGCGGCAGCGTGCTCGGCGCCGGTCCGCACATCGACCTCCCGCCAGAACCCGGCCCGGATCGCGTACCGATCGTGCTCGTCGATCTGGTCGTCCTTGTGGGCGAGCAATCCGAACCGCGCCGCGTACCGCAGCAGCTCCCCGTCGATGCGATGCGGCACCCGGGGATACATGGTCGACAGCTTCTGGAGCTGGGTGTGATCGCCGAGCCGGCCCATCCAGCGCCGGGCGAACACCTGCCCCACCTCGTACGGGTCGCCGCCGACCGTGGTGATGTCCTCCTCGCGGTCGGCCCAACGCTGCTCGGCGGTGGTGAGCTGCGCGAGGGTCGGCAGCGACGCGGACTCGGGGGGCTCACCGCCTCCGCCGGGCCGCTCGACCCAGCCCTTGTCGGAGGACCAGCGGAGCGTGGCGTTGGCCGGGTGCTGCGCGGGCTGGGTGCCGGGCGCGCGCAGAGCGGCCAGGTCCTTCGGGGTGGGGACGCCCTTGGCGGCGGCGGAGCGGTCCTCGTGGTCGCTCCCGGCCCGCGCGACGGGCTCGGCGGGCGCGTGCCGGTCGGGCGTCGGGTCGGCGTCCCGGTCGGCGAGGAGTCCGGCGGCGGGTGCGGACTCGGGCAGCGGCGCGGAGAGGATCGCGGCGATCTCGGGGCGCGGGGCGGGCGGCGGGGCGCACGGGCCGCTGAGTTCCTTGGCGCGGACGGCCTTGGTGATCCAGGTCCGGTCGAGCACCCGCCGCTCGTCGGCCTCGGCGACCAGGTCCTCGGACTGGTTGTAGTCGCCGTCGGCGGCCTGGACGGCCCACAGGTGGACGGCGACGCCGTGTTCCTTGGCGGCCATCATGCCGGGCAGCAGATCGCCGTCGCCGGTGACCAGGACGACGTCGGAGCAGGCGCGGTTGCGGGCCAGCTCGGTCAGCTCGGCGTGCATCGCGGCGTCGACGCCCTTCTGCGCCCAGCGGCCGTCGCTGCGGGTCAGCGCGCCGAGCCGAACGGTGACCCGGGGCATCACGCGCAGCCTGCGGTGCTCGGGCTGCGGGACCCGGTCGGGGGCGCCGTCGAACCAGTAGATGCGCAGCAGTGGGCGCTCGGTCTCGGACTCGGCGCGCTCGCGCAGCCCCTGGATGAGGGCGGCGTGGTCGACATGGATCCGGGACCGGGAGGGTTCGCCCGCGAGGAGACTCGCGGCAGCACCCAGCAGATATCCGGCGTCCACCAGGACGATGCAACGGTCCACGCGGTCCACCCTCTTTCGCCGACACGCCCGTGCGTTCGCTTCGGGTTTCCTTCGAGTCTGCCCGACAGCGCGGGGCTTAACGGCCCGAACTCGATCTTCGGCGTGGCGGAAGCGGTGAAGGTGGCGCGAACCGGACCCGAACTCTCTGTGACGCACGGTAATAGTCCGAAATGCGTTCTTCTTCCCCCTGTGTGAGTCTTAAACCGGCCCTGGCCCCTAGTTCCCCCGCAGGAGGCAATCACCATGGCCAAGAACCGCAAGCAGAACCGCAATCAGCAGCAGAAGTCGGTAGAGCCGCAGGAGCAGGCCCGGTCGTCCGCCATGGAGGCCGAGGCCAAGTCGGCCGTCCAGGCCACACCGGGGGATGTGGCCCGCAAGCACCGCGAGCGCCGCTTCGGGCACAACTGACGTACGCCGCGCGACTGTCGCGGCACGACGAGGGCCGCACCCGGACGTCCGGGTGCGGCCCTCGCGCCGTGTGTCCTGTGTCCGCCGCCTGGGGGGTCAGCCCGCCAGGCAGGACGGGCCGAGCAGCACCTTCAGGTCGCCGTAGAGCGCCGGGTCCGGCTTGACCCGGTGCCGGTCGAGCCGGAGAAGGGTGGTCTTGCGCGGGCCCTGGAGCTTGATCCGGACCTCGCTGTCCCCCCGGTGGTTGGACAGGATCTCACCGAGGCGGCTGACCATCGGCGGGGTCACCTTCAGGGCGGGGATGGTGAGGATCACCGGTGCGTTCGTCCCCGCGTTCGACAGATCGGGGACCTGCATCTCCATGGCGACCAGGCGCGGCACGTCCTCGCGCTTGTCGAGCCGGCCCTTGACGAAGACGACCGCGTCCTCGACGAGCTGGGTGGAGACCAGCTGGTAGGTGGCCGGGAAGAACATGCACTCGATGGAACCGGCGAGGTCCTCGACGGTCGCGATCGCCCAGGCGTTGCCCTGCTTGGTCATCTTGCGCTGGAGGCCCGAGATGATGCCGCCGACCGTGACGACCGCGCCGTCGCCGAAGTCACCGCCGGTGAGCTGGCCGATGCCCGCGTCCGCCTTGTCGGACAGCACGTGCTCCAGGCCGAACAGCGGGTGGTCGGAGACGTACAGGCCGAGCATCTCGCGCTCCTGGGCGAGCAGATACGTCTTGTCCCACTCGTCGGTGGAGAACTCGACGTCGAGCCCGAAGCCCGGGGCGTCGCTCTCCTCGTCGGCGCCGCCGAAGAGGTCGAACTGCCCTTCCGCTTCCTTCCGCTTGACCGCCACGACGTTGTCGATCATCGGCTCGTACTGCGCGGTGAGGCCCTTGCGGGTGTGCCCCATCTCGTCGAACGCGCCCGCCTTGATGAGCGATTCGGTCGTCCTCTTGTTGCACGCCGCGGCCTCGACCTTGTCGAGGTAGTCGGGGAACGAGGAGTACTTCCCCTTGGCCTTGCGCGAGCGGATGATCGCGTCCACGACGTTCGTACCGACGTTGCGGACCGCTTCCAGGCCGAAGAGGATCACGTCGTCGCCCTGGGCGGCGAAGTTGTGGACCGACTCGTTCACGTTCGGCGGGAGGACCTTGATCTTCATGCGCCGGCACTCGTTGAGGTAGACGGCCGACTTGTCCTTGTCGTCCTTCACCGAGGTGAGCAGCGCCGCCATGTACTCGGCCGGGTAGTTCGCCTTCAGGTACGCGGTCCAGTAGGTGACCAGGCCGTACGCGGAGGAGTGCGCCTTGTTGAACGCGTAGCCGGCGAACGGCACCAGGACGTCCCACAGGGCCTGGATCGCGGCGTCGGAGAAGCCGTTCTTCCGGGCGCCCTCCTGGAAGATGGTGAAGTTCTTCGCCAGTTCCTCGGGCTTCTTCTTGCCCATCACGCGGCGCAGGATGTCGGCCTCGCCGAGCGAGTACCCGGCGACGATCTGGGCGGCCTTCTGCACCTGCTCCTGGTACACGATGAGGCCGTAGGTGAGGCCCAGCGTCTCCTTCAGGGGCTCTTCGAGCTCCGGGTGGATCGGCGTGATCTCCTGCCGGGCGTTCTTGCGCTCGGCATAGTTCGTGTGCGAGTTCATGCCCATCGGGCCCGGCCGGTACAGGGCCGAGACGGCGGAAATGTCCTCGAAGTTGTCGGGCTGCATCTGGCGCAGCAGCGAACGCATCGGGCCGCCGTCGAACTGGAAGACGCCGAGCGTGTCACCGCGGCAGAGCAGTTCGAAGGTCTTCGGGTCGTCCAGCGGGAGCGAGAGCATCTCCAGGTCGATGCCCTTGTTGGACCGCACCATCTTGACGGCGTCGTCCATGATCGTCAGGTTCCTGAGGCCCAGGAAGTCCATCTTGATCAGGCCGAGGTTCTCGCACTGCGGGTAGTCCCACTGCGTGATGGTCACGCCGTCGGTGTGCCGCGTCCACAGCGGGGCGTGTTCGACGATCGGCTCGCTGGACATGATGACGCCGGCGGCGTGCACGCCCATCTGGCGGACCAGGCCCTCGACGCCCTTGGCGGTGTCGATGACCTTCTTGACGTCCGGCTCGTTCTCGTACATCCCCCGGATCTCGCCCGCCTCGCTGTAGCGCGGGTGCTTGGGGTCCGTGATGCCGGAGAGGTCGATGCCCTTGCCGAGGACGTCGGCGGGCATGGCCTTGGTGAGGCGGTCGCCCATCGCGTACGGGTAGCCCAGCACGCGCGCGGAGTCCTTGATCGCGTTCTTGGCCTTGATCTTGCCGTAGGTGCCGATCATGGCGACCTTGTCGGCGCCGTACTTCTCGGTCACGTACCTGATCACCTCGACACGCCTGCGCTCGTCGAAGTCGATGTCGACGTCGGGCATGGAGACGCGCTCGGGGTTGAGGAACCGCTCGAAGATCAGGCCGTGCGTGATCGGGTCGAGGTCGGTGATGCCCATCGCGTACGCGACGATCGAGCCGGCCGCGGAGCCTCGGCCGGGGCCCACCGCGATGCCGTTGTTCTTGGCCCACATGATGAAGTCGGCGACGACGAGGAAGTACCCCGGGAACCCCATCTGGATGATGATGTCCATCTCGTAGTCGGCCTGCTTCTGCCGGTCGTCCGGGACACCGTCCGGGTAGCGGCGGTTCATGCCGCGGCGGACTTCCTCCTTGAACCAGGTGGTGTTGGTGTAGCCCTCTTCCGGGATGTCGAACCTCGGCATGAGGTCGCGCTTGTCGAACATGCCGGTGGTGTCGATCTGCTCGGCCACCAGCAGCGTGTTGCGGCAGCCCTCCTGCCAGGCGTCCGAGGAGTCGACGGCGTACATCTCGTCGGTCGACTTCAGGTAGTAGCCCGTGCCGTCGAACCGGAAGCGGTCCGGGTCGGAGAGGTTCTTGCCGGTCTGGATGCAGAGCAGGGCGTCGTGGGCGGTGGCCTCGTGCGCGTACGTGTAGTGCGAGTCGTTCGTCACCAGCGGCGGGATGCCGAGCTTCTTGCCGATCTCCAGCAGTCCGTCGCGGACCCGGCGCTCGATCTCGATGCCGTGGTCCATCAGCTCCAGGAAGTACCGGTCCTTGCCGAAGATGTCCTGGTACTCGGAGGCCGCCTTCAGGGCCTCGTCGAACTGACCGAGCCGCAGCCGGGTCTGGAGCTCACCGGAGGGGCAGCCGGTGGAGGCGATCAGGCCCTCGCTCCACTGGGAGATCGTCTCCTTGTCCATGCGCGGCCACTTCTGCAGCCAGCCCTCGGCGTACGCGTCCGAGGACAGCTTGAACAGGTTGTGCAGGCCTGTCTTGTTCGCCGCCCAGATCGTCTTGTGCGTGTAACCACCCGAACCGGACACGTCGTCGCGCTTCTGGTGCGGCTGGCCCCACTTGATCTTCCGCTTGTTGCGCCGCGACTCCGGGGCGACGTACGCCTCGATGCCGATGATCGGCGTGACACCGGCGCTCTGCGCGGAGTGGAAGAAGTCGTACGCCCCGTGCAGGTTGCCGTGGTCGGACATGGCGATGTGGGTCATGCCCATCTCGTTGCACGCCTTGAACATGTCCTTCAGCCGCGCGGCACCGTCCAGCAGCGAGTACTGGGTGTGGACGTGCAGGTGCGTGAAGGGCGGCTTTGACACGGTGAGGGCCTCCAATGGCAAACACGCGGCGACAGGGCGGGGACAGCTTGGAAGTCTACGACCGACCGCTGACAACCGACGGGCACTCCGGAGTACCTTCGGGCGTTGGACAGGTCAGAACACCTGCCCTGCGTGTCACACAGCTCACGCACCATCTGCACCAGGAGGCACCCCGCGATGTCGGACCAGCAGCCCACCGCTGAAGAGCGCGGGGAGCAGATCCTCGCCGTCTTCGACACCGCGTTCGGCGAGCTGCTCGCCGCGGACCCCGCCGCCTTCCGGGTCAAGTTCCGCAAGATGGCCGCCTCGGCGTTCGCCTTCTACCGCGGGACGGCCTGCCTGTTCTACCAGGACCTGGAGCGTGAGCAGCACGGCGGCCCGTACCTGGACGACCGCACCAGCCGGGTGTGGATCCACGGCGACCTGCACGCGGAGAACTTCGGCACGTACATGGATGCGAACGGCCGGCTGATCTTCAATGTGAACGACTTCGACGAGGCGTACGTGGGCCCCTTCACCTGGGACCTGAAGCGCTTCGCGGCCTCGGTGGCGCTGATCGGCTACGCGAAGGCGTTCAGCGACGAGCAGATCAGCGCCTTGGTCCGCACGTACGCGGCGGCCTACCGCGAGCGGGTCCACTCGCTGGCCACCGGCGCGAAGAACGACGAGGTGCCGCCCTTCACGCTGGACACGGCCGAGGGCCCGCTGCTCGGCGCGCTGCGCGACGCCCGCTCCCGCACCCGTTTCGAGCTGCTCGACTCCATGACGGAGATCCGCGACTTCGAGCGCCGCTTCGCCCCCGGCGGCGGCTCCATCGAGCTGGACGCGGCGACCCGCTACAAGGTGCTCGCGGCCTTCGACGGCTATCTGGAGACGCTGCCGGAGTCGTCGCTGACCCGCCCGGACTCGTACCGCGTGAAGGACGTCGTCGGACGCCGCGGCATCGGCATCGGATCGGCGGGCCTGCCTTCGTACAACATCCTCCTGGAGGGCAACAGCGACGCCCTGGAGAACGATGTGGTGATCTACGTGAAGCAGGCCCAGACCCCGGCCGTCTCGCGCCACATCACGGACCCGGCGATCCGGGACTACTTCCAGCACGAGGGGCACCGCACGGTCATCTCGCAGCGCGCGCTCCAGGCCCACGCGGACCCGTGGCTGGGCTGGACGGAGCTGAACGGCTCGGGTCAGCTGGTCGCCGAGGTCTCCCCGTACGCGGTGGACCTGGACTGGTCCGACATCGACGACCCGGAGGAGGTCGACGCGGTCGTCGCCGACCTCGGCCGGGCCACCGCGACGATGCACGCGGCGGCCGACGACCAGTCCGGCGAGTCGCTGGTGCCGTTCTCCACGGAGCGCGCGATCGACGCGGCGATCGCCGCCGACGAGGACGGTTTCGCCGACCTCCTGGTCGACTTCGCGCACGTCTACGGCACCCGCGCGCGGGAGGACCACCAGATCTTCGTGGACCTGTTCCGCAACGGCCGGATCCCCGGTCTCTGACCCACAGCCACCCTTTAGGCATCGTTTACCGTCGGCCATGGCACACTCCTCGGCGATGGACGACATATCCGGGACCCAGCTCAGAGCCGTGCGCGCGGCGCTCTTCACGGCCGTTGCCGTGACGCTGTCCGCCGCGTCGCACGTGCTGCTGTCCCGGGCCCCGCTGCCGCTCACGACAGTCGGCGCGATCGCCGCCGCCGTGTTCGTGATCACGTACGCGCTCGCCGGACGTGAGCGCGGCTTCGGGCGGATCGCGGCGCTGCTCGTGCCCCTGGAGCTGGCCGCGGACACGGTCTTCACCACCGGGCAGCACGTCTGTTACGGCGCGGCGGGCGGCCCGGTCGCCGGCCCCCTGCGCTCGTTCGGCTTCGACGTGCTGTGCGCCGGTGACGTGGGCACGCCCCTGGCCCGGATGACCGGCGGCGGCACCGACAAGGCCGTCGGTCTGTTCGCGCACCCCGACCCGGCCGCGTCCTGGCTGCTGCTCGGCGCGCATGTGACGGTCGGACTGCTGGCGGCCCTGTGGCTGCGCCGCGGCGAGCAGGCGCTGGCCCAGCTGCTGCGCGCGCTGGCCGCGTTCGCGTTCCGGCCGCTGATCGTCGCCTGGGCCACCGTCACCGCGCAGGTGGAGCCGGTGGCCCGCGGGCTGTTCCCCGTCGCCCGCGAGCGGGCCGCGCACCCCCGGATCTGGGTGCACTCCGTAGGACGGCGCGGACCGCCGTGCCCGGCCGCCTGACCCCGGCCACACGGCAGTCCCCTCCCTCATACATTCAGCTACGGAGTACGAACATCATGAGCAAGCGCAACAGCCAGCAGGCGAAGAACGCGGCCCGCGAGCGGCTGCGGATCGAGCGCGAGAAGCAGGCGAAGACGGCGAAGGCGAAGCGGCAGGCGATCGTCGCCGGTTCCATCGTGGGTGTCCTCGCGATAGCCGGCGGCATCGGCTACTTCGCGGTGCAGGCCATGAAGCCCTCCCACTGGGAGACGGCGATGGACGCGAAGAGCACCGCCGTCGTGGCGCCCAAGAACACCACCGGTACCGACGGCACGACCGTGGTGATCGGCAAGGACAGCGCGAAGAAGACCCTGAAGCTCTACGAGGACTCGCGCTGCCCGGTCTGCGCGGCCTTCGAGCAGACCGTCGGCTCGACCGTCCACAAGGACGTCGAGGACGGCAAGTTCAAGATCCAGTACATCGGCGCCACCTTCATCGACGGCGACGGCAGCGGCAAGATCGGCTCCAACGGCGAGGGCTCCAAGAACGCGCTGAGCGCGCTCGGCGCGGCCCTGAACGTCAGCCAGGACGCCTTCCTCGACTACAAGACCGCCCTGTACTCGAAGAAGTACCACCCGGAGGAGTCCAAGGACGAGTTCAAGAGCGACGACTACCTGATCAAGGTCGCGAACACCGTGGACGCCCTGAAGGACAACAAGGCCTTCCAGAAGGACGTCAAGAACGGGACGTACGACAACTGGGCCATGAAGATGTCCAAGACGTTCGACTCGAACAAGGACGAGGTCACCGGCACCCCGTCCCTCGTCATGGACGGCAAGAAGCTCGTGGGTTCCGACGGCCAGAACGCCCCCATGACGGTGGCGGAGTTCAACACGGCGATCGAGAAGGCCCTCGCGGGCTGATCCTGCCGGGTCCCGTCTGACGCACCGCTGAAGGGCGGGCGAACTCTTCGGAGTTCGCCCGCCCTTGGCGCGTACCGGTCAGTAGTGTGCTCCCCCGTGACCAGTCGACTTGCAGCAGAAACCTCAACTCCGCGCCGCCGTACGGTGGTCAAGGCCGCGGCCGCCGGCGCCGTCCTCGCCGCCCCGCTGCTCGCGGCCCCCGCCGCCCACGCGGCCGATGCGCCCGCCTTCCTGCACGGTGTCGCTTCCGGCGACCCGCTCCCCGACGGCGTCCTGCTGTGGACGCGGGTAACGCCGACCGCCGAGGCCGTGCCCGGCTCCGGCACCGGGCCCGACACCCGGGTCAGCTGGGAGATCGCCGAGGACCAGGCGTTCCGTACGGTCGTCAGCCGCGGCACCACGACCGCGAGCGCCGCGTCCGACCACACCGTGAAGGCGGATGTAAGGGGCTTGCGCCCGGCGAGCGCCTATTACTTCCGCTTCTCCGTGGGCGACACGTACTCGCCCGTCGGACGGACCCGCACGGCGCCCGCCGCCGACAGCCGCACGGAGCTGCGCTTCGGCGTCGTCTCCTGCTCGAACTGGGAGGCGGGCTGGTTCTCCTCGTACCGTCATCTGGCCGCCCGCGCCGACCTGGACGCGGTGTTCCACCTGGGCGACTACCTCTACGAGTACAAGACGGGCGAGTACCCGGCGGCGCAGTACACCGTCCGCCCTCATCAGCCCGCGCACGAGATCGTCTCGCTGGCCGACTACCGGATCCGGCACGGTGCGCACAAGACCGACGACGACGTACGGGCGATGCACGCGGCCCACCCGCTGGTGGCCATCTGGGACGACCACGAGTTCGCCAACGACGCCTGGTCGGGCGGCGCCGAGAACCACTCCCCCGACACCGAGGGCGCCTGGACGGCCCGCCGGGACGCCGCGAAGCAGGCGTACTTCGAGTGGATGCCGGTCCGTCCGTCGATCGCGGGCACCGTCTACCGGCGGCTGCGCTTCGGCGCCCTGGCCGATCTGCACCTGCTGGACCTGAGATCGTTCCGCTCGCAGCAGGCGAGCGTCGGCAGCGGCACCGTGGACGACGCCGACCGCACGATCACCGGCCGCGCCCAGCTCGACTGGCTGAAGTCCGGGCTCGCCGCCTCCGACGCGCAGTGGAAGCTGGTCGGCACCTCGGTGATGATCTCGCCGGTCGCCTTCGGCTCCTTGCCGGCCCATCTCCTCGCGCCGCTCGCCGAGTTGCTCGGGCTGCCCAAGGAGGGCCTCGCCATCAACGTCGACCAGTGGGACGGCTACACGCACGACCGCAAGGAGCTGATCTCCCACCTGCGCGAGCGCGGCATCAAGGACACCGTCTTCCTGACCGGCGACATCCACATGGCGTGGGCCAACGACGTCCCGGTGACCGCGGGCACGTATCCGCTCTCGCCGTCCGCGGCGACGGAGTTCGTCGTCACGTCGGTGACGTCCGACAACCTCGACGACATCCTGCACGTCGCGCCCGACACGCTCTCCACGGTGGCCGAGACCGCCGTCAAGGCGGCCAACCGGCACGTGAAGTGGGTGGACATGGACCGCCACGGCTACGGCGTGCTCGACGTCACCGCCGAGCGGGCGCAGATGGACTACTACGCGATCTCGGACCGGACCGACAAGAACGCCACGTCCGCCTGGGAACGCTCCTACCGCACGCGGACCGGCACCCAGAAGGTCGAGCGCGCGGACGCGCCCGTGAAGTGATCCGGGACCGGGCCGGCTAGAGCGAGTCCAGGAAGCCGAGCGCCACCTGCCAGGTGGCCTTGGCGGCCTCCTCGTCGTAGTCCGGCAGCTCGGGGTCGGTGTAGAGGTGACCGGCCCCGGGGTAGCGGTAGATCTCGACGTCGGCGCCCGTGCGCCCCATCTGCAGGTACCAGGTGTTCAGCCAGTCGTCCGTCTCGAAGGCGTCCGGCGAGGCGACGTGCAGCTGGACCGGCAGCTCGTCCACCGACGCGGTCTCCGCGATGTCCGACGTGCCGTGCAGGAGCAGCAGCCCGCGGGCCTTCTCGTCGCCGAGGGCGAGGGTCTGCGCGACGGAGGCGCCCAGCGAGAAGCCCGCGTAGACCAGGCCCCGCTCGGAGTAGGGCGCGGCCGCGAGCACCGCCCGCTTCAGCAGTTCGTCCTTGCCGATCCCGTCCTGGTGCTCCATGCCCTCCTCGACGGTGTCGAAGGTGCGGCCCTCGAAGAGATCGGGGGTCCACACCTCGTGACCTGCGGCGCGCAGCCGGTCGGCCGCGTCCTTCACGGCGGGCCGCAGACCGAACGTCGAGTGGAACAGCATGATGTTCATGCGCTCCATGGTGCCAGGGACGCCGCAGGTTAGCCGTGGCGGATCCCGGTTACGGTGCAAGGCATGGAGATGGAGAACGTACTGCGCCCTGTGATCGTGATCGGTGGCTCGGTCCTCATCACCCTCCTCGTCGGGTGGGCCGTGGACCAGTTGCTGCAGCGTGCCGACCGACGCCACCACGAGACACCCCTCTGGGGCCTGCTGCGGCGCTGCCGGCTGCCTCTCCAGTTCGTGCTCTGCGCGGCTCTGCTGCGCGGCTCGTACGACCAGGCGAAGCTCGCGAAGGAACACTCCGCCGGGGTCGGCCAGGCCCTCAGCCTCGTGCTCATCGGCGCCACGGCCTGGCTGATCATCCGGGGCGCCGCGGTCGTCGTCGAGTCGTCCTACGCCCGTTATGCCGCCGTCCACCGCGATCCCGCCCGGGTCCGCCGGGTGCGCACCCAGGTCGCCCTCATCCAGCGCGTCGTCACGGCGGTCGTCGGCGTGGTGGCGGTCGCGGCGATGCTGCTGACCTTCCCCGCGTTCCGCGCCGCGGGCGCCTCGCTGCTCGCCTCGGCCGGCATCCTCGGCATCGTCGCCGGTGTCGCCGCCCAGTCCACGCTCGGCAACCTCTTCGCCGGGCTCCAGATCGCCTTCGGCGACATGGTCCGGATAGGGGACACGGTCGTGGTGGACGGCGAGTGGGGCACGGTCGAGGAGATCACCCTCACCTTCCTCGCCGTCCGCACCTGGGACGAGCGCCGGATCACCATGCCGGTGTCGTACTTCACATCGAAGCCGTTCGAGAACTGGTCGCGCGGCGGCGCCCAGATGACCGGAACCGTCTTCTTCCACCTGGACCACAGCGCGCCCCTGCACGAGATGCGCGAGCGGCTGCGCGACATCCTCGGTGAGTGCGCGGCCTGGGACGGCCGCGACTGGGGGCTGGCCGTCACCGACACCACGCCCTCCACGATGCAGGTCCGCGCCCTGGTCACGGCCAAGGACGCCGACGACATCTGGACGGTCCGGGTCACCGTGCGCGAGCAGATGGTGCGCTGGCTGACCGAGAAGCACCCGTACGCGCTCCCGCGCATCAACACGGCGACGGCCCTGCTCGCCCCCGACGAGGCCATGGAGGCCTTCTCCGACCACGTCCTGACCCGCAACGGCCGCGCCCCGCGCACGGGCCGCGGCTGACCTCCGGTCGCCTCGTCGCCAGCCCGCGGCCCGGTGGCCGCTTCTCGCGCAGTTCCCCGCGCCCCTGAGGCATGCGCTTCGCGCAGCCTCTCTTGATGAGATGGCGCACGAAGTGCGCATCTCAGGGGCGCGGGGAACTGCGCGACCAGCCACGACGAGAGCCGCGCCCGACCACGCAGCCCCACCTCAGCCCCGCCTAGCGCAAACTCCGGACATCCAGCTGCCGCAGCACCCGATCGACGACCTCCGGATTGGCCCCGGGCTCACTGCGCGCGGCCAGCACCTCATGCCGCGCCGCCGACATCATCTCGGCCTGGATCCGCCGCACCCGCTTGATCCTCTTGTACCGCTTGGCCTGCGACTCCCGCCGCTCCTCGGCCCCCATCTCGGGATTGATGCGCAGCCCGATGTCGTACGCCCGGCGCAGCATCTGCTCCTGCACCTCGGCCGGCAGCTCCTCGACCTCCTCGATCTCCTTGTACCGCCGCTTCGCGGCCTTCGCGGCGCGCAGCGCCAGCTCCTTCTCGTACTCCTGCTCGGCCTCGGTGTCCGCGCGGACGTTCAGCTTCGTCACGAGCCAGGGCAGGCTCAGCCCCTGAAGCACGAGGGTGGCCATGATCACGCCGAACGCGATGAAGACGATCTCGTCCCGGTCGGGGAAGGCGGACCCGTCGTCCATGGTCAGCGGGATGGCGAGGGCCAGTGCCACCGACGCCACCCCGCGCATCCCGGACCACCACATGACGACGGTCTCCCGCCAGCTCAGCGGGATGTCCTCGTCGAAGTCGCGGCGCGCGTGCATCCGTTTCGTCACCCAGGTCATGGGCGCGAGCCACAGCAGCCGTACGACGATGACGACGCCGACGACCGCGGCCGACCAGCCCAGCATCTCGCCCCAGCGGCCCTGCGCGGTCCTGATGACGTTGTGCACCTCCAGGCCGATGAGCCCGAAGGCGACCCCGGTGACGAGGGTGTCGACGACGTCCCAGAAGGCGCGGCCGGTGAGCCGGGTGAGTACGTCGTCGGCGTCGAAGGCGTGCTCGGCGAGGAAGATCGCGGTGGTCAGGACGGCGAGCACGCCCGAGCCCTTGAGCTCCTCGGCGAGGACGTAGGAGGCGTACGGGATGAGGAGGGTCAGGCCGATCTGGAGGGTGGCGTCGCCGAGGTAGCCCATGAGCTTGTTGGCGGCCCAGCCGAGCCCGAACCCGATGACGATCGCGACGACCGCGGACAGGACGAGGTCGAAGGCGGCCCGCGGCAGGGAGAAGGTGCCGCTGACGGCGGCGGCGATGGCGACGTGGTAGAGCACGATCGCCGTCACGTCGTTGAACAGCCCCTCGCCCTCCAGGATCGACACCATGCGCCGGGGCAGCCCGAGTTGGCCCGCGACGGCGGTGGCGGCGACCGGGTCGGGCGGTGCGACCAGCGCCCCGAGGGCGACCGCCGCGGCGAGCGAGAGACCGGGCACCACGGCGTTCGCGACGAAGGCGACGGCGGCCGTGGTGACGAAGACGAGGGCGACGGCGAGCAGGAAGATGGGCCGCTTGTTGGAGGCGAACTGCCGCCAGGACGTGCGGTGCACGGCCGCGTAGAGCAGCGGCGGCAGCACGAGCGGCAGGATCAGGTCGGGGTCGATGTCGACGTTCGGCACGGCCCGGATCAGGGCGAGGACGATGCCGAGCAGGGTCATCAGGATCGGCGCGGGCAGCTTGAGCCGGTCGCCGAGCGGCACGCTCAGGACGGCCCCGAGCAGCAGCACGAACAGCAGGGCCAATTGATCCACGGGTGCTCCGACCAGGCTCGACGATCATGGGGGGGTACCGTCGTCCAGAGTGCCACGCGAACCGGGGCAGAACGGCTCGCCGGCGGTGCGGGGCGCACCGATTCGAGCGGCGGCGTGCCCGGTCCGGAGCGGGACCGGGCTGTGCCGGACTCAGCCGATCGGCTTGCGCATCGCCCGGTGCGGAATCCCGGCATCCGGGAACTCCGGCCCGTACGCCTCGTACCCGAGCCGCTCGTAGAAGCCCAGCGCATGGGTCTGGGCGTGCAGATCGACCGCCGAGAGCCCGCGGTCGCGGGCGGCGCCCTCGATCGCGCCGACCAGGGCGGCGCCCACGCCGAGCCCCCGGGCGGCCTTGGCGACGGCGAGCCGGCCGAGCGCGCCGACGTCTTCGGCTCCGCCGTTCTTCACCGCGGCGGCCTCACCGGTCAGCAGCCGGCCGGTGCCGAGCGGGGTCCCGTCCTCGCGGACGGCCAGCACATGCACGGCGTCGGTGTCGTACGCGTCGTACTCCAGCTCCTGCGGCACGCCCTGCTCGGTGACGAAGACGTCCCGGCGGACGGCGAAGCAGGCGGCCCGGTCCGCTTCGGTCTCGGCGACGCGAAGGTCGTACGCGGCGCTCACGCGCTCTCCGCCCGGACCCGGTCCAGCGCCGTCTGGAGGTCGTCGGGGTACTCGCTGGAGAACTCGACCCACTGGCCGTCCGCCGGGTGCTCGAACCCGAGGCGCACCGCGTGCAGCCACTGCCGGGTGATGCCGAGGCGCTTGGCGAGCGTGGGGTCGGCGCCGTAGGTCAGGTCGCCGACGCAGGGGTGCCGGTGCGCGGACATGTGCACGCGGATCTGGTGGGTGCGGCCCGTCTCCAGCTTGATGTCGAGCAGGGAGGCGGCGCGGAAGGCCTCGATGAGGTCGTAGTGCGTGACGGACGGCTTGCCGTCGGCGGTCACGGCCCACTTGTAGTCGTGGTTCGGATGCCGGCCGATGGGAGCGTCGATCGTGCCGCTCATCGGGTCGGGGTGGCCCTGGACCAGCGCGTGGTAGCGCTTGTCCGGGACGCGCTCCTTGAACTGGCGCTTCAGCGAGGTGTACGCCCGCTCGGACTTGGCGACGACCATGAGGCCGGAGGTGCCGACGTCGAGCCGGTGCACGATGCCCTGGCGCTCGGCGGCGCCGGACGTCGAGATCCGGTATCCGGCGGCGGCGAGGCCGCCGATCACGGTGGTGCCGGTCCAGCCGGGGCTGGGGTGGGCGGCGACGCCCACCGGCTTCACGATGACGACGATGTCGTCGTCGTCGTGCACGATCTCCATGCCCTCGACGGGCTCGGCGACGATCTGCACCGGAGCGGGCGCCTGCGGCATCTCCACTTCCAGCCAGGCCCCGCCGTGCACCCGCTCGGACTTGCCCACGACCGAGCCGTCGACCGTGACCTTCCCGGCGGCGGCGAGCTCGGCGGCCTTGGTGCGGGAGAAGCCGAACATGCGGGAGATGGCGGCGTCGACGCGCTCGCCCTCCAGGCCGTCGGGCACGGGCAGGGTTCGGATCTCGGGAATCGTGCTCACGCATCGAGTATGCAGGAGCGCACCGACAGCCCCGAACCGCAGCCCTGCCCCCAGGGCCCCGGTCAGTCCTTGTGGACCGTGCCGTCGGGGTCGATCCCGCGGAAGGACAGCAGCACGATCAGGATGCCGCCGCACACGATCGCCGAGTCGGCCAGATTGAAGACCGGGTAGTGCTTCGGCGCGATGAAGTCGACGACGGCGCCCTCGAAGACGCCGGGTGCCCGGAAGATCCGGTCGGTGAGGTTGCCGAGGGCCCCGCCGAGCAGCAGCCCGAGCGCGATCGCCCACGGCGTGCTGTAGAGCTTCTTCGCGAGCCGCACGATGACGACGATCACCGCGGCCGCGATCACCGTGAAGACGATCGTGAAGGCCTCGCCCACGCCCCAGGCGGCGCCGGGGTTGCGGATCACTTCGAGCTGGAGCCAGTCGCCGAGGACGTGGATGGAGTCCTGGTGCTCCAGCTTCGCGACCACGATGAGCTTGCTCACGAGGTCGAGGGCGTACGCGAGCGCGGCCACGGCGAGCAGCACGACGAGCCGCCGCCTGCCCTTGGGCCGCTCGGCCGCGGTGGCCTGCTCGGGCTCGACCGCCCCCGTCTCAGAGGAATCCGGCGTACCGATGACGCGCTCCGCTTCTGCCACGTGAGTCCCTCAACCTAGTACCTGACTGGGGACGAGCGTACGGCACACGTGTGCGGCCGTACGAGGACGGTACGGCCACGACTCGGCTGCTTCTCGGCAGGGAGAGCGCTGCTGACGCTCAGTAGCGCCGCTCCTGCTTCTGCTTGCACTCCACGCACAGGGTCGCCCGCGGGAAGGCCTGCATCCGCGCCTTGCCGATCGGGTTCCCGCAGTTCTCGCAGAGTCCGTAGGTGCCGGCGTCGAGCCGCTCCAGGGCCCGCTCGGTCTGGAGCAGCATCTCGCGCGCGTTGGCCGCGAGGGCCATCTCGTGCTCGCGAGTGATGTTCTTCGTGCCCGTGTCGGCGTCGTCGTCGCCCGCTCCGTCCCCGGAGTCCCGCATCAGGCCGGCGAGGCCCTCCTCGGCGGCGGCGATCTCGCTGCCGAGCCGCAGCACCTCGCTCTGCAGCTCGGCGCGGGCCTCCGCCACCTCGTCCGGGGTCCAGGGCTCCTCGCCGGGCCGGACGGCGAGCTCGCCGGGTTCGGCGGCGGCCGCCCGCGCCTTGGGAACCGCTTCGGCTTCGGGCTTCTTCGCCGCCGTGGCCGTCCCCTGAGTCTTCTTCGCAACCACCGTCGTGGCTCCCGTCGTCTTCGCGGCCTCGGCCGCGTCCTCGGCCGCGGGAGCGGCCGTCTTCTTCGCCGCGCTCTTGCGCCCGGTCGCCTTCTTGGCGGTACCGGGCCTCGCCGTGCTCGCGGTGCCGTCCCCGGCACCGGTCGTGCTGCTCGTACGGTGTGCGGCCGCGGACTCCTCCGTGCCGGCCTCGGGCGCCGCGGAGGAGTCCGCGGCCGGCGCGCTCTTCACGGACGGCGCCTTCGCGGCCTTCTTCGCCGCGCTCTTGGTGCTCTTCGCGGCCTTCTTTGCGGGCGCCGCGCTTTTCGCGCTCTTCGTAGGCGCGCTTTTCGCGGGTGCGCTCTTCGCCGCCTTCGCCGTCTTCACCGTCTTGGCCGCCTTCTCGGGCGCCTCGGCGTCACCGGGCACCGCCGCGCGGGCGCTCTTCTTGGCCCCCGCGTCCTTCCCGGCACCGCCGGAGGCAGTGGCGCGGGCCGCCCCGCCGGAGGCACCCGCGCCCGTCGATCTGCCGGACGCCGACTGCTGTACGGCGGTCTTTTTCGCCACCATGGCCGCGGCCCCTTCACATATTGTGATCTTGCTCGCGAATCGTGCTGGGACGATAAATCGACTCCAGACCCGCGGCAACGGGACACCCACCCCGATCCACCCCCTCCGCGACGGCCCGGCGACCGCCGCGTGACGAACCTGCAAGCGTTGTGCCCAAGTCCCCGCCCGGTAATCCGCCCACCGGCCGCCCGCGCCGCGCCCGCCGACGGGCCCGCCGGGACCGGTCCGCGCGCGTGTCGCCATTCGGGTCACCCGGCACGGGCCGCGCGGCCCGCCGCGGACCCCGTGAAAACCGGTCGGCCGCCCCGCTCCCGGCGCCGTACACTGGGCGGAGCGAGAAGCATGGATGGGGACGAGTAGCGGCGTACGCAGCCAGGAGCGACCCGGGGTCGGTGGAAGCCCGGGGGCGAGCGCGACGCGAAGATCACCCCGGAGCCGCCGGAAGAAAGCCCAGGACGAGGTCCACGGGCCGCTAGACCCGGTATCGCGACCCCAATGAGGGGGTTCGCCGGAGCGCACCATGCTCCGGAGGGCCAAGGAGGGTGGTACCGCGGGAGCGCGCCGCACACGGCGTACGTCGCACGGCAGTGGCGGCAGGCTCTCGTCCCTCCGACGGAAGAAGGCAGATCCGCCGGAGGAAGACTGATGACGCAGTACCGCCAGGTGCCCGCCCAGGTCGACCTGCCCGCCCTCGAGCACGCGGTGCTCGACTTCTGGGACGAGCAGAAGATCTTCGCCAAGACCCTGGAGCAGTCCGAGGGGCGCCCCGAGTGGGTGTTCTACGAGGGCCCGCCCACGGCCAACGGCATGCCGGGTGCCCACCACATCGAGGCCCGCGTCTTCAAGGACGTCTTTCCCCGCTTCCGCACCATGCGCGGCTACCACGTGGGGCGCAAGGCGGGCTGGGACTGCCATGGCCTGCCCGTGGAGCTGGCGGTCGAGAAGGAGCTGGGCTTCACCGGCAAGAAGGACATCGAGGCGTACGGCATCGCCGAGTTCAACGCCAAGTGCCGCGAGTCCGTGACCCGGCACACCGACGCCTTCACCGACCTGACGACCCGCATGGGTTACTGGGTCGACCTCGACGACGCGTACCGCACGATGGACCCGCAGTACGTGGAGTCGGTGTGGTGGTCGCTGAAGGAGATCTTCGACAAGGGCCTGCTGGTCCAGGACCACCGTGTCGCCCCCTGGTGCCCGCGCTGCGGCACCGGCCTGTCGGACCACGAGCTGGCGCAGGGCTACGAGACGGTCGTCGACCCCTCGGTCTATGTCCGTTTCCCCCTCACCTCCGGTCCCCTGGCCGGTCAGGCCTCGCTGCTGATCTGGACGACGACCCCCTGGACGCTGGTGTCCAACACGGCGGTCGCCGCGCACCCCGAGGTCCGCTACGTCGTGGCGACCGACGGGACCGAGAAGCTGGTCGTCGCCGAGCCGCTCGTCGAGAAGGCGCTCGGCGAGGGCTGGGAGACGACCGGCGAGTCCTTCACCGGCGCCGAGATGGAGCGCTGGAAGTACCAACGCCCGTTCGAGTTCGTCGAGTTCCCGGCCGAGGCGCACTATGTGGTCAACGCCGAGTACGTGACGACCGAGGACGGTACGGGTCTGGTCCACCAGTCCCCCGCGTTCGGTGAGGACGACCTCAAGGTCTGCCGCGCGTACGGCCTCCCGGTCGTGAACCCGGTGCTGCCCGACGGCACCTTCACCCCCGAACTCCCCCTCGTGGGCGGCGTCTTCTTCAAGAAGGCGGACGAAGCGCTCACCGAGGACCTCAAGAACCGCGGCGTGCTCTTCCGCCACCTGCCGTACGAGCACAGCTACCCGCACTGCTGGCGCTGCCACACCGCGCTCCTCTACTACGCGCAGCCGTCCTGGTACATCCGCACCACGGCCGTCAAGGACCGCCTCCTCCAGGAGAACGAGAAGACCAACTGGTTCCCGGAGACGGTCAAGCACGGCCGCTTCGGCGACTGGCTGACCAACAACATCGACTGGGCGCTGTCCCGCAACCGCTACTGGGGCACCCCGCTGCCGATCTGGCGCTGCGAGGAGAACCACCTCACCTGCGTCGGCTCGCGCGCGGAGCTGTCCGAGCTGTCGGGCACCGACCAGTCGCAGCTCGACCCGCACCGCCCGTACATCGACGACGTCACCTTCCCCTGCACCCACGAGGGCTGCTCGGCGACGGCGACGCGCGTGCCGGAGGTCATCGACGCCTGGTACGACTCGGGCTCGATGCCGTTCGCGCAGTGGGGCTACCCGTACCAGAACAAGGAACTGTTCGAGTCCCGCTACCCGGCGCAGTTCATCTCCGAGGCCATCGACCAGACCCGCGGCTGGTTCTACACGCTGATGGCGGTCGGCACGCTGGTCTTCGACAAGTCGTCGTACGAGAACGTGGTCTGCCTCGGCCACATCCTCGCCGAGGACGGCCGCAAGATGTCCAAGCACCTGGGCAACACGCTGGACCCGATCCCGCTCATGGACCGGCACGGCGCGGACGCGGTGCGCTGGTTCATGGCGGCCGGCGGCTCCCCGTGGGCGGCCCGCCGCGTCGGCCACGGCACCATCCAGGAGGTCGTCCGCAAGACGCTCCTCACGTACTGGAACACGGTCGCCTTCCAGGCCCTGTACGCCCGTACGTCCGAGTGGGCGCCCAGCGAGGCGGACCCGGCCCCGGCCGACCGCACCGTCCTGGACCGCTGGCTGCTGTCCGAGCTGCACCAGCTCACCGACGAGGTCACCAAGGCCCTGGAGGCCTACGACACCCAGCGCGCCGGCAAGCTGCTGTCCGCGTTCGTCGACGACCTGTCGAACTGGTACGTGCGCCGCTCGCGCCGCCGCTTCTGGCAGGGCGACAAGGCCGCGCTGCGCACCCTGCACGAGGTGGTCGTCACGGTCACCCAGCTGATGGCGCCGCTGACGCCGTTCATCACGGAGCGGGTCTGGCAGGACCTGGTCGTCCCGGTCACCCCGGGCGCCCCGGAGTCCGTCCACCTGTCGTCGTGGCCGGAGGCCGACCTGTCGGCGGCCGACCCGGAGCTGTCCGTCCAGATGGCGCTGGTGCGCCGCCTGGTCGAGCTGGGCCGTGCCACGCGCGCGGAGTCGGGCGTCAAGACCCGCCAGCCGCTGTCCCGCGCGCTGGTGGCCGCCTCCGGCTTCGACACCCTCTCCCCCGAGCTGCACGCGCAGATCACGGAGGAGCTGAACGTGTCGTCGCTGGCCTCGCTCTCCGAGGTGGGCGGCAGCCTGGTCGACACGACCGCCAAGGCGAACTTCCGGGCGCTCGGCAAGCGCTTCGGCAAGCGCGTCCAGGACGTCGCCAAGGCCGTGGCGAACGCCGACGCCGCCGCGCTGTCCCTGGCCCTGCGCCAGGGCACGGCCTCGGTGGAGGTCGACGGCGAGAAGGTCGACCTGGCTCCCGACGAGGTCATCATCACCGAGACCCCGCGCGAGGGCTGGTCGGTGGCCTCCGACTCGGGCGCCACGGTCGCCCTCGACCTGGAGCTCACCGAGGAGCTGCGCCAGGCGGGCCTGGCCCGTGACGCCATCCGGCTGATCCAGGAGGCGCGCAAGAACAGCGGCCTGGACGTCGCGGACCGGATCGCCCTGCGCTGGACGTCCACGGACCCGGCGGTGATCTCGGCCCTGTCCGAGCACGCCGGCCTGATCGCCGACGAGGTCCTGGCCACGGACTTCGCCCAGGGCGAGGCGGACGCCACCTACGGCACCCCGTTCACGGACGAGGGCCTGAGCCTGGAGTTCCGCCTCCGCAAGGCGTAGGTACACAAGCACCGTAGGGGCTGCCGAGCTGTCGGGCAGCCCCTACGGCGTCCCATTCCAAGCCCCTCCGGCGATTGAGGAGCGGGGTCCGGGGCGGAGCCCCGAGACGGCACCTCAGCGGAACGCAAAGGCCTCGGCCCGGATCGCAGAAACGATCCGGGCCGAGGCCTGAATGAACGCCGACGCCTCTAGGGCGCTACAACCGGGCTCAGTTGTCGTCCTCGTCGATGAGGAAACCGCGCATCGGCGACGGAGCCTGACCCATCGGCTGCGGGCCCTGCGGCCGCACCGGAGCCATCGGCTGCGTCATCGCGGGCGACATCTGCTGCTGGCCGCCGTACGACGGGCCGGCGGACGGGTTGCCACCCATGGTCTGGTTGCCACCGTAGGACGGGGCACCTGCACCGGCGGGAGCCATCGACGGCGCCGGGGACGGCGGCAGCGAGGCGGTGGCCGGGGTGCGCGGCGGAGCCAGCGAGTCGTCGGACTGGGACTCCAGCTGACGCAGCTGGGACTCCAGGTACGACTTCAGACGCGTGCGGTACTCGCGCTCGAAGCCGCGCAGGTCCTCGACCTTGCGCTCCAGCGTGGCGCGGGCGGACTCCAGGGAGCCCATCGCGACGCGGTGCTTCTCCTGCGCGTCCCGCTCCAGGGCGTCGGCCTTGGCACGGGCGTCACGCTCGAGACCCTCGGCGCGGCTGCGGGCCTCGCCGACGATCTTGTTGGCCTCGGAGCGGGCCTCGGCGATCGCCTGGTCGGCGGTCTGCTGGGCCAGCGAGAGGACACGGGCGGCGCTGTCGCCACCGGGGCCCTGACCGGGCTGCGGCATCTGCGGAGGACCGCCCATGGGGCCGCCCATCGGGCCGCCGAGCTGCGGCTGCTGGCCCATCGGACCCTGACCCATCGGGCCCTGGCCCATCGGACCCTGGCCCATCGGACCGGGACCCTGCTGGCCGCCCTGGGGGCCGTGGCCACCCGGACCGGCCGGAAGCTGCGGGGCACCGCTCGGCAGCTGCGGCGGACCACCCATGGGGCCGCCCATCTGCTGCTGCGGCGGGCCCGATATCCCGGCGGGAACCGGGGCGCCCGGGCCGCGCATGCCCTGCGGGGGACCCTGCTGGTCCTGCGGACCACCGGGGCCGTCGGGGCCACCGGGGCCGCCGGGACCCTTGCGCATACCACCCTGCTGCTGGTTCTGCGCGGCGGCACGCGTGGCCGCGGCCAGCTTGGCGCGCAGATCCTCGTTCTCACGCAGGAGACGGGTCAGTTCGGCTTCGACCTCATCGAGGAAGGCATCGACCTCGTCCTCGTCATAGCCTTCTCGGAGGCGGACGGTCGTGAACTGCTTGTTCCGCACGTCCTCGGGGGTCAGCGGCATCTCTTCACCTCAACGTTGTCGTCGGCATTCGGCAAGACCGTAGTTGACATCGCGCTCACAGCCGGCTCACGACGGAGATCAGGATGTAGACGATGATCATCAGTACGAAGAAGGACAGGTCGAGCGCCACGCCCCCGAGACGCAGCGGCGGAATGAACCGCCGCAGAAGCTTGAGCGGTGGATCAGTGACAGTGTAGGTGGCCTCCAGAACGACCACCATCGCCTTGCCGGGTTGCCACGAGCGGGCGAACTGGAAGACATAGTCCATGACCAGCCGGAAGATCAGCACGATGAGGAAACACATCAGCGCGATGTAGACCACATCCAAAACCACGCTCATGTCGGTGGTTCCCTCTCCCCTGTGACTCGTGCCTCATGACTAGTACCTAGCTAGTCGGTGAACTAGTGCTGCGTCTCAGCTCTGGTTGAAGAACCCGCCCTCTGCGATGCGGGCCTTGTCCTCCGCCGTGACATCGACGTTAGCAGGCGACAACAGGAACACCTTCTGAGTCACCCGCTCGATGCTCCCGTGAAGACCGAAGACGAGACCGGCGGCAAAGTCGACAAGTCGCTTCGCGTCGGTGTCGTCCATCTCCGTCAGATTCATGATCACCGGAGTGCCCTCGCGGAAGTGTTCCCCGATGGTACGGGCCTCGTTGTAGGTCCGGGGGTGCAACGTGGTGATGCGGTAGGGCTCCCGCTCGGACACGACCTTGGGCATGATCACCGGTGCGTTCTTCTCCAGGCTCTGACGTTCAGGTGTGATGGATGCCACGGGGGCGATTCGTGCCGGACGTCCCGATTCAGCGCCGAGCGAAGTCGAGGGACGGACCGGCTCGCGCTGGGCGGGCGGCTGTACCACTCGTACCGGTTCGTCCTCTTCGATCACTGAACGTGCGTTGTGTGACACGTGCGACGGCTCGTGCCGCCGGCGGTCACGCTCGGGTTCCGGGTCGAGCTCGGGTTCGAAGTCGTCGTCGGGGTCGAACCCCCGGCCGTCGTACCCATCGTCCTCCACGAGGCCGAGGTAGACCGCCATCTTGCGCATCGCGCCGGCCATGCTCTGAGTCCTCCGCTCTGTGGTGGATCGGCTGACGTCAACCAAAGTGCCCGCGATCCACGTGGCCTCCCCGCCCATCAGCGAGAATGACCATATTTTCTGCTGTGGTACGACTTCTTGGCGACGTTACCCGAGCCTCGGCCGGACACCGAGGACCGCCGTACCGACGCGCACATGTGTCGCTCCGGCCGCCACGGCCTGCTCGAGATCCGAACTCATCCCTGCCGAGACCATGTTCGCAGCCGGATGGGCCGCGCGCAGGGCAGTCGACAAATCCATGAGGCGCTCGAACGCCGCTTGTTGCCGTCCCGCGTAGTCCCCGGTGAGCGGCGCGACGGTCATCAGTCCGTCGAGCCGCAGCCCCGGCGCCTCGGCCACGCGCGCCGCCAACTCCTCCACTCCGCCCGGTCCCACGCCACCGCGCTCGCCGCGCCCGTCGCCCACACTCACGTCGGCGTCGAGCGCGACCTGGATCAGGCAACCGAGCTCGCGCTCGGCCCGTACCGCCTCCTTGGACAGCGCCGTGACGAGCTTCGCCCGGTCCACGGACTGCACCAGATCGGCATAACCCACCACGGATCGCACCTTGTTGGTCTGCAACTGACCGACGAAGTGCCAGGTGAGCGGGAGGTCCGCGCACTCGGCCGCCTTGGGGGCGGCGTCCTGGTCGCGGTTCTCGGCCACATGCCGCACACCGAGCCCGGACAGGATCCGGACGTCGCTCGCGGGGTAGGTCTTGGTGACCACGATGAGAGTGACGTCCTCGCGCTCCCGCCCCGCGGCGGCGCAGGCGGCGGAGATACGTTCCTCCACCCGGGCCAGGTTCGCGGCGAGTTCGTCCTTACGTCCCTGAAGGTCCGTCATGTCGTTTCAGTCCAGCCAGACATAGCTCGCGAGGCGCCCGGTGGTGCGCTCGCGACGGTACGAGAAGTGGTCGTGCGACTCCAGCGTGCACACCGGCGACGAGCGCCGGTCGCGCACCCCGAGCCTTTCGAGTTGCGCCTGCACACCGGCGGTCACATCGACGGCCGGAGTGCCCCAACTGGTCTCGGCGTACGCCGCCGGCTCGATCGCGGCGACCTCCGCACGCATGTCGGCGGGTACTTCGTAGCAGCGCCCGCAGACCGCGGGCCCGGTCCGAGCGACGATCCGGCCGGGCTCGGCACCCAGCTTCACCATCGCCTCGACCGCGGCGGGCACGACCCCGGCGACCATGCCGGGGCGCCCCGCGTGTGCGGCGGCAACGACTCCGGCGTCCGGGTCCGCGAGCAGCACCGGGGTGCAGTCCGCGGTGAGCACGGCCAGGGCGAGGCCGGGCCGCGCCGTGACCAGGGCGTCGACGCTCGGCACGTCGGCGTCCGTGGCCCAGGGCCCGTCCACCACGGCGACATCGGGCCCGTGCACCTGGTTCATCCAGACGACCCGGGCCGGTTCGAGGCCGAGTTCCCGGGCGGCCAGCTCCCGGTTGCGGAGCACGGCGTCGCGGTCGTCGCCGACCGCCCCGCCGAGATTGAGCTCCTCGTACGGAGCGGCGCTCACCCCGCCCCACCGGTCGGTGAAGGCGAAGTGCGCGCCGCTTGCCGTGGACGCCGAAGCCACGGCGTCGAGCTGTCCTATCACTTCAGTGGTCCGAGCTTCCCGAGGTCACTTGAGGAAGTCCGGGACGTCCAGCTCCTCGGCCTGGCTGTCCGGGTAGGACGGCCGGGGCACGTGGGGCGGGGCGACCGGGGTCGCCGGGGTCTCGTTCACCGGGGCGGGCGTCTCGGCCGGCTCCGGCTTGAGCTCCTCGCGCGGCGTGACGCTGCCGAGGCTGCCGAAGCTCGGACGCGAGGGTTCGGCGGCCGACGCGGCACGGGCCGCCGCGGCCGGGTCCTCCCGCTTGACCGACGACGAACTGATGACGTTCTCCCGCTTGGCCGGCGGCTGGCCGCCGTCGAAGCCGGCGGCGATCACCGTGACCCGCACCTCGTCGCCGAGGGCGTCGTCGATGACGGCACCGAAGATGATGTTCGCCTCGGGGTGCGCGGCCTCGCTGACCAGCTGCGCGGCCTCGTTGATCTCGAAGAGACCGAGGTCCGAGCCACCGGAGATGGAGAGCAGCACACCGCGGGCGCCGTCGATGGACGCCTCCAGGAGCGGCGAGGAGATCGCCATCTCGGCCGCCGCCACCGCGCGGTCGTCGCCGCGCGCCGAGCCGATGCCCATGAGGGCGGAACCGGCTTCGGACATCACGGACTTGACGTCGGCGAAGTCGAGGTTGATCAGACCCGGGGTGGTGATCAGGTCGGTGATGCCCTGGACACCGGAGAGCAGGACCTGGTCCGCCGACTTGAAGGCGTCGAGGACGGAGACCTGCCGGTCCGAGATGGACAGGAGCCGGTCGTTCGGAATGACGATGAGGGTATCGACCTCTTCGCGGAGCTCGGCGATGCCGTCCTCCGCCTGGTTCGCCCTGCGCCGTCCCTCGAAGGTGAACGGGCGGGTGACCACGCCGATCGTGAGGGCGCCGAGCGAGCGTGCGATGTTGGCCACGACGGGCGCGCCGCCGGTGCCGGTGCCGCCACCTTCACCGGCGGTGACGAAGACCATGTCGGCCCCCTTGAGGACCTCCTCGATCTCCTCGCGGTGGTCCTCGGCCGCCTTGCGGCCGACGGCCGGATTGGCTCCGGCGCCGAGTCCGCGGGTGAGTTCACGGCCGACGTCGAGCTTGACGTCCGCGTCGCTCATCAACAGGGCTTGCGCGTCGGTGTTGATGGCGATGAACTCGACGCCCTTGAGACCGACCTCGATCATCCGGTTGATGGCATTGACACCACCGCCGCCGACACCGATGACTTTGATGACTGCGAGGTAGTTCTGCGGTGCTGCCACGTCGAAGGCCTCTCGCCTCGAGTTACGTGTCGTCGCTCGCCTTCTGCGCTGCGACGACTGATGCCGAATTGGGGCGGTCCGGACTACTAGTTGACTACTAGTCGGCTGCCGACCCGAACCCTAACGCTGAAGTTTAGGGTTACCAGTGTGTCTGTTCCCTGGACTCTTCCGAACCTGACACTAAGTCGACAAGTGGCGCCCGTTCAACGAACACGCCGAACCTCCCGTTTTTCTTTTCACCCTATGTGATCAGGCGTAGCGCTGCCCAACCAGGGTGCTGGCCTGCGCTGATGTGCGTCAACTCCCCACTGACGCGAGGGCGGTGGGAACACTCACGTCGAAGTGCCGTGCCTTCGGAGCGGCTTTCATGAGAGCGGTGAGAGCGTGTACCTTCTGCGCGCTCTTCTCGCCGCTTCCCCAGACGACGGTCCGCCCGCCGGTGAGTTCCAGCGAGATGTCGTCGTACGAACGGACCTTGACGGTCCTGGTGTCGCGCGCCACCACGGCGGGCAACCGGCCCGCGACCCGCACCGCTTCCCGGGTCAGCCGCTCGGGGCCGAACCGGCGCAGGCTGGCCGCCGCGCTCTTCTGATCGGGCGTCAATTCCAGTCGGGGAACGTCCTTCGGGGCCTTGTCGACCGTCGCGAAACGCACGCCTTCATGGTCGACTTCGACGAACTTGCCCGAATTTCGTTCCTCCGCGGCAATCAGAACCGGCTTGCGTTCCGTCACTTTCAGCCCGATTCCGTGCGGCCAGGAACGCACCACGTCAACCGAGTCAATTCGGGGCAATTTCTCACGCAACCGGTCCGCAATGGCGTCCGTGTCGACGGAAATCAGTGGGGCACCGACCGGAACGGCGGCCGCGTCGCGCACCTGGGCGGGCGTCAGGACCTCGGTTCCGGCGGTCGTGACGCGCTCCACGCGCAGCCATTGCGATCCGTAGAGCGACCAGATGCCGCCCGCCCCGATCAGGACGAGCAGCACTCCGGCCACGATGAGCGTGCGGACGCTCGGACGGCGGAAGCGGGGCGGGGGCGGGCCGGCCTCGTGCGCCTCGGCGTCCTCTCGGTCCGTCACAGCCGATCCGGCCACGCTCGCTCCTTCTACGTCACTGGTGACGCGAGTTGATCGCCTCGTACACCATTCCGACGAGCAGATCGTCGGCGTCCCTGCGGCCGAACTCGGACGCGGCGCGGGACATCTCGAACAGCCGGTGCGGATCGGCGAGCACGGGGAGCACGTTGCCCTGGATCCACTCCGGGGTCAGCTCCGCGTCGTCGACCAGCAGGCCGCCGCCGGCCTTGACCACCGGCTGGGCGTTGAGCCGCTGTTCGCCGTTGCCGATGGGCAGCGGGACGTAGGCGGCCGGGAGCCCGACGGCGGAGAGTTCGGCGACGGTCATCGCGCCCGCGCGGCAGAGCATCATGTCGGCCGCGGCGTACGCGAGGTCCATCCGGTCCACGTACGGTACCGGGATATAGGGGGGCATTCCCGGCATCTGCTGAACCTGCGGCAGTTCGTTCTTGGGTCCGACCACGTGCAGGATCTGGATGCCGGACTGCTGGAGCAGCGGGGCGACGCGCTGGACGACCTCGTTCAGCCTGCGTGCGCCCTGCGAACCGCCGGAGACCAGCAGCGTCGGCAGGTTCGGGTCGAGGCCGAACGCGGCGCGGGCCTCGGGGCGCACCGCGGCCCGGTCCAGCATGGCGATGGTGCGGCGCAGCGGGATGCCGATGTAGCGGGAGTTGCGCAGCTTGCTGTCCGGGCTGGAGACGGCGACCTGGGCCGCGTACCGCGAACCGATCTTGTTGGCCAGGCCGGGCCGGGCGTTGGCCTCGTGCACGATGATCGGCACGCCGAGCCGCTTGGCGGCCAGATAGCCGGGCAGCGCCACATAGCCGCCGAAGCCGACCACCGCGTCCGCCTTGGTCCGCTCCATGATCTGCTCGGCGGCCTTGATGGTGCCGCGCAGCCGCCCGGGGACGGTGATCAGCTCAGGTGTGGGCTTGCGGGGCAGCGGTACGGCGGGGATCAGCGCCAGCTCGTAGCCGCGCTCGGGTACGAGCCGTGTCTCGAGCCCCCTCTCCGTGCCGAGGGCCGTGATGCCCACGGTCGGGTCCTGCCTGCGCAGGGCGTCCGCGAGGGCGAGCGCCGGCTCGATGTGGCCGGCGGTCCCCCCACCGGCGAGTACGACATGCACCGAAATTCACCGCTCTCCGGACGTACGCGCCGAGGCGCGCCGTCGCATCGTGTTCCATCTCATCCCACGCTCCCCCGAGGTTCGCCGCATGGCGAGGGCCGCCCGCGCCGCCGGCTCGTCCCGCGCGAACGCGATCAGAAGCCCCACGGCGAACATGGTCGGCAGCAGTGCGGAACCTCCGTACGAGAACAGCGGGAGCGGGACACCGGCGATCGGCAGCAGGCCGAGCACCGCACCGATGTTGACCACGGCCTGCGCCGTGATCCAGGTCGTCACGCCACCCGCGGCGTATCGAACGAAGGGGTCCTCCGTGCGTCCGGCCACGCGGATACCCGCATAGCCTAGAGCCGCGAACAGGGCGAGCACCGACAGCGTCCCTGCCAGGCCCAGTTCCTCACCGGTGATGGCAAAGATGAAGTCGGTGTGCGCTTCGGGAAGTTGACCCCATTTTTCCACACTGGCGCCGAGGCCGGAACCGAAGAATCCACCGGAGGCCAGGGCGTAGATCCCGTGCAGTCCCTGCCAGCACATGTCGTCCGGGCCCGCGTCGGCCCGGCCCAGACAGGCGAGGCGCGCCATCCGGTTCGGGCTGGTCTTGATGAGCATGACGCCGATGGCGGCCGCGACGGAGAGCACGCCGACGAAGAGCCGGGTGGGCGCTCCGGCGAGCCAGAGAAGGCCGAAAAGGATGGCTGTGAGGAGGATCGCGGTGCCCATGTCGCCGCCGAGCATGATCAGGCCGAGCAGCAGGAAGGCGACCGGGACCAGCGGCACCAGCATGTGCTTCCACTGGTTCAGCAGCCGCTTGTCGTGCTTGCGGGCGAGCAGGTCGGCGCCCCAGAGGATCAGTGCCAGCTTGCCGAACTCGCTGGGCTGGAGCATGAAGGGGCCGCCGAGCGAGATCCAGTTCTGGTTGCCGTTGATCGACACTCCTATCCCCGGCACCTGCACGAGCGCCATCATGAAGACGCTGACGGCGAGGATGGGATAGGCGAGCGCGCGGTGCAGTTTCACCGGCATGCGCATGGCGACCACCAGCAGGATCGAGCCGAGGACGGCGGCGATGAACTGCTTGCGGAAGAAGTAGGAGCCGGTGAGGCCCATCTGCAGGGCCGTGATCATCGACGCCGAGTACACCATCACCAGGCCGAGGCCCGTGATGAGCAGCGCGGAGCCGAGGATCAGGTAGTAGGCGGTGAGCGGCCGGTCCCAGGCGCGGCGTGCCTGGGTGTACAGGCGGCGCAGCGGGTTGGCGCGGGCCCGGTAGACCTTGCTCGTCCTGCGCGGTGGTGCCGCGGGGCGCTTGGTGGTGCTACCGGCCATCACGGACCCCCGTTCCGCAATCGGTCTGCGCTGCCACGTCCCCTCCCGAAGGGTGCCCGGCGTCACCGGGCACCCGTGGGTCCCGTCAGACGCTGGTGGCGCCGAGTTCGCGGACTGCTTCCGCGAACGCCTCGCCACGCTTGTTGTAGTTGGTGAACATGTCCATCGACGCACAGGCCGGAGCCATCAGCACGGTGTCCCCCGGGCGGGCGAGCCGTGCTGCCTCCTGGACCGCCGCCGACATCGCCCCAGTGTCGGTCCGGTCGAGGTCGACGACGGGTACTTCGGGCGCGTGTCGCTCCAGGGCTTCACGGATCAGGCCACGGTCGGCACCGATCAGGACGGCGCCCCGCAGCCGCTTCGCGGCGCCCGCGACCAGCTCGTCGAAGGTGGCTCCCTTGGCGAGCCCGCCCGCGATCCACACGATGGACTCGTAGGAGGCCAACGATGCCTGGGCGGCATGGGTGTTGGTGGCCTTGGAGTCGTCGATGTACGCGACCTCGTCCACATCCGCGACGTGCGCGATGCGGTGCGCGTCCGGCGTGAAGTCGCGCAGCCCGTCGCGTACGGCGGCGGGCTCGACGCCGAAGGCGCGGGCGAGGGCGGCCGCGGCGAGGGCGTTGGCGATGTTGTGCGGGGCCGGCGGGTTCACGTCGGAGATCTCGGCGAGCTCCTGCGCGTTCTTCTGCCGGTCGTCGACGAAGGCGCGGTCGACCAGGATGCCGTCCACGACGCCGAGTTCGGAGGGGCCGGGCGTGCCGAGGGTGAAGCCGATGGCGCGGCAGCCCTCCTCGACGTCGGCCTCGCGGACCAGGTTCTCGGTGGCCTTGTCGGCGACGTTGTAGACGCAGGCGACCTGATTGCCCTCGTAGATACGGCCCTTGTCGGCGGCGTACGCCTCCATGGAGCCGTGCCAGTCGAGGTGGTCGGGCGCCAGGTTCAGGACGGCGGCGGAGTGGGCGCGCAGCGAGGGGGCCCAGTGCAGCTGGTACGAGGACAGCTCCACGGCGAACACGTCGTAGGCGTCGTCCCCCTGGAGGACGACGTCGATGATCGGCGTACCGATGTTGCCGACGGCGGCCGTGCGCAGACCCGCGGCCTCCAGGATCGAGGCGAGCATCTGCGTGGTCGTCGTCTTGCCGTTGGTGCCGGTGATGGCGAGCCAGGGCGCGGCGTCCGGGCCGCGCAGCCGCCAGGCGATCTCGACGTCGCCGACGACGTCGACACCGGCCGCGGCGGCCTCGGCGAACAGGGGCGACGAAGGCTTCCAGCCGGGCGAGGTGACGACGAGGTCGGTGCCCTCGGGCAGCGTGGTGGAATCGCCGAGCTGTACGGAAATGCCCGCCTCCGTAAGGAGGGCGGCCTTTTCGTGGTGGGCGGGGCTGTCGCCGCCGTCCACCACGGTCACCGACGCGCCGAGGCCGGCCAGGGCGCGGGCGGCGCTGACGCCGCTCACGCCGAGACCGGCGACGGTGATGTTCATGTCCGTCCAGGACGTCACTTCTTGGCTGCCCATCCCGCGTAGAAGAGGCCGAGTCCGACGATCACGCACATGCCCTGGATGATCCAGAACCGGACCACGACAAGGACTTCGGACCACCCCTTGAGTTCGAAGTGGTGTTGCAGTGGCGCCATGCGGAAGACCCGCTTGCCGGTCATCTTGAACGAGCCGACCTGGATGACCACGGACATCGTGATCATCACGAACAGGCCGCCGAGCAGGGCGATCAGCAGCTCGGTGCGCGAGCAGATCGCGAGACCCGCGAGGGCGCCGCCGAGGGCGAGCGAGCCGGTGTCGCCCATGAAGATCTTGGCCGGTGAGGTGTTCCACCACAGGAAGCCGAAGCAGGAGCCCATGAGGGCGGAGGCGACGACGGCCAGGTCGAGTGGGTCTCTGACCTCGAAACAGGCGCCCGGGTTGGTGAGGGTCTGCGCATTGGCGCAGGACTCCTGGAACTGCCAGACACCGATGAAGGTGTAGGCGCCGAAGACCATCACGGAGGCGCCGGTGGCGAGGCCG
Organism: Streptomyces sp. PsTaAH-137; assembly: GCF_003259365.1. GTDB lineage: Bacteria > Actinomycetota > Actinomycetes > Streptomycetales > Streptomycetaceae > Streptomyces. The sequence continues at coordinate 180,048 of NZ_QLLY01000002.1, forward strand.
TCGAGGCCGTCGGTCAGGTTCACGCCGTTCGACATCGCGAGGATCATGAACAGCGCCCAGACCACGAAGAGCACCGGGCCGATCGTCCAGCCGAAGTCCTCGACGAAGGAGAGCTTGGTGGAGGCCGGGGTGTTGCCGCGGACGTCCGCGAAGTTGATGGCGAGCAGCGCGAAGGCGATGCCGACGATCAGCTGTCCGGCCATCTTCGCCTTGGCCCGCAGGCCCAGCGAGCGCCGCTTGACGATCTTGATGTAGTCGTCCAGGAAGCCGACCAGGCCCATGCCCGCCATCAGGCCGAGGACGAGCAGACCCGACAGGGTCGGGGCGGCGCCGGTGATCAGCTTGCTGAGGAAGTACGCGATGAGCGTCGCCAGGATGAAGGCGATACCACCCATGGTCGGCGTACCGCGCTTGCTGTGGTGCTCGCGCGGGCCGTCGTCACGGATGTACTGGCCGTAGCCCTTGCGGGCCAGCAGCTTGATGAGCAGCGGGGTGCCGACCAGGGTCAGGAACAGACCGATGACACCCGAGAAGAGAATCTGCTTCATCATCGGGCATCAGCCCCACCCTGTACGTCGTCGAGGAGAGCCTGTGCAACGCTCTCCAGGCCCACCGACCTGGAGGCCTTCACGAGCACGACGTCTCCCGGGCGCAGCTCACTGCGCAACAGGTCGATCGCCGCCTGTGCGTCGGACACGTGCACCGACTCCTCACCCCACGAACCCTCGTTATAGGCGCCCAGTCGCAGCCAGGACGCTTCCCTGCCCCCGACCGCCACGAGCTTGCTGACGTTGAGCCGGACGGCGAGCCGTCCGACCGCGTCGTGCTCGGCCAGCGCGTCGTCCCCGAGCTCGGCCATCTGTCCGAGCACCGCCCACGTACGGCCCCCCTCTGCCCGCCGGGCTCCGCCCATGGCAACCAAGGCACGGAGAGCCGCCCGCATGGACTCTGGGTTCGCGTTGTAGGCGTCGTTGACGATCGTGACGCCGTCCGGGCGCTCGGTGACCTCCATCCGCCAGCGGGACAGGGTGCCCGCCTCGGAGAGCGCGAGGGCGATCTCCTCCACGGACATGCCAAGGTCGTGGGCGACGGCGGCCGCAGCGAGCGCGTTCGACACGTGGTGCTCACCGTACAGCCGCAAGGTCACTTCGCTGCACCCGGAGGGTGTGTGAAGGCTGAAGGAGGGGCGGCCGTTCTCCGTGAGACGGACATTCTCGGCACGAATGTCGGCTTCGGCGGCCTCTCCGAAGAAGAGCACCTTCGCCTTCGTGCGCGAGGCCATCGCCTTCACCAGCGGATCGTCGGCGTTCAGGATCGCGGTGCCGTCGGCGGGCAGGGCCTCGACGAGTTCACCCTTTGCCTGCGCGATCTGCTCGCGGCCGCCGAACTCGCCGATGTGCGCGGTCCCGACGTTGAGGACGAGGCCCACCTTCGGGGGCGTCAGGTCCGTCAGGTAGCGGATGTGGCCGATGCCGCGGGCGCCCATCTCCAGGACGAGGAACTGCGTCTCGTCGGTGGCGGAGAGTGCGGTGAGCGGCAGCCCGATCTCGTTGTTGAGCGAGCCGGGCGTGAAGACCGTGGGGGCCTTGCTCCGCAGCACCTGGGCGATCAGGTCCTTGGTGCTGGTCTTGCCGGCCGAGCCGGTCAGCGCGACGAGCGTGGCGCCGAGCCGGGCGACGACGTGCCGGGCGAGTGCGCCGAGCGCCGCCTTGACGTCGTCGACGACGATGGCGGGCACTCCGACCGGCCGGGTGGCCAGGACCGCGACGGCGCCCTTGGCGACCACGTCGGCGGCGTAGTCGTGGCCGTCCACGCGCTCACCCGCGAAGGCGGCGAACAGGCTGCCGGGCTCCACCTCACGGGAGTCCCTGACCACCGGTCCGGTGACCCGGACCTGCGGATCCGGTATGTCGTACGTCTGCCCGCCGACGACTGTGGCGATCTCGGCGAGGGAGAGGGCGATCACAACTTCATCCCTGGGTTTGCTCGATGGCTTCGCGAAGCACCAGGCGGTCGTCGAAGGGACGCACCACCCCGGCGATGTCCTGTCCCTGCTCGTGGCCCTTGCCGGCGACGAGCACGGTGTCGCCGGGCTCGGCGCGTGCGACGGCGGCGGCGATGGCGGCGGCCCGGTCCTCGAAGACGGCGACGTCGCCGCGCTCGTGGGCCGGCACGTCGGCCGCGCCCGCGAGCATCGTGGCGAGGATCGCGAGGGGGTCCTCGCCGCGGGGGTTGTCGGAGGTGAGGATGGCCGTGTCGGCGAACCGCGCGGCGGCGGCGCCCATCGGCATCCGCTTGGTCCTGTCCCGGTCGCCGCCGCAGCCCAGCACGATGTGCAGCTTGTTCTCGGTGACCTTGCGCAGCGCCTTGAGGACGGACTCGACGGCGTCGGTCTTGTGCGCGTAGTCGACGACGGCGAGGTAGTCCTGTCCGGCGTCCACGCGCTCGAGGCGGCCGGGCACGCCCGGCACGGCGGCGACCCCGTCGGCCGCGGTCTGCGGGTCGATCCCGGCGACGGCCAGGGTGACGATCGCGGCGAGGGTGTTCGCGACGTTGAAGGGGCCCGGCAGTGGTGCCATGGCGGTGATCCGCTCGCCCTTGGGGCCGACGACGGTCAGCGTCGAGCCCAGCGGGCCGACCTCGACGTCCTCGGCGCGCCAGTCGGCGTCGGGGTGACCCTCCGCGGAGAAGGTGACGACGGGGACCTCGGACTCCTCGATGAGGCGGCGGCCGTACTCGTCGTCGTGGTTCACGACGCCCTGTTTGCTGCGCGCACGTGTGAACAGCTGCGCCTTCGCCTGGAAGTAGTCCTCCATGTCCCGGTGGAACTCCATGTGCTCCGGGCTGAGGTTGTTGAAGACGGCGACGTCGAAGACGCAGCCGTCGACCCGGCCGAGCACGAGGGCGTGGCTGGAGACCTCCATGGCGACGGCGTCGACGCCGCGCTCGCGCATGACGGCGAACAGGGCCTGGAGGTCGGTGGCTTCGGGGGTGGTCCGCTCGGACTTGATCCGCTCGTCGCCGATGCGCATCTCGACCGTGCCGATGAGCCCGGTGGAGCGCACCTGCTTCAGACCGCCCTCGACGAGGTACGCGGTCGTGGTCTTCCCGGACGTGCCGGTGATGCCGATCTGCAGCAGGTCCCGGCCGGGGTGGCCGTAAATGGTCGCGGCCAGCTCGCCCATGTGTCCGCGCGGGTTCTCGACGACGAGCGCGGCGAGCCCCGCGGCGGTGACGCGGTCGGCGCCCGCCGGGTCGGTGAGCGCGGCGACGGCGCCGAGACTCGCGGCCTGCGCGGCGAAGTCGGCGCCGTGGGCGCGGGCTCCGGGCAGGGCCGCGTACAGGTCGCCGGGGCGGACCGCACGGGAGTCATGGGTGATGCCGGTGACCTCGACCGTGGCCCGGGGCGCGGCGACGCCCAGCTGACCGGCCAGTTCCGCGAGGGGTGCGGCGGTGACGTCGGCCGGTCGCGGCGGCCCGGGATAGGTCACGGGTGCGCCCTTCTGGGTGGTTTGGGACTGATCAGCGTGTGGCACGGCGGTGAGCGTACCGGGCCGGGCCCGCCCTGGGCGAAGCGAGGGGCGTGGCGCGGGCTGGTTCCCCGGATCGGGGGTGATGGTTGTCACGGGGTCTTCAGGCTGTCTTCACTGTGTGGGGTGATCATGGTCACGGCCGGTCCGGCCGGTTCCGACCGTCATGGCTTGAAATTGACGGGCAGTTTCGCGGACTTGGCGCCCGTGGGCGGGACTTGGAGGGTCTTGAGGGCGAACTCCATGACCTTCTTGTAGATGGGGCCGCAGATCTGGCCGCCGAAGTAGCTCCCCTTCGTGGCGTTCTGGATGGCGCAGTAGACGGTGACGCGCGGCTTGTCGGCGGGCGCGAATCCGGCGAACGACGACGTGTAGCCCTTGTAGCGGCCGGTTTCGGGGTCCACGCGGTTGGCGGTGCCCGTCTTGCCCGCGACGCGGTAGCCGGGGATCCGGGCCGCGGTGCCGGTGCCCTCCACGTCGTCGACGACCGACTCGAGCATCTGCGCGACCTTGCGCGCCGTTTTCTCGCTCACGACGCGGGTCTGCTTCGGCTTGGGCGCGGCGACGAACTTGCCGTCGGCGCCGGTGGAGCCGCGCACCAGGGTGGGTTCGACCCGTACGCCGCCGTTGGCGATGGTCGAGTAGACGGAGGCCGCCTGCATCGCGTTGATGGAGAAGCCCTGGCCGAACGGGATCGTGTACTGCTGCGACGTCGACCACTTGTCGGCGGGGGCGAGGATGCCGGGCGTCTCGCCGGGGAAGCCGAGGCCGCTGGCCGAGCCGATGCCGAACTTGCGCAGGTACGAGGAGAGCGTCCGGTTGGCCTCGGGCTGCGTCCTGCCGAGCTGGCCGGTGGCCAGGATGGTGCCGATGTTGCTGGACTTGGCGAGCACGCCGTTGAGCGTGAGGTGCCAGGTCTCGTGGTCGATGTCGTCCTGGAAGAGGCGGTCGCCGCGGTGCAGCCGGTTGGGCACGGTGACGTGGGTCAGCGGCGTCGCCGCGTTCTCCTCCAGGACCGCCGCCATCGACATCACCTTGGCGGTGGAGCCGGGCTCGTAGGCGTCCTGGAGCGCGGCGTTGCCGAGGGCCGCCGAGTTCGCGTGGCCGAGGTCGTTGGGGTCGAAGCCGGGCGCGTTGGCCATGGCCAGGACCTCGCCGGTCTGCGTGTCCTGCACTATCACGTAGCCGCGGTCGGCCCCGGACTTCTTGACCTGCTCGGTGATCGCGTCCTGCGCGGCCCACTGGATGTCCCGGTCGATGGTCAGCTCGACGTCGGAGCCGGCCACCGCAGGCTGCTCGGTGCTGCCGGCCGTCGGCACCTGGCGGCCGCCGGACTGCGCGTACCGGATCTTGCCGTCCTTGCCCGACAGCTGCTTGTTGAGCTGCTGCTCGACCCCGCCGCCGCCCTTGCCGTCGGCGTTGACCCAGCCCAGTATCCCGGCGGCGAGGTCGCCGTTGGGGTACACCCGCTTGCTGCTGGGGTCGGCGAGGACGCCGGAGAGCACGCTCGCCTCCCGGCCCTCGGCGTTCGCCTTGTCGTTCAGGGTGGACCTGAGGTCCTTGATCTGCTTCCAGACCTGCGGCGTCTGCCGTGCGGCCAGCCGCACGTACCGGGTGTTCCTGGTCTTCAGCCGCTTGGTGAGGGTGGCGGTGTCGACCCCGACGATCGGCGACAGGAGCGCGGCCGCCTGCTCGGGGGCGTCGGCGACCTTCGTGACCTTCTTGGTGAACATCGTCGGGTCGGCCGTGATGTCGTACGCGTCCACGCTCGTGGCCAGCGCGACGCCGCCGCGGTCGGTGATCTGCCCGCGCTCGGCGGCGATCGTGTGGCTGACGAAGCGGTTCAGCTGGGCCTTGGCCGCGTACGCGCTCGCGTCGACGCCCTGCACCTGGAGGAGCCGCACGGTGAAGACCATGAGGACGAGCGTGAGGCCCAGGCTCACCATCCGCAGGCGGGGCCGTGGGCTGCCCAGGCGCAGTGGGGTGGAGCCCTTCGTCCCGGCGGGGCGCGGGCGCCGTGCGGCGGGGCGCGCGCCGGGGCCGGAGCGCCGCTGGGCTCCGGGCCTGGCGGTTCTGACCGGGCGCGCGGGTCCCGGGACGCGACGGCGCGGAGGCTGCCTGTCGGTCATGACGTCACCTGCCGGAGCTGGAAGGGGCGGGGGCCGTGGGGGTGGAGGCGGTGGGCGTGGAGGTCGGCGCGGGCGGCGCGGAGGCCGAGGCGCCGGGTGCCGGGGTGGCGCTCGGCGCCGGGGCCGTCGGCTCGGCCTCGGGCGGGCGGGGCGTCTGCTGCCGGGACGGCAGGGGCAGCGAGGCCGGGCTCGGCAGGCCGCGGACGGTGCCATCGGGGTTCAGGAACGCGGGGTCGCCGCCGGGGACCATGCCGAGTTCACGGGCGCGGCGCTGGAGGGCGTCGGGCGCGGAGTAGGAGTCGACCTCGCGCTGGAGCTCCTGCTCGTCGTCGGTCAGCTCGGTGGTCTGCTTCCTGAGCTTGGTGAGCTTGAACGATCCTTCGTTGAGCGAGGAGTTCAGCATCAGGAGCGTGATGAGCCCGCCGCCGAGCAGCAGCACGACGAGGAGGACGAACGGCGTGCGCGCGGCCTGTGAGCCGCCGGAGGGCGCGACGGGGAGGAAGCGCGCGAGCCGTGCCACCCGTCCGCGTGGTCCTCGGGACGGGCCGCCGGAACTCCGTGAGCTCTTGGCTCCTTTGGAGTTCTTGGTTCCTTGCGCGTCACTTCTGGCGCTCATGACCACCCCTCCACGCGCGCGTGCCTCACTCGACCGTCATCCGTTCACGTCCTCGCGGATCCGCTGCGCACCCCGCAGCCGTGCCGGGGCGGCCCGGCGGTTCTCGGCGACCTCTTCCTCCGTGGGGAGTTCGGCGCCGCGCGTGAGCAACTGCAGGCGGGGCTGGTACTGCTCGGGGACCACGGGCAGTCCGGGCGGCGCCGTGGTGGCCGCGCCGGCCGCGAGGACCTGCTTGACGAGGCGGTCCTCTAGCGACTGGTAGGACAGCACGGCGATCCGGCCGCCGACGGCGAGCGCCTTCACCGCGGCCGGGATCGCCCGCTCCAGGACGCTCAGCTCGCCGTTGACCTCGATGCGCAGGGCCTGGAAGGTGCGCTTGGCCGGGTTGCCGCCGGTGCGCTTGGCGGCCTGCGGCAGCGCGTCCCTGATCAGCTCGACGAGCCGCGCGCTGTTGCTGAACGGCTCCTTCTCGCGCTCGCGCACGACGGCCGAGACGATGCGCTTGGCCTGCTTCTCCTCGCCGTACTGGCGCAGGATGCGCACCAGTTCGCCCGCGGGGTAGGTGTTGAGGACCTCCGCGGCGCTCATCCCCGTCGTCTGGTCCATGCGCATGTCGAGCGGCGCGTCCTGCGCGTAGGCGAAGCCGCGGTCGGCCTCGTCGAGCTGCATGGAGGAGACGCCGAGGTCGAACAGGACGCCCTGGACGCGCGGGATGCCCAAGCGGTCCAGGACCTCGGGCAGTTCGTCGTAGACGGCGTGCACCAGGGTGGCCCGGTCACCGAAGGGGGCGAGGCGCTCGCCCGACAGGCGCAGCGCCTCCTTGTCGCGGTCCAGCGCGACGAGACGGCAGGAGGGGAACGTGCTGAGCAGGGCTTCGCTGTGGCCGCCGAGGCCGAGCGTGCAGTCGACGACGACCGCGCCCGGCTGGGCCAGCGCGGGGGCCAACATGTCCAGGCAGCGCTGGAGCATGACCGGGACGTGTCGCTGACTCAAGAGGCCCTCTCAGGTCCGGCGGGCCGGCGCGGACGCACTGCCGGGTCCCCGCCCGCTCATGAAGGGGATGGTGGTCCGTCGGCGCCGGGGAAGTGACGCCGGCCGACCGGAGCGGGAGGAGGCCGAGCCGTACGTACGCGCCGCGCACGCGGGGAGCGTCCGGCAGCGCCGGGTTCTCCGTGTTGCTTCGTTAATGGGGTTCGGCGTCACTTTAGTCCACGGCGACCCCCGGTCAATCAACCGGCCTGCGCGTCGCGGACTGCTTCCCGAGGAAGCCGTACCTCCGTCGAATTCACCTGTTCGGAGGAGGCGGGAACGCCCTGTGGGTTAGCTCACAACAAGGCTCGAAGGCCTTCTTTGTCCCCTCTCACAGCAGGCCCCGCACTTCGGTGACCAGTAACGTCGTCACCATGACGACTTCCGCATCCCTCCCCTCCGACGGCGCCATATCGGCCGACGGCACCGTGACGGACCGCCTGGTCGAGGCGAACGGGCAGTACGCCGAGGCGTTCACCGACCCCGGCATGGACGCGCGCCCCGTGTTGCGCGTCGCCGTGGTGGCGTGCATGGACGCGCGCCTCGACCTGCACAAGGCGCTCGGCCTCCAACTGGGCGACTGCCACACGATCCGCAACGCGGGCGGTGTCGTGACCGACGACGTGATCCGCTCGCTGACCATCAGCCAGCGCGCTCTCGGCACCCGCAGCGTGGTCCTCATCCACCACACGACGTGCGGCCTGGAATCGCTCACGGAGGAGTTCCGGCACGAGCTGGAGCTGGAGGTCGGCCAGCGTCCGAGCTGGGCCGTCGAGGGCTTCCGCGATGTCGACCAGGACGTGCGGCAGTCGATTGAGAAGGTGCGCACCTCTCCCTTCCTTCTGCACACCGACGACATCCGCGGTTTTGTGTTCGACGTGAAGACCGGGCGGCTGCGGGAAATCACCCCGGCCTGAGCGCGGGAATGGGCGGACGGCCGCTCGGCCGTCCGCTCAAAAGGTCGTAAGCCCCGACATATCGCGGCCAGTTATCCACAGGCGAGTGACACGAACCGGTAACGGCAACAAGAATGCGGGTGTGACACCTCGCGCGGGCGTCGGAACTCTTCGCGCGTGGTGTCCGTGTTTCGGGGTGGGCCGGTCCGCGTCACAGAGCGTCGGCCCGGAAAGTACGGGCCGAGGAGGGCCGGGTGACGACCTATGACGATCGAGCGAGCCTCACTGATCTGACCACCACTGCGGAGCGGGTCCGCAGGTCGGTGGAGGGTGTGATCGAGGGCAAGCCGGAGGTCGTACGGCTTTCGCTGACGGTGCTCCTCGCCGAGGGACACCTGCTCATCGAGGATGTACCGGGCGTCGGCAAGACGATGCTCGCCAAGGCGCTCGCACGGTCCATCGACTGCTCGGTGCGCCGCATCCAGTTCACTCCCGACCTGCTGCCGTCGGACATCACCGGTGTGTCCATCTTCGACCAGCAGCGGCGGGACTTCGAGTTCAAGCCGGGCGCGATCTTCGCCCAGATCGTGATCGGCGACGAGATCAACCGCGCCTCGCCGAAGACCCAGTCCGCGCTGCTGGAGTCCATGGAGGAGCGTCAGGTCACCATCGACGGCAAGTCCTACGAACTGCCCAGCCCCTTCATGGTGGTGGCGACGCAGAACCCGGTCGAGATGGAGGGCACGTATCCGCTGCCCGAGGCCCAGCGCGACCGCTTCATGGCCCGGGTCTCCATCGGCTATCCCAGCCCGGAGGCCGAGCTGCAGATGCTCGACGTGCACGGCGGGGTGTCGCCGCTCGACGACCTCCAGCCGGTGGCGCACGCGCACGACATCGTGAAGCTGGTGGACGCCGTGCGCACGGTCCATGTCGCCGACGCCGTACGGCGCTACGCGGTGGACCTGGTCGCCGCCACGCGCACCCACCCGGATCTCAGACTCGGCGCCTCCCCGCGCGCGACGCTGCACCTGCTGCGCGCGGCCAAGGCGTCGGCCGCCCTCAGCGGGCGCGAGTACGCGCTGCCGGACGATGTGCAGGCGCTGGCCGTGGCGGTCCTGGCGCACCGTCTGCTGCCCACCGCGCAGGCGCAGTTGAACCGGCGCACGGCCGAGCAGGTCGTCCTGGACATCCTGCAGCGCACCCCGGTCCCGGCCGCGGACATCCGCGCCGCCCAGCAGGGCTTCGACACCACGACGTCCCCGATGTACGGCCAGCAGTCGCCCGGCACACGGAGGCCGTGATGACGGCCGGGGGGTATCACGCGGCCGACCCCGGGGGCGGATTCACGGACGGCGGCGCGACGAACGACAAGGGTGACAAGAGCGGGCTGCGCACGGCGCTGTCCGGACTGACCACGCGCGGCCGCTCGTTCCTCGCGGCCGGTATCGCCGCGACCATCTGCGCCTATGTCCTGGGGCAGAACGATCTGCGCCGGGTCGGGCTGCTGCTCGCGGTGCTGCCGCTGGTCTGCGCGGGCGTGCTGTACCGCACCCGCTACCGGGTCGCGGGCAGCCGGCGTCTCTCCCCCGCGCGCGTGCCCGCGAGTTCCGAGGCGCGGGTGCATCTGCGGATCGACAACATCTCCCGGCTCCCCACCGGCCTGCTGATGCTCCAGGACCGGGTGCCGTACGTGCTCGGGCCGCGGCCCCGCTTCGTGCTCGACCGGGTCGAGGCGAGCGGCCGCCGCGAGGTGTCCTACCGGGTCCGCTCCGACCTGCGCGGCCGCTATCCGCTGGGCCCGCTCCAGCTGCGTCTGACCGACCCCTTCGGCATGTGCGAGCTGACCCGCTCCTTCTCCACGTACGACACCCTGACGGTGATCCCGCGCGTGGAGGCGCTGCCGCCGGTGCGGCTGGCCGGCGAGGCCAAGGGGTACGGGGACGGGCGGCAGCGCTCGCTGGCGCTGGCCGGCGAGGACGACGTGATCCCGCGCGGGTACCGCCACGGCGACGATCTGCGCCGCGTCCACTGGCGCTCGACGGCGCGCTACGGCGAGCTGATGGTGCGCCGCGAGGAGCAGCCGCAGCGGGCCCGCTGCACGGTGCTGCTCGACACGCGCGAGCGCGCCTTCCAGGGCGCGGGCCCCGACTCGGCCTTCGAGTGGGCGGTGTCCGGCGCGGCCTCCGCCCTGGTCCACATGCTGGAGCGGGGCTTCTCGGTCCGGCTGCTCACCGACACCGGCGCCTCCGTGCCGGGCGAGGGCAGCGACGGGTTCGCGGGCGCGAGCCAGGGGTCGGCCGACGCCGCGGGCCTGATGATGGACACGCTCGCCGTCGTCGACCACTCGGACCTGGCGTCGCTCTCGTCCGCGTACGACGTGCTGCGCGGTGGGAACGAAGGACTGCTGATCGCCTTCTTCGGTGATCTGGACGAGGAACAGGCCGCTGTGGCCGCCAAGATGCGTCAGCGCAGCGGTGGCGCGATCGCCTTCCTGCTGGACAGCGAGACCTGGGCGCAGGGCACGGACGCGGCCCCGGCCGCACGCTGCGCGGAGCGGCTGCGGATGCTCCAGGAGGCGGGCTGGACGGCGGTGGCCGTACCGGCCGGCGCGTCCCTGGTGGAGGTGTGGCGGCAGGCGGACCGGGACCGTTCGGGCGCGCACACGGCCGGTACGAGCACGGCTGGGGGCCGGTCATGAGCGGTGGTGCCCGACTGTCGATCTGCGCGACGCTGGCCACTTTCCTGGCGTCGTGCTCCCTGCTGCCCCTGGTCGACACGTCGGCGTGGCTGCTCGAAGCGGCGATCCTGCTGACGATCCAGGCGGCGGTGGGCGCCGTGGCGCGCAGGGTGCCGCTGGCCCGGCCGCTGACGATCGCCGCGCAGGCGCTGGTGTCGTTGCTGCTGCTCACGGTGTCCTTCGCCCGCGAGCAGGCGATCGGCGCGATCGTCCCGGGACCGGATGCCTTCAAGTACTTCGGGCTGCTCCTGGAGGCGGGCGGCGACGACGTCAGCCGGTACGCGATCCCGGCGCCGGTGTCCGACGGCATCCGGCTGATGCTGGTGGGCGGCGCGCTGGTGATCGGGCTCGCGGTGGACGCGCTGGCGGTGACGTTCCGCAGCGCGGCGCCGGCCGGGCTGCCCCTGCTGGCGCTGTACTCGGTGGCCGCCGGACTCTCCGAGGGCGGCCTCGACTGGCTGTGGTTCCTCCTCGCGGCCGGCGGCTATCTGGTGCTGCTGCTCGCCGAGGGGCGCGACCGGCTCTCCCAGTGGGGGCGGGTCTTCGGCGGCGCGGGGCGCGGTCCCGGCCGGGCGCCGGTGGGTGACGGGCCGAGCGGCGCGACCGCCCCGGTCCGCACCGGTCGGCGCATCGGCGCCGTGTCCCTGGGCATCGCCCTGGTGGTGGCATGGGCGCTGCCCGCGCTGAACGGCGGTGTGCTCGGCCCGTCCGGTTCGGGCGTGGGGGCCGGTTCTGGCGGCGGCGGCACGATCTCCGCGGTCAATCCGCTGGTCTCGCTGCAGAACAGTCTGAACCAGCCGGAGGACCGGACGGTGATGACGTACCGGACCAACGCCGAGCAGACCTCGGATCTGTACCTGCGGATCGTCTCGCTCGACGAGTTCGACGGCACCACCTGGCGTCCCTCGGTGCGCAGCATCGGCGACGTTCCCTCGACGCTGCCGACCCCGCCGGGCCTCGGCCCGGACATCCGCAGGACGGAGGTGGAGACGAACATCAAGGCAGCCGACTGGTACAGCCAGGACTGGCTGCCGATGCCGTATCCCGCCTCCAAGGTGTCGATCGACGGGCGCTGGCGGTTCGAGGAGGTCGGCCGGACCCTGGTGGGCGACCACGGGCAGACGACGCGCGGCAAGCTGTACAGCGTCAAGAGCCTGGTGGTGCAGCCGACGGCGCAGCAGTTGGCCAATGCCGGGCAGCCGCCGGACAAGCTGCTGAAGGAGTTCACGAAGGTGCCCGCGTCGCTGCCGGACGTGGTGAGCCGCACGGCGGTCCGGGTCACGCGGGGCGCGGCGAACGACTACGAGCGCGCGGTGAAGCTCCAGGACTACTTCGCGGTCGACGGCGGGTTCACGTACAACACCGATGTGCAGGCGGGCAGTGGTTCCGCCGCGATCGTGCGCTTCCTGAAGCAGAAGGAGGGCTTCTGCGTCCACTTCGCCTTCTCGATGGCGGCGATGGCCAGGACGCTCGGCATCCCGGCCCGGGTCGCGGTCGGCTTCACCCCGGGCTCCGCCTCGGGTGACGGTACGTACTCGGTGGGGCTTCGGGACGCGCACGCCTGGCCGGAGCTGTACTTCGAGGGGATCGGCTGGACCCGCTTCGAGCCGACGCCGACCCGTGGCTTCACTCCGGAGTACACGCAGGACAACACGCCGACCGATGACTCGTCCGTCTCGGCGGCGCCCAGCGAGTCCGCCTCGGACTCGGCGTCCGCGGACGCCCCCCTGCCGATGGAGAGCTGCTCGCGGCAGCAGCGCAAGGAGGGCCAGTGCGCCGCGCTCCTTCCCACGCCGGACCCGGGTCCCCATGACGACGGGCCGCCGGTCGGCTCGATCCTGCTGGTGACGCTCGCGGTGCTGCTGGCCGTGCTGGTGCCGCTGCTGCCGATGCTGTGGCGGCTGCGGGTCCGGGCGCGGCGCCTGGGCTCCGGGGGCCGGACCGGCGTCGATGTCACCGGAGCCGGCCCGGCCGGGTGGCGCGGGGTCGCGGACACGGCGGGGGGGCGCGGCGTCGCGCGGGACGTCCGCAGTGACGCCATGGTCACCGGTCCCGCCCTGGCGGCATGGCGCGAGGTCACGGACACGGCGTGGGATCACGGCATCGCGCCGGACGATTCGCAGACTCCGCGCAAGGCGGCGGCCCGGATCGTGCGTCTCGGGCAGCTGAAGGAGCCGGCCGCCGACGCGGTGCGGCGGGTGGCCGCGGCGGTCGAGCAGGCGCTGTACGCGCCTCGGCCACAGCCTGTTTCGGGTCTCGGTGAGGACGTCCGGCGGGTGCACGCCGGACTGCACGCGGAGGCGAGCCGCATGACGCGGCTGCGCGCGACGCTCGCACCGCGCTCGGCCGTCCGGGTGGTGTGGGCCCTGGCCGAGCGCCGGGCACGGTTCACCGCGGGGCTGCGGGCCCGCTGGACCGCGGCCCGGTCCCGGCTGTCCGGTCAGGAGGGCTGACGCGGAGCGCTCGAAGGCCCGGCCCCCGCGGGGGCCGGGCCTTCATCCGTGTTCGGGCGCGGAGCGCACAGAGGGTGACCGCATCCCGCGGTCACCCCTCACTCACGTACATCCCACGCACGTACATCTCACGCACGTGCTTCGATCAACCGGACCCCGCGCAGGACGCGGAGGTGATCAGCGGCTGCCGCCCTGCTCGTCGCGGCGGCGCTGCCAGCGCTCCTCGATGCGGTCCATCATCGACCGCTTCGGTTTGCTCTGGCGCCGGGCCGCGGTGCCTCCCGGCACGGCTCCGGCCGGCTGTTCGCCCGGCTTGGGCGCTTTGCGCCAGCCGGTGACGGCGAGCACCGCGCACCCCAGCATGACGAGGAATCCCACCACGCTGATCCAGATCTGCTTCGCGACCATTCCAGCCATGAGGAGCGCGATACCCACCAGGAAACCGGCCACGGCCTGGTAGACCCGACGTCGGGTGTATGTACGCAGCCCGCTTCCCTCAAGCGCTGTCGCGAACTTGGGATCTTCGGCGTACAGCGCTCGCTCCATTTGCTCGAGCATTCGCTGCTCGTGCTCCGAGAGCGGCACGGAGTCCTCCTCATCGTGCAGTCGCCGGGGCGACCGGGGGTCCCCTTCAGGATAGGCAGGGAATCGCCCCCGTGAAACCCGCCCCTCTACGCCAACTTCACCATTCCGGACCGCATCACGCCGCTCCGGCCTCCTGGGACGTCATTCCCCGGTGGCCGACCCGTCATGCCGGGCGGTCTCCCCCGATCATACGGCGCCGGGCGCCGGAGCGGGGGGCCTGTGGCGTACTCCATCTGCCGCTGCGCCGCTGATCAGCGGTGCGGCACAGCGGGCACTCAGGCCCCGTCCCGCACCTGCTTCTCACCGAGCACGTGCAGTTGGGTCGCCACGGCGTGGAAGGCGGGCTGTTCGGCGGCGGCCGCTTCCAGCCTGAGCAGTTCCTGAAGGGCTCCGGGCTCGGTGTCCACCAGGACTCCGGGGACCAGATCGGCGAAGACCCGCACGCCGTGCACCGCGCCGACATCCACTCCCGCGTCGGCGACCAACCGGGTGAGCTGCTCGGCGGTGAAGCGCCGGGGCACCGGGTCGGCGTCGCCCCAGCGGCCCGCCGGATCGTCGAGCGCCTGCCGGGCTTCCTTGAAGTGACCGGCGAGGGCCCGCGCGAGCACGGCGCCGCCGACACCCGCGGCGAGCAGGCTCAGCACACCACCCGGGCGCAGCGCGTCCACGGCGTTGCGCACGCCCTCCTCCGGCTCCTCGACGTACTCCAGGACGCCGTGGCAGAGCACCGCGTCGTAGCCGTCGCGCTCGACGACGTCGAACAGTCCGGAGACATCGCCCTGGACGCCGCGCACCCGGTCGGCGACCCCGGCCTCGGCGGCGCGGCGCTCCAGCGCGAACAGCGCGTTCGGACTGGGGTCGACGACGGTCACGCGGTGGCCGAGGCGGGCGACCGGCACCGCGAAGTTGCCGCTGCCGCCGCCGGTGTCGAGAACGTCGAGAGCTGGGTGCGCCTGGCTTCCGGCGGCCTTGGTGCGCCGGTCGAGGGCGTCCTTGAGGACTTCCCAGACCACGGCGGTACGGAGCGAGGCGCGGGGGCCGAAGGGGTCGGAGCGCTGTGACGTCGGCTGCGACGGGCGACGGGAGGCGGGCGGGCGAGTCGGGTCCGACACTGCAGGTGACTCCTCGGCGCGGCTCCGGCCGACGGGCGGAGCGAGAACTGGTTCGGGCGACTCCACCCTAATGGGCCCGGACGTGGGGCATCGCCGGCGCTCACCCGGCGTCGGGCACGCCCCGCTCCCCGCCGTCCTGCCGTGGTCCCGGCAGGACCGGCTGCAGGACGAGCATCCGCTCGACGAGGCGCAGGAACATCGCCACGTCGCGCAGCAGATCGTCGGCGTCGCGGGCGCTGGCCGCGCCGCGGATGCCCGCCTCCGCGCGGGCCCGGCGGGTGGCGCCGGAGGCGAACAGGACGCTCCACTCGGCCAGTTCGGGCGCTATCTCGGGGAGCACCTCCCAGGCGCTGCGGATCCGGGCGCGGCGCCTGGGGGTGGGTTCAGGACGGCCACGGGCGGCGAGCACGGCGGCGGCGGTGCGCAGGGCGGCCAGGTGGGCCGTCGCGTACCGCTCGTTCGGCGCTTCGAGGGTCTCCGCCTCGTCGAGCCCCGTGCGGGCCTGGGCGAGCAGATCGAGGGCGGCGGGCGGCGCGCCGGCCCGGCGCAGCACCGGGTGGACGTCGCTCGCGGGGCCGGTGGGTGAGGGGGCAGGGCCAGTGGCGGCGCGGCGTCGTGCGGCGGCGGCCGCGGTGGATGCGCGATGTCCGGCCATGACGAACCTCCTGTCGTCTGTGTGACGGCGCAGTGGCCGTATGTGTCGATAGTGGACGACGCCACTGACAATCGGCCCTGACCTGCGACTTTGCTTCGATCGAAGGTTCGGGTTAGTTTTTTGCACTGACCAGTCAGTTCAAAAGGTGGTCGGGTCACAAAGGCAGTCGGGTCACAAGGGGAGGGTCATGGACGGGCCGCAGGGCGGGGCCGCCGTCGTCGCCGCGGGCTTCGGGGTGAAGGGACCGCGGGGCTGGGCGTTCCGCGGCGTCGACATCGACGCGGAGCCGGGGACGCTCGTCGCGGTCGAGGGGCCGTCCGGCAGCGGGCGCACCTGTCTGCTGCTCGCGCTGACGGGGCGGATGCGCGCGGCCGAGGGCACGGCCCGCGTGGCCGGACTCGGGCTGCCCAAGCAGATGACCGCCGTCCGCCGGGTGAGCGCGCTCGCGCACGTGCCCGGGGTGACCGATCTCGATCCGGCGCTGACCGTCGCCGAGCATCTGCGGGAGCGGGCGCTGTTGCAGCGCCGGTTCGACGGCTCGTGGCGCGCGCTGCTGCGCCCGCGCCGGGAGCGCGTGGCCCGGGCCCGGGAGCGGATCGACACCGCGCTGGCCGGTGCGGGGCTCGATCCGGACACGCTGCCCAAGAAGGCCCGTACGGCCGTGCGCGACCTGGAGCGGGTGGAGGCGCTGCGCCTCTCCCTGGCGCTCGCCCTCATCGGCCGCCCGCGCCTGATCGGCGTCGACGACACCGACCTGAAGCTCTCGGACCGGGAGCGGGCCGAGATCTGGGACCGGTTGCGCACCATCGCCGCGGGCGGCATCACGGTGCTCGCCGTGTGCAGCGAGGCCCCCGAGGGCGTGCTCACCGTGTCGACCGCCCCCGCTCGCACCGCCGACCCGTCCACGACCGACACCGAGAAGGAGACGGCCGATGCGCTCGCCGAAGCTGGCCGCGCTTGAGCTGAGGCGCTTCGGCAGAGGGAAGCTGCCGCGCGCCGCGCTCGTCGCGCTTCTGCTGCTGCCCCTGCTCTACGGGGCGCTGTACCTGTGGTCCTTCTGGGATCCCTACGGGCGGCTCGACAAGATCCCCGTGGCGCTCGTCAACGACGACCAGGGGGCGAAGGCGGGCGGTCAGAAGATCACCGCGGGCGACGACATCACCAAGGGCCTGTACGACAGCGACACCTTCCAGTGGCACGAGGTCGACTCGGCCCGGGCCGCGAAGGGCGTGGAGGACGGCACGTACTACCTGTCGCTCACCATGCCGAAGGACTTCAGCGAGCGGATCGCGTCCAGCTCCGGAAACGCTCCCGAGACCGGCGCCCTTCAGGTGCGTACGAACGACGCGAACAACTACATCGTCGGACAGATCTCGCGGACGGTGTTCTCGGAGGTGCGCTCGGCCGCGTCGACCAACGCGTCGCGTTCGTTCCTCGACAAGATCTTCATCTCCTTCTCGGACATCCACGACGCGACCAAGAAGGCGGCCGACGGCGCGGACGACCTCAGGGGCGGCATCGGCAAGGCCCAGGAGGGCGCGAAGGATCTGGCCGACGGTCTCAAGGACGCCAAGAAGGGCAGCGGTGACCTGGCGAGCGGTCTGACCAGGCTCGACAAGGGGGCAGATGACCTGGAGTCGGGGTCCCGGCAGGTCGCGGACGGTACGCGGTTGCTCGCGAGCCGGGTCAACGGCGCGGCCGACCAGGTGCTGCCCTTCCTCAAGGACAACAAGAAGACGATCGGCGACACCGCGCGGCTCGTGTCCGACTCGGCCGCGGGCGTCCGGCGCCACCTGGACGACCTGGTGAAGCTCGCCCCCACCGCCCGCCAGGGCGCTCACGCGGGATCGGACATCCTCGCCGCGATCTACGAGCGCCGCTGCACGCAGGCGGTGCTCGACGACCCGGCCTGCCCGGACCTGAAGAAGGCCATGACGGCGGCCGCCGACGTCGCCACCGTCTCGGACGACCTGAACACCCTCGTCCAGGACCAGAACGGCGATCTGGCGGCCATGGACCGCAATCTGGCGACGCTCCAGCAGCAGTCCGCCGCCCTCGCCCGGCACGCCCCGACGCTCGACCGGGACGTCGAGAAGGCGGTCGCGCAGATCAACCGCCTCAACGACGGGGCCGGGCAGGTCGCCGCGGGCGCCAGGACGCTGCACACCGGGCTCGGCACGGCCTCGGCCGGCGCCGACGACCTCGACTCGGGAGTCGGCAGGCTGGAGACCGGCGCCCAGGACCTCGACGGCGGCATGTACCAACTGGCGGACGGTTCGGGGAAGCTCGCGGGCGGGCTGCACGACGGCGTCGGGAAGATCCCCGACTACGGCAAGAAGGACCGTGACCAGCGCACCGGAGTGATGGCCGACCCCGTGCAGCTGGCCTCGCAGTCGCTGCACAAGGCGCCCAACTACGGGACCGGCTTCGCCCCGTACTTCATCCCGCTGTCCCTGTGGGTGGGCGCGATGGTCGCCTACATGCTGATCGCGCCCCTGAACCGGCGGGCGCTCGCCGTGGGCGCGTCGTCCTGGCGGGTGACGCTGGCGGGCTGGCTGCCGGTGGCCGCGCTCGGCCTGCTCCAGGTGGCGGCCTTGATGTCCGTCCTGCACTGGGCGCTCGGGCTCCAGATGCTGCACGCGGCAGGCACCGTCGGCTTCCTGTGCCTGGTCACGGCCTGCTTCGCGGCCATCGTGCAGTGGCTGAACGCACGCTTCGGGGCGGCGGGCCGCATCCTCGTCCTCGCCTTCCTGATGCTGCAGCTGACGTCGGCGGGTGGCACGTATCCCGTACAGACCAGTCCGGGCTTCTTCAACGCGATCCACCCGTTCCTGCCGATGAGCTACGTCGTGGAGGCGCTGCGCCGGCTGATCTCCGGCGGCGGGCTCGGGCCCGTGTGGCAGGCGTGCGCGGTGCTGGCGGCGTTCACGGCGGGCGCCCTCGCGCTCACCGCCCTGACCGCCCGGCGCAAGCAGGTGTGGACCCTGGACCGGCTGCACCCGGAGCTGAGCCTGTGAGCGCGCCCGAGGGGCAGCCTGTGAGAATCAGGGGCATGGAAAGCAGCACACGGCGCCAGGCCACCCGGCAGAAGCTCTACGAGGCCGCTGTCACGCTCATCGCGGAGCAGGGTTTCTCCGCCACGACGGTCGACGAGATCGCCGAGCGCGCCGGGGTGGCGAAGGGCACCGTCTATTACAACTTCGCCAGTAAGTCGGTCCTCTTCGAGGAGCTGCTGCGGCACGGCGTCGGACTTCTGACCGCCTCCTTGCGGGAAGCGGCGGAGAAGGCTGCAGACAAGGGCGGCAGCAAAGTCGACGCCCTGGACGCGATGATCCGCGCGGGCCTGGTCTTCATCGACCGGTACCCGGCCTTCACCCAGCTCTACGTGGCCGAGCTGTGGCGCACCAACCGTGCCTGGCAGTCCACGCTCGCCGTGGTCCGCCAGGAGGCGGTGGCCGTCGTGGAGGGCGTGCTGCGCGACGCCGTGGGCAGCGGCGAGCTGAGCGACGAGATCGATGTGCCGCTCACGGCGGCCGCGCTGGTGGGCATGGTCCTGGTGGCGGCCCTGGACTGGCAGGCGTTCCAGCCGGAGCGCTCGCTGGACGACGTGCACGCCGCGCTGTCCCTGTTGCTCCAGGGGCGCGTGGGCGGCGGCCAGCCGCTGACCGGAAAGGCATAGGGCACCGGAACACGTAAGAGCGCCGGTCCGGCAAGGCCTGTGACTGCTCATAGGCCTCACCGGACCGGCGCATCCCCCGTCGTTCCCCCGTGGGATCCCCGTCGTTCCCCCGTCGGTTCTCCCTCGGTCCCCCGTGCCTCGCTCCCGCCCTGCCGGGCGAGAGGAGCGGTACAAGGGCGCTTCTTCCGTTCCGCCGCCCCGTGTCGGCGGTGCCGGGGGCCGCGCCCTTCCCCGTGGCCTCCACTCTTCCGTCTACGCAGGTAGAACCCCATCCGCGTACCTACTCATCTCCCCATCTAGGTACGGATACTCAGACCTGCGTGCTCATCCCCAGGCACGGCGAGTTCTCCAATGGTTACGATCACCTCCGTGTCCGTACTCCCCCTGGTCTTCACCAGCGGCTGGGCGAGCGGCATCAACGCGTACGCGGTGGTCCTGCTGCTCGGCGTCTTCGGCGCGACCGGGTTGACCGACGAGGTCCCCGAGTCGCTGCAGCGGCCTGACGTGCTGATCGCGGCGGCCGTGCTCTTCCTGTGCGAGGCCGTCGCCGACAAGATCCCGTACGTGGACTCGGTGTGGGACTCGGTGCACACCGTGATCCGGCCGGTCGCGGGCGCCGTCGTGGGCGCGCTGCTCGCCGGGCAGAGCGGGTCGCTGTCCGACCTGGCCGCGGGCGCGATCGGCGGCTCGACGGCGCTGGCCAGCCATGCGGTGAAGGCCGGCACCCGGATGGCGGTCAACACCTCGCCGGAACCGGCGTCGAACTTCGTGCTGTCCACCGCCGAGGATCTGGGCGTCGCCGGCATCGTGACGTTCGCGATGTTCCATCCGGTGGCGGCCGCGGTGATCGCGGCGGTGCTGCTCGTCGCCGGGCTGGTGGTCCTGGTCTTCCTCATCAGCCGCATCCGCAGATTCCTGCGCAGACGGGCCCAGCGGCGCGAGGAGCGACGGATCGCCCGCGAGGGGCCGCAGCCCCCGCCCTGACCTGGCGGCGGCGTTGTCGGTGGCGGCCGCTACAGTCCCTGGCATGGCACGAATTGCGGTGATCGGCGCGGGGTTGGGCGCCATGGCGGCCGCCGCTCGGCTGGCCGTGGCGGGCCACCGACCGGTGGTCTTCGAGCGCGCGTCGACGTACGGCGGTGCGGTGGGCCGCTTCGAGCGCGACGGCTTCGCGTTCGACACGGGCCCCGGCCTGCTCCCGCTGCCGGCGGTCTACCGCGACCTGTTCATCAAGACCGGCAAGGAGCCCCTGGAGGACCTGGTCGGTCTCACCCAGGTGGAGCCCGCCGTGCGGCACGTCTTCGCGGACGGCACGGCGGCCGACCTGCCGAACGCCCGGCGGGCGGGCGTCGCCGAGGCGCTGGACGCGACGGTCGGCGCCGGCGCGGGCGCGCGCTGGTCGGCGTTCATGGACCGGGCGCGGGAAGCCTGGGACCGCTCGCGCCGCCCCCTGCTCGAAGAGCCCCTGTGGCCGAACTGGGAGGTGCTGGCCGAGCGCGAGCCCTACCCGGCCGTCCCGCACAAGCGACTGCTGCGCAAGGCCCGCACGGCGGCCACGCTCGCCGACATCGGCGACCTGGAGCTCGCCGGGGACCCGCGCCTCGTGGCGCTCCTGGAGAGTTACGCGCTCGCGTACGGCCTCGATCCCCGTACGGCACCGGCGAGCGCGGCCGTGCTGCCGTACATGGAGCAGACCTTCGGCACCTGGGCGGTGACCGGCGGCATGCGGGCCCTCGCCGACGCCGTGCACGCGCGCTGCCTGAAGCGGAAGGTCGAGTTCAGATTCGGTGCGGCCGTCACCCGGGTCATGGTGAAGGACGGGCGCGCGGCGGGCGTCGAGCTGGCCGACGGATCGGTGGAGGACGCGGAGTTCGTGGTGGCCGGTGTCGCGCCCGGCGTGCTCGACGCGCTCGTACCGGGGCCGTCGGTGCGCGGCGCGGTCCCGGCCCGTGCCGAGGCGGCCGTGCCCAGCCGGCTGACGGTGCATCTCGCGCTGCGCGGCCCCCGCCCCGAGGGCACCCCGCACCGCACGGTGGTGCACGGGACGGACCGGGCCACCGAGACGGCGTGGCTGTTCGACGGCGCCGCGCGGCCGGACCGGCCCACGGTCACGGTGCTGCGCCCGGGGGACGCGGCCCAGGTGCCGGACGACGCGCACGAGGCGGTGACCCTCACCGTGACGGTGCCGTCCGGCGCGGCGGTGTCCGACGCCGACGTCGACGCGGTCCTCGCGGCGGCCGGGCGCGCGGTGCCCGAGCTGCGCGAGCGCCTGCTGTGGCACGAGATCCGCACCCCGCGCGACATCGCGGAGGCGACCGGCGCGGAGGGCGGCGCCGTGCCCGCGCCCGCGCTGGCGGCGGCGCGGGGCGCGCTGCTCCACCCGGCCAACAGCACACCGCTGCCGGGGCTCCTCGCCGTCGGAGGCTGGTCGCACCCGGGCGGCGGACTGCCGCACGCGGGCATGTCGGGGGCGCTGGTGGCCGGACTGGTCGTGGAAGGGCCCGAGTTCCGCGGCTCGCAGTGAGCCGGGCCGCGGAACTCGGGCCCACTCCGTCACGCCAGTGGCGGGACCGTCAGTACCGGTACTGCTGCTCCTGCTGATACCCGGTGTCGTACCCGGCGTTGGGGTCGTGCTGCGGGTACGCGGGATAGGGCTGCTCGGGCGGCAGTTCGCCGCCGTACTCGTCGCCGTCGCGCTGCTGCGGGACCCAGACACCGCCGGGCGGGGTCTCCCCGCCGTAGCCGCCGCCCGTCGCGTACGGGTCGCCGTAGCTCTGCTGGCCGGTGGCGTACGGGTCCCCGTACTGAGGCTGCTCGGGGTAGCTCTGCGCCCCGATGTACGGGTCGGAGTACGGGGCCGCGTAGGGCTGCTGCCCGGTGTCGTACCCGTAGCCGTTCTGGTCGTAGCCGTAGGACCCGGTGTCGTAGCCGTAGCCCTGCTGGTCGCCCTGGTGGGTGGCCTGGGCGTATGCCGCGTCGCTGTAGACGCCGTACTGGCCGGTGTCCTCGGGCATCGGCTCCGGGGCGTACACGGAGGTCGACTCGGCCGCGCTCTCCGGCGCCGCCGCGTAGTCGTCCCCGGCCGTGTCCTGCGCGCCCCGCTCGCCCTGCGCGTACTCCAGGTCGGAGACTTCGAGGGTCGGGTCCTGCCGGACCGTTTCCCTCCTGCCGCGCCGCCCGCTCGGGGCCTCCGCCGCCGGGTCGCCCTTCTTGAGGGCCCAGCCGGACGCGAAGCCGCGGCGGAACGACAGCGTGACGTAGGTCTGCCCGATCGCGAAGGCGATGGCGCCGAGCCCGATGACGATCACCGAGGGCATCAGGACGCCGAGGACCACCCCGAGAAAGCCGCCGAAGGCGAGCAGCCGCCAGCGCAGCCTCGCCTTGTACTGCAGCAGCACCTCACCGAGCAGCCACAGCGCCACCAGTCCGAACGCGATATAGAGGACCGCCCAGCCCATGTACGCCCCTCTCGTACGGCCGCAGCCCCGGGTGGGTACGGCCCATCAGGCCCGCTGATCGTGCAGGCCCAGGTTTTCGTAGATTTCCAGCGTCGCAGTCGAGTTGTTGAGCGTAATGAAGTGCAGACCCGGCACTCCCTCGTCAAGCAGCTTGGCGCAAAACTCCGTAGCGAACTCGATGCCAATGGAGCGTACAGCGGCCGGATCGTCTTTGGCTGTGAGGATCCGCTCTTTCAGCGCCGGAGGGAAGTCCGCGTTGCTCAGCTTGGGCAGGCGTTCGAGCATCCGCACGCTCGTCACCGGCATGCACTCGGGGATGATCGGGGTGTCGCAGCCGGCGGCGGCGACCTTGTCGCGCAGCCGCAGATACTCCTCCGGGTAGAAGAACATCTGGGTGATCGCGTAGTCGGCGCCCGCACGGCACTTGTCGACGAAGTACCGCACGTCGGAGTCCCAGTCTGCGGAGCGCGGGTGCATCGCGGGGAAGGCCGCGACTCCCACGCAGAAGTCGCCGGACTCCTTGATCAGTTCGACGAGTTCGGCCGCGTACGTGAGGCCCTCGGGGTGCGAGATCCAGTCGCCCATCGGGTCGCCGGGCGGGTCGCCGCGCACCGCGAGCATGTTCCGGATCCCGGCGTCGGCGTACTGCCCGATGATGTTGCGCAGTTCGGCGACGGAGTGCTCGACGGCGGTGATGTGGGCGACCGGCGTGAGCGTCGTGTCCGCGACGATCTGCTCGGTCTCCTTCACGGTGCCCGCGCGCGTGGAGCCGCCCGCGCCGTACGTCACGGAGACGAAGTCGGGGGCGACGGCCTCGACCCTGCGCAGCGCGTTCCACAGGTTGCGCTCGCCCTTGGCGGTCTTCGGCGCGGAGAACTCGAAGGAGTAGACCGTCTTGCCGGTCGCGAGCATGTCGCGCACGGTGCGGGCGCGATCAGTCCTGGTGGAAGGAGTACCTAGGGCCATACGGGCAGGTTACTGACGGATTACCGCACGCCCTAATCCCCGTCCACCCTGCGGACAGCGGGTGGAAAGCGCGGGTCAGGCGGAGCGCAGGCGCTTGGTGAACTCGGCCGCGGCGGCGCCCGGATCGTCGGCCTCGGTGATGGCCCGCACGACCACGACGCGGCGGGCGCCGGCCTCCAGGACCTCGTCGAGATTGCCCAGGTCGATGCCGCCGATGGCGAACCAGGGGCGGTCGGTGCCGAGGCCCGCGGTGTGGCGCACGAGGTCGAGACCGGGGGCGTGACGGCCCGGCTTGGTGGGGGTCGGCCAGCAGGGGCCGGTGCAGAAGTAGTCCACGCCGTCCTGGACGGCGGCCGCGTCGGCCTCCGCCTCGGCGTGCGTGGAGCGGCCGATGAGGACGTCCGCGCCGAGGACGGCGCGGGCGGCGGGCACGGGCAGGTCTCCCTGGCCCAGGTGGAGCACGTCCGAGCGGATCGCGTGGGCGACGTCCGCCCGGTCGTTCACCGCGAACAGCTTGCCGTGGCGGCGGGCCGCCTCGGCGAACACGGCGAGGTGCTCCAGCTCCTCGCCGGCCTCCATGCCCTTGTCGCGCAGCTGGACGATGTCCACCCCGTTCGCCAGGACGGTGTCCAGGAACTCCGGGAGGTCCCCCTGGCGCCTGCGCGCGTCGGTGCAGAGATAGAGCCGCGCGTCGGCGAGCCGGGCACGCTGGGTGTCTGCCATGGAAATTCCCCCCGTGGGTGGTGCGGTGTCGTGGCGTGCGCGCCCCACGGGGTGTGGGGCGCGCACGCCGGACGGTCGTCAGGTCAGACGGCGAGCGCCTGGGCGCGGCGCTTCACCTCCGTGCCGCGATTCTCGCTCAGCGCCTGCGCGGGCGTGCCCGGCAGGGTCGGGTCGGCGGTGAAGAGCCACTCCAGCATCTCTTCGTCGGAGAAGCCGTCGTCCCGCAGGACCGTCAGGAGGCCGACGAGCCCCTTGACGATCTTGTCGCCGTCGATGAAGGCGGCGGGCACGTGCAGCGCGCGGTTCTCCCCACGGCGTACGGCGATCACCTGGCCTTCCTTCACCAGCTGGCGGACCCGCGTCACCTCGAGGTCCATCTGCTCGGCGATGTCGGGGAGGGTCAGCCACTCGGGGACGAGAGCATCGATCTTTGCGTCAATCTCGGTCACGGGACAAGCGTGCCATCCCGGACTGACAGTCGGAAGCCGGGACCGTCTGACCAGGTGTTTTCAGGAGCGGCTCGGGCCCCCGGTCACGCCACGGCGGACTTCAGCGGGCGGGCGGGGTCGGCCAGCCGCCCGGGGTCCAGGACCGTTCCGGCCTCGATGAGCTTGCGGCCCTGGGCCAGGTCACGGGGCTTGCCGACCGCGAGGACGGCCACCAGGGCGCCCTCGCGCAGCCAGCACACCGACCAGGAGGCGCCCGTCGGGTCGCCGCGCCACACGGCCGTGTCGGCGCTCTCGTGGTGGCCCGCGTACTGCACGAAGCGGCCGAACTGCTCGGACCAGAAGTAGGGCACCGGGTCGTAGACGGCGGGTGTCTCCCCGATGATGTTCGCCGCCACGGTGCGCGGTCCTTGCAGGGCGTTGTCCCAGTGGTGGACGAGGAGCCGCTGTCCGTAGCGCCCCGAGGGGAACGACGAGCAGTCCCCGACCGCGTAGACGTCCGGCACGGAGGTGCGCAGCCCCTCGTCGGCCAGCACCTCGCGGTGGTCGCCCAGGGCGATGCCGGAGCCGGCCAGCCAGCGGGTGGCGGGGCGGGCGCCGATGCCGATGACGACGGCCCCTGCGGGCAGGCGCGTGCCGTCGTCCAGGACCACGGCCCCGGGTTCGATGTGCTCCACGCGCGCGCGGGTGCGCAGTTCGGCGCCCGAGTCGGCGTACCAGGCCGCCATGGGGGCGGCGATCTCGGCGGGCAGGGCTCCGGCCAGCGGCCGCTCGGCGGCCTCCACGACGGTGACGTGGCAGCCCGCCTCGCGCGCGGCGGTGGCGAACTCGGCGCCGATCCAGCCCGCGCCCACGACCACCACGTCGTGCTGCTCGGCGAGGACGGGCCGCAGCCGCTCGGCGTCGTCGAGGGTGCGCAGCAGATGCACGCCGGGGACGTCCTCGGTGCCCGGCAGCCGCACCGGTTCGGCGCCGGTGGCGACGACCAGCACGTCGTACGGGACGGGGCCCTGCGCGGTGTCCAGCTCGTGGTCGCCCGGGCGCAGGCCGGTGACCTCGCGGCCCAGCTCCAGCGTGACGCCGAGCGCCTCGAAGTCGACGTCGAAGGCGGAGCCCTCGGCCTTGCCCAGCAGCACCGCCTTGGACAGCGGCGGCCGGTCGTAGGGCTGATGGGGCTCCGCGCCGATCAGGGTGACCGTGCCGGGGAAGCCCTGTTCGCGCAGGGCCACCGCCGTCTGCACTCCGGCCATGCCCGCGCCGACGATGACGACGCGTCGCCCTGCCGAACCCGTGTTCCCGTTCCGCTGCTCGCTCACAGGATCACCTTAGGCACCTGATCTTGCGTCAGTCAGCGGAGCGGGCCACTGGAGCGCCGTGACGTCCTGCACACGTGTCACCGGGTTTAGTGATCAACAGCGCCCGGAAGGGGGCCGGCGGTGGGCGCGATCTCCTCGACGACGCTGGTGCCGCGGCCCTCCTGCGACTCCCACCGCCAGGTCTCGTCGAGCCGCACGCGTCCGTCGGGGAGTTCGGACACGACGGAGAGGCAGTGCCCCGTGGAGGTGGACCCGTCGGTCTTCAGCTGGACGTAGCGGAAGTCGAGCCGGTCACCGGAGCGGGTGCCCACGAGGTGTCCGCGGACGACGTCGCCGCCCGCGTAGTCGGCCCAGATGCGGCCGTCCTCCTCGCGGTAGGCGAAGCGGGTCCTGGTGCCCACCTGGCCCGGCGCCTGGTCGGCGACAGGGGCGAGGAAGAGGCCGTCGAGCGAGCGCGCCACGGGCGAGGGCTCCCTTACTGGGGCGGGGACCGAAGGGCTAGGGTGGCCACCGTAAAGCACTCGCGGGAGCCCGTACGCAGCGGGCTGAGAGGGAGGCTGGAGCGGCCTCCGACCGTACGAACCTGATCCGGGTCATGCCGGCGAAGGGAGGGGCTGGACGCCCATGTCGCGTACGCCACCCGAAGCATCGAAGAAGCCTTCCGGAACTGACGTCCTCGTCGTCGGGGGCGGCATCATCGGCCTGGTCACCGCGTGGCGGGCCGCCCAGCGCGGTCTGTCCGTCGCGGTCGTGGACCCCGAACCGGGCGGCGGGGCCGCCCAGGTGGCGGCCGGGATGCTGGCCGCCGTCACCGAACTGCACTACGGCGAGCAGACGCTGCTCGGTCTGAACGTCGCCTCGGCCGCCCGCTATCCGGAGTTCGCCGCCGAGCTGTCCGAGGCCACCGGGCAGGATCTCGGCTACCGCGCGTGCGGCACGCTCGCCGTCGCGCTCGACGCCGACGACCGGGCGCACCTGCGTGAACTGCACGCGCTGCAAAGGAAGTCGGGCCTCGACTCCGAGTGGCTGTCGGGCCGCGACTGCCGGCGCCTGGAGCCGATGCTCGCGCCGGGCGTGCGCGGGGGCCTGCGGGTCGACGGCGACCACCAGATCGACCCGAGAAGGCTCGCGAGCGCCCTGCTGACGGCCTGCGAGCGCTCCGGCGTGATCCTGCGCCGGGCGTGGGCCGACCGGCTCCGTGTCGTCCGGGACCGGGCGCGCGGCGTGACGCTCACCGACGGGACGGAGCTCGACGCCGGGCAGGTCGTCCTGGCGGGCGGAAGCCGCAGCGGGCAGCTCGCGGGCGTCCCCGACGAGGTGCTGCCGCCCGTCCGGCCGGTCAAGGGCCAGGTGCTGCGGCTCACGGTGCCGCGGCGGTACGCGCCGTTCCTGAGCCGCACCGTGCGCGCCATGGTCCGCGGCAGCCACGTCTATCTGGTCCCGCGCGTCAACGGCGAGCTGGTCGTCGGCGCGACCACCGAGGAGCTGGGCTGGGACACCACGGTCACCGCGGGCGGCGTCTACGAGCTGCTGCGCGACGCCCACGAGCTCGTCCCCTGCATCACCGAACTGCCGCTGACGGAGACGCGCGCGGGCCTGCGCCCCGGCTCCCCCGACAACGCCCCGCTCCTCGGCCCGACCGCGCTGCCGGGCCTGCACCTCGCCACCGGTCACCACCGCAACGGCGTGCTGCTCACACCGGTCACCGGCGACGCCCTGGCCCATGTCCTGGTCTCCGGTGAACTCCCTGAGGAAGCACGCCCGTTCACCCCGAGGCGGTTCAGCGCCGCCACCCTGGAGCAGCCCGCATGAACGTCACTGTGAACGGCGAGCCGCGCGCCGTGGCCGCCGGGGTCACGCTCGGCGCCCTGGTGGCCACGCTCACCACCGCGCACTCCGGAGTCGCCGCCGCGCTCAACGAGACCGTCGTGCCGCGCACCCGGTGGCCGCTCACCGCGCTCTCCGAAGGAGACCGTGTCGAAGTCCTCACCGCCGTCCAAGGAGGCTGAACCCATCCATGGCTGACGACGCTTTCGTTCTCGGCGGCACCACGTACTCCTCGCGCCTGATCATGGGCACGGGCGGGGCGCCGAGCCTCGATGTCCTCGAACGCTCTCTCGTGGCCTCCGGCACCGAGCTGACCACGGTGGCGATGCGGCGCGTCAGCGCCGATGTGCACGGCTCGGTCCTGTCGGTCCTGGAGAAGCTGGGCATCCGGGTGCTGCCGAACACCGCGGGCTGCTTCACGGCGCGCGAGGCGGTGCTCACGGCCCGCCTCGCGCGCGAGGCGCTCGGCACGGACCTGGTGAAGCTGGAGGTCATCGCGGACGAGCGCACCCTCCTGCCGGACCCCATCGAGCTGCTCGACGCCGCCGAGACGCTGGTCGACGACGGTTTCACCGTGCTCCCGTACACGAACGACGACCCGGTCCTGGCCCGCAAGCTGGAGGACGTGGGCTGCGCGGCGGTCATGCCGCTGGGCTCCCCCATCGGCTCCGGGCTCGGCATCCGCAACCCGCACAACTTCCAGCTGATCGTCGAGCACGCGCGCGTGCCGGTGATCCTGGACGCGGGCGCGGGTACCGCGTCGGATGTGGCGTTCGCCATGGAACTGGGCTGCGCCGGTGTGATGCTCGCCTCCGCGGTGACCCGCGCCCAGGAGCCGGTGCTCATGGCCGAAGGGATGCGGCACGCGGTGGAGGCGGGGCGCCTCGCGCACCGGGCCGGGCGCATCCCCCGGCGCCATTTCGCCGAGGCGTCCTCGCCCCGGGAGGGGCGCGCGCACCTCGATCCCGAGCGCCCCGCCTTCTGACACCCGCGCCGGTCACAGCTCTGCTGCAGTACGGGTCCGGTCCTGCCGCACGGGACCGGCCTGTCGGTCGCTCCTCGTAGACTCCCTGCGTGGACACGACCCTTCAGGACCCTTCCCCAGCCTCCGGCCGGGGAGACCCCATGCTCGGGCATGTGCTCGACGCCCGGTACCGCATCGACGCACGCATCGCGGTCGGCGGGATGGCCACGGTCTACCGGGCCGTGGACACCCGCCTCGACCGCGTGCTCGCGATCAAGGTGATGCACCCGTCGCTGGCGGCCGACGTCTCGTTCGTCGACCGGTTCATCCGCGAGGCCAAGTCGGTGGCCCGTCTCTCGCACCCCAATGTGGTCGGCGTCTACGACCAGGGCACCGACGGGCAGTACGTCTATCTGGCGATGGAGTACATCGCGGGCTGCACGCTGCGCGACGTCCTGCGCGACCGCGGGGCGCTGCGGCCGCGCGCGGCGCTCGACATCCTGGAGCCGGTGCTCGCCGCGCTCGGAGCGGCGCACCGCGCGGGCTTCGTGCACCGCGACATGAAGCCGGAGAACGTGCTGATAGGCGACGACGGCCGGGTGAAGGTCGCCGACTTCGGGCTCGTCCGCGCGGTGGACACGGTCACCAACACCACCGGGTCGGTCCTCGGCACGGTGTCCTATCTGGCGCCGGAGCAGATCGAGCACGGCACGGCGACGCCCTCGGTGGACGTCTACGCGTGCGGTGTCGTCCTGTACGAGATGCTGACCGGCGGCAAGCCGCACCTGGGGGACTCCCCCGCGCAGATCCTGTACAAGCACCTCAACGAGGACGTGCCGCCGCCGTCGGCCTCCGTCCCCGGCCTGCCCTACGAGCTGGACGAGCTGGTCGCCTCGGCGACGGCCCGCACGCCCGGTGTCCGCCCGTACGACGCGGTGGCGTTCCTGGCCCAGGTCCGCGCGGCCCGGGCGACGCTCTCCGACCCGCAGCTGGACGCGGTGCCGCCGCAGGCCCACGAGGCGGAGCACGTGGGGGCCGACGACCGGACGAGCGTGATCCCGCGCGCGGTGGGGGCCACCTCGGTACAGCTTCCGCTGCCGACGCAGGACGAGGACCAGTACCACCGCACGAGCGTGCTCCAGAGCCCGCCGCCCATGCCGCCGGCTCCGCCGCGCGGCGCGGGCGGCCGGCCGCGCCGCGGACTTTTCGTGATCATCGCGGCGGTGCTGCTGGCCCTGGGCGTCGGCACGGGCGTCTGGTACATCAACTCGGGCCAGTTCACCAAGGTCCCCACGATCCTGAGCCAGAGCCGGGCCGAGGCCGAGCGCCGCGTCGACGGGGCGGGCCTGAACCTCGGCAAGGTCACCGAGAAGTACAGCGACGCCTACGACCGGGGCACCGTCATGGGCAGCGACCCGGCGCCCGGCAGCCGCATCAGGAACAACGGCACGGTGAACCTGACGGTGTCCAAGGGCCCCGAGACCGTGAAGGTCCCCGATCTCGAGGGCACCCCGCTGGCCAAGGCCAGGAGCGGGCTCAAGGACGCGGGACTCGCACCGGGGATGGTCACCAAGGAGTTCAGCGAGGACGTCGCCAAGGGCTCCGTGATCAGTACGGACCCGAAGGCGGGTTCGACGCGCAAGTCCGGCGCGGCGGTCGCCCTCGTCGTCTCCAAGGGCTCCCCCGTCGACGTCCCCGACGTCACCGGTGAGTCGCAGGAGGACGCGGTCGCCGACCTGGCGGACGCGGGCCTGAAGGCGAAGATCGCCCCGGCGCGGGTCAACTCGGACGAGGACAAGGGCGCCGTGGCCGAGCAGTCGCCGGGCGAGGGCAAGCAGCTCGCCGAGGGCGACACCGTGACCCTGACGATCTCCAAGGGGCCCGTCATGGTCGAGGTCCCGGACGTCACGGGCATGAAGGTCGACGAGGCGACGTCCACCCTGGAGGACGCCGGGTTCCAGGTCGACGAGGACCGGGGCCTGCTCGGACTGTTCGGCGACCACGTGGACAAGCAGTCCCCGGAGGCCGGCGACGAGGCCCCCAAGGGCTCGACCATCAAGATCACGATCAGGTAGTGGGCGGCGGCCCGGCCCCAGGGCGTTCGTGCGCGCCATGACACCCTGGGCCGGGTGAACAGCAGCATCCGCAACCCGATCGGCGGTCACGTCCCCGTGGCCGGCGGCCTCGCCTCCGTAGGACTGTCCTACGCGCGTGAGCTCAAGGCCGAGACCGTCCAGGTCTTCGTCGCCAACCCGCGCGGCTGGGCGACCCCCACCGGCAACCCCCGGCAGGACGAGGAGTTCCGCGCCGCGTGCGCCGCCGAGAACATTCCCGCGTACGTCCACGCTCCCTATCTGATCAACTTCGGGTCGCACACCGAGGCCACCGTCGAGAAGTCGGTGGAGTCGCTGCGCCACTCCCTGCGGCGCGGCCGTGAGATCGGCGCCCTGGGCGTGGTCGTGCACACCGGTTCCGCGACCGGCGGCCGGCCGCGCGAGGTGGCGCTGGCGCAGGTACGGGAGCACATGCTGCCGCTGCTCGACGAGCTGACGCACGACGACGATCCGTTTCTGCTCCTGGAGTCGACCGCCGGGCAGGGCGCGTCGCTGTGCTCGCGGACCTGGGACTTCGGCCCGTACTTCGACGCGCTCGACCGCCACCCCAGGCTGGGCGTCTGCCTCGACACCTGCCACATCTTCGCGGCGGGCCACGACCTGACCGGTCCGGCCGGCATGAAGCAGACCCTCGATCTGCTCGTGGACACGGTCGGCGAGGGCCGCCTCAAGCTGATCCACGCCAACGACTCCAAGGACGTCGCGGGCGCGCACAAGGACCGGCACGAGAACATCGGCTCCGGCCACATCGGCGCCGATCCGTTCCGCGAGCTCATGGCGCATCCGGCGACCGAGAACGTGCCGCTGGTCATCGAGACGCCCGGCGGCAAGGAAGGGCACGCCGCGGACGTGGCCCGCCTCAAGGAGCTGCGTCCGTAGCAATCTCCTCCCTCAGAGGGGAATACCCCCGGGGGGTATACGGTTCTTCTCGGTGACAGGAACCGTGACGGACGCTGGGGGACCCATGCGGCACGACGAGCACACCGAGCAGCACCACACGCAGCACACCCACGACCACCAGCACGGGACCGCCCGGGTCAGCTGGTCGACGGCCGCGCAGGCGACCCTGCACTGCCTCACCGGCTGCGCCATCGGCGAGATCCTCGGCATGGTGATCGGCACCGCGCTCGGCTGGGGCAATGTGCCGACGATGGTGCTGGCGATCGCTCTGGCCTTCGTCTTCGGCTACTCGCTCACGCTGCGCGGGGTGCTGCGGGCGGGCGTCGGTTTCCGGACCGCGTTCCGGGTCGCGCTCGCCGCCGACACCCTGTCGATCGCCGTCATGGAGCTGATCGACAACGGCGTCATCGCCCTGTGGCCGAGCGCCATGGACGCGCACCTCGACGACGTGCTGTTCTGGGGCACCCTCGCCGTGTCCCTCGCGCTCGCCTTCGTGGTGACGACGCCGGTCAACCGCTGGATGATCGGCCGCGGCAAGGGCCATGCGGTGGTGCACCAGTACCACCACTGAGGACTGCCGCCCGGGGAGGCGAAGAGCCTAGAGCTCGGGCCCTTCCCCGGGCCCCTCCTGGTACGAATAGCGCTGCTCACGCCACGGGTCCCCCACGTTGTGGTACCCGCGCTCCTCCCAGAAGCCCCGCCGGTCCGCGGTCATGTACTCGACGCCGCGGACCCACTTCGGGCCCTTCCACGCGTACAGGTGCGGCACCACGAGGCGCAGCGGGAAGCCGTGCTCGGCGGTGAGCTGTTCACCGCCCTTGTGGGTGGCGAAGATCGTGCGCTCGGAGAGGAAGTCCGCGAGGCGGAGGTTGGAGCTGAAGCCGTACTCGGCCCAGACCATCACATGCGTGACGTCGGGGGCCGGCGGCGCCAGTTCGAGCACGGTCGAGGCCCGCACCCCGCCCCACTCGGCGCCGATCATGCTGAACTTCGTGACGCAGTGCAGGTCACCGACCACGGTGCCGTACGGCAGCGCCGAGAACTCCTCGTGGTTCCAGGTGTGCTTGTCCCCGTCGGCGGTGGCCCCGAAGACCCTGAACTCCCAGCGCTCGGGGCGGAACTTGGGCACCGGACCGTAGTGCGTGACGGGCCAGCCGCGCTGCAGACGCTGTCCCGGCGGAAGCTCCTGCTGCACCGCTCCCCCAGACTCGCGTTCCACCGGATGACCCATGCCTCCATCCTGACAGACACCGGGCAGTGGGCGTGACCACGCGCACGTCGACGGGCGACAGTCGATCATCGATTCGGGCAACTCCTACTAAGCGTGCACTTACTGGACGGGTCTGGGTGCCGGTGCGAGGATGCGCGAAACCTGCCCAGTCCACCCGCTTGGAAGGAGCCTCTGCGATGCAGGGCGACCCCGAGGTCATCGAATTTCTCAACGAGCAGCTGACGGCCGAGCTCACCGCGATCAACCAGTACTTCCTGCACGCCAAGATGCAGGAGAACTTCGGCTGGACGAAGCTCGCGAAGTACACCCGGGCCGAGTCGTTCGACGAGATGAAGCACGCGGAGGTGCTGACCGACCGGATCCTCTTCCTGGACGGCCTGCCCAATTACCAGCGGCTCTTCCACGTCCAGGTCGGCCAGACGGTCACCGAGATGTTCCAGGCGGACCGGCAGATCGAGGTCGCGGCGATCGACCGTCTGAAGCGGGGCATCGAGGTGATGCGCGCCAAGGGCGACATCACGTCCGCAAACATCTTTGAGTCGATCCTCGAGGACGAGGAGCACCACATCGACTATCTCGACACGCAGCTCGAACTGGTGGAGAAGCTGGGCGAGCCGCTGTACATCGCGCAGCTGATCGAGCAGCCCGAGAGCTGAGACCCGGCCCTCTTCAGCGGGACGGCCTAGGCGGCGTCCGGCAGCTCGGCCTGCGGCGACAGGGCCACGGCCGTCTCACCCTGCTCGACGAGTTCCCGGCGGGGGCACGCGCCCCGGCCGAGCAGCGCCTGGATCCGCCGTACGCACGAGCCGCAGTCGGTGCCGGCCTTGCAGGCCGAGGCTATCTGGCGCGGGGTGGAGGCACCGTCGTCCGCGT
Organism: Streptomyces sp. PsTaAH-137; assembly: GCF_003259365.1. Lineage (GTDB taxonomy): Bacteria > Actinomycetota > Actinomycetes > Streptomycetales > Streptomycetaceae > Streptomyces. The sequence goes on from NZ_QLLY01000002.1 coordinate 214,287, forward strand.
GCTTCTTGACCTGCGCCTCGGTGACGCCGAAGCAGTTGCAGACGTACACGCGGGTTCACCTCCCGGTCGGGATCAGGTCGAGACTCATCAGCGGTGCCGTCCCGATTGATCGGTGAGGCTAACCTAACCTTACCCGGCCTCCCGGGAGCACAAAAGTGCCGTGGGGCGCGGATCCTTGTGATCCGCGCCCCACGGCCTTTACGCAGAGCGAGAGAACCTCACTGGTCGCGGTACATCTCCGCCACCAGGAACGCGAGGTCGAGCGACTGGCTGCGGTTGAGGCGCGGGTCGCAGGCCGTCTCGTAGCGCTGGTGCAGGTCGTCGACGAAGATCTCGTCGCCGCCGCCCACGCACTCGGTGACGTCGTCACCGGTGAGCTCGACGTGGATGCCGCCCGGGTGCGTGCCGAGCTCCTTGTGGACCTCGAAGAAGCCCTTGACCTCGTCGAGCACGTCGTCGAAGCGGCGGGTCTTGTGACCGGAGGCCGCCTCGTACGTGTTGCCGTGCATCGGGTCGGTGATCCAGGCGACGGTCGCGCCGGAGGCGGTGACCTTCTCCACCAGCTCGGGCAGCTTGTCGCGGACCTTGTCGGCGCCCATGCGGACGATGAAGGTCAGTCGGCCGGGCTCGCGGTCCGGGTCGAGACGCTCGATGTACTGCAGCGCCTCCTCGGCCGTCGTCGTCGGGCCGAGCTTGATGCCGATCGGGTTGCGGATCTTCGAGGCGAACTCGATGTGGGCGCCGTCGAGCTGACGGGTGCGCTCACCGATCCAGACCATGTGGCCCGAGACGTCGTACAGGTTGCCCGTACGGGAGTCGACGCGGGTCAGCGCCGACTCGTAGTCGAGCAGCAGCGCCTCGTGGGAGGCGTAGAACTCGACCGTCTGGAACTCGGCCGGGTCGGTGCCGCAGGCGCGCATGAAGTTCAGCGCGTTGTCGATCTCACGCGCGAGCTGCTCGTAGCGCTGGCCGGACGGGGACGACTTCACGAAGTCCTGGTTCCAGGCGTGCACCTGGCGCAGGTCCGCGTAGCCACCCGTGGTGAAGGCGCGCACCAGGTTGAGCGTCGACGCGGACGCGTTGTACATCCGCTTCAGGCGCTCGGGGTCCGGGATGCGGGCGGCCTCGGTGAACTCGAAGCCGTTGACGGAGTCGCCGCGGTAGGTCGGCAGGGTGACGCCGTCGCGGGTCTCGGTCGGCTTGGAGCGCGGCTTGGAGTACTGGCCGGCGATCCGGCCGATCTTCACGACCGGCACCGAGGCGGCGTACGTCAGTACGGCACCCATCTGGAGCAGGGTCTTGAGCTTGTTACGGATGTGATCTGCGGAGACGGCGTCGAAGGCCTCGGCACAGTCGCCGCCCTGGAGGAGGAACGCCTCTCCCTTGGCGACGGCCGCCAGTCGGGCGCGCAGCTGGTCGCACTCGCCTGCGAAGACGAGCGGCGGATACGACTCGAGGTCCGCGATCACATCGCGCAGAGCCTCGGCATCGGGGTACTCGGGCTGCTGCGCCGCGGGCAGGTCTCGCCAGGTGTTGCCAGCGCTCGCGCTGGTCTTAGCGTTCACGGTCACCTCGCCCACATTACGGGGTCATGTCGCGTGTCCATTCCGGCGCTCATCTTTTGAGACGCGTCGGACACGTCTGAGCCCCCGCTCGGGTATGGTTCCGCTCATGTTCGCGCAGCCGCTGGAAAAGCCCAGCCTCAACACCACTTGGTGGTGGACCGCACATCCGGCGGCCCACTGACTGCGCGTATCCACTTCCGCGAAGGCCGCCCGAGGGGCGGCCTTCAGTGTTTTCCGACACAAGCGGCGGCCGTTCCTCCCGATCGACTCTCACTCCCGACAGTCACTGGAAGGAACACCTCCCATGCTCGACCGACTCCTCACCGACGACCGCCCCTTCGCCCTGCTGCGCCGCCGCACCCCGGGGCGCGACCACGACACGGTCGAGGTCCTGATCGGTCCGGTCGGCACGTACGACCGGCTCGCGGACATCCCGGAGGGCCTGGCGCTCGTCCCCTTCCGCCAGATCCGCGAGCGCGGCTTCGACGTCCGTGACGACGGGACCCCGCTGGCCGTCCTGCGCCCCGAGGAGTCGTACGAGATCCCCCTCGCCGACGCCCTGCGGCAGCTGCCCGCGCACGCGGTGGACGTCAGGGACGGCGGCTTCGACGTCGACGACGACACGTACGCGGCCATCGTCGGCCGGGTCCTGCGCGAGGAGATCGGGCGGGGCGAGGGCGCGAACTTCGTGATCCGCAGGACGTACGAGGGTGAGATCCCGGGGTTCTCACGGGCCGACGCCCTCGCCCTGTTCCGGCGACTGCTCGACGGTGAGCGCGGCGCGTACTGGACGTTCGTCGTGCACACCGGCGACCGCACCCTGGTGGGGGCAAGCCCGGAGGTGCATGTGCGGATGGCCGGCGGGACCGTCGTCATGAACCCGATCAGCGGCACGTACCGCTATCCGGCCACCGGTCCCACCGCGGACGACCTCCTGGACTTCCTCGCCGACGGCAAGGAGATCGAGGAGCTGTCGATGGTCGTCGACGAGGAACTGAAGATGATGTGCACCGTCGGCGACATGGGCGGAGTGGTGATCGGCCCGCGCCTGAAGGAGATGGCGCACCTCGCGCACACCGAGTACGAGCTGCGCGGGAAGTCGACCCTCGATGTGCGGGACGTCCTGAAGGAGACGATGTTCGCGGCGACGGTCACCGGCTCGCCGGTGCAGAACGCCTGCCGGGTCATCGAGCGATACGAGCCCCTCGGGCGGGACGGTGTCGGCCGTGGCTACTACGCGGGGGCGCTCGCGCTGGTCGGCCGGGACGCGGGCGGCGCGCAGACGCTGGACTCGCCGATCCTGATCAGGACCGCCGACATCGACGCGGCCGGACGCCTCCGGGTGCCGGTCGGCGCGACGCTCGTCCGCGGCTCGGACCCGATGAGCGAGGTCGCCGAGACGCACGCGAAGGCCGCCGGGGTGCTGGCCGCCCTGGGGGTACGTCCGTCCAGGCCGCGCGAGGAGAGCGCGCGCCCGGCGCTGGCCGACGACCCGCGGGTGCGGGCCGCGCTCGACGGACGCCGGGCCGCCCTGGCCCCGTTCTGGCTGCGGATGCAGGAGCGGGCCGGTGAGCTGTCCGGGCACGCGCTGGTGGTGGACGGCGAGGACACGTTCACCGCGATGCTGGCCCACGTACTGCGCTCGTCCGGGCTCGACGTGAGCGTGCGGCGCTACGACGAGGAGGGGCTGCGGGAGCGGGTGCTCGCGCACGAGGGGCCGGTCGTGCTCGGACCGGGCCCCGGCGACCCGTCCGACCTCAGCGACCCCAAGATGCGCTTCCTGCGCTCCCTGACCGCCGATGTGCTGCGCACGCACGGCCACGGGGTGCTCGGCGTCTGCCTCGGGCACGAGCTGATCGCGGCCGAGCTGGGCCTGGACATCGTCCGCAAGGAGGTGCCGTACCAGGGGGCGCAGACCGACATCGAGCTGTTCGGCCGCACCGAGACCGTCGGGTTCTACAACAGCTTCGTGGCGGCCTGCGACGACGAGGCCGCGCGCGAACTGGCCGCCCACGAGGTGGAGGTCGCCCGGGACACCGGCGGCGAGGTGCACGCGCTGCGCGGGCCCGGGTTCGCCTCGATCCAGTTCCACCCGGAGTCGGTGCTGTCGCTGCGCGGCGCCGGGATCGTGCGGGAGCTGCTGACTCAGCTGACGGCCGGCACGAGGACGTTCTCGGAGCGGCGGCCCGCCTGATAGTCGAGGACGTTCTTCACCGTGGCCTCGATGATCTGCCCGACCGCGTCCACGGTGTAGTACGCCTGGTGGGACGTGACCAGCACGTTCGGGAAGGTGACGAGGCGGGCGAGGGTGTCGTCCTCGACGACGTCGAGGGACTTGTCGAGGAAGAACAGGCCCGCCTCGGCCTCGTAGACGTCGAGGCCCACGCCCGTGAAGCGGCCCTCGCGCAGTTCGGCGACCAGCGCCTTGGTGTCGACGAGGCCGCCGCGGCTGGAGTTGATCAGGATCGCGTCGTCCTTCATGGTGCGCAGCGCGGCGGCGTCGACGATGTGCTCGGTGGAGGGGAGCAGCGGCACGTGCAGGCTGATCAGGTCGGCCTCGGCGAAGAGCTGCTCCTTGTCGACGTACTTCATGCCGAGGGCGACGCACTCCGGGTTCTCGGCGACGTCCCAGCCGAGCAGATTCATGCCGAAGCCGTGCGCGATCCGGGTGAACGCCTCGCCGATCTTGCCGGTGCCGAGGACGCCGACGGTGCGGCCGCGCATGTCGCGGCCCATCAGGCCGTCGAGGCGGAAGTCGAAGTCGCGGGTGCGGATGCTCGCCCGGACGATGCGACGGTTGACGGCCATCACGAGGGCCCAGGCGAACTCCGCGACCGAGTACGGCGAGTAGTACGAGACCCGGGACACGGTCAGGCCCAGGCGCTCGGCGACCTCCAGGTCGATGTTGTTGAAGCCGGTGGACCGCTGGGCGATCATCTGCGTGCCGCCGGCCGCGAGGGTCTGCAGGACGCGGTTGTTCAGGGTGGCGTTGACGCTGGTGGAGATGATCTCGTAGCCCGCCGCGATGGGGGCCGTGTCCTCGTTGAGGAAGACGTCCAGGCAGCGGACGTCGTGGTGACCCGCGAAGGCCTTCTCGATGAGGGGCTTTTCGTCTGATTGCACACCAAAAGCGAGAATCTCCATGGCCCGAGTCTAGGCCGACCTCCCCACTCCGGCGATTCCCGATCAAGCCCCTCCGACGATTGAGGAGCGGGGTCCGGGGCGGAGCCCCGGAACCACCTCAGCCGAAGAAGACGCCGACCTCCTCGTAGAGGGCCGGATCCACGGTCTTGAGCCGAGCCGTCGCCTCGGCGATGGGCACCCGCACGATCTCGGTCCCCCGCAGCGCGACCATGGACCCCCACTCCCCGTCCCGCACGGCGTCGATCGCGTGCAGCCCGAACCGGGTCGCCAGCCACCGGTCGAAGGCCGACGGAGTCCCCCCGCGCTGCACATGGCCGAGAACGGTGGTGCGGGCCTCCTTGCCGGTGCGCTTCTCGATCTGTTTCGCCAGCCATTCGCCGACGCCGGACAGCCGGACGTGCCCGAAGGAGTCGAGCGACTCGTCCTTCAGGACCATGTCGCCGTCGCGCGGCATCGCGCCCTCCGCGACGACCACGATCGGGGCGTAGGAGGCCCGAAACCGGGAGGTGACCCAGGTGCAGACCTGCTCGATGTCGAAGCGCTGTTCGGGGATGAGGATGACGTTGGCGCCGCCGGCCAGGCCGGAGTGGAGGGCTATCCAGCCCGCGTGGCGGCCCATGACCTCGACGACGAGGACCCGCATGTGCGATTCGGCCGTGGTGTGCAGCCGGTCGATCGCCTCGGTCGCGATCCCCACGGCCGTGTCGAAGCCGAAGGTGTAGTCGGTGGCGGAGAGGTCGTTGTCGATGGTCTTCGGGACGCCGACGGCCCGGACGCCGTACTCGTCGGTGAGGCGTGCGGCGACACCCAGGGTGTCCTCGCCGCCGATCACGATGAGCGCGTCGACCTCCTGTTCGGCCAGGTTCTCCTTGACCCGGCGGACCCCGTCCTCCGCCTGGAAGGGGTTGGTGCGCGAGGAGCCGAGAATGGTGCCGCCCCGGGGCAGGATGCCGCGGACCGCTGGGATGTCGAGACGGACGGTGTCGTTCTCCAGGGGACCGCGCCAGCCGTCCCGGTAGCCGACGAAGTCATAGCCGTACTCCTGGACGCCCTTGCGGACGATGCCCCGGAGAACGGCGTTGAGCCCGGGGCAGTCGCCGCCGCCGGTCAGTACTCCGACCCTCATCGCGTAACTCCCTTGTCACGGTGAGCAGTTCAGGAAACTGTCCCGCGCGGGGTCACTCGTCGTCCAGACCCCGCTCGATCGCGTACCGGACGAGCTCGACGCGGTTGTGCAGCTGGAGCTTGCCGAGGGTGTTCTGCACGTGGTTCTGCACCGTGCGGTGGGAGATGACCAGGCGCTCGGCGATCTGCTTGTAGCTCAGCCCCTTCGCGACCAGGCGCAGCACCTCGGTCTCCCGGTCGGTCAGCTCGGGCGCCTTCGGCTCGTTCGTGTCGGCGGCGGGCGCGGGCTCCGAGGCGAGCCGGCGGTACTCGCCGAGCACGAGGCCCGCGAGGCCGGGGGTGAACACCGGGTCGCCGACCGCCGTGCGGCGCACCGCGTCGATCAGCTCGTCCGTCGAGGCGGACTTGAGGAGATAGCCGGTCGCGCCGGACTTCACCGCCTCCAGGACGTCCGCGTGCTCCCCGCTCGCGGACAGCACCAGGACGCGCAGCGCGGGGAAGGAGGCGACGAGCTCCTTGCAGACCTGGACGCCCGGCTTGGCCGGCAGGTTCAGGTCCAGGACGAGGACGTCGGGGGCCGCGGCCTGGGCGCGGCGCACCGCCTGCTCGCCGTCGCCCGCCGTGGCGACGACGTCGAAACCGGCGGCGGCCAGGTCGCGCGCGACGGCGTCGCGCCACATCGGGTGGTCGTCGACCACCATCACTCTGATCGCCTGCTGTCCGGCCGGCTCCCGCTCGGCCACCTGTTCGCTCATCGCTCCAGTCCTGCCTTCCCCCGTGCGGCCCTGCCGGGCCTGCTCACTTCTTCTTCGGTACGTGCAGTTCGACCTCGGTGCCCTGACCGGGTACGGAGATCAGCTCGGCGGTGCCGCCGATGTCGCGCAGCCTGCCCCGGATGGACTGGGCGACGCCGAGCCTGCCCTCGCCCTCGGCCTGGGCGAGGCGGCCCTCCGGGATGCCGGGTCCGTCGTCCCGTACCGTCACGATCACCGCCTCCGGCTCGTCCTCCACCAGGATCCAGGCCCGCGCGCCCTCGCCCGCGTGCTGTCGCACATTGTCCAGGGCGGCACTGACAGCGGCGGCCAGTTCATGGGCGGCGGCGGGCGGCATCAGGACGGCGGTGCCGGGCGCGGAGAAGGTGGTCAGGGCGTTGGCGTGCGGGGCGAGCAGCGGGCGCAGGTCCCGCGGGCCGTCGGCACCGGACGGCGCGTCGGCCTCGGCGTAGGTGGTGACGGCCCGGACGACCGCTCCCTGGGACAGGTCCTCCGAGGTGCGGGACGGGTGGCGCAGGCCGGCGGCGACCAGGGTGCGCAGCGCGATCTCCTGCTCGCCCGCCATCCGGCCCAGCTCGGCGGCCTCGCCGCCCAGGGCGGTGCCGCGCCGCTGCACCATGGCGAGGACCTGGAGCACGCTGTCGTGGATGTCGCGGGCCAGCCGCTCCCGCTCCCGGGTGGCGGCCTCGATCTCCAGGGCGCGGGCGAGGGTCCGCTCGGAGGCGCGGGCCACCTCGACCACGTAGCCGATCGCTATGCCCGCGATGCACACCAGCAGGACGTTGTGGATGGTGCTGCGGCTGATGTCGCCGCGCTGCACCACGTTGGCCGCGCCGATCAGCACCGACGCGAAGGCCGCCCAGCGCCAGCCGCCCTTGAGCGCCCACGCGAGGACCGCGCCGGCCGTCCAGATCGACGGCAGCGTCGAGCCGCCGGTGACCGCCCGCTCGTGCCCCGCGACCGGGGAGAGCAGGATGCCGGCGACCGCGATGGTCAGGTCGATGGTGAGGAACCGCTTGGTGCAGCGCCGGGCGCCCGACACCTGGGGCAGCGTCGCCAGGGTCCACACCGCGAGCACGGCGTAGAAGGCGATGCCGACCCAGGGCCGCTCGTACACCTCGTACGCGGAGGCGAAGAGCCCGATCGCGTACACCATCGTCAGCACGCGGTAGGCCGTCAGGGCACGCCACAGCGGCTGCTCCACCGACATCCGCACCACGCGTTCCCGCCGGGTCGCGCTCCCCATGTCCCCCACCCCCCGAAAAAACGGTGCGGCTAGCTGCCGCCCCGTTCCCCGTCCCGCTCCGCAGACTTCTGCGCTTCTTTCTGGGCTTCCTTCTGAGCTTCCTTCTCGGCCTTCGCCGCGTCCGCGATCTGCCGCTTGGCGGCGGTCGCGTACATGTCGACGTACTCCTGGCCGGAGAGCTTCATGATCTCGTACATGACCTCGTCGGTCACGGCCCGCAGCACGAACCGGTCGCCCTCCATGCCCTGGTACCGGGTGAAGTCGAGCGGCTTGCCGATACGGATGCCCGGGCGCATGAGCTTGGGCAGCACCTTGCCCGGCGGCTGGATCTTCTCCGTGTCGATCATCGCGACCGGGATGACGGGCGCGCCGGTGGCGAGCGCCACGCGCGCGAGGCCGCCGGGCTTGCCGCGGTAGAGACGGCCGTCGGGCGAGCGGGTGCCCTCCGGGTAGATGCCGAACAGCTCGCCGCGCTCCAGGACCTCGATGCCGCTCTTGATGGCGGCCTCGCCCGCGCCGCGCGACCCGGAACGGTCCACCGGGAGCTGTCCGACGCCCTTGAAGAAGGCGGCCGTCAGCTTGCCCTTCACCCCCGGAGTGGTGAAGTACTCGGCCTTCGCGATGAAGGTGACCTTGCGGTCGAGCATCGTCGGCAGGAAGAAGGAGTCGGAGAAGGAGAGGTGGTTGCTGGCCAGGATCGCGGGGCCGGTGGCCGGAATGTTCTCCAGGCCCTCCACCCACGGCCGGAAGCCGAGCTTGAGCGGCCCCCCGATGGCCACCTTCATTGCGCCGTAGATCAACCCTCTGCCTTCCCTCGTTCTCGGACCCCGTACACGGACTCGTACGCGGATCGGTCCGAGGATCAGACCTTAACCCGCAGGGCCGCCGGTGGGCCCGACGACCCTGGTCGGTGTCAGCCCGGTCGCGTACGGTGAAGACCTCACTCCCGATGCCCCCGTTGCCCCCACATACCCACGAACAGGAGACCGAAGGTGCCGGTCCTTCCTGGAGCCGAGCCGTACCGCCACGACGGCGGCGAGATCGGCGTCCTCCTCTGTCACGGCTTCACCGGAACACCCCAGTCCCTGCGCCCCTGGGCGGAGTACCTGGCCGAGCGCGGCCTCACCGTCTCGCTCCCCCTGCTGCCCGGACACGGCACCCGCTGGGAGGACCTGTCGGTCACCGCCTGGCAGGACTGGTACGCGGAGGTGGACCGCGCCCTGCGCGATCTCAGGGAGCGCTGCTCGCGGGTCTTCGTCTTCGGTCTGTCGATGGGCGGCGCGCTCGCGCTGCGGCTGGCGGCCCGCCATGGGGACGAGGTGGCGGGTCTCGTTCTGGTGAACCCGGGGAACAAGGTGCACGGCGTGGCCGCGCACGCGCTCCCCGTCGCCCGGCACCTGGTCCCCACGGTCAAGGGCATCGCCAGCGACATCGCCAAGGAGGGCTCGGAGGAGGTCGGCTACGACCGGGTGCCGCTGCACGCGGCGCATCAACTCCGCCAGTTCTTCCGGCTCGTCGACCGGGAGCTGCCGCAGGTGACCCAGCCACTGGTGGTGCTGCACAGCGTCCAGGACCACGTGGTGCCGCCGGCCGACTCCGCGCGCGTGCTCAGCCGTGTCTCGTCGACGGACGTCACCGAGATCCTGCTGGAACAGAGCTACCACGTCGCGACGTTGGACCATGACGCGGACCGGATCTTCGACGAGAGCGTGGCCTTCGTCGACCGGATCGCCCCCCGTGCCGGCCAGATCCCCGGCGAGGGCGGGACAGGCCCCGGCGACAGTGCGGAAGGGACGGCCAGCGGTGGCTGAGCAGGAGGAGGAGCGGCGGGAGCCCGAGAAGCCCGATCCGCAGGAGCCGGAGCAGACGGAGGGGCAGCAGCCCGACTCCCTGCTGCCGGCCGACGAGGACGCCGCCTGGGCCGAGATCGTCGCCGGGTACGGCGCCGAGCCGCCGGACCCGCCGGGCGCCAAGCCGTTCAAGTCGGTGGAGGACCTGGCGCTCCTGGACCCGGAGACCAATGACTCCCCCGAGGACGACACACCGCGCAAGGACACCCCGCTCGGCTCCTCGGTCTCCTTCGCCCCGGGTGTCGGCGCGCCCCCTGGCCCGCGCGACCACACGCTGGATGAGCCCGCGGACGACGACCTCGGTGACGACGAGGGCCACTTCGTGCAGCCGGACCCCGAGCTTCCGGAGGCCGACGTCACCTCGAAGTTCGCCTGGCTGGCCGTGGTCGGCGGCCCGCTGCTGCTGCTCCTCGCGGTGCTGCTCGGCTGGGACATGACGTGGTGGCTGGCGACGCTCTGCATCGGCGGTTTCCTCGGCGGCTTCGCGACGCTGGTCGCCCGGATGCAGCCGGGTGACGAAGAGGACGACGACCCGGGGCGCGGCGCGGTCGTCTGACCAGTGCGTGTACGCGGTTGAAGGCCCGGCCGGGCTGCTTCCGGCCGGGCCTTCGCCGTGCCGGATGGAACCCGATCGGGCGCTGCGGCGAAGTACCGGTGAACCAGCCCGCTAGGGCGATCACCGACAAGGTGAAGCAGCGCCCGTAGCGCTCACGCGGCGCGGATTCTGAGGGCGGCCAGGACCGGCAGATGGTCCGTGGCCGCCCTCAGTTCGTCCGTGTCCAGGAAGGGCGGCACCCCGCAGCCCAGCACCTCCACGCCCTCGGTGGCCAGGATCGCGTCGATCCGCTGATGGGGGTCGTCCGGCGTCGACGTGTACTCGCCGCCCCAGGGCGCCTTCGCCCAGCAGTCCTGGAGGGCCGTGCCCAGCCGCCGGAAGGTCCGCCCGTCCGGGCGTTCGTTGAGGTCGCCGCCCGCGACGACGTGCTCGACGCCCAGCTCGGCGATCCGGTCGAGCAGCAGCCCGCCCTGCGCGTACCGCTCGTCCTTCTGCAGGCTCAGGTGACAGCTGACCACACCCAGGCGCGCGCCGCCGAACCGTACGACGGCGGTGGCGAAGCCGCGCCGGTGCAGGCCCGGGGTGAGCGGGAGCAGTACGTCCTCGGTGCGCTCGACGGTGGCGCGCAGGGAGCAGAGCAGCGCGGGCCCCGCGGCGCTGCCGCCGCCGGAGAGGTACACGAGGTTCGCGGCGCGGGCGAGCCGGGCGAGCTGCTTGCGCCAGCGGAAGAACCGGGGCGCCTCCTGGATCAGCACCAGGTCCGGGGCGCAGGCCTTCATCACCCGGGCGAGGGCGACCGGGCTGTCGCGCATCGAGCGGATGTTGTAGCTGAGGACGCGGATGACGGCCGAACCGTCCGCTTCCGTACCGGAGTTGGGCAGTTCGGAGAGAGCGCTGAGGGAGCCGGAGTCCATGACGATCAAGATACGCCGATGCCCGCCGCTCCCGGAGGGAACGACGGGCACCGGGCCGTGCGGATGTCACATGACGGGGTCGGGCTCCCGCGCCAGGTCGGCGGCGCCGACCAGGCCCGCCTTGTTGCCGAGCTGGGCCGCGATCACGTCGGCCACCGGCCGCCAGTTGCCGCCGACCAGCCAGCGCTTGTACGACTTGCGGATCGGGTCGAGGACCAGCTCGCCCTCGTCCGACAGGCCGCCGCCGACGATGAACGCCGACGGGTCGAAGAGCGAGGCCAGGTCGGCCAGGCCCGCGCCGGCCCAGCGGGCCAGCTCGCGGTAGGAGTCGACGGCCACCAGGTCGCCCTGCCGGGCGGCCATGGAGATGTGCTTGCCCTCGATGCCCTCGGGGGTGCCGTCGCCGAGCGACAGCAGGTAGTCGGCGCTCTCCGGCGTCGCGTTGGCCCGCTGGCGGGCGTAGCGCACCAGGGCGCGGCCGGACGCGTACTGCTCCCAGCAGCCCTGCGAGCCGCAGCCGCACAGCAGACCGTCCGGCACCATGCGGATGTGGCCGAACTCGGCGGCCACGCCGAAGTGGCCGCGGCGCAGCTTGTTGCCGATGATGATGCCGCCGCCGAGGCCGGTGCCGAGCGTGATGCAGATGACGTTGCGGTGGCCCTTGCCGGCGCCGAACTTGTACTCGCCCCAGGCCGCCGCGTTCGCGTCGTTCTCCACGACGACGGGCAGGCCGACGCGTGCCTCGACCTTCTCCTTGAGCGGTTCCTGGCGCCAGTCGATGTTGGGCGCGAAGTACACGGTGGAGCGCTGACGGTTGACGTATCCGGCGGCTCCGATGCCGACGCCGACGATCTCGTGTCCGGCCCTGGCACCTTCCACGGCCGAGGCGATCGCGTCCACGATCCCGTCAGGCGTGGAAGGCGTCGGCACCTTGAACGTGGAGAGGATGTTCCCCTCCTCGTCGACCACGCCGGCCGCGATCTTCGTGCCGCCGATATCGACGCCGATGGTGAGTCCCATGAATCCCTCAGTTCGGTCGAGCCCCGCTACGGCCCACCGTACCTGAGCGGCGTTCAGTCCAGGTCGATGTGCTCCCCGCCGGGGCCTTCGTCCTCGGGCTTGCGGGGCTCGGGCGGCCGGGTCTCCTGGGACGCCTTGGTCCAGCGCCCCTCCTGGCCCTCGACCGCGGAGCGGTAGGCGGCGAGCAGCTCGGACCCGGCGGCGGCGAGGTGGTCGAAGACGTCGGCGTTGCGCTCGATGACGGGCTCGACGACGGACCTGGCCTGCCGGACGACCTGCCGGGCGACCTGTTCGGCGGTGCCCTGCGCGACGGAGCCGAGGAAGGGTGCCTGGGCCCCGGAGAACCCCGAGAATTCGGAGAGCTTGTCGGCGACCGCGTCGACGAGCCTCTTCAGCTCCTCGGCGGCGGAGCCGGGCGACGCCCCGTGCTCGGCGCGGCGGCGGGCCTTCTCCTCCGCGAGGTCCTCGGCGCACGCCTGCTCCCACGCGTCGGCGTCTACGGGCTTCTCGGTGGCGTCGCTCATGGCGCTGACTCCTGCGAAGAGCTGAGGGTTTCCTGAACCGGTTGCATCTTCGACGTTACCCGAACGGGTGCAGGAGGTTCACCGTGCTTGCGGCCACAGATCCGGGTCGGGGGCGAACCGCACACGCAGTTCCCCGTCGACCAGACCGGCCCCGGCGACGGTGCAGCGGCGCGGGGCGGAGGGCAGCGGGACGATCCGGCGGTGGGCGCCCACGCCGATGACCAGCTCGTCGCCCCGGCGCACCAGGCTCAGCTCCTCGCGCACGGCGCCGGGCAGCGGGATCCGCCAGACCAGCACGCCGTCGTCCGCGAGCCGGTCCTCGACGGGCCAGGTCACCGGGGGCGCGGGCGCCGCGGGCGGCGGCACGTCCAGGTCGGCGGCGCGCGCGTCCCGTCCCAGGTGGGCGATGCCGTACGTCTCGTGCTGCCACTCGGCGACGATCTTGCGCTGCCGGGCGGCGGCGTCGGCGAGCCAGGGGTCGGTGGAGCCGTCGGGCAGGAGCCGGTTGGCGAGCACGGCGTCGAGGCGCAGTCCGTGCAGGGCGAGCCCGGCGACGGTGGTGCGCAGGGTCTCCGCGGCGGCCTCGGTGGGCTCGGCGACGAGGCGTACGGAGGTGTCGTCGGCGTCGATCACGGCCTGCGCGGCGGCGAGTTCGGCGTCCCAGCGGGCGGCGGCCTCGTACAGCCACTCCGCGGGCATCGGCACTCCGGCGAGCCGGCCGAGGACGGGCCGCAGGGCGCGGGCGGCCTGGCGTTCGGCGGGCAACAGCCGGCGCAGGTAGCGGCGCAGCTGCTCGGGCAGGGCGAGCAGGGCGACGGCGCGCGGGGCGGCCGGGAGGTCGACGACGACCAGGTCGTGGGGGCCTTCGGCGCTGTCGCGCAGGGCGCGCAGCAGGGCCAGTTCCCCGGCTCCGGGCAGCGGGGTGAGTTCGTCGCCGTCGAGCCGGGAGGCGCCGAGGAGGTCGAGACCGGTGGCGGCCCGCTCCTGGAGTGCGAGCAGATCGGCGCGGAAGTCGTCGGCCGGGGTGAGCCGGGTGACGGTGACACCGGGGAGGTCGTCCACGGCGCCCGCGGTGTGTCCGCCGAATCCGCTGACCAGCCGGACGCGCGCGCCGTCCCGGGCGGCCCGGAGAGCGGTGGCGGAGGCGACGGCCGTCGTGCCGGAACCGCCGGGGCCGGTGACGAAGAGGGTGCGCATGAGAGTGCAGGGTACCGACGGCCGCCCGGGGCCTGTCGGGCGCTACTTGGCGGCGCCCGACTCCACCCACTTCTTCAGCCCGGCGAGGGCACGGTCGGTGATGACCTTCTCGGCCTTGCGCTTGATCATCCCGAGCAGCGGGATCTTCACGTCGACGGTCAGGGAGTAGGTGACCTCGGTGCCCGTGCCGGCGGGCTTGAGGACGTAGGACCCGTCGAGGGAGCGCAGCATCTGCGACTTCACGAGGGACCAGGACACCTCGTTCGGACCGGCCCAGGCGTACTTGAGGACCTGGTCGTCCTTGATCGCGCCGGCGTCCATGACGAGGCGGACCTGCTCGGCGCGGCCGGCGTCGTCGGAGCTGAGGACCTCGGCCTCCTTCACCTCTCCCGTCCAGTCCGGGTAGCGGGCGAAGTCGGCGATCACCTCCATGACGTCGGCCGGTGCCGCCTCGATCGTGATGCTCGAACTGGTGTGTTCCGCCATCGCCGTGGCTCCTCCGGATACCGGTCAGGGGTGGGTGCGCCGCGCTGGGGTGCGTGCGTACATGCGCGTCGCGTGCAGGCTATCGCGCGCGAGTGGCCGCGCCGTCACCACTCCAGGGCCCAGGGCCTGCCGGAACCCGCGAAATGGCCGACGTTGACGCATTCGGTGGCGCCGATCCGCATCCGCCGGGCCAGCGGCTGGTGAACGTGGCCGAACAGGGCGTAGCGGGGGCGGGTCCTGCGGATGGCGTCGAGCAGCGCCCGGCTGCCGCGCTCGAACCGCCGCGCCACGGTGTCGTACACCAGGTCGGGCACCTCGGGCGGGATGTGGGTGCACAGCACGTCGACCTCGCCGACGGCCTCGATCTTCGCGGCGTACTCCTCGTCGTCGATCTCGTACGGGGTGCGCATCGGGGTGCGCAGGCCGCCGCCGACGAAGCCGAAGACGCGGCCGCCGATCTCGACCCGCTGTCCGTCGAGCACGGTCGTGCCCGGTCCGGCGTACTCGCTCCACAGGTGGGGCACGTCGACGTTGCCGTACGTGGCGTACGTCGGAGTGGGGAAGGCGGCGAACAGCTCCGCGTACTGCTTGCGCACCGCTTTTTCGATGGCGGGCCTACGGTCGACGCCCGCCCACAGGCGCGCTCCGAACTCCCGTGCCTCGTCGAAACGGCGGGCGGTGCGCAGCTCCACGAGGCGCGAGGCGTTCTCCTTTCCGAACAAGTCGGGGAAAATGCCGCGCGAGTGATCCGCGTAGTCGAGGAAAAGCACCAGGTCACCGAGGCAGACGAGGGCATCGGCCCCGTCGCCGGCCCGTGCGAGGTCGGTGGAGTTTCCGTGCACATCGCTGACTACATGAACGCGCATGCGATCACCCTAGGACGACCGGCCTAAGGTGGGTAGAGCCCGCCGGACCTGCGGTTACTTCCGAGTCGGGAAACTGCTGGACTACTGTGCGCAGAGCACCGCCGTGACGTGTGACGCAGCGAACATCTGGCCTGGACCCCCTACCGAAAAAGCAGTACCGGTGGGTAACGTCCGGGCAGTCCAGTCGTGCTCAGTTCAACCAGATCGACCAGTTCAGGGACTGAGCACCTGCCCGATCTTGGACCGCACCGACGCAGCACACAGAGTCGTGGCGCCGGCGCCCTATGAGGAGCAGCAGTCTTGCGCGAGTTCAGCCTTCCGGCTTTGTACGAGGTCCCTGCCGACGGCAATCTGACCGACATCGTCCGCAGAAACGCCGCGCAGCATCCGGATGTCGCCGTCATCGGCCGCAAGGTCGGCGGCACCTGGCAGGACATCACCGCGACCGTCTTCCTCGCCGAGGTCCTCGCGGCCGCCAAGGGCCTCATCGCCGCCGGTGTGCAGGCGGGCGACCGCGTCGCCCTCATGTCCCGTACGCGCTACGAGTGGACGCTGCTCGACTTCGCCATCTGGAGCGCGGGCGCGGTCACCGTCCCGGTCTACGAGACCAGCTCGCCGGAGCAGATCCAGTGGATCCTCGGCGACTCCGGTGCCGTCGGCATCGTCGTCGAGTCGGACGCGCACGCCGCGGCCGTCGACTCCGTGCGCGGCACGCTGCCGCAGCTCGCGCACGTCTGGCAGATCGACGCGGGCGGGGTCGAGGAGCTGAACCGGACCGGCGCCGAGGTGCCGGACACGACCGTCGACGAGCGCAGCGCCGTCGCCAAGGCCGACGACCCGGCGACCATCGTCTACACCTCGGGCACCACCGGCCGGCCCAAGGGCTGCGTGCTGACCCACCGCAGCTTCTTCGCGGAGTGCGGCAACGTGGTGGAGCGCCTGAAGCCACTGTTCCGCACCGGCGAGTGCTCGGTCCTCCTCTTCCTTCCGGTGGCGCACGTCTTCGGCCGGCTGGTCCAGGTGGCCTCGCTGATGGCCCCGATCAAGCTGGGCCACGCCCCGGACATCAAGAACCTCACGGACGAGCTCGCCGCGTTCCGTCCCACGCTGATCCTGGGCGTCCCGCGCGTCTTCGAGAAGGTCTACAACTCGGCGCGGGCCAAGGCGCAGGCCGACGGCAAGGGCAGGATCTTCGACAAGGCCGCGGACACGGCGATCGAGTACAGCCGCGCGCTCGACACCCCCAAGGGGCCGTCGCTGGCGCTCAAGCTGAAGTACAAGACGTTCGACAAGCTCGTCTACAGCAAGCTGCGGGCCGTGCTCGGCGGGCGCGGCGAGTACGCGATCTCCGGCGGCGCCCCGCTCGGCGAGCGGCTCGGCCACTTCTTCCGCGGCATCGGCTTCACGGTCCTGGAGGGCTACGGCCTCACCGAGTCCTGTGCGGCGACCGCCTTCAACCCGTGGGACCGGCAGAAGATCGGCACGGTCGGCCAGCCGCTGCCCGGCTCGGTGGTCCGCATCGCCGACGACGGCGAGGTGCTGCTGCACGGCGAGCACCTGTTCACGGGCTACTGGAACAACGAGGGCGCGACCGAGGAGGCCCTCGCCGACGGCTGGTTCCACACCGGTGACATCGGCACCCTCGACGAGGACGGCTACCTCCGGATCACCGGGCGCAAGAAGGAGATCATCGTGACGGCCGGCGGCAAGAACGTCGCCCCCGCCGTCATCGAGGACCGCATCCGCGCGCACGCGCTGGTCGCCGAGTGCATGGTCGTCGGGGACGGGCGGCCGTTCGTCGGCGCGCTGGTCACGATCGACGAGGAGTTCCTCGGCAAGTGGGCCGCCGATCACGGCAAGGCGGACGGTGCCACGGTGGCGTCGCTCAGCTCCGACGCCGATCTGCTGGCCGAGATCCAGTCGGCGGTGGACGACGGCAACGCCGCCGTGTCCAAGGCCGAGTCGGTCCGCAAGTTCCGCATCCTGGGCACCCAGTTCACCGAGGAGTCGGGCCACCTGACGCCCTCGCTGAAGCTGAAGCGAAACGTTGTGGCAAAGGACTACGCCGACGAGATCGAGGCCCTGTACCGGGGCTGACGCCTTCCGCGCCCCTGAGGGCGAGCGAAGCTCGCTCCAGGGGCGCGGGGAACTGCGCGACCAGCCCCCACCGGAGCCGCACCCGAAGGCGAACCCGAAGGCGAACCCGGGTTACAACAGCTCCCGCAGGCGTTCGGCGAGCAGGTCCCAGCGCCACTTCTCCTCCACCCAGGCGCGCCCCCGCTCCCCCATCCGGGCCCGCAACTCGGCATCGAGCAACAACGGCACCACCCGATCCGCCGCCGCCTCGGGCGAGCCACCCCGGACGACCCACCCCGTCTCCCCGTCGAGCACGGCGTCCGGCGCCCCGCCGGAGTCCCCGGCGACCACGGGCAACCCGGTGGCGGAGGCCTCCAGATAGACGATGCCGAGCCCCTCGACGTCCAGGCCCCCGCGCCGCGTCCGGCACGGCATGGCGAACACGTCACCGGCGCCGTAGTGCGCCGGAAGCTCCGCCCACGGCACCGCGCCCGTGAAGTGCACGGAGTCGGAGACCCCGGTCTCCGCGACGAGCCGCCGCAGCTCCTTCTCGTACGGCCCGCCCCCGACGATCAGCAGCACCGCATCCGGCACGGCGGCCAGAATCCGCGGCATGGCCAGGATCAGCGTGTCCTGCCCCTTGCGCGGCACGAGCCGCGAGACGCACACGACGACGGGCCGGTCGGCGAGCCCGAGCCGGCCCCGGACCGCGTCCCCTCCCGATCCGGGATGGAAGGTCTTCTCGTCGACCCCGGGCGGCAGTTGGACCATGCGCGCCGCGGCCTCGGGCGTCAGCGCGGCGGCGATCCGGGAGCGCGTGTACTCGCCCAGGTACGTGATGCAGTCCGTCGACTCGCCGATCCTGCGCAGCAGTTGGCGGGAGGCGGGCAGCTGGGCCCACCCCGCCTCGTGCCCGTGCGTCGTCGCGACGAGCCGCCGCGCGCCCGCCCTGCGCAGCGCGGAACCCATCAGCCCGAGCGGCGCGGCCGCCCCGAACCACACGGACGTACAGCCGTGCTCCTTCAGCAGGCCCACCGCGCGCCGGGTCACGCGCGGCGTCGGCAGGAGCATCGTCGTACGGTCGCGTACGACGGTGAACGGCTGCTCGGCGTCGAAGGCCGCGGTCGCCTCGGCGCCCTCCCGGCCGTGCTTCCACGTGGAGGCGTACACGACGAGCTGCTCGGGATCGAGCCTCAGCGCCATGTTGTGCAGGAACGCCTGGATACCACCGGGGCGGGGCGGGAAGTCGTTCGTCACGAGCAGCGTCTTGTTTGTCTGGTGCATCGCCGCCGACAGTACCGAACCGGGCCCTCGGATCGCGCCACGCCGCCGGGTTCCATGGCCACGGCACAGTTCCCCCCGGCATGATGAGTCGAATGAAGACGCGAAATCCCTCCGCACTCCTGTTCACCTGGGCTCTGACCAGGACCCTGCTCCTGCTCTGCGTCTTCAAGGTCATCGTCGTCCCCGGACCGGACGTGACCAGCGATGTCTCGGTGATCTACCACGGCTGGTTCGACATTCTGCGTACCGGAACGTTCCCTCTGGACGACGTGACGTGGCAGTACCCGCCGGCCGCGGCGGTCGCGATCCTCTCGCCGGCCCTGCTGCCGTTCCTCGAATACGCCTCCGCGTTCTTCCTGCTCGCCTTCCTGGCGGACGCGGTCGTCTTCCTGATGCTGCTCCACCTGTCCGGCCGGCCGTACGCGTCGCGGCGCGGGGTGTGGGTGTGGGTCGTCGGCCTGCCGCTGCTCGGACAGACCGTCTACGCGCGCTACGACGTGATGGTCACCGCCGTCGCGGTCGCCGCGCTGCTCGCCGCCGCCCGGCACCCGAAGGCCGCGGGGGTGCTGGCCGCGATCGGCGCGATGCTGAAGGTCTGGCCCGCGCTGCTGCTGCTCGGCACCCGGCGCGGCCGGGCCACCCGGGAGTCGTGGGGCGCGGCCGCGCTGACGGCGGGCGGGCTGATCCTGGCCTTCATGATCGCGATGCCGGGCGCGATGGCCTTCCTGACCTTCCAGCGGGACCGGGGCACCGAGGTCGAGTCGCTGGGCTCGCTCGTCTTCCATGTGGCACGGCAGTTCGGCTGGTCGGGCACGGTGCAGCTGAACTACGGCTCGGTGGAGTTCCTCGGCCCGTACGTGGACCTGGTGAGCATGTTCGCGCAGGTGCTGACCGCGCTCGCCTTCGGCTGGCTGCTGCTGTGGCGGCTCAAGGCACGCGCCTGGGGACCGGCCACGCTCGCCGACGCGGCGCTCACGGCGGTGCTGCTGTTCACGACCACCAGCCGGGTCATCAGCCCGCAGTACATGCTGTGGCTGGTCGGGCTCGCGGCGGTCTGTCTGCTGTTCCGTGAGAGCCGGATGGCGCTGCCGGTGTGGCTGGTGCTCGCGGCCACGTTCGTCACCTTCCTGGAGTTCCCGATCTGGTTCTCGCACGTGGTCGCGAGCGACGCGCTGGGGCTCACCCTGCTGCTGGTCCGCAACGGCCTGCTGGTCGTGGCGTCCCTGTCGGCCTGCCGCCGCCTGTGGCGGGCGACGGTGACCGAACCGCGCCGCGCCGAGCGCAGCCCGCTTCCCGCTCAGGCCACCCGTGAGAACTCGGTGATCGGCTCCTGAGCCGTCGCCCGCCGGGCCAGGAACAGCAGGGCCGCGCACTGCACGGCCATGGCGGCCCCGAGCGCGGCGCACACCCCGGGCAGCCCCCAGAGCTCTGACAGCCAGAGGGCGCACGGGAGTTGCAGGGCGGTCCCGAGCAGCGTCACCCGCAGCACCCGGCCCGCTCCCCCGCTGCCCTCGAAGACACCGCCCAGCGCGATGAAGGCGGCCATCAGCACCAGGTACGGGCCCACGCAGCGCAGGAACAGGGCGGCCTCGGCGGTGACGGCGTGCGGCGCCCCGAACGCCCGCGGCAGCCACGGCGCGAGCACGAGGAAGAGCCCGGCCGCGGCGAGCCCCGCCGCCCCGGCCACCAGGACCGCCTGCCGCCCGATGGCGCGGCGCTCGTCGCGGCCCGCGCCCCGGCGGTGCGCGGTGTGGATGGAGGCGGCCTGGCGCACCGCGTAGGCGGCCATCGTCGCGAGGTAGAGGATCTTGTAGGCGACGGCGTACGCGGCCACCGACGTCACCCCGAGCCGCGCCACGACCGCGATCAGCGCGAGCGCGCCCGTCTGCCGCACGGTGAAGTCGGCGGACATGGGCAGGCCGGTGCGCAGGGTGCGCCGCACGGAGGCGGCCGGGCGCTCCCCCACGGTCGCCGTGCGGGCTGCCCGCAGCACCGGGTCGCGCCGCAGCACCACGACCCCCACGGCCAGGGCGACGAGCCGGGCCGCCACCGTGGCGACGGCGGCGCCCACGACCCCGTACGCGTGGATGAGCAGCGGGTCCAGGACGAGGATCAGGCCGTTGGCGAGCAGGGCCAGCCGCATCGGGGTGCGGGTGTCGCCCGCGCCCTTGAGGAGCCCGTCGACGAGCTGCTGCGCGAAGAAGACGGCCATGCCGGGCATGGAGACCGCGAAGTACGAGGTGGCGAGCCGCAGCGCGCCCTGCTCGTCCCCGCCGCCCAGCACCAGCCGCGCCAGGTCCGACCGGAACAGCCAGCCGCCGGCCACGACGACCGGCACGATCAGCGCGCACAGCCCGGCCCCGCCGCGCGCCGCGGCCCGCACCGCGCCCGGGTCCCCGGCGCCCCGCGCGTGGGCCACCAGCACGGTCGCGCCGGAGCCGAAGACGAGGGCCACGCCGAGCAGCACGTTCTCCACGTTCGTGGCGACGGCCACGGCGGCGACGGCGTCGCCCCCGAGCCGGGCCACCCACACGGTGTTGATGATCCCGGCCGCCACGGAGGCGAGCAGCGAGAAGTAGACGGGCCGTGCCAGCCCGATGAGTGTTCTGCGGTGTTCGGTGTCCGTCATTCCCGCCCCTGATCCCATCCCGACAGCCCCCATGCCTCTTTTAGAGGTATTGATTACCTCGAAAAGAGGTAGCATGGGCGTCCCCGCATTCACAATTCCCACCGGAGGCCGCGTGCTGGAGCTGCCGATTCTCGGCTTCCTCTGTGAACGGCCGCTGCACGGCTATGAGTTGAAGGAGCGCATCAAGGCGCTGCACGGCCATGTCCGTCCGGTCAGCGACGGCGCGCTCTACCCGGCGATCGCCCGGCTGGTGAAGGCGGGCAGGCTCGTCGAGCACACGGTGCCCGGCACGCGCGCGGCCCAGCGGCGGGTACTCACGCTCACCGACGCGGGCCGCGCGGACCTCCTCGACCGCCTGCGCCGGCCGAAGGACATCGAGATCAGCGACCACACCCGCTTCAACACGCTCCTGGCGTTCCTGCGCCATCTGTCCGACCCCGCCGAGCAGGCCGCCGTCCTGCGCCGCCGCCTGGACTTCCTGGAGACCCCCGCGAGCTTCTTCTACGACGCGGAGGGCCGGCCGGTGCGCGCGGAGGAGCCCGACGACCTGTTCCGGCGCGGCATGCTGGAGGTGGCGCGGGCGACGGGCCGGGCCGAGCGGGCCTGGCTGCGGGAAGCCCTCAGCACGCTCCCGGGCTGACCGGTCAGCCCAGCTCGTCCCGCACGTAGGACCGCCAGCGCGCCACGAGCTCCCGCTCGTCGACGCCGAGCACGCTCTGCGCCGCGGCGTCCACGGCCCCGGCGCGCTGCCGGTGGCCGCCGACCGCCTTGTAGAAGGCGTTGAGCTTCTCCTCGCCCCAGTCGTCGGCGATCATCCGGCAGGCCAGCCAGCCGGACTCGTAGGCCTGCGCGAGGTCGGCGGAGTCGCCGCTGAAGCCGAAGTCGGCGTCGTCCGGGAGCGTGCCGGGGGCCGAGCCGCCGCGTACCGCGCGCTGCAGCTCGGGCGCGGCCTGGGCCGGGGTGCGGCCGCTGCCGCGGTAGCCGGCCCAGTCCGCGTACCCCTCCGACAGCCACAGCGGGGTCGCCGCCGAGGTGTGCGCCCGCGTCGCCACGTGCGTCGTCTCGTGGGTGAGGACGACCTGCTTGCCGAAGTACCCGAGCACGCTGTACGCCTCGGGGTTGATGATCACCCGGTCCGCGGGCGCGGTGCGCGAGCCGCCCGCCTCACCGGTCGTGACGGCCGCGATGCCCTGATAGCCGGAGGCCGGCGCGCCCAGCAACTCGCCCATGCCGTCCAGCGACTTGGGGACCACGACGACCACCCGCCGCGCCCAGTCGGTGCCCCACGCGCTGTCCACGGCGGGCACCGCGTCGTCGGCGTCGTCGGCGTAGGAGCGCAGCGCCGAGCGGCGCTGGCCCACCCCGAGGACCAGGCTGTGCTCGCCCTTCACCACCGTCACCCGGCCCTGGTCCCAGAGCTGGTCCGCGGACTTCTTCGCGGGCCGGTCGTCGGTGACGTACCAGTGCCCGGTCCGCAGGCGGAGCGTGAGGGTGCGCTCGGTGACGACGGGGGCCTTGTCGTAGCCCTCGACGCGGTAGCGCAGTTCGGCGGTGGCGGTGGCGCGGGCGTGCTCGGTGCGGCCGAGCCGGGTGAGCCGGTAGCTCCAGCCGTCGAGCGGGACCTCCGCGAGGTCGGACAGGAGGGCCGGGTCCGCGTCGCCGGTGGCCCGGTACGCCGCCGTGTCCCCCGCGACGACCGCCGCGGCCCGCCGGTCCAGGACGTGCTGCACGGCCGTCGAGCGGGCGTCCGACGGCGCTCCGTCCCCGCCGCCGCAGGCGGACATGGCGGCGAGCAGGGCGCCGAGCGCCACGAAGGAGCCCGCCCTGCTCATCGCACGCCGACGACCAGCCATCCTGCCGATCGTACGGCGGTCCGGGCCGAAGGCGCCTACGGCCGGGTCACGGATGAGACGGGCATCATGCCGACGGGGTCGTAGCGGACCGCGGCGCCCGGGTAGGGCGCGTGGATCACCTGCCCGTTGCCCGCGTAGATGCCGACGTGGCTGGCGTCGTTCCGGTAGGTGACCAGATCACCGGGGCGGGCCTGCGACAGGGACACCTGCTGCCCCGCGTACCGCTGCGCCTGCGAGGTGCGCGGCAGGCCGACGCCCGCCTGCGCGTACGACCACTGGGTCAGGCCCGAACAGTCGAACCCGGAGGGTCCGTTGGCCCCCCAGACGTAGGGCTTGCCGAGCGCGGACTGCGCGGCGGCCAGGGCCGCGGCGGCCCGCGAGGAGGACGCCGGGCCCGCGCCCGCGAGATCGGGGCGGGCGCCGCCGCGCGAGGCCCGCTCGAACGCGGCCCGGTCGGGGCCGGTCATGGAGTTGAGCAGCCGCCGCGCCTTGGCCAGCTTCTTCTCGACGGTGTGCTTGTGCCGGGCCACGGCCTTGCGGCTGCGGTCCAGCTCGGCGAGCTGCCGCTGGGCCTCGGCCCGCTGCTGCGCCGACTGCCGCTGGGCCTCCTGGAGTTCCGCCAGGTCGTCGGCCTGCCGGGCGCTGATCCGGTCCATCGTGCCGGCCCGGTCGAGATAGCCCTCGGGGTCGGAGGAGAGCATCAGGACGAGCGAGGGATCCATGCCGCCGGTGCGGTACTGCGCGCCGGCCACCATGCCGAGCGCCTGCCGCATCCTGTTGATCCGCTCCTGCCCGCGGGCCACCTCGTCCTGGGTCCTGGCCAGGTCCTTGCGGAGCCGGTCGGCGCGCTCGTCCGCCTTGTTGAAGGACTCGGTGGCCTGCTCCGCCTGCTCGTAGAGGCGGTCCACCTCCGCCTTGGTGTCGGCGGGCTTGTCCTGCGGCGCGGCCCCCGCGGGAGCGGCGCCGAGCGCGGCGACGGCTCCCGCCGCGGCCACGGTCAGGACGGTGACACGCGTCCCGAGGTCGAACCCTGACTGCCGAGAGTGCGCTGTACGGCGATGGGACCCCACGGGCGACAGCTCCCCTTCCGCTGACGGTCCCCCATGCTCGTGCTCGGGGGAAGTGCGGGCCGACAGTAGCCGCGCAACCACCCCCTCACCAAAGACCCTTCACGGGCCGCACACAGCTGCGCCCCGCCTCTGACGCAGGTCATGGGCGGGGCGCGGGGTCAGCGAAAGGTGTCGGGATTCGCCCGAACGGGCGCGTTTTCCGATCTCCTCAGGCCGTTGGTACGAGGATCAGATGCGGACGCCGAACTGGAACGAACCGATCGTGCTCATCGACTCGTAGCGGACGACGGCACCGGGGTGCGGGGCGTGCAGCACCTGGCCGTTGCCGGCGTACAGGCCGACGTGCGCGAGGTTGTTGAAGAAGACGAGGTCACCGGGCTTGAGCTGGCTCATGCCTATCTTGGTGCCGTCGTTCTGCTGCGTGTACGTGGTCCGGGTGATGCCGACGCCGGCCACGTTGTACGCGTACTGGGTCAGGCCCGAGCAGTCGTACGAATTGGGGCCGGTGCCGCCGGAGACGTACGGCTTGCCGAGCTGGGTGGCCGCGGCGCTCAGGGCGGCGGCGCCGTACTTGGAGGCGGCCGCCTCGTTGCCGAGGTCGACGCGGCTCGCGGAGGAGCGGCTGGCGCGGGTCTCGGCGTCGGCCATCTTCTGACGCTCGGCGGCGGTCAGGGAGTTGAGCAGCTTCTGCGCCTCGCTCAGCTTGCCCTGGACTTCCTTCTTCTTCTTGCCGAGCTCGGTGCGGGTGTCCGCGAGGTCCTTGAGCTTCTCGGCGGCCTCGGCGCGCTCCTGGGCGAGCGTGCGCTGCTTCGCCTGGACCTTCTTCAGCGACTCCAGCTGCTGCGCGGAGAGCGCGTCGAGCGTGGAGGCCTTGTCGAGGTAGTCGTCCGGGTCGGCGGAGAGGAAGAGCTGGACCGAGGAGTCGATGCCGCCGGAGCGGTACTGCTCACTGGCCATCGTGCCGATGCCGGTGCGCAGTTGGTTGAGCTCGTCCTGCTCGCGGGCGACCTTGTCCTGGAGGTCGCCGATCTCCTTCTCGAGCTTCTTCTGCTTCTCCTTGGCCCCGTTGTAGAGGTCGGTGGCCTTCCCCGCCTCTTCGTAGAGCTTGTCGACCTTGGCCTTGACCTCGCTCTTGTCGGGCTTGGGCGCGGCGTTGGCCGCCTGCGACGTGAGGGCCACGGCAGCGGCGGCGGTCGCGGTGAGCACGGTCACACGGGTGCGGCTCGGCTGCTTGGGTCGACGGTGGGACGCCACGAAGGCGAGCTCCTTCTTCCTCCAGCCGCCCAAAGAACACCCGATGGGCGGTGCCCCTCCACCGCCACTCACCTCATGTGAGTGATCAACCGAGCGGAGGTTCGAGGCTCGACCCTAGTGACCTTCTTGTGATCAGTTCAAATCCTGTCGGGAAAAATCTCGGTCACCCACTGCATTCTTTGCACTCAACTCACATGCAGTGATGTCGCTTTGACGCTACGTTGCGTGAAGGTTTCGCCAATTCGGGCAAGTGGAACGGAGGTTGCGGCTCCACCGAATGCGGACATCAGCCCCGGGAGAGGCGTTTCAGCAGCATGACGGACGCAACCGGACGGGCTCCCGCCTTCGCCACCCCGTCGGCGACCTCGCGGTCCGTGGAGACGACGATCACCGGCCGGCCGGGCGGCTCGGCGCGCACCAGCTGCCGGATCAACTCGTCGGCCGTGACACCCGCCTTGGAGAACAGCACCCGGACCCCGCGCGGCGGCGCGAGCAGCACCGGCGCGGCCAGCTCCGCCCCGTCGAAGACACAGGTCACCTCGGCGCCGGTCTGCGCGGCCAGCTGCGAGAGCGAGCCGAGCAGCCGCAGCCGCTGCTTCTCCAGCGGCATCGTCGGATAGCCGGTCTTCGTGACGTTGTAGCCGTCGACCACGAGATGGGCCTGCGGCAGCGCCAGCAACTGGTCCAGGATCGCCGGGTCGTGCTCGTGCAGGGCGCGCGCCGCGATGTCCTTCGGGGTCATCTTCCCCGGCTCCACGGCGTCCACGGAGTCGGCGGGCCGCGCCGACACCGGCGGCAGCGCCAGCTCGCGGCGCAGCCCCTGGGCGGCGTCGAGCACGGTGTCCAGGAGCAGCCGTACGCGCATGTCCTCGACGCTGCGCCCTTCGCGGGCCGCGCGCCGGGACGCCTCCAGGGCCGCCTCGACCTCGCCGAGCCGCCCCTTCAGCCGCCGCGACTCGCTCTCCGCGGCCGACACCTGCGCCTGTGCCTCGGCCCGCGCCGCGTCGATCTCACCGCGCGCCTTGCGCACCGCGGCCTCACCGCGCTTGACGTCGCTCTGGGCGGAGCGCAGCTTGCGGTGCACGGCGTCGGCCTCGCGCCGGGCCGCGTCCAGCTCGGCGCGCAACCGTTCCGTCTCGGTCCTGGTCTGGGTCTGCGCCTCGGCGAGCTGGGCCCGCAGGCTCTCCAGCTCGGCGCGGGTCTCCTCGTCGGCGCGCTCGGCGTCGGCGCGCTGCGCCTCCTCGCCGGCGGCGGCGACGAGCTTGACCCAGCCGGTGGGCCGCAGCACGTACGCGGCGGCGGCGACGTCGAGGGGATCGGCGGCGGGCGGCGGCGAGCCGGACTCCAGGGCGCCCGCCAGCTCGGGCTGCGCCTCACGGAACCGCTCGGCGATCCGCTGCCGGAAGATCGTGTCGCTCTCCACGGCGGCGGCCATGGCGTTGCCCGCGAACTTGGCCCGCCGCGTGGGGGTGAAGCGGGCATACTGCCGCAATTGTGCGGGAAGTTCGCCGATGGTCAGCCCGCCGAAACCGTCCGAGACGATCTGCACGACCCGACGCCGTACGCCTTCGGGCAGCGGCCGGTCGAGCACCTCGGCGGCGGCCTGCTCAGGGTCTTTGGCCTCCCCGCCCGTGCTCTGCGCCATCCGTCACCCCAACTGTCTCGAGTGCACCGGCTCCGTCAGGAGTCGGTGCCCGGCCTGTCGACGAGCTCCACCTGGTCCACCGCGTTGCACCAGCGGCAGCGGACCGACTCGATGGTCTCACTGACCACGTCGCGTTCCTCGACCTTCGGCTCACCGGCCAGGTCGAGGTGGACGTACTCGACGACCTTCGAGGAGCGCGTCACGTCGAACCGCGTCAGGTTGCCGCACAGCGTGCAGCGCCAGCGGGTGGTGGCGGTCGGCAGGGGAACCGTCATCTCAGAGCATCTCTTCCTCGCGCGTGCACGGCGTGGTGCGTGGTGCTTGCTGTATTGCCCGTAACCCTACGGCCTGCCGTACGCCGCCCGCTCCCCGCCTTGCGTCATGCTCTTCCCATGATCGGCGACGGGCGCGACGCGACCGGAAAATTCGGAAAAGTGACCGCATTCCTCAGAGGGCATCCGGCCCCGGTCACGTACGGAATCATCGCGCTGTGCTGTGCGGTCTTCGTGCTCTCCCCCGCCTCGGGCTTCAACCCCACCTACGGCACGGGTGCCCGGCTGCTCACGGAACAGGCCGCCTACTTCGACCGCTGGGGCGTGGTCCCCACCGAACTCTTCGCGGGATCGGCGCGGGCCGCCCTCACTCCCCTCACCGCTCTGTTCGTGCACGGCAGCTGGCTGCACCTGCTCGGCAACATGCTGTTCCTCTATGTCTTCGGCGCGATGGTCGAGGAGCGCATGGGCCGCGTCCAGTACGCGCTCTTCTACCTGATCACCGGGTATCTGGCGCTGTTCGCGTACGCGGCCGCCCACGTCGACTCCGACCAGAGCCTGGTCGGGGCCTCCGGGGCGATCTCGGCGGTCCTGGGCGCCTTCCTCTATCTCTTCCCGGACGCACGCGTGACGAGCCTGTTCCCGTTCCTCCTCTTCCTGCCGCTGCGCTTTCCGGCCTGGGTGGTGCTGCCGTTCTGGGTGGCGCTCCAGTGGGCGGCCGCGGGCCAGGACACCCAGGGCCCGGCGGTCGCCTATCTGGCGCACCTCGTGGGCTTCTCCCTGGGGTTCCTCTACGCGTGGGTGCGCTACAGGAGCCGGGCTAAGGTTGAGCCGACCCATGCCACGGCCACCGAGGGAGACAGCCAGCCGTGATCACCGCGATCGTGCTCATCAAGACCAGCGTGGACCGGATCCCCGAGATCGCCGAGTCGATCGCGGCTCTGGACAGCGTCAGCGAGGTCTTCTCCGTCACCGGCACCTACGACCTGATCGCCATGGTCCGGGTCGCCCGCCACGACGACCTCGCGGACATCATCCCCGGCAGCATCAGCAAGATCCCGGGCGTCGAGGCCACGGACACCCACGTGGCGTTCCGCACCTACTCCCAGCACGACCTGGAAGCCGCCTTCTCCATCGGCCTGGACGGCTAGCAGCACCCCGTAAGGAGCGCGGGGAACTGCGCGACCAGCCACGACGAAAGCCGCGGACGCACCTGCTCACCAACCAGGCAGACGCGACCGCGGCTTTCAAAAAAGGGCCGGGCCCTACGACGCCGGAACACACCGCCCCTGCTCGGTGCGGTAGCTCCACGCGGCGCCGTCCCGGACCAGCTCGGTGACGGCGGCGACGAACCGCTCGACGTGCTCGTCGGGCGTACCGGCACCGAAGCTGACCCGGATCGCGTTCAGCGACTTCTCACCGGGCGCCGCCTCGGGCGCCCCGCACTCGCCCTGCGTCTGCGGGTCGGAGCCGAGCAGCGTGCGGACCAGCGGGTGGGCGCAGAAGAGGCCGTCACGGACGCCGATCCCGTACTCGGCGGAGAGCGCGGCGGCGAAGTGCGAGGAGTTCCAGCCCTCCACCACGAACGAGATGACGCCGACGCGCGGGGCGTCGTCCCCGAACAGGGACAGCACCTTCACCTCGGGCACGGCGGCCAGCCCGTCGCGCACCGTGCGGATCAGGTGCTGCTCCCGCGCGACGAGGCTGTCGAACCCGGCCTCGGTCAGCGCCTTGCAGGCGGAGGCGATGGAGTAGACGCCGATGACATTCGGCGAACCGGCCTCGTGCCGGGCGGCGTTCTCATGCCACTCGACGTCCACGCCGCCGTCCGTGCGCCGGGCGACCTTGCGGGAGGCGCCGCCGCCGGCGAGGTACGGCTCGGCCTCGGTCAGCCAGTCGGAGCGGCCGGCGAGCACGCCGGAGCCGAACGGCGCGTACAGCTTGTGCCCGGAGAAGGCGACCCAGTCGACGTCGAGGTCCTGGACGGAGACGGGGTGGTGGGGCGCGAGCTGGGCGGCGTCGAGCACGATGCGGGCACCGTGCGCGTGAGCGGCCGCCGCCAGCTCGCGCACCGGCCAGAGCTCACCGGTGACGTTGGAGGCGCCGGTGACGCACACGAGGGCCGGCCCGTAGGGGTCGCGGTCGGCAAGGGCCCGCTCCAGCGTGGCGACGGCCTCGTCCGGGGTGCGCGGGGCGTTGAGGTAGGTGACCCGCGCGTCGCGCCACGGCAGCAGCGAGGCGTGGTGCTCGGTCTCGAAGACGAAGACCTGGCAGTCGGCGGGGAGCGCGGCGGCGAGCAGGTTGAGGGAGTCGGTGGTCGAGCGGGTGAAGACGACCTGGTCGCCGTCGCGGCAGTCCAGGAACTCGGCGACCGTCGTACGGGAGTTCTCGAAGAGGTCGGTGGAGAGCTGCGAGAGGTACCCGGCGCCGCGGTGCACGCTGCCGTAGTACGGGACGTACGCGGCGACGTCGTCCCACACCCGCTGCAGGGCGGGCGCGCTGGCGGCGTAGTCGAGGGCCGCGTAGGTCACCTCGCCACCGGTGACGAGCGGCACGGTGACGTCCCGGCCGAGCACGGGAAGCGGAGCGACGGTCTCGGTACAGGCGGCGGCGTCAACGGCAACAGACATGGCTGAACTCCCTGGCGAGGTAAGCGAATTGACCATGCCGGAGCCACGTCTGAGCGCTACGGAACAGGGCTCGACGGCATGGAAAGAAAAGGTGGAACGGGTAGGCAGAGGCGGGGCCGAAACGCCCTATCGCATTCGCTTGCTCACGAGACTGCTCCCTTGAGGACCAGGACCCCAGGGTGTGCAGGGGTCCGCGCTTGCCATAGACCTCGCTGCCTACGGCCTGGTCTTCACCCAGGGCACCCCGCCACGGACGGAGGGTTGCCGGACAGCGGGCTGGGGCCTCGATCGCTGTCACTCATGACCTTGTGGAGAATCCTGCCATACGTGTCCCGAATGGCAAGGGCGCAGTCCAGCTCCTGAGACAGGAAGGACTGCGCCCTGCGTCACACTCAGCGGTTGCTGGCGACGACCCACCGCTCCAGGGTGGCCTTCGCGGCGCCGGAGTCGATCGACTCGGCGGCCCGCTCCATGCCGGCCCTGATCTGCTCGACGAGCGTGCCGCCGCCGGGGCGTACGGCGACGAGCGCGGCGGCGGAGTTCAGCAGCACGGCGTCGCGCACCGGCCCGCGCTCCCCGTCGAGGATGCGCCGGGCGACCTCGGCGTTGAACGACGGGTCGCCGCCGCGCAGCGCCTCGATGCCGACCGGCTCGATGCCGACGTCGCGCGGGTCGAAGACCTCCTCGCGCACGGCTCCGTCGCGCACCACCCAGACCCGGGAGGTCCCGGTGATGGTCAGCTCGTCGAGGCCGTCGTCGCCGCGGAAGACCAGCGAGGAGTTGCCGCGCTCGGCGAAGACCCCGGCGACCACCGGCGCCATCCGCGGATCGGCGACCCCGACGGCCTGGGCGCTCACCCGGGCCGGGTTGGTCAGCGGGCCGAGCAGGTTGAAGACCGTACGGATGCCGATCTGGCCGCGGGCCGCGCCCGCGTACCGCAGCGCCGGGTGGAACTTGACGGCGAAGCAGAAGGTGATGCCCGCCTCCTCGGCCACCTGGGGGACGCGGGCCGGTGTCAGGTCCAGATTGACGCCGAGCTTCTCCAGGACGTCCGAGGAGCCGGAGGCGGACGAGGCCGCCCGGTTGCCGTGCTTGACGACCTTGGTCCCGGCGCCGGCGATCACGATGGCGGACATGGTGGAGATGTTGACGGTCTTCGCGCCGTCGCCGCCCGTGCCGACGATGTCGACGGTCTCGCCGGGCACCTCGATGGTGTTGGCGTGCTCGTACATGGCGCGGACCAGACCGGTGATCTCCTCGACGGTCTCGCCCTTGGCGCGCAGCGCGACCACGAAGGCGGCGATCTGCGCGTCGGTCGCCTCGCCGCTCATGATGCGGTCCATCGCCCACGCGGTGTCGTCGGCGCTCTGGTCGTGCCCCTCGAGCAGCCCGTTCAGCACGCTCGGCCAGGAACGGCCCGCCGCGGTGTCGCCTCCAGCGGGGGTCAAAGCGCTCATGGCCGCTCCTGTGATGTTGTCCGTACGCGGTTGGGGAACGCACCCACCTTATCGACCGCCGGGGACGGCAAAGAGCCCCCGTCCAGTGCCTGGACGAGGGCTCTTGCCGTGGCGATCAGTGTCGAGGTGGAACCCCGGAGATCAGTGGTGGCCGTGGCCGCTGGTGATCTCCTTGTACTCCTCGGCGGTGGGCTTGGGGATCTGGTTGTTCTCCCCGTAGTAGCCCTTCGACAGCTTGGCACGCAGCTTCTGCGTACGCGGCACCTTGCGCTCCACACCGTTCTCGTCGACCGTCGGGCCGATCTCGGCGGGCTTGTACTGCTCGTGCGCGGTGAGCGTGTGCAGGGCCTCCGCGTCGAGCGGCTCGTGGACCTCGATGAACTCACCGTGCGGCAGGCGCTTGATGATGCCGGACTCGCGTCCGTGCAGCACCTTGTCCTTGTCGCGGCGCTGGAGGCCGAGGCAGATCCGCTTGGTGACGATGAAGACCACGACCGGCATCACGAAGAAGCTGATGCGGACGAACCAGGTGATCGCGTTGATCGACAGGTGGAAGTGCGTGGCCCAGAGGTCGTTGCCACCACCGATCATCAGCACGAAGTACCAGGAGATCCACGCAGCGCCGAAGGCGGTGCGCGTCGGCGCGTTGCGCGGGCGGTCCAGGATGTGGTGCTCGCGCTTGTCGCCGGTGACCCAGGACTCGATGAACGGGTAGACCGCGATCGCGACCAGGACCAGCGGGAAGATCACCAGCGGGATGAACACACCCAGGACGAGCGTGTGACCCCAGAGGTTGATCTCCCAGCCCGGCATGACTCGGATCAGGCCTTCGGAGAAGCCCATGTACCAGTCGGGCTGGGCGCCGGTGGAGACCTGGTCCGGACGGTACGGGCCGATGGCCCAGATCGGGTTGATCGAGGCGATGGCCGCGACGATCGCGATGACACCGAAGACCAGGAAGAAGAAGCCACCCGCCTTGGCCATGTAGACCGGGAGCAGCGGCATGCCGACGACGTTCTTCTCGGTCTTTCCGGCACCCGCGAACTGCGTGTGCTTGTGGTAGAAGACCAGGATCAGGTGGGCCACCATCAGGCCGAGCATGATGCCCGGCAGCAGCAGGATGTGGACCGAGTAGAACCGCGCGACGAAGTCGCCGCCCGGGAACTCACCGCCGAAGAGGAAGAACGACAGGTACGTGCCGACGATCGGCACGGACAGGACCGCGCCCTCCATGAAGCGGACACCGGTGCCGGACAGCAGGTCGTCGGGGAGCGAGTAACCGGTGAAGCCGGTGAACATGCCCAGGACGAACAGCAGGAAGCCGAACAGCCAGTTGACCTCACGCGGCTTGCGGAACGCACCCGTGAAGAACACGCGCATCATGTGCACGAACATGCCGGCGAGGAAGATCAGCGCCGCCCAGTGGTGGATCTGCCGGATGAGCAGACCACCGCGCACATCGAAGGAGATGTGCATGGTCGAGTTGAACGCCTCGGACATCAGCTGACCCTGCAGCGGGATGTAGCTGCCGTGGTACTCCACCTCGTTCATCGACGGGTGGAAGAACAGCGTCAGGTACACACCCGTGAGGATGATGATGATGAAGCTGTACATGCAGATCTCGCCAAGCATGAAGGACCAGTGGTCCGGAAAGATCTTGCGCATGTTGGACTTGGCCAGGGAGTAGATCCCGAGGCGTCCGTCCGCCCAGTCGGCGACACGCTCGCCGGCCGGTGCCTTCTCGCGAGAAGGCGCGTCGTTCGTGGGTTCAGTACTCATCCGCGCTCCCAGAAGGCAGGACCGACGGGCTCAGCGAAGTCGCCCTGCGCCACGAGGTAACCCTCATCGTCAGCGGCGATGTGCAGCTGCGGAAGAGCGTGACCGGCGGGGCCGAAGATGACCCGGGCACCGTCGGAGAGGTCGAAGGTGGACTGGTGGCAGGGGCAGAGCACGTGGTGCGTCTGCTGCTCGTACAGGGAGATCGGGCAACCGACGTGGGTGCAGATCTTCGAGTACGCGACCACACCCTCGTGCGACCACTCGAGCTCCTGCTTGTCCTTGATGTTGTCCGGCTGGATCCGGACGAGCATCAGAGCCGCCTTGGCGATCTCCTTCTGGAAGTCCTCGTCGTGCTCCTCCAGGCCCTCGGGCTTGGCGAAGGTGAGCGAACCGACCGCGATGTCCGAAGCACGCAGCGGCTCGTTCGTGTTCATGTTGACGAGCTTCAGGCCCTTCTTCCAGGCCGTGGTGCGGAGCTTCTTCTCGGGCAGCGGCCCGAGGTCGCGGAGCAGGACGACGCCGGAGAGCGGCACCAGGGCCAGCGCGCCGAACATCGTGTTGCGGATCAGCTTGCGACGGCCGAACTGCGACTCGCGCGCGCCGTCGGCGAAGTCCGACAGGACCTGCGCCTTGACGTCGGGCTCGGCCTCGATCGGGTGACGCTCGGAGGCGATCTCGACGTCCGACATCAGGGTGCGGGCCCAGTGGACCGCGCCCGCGCCGATGCAGAACAGCGCCACGCCCAGGGTCGTGCCCAGGGCGAAGTTGAGCGCGCTGATGTGCCCCATCGGGAAGATGTAGACGATCTTGTGGGCGCTGATGGTCACGTACGACGCGATGAAGCCGACGGTGGCCAGCATCGAGATCGTGAACAGCATCGCCACGACGCGCTCGGACCGCCGGGCGGCCCGCTCGTCGATGTCCTGGATCCGGTGCTCGTGCGGGGGCAGGCCCGGGTCGGCGAAGGGGTTGTCCTTCACCGTCTCGACGGAACCGTGTCCGTCACCCTGCGCTGCGGGCAGGTTCTCTTCTGGAATGTCTTGGCTACTCATGACTTCTTGGCCTTTGCGGTCCGAGCGGCAACCCAGATGGCGACGGCGATCAGGGCGCCGAGACCGAAGATCCAGGCGAACAGACCCTCACTGACCGGGCCGAGCCCGCCCAGCTTGAGACCACCGGGGCTCTCGGACTTGTCACCGTTGACCGCGTCGAGGTACGCGATGATGTCCTTCTTGTTCTGCTTGGTCATCGTCGTGTCCGGGAAGGACGGCATGTTCTGCGGGCCGGTCTGCATGGCCTCGTAGATGTGCTTCGGGCTGACGCCCTCCAGGCTCGGCGCGAACTTGCCGTGCGTCAGCGCGCCACCTTCACCGGTGAAGTTGTGGCACTGGGCGCAGTTCGTGCGGAACAGTTCGCCGCCCTTGGCGACGTCCGCCCCACTCGGGTCGTAGTCCTCCTTGGTCGGCGTGACCGGACCGGCGCCGAGGGAGGAGATGTACGCGGCGAGCTGGTCGATCTCGGCCTGCGAGTAGATGACCTTCTTCTTCGGGACCTGGGCGCCCGGCTGCTGGGCCGGCATACGGCCGGTGCCGACCTGGAAGTCGACGGCGGCGGAGCCGACACCGACGAGGCTAGGACCGTCAGTGGTGCCCTGACCGCCGGTTCCGTGGCAGCTGGCGCAGCCTACGGAGTACAGCTTCTTGCCCTCGTCGATGGCGAGGGACTGGGCGGTTTCATCGGCCTGCGCCTTGTCCGCGGGCGCGAACGCGGCGTACAGCCCCCCGGTGGCCGCCAGCGCGAGGAGTAGGACGACGACCGCCGCCAGCGGATGGCGTCGTCGTGCGGAGAGCTTTTTCACGGATTACCCCGGTGTCAGGATCTTCTGCGTCGGTGCTGCGGGAATGTTTCGGGTGCTTCGCCCGATGCTGCGATCTGCGAACTACTTGATCAGGTAGATCGTGGCGAAGAGGCCGATCCATACGACATCGACGAAGTGCCAGTAATAGGACACGACGATGGCGGCGGTCGCCTGCTCGTGGGTGAACTTCCGGGCCGCGTACGTCCTGCCGAGGACGAACAGGAAGGCGATGAGGCCGCCTGTCACGTGCATGCCGTGGAAGCCGGTGGTCAGGTAGAACACCGAGCCGTACGGGTCGGAGGAGAGCGAGAGCCCGTCCTTCTTGACCAGCTCGGTGTACTCGAAGACCTGACCGCCGATGAAGATCGCACCCATGATGAAGGTGACGATGAACCACATCCGGAGCTTCTTCACGTCCCCGCGCTCGGCGGCGAACACGCCGAGCTGACAGGTCAGGGAGGAGAGCACCAGGATCGTGGTGTTCGTCGCGGAGAACGGAAGGTTCAGGCTGGACGCCATTTCCTTCCAGTGATCCGGTCCGGTCACCGATCGCAGGGTGAAGTACATCGCGAAGAGGGCCGCGAAGAACATCAGCTCGGAACTCAGCCAGATGATGGTTCCGACGCTGGTGAGGTTCGGTCGATTGACCGACGGGTGCGCGTGCCCGGTTTCTACTGTCGTTGCTGTCGCCACGACCGACATTATGTCGGTCGCTTATCTCGCCCTCACTCCGGGGGGTGCCGTTCGGAGTGTCTGGGTGGTGTGTCCAGCCCATATGGCCCATCGGAGGCGTGTGCGAACCGCTGTTGACGGGGTGTCGGGAGGAGTAGGCTCCGCGCCAACGACGCCCGTAAGACGCCGATGTCTGCCGATGTCTCGGAGGAACGATGCAGTCGACCGCGACGGTCCTGGTCTACAGCGACGACGCCAACACCCGCGAGCAGGTCCGGCTCGCGACCGGACGCAGGCCCGCGGCCGATGCCCCCGAGGTCCAGTTCATCGAGTGCGCGACGCTCCCCGCGGTCCTGAAGGAGCTGGACCGGGGCGGGATCGACGTGTGCGTGCTGGACGGCGAGGCCGTTCCGGCCGGGGGCATGGGGGTCTGCCGGCAGATCAAGGACGAGATCTTCCGCTGCCCGCCGGTGCTGCTCCTGATCGGCCGCCCGCAGGACGCCTGGCTGGCCACCTGGAGCCGCGCGGACGCCGCGGTGACGCTTCCGGTCGAACCGGTGGAATTCGCCGACGCACTGGCCGCCCTGCTGCGCTCACGGCTCGCCGTGGGGGCCTGACACGCGCCGACTCCCGTACGCGGTCCGCGTACGGGAGTCGGAAGTCTCACACCCGGGATGCTCAGAGTTCCGGGCTGAGCCGCGCCTGCTGGGCCGGGTCGGGCGTGTCCGTGGTGTTCAGGGCGCTGCCCTTGCCCCACTCCTTCCAGCCGAGGTTCCAGTCCCCGAAGCCGTTCCCGAACGGGTCCATGTCGTCGCCGTAGCTGTTCACGACCTTGACGACGTCACCCTTGCGGAAGGTGTCGAAGAACCACTCGGCGTTCCCCGTGCTCATGCCGGTGCAGCCGTGGCTGACGTTCGCGGCGCCCTGGGAGCCGGTGGACCACGGCGCGGCGTGCACGTATTCACCGCTCCAGGTGACCCGGGTGGCGTAGTACACGGGCAGGTCGTACGAGTCCGACGAGCCCTCGGAGATGCCGATGCTGGTGCCGCGCATCCGGACGTAGTACTCCTGCCCGAGCACGACCTTGGTGCCGTTGCGGGTCTCGAAGCCGGGCTTGCCCGTGGTGATCGGGATGGAGTTGATCTCCTCCCCGTTGCGGTACACCGTCATGTAGTGCGAGCCGGCGTCGGTGATGGCGACCATCTTGTCGCCGGTGGTGATGGTCAGCGGCTTGGACGCGCCGCCCCACAGCCGGTCGGTGACCTTGATGCCCTGGAGATTGCTGCGGGCCGTGATGGTCGCGTGGGCGGGCCAGTACTCCTTGGGGCGGTAGTGCAGCTCCTTGCTGTCCACCCAGTACCAGGAGCCGTCCACGGCGGGCTTGGAGTCGACCTTCAGGGCGCGCTCGACGATGGCGCGGGCCTTCTTGTCCTTGACGGGCTTGTTCAGCTCGGCGACGAGCGGCTGGCCCACGCCGTACTTGCCCGCGTCGGGGCCGAAGGTGACCTTGAGCGCCTTCTCCTTGGACGGGTTGCCGGTCTCGAAGGTGAGGACCTTGCGGCCCTGGGCCCCGTCCTCGTCCTCGGTGGAGACGCGGACCGTGTACTGGGCCTCTGCGGCCAGCGGAGCCGTGGAGTGCCACCGGTGGCCGTCGGCGGTGAGTTCGCCCGCGACGTAGCGCCCCATGGCGTCTGTGGCGGTCACATCGGTGATGCGCGCCTCGTCGCCCTGTGCGGTGACTTCCAGCGGCTTGTCCGGATCCGCCTTCTTGGCTCCCACGGGCCCGCTGAAGGAGATCTGGCCCGCCGCGTCGTACGGCGCGGCGGAGAGCGGGTGCGAGGAGCTGCCGCAGGCCGTGAGGCCCGCACCGAGGGCCGCCACACCGAGGGTGCAGCCCAGAACCGTACGGATGCGCGGTGAGTGGCTCATGAACAGAACCGTATGAAGGTTCATCACCTCCGGCGCGGTGATTGGGCCGCACGGGGCATGTCGGACACACGGAAGGGCCCGGACGCTCCCTCGGGAGTGTCCGGGCCCTTCACGTACGGCAGTTCGGAACCGCTACTGGTTCTGGTTCTCGCCGCGGTAGTACTCGAAGACCCAGCCCCACAGACCGAACAGGATCACGGGGCTGGCGAAGTACAGCAGCCACCAGCCGAAGACGACGCCCAGGAAGGCGAGGGCGCCACCGACGGCCAGGGAGAGCGGCTGCCAGGAGTGCGGGCTGAAGAAGCCCACCTCGCCGGCGTCGTCCGCGACGTCGGCCTCCTTGTTGTCCTGCGCACCGGTGTCGACCCGCCGGGCCGTGAAGGCCAGGTAGTAGCCGATCATGATGCACAGGCCGAACGCCAGGAAGAGCGCCGTCGTACCGGCCGGCTCCTTCGACCAGACGCCGTACACGGCCGCCATGATCAGGACGAAGAGGCTCAGCCAGATGAACATCTTGCCTTGGACCTTCACTTGCCGGCCTCCTTGCCGCCAGCGAGGGCAGTGTCGCCCTTGGCCCCGTGTCCAGCGTTCTCCAGCTGGTCCAGAGCCGCGATCTCAGGGTGATGCAGGTCGAACGCCGGCGATTCCGAACGGATGCGCGGCAGGGTGAGGAAGTTGTGCCGCGGCGGCGGGCAGGAGGTCGCCCACTCCAGCGAACGGCCGTAGCCCCACGGGTCGTCGACCTCGATCTTCTTGCCGTACTTGGCGGTCTTCCACACGTTGTAGAAGAACGGCAGGATCGACAGACCGAGCACGAACGAGGAGATCGTCGAGATCGTGTTCAGGGCGGTGAAGCCGTCGGCCGCGAGGTAGTCCGCGTAACGACGCGGCATGCCCTCGACGCCCAGCCAGTGCTGGACCAGGAACGTGCCGTGGAACCCGATGAACAGCGTCCAGAACGTGATCTTGCCGAGCCGCTCGTCCAGCATCTTTCCGGTGAACTTCGGCCACCAGAAGTGGAAGCCGGCGAACATCGCGAAGACGACCGTGCCGAAGACGACGTAGTGGAAGTGCGCCACCACGAAGTACGAGTCGGAGATGTGGAAGTCCAGCGGCGGGGCCGCCAGGATCACACCGGTCAGACCACCGAAGGTGAAGGTGATCAGGAAGCCGATCGCCCAGAGCATCGGTGTCTCGAAGGACAGCGAGCCCTTCCACATCGTTCCGATCCAGTTGAAGAACTTCACGCCTGTTGGCACGGCGATCAAGAACGTCATGAAGGAGAAGAACGGAAGCAGCACGCCACCGGTCACGTACATGTGGTGCGCCCACACCGTCACGGAGAGACCGGCGATGGCGATCGTCGCGCCGATGAGGCCCGAGTAGCCGAACATCGGCTTTCTCGAGAACACCGGGATCACTTCGGAAATGATTCCGAAGAATGGCAGGGCGATGATGTACACCTCTGGGTGACCGAAGAACCAGAAGAGGTGTTGCCATAGGAGCGCGCCGCCGTTCGCGGCGTCGAACACATGGGCACCGAACTTGCGGTCCGCCTCCAGGGCGAACAGCGCGGCCGCGAGGACCGGGAAGGCCAGCAGGACCAGGACACCGGTCAGCAGGACGTTCCAGACGAAGATCGGCATGCGGAACATCGTCATGCCGGGAGCGCGCATGCAGATGATCGTGGTGATGAAGTTGACCGAGCCGAGGATCGTGCCGAAGCCGGAGAAGGCCAGACCCATGATCCACATGTCGGCGCCGATGCCCGGCGAGCGGACGGCGTCCGACAGCGGGCTGTAGGCGAACCAGCCGAAGTCGGCCGCGCCCTGCGGGGTGAGGAAGCCACCCACCGCGATCAGCGAGCCGAACAGGTACAGCCAGTAGGCGAACATGTTCAGCCGCGGGAACGCGACGTCGGGGGCACCGATCTGCAGCGGCATGATCCAGTTCGCGAAGCCCGCGAACAGCGGCGTCGCGAACATCAGCAGCATGATCGTGCCGTGCATCGTGAACGCCTGGTTGAACTGCTCGTTCGACATGATCTGCGTGCCGGGACGAGCCAGTTCGGCGCGCATGAAGAGCGCCATCAGACCGCCGATGCAGAAGAACGCGAACGACGTGACCAGGTAGAGCGTGCCGATCGTCTTGTGGTCAGTGGTGGTCAGCCACTTGATCACGGTCGCGCCGGGGCGCTTGGGCCGGACCGGCAGCTCGTTCTCGTACGAGTCGTCTGCTGCCGCGGCACCCTGGGGTTCGTTGAGGATGCTCACGTTGTCTTCGTCTCCCGGTTCTTCTCGTGCTCCGTCTGGGCGATGCCAGACGGGACGTAACCGGTCTGCCCCTTCTTCGCGAGGTCCTTGAGGTGCTGCTCGTACTTCTCCGGAGAGACGACCTTCACGTTGAACAGCATCCGGGAGTGGTCGACGCCGCAGAGCTCGGCGCACTTGCCCAGGAAGGTCCCCTCCTTGTTGGGGGTCACCTCGAAGGAGTTGGTGTGGCCCGGGATGACGTCCTGCTTCATGAGGAACGGAACCACCCAGAAGGAGTGGATGACGTCACGCGAAGTGAGGACGAACCGGACCTTCTTGCCCTTGGGGAGCCAGAGGGTCGGGCCGGGGTTGTTGGTCTGCGGGTTCCGCGTACCGGGGGTACCGACCTCGTAGACACCGCCGGCGTCGGCGGGGAAGTCCTTCTTGAAGCGCTCGGGGATACCCGAGAGCTCCTTGGAGGTCTTCGCGTCGCCGGACACGCCGGGCACGTTCTCGACGTAGTTGAAGCCCCAGCTCCACTGGTAGCCGACGACGTTGACGGTCACGTCCGGCTTGTCGGAGAGCTTGAGGAGCTTCGACTCGTCTCGAGCCGTGAAGTAGAAGAGGACCGACACGATGATGAGCGGTACGACCGTGTACAGCGCCTCGAGCGGCATGTTGTACCGCGTCTGCGTCGGAACCTCGATCTTGGTGCGGCTACGCCGGTGGAAGATGATGCTCCACAGGATCAGCCCCCACACCAGCACGCCCGTGGCGAGCGCTGCCGCCCACGAGCCCTGCCAGAGGGAGAGGATCCGGGGACCTTCTTCCGTCACCGGGGTGGGCATACCAAGACGAGGGAAGTCCTTGTATGTGCAACCGGTTGCGGTAACCAGGATCAGGCCCGCAGTCAGCACCTGCGGCAGCTTCCGCCGCATCGGGCGCCGCGACGAGCGGTCGGAGCCGTTGGGACTCACGTAGCGCCTTCCCGAGAGTCTCGCCCGCGCTCTTTGGTTGGCTACGGCCGCCATCTCGCTGGTCGCTCGCCGCCCTGGCACACGGGCAGGGGTTTGGATGTTTATGCGGACCAAACCCTACTGGACGCTATTTGGGGTCGCGCGGGGAGGGTGCCTAACGCGCCGCGGGTCACTCCGAAGGGTGGGATGTGGCTGCTCCAGGCGTTTCTGACGGGGGGTCGGGGCGCCGTCCCGGGGTGGGGGTTTTGTCCGCTCGCGAGTGCGGGTTCGTCGTGGTTGCTCGCGCGGTTCGCCGCGCCCCTACAGGGCGCTTCGCCCAGCCGGCGTTCTAGCCTTCGCCTCGTGTCGTACTTCGATGTGGCCTCGTCCGCTCCCCTGCATCCCGTTGCCCGGCAGGCCCTGCAGGCCTCCCTGGACGAGGGGTGGGCCGATCCTTCGCGGCTCTACCGGGAGGGACGGCGGGCCCGGATGCTGCTCGACGCCGCCCGCGAGGCGGCCGCCGAGGCCGTCGGATGCCGGACCGACGAGCTGGTGTTCACGCCGTCCGGCACGGCCTCCGTGCACACGGCGGTCGGCGGCGCACTCGCCGCACGTCGGCGTGTCGGGCAGCACTTGGTGGTATCGGCGGTGGAGCACTCGGCCGTACTCCATTCGGCGGCGGCCCATGAGGGACACGGCGGTTCGGTGACCGAGGTGGGGGTCGGGCGGACCGGCGCGGTCCGCCCCGGCGCCTTCCGGGAGGCCCTGCGCGCGGACACCGCGCTGGCCTGTCTGCAGTCCGCCAACCACGAGGTGGGCACCGAGCAGCCGGTCGAGGAGGTCGCCGAGGACTGCCGGGCCGCCGGTGTGCCGCTGTTCGTGGACGCCGCGCAGTCGCTGGCGTGGGGGCCGGTGCCGGGTGCGTGGTCACTGCTGGCGGGCAGCGCCCACAAGTGGGGCGGGCCCGCGGGGGTCGGGCTGCTCGTGGTGCGCAAGGGTGTTCGGTTCGCGCCGCAGGGGCCCGGGGACGAGCGCGAGTCGGGGCGGGCGCCCGGGTTCGAGAACATCCCGGGCATCGTGGCCGCCGCCGCGTCGCTGCGCGCGGTCCGCGCCGAGGCCGCGGCCCAGGAGGCGCGGCTGCGCGAGTTGACGGACCTGATGCGGGCCCGGGTGCCCGAGCTGGTGCCGGACGTGGAGGTCGTCGGGGATCCGGTGCGGCGGCTGCCGCATCTGCTGACGTTCTCGTGCCTGTACGTGGACGGGGAGAGCCTGCTGCACGGTCTCGACCGGGCCGGCTTCTCGGTGTCGTCGGGTTCGTCGTGCACCAGCAGCACGCTGACGCCCAGCCATGTGCTGCGGGCGATGGGTGTGGTGAGCGAGGGCAATGTACGGGTGTCGCTGCCGCTCGGGACGCCGGAGTCGGAGGTGGAGCGGTTCCTCGACGTGCTGCCGGAGGTGGTGCGGGAGGTCAGGGAACGGCTCGGGGCGCCGGTCGCCCTGGCGCCGGGGGACGCCGAGGCCGTCACCGTGGACGCCCTGGGCCTGACGTGCCCGCAGCCCGTCATCGAACTGGCCCGGGCGATCGGGAAGGTCCGGCCCGGGGGCACCGTCACGGTCGTCGCCGACGACGAGGTGGCCGCCGTGGACATCCCGGCGTGGTGCTTCACGCAGGGCCACGCGTATGTGGGGTCCAGCCCGCGGCCCGACGGGGCCGTCGCCTACGAGGTCCGCAGAAGTACAGCCCCGTGAGGGGCGCGGGGAACTGCGCGCTCAGCCGCACAGCAGCCGCGCCCCTGGCGGGGCCTCAGCCCAGGTAGGACTCGACCTCGGCGGCGGCCTCGTCGCCGTAGGCCTTGCGGAAGCGGTCCATGAACGGGACCCGGCGCAGCGCGTACTCCTGGGTGCCGAGGGTCTCGATGACGAGCGTGGCGAGCATGCAGCCGATCTGCGCGGCCCGCTCCAGGGAGACGCCCCAGGAGAGCCCGGACAGGAAACCGGCGCGGAACGCGTCGCCGACGCCGGTCGGGTCGACCTTCGCCTCCTCCTCCGGGCAGCCGACCTCGACCGGCTCCTCGCCGACGCGCTCGATGCGGACGCCGCGCGCGCCGAGGGTGGTCACCCGGTGGCCGACCTTGCCGAGGATCTCGGCCTCGCTCCAGCCGGTCTTGGACTCGATGAGGCCCTTCTCGTACTCGTTCGAGAAGAGGTAGGTGGCGCCGTCGAGGAGGGTGCGGATCTCGTCGCCGTCCATGCGGGCGATCTGCTGCGAGAAGTCGGCGGCGAAGGGGATCTCGCGGCTGCGGCACTCCTCGGTGTGCCGGAGCATCGCCTCCGGGTCGTCGGCGCCGATGAGGACGAGGTCGAGGCCGCCCACGCGGTCGGCGACGGTCTTGAGCTCGATGAGGCGGGCCTCGCTCATCGCGCCCGTGTAGAAGGAGCCGATCTGGTTGTGGTCGGCGTCCGTGGTGCACACGAAGCGGGCCGTGTGCAGCGTCTCGGAGATCCGCACCGAGGTCGTGTCCACGCCGTGCCGGTCGAGCCAGGCGCGGTACTCGTCGAAGTCCGAGCCGGCCGCGCCGACCAGGACCGGGCCCGTGCCGAGCTGGCCCATGCCGAAGGCGATGTTGGCGCCGACGCCGCCCCGGCGCACGTCGAGGTTGTCGACGAGGAAGGAGAGGGAGACCGTGTGCAGCTGGTCGGCGACGAACTGGTCGGCGAAGCGGCCGGGGAAGGTCATCAGATGGTCGGTGGCGATGGAGCCGGTGACTGCGATTCGCACAGCGGGAACACGCTTCCTGAGGGGCGGCGGTTGACAGTTCACGCTACCCGGTCGGAACCCTTGCCCTGAAGTGCGGAAACTACCTGATAGTAGGTCTTTTTTCCGGAGCCGCCGCGTGCCTACGGTGCGTACATGACCTACGACGTGTCCTTCATGACGCAGGACGGGCTCGCGGCGCTGCGCGGCGACTGTGCCCGGATGGTTCCGCAGTGGGTGCTGCCGCGGGCACCCTGGGAGGTGGAGCCGCGGGTCACCGTGGTCGGTGCGGCCGGCATCCACGGGGTCGTGGTGCCCGCTTCGTCCGCGCGGCTCGTCGACTCCCTGGCGGGCTTCGACGACTGACGGCGCGCGGAAGGGAACCGCACGCCCCTTTGCCGCGTCCCATCGCTGTCCCCTTTCGATGTCCCCCATCGAGGGGATGCGGGATACGACACGGCAGGCGAAGGAGCGATGCGGTGAGCACCGAAGAGCGGACGCGGGACCGGAGCGGGCGACGGCGCACGCTGGCGGTCGCCTCGGCCCTGGCGGCTGTCCTCCTGGCCGGTGGCGGTGGCGCGTACTGGGCGACGAGCGTGACCGGCGGGGACGGCGGGGGCAGTTCGGACGGGTCCGGGGCAGGCGGCACTCCCCCGCCGCTCGCCCTCGACGGTTACGGCGAGGGCGGCGCGCCGGGTGCGTCGAACGGGATCGCGCCGGGCGAGCCGGATCCGAACGGCTCGCGGTACAGGGCCACGGGCGATCTGCCCGACGGGCCGGACGAGGCCGCGGTGTACCGGGCGAAGGGTTCGGTGACCGCCGCCGACGTGCAGGCCCTCGGCACGGCGCTCGACGTGGCCGGCACCCCGAAGCTGCAGGCCGGGACCTGGCGGATCGGACCGGCGCCGGACGGCTCGGGGCCGTCCCTTGAAGTGACCGGGAAGGCGCCGGGCACCTGGACGTACGCGCGCTACGCGGGGTCGGCGAGCGGCAAGAAGTGCCCCGGTGCCGCCTCGTGCGCGGGCGGGGTGGGCAGCGGGAACGCGCGGGACGCGGTGAGCGAGGCGGCCGCGAAGAAGGCGGCGGCGCCGGTCCTCAAGGCGCTCGGTCAGGACTCCGCGAAGGTGGACGCGAGCCAGCTGATGGGCGCCACCCGAGTGGTGAACGCCGATCCCGAGGTGGGCGGCCTGCCCACGTACGGCTGGTCGACCGGGATCCAGATCGGCTCCGACGGTCAAGTGGTCGGCGGCAGCGGCCGGTTGAAGACGCCGGCCGAGGGCGCCACGTATCCGACGGTCGGCGCGCAGGAGACGCTGAAGAAGATGAACGG
Organism: Streptomyces sp. PsTaAH-137; assembly: GCF_003259365.1. Taxonomy (GTDB): domain Bacteria; phylum Actinomycetota; class Actinomycetes; order Streptomycetales; family Streptomycetaceae; genus Streptomyces. The sequence continues at coordinate 259,254 of NZ_QLLY01000002.1, forward strand.
CTCGTCGGCGGGCGGCCGTGTCCCGGCCGACGCCTGTGCGAGCGCGGTGCCGCTGGACGGCGGTTCGGGGTGTACACCGTCGTCGCCGAAGCCGCCCGCGTCGACGACGGTCGACGTCACCGACGCCGTGTTCGGGCTCGCGACGTACGCGAGCGGCGGCGAGCAGATGCTCGTACCGTCGTGGCTGTTCACGGTGGAGCAGCCGGGGGCCGAGCGCCCGATGACCGTGACGCGTCCGGCGGTCGCGCCGAAGTACCTGGTCGCGCCCGGGAGTTCGACGGCCGCACCGGAGCCGTCGGTTTCGGCTTCCGCCTCGGCGTCGGGCGGGCCGGGGTCGGAGGTCCGCGATGTGCCGGTGCAGGGGTACCGCGCCGACTCCTCGGGCACGGAGCTGACCCTGCACTTCACCGGTGGCGTGTGCGCGACGTACACGGCGGCGGCGGACGAGTCGGGGAAGCAGGTGACCGTGCGGGTCACCGAGACCCAGAAGAAGGGCACGATCTGCGTCAAGGTCGCGAAGTTCTACACGCTGCCGGTGACGCTCGACGCCCCGCTGGACGGGCGGAAGGTCGTCGGCACGGACGGGAGCACGGTGTCGGCCGCGGAGAAGAACCGGCCGGGCGGCGCCCCCGCGCCGCGGGACTGAGAAGCGCGCAGGAACAAAAGGGCTGGGGCACCCCCGAGGGGGTGCCCCAGCCCTTTGCGCTGCTTGTGGCGCTCGTGCTGTTTAGCTGAACGAGTCGCCGCAGGCGCAGGAGCCCGTCGCGTTCGGGTTGTCGATCGTGAAGCCCTGCTTCTCGATGGTGTCGACGAAGTCGATCGACGCGCCGCCCAGGTACGGGGCGGACATGCGGTCGGTGACGACCTTGACGCCGCCGAAGTCCTTGACGACATCGCCGTCGAGCGAGCGCTCGTCGAAGAAGAGCTGGTAGCGCAGGCCGGAGCAGCCGCCGGGCTGAACAGCCACACGCAGGGCCAGGTCGTCACGGCCTTCCTGGTCGAGCAGAGCCTTGACCTTGGCGGCGGCTTCGTCGCTGAGGATGATGCCGTCGCTGACGGTGGTGGTCTCGTCCGATACGGACATCTACATCTCTCCCGGGTTGTACGGAGACTGCTTGCCGACCATTGCAACCGGCAAAGGCCCGGATCCATTCCGGATCCGCCGAGGGTTTTGCACTTCCTCTTTTCATGCTCGCACACCTGGGGCGAACGGGGCACGGGCCGTCCCACGCGGATTGCGTCACATCGACGACATCGGCATCGTCAAACTGACGTGAAGCACGTATGATAGATAGCGTCATTTCGACGAGAAGTGTTCTGCAGAACTCAAGAAAGGGTGCGTGACGTGACCACGGCCCAGACCCCCGTTGACCTGGATGTCTCGCCCACTCCGCTGGCGCTGCTCCTGCTCGGCCGCGAGGCCGACACCCGGAGCGAGCGTGGTGTGGAGTGCCCCGGCGATCTGCCCTCCCCGTCCGACCCGGACCTGGTGGAGCGTGCCCGCGCGGCCAAGGAGAAGCTCGGCGACAAGGTGTTCGTCCTCGGGCACCACTACCAGCGCGACGAGGTCATCCAGTTCGCCGACGTCACCGGCGACTCCTTCAAGCTGGCGCGGGACGCCGCCGCGCGCCCCGAGGCCGAGTACATCGTGTTCTGCGGTGTGCACTTCATGGCGGAGTCCGCCGACATCCTCACGGGCGACGACCAGAAGGTCGTGCTGCCGGACCTGGCCGCCGGCTGCTCGATGGCCGACATGGCCACCGCCGAGCAGGTCGCCGAGTGCTGGGACGTGCTGACCGAGGCCGGGATCGCCGGCTCCGTCGTCCCCGTCTCGTACATGAACTCCTCGGCCGACATCAAGGCGTTCACCGGCAAGCACGGTGGCACGATCTGTACGTCGTCCAATGCCGAGCGCGCGCTGAACTGGGCGTTCGAGCAGGGGGAGAAGGTTCTCTTCCTGCCCGACCAGCACCTGGGGCGCAACACGGCCGTCCGTGACCTGGGGATGTCGCTGGACGACTGCGTCCTCTACAACCCGCACAAGCCGAACGGCGGGCTGACCGCCGAGCAGCTGCGGGACGCGAAGATGATCCTGTGGCGCGGGCACTGCTCGGTGCACGGGCGGTTCTCGCTGGACTCGGTGAACGACGTGCGGGAGCGCATTCCGGGGGTGAACGTCCTGGTGCACCCCGAGTGCAAGCACGAGGTCGTCGCCGCCGCCGACTACGTCGGGTCGACCGAGTACATCATCAAGGCGCTGGAGGCCGCGCCGGCCGGGTCGAAGTGGGCGATCGGCACCGAGCTGAACCTGGTGCGCCGCCTCGCCAACCGGTTCGCGCCCGAGGGCAAGGAGATCGTCTTCCTCGACAAGACGGTGTGCTTCTGCTCGACCATGAACCGGATCGATCTGCCGCACCTGGTCTGGACGCTGGAGTCCCTGGCCGACGGCCAGCTCGTGAACCGCATCGAGGTCGACCCGGAGACGGAGCGCTTCGCAAAGCTGGCCCTGGAACGCATGCTGGCGCTGCCGTAGCGGGATGCTTCAGCGGGGCCGCACCTTTTGGCACGGCCCCGCTGAGGCGCCCCGTCAGGGGCGCGGGGAACTGCGCGAGAAGCCCCACCGGGCGATCACCCGCGAACGGCGCCGAGGTGACCGCCCCCTGAAGCGCTCACCCCGCGCCGGGGCGCCGCCTTGCCCACCCTGCCGCCCCAGGCGGCAGATTGCCCAAGACGGCGGGGCGGTGACCGGGGTCAGACTCCGGCCCGCTCCGATTCCTGGTCCGGGGTCGGAGACTGCGGCGGCACCTCGGCGGAGCCGTGCTTGGCGGCGCGCTTGCGGGCCCGCTTCTCCTTGCGGAGCTCCAGCATCGCGTAGAGCGTCGGGACGAGGAGCAGCGTCAGCAGCGTCGAGGTGATCAGACCGCCGATCACGACCACGGCCAGCGGCTGCGCGATGAACCCGCCCTCCCCGGTGACGCCGAGCGCCATCGGAAGCAGCGCGAAGATCGTCGCCAGGGCCGTCATCAGGATCGGGCGGAGACGGTGGCGACCGCCTTCCACCACGGCCTCGACCACGCCGAGCCCCTGGCTCCGGTACTGGTTGATCAGGTCGATCAGCACGATCGCGTTCGTGACCACGATGCCGATGAGCATCAGCATGCCGATCATCGCGGGCACGCCCATCGGCGTACCGGTGGCGACCAGCAGGCCGATGGCGCCGGTGGCCGCGAACGGGATCGAGACCAGCAGGATCAGCGGCTGCGCCAGCGAGCGGAACGTCGCCACCAGCAGCATGAACACGATCGCGATCGCGGCGAGCATGGCGAGCGCCAGGTTCTTGAACGCGTCGTCCTGGTCGGAGGTGACCCCGCCGATGGTCGCCGTGGCGCCCTTCGGCAGATCCAGCGCCTTGATCTTCGACTGGAGGTCGGCGCTGACGGCACCGGTGTTGTCCCCGGTCGGCTTCGCCGTGATCGTCGCCGCGCGGGCGCCGTCGATCCGGGTCATCGAGACGGGGCCGTCGACCAGCTTCACGGTGGCGATGTCGCCGAGGGTCAGACCGCGCGGGCCCATCGGCAGCTTCTTCAGCTGGGCCGTGGTCTCGGCGGGCTTCGCCGACTTGACCACGATGTCGCGCTCGGTGTCGTCGAGGGTCGCCTTGCCGGTCGTCGTACCGCGGACCGCCTGGGTGACGGCGGCGCCGAGCGTCGTGTCGTTGAACCCCGCCGCGGCCGCCTTGGAGTTGGCCCGGACCGAGATCCGCGGGACGGACTGGGACAGGTCGCTGGTGACGTCCGTGACGTCGTCGAGGGTGGCGACGGCGTCCTTGACCTGCTCGGCCGCCTTGTCGAGGACGGCACCGTCGGCGGCCTTCACGACCACGCTGAGGTCCTGGCTGCCGAAGCCGTCACCGGCCGAGATCGTCGTCGTACCGACGCCGTCCAGCTTGCCGAGCTCGCGCTCGATGCGGTCCTGCGTGTCCTCGTACGACGCCTTGTCCTTCAGGGTCACCGAGTACGACGCCTGGTTGGTGTCGGTGCCGCCGCCGAAGGCCGCCATGAAGCCCGACGAGCCGACGGTGACCTGGTAGTCCTTGACCTCGTCGATGCTCTGGAGCACCTGCTCGACCTTCTTGGCCGAGGCGTCGGTGGCGGCCAGGCTGGTGCCGGGGGCCAGCTCCTGCTTGATGGAGAGGACCTCCTGCTCGCCCTGGTCGAAGAAGTTGGTCTTCAGCAGCGAGGACATGCCGAACGTGCCGAGGAGGACGACGACGGCGATCGCCAGGCTGGTGAGGCGGCGCCGGGTCGCGAAGCGCAGCACGGGCACGTACGCCCGCTGGAGCCACGACCTGGCCTCCTTCTCCTCGGCGAGGCGGCGGGCCTCCTCGGGGTCGACGCCCCGGACCGCCTTGGGGGCGCGCAGGAACCAGTAGGACAGCACCGGGACGACCGTCAGCGACACCAGCAGGGACGCCAGCAGCGCCGCGGTGACCGTGAGGGAGAACGAGCCGAACAGCTCGCCCACCATGCCGCCGACCAGGCCGATCGGCAGGAACACGGCGACCGTCGTCAGGGTCGAGGAGGTGACCGCGCCGGCCACCTCGCGGACCGCGGTGAGGATGGCCTCCTTGCGCTCCTCGCCGTAGCCGAGGTGGCGCTTGATGTTCTCCAGGACGACGATCGAGTCGTCGACGACGCGGCCGATCGCGATGGTCAGCGCGCCGAGCGTCAGCATGTTCAGCGACAGGTCGCGGGTCCACAGCACGATCAGGGCGAGGACCACGGACAGGGGGATGGAGACCGCCGTCACCAGGGTCGAGCGCAGCGACGCGAGGAAGACCAGGATGACGATGACGGCGAAGAGCAGGCCGAGCGCGCCCTCCGTGGTCAGGCCCGAGATGGACTTGGAGACCGCCGGGCCCTGGTCGCTGACGACCGTGAGGTCGGCGCCCTTGCCGAGGTCCTGGCGCAGGCCGGGCAGCTTGTCCTCGACGGCCTTGGAGATGGTGACGGCCGAGCCGTCGTGGTCCATGGTCACGGCGACGGCGAGGCTGGGCCGGCCGTCGGTGCGGGTGAGCGAGTCGGCCGTGGACGGCTCCTGCTTCACGGTGGCGATGTCGGCGAGGCGTACGGGCTTCTTGACGCCCTCGCCGGTGACCATCAGGTCCTTGATCTGGGCCAGCGAGGTGAAGCCGCCGCCGACCTGGACCGTGCGGTTCTTGCCGCCCTCGTCGAAGGAGCCCGCGGGCAGCGTGGCGCCGCCGGCCTGGAGAGACTGGCCGATCGCCTGGGCACTGACTCCGGCGGCGGCCGTCTTCTTCGGGTTCGGCGTGACGTTGATCTGGAGGTCGCGGACGCCGTCGACCGTGACCTGGCCGACGCCGTCGATGTCCTTGAGGGACGGCACGACGGTCTTGTCCAGCTGGTCGGCGAGCGCCTGCTGGTCCTGGTCGGAGGTGACCGCGAGGACGACGGTCGGGATGTCGTCGGTGGAGCCCGCGACGACCTGCGGGTCGACGTCGTCGGGCAGCTGGGCGCGCGCCCGGTTGACGGCCTGCTGGACGTCGGCGACGAGCTGCTTGGTGCCGGTGCCGTAGTCGAACGAGGCCATCACCAGGGCATTGCCCTCGCTGGCCGTCGAGGTGACGCCGGTGATCCCGGAGACGGCATCGAGCGAGTTCTCCAGCGGCTCGACGACCTGCTTCTCCACCACGTCGGGCGACGCGCCCTGGTACGGGGCGATCACCGACACCATCGGCAGTTCGATCGTCGGCAGCAGCTGCTGCTTGAGCTGGGGGATCGCTATCGCGCCGAAGACGATCGCGATGATCGACATGAGGCCGATCAGGGCTCGCTGGGCGAGGCTGAATCTCGACAGCCAGGACATGAAGGCAGGTCTCCCCGGGGAACGGTGTGCGATGGGCAGTCCCCGGCGCGCAGACACGCCGGGCACGAGTACACCCTGGTGCACGCGGACGGTGCGGGGCGTCGCTCCCAGGTCCCGTTGCTTATCCGCTTCCTACTGCGCCCGTAGTACGTGACCGGTGGAGGTCACTCCACCCGTGGGCGGACCAGACCCGATTCGTAGGCGATGACGACGAGTTGGGCCCGGTCGCGGGCGCCGAGCTTGGCCATCGCGCGATTCACGTGGGTCTTCACGGTGAGCGGGGAGACTTCGAGGCGCTCGGCGATCTCGTCGTTCGAGTGGCCGCCCGCGACCTGCACGAGGACCTCGCGCTCGCGCACGGTGAGCGCGGCGAGCCGCTCGGCGTGGGCTCCGGCGGACCGGCCGTCGTCCTCGTAACCCTCGCCCTGCGCGAGGAACTTGGCGATCAGTCCCTTGGTCGCGGCGGGCGACAGCAGGGCGTCGCCCGCGGCCGCGATCCGTACGGCGCCGAGCAGTTCCTCCGGCTCCGCGCCCTTGCCGAGGAACCCGGAGGCCCCGGCCCGCAGGGACTGCACCACGTACTCGTCGACCTCGAACGTGGTCAGCATGACGACGCGGACGGCGGCGAGTTCGGGGTCCGCGCTGATCTCGCGGGTCGCGGCGAGGCCGTCGGTGCCGGGCATCCGGATGTCCATCAGGACCACGTCGGGCCGCTCGGAGCGCGCGAGCCGGACCGCCTCCGCGCCGTCCGACGCCTCCCCCACCACCTGCATGTCCGGCTCGGAGTCGACGAGCACCCTGAAGGCGCTGCGCAGCAGGGCCTGGTCGTCGGCGAGGAGGACGCGGATCGTGCCGCTGGTCATGTGGTGGTGTCCCCTGAAGTGGTCTCGGTGGCCAGGTCCTTGACGGGAAGGATCGCATGGACGCGGAACCCGCCGCCGTAGCGCGGGCCGACGGTGAGGGTGCCGCGCAGGGCGGTGACGCGCTCGCGCATGCCGAGCAGCCCGTGCCCGCCGTTGCCGTCCGCCGCGCCGGGTGCGGGGGCGCCGCCGGGTCCGTCGTCGAGGACGCTGACCTCCACATTGGCGCCCACCCGGACGACGCTGACCTCGGCCTTCGCGCCCCGGCCCGCGTGCTTCTGTACGTTCGTCAGCGCTTCCTGCACGACCCGGAAGGCGGCCAGGTCGACGGCCGCGGGCAGCGGCGGGGCGTCCTCGGCGCGGGCCACCTCCACCGGCAGGCCCGCGTGCCGGAAGGTGTCCACGAGGTCGTCGAGCCGGTCGAGGCCCGGGGCCGGTTCGGTCGGTGCCTCGGGGTCGCCGGTCTGCCGCAGCAGGCCGACGGTGGCACGGAGTTCGTTGAGCGCGGAGCGGCTGGCCTCGCGGACGTGGCCGAGGGCTTCCTTGGCCTGGTCGGGGCGCTTGTCCATGACGTGCGCGGCGACCCCGGCCTGCACGTTGACCAGGGCGATGTGGTGGGCGACGACGTCGTGCAGATCGCGGGCGATCCGCAGCCGCTCCTCGGCGACCCGGCGCCTGGCCTCCTCCTCGCGGGTGCGCTCGGCCCGCTCGGCGCGCTCCCGGATGGCGTCGACGAAGGCGCGCCGGGAGCGGACGGCGTCACCGGCGGCCGCGGCCATGCCGGTCCAGGCGAAGATGCCGAGGTTCTCCTGCGCGTACCAGGGCAGCGGTCCCGCCAGCATGGCGACGCCGGTGAGCGTGGTCATCGTGGCCAGGCCGACGCGCCAGGTGGTGGGGCGGTCGGTGCGGGCGGCGACCGTGAACAGGGCGATGACGGCGGACATCACGATGGGGGCGCGGGGGTCCCCGGTGGCCAGTTCGGCGAGGGAGACGGTCGCGGTCGCGCCGAGTACGCACATGGGGGCGACGCGCCGGAAGACCAGGGCGGCGGCGCCGAGCACCATCAGGACCAGGCTGAGGGGGTTCGGGGTGCGGGCGCCCCAGGTGTAGCTGCCTCCGTCGGCGTTGCTGTGGTCGACGAAGGAACCGGCGACCATGCAGACGAGCACGGCGAGGGCCAGGGTGGCGTCGAGGGCCAGGGGGTGGGTTCTGGCCCAGCGTACGAGGGGGGTCACCGGGGTCACGGTAACGGTCCCCTTTCACGCGGCTGCCCTCCGGGCGCCGGTCGGTTCCCCGCGCCCCTGAAAACGAACTCCGCTCGTTCAGGGGGCGGCGGACCGGGTCAGCCCGGGATCAGGCCGTCGTCGGAGAGCATGGCGCGGACCTCTTCGAGGGTCGCGTCCGGGGACGGGAGGATCAGCTCGGACGGCTCCAGGGAGTCGTCCGGGAGCGGCTCGCCCAGACGGCGTACGGCGTCGAGGAGGGCGGCGAGGGTACGGCGGAAGCCCTCCTCGTCGCCGGTCTCCATCTCGGCCAGAAGCTCGTCGTCCAGCTTGTTGAGTTCGGTGAAGTGGCTGTCGGCCAGCTTCACCTGGCCCTCCCCCATGATCCGTACGATCACGTCGGCCTCCTCGGGCTGCTACTGCTTGTCGAAGCGCGGGGTGTCCTGCGGCTGCTGCGCCTGCTGGGGCTGGCCCTGGCCGCCCTCGATCGCCTGCTGCGAGGACGGACCGCCGGCCAGCTCCTGCTTCATGCGCTGGAGCTCCAGCTCTACATCCGTACCACCGGAGAGCCGGTCCAGCTCGCTCTGGATGTCGTCCTTGGCGAGGCCGGAGGAGTCGTCGAGGGCACCGGAGGCCAGCAGCTCGTCGATGGCGCCGGCCCGCGCCTGGAGCTGGGCCGTCTTGTCCTCGGCGCGCTGGATCGCCATGCCGACGTCGCCCATCTCCTCGGAGATGCCGGAGAACGCCTCGCCGATGCGGGTCTGCGCCTGGGCCGCCGTGTAGGTGGCCTTGATGGTCTCCTTCTTCGTACGGAAGGCGTCGACCTTGGCCTGGAGCCGCTGGGCCGCGAGAGTGAGCTTCTCCTCCTCGCCCTGCAGCGTCTGGTGCTGCGTCTCCAGGTCCGTGACCTGCTGCTGGAGCGCGGCACGGCGCGACAGCGCCTCGCGGGCCAGGTCCTCGCGGCCGAGCGCGAGCGCCTTGCGGCCCTGGTCCTCCAGCTTGGAGGACTGGCCCTGGAGCTGGTTCAGCTGCAGTTCCAGGCGCTTGCGGCTGGTCGCGACGTCCGCGACGCCGCGGCGCACCTTCTGCAGCAGCTCCAGCTGCTTCTGGTAGGAGTAATCGAGGGTTTCGCGCGGGTCCTCGGCCCGGTCAAGGGCCTTGTTCGCCTTCGCGCGGAAGATCATCCCCATACGCTTCATGACACCGCTCATGGGCTTCGCGCGCCCCCTTCTACTGACTGATCAAGCCGACGGTCCAGCTCCGGCACTGCGACACCACCCACAGTACGGGTCCTGCATCTATTACCGCACTGTCCAGGGGCGGATGCGCTCATCCCCAAGGACGACTGCGTACGGTCCCGCTCCGGCGCAAGGAGTAGGTGTCCCCCCAAGGGCCGCCCGGACGCACCCGGTGTGTCCCCATGTGCCTCTATGGACGCAGGGTGTTGCCGGATCGTTCCCCATGGGCCTGTGGTCCATGCACGACCACCACGTACCCTTGGCTTTTGTGTTCCGTAGCCGATCCAAGGACGACAAGGCGCCGGCCGACAAGGCCCCGGTGACCTCTCTGTCCAAAGAGACCCGTGACCCGCAGGCGCCCAAGGGCCGCCCCACGCCCAAGCGCAGCGCGGCCCAGTCGCAGCGCCGCAGCGTGGCCAACACCAAGATGACGCCGAAGGAGGCCCGCTCCCGCCAGCGCGACGAGCGGCGTTCGGCGATGGAGAAGCAGCGTGCCGCGCTCGCCAGCGGTGACGAGCGCTACCTGCCCGCCCGCGACAAGGGCCCGGTGCGGCGCTACGCCCGCGACTTCGTCGACTCGCGGTTCTGCATCGCGGAGTACTTCCTGCCGATGGCGGTGATCATCCTCGTCCTGAGCATGGTCCGCGTCGGCTCGCTGCAGAACATCGCGCTGCTGCTGTGGCTCTTCGTCATCGTGGCGATCGTGATCGACTCGGCCATCACCGGCTTCCGGCTCAAGAAGCGCCTCGCGGAGAAGTTCCCCGACGAGCGCCGCAAGGGTGCCGTGGCCTACGCCCTGATGCGCACGCTCCAGATGAAGCGACTGCGGCTGCCCAAGCCCCAGGTCAAGCGCGGAGAGCGGCCCTGAGCACGGACGCCTTCGCCGGGGACGCGCCGGGCGCCTGGCTCCAGAAGCTGGGCGGCCTGCGCAACGTCGTACGGCAGGAACTGGTGTCCCGGCAGCTCGACGAGCAGATAGCCGGGCGCTTCCCCGTCGGGCAGCGGCTGCGGGTGCTCGACGTCGGGATGGGCCAGGGCACCCAGGCGCTGCGCCTGGCACGGGCCGGGCACAAGGTGACCGGTGTGGACCAGGACCCCGCGATGCTCGCCGTCGCGCAGGCCGCGCTCGCCGCGGAGCCCGCGGGCGTGCAGGAGCGGGTGCGGTTCGTCGAGGGCAGCGGCATGGAGACCGGGGTCCACTTCCTGCCCGGCAGTTTCGACGTCGTGCTCTGTCACGGCGTCCTGATGTACGTCGACGAGCCGGACGCGCTGCTCGCGGGACTGGCGCGGATGCTGGCGCCGGGGGGCCTGCTCTCCCTGCTCGTACGGAACGCGGACGCGCTGGCGATGCGGCCGGGCCTGGCCGGCGACTGGGTCACGGCGCTCGGCGCCTTCGACTCGCTGAAGTACACCAACCGGCTCGGCCTGGACGTCCGGGCCGACCGGCTCGACGCGCTGACCGAGACCCTCGCCGGGATCGGGGCGCCACTGCACGCCTGGTACGGGGTGCGGGTCTTCACCGACCAGGCCGGCGACGCCGCGGCGGTGCCGGAGCGCGGGGAGTTGCAGACGCTGCTCGCCGCCGAGGAGCGCGCCGGGCGCAGCGAGCCGTACCGGCGGGTGGCCGCGCTGCTGCATCTGTGCGGGGTGCGGGGCTGATCCTGGCGCGCCGGGGGTCGGCTGTTCGGCCGATCGACGGGAGCGCCCGCCCGGGGCGAACGTGACAATCCGGGCATGACTGCTTCTTCGCGTTCTCCGCGTACGCGCCTCGTGCTCCCCGTCGCCGCCGTCGCCTGCTCGGCGGCGCTCGTCGGGGGCTGCTCCGACTCCGGCTCGTCGAACGCCGGGGACTCGTCGTCGTCCGGCTCGACCACGCAGGCCGCCGCGGCCTCGGGCGGCAACGATCTGCAGGACGCGTACCAGGACGTCATCAAGGACGTCCTGCCGTCCGTCGTCCAGGTGCAGGCGTCGTCCGACCTCGGTTCCGGCATCGTCTACGACGACAAGGGGCACATCGTGACGAACGCCCATGTGGTCGGCGACGAGAAGACGTTCAAGGTGACGACGTCGACGAGCGAGGACGAGCTGACGGCGAAGCTCGTCTCCTCGTATCCGGAGCAGGATCTCGCCGTCATCAAGCTGGACAAGGTGCCGGACGGGCTGAAGGCGGCGGAGTTCGGGGACTCGTCGAAGGTGGAGGTCGGGCAGATCACGCTGGCCATGGGTTCGCCGCTCGGGCTGTCGTCGAGCGTCACCCAGGGCATCGTCTCCGCGACCGGCCGGACCGTGAGCGAGGGCCGCTCGGGCGGCGGCACCGGCGCGACCATCGCCAACATGGTGCAGACCTCGGCGGCGATCAACCCCGGCAACAGCGGGGGCGCCCTCGTCGGCCTGGACAGCAAGGTCATCGGCATTCCGACGCTGGCGGCGACCGACCCCGAACTCGGGGACAGCTCGGCGCCGGGCATCGGCTTCGCGATCCCCGCCTCGACGGTGACCGACATCGCCGACCAGATCGTCGAGAACGGCAAGGTGACGGACTCCGGGCGGGCCGAGCTGGGCATCACCGCGCGTGTCGTCGTCGACGGTGATCTTCGGGCGGCCGGGGTCTCGGTGGTCTCCGTGACCGACGGCGGGCCCGCCGACAAGGCCGGGCTGAAGGCCGGGGACGTCATCACCGAGCTGGGCGACGAGAAGATCACGACCATGACCTCGCTCCAGGAGGCCCTGGCCGACGAGAAGCCGGACGACAAGGTGAAGGTGACCTTCACCCGGGACGGCGACAAGAAGTCGGCCGACGTCACCCTCGGGGAGATGTAAAAGAGCGCCGCCAGGGGCGCGGGGGCAACCACAGAAAAGCCGCGGACGCGTCTGCTCATGCACCGAGCAGACGCGTCCGCGGCTTTCGTCGTGGCTGAGCGCGCTGTTCCCCGCGCCCCTTACGGGGCGGCCTCCTCGGCGTGAAGGCTCATGGGGCCGTAGATCTCGTTGGTGTCCTCGAAGAGGGTCACCTGGTCGGCGCCGCCCTCGGCGAGTTCCTTCCAGTACTCCCCGATCCAGGACTCCGCGTCACCCTGGGTCGGGAACTCCTCGGGCTGCACCGCCGGAGGCACCTCCGTCCCGTCGGACTTCTCGAACCGCCACGTCCACGCCGCCATGTCAGCCTCCCGGTATCGGATGTCCGATGCGCGATGTCCCTGGAAGCCTAGCCGGGCGAGCGGCGCCCGAAGCCGCGCGGGAGGATCTTCCTGTGGAACTGACACTGCTCGGCACCGGTGCCCCCGAAGGACTGCCCCGCCCCGACTGCCCCTGCGCCGCCTGCGCGGGTGCCCTCGGCGCGGACGCCCGCGGCGCGACGGCGGTGCTGATCGACAAGGTGCTGCTGCTCGATCTGACGCCGGGCGCGGTGTTCGCCGCGGCCCGCGCGGGGCACAGCCTCGCCGGAGTGCGGCAGGTGCTGCTCACGCACCCGCACGACGGGCCCGCCGTGGAGGTCCCGGCGGGGCTGCCGCAGCCGGTGCGGGTGCCGGACGGGCGCGAGCTGGCGCTGATCAGCGGGCACCGGGTGCGGGCGCTCGCCCTGGACGCGCCCGGCACCGGGTACGAGGTGACGGGGCCGGACGGGGTGCGGGTGCTCTATCTGCCGCCGGGGGCCGCGCCCGCCGGGCTCGAAGCGGCGCGGGCCCCGTACGAGCTGGTCCTCACCGATGTGGTGGGGCGCCCGGACGCGCTGGCGCGGCTGCGGGCGAGCGGCGCCGTCGGGCCGACCACGGACGTCGTCGCCGTGCACCTCGGGCACGACGCGCCGCCGGGCGCCGAGCTGGCCCGGCGGCTCGCGGCGGCGGGCGCCCGCGCGGTGCCGGACGGGACGACCCTGGACGTCGGGGCGTACGAGGACGTGCCCGACGTGCCGCGCAGGACGCTGGTCCTCGGGGGCGCCAGGTCGGGCAAGTCGGTCGAGGCCGAGCGGCGCCTGGAGGCCTTCCCCGACGTGCTGTACGTGGCGACGGGCGGCACCCGGGGCGGCGACGCCGAGTGGGCGCAGCGCGTCGGCGCGCACCGGGAGCGGCGGCCCGGGTCGTGGCGCACCGCCGAGACCTGCGATCTCGAACCGCTCCTCGCCGACGCCTCGGACCCCGCGCCGCTGCTGATCGACTGCCTGTCGCTGTGGCTGACGTACGCCATGGACGAGGTCGGGGCCTGGGACGACGCCGAGTGGGCGGGCGGCGGGGAGAAGGCGCTGCGGGAGAAGGTGGCCGGGCTGGTGGCGGCCGTGCGGTGCACCCGGCGCACGGTGGTGGCCGTGTCGAACGAGGTGGGGTCGGGGATCGTGCCCGCCACCGCCTCCGGGCGGCGCTACCGCGACGAGCTGGGCCGGCTGAACGCCGCGTTCGCCGCCGAGTGCGAGCACGTCCTGCTCATCGTGGCCGGTCAGGCGCTCACGCTGCGCGGCTGACGCCCGGGTCGGGGTTGCGGCGCGCGATGACCCGGTAGGCGTTGGAGAAGCCGGTGCGGTCGGGCAGCGGGGAGAGCAGGTGGTCCGCGGCCCGTGCGGTGAGCAGTGCGGGGGTGCTCGCGTGGGTCAGCGCCCGGCGCAGGCCGCGCTGGAGGTCGCTGGGGGCCTTGGTGCGCCACGGGTCGTCGGCGGCGGGCAGGCAGTGGCCGAGGAAGAGCGCGCAGGCCGCCGTCAGGTCGTGCGGCAGATGGGGTGCGCGGCGGTCGACGGCGACGACGGTGTAGCCGAGGGCGGCCAGTTCGGTGCGCAGGTTGGCGAGCGGGATGAGGTGCAGGTGCTGCGGCTGGAAGTACGAGACCCACCACTTGCCGAGCAGTTTCGCCCAGCGGCTCTCGGGGTCGGGCAGTTCGATCATGAGGTGGCCGCCGGGGCGCAGGACGCGGCGGGCGGCCTTCAGCTCCTCGCGCGGGTCGAGGGAGTGCTCCAGGTAGTGGAACATGCTCATCGCGTCGTAGCGGCCCGCGAGCCGGGGCGCGAGTTCGGTGAGGAAGCCGCGGTGGGCCTCCTCGATGCGGCCGGCCCTGCGGCCCTCCTCGACGCCGTCGCCGATGTCGAGCCCGTCGAACGCGGTGTAGGGCAGGACCTCCTTGGCCACGGCCGGGAAGTGGCACGGGCCGGTGCCGACGTCGAGCCAGCTCTCCGGTTCGATGTGCCGGAACATGGCGTGGGCGGCGGCCCGGTGGCGCTTGGCCGAGGGGCGGCCGCCGAAGATCTTCTCGGCGTGGCCGGCGCGCAGGCCGTCGTAGAAGTCGCGGTAGTAGAAGTTCAGGCCCTCGGGGGTCAGCCGCGGGTTCTGGAACGAGTGGTCGCAGGCCCGGCACTGGTCGACGGTGAACGTGCCCGGCTTGTGCTGGAGGAGGTCCGTGGTGCGCAGCCGGGTGCGCAGCTTCGTCGAGCCGCACCAGGGGCAGTCGGGGCGGCGCGGTTCGTGGAAGCGCTCGGTGCCGCGGGCGAGTTCGGTGAGATAGGCGGGGCGGCGCTCGGCGACGGCCTGGGCTGTGGGGGGCATGGGACTCCTTCGGCTCCACGGGCGGGCGACGGCCGCGATACGACAATCCGAACGGCAATCCGATACGAAAGGGAACGTAAGGGATCATCGACGGCCTTTCAATGACGTTGTGCGTTCGACCCATCGCATGGCGTAACCGGCGGTCGGAAAGCCGTCGTGACCTGCCCTGTGACAGGCGGGACACCAGGGACTCGGCGCGCGTGCGGCCGGTACTGTTCGGCGAATGAGCTCGCTGAATCTCGACGACTTCACCGACCTGATCGAGCGCCCCGACGGCGGTATGCGCCGCGACGCCGAGGAGCGCAGGGCGCGCTTCGCCGTGCCGCCCGGCGGGCTCGGCCGCCTGGACGAGCTGGGCGAATGGCTCTCGGCCGCCCAGGGCGCCGTGCCCGTGCGGCCGGTGGCGCGACCGCGGGTGATCCTTTTCGCGGGCGATCACGGGGTCGCCGGTCTCGGCGTGTCGAAGCGGGGCGCGGGCACGGCGGCGGAGCTGGTGCGCGAGGCCGTCGAGGGCGGCTCCCCCGGTGCGGTGCTCGCACGGCGCCTGGGCGTCGGCGTACGGATCGTCGACCTGTCGCTCGACTGCGAGCCGGACGAGCTGCCCGAGGCCGTGGAGAACCGGCGGGTGCGGCGCGGCTCCGGCAGCATCGACACCGAGGACGCGCTCACCCTGGAGGAGGCCGAGCAGGCGTTCCGCGCGGGCATGGCGGTCGCCGACGAGGAGGCCGACTCCGGTACGGATCTGGTGGTGCTCGGCGACCTCAGCGTCGGCGGCACCACGGCGGCGGCCACGCTCATCGCCGCGCTGTGCGGCACGGACGCCTCCGTCGTGACCGGGCGCGGCGGCGACCCGATCGACGACCTGGCCTGGATGCGCAAGTGCGCGGCCGTCCGCGACGCGCTGCGCCGGGCCCGCCCGGTCCTCGGCGACCAGTTGCAGCTGCTCGCCACGGTGGGCGGCGCCGATCTCGCGGCCACGACCGGTTTCCTGCTCCAGTGCGCGGTGCGCCGTACGCCGGTGATCCTGGACGGGGTCGTCTCCGCGGCCTGCGCGCTGGTCGGCCAGCGCGTCGCGTTCCGGGCGCCGGACTGGTGGCTGGCCGGGCAGTCCAGCGGGGAGCCGGCGCAGGCCAAGGCGCTGGACCGGATGGCCATGGAGCCGATGCTCGACCAGGGCGTCAAGGTCGGCGGCGCCGCCGGTGCGCTGCTGGCGTTGCCGCTGGTGCAGGCCGCGGCGGCGCTGGCCGCCGAGCTTCCCGAGGTTCAGTAGGGCTCAGTCGTCAAAAAGCCGCGGACGCGTCTGCTCGTACATCGAGCGTTCGCGTCCGCGGCTTTTCGCGGGTTGCTCGCGCCCACGCGGCGGAGCCCCATATCGACACAGCCTCGCGCCCCTTACGGAGCGCAGGACAAATCACTCATAAGCTCCCGACATGGGAGCCGTACGGACAAGCACTGTCACTTCACGTCGCGCCGCGAGTTTCACCGTCTGGTATCTGCGGATCGTCACCTGCATCAATCTGCTGAGCGCCGTGTGGGTCTCCTTCGGCAACGATCTGCGCCGCCACAACTCGGAGAACTACTTCACCCCCTACCTGCTCGCCGCGGGCTTCTCGTCGGCGGTCGTCGCCTGGTTCCTGGCGATCACGATGCGCCGCCGCAAGCGCGCGGCCTGGATCCTCAACCTCGTACTGAGCGGGCTGTTCTTTCTGCTGTTCGCCTTCGTGATGGTGTTCCCGGAGGTCCGGCAGTACGCGCAGAACTGGATCTCGCTGGTGCTGACCGCCGCGTTCCTCGTGGCGCTGCTGCTGGGACGGCGCGAGTTCTACGCGAAGGGCGACCGGTCGAACGCGAAGCTGGCAGCCGTCGTGGCGGTCGGCGGGCTCCTGGTGACCTCGCTGTTCGCGACGTTCCTGGTGACGGTCACCAATCAGGCGCACGACCCGCACCGCTCCACGTTCCTGGAGCGCTGGCGCTACGGCACGCTGCGGCTGATCTCGGTCGCCACCGACGACTCCCGCTTCCCGGGGATCACCTCCCCGAACTGGGTCAACGTCGTCATCAACATCCTCTCCACGGCCCTGCTGATCGCCGTGGTCTACGCCGCGTTCCGCTCCCGCCGCGCCGTCGACCCGCTCTCCGCCGACGACGAGGAGCGGCTGCGCGCCCTGCTCGCCAAGGAGGGCGAGCGCGACTCGCTCGGCTACTTCGCGCTGCGCCGCGACAAGAGCGTCGTGTGGTCGCCGACCGGCAAGGCCGCGGTGACCTACCGGGTGGTCGGCGGGGTGTCGCTGGCCTCCGGCGACCCGATCGGCGACCCCGAGGCCTGGCCCGGCGCGATCGAGCCCTGGCTCGCCGAGGCACGGGAACACGGCTGGCTGCCCGCGGTGATGGGCGCGAGCGAGGAGGCGGGCACCATCTACGCCCGGCACGGCCTCGACGCCCTCGAACTCGGTGACGAGGCCATCGTCGAGACCGCGGACTTCACCCTCGAAGGACGGGCGATGCGCACCGTCCGCCAGGCCTACAACCGCGTCAAGCGCGCGGGCTACACGGTCCGCGTCCGCCGCCACGAGGACATCCCGGCCGACGAACTGACGTACCTCCTCAAGCGGGCCGACGACTGGCGCGACGGCGCCACCGAACGCGGCTTCTCCATGGCGCTGGGGCGGCTCGGCGATCCCGGCGACGGACAGTGCATGATGCTCGAATGCAGCGACGGAGAGGGCGAGTTGAGGGCACTGCTCTCCTTCGTGCCGTGGGGCCCGCACGGGCTCTCCCTCGATCTGATGCGCCGTGACCGCGACGCCGAGAACGGCCTGATGGAGTTCATGGTGATCGAACTCCTCCAGCGCGCGCCCGAGATGGAGATCACGCAGGTCTCGCTCAACTTCGCCATGTTCCGCTCCGTCTTCGAACGCGGCGCGCGACTCGGCGCGGGCCCGGTGCTGCGCCTGTGGCGCGCGCTGCTCAGCTTCTTCTCGCGGTGGTGGCAGATCGAATCGCTCTACCGGGCCAACGCCAAGTACCGGCCCATCTGGGAACCCCGCTTCCTGCTCTTCGAGAAGAGCGCCGACCTGCCGCGCATCGGCCTGGCCTCGGCCCGCGCCGAGGGCTTCCTCGAAGTCCCGGGGCTGCCGAAACGGCTGGCGCGCCGGTGAGATGGAAGGACGCGGCCCGCACGGAGTGGGGCCCCCTCTACACGGCCGTACGGGACGGGCTCGTCGCCGGACGGTGGCGGGCGATCCCGCTGACCCTGGCCGCGGTCTGCCTGACGGCGGTGTTCCAGTACGTGCAGAACCAGTCCTGGGGCTACCGGATCGTGCAGGACATCGGCTCGGTCCGGGCCGCCGATCCGCTGCCGCTCGCCCTGCTGCGCACCCCGCTGTCGCTGTTCGTGCCCGCCCTCGATCTGCCCGTGTGGGGCGCGCTCGTCCAGATCCTGGTGGTCTTCGGGATCGCGGAGATCTCCCTGGGCCGCCCGCGCACGCTCGGCATCGCGTACGCGGCGACGCTCGGCGGCACCCTGTACGCGCGCCTTGCCATCGCCGCCGGCTGGCTGCCCGCCTCCGACGCGCAGATCGTCGACACCGGCCCGTCGGCCGCGGTGGTGGGGCTCGCGGTGTACGTGTGCTGGCGCTACCGGGCCTGGTTCACCTGCGCGCTGGTCGTCGTCACGATGGTCGTCGAGTGCGCGCTCAAGCCGAACCTCGCGGGCTGGGAACACCTGGCCGCGATCGCGGCCGTGCTCATCGTGTGCGCTGTACGGTCGTCGGTTCGCGGAATCCGCCGACCAGATCCTGGAAGCGCCGGCTGATCCGCAGCCAGCGGCGGTCGTGCTTGTAGGCCCGCAGGATCGAACGGGCCCGCGCCCGGTACCTGCGGCGGTAGCAGCGGCGGGCCCAGGCCGAATCGGGCCGGGCGAGCCGGACCGCGCCGTACCAGGCGACGAACGGCACCAGGACGCCGACGAGCGCCATCCGCAACTTGCCCTTGAGCAGGGTCACCAGCACGAACAGGAAGTTCAGGGTGAGCGAGACGATCAGGGCCGCCCGGTCGTGCTGCTCGTCCTGTGTCATGTCGTTGACCCCGAGCGGCGAGAACCCGCTGACCACCAGACCGCCGAGCGCCGCCGCGAGCACCACCACCTCGACGCTCTGCCGTCCCTGGTCGGTCCAGTAGACGTCGTCCAGGTGCAGCACGAGCGCGAACTCGTCGAGCACCAGGCCCGCCCCGATGCCGAACAGGACGGCGAAGAGGCACGCGCCGAAGCCGTGCCGTTCGCTGCCCACCGCGCCGAACCCGCCGACGACCATCAGCAGGATGCCCGGCACCACGTGATGGATGTGCAGCCCGCCCGGCGAGATGTCCCGGAACGGGCCGCGGCCCGCCCGGATCAGCCGGGTCACCGTACGGGTGATCAGGAACGTGGCAATGAACGTGACCAGCGCGAGGAGCACCGGCAGCTTTCCCGGTTCCGTGATGTTGCGGTACCACCAGTCGCCCATGGACCCATCCTGCGGGCGGCGGGCGGGCGCCGCCCACCCTGTGGGCCACCCCGGGTAATCTCCCCCGGTGTCCGCAACGAACCCCCGCGCCTCCCTCGCCGACGGCATACGTTTCGCCTTCGGCACCCTGACCGTGCTGCCCGTCCGGGTCACCCGCTGGGACCGTGCCGCGGCCCGCGCCGGGATGCTGTCCGCCCCGCTGGCGGGCCTGGTCGTCGGTCTGGGCGCGGCCGCGCTCGGGGTGGCGCTGTCCTTCCTCGGCGCGGGGGCGCTGCTCTGCGCGGTCGCCTCCGTCGCGGTGCCGGCCGTCCTCACCCGGGGCCTGCATCTGGACGGGCTCGCGGACGTCGCGGACGGGCTGGGCAGCGGCAAGCCGGCCGAGGACGCGCTACGGATCATGAAGCAGTCCGACATCGGGCCTTTCGGCGTCGTGACCCTGGTCCTCGCGCTGCTCGCGCAGGTCGCCGTGCTGGGGCAGATGTACGCCGATTCCTGGGTTCGGGGGGCGGTCGCGGCGGGCGTGTGTGCGGTGACGGCCCGTCTGGCGCTGACCTTCGCGTCCCGGGCCGGGGTGCCGGCCGCCCGCCCGGAGGGTCTCGGCGCCGCCGTCGCCGAGACGGTGCCGGTGCGGGGCGCGCTGGTCGTCGGTGCGGTGGTCGTCGCGGTGGTCGCGGGGGTCTCCTTGCAGGGGGCTGCCGCTGTCGTACTGGGGTGTGGTGCCGGGGAGTTGATGCTGCGGCGGTGTGTGTCGCGGTTCGGCGGGGTGACGGGGGACGTCTTCGGCGCCGTGGCGGAGGTCGCCGGAACAGCGGCGCTGGTGACCCTGTCCCTTTGAGGGCACGCCCTTCGTCCGCGAGCCGGTGGCCGCTTCTCGCGCAGTTCCCCGCGCCCCTGAGATGCGCACTTCGTGCGCCATCTCATCACCAGAGGCGCGGCGGAGCCGCAGCCTCTGAAGGGGAGGCTGCGCGAAGCGCCTGCCTCAGGGGCGCGGGGAACTGCGCGACCAGCCACGACGAGAGCCGCGCGTGGGAACTGGTTTTCAGGGGCGCGGGGAACTGCGCGAGAAGCCCCACCGGGCCGCACTCGAAGAACAACCCAGGAGCGCGGCCACCCCCCACCCACCGGCAGGTGAAGCGCACCTCGGCGGAGGGTTTTCGGTGACCCGGCGTAGGCTCAAGCGAGGGCCACACCCCCATGGGCGCGGCAACGATGCCGGCCCCACCGATGAAAGAGAGACCTCACCACCGTGACTGCTCTGACTCTCAGCACCGCCGCGGCCGCCGGCCTGCGCGCCGACGCGATCGTCGTCGGTATCGCGAAGGGTGCCGCCGGCCCGGTCGTCGCCCCCGGCGCCGAGGCCGTCGACAAGGCGTACGACGGCAACCTCGCCTCCGTCCTGGAGACCCTCGGTGCCACCGGCGCCGAGGGCGAGGTGACCAAGGTCCCCGCGCCCTCCGGGTTCAAGGCGCCGGTCGTGCTGGCGGTCGGTCTCGGCAGCGAGCCCGAGAAGGACGAGATCTACGAGGCCGAGGCGCTGCGCCGCGCCGCCGGTGTCGCCTCGCGCGCGCTGACCGGCTCGAAGAAGGCCGCGTTCGCGCTGCCCGTCCAGGACGCCGAGGACGCCGGTGCGATCGCGGAGGGCGCGCTGCTCGGCGCGTACTCCTTCGACGCGTACAAGGAGTCCGCGAAGGACCCGAAGAACGCCAAGGGCCCGCTCGCCGAGATCGCCCTCCTCGGCGGCAAGCCGCGCGACAAGGCGTACAAGGCCGAGATCGAGCGCGCCCTCGCCCTCACCGAGGAGCTCAACCGCGCCCGCGACCTGATCAACACCCCGCCGAACGACCTGAACCCGGAGGCCTTCGCCGCCGTCGCCACGGCCGCGGCCAAGGAGCACGGCCTCAAGGTCCAGGTCCTCGACGTGAAGGCGCTGGAGAAGGGCGGCTACGGCGGCATCCTCGGCGTCGGCGCCGGTTCCGCCTCGGGCCCGCGGCTCGTGAAGATCGCCTACTCGGCCGGCCGCGGCAAGAAGCACCTCGCCTTCGTCGGCAAGGGCATCACGTACGACTCGGGCGGCATCTCGCTGAAGCCGGCCGGCCACAACGAGACGATGAAGTGCGACATGGCCGGCGCCGCCGCCGTGTTCGCCGCCGTCGTCGCCGCGGCCCGCCTGAAGCTCGACGTCAACGTGACCGGCTGGCTGGCGCTCGCCGAGAACATGCCGTCCGGCTCCGCCACCCGCCCGGGTGACGTGCTGCGCATGTACTCCGGCAAGACCGTCGAGGTCCTGAACACGGACGCCGAGGGCCGTCTGGTCCTGGCCGACGCGCTCGCCAAGGCCTCCGAGGAGACCCCGGACGCGATCGTCGACGTGGCGACGCTGACCGGCGCGATGGTGCTGGCGCTCGGCAACCGCACGTACGGGATCATGTCCAACGACGACGCTTTCCGTACGTCGATCCACGAGATCGCGGAGGAGGTCGGCGAGCCCGCGTGGCCGATGCCGCTCCCCGCCGACCTGCGCAAGGGCATGGACTCCCCGACCGCCGACATCGCCAACATGGGCGAGCGGATGGGCGGCGGCCTGGTCGCCGGTCTGTTCCTGAAGGAGTTCGTCGGCGAGGGCATCACGTGGGCCCACCTCGACATCGCGGGCCCGGCCTTCAACGAGGGCGGCCCGTTCGGTTACACGCCGAAGGGTGGCACGGGTTCCGCGGTCCGTACGCTCGTCCGGCTCGCCGAGCGCACGGCGGCCGGCGACCTCGGCTGAGGCGGAAGTCACTGGTGACAGCCCCGGGGAGCGATCCCCGGGGCTGTTCGCTTTCGACGAAATCCGCAGGAATGACGTCCTTGTCACTCGCGTTTGCGATGTAACAGGGGTCTCACCGCCCGGCCCGACGTCCCGCATGCCTTCGACAAGTGCGAGGATGGGGGGCGGCAGGACAGGGCCCCACCCGAGGGCCGAATCATCGAGCGGCCGAACACCAGCCGCCGCGCGGTCACTGGAGACCGGCGTACGGCGCACATGCATGGAGGACGTGACGTGGCGAACGACGCCAGCACCGTTTTCGACCTAGTGATCCTCGGCGGTGGCAGTGGCGGTTACGCCGCGGCCCTGCGCGGAGCGCAGCTGGGCCTGGACGTCGCCCTGATCGAGAAGAACAAGGTCGGCGGAACCTGCCTGCACGTCGGCTGCATCCCCACCAAGGCGCTGCTGCACGCCGGTGAGATCGCCGACCAGGCGCGCGAGTCCGAGCAGTTCGGCGTGAAGACGACCTTCGAGGGCATCGACATGCCCGCCGTGCTGCGGTACAAGGACGAGGTCATCTCCGGCCTCTACAAGGGCCTGCAGGGGCTCATCGCCTCCCGCAAGGTGACGTACATCGAGGGTGAGGGCAAGCTCTCCTCCCCGACCTCCGTCGACGTCAACGGCCAGCGGATCCAGGGCCGCCACGTCCTCCTCGCGACCGGCTCCGTGCCGAAGTCGCTGCCGGGCCTGGAGATCGACGGCAACCGCATCATCTCCTCGGACCACGCGCTGACGCTGGACCGGGTCCCGAAGTCCGCGGTCATCCTGGGCGGCGGCGTGATCGGCGTCGAGTTCGCCTCGGCGTGGAAGTCCTTCGGCACCGACGTCACCATCGTCGAGGGCCTCAAGCACCTCGCCCCGCTCGAGGACGAGAACAGCTCCAAGCTTCTCGAGCGCGCGTTCCGCAAGCGCGGCATCAAGTTCAACCTCGGCACCTTCTTCGAGAAGGCGGAGTACACGCAGGACGGTGTCCGCGTCACCCTCGCCGACGGCAAGACCTTCGACGCCGAGGTCCTCCTCGTCGCCATCGGCCGCGGCCCGGTCTCGCAGGGCCTCGGCTACGAGGAGCAGGGCGTCGCGATGGACCGCGGCTACGTCCTGGTCGACGAGTACATGCAGACCAACGTGCCGACCATCTCGGCCGTCGGTGACCTCGTCCCGACGCTCCAGCTCGCGCACGTCGGCTTCGCAGAGGGCATCCTGGTGGCGGAGCGTCTGGCCGGTATCAAGACCGTCCCGATCGACTACGACGGTGTGCCGCGGGTGACGTACTGCCACCCCGAGGTCGCCTCCGTCGGTATCACCGAGGCCAAGGCCAAGGAGATCTACGGCGCGGACAAGGTCGTCGCTCTGAAGTACAACCTGGCGGGCAACGGCAAGTCCAAGATCCTCAAGACCGCGGGCGAGATCAAGCTCGTCCAGGTCAAGGACGGTGCCGTGGTCGGCGTCCACATGGTCGGCGACCGCATGGGCGAGCAGGTCGGCGAAGCCCAGCTGATCTACAACTGGGAAGCGCTGCCGGCCGAGGTCGCCCAGCTCATCCACGCCCACCCGACGCAGAACGAGGCGCTCGGCGAGGCCCACCTGGCGCTCGCGGGCAAGCCGCTGCACTCGCACGACTGAGCCCCGCCCCCGTCGCATCTGGGCGCGACGACCGACCACCAGACTTCCGCACTGCGTTGCCGCGCACTGCACATCGTTAAGGAGCAACAGAAACCATGGCGGTTTCCGTATCCCTTCCGGCGCTCGGTGAGAGCGTCACCGAGGGCACTGTCACCCGCTGGCTGAAGGCGGAGGGCGAGCGCGTCGAGGTCGACGAGCCGCTGCTCGAGGTCTCGACCGACAAGGTCGACACCGAGATCCCCTCCCCCGCCGCCGGCGTCCTGGCCTCCATCAAGGTCGCCGAGGACGAGACGGTCGAGGTCGGCGCCGAGCTGGCCGTCATCGACGACGGCTCGGGCGCCCCCGCCCCCCAGGAGGCCCCGCAGCAGGAGGCCGCTCCCGCCGCCGAGGCCCCCGCCCCGGCCCAGGAGCAGCCCGCCCCCGCGCAGGAGGCCCCCGCCGCGGCCTCCGGCGGTTCCGCCGAGGGCACCGACGTGACGCTGCCCGCCCTGGGCGAGTCCGTCACCGAGGGCACCGTGACCCGCTGGCTGAAGGAGGTCGGCGAGGAGGTCGCGGAGGACGAGCCCCTGCTCGAGGTCTCCACCGACAAGGTCGACACCGAGATCCCCTCCCCCGTCGCCGGCGTTCTCCTGGAGATCGTCGTCGGTGAGGACGAGACCGCCGAGGTCGGCGCCAAGCTCGCCGTCATCGGCGCTCCCGGTGCCGCTCCGGCCGCCGCCGCCCCGGCTGCTCCGGCCGCCCCGGCTCCGGCGCAGGAGGCCCCGGCCGCTCCGGCGCAGCCCGCCGCCCAGGCTCCGGCCCCCGCGGCTCCGGCCGCTCCGGCCGCCGCCCCGGCTCCGGCTGCCCCGGCCGCTCCGGCCCCGGCTCCCGCCCCGGCCGCGCCGCAGGCCCCGGCCGCCCCGGCCAAGCCCGCGCCCGCCGCCACCCCGGCGGACGACGGTGCCTACGTGACCCCGCTGGTGCGCAAGCTGGCGTCCGAGCAGGGCGTGGACCTGTCCAGCGTCCAGGGCTCCGGCGTCGGTGGCCGGATCCGCAAGCAGGACGTCATCGCCGCCGCCGAGGCCGCCAAGGCCGCCGCTCCGGCCCCCGCCGCCGCTGCCGCCCCGGCCGCCGCGTCGAAGGCCCCGGCCCTGGAGGTCTCTCCCCTCCGCGGCCAGACGGTCAAGCTGCCGCGCATCCGCAAGGCCATCGCGGACAACATGCACAAGGCGCTGCAGGAGCAGGCTCAGCTGTCCTCGGTCATCGAGGTCGACATCACCAAGCTGATGAAGCTCCGCAACAAGGCCAAGGACGGCTTCGCCGCCCGCGAGGGCGTCAAGCTCTCCCCGATGCCGTTCTTCGTCAAGGCCGCCGTCCAGGCGCTGAAGGCCCACCCGGTCATCAACGCCCGCCTGAACTACGACGAGGGCACCATCACCTACTTCGACTCCGAGAACGTCGGCATCGCCGTCGACTCGGAGAAGGGCCTGATGACCCCGGTCATCAAGGGTGCCGGTGACCTGAACATCGCGGGCATCGCCAAGAAGACCGCGGAGCTGGCCAACAAGGTCCGCACGAACAAGATCGCCCCGGACGACCTGTCGGGCGCCACCTTCACGATCTCCAACACGGGCTCGCGCGGTGCGCTCTTCGACACGGTCATCGTGCCGCCGAACCAGGTCGCCATCCTGGGCATCGGTGCCACGGTCAAGCGCCCGGTCGTCGTCTCCGACCCGGAGCTCGGTGACACGATCGCCGTCCGTGACATGACGTACGTGACGCTCTCCTACGACCACCGTCTGGTGGACGGCGCGGACGCCGCCCGCTACCTGACCACGGTCAAGCAGATCCTCGAGGCCGGCGAGTTCACCGCCGAGCTGGGTCTGTAAGCGACACCGCACGCACCGAGGCCCCCGTCCGGAGTTCCGCTCCGGGCGGGGGCCTCGTCGTGTCCGCGGCTGCCGCCGCGTGACGCCGCATCAGAATGGGCAGGCGCCCTGTCGGGCACGTCTCTGTAACCGGCATCACCCGTGGCAAGAGCGACGCTGCCCTTTCTGTCCAGGGGCCCGGCCGTATTGTCTAAGGGTCCCTGCCGAGCCACCGGGTCCGTACAGCCGAGGAGCCCCCCATGACCGCGCCCGTCATCCACTCGCTGCGCGAGCAGATCCGCGAGCACATCGTGGAGGGGATCGTCAGCGGCCGCTGGAAGCCGGGCGAGCGGATCGTGGAGCGCCGCATCGCCACCGAGCTGGAGGTCAGCCAGACGCCCGTACGGGAGGCCCTGCGGGAGCTGGAGTCGCTGCGGCTGATCGAGTCGGCGCCGAACAAGGGCGTGCGCGTACGGAACCTCTCCGCGGCGGACCTGGAGGAGAGCTACCCGGTGCGCGCGGGCCTGGAGGCCATCGCGGCCGAGCTGGCCGCCGAGCGGCTGGCCGGGGACTGCTCCGCGCTGGAGCCGCACGTCGCCGCGCTGTACGTCGCCGACCAGGAGGCCGACGGGACCGCCCAGGTGCGGCACACCGTGGGTTTTCACCGGGAGATGGTGCGGGCCGCCGGGAACTCGGTACTGCTGCACACCTGGGAGGGGCTCGGCATCGAGGTGTTCACGGCGCTGTCCATCCGGTGGCTGGGGACGGTGCAGCAGTCGTACGCCGAGGAGCACGCGGATCTCGTCGCCGCCTTTCAGCGGCGTGATCCGGATATTGCCGCGCTGGTCAAGGCGCATGTTCTCGGGTGTGCCCCGCGCGCGTGAGCTGCGTCTCGTCTGCCGTGTGCGGTGCGTCGCAGAGTGATCGCCGTATGTGGCTGGTCGCGCAGTTCCCCGCGCCCCTTACGGGGCACGGAGTGCCCCGTACCCGGGCACGCTGTGCCTACTTTCTTGATCTGAAGAGGTTTTGCCCTTCAACCCTTTGATCGATCATCGATCAGGGAGTTACAGTCGCCGACGGGTCCCCACCGGGACCTCGCCCTGTCCTGCCAAAGACAAAGGGCACCCCAACCCCACCCCCTTCGACTCAGGAAGGCGTGCGGCGACTATGACCGACCCCATGCGCATCCAGCCGAGCGAGCTCGACCAGCTCCCGGACCGCGACCCCGAGGAGACCGCCGAGTGGCAGGCCTCCCTGGACGCCGTTACCAAGGCGGCCGGGCCGCACCGTGCCGCGCAGCTGATGCGGCGCACGCTGGAGCGCGGCGAGGCCGGCGGCCTGCCGCTGCCCAAGCTCCTGTCGACCGAGTACATCAACTCGATCCCCACCTCCGCCGAGCCGGACTTCCCCGGTGACGAGGAGATGGAAGCCAAGATCACCGCGTACAACCGCTGGAATGCGGCCGCGATGGTGACGCGCGGCAGCAAGCACGGCGTCGGCGGCCACATCGCCACCTTCGCCTCGGCGGCCTGGCTGTACGAGACCGGCTTCAACCACTTCTTCCGCGGGAAGGAGGGCGACGGCTCCGGCGACCAGCTGTACATCCAGGGCCACGCGTCGCCCGGCATCTACGCCCGCGCCTTCCTCGACGGCCGCCTCTCCGAGGCGCAGCTCGACAACTTCCGCCGCGAGGCGGGGGGCAACGGCCTGCCGTCGTACCCGCACCCGCGCCGCCTGCCGTGGCTGTGGGAGTTCCCGACCGTGTCCATGGGCCTCGGCCCGCTCTCCGCGATCTACCAGGCGCGGTTCAACCGCTACCTGACCGCGCGGAACATCAAGGACACGTCGAACTCGCACGTCTGGGCCTTCCTCGGCGACGGCGAGATGGACGAGCCCGAGTCGACCTCGGCGCTCACGCTCGCCGCCCGCGAGGGTCTCGACAACCTGACGTTCGTCATCAACTGCAACCTGCAGCGCCTGGACGGCCCGGTCCGTCCGAACTTCCGCGTGGTGCAGGAGCTGGAGGCGCAGTTCCGCGGCTCCGGCTGGAACGTCATCAAGTCGATGTGGGGCAACGCGTGGGACGAGCTGTTCCAGCTCGACACCACCGGCGCGCTCCAGGAGCGGCTCCGTGAGGTCCCGGACGCCCAGTTCCAGACGTACCAGACGCGCGACGTCGCCTACATCCGCGAGAACTTCTTCGGCACGAGCCCGGCGCTGATCGAGCTCGCGAAGGTCCTGTCCGACGACAAGATCTCCGAGTGCTTCCACGTCTCGCGCGGCGGCCACGAGCCCCGCAAGGTGTACGCGGCGTACAAGGCGGCCGTCGAGCACAAGGGCGCCCCGACGGTCATCCTGACCCAGACCGTCAAGGGCTTCACGCTCGGCAAGGGCTTCGAGTCCAAGAACGCCAACCACCAGATGAAGAAGCTGACGATCGACGAGTTCAAGGGCATGCGTGACCTCCTTGACCTGCCGATCCCGGACAGCCGCTTCGAGGACGGTGTCGTTCCGTACGCGCGTCCCTCCGAGGGCTCGCCCGAGCTGCGCTACCTCGCCGAGCGCCGTGCCGCCCTGGGCGGTCCGGCCCCGGCCCGCCGTACGCAGCCGCTGGCGCCGCTGCCCGCCCCCGCCGACAAGGCGTTCGCCTCGTTCGACAAGGGCTCCGGCTCGCAGTCCGTCGCCTCGACGATGGCGCTCGTCCGGCTCCTGAAGGACCTCGTACGGGACAAGACGTCCGGCAAGCGCTGGGTGCCGATCATTCCCGACGAGGCGCGCACCTTCGGCATGGAGTCGCTGTTCCCGTCGCTGGGCCTGTACTCGCCCAAGGGCCAGACGTACGACCCGGTCGACCGTGACCAGCTCATGTACTACAAGGAGTCCGAGTCGGGCCAGATCCTCAACGAGGGGATCAACGAGGCGGGCTCGCTGGCCGACTTCATCGCCGCCGCCACGTCGTACTCGACGCACGGCGAGCAGATGATCCCGCTGTACATCTTCTACTCGATGTTCGGCTGGCAGCGCACCGGCGACCAGTTCTGGCAGCTCGCCGACCAGATGGGCCGCGGCTTCGTCGTCGGCGCCACCGCCGGCCGGACGACGCTGACCGGTGAGGGCCTCCAGCACGCGGACGGCCACTCGCCGATGATCGCGGCGACCAACCCGGCGGCCCTGAGCTACGACCCGGCCTTCGCCTACGAGATCGCCACGATCATGAAGGAGGGCCTGCGCCGTATGTACGGCGAGGCCAAGCCGGGCGAGGACCAGGACGTCTTCTACTACCTGACGGTCTACAACGAGCCGATGCCGCAGCCGGCGAAGCCGTCGGTGGCCGGTCTGGACGAGGCCATCATCAAGGGCCTCTACCGGTTCAACACGGCGGAGACCGCGGGGGTGGACGTGGCGGCCGCGAACGCGCCGCGCATCAACCTCATCGGTTCCGGTACGGCCATCCACTGGACCCTCAAGGCGCAGCAGCTGCTCGCCGAGGAGTGGGGCGTCGCCGCGGACGTGTGGTCGGCCACCTCGTGGACCGAGCTGCGTCGTGACGCCCTTGAGGCGGACGAGGCGCTGCTCAAGGGCGAGGAGCGGATCCCGTACGTGCGTCAGGCGCTCGCCGGTGCGCAGGGCCCGGTGCTTGCCGTGTCCGACTACATGCGCCAGGTTCCCGACCAGATCGCGCAGTGGGTCGAGCAGGACTACACCTCGCTCGGCGCGGACGGCTTCGGCCTCTCCGACACCCGTGAGGACGCGCGCCGTCACTTCGGCGTCGACGCCGAGTCGATCGTCGTCGCGGCCCTCGCCCAGCTCGCCCGCCGCGGCGAGGTCAAGGCGACGGCCGTGAAGGAGGCGCGCGAGCGCTACGGCCTGTAGGACCTGTTGTTGTTGGTGACGCCCCCGCCCCTGTGGCGGGGGCGTTGTCGTACCCGGGCGGCATGATGGCGGCATGCGTGCTGCCCGCCTGATCAAGATGGTGCTCCTGCTCCAGTCGCGGCCGACGATGACCGCGGCGGAGCTGGCGCGCGAGCTGGAGGTCTCCGAGCGCACGGTCACGCGGGACGCGCAGGCGCTGAGCGAGGCGGGCGTGCCGGTGTACGCGGACCGCGGCCGGGCGGGCGGCTACCGGCTGATCGGCGGCTACCGCACCCGGCTGACGGGGCTCGCGCGCACCGAGGCGGAGGCGCTGTTCCTGTCCGGGGTGCCGGGCGCGCTGCGCGAGATGGGCCTGGACGACGCGGCGTCGGCGGCCCGGCTGAAGGTGTCGGCGGCGCTGCTGCCGTCTTTGCGGGACGCGTCGCGGACGGCGGCTCAGCGGTTCCATCTGGACGCTCCCGGCTGGTTCCACGAGCCGGAGCCGCCCGAGCTGCTGCCCTCCGTCGCCGAGGCGGTCTGGGACGACCTGGTGCTGAGGGTCTCGTACGGCAGGCGGGACACCGTGGTGGAGCGGGAGCTCGAACCGTACGGGCTCGTGCTGAAGGCCGGGGTCTGGTACCTGGCGGCGCGGGTGCGCGACGGCTCGTTCGGCTTCCGGGTGTACCGCATCGACCGGTTCCTGTCGGTGGCGGTGCCGGCCGACGCCCGGCGCTTCGCGCGGGACGCCGGGTTCGAGCTGCCCGTGTTCTGGGCGGAGCGGGCCGACGAGTTCGCCCGGGCGATCCTGGGGACCGAGGTCGTGGTGCGGCTGACGGCCGCGGGCGTACGGCAGCTGCCGTACGTCACCGGGCGGGTGTCCGCGCGGGAGGCCCTCGCCACGGCCGTACAGGAGGCCGACGGGCGGGTGAGCGTGACCCTGCCGGTGGAGTCGGAGGACGTGGCGTTCACGCAGCTCATGGGGCTCGGGCCGGAGGTGGAGGTGGTGGCTCCGGGGGCGTTGCGGGAGCGGTTCGCGGCTGCGGTACGGCGGATGAGCGGGTGGTACGGGTGAGCGGCGGGTGCCCTGGGCATGTGCATGCGTAACGAAGTGGCGTTCCTC
Organism: Streptomyces sp. PsTaAH-137; assembly: GCF_003259365.1. Taxonomy (GTDB): domain Bacteria; phylum Actinomycetota; class Actinomycetes; order Streptomycetales; family Streptomycetaceae; genus Streptomyces. The sequence goes on from NZ_QLLY01000002.1 coordinate 289,739, forward strand.
GTCCGCTCCGCGTGCGCCCCCAGGGCCCAGGGCAGATGCTTGACCCGTGATGGACGAGACCGAGTTCTGGGAGATCGTGGACAGCACCCGCGAGGCCGCCGAGGGCGACCCCGAGGACCATGCCGAGCTGCTCGTCGACAGACTGCTGCAGTCCGATCCCGACGCGGTGCTCGATTTCGCCCGTCACTTCGAGTCGCGCTACAACCGGGCGTACCGGTGGGATCTGTGGGGCGCGGCCTGGGTGCTGCTCGGCGGCGCCAGTGACGACTCGTTCGACTTCTTCCGGTGCTGGCTGATCGGGCAGGGCCGGGAGGTCTTCGAGGGGGCGCTGCACGATCCGGACTCGCTCGCCGAGCTGTTGCACGACTTCGACGACGAGGTGGACGGGGACGGGGAAGAGCTCGGGTACGCCGCCGACGAGGCCTACGAGGAACTGACCGGCACCGTCGCCGCCGACCTCGGCATCCCCCCGGCCCCGCCCGAACCGGAGGGCACCCCGATCGACTTCGAGAACCCGTCGACCCTGGCAACCCTGTACCCCCGCCTGACGGACCGCTTCGGATAGCCCCCGGGTGCGGCCCGGTGGGGGGTGATCGCGCAGTTCCCCGCGCCCCTGGGTTGTCTTTCGGGTGCGGCCCGGTGGCCGCTTCCCGCGCAGTTCCCCGCGCCCCTGGGTCGTCCTTCGGGTGCGCCACCGTCGTGGCTGGTCGCGCAGTTCCCCGCGCCCCTGAGGCAGGCGCTTCGCGCCGCCTCCCCTTGAGGCTGCGCTTCGCGCGCCTCCCGATAGGGTCGCGGTGGCGCGCCTCCCGATAGGGCCGCCGTGGCGCGCCTCTCTGATACGGCCGCCATGGCGCGCCTCTCTGATGAGATGGCGCACGAAGTGCGCATCTCAGGGGCGCGGGGAACTGCGCGACCAGCCACGACGAGACGCGCACCCGCCCGCCGGGCGGCTCACGCTGCTCGGATGGCGTCCTCCAAGCCCGGGAACGCGAAATCGAAGCCGGATTCCAGGAGGCGAGTCGGGACGGCGCGGGTGGAGCCGAGAACGTCGCCCGCCATTTCACCCAGCACCGTGCGGAGCACCGGCGCGGGGACAGGGAAAAGCGCAGGCCGCCGCAGCACCCGCCCCATGGCAGCGGTCACCTCACGATTGGTGGCCGGATGCGGCGCCGTCAGATTCACCGGCCCGGCCAACGACTCCGTGTCCAAAAGATGCCGCAGCGCCGCGACATGATCGTGCAGCGCGATGTACGGCCAGTACTGCCGCCCGTCCCCGAGCCGCCCCCCGAGCCCGAACTTGAACAGCGGAAAGAGCTTCCCCCAGGCCCCGCCGTCCCGGGAGACGACGAGTCCGGTGCGGGCGAGCACGGTACGGATCCCGGCCTGATGGGCGGGCGCGGTGGCGGCCTCCCACTCCACGCACACCCCGGGCAGGAACCCGTCCCCGGCCGCCGCGCTCTCGTCGACGGCCCGCGCCCCGGTGTCGCCGTAGTAGCCGACGGCACTGCCGTTGAGGAAGACGCGGGGCGGCTCGGGCAGCGCGGCCACCGCCTCGGCGAGCACGGTGGTGCCCAGGACCCGGCTGTCCCGGATCTCCTGCTTGTACGCCGCGGTCCACCGGTGATCGCCGACACCGGCCCCCGCGAGATTGACGATCGCCTCGCACCCGGCGAGCCGGGACGCGTCGATCTCACCGCCCTTGGGGTCCCAGCGGACCTCGTCCGCCGCCCGGGGCGCCCGCCGCACCAGCCGCAGCACCTCGTGCCCGTCACCGGCCAGGGAGCGGACGAGCGCCGAGCCGATGAGTCCTGAGGCGCCTGCCACCGCGATACGTGTCATGGTTCCATCCTGCCGGTCATACAGTGGCCCGCATGTCGCAGCCACAGCCTCGGATACGTTTCGCCGCCCAGGACGACGACGACGCGCTCGGCCGGCTCGACCGCGCGACATGGTCTCCCCTGCACGCGGTGACGCCTGCGGCGCGGCAGCCCTACGCGCCGTTCTTCTCCGACCGGTTCGGCCCGCGGGACCACATCGTGGCGGAGCTGGACGGCACCCTGGTGGGCTACGTACGCCTCGGCTACCCCACGGGGCTCCCGGCGAACGCGCACGTCCGGCAGATCCAGGGCCTCGCCGTCGCCGACGCGGCGCGCGGCCGCGGCGTGGGCAGGATGCTGGTGCGGGCGGCGATCGGCCAGGCCAGGCGGCAGGGGGCGCGCCGGATCACGCTGCGGGTCCTCGGCCACAACACCCCGGCCCGGGCGCTGTACGCGTCGGAGGGCTTCGTCGTCGAGGGGGTCCTGCCCGAGGAGTTCCTGCTGGACGGCGCGTACGTGGACGACATCTTCATGGGGCGCCCCCTTTAGGACGCCGGGGACCGGGACGCCGAGAACACCGGTCCGGCCGCCGGTCGGAGGCTGTTTCGGGGTGCCGGTGGTGCCCCGGGGAACGCGGGATGTGAACGTAGAGCCCATGACACACCTGCGACCCCCGCGGCGCCCGGGGCACCGCCGCGGCACGGCGACCGCCTCCGTCCTGCTGCTGCCGCTCGCCGTGACGGCGCTGACCGCCTGCTCCGACGACGGCGACACGGCCGCGCCGCCGGTGGCCTCGCCCGCCGCGACGGCGAGCGGCGCGCGCTGCGCGACGAAGCCGCTCGTGCCGGAGAGCGAGGCGGCGGACGCGGCCGGGCAGTCGACGGCGACGGGCGTGTACACGCTGGACGAGGGCAAGGCGAAGGCGCCGCGCAGGAAGACGTACACGGCCCACCGGTCCGACCGGTCGGCGATCCTGGTATCGGGTCCGGGGCAGTTGTCGACGTACGACGTGAAGGTGACCAAGAACGGCGCCGCCTCGTCGCTCGCCGCGGCCGGCGGCCACGGCGTCAACGCGGCGGTGCTGGCCCGCGACGGCGGTCTGCTCGATCTGTCCGGCGGCCTGTACTACACGACGGGCAAGGGCTCGTCGGGCGTCGCGGTGACGGGCGAGGACACGCGGGCCACGATGAGCGGGGGCGGCGTCAACACCCAGGGCGCGTCCTCGCCCGGCCTGCTCACCTCGTACGGGGGCGCGCTCGACCTGACGTACGTACAGATCGTCACCATGGGCGCGCAGTCCGCGCCGATCGCGGCCGGGCCCGGCGGAGGCACGGTGACCGTGTCGGGCGGCACGATGACCTCGGCCGGCTGCGGTTCGCCGGGGGTGCACACGTCCGGGGACGTCTCGCTCTCCGGCACGCTGTTCGACCTGGCGAACTCGGAGGCGTTCACGCTGGAGGCCGGCGGTTCGCTGTCCCTGAAGAACGTCCGGGCGACCTCGGCGGCCGGCGGGGTCGTGCTGCGCGGCGACGGCAGAACCTCGTACACGATGGACGACGGGGCGCTGCTGGCCACGGACGGCGACCTGTTCAGCGTCCGGGGCGGCACGGCGGACGTGAAGCTGACGGGCGGCGCCGAGGTGAAGACCAAGAGCGGGGCGCTGCTGCGGGTCAAGGAGCTGGCCGACGCGACGTTCCGGGCGGACGACGAGAAGCTGACGGGCTCTGTCCTGGTCTCGGCCGGTTCCACCGCGGACCTGGAGCTGTCCGGGTCGACCAAGCTGGACGGCAAGGTCAAGGGGGCGTCGCTGACGCTCTCCGGCGGCGCGCGCTGGTCGGTGGCCGGGACGTCGACGCTGGCGGGCCTGTCGTTCGGCGACGGGAGCGGATCGGGCAGCGTGGCGAAGAAGATCGCCCGGATGATCGACGGGAACGGGTACGCGGTGACGTACGACCCGGCGTCCAGCCCGCAGCTGGACGGCAAGTCCTACCGGCTGAAGGACGGCGGCACGCTGAAGCCCGCCTGACCAGCGGCCTCTTGTCAGCTGCGTCCCTGGAGCCGGGCGGCGCGTTCGCGGATCGCGGGCAGCTCCGCCATCAGGGCCAGGCCCGGGCAGAACGTCTCGTAGCCGTCCCGGTGCCCGGAGACTGCCAGGAAGTCGGCGGTGCTCCCCGCGGGGAAGCGGCTGTGGCTGTTGCTGGAGACCAGGTGCGCCGTGGAGCGCGGGTCGACCCCGGACAGGCCCAGCTTCCACGCGGCCACGGCGGCGATCGCGTCGGTCATGGCGCGCGGCACCGGGGTGCCCTCGGTGAAGGTGCCGATGGCGGCGATGCCGGCCGTGTTCTGGTTGAAGCCCTGGGTGTGGGCGCCGACGACGGGCCGGTCGGCGCCGCCCGCCCGGCCCTCGTAGACAGTGCCGCAGCGGTCGACGAGGAAGTTGTAGCCGATGTCGTCCCACGCCTTGCCGCCCGCCTGGCCCGCGTAGAGGTAGCGGATGATGCGCGGGGTGTCGGCGCAGTCGTAGCCGTTCGGCGAGTCGGTGTGGTGGATGAAGACCGCCTCGACGCGGTCGCCGTACCGGACGGGGTCGCGCTGGTAGGTGTCGGCCCGCGCGAGCCACTCACCGCGCGGCACGATCCGGGGCGCCGCGGACGTGTGGCCGCCGCCGGAGGCCGCGCGGGCCCGGGTCTGCGCGGTCCCGGGCCGGTCGGCGCCGACGGCGCACAGCACGAGCAGCCCGAGGGCCAGGGCCCCGGGCAGACAGCACAGCACCTTTCGCAGCACACGCACGTCTTCCACTGTCCGGTCCCCTGAGCTGTGCGGTCGGCCACATGTCTGCCAGTTGGCGGAACCACCGGCGGGTGCGCAGTCGTTTGTTACCGATATGGACCTGCACCTGCACCTGCTCGACGTGGCGCTGATCGTGGTGGCCGTGGCCTACGCGGCTTCCGGTTACCGGCGCGGGCTGCTCGCGGGCTGTGTGTCGCTGGCCGGATTCGTCGGCGGCGCGGCCGTCGGGGTGTGGCTGCTGCCGTTCCTGATGGACACCGTCACGCCCGGCACGTCGGAGGCCACGCTCGTCGCGGTGCTCACGGTGCTGCTGCCCGCGCTGGCGGGGCACGCGCTGGCGGGGCTGCTCGCCGCGCGCGTGCGCTTCGGGATGGACCGGGCGCCGGGTCCGCTGCGGGTGGCGGACGGGATCGGCGGGGCCGCGGCGGGCACCGTCGCCGTGCTGGTCGTGGCATGGGTGGCGGGCAGCGTCCTCGCGTCCTCGTCCTCGACGGCCCTGAACCAGGCGATCCGCGGCTCCTCGGTGCTCGGCGCCGTGCAGGACACGATGCCGTCGACGACGCCGGCCTGGTTCTCGCGGGCCAGCGGGGCGCTCACCTCCGCCGGGTTCCCGCAGGTCTTCGACCCGTTCTCGCACGAGCCGTCCGCCGAGGTCGCCAAGCCTTCCGGGGACAGCGTCACGGCCACCGCGACCCGCTCCGCGACCCGGTCCACCGTCAAGGTGGAGGGCTCCGCGGGCACCCAGGGCCGCGAGGGCAGCGGCTTCGTGTACGCGTCCCAGCACGTGATGACCAACGCGCACGTGGTCGCCGGCATCGACGATCCGACGGTCCGGGTGGGCGGGGTCGGGCGGGCGTACTCGGCGCGCGTGGTGTTCTTCGACCCGGACAAGGACGTGGCGGTGCTGTACGTGCCCGGGCTCGACGCGCCCGTCCTGAAGTTCGACGACGGGGCCTCGCGGGGGGACGCCGCGGTGGTCGCCGGGTATCCGCAGAACGGCGGGCTCGATCTACAGGCGGCCACGGTCGCCGACACCATCGACGCCAGTGGGCAGGACATCTACGGGCAGGGCAGCGTCACCCGGCAGATCTACTCGATCCGCTCGACTGTGCGGCCCGGTAACTCGGGCGGGCCGCTGCTCACCACCTCCGGTGAGGTGTACGGGGTTGTCTTCGCCCGGTCCACCACCGATGCCGGGACGGGGTATGTCCTGACCGCCGACGAGGTCTCGGGCGACGCCGCGCGAGCGGCTTCCGCCACGTCGCCGGTGGACACCGGTTCGCTGGTGTCGTCGTAGCGGCTGCGGGCTCCGTCGTGGCTGGTCGCGCAGTTCCCCGCGCCCCTAAAGACATACGTCTCGTCGTCGTCTGACGGCCGGTGGGGCTTCTCGCGCAGTTCCCCGCGCCCCTGAGGCATGCGCTCCGCGCAGCCTCCCCTGGGCGAGCGAAGCTCGCTTCAGGGGCGCGGGGAACTGCGCGAGAAGCCCCACCGGGCCGCAGGCGGACGACAACCCCAAGGCACCAGCCCAGGCTCAGTAGTGCGTGCCCCCGTCGATACGGACCTCCGTGCCCGTGATGAACCTGCCGTCGTCGGACGCCAGCATCGCGACAACACCGGCCACCGCATCGGGCCCGGCAAACCCCCCGTCCCCCAGCGCGGGCGACAGCTTCGCGAAGAGGGACCAGTCGGTGTCGGCGGGCAGCCCGGGCCCCTGGCTCTGCTTGCTCTCGCCGGAGCCGTCGGTCATCCCGGAGGAGATGGACCCGGGCTGCACGGCGGTGAACCGGATGCCCTGCTTGCTGTACTCGGCGGCCAGGGCATGCGTCATGGACTGGATGCCGCCCTTGCTGGCCGCGTAGGCCGCCATGTACGGGTGAGCGAACAGCGCGGAGGTCGAGCTGAAGTTCACGACGGCGGCGGAGCCGCTTTCCAGCAGCGCCGGAACGGCCTCACGGATCATCAGGAAGGTCCCGGTCAGATTGACCGCGACCACCTTGTTGAAGTCGGCCAGCGAGGTCTCGTGGGTGTGCGAGGAGCGCAGAATGCCGGCCGCGTTGACCAGCACGTCCAGACCACCGAGCGCGGCGAGCGCGGCGGCGACGCCCTCGCGTACGGACACCTCGTCGGCGATGTTCACGACGACCGTGGTGAGCCGCCCGGCATCGGCGCCCGCCTTGGCGACGGTGTCGGCGAGGCCGGCCTCGCTGACGTCGGCGGCGACGACACTGCCGCCCTCCGCCAGCATGCGCAGCACGGTGGCCTGGCCGATGCCCGAGCCACCGCCGGTGATGAGTGCGCGGCGGCCTTCGTAACGGTTCATGACGACTCCCTGAGGGGTTTGTTCTGACGTGCGCCGTTCACCGTACGCCTAGGTGGCACGTTTTGCCACAGTGGCGTTCTGCGCCGTAATGACTCGCGCCGGTTACGCTTCCTCGGGTGAGCCGACCCGTGAACCCGCCCCTCTCGCTGACCGAGCGCCGCAAGGCCGCGACCCAGCTCGACATCGCGCACGCCGCCGCCGAACTCTTCACCGAGCAGGGCCCCGACGGCACGACGGCGGAGGAGATCGCGGCCCGCGCCGGGGTCGCGCTGCGCACCTTCTACCGGTACTTCCGCAACAAGCAGGACGCCGTGGGGCCGCTGCTCTCCACGGGCGGCGCCCAGTGGCGCGAGCTGCTGGCCGCGACGGAGCCCGGCACCCCGCTCCCCCGGGCCCTGGAGGCCGCGGCGGTGGCCTCGCTGTCCCAGCCCGGCGCGGCGGCGCGGGAGGAACTGCGGTGGACCCGGGGGCTGCTGCGGGCCGCGCAGGACGATCCGGCCCTGCGCGCCGTCTGGTACCGGGTGAACCAGGAGTCCGAGGAACAGTTGCTGCCGGTCGTGGCCCGGCTCGTGGACCCCGGCACCGACGACCTTCAGCTCCGGCTGATCGCGGCCGCCGCTACGGACGCGATCCGGGTGTCGCTGGAGGTCTGGGCGGCCTCGGAGGCCGACATCACCGGCCCCGGCTCCCCCGCGGACCTGGTGGCGCGCGCCCTCAGGGGCGCGGGGAACCGCGCGAGCGGCCACAAGGGAGCCACGGACGCACCGACCGAGTAACCCGCAGACGCCTTCGCGCGTCCGTCGTGGTCGCTCGCGCGGTTCCCCGCGCCCCCGACGGGGCGCACTCCCCGGGGGAGCCGTGCGCCCGTGCCGACCCCTGTGCGCGGACCCTTCTTTACGGGAACCCCACCTACCCTCGACCCGAACTCAGGCGTTCCGGGGCCGAGTCGGGGGCATAGGCCTCCAGCAAACAGCCGCGCAACCTCGGGGAGGCGCACGTGCTTGAGCCCGCACACGCAAGCGAGGAGACCGTCGTCGTCGTGGGAGCCGGGATCGCCGGACTCTCGGTGGCCCAGCACCTGACCAGGGCGGGAGTGAGGCCCCTGGTCCTGGAGGCCGCGTCGGGGGTGGGCGGCCGCATGGCCACGGAGAAGGTCGACGGATTCCGGCTGGACCGGATCGGGCGGCTGCTCTCCACCTCGTATCCCGCGCTGCGCCACACACCCGGTCTGGACGGCCTCGTCCTGCGCCCCTTCTCCCCCGGCGTGCTGGTGCACAGCGAGGGACGCAACCACCGCGCCGGAGAACCGACCGGCTCCCGGCGCGCGAGAGGCGCGCTGAACGCGGCGCGCGCCCTGGCGAGCGTCCCCCGTCCGGTCCGGGGCGTCAGGCCCCCGCTGGGCGGCCCGCTCGACCACGCGCGGCTCGGCGCCGCGCTGGCCCGGATCGGCGCGACCGAGCCGGCCCGTCTCCTCGCCCGGCCCGAGCGGCCCGCGGGCCGCGCCCTGGCGGAGCGCGGCCTGTCCCCCAGAACGCTGCACGGCTTCCTGGGGCCGCTGCTCTCGGCCCTGCTGTGCGACCCGGATCTGACGACGTCGAGCCGGTGCGCCGAGCTGGCCCTGCACGCGTACGCGACCGGCCGCCTCGCGGTGCCCGAGGGCGGCGCGGACGCCCTGCCCGAACTGCTCGCGGCCGGCCTCCCGCCGGGCACCGTGCGCACCGGGGTGCGGGTCACCTCCGTCGCCGCGAACCGGATCACCACCGCGGAGCACGGCGAATTCGCCTGCCGCGGCGTGGTGCTGGCGACCGACGCGGCCGCCGCCGCGGACCTTCTGCCGGGGCTGCGCGTGCCCCGCTTCCACGAGGTCACCGTGGTGCACCACGCGGCGCCCGAGCCGCCGCTCGCCGAACCGGCGCTGCTGCTCGACGCGGACCGGCTCGGACCGGTCGCGCACACCGCGGTGATCAGCCAGGTCGACCCGAGCCGCGCCCCCGCGGGACGCGCGCTGATCTCATCGACTGTGCTCGGCCCGCCACCGGCCGAGGGCGAGCTGCGCACCCAGCTCGCCCTGCTCTACGGCACGTCGACCCGGTGCTGGGAGACCCTCGCCGTGCACCACGACGCGCGTGCGGTGCCCGCGATGCCGGCCCCGCACGACCCGCGCCGCCCGGTGCGCCTGCTGGACGGCCTGTACGTGTGCGGGGACCACCGGGACACCAGCACCGTGCAGGGCGCGCTGCACTCGGGACAGCGGGCCGCGCGTGCCGTCCTGGCGGACCTGGGCGCGGCGCAGGTCCCGGCGTCCGAGGAAACCGAGCAACCCGAGGAAACCGAGGAACCCGAGGATTCAGCCCCGGTGGACAAAGCCGCTTGAGCGGGCCGTCCCCGTCTGGTTCGATCCCCTCGGAACACCCAAGATCGCGCCCGTCTCCGTGGCACATTCCGGAGGCGGGCGCCCCCAACTCCCGTGTCCGCGCCTGTGATCAGCCCAGCGCGGCGACCTTGTCCCGGTAGCCGCGGACGGGCCCCGCGTCCCGGTACGGCTCCAGGCGCCGCTCGAACTCGCGCACGTACTCATGGGCCCGCACCGAGCGCATGTCGGCGGCCGCGGCGGCCGCCTCCGCGCCCAGCGCGCACGCCGCGTCCAGCTCGCCGAGCCCGAGCCGGGCCGAGGCGAGCACCACGCGGCAGAAGAGCCTGCTGCGCGCGTATCCCGGCGAGCGCAGCTGGAGCGACCGCTCGGCGTGCTGGGCGGCGGCCCGGTACTGCTGGAGGTCCCGGTAGCAGTGCCCGAACTCGTCCGCCATCTGCGCCTCGTCGAAGAAGCGCGCCCAGTGCGGCACCTCGTCCCCGGGCCGCACCGCGTCGAGCGCCCGCTCGGCCCGGACGAGCGAGGAGGTGCAGGCCCGCACCTCGCCGAGGACGCCGTGCCCGCGCGCCTCCACGGAGTGCAGCATGGCCTGGACGGCCGGGGGCGCCGCCGTGCCCACCCCCTGCTGGGCGACCCGCGCGAGCTGCACGGCCTCCCGCCCGTGCCCGAGATAGACGGCCTGGCGGCTCATGGTGATCAGGACGTACGAGCCGTACATCCGGTCGGCGGCGGCCTGGGCGAGCCGCAGCGCCTGGACGAAGTAGCGCTGGGCGAGGCCGTGGGCCGCGATGTCGTACGAGGTCCAGCCCGCGAGCCGGGTCAGGTCGGCGACGGCGTCGAACAGGCGCCGCCCGGTCTGTTCGCCGTAGGTCCCGCGCAGCATCGGCTCGGCCTCGTGCTCCAGGTACCGCACGAGGGCCTGCCGTGCGTGCCCGCCGCCGTAGGCGTGGTCGAGGGAGCGGAACAGCTCGCCGACCGAGCGCAGCGCCGCGATGTCGCCGCCGGTCACCTTCTGGCCGGGCCCGCGCTCGGTCTGGGTGCGCTGGCGGGGCACCGCGCCGGGCCGCCCCTGGAGCGGGACCCGGGGCGGCAGTTCGCCGCGGCCGACCCGGTCGTCAGCGCGGCCGATCAGCCAGTCCCGGCTGGGCACCACGAGCCCGGCCGGGGTGAAGGCGATCTTGCGGAGTTCGACATGGCTGCCGGAGTCCTTGCGCCACAGGCCGCTGACGATGTCGACGGCCTCCTCGGGCGAGCCGGCGAACTCCAGGCCGGCGTACACGGGCGCGCACGCGTCGAGCCCGAGGTCCTGGGCGGAGAGGCGGCGGCCGAGCCGCCGGGTGAACACCTCGGCGATCAGTGCGGGCGTGGTCCCCCGCGGCTGCTGCCCGCGCAGCCATCTGGTCACCGAGGTCTTGTCGTAGCGAAGATCGAGACCGTGTTCCAGCCCTAGCTGGTCCACGCGGCGGGCGAGCCCCGCATTGGAGAAACCCGCCTCCGCGATGAGCGCGGCGAGCTGGCGGTTCGGGGTGCGCTGCGGAGGTCGTTCCGTCATCAGCTGTGCGGTCTCCTGCCTTCCGGGCCGGGGTGCAGCCCTCATGGAACGGCGTGACTGTAACGGCGATATTCGGCCTCGACCGGGGCTTCTCCCACCCTTCATCCGATCGTGTGACGAACGGTGGGGAAGGTGGACAGCGTCCGGAACATCGGGGGCGGCCGGGGGCCATGACGGGTCCGGCCGGAAACAGTCATACGATGCGTGTGCGCTACACCGGAAGGTTCAAGGTTCCCCGTGCCTCATATCGACATCGACTACTCCGACCGTCTCGTCGGCGCGGACGGCGGCCTCGACGTGTCCGCGCTGGTCGCGGAGTTGCACCCGCTCGTCGTCGACCGCGTCCGGTCGGTAGGGGTCGGCAAGACGTTCGCACGGCCCTCGGCCTCGTACGTGGACGGGGAGGCGGCCCCCTTCGTGCATGTGTCGGTCGGCCTGCTGCCCGGCCGTCCACAGGCGGTCAAGGACGCGCTCTCCCACGACGTACTGGCCCTGCTCGACAAGCATCTGTCGGCGGTCCCCGGAGTGACGTACTCGGTCGAGGTGCGCGACCTGGACGCCTCGTACCGCCTCTACCCGACCCACTGAGGCGCGGGCGGGGCGCCGTACGCTTGGCGAGGGCGCGACATGTGCACGGTGAAGGTTCTGGTTCTTGAGGAGGCGCTTGCCGTGAGTGAGTTCCGGTTCGTCCGGCTGGGGTTCGGTGCGGACATGGTCGATTACCAGGTCGCCTGGGACGAGCAGCGCCGGGTGCACGCCGCCCGTTTCGCCGACGAGGTCCCCGACACCTGTCTGCTCCTGGAGCACCCGCCGGTCTACACCGCGGGCCGGCGCACCGCCCCCGAGGAGCGCCCGCTGGACGGCACCCCGGTCATCGACGTGGACCGCGGCGGCAAGATCACCTGGCACGGCCCGGGCCAGCTCGTCGGCTACCCGATCCAGAAGCTGCCGCGCCCCGTGGACGTGGTCGCGCATCTGCGCCGCCTGGAGGACGCGGTGATCGCGGTCTGCGCCGAGTTCGGCATCGAGGCCGCGCGCGTGGAGGGGCGGGCCGGCGTCTGGGTCCTCGGCGACCCGATCGAGCGGCGGACGAACCTCGGCGGGCTGTCCCTGGACTTCGACCCCCGGCTGAGCAGCGAGGACGAGGAGTTCGACCACCGCCTGGTAGGCCCCGAGTACGCGCCTTCCAACGCCGGGCAGCGGCACGAGGACCGCAAGATCTGCGCGATGGGCATCCGCGTCGCCAAGGGCGTCACGATGCACGGCTTCGCGCTGAACGTGAATCCGGACACGTCGAACTTCGACAAGATCATCCCGTGCGGCATCCGGGACGCGGGCGTCACCTCGCTCAGCTACGAGCTGGGCCGCGAGGTCACCATGGACGAGGTGCTCCCGGTCGCGGAGAAGCACCTCCAGCACGTGCTGGGCGGAGCGGACCTCAAACCGCGCTTCGTCGAGACAGCCGAGAAGGCCACCGCCTGACCGTCCCGGTGGGGAATGGGCCCCGTTGGCCAGAGGTTGGCCACCCGTGAGGGCCATGTACATCACGGGCGTACCCTGATGTACGCCGAGGAATCGAAGCTTTAGGGAGCCGGTCGTGTCCGCAGTCGCACCCGACGGACGCAAGATGCTGCGCCTGGAGGTCCGCAACGCCCAGACCCCCATCGAGCGCAAGCCCGAGTGGATCAAGACCCGGGCGAAAATGGGCCCCGAGTACACCAAGATGCAGAACCTCGTGAAGTCCGAGGGCCTGCACACGGTCTGCCAGGAGGCGGGCTGTCCCAACATCTACGAGTGCTGGGAGGACCGCGAGGCCACGTTCCTCATCGGCGGTGACCAGTGCACGCGCCGCTGCGACTTCTGCCAGATCGACACCGGCAAGCCCGAGGCCCTCGACCGCGACGAGCCGCGCCGCGTCGGCGAGTCCGTCGTCACGATGGACCTGAACTACGCCACGATCACCGGCGTCGCCCGCGACGACCTGGAGGACGGCGGCGCCTGGCTGTACGCGGAGACGGTCCGCCAGATCCACGCGCAGACCGCCGAGCGCGCCGAGGGCCGCACCAAGGTCGAGCTCCTCGCCCCCGACTTCAACGCGGTGCCCGAGCAGCTGGCCGAGGTCTTCTCGTCCCGCCCCGAGGTCTTCGCGCACAACGTGGAGACGGTGCCGCGCATCTTCAAGCGCATCCGCCCCGGCTTCCGCTACGAGCGTTCACTGAAGGTCATCACCGAGGCCCGCGAGTTCGGCCTGGTCACCAAGTCGAACCTGATCCTCGGCATGGGCGAGACCCGCGAGGAGATCTCCGAGGCGCTGCGCCAGCTGCACGACGCCGGCTGCGAGCTGGTCACCATCACGCAGTACCTGCGGCCGTCCGTGCGGCACCACCCCGTGGAGCGCTGGGTCAAGCCGGCCGAGTTCGTGGAGCTGAAGGACGAGGCCGAGCAGATCGGCTTCTCCGGTGTCATGTCGGGCCCGCTGGTCCGCTCCTCGTACCGCGCCGGGCGCCTGTACCAGATGGCCATCGAGAAGCGTGGCGCGTACGTCGCCTCTCAGGCGGTCTGACCGTCCGGTGAGAACGCGGGCCTCCACCCGTGTGAATTCACGCACAAAACACTACCGGCCAGTATTGGCCGGTACGGCGCGGCCCCGGCCGTCCTCGCAGATGAGGGCGAACGTCAGGGCCGCGTCATCGTTTTCGGCACCGGCGTCAAGGTTTCATGGGCGTTTGACCGTCCGGTCACGCCCTGGTAACACCAATCAGTGACCCTGAAATCACCGCTCGTGCACACCTGCCCGACGCCCTGACCCGTCTCTGAGGGGGGACCTCCACCATGCAGGCCGCGCCCGTTCGCGCCACCGCCATCCCGACGTTCACCGACGCACTGCGCGCCGTGGAGTCGCTGCTCATGAGCGGCGGCCAGCGCCACGCCCGCCGCAACGCCTGGACCTCCGTCCTGGAGGACCGCCGCCGCGCCAAGGACCGCGTCGAGGCCCAGCGGGTGCTCGAGGCCGTCTCCGCCCGGGGCTGACGCCTGCCGGACCGTACTGCTGTTCATGCGGCGTCCCCGGCCACGTAGACTTCAACGCATGGCGAGGAAGGACACGGCAGCGGACGCTGCGAACCCGGGGCGACTCAAGCAGATCGCTCTGACCTACAAGATGACCAGCAAGGCCGATCCGAAGATCGGTCTTGTGCTCGCGGCTGTGGGAATCGTCACCTTCGGTGTCCTTCTCGCGATCGGCTTCTTGATCGGTCACCCCATCTATCTCGGAATTCTCGGGCTCCTGCTCGCCTTCCTCGCGATGGCGATCGTCTTCGGACGCCGGGCCGAGCGAGCGGCCTTCGGCCAGATGGAAGGCCAGCCCGGAGCGGCGGCCGCGGTGCTCGACAACATCGGCCGCGGCTGGACGACGACCCCGGCGGTCGCGATGAACCGGAGCCAGGACGTCGTGCACCGCGCGGTCGGCAAGGCCGGCATCGTGCTCGTCGCGGAGGGCAACCCGAACCGGGTGAAGACGCTGCTCGCGGCCGAGAAGCGCAAGATGGCCCGCATCGTCGCGGACGTCCCGGTGCACGACATCATGGTGGGCAACGGCGAGGGCCAGACCCCGCTGAAGAAGGTCCGCACCACCATGCTGAAGCTGCCCCGCGTGCTCAACGGCCCGCAGGTGACGTCGACCAACGACCGGCTGCGCGCCATGGGCGACCTGATGTCGAACATGCCGCTGCCGAAGGGGCCGATGCCCAAGGGGATGCGGATGCCGAAGGGTGGCGGCAAGGCACGCTGACGCTGCCGCCGCCGTCCCTACGAGACTCAGCGGGCCGGAACCTTCGGGTTCCGGCCCGCTTCTTTCTGCCCGTCTGTCGGGCGCGGCTCTCGTCGTAGCAGCCGACGTCGCTCTCAGATACGGACTTCCACCGACTTCGCGAGCCGGTCGTGCAGCCCGCGGCCGTCCCGGTCCCAGATCAGCGCGGGGATGGCCACACACAGCAGGACGGTCCGTACGACGACCCGCCCGAACCCGAGCCGCCCGCCCGCCTCGGAGACGACCCGCAACCCGAACAGCCGCTTCCCCGGCGTGCAGCCGATGGTCCCGACGGTGAGCACCCCGAGCGCGAAGAAGATGAGCAGCGCCCAGTTCCCCGTAGCCTGGTTGTAGCCGTGCGTGACCAGGCCGTATGCGATCAGCATGCACAGCGCCCAGTCGACGACGAGCGCCCCGATGCGCCGCCCGGGCCGGGCGATCGACCCGGGCCCGGACTCCGGGAGCCCGAGCTGTTCACCGCGGTAACCGAAGTCCGCTCCCGCGTTCTCCAACGCCTCACGCGGCCCCGACAGCCACGAACCCATTGCTTCCCTGTTGTCCACGCCTCCACGGTACTGCGCCGCGTCCTTCCCCCGGCCCGGGCCCCTGGTCCGGTTAACTTCGGCGAAACAAATGGGTCATGCTTGAGAAATCCGGTCTGCTTAAGGTCGGGTCCCAGCGTGTGCCACCGCACTGGCCGCACCACCGAGCTGCAACCCCGCCCCTCCCCGGGTGGGAGTAGGAGGAGTTGGATGTTCCAGAACGCCGATGACGCCAAGAAGTTCATCGCGGACGAGGACGTCAAGTTCGTCGACGTCCGGTTCTGCGACCTGCCGGGTGTGATGCAGCACTTCACGGTGCCGGCAGCGGCGTTCGACCCGGCCGAGGAGCTTGCCTTCGACGGCTCGTCGATCCGCGGTTTCCAGGCCATCCACGAGTCCGACATGGCGCTCCGCGCCGACCTGTCCACCGCGCGCGTCGACCCCTTCCGCCGCGACAAGACGGTCAACATCAACTTCTTCATCCACGACCCGATCACGGGCGAGCAGTACTCCCGTGACCCGCGCAACGTGGCGAAGAAGGCCGAGGCCTACCTCGCGTCGACCGGCATCGCCGACACCGCGTACTTCGGCCCCGAGGCCGAGTTCTACGTGTTCGACTCGGTCCGCTTCGAGACCTCCGCCAACCGCTCGCTCTACGAGATCGACTCCGAGGCGGGCGCCTGGAACACCGGCGCCGTCGAGAACAACCGCGGTTACAAGGTCCGCTACAAGGGCGGCTACTTCCCGGCCCCGCCGGTTGACCACTTCGCCGACCTGCGCGCCGAGATCTCCCTGGAGCTGGACAAGAACGGCCTGCAGGTCGAGCGTCAGCACCACGAGGTCGGCACGGCCGGCCAGGCGGAGATCAACTACAAGTTCAACACGCTGCTCGCCGCGGCCGACGACCTGATGCTCTTCAAGTACATCGTGAAGAACGTCGCGTGGCGCAACAACAAGACCGCGACCTTCATGCCGAAGCCGATCTTCGGTGACAACGGCTCGGGCATGCACGTCCACCAGTCGCTGTGGGCCGGCGGCGACCCGCTGTTCTACGACGAGCAGGGCTACGCGGGCCTCTCCGACATGGCGCGCTACTACATCGGCGGCATCCTCAAGCACGCCCCCTCCCTCCTCGCCTTCACGAACCCGACGGTGAACTCGTACCACCGCCTGGTCCCCGGCTTCGAGGCCCCGGTCAACATGGTCTACTCGCAGCGCAACCGCTCCGCGGC
This sequence comes from Streptomyces sp. PsTaAH-137, assembly GCF_003259365.1. Taxonomy (GTDB): domain Bacteria; phylum Actinomycetota; class Actinomycetes; order Streptomycetales; family Streptomycetaceae; genus Streptomyces. The sequence continues at coordinate 306,171 of NZ_QLLY01000002.1, forward strand.
CATGCGTATCCCGATCACGGGCTCGAACCCGAAGGCCAAGCGCGTCGAGTTCCGCGCGCCGGACCCGTCCTCGAACCCGTACCTCGCCTTCTCGGCGCTGCTGATGGCGGGCCTCGACGGCGTCAAGAACAAGATCGAGCCGGCCGAGCCGATCGACAAGGACCTCTACGAGCTGGCTCCCGAGGAGCACGCGAACGTCCAGCAGGTCCCGACCTCCCTCCCCGCGGTCCTCGACGCCCTCGAGGCGGACAACGAGTACCTCCAGGCCGGCGGCGTCTTCACGTCCGACCTGATCGAGACCTGGATCGACTACAAGCGCACGAACGAGATCGCCCCGATCCAGCTGCGGCCGCACCCGCACGAGTTCGAGCTTTACTTCGACATCTAAATCCCAGAATCCGGCCACCTGGTCGGACGCCCGGGGAACAGCCCCTGCACACGAGCCCCGCCATCCTCTCCGGAGAATGGCGGGGCTCAGTCGTCATGCGGGGTGGCGGCCGTGGCGGTTCAGCCGATCTCTTCTCCGGCCTCCTCCGGCAGGTCGGCCGTCAGCCGTGTCATCAGGGCCCGGCCTTCTCCGTGCCGCAGGTCATCGGGGCCGTAGAGGTGCCTCGGCCAGTACGCCCGGTCCTCGATCCAGGGGACGCCCATCGGTGACTCGGCCGTGCTGCCGTGGAGTTCGAGGGTGCCGACGGGCTTCACGGGCAGGTCCGCCGGGAGTTTGGCCGTCCCCAGGAAGCTGCGCGAAGCCTGGGGCAGCGGTCTGAGTTCCAGGATCGATTCGGGCCGGACCTCGTCGCCGCCCGCGGCCGGGAACAGCACCAGCAGGGCGGTGCCGCCCCAGGGCGGGTCGTACACCAGGGCGTACCGCTGGGGCTCGGGGTCGGGTGCGCAGGCCGCTCGGGCCAGGGCCCGGGCCGTCGCCCCACCGGCTCCGCGGAGGCGGTAGGCACCGTGCAGGGCCAGGCCGATCGCCACCACGAGCAGGAGCAGCGCCCGAGGAGCCAGCCCGGAGGAGCCCGCCAGCGCGTAGATCGCCAGGACGACCACCGCGGAGAGCGCCGCCCCGGCGAGGCTGGACAGGCCCGACATCCTGCGCAGCGTCAGCACCCGCCACCACGGCACCCTCCGGATGTCCGCCTCCCGACGGCCGCGCGCCCCGGGCCTGGGCAGTGCGGCCTGGCGCCGCGCCTCGGCCGTGAGCCGCGCGAACGTGGGCGCCCCGGATCTCGGCGCCACGTCCTGTCCACCATTTCCACCGTCGTGCGACATCGGGCCCTCTATTCCCCGCGGGACTCGTCCCGCACCCCAAGTTGCTTCAGCGTGCACGGACTTTAACCGCGTCATGTGAACCGCAGACGAACTTCTCAGGACGTACGCCACCGCGGGGACCTCATGCCACCGCAGAGTCCCGGCCCCGCTCCCGAGATCCCAGAAGGCGTAAATCAGGCAAAAGACTTAAACTCGGGCACGTCGCACACGCTGAAGCAGCCTCGGAGGAGTGCCCCATGAGCAATCTGTTCGTCGTCGCGTACAACGACCTCGCCACCGCCAACCAGGTCCGCGACAAGGTCCTTTCGCTGACCCGGGAGCACCTCGTCGAGCTGGAGGACATCGTCGTGGTCGAGCGGCGGGAGAGCGACGGGAAGATCAAGCTGCATCAGGCCGTGAACCACACCGCGACCGGGGCCGCGGGCGGTGCGCTGTGGGGCGGGGTCATCGGGATGCTGTTCCTGGTGCCGTTCCTGGGCGCGGCCGTGGGCGCCGCCGCGGGAGCCGCCGGCGGGGCCGTCACGGACACCGGGATCAACGACGGCTTCATGAAGGAGCTGAGCCAGAATCTGCGGCCGGGCGCCGCCGCCGTGTTCGCCCTGGTGAAGCAGGCGGCCCAGGACAAGGTCATTCCGGAACTCGCCGTGTTCGGGGGTCAGTTGGTGCAGACGTCGCTGAGCAACGAGGAAGAGGAGTCGCTGCGCGAGATGGCGCAGGCCGCTCAGCAGAAGGCCCAGCAGAAGGCCCAGGAGACGGCTCAGCAGGAGAGCGCTCAGGGCGCCGGAGCCTGACGAGCCGTCACCGGAAGGGCAGTTCGCCCGGGCGCTCCGTGATCTGCCGGGCCACATGCGCCACCTTCAGCTGATGGGAACGCGCATACCGCCGTAACCGCTCGAACGCCTCGTCCACTGGAATGCCGTACCGGGCCGAGACGATGCCCTTGGCCTGTTCGACGACGACCCTGCTGGACAGCGCGTGCTCCAACTGTCCTGCCAGAACGCGGCTTTCGCTCACCTCACGCTGGAGCGCGAGGGTGTGCGCGGCGGCCTCGGCGAAGAGGCGGGCGAGGGTCAGCGCCCGCTCGTCGAGGCGGCGGTCCTGCGCGTCGAACAGGATGAGGGCGCCGGTCGGCCCTTCCTTGGCGGGCAGCGGCAGCGCGGTGATCCGGCCGTGGCCCAGCGCCGTGACGCGGGCCGACCAACGCGGCCAGCGGACGCGCGTGGGCGGGGTGGTCACGTCCACGTCGATGAGGGCGCAGCCGGTGGTGCGGGCGTCGTGACCGGGACCCTCCTGCCATCCGGTGGCGTCCTCCTCCAGACCGCGCAGGGCGCTCATCGTGCCCTGTGTCTGCACGGTCCCGCCCGCCGTGGAGAGGTAGTGCACACTCGCGGCCCGGGCGCCGAAGAGCCTGCTGCCGCCCTCCACCAGGGCGGTCAGCAGGACCTGCGTGTCGAGCGGATCGCGGGCCGCCTCGCCCGTCAACCGGGCGAAGATCGAGGCGAGTTCCTGCTCATGCAGCACCACGGTACGAACCCTTCTCAGCCGAGGTCGAGTTGTCGGTCGACGATATCCGCCGCCACATCGCCGATGGAGCGCCCGTCGGCGAACGCCCGCGCTTTGACCAGTTCCAGCGCATCGCCGATGGAGCAGTCGAGCTGGACGGCCACCACTCCGGCGGCCTGGTGCACCACCGCCCGGCGGTCGATGCCGCCGAGCAGACCGGGGCCGGCGTCCCCGCCGAGCAGCACGCTGCGCGTCAGCGCGTCGGCGATCCGGCTGAAAAGCGCCGTGGACGCGGTCGCCGGGTGCGGGTCGAAGACCGCGAGAGCCCCTATGCACTCTCCCGGTGCCTCCAGCGGCACGGCCACCACCCGGGCGATGCCGAGCGCCGCCACGGCCGGGCCGTATCCGGGCCAGCGGCCGCTGAGCGCACCACCGGATGCCGCGACCGGCGCACGGGCGACTACCGCGTCCTGCACCGGACCCTCCCCGAGGATGTACTCCAAGTCCTGTGCCTCGCGCGCGGGTTGGTCGGAGGACGCGGTCACGAGCTGGTTGCGCTCATGGTCCACGAGGGTCACGGCGACGCTCTCCGTTCCGCATGCCTCGGCGACGCCGGTCATGAAAAAGGGCGGCGGACCCTCACCGCGGCTCCACTGACCGGCCCGACGGGCATGGGCCTCCAGGAGTTCCGCGGCGTCCCGGTGGCGGGAGGCGGTGCCGTGGTGCATCTCGGCGAGCCGCCGGAACGCAGCGTCGGCGAGCCTTCCCGACAGTGACTCGTAGCGCTCCGCGAGCAGCGAGGCGCGGTCCGCGCGCTCACGCGCGCGAGCCGCGCGCTGCCAGGCCAGCGCGGCCTGATCGGGCGGGTCGCCCCCGAGGTCCATGCGCTCAGCGTACGCCTGCGGACCCCTCCGCACCCGGGCTACGGCCCTCTTCCATCAGAAGGACAACGCCTCCGTGCTGGCCGCCGAAGGGACTGCACTGAACCCTGCAACTCATGTGGCGGCCGAAGCGGTTGACCGCGTCGATCTCCATGGAGGCACCACGCTTTCCGGTCCTGATGCACTCCTCCGCCATGGCCCGCAGCGACTGTGTGGGCAGACCGAAGTCCAGGCCGAAGAAGGGCTCGTCGAGCACCTCGTCCAGGCGCAGACCCCACAGGTCGGCGGCTCCCAGGTTCCAGCTCTTGACCTGGAAGTCCTGGTCGAGGACGACGACGGCGGCCGCGATGGAGGTGAGGACGCCCTCCAGGAAGGAGCGGGCCTCGTCCATCTCCTCGCTGCGGATGCGCATCTCCTCGTTCATCGTCTCCAGTTCCTCGTTCCCGGACTGGAGTTCCTCGTTCGTCGACTACAACTCCTCGATGGAGGACTGGAGTTCCTCGTTCGCCGTCTCCAGCTCCTCGTTCGTCGACTGGAGTTCCTCGTACGCCGTTTCCAGGTCCTCGCGTACGCGTTTGACCTCGGCCTTGAGCTGGGTGGCGACGGTGACGTCGGTGAACGTGATGCTGGTGGCCGCGGGCAGTCCGCTGCTGCCGACCAGCGGCTGGACCAGGATGTCGAAGAACTGGACGTCCTCGCCGACCCTGCGCTCCGCCCCGTTGACCCGCAGGGTGCGGCGCTCGTGCGTGGCCTGGTCAATCAGGGAGCGCAGCTCGACCGGGCGGTAGGAGATCTCCAGGTCCCGGAAGGGACGGCCGATGTCGTTGGCGGTCAGGCCGAACTGGCCGCGGGCGAGATTGTTGATGAGCACGACCAGGCCCTCGGCGTCCACGGCGAGGGCGGCGCCGGGCGAGGCGTCGAGGATCAGATCGCGCAGCTGCCGGTTGCGCGCCACGCTCTGCATCTCGCCGAGGCCGCCGGGGCGCAGTTTCAGCGGCGCGGGCTGGTAGGGCGTGGTGGAGCCGCCGGGGCGGCGGCGGAAGATGCGCTGGCGCATGCTGATGACGTCGAAGCGGTCGGCGTCGTTGAGCAGCATCTCGGCCTTGCAGAGGAACAGGAAGGCGTTCTCGCGCAGCGCGAAGTGGAACCGGTCGACGATCTGGGTCTGCGCCTCCACATTGAAGTACATCAGCGTGTTGCGGCACACCAGCAGGTCGAACCGGGAGATCGGGGCGTCGCGGGTGATGTCGTGACGGCCGAAGATGACCCGGCGGCGCAGGTCGGAGCGGAAGCCGTACTGCGGGCCGTTCCGCTCGAGTTACTTCTCGCGCAGTTCGGCGGCGAGCGGCTCCAGGGTCCTGGCCGGGTAGAGGCCGGAGCGGGCGTCGCGCAGCGCCTCGTCGTCGATGTCGGTGCCGTAGATCTTCACCCGCTGGAGGGTTTCCTCAATGCCGAGGGCCTCCGCGAACATGATCGCCAGCGAGTACGCCTCCTCGCCGCTGGAGCAGCCCGCGCTCCACACCCGGATCTCGTCCTCGGGCGCGAGCGAGGAGAGGATCTCGGGGACCACCTCGCGCTGGAGATAGGTCCAGGCGTCGGTGTCACGGAAGATCGACGTGACGTTGATGAGGATGGTGTTGAACAGCGCGCCGAACTCGTCGGCGTTCGTCTCCAGCTGGTCGCGGTAGTCCGCGTACGTGTCGATGCCGACGTCGGCCATCCGCTTGCGGATGCGGCGCCCCAGGGAGGAGCGCTTGTATCCGGTGAAATCGAACCCACGGGCGTCCCGCAGGAAGCCGAGCAGTTCCTCCAGCTCCTCGTCCGTCTCCGCGTCGCGCGGCGCCCCGCTCATCGCTGCCTACCTCAAGCCTCTACCTGTCGACAAGTCCCCGGATCACCGCGGGGATTTCTTCCAGAGGTAGCACGAAGTCGACCGCTCCGGTCCCCACCGCGGCCTCCGGCATTCCCCCGAATTCGGCCGTCTCCGGATCCTGGGCGATCACGGTACCGCCTCGTGACTTCACCGCCTCCACACCCATCGCTCCGTCGTTTCCCGTGCCGGACAGGACGATGGCGACGGCGCGCGCCGCAGGTCCCGGCGACGGACTCGAAGAGGAGGTCCGCGGAGGGGCGCAGGAAGTGGACGAGCTCGCTCTGGGAGAGGGAGAGGGTGCCGTCGGCGCCGACCAGGAGATGCCGGTCGGGTGGCGCGACGTAGACGGTGCCGGGGCGGGCCGTGTCGCCCTGCTCGGCGAGTTTGACGCCGAGCCCCGTGCGGCGGCCCAGGATTCCGGCGAGGACCGTGCGGTGCCGTGGATCCAGGTGCTGGACGACGAGGACGGGCAGGGGGAATCGCTCGTCCAGGCCGCCGAGCAGCACGGTCAGGGCGTGGATGCCGCCGGCCGACGTGGCGACGGCCACGACCGCGAAGCTGTCGGAAGGATGGTGCTCGGGCTGCGGCACATCACTCAGGTCAGTGCTCATGTCGTGCCGTACGCAGGCTTTACAGGCCCGGGTTGGCGGTCACCACGCCGTCGGCGACGGCCCGGCGCAGCGCGGTGTGGTCGCGGGCGGTCTGGTCCGCGTAGCGCAGGGCGAAGGTGGCGACGGCGCGGTCGAAGGTGTCGGCGCCGCCCAGGTAGGCGGCGATGGCGATGCGGTCGCCGGAGCGGGCGTGGGCCCGGGCGAGGGCTGTGCCGCAGAGGCGGGCGTAGGCGAGGAGTTCGTCCGGGGGCATGCCGGCGACGTCGGCCGAGGCCTTCATGTCGCGCAGTTGCCGCCAGTAGAAGGCGCGGCCCTGCGGGCCGGTCATCCAGCCGAGGAAGATGTCGCCCGCGGCCTGCATGAGGCGCTGGCCGGAGACCACGCGGTGGCCGGGGTGGAGGGTGGCGCCGGTCTGTGGCACGTACTCCTCGACGACCGAGCGCGTCGCCTCCTTGATCTGGAGGAAGAGCGGGTCGTCGGCGTCGCGTCCCGCGAGCAGGACGATGAAGCAGCGGGTGCCGACGCTGCCGACGCCGACCACTTTGCGGGCGGCGTCCACGAAGCGGTAGCGGTCGAGGAGGCGGCGGCGCTCCTCGGCGAGCGTGGAGCGGTAGTCGCCGAACATCTTCCGGATCGCGGCGGCGTCGGAGACTCCCGCCGGTTCGAGCAGCGGCGGGTCGTTGACGATGCGGCGGCGGCCGTCGGGAGAGAGCTCCGTGAGCTTGCCGAGGGCGTGCAGGCTGGTGCGGCGGGTGGCCTGGGCGAGGGTGCGCTCGGCGCGGGCCCGGTGGCGGGCCGAGCGGACCAGGGGCAGCAGGTCGTGGGCGTCGATCCGCTCGTACCAGACGGCGAGTTCGCCGAGTCCGGCGAGGCGTCGCATGGTGGTGCGGTACGCGGTCACGCCCGCCCGCGCGGCCTGGTGGGCCTGCTTGTCGCTGTGGCCGTTGTCGCGGGCGGCGACGGCGACCGAGGCGGCGAGCCGTTTGACGTCCCACTCGAAGGGGCCGGGGCAGGTCTCGTCGAAGTCGTTCAGGTCGAAGAGCAGCGCGCGCTCGGGTGAGGCGAAGAGGCCGAAGTTCAGCAGGTGCGCGTCGCCGCAGAGCTGGACGGTGAGGCCGGTGTGCGTGCCGGTCGCGAGGTCGCCGGCCATCACGGCGGCGGCGCCCCGCAGGAACGCGAACGGGCCGGCGGCCATCCGCCCGTACCGGATGGGCAGCAGGTCGGCGAGGCGGTCGGCGCCCTGGCGTTCCAGGACCAGGACGGGGTCGAGGCGGTCGGCGGACGGTATCCAGGGCCCGTGCGAGGAGCGGGGGGCGTGCTTGCGGGCCTGCCTGCCGTGGGCGGCGCGTTGGTCGGGGCTGCTCATGGCGTGCGCGCCCCGCCGGTCAGTGGCGCAGCGCGCGGGCCACGTCGGCGGTGACGTCGCCGTCGAGGGAGCGGTTGGAGCGGGCCGTGGCCTTCTTCGACGCGCCGGCGCCGACGTCGTTCACCGTGACCACGACGGTGTCGAGCAGATTGCCGCCCTTGTCGCGGAACTCGACCTGGACCGCGTACGACTTGCTGGACGACTGGCCGTTGTCGACGGTGACCGGGACGGTGGCGCGGCCGTCGTCGGTCGCCACGTCGCCGAGCTCGACATCGTCCTTGGCGTTGACGCCGCCCTTGAACTCGTCGATCTTCTTGCCCGCCTCGGCCGTCGCGGAGGCGACCGTGTCGGCGGCCTTGGAGGCGGCGGAGCCGACCTTCGACGCCGCCTCGGAGGGGCTGGTGTCGCTGTCGGAGCAGCCGGCCACGGTCAGGGCCAGCGCCACCGCGGCCACCGCCGCGCCCGTCGCCCGTACGCCGCTTCGCCTGTGAGCCATCCCGAACACCTCCGCTCGACGGTTACTCCTCCTGGTCGACCCAGTCAACGGGGGCCGGTGGTGAGGCCGCATGCCCAGTACGGCAAACGGGTGGCCGCCGCGGAAAGATGGACGCCATGAGTCCTACGACGGTTGCTCCGGCCCGGCACATCGGCGACGAGGAGCGGAGGATCCGGCTGGCCCGCGCGCATCTGCTCTCCCCCGCGGCCCGGGCGGGCACGCCGCTGGAGGTGGCCCGGTCCATGGTGGCGCTGCACGGCACGGACCCGGCGACGGTGTATCTGGCGGTCGGCGCGCGGCTCGCCGACCCGGCGGGGACGGTCGCCGGGGTCGAGGCGGCGCTGTACGAGGAGCGGTCGCTGGTGCGGATGCACGGGATGCGGCACACGGTGTTCGTGTTCCCGTCGGAGCTGGCCGCCACCGTGCACGCCTCGACGGGGCTCGCGGTCGCGGCCAAGGCGCGGGCCGGGCTGCTCAAGGACATGGTGAGCGGCAGCGACGGGCGGCTGACGCCCGAGTGGCTGGCGGAGGTGGAGGCGTCGGCGCTGGCCGCGCTGGAGCGGCGCGGGCAGGCCACGGTGGCCGAACTGACCGTCGACGAGCCGCGGTTGAAGGAGAGTTTCGTCTACGGCAGGGGCCGGAGCTACGAGGCGCCGCACACCGTGCCGTCGCGGCTGATGCGGGTGCTGGGGGTCGAGGGGCGGGTGGTGCGGGGGCGGCCGCTCGGCTCCTGGACCTCGACCCAGTTCCGCTGGGCGGTCGCGCCGCCGCATCCCGAACGTCCGGTCGCCGAGGCCCAGTCGGAGCTGTTGCGGCGCTGGCTGGCGGTGTGCGGGCCCGCCACGGAGGCGGATCTGAAGTGGTGGACGGGGTGGAAGGTGACGGAGGTGCGCAGGGCGCTCGCCGCGGTGGGGGCCGTGGTGGTGTCGCTGGACGGGGGCGGCACCGGGTATGTCCTCGCGGACGGTCTCGGGGCGCCGGAGGGTGAGCCCGGTCCCTGGGCCGCGCTGCTTCCCGGGCTCGATCCGACGGCCATGGGGTGGCAGGAACGCGACTGGTACTGCCCGCCGGAGCTGCGCTCCGCGCTCTTCGACCGCAGCGGGAACATCGGGCCTACCGTGTGGTGGAACGGGCGGGTCGTGGGGGGTTGGGGGCAGCGGGAGGGGGGTGAGGTGGTGTGGCGGTTGCTGGACGGTTCGGGGGGCCGGCGGGCTGCACGGTCCGTCGCGGCCGAGGCCGATCGCCTCACGGCGTGGCTCGCCGGAGTGCGGGTGACGCCCCGCTTCCGGACGCCTCTGGAGCGGGAGCTTGCGGGGTAGTGGTCGGGTGCGGCTCTCGTCGTGGCTGGTCGCGCAGTTCCCCGCGCCCCTGAGGCAGGCGCTTCGCGCCGCCTCCCCTTCAGAGGCTGCGCCTCTGTTGATGAGATGGCGCACGAAGTGCGCATCTCAGGGGCGCGGGGAACTGCGCGACCAGCCCCCACCGGGCCGCACGTAAGGAACTGCGCAAACGGCCCCGCCGGACCGAGGTCGGCGGGGCCGGAGGGTGGGCGGGTCAGCGGGCGTAGCGCATCAGGGCGCGCACCATGTGGCACGTGGTGTCGGACGGCGGATGGATGCCGACGAGGTCGGCCGCGGCACGGATCCTTCGGTTGTGGGCCTGCTGCGGAAGGTAGACGCCGGAGTCGAGCAGAGCGATCGCCAGGCGCATGGCCTTGAGGCGACGGTTGTGCGTGATGTACCAGTCACGGGGCTGCCCCGCGGGCAGCGCCTTCTTGGCCAGTGGTGTGTACGGAAGATCGATCAGCATGGGTGCGGCAGCGGGCACGGGCATCCTCCTGTCGCGCATTCTCAAGAGCCCCCGAAGCTCTCGAACACTGCTTCTATTCTACTGCTCACCACTGACAAAAGCCGCTGGCCAAGCCCTAGTTGACGGGGTCCCTCGCGTACCGTTGGCCCCATGGAAATCTGGATCAACCCGGCCTGCTCGAAGTGCCGCAGCGCACTCTCCCTGCTCGACGCGGAGGGCGCCGACTACACCGTCCGCCGGTACCTGGAGGAGGTCCCCACGCCGGACGAGATCCGTGCCGTGCTCGGCCGGCTCGGGCTCGAACCGTGGGACATCACCCGCACCCAGGAGGCCGCCGCGAAGGAGCTGGGCCTCAAGGAGTGGGCGCGCGACGCGACCGCCCGGGACCGCTGGATCGAGGCACTCGCCGAACACCCGAAGCTGATCCAGCGCCCGATCATCACCGCCGACGACGGCACCGCGGTGGTGGCCCGCAGCGAGGAGGCGGTACGGGAGGCGCTGGGACGGAGTTAGGCAAGCAACTCCGCCAGTTCCGAGCCGAGTTGCTGCGGCATACCGTGGTGCGAGACGCCCGGGATCACGGTGACCGCCGCCCCGGCCCGGGCCGCCACCCTGGTCACGTCGTGCGCCCTGCTGTCCCCCGCGAGCACCACCCGTACCGGCACCGCCGCGTCGCCCACCGGCAGCCGGCCCGTCACCGGTCGTGCCCCGCGGAAGCCGGCCGCCGCCTCCTGGAGGGCGAGCCAGTCGGCGTCCAGGTCGGCCCCGCGTGTCTCCCAGTCCAGGAACCGGCGGACCCGGCCGGGCGTGGGCCGCAGCAGCATCGGCAGGGCGCGCAGCAGATACCCGGGAGCGAAGCCCGCGTAGCAGCGGGTGGGGTCGAGGAGGGTGAGGCGGCGCACCCGTCCCGTGCCCCGCAGCGCGTACTGGAGCGCGATCCACGCGCCGTACGAGTGGCCGCACAGGTCCGCCTCCGGCACACCGAGCCCGTCGAGGAGCGCGTCGAGCCAGCCCGCCAGATCGGCGACGGTCCGGATCGGGCGGTCCGGGGCGGCGACGCTGCGGCCCGGCTCGCCGATCAGGTCGGGCGCGTACACGCGGTGCGCGGCGGAAAGCGGCCCGGTGTTCGCGAACCAGGTCGCGCCCGTCGCCCCGCCGCCGGGGAGCAGCAGCAGAGGCGGGGCGTCGCGCGGCCCGAGCGCATGGACGCACGTGGTGCCGTACGGCGTGGCCACGTCGAGCCGCTCGGTCCCTTCCGGCCATCTGGCCATGACCTTGTCGTACGCGTCGAAGAACTGCTGAGACACTCTGACACCCCCGGACATCTCGGCGAGCGATAATCTCGCTCAGCGAGAGAATAATGGAGGCCGCCGATGGACCACCGGAACTCCCCCGTCACCGCGGAGGCCATGGAGATCGTCCACACCCTGCGCTCGACCACGGTTCACCTCATGCTGCACAGCGCGGAGTTCGCACAGCGCAACGGCATGCACCCCACGGACGTACGGGCGCTGGCGGCCCTCATGGACGCGGCGCGGGCCGGTGAGCCGGTGACCGCGGGACGGCTCGGCAAGGAGCTGGGGCTGAACTCGGCGGGGACGACGGCGGCCGTGGACCGGCTGGAGCGGGCCGGGCACGTGCGGCGGGTGCGCGATCCGGAGGACCGGCGGCGGGTGCTCGTCGAGGTGACCGAGGGCGCGGTCGCGCTGGGGCAGGAGCACTTCGGCCCGCTCATCGATGCGGCCGTGGACCTTCTGCACGGGTACAGCGAGCAGGAGCGTGCGGCGGTGCGCGGATTCCTGGAGGGTGTGCGACGGGCGGCGGCTCCATCGCATACGAGATCACGGACCCCCTCCCGCCCCGCGCGGCCCCGGTAACACGGGGTTCACAACCGGGCAACGGACGGGAAATCGCCTGTTGACATGCTTCCGGCCAGAAAGAGACCGGCTTCTGGAGGATGTGGCCCCGTGACGTTCAAGGCTGAGTACATCTGGATCGACGGCACCGAGCCGACGGCCAAGCTTCGTTCGAAGACGAAGATAATCGCCGGCTCGCCGGACGGTCTGGACGCGCTGCCGATCTGGGGCTTCGACGGGTCGTCCACGAACCAGGCCGAGGGCCACGCCTCGGACCGCGTCCTCAAGCCCGTCGCCGTGTACCCGGACCCGATCCGCGGCGGCGAGGACGTCCTCGTCATGTGCGAGGTCCTCAACATCGACATGACCCCGCACGAGTCGAACACCCGGGCCGCGCTCGCCGAGGTCGAGGAGAAGTTCGGCGCGCAGGAGCCGATCTTCGGCATCGAGCAGGAGTACACGTTCTTCGAGGGCGACCGCCCGCTCGGCTTCCCGGTCGGCGGCTTCCCCGCCGCGCAGGGCGGCTACTACTGCGGCGTCGGCACCGACGAGATCCACGGCCGTGACGTCGTCGAGGCACACCTCGACAACTGCCTCAAGGCGGGCCTGGGCATCTCCGGCATCAACGCCGAGGTCATGCCCGGCCAGTGGGAGTTCCAGGTCGGCCCGCTCGCCCCGCTCGCGGTCTCCGACCAGCTGTGGGTGGCGCGCTGGCTGCTCTACCGCACCGCCGAGGACTTCAAGGTCTCGGCCACCCTCGACCCGAAGCCGGTCAAGGGCGACTGGAACGGCGCGGGCGCGCACACGAACTTCTCGACGAAGGCGATGCGCGAGGGCTACGACGCGATCATCACCGCGTGCGAGTCGCTGGGCGAGGGCTCCAAGCCGCTCGACCACGTCAAGCACTACGGCGCCGGCATCGACGACCGCCTCACCGGCCTGCACGAGACCGCCCCGTGGAACGAGTACTCGTACGGCGTCTCCAACCGCGGCGCCTCGGTCCGCATCCCGTGGCAGGTGGAGAAGGACGGCAAGGGCTACATCGAGGACCGTCGTCCGAACGCCAACGTCGACCCGTACGTCGTCACGCGGCTCCTCGTCGACACCTGCTGCTCCGCACTGGAGAAGGCCGGCCAGGTCTGAGCGACGGCTGAATTTCGGCCATGAGGTCTCCGAGGGCGTCCGCATCTTGTGCGGGCGCCCTCTCTTTCGCGTACTCCATCTGCTTCAATACGGGTATGGCCAGCTTCCAGAACATCACCGCGCAGGGTCGTCGTCACGACCTTGAGCCGTTCTGGCCTTCCCGCCAGCACCACGACTTCGACCGGGTGTGTTGCCGCGTGTGAACGCGCAGACCCTCTAAAGCCGCCGCTCCCTCCGCGAGCAGGACGGCCTTCGGTCCGCGCGTATGACGTACGTCCTCTCCCAGACGGCCTCTCGCGCGAAGGTTGACCACTCATGGCTCACGCCCGCTCCCTCTCCGTTGCCCCCTCCCCCACCCGCACCCGGCTGCGCGCGGTCGGCAGTGACGAGGTGGACCGCCCCGACCGCCTGGTCGATGTGGTCGACGTGTCCGGGTTTCTGCCGCCGGGCGCCACACTGCTGCCCGCGCCGCCGCACACCCTGCCGGCCCTGCCGGGCAACCCGCCGATGATCGGCTACCTGGTCCTCGTACCGGCCGACCAGCAGCCGCTGCTGCCGCCCAGGCCCGCCGCCACGGCGCCTGTCGTCCCGTCGGACGGCGACGCCCTCATCGGCATCGACGGCGCGGAGCGCACCGCCAGCGTCGACGGACGCCGACTCGACCTGACCTACCTGGAGTTCGAACTCCTCGCGCACCTCGTCGCGCACCCGCACCGGGTGCACTCCCGCGACCAGCTGGTCACCACGGTGTGGGGCTACGGCCATGTCGGCGACGGCCGCACCGTGGACGTGCACGTCGCCCGGCTGCGCCGCAAGCTGGGCGCCGAGCACCGCAAGGTGATCCAGACGGTGCGCCGGGTCGGCTACAAGTACGCGCCGCCCGCGGGCCGCTGAGCCCCGCGCGCCCGTCACCCGTCCCGGGGGTGGTGCCGGCTACACCCCCGGGACGGGTGCCCGTATCACTGCCCCGGGCCGCCGCGACGGCCACACTGTGAGAACAGCGGGACGAGCGGCAGCACGGGCAGCGGAACGGGACGGGGTGCGGGATGGGTGCGCGGGTACGGAGTGCCGTCGGGGCGGGGGTGCGGGGGCTGGTGCTCGCCGCGGTCGGGCTCGCCGGATCGATCACGTTGTTCGTGCTGTCCTTGGTCTCGGTCGTCCTCGTGCCGGTGGGGATCGGCGCCGTCACCACACCCTGGGTCCTCACCCTCGTCCGGCACTGGGCGAACTGGCGGCGGGCGGTCGCCGCCGAGTGGTGCGGGGTGCGGATACCGGCGGCGTACCGGCCGTTCCCCGACGATCTGCGCGGCGGGGTCGTCGGGCAGGTGGAGCGGTGCCGGCTGCTGCTCGGCGATCCGGCGACCTGGCGGGATCTGCGCTGGCTGCTCGTCGACATGACGGCCGGGTTCGTGACGGCGCTGCTGCCCGCGGCGCTGGTCCTCTATCCGGTCGAGGGGTACGCGCTCGCGGCCGGACTGTGGCGGGTCTTCAACGATGGCTCGCGCGTCGGCTGGTGGTACGGGTTCGTGCCGATCAGCGGCGAGGGGTCCTCCCTGCTTGCGGCGCTGCTGGCGACGGCGCTCCTCGCCACCGGGCTCCGCACCGCCCCCGCCCTGCTGCGGGTGCACTTCCTCCTGACGCGGTCCGTACTGGCCCCGGCGGACGGTGAACTCGCAGCGCGCGTACGGGTGTTGACCGAGACGCGACGCGACGCCGTGGACACCTCCGCGGCCGAGCTGCGCCGTATCGAGCGCGATCTGCACGACGGGGCGCAGGCCAGGCTCGTCGCCATGGGCATGGATCTGGGCACCGTCGAGGCGCTGATCGAGAAGGATCCGGCCAAGGCGAAGGAGCTGCTCGCTCAGGCCCGGCAGTCGTCGGCCGACGCACTCGCCGAGCTGCGCGACCTGGTCCGCGGCATCCATCCGCCGGTGCTCGCCGAGCGCGGACTGGGCGATGCCGTACGGGCGTTGGCGCTGCGGCTGCCCGTGGCGACGGAGGTGGAGGTCGAGCAGGCCGGGCGGGCCGAGGCGCCGGTGGAGTCGGCCGCGTACTTCGCGATCAGCGAGGCGCTGACGAACGCGGTGAAGCACGCGGGCGCGGACCGGATTTGGGTCGACATCAGCCATGCCGACGGCCATCTGCGCGTCGCCGTCACCGACAACGGCAAGGGGGGCGCCGTGATCCGGGAGGGCGGCGGGCTGGGCGGGGTGGAGCGCCGGCTCGCTACATTCGACGGTGTCCTCGCCGTCAGCTCCCCCGCGGGCGGTCCGACCATGGTGACCATGGAGATCCCTTGCGTGTTGTCCTAGCCGAAGACCTGTTCCTGCTGCGGGACGGGCTGGTGCGGATGCTCGAGGCGTACGACTTCGAGATCGCGGCAGCCGTCGAGAGCGGGCCCGAACTCACCAAGGCGCTGGCCGAGTTGGCGCCGGATGTCGCCGTCGTCGATGTGCGGCTGCCGCCCTCGCACACCGACGAGGGCTTGCAGTGCGCGCTCGCCGCGCGGCGGGCCCGGCCCGGGTTGCCGGTGCTCGTGCTGTCGCAGCACGTGGAGCAGTTGTACGCACGCGAGCTGCTGGCGGACGGCAACGGTGGGGTCGGGTATCTGCTGAAGGACCGGGTGTTCGACGCGGAGCAGTTCGTCGACGCGGTGCGGCGGGTTGCCGCGGGCGGTACCGCGATGGACCCGCAGGTGATTCAGCAGTTGCTCGCTCGGCGTTCGGTCCAGGAGCCGCTGGGCGGGCTCACGCCGCGCGAGCTGGAGGTGCTTGAGCTGATGGCGCAGGGGCGGTCCAACGCGGCGATCGCGGCCCAACTCGTCGTCACCGAGCGCGCCATCGCCAAACACACCTCGAACATCTTCACCAAGCTGAACCTGACCGTCTCGGACGACGACAACCGCCGAGTCCTGGCGGTGCTGGCCTACCTGGATCGCGCCCCGTAAGGGGCGCGCCTGGCTCTCGGCCTGCTTTCAGCCCCGTCAGGGGCGCGGGGAACTGCGCGAGAAGCCCCACCGGGGCGCACCCGCGAACGGCGCTGAACTGGCCGCCCCTTAGAGCGCTCACCCCGCGCCGGGGTGCCGCCTTGCCCACCCTGCCGCCCCAGGCGGCAGATTGCCCAAGACGGCGGCGGCAAAATCACGCGCCCCGTTGAACGCGCGGGCCCACCGTTGCGTACGTAGTCACATGGGACGCACCTCACGGAAAAGGCGCTCATCGCTGGCGACGCGCATGACCATCGCGTCGGCCGCACTGCTCCTGGGCGGAGGTGGGCTGGTCGCGGTGAACGTGTACGCGCAGGCTCACGAAGAGAACTCCGCGGACACCGGGCAGCGCAGCGGCAGCGGCGTCGTAGCGAAGACGACCACCATCGACTGCCCGGACGTCGGCACCGCGCTGCCCGACGTACCGGACGGCGCCCGCGGCCGGGTGGACGGCGAACTGGCCGCCATGGACACCCAGATCACGCAGGCCTTCCAGCGCCTCGCGCAGAACCGGGACGCCGCCGCCCAGGACCCCGGCTGGGTCCAGAACAGCGTCCTGGGCCCGCTGAAGGCCAAACGCGGCGCCGCCCTCGACCGGATCGGGCAGAACATCCGGCGCTCGGGCGGCAGCGCGCCGCAGGGCCTCGACGGGATGGCGCAGTGCACCCAGCGCGCCACGGACGACAACGGCGGCGACTCCCCGGCACCGTCCACCGCCCCGACCGCCGGCGCCTCCGCACCCGCTTCCTCGGTACCGGCGCCCCCGCAGCAGGGCGGCGCCGCCGGCGGCCCGGTGGCGGCCGACTTCCAGGACATCACCAAGGTCAGGCCGAACGTCCAGCAGTCCAGGAACGGCCGCGGCGCGTCGACCGGCACCTTCACCACCGCGTGCGGCACCAACGCCAACAAGCTCCGCAACAGCGACAACGTGATCGTCGCCCCCGGTGTCACCAACGGCGCGCACCACATGCACGACTACGTCGGCAACCAGAGCAACAACGCCTTCGCGAGCAACGACACCTTCGCGGGCGCCGCCACCAGCTGCCGCAACCAGGGCGACAAGTCGACGTACTACTGGCCGGTGCTGCGCGTGCAGGACGGCACGCAGGAGGCCGACGCCAATCAGGACGGCGGCGGCAAGGAGGGCAACATCGGCAAGATCCTCCAGGTGCGGACGGCGAGCATCAAGTTCGTCGGCAGCCCGCGCGGCAAGGTCGTCGCGATGCCGAAGTTCCTGCGCATCATCACCGGTGACGCGAAGGCGTTCACCAACGGCACCGCGAACGCGAACGCGCACTGGAGCTGCACCGGCTTCGAGAACCGGCAGCTGACGGACAAGTACCCGATCTGCCCGCGCGGCAGCCAGGTGGTGCGCAGCTTCAAGTTCCAGAGCTGCTGGGACGGCCAGAACACCGACAGCGCCAACCACCGCACGCATGTGGCGTTCGCCGACGCTCAGGGCAACTGCCCGGCGAACTTCAAGGCGATCCCGCAGCTGACGATGCGGCTGGTGTACGACGTGCCGGCGCCGACGATCGCGAACGGCCAGGTGAAGAACCCGTATGCGGTGGACGGCTTCCCGGAGCAGCTGCACAAGCCGATCACCGACCACGACGACTTCATCAATGTCTTCTCCGACCAGTTGATGCAGCGGGCGACGGGCTGCATCAACCGGGGCGCCCGGTGTAACTGACCGGACGCCCCCTCCCGGCTGCTGCGCGGCCGGTTCAGTGGTGACCCGTGCCCGGAGCCGGGCTACTCCTCGTGACCCCCACCACCGCTACTCCCCGAGTGGTGCGAGGAGACCCGCTCCACGGTCCCGCCGAGCCGGCCGCGCAGCTTCGTCACGACCGCGTCCGGGCCGACCACGATCCACTTGCGGCCCACGAGGTAGTCGCCGCCGTAGTCGTCGGCGACGTCCAGCCACTCGGTCTGACCTCGGTCGGTGGCGAAAGTGGCCAGAACGTAGCGTCCGGTGCCGGTGCCGCAGGTCGCCTGGCGCAGTTCGGCGGCGTCGGTCTGGACCTCGGGGTCGCAGCCCGCCCGGCGGGCGATCTGTTCCAGGGTTCCGGTGGCCGTTCGGGGGATCTTCGGTGCGTCGTCGTGGGCCGCGCCCGTGGTGCATCCGGCCGCGGCCGCGGCCAGCACCGCCCCTGCCACCAGCAGCTTCCTCATCGCGCTCTCCTGTCCGGTTGTGACCGGCGGTCCGCCTGGTTCCCGCCAGCTCCGTGCGTACCGTTGAGCACGGACCTGCGCCCGGTTAGCGTGCGCCGCACCATCCGTGACGCACAGGGGGTAGCAGGTATGTCCGCGCCAACGCGACGCACGGTCATCGGCACGGCAGGTGCCATCGGTCTCGGCTCGGCCCTGGGAGTGGGGCTCGGCGCACCGGCCGCACATGCCGCTCAGGCCCTTGATACGTCGGCGGCGCGCGCCGCGCTCAAACGGCTGCTGCCGCACCACGCGGACCAGTTCACCCTCACCCTGGTCGCGGCGCGGGACGGCGTGGACCGTTTCCGGGTGTCCGGGACGCGGGGCCGTGTCGCGGTGTACGGGACGACCCCGGCGGTGCTGCTCGCCGGGGTCCACTGGTACCTGAAGTACACGTGCGGGGCGCAGATCGCCTGGAACGGCAGCCAGCTCGACCTGCCCGAGCGGCTTCCGGCGCCGTCGCGGACGCTGGAGAGATCGTCGGCGCTGCCCCACCGGTTCGCGCTGAACGACACCAACGACGGCTACACGGCGCCGTTCGCCGGCTGGTCGTACTGGGAGCACGAGCTGGACGTCCTCGCGCTGCACGGCTGCAACGAGGTGCTGGTCATCGCCGGTATGGAGGCCGTCTACCACCGGGTCCTGAAGGACTTCGGCTACAGCGACGAGGAGTCGCGGGCCTGGCTGCCCGCCCCCTCCCACCAGCCGTGGTGGCTGCTCCAGAACCTGTACGGGTACGGCGGCCCGCTCTCGGCCGAACTGATCGCCGAGCGCGCCGCGCTGGGCCGGAGGATCGTCGACCGGCTGCGTGCGCTCGGCATGACGCCGGTCATGCCCGGCTACTACGGGCATGTGCCGAAGGAGTTCGTGGAGCGCAACGGCGGGGACGCGCACGTCGTCCCGCAGGGCGTCTGGCACGGCTTCCAGCGGCCGGACTGGCTCGACCCGCGCACCGAGGCGTTCAAAGAGGTCGCCGCGTCCTTCTACGGGCATCAGCAGGACCTGTTCGGCGAGATCGACGCCTTCAAGATGGACCTGCTGCACGAGGGCGGCACCGCGGGCGACGTGCCGGTGCCGGACGCGGCGCGCGGGGTGGAGACGGCACTGCGCAAGAACCGGCCCGGCGCGACCTGGGTGATCCTCGGCTGGGAGGCGAACCCGCTGCCCGAGCTGATCGACGCCGTCGACAAGGAGAAGATGCTGATCGTCGACGGCGTCTCGGACCGGTTCACGTCGGTCACCGACCGCGAGAAGGACTGGGCGGGCACCCCGTACGCGTTCGGCACCATCCCGAACTTCGGCGGCCGCACCACGATCGGGGCCCGCGCGCACATCTGGCAGGAGAAGTTCTTCGCCTGGCGCGACAAGCCCGGCAGCGCGCTCGCGGGCACGGCGTACATGCCCGAGGGCACGGACCGCGACCCGGCCGCCTTCGAGCTGTGGTCCGAACTGGCGTGGACGGACGGCGGCCTGGACCGGGCGCGCTGGTTCGCCGGGTACGCCGACCTCCGGTACGGCGCCCGGGACAAGGACGCCCGCGCCGCCTGGCAGGCGCTGCACGAGACGGCGTACCAGCAGAAGGCGGTGGAGCGCTCCGACCCGCACGACTCGCTGTTCGCCGCCCGCCCCGACCTGTCCGCCGACCGCGCCGCCTACTACGCGCCGCGCGCCCTGACCTACGACCCGGCACGCTTCGACGCCGCGCTCACCGGGCTCCTGGGCGTGGCGGCCGGGCTGCGGCGCAGCTCCGCCTACAAGTACGACCTCGTGGACGTCGCCCGCCAGGCCCTCGCGCACCGCAGCCGCCAGCTCCTGCCCCAGCTGAAGGCGGCGTACGCGGCGAAGGACCTGCCGACGTTCAAAGCGCTCGCCACGCTGTGGCTGAAGCTGATGCGGCTCTCCGACGACGTGACGGGCACCCATCCGGCGTTCCTGCTCGGCCCGTGGATCCAGGACGCCCGCGATCTCGCGACGAGCGCCGCCGAGCGCGCCGAGTTCGAGCGCTGCGCCAAGGTGCTCATCACCGTGTGGGGCGACCGGGCCACCTCCGACCCCGGCAATCTGCACGAGTACGGCAACCGCGAATGGCACGGCCTGATGGCCGACTTCTATCTGCCGCGCTGGCAGAAGTGGCTCGACGAACTCCAGGACGCGCTGGCGGCGGGACGCGAACCCGCGGCGGTGGACTGGTTCGCGTTCGAGGAGCCGTGGACGCGGGAGACGAAGGACTATCCGCTGCGCCCGTACGGCGACGCGTACCGCACGGCCGCCCGGGTCCGCGACGTGCTGGCGGCCGCCCCCTACCAGGGCTCGGTGACGGTCACGGCGGAGCCGCCCGCGTTCCCGCCGAACGGGCACGCGCGCGTGGCCGCCACCTTCCACAACGTCAACGGGCTGCGCGCCACGGGCCGCGTCGACTTCACCCTGAAGGGCCTCGACGCCGAGCCGGAGGGCGCCACCCACCTCAGGAGCGTCGCCGCGGGCGGCGAGGGCACCGTGGCCTGGCGGGCGAGCGCCCCGGCCGCCCCGCTCGACAAGCCGCTGCGCCCGCTGCCGTACGAGATCGACGTCACCTACGGGCCCGCGGGCGCGGACCGGATCACCGCCGTCCACACCGGCACCCTGTTCGAGGCGGGACCGCTCGACGCGGGCTGGAAGACGTACACCAACAACGGAGCGTTCTTCGGGCAGTTGGGGGACGCGTTCGCGATCGACGGCGGTGGCGCCGATCTGTGGAAGGGCACGACGGAGTTCGGCACGGTGTACCGGCCGGGCGCCTTCACGGACGGTACGTCGGTGGTGCTGCGCGTCGACCGCCAGGACGTGACCGGCGCCTGGGCGCGGGCCGGCATCATCGTGCGCAACTCCCTGGCCACGCCCGGCTCGGCGGGCTTCGTCAATCTGTCGGTCACGCCGTCGAACGGGGTCGTCCTCTCCTACGACACGAACGGTGACGGCACCTTGGACACGTACAAACGCCTTACGGGCATCAAGGCGCCGGTGCTGCTGCGGCTGACCCGGTCCGGGGGCTCCGTCACCGGCGCGTGCTCGGCCGACGGCGGCGCGACCTGGCGGACCGTGGCCACGGCGGCCGTGCCGGGGGCGGCGGCGACGCAGGACGTGGGGCTGTTCATGAGCGCGACGAACGGCGGGAACGGGGCGCGCGGCACGGTGGAGTTCAGCGGCTGGCAGCTGACGTAGCGGCCGGCTGTGACCATCCCACGATTCGCTCGTTCAGCTCAGCGTGCAGTCAAAGGTGCAGCAATCCGAGCCCTCGTCCCCCGCCGCACCCGCCCCGGCCGACGTGATCGACGTCGAGCAGGCGGAGGCGGCCCTGGTCGAGCACTATCCGCGCCTGGTCCGTCTCGCCTATCTGGTGCTGCCGCCGGGCCTCGGCCGCAACCGCCGGGTGCTCACCGCCCACTCCGTCGCGCAGCGCGCGCTGCCCCGCGGCCGGACGGCGCCCGCGCCGACGGCCGCCGGCGACCCGGGCTACGCCTACGTCCGGCTGCGGGTGCTGCGCAGCGCCCTGGACGCGGGGCTTCCGCTGCGCCGCGCGGCCTGGCCCAAGCGCGCCCAACTGCCGCCGCTGCTGCCGCAGGTGTGGGGGCTGCGGCTGTTCCCGAAGTCCGGCGGCGCCGATGAACTCGCCCTGGACCAGAAGCTCTCCGCGCTCGACGGCCCGGCGCGCGCCGCGTACGTGCTGCGCGGTCTGGAGCGGCTCGACGACACCACGGTCCGCACGACGCTGCTGGCCGCGGGCTGCACCCCCGACGTCGCCGCGACCGCGCTGACCGCGGCGGCGGAGGTCGAGACGCAGCCCGCGCTGCTCGCCTCCCCCGAGTTCGACGCGTGCTCCCTGCACGCCCGCCCCACCGACCTGATGCGCCGCCGCCAGCACGCGAAGGCCGCCGTCGTCGGGCTCGCCGCGCTCGTGGTGTGCGGGGCGCTGCTCGGGCTGCCCGGCAGCGACAGCTGGGGCCCCGACGGCGCGGCGGCGCCGCCGTACGCCCGCAATCCGGCGGGCCAGGCCGCGCTGGATCCGGCGAAGCTGACGCGGGTGGTCCCGACGGCCTGGGAGAGTTCCGCGCGCCTGGACTTCTCGGTGTGGCCCGCGCGCGGCCCGCTCGCCGACGACACGGACCTGCTGCGCCGTGCTCTCGCGGTGTGGGCGCGGCCCGGCCCGTCCGTGCAGGTGTCGGCGACGCCCGGCACGGCGGCGGGCGCGCCGCCCGGACCGGCGCAGTTGCTGTACGCGGGGGAGATCGACCAGGCGCGCGTCGTCGTCCTCTACGACGGTCTGCGCGTCGTCCGCTACGCCGAGCCGATGAGCGGGACGAGCGGCGCCGCCCTCGACTTCGCGCGGGTCGACGGGGCGGACGCGGCCGGGTCGAGCGCGGTCGTCCTGGACCGCGCGGACGGCAACGTCCGCTATCTGACGGCCCCTTGGGTGACCGGGGCCGCCGTCCGCGATCTGCTGAAGCCGGACGCGGCGGCCCTGAAGCTGTCCCGTACGGCGGACGGCGCCACCGCGCCGTTCGCCAGCCCGGCCGTCTCCAGCGGCTGTACGTCGTGGAACGCGCTGGCGCTGACCGACGCCACCGGCACCCGGCTCACCACCGACCTGGGCGAGCTGGTCCCCGCGCGGCTCACCTCGGGCAGCCCGGACGCGCCGCGCGACTCGGCGCCCGCCGACTGGGCGGCCACCGCCTGCTCGCTGGCCGCCGACCGCTCGCACGGGGTGCGCTCGGTCAACTCCTGGCCGTACGCCGAGCAGGAGCTGCCCGAGGCCAACGGCACCGCGGAGTGGGTGTGCACCCGCGCCGAGACCTGGCAGGGCGGCAGCCCGCGCACCCTCGGCCTGTTCCGCACCCCGGGCGCGACGGCCGCGGTGGTCGCCGCGAAGTCGCAGACCTCGCCCGCGTGCGGCTCCCGCTACCCGCTGGTCCTGGCCGGGGTCCGCTGGAAGTCGCGGGCCGGGGTCTGGTACCTCATCGCGGCGGGCAGCAAGAAGGTCGACGCGGTGACGGCGGCGGGGTCCACGGTCCCGGGGAACCTGCTGGCGGTGAAGGTGGCGCGAGGCGCGAAGGTGTCGCTGACCGGGAGCACGGCGGGCGGCGCGAAGGTGACGACGCTGAAGTAGGGCCTTCTGGCGGACCCCTTGCTGACGATCACGTAAAGAAAGTCCCCGCAGGGGGCTGTACCCCCACGTCTACCCGTCAGTACATTGACGCCATGTCTAATACGCGCGTCACGCTGAAGGCACGCCAGGTGTCCTTCGCCTGGGACAAGACCCCGCTGCACTGGCTCCCGGACGACCCGTTCGCCACGCACACCATCAACGTGCTGCACCTGCTCCTTCCGGCCGGTGAGCGCTGGTTCGTGCACGTGTACAAGCAGGTCCTGCCCTACATACGGGACGACCGGCTGCGTGAGGACGTCATCGGGTTCATCGGCCAGGAGGCCATGCACTCCCAGGCCCATGACGAGGTGCTGCCGCACCTGCGCGAGCAGGGTCTCGACCCGACGCCGTACACGGCCCAGGTGGACTGGTTCTTCGAGAAGCTGCTCGGCGACCGGACGCTGCCGCCGGGCAGGGCGCGCGAGTGGTGGCTGATGGAGCGGGTCGCGCTGATCGCGGCGATCGAGCACTACACGGCGTTCCTCGGCGACTGGGTGCTGAACGCGGACGAGCTGGACCGGCGCGGCGCCGACCCGACCATGCTCGACCTGCTGCGCTGGCACGGCGCCGAGGAGGTCGAGCACCGCTCCGTGGCCTTCGAGCTGTTCGAGCACGTGGACGGCAGCTACCGGCGCCGGGTGCGCACCTGGGCCACCGCCTTCACGGCGCTGGTCTTCCTGTGGCAGCGCGGCGCGCGGTTCTTCATGGAGAACGACCCGACGCTGGTCGACGGCAAGGCCGGCTTCAAGGACTTCTACCGGGGCGGCAAGCAGGGCGTGCTGCCGTCGACCGGCGCGATGATGCGGTCCATCCCCCGCTACCTGAGCCGGAGTTACCACCCGGAGCAGGAGGGCGACACCGCGCAGGCCGTCGCCTATCTCGCCGCCTCCCCCGCGGCGACCGCCGCCGAGGCCCGGACCGCGGGCCGGACCGGAGCCGCCCGATGAACGCCCGCACCCTGACCAGGGCGGCCGTCGTCGCGGGCGCCGCGCTCGTCGTCCGGCGCGCGCTGCGCCGCCGTGTGCAGGGCTCCCCGCTGTGGCCGATGCCCGCCCTGGAGGAGCCGGTCTCGGGACGGCCGCGCGCCCGCGCGCTGCGGCTGCTCGTCGCCGGGCACGAGGAGATCGCCGACGGCGTGGTGCAGCTCCGCCTGGAGGGGTACGACCTGCCCGCCTGGCGGCCGGGCGCCCACCTCGACCTGGTCCTGCCGTCCGGCCTCCTCCGGCAGTACTCGCTGTGCGGCGACCCGGAGGACTCCTCGTCGTACACCGTCGCCACCCGGCTGATCCCGGAGAGCGAGGGCGGGCGCGGCGGATCGCGCGAGGTGCACGAGCAGGTGCGGGAGGGCGCCGAGGTGGAGGTGCGCGGGCCGCGCAACCGCTTCGCGCTCGACACGGACGCCCCGGCCTACCTGTTCGTCGCGGGCGGCATCGGCATCACCCCGATCCTGCCCATGCTCCGCGAGGTGGAGGCGCGCGGCGCCGAGTGGCGGCTGCTGTACGGGGGCCGGAGCCGGTCCTCGATGCCGTTCCTGGAGGACGTGGTGAAGCTGGGCGGCGACCGCGTCACCGTGGTCCCCCAGGACGAGGCGGGCCTGCCCGACCTCGCCGCCGCGCTCACCGCCACCGCGCCCGGCACCGCCGTCTTCTGCTGCGGGCCCGAGGGGCTGATGGCGGCCGTGGAGGCGGCGCTGCCGGAGGGCCGGACCCTGCATCTGGAGCGGTTCGCGCCCCGCAGCACGGCCGACGGGAACAGCGCGTTCGAGGTGGAGCTGCGGCGCAGCGGCAAGGTCGTCGACGTCGCCGCCGGGTCCACGGTGCTCGCGGCGGTCCGCGCGGAGCTGCCCAACGTCGCGTACTCCTGCGAGCAGGGCTTCTGCGGAACGTGCCAACAGCGGGTCCTGGAGGGTGAGATCGACCACCGTGACGAGCTGCTCACCGACGCCGAGCGGGACGACTCGATGCTGATCTGCGTCTCGCGGGCGCGCGGTGAACGTCTCGTGCTCGACCTGTAGCGACCACGGCGGTGACCGGCGCAATCGGCTCGGTAGAGTGTTCGGTATGGCTACCGGGGTGCGGCGCAGAATGGGAGTCGAGGAGCGGCGACGGCAGTTGATCGGGGTCGCCCTCGAACTCTTCAGCCACCGCTCCCCCGACGAGGTCTCCATCGACGAGATAGCGGCCGCCGCGGGGATCTCGCGACCGCTCGTCTATCACTACTTCCCGGGCAAACTCAGCCTGTACGAGGCCGCGTTGAAGCGGGCCGCCGAGGATCTGGCGGAACGTTTCGAGGAGCCCCGGGAAGGGCCGCTCGGGGCCCGGCTGCTGCGCGTCATGGGCCGGTTCTTCGACTTCGTCGACGAGCACGGGCCCGGTTTCTCGGCGCTGATGCGCGGGGGGCCGGCCGTCGGCTCCTCCGCGACGAACGCGCTGATCGACTCCGTGCGGCAGGCCGCGTACGTCCAGATCCTGGCGCACCTGGGGGTCGTGTCCCCGTCGCCCCGGCTCGAACTCGTCGTCCGGTCGTGGATCTCGCTCGCCGAGTCGACGGCGCTGATCTGGCTCGACGGGCGGCGCATTCCGCGCGGGGAGCTGGAGCTTCAGCTGGTGCACGATTTCGCGGCGCTGGCCGCTGTCAGCGCCGCGTACGACTCCGAGATGGCGGCGCTGTTGCGGCGCCTTCTCTCCGGGGAGCCGGTGGACGGGCCGTTCGCCGAGTTGATCGGGCGGTTGTCCGGGCTGGCCGCTGTCTGAGTTTCGGGTGCGGCGCCGTCGTGGCTGGTCGCGCCCACGCGGCGGAGCCGCACATCGATGCGGCCCCGCGCCCCTGCCGGGGCCCGCGCTCAGCCTCGCGCCGACTTGTAGGCGGGCTCCAGGTCTCGGACCTCCACCGACAGGTGCGCGCCCTCCGGCTCCTTGATGTGTGCGGGCAGCAGAGCGAGGACCGTCTCCGTCAGAGCCGTCTTCGCCTCCTCCGTGCGGCCTGCCAGGAGGGCGATCTCGATGTGGACCAGGTCCGCCGGCTCGGTGCCGTCGCCCACCACGGTCTCGTCGGCGCGGCGGAAGCGGGTCTTGCAGGCCGCCGTGCGGGCGCCCACGACGTCGACGCAGGCCTGGTGGACGGCCCCGGCGAGTCCGGCGCGGTCGATGCGGTCGTCGAGGGCGGCGGAGTGGTCGACGGTGATGTTCGGCATGAGGGCTCCGTGGAGTCGGGGTCGGTCCTTGCGCCCCTCACCTTTACGGTGATCGGCATGACGGCACAACTCGCGTTCCGCAGAGCGGACACCGGCGACCTGGGCGTTCTCGTGTCGCTCTACGACGAAGCGGCCCGCTGGATGGTCGACCGGGGCATCGACCAGTGGAAGCCCGGCCAGAAGGACGCGGACCACTTCCGGCTGCGGATGGAGGAGGGCGAGGTGTGGATCGCGGCCCTCGCCGACGGCACCGTCGCGGGCGCCTTCGAGCTGTGGTGGGAGGACGAGGCGGCGTGGGGCGCGCAGCCGCCCGTGGCCGGGTACGTGCACCGGCTGATGGTGCGGCGCGGCGCCCCGGCCGGTACGGGCACCGAACTGCTCGCCCGCGCCGAGCGGCGCATCGCGGAGACGGGCCGCTCGCTGTGCCGCCTCGACTGCGTGGCGACCAACCCGCGGCTGCGCGCCTACTACGAGGGCCGCGGCTATACGGTCGTCGGTGAGCAGCCCTTCAAGTCCGGCGCGGGTGGCAGCAGTTACGGGGTCACTCTGCTGGAGAAACCCCTGGGCTGAGGCGCAGGGCGAGCAGGGCGATGTCGTCCGCGCGGTCCTGGCCGAAGCAGGACATCAGGGTGTCGCAGAGGGCGTCGGGACCGGCCGGGGCGACGGCCGCGGCGCCGCGCAGCTGATCCATGGAGACGGCCAGGTCGGTGCCGCGGGTCTCGATCAGCCCGTCGGTGACCATGAGCAGCCGGTCGCCGGGCGCGAGGGTCAGCTCTGCGGGCTCGGGGCGCGGCAGACCGAGGCCGAGCAGCGGGCCGGCGGCCTCGGCGTAGTGGGGCGCACCGTGCGCGGGCAGGATCAGCGGCGGGATGTGCCCCGCGTTCGCCACCTGGACGCGGCCGCTGCCGGGGTCGACGAGGATCAGGCAGAGGGTCGCCGTGGTGTCCGGGTGGTAGTGCTGGAGCATCCGGTCGATACGGTCCACGAGGCGGCCGGGCCGCGCGTCCTCGATGCTGTAGGCGCGCAGCGCGTGCCGGATCTCGACCATCACGGTGGCGGCGTCGAGGGAGTGCCCGACCACGTCGCCGATGGCGGCGATGACCCCGGTGGGGGTGGGCAGCGCGGCGTAGAAGTCGCCGCCGATCTCGGCCTGTTGCGAGGCGGGTTCGTAGCGGAAGGCGACCTGGAGGCCCGGCATCCGGGGCAACTGGGCGGGCAGGAAGCTGCGTTGCAGGGTCAGGGCCACGTGGCGCTCCTGCTCGTACCGGAGGAGGGGTTCCGCGGCGAGCACGGTGGCCCGCGCCAGCTGGGCGACGAGCGGGCCGATCCGCCCGCTCGCGTCGGGGTGGACGGGCGTGACCAGGCACACGGACAGGCCGTCGCGGCTGCGGGCGAGGACCAGACGGACGTCACCCGGTCCGACGTACACCCCGGGCCACTGCGCTCCGGGCAGGACGGCGGAGCGGATCCCGCCCCGGGCGCACGGCACCCGCCGGACCTGGGCGGCGGCCCGCTCCTCGTCGCCCGCGCCGGGCAGCCCGGTGCGCTCGGCGTGCCGGGACAGGCCGGTGTGCGCGGCACTGTCGTCGTCGAGGACGAACACGGCGGCGGGCTGCCCGGTGAGCCGGGCCGCCGCGTCGGCGGCGGCGTCGGCCAGCTCGGCGAGACAGCGGGCGCCCTGCACCTCGACGACGGCTTCGGAGAGCAGCGCGAGACGGGTGAACTGGGCCTGCGCGTCGGTGAGTTCACGGGCGCCGCGGAGCGCGGCGCGGACCACGGCGCGGATCTCCTCCGGCTCCGCGGGCACCGTCAGATACGCCTCACCGCCCGCGTCGAGCCCCTGGCAGCGGTCGACGGGACCCGAGGGGCGGGCGGAGAAGTGGACGACGGGGATGCCGGCCAGCGAGGGCAGGGCCTTGACCCTGCGGCACAGCTCGAAGCCGCTGAGGTCGGGCAGCCCCACGTCGACGAGTGCCAGGTCGGGCAGGCAGCCGGCCCGCAGCCGCACCTCGAGTTCGAGCAGCGCCTCCCCGGCGGAGGCCACGGGCACGACGAGATGTCCTGCGCGGCTGAGCACGGCGCTCAGCGCGAAGCGGTTCGCGGCGGTGTCGTCGACCACCAGGACCGTACTGCTCTTGCTCTCCCCGGGACGGGGATCCAGGGCGGTGGCGTTCAGCATGCGACAGCCCCTCGCGGCGGACCGGTGCGGGCTCCGTCGGCCCGCACCACCACGCTACCGCCGCCCGCAAGGGGCATGTCGGCCGTTCGCGGGCCTTCACCGTTCCGAGTGGTGATGACCGCTTCCCGCCCTCAACCGCCCGTACCCGTACCGCAGTTGCCGCAGTTGCCGCAGTTGCGCGAGGGGAGTCCGGTGGGCCGCACGCCGGGTGACCGGTACAGCCCACTCCCGTGATCGCGGCAGCCACGGGTGATGTGGAGCGGGATCTCGTCGAGCACTCTCCGTACACACCGGAGGGTGGTCGGGCGGCGGCCGCGGCCCTGCTCGGCCGGGGCCGCACGGCCCTGGCCTGCGCGAGCGGCCTGATGGCGCCCGGGGCGGCCCGCCCCGTCCCCTGGGGCCCGGTCTCGTCCGCAGGGCGTAGCAGGTGCGGGCGTGACCCGACCGAGGGATGATCTGACAGGGGCCGGAAATCTGGCAGACTCGGTGACTATGGGTGAAACGACCGTGACAACACTGGACGGCCGACCAGGACCCGCCGCCTCGTCCGACGCGGAGGAATCCCGCGCGACGCAGAGCGCCGGCGGTTTCCTGCGCCGCCTGCGTATGCCGCGGCGTCCCCGGCTCTGGTTCGAGATCCTGCTGATCGCGGTGAGCTACTGGACGTACTCCCTGATCCGCAACGCGGTCCCGGAGCAGAGAGCGAAGGCGCTGCGGAACGCGGACTGGATCTGGTCCCTGGAGCACCATCTCGGCATCGCCGTGGAGCAGAGCGTCAACCACACGGTGAACGCGGTGACTTGGCTCATCATCGGTATGAACTACTACTACGCGACCCTGCACTTCGTGATGACGCTCGGGGTGCTGGTGTGGCTGTTCCGCCGCCATCCCGGGCGCTACGCGGCGACCCGGCTCGTGCTGTTCGCGACGACGGCGGTCGCCCTGGTCGGCTACTACTTCTTCCCGCTGGCCCCGCCGCGCCTGATGAGCGGCGGCCACTTCATCGACACGGTCGCGGTGCACCAGACCTGGGGTTCGATGGCCTCCGGGAACCTGAAGAACATGTCGAACCAGTACGCGGCGATGCCCTCGATGCACATCGGCTGGTCGCTCTGGTGCGGCCTGACGATCTTCGCGCTCGCCTCGGCGCCGTGGGCCAGGATCCTCGGTCTGCTCTACCCCGTGGCGACCCTGACGGTGATCGTGGCGACCGCCAACCACTTCTGGCTGGACGCGGTCGGCGGGATGCTCTGCCTGGCCTTCGGGTTCCTGGTGGCGCGGCTCTGGTACGGGACGCTGCCCTACGCCCTGCCGCGCCTGGTGGCGACGCGGCGACCGGGCATCCCGATCAAGGCGTAGGGCGATTTCTCCACAGATCAAGTAGAAAGCGCGTTCTGATCATGGGGCTCGGGGGTCCCCTGCGCTCTCAGTGGGTACGGTGCGTGATCCTGCCGCCCACCGTGGTCAGCAGTACCGGCGCCTCGGCCAGTTCGTCGGCCGGTGCCGTCACCGGGTCCAGGCCGAGCACGGTGAGGTCCGCGCGCAGGCCGACCGCGATCCGGCCCGTCCTGTCCGCCTCCCCGGCCGCGACCGCCGCGTGCGAGGTCACTCCTTCGAGCGCTTCGAGCCCGGTGAGGCCCTGCCCCGGTCCGGCCGCGCCCTCGGGCACCCGGGCCATGGCGAGCACCCGCCGTACGTCGTAGGGGGCGATCGGCCAGTCCGAGCCGAGGGCGAGGGTGGCGCCCGCGTCGCGCAGGTCGCGGGTGCGCCAGGCGCGGGCCGCCCGCTCGTCGCCGAGCCGCTTGGACCACTCGTCGCTGTGGTCACCCTTCGTGTACGCGGTGTGCGGCGGCTGCATGGACGCGGTGACCCCGAGCGCGGCGAACCGCGGGAGGGTGTCGTCGGGCACCGACTCGATGTGCTCGATCCGGTGGGCGCCGCGGCCGCTCGCGCCGAGCGCCTCGACCGTGTCCAGGACGTGCCGGACGGCCGCGTCGCCGATGGCGTGGGTAGCGGTGCGCACCCCGGCGGCGTGCAGGTGCCGTACGGCGGCGCTGTACGCGGCCGGGTCCGGCCAGAACGCCTCGGTCCCCTGCCCGTGGCAGTCGGGGTGCTCCAGCCAGGCGGTGCCGCCCTCGACGGTGCCGTCCATGAAGAACTTGACGCCGCCGACCCGCCAGTCGCGGCCGTGCCTGGCCTGGAGCGCGATCAGTTCGTCGAGGCCCGCCGTGTCCACGCCCGGCATGCACCAGGGCGCGATGGTCAGACGCAGCGGCAGGTCGGTGTCCGCCTCGACCGCGGCGAGCAGATCGAGGTCGGAGCCGTCCATGACGTGGGCGCCGGTGAGGCCGGTGGCGGCCATCGCGGTGAGCAGGTCGACGAGTCCCTTGCGGCGGTCCTCGTACGAGAGCGCGGGCACGACCGCGTCGACCAGGTCCATCGCCGCGTGCTCGATCAGGTGCCCGGTGGGGCGGCCGTCGGGGCCGCAGACGATCTCGGAGCGCTGGGCGAAGGAGCGCGGGCCGGTGACGCCCGCCGCGGTCAGGGCGGCGGCGCTGACGAGTGCCGAGTGGCCGTCGTACAGGCGCAGGAAGGCGGGGGCGCCGTCGAGGACGTCCTCGATGAGGTCGCGGTGGAGCGGGCGGCCGCCGAACGCGTTGTGGTCGAGCCCCCAGCCGATGACCCAGCCGTCGATCCGGTCCGCGTGGCGCAGGGCGGTCCGCAGCGCGTCCAGGTCCTGTACGCCGCTGAGGTCGGCGCCGGTCGCCATGCGCAGGCCCCACACCGGGTGGCTGTGGGAGTCGACGAGCCCCGGCGTGACGGTCGCTCCGGCGAGGTCGAGGCGTTCGGTGCGGGGGCCTGTGCAGTCCCGGATCAGGGTGGCGGTGTCGCCGATCGCCGTGATGCGGCCGCCGGTGACGGCCAGCGCGGTGGCCTCCGGCTGATCCGGGTTCAGGGTGCGGATGTTTGTGCTGGTGAGGAGGAGGTCGGCCGGGGGTGCCATGTGCGGGCTCCTTTTTGGCGGCTCGTCTGCGGGGGTGGGCGTTCGTCGGCGGGTGCGGGTGCGTCGTGGCTGGTCGCGCAGTTCCCCGCGCCCCTTGCGGGGCGCGGTCGGACCCTGGGCTAGGACTGGCCGAACCGTTCGTAGATCTCCGGGCGGGTGCGCTTCAGGCGGTGGGCCAGCGGGAAGCCCAGGACGAAGACCGCGGGGGCCACCGCCACCATCACCGCGTTCGCCAGCGGGGACGCGCCGGTGAAGAGGTCGATGTGGGTGATCACCAGGATTATCGCGGCGCCGAGGAGCAGCGTCGCCGCGGCGGGGGCGACGATCGTGCGCAGGACGCCCTCCTGGTGGCTGATCCGGCGGAAGAAGAACGGGACGGCGATGGCCGCGAGGAGTTGCAGCGCCATCAGGCCCAGCATGCCCGGGGTGTTCACCCACAGCAGGAGCTGCGCGTACGGGTCGAGGCCCGCGGCCCAGAAGACGAGGACGACGACGGCGCCCAGGGCGGTCTGCGCGAGGCCCGCCGCGTACGGGGAGCCGTGCTTGGGGTGGATCCGGCCGAAGGAGCGCGGCAGGACCCCTTCGTCGGCGAGGGCGAGCCCGTAACGGTTGATCGCGTTGTGGAAGGCGAGCAGGGAGGCGATGACGCTGGTGACGATGAGGACGTGCATCACGTCGGCCGCCCAGCCGCCGACGAAGGTGGTGATCGCGGTGAAGAAGAGGTCCGCCGGGTTGCCGCCCGCCTCCTTCACCACCTGCGCGTCGCCGAAGGACTGGATGGCGATCCAGACCGTGAACGCGTAGAAGAGCCCGAGGAAGGCGACCGCGATGTACGTGGCGCGCGGCACGGTGCGGTCCGGGTCGCGGGCCTCGCGGCGGTAGATGACGGTCGACTCGAAGCCGGTGAACGCGGCGAAGGCGAAGGCCAGGACGGCCGCGGTGCCGGGCACGAGGACGTTGCCGGGGGCGAAGGAGGCCAGGGAGAGGCCGTGGGCGCCGCCCTTGAGGAGGACTCCGCCGGCGAGGAGTACGAGGATGCCGGTCTCGGCGACGAGCAGGACGCCGAGCAGCTTCGCGCCGAAGTCGATCGACCGGAAGCCGCCGTACCAGATGACGGCCAGGCCGATCAGGGAGACGGGCAGCCAGGGGATGTCGGCGCCGAACAGGGCGTGGACGGTGTCCTGGGTGGCGGAGCCGAGGAGCCCGTAGACGCCGATCTCCATGCCGTTGTAGCCGATCATGGCGAGCAGCGCGGCGCCGATGCCGGCCGGGCGGCCGAGGCCCTGGGTGATGTACGCGTAGAAGGCGCCGCCGCCGGTGACGTGGCGGCTCATCGCGGTGAAGCCGATGGCGAAGACGGCGAGGGTGAGGCCGGCCAGGAGGTAGCCGGCCGGGGCGCCGATGCCGCCGAGGGCGATGGCGAGCGGGGCGACGCCCGCCATGACGGTGAGCGGGGCGGCGGCGGAGACGACGAAGAACGCGATGTCGGCGGTGCCGAGGGAACCCGTGCGCAGACCGGGCTCGGCCGGGGCGGGCGGGGCGGCCGTGACGGTCTTCGGGGAGGTTGCGGGCATGCGGAAGGAGGCCCTTCTGGTGGCAGGCAGCAGAGGACGGGAAAGGGGGGCAGCGGCGTAAACCTAAAGCCTTTCGGTTTCCGCAATGTAACCTCCCGTTGGGGATACGGGAAGACCCGTCTTCACGGGCGGGACGGGGTTCTGACGGAGGAGCACATCGGATGGGTCGGCCGAGCAAGCCACTGCTGGACCGGGAGCGCATCGGCGCGACGGCGCTGGCCCTCGTCGACGAGCAGGGCGACTTCAGCGTGCCGCAGATCGCGCGGCGGCTCGGGGTGCAGACGGGTTCCGTGTACCACCACGTGGACGGCCGGGACGGGATCGTGGAGCTGCTGCGGGACCGGGTGGCGGGAGGCATCGACGCGGCGCCGCTCCGCTCGGGGCTGCCGTGGGACGAGGCGCTGACGGAGTGGGCGCGGGCCTATCGCGCCGCGTTCGCCGCGCATCCGAAGGCGATTCCGCTGCTGACCACGAATCCGGTGCGGGCGCCTCGGGTGCTGGCTCAGTACGAGCTGGCGGTGGGGCTGTTGCTGGATGCCGGGTTCGACGTCGGCGATGTCATGACGGTGGTCATCGGGCTGGACAATGTCGTGCTCGGGTCGGCGCTGGACATGGCGGCGCCGGAGGAGATGTGGGAGGTGCCGGAGGGGGCCGCGATGCCGTTGCTGGAGCGGGCGCTTTCGGCGATGGCGGGGGGCCGCTCGGATGCCGCCTTCGAGCTGGCGCTCGGTGCGTTTGTGGGGGGCGTGCGGGGGTTGCTCGGGGCTTAGGGCGCGGGCCGCCTACGACGGCCCGGGCCCCTCAGTTGTCCTTCGCCCGCGGCCCGGTGGCCGCTTCTCGCGCAGTTCCCCGCGCCCCTAGGCAATCCTTCGGGCGCGGCTCTCGTCGTGGCTGGTCGCGCAGTTCCCCGCGCCCCTGGGCAGTCCGTCACGCGCGACCCGGTGGCCGCTTCTCGCGTAGTTCTTCACGCGCGGCTCTCGTCGTGGCTGGTCGCGCAGTTCCCCGCGCCCCTGAAGACATGCGCTGCGCGCAGCCTTCCCCTGAGGCTGCGCTTCGCGCGCCTCCCGATGGGGGGCAGCGGTGGCGCGCCTCTCCGATGGGGCGGGGGCGCGCCTCTCTGATGAGATGGCGCACGAAGTGCGCATCTCAGGGGCGCGGGGAACTGCGCGACCAGCCACGACGGTGGCGCGCGTGAGGAACTGGTTTTAGGGGCGCGGGGAACTGCGCGAGAAGCGGCCACCGGGCCGCACTCGAAGAACTGCGCGATCCGCCGGGACGGGGTCGCAGGGCCCCTATTGGTAGAAGCGTTCCTCGACGACGGCTCGGGCGCGGCGCGTTGTGCGGCGGTAGTCGTCCAGCATGTCGCCGACGTGACCCGGGTCGTAGCCCAGATAACGCCCCACGGCCCCGAGTTCACGCCCGTCGGACGGGAACGTGTCCCCGGCCCGCCCGCGCACCAGCATCACGGCGTTGCGAACCCGGGTCGCGAGGACCCAGGCCTCGTCGAGGATGGCGGCGTCCTCGGCGGGGATCAGCTCAGCGGCGCAGGCCGCGCCCAGCGCCTCCCGGGTACGCGTCGTGCGCAGCCCGGGCTCGGCCCAGCCGTGCTGGAGCTGGAGGAGCTGCACCGTCCACTCCACGTCGGACAGACCACCGCGGCCCAGCTTGGTGTGGAGGGTGGGGTCGGCGCCGCGCGGCAGGCGTTCGGACTCCATCCGGGCCTTGAGCCGCCGGATCTCGCGCACGGCGTCGTCGCCGAGCCCCTCGGCCGGGTAGCGCAACGGGTCGATCAGCTCGATGAAGGCGCGGCCCAACTCCTCGTCACCGGCGACGTACTGGGCCCGCAGCAGCGCCTGCGACTCCCAGACCAGTGACCACCGGCGGTAGTACGCCTCGTAGGACTTGAGCGTGCGCACGAGCGGCCCGGACTTGCCCTCGGGCCGCAGATCGGCGTCGATGAGCAGCGGCGGGTCGGCGCTCGGCAGGGCGAGCAGGCGGCGCATCTCGGAGACGACCTTGTTCGCGGCCTGGGCCGCCTCCTGGTCGCTGACGCCCTCGCGCGGCTCGTGCACGAACAGGACGTCGGCGTCGGAGCCGTAACCCAGTTCGTGTCCGCCGAAGCGGCCCATGGCGATGACGGCGAACCGGGTCGGCAGGGTGTCGCCCCAGCCGTCCCGGACGACCGCGCGGAGCGTCGCGGCGAGCGTGGCGGCCGTCAAGTCCGAGACGGCGCCGCCGACTTGGTCGACGAGGGCGCCCTGGTCGGCGACGGCCGGGGTGTCCTCGGTGCCGTAGGAGGCGATGATGTCGGCGGCGCAGGTGCGGAACAGCTCGCGGCGGCGCACCCCGCGGGCGGCGACGACGGCCTGCTCGCCACCGTCGGCCCGGCCCACCGCGGCGAGCACCTCCTGCTCCAACTGGGCGTGCGGGCGCGGCTGGAGACCCTGCGCGTCGCCGAGCAGCGCGACGGCCTCGGGGGCGCGCATCAGCAGATCGGGGGCGAGCCGGCCGGCCGACAGGACGCGGGCCAGGTTCTCGGCGGCGGCGCCCTCGTCGCGCAGCAGCCGCAGGTACCAGGGGGTCTTGCCCAGCGCGTCGGAGACCTTGCGGAAGTTGAGCAGTCCGGCGTCCGGGTCCGCGGAGTCCGCGAACCAGCCGAGCAGCACCGGCAGCAGCGTGCGCTGGATGGCCGCCTTGCGGGTGACGCCCGAGGAGAGGGCCTCCAGGTGGCGCAGGGCCGCGCCGGGGTCGGCGTAGCCGAGGGCGACCAGGCGTTCGCGGGCCGCCTCCGTGCTCAACCTGGTCTCGCCCGGGGCGAGTTGGGCGACCGCGTCGAGCAGCGGGCGGTAGAAGAGCTTCTCGTGGAGGCGCCGGACCACCGAAGTGTGGCGCTTCCAGGCCCGGTTGAGGTCGGTGATGGGTTCGGTGCGCATGCCCATCGAGCGGCCGATGCGGCGCAGATCGGCCTCGTCCTCGGGGATCAGATGGGTGCGGCGCAACTTGTAGAGCTGGATGCGGTGTTCGAGCGTACGGAGGAAGCGGTAGGCGTCGTCGAGCTGGACGGCGTCGACCCGGCCCACGTAGCCGCCGTCGGCGAGCGCGGCCAGCGCGACCAGCGTCGTACCGCTGCGCAGCGAGGCGTCGGACCGGCCGTGCACCAACTGGAGCAGCTGGACGGCGAATTCGACGTCACGCAGGCCGCCGGGGCCGAGCTTCAGCTCGCGCTCGACCTCGCCCAGCGGGATGTTGGCGACGACGCGCTTGCGCATCTTCTGCACGTCGGGCACGAAGTTCTCGCGCTCGGCGACCTGCCAGACCATCGGGGAGACGGCGTCGACGTACTCCTGGCCCAGTTCGAGGTCGCCGGCGACCGGGCGGGCCTTGAGCAGCGCCTGGAACTCCCAGGTCTTGGCCCAGCGCTGGTAGTAGGCGAGGTGCGAGGAGAGGGTGCGGACCAGCGGGCCGTTGCGGCCCTCGGGGCGCAGGTTCGCGTCGACGGGCCAGATCGTGCCCTCGACGGTGGTGTCGGAGCAGATCCGCATCATGTGGGAGGCGAGCCGGGTGGCGGCCTGGACCGCCTTGCCCTCGTCCGCACCCTCGACCGCCTCACCCACAAAGATGACGTCGACGTCGGACACGTAGTTCAGCTCGTGTCCGCCGCACTTGCCCATCGCGATCACCGCGAGCCGGCACAGCGCGGCGTCGGCGGGCGCGGCGGCCCGCGCCATGGCGAGCGCGGCGCGCAGTGTCGCCGTCGCCAGGTCGGCCAGTTCGGCGGCGGTCTCCACGATGTCGGTGGTGCCGCACACGTCGCGGGCGGCCAGCGACAGCAGGCACCGCCGGTAGGAGACGCGCAGCGACACCGGGTCGGTGGCGTCGGCGAGGCCCCGCTCGAACTCCTCCACCCCGGGATGCAGGTCGCTCGGCTCGTACGTGACCAGGGCCCGCCAGTCGCCGCTGTGCCGGGCGAGGTGGTCGGCCAGCGCCTCGGAGGCGCCGAGCACCCCGAGCAGCCGGTCGCGCAGCGGCTTCGCGGTGATCAGCGTGTCGAGGAGCTCGCGGCGGGCGGTGGGATCGGGCTGCGCCTCGACGAGCCGGACCAGGCCGAGCAGGGCGAGATCGGGGTCGGCGGTGGCGCCGAGCGCGTCCAGGAGCAGCGGGTCGGAGCGCACCGAGGACAGCGCCTCGGCGTCGAGCAGCCGCTCGGCACCGGACGGATCGGTGAATCCGTGCC
The DNA here is from genome assembly GCF_003259365.1 of Streptomyces sp. PsTaAH-137. Lineage (GTDB taxonomy): Bacteria > Actinomycetota > Actinomycetes > Streptomycetales > Streptomycetaceae > Streptomyces. The sequence continues at coordinate 343,541 of NZ_QLLY01000002.1, forward strand.
GCAGCAGCCGCGTGAACGTGCTGCTCCTTCGTCCTTGCGGCACCGACATCGCCCGGCCTCCTGTTCGATCACTCGCTGGTGCTGAGCCTACTGCTCAACGTGCGGGACCGATGAGTCGTGGACGGGTGCGCGGTCCTACCTCCCGAGGGACGATCCCTCATATGCCCGTACGTGCTCCAGGTACGCACAGCCGGAAGGACAGGCCATGGAATGGACCCTGGAAGTGGTGGTGCTTCCCGTCTCGGACGTGGACCGCGCCAAGGAGTTCTACGCGGAGAGGGTGGGGTTCGAGGTCGACCTCGACCGTGAGGTGGCCCCCGGCATCCGCGTCGTGCAGCTGACCCCGCCCGGCTCGCGCTGCTCCGTCTCGCTGACGCAGGGACTGCCCGGCGCCCCGGGGCAGCGCGGCATGGAGCCCGGTTCGCTGAGCGGGCTCCAGTTGTGCGTCACCGACATCGCGGCCGCGCACGCCGAGCTGGTGGCGCGCGGCGTGGACGTGTCGCCGGTGCGGCACGCGGGGCCGGGCGGCTGGGAGGACGGGCCCGGCGAGGAGTGGAACTCCTTCCTGTTCTTCAGCGACCCGGACGGGAACGGGTGGACGGTGCAGGAGGCGCCGGCGCCGCTCGCCGAGCGCTGAGGGCTGACGGCTGAGGGCTGAGGGCGGATCGAAAGCGGATCCGGGGTGCCGAGGATTCACCGACGGTTCACCCGGCCGAACCGGAACACGTGACACCGCGGCGGCTTGGCGTGTGCATGCTCTGCTCGCACCGCCAGCATCCGCTCCCTCCCCCACATCGGAGGTCCCACGTGCCCGGCAGCAGTACCGCACGTCCCCTTCCCGTCCGCACCCGCGGCAAGGCGTTCCTCTCGGCGCTCGCGCTGACGGCCGCCGCCGCGGGCAGCTGGCTCGCGCTCGGCGGCGGCTCGCCCGCCCACGCGGCGGCGACCGTGCCCACCCCCGACCACACGATCGTCGTGGTCTTCGAGAACCACGCGTACAGCCAGGTCATCGGCTCCTCCAGCGCCCCGTACATCAACAGCCTGAAGTCGGGCGGCGCCAACCTGACGGCCTCGTACGCCGAGACGCACCCCAGCCAGCCCAACTACTTCGCGATGTTCTCGGGCTCCACCCAGGGCATCACGGACGACAGCTGCTACACGCCCGGCTTCTCCTCCGCGCCGAACCTGGCCTCCGAGCTGATCGCCGCCGGCAAGACCTGGGGCAGCTACAACGAGACGCTGCCGAGCCAGGGTTCGACCACCTGCTCCTCCGGCGACTACGCCCGCAAGCACAACCCGTGGTTCGGGTTCAGCAACGTCCCGACGTCGTCGGCGAAGACCTTCGCCCAGTTCCCGACGGACTACTCGACGCTCCCCCAGGTCAGTTACGTCGTGCCGAACCTGTGCAGCGACATGCACGACTGCTCGGTGTCCACCGGTGACACCTGGCTGAAGAACAAGCTCGGCGCCTACGCGACCTGGGCCAAGACCCACAACAGCCTCCTCGTCGTCACCTTCGACGAGGACAACCGGCTGAGCGGCAACAAGATCCCGACCGTCTTCTACGGGCAGAAGGTCACCCCGGGTGCCACGTCCTCGACGACGTACAACCACTACGACCTGCTGCGCACCCTGGAGGACATGCACGGCCTGACCTCGCACGCGGGCAACGCGGCGTCGGCCAAGGACATCACCGGCATCTGGACGTCCTGACATGTACGTAGCGGACTCTCGCGCGAGCGGTACGGCGCCGGTGTCCGCGGAGCCCGCCGTCCGGCCCCCGGCCGGGCGGCGGCGCGCCGTGGGTTCCACCGTGTTCGCGCTCGGCACGGTCAGTCTCATCACGGACGCATCGTCGGAGATGGTCACGGCGGTGCTGCCGCTGTACCTCGTCGCGGGGCTCGGCCTGAGCCCGCTCGGCTTCGGTCTCCTCGACGGCGTCTACAACGGGTTCTCGGCGCTGGTCCGGCTGGTCGGCGGCCGGTTCGCGGACAGCGGCGGCGGGCGGCACAAGACGGTGGCCGTCATCGGGTACGGGCTCTCGGCACTCTGCAAGCCCCTGCTGCTGCTCGCCGGGACGCTGCCCCTGATCGGCGCCGTCCTCGCCGCCGACCGCACCGGCAAGGGCCTGCGCACCGCGCCCCGCGACGCGCTGATCTCCCTGTCGAGCACGCCGGAGACGCGGGGCCGGGCGTTCGGGGTGCACCGGGCGATGGACACCGCGGGCGCGCTGCTCGGGCCGCTGGTGGCCTTCGTGATCCTGCGCTGGACGGTGGACGGCTACGACGCCGTGTTCACGGTGAGCTTCTGCGTGGCGGCCCTCGGAGTCGTGGTCCTGCTCCTCTTCGTGCCCAGGACACGGGGCTCCGCCCCGGACCCCGCTCCTCGATCGCCGGAGGGGCTCCACTGGAAGCTGCTCGCCCGGCCCACCGTCTGCGCGACCCTGCTCGGCCTCGCGACGGTCAGCGACGCCTTCGTCTACCTCATCCTCCAGCGCCAACTGGGCGTGCCGGAGCGCTGGTTCGCCCTGCTCCCGCTGGGCACAGCCGCCGCGTTCCTGCTCCTCGCCGCCCCACTGGGCCGCCTCTCGGACCGCGTCGGTGCCTGGCCGGTGTTCGTCGGCGGACACGTCGCCCTGCTGGCCGTGTACGCGCTGCTGCTCACCCACGCCCACAGCCCCGCGCTGCCCTGCGCCGTGCTCCTGCTGCACGGCACGTTCTACGCGGCGACGGACGGCGTCCTGATGGCCGCGGCCTCCGCCGGCATCCCGGAGGGGCGCCGCTCGTCCGGCCTCGCGGTGGTGCAGACCGGGCAGGCCGCCGCCCGTTTCGGCTGCTCCCTCGGGTTCGGCGCGGCCTGGACGGCGTGGGGCGACCGCACCGCCGTCTCCGCCGCCGCGGTCCTGCTGATCGGCGGCGTGACGGCCGTCTGCCTCCTGCGCCCGGCCCCGACGAAAGCGACCGCATGACGACCGACCGCACCACGCCCGACCCCGCGACGACCGGCAGTGCGACGCCCGACCCCGCGACGACCGGGGTGACCACGACGACCCGCACCAAGCTCACCGTCCTCGTCGCGGCGGTCCTCGCCCTGGCGGCGGTGGCCACGGCTGCCGTGCTGCACGCGTCGGCCCGCGCCGACCGCCGCGACCAGGCCCGCCCCGGCGGCCCGGCGGTGACCACGGGGCAGGTGGGGCTCAAGCCCGGAGGCCACCGGCTGGTGTTCCGGAACATGGCCTGGGGCCCGCACCGCGACGAACTGGCGACCACCCCGGCGAACGCGCCCGCGGGCCCGCGCCGGGCGACCGCCACCGGCCTCAAGTGCCTGCGCTTCTACGCCGCTTCGGGCACCGGGATCTGCCTCCAGGCCGTCCACGGCGCCCTCTCCGACACCTACCGCGCCACCCTCCTGGACGCGGGCCTGCACGAGAAGGCCCACTACCCCGTCCCCGGCATCCCGTCCCGGGCCCGGGTCTCGCCGAGCGGGCGGTACGCGGCCTGGACGGCGTTCGTCGGCGGCGACAGCTACGCGGGCACGAACTTCTCCACGCGGGCCGCGATCCTCGACACCTCGACCGGCAAGCTGACGCCGACACTCGAGACGTACCGCATCGTCAAGGACGGGCACCCCTACCGGGCCGCCGACGTGAACTTCTGGGGCGTCACCTTCGCCGCCGACGACCGCCACTTCTACGCGACGCTCGCCACGCACGGGAAGACGTACCTGGTCCGCGGCGACCTGCGCACCCGGACGGTCACCACCCTGCACGGCAACGTCGAGTGCCCGTCCCTCTCCCCCGACGGCACCCGGATCGCGTACAAGAAGCGCGTCGACGGGCTGCCCGCCGACGCGCCCTGGCACCTGTACGTCCTGGACCTGGCGACGATGCGCGAGACCGCGCTGGCCGAGTCCCGCAGCGTCGACGACCAGGCGGTGTGGAGCGACGACCGGCACCTGACCTACGCGCTGCCCGGCGACTACGGAGCCGACCTCTACACCGTCCCGGCGGACGGTTCGGGCACGCCGCGCAGACTCCTGACGGCGGGGGTCTCGCCCGCCTACCTTTGACCGATGGAGATGACCCTCGAAGTGATCCCGCTGCCCGTCTCGGACATCGACCGGGCGAAGTCCTTCTACGTCGACCATGTCGGCTTCCACTGCGACGTGGACCGGGAGGTGATGCCGGGCTCCCGGATCGTGCAGCTCACCCCGCCCGGCTCGGGGTGCTCGATCGTGCTGGCCGCGGGCGTACCGATCCCGACGGGCACCCCGGTCCCCGGCACGTACCACGGCCTGCAACTGGTCGTGAGCGACATCAAGGCGGCGCGGGAGGAGCTGACCGGGCGGGGCGTGGAGGTCTCGGAGCCGGTGTCGTTCGGGGCGGACGACGGCGGTACGTTCATGTACTTCGCCGACCCGGACGGCAACGGCTGGTCGGTGCAGGAGTACCGCAGGCGCGCCGAGGTCCCGCTGCGGGACGCCATCACCCCCGCATCGTGACGGTCAGCCGGCCGCCTGCTTGACGAGCGCGGCGATCCGCGCCTCGGTGTCGGGCGTCAGCTCGGTGAGCGCGAAGGCGGTCGGCCACATCGTCCCGTCGTCCAGGGCCGCCGCGCCGTCGAAGCCGAGGGTGGCGTAGCGCGCCTTGAACTTGGCGGCGGGCTGGAAGAAGCAGATCAGCTTGCCGCCCTTGCCCGGCTGGGCGTAGGCGGGCATGCCGTACCAGGTCTTGGCGATCAGCTCCGGCGCGTTCGCCTTGACCAGGGCGTGGATGCCCTCGGCGAGCTCGCGGTCGGTGCCCTCCATCTCGGCGATCTTCGCGAGGCAGTCGGTCTCGGTGTCGGCCTTGGCACCGCGGGGGCGGGCCTTGGTCTCCTTGGCCCGCTCCTTCATGGCGGCCCGCTCCTCGGCCGAGAAGGCGCCCTGCTGTCCGGTGGTCGTGTCGGCGCTCATGATGTCTGCCTCTCCAGGCTGAGGTGGTGCCGCTGGTCGCGGCGGGCGATGACGTACGCGTACGGGGATCTGCCGTAGGCCGCTGTGAACTCCCGGCAGAGCTGCCGTCCGGGCAGCCCCACGGCGCGGCCCAGCGCCTCGACGTCCAGGGGGCGGGCGCACTCCCGGTCGATCCGGTCGCGGACCCGGCGCAGCCGTGCCAGGTCACGCAGATGCTGCGCGGCGATGAGGGCCTGCCGCCAGGCGGGCGGACACACGCGGCCTCAGCCCTTACTGCCGGAGCCGTCGATCTCCTGAATACGGACCATGTTCCCGGCGGGGTCCCGGAACGCGCAGTCACGCACCCCGTACGGCTGCCGGGTCGGCTCCTGCACGACCTCGGCGTCGGCGGCCTGCACCTTGTCGAACACCCCGTCGAGATCCCGGGTGGCCAGCATGATCCACCCGTACGTCCCCTTGGCCATCATCTCAGTGATGGTCCGCCGCTCGTCATCGGTGACCCCGGGGTCGGCGGCGGGCGGCGCCAGCAAAATACAGGTCTCGGGCTGATTCGGCGGCCCGACGGTGATCCACCGCATCGCCCCCTGCCCCACATCACTGCGCACCTCGAACCCGAGCACGTCCCGGTAGAAGACGAGGGAGGCGTCGGGGTCGTCGTGCGGAAGGGAGGTCGTATGAATGGTGAGGTCCATGCCCCCCAAATTAGCCGCGGCGCAGGCCAGTCGCTTCTCGAATCCTGACCGAATCCGAGCCCCTACGAACGGAGGCCGACGGTCCGCTCACGAACGGACCGTCGACCTCTTCAGGAGTCGTCGGGACATGGCGGCCGGCCCATGCGCGCTGCCAGCCACGGGCCCATCGTGCACGACACCGCGAGTATCGCCATGAAGACGAGGGAGTCGGCCCACGAGCGGTCCAGCCACAGATGCCAGGCGAGAACGCCCGCACCGTACGTGAGCGCCCAGACGACCACCACCACGGCCCACCGCGCACGCCGCGACCGCGGCAGCCACCGCCACCCGCTCCGCACGTCCCGCTCCGTCATACATCAACGGATGCCCCGGACGGGCCCGGGCAATGGCGGACGACGACGCGAGTGGCGTCCGGCGGCCTACAGCACCGGCAGGTTCTTCCGCAGCTCGAACGCGGTGACCTCGCTGCGGTACTCCTCCCACTCCTGCTTCTTGTTGCGCAGGAATTGATGAACGCTGCCGGCGGCCTGCGACGTGACGCACCGAAGCATCTCTGACCTGCTGTGCGCAGGGCATTGGCGGTCGTTGTAGGTCACTGTGGGCCGCTGTTTGACGGCCCAGGGACGGCCCAGAAACAGCGCCCTCCGCGACTCTGGCAGATTGACAGTGGGCACCGCCCGAACCGTGTCACCAGGGAGTTCCCGCATCAGCTTGGCCCACGGGGTACATCTGGAGGGAACCGACCGTCGGCTTCCAAACCTTCGTGCTGGAGCACAGCCTCGTACCAGACGTCGTCGGCCTGGTACCTCGGGTGGCCCTTGCGGAACAGCTCAGCCCACCTGCGCGCTTCGTCATGAATTGCCATTCGCCCATCGCCGGGAACGAGGTATCTCAGCCCGGGGTCGACTCTGCGGAAGCCGTTGAAAATGGTCCCGAGCGGGCTGGTGTTGGGCGACGAGTATCCAAGCATTTGGCGGTACTGAGGACGGAGGGGACCAGTGCCGCGGACTGCCTCTACGACCGCGCGCCATGCGGCCGGATCATGAGCGAACGCATCCATGGTGGGCGTCACGCGCAGGTGGTCACAGTGGACTTCGCCGACGATCCGGCCACCACGGTTACCGAGCTCAAGCGGGTACTCCAACTCGGCTTGTCCGGTGTCGTCGTCACGCCATTCAAAGATCTTCTTGTCCCGAGTGAGGATCTTTCGACCGTTACTGTAGAAGTCGAGCCCATAGTCGATCCGATCAAGGTACCGCTGCACACCCACCCAGCCCCAGATGCGTGGGGTCAGTGGGCGTAGATCCCCGCCTCCGCACCCCGCGCATATGTCGCTGGATGCGCCGCTGCGCCCGCAATCCAAGCACTCGTGCACGGTTCGCTGCGTGCTATCAATTCGTTGCACTGCACTGATTTCCGTACCTCGATACGTGACCGAGCGATGTTCTCCCCAGATGCAAGGCATCCGTGGCCTTACGTTTCGACCGTCAGCGGTGATCTCTAAATGTCCTTCACGAAGCGGATGACTGTAGAGATCGCCTAGTCTCATACGGAGCTGGCGCCAAGTATCGGCACTCCAGTTCTCGCGCAGGCCACCGATGACGATGTGAGTGCCATGGTCACTGACCTTTGCCTTTCTCTCACTCGCCAAGGTCATCCAGTCGGCCTCAGAAGAACGGGCCAGCGCTCGCAAGTCGAGCCTAAGCACCGTCCATCGGCGCGTTCCGGCCTGAGCTGTCCGTATGGTGATGAGCGTTCCAAGCCGCGCGGTGGCGATACTGAAACTCATACCGAAGGCACGGTTACGACCGCGAGTGCTGGTGGTCCAGCCGTCTCTCAGTCTCTGTAGGAGGCTATCTGCATCCAGACCAGGGCCGTTATCGAAGACGCACAAACCGGGGCGCCCCCCTGAGGCAGACGGAGTCTCCAGGGCTAGAGACACTCGGATCGGGCCCGATCGGCTATCACTGCCAACAGAGGCCTGGTCGATTAACGCCGCTATGCAGTTCCAGCGAGACATCTCCAGATCAGCCAGCTGCGACAGGAGCGTCGGAGAAGCCAACATACGGACTGGTACAGGCGGGCTGGCCACGTAGTTGGCGTTTGCGCGCTCCCACGCCGCTTCCCACTGGTCTACCTCATCCTCAGTCTCACCCATTGCTCGCATGTAGGCGAGCAGCAGGTCCTTTCGGACCCGGCGCGGTGGGGCACCGCCAAGGAGCGAGCTGATGGTGGACCGTGGCATTAGGCCAGACCCGGCATTTTCGATCTCTCTCAGGGTCGGAGGCTTGGAGCGGCGGGCGCGCAATTCCCGCATAGCCCAGACCAAATCGCCGAAGTTACTGCTGCTCTGGGGCTGCGGCTTTGCGGCGACCGCATGGCAGACGGGCTGCGCTCGCTCCCACGCGGCAAGGGCTTCCTCCGGGTCGGCACCGCAGCCGCGCACGAAGGCTTCAACGACTCCCCGGGATGTGCGATGCCCCTTCGCAGCCCTGTTCAGGCTCGAGCTGGCAACCCCCGTGATCTCCTCCAAGCGGCGGAAGGAGAGACGAGCGAGGCGGCGCGCCTGCTGCAGCAATTGCGCCACCTCCTCCATCTCCGGGACGTGCGCTGGATCTATCTGTTCGCGACGGCCCATTACAAGCACTCGATCAGCAACGGCCGTAGCCGGCTTGAGGGATGAACAGAGCCGCCAGACTGGTCAGGGCGGCCAGGTCGTCGCGAAGCGTGAGCCACTTCGTACGGAGCCCCGTGTCCGCGTGAAGCACGACGACGAACACGTAGATCACGACGACGAGGGTGCAGGGGGCGATACAGGTAGCAGCATCGGTCATCTCGGAACCTCTCGATGGTTTCAGGCACTTCGAACATGCGTGCCGGGTGCGCTCGGAAGTTGGGGTTCTGCAGCGCGGCACGCAGTTGATGGTGTCGCACCGCCGGGCCCAGAATCCACCGGATGCTGGCGTTCCGTATTTTGTTTCAGCGCTGTCCAGTTCAAGCGGCCAGGCCCTAAAGAACCAGGTCAGGGCCTCTCGCGAACCGTAGCGCCGATATGAGCCGCTAGTTGTTCCAGCCTCGTCCGGACTTGCCGTTGCAAGGGCGGGGGCCGGTAGGCCACAGTGACTGTGGTTCCCGGCACTTCGGACATCACAAATATCGGGTTCCCGGCCGGAACGCATTTGGGGTGCGTTCCGGCCACCACGCGTTGTTGTCGGCGTTGTCGGCCCGGAGAGCGGGTCGGCAACAACGCGCTTGCTGGGTACGGCCACTAGCCCACGGGCTGACACAGCCCGCGCGCTAGTCGGCGCGTCAGCTAGCTTTTCGACTGCGTAGCGTGCAGGCAGCCCGCAGATACCCAGGAGGGCTGGTGGTCGCGATCTACCTCAGGTATGCCTCAGTGTTGCTTCCAGCGAGGTGATGTCCGACCAAGGCCCGAAGATGGCTTTGAGTGTCGGGGTCGGTTGAGTAGAGACGTGTGCCTCGGGTTCCACGCGTGGCGAGGACGCGGTAGGTGTTCAGCGCGTAGCGCAGATATTGTCGGGGCGACAATCCGCGAAGGGCGGAGTCTCGGCTCTTTTCGGGTCTGGCCTGCCATCCGGTGGAGGTCCACGTGATGTCTTCACCCAGGATCACGGCGCTGTAGTCATATTCCATGCCCTGGGCGGTGTATACGCACCCGATCTGTTGGTGGCCGCCTTGGTCGGTGGCCCAGAATGCCCGTCCCGGGGTGTCGGCACCTGCAAGGATGCCGCCTGCGCCGGAGTTCCAGGGGCGTTGCCACAGATGGTCACCGGTCTCGTTGGTCCAGGGGATGGAGACTTCCGGCCAAAGGGGCGGGGTGGGAGGCGAATCCCAGGGCCAGCAAAAGCCCGCAGTGATGCGTGCACTACGACCCGCGTGCTGATGGGTGGTGACCCAGTCTTCAAGTTCAGCGGGATTGTCGGCGATGGCGAGATCGTAGTCGGTGCCCTGCCATGTGAGTGCTTGGCCGTCTTCAGTGAGTAGGGCGTCTATCCAGTCGAGATAGGCTCGCGAGCCCCCGCATCGGAATTGCGTGGTCAGATCGATGTGGGCGAAGGTGTAGCCCCGTGCGCGGGCCAGACTGCGAAGTTCATTGAGGGTGGTTCCTTCACTGGGGCGGACGATCTGGCGTTCGTCGAGGAAGAGGACGAGTGCCGCGCAGTCGCGGATGAGCCGTGTGAAGAGGTCGGGGAACTCGCTACTGCGCCGAAGCGGGTCAGTTCGTGCCCGGTGAGCCTCGTCCAGTAGGACGATGCTGCTGCCTTTGTTCAGCCCGCGGGGCAGCGTGGTGGTTAGGGTACTGATGAGGCCTTTGGCTGGGCCTCCGATAGCACGGGTGAGCTGCTGGGTGAGCGTTCCGGACGAGGACAGGAGCCTGGGGTTGGCGTCGTCTCTCAGGCAGAGGTCCCCCATGACCCGGGCAGCGATCGCGGTCTTGCCGGTGCCGGGTCCGCCCGTGACGACCACGATGTGGCCGGACCTGCCCCTCACGATGGCTTCGATCGCGCGATGGATGGTCTGGCGGACTTTGTCCTGATCACCGACGAGCCTGAAGCCATCGTGGCCTTCGATGGTGCCAGCGACCCTGGCCAGCAGGGATGCAGAAGGACGGTGCTGGGCCAGCAGGAAGTTGGTGACCGCATGACGGTCGGCAGGCTCCACATCTGCGCACTGCAGCCGTTCGGCCAGCAGCGAGGCCTCAATGCCCTCGGGAAGGGTGTCGGCCCCCAGTAGCGGGAAAGCGGCGCTGGGGCCGCCAGCGGCAAGCGCGCTCAGATGTCCGACCAGTTCTGTGGATGCGTTATGCAGGTACGCCAAGCCGCGCACCTCGAGGTCCAATTCGGCGGGAACCCAGTCGTTCAGGTAGGCGACGTATCCGCCAACCTGGCGTCCTGGGTGGAGAACCTCTCGGCTTCCCACCATTAGCATCCCCGCTCCCACTGGGTGTGGGGCGGCGAACGTCCACTGCTTGAGTTCGACAACGACAGCCACAAGGCGGCCCTCATGTTGACCAAGGAGGAGAGCATCGATCCTCTGGCTGGAGCCGGGCAGCTCGTACTCCAACAGAAGGTGCAGATCGTGCATTCCGGCAGCAACTAGCACACGTACCAGCGCCGGCCAACTCTCCGACCAGCTCTTCAACTCCGCCTCTCTCGGCAATCGGCCGTGCGCATCGGCATACCGCTTGGCACACTGCGCGACGAAGCCCGGGTCGGCAAGCCGGACTGAGGCTTCCTCCACGGTTCCCTCGAAAACATGCATGCATGATCTATAGCAGCCGCAACTGACAGGGCTTGTAGGAAACTTCGTCTCAGACTGGTCCGGTTGTCAGAGGCGCCTGGTAGGGATAGTGGCATGATGATCCAAGAACTCCAGGAAGAGCTTGCGCAGTTCGCTCGCGAACGCGACTGGGAGCAGTTCCACACGCCGAAGAACCTCGTCATGGCGCTCGCCGGCGAGGCCGGTGAACTGACCGAAATCTTCCAGTGGCTCACTCCGGAGCAGTCGCGAGCCATCATGGCCACACCTGACCAGGCTCAGGCGGTGCGCCAGGAAATGGCCGACGTTCTTGCCTACCTGCTGCGACTGGCAGACGTCACAGGCGTGGACCTGGAAGAGGCCTTGGCCGAGAAGATCCGGCTGAACGGGCAGCGCTACCCAGTCGACCTCGCCTATGGACGCGCCGACAAGTACACGACCCTGGGGGCCTAGTAAGCATGCGGATCTTTGCTCAGCCGGCGAGACGCTCAGACAAGACCGTCGAGCGGCACTACCAGGACACCATGGCCAGCCCTGTCGCATTCGAGCAGCATGCCGACTTGCTGGATACGGACACCCTGGTCGTGCTCAAGCAGCTCTTCCCCGAGGGCACCGCGCCGATGTGGGGCGTCATGCCAGGCAAGAACGGGGCCAACCTCCCCGAGATCCGCAAGATGGAACCTGGATCCTGGGTCTTCTTCAGCGGCGACAAGCACCTCTACCTCGGCGGCACGGTCGCCCTGGCCTGGCGCAGTCCAGAGCTTGCAACTCGCCTGTGGGACGCCGACGATGCCGGGGCGACCTGGGAGTACATGTATGCCCTCTCCGGCACCCGCGGCTTCAATATCCCCATCGAGGAGGTCCGAGACCTGCTCGAATGGAAGCCGACTCGCAACATCATGCGCTTCCAAGCTTTCAAAGACACTGAGGCTGACCTCCTCCAGAGCCTACTGACCCTAGAACCTGCCCAGACTGTCCAGCCTCAGGACGAAGAAGCCGCAGCCCGGCAGGCCATCAGCGACTACACCGGCCCCTTGGAGCGCAGCGCCGAGCGCGCCTACCGCGGAGAACAAGCACATCTCAAGCGCGCTCTACTCCCCGGCCCCGCAGGCGAGTGCGCCCTCTGCGGACGCACCTTGCCAGCCACCTTCCTCATCGCCGCGCACATCAAGAAGCGGGCCGAATGCACCGAAGACGAGAAGCGTGATCTGCAGAACGTCGCGATGCTCGCATGTCTGCTGGGCTGCGACGGACTTTATGAGCGGGGCTTCATCACCGTGGCAGCCGGCGGACAGCTTCAGGTCAGCCCACTCGCCGCTTCAGCACCAGCAGTTGCGCAACACATCCAAGAGCACTTGGTCGACCGCACAACCGCCTGGTGGACGCCAGAGCGTGAGCAGTACTTCGCCTGGCACCGCATGCATACGTTCCGAAGCGCCCCGGCACTTTGAACACGCAGGCCCTTCAAGGTTTTTGTGATGCCAATTATCTGGAGTACGCCCGGCGCGTGGACCAACGCTGATACGTCTGCACACGGCTCCGGAGGGCATGCCAATGAGGTTCCCGAAACATAGCCTGACCTGCAAGTTCACCCTGTCGAGCAACGCTGGGGGCTGATCTCTATCGCATACCCTGCGTAGCCACCCAGGTTCTGGGACCAGCCCAGGACCGGCCAGCCGGACCGTCAGCGTCTCCTGCGCAGTCACGTGCAACGGCCCACGGCGCTGCGTGACTAAATTGAAGTCGGGGGCCGAACGGTTGACCTGGTGTTGCCCCGCTCGTGACATCCTGGAGGACGGCGCTCGTCCTGGGGCAATAGTTCACCGGGCGAGCTACCACCCGCAGCGCCGGCGCCAGCTAGGCTAGGTCGCCTGGCACCGGGGCTTACCTGGTGCCCTAGCTCAACGGGTGCCGGGGGTGCATCGCAGAGTGGCGTCTCCGCAAATTACGGTGACTGGAATGATTGAGCATGCCGAGATGGATTCCACGGTGTTGCTGACCAAAATCCAGACCGTATTCCCTCGTGCGGCAGCGGGCGGGATGGACTTTGTAATTCCGCTGAACGACTGTGAAGTGCATTTGTATTGCATGAGTACTTCGTCATTGGAGTTTCACGTCAAAGCCACGTCCAGTGTGAGTTCACGCAGTGTGACAGTGGTAGAGCTACTGGTCAGATCGACGAGTGTCCTATGGTCAGGACTGGAAAGATCCCTCAAGGCGGACGGTAGATCGGGAAAGGCCACTCTTGCGAGCTGTGTCATCGAGGACACAAGCTCTAGAGGTATCTTGCTGACTTGCGACATGATCTCCCCATTGCGCTCGACCGGGGCGCGTGTCGCGTTTTTCTTTTCGGGAATATTCACGTTGGCCGCCATCGGGCTGATTCTTTGGCAGGTCTTCACCCCGCACTCCGGAGCTGATCGAGAAGCGAACGTCCTCGGCATCTCGCTGTCTCTCTTCCTCACAGCCATCACAACGCCCATCCCGATTATTATTAACTGGCGAGAGTGGAAGAAAGAACTCTCCTGGAAATATGTTAGGAGCGGGCCATGAATCGGGCCGAAGAGGAAGAGTTCTTTCAAGTTCTGTCAGCGGTACTCGCCCAACAAGGGTGGACAGTCACTCTATGGCCGCGCCTTGGTGACTTGCAGCCAGATGCGCTGGTGACGCGACAGGGATTCATCATTGCTGTCGAATCCAAAATGTATGGTCGCCCAGTGCAGAGCTCCTGGGTGCTAGATCTCGCGGACCAGGTTCGACGCCTTGATAAACTCATGAGTCCAATCAAGGGAGTGTACGGCCTCCTCCTGACAGACGCCGGAATTCCAGATCGACTCGCAGCAGCTGCGGCACGCTACCCGCTGGCGATCCATCACTGTCCTTTGGGCCAGGATATTCAAGAAATCGCACAGGAAGTCGCCGATAGGTGTGAGGGCCTAAGCAGGCGTCACTATGCCACGCGTTCTATCGAAGAGACGGAATTCATTGGAGATTCAGCAATCTCCGCCAACAATGCGGGAATTGCCGCGTCTGCGATCTCTAACGCCTTCACTTCGGATGTCCCTTCCGATGAACGACGTGCCTCTCAGGACGAAATCGAGGAGCGCATTGCACGTTTGACCCACATTTTGGGCGAATGGCATCCAAGCGTTCTCTCTCTTCGGGGTGAGCTTGCCCAATTGCTCCAGTCTGAAGATCTTTACCGCACTCTTTTGGATGATCAAGAGAGACATCTTGGGGCCCAAAGTCCAGACGTTCTCGAAACAAAGACGGGTCTAGCCTCTCTTTTGTCTAACAAAGGTCACTACGTAGAGGCGCAGCAGTTGTATGCCGATGCTTTTGAGCAATGCTCTGCGCTCTATGGTGCGCGAAGCTCGAAAAGCCTTGTTATCCTCAATAACCTCGCGAGTGCTTATGTATCTACGGGGAGAACAAGAGAGGCAGGGGAGCTGTACCTCGACATTCTGGCTCAGCGACAAAGGTCGTTGGGGGTCGGGCATCACGACGTTCTGACATCCCAAAATAACCTAGCTAACACCCTAAGGGAATTGGGTGAAATCGGTCGAGCTATCTCCTTGTTGAGTGAGGCGCTTGATTCCTCTCTCGGGCTCAACGGGCGGGATCATCCTTTGACTCTAACGCTCCAAAATAACCTTGCTTCCGCTTTCCTGGAGGCTGGTGATATTGAGCGTGCCATTCCTCTCTATGAGATGACGCTCGATGCGCGTGATCGAGTGTTGGGTCCCGATCATCCCGAGACGTTGAGCTCTCGCAACAATCTGGCTTACGCCTATGCGGAGGTTGGCGATATTGAGCGTGCCGTCCCTCTCTATGAGATGACGCTCGATGCGCGTGATCGAGTGTTGGGTCCCGATCATCCCGAGACGTTGAGCTCTCGCAACAATCTGGCGAATGTTTACATTGCAGCCGGGGATGTTGAACGAGCTATCCGTTTGCATGAGGAGGTGCTCGATAAGCGAATTAGTGTGCTGGGGTCAAGGAACCCGCAGACGCTCAGTTCTCGCAACAACCTTGGTCATGCTTACCTGATGTCGGGGAATGTGAATCGGTCAATCTCCCTGTTCATCGAAACGCTTAATTTGTGTCGCGAGGTCTTGGGTGAAGACCACCCTGACACCCTCACTGCCGAAGGGAATCTTGGACTCGCCTGGCAAGCTCATGAGGATTTCGATCAAGCAATCTCTCTTTTGGGGGACGCGCTGGCTGGACGTCTGAGGGTTTTGGGTCCTGGCAACCCTGAGACGATTCGGTCGGAAATCGACTTGGCTCTAGCTCATGCGCAGTCAGGAAACCTTGAGCAAGGTATCTCGCTCCTAGACACTGCAGAAGAATCTTGCGTTAGGGTATTCGGTCACGATCACGCTCAAACGCAATGGGTGCGAGCGGCGCGTGAGAGGCTTGTTGAAAGGATGAGGGGTTCTTCGTAACTGTGGGGACGCAACACGATCAGGGAGTTGATGTGTCACAGGCCAGCCCGCGAGGTACCTACTTGCAGGTCGCTGAGTTGCTGCGCCAGCAGATCGAGTCGGGAAACGTCGGCGATGCGCTGCCGTCGGAGGCTGCCCTCATGCGCTCGTACGGCGTCGCCCGCAATACTGTCCGTCGTGCTCTCAAGGTTCTCGAAGCTGACGGTGTACTTGAGTCTGCTCCTGGGATCGGTTGGCGCCTCGCGGGGGGCGGGGATCCTCGGTCGCTGGCGGAGCGGATGACGGACGTGATCGCAGAGGACTCACTGTCAATCGGAGACACGTACCCGTCCGAGGCGAAACTCTGCGAGCGGTTTGGCGCTTCGCGTACCGCGATACGGCGGATCCTTGCTCAGATGGAAGGAAACGGCCTGCTCACCACCGTTCACGGCAAGGGGCGAACCGTGCGCGCTCTCCCGCCCTCCACCGACCGGCCGTAGTCTTGGCCGTCATGGGACTGACTGAGTGGGCGTACTCGCTCTCCGAATCGCTTCTGTCCGATCCGCTCCCGCGCCGGTGGGCGCACTCGCTGGGGGTCGCCAACCGCGCTCGCTCCTTGGGCCCGATCATGGGCGACGATGCCGAGTTGCTGGAAGCCGCCGCGGTGCTGCATGACATCGGGTACTCGCCAGCCATCGCCACGACAGGCTTTCACCCCCTGGACGGTGCGCGGTTCCTCCGAGATCAGGAGAAGGCTGACGAGCGAGTCGTTCGTCTCGTGGCCCACCACTCCTGCGCCCTGCTGGAAGCCGAGGAGCGCGGGCTGAGGCAGGAGCTTGAAGGGGAGTTCGAGCTAGAGCGTCCGGACCTGGTCGATGCCCTGCTCTTCTGCGACATGACGACGACGCCCGACGGAACGCAGACCACCTCGACCGAGCGGTTGGACGAGATCGTGCAGCGGTACGGTCCGGACACGATCGTCGGGCGGTTCATCCAGCGCGCGGCACCCGAGATCCACGCGGCGGCGAAGCGTGTTGAGAGCCGGTTGGCGCAGGTCTCCGCCGACAGTCAGCCGATGTAGGGCTCTCGCCGTGAGTCGTCGAGACCGTGGCGGATGCGCAGCATCATCGACGGGTGGATGTCCAGCCCGTCAAGGTCCGTTGGGTCAACCCATCGGACCTCTTTTGACTCGCTGCTCGTACGCAGCGAACCCCCGACAGGGTGAGCTCGGAAGCAGATGGAGAACTGCTGCCGGACCTCTCCGTCGTCATACGCCAACACGTGATCAGGGTCGGTGTAGAGCCCCACGATGCTGTCTACCTCAACGGCAATGCCGGTTTCTTCCGCGACCTCCCGGACGGCGGTGTCACCGATGCGCTCGCCAATGTCGTGGCCACCGCCGGGCAGCGCCCACAGATCGTTATCCGTCTTGTGAATGAGCAGCAATCGCCCCACGTCGTTTCGGACGACCGCGGTGACCGAGGGCACCACCGAGTTGGCCTGAGGGGCGTTCGGGTCGCGGAAGTAGTCGATGCGGCTCATCAGGCAGTGCCTTCCCAATCGGCAGGTGAAGAGATCGGGCGGGCCGATTCCCATACCTTCTCAACGCTCTCAGCGTAGGCGTCGAAGAGTTCACCGCCGGGCACGCGTCGCAGGTGCAGCACGGGGGCCATGTAGGCGCCGACGCCGTAGAGGTGCCCGTTCGCCAGCATCTCGTCATCGGCCCGGTATATCGAGTTGTAGAGGGTCGTGCTGTGGAGACGGAACTCCACCCCGGGTAGGCCGAAGAGTGGGCCGTAGTTGACGAGGGCGTTTCGAATCTTGCTTGCCATCGCAGGGCCGATCCCTTCATCCTCGCCGCGCATGGCAACGGCCGGCGACGCGGGCTCGCCCAGCATGAACCGGATGGGCACCCCGTCGGCAGACTTCTCCTTGACGATGCGGTGGAACGTCGCGTCCTCCGTGAGCCAGAACCCGGAGTAGACCAACAGGTCGAATTGACGGGTCGCTGTGGAGTACAGGCTGGTCCAGAGGGTCTGCATCACGACGGACCGGTGGGGATAGAGCCGGATCAGCTCCGCGTTGCCTGAGGCTGTGACCTCGGCTGACGTCCGTTCGTCCGGCCACAGGTACGACACCTCGCATCGCAACAGTGAGGCAGTTGCGTACTGGAACCGACGGTACGGCTTGCGCTCAGGCTCGTTGATCCAGCGTTCCACTGTCTTGGCGGCGACACCTAGTCGTTCCGCGACTTCATCGAGGGTCAGGCCCAAGTCGACGATTGCGCCGCGTAGTCGCTCGTTGGGCACGTACAACCTCCGCTTGTTCGGGACGACTTGGTACGACTTCACCGTAACCAAGGACGACCCGAGTCGTACGCGTACGAAGTCGATCGTCGTGAGTGCCGGGGCCAGTCTGTAGGTACATCGAGCGCAAGGGGCTCGCGGAACCCAAAAAGCCGAAGGGCTTGACGCCGCGAACTTCCCTCTGCACGATGAGGGACATGTAATACATGTCTCTCTCGTTCGATGGCTTCAGCGACTTGAACGAGCGCACGACAAGGGGCCCGGGACAGAGCGGGCCGAGGGTCCCGGATCCCTGGTCAACCGGAGGGCTAAGACCGAAAGGTCACGTCTCCATACGCCTGAAACGGGAGCTCGTGTTCCCGAAGGAGACACCGCATTGCCTCACCTGACCGCAGCTCGCTGCGGCCGGTTGCCTCCGCTGCTCGTCTCGCACGAGCAGCGCCGAGGGGAGCCGGATCTACCGACTTCAACGGCGTGCGGCCCCGGTGCTGTAACACCGGGGCCGCTGTTCGGGCCGTTGCCACCTGCTAGGGAGAACACGACCCATGGACCACATCGTCACTGTTCAGGAAGCTGTTACCGCGTTCGCCGACTTCATGGAGCCCACGGTCGCGGAGCTGGACGCGATCGACGCCGAGATGCCCGTGCTTCTGGCGGACGTCGACCTGCTCGACGCGCACATCAGGACCCTCGATCGCGCGCCGAGCGAGATGGACGCCCGCCGCATCCGCCGGGCCCGCCGCCGGGCGCTGGCCGCCCGCGTCGCTCTGCTGAACGGCACGGCCGGTCAGAGCGTGTCCGGAGGTGCCGCATGATGGCCACCGCTCCCGCCCCGGAGATCCTGGCCGACCACAGGGGCCGGCCGCGCGCGGTCCGCGACATGCCGCTGACCTATCAGCAGGCCCGGTTGGGGATGGCCTTTCACGAGGCTGGTCACGCCGTGCTGGCCATGGCCTACGGCATGACGGTGCACTCCTCTGAGGTTACCGCCTGGGAGCCCGCCGAGGGCCGGTGGGCGGTCACCGGCAACACCAAGTGGCAGGGGAACAACACCCCGCCCTGGCACTTCGCCGCGATGTGCGCCGGCGGACAGGTCGCCCACGTCGACTAC
Source organism: Streptomyces sp. PsTaAH-137 (assembly GCF_003259365.1). GTDB lineage: Bacteria > Actinomycetota > Actinomycetes > Streptomycetales > Streptomycetaceae > Streptomyces. The sequence goes on from NZ_QLLY01000002.1 coordinate 362,310, forward strand.
CTGATGACCTACGGCCTGTGGACGCCGGAACGGGCTCTAGCCTGCGACGCCGACCACGACCGTGAGCAGGCCATCGACATCCTCACCGCCCACGGCATGCGCATTAGCGCCGATGGTGTGCCCGAGGGCGGCAAGTCGTGGGCGATGGTGCGCGGCATGGCGCGGCGCAAGGTCGCTCACCTGTGGCGCGAGATTCGCACTGTGGCTCACGCCATGGACGAGGACACGAAGCTGACCGGGAACGACATCGCCGCCCTGACCGGCCTCGCCCACGCCTTGACTGTTCGGGAGGTGGCGGCATGACTGCCACGACCACGACCGAGCGTCCGGCGGTTCCCCCGCTGACGCGCCCGGAGTTGGGGTTGGCCGGTGTGGGTGCCGCGGCTGCGGCCGGCATCGGTTCGCTCGGTTTGCTCGCCTCCTTTGACGCGGTCTCTTCTGCCGCGTTGCGGTGGGGGTTCGCCGATCCGTGGATGCTGCCCGTCGGTATCGACGTGGCCATCCCGGTGTTCACCGTCGCCAACCTGCTGCTGATCCGCATGGACATGGGATTGGCGTGGGTGCGGTTCGTGCCCTGGCTGCTCACCCTGGTCACCTGCGGGCTGAACATCGCCGCAGGGGACGGGATGTGGGCCAAGCTCGCACACGGCACGATGCCGCTGCTGTGGGTGGTGTTTTCCGAGATCGGCGCGCACATCTACGCCGTCCGCATCGGCGCGGTCACCGGCCGCAAGATGGACAAGATTCGCTGGACGCGGTGGCTGCTCGCGCCGTGGCCGACGTTCACGCTGTGGCGGCGCATGACGCTGTGGGAAATCACCTCCTACGCCGACGCGCTCACCCGGGAACGACAGCGGCAGTTGGCCCGCGCCGACCTGCGCGAGGAACACGGCCGGATGTGGCGTTCGAAGACACCACGACGTGCCCGTGTCCTGCTCAAGCTCGGTGCCCTCGCCCCCGGCACCGAGCCGGTGACGGAGCAGCCGGAACAGCCCGAGACCCCGACGCCGGAGGCCCCGGCGCCGTCGCCCGCACCCCGCAAGCCGTCCGCGCCGCGCCGCCGCCCGGCCAAGGCGCCCGCGCGCCGCACGCTCGAAGAGCTGACGGAAGAGGCGCGGGAGTTGACCGGCTCGTGGTCGGACGCGGACATCAACGCCGAAGCGCTGCGCAAGGGCCTGCACTGCGGGGCCAAGCAGGCCCGCCAGGTGCGCGACACCCTCACCGCGGAGCGCGCCGGAACCTCGCTGCACGCCGTCGACACCCCCGCCGACGACGATGGCGAGACGGTCGGGGAGGTGGCGGCATGAACACCCTGTTAGAGGTTCTCGCCGCATCCGTCCCGCTGGCAACCGGGTGGGCCTCGCATGTGCGCTGGCTCGGCCGGCGCCTGCACATCGCCCGGCGTGACCCGCTGACCGGGCTGCGCACTCGCGACGCCTTCACCCACCGCGCCACAACCCTGTTGAGGGACCCGCGCGCGGTCGTGGTGCTCGCGGATGTGGACCGCTTCAAGCAGATCAACGACACCCACGGCCACGCCGCCGGAGACATGCTGCTGAAGGCCACCGCCGACCGGCTCGCCCACCACGTGGGCCGCAAGGGTGTGGCGGGTCGGCTCGGGGGCGATGAGTTCGCCGCCGTCCTGATCGACGAGCACGGCGCCGCCGACCTGCTCGCCCTGCTCCACGGCATCCTCGCCCGCCCCGTCGACGGCCAGAACCCCGACGTGCACACCACCGTCTCGCTCGGCTGGGTCCGCGCCGCCGACTTCCCCGCCGAGGACCTGTCCGGCCTGCTGCGGCGGGCCGATGAGTCGATGTACGCGGCCAAGCAGGCCCGATCCGGGCTCAAGCGGGCCGGGCTCGGCAGGCTGTTCGCCACGGTCGCCGGACGACGGTCGGGGCGCCACGGTGCCCGCACCGCGCCGCCCGCGATCGGGGTGGCTGCGTGATGTCGGCGCTGACCCTCGCCAAGTGCTACTGCCCCTCGGGCGGCCAGTTCGGCATACCGACCTACCCCTGGCGCTACGCCCCGACCGGTCTCGCCACCCGCCGCCAGCTCCGAGCGCTCGGCTTGCGGCCGGGCGGTCAGGAGGTGGCCGCGCAGGTGCTGCGACCGCGCTACCGGCGCGGGCCGTTGGTCGCCTACCTCTACCGCGTCGACCGCGCCAAGCCGGTGCGGCCGATGACGCCGGGCAAGTGGGCCGCGCTCGCCAAGGCGATGTGCGCCCGGCGCACGTGCCCGGTCTGCCGGCGCGATGCCGGATACGTCATCCCGGGCTCGCTCGGCATGTGTGTGCCCTGCGCCTACCCCGAGGAGCAGCGCGCCGCCTGAACAAGGCACGCACTTTGCGTGCCCTGCTGCCCGGTATCCGGGCTGATGCTCAGTGCACGGGCCCGACCGCCTACCTCTCACAGCGTCGGCCGGGCCCGCCATCCCTCCATCCCTGAAGGGGAGTCTTCAGTGAATCACCCCGAAGAGAACGGCGAGTTCTTCGAACGACTCGAAGCCGAGTTGCACGCCGACCGCACCGGTGAAGTGGTCGACCTCGACAAGGCACGCACCGCCCGCGCCGGGTCGCCCGACCGGACCGGTATCGAGTCGCCCGACCGATCGGCCGACTCGACCGCCGGTGAGTCGGCCCTCCGTACCCTCGACCCGTCAGCCGACGCGGACGACGACGAGTCGGCCGACTCGGCACGGCCGCGTCCGGCCGACCCGTCGACCCTGCCGGGCCCCGGGATCACGACCTACAAGCGCAAGCCGATCCTGCCGTCCTGGCTGAAGTCCAAGCCCGGCTTCGTCTCGACCACGCAGCGCGCCACCGGCAACGCCTTCTACGCCACGGCCTTTCACGGCATCCGGACCCCCTGGTACGTGCTGCGGCTGTCCATGGACGCGCCGAAGGGTGCGGCGCGGCTGGTCAAGCAGACCAACCGGTGGGTGTGGGACGTCGAGGCTGCCCCGCTGCGGGCGTACGAGGTGGAGCACGAGAACACCGGCGAGTACCTGAAGCTGTCCCGCCAGCGCGACCGCCGCGTCCGCCTTCGCATGCTGGTCATGGCCGTCGCCGGACTCATCGGGGTGCCGCTCGCGATGGCCTGCTACGTGCTGGCACCGGGCTGGCTGACACTGTTCGCGTCGGCCGCCGTGCTGGCCGCCGGATTCAAGGGCGGCAAGGCCGATGAGCCCGTGATCGGGCGGGCGGTGCTGAAGACCGAGTTGGAGAAGCTGACCACCTCGATCGTGCTCCGCGCGCTGGACAACATCGGCAACCCGAAGCTGACGGCCGCCATCAAGAAGGGCGCCGACATGAACGGGATGCGGTTCACCTCCGAAATCACCCGCGACGGGCCCGGCTACCGCGCCGACCTCGACCTTCCGTGGGGTGTCACGCCGGAGGACATCATGGAGGCGCGCAAGTCGCTCGCCTCCGGCCTGCGCCGCAAGGTCGGCTGCGTGTGGCCGTCGGCCGACCCGACCGAGCACGAGGGACGGCTCGTGCTGTGGGTCGGGGACAAGCCGATGAACGAGACGACCAAGCCCGCCTGGCCGCTGCTGAAGTCCGGTGTGGTCGACCTGTTCAAGCCGGTCGTCTTCGGCAACGACCAGCGCATGGGCGACGTGTCCGTCACCCTGATGTTCGCGTCCGTCATCGTCGGCTCCATCCCGCGCATGGGCAAGACGTTCCTGATGCGGCTGTTCCTGCTCATCGCCGCTCTCGACCCGCGCGCGGAGGTCCACGCGTTCGACTTCAAGGGCACCGGCGACTTCGGCGCCCTCGAACCCGTCTGCCACCGCTACCGGGCCGGGGATGAGGACGAGGACATCGAGTACGTCCTGCACGCCCTGCGTGAGCTGCGCCAGGAGCTGCGGCGGCGAGCGAAGGTCATCAAGTCGCTGCCGCGTTCGCGGTGCCCGGAGTCGAAGGTGACCCCGGAGCTGGCCAACGACAAGTCCCTTGGCCTGCATCCGATCGTGGCCGGGTTCGATGAGTGCCAGGTCCCCTTCGAGCACGAGAAGTTCGGCGCCGAACTGGAGGAAATCGCAACTGACCTGGGCAAGCGCGGTCCGGCGCTGGGGATGACGATGCTGTTCGGCACGCAGCGTCCCGACGCGAAGTCGCTGCCCACCGGCATCTCCGCGAACGCGGTGCTGCGGTTCTGCCTGAAGGTCATGGCGCAGCCGGCCAACGACATGGTGCTGGGCACCTCGATGTACAAGGCCGGATACCGGGCCACGATGTTCTCCCGCACCGACCGCGGCATCTGCTGGATGGCCGGCGAGGGCGACGACCCCCGCATCGTCGCCTCCGCGTTCGTGGACGCGGTCGGCGCGGAGCAGGTCGTGGCGCGGGCCCGGCAGATGCGCGAGGAGTACGGCAACGTCACCGGCCACGCCATCGGCCAGCTCCCCGAGACCGAAGACGCCTCCTTCGACCTGCTCGCCGACGTGCTGAAGGTCGTGGCGGTCGACGAGGAGAAGGTGTGGAACGAGAAGGTCGCCACCCGCCTCGCCGACCTGCGCCCCGACATCTACACGGGCTGGAAGGCCGAGACGGTCGCCAAGAACCTGCGCCCGCACGGCGTCAGCGCCCAGGACGTCTGGGGCACCAGCGACAAGGGCAAGGGCACCACCCGGCGCGGCATCGCCCGCGCCGACATCCTCAAGGCTGTTACCGAACGTGACGGAAAGCCGGGCAAGGGCTGACGCGGACCTCTGCTAGGTCTAGCACCCCACCGGTGCTAGACCTAGCAGCCCCGCTAGCACCCCATTCCCTATCTGATCAGGGAACTCGTATCTAGCACCTCACCTGCGGGAATCCCCGGAAACCGCCCTGGAGGGCACCCCATGACCCCCCTGCTCCTTGCTAGCGCCTGCCTACTCATAGTCACGCTCGGTTACGGAAGTCTGTGTGCGGGCAGCCCGTACGGCGACTGCCGCCGCTGCCACGGCATGGGCCACGCCATCAAGCGAACCCGATCCGGCGCCCTCAAGCGCGGCAAGGACTGCCGCCGCTGCCACGGCCACGGCAAGCGCCTCCGCATCGGCCGCCGCCTGTACAACCTCTGGCTGCGCATCTACCGCGAAGGCCAGACCGACGCACCCAAGCCCGCCGCCCGTCCGTTCGCGAAGAAGGGCTGACCCATGGCCATCACCATCTCGCTCGTCCTGCTCTTCGGCCTCTTCCTGGCCCTGATCCTGCGAGCCAACAAGAGCTACGGCACCGCGCTCGTGGCCGCCTTCTTCGGCTTCTACGTCGCCAGCACCGGGGCGGCCGGAACCATCAACGACCTCATGACCGCGCTCGTCCACGCACTGCCCAACTGACCCTGAGAGGAATGGTCGTGAACGAGCCCACCGCCTATCCGCCGGCCGACACTGTCCGCTACCTCACGCCGATCCCCACCGCAGCACCGATGGTCCCCGTCCAGAGCGGCCGCGTCCCCGCTGTGGCATCCATCGTGCTGCCCGACGGCCGGGTCGTCACCGGCTACGCCATCGACGCGGCCAAACCCGAGCCAGCCGCCGCCAAGCCGCCCGTCTCGCGGGCCGCAGTGAACCTCGCGCTCGGCGGCGTCGGCTTCACCGCCGTCTGCGGCGGACTGCTGATGCTGACCACGTTCATCGCCGCACTCGCCGCGCTCATCCACCAGCTCATCATCCTTGCTGCGGTCATCTTCGGCGGGTTCATCGCCGTCCAGCTCTTCGCCGGGGCGGGCGGGACCACGGTCAACATCCGCAAAGCCGTGTTCAAGCGCAACCACTTCCACGGCTAACTACGCCGGGGCGGGCGTCGTCTCTCCACAAGCCGCGCCCGCCCCGGTCTCTCCCATCCCTCGTAAGAGCAGGAGAAACCCCAGCATGACCCATCCCGCCACGTCGTTCGAGGACGGCAACGTCAGCTTCTGCACCGGATCCGCCGCGCTCGACCAGGCCGTGCACGCCGTCACCGGCCTGCCCACGGTCATGGTCGCAGAGAAGGACCCCGCCGCATCCCGGCTGCTGGCCGCCCGCCTGCCCCACGCCCACAACCTCGGCGACATCACCGCCATCGACTGGGACAACCTGAGCACCCGGCCCCGCCCCGCGAGCCTGACCGCCGGCTTCCCGTGCCAGGACATCTCCAACGCCGGACCTCGGGGAGGGATCGCCGGTGACCGCTCCGGACTCTGGAAAACCATCGCCCACGCCATTCGCGTACTTCGACCCCGACTCGTCTTCCTGGAGAACGTCGCCGCCCTGCGAAGCCGGGGACTCGACGTCGTCGCCGCCGACCTGGCCGCGATCGGGTACGACGCGCGATGGATGTGCCTACGCGCTGGAGATCCCGAAGTCGGCGCCTGCCACCGCCGCGACCGCTGGTTCGCCGTCGCGTATCCCGCTGCTGAAGACCCCCACCTCACAACTCGGCAGGAACGGCGGCCCGCAGCACCCGGACAAGCGCAAGGCGGGCGGGCACGGGCCCACGCTGGAGGACGAAGTGGTCTTCTTGCTGCCCCCGATCGAGGCTTGAGGCTGCTGCCCACCCCGGCCGCCGCCGACGGCACCGGCGGCCCCGGCCTCTCGACCAAGCGACAGGGTGGCATGAACCTGCGCACCGCCGTCACTCTGCTGCCCACCCCCGCAGCCCGCGACTGGAAGTCCGGCGCCTCCAACCTGATCGGCACCAACTCCCGGCCGCTGAACGAGGTGGTGGTGAACCTGCTGCCCACCCCCAAGGCGTCGGACGGGCCGCACGGCGGGCCCAACCAGCGCGACAGCGCGGGGAACTACTACCTGCCCGGCCAGGCCGTGCGCCTGGACGGCCGGTGGGTAGCCACCAACGGCACCGACTACGGACCCGCGATCGAGCGCTGGGAACGCGTCCTGGGCCGCCCGGCCCCCGAGCCGACCGAGCCGGGCGCCAAGGGCAACCGGCGCCTGTCGCCGGCGTTCGTGGAATGGATGATGGGCGCCGAACCCGGCTGGGTCACCGACCCTGAGCTGGCTCTGTCGCGTTCCGACCAGCTCAAGATCCTGGGCAACGGCGTCGTCATCCACCAGGCCGAACTCGCCTACCGCACCCTGCTCGCCGTCGGCGTCGCCGCCGACGGCGAGCCTGTCGGGCAGCTCGCCCTCAACATCGCGTAGCACGCGCCCGGGGCGGGCGCCGTCTCTTCCACAAGCCGCGCCCGCCCCGGGTTCTCCCATCCCTCCAAGAGAGCAGGAGAAACCCCAGCATGACCCACCCCGCCCTGATCCGGCGAGATCATCTCAGTACCGCTCTGCGTCTCGCGGCCGACGGCCTGCCCGTCCTGCCGCTGCGCAAGGGCAAGCTGCCCTTCGCTAACTGCCCCGCCTGCCTGTATACCTCGTGCGGTGGGCGCCCCCACATGAAGACCCACGGCCCCTGCACCTGCCTCGCGCCTTGCCACGGCTGGGCCGCCGCCACCACCGACCCTTGGACCCTCAACTCCCCGTGCTGGGCTGCTGTGTGGCAGGAAGCGGCAGGCGTCGCCTACTACCCGGGCGGTGCGGGTCTGACCGTGGTCGACCTCGATCACGACGACGCCGTCGTCTGGGCCCGCGCCACCCTGCCGGCCACCCGGACCGTACGCACCACGCGCGGACAGCACTGGATCTACCAGGGCACCATGCCGTCTTCGAACGGCGTCCGCGACGGCGTCGACATCAAGTCGACCATGGCCTACGCCCGCTGGCGCGGTCCCGGCTGTGGCGCCCTCACGGCCCTGCCCTTCGAGGTGCGTGCTCTGGCCGTCAAGGAGCCCGCGCCTGTCCAGCCGGTGCCGCACGCCTTCACCGGGCACGTGCAAAGCGCTACGGGCGCGTGCAGGCACCGTTCGCCTGCCTTCCTGGAACGTGGCATCGCCATGGCCGTGCAGCGCATCAACGAGGCGTCCACCGGCATCCACGCGGCCGTGTACGCCACGTTCCTGGCGGTGCTCTCCGTCCACGGCCGGTGCGGCTGCCTCACCGAGGACCACATCGCCCGCTTGTTCACTGTGGCGCAGGCCAAGGGCGAGAGCGCCCGGCACTGCTCGGACGCGTGGTCCAACGCCCTTACCCGGTTGGGACTTTGAGCATGGAAGACGACGAGAAGAACCCGGCCAGGAAGGTCATCGCCGACTACGCGCAAGAGCGCTTCCGCTACTTCCGCACCGCCGACGGCACCGTCTACGCCCAGCAGAAAGGCCACCCTGTGGCCCGCCCGATCCGCTCCCAGGGCACCACCGGCAGCCACCGCCAAGAACTCATGGTCGGCCTATTCAAGGACGGCATCGGCGTATTCAACGGCACCGCAATGAAGGAGGCACTCGACTTGATCGAAGCACTCGCCCTCACCGAACAGGTCCAGCCCATCCACATCCGCGTCGCCCCCGGCTTCGACGGAGCCACCTGGCTGGACCTGGGCCGCAACGACGGTCAGTCCGTCCGCATCCACCCCACCGGCTGGGACATCGCCATCCCCGACCCCAGTGAGGTGTGCTGGCGGCGCACCCAGCTCACCGGGGAACTCCCCCTGCCCGCCAAGGACACCGACGGCAAGGGCATCGACCTGCTGTTCCGGCTCTGCAACTTCGTCAACGCCGAGACCGAGTGCCTGGCCATGGCCTGGCTCATCGGCTGCCTCGAACCCTCCGTCCCCGTTCCCGCCCCCTTCCTCACCGGCCCCCAAGGAGCAGGGAAGTCCACCGCCGGCCGGATGCTCATCCGGATCATCGAAGGCATGAGCAGCGACCTGCGCCGCGCCCCCAAGGACGAGGACAACCTGATCGCCGCCGTCGCGGCCGGGTGGGTCACCGCGCTGGACAACCTCTCCCACATGACCCCGGACCTGTCCGACGCCATGTGCTGCATCGTCACCGGAGCCGAGTCCGTGAAGCGCGCCCTGTTCACCGACGGAGACGTCTTCCGCGCCCGCTACCGCCGCCCCCTACTCCTCACCGGCATCGACGTCGGCGTCATCCGCCCCGACCTCGCCGAACGCCTCCTCCCGCTCCGCCTGGAACGCCCGAAGGTCCGGCGCACGGAGGCGGAGTTGTGGGCGGAGTACGCGGAAGCCCTCCCCGTCATGCTCGGCTCCCTGCTCGACCTCACCGTCAAGGTCCGAGCCGCCTCCGCCGAGACACCGACCGATCTACGCATGGCGGACTTCGCCCACCTCTGCGCGCAACTCGACATCGCCATGAGTCTCGGGGCACTGCCCGCCTACCGGGCCGGACTCGACGACCTCAACGACGACGTCATCGAAGGGGACCTGCTCGCACAGACCGTGCTGCAGTACGCGGCCGACATGCAGCCCGGCGAGCAGCAACGAATGACGTCCGCCGAGTGGCTGCACCTCCTGACCCGTCTCTACAGCGGCGAGGACTGCCGTCCTCTGCCCAAGGGGTGGCCGACCACCGGCAAGGTCCTCTCCGACCGGCTCAAGCGCCTCCAGCCCACCCTCGCCGCCCGCGGCCTGAACGTCGACTGGGGACGCACCCGCGAAGCCCGCTACATCGAACTCACCGAGCCCGCGCTAGCACCCGGCCCGCAGCAGGAAGCCGCGTTCTGAGCAACCAGGTCACCGCGCAACAGCAAGAAGAGCACCCGGGGCCGTGAGGCGATGCGTGCTCTTCTTGCTGTTCGGTGCGCAGCACCGCCCCAAGGACGTGCCGCGCAGCGGCCCCTTCATCACGTCCTGAGCCGCGCACAACAACAGACACCACCCCCTCTCTTTTCCTAGGTAGGGGAACGCTGCGTCACCTGCGTCACAGACGACGGAAACCGGCCCCTGACCTGCCGGAACAGGCGTGACGCAGAACCCGATCGTCTGCGTCATCGTGCGTCACCTGCGTCACGCCGCCGTCGCCCCCGTGACACAGGTGACGCGGCAGTGACGCACCCCACTTCCTCTCCGTCACCGATAACCGCAGGTCGGAAGCTCGCATGACGCACGTGACGCGGTGACGCAGAAATCCGAACCTCGGACAGGCACGAGCGTCCAAGGCCGACAGCGATGTGAGTCAACGAGGACCCGATGAGCCGACCCCGTTCCGCTGAACCCGACTCGCGTGCCGCCCTCTGCGGCGGCTTACCCGACAGATATCTCACCCCCGACGACATCGCCGAAATCTTCGGCGTCCCCCTCCAAACCGTCTACCAGTGGCGCAAGAAGCGCACCGGCCCATCCGGTTTCCGGATCGGCAAACACCTTCGCTACGACCCCGCTGTCGTCCTCGCCTTCGTAGCTGACCGCCAACGCGCCGACGCTGACGCAGCTTGAACTCCACCATCTCCGTGCAACTCCCTGGGGAGGGCCACCTCGTGGCCCTCCCTGCTTAATGAGGAGGCTCAGCCACCGCATGGCCGGCCACATCCAGGACCGCTGGTTCAAGACCGAGACCGACGTCAACGGCAAGACCACCCGCACCAAAACGGACCGCCACGGCAGCGGATTGCGCTACCGCGCCCGCTACGTCGGCCCTGACGGAGCCGAGAAGTCCCAGAGCTTCCCCGACGGACAGAAGCGCAGGGCGGAACAGTGGCTCACGAAGATCAAGGCCGACATGGACGGGGGTAGGTACATCGACCCCAAAGCCGGGAGAATCACGTTCCGTCAGTACGCAGAGCAATGGCTCGAGACACAAACAACCGACGCCACCACGAGGGAACCCGTCAGCGTCCAGATCAGACGCCACGCCATCCCTTACTTGGGGTCTCGCCCACTCGGCACCTTCAAGCCGGAGCACATCCGCGACTGGCTTGCGGAGTTGGAGCGTGCGATCCCTGCGTCCAGCTACCGGCGCGTCATCTTCGCGAGCGTCTCAGGCGTCTTCAGCGCAGCCGTCGAGGACGACCACCTGCATCGCAACCCGTGCAAGTCCAGCACCGTCCGTGCCCCGAGCCGGAGCAATCGCCGCGTGGTCCCGTGGAGTGCCGAGCGCACATTCGGTGTGCGCGCCGCGCTCCCAGCTCAGTACCGTGCCACCGTCGACCTGGGCGCCGGGTGCGGCCTACGACAGGGCGAGATCTTCGGGCTTCCTGTCGATGAGATCGGCTTCGATACTGGCTGGCTGCGCGTCGCCTATCAGGTGAAGGTGTCCGGAGGGAAGCTCGTGTTCGCTCCTCCTAAGCGCGAGAAGGAGCGAGACGTGCCGCTCGCTGACTCCGTAGCGCACGCTCTCAAGGCGCACATGGACGCCCACCCTCCTGTTGAAGTCACGCTGCCCTGGCAGCGTCCTGACGGCCGCCCTGTCACGAAGAGGCTCCTGTTCGTACGGCCCGACGGCGACAGCGCGGTGCGACGCACGGACTTCAACACCCGATTCTGGAAGCCCGCCCTCGTGGCAATCGGAGTCATCCCCGAGCCCGATCGTGGGGAGCGTCACCAGGCCGCCCGCGAGCACGGCATGCATGCCCTCAGGCACTTCTACGCGTCTGTGCTCTTGGACGCGGGCGAGAACATCAAAGCACTAAGCACATACCTCGGGCACACGGATCCGGGCTTCACGCTGCGGGTCTATACGCATCTGATGCCGAGCAGCGATGGCCGGTCCCGCAAGGCTGTAGACAGCATGTACGAGGGACCTAGAACGCAAGCCGGCAGAGGTTCGGAAGGGCGGTAAGGGGCCCTCCGTAGCAACCACCACGATGCACGCAGGGTGCAGCCTAAGTGCGCCTTGCGCGCAAGTGGCAAGCTCACTAGCGCGCGATCTTTTAATTGCCCGCCCGTCCGGCGCACAGGCCACTACGCTGGCGCTCATGAATGAGCGCACTTGGCGAGGACACTGGTGGGAGTCCGATAATCCCGAGATGAAAATACCTGGCACTCTTCGATGCACCGAAGAAGGCGAAGCCACGCTGCAACTCATCGGGGGCTTCGACATCAGAGTTCGCCAGCCTCTTCCGAACGGAGGAGGGTACAGCGTTAGCATTAAACCCCGTAGCATCACACTGATTCACGGCATCTCGGGATCGGAAAAATTCACCCTGCTTGACGTGAGCCATTCTGGAACTTGGGGACCTGGATTCCTAGACGATGAAATAACCGGGCAGAATTGGGACGCTATTCGCGTCTTGCGAGGGGTACATCTCACCTCTCTCGACGATCCGATCTTCACGAAATTCCGACTGGGATTCGAGCGACTCCGCCAGTGGTCAAATAGGTCCGCTTTTGTAGTAACCAAGGAAAAGCGAGAGGGTAATCCCCGAAGCGCCAGGCGGGTTGAAATAGCGCCAGTCGATCCCGTGACAGCAAGACATGGCGAGCTGGAAATTTCGCTGCGCCACCTATCGCGTGACTTCAGCTACGAAGATGACGTCGTGTCGAATGAGGGATCTCTCTCCGCGCGGGAGGCAGCAGACATTACTCTGACTCCGCCTCACCCGGTTCACTGCAAGCACTTTGACGAGACCGAGAAAGACCTACAGGATCTTTTGACCCTGAGTACGTACGAACCGTGCGGTGCTGTCGGTCGATGGTTGACCTACACGTCAACGCGAGGCACGCCCAAAGAAGTCGAGGTGATCGGGCGTCAGATCTACCGAACGGCATCCCGGCGGAAGCGCTCTACGGAGCGCGATATGCTTTTCACCTTGGGCGATATCGATTTCGAGAATCTGATCCCTAAGTGGCTGCACACTAAGGGGAAGGCTCGTACGGGGTGCAACATCCTATTCGGGCTCAGATATATCGAAAGAGGCTACGGCGGCACCCGCCTTCTCGGAGTCGCTTCAGCGGCAGAGAGCATCCACAGGTCTCTGCGGTCGGCTAGCACCCCCATCACCAAGACAGAATACAAGAGACTCAAAAGCAAGATCCTTGCGTCCATTTCAGATGAGGGCGAGGAAATAATTTCCTTCGTCAAAAATGGACTGCACAACAATCCTACCTACAACGAACGGATGACGGAACTCGCCTCGATACCCGACGAGACAGCCGTGGATTCCCTCCTTGGCGACCGAGATCGCTGGGCCACGCGCCTCAAAAGAGCCAGGAATGACCTGGCCCACGCAAATGAGAGATCCTCAGACGGAGTAGAGAATCTTGAGGCTTTCTGGTTGCTAGAGGTTACCTATGCCCTGCTCTGCCTAGTGCTAATGGCAGAGATTGGTATCAGTCCAGAGAATCAACGTAGAGCAGTTGTCGAAAACTCGGTGATTCGCCGTGCCAGCGACGAGTTCAAGAAGGGAAGCGAAGAAGACTGATCTGCGGCAGCGATCGCAGACACCTCCTACGTCCGTCCCACACAACTGGCTGCTCCCGCTCGCGTCGACGACATCCCACATGCGCACGCCCCGGATAGTTCAAGCGCCTCACACACGCTGCACGCCACCTCGTCCACTTCCGTCTCAGGCGGCGATCGTCTAGCTGTCTCACGGCCCGTAGACGGCCCGGGCAGATGAAAGCGCGGCGGGGGCGACGCCACTTGGCCGTAGCCCCCGCCGCACCACTTAGCTTGTGTACTTGCCCTGACCTGCCCTTACAGCACCGGCAGGTTCTTCCGCAGCTCGAACGCCGTGACCTCCGAGCGGTACTCCTCCCACTCCTGCTTCTTGTTGCGCAGGAAGAAGTCGTACACGTGCTCGCCCAGCGTCTCCGCCACCAGTTCCGAGCGTTCCATCAGGGCGATGGCCTCGCCGAGGTTCTGCGGGAGGGGCTCGATGCCCATCGCTCGGCGTTCGGCGTCCGAGAGGGCCCAGACGTCGTCGTCGGCGCCCGGCGGGAGTTCGTAGCCCTCCTCGATGCCCTTGAGGCCCGCGGCCAGGAGGACGGCGTAGGTGAGGTACGGGTTGGCGCCGGAGTCGATCGAGCGGACCTCGACGCGGGCCGAGCCGGTCTTGCCGGGCTTGTACATCGGGACCCGGATGAGGGCCGAGCGGTTGTTGTGGCCCCAGCAGATGTACGAGGGGGCCTCGCCGCCGGCGCCCGCGGTGCGGCCGCCGCCGCCCCAGATGCGCTTGTAGGAGTTGACCCACTGGTTGGTGACGGCCGAGATCTCCGCCGCGTGCTTCAGCAGGCCCGCGATGAAGGAGCGGCCGACCTTGGAGAGCTGGTACTCGGCGCCGGACTCGTAGAACGCGTTGCGGTCGCCCTCGAAGAGGGAGAGGTGGGTGTGCATGCCCGAGCCCGGGTACTCCGAGAACGGCTTCGGCATGAAGGTCGCGTTGACCCCCTGCTCCAGCGCCACCTGCTTCATGACCAGGCGGAACGTCATGATGTTGTCCGCCGTGGAGAGCGCGTCGGCGTAGCGGAGGTCGATCTCCTGCTGGCCGGGGGCGCCCTCGTGGTGGCTGAACTCGACCGAGATGCCCATCGATTCGAGCATGGTGATCGCCTGGCGGCGGAAGTCCATGCCGACGTTCTGCGGGGTGTGGTCGAAGTAGCCCGAGTTGTCGGCCGGGGTGGGCTGCGAGCCGTCGAGCGGCTTGTCCTTCAGGAGGAAGAACTCGATCTCGGGGTGGGTGTAGAAGGTGAAGCCGAGGTCGGAGGTCTTGGCGAGGGCGCGCTTCAGGACGTAGCGCGGGTCGGCGAAGGACGGCGAGCCGTCGGGCATCAGGATGTCGCAGAACATGCGGGCGGTGCCGGGGGCCTCGGCGCGCCACGGCAGGACCTGGAAGGTGCCCGGATCCGGCTTGGCGATCATGTCGGACTCGTAGACACGCGCGAAGCCCTCGATCGCCGAGCCGTCGAAGCCGATGCCCTCGTCGAAGGCCTGCTCCAGCTCGGCCGGGGCCACGGCCACCGACTTCAGGAAGCCGAGAACGTCCGTGAACCACAGGCGTACGAACCGGATGTCGCGCTCCTCCAACGTACGGAGCACGAATTCCTGCTGCTTGTCCATCTTCCGCTTCCACCCATCCTTGCTGGTCAGGCCGCCTGCTCCCACGCCCGCGGGCGCCATCGGGGGGACCTCGAAAAGAAACCGTAAAAGGGCCTGGTCACATCCCACCACACGCCCGTTTCGAGCGCGTTGCCGACCATGATCGTCATTGACCGGCCGGTGTCGCACTCATAGTGCCTCCTGGACCCCCCTCGGCCATAGTGCCTGCCGTTCGCCCCGAGCTCGACAGCGGGCCCGTACCGCGTGCTCCCGCGGCACCTCGATCCCCACTACGATCAGCGGGCCAGCCCCGTCTCATCCTTTTCTCATAAGGACTTGCCATGGGTTCCGCCAAGAACACCTCCGCTCCCTCCGCCACGGACCGCAGGGAGCGCATAGAGGAGATGCGCCGTGCCGAGCGCGCCCGCGCCCGGCGCGGCCGGATCGCCGTGATCTCGGTCAGCACGGTCGTCGTGGCCGCGTTGATAGGAGTAGGTGCGTGGGCGGTGACCCGGGGTGGCGACGACAAGGACACGTCCGCCGACGCCAAGCCCGCGGGACACTTCACCTACGCCAAGGACGGCGTGGGCACCTGGAGCGGCAAGCTCACCCGTAATCACGTCGGGGGCAAGCCCACCTATCCGATGAACCCGCCGGTCGGCGGGGACCACAACCAGGTGTGGATGAACTGCAACGGCGACGTATACGAAAAGCCCCTCGCGAACGAGCACGCGGTGCACTCCCTGGAGCACGGCGCCGTCTGGGTGACGTACAACGACAAGGCACCGGCGAAGGACGTCGAGGCGCTGGCCGCGAAGGTCAAGCAGACGCCGTACACGCTGATGAGCCCGATCGCCGACCAGAAGGACCCGATCATGCTGAGCGCCTGGGGCCACCAGCGCACGGTGAAGTCGGCGAGCGACCCGGCGGCCGCGAAGTTCTTTGCCGCGTTCGTCCAGGGCAAGCAGACGCCCGAGATGGGCGCGCCCTGTACCGGCGGTCTCGGACAGTGAGGCGCCGTACCGGATGGCTGGTGTCGGCCGTGGCGGCGCTGGCCGTCACGGCGGGCGCCGTCACCTACGCGGTGGCCGACGGCGACGGCGGGCCGAAGGATCTGGTGGTGCCCGCGGCCGAGTCGGCGGATGCCGGGTTCGCCCGCGACATGTCGGTGCACCATCAGCAGGCGGTCGAGATGTCGTTCATCGTGCGTGACGCGACCGACGACGAGGACGTGCGCCGGCTCGCCTACGACATCGCGCAGACGCAGGCCAACCAGCGGGGCATGATGCTCGGCTGGCTCGATCTGTGGGAGCTGCCGAAGGTGTCGGAGAAGCCGCCGATGACCTGGATGGGCATGGGTGACATGCCGGCGGGTGAGGACGGTGCGCTCATGCCGGGCATGGCGACCGACACCCAGCTGGGTCAACTCCGCAAGGCACACGGCAAGTCGGCCGAAGTGATGTATCTGCGGCTGATGATCGCCCACCACAGGGGCGGGGTGCACATGGCCGAGGGCTGCGTCGAGCGGTGCGAGGTCGGGGCCGAACGGCGGCTGGCGCGCGGGATGGTGGCCGCCCAGCAGTCCGAGATCGATCTGATGACGCAGATGCTCAAGGAGCGGGGCGCCAAGCCGTAGTCCGTAGTCCGTAGTCCGTAGTCGGCTGCACCGCTTCTCAAATCGGTTCATGTCGGCCTCAGTTGATCCGACTTGACGGCTTCTTGATCTATCCATTCCCCCCGCGTGAACGGTTCGTGACGAGAGTGGGACCCCTCTGCGTGTGCATTACACGTGCACCTCACCCAGGGGGTTTCCACTATGAGATCCAACAGCGGCATACGTCGCAGCCGTACCGGCCTCGCCGTCGCAGCGACACTGCCACTGGTCGCCGGCGCTCTGGCGATCGCCACCCCGGCCGACGCCGCGACGGCGCGCGACCACCTCACCGGCACCAAGCCGACGTGGGCCACGAACGCCGCGGACCAGGGCGCCACCGCCAACGGCAACAAGGTCACGGCCCGCGTGTACCTGGCCGGCCGGGACGCCAAGGGGCTCGCCGCGTACGCGAAGGCCGTGTCCGACCCGTCGTCGGCCTCGTACGGCAAGTACCTGACCGCCGCCCAGGCGCAGGCCCGCTTCGGCGCGACCAAGGAGCAGATCTCCGAGGTCACGCAGTGGCTGAAGGACTCCGGTCTGACGGTCACCGGCACCACTCAGCACTACATCTCCGTCTCGGGTGACGTGGCCGCCACCGAGCGCGCCTTCGGCACCCAGCTGCACAACTACGCCAAGGGCAAGCACACCTACCGCGCCCCCTCCGGCACCGCCTCCGTGCCGGCCTCGCTGGACGGCGCCGTGCTCACCGTGACGGGCCTGGACAGCGCCCCGCACAAGGCCACCAAGAAGGACGAACTCCCGCCGCCGGACGCGGTGTTCCGCAACGCGGGGCCGTTCTCCTCGTACTACGGCTCCAAGACCGCCTCGACGCTGCCCAAGGCCTACGGCCAGAAGGTCCCGTACGCGGTCAAGGGCTACACCGGCAAGCAGCTGCGGGCCGCCTACGGCGCGGGCAAGGCCACCGGCAAGGGGGTACGGGTCGCGATCACCGACGCGTACGCCTCGCCGTACATCGAGAAGGACGCCAAGAAGTACGCGGCCAAGAACGGTGACGCGCCGTACGGCAAGGGCCAGTTGAAGCAGGTCCTGCCGAAGAACTACACGAAGACCGAGGAGTGCGGCGCCTCCGGCTGGTACGGCGAGGAGACCCTCGACGTCGAGGCCGTGCACGCCGTCGCCCCGCAGGCCGACATCACGTACGTGGGCGCCTCGTCCTGCTACGACGACGACCTGCTCGACTCGCTCCAGAAGGTCGTCGACAAGCACCTGGCCGACATCGTCTCCAACTCGTGGGGCGACATCGAGGCCAACCAGACGCCCGAACTGGCCACCGCCTACGACCAGGTGTTCCAGCTCGGCGCGATCGAGGGCATCGGCTTCTACTTCTCCTCCGGCGACAACGGCGACGAGGTCGCCAACACCGGTACGAAGCAGGTCGACACCCCCGCCAACTCGGCGTGGGTGACCGCGGTCGGCGGTACCTCGCTGGCGGTCGGCAAGGGCGACAAGTACCAGTTCGAGACCGGCTGGGGCACGCTCAAGGCCAACCTGTCGGACGACGGCAAGAGCTGGACCGGCTTCCCCGGCGCCTACACCTCCGGCGCGGGCGGCGGCACCAGCAAGACCGTGGCGCAGCCCTTCTACCAGAAGGGTGTCGTGCCGAAGTCGCTGTCGTCGGCCAACGGCGGCAGCAACCGCGTCGTCCCCGACATCTCGGCCGTCGCGGACCCCAACACCGGTTTCCTGGTGGGCCAGACGCAGACGCTGCCCGACGGGACGCTCGGCTACGACGAGTACCGCATCGGCGGTACGTCGCTGGCGGCTCCGGTGATCGCGGGTGTGCAGGCGCTGGCGCAGCAGACGCGGGGCGGGCGGGCCATCGGCTTCGCCAACCCGGCGATCTACGACCACTACGGTTCGAAGATCTACCACGATGTGACGGACAAGCCGACCGGCAAGGACCTCGCGGTGGCCCGCGTGGACTTCGCCAACGGCTACGACGCCGCCGACGGGCTGCTCACCTCGGTGCGCAGCCTGGGCAAGGACGCCTCGCTGAAGGCCGTTCGCGGCTACGACGACGTCACCGGGGTCGGTTCGCCGGCGCCGGGATATGTCTCGTCGTTCCGTCGCCACTGATGCACCGGGTCGTGTAGCACCTGACGGCCGGTGGGGGCTGATCGCGCAGTTCCCCGCGCCCCTTAGGGGGCGCGGGGAACTGCGCGAGAAGCGGCCACCGGCCCGCACCCGACCAACCAACCCCCCAAGGGGCGCGGGGAACTGCGCGACCAGCCCCCACCGGCCGTCACCCGACCGACAACCCAGGGGCGCGGGGAACTGCGCAAAGAACAGCGGCCCGCACCTGAAGCACCCCGCCGTCAAGCCACCCGCAACAAATCCCCCCGCACCGTCCGCCCCGCCAGCTCCCGCCCGGCGACGAAGCGCTCCACCTCCTCCACGGCGAACCGCCCGAGCCGCTCCACCTCGGTGCCCTGCGCCCCGGCGATGTGCGGAGTGACCAGCACGTTCGGCAGGGCGAGCAGCGGATGCCCGGCCGGCAGCGGTTCCGGCTCGGTGACGTCGAGGAAGGCCGACAGACGGCCCCCCGCACACTCAGCGGCCAGCGCCCCCGTGTCGACCAGTGAGCCGCGCGCGGTGTTGATCAGCGTGCCGCCGTCGGGGATCAGCCGCAGCATCCCGGCGCTCAACAGCCCGCGCGTCTCGGGAAGTTCCGGCGCGTGCACACTGACGACGGCGCTGCGCCGGCACAGCCCGGCGAGATCCGTCAGCTCCGCGCCCAGCCGGGCGGCCCCGGCCTCGTCGACGTACGGGTCGCACAGCAGGACCCGGTAACCGGCCGGGTCGGCGCGCAGCGCCTCGATCACCCGGCGCCCGATCCGGGACGCCCCGATGACGCCCACCGTGCAGCCGTCGGCCCCGCTGCGCTCGTGGAAGCGCGGCCAGGCTCCGGCATAGCGGGCCGCCGTGGCCAGGGCGTTCTTCGCCGCGAAGGCGACCGCGGCGAGGGTGAAGGCGACGACGGGCCCGGCGTTGGCGTCGGCCGCCGACGAGACCAGCAGGCCGCGCTCCCACACCGCGTCCGTGACCAGCGGCCGCACCGAGCCCGCCGCGTGCACGACGGCCCTCAGCCTCGGCGTCCGGTCCAGGACTTGAGGGGTGAGCGGCGGGCAGGACCAGCCGGTGACCAGGATCTCCGTACCGGCGAGCACCTCGGCCGCACCGGGGCCGTCGAGCGGTCCGGTCAGCGGGACCGGAGCGAGCCGCACGCTCCGGCCGAGCCGCGCGCGCAGCCCCGGCGGGAAGACCCGCTCCACCACCTCGGCACCCATGGCCAGCGCCGCGGTCGGTCGGTATGCCGTCGTCACTCGGTCCCACCTCATATCCTCGCCCAGCATGTAACCGGTTACTAAAGCGCCTCAGAAGCCCGAGCGCCAGTCCTTCACCCACCCAATATTCAAAGGGGTCAGAGGGGTTGACCGCTCCATGTAACCGTTTTAGATTCCCGCTCACCTTGTTCCAACGACGGAGGGGCTCCCGTGCCCACGGTGGCGAAGGAAAGGCCCGAGACCGGGGTGGTGGACCTCCCGGACGGGCCACAAAGCGGGTCAACTACCCAAATACAGCAGCGCGATTCGGCATGGAAACGGTTTCGCAGCAGCCGTACGCTGCTGCTGCTCATGGTCCCGGGCCTGGTGTACTTCCTGGTCTTCCACTACGGCGCCTTCGTCGGCAACGCCGTGGCGTTCAAGGAGTACGACCCGTTCGCCGGGCTGTGGAGCAGCCCCTGGGTCGGCGTCGGCAACTTCAGCCGGATGTTCGCCGACCCGGACTTCTGGCACGCGACGTGGAACACCCTCTTCATCGCCGTGCTGCAACTGGCCTTCTACTTCCCGGTGCCGCTGGCGATCGCGCTGCTGCTGCACAGCCTGACGTCGGACATCGTGCGCCGCTTCGTGCAGTCCGTCGTCTATCTGCCGCACTTCCTGTCGTGGGTGATCGTGATCGCCCTGTTCCAGCAGGTCCTCTCCGACACGGGCCTGTTGAACAGCTTCCTGAGCGATTCGGGCCTGCACACCGTCGACATCATCGGCAACCCGGACGCCTACCGGCCGCTGGTGGTCGCCGAGGTGATCTGGAAGGACGCCGGCTGGGGCACCATCATCTTCCTGGCCGCCCTGATGCAGGTCGACGACCAGCAGTACGAGGCCGCCGCCATCGACGGGGCCGGGCCCTGGCGCCGCTTCTGGCACGTCACGCTGCCGTCGATCCGGCCCATCGTCGTCCTGCTCCTCATCATGCGGCTGGGCGACATCCTCTCCGTCGGCTTCGAACAGATGCTGCTGCAACGGCAGTCGGTGGGCCCGGAGGCCGGCGAGGTCCTCGACACCTTCGTCTACTGGCAGGGCATCGTCGGCGGCGACACCGGCTACGCCGCCGCGGCCGGCCTCTTCAAGGGCCTGGTCGGCGCCCTCCTCGTCTTCGTCGCCAACCGGATCGCGCACAAGCTCGGCGAGCAGGGGGTCTACAAGTGAGTACAGCGGTCCGTCCGGCGTGGATGGAGAAGCCGAAGCCCGTCACCAGGGCCGCCAAGGGGATCGCGGTGCTCGCCCTGCTCGCGCTCGTCCTCGTACCGTTCCTGGTGATCGTCTCGACGTCGCTCGCCTCGAACGAGGAGGTCGTGGCCAACGGCGGCTGGGTGCTCTGGCCCACCGACCCGAGCCTGCGCGCGTACCGGAACATCCTCTCCGGCGGCATCGTGACGCACGCGCTGGGCGTGAGCGTCGGCATCACCGTCGTCGGCACGTTCCTGTCGCTGGCGTGCACCGCGTTCCTGGCCTACGCGCTCAGCCGCCCCGGCGTCTTCGGCGGCAAGCCGGTGCTGCTGCTCGTCCTGTTCACGTTCCTCTTCCCGCCCGGCATGATCCCGGCGTTCCTGCTGGTCAAGGGGCTCGGGCTGGAGAACATGTACGCGGCGGTGGTCGCGCCCGTCCTCATCAACGTCTTCAACCTGATCGTCCTGCGCGGCTTCTTCCAGGGCATCCCCGAGGAGCTGTACGAGGCGGCCCGGCTCGACGGGGCCGGCGACTGGGCCACGTTCTGGCGGATCGCGCTGCCGCTGTCGAAGGCCGCGCTCGCGGTGGTCGGGCTCTTCTACGCGGTTAGCTACTGGAACTCGTGGTTCAACGCCTCCATCTACCTGGAGTCCGACCACTGGCCGCTGTCGCAGGTGCTGCGCATGTACGTGATCGGGGGCGCGCAGATCGCCGACACGGGCCTGAGCGAGGCGGGCATGGTCTCGGCTCCGCAGACGACCCAGATGGCCGTCCTCGTGATCGCCACCGTGCCGATCCTGATCGTCTACCCCTTCCTCCAGAAGTACTTCACCAAGGGCGTGCTCACCGGCGCCATCAAGAGCTGAGCCCCCCACTCCCCCGAACTCCCCTGACCAGAAGGGTTCTTCACCATGTCCGCGAACCTGTCGCGCCGCACCCTGCTGCGCTCCATCGCCGTCGGCGGCGCCGCGCTGGCCGCCCCCGCCGTCCTCACCGCCTGCTCCACCGAGAGCGCGGGCGGCGGCGACGTCTCCAACGCGGGCAAGAAGGCGGCGGCCTGGCCCACGTACACCCCGGCGAAGGGCGCGACGCCCGATCTCGCCGCGACCGCCGAGGGTGTGCAGGCCGGCTACACCCGCTATCCGTCGGACCTGGTGAAGGCGATCGCGGAGAAGCCGGGCACCGGCAAGCAGAAGATCAGAGTCATGACCATCACGTACGGGACCCCGCCCAAGCCCGCGGCGAGCAACAAGTACTGGGCGGCGGTCAACGAGGCGCTGGGCGTCGAGATCGAGTTCGTCGTGGTCGCCGACGCCGACTACCGCTCCAAGATGGCGACCGTGTTCGCCGGGGACGACATCCCCGACGTCATCAACCTCGGCGGCGGCTACGTCCTGCCCCGCCAGGCCCAGTTCATGAAGACCCGCTGCGCCGACCTCACCGAGTACCTGTCGGGCGACGCGATCGCGAAGTACCCGAACCTCGCGGGCATCCCCACCTACGCGTGGGAGGGCATGGGCCGGGTGTCGGGCCGCATCTACGGCGTCCCGGTCGAGCGCCCCAAGCCGCAGGACACCCTGTACTTCAACCGCGGGGCGCTGACGAAGGCCGGCTACAGGCCGGGCATGACCTCCGACGACTTCGCGGCGATGGCCAAGGAGGCCACCAGCGGCAAGAAGTGGGCGCTCGGCGGGTCGGCGACCTCGTACTTCGGCTACAAGACGCACGCCAACTGGTACGGCACGCCCAACGAGTTCGGGATCCAGGGCGGCGAGGTGGTGCACTGGGGCGCCTCCGAGGAGTTCCGGACCACCCTTGAGTACCTGACGAAGCTGCGCGCGCAGGGCTCGTACTACCCGGAGGCCACCTCGGTCTCGCAGGTCGACCTGAAGACGCAGTTCTGGAACGGCTCGGTGCTCTCCATGACCGACGGCTTCCTCGCCTACCCGGGCGCCGCCCAGGGCATCAAGGGCGCCTTCGACCTGGACGCGTTCGTGCCGTACACGGCCGACGGCGCGACCACCCGCTACCAGCAGTCCCAGGGCCTGTTCGGCACGACCGTCATCAAGAAGGCGTCCAAGGACCGCGTCGAGCTGATCCTGCGCGTCCTCGACTACCTGGCCGCGCCGTTCGGCACCGAGGAGTACGAGCTGACCCACTTCGGTCTGGAGGGCACGCACTTCAAGAGGGACAAGGACAACAACCCGATCGCCACCGAGCTGGGCCTGGTCGAGTCGAAGACCAACGTGCCGTTCATGTACCTCAGCGACGCCCCGCAGGTCCTGTACGCGCCGGGCTCCCCGGACGTCGTGAAGCGGCTGCACGCCTGGCAGCGGAAGGTCGTCCCGCTGATGCAGCCGAACATCCGCTACGGCCTCCAGTCGGACACGTACAACAAGCAGGGCACCGCGCTCCAGCAGCTCTTCGACGACGGGGTCACCGCGATCGTCAGCGGCCGCAAGAAGCTCTCCGACTGGGACGCCGTCTACGCCAAGTGGCAGGCGCAGGGCGGAAAGAAGGTCATCGAGGAGTTCGGCGAGGAGTACGCGGCGGCCCACTGATCCGGACCGCGCGCGATGATGGTGCGGGGCGGGCCCGCCCCGCACCACGGAAACCGAAGGGGACAGACGAGTGGGCGAGAAGGTCACCATCCGGGACGTGGCGGCACGGGCGGGCGTCTCGGTGGCGACGGTGTCGCGGGTGCTCGCGGGCTCCTACCCGACCTCGGCCGCCTCCCGCGCGAAAGTGCTGCGCGCGGCGAAGGACCTGGACTACGTGGCGAACGCGCACGCCCGCGCGCTCGCGGGCGCGGGCCGCAAGACCATCGCGGTGCTGATGCTGGACGTGGTGAGTTCGTTCTACGCGGCCGTGGCGCAGGGCGTGGAGATGGAGGCGGCCCGGCACGACCGGCTGACCCTCGTCGCGTCCACGGGCGCGGATCCGGCCCGTGAGCTGGCCCTGGTGCAGATGATGCGCGAGCAGGCGGCGGAGGCGGTGGTGCTGGTCGGCGGGGTCGTGGAGGACGACGAGTACCGGGAGCGGATGGCCCGGTACGCGCAGTCGCTGGCCGCCGCCGGTTCGCGTCTGGTGCTGTGCGGCCGTCCGGCGCCCGCGCCCGACGTGCCCGCGCTGGTCGTCGAGTACGACAACGAGGCGGGCGCGCACGCCATCACCAGCCACCTCCTCGGCGCGGGGCACCGCAGGATCGCGCTGATCGGCTACCAGCCGGGCAACACCACCGGTGAGGACCGGGTCCGCGGTTATCTGCGGGCTCTGGAGGACCACGGCGTGCCGCGCTCGGAGGCGCTGCTGCA
The DNA here is from genome assembly GCF_003259365.1 of Streptomyces sp. PsTaAH-137. Classification (GTDB taxonomy): domain Bacteria; phylum Actinomycetota; class Actinomycetes; order Streptomycetales; family Streptomycetaceae; genus Streptomyces. The sequence continues at coordinate 386,623 of NZ_QLLY01000002.1, forward strand.
CGGCGTCGGCTTCGGCCGGTTCCACGGCGACGAGGCGATCCGCGACCTGCTCAGGAAGTGCGACGGCAAGCCGGACTTCACGGCGGTCTTCGCCGGGGACGACCGGGTGGCCGCCGCCGCGATCCGGGCGCTCGCGGAGTACGGGCTGCGGGTGCCGGAGGACATCTCGGTGGTCGGCTACAACGACGACCCGGTCGCCGCCGACATCACTCCGGCCCTGACCACGGTGCACATCCCCGGTGAGGAGCTGGGCCGCACGGCGGTCCGCCTCGCCCTCGACGGCGCGGGCCGCACCAGCCAGCAGCGCCATCTGCTGGGGACGCACATCGTGGTGCGGGAGAGCGTGGGGCGGGTACGGCCGTAGGGCCCGACTCTGGCCCTATACCGGGTGGGGGTAAGGTGCGGGCTGTGCCGCCGCAGCCGAGCCCGTCGCCGCGTGGCCGCCCGGGTGTCCGCCCCGGCGGCCGGCTGCTGCTGTTCGTGGCCCTGCTGTTCGGAATCGTCGGGATGCACACGCTGGGGCATCCGACGGGGCACGCGATGGAGCACGGGTCGGTGCCGGCGCACAGCACGGCGGCCCCTGCTGCCGTGCACGCCGCCCCGGTCACCGCGGGCGGGCACGGGGTGCCGGGCGACGGCGGGATGGACCCCCTCGGCGTGTGTCTCGCGGTGCTCGGTTCGTTCACGCTGCTGCTGTTGCTCGCGGCGGCGCCGCTCCTGCCCGCCGCCATGGTGGCGCTCGGGTCGGCCCTGCGCGGTCTGAGCCACGCGCACCGCCCGCATCCTCCCCCGCCCCGTACGACGTTGTCGCTCCTTTCGGTGCTGCGCATATAGGTCCGCGCACGCGCTGCCTCGGCCTGCCCGGATGCGGTGGGCCCGTGGCAGCGGACGCGTCCGGCACAGCACGCAGCACGACACCGACATCGAGGTGCGACTCAGTCATGCGCAACATTCCGCGATCCCCCCAGCCCTCCCGGGTCACCCGCCGTACTCTCCTCGGCGCGTCGATCGCCGTGGCCGGTACGGGAGTTCTGGCCGGCTGCTCCGGATCCGGCCAGGACTCCGGGCACGGCAACCACGGCGCCCCGCCCGAGGGCTACGTCGACCCGGCCGGCCCCGAGGTCGCCGCGGCCGAGCGGCGGCGCGGCTCCGGCGGCCAGGTCCGCGAGGTCTCGCTCACGGCCGCCGCGACCCGGCTCGACCTGGGCGGCCGGACCGTCAGGTCGTGGTCGTACGGGGGTGAACTGCCCGGCAAGGAGGTGCGGGTGACCGCGGGCGACACCCTCGCCCTCACCCTCGCCAACCATCTCCCGCAGCCCACGTCCCTGCACTGGCACGGCCTGGCCCTGCGCAACGACATGGACGGCGTCCCCGGCGTCACCCAGCGACCGGTCGCGCCGGACGCCGCGTTCACGTACCGCTTCAAGGTGTCGCACCCGGGCACGTACTGGTTCCACCCGCACTCGGGCACCCAGCAGGACCGCGGCCTGTACGCGCCGCTGATCGTCGACGACCCCGAGGAGCCGCTCTCGTACGACAAGGAGTGGGTGGTCGTCCTCGACGACTGGGTCGACGGCGTGGACGGCTCGACGCCGGACGCCGTCCTGGAGGAGCTGCGCAAGGGCATGAGCCCGGGCGGCCACTCCGGGCACGACATGCCGGGGATGAGCGGCATGTCGATGACGTCCGGGTCGGCCGCCTCCCCCGGCCCCTCAAGCCCGTCCCGGATGATGATGGGCGCGACCAGCGAGCTGCTCGGCGGTGACGCGGGCGACGTGGCCTACCCGTACTACCTCGTCAACGGCCGTACGGCGAAGGCTCCTTCGTCCTTCCGGGCCCGTCCCGGCGACCGCATCAGGATCCGGTTCGTCAACGCGGGCGGCGACACGGCCTTCCGGGTCGCGCTCGGCGGCCACGAGATGACGGTCACGCACACGGACGGCTACCCGGTCCGGCACGCGACGACGGACGCGCTGCTGCTCGGCATGGGCGAGCGCTACGACGTGCTGGTCACGGCGGGCGACGGCGTCTTCCCGCTGACGGCGCTCGCGGAGGGCAAGAAGGCCACGGCGCTCGCGGTGCTGCGCACGGGCGGCGGCGCGGCACCCGCCGCGTCCGTCCGCCCGAAGGAGCTGGAGGGACGCCTGCTCACGGCCGACAAGCTGAGGGCGGCGGACGACGTGGCGCTGTCCGGGCGCGAGCCGGACCGCACGCTGAGGTTCCAGTTGACGGGCGGGATGGCCGCGTACGACTGGGCGTTCGACAAGAAGCCGTACGCGGCGGACCAGCGGCACCCGGTGCGCGCGGGCGAAAGGGTCCGCCTGGTCTTCGCCAACTCCACCTCGATGTGGCACCCGATCCATCTGCACGGCCACACGTTCTCCCTGGCGAACGTGGCGGGCGGCCCGCGCAAGGACACCGCGATCGTGCTGCCGAACGGGACGCTGACGGTGGACCTCGACGCCGACAACCCGGGGTTGTGGATGCTGCACTGCCACAACGTCTACCACTCGGAGGCCGGGATGATGACGGTCCTGGGCTACCGGAGCTGACCCGCGCGCGGCCGGGGCGGGGTCCGCGTCAACCGCGTACGGACTCCGCCTCGGCCGCCGGGGCGGCACTGCCCGCCACCAGGCGTCCGGCCACGTGGGCGGGCTCCCGGCGCCGGTCGACCGCGAAGGCGATCCCGGCCACGGCGAGGCCGAGGACGGCGAGGGCCGCGCCCGCGAGCGCCGGGGAGGTCACGCCGAAGCCCGCGGCCAGGGCCAGGCCGCCGATCCAGGCGCCGCCCGCGTTGGCCAGGTTGAAGGCGCCCTGGTTGGCCGAGGAGGCCAGGGAGGGCGCCGACGCGGCCTTCTCCATGACCATCAGCTGGAGCGGGGAGCCGGTCACGAACGCCGTCAGGCCGAGGAGCAGCACGCCCAGCGGGGCGCTCCACTCGGTGCGCATCAGGAGCGGGAAGAACGCGAGGACCACGCCGAGGGAGGTGAGCCCGCCGAAGAGCGTGGCGCGCAGCGAGTGGTCCGCGAGGCGGCCGCCGAGCAGGTTGCCGATGGTGGCGCCGACGCCGAACAGGGCGAGGAGCAGCGTCACGCTGGAGTCCGCGAAGCCGGCGGCGTCGGTGAGCATCGGCGTGATGTAGCTGTACGCGGCGAAGAGCGCGCCGAATCCGGCGACCGTGGTGCCGAGTGCCAGCCAGACCGGCAGCGACTTCAGGGCCCGCAGTTCGCCGCGGATGCCGGCGCTCGCGCCGTGCCCGTGGTCGGCGGGGACGAGCGCGGCCAGCGTCGCGATGGCGGCCAGGCCGATCGCGCTGACCGCGAGGAACGTGGCGCGCCAGCCGAGCTGCTGCCCCATGGCGGTGGCGACGGGCACGCCGATGACGTTGGCGACGGTCAGGCCGAGGAACATCAGGGAGACCGAGCGGGCCTTGCGTTCGGGAGCCACCAGCGAGGTGGCGACGACCGCGCCGACGCCGAAGAACGCACCGTGCGGCAGGCCGCTGACGAAGCGGGCGGCCATCAGCCAGTGGTAGTCGGGGGCGGCGGCCGACACGGCGTTGCCCGCGACGAACAGCACCATCAGGCCGATCAGGACCCGGCGGCGCGGCATCCGCGCGGTGACCGCGGCGAGCAGCGGGGCGCCGATGACGACGCCGAGCGCGTACGCGGAGACGAGGTGTCCGGCGGTGGGGATGGAGAGGTGCAGGTCGTCGGCGACGTTGGGCAGCAGGCCCATCATCACGAACTCGGTCGTGCCGATGCCGAAGGCGCCCACGGCGAGCGCGAGCAGGGCGAGGGGCATGAAGATCTTCCCGGAGTGCTGGAGTGAGCGGAGTGGCGGTGTGAGCGCGGTGAGCCCAAGGAGAGCGACTCATAAGTTTACTCGCGGAACAAAGCCTGGCGCATCCAGTATTCCGGCAGGTTAAAGCCGTGTGTACGCGACGGTGCGGGGAGACGGACGGGGGCGCGACCTACGTCACATCTGCACGCGCGCGGCGATCGGAAGGTGATCGCTGCCCGTCTGCGGCAGGGTCCACGACGACACCGGCTCGACGCCCTTGACCATGATCTGGTCGATCCGCGCCATCGGGAACGCGGCGGGCCAGCTGAACCCGAAGCCGCTGCCCGCTGCGCCCTGCGTGGAGCGCATCTGGGCGGTGACGGGGCTCAGGGCGCGGTCGTTCATCGTGCCGTTGAGGTCGCCGAGCAGGATGACCTTGCCGAGCGGCTCGTGGGCGATGGCCTCGCCGAGGGCGTCGGCGCTCTTGTCGCGCTCGCTGGCGGTGAACCCGGAGTCGAGCTTGACCCGGACCGACGGCATGTGGGCGACGTACACGGCGACCTTGCCCTCGGGCGTCGCGACCGTGGTGCGCAGCGCGCGCGTCCAGCCCAGCTTGATGTCGACCGGCGAGGTGGCGGAGAGCGGGTACTTGCTCCACAGCCCGACGGTGCCCTCGACCGCGTGGTACGGGTACGTCGACGCGAGCGCCTTCTCGTACGTCGCCACGTCGTCGCTCGCCAGCTCCTCCAGCGCGAGGACCTCGGCGCCCGAAGCGGCGACGTCCTTGGCCGTGCCGGTCGGGTCGGGGTTGTCCGCGTTCACGTTGTGCGTGGCGACCGTGAGGTCGCCGCCGCTCTTCTGCTTGTCGGTGAGCAGCCCGCCGAAGACGCTGAACCACACGATCATCGGGACCAGCACCGCGATCACCGCGGTCGCCGACTTCCGTACGAGGGCGAGGACCAGCAGCACCGGGACGAACAGGCCCAGCCACGGCAGGAAGGTCTCGGTCAGCGAGCCGAGGTTGCCGATGGTGTTGGGGATCTGCGCGTGGAAGAGCATGACCAGGGCGACCAGCACCGCGAGGACAGCCAGCACGATGCCGCGCCGCCAGTAGCCGCGGTCGCGGCGCAGCCGCTCACCGAAGCGCCGCAGCCGGGCACCCGGCCCCTGTCGCCCCGAACCCTCGGCGTCTCCGCCGTCGTACGCCTGCGCCATGCCTTCGTCGCCCTCACTGCCTGCCGTGCCCGCCGTTCTCGCCCGTCCGACCCTAGGCGATGCGCGGCGGCTTTCCGTCCCGTCACACCCTCCAGGGGGTGGTTCGGTGACGTCCGTACTGCCACGAGGACGAGCAAGGCGGCGCGCGAAGTTCCACTCGTGGAGGTTTGTGACGTTCTCTGTGACGAAACCCGCACATTCACCGGCTCCGTTCGAACCACGCGCCGCACGCGCTCAGTTCTCCGCCTTCAGTCCCGCGAGCACGGTATCGACGATGCGTTCGGAGAGGTCGTCGGCCAGCGGCGCGTCGGACCGCATCATGGTGCGCAGCAGCATCGGCCCGGTGAACAGGTCGCCGGACAGCTCGATGTCGATCCCGGCGGGGAGTTCACCGTGGGCGACGCCGCGCCGCAGCACGTCGTACAGGAGGTTGCGCCGGGGTTCCACAACGACCGAGTGGTACGCGTCCCAGAGCTTCGGCAGGGTTTTCATCTGCGCGATGACGTTGTGCAGCAGGGCCGAGGTGCGCAGGTTGAGGCCGCGCCGGCGCATGTGCTCCAGGAGCCGGATCAGGTCGTCGCGGAGCGAGGTGCCGGGCAGCTCGGGGTCGGGCTCCTCGATGGAGGCGACCACGTCGACGAAGAGTTCCTCCTTGCCGGACCAGCGCCGGTAGATGGTGGCCTTGCCGACACCGGCGGTGCGGGCGATGCGCTCGATGGAGAGCTCGGCGAGCGGCACGCCCTCCTCCAGGAGGCGGACGACGCCCTCGACGATGGCCAGTTCGACGGCCTCGCTGCGCGGGCGGCCGCGGGCGGGCGCCGCGGTGTCCGGGACCCGGGAGGCGGGCAGCGGTCGCCGGCCCGCCCGTCCCGCGCCCCGCCCCGTATCGACGCCCTCCATGCTTCCCACGGCTTCCACCTCGCGCATCGTCCGTCCCGCTCCGAGCGATTGTCTCAGCCGCCCGTGCCGACCTTCTCCTGCTCGTCGCTGCGGGCGGTGGGCGCGGCGGGCGTCCGGCCGGGCAGGAAGATGACGGTGACCACGGCGCTCAGCAGCGCGATGGCCGCGCCCCAGAGGGCGGTGACGTGCATGGCGTGCAGGAACGAGTCGTTGGCCGCGCCGACCAGGCTCTGCGCGCGCGGCCCGATCTTCTCGGCGACGCCGAGGGTGGCCTCGATGGAGGCGCCCGCGGTGTCGCGCACCCCGGCCGGGAGCAGCCCCAGCTTGTCCTCTATGCCGTTGCGGTACGTGGTCGAGAGCACGGAGCCGAGGACCGCGATGCCGAGCGCGCCGCCGACCTGCCGGAAGGTGTTGCTCAGCGCGGACGCGGAGCCCGCCTTCTCGCGCGGCAGCGCCTGCATGATGACGACGCTGGTCGGCGTCATCACGTGCGCCATGCCGGTGCCCATGAGGAAGAAGATGACTTCCAGGAGCCAGATCGGGGTGTCGGCGTCGAGGATCGTGAACGCCGCGAGCATTCCGCCGAGCAGCACGAGGCCGCCCGTGGTGGTGGCCTTCACCCCGATCCTGTCGACGACGAGCCGGGCCCGCGGCGCGAAGATCAGCTGGGCCACGGCGAGCGGCAGCATCAGGGCGCCGGTCTGCAGCGGCGAGTACCCGCGCACGCTCTGCGTGTAGAAGACCGAGAAGAACGTGACGCCCATCAGCGCGAAGAAGACCAGCGCGATCGCGGCGATGGCGGCCGAGAAGACCTTGTTCTTGAAGTAGTCGATGTCGATCGACGGGTGGTCACTGCGCTTCTCGTAGAGGACGAACGCGGCGAGGACGACGAGGCCCGCGACGATCGTGGCGATGACCTTGGGGCCGGTGAAGTCGCCCTCGTCGCCGCCCTTGATGATCCCGTAGACCAGCAGCACCAGGCCGACGATGGACAGCACGACGCCGACCAGGTCGATCCGGCCCGGCTTGGGGTCCTTGGAGTCGGGCACGAGCGCGATCATCAGGATCACGGCGAGGATCACGATCGGCACGTTCACCAGGAAGACCGAGCCCCACCAGAAGTGGTCGAGCAGCAGTCCGCCGGTGATCGGCCCGATGGCGATGGCGAGGCCGACGCCGCCGGCCCAGATGCCGATGGCCTTCGGCTGCTCCTCGCGCTCGAAGACGTTCATCAGCACGGCGAGCGTGGCCGGCATCACGAAGGCGGCGCCGAGGCCCATCGCCGCGCGGAACGCGATGAGCTGGGCCGGTGTGCCGGACTCGGCGGCGAGCGCGGAGCCGATGCCGAACACCACGAGTCCGCCGATGAGGACCTTCTTGCGGCCGAGGCGGTCGCCGAGGAGTCCGGCGGTGAACAGCAGCCCCGCGAAGACGAGGGTGTACGCGTTGATCGCCCACTCGAGCTCGCTCTGCGTGGCGCCGAGGCCGGTGGGCGCGGGGGTCGAGATCGTCTTGATCGCGACGTTCAGGATGGAGTTGTCGAGGACGACGATCAGCAGGCTCAGCATGAGCACGCCGAGGATCGCCCAGCGACGGCGATGCACGGCCTCCGGTATCCGGGGAGCCGCGGGAGCGGCAGGAGTGGTCATGTGTACGACCCTAGACTCATTTCGATACGGGACCGTCTCGTATTGAAAGTATTGAGAACATCCGGGCGAATCCCTTACCCGGGCTTTACGCGGAGGAGGGGACTTGCGGCCTCTGGCGCCGGAGCGGCACCGGGTGCCACCATGGAGGTGATCCGGGGACGCCGTCAGGGCGCCTCGAGACGACGGAATTGAAGGAGCGGTTGCGATGACGCAACACACGCCACTCCAGGCTGCCCAGAAGCAGTCCTCCGACAGCAGCAACCCCAAGGCGCTGTACGGAGGCACCAGCAGCCGGCGCATCACGGTGCGCGACATCTCGCTCGCCAAGGAGCGCGGCGAGAAGTGGCCGATGCTGACCGCGTACGACGCGATGACGGCCTCGGTCTTCGACGAGTCGGGCATCCCGGTGATGCTGGTCGGCGACTCGGCGGGCAACTGTCACCTCGGCTACGACACCACGGTCCCGGTGACCCTGGACCAGATGATCATGCTCTCGGCGGCCGTCGTACGCGGCACGTCGCGCGCGATGATCGTGGGCGACCTGCCGTTCGGCTCCTACCAGGAGAGCCCGACGCAGGCGCTGCGGTCGGCGATGCGGCTGGTGAAGGAGGCCGGGGTCGGGGCCGTCAAGCTGGAGGGCGGCGAGCGCTCGCACGCCCAGATCAAGCTCCTCACCGAGGCCGGGATCCCGGTCATGGCGCACATCGGACTCACCCCGCAGTCGGTCAACACGCAGGGGTACCGCGTGCAGGGCCGCGGCGAGGAGGCGGCGCAGCAGCTACTGCGGGACGCGAAGGCGGTGCAGGACGCGGGCGCGTTCGCGGTCGTCCTCGAACTCGTCCCGGCGGAGCTGGCGGCCGAGGTCACGCGCATCCTGCACATTCCCACGGTCGGCATCGGCGCCGGGCCGGAGACGGACGCGCAGGTTCTGGTCTGGACGGACGCGCTCGGGCTCACCGGGGGCAAGATGCCGCGGTTCGTGAAGACGTACGCCAATCTGCGCTCCGTGATGTCGGACGCGGCGAAGGCGTTTGCGGAGGATGTCGTCGGCGGAACGTTCCCTCAGGAGGAGCACTCCGTCCACTGACCCCGCCCCTTTGAGCCATAGCGGCACCAACGCGGCCCGCCGATCTTCCCCCGTCGGCGGGTCGCGGCCGTTTTTGTGGCGGGTGTTCGGCGCGGGGACGCTTGCCGCGCGGGCGTTCGGCGCGGCCTTCGGCCTGCGCACCGGTCGGTACCCACCCGCAGCCACCCGTGCGAGTCCGTTGCCGGCTGCGGGTTTTTTGTGGGGGTTCCCGCCGTCGGCGGCTTCCTGTGACTGGGCAGCAACTCCTCCGGGTGACCACCCGCAGCCGCCGACGGCGAGTACCCCCACGAGAAAACCGGCACCCGACAACGGATCCGCACGGGTGGCTGCGGGTGGGTATCGATGGCCCGGCCGCAGGCCGGGGCGCAGGCCACGGCGTTGGTTCGCGAAGTGTCGGCGACATATCGGTGGCTGTCGGTGGGATGTCGGTGGATTGTCGGTGGGGGGTGACACCTTGAGGGCATGACGCGAAACGACAAGACCCCAGAAGGCGGCCTCCAGGCCCGCCCGGTGGCCGTGTCCGTACGGGGACTGGTCAAGCACTACGGCGAGACCAAGGCCCTGGACGGCGTGGACCTGGATGTGCACGAGGGCACCGTGATGGGTGTCCTCGGGCCGAACGGCGCCGGCAAGACCACCCTCGTACGCTGCCTGTCCACCCTCATCACCCCGGACTCCGGGACGGCCGTGGTCGCCGGGTACGACGCGGTGCGCCAGCCCCGGCAGCTGCGCCGTGTGATCGGCCTCACCGGCCAGTACGCCTCGGTCGACGAGAAGCTCTCCGGCCGCGAGAACCTGTACATGATCGGGCGCCTGCTCGACCTGTCCAAGAAGGAGTCGCGGGCCCGGGCCGACAGCCTGCTGGAGCGCTTCTCCCTGACCGACGCCGCCACCCGCCCCGCGAAGACCTACTCCGGCGGTATGCGCCGCCGCCTCGACCTCGCGGCGTCGATGATCGGCCGCCCGCACGTCCTGTACCTGGACGAGCCGACGACCGGCCTCGACCCCCGTACGCGTAACGAGGTGTGGGACGAGGTCAAGAGCATGGTCCGCGAGGGCGTCACCGTCCTGCTGACCACCCAGTACATGGAGGAGGCCGAGCAGCTGGCCTCCGAGCTGACCGTCATCGACCGCGGCAAGGTCATCGCCGAGGGCGGCATCGAGCAGCTGAAGGCGAAGGTCGGCGGCCGCACCCTGCGCATCCGCCCGGCGGACCCGCTGGAGCTGCGCCCGCTGGCGAACGCCCTGGACGACCTGGGCATCACCGGTATCGCGACCACGACCGTGGACGCCGAGTCCGGCACCGTCCTGGTCCCGATCCTCAGCGACGAGCAGCTGACGGCCGTCGTCGGCGCGGTCACCGCGCGCGGCATCACCATCGGCTCGATCGCCACCGAACTGCCCAGCCTGGACGAGGTGTTCCTCTCCATCACCGGCCAGAAGGCCTCCGCCCCGCAGGACGCCCGGCCCGAACTCGCGGAGGTCGCCGTATGAGTACCGCCACCCTGAACCCCACGGCGCCGACCATCACGGTCGACGCCGACCCCAAGATCGGCCTGCGCGGCCATCTGCGCCACACCGGCGCGCTGATCCGCCGCAATCTGCTGTGGATCAAGCAGGACCCGGAGTCGATGTTCGACGCCATCCTGATGCCGGTCGTCTTCACCCTGCTGTTCGTGTACGTCTTCGGCGGCTCCATCGGCTCCGCGATGGGCGGCGGCCAGGACGCCTACGTCCAGTACGTGATCCCCGGCATGGTCGCCATGATGTCGATGAACATCGCGCAGGGCGTCGGCACGGGCTTCAACGAGGACTTCCAGAAGGGCATCATGGACCGCTTCCGGTCCCTGCCCATCGGCCGCGGCTCCGTGCTGATGGCCAAGGTCGTCGTCGAGATGCTGCGCCTGCTGTGCGCGACCACGGTCCTGATGATCGTCGCGCTGCTCGTCGGCTTCGACATCACCAACTGGGCCGGACTCTTCGGCGCGATCGGTCTGACCGCGCTGTTCGGCTCGTCCCTGATGTGGATCTTCCTGGTGCTCGGCGTGACCATGAAGAGCGCGCAGGCCGTGCAGGCCATGGGCTTCCTGGTGATGATGCCGCTGCAGTTCGGCTCGTCGATCTTCGCGCCCACCCAGTCGATGCCCGGCTGGCTCCAGTCCTTCACGAACTGGAACCCGATCTCGGCGCTCGCGGACACCTGCCGCGCCCTGATGACCGGCGGCCCGGTGGCCCACGACCTGTGGGTGACCCTCGGCTGGACGGCGCTGCTGACCGCGGTCATGGCGCCGGTGGCGATCCGCAAGTTCACCACCAAGAACTGAGAGCCCGTCAGTCAGCCAGTCGGTCGGTCGGTTCGCGTCTCAGCAAGGCGGTGGCCTCCTCCACGGAGAGGCCGCCGCCTTCGGCGTTCTCCCGTGCGTACCGCTCGTCGCCGAGCGACGCGCGTGCGGTGCGCTCGGCCCGCTCCCGCCAGTCCCGCTCCATGACGGCGCGCACATGACCGGACGGCAGCGAGGCGTCGGACGCCCCGATCAGCCGGGCCGCCGTCGCCGCGTCGCCGTCCGCGGCGCGCAGCGTCAGGGCGTTGGCCGCGGTGAGCAGATGGAGCGCCGCCATATGGGGTTCGAGCATCGTCGCCAGCGGGTCGTCGGCGACGTCCAGCGCTTCCCGGGCCTTCACCAGCGCGAGGTCCGCGGAGCCCTCCAGCACGTCGAGCATGGCTTCGAGGCCGGTGAGCACGGCCCGGAAGAACAGCACCTCGGCGACCTTGAACTCCTCGCGCAACTGGTCCAGGAGCTGCCGCGCCTCCGCGGTACGGCCCGTCGTGGCGAGCCGGGTGAGCAGGAACATCCGGGCCGCCGGCCAGGCCTCGTTGTGGTACTTGCGGGCCGGGTCGAGCGTGTCGCGCAGCATCTGCTCGCCGCGCTCCCCCTCCCCCTGCTCGATCAGCACGTTGCCGAGCCGCACCGACAGGATCGCGATCTGGGCGTGGGCGCCCAGGTCCTCGGCGACCCGCTGGGCCCGGACGAAGTCGGCCGCGGCCGCGTCGAACCGGCCCAGCCGCTCGTGCGCCTCGCCGCGCACCGACAGCGCCTCGGCCTTCCCCCACTCGTCGCCGAGCCGGGTGAACAGGTCCAGCGACTCCTCGGCGTCGGCGAGCCCTCTCTCGGCGGTCTCGACGCGGTTGGCCAGCAGGTTGGCGCGCATCTGCAGCATGTGCGCGAGCTCCCACTCGTAGCCGAGGTCGCGGCAGGCGCGGACCGTCCGGTCGCTCAGCTCCGCCATCCGCTCGCCCTGGCCCGACATCAGGACGGCGAAGTACCAGAGGTGCCCCGGAGGGCGGCAGGCCTGCGGCAGGTCGGGGGCGAGGGTGTCGACGATGGTGCGCAGCCGGGCCCTGCCCTCCTCGCCCTGCCACACCTCCAGCTCCATGTCCATGTAGCCGAGCCGGGTCAGGTGCACCTCGCGGCGCGCCTCGTCGAGGAGGTCGCCGGTGAGCGGCGGCGGCACGTCGGTGCAGCGCTGGTGGACCGGCGGGGCGGGGCGCGCGTCCGGGCCGAACGGGTCGGGGCCGAGCGCCGCCGCCTCCATGGTCCAGATCCTCGCGTCGGTGCGCAGGTCGCGCATCATCCAGAACCAGAGCAGGGAGAGCGTCAGGCTGAGCATCTCCTGCTCGTCGCGGGCGCCGGCGGCGCGGCGCAGGGCGGTGCGCAGGTTCTCGTAGTCGCGCTCGATCCGGGCGATGGCCGCGCGCTGGCCCGCGCCGCGCAGCAACGGGTCGGTGGTGCGGGCAAGTTCGCGGTAGTACGTGAGATGGGCGCGCTCGGCGGCGGTGCGGTCGGCGGCCTCGTCGAGCCGGTCGCCCGCGTACTCGGCGACGGTCTCCAGGAGGCGGTAGCGCATCTCGCCGCTGTCGTCGGGGGCGGCGACGACGAGGGACTTGTCGACAAGGGAGGACAGCGTGGACAGCACGTCGGGGGCCTCGGGTCCGCACACGGTCTCGGCGGCGGTGAGGTCGCAGCCGCCGCTGAACACGGAGAGCCGGGCGAGGACGGCGCGCTCGGTGTGGTCGAGCAGGTCCCAGGACCAGTCGACGACGGCGCGCAGGGTCTGCTGGCGGGGCAGGGCGGTGCGGGCGCCGGAGGTGAGCAGCCGGAACCGGTCGTCGAGGCGGTCGGCGATCTGGCGCGGGGTGAGCATCCGCAGCCGGGCCGCGGCGAGTTCGATGGCGAGCGGGAGGCCGTCGAGGCGGCGGCAGATCTCGGTGACGGCCGCCGAGGTCTCCTCGGACTCGTCGACCCGGAACCCCGGGCGGACGGTGGCGCCGCGCTCGCCGAACAGCCGCAGCGCGTACGGCTGCGGCAGGGGTTCGACGGGGTGCAGGATCTCGCCGGGCACGCCGAGGGGTTCGCGGCTGGTGGCGAGCACGGTCAGGCCGGGGCAGCGGGCGAGCAGGTGCTCGGCGAGGGCGGCGGCGGCCTCGATGACGTGTTCGCAGTTGTCGAGTACGAGGATCATGCGGCGGTCGGCGCAGTGCTCCACGAGGCGGACCAGCGGGTCGTCGCCCTGGCGTTCCCCGGCGACGCGCAGTTCCTCGGCGCCGGCGCCGCGCAGCACGGTCTCGCGGGCGCCGAGCGCGCTGACGACGGCCTCCGGGACGGCGGCTGGGTCGCTGACCGGGGCCAGTTCGGCGAGCCAGACGCCGTCCGGGGCCGTGGTCTCGGCGAGGCCCTCGGCGGCTTCCTGGGACAGCCGGGTCTTTCCGGCGCCGCCGGGGCCGAGGAGGGTCAGGAGGCGGGCCCGGGTGAGCTCGGTCCGGATGGCGTCGATGTCGGTGCCGCGGCCGACGAACGAGGTGAGGCGGGCGCGGAGGTTGCCCGGGGTGCGGGGCTCCGCCCGCGCCGGGGCCGGGCCCGTCGGGAGCGCCTGCCCCGCGTCGAGCAGATCGGCGTGCAGGGATCGGAGTTCGGCTCCCGGGTCCGCGCCCAGGCGGTCGGCGAGGGCGCGGCGTATCGCGTCGTACGCGGCCAGCGCCTCGGCGGTGCGGCCCGCGTCGCGCAGGGCGCGCAGGCGCAGCACCTGGAGGGCTTCGTCCAGCGGGTGCGCGTCGCACAGCGCCGTCAGCTCGGGCAGCGCCTCGTCGGCCCGGTCCAGGGCGAGCCAGGCGGCGAGCCGGGTGCGGCGGGCGTCCAGGTGGCGGGTGTCCCAGCGGGCCGCCTCGCCCACCCGGTCGGGCAGGTCGGCGAGGGCGGGCCCGCGCCACAGCCCGAGCGCTTGGTCGAGCAGCTCGGCGGCCTTGGCCGGGTTGCCGTCGGCGAGGCCTCGGACGCCGTCGGCGGTCAGCCGCTCGAAGCGGAACAGGTCGATGTCGTCCGCGACGGCCGCGAGCCGGTAGCCGCCCTCGTCGGAGGCGACGGCCCCGGCGCCGAGCACCCGGCGCAGCCGTCCCACGAGCGCCTGGAGCGCGCCCTGCGCGTCGGCGGGCGGCTCGGCGCCCCACACCTCGTCGACGAGCGCGGCCACCGGCACGGTCCGGCCGGGCCGCAGGGCGAGCACGGTGAGCAGGGCACGCAGCCGCGCCCCGCCGACGGGGACGGCCGTGCCGTCGTCGCGGAGTGCCTGAGTGGTGCCGAGGAGCGAGAAGCGCACCGGCCCATTGTCCCCGCCCGCGCGGGAACCGGCTGCCGGGTCCGCTCAGAGCGTCGGAACCATCGCGCCCGCGCGACACGTTTCCCCACCGGGCGGGTACGTTCATGCACGCCCCCCGCCACCGGACCCGGGAGTTTTCGTCCTCATGAGCACCGCCACATCCCGACGAGGCGACAGCAGGATCAGCCCCGTCTTCCTCGGCATCGCCGCGATCACGGCCGTGGCCGGCTGGGCGGTGTGGACGGACTTCGCCTCGCAGCCCGGCTTCGCGGTCTTCCTGTTCGTGACGGGCGCGTGGATCGTCTCGCTCTGCCTGCACGAGTACGCGCACGCCCGCACCGCCCTGCACAGCGGCGACATCTCGATCGGCGCGAAGGGCTATCTGACCCTGAACCCGCTGAAGTACACGCACGCGCTGCTCAGCATCGTGCTGCCGGTCCTCTTCGTGATCATGGGCGGGATCGGTCTGCCCGGCGGCGCCGTCTTCATCGAGCGGGGCCGTATCCAGGGCCGCTGGAAGCACAGCCTGATCTCCGCGGCGGGCCCGCTGACGAACGTGCTGTTCGCGATCGTCTGCACCGCGCCGTTCTGGCTGGACCTGCTGGACGGCGTGCCGGACACCTTCCGCTACGCGCTGGCCTTCCTGGCGCTGCTCCAGGTGACGGCGGCGATCCTGAACTTCCTGCCGGTGCCGGGCCTCGACGGCTACGGCGTCATCGAGCCCTGGCTGTCGTACAAGGTGAAGCGGCAGGTGGAGCCGTTCGCGCAGTTCGGCCTGATCGCGGTGTTCGCGCTGCTGTGGATCCCCGAGGTGAACCGCGTGTTCTTCGACGTGGTGGACGCGCTGCTGCGCGCGCTCGGGGTGCACGACTGGGACACGTACTGGGGTCAGCGCTTCTACCGCTTCTGGGAGGGCACTCCCGAGATCCCCGTGATCAGCCAGTAGCGGGTTCAGGCGGTGGGGGCGCTCTGGGCCTTCTCGGCCTTGGCCTTGCGGGCGTAGAACCAGGTCATGTTCGACGTGATGCCCGCGATGAGCACCCACACGATCCCGAGGAAGCTGCCCTCGACGAAGGACACCACGGCGGCCACGACGGCGAGCAGGCAGACGACGAGAGCGAAGAGTGCGATGCGGGGCATGGGGTCGGCTCCAATACACGGCTGGTGTTCGCCGACCAGTGTCCCCCATGCCCCGCCCGCGCCCGAAGGCGACCCGTACAACCCGATACGGGGTTATCCGGTGGTTATACGTCCGTGACGCGCAGGCCCGCGTGCGCCTTGTAGCGGCGGTTGGTGGAGATCAGGTTCGCGACCAGGGATTCCACCTGGTGGGCGTTGCGCAGGCGGCCCGCGAAGACGCCGCGCATGCCCGGGACGCGGCCGGCCAGCGCCTGCACCGCGTCGGTGTCGGCGCGGCTCTCGCCGAGCACCATCACGTCGGTGTCGATCTCGTCGATCTCCGGGTCGGCGAGCAGCACCGCGGACAGGTGGTGGAAGGCGGCGGTGACCCGGGAGTCCGGGAGCAGGGCGGCGGCCTGCTCGGCGGCGCTGCCCTCCTCCGGCTTCAGGGCGTAGGCGCCCTTCTTGTCGAAGCCCAGCGGGTTGACGCAGTCGACGACGAGCTTGCCGGCGAGGTCCTCGCGGAGCGCTTCGAGGGTGGCCCCGTGGCCGTCCCACGGCACGGCGACGATCACGATGTCGCTGCGCCGGGCGCACTCGGCGTTGTCGGCGCCCTCGATGCCGAGGCCGTGCTCGTTGAGTTCGTCCGCGGCGGCCTGCGCGCGCTCGGCGGCGCGGGAGCCGAGGATCACCTTCTGGCCGGCCCGCGCGAACCGGTAGGCGAGGCCCTTGCCCTGCGGTCCGGTGCCGCCGAGCACGCCGACGACGAGGCCGGACACGTCGGGCAGGTCCCAGGGGTCCTTGGCCGGGGCCTTCGGGGCGGGCTGTGCGCTGTCATCACTGGTAGTCATGGAGCGACCTTACTCAGAGGTACCGGGCGGCGACCCGTACGGGCGGTCTTGCCGCGAACCTCACATCGGGGCCGGGTTCTTGGGGCAGCATGCGGGCCCATGGACGCCGTACGAGTAGCGCTGCTGCGCGAGGTTCTCGCCGGCACCGAGTGGCCGGCCGCCACCCGTCGCTTCGCCGGGGCGCTGCGGTCCTCGGTGGGGGCGCACGGGGGTGGGCTGCTGCTGGTCGGCACCGAGGAGTACGAGCCCTGGCACCTGGCCGCCCATCTGGTCGACGAGGCCGCCTGGTCGGGCACGCCGGAGCTGTCGCCGACCCTTGTGCGGCACGCCGCGCGTCCCGGTGATCCGGCTCATCTCGCCGTCGGGCTCGGGCGGCTCGCGGCGGCTCGGCGCGGGGAGACGTTGCTGGTGGTGACGCCGGACGCCGTGGGGGCTCCGCTGCTGGAACGGGTGCATGACGCTCGGCGGGCCGGGGCGACCGTGCTGGCGCTGGACGGGCAGGTCGCCGGTAACGGGGATCTGCGGGCGCTGGCGCATGATGCGCTGGCCGTGCCCGGGGGGACCGATCTGGATCTGGACACGGTGCAGCATCTGGTGAGTGCGGCGGCCGGGGAGAACGCGGGGGGTGCTGCGCGGGGGCGACGCTCTTTCCGGGACCGGTTGTCGCGGCTGGCGGACCATCTGACGGCGCCGCCGCCTGCTCGGTGGTAGTTCTTCGGCTGCGGGCCGGTGGGGGCTGGTCGCGCAGTTCCCCGCGCCCCTGGGCCGTCCTTCGCCCGCGGGCCGGTGGGGGCTGGTCGCGCAGTTCCCCGCGCCCCTGAAGGCTGCGCTTCGCGCGCCTTCCCCTTGAGGCTGCGGCTCTGCCGCGCCTCTAGTGATGAGATGGCGCACGAAGTGCGCATCTCAGGGGCGCGGGGAACTGCGCGACCGGCCACGACGGCGCCGCAGATGGGGGACTACGTCTTGTCGGTGTCGCCGGAGGCGCCCGCGTCATGCCACTTGGGGTCGTTCTCCCATTCGAGGTTGCGCTCCTGCGCGGTCTGCATGGCGTGCTCGGCCTCGGCGCGGGACGCGTACGGGCCGAAACGGTCCTTGGCGGGGCAGTCAGGGCCCTCCTCGACCTTGTGGTGCTCCAGGCAGTAGTACCACTCGCCCGGCTTGCCCACGGTCCGCTTCTTGAACAGGGCCATGTCCGACTCCTCTCCTCGGGGCGCTCAGGGCCATGCTCCCCCAGTCCCGCTCGTTACACTCGCTGGCATGTCTGGCCAGTCGCAGTCGTCGCTGCTTGTACCCGGGGAACTCTCCCCCACCCGTCATGTGCCCGGGAACATCCGGCGCCCCGAGTACGTCGGCAAGCCCGCGCCGACCCCGTACAAGGGCCCGGAGGTGCAGACGCCGGAGACGATCGAGGCGATGCGGACCGCCGGGCGGATCGCGGCGCAGGCGATGGAGGAGGCGGCGAAGGCGATCGCGCCGGGCGTCACCACCGACGAGCTGGACCGCATCGCGCACGCCTACATGTGCGACCACGGCGCCTACCCGTCCACGCTCGGCTACCGCGGCTTCCCCAAGTCGCTGTGCACGAGCGTCAACGAGGTCATCTGCCACGGCATCCCGGACTCCACGGTGCTGCGCGACGGCGACATCATCAACCTGGACGTGACGGCGTACATCGGCGGTGTGCACGGCGACAACAACGCCACGTACCTCGTCGGCGACGTGGACGAGGAGTCCCGGCTGCTCGTCGAGCGGACCCGTGAGTCACTGAACCGGGCGATCAAGGCCGTGAAGCCCGGCCGCCAGATCAACATCATCGGCCGGGTCATCGAGTCGTACGCCAAGCGCTTCGGCTACGGGGTCGTGCGCGACTTCACCGGGCACGGCATCAACTCGTCGTTCCACAGCGGCCTGATCATCCCGCACTACGACAGCCCGCACGCCACGACCGTGATCCAGCCCGGCATGACGTTCACCATCGAGCCGATGCTGACGCTCGGCACGCACGAGTACGACATGTGGGACGACGGGTGGACCGTCGTGACCAAGGACCGCAAGCGGACCGCCCAGTTCGAGCACACGCTCGTCGTCACGGAGACCGGCACGGAGATCCTCACCCTGCCGTAACCCGGAGCCGCCGCCCTCTATCAGCCCGTCCCGTTTCCGGGGCGGGCTTTCTCGTTGCCGTTCGCCCGTTCGGGAAAGCGGGTACTTTTTTACCGACAGCCCGTCGGGAAAGCCGAAAACAGTGCTACCTTAGGCAAGGCTAACCTTACTAACATTCTTCGGCGGAGGCCTCATGGACACCCCGTTCTCCACCCTGATCCGTACCGCCTCGCACGAGCAGCACACCGAGGCCGAGACGTCGACCTTCATGAGCGACCTGCTCGGCGGGACGCTCGGCGTGGACGCCTACACGCGGTACACGGAGCAACTGTGGTTCGTCTACAGGGCACTTGAGGACGGCATGGAGCAGCTCGCCGCCGATCCGGTCGCGGGCCCCTTCATACAGGCCGAGCTGGCCCGCGTGCCCGAGCTGGAGCGCGACCTCGCGCATCTGCGGGGGGCCGACTGGCGCGAGCGGGTCACCGCCCTTCCGGCGACCGAGGCGTACGCGGCCCGGATCGCGGAGTGCGCGCGGGAGTGGCCGGCCGGATATGTGGCGCACCACTACACCCGGTACCTGGGCGATCTGTCCGGCGGACAGATCATCCGCGACAAGGCGGAGAAGACCTGGGGGTTCGCACGCAAGGGCGACGGGGTGCGGTTCTACGTCTTCGAGGGGGTGCAGAATCCGGCGGCGTTCAAGCGGCGGTACCGCGAGTTGCTCGATGCCATCGCCGTGGACGAGCTGGAGCAGCAGCGGGTCGTCGCCGAGTGCAAGCGGGCGTTCTCTTTGAACACCGCGGTGTTCGCTGCGCTCGGCGAGGAGTTCTCGCGCGCGGCGTGATGTGGGGTGCGGCGGGGCCGCGGGGCTCCGCCCCGCACCCCGGGGGCTTACCCCAGCCGCACCCGGCCGCCCACCTCCACGAAGCCCCCGGGCTGGGGTGCCGTAAGGAGCTGCGACCCCGCGCCCTGGCGGATGTTGAGGGCCCGGCCGAGTCGGGCCGTGAGGAGGAGGGCCGCGGCGCCCGTCGCCTCGTCCTCCGTGATGCCGTCGCCGCGGCCGGGGAAGCCGCGGGCCCTGACGCGGCCCGCCGCTTCGTCCTCCCAGGCCCAGGCGTAGATCCACTCGCCCTCGGGCGGGACGGGAAGCGCGTCCACCTCGGCCGCCGACGCGTACTGACGCAGCGTGCGCGGCGGGGCCCAGTCCGCGTGGGCCTCGATCCAGCTGAACTCGCCGTCCAGGCGGGCCCCGACGACGCCGGCCGGGACGACCAGTTCGGGCACGTCGAGCAGCCAGGCGGCGCCGACGCACGGATAGCCGGCGAACGGCAGGCGGACCGAGGGGGTGCAGATGTCGATGACGCCGCGCTCGGGGTCGTCGACGAAGACGGTCTCGCTGAAGCCCAGCTTGGCCGCGAACAGCAGGCGCTCGTCCGGGTCGGGAATCCGGGAGCCGTCGCGCACGACCCCGAGCTCGTTGCCGTGCCGGCCGTCGGGGCCGCAGAAGACGGACAGGACGTCGTACTCGTTCATGTCGGCAGTGAACCACGAAGCACCCGACGGCCCAACCGGCCCCGCTTGACCGCCTCTTGACTCTTCTCTGGGTCGCCCATGGGTCGCTTGTATCCGCACCGCGACCAGCGGGTTTCCATGAGAGGTGAATCACGACAGAAGGGGGTAGCACTTAGGCAAGCCTCATATAAGTTAGGGCCGCCTTAGTCGAGCTGTGCACTATCTGTACGCCCCCTTGGAGCCCGCATGCGAGCCGTCCGTTTCTCCGTCACCACCGCCGTCGCCACGGTGGCGGCCCTGACCGTCATCACGGGCTGCACCGAGAAGAGCGACGCCAAGGGCGGCGGTTCCGGTGCGATCCGGGTGACCGCGACCGACGATGGCTGCAAGGTGTCGAAGACCGAGTTCCCGGCCGGGCACGTCGAGCTGGCGGTCGAGAACAAGGGCTCGCGGGTCACCGAGGTGGAGATCCTCTTCCCCGACGACCGCATCGTCTCTGAGCGCGAGAACATCGGCCCCGGCACCAAGCACACCCTGACCGCCGAGGTGAAGAGCGGCGACTACCGCATCGCCTGCATCCCCGGCATGAAGGGCAAGGGCCACCGGCAGGACGTGAAGGCCACCGGCGGCAAGGCCGCCAAGCGCGACCCGCGCCTGGACAAGGCCGTCGCCGGCTACCGCCAGTACGCGCAGGAGCAGGCCGACCAGACGCTGCCGAAGGTGAAGGTCTTCACCGACGCCGTGCGCGCGGGCGACCTCGACGCCGCGAAGAAGGCGTACGCCCCCTCGCGCATCGGCTGGGAGCGCACCGAGCCGGTCGCCGAGTCGTTCGGCGACATCGACCCGAAGACCGACACCCGCGCCGACGGCCTCGAAGAGGGCCAGAAGTGGACCGGCTGGCACCGCCTGGAGAAGGCGCTGTGGAAGGACAAGAAGATCGGCGCGGCCGAGAAGACCCTCGCCACGCAGCTCGACAAGGACCTCACCGACTGGCAGCAGCGCGTCGGCAAGGCCGAGATCACCCCCACCTCCATGGCCAACGGCGCCAAGGAACTCCTCGACGAGGTCGCCACCGGCAAGGTCACCGGCGAGGAGGAGCGCTACTCGCACACCGACCTGGTCGACTTCAAGGCCAACGTCGAGGGCGCGGAGCAGGCGTACACCCTGCTGAAGCCGGTCGCCTCGGAGAACGACGCGGCGCTCACCAAGGAACTCGACAAGCAGTTCGCCGCGCTGGACACGCTGCTCGACAAGTACCGCAAGGACAAGACCGGTTACGACTTCACGTCCTACGACAAGGTCGGCAAGGCCCAGCAGAAGGAGCTGTCCGACGCGGTGAACGCGCTGGCCGAGCCGCTGTCGAAGCTGGCCGCAGCGGTCGTGAAGTAACCGGGAAGTGAACGAGAAGACCACCGAGGAGCCCGCCATGACGGACAACTCCCCTGCCCCGTCCCGGCGTTCACTGCTCGCTGTCGGCGGCGCCGGGCTCGCGCTCGGGGCCGCCGCGGCGGGCGGCGCCGTCGCGCTGGCCCGGTCCGACGACGGCGCCGACATGCAGCCCGCCGCCGAGTCGGGCGGCGCCGTGCCCTTCCACGGCGCGCACCAGGCGGGCATCGCCACGGCCGTCCAGGACCGGCTGCACTTCGCCGCGTTCGACGTGAAGACGGAGGACCGCGAGGAGTTCGTCCAGTTGCTGAAGGACTGGACGAAGGCCGCCGCCCTGATGGCCGAGGGGCGGCCGGTCGGCGAGGGCGCGTTCGGCGGGCTCGCCGAGGCGCCCCCGGACGACACGGGCGAGGCGCTCGGCCTCAAGCCGTCGCGGCTCACCCTGACCATCGGTTTCGGGCCCTCCCTCTTCGAGAAGTACGGGAAAGCGTTCGGGATCGCGGACCGGCGGCCCGCCGCGCTGGTCGAGCTGCCCAGGTTCCCCGGCGACAACCTGGAGAGGACCCGCAGCGGCGGTGACCTGTGCGTGCAGGCCTGCGCCGACGATCCGCAGGTCGCGGTGCACGCGATCCGCAATCTGGCCCGCATCGGCTTCGGCAAGGTCGCCATCCGCTGGTCGCAGTTGGGCTTCGGCAAGACGTCCTCGACGACGCCGGACGCGCAGACCCCCCGTAACCTCATGGGCTTCAAGGACGGCACCCGCAACATCGCGGGGACCGACACGGCCCGGCTCGACCGGCACGTGTGGGTCACCGACAAGGACACCGGCAAGGACGCTGCCTGGATGGCGGGCGGCTCCTACCTCGTCGCCCGCCGCATCCGCATGAACATCGAGACGTGGGACCGCACCTCGCTCCAGGAGCAGGAGGACGTCTTCGGCCGGGACAAGGGCGAGGGCGCGCCGGTCGGGAAGGCCAAGGAGCGCGACGAGCCGTTCCTGAAGGCGATGAAGCCGGACGCGCACGTACGCCTCGCGCATCCGGACTCCAACGACGGGGCGACGATCCTGCGCCGGGGCTACTCGTTCACCGACGGCACGGACGGGCTCGGCCGGCTCGACGCGGGGCTGTTCTTCCTCGCGTACCAGAAGGACGTGCGCAAGGGGTTCATCCCCGTGCAGCGCGCGCTCTCGGCGCACGACGCGCTGAACGAGTACATCCAGCACGTGGGATCCGCGGTGTTCGCGGTGCCGCCGGGCGTGCGGGACGCGAGTGACTGGTGGGGCCGCGGCCTCTTCGCAGCGAAGGACGTGTGACGGATGTTCGCGAACTATCTGATCGGGCTGCGCGAGGGCCTGGAGGCCAGCCTCATCGTCTGCATCCTCGTCGCCTACCTGGTGAAGACGGACCGCAGGGACGCGCTGAAGCCGGTGTGGCTGGGCGTCGGCGCCGCCGTGTTCCTGGCGCTGGCGTTCGGCGCGGGCCTGGAGTTCGGCTCGCAGGAGATGACGTTCAAGGCGCAGGAGGCGCTCGGCGGCTCGCTGTCGATCGTCGCCGTGGGCCTGGTGACGTGGATGGTGTTCTGGATGCGGCGCACCGCCCGGCATCTGAAGACCGAGTTGCAGGGCAAGCTGGACTCGGCGCTGCGCATGGGCACGGCGGCGCTGGTCGTCACCGCGTTCCTCGCGGTGGGCCGGGAGGGCCTGGAGACCTCGCTCTTCGTGTGGACGGCCGTGCACGCCACCAGCGACGGCACGACGGAACCGGTGATCGGCGCGCTGCTCGGCCTGGCCACCGCGGTGGTGCTCGGCTGGCTGTTCTACCGGGGCGCGGTGCGCATCAACCTGGCGAAGTTCTTCACGTGGACCGGCGGCATGCTCGTCGTCGTCGCCGCGGGGGTCCTCGCGTACGGCGTCCACGACCTCCAGGAGGCCGACTTCATCGGCGGGCTGAACTCCCTGGCCTTCGACATCAGCTCGACGATCGCGCCCGACGGCTGGCTCGGCACCCTCCTCAAGGGCGTCTTCAACTTCCAGCCCGACCCCACGGTCCTGCAAGTCGTCGTCTGGTGCCTGTACTTGATCCCGACGATGGCATTCTTCCTCGGCTTCACGGTCCGGCGCTCCGAGAGGGCCGGGGCAGTGGAGGCTTCCTCTTCCCGGTAGGGTTCGGCCCCGTGAAGGGGCAGGGGGAGCGAAGGGTGAAGTCAACGTCATGAGCAAGGTCATGAACAGGCTCGGCAGGCCCGCCGCGACGGCGGCGGCCGCGGTCGTGCTGTCCCTCACGGCGAGCGGCTGCGTGACCGTGCACGGGGAACTGGAGATCGTCCCGACGACCACGAAGGCCCAGGCCGCGCGCGCTCTGGACGCGTTCGTGTCCGCGTACACCAAGGCCGAGCGGACGTACGACAGGGCCGACGACGCCGCGTACGTCACCGGGCCGCTCGGGGCGATCGACACGGCGAAGCTGAAGGCGGCGCGCAAGCTCCACCCGGAGGGCAACAAGAACCCCCGGCCGCTGAAGCTCACCGACGTGAAGTACACCGTCCCCAAGAAGGCGGGCTGGCCGCGCTGGTTCGTCGCGGACGCCGACAACAACCGGTTCGACGGCTACCGCTGGGTCATGGTCTTCACGCGCGACGACGTGAGCGAGCCGTGGGCGGTGTCGTATCTGATGCTGTTCCGCGACGGCAAGGTCCCGGAGTTCAAGACGGACGCCGACGGTTACGGCGAGGCGATCGACAACGACTCCACCGGGCTCGCCGTGAAGCCGGCGGCGCTCAGCAAGAAGTACGCCGACTATCTGGACCCGAAGACGGGCGGCGGCGACGTGTTCGCCAAGGGCGGGTTCACCTCGGACTGGCGCGCCACCCGCAAGAAGAACCTGTCGCGCCCCGGCCTCGCCACGCAGTACATCGACGAGCCGCTCACCTCCGGCGACTACGCGCCCGTCGCGCTGCGCACCACCGACGGCGGGGCGCTCGTCTTCTTCACCATGCGGCGGTACGTGAAGCAGACCGCGTCGCCCGGAAGCGATCTGCCGGCCGTCAACGTCGATGTGAAGGCGCTCATGACGGGCGACGCCAAGCAGTCGGCGATGTACGGGTACGTGTCGAACCAGGCCGCGCTGGTCCCCAGGAAGGGCTCCGCCGGGTCGGCCGTCGATGTGCTGTCGCGGCTCGAAGGAATCACGTCGGCCGAGGGGTCCTGATCGCGGATCCGCCTGCCCCGTGCGGTCCGCTGCCGGGCGCGGGTCGTGGTGGGTTGCTCGGGCGGTTCCCCGCGCCCCTGGCGGGGCGCTCTACGGCCAGGCCGATGTGAAGTCGGGCTCCGCTCCGGCGTGCCGGGCGCAGGCGTCCGTCAGGGGTTCCAGGAGGGTCAGGGGGTCCGGGAGCGGGTGCTCCGGGCCGCGGAGCCAGCGCACCGACCGGTCGCCGGGGAGCCGGGCGGGCGGGATCAGGACGTAGCTGCCGCGGCAGTGCCAGCGCAGGCCGGGGTGTTCGTCCATCGTCTCGGGGTGGCAGTCCAGCTCGCAGGGCCACCACTCGTCCTCGTCGTCCGGGGTGCCCCGGGTCGCCGTGAAGAAGAGCATGCGGTCGTCGCCGCTGAGGGCGACCGGGCCGACGTCGACGCCGGAGGAGAGCAGCCGGTCGAGGGCTTCCCGGCCCGCTTCGGTCGGGACGTCGAGGACGTCGTGGACCATGCCGGTCGCGGTGATGAAGTTGGCCTGCGGCTGATGCCGGGCCCAGCGCTCGATCTGTCCGCGGTCCGTCGTGGACTGGGTCTGCCAGGCGAAGGAGACCGGGTGCCTGCCGGGTGTCGGGCAGCCTATGCGGTTGCACGAACATCGGTAGTCCGCCGGGTACGCGGCCGGGGCGAGTGGAAGTCCGGCGGCGGCGGCCGCGAGGAGCAGCGGCTCGCGCTCGGTGTCCGCCTCGGCCTCCTGGGCGCCCCGGGCGTTCTTCAGCCACTGGGAGATCCGGCCCAGTCCGTACCGTCCGCTCCGCTCCGTGCCCATCTATCTCCTCGTCGACGCTCTCGTGCCGGCCACGGCGGCCAGTGCCGCCGACGGCTACGGGAGGAATCCCGGACCCATATCGTCCCACCATCCTGCGCCTCGGGTGGCCACAGTCCACATCCGGGGGTGGAGGAACCACCGTCATGAGCTGTCATGCACCGCGATGAGATGTCATCGGGTGTTATCGATGTCATTGACAGTGAATACGGTATTTGCGGCTTTACCGTGATGCGCATGACCGCCCCGCCCGCCCTGAGCGCCCTGAGCGCCTTGGCCGCCCCGCTCCGCAGGGCGGTGCCGCTCGCCGGGGCCGCCGGCCTGCTGGCCGTCAGCGGTCTGGCGTTCGTCGGTCCGCTCGACCGGGGCCGCGGTCCGCTCACCGTCGACACCCTGCCCCGCGTGACGTACACGGCGCATCGCGGCGGCGCCCTCGAAGTGCCGGAGAACAGCATGGCGGGGCTCGCGGCGGCCTTCGACCGCGGTACCGCGCAGGTGCTCGACTTCGATACGCGGATGCTGCGCGACGGCACCCTCGTGGTGATGCACGACGGGACCCTGGACCGCACGACCACCTCGGCGGGGCCGGTGCGCGGCCTGGACCGGCGGGGCTGGCAGGGGGTGCGGCTGCGGCCCCGGGCGGCGCTGCCGGGGCACTGGCGCCGCGAGCGGCCGCCGACGGTCGCGGAGGTGCTCGACCGGTTCGGCGGCCGTTCCGTGCTGATGCTGGAGGCCAAGGATCCCGACAGCCTGGCCCGGCTCGCCGGGCTGATCCGGGCGCGCGGCCTGACCCGCTCGGTGCTGGTCAACTCCAACCGTCCCGCCGTCGCGCGCCGCGCCCATCAGCTGGGCCTGATCGCCCAGCTGTGGCGTTCGGCGCGGCAGATGCGGACGGACCGGCCCGCGCACTGGGCCGGTTACGTCGACGTGCTGGACATGGACTACCGGGCGCGGGACGCGGATCTGCTGCGGGCCGTCAGATCGGGGGTGCCACGGGTCTGGGCGCACACCGTGAACACCCCGCGGGAGCGCGACCGGGTGCTGCGGCTCGGCTGCGACGGGGTGATCTCCGACGCGCCGGGGCTGCTGGCGCGTACGCCTCAGCGGGGCGCGATGCCGTAGAGGGCGTAGTCGACGAGCGTGTCCGTGTACTCGTGCGAGATCGGGCCCGTGAACTGCAGCCAGCGCTGGGCCAGCGGCGAGACCCAGAGTTCGAGGGCGATGCGCGGGTCGATCTCCTGGCGCACCTGACCGGCCTCCTGCGCGGCGCGCACCCGGTCGACGTACAACTGGAGCGACGGCAGGAGGAGCTGCTCGGTGAACTTCCGGCCGACCTGTTCGTTGACCACGCCCTCAGCGGCCAGGGCGCGGTACGGGCCCTGGAAGCGCGGGTCCTGGAGCTGGTCGACGGTGAGCCGCAGGACGTGCTTGAGGTCGGCGGCGAGATCGCCGGTGTCGGGGATGGCGTACGCGTCGGCGCCGCCGGCCTCGCGGGCCGCCTGCTCGCCGAGGTCGAGGAAGGCCTCCAGGAGGACCTCGGCCTTCGATCCCCACCAGCGGTAGATCGTCTGCTTGCCGACGCCGGCCCGGGCGGCGATGCCCTCGATGGTGGTCCGGGGGTAGCCGATCTCGCCGACGAGGGAGAGGGCCGCGTCGTAGATGGCGTGGCGGGAGCGTTCGCTGCGGCGGGTGGAGTCGGGGGGCGTCTTCTTGTCGGGGGACGACTGCGTGGCTGCCATGGTTCGAATGTAGCAGCGAGCGAACCGAGACGTTCCGTCTCGTAATGCATTGACAAGACGCACCGTCTCGTACAGAGTGGAGCGAGTCAGAGGCGAGACGAAACGTCTCGTCACGGTGAAATGCGCGAACAGAACAAAGGAGCACACCATGACCCGAGGTGGAGCAGGCGGAGGCGGACTGCTGGGCGTCGGCGGTACGCGGAGCAAGCTCTCCCGCAAGGCGCTGCGCGGCGGCGGCCGGAGCGGGCAGTTCGGCGGGGGCGTCGATCCCGTGGCGCAGAAGCGGGAGCTGTTGCGCAGGCTTCAGGAGAGGCACGGCGGACACGACGCGTCATGACCCGGACGTACCGCCGCGAACCACCCGTTCGGTTCACAGCCCGGAGGGCTCCTCCGGCCGCACCATGGGCGTCAACAGCCCTGCGGTCGTGAGGAGCCCTCATTGCGTAATCCGCGTATCGCCGACCGGAGCGCCACACCCCGGCGCTATCTGATGTGCCCACCGGCACACTTCCAGGTCACCTACTCGATCAACCCGTGGATGGACCCGTCGAAACCCGTCGACGTCCGGCTCGCCCTCGCGCAGTGGGAGGACCTGCGCGACCGGTACCGCGCGCTCGGCCACACCGTCGACGTCCTCGACCCGCGGCCCGGCCTGCCCGACATGGTGTTCGCCGCGAACGGGGCGACGGTCGTCGACGGGCGGGTGCTCGGGGCCCGGTTCGCCCATCCCGAGCGGGAGTTGGAGGCCGTCGCGCACCTGGAGTGGTTCCGGGGCCGGGGGTACGCGCAGGTGCACGAGCCGGTGCACGTCAACGAGGGCGAGGGGGACTTCGCCGTCACCGCCTCCTATCTGCTCGCGGGACGCGGGTTCCGGGCGTCGCCGCTGTCGCACGGGGAGGCGCAGGAGGTGTTCGGGCGGCCGGTGATCGGGCTCGATCTCGTCGACCCGCGCTTCTATCACCTCGATACGGCGCTGGCCGTGCTGGACGACGCCGCCGACGAGGTCATGTACTACCCCGGCGCGTTCTCGGCCGGGAGCCGGGCCGTGCTGCGGCGGATGTTTCCCGACGCGCTGGTCGTGGACGAGGCCGATGCCGTCGCCTTCGGCCTGAACGCGGTGTCGGACGGCCTGCACGTACTGCTCCCCCAGGCCGCCGTGGGCTTGTTCGAGCCGCTGCGGGAGCGCGGGTTCGTTCCGGTGGGGATGGATCTCGGGGAGTTGTTGAAGGGGGGCGGCAGCGTGAAGTGCTGCACGCTTGAGCTTCGGGGGTTGTAGGTCGGGTGCGGGGGCGTGGGAACTGCGCGACCAGCCACCCACCGGGCCGCAGGCCGACGCGCAACAATCAGTCCCCGGCACCCCACGCATCGCCCCACTCGGCATCCCGCGCCTCCCGGTAAAGGGCCCCGTGCTTCTTGGTGACCGTCGTGCGGGTCAGCGCGCCCCGCACCTCGCAGAGGTCGAGCAGCACCTGCCCCTTGCGGATCTGGGGCTTGCGGACGATGCGGGCCGGGGCGGGCTCCGGGGCGAAGCGGGTCGCCGCGACGTACGCGAACTTCTCGTCCTCGTACGCCAGCGACCCGCCCTTGATCTGCCGGTGCAGCGAAGAACGGCTGACCCGCGCCGAGAAGTGGCACCAGTCGGCGCCGGGCACGATCGGGCAGGTCCCGCTGTGCGGGCACGGCGCGGCGACGTGGAAACCGGCCGCGATCAGCCGGTCCCGGGCCTCGATGACGCGGGTGTAGCCGTCGGGCGTACCGGGTTCGATGATCACGACGGCGTCGGTGGCGGCCCGCGCGGCGGTGTCGACGACGGCGGCACGGTCGGCCTCGGTCAGTTCCTTGAGGACGTAGGAGACGGTGACCAGGGAGGCGTCGGCCGGGGCGGAGGAGGCGCCGATGCGGGCCCGCTCCCAGGTGACGGTGGACGCCAACGTCGGCTCCGCGGAAGCAAGTTCGCGGCCGAGCGCGAGCGCGGGCTCGGACCAGTCGAGGACGGTCGTCGGGCGCTTGCCGGGCCAGACGTCCTGGGCCGCCCAGACGGCGGCGCCGGTTCCGCCGCCGATGTCGAGGTGCCCGGTGGGGGTCCGGCCGGGGGCCGCTGCGGCGAGGGCGTCGAGCGCGGCGCGGACCGCTTCGAAGGTGGCCGGCATCCGGTACGCCGCGTACGCCACGACGTCGGCGCGGTCGCGGAGGATCGGGGCGTCGGTGGGCGTGGTGCCCCGGTAGTTCGCGATGAGGCGGTCCACGGCGCGGGTCGCCTGGCTCGGCGGGAGGCCTTCCAGGAGGGTGGCCAGGGCGGCGCGGAGGGTGTCGTCGGTGGGGGCGTTCACCCGTCGATTTTACGGGGCGTCCGTCGGGTGCGGCCGCGCCCCTTGGTTGTTCTTCGCCTGCGGGCCGGTGGCCGCTTCTCGCGCAGTTCCCCGCGCCCCTGAGGCATGCGCTTCGCGCAGCCTCCCACCGGGGGCTTCTGATGAGATGCCGCACGAAGTGCGCATCTCAGGGGCGCGGGGAACTGCGCGAGAAGCGGCCACCGGGCCGCGCGTAACGAACCACCCGATAGGGGCGCGGGGAACTGCGCGACCAGCCACCCACCGGGCCGCAGCCGGCGACGGAAGCCACCGGGGCGAGCTAGCTGCCCACCGGGCCCAGTGGGACCACGGCTCGGGCCAGGTGGGTGGCGGCTCGGGAGCGGGGGCCGTTGTCGGCGGGGCGGCGGCGCGGGTGGACGGTGTTCGCGAGCAGCACCAGGAAGGTGTCCGTCACCGGGTCGAGGACCATGGACGTGCCGGTGAACCCGGTGTGCCCGGCGGCGCCCCTCCCGGCCAGCTCCCCCATGAACCAGGGCTGATCGACCCGGAACCCGAGCCCCGGCGCCCGCAGCATCAGGTCGACGAAGTCGGGGCCGAGGATGCGCGCGGTGCCGTACGAGCCACCGTTCAGCAAAGTCCGGCACAGCACCGCCAGGTCGTGCGCCGTCGAGAACAGGCCCGCGTGCCCGGCGACGCCACCGAGCGCCCAGGCGTTCTCGTCGTGCACGGCCCCGCGCAACGGCCCCCGGTCGACCTTGCCCCAGGGCCGCCGCTGGTCCTCGGTGGCGGCGGCGTCACGGCGCGGTCCGAACGTGGTGGCGGTCATCCCGAGCGGCCGCGTGATGCCCTCGTGGATCAAGGCGTCCAGGCGGCGTCCGGTGAGACGCTCCAGGAGCTGCTGGAGCAGCAGCATGTTGAGGTCGGAGTAGCGGTAGTGGCCGGGTTTCGACGAGGGGAACTCGGCGCGCAGGGCCGCGAGCCGCGCGGGCCGGTTCCGGGCCTCGTACAGCGGGAGTTCGGGGCGCAGCCCGGAGGTGTGGGTGAGGAGCTGGCGGACGGTGACGGCGTACCGGGCCGCGCCGGTGAAGTCGGGGAGGTAGGCGCCGACCTGGGCGTCGATGCCGAGGGTGCCGCGCTCGATCTGCTGCACGGCGGCGATCGAGGTGAACAGCTTGGTGAGCGAGGCCAGGTCGAAGACGGTGTCGAGGGTCATGGGGACGCGGGCGTCCGCCGGGAGTTCGACACCGCGGTCGGCGCTCTCGTCGTACGCGGAGTAGCGCACGGCCCAGCCGCTGACGGCCTCGGCGGCGATCACCGGGCCGCGTCCTGCGAGCAGCACGGCACCCGCGCACCAGGGCCGTAATCCTTCGGGCAGCCGGCGCACCTCGCGGACGAGGGCGGCGAGCTCGACCGGATCGAGGCCGGCCCGCTCGGGTGTGCCGTGCCGCAGTCTTGGGGAGCTCAGACCTCCCTCACCTCCCCCGTGCGCCGCCACGGGCGGCACAGCACCACGAACGCGAGCGCCGCCGCGAGCCCGGCGGCGAGCTGGACCAGCGCCATCGGTACGGCCGTCAGCGCGCCGTCGGCGCCGGTGATGCCGACCAGCGGGGACGCCACCGCGCCGATGAGGAAGGAGGAGGTGCCGAGCAGCGCGGAGGCCGAACCGGCGGCGTGCGGGGTGCGCATCAGCGCGAGGGCGTTGGTGTTCGGGGTGGTCAGGGCCATCGACGCCATGAGGACGAAGAGGCCGCTCGCGATGGGGACGAGACCCAGTTCCTTCGGGCTGCCGAAGGTGCCGGTGGCGACCAGGAGGAGGAAGACCGACGCGGCGATGATCACGGCGATGCCGATGCCGAGGACCTTGTCGAGGTTGACGCGGCCGACGAGGATCTTGCCGTTGATCTGCCCCATCACGATCAGGCCGACCGAGTTGAGCCCGAACAGGAGGCTGTAGGTCTGCGGCGACGCCCCGTAGAGGTCCTGGAGGACGAACGGGGAGGCCGAGATGTACGCGAACAGCGCGGCGAACGCGAAGCCGCCCGCGATCATGTACCCGGCGAAGACGCGGTCCGCGAGCAGCCCGCGCATGGTGCGCAGCGCCGTACCCACGCCGCCGCCGTGCCGGCGCTCGGGTTCCAGGGTCTCGGGCAGGCACTTCCAGACCAGGGCGGTGAGCGCGAGGCCGATGCCGGTGAGGACGACGAAGACGCCGCGCCAGTCGGTGAAGCGCAGGATCTGCCCGCCGATGAGGGGCGCGACGACCGGGGCGACGCCGGAGATCAGCATCAGGGTGGAGAAGAAGCGGGCCATCGCGATGCCGTCGTAGCGGTCGCGGACGACGGCGCGGGCGATCACGATGCCGGCCGATCCGGCGAGGCCCTGGAGCAGCCGGAAGGCGATGAGCAGGACGGCGTTCGGCGCGATCGCGCAGATCGCGGTGGCGGCGACGTACACGAGCAGGCCGACGAGCAGTGGCCGGCGGCGTCCCCATTTGTCGCTCATCGGGCCGACGACGAGCTGGCCGAGCGCCATGCCGGTCAGGCAGGCGGTGAGGGTCAGCTGGGCGGTGGCGGTCGAGGTGCGCAGGGAGCCGGTGACCTCCGGCAGCGCCGGGAGGTACATGTCCATGGACAGCGGCGGCACGGCGGTCAGGCCGCCGAGCACCAGGGTGACCAGGAGTCCGGTGCGAACGGCCGCGCGGGGTGCGGCGATCGGGCGCGCGTCCGCCTCCGTCTTCTTCGCTTCCACCGCCTGCCGCACCGCTCTGTCCGCCCTGTCCGTCATCCTGGCTCCCTCCCGGCCGTACGTACGATTACCTATGCTCTCAGCTCGGCGGACTGGTCGAGACCAAACTGAGGTGAGCAGCGATGACAGTGGAACGCGTGCGGTGGGGAATTCTCGCGACGGGCGGCATCGCCGCGTCGTTCACGGCGGACCTGCTCGATCTGCCGGACGCCGAGGTGGTGGCGGTGGGTTCCCGTTCCGACGCGTCGGCCAAGGCGTTCGCGGAGCGGTTCGGCATCCCGCGGGCGTACGGCGACTGGGCCTCGCTCGCCGCGGACCCCGATGTCGACGTGGTGTACGTGGCGACGCCGCACTCCGCGCACCGGCAGGCCGCCGGGCTCTGCCTGGAGGCGGGGAAGCCGGTGCTGTGCGAGAAGGCGTTCGCGCTGAACGCGCGGGAGGCCGGGGAGCTGGTCTCGCTGGCGCGCTCCCGCGGGCTGTTCCTCATGGAGGCCATGTGGATGTATTGCCATCCGCTCGTACGGCGGCTGAAGGCGCTCGTCGACGACGGGGCGATCGGTGACGTACGCACCGTGCAGGCCGACTTCGGGCTCGCCGGGCCGTTCCCGCCCGCGCACCGGCTGCGGGATCCCGCGCAGGGCGGGGGCGCGCTGCTCGATCTCGGGGTGTATCCGGTGTCGTTCGCGCATCTGCTGCTCGGGGAGCCGGAGGAGGTCGTCGCGTCGGCGCAGCTGTCGGACGAGGGGGTCGATCTCCAGACCGGGATGCTGCTGTCCTGGGCGAACGGGGCGCGGGCGCTGCTGCACTGTGCCATCAACGCCGGTACGAGCGTCACGGCGTCGGTGACCGGGTCCGCGGGGCGGATCGATGTGCCGGGCGGGTTCTTCCACCCGGAACGGTTCGTTCTACACCGGGACGGGCGGGAGCCCGAGGAGTTCACGGCCGTGCCGGAGGACGGGCCCCGCGATTCGCTTCGGCACGAGGCGCTGGAGGTCATGGGGCGGTTGCGCGCCGGGGACACCGAGTCGCCGCTGGTGCCGCTCGATGGAACCTTGGCCGTGATGCGCACGCTGGACCGGGTACGGGCTGCTGTCGGCGTCCGGTACCCCGGGGAGCTGTAGGGCTTTCGTCGCCGGGTGCGGCCCGGTGGGGCTTCTCGCGCAGTTCCCCGCGCCCCTGAAGGCATGCGCTGCGCGCAGCCTTCCCCTGAGGCAGCGGTGGCGCGCTTCTCTGATGAGATGGCGCACGAAGTGCGCATCTCAGGGGCGCGGGGAACTGCGCGAGAAGCGGCCACCGGCCCGCGCGTGACGAACTGCCCAGGGGCGCGGGGAACTGCGCGACCAGCCACGACGGTGGCGCGCCATCGGGACTCTAGGCCGGGCGCAGGCCCTGGTTGCCGATTTCGGTGATCAGGGAGGCCGCCGTGGTGAGCGGGGCCCCGGGGACGGTCACCGCCGAGACCGTCTTGAAGTCGGCGCGCGCCTCGGAGGTGCCCAGCTCCACGGTGACGTAACCGCGCTGGCCGTTGTAGTGCTTCATGTGCGGGTTGCGGGCAAGGTAGGCGGCCCAGTTGGACGGCTTGGCGGAGCCGTCCTTGCCACTGGTGATCGACGTCGTGACGATCTCGGTGCCGAGCGTCGCGGAGTCGGGGTCGTCGAAGTCCTGCTTGATGTCGAGGCCGTACGAGACGTGCACGTCACCGGTGAGGACCATGAGGTTCTCGACGCGGGCGGACCGGGCGCCCTGGAGGACGCGGTCGCGGGAGGCGGGGTAGCCGTCCCAGGAGTCCATGGAGAGGGTGTCGGTGCCGTCGGGGTTGTTGCGGCGGCCGAAGGTGACCTGCTGCGGGACGACGTTCCACAGGGCCTTCGAGCGGCGCCAGCCGTCGATCAGCCAGCGCTCCTGGGTGAAGCCGGGCAGCGTCTGCGAGGCGGCCTCGGACTCGGGCGTCGGGGACTTCCAGCCGTCGCCGTTGGCCTGGTTGGTGCGGTACTGGCGGGTGTCCAGGATGTCGAACTGGGCGAGCCGGCCCCACTGGAGGCGCCGGTAGAGCTGGGCGTCGGGGCCGTGCGGCAGCTGGGGGCGGCGCAGCGGCTGGTTCTCCCAGTAGGCGCGGTACGCGGAGGCGCGGCGCAGCAGGAACTCGGCCGGCGGGTCGTCGTTCTCGGAGGTGTCGTCGGCGTAGTTGTTCTCGGTCTCGTGGTCGTCCCAGGTCACGACGAACGGGTGCGCGGCGTGCGCGGCCACCAGGTCCGGGTCGGACTTGTAGAGGGCGTAGCGGAGCCGGTAGTCGTCGAGGGTCGTCGTCTCCCGGTTGAAGACGTCGGGCAGCACCCGGTCGGTGTACTTGCGGGCGCCGCCGACGGACGTGACCGCGTACTCGTAGAGGTAGTCGCCGAGGTGGAAGACCACGTCGACGTCGTCCTCGGCGAGGTGCTTGTACGCCGTGAAGTAGCCGTCGTGGTACGCCTGGCAGGAGACGGCCGCGAGGGTGAGCGCGGGCACGTGGCGCTGCGACGCGGCGGGCGCGGTGCGGGTGCGGCCGGTGCCGCTGACCCAGGATCCGGCGCGGAAGCGGTAGAAGTAGACGCGGCCGGCGTCGAGGTGGTCGACCTCGACGTGCACGGAGTGGTTGAACTCCGGGTGGGCGGTGGCTCTGCCGCGCCGGACGATCCGCTTGAAGCGTTCGTCGAGGGCCAGCTCCCAGCTCACCTCGACGCGCTGCGCGGGCAGCCCGCCGCCCACCTCGAAGGGGGCCGGGGCGAGCCGGGTCCACAGCAGCACGGAGTCGGGCAGCGGGTCACCGGAGGCGACGCCGAGCGTGAACGGGTCGCTGGTGATCTTCGCGCCGTCCAGCTCGGCGGCGGCCGCCGTGCCCGCGGTGGGCAGGTTCGTCGCGAAGGCCAGCGCGGCGGCCGCGCCGGTGACCGTGAGGAAGCGTCGGCGGCCCAAGTGCTGGGCGGCTACGCGGAGTTCGGGTGCGTGTGACATGGAGCCCCTCCCCTGACTGCTGCTGTCGTGTGGCATCAGGGGAATTGCAGTGGCCCGGGACGACGCCAGCCTGTCGCGTACACAACAGCCACATGGCGGATCGGTGATCTCCGGATGGCCGCACCGCCCGTACCCTGCGCCCATGGACGATCAGCACACTGCACCGGTATCCGCTTCGACGAGG
Organism: Streptomyces sp. PsTaAH-137; assembly: GCF_003259365.1. Lineage (GTDB taxonomy): Bacteria > Actinomycetota > Actinomycetes > Streptomycetales > Streptomycetaceae > Streptomyces. The sequence goes on from NZ_QLLY01000002.1 coordinate 421,861, forward strand.
ACCGCCGTGGTCACCGGCGCGGGCTCCGGCATCGGCCGGGCCGTCTCCCTGGAACTGCTGCGTTCCGGCTGGCGCGTGGCCCTCGCGGGCCGCCGTACCGAAACGCTGGAGGAGACGGCGGGCCTCGCCCCCGGCACCGAAGCGCTCGCCGTCCGCGCCGACGTGTCGCGCCCCGACGACGTGACGGCCCTGTTCGCCGCCGTGCGCGACCGGTTCGGGCGGCTCGATCTGCTCTTCAACAACGCGGGGACGTTCGGGCCCGGCGGGGTCCCGGTCGACGAGCTGTCCTACGAGGACTGGCGGCGGGTCGTCGACGTCAACCTGGGCGGGGCGTTCCTGTGTGCGCAGGCGGCGTTCCGGCTGATGAAGGAGCAGGATCCGCAGGGCGGCCGGATCATCAACAACGGCTCGATCTCCGCGCACACGCCGCGGCCGCACTCGATCGCGTACACCGCGACCAAGCACGCTATGACGGGCCTGACCAAGTCGCTCTCCCTCGACGGGCGTCCTTACCGGATCGCCTGCGGCCAGATCGACATCGGCAACGCGGCCACCGACATGACCGAGCGCATGCGCACCGGGATCCTTCAAGCGAACGGTGAACTGGCCGTCGAGCCGGTCATGGACGTCGCGGACGTGGCCCGCACCATCCGCCACATGTCGGAACTCCCCCTGGACGCCAACGTCCAGTTCGCCACGATCCTCGCCACGAACATGCCGTACGTGGGGCGGGGCTGATGGGGGGCGCGTTGTCGCCCGACGGCCGGTGGGGCTTCTCGCGCAGTTCCCCGCGCCCCTGAAGCATGCGCTCCGCGCAGCCTCCCCTGAGCGAGCGCAGCTCGCTTCAAGGGCGCGGGGAACTGCGCGACCAGCCACGACGGTGGCACGCAGGTCACAATGCCCCCATGACAAACCCGCTGCACTACACGGCCTTCGCCACCAGCCCCGCCGGAGGTAATCCGGCCGGGATCGTCCTGGACGCCTCCGGCCTGGACGACGACACCATGCTGAAGATCGCCGCCGACCTGGGCTACAGCGAATCGGCGTTCGTGACCCCGGCCCAGGGAGAGGGACAGGGACAGGGACAGGGCGACAGGACGTACCACCTGCGTTACTTCAGCCCGAAAGCCGAGGTCCCGTTCTGCGGGCACGCCACCGTGGCGACGGCCGTGGCCCTGGCGGAGCGCCACGGCACGGGCGACTACCTGTTCCACACCCCGGCCGGAGAGGTCCCGGTCACCGTGGAGGGCACCCCGGGCAGCCCCCTGCGCGCGACCCTGACGAGCGTCACCCCGCACATCGAGGACGTACGGGACGAGGACGTCACCGAGGCGCTGGCGGCGCTCGACTGGCCGGCGACCGACCTGGACCCGGCGTTCCCGCCGAGGATCGCCTACGCGGGCGCCCGGCACCTGGTCCTCACCGCGCGCACCCGCGAGCGCCTGGCGGACCTGGCGTACCACTTCGACCGCCTCGCCGCACTGATGCATCGAGTGGACCTGACCACCGTCCAACTCGCCTGGCGGGAGAGCGAGTTCACCTTCCACGTCCGTGACCCGTTCCCCGTGGGCGGCGTCGTCGAGGACCCGGCGACGGGCGCGGCGGCCGCGGCGTTCGGCGCGTACCTGCGCGCGCTCGGCCTCGTCCCGGCCGCGTCCGTCCTCACCCTGCACCAGGGCGCCGACATGGGCCGCCCCGGCGAGCTGACGGTGACGCTGCGGGAGGGCGACGAGCGGGTGCGGGTGAGCGGGACGGCGGTCCCGATCGCGTAGCCGCGGCGGGCCCGGGCTGATTCAACGTCCCGGGCCCGGGTCGACGCGGCCGGTGCCGAGCCGGTTCGGTGAAGCCGTCAGGGTCCTGCTGAAGGTGTCCATGCGCCGGGACGCCAGGAGTTGAAGCGCGCACGAGGTCAACAGGCTCGGGACGGCGCAGTGTTCAGTCCTGGCCGGTCTCGAAGCGGGCGACCTTGCCGTTCTCCACCTGGAACGTCCAGCGGGTGCGCATCTCGCCCCAGGTGTCGTTGGAGTACCGGGCGACGAGGCCGCGGCCCTGGGCCGTCTCCTTCTCGACCTCCATGTGGCCGTGCGAGTCGAAGATCTCGCGGTCGGTCCACTCGTCGAGGTTCCGGTCGCTGCCGTCGTCGGCCATGGTGGCGCCGGGGGCGAGCACCGCGCGGAAGGCGTCCTTGTCGTGGGCGTTCAGCGCCGTGACGAAGGCGCGGACCGCCGGGTCACTGAGTTTCGCGGTCTGGATGGGCATGCGGTCAGCGTTGCACCGGGCGGTGGGGGCCGCCACCCGAACGGGCCCGGCCACCGGGTGCCGGGCGCTCCCCGGGCCGACGGTGGAACCATGAAGACCACCTGCATACGTTCCCGGCGTTCCTGTCCCGACCGCACCGGCCTCGGGCTGCTCGCGCTGCGCGCGGGCACCGGCGGGGTGCTCCTCGCGCACGGCGCGCAGAAACTGCTCGGCTGGTTCGGCGGCGGCGGGGTCTCCGGCACGGCCGCCGCGATGGACTCCATGGGGTTCACCCCCGCCAAGGCGAGCGCGCTGGCCGCCGGGATCGGCGAGGTGGGCGGCGGCACGCTGCTCGCGCTGGGCCTCGCGACCCCGGTGGGCGGTGCCGCAGCGGCCGGGACCATGGTGGCGGCCTCCGCCGTGCACGCCCCGAACGGCTTCTTCGCGATGAACGGCGGCTACGAGTACGCGGCCTTCCTGGGCTTCGTCGCCGCGGGCCTCGCGGTGACCGGACCCGGCAGCTACTCCCTCGACCACGCGCTCGGCCATGTCCTCGACCGGCACTGGATGGTGCCCGCGGCGCTGGTCGGGGCGGGGGCGGCGGCGCTCGCCGTGGTCGGCTCGCGCAACAAGCGGGTCAAGGAGCAGGAGGCGTAGCACCTCCTTCTCCCTCTGCTCTCTAGACTCGGCGTCCATGACGACGAGCGACACCGGCCGCCCGGCCACCGACCCGGACACCGAGCTGTGGATCACCGTCGACCGGCTCCGCGCCTGGCTCGACGCGAGCAATCGGCAGCCTTCCCGTGAGGCGCTGCTGCTGCGGGTGCTGAAGCTGTCGGAGGAGGTCGGCGAGGTCGCCGAGGCGGTGATCGGGGCCGTCGGCCAGAACCCGCGCAAGGGCGTCAGCCACACCTGGCAGGACGTCGAGTCGGAGCTGTGCGACGTCATCGTGACGGCGCTCGTGGCCCTCGGCACGCTCACCCCCGACGCCCGGTCCGCCCTCACCGCCCACGTGGCGAAGCTGGCGGAGCGCTCACTGAGCACCGAGGGCACCGTCACCGGCGGCCTCGTCTCGGCGGTGAGCAGCAATGCCACGTACTCCTTCACGAAGCCGAACCGCGAGAGCATCACGCTTCTCGCGGGCCTCGGCGTCGAGGGCGATGTGCACGCCGGGGTCACGGTCAAGCACCGGTCCCGCGTCGCCCAGGACCCCACCCAGCCGAACCTGCGCCAAGTCCACCTCATCCACGAGGAGTTGTTCACGGAGCTGGCGGCCCAGGGGCACCAGGTGCGCCCCGGCGAACTCGGCGAGAACGTCACCACGCGCGGCATCGACCTCCTCGCCCTGCCCACCGGCACCCTGCTGCGGTTCGGTGACGGCGACGACGGCGCGGTCGTCGAGGTCACGGGGCTGCGCAACCCCTGCCTCCAGATCGACGCCTTCCAGGACGGCCTGCTGAAGCGGGTCGTGGGCCGGGACCCCGGCACCGGGGAGATCGTCCGCAAGGCCGGCGTCATGAGCGTCGTACGGGAGGGCGGGACGGTACGGCCCGGAGACGCCGTGCACGTGGAGCTGCCCGCGCTGCCGCACCGGCCCCTGGAGCGGGTGTGACCGGCGGGTGCGGGGCGCCGTAGGTGAACGGCTACCATCGCCGCCATGACAGACAGGCACCGAATCCCCGAACTTCCGCGCTTGGGCGTGGCCATCGTCACCATGGGCAACCGCCCCAAGGACGTGGACGCGCTGCTGGATTCGGTGGCCATGCAGGACGCTCCCCCGGTGCGCGTCGTCATGATCGGCAACGGCACGGTGCTGCCTGCTTACACCGGCTACCCCTTCGAGGTCACGACGGTCGAACTCGACGACAACCTCGGCTGCCCGGGCGGCCGTAACGTCGCGCTCGCCCGGCTCCGTGAGTTCGGCGACGTGGACGTGGCCGTCGAACTCGACGATGACGGACTGCTCGTGGCCGCCGATGTCTTCTCCACGATCCAGCGCCTGTACGCGGACGATGCGCGGCTCGGCGTCGTGGGGTTCCGCATCGCGGACGAGCACGGCGAGACGCAGCGCCGTCATGTGCCGCGGCTGCGCGCCAAGGACCCGATGCGGCGCGGCCTCGTGACCGCGTTCCTGGGCGGCGGGCACGCCTTCTCGATGGAGATGCTCGCCGAGACGGGCGACTGGCCCGCCGACTTCTTCTTCACGCACGAGGAGACGGACCTGGCGTGGCGGGCGCTCGACGCCGGCTGGAAGGTCCTCTACGAGCCGTCGCTGCTGCTCCAGCACCCGAAGACGTCCCCGGCGCGGCACGCGGTCTACCACCGGATGACCGCCCGCAACCGGGTCTGGCTGGCCCGCCGCCGCCTGCCGCTCCTGCTGATCCCCGTGTACCTGGGCGTCTGGACGGCGATCACCCTGCTGCGGACCCGCTCGCTCGGCGGGCTGCGCGCGTGGGCGGCCGGTTTCGTGGAGGGCGTGCGCACACCGGCCGGTGAGCGCCGCCCGATGAAGTGGCGCACGGTCCGGCACATGACCCGCCTCGGCCGCCCCCCGCTGATCTGACCCGGCCGCGCTGACCGATCGCGCAGTTCCCCGCGCCCCTGAGGCAGGCGCTTCGCGCCGCCTCCCCTGAGGCTGCGCTCCGCGCGCCTCTTTTGATGAGATGGCGCACGAAGTGCGCATCTCAGGGGCGCGGGGAACTGCGCGGCCAGCCCCCACCGGCCGTCAGCCGAACGGCAACCCGGGATCAGCCCTGCTGAGCGCGCCGCCGCCGAGTGGCGAACACCGTACCCGCACCCGCGGCCACGACCAGCGCGGCAGCCGCGGCCAGCGGACCGGCCGGGACATCGGCACCGGTGGAGGCCAGAGAGCCGCCGATGGTCGAGCCGGTCGTGCCGGTGCCACCGGTGGTGCCCGCGCCACCGGAGGCACTGCCCGAAGTACCGCCGGACGTACCGCCGTTGGAGCCACCGGAACCGCCCGGCAGCGCAGCGCCCTCGTCGAGGGAGACCGCGGCCGTGACCGGGTCGAGCGCGGCGCCCGCCTCGTAGAACCCGCCGAACGCCTTGGCGCCGTCGGCGGTGAGGGTGGCGGCGGCGCCGTCGAGCTCGACGATGTCGTCCTTGGCGGTGAGGTCGCCGGAGCCGAGCTTCAGGGTGGCGACGGTCAGGTCGTCGTACGTGGTGACCTTGCCGGACTCCCGGTCCTTGCTGGAGACGTCGGCGACGAGCTTGCCGGAGGTGCCCTTCGCCGTCACGTGCAGATCGCTGAACTGCAGGTCGAGGGCGTAGGCGCCGTCCTCCTCGTGGCCGAGGAAGCGGACCTTGCCGGCGAACTTGGCGTCGAGGGACTTGGCGTCGGCGTCGTAGCTGCCGCTCGCGTCGCCGAACCGGTAGACGGAGCCGTTCTTCGCGGCGCCGCCGCTCAGTTCGACCTTGCCGCCCGCGATGGGTCCGGTGATGTACGTACGGAAGGACTCCTTGACGCCCCAGTCCAGGTTGCCGTCGACGACCTCGCCGGAGACCGCGTCGGCGGGCTTCGTGGTCGTGGACGCGCTCGGCGACGGGGAGTTGGAGCCGCCGGTCGACGGGGACGGCGAGGTGGTCGCCGTCTCCGTCGGGGTCGCCTCCGGGGTCTTGGTGGGCGTCGGCGAGGAGGTGGACGGGGAGGCGGCCATGACGGTCAGCGTCGCCGCGTCGAGCGCGGTGCCCTCCTTGTACATGCCGTTGAAGGCCGCGGCGCCGTCGGCGGTCAGCGTCGCCGGGATGTCCTTGAAGGTCATCGCGCCACCGGCACCCTGGCCGGGCCTGACAGCGGAGAGGTCGAGGGTGGCGAACTCGATGTCGTCCTGGACGGTGCCGTTGAGGGAGACGTCGGCGTCGATGTGACCGGTGGTGCCGGACGTCACGACCTTCACGTCGCTGATCTTGATGTCGAAGCCGTGCGCCTTCGAGGCGAAGCGGACGGCGCCCTTGAAGGCGGTGTCGGTGCCGTGCGTCGTCGTGTCGTAGCTGCCGGTGCCGTCGGTGAAGGTGAACGCGCCGTTGTCGGCGGCCTGCGTGGCGCCGTCGGTGGCCTCGATCGACCCGGCGGCGATCCCGGTGACGTACTTGCGGAAGGACTCCTTGACGCCCCAGTCGAGCGTGCCGTTCTTCAACTCGATGCCGGACGAGGAGCCTTCGGCGGCGACGGCGGGCAGGGCGAGGGCGCCGGCCCCGAGCGCGACGACGGTGGCCGTGGCGGCGGCGAGGGCTATCGGGTGTCTGGCGATGCGTGCCATGGGGGTGGTTCCTCCTTGGTGTGGATCATGTTCTGGGTGGGCCGTCGAGGGTGGACGGCCGCTGGGGAGAGGGAAGTTGAGGGGGCTAGCGCCGGGCTGCGCGACCGCGGCGGATCAGCAGGCCCGCGGCGGCCGCCAGGACGACCACGACGGCGGCGACGATCCCGGCGACCGCTCCCCGGGACAGGCCCGCGTCGGTCTCGGCCGCGGCCGGTTCGGCGGCCCGCGACGCCTTCGCCTTGGCGGTGGGCGTCGGCGACGCCGAGCTGCCGAGGTCGGGCAGGGCCGGGAGGCTCGCGTCGGCGTCGAGGGCTACGGCCAGGGAGACGGGGTCCATGGCGGTGCCCTTCTTGTACATCCCGCCGAACGCCTTCGCTCCGGCGGCGGTGAGCACGGCCGGGGCCTCACTGACGGCCACGAGCCCGTCCTCGGCCTTGAGTTCACCGGTCTTGAACGTCACGAGCGCGGCGTCCTCGGCGGTCTTGCCGTCGCTGGTCGTGTCGGCGCGCAGGGTGCCCTTGCCGTCGGCGACGGTGACGCTCACGTTTGCGAGCTTCAGGTCGAGGCCGTGCTCGCCGGTGAAGCGGACGGACCCGTCGAACGCGGCCTTCAGGGACTGCTTCTTCTTGTCGTACGTGCCCGAGCCCTCGGGGAAGCGGAACAGCGCGCCGCCGTCCTGCGCCCCGTCGCCGAGGGTCCACTCGCCCTGGGCGATGTCCCCGGTGACGTACTCGCGGAAGGTGCGCCGCACGCCCCAGTCGACAGCTCCGTCGTGCAGTTTCCCGGTGGCGTCCTGCTTCGCCTTCTTCGCCTTCTCCTTCTTCGACTCGGCCTTCTTCGTGGCCGTGGCCGACGGCTCGGCCTTCTGGGGCGCGACGTCCGCGGACAGGCTCACCGGGTCGAGCGCGGTGCCCGCCGTGTAGTACCCGGCGAAGGACTGCGCACCCTGTGAAGTGAGCGTGGCGGGAAGGTTGTTGAGGGCCACGGCGTTCCCGTCGCCCTTCATGTTGATCCCGCCCAGGGAGAGGGAGGCGAAGGGCACCTGGCGGGACGACGTGACCGCCCCGGTGCCCTTCGCCTTGCTCACGACATCGACGTACAGCGTCCCGGAGCCGCCCGCGATGCGGACGGTCGGGTTGCTGATGGTCATGTCGAGTTCGTACGTCCCGTTGGACTTCTTGTGGCCGACGAAGTGCACGCCGCCGGAGAAGGAGGACGAGAAGGCGCCGGACGACCCGTCGTACGAGCCGCGCGCCGAGTGGAAGCGGAACTGGCTGGCGCCGACCGTGGCCGCGCCGCCCGTCAGCGAGTAGGAGCCCTGCGCGATGGGCCCGGTGATGTAGCTCTGGAAGGACGCCTTCACGCCCCAGTCGAGCCGGCCGCCCTGCACGGTGCGGGCCGCGGCGTGCGCGCCCGCGACCGGGAGCAGGGCGCCGAGCAGCGCGGTGAACAGGGTGACGGCAAGGACGCGGAGACGTATCCGGGCGCGTCGGGGCATGGCTCTTCCTCCGGGTGACCGTCACCAGACCCTGGCGACTTAGGTAAGGCTAACCTAAACTATGATCGCCTTTGTCAACAGCCCCTCCGACCACGACAGGACGGTGTCCGCGTGTCCACGCACGGCGCCCTCGCGCACTCCCCCCGACGGACGGGGGTGCTGATCTCCGTACTGCTCCTGGCGCTCGCGCTGCTCGCCACCGCCTGCTCGGGCACCACCACCAAGACCACCGCGGGTCCACGGACCACCGCGAAGGCGGCGACGGCGAACCGCGTCGAGCCGCTCAGCCCCTCCCCCACGCCGAAGCTGCCCGCCACGGTCGACTCGGCCGACGGCAAGCGGGTCACCGTGCGCGAGGCCGACCGGATCGTGCCGCTCTCCGGCAGCCTGAGCGAGCTGGTGTTCACGCTCGGGCTCGGCGGGCACGTGGTCGCGCGCGACATCACGGCCACGTTCACGCAGGCGGAGAAGCTGCCGGTGGTCACCCGCAACCACGACGTGTCCGCCGAGAGCGTGCTGTCCCTGAAGCCGGACCTGGTGCTGGCCGAGACCACGAGCGGGCCCGCCGAGGCCATGCAGCAGATCCGCGACGCGGGCATCCCGGTCGTCGTGATCGGCCCGGCGAAGGGCCTGTCCGACGTCGGCACCCGCATCCAGGCCGTCGCGGACACCCTCGGCGTCCCGGCCGCGGGCAAGGAGCTGACCCGGCGCTCCGAGGACCGGATCGACGCCGTGCGCAGGACGATCCCGAAGCCGAAGAGCGAGAAGGACCGGCCGCGGGTCGCCTTCCTCTACCTGCGCGGCTCGGCCTCCGTCTACCTCCTCGGCGGCAAGGAGTCGGGCGCCGGCTCACTCCTGGAGGCGGCGGGCGCGGTCGACGCGGGCGCTGCCTCGGGCCTGAAGAAGGACTTCACCGCGATCACCAGCGAGGCGCTGGCGAAGGCGGCACCGGACGCGATCCTCGTCATGAGCAAGGGACTTGAGTCCGTCGGCGGGATCGACGGCATGGTGAAGATCCCGGGCGTCGCCGAGACCCCGGCGGGCGTGGACCGCAGGGTCGTCTCGGTCGAGGACGGCGTCCTGCTCAACTACGGCCCCCGCACCGACCAGGTGCTGCGCTCGATCGTGAAGCAGCTCTACGCGACGGACGGTCCCTGAGATGACGGCGACCGCGACCCCGCCGACGGCGGCCGGGCCGAAGCCGCCCGCCGCAGCCCCTCGGACGCGACGCAGCACGGCCTGGCTGCTGACGGCCGGACTCGCCGCGGCTCTGCTGCTGCTCGCCCTGCTCTCCGCGGGCATCGGCGCCTACCACATCGCGCCCGGCGACATCCTGGCCTCGGTCCAGCACCGGGCCGGGCTCGGCGGGCACGCGCTCGACCGGGTCGGCGAATCGGTCCTGTGGAACGTCCGCCTGCCCCGCGTCGTCCTCGCCCTCCTCGTCGGCGCCTCGCTGGGCTGCGCGGGCGCCCTGATGCAGGGCGTGTTCGGCAACCCGCTCGCCGAGCCCGGCGTCATCGGCATCTCGTCGGGCGCGGCGGTCGGCGCGGTCGGCTGCATCGCGCTCGGCCTGAACTTCTTCGGTACGTGGACGATCACGGTCTGCGCGTTCGTGTCGGGCCTCGCCACGGTGCTCGTCGTCTACGTCATGTCCCGCTCGGGCGGCCGCACGGAGGTCGTCACGCTGATCCTGACCGGCATCGCCGTGAACGCCTTCGCGGGCGCGCTGATCGGCCTGTTCCTGTCCTACGCGGACACGGCCGCCGTCAACCAGATCACGTTCTGGCAGCTGGGCTCGCTGGCGCAGGCGACGTGGCCGAAGGTCCTCGCGGTCCTGCCCTGCGCGGCCGCCGGCCTGCTGATCGCGCCCTTCTACTCCCGCCGGCTCGACCTGCTCTCGCTGGGCGAACGCCCCGCGCGGCACCTGGGCGTGGACGTGGAGAAGCTGCGGATCACGCTCATCCTCGTCATCGCGCTGCTCACGGCGGCGGCCGTGGCGGTGTCAGGTGTCATCGGCTTCGTCGGCCTGGTGATCCCGCACCTGCTGCGGATGCTGGCCGGTCCCGGTCACCGCTTCCTCGTCCCCGGCAGCGCGCTCGGCGGCGCGGTCGTCCTGGTGGGGGCCGATCTCGCCGCGCGCACGGTGGCGGCGCCCGCCGAACTCCCCATCGGGGTGCTCACCGCGCTGACCGGCAGCCCGTTCTTCTTCTGGCTGCTGCGCCGCACCCGCCGCAAGCAAGGAGGCTGGGCATGAAGAGGCCGGTCATGAAGAGGTGGACCCGCTCACGGACGCTCCCCGAGCGGTACGCGCCCGGGGACACGGTCGCCGAGGCCCGCGCCCTCCGCGTCGACCTCGGCGGCCGGACCGTGCTCTCCGGCGTCGACCTGACGGTGCGGGCGGGCGAGGTGCTGGCTCTGGTCGGCCCCAACGGCGCAGGGAAATCGACCCTGTTGGCGGCACTGGCGGCGGACCTCCCCGTCGGCGCGGGCGACCTGCTGCTCCACGGCCGCCCGGCGTCCGCCTGGTCGGCACCCGAACTGGCCCTGCGCCGGTCCCTGTTGCCCCAGTCGGCGACGCTGTCCTTCCCGTTCCCGGTGGCGGACGTGGTGCGGATGGGACGGGCGCCCTGGGCGGGCACGGCGTACGAGGACGAGGACGAGGCGGTGATCGCGGCGGCGCTGGCGGCGACGGAGACGACGCCGTTCACGGCCCGCCCGTTCGCCGCGCTGTCCGGCGGCGAACGCGCCCGGGTCGCCCTGGCCCGCGTCCTCGCCCAGTCCGCCCAGCTCCTCCTCCTGGACGAGCCGACGGCCGCCCTCGACCTGCGCCACCAGGAACTGGTCCTGCGCGTCTGCCGGGAGCGGGCCGCCGCCGGTGACGCGGTGGTCGTGGTCCTGCACGACCTGGGCCTGGCCGCCGCCCACGCCGACCGGACAGCGGTGCTCCACGGCGGCCGGGTCACAGCGGCGGGCCCCCCGGCCGAGGTCTTCACGGGGCCGCTGCTCAGTGAGGTGTACCAGCATCCGGTGGAGGTACTGCCGCATCCGGGGAGTGGGGCGCCTTTGGTGGTGCCGGTGCGGCACTAGGTGCTTGGCTGGGCCTCATGGTTGTCGTCGTCACGAGCGTCATCGCGGTCCTGGGCACCTTGCTGGGTGCGTCCCTCAGCCACCTGCTCCAGAGCAGGACCACGGCTCGCTCCGAGCGGTTCGCCCGGGGCGAGCGGCTGCGCCAGGAACGGATCGACGCCTACTGCACGTTCGGCGGGGCCCTGGCCAACTACCGCCGGGGTCAGATGGATTACTGGTACCCGCGACACGACGGCCGCACCGATGACCCAGCCGACCTGCACGAACTGCGGCGCGAGGCACAGCGGTTGCGGGCAGGGGCGATGGAGGCGATGTTCCGCGTTGAGCTACTGACCGATGCCCCCGCGCTTCCGGCGCTCGCTCGCCGGGCGATGGATGCGGTGGACCGCATACCGCGGGCCGGCGACCGCGACGAGCTGGAGATCGCGCGGAACGCATCCCGCACCCTCATTCACGAGTTCATCGCGGCGTCCCGGCCCCACGTCCAACTCCCCTGACGCCTCGGGGGTCAAATGGCGTCGAGGCTCCGCCCGGTGGTCCGGGGCCCGAGCAGCCGCACGTTCACGCACAGCAGCACCATCAGCACGCCGGACCCGGCGAACACGGCCGTGGCGCCCAGGTCGTCGAGCACGTCGAGCGCGACGAACGGCAGGACCACCGAGGTGAGCCGGGACAGCGAGTAGGCGATGCCGATGGCGCTGGAGCGCAGGCCGGTCGGGAAGATCTCCGTCTGGTAGACGTGGAAGGCGTTGGAGAAGATGTTGCTGCAGACGGTGAGCGCGAACCCGGCGCCGACGATCAGCCAGGAGGCGGACGCGAACCCGAAGACGAGCCCGAGACCGGCGATGCCGAGCGCCGAGGCGATGATCAGCGACCGGCGTTCGACGCGGTCGATCAGCGGCACGGACAGCGCCGAGCCGACCGGGTAGCCGAGATAGCTGAGGGCCGCGTAGGTCAGGGACTCGGTGACGGTGTGGCCCTTCGCCTGGAGCACGACCGGGGCGAGGGAGCCGAAGCCGTAGTAGCCGACGGTCTGGAGGACCTGGAAGATCCACCACATGACGGTGCGGCGCGCGTAGGGCGGCTTGAACATGCGCTTGAGCGGCACCCGTTCCTCGGTGACGGCGGCGAGCGGGTTCGCGCCCGCGCCGGGGTCGACGCCGGTGCGCGCCTCGATGTCCCGGACGATCGCCTCGGCCTCGGCGTGCCGCCCGCGCGAGGCGAGCCAGCGCGGCGACTCGGGCAGCCGGGTACGCAGGAGCTGGATGAACGCGGCGCCGCACGCCCCCGCCACCAGCAGCCACCGCCACCCGTCGATGCCGAGCAGTTCGTGCCTGGCGACGAGCCGGGCGCCGAGCAGCGCGGCGACCGGCACTCCGACGAAGCCGAAGGTGTAGGCCCAGGCGATGTACCGGCCGCGCACGGCTCGGGGCAGGAACTCCGCCAAGTACGTGTCCACGAGGACGAGTTCGGCGCCGAGCCCGAGCCCGGCGAGGAACCTGAGCACGGACAGCTGGGTGGCGTCCTGGGCGAAGGCGCAGGCGAGCGAGAAGAGCGAGTAGAGCCCGAGGTTGACGAGGAACATCCGCCGCCGCCCGAACCGGTCGGCGAGCACCGAGAGCACATTGGCACCGACGAACATCCCGAGGAACCCGGAGGCGATCAGCCACGACTTCTGGTCGCCCGACAGCTGCCAGGGCTCGGCGAGCGCGGCGGCGAGGACGCCGCCGAGGAACACCTCGTACAGATCGAAGAAGGCCCCGATCCCGACGATCGCGGTCAGCCGTCTGTGCCACCCCCCGGCCTTCAACCGGTCGAGCCGCTCCGCCGCCGCCATGCCCTGTGCACTCATGGCGCCCGACGTTAGCTGCATAGGACACGCACATGAAAGAGGTGTTTCACCTGATGGAAGCCCAGGTGGGAGGTGGGGGCAGACGAGTCGGGCTGTACGCCGGGTTCTGTACCCCGGGACCTCGCGGTCGTCGGGGTGACGGCCATCCATCTAGGGCCGGCGTTGCCACCGGCCTCGTGCGGTCTACCCGCGAACTCGGGCGGGCAGCCCTCGATCGTCCGCGCAGAGTCACCGAAGTGACTCCTCTTGACCTTGCTCCAGGTGGGGTTTACCTAGCCGCCTGAGTCACCTCAGGCGCTGGTGGTCTCTTACACCACCGTTTCACCCTTACCCGGCGCCGAAGCACCGGGCGGTCTGTTTTCTGTGGCACTGTCCCGCGGGTCACCCCGGGTGGCCGTTAGCCACCACCTTGCCCTGTGGAGCCCGGACGTTCCTCGGGAGGTTCCGAAGAACCCCACGCGGCCGCCCGCCCGGCTCGTCTGCCGTCCGGCCATCTTACCTGCCGGTTCAGAGGAAGTCGGCCGTCTCCAGATCGAAGGCGAAGGGCTCAGGCAGGGCGACGGTCTTGCCGAAGGGGCGGGTGCAGTGCTCCCGGTAGTCGTCGCCCTCTGGGTCACTGAAGAGGGTCACCGAGGAGGCGTCCCGGTCGATGAGCAGGTAGAGCGGGATACCGCCCTGGGCGTAGCAGCGGCGCTTCGCCTCTCGGTCGGCCTGCGGCTTGCTGGAGGTCACTTCGACCACCAGGGCGACCCCCTCGCAGGGCATCCAGGGGTCGGCGCCGCGGAAGAGGCGGCGTTCCGCCGGTGCGAAGGTGCCGTCCGGGATCGCGTGATTCTTGGGGCAGGCGCCTCCGCGCTTGAGTTTCAGTCCCTTGTTCCCGGAAAACTGCATGTCGGTCCGCGAACGCCTGATCACCTGGTTCAGGACCAGGCCGATGTAGTCCTCGTGGTCCCCGTCCGGCGGTGGCGTCACGACGATCTCCCCCTCGATCAGCTCCGCCCGGAATCCCTCCGGGGTGTCCAGCGCGAGGAAGCCCTCCAGCAGGACGTCTGCCTGCGTGAGCGGCTCGTGTGCCATGGCGGTCATGTCACGCGCCTCCTTCGGTCGCTCGCCACGCTGGGGCATCGGGGGATCTCCTGTCGCCGAGATCGGGGACCGTTCCCTCGATCGTGGCACAGCCCGGGCCGGGGGCGGGCCTCAGCCGCGCAGTGCTCGCGCGCCCGTCGCCCACGCCTCGTCCAGGTCCGCGCCGTCGGGGAAACGGCCGTGGAGTTCCAGGATCACCATGCCGTGGGCGAATGCCCAGGCCGCGCGGGCCAGGTCGTGGTCGTCGGCGCAGGCGCGCATCAGGGGGGCCGCCGCCCGGTCCTCCAGGCCCTCGGGCAGGGCGTGGCGGGGCAGGGGGCGTTCGGTGGCGAGGCGGTAGAGGTGGGGGTGGGCGAGGGCCCAGGAGCGGTAGGCCGTCATCAGCGCGGGGAGCGATCCCGGGGCCGTGCGCTCCGCCTCCTCGCAGGCCTCGGCCGACTCGGTGAGCATCTGCGCGACGAGTTCGGCCTCGACGGCGTACTTGTCGGGGAAGTGCTTGTAGAGCGACGGGGCCTTGATGCCCAGGCGGTCGGCCAGGCCCCGCATGGTCAGGGCGTCGGGTCCTGACTCCTCCAGCAGGGCCCTGGCCTCCGCCGCGATCTCGGTGGCGCGGGGCGTGAGGCGTCGCCCGGTGGGAGCATCAAGCACGCTGGAAGCCCTCCTTGGTCCGCAGTCCGTAGCCGAAGGCGCGATCGTACGAGATGTGGGCGAGCCAGCCGCACAGGCCCGCGAAGAGCGGCGCCCAGGTGAGGGACAGCAGCGTGTAGGCGACCATCAGGGCCAGCGGGATCAGGGCGCGGTGGGCCGTGTTGTAGAAGGGCACGGCGCGGGCCGGGAGCTGCCCCTTCTCGACGTGCCGGGCATCACCGGCGGCTGCCAGGAACGTCAGGTCGGGCGCGATGAAGAGGGCGAGCGCGAACAGCCCCGCGAGCCAGCCGTGATTGACGCCCTCCAGCACCGCGAACGCCGACCAGAAGAGCGCGAGTGCGAGCCAGGCGGTGCGGCGGGCCGTACGCAGGGCGGGCTTGAGCGGTGTGGTCGTGGTGGGTGCGGTGGTGCTCATCGGGGCCTCCCGGAGAGTCTGACGGCACTCGGTGGCTAACATCGTTAGCCGAGCGGTACCAGAACCGTACGGCTAACAGCGTTAGCGGTCAAGGCTCCGCTTGACCTTGCCGCAACGTCAACGTTTCTACTGAAGTCATGCGGATCGGAGAGCTGGCCCGGATCGTCGGGGTCACCACACGGGCCATCAGGCACTACCACCACCTCGGGCTGCTTCCCGAGCCCGAGCGGCTGGGGAACGGGTACCGGGAGTACGGGCTGCGGCACGCCGTGGAGCTGGCGCGGATCCGGCGGCTGACCGAGCTGGGGCTCGGGCTCGGCGAGGTGCGGGACGTGCTCGCCGAGGACGCCGGGCGGGACCTCGTCGAGGTGCTGGCCGAGCTGGACGCGGATCTCGCGCGGCAGGAGGCGGCCCTGCACGAGCGGCGGGTGCGACTGCGGGCGCTGCTCGACGACGCGGAACGGCAGGGAGGGCTGCCCGCGGGGAGTCCTCTGTCCCCCGAACTCGCCTCCTTCTTCGCAAAGTTGGGGGACGTCGACCTCGATTCGCCGATGGCCGTCAAGGACCGCGAGGTGCTGGCCCTCGTCGACGCGACGGCGCCGCCCGAGGCGCGGGCGGAGCTGATGGCCGTCCTGGGGCCCGCGCTCACCGCGCCGGGCGCCCTGGACTCCGTACGCGAGGTGTACGCCCTGCTCGACGCGCTCGCCGAGGCCGGGCCGGACGATCCGCGGGTGGCCGAGGCGGCCCGGGCGCTGCTCGGCTGGCTGCCGGCGGACCTGCCGACGGCGGAGGGCATCGAGCAGCACGCGCTCCTCGACGCGTTCCTCGGCGACTTCTCCCCCGCGCAGGCGGAGGCCGTACGGCTCGCGATGCGGATGGCGGAGGAGGAGCGGTGAAGCGCGTTCTCCGGCACGAACTGCGGGTGCTGGTGAGCCTCGGGATGTGGGTGGCGCGGCGGCGGCACGGGGTTCCGGCGGGGGCCGGCGCCTTCTCGTACGCGCGGGGACAGGCCGTGATGATGTACGCCCTCGTGTTCGTCTGCGTCGTCGAGTCGTGCGGGATGTGGGTGCTGCTGCGCGGGCTGCCGGTCCTGCACGCGGTCGTCACGGTCCTGGACGTCTACACCGTGCTGATGTTCCTCGGGCTGCACGCCGCCGCCGTCACCCGGCCGCACGTGGTCACGGCCGACGCGCTGCGGGTGCGCCGCGGGGCCCAGGTGGACCTGTGGATACCGTTCGAGCGGATCGCGCGGGTGCGGCGGGAGAGCCGGTTCACGCACACCCCCGCCGACGGCGAACTGAATCTGGACGTCGGCGCACACACCAGCTTGACCGTTGAACTCGACGAGGCCGTACGGCACTTCAGCTTCTTCGGGCGGGCGCGGGAGGTGCGGGTCGTGCGGCTCTACGCGGAGGACACCGACGCGCTCGACCGGGCTCTCGCCGCCGCGCTCACGCGGGCGCGAAAAGGACCTTCGCCTGTCCCGGGTCCGCCTGGGTGAGCCGTACGCGCAACTGCTCCCCCAGCGGGAGATCGGCGGAGCCGCCCTCGATGCGGGCGACCACGGCCGGGTCGGTCAGCTGGACGGTGCCGACGGCCGGTTCGTGGTCCTTCACGTCGACGACCACGGCGTCGAACAGTTCCCCGACCCGGTTGCGCAGCAGCGCCGCCTCGACGATGTCGACGCACTCGCGCTCCACGGCGTTGGCGCGCCGGGTGCCGTCGGCCATCTCCTTGGGCAGGCCGGGCAGCGCCGCGAGCACCCACTCCGGCGGGGCCTGCCCGGCGACCGCGGCGAGGCACAGCTCGGACGCGTAACGGTCGACGAGGCGGCGCAGCGGCGCCGTGCAGTGCGTGTACGGGGCGGCGACGGCGGCGTGCGTGGTCAGCTCGGGCAGCTCGCCGCCGGTGAACACGGTGTAGCCCGCGCCGCGCAGCAGCGTCGTGCACTCCTGGAGGAAGGCCGCGTGGTGCGGGTCGTGCGGGTCGAGGGACCGGACGAGGGCCGCGTACGGGACGTGGTGCGGCCAGTCGATGTGCAGGGCCTTCGCGCTGTGGCGCAGGCGGCCCACGGCGCCGTCGGGGGCGGCGGGCAGGGTGCGCAGCACTCCGTCGCCCGCGGCGAGCATCAGGTCGGCGGCGGCCATGCCGGTGAGCAGGGAGATCTGGGCGTTCCAGGAGTCGGCGGGCAGCGGGGCGCGGAAGGCCAGCCTGTAGTCGTCCCCGTCGGTCTCGATCTCCTGCTCGGGCACGTCGAGGGAGATGCCGCCGCGCTCCTGCTCCAGGCGTTCGCGCAGCGTGCCGATGGCGCGGAGCAGGGCGACGGGTTCCTCGGCGGTGCCGTCGTCGATGGCCTTCTGCACGCCCGCGTAGTCGAGTTTCGCGCGGCTGCGGACGAGGGCGCGGGTGACGTCGGTGGCGACGGTCCGCCCGTCCGCGTCGAGGTCGATCGTCCACAGCACGGCGGGGCAGGTCTGGCCCGGCAGCAGGCTGGCCGCGCCCTCGCTCAGCACGGTCGGGTGCAGCGGCGTCTTCCCGTCGGGGAAGTACAGGGTCGTCACGCGCCGGTGGGCCTCGGCGTCGAGCGCGCCGCCGGGCGCGACGAAGGCGGCCACGTCGGCGATCGCGTACCGCACCCGGTAGCCGCCGCCGGGCCGCCGCGACAGGTGCATGGCCTGGTCGAGGTCGGTGGAGGTGGGCGGGTCGACGGTGAAGAAGGGGATGTCCGTCTCGTCGCGCTCGGGCAGTCTCGGCGCGGCGGCGGCCGCCTCGGCCTCGGCGAGCACCTCGGCCGGGAACTCCGCGGGCACGTCGAGCCGCGTACGCAGGTCGCTCAGTACGGCACCGAGCGGCTCCCGCGCGGCGCCGGTCACACGGAGGTGGCGGAGGGGCATGGCACCGAGCGTAGGCGTCGGTGGCCTGGTCGGCACGCCGTACGCTGGGGCTCTGTCGTCGCCCGTCGTTCCGTACGTGTATGAGGAGAGCCCGTGCTTGTGCTGTTGCCGCCGTCGGAGGGTAAGGCCGCTTCCGGACGCGGGGCACCGCTGAAGCCGGAGGGGCTTTCGCTGCCGGGGCTCGCCGAGGCGCGGGCCACCGTTCTGGACGAGTTGGTCGAGCTGTGCGCCGCCGATGAGGACAAGGCGCGCGAGGTGCTGGGCCTGAGCGAGGGGCTGCGCGGCGAGATCGGGAAGAACGCTGAGCTGCGCACGGCCGGGGCCCGGCCCGCCGGGGAGATCTACACCGGAGTGCTCTACGACGCCCTGGACCTGGCCTCGCTCGACGCCGCCGCGAAGAAGCGGGCCGCGCGCTCGCTGCTCGTCTTCTCGGGGCTGTGGGGCGCGGTGCGGGTGACGGACCGGATTCCGTCGTACCGCTGCTCGATGGGCGTGAAGCTGCCGGGGCTCGGTGCGCTCGGCCCGTACTGGAAGGCGCCGATGGCCGAGGTGCTGCCCGAGGCGGCCGGGGACGGGCTCGTGCTCGATCTGCGGTCGGCGGCGTACGCGGCGGCCTGGAAGCCGAAGGGCGGGCCGGCGGAGCGGACGGCCGGGGTGCGGGTGCTGCACGCGCCGACCCGCAAGGTCGTCAGCCACTTCAACAAGGCGACCAAGGGCCGGATCGTCCGCGCTCTGCTCCAGTCCGGCGCCGCACCGGCCGGCCCCGCCGAACTCGTCGACTTACTGCGCGAGTTGGGCTACACGGTCGAGGTCGAGGAGCCCGCGAAGCCGGGGCGGGCATGGAGCCTGGACGTGCTGGTGGACGAGATTCACTGACAGCGAGCAGAGGCATTCATTGCAGCATGCGCAACGACCTTTGCGCATGCTGCTCCACGCGAGGCAGGATGAGGCCATGACCTCCTCTGCCGCTGCCTCCGTGCTCGATCTCGCCCCCGTCGTTCCCGTCGTCGTCGTGGAGGACGCCGCCGACGCGGTGCCGCTCGCACGGGCGCTGGTCGCGGGCGGGCTGCCCGCGATCGAGGTGACCCTGCGCACGCCCGCCGCGCTCGACGCGATCCGCGCGATCGCGGACGGGGTGCCGGAGGCGGTCGTCGGCGCGGGCACGATCATCTCGCCCGGAAACGTCGCCGACTCGGTCGCCGCCGGGGCCCGTTTCCTGGTCAGCCCGGGGTGGACGGACGCGCTGCTGGTCGCGATGCGCGGGTCCGGGGTGCCGTTCCTGCCGGGCGTCTCCACGACGTCGGAGGTCGTGGCGCTCCTGGAGCGCGGGGTGACCGAGATGAAGTTCTTCCCCGCCGAGGCCGCTGGTGGCGCCGCCTATCTGAAGTCCCTCGCGAGCCCGCTGCCGCAGGCCCGGTTCTGCCCGACCGGCGGGATCTCCCCGGCCAACGCGGGCTCGTACCTGGCGCTGAAGAACGTCGGCTGCGTCGGCGGGAGCTGGATGCTGCCGGGCGACGCCATCGCCGCGAAGGACTGGGGCCGCGTCGAGTCGCTGGCCCGCGAGGCGTGCGCTATCGCAGGTGAGCTGTCTCGTTGAGCAGGCGCACGCTGGCGTTGCCGTCGGCGTAGTACGCGATCGTGCTGAGGGACGCCGCCGAGAGGTCCATCCTGAACAGGGCCTCCGGCGGGGCGCCCAGCGCCAGGCGCACCAGGGTCTTGATCGGCGTCACGTGCGTGACCAGCAGGACCGTGCGGCCCCGGTAGGTCCCGGTGAGACGGTCGCGGGTCGCGGCGACCCGGGCCGCCACCGCCGCGAAGCTTTCGCCGCCGCCGGTGGGGGGCGCGTCCTGGGATGCCAGCCAGGCGTCCATGTCGGCCGGGTGGCGGTCCCGGACCTCCTTGAAGGTCAGGCCTTCCCAGGCGCCGAAGTCCGTCTCGCGCAGGCCGGTCTCGGTCGTGACGTCCAGGTTCAGGCGGGCCGCTGCCGCCTGGGCCGTTTCCTGGCAGCGCTTGAGGGGGGATGCCACGATCGCGTCGATCGTGGCTCGCTCGTGCAGCGCCGCCGCCGCCCGGGTCGCTTGGTGCCGACCCGTGTCCGACAGCTCCGGGTCGGTGCCGCCGCTGCCCGAGAAACGCTTCTCGGGAGTGAGGGCGGTTTCGCCGTGGCGGAGCAGGATGAAGGTGGTGGGGGTGCCGAGGTCCGGGGGCGTCCCGCCGTTGGCGGTTGCTGATTCGGGTGCGACTGCTGCGCCGTCGTGGTTGCTCGCGCAGTTCCCCGCGCCCCTGACGGAGCCCCGATCGTCCTGGGCCCCGTCAGGTGGCCGGTGCACTAGAGGCCCGACTCCGAGGTGCGGACCAGGATGCGGCGGCAGTTCTCGCAGCGGACCACGGCGTCGGGGGCCGCGGCGCGGACCTCGTTCAGCTCCGTGATGTTCAGCTCCAGGCGGCAGCCCTCGCAGCGGCGCTGGAAGAGCTTGGCGGCGCCGACGCCGCCCTCCTTCTCGCGGAGCTTGTCGTAGAGCTTCAGCAGGTCGGCCGGGATCGAGGCCGCGACGACCTCGCGCTCCTTGCCGACCGACGACGCCTCGGTGTCCAGCTCGCCGGCGGCCTGGTCACGGCGGGCCGTCGCGTCGTCGATCTTCGCCTGGACGGAGGCGAGCCGGTCGGTCAGCTCGCTCACCCGCTCCTGCGCGGACTCACGGCGCTCCATGACCTCCAGGACGACGTCCTCGAGGTCGCCCTGGCGCTTGGCGAGCGAGGCGATCTCCCGCTGGAGGTTCTCCAGGTCCTTGGGCGAGCTGACGGTCCCGGAGTCGAGACGCTTCTGGTCGCGGGCGGCACGCTGGCGGACCTGGTCGACGTCCTGCTCGGCCTTGGTCTGCTCGCGGGCGCAGTCGCTCTCCTCGGTGGTCGCGGCGACGTGCAGGTCACGCAGCTGCGTGAGGTCCTTGCCGAGCGACTCCAGTTCGGCGTGCTCGGGCAGCGACTTCTTCTTGTGCGCGAGCTGCTGGAGGCGGACGTCCAGGTCCTGGACGTCCAGGAGACGGATCTGGTCGGCGGGCGCGGCGTTCAGTTGGGGGCTCCAAAGGTAGAGAGGGGGTTGTTGGACGCCGCGTGGGCGGTCCAGGGGTCGGTGGGTGTGCGCGAGACATGGACGCGCAGGCCCCAGCCTTCGCGGTCGGAGATCTGCTCCAGCTGGCTCGCGGCCAGCTCGCACCACGGCCACTCGGTGGCCCAGTGCGCGGCGTCGAGCAGCGCCAGGGAGGAGTGCTCGCGGGCCTCGCTCACCGGGTGGTGGCGCAGGTCGGCGGTGAGGAAGGCGTCGACGCCCGACGCGCGTACGTCGTCGAAGAGGCTGTCGCCCGAGCCGCCGGAGACCGCGACGGTGCGGATCGTCGCGTCGAGGTCGCCCGCGACGCGGATGCCCTGGGCGGTGCCGGGGAGCCGGTCGGCGGCGGTGCCCGCGAGCTCGCGCAGGGTCACCGGGTGGTCGAGTTCACAGATCCGGCCGAGGCCGCGGCGGCCCGAGGGGTCCGCCGGGTCGGGCACCAGGGGGCGTACGACGCGGACGCCGAGGGCGCCCGCGAGGGCGTCGCTCACGCCGGGGTCGGCCTTGTCGGCGTTGGTGTGGGCGACGTGCAGCGCGATGTCGTTCTTGATCAGCGTGTGGACGACCCGGCCCTTGAAGGTGGACGCCGCGACCGTCGTCGTACCGCGCAGATAGAGCGGGTGGTGCGTGATCAGCAGGTCCGCGCCGAGCTTCACGGCCTCGTCCACGATCTCCTGGACCGGGTCGACGGCGAACAGCACCCGGGTGACCTGGGCTTCCGGGTCGCCGACGACCGTGCCGACCGCGTCCCATCCCTCGGCGAGGGAGGCGGGCCAGAGGGTGGCGAGCGCGGCGGTTACTTCAGACAGGCGGGGCACGCAGACAGGTTACCTGCGCCGCGTGCCCCGGCCCTAAGCGTGGTTACTTGACCAGGTTCGCCCGCAGGTCCTTCAGGACCTCCTGGGCGGCCGTGACGCCGAGTCCGAGGTACCAGGTCTCGTCCGGGACGTCCTTGGCCTGCCCCTTCTCGACCGCGCCGAGCTTCTTCCAGAGCGGGTTGTCCTCGGCGCTCGCGCGCTGGGTCTTCTTCGCGTCGCCGTAGACGCCGGTGAAGATCCAGTCGGCGTCCGCGGAGTCGATCTTCTCCGGGCTGATCTCCGTCGCCAGGTCGTCGATCTGCTGGTTCTTCGGGCGCGGGATGCCGGCGTCGTCGAGGATCGTGCCGATGAAGGAGGCCTTGGCGTAGAGGCGGATGCGGTCCGGCATGTAGCGGAGCATCGTCACGGTGGGGGCCGTGCCGCCGTTGGCCTTCTTCACGTCGGCGCCGAGCTGCTTCACGTTCTTGTCGTACGCGGCGAGGTTCGCCTCGGCCTTGGCCTTCTCGTCGAGCGCGGAGGCGTTGAGGAGGTAGTTCTCCTTCCACGTGAAGCCGGGGCGGATGGAGAAGACGGTCGGGGCGATCTTCGCGAGCTGCGGGTAGAGCTTGGCGGCGCGCAGCTCGCTGCCGAGGATCAGGTCGGGGTGGAGGCCCGCGATGGCCTCCATGTTGAGGGCGTTGATGGTGCCCACGTTCTTGGGGCTGCCCGCGTCCTTCTTCAGGTAGGACGGGATGCCGTCGTCGCCCTCGGTGGGGGCGTAGCCGACGGGCTTGATGCCGAGGGAGACGACGTTGTCGAGCTCGCCGACGTCGAGGACCACGACGCGCTGCGGCTTCTTCTTGATCTCGGTCTTGCCGAGCGCGTGGGTGAGGGTGCGCGGGAACTCGCCGGCCTTCGCCGTCGTGCCCATCCTCGCGGTCTGCTCGGCGGCCTTCGAGAAGTCGTCGCCGCCCTGGGCCACGGCCTTGGAGCCCGCGCCGTTGTCACCGCTCGCCCCGCCGGAGCCGTCGTCCCCGGAACCGCAGGCGGTGAGGGCGAGTGCGGCGGCCGCCGTGGCGGCGAGGGCCGCGACGCGCGTACGGGGGCGTATGAGCATGGGTGTGCTCCAGTTCCGGGTACACAAGATGTGCACAGCAATTAGTTAGGCAAACCTAACATCAGCCAGGTCGGGGCCCGTTCGCCGCTCCCCCGCCCCCCAGCACATCCGGCGTACGCCTCTCAGCAGATTGCGGGCACGGCCACCCTTTGGTGTGAAGCGGGCGGTCGTGAATGCCCTGGAGGTACGTACGAAAACTAGCTTCGGCCGTGGAGGACACCCAGGGGGGACGAGCGGAGGTGACAGATCCCCATGACGGCCTTGGCCTTGGAGACCGAGCCGGAGAGGCGGCCGCGGCCGCCGCGCACCGGCTGTGTGATCACGGCGGACGCGTCGTACGCGGCGCGGCTCGCGTACGACGGCACCTCGTGGTTCCCGCAGCGGTGGACGCTGGACGGCCCTGAGCCGTACGCGGTGCCGCTGCCCGGCCACCAGCCCGAGGAGCCGGACACCGATGTGCTGCCGCTGACCGACGGGCGGGTGCTGATCCGGCGCCGGGCCGACGGCAGGCGCCATCTGTTCGCCCTGCTGTACCCGACGGGGCCGGAGACCGGCGAGGTGCCGCTCGGCGCCGTGGAGTGCGACGAGCTGGAGCTGCTGCCGCCGTCGCCGGACGGGCGCAGCGCGTACGCCCTGGAGCCGGGCGAGAAGTCCACTCATGTGTGGCTGGTGGCGGGCGGGTCGTTCGGCCCCGAGCATGTGGCCGAGGTGCCGGGGCGGTGTTCGGGCGGGGTGTGGCTGGACCGTGGGGGGCGGCTGCTCGCGCTCGACCGGGAGCCGGCCGACGGTGGGCCGGTGAAGACGGTCGCGGTCGATCTGGAGCGGGGCGGCGAGGTGACGCCGCTCCTCCAGATCACGGAGGAGAGCGACGACCGGCTGCTCATCGCCGATCTCGACAGCGGGCTCATCCTGGTCCGCTCGGACGCGGCGACCCCGGGGGAACCGCGGCTCGGCTGGGGTGTGCTGGGCTCGACGCTGCCCATCCGCTTTCCGCAGGCGCTGCGGGTCGCGGACTGCACGGTGACGCCGTTCGCGGTGCAGCCCGGGCAGACGCTGCTGCCGGAGAGCTGCGCGGTGGCGCTGCGCATCGACGGCCCCGCGGGAGCCGACGGCGCGCCGTGGATCGGGTTGTGGCGGCCGTCCGACGCGCCGTTGCATCAACTGGCCGCTCCGGAGGGCTGGTTGACCGGGAGCGGGTTCTGGTCACGCGAAGGAGTGCTTTCTCTTCCTTGTGTGACGCAGGAGGTGTCATGCGGTCTCGCTCGGGTATGCGCCCCGGAGCCATCGGTTCCGGCCGCGGACGGACAACCCGCCCCGGCCGTGCCCGAGGCGCCGTCGGCACCGCGTCCCGTCCCGTTGGGGCAGGCGCCGCTCGGTGGGCGCACGGCGGGTGGTTAGACTCGCCGGGCTGTAAGTCAAGGATCTTGTAAGGGTTTACGGGGTGAGTTTTCCGATGACGGAAAGCAACGGCAGGAACGGAAGCACGGAGACCATGGAGCGCCATGAGCGCGTGGAGGCTTCGGCCTCCGGTGGTTCCGGGCGGCATCGCGGCACGGTCACCGCGTCGGCGGCGGCTCCGAGCGAGCAGCCCGAGCCGCGTGGGCGGCATCGCGGGGCGCGGGCCGACGAGGCCTAGGGTCCGCTTTCAGGACAGGAGGGGCCCGGTGACCGATCGGTCACCGGGCCCCTCCTGCGTTCTCTGGGGTCAGCCGTGTTTGAGGCCGAGCACCTCCGCCGCCGCGAAGGTCTCGTTCGGCGGGCGGTCCTGGTAGTGCGGGGTGAGCAGCGCGTCGAGTTCGTCGTACGTGAACGCGTCCTTCTCCGTGTCGAACTTCGCCCGCACCTGCGGCCGTTCGACGATCGCGACCATGCCGCCGTGCACGACGAGGAGCTGGCCGTTCACGTGCGACGCGGACGGGCCCGAGAGGTAGCCGACCAGCGGGGCCACGTGTTCCGGGGCGAGCGGGTCGAGCCCTTCGGCGGGCTCGGCGAACCCGGCGAAGACGTCTTCCGTCATCCGGGTGCGGGCCCGGGGGCAGATGACGTTCGCCGTGACGCCGTACTTGACCAGGGCCAGGGCCGTGGAGGTGGTGAGTCCGACGATTCCGCCCTTCGCCGCCGCATAGTTGGGCTGGCCGGCGCTGCCCGCCAGGAACGCCTCCGAGGATGTGTTCACGATGCGGCCGTAGACCGGGGCGCCGGTCTCCTTCGAGCGGTCGCGCCAGTGGCGGGCCGCGAAGTGGGTGGTGTTGTAGTGGCCCTTGAGGTGGACGTGGATGACCGAGTCCCATTCGTCCTCGGTCATCGAGAAGATCATGCGGTCGCGGAGGATGCCGGCGTTGTTGACCAGGATGTCGAGCTGTCCGTAAGTGTCGACGGCCAACTGGACCAGTTCTGCGGCCTGCTGGTGGTCGGCCACGTCGCCGGTGTGGGCGGTGGCCGTGCCGCCTGCGGCGCGGATCTCCTGGGCGACCTGTTCGGCGGGGGTGGCGTCCGCCTCCCCCGAGCCGTCCCTGCCGGGCCGGCCGAAGTCGTTGACGACGACGTTCGCGCCGAGGCGGGCCAGTTCCAGAGCCTCGGCGCGGCCCAGGCCGCGGGCGGCTCCTGTGACGATTGCCGTGCGGCCCTTGAGCGGCGTTGACATGGTGGGCGTGTCCTCTCGGTTCGGGTCCGCGACATCTCTCGGGCGCGGCGCCGTCGTGGCTGATCGCGCAGTTCCCCGCGCCCCTGGGGCACCGGGCACGCCTGCCCACCAAGCCCCTCCGGCGATTGAGGAGCGGGGGCCGGGGCGGAGCCCCGGGTTCAGGGGAGCTCTTCGGGTGCGGCGCCGTCGTGGCTGGTCGCGCAGTTCCCCGCGCCCCTGGGGCACCGGGCACACCTGCCCACCAAGCCCCTCCGGCGTTTGAGGAGCGGGGGCCGGGGCAGAGCCCCGGGTTCAGGGGAGCTCTTCGGGTGCGGCGCCGTCGTGGCTGATCGCGCAGTTCCCCGCGCCCCTTACGGGGCGCATCCGATCGCCGCTAGATCTCGATGCAGGTTCGCAGGGCGGAGCCCGTGCGCATTTGGTCCAGGGCCTCGTTGATCTCCGCCAGGGGGACCCGGTGGGTGATCAGGGATTCGAGGTCGATGCGGCCCGCGCGCCAGAGGGCGATGGCGCGTTCGTAGGACGTGAGGACGTCACCGCCGCCGTACATGGACGGCAGGATGCGCTTCTCGTCGAAGAACAGCTCGAACATGTTGAGCTGGAGGACGTCGTCCATGGCACCGGCGCCGACCACGACGAGCGTGCCGCCGCGCCGGGTCGTCTCGTACGCGGTGCGGGCGGTGGCCGACTTGCCGACGACCTCGAAAACGTAGTCGAACCCCTCACCGGCGGTGATGCGCTGCTTGGCGTCGCCGAGCGCGTCCGGCGCGACGGCCTCGGTCGCCCCGAACTTGAGCGCCGCCTCGCGCCGCGACTCCACCGGGTCGACGGCGACGATCTGGGCCGCGCCCTTGAGCCGGGCACCCTGGATCGCGGAGATGCCGACGCCCCCGCACCCGATGACCGCCACCGACGAACCGGCCGCCACATCGGCGGTGTTGATGGCGGACCCGAGCCCGGTGGTGACCCCGCACCCGATGAGCGCGGCGATGTCGAACGGCACGTCGTCGGGGATCGGCACCGCGCACCCGGCGTCCACCACGACCTCCTCGGCGAACGTCCCGGTGCCCGCGAACCCGAAGACGTCCCCGCCGGGCCGCTTGAAGTTGGGCGTACCGGCGTTCATGAACCCGGCGAGGCAGAGCTGGGTCTGGCCGCGCTTGCAGGAAGGACATGCGCCGCAGGCGGGCAGCCAGCAGACGAGCACCCGCTGGCCGACGCTGAGCCCGGCGACCCCGTCACCGACGTCGGTGATCTCGCCGGCGCCCTCGTGGCCGGGGACGAACGGCGCCGGCTGCGGCAGGACGCCGTTCATCGCGGAGATGTCGGAGTGGCACAGGCCCGTCGCCCGGACCCGGATCTTCACCTTCCCCGGGCCGAAGCCGACCGCCTCGACGTCGTCCAGTACCTCGAGTTTGTCCTGCCCTGTCTCGTGCAGTACGGCTGCTCGCATGGGGTGCGGCTCCTTCGCGTCTCAGCTGCTCTCAGGTGCTCTCAGGTGCTCTCTGCTGCGTGTACGTCGTTCAGGTGTGGTCGATGAGCGTGTCCGCCAAGACCGGTGCCTCGCCGCGTTCCACGGCCGTCACGGTCACCTGCACCCGGTTCGGCTGCTGCCACATGCGCACGCGCAGCGTCTCGCCGGGGAAGACGACACCGGCGAAGCGGGTGCTGTAGCGGGTGACGCGGGAGACGTCGCCGTCGAGGGCCGTGTCGACGACGGCCTTGAGGGTCATGCCGTAGCTGCACAGGCCGTGCAGGATCGGCTTGTCGAAGCCGGCGAGCTTGGCGAACTCGGGGTCGGCGTGCAGCGGGTTCCAGTCGCCGGAGAGGCGGTAGAGGAGGGCCTGCTCCTCGCGGATCGGGCGGTCGACGGTGCGGTCGGGCGCGCGGTCGGGGACCTCCAGGCGCTCGGAGGGGCCGCGCTCGCCGCCGAACCCGCCCTCGCCGCGGACGAAGATCTGCGAGTCGGCGGTCCACAACGGCCCGTCCGTGTCGGAGACTTCGGAACGCAGAACGAGGACGGCCGCCTTGGTCTTGTCGTAGACGGCGGCGACGCGGGACGTGGTGGTCGCCGTGCCCTTCACCGGGATCGGACGGTGCGTCTCGATCGTCTGCCCGCCGTGCAGCACGTGCGCCAGGTTCACGTCGACGCCCGGGGAGTTGAGCCCGCCGACGACCCCCGTGCCCGCGCCCGCGACGGTGGCGAAGCTCGGCAGGACGTGCAGCGCCGATTCGAGCGTGTAGCGCAGCTCGCCGGGGTCGGTGGCGGGGACTCCGGCGCCGAGGCCCAGGTGGTAGAGCTGGATGTCCTTGTGGTCCCAGGAGATCTCGGCGGACCTGGGCTCGGCGGCCACGGCCTTCGCTGCGTCGATGGGCATCAGGCAGGCGCTCCTCAGGCTGACGGGTCGTACGGGTCAAGACCTCGGTGCGACCGTCCGCACCGTCGGCCGCACCGAGGTCGTCACAGGCTGGGTAGAACGTGTTCTCATCCACCCGGCGACCTCATGTATAGCCAAGAGGTGATGGGTTGGGAAGGGTGCGGCGGAACCTTTCTGACTGAGCGTCAGTTCCACCGGGTGTGACATTTGTACCGGCGGATCGTGGACACCCGTGTCTGCCGCACGGCCCGTGCCGCTCCGTACCGTCGGTGTCATGACGACAGAGACACCGGCGGTGTCCTTCACGGGGGCCGTCAAGACATTCGGGGACGTCCGCGCGGTCGACGGCCTCTGCTTGCGGATCGACCCGGGCGAGACGGTCGCACTGCTCGGCCGCAACGGCGCGGGCAAGTCCACCGCCATCTCCCTGCTGCTCGGCCTGGACGAGCCGGACGAGGGGCGCGTGGAGCTGTTCGGTACGTCGCCGCAGACCGCGGTGCGCGCCGGGCGGGTCGGGGCGATGCTCCAGGAGGGCCGGGCCGTGCCGCGGGTCACCGTCGCCGAACTGGTCGGCTTCGTCGCCCGCCGCTACCCGGCGCCGATGGACGTGGCGGAGGCGCTGCGGCTCGCCGGGATCGCGGAGCTGGCGGACCGCCGCGTGGACAAGCTGTCGGGCGGCCAGACGCAGCGGGTGCGGTTCGCGGTGGCGCTGGCCGGGAACCCCGCGCTGATCGTCCTGGACGAGCCGACGGCGGCGCTCGACGTGGAGGCCCGGCACGCGTTCTGGGCGTCGATGCGGGCGTACGCGCGGCGCGGCCACACGGTGCTGTTCTCCACGCACTATCTGGAGGAGGCCGACGCGCACGCCGACCGGATCGTCGTCATCGACCACGGCCGCATCGTCGCCGACGGCAGCGGGGACGAACTGCGCCGGGCTGGCGGCGGCAGCCTGGTCGCCTTCGACCTCGCCGGGCGCGGCACGGAGGGGCTGGCCCTGCTGCCCGGGGTGGTCTCGGTGGAGATCCGCGGCGACCGGGCCCGGCTGCGCACCGAGGACCCGGACGCGACCGTGATGGCGCTGGCCGCCCTGGACGCCGTACGGAATCTGGAGGTCGCGCCGGCCTCCCTGGACGACGCGTTCCTGGCGCTGACCGGCACCGCAACCGGCACCGGGCACGACGACGAGCAGCTGGAGCGTGTGTGATGTGGGACTACCTGCGGCTGGAGGTCCGGCGCACGCTGCGCGACGGCCGGTATGTGATCGGCACGGTCGCGATGCCGGTGATGATGTATCTCCTTTTCACCAACCTGGGTTCGGACGACGGCAGTTGGAAGACGGCGTCGATGGTGGGGATGGCCGCGTACGGGGCGCTGGGCGCGGCGATGAACACGGCGGGCGGGGTCGCCGAGGACCGGGCGATCGGCTGGCTGCGGCAGCTGCGGATCACGCCGATGGCTCCGCACCAGGGCGTCATGGGGCGGGCGCTGACGGGCGTGGTGACCGTGCTGCCCGCCGTCACGGCGGTGCTGGTCGCGGGCGCGGCGGTGAACGGCGTACGGCTCGACTGGTGGAAGTGGCCGGTCATCGTCGTCCTGCTGTGGCTGGGCTCGCTGCCCTTCACGCTGCTCGGCCTCGGCAACGGCTACCGGCTGACCTCGCAGGCGCTGGGCGGGCTGAACATGCTCTGCTATCTGGGGCTCGCGGTGCTCGGCGGGCTGTGGTTCCCGGTGGCGCTGTTCCCCGAGTGGCTGCGGCACGTGTCGTCGTTCACGCCGACCAACCGGTTCGCGCAGCTCGGCACGGCCGTCGCCGACGGGCACGCGCCGTCGCTCGCCGCCCTGGCGATTCTGGTCGGCTGGCTGCTGGCCTTCGGTTCGTACGCTGTGGTCTCGTACCGCAGGGCCGCTCGGACCATCTGAGACGGGACACGGGAACGGGGAGTTCTGATGACGGCACTGAAGGACCGGTGGCGGGCCTGGCAGGTCGCGCGCGACGAGTGGAAGGCCGAGAACGCGCGGGTCAAGGCCGAGCAGCGCGCCTGCCGCAAGGAGGGCAAGCCGGTCGAGCAGCTGGGCCCGCAGCTCAACGGCTTCACGATGCTGCCGTGGCTGCTGATGGGGCTCGGCTCCTTCTCGAACCTGGTGCAGGGAAGGACGCCGAATCCGTGGATCGGCGGCATCGCGCTGCTGACCTTCAACTCCCTCTACATCTATGTGGTGTTCCGGGCCTTCCGGAAGGAGACCCGGGAGGCCACGTCCACCCGCGTGGCCATCGGTCTGATGACCGTGCTGACGTGCGCCCTGGCCGGTGGGTACGGGGGCAGCTGGCTGACGTTCTTCCCGCTGCTCGGCCTCGCCGTCGGCGCGCTCGCCCGGGGTCACAACATCGGGCGGATCGGGCTGGGGCTCAGCGTTCTCGGCGGCGGCGTCGGCGCGCTGCGCGAGGGCTGGGACGCGATCAGCGTGTTCTACGGGACGTTCCTGTCCACGATGGTGACGGCGGCGATCCTGTCCCTCGCCGAGACCGTACGGGAACTGCGCTCGGCCCGCGAGGAGTTGGCCCGGCAGGCCGTGGAGAAGGAGCGGCTGCGCTTCTCCCGCGACCTGCACGATCTGCTCGGGCACACCCTGTCGGTGATCGTGGTGAAGTCGGAGGCGGCGCGGCGGCTGGCTCCGCGCAGCATGGACGCGGCCCTGGAGCAGATCACCGACATCGAGGCGGTCGGGCGGCAGGCGCTCACCGAGATCCGCGAGGCCGTCACCGGGTACCGCGAGGGCAGCCTCGCCACCGAGCTGGACAACGCGCGCTCGGCGCTCACCGCCGCCGGGATCGAGCCCGTCGTACGGCAATCAGGGCCGCCGCTGTCCGCGCAGACGGAGGCGCTGCTGGGCTGGGTCGTGCGCGAGGCGGTCACCAACGCCGTCCGCTACAGCGCGGCCGGCACCTGCGTCATCACCGTCGAGGGGACGGCGGAGCGGGTGCGGATGCGGGTCGTCGACGACGGTGCGGGGCCGCCGGCGTCCGGCGCGGGCGGTTCCGGGGTCGGCGGCACCGGTCTGAAGGGGCTCGCCGAACGGCTCGCCACGGCGGGCGGCTCGCTGACGGCGGGGCCGGGCGCGCGTTCCGGTTTCACCGTGACGGCCGAACTCCCGGTCGGGGAGGGTGAGTCGGCGCGGGACGCCGTTCTGACGGAGGCGACCGCGTAAGGTCGCAGCGTGACGACAGAGATGCCGCAGGACCATCGGCCCGCGAAGAGCGTGCGCGTGCTGCTCGCGGAGGATCAGGGGATGATGCGGGGCGCGTTGGCGCTGCTGCTCGGCCTGGAGGCGGACATGGAGGTCGTCGCGCAGGTCTCGGCCGGGGACACCATCGTCGACACCGCGCTGACGTGCCGGCCCGATGTCGCTCTCCTCGACATCGAGCTGCCGGGGCGCAGCGGGCTCGATGCCGCCGCCGAGTTGCGGGACCAGGTGCCGGACTGCCGGGTGCTGATCCTGACCACGTTCGGGCGGCCCGGGTATCTGCGGCGGGCCATGGAGGCCGGGGCCGCGGGGTTCCTCGTCAAGGACGGACCCGTGGAGGAGCTCGCCGAGTCCATTCGCAAGGTGCTGCGCGGGGAGACAGTGGTCGATCCGGCGCTGGCCGCCGCGGCGCTCTCGGCGGGGCCGAGTCCGTTGACGGCGCGGGAGGCCGATGCCTTGCGGGCTTCCGCCGACGGGGCGACGGTCTCCGACATCGCCGGGAAGCTGCACCTCTCGGAGTCGACGGTCCGCAACTACCTCTCCTCGGCGATCGGCAAAACGGGCACCCGCAACCGCATGGAAGCCATGCGCTCCGCGCGCCAGCAGGGTTGGCTCTGACCGGCACTGTCCGCGCAGTTCCCCGCGCCCCTGAGATGCGCACTTCGTGCGCCATCTCATCACCGGAGGCGCGGCGGAGCCGCGGCCTCTGAAGGGGAGGCGGCGCGAAGCGCCTGCCTCAGGGGCGCGGGGAACTGCGCGACCAGCCCCCACCGGCCGTCAGACAGAGAACTACCCAGGGGTGCGGGGCATCCAGGCCAGGAGTACCAGCACCGCCACCAGCAGGATCCCGGCCCCCACCTGAAACGCGGCCGCGTACCCGCTGGTCAGCGAGACAGGATCCAAGCCCCCCGCGGAGCGGCCGGCGGCGACCGTCGAGAGGATGGCGAGCCCCAGGGAGCCACCGAGGGTGCGGGACGTGTTGACCAGCCCCGAGACGAGCCCCGCGTCCCCCGGCGCCGCCCCCGAGGTGGCCAGCGACGCCAGCGGCGTCATAGCGAACCCGGCCCCGGCCATCATCACGATCCCGGGCAGCATGATGCTCACGACGAACGACCCGTGCGCACTCATCGTCGACTGCCACCCGAACCCCCCGGCGGTGACGAGCACCCCGCCCACCGCGACATTGCGCGCCCCGAACCGCCGCATGAGGCGGGGCGCGGTCTTCGAGCCCGCGACCACGGCGAGCGAACTCGGCACCAGCGCGAGCCCGGCCTCGACGGGCGTGTACCCGAGCGCGTTCTGCGCGTACAGCGTCATGAAGAACCACATGGCGAACGACCCCATGCCGCACACGAACATCGCCGCGTTGGCCGCCGCCACGGACCGCACCCGGAACAGCCCGAGCGGCATCAGCGGCAACCGCGTACGCGCCTCGACGACGAGGAACGCGGCGATGAGCACGAGCGCGGCCCCGAGCGGAACCAGGGTGTCGGCCGACCCCCAGCCGGCCGCCTCGGTCTGCACGACGGCGTAGGCGAGGGTCGCCGTGCCCGCCGTGACGAGCAGCGCCCCGGGCAGGTCGAGGCGGCGCTCGCCGCCCGCGCGGGACTCCTGGATCCAGCGGGCGGCGGCCGCGAGGACGACGGCGCCGAGCGGGACGTTGATGAGGAGGACCCAGCGCCAGTTCAGCCCCTCGGTGAGGACACCGCCGACGAGCCCGCCCGCCGCACCGCCGCCCGCGCCGACGGCGGTCCAGGTGGCGATGGCGCGGGCGCGCGCGGCGCCCTCGGGCACGGCCGAGGTGAGGATGGTCAGGGTGGACGGGGCGAGAACGGCGGCGCCGAGCCCCTGCACGGCGCGGGCCACCAGCAACTGCCAGTCCTGCTCGGCGAGTCCGCCGACGAGCGAGGCGAGCGTGAACAGTCCGAGCCCGACGAGGAACATCCGCTTGCGCCCGAACAGATCACCGGCCCGCCCGCCGAGCAGCATGAACCCGGCGAACGCGATCGAGTAGGCGTTGACCACCCATTGCAGACCCGCCGCGCTCAGCCCGAGATCCGTCCGCATGGACGGCAGCGCGACGTTCACGACGGAGACATCGAGAACGACGAGGAACTGCCCGGCACAGGCCACGGCCACCACCAGCCAGGCGGGCGGCGCGGGCCTGCGGCGGCCTATGGCGTGGTCGGAGCCGTCGGCGGCATCGGGCACCAGCGGAGGAGTCTGCGGCATGGTCGTCATGGTCGCAGGGCTCCGGGGCCCCGTACATCAGGATTTCGACGCACCGGTCATGGGCCGCAGGTCATAGGACCGGCGACCTAGGGCGCGCAGATCGACCGGCGTCCGAACGGGTGGTCCGGCGGAAGCCCTTGTTAGAACTCTGGTCAACTCGTCTACCTGTTGGTAACTTTCGGCGCTGTTACCGACAGGTACACCGCTCTGTCACCCGTGCTCCATGAGGTGAAAGCCGAGGACACCATGCATCGCACCGCACTTGGGACCCTGGCCGGCGCAGTCGTCGCCGCGCTGGCCGTGACCGCGTTTCCGCCGGCCGCGGCGGCGGCCGCGCCCTCGGCCGGGCAGGCCGCCGCGGACGACTCGTTCTACACGTACGACGGCAGCGCGCCCCTCGCCTCGTACGCGCCGGGCACCGTGCTGAAGACACGGACGCTGAAGTACCACGTCCTGGGCATCCCCACGCCGGTCACGGCGATCCAGCTGCTGTACCGGACCGAGGACGCGCAGGGGCGGCCGTCCGCCGGGGTGACCTCGGTGGTGCGCAGCCCGAACGGGGACGGCAGCAAGGCGGTCTCGTACCAGTCCTTCTACGACTCCCTCAATCCCGAGGACGCGCCCTCCCGGGCCATCGCGGGGAACGTCTCCCTCGGCGGCCTGATCGCGAACGGCGAGTCGCTGCTCCTGGTGCCGCTGCTGCTGTCGGGCTACAACGTCGTCATCCCGGACAGCGAGGGCCAGAACGCCGACTTCGCCGCCGGTCCCGAGTACGGCACGAACACCCTGGACTCGATCCGGGCCGCGAGCCGGGCCCCGGAGACCGGTCTGAACTCCGAGACCCGGATCGGGCTCGCCGGCTACTCAGGGGGAGCCATCGCCACCCACTGGGCGGCGGCGCTCGCCCCGAGCTACGCGCCGGACGTCGACCGGAGACTGGTGGGCTACGCCGAGGGCGGGCTGCTCGTCGCCCCCGCGCACAACCTCAAGTACATCGGCGGCAGCACCGTCTGGGCCGGGGTGGCGCCCATGGCCGTGCTCGGCGCCGCCCGCGCGTACGACATCGACTTCGCGCCCTACCTCAACAGCTACGGCCAGTCGGTCTTCAAGAAGCTGGAGAAGGCCTCGATCGTCAACGCGCTGGGCCAGTACCCGGGGCTGACCTGGAAGAAGCTGGTGAAGCCGCAGTACGCCGACCCGAACTCGGTACCGCCGTTCGTCGAGGCGGTGAACAAGCTCAACCTCGGCTCCGCGCCGACCCCGACGGCCCCCGGATACATCGCGCAGGGCGGCGGTGGCGTCTTCGAGGGGACCCTCAGCAACATCCCGGGCATCGGCCGCGGCGACGGTGTCATGGTCGCCGGGGACGTGCGCGGGCTGGTGCGACAGTACTGCGACAAGGGGAACACGGCGATCAAGTACCAGCAGTACGACGCCCTCAGCCACGTGGGCACCGCCGTGCCGTGGGCGCCGGTCGCCCTGGACTATCTGAACGACCGGTTCGCGGGGAAGACGCCCCCGTCGGACTGCGGCCGGGTCCCCGCGGGCAACTCCCTCGCGCCCGAGGTGCCGACGACGGCCAACTGACCGGATTCGCCTCAGGCGCGGCGCACCATCGTCACCACCGCCGCGCCGCCGAGCCCGATGTTGTGGGCGAGGCCGACCCGCGCCGCCGCGACCTGGCGGCCGGCCGCCTCGCCCCGCAACTGCCAGGTCAGCTCGGCGAGTTGGGCGATGCCCGTCGCGCCGAGCGGGTGCCCCTTGGAGATCAGGCCGCCCGAGGGGTTCACGACCCAGCGGCCGCCGTACGTCGTGGCGCCGGACTCGACGAGCTTGCCGGACTCCCCCGGCCCGCACATGCCGAGCGCCTCGTACGTCAGCAGTTCGTTGACGGAGAAGCAGTCGTGCAGCTCGACGACGTCGACGTCCTCGATGCCGAGCCCGGACGCCTCGTAGACCTGCCGGGCCGCCTCGCGCGACATGGGCTGTCCGACGACGTCGATGCACGATCCGGAGGCGAAGGACTCCTCGGTGTCCGTCGTCATCGCCTGCGCGACGATCTCCACCGCCTTTTCCCCCAACCCCCGCTCCTCGACGAAGCGTTCGGAGACGACGACGGCGGCGGCCGCGCCGTCGGACGTCGGGGAGCACTGGAGTTTGGTGAGCGGGCTGTGGATGGTCTTCGCGGCGAGGATCTCGTCGACGGTGTACGCGTCCTGGAACTGCGCGTAGGGATTGTTGACCGAGTGGCGGTGGTTCTTGGCGCCGACCGCCGCGAGCTGCGCCGCCGTGGTGCCGTACTTCTCCATGTGTTCACGGGCCGCGTCGCCGAAGATCTGGGCGGTGGGCGGGGACATCTCGAAGCCGTGCCGGGCGGCCATGATGCCGTAGTGGCGGGCGACCGGAGAGGTCTTGAAGTCGCCGCCGTCGGCGCCGCCGCCGAGCGCGCCGCGCTGCATCTTCTCGAAGCCGAGCGCGAGCACGCAGTCGCTGACGCCGCCCTCGACGAACTGGCGGGCCATCATCAGCGCGGTCGAACCCGTCGCGCAGTTGTTGTTGACGTTGTAGACGGGAACACCGGTCAACCCCAGCTCGTAGGCGGCGCGTTGACCGGCCGTCGACGCCTGGAAGCAGTAGCCGACGGGGACCTGCTGCACGTCCTCGTAGCCGATCCCGGCGTCCGCGAGGGCCGCGCCGCCCGCCTCCTTCACCATGTCCCAGTACTGCCAGTCACGGCTCTCGGGCTTCTCGAACTTGGTCATGCCGACGCCGACGATGTACGACTTCATGGCTGCACAGCCCTCCTGCCACTACCCCACAGACCTGACGGATCGTCAGATAGTGGCA
Organism: Streptomyces sp. PsTaAH-137; assembly: GCF_003259365.1. Classification (GTDB taxonomy): domain Bacteria; phylum Actinomycetota; class Actinomycetes; order Streptomycetales; family Streptomycetaceae; genus Streptomyces. The sequence goes on from NZ_QLLY01000002.1 coordinate 458,223, forward strand.
GGGCCGGGCGATTAACGGAAGGCCGCGAGCCCGGTCAGTGCCTGGCCGAGCGCGAGGGTGTGCATCTCGGTGGTGCCCTCGTAGGTGAGGACGGACTCCAGGTTGTTGGCGTGGCGGATCACCGGGTATTCGAGCGAGATGCCGTTGGCACCGAGGATGGTGCGGGCGGTGCGGCAGATCTCGATGGCCTCGCGTACGTTGTTCAGCTTGCCGAAGCTGATCTGTGCGGGGTGGACGCCCGCTTCCGAGTCCTTGAGCGCCGACAGGTGCAGGGCCGTCAGCGTCGCCTTGTGGAGTTCGAGCGCCATGTCGACGAGCTTCTGCTGGGTGAGCTGGAAGCCCGCGATGGGCTTGCCGAACTGCTCGCGCTGGAGGGCGTAGTCGCGCGCCGACCGCCAGGCCGAGCGGGCGGCCCCGGTGACGCCCCAGACGATCCCGTACCGGGCCTCGTTCAGGCAGGTGAGCGGGGCGCCGACACCGCGGGCCTCCGGGAGCTGCGCCGAGGCGGGCAGCCGTACGCCGTCCAGGACCAGCTCGCTCGTCACCGAGGCGCGCAGCGACATCTTGTGCTTGATGAGCGGCGCGGAGAAGCCGGGGCTGTCGGTGGGCACGACGAAGCCGCGCACCCCGTCCTCGGTCTGCGCCCACACCACGGCGACGGCGGCGACGGAGCCGTTGGTGATCCACATCTTGCGTCCGTCGAGCACCCAGTCGTCGCCGTCCCTGCGGGCCCGGGTCGTCATGGACGCGGGGTCGGAGCCGTGGTCGGGCTCGGTCAGGCCGAAGCAGCCGATGGCCTCGCCCGCCGCCATTTTCGGCAGCCACTCCTGCTTCTGCTCCTCGGAGCCGAAGCGGTGGATGGCGAACATGGCGAGGGAGCCCTGCACGGAGACGAAGGAGCGCAGCCCGGAGTCGGTGGCCTCCAGTTCGCGGCAGGCGATGCCGTACGCGCGGGCCGACGTCCCGGCGCAGCCGTAGCCCTCCAGGTGCATGCCGAGCAGGCCCATCTTGCCGAATTCCCGGGCGAGTTCGGGCAGGTCGGGCAGCTCGCCGGACTCGAACCAGTCGGCGATGTGCGGCTCGACCTTGTCGTCGAGGTACTGGCGGACCGTGTCGCGCACCGCGCGCTCCTCGTCGGTGAGGAGGGCTTCGAGGTTCAGCGGGTCGACGGGGTCGAGTGCGGGGAACGGCATCAGGATCGGGCTCCTTGCTGGGTGCGGGGGTTGTCGTCGTGCTGGCCGAGGGTGGGCGGTGCGGTGCGTACGGCGGGCCGTACGCCGTTGAAGCTGACGGGGAAGGCGACCTGGCGGAGCGGGCCCGCCGCGGGGTGCTCGACCTCCTGGACCATGCCGAGGGCGGCGGTCTGCGGGCAGGCGTACACCTCGTCGAGATGGCGGATCGGGGCGGCGGGCACCCCGGCCGCCTTCAGCGTCTCGCACCACTCACCGACCGTGCGCCTGCCGAGTACGTCCGTCAACCGGGCGTTCAGATCGGCCCTGTTGGCGACGCGGGCGGCGTTCGTCGTGAACCGTGCGTCGTCGGCCAGGCCGTCGAGGCCGAGGGCGGCGCACAGGGTGCGGAAGAGGGCGTCGTTGCCGACCGCGATCACGAAGTGGCCGTCGGACGCCTCGTACGCCTGGTACGGGACGAGGCTCGGGTGGCCGGAGCCGAGGCGGGTGGGGCGCTCGCCGGTGGCGAAGTGGGCGGTGGCCCAGTTGGCGTGCAGGGCGAGCTGGGTCTCGTACAGGGACGTCGTGACGTACTGGCCGCGGCCGGTGCGGGCGCGCTCGACGAGGGCGGAGGTGATGCCGATGAGCCCGAAGAGCGCGGCGCCGAGGTCGCCCATCGCGAAGCCCGCCTTGACCGGCGGTCCGTCGGTCTCGCCGGTCAGGGACATCAGTCCGGCGGCGGCCTGGGCGACCATGTCGTAGCCGGGTTCGTCGCGCAGCGGGCCGGTCTCGCCGAAGGCGGAGATGTGCAGGACGACCAGGCGCGGGTACCGCTCGGTGAGCGCGCGGTAGTCGAAGACGCGGGCGAGGGTGGAGCCGGGCCGGAAGTTCTCGACCATCACATCGGCGCCGGCGAGCATCCGGTGGACCTCGGCCTGTCCCTCGTCGGACTTCAGGTCGAGGGTGATGGAGCGCTTGTTGCGGTTGGCGGCCAGGTAGTAGGTGGCGTCCTCGCCCTGGAACGGCGGGCCCCAGCGGCGGGTCGGGTCGCCGCCGTCGGGGTGTTCGACCTTGGTCACGTCGGCGCCGAGGTCGGCGAGGGACATGGTGGCGTACGGGCCCGCGAGGATCTTCGACAGGTCGACGACCTTGATCCCGGCGAGCGGCGTGGCCTGCGGCGGTGCGGGCGGCTCGGACATGCCGATCACTCTGCCCCGCGCATTAAGTGCTGTCCAAGACCGATTACGGATCCCAGTGTGCCGCTAATCCACATAATCGGGGGGTGTGGGCAGGACCCGTTCGGCCACGGCCAGGACGGCGGCGAGGGCCGCGCTGTCGTTGCCGGTGCGCCAGGCGAGCGCGATGGGCAGCACCGGAACGTCCGGGCCGGTCAGCGGCCGGAACACGACGTGCTCCAGATGGATGGAGCGCGCGGAGCCCACGACCACGGCCACGCCGACGCCCGCGCCGACCAGCGCGAGCAGGTTGTACGAGTCCGGGGCCTCCTGCGCGATGCGCGGGGCGAACCCGGCGTCGTGGCAGCCCTGCACCATCGCCTCGCGCACGGCCGAGCCGCGGGCCACGGGGAAGGTGACGAAGCGCTCGCCGCGCAGGTCGGCGAAGGTGACGCCGTCCTGGGCCGCGAGGCGGTGGCCCTCCGGGAGGGCGCAGACCAGGGGCTCGGCGCGGACGACTCTCGCGGTGATGCCGCGGCGGACCGGGAGGGCGGCGACGCCGAGGTCGATGGTGCCGTCGGTCAGGCGGGCCAGGGCCTCTCCGGTGAAGATCTGGCTCTCCAGGACCAGCTCCACGCCGGGGAGTTCGGAGTTGACGGCTCGGGTGAGGGCGGGCAGCGCGGAGTAGGCGCTGGCGCCGCCGAAGCCGACCGTGACCCTGCCGGTCTCTCCGAGGTGGGCGGAGCGGACGGTGCGGCGCAGGGTTGCCGCGTCGGCCAGGAGGGCTCGGGCGGGGTCGAGCAGGGCGTGGCCCGCCGGGGTCAGCCGCACGGTCCGCGTCGTCCGCTCGAAGAGCTGGACGCCGAGGTCGCGTTCGAGGAGCCTGATCTGCTGGCTGAGCGGGGACTGGGCCATGTGCAGGCGCTCCGCGGCGCGGCCGAAGTGCAGTTCCTCGGCGACGGCGACGAACCCGGTGAGATGTTTCAGCTCCACGCCGGTGACGATACGGGGCGCGCCCGCGAGGCCCTGCCCGTCACCGAGCGCGCCTCACGCCGCGGCTGATCGCGCAGTTCCCCGCGCCCCTGGGCCGTTCCCCGTCCGCGGGCCGGTGGCCGCTTCTCGCGCAGTTCCCCGCGCCCCTGAGGCATGCGCTTCGCGCAGCCTCCCCTCAGAGGCAGCGCTTCGCGCGCCCCTCCTGAGGCTGCGGCTCCGCCGCGCCTCTCTTGATGAGATGGCGCACGAAGTGCGCATCTCAGGGGCGCGGGGAACTGCGCGAGCAACCACGACGAGAGGCGCGCGTGGGAACTGGTTTCAGGGGCGCGGGGAACTGCGCGAGAAGCGGTCACCGGGCCGCGCTCGACGAACGACCCAAGAGCGCGGGGAACTGCGCGAACGGCCCCGGGCGCCCCCTAATCCCGGGGCAGCCCGAGCATTCGTTCGGCCACCACGTTGAGCTGGACCTGGGTGGTGCCGCCGGCGATGGTGAGGCAGCGGGAGAGGAGGAAGCCGTGGAGGGCGGCGGCGCCCGGACCCTCACGGAGGGCACCGGCGGGGCCGAGGAGTTCCAGGGCCAGCTCGGCGACCCGCTGCTGATGCGGGGTCTGGACGAGTTTGCGGATGGAGGCGCCGGGCCCGGGCCCGTCCCCGGCGACCTGCCGCATGGTCGTCCGCAGCCCGATACAGGCCAGTGCGTGCGCCTCGGCGGCAAGAGCCCCGATCCGGGCCCGGCAGGCCCCGTCGAGATCCCCGGCACGGGCGAGCAGCGCCTCCAGACCGGTGTCGAAGGTGAGCTGGTCGGCCATGTGGACGCGTTCGTTGCCCAGGGTGTGCCGGGCGACCCGCCACCCGTCGTCGACCTCTCCGACGACGGCGTCGGCGGGCAGCAGCACGTCGTCGAAGTAGACCTCGTTGAAGAGCGCGTCGCCGGTGATCTCGCGCAGCGGCCGCACGTCGATGCCGTCGGTGTGCTTCATGTCGACGAGGAAGTAGGTCAGGCCCTTGTGCTTGGGGGCGTCGGGGTCGGTGCGGGCCAGCAGGATGCCGTGGTCGGCCCACTGCGCGGCGCTGGTCCACACCTTCTGGCCGTTGACGCGCCAGCGCCCGTCCGGCAGCCGTTCGGCGCGCGTGCGCAGCGAGGCGAGGTCGGATCCGGCGCCGGGCTCGGAGAACAACTGGCACCAGAGGAGTTCGCCGCGCAAGGTGGCGGGGAGGTAGCGGTCGCGCTGGTCGGCGGTGCCGTAGGCGATCAGGGAGGGGACGACCCACGTGGCGATACCGAGGTCGGCCACCCGCACTCCCGCCGACGCCAACTCCTGCTGCACCGCGAGCTGTTGCAGCGGACCGGCGCCGAGGCCGTACGGCGCGGGGAGGTGCGGCGCCGCGTACCCGGTGGGCGCGAGGGCGACACGGGCGGCGCGCGGGTCGAGACCCCGGGCGGCCTCGATCACGGCGCGCGCGTCCTCCTTGTACGTGTCGGCCTCGGCGGGCAGATCGAGGCGCAGCTCGCGGCGGACCCCGGTCTCGGCGAGCCGGACGGCGCGCAGCCGGTGGGTGTCGCCCGCGCCGAGGAGCTGCCGGGCGACGACGGCCCGCCGCAGGTAGAGGTGGGCGTCGTGCTCCCAGGTGAAGCCGGTGCCGCCGAGGATCTGGATGCAGTCCTTGGCGCAGCCGTGGGCGGCGTCGAGCGCGGTCCCGGCGGCGAGGGCGGCGGTGAGGGAGCGCACCTCGCCGGGGACCGGTTCGTCGAGGGCGCGGGCGGCGTCCCAGACGAGGGCGCCCGCCTGCTCGACCCGGACGAGCATGTCGGCGCAGAGGTGCTTGACGCCCTGGAACTGTCCGATGGGCCGCCCGAACTGCTCGCGCACCCGGGCGTGTTCGGCGGCCGTGCGCAGCGCCCAGGCGGCGGTGCCGCAGGCGTCGGCGGCGAGCAGTACGGCGGCGAGGTCGCGGACCAGGGAGCCGGGCGGGGCGAGGATCCGGGCGGCGGGCACGGTGGCGCCGGAGGCGGTGACCTCGGCGGTGGGCCGGGTCGGGTCGGCGCTGTCGTGGACCCGCACGGCGAGCCCGGGGGTGGTGGCGTCGACGGCCAGCCAGACCACGCCGTCGGCGCTGTCGGCGGCGAGCACGAGGAGGTCGGCGTCGGCGCCGGTGAGCACGGGCGGCGCGGTCCCGTCGAGGACGAGCCCGTCGGGCCCGGCGACGGCGCTGAGGCCGCCGGCCGCGAGGGCGACAGCGCCGATCAGCTCCCCGGAGGCGAGGCGCGCGGCGAGCTCCGGGGCGCCGGAGCGCTCCAGGACCTCGGCCGCGAGGACGGTGGCGAGGAACGGTCCGGGCAGCGCGGCCCGGCCCGCCTCCTCGACGACCACCGCGAGATCGAGCAGGGTCCCGCCCCCGCCTCCGTACGCCTCGGGCAGCCGGATGCCGAGCAGGCCCTGTGCGGCGAGACTGTCCCAGTACGGCGGCCGGTGGCCGGGCGCGGCCGGGGCGTCGAGGAGTTTGCGCACTTCGTCGGGTGGTGCGGCGCGGGCGATCCAGCCGCGTACGGCGGCGGCGAGCTCCCGCTGGTCCTGAGTGATGGCCATGACGGCGCTGTCGGCGGTCCCCATGCGGCGCACGGTAGAACACGTTCCAGTAGAGGGGAAGAGCAGATCTGACGGTAAGTCAGAATCGATCGCCGCCCGGCCCCGGCGCCGTCCCATGTAATGAAAAGGTCAAGGTTCACGCTCGTACGACAAACATCGGAATAGTCGCCCGAGCGAACAGGTTCGACCTACACGCACCCCCGCTCGCGCTCCGCCCGCACAGGCGATCCGAACCTGCCCTCCGGAGGCCCTCCGCAATGTCCCGACCGACGACCACTCCCCGCCGTACCGGCGGCGTCGTCCCCGTTCTCGCCTTCGCCGGCATCGTCGTGGCGGTCATGCAGACGCTGCTCGTACCGGTGATCAAGGACCTGCCCGAGCTGCTCGACACCGCGCCCTCGAACGCCACGTGGGTGATGACCTCGACCCTCCTCGCCGGCGCCGTCTCGACGCCCATCATGGGCCGCCTCGGCGACCTCGCGGGCAAGCGGCGGATGCTGCTCGCCAGCCTCGCGATCATGGTGATCGGCTCCCTGATCTGCGGCTTCACCGACCAGCTGCTCGTGATGATCGCCGGCCGTGCCCTCCAGGGCTTCGCCATGGGCGCCATCCCGCTCGGCATCGGCCTGATGCGCGACATGCTGCCCCGCGAGAAGCTCGGCTCCGCGATGGCCCTGATGTCGTCCTCCATCGGCGTCGGCGGCGGCCTCGCGCTGCCGCTCGCCGCGCTCGTCGCCCAGCACGCCGACTGGCACGCGCTGTTCTTCGGCGCGGCGGGCCTCGGCGTCGTCTCGATGGTCCTCACCCTCGCCCTCGTCCCGGAGAGCCCGCTGCGCGCCCGGGGCACCTTCGACTACGCGGGCGCGCTCGGCCTCTCCGCCGGCCTGGTCCTCTTCCTCCTGCCCATCACCAAGGGCAGCGACTGGGGCTGGAGCAGCGGCACGACGCTCGGCCTGTTCGGCGCCGCGCTCGTCGTCCTCGTCCTGTGGGGCGTGATGGAGCTGCGGCTGAAGGCCCCGCTGGTCGACCTGCGCACCACGGCCCGCCGTGAGGTACTGCTCACGAACCTGGCCTCGATCATGGTGGGTGTCGCGTTCTACGCGATCTCGCTCGTCCTCCCCCAGCTGCTCCAGCTCCCGTCCGCCACCGGCTACGGCCTCGGCCAGTCGATGGTCGTCGCGGGCCTGTGCGTGGCGCCGCTCGGCCTGACGATGATGTTCACGGCTCCGGTCTACGCCCGCCTGTCGGCGCGGTTCGGCCCGAAGGTCACGCTGATCCTCGGCATGCTGATCATCGCGATCGGCTACGGCGCCGGCATCGGCCTGATGAGCGCCGCCTGGCAGACGATCGTGATCGCCGTGGTGGTCGGCGCGGGCATCGGCCTCGCGTACTCCTCCCTCCCGGCCCTGATCATCGGAGCCGTCGACGCCTCCGAGACGGGCGCGGCCACCGGCCTGAACACCCTGATGCGCTCGATCGGCACGTCGGTGTCGTCGGCGGTGATCGGCATGGTGCTGGCCAACACGGCGAACCACGTCGGCGGGGTCGCGATCCCGACGCTGCACGGCTTCCGCGTCTCGTTCCTGATCGCCACGGCCGCGGTCGCGGTGGGCGTGGTCCTCGCCCTGTTCCTGCCGAAGCGCAAGGTGGCCGTCGTCCAGCTGCGGGCCAGCAGCGAGGAGGAGGCCGGCCTGGCGCGCGCCGAGGAGGCGCTCGCCCACTTCCGCGGCCAGGTCGTGGACCCGGCGGGGATGCCCGTCACCCACGCCAAGGTCACCCTGATCGACCGGCGCGGCCGGCAGGCGGGCGCGGCCCTCACCGACCACGACGGCCGCTACTCCCTGGCCGTCCCCGCGGGCGGCTCCTACGTCCTGGCGGCGACCGCCGCCGGGCACGCGCCCCGGGCGTCGGCGGCGACCCACCACGGCGAGGACCGTGCGGTGCACGTGGACCTCGCCCTGGAGGCGGTGGCGGTCGCGCAGCCGTAACGGGCCCTGCGGGCGGCCGAGTTGTATCACTCCTGAGAACGCGCCGGGCAGTCGCCCGGCGCGTTCTCCGTCTGTGCGAACCGCCGGTGACGCGCGATCATGCCGGAGGAGACGCGGCGACCGCACCGCCGCACGACGAAGGGGGACTCCACCGTGCAGCGTTACGACTTCCTCCGGCAGATCCGCGGCCTCGATCCCGACCGCGACTACGAGAAGATCTACGCGATCAGCACCACCCACGAGTTCCCGTGGGACTTCATGCAGGCGCTCGGCTTCGCCCTCTACCGCACGTACGCGGTGCCGAGCATCGGCCGACTCCTCGCCAGAACCGGCGAGTTCACCGAGCGCACGCAGAAGCGCTACGACGACACGGTGCTCATCCTCGACGCGGTGGGCGAGCACGGCATGGACGCGGAGCAGGGCCGCACCGCGATCCGCCGCATGAACCGGATGCACGGCAGCTACGACATCCCGGACGACGACTTCCGCTACGTGCTCGCCACGTTCGTCGTGGTGCCCAAGCGCTGGCTGGACGAGTTCGGCTGGCGCCCGCTGTCGGACCACGAGATCCGGGCCTCCACCAACTACTACCGGGCGCTGGGCCGGCGCATGAACATCAAGGACATCCCGGAGACGTACGCGGAGTTCGAGGAGTTCATGGACGACTACGAACGGCGCAACTTCGCCTATGACAAGGGGGGTCACGCGGTCTCGGAGGCCACGCTCGATCTGATGGCGTCCTGGTATCCGGGCCCGCTCGGCGCCGTCATGCGCAGGGCGACGGTGTGCCTGATGGACCCGCCGATGCGGGCGGCCTTCGACTATTCCGCGCCGCCCGCCGTCCTGGAGCGCGCGGTGCGCGGCGGGATGCGGCTGCGCGGCCGCCTCGTCCGGCTCCTGCCGCCGCGCCGTGAGCCGCGCTTCGCCCGCCAGAGCCCCAACGTCCGTGGCTATCCGCACGGCTTCCGGGTGGCCGACCTCGGCACGTTCCCCGGGTCCGGTGACGCCGGTACCCACTGAGCCGCGGGCATGCCCCGACGGATTATTCAGCAGTCGACGAAGCCTGTCAGAAGTATTGAAAAGTCCGGCCAGTAGTCATATGCCGTCGGTAATGTGGCGTCACCTTCCTTCGAGTGGACGGGTGGTGGGAACCCGGACCAGGGGGTTCCAGACAGATGGTCGCCTTGCCGAAGCAGAAGAGCTCGTACGACGCGGGGACCGCCGCGCAGCGCTGTGACCCGTATCCGGCGGTGACAGTGGACGCGGCGGGCACCGTGGTGTCCTACAACCAGCAGGCCGCCGACCTGCTCGCCCGGATACGGGTCGGGGCGGCTCTGCCCGAAGTGGCTCCCGCCTGGCTGGCCGAGGCCCATCTGCGGCACGCGGGCGGCGGCCGGGGCGAGCCCTCGGCCTGGGCGGGCGGCCGGATCGGCGAGCTGCGCGTGAAGGCGCTCGCCGGGCCGGGCGCCGCCGGGACGGTGACCTGGTGGCTGGTGAGCGACAGCGCCCCGGCCGCCGCCGCCCAGGAGCTGGCGCGGGAGCGAGCGAGAGCGGCGGTGCTCCAGGAGCTGTCGTCGGACCTGCTCGCCTCGCTCGACGTGGCGCACTGCCGTGAGGTGACCGTGCGGCGGGCGGCCCGGCAGCTGGCCGACGCCGCGGTCCTGGTCGGCATGAGCGACGGGCGCGACTTCCCCGTCACGCGGTGCACCGCGGGCGGGCCGGTGACGGAGGAGCGGATCGCCCTGGAGACCGGCCAACTGCCGGGCCTGGCAGAGGCGTTGCGCGGGCTGCCCACGGTGTCCTCCGCCTGGATCGATCCGGGTGCGGTGCCGTCGTGGGCGGTGCCCGAGGGGTTCGTGGGCGAGGCCGCCGCGATCGGCGCGGTGCTCGTGGTGCCGCTGCCCGGGCACGGCGCCCCGGCGGGCTGCCTGATCCTGCTGCGCCATCCCGAGGGGTCGCCGTTCAGCCCCGCCGAGGAGCGCTTCGCGCGGCTCTTCGCGGCCCGCGCGGGCGCCGCCCTCTCCCTCGCCCGCAGTCACGCGCGCCAGGCCCGCTTCACGGACGCGATGCTGCGCGATCTGCTGCCGCCCGCCCTCGGCCGGGTGCACGGCATCGGCTTCGCCGGCCGCTACCGCAGCTCGACCGCGGGCGAGCGCGTCGGCGGCGACTTCTACGACCTGTATCCCGCGGCCGCGCCGGGGGCCGAGACCGTCGCGGTCCTCGGCGACGTGTGCGGCAAGGGGATCGAGGCCGCGGTCGTGGCCGGCCTGGTGCGGCACGCGCTGGGGGCACTGGTGCCGCTCGCCGCCGACCACACCCGGCTGCTGGCCCTGCTCAACAGGGCGCTGCTGGCCGCGCGGAAGACGCCCTTCGTGACGCTCGTCCTGGTCAGCGCCGTGCGCGAGGGTGCGCGGGTGCGGCTGCGCGTCTCCAGCGCGGGCCATCCCGCCCCGCTCGTGGTGCGTGCGACCGGCCGGGTCGAGCAGGCTCCGGTCAGCGGGACGCTGCTCGGCGCGATCGACGACCTGGAGTTCGTGACCGCCGACATCGTCCTGGAGCCGGGCGACACCTGCCTGTTGTACTCCGACGGCATCACCGAGGCGCGCGGCGGACCGCTCGGCGACGTGCTGTTCGGCGAGGACCGGCTGCGCGCGGTACTGGCCCCCTGCGCGGGCATGCCGCCCGAGGCCGTCACCGAGCACGTGCAGATGATCGCCGCCCAGTGGCTGGGCGACGGCCCGCACGACGACATGGCCGTCATGGCGATCGGCGCACCGGGACGCCCGGCCGCGCCCGGGACGCGCCAGACCAAGGAAATGTGAACGACCAGGCCCGGAAAGGGTGAGCCACGTGACCGGTGGCGCGAAGAACGATGTCCCCTCCTCGCTCGCCGAGCCGCGCGAGCGCCTGTGGCAGGCGCTCCACGCGGGCGACGAGACGCGTGCCGTCGCCGTGGTGCGCGGCGCGCTCGGCGCGGACACACCGACGGCGGAGCGGATGCGGGCCGCGGGCGAACGGGTCCTGCTCGACCTGATCGCGCCGGTCCAGGAACGGCTGGGCGCGGCCTGGGCGGCGAACGACATCACGGTGGCGCAGGAGCACGCCGGTACGGCGATCAGTGAGCGGTGCGTCGCGGCCGTCGTCGACGCCACCGCCCCGGCGCGGCCCGGCAGTTCGGCGGGCCGGGTCGTCGTGGCGTGTGTCGACGGCGAATGGCACGCGCTGCCCGCGCGGCTGGTCAGCGAGGTGCTGCGGCTGCGGGGCTGGCGCGTCGACTATCTCGGGGCGCACGTCCCGACCGAGCACCTGGTGGCCCACGCCCGGTACACCCGTGCCCAGGCGGTGCTGCTCTCGTCGTCCGTCGAGGTGCTGCTGCCCGCCGCCCACAACGCGATCAGCTCGTGCCAGGGCGCGGGCTTCCCGGTGATCGCCGGGGGCCCCGCGTTCGGTCCGCAGGGGCGCTACGCCCGGCTGATGCGGGCGGAGTGGGCCGGGGACGCGCCCGGCGCGGCCGACCTGCTCGCCGGGAGCCCGCGGCAGCCCGTGTCGCCCGCGATCCGGCCGCCCGAGGCGGACCTGCCGCACCTGGGCGACGAGGAGTACACCATGGTCCGCCAGGCCAAGCGGCAGCTGGTCAAGCAGGCCCTGGCCGACGTCCAGGAGAGCTTCCCCGAGATGCGCTGGTACAACCGGTACCAGAACGAGCGCACCGCCGAGGACATCGACCACATCGTCACGTACCTCGCCACCGCCCTCTACGTCGACTGCGCGGACCTGTTCGCCCGGTTCCTCGCGTGGTCCGCGGACATCCTGAACGCACGCGGTGTCCCGGCGCGCTGCCTGCTCCCGGCGCTGGACTCGCTCTCGGGCCAACTCAAGGACTTCCCGCGGGTGTTCGGCATCCTTCACGACGCACGTCTCGTACTCGATCCGTAGCCGGAAGCGATCCCCGACGCCAACGCCGTGCCATAAATGACTCGCCATGGTGCCACTGATGTGCCATAGTGGCACCATTGGCGGCGCACAGTGGCGCGCCGGGTCATCGACGGGGGTGGGGATCATGGAGAAGGTACGGGGAAGCGAGCGCACGGCACCCGGGGCCATCGTGGCGTTCGCCCGCTTCACGGTGTGCGGGGGCGGCGTGGGGGTCGCCTCCAGCTTCGCGGTCGCGGTCGTCGCCGACCGGCTCCCCTGGGCGCTGGCCAACGCGCTGGTCACGGTGGTCTCCACGCTGCTCGCCACCGAGCTGCACGCCCGGTTCACCTTCGGTGCGGGCGGCCGGGCGAGCTGGAGCCAGCACGTGCAGTCGGCCGGGTCGGCGGCGGGCGCGTACGCGGTGACCTGCCTGGCGGTGATCGGCCTGCGGCACCTGGTGGACTCGCCGAGCGCGGTCCTGGAGCAGGTCGTCTATCTGTCCGCCTCCGCGCTCACCGGGGTCGCCCGGTTCGCGGTGCTGCGTCTCGTGACCTTCGCCCGCGACCGGGCGAAGGCACCGGCCGCCGTCCGCCCGCTGCCCGCACAGCCGGTCCGCGCCGCCGGACTCTGCCCCGCCGCCTGACGCCTCAGGCGTCGAAGTGCGGCTCGCCGCGCAGGAGTTCGGAGACGTCGGAGCCGGTGGGCAGCTCACGCGGCTCGGCGCCGCGGCGGAACAGCCGGGCGGCGCGCTCGCCGAGCACCGTCGCCCGGTCCCCGTCGACCCGCAGCCAGGAGCCCTCGCGCAGCCCGAGCACGGGCACGTCGTTCTCCTCCAGGAACTCGGTCAGCCGCTCCTCGCGGGTCTCGCCCTTGTGCGTGGAGGACGGGTCGGGGTCGAGGTAGTGCGGGTTGATCTGGAAGGGGACCAGGCCCAGCGTCTCGAAGGACGGCGGCTGCACGATCGGCATGTCGTTGGTCGTCCGGAGGGTGGGCGCGGCCATGTTGGTGCCGGCGCTGGCACCCATGTACGGCAGCCCGTCGCCGACGGCCTTGATCAGGGCGTCCCGCAGGCCCGTCCGGTACAGCGCGCTCAGCAGCCGGAAGGAGTTGCCGCCCCCGACGAACACCGCGTCGGCCGACTGGAGTTGAGCCAGCGGGTCGCCGCCCTCGTGCACGCCGTGCACATCGATGCCCGCACCCTCCAGCGCGCCGCGCACCTTCGCCGTGTAGGCGTCGTGGTCGGCGAGCGCGTACGGCACGAACGCGAGCCGGGCCCGCGCGGGCAGGAAGCCGGTGACGGTGTCCAGGGCGTGGGCGAGGTAACCCTGGCCGTACTGGGTGGAGTTGGAGAGCAGCAGCAGGTTCACGAGCGGGTCGCTCCTATCGGCGGTGGTGCGGGGGTGATCAGTCGGCGCGGGTGCGGCGCCGGTTCTGGGGCGGGTGGGTGAGGCGCTGCTCCAGGAGGCGGGCCGCCTTGCGCAGCGCGTCGAGCCGGTCGTCGGGCCCGTCGGGGAAGCGCTCCTTGGCGGCGCCGAGGCTGAGGCTCCCGTAGGGCTCGCGCCCGAGGAACACGGGCACGGCGATCGTGCCGATCCCGGCGTCGTACTCGCCGACCGTCCAGGCGTACCCCTGGGCGCGGACGGTGCGGAACTCCCGCTCCAGCTCGTCCGGTTCGGTCACCGTGCGCTCGGTGAAGCGGGCCATGGGGCGGCCCCGGAAGAGCCGGTGGCGCTGCTCGTCGGGCAGGAACGCGTAGTACGACTTGCTGGTGGCGCCCGCGTGCGCCGGGTACAGCTCGCCGACCAGCGGGTAGTAGCGCAGCGGCCCCGACTCGCCCTCCACGGCCGCGACGCAGCGCATGTGGAAGTTGTCGGGCAGGCAGAACAGGACCGTGTCACCGGTCGCCGCGCGCAGCTCCTCCAGGACCGGTCCGGCGAGCAGTTCCAGTGAGCCCGAGCGCTCCCACAGGCGGCCGAGCCGGAGCACGGCCGGGCCGATGCGGTAGCGCCGGGTCGCCGGGTCCGAGACGAGGAAGCCGCGCCCGGCCAGCGTGGAGAGCAGGCGCTGCGCGACCGAGGTGTCCCAGCCGAACTCCGTGGCGACCTCGGTGACGCCCCAGTCCGGCCGGGTCCGCTCGAACGCGAGGAGCACGAGGAGCGCCCGGTCGACGGTCTGGAGAGCGCCGGCCGGGGTCTTCCGGTCCAGCGGGATCTCGGTCACCGCATCTCACCATCCAGACCCTTATTGCAAATAACGGGAAACAGTTGCCGACAACGCTATCCGATCCCGAATCTGCTGTCAGCACCGGTGGAAACCGCGACCGGGCGCAGCGCAGTGAGAGGGACCCCGCATGCTGAAGTACGTCCTGGATGTCGTCGATCTGCTGGACGACCCCGACGCCGACGGCAAGCGCGCCGTCGCCTACCTCGACTCGGTCGCGGGCCCGGAGGGCTCCGGCGCCGAGGTCACCACGGTGGAGGGCGAGCGCGGCTCGACCGACTTCGTGCTCGTCCGCATCCCGGGCGCCAAGGGCCGCAGCCGCGGCGGCAGCGCCCGCACGCTCGGTGTCGTCGGCCGCCTCGGCGGGGTCGGCGCCCGGCCCGAGATGACCGGCCTGGTCTCGGACGCGGACGGCGCCGCCGCCGCGCTCGCCACCGCCGCCAAGCTGCTCGACATGCGCCGTCGCGGCGACGTGCTCGACGGCGACGTCGTCGTCGCCACGCACGTCTGCCCGGACGCGCCGACCGCGCCGCACGACCCGGTGCCGTTCATGGACTCGCCGGTCGACATCGCGACGATGAACCGGCACGAGGTGACCGCCGACATGGAGGCCGTGCTCTCCATCGATACCACCAAGGGCAACCGCGTCATCAACCACAAGGGCCTCGCCCTGTCCCCCACCGTCAAGGAGGGGTGGGTGCTGCGGGTGAGCGAGGAGCTGGGCGAGCTGCTTGCCGTCGTCACCGGTGAGCCGTTGGTCACTTATCCCGTGACCACGCAGGACATCACGCCGTACGGTAACGGTGCACACCACATCAATTCGATCCTCCAGCCGGCCACGGCGACCGCCGCCCCGGTCGTCGGCCTCGCGGTCACCTCGGCCGCGGCGGTCCCCGGCTGCCAGACCGGCGCCAGCCACGAGACGGACATCGCGGCCGCGGCCCGGTTCGCCGTCGAGACCGCGAAGGCCTTCGGCGGCGGGCGCCTGAACTTCCACGACGCCGAGGAGTTCGGCGCCCTCGTGAGCCGCTACGGCCCGCTCACCCACCTCCAGACCCTCGGCAACGCACCCTCGGAGTCGTGACGCCATGGCCACCACGAAGAAGAACGTGGGCAGCGACGACTACGCGCTGTCCAGAGTCCCCCGGGACAAGCGGCTCGGCTTCTGGACGATGCTGCTCCAGTGGCTCGCCCAGTCCGGCTCGATCTCGCAGTTCACGCTGGGCGCCACCATCGGCGTCGGCATGACCTTCGGCGACGCCTTCCTCGCGTTCACGCTCGGCGCGGTCATCCTCGAAGTCGTCATCTTCCTGATCGGCTTCGCGGGGATGCGCGAGGGGCTGTCGACACCGCTGCTGACCCGCTGGGTCGGCTTCGGGCGCAACGGCTCGGCGCTGGTCAGCTTCGTCATCGCGGTCAGCCTGGTGGGCTGGTTCGGGGTGCAGAACACGATCTTCGGCAACAGCGTCTCGTCACTGGTCGGCGGCCCGTCGTGGCTGTGGTGCGTCGTCGCGGGCCTCGCCATCACGGTCCTCGTCATCTTCGGCTTCCGCTACATGGCGGTCTTCGCGAAGATCGTGACGCCTCTCTTCTTCGCGATGGTCGCCTGGTCCGTGATCGACGCGCTCAGCGAGCACTCGCTCGGCGATCTCATCAGCTCGCCGCCGCCGGGCCAGGCGATCCCGCTCTCGGTCGCCGCCACCGCCATCGCGGGCGGCTACATGACCGGCGCGATCGTCGCCCCGGAGATGACCCGCTACAACAAGAAGGGCAGCCACGTCTTCCTCCAGACGGCGTCCTCGATGATCCTCTCCGAGTACATCGTCGGCCTGACCGGCGTGCTGCTCGGCCACCTGGTCAAGAGCAACGAGGTCTCGCAGATCGTGCTCTCCACGTCCGGCGTCTTCGGTGTCCTCGTCGTCCTGATGTCGACCGCGAAGATCAACGACTGGAACCTGTACGGCTCCTCGCTCGGCGTCGTCAACTTCTTCCAGGTCGTCTTCAAGAAGCGCCTGCACCGCGGCGCCGTCACCATCGGGCTCGGCATCGCGGGCACGCTGCTCTCGGCGGTCGGCATCATGACCCACTTCACCGACTTCCTGACCGTGCTCGGCGTGGCCGTCCCGCCCATCGGCGGCATCGTCGTCGCCGAGTACTGGGTGGTGCGCCGGATGCGCGGCCCGCTCGACGCGACCCGCGACGCGGGCACCCTGCCCACGACCTCCCCGACCTGGGTCCCGATGTCCCTCGTGATCTGGGCCGCCGCCTTCTGCGTCGGCAAGTTCTACGACGGCGGCATCCCGGCCCTGAACTCCCTGGCCACCGCGTTCGTCCTCTACACCGTGCTCGGGCTGCTCGGCTGGGTCAGGACGTACGGCACCACCACCCTGGCCGACGACGAGGACGAGGCCCGTCCCGTCGCCGCCGAGCACACCCCCGTAGGAGCGGCATGACCACCCTCGCCTCCCCGGACGCCGAACGCGAAGTCGTCGAGCTCTGCGCCGAGCTGATCCGCTTCGACACCTCCAACCCGACGAGTGACGAGCGGGCCTGCGCCCGCTGGGTCGCGGCCACCCTCGCCGAGGTCGGCATCGCCTCCGAGTTCGTGGAGAGCGCGCCGGGCCGGGCCAGCGTCATCGCCCGCATCGAGGGCGCCGACCGTTCGCGGGGCGCCCTGCTGGTCCACGGCCACCTGGACGTCGTACCGGCCGACGCGGCCGAGTGGCAGGTGCCGCCGTTCTCCGGCGAGATCCGCGACGGCTATCTGTGGGGCCGCGGCGCCATCGACATGAAGGACACGGTGGCCGTCATGCTGGCCACCGCCCGCCACTTCGCGCGTACGGGCGTCAGGCCGGCCCGCGATCTGGTGCTCGCGTTCCTCGCCGACGAGGAAGCGGGCGGCAAGTTCGGCGCGCACTGGCTCGTCGAGCACCGCCCCGACCTGTTCGAGGGCGTGACGGAGGCGATCGGCGAGGGCGGCGGATTCAGTTACGCGCTCGACGACACCCGGCGCCTCTACCCGATCGAGAACGCCCAGCGCGGCATGGCGTGGATGGAGCTGACCGCGACCGGGCGGGCCGGGCACGGCTCCTCCCCCAACGACGAGAACGCGGTGACCGACCTCGCCGAGTCCCTCACCCGCATCGGCCGCCACACGTTCCCGGTCCGCCTGATCGAGCCGGTGCGCGCCCTGCTCCAGGAGGCCGCAGACCTCCAGGACATCGCGATCGACTTCGAGGCCGAGGACCTGGACGCCGAGCTGGCCAGGCTGGGCCATGTCGCGGACTTCATGCAGGTGGTGCTCCGCAACTCCGCGAACCCCACCATGTTCACCGCCGGATACCAGACCAACGTCATTCCGGGCCGGGCGACGGCCCGCGTCGACGGCCGGTTCCTGCCCGGACACGAGCAGGAACTCATCGACGCCATCGACGAGTTGCTGCTGCCGTCGGTCACCCGCGAGTGGGTCAACCACGACATCGCCATGGAGACGACGTTCGACGGTCCGCTCGTCGACGCCATGTGCGCGGCCGTGCGCGCCGAGGACCCGGACGGCCACCCGGTGCCGTACTGCAACCCCGGCGGCACCGACGCGAAGGCCTTCACCAAGCTGGGCATCCGCTGCTTCGGCTTCAAGGGCCTGAAGCTGCCCGCCGACCTGGACTACGGGCGCCTCTTCCACGGCGTCGACGAGCGGGTGCCGCTGGAGGGCCTGCGGTTCGGGGTCCGGGTGATGACCCGGCTGTGGCAGGGCTGCTGACCTGCCGCCCGGCGGCGTACGGCAGCATGTGGGCATGACCACTTCAGGGAGCACCCCGGGCCCGGACGTCCTCGCCGCCTTCGAGAAGGCCAAGGGCTTCATGCCGCTCGGCGAGGGGCTCGCGCTGTACGCCGCCGCCGTCGACGCGGCGGCGCTCGGGCTGCCGCTCCTGGAGGTCGGCACGTACTGCGGGCGCTCCACGATCCTGCTCGCCGACGCGGCCCGCGCGGCCGGGGCGACGGCCCTCACGGTCGACCACCACCGCGGCAGCGAGGAACAGCAGCCGGGCTGGGACTTCCACGACCCGGAGACCGTGGACCCGGTCGTCGGCCGGATGGACACGCTGCCCACCTTCCGGCGGACGCTGCACGCGGCGGGTCTGGAGGACCACGTGGTGGCGCTGGTCGGAAAGTCCCCGCAGGTCGCGAAGGTGTGGGGCGGCAAGCTGGGCCTCGTCTTCATCGACGGCGGGCACACCGACGAGCACGCGACGGCCGACTACGAGGGCTGGGCGCCGCACGTCGCGGACGGCGGGCTGCTCCTCATCCACGACGTCTTCCCCGTCAAGCACGACGAGTGGACGGGCCAGGCCCCGTACCGCGTGTACCTGCGGGCACTCGCGTCCGGGGCGTTCACCGAGGTCTCGGTACACGACTCCCTGCGCGTCCTGCGACGAACGGGCGCGGGGATCTGACAGCACGGTTATCGTCGAGGCGTGTCATACGTGGGCCCGGACGGGGACGACTTCGAAGACTTCTACCGCGACGACGATCCGCGGCGGGGCAGTGGCGGCCGCCGGTTCGGCGGGCGCCCCCTCCTGGTGACGTTCGCCGCGCTGGTGCCGACCGCGCTCGCGGCCTGGGTGCTGTGGCAGGTCGTGGGCGGGCCGGGCGAGACCGAGCCGCCGAAGGTGCTGCCCGCGGCGGGCGGGTCGGCGTCGACCGCGATCTCGGAACCGTCCTCTCCTTCCCCGAAGGCCGAGTCGCCCTCGTCCGCCTCCGCGTCCCCTTCGAAGTCGGCGCCCGCCCCTTCCAAGACTCCGCCGAAGAAGACGACCGCACCGGCGGCCGGCGGTTCGGGTCCGCTGCGCGGGAAGGTCGTCGTCATCGACCCGGGTCACAATCCGGGGAACTTTCGGCACACGGCCGATATCAACCGGAGTGTGAACGTCGGCAACGGCAGCAAGGAGTGCGACACCACCGGCACCTCCACCAATGGGGGTTACACGGAGGCCCAGTTCACCCTGGACGTCGCCCGCCGCCTGCGCTCGATCCTCGAACAGCAGGGCGCCACCGTGCAGTTGACGCAGAACGGCGACCGGGCCTGGGGTCCGTGCGTCACCGAGCGGGCCGCGATCGGGAACAAGGCGCACGCCGACGCCGTCGTCTCCGTCCACGCCGACGGCTCCGCCGCGGGGAACCGCGGCTTCCATGTGATCCTTCCCGCATCCGTGCAGGCCGGAGCCGCGGACACCCGCCCCATCGTGGGTCCCTCGCGCGATCTCGGCGAGCGCATCGCGGGCAACTTCCTCAAGGTCACCGGCGAGCCTCCGTCGAACTACATCGGCAAGGGAACCGCCCTCGACACCCGCTCCGACCTGGGCGGACTCAACCTGTCGACGGTTCCGAAGGTCTTCATCGAGTGCGGCAACATGCGGGACGCGCAGGACGCCGGGCGGCTCACGTCGGGAGCGTGGCGGCAGAAGGCGGCGCAGGGCATCTCTGAGGGAATCGTGAGTTTCCTGCGCGGGTAGCTGTCACCCTGTGGATCTCGGCAGACACCCGCACGACCCGGACGATAGTGTCGTCCGTACCGTGTGGGGTCACCCCCGCGCTCTGCGCCGCCTCCACCGAAGACCCAGACGACTGACGAAGGACCTCCTGAAGTGAATATCCGCTCCCTCACTCGAGGCGACGGCGTGGTGATCGGAGCAGCGGTACTGCTCATCATTGCGTCGTTCCTCGACATCTACTCGATCGACGGCGCCGGCTCGAACGCCGACCTCCCCAACTCCTGGGGAAGCGGTCCGGTCCTGATGAGCGTCGTCCTCTCCGGGATCATCGGTGCCGCACTCATCGTCGTGAACCGTGGTCTGCCGCAGCCGCGCAAGGTCGTCGGCCTCGACCTCGGCCAGTTCGGCATCGCCGCGACCGTGTTCGCCGCCTGGGGAGCGCTCGGCAACATCTTCGACCCGGCGGGCGGCTTCGACAACGGGAGCAACAGCTTTGCGATCAGCGCCGGCATCGGCCTGATCCTCGCCCTCATCGCGACCCTGGTCATGGCCGCCGCGGCCGTCGCCACCGCGATCGTCCCCGCGCTCCAGGCCCCGCTCCTCGGCGCCCCGCGCCCGCAGCAGCCGCAGCCCTACGGCCAGCCGCAGGGTGGCTACGGCTACCCGGGCGCCCAGCAGCCCGGCCAGCCGTACGGTCAGCAGCCGGGTCAGCCCGGACCGGGCCAGCACGGCCAGCCCGGTCAGCCCGGCCCCGGTCAGCCCTACGGCCAGCAGCCGCAGCAGCAGGCCGCCGCCCCGGCGCCGCAGCCCCAGCCCGCCGCCCCGCAGGGTGGCGCCTCCGACTTCTCGCCGTTCTGGTTCGCCGTGCCGGTGCCGCGTCCGCTGTACGCGGAGGACGGCAACCCGACGCCGATCGCCGAACTGGCCCCGGGTACCTGGTACTTGGCCGTCGAGCAGCGCGGCCCGGGCCTCGTCGCCCAGACGCAGGACGGCCGTCGCGGCGTCCTCCAGGACACCAGCGGCATCCAGCGCGGCTGACACCGCTCAGGCCCGTACAGCGCCTCACGTCAGGCCCCTCGCCCACCTTCCGGGCGAGGGGCCTTTCGCGTACAGTCGCCGCACAATTGACGCACCGTCAGATTGGGGCTGACCCTATGCGCCTGGGCATCGCACTCGGTTACTGGGGACGCGGACCGGACCCCGGCCATCTGCCGCTCGTGCGCGAGGCGGAGGAGCTGGGGTACGACTCGGTGTGGACCGCCGAGTCCTGGGGCAGTGACGCCTTCACCCCGCTGACCTGGTTCGCCGCGCACACCTCGCGGATCCGGCTCGGCACGGCGATCGCACAGATGGCGGCCCGGTCCCCCACCACGACCGCGATGCACGCGCTCACCCTCGACCATCTCTCGGGCGGCCGCATGATGCTGGGCCTGGGGCTGTCCGGGCCGCAGGTGGTGGAGGGCTGGTACGGGCGGCCGTTCCCCCGCTCGCCGCTGACCGCGACGCGCGAGTACGTGGACGTCGTACGGCAGGTGCTGCGGCGCGAGGGGCCCGTGGAGGTCGACGGACGGTTCCACTCGCACCCGTACCGGGGCGAGGACGGGACCGGGCTCGGGAAGGCGCTCAAGCCGATCACGCACCCGCTCCGCGCCGGTCTGCCGCTCCTGCTCGGCGCCGAGGGGCCGAAGAACATCGCGCAGACCACCCGGATCGCGGACGGCTGGCTGCCGCTGTACTGGTCGCCGACCCGCACCGATGTGTACGAGGCGTCGCTGACCGGACTGCGCGAGGGCTTCATGATCGCGCCGATGGCCCGGGCGAAGGTGTGCGACGACGTCGCCGAGGGGCTGCTGCCCGTCAAGGCGATGCTGGGGTTCTACATCGGCGGCATGGGCCACGCGACCCGTAACTTCCACGCCGACCTCATGGCGCGGATGGGGTACGAGGCCGAGGCCCGGCGGATCCAGGAGCTGTTCGCCGAGGAGCGGCGCGAGGAGGCGGTGCTCGCGGTGCCGGACGCGTTCGCCGACGAGATTTCCCTCGTCGGACCGCGCGCCCGGATCGCCGAGCGCCTTGAGCTGTGGCGCAAGGGGCCGGTGACGGACCTGCTGGTCCTCTCCCCCGACCCGCACACCCTGCGTGTCCTCGCGGAGCTCAACTCCTGACCTACCGGCTCCCGTACGGCCGTCAGGAGCCCGAGGTCAGCTGGGACGCCGACGGCACCTTGTCCTTGACCTCGGCGCCCGCGCTCTTGCCCGCGTCCTTGACGCTGTTGATGATGTCGTCGAACGACCCGGCCACCGAGTCGACGCCGTCGCCCTTGCGGAGCTTGCTCGGCAGGTCCTTGAGCGCGTCGATGCCCGCGGTGAGCGGGGCGACGGCCTTGGACAGGGTGGGGTCGCCCTGGGCGCTCTTCGACGCGGCCTTCAGCCGGTTGTAGGTGAGCGCGCCCGCGAGGCCTGCCTTGACCAGCGCGAACTTACGGCCGTCCGCGCCGTTCTTGAACTTGCCCGCGCGCCACGGCTTCACGATCCACTGGTAGGTGGCACCGGCCGCGATGCCCGCGTTGGCCACGAACCGGGTCTTGGCGAGCTTCTGGCGCTCGGCCGAGCTGGACGGCGACGCGGACGAGGACGAGGCGGTGTCCTTGTCGTCACTGCTGCACGCGGTGGTGCCGGCGACGAGGGCGCCGCACAGGAGGACGGACACGACCGTACGTCGCAGGGGAAGGGCTGAGCTGAGCACCGCGGGTACCTCCGGGGTGGGATGCGCACTTCCCCGCAGCGTCACCCGTCCCCCACACTTCCGCCACTCGGGCGCCACCGTCCGGGTTTGTTCGAACGGGTTGGGGTCAGACGGAGTCCATGTCCTCTACTCGCAGCGGCAACAGCGCGGCCCGAGCGATCGTGGTCGTTGCCGACATCATGGCGCTGATACTCGGTCTGTGGATCCTGATGTACCTGCTCGATGCCAACCGCGGCAACGACCTGGTCCAGTGGATCCACCATGCGGCCAACTGGCTCGCCGGCTGGTCCCGCGATCTGTTCACCTTCGACGAGGCCTGGGCCCGCGTGGTCGCCGGATACGGTCTGGCCGCCGTCGTCTACCTCGCCATCGGCCACGCCATCGCGGGCCGACTGCGCTGAGCCTCCCGTATCTAGCCGCAGCAGTCCGGCTCCACGCCGGACGGCAGCTGCTCCCCGCCGAACACCTCGCACGTCGCCTCGTCTCCCCCCAGCGCGGCGACGGCCAGGAGCACGGAGCCCGCGGTCCACGTCGTCAGCTCCTCCGGCCAGATCGCCCGGTCCTCGAAGACATAGCCGGTCCAGTACAGGCCCGTCTTCGGATCGCGCAGGTGCTGGATGTCCTGGAGGATCGCGAGCGCCCGGTCGGACTCGCCCATCGCCCACAGGGCGAGGGCGAGTTCGGCGCTCTCACCGCCGGTCACCCACGGGTTCGGCACGACGCAGCGCACACCGAGGCCGGGGACGACGAAGGTGTCCCAGTCGGCCTCGATCCGGGCCTCGGCCTCGGCGCCGCGCAGCGCCCCGCCGAGCACCGGGTAGTACCAGTCCATCGAGTACCGGCTCTTGTCCAGGAAGCGCTCCGGGTGGCGGCGCAGCGCGTGCCGCAGCGCGCCGAGCGCCAACTCCCAGTCGGGCTGCGGCTCTTCGCGCTGCTCGGCGATGGCGAGCGCGCACCGCAGGGCCTGGTGGATGGACGAACTCCCGGTCAGCAGCGCGTCGTCGACGGGCGTGCCGTCCTCCTCGCGCTTCCAGCCGATCTGCCCGCCGGGCCGCTGGAGCCGCAGCACCCATTCGACGGCCGCGTACACGGTGGGCCACATGCGGTCCAGGAACGCGTCGTCGCCGGTGGAGAGGTAGTGGTGCCAGACGCCGACGGCCACGTACGCGACGAAGTTGGACTCGCGGCCGCGGTCGGTGATGTCGTGCGGGTCGCCGTCGTGGTAGGCGGCGTACCAGGAGCCGTCCTCGTTCTGGTGCCGGGCGAGCCAGTCGTAGGCCCGCTCGGCGGCCTCGTGCTCACCGGCCACGTCGAGGGCCATGGCGGCCTCGGTGTGGTCCCAGGGGTCGAGGTGGTGGCGGCGGAACCAGGGCAGGGCGCCGTCCGGGCGCTGCACCGCGAGGATGCCGCGCACCGTCAGGCTTGCCTGATCCGCCGTCAGAACTCCTGGCAGGACGAGGAGTTCGGTCCGTTCGGGGCTGCTCACTCAGTGGCCCCGGCGGCCTTGGGCAGGTGCGGCTTGGTGGCGTAGGCGACGAAGCTCTTGCCGACGACGGGGTTGAGCAGCTGCTCGGCGACCCGGGTCAGGGCGGGCTTCTTCATGATGTCCCAGACCAGGAGCTTGTGGTACGCCTTGACCGGCAGCGCCTTGTCGTTGTCGACGCCGAACGCGCACTTGAGCCACCAGTACGGGGAGTGCAGCGCGTGGGCGTGGTGGGTGCCGTACGGCTTGAGCCCGGCCTCGCGCATCCTGGCGAGGAGTTCGTCGGCCTTGTAGATGCGGATGTGGCCGCCCTCGACCTCGTGGTACGCGTCGGAGAGCGCCCAGCAGACCTTCTCGGGGCCGTAGCGCGGGACGGTGACCGCGATGCGGCCGCCCGGCTTCAGCACGCGCACCATCTCGGCGAGCACTCCCTTGTCGTCGGGGATGTGCTCCATGACCTCGCTGATGATGACGACGTCGAACGACTCGTCGGGGAACGGGAGATGGAGCGCGTCGCCCTCCATCGCGGTGGCGGTGGCGCCCGCGGGGGCCTCGCCGGCCTCCTTCATCGCGGCGAACCACTTGGCGACCTCGGCGATCTCCTCGGCGTTCTGGTCGAGGGCGACGACCTGCGCCCCGCGCCGGTAGCACTCGAAGGCGTGCCGTCCGGCCCCGCACCCGAGATCGAGGACGCGGTCGCCCGCGGCGAGCGGGAAACGGGTGAAGTCGACGGTCAGCACGTGGCCCTGCTTTCCTCTGGGGTGTTCTGGTGAGGTCGTGACGGGACGGCGGGGGCGCGGTCCATCGACTCGCGGTACAGCTCGGCGGTGCCCTGCGCGGCGCGCGCCCAGGTGAAGCGGTCGAGGACGCGGGCGCGGCCGGCGGCGCCGAGGCGGCGGCGCAGCTCCGGGTCGCCGAGCAGCCGGCTCAGGCCCGTGGCGAGCGCGCCCGCGTCGCCGGTCGGGACGGCGAGGCAGGTCTCGCCGTCGGGCCCGGCGACCTCGGGGATCGCACCGCCCTTCGTGGCGACGAGCGGGGTGCCGGTGGCCATGGCCTCGGCGGCGGGCAGGGAGAAGCCTTCGTAGAGCGAGGGCACGCACGCGACCTGCGCGGAGCGCACAAGGTCAACGAGTTCGGCGTCGCTGATGCCCTTCACGAACCGGACGGCGCCTTCGAGCCCGTACCGCTCCACGGCCTGGGCGACCGGGCCCTCCTCGGGCTGCTTGCCGACGACGACGAGATGGGCCCCGGGGTGGTCGGCGCGCACCTTGGCGAGCGCCTCGACGAGGAAGACGAGGCCCTTGAGCGGGACGTCGGCGCTGGAGGTGGTGACGATGCGGCCCGGGATCTCGGGCACGGCCGGGTCCGGGGAGAACAGGTCGGTGTCGGCGCCGATGTGGACGACGCGGATGCGGTCCTGCCGGACGCCGAGGTGCTGGACGATCTCGTCGCGGGAGGTGCCGGAGACGGTGAGCACGGAGGGCACCCGGCGGGCGACGCGCTTCTGCATGCGGGTGAAGGCGTACCAGCGGCGCTTGGACAGGCGCTGCTGCCAGGTCTCGGCGGCGTCCAGCTCCAGCTGCCGGTCCACGGTGATGGGGTGGTGGATGGTGGTGACCAGCGGGGCGCCGATGTCGCCCAACAGGCCGTAGCCGAGCGTCTGGTTGTCGTGCACGACGTCGAACTCGCCGCGTCTGGCGCGCAGATGGTGGCGGGCGCGCAGCGAGAACGTCAGCGGTTCGGGGAAGCCGCCGGTGCGCATGGTCGCGAACTCCAGGGCGTCGACCCAGTCGCGGAACTCGTCGCGCTTCGGCGTGCGGAACGGGTCGGGGCTGCGGTAGAGGTCCAGGCTCGGCAGCTCGGTGAGGGAGAGCCCGTCGGGGTTGCCGACCGCGTCCAGCACCGGGTAGGGCTGGGCGCCGATGACCTCGACCCGGTGGCCGAGGCGGGCCAGCTCACGGGAGAGGTGGCGTACGTACACGCCCTGGCCACCGCAGAACGGGTTGCCCTTGTACGTGAGGAGAGCGATGCGCAACGACTCCGCGGTCACTCCAGGCCACCCTTCTCTCCTGCTTGCCCGTGGACATCCCGGCCTGCCAGTGGACACTACGTGGGGACGCTAATCTAGAACAAGTTTCAGACTTGATCGTTCAATGAGGATCGAATCTACCGGCTGGTAGCGGGCGTGTGGCAGGCGGATCGGGTGATTCACGCCACGGACCGTCACCGCGGGAGACGGAAGCGGACGGATGCCGACGGATGCGGACGGAAGCAGGCAGATGACAGCTCCGGAAGCCAGAAGCAGCGGCGCCCAGGGCGCCCCCGCGCTCACCGAGCGGCAGGAGGCGCGGCGCCGCCGGATCCTGCACGCGAGCGCGCAGCTCGCCGCGCGCGGTGGGTTCGACGCGGTGCAGATGCGGGAGGTCGCCGAGTCGTCCCAGGTCGCGCTCGGCACGCTGTACCGCTACTTCCCCAGCAAGGTGCATCTGCTGGTCGCCACCATGCAGGACCAGCTCCAGCACATGCACACCACGGTCCGTAAGCGTCCGCCGTCCTCCGACTCCCCCTCCGAGCGGGTCGCCGAGACCCTGATGCGCGCCTTCCGCGCCCTCCAGCGCGAGCCGCACCTCGCCGACGCGATGGTCCGCGCGCTGACCTTCGCGGACCGCAGCGTCAGCCCCGAGGTCGACCAGGTCTCCCGGCAGACCACGGCGATCATCCTGGACGCGATGGAGCTCGACGATCCGACGCCCGCGCAGCTCTCGGCGGTCCGGGTCATCGAGCACACCTGGCACTCCGCCCTGATCACGTGGCTGTCGGGCCGTGCGTCGATCGCCCAGGTGAAGATCGACATCGAGACCGTGTGCCGCTTGATCGATCTGACCTCGGCCGAATCGCGCCACTGAATTGCGATTTTGTTGCCGTGCGCCCCTCGGACCTGCTGGGGCGCACGGTTGCGCGGCATGCGCCCTCGAACCTTCCGTTGATGCGTTCTGCGCGTCGACATCCGGGAACTTGGCCCATCCAATGAGTCTTTGAAGGGACAAAAAAGGCTCGACCGACACAGAGCTGACCACTCTGAGGGGGACATGTGATCCGGGTACTTCTCGTGCACGACTTATGCCTCATGCGTGCGGCTCTCGCCGACCGGCTGGCGAGGGAGCACGATCTGGAGGTGCACCACACGCCCTGGCGCGGCGCGTCCCGCCGCGCGAGCGCGCTCCGGCCGCACATCTGCGTGGCCGATCTGGACTGCGAGGAGAACTACGGGATGCCGCCCCTGGGGGACCTGCACACCGGCGGCCCGGGCCGCGCGCTGCTCGTGCTCGCCACCGCCGGCCGCCCCGGCCTGCTGCGCCGGGCGGCGGAGGCGAACGCGCTGGGGTTCGTGGACAAGGCAGGGCCGGTGGAGCAGTTGCTGACCGGGATAAGACAGGTGGCCGAGGGGCGGCGGTACGTCGACGAGTCCCTGGGGTTCGGATTCCTCCAGGCCGCTCAGTCGCCCCTGACCAGAAGGGAGTTCAGTGTGCTGTCGCTGGCCGCCGAGGGCGCGTCGGTCGCGGAGATAGCGCGCAGCCTGCATCTGTCCAACGGCACGGTGCGCAACTACATGGCCGCCATCACCCGCAAGGTCGGCGCCCGCAACCGGGTCGACGCGATCCGTATCTCACAGGGGGCGGGCTGGCTGTGACGACGGGCGGGCGGCGCCGTCCCAGACGCCGGTCAGGTCCCGGTAGAGCGCGGAGCGCGTCAGCAGCTCCCCGTGGCCGCCGCACAGGACCCGCCGCCCGTCCATGACGAGGATCAGCTCGGCCCGGCGGGCCGAGCTGATCCGGTGCGCGACGACGACGAGGGCGCCGCCGGGCCGGGCCGCGAACGCCCGTTCCGCGCGGGCCTCGGCCACCGGGTCCAGATGGCAGGTGGCCTCGTCGAGCACGGCCAGCGGTGCGGGCGAGAGGTAGGCGCGGGCCAGGGCGATCAGCTGCCGCTCCCCCGCGGAGAGCGCCGCGAGCGCGGCCGGGGAGAGCGGGGCGTCGAGTCCGCCGAGCCGGTCCAGGAGCGGGCCGAGGCCCACCGCCTGGGCGGCGGCGACGAGTTCGGCGTCGGGCACGTCGTCGGGGCGCAGATGGCCGAGGTTGGCGCGCAGGGTGCCGCTGAAGACGTACGCCTCCTGCGGGATCAGCACCCGCTGTGCGGCCGCCTCGGGCGAGCGGGCCGGGAATCCGCCCACCCGGACCTCCCCGGCGCCGGGCGCGAGGAGTCCGGCGACGAGTCCGGCCAGGGTGGACTTGCCGATGCCGCTGGGCCCGACGACGGCGAGGTGGCCGCCGCGCGGGACGACGAGGTCCAGGCCGTCGAGGACCGGCTCGGCACCGGGGCCGTAGGCGAAGGTCACCCCGGAGACCTCCAGGGCGGGCGCGCCCGGCGGCGGGGCGGCCGCCTGTGCCACAGGGTCCGGCTGCCCGGTCTCGTACGCGGTCAGCCTGCGCAGGACGACGACGAGGCGGGAGCCGCCGGTGCCGAGGCCGTGGATCAGGCTCTGGAGCGCGGGCAGCAGGGACTGGGTGACGTAGGCGACGGCGCCGACCAGGGCGCCCGGGGTCACTCCGCGCTCCAGGGTCCAGGGCGCGGTGAACAGCAGGAGCAGCAGCGGCAGTTGGCCGCCGATGGCGAGCGCGAGGACCCGGGGCACCGACCAGCGGGCCAGGGTGCGCGAGGCCCGCGCCTCGCGGTCGACGAGGGTTCCCGCGGCGTCGGCCGTGGCCTCCTCGGCGCCCGCCGCGGTGACGTCCCGGAGGCCCGCGCACACCGTGCCGAGCCGGGCGGAGACGGCCTCGTCGGCGGTGAGGAACGCCTCCTGGCGGCGGGCGAGCGGGCGCAGGGTGGCCAGGAACAGGGCGAGTCCTGCGACCAGCGGCGGGGCGACGACGAGGAGCAGGACGGGGGCGAGCGAGCCCAGGCCGATCAGGGCGCCCGCCGCGGTGAACACGAACGAGCGGGAGACCATGACCAGGCCCGCGAAGGTGTCGCGGGCGATCTCGACCTGCTGGGTGAGCCGGGACACCGCTCCCCCGTCGGCGTCCCGCACCCCGCGCGCGACGACCCGGCGCACGAGCGCGTCCCGGGCCGGTTCGACGAGGTCGGCGACCGCGCCGTAGACCCGGGCGGTACCCAGGGCACCGACGGCGACGCCGAGGGCGGCGACGGCGAGCCAGAGCAGGCCGGTGCCCTGCCGTCCGGCGAGGAAGCCGTCGTCGAGGGCGCGGGCGAGCGCGAGGCCGAGCAGAAAGGTCTGGCCGGTCTCCAGGACCGACCAGGCGGCGAGCCGGGCGAGGGTGCCGCGGCGGCGCAGCAGGAAGCGGGCGCCGAGGCGGGAGAGGTCGCTCACGCGGGACCGTCCTCCCCCGCGAACACGGCGCGGTAGGCCGGGTCGTGCCACAGCCGCTCGTGCGGGCCGAGGGCGCGGACGCGGCCGCCGTCGAGCCAGGCCACCGTGTCGGCGCGGGCCGCGGTCGTGGCGCGGTGCGCGACGATCAGGCGGGTGGCGCCGGGGGTGTGGTCGAGCAGCGCGGCGGCGATCTCGTGCTCGGTGACGGTGTCGAGGCTGGAGAGCGCGTCGTCGAGGACGAGCAGCCGCCCGCCGTGCGCGAACGCCCGTGCCAGGCCGAGGCGTTGGAGTTCGCCGCCGGACAGCGGCACGTCCGCGCAGACAGTGGCGTAGCCGTCGGGCAGGCGGCGCACGAAGGGGTCGGCGCGGGCGGCGCGGGCGGCGGGGATCACGCGGTCCTTCGGGGCGCTCAGGGCGATGGTGTCGGCGAGGGTGTCGCCGAGCAGGACGGGGCGCTCGAAGGCGTGGCCGACGGCCGTGCGCAGGGCGTGGCGGCTCAGGCCGGGCAGGGGGACGCCGTCGAGGAGGACGGTGCCCTCGTCGGGGTCGGTGAGGCGGCCGGCGAGCGCGGCGAGCGTGGACTTGCCCGCGCCGGACGCGCCGACGACGGCGAGGGTGCGGCCCGCGGGCACGGTCAGGTCGACACGGTCGAGCACGGTGCGCCCGGCGCGCCGCACCGTGACGCCGC
This sequence comes from Streptomyces sp. PsTaAH-137, assembly GCF_003259365.1. Classification (GTDB taxonomy): domain Bacteria; phylum Actinomycetota; class Actinomycetes; order Streptomycetales; family Streptomycetaceae; genus Streptomyces. Next base: position 488,068 of record NZ_QLLY01000002.1, read on the forward strand.
ACAGCTCCAAGTGGCCGCCGCGCACGGGGAGTTCGTCGGTGCCGTAGCGGGGTGCGGGCACGTCGAGGAGTTCGGCGGTGCGGCGTCCGGCGGCCCGGGTGCGGACCAGGGCGCCGAGGTCGCCGACGAGCGCGCCGACGCCGGTGGCGAGGACGGCGTACCGGGAGGCGGCCAGCAGTTCGCCGACGGACAGGTGGTGGTGGAGCAGGAGCAGGCCCGCCGCCGCGATCACCGCGATCTGGAGCAGTGGGGCGAGGGTGACGGCTCCCGCGCTCGCCCGGCCCTGCACCCGCCACATCCGCAGGCCCTGCCGGGCCAGTTCGGGCAGCGGTGCGAGGATCCGGTCGGTCTCCTTGCCGGCGGTGCGGGCGGCGGCGATGGTGCGGGCGCCGCCGATCGCCTCGGTGAGCCGGGTCGCGATGTCGCCCTGGGCGCGCAGGTAGCCGCTGACGCAGTCGGAGGTGGCGCGCGCGAAGGCCCGCAGGAGCAGGGCGAGGGCCGGGGCGCCGACGAGGAACACGAGCGCGAGGCGGAGGTCGACGAGGCCGAGGGCGACGATCGCGCCGAGGGGCGTGAGCAGGGTCGCGGCGAGGGCGGCGACGGTCGCGGGGGCGGGTGCGGCCTGGGCGGTGCCGCCGACGAGGCGGGCGACCAGGTCTCCGGCCGGGAAGCGGGCGGTGGCGCGCGGGCCGGTGTCCAGGACGTGCCGGACGAGGCGGTGGCGCAGCCAGGCGGTCGTGCGGGCGGCGGTGGTGCCGGTGAGGACGCCCTCGCAGGCGTCGAGCAGGGTGCCGGCGGCGACGAGCGCGGCGCCGAGCGTCAGCCAGTGGCCCGCGTCGCCGCCGGTGGCGCCTGTCGCGTGGCCGGTGAGCAGGGCGTCCAGAGCGCGCCCGAGGACGTACGGGAGCAGCAGGCCGATGCCCGCTCCGGCGGTGCTGAGCAGGCACAGGGCGACGCAGCGGGCGGCGCTGTGCCGGATCGCGGCGCGCAGCAGGGCGTCGCCGCCCGGCTGCCCGACGGCAGGGGCGGGCCCGCCCTCCGAAGAGGACGGGCCCGCGGTGCTGCTGTCGGTCACAGGCACAGCAGGGTGCTGTTGGAGCTGAACTTGTCGCAGAGCAGCAGGCTGACGTTGCTGCCCGCGCCGCCGCCACCGCCGCCGCCACCGTGGGTCGCGTCGGCTTCCAGGTTCTGCAGGTCGAGAAGGGCCATGGTGAATCCTTTCGTTTGCGGCACGCGGGAACGTGCCGCCGGGGACGGGTGGTGCGGTTGGGACACGGCTCCGGACAGGGCCGGAGCCGGCTCTAGGGCCGCCGGAGCGGCGGGAGGAACGGCAGGTGGGCCGGGGTGCCGTGGGCGGCGCCCAGGGCGAGCAGGCAGCCGGCCGTTCCGGTGGCGAGGTCCATGGACAGGCGCATCATCTGGTGGCCCGGGAAGGCGAGATGGTCGCGGTAGCGCATCGACAGCCAGCCGAGGCCGTCGATCTGCGCGGCGAGATGGCGGTCCTGGGCCTGGGGTGCGGTGGTGCGGGCGAGGTGCAGGATCATGCCCGCGCGGCCCTCGAAGAGGCCGGGCTGGATGTAGAAGCGGGAGCTCGCGGCGATGACGGCACCGGCGCGGGCGCGTTCGAGGTCGTCGTCGGGCGCGAGGGCGAGGTAGTCGTCGACGACCATGCCGATGCCTGCGCTGCCGTCGGCGAGGTACGGCATCGTGCGCCAGCCCTCGTCGACGTGGAGGCCGCCGTCGGAGGAGGTCCGGCAGCGCCGGAGGTCCAGTTCGAGCGCCTGCCGGGCCAGGCCCAGGAGGGCGGGGTCGCCGGTGCGTTCGTGGCGGCGCAGCAGGAACAGGGCGGGGCCGCTGAGGCCGCGCATCAGGCCCGCCTTGCGCTGCGGCCCGCCGTCGCCGTCGGCGGCCAAAGCCTCGGTGATCCGCTCGGCGACGAGCGCGGTGGCCTCGGCGGCGCGGTCGGCGAGGGCGCTCTCGCCGGTGGCGTGCGCGAGGTGGTCGAGGACGAGGCCGACTCCGGCGAGGCCGCTGTGCAGTTGCACGGCCAGCCGTTGCCACTTCTCCCCGAGCAGGGTGTCGAGCTGGTCGAGGGCGCGCTGCGGGTGGCCGAGGTGGTGCAGGGCGTACGCGATGCCGGCGAGGCCGTCGTAGAGCCCGAGCGCGGTGCCGCGCGGCGTCGGTGCGGTGTGGTCCAGGAGCCAGCGCTCGCCCTGCTCGAAGCGGCCGGCGCCGGTCAGGTCGAGGGCGAGGAGGACGCCGGCGGCGCCGTGGGCGAGGCCGAGGCCGCCGCCGGTGGCGAACTGAACGACGTCGCCGGGGAAGAGCCGGTCGTCGCGGTCCGGGGTGGCCGAGGCGAGGATGCCCGCCACCATGGAGTCCCGGGCGGCCGGCCAGTCGGCTGGCTCCGGCAGGGCGGCGGCGCCCGGCGCGGTGCGTCTCGCGGCCGTCGGCGCGCTCTCCTCCCCCGCGCCCGCGTCCCGGGTGATCTCGGCGACGGCCTCGTCGAGGAACGTCCGTGGCACGGTGGGGAATTCGGCGGCGATCACGTCGGCGAGATGGGCCGCCTTGGCGCGGTCGACCACGAACAGGGTGGTGACGGGCAGGAACATCGCGAGGCGCAGGCAGGCGAGCGCGTAGTGGTCGATCTCGGTGCCGCTGCGGTCGAACGGTGCCCAGAAGCCGGGATGGGCGAGCATCTGGCCGCCGCTCTCCTCGACGCGGGTGGCGGCCTCGAAGTCGATGAGGGTGACCGTGTGTTCGTCGGGGTCGACCATGATGTTGAACATGTGCAGGTCGTTGAAGACGACGCCGCGTTCGTGGACCCGGGCGACGGCGGCCTCGACCGCGGCGACGATGCCGAGCGCCCAGGCGGCGTAGGCGGCCACCTTCTCCGGGTCGGGGTCGGCGGCGAGCAGCGGGTGCCGTTCGGCGAAGTAGGCGTTGAGCGGCCGGCCCGGCACGTGGTCCATGACGAGGAAGCGGTGGTCGTCGACGAGGAACCAGTCGCGGACCCCGGGGGCGACGCCGAGCCCGGACAGCCGCTCCAGGGCGGCCTTCTCGCGCTCCAGGCGGGCGATGGCGTCGGCGCCGTCGGCGGCCAGACCGGCGTGCGGGCGGCCCTCTTTGAGGACCACGGTTCTCTCGTCGCGGGTGTCGACCCCGCGGTAGACGCCGCCGCCGTTGGAGAAGTGCAGCGCCTTCTCGAAGCGGTAGGGCAGTTCGGCGACGGTGGTGGCGTTGCGGGCGTCCAGGTGCGGCTTCAGGAAGGCGGGCAGGCTCACCCACTCCGGTATCTGGAACGCGGGATCCCTGTTGTCCGGCACGAGCCGTCCGCCGGCGTCCTCGACGGCGCTGACGAGGGTGCCGCGCGGGTCGACGACCATGCGGCGGGCGAACGCCCCGTAGCGCACGTACAGCGGTCCTTCGCCCCAGCGGAGGTCGGTGAGGATGTACGGGCCTTCGAAACCGGCGAGCAATTCACCGAGTTCTTCGAGTATGCGATGACATCGCGTCTCGTCGGCCGGATAGATGGTGGCGAATTTGCCGCTGGTGTCCCGCCCGGCGTATTTCGCGTTCCGCAGATGGAGCAGGTGCGGGGCCGGTACGAATTTGAACGGTATTCCGCGCGCCGTGCAGTAGTCCCAGATGACCGCGGCGGTCTTCTCGGCGTTCTCGCGGGTGGCCGACGCGTGGATCTTCCAGCCCTGGAGCGGGCCCTGGAGCGGGGTGCCGTCGTCGGCGGCGGGCGTGAGGTTCAGCCATTCGCCGTTGCTGTCGGAGCGCCATCCGGCGGGGACGGGGCGGCGGGCGGTGTCGAACTCGGGCAGCGTCCGGGCCTGCCCGTTCCCCGAGAGCCGTTCCGGCGTCTCGTAGAAATGCGGGTCGGCAAGCGCGTAAATCTCGTACCGCTTGTCCATGCGTCCGTTGCCCTCCTCGGCGTCCCGTTTCTCGGTGGCGACCGGAACAGAGATTGGCATGCGGCGGCGGAGGCCGGACAGTCACAGCTGTCATGAGATGACTGTGCGGAATGCACAGGGAATTGACGTTCGAGTCGGGGGTGCGCGGAGACAGAATCCGCTTTCTGCACGGGGCCGGGCGGGCGCCTTTTCGCAGGTGCGCCCGCCCGGGTCCGTGTCATTCGTCGGGCGGGAAGACCGCCTCACCGCTGTCCAGGAGGGTGATCATGATCGCTTCGACGGGGCAGCCCTCGGCGGCGGCGAGGACCCGCTCGTTGGCGTCCGTCTCCGGGTGCTCCGGGTGGGACTGCCGGGCCGTGTCGAGGCGGAAGCCGTCCGGCGCGTGGTTCACGCACATGCCCGACCCGATGCACACGCTCCGGTCGACCTCCACGTGCCACCGGTCGCCCATGCTCAGGCCCCCTCGGGCTCGTACCCGGCGGGCAGGTGGATCATCTTGTGCTCGAAGTACTCGCCGTACCCCTCGGGCCCGAACTCCCGCCCCACGCCGCTGTTCTTGTAGCCGCCGAACGGCCCGAGCATGTCGAGGCTGAAGGTGTTGACGCTGTACGTGCCCGTGCGCACCCGGCGCGCGACGTCGATGCCGCGCTCGACGTCACCGGTCCAGACGCTGCCGCTCAGGCCGTAGTCGGAGTCGTTGGCGATCTTCACGGCCTCGGCCTCGTCGCCGTAGGGAAGCAGGCAGATGACCGGGCCGAAGATCTCCTCGCGGGCGACGCGCATCGAGTTGTCGACGTCGCCGAAGAGGGTGGGCTCGACGTACCAGCCCTGCTCGAAGCCCTTCGGCACACCGCCGCCGGTGAGGATCTTGGCGCCCTCCTCCTGGCCGATGCGGATGTAGTCGAGGGAGCGCTGCTGCTGGCGCCGGGCGACGAGGGGGCCGAGTTCGGTGGCCGGGTCGAGCGGGTCGCCGACCTTGAGGGCGCCGGCCGCGCTCGCGAAGGCGTCGGCGAACTCGTCGTAGCGGGAGCGCGGGACCAGGATGCGGGTCTGGGCGACGCACGCCTGGCCGTTGATCATCCAGGCGAAGGGGACGATGCCGGCGACGGCGCTCGCGGCGTCCGCGTCCTCCAGGATGACGGCCGCCGACTTGCCGCCCAGTTCCAGGGTGACGCGGGTGAGGTTGCGGGCGGCGACCTCCATGACGCGCTTGCCCGCGCCGACCGAGCCGGTGAAGGAGATCTTGTCGATGCCGGGGTGGGCGACCAGGTACTCGCTGACCTCGCGGTCGGCGGGCAGGATCGACAGGACGCCCTCGGGCAGCCCGGCCTCGGCGGCGATCTCGGCGAGGAGGTAGCCGTCGAGCGGGGTCTCGGGCGAGGTCTTCAGGATCACCGGGCAGCCGGCGAGCAGCGCGGGGGCGAGCTTGGCGGCGGCGGTGAACTGCGGGACGTTCCAGGGGACCACGGCCGCGACGACACCGACGGGCTCGCGGCGCACGAGCAGCTTGCCGAGCACGCCGTCGCGGGCCTGCTCGTACGTGAAGTCGCGGGCGACGGTGATCGCCGAGTCCCAGACCATCATCGCGGCGAGGGCCTGCACCATGATGCTGGCGGTGAACGGGGTGCCGTTCTGGCTGCTGATGACGCGGGCGATCTCCTCGTGCCGCACCGCGAACGCGTCCTTGATCCTGGCGACGACCTCGATGCGCTCGTCGAGCGTCATACGCGGCCAGGGCCCCTCGTCGAAGGCCCGGCGGGCGGCGGCGACGGCCCGGTCCACGTCACCGGGCGCGGCGTGCGGCACCCGGCCGAAGACCTCTCCGGTGTGCGGGGAGACGACCTCGATGACGTCCTTGCCGAGGGGATCGGTCAACTCCCCGCCGATGAACAGCTGTCCGTGTTCCACGAGCTCGGTCATGGCTGACTTCCTCTTCCCCGACCATTTCTGACGGTGTTTCAGAACTGATACCAGTTCTAGTTGGGATACGGAAGGGTGGGAAGGGGCCGGGCACGACGAGCGTGCGGGCATAGGGTGCCCGGATGCTTCCCGAGCCGATCGACACCCCGCGCCTGACCCTGCTGCCGCTGGCCGTGGCGTACGCCGACGAGATGGCCGGGGTCCTCGCCGACCCCGCTCTCTACGTCTTCACGGGCGGTGAGCCGCCGTCGCCCGAGGCGCTGCGCGCGCGGTACGCCCGTCAGGTGACGGGGTCGCCGGAGCCGGGCACCGTGTGGATCAACTGGGTGGTGCGGGAGCGCGGTTCGGAGCGACTGACGGGATACGTGCAGGCGACCGTCACCGACCGCGAGAGCACGGCCGACGTGGCCTGGGTGGTGGGCACCGAGTGGCAGGGGCGCGGCTTCGCCCGGGAGGCCGCGCTCGGGATGGCGGGATGGCTGGCGGCGCGGGGCGTGGCGGAGCTGGTCGCCCACATCCATCCCCGGCACCGCGCGTCGGCGGCGGTGGCGCGCGCCCTCGGGCTCACGGAGTGCGGCGAGGACGACGAGGGCGAGACCGTCTGGCGCGGACCGGCCGCCGGCCCGGTCGCCGGATCCGCCACCGGCCCGGTCGACCCGGGCAACCATTGAAACAAGTTCTACAAGTTCCATTACAGTGACGGGAGTTCGGCACGGCGGCCGGTGCCCTCGGGCGGGTGACAGAGCGAGGGCCCAGTGACGGAGGCGACAGAGGTGGCAGAGGTGACGAAGGTGACGCAGGTGACCGACCACGGCGGAGGCGTCCAGAGCATCCGGGTCCCGATCCCCGACAACCCCCTCGGCTACACCCTCATCTACGTGCTCGACACCGACGCGGGGCCGGTCCTGGTCGACACCGGCTGGGACGACCCGGAGTCCTGGGACACGCTGGCGGCCGGGCTCGCGAACTGCGGCACCTCGGTCGGCGACCTCGCGGGCGTCCTGATCACGCACCACCACCCCGACCACCACGGCCTGTCGGCGAAGGTGCGCGAGGCGTCCGGCGCCTGGATCGCGATGCACGAGGCGGACGCGGCCGTGGTGCGGCGCACCCGGGAGAACGACCCGTCGCGCTGGTACGCGTACATGACCAGGAAGCTGATCGCCGCCGGGGCGCCCGAGGCGCACGTGGCCCCGCTCCGGCGCGCCCGCGACGAGGGCGTCCCGCGCCGCCTGCCCGGCCTCGACCCGGCGCTGCCCGACCGCACCATCGTCCCCGGCGATCTGCTCCCCCTGCCGGGCCGAAGGCTGCGCGCGATCTGGACGCCGGGCCACACCCCGGGCCATGTCTGCCTGCACCTGGAGGAGGACCACCCGGCCCGGCTCCAGGGAAACGGGCGCCTCTTCAGCGGCGACCACATCCTCCCCGGCATCACACCGCACATCGGCCTGTACGAGGACCCGGACGACGCCACCGTCACGGACCCGCTCGGCGACTACCTCGACTCCCTCGAACGCGTCGGGCGGCTCGCCCCCGCCGAGATCCTCCCGGCGCACCAGCACACCTTCACCGACGCGCCCGCCCGCGTACGGGAACTGCTGGAGCACCACGAGTCCCGGCTGACCGATCTGCTCACCCTCCTCGCGGCGCCGCTCACTCCGTGGCAGCTCGCGGAGCGCATGGAGTGGAACCGCCCGTGGGCCGACATCCCGTACGGCTCGCGGACCATCGCGGTGTCGGAGGCGGAGGCCCATCTGCGCCGCCTGGTGAAGCTGGGGCGGGTGGAAGCGGTCGCGGGGAGCGACCCGGTGGCGTACGTCGCGGCACCCTGACCGGGGCGTCACCGGGAGGCCGTTCCACGGTCCGGGGATCTTTGCCGCGCGTGGATGGTCGGGGTCTGCGCGCAGGCGTATGGTCCTGGCCAAGAGCTCACTTGAGCTGGAACAACAAGGGGGCGGCCGCCGATGGCGCCGGACGAGGCTGTGGTCGGCTGTACGGGGAAGCTGGTGCTCGGCACACGGGGTGCCGGGGGGCCGGGCGAGGTGCTGGTGCGGGTCAGGGGCGGGACCGAGACGTTTCTCGCGTGGTCGGACGAGCCCCTGGAGCGCGGGACGACCGTGCTCGTGATCGAGTCGCGCGGCACCCGGCAGGTCGCAGTCATGGCCTGGACCGATCCTCTCCTCGTCGACGGCGACGGCGGCGCCCGCTAAGGAGACGTCAAGGATGTTCGGATATCGCGTTCCCGCTCCCGACGAGGCGATGTTGATCTCGGGTGGCAGGCGGGGACTTGGGGGAGCGCCGTTCCGCGTCGTCACCGGGCACGGGAAGTTCGTGCTGCCCGTGTTCCGCAAGACCCGCTTCCTGTCGCTGGCCATGGCGGAGGCGGAAGTCGTCGAGAAGTGCGTGACCAAGCAGGGCATCGCGCTGACCGTGCGCGCCGTCATCGCCTTCAAGGTGGGCAACGACCACGAGTCGATCGTCAACGCCGGGCAGCGGTTCCTGTCCGACCAGGAGCAGATGTCGGTGCTCACCGGGCGGATCTTCGCCGGTCACCTGCGTTCCATCATCGGCTCGATGACCGTCGAGGAGATCGTCACCGAGCGGCAGAAGCTGGCGACGGAGGTGCTGGACACCTCCAAGTCCGAGATGGCGAAGATCGGGCTGCACGTCGACTCGTTGCAGATCCAGTCCATCGACGACGGGGCCACCGGGTACATCGAGGCCATGTCGCAGCCGCACAAGGCGGCCATCCAGCGCGCCGCGAAGATCGCGCAGGCGCAGGCCAACCAGGCCGCCGTCGAGGCGGAGCAGGCGGCGGCCCGTAAGCAGGCCGAGTTCGCGCGGCAGACGGCGATCGTGCAGGCCGAGTTCAGCGCCGAGGTGGACCGGGCCAAGGCGCAGGCCGACCAGGCCGGGCCGCTGGCGCGGGCGCACGCGCAGCAGGAGGTGCTCGAAGCGCAGACCGAGCTGGCGCTCAAGCAGGCCGAGCTGCGGGAGAAGGAGCTGATCGCGGAGATCGTGAAGCCGGCGCAGGCCGATGCCGAGCGGATCCGGGTCCTTGCCACGGCCGAGGCCGAGCGCATGAAGATCCAGGCCGAGGCCGCGGCGTCCTACGACCGGGTCGCGCTGGACCGGATGCTCATCGATCAGTTGCCGCAGATCGTGAAGGAGGCGTCGGCCGGGCTTGCCGGGGCCAATGTCAATGTCCTGAACGGGGCCGACGGGCTCGGCGAGATCGCGGCCGGGCTCGTGGGGCAGGGGCTGACGATCCTCGACTCGGTCCGCAAGAACCTGAGCGGCGACGACGTCGGCTCCGCCGTTGAGCGGTACGTCGGGGCTCCGCGCCACGGCGACGACGGCCCCGTCGAGGTCCGCTGACGCGTTCTGGTACAGCGCAGTCGTGGCTGGTCGCGCAGTTCCCCGCGCCCCGGTGGGGGCTTCTCGCGCAGTTCCCCGCGCCCCTGAAGGCTGCGCTCCGCGCGCCTTCCCCTGATGAGATGCCGCACGAAGTGCGCATCTCAGGGGCGCGGGGAACTGCGCGACCAGCCCCCACCGGAGCCGCGGACGACCCCGAATCGAGGGGCCCGGTACAGTGAAGGCGTCGTCATCAAGCGTGTGTGAGGGGAAGCCGGTGGGAGTCCGGCGCTGACCCGCAACCGTCACAGCCGGATTGCCTCACCCGCCTCATGATCGGCTCAGAACCGTCGAGGCATACGGAGCTGGAGCCGCCCGGTACCAGCAGTGCGTGCCGTGCCGCCCGGCTCCCCGCAGGGAGAGGCACCCGCCCCAGCATGAACATTCGCCGCAGCGCCGCACTCGTCGCCGCGACCGTCGTGATCGGCGCCTCGGCGGCGCCGGCCGCCTTCGCGGACGGTGCCTCCCCCTCGGCCTCCCCGAAGGTCGTCGTACCCAGCGGCCTGTACGGGTCGAGCGACCCCACGTACGACGGCGTCTGGCGCCAGTCCCTCGCCCTCGTGGCGCAGACGACGGTGGACGTCGAGCCCGCCGCGAAGGCCGTCGACTGGCTGGCCGGCCAGCAGTGCGAGAACGGCGGCTTCGCCGCGTTCCGTGCCGAGCCGGGCAAGGCCTGCGACGCCAAGACGCCCGTCGACAGCAACAGCACGGCCGCCGCCGTGCAGGCCCTGGCCGCCGTGGGCGGCCACGAGGGCGAGGTCGTCAAGGGCGCGACCTGGCTGAAGCAGAACCAGAACGCCGACGGCGGCTGGGGCTACAACCCGGGCGGTGCCAGCGACGGCAACTCCACCGGGGTCGTGCTCGGCGCCCTGTCCACCTCCGGCGACGAGCCCGCCGAGGTCCGGTCCGGGACCGGCAAGTCCGGTACGGACGCGCTCGGCACCCTGGCCCTGCCCTGCTCGGAGGGGAAGAACGGCGGCGCGCTCGCCTACCAGCCCGACAAGAAGGGCGAGCTCACCGCGAACGCCGACGCGACCGCGGCCGGTGTGCTCGGCGCCCTCGGCTCCGGTTTCGCCGCCGAGAAGGGCGAGGCCCCGGACGCGTACACCTGCGAGAGCGGCGACGACGCGAAGACCGCCAACGGCATCGCGCACAACGGCGCCGTGTACCTCCAGAACCAGCTCTCCACTCACCTGTACCTGAAGTCGCAGCTGGCCGGCGCCACCGACCAGCCCGACTACGGCAACACCGCCGACGCGGTCACCGCAGTCGCCGCCACCGAGGGCATCAAGTACACGAAGGACCCGTACGCCTGGCTGGAGAAGAACGCGCAGGACTGGGCGAAGGGCGCCGGTCCCGCCGCCTACGCGCAGTTGATCTTCGCCGCGCACGCCACCGGCAACGACCCGCGCGACTTCGGCGGCACCGACCTGGTCAGCGCGCTGAACAAGACCGGTCCCGCCCCGGCCTCCGCCAAGTCCGCCGCCGATTCCGGCGACGAGAAGAAGGACGACGACGGCGGCAGCTCGGTGTCCTGGTGGATCGTCGGCGTCATGTTCATCGCCGCCGTCGGCGTCGGGATCCTGATCAGCGGGCGTAAGAAGCAGCAGAAGTGAGCCGCGCCGCCCGGCTGCTGCTCGTCCTGCTCACGGCCGTCCTCGGCCTCGCCGTCGCCGCGCCCGCGCAGGCCGCCGGATACCGGTACTGGTCGTTCTGGGAGAACGACGGCGGCTCGTGGACGTACGCGACCATGGGGCCCTCGCAGAGCAAGCCGTCGGACGGTGATGTCGAGGGGTTCCGGTTCGCGGTGAGCGCGGACTCGAAGGACGCCACCAAGCCGCGCGCCGCCGCCGACTTCACGGCGGTGTGCGGCGACACGGCCGCGCAGGACGGGAAGAAGCGGGTCGCGGTCGTCATCGACTTCGGTACGGCGGCGGACGCGCCCGACGGCGAGACCCCGCCGAAGGCGCGCACCGCGTGCGCCCGGGTCGGCGAGGACGCGACCGCCGCGGACGCGCTGGCCGCCGTCGCCAAGCCGCTGCGCTACGACAGCAGCGCGCTGCTGTGCGCCATCTCCGGGTATCCGGAGACCGGCTGCGGCGAGCAGGTCGGTCAGAAGAAGGACCAGGAACCGAAGCAGGACCACGGACAGGGCGGCTCGCTGCCGTCCGTCGGCGTCCTCGCGGGTGTCGTCGCCGTCGTCGTGCTCGGCGGTGCGGCGATCTGGCAGGCCAAGCGCCGCCGCGGCTGATCATGGGTCTCGACGCGCTGCGGGCCCCGCGGGCGGGCCGTTCCCGTTCGCTGCATCCGGGCGCCTGGTGGATCTGGGCGCTCGGCCTCGGCACGGCCGCCTCCCGCACCACGAACCCGCTGCTGCTCGCGCTGCTCGTCGGCGTCGCCGGTTACGTGGTGGCGGCGCGCCGGACGGAGGCGCCGTGGGCCCGCAGTTACGGCGCGTTCGTGAAGCTGGGGCTCGTCGTCATCGGGATCCGGCTGGTCTTCGCCTGTTTCCTGGGCTCGGCGATCCCGGGCTCGCACATCGTGATGACGCTGCCCGAGGTGCCGCTGCCGGACTGGGCGCAGGGCGTGCGGATCGGCGGGCGGGTCTCGCTGGAGGGGCTGGTGTTCGCCCTGTACGACGGGCTGAAGCTGGCGGCGCTGCTGATCTGCGTCGGCGCCGCGAACGCGCTGGCCTCCCCGTCGCGGCTGCTGAAGTCGCTGCCGGGCGCGCTGTACGAGGCGGGCGTCGCGGTCGTCGTCGCTCTGACCTTCGCGCCGAACCTCGTCGCCGACGTCCGGCGGCTGCGGGCGGCGCGCCGGCTGCGGGGCCGTCCCGACAGCGGGCTGCGCGGGCTGCTCCAGGTCGGGCTGCCGGTCCTGGAGGGCGCGCTCGAACGGTCGGTGTCCCTCGCCGCCGCCATGGACGCGCGGGGCTACGGCCGCACCGCCGAGGTGCCGCCCGCCGTGCGCCGGGCCACCGCCGTGCTCACCCTGGGCGGTCTGATCGGGGTGTGCGCGGGCACGTACGGGCTGCTCGCCTCGTCGGGCGCCGGGTACGGGCTCCCCGTGCTGCTCGCCGGGGTGGCCGCCGCGCTCGGCGGGCTCTGGCTGGGCGGGCGGCGCTCGGTGCGCACCCGCTACCGCCCCGACGTGTGGGGGGTACGGGCCTGGCTCGTCGCCGGATCGGGTGCGGTCGCCGCCGCCGTGATGATCTTCAGCGCCACCCGCGACCCGGCCGCGCTCCAGCCGTCCGTGGTGCCGCTGACGGCGCCCGCGCTGCCACTCCTGCCGGCGGCGGGGGTTCTCGTCGGGCTGCTCCCGGCGTTCATCGCGCCCGTACCCGAACCCGTAGAGCGAAAGCAGGAGTCGTCGTCATGATCCGCTTCGAGGACGTCTCCGTGACGTACGACGGCGCGTCGGGGCCCACCGTGCGCGGGATCGAGCTGCACGTGCCCGAGGGCGAGCTGATGCTGCTGGCCGGTCCGTCCGGCGTCGGCAAGTCGACGCTGCTCGGCGCGGTGAGCGGGCTCGTGCCGCACTTCACCGGCGGCACCCTGGCCGGGCGCGTCACCGTGGACGGCCGCGACACCCGTACGCACAAGCCGCGCGAACTCGCCGACGTCGTCGGCACCGTCGGCCAGGACCCGCTCTCGCACTTCGTGACGGACACCGTCGAGGACGAACTCGCCTACGGGATGGAGTCGTTGGGGCTGCCCGCGCCGGTCATGCGGCGCCGCGTCGAGGAGACGCTCGATCTGCTCGGCCTCGCCGGTCTGCGGGACCGGCCCATCGCCACGCTCTCCGGCGGGCAGCAGCAGCGCGTCGCGATCGGCTCCGTCCTCACCCCGCACCCGCGCGTCCTGGTGCTCGACGAGCCGACGTCGGCGCTCGACCCGGCCGCCGCCGAGGAAGTCCTCTCCGTGCTCCAGCGGCTCGTGCACGATCTCGGGACGACCGTGCTGATGGCCGAGCACCGCCTTGAGCGGGTGGTGCAGTACGCGGATCAGGTCGCGCTGCTCGCGGGGCCCGGGGAGCCGCTGCTGGTCGGGGACCCTGCCGCCGTGATGGCCGAGTCGCCGGTGTATCCGCCGGTGGTGGGGCTCGGGCGGCTGGCCGGATGGTCGCCGTTGCCGCTCACCGTTCGGGATGCGCGGCGCGCGGCCGCCGGCCTGCGGGACGAGCTTGCCTCATCGCCTTCGGCTGCCGAGCGCGCCGCGTCGGTGGCTGAGCGCGCAGTTCCCCGCGCCCCTGACAGCGAGCTTCTCGCCCGGGTCGGGAAGCTCGGGGTGCGGCGGGGGCGGGTCGACGCCCTGCGCCACGTCGAACTGGACGTCTCCCCCGGCGAGATCGTTGCCCTCATGGGGCGGAACGGCGCCGGGAAGTCCACCCTGCTCTCCACCCTCGTAGGGATGATCAAGCCGACCGCCGGATCGGTGCGCGTCGGAGACGCCGTGCCGCACAAGACCGCGCCCCGCGACCTCATCCGCAAGGTCGGCCTCGTCCCGCAGGAACCCCGCGATCTGCTCTGCGCCGACACGGTCGGTGCCGAGTGCGCGGCCGCCGACAAGGACGCCGACGCGGAACCCGGCTCCTGCCGGGAGCTGCTCGGCGAGCTGCTGCCGGGCATCGCCGACGGCACGCACCCGCGTGATCTGTCCGAGGGCCAGCGGCTCACCCTGGCGCTGGCGATCGTGCTGACGGCCGCGCCGCCGCTGCTACTCCTCGACGAGCCGACGCGCGGGCTCGACTACGCGGCGAAGGGCCGCCTCGTCACCATCCTGCGCGGGCTGTCGGCGCGCGGGCACGCCATCGTCATGGCCACGCACGACGTCGAACTCGCGGCGGAGCTGACCCACCGGGTGGCGATCCTCGCGGACGGCGAGATCGTCGCGGACGGTCCGACCCCGGAGATCGTCACGTCGTCGCCGTCGTTCGCGCCGCAGGTGGCGAAGGTGCTCGCGCCGCAGCCGTGGCTGACCGTCACGCAAGTACGGGAGGCACTGACGTGACCCTCGACCGGCAGGCGAACCCCGTCCGGCTCGGCCCGCGTTCCGTCGCCGCGCTGCTGCTGGTCAGCGCCGTCGGCGTGGTGTCGATCGGCTGGCCGCTGATCGCCGGACCGGGCTCGCAGGTGACCGCGCACGCGCAGGACGCGCCCTGGCTCTTCGCCGCGCTGCTCGTCCTCCTCGTCGCCGTCGTCGCCGCGACGATCTCGGAGTCCGGCATGGGTCCGAAGGCGGTGGCGATGCTCGGCGTGCTGGCGGCGGCGGGCGCGGCGCTGCGGCCCATCGGCGCGGGCACGGCCGGGATCGAGCCGATGTTCTTCCTGATGGTGCTGAGCGGGCGGGTGCTCGGGCCGGGGTTCGGGTTCGTGCTGGGCTCGCTCAGCATGTTCGCGTCCGCGCTGCTCACCGGCGGGGTCGGGCCGTGGATGCCGTTCCAGATGATCTCCATGGGCTGGTTCACGATGGGCGCCGGGCTGCTGCCGGGGGCGGACTCGCTGCGCGGGCGGGGCGAGCGGCTGATGCTGGCCGGGTACGGGTTCTGCGCCGCGTTCGCGTACGGCACGATCATGAATCTGTCGGGCTGGCCGTTCATCGACTCGCTCGCGTCGTCCGTCGCGTACCAGCCGGACGCCTCGCTCCACGACAATCTGGCCCGCTTCCTCGCCTACTGCCTGGCCACGTCGCTCGGCTGGGACCTCGGCCGGGCCGCGCTGACCGTCGTGCTGACCCTGGTCGTGGGCGGGGCGGTCCTGAAGGCGCTGCGCCGGGCCACGCGGCGGGCCGCCTTCACGGCCGACGTCAGCTTCGACGACCCGCGCCCGTAGGGCCCGTCCGCGGAGGTCAGGCGCCCAGCGCGGTCCCGCCGACCGGGCGCATCCTGCGCCGGACGGCCGGTGGCGCGGTGGAGTTGCGGACCACGAGTTCGGGTTCGTGGAGCAGCTCCGTGGCGCTGGTGGGGACGCCTCCGATCTGGTTGGCGAGGAGGGTGACGGCCGCCCGTGACATGGCCTCGATGGGCTGGCGCAGGGTGGTCAGCGGCGGGTTGGTGTAGTTCATGAAGGCGGAGTCGTCGTAGCCGACGACGGAGAGGTCCTCCGGGACGGCCAGGCCCGCGCGGCGGGCCGCGCGGATGGCGCCGAGGGCCAGGATGTCGCTGCCGCAGATGAGTCCGGTGATCTGCTGCCGGAGGAGTTCGCCCGCCGCCGCCTGGCCGCCCTCGAAGGAGAACAGGGCGTGCCCCACGAGGTGTTCACGGGCCTGCGGTCCGTGCCGGGCGGTCAGGCGGGTGAAGGCTTCGGCCTTGCGGCGGGACGGGCCGTGGTCGGAGGGGCCGACGAGGAGGCCGATCCGGGTGTGGCCGAGCGCGGTGAGATGGGCGTGGGCCTGTTCGACGGCGGTGGCGTCGTCGGTGGAGACCTGGGGGAAGCCGAGCGGCCCGTGCGCCGTGGAGGGTTGCGCGACGGCCGCGTTCAGCAGGACCACGGGCACGCCTCGCTGGACGAGGGAGTCGTACTCCTGGGTGTTGAGGCCGCCGCAGAAGATCACGCCGCACACGTGCTGGTCGAGCAGCATGGAGACGTACTCGGCCTCGGTGAGGCCACCGGCGGTCCTGGTGCACAGCACGGGTGTGAAGCCGAGCTGGACCAGGGCGCCGCCGGCGACCTCGGCGAGGGCGGGGAAGATGGGGTTCTGCAGTTCGGGCAGTACGAGCCCGACGAGGCGGGAGCTGCTGCCGCGCAGCTGGGTCGGCCGTTCGTAGCCGAGGACGTCGACCGCGGTGAGGACCGCCTTGCGGGTGGCGTCGGAGACACCGGGTTTGCTGTTGAGGACGCGGCTGACGGTCGCTTCGCTGACGCCTACGCGGCGGGCCACTTCGGAGAGCCTGCGAGCCATGGGAGTTGCTTTCTGTCGGGCGGGCCGGTCACTCGGTGCGGAGCCACACCGTGGTGTCGGGTGCGAGGAGGTCCGGCGCGGGGGTGCCCGGTGCGCTGCCGAGCAGGATCTCGCCGTACGGGGGCAGGGGCTGGTCCGTGGCGGAGAGGTTGGCGACGCAGAGGAGGCCGGGGCCGCGCCGGAAGGCGAGGACCTGCGGGTCGGCGTCGTGCCGGCCGTGCCAGTCGAAGGAGTCGCCGCTCAGGTCGTCCGCGTACCGGCGGCGGGCGGCGAGCGCGGCGCGGTAGAAGGCGAGCATGGATTCCGGGTCGGCCTGCTGGGCCTCGACCGTGTGGGCGGCCCAGGCGGCGGGCTGCGGCAGCCAGGGCTGTGCGGAAGCCGTGGGGCTGAAGCCGAACGGGGGCTCGGCGCCGGACCAGGGCAGCGGGACGCGGCAGCCGTCGCGGCCGATGTCCAGGCCGCCGGTGCGGTGGAAGATCGGGTCCTGGCGCAGGTCGGCGGGGATGTCCTCGACCTCCCACAGGCCCAGTTCCTCGCCCTGGTAGAGGTAGTGCGCGCCGGGCAGGGCGAGGGCGAGCAGCAGGGCGGCGCGGGCGCGGCGGGTGCCGAGGGCGAGGTCGGTGGGGGTGCCGTGCTGGCGCAGGGCGTGGCCGTAGGAGCTGTCGGCGCGGCCGTAGCGGGTGACGTGGCGGGTCACGTCGTGGTTGGAGAGCACCCAGGTCGGGGCGGCGCCGACGCCCGCGTGGGCGTCGAGGGTGTCCTGGATGACGGCGCGCAGGGCGCCGGGCTCCCAGGGGCTGTTGAGGTAGTCGAAGTTGAAGGCGGTGTGCATCTCGTCGCTGCGCAGGTAGCGGGCGAAGCGCTCGGGGTTCGCGAGCCAGACCTCGCCGATGAGGGCGCGGGCGGGCCGGTAGCCGTCGGCGACGGCCCGCCAGGAGCGGTAGATGGTGTGGACGTCGTCGCGGTCGATGTAGGGGTGGTCGGGGGGTGTGCTGTCGGCGGCGAACTCGGGGAGGGCGGGGTCCTTGGCGGGCATGGTCGCGGAGTCGATGCGGACGCCGTCGGCGCCGCGGTCGAACCAGAACCTGAGGATGTCCTCGTGCTCCTCGCGGACCTTGGGGTTGTTCCAGTTGAGGTCGGGCTGCTCGGGCGCGAAGAGGTGCAGGTACCACTCCCCCGGGGTGCCGTCGGGGTCGTCGACTCGGGTCCAGGCGGGGCCGCCGAAGACGGACTGCCAGTCGTTGGGCGGGAGTTCACCGTCGGCGCCGCGTCCGGGGCGGAACCAGAACAGGTCGCGGGCCTCGGCGCCGGGGGCCGCCGCGCGCGCCTCCTGGAACCAGGCGTGCTGGTCGGAGACGTGGTTGGGGACGATGTCGACGATGATGCGCAGGCCCAGGGCGTGCGCGTCGGCGATGAGCGCCTCGGCCTCGGCCAGGTCGCCGAAGGCGGGGTCGATGCGCCGGTAGTCCGCGACGTCGTATCCGGCGTCGGCCTGCGGGGATGCGTACCAGGGGCTGAACCAGAGCGCGTCGACGCCGAGTTCGGCCAGGTGGGGCAGGCGTTCGCGGACGCCGGCGAGGTCACCGATGCCGTCGCCGTCGGCGTCGGCGAAGGAGCGCGGGTAGACCTGGTAGATGACGGCGTGGCGCCACCATTCGTCGTGGGCGTCGGTGGATCGGGCCACGGAAGGGACTCCTTGCATGAGGGAGGGGAGAAGTACGGAGAAGGGGGTCATCCCTTGAGGGCGCCCGCCGACAGGCCGCTGATGATGTGGCGCTGGAAGAAGAGGAAGAGGACGACCATCGGGACGGCGGCGATGGTGAGGCCGGCGATCATCTCGGTGGGCGGCACCTGCGTGGTCGACGTGGACAGCCGGTGCAGGGCCACGGACAGGGTCTGCCGGTCCGGGTCCTGGAGGACCAGCAGCGGCCACAGGAAGTCCTTCCACATGCCGACGACCGAGAAGATGGAGACGACGGCGAGCACGGGCCGGGACAGCGGCAGCACGACGCGGAGCAGCACCTGGAGGCGGGAGGCCCCGTCGATGGACGCGGCGTCGAGGATGTCGGTGGGGATCTGGTCGAAGAAGCGGCGCAGCACGTAGATGTTGAAGGCGTTGGCCGCTCCGGGCAGCCACAGTGCCCAGGGGGTGTTGACGAGGTTGATGTGGAACAGCGGCAGGTCGTTGACCGTCAGGTAGGCGGGGACGAGGAGGGCCGCGGCGGGCAGCATGAGGCTGGCGAGCATCCCGGCGAAGACGATGTTGCCGAAGACCGGGCGCAGCTTCGACAGGGCGTACGCGGCGCAGACGTCGACCGCCATCTGGATCGCCCAGCCCCCGGCCGCGTAGTACACGGTGTTGAGGAAGAAGTGGGCGATGTCCATCTGCGTCCAGGCGTCCTTGTAGGCGCTCAGGTGGACGGACTTGGGCAGCAGCGTCGGTGTCTGTTCGGCGAACTGGCGGGGCGTCTCCAGGGCGGAGCTCGCCATCCACCACAGCGGGTACAGGAAGGCGGCGGCGAAGGCGACCACCGTCAGGGTGAGGACCGCGTAGTAGAGGCGCCGGTTGCGCGGGCGGGCGAGTTCCTTGGCGGAGATCAGGCTGCGCTGCGCGGACTCGGCGGCGGATGTGGCCTTGGACATGTGCTTCTCCCTCAGCCCTGGTCGCCGTCGCGGGTCAGGCGCAGATAGACGGCCGCGAACACGGCGAGTACGACGAACAGGAGCACGCTCATCGCGGCGGCGAGACCGAAGTCGTTGTTGACGGCGAACGCGTAGCGGTAGATCAGCGTCATCACGGTGATGGTCGACGGGTTGGTGAAGCCGGTCATCTGGAACGGCTCGATGAACACCTGCATCGTCGAGATGATCTGGAGCAGCAGCAGGACCAGCATCACGAACCGCATCTGCGGCACGGTGACGTGGCGCAGGCGGGCCCACATGCCGGCGCCGTCGAGTTCGGCGGCCTCGTACAGCTCGCCGGGGATGGACTGGAGCGCGGCGAGGTACATCAGGGTGGCGCCGCCCATGTTGGCCCAGGTGGAGACGAGGACGAGGGAGATCATGGCGGTGTGCGGGGACTGCACCCACTGCGAGGTGGGCAGGTGCGCGCCGTGCAGGAGGGTGTTGAACAGGCCCTGGCCCGGATCGTAGAAGTACTGCCAGAGCATGACGCTGACGATCGGCGGGAGCATGACCGGCAGGTACACGGCGATGCGGAAGTACGCCTTGAAGTGCCGGAGCTCGTTGAGGAGGACGGCGATGACGAAGGGCACGGCGTAGCCGAGGACCAGCGCGAGGCCGGTGAACTCGGCGGTGTTCTTCCACGCCGTCCAGAACAGCGGATCGGCGAACAGGGTGCGGTAGTTGCCGAGGCCGACCCACTGCGGGTCGGTGATGAGGTTGTCCTGCTGGAAGCTCAGGGTGATGCCGCGGATCAGCGGATACCAGGAGAAGTAGGCGAAGCTGAGGATCCCCGCGGCGAGGAAGCCGTAGGCCAGGGCGTTGTCCGTGAGCCGCCGCCGCAGGTGCGGCCACCGGCCGGGCCCGGGGCCGTGGGCCGTGGCGGGCAGCGGTGGGCGGACTTCGCTGCGACGCGGCGCGAGGGACGTCGCCATGGGTTCTCCTTGCGGTTCGGGGGTGCGGGGGTTCGGGGGTACGGGGGTCGGTACGAGAGGGGGCCGGGCCGTGCCGCGGGGTCAGGTGCCGCGGCACGGCGGGACGGGGGCCGCTGGACGGCGGTCGCTACTGGGCGGCGAGCAGGGCGTCGACCTGCTTCGAGGCGTCGCCGAGCAGCTTGTCGATGTCGGCGTCCTTCTCGGTGAGGACCTTGGCCATGGCGGTGTCCAGGACGGCGTAGATCTTCTGGGCCTGCGGCGGTTCGAGGCGGAGCGGGATCTTGCCGATGGCGTCGCTGAACGGCTTGTAGTTCGCGACGGGCTGGTTCGCGTACTTCTCGTCGGCCGCGGCCTTGGTCTTCTGCGCGGCGCCGGTCCAGATGTTGGGCTCGGGCAGGCCGACGGGCTGCTTCTGGGCGGCGGCGCGCTTCTGGCCGGGCGTGATCCGGTCGGGGTTCTCGTACTTGAACATGATCCAGGCGAGGGCGGCCTTGGTCTGCGCGGCGCTGTTCTTCGGGTTGAACATGAATCCACCGCCGCCGGC
The DNA here is from genome assembly GCF_003259365.1 of Streptomyces sp. PsTaAH-137. Taxonomy (GTDB): domain Bacteria; phylum Actinomycetota; class Actinomycetes; order Streptomycetales; family Streptomycetaceae; genus Streptomyces. The sequence goes on from NZ_QLLY01000002.1 coordinate 508,382, forward strand.
CAGCGTGCCCTTGCCCTCCGGCATGGGGCCGAGGCCGAACTCCTTGGGGTCGCCCTTGTACTGCGCGGCGATGGTGGGGATGTTGTCCGAGGTGGCCAGGTACATGCCCAGCTTGCCGGCGCCCATCATCTGGAGCAGGTCGGCCCATTCGAGGAGCTGGCGCTTGCCCATGGAGTCGTCGGTCCAGCGCATGTCGTGCAGCTGCTGGAGGACGGCCCGGCCGGTGGCGTTGTCGAAGTCGGCCTTCCAGGTGCCGTCGGTCTGCTGCTTGGCGACGTCGCCGCCGCGCGAGTACATCTCGGCGGTGAAGTGCCAGCCGCCCGTGTTGGACTTGCTGTAGTCGCCGTAGCCGGTGATCCCCTTGCCGAGCGCGGCGATCTTCTTGGCGTCGGCGCGGACCTCGTCCCAGGTGGTGGGCGGCTGGTCCGGGTCCAGGCCCGCCTTCTTGAACAGGGTGCGGTTGTAGACCAGGCCCATCGAGTAGTTGCCCTCGGTGACGCCGTAGGTGCGGCCGACCTCGTCCTGGAAGACCTTGCGCAGCTCGGGCTTGACCTGCTGGGCCTCGGGATAGTCCTTCAGGTAGTCCGTGATGTCGGCCGCCTGGTGCTTGGCGATGATGCCGGCCGGGTCGGTGAGGTAGACGTAGTAGGCGTTCTCCAGCTGGCCTCCGGCGAGCTTGGTGGAGAACGTCTGGGGGTCCATCTGCCCCTCGTGCGGGACGACATGGATCTTCGGGTTGGCCTTCTCGAACGCGGCCACGTCCTGGAGGAAGATCTTGCGGTTGACCGGGTCGGTCTTCGCGGGCATGTCGTTCACCGTGATGGTGATCTTGCCGTTCGGGTCGGCGGCGTCGTCGCCGGAGGCTCCGCAGCCGCTCACGGAGAGGCCGAGTGCGGCCACCGCGGCCACGGCGATGCCGACGCGGGCGTTTCTGCCCGCCGGTATTGCGGTCATGGATCGTCCCTGAGGGTGAAGTGGATAGGCACGGCGTCGATACGCGGCCCGTCGAGGTGACGCACAAGTTACGGGCCCCACGAACCGCGAGCAATACACAAACCTGAATACGCAAAGCATCACTAACACCTGCGGACTTCGAAGAAATCTTCCGACGAAACCGCGCGCAAGAACCCGACATCCGGTCCGTCCGGACCGCCCGGCACGCGGCGCCGCACGCCGTGTCCGCCAGCGAAGACCCCGCCACACACGGCCGATGAGCTGGTACGGAGACCATCACGCCCTCGGGGCCGCACGCCGACGGCGACGCAAGACGGTGAGCAAGAATCCGACACTCGTCACGTAATTGCGTTCCAGCGGCTCACCCCGCTGTGAGCCGTCAACTCGCCTTCACACGCTGGTAGTTGGCGCAGCGCAAGCAGCGCAAACAATTCCACGGAAAGCATCGCCGGAATTCGCGGATGTCCGCACGCATTGCCCGCGCATCACCGCCCCGTTACGGTGCGCGTCACTCACCCGCCCCTTTTCCGTGGGAGTTCCCCATGCCTCGAATCGGCTCCGCACGACCGCCGGAGCGCACCAGATCCCGGCTCCTTCTGGTGGGCACGGTCCTGGCCGTCCTGTGCGCCGCGCTCGGCGTGCTCGGCAGCCCGGCCGTGGCCGCCTCCACCATCTACCAGGCCGAGTCGGCCGCGCTCAGCGGCGGCGCCGCCGTCCAGAGCGACCACACGGGCTTCACCGGCACCGGCTTCGTCGGCGGCTACACCGACGCCGCCAAGGGCGCCGCCACCACGGCCTTCACCGTCACCGCGGCGAGCGCGGGCGCCCACACCGCCACCCTGCGCTACGCCAACGGCACCGGCGGCGCGCAGACCCTGTCCCTGTACGTGCGCGGCGCGAAGACCGGCACCGTCTCGCTGCCGGCCACCGCGGACTGGAACACCTGGGCCACGGTCACCAGCCCGGTCACGCTGACCAGCGGCAGCAACACGATCGGGTACGTGTTCGGCTCCGCCGACTCCGGGAACGTGAACCTCGACGCGCTCACGCTCGCGGCCGCTCCGGCGGCGGTCGACGGCCGGTACGAGGCCGAGTCCGCGGCGCTGAGCGGCGGCACGGCGACCGAGACCGAGCACTCCGGTTTCCAGGGCACCGGGTACGTGGGCGGCTACACCGACTCCCACAAGGGCACCGCCGCCACGACGTTCACCGTCACGGCGGCCGCCGCCGGGTCCGCCGATGTGGCGCTGCGCTACGCCAACGGCACCGGTTCGGCGAAGACGCTGTCGGTGTACGTCAACGGCGGCAAGGCCCTGACCACGACGCTCGCGGCGACCTCGGACTGGAACACCTGGGCCTCGCGCACCGAGTCCCTCACCCTGAAGGCGGGTTCCAACACGGTCGCCTACCGCTTCGACCCGGCCGACTCCGGCAACGTGAACGTCGACAACGTCACCGTCTCCGCGGGCTCCACCGAGCCGCCCGGCGGCGGGGGCGGCGCCGCGCCGGGCAAGGCGTACGAGGCGGAGACCGCGTTCGTCACCGGCGGGCCCGCCAAGGCCACCTCCGTCTCGGGGTACAGCGGCAGCGGCTATCTCACCGGCTTCACCGCGCAGGGCGCCGAGACCGTCATCGACACCGCCGTACCGTCCGCGGGCACCTATCCGCTGGCCGTGACCTACCGCAACACCACCGGCTCCGCGCAGACCCTCTCCCTGTACCTGAACGGGGTCCGCTCGCGTCAGCTGTCCCTGCCCGCCGCCGACGGCTGGGCGTTCGTGTCCGTCGACGCCAAGCTCCGGGGCGGCCTGAACCTGGTGGGCCTGCGCACCGAGTCGGGCGACAGCGGCAATGTCGCGGTGGACAGTGTCTCCGTCGACGGCGGCACCGCGCTGACCTCGCAGGGCGCCACCCTGCCGTACACCGAGTACCGTGCGGCCGACGCCACCACCAACGGCACCAAGCTGGCGGTCAGCACCAGCTATCCGAGCCTGTCCGCCGAGTCCACGGGCCGCAGCGCGGTGAAGCTCACCGACACCGGCCAGTACGTGCAGATCACGCTGACCAAGCCGGCCAACGCGCTCGTCGTGCGCTACTCGATCCCGGACACCGCGAGCGGTTCGGTGACCACGGCGCCGCTGTCCCTGTACGCGGGCTCCACCAAGGTCACGGACCTCCAGACCACCAACAAGTTCTCGTGGCTGTACGGCGCCGGGTACTACGACACCAACACCCCGGGCAACGCGGGGGACTCGACCGGCCACCACTACTTCGACGAGGTCCGCTACCTCCACACCAGCACCTGGCCCGCCGGAACCGTCCTGAAGCTCCAGAAGGACGCCGGGTCGACGGCCGCCTCGTACACCGTGGACGTCGTCGACACCGAGCTGGTCGACCCCGCCGCCACGATGCCCTCGGGCTATGTCTCCGCCGCGGACTACGGCGTGACGCCCGGCACGAGTGATGTGACCAGCGCCCTCAACGCGGCGCTGAGCAGCGCCGCGAGCGCCGGAAAGGGGCTGTGGCTGCCGTCCGGGACCTACTCGATCTCGGGCCGCGTCAACCTGTCGGGCGTCGCGCTGCGCGGCGCCGGGCCCTGGTACACGACGCTCAAGTCCACCGCGGAGAACGGCGCGGGCGGCCTCTTCTCCACCGGCGGCCGGGTGCAGATAGCCGACCTGTCGGTCTTCGGCGACCAGACCTTCCGCAACAACGACTCGGGCGCGGCGGCCATCGAGGGCAGCTTCGCCTCCGGGTCGCTCATCTACAACGTGTGGATGGAGCACACCAAGGTCGGCCTGTGGGCACGGCCCGGCACCGGCCTGCTCGTCTCCGGCGTCCGCGTGCGCAACGTCTTCGCGGACGGCCTGCACGTCCACGGCGGCTCCGACAACACCCGGGTCGAGCAGTCGCACGTACGCAACACCGGCGACGACTCCCTCGCGCTCGACACCGAGGACGGCAACGTCACGCACAGCACCGTCTCGCACAACACCGCCCAGCTGCCCATCCAGGCCAACGGGATCGGGGTCTACGGCGGCGGTGACAACACCCTGGAGAACAACGCGGTCAGCGACACGGTCGCCTTCGGGTCCGGCATCACCATCAGCACGTACTTCGGGCAGGGCTTCAGCTCCGACATCTACGTCCGGAACAACCTCCTCACCCGCTGCGGCTCGTACCACATCAACTGGTCGACCACCATCGGCGCGCTGTGGATCTACGCCGACACCGCGGACATCACCCAGCCCGTGCACGTCGACGGCAACACCATCAAGGACAGCACCTACCAGGGCGTCCTGCTCTCCTACGCCAAGAAGATCAGCAACCTGACCATGGACGGGAACACCATCGCCAACGCCGGAACCTACGGCTTCGACCTCAACAACGTCACCGGCGGCATGACGGTCGCCAACACCAGCGTCACGGCGAAGACGGGCGGGCTGCTCAACAACTCCCCCGGCTTCACGCTCACCCGCGGCAGCGGCAACAGCGGCTTCTGACCGACCGCGCCGGTGGCCGTCCCTGGGACAGGGGCGACCACCGGCCCGCCTCCTCGCACTGACGTGCGGTTACACTCCGGCCATGGCCCGCAAGCTCGCAGAAGTAGCCCGTCGAGTGGGCGTCAGTGAAGCAACCGTCAGTCGCGTCCTGAACGAGAAGCCGGGCGTGTCCGACAGCACCCGGCAGGCCGTCCTCACCGCGCTCGACGTCCTCGGCTACGAGCGACCCACGCATCTGCGCGCCGCGCGGGCCCGCCTGGTCGGCATCGTCCTGCCCGAGCTGCAGAACCCCATCTTCCCCGCGATCGCCGAGATCGCCGGCGGCGCCCTCGTCCAGCTCGGCTTCACGCCCGTCCTGTGCACCCGCACCGCGGGCGGTCTCACCGAGGCCGAGTACGTGTCGATGCTCCTGGACCAGCAGGTCGCCGGGGTCATCTTCTGCGGCGGGCTGACCGAGGACGAGCACCAGGCGCTGCTCCAGCGCGGGGTCCCGGTCGTGCTGCTGAACGCCGCCGTCGACTATCCGGGCTTCCCCAGCGTCAGCACGGACGACGAGGCCGCCGTCCGCCAGGCGTTCGCCCACCTCACGGCGATGGGGCACACCGACATCGGCCTGATGGTCGGGCCGGGCCACCACATGCCGTCGCGCCGGAAGGCCGCCGCGTTCGAGGCCCTGACCTCAGGGAGCAAGGGCAGCCATCCCGTCGGGCACGCGCTGTTCTCCTTCGAGGGCGGCCAGGCCGTCGCCTCCGAACTGCTCGGCCACCAGGTCACCGCGCTGATCTGCGGCAGCGACGTCCTCGCGCTCGGCGCCGTGCGCGCCGCCCGGCGCCTGGGGCTGCGCATCCCCGAGGACCTGTCCGTCGTGGGCTTCGACGACTCCGCGTTCATGAACTACACCGATCCGCCGCTGACCACCCTGCGCCAGCCGATCGAGGCGATGTCGCGGGCGGCCGTCACCCTCCTGGCCAACCAGATCTCGGGTGACAGCCCCACCCCGCACGAACTGCTCCACGAGCCGGAGCTGGTGGTCAGGCAGTCCACGGCGCCCCTGAGGTAGCCGTACCGGGGACTAGAGCCGCTGGATGATGGTGGCGGTGGCCAGCGCGCCGCCCGCGCACATCGTGATGAGCGCGAACTCCTTGTCCCTGCGCTCCAGTTCGTGCAGCGCCGTCGTGATGAGGCGGGCGCCGGTCGCGCCGACCGGGTGGCCGAGGGCGATCGCGCCGCCGTTCACGTTCACCTTCTCCAGGTCCTGGTCGAAGACCTGCGCCCAGCTGAGCACGACCGACGCGAACGCCTCGTTGATCTCGACGAGGTCGATGTCCTTGAGCGTCATGCCGGCCTTGCCGAGGACCGTGCGGGTCGCGTCGACGGGCCCGTCCAGGTGGTAGTGCGGGTCCGCGCCGACCAGTGCCTGCGCCACGATGCGGGCGCGCGGCCGGAGCTTCAGGGCCCGCGCCATCCGCTTCGACGCCCACATGATGGCGGCGGCGCCGTCGGATATCTGCGAGGAGTTCCCGGCCGTGTGGACGGCGGTCGGCATGACCGCCTTGAGGCCCGACAGTCCCTCCATGGTGGTGTCGCGCAGCCCCTCGTCCCGGTCGACCAGCCGCCACATGCCCTGCCCGGCGGCCTGCTCGGCCTCGGTGGTCGGCACCTGCACGGCGAACGTCTCGCGCTTGAACCGCTCCTCGGACCAGGCGATCGCGGCCCGTTCCTGCGAGATGAGGCCGAGCGAGTCGACGTTCTCCCGGGTCAGCTCGCGGCGGCGCGCGATGCGCTCGGCGGCCTCGAACTGGTTGGGCAGGTCGACGTTCCCCTCCTCCGGGAACGGCTTGCCCGGACCGTGCTTGGAGCCGGAGCCGAGCGGGACCCGCGACATGGCCTCCACACCGCAGGAGATGCCGACGTCGATGACGCCCGCCGCGATCATGTTGGCGGTCATGTGCGATGCCTGCTGGGAGGAGCCGCACTGACAGTCGACGGTGGTCGCGGCGGTCTCGTAGGGCAGGCCCATCGTCAGCCACGCCGTGCGCGCCGGGTTCATGGACTGCTCGCCCGCGTGCGTGACCGTGCCGCCGACGATCTGCTCGACGCAGTCGGCCTTGATGCCGGTGCGGCCGAGGAGTTCGCGGTACGTCTCCCCCAGCAGATACGCCGGGTGGAGATTGGCGAGCGCGCCACCGCGCTTGCCGATCGGGGTACGTACGGCCTCGACGATGACGGGCTCGGCTGCCATGACAGTCGTCCTCTCCACGCAATCCCGGACGGAAACTAGAACGCGTACCAGTTATGCATGCAGTCTCGGCGCGCTTACCCCCGGTACGCAAGGGTCGTGCAAGCACAACACACGGAACCGACACACCCGCGCCCCTTGCCACTTCTAGAACCCGTTACTACCTTTCGAGCCATAACTGACGGAGCGTCAGACAGAGCTTGGAGTGACCCATGCCGTGCCCCGCGCTGCCCGACGGGTTCGACTTCACCGACCCCGATCTGCTCCAGGACCGCGTGCCGTACCCGGAGTTCGCCGAACTCCGGCAGGCCGAGCCGGTCCGCTGGATCCCGCAGGAACGCGGGATCTCCGGCTTCGACGACGCGGGGTACTGGGCGGTGACCCGGCACGCCGACGTCAAGTACGTGTCCACGCACCCGGAGATCTACTCCTCCAACGTCAACACGGCCGTGATCCGCTTCAACTCCTCGATCCAGCGCGACCAGATCGAGGTCCAGAAGATGATCATGCTGAACATGGACCCGCCCGAGCACACGCGCGTGCGCCAGATCGTGCAGCGCGGTTTCACGCCACGCGCCATCCGTTCCCTGGAGGGCGCCCTGCGCGCCCGGGCCGGCGACATCGTGCGGAAGGCGCTTGAACAGGCCGGTCCCGACGGCTCGTTCGACTTCGTCACCAACATCGCCGTGGAGCTGCCGCTCCAGGCCATCGCCGAGCTCATCGGCATCGAGCAGAAGGACCGCGCCAAGGTCTTCGACTGGTCCAACAAGATGGTGGCGTACGACGATCCCGAGTACGCGATCACCGAGGAGATCGGCGCCGAGGCGGCCATGGAGATCGTCGGCTACGCGATGAACATCGCCGCCGAGCGCAAGCAGTGCCCGGCCAAGGACATCGTCAGCCAGCTCGTCGCGGCGGAGGACCAGGGCAACCTCTCCTCGGACGAGTTCGGCTTCTTCGTGATCCTGCTCGCCGTCGCCGGGAATGAGACGACCCGCAACGCCATCACCCACGGCATGCACGCCTTCCTGACCCACCCCGACCAGTGGGAGCTGTACAAGCGCGACCGCCCCTCGACCACGGCCGAGGAGATCGTGCGCTGGGCGACGCCGGTCGTCTCCTTCCAGCGCACCGCCACCCAGGACACCGAACTCGGCGGCCAGAAGATCAAGGAGGGCGACCGGGTCGGCATCTTCTACTCGTCCGCCAACCACGACCCGGAGGTCTTCACCGACCCCGACACCTTCGACATCACCCGCGACCCCAACCCGCACCTCGGCTTCGGCGGCGGCGGCCCGCACTTCTGCCTCGGCAAGTCCCTGGCGGTCCTGGAGATCGACCTGATCTTCAACGCGATCGCCGACGCCCTGCCCGACCTGCGGCTCGTCGGCGATCCCCGCCGGCTGCGCGCGGCCTGGCTCAACGGCGTCAAGGAGCTTCAGGTGGCGGCGCCCGCGAAGGGGTGAAATCCGGCCGGATCCATCCCCCTGAATGAACACTTTCGTCGTGTTATGCGTCTTCTCCGGAGAAGACGTCACCCGACGAGAAACGGATGGACCGGTACCCGTGGCCACGGTCGACCTGCCTTTCGCCCGCCCCCGCGCGCCCCTGGCCGTACGGCACCGCGTCCCGCTGCTCGCGACGGTGCCCACACTGCCGCTGTACGCGGTGTGGGCGCTGTTCCTGGCGACCGGCGGCGGCGATCTCGCGGCCCAGCAGGCGTGGGCCCGGTTCGCCGCCGACCACGGGGCGTCGGCGTACAACCTGTTCTGGTACGGCGGGATGCACACCGCCAACTACTCGCTGATCTCGCCGTACTTGATGGCGGGTCTCGGGGTCAGACCGGTCACGGTGGTGTCCGGGCTGGCCGCCGCCTGGCTGGGCGCGGTGCTGCTCGTGCGCACGGGCATCGCCCGCCCGCTGCCGCCCGCCGTGCTGCTCTCGCTCGCGCTGTGGTGCGACGTGGCGTCGGGCCGCACCACCTTCGCGCTCGGGGTGGCCCTCGGGCTCGGTGCGTGCGTGGCGCTCACCGGAAGGCGCGGGTACGCGGCGGGCACGCTCTGCGCGGCGCTCGCCACGATGGCCTCCCCGGTCGCGGGGCTGTTTCTGGCGGTCGTGGGCGCCGGGTATCTGGGCGTACGGGACTGGGGCCGGGCCGCCGCGTACCTGGTCCCGCCCGCGCTGATCGTGGGCACGACGACCCTCCTGTTCCCCTTCAAGGGCGAGCAGTTGATGCCGCTGGACCGGATCTGGCCGCCGGTCGTGTTCTCGCTCGCGCTGGTGGTGGCGGGGCCCCGGCGCCGGCGGGTGGCGCGATGGGCGGCCGCCGTCTACGCGGCCGGCACGGTCGTCACGTACCTCGTCCCCTCCCCCGTCGGCACGAACGTCGAGCGGCTCGCCGAACTCGCCGCGCCTGCCCTGCTGTTGGCGGCGCTCCAGGAGCTGCCGCCGGGACGGCACCGGCTGCGGGCACTGGTCCTGGCCGTGGCGCTCGTGCTCTCCTCGGCCTGGGTGGCACAGAAGACCGTCGACGATCTGCGGGTGTCGACGCGCGTGCCCGCCTGGGCGGCCGAAACCCACGATGTCGTACGGGAGTTGGAGCGGCACCGCGCCGACCGCACCCGGGTCGAGGTGATCCCGGCCCGCAACCACCGGGAGGCGACGGCGCTCGCCCCGTACGTGAACATGGCGCGCGGCTGGAACCGGCAGCTCGACGTCGAGCGCGGGCGGCTCTTCTACGACGGCTCGTTCTCGGCGGCCACCTACCGGGCGTGGCTGGACCGGTGGGCGGTCGGCTTCGTGGTGCTGCCGGAGGGCAAGCCCGACGGGTTCGCCGAGCAGGAGGCCGCCTTCGTGCGCTCCGGAACCGGCTATCTGGAGCCGGTGTGGCGCGACCCGCACTGGCGCGTGTACCGGGTGCGGGACGCGGTGCCGCTGGTCTCGGCGCCCGCCACCGTCGTCCGCTCGGACGGGGCGCGGGTCACCGTCCGCTTCGAGCGGGCGGGCACGGCGACGCTGAAGGTCGCGTACTCGCCGTGGCTGACGTCCGAGGGCGGCTGCCTGACCGTGCGGCGGCAGCGCGGCGGCGAGTTCACCGAGCTGGTGGCGACGGCGCCCGGCACCTACCGGGTCGGCTCCGGCTGGGAGCGGGTGCCGTCGCCGAGCCCGTCAGCTGCCGGGTGTCGCGCAGGGTGACGCGGATTCGCTCGGGCTCTCCGAGGGGCTGGGCGAACCGGTCGGGGACGCGGTGTCCGTCGGGGACGCGCTGTCGGACGGGCAGCCGCCGTCGCTGGGCGTGGGGGAGCCGGGCTCGTCGGTCGCCGGGGGCGTGGGCGTGTCCGTCGGCTCGCCGGTGGCGGGCGGGGTGGGCGAGCCGGTGTCGCTGGGCCCGGGGGTCGGGCTGGGGGTCGGTGAGCCGCTGTCGGTGGGCTTCGGCGTGGGGCTGGTGGTCGGGGTCGGGCTGGGCTGCCGGGTGGGCGGCGGGCCGATGACGATGCCGCCGCCGTCCTCGTCGCCGACGGGCTTCTTCGCCGGGGTCTTCGAGCCGGCGCCGGGGCTGAACGGGACGGTGCCCTTGCCGTCGGCGACGGTGTGCACGCCCTTGCGGTAGAACTCCATCCAGTACAGGACCGTCCGCAGGTAGTCCCGCGAGTAGTTGTAGCTGAGGATGGCCCGCTCCAGGCCGCCGTCGGTGCCGACGTCGCGGTTGCCCGCGCACAGGTAGTGGCCCGCCGCGAGGGCCGCGTCGAAGATGTTGTTGGGGTCGGAGACGCCGTCGCCGTTGCCGTCGGCGCCCCAGCGGCGCCAGGTGCCGGGCAGGAACTGCATCGGCCCGACGGCCCGGTCGTAGACGGCGTCCCCGTCCCAGCGGCCGCCCTCGCTGTCGCGGATGAGCGCGAAGCCCTTGCCGTTCAGGGGCGGGCCGGTGATGCGGTGCCGTGTGGTGCCGTTCGCGTCGACGTCGCCGCCGCGCGCCTGCCCCGACTCGACCTTGCCGATCGCGGCGAGCAGTTGCCACGGCAGGTCGCAGCCGGGGTCGGTGCGGCCGACGGACGTCTCGGCTCTGCGGTAGGCGGCGAGGACGGTCGCGGGGATGCCGGCCTCGGCGCGGATCACCGTCGGCGGGAAGGTGAGGTCCGGGTTGTCCGGCGTCGTCAGCGGCGGCAGCTCGGTGTGGTACGAGTCGTCGCCCTGCGAGGGGACCTGGGGCAGGGCGCCGGAACCGCCCGCGAGGGCGATCGGGTCGGTGCCTCTGTCGTGGCTCTTGGTCAGCTCCTCCACGACACCCGGGGCCTGGGACGCCGTGAGCACGGCCGTCGCGGCGACGGCGATCGCGGTGCCGCGCAGTCGTCGGCCGAGGCGGGGGCGTTTGCTCAGTCGCGGGGTACGCATGAGGACCCTTTCGTCGGTTCGTCAGCTGCTGAAGGTGTCGATGGCGGAGACCAGCCAGTGGCCGTCGCGCTGCACGAGGTCGACGGCGAGCATGGCGCCCGCGTAGTTCGCGGCGGCGTCCTTGGCCTTCGCGGCCGTGCTGGTGCTGGACTGGTCGGCGTAGACGAGGACCCGCGCGCGGTCGCCGTCGATCCGCTCGACCGCGCTGTCGGTGACGGTCGTGGTGACGACCGTCTTCTGCTGCTGCGCCTGCGCGAGCACGGGCGCGAGAAGGGTGCGGTGCTGCTCGACGGCCTTGCCGGTGAGGAGGGTGGCCGCGGCCTTCTCCGCCGTCTTCGGGTTGGCGTAGTCGTAGGAGAAGAGCGCGTTGACCGCCTTCTCCGCCCGGCCCTTCACGTCGCTGGTGCGGGCCGCGTCGGTGAGCGCCGTGTTCTGGGCGGCGGCGGTGCCGGTGAGCGCGTGGGCCCGCGCGTGCGCCCACCCGGCGAAGCCGCCGAGGAGGAGGGTGAGCAGGACCAGCGCGGCGAGGACGGGGGTGGTGCTCCTGGCCGCCTTGTCCGTCGTACGGGGTTCGGGGCGCGGCCGGGTCTTCCTGGCGGGTTCCGCGACGACGGCCGTGACCGGAGCCTCGGTTGTGGTCTGCTCGGCCCGCTGGGTCTGGTTCTGGCGCTGGCGTTGCCGGTTGAGGGTGTGGCGGGTGGTCGACGGCATGGTGGCTCCTCAGTCGGTGGTGGTCGAGGCCGTGTCGCCGACCTGGGCCTGGGCGAGGGCGCTGAGTTTCCAGTGGCCGTCGGTGCGGGTGAGTTCGCCGAGCATCCGGCTGTCCTTGTCGGTGGCCTTCTGTCCGGCGGCCTTCACCGTGATCCGGAGCGCGACCATGACGCGGGCCTTTCCGGCCCGTTCGTCGAGTTCGGTCAGGGCGCCGTCGAGCACCTTCGCCGTGCTGACCGTCTTGGCGCTCGTCACCTGCTTCGCGAACTCGGCGCGGCCCTTTACCAGTTGGGAGTGGAGCGCGCCGGTCGTGGAGCTCTCCCACAGGTCGAGCCCGCTGTCGAGCTTCTGGTGGTCGAGGGTGTTCAGGTTCTGCACGGCCTGCTCCCCCGCCTCCAGGGCGTCGTCGCGGGCCGCCGCGAAGGAGGCCGTGTCGTCGTGCGCGGCCCCGTACCAGGACCAGCCGCCCCAGACGGCGAAGCCGCCCGCGACGAGGGTGAGCACGACCGCCACCACGAGCAGGGGTCTTTTCAGCATGGTTCACCTGGCCTTGATGTCGACGATCTGCCATACGTCGTTGTGGAGTTGAGCGGTGACGGAGAGCTGGGCGGCGGAGGTGACCGCCTTCTTGTCGCCGCGGTGCGTCGACTGGTCGAGGAAGACGAGCAGGTGCGCGGTGTCGCCGCGCAGGCTGACCGTGCCGACGCGGACGGCGTCGGTGGTGAGGGTGACTTTCTGGGCCGGCGCGTTCTTCTGAACCTGGGTGAACAGCTCGGCGTACTGTTTGGCGGCCTTGCCCGTGAGGACCTGATTGGCGGTCCGGGCGGTGGCGTTGGTGCCGTCGGGCGTGTAGGAGAAGATCTTGGCGAGAGCACTGCTGACGTCCCCGTTGACGCGGTTGGTGGCGTCGGCGTCGGTGAGGGCGTGGTTGCGGGTCGCTGGTTCTGTCCTGAGCTCGTGGGCGAGGTAGAAGAGAACGACCCCACTGACGACAAGCAGCCCGGCCACGACGACGGCGACGATGAACTGAACCCGCCCGCCGCGAGAGCTGGTCTCCGTCTCCGGGTCCGCCTCCGTGGGTGGCTGGTCGCGCAGTTCCCCGCGCCCCTGGCGGCGATCGGTGGCGGGCTCGCCTTCAGCGGCCGCCTGCTCCTGGGCGCCGTCGGCCTCCTGCTCGTCCTCCGGGTGCGCCTCCGTGGGTGGCTGGTCGCGCAGTTCCTCGCGCCCCTGGCGGCGATCCCGTACGAGGCGTCGCAGAGCCTTGGGCAATCTGCCGCCTTGGGCGGCAGGGTGGGCAAGGCGGCCCCCGGTGCCGGGTTCCTCTTCGGGGGCGTCGACTTCAACGTCGTGGGTCACTTCGACTCCCCCGTCACCGGCACGGCGCCGAGTGACTTGATCTTCCAGGTGCCGTCGGCGGACCGGCTCAGGACCGCCTCAAGACGCTTGCGCTCGGGCGCCGCCGAACCCGTCGTCACCCGTACCGTCGCGATCAGCTTCGACGTACCCGCACGGTCGTCCAGCGCGGTCACAGCGGCATCCGTCACCACCCCGCGCGACGACGCCCCGGCCGCCGGCGACACCGAGGAGAGCGACGCCCGAAGCGGACCCGTCGTCACCGATTTCCATTCGCGCACCCCCGCCTTGGCGCGGGCCGCCGTCGACGCGTCCAGCGTCGTCAGCCGGGCAACCGCCGTACGACCGTCGGAGAGCACGGCATCGCGGGCCCGGCCGTACGCGAGGTCGCTGTCACCCCGCGCCTGCGCGTACGACCAGGCCCCCGTACCGCACACCACGAGCGCCACGGCGAGCCCCGCCCCCGTCAGAACCCGCCTCACCGCCCACTCCCCTCGGAGAGCCCGAGCAGCCCGGCCATCCCGGAGGACGACGCGGACGTCCCGGAATCGTCGGCCACCGACGGGAGTGACAGCGCGCCCGGCTGTGCGGGCTTGGGCACGGCGCCCCCGCCCGGCGCGTGCGCCGAACCGCGTACGTTCACGCCGCTCGACGCGGGCGCCGTACAGCGGGCCCCGGTGTTCGTGGCGGGCGCCGCGCTGAGATCCGTACCGAGCCGGTACGTGGTGCCCGAGTAGCCCGCCGTGCACGGCAGGGGCTTGAAGAACGTGACCGCCATACCGAAGTTGACCTTCTTCCCGTCGACGGCCGTGGCTCCCGCCGCAACGGCCGCGGGCAGCTTCACGAGCAGTTCCTCGGTGCCGCGCTGCCGGGTGACGGCGACCTCGGAGGTGGTGAGGAGGTTGGCGAGGACGACGCCGACCTCCGGGTTCAGGTCGCGGAGCAGCCCGCTGATCCGGGTGGCGGCGTCCGGCGCGGCCATGACCAGGCGGCGCAGGTCGGCGTCGGAGCCCTTGAGGGTGGAGGCCAGTTGGCTGGCGCCGGACGCGAAGGACTTGATGGCGTCGCCCTCCTGGGCCTGGGTGCGGAGCACGACCTCGCCGTCGTTCATGAGCTTGGTGGTCTCGGGGAGGGCCTTGTCGGCGGCCTGGACGAACTGCGAGCCGTTGTCCATGAGGAGTTGCAGGTCCTCGCCGCGCCCCTCGAAGGCCTTGCCGAACTCGTCGACGACCGTGCGCAGGTCGTCGAGCGGCACGGAGGTGGTGAGGTCGTCGACGCTGGAGAGGACGTCGGTGACCGGCTTGGGCACCGAGGACGCGGTCCGGTCGATGCGGTCGCCGTTCGCGAGGTACGGGCCGTCGGAGCGGTCCGGGCGCAGGTCGATGTACTGCTCGCCGACCGCCGACAGGCTCGCGACGACGGCCTTGGCGTCGTCGGGGATCTCGGGCGCGGACTTCTTGATGCGCAGGTCCGCCTCGACCCCGTCCCCGGTGAGGTTGATCGCCCCGACCCGGCCCACCGAGACGCCCCGGTAGGTGACGTCGGAGTGGGTGAACAGGCCGCCGGTGCGCGGGAGTTGCACCTTGACGGTGTAGTAGTCGGCGGCGCCGACGTAGCGGCCGAGGTCGGCGTACCGGATACCGAGGTAGCCGAGGACGAGCACGGCGATGAGCAGGAACGCGAGGTTCTTCAGCCGGATGGCGAGAGTGATCACCGGGAGGCACCCCCGCTCGGCGTCGCGCTGCTGCTCGTAGTCGTCGTGGAAGGAAGCGGCAGCGGCGACGACGGATCAGCCGACTTCCCCGACGCCCCCGGAGCCTTCTTCAGCGACTTGCGCTCGCTCTGCGGAGTCGCGGTCGGTGTCCCCGCCCCCGTGTTCTCCTCCAGCGGCGGGATCAGCGTCGTCCCCTTCACGGCCGCCATGTCGAGATAGGTGTTGAGGTAGTCGCCCTTGATGCCGTTCATGACCTCGTCGGTGAACGGGTACGTCAGCAGCACCTGGAGCGAGTTCGGCAGGTCCTGGCCGGAGTCGGCGAGCGCCTTCAGGGTCGGGGCGAGGGCCTTGAGGTCGGCGACCATGTCGGCCTTGCTGCGGTTGATGGTGTCGGTGGCGACGTCCCCGAGCCGGTCGAGGGAGCGCAGCATGGTCATCAGTGAACCCCGTTGTTCCTCAAGGGTCTTGAGGCCGGGCGAGAGGCCGGTCAGCACGGTGTCGACGTCCTCCTTGCGGTGCGAGAGCGTCGCGGATAGCCGGTTGACCCCGTCGAGCGCGGCGGTGATGTCGCTGCGGTGGTCGTCGAGGTCGGTGACGAGGGCGTTGACCTGGCGCAGTGTCGAGCGGACCTGGGTCTCGCGGCCGCCGATGGCCTGGTTGAGTTCCTGGGTGATGGTCTTGAGCTGGTTGACGCCGCCGCCGTTGAGGAGCAGCGACAGCGCGCCGAAGACCTCTTCGACCTCGGTGTTGCGGCCGGTGCGGGAGACCGGGATGCGGGCGCCGGACTGGAGGGCGCCGGTGGCGTTCTCCGGTTCGACGAGCTGGACGTACTTCTCGCCGAGGAGGCTGGACTGCTCGATGCGGGCGCCGGCGTCGGCGGGCAGCTTCACATCGCCGTTGATGCGCATGGTGACGCGGGCGGTCCAGCTGTTCTTGCCTGCGAGTTCGATGTCGGTGACGCGGCCGACGGCCACGTCGTTGACCTTCACCGCGGACTGCGGGACGAGGCTGAGCACGTCCTTCATGTCGGCGGTGATGGTGTACGGGTGGGCGCCGAGGTCGGCGCCGCCGGGCAGCGGCACGTCCTCCAGGCCGCCGAACGACGGCGACGGCACGCTGATCACGCCGAGGGTGAGGAGGAAGGCGACGATGATGACGCCTCCGCAGCCGATTCCCGCGCCGGCGCGGGCGGTGGTTCGCCGGTTCACTGGTCGCCTCCCACGGAGGGCAGCGGCAGCAGCGGTCCGCCCGAGCTGAGCTCGTTGAGGTTGGCGCGGCCGTCGAGGGTTCGGGTCTTGGGGTTGTACGCGTTGAGGACGTTGCCCGCGGCGAGCGGCGCCGCGTCCAGCGCTTCGGCGAGCGAGGCCCGCTGGTCGACGAGGGCCTGGGTGATCGGGACCAGCTTGTCGACGTTGTCCTTGAGTTCGTCCCGGTGGTGGTCGATGAACGTCTTCACCTGGCCGAGCGCGGCGCCGAGTTCCTTGAGGGCGCCCGCGAGGTCGTCGCGGTTCTCGGCGAAGTAGCCGGTGACGTCGTCGAGGGTCTCCTGCGCGGTGCGCACGCCCGAGTCCTCCTGTTTGAGCATCGTGGTGAACGACTGGAGCTGGGAGAGCGTGGTGAACAGGTCGTCGCTGCTGCCGTTGAGCGTCTTGGCGGCCTTGCCGAACTGCTCGATGCTGTTGCCGAGTTCCTGGCCGTTGCCCTTGAGGTTGGCGGCGCCGGTCTTCAGCAGCCCGGACAGCGCGCCCTTCTCGTTGGCGCCGTCGGGGCCGAGGGCCTTGCTGAGGTCGGTGATGCTGTCGTAGAGCTGATCGATCTCGACGGGCGTGCGGTTGCGGGAGGCGGGCAGCACCGCGCCGTCCTTCAGGGCCGCGCCCGACGAGTAGGCCGGGGTCAGCTGGACGTACCGGTCGGCGACGACGCTCGGCGCGACGGCGACGGCCCGCGCCCCGACGGGCACCTTCACCCCGTCGTCGACGGCGAGAGTGACCCGCACGCGGGTGCCCTCGGGGTGCACGCCGTCGACCCGGCCGACCCGCACGCCGAGGATGCGCAGGTCGGAGCCGTCGTAGATGCCGACGGCCCGGTCGAAGTAGGCGGTGATGCGCGTGCCGCTGTCGCTGGTGGCGCTGACGCCGACGATGCCGGCGGCGATCAGTACCGCGAGTGCGAGGGTGCCGATGAGCAGCCTCTTCGTGGTTCGTGTGGTGGCCATGGCGGCGGTCAGCCCCCGTTCCCGTACGAGCCGTTCTTCGGTGGTCTGCACGACTTCGCGGGGAGCGACTTCTCGGGCAGGTAGGTACGCGGCACGACGCCGCACAGGTAGCTGTCGAACCAGCGGCCGTTGCCGAGGGTGTTGCCGATCAGCCGGTAGTAGGGGCCGAGGAGGGAGAGGGTCTTGTCGAGCTTGTCCTTGTTCTCGGCGAGGACGGTGGTGACCCGGCTGAGCGCGGTGAGCGTCGGGCCGAGCTGCTGGTCGTTGTCGGCGACGATGCCGTTGAGTTCCCGGCCGAGCGCCTCGCTGCCGCTGAGCAGCGCCTTGATGGCGGTGCGCCGCTTCTTCAGCTCGGTGAGCAGGGAGCCGCCGTCGTTGATGAGCGTCTCGAAGCTGGACTGCTTCGTCTGGAGGGTCTTCGTCAGCTTCTTGCTGCCGGCGAGCAGCTCGGCGAGCTGGCTGTCGCGGGACGAGACCGTCTTCGACAGCGCGGAGAGGCCCTTGACGGCCGCCTTCACGTCGGGCGGCGAGTCCTTGAAGGTCTCCGAGATGGTGTCGAAGCTGGCGGCGAGCTGCTTGGTGTCGATCTCGTCGATGGTGCCGCTGAGGTCCTGGAAGGCTTCGGTGACGTCGTACGGGGAGGTGGTGCGGGACAGCGGGATGCGGGCGCCGGGGTCCTGGCGGCCGGTGCCGACCGGGTCGAGCGCCACGTACTTGTCGCCGAGGAGCGTCTTGATGGCGATGGAGGCCGTGGTGCGGTCGCCGATCCAGGTGCCGTCGTCCTTGATCTTGAAGGTGACCTTGACCTTGGGTCCGTCGAGGCCGACGCCGGTGACCTCGCCGACCTTGACCCCGGCGATCCGCACCTCGTCGCCCGAGCCGAGTCCCGCGGCCTCGCTGAAGTCGGCGCTGTAGGAGGTGCCGCCCCCGATGTAGGGCAGGCTGCTCGCGTTGAACGCGGCGAGCGCGACGAGCCCGAGCGCGACGATTCCGGCGACCGCGATGAGCACGGGGTTGCGTTCCTGTACGGGCTTCAGCCACTGCCGTTTCCGGCTTCTGTCCGCCGTCGTCATCCCTGGCACCTCGCTTCGTTGACGGAGATACCGGTGGGGGCCTTCGACCCGTCGGACATGGCGACCCCGCTGACGTGCGCCTCGCAGAGGTAGAGGTTGAACCAGGAGCCGTAGGAGGCGAGCCGGGACAGGGCCGTGAGCTTGGCCGGGGTCTTGTCGAGGAAGTTCTGGATCTGCGGGATGCCGTCACCCAACTGGTTGGAAAGGCGGCCGAGTTGCTGGATGTCGCCCTTGAGCGGGCCGCGCGTGTCCTTGAGGAATCCGGCGGTGACGGTCGTCAGGTCGCCCATCGCGGCGACGGCCTGGCCGAGCGGTTCGCGGTCCTCGTTGAAGCCGGACACCATCTGCTGGAGGGTGGTGACGAGGTCGTCGAACTGGTCCTCGCGGTTGTTGATCGTCGCGAGCACGTCGGTGAGGTTGCCGATGACCTCGCCGATCACCTTGTCCTTCGCGGCGACGGTCTGCGTGAGCGAGCCGACGTGCTGGATGAGGCTGTCGACCGTGCCGCCCTCGCCCTGGAGGACCTTGACGATCGACCCGGCGAGATCGTTGACGTCGCCCGGCGACAGGCCCTCGAACAGCGGCTTGAAGCCGTTGAAGAGGAGCGTCAGGTCGAGGGCCGGGGTGGTGCGGTCCAGCGGGATGGTGTCGCCGGGCGACAGGTCGGAGCCCGCCGCTCCGGTGCCGCGCTCCAGGGACACGTACCGCTGGCCGACCATGTTGAGGTACTTCACGCCGGCCGTGGTGGTGCCGGGCAGCGTGCGGTCCTTGTCGACGGTGAAGGTGACCTGCGCGGTGCGGTGGTCGACGACGCGTACGTCGGTGACCTCACCCACCTTCACCCCGGATATCCGGACGCCGTCGCCGTCGATGAGCCCGGTGACGTCGGTGAACAGGGCCTTGTAGCTGCGGGTGTCGGTGTTGACGCCGCTGTTGGCGATGGACAGGCCGAGCACGGTGGTGGCGAGCGCGGTGACGAGGACGAAGATCAGCGACTTCGTGATGGGACCGGCGAGCGAGCGCCGCCGCACATGGCGGAAGTCGCCCTGAGGGGTACTCACTTGAGCTTCACCTCCGTTCCCCGGTAGACGGGGCCGACGAGCAGGCTCGACCAGTCGGGCAGGTCGTTCGGCGAGGTCTTCGCGGAGGGCGCGATCAGCTCGTTCACCAGGTCGTTCTCCTGCGGCGAGTTGGCGGACCCGAGATCCTGTCCCGCGACGGAGTCCGACGCGGTGACGGCTGCGGGGGTACGCGCGGAGGCGCCGCCGAGGTAGGGCACGGAGTAGCAGTGCGGGGTGCCGCCGGAGCCGTAGGACGGGGTGTCGCGTCCGGCCTGGTAGGCGCCCCGGGAGGCGACGGTCGTGACGTCGACGTGCAGGCCCGGCTGGTTGGTGCCCTTGCCGAGCGCCTTGTCCATGCGCGGCACGAAGTCGACGAGGGTGCGCAGCGTGCACGGGAACGACGACGAGTACTTGGCGAGGATGCCGAGCGTGCCGCGCGAGGTGGCGGACAGCTGGATGATGTTGTCCTTGTTGGCCCGCAGGAACGCGTCCAGGTCCTCGGCGGTGCGGGTGGTGTCCCCGTACGCGGCGGCGAGGTCGCTCTGCTTCTCGGCGATGGTGCCGCTGGTGGTGGTGAAGTCGGTCAGCGCGTCGAGGATGCCGGGGGCCGCGTCGGCGTAGACGTGGGAGACCTGGACGAGCTGCTTCAGGTCCTCGTTCAGCGTCGGCAGGTTGGGGTTGAACTTCTTCAGGTGCGCGTCGAGCTGGGTGAGCGTGTCACCGAGCTGGTCGCCGCGGCCCTGGAGCGCCTGCGACACGGCGGACAGCGTCGCGGAGAGTTTCTGCGGCTGGACGGCGGTCAGCATCGGCAGCACGTCGTCGAGGACCTGCTGGAGCTCGATGGCGTTGGCGGACCGGTCCTGCGGGATGGTCGCCCCCGCGGGCAGGGTGCGCGCCCCGGAGGCCGTGTCCTCCCCGTTGGCCGGTACGAGGGCCACGTACCGCTCGCCGAACAGCGTGGTCGGCAGCATCTGCGCGTGCACGTCGTCGGGGATGCGGTCGAGGGCGCCGGGCTTGAGGGCGAGGACGAGCCGCGCCCCGGTCTCCGTCGGCTCGATCTTGCGTACCTCACCGAGGACGACGCCGCGCATCTTGACCTCGGCGCCGAGGTGCATCTCGTTGCCGACGGAGCCGGTGTCGACGGTCACGTCGTCGGAGTCGGTGAAGTCCTTGTTGTATACGGCGACGGCCAGCCAGATGAGCAGGGCGGGCACGAGGAGGAAGGCGAGGCCGGCGAGGCGGCGTCGGATGGTGTCCACCGTCTCTCACCCCGCCACTTTCACGGTCGTCGTGGCGCCCCAGATGGCGAGCGACAGGAAGAAGTCGGTGACGGCGATGACGACGATGGCGTTGCGCACCGACCGCCCCACCGCGATGCCGACCCCGGCCGGGCCGCCACTGGCGCGGAACCCGTAATAGCAGTGCGCGAGGATCACCATCACGCTGAAGATCAGCACTTTCAGCACCGACAACAGCACGTCGGTCGGTGAGAGGAACAGATCGAAGTAGTGGTCGTACGTGCCTGCCGACTGCCCGTTGAAGACGACGGTCACGATGCGCGAGGCGAGGTAGGAGGAGAGCAGCCCGATCGCGTAGAGCGGGATGATCGCGACGACTCCGGCGATGATGCGGGTGGTCACGAGGTACGGCATCGAGCGCACGCCCATGCCTTCGAGTGCGTCGACCTCTTCGTTGATGCGCATGGCGCCGAGCTGCGCGGTGAATCCTGCGCCGACGGTCGCCGACAGGGCGAGTCCTGCGACGAGCGGCGCGATCTCGCGGGTGTTGAAGTAGGCGGAGACGAAGCCGGTGAAGGCGGCGGTGCCGATCTGGTCGAGGGCCGCGTAGCCCTGGAGGCCGACGACGGTGCCGGTGGCGGCCGTCATCGCGATCATCACGCCGATGGTGCCGCCGATGACACCGAGGCCGCCGGAGCCGAAGACGACCTCGGCGAGCAGGCGTTGCACTTCCTTCGTGTACCGGACGACGGTCCGCGGTATCCAGACCAGCGCCCGCACATAGAAGAGGAGTTGGTCGCCGCCCCGGTCGAGCCAGACGAGGGGTGAAGCCATGCGGGACTCAACCTCCCTTCGGTGGAACGATCTGGAGGTAGATCCCGGTCATCACCATGTTCACGAAGAACAGCAGGATGAAGGTGATGACGACGGACTGGTTGACGGCGTCGCCGACGCCCTTCGGGCCGCCGCGCGGGTTGAGGCCCCGGTAGGCGGCGACGATGCCCGCGATGAACCCGAAGATGAGGGCCTTCAGCTCGCTGATGTAGAGGTCGGGGAGCTGGGCGAGCGCGGAGAACGACTGCAAGTAGGCGCCGGGGGTGCCGTGTTGCAGGATGACGTTGAAGAAGTAGCCGCCGAGGGTGCCGACGACGGACACCATGCCGTTGAGCAGGAGGCTGACGAACATCGCGGCGAGGACGCGCGGCACGACGAGCCGCTGCACGGGCGAGACACCGATGACGGTCATCGCGTCCAGCTCCTCGCGGATCTTCCGCGAGCCGAGGTCGGCGCAGATGGCGGAGCCGCCGGCGCCCGCGATGAGCAGGGCCACGATCAGCGGGCTCGCCTGCTGGATGACGGCGAGGACGCTCGCACCGCCCGTGAACGACTGCGCGCCCAACTGCTGCGTCAGCGAACCGACTTGGAGCGCGATGACCGCGCCGAACGGAATGGACACGAGCGCGGCGGGCAGGATGGTGACGCTGGCGATGAACCAGAACTGCTCGACGAACTCCCGGAACTGGAACGGCCGCCGGAAGGTGTCCCGCACGACGCGGAGGGCGAGCGCGAAGAGCTGGCCGGTCTGACGGAGGGGGGCCAGGGCTTTGGACGGGCCCGGCGCCTTGGGCGGCGTGGTGGGGCGCGGTGGCACCCGGGAGTCCTCCGGGACGGGCAGCCGCGTGTCCGCGCTCACGAGACCCCACCCCGCCGGGGCAGCGTCACGGTGGGCGCGAGCACGTCCTGCCGCCCGTAGGAAGACCGGATGGCGTCCTGCGCGGAACCCGGCAGCGTGTCGAGCATCCCGAGCACCCGCTCCCGCCGCCGAGCGACAGCGCCCCGCTCGCCGAGTCCGGGCGAGGGCTGAAGCTGCGGTACGAGCGCCTTGGGCTGCGGCGCCACCATCCCGCCCGAAGCCTCGGCGGCGAGCGTGGCCTCGTCCTTCTCCTCGCTCATGCCGATGGGTCCGGCCTTACTGGCCGTCAGGAACTGCGACACGACCGGCTCTTGGCTGGTGAGCAGCACCTCGCGCGGCCCGAACGTGACGAGCTTCCGTCGGAACAGCATCCCCATGTTGTCCGGCACGGTCGCCGCGATGTCGAGGTTGTGGGTGACGATGAGCATGGTGGCGTCGGTGGTGGTGTTCAGGTCGATGAGCAGCTGCGAGATGAACGCGGTGCGCACCGGGTCGAGCCCGGAGTCCGGCTCGTCGCAGAGGATGATCTGCGGGTCGAGCACCAACGCCCGTGCCAGGCCGGCACGTTTGCGCATACCGCCGCTGATCTCACCGGGCAGCTTGCCCTCGGAGCCGAGCAGGCCGACCGCGTCGATCCGCTCCATGACGATGCGGCGGATCTCCGATTCCTTCTTCTTGGTGTGCTCGCGCAGCGGGAAGGCGATGTTGTCGAAGAGGTTCATCGACCCGAACAGGGCGCCGTCCTGGAACATGAGCCCGAACAGCTTGCGGGCCTCCATGATGTCCCGCTCCGGGCTGCGCGCCATGTCCACGCCGTTGACCAGGACGCGGCCGTGCTCCGGCTTCAGCAGACCGATCAACGACTTCAGGAAGACGGTCTTGCCGGTGCCGGACGGCCCGAGCATGACGCTCACCTCGCCCGCGGGCAGGGTGAGACTCACGTCCTGCCAGATGTTCTGCCGGCCGAAGGACTTGGTGAGTCCCTCGACCTTCACTTCGATTCCCATCGCTTCTCACCTTCAGCGAGCGAACTCGGCAGCGCACGGTAATTCGCTTCATACGTGCCGGACAAGATCTCGGAGCGGTCGCCCCGAATCTTCCTGAAAACTTGTCATCCAGTGATAAGAGAGCCGTTCTCTCCTGTCGGAAGATGAGTAGAACCACGGAGCCCGCAAGGGCTCTGATAGTTCGCGGCGGGGCCCCCGTCCCGCCGGGGGTGCGACGAGAGACAGGGACCCCGCCACGGAGGCGCCGACCGGAAAGGAGGATTCCGGTCGGCCCTCATATGACCCCTGACCGACGAGGGGCGCCGACCAGGAGCGGAAGAGCTTTTTGGAGACGTTACGGCCGAGTAACCTTGGCTAGCAATAGGGGTTCGGCAATTTCGCGCTGATCCAAGAAGGGCGTCCGGTTTTTTATCACCGGGCTATAACGGGGTCAGGCGGGCGGGGTGATGGTTTGTTTCGGGTTGAGGGTGTAGGTGGCCTTGATGGTGAGGGCGTCGCCGGGCTGCATGAGCCCGAGGCAGGACACACCGGGCTGGGCGACGACTTGGCTGGCGGGCACGCCACCTTGCCCGATGCTCAACTTGCCGGTGCTGTTGTCGTACTGCCCGTAGGCGGTTCCGGCCCACGAGACGTTGCAGCCCGTCCCGGACCAGTTGAGGGCGACCCCGCTTATGGACACATCGATCTTGGAAGGGCTGGCAGCATTGCGCTGCAACAGATTGATCTTCCAGGGGGTCGGGCCCACGGTGTAGGTGAAGGGGATCCCCGCCACGACGCAGGTCGAGAAAGACTTCGGCATGAATGTGCCGGCAGCCATTCCATCCGCATCCGTGGCCGCGAGTGACCCGGACACCGTCGACGAGCTACAGGCGAACGTCGCCGCAGGGAACGTGAACGCCGGATTGGTGGCGCTCCCGGTGTACAGCCCACCCGGACTGACCGTCCACACCCCACTCCCCGTGGCGGACGCCGACGTCCCCGACACCCCCAGCGCGGCGACAAGCGCAACCCCACTCATCGCCGCCCTGCGCAGCAGTAACCGCATTACTTGACCGCCGAGTGCCAGTACTGGGAGAACACCTTGCCCTGGTTCGGAGCGGCGGCGCCCGGGTCGTTCAGGGTGCCCAGGTAGGTCGAGGTGTTGTTGAGCTTGACGCTGTTCACGCCCGAGGCGGCCGGGAGGCCGGACTTGAGGTTGACGGCCCAGTTGAAGGCGCCGAGGCCCAGGGGCCCGCAGCCGCTTGCGCCCGGGGCGGCGAAGGTCGTGTCCTGCTGGGTGGCGCCGGTCATCGTGAGTCGGCCGAAGGGGCCGTCGTCGGCGGGCGTGCCGTTGGAGGTGGCGCTGTCCGCTCCGATGTTCGGCGCCGCCGCGTTCTGCGGGCGCAGGACGATCGGGGCGGACTTGGTGCCGATGTAGCAGTTGTTGCCGATCAGCGGGTTGCTGAGGTGGATGCGGACCGGGATCGCGATGATCGGCACGCCCTCGGACACGCCGGCGAGCAGCTGGAAGTCGGTGGGGGTGCCCACGGACTCGACGGTCGCCACGATCCGGTTGGTCGTGCTGTTCGTGATCTGCCCGCAAACCGCGCTGACGACGGGCACGGAGCTGGGACACATCAGTCCGAGGAGGCCGCCGGGCAGGTCGGCGGGGTCGGCGATGAGCGCGCCGTCCGACGGCGCGATCACCGAGTTGGTGCCGTCGGCGTGGGTGACGATGCCCACCTGGAGGTCGGTCTTCCCGGTCGGGACGACCGAGCTGCCGACCTTGATGGTGCCGCTGGGCGAGCTGGAGGAGATGCACGTCGCCTGGTCGTTGATGCCGTCTGCGGCCAGCATGGCTGCGTTGTCGACCGGGCAGCGGTTGAACGGCGCCCAGTTCCCGTTCAACTGAGTGCCGGCGGCGGAGGACGTACCGATGGAGGCGAGCGTCGCCAGGGCGGCGGTCGCACCGAGGACGGTCACGCGTCTGAGAGTGGCCATGCCGGTTTTCCCTTCTCGTAGAGGAATGCGAGCCCGGACGTTACTCACGGGAAACCTTTCGCACAATGCCCTTGCTGACACCTCTTCCACTACTCACGGGTTTATCGGCAAGTGAGCAGTCGGGCGGTCCACTTGCTCATCAGGTGAGTGTTTCGCGCGGCGCGGCGAAAATTCGTCACTCGCCGACAAGGAAAGTGACGTGACCTGTATGCGGCGAGACAAGAAAAATTGCGCATTCCGATCCGTTCGAGGAACCTGGCGCATTCCCATTGCGGCATCCGGT
Organism: Streptomyces sp. PsTaAH-137; assembly: GCF_003259365.1. Lineage (GTDB taxonomy): Bacteria > Actinomycetota > Actinomycetes > Streptomycetales > Streptomycetaceae > Streptomyces. The sequence goes on from NZ_QLLY01000002.1 coordinate 533,798, forward strand.
TACCAGCTCGTAACGTCCGGTCTCGAAGGCGACGAAGGTTGGCCCCCAAGGCCGGCCCCTCGGGGTTGCCTGACGGTGCGACACGATCGCGTCACCGGGTAACGGTCACGCTCCAATTCACCCTCACTCAAGCGGAGGAAACACCGTGCGTAGATTTGCCCGTAACACCGCCATCGCCGCCGGCGCGCTCGTCTCGGCCGTCGGTCTGTCCATCTCGTCGGCCTCGGCGGGCGCTCTGGCCACCTACACCGTGACGCCCGGTGGGGCGTACACGGCCAACGCCAGCGGTCCGACGCTGAAGGTCGGCAGCACCACGCTGAACTGCACCTCGTCGCAGGCCAAGGGCACCCTGAAGTCCGGCTCCGGCCTGGCGGGTGCGCAGATCGGCACCATCACCACGCTGTCCTTCACCGGTTGCACCGTCGCCGGCATCCCGTTCACGGTCTCCAGCACCGCGTCGACCGGCACGCCCTTCTACATCAACGCCACGGGCACCACGGCGAACCACATCGACGGCAACATCAGCGGCATCAACGCCAGCATCAGCGGCACCGGCTGCCACGCGACCTTCGCGGGCACCACGCTCGGCTACTACGAGAACACCTCGAACTCCCTCAACATCACGGGCGGCGGCACTCTCGCCGCTCAGCCGGGCGCCAGCTGCCTGGGCCTGATCACCGCCGGGGCACACGCGGACTTCAAGGCGAAGTACGTGCTGACCAGCACGCAGACGATCACCTCCCCGTGATCGCGTAGCAGTGCGCAGCCCGCCGCCGAGCTTCCGCTCGGCGGCGGGCGTGCACGTGTTTGCGGGGCAGGTCCGGCGCGGGCGAGGGAACACGACTTCAGGAGGCACGACCAGATGAATGCGAACGGGAAACGGACCGGGGGCGACTCACGACGCCTGGTGCGGGTGGCGTCGGTGGCCTCGGCCGCACTGGTCGCCGGGCTGCTGTCGGGTTCTGGTTCGCAGGCCGATGAAAAGTCTCCCCCCTCCGTCGAGTTGGCCTACGAGTGCACCCTCCCCCCAGCTTCGGGGGGCGATGCCACGGCACCGGCGGTGAAGCTGGAGGCCACGGTGAAGGTGTCCACCCAGGCGCCGACGACCGCAGTCACGGGACACCCGATCCAGATCGGCCCCGTGCAGGTGGAGACGCGGCTGCCCCGCGCGGAACTGGCTGAATTGCTCCCCGCCGGAGCCGAGTTGACGAGCGAGGCGACTCTCGGCGTGGAGGTGCGACAGAACAAGGACACGGCGGATGCGACCTGGTCCGGCCTCGGCGCCCGGAGCACCGTCCCGGCGGACGGCCCAGACATCACCCTGACCCACACGGGAGACGTCTCCTCCGTCACCGTCAACGCGTCGGGTGTCATCGAACTCCTCGCGCGGCAACTGGTGCTGACGGTGTCCCCGGCGAATGCGAGCCCCGTCACCGCCACCTGCTCACCGGCCGAGGACGCCGATCCACTACTGGCCCGAATCGCTGTGCCCGACGACCCGGGGACGGATCCGGGCGGCTCCTCACCGTCGGACACACCAACGGGCAAGGGCGACAAGAGCCCGCGCGATGGGCTCACCGTCACGCCGAAGGACGAGCCGAAGGCCGAAGAGGCCACGTGCGGGCCGCGGCCGAGCGGCGACCCGGACCTCAGCCAGGTACCGCTTCCTCCGGGCGCCGACCCCGCCGTGTACCCCATCGAGGGCCTTCAGGCTTGCGCCTACGCAGCGGGCCTGGCCACGGTCCGCAAGCAGGACGGCTCGATGATCATCAACGATCCGTCCGCGTCGCCCGCGCTGATGGACGTCAACGGTGCCATGCAGGCCGCCAGCTATCCGTATCCGGAGGACCCCACCAAGGTCTACCTCCGCCTTGACTCCGTCGGAAAGCTCACCCTCCCGGACGCCACGTCGACCTTCCTCGGCTTCGGCTTCGTCCCCGTGACCGCGAAGGTGTCGTTCGAGAACAGCCCGATCACCATCTCCACCGGAAACATGCGGGACGAGTTCGATCCGTTCGCCGTGGTGACGTTCGTCCAGACCCTCCGCATCCGCTCCGTGAAGGTAAACGGAACCAGTCTTCCGGTCGGGGACAACTGCCGCACCAAGACACCCTTCCGTGTCACGTTGCGCGGAAAGTTCGGCCCGGACGGCAGCGGCAGTTACGTCAACGTCTTCGCGGGCGGTCTCCTCTCGGGCAAGGTCACGATCCCCGGCTTCACCGGCTGCGGAGTCGGCGGCGAGAACCTCAACCCCCTGTTCACCGCGTCCATCAGCGGCCCGGACAACCTGATCTCCATGAATCAGGCCCCTGTCTGCGGGCTCGACCCCTGGGGCGCGTTCGGCTGCCCGCCGGTCATGGCCACCCTGCCCCCGTACAAGCTCCCGTAACAGCCCCACCACCCCACCACCCCATCACTTCTCAGCCACATCCCCCACACGGCGATCAATCTCTGCGCAACAGATGTACAACGCACAGTAGTTGTTCTAATTTTCATAGACCCAGTTGGTATGCACCTGGCGGGTGGGACAGCAGCGCACCCGTGCGTCGTCGTCCCGCCCGGCCCCCCACCCGGCGCTCGGACAAGCGAGGAACGCGGCCATGCCTCTGCCCGCGCACACGAAAGATGTAGACGACCCCCTGGGGCCACTGCCCAAGGAGTTCGCCCGCATCATGCGCCCCGAACTCCCCGGTCTCATCAAGGAGATCGGGGTAGAGGTGACGCGCGCGTTCCCCGAGTACGCGGCGCTGCTTAGCGGGCCGAGTGGCGCGGCGATCCGGCAGGGCGTCGAGCAGAGCCTGCACGCGTTCGTGGACCGGGTCGCGGATCCGGACGCCTCCACCGCGACTCGGGACGAACTACTACGGAAGTTCGGGCGGGTTGAGGCGTATGAGGGCAGGGATCTGGCCACGCTCCAGGGCGCCTACCGGCTCGGCGCGCGGGTCGCTCTGCGGCGGGCGAAGGACCTGGGCCGCCGCTTCGACCTCTCCCCCACCCTCCTGCTGACGTTCGCTGAGGCCGTCTTCGCCTACATCGGCGAACTGGAAGCCCTCTCCCACGAGGGGTACATGGAGGTGCAGGCCAGAGCGGGTGCGGCCGGCGAGGTGGTGCGAAGACGGTTACTCCACCTGCTGCTCGCCGGAACCCCGCTGGGTCACACCACCATCAACAACCTGTGCGAGCAGACCGGTTGGCAGTTGCCCACCGAGGTCACCATGATCGCGATGCGGACACCGGCCGAACACATCCAGCCAGGTCTGGCCGTCGACGTCCTCGCCGACCTCGGCGCCCCGCAGCCGCATCTCCTCGTCCCCGGCCCGATCACCACCGAGCGCCGCGCGATGCTCGCCGCGGCCGCCCCTGAAAGCTCGTACGCGATCGGGCTGACCATCCCGACCGAGCAGGCCGCCGACTCGTTGCGGTGGGCCCGGCAGGTGCTTCAGCTCGTTGATGATGACATCGTTGCCGATCAGCAAGTCCTCGACTGCGCAGACCACTTGGTGACGCTGTGGCTGCTCGCCGACCAGGCGCTGGTCACCGAGATCGCCACCCGCGAACTGGCCCCGCTCGACAAGTCCTCCGGCACCCGCCGCGCCCGGCTCGTCGAGACCCTGCACGCCTGGCTGACCACCCGGGGCACGGCGGAGCAGGTCGGCGACGCACTTGGCGTCCACGCCCAGACCGTCCGCTACCGGCTCCGCAAACTCGACGCCCACTTCGGCGACCGCCTCGAAGCCCCGACGCACCGCTTCGCCCTGGAGGCCGCTCTGCGCGCCCTGCACCTGCGCGACAAGAACTACGACGCGGAGTAGCCCTCCACGAACGTACCGAACGCCTCCGGCGAGAACGTCAGGTGTGGGCCCGCCGGGTCCTTCGAGTCGCGGACGGCCACGGAGGCGCAGGGGGTTCCGGCGACCTCGACGCACTCGCCGCCCTGGTCACCGCTGTAACTGGACTTGGCCCAGGTGAGAGCCCCGAGCGGCGCGCACTCCACGCAGTCGCCGCCCTGGTCGCCGCTGTAGGTCGACTTACGCCACTGGACGCCCGCCATAACGCTCCTCCATCACCCGCCGGATCAGCCGCGCCGAGTCCGCGAGGGACAGTGCGGCCGCCTGCAAATGATCGTAACGGAGCGAACAGTCCTTGACGGTGGTCGGGTTGGCAGTCGGATGTCCTTGCCCGTACCCCTCGGTGTAGACGATGGGCGGGTCGGTGGGGAAGCGGTACAGGTTGTACGACCCTTGCAGCCCCGCGTGCGCGCCCGCCGAGAACGGCAGCACCTGCACATTGACGTAGGGATGCGCCTCGTAGTCCAACAGGTGCGCGAGTTGGTCGCGCATGACTTCCGGCTCGTCCCCGACCTTCTGGAGCAGCGCCGCCTCTCCGAGGATGGCCCAGAAGACGGGCTGCTGGTCCTTCTCCAGGATGCGCTGGCGGGCGAGGCGGACCTCCGCGCGGTCGTCCAGGTTCTCGCGGTCCATGGTGCCGAGGACCGCGCTCGCGTAGGCCCTGGTCTGCAACAGCCCGTGCACCATGTGCGTCTGGAACGTAGAGATCTCCTCCGCCCGCGCCTCAAGCTCCGCGACCTGCTGGAACCACACCGGCAACTGCGACCGCAGCACCAGCCCCACCAGCCGCGACAACAACCCATCAGTCCCCAGCGCGGCATCACACCGCTCGCTGAACTCGGGCGTCGGCAGCTTCCGGGCGGTCTCGATCTGTCCCACCAGCGAGCCGGTGTAATTGACGATCTGCCCGAGCTGCTTCTGGGTCAGCCCGGCGGCCTCCCGGTGACGGCGCAGCTCGAAGCCGTAGTAGTCGAGCGGTGAGGCGCTCGGGTCGAGGACGTTGATATGGACCATGCACAGCCCCTTCAACTCGGCCCACATCCGGGCCCGTTGTATCCAGCCGATTGCTCAGCGTAGTCACGCTTCGCCACGCTCGTCCCGTGAACAAGCAAACCGAGCAGCCCCACGTCTACACGCTGCGCCTCACCGTCGGCACCCACTCGGCCCGCCATGTGCGCCGCATCGTCCACCGCCTGTGCGCCGACTGGTCGGTCCCGCCGGACACGGCCGACGACCTGGCACTAGGCGTCACAGAACTCCTGAGCAACGTCGTACGCCACGTACCCGGCGCCCGCGCGGAGGTACACCTGCGGCACGCCCCGGATGACGGCCACGTACGCGCGGAGGTGACCGACGACGGCCCGCAACTACCGCAAACGGCACCCGCGTTGGCCGACCCCTGCGCCGAGGGCGGCCGGGGCCTGGCGATCGTCGCTGCGGTGGCGGCGAAGTGGGGTGTTCAGCGCCCCGAGGCCGGGGGCGAGGGCAAGACGGTGTGGTTCGAGTGCCGGCCGAGGGCGGTGACGGAGCCGTCGGGGTGCCAGAGCACGGCCCAGGTCCGGCCCGCGGTGTCGGTCGATTCCCCGGCGACGTAGCCCCGGTTGTTGATGGCCCGGGCATGGCTGGCGACGTCGCCGGGGAGGGGGCTCAGTTCGGTGCGGGTGCCGTCCGGCGACCAGCGGACGGCCCGCTCGGTGCCGTCGTGGTGGCGGACGTCACCGACCACCTCACCGGAGTCGTTGATGTCCTGGGCGGTGGCGACCGCCCCGCCGGGCACGGACAGCCGTTCGGCGGCTCCGTCGGGACTCCAGCGCACGGCCCACTCGTCCTCCCTCGCGAGATCGCCGGACAGTTGGTCCGCCGCCGTCGCCAGGCCGACGATGACACCGGCCCGGTTGACGGCGAACGCGCAGGCGTTCCGGGCGTCCGCGGGCAGGGCGAGCTCGGTGGGGGTGCCGTCCGGGTCCCAGCGGACAGCGGGGCCGATGAGGTCAGTGGGGCCCGACTGGCCGACGACCACCCCTTCGTCGTTGATGCCTTGGGCGACACTCACGTCATGGCCGGGCAGGGTGCCGAGGTCGGTCACCGCGCCGGTGCGGTCCCAGCGAACGGCGTGGGGCGTCTCGTACTCCCCGACGTTGGCGAATCCAACCGCCGTGCCCTCGCGGTTGGCGCCGAACACGCCGTGGAGCGCCCCGCCCAGCGTCTCCATCCGGACCGGCGCGGCGGGCCGGGCCGAGTCGGTCCCGGGCTTCCAGTGCACCGGCATCATGAAGATGCGGTCCATGTACCAGCCGACCACGTAGCCGTCCTCGCTGACCGCCAGAGCGAGCCCGTTATGGCCTTCGGCGGGCAGGGCCAGCCGTTCGCCGTCCTCGCCGGGATGCCAGACGACGGGGAACGGCGACTCGGCGTCGTTCTCGTGCGCCGTCCCCACGACGGTGTTGTCGTCGGCCAGTCCCAGGGCCGAGCTTCCGACGACCGGGCCCGTCAGCTCCGAGCCGGTCACCCGCCCCCGCGCTTGCGGCGGGCCCACCCCCGCACCCGTGCCCGCGTCGGCACAGGCGATCGCACCCAGCCCCACGACCAACGAGACCAGCGTGACCACTCGCTTCATGAAATCCCCCGATCCCACGAGAAGGCGTCTCCCGAAGGCTACGGAGAGGGCGCCGAGAAGGGGAGGGCCCGCCCGGAAATCACGCCTCACGGATGCCCAACGGGGTTATTTCTAGCGGCAGTTGACAAAACGGCGGACTCGGGCGGGCGCGCGCCGCACCGCCGGAAGCTCTGGCCAGGGCCAACCCGTCCGAGTGAACGCCCCGCATACGCCACCGGCACATGCCCGCCAGTGCCTACCGTCCCGCACATGGTCAGTTCTTCACACGAGGTGATGCACCGCATCTTCCAGGAGGACCCCGGGATGTTCCCGCGGGCCCTCCGGAAGCTCGGCATCACCTTCCCCGACCCGGTCGCCGTGTCCTTCCTGCCGACGGACCTGACCGAGATACGGCCGCTGGAGCGCCGGGTGGACACCCTCCTGCGCTTCGACTCCGCCGACGGCTCCGGATACCTCCTCGCCGTCGAGTCACAGAGCGCGCAGAGCAAGGCCAAGCCGAGCGCGTGGGCGTACTACGCGGCGCATCTGTACGCGAAGTACGGGCTGCCGCCCGTCCTCCTCGTCACCTGTCAGGACCGGGCGACCGAACGCTGGGCGGCACGGCCGATCGACATCGGACCGCCGCAGTGGGCGACGCTCACCGTCCGGCCGCTGGTCCTGGGGCCTGGCAGCGTCCCGGTGATCACCGATCCGGAGGTGGCTGCGGCCGACCTTCCGCTCGCCGTGCTGTAGGCCGTCACGCACGGCAAGGACCCGCACATCGATGCCATACTCAAAGTGCTGGGTGCCGCGCTGAAGACCGCCGACCGGGACACGGCGATGGTCTTCTCCGAACTCACCGAACTTGGCCTGGGAGCCCTCCCGGCCGCAGATCTCTGGAGGAACCTGGTGTCCGTCGACCTCTCCTTCTTCCGCTCCCAGACCGCGCAGAACCTACGGGCCGAGGGCCGGGCCGAGGGCGAGGCCAAAGGCGAGGCCAAGGCCATACTGCGATTCCTCGACCACCGTGGCGTCGCAGTCCCGGACGAGGCCCGCGCCACCATCGCCGGCTGCACCGACCCCGACACTCTCGACACCTGGCTCGACCGCGCCTTCACGGCAACCACCATCGACGACGTCCTGGCAGAACCGGTCGAGCCCCCGTCCCCCTCAGCCTGATCCGGCCGCAGATCTCTGGAGGAACCTGGTGTCCGTCGACCTCTCCTTCTTCCGCTCCCAGACCGCACAGAACCTCCGGGCCGAGGGCCACGCAAACGCCATACTGCGCTTCCTCGACCGCCGTGGCGTCCCCGTCCCGGACGAGGCCCGCGCCACCATCGCCGGCTGCACCGACCACGACACCCTCGACACCTGGTTCGACCGCGCTCTCACCGCCACCACCATCGACGACGTCCTGACCGAACCGGCCGAGCCCAGGGCCCCGCAGCCCCCCTCAGCCTGACCCCACCCCGCGCCCCACCACGGCCCCGTCCACCACCCGGGCGGGGCCGTCGTCCGTCTTCCGTGCCTCGGCGGTCACCGTGCGCGCCCGGGGCCCCTGAAGCACGTACGTCAGGAAGAACCCGGCGCCGACGACCGTCGCGCCGCCCACCGCGTCGAGGACCCAGTGGTTGCCGGTCGCGACGATCGCGGAGACCGTGCACAGCGGGTGGACCAGGCCGAGGGCCTTCATCCACCAGCGGCGGGACAGGACCACGATCACGACGCCGCACCACAGGGACCAGCCGAAGTGCAGCGAGGGCATCGCCGCGTACTGGTTCGTGAGCTGGGTCAGCGTGCCGTAGTTCGGCTTCGAGAAGTCCTGCACGCCGTGGACCGTGTCGATGAAACCGAGACCCGGCATCAGACGCGGCGGCGCCAGCGGGAACGCCCAGAAGCCGATCAGGGCGAGGACCGTCGCGAAACCGAGCGCCGAGCGGGCCCAGCGATAGTCGGCGGGGCGGCGCACGTAGAGGACGCCGAGGACGCTCAGCGGGACCACGAAGTGGAACGACGTGTAATAGAAGTTGAAGAAGTCCGTCAGCCACGGCGCCTGGTGGAAGACCGTGTGGTTGACCCAGTGCTCGACGTCGATGTGCAGGAACTGCTCGATCGAGTGGATCTGCCGCCCGTGCGCCTCCGCCGTGGCCCGGCCGCCGGAGATGGTGCCGCCCGTCGCGGCGAGCCGCACCTGCTGGTACGCGGAGTAGCCGACGCGGATGAGGAGCAGTTCCAGGATCAGGTTCGGGCGGGCCGCGACCCGGCGCCAGACCGGAACGAGCGGCACCCACGACCAGCGCGCGGGCACCGGCGCCGCGTACTCGGTGGGGACAGGCGTCGCGTACAGCGGTGACGTACGGGAGAGGAAGGGGACGACGCAGGCGGCGGCGAGCGCGGCGATGAGCACGATGTTGTCCCGGACCGGCACCAGGAACGTCATCTCCGGCAGCATCATCTTCGCGGGCAGGCTGAGCGCGAGGACGACGAGAACGGGCCACATGTACCGGTCGGAGGCGCGCTTGCCGACCCGGCCGACGACGGCGAGCAGCACCCACAGCAGCTGGTGCTGCCAGGTCGTCGGGGAGACGGCGACGGCGACGCAGCCGGTGATGGCGACGGCGAGCAGGAGCTGGCCGTCGCGCGCGTAGGTGACGGCGCGGCGCAGGCCGAGCACGGCGACGGCGACGCTCAGCAGCGCGAAGAGGGTGATCTCCAGCGGGCCCTCGACGCCGAGGCGGAGCAGCATGCCGTGCAGGGACTGGTTGGCGGTGGCCGCCGGGGTGGTGGACAGGCCCGCGCCGGCCAGGTGGTGGATCCAGTACGTCCACGAGTCGTGCGGCATCGCCGCCCAGGCCAGCGCGGTGGCGGCGGCGAAGGTGACGGCGGAGGAGACGGCCGCGCGTCTGCGGCCGGTGAACCAGAGCAGCGGCGCGAAGAGCAGCACCGTCGGCTGGAGCGCCGCGGCGACGCCGATGAGCAGGCCGGACGCGCGCTCGTCGCGCGCGGTGAAGCAGGCGAGGAGGACGAGGAGGACCGGGATGATGCTGGTCTGGCCGGTGGTGAACGCGTTGCGCACCGGCAGCGACAGCATCAGCAGGCTGATCGCGACGGGCGCCGCGAGCAGCGACGTGCGGCGGGAGACGGGCTGCGGCAGCGCGCGGGCCGCGACCAGACCGAGGGCCACGACGAGGGCGAGCGAGCCGAACGTCCAGCCCCAGCCGAGGGCTTGCTCGGCGGCGCGGGAGAACGGTTTGAGGACGAGCCCGGAGAACGGGGTGCCGGTGAACCGGTCGGGCGCGTCGTAGAGGGAGTCCTTGACGTGGAGGACGCCGTGCGGGCCGATCCACGTCTCCAGGTCGGTGAGGCGTTCACCGCGCGGGGTGCTCAGGACCGCCACGAGTTGACGGGCCGCGAGGACGGCGGCGATCAGCCACAGTCCCGCCCGCAGGACACTCGTCCGTCCGGTCACCGCTCCCGCGGGTCCCGCCGGTCTCCCGTGCTCGACATTCGCCACGCGCTGCCCGCCCTCCCATCATCGTCGGAGGTTCACACCGCCTCCATCGGTGCCCCCATCGGTGTGAGACGCAGGCAACCCCTGCTTCACCTGTCCGTCCCTCCGGATTTGACCGGAAGATGCCATGGAAGACGGTGGCCCGCGCCACTTAGTTGCCCGTTCCACGTACCTGGTTCCGCGACATAGCTCACAGTTCGGCCCGTTTGGGCCGTCTGTAGCGCTCTGCGTTTTCCCAGCTCGGAGGGGGTTTACGTGCGGAGCGTAGCGGATCGGGCACGCGGCGCGATGATCGTGTCGCACCCTATCGTCGCTTTCGGCCGTTCCGCTGACGCGTGAACGGCCTTGCCGTTGTCCCCCACGAAAGGCAGGCGAGCGAGACCTTGTCGAGCGCCGCTTCCATCGCACCCAGTACCAGCAGGCTCCACGCTCCGGCGCGGGGCCGCACCAAGAAGGCCGAGCAGGACGTCACGGTCACCGACCCCGCGCTCGTGAAGCGGGCGGTCAAGGCCGCGGCCCTCGGCAACGCGATGGAATGGTTCGACTTCGGTGTCTACGGCTACCTGACCGCGACGCTCGGCCACGTCTTCTTCCCGACGGCGTCCAGCTCGGCGCAGGTGCTGTCCACGCTCGGCACGTTCGCCGCCGCGTTCCTGGTGCGGCCGATCGGCGGCGCCTTCTTCGGCCCGCTCGGCGACCGCATCGGCCGCCAGAAGGTCCTCGCCATCACCATGATCATGATGGCGGCGGGCACCTTCGCGATCGGCCTGATCCCGTCGTACGCGGCGATCGGCGTGTGGGCTCCGGTGCTGCTGATCGTGGCGCGCATGGTGCAGGGGTTCTCGACCGGTGGTGAGTACGGCGGTGCGTGCACCTTCATCGCCGAGTACGCGCCGGACAAGCGGCGCGGGTTCTTCGGCTCGTTCCTGGAGCTGGGCACGAACGCCGGTTACGTGGCCGGTGCCACCCTGGCCACAGTCCTGATCACGACCCTCCCGTCCGACTCGCTCTACAGCTGGGGCTGGCGCATCCCGTTCCTGGTGGCGGGCCCGATCGGCCTGGTCGGTCTGTACGTCCGCATGAAGCTGGAGGAGACCCCCGCCTTCCAGAAGCTGGCGGAGGAGGCCGAGGCGAAGGAGAAGTCCTTCCCGAAGCCGAAGCTCAAGGAGATGTTCGTCGGCAACGCGGGCGCCATGGCCACCTGCATCGCCCTCGTCCTCGTCTTCAACGTCACCGACTACATGCTCCTCTCCTACATGCCGACGTTCCTGAGCGAGGAACTGCACTACGACGCCACGCACGGCACGATCATCCTCATCGGCGTGATGCTGCTGATGATGGTGGTGCAGCTGCCGATGGGCATGGCCAACGACCGCTTCGGCCACCGCAAGGTGATCGGCGGCGCCTGCCTGGGCTTCGTCCTCCTCTCGGTCCCGGCGCTTCTCCTCATCCAGGCGGGCTCGACCTGGGCGATCGCCCTGGGCCTCGCCGGCCTGGGCCTGCTCCTGGTCGGCTTCACGTCCTCGATGCCGTCGACGCTCCCGGCCCTGTTCCCGACGAAGGTCCGCTACGGCTCCCTCTCGGTGGGCTTCAACCTCTCGGTGTCGCTCTTCGGCGGCACGACGCCGCTGATCGCGGCGGCCCTGATCGCGGGCACCGGCAACCTGATGATTCCGGCCTACTACATGATGGGCGCGGCGCTGGTGGGCGGCATCGCGGCCTGGCGCATGCGCGAATCGGCAGGCCGACCCCTCCCGGGCTCCCCGCCGGCGGTGTGACGGGGCTGGGGCGCGGCGGGGTTGGTTCGCGCAGTTCCCCGCGCCCCTGAGCCGTCCTTCGCCCGCGGCTCTCGTCGTGGCTGATCGCGCAGTTCCCCGCGCCCCTGAGGCAGGCGCTGCGCGCCGCCTCCCCTTGAGGCTGCGCTTCGCGCGCCTCTCCCATGCGAGGCAGCCCAAGGCGCGCCGCTCTTGATGAGATGCCGCACGAAGTGCGCATCTCAGGGGCGCGGGGAACTGCGCGACCAGCCGCCCACCGGCCGTCAGCCGACAACGAACCGCAGGTTTTCAGGGGCGCGGGGAACTGCGCGAGAAGCGGCCACCGGGCCGCGGGCGAACGGACAACCCAGAAGCGCGGGCCAGCCTAGGGTGGCGGCATGACGACACCGCCCCCGGGAACCTCGACCGCAGTGGACGCCTACCTCAGCGACCTGCTGGCCCCCGCCGACGAAGCCCTCAGCACCGCACTCGCGGACAGCGACGCGGCCGGCCTCCCCAGCATCAGCGTCTCAGCCGTCAACGGAAAACTCCTCCACCTCATCGCCCGCATCCAGCGCGCCAAGAACATCCTGGAGATCGGCACCCTCGGCGCGTACAGCACCATCTGGATGGCCCGCGCGCTCCCCGCCGACGGCACCCTGATCACCCTGGAATACAGCCCCCACCACGCGGAGGTGGCCCGCGCGAACATCGCCCGCGCGGGCCTGGACAAGACAGTCGAGGTCAGGATCGGCGCGGCCCTCGACTCACTCCCCCAACTGGTCGACGAGGAAAGGGACTTCGACCTCGTCTTCATCGACGCGGACAAGGCCAACAACCCCCACTACCTCGAATGGGCGCTGCGCCTGACCCACCCGGGAAGCGTGATCGTCGTCGACAACGTGGTGCGCGGCGGCCGCGTGGCCGACCCCGACAACACCGACCCGGACGTCATCGGCACCCGGACCGCCCTCCAACTCCTCGCCGACCACCCCAAACTGGACGCGACGGCGATCCAGACGGTGGGCGCGAAGGGCTACGACGGCTTCGCCCTGGCCTACGTACAGGAGTAGCGAACCCCTAGCGGGCGCCGAGGACGGCGACGGCCTCGGCGAAGTCCGCGTGCGCGGGCCCGAAGGCCCGGATCGCAGTCCGGAACACCGAGCGGTCCGTCAGGGCCCGCGCAAGACGCCCTGGATCGCGCGGCAATCGCCGGGCGAGGGCCACTCCTTCGTCGAAGTGCGGTGCGAGCCTCTCCTCGAACAGGTGGAAGTGGCCTGCCTGGCGGAGGACCGCGCGGACGCCGATCCTGCGCCGTACGTCGGACAGTTCGGGCAGACGGCCGGCCTCCTCCAGTGCCTGGGCCCGCGCCTCCAGCTCCGGCAGCGCGCCGAGGAAGGCGCCGCGGGTGGCGCTCACCCGATTCACGTCGGTACCGAAGGGGAACAGCGGCGCGTCGGCACTCGCGGCGGGCTCACCGGACCGCCCCGACAGGACGAACAGGGTCGACCACTGCGAGAGGTCGCCGGCCCCGCTGCCCGGCCCCCCGTCCGCCGCGAGGTCCGCCAGGACGGCCAGGGCCTCGTGCCGGGCGGCGGCGGCCTGCGGTCCCCGCCCGGCCGTCTCGTACATCCGCGAGAGATGCACCGCCTCCCAGGCCAGCGCCGCAAGCGCCGAGCGCCGCTCCGTGGCCTGACGTCGCGTCCAGTCAACCAGCCCCAGGAAGGCGGCCGTTGCTTCGGCGTGCTGTCCGGCGCCCTCCAGATTCGCCGCCCACGGGACCAGCCGCCAGAAGGGTTGCTCCGCCGGATCGCCACCGCGGCCCGCCGCCTCGTTGAGCGCCGCGGCCTCCCCGAAGCGGCCCTCCTCGGTCAGGACCCTGGCCAGAGGCTCGCTCTGCCCCTTCCGCGCCAACTCCTCGCAGACCGCCCGTCCTTCGTCCCGCCGCCCGACGCCGAACAGCGCCCGCTGGTGGGCGTCCAGCGCGGAGCGGACCCGCTCGTCCCGGCGCGGCATCCCGGCCTCGATCTTCCGCACCGCCTCGATGGCCTCCCGCGTCAACAGCAGGCGCACCTCCGCATCCCGGGTGCGGTAACTCATCAGCAACAGCGCGTCGACGAACTTCGGGAGGTACGCCTTCGGGCTCACCTCCGCAAGTACCCGGTACGCGTTGACCTCTTGGAGCAGTGCGAGCCGCCCCGTCCCCAGCAGCAGCACTCGCGCCCGCAGCACCGCGTCGTGATCGATCGTCCCCATAAGCTCCCTGTCTCCGGGTGGAATCACGAGGGAGATTCTGGGAGTCGGGGGCCGGACCGGACAAGGTTCGCGAACTGTGCTTTCCGTCCTACGAAAAACGCCGCTGACCTGTCATGATGGACATGCTCCACACCTGGCGCACCTCAAGCCCGGCGGGCTTCACGCCTCGTGGTAGAAGCCCACATGCACACTGCGCGGCCCGCTGCGGTCCAGGACGACGACCTCGCCGGAGCCGTCACGCGGCAGTTCGGTCATCCCGCCGTAGGACAGCGGCAGGCCGGGCTCGTGCGCGGCCTGCGTCTCGAAGCGCACGCGGACCTCCGCCGACGGGTCGGCCTGTGATCCGCGCAGCCAGAAGACGCTCCACTCGCCGTGCGGCCCGCACCGGAACTCCAGGTGCACCCGCGACACGAACAGCCAGTCCTCGGGAGTGACAAGACGGCACACGCTCCCGTCCCGCCCCACCCGCAGCACGGCCCCCGGATCGCTCGGCGACTCGGCCATCGTCATCCCCGCCGTGGCCCCCGCTTCGGCTCCGCTCACCGTTGCCATCGTCAGCTCCAGCACCGCGTCCCCCCACCGTTCGCGTCATCACGAAGGATGTCCGTAGCGGCCGCATCCTAAGCCCCCACACCCCGACCGGCGCCGCCTGCGGGACAATGTGCTCATGACCGAACGCAAACCACCCGGCGTCAGCTTCGAGTCATTCGTCGACAAACAAATCCGCGAAGCGGAGCGCCGCGGCGAATTCAGCACCCTGTCCGGCGCGGGCAAGCCCTTCGCGCCCGACGACGACTCCACCACCTACGACGAGAACTGGTGGATCAAGCGGAAGATGGCCCGCGAGGGCCTGTCCGTCCTGCCACCCTCCCTGGCCCTGCGCAAAGAGGTCGAGGACGCCTTCGCGGCCTTCCCGCGCACCCCCTCCGAACACACGGTCCGCCGGGTCCTCACGGAGCTGAACGACAAGATCCGCGACATGATGTTCAAGCCGCCGCCCGGCCCGCATCTCGGCCTCAAGCCGTACGACGTGGACGAGGTGATCCGGCAGTGGCGCCTGGACCGCGCGGGCCGCCGCCTGCCCGTCACCGGCCTCACCGTGCGCCAGGTCCAGGTGGACGACCACCTCACCCTCGTACTGGACACGGGCGTACGGATCACCGTCACGGCCCCCGCCACCCTCGGCACGGCCGCGCTCGACCCGGCCACCCAGGACGTCGCCCCGGCGCTCACCCTGTTCGGCGCGGAGACCGTCTCGGCCGTGGTCCACCCGGGCGGACGCCTGGTCGTCGAGTTCGCGGACGGGTCACGGCTGACGGCCCCCGCCGCATGGAGCGTCACCGACGAGCACGGCGCCCCGCTCACCTGATCCGTATCCCGGCTGCGGCAGGATGGCAGCCATGAGCATCGTCAAGATCAACGTCCTTTCCGTACCCGCCGAACAGCGCGAGGTCCTCGAAAAGCGCTTCGCGTCCCGCGCGGGCGCCGTCGAGAACTCCGACGGCTTCGAGTGGTTCGAGCTGCTGCGCCCCGTCGAGGGCACGGACGACTACCTCGTGTACACGCGCTGGCGCGACGAGGAGTCGTTCCAGGCCTGGATGGAGGGCCCGATGAAGTCGGCCCACCAGGGCGGCGGCGACCGCCCGAAGCCCGCCGCCAGCGGCTCGTCGGTGTGGTCCTTCGAGGTCGTCCAGCAGGCGTCACCCAAGGGCGAGTAGCCCTTCTCCCGGAGTCCTTCCGGCCGGTCCGGGCCGTGATCGATGGTGGGTCTTCCGTACGCGCGTAGACCCTGGCACGATCTGTTGCGTTCCACCTGCACCACAGGCGCCACGCACGTTCCCCCACCATCACTTGCCCCGGCACCGGCAGGAAGGACCCCACCTCCCATGCGTGTTCGTTCCGCACTCACCGCGCTCGCGCTCTCCGCGGCCGCTCTCGTCGCCCCCGGCTTCGGCGTTCTCACCACCTCGACCGACGCCTTCGCCGTCTCCAAGATCACTCACGCGACCGCCACGTCGATGTTCAGCTCGGTCGGCATCACCTGGTCGTCGTCCGGCGGCTGTTCCAACAGAAACGTCTCGACCTGTACGTCGTTCGACCAGCTCAACCTGGCCACCGCGCAGGGCGCCCAGACCCTCAAGTCGGCCAGCGGCTGCGCGCTGAACATCACCGGCGGCACCGAGACCGGCCACGCGAGCGGCACGTACTCGCACTGGAACGGCTACAAGCTCGACTTCGGCAAGAGCACCTGCCTGACGAACTACATCAAGAACAACTTCTCCTACATCGGCCTGCGCGGCGACGGCGCCCCGCAGTACAAGGCGGCCTCCGGCAACATCTACGCCGACGAGGGCAATCACTGGGACGTGACGTACTACAACTGCGGCGGCTGCTGAGCCCCCGCCCCGCCACAGCGCTGTGCCCGCGACCCCCGGTGAGGAGGGGGCGCGGGCACAGGGTCTTTCGGAGGCGCGGCGGCGCGGCGACGGTCAGAGCTTGAGCAGCTTCTCCGCCGTCTCGCGGTAGTCGCGCAGCGCGAGCCGCAGCTTCTCCGTGTCGTCCGCGGACTCCTGCCACGACGTGCGCAGGGTGCGGTGGTGGCCGGCGAGGGTCTCGGCGAGGCGGGCCGTCAGGTCCTCCAGGACGTGGTCGGCCTCCTCGACGGACGCGCGCGGCTGGTCGACGAAGCCGGTGACCGCCTGACGCAGCCGGTCGGTGAACTCGTCGTGGGTGCCGGTGGGGACGAGCCGCTTGTCCGTCGCGCCGTTGCCGTTGCCGTGGTCGCCCGCGTGGCCGTTGTCCCGGTGGTGGGTGCCGCGCTCGTGGTCACCGGTCCCGGTGGCGAGCGGGTCCGCCTTGTGGCGGCCCGGTGCCGGCGTGCTCAGGGCGGTGTCGCCGGGCTTCTTCTCGGTGGTCGCGGAACGGTGGGTGCCGGAGGCGTCCTTGCCGGGCGCGATGTCCGCGTCGGTCGGGATGCCCGCGCCCGTCCCCTTGGCGGCACCCGTACCCGTACTCGTACCGGTGCTCGTACTCGTACCGGTGCTCGTGTTCTTGGGCGTGCCCAGGACCGGGTCACGGGTGAGGTCGCGGTCCCCCGGGGCCGTCTCCGTGCCACGGGTCAGATCACGGTCCGGGGCGGCGACGGTCTCGTCCCGCTTGGCGTCCGGCCGCGTGGTCTCCGGGTCGTGCTGAAGGCCGTTCTCTCGCTTCTGTCGATCGCGCTCGATGTCCGTCATCGTGTTCCTCGGCTCCCCTCAATTGCCCTTCGCCAGGCGGCCCTTGAGGCCACCCCGGCTCTGCTTGTGCGGCTCTGCGGTGTCGGCGTCGGTGCGGGCGGCGGCAGCGGTGCCGGTGTCGTGCGTCCGGCGCGCGGTGCGCTCCGTGCGCTCCGTGCCGAGCAGGACGTCGAACAGGGCCCGCGCCTCGACCATCGCCGTGCGCAGTTCCTCGGTACCGGCGCGGCTCTCCTCGGCGCTGCCCGGCCGGCTGTGCGCCGCGTGGTGCACGCGGTGGTAGCCGTGGACGTGCGGGCCGTGGTGGACGGAGAGCGCGGCGAACTGCTCGTCGTAGCCGGCGCCGTCGGGGAATCCGCGTTCCTTCGCGAGGTCGGCCAGGAGCTGGTCGGCCTCGACGACCGCGTCGGCCGGAGACTCGACGAAACGCTCCTGGGCCTCGGCCCAGCGCGTCAGGTACCGCTCACGGGCGGCGGGCTCCAGCGGCTGCTCCCGCAGCGAACCGTGCTGCTTCACCCGCTCGGTGAGCTCCTGCTCCGCGGCCTTGGTGTCACCGTCGTGCCGGGCCACCGCCCGGTCGTACTCGGGGCCGAACCGGCGCTTGAGGCCGGGTCCGCCTTGGGATGCGGTGCGCGCGGCGAAGATTCCCGCCGCGGCGACGACCACGATTCCCACCACTATCAGAGCGATGATCACGCCTGTCGACATGAATGTCTCCCGACCTTCCCGGTCTCGGTCTCGGTATCGGTGTCCGTCCCGCACCGAGTTGCCGCCCCTGGCGCCGCCAAACAGGCCGGATCGCTCGCGCATCGAATTCGGTTGCGGGCACCCGCCCCGCCGACCTCACAATGCGCCATGCGCAACGCCTGGACCGTCACCCCCGAGCCGTACGACTCCCCGGTCGCCGCCGCGCTCTGGCGCGCGTACTACACCGAGGTCAGCGACCGCTGGTACCTGCTGCACGAGGGCCGCAGGACCGACCCGGCGGAACTCGAACGCGGGATCGCGGCCGAGACCGGATCACAACTGGCCCCGCCGACAGGCCAGTTGCTGGTCGCACGCTACGAGGACGACTCGGCCGGAACCGCCGGAATCCGGCTCGCCGACACCGACACCGCCGAGCTGACGCGCGTATTCGTACGGGAGGAACTGCGCGGCAAGGGCGGCGCGACCCTCCTGGTGACCGCCGCCGAGGAAGCGGCCCGGACACTCGGCGCCACGCACATCCGACTCGACACCCGCTCCGACCTGACGGAGGCACGGGCCCTGTACGCACGACTCGGCTACGCGGAGACCGAGCCGTTCAACGACGACATCCACGCCGAGCACTGGTTCGTCAAGAAGCTGCCGTAGCGTGCGGCCTCGGGCCGCTGTCGTGCGGGCGTTCCGCGTCCGAGCCGCACATTTCCGCGTTGAGTTCGGACACCAACTGGATGAGATCCGTGGGGCGTTCGGTGCCCCACCAGTCGCCGAGGAGTTCGGCCAGGGATTCCTCGCGGGCCGCGCCGAGGTGGACGGCGACTTCGCGGCCTTCGTCGGTGAGGACCAGGTCCAGGCCCTCGCGGACCGCGAGATGGCGTTCCTCCACCTGGCGGGCGGCCTCAAGGATCACGGGCAGCGGGACGGCGCTGCGTTCGGCGAGGGCGGAGGGTTCGGCCCAGCCGTAGCGGTTGATGCGCAGGACCAGCCAACTCGCCGCGGGGAGAAGGTCGTAGCCCGCCTTCGCGGTGATCTTCTCGTAGATCTCGCGCCGGCCCTCGCGCGTCCCGAGCACGGACACGGCCCGCGCGCACTCGTCGTACGAGGACCGCTCGACGGGGTTGGAGGCGAGGGTCTGGGTGGCGTCGGGCGCGGTGACCGAGCCGCGCAGCGGGTCCTCGCGCAGGAACCAGGCGAGCGCGAAGGCGACGAGCACGATCGGCACCGCGTAGAGGAAGACGTCGGTGATCGAGGTGGCGTACGCGTGCAGGACGGCGGGCTGGAGGGCGGCCGGGAGTCCGGCGATGCCGCGCGGGTCCGCGCCGAGGGAGTCCGGCGAGACACCGGGCGGGAGCTGCTGGCCCGCGAGGGCCGAACTCAGCCTGCCCGTCAGCCGGTTGGCGAAGATCGTGCCGAAGATCGCGACACCGAAGGAGGCGCCGATGGAGCGGAAGAAGGTCGCTCCTGAGGTCGCGACGCCCAGATCCTCGTACGGGACGGCGTTCTGCACGATGAGGACGAGAACCTGCATGACGAGGCCGAGACCAAAGCCGAAGACGAAGAAGTAGCCGCTCATCTCCCAGGCCGAGCTGGTCTCGGTGAGATTGTGCAGGAGGAGCAGGCCGAGGGCGGTGATCGCGGTGCCCGCGATCGGGAACACCTTCCAGCGGCCGGTGCGGCTGACGATCTGCCCGGACCCCGTCGACGCGATCAGCACACCGGCCACCATCGGCAGCATGTGCACACCGGACATGGTCGGTGAGACACCGTGCACGACCTGGAGGAACGTCGGCAGGTACGTCATCGCGCCGAACATCGCGAAGCCGATGACGAAGCTGATGACGGCGCAGAGGGTGAAGGTGCGGACGCGGAACAGTTTCATCGGCAGGACCGGTTCCGCGGCCCGGAACTCGGTGAACACGAAGGCGACGGCGAGCAGCACACCGAGCACCGCGAGCCCGATGATCTGGGCGGAGCCCCAGGCCCAGGTGGTGCCGCCGAGCGACGCCACGAGGACCAGACAGGTCGCCACGGACGCGATGAGGAGGGTGCCGAGGTAGTCGATGCGGTGCTTCTGCGAACGGACCGGGATGTGCAGGGCGGCCGCGATGACGATGAGCGCGACGACGCCGAGCGGCAGATTCACGTAGAAGACCCAGCGCCAGCTCAGATGCTCGGTGAACAGTCCGCCGAGCAGCGGGCCGAGGACGCTGGTCGCGCCGAAGACCGCGCCGAACAGGCCCTGGTACTTGCCGCGTTCGCGCGGCGGGACGATGTCGCCGACGATCGCCATGGAGAGCACCATGAGCCCGCCGCCACCGAGTCCTTGGAGGGCGCGGAAGCCGATCAGCTCGGCCATGTTCTGCGCCATGCCGCACAGCGCGGAGCCGACGAGGAAGATGACGATCGCGATCTGGAAGAGCTTCTTGCGCCCGTAGAGGTCGCCCAGCTTGCCCCAGAGCGGGGTCGCGGCCGTCGAGGCGAGCAGATAGGCGGTCACGACCCACGAGAGGTGCTCCAGGCCGCCGAGGTCGCTCACGATCGTCGGCAGCGCCGTGGCCACGATGGTCTGGTCGAGCGCGGCGAGCAGCATGCCGAGGAGCAGGGCGCCGATGGAGATGAGCACGCTGCTGCTCTTGGCGCTGTCGACGGGGGCCGTCTCATGGGTGCGGCTGCCGCCGCCGATGCGCGTCGCGCCGCCGCCGTTCTCCGTCTCGGGGCGCTCCGTCTCCGGGTGCCCTCTCTCCGGGTGCTCCCTCTCCGGGGTGCTCATGGCCACCTCCCATGGCTCCCCGGCGCCGGGAGGGCCAGGGGCTTGGTACTTCCATCCTGGTCGGTGTGATGCGGTTTGGCCTGTTGAGGGCGCTTCCGGTCCGGCTCGGCCGGCGGCGGGGCGTCACGGACCGCCCGGTTCTCCCGGGGGCGGGCGCTGCGCCGGGCTACCGGTGTCTGCATAATGCGCTCAGCTCTCGGGGGAGGGCGGGGCTCTTGGGGAGGGAGCGGACGATGACTATGGGTGAGAAGGAACCGGAGACTCCGGGAGGGACTGGGGCCGGTTCGGGGGCCGGTGCCGAGGCTGGTTCGGGGGGCGAGGGCGGCCAGGAGGCGGGCGGTCGCGAGCCCGGCCCCGAGATACCGGGCGACGCGATACCGGGCGACGGCAAGCCCGGCGCCGGGACCCCGGGCGGCAGCGGGACCGGCGATCAGAAGGCGGCGGCCGACCGCGAGGCGGAGGACTTCAGCCCGCTGCGGGTCCGCCCGTACGTCACCCTGCCCGAACCCACCCAGCCCCCACCGCCCCGCCCCGCCGACCCGTACGCGCACCCGCCGGCCGGCGCCGCGCCTCTCCGGCAGGAGCTTCCGGCCGCCGTCGAGCCGGTCGCCGCCGCCGACGACGACGAGGAGGAGCCCGGGCAGCCGGCGGCCCGCCGCGCCCCGGTGCTGATGCTGACGGCGGTGGCCGGGGTGCTGAGCGTGGCGGCGCTGGTGATGGTTCTGGTGACCTCGGGCGGCGACAGCGGCGACGTGGCGACCGCGGCGGACGGCACCCGGTCGTCCGCGGCCCGGCCGAGCTCGGCCCCCGCCACCAGCACGGCGCCGAGCGCGTCCCCCACGACCAGCGCGGCGGCGCCCTCCGCGTCGGCGCCGTCGCCCTCGGCCACGCCGTCGACGGCATCGCCGTCCGCGAGCCGCAGCGCGAGCGCGTCGCCGACCCACAGCACGGCCGCGCCGTCGCGCTCCGCGTCTCCGTCGGCGTCGCAGACCACGAACGAGGTGGCTCCGGCGGCGACCCTGCGCAGGGGTGACCAAGGCCCCGCGGTGACCGAACTCCAGCAGCGCCTGGGGCAGTTGTCGCTGTACTACGGCCGGCCCGACGGCCGCTTCAACGGCCAGACGGAGTTCGCGGTGCGCAGTTACCAGATGGCGCGCGGGGTGCAGGGTGACGAGCCGGGCACGTACGGCCCGGCGACCCGCAAGGCGCTGGAGGCGGAGACCCACTGAGGGGCCCGCGGTCAGCCCACGTGGAGCAGGATCTCTCCGGAGGCGAGGACCTCGACCCGTACGGCGTTCAGATCGGGCACGTGCACGGTGGGCCCGTGCTGCGCGGCGCGGGGCCCGATCCCGACGACCCGCATCCCGGCGGCGAGCCCGGCCGCGATACCGGCGCCGGAGTCCTCGAAGACGACGCAGTCGGCGGGGTCGACGCCCAGTTCGGCGGCCCCCTTCAGGAAGCCCTCGGGGTCGGGCTTGCTGGCGCCGACGTTCTCGGCGGTGACCCGCACCTCGGGGTACGGCAGCCCGGCGGCGGCCATCCGCCCGGTCGACAGCGCCACGTCGGCGGAGGTCACCAGGGCGTGCGGCACCGCGCCCGAGAGCAGCGAGTCCAGGAACGCCGCCGCGCCCGGCACCGGTACGACGCCGTCCATGTCGGAGGTCTCCTCGGCGAGCATCCGGGCGTTGTCGGCACGGTTCTCCGCGACGGACCGCTCGGGCAGCAGTTCGGCCATGGTGGCGTGTCCCTGGCGGCCGTGGGCGACGGCCATGACCTCGTCGCCGTCGAAGCCGTGCGCGGTGGCCCAGCGGCGCCAGATCCGCTCGACCACGGCGTCGGAGTTGACAAGCGTGCCGTCCATGTCGAGGAGGAGGGCGCGCGCGGTGAGCACGGTGGGGGTGGCCGTCATCGGCGGGCTCCTGGGAACGGAGGCTGGGCTGGGGGAACGAGCCAAGGCGGCCCCGCCCACCGGTCAGGGTGAGTGGGCGGGAACCACTTTGTTCCTACACGATACAAAACGCTCCCGGCATTGACCACCGCGCCCCTCCCGGGCGCGGGCCAGCCGCGCAGTTCCCCGCGCCCCTCATGGGTGGTCGGTCAGGTGCGCCACCGTCGTGGCTGGTCGCGCAGTTCCCCGCGCCCCTGAGATGCGCACTTCGTGCGCCATCTCATCACGGGTGCCCCCGGGGGGAGAGGCGCGCGAAGCGCTGCCTCAGGGGCGCGGGGAACTGCGCGAGAAGCGGCCACCGGGCCGCGCGCGACGAACAACCCAGAAGCGCGGGGAACCGCGCGACCAGCCGCGACGGCGTCGCGCCCACCCCAACTCCCCCCGCCCAATTTCCAGTTACCCGGCACCGCCCCTTGCCCCGCACATCAACTTGACGCGACCCTGTCACCCAACGCACACCTCCCGGAAACCCCACCCCCACACCATGGCCAAGCCCGGCCACCCCTCAACAACCCCCCACACCAAGGGAGTTCCCATGCGCCCCGCACCCCACAGCACGCCCTCCGTCTACGCGCGTCACCCCCACCGCCGCGCAACGATCCTGGCTACAGCAGCCACGGCAGCCGCAGCGACCCTCACCCTCCTCACCGCGGCGACCCCGGCCCAGGCCTCCCCGCCCACCCCCATCGCCGCTTCCACGGCCCGCACCTACCTCTCCGAACTGACCGTCAAGACCGAAGGCTCGTCGGACGGTTACAGCCGCGACAAGTTCCCGCACTGGATCACCCAGTCCGGCACCTGCGACACCCGCGAGACCGTGCTCAAGCGCGACGGCAAGAACGTCACCACGAGCTCCAGCTGCGCGGCCACGGCGGGCAGCTGGTACTCGGAGTACGACGGCGCGACCTGGACGGCGTCCTCGGACGTCGACATCGACCACGTCGTCCCGCTCTCCGAGGCGTGGAAGTCCGGCGCGAGCGGCTGGACCACGGCCCAGCGCCAGTCCTTCGCCAACGACCTCACGCGCCCGCAGCTCATCGCCGTCACCGACAACGTCAACCAGTCCAAGGGCGACAAGGACCCGGCGAAGTGGATGCCGCCGCGCGCCGCGTACGCCTGCACCTACCTGCGGATGTACGTCCAGGTGAAGCACTACTACAGCCTCGCGGTCGACTCGGCGGAGAAGTCGGCGATCCAGTCCGGCCTCTCGGGCTGCTGACCCGGTAACCGCCCGCACCGCCTGCGGAAACGATCCGGCCCCGAACCCGCCGGCCGGACACCGCCCCGCCGAACCAACCCCGCCGGAACCTCCCCACCACCCTCCGGCGTTCCGTACCGTACGGAGACGTCGGAGGACTGGGGAGGACATGACATGGCGAGGCTCCGTCTGGGCCCACTGCTGCGGTACGTGGACGAGGGGACGGCGACGGTCTGGGTCGAGGCGAGCCGGCCGTGCCGCGCCGAGGTGCGCTGCGCGGACGGCGCGCGGGGCAGCGCGCACACCTTCCAGGTCGACGGCCACCACTACGCGCTGATCCCGGTCACCGGGCTCACTCCCGGCACCACGACCCCGTACGAGGTCGTGCTCGACGGCGGCGCGGTCTGGCCCGAGCCGGACTCCCGGTTCCCGCCGAGCACCATCAGCACACCCGCGTACGGCAGCGACCGCACGACCCGCATCGCCTTCGGTTCCTGCCGCTGGGCGGCGCCGCCGGCCGACGAGCACGACCCGGTGGGTCCCGACGCCCTGGACACTCTCGCGTCCCGCCTCGCCGCCGACCCCGGCGCCGAGCGCCCCGACGTCCTCGTCCTCCTCGGCGACCAGATCTACGCGGACGAGACCTCACCGGCGACCCAGGAGTGGCTGGCCCGCCGCCGCGACCTCACCGACGCACCCGGCACCCAGGTCGCGGACTACCAGGAGTACACGCGGCTCTATTACGAATCCTGGCTCGACCCCGAGATCCGCTGGCTGCTGTCCACCGTTCCCAGCACCATGATCTTCGACGACCACGACATCGTCGACGACTGGAACACCAGCGCCGCGTGGCTCGCGGAGATGCGGGAGACGCCTTGGTGGCGGGAGCGGCTGCTCAGCGGCCTGATGTCGTACTGGGTGCACCAGCACATCGGGAACCTGCCGCCGTCCGAGCTCGACGCCGACCCCGTCTACCGAGCGGTGTGCGCGGCCCCCGACGGCACGGACGCGCTCCGCGAGTTCGCGAGCCGGGCCGACGCCGACCCCTCCTCGGCCCGGTGGAGCTACCGCAGGGACTTCGGCCGCGTACGGCTGCTGATGGTGGACAGCCGCGCGGCCCGCGTGCTGGAGGAGCAGCACCGCTCGATGCTCGACCCGAAGACGGAGCAGTGGCTCCGCGAGCAGGCCCTGGACCGGACCGAGCCCTGCGACCACCTCCTCATCGGCACCTCCCTGCCCTGGCTCCTCCCCCACCTCATCCACGACGCCGAGCACTGGAACGCGGCGCTGAGCCGCGGGGAGCGCGGGGCGCGCTGGGCGCGGTTCGGGGAGCGGCTGCGCAGGCGGGCGGATCTGGAGCACTGGGCGGCGTTCCCGGCGTCGTTCGACGGGCTCGGGGAGGTGATCGCCGAGGCTGGTTCGGGGCCGGACGCGCCCGCGACGATCTCCGTGCTCTCCGGGGACGTCCACCACGCGTACATCGCGGAACCGCACTGGCCGGACGCCGCGGCGCCCACGGCCCGGATCCTCCAGCTGACCTGCTCGCCGGTGCACAACTCCGTCCCGGCCGGGATACGGCTCGGCTTCCGCTTCGGCTGGAGCCGCGCGGGCCGCGCCCTCGGCCGTGTCTTCGCCCGCCATGCCCGCGCGGCCGCCCCGCGGTTCCGGTGGCGCAGGACGGGCGGCCCGTGGTTCGGCAACCAGCTGATGACCCTGACCCTGCGCGCCCGCTCCGCCGACCTCACCCTGGACCAGGCCCGCCCCGACGCCACCCTGCACAGGGCCGCGCACCGGAACCTCTCGTAGCGGCGCGGGTGGGCGGCCCGGCTGGTCCGGGCGGTGTCAGGCGCCGGCCGCGATGAAGTCGGCGATCGCGGCGGCGACGGCTTCGGGCTGCTCGTCGGGGATGAAGTGCCCGGCGCCGGGGACGACGACTCCGGTGATGTTGTCGGCCCAGGGGCCGAGGGAGGCCGCCATGTCCGGGATGGAGCCGTGGCTGCTGGACACCCCGAGGACCGGCACCGTCAGGCGCTGCCGGTCGAGCGCCCGGTGGTTCCTGCGCGCCGACTCGTCGGCTTCCCGGTAGTAGGCGAGGGAGGCGCGGAGGCCGCCGTCGGCGGCCAGGGCCGCCGCGTAGTGGTCGATCTCGGCGTCGTCGAAGGTGCCGGGATCGAAGGACTTCGCCTTCAGGAACCAGCCGACGTACTCCCGTTCGCGGCCGGCGAGCAGGGTCTCGGGCAGATCGGGCACGAGGTGGAACGCGAAGTGCCAGGTCTTCCACGCCCGGGCCGGGTCGGTGGGAATCGCCTCCGGGAGGGTGATGCCGGGGATTCCGGCGTCGAGCAGGGCGACCCCGCGCAGTCGGCTCGTGTGGTCGAGGGCGAGGGAGAAGGCCACCCAGGCACCGACGTCGTGGGCGGCCAGCCAGTAGGCGGGAACCCCGAGCGCCTTCACAGCGGCATCGACGTGGGCGGCGACCGTGTGGGTGTCGTAGCCGCGCTCCGGGCGCTCGGAGTGGCCCTGCCCCGGCAGATCGATCGCGATGACGCGGAACCGGTCGGCGAGGCCGGACATGACCTCGCGCCAGGCCCACCAGGTCTGCGGGAACCCGGCGAGCAGCACGACGGCCGGGCCGTCCGGCCGGCCCCCTTCGACGGCATGAAGTCGGACGCCGTCCGCGTCGACCCAGCGGTGGGTGAAGCCGGTGAGGTCGTGCAGGGGCAGGCCGGGGACGGGATTGCGTGCGGAGAGCGTCATGCCGGAAGGCTAACCCATCTTGAACCAATCAGTTCAAGATAGAGTGGTGAGCAGCACCTCACGCATCGGCAAGGAAGTGGCACGTGGCAGGCAGGAAGCAGTTCGACATGGACACGGCGCTCGACGCCGCGATGGTCCAGTTCTGGCGCGCCGGGTACGCCGACACCTCGGTCGACGACCTGTCCCGGGCGACCGGCCTCAACCGCAGCTCGATCTACTCCTCGCTCGGCGACAAGGACACGTTGTTCCTGCGCTGCCTGGACCGCTACGCGGCGCGCTACGGCGAGAAGTACGACGCCGCCCTGTCGTGCGCGGCCTCCGAGCCCGTCGCGGCCGTCCGCGCGTTCTTCGACGTGACCCTCGACCGCATCGCCGATCCCGGAGTGCCCGACGGCTGCCTGGTCGCCCAGTCGGTCATGGCGATTCCCGTCCTGAGCCCGGCCGTGGCGGCCCACGCCGAACAGGCCCTCGGCCTCCAGCTCCAGCGCCTGCGCGCCGCGCTGAAGGCCGCCCGGATGACCGACGCGGACGCCGAGACCTTCGCCGTCCACGCGGCAGCCGTGAACCAGTCCCTGGCCGTCATGAGCAGAGCCGGCGCAAGCCCCGCACAGCTCAGGTCCGTAGCGAACGTGACAGTGAACGCCCTCTCCCGGTCACTCCCCACCCACAACTAGCCCAACAACCGCGCACCCAGCCCCTCACAGCCCCGAGAGGGGCGCGGGGAACTGCGCACCCATCCCCACCCACCCGTGATCCACCCCACACCCCACCTCCGCCCCTCCCCTCACGCCCCCGAAACGGCATGATGATGCGGACCATCCGCTTCCAGCAGCCCCACATGCCCCGGGAGTCCCGCTTTGCCCCGCACCCCCACCGAGCCCCACGCTGAACCGACCCGAGCGTTCAGCCTCGCGATCGTCGGTGCGGGCCCCCGCGGCACCAGCGTCCTGGAACGACTGACGGCCTCCGCGCCGGAGCTGCTGCCGCGCGGCGCCCGGCTCACGGTCCACGTGATCGACCCGGCACCCCCGGGCGCGGGCGCGGTCTGGCGCACGGACCAGGCGCCGGAGCTGCTGATGAACACGGTCGCCTCGCAGGTGACCCTCTTCACGGACGACAGCGTCGACTGCTCGGGCCCGGTCCGCCCGGGCCCGAGCCTGTGGGAGTGGGCGGCAGACCACGACACCGGCGACGACGAACCGCTCGGCCCCGACGACTACCCGACCCGCGCCCGCTACGGCCGCTATCTGCGCTGGGTGTTCGCGGAGACGGTGGCCAGGGCCCCGCGGGCCGTCGAGGTCAGCGTCCACCCCACCCGCGCCGTCCGCCTCGACGACGCCCCCGACGGCCGCCAGACCCTCACTCTGGCCGACGGCCGCACCCTCACCGGCCTGCACGCCGTCGTCCTCGCGCAGGGCCACCTCCCGGTCTCCCCCACCCGCACCGAGAGCGCCCTCACCGAGTACGCCCGCCGGCACGGCCTGCGCCATGTGCCGCCCGCCAACCCGGCCGACCTCGACCTGACCGGCGTACACCCCGGCGAAACGGTCCTGCTGCGCGGGCTCGGCCTCAACTTCTTCGACCACATGGCCCTGTTCACGCAGGCCCGGGGCGGCCGCTACACCCGGACACCGGAGGGCGTCCTGCGCTACCTGCCGTCGGGCGCCGAGCCGCGCCTGTACGCGGGTTCACGCCGCGGCATCCCGTACCAGGCACGCGGCGACAACGCGAAGGGCCCGTACGGACGGCACCGGCCGCTGGCCCTCACCGCCGAATCGATCGCCCGTTTCCGCAAGAGAGCCGACTCCGGCGACGCCCCCGACTTCCTCGCCGACATCTGGCCACTGGTCGCCAAGGAAGTGGAGACGGTCTATTACGAGGCACTGCTGAGAGCCGCCGGCCGGCGCGCCCCGGACTTCCGCGACCGCTACCTCGCCACGCTCGACCGCTCCCCCACGGACCCTCAAGAGGCCGACATACTCCGGGAGTTCGGGATACCCGAGGCCGACCACTGGTCCTGGGACCGGATCTCGCGCCCGCACGCGGGCCGCACCACGGCCTCCTCCGCCGACTGGCGCGACTGGCTCCTCGACCGCCTGCGCGAGGACGCCGCCCACGCCGCGCTCGGCAATGTCGACGGCCCCGTGAAGGCCGCCCTCGACGTCCTGCGCGACCTGCGCAACGAACTGCGGCTCGTCGTCGACCACGGCGGCCTGACCGGCGCCTCGCGCCGCGACCACCTCGACCGCTGGTACACCCCGCTCAACGCGTTCCTGTCCATCGGCCCGCCGCGCCGCCGCATCGAGGAGATGACGGCCCTCATCGAGGCGGGCGTGCTGACCGTCGTCGGCCCGCGCCTGGACGTCGTACCCGAGGACGGCCGGTTCGTCGCGCACTCGCCGGACGTGCCGGGCTCGACCGTGACGGCCACCACACTCATCGAGGCCCGCCTCCCCGAACCGGACGTGCGCCGCACCGCCGACGACCTGCTCGCCCGGCTGCTGAAAACCGGCCAGGCCCGCCCGCACACCGTCGACGAGCACGAGACCGGCGGCCTCGACGTCACCCCGCGCCCGTACCGCCTGATCAACCGTCAGGGACGGGCGCACGCACGTCGGTTCGCGTTCGGCGTGCCCACCGAGGGGGTCCACTGGGTGACGGCGGCGGGCGCGCGCCCCGGGGTCGACTCGGTGACGCTGTCGGACGCCGACGCGGTGGCGCGGGCGGCACTGCGCTCCGCCGACAGCGACGAAAGGGCCGAAACGGAACCGGTCGCCAAGATCACCGAGGGTCGATCATGGCCGAATGTTGAAGTTGCAAGCACAACTTAGGCTCCCCTAATCTGAACCACTCCCACATCGGTGGCAACGGCGGCAACGGCGGCGCCGACCACATCGGTGAACTCGGCCACGTCCCCAACCTCGGCCGAGGACCGACAACCGACCGAAGGAGTCCCCCCATGACCGGACGTCTCAACACCGCCCAGCCCTATGCCCTCGGACTGTTCCGCATCGTCGTCGGCCTGCTCTTCGCCTGCCACGGCGCCGCCGCCCTCTTCGGCGTCCTCGGCGGCTCGCAGGGCGGCGGCACGGTGGCCGCCGGCGCCTGGCCCGCCTGGTACGCGGCCGTCATCCAGCTCGTCGGCGGCGGTCTGGTGCTGATCGGCTTCGGCACCCGCGTCGCGGCCTTCGTCGCGTCGGGCTCGATGGCCTACGCCTACTTCGACGTGCACCAGCCCTCGGCCCTGTGGCCGCTGCAGAACGGCGGCGAGGCCTCGGCCATGTTCTGCTGGGCGATGCTGCTGCTCGTCTTCACCGGCTCCGGCGCGCTCGGCCTCGACCGGCTGTTCACCCGCCGTGGCGCGCAGGCCGCGGAGAGCCCCGCGCAGCGCGAGACCCTGGCGGTCTGACCCGCGCACCGACAGCGGCGCCCACGCTCCTTCGGGAGCGCGGGCGCCGCGTCAGCTCCGCGCGGGCGGAACCCCCAGGGTCACGAGGACCGCGGGGACGGCGCGAACCCCACCGTGAGGCACGCGACCCGCGCCCCCTTCATGCCCGGCATGTCGTGCAGCACGACCGATCCCGCACCGCCGAACCGCAGCCCCCACGCCTTGCGCGCGACCGCCGATCCGGCGCCCGAGGCGTCGGCGGTGAAGTCCAGCCAGATCTCGTTCCGGTCGTTGGCCTGCTTCGGGTCCACCACGTGCTGGTAGTGCCCGCCCGCGGCCTTCGGATCGGCGCCGCAGGGCTTCTGGTGGACATGCGCGCCGTACGTGTGGCCGGGCACCAGGCCCGAGACCCGCAGATCCACGGTCATTCCGGAGTCGTCCCCGAACTGCTGGACCTTGATCGACGAACCGGCGGGAACCAGCTTCTGGTCGTACGTGATCGCCGACGCGGGCACGAACGCCGTCACCGGTGCGAACCTGCCCTGCGCCATCACCCAGTAGCAATCCCCGGCAGCGCCGCCCCCACCGCCGCCTGCCGCGAGCACGGCCGCCGCGAGGGCGCCGGTCACCATTCCTGCCACCATCACCGCTCCTCTTCTTCGACTTCTGCGTCTGCGGTCGTTCGTACGGGAACCGAGCGCACCACACCGAGCCGGGCGCGGCACCCGGGTGAACCGGACACAGATGGGAGGGCCGCGCGTGAGATGAGGAACATCTGTGCCACTTTCGCCACTTCCGCCACACCCGACGCGTACGCTGTACAGCTGACATGAAGCCGCTCCTGTGTGCTCCCGCGTGGAGGGAACGGCCGTAGAACGGCTCGTACAGGAAGTTGGCGCGCAGTGCTGGAGAGTGTGGGGTCGCTGGCCGACAGTCCATGGATCTACGTGATCGTGGCGCTGTCCGTGCTCTTCGACGTCTTCCTGCCGGTGCTGCCCAGCGGTTTCCTCGTGGTGACGGCGGCGACGGCGGCCGCGGCCGGTACGGCGGGCGCCGCGACGGGACAGCTGCCGAGCAGCACCCCGGAGCTGCTGGCCCTCACGCTCTGCGCCGCGACGGCATCGGTCCTCGGCGACCTCGTCGCCTACCGTCTCGCCTGGCGCGGCGGGGAGCGTCTGGACCGGGCCATCGCCCGCTCCCGCCGCCTCACGACCGCGCAGGAACGTCTCGGCGGGGCGCTCGCCCGGTCCAGCGGCGGGCTCCTGGTGATCATCGCCCGGTTCGCGCCGGCGGGCCGCTCGATCGTCTCGTTCGCGGCGGGCACGGCTCATCGCCGGGTCCGCGAGTTCCTGCCCTGGTCGGCGCTGGCGGGCGTGGCCTGGGCCGCGTACAGCGTGGCGCTCGGCTACTTCGGCGCGCAGTGGCTCGGCGCGAGCTGGCTGTCCACGGGCGTGTCGGTGCTCGCGCTGATCGGCGCGGGGGCGGTGGCGGCGTACGTCATGCGCCGCCCGGTCCCTCAGGAAGCCTGAGCCTTCGCGGAACCCCGCACCTCAAGGCCGTCGAGCAGCTCGGCGGTGGCCCGGGCGATCTCGTCCACGGCCCGTTCGAACACTTCTCGATTGTGTGCGGCGGGCGCCCGGAACCCGGACACCTTCCGTACGTACTGCAAGGCTGCGGCCCGGATCTCGTCCTCGGTGGCCTCTTCGGGGAGCACGGGCGGGCGGAGGGTCTTGATGCTGCGGCACATGATTCCAGTCTGCCGCGATCCGGCCGCTCGGCCACACGTTCGCGTGAACTCCTCGACGAATGCCCGGAAGTGGCTCGCCCCGCAAATTCGAACAGACGTACCATTGCCGGGTGGCAGCGAACGATGACAGCGACGACTCCACCGGCACCCTGGGCTTCCCGAGCGACCTCGTCGCCGGGCAGGAGGAACTGCACCAGGTGCGCGCGGAGCTGATAGCCCTGCTCAAGCGGCTCCCCTGGTCGGTCGAGCCGGTCGACGCGATCAGCGACACCCAGGGCTGGCGCAAGCTGGAGCGGCCCGCGTCCCCCGGCTGGACCGAGGACGAGCAGGCGGCGGTCGAGAAACTCCGGCAGCGCGAGCTGGAGCTGGCCGTCTTCGTGACCTGCCACCGCCACTGGTCCGCCCTCGCCGGCACCGAGGCGGTCCGGTCCCGGGCGCGCCTGAAGCACGTGCACGACGACCCGGCACCCGACGCCTGAGCCCCTTCGGCTGCCGGGCCGCGGCGGTCAGCGGCTCCGGCGCGAGGTGATGAACCAGGCGACAGCGGCGATGACGACGATAATGATCAGTATCTTCATGCCCTACTAGTGCCCGCCGCGGCCCGCCTCACGCTCCCCGCGGCACCGCATGGTGCGGGGCCGCGGGGGAATCCGATGCGCATGACCCCTGCGCTCCGCACCGCCCGCGCCCTCACCGCCGCCGCCGTCCTCACCACGGCCACCGCGGCCTGGCTGGCCGCCACGAACGCCGTGTGGTGGGCCGTCGCCGTCGGCTACGTCACGGCGCTGCTCGCCTACTGCGCCCAGCGCTCCCGCGCGGACCATCACCGCATCCTGGCCGCCCACGACAGAGCCCGGCGCCTCGCCACGGGCGAACTGATCGACGACGGCCTCCCCTGCTGCTCCCTGTGGACCCTCTCCGCCGGCGAGGTCCACGGCCCCGGCTGCCTGCGCCCCCACGACCCGGACGCCGAACTCCAGAACGCGTGCTGCACCGAGGGCTTCGTCTCCCGCGGCCTGGCCCACACGCGCCAGTGCCGGACCACTTCGGCACGGGTCGGCGCCGCCTGACACAGGCAGTGGTCGGCATCGCGGCGGTCCGGGTCCGGCGGCACCGTCCTCAGCGGCGCGCATGTGCCACCCGGTCCGGGGTACGAGGGCCGGGCTGCTCCCCGTGCCCAGCCCTTGCCCGGGGAGCAGCTTCATTCGTGGGGGCGGCCGATCGGGCGCGATGATCCTGTGGCGTCGCGGACTCCATGGGGACCTCGATCGCAGAAGGGGCCCCTCGGTGCGATCACCGAGAGGCCCCTGAACTGCTACTCAACTACTGTGGGCGCGGACGGTTTCGAACCGCCGACATCCTGCTTGTAAGGCAGGCGCTCTACCCCTGAGCTACGCACCCGAGCACTCCTGGCGCTGCGACCAGGACGAGCCGACAGCCTACCTTGCCGATGCCCCTGCACCGCAAACACCGGACTGCGGGGGTTAACCCCACCTGTGATCCGGTGGCGGTCCGGATCGTGGGAGGTGCGGGCGCGGACCTACGTTCGAGGGACACGGTTCGCCACAGGGGGAGTTCATCATGACCGTTCGCTCACGCCGCACCGCCCGCGTACTGGCCGCGTCCGCGGCCGTGGCGGCCCTCGCCGCGACGGTGAGCGCCTGCGGGGCCGACGCCTCGGACGACCGGCACCCGGACCATCGGACCTTCGCCCTGCACGGGCGGACCCTCACGGTGGACTCGGACGACTCGACACTCGAACTCGTGCCCGGTGACGGCGACCAGGTGAAGGTGACCCGCTGGTTCCGGGGGTCCTCGGTGGCGGGTTCCTCGCCCCGGGCGACCTGGCGGTGGGACGCCGCGCAGGACCGGCTCACCCTGCGGATGCACTGCGGCGGCATCCTCACGGACTGCTCGGCCCGCCACCGCATCGAGGTGCCGCGCGGGGTGGCCCTGGTCGTCGACAACGGCGACGGCAGCGTCCGTGCGCGCGGCTTCGGCAACGGCGTGGACATCTCCACCCGGGACGGCTCGGTCCGGGTCTCGGACACCTCGGGTCCGCTCCGGATGCGCAGCGCGGACGGCTCGCTGCACGCCTCGGGCATCGACGCCCGGCAGGTCTCGGCCGACAGCGAGGACGGCTCCGTCGACATCGCCCTGCGCACGGCGCCCGACCGGGTCACGGCCCACGCCCAGGACGGCTCCCTGACCCTCACGCTGCCCGGCAGCACGACGTACAAGGTCGCGACACACACCCAGGACGGCGGGGTCGACGTCTCCGTCCCGACCGACCCGCGCAGCCGCCATCAGGTCTCGGCCCGCACCCAGGACGGAAAAGTCACCCTGCGAACCGCGAACTAACCGACCCGTGTGTTCGTCATTAACCGGTGGGACAATGAACACCGGGCAGGGCTGATGACGGCACGGACGCGCGGGAGAGTTAGTGACGACGGCGACGGGCGAGCGCCCCGGCGAGGCGCGGGGCGCCGCTGTTCAGCGAGCGCGCCGCCGGACACGTCCGGGCGGCCCCCTGCGTGATCTCCTCGTCCTGACCCTGCTTCCCGTGCCGGTCCTCACCGCCGCGCTCAGCGGGGCCTTCAGCGCCGGCGGCACCCGCAAGTGGTTCGGCGGCCGCTCCGAGACCCAGCGCGCCCAGGCCCAGGAGGCCAAGGACGCCGCGGCCGCCGCCTTCTACGAGCTGGACACCGCCCAGCGCGACCTGCGCATCTCGATAGAGACGATCACCGCGGTCGACGACTCCCCCGCCGCCCGCAAGGCCGTCGGCGACTTCCAGCAGCTCGGCACCCGGATCGACGAGGTCAGCGCGCAGTACATCACCGCCGTCGACGCCCACGACCTGGACCGCGACGACCTCGACGCGGGCACGGCTTCCCGCGCCCGGAGTGAACTGACGGCGGCCAAGGACCAGTTGACCCGCACCAAGCAGGACCTGGACCGGTTCGCGCAGGGCCTCGGCCCGCTGCTCGGCAAGGCGGAGACCCAGCTGGCCCGCCTCGCGCCCTCGGTGGAGCGGGCCCGGCAGGCGCTGCTCGCCGCGACGACCGCGCTGGACGGCGTACGGCAGGCGGGGCTGAAGGCCGACGACCTCGCCGCACGGCTCGCCCGCCTCGGCCCGGAACTGACCCGGCTGAACCAGGGGGCCGGCCAGCACGGCGTCCCCGAGACGCTGGAGCGCGCGGAGCGCGTCGCGCGGGAGGCCGAAACGATCCGCGTGGAGGCCGAGCGCCTCCCGGAGAAGGCCGCCGAGATCGACCACCGCCTCGTGTCGCTCCGGACCCGCGCGCAGGCCCTGACCACACGCGCGGGCCAGGTCGAGCCGGTCCTGAGCGAACTGCGGCGCCGGTTCTCCGCCGCGTGCTGGCAGGACCTCCAGCGCGTACCGGACCTCGCGGGGGAGAACGTGCGGCAGGCCGAGACCAAGCTCGCCGAGGCCCGCACGGCCCGCGACGAGCAGCGCTGGCCGGACGCGACGGCCCTGCTCTCCACCGTCCGCGCCCTGCTGAACAGCACGGACGAGTCGGTCTCCGCCGCCTCCGACCGCCTCCAGCGGCTGAACGCGGTGGCGAAGGACCCGCAGCAGGAGATCGACCGCACCCGGTTCGCGATCCGGGACGCCCAGCGCCTGGCGATGACCGGCCGCGCCACGCCCGAGCCGCGCCACGCCCGCCCGCTCGACGACTCGGTGGCCCGGCTCGGCCGCGCCGTCGACGGCCTGGAGGGGCGCCACCCCGACTACTGGCACTTCCTCACCGAGACGGAGGCCGTGCGGCAGACCGTGGCCCGGGTCGTCTCCCAGATCCGCGAGGAGCGCGGCGGCGCCTGAGACACGGCGCGGGCTGGCGTTCTCCGGCCGCCGGGCGGACCCTGGAACCAGGGGGCGAGGACCGAGGAGGCGAGGCTCATGGCCACGCACGTACTCCGCCCGGGATCCCGGCGCCATGTCACGCTCGACGAGCATCTGCCCCTCGACCACCGGCTCAGCCGGGTGTACCGCGTCGGCGCGGGCCTGATGGGCCTGGTGCTGCTGGTCTTCGGCATCCTGGGGTTCATCGACAAGATCGGCTTCTTCGACACCCGCGGCGACACGGTCGCGGGCCTGAACACCAACGGCGCGCTCAGCGTCCTGTCCGTGTGCGCGGGTCTCCTGCTCATCGGCGGCATGCTGGCGGGCGGCACCGTCGCCTCGACGCTCAACATGACGCTCGGCGTCCTGTTCATCCTCAGCGGCTTCGTGAACCTCGCCCTGCTGGACACCCGCTACAACTTCCTCGCCTTCCGCCTCCAGAACGTCCTGTTCAGCTTTGTCGTCGGGCTGCTGCTGATGTTCTTCGGGATGTATGGGCGGGTCAGCGGCGGCCTGCCGCACGACAACCCGTACTGGAAGGCCCGCCACGCCCACTGACCGCTGGCTAGGCTTGGCCCATGCCTCGCTACGAATATCGCTGCCGCTCCTGCGGTGACACGTTCGAACTGTCCCGCCCGATGGCCGAGTCGGCCTCCCCGGCCACCTGCCCGGCCGGCCACCCCGACACGGTCAAACTCCTCTCGACGGTCTCGGTGGCCGGCACCGGCTCCTCGCCGGCACCGGCTCCGTCCGGGGGCGGAGCCGGTTGCTGCGGGGGCGGCTGCTGCGGCTGACCTCCGGCGGTTTCCGGGGTGCGGCTCCGGTGGGGGGGGTTGGAGGTAGTTCTCCGCCCGCGGCCCGGCGGCCGCTTCTCGCGCCGTTCCCCGCGCCCCTGGGCAACTCGTCGAGCGCGGCCCGGCGGCCGCTTCTCGCGCAGTTCCCCGCGCCCCTAAAACCAGTTCCCACGCGCGGCTCTCGTCGTGGCTGGTCGCGCCGTTCCCCGCGCCCCTGAGATGCGCACTTCGTGCGGCATCTCATCAGAAGCCGCCAGGGCGGGAGGCGCGCGGAGCGCAGCCTCAGGGGAGGCGGCGCGAAGCGCATGCCTCAGGGGCGCGGGGAACTGCGCGAGAAGCCCCACCGGGCCGCGGACGAAGAACAAACCAGGGGCGCGGGGAACTGCGCAACCAGGCCCCGGCCCGCCATCACAGCGCCCCGAGAAACCCGCGCAGCACAGCCTCCCCGGCAACAACCCCGCGCTCCCCCAGCACCGTCACCCCATCGGCGACCCACCCGGCATCGGCCAACTCCCCGTGCCCAGGTCGCCACCCCCGATCCACAGCAAGCAGCAAATCGGCATCCAGCAACGAATCCCCGGCCCCGAGCACCTGCCCGGCGCCGGCCCGCCGCGCCACCTCCCGAACAGCAGCCCCCTTGGTCAACGGCTTCGGCACGGCATACACCTTCCGCCCCTGAAGCGACACGCCCCAGCCAAGCCCCTCGGCCCACTCCCCGAGCTCCTTGACCCACCCGGCGGGCAACTCCGCCCGGTCGACCACGAGATACGCGAACAGATCCTCGGCGACCCGCTCCTTCAGCAACCACGCCGGATCCGCGGCAGCGACCATGCGCTCCCGCACCTCACCCAGCGGCGCACACTCGTCGGCGAGCCGCTCCCGGACCCCCCGCGCCCACTCGGGATCGGACACCCCGTCGACCAGCAGATGCCCCCCGTTGGCACAGATCGCGTACGTCGGCGCGGGCCCGGGCAGCCGCACCCGCCCGTACTGCTCGCGGGTCCGCGTCGTGGTCGGCACGAAGACGGCACGGCGGCCCAGCTCCACGAGGAGTTCGGCGGCGCGCTCGGTGACGTAGGACAGCGGCTTGCCCTCGTACACCTCGACGCAGAGCAGCCGCGGCGCCTCGGCGTCGGGCACGGTCAGCCCGAGCGCGCCGGCGGAGTAGATCAACGTACGGTCGAGGTCGCTGGCGACGACGGTCACCGCGGAGCGCTCGCTCACAGGACGACCGCCTTGCCGTCGGCACCGGTGGCTCCCCGGGTGAACCGCGGATGGATCAACCCCACGCAGGTGTACGGCAGTTCGTCCACCACCTCCACCGGCACCCCGCGCTGCTCGGCAAGGAGTCTGACGTGGTCCAGATCGGCGCCGGCGTCGGCCCGCGCCAGGATCTTCCACGGGACCCGCCGCAGCAGCACCCGGGTCGTCTCACCGACGCCGGGCTTCACCAGGTTCACATCGTGGATGCCGTACTCCTCGCTGATCCGCTCGACGGCGGCCCAGCCCTCCCAGGTCGGGGCACGGTCAGCGCCGAGCAGCTCCTTGACGTCGGCGTCCACCGCGTCGGCGACCTCGTCGAACCGCTCCTGGATCGTGTCGAGGAAACGCACCGAGACATCCGAACCGGCCAGCTCCCGGTAGAACTTGGCACCGTGGAAGTCGTCCGGCCCGACCATGTCGGCCCGCAGCACGGTGCGCGATATCAGCCCGGAGACCGTCGAGTTGAGGCACGCCGAGGGGATGAGGAAGTCCTCCCGGGTCCCGTACGTCCGCACGCACGAGCCGGGGTCGGCGAGCACGGCGATCTCCGGGTCGAAGCCGCGCGCTCCGCCACCCGCCTCGAACTCCTCGATCGCTGCGGCCAGTTCACGCGTGATGGCGCCCTTGCCCGTCCAGCCGTCGACGAACACGACGTCCGCGGGGTCATGGTGCGCGGCCAGCCAGCGCAGCGCCGTCGCGTCGATGCCGCGGCCGCGCACGATCGACACGGCGTAGTGCGGCAGCTCCATGCCGTGCCGGGCGAGCGCCCAGCGCCGCATCAGCACGCCCACCGGAGTACCGGCCCGCGCGAGCGAGACGAGGACCGGGCGGCGCGGCGCGCGCTCGGCGAGCACCGTCTCCGTCACCACGCCCACCGCCCGTGCGATCCGCCCCGCCGACAGGTCGAGCGCCGCGTGGAACAGCTCCTGGTACTGCTCGCTGGGCTGGTACTCGACGGGCAGCGACTCCGCGTAGTGCGCGCCGCCGCTCTGGATGGCCTCCTCGCGCTCCTCGACGGGCGCCTCGAGCCGTACGTCCGACAGGTCCTGGAGCAGCCAGCCGACCTCGTCGGGCGCGTACGAGGAGAAGGCGGGGCCGCGCAGCGGCTCGGGCAGCGACATGACGGACCTTTCGGGGATGTACGAGGGCACGACCACGACGACGACGCGCGCGGTGTGCTCGGCCACGCGCTCCAGCAGCCCGCCGGGCGCGGCCAGTTCGGCGGTGTCCCCCGCCGAGTCGAGGACGACGACGACCGTGTCGAAGCCGCCGCCCGCCACGTTGTACGCGAAGCGGTCGCCGGGCCCGTCGGCCGGTGCGTCGTGCGCGGGGAAGACGAGACGGGTGCGGATCGCGTAGCCCGGGTCGTCGACGGCGAGGACGGGTGAGCGGGTGGTGGTGGAGTACGCGACGTCGGCGCCGGTCGCTTCGAGGGCGGTGGCGAGCCGCAGGGGCGCGTACATCAACTCCTCGTTGCCCAGCACCAGGACGCGGCCTCGGGTGTGGGGGGCCAGCCGCTCGGCCATCGCGGGGAGCGCCGCCTCCAGCCGCTCGCGGTGCCCGGGCCCGAACCCGTGCCGTCCGCCGTCCGGCACGCCCTCGGGCCAGCCGAGCCCGTCGACCCTGACGATCTCGCCGCGCGTGCGACGCGGCCGGGGCAGGGCGGCCGCCGCGCTCTCCGCGTGGCTCTTCTCGTGCTCGGCGACCAGCGCCTGGCCCTTCTCCAGGACACCCTCGGGCAGCCGTACCGACCCGCGTGCGGAGACGACCAGGTCCACGCGCGCGCCGATCTCCTGCGCGAACGCTTCAAGTCGGCCCTGGTCGTCGGGCGAGCGCATGTCGACGAGCGCGACGATCACGTACCGCTCCCGCGCGTGCAGCTCGTGCAGGACG
Organism: Streptomyces sp. PsTaAH-137; assembly: GCF_003259365.1. Lineage (GTDB taxonomy): Bacteria > Actinomycetota > Actinomycetes > Streptomycetales > Streptomycetaceae > Streptomyces. The sequence goes on from NZ_QLLY01000002.1 coordinate 573,321, forward strand.
CGGATGGTGTTCAGGACCGTGTTCCCGGTCGAGAACTCGTCGTCCACGAGGACCAGCGGGCCGTCGCCGGCCAGCAGCCGCGGGTTCTCCGGGAGCAGCAGGTGCGAGGTGGCGTGCGAGTGGGACTCCTCGAAGCCGCCCGCGCGGGCCACGCCCGCGACGGGGCGGCGCGTGGAGTGCAGATACGGGGCGAGCGCGAGGCCGTCGGCGACCGAGTGGCCGAGGCCCGTCGCCGTCTCCGCGTAGCCGAGCACGACGGAGCGCCGTGCCGCCTCGTCGCCGAGCAGTTCACGGACGCGTACGCCCAGGTCGTGGCCGGTGCGCCAGACCAGCGACGGGCGCTGGGGGACGTGCTTGCCCAGCACGTTCGACACCAGGAGGTGGGCACGCTTGGGGTTGCGGCGCAGGGCGAGGCCGAGCAGCCCGGTCAGCTCCGGGTCACCGGCCAGCTCGACGCCGAGCCGGTCGGCCACCCAGGTGCCCGACCACACGTCGTCCATGGTGTCCTCTGTGTTCATCGCCTCGGTCGTCATGCGGGCAGCCCCGCCGTCAGCAGCTCCACGAAACCGACGTCCTCCTGGGCCACGCCGAACGCCTCCGCGCGCTGGAGGGTCCGCTCGGCCCAGGCGCGGTGCGGCTTCACCTCGTTCATCTTGTTCGTGTACGCCGACCTGAGGACGCCGCCGCCGTCCCGCTCGGGGCTGAGGATGTCCCGCGCGTCGCTGTACTCCTCGTGACTGACCACGGACAGCGCGTGGACGGGCAGGACGTGCGAGGGGTGGATGCAGGTCTTGCCGAGCAGCCCGTTGGCCCGGTCGAGGGCGATCTCGCGCAGCAGCCCGTCCAGGTCGTGCTCGATGAGCGCCGCGCGCAGCGGCTCCGCGTCCTCCTCCAGGAAGGGGCTGCGGCGCAGCTGCGGCTTGAACATCCGCTCCTGGTGGCGGAAGTACTCCCAGACCGGTCCGGTCACCGTGAAGCCGGTGCCGTCGGCCCGTCCCAGCCGGTTGACCACGTCGGCGATCACGGAGGCCACGATCTGCACGTCGTACGCCGTCAGGTCGGCGGGGCGGCGCAGCCCGTACGCGGAGCAGAAGTCGGTGACGCCGAGCCGGAGCGCGAGCACGCGGTCGCGGTACTTGTCGACGGTGCGGGAGATCCCGGCGAGGGTCTCGGTGCGGGTCTCCAGGTGCAGCAGCTCGGGGGACTCCAGGACCGGCATGGCGAAAAGTCGCCGCCCGGAGGCCGCCTCGGCGGCGGTCAGCGCCTCCAGGAACGGAACCCCCCGCTCCTCGGTGAACTTGGGCAGCACGAATCCGGACAGCAGTGCCACGGCCGGACCGAGGCGTCGGGTGAGGCCGGCGATCTGCTCGGGAGTGCGGACGCGAATGAAGAGCAGCGGCGGCTCGGCCCCGTCCCGCTCGCTTCGCGCCAGGAGGTCGGTGAACTGGCGGACCAGATTCTCCTCGGCGCCGCTCACCTCGCCGTCGTCGATCGAGTCCTCCAGGCACAGCACCATGGAGACGACGCCGCGGGCGGCCTGCTTGAGCACGTCGTCGGCGAGGCGCGGCCGGGTGGCCGGGCTGTAGAGCGTGGCGCCCAGTGCCGCCGCGAGCATGCGGGGCGGGGAGTCCGCGCTGAAGAACTGCGGCTCCCGATGGAACAGACGCTTCCGCACCTGAGGGGCAATGTGCCCGAAATGACGCATAAGACTCCCCCGATACGACCCTGCTCTGACCCTGACCCGCCCCGTGACGGCTACTCCGGCTGCCCGGTGCTCCCGACGTGAAACGTACGAGGTGGCCGGTAATAGTACGTACAAAGGCATGTCAAGGGTTCCCGCCTGCAATGAAATTCTGGTAACCCGCGTATGTCCGGGGATGTCTTCCGGCCTCCGATACGGCCGACGGCCCCGGCACCCCGCGTTGTCCTGACCGGGGCGGGGAAGGCAGGATGACGGCATGACGCACGCGATGCTCAAGGGGGCGAACGTCCCGCTCGACGCCACGGCCGTGCGCGCCGTGCTCCGCTGGACCCCGGGGCAGGGCGTGCCGGACGTGGACGCCTCCGCCCTGCTGCTCGGCCCCGACGGACGGGTCCGCTCGGACGAGGACTTCGTCTTCTACAACCAGCCCCGGCACCCCTCGGGCACGGTCTGGCGGCTCGGCAAGAAGCGGGTGGCCGAGGGGCTCACCGACACCGTCCAGGCGGACCTGGGCGGCGTCCCGTCGGAGATCGGCAGCATCCTGCTGGTGGCGTCGGCGGACGACGTCGAGTTCAAGCACGTACAGGCCCTGCGGATGTTCGTCTACGACGCCGGGGCCGACGGCGGCGAGCCGATCGCGCACTTCGACATCAAGCCGGAGACGGGCGCCGAGACCGCGCTGATCTGCGGCGAGCTGTACCGGCGCGGTGACGGCTGGCGGCTGCGCGCGGTCGGCGAGGGGTACTCCAACGGTCTGGTGGGCCTGGCCACCGACTTCGGCATCTCGGTCGACGAGTCCGCCGCGTCCGCCCCGGCGGCGGAGCCGGCCACCGAGCCCGCTCTCCCGACGCCCACGCCGGCCACCGCGCCGGTCCCGGCCCCGCAGCAGACGCGGCCCACCGAGCCCTCGTCGTTCCCGCTGCCGCCGCCGCAGCGGCCTCCGGCGTACGGCTACCCGCAGCAGCCCGCGACGCAGCCGGCCCCGCAGCACCAGCCGGCTTACGGCTACCCGCAGCCGGTGGCCGCTCCGGCGTACCCGGACCCGTCCTTCCGACTCCCGCCGCAGGGGCCGCAGTTCATCGGCCGGTGACCGGGGCCGGCCGCCGACGGGTGCGCTAGACCTTCGACTTGTAGCCCCGGCCCCATTGCAGACCCCACCCGTACAGGCGGTCGAGCTCTGCCTGGAAGCCGTAGACGAAGCGGACCTCGCGCCGCACCACGAGATCGCCCTTGATGTTCTCGATGGAGACGACGGCGCAGGAACGGGCCTGCGGCTGGCGCTCGTCGAGGCTGATCTCGATCCGCGGGCCGTTGCTCGGGTACAGCGTCACGTGGGCGTGGGTCCGGTCGAAGGCGGGCGTCTGGTCGTAGATGTAGACGAACAGCAGCAGCCGCTTGATGGACTCGCGGTGATCGAGATTGACGTAGATGGTCTCGCCGGACGCGGAGCCGAAACGGTCGTCACCGCTGAGCTTCACGTACGGCGGGGCGTTGAGCGATCCGAAGAAGTTGCCCAGCGGCTGCACGACGCCCTTCTCGCCGCTCATCAGCTCGTACAGGCAGCCGAGGTCCAGATCGACATTGACCATCGACTGAGTGTGCGCCTGCACGACATCGGGCTTGAACATGCTGAACGGGTGCCGCAGCAGGCTGTTCTTCTCCGGCCCGCCGATGTCCGAGGTACGCATCCGCCAGGAGAGATTGACCCGCAGATTGCCGGTGGCCGCGCCCTGTTTGGAGAGCGAGACGACCGGGTGCCGCTTGGTGAGTTCGATGCTGTTGGTCGCCGCGCTGCCCGAATCGAAGTCGGACTGCGCGGAGTTGCCCCGCCATAGCTTGTCCCAGAAGGACATACCGCCCCCATGCCTGTACGTGCGTGCCCCGCCTGTACTTACCCGTACCTGTTCGCAGCCGCCTGTACACGCCTGCGGGGCGGCCGGTTCGAGGAGTTCTCCTCGTACGACCGCCCCGCTGACAGGGTTCCAGGATCGGCCCCCGGGTCAAACCCCGGACGGCACGGCGGCTCAGACGCCCGACGGCACCTCTGCCTTGTCCGCGCTCCCGGCATTGCCCTCTTCGGCCGCCAGTCGCTTGTTGCGTCGCACGGACGACCAGAACGACCAGGCGATCAGGACGACGCCGACGAGGCCGGTGATGACCTCGTTGATCTCGTAGCGGATGGTGACCAGCAGGATCACGGCGAGCGCGCCGATCGCGTAGTGCGCGCCGTGCTCCAGGTACACGTAGTCGTCCAGGGTGCCCTGGCGGACCAGGTAGACCGTGAGCGAACGGACGTACATGGCACCGATGCCGAGGCCGAGCGCCATCAGCACGATGTCGTTGGTGATGGCGAAGGCGCCGATCACGCCGTCGAACGAGAACGACGCGTCGAGGACCTCCAGGTAGAGGAACATAAAGAACGCGGCCTGACCGGCCAGCACCACCGCGGACTTCGGCTTGCCGGTGCGGGCGGCCTCTTCCTCTGCCTCGTGCTCGCGCTCCTCCTCTTCCTCGAGACGGTTCTCGAAGAAGCCGGACAGACCGCCGACGACGAGGTACGTGATCAGACCGGCGATACCGGAGATGAGCACCGTGGACTGCTTGTCGACGTGCACACCGCCGTGCTGGTGGGCGTGGATCGCGAACGTCATGGAGGAGACCAGGAGCACGATCAGCGCGATGCAGACCGACAGCATGTCGACCTTGCCGAGCTTGGCCAGCGGCCGCTCGATCCAGCGCAGCCACTGGATGTCACGGTCCTCGAAGATGAAGTCGAGGAAGATCATCAGCAGGAACATGCCACCGAAGGCGGCGATGGACGGGTGCGCGTCCGTCACCAGCTGCTGGTAGCGGTCCGGCTGGTTGAAGGCCAGGTCGACGGCCTCGATCGGGCCCATCTTGGCGCTGATGGCAACGATCACGACCGGGAAGACGAGCCGCATGCCGAACACCGCGATGAGCACGCCGACCGTGAGGAAGATCTTCTGCCAGAAGGCACTCATCTTCTTCAGGATTCCGGCGTTGACCACCGCGTTGTCGAACGACAGCGAGATTTCGAGGATCGCGAGGATCGCGACGACCCCGAAGGCTGTCCAGCCGTCGTAGAACACCGCCGCGATCAAGCCGAGCACGGTGATCGCGAACGACCAGCCGAAGGTTTTCAGAACCACTGGCTACCCCATCGTGTGTACGGGTTTCCCCGTGCTGGTTGTACGGGGCTCCCCCGCTCCGCGCACGGCTTTACGAAACATTGACTCCGAAGTCTAGAGCGATGCCACGGAGGCCTGACGCGTACCCCTGACCGACTGCACGGAACTTCCACTCGCCCCCGTACCGGTACACCTCGCCGAAGATCATCGCGGTCTCGGACGAAGCATCCTCGGAGAGGTCGTAACGGGCGAGCTCCTGGCCGTCCGCCTGGTTGACGACGCGAATGAAGGCATTGCTGACCTGGCCGAAGGTCTGTCCTCTGTTGTCCGCGTCGTGGATCGAGACAGGGAAGATGATCTTGTCGCAGGTGGTCGGCACCTTGGTGAGGTCCACGATGATCGACTCGTCGTCGCCCTCGCCCTCACCCGTGAGGTTGTCACCGGTGTGCGTGACGGAGCCGTCCGGGCTCGTGAGCTGGTTGTAGAAGATGAACCACTCGTCGCCGATCACCCGGCCGCCGCTGCACAGCAGCGCGCTGGCGTCCAGGTCGAAGTCGGCTCCGGTGGTGGAGCGTGCGTCCCAGCCGAGTCCGACAAGAACCTCGGTCAGGTTCGGTGCGGCCTTGGAGAGGGAGACATTGCCTCCCTTGGCGAGTGTGACGCCCATATCGGTGGTCCTCCCCGGGGTGAAAGGCACTGCTGGCCTTGCTGCGCTGCTTGGTCTGCCGTGGTCCAGCGCGTCCGGCGCCGCACTGTGGGAGTGCGGCGCCGGACGGATGAGCGTGGTGGTGCGCTACGGACTCAGACGTTGACGCCGAAGTCCTGGGCGATACCGCGCAGGCCCGAGGCGTAGCCCTGGCCGACGGCGCGGAACTTCCACTCCGCCCCGTTCCGGTACAGCTCACCGAAGACCATGGCGGTCTCGGTGGAGGCGTCCTCGGAGAGGTCGTAGCGGGCGATCTCGGCGCCGCCCGTCTGGTTCACGACGCGAATGAACGCGTTGCGCACCTGGCCGAAGGACTGCTGACGGTTCTCGGCGTCGTAGATCGAGACCGGGAACACGATCTTGTCCACGTCGGCCGGGACCGTCGCGAGGTTGACCTTGACCTGCTCGTCGTCGCCCTCGCCCTCACCGGTGGTGTTGTCACCGGTGTGCTCGACCGAGCCGTCGGCGCTCTTCAGGTTGTTGAAGAACACGAAGTCCTGGTCGTTGCGGACCTTGCCCTCCGCGTTCGTCAGAATCGCGCTGGCGTCGAGGTCGAAGTCCGCACCGGTGGTGGTGCGGACATCCCAACCCAGGCCCACGACGACCGCCGTGAGGCCCGGGGCCTCCTTGCTCAGCGATACGTTGCCGCCCTTGCTGAGGCTGACTCCCACGAGTCCTCCCTGTGGTCTTTGGGGGCGGGGAGCCCCGTAGTACGTCTGGCATCGGATCAACGTCTGGATCCTAGTGACGGGTTCCCGCAGCCCGCGAGGCTTCCTACAGGGTGTCGCCCTGCAGGGCTTCTTTACAGGGTGCGCCTACAGGCTGTCGATCGCCTTGACGTACTCGTTCAGGTCACGGGCGTCCGGCAGACCGTTGACGACGGTCCAGCGCACGACACCCTCCTTGTCGATGATGAAGGTGCCGCGCACGGCGCAGCCCTTCTCCTCGTCGAAGACGCCGTACGCGCGCGAGGCCTCGCCGTGCGGCCAGAAGTCGCTCAGCAGCGGGTACTCAAGGCCCTCCTGCTCGGCGAAGACCCGCAGCGTGAACGGGGAGTCGTTCGACACGGCGAGCAGCTGCACGTCGTCGTTGACGAACTTCGGCAGCTCGTCGCGCAGGGCGCACAGCTCGCCGGTGCACACGCCGGTGAAAGCGAACGGGTAGAAGAGCAGCACCACGTTCTTCTCGCCCCGGAAGTCCGAGAGCCTGACGCTCTCGCCGTGCTGGTTCTTCAGCTCGAATTCCGGAGCCTTGGTGCCGACCTCGATCGCCATGATGGAGCTTCCCTTCGATGGGGCTGTTCAGGTGGCTTCAGCCTAGTTCCCGCCCTTGCGTGCTCCTTCGCCGCCCGGTCCACAGCGGGAGCCGGACCCGGGCATGCCTGAGGCCCTCGCGGACGCACCGAAGCGCGCCCGCCAGGGCCTCATCTCCTAATTTCCCGTTCCGCCGGGACGCTTACCGCTTCTTGGCGGCTGCCTTCGGCGTGGCAAGACGGCTGCCGGTCCAGTCCTTGCCCGCACTGACGCTCTTGCTCGCGGACAGCCCGGCGGTCGTGGCGGCCTCACCGATCTCACTCGGCTCGACGTACCCGTCACGCCCGGTCTTCGGCGTCAGAAGCAGGATGGACCCGCCCTCTTCCATGTACGCGATGGCATCCACCAACGCATCAGTAAGGTCCCCGTCGTCCTCACGGAACCAGAGCACCACGGCGTCAGCCACGTCGTCGTAGTCCTCGTCGACGAGCTCGGAGCCGATGGTCTCTTGGATGACCTCGCGGAGCTCCTGATCGACGTCGTCGTCGTAGCCGATCTCCTGGACCACCTGGTCGGGCTGGAAACCAAGCCTCACGGCAAGGTTCGTCTCCGCGTGGTCCGCGGTCGCGCTCACGGATTGCCTCCTGATCATGTTTACGAAGTTGTCTTCAGCTTCGCGCGCACGCGAAGCGTTGGCCGTAGTCCACACGTGCGCGACGGATCGCGCAAGTACCCGGCCGCCGAGACCGCCGAAACGGTGACGTTCCCGGCTGTGTCACCGCAACTCCAGTCAAGGATCCCCCCAGGTCGGTGATGTGCGCCACAGCATTCTGCCGGGTTTGCCCGCACTGCCCGACCACGGAGGGTGACCAGGGCCGAACGGCCCCCCGGAACACGTGAACGACATGAGCGTATCGTTGCGAAATGTGCGCACGCGCTCACGGGGTATCGAGGGGTATCGAACGGAATCCGGATTACCTCGCGGTAGACATGACGATTCCGATTCCGCGGTACACGATGGACTACGGCGTACCCGACAGTGAATCAGTGGCATCACCGACAGTGAGGGAACAGCGTGGCTTCCGGATCCGATCGCAACCCGATCATCATTGGCGGTCTCCCCAGCCAGGTCCCGGACTTCGATCCCGAAGAGACTCAGGAGTGGCTCGACTCCCTTGACGCGGCGGTCGACGAACGCGGCCGCGAGCGGGCCCGGTATCTGATGCTCAGGCTGATCGAGCGCGCCCGCGAGAAGCGCGTGGCCGTGCCCGAGATGCGCAGCACGGACTACATCAACACGATCGCCACCAAGGACGAGCCCTTCTTCCCCGGCAACGAGGAGATCGAGCGCAAGGTCCTCAACGCGACCCGCTGGAACGCCGCGGTGATGGTCTCCCGCGCCCAGCGCCCCGGCATCGGCGTCGGCGGCCACATCGCGACCTTCGCCTCCTCGGCGTCGCTGTACGACGTGGGCTTCAACCACTTCTTCCGCGGCAAGGACGAGGGCGACGGCGGCGACCAGATCTTCTTCCAGGGGCACGCCTCGCCGGGCATCTACGCCCGCGCGTATCTCCTGGACCGGCTCTCCGAGAACCAGCTGGACGCCTTCCGCCAGGAGAAGTCGAAGGCGCCGAACGGCCTGTCCTCGTATCCGCACCCGCGGCTGATGCCGGACTTCTGGGAGTTCCCCACCGTCTCCATGGGCCTCGGCCCGCTCGGTGCCATCTTCCAGGCCCGGATGAACCGCTACATGGAGGCCCGCGGCATCGCCGACACCTCCAAGTCGCGCGTGTGGGCCTTCCTCGGTGACGGCGAGATGGACGAGCCCGAGTCCCTGGGCCAGCTCTCCATCGCCGCCCGCGAGGGCCTCGACAACCTCACCTTCGTCGTCAACTGCAACCTGCAGCGCCTCGACGGCCCGGTGCGCGGCAACGGCAAGATCATCCAGGAGCTGGAGTCGCAGTTCCGCGGCGCCGGCTGGAACGTCATCAAACTGGTCTGGGACCGCAGCTGGGACCCGCTGCTCGCGCAGGACCGCGACGGCGTCCTGGTGAACAAGCTGAACACCACGCCCGACGGCCAGTTCCAGACGTACGCCACCGAGCCCGGCTCCTACATCCGCCAGCACTTCTTCGGCGGCGACCACCGGCTGCGCTCCATGGTCGAGAACATGACCGACGACCAGATCCTGCACCTGGGCCGCGGCGGTCACGACCACAAGAAGATCTTCGCGGCGTTCACGGCGGCCAAGGAGCACAAGGGCCAGCCGACGGTGATCCTGGCGCAGACGGTCAAGGGCTGGACCCTCGGCCCGAACTTCGAGGGCCGCAACGCCACGCACCAGATGAAGAAGCTCACGGTCGACGACCTGAAGGGCTTCCGCGACCGGCTGCACATCCCGATCACCGACGCGCAGCTCGAGGGCGGCGCCCCGCCGTACTACCACCCGGGCCGCGAGTCCGAGGAGATCCAGTACATGCACGACCGGCGCCAGGCGCTGGGCGGCTATGTCCCGACCCGCGTCGTGCGGGCGAAGCCCCTGCAGCTCCCGGACGACAAGACGTACGCGAGCGTGAAGAAGGGTTCGGGTCAGCAGTCGATCGCCACGACCATGGCGTTCGTCCGGCTCCTCAAGGACCTCATGCGGGACAAGGAGATCGGCAAGCGGTTCGTGCTGATCGCACCCGACGAGTACCGCACCTTCGGCATGGACTCCTTCTTCCCGAGCGCGAAGATCTACAACCCGCTGGGCCAGCAGTACGAGTCCGTGGACCGTGAACTCCTGCTCGCCTACAAGGAGTCGCCGACCGGCCAGATGCTGCACGACGGCATCTCCGAGGCCGGCTGCACCGCGTCGCTGATCGCGGCCGGCTCGGCGTACGCGACCCACGGCGAACCGCTGATCCCGGTCTACGTCTTCTACTCGATGTTCGGTTTCCAGCGCACCGGCGACCAGTTCTGGCAGATGGCCGACCAGCTGGCCCGCGGCTTCGTCCTCGGCGCGACCGCCGGCCGCACGACGCTGACCGGCGAGGGCCTTCAGCACGCCGACGGCCACTCGCAGCTGCTGGCCTCCACCAACCCCGGCTGCGTCGCCTACGACCCGGCCTACGCGTACGAGATCGCGCACATCGTCAAGGACGGTCTGCGCCGGATGTACGGCCCGGACAGTGAGAACGTCTTCTACTACCTCACCGTCTACAACGAGCCGATCCAGCACCCCGCGGAGCCGGCCGACGTCGACGTCGACGGCATCCTCAAGGGCATCCACCGCATCAGCACCGGGACCTCGGGCACGATCCCGGCGCAGATCATGGCGTCGGGTGTCGGTGTCCCCTGGGCCCTCGAGGCCCAGCAGATCCTGGCGCAGGAGTGGAACGTGCGCGCCGATGTGTGGTCCGCGACCTCGTGGAACGAACTGCGCCGCGAGGCAGTGGAGGTAGAGCGCCACAATCTGCTGCACCCCGAGGAGGAGCAGCGCACGCCCTACGTCACGCAGAAGCTGTCCGGCGCGGAAGGTCCGTTCGTCGCGGTCTCCGACTGGATGCGCTCGGTGCCGGACCAGATCTCCCGCTGGGTGCCGGGCACCTACCAGTCGCTCGGTGCGGACGGCTTCGGCTTCGCGGACACCCGGGGTGCCGCACGCCGCTACTTCCATATCGACGCCCAATCGATCGTGGTCGCGGTGCTCACCGAGCTCGCCCGTGAGGGCAAGGTCGACCGCTCGGTCCTGAAGCAGGCGATCGACCGCTACCAGCTCCTCGACGTCACCGCCGCCGACCCGGGTGCGGCCGGGGGCGACGCGTAACGGCTCACTGGGCGGACGCCTCCGCTGACGCCCCCTTCCGAGGGCGGTGGGAACTCCGGTCCCGCCGCCCTCCGGCTTTTCCTGCGACGCGCGCAGGTCCCGGAGGGCTGAGGGCGATCTCGGTGTGGGCCGGGGACGGCCCCGGGCAATGCCCGGGGCCGCCTGGAGTCGACCGCTCGGGGCGGTCAGCCGCTCGGACTCAGAACATTCCTCCCGCGGCGAGGCCGACCGAGGTGATCAGACCGATGACCGCGAGCAGAGTGTCGATCGCGCCGAGTACGACCGCGACCAGGGCCGGTATCGACTGGGTGCCGGTCCAGCGGCGCCCCATGGCCAGCCAGCCGCAGACGACGGCGACCGGTCCGAACACGATCCCCAGGGTCAAGAACCCGACGACCGCGCAGATGACTCCGATGATTCCGAGCGTCGCGCGGTCCGGCCCGCTCCGTGTGCCCACGCGGCCACGTGAACGGGGGTGCTTGCGCGTGGTGTGTCCGAAGCCCGCCATCATCACTCCTCGGGTTCGTGGACTCGGGCGGTACTCCGGGTACCCCGCTTGCCGACACCTACCGCGCACGGCGCTCCGCTATCTCTCCCAGACCTTGAACGCCCTTACGTGGTAAGGGGATTCGGGCTCCCAGGTCCCACTGCCGGGATAGGTCTGGAACTCCCCGGTCTCCGCGCACTCCGCGGACTGATAAGTGGTGACGGGACGGCGCGTGCGGTTGGCGAGGGACGCCGCGCTGCTCCCCTCCGGCAGCGCGACGCAGCTCTCGATGTCGGTCCCGGCCAGTTCGTAGGTGTGCCGGGTCCCCTTGAATCCGGTCTTGGACCACAGGCACAGCTCCCCCGCGCCGCAGTCACCCAGTGTCGGTGGCGCGGCCGCGGTGGCGAAGCCCGGTGTGAGCGCCACCGCCGCGAACGTGACCGTGGCGAGCCTGACCATCATGGACGTACGCATGTGCATCAACCCCCGTGTCATATCGACCAGTTGCGTTCGCGACTGATCGCTTGCCTGACACTCTGGCCCGGAAGATCCGGTTCCGGGAAGGGCTGTCGAGCGACGTCACCCGGATAAGCGAAAGCCCTCGGAAAGTTCCCGAGGGCTTCCCCCACACGGGCGGTTTCCCGCCTCGCTTGCGACGGGCGGGCGCTAGATGTGCGCGGCTCCCGCTGCCGCCTCCGGGTTGTCGCCGCGCTTGGTCAGCAGGGCGACGAGGATGGCGACGACACCGACACCCGCGGCGACCAGGCAGGCCAGGCTCATGCCGGAGATGAAGGTGTCGTGGGCGACGTCCGTGATCTTCGCCGCGATACCGGCCGGAGTCTGGTCCGGAACCGGAGCGACACCGACCTGGACCGCCTCCGACGCCTGGTCGAGCTGCGCCGGGGTGAGCGGCGGCAGCTTGGCGTCGGCCCAGTTGCCCGCGAGGTCGCTGTCGACCTTCGAGGCCATCACGGCACCGAGCACGGCGGTGCCGAGGCTGCCGCCGATCTGCATCGCGGCCTGCTGGAGACCGCCGGCGACGCCGGAGAGCTCCATCGGGGCGTTGCCCACGATGACTTCGGTGGCTCCCACCATCACGGGGGCGAGTCCGAGGCCGAGCAGGCCGAACCAGACGGACATGATGCCGCTGCCGGTCCCCGCCTCCAGCGTGGACATCCCGTACATCGCGAGGGCGGTGCACGCCATGCCGCCGGCGAGCGGAATGCGCGGGCCCACCTTCGTGATCATGGCGCCCGCGAGCGGGGAGGCCACGATCATCATGCCGGTCAGCGGCAGCAGGTGAAGTCCGCTGTCGACCGGGCTCATGCCGTGCACGTTCTGCAGGTAGAAGGTGACGAAGAACAGGCCGCCCATGAACGCGATGGCCATGAGCACCATCAGGACCACACCGGCCGACAGCGGCACGGAGCGGAACAGCCCCAGCGGGATGAGTGGTTCGGCGACCCGGGTCTCCCAGAACGCGAAGAGGACGAAGCAGAGCACCGCCCCGCCGATGAACGACCACGTCATGCCGTCGCCCCAGCCCCAGGTCGGCGCCTTGATGAGGGCCCAGACGAGGCAGAACATCGCGCCGGACAGCAGGGCGATGCCGGGGATGTCGAAGGAGCGCGGCGCGTTCTCGGCCCGGTGGTCGAGCAGGATGACGAGCCCGAGGACCAGGGCGACGACGCCGACGGGAACGTTGATGAAGAAGACCGACTGCCAGCTGACGTGCTGGACGAGCAGACCGCCGAGGATGGGGCCGCCCGCCGTCGAGGCGCCGATCACCATGCCCCAGATGCCGATCGCCATGTTCAGCTTCTCGGCCGGGAACGTGGCGCGCAGCAGACCGAGCGCGGCGGGCATGAGCAGCGCGCCGAACAGGCCCTGGAAGACGCGGAAGGTGATGACGAGCGCGATGCTGTCGGACAGGCCGATGGCTCCGGAGGCGGCGGCGAAGCCGACCACGCCTATGAGGAAGGTCTGCCGGTGGCCGAACCGGTCGCCGAGCTTGCCCGCGGTGATCAGTGTGACCGCGAGGGCGAGGAAGTAGCCGTTGGTGATCCACTGGACGTCGGCGAAGCTCGCGCCGAGGTCCTTCTGAATGGCCGGGTTGGCGATGGCGACGATGGTGCCGTCGAGGGCGACCATCATCACGCCGATCGCGACTGAGAAAAGGGTCAACCAGGGATGGCCGCGAAATCCCTTGGCCGATGCCGGGGACGGGTCGGGCTCCGGAACCCGGTCCGCCTTGTCGACAGTGATCTGACTAGTCATACGTTCGAGGCTAGTGACAGCTCCTGACAGTTGACAAAGCATTTCACCATTCGGTAACTGTCGCCTCGCTCACACTGTCGCCGAGCCGCGCGACCGGCCGGAAAGAGGAACATGGCTGCCCGACTCAACCTGCGTGAACTCAAGAAGCAGCGCACGCGAACAGCGCTGCTGCGTACAGCACTTGAGCTCTTCACGACGCAGGGGTTCGACCGGACCACGGTCGACGAGATCGTCGAGGCGTGCGAGGTGTCCCAGCGCACCTTCTTCCGCTACTTCGCGAACAAGGAAGAGGCCGCGTTCGCGGTGCAGGACATGGTGGAGAGCCGCTTCGTCGCCGCTCTGCGCGAACGCCCGGTCGAGGAGAGCCCGTTCGAGGCGCTGCGCCACACGGTCCTCGGCACCTGGGACGCGTTGAGCCAGTCGGTGGAGGAGGTCATCACGGTCGAACTCCACATGCGCACTTACCAATTGATCGAATCGACGCCCTCCTTGCTGGCCGTGCATCTGCGCCGCTCCATCGAGCTGGAGGACGAGATCGCGCGCGTCATCGCCGAACGGGAGGGCGTGGACGTGGACAGCGACCCGCGCCCGCGCGTGGCCGTGGCCGCGTTCAGTGGTGTGATGCGGCTGGCCGGACGCCTGTGGGGGGCCGGTGAGGACACCAGCGTCGACGCCATCCGCGCCGTCACGGAGACGTATCTCGATCATCTGACCCCGTCGATCGGCGAGCACTGGCGGCACACCCCCGCGTGAACGGCGCATAAGTAACCCGACGTGACACCGGTCGCACTCCCGCGCACTCCAGGCACCTCGGCGTTCTACGCAGAGTGAGGGCTTGACCTCAACTACGCCCGCTTTTACCCAAATACACCCCGCAAAACGTGATCTGCCTCACCCGTTTAACGAGTCCCGTCACGCTTCTCCTAGGGTGTTCCGCAGTGACTTCCTTCGACTCATCCCCCCAATTGAACGTCTGGCGCGCACTGCTTGCGCTGGCCGTCGTGTTCGTCATGCTGGCGACCACCGGCTGGACCGCGGTACGCCACCAGCGGGGCGTCGACACGCCGCTCCGATCCGCTCTCACCGCCTGGGACCACGGCCGGATAGACGGGCACGCGCTGCCCTCCCACGGCGACTCCCCCACTCGTCTCGGGCACTTCTTCGCCTCGCTGACTCCCCACCAGCGCGGTCGCCTCGCCATCCGTTACCCGCTCGCGGTCGGCAACATGAACGGCGCGCCCGTAGCGCTGCGTTATCGCGCGAATCGCATCGCGCTGGACGCGGAGCGCAAGGTCGAGCGCCAGCGCATGCACGACCAGCGGCTTTCCTCCGCCGGTCATTCCGACGCGCGGCAAAGGATGCAGCGTTTCGCGCTCCTGGCCGATCCCGACCGCAAGATCCTCGCCTTCGACCCCACGGGCAGCGGCCGGGTGGCCGAGGTATTCGGCGACCTCGACCGGGCGCAGCGTGTCTCGGTCGTGGTGCCGGGTGTCGACACGAACCTGCTGACCTTCCAGCGCACGTTCCGTCAGTACTCCGCTCCGGTGGGCATGGCCCGCTCCCTGTACGCCGCCGAACGCGAGAAGAGCCCGCGCACCCGCACCGCGGTGATCGCGTGGGCCGACTACACGGCCCCCGCCGGTCTGGGGGTGGACGCCGCCACGTCGATGCGCGCGGACGACGGCGCGGTCCGCCTCAACGCGATGCTGCGCGGGTTGCCCGGCGTCTCGCCGGTCGCCCTGTACTGCCACAGCTACGGCTCCGTGGTCTGCGGTGTCGCGGCGCGCGGCCTGCCGTCGCGGGTGAGCGACATCGCGGTGGCCGGCAGTCCCGGAATGCGGGCCCAGAGCGCTACGGGTCTGCACACGCACGCACGCGTGTGGGCCATGCGTGACAAGGACGACTGGATCCAGGACGTGCCCTACATGGAGGTGGGCGGCCTCGGGCACGGCGCCGACCCGGTCTCCTCGGGCTTCGGCGCCCGGGTCGTCTCCGCGGGGGACGCCAAGGGTCACGCCGGTTACTTCGAGCCCGGCACCGAGAGCCTCAGGAACTTCGCCGAGATCGGAACTGGCTCGTACCGATCGGTGCTGTGCGCCGACTCGGATCAGGACTGCCGGGAGGGATTTTCCGGCGACGTCTCGGCCTGACGCGCGTAGAGAACGGCGAAACAGTGGTCCGACGCAACAGGCGACGGAGGCGGGCGTGCCGCATACGATGAGCCGCATGGGTGACGTACTGGCCGGATTTCATGCCGCCTGGGAGTTCCAGACCGACTCCGTGCGCATCCGCTTCGAACGGGGGATCCGCACGCCGAAGCTCCTTCAGGCGTTGGGCGAGCGTCACATCCCTCTGGAAGCGATCGCGGCGGTGACGCTGACCCCGGGGAAACGCGGGACCGTAGTACTGCAGGCCGTGCCGAGACCCGGCGCCGATCCGCTGATGGACGCCGCGGCCGGGCAGCTGAAGGAGAGCAGCGACCCCTATCGGCTCGTGCTGCCGGGCGAGCGGGAGACGCTCGCGGAGTACTACGCCGACGAGCTGCGCGGACAGCTCGTCGCCGAGGAGGACGTGCGCGGCGACGGCTACCTGGTGGCGCCTCCCGAGGCTCCGCTCCAGTTCAAGGCGTACGACGGCAAGGCCTCCTTCGACGGTTCGTCGGTCTCCTTCCGCTGGTTCTGGACGGGGGCGTCGTCCGCGAAGTGGAAGGCCGGCGACAAGACCTTCCCGGTCGGCGATCTGAGTGGCGTCGAATGGCGCTCGCCCGAGCTGTTCGAGGGGCACCTGCGGCTCCTGCACCGTGACATCGCCGGGGACCAGCCGGGGCAGGCCGACCAGGATCCGGCCGCGGTCGTCTTCGGACTCGGCTACGGGCCGGTCCACGAGTCGCTGCCGTTCGCCGCGTCCGTGCTCGCGGCCGTGCGTGCGTCCGGTTCGGCCCCGTCCGCCGCCGGGCAGCCCGCTGCCCGGGCGACGGTGCCCGCGCGCCGGGATCCGGCGGACATCGCCGACCGGATACGGCACCTCGGCGAACTGCATCAGGCGGGCCTGGTCACGGACGCGGAGTTCACGACGAAGAAGGCCGAGCTGCTCGCGGAGCTGTGACGGCCTGCCCCCCCCAGGTTGTAGGTGATACCTGGGTAGGGGGTGCGGTGAGCACCTCGGTATGACGTCGCGCGGCGGTGCCGTTGCCTACGCTGAACGGGCCATGAGCACTGCACCGGACTCTCCCGACCAGAGCACCCGCCCGCCGGACGACGATCCGGACCGGACGGGCCCCGAGCGTGCGGACGATACGCCGCCGCACCGTCTGCGCGACCTGGGCGGCCGGCCGGCGTCGTTCGGTGCGAGGCTCGCTTCCGCCCTCGACGGCGACCGGACGGAGCCGTTCTTGTCCCGCGCGCCCCAGCGCTGGGTGCGCATGCTGCCCTATCTGCTCGCGCTCGGTTTCGTCGCGGTCCTGATCCCGGTCACCACCCAGGTGCTGTCGAACGACTACGGGGTGAGCGGCGGCCTCGCCGGTGCGATCGCGGTCGCCCAGGCGGCACCTCTGCTGCTCGCGGTCACCCGGCCCCTGACCGCCTGGTACATCATGATCGTCGCGGATGTGCTGGGGTCGATCCCGGTGCTCCAGGGGGACGCGCACCATCCGTCGCCGTGGACGCCCATGGTCGTCGTGGGGTATCTCGCGCTGTGTGTCGCCCTGGCCCTGCGGCAGAGCCGACGCGCTCTCATCGGGATCTGGCTCGTCACCGTCGGCGCCGGCATCGTCCTCGGGCTCTTCCGGGACGGCACCAGTCAGGACACCGGGGTGCTGCTCATCGTCCTGAGCGGTGGGGTGCTGCTGCTGGGCGCTCTGATGCGCGAGCGCGGAGAGACCCGGCGCAGACTCGTCGAGCAGGAGACGATCAGCGAGGCCGAGCGGACCCGCCGCACCTTGCTGGAGGAGCGGGCGAGGATCGCGCGGGAGCTGCACGACGTCGTCGCCCATCACATGTCGGTGATCACTGTGCAGGCGGATTCCGCGCCCTACCGCCTCCAGGGGTTGAACGGCGAGGTGCGCAAGGAGTTCGCTTCGATCGCCGCGGGCGCCCGCGAGTCGCTGACGGAGATGCGCCGCCTGCTGGCGGTGCTGCGCAGTGAGGAGACGCAAGGAGATCTGTCGCCTCAGCCCGGCCTCGCGCATCTGCGGCAGCTGGTGGAGGCGACGATACGCGGCGGGGTGCCGACCGAGCTGTCGTACCCCGAGCTGACCCTGGTTCGTGAACTGGCCGAGGTGTCACCGGCGGTGGACCTCTCCGCCTACCGCATCGTGCAGGAGGCGTTGGCGAACGTGGTGCGGCACGCGCCCGGTGCGCGGGCGCAGATCTCGATCGGTCTCGATCCCGACGCCCTGCTGGTGCTCGTGGTCAATGGACCGGCCCGGGAGCCGGTGGCGCCGCTCGAATCGACCGGTACGGGACACGGTCTCGTGGGGATGAGCGAGCGCGTACGGTTGGTCGGCGGCACGCTGGACGTGGGCCCGTTGCCCGACGGGGGCTTCCGTGTCGCGGCCAGACTCCCGCTGACCGCGCCCGACTCCCCCACGGTGTAAAGGAATTCGGCCCGCATGACCATCCGCGTGATCATCGTCGACGACCAGACCATGGTGCGAGCGGGCTTCGCCGCTCTGCTGTCGGCGCAGAGCGACATCGACGTCGTCGGTGAGGCCCCCGACGGCCGGCAGGGTGTCGAGGTGTGCCGCTCCACCCACCCCGACGTGGTCCTCATGGACGTCCGGATGCCGGAGATGGACGGGCTCGCCGCCACACGGGAGTTGCTGAACCCGCCGCCCGGTGTCGTGCACCGGCCCAAGGTGCTGATGCTCACGACGTTCGACGTGGACGACTACGTCTATGCGGCGTTGCAGGCGGGCGCCTCCGGCTTTCTGCTGAAGGACGCGCCGCCCACCGATCTGATCGCGGCGGTTCGGGTGGTGGCGGCGGGTGAGGCGCTGCTCGCGCCGACGGTCACCAAGCGGCTCATCGAGGACTTCACGCGGACCAGGCCGGTACGCCGAGATCGCTCGCCGCAGCTCAAGTCCCTGACGCCACGCGAGCTCGAGGTCCTGGAACTCATCGCCCGCGGCCTGTCCAACCAGGAGATCGCGCAGAAGTTGGTGCTGGCGGAGCAGACCGTGAAGACCCATATCGGGCGGGTGCTGGCCAAGTTGGGGTTGCGCGACCGGGCCCAGGCCGTGATCTTCGCCTACGAGTCGGGGCTCGTCACACCTGGGGAGCAGTAACCCCCTACCCGGGTAGCACCTCGCTCGACGTGCGCGCCCGGTCCTCACTCGAACGTCGCTCGGACCCCGCTCTCCAACTCTCCCGGTATCACCGCGTCTTGCCTGCTGAGAGGCGTGCGCCTTCATCGCCCCCTACTGCGGTATCCCTCATGGATACCCAGGTATCACCGGCAAGTTGGCTCCGTGGTGTGACGTGCCGTGGCAGTCCGAATCCATACCTTCCTCTCGTCAAGCCGACGAACGAGGGGGAGACGGACGATGGTCCTCAGCTCATGGAAGCGTCGCGGCCGGCGCACTCTGGTCGCCGCCGCGCTCACGACGACGGTGATCACCGGTACCGCGGGGTGGGCCTCGGCACACGAGCAGCGTCCGCTCACCGGCCCGCCGCCGGGTACGGCGTCCTGGCGCGCCGACCACGCACTGCACCTCACGCTGCCGGACCCGGCGACGGCACGTCCTGCTCAAGTCGCCTCCTTCTTCAGAGGGTTGAGCAGCGCCGAGCAGCAAGAGCTGGCCGTCCGGCATCCCACGGTCGTCGGCAATCTGGACGGCGTGCCGATCTCCTTGCGCTACGAGGCGAACGCGCGGGCGCTGCGGGCCGAGCACACCCGGGCCCTCGGCGTCGCGGAGGACCCCTCGCGCACGGAGCAGGAGCGGTCGAGTGCCCGTGCCCGTGCGGAGCGCTGCGGGGAACTGCTCGCACCGGAGCGCCGCATCCTCGCGTTCGATCCACGCGGCCGGGGCCAGGTCGCCGAGGTGTACGGCGACCTGGGCGCGGCTCGGCACGTGTCGGTGATCGTGCCAGGGTCGGACATCGACCTGGACTCGTTCGACCGGGCCAGGGATCCGTACGGGACCCCCACGGGGATGGCTCGGGCCCTGTATCGGGCGACGGACGCGCAGACCGCGGTGGTGGCGTGGGTCGGCTACACCACTCCGGTGGGGCTGGGCCCCGACGCAGCCACGGGCCGGCTCGCCGAGGCCGGAGCTCCCCGGCTGGCCCGTTTCGTGCAGGGCCTCACCGCCGTGGGCGCGCCCAGACCGGCCGTGTTCTGTCACAGCTACGGCTCGGTGGTGTGCGGGCTCGCCGCATCGCGGCTCCCCGCGTCGGACGTGGTGGTGTTCGCCTCGCCGGGAATGCGCGCGGACAGCGTGGCCGATCTGCACACCCGGGCGCGCGTGTGGGCGGCGCGCGACGACAGCGACTGGATCGCCAAGGTGCCGAATGTCGAGCTGTTCGGCCTCGGCCACGGTGCGGACCCGACCTCCTCCTCGTTCGGCGCCCGGCACATTCCCGCCGAGAAGGCCGAGGGCCACACCGGCTATTTCGAGCCCGGCACCGACTCCCTGCGCGCCTTCACCGACATCGCCCTGGGAGGCGCGTCATGACGCTCATCTCGCTGCGGACCTCCGCCTCCCGGGCGGTCGCCGCGATCGACGCCAGGACTCCGGCCCACCGGGACCGGGCGGTGGACGGGCTGCGGGCCCTGGCGCTGCTCGCCGTCCCGATCGGCCACTGGCTCCTCGGCGGCTTCACCCTCGACCCCCAGGGCGCGCTGCACAACGCCAGCCCGCTGTCCGCCTTCGGCTTCTTCGCCCCGCTGAGCTGGGTGCTGCAGATGCTCGGCATCTTCTTCCTGGTCGGGGGCTACGCCTCGGCACTCTCGTTCCGCCGGGCGCGGGAGCGCGGCACGTCGCGGGCCGAGTGGTTGCGCGGCAGACTCGCCCGACTGGGCCGGCCGGTGCTGGGCGTGACGGCGGTCTGGGCGGCGTTGATCCCGGTGCTCCATGGGCTCGGTGTGCCCTGGCAGACGCTGCGCACCGGTTCCACGCTGGTGATACAGCCGCTGTGGTTCGTCGGGGTCTACGCGGTGATCACCGCGCTCACCCCCTGGTGCGTCCGGGCCGCGCGACGGTTCGGGGCTTGGTCGGCGGCGCCGCTGCTCGGCTCGGTCGCGCTCGTCGACTTCCTGCGGTACGGGCCCGCCGCGTCCGCCATGCCGTCCTGGCTGAGCCTGCTGAATCTGCTCCCGGGCTGGATGTTCGCCTATCAACTGGGCGTCAGCTGGGGAGAGAAGAGACTCGGCCGGCGCGGTGCCTGGTTCCTGCTGACCGGCGGTACGGTCCTGTTCGCGCTGCTGCTCCTCGCCTTCCACTACCCGGCGTCCATGGTCGGCGTCCCGGGCGAGGCACGGACGAACTCGCATCCGCCGTCGCTTCTGGTGCTGGCCCTGGGAGCCGCGCAGTGCGGCGCCGCGATCCTGCTGCGGGACCGCATCGGTGGGCTGCTTCGGCGGCCCGCGCTGTGGGCACCGGTCGTGGTGATCAACCTGTCGGCGATGACCATCCTGTGCTGGCACCAGACGGCGATGCTCACGGCGGCGGTCCCGGCGGCCTCGTTCGCCGGCGCGGTACCGGGGCTCACCACGCCGCCCGACACGCTCGCCTGGATAGCGGTCCGCCTGGCGTGGCTGCCGCTGTTCGCGGTGGTGCTCGCTCTGACCGGCCGCTATGCGCGGGGCTTCGAGTCTCCGTGGAAGCGGGCGCGCGGAGGGCGCCGGGCGCTGGCCGGGCTGCTGGCCGCGGGGTTCACGGTGTTCGCCCTGGGGCTGGCATGAGGGGCCCGGCGCTCACCGGTCCCGCCCGGCCCGTGTCCGGACCAGATCGGACCAGGGCCAGGACCAGGGCCGGACTAGGCCGAGCCGGCACCCGCATAGAAGGTGATCTTGTGGTCCAGCACGGCCAGGGTGTCCTGGAGTTCTGCCATGCGGTGCAGGACGTCGCGGCGGGTCGATTCGAGGAGTTCCCGGCGCTCGTCGAAGGTGTGGTCGCCGAGGCGCACGAGTTCGGCGTAGCGGACCATGTCGGCGACCGGCATGCCGGTGAGGCGGAGCTTGTTGACGAAGGCGAGCCAGTCCAGGTCGTGGTTGCTGTAGCGGCGCTGGCCGGTGTGCGAGCGGTCGATGTCGGGCATCAGGCCGATCCGCTCGTACCAGCGCAGGGTGTGTGCGGTCAGGCCGGTGGCGGCCGAGACCTCGCTGATGGTGTAGCGGTCCTGACCGTTCGGACGTGGATGCGCTTCGGGGGCCGCTCTGCAGGCGTCGACCCCGGCCTGGGCGGGTGCGGGCGTGGTCTCCATCACCGTCATGGGCACCACGCTAGAACCTTGGAGTGCACTCCAGGCAAGCAGATCGGGGAGAAATCCGGAGGACAGCGGGACGGCGCCCTGGCTACGGTTTCGATCATGACGTCTGCCCGCCGTGCGGTCCCCGAGGACGCCGAGGAACTGGTGCGCCTGCGCAAGATCATGCTCGACTCGATGAGGCCGAGCGACGACGTGGCCTGGCAGCAGCCGGCGCTGGAGGAGCTGCGGGTTCAACTGGCTTATGAAAGAGGTGAGTTGACGGCGTTCGTCGTCGATGATCCGAGCGGTTCGGGTCGGCTCGCCGCGTGTGCGGCCGGGGTGATCCAGCGCGGGCTGGGCGGCCCGGGCAACCCGTCCGGTGTCTCGGCGCACCTCTTCAATGTGTGCACCGATCCGGACCACAGGCGGCGGGGCTACTCGCGCGCCTGCGTGGAAGCGCTGCTGGCCTGCTACAAGGAGCGTGACGTGCGCCGGGTCGAGCTGCTGGCGACGGCGGACGGCGAGCCGCTGTACACCTCCCTCGGCTTCGCCCGCACTCCGGCGCCCGCGATGAGACTGACGCTCTGAATTAGGCTCGGAGGCATGCAGAGCCTCGCGTTGATCGAGAACTGGCCGGTCCCGACCGCCGCCGCAGCCGTCGTCCGTGCGGACGGTGCCGTGCTGGGGGCGCACGGGCCCACAGGCCACTGTTTCCCGTTGGCCTCGGTCACCAAGCCGTTGGCGGCCTACGCGGCGCTGGTCGCGTACGAGGAGGGGGCGATCGAGCTCGACGAGCCGGCCGGGCCGGAGGGTTCGACGGTGCGGCACCTGCTGGCGCACACCAGTGGGCTGGCCTTCGACGAGCACAGGGTGACCTCGGAGCCGGGGGCGCGGCGGCTGTACTCGAACGCCGGGTTCGAGGTGCTCGGGGATCACATCGGGAAGGCGACGGACATCCCGTTCGCCGAGTATCTGCGGCAGGCCGTGCTCGAACCGCTGGGGATGACCGCGACCACGCTGGACGGCTCGCCCGCCAAGGACGGGGTGTCGACGGTGGACGACCTGGCGCGGTTCGCCGCCGAGGTGCAGGCGCCGCGGCTGCTCGACCCGCGCACCGTGGCCGAGGCGATGACGGTGCAGTATCCGGGGACGAAGGGGGTGCTGCCGGGGTACGGGCACCAGAATCCGAACGACTGGGGGCTCGGCTTCGAGATCCGGGACCACAAGTCGCCGCACTGGACGGGGAGTTCGTCGTCGCCGCGGACGTTCGGCCACTTCGGGCAGTCGGGGACGTTCCTGTGGGTGGATCCGGATGCCGGGGCGGCCTGTGTGGCGCTGACGGACCGGGCGTTCGGGCCGTGGGCGGCCGAGGTGTGGCCGCAGTTCACCGACGCGGTGCGCGCGGAGCTCTGAGACCTGAGCCCTCAGCCCATCTCCCAGATGAGCAGTTGGGTGTCCGTCGCGGCCAGGAGTTCCAGGCCGGTCTCGTCAGTGATGCGGGCCGCGTCGCCCGGGGAGAGTTCGGCGTCGCCGAGGTGCACGTCGCCCTGCGCCACGTGCAGGTAGACGTGCGGGGCGGTGGGCAGTTCGGTGCGTTCGCCGGTGGTCAGGCGCCGGACGTGGAGCATGGCTCCGGCCTCGGGGACGTCGTACGGGGTGGAGTCGGCGATGCCGCGCACCACCTCGTAGGAGGGCTCGCCGCCGGGGTCGCGGGGGGCCAGCCACATCTGGAGGAAGGTCAGGGGCTCGGTGCCGTCGTTGCGCTCGACGTGGCGGACGCCGCCGCCGGAGCTGAGCCGCTGGACGTCGCCGGGGCGCACGACCGACACCTTGCCGGTGCTGTCCCGGTGGGTGAGTTCGCCGGTGACGACCCAGGTGACGATCTCGGTGTGGCTGTGCGGGTGTTCGTCGAAGCCCGCGCCGGGAGCCAGCTGTTCCTCGTTGCAGGCGAGGACGGCGCCGAAGCGCAGATTGTCCGGGTCGTAGTGCGGGCCGAAGGAGAACGCGTGGCGGGAGGTGATCCCGGCCCCGGGCTCGCCTCCTGCGTAGCGGTCGCCGGAGCGACGTACATCAATCACATACTCCACGGTAGCCGTCCTTTCCCGGCCTCGGTCCCGCTCTCGTCGGACCCTCCACTCCGCTGGGCCGTTCCGATAAGGCAGTCTTGTCCCCGTGCCCCAATCGGAATCAGCGCAGCCCTCAGCGAACGACCCCGCGGACCGCCACCCGGACGTCCACGCGGTCCCTCATCCGCACTCGGCGACCCTGAAGCGTCTGGAGAAGTCGTCCGGGGCGCTGGCCGCGCAGGCCATCACGCGCATGGACGAGACGCTGCCCTGGTACCGGGCCATGCCGCCGGAGAACCGGTCGTGGATCGGGCTCGTGGCGCAGGCCGGTATCGCCGCGTTCACCGAGTGGTTCCGGCACCCCGACGCCCCGCAGGCGATCTCGACCGATGTGTTCGGCACCGCGCCCCGGGAGCTGACGCGGGCCATCACGCTGCGCCAGACCGTGGAGATGGTGCGCACCACGATCGAGGTCATGGAATCGGCCATCGACGAGGTGGCCGCGCCCGGCGACGAGAGCGTGCTGCGCGAGGCGCTGCTCGTGTACGCGCGGGAGATCGCCTTCGCGACCGCCCAGGTGTACGCACAGGCGGCCGAGGCGCGGGGCGCCTGGGACGCGCGCCTCGAATCGCTCGTCGTGAACGCCGTGCTGTCCGGGGAGGCCGACGAGGGCGCCGTCAGCCGCGCCGCGGCCCTCGGCTGGAACTCTCCCGAGCATGTCTGCGTCGTGCTCGGCACCGCCCCCGACGGGGACAGCGAGCTGACCGTCGAGGCGATCCGGCGGGCCTCCCGCCACGCCAAGCTGCAGGTCCTCACCGGGGTCCTCGGGGACCGGCTCGTGGTCATCGCGGGCGGCAGCGACAATCCGCTGGCGGTGGCGAAATCGTTGATCGGGCCGTTCGCGGCCGGGCCCGTGGTCGCCGGGCCCGTCGTCCCCGACCTGCTCGCCGCCACCCGGTCCGCGCAGGCCGCGGCCGCCGGGCTCAAGGCGTGCGGTGCCTGGCAGGACGCGCCGCGCCCGGTCCTCGCGGACGATCTGCTTCCCGAGCGCGCGATCGCGGGCGACCCGTCCGCCCGTGAGCAATTGGTGGAGGAGATCTACAGACCGTTGGAGGAAGCGGGCTCGGCTCTCCTCGAGACACTCAGTGTCTACCTGGAGCAGGCAAGCAGCCTGGAGGGCGCCGCGCGGATGCTCTTCGTCCACCCGAACACCGTCCGCTACCGGCTCCGACGTGTGACCGACGTCACCGGCTGGTCCCCGTCGGACGTCCGGTCGGCATTCACCTTGCGCATCGCGCTCATCCTGGGGCGTCTCGCCGACGGGGATCTCCAGTCGTAGGCTTTTGTCGGGGGCCTACAATTCCGTCTTCGGTTCTTCGTCCCTGTCCCCACGGGCGGCCCGCACCGTCCACAAGAGAGAGTGTGAGAGTGCTCGTACTCGTCGCTCCCGGCCAAGGCGCTCAGACGCCCGGCTTCCTGACTCCCTGGCTCGACCTCCCCGGCGCCGCCGACCGCGTCGCCGCGTGGTCCGACGCCATCGGACTCGACCTGGCCCACTACGGCACCCAGGCCGACGCCGACGCGATCCGCGACACCGCCGTGGCCCAGCCGCTGCTCGTCGCGGCCGGTCTGCTGTCCGCCGCCGCGCTCGGCGACGTCACGCCGGGCGCCGTCGCGGGGCACAGCGTCGGCGAGATCACCGCGGCCGCGTTCGCCGGTGTCCTCGACGACGAGGCCGCCCTGCGACTCGTCCGCACGCGTGGCCTGGCGATGGCCGAGGCCGCCAAGATCACCGAGACCGGCATGTCGGCGCTGCTCGGCGGCGACCCCGAGGTGACCGTCCCGCACCTGGAGAAGCTGGGCCTCACCCCGGCGAACGTGAACGGCGCGGGCCAGATCGTGGCCGCCGGCACCCTTGAGGAGCTGGCCGCGCTGGACGCCGACAAGCCCGAGGGCGTGCGCCGCGTGGTGCCGCTGAAGGTGGCCGGCGCGTTCCACACCCGGCACATGGCCCCGGCCGTGGCGACGCTGGAGGAGGCCGCCAAGGAGCTGGCCCCGGCCGACCCCACGGTCACGTACGTCTCGAACAAGGACGGGAAGACGGTCGACGGCGGCGCCGAGGTGGTCTCCCGCCTGGTCGGCCAGGTCGCGAACCCGGTCCGCTGGGACCTGTGCATGGAGACGTTCCAGGCGCTCGGCGTCACCGCGCTGATCGAGGTGTGCCCGGGCGGCACCCTCACCGGCATCGCCAAGCGCGCGCTGCCCGGCGTCAAGACCCTCGCCCTGAAGACCCCCGACGACCTCGACGCGGCCCGCGCCCTGATCGCCGAAGCATCCGAAGCAACGGCCTGAGAAGGAGATCCGAGCAGCATGTCGAAGATCAAGCCCAGTAAGGGCGCCCCGTACGCGCGCATCCTCGGTGTCGGCGGCTACCGGCCGACGCGGGTCGTGCCGAACGAGGTGATCCTCGAGAAGATCGACTCCTCCGACGAGTGGATCCGCTCGCGCTCCGGCATCTCCACCCGCCACTGGGCCGGTGACGAGGAGACCGTCGCGATGATGTCCATCGAGGCGTCCGGCAAGGCCATCGCGGACGCGGGCATCGCTCCCGAGCAGGTCGGCGCCGTCGTCGTGTCGACCGTCTCGCACTTCGCGCAGACCCCGGCCATCGCCACCGAGATCGCGGACAAGCTGGGCACGCAGAAGGCCGCGGCGTTCGACATCTCCGCCGGCTGCGCGGGCTTCGGCTACGGCCTCACCCTCGCCAAGGGCATGATCGTCGAGGGCAGCGCCGAGTACGTGCTCGTCATCGGCGTGGAGCGGCTCTCCGACCTGACCGACCTGGAGGACCGCGCGACGGCCTTCCTGTTCGGTGACGGCGCCGGCGCCGTGATCGTCGGCCCGTCCCAGGAGCCCGCGATCGGCCCGACCGTGTGGGGCTCCGAGGGCGACAAGGCCGGCACCATCAAGCAGACCGTGTCGTGGGACAAGTACGCCGTCGGCGACGTCTCGCAGCTGCCCCTGGACTCCGAGGGCAACGTCAAGTTCCCTGCGATCACGCAGGAGGGCCAGGCGGTGTTCCGCTGGGCCGTGTTCGAGATGGCGAAGGTCGCCCAGCAGGCGCTGGACGCGGCCGGAATCAGCCCGGACGACCTGGATGTCTTCATTCCCCACCAGGCCAACGAGCGGATCATCGACTCGATGGTGAAGACTCTCAAACTGCCGGAGCACGTCACGGTCGCCCGCGACGTCCGCACCACCGGCAATACCTCGGCCGCCTCGATCCCGCTCGCGATGGAGCGGCTCCTGGCGACCGGCGAAGCGAAGAGCGGCGACACCGCGCTCGTCATCGGCTTCGGGGCGGGTCTCGTTTACGCCGCCACGGTCGTTACCCTCCCCTAGGCATCCCGTACGGATCACTCGATCCGTGCAGATACCGCCACACCCTCTGGAAACACACCGAAGGAGCGCCACAATGGCCGCCACCGAGAAGGAGATCGTCGACGGTCTCGCTGAGATCGTCAACGAGATCGCCGGCATCCCCACCGAGGACGTCCAGCTGGACAAGTCCTTCACCGACGACCTGGACGTCGACTCGCTGTCCATGGTCGAGGTCGTCGTCGCCGCCGAAGAGCGCTTCGACGTCAAGATCCCCGACGACGACGTCAAGAACCTGAAGACCGTCGGCGACGCCACGAAGTACATCCTCGACCACCAGGCCTGAGCCACAAGCCTCAGACCATAAGGTCAGTCGCTCCGCCACCCGGCGGTGGCGCCGCTGAATCCCTCGCATCCGTTGGAGAAAGAATTCCTGTGAGCCCGACCAATCGCACCGTGGTCGTCACCGGTATCGGCGCAACCACACCGCTGGGTGGCGACGCGACATCCACCTGGGAGGGCCTGGTCGCCGGACGTTCCGGTGTCAAGCCCCTCGAGCAGGAGTGGGCCGCCGAGCAGGCGGTCCGTATCGCGGCGCCGGCCGCCGTGGACCCGAGCGAGGTCATTCCTCGCCCGCAGGCCCGCAAGCTGGACCGTTCCGCGCAGTTCGCCCTCATCGCCGCCAAGGAGGCGTGGGCCGACGCCGGCTTCACCGCCAAGGCCGGCGAGGACGAGAGCGTCGACCCCGACCGGCTCGGCGCCGTCATCGCGTCCGGCATCGGCGGTGTCACCACGCTGCTCGACCAGTACGACGTGCTGAAGGAGAAGGGCGTCCGCCGCGTCTCCCCGCACACCGTCCCGATGCTGATGCCCAACGGCCCGTCGGCCAACGTGGGCCTGCTCGTGGGCGCCCGCGCCGGTGTGCACACGCCGGTCTCCGCCTGCGCTTCGGGCGCCGAGGCCATCGGCTACGGCATCGAGATGATCCGCACCGGCCGCGCCGACGTCGTCATCTGCGGTGGCACCGAGGCGGCCATCCACCCGCTGCCCATCGCCGCGTTCGGCAACATGATGGCGATGTCCAAGAACAACGACGACCCCGAGGGTGCCTCGCGCCCCTACGACGTCGCCCGCGACGGCTTCGTCCTCGGTGAGGGCGCCGGCGTCATCGTCCTGGAGTCCGCCGAGCACGCCGCCGCGCGCGGTGCCCGCGTCTACGCGGAGGCGGTCGGCCAGGGCATCTCCGCCGACAGCCACGACATCGTGCAGCCGGAGCCGGAGGGCCGCGGCATCGCGCACGCCCTGCAGAACCTGCTGGAGAACACCGACCTCGACCCGGCCGAGATCGTGCACGTCAACGCGCACGCGACCTCGACGCCCGCCGGTGACGTGGCCGAGCTCAAGGCGCTGCGCAAGGTGTTCGGCGACGACGCCGACCACTTCGCCGTCTCCGCCACCAAGTCCATGACCGGGCACCTGCTCGGTGGTGCCGGTGGTGTCGAGACCGTGGCGTCGGTGCTGGCGCTGTACAACCGCCTCGCTCCGCCGACCATCAACGTGGAGAACCTCGACCCCGAGGCCGAGGCCGCCGCCGACATCGTGCGCGGCGAGGCGCGGAAGCTGCCGGTCGAGGGGCGGATCGCCGCGCTCAACGACTCGTTCGGGTTCGGTGGGCACAACGTGGTGCTGGCGTTCCGGTCGGTCTGATCGTCACGTGAAAAAGTGGGCCCGCCCCGGGTTTCCGGGGCGGGCCCACTTTTTCGCGTCACCCAGAACCGGGAAGTCAGACCACCTGATGCAGCCAGCGGACCGGGGCGCCCTCGCCCGCGTAGCGGAAAGGCTCCAGTTCGTCGTCCCAGGGCTTGCCGAGGAGGCGGGCGAGTTCTGATTCGAGGGGGGCCTCGCCGGCCTGTGAGCGGGCCAGGGCGGCCCGCAGACGGTCCTCCGGGACGAGGATGTCGCCGTGGATGCCGGTGACGGCGTGGAAGATGCCGAGTTCGGGGGTGGCGCTGTAGCGCTCGCCCTCGGCGGCCGCGCAGGGCTCGGCCGTCACCTCGAAGCGGAGCAGCTGCCAGCCGCGCAGCGCGGACGCCAGCTTCGCGGCCGTGCCGGCCTCTCCGCGCCAGGAGAACTCCGATCTCCAGGTGCCCGGCGCCGCGGGCTGCCGGATCCAGTCGAGGCTGACGCGCGCGCCGAGAACGCCCGCGACCGCCCATTCGACGTGCGGGCACAGCGCGCGCGGTGCGGAGTGCACGTACAGAACTCCACGTGTCGTCACCGGGACCTCCAGTGTGGGTCGAGGGTCGCCTTCCCCAGCGGCCTCGCGCCCGTGCCGAGCCTTCTTCCCTCACCGTACGGACCGACCAGGTCCAGACAAAAAGGGACACATCTGACGTGTTGTAATTTAGCGGAACCGGTACAGCGGAGTCTCACCGGGTCGACCGGGGACCCCGTGGCGAGGCTATCGCGCAGCGGTGCAAGGAGTGTGACGTACTGTCGGTCCGGGGGCACGCAAACGCCGACCTTTCACCCGGCGGGACGCACCGGTCAGTCATGGAGGGCCCACAGGATGCGAAAGCCACGTCATCGGTCGACCGCCGTTCGGGCGGCGATCACCACCGTGACGGCCGTCGCACTGGGTGCCGTGGGTCTCACCGCTTGCAGCGGTTCGGGGGGCAACTCCCCCGGTCCCGAGGGTTCCGTGTCCGCCACGAAGCCGTCGCCGAAGCCCACTCCGACGTGGGACACCAGTCCGCGGTCGGTTGCCGCCGTGGGCGATTCGATCACCCGGGGCTTCGACGCGTGCGGTGTGCTGTCCGACTGTCCCGAGGTGTCCTGGGCGACCGGCACGGACAAGGACGTCGACAGTCTCGCCGTACGACTGCTCGGCAGGAGCGGCGCCGCGAAGCACAGTTGGAACCACGCGCGGACCGGGGCGCGGATGGCGGATCTGCCCGCGCAGATGGCGCGGGCGGCCGCCGAGAAGCCCGAGTTGGTGACGGTGATGGCCGGGGCCAACGACGCGTGCCGGAACAGCGTGGACGCCATGACGCCCGTGGCCGCCTTCCGGTCCGACTTCAGCGACGCCCTGCGGCAGTTGCGGCGGACCGTGCCCAAGGCGCAGGTGTACGTGATGAGCGTGCCGGATCTGAAGCGGCTGTGGTCGCAGGGGCGGCAGAATCCGCTGGGCAAGCAGGTGTGGAAGCTGGGCATCTGCTCGTCGATGCTGGCCGATCCCGACGCGACGGACGCCGCGGCGACCGCGCGGCGGAGCGCGGTGCAGCAGCGCGTGGAGGAGTACAACAAGGTGCTCAAGGACGTGTGCGCCGACGACAAGCGGTGCCGGTACGACGGCGGCGCCGTCTTCGGCTACCGGTTCGGGCAAGGGCAGTTGAGCCAGTGGGACTGGTTCCATCCGAGTGTGAACGGGCAGGCCAGGCTCGCGGAGATCGCGTATCGCGGAGTGACCGCCGAGAAGCCTGTCGGCTGAAGTTCCGGGGCGCGGGCGTAGGGTCTCGATCATGCGCAGTGAACTCTTCGGCACCCTGGCCGACGGCAGCGACGAGAGCGGCCCGATCGATGTCCACCGATGGGTCCTGGAACGGGACGGGGTGCGGGTACGCGTCCTGACGTACGGGGGCATCGTGCAGTCGGTGGAGGTGCCCGACCGGGCGGGCGGTGTCGCGGACATCGTGCTCGGTTTCCCGGACCTCGCCGGGTATCTGGCTCACCCCGAGCCGTACTTGGGCGCGGCGGTCGGGCGGTACGCGAACCGGATCGCGGGCGGCCGCTTCACCCTGGACGGGCAGGAGTACCGGCTGGCCGCGAACAACGCGCCGAACGCGCTGCACGGCGGCGAGCGCGGCTTCGACAAGCGGGTGTGGGCGGCCGAGCCCGCCGGGGAGCACGGGGTGCGGCTCAGCCGGGTGTCGCCGGACGGCGAGGAGGGTTACCCGGGGCGGCTCGACGTCTCGGTGACGTACGCGCTCGAAGCGGGCGGCGCGCTGCGGATCTCGTACGAGGCGGTCACCGACGCGCCGACGCCGGTGAACCTCACCAATCACACGTACTGGAACCTGGGCGGGGCCGGTTCGGGGAACGCGGCGGGCGGGCACGAGGTGCGGATCGACGCCGGGCGGGTGACCGTCGTCGACGACACGCTGATTCCGACCGGGGAGCTGCGGCCGGTGGACGGTACGCCGTTCGACCTGCGGGAGAGCCGGAAGGCCGGGCCCGGGTTCGACCACAACTACGTACTGGACAAGGGCGTCGGAGAGACGGCCGTGGAGGTCGCCGAGGTGTACGACCCGGCGTCCGGGCGGGTGCTGAGCGTGGCGACGACCGAGCCGGGGCTGCAGTTCTACACGGCCGACCACTTCGACCCGTCGCTGCCGTTCGCGCCCGGCGACGGGATCGCCCTGGAGACGCAGCACTTCCCGGACTCGCCGAACCGGCCGGAGTTCCCGTCCACCGTGCTGCGGCCGGGCGAGGTGTACCGGTCGGAGACGGTGTACGGGTTCGGGACCCGCTGAAGGCTGCAAAGGAGAGAGGGGCGGCGGGGTCAGGTGCCGCCGCCCCTGGTTCACGGGGATCGTCAGGCGGCGATCGTCTCGTGGAGGCGGGCGTCGGTGAGGGAACGGCCGGCCGTCAGGACGTACGCACCCTCGCGATGGGCCCAGGCGCCCGCGGTCTCGTCCCAGATCTCGAAGGCGCGGCGCGGGAGTTCGATCACCGCTTCGACGCTCTCGCCCGGCGCCGCGGTCACCGTCGCGAAGCCGGCCAGCCAGCGCGCCGGGCGGTCGGTGTCGGCCTGGGACGGTGCGGGGGCCACGTAGAGCTGGACGACCTCGCGGCCGGTCCGCTCCCCCGTGTTGCGCACGCGGACCGTCGCCGTGGTGCCGTCGGCGGCTTCGATGTCGAGCGACTCGTACGTCCAGTCGGTGTAGCCGAGGCCGTGGCCGAAGGGGTACGCGGGGGTGGCGCCGGACTTGTCCCAGGCGCGGTAGCCGATGAACAGGCCCTCGGTGTACGGGAGTTCGCCGCCTTCCGGGGTGACCCGGGTGACGGGGGCGTCGGTGAGCGCGCCCCAGGTGGTGGGCAGCCGGCCGCCGGGTTCCTCGGTGCCGTCGAGCACGTCGGCGAGGGCGGCGCCGCCCTCCTGGCCGGGGAACCAGCTCAGCAGGACGGCCGCCACGTCGTCGCGCCACGGGAGTTCCACCGGGGAGCCGGAGTTGACGACCACGACGGTGTTCGGGTTGGCGGCGGCGACGGCGCGCACCAGGTCGTCCTGGCGGCCGGGCAGCCGCAGGTCGGTGCGGTCGAAGCCCTCCGACTCGACGCGCTCGGTGGTGGCGACCACGACGACGGCGGCCTCGGCGTCGCGGGCGGCCTCGACGGCCTCGGCGATCAGCGCGTCGGCGTCGCGGCGCGGGCCGAGGTGGACGAGGCTGAACAGCACGGCGGGCAGCGGCATCGCGAAGGACTTGTCGAGCGGGTGGAGCAGGGACACCTCGACCGGGCTGCCCGCGGTGAGCGTGACCCTGCCGCGCTCCTGCGGGGCGCCGAAGACCGCCTCGAAGGGGTCGGACTCGGCGCCCATGGCCTGGACGCCGTCGTAGAGGACGGTGCCGTCGACGGTGAGGGTGAAGGCGCCGAGGCCCCGGGTGCCGAAGGCGTGGTCGCCGCTCTCGCGCGGGGTGAAGGTGCCGGTGATCTCGATGCTGTGCAGGGCCTCGTGGGTGACGCCCGCGGGCAGGTCGTCGCCGAGCCACTGGAGCTGGCCGCTGGGCAGGGTGCCCTCGCCGAGGACGGTGCCGTCGGCGTCGCGGCAGACCGCACGCAGCTCGAACCCCTTGTCGGCGGGGGTGAGTTCGTCGCTCGGGTCGGCGCCGACGGCGTACGAGAGCGAGGGGAACGCGGCGCTCAGGCCGTCGAGCGGGGAGGTGATGTGCGCGGGGAAGACGGTGGCGGAGCCGCCGCCGAGGACGCGGGCGTCGCGGGCGGCGGCGCCGATGAGCGCGATCCGGGCGTCCCGACGCAGCGGCAGCACACCGGAGTTCCGTACGAGGACGAAGGCGCGGCGGGCGATCTCGCGGGCCAGGGCCTCGCCGTCGATCTCGGCCGGGGCTTCGGTGACGACGGGCTCGGCGCCGTCGAGGACGCCGACGCGGGCGGCCAGGCGCAGCACGCGGCGGACGGCGTCGTCGACCTCGGACTCCGCCACCTCGCCCGCGCGGACGGCTGCCGCGAGCGCCGGGCCGTAGACGGTCTGCGGGCCGGGCATGGCGACGTCGAGGCCGCCCTTGAGGTCGCCGGTGGTGGAGCGGGCGGCCAGCCAGTCGGAGACGTTGAAGCCGTCGAAGCCCCATTCGCCGCGCAGCACCTCGTTGACGAGGTAGCGGTGTTCGGTCATCGTCACGCCGTTGACCTGGTTGTAGGCGGTCATGATGCCCCACGGATGGGCGTTGGTGACGATGGCCTCGAAGGGGGCGAGGTACAGCTCGCGCAGGGCGCGCTCGCCGACCAGGTTGTTCACGGTGAAGCGGTCGGTCTCGGCGTCGTTGGCGACGAAGTGCTTGACCGTGGTGCCGACGCCGCCGGACTGCACGCCCTGGACGTAGCCGGTGCCGATGGCGCCGGTCAGGTACGGGTCCTCGCTGTACGCCTCGAAGTGGCGGCCGCCGAGCGGTGAGCGGTGCAGGTTCACGGTCGGGGCGAGCAGGACGTGCACGCCCTTGCGGCGGGCCTCCTGGGCGAGCAGGGCGCCGGCCCGGCGGGCGAGGGCGGGGTCCCAGGTGGCGGCGAGCGCGGTCGGGGACGGCAGGGCGATCGACGGGTCGTCGGCGGTCCAGCGGGTGCCGCGGACGCCGATCGGGCCGTCGGACATGACCAGGGACCTCAGCCCGATCTCCGGGACCGGGGGCAGCGACCACATGTCCTGGCCGCCGAGCAGCCGGGTCTTGGTGTCGAGGTCGAGCTTGCCGAGTGCCGCCTCCACGGCCGCCTCGCGGGCGCGGGCCCGCTCGTCGCCGCCGCTGTCGTGCGTGGGCGTGTGCGTCTGCGCCATGCCGGCACCTCCTCGTCGAGGTTCATCACCTGTGAACACCTCCATCCTGCACCCGTTACCTGTAGAGCAGTAGGTTTCGTTATCTCTACGTTATATAAGTCTGCCGGGGGTGCGCTGCGGGTGTCGTACGGTGACGGCATGAGCAGCACCAGAAGCGCCCGGAGCGGGGAGCGGCGGGCCGAGATCCTGCGGGCCGCGCTCGAAGTGATCGCCGAGCGCGGGTACCGGGGCGCGAGCCTCGCGGCCGTCGCCGAGCGCGTGGGCCTCACCCAGCAGGGCCTGCTGCACCACTTCCCGTCGAAGGAGGCGCTGCTCGTCGCCGTCCTGGAGGAGCGGGACCAGTGGGACGCCGTGCCGGACAGCCAGTGGCGGCTCGATCTGCTGGGCTCGCTGGTGGAGTACAACGCGATGCGGCCCGGCATCGTGCAGACCTTCTCGGCACTGCTCGGGGAGTCGGTGACCGAGGGGCACCCGGCGCGGGCCTTCTTCACCGAGCGCTATGCCGGGGTGCGCGAGGCGATGGCGCAGGTGCTGCGCGTCGAGTACGGCGAGCGGCTGCCGGGCGGACTCACACCGGAGCGGGCGGCGCCGCTGCTGGTCGCGGTGATGGACGGGTTGCAGTACCAGTGGCTGCTGGACCCGGAGTCGGTGGACATGCCGGGGGCGTTCCGCGATTTCCTGGAACTGCTCGGCCCGGAAGGGTAGTTACTGGTCCCAGGCCGCCGCGAGTGCCTTGCTCAGCACACAGAGCGCGGCGAAGGCGGCCGCCCACGCGTACGCGCCCATCAGCGCCAGGGCGGCGGCTCCCGCGCCGAACCAGAGCACTTCGAAGACGACGCGGGACGCGCCGCTCGTCTTGTACTTGGCCTTCGGGGAGCCGAGGAGGGCCCAGGTGGTGATCATCACGGCGAGTCCCGCGAAGCCGAGGAGCAGGGACAGCGCGGTCGGCACGTCGCGGGTGAAGCCGTAGGCGCCCACCGCGCCGAGGGCGATCAGCTCGATGGCGAAGAGGACGCCCAGGTTGACCGCCTTCACCAGGCCGTGCCCTGCGCCGCCTCCCCCGCGCGGTCACCGCCGGACGCCGCCTGCGGGTCCGGCGCGGACGGCTGCGCCTCCGGCGGAGCCTCCAGATCCCGCACCATCAGCGTGGCCCCCGCCACCGCTCCCGGCATCAGGAACACGGCCACGAACGGGACCAGGAACGCCACCGCGAGCGGGGCGCCGAAGCCCCACGCCAGGCCCTTCCTCGACCTCAACAGAGCGAGGCGGTCGCGGAGTTGGACCTCGCGGCGCTGGAGGGCCACGGCCGTCAGTTCCTCGGTGAGGAAGAAGCCGGTGACGAAGAAGCCGATGACCGGGACCACGGTCTGGCCGACGAAGGGGAGGAAGCCGCACGCGAAGAGCAGGACGCCCCACAGGCCCGCGCGGACCAGGATGCGCAGGCTGTCGCGGGCGGAGATCCACAGGTCGCGCCAGAGCGGCAGGCCCGACTCGGGCACCACGCCGTCGCCCTCGCTGCGGTCGACCTCCTCGGAGAGGGACTCGTAGAAGGGCTGGCCGACCAGGAGCGTCACGGCGGTGAAGGTGAGCACCGCGAGCAGCAGGCCGAGGGCGAAGAGGACCGCCGTCAGGAAGCCGCGGAACAGGCCCTGCCACGGGGACGACCAGTCGTCGGCGAACGGCGTCGCCCAGGAGATGAAGTCGTCGCCCCACACGGCCAGGCAGACCAGGGCCGCGACGTACAGCACGAGAGTGATCAGTCCGGGCAGCAGACCCCATCCGTACTGCTTGCCGTGCCGGGCAACCCAGCGCTGCCCCTTCATCAGATAGCCGAAGCCCGCCCCGAGATCACGCATGGCGCAAACCTTACGGGACGGGCCTCGGGCCGTGGACGGTCAGACCGAGAGCGTGACCGTGATGTTGCCGCGGGTCGCCTTGGAGTACGGGCAGACCTGGTGGGCCTTCTCGATCAGGGCCTGGGCGGTGGCGGCGTCGGCGTTCGGGATCTTCGCGGCGATCTCGACGATCAGGCCGAAACCGTCGTCGTTCTTGCCGATGCCGACCTTCGCGGTGACGGTCGAACCGGTGATGTCGGCGCCCTCCTGGCGGGCGACGACGGCCAGGGCGCCCTGGAAGCAGGCGCTGTAACCGGCCGCGAAGAGCTGCTCGGGGTTGGTGCCGTTGCCCGAACCGCCCTGCTCCTTGGGCGGGTTGACGACGACGTCGAGCTTGCCGTCGTCGGTGGAGACCCGGCCGTCGCGACCGTTCTCGGCGGTGGCTACGGCGGTGTAGACGACGTCGGACTGCGTGATGGCCATGACCGGCTCCCTCGTTCGCGCGTTCACTGTTTTTCGTTAGGCGGAACGAGGTTACCGAATCATGGAAATACTGGAAGTGACCGGGGTCACCTCCAGCGGGATCGGGCTCAGGTCAGAGCTTCACGACCATCTTTCCGGTGTTGTCGCCGCGCAGGACGCCGAGGAACGCCTCCAGGTTGTTCTCGATGCCCTCGACGAACGTCTCGCGGTACTTCAGCTCGCCGGAGCGGACCCAGGCGCCGACCTCCTGCACGAACTGCGGCTGGAGGTCGTAGTGGTCGCCGACGAGGAAGCCCTCGATGCGGCCGCGGGTCTGGATCAGGCGGGAGAGGTTGCGCGGGCCCGGGGCCGGCTCCGTGTTGTTGTAGACGGAGATCGCGCCGCAGATGGCGATGCGGCCGTCGCGGTTCAGACGGGCGATGGCGGCCTCCAGGTGGTCGCCGCCCACGTTGTCGAAGTAGGCGTCGACGCCGTCGGGGGCGGCCTTCTTCAGCAGGGTGTGGACGTCGCCCGACTTGTAGTTGAAGGCCGCGTCGAAGCCGTACTCCTCCAGGAGCAGCTTCACCTTCTCGTCGGAGCCCGCCGAGCCGATGACCCGCGAGGCGCCCTTGAGCTTGGCGATCTGGCCGACCTGGCCGCCGACCGCGCCGGCCGCGCCGGAGACGAAGACGCTGTCGCCCTCCTTGAAGGACAGGGTGCGCAGCAGGCCCGCGTAGGCGGTGAGGCCGGTCATGCCGAGCACGCCGAGGTAGGTGGACAGGGGCGCGGCCTCGGGGTCGACCTTCACGGCCTGCTTGGCGTCGAACGTCGCGTACTCGCGCCAGCCGAAGAAGTGCAGGACGTGGTCGCCGACCGCGACGCCCTCGTCGTTCGAGGCGATGACGACGCCGACCGCGCCGCCCTGCATGGCCTTGCCCAGCTCGTAGGGGGCGACGTACGACTTCGCGGCGGACATCCGGCCGCGCATGTACGGGTCGACGGAGACGTAGAGGTTCTTGACCAGGACCTGGCCGGCGCCCGGCTCGGTCACCGGGGCCTCGCGCAGCTCGAAGTCCTCGGGCTTCGGCCAGCCGACCGGACGGCTGAGCAGGACCCATTCGCGGCCGGTGGCGGGGATCTGGGGGGTGTCGGCGGACATGCGCTGATCCTTCGGCTAGGAGACGGCTCACACAGGAACTGCGTCGAAAATTACTTCAGTACCTGAAACAACCATGCGTCTGAATATTTCAGCATGTCAAGTAAGTGGGTATCGTGGAAGCCATGACCGCCTCCCGTTCCCGCCGTATGGACCCGCTCACCATCGAAGTGGTCGAGCTGATCGGTGGGGTCGTCGCGCGCTACCACCAGGAGTACGAGGACGCCGCCGCCCGGCACCGGCTGACCGGGGCGCAGGCGCGGGTGCTGAGTCTGCTCACCCTCGACCCGCTGCCGATGCGGCAGATCGCGCAGCGCCTGAAGTGCGAGCCGTCGAACATCACGGGGATCGTGGACCGCCTGGAGGCGCGCGGGCTCGTGGAGCGGCAGCCGTCGCCCGGGGACCGGCGGGTGAAGGTGGCGGCGCCGACGGCGGAGGGCCGTGAGGTGGCGCGGGGGCTGCGGGACTCCCTGGACTTCGCGCGGGAGCCGCTGGCCGAGCTGTCGCGCGAGGAGCGTACGGCGCTCAGGGACATGCTGCGCAGGATGCTCGGCATCGACTGACCCGTACCGCGTCCCTTCGAGCGCCCCTCTTTAAGTGCACCACCACAGGAAGCGGTCGCAGGTCTCCGACGGGCTCGGCTCGGCGGTCGTTTCCGTGGCCGTGGGGCGCGGCGACGAGGGTGCGGGGCGGGACGACGTGGCCGGCGGGTCGGCCGGTGAACCGGCGGCCGGGGAGCCGGCGTCGACCGGTACGGCCGTTCCGGCGCCCGCCGCTCCGGTGCCGTCCGGCGACGTGCTCGGCGAGACCGACAGGGACGAGTCCGGGGACGGCACCGCCGAGGATGCCGACGCGCGCGGCGAGGAGCGCGACTCGGGCGGGGTCTGCGACGCGGGTATGCCGTCCGCACCGGGCGAGGCCGTCCCGTCGGCGTCCGCGTCCACCGCGTCGTCGGATATGTCGGGCGCCGCCTGCGCGCCGCCCTCCGCCGGGGACTCCGTGCCGAGTTCGGCCACACCGATGCCACCGGCCACGAGCGCCACACCCGCCACGGCGATCAGGAGCTTGCGGCGGGGCGACTTCCTGCGGGCACGGCGGCGCCGGCCGGGGCGGTGCGCGCTCGGCTCGTCCTCGTACCCCGCGCCGTCCGCGTCCACCGCTTCCTGCTCGTCGACCGCCTCGGCGCAGGCGCGCACGGCGTCGGCGGGGGTGCCGCAGCCGGGGCAGGCCAGGGCACCGTTGAGGTGCCTGTGGCACGGGTGGCAATAGTCCATGGTGCAGTGAGGCTAGAGGCGCAAGCGTGACGGAAGATGCTCGCGCTGTGAAGCTCCTGTGTGGAACGGAGGCTTCCCCTTCACCACGTGCCAGCACCCTTTCCGTGCACACCCATTGACACCCCCACCGGGCCGTCCTTACTGTCACGCCAGCATTTCGAACGAGTGACGAAATATCGAACGGCTCAGGGGGCAACTGCCTTGCGCATCACGGGAATCAGCACACACGTAGTCGGTACTCCGTGGCGGAATCTCACCTACGTCCAGGTGCACACCGACGAGGGGATCACGGGCGTCGGCGAGACCCGGATGCTGGGCCACACCGACGCGCTCATCGGGTATCTGAACGAGGCGAAGGCCAATCACATTCTCGGCTCCGACCCGTTCGCCGTCGAGGACCTGGTCAAGCGGATGAAGTACGGCGACTACGGGCGGGCGGGCGAGATCGTCATGTCCGGCATCGCCGTCATCGAGATGGCCTGCTGGGACATCAAGGGCAAGGCGCTGGGCGTGCCGGTGTGGCAGCTGCTCGGCGGCAAGGTCACCGACCAGGTCAAGGCGTACGCGAACGGCTGGTACACCACCGAGCGGACCCCGGAGGCGTACCACAAGGCCGCGCAGGGCGTGATGGAGCGCGGGTACAAGGCGCTGAAGATCGACCCGTTCGGCACTGGGCACTTCGAGCTGGACCACGAGCAGTCGCTGTACGCCGTCTCGCTGATCGAGGCCGTGCGCGACGCGATCGGCCCGGACGCCGAGCTGATGCTGGAGATGCACGGCCGGTTCTCGCCGGCCACCGCGATCCGGCTGGCCCGCGACCTCGCTCCGTTCAAGCCCGCGTGGCTGGAGGAGCCGGTGCCGCCGGAGAACCTGAAGGCGCTGGAGAAGGTCGCGGCGAAGGTGGACATGCCGGTGGCGACCGGTGAGCGGATCCACGACCGGATCGAGTTCCGCGAGCTGTTCGAGAGCCAGGCCGTGGACATCATCCAGCCCGACGTCGGCCACATCGGCGGCATCTGGGAGACCCGCAAGCTCGCCGCGACCGCCGAGACGCACTACGTCCTCGTCGCTCCGCACAACGTCGGCGGCCCGGTGCTCACGGCGGCCTCGCTCCAAGTCGGCTTCACCTCACCGAACTTCAAGATCCTGGAGCACTTCAACGACTTCGCCGACGCCGACATCAAGAAGGTCGTCAAGGGCGCGCCGCAGGTCGACCCGGCCACCGGCTGCTTCGAGCTGTCGCACGAGCCGGGTCTCGGCGTCGAGCTCGACGTGGACGCGGCGGCCGAGTTCCCGCAGCAGCAGGCCCGGTTCGACCTGTGGGCCGAGGGCTGGGAGAAGCGCGACCCGAAGGGCGGCGGCCAGTGAGCTCCGCCGTCGTCGTCGAGGCGCCGGGCACGCACCGGGTGGTCGCGCACGAGCCGGGTGAGCCCGGGCCGGGCGAGGCACTGGTCCGCGTGCACGCGGTCGGCATCTGCGGCTCCGACCGCGAGCTGTACCAGGGCAACCGGCCCGAGGGCTACGTGCGTTACCCGCTGACCCCGGGCCACGAGTGGTCCGGGACCGTGGCCGCCGTGGGCGCCGGGGTGCCGGATTCGCTGGTGGGCCGGAAGGTCGTCGGCGAGGGCTTCCGGAACTGTCAGGTGTGCGAGCGGTGCCACGCCGGTGAGACCACGCTGTGCACCGCCGGGTACGAGGAGACGGGCTTCACCCGGCCGGGGGCGATGGCGGCGACGCTGGTACTCCCGGCGCGGCTGCTGCACGTCCTGCCGGACTCGGCCGATCTCACGGCGGCGGCACTGCTCGAACCGGCCGCGTGCATCGCCGCCGCCGCGCTCAAGGCGCGGGCGCGGCCCGGTGAGCGCGTCGCCGTCGTCGGGACCGGGACGCTCGGGATGTTCGCCGTGCAGTTCCTGGCGGCGCACTCCCCCGCCGAGCTGCTCGTGGTCGGCTCCCGCGATGAACGGGCGGCGCTGTCAAAGCAGTTCGGGGCCACCGACTTCCGGCTGCACAGCGATCCGCTGCCGGACGACTTCGACGTCGTCATCGAGGCGGCCGGGTCCGGTACCGCCGCCAGGACCGCGGCGTCGTTGCTGCGGCGGGGTGGGCGGCTCGTTCTCACCGGGCTGCCGCCGGCCGGGGCCGACGGGCTCGACCCGACCGATCTCGTCGTGCGGCAACTGGAGGTGCAGACCGTGTTCGGGGCCGCGCCGGATGCGTGGGCGTATGCGGTGCGGGCGTTCGGGGCGGGGCTGCTCGATCCGCTGCCGCTCGTCAGTCACGAGTTGCCGCTCAGTCGCTTCGCTGAGGCCATCGAGTTGGTGGGGGCCGGGGATCCCAAGGTGGGGAAGGTTTTGCTGCGGCCTTAGGCGGTGGTCCGCCTTCGCGCCATAGGGGCGCGTGAGGACGGTCGGCTGCCGGTCTCGTCGTGGCTGGTCGCGCAGTTCCCCGCGCCCCTGGCGGCGCTCACCTGCCCGGCACTTGAAGTCGAACCTCATTCGAAATACCGAACAGACGTAGACGTAAAGGAACCCGCGTGACCACCACCCCCCGCCGACCCGGCGAACCCACCCTCTCCGCTCTCGGGCTGAGCGGACCCGATCACGACCCCGCGGACTCCTCCCCGCACGCGTTCCCCGACGGGGGGACCTGGCGGGTGGAGATTCCGTCCGTCGAGGGGCCCGAGGCCGTCGGGGTCGTGCTCAAGGAAGCGTCGCGGCTCGACGTGCCCATTCACCGGATCAGCCAGGGCAGCGGCATCTGGATGCTGCGCGACGCCGAGATCCAGGAGATGGTCGAGGCGACCGCCGAGCGCGACATCGAGCTGTGCCTGTTCACCGGGCCGCGCGGCACCTGGGACACCGGCGCCTCCGTGCGCACCGACTCGGGCGGTGCCGGACTGCGCGCCCGCGGCCATGACGCCGTCGCCGGATGCGTCGAGGACGCGGTCAGGGCGACGGAGTTGGGCGTCACGTGCCTGCTCGTCGCCGACGAGGGCGTGCTGTGGACCCTGCACCGGGCGCGCGCCCAGGGGATCATCCCGGCAGACACCACCCTCAAGGTGTCCGCACTCGTCGGCCCCGTGAACCCGGCCTCGTACGCCGTGTACGAGCGTCTGGGCGCCGACTCGCTGAACGTGCCGTCGGACCTGACACTCGCTCACCTCACGGAGATCCGCCGGGTGTCGGCCGCCCCGATGGACATGTATGTGGAGGCTCCGGACGACCTCGGCGGCTATGTCCGGATGTACGAGATCGCCGAACTGGTGCGCAGGGGTGCGCCCTTGTACCTGAAGTTCGGGCTCGCCAAGGCGCCCGCGATCTATCCGTACGGCGCCCAGTTGCGCGACGTCACCCTCGACACGGCCCGCGAGCGGGTGCGCCGGGGACGGCTCGCGCTGGACCTCCTCGCCCGGCACGGGGCCGACGGCGGCATGTCCCCGCTCGGGTCGCGGCTGCCCGGTGACCTCAAGCGGTTCGACACCAGTCAATAACGTTCCGGAAACACAACTTCACAGCACACAACAGAGCCGCGCACAATCCGACACACCTCCTCGGTCAACCCCCTTTCCGCGTAGCGCACTTCGCAGCACCGCAGACCGAGCTCGCACCCACACATCAAGGATGATGACCATGCGAAACCGCCGAGCCGTACTCAGCGCGATAGCCGCGAGCGCCACCCTCGCCCTGACCCTCTCCGCCTGCGGCCAGGACAGCGACGGCGGCAGCAAGGAGGACAAGGGCAGCGCCAAGGGCTCCACCGTCGGCATCGCGATGCCGACCAAGTCCTCCGAGCGCTGGATCGCGGACGGGAACAACGTTGTCAAGTCGCTGAAGGCCAAGGGTTACAAGACCCAGCTGGTCTTCGGCGAGGACGACCCCGACCAGCAGGTCTCGCAGATCGAGAACATGATCACGCAGGGTGTCTCGGCGCTGATCATCGCGGCGATCGACAACAAGTCGCTGGGCAACGTCCTCCAGGAGGCGGCCGACGCGCACATCCCGGTGATCGCGTACGACCGGCTCATCCTGGACTCCAAGAACGTCGACTACTACGCGACGTTCGACAACGAGAAGGTCGGCGAGCTCCAGGCCACCTCCCTCGTCGACAAGCTGGGTCTGTCGGACGGCAAGAAGGGCCCGTTCAACCTGGAGCTGTTCGCCGGCTCCAACGACGACAACAACACCAAGTACTTCTTCAACGGCGCGATGTCGGTGCTCCAGCCCTACATCGACAAGAAGCAGCTGGTCATCAGGTCCAAGCAGACCAAGCTCAACCAGGTCACGACGCTGCGCTGGGACGGCGCCACCGCGCAGAAGCGCATGGACGACATCCTCACCTCGAAGTACTCCAGCGACAAGGTCGACGCGGTGCTCTCCCCGTACGACGGCATCTCCATCGGCATCATCTCCGCGCTGAAGTCCGACGGCTACGGCTCCTCGTCCAAGCCGCTGCCGGCCGTCTCCGGCCAGGACGCCGAGGTCGCCTCGGTGAAGTCGATCATCGCGGGCGAGCAGTACTCCACGGTCTACAAGGACACGCGGAAGCTCGCCGAGGAGGCCGTGACCATGGTCGACGACGTGCTCAACGACAAGAAGCCCGAGACCAACGACAACAAGACGTACGACAACGGCGCCAAGGTCGTCCCGTCGTTCCTGCTCCAGCCGGTGGCCGTCACCAAGGACAACTACGAGAAGACCCTCATCGACGGCGGCTACTACACCAAGAAGGACCTGGGCCTGAAGTAGGCGGCCCAGAGACCCAGTCGACCGCCTCCGCACACTAGATGAAGGGCACGACCATGGCGGGACCCGTCCTGGAAATGCGCTCGATCGTCAAGACCTTCCCGGGCGTCAAGGCGCTGTCGGACGTCTCCCTGAGCGTCCGCGCGGGCGAGGTCCACGCCATCTGCGGGGAGAACGGCGCCGGAAAGTCCACCTTGATGAAGGTGCTCTCCGGCGTCCACCCGCACGGAAGTTACGACGGGGAGATCCTCTTCGAGGGCCTGCCCTGTGAGTTCAAGGACATCAACGCCAGCGAGAAGCGCGGCATCGTCATCATCCACCAGGAGCTGGCCCTGGTCCCGTACCTGTCGATCGCCGAGAACATGTTCCTCGGCAACGAGCACGCCTCGCGCGGGCTCATCGACTGGCACGAGACCCTCGGGCACGCCACGCGCCAGCTGCGCCGGGTGGGTCTGGACGAGAACCCCAACACCGCCGTCGCCGACATCGGGGTGGGCAAGCAGCAGCTCGTGGAGATCGCCAAGGCGCTCTCCAAGGAGGTGAAGCTGCTCATCCTCGACGAGCCGACGGCCGCGCTGAACGACGAGGACTCCGACAAACTCCTCGATCTGATCCTGGAGTTGAAGAACCAGGGCATCACCTCGATCATCATCTCTCACAAGCTCAACGAGATCCGCAAGGTCGCCGACTCGGTGACGATCCTGCGGGACGGCCGCACCGTCGAGACGCTGGACGTGAAGGCCGAGGCCACCACCGAAGACCGGATCATCTCCGGGATGGTCGGCCGCGACCTCGACCACCGCTTCCCCGACCGCACCCCGCACCACGCCGAGGCCGGCGCCGCGCCC
The DNA here is from genome assembly GCF_003259365.1 of Streptomyces sp. PsTaAH-137. Lineage (GTDB taxonomy): Bacteria > Actinomycetota > Actinomycetes > Streptomycetales > Streptomycetaceae > Streptomyces. Next base: position 617,941 of record NZ_QLLY01000002.1, read on the forward strand.
GCCCTGGAGATCCGCAACTGGACGGTGCACCACCCCATCGACCGTGAGCGCAAGGTCGTCGACGACGTCTCGCTGCACGTCCGCCGGGGCGAGATCGTCGGCATCGCGGGGCTGATGGGCGCGGGCCGCACCGAGCTGGCCATGAGCGTCTTCGGGCGCACCTACGGCCGGTACACGGACGGCACGGTCCTCAAGGACGGCGAGGAGATCAGGACCCGCACGGTCTCCGACGCGGTCGGCCACGGCATCGCGTACGCCACCGAGGACCGCAAGCACTACGGCCTCAACCTCATCGACACCATCAACCGCAACATCTCGCTGGCGGCGCTCGGCAAGGTCGCCAAGCGGGGCATCGTCGACGAGCACGGCGAGCGGCAGGTCGCCGAGGAGTACCGCAAGTCGATGAACATCAAGGCCCCGACGGTCTTCGAACCGGCGGGCAAGCTCTCGGGCGGCAACCAGCAGAAGGTCGTCCTCAGCAAGTGGATCTTCGCGGGCCCGGAGATCCTCATTCTCGACGAGCCGACCCGCGGCATCGACGTCGGTGCCAAGTACGAGATCTACACGGTCATCGACAAGCTGGCCGCCCAGGGCAAGGCGGTCGTCTTCATCTCCTCCGAGCTGCCCGAGCTGCTCGGCATGTGCGACCGCATCTACACGATGGCCGCGGGCCGCCTGACCGGCGAGGTGCCGCGCGCCGAGGCGACCCAGGAATCGCTGATGCGCCTGATGACGAAGGACAAAGAGGTAGCGCGATGAGTACGGACGTGACGAAGACCCCGGCGGCGGCCCCGCCGGGCAAGGGCGGCGGCGACGGCACGGAGGGCGGGCTGCTCGGGCTCGTCGTCGACGGGCTGCGCCGCAACATGCGCCAGTACGGCATGCTGATCGCGCTCGGGCTGCTCATCGCGGTGTTCGCCGTGTGGACTGACGGCACCCTGATCACCCCGCACAACGTCTCCAACCTGGTGCTCCAGAACTCGTACGTGCTGATCCTCGCGATCGGCATGATGCTGGTGATCATCGCGGGCCACATCGACCTGTCCGTCGGTTCGCTGACGGCGTTCGTCGGGTCGACGGCCGCGGTGCTGATGGTCAACAACGACGTCTCCTGGCCGATCGCCCTGATCGTGTGCCTGGTGATGGGCGGGGCCGCCGGTGCTCTCCAGGGCTATCTGATCGCGTACGGCGGCATACCGTCGTTCATCGTGACGCTGGCCGGGATGCTGGTCTGGCGCGGACTCACCGAGATCCTGCTCAAGGGGCAGACCCTCGGCCCGTTCCCGTCCAACATCGGCGACCTGGGCAACGGCTTCCTGCCGGAGGTCGGCCCCGACACCAACTACCACAACCTGACCCTGCTGTTCGGCATCCTGCTCGCCGCCTCCGTGGCCTGGCAGGAGGTGCGCGACCGGCGCAGGCAGCGGGAGTTCTCCCTCGACGTGGTCCCGCGCAACCTCTTCATCCTGAAGCTGGTCGCGATCGTCGCGGCGATCGCCGTCGTCACCCTGCTGCTCGCCAGCTACAAGGGCGTGCCGATCGTGCTGCTGATCCTCGGCGTCCTGGTCGTCGGCTACGGCTACCTGATGCGCAACTCCGTCTTCGGCCGCCACATCTACGCCATCGGCGGCAACCTGCCGGCGGCCAAGCTGTCCGGCGTCAAGGACAAGCGGGTCACCTTCTACGTCTTCCTGAACATGGGCGTGCTCGCCGCCCTGGCCGGGCTCGTGGTCGCCGCCCGGCTGAACGCGGCGTCGCCGAAGGCGGGCCTCAACTTCGAACTGGAGGCCATCGCCGCGTCGTTCATCGGCGGCGCGTCCATGAGCGGCGGTGTCGGCACCGTGCTCGGCGCCATCATCGGTGGCCTCGTCCTCGGCGTGCTGAACAACGGCATGAACCTCCTCGGCGTCGGCTCCGACTGGCAGTCGGTGATCAAGGGGCTCGCGCTGCTCGCCGCCGTCGGTTTCGACGTCTGGAACAAGCGGCGGGGTGGTCGCTGAGTCCCCTCAGCCGGTCTGACCGGTCGCGCCCGCGCGGCGGAGCCGCACATGGATACAGCCCCGCGCCCCTTCGGGGCGCGGGGGCCCACACATGCACCTTCGTCGAATGGAGAGCCGCTTCATGAGTACGAGCAGACGTGCAGTTCTGGCCGGGGCCGCCGCGGCGGGCCTCGCCGTCGCCGCCCCGGGCACGGCATCCGCGCACAGCCGCAAGACCCCCACCAAAGAGCTGTTCGGCGCCCTCGCCGACGGCACCAGGATCTACCGCTGGAGTCTGCAGAACGGCGGGACCCGGCTCAAGGTCCTCTCCTACGGCGGGATCGTGCAGTCCCTGGAGATCCCGGACCGGCACGGCCGGTACGCGAACGTCTCCCTGGGCTACGACACCGTCGCGGCCTACGTCGCCGGCACCACCTTCTTCGGCGCGACCATCGGCCGCTACGGAAACCGCATCGCCAAGGGGCAGTTCACCCTCGACGGCACGGCGTACCAGCTGTCGGTGAACGACGGCGTGAACTCGCTGCACGGCGGCGCCAAGGGCTTCAACACCCGGGTGTTCGACGTGGAGGGGTTCACGTCCGGCCAGGACGTCGGCCTGCACCTCTACTACACCTCGGTCGACGGCGAGATGGGCTACCCGGGCACCCTGCGCACCCGGGTCACCTTCACGCTGACGGCGTCCGGTGACTGGCGGATCGACTACCGGGCGACGACCGACAAGGCCACGGTCGTGAACCTGACGAACCACACGTACTACAACCTCGCGGGCGAGGGCAGCGGCTCGATCCACGACCACGAGCTGACGATCGCCGCCGCCCGCTACACGCCCACCGACACGGGCCTCATCCCCACCGGCGAACGCGCGAAGGTCGCGGGCACGCCCTTCGACTTCACCCGCGCCAAGCGCATCGGCAGGGACATCCGCGCCGGGCACCCCCAGCTCGTCATCGCCAAGGGCTTCGACCACAACTTCGTCCTCGACAAGGGCGTCACCGCGCAGCCGCAGCACAGCGTCACCCTGCGCGACCCGGACTCCGGCCGCACCCTGAAGATCGCCACCGACCAGCCGGGCCTTCAGTTCTACTCCGGCAACTTCCTCGACGGCACCCTCGTCGGCACCTCCGGGCGCACCTACCGGCAGGGCGACGGCCTGTGCCTGGAGACCCAGCACTTCCCGGACTCACCGAACCAGCCGTCGTTCCCGTCCACCGTGCTGCGCCCCGGCCAGACGTACCGGACGACGACCGTCCACTCGTTCAGCGCCACCTGAGCACCTTCCGTTGAACACGGCCCCGCCCGTATCCGTAATGCACGTCAACACGGATACGGGCGGAGGCAGTTGATGAGCGCGAGCGTCGTTTCGCTGTTCCAGGGCAGTACGGCCCATTCCCCTTCCTACGGGCAGCTCACGCGGGCCGGGGCGGCGGCGGGGACCGGCGGGGCCGTCACCGACTTCTGCATCCCCTGCAACCCGTACTTCCCGACGCCCGCGATGCTGGACGGGCTGCGCGGCCGGCTGCACGAGATCCTGACGTACTACCCGAGCGACGCGGGCACGATCACGGCCGAGCTGTGCCAGGTCCTCGGGCTCAACCCGCAGACGGTCGCGATGGGCAACGGCTCGACCGAACTCATCACGTGGATCGACCACTTGCTCGTACGGGAATCACTGGCGGTCCCCGTGCCGACGTTCGGCCGCTGGACCGACCAGCCGATGGAGACGGGCAAGCGCGTCGACATGTTCCCGCTCCCCGAGCGCGACGGCTTCGCCCTGGACCCGGCCGCGTACGCGAACTTCCTGCACGCGCGCGGCTCCCGGGCCGCGGTGATCTGCAATCCCAACAACCCCGACGGCGGGCTCCTCCCCCGCCGCGCGCTGCTCGCCCTCCTCGACGAGCTGCGCCATCTGGACCTGGTCGTCGTCGACGAGTCGTTCCTGGACTTCGCCGACGGCGCGGTCGACGGCGGCGCCCCGAGCGTCGTCCACGAGGCGGTGCTGCGGCCCAACGTCATCGTGCTGCGCAGCCTCGGCAAGAACTTCGGGCTGCACGGCATCCGCTTCGGCTACCTGGTGGCCAACCCCGGCCTCGCGGGACGGGTGCGCGCCGCGCTGCCGAAGTGGAACCTCAACTCCTTCGCGGAGACGGTGGTGTTCATGCTGCGCGACCACCGCCAGGAGTACGCCGACAGCATCCGCCAGGTGTGCCGCGACCGGCAGGACATGCGCTGGCACCTGTCCCGGCTGCCCGGCCTGACCGTCTACCCGTCGCAGGGGAACTTCCTGTACGTGCGGCTGCCCGACGGGGTCGACGGCGCCGTGGTCCGCGACCGCCTCCTGGAGCGGCACGGGGTGCTGATCCGCGAGTGCGGCAACAAGATCGGATCGTCCAGTGGCTTCCTGCGCCTCGTGGTGCGCCCGCAGACCGACGTCATGCGCCTGGTGTCCGGTCTGGAGGACGTGCTCGGCGCGGGGAGAGGAGCCGTCGTGCCCGAGCCGGTCGGAGGGACCGCCTACAGCTCGGGCACGGCGGCGGTGGACCGGATCGTCACGGGGTACGCGGGCTGACCTGCCCGGCGTCGCACGCGTCTCACGGGTTGTGCCAGGCGGCCGGGTCGTCGGCCAGCTGCCGCACCGGCTCGGGGAGCCGGTCGTGGGCGAGGTCGTCGAGGGTGACGCCTTCGAGGATCTTGCGGACGTTGGCGCGCAGCGCGACCCACAGCGGGAGCAGCGGTTCCGCGGCGCCGCTGTAGGCGAGGGCGCTGGGCCGCTCGCCACGCACGGAGACGATGGGGCCCTCGACGGCGCGGACGACGTCGGCGACGGTGATCTCGGCGGCGGCGCGGGCCAGCAGATAGCCGCCGTTGCCGCCGCGCCGGCTGAGCACGATGCCGCCGCGCCGCAGATCGCTGAGGATGCCCTCCAGGAACTTGTGCGGGATGTCCTGGGCGGCGGCGATGACCTCCGCCTTGACCGGTTCGGCGCCGCCGCGGACGGCCAGCTCCAGGCTCGCGCGCACGGCATAGTCGGCTCGGGCTGAAATCCTCATGCCGTCATTGTCGGGGACGGCTCACGCTCCTCGGTCCGCTCGGCCCGCGCCGGGGTGGCGCGGCGGGTGCGCAGGGTCACGACGGTGCCGACGGCGGCGAACGCCAGGCAGACCAGCACCAGCGGGATCCCGGACATGCCCCACATGGCGAGTCCCGAGCCGGTGAGCAGCACGATGAGCGCCCAGCGCAGGGCGGGCCCGGAGACCCGGGTGGAGAGCACGGCACCCGCCACGACCCCGGGGATCGCGCCGATCAGCAGGGTGCCGGCGAGGCCGAGGGAGACGTCGCCGACGAGGAGGTGGCCGAGGGCTGCGGCGCCGACCAGCGGGACGGCCTGCACGAGGTCGGTGCCGACGAGGTGGTTCGCCCGGAGCCGGGGGTGGGCGAGCATCAGCATCACGATGATCAGGGACCCGGAGCCCACCGAGGTCATCCCGACCACGACTCCGCCGACGAGCCCGATGAGGAGCGTCGCCACCGGCCTGACCCGCACCGCCGCGTTTTCGATGGTCTCCGCGTCGGCGGAACCGAGGCCGCGGCGCCGGTCGAGCCAGATCCGGGCCAGCATGCCGGCCACCGCGAGCAGCAGGGCGCCGCCGATGACGTACTTGACCCGGGTCTGGAGGGTGTCGCCGTCGCCGAGCGCCCGGAGCAGCAGGGCTCCGCCGAAGGCGGCGGGCAGGGCGGTGGGCAGCAGCCAGCGGACGATGTCCCAGCGGATGGTGCCCGCTCTGTGGTGGACGGCGGCGCCGAACGGCTTCATGAACAGGGAGGTCGCCAGGTCGCTGCCGATGGCGGCGGTGGGGTTGACCCCGAAGAACATGACCATGATCGGAGTCATCAGGGCGCCACCGCCCATGCCGGTGAGTCCCACGGCGAGCCCGACCAGGGCGCCGGCGACAACGATCGTCCACGAGAAGTCCATGGCGGCCACTATGCACACCATCCCTAGGGAAAAGGTATGAATAGCGGCCCGGTCTCAGTGGGTGGAATCGGCGGTGCGGGCCACGGCGGTCGCTCGCCGTGGCCCGCACCCTCACCGGGAGGCTGTCAGCCGGTGAAGCCGGACACGCCCTGCGGGGTGCCCCAGCCGGTCGGACCGTCGTAGCCGGTCTTCGCGGTGCACAGGTAACTGCTGGAGCAGCTGCCGTTGTTGCCGGTCGTGACGTCGTTCAGCGCGGAGGTCCCGGCCACGGCGTACGGGAACTTCGCCGGGTACGAGCCGGACGACGGGACGCCGCCGAGGGCGTAGACCGCCGCGATGATCGGCGAGGAGGCGCTGGTGCCGCCGAAGGTGTACCAGCCGGCGGTGATGCCGTACGAGTCGTAGACGGAGACGCCGGTGGCCGGGTCGGCGACCGCGGCGACGTCGGAGATCGTCCGCTTCGTGCAGCCGGTGTCGGTCTGCCAGGTCGGCTTGGTGTCGTAGGCCGAGCAGCCCGATCCGGTGCCCTCGGTGCTGCTGGTCTTCCACACGGACTCGGTCCAGCCGCGCGTGGTGGAGGCGGCCTTGGTGAGGGCCGTGCCGCCGACCGCGGTGACGTAGCGGGAGGCCGCCGGGTACTCGGCGCCGTAGCCCTCGTCGCCCGAGCTGACCGTGATGGCGACGCCCGGGTGGTTGAAGTACGAGGAGTCGTAGGAGCTGTCCGAGGAGGACTCGGAGCCGCCGTAGCTGTTCGACACGTACTTGGCGCCGAGGGTGACGGCCCGGTTCACGGCCGCGCCGAGGTTGGCCATCGTCGCGGACTTGGCCTCGACGAGCAGGATGTTGCACTTCGGGCAGACCGCGCTCGCCATGTCGAGGTCGAGGGAGATCTCCTCGGCCCAGCCGCTGTCGGCGGTGGGCAGCGAGGTGGTGGAGCCGGTCTGGCTGACCTTCTTGAAGCAGCCGCCGGCCGTGGTGCAGGCCGGAAGGCCGTAGTACGAGCGGTACTTGGCGAGGTCGGCCTCGGCGTTCGGGTCGTCGTAGGCGTCGACGATGGCGATCGTCTCACCGGCGCCCTTCGACGCGGCCGCCGAGGTCAGGCCGTAGGCGGCCTGGAGGTCGGTCGGACCGTAGCCGGACGGGGTGGCGGCGTCGGCCGCGTCGGGGGCGGCGTGTCCGGCCTTGGCGCGCTGGACGGCGTACGCGGTGGTGCCGCTCGTCACGCGCTTCGCGCCGCAGGCCATCTCACCGGCCTTGGCGGGCTGGGAACAGGCTCGTTTCCAGGTCACGTGCGGGGTGAGCGATGCGGCGGCGTCGGCCTGGGCCGCCGTGCCGAGCCCGGCGAACACGAGGGCCGCGACGCCGAGGAGCCCGGCGCCCATCCGGCCGAGGTGCCATCTGTGGGGGTGTGTGTCGCGCAACGTACTGCCTCCTGAGAAGGGTGGACAGGGGCGGTGCGGGTGCTGTGCGACCGCCGGTCCTGCGTCCCCGGCGGTCGCGACGATGTTTGCTTTGTTGCGCACACTTCAACAAGGGACGGCGGGGAGTCCAGGGCTCCGCTTTACCGAATCCGTCCTCTTCAACGGGCCGTAGATAGCCGGTAGTTGACTGGGCTCACAGGAAACCCATGGTTTCCCTCGGCCGCCGTCAGCCCAGGCGGATCACGTTCCAGGACAGCGGTTCCAGGGTCGCCCGCAGCACGCCGTCCTCCAGAACCGTCCCGGTCGCCGCGTGCGGGGCCACCCGCTCGGGGTCGGTGAGGGTGTTGCGGGCGTCCGGGTCGGCGTCGGCGAGGACCGAGTGCTCGGTGACAGCACTCAACTCAAGGCCATTGAGGGCGACTTCGAGCGGCAGGGACTCCGACTGCCCGCGGTTGACCGCGAAGACGGTGACCGTGCCGTCCTCGGCGCGGACCGCCGTGGCGTGCAGCAGGTCGGCCGTGCCGTGGCGCTCGGTGTCGTACGTCGGCGAGTCGACGCGGACGTCGAGGACCTCGCCGCGGCCGTACTCCGCCGCCTGCGCGAACGGGAAGAACGTCGTCTGCCGCCAGGCCGCGCCGCCCGGCTCGGTCATGATCGGGGCGATGACGTTGACCAGTTGGGCGAGGCAGGCGATCTTGACGCGGTCCGCGTGGCGCAGCAGGGCGATCAGCAGCGAGCCGAAGACGACGGCGTCGGTGACCGAGTAGACGTCCTCCAGCAGGCGCGGCGCCTCGGGCCAGTCGAGCGCGGAGACCTCGGCGTCGGTGCGCGTCATGTACCAGACGTTCCACTCGTCGAAGGAGAGGTTGATCTTCTTCTTCGACTTGAGGCGGGCGCCCACGTGGTCGCAGGTCGCGACGACGTTCTCGATGAAGGACTCCATGTCCACCGCGGAGGCGAGGAAGGAGTCGCGGTCGCCGTCGTGCTCCTCGTAGTAGGCGTGCAGCGAGATGTGATCGACGAGGTCGTACGTCTCCTGGAGGACCGTCGACTCCCAGGCGGCGAACGTGTCCATGCCCTGGCCGGAGCTGCCGCACGCGACGAGTTCGACGTCCTTGTCGATCTGGCGCATGGCGCGGGCCGTCTCGGCGGCGATCCGGCCGTACTCCTCGGCGGTCTTGTGGCCGGTCTGCCAGGGGCCGTCCATCTCGTTGCCCAGGCACCACAGGCGGATGCCGAAGGGGTCCTTGTCGCCGTGCTCGGCACGCAGGTCCGAAAGGGCCGTGCCGGAGGGGTGGTTGGCGTACTCCTGGAGCTCGATGGCCTCGGCGACACCGCGCGTGCCGAGGTTCACCGCCATCATCGGCTCGGCCTGCGGGCCGATCTTGCGCAGGAACGCGATGTACTCGGAGAGGCCGAAGCGGTTCGACTCGGTGGTGCGCCAGGCGAGGTCGAGGCGGCGCGGGCGGTCCTCGGCCGGGCCGACCGAGTCCTCCCACTTGTAGCCGGAGACGAAGTTGCCGCCGGGGTAGCGGATGGCGGTGACGCCCAGTTCCCGTACGAGGTCGAGGACGTCGGTGCGCAGGCCCGCCTCGTCCGCGCTCGGGTGGTCCGGTTCGAAGATGCCGGTGTAGACGCAGCGGCCGAGGTGTTCCACGAACGACCCGAACAGGCGCGGGTCGACCGTGCCGATCGTGAAGGCGGGGTCGAGGGTGAAGCGTGCGGTGCTCAATGCGTTCCTTTCGGTTCGGGACATGCGGTTCGGGACATGCGTGCGGTCACTGTCCGGCCAGTCCCGTGTGGGCCACGCCCGCCACGATCTGCCGCTGGAAGAAGACGAAGACGACGATCAGGGGCAGGCCCGCCATCAGGCCGCCGGCCATGAGCTGGGCCCACTGGATGCCGTAGGAGTTCATGACGGTCGCGATGCCGTTCGGCATGGTCATCAGGTCGGGGTTGTTGGTGACCATGTACGGCCACAGGAAGTTGTTCCACGAGCTGATGAAGGTGAAGATGCCGACCGCGGCGAGGGAGGGGCGGGACAGCGGCAGGATGACGGTGAAGAAGACCCGCCAGCGGCCCGCGCCGTCGATGAAGGCGGCCTCCTCCAGTTCGCGCGGGATGCCCTGGAAGAACTTGTAGAGGATGTAGACCATCGCGGCGGGCGCGCACTGGGGCAGGATCATGCCCCAGTAGGTGTCGACCATCCCCATCTGCTGGACCGTGGTGAACAGGGGCACGCCGAGCACGGCCGGGGAGACCATCAGGCCCGACATCACCACGCCCATCAGGACGCCCTTGCCCCTGAACTCCGTACGGGCGAAGCCGTATCCGGCGAGGGCGGCGATCACGAGCACGACGGCCGTCACCAGGACCGACACGACCAGGGAGTTCACGAACCAGTCGCTGATGTTGCCGGTGCTCCACAGGGACTTCCACGCCTGGACCGTCCAGACCTTCGGCAGCCAGTGCGGCGGGATCTCGGCGGCCTCCGCCTCGGACTTGAGCGAGGTGAGCAGGGCCGCGGCGACGGGCGCCACGAAGACGGCGGAGACGGCGACGCCGAGGACGGTGAGCACGACCTGGCTCGGCGTCCAGGGCTTGCGGGACCTGCTCACCGGTATGTCCGTGGTGCTCATCGGGTGCCCTCCTCACGGGTGCGCAGCAGCACCATCCGGCCGAGGGCGACGGCCGCGATGATCACGAAGAAGATGATGGACATCGCGGAGGCGTAGCCCACGCGGTAGCTGGTGAAGCCCTGTTCGAGGGTGTACTGGACGAAGGAGCGCGTGCTGCCCTCGGGTCCCGGGCCGAAGTCCATCATCACGACCGCCTGGTCGAAGAGCTGGAGCGAGGCCAGGATCTGGAGCGCGACGACGAGGCCGGTGATGTGGCGGAGCATCGGCAGCGTGATGTGGACGATCCGGTGCCAGGCGTTGGCGCCGTCCAGCTTCGCGGCCTCGTAGAGGTGGGCGGGGATGCCCTGGAGCGCGGCCAGATACAGCAGGAACGAGAAGCCGACCGTCCACCACAGCGTCTCGATGACGAGGGCGAGCATCGCGTACGACTTGTCGGTCAGCCAGGGCGTGGTGAGCCCGAAGGTCTCGTTGAACAGGCCGATCCCCTGGGTCATCAGCCACTGCCACATGTTGGCGGCGACCGTCGACGGCAGCAGGAACGGGACGAAGAAGCAGAGCCGCCACAGCCACTTCCCGCGCTCGATGTGGTGGGCGAGCATCGCGAGGAGGAAGGCGAGGACGGTAATGCAGGGCACGACGAGGAGCGTGAACCAGGCGCTGTGGCCGAGCGCGTCCCACATCGCCGTGTCGTGCAGCGCCTCGCGGTAGTTGTCGAGGCCGACGAAGCCCGCGCCGTCGCCGGAGATGTTGGCGTCGGTGAGGCTGAGCCAGAGCCCGCGCAGCAGCGGCCAGATCACGAACAGCACGAACAGGAGCAGGAACGGGGCGATGAACCAGCCCCCGTGCTGGAAGCCCTGCTTGCGCCGGACGGTCGCCGTCGCGGTCGCGCGGCTCGCCCGCGACGGCGGGAGCAGGGTGGTCTCCGCACTGGTCGTCGTCATGCGACCGCACCTCCTTGCGCGGCAGTCGTGCCGTCCATCGGGTTCTTCGAGGCGAGGAGCTTGGCCAGCTCCTTCTTCATGCGCTGCCCGACCGCGGCCGGCTCGGCCGAGCCCATCGTCGAGGAGACGACCATCGGGCCGAGGTCCTGGGCGAGCACGCCGGTGGAGCCCGCGAACCAGACCTTCGGCTCGGTGGCCTGGTGGTCCATGGCGGTCACGTACTCGTTGTTCGGGGTGAGCTTCTTGTACGCGGCCGTGGACAGCGTCGGCGTGTACGCGGGGATGTGGCCGCCGGCCGCCCATTGCAGGGCGTGGGTGACGACGTACGCGGCGAGTTGGTGGGCCGCCTCGTTCGTGGCGCCGCCGCGGCCCGACCGGTGCGGCAGGACGAACGAGTGGGACTCCGCGTGCGTCGCCCTCTTCCCGAAGACGGCCGGCAGCGGGGTGGCACCATAGTCGAGCTTCGCGCCGGAGAAGACGGGCACCGACCAGTTGCCCTCCCAGGTGAACGGCGCGCCGTTGATGAACTGTTCGCCGGTCGGGGCGCCCGGGATCACGTATCCGTCGGTGACGTGCCTGCGGAGGAACTCCAGGACCTCGGTGGCCTTGTCGGCGTCGAAGAGGACCTCGGTGTTCCCGTCGTCGAACCACCGCCCGCCGAGCTGGGTGTAGAAGGCGACGAAGAACCACCACTGGAAGTTCTGGTCGTTGGTCCACAGGCCGATGGTCTGGAGCCCCTTCTTCTGGGCCTTCTTCGCCTTCTTCAGCACGTCGAACCACTCGGCGGTGGAGGTGACGTCGATCATCCGGCCGTCGTCGCCGAGCAGGTCCGCCTTCTTCAGCACGTCCCTGCGGTAGAAGCAGAGCTGTACGTGGATGTCGAGCGGCAGGGCGTAGAGCTTGCCGTCGATCACGCCGCGGTTCCACAGCGCCGGGTTGTAGTCGGCCTTGCGCACGCCGTACTTGGCGAGCAGCTTCTCGTCCCACGGGTCGAGGAGGCGGCCCGGCGAGAAGCCCGCGACACGGCCCAGGTGCATGACGCCGAGTTCGGGGGCCCGGTTGCCCGCGGCGGCCATCGCGAGCTTGGTGTAGAAGGGGTTGCCCCACTGGAGCGTGGAGTCCTTGACCGCGATGTCGGGGTGTTCCTTCCGGAAGGCGTCCAGCATCGCGATCATGTTGGAGCCGTCGCCGCCGCTGAAGAGGTTCCAGTAGCGCACGCGGGTGTCCGCGCCGGAGGCGAGCGCGTCGGCTCCGGTACCGAGCGCCGCGAAGGCGGCACTTCCGGCGACGGTCAACCCGCCTGCTGCGGCGAGAAGGTGCCTGCGGTTCAGGCCAGGTCGTCCCATGCCCTGCCCTTACTGTTCGAAATGTCGAATGGTGCCCGTAACTTCGAACGGGACCGTAAGGTTGAAGCGCTTCGACCGTCAATGGGTTCGACAACGGAAAAGCCGCGGAGGCGGCTGCTCATGCATCGAGCAGCCGCCTCCGCGGCTTGTACGTGTCCGGGCCTCTAGGGCCTGTCTCTCAGATCCCTCCTGCCCCGCGACGCCTGGCACGCGCTCTCGCCGCACCGGGCGCAAGGCCGAGTACGCCCAGTACGAGGCCGTGCACCCGGCACGCCGAGAGCACGCACCAGACGCCGCGGGGCCCGCCCTCCGGGCGGACGGAGGGATCTGAGAGACAGGCCCTAGGTCACCCGAACACGGGCTGCGCCAGACCCTGGCCGGCGTCGGGCAGGACGAGCAGCGATCCGGCCAGTGGGGTCGGACGGGTCAGGCCCACCCGGGCCGTCGAGACGTACAGGTCGCGCACGTCCGGGCCGCCGAAGGCGCAGGCGGTCGGGCGGCGGACCGGGAGGGGGATCACCCGGTCCAGGGCGCCGGACGGGGTGTACCGGCGCAGCGCCCCTCCGTCCCACAGGGCCACCCAGACGCAGCCGTCGGCGTCCACGGTGAGGCCGTCCGGAAGACCGGCGCCCTTCTCGACGGTCGCCAACTCCCGCCTGTTGCCTATGTGTTCGCCGTCCACGTCGAAGACGTCGATGCGGCTCGTCGCCGTGTCGACGTAGTACATGAGCGTGCCGTCGGGGCTCCAGCCGGTGCCGTTGGAGACGGTGACGTCGTCGATCTTCTCGGCCGCCGTGCCGTCGGGGGCGAGGCGGATCAGATTGCCGCCGCCGGGCCGCTCGTCGTACGCCATCGAGCCCGCCCACAGGGCGCCGTCGGGGGCGACCGCCGCGTCGTTCCCGCGCCGCCCCGGGACCGGCTCGCGGTGCAGCCAGGAGAAGGCGCCGTCGGCGGAGTAACAGCCCACTCCGTCCCGGAGGTTGACGACCAGACCGCCGCCCGCGCGCGGCTTGGCGGCGCCCACGTGCTGCTCGGTCACCAGGACCGTGCGGCGGCCGCTGCCGGGCTCGAAGGTGTGGACGCGCGAGCCGAGGATGTCGACCCAGACCATCCGCTCGGCGGCCGGGTCCCAGGTGGGGCCCTCGCCGAGCTCGGCGGTCTCCCGCACCGCGACCTCGGCCCTCACGGCGTGCCCCGGTGGCCGAGGCGCTCGGACAGATCGGCCGCGCCCTTCGCGGCGAGCTGCGCCAGCTCCGCCTCGCGGGCGTCCGTCCAGCGGATCATCGGTACGGAGATGGAGAGCGCGGCGACGACCCGGTTGGTGCGGTCGCGCACGGGGGCGGCGACGCAGCTCACGTCCGGGTTGGACTCGCGGCTCTCGACGGCGAGCCCGCGCTCGCGGATGGTGTGCAGGGCCTCGCGCAGGGCGGCCGGGTCGGTGATCGAGTTCTCCGTCATGGCGGCGAGCGGGGCGTCGTCCGGGACGCGGGCGGCCAACTCGGGCTCGGGCAGGGACGCGAGGAGCATCTTGCCGACCGAGGTGCAGTGCGCGGGCAGCCGTCGCCCGGCCGCCGAGACCATCCGCACCGCGTGCGTGGAGTCGACCTTGGCGATGTAGATGACGTCGGTGCCTTCGAGGATCGCCACGTGTACCGTCTCGTCGCAGGTCTCGGCGACCGAGCGGGCGACCTGCTGGCCCTCGGCGGCGAGGTCGAGCTGCTCCGCGTACCGACTGCCGAGCTGGTAGGGGCGCACCCCGAGGCGGTAGCGGCCCGGCTGGCCGGGGACCTGCACGATGTACGAACGGGCGGCGAGCGTGGTGACGAGCTCGTGCACCGTGGTGCGCGGCAGCTGCAGCTTGCGGACGATGTCGGGGGCGGACAGCGTGCCGTCCCCGTCGAGGAAGAGCTCCATGATGTCCAGAGCCCGGGTCACGGCTGGTACGAGGCGTCCCACGACCGATCCCCTCCCTATGTTCGATATTTCAACAGACGGTCGGTATGGCGAACATAGGCTATGCACAGTGCCCGTGACCGGGCAATGGGTCGACGCTGCGCGACCATGGAGGGCATGCCGCGCCCCGCACCCTCCTCAGGTCCCGCCGAACCCTTCACCCCGCTGCACTTCCAGCTGGTGCTGCTGCGCAGGATGGCCGACCACAATCCGGAGCTGGTCGAGACCGCCCGCGCCGACCTGGGCGTCTCCGTCGCCGACATGCGGGAGGCGAACCGCCGCTGGCAGGCCATGGTCCGCTCGCCCCGGGCGCGGGCGGCGGTCTCCCGCTACCGCTCGGTCCTCGGCGCCCCCGAGCGCACGCTGATCCGGAAGATCGGCGACATGGAGTGCGAGGCGCTGCTGTGGCCGGTGCCGCTCTGGCCCGACCTGCGCTTCGAGGTGCTGCTCTCGCCGCAGGGCGCGGTCTGGAACGACTGGCTGATCCGCGCCCCCGGCGCCCCCGGCCCGGCGCTGCGGACGCTCGACGACCTCACCCCGTGGTCGTGCACGGTCGACGAGGCGGCCCGCGCCTTCGCCCCGGCCCGCCCTCTGGAGGGCTCGGCGCCGACCCGCTGGGGCCTCGCGTTCACGGCGCCGGACCCGTCGGGGACGCCGCGCGAGGTGCGGGCCGAGTTCACCTACGGACTGCTCCAGCGCTGGACGCTCACCGGGCGGCCTTGAGGATCGCCTCGGCGACGACCGGGAGCGACCCCGGGTGCACTGCGGCGAGGAACAGATTGGGCTCGACGAGTTCCAGCTCCATCACGCACGGCTGCCCGTCGGGGCCGTCGACCAGGTCGACCCGCGCGTACAGCAACTGCTCGGGGCCGCCCGGCACGGCCGCCAACGCCTTCTCGACGACGGCGAGTTCGGCGACGGTGGGCCGCCACGGCTCCAGCGCGGGGTGCGCGACCTTGCGGACGTCGAAGGCGACGCCCGGGGCCAGGACGGCGCCCTTGCGCACGGAGTGCAGGAACTGCCCGCCGTAGAACAGCACGGCGCGCTCGCCGTTGATGTCGATCCCGTCGACGTAGGGCTGCACCATCGCGGTCAGCCCCTCGGCGTGCATCCGCACCAAGTGCCGCAGCGCCGTGTCCCGTTCGGCCGGGGTGTAGCGGGCGGCGTACCGGGCGCCCGCGCCCGAGGCCGGCTTGACGACGTACGCGCGGTCGTCCGGCAGGTCGGGGGTGTCGCCGGGCTCGACGTACGCGGTGGGCACGGTGGGCACCCCGGCGCGGGCGAGTTCGCCGAGATAGCGCTTGTCGGTGTTCCAGCGGAGCACGTCGACGGGGTTGGCGAGCCGGGTGACGCCGGCACACCGCGCGGCCCACTCCAGAAACTCCGCACGCCGCCAGCTGTAGTCCCAGGTGGACCGCAGAACGACCAACTCGAAGGAGCCCCAGTCGACCTCCGGATCATCCCACTCGACGGCGACGGCATCGGCGCCGCATCCCCTCAACTCGCCGACGAGCAGGGGCAGATCACGGTCCACACTGATCTCGGGTCCGGGCCGACAGGTGACAAGGGCGATACGAGACATACCCCGAGGCTACGACCTGCTCCTGATGAGATGCCGCACGAAGTGCGCATCTCAGGGGCGCGGGGAACTGCGCGAGAAGCGGCCACCGGCCGACAGCCGACGTACAACCCAGGGGCGCGGGGAACTGCGCGAGAAGCGGCCACCGGCCGTCAGCCGACGTACAACCTAGGGGCGCGGGGAACTGCGCGACCAGCCCCCACGCACCCGCAGACGAGCCGGCACCGCCAGCACCACCACCCCACCGGCGGCCCCCACCGCGACCAGGAACCCGGCGTGGGCGCCCCCGGCGTCCACGGCACGCCCCGCAAGCGCCGCCGCCCCGGCCGACCCCGCCGCGCTCGCCGACCCCAGCCAGGTGAAGGCCTGCGTGAGGACGGCGCGCGGCACCGCCGCCTCGGTCAGCACGGAGGTGACGGCCAGCAGCGGCGGCACGGCCAGCCCGGTCAGCGCCAGCGCGCACCCCATCGGAACCGGCGCGTCGAGAAGGGCCAGCGGCACACAGGCCAGAAGCAGCCCCGCCGCGGCGACGACCCGCTGCCGCCCGGGCCCGGACCGCCACCGCCGCACGCCGTAGACCCAACCACCCACCAGGCTCGTGCAGTTGGACACCGCGTACAGCACCGGCGCCAGATCAGGGGTCCCGCGCCCGACCGCGTACGCGGAGACGGACACCTGCATCGCGCCGAAGTACACGCCCAGGGCGAGGGTGCTAGCGACGAGCCCCACGAAGGCCGGCCCGCGCAGCGCCCGCCCCGCGTGCCGCCGCTCACCGCGGTCCGCGACCGGCGGCGCGGTGCGGCGCTGGAGGGTGAACGCGAGACCGCCCCCGATCACGAGCGCGGCGGCGACCCCGCTGCCGAGCCCCGGATGCCCGGCGGCGCCGAGGGTGCTGACGAGGGCGGGGCCGATGAGGAACGACAGCCCGTTCGCGAGGGATTCCAGGGCGAAGGCGCCGGGCAGCGCGGCGTCCTGCCCCGTACCGCGCAGCAGGGCCGCCCAGCGGGCCGCGGACAGGGCGCTGATCTGCGGCAGGGTCGCCCCGGCCAGCGCCCCCGCGGTGGCGGCGAGCGGCACCGGGCCGCCCGCGAACAGCAGCGCCACGGCCGCCGCGTGCGCCCCGAGCGCGTACGGCACGACCCGGCGTTCCCCGAACCGGTCGACGAGCCGCCCGATCTGCGGCCCGGCCAGCGCGTCGGTGACGGCGAAGCAGCCGGTGACCAGGCCGGCGGTGGCGTAGGAGCCGGTGCGGGCGTGCACCAGCCAGACGATGCCGAGCCCGGTCATGGCGAGCCCGACCCGCCCGACGCAGCCGGCGAGGAAGAAGGCGGCGGCGCCCGGAGTGCGCAGCAGAGTGCGGTAGTTGGCCGGTGTCGAGGACACGGCGCGTCCCTTTCGCCGCCCGGCGGGCCGCGTCACAACGGGGCCGTCGGCGTCCGGAGGGCCGGCCCGTGATCGCGACTGGAACCTTCCAGTGCGGGCGTGGGGTGGGGACGCGCGCCCCACGCCGACTCCGTCACCGGGCAGAGTCTCTGATCCATACAGATGCAGGCGCGATCCTAAGACGTCATTTCACTTGGCGAGTCTGCGGTGGCATATGAGGGTCGCAGCGATGGCTGTGAAGGCGAGGAAGTGTTCTGGTTTGCGCTCGTAGCGGCGGTGGAGACGTCGGCAGCCGGACAGCCAGGACATGGTGCGTTCTACGACCCAGCGGTGTCGGCCGAGCCGTTTGGATGACTCAATGCCCCTTCGGGCAAGGCGATGGCGAATCCCCCGAGAGGCCAGCCAGCGCCGCAGGTGGGAGTAGTCGTAGCCCTTGTCGCCGTGCAGTTTGCCGGGTCGGCGGCGTCGGGGGCCGCGACGGGAGCGGATGGGCGGGATGCCTCGGACCAGTGGAATGAGGG
>NZ_QLLY01000003.1 GCF_003259365.1 Streptomyces sp. PsTaAH-137
ATCTTCCTGACCGGAATCTGCAAGGCGTGCGGCCCCGTCAAGGCCGACCTCAACGCGCACCGCCTCAACAAGGACGCCGACCCGCGGCGGATCGTCCCCGCCGAGGAACTGCGCCTGAACATGGCGGTAGCGCCCTCGGCAAAGCCCAACCGCCTTGGCGTCCTCGCCGGAGACCTCGGCGGGTTCCCCAACGGCCGCCGCCTGGGCGACGACGTCATCGACATCTCGCTCCAGGCCGTCGAGGGCGCGGCCCAGACGGGCAAGCTCGTGCCCGCGCTGGCCGACGGCGACAAGGTGAATGCCAACGACGCTGCCTTCGGCTCGTCGTTCCCCTATCTGGCACTGCCCAACACCAAGAGCGTCAACAAGTCGGCTGCCGGCAGCCCTGGCGCCCAGCAGTCGTCGCTGAAGACGGCACAGACATCGGCCGTCACCGCGGCAGGAGCGCTCCTGCTCGGCGTCGGCGGCTTCCGGATGCGCCGCAAGCGCACCACCGCCTGACCCTTTCCACCGCACACCACCTTCGGCGGGCCAGACGAATGCCTGGCCCGCCGGGGCCCACGCCTTGTCCCGGAGGTCTTCGTGGCCAGCGACCATCTTCGCCGAACGCCTCTGCGGCGTAGACATCTGCGCAGCGCGGCCGTCTGCATCGCTCTGGGGGCCGCCCTGTTCGCCGTCGGGGCGCTGGGCTTCTCGCCCCTGGGCTCCGCCACACCCGACGAGGCGGCTTCCTCCGGCGCTCCGCATGGCGGGTCCCTGCCCGCACTCCAGCAGCGCGCCCGCCAGTTCCCTACGGATCCGGACGCCTGGTCGGCCCTCGGGATGGCATACGTGCAGCAGGCCCGGCAGAACGCCGACCCGACCACCTACGCGAAAGCCGAGTCCGCGCTGCGCAGGTCGCTGAAGGTGCAGCCGGCCGGCAACGACCACGCGGAGACCGCTATGGCGGCTCTCGCCGCAGGACGGCACGACTTCGAGCGAGCCCTGACCTGGTCCCTCCAGGCCACCACGACGAATCCGTACAGCGCACCGGCATACGGCGTCCTGGCCGACGCCTACACCCAACTCGGCCAGTACCAAAAGGCATTCGACGCGGTGCAGCGCATGACCGACCTCCGGCCGGACAGCACGTCCCTGGCCCGGGCCTCCTACACGTGGGAACTGCGGGGCGACGAGCGCCAGGCTCGCCTTCTGATGAGTCGCTCCCTGACGGCCGCCGGCTCGCCGACCGAGCGCGCATTCGCCTTCACCCACCTCTCTCTCCTGGCCTCAGATAACGGCGACCCACGGACCGCGCTGGACGAAGCCCAGTCAGGACTGCGGGAGACTCCGCACGACAGCGGGCTGTTGGAAGCACGGGCCCGCGCCCTCACAGCGCGCGGGAACACCACGCGGGCCGTGCGGGACTACACCGAGGCCATCGCCGTCGCGCCCTTGCCCCACTACCTGCTTGCGCTGGGTGAGCTCCAACAGTCCCTGGGGCACCAGGATGAAGCCGAGGACCAGTACCGCGTCCTGCGTGCCCAGGAGGCGGTCCGCAAAGAGACCGGAGCGCGGCCGGACACGGACGCGATCCTCTTCGAGGCCGACCACGGAGATCCCCGAGCCGCCGTCGGCATGGGCCGCCAGGCCATCGCCGCACGCCCGTTCATCGCCGTGCACGACGCCTACGCCTGGGCACTGCATCGAGCTGACCGCGACGAGGAGGCGCTCGTCGAGGCAGACCGCGCTCTGACGCTGGGCACCCGAAGCGCGCTCTTCCTCTTCCACCGCGCGATGATCCATCAGTCGCTCGGCCACACGGCGGAGGCACGCGGCGACCTTCGACGAGCTCTCGCGATCGACGCGCACTTCCATCCCGTGCACGCCCCCGAGGCCCGCGCCGCTCTCGACAGAATCGACGGACGCCGATGAACCCGACTCCCCCACGCAGCCTTGCCACCGTGCTGGCAGCCATCACCTGCCTCGGTGCCGCCGCCATCGCCACCGCGACTCCCGCGACGGCGCACCCGCTGGGCAACTTCACCGTCAACCACCACACCGGACTCGTCCTGCACCCGCAACGCATCGACGCCCGCATCGTCGTGGACCGCGCGGAGATCTCCACCGCCCAAGAGCTCCAGGACATCGACACCGACCACGACGGTCGCGTCAGCGACAACGAGAGCACGCACTACGCGAGCCGGGCATGCAGTGCACTGGAGCGGCAACTCGTCGCCACCGTGGATGAGGGCCGTCTTCAGTGGCACCTCTCCTCCAGCCGTTTCAGCCGCCGCCCGGGAGAGGCCGGACTCCCGACCAGCCGCGTTCAGTGCGATGTGACAGCGCACGCGGATCTGCGCTCTGCGGCCGTCATCGCTCTACGCACCACATACGACACCCGGCGCGTCGGATGGCAGGAGATCACCGCGCGGGCCGACGGCTTGGCCCTGGCCTCCTCCAATGTGCCTGCCCAGTCCTCGACCGACGAACTGCGGAACTACCCCAAAGATCCGCTTGCGTCGCCTCTCAACCAGCGCGCGGCCGACCTGCGTACCGAGCCGGGCCGCGCGCAGGCACTGGCCTCGGTGCGCGACGTCCTGCCCTCGACCGGCCCTATCGCCACGGCGCTGTCCACCGTGCAGAACACCTTCGACTCGCTGCTGGGCGCCCGCGAACTGACCGTTCCCGTAGGACTGCTGGCACTTCTGCTGGCGCTCATTCTGGGCGCGTCCCACGCCGCCATGCCGGGGCACGGCAAGACGCTGATGGCGGCATACCTCGCCGGCAAGCGCGGCACTCCGCGAGACGCTCTGACCGTCGGTGCGACCGTGACCTTCACCCACACCGCAGGTGTCCTGGTGCTCGGACTGGCCCTCCCCCTCGCCACGAACCTCGCCGGCGAAGCAGTCCTCACCTGGCTCGGCGTCATCAGCGGCCTCATGATCACTGGCATCGGCCTGTGGCTGCTGCGCTCCGCACTCCTCAACCGCGACACGACGTCTCAACACCACGGCCACCACCATCATCACGACGGCCACGACCATCACGCGCATCATCACAGCGATCCCGGCCGTGCGGCGCACGCCCATCACCATTCGCGGCTCCCCCCACCTCACCGCGATCACGCTCAACCGGCCGAATCGGCGCCCGGATCTGTCGCACTGCTCACCAAAGAGGATCACCACCCCCATAGCCACTCCCACCACCACGCTCCACGGGCAAGGCGCAGCGGCCTCATCGGCATGGGGATTGCCGGCGGTCTCGTACCGAGCCCCTCCGCTCTCGTCGTGCTTCTCGGCGCCACCGCGCTGGGGCGAACCGCCTTCGGCATCACCCTTGTCCTCGCCTACGGCATCGGCATGGCCGGAACACTCACCCTCGCCGGACTCCTCCTGGTGCGCCTACGCGTGCGCATCGAGAACGGTCTGCGCTCAACGGACTTCACCCAGTGGAGGCGGCTGCGCCGCCTGGCTCGCTACGGTCCCGTAGGCACGGCCGCCCTCGTGTCCATCGTGGGCCTCGGCCTCGTCGCTCGCGCCGCCGTCGGCCCCTGGTGAACGACAGAAACTAAAGGAGCAGGAGCGGACCTGTCCCGTGTCCCGGGACTTCCTCGCTCCTGCTCGTTGCGGTGCCTACGGCTCAGAGGCCGATACCCAGGCCCAGACCGAGGCCGAGCCCGATGCCTCCGCCGTAGTAGTGGTCGTGACCCCAGTAGCCACCGTGGTGGTGCCACCCGGGACCGTCGTCCGTCGGCAGGGTACGGACCGCCTGAACGGTGCTCTGGGCGGGGGTCGCGGCCTGTGCGGCCCCGATCATGGGAAACGCGGCGGCGCAGGTGAGTGCGGCGACAACCGCACTTCTGGCGAGTGTGATGCGCATGAGGACTCCCATGTCCGAAAGCAACAACACCTCCGACGCTACGACCCCCCTCAGGCCCACGCCCGTTGGATCATGACGCTCAGCGAGCGTGGTGACACAAGGTGAAAACTGCAGCGTCCGAGAGGATCCGCTGTCAGCCGCGGGTTATGCGCCGGTATCGGCTGACCGCAAGGGGCATGAAAATTGCGATCACTGCGCATGAGCACAACAGCGCGTACACGGCGGCATGTTGGGTGGGCCAGCCGCTGGGTTCGCCGACGCCACGGGGGACCTCGTTGCCGAACAGGAAGCGGGCTGCCGTGGCTGTCGCGGAGACCGGGTTCCATTCGGCAACGACCCGCAGCGGAGTCGGCATCGTCGTGACCGGGACGAACGCCCCGGAAACGAAGGTGACGGGGAAGAGCCAGATCAGTCCGGCGCTCTGCGCGACTTCGACACTGCGGGCCATCAGGCCCACCGTCGCCCCGACCCAGGACATCGCGAAGGCGAAGAGCAGGATCACCCCGTACGCAGCCAGGGCGCCGGCCGCGGATCCTTCGACACGCCAGCCGACCAACACTCCGCACAGCGATGTCACCGCGAGGGTGACGGCGCTCATGGCCAGGTCGGACAGGGTGCGGCCGAGGATGACGGAGCCGCGCGGTGTCGGCAGCGCACGGAAGCGGTCCACCATGCCCTTGTCCATGTCGGCGGCCAGACCGATCGCGGTGAACGAGGCGTTGAAGGTGACGGCCTGCGCGAAGATTCCTCCCATCAGGAACGTGCGGTACTGGGCACCTCCCAGGCTTCCTCCGAAGACGTAGGCGAGGAGCAGGACGAACATGAGGGGCTGGACCAGCGCGGCCACCACAGCACCTGGGGTGCGGCGCAGGTTCACGAGATTGCGCCAGGCGATCAGGCCGCCGTCGCGCACGGTACGCATCGATCCGGTCGGCAGCCGGGTGCCGAGGTTCACTGTTGTCACGCGTGGGCTCCTTTTCGGCGGTGTCCACGACGTGCGGTTGTGGCGGGGCCTTCGGCGGCGCTGGGATCGCGACGTGGCCGGCCGGTGAGTGTGAGAAACACGTCGTCGAGTGTGGGGGGCGCCAGAGAGATGTCCGTCACCGCGATTCCTGCCGCTTCCAACGCGGCCAGGACGTACTGGAGATCAGCTGAACCGTTGTCGGTGGCGACCGAGACATGGCCTGTGCGTCCATCGGTCTTCGGCTGGTGCGGGCCAAGTGCGGCCAGCACCGAGGCTATCGCGCCGACGGCGTCGGACGCCGTGGCACGCAGCGAGATCCGATTTCCGCCGACGGCCGCCTTCAACTGGGTGGCCGTGCCGGTGGCGATGACGCTGCCGTGGTCGATCACGGCGACGGAGTCCGCGAGTTGGTCGGCCTCCTCCAGGTACTGGGTCGTCAGCAGGACAGTGGTGCCGTCGGCCACCAGATCCTGTACTGCCTTCCAGGTGTCGGCTCTGCCGCGCGGATCGAGCCCCGTCGTGGGCTCGTCGAGGAAGACGACCGAAGGCCGGGTGGTCAGCGCGCCCGCCAAGTCGAGGCGACGGCGCATACCTCCGGAGAAGCCCCCGCTGGGACGGTCCGCGGCCTCGGTGAGGGTGAACCGGTCGAGGAGATCGGTGATCCGCGCACGCGCGGCCCGACGGCTCATGCCGTGGAGCCGGGCGACGAGATAGAGGTTTTCCCGGGCGGTCAGGCGTTCGTCGACGGCGGCGTACTGGCCGGAGAGCCCGATCCGTTGGCGCACTGCCCATGGCTCGCTGCTGACGTCGTGTCCGGCAACCGTCGCCCGGCCGCCGTCCGGCTGAAGCAACGTGGTCAGGATGCGCACCGTCGTGGTCTTTCCCGCGCCGTTCGGACCCAGCAGCGCGAGCACGCTGCCCGCGGGGGCCCGCAGGTCGACCCCCGCGAGGGCCCGGCGCTCTCCGAAACTGCGTGTCAGCCCTTCGGCAACGATCGGGTCCCCGCCGCCGGGGAACGTGAGGTCGGGCGTTGCGACCGCGGCGAGCGGCAGGGGTTGGCGTGTTGCTCCCCGCAGATCCGTACGGGACGGGCTCATCGGCTGGCCAGCGCGCTGCGCGGCGTGAGGTCGGTCCAGTTGGCATCGACATAGGCGATGCAGTCCTGGCGGGACGCGGGCCCGTGGACCGGCTGCCAGCCTGCCGGCACGTCGGCGAATTCGGGCCACAGGGAGTGCTGGCCTTCGTCGTTGACCAGTACACGGTGCTGCACGGCAGGGTCGTCGAAGGGGTTGGTCATGGCGGGGTGCCTCGTTTCGTTCGCAGGGTGGGGTGTGGCCGGCCGGGCCGCAGTGTTGCGCCCGGGTTGCGCCCGGCGGTCCCTCGATGGGGACCGCCAGGCAGGTATGCGGTCAGTGGATGCGCAGCGCTGCTTCGAGAACGGGCCCGATGAGGGCCCGCGACTCGGGACGCAGCATCTGCGCGTGACCGCAGGGCACGTCGTGGACTTCGAGATCGCCCTTGACGTAGGGAGCCCACAGGGAGGGAGTCAGTCCGTTCGCCGGGTCCTCTTCCGTGGCGCGGAAGAACAGGACGCTGCCGTTGAAAGGGCGCGGGGTGTAGCCGCGCATCAACCGGGCCTGGTGGGCGAAGTTGTCGACCATGGTCTCGATGGTCGACGGGTCCAGCGCTCCCAGCGGACTGCCGGTGTCCCGCAACGCATCGCGTACGACCGCCGCGTCGAGTGGGGCATTTTCGTTCCATCCGGACAGGTCGAGGCCGAGCGCGGTCAGCAGGGCGCGGAAGACGGTGTCGCGTCCGGCGTCCTCCAGACCGTCGGCCGGTGCCACGGGGAAGGCGTCGAGGACAGCCAGCAGGGCCACTTCCTCGTCGGCGTCCTGCAGCTGGACGGCGATCTCCTGGACGACGTTGCCTCCGAAAGACCAGCCGAGCAGGTGGTAAGGACCGTGCGGCTGGACCGTGCGGAGCTGCGCGACGTAATGAGCCGCCATCGCCTCGATGCTGTCGGGCAGGTGATGGGTGCCGTCGAGATTGGGTGTCTGCAACCCGTAGACCGGCCGGTCAGTGACGTGCTGCAACAGACCTGCGTAGGACCAGGCGAGGCCGCCTGCCGGGTGGATGCAGAACAGCGGCGGCAGAGTGCCGGTCGTACGGAGCGGGAGCAGGCACGCCAGGTCAGCAGCGGCGCGGTCACCGCCCGCCGGCTGCTTGTCGTACTCGGTCAGGGCCACGGCGAGCCCGGCGGGTGTGGGTGTCTCGAACAGCGCGCGGATGCCGAGCTCGGTGCCGGTGGAGTCGCGCACCTGTGCCAACAGCCGGGCAGCCAGCAGCGAGTGCCCGCCGAGGGCGAAGAAGTCGTCGTCCGCCCAGCAGTGGTCGAGGCCGAGGGCCTCGGCGAACAAGGCGCACAGGAGATCCTCGCGCGGTCCGGCGGGTGGGCGGCCGGTTCCTCGTGCCATGAGTTCGTCGTCGGGGTCCGGCAGAGCGCCGGCGTCGAGCTTGCCACTGGCCGTGAGTGGCAGCGCGTCGACGGTGACGAATGCTGCGGGCACCATGTAGTTGGGCAGTTCGGCCGCCACGGCCGCTCGCAGGACGTCGCGGTCCGGGAGAGCTGGTGCGTCGGCCGCGGCCGATCGATATGCGGGCACGACATAGGCGATCAGCTGGTCCGCTCCGTTGTCCTCCGGTCGTGTCCTCGAACGGGCGATGACAGCGGCCTGTGCGAGACCGGGCTGCAGTTCCAGCACTGCCTCGATCTCCCCGGGTTCCACGCGGTAGCCGCGCACCTTGATCTGCTGGTCCGCTCGGCCGCGGAACTCCAGTCGGCCGTCCGCGGCGCAGCGGACAAGATCTCCGGTCCGGTACATGCGCTCGCCCGGCGGGCCGAAGGGGTCCGGTACGAAGCGGGTGGCGGTTTCGCCCGGCCTGCCGACGTACCCGCGGGCCAGGCACGCACCGGCGAGGAACAACTCTCCGGTCGAGTTGGGTGCGACGGGGCGCAGGAAGCGGTCGAGAACGTAGGCCCGCGTTCCGGCGACGGGTCGGCCCAGGACAGGAGTGTCCGTACCGTCGACGGGCGCGTAGAGGGTGTCCACTGTGGCCTCGGTGGGGCCGTAGAGGTTCCATACGGTCAGGTCGGGTGTTTCGCGAAGGCGCCGCCACAGGCCGGGCGGGACGGCTTCTCCGCCGAGGGCCAGCACGGACGGCCGGTGGCTGCCGGCAGGGTCGCAGAGTCCGGCGTCCAGCAGCGCGGCAGCATGGCTGGGCGTGGTTTCCAGTACGTCGACGGCTTCTTGGCGGACCAGGCGGACGAGGGCCGCGGGGTCCCGGCGGGTGTCGTTGTCGACGATCAGCAGTTCGTTCCCGTCGAGCATCCACAGGACCGGGTCCCAGGAGGCGTCGAAGGACAGGGAGGCGGTCAGGGCGACACGCAGCCTGCGTCCTCCGACGGCGGTGCGGGCCGGGGCGAAGAGGGCGTGGCGGTGGTGCTCCCACAGCTGGGCCAGTGACCGGTGCTCGACGGCAACTCCCTTGGGACGTCCCGTGGAGCCGGATGTGTGCAGGACGTACGCCGTGTCGTGGGGGCCGGGTGACGCCGCTGGCGGAGGGATGGCGGGCAGCGCGGCCAGAGCGGACTCGGTCTCGGCGGCGTCCAGCAGGACCGTCTGCCAGGGACCGTCGGGGATCCGGTCCCTGGTGGTCGTGGTCGCAAGGACCACCACGGGTTCCGCGTCCTCCAGCACAGCGCGGACCCGCGCCGCGGGCAGGGCGTCGTCGAGTGGGGCGTAGGCGCCGCCTGCGGCCAGCACGGCGAGCATCGCGGTGATGGATCCGGCCGAGCGCGGCAGCAGGACAGCGACCGTCCGGTCCGGTCCGACACCGTGGGCTCGTAGGAGCTGGGCCAGCCGCGCGCTGTCCTGGGCCAGTTCGGCGAAGGACAGGGAGTGTGTGCCGTGGCGTACGGCGATGTCGCTGCTGCGTGCCGCTGCGGCCGTGGTTTCGAAGCCTGCGACCACGGTCGGGTGGAGCGGAGTCGACTGGGGGTCCTGCCCGCGGGCGAGCAGACCCTCGCTTTGCCGGGTCAGTGCGTCATGGCGGGAGAGCGGCACGTCCGGCTCCGCGACGACGAGCCTGACCAGCTCGACGAAGGAGTGCGCCAGGCTCTCGGCCGTCTCGGGGTCGAAGAGGTCCTTCGAGTACTCCAATTCCCCGGTCAGCTGTCCGTCGACGGACTGCTCCGAGAAGTTGAACGACAGGTCAAACTTGGCCGCCGTCGTGTCCACTCCCCGCACTGTGGCCTGGAGGCCCGGCAGGTCGAGAACGGGCTGCCCGGCGTTGTTGAGCGAGAGCATCACCTGGAAGAGGGGATGCCGGGCGAGCGAGCGCGGCGGGGCCAGATGCTCCACCAGTGATTCGAAGGGCAGGTCCTGGTGTGCGTACGCGGCCAGGTCGGTCTGGCGGGCGCGCGCCAACAGGGCGCGAAAGTCCGGATCACCCTCGGTACGCACGCGCAGCGTCAGGGTGTTGACGAAGAAACCCACAAGTCCTGCGAGGGCCTCGTCGGACCGTCCGGCGACGGGGCTGCCGACGACGATGTCATCGCCTGCTCCATGCCTGTCCAGCAGCGCGCAGAGGACGGCGTGCAGGGCCATAAAGGTGCTGGCACCCTCGCGCCGGGCCAGGGCGCCGAGCCGGTAGCCGTCCTCCTTCGTGAGCGGCAGGGTGATCCGGCCGCCGCTGCCGGAAGGGTGTTCCGGGCGGGGCCGGTCGGTCGGAAGGGACGCTTCGAAGGGCGCACCCGCCAGGACGTCCTTCCAGTGGCTGAGCTGGCGGGCGTGGAGGCTGTCGGGGTCCTCGGGAAGGCCCAGGACGTCCTGCTGCCAGAGCGTGTAGTCGCCGTACTGCACCGGTAGCGCAGCCCACGCGGGGGCGCGACCGCTGCTCCGGGCGGCATAGGCGGCGGCCAGGTCCTGTGCCAGCGGACCCATGGACCATGCGTCGGCCACGATGTGGTGCAGCGTCAGGAGCAGGACATGCTCCTCCTCAGTGATCCGCAGCAGGTCTGCGCGCAGCGGCAGGTCCTCGGAGAGGTCGAACCCCTTTCGGGCTGCTGCGGCCAGCGCCTCGGCGATTCCTTCCTTGGTGCACGGCGTGACGGTGAGGGCTGGGCTGAATCCCTCTACGGGCAGGACGTGCTGGACCGGGGTGCCGGACCGGTCGGCCGGTTCACGGAAGACCGTGCGCAGGCTCTCGTGGCGGGCGACGACGTCGCTGAGCGCACGGTGCAGCACTTCTGTGTCCAGGTGCCCCCGCAGGGTCACCGCCATGGGGAGGTTGTACGAGGGGTCCGCCGGGTGCATGCGGTTGAGGAACCACAGCCGGTTCTGCGCGGAGGACAGCGGGAGGTCGGCGGGCCGGACGGTGCGGGCGCGCAGCGACGGCCGGCCGCGGGCGGCTCCGTCGAGATGCGTGGCGAGCCCCGCCGGGGTGGGGTCCTCGAACAGGGCGCGCACCGGGACCTCTACGCCGAACGCGTTGCGGATGCGGTTGACGATCCGGGTGGCCAGCAAGGAGTGACCGCCGAGCGCGAAGAAGTCGGCGTCGCGGCTGACCGGACCGGTGCCCAGACACTCCGCGAAGAGCGCGCAGAGGATCTCCTCCTGCGGCGTGCGCGGACGTTCTCCGTCGTGGGCCGCATCCGCCTCCGGCTCCGGCAGGGCGGCGAAGTCCGTCTTGCCGTGCGCGGTCAGGGGAATCTCGTCGACCAGTGCGAGGCGGGTCGGTGTCATGTATGCGGGGAGCCGGTCGGCGACGAAAGAGCGCAGCAACGCGGCGGTCGGCTCTCCCGCCGCCGTCTCGGGCACGGCCCAGGCGACCAGCCGGCCGCCGTCCTCACCCTCCTGGACGGTGACCACCGCCTGCCGGACAGCCGGGTGTGCGGTCAGTGCCGCTTCCACCTCACCGGTCTCGACACGGAATCCACGTACCTTGACCTGGCTGTCCGTACGGCCCATGAAGACAAGGGAGTTGTCCGGGCGCCTGCGGACCAGGTCGCCGGTCCGGTACATGCGAGTGCCAGGGGGGCCGTAGGGGTCGGCGAGAAAGCGGTCCGCGGTCATGCCGGTCGCTTCGTCGTATCCACGGGCCACACCGGCCCCGGCGAGGTACAGCTCCCCGGTGACGCCGGGCGGCGTGGGACTCAGGCGGGCATCGAGCACCCGCGCGTGCATCCCTGTGATCGCCCGGCCGATGGCAGGTAGTGAACCACGCGTCACCGGAGCGATCACGCTGTCCACGGTCGCCTCGGTCGGCCCGTAGAGGTTCCACACCGTGACGCCGCTCAGCTCCGCGAGTTCGTTCCACTGAGTCTCGTTGACGGGCTCGCCACCCAGCGCCACGACGCGCGGCCAGGGCTTGCCGGGTGCGAACAGCCCGCACGCGCGCAGCTGTTCGAGGAACGAGGGAGTTGTCTCGATGACGTCGATCCGTCGTTCGTGCAGCAGCCGCACGAGCGCCTCGGGATCGCGGCGGCTCGCGTCGTCGACCAGATGCAGTTCGTGTCCCGCGACCATCCACAGCAGGGGGTCCCAGGAGGCGTCGAAGGTCGCCGCCGCGGTGAGGGCCACACGCAGCGGACGACCATTGTTCGCACGCTCGGCGGGGGCGATCAGATGACGCGTGTGGTGCCGCAAAAGATTGGCCAGTGCCCGGTGCTCCACGACCACGCCCTTGGGCCGGCCGGTCGATCCTGAGGTGTGCAGGACGTAGGCGGGAGCGGAGGCGTCCGGTGAGCTCGAGGGAAGGGCGATCGTGTCCACGTCCCCCACGGGCATCTCGTCGAGACAGTGGACGGGGACGCGCACGTCCGCCAGCTCCACCAGGCACTGCCGTTCGGTGAGCAGCACGGCCGGCTGTACGGAGTCCAGGATGTGCGCATTCCGTTCTGCCGGGTGCGTCGGGTCCAACGGTACGTAGACCGCTCCCGCGCGCAGCACGCCGAAGATGGCTGCGATCTGCCGTCCGGACCGGGGCAGCGCGACAGCGACGCGGTCCCCTGGCCGGACGCCCGCGGCAACCAGGCGCCGTGCCACGCCGTTCAGCTCGTCGGACAGTTCACCGAACGTCAGGGAGCGATGCCCTTCGGCCACGGCGATGCGGTTCGGGGTGACCGCCACCTGCATGTCGAGCACGTCGTCGACGCTGTGCACCAGGTCCTGCCCCCGGTGCACCTCACCATCGCGCGGGCCGGTGTCGAGGGCCGCCTCGCGTTGTTCCCTGGTGAGCATGTCCAGGGTGCTCAGGGGGGCGTCGGGAGTGGCGAGCGCCGAGCGCAGCAGGCGAACGAAATGGTCGACGAACCGGCGCACCGTGCTTTCGTCGAAGAGATCGGAGCTGTACTCCACCTCTCCGCTCAGGCCCGCGGGCAGCCCGTCGGGGCCGTGCGATTCGGTGAGGTCCCAGGTGAGGTCGAACTTCGCGCTGTGTCGGTCGGCGGTCAGCACGTGCGCCTTCACACCCGGCAGTTCGAGGCGGGGCGCGGCTGTGTTGTTCAGCGCGAGCATCACTTGGAAGAGGGGGTGCCGGGACAGCGACCTCGGCGGGGCGAGCGCTTCCACCAACTGCTCGAAGGGCAGATCCTGCGCGCCGTAGGCACGCAGGTCTGTCACGCGCGCACGCTCCAGGAGCTCCCGGAATGCCGGGTCGCCTCCAGCATCGACACGCAGGACCAGCGTGTTGACGAAGAAGCCTACGACGTCGTGGAACTCCTCTTCGTCACGGCCCGCGACCGGCGTTCCGACGACGATGTCGTCGCCCGCACCCAACCGTTGCAACAGCGTGGCGAGCACACCGTGCAGCACCATGAAGGGGCTGACACCCGCCCGCCGGGCAAGGGCGACCAGAGCGCGGTGCTCTGCGGCCTCCACCCGCACGGGTACGCGGCCTCCGCGGAAGGTGGCCCTCTCCGGCCGCGGCCGGTCGTAGGGCAGGGGGATTTCGGGCGGCAGGCCCTTCAGCGTCTCCCGCCAACCGGTCAGCTGGCGTGTGGTGAGGGAGTCGGTGTCCGTGCGGACGCCGAGCCGCACCTGCTGCCGCAGTGCGTAGTCCGCGTACTGCGCGGGCAGTGGCGTCCAGCCGGGCGCCTGCCCCTTCAGACGGGCTTCGTATGCCTCGCTCAGGTCGCGGATCAGGGGCCTCATCGACCATCCGTCGGCGACGATGTGATGGAGCGTGAGCAGGAGGAGGTGGCTCCGGGTGGTGGCGCTCGGATCGCTGGTGGGCACCAGCACGGCATGGATCGGGGGCTGCCGGGAGAGGTCGAAGTCGGGGCCGGGGAAGTCGCCGGGGCGGGCGTCGGGCCGTAGGGGGCTCGTCCGCAGGGCCACGGTGCACGCGTCCGGAGCCAGCACGACCTGGTGCGGTCCCTGCTCGTCGTGCCGATAGACGGTGCGCAGGCTCTCGTGCCGCGCCAGGAGGTCGGCGAAGGCAGCCTGGAGGGCGTCCACGTCGAGATCGCCCTCAAGACGAAGGGCGATGGGGATGTGGTAGCGCTCACCGCCCTCTCCCATGTGCTCCAGGAGCCACAGGCGGTGCTGGGCCGCTGAGAGGGGCAGCCGGGCCGGGCGCTGCCGGGCGACGGCTGAGGCCGCCCCGCCCGCAACCTTTGTGCGGGTGCGCTGGGCGTCGACGGCCAGCGCGAGTGCGGCGGCCGTCGGTGCTTCGAAGAGGGCGCGAACCGGAAGCCGGACGTTCGTACGCTCGGCCACGGAGCTCAGCAGGCGCGTGGCCAGCAGGGAATGGCCCCCGAGGGCGAAGAAGTCGTCCTCCCTCCCGACTTCGGCCACGCCGAGCAGATCGGCCATCGCTGCGCAGACCTGCTCCTCCGTCCTCGTGACCGGTGCGTTCGAGGAGCCGGCGGAGACGGCGGTGGCCTCCGGGAGCGCGGACGTGTCCAGTTTCCCGTTCGGGGTCAGTGGGAGCCGCTCGACGAGCGCGTAGGCGGCGGGCACCATGTGAGCAGGCAGCGACGTCACGAGCGCGTCCCGGACCGGGCGCACGTCGTCGCGTACCTGTGCGCCCGCTGCGTCGCCGGACGGTACGAGGTAGGCAGCCAGCCGCTGTCCGTCCGGGCCGCCCCCGAGGACGACCGCGGCCTGCGCGACTCCCGGCAGCGCAATGAGCGCGGCTTCGATCTCCGCCGTCTCCACCCGGTGCCCGCGGACCTTGATCTGCCCGTCGCTGCGCCCGACGAACTCCAGCGAACCGTTCTCGTGCCACCGCACCAGATCTCCGGTCCGGTACATCCGTGCCCCCGGCTCCCCGAAGGGATCGGCGAGGAAACGGTCCGCGGTCAGGCCGGGCTGTCCCACGTAGCCGCGCGCCACCCCCTCTCCGGCGAGATAGAGCTCCCCCGTCACACCGCTCGGCAGCAGATGCAAGGCCGCGTCCAGGACGTAGGAACGTGCCCCTCGGACAGGGCGCCCGATCAGCGGATCCGTCCCGCGCACGCGTGCGGTGACGGCGTCCACCGTCGTCTCGGTCGGTCCGTAGAAGTTGTAGGCGACAAGGGAGCGCTCGGCGGCGAGGCGCTGCCACAACTCGGCGTTGACCGATTCGCCTCCGAGGGCGATCACCGTGGGACGGTGCGGCGTTGTCCCGCCTGTGCTGGTGTCATCGGCGGTGAGGCCGGCCGCCAGGAGCTGTTGCAGGAAACTGGGGGTGGTCTCGATGACGTCCACGCGCCGGGTGCGCAAGAAGGCGACCAGCGCCTCGGGATCACGGCGCGTCATGTCGTCCACGATGTGCAGGTGATGTCCGCTCAACATCCACAGCAGCGGATCCCAGGAGGCGTCGAAGGAGGTCGCAGCGGTGAGCGCCACGCGCAGCTGACGCCTCTGAGCGGCTTGCGCACTCGCGTGGGACTCCGAGCGATGGTGGGCCAGCAGGTTGCTGATCGAACGGTGCTCGACTAGCACTCCCTTGGGCCTGCCCGTCGATCCGGACGTGTAGATGAGGTAGGCCGCGTCCTCACCCCGCGGGGCGCTCGTGGCAGGGTCGGGCGCCTCGCCCGGGCCGTGGGACAGGGTCCGGACCTTCGTGCCGGTCGGTGCCAACGCGGCGACCGGGCTGTCGGACGCGCAGATGAGCAGCGCGGGAGCCGCATCGGCCAGCAGATGAGCGATGCGCTCATCCGGATAGGACAGGTCCACGGGCAGGTAGACGGCACCGGCGCGCAGGACGGCAAGCGGAGCGACGACCGTGTCGAGTGAGCGGGGTAGCGCGACCGCGACGACCGCACCGCGCTCTGCGCCGTGGTCCCGCAGGGCGGTGGCCGCTACGTCGACGGCTCGGTCCAGCTCGGCGAACGTGAGGTCTCCCGTGCCGTCACCGACGGCTGGTGCGTCGGGCATCTCGCGGGCCAGCCGTGACAGGACCTCCGGCAGAGTGGGCTCTTCAGCGGCCGTTCGCCCACCCAGCCTCGTGCCCTCCCTGTCGTCCGACAGGCCGGTTCCCATGGCCAGCAGTACGTCCTTCTCCTGCGGGCTCGCCAGTTCCAGTGCGCCGAGGCAGCGCGCCGGGGACGACGCCAACTCCTCGGTCACCCGCACGATCCGTTCGAGGTGTCCCGCTGCCGCGCGGTCGTCGTAGAGAGCCGCGTTCGCCAGGACATCGACCCGTGCGCCGGTCCCGCCGGGCGCGGGATGCACGGCGAGCGTGAGGTCCTCGACCGGCCCGATCGAGAGATTGTGCAGCGTGCCGGACGCAGCACCGAAGCGGAGATCCCCGTCGAAGGCGAGCACGTTCACCGACGGCCCGGTCAGGGGCTCGCCCTGCCGAAGGCCCCTTTGCCGCCGCAGTTCCTGGGCCGGGAACCGCTGGTGACGCAGCACGGCCCGCAGGGCGAGCGTCGTCTGTCGCAAGAGGTCCTTGGCCGCGTCCTGGGCGGACAGCCGCAGGCGCAGCGGAAGGACCTGGGACATCATTCCAGGCGTCGCCCGTGCGACCTGGGTTCGCCTCCCGGTCACCGGCATGCCGAGCAGCACGTCGCCCGCTCCGCGCATCCGGTGCAGATACGCGGCCGTCCCCGCGACAAAGAGCGTGGGCCAGGCCACCTTGGCGCTCCGCGCGCCGTCCCGCAGCCGCTGCCACCGTTCGCTGTCCAGCACGACCGACTGCCGCAGCACCTGTTGCCCCGCAACACCCGGGGCATCGCTGAGCCGTTCTGGCGACGGGGCTCCCGCGAGTTGGTCGCGCCAGTACGCCGCGTCCTCGC
Organism: Streptomyces sp. PsTaAH-137; assembly: GCF_003259365.1. Taxonomy (GTDB): domain Bacteria; phylum Actinomycetota; class Actinomycetes; order Streptomycetales; family Streptomycetaceae; genus Streptomyces. Next base: position 16,116 of record NZ_QLLY01000003.1, read on the forward strand.
TGTACTGCGCCGACTCGCGGTACTGACGGGCCTCGGTGACCAGTGGTTCAAGGGGACGAGATTGGAAGGGTACGTCGGCGCCGTCCGCGAGCAGGCCGTACGTCTCGGCGATACGGCTCAGCGCCAGGGCCGCACCGTAACCGTCCAGCACCAGGTGATGCGTGCGCAGGTACAGCAGATGACGTGCCCGCGAAAGCCTGTACAGAGCGAAGGACGTGACCGTCGCACCACTCACGCCCACAGGTCTGGCGAGATCCCGGCGCATGGCCTCGTGAGCCTCGGCCTCACCATTCGCATTCGCGGACAAGTCGATGAGTGGAACCTCGACAGGCAGGTCACGTCGAACCACCTGCCGCGCCGTGGAGTCTGCCCCCTCATCGGATATCGCGGCACGCATCGCGTCGATCTCGCCCGTCACATGGGCCACGGCCCGAGACAGTGTCGTAGGGTTCAACTCCCCCTGGATGTCGACGTACTCCGCGATCGTGAACTCACTGCTCAGCGGACGAAGCGTGTGCGCGAACCACAACGACTCCTGGGCGGGAGTCACCGCGAGCGAGTCGGCAGAGTCTTCAGTGATGCGCTCTCCCCCAGTACCTGTAACGCGTGCCGACACCCTCGATCACCCTTCCGGTCTAACACGACTCGATGCATGTGCGAAGACCCCCACACATCGACTTCCGCGCTTAATCCGAGACGCATGGGACTACGGATTGGTGTGTGACGCGAGACACCCTTTGTTACCACTGCGTAGAACGTCCGCATCGAACCTCGAACGCGTACCCATCCATCGCACGGGAGGGCTACGGATCAACGACGTACGGCATCGCGGCGGCAGCTCGCCGTCATTCGAACGAGAGGGCACACTCGATGTATCGATCAGCGTGGGGCAGGGCATTGAGCGGTATAGCCATGGTCGGCAGCGTCGCAACGTTGGGCCTCGCAGGGGCAACTGGCGCGTCAGCAGCTGACACGTCCGCCGCAGCGGCTGCGAAGAACTCAGCGCACTCCTCGCCGCTCATGGACGACAGGGCAGCGGGCTTCAAGGACTACCAAGGCTCACAGGGCTTCAACCTGTGCCTGCTCTCCCGGTGCTCCATCGGATCGGAGAACCACACGTCCGGCGGAATAGGGCTCGTACAGGGAGGAAACCTGTGCCTGTTGGCTTCATGCGAGTTGCGGCCGTGAGAGCTCGTCACAGGATCTCGCTGAACGGTCCTGGTCGGGCGTGACTGTCACGAGCGGGTAGCTCTCGGAGATGTGACGACCCAGCCGGTGATCGCGGACGATGACTCGTGGAAGCCGTTCGCGCCGTAGTGCCACTCTGGCCCCGGTCGGCCGCTGGGGCCGCCGCCCTGAGGACGACCGGCTGCGCCGGCAGGCGTTCTGGACGTCCTGCAACAAGCCTCGCCTGGCAACTCCTCCCCCTGGCGTTGGGTTCGGCTCCAGGGGGAGACCTGCTTGCAGCGACAACGAGAAGCGCACGTAGATGGGGATCGCTCGCTTCAACTACACCCATCCAATGCCGTGTGGTTCACCCCTTGCCTGCGTGACAGCTGCCTTCTCCCAAAGGCCCGCTTCCTGCGTCACCTCGGGGAGTTGGGCTTCCGAAGGGCGAGCCCCTATGACTTTGGGCAGGGGAAGGGGAGATGCGTCGAGTCGGTGAGCCAGGCAGCCTGGCGCGGTGGCCGAACTGTCGCGGATGACGTGACGTGCTTCTTCATCCCGGACTTAGAGGTCGTTGCCGGACCTGCATGTCCCGGATGCCTCGGTGGAGCACTGGCAGGCCGTCCTCGACAGAGAAGGGCTGGAAATGTCACTACCCTGAAAGGAGGAGGTGCTTCCGGCCCCCCCCGGTCGGAGGCCGCGCTGTCACAATCTTCCGTTTCCACGCTGACGTCGACGTCGACCTGCGGGAGGCGCAAGGCCAGAAGCGACTGAATGTGTTCTGCAGGTTCCTCGGGAGATCGGGCGGCGGCAGGGCAAGCCCGTGCTGATGGACACGGCGGGCGACTCGGCGCCACCGCGCTGGGCCGAACCGCCTTCGGCATCACCCTCGTCGACGACGGCATCGCCATGATCGGAACACTCACCCTCGCCGGACTCCCCCGGTACGCACCGCGCATCTGCCTGTACGCACCAAACCGACAGCCGATGAGAGCGACAAGCACAAGGCGCTCAAGAAGCGGATCGCGCGTGCCGCACACCATCACGGCCTCTCCGCGCAGATCGAAGCCCGCAGCACGGACGGCAAGATACGCAACGACGTCTTAGTATCAGGCAGCGCAGGCCATATCGGCTGGGAGGCCCAATACTCCCCGATCACCGCATCGACCGTTCGACGGCGTTCAACCGCCGCTGCAGACCGAGGGATCATGCCCTTATGGGTGACCAACGATGACCGGGCGGCCCTGATCGACCGAGCGCCCTGGGTGCGCGTGGATGACCTGCCCTGGCGGGCCATCGCCTCCGACCGCGCGATGCTCGTACGCGGCGGGGTACGGCATTTACAGGACTGGGCCTGCACGCCGGCCGCCCCCAGACCCTGCCCGCTCAACGGCAGTTCGTGCGGTGGCCTGCACGTCGCCTGGTCCCTGCCGGCGCTCTGCCTGCCGCCCAAGCCCCACACCGGGGTCGACGCCCTCGTCGCAGCCAGCGCCGAGGGCGACTACGTGCCCATGAAGATCCCTGCCCAGCACAACCCCCGGGCCTCGACCCGGCTGTGGACCCCGGCAGCCGACCGGGACCGCTGGCGCAACATCATCGGCGAGGACGAGGCACTGCCCGACGCGGAACCACCGATGCAGGCGACTCTGACGTTCACCGAGGAAGATCTCGACTCGACCTGCCGCTACGGTGAGGACACCCGGGTCTTCGACGACCGGCGACCGCGCCGCGACCACGCTGACGCATCGGGCCTGCACACCTTCCCCGAGGTACCTCAGCGGATCTTCCGTATCCCCCGCCAACCTCAGCGCCTCAACGTCAGCCCCGAGCAGCGCGCCTAAGCATCCCAACGCTGCGGTTGTCGCATCTGGCAGATCGGTCCCTGTGCCGGCTGCGGCACACCGATTCACCGCTACGGCCCAGGGTCCGCGCATGCCTGCGCCGACTGTCGACGGCGTGCGCGCTAGACGACGGCGTAGGACGGCCACCTAGAACCACGGCGGGCAGCATCCCGGGACCATCCCGGCGGGCCAGGTCCTGGCCGCGCGAGTGCCGTCGCCACCGACCAGATCGCGGCGTCGTCTCTCAGCCGACCCAACGGTACGAGCAGCCGTCCGACCGCCCGCTGGCGCTCACCACGGACGCCACCGGATCCGCCTGCGTGAAGCGGCCCTGTTATCTGTGGCAAGGGGGGAAGCGGTGCCAACCGTCGTGCAACTGCCGGCCGGGAAGGCGTTGACCGTCCGCGCGGTGGCCGACGCCTTCCTCGGCTCGCTCCGCAACCCGAACACCGTCCGCAGCTACTCGACCGGGCTTGGCAAGACCGCCGAGTGAATCGGGGAGGCCCGCCCGCTGGTCGGTCGCGGACGACGAGATCGGCGAGGCCCTGGAACTGCTGTGGGGCACTGCGGCGGTCAACACCTGGAACGCCCGCCGGGCGACGGTCCTCTCGTGGCTGGGCTGGTGCACGGAGTACGGCTACGACAGTCCGTCCGTTCCGGCCTGGACGAAGCGCCTCGCGGTGCCGGACTCCGAGACCCCGGCCCGCTCGAAGATGGCCCTGGACCGGCTCATCGCCCGCCGCGATGCCCATGTGCGGGAGAAGACGCTGTGGCGAATGCTCTACGAGACCGCAGGGCGGTCCGAGGAGATCCTCGGTGTGAACATCGAGGACCTGGATCTCGCCGCCCGCCGCTGCCCAGTGAAGGCTAAGGGTGCCCGGAGCAAGGCCCGCCGGCACGGGCAGGCCCGGGAGGACTTCGTGCTGGAGACGGTCTACTGGGACGCCGGCACCGCCCGGCTCCTGCCCCGGCTGCTGCGCGGCCGCACCCGGGGCCCGGTCTTCGTCACCCACCGCCGTCCCGGCCCGGGGAAGGTCGTCAGTCCGCGCGACGTGTGCCCGGATACCGGCATGGCCCGCCTCTCCTACGGCCAGGCCCGCGCACTGCTCGATGAGCACACGGCCGTGCGCGGGCCGGGAACCGGCTGGGACCTGCACGAGTACCGCCACTCCGCCCTCACCCACCTTGGTGAGCAGGGTTCTTCCCTGCTGATGCTCATGGCGAAATCAAGGCACAAGAAGCCGGAGAGCGCCCGCCGTTACTTCAAGCCGTCGCACGAGGCGATCTCGAAGCTGACCAGTCTCCTCGCGCCCGGTGACAACTACAGGTGACCGCCGGGGGTCAGGAAGTCAGGATGCGGACCTGTTCGTGAGAGCACTTCAGGGCACCGGCGATGCGGCGCAGGGGCCAGCCTTCTTCTCGGGCGGCGTGGATGGCTTCGCGCTGGGCGCATGCGTACAGGTCGGCGAAGGCTTCGTTCAGGGTGCCCAGGGCGTGCAGGCGGTCGGCCACCGGGGCCTGGGCGAGTTGGTCGCACAGGTCGTTGAGGTGACGGGCCTGCTCGTCGACGGCCGTGGTCCAGTCATTGGAATGGGACACGGGCGATGCCTTTCGTACGCGGCAGGGGCCGGGCGGTTCGGTCGTCCTTCAGCTTATGACGCGCTCGGACGCCGAAGGGACCCGTAGCGCGAGCAGGGCGGTGTCATCGGCGGCCCAGCCCTCGCCGTAGGCATCCAGAACATCGTTCAGGCGGGCAATGGTGGCTTCGGCGTCCAGGCCGTGGCACTGGGCGAGGACACGCGCCAGGGCCTCCTCGCCGAAGGGGACGGGCTTGGCACGGCCGGGGCGGTGTGGGGGGCGGGCGTCAGTGGCGCCGTCGGTGTAGAGCAGAAGGAGGTCGCCGGGGGCCAGCCGGAAGCGGACGTCGGTGAGACGGACCTCGCGGAACGTTCCGAGCATGCTGCCGTGACGGCCGAGTTCCTGGACGCGGCCGTCGGCACGGCGAATGAGGGCAGGGGGGTGTCCGGCCAGGCAGAGACGACCGGTGATGCCGCCGGCGGAGGGGCGGAAGGTGGCGTAGGCGGCGGTCAGGAAGCGTTCCCCGCCGCGCTGGTCGATCAACGCCTCGTTCAGCCAGTTGCACACGGCGGCCGGGGACAGGACGCGCGAGCCGGCGGCGCGCAGGGTGTAGCGGGCCAGGGTGGTCTCCTTGGCCGCGGCGATGCCCTTGCCGCACACGTCGCCGATGTACGCGCACCACCAGGGCCCCTTGGCGTGGTAGAGGTCGTAGAAGTCGCCGCCGACGCCCGCGTCGGCGACGGCGGGGCGGAAGGAGGCCGCGGCCTGGACGTGGTCGGGTGTGACGGCCAGTCGCGGGGGCCGGAAGCTGTCCTGGAAGCTCACGGCGAGCTCCCGGCTGGTCTCCAGCGCCGCGCGGCAGTCGGCCAGCGACTGGCGCAGATGCAGTTCGTTGCCCACAGCCCGAGCGAGGGTGGCCAGCGTCGTCGTCTCGGTCGCCGACCAGGTGCGCGCCTCGGTGTCGATCACGCAGACGCTGCCCAGCACCTCCCCGCCCGGCCCGAGGATCGGATGCCCGGCCCAGGCGCCGATCTTCATCGCCTCCACCGAGGGGTGGCGGCGGGTACGGGGGTCGCTGCGGGCATCATCGACGACGAAGGGCTCTCCCTCCAGGCCGACGACGTAGGAGCAGAAGCTCTCCCGCACACTGTTCTGCCGCTCCCGCACGCCTTCGGCCGGTACCCCCAGGCACGCCTTCCAGAACGAACGCTCGCCGTCGACGAAGGTGACGAAGGCGCGGGCGCAGCCGGTGACGCCGGCGGCGACCTGGGCCAGGTCGTCGAAGACGGCCTCCGGGTCGGTGTCCATCATCCCGGTGGCCCGCACCGCGGCCAGCCGGGCCGGGTCGCTGAGCGCGGCCGGGAGGCCGTCGTCGCGCAGACCACGCGGGTAGATCACGCCGCTGCTGTCGTCCATCAGGCCGTTTCCGCTCGTCTTCGGGACTGCTCCCGGACGGAGCAGCGAACAGCGTCAAATTTCTTGACGGCGGTCCAGAGTAGCGCCACCTCCCAAGGCGACAGGCCCGCCGGTGCGGTGAGGAACCTCACCGCCCGCCCGGCCATGGATCACATCTCGTCCGCGGCATGCCGGTCGCGCAGGGGCCGCAGCCCGCCAGGCAGGTCGGAGAGCTGGAAGGAATACCGGCCGAGCACGTTGATGTGGTGGCGTACGAACGGCGAGAGCCGGGCCACATCCTCGCCGAGGACGTCGAAGCCGTCGGCGCGCAGCTGGTTCACCGGTGCGGGCACCTCGACGACGACGCCCTGCTGTGGCTCGCTGCCACCCGCATCACGCTCGCGGTATGGCGCAACACACCCGCCGAGACCTGACATGCGGCTAAGAGTCCGCTCCACAGCGGCACCATAATGCGGATCAACACGGCAACCACCCGACTCGTGCGCTCGATGCTGTCGTTCGACCATGTCGACTGGATCGGTCTCGGTCTCGCGAACGTCGACCCGTCTCGGGTTCTACCGGCCGGGCAGTCTGTTCTCGAGCTCGGGCTGGCCTGCCACAATCCTGACGACCCGGCGCACGAGGATGATCCACGCGAGGAACTCGCGGAGATGGCACAGGACGCGATCGCCTGGAGGCGAGCGTACTGCCTTCGCGAGAAGACGTTCGGCCTGCGAACCCGTGTCGACGACCGGGAGAATGCGCGCTGGAACGTGCACGAGCTCGTAAGCCTAAGGGCTGTCCCGTAACTGTGGTTGCGGGACAGTCGTCAGGCGCTCGGTTTCCTCCACAGGTGCCGCTCGTCCAGGGTCCCGAATCGCACGTCTCCGCGTTCAAGGTCGACGAGGATGGGCCAGCAGTCCAACAGTTGCTCTCTCGCATCACGCGAGGCGAGGTACTGCACAGAGTTGTAGGGCACGATCAGGAGCCCGTTGCTCTCACGGACCCGCTCTGCATCGATGGCGAGAGGCGGCTCGTCATCGCGTTGGCTGTGCGCGAGAAACGCCACCGCGAGTTGCAGGGCCTCGCCCGGCTCCACCATCCGTCTCCAGTCCGTCGGCTCGGAGAAGGCACTCTAACCCGGCCTGGGATGATCTTGGTGTGGCTGGTGTGATCACGGCGTCAGAGCCGTCTTGGATACGTCCGTTCACCGGGCTGAGCCCGCGCTCCTTCGGCAAGTTGGTGACCGCGGTGCAGCGCGAGAGTGCCGCCGAATCACGGACGGGTCGTCCGTGGGGCCTGTCGCTTGAAGATCGTATTCTCCTGGTCGCGGCCTACTGGCGAACCAACTTGACCATGCGCCAACTGGCCCTGCTATTCGGGGTTTCGAAGTCGGCGGCCGACCGGATCATCGACCACATTGGCCCTCTGCTGGCCTTGCCGCCCCGAAGCCGGTTCGCGAAGGGCACTGTGTTGATCGTGGACGGGACGTTGGTGCCCACTCGAGACCATGCGGTGGCCGAGCAGTCGAAGAACTATCGGTACTCCACAAATCACCAAGTCGTCATCGATGCCGACACCCGCCGGGTCGTTGTGGTTGGTCGGCCGCTGCCCGGCAACCGGAACGACTGCAAGGCGTGGGAGGAATCGGGGGTCAAGGCAGCGGTCGGCCGGACGACCGTGATAGCTGATGGCGGCTATCCAGGGACCGGATTGATCATGCCTCACCGCCGCACCCAGGGTGAGGAACTGCCCGGCTGGAAGCGGGAGCATAACCGCTCACACAAGCAGGTTCGTGCCCGAGTGGAGCACGTCTTTGCCCGGATGAAGACCTGGACAATCCTCCGCGACTGCCGGCTTAAGGGCGACGGTGTCCACCATGCCGTGCGCGGCATCGCCCGACTGCACAATCTCAACCTTGCTGGATAGCGCCATGACCGAACTCAGGCAGGTCCCTCACCCTCGTCCGCCAGCGGCGTGCGGCGTGTGCCGCGGCCACTGCGCGCCCACCTGTTCCACCACAGCGGCCCGGAACGCTTCCAAAAGGACGTATCCGGGATACGTCCCAAACGCTCCGTACTTCCAGCGGTAGTAGCACGACCAGTAGCTCACCACGCGCCGCTCCGTGCGCGCGAAGAAGGCCGGATTCCGAGCGATGAACTCACCGTAGGCACGGCGCTGGGCCGAGCCCGGGTCAGCGAGCCCGGGTAGGCCCCGGCCGATCGCCTCGATGATCTCCAGCACGTACTCGCCGGCCAACTGCATTACAAACGGGACCACCCACGGCTTGCCCGACGCCACGATCCGCTCAAGGTGCCGCTGGCGAACCCGGCCATCGTGGTGCCGGGAGTACAGGCAGTGCAGAATCGCCTGCTGTGTCTCGGACAGTTGCCCATCCGAGCCGACGCCCGGTTCCTCGTTGTAGATGCGCGACGGGATGGCGACGGTCTCGCCCTGCACCTCAACCTCGAAGGGCATTACCGGCGCGAACCTAGCCTCCGGCATGACCCCTAGGACGCTGCGCACATCGTCGGCAAGACGGGTCGGAAACGCTGCCGTCAGCGCATGGGCGACGTTCGACGGGTCCCGGGGCAGCTGCACCACAGGAGGATATGCGGCGAACCTCTCGGTCACTCAACCGCCCGCCTCAGCGTTGCGGGACAGCCCTTAGGTTCGACGAGTGGCTCACGAACCGCCCGGCCGACATCGCGGACACCACAGAACTCCGTCGGCTGCTCCATGCCGGGCCCGACCTGCTGCCCGAGGAGGCCGCCGAATGGTGCGTGGATGGTGGCATCGGCTACGTCTGCGGGGACGACCACGCGAACGGCTGCTGGCGGTGCGGCATCCCGCTGGCAACGGAGCATTCCACGGGCGAGCGGCCCCGGCCGCCGACACCGTACCCGGCACTGGCCGAACTCGCGGGCCCTCACCCGTAGATGTCATCTGAACGAAGCACTGTCCTTCAGCCTGCCTGAATTCCCGTAACGGGAACGGGCATCGTGAGCGGGGCAGCGCAGGTGCACAACCGTGGGAGGGCCGCGTGCGCGGGGACCTGAACGAGCGGCAGCACGCCGTACTCTCCTGGGTGAGTCAAGGGTGCCCCTCCGGGTTTTGGCCGGACAGTACGTACAAGGTCAGCGCTCAGGCTCTGCAATGCCGAGGACTGATCAAAGTCAGCAAACGACGTGGGTGTTGGAACGCCGAGCTCACCGATAAGGGACGACAGTATCTCGCCGATACCGGTATCGGCCCACGGGACCACGACGCCGAAGCACCTGAGGCGCCGGAGGATCTGGCGACACGACGCCCCCAATCGACGCCGAAGACCCGCACGAACTACACCGACCAGCTCCTCGAAGAGCTGGCAGCCAACAACAACCACCTCGTCAAGGCAATCGGATCCGGCCCGCACGCAGTGAACTGGGCATCGCGGATCAGCGCCGCACGCCAGTCCGGCAAGATCCCGCACTCACAAGAGCTCCGCGGAAAGCAGACCTACTACGGCTACGAAATCAAGCTCGTCGACATCCCAGCCTGGCGGCTCACCGAACTCACCCCCATCAACGTGCCCGCGAGACTCACCCAGCCCCATCCAGTGGTCATGGCCCTCCAAAGGCGCCCCCAGGGCATGGGGCTGACCAAATCCGTACACAACCGAGCCCTGCGCCTCATCCAAGCCCTTGTCACCGACGCCGAATCAAAGGGCCACACGACCACGCTCGGCCCCACTCCGGACGCTCCCCCGCCACGCCACCGCCGGCAGGCGGCACCGCACTTCACCATCACCGCGCAAGACGAACCCGTCGACGTCCTCGTCCTTCAGGAAGACCACAGCAAACACATCCCCACCGACAAGGAACGCGCCGACGCCCAGAAGCACACATGGATGCGCATCCCCCGCTTCGACTACACCCCCGCCAACCGGCTGCGTTTCATCCTCCGGGGCGGCACCCCGCACCGCGGTAGCGAATGGGCCGACCTACCCAACCGCCCACTGGAAGACCAACTTGCCGAAGTCGTGCAGGAAGTCGACCTCCGCGGCGAAGCCGCGGAACAACGCCGGCACGCAGACGAGCAGGACCAGGAGGCGGCACGGCAGAACCGCGAAAACGCCCTGCACAAAGCGCATTCCGCATACACCCGCGCCTACCGCGTCGAACGCCTCGAAGAACAGACAGACGCCTGGCACGAAGCCAAGCGCCTGACCGAATTCGTCACAGCAATACGCAACCGCACCGCTTCCCTGTCACCTGGGCAGGAAAGGACCGAGATCGAAGAATGGCTCGCATTCGCAGACGCCCACCTTCAGCAGCTCACCAAGGCGACCTCGGCGCCGAAGCTGCTCTCGCCGCCAGCACCCAGCAACGCGGATCTTGAGCCGTATCTCGCTCCTCTGAGGCCCTCGCGAACCGAGGTCTCCCGCAGCCCCCGAAGACGGGAAGCCAGAGCCCCCCAGACCAGACCTGATGGGTCGTCAGAAAACCAAGAGCGATCCTGACGATCCATCAGTTCATGCGTCAAACGTGCGTCAAATATGCGTCGAACATGCGTCAAGATATCGCCCGTAACGCACACAACGCACATAACGCACACTGGCTAAAACAGCAGGTCAGCGGCCTTTTTCGGCAGGCTCAAGGATCGCGACGCACTCAACATGATGGGTCATCGGAAACACGTTGAGACGAAGGCGCCCCTCGCATCTCCAAGCACAACACCCAAAGGCCGCCGTACACGTAGAGTGACAGCAAGAGGCAAGCCCTGAGCACCGCCCCAACACCCAGAGCGCAACGCCCGCTGGGGAGAATCTGGGGAGAATCCAGCCCGCCGGGGAGCGCCTGGGGAGAATCGACTGCATAAGACCGCGCAACTGTGAAAGACCCAGAAAGACCCATCGGCCCAGTTCAGCGCACCTCATGAGCACGAACCCCCAGGTCAGCGGGACGCGGTAGAGGACTTCAAGAAGATCTCGTCGTGGGCGGCCATTCTGTTTGCACCCACGTTGGTGGGAACGATTTACGGGATGAACTTCGAGAACATGCCGGAGCTGGGCTGGAGCTTCGGATACCCCTTCGCGATCGGCTTGATGGGAGTGGTCTGCGCCGGTTTGTATGTGGTTTTCAAGCGACGGGACTGGCTCTGAGGCTCTCCTGGGAGCCCGTGCGGCGGCTACGCCGTGAACCAGGCCTGCAGCCAGGGCTCGTAGTGGGGGCTGTTCCGCTGGGCGAGGAGGCGATACAGCTTGGCCGCGGGGGATGTGGGGTCGATCGCCCGGGTGCCGTCGCGGTGGGGTGGGGGCAGCGCGCTGAGTACGCCGGCGTCCCAGTTGCGGCGGCGTAGGTAAGCGGCTGCGGCGTCGGGCCTCAGTTCGATCAGGGGCAGTCCGTAGCGGGGCGTCGTCGTGTTGACCGTGTCGGGTGAGGAGAAGAGGAAGTCCAACGGCTGCTGCACCATGCGTCGTTTGCGGTCGTCCATGTCCTCGAGGCGGAGGGTGGGCAGGCCTCCTTGGTCCAGGAACCCGATGGCGAGGGCGAGTTGGGCGATCTGTGGCCCGTCGGTCCGCTCGGTGATCTCGTCCAGCTGCAGGATCCGGTGGTAGTGCCAGGACAGAGAGTCGAGTTCGAGGATGCCCGGGTCGATGGGCTCACCGGCGTGGGGCAGATCGTGGGTGAATTCCTTGCGGCTGCCCAGGCCCGCGGCGAGCGCAAGATGGGCGGCGGCCTGTGTCCGGGCATGGATGAGTCGGGTCTGCACTCGCCATCGACTGGTGCTGATGCGCTTCTCTTTCCACCGCACGTCCTCGGAGGGCGGGGGCAGCGGGAAGGCGCCGTCCAGGCTTTCCAGGCGTTGCAGGGCAGCGTGGGCCCAGTAGCAGGCGTGGCGGGCCGGGACCCAGGCCGGCATCCGGGTGGGGCGGGGGCTCTTGAGGACGTCCTCGAGCCACTTCAGCCAGATGCCGGCAAGGCCGAGACAGTGCTGGTGGGCGGCCTCGGCGATCTCGAGCTGTGATCCTGCCCGGTCGTAGCTGCGCAGATCCGCCAGGCGGGTGACTCCGGTCATCGCGTAGTGCAGGGCGGTGTGTTGCTGTCCGCCCTGTTTGTTGGCGACCATCGCTCTGCCGCGGAAACGGTGGGTGGCGTAGCCCTGGTGCTGCTCCGTCCGGAAGGCCCTGATCATGCGGTGCAGTTCGTCCAGCTGTGCTTCGGCTTCGGGTATGGCACTGCTGATGCAGACCGCGTCCCACTCCACGTAGTGGTCGGCCAGGGCGAGTGCTTCGAGTTCCTCGCTGTCCAGGGTTCGGTCCGCGATCTCGGCTCGCTTGCGCAGATAGGAGTCGATGAAGGGGTACTTGTCCTCGGGTGAGGAGCGGCCTCGGATCAGCAGGGCCAGTTCGACGAGGTCGTCGGCATGGACGCGGTCGGTCTCGTGCAGAACGCGGTGGCTGCGGGCGGGCAGGGTCTGCGGGCGCAGCCGGGGCTGATCGTTGCGGTGGCGGGCGAGGAGTATCTGGGTGGCAGCCGCTACGGCTGGGGCGTAGCGGCGCAGCGGCAGGGCCATGTCGGCGGGGCCCACCATGGCCGCCACGGCGGTGCCGTCCTCGAGGAAGCGGGCCATGCTGTGCAGCACCGCGGCCTGGAGGAACTTCGGCGAATCGATGCTGGCGAACACCGCGCGGCTCAGCGCGGCGGCCGCGGCCTGGCGGAAGTGTTCTCCGCCCGCGCGGTAGGCGGAGGGGCGCTCGAGGTGGGGAACGCCGTGATGGCTGAGGAGCCACAAGCGGCCCGCGGGCGACCAGGTCGGCGTCAGCGTGTAGTGCAGGTAGCTGTGGGCGCGCAGCGCCGCGGTGTTCTGGTGTTTCCGCAGCGTGTGGGAGGTGGCGGTGGCGTCGCGCTGGACGGCGGCGGAGATGTCGTGCCGGGTCAGGTCGAGGTAGTGCTCGGCGTGCTCGGCCGCCGTCCGGCGCAGGAAGTCCCAGAGCAGCTCATCGCCCAACTCGGGCGCCCCGGGCATATGGGGGTCCAGGGCGGCACGTGCACGCTCCAGGGCGGCTCTGCGCAGCCGGAGCTCGGGCCAGGTGCCGAGGGGCCCGTAGGCGTACGCGCTGTCGGCGGGCAGGGCGGCAGCGCCCTGTGCGGTGCAGGCTTCTTCTTCGGGCAGGTGTCTGATCTCGTCGACGCACAACCGCCTGATCTCGTCGACCAGCGCGCCGCCGCAGGTCTGTTCCCAGTGGCGCACCGCGCTCTCCCCCACGGCGGGGTCCGCCCTCAGGCCGGCCCATTCCCGGGAGACCGGGTAGTGCTCGATACCTGCGGCGGCCCGCAACGCCGCGGCCACCGTGGCGGGGGCGGTGCGAAAAGGCGTGTCGTGCTGCGACTTGGCAGCCAGCGCGTCCAGCGCCTTGGACAGGAAGCGCTGCAGGGCGTATAGGGCATCGGCGCGCCAGCCCGCTGTGTCGAGGACGAAGACCGCCAGCGGACCGAGGCGCTGGAGGGCGGCCACGGTCATGCCGCGGCCTTCCATCAGGGCACTGTGGGCGGCCAGGGCCTGCCGGAACAACGAGGCGCAGTCGGACGGCTCAGGCACCTGCGGTCCTAATGGTGTCCCCCGGTCCACGGTTACTCCTCGGCGACTTGGATGAGGGCGGCTGCGGAGCGCAGCGCCGAGCGGGTCTCCTGCAGGTACCAGGCCGAGTCGAAGACACGGCGGCTGACACCGGGGGGCGTACCGACCGTCTCCAGCTCCACCTGGTGCGGCACTCCCAGTACACGGACGGCGTCCCAGTGCTGGTACGGGGCGTAGATGTGGGTGCTGATCAGCAGCAGACGGCCGCCGTCCAACCGGACGTCCTTGGCGAACTGCCGGTAGGTGTCGGCGCTGTTGGCGTTGCGCTGTGGATCGCTGCTGCGTGCGGCGTACACGCTCAGGGCCGGCTTGCCGTCGCGATGCGCGCTCAGCTGCGCCGCTTTCGGATCGTCGGCGGGGTCTCCTTCGAGGTCCGTGTTCCAGGGGCCGGCTGAGGGGAACTCGCGTTCCGCCAGCGCCTGCAGCATGCCGACCTCGGTGGTGGCCTCCGGCGCGAAGGCGGCCGCGTCGGCGCGCTCGGCCTCGTGCAGTTCGCGGAACGAGCCCAGCAAGCACACCCGTTCGGCGCCGAGGGTTCCGGCGGCCAGCAGTCCGGTGACGAATTCGGTGCGGCTACGGCAGCCGGTGGCCAGGCCACCGAGGATGAGCAGCCAGTCGTAGTGGCCACCGCGCGGCGGCTGCGGATCGACCAGGCCCAACTGGGCCGCGCATCCGAGGATGCGGTCGGCGAGTGCCTGGTCGCCGTCGGTCTGCACGATGTCCAGACGGCTGCCGCCTCCCCGCCGGTCCCAGACGTCGGAGAAGTCGACCAAGGCCGCCACCTGCTCGGCCAGGGAGTCCTTCTGGGGCCAGGTGCCGCCGGACAGCTCGACCAGTTGCCTGAGAGCGGGGTTGTCGATGAACTCGCGGACGCCTTTCAGCGGGTCATGCTCGGGGGTGAAGATCCAGCTCTGCATGGTGGAGGTCCTCCTTCTTGCGGGGCCGGGCGGCGGGCCGGGCGGCCCGCGCGCGTCACCACCGGCTCAGAATGCCTGTCGTGGCGTCAACCGCACTGCGCGCGGGCGAAGTTACGGGTTTTTCGCACTCGCTGCGAGAATCCCGCAATCTGTCCCTTCTTCTCCGCGTGAGCGCCGCCGGCACCGCAGAGTCGGTAGCTGTCAGGCCACTGTGGCCCGGACACCAAGTGACTCCCGAGGAGAACGCCATGCGTCCCGCCCGCCCCGACGACGGAAACGACCCCGACAACTGCAACATCCACGACAACCGCAAGGGCATCACCGTCCGCCTGCTCATCCTGCTGACCCTGGCCGTTGCCCTGCGGCAGGCAGGCTGGGAGTGGGAGCAGGTACGAATCCTGTACGAACTGCTGGCGGCCGCCGTGGTCATGGCCGGCGCACCGCAGGGCTCGTGAGGGCATCACGCCCCCTGCTTCCGCGGTCGGAGGCAGGGGGCACGCCCATCTCTGCGCCACAGGCGCCGGTGCGGGCACACTGCTCACGACGCGTACCGTCGGGCCCGCTCGACGAGGGCATCAGGCAGCCGGTCGCGCAGCGTCAGGGCCTGGGCGGCGCATCCCACCAGGACCGAGTCCACGGTCACCGTCCCCGTCGGATGGTCGATGACGATCCGGTCGGGATCGTGGCCGGGCAAGGCCTCCAGGGCCAGGGCATACAGGTCGGCCAGGATGTCGGCGGGCGGATCGTCCATCCGCATGTCCTGATGGTCGGCCAGGCCCGCGGTCGGCTGAATGTTCAGCATCCAGTACAGGGAGAACAGCACCACGTGGACGACGAGGTCGTCATCGCCCTGACGGTGAGCCTGCCGGCCCACCGCACGCAGCCACCGCCAGGGCCGGTCGATCCCGCTGTCCCCGGTTCTCATCTGCGCCAGCACCGCTTCCTGCATGGTCGGCGCTCCCGCCGCCTGCGCGATGGCCAGCGCGCCCTGGCGGACACCCCGGTCATCCACCGCCGCCAGGAAACGCGGCAGCAATGCGGCGGCCGCTTGCAGATCCTTCTCCCCCACGCTCACCGGCCGGGGCTCGACGACCGGCTCGGGCTTCTTCCTGTTGAACAGCGCCACGGCGCACCCCCACTCACCAGGACCCGCCCCCCGGCGCGTCCTCCCCAAGTCCACCGCCGCAGCCCATCCGTTGAAAGTTGCAGCAGTGGGGGTCCTCACTGTCCCCGCGCCCATGCCCTTTCGTCAATAACATGACCATAAAAGGTCACTTCTTCTCTCATCAGCTCCTAATAAAGTTCATTTCGACGTAGGGAATCCACGTACAGACGGCCGAGATGTTCACTGAGCAACAGGACAACACCGGCGTCGCACAGGGCAGAAGCGCACCTTCGCCCACACGAAAGCTGGAAGATCCTCCGCGACTGCCGTCTCGAAGGTACTGGCGCACATCACGCCATGCTCGGCATTGCACGCCTGCACAACCTCGTCGTCGCCGGATCTCGGTATGCCGTTGTTGTCCGCTAAAGATGCGTGCATCCAGAAACTTCCTGAATCCCCCACACCGAAAGCCAAGCAGCCGTCAAGCTACTGGCCCTTACAAGGAACAGGATCACCTCCTTCTGATCAAATCACGGACAAGGCAGGCAAATCGCCAGTTTGCGCTTGACGGGCCATCAGTCCGAAGCACATAGTTTCTTCACCGCGAACTCGCAGGCTGTTCGTGGTTTCGGCGCTTCAGCGGGTGCCGAAAAGGGTCGCAAGGGGGCGAACCGGAGCATTTTGCACGTCGCCTGCTCGGGGGCCGAAATGGGGACGCAAAGCCCGTGAAACACTTATGGGTGTGCCTGGTTACATATGCGGTACTTGTCGCGGGTCTGCTAGTTCTTGAATTCGACGCCTATGGGAATGCGTCGAATTCAAGCCGGCCGGGAATTGCCGCCCTGCACGGCGGCTACTGGTACGAGGACTCCGGCTGGGCCACTTGGCCGCGCTACTTCGCCGACCGGGGATACGCCGTCTTGTCCATCGGCTATCGGCTGAATTCCGACGCCGCCTGGCCCATTCCGAGGGCCGACGCCATCCCCGGCATGCCGGAAAAGACGCTCGCGAGGATCGAGGCCCACCTCTGACCTCGCGGAGTGCAAGACCGCCACACCGGCGGCCAATCCAACCCAGCAGGTGCCGTCACGCCAGGCGGCTCGACGGGGTGGCGCCCGCACCGGCCACCACCCCAGGCAGGAAACCCGTATGTCCCCCCGCATCCATCATCTCGCCGACCGTCTGATGCCCGGGCGCGCCCGCGCCCGCGAGGAACAGGCCGCACAAGCCAAAGCCGCGCAGGCCGCCGAAGCGGCCCGAAGACACCAGCAGAAGATCGCGGATCGGCGACACGCCCTGCTGGAGTCGGACACCTCGGTGCGCACGGTCCTCTTCGAGGGCCGCACCTATTACGGGCGTACCGTCGACCGGTTCACCGCATCCGGCGCCAGCGCCCACAACCTCGTCCTCATCGCCGATGCCCTGGAGCAGGCCGGAATCGCATACTTTCTCGTCCCCGGCCGCTCCCGCACCCGCCACGTGGTCGCCGTGCGCCGCGCCGACCGCAAGAAGCTCCTCGACACCCTGCGGGCCGCCTACGGGACCAGCCCGCTGTACGCGCTCAAGCCCACCAGCCAGGCCCTACCGGACGATGCGGTTCTGTACGCCGATGGCTCCCTGCCCACCACGCTCAAGCGGCAGGACATCATCCGCTTCGGCGAAATCCTGCTCGGCCCACACGGGCAGGTGCTCGCCGACCTCACCTACGGCTGCGACGTCGAATTCTGGCAGGACGGCCAGCAGTTGCTGGACGACGACCGCGGCGCCACTCGCATCGAGGCCCTGCGCACCCAGGCACCGCCCGCGGTGCTCGCCGACGCTCTGGTCGCACCACGCCCCAACGCGGTCACCGACGTACTGCCCTCGGTCACTCGCACCACGGCCGTCCGCACCATCGAGCGCCGCGACTACCCGACATACGAGAGCTTCACCCAGCCCCGCATCGACACCGCCGACTTCCCCATCGACCTCGTCTACACCTGGGTCGACGGCTCCGACTCCGACCTCACAGCCCGACGTGAGTCCTTCCGCACCGGTCCCGATGCCCCCCGCATCCACGCGCGCGAGACCGGCGCATCCCGCTACACCAGCCGGGACGAGCTCAAGTACTCCCTGCGCTCGGTGGAGATGTACGCCCCATTCATTCGGAACATCTACCTGGTCACCGACGGCCAGAGGCCCGTCTGGCTCGCCCCGAACGCACCCGGCATCCAGGTCATCGACCACAAGGACATCTTCGCCGATACGACCGCGCTTCCCGTCTTCAACTCCCACGCCATCGAAACCCAGTTGCACCACATACCGGGCCTCTCGGACCGATACCTCTACCTCAACGACGACGTCTTCTTCACCCGCCCGGCCACCGCCGGACAGTTCTTCCACGGCAACGGCATCGCCAAGCTCCCCTTCTCTCCCTTCCAGCTCGGCGTCGACGCCCCTCACCCCGATGAACCCGCACCGAACTCGGCGGGAAAGAACGTCCGCGAACTGATGCAGAAGACCCACGACCGCTTCACCGTCTCCAAGTTCAAGCACGCCCCCCATCCTCAACTTCGCAGCGTACTGACCGAGTTGGAAGAACTCTTCACAGAGGATGTGCAGCGGACAAGCCAGTCCCGGTTCCGCGCCACGACGGACATCGCCATGGCAACCTCGTTGCACCACCACCACGCCTACCTCACCGGCCGCGCTGTGCCCGGCACGTTCAAACTGCGCTACGTCGATGTAGGCAAGCCGGGCCTGGCTGCGGCTCTCGACGAGTTCCAGCCGGGGCACCCACTCGATTTTCTGTGCCTCAACGACGTCAACACCGCCGCCCCTGAGCTGGAGCGCGTGGCGGGCACCCTGCGCGACTTCTTGGAGAGTCAGTTCCCATTCGCCAGCCGCTGGGAAACGCCCAACATGCAGGGCTCCCAGCCAATTCCAAGCTGACGTGTCCGAGGGCGTGTTCAACCGGATGGTGACCAGGCGGCCCGCCACACCAACCAGGGTGAACAGGCCGGTACCGCCAGGTCCTCTACCTGGCTGTCTCTGAGTACCCCTCACCGCTCGATCAACACAGCAACACCCCTGTCTTGTCACCGTCAACAGCCCAGCAGAAGGCCCATCCATGAAGCGAACACTCACGTTGATCACCGCGCTTGCCGTCACCGCGCTGTCGCCGACTACGGCGCACGCGGCAGTCAAGCAGGCCAAGTCCCCAATCAGCTGCGAGTCGCGGACGTTCACCTCAAAACCGGGCCCGAGCTTCAGCGATCCGGAGGACGCCAATGCCCAGATGAACGTCATGGGTCCCATCATCGAATCGATCAACAGCGCCGGTTGCGGCCAGACCATACGCGTCGCCATGTACTCGATAGGAAGCACGAACCCGGGCCCGGAATTCGCAGGCGCCCTGATCGCCGCACACCAGCGTGGCGTCATCGTCAAGGCCCTGATGGACTCCCACAGCGACAACGCGACCTGGCAGTCGATGGTCAACGAGCTGGGCAACGACCCACAAGCCGAAAGCTTCGCCGCGCTGTGCCCGGGCGGCTGCCTGACCCACTTCTCCGGCTCCGCCCTGCACGCGAAGTACTACATGCTCAGTGGCGGCAGCGACGCCAACAGAACGGTGACCGTCAGCAGCGCCAACCCCACCTCCGCCCAGGCCAACACCGCGTGGAACAGTGCCGCCACCGTCAAGGGGAACGTCGACCTGTACAACTCCTATCTCCGCTACTTCACAGCCATGTCCAAGGGAGCACTCAACGGCCCGGGCCCGCTGGTGCCCGACTACTACAACTCCGACAGCGGTGTGGCGGCTCGAAAGCTGTACCCAGCCTCCTATCAGTGGCCCAAGGCGCGCGACAGAAGCGACACCTGGGTCGACTTCCTGAACAACGTCAAAGCGCCGGCCACGATCAACATCGCCATGTTCCAGTGGACCTCTCACGGCGAACCGGGCGACCGGAACTATCTGGAGCTGCCGAAAAAGCTGGTCAGCCTGGCAGGAACTGGCGTAAAGATCCACATACTCTTCACCGCCGGCATGGTTGATGACAGCGTGCAGGACTACCTGAAGGACCGGCCGAATATCGAGATACACGACACCACTCGCGGCACCGACGCGAACGGCAACGCCCTGCATTACACGCACGACAAGTACATGCTGGTCAGCGGCGGTTACGCGAGTGCGTCCGACACCAGAATCGTGTTCGTCGGCTCCTCGAACTGGACGAGCAACGGCATCTGGCACAACGACGAGTCGGACCTGCAATTCATCGGCCAGTCCGACTACGACGCGTTCATGACGGACTGGCAGAGTCAGTTCAACCGCTGCTGTGGAACCACGGCGCGGCAGCTGGGTGCCGAGAAGCGCGCCGAGAGTACGGCACGCGAGATTCCCATCGATCCTCGGCAGGCCCAGGAGTAGACAATTCCGCCCACACACCCGCTGGGCAGCTGACGAAGTCCAGTGAACGGTGCGAAGTCTGATCGGCGCCGCCGGCGTGCTCTGCGAGTCGCCCGACTGTCCTGTCGGGAACGCCGGTCCCCACGCTGGGATCTGACATCGAAGAGGTCGAGGCCCCCACCCCTGCGTGGGGGCCTCGGTCTTTGGGTTGTCCAGGAGCAGCAGGCCGGGGACTGCTGCTCCGTCGTCGAGGTCAGCCAGGGCCGGATGCCGTCGTAGAACATTCGCTCGGCGAACAAGGCGCAGCGCTCGACGGAAGTGAGCGCAATGGTGGCAAGTGCGGTAGACGCTTGGCCACTGACCAACGGCCCTGACGCCTCGCGCTCTGCGGCTCCGCATCCCCCAAGGGACCGCCTGTGGGGAGAATCCGGGGAGAGCGCACTACGTAACCGCAGATGAAGCCGAAACCCCCTGAAAGATCGGTTCAGGCAGCCCAGGGAGCGGCGCGACTGGCTCTGAGCGGCCGCCCGGGGAGGCGCGGCGGTGGTGGCGCAGGTCACACCATGCGATCCCGTTCGGCCGGGCAGGCGATCCGGAGCTCGCCTGGGACACCCAGGGAGAACGATCGCACCAACCCCCTGGGAGGTACTCATGTCGTCGAAGCGACGTCGTAAGAAGAAGGCCCGCCGCAAGAACGGCGCGAACCACGGCAGCCGTCCGCAGTCCTGACGGCGGTCACGGACGAGGCGGGGCGGCACTCAGGTGCCGCCCCGCTTCAGGGCGTCTGCCACTTCTGTGCCGAGTTGCCCGAGCACCAGGCGATCTGGAGCGGGGTGCCGTCCGCGGTGGCGGCGTTGGCCACGTCCAGGCATTTGTCGGCGGCGACGTTGACGACGTCGGCGTTGGGCGAGATGCGCCACTGGCGGACCTGGGACTTGTCGCAGCCGACCATGGTCAGGCGGGCGCCGTCCTTGGTCGAGTTGGCCACCGTCGACAGGCACGTGCCCTGGTTGCGCAGGGTGCCGTCGGAGGCGAAGAACCAGACCTGGTCGGCGCCGCCGTCGCAGGAGCGCAGTTGCAGGCCCTGGGACGCGCGCTGGACGCATTTGCCGGCGAGGCCCTTGACCGGGCCGCGGGGGCCGGTCAGTTTCTGCGGTTCCGCGGCCTTCTTGGCGGTGTCCGGCGAGGAGTCGGAGCTCTTCTTCTCCGCACCGCCCGAACCCGTGGTCGGCTTGGTCACGGTCGCGGGGGCACCCTCGTGCACGGTGACGGTGGGCGTCGGCTTCTCCGCGTGCTCTTTCTTGCTCTTCGATCCGGCCGTCGCGCTCTGCGATCCGTCGGGGGACGGCGCCGAGCCGGGACTCTCCGCAGCGGAGGCCGACGGCGAGGCGGGCAGCTCCGCCCGCGGGGGGTCCGACTCCGAGGAGAGGCCGTGGGCGAGGGCGGTGCCGCCGAGGACCGCGCCGGTGACGGCGGCGACCGATCCCACCGTCACGAAGACGCGGCGGCCGGGCATCAGCCCGATGCGGACGCGGGACGGCTTGCGGGTGTAGGCCTCGGAGAAGCGGGGCGGTGGCACGGGACCTCCGGCGGTGGCTGGGATCGGGGGCGGGGGTGGCGGGGGTTCAGCGGAGGGCGCCGGACACGGGCAGGTCGGCCTCCTCCAGGACCATCAGCTGGGCGGCGCCGGGGTCGACCAGCTCGGCCATGCGCAGCGCCTGCCGCTCGGTCATCTGCTGGAACAGCTGGCGCGCGGTGCGGCCGTTGCCGAACGCCGCGTCGCGCGGGATGGACTCGATGTGCGTCGACAGCGCTGTGCGGGCGCCCTCGCTCAGCTCGTAGCGGTGGCGCTGCGCCTGGTGCTCCACGATGGAGACGACTTCCTGGGAGGTGTAGTCGGCGAAGAGCAGGGTGCGGGTGAACCGGGAGGCGAGGCCCGGGTTGGACGAGATGAAGCGGTTCATGTCGGCGGGGTAGCCGGCGGCGATGACGACGACCTCGTCGCGGTGGTCCTCCATCAGCTTCACCAGCGTCGCGATGGCCTCGTGCCCGAAGTCGTTGCCCACGGCGGCCGGTACGAGCGCGTACGCCTCGTCGATGAAGAGCACTCCCCCGCGCGCCCGCAGGAACGCCTCCGTCGTCTTCGGGCCGGTGTGGCCCACGTACTCGCCGACCAGCGCGGAACGGTCCACCTCCACCAGGTGGCCGTGGCCGAGCAGACCGAGCGCCTTCAGGAGCCGGCCGTAGAGCCGCGCCACCGTCGTCTTGCCGGTGCCGGGGTTGCCGGCGAACACCAGGTGGCGGCTGAGCGGTGGCGCGGGCAGCCCCGCCTCCTGCCGCATCCGCACGGTCTGCATCAGCTTCACC
The DNA here is from genome assembly GCF_003259365.1 of Streptomyces sp. PsTaAH-137. Lineage (GTDB taxonomy): Bacteria > Actinomycetota > Actinomycetes > Streptomycetales > Streptomycetaceae > Streptomyces. The sequence continues at coordinate 38,502 of NZ_QLLY01000003.1, forward strand.
ATGCCGCTGACGTCGCGCTTCACGCCGTCGAGACCCACCAGCTCGTCCAGTTCGGCCAGCAGGTCGTCGAGCGTCTCGGGTTCGGGCTCCGGCTCGCCCTCCAGGGACGGCTCGGTGCCGCCCGGGGCCGCCGGCACACCGCCCGCAGGTGCGGCCGGGACGCCCGGGGCGGACGGGACCGGTGCCGCGCCGCCCGCGCCCATGAGGTTCGTCGGGAGCACCGCAGTGGTGACGTCCACGGCGACGCACTCCTCGAAGACCGGCGCAGCGCCGTCGCCGAGCCCCACGTCCCGCGCGCAGTCCAGGACGCGGCAGCGGCGCAGCGTCGGCGCGGCCCCCGCCCCGACGTGCACGGCGGGGAATCCGCTGCCCGACAGGTCGCAGTCGGTGAGGGTGCCGCCCGAACCGGCGCCGAACAGCACGCCGTTCTTGCCCGCGCCCGTCACCCGTACCCCGCGGAGCTCCGGCTCGGCGCCGTCGCGGACGACGATGCCGCTGCCCGCCGCGTCGGCCACGGAGCCGCCGTCCATGGTCAGCTTCGCCCCGCCGTCGACCGTGATGCCCGCGCCGCCCGCCGACACCACGTCGACGTGCGCCAGCTCCACGACGGCACCGGCCGCCACGACCACGCCGTCACCGCTCTGTCCGGCCAGCCGTGTTCCCCGTACCTCGCACGGCGCGGTGGAGGTGAGCCGCAGCCCCGCCTCGCCGCCCGTCACGGTCGAGTCGCGCAGCGCGAGGCCGCCCTCGCCCGAGGTGTGGATCCCGTCCATCTGCGCGCCCACGAGCGCGCAGGTGTCGACCTCGGCGCGCGCCGCCTGGGCCACCGTCAGCAGATGGGCTCCGCCGTCGCGCAGCCGGCTGCCGGTCAGCCGGGCCCGGGACTCGCCACCGAGGCGTACGGCGCCCGCCGCGCAGTCGGCGACGGTGGCCCCGGCCAGGTCCACCACGGACCGTTCGCCGCCGGTGACGCCTGCCCCGCGCGCACCCGTGAGGCGGCAGGAGTCCGCGCGCAGACGTGCCTCGCCGGCCGCGACCAGGGCGTCCTCGCCGGCGTCGACGATCCGGCAGTCCCGCAGTTCCACCACGGCGCCGTGCTCCGCGTGCACGCCCGCGCGGGCCGGTGCCACCACCCGGCAGTCCTCGAGGAGGGCGGCCGAACGGTCCTGGGCCAGCAGCCCGTTGCGTCCCGCACTCGTCAGGAGGCCGTCGCGGACCAGCAGCCGCGCCGCGCCGCGCGTGCGCACGGAGGAGCCGGAGTGGTCGCGGATCCGGAGCCGCTCCGCGGTGAGCGTCGCCGCGTCCGAGAGCACCATGCCGATGCCCTGCACGGACTCGATCACGGTGTCCTCGGCGTGTGCCCGGCCGTCCCCGCGCACGTGCAGCGCCGCGTGGTGCGCCCCGTGCAGCCGGACACGGCGCAGCCACAGCACTCCGCCGGAGGTCGGGTCGTCGAGCAGCGGGCCCATGTCGTCGGGGATCTCCGGGAAGCCGCTCGGCACGGGGGCCGTGACCGGCCTGGTCGAGCCGAGCACCTCCACCCGGCCGTGGGCCACCTCGCAGTCCTCCAGCGTCAGCGCGGACGCCTCCGCCACCCGCAGCAGGACCTGCGTCGGGTCGGTGCCGCGCACCACCAGGCCGCGCAGCGCGCAGGCGGGCGCGGCGACCGTCACCGCGCCGCCGGTGGGCGGCCGCAGCACCACCGAGCCGGTGCCGGACTCGGGCAGGAGCGTGACCCGGCGGCGCAGGTGCAGCTCCTCCTCGTACTCGCCGGGCGCGATCGCCACCACGGCGCCGGACGGGGCGGCGGCGAGCGCGTCGGCGAGGGTGCGGTGGCTGCCCCGGCCGCGCGGGCCGACTCTGATCACCGGTTGCTGGTTCATGCTGTTCCTCCGCCGTCCCCGCCCGTCTCCGCCGGGGCCGCGGGCGCGGTGATGCCGAGCCAGTCGCGCACCTGGGCGCCGAAGAAGAACGTGGAGAAGGACTTGTCGATCATCTTTCCGATCGCCGGCATCACGAAGATGTCCATGACGCCCTGCCGGTGGTACCAGCGGCCGGCGATGTTGTTCTGCATCAGGGTGCGGGCCGCGCCGATGGTCGACCCGCCGATGAATCCGCCGAGCGCTCCGGCTCCGCCGTATGCCGCGGCGTCGGCGCCGCTGAGGTACACCGTGTTGCCGTCGGCGTCCTTGACGCCGAAGACGGCGGCGGTCGCGGCGCCGCTCGCGAAGGCGCCGACCGCGCCGCTGATGGAGCTGTTGGCGAAGTCGTAGATGCCGGAGCGCCAGCGCATGACCTTCTCGTTGCCGGCCCACTCCGAGCCCCAGCTGTCGTCGTTGGGGCGGACGCCGTAGGGCTTGCCCGCGTCGACGTTGGAGAGGCCGTTCTTCCAGGCGCCGCCGCGCCCTGCGATCAGGTGTCCAGTGGTGAACACGCCCTTGCTGCCCGCGGCGATGGTCGCGCCGAACGCCGCCTTCGCCACGTCCATCGGCGTGAACGGCTGCCCGGTGACGGCCGACGCGATGCCGTAGACGGCGAGGTTGAGGACGAAGTCGACGATCCATTCCTGGCCCATCTCGACGGCCAGTTGCTGGAACGCCTTGCTGAGGAACGGAGCGTAGGTGGCCTCACCGGCGACCGAGGGGCCGAACTTCCACCGGTTGGGCTCGCGCAGCATCCGGCTGAAGCCCCGGTACTCGTTGGCGAGTCCGGTGAAGTTCGTCTCGCGGCCGACCGGTGTGTGGGTCCAGTCGGGTGTGACACGGTCCAGCAGCGTCGTGCGGCCGAAGGCGTCGGTGTTCCAGACGTATCCCGACATGGAGCGCTCGTTGATGACGGTGGTGCCGTCGGCGGCGTACTGCCGCCAGTGCTTGCCCCACTCCTCGCTCTCCAGGAACGTGTTGTTGGTCAGCAGCTTCTTCTCGCGGACCACCACACCGGTGTCGAACTCCTTCCACACGTGCGCGTTGAAGGCGTCCCCGGGGTTCGCGGTGTACTCGCGTACGCGGAAGGGCTGGTCGGTGAAGAAGGAGCGGACGGCGCCGGTGGTCTGCTTGACCGGGATCACCTGGATGTCGTGTCCGAGGCTGGTGACGCTGTCCTGCCAGCGCGCGCCCGGCTTCCACGAGGTGAGGGCCGTGTTGCCGTCGTACCAGGTGCGGACGCGGTCGCCCTGGCCGGTGCCGAAGTCCTTGATGTTGCCGTGCCGGTCGATCTTGTTCCAGTTCCAGACCTCGACGCCGTGCACGTCCCGCGAGACGCGCCAGGCGTCCACGACGTCGCCGTCGGAGAGCACGCGGTGCTCGCGCAGCAGCAGGCCGCCGTTGTCGAAGTCCTGGTACGACTCCTTGTCCCAGCCCCAGCGGTCGACGTCGCGGCTCTGCGCGGTGTAGCGGGTGCCGGTGGTGCCGTGGGCGTCGGTCCAGGTGAAGTGGGTGCCGTCGGCGTGGCCCGTGGCGCGGATCTCGACGGTTCCGGCGCCGTTCGGCGTCGGCCAGGTGTCGGAGCGCGACAGGACGAAGCCCTGGTGGTCGAAGCGGGTCCAGTCGCCGGTGCCCGAGTGCACCTGTACGCGGAAGTTCCGGTCGCCGCTGCCCGCGGCGCCGTCGGGCCGCACCGCGGGACGGGGACGGAACTCGACCATGGAGCCGTCGTCCAGGCCGGTGCGGGCCACGTGCCAGCCGTCGCCCGCTCCGCCGTGGGTGTACCAGTCGGCGTCCTGGCGGGTGGGGTGGAACTGGTCCTGCCACAGCGTCGTGCGGCCGCCGTTGCCCGGCGTCACCTGGAACTCGCCGTTGACGTAGGTGCGGGTGCCCTGGAGCTTGCCGTCGCCCTCCGACCACGGCAGGTGGTTCGGCTGCGGCGGGACACCGGCCGCGTGGGCCGCGGTGGTGGGCAGCGCGACGTCGCCGGTCTTCAGGTCGTTGCCGCTGCCGAGCTTGCGGGTCTCGCGCACGACTTCGCCGACGTGGGCGCCGCCCGGCGTCGTGGCGATGTCGGTGACGGTGCTGTCCATCGAGGTGAAGCGGATGCCGCTGACCGGCGCTCCGCCACCGGCCGGGGTCTGCGTCCACCGCGCGACCTGGAGCCTGCTGTCCCCGGCGAGCCAGGGCGCGGCGTGCTCCAGCTGGTTGGTGCGGTAGTCGAAGGTCATGAAGCGGCGGAAGTTGACCGGCGGGCGCTGCTCGGCGAGACGCTGCACCTCAAGCGTGGAGCCGTTCGCCAGGTCCTTGCCCGCGCCGGTCTCCTTGGCCTGCGGCGAGTGCGTGACCCAGCTGGTCTTGGGTGTGCCGTCGGCGTTCATCTCCAGCTGGAAGTAGCGGCGTACGTCGTGCGGGCTGGCCTGGAAGCGGCCGAACTTCTCGTGCACGACGATCGTCCGTCCGGCGTGGTTCGGGTCGGGCATGCGGTCGGTGAAGCCGCGGCCGGGGCCCCAGTCGCGGGTGCCCTGCGCGAGGTGCTGGAAGGTGTCGTCGTAGCGGTGCCAGGTGCCGGTGGCCAGCGACTGGGTGGCGGGGTGGTTGTCCAGGGTGCCGAGGACGTGGCCGCCGTCCGGGTTGAGCTGGAAGTGCCGGACGCGGACGTCGAGTCCGTTGACGCTGCGCACGTCGAACCAGCTGCGGCCGCTCTCGCCCCAGTGCCGGGTGCCGTGCCGGACGACCGTGCCGCCCGCGTCGACCTCGGCCCAGGTGCCGCGCTGGCTGGTCCGCGCGAAGTCGCCTGCCCCGCCCGTGCCGTGGAAGGCGTACAGGGTGGTTCCGCCCTGGAGCGGCCGACGCTCGTACACGTCGTTGCCGGAGTGGCTGACGAGGCTGACGCGGCCGTTGTCCAGGCCCTTGGCGCCGATGGTGCCGCTCTCGAACCACGCGCGGTCGTTGTGGGGCAGGACCGCGCCGGCCGGGCTCTGCTTCACCAGCTGCCAGGTGCCGGTGGAGCCGTCGGCGGGGTAGGTGAGGTCGTAGTGGCGGTTCGGCTGTGCCGCGCCCTTGTGGATCGACACGATCCGCTCGCCGGAGAGCCGGCCTCCGGCCTCGTAGGTCCTGAACTCGCCGCCGCGCGCGCCGGGTCCGTCGGTGACGCGGAACTCGGTGCCGTGCGCGACGACCTGGACGCCGGGCACCTGCTGGAGGTTGCCGTCCACGACGCGCGGCAGGCCGTCGGTGGTGACCAGGTACCGGGAGGCGTTCGGGGTGCCGATGCGGACGTCGGAGAGCTGGGCGAGGTCGTAGGTGGTGCCGCGGACGCCGTCGGTGACATGCGGTCCGAGGCCGTGGCCGTCCGCCGGGCGGATCGTGGCGCGCAGGTCGCCGCCCGCGCCGAAGAGCCGTACGTCCCCGGCGGTCGCGGTGACGCGGAACTCCCCGGTGGTCAGCGTCTCGACGGTGTGGCCCGCGAGCGGCTGGAGGTGGGCGTCCAGGACGCGGGGCGCGGGAACGCCGACGGTCTGGAGGTGCTCGGTGCCGCGGGCGCCGGTTCCGTCGGCGAGTCGTACGGCTTCGAGGCGGGTGGTGCCGTCGGCGGCGTGGACGGTCACCGTGGTGGCGTCCGTGACGCGCAGTTCGTTGCCCGGCATCGGCGTCAGCGTGGTGTTCGGCACCGGGGCGCCGTCGGCGCCGCGCACGGCGTGCGGGAGCCCGCCGCCGGCCGGCACCATGGCGAGCCGGTCGTTGCGGCCGCCGAGCCGCACCACCTGGTGCGTCAGATCGCCCGCCGCGTCGACGAGCACGTGGTGGGCGCCGTCCTCCACGCGGAAGCCGCCCGCCGCGTTCCCGGTCTGCGGCACCACGTGGCCGCCGCCGACGGGTGCGAGCGTTCCGTCGAGCAGCTGCGGTCCTGCCGTACCCGGCACCGTACCGACCAACCGGTTGTTGAGACCGGGGACGTGGAGGGCGGTGGCGTCGAAGGAGTGGGTGCCGTTCGCGCCGTGGACCCGGATGTCGCCGCGCGCGTCGGTGACGTGGAAGGTGCCGGTCGGCGTGCGGACGACGCCGTGTCCGGCGACATCCGTGCCGAGGCCGGTCCTGGGGTGCGGTTCGAGGGTGCCGTCGGCCCGGGTGAAGGCGAAGGTGTCGGCGCCCGCGCCGTGCGGGCCGCGGAGGGTGACCACGTCGTGGGTGACGGCGCCCCGGACGTCGACGGCGATGTGGACCGCGCCGTCCTCGATGCGGAAGCCGCCGCCGGTCAGCGCGGTGACGCCCGCGCCGTGCACCGGGGTGGCGTCGGGCCGCACCAGGCCCGTGGGCAGGCCGTCGTCGCCGAAGCGGACGAGGGAGCCGCCGAGCCCGCCGCCGTGTACCGGGAGGGCGGTGAAGAGCGGGTCGCCGCCGCGGACGTCGTGGACCGTGACCGTGGCGTCCGCCTGCGAGAGGTGCAGGGTGTCGCCGTGCCGGACGAGGTTCGTGGCGGGAACGGGGGTGCCGGTGGCGGTGAACGGGTGCGCCACCGGGTTGTGCCCGCCGACCGGTACGTGGGCGAAGAGCTGCTGTCCGCCGGGGCCGGTGAGCCGCACCGCGTCATGGGTGTGGACGCCGCCCGCGTCGAGGACGAGGTGCTGCCCGCCGTGCTCGACGCGGAAGCCGCCGCCGTCGAGCGCGGTCACCGAGGCGCCGTCGAACGGCCTGCCGTCGGAGTGGACGAGCGTGGGCGTCCCGTGCGGTCCGTCGGCCGGACGCACGAACGCGCCGTCGAGGCCGCCGCCGGTCACGGGGAGCGCCTGGTGGGAGAAGGCGCCGTCGGCGCCGTGGACGTCCACCAGGCCGCCGGTCCCGGTCCGGTTGACGTGGTAGACGCCGCCGCCGTCGGCCGGTGCGGTGACCGTGCCGCCGGTGGCCGCCCCCATGTCGTCGGTGAGGGTCAGCGGCGCGCCGCCTCCGTGCGGGCCGACGACGTGCAGGTGCGCCGCCTCGGCTCCGGCGCCTTGCAGGCGCAGGCCGTCGTGGGTCGGGAGGCCGGTGGTGGGGCTGTGCGTCTGGAAGCCGTTCGGGGTCGGCACGTGGAGGCCGTTGTCGACCAGGCGGACCGGGCCGCCGCCGAGCGGCAGGCCGTCGGAGCCGAGGTGGCGGACGGACAGCGGCGCGTTGTGCGCGTCGAGCCGCAGCACCACCGTCGAATCGCCGAAGTGGCCGCCGCGCAGGGCGAACGTCTGCTCGCCGCCGGTGAAGCGGTAGTCCGTGCCGTCGAAGGTGAAGTCGGAACGGTACGAGCGCACTCCGCGCGTCCACTCGGCGTGCAGCCGGGTCAGGCCGTCCGTGCCCTGCTCCGTCCAGGCCGTGACGGGGTGCCCGGCGGGGGCGCCGGTGACGGTGACCGTCGGCCGCGCCCCGTCGGCCGCGGCGGTCACCTGGAGGTCGACGCCCGTCAGGCCCGGGACGTGCACGGTGAGCGGGGCGGGCACGGGCAGCGCGGGGACGACGGCGTGCCCGGCCGAGGAGCCGAGCCCCGTGAGGCCGCCGGATCCGCCGGGCACCATCTCCAGGGCCTCGGTTCCCGAGCCGCCGGTCACGTGGACGTCGATGACCTCCTCGGTGATCAGCCGGTGGCCCTGCGCCGCGTCGAGGGCGAAGTCGAGGCGCCGGATGCCGTCGCCGTGCGGGAGGTCGTACTCGAGGCGCAGGATCCGCTGGTCCCCCTGAGTGAAGGAGGACGTGCGCACGTCGGTGGAGCCGTTGCCGCGGACCGTGACGTCGACGAGGCGGCCGTCGCCGGAGGCCGCGGCGGGCGTGACGTCGACGCGCACGCCGGGCAGGTGCGGGATATTGGTGAAGGTGTGCTGGAGGTCGTACGAGACCTGGACCATGCCCACCCGGATGTCCTGGTGGAAGACGGACTTGCCCGCGCCGAACCCGGCCAGGGCGTCGAGCGGGCCCGGGGCGTGCCGGGTGAGGTCGCCCGTCGCGTTCCCGGTGCCGAGGGCGTCCGTGTGCGGGGTGGCGGGCGGGGTCAGCGCCACGTCGTCGCCGCGGAAGAGGGCGTTGAGGCCGGCGAGGGAGACGCTGCTGCCGTCCAGGGCGGGCGGTGCGACCTTCCCGAGCGCGTTGCCGCCGGTCGGCTGGACGGCCGGGGGCACCTCGACGTGCGTGCCCGACGGGACGCCGGTCGCGGCGGGGGCGGTCACCGGGGGCGTCGCCTGTGCGGCGGTGGCGGGCAGGGGCGTCGGGGCGACGTGCGGTGACACGATCGCCGGGGTTCCGGCGGCGCCGTGCGCGTCCACCGTGGGCACGTCGACGGTGTGCGCGGCCGAGCCGTTCGGCACCGGGGAGGTGGTGTGGAGGTCGGCGGTCTGGCCGCCCGGGGTGTGCAGGTCTCCGGCGGGGACCTTGAACTCGGCGCCGGGCGCGGCGCCGTTGAACGACGGTGTGTCGAGGTGCCCGGCACCGGAGGCCGCGCCTGCGACGCCGCCCGCCGTCGAGGGGTTCACGGCGGGCGGGGTGACGGCAGCGCCGGTGACGCTCGGGGAGGCGACGTGCCCGACACCGGACGCGCCCACCCCGCCGACCGAAGGGACGGACACCGCCGAGGTGTTGACGGCGGGCGGGGTGACGGCCGCGCCGGTGACACTCGGCGCGGCGATGTGCCCCACACCCGAAGCGTTCACACCACCCACCGAAGGCACCGACACCGACGAGCCGTTGACCGCAGGCGGAGTGACCGCCGCACCCGACACACCCGGCGCCGCGATGTGCCCCACACCCGAGGCGCTCACACCACCCACCGAGGGCACCGACACCGTCGACGTGTTCACGGCGGGCGGGCTCACGACCGCGCCCGTCACGCTCGGCGGCGTCAGGTTCGCGATGTTCACCGCCGGTGCCGTCGGCGGCGCGAGGTTCACCGACGGTGCGCCGCCGAGGCCGCCCGTGCTGACGGCGGTGACCGGCGGCACCTCCAAGTGGGCCGCACCCGGGGCGAGATGGGAGAGCGCGGGCATGGAGATCGGGGTCGTGGCGGCGTTGAGGCCGCCGACCGGCACGGTCAGGCCCTCTCTGCCGATCAGGCCCGTCGCGCTCGGCAGGTCCGTGATCTGCGACCCCAGCGAGGGCAGGTCCACGTGGGTGAGGTTCGTGGAACTCATGTGCAGCGCGGGGGCGTTCAGCGAGGAGATCGCCGGTGCCACGTTCGGCACGTTCGCCGACAGGCCGCCGGGGACCATGTTCCCCCCGAACGCCACCGAGTGCGCCGGGGTGATCGCGCCGAGCGAGGGCAGCTGCACGCCCCCGGCCACGGCCCCGACGTGCGGCACCGAGCCGAGCCCCGCGACGGCCCCGACCTGCGGCGTCGAGACCGCCGGGGCGCTCACCGCGCCGATGCCCGGGGTGGCCGTCGAGCCCAGGCCCGGCATCGACACCGACGGGACGCTCACCGCGCCGACGGCCGGCGCCGCCCCGGGAGTGAGGCCGGCGACGTCCGGCGCGGCGCTGATGCTCTGCACCGGGCCGAGGGTCGGCAGCGGCATGTTCAGCCCGCCGCCGGAGACGCCGAGCGCGCCCACCGAGGGGATGTCCACGATCTTCGTACCGACGGAGGGCGGGGCCAGGTCGAAGGAGACGCCGAACTGCGGCAGCGAACCGAAGTTGACCGCCACGGGCATCGCGTTGCCGACGCCGCCGCCGAAGCCCGGCAGGCCCCCGCTCGGCACCAGGTTCATCGACGGCAGGTCCACGCCGTGCAGGCCGACGTTGCCGATGTTCACGCCCATGTCGGCCGCGGCTCGGGTGGGCGGGGTCGCCATGCCGCCCAGGCCGATGTGCGGCAGGCTGGTGAGCGCCGTGCCGGGCGTGAAGAGCGTGAACCCGGAGGCGACCCCGCCGGAGACCTTGCTGGCCGCGCCGATGAACTCGCCGTTGACGAAGGCCCCGTAGCGGTACATGCCGAAGATGCCGCGGTCGATGAAGCCGATCTTCATCGCCAGGGCCAGGCCGCCGCCCATCTCGTCCGCCGCCACCGGCAGGAAGAGCCGCAGGCCCTTCAGCCCGCTCAGGCCGTTGGCCATGCCGCTGCCGAAGCCCTTGATGCCGTTGATGCCGGTGGCCAGGGCGCGCAGCCCGAAGAAGGACTTGGCGCCCGCCATGTTGATGACCATCAGGTCCACGGCGGCGGGGAAGAACCCGAAGCTCTTGCCGAGCGTGGCCGGGTCGAAGCGGAGCCCGTTCAGTCCCTTGAGCCCGTTGAGACCGTTCAGGCCGGGCGAGAAGTGCAGGCCGCCGAAGCCCTTCATGCCCTTGAGGCCGTTCAGCCAGACGCTGGTGGCCTTGAAGGAGTCGTCGATGCCGAGCGTGAGGCGGCCGAAGAGGCCGAGCGCGTTCGGCCCGCCCGTCAGCAGGTTCTTGCCGCCGGCGAAGCCCTTGGTGCCGAGGCCCTTGAGGCCGCTCCAGAGCTGGCCGACCTTCAGGCCCTTGGTGGTCGGCGCGATGACGCCGAGGATCGACATGATGAGGTCGGTGACGCTGGCGTTGCCGTTGGCGAAGTCGACCGCCGTCTTGATCAGCAGCGCCACGTTGAGGGCGATGGCGAACAGCGCGACCGGGCCGCCGACGAGGATCGCCGGGATCACCAGGATCAGCGCCAGCCAGCCGAGCGCCTTCCAGATCTCCTCGCACTCGTCGATGGGCGAGGCGATGGACTCCGCCGCCGTCTCCAGCGCGCTCGCGGCCGTCTGCGCGGCCTTCTCCAGGATGTCCTTGGCGTCGTCCGCGGTGGCCTTGTGCGCGTCGCGGCCCGCGTCGTCGTCCTCGGCGAGCGCCGACGCCTGGCTCAGCGCGTCGTCGGCCCTGCGCTGCTGCTCGCGCATGACGCCCGCGTAGGTGCGCAGGGCGCTGCGTGCGTCCTCCTGCGCCTGCCGGAATGAGGTCACGTACTTGCGCAGGTCGTCGTCGATGATCTTCCGCAGCGCGTCGCCGGTCTTGCCGACGAACGCGCCGCCGCTGGTGTCGCGTACCTCGGTGAGCCCCTTGTCGATGACGTCGGCGAGCGTCACCAGGTCGCCCTGGGAGGCGATCACCTCGTCGATGCCCACCGGGTCGCCCGGCGTGGGATCGGAGTCCATGCGGAGGGCGTTCCAGTCTCCGGGGCGGGGCATCGGCCGCTTCCTCCTGGGTCTTCACCGGCACGGTCGCTTCGGTTGGCTGTCCTCACCACGCACCAGGGGGCCCGGCGGTTCACCCGGGTCCCGGGAATTTTCACGAACCGCGCGGAATCCGTCGGGCCGGTCGGTGAACCGATGGGCCTCCTGGTGCGTGGACGGGGCGAAAGAAACCGGTGAGGCTCCGCGAGGGGAAGGCGACAAGGTGGCGGACTTCTCGATCGACTACTCGCTTCTGCAGCAGGTCCAGCAGAAGATGCACTCCCTGGCGGAGCAGGCCGACTCCGGCGGCGCCACGGGCGCGTTCAAGGAGCTGGGCGAGGCGGCCGCGTCGGACCGGCGCGGCACGCTCGGCCACGCCGGGCTCTCCACCTCGTTCAACCTCTTCTACCGGCGCTCCTCAAGCCGTACCAAGGACGCCAAGGACGGTCTGAACCAGCTGGCCGACATGTTCGCCTCGGTGGCGAACACCTTCTTCGACGCCGACGCTCAACTCGCCGGATCGGCGGGGCTGATGGGCCAGAGCATCGGGCTCAGCGACTGGCGCAACGAGAAGGCGGCCCACGACGAGTGGGTCCAGGACAAGTCCGAGTGGGATTCCTACCTGGAGAAGATCGGCGCCACCGACTACTTCGCGGAACACCCCGACGACTCGATCCGCATGGTGTGCACCAGCCCGGACGCCCCCGCCTTCTGCACCGCGTGGAAGGCCGACGACGCGGCCGGCACGGCGCCCATCAACCCCGGTGACGAGCCGCCCAAGCCCTCGGAGACCCCGCCCACCTCGTACTCGTACGAGGACAGCAAGGGCAAGGTCGACGTGACGGTCGAACTCGACGACGACAACAACGTCATGAAGGAGACCCAGAAGATCACGAGCACGGACGGCCAGTCCTACACCTCGACCACCGTGTACGACAGCGCGCCGAAGATGGTCGGTCCCGAGGGCGACCAGTTCGACGCCCGCGACTACACGATCACCACGGACTACGCCGACGGCTCCACGACCACCACCAAGGTCGTCATCGACGACGACGGCTCCGGAACGATGACGGAGACCGACGACGACGGCGAAACCACCGTCTCCACCCGCAGCGGCCCCGACGCCGACTGGGTGTCGGAGGACGACGGGGACGACGACTGACCAACCCCCGCACCCCGCTTCACCCACAGGAGAGGAACACCCATGGCCGGCAACATCGCCCTGAGCTACCCCGAGATCGAGCGGGTCTCCGGCGTGCTCGACACCAGTGTCGACTCCACGCTGGTGCCGCGCATGTCCGAGGCCAAGCAGGAGGTGGAGACCCTCCTCACCAACGGCCTGGTGCTGAGCAAGTCCAGCCCCCAGCTCACCGACCAGTACAACGACTTCAACACCAAGCTCACCGACGCGATGAACGCCATCAAGTCCTTCGCCGACCAGTTCCGTCAGATCAAGACGAGCTTCGAGTCGATGGACGCCGACATCGCGGAGAAGGTCGCCAGCAGCGGCAAGTAGGTCACGGCCGGCATCCCCACCCACCCACATCAGGACGGAGAAAGAACACGATGGCCAACACCGACATCTACGCCGATTACGACCAGGTGGCGACGACCGCCTCCACGATGAGCAACAAGCTCGCCGACATCTCGCACGAGCTGGCCAACCTGGAGACGACCGTCTCGGGTCTCCTCCACGACGGTCTGGTGCTCGAGAAGGCCAGCAAGGCGCTCCAGGACTCCTACGACGACTTCAGCCGCCAGCTGAAGGAGTCCTCGCAGGGCATCCAGTCCTTCGCCGACACCTTCTCCAAGATCGCCGAGGGCCTCGCGCAGGCGGACTCCGACATCACGACGTCGGTGCAGAACGCCGGGAAGTGACCGCGCGCGAAGGGGCCGGCATCCTGGTCGAGGGTGCCGGCCCCTTCGCACGTCCCGGCCGGGGCCGGTCCGTCAGTCGCCGAGCGTCGTGAGCGGCACCTGGACCGCGACCGCCCCGCCGGCGTCGCCGGCCGTCCAGCCGCGGCCTACCGGCAGCGCCATCCGGACCTGTTCGGCGGAGAGCCGTACGCCGATCAGGTCGCCCTCGCCGATGCTCTTCGGGCCGAGCAGCACACCCTGACGGGCCCGGCGTGCCACGCCGACCCAGCCCAGCGTCGACATCGACTCCGGCAGCCCGGACAGCAGCAGCCCGAGCCCGCGGTCGCGGCCCGAACTGGCCACCTCGCGCAGCACCTTGTCGGCCGCGCAGTTGAGCATCAGGTCCGCGTCGTCCACGACGACCACCGCCGGCCGGTCCCGGACCTCCTTCAGCGCGGCGGTCACCGCGTCCGCCGACGGGTCGGGATCGGGCAGCAGGTTGACCAGGTCGTGGCCCGCGAGGCCGCGCAGCGGTGAGGAGCGCGGCGTGAGGATGATCAGTGCCGTGCCGGAGAGCAGCAGCGACACGCTCATCGCCAGCAGGGTCGTGGACCGACCGGTGCGCGGCGGGCCCGCCACCACGAACGAGCCGCCGCCCTCGGCGAAGTCCACGAGCAGCGGCTCCGCCTCGTCGCCGCCCACGCCGAGCAGGGCGCGCAGCGGCTTCCGGCGCGCCTCGGGCACTCCGCCCATCGCCGACTGGAAGGTGACGCCGCCGGGCAGCGCCGCCACCCGGAACGGGCGCCGCGCGGTGGGCACCGCACGGTCCCGCTCGGTCGCCGCCTTGCCGATCGCCCGCAGCGCCGACGCCTGGTCGACGTCGGCCGCCGACTCGCCCTCGCCGGGTGCGCCGAGCAGCGCGACCTGGGTCTCGACGCCGCTGGGCGCGTGCCAGCCGCGGCCCGGCGGCACATGGGTGGGCGCCTGATTGCGGGGCATGCCCGCCAGGTTGTAGTCGCTCGGGTCGGCCTGGCGGAGCAGCAGCCTGCGGTCGTTGTGCGCCGCGAGGCGGCCGCCCAGCAGCAGCCGCTCGGAGGTGGCGATCACGTGCATGCCGGCGGCGGCGCCCTCGCGGAGCAGCCGGACCACCTCGTCGTGGAGGCGGCCGCCGTCGTAGTCGTCGAGCATGCCGCTCAGCGCGTCCCAGCCGTCGATCATCAGCAGCAGGTGCGCGGGCCGCCGGTCGGCGGGAACCCGCTGCCGCACCTCGGTGATGTTGGCGCACCCTTCCTGGGCGATGAGGCGCTGCCGGGCGGTGAGTTGGGCGCCGAGCCGCCCGATGAGGCGTTCCAGGCGTTCGGCGTCGTGCCGGGAGACCACGGCGCCGCAGTGCGGCAGGGTCTCCAGTGCCGAGAGGCCGCCGCCGGCCGCGTCGATGCCGTAGAGGTGCAGGTCGGCGCTGGAGAGCACGTTCGCCGCGGAACCGGCGACGGTGCGCAGCAGCTGGGTGCGGCCCGAGCGCGGCGAGCCGATGACGTAGAGGTGTCCGAAGGTGGCGAAGTCGATGGTGCCCAGGCGGCGTTCCTGCGACGAGGGCAGGTCCAGCAGCCCGTACGGGACCAGCGGCAGGTCACCGCTGGGCTCGTCCGCGGGCGGCAGTTCGCCGAGGGAGAGGTGGTCCTCCAGCGACGGGAGCCACGGGCTTGGCTGCTGCTCGAAGTCCTTCAGGCGGCCGGTCGCCTCGATGGCGGCGTCGACCAGCGCCCGGAGATCGGTGGGGCGTTCCTCGGCGACGAACAGCTCCTCGCCCTCGCTCTCCTCGCCATCGCGCGGCGGACGGCCGAGGCGGCCCCAGCTCAGCTCGGTGCCGCGCACGGTGCGGGTGTGCTCCGCGTCGGCGTCCCCGTCCTCCGCGCCGGGGCGCTCGGCGCCCACCCACGCGGTCTGGAACGGCGTCGGCGCGCCCGCTCCCCTGCGCAGCAGAGCCCGGCCCGGGGTGTGGGCCGAGATCCCGGCGGCGTCGGGGGCGTTGATGATGTCCTGGCTCTCGGAGCGGTCGGTGACCCGCAGCGCGATACGGAGGTTGGTGTTGGCCCTGATCTCGTTGGAGACCGAGCCGCTGGGCCGCTGGGTGGCGAGCACCAGGTGGATGCCGAGCGAGCGGCCGCGCTGCGCGAGGCTCACCAGGCCGGGGATGAAGTCGGGCAGCTCGCGCACCAGCGTCGCGAACTCGTCGATGACCAGCAGCAGCCGGGGCAGCGGCGCGAGTTCCGGGTCGCGGGCGCGCTTGGCCCGGTACTCCGGGTGGTCCTTCGCACCGACCTGGGCCAGCAGCCTTTCGCGGCGCTTGAGTTCGGCGTCGAGGGAGGAGAGCGCGCGCCGGACGAGGTGGCCGTCCAGGTCGGTGATCATGCCGAGGGCGTGCGGCAGTTCGGCGCACTCGCGGAACGCGCTGCCGCCCTTGTAGTCGACGAGGACGAAGGCCAGTTCGTCGGGCCGGTTGGCCGCGGCCAGCGAGCCGATCATCGTCTGGAGCAGTTCGGACTTGCCCGAGCCGGTCGTGCCGCCGATCAGCACGTGCGGGCCGTCGCGGACCAGGTCGACGCGGAGCGCCCCCTCGTAGCCGCTGCCGAGGGTGAACGTGGTCGACGCGGGGTGGCGGGCCCAGGCGCGCAGCAGCCGGGTGGCCTCCGGCGGCTCCAGGTCGAGCAGCGGCAGCAGCCGTACGCCGTCGGGGAGTCCGGAGTCGCTGTCGAGGGTCACGTCGCGCATCGGGGAGAGCGCGCGGGCGACTTCCTCGCACCACGCGGTGTCGACCAGGTCGGCGCGGACGTCGGTGACCGAGGGAACGCCCGAGGCGCGGACGCTGAGCCGGCTGCCGGAGGTGGTGACGACGACGTCGCACTCCTCGGGCAGCAGCCGCTCCCGCTCGTCGAGGCAGAGGCTGAAGATCCGGACCTGCGGTCCCTGGGTGAGGACCTGGACGACGCCGGGCACGTCGCGCAGCCGTCGCGCGCCGTCCATGACGACGAGGACGTCGGGTTCGCGGGCCAGCGCGTCACCGAGCGGTGAGGCCGCCGCGGCGAGCCGGGCCTGGACGTCGCCGACCAGTTCGCTGACGCGGTGGGCGGTGGACTCCGGGTCGCTGCCGAGCGCGATGACGGCGGCCTCGGTGCGCGCGGGCCGCAGATGGGGCAGCCAGCGGACCCAGTCCCAGTCCTTCGCGTGCGCGTCGGTGGTGAGGACGACGATGCGCAGGTCGCGCGGGCTGTGCAGGGCGGCGGTCTGGGCGACGGCCCAGCGGGCGACGGTGCGCGGGGTGCCGGAGCCGCCGCTGACGCCGACCACGCCGAAGTCGGCGAGTTCGACGCCGAACGGCACGTCGGCCAGGCGCCAGTGCACCTCGCGGTGGTTGGTGTCGCGGGCCTGGTCGTGGATGCGCTTGAGGGAGGGCCGGGTGACGGTGCCGAGGCGCAGGGTCAGCCAGTCCGGGTCGCGCCGTCTGCGCTGCCACAGCCGGTGGCCGGGGCCGACGGCCGTCAGGAGGATGCCGGCGGGGTCGGGGAAGGTCTCCCCGCGCACCTCGCGCTCGTCGACGGTGGAGCGGCGCATCTCCCGTTCGAGGGCGGCGCGGCGGAAGCGGAACACCCGGAGCGCGTCGGCCTGCTGGCGGCGGCCGGTGCGGCGGCCGATGACCCAGTTGCCGACCGCCATGACGGGCGTGAAGAAGATGAAGATGACGAAGTAGAAGGACCGGAACAGGCTCATCATGACCAGGCCCATCACCAGGGGCATCATCATCATGAGGAGCGGGAACGGCCGCGGCCCCTGCTTGCCGGGCGGGCCCGGCATCGTCAGGGACTCCTGGTCCAGGTGGGGCGCGATGCGCGGCGGGCGGTTGTACTCGACGCCCACCCCGTCCGGCGCCGGGTTGACGGCGGCGTCCGGCTCGAACGGCGTGCCCAGGCGCAGCAGGTGGTCGCCGAGGGAGAGGTCGGCGTAGGCGGGCCACCGGGTCGAGTCGTCGCTGGGCGGCGGGAGCTGGGAGACCGGGGGGAGGTCCGGCTCCTTGGGGAGTCCGTCGGGTCCCGCGGGCTCCGGCTCGTCGGTGTGACCGCCGGGGCCGCCGTCCTGCCGCCCGGCGGGTTCCTCCGCGGTCAGCGGTGTGCCCGTCTCGGGGTCGACGGGCGGCGGGGGCGTGAGGCTGCGCAAGCCGCAGGTGTCGGGGTCGGCGTCCTTCGGGAGCCGGAAGGTGGCGGTGCCGTCGGTGGCGACGGTGATCCACACGCCGTTCTCCGGGGCGTCGCCGCCGAAGAGCCGCAGCGCGCAGCCGCGGTCGGTGCCGGCCTCGTGGCTGCCGGGGCCGAGCCGCCAGACCCGGCCGGCGCCGGGGCCGCCGACGTGCCGGATCTCGGCGATGACGGGTTCGGCGTCCGGCGGCTCCCAGGACCGGGTGGCGCTGGGCTCGGCCACGGGGGCGCCCGCGCCGAGGACGGAGCCGTCGCGCACGCCGCTGCCCGCGAGGGGGGCCTCGCGGGTCAGGCGCCGCTCGCCGAGGTAGAGGGTGTCGGCGCCGAGCGCCTCACCGAGGTCGCCGACGGTGGCGCCGTCGGGCACGTCGAGCATGTGGTCCGCGCGTCCGCCGCTCGGGTCGGCGGTGGTGACTATGAGTTTCACATCGGTCCAACGGGGTCGCGGTTCGGGTGGGGA
Source organism: Streptomyces sp. PsTaAH-137 (assembly GCF_003259365.1). Taxonomy (GTDB): domain Bacteria; phylum Actinomycetota; class Actinomycetes; order Streptomycetales; family Streptomycetaceae; genus Streptomyces. The sequence goes on from NZ_QLLY01000003.1 coordinate 56,128, forward strand.
GGGAGCTGGGAGACAGGCCCTAGCGGCCCGGGCTGTGCCGCGGCGGCGGAGGGGCCGATCTCACCGGGGCGGAGGCCGGGAGCGGGGCGTGCTGTGCGGCGCCCGCCTCCTGGGGTGCGGGGACGCCGGCGGACACCTCCCACGGCGCGGGCGCGGACGTGCCGGGCTCCGCCGTCCAGGCCGCCGCCGGCTCCTCCTCGAACAGGTCGGTGCTCTGCCGCTCGGGCGAGCGCGAGCCCATCGGTGCGGGGGGAAGGACCGCGGGCAGCCGCCACAGCACCTTCGGCAGCGCCCGGCCCAGTGCCTTGGCCCGCACCAGCAGCGGGGTGCCGGTCAGCAGGACCTGGCCGTGGCGGTCGGTCAGCAGGGTGCGGGTGTGGCCGCGGCCGGCGCCCAGCAGGACGACGCGGCAGGGCGGGCGGGGTGAGGCGAGGCCGGCGGGCAGCGGGTCGGGCAGTTCGGTGGCGACGAGGAACGGCGGGATGTTGAGCCGCGGCAGCGCCTCCTCCGCCGTGCGGTAGGCCTCGCGCACCGGTGGGCCGTCGAAGTCGCGGTGGACGCCCTCGGCGACGACGACGAGCGAGGCGGGCAGCCGTGCGTCGAGCTGCGCCGCAATGGCCTGCAACAGCGGCGGCGCGGCCTGCGGATGGCCCTCGACGCAGAGCGAGGCCGGGCCGGTCGCCGCGTCCAGGAACGCCGCGTGCGTGTCGGTGGCGCCCAGCGCGATCAGCAGCGGGGGTACGGCGTCGGCCTCCGGTGTCACCAGGGGAAGTTCGTCGCGGCGCGCCCGCCATTCGCCGGTCGTGTCCGCGGCCTCCTGCCAGCAGCCCGTGGGCTCCGGCATCTCCCGTCCGGCGAGCAGCACCCTGACCGTTTCGGTGCCGACCAGGACGGCGTAGGGCCGAGCGGGCGCGGCGGCGAGGCGGGCCGCGGTCAGGGCGCGTTCGGCGTCCCGCCACGTCACCGGGTCGCCCAGCAGGCGGCGCAGCAGCTTGCGGTCCCGTTGATGGACGAGCCAGATCCGCACCGGCGCCACGAACGCGTAGGCGGTCACGGCGACCTCGCGCCGGGCTCGGTGCCACGCGCGTCGCCAGCCGCCCAGGCGCCTGGCGACGATCCGCAGCACCAGGAAGATCAGCAGCAGCACCCCGGCCACGCCGAGCCAGCGGTAGATCGTGTCCTGGTGCGCACGGAAGAACGCGAAGGGGTCGACGTTCCTCACGCGGCCATGACCTCCCGCCGCAGGGCCCGCAGCGCGTAGTGGGTACGGGACTTGACGGTGCCCTTCGGCACGCCGAGCGCCCGCGCGGTGTCCTCGCCGGACTCGTCGACCAGGTGCACCCGGGCCAGCACCTCGCGGTGTTCGAGCGAGAGCCGTGCCATGGCCTGCGCGATGACTTGGCGGTTGACTACGTTGTCAGCGATGTCCGTGCCGGCCGGGCGGGTCAGCAGCGGTTCGGGCACGGCGCCCACCGGTATGCAGCGCTCGCGGCGGTGGGCGTCGACGGCGAGGTTGCGCGCGACGGTGAACAGCCAGGCCTGGCGGTGCTCGTCGTCCTGCTGGGCGCAGCGGTCCCAGGACAGCCAGGCCCGCAGCATGGTCTCCTGCACGATGTCCTCGGCCCGGTGGGCGTCGCCCGAGGTGAGGCGCAGGACGTATCGCAGCAGCCGGGCGCGGTGCGGCTCGGCGGGCGGTACGCCGTCGGCGGACGGGGCGGTCCCGGTGGGACGCAGTGCCGTAGTTCTTCGCGGCGCGACGGCGCCCTGGCGCAGAGGTGAGGAGGTCCGAGCGGTGCGCATGCTTGCTCCTGAACGGCTCATGGGTGGGGGATTCGCGTTTCACGCAGACCTGGCCCTACGAGAAGAGGGTCTGTCGTGAGCACCTGGCCATACTAGGAATAGCTCACCGTGGAAAACCTCAGATGATGCGCAGATTTTACAAGTCGGCCTCGCGAAGGCCCCTTTCAAGCCTGCGATCAGGCTTCCTGCGAGGTCGGAGCGGTCCGGGAAAGCCCGGAATTCATCAGCAGTTCGCTTTGGAGGGCCCCGGCGGACGGGCTCGGAATTCCGGTCGCCAAGGCGGGCGGCAATGCGCGGCGCCATGCCCGATATCGCGATTCGGCGCCGTGCCAATGCCCGTTCGGGCACGGCGCCGAACGCGTGCTCACTGCCGCTCGTCGATGTGCGCGCGCCGGGCGCGCAGTTCGTTCTGGACGCGGGCCACGTCGTCGGCGTAGGGGCGGTAGAGGAGCGTCAGGAACGCGCCGTTGACCAGCATGAGGATCACGAGGGTCCACAGGAAGACCGTGCGCAGGCCGATGGCGTCGCCGAGGAATCCGGCGCCGAGGCTGTAGGCGGCCCAGGCCAGCGCCTCGAAGACGGAGACGTAGAGCGCGAAGGCGGCGCCCCGCAGCTCGGGCGGGGTGATGGCCATGACCATCGGGCGGTTGATGCTCGGGTTGACTCCCTGGGTGGCGCCCATGAGGGCGAAGAAGACGCTGAACACGGCGATGCTGCCGTAGTCGAACTGCGTGCCGAAGAAGGCGACGAGGGCGAAGACGAACTGGGCCGCCTGGAGGACCGCGACCGGTCCGTGGCGCGGGCTGCGCCGCGTCGCCCGGTCGGCCGCGACGCCGCCCAGCAGCGTGCCGAGGAAGTAGCCGATGCCGAACGGCAGCAGCACGAACGACGCCCTCTGGGTGCTGAAGCCGTACTCGTCGACCAGGAACACCACTCCGAACGTACCGACCAGAAGGTGGCCGGAGAGGAGTCGTGAGACCAGGAGGATGACCAGGCTGCGGATCCTGAGCAGCGACAGCGCCTTGGTCCGGGTGAGCTTCGCGTGCGCGTCCCGCGTGGCCCGGTCGAGGTCGGCGAGCTGCTCCTCGGCCGCGCCCCGCCCCGGGTCGCGGAACCAGATCCAGAGCGCGGCGCCCAGCAGGATGTTGAAGGTGCCGATGCCCCACAGGCCCCAGCGCCAGCCGTCGTCGACGCCCGCCAGTTGGCCCTTGAGCGGGCCGATTCCCGCGCTGACCAGCGAGACCGCACCGTAGACGACACCGACCGCGCGGCCGCGGGACGAGCCGCCGAAGAGGTCGCCGATCAGTTCGCTGATGATGGGGTGCGCGGCGGCGTAGCCCGCCGCCAGGACGGTGTAGAGGACGAGGAGTTGGGCGAAGTTCTGCGAGAAGCCCGCGGCCACGCCCCAGACTCCCCACAGTCCGGTGGCCACGACGAGGACGCTCTTGCGCGACCAGCGCTGGGCGGCCCACACCCAGAACGGGCCGGTGAAGGCACCCACGACCTTGCTCGCGGCGGTCAGTACGCCCAGTGCGCCGAGCGAGACCCCGAGGGACTGCCGGATGAGCGGGAACAGGCTGCTGACCAGGCTCGCCTCGGTGCTGTCGACGAGCATCGTGCCGCCGAGCAGGGACAGTTGCCGCCAGCGGCCCGTGACCTGGACCTCGGCGGTGGGTACGACGGCGCTCCGGCCGAGCTGGGTCATCGCGCGCTCTCGTTTCTCCGGGCGAGTTCCTCGGCGACGTGGCGCAGGCCCTGCGCGGGGAACATCGCCCCCGCCATCGCGGCGACATCGATGAGCGGTGTGGCGCCGAGCATCTGGAGCAGCTCGGAGTCGGCGACCCCGGGCAGGTGCCGGCGCAGCACCTCGACGGCCACCGGGTCGGAGAGCAGCGCGTTGAGGGGCGTACGGAGCGAGAGGCGTCCGGCCGGGTAGTCCTCGGCGCGGGGCAGCGGCAGGGCGGACCGCTGGGCCCGGTCGCGCTGGGCGCGGACCAGCAGGTGCTCGTGTGTCACCGGCCCCTCGGCGGGCAGCCCCAGGCGTTCGTACTGGCTGGGCGGCGCGTCCTCGGCCCGCATCAGCTCCACCATCAGGCCGGCCATGCGCAGTTCGGCGGCGTCGTCGACCAGCGGCTCGCGCTGCTCGGGGTCGGTCTCCAGGTCGAAGAGGAGCGTGCCGTGGTGGTACGGGTTGACCAGGGTGCGGCCGGGCACGCGCACGGTGCGGACGTTCTTGGTGAAGTCGAACGGCTCGGCCAGTTCCATGTCGACGAGTTCGGCGGGTGAGAAGCGGCCCCGCATGTGCGTCGGCATCAGGGTGTGCTCGAACAGGGGCGCGTTGCCGGGCGAGGCGGGTGCCCGCATGTAGACGTACCGGCCGTCGGTGACGTTGACGTGCCCGCCGTGCATGCCGAAGAGGCCGGCTTCCCGTACGGGGACGTCCTCGGCGATCGGCAGCGGCTCGCCCCGCATGTCGCGCGGGCGGTCGACGCCGAAGAACTCCAGGAACGTCGGGGCGAGGTCGACGGTCTGCACGAGCGACGCGCGCCGGGCTCCCGCGGTGGCCGCGCGCGGGTCCCAGGCGAAGAGCGGCAGATGGACGAGTTCGTTGAACCAGGGCTGGACGCTCTTGCCCCACCAGCCCTTCTCGCCGAGCAGCAGGCCGTGGTCGGTGCAGACGATCAGCAACGTGTCGTCCCACAGCGCGAGTTCGTCCATGGTGTCGAGGACGCGGCCCAGCGAGTGGTCGCACATCGACAGCAGAGCCGCGTACTCGAACCGGCCGTGCTCGACCTGCTCGGGGGTCTCCACGACCCGCTTGTAGTCGGGCCAGTCGAAGTGCGGGCCGTCGTAGTCGTGCGGGTAGAGGTCCTTGTACGGCTGGTGGCTGAAGAACGGTTCGTGCGGGTCGAAGGTCTCGATCTGGACGAACCAGCGGTCGGCGGCCGCGTTCGTGCGGACGAACTCCAGGCCGGCGTCGAAGGTGAGGGTCTGCGGGTGCGTCTCCTCCGTCGCCATGTGGGGGCGGTTCACCCAGTCCTGGCGGTAGGCGCCGAAGCGGACCTTCTTCAGGTCCTCGGGTATGACGGGGTCGGCGACCTGCCCCTTCCACGGGTCGCCCTCCTGGCCGCGGAAGAACTCCCAGGTGTGGTACCGGCCGTGGTAGGTGGCGCCGCCGTCCTCCCAGTAGTGCGGGTGGTCGCTGACGAGGTGGGTGTAGACACCGTTCTGCTTGAGCAGTTCCGGCATGGAGTCGTCGAACGGTTCCAGCGGGCCCCAGCTGCGGTGCAGGAAGTTGTGGCGCCCGGTGTGGATCTCGCGGCGGGCCGGCATGCACGGCATCGAGCCCGCGTACGCGTTGTCGAAGGTGACGGCGCGCTCCGCGAGGCGGGCGAAGTTCGGCGCGTGCGTCCAGTCGGCCCCGTACGGCGGCAGCATGTGCCGGTTGAGGCTGTCGAACATCACCATGATGGCTCTCATCGCAGGGGCTTCCCTTCGGTCAGGCCGCTCCGGGTCCGCTCCAGCCAGGCGACCCAGCGGTCCACGGCGTCCGCGCCGAGCCGGTGCAGCGCGTTGTGGATCTCCAGGTCGAGCTCCTGGTCGAGTCCGGGGACCGGGTCCTCGTAGTGCAGGGTCCGGTCGCGACCGCGGTTCGCGGCGATCTGCTGGCGGCGGTGGGCGAGTTCGGTGTCGACGAGCCGGATCGCCGCCTGCCTGTCGAGCGGCCCCGTGACGCTGAGCCGGGCGATGAAGTCGATCTCCTGGAAGCGGCTCGGCGGCTCGTAGGGCGAGCGCACCCAGTCCAGGAGGACGTCGTGGCCGAGCGGTGTGAGCCGGTAGACCTTGGCGTCGGGGCGCCCCTCCCGCAGGTCGACCTCGTGCCGCACCCAGCCGTCGGCCTCCATCTGCCCGAGCTTGCGGTAGATCTGGCTGTGGTGGGCCCGCGCCCACAGGAACTGTCCCTCGGTCTCCAGCCACTTGCGCAGGTCGTAGCCGCTGTAGGGGCGACGGGTCAGCAGACCCAGCAGGACGTACTCGAACTTCACGCGCGCACTCCAGAGCGTCGGGCGGTGGAAGGAAGGTGCGGCGCGAAGGTCACCCGGACCTATGTGCGACTTCACCTATGTGCGAATTCATATATGCGCGCCTGGAGTACGTCAATGGCCCGACGGCCGTCAGTCGTCCTCGCCGGCCTCGGCGAAGGTGAAGTAGGACGCGGTGCCGGTCAGGTCGAACAGCCGCCGCACCACCGGCTGGAGCGGTCCGCGCAGAATCAAGTGGCCGTCCGTGCGGCGCAGTTGACGCTGGGCGTGCAGCAGGGCGTTGAGGAGGGCCGAGTCGGCCCACGTGAGCTCTCTGAGGTCGACGATCGTGACGCGATCGACGTCGCTCAGCTGAACGGTGAGGGCGGCGTCGTCCCATTCGAGCCTGCCGCCGACCACGATCGTGACCGTGTCACCGTCATCGGTCCGCGTGACCACGGCGGCGTGCCGCTCGTCGGACGGGGAGTGCTGGTGCTGGTGGGGGTGGGGGGTTGCTGTCATCGCTGTCTTCCTGGCGCGCCGACGCGCGTATCACTCGTTCGAGTGGACGGGATCCGTGACCGGGCTCGGGGAGCACTTCAAGGGCAGCAGGAAAGTACGAGGATCGGATGAGCGCGGAGGTTCGCATGGGCTTGCGGCACGGCATCGACGAAGTGCACGGCGTTCCCGACAGCCCTCGCGAGGCCCGGCACGCGGTCGGCGCACTCATGCGCGAGCCGGCCGGTCCGTATTCGAGCGAAGCCCACACGGACGCGGCCATGGCCGTCGGCGAACTCGTCGCGCACGCCTTGCAGCACACGCCCGGCATCAGCCGGTTCGCGGCGTTCGCGCACGACGGCCTGCTGGATCTGACCATCGACTACCGGGACGGTCCACCGGCCGACTTCCAGCACGGCGGCGCCGCCACGCTCCGGTGGACGGTCGTGAGCGCCCTTGCCGCGTCCGTCACCTTCACGCGCCCTCACGGCAGGGGGCACCGCGTCCGAGTTCTGCTGCACCTGCGCTGAAACCACCCTGCTCGTCCGTCTCGCGTACACCGTCCCGAAGTCCTCTACCCCCACAAACACGAGTCACTGTCCCTCTTTCGGGGGATTAGGAAGATCAGTCGACCGGCGGAAAGGGCGAGGCCCGACGAGCGCGGAGCTCGTCGGGCCTCGTTCAGCGGTCGGGGTGCGGGTGCTGTCACCAGGTCCCGGGGGCGGGCGGAGCGACGACGGCGGGACGGTCGTCGCACGTGATGGTGTTGGGGAGTTCCCAGGGGGCGAGCCAGGGGCCGGTGGTGCCGCCGCCGTCGTTGCCTCCGAGGTCCTTGACGGTGAACTCCGATCCGGTGGCGGGGAAGTTGAAGGAACCGCAGTTGTTGATGCCGACGGCGCCGACGTTGCGGGCGTCGACGTTCTCGAAGGAGGCCGAACCGGCCGCGCGGGCGCTGAGCACCGAGGTGCCGGTGCCGTCCACGCGGATGTCCTTGAAGTGGACGCCCTCGATCTTGTACTTGTCCTTCACCGGGAAATCGGAGACGAACATGGCCGCGTTGTAGGTGTTGTCCAGGAAGTGGTCGCCGGTGACCCGGATGTCCGCGTCGATGTCCTTCTCCAGCGCGTAGAACCAGATGGCGCCGAGACCGATCCGCCAGTTCAGCTCGAACGTGCCCGCGCGCACGGTGGTGTTGTCCGTGATGTCGAGCCGGCCGCCGAACGGTTCGGCGCCGAAGCGGGAGCCGACCTGGATGGCGCTGCCTTCCCTGACCGGGTCGGCGACGAGGTTGCCGGTGACGGTGTTGTCCGTGCCGCCGTAGATCGCGATGCCGTTGGCGAGGACCGGGGTCTGGACGGTGTTGCGGGCGAAGGTGTTGCGCGCGTTGCCGGTCTTCTCGGACCACATGGCGAGCCCGTCGTCGCCCGTGTTGCGCACGAAGTTGTCCGACACCGTCGAATCGGTCACTCCCGTATGGAAGTTGAGGCCGTCGGCGATCTGGTCGGCGATGACGTTGCCGGTGACGCGCAGCCCGCGCATCGGGCCGTCGAACCACAGGCCGACCTTGGTGTGGTGCAGGTAGAGACCCGAGACGGAGGAGTCGTTGAGCGCGCCGCCCACCGCGTTCACCTGGTCGGTGTCGATCCGCTCGCGGACGTCTCCCTCGACGGCGAAGCCCGACAGGTGGACGTCGCTGCTGCCGCCGTCCGCCGCGTCCTTGCCGTAGAAGCCGACCCCGGTGTGCACCGAGCCGTCCGGCGCCGGGGTGCTCAGGGCGACCTCGCGGCCCTTGAAGACCGTGTACCAGCTGCCCGCGCCGACGATCGTCACGTCGTCCACGACGATGTGCCGGTCGACCCGGTACGTGCCCGGCGGGACGTACACCTTCAGGTGCTTGCGCTGGGCGAAGGCGATGGCCTTGTCCAGGGCGTCGGCGGAGTCGCGGCGGCCCAGCGGATCGGCGCCGAAGGCCAGCACGTTCGCGGCCACGGGCACGATCTTCGGCGCGCCCACGAGCTCCGAGTCGAGCAGGTCGATCACGGTCCAGGCGGCCGGGGTCCGGGCCGGCACGCTCAGGCGCACGGTGTCGCCCGCGTGGTAGGTCCGGCCCAGCTTCAGCCGCTGCTCGTCGTAGAAGTGGCTCGGCCGGAACGGCTTGTCGACGGCCGGGGCGGGCGTGGTCGCGCTCGGCACGCACTGGCACTCGGTGATCCACCAGTCGGGGTGGAGCAGGTCGGCCTGCGGGTCGTTGCTGAACGGGTACTGGTTGTAGAGCCACGAGTACTGCGAGGTGAGCGTCATCGAGGCGCGGCGCGCGCCGTTCACCGAGACGTCGAGCGGTGCGGTGATGCCGCCGCCGTGCGCGGAGTCCGGGATGCTGTAGCGCACCGTGAGGGCGTTGGCGGTGCGCGGCAGGGTGAAGTCGACGTACTGGCCCGGCCGGAGCTTGACGGCGCTGCGTCCCGACGCCTCGGACGGGAGGGTGTACGCGGTGCGGTCGGGGCCGATGACCGTACCGTTCGTCGAGGCGTTCTCGGCCTCCTGCTCGGCGAAGGGCACATCGGCGCCACGGCCCGCGACGAGTGCCGGGTCGAGGCCCGCGCGCGTCACGGCGGGCCCGGCGGCCGGGCCCGGTGCGGCCATGGCGTCGGTGCCGACCAGTGCGAGGCCGAGGGCGGCGGACACCGCGACGAGCGCGGTGACGGTCCTGGCGGGTCTTCGCGGCGGGACGTCGAGCCGTCCCGCGGCCGCGCGGGTGCTGTACCACGACATCAGGTTCCTCGTTTCTCTCACGGGTGCGGTGACAGTAGGGCGGCCGTGGCCGCTCCCACAAGAGAAGAGCGAGGAGTTTTCGTCGCCGAATCAGCAATCTACGTACTTCTGTTGAGATTTTGCGCTCATACAGGAGGCGCGGGCGGCAGCTCCACGGTGGAGACGACACGGGTGAGCGACGGCGCGCGCGGCACGGACCCGAACCCGAAGCGGACGGGAGGGTCCACCGCGCGCAGCGGCCCGAGGTCGGTTCCGTCCCAGGTGGCGTCGACGGCGGTGATCAGGTGGTGGTCGAGGGCCGCGTACCACTCGCGTCGTCCGCCTCCGGCGCTGCCGCGCGTCCGGACGCCGGACATCAGCCACCGGGCGGGGAGGTCGCACACGGCCGCCCAGGCCGGCTCGACCGCCACCCGGCGCGGGACGGCGCGCAGCACCTGGCCGAGCAGGTCCCGGCGTCCCGGAGTGAAGCTGAGCCGCAGGGGCCCGGCGGTCACCCGCCACGCGGCGGGCGCCGGTTCGACGGTCACGGGGCAGTGGGTGACGGCGTCGAAGGTGTAGGTGGCCGCCACGAAGTCGGCGACCCGGGGCGTGGGAGCGAGCAACTCCCGGTATCCGTCCGGGTGTTCCACCATCACGTCGGCGAACGGGCCCCAGGGCGACCGGGGCCAGTGGCCGACGACCAGACGGGTCCCGGAGGCCGTGCCGGCGCCCGCGATCCACCCGTCGAAGCGCAGCCGACGGCCCCGGCGGGTCGCCTCTCTCACAGACGGGGGCGCTTCACGGCGACGGCGAGCTCCATGGCCTGGCCCGTGCCGTAGCTGGGAGCGATCGTGCTGAACGCCTCCCAGCCCTCGGCTCCGAGGTCGTTGAGGTCCTTCTCGATCTGCTCGTAGTCGAAGCCCTTCATCCGCAGCTTGTACTTCAGCACCTTGTATTCCCAGGCGGCCATGCGTTCCCAGCTCCTTTCACGAAGTGACGTCTCTCCCCTACCCGGCGGCGGCGCTCCGACGGCGCGGGGACCGCGCCGTTCACCCGGAGGCACGGACGCGCCGCCCTTCCGTGTCAGAGCGCCCGGGCGGTGAAGGGGCCGACCGTGAAGGTGTCCCCGCACACCTCGAGCGAGCCGGGAGCGGTGGCGGTCAGCGAGGCGGTGTTGTTCGGCGGGTAGACCTTGAGGCGCGAGGGCTTGGCCCAGCACTTGCCGTCCGTCACGCCCCGGTCGGGGGTCTGCACCACCGCGTGGGCGGTCCTGCCCGCCTTGAGCACGACGGTCCGCACGCTGCCGTTGTTGGACCGGGTGGCGGGCTTGCCGATGCGCTGACCGGCCTTGTCGGTCAGCGAGAGGCCGGGATAGCCCCGCAGCGCGCAGGTTCCGTCCGAGGTGTTGGTCAGGGTCAGGTCGAAGTACTTGCTGTTCATCTCCTGTCCCGTCGGCTTCAGCGCGGTCTTCAGGTCGTCGGTGGTGCAGTCGCTGCCTTTCGCGGGCTGCGCGGTCGCGGCCAGTTTCTGGCTCTGCGGTGTCGCGTCCAGCTGCTTCCCGGCGTCGGTGTCGGCTCCGCACGCGGTCACGGCGACGACGCCCACGGTCGTCAGCGCCGCCGCGCAGAGGCGCGTGTTCCTGGTCTGCTTCCTGCTCTTCTCACCGTTCTTCTTCGTCGCGTCCATAGGAATCGCCTGTCCGTAGCGGCCGAGGACATGCACGCGTCGTGGACGTCGGCCCGCATTCCCACGCCTTGCCCGCCCGCCTCACACGGTTCTCCCACCCTCGTGCGGCACGGTCGGAGCCCTGAGGAGTTGTTCTGTCACGCCGCCAGGAGGAGAACCGTTGACCATTGCAGGCGTCCGCAGAAATGTTCCGTTGTGGCTGGGCCTCGCGGCGCTCGCGGCCGGGCTGGTCGCGTGCGACGGCGCGCAGGGCAGTTCACCGAGTAGTTCTTCGAGCAGCTCTTCGCCCCGGCATCCCAACATCGTGTGGGTGCTGACCGATGACCTCTCGTCCGACCTGGTGAACTACATGCCGCACGTGAAGGCCATGCAGAAGGAGGGGCTGTCCTTCTCGAACTACACGGTGACGGACTCCCTCTGCTGCCCGTCGCGTTCGTCCATCTTCACGGGCAAATTCCCGCACAACACCGGGGTGTTCACCAACATGCCGCCGGACGGCGGCTTCCAGACCTTCCACGACAAGGGCAACGAGTCCAAGACGTTCGCCACCGCCCTCCAGGGGCAGGGCTATCGCACGGCGATGATGGGCAAGTACCTCAACGGATACGAGCCCGACATGACCGTCAGCGACGAGAAGAACTACGTACCGCCGGGCTGGGACGAGTGGGACGTGGCCGGGAACGGCTACAAGGAGTACGACTACACCCTCAACCAGAACGGCCGGACGGTCGCATACCAGCACGATCCCGAGGACTATCTGACCGACGTCGTCAGCGGAAAGGGCCAGGACTTCATCGAGAAGTCCGTCCGGGACGACAAGCCCTTCGCCCTCGACATCTCCACGTTCGCCCCGCACGGCCCGGCCACCCCGGCGCCGCAGGACCGGGACAGATTCAAGGATCTGAAGCTGCCGCGGCCGCCCGCGTTCGACAAGACGCCGGCCGACGCCCCGCAGTGGCTGCGGGACAAGAAGTCCTTCACGCCCCGGCAGATCAAGAAGATCACCCAGACGTACCGCAAGCGGGTGCGTGCCGTGCAGGCCGTCGACCGGATGATCGGTGACCTCCAGGAGAAGCTGAAGAAGGAGGGCGTCTACGACGACACGGTCTTCGCCTTCGCCTCCGACAACGGCTTCCACATGGGCCAGTACCGTCTGATGCCGGGCAAGCAGACGGCCTTCGACACGGACGTGAACGTGCCTCTGGTGGTCACCGGGCCGGGCGTGCGGCGCGGCGCGACCACGGACGCCGTCGCGTCCAACATCGACATCTGCCCCACGTTCACGGACCTGGGCGGCGGCGAGCCCGACCCGAAGGCCGACGGCCGCAGCCTGGTGCCGCTGCTGAAGGGCGGGACCCCGAAGGACTGGCCGAAGACCGCGCTGGTGGAGCACCACGGCCCCGACACCTCGGCGAAGGATCCCGACAAGCCCCGTAAGGGCAGCGGCAATCCGCCCTCCTACGAGGCGCTGCGCACCGACCGGTCCACGTACGTCGAGTACCGCAACGGGTCCCACGAGTACTACGACCGCGCCAAGGACCCGGACATGCTGCACAACGTCTACGGCAGGCTGTCGTCGGAGACGAGGGCGCGGCTCACGTCGACGCTGAAGAAGATGCGGGCCTGCGAGGGATCGGAGGAGTGCGGCGCCGCCGCCGGTACCGGCTGAGCCGGGCCGGGTCAGCGCGCCGACGGGAGGCGGACGGTGACCGCCGTCCCCTCCCCCGGCGCACCGCCGACGTCCACGGTGCCGCCGTGCGCGTGGGCGACGGCCGCGACGATGGCGAGCCCCAGGCCGCTGCCGTCGCCGCTGTGCGCCGGATCGCCGCGGTAGAAGCGGTCGAAGACCCGCGGCAGCGCCTCTGCCGGGATGCCCGGACCGTCGTCGGCGACGGTGAGCGTCACCCGCGGGGCGGCCGGGCCGCCGGACTCCACGCTCACCCGCGCGGCCGTTCCGGGCGGCGTGTGGCTGCGTACGTTGGCCAGCAGGTTGTCCACCACGCGCCGCAGCTGCTCGGCGTCGCCGTGCACCGTCGCGCCGTCCTCGACGTGCACGCTCAACGAGGCGTGCGGGTCCACGACTCGGGCGGCCGACACCGCGTCGCGGACGAGCGCGGCCAGATCCACCGGGGACCGTCCGCGGGCCGGTGCGCCGTCGAGCCGGGCGAGCAACAGCAGGTCGTCCACGAGCCGTTGCATGCGCAGCGCCTCGGTGGTGATGCCGTGCATCACGCGCTCCCGCCGGTCCGGGGTGCCGACGGCGCCCTGGTGGTGCAGGTCCGCGTAGCCGAGCACCGCGGTGACCGGGGTGCGCAGTTCGTGCGAGGCGTCCGCGACGAAGCGGCGCAGCCGGTCCTGAGTGGTGCGTTCGACGGCCAGCATCGTGTTCAGGGCCAGGCCGAGCCGCCCGACCTCGGTGTCGTCGTCGGCCGGCGCGACCTGCCCGGCCCGGTCACCGGACGCGATGGCGTCCGCGTCCCGCGCCATCGTCTCCAGGGGGCGCAGGCCGCGGCGCAGCACCCACAGGCCCGCCGCCGCGAGCAGCGCCAGCACCCCGGCGGTCGCCGCCGTCTCGACGATCAGCACCTGCCGCAGGGTGCCCTGCACCTGGTCCAGAGGGGTGGCCGCGACGAGCGTGCCGCGGCCCGGCACCGTCTGCACCACGAGCCGGTAGTCGGGGCCGCCGGCCTCCGCCGGTCCCACCGTGAGCACGCCCGTGCCACGGACCCGGGACAGCGGGACCGGCAGGCGCGGTGCGGCGTCGTCCGGGTCCCGCAGCCGGGGCACCAGGTCGCGCACGGTCCCGTCGGGCCTGCGCAGCTGGAGGTAGAACTCGGAGGCGCCGAGCAGCCGGACGTCGTTGCCGAGCTGCCCGTCCGGCGCCGCCTGCCGCAGTTGCTGCGTGACCCGTTGCCGCACCGCGCGCAGGGTGACGTCGGTGCGGTGCATGAGATCGCTGCTCAGGGCCGTGTACACGACGGCGTCCAGGGCGATCAGGGCGACGGCCACCAGACCGAGCAGCGCGAGGAGCAGGCGGCCGCGCAGCGAGCGGGGCCGGACCGAGCGGCGCCGGGGCCCGGCGGGCCTCACGCGGAGCCCTGGTCGCGGAGGATGTAGCCGATTCCGCGCCGGGTCTCGATCAGGCCGGGACCGAGCGCGTCGAGTTTGCGGCGCAGGTACGAGATGTAGGTCTTCAGCACTCCGTGGTCGCCTTCGCCGAAGTCCCACACGTGTTCCAGGAGCTGCTCGTGGGTGAGCACCCGGTTGCGGTTGAGCATCAGATGGCGCAGGAGCTTGTACTCGGTGGGCGAGAGGTCCACGAGAACCCCGGCCCGGCGCACCTCGTACGTCTCGGTGTTCATCTCCACGTCCCCGCAGACGAGCAGCCGGGGCTCGGCACGGCTCTCGCCGCGGCGCAGGACGGCGCGGACCCGGGCGGCGACCTCGGCGAGCCGGAACGGCTTGGTGATGTAGTCGTCGGCGCCGAGGTCGAGGCCGCCCACGATGTCCTGCCCGCTCTCGCGCGCCGTCAGGAAGATCACGGGGGTCGCCGCGCCGGCCTGCCGCAGCCGCCGTACGACCTCGAACCCGTCGATGTCGGGCAGCATGACATCGAGCAGCACGAGGTGCGGGGCGTGCTCGCGGACCGCGGCGAGGGCGGCGAGCCCGGCCGCCGCCCGGTCCACCTCGTACCCGAGGAACTCCAGCGAGGTGGCGAGGACGTCCAGGATGGCCGGCTCGTCGTCGACGACGAGGAGCCGGGTGCCGGGCGGGACCTCCGGTGCGTTCATCCCGGTGTCCTCCTTTCACGGCGCGCGGAGCGCTTCTTCAGGTACAGCGGAAGGCCGTACCAGCACAGAGCGAACCAGACAAGGATCGCTCCCGCGAGGATCTCGGCGAGCAGATCCGGCAGCACCACGTGGAGGATCAGGAGCACCGTGCCACTGATGGTGAGCGACAGGAGCACCAGGCCGGTCACCATCAGCCGCCCGGCGACCGTCACCAGATCGTCCTTCATCCGCTCGCCGGTCAGGAGCCGGTGCAGCGCCACCGGGGCTATCAGCGCGCCGGTGGCGGCCGCTCCGAGGATCACGGTGGCCACGTAGACGTTGGTGTCGAAGGTGCCGAGGCCGTCGAAGCGTGAGGTGAACGCCACACTGAGCAGGAAGCCGAAGAGGATCTGCACTCCCGTCTGGGCGACCCTAGTCTCCTGGAGCACCTCGGCCCACCGGCGGTTGGCCCGCTCGTGCGCCTCCTCCTGGGCACTCTCCGGGCTCGTCCCCGCGGCCGTGTCCGGTCTCGCGCTCTCGTCCGTGCTCATCGGCGCCTCCTTCGTAGACACCTCTGATGCCCGCAGTCCTCGCGCTTACGTACGCACCGCACACGGAGTGAACGACTCGTCCGGAACGGATTGTCCGGTGACCGGCGGAAAGCGAGTACCGTTCCCGTTGACGGCGCGCGGCGCCGTCCCGCGCCCGACGGCTCGCCCACAGCGCCGCTCCCCTGCAGACAGGCAGTTTCCCGTTGGTTGACGTCGACCCACCGTCCGAGGACCCGGGCGGTCACGAGTCCGTCGTGGCACACGGGGAGAACCGGGTGCTTCAGGCGCTGCACGACCTGTACGGCATGGGGGTCGGGCTGCAGGATCTGCACAGTGGTTCCCAGCTGATGATCCAGCGTTCCCAGCGCGGTGCCGTGGCGGTGGACCGCGTCATGTCCAACAGCAGGTTCTCCTTCGACGCCGGTCCCATCGACAGCCTCATGGTGCTGCATCTGCGCGGCGGGACGTACGAGACGACGACGGGCGGCGTCTCCGCGCACGTGGCCGGCTGGGAGCCGCTGATCGCCTTCCAGCCGGGCAGCAACGCCATCGGCACCGTGGATCACATGGACACGCGCACGATCACCATCGACATGGACCTGGTGCGCTCGGTGAGCGACACCGCGCACGACGACCGGCGGCGGCTGCGCTTCACCAGCCTCACCGCGCCCTCGCACGGACTGCGTCAGGCGTGGATGACGACCGCCGACTACGCGGCCCGCGCCCTGGAGACGGAGAGCGCGGCGAACCCCCTGTTCCACGACACCGTGGCCCGCGCCCTGGCCGGCACCGCGCTCGCCGTGTTCCCCAACACCTTCGAGCTGGACGATCTGCACTACACCCGGGCGGGGTTCGTGGGCGCGGCGACCGTGCGGCGTGCCCAGGCCTTCGTGGAGGCGTGTGCCGCGGAACCGCTGACGCCCGCCGTCGTCGCCGCGCACGTCCAGCTGTCCGCGGCGGCGCTCGAGGACGGGTTCCGCCGGCATCTCTCCTGTTCGGTCATGGACTTCGTCACGCGGCTCCGGCTGCGCCGGGCCCATGAGGAGCTGGCCGCCCTCCCCGCCGGGACCTCGGTCGCGCAGGTGTCGGCCCGGTGGGGCTGGACCAGCCACCGGCGGTTCGTGGACGACTACCGCAGGGTCTACGGCGAGATCCCCCGGCAGCGCACCGGGGCGTGACGGTACGGGCTATCGTCCGGGAGCCGTAGGGCCCACGGAGACGACCATGAGGGCGATGTCGTCGCGGCCGTCGGGCGGCAGGTTCCTGAGGAGGTGCTCACACATGTCCTCGGGGGCGCGGGGGCCCTTCACCGCGATCGCGGAGAGACGGGAGAGCGAGGTGTCGATGTCCTCGTCGCGCCGCTCGACGAGACCGTCCGTGATCATCATCAGGAGGTCTCCCTCGGTGACGGCGACGCGCGTCGCGGGCGGCTGCTTCAGGCCGAGCCCCAGCAGCGGGCCGTGGTCCCGAAGATAGGTCTCGTCGGCATCCCTGAGCAGCAGCGGCGGCAGATGTCCCGCGTTGGCGACGTGGAGCACAGGGGCCCCGTCCTCGACGAGCATGATGCACAGGGTGAGCGTCGCACCGCGGGCCACGGTCCGCAGGAGCATGTCCAGGCGCTCCAGGATCACGTGCGGAGGGTGGCCCTCCAGGGCGTACGCGCGCAGGCCGTGCCGGATCTGCCCCATGACCATCGCGGCTTCCAGCGAGTGCCCGGCGACGTCGCCGACGGCGACCATGACGCCGGACGGCGTGGTCAGGGCCTCGTAGAAGTCCCCGCCGATCTCGGCGTGTTCGCTCGCCGGCAGATACCGGACCGCGAGCCGGGCGCGCGGTGTGTCGGGCAGCTTCTCGGGGAGGAACGAGCGCTGGAGGGTCAGAGCGAGGTTGTGCTCCTCGCTGTAGGTGCGCAGGGTCTCCAGGGCGAGCGCGGTGGTGTGGGTGACCTGGGCGAGGAGTTCCGCGTCCTGCTCCTCGCCGTCCGTCGTGGCGTGCGGCTGCGCGACGGGTACGGAGATGCAGGTGGGGGGACGGCCGCTCTTCGTGCGGGCGGCCGCGAGGAGGTGACGGCCGCCGTCGCCGGGCGACACGTACGGCATCACATGGACACCGCTGCCCTTCAGGGCGGCCGCCACGGTGTCGAGGCCCGACCCGTCGGGGGCCGGAGCGTCCGGGTGGCGACGGGTGTGCACGGTGCCGTCGGGGGCGGTGAGCCGGACGACGGCCGGGCGGTCGAGAACAGCGGCCGCGCCGACGGCCGCCGCCTCGGCCAGGTGCGGGGCGTCGGGAGCGCTGTAGAGGGAGAGGGTGGTCCGGTGCAGCTGGTGCAGGCGCTCGGCGAGCGTCTCGGCGCGGCGGCGGGCCCGGGTGTAGCGCAGGGTCGCCGAGAGGGTGGCGATCAGTTCGTCGGGGGCGACGGGTTCGGTGAGGTAGGCGTCGGCGCCCCGGTTCAGGCCCTGGGTGCGGTCGTGGACGGAGACCGCGGTCGCGGAGATGTGCAGGACCGGGACCCAGGCCGTGCGCGGTGAGGCCTTGACGCGCTCGCACACCTCGAAGCCCGTCATGTCCGGGAGCTGTACGTCGATGATGGCGGCGTCCGGGACCCGGGGCGTGTGCCGAAGCACCTCCAGGGCCTGCGTGCCGTCCTCCGCCTCCAGGGTCTCGTGGCCGGCCCGGCGCAGGGTGGTGCCCAGGACGTAGCGGGTGATGGGGTTGTCGTCGACGACCAGGACGAGGGCGGGGCCTCCGTCGGATGCGGAGTGCGTCATGGCCGGGGGGCGTCCTTCCCGGGTTCGGCCCCGGGGGCGGGACCGGCGTCGGGGAACAGCGCGGCGGCCAGGGCGGCTGCGGTGGCACGGGCCTTGGGCAGGACGGTGCGGCCGCGCAGCCGTGCCCGGTCGATCTCCGCGAGGTCGGCCGAGGAGAGCACCGCCACGGGCAGGTCCCGGGTGTCGGGGTCGGCGTCCAGGGCCGACAGCAGCGCGTAGCCGTCCGGGGACGGCATCATCAGGTCGAGGAGCACGGCGTCGGGGCGGGTCCGGCGGATCGTCTCCAGGGCCTGTCCGCTGTCGGTCACCTCCGTGTGCCGCCGGGCCAGTTCGCGCAGGGCGGGGCGCAGGGCGGCCAGGGACGCGGGGTCGTCGTCCACGACCACCAGCGAGTCGATCGGGAGCCGCGGGGACGGGGCGGCGGGGGTCGGTGCGGGCGGCAGGGCGGGCAGTTCCACCGTCGCCCGGGTGCCGTGGCCCGGCCGGCTCGTCAGGGTGAGGCGGCCGCCGAGGATGCCGGTCAGCCGGCGGGCGTAGGGCAGCCCGAGGCCGGTGCCCGCTCTGCCGCGCTGGTGCACGCCCCGTACCTGGTAGAACTCCTCGAAGACCTTCTCCAGTTGGTCCTCGGGGATGCCCACGCCGGTGTCGTGGACGGTCCAGACGCACCAGTCCCGGTCCCCGCGGCGTTCCCGGGTGAACGTGAGACCCACCTCGCCGTGCTCGGTGAACTTCAGGGCGTTGGACAGGACGTTGCGCAGGACGCGGGTGAGGATCACCTCGTCGGTGACCAGGGTGCACTCCCCCTGCGGATCGTCGATGCGCAGCCGCACGCCCTCGCGGGTCATGCCCTGCATCGTGCCCCTCAGCAGGTGGTGGAGTGTGCGCAGGTCGACCGGCGCACAGTGCGGATCGAGCCGGCCCGACTCCGCCTTGGCGACGTCCAGCAGCTCCTCCACGAGGGCGAGCATGGTGGTGCCCGACGCCGAGATCATCGTGATCTGCTGACGTTGCTCGGGGGTCAGCTCCGGCGAGTCGGGGGCGAGCAGCAGCCGGGCCAGGGCGATCACCGAGTTGATGGGCGAGCGCAGCTCGTGGCTGACGTTGGCCCAGAACCGGGTCTTGCTCTGCGACGCGAGTCTCAACTGACGGGACTTGTCCTCGAGCTCCGCGTAGAGGGCGACGACGCCGGTGTTGGTCTCCTCCAGTTCGCGGGACAGCTCGGAGTACATGGCCACGACGCCGCTGTTGGTCTCCTCCAGCTCGGCGTTGAGCCGGGTCAGTTCCTCCTGCTGGCCGCGGGATTCGTCCAGGGCCGCCAGCAGGTTCCTGTTCTGCAGCCGCAGCACCTCTTCCAGGTCGACGCCGTCGACGGTGTGCAGGGCGGTGCGGCAGGCGGCCGCCGCCTCGTCCGGGCGGTCGGCCGCGAGGGGCGTCCGCTGAGCGAAGAGCACTCCTCGGCCGTCAAGGTCGGGCGTCACCGCGTCCAGCAGCCGCCCGGCGGCCGCCGCGATCCGCGGGGAGAGCGTCCGCGGTTCGGTCCAGGCCAGCCGCGCCTCGACCTGTATCCCGTGGTCCACGACCGCCAGGCCCAGGTGGCCGCTCAGTCCGGGCGTCCGCAGCAGATCCTGGCCGGCCTCGCTGAGCACGGTCACCATGCGCACCAGGTCCTGCCCGCGGACCCCGGCGGCCCGGCAGACGGCCTGGAGACACCGGCGCAGCATCAGGACGGACTGCTGGTCGTCCAGGGCGGTGGCGTACAGCTCGTACGCCACCGGTGCGCCGTTCATCGGCGCGCCGCGGGGACCACGACGATCCCCGCGTCGTCGCGACGCAGGCCCGCCTGGTTGAGGATCTGCCCGGCGATCACCGACGGGTGGCGGGTGAGCAGTCCCGGCAGGTCGGTGGGTGACCAGCGCTGGTGCAGGCCGTCGGAGTGCATGACCAGGGCCGACCCCGGTGTCAGGTCGGCCGAGTAGGTACGGGTCGTCGGCATCTGCACCCCTACGATGCCGGGGTGCGACAGCAGGGCCGAGCGCCGGTCGTGCTCCACGACGAACGCGCTGATGTTGCCGATCCCGCACAGGGTCACCCGCCCGGCGCGCCGGTCGACCTCGGCCACGGCCAGGGCCGCTCCGCGGCTGCCGCGGAGTCCCTCGTGCAGTTGGGAGACGATGTCGCGCGGCTGCTCGGCCGCCGTCTCGCGGAAGATCTGGCGTGCCCGGTCGCTGACCCGGGCGGCCAGCGGCCCGTGACCGAGTCCGTCGCACATGAGGACCGTGAGGAGCCCGGGCTCGCTCCCGTCGGCCGGAGCGACGGCGCGCACCGCCCAGGTGTCACCGCAGACGGTCTCGCCGCTGATCGGGCGGGTCAGTCCGGCGGCCACGGGGCGCGAGCCCCACCCGTCGGCGGTGGCGGGCCGGGGGCGTTCCGCACGGAACCGCGCGAGCAGGGCCGTGCCGCGCCCCGGCAGCGAGTGCAGGTCGAAGGTGTCGGCGAGCCGCTCGATGGCGCCCAGGCCGATCCCGAGAGTTCCGGTGCTGGAGTGCCCGTCGCGGACGGCGCCGGCCACGTCGGCCATGCCGGGGCCCGTGTCGAGGCACAGGCACTCCACCTCCACGCGGCCGTCGGTCCGGCTGGGTCGCAGGACGATCGCACCGTCCTCGGCATGCCGCAGGAGATTCGTCGCGATCTCGGTCACGGCCAGCGAGACGTCGGCGATCCGGCGGTCGGTGAACCCGACGCGGCGGGCCAGTGCCGTCGCCTCGCGACGCGCCGACGCGGCCAGCGCGTCCCCGGCGCGCAACCACACCACGTCCTCGGGTTCGGTCACCGAGGCTCTGCTCACCGGTTCCACTTGACCACGCTCACGGTGGTGCCCTGCGGTCCGGTCTTCAGGTCGAACTCGTCGACGAGACGCCGGGCACCGCTGAGTCCCAGGCCCATGCCGCCGCCCGAGGTCCAGCCGTCGGTGAGGGCCAGCTCCAGGTTCTCGATGCCGGGGCCCTCGTCGCGGAACTCCACCCAGACGCCGGTCCGGCTGTCCTTCGCGGTGACGCGGACCCGGATGACGCCACCGTGCCCGTAGAGCAGCATGTTGCGCCCGAGCTCGCTGGCGGCGGTGACGAGCTTCGTCTGGTGCACCAGGGACAGGCCCGCCTGCTGTGCCAGGGTGCGCACGAGCTGGCGGGCGGCGACCACGTCGGCGTTGCGGACGACGGTGACCGTCTCGGTCGGGGCGGAGTCGGCCTCGTGGTCGTTCACGGCCGTACGCCGCGCTCGGGTCGCGAGCCGCGCAGCAGCGCGAGGCCCTGTTCGAGGTTGAGCGCGGTGCGGACGCCGTTGAGCGAGAGTCCCAGCTCCACGAGGGTGATGGCGACGGCCGGACGCATCCCGCAGACGATCGTCGTGGCGCCGAGGATCCGGGAGATCGAGGCGATGGTCGCGAGCATGCGGCCGACGAACGAGTCGACGATCTCCACGGCGGAGATGTCGATGATGACGCCGCGCGCGCCGGAGGCGACGATCCGCTCGGACAGGTCCTCCTGGAGATCGAGGACCGTCTGGTCCTCCAGATCCGTCTGGATCGACACCAGCAGGACGTCACCGATCTTCATGATCGGAACGCGGTCGCTCACAGCGTGCCCTCCGCCAGCAGCCGGCGCTGGCGGTCGGCGTCGGCCAGCGCGAGACGGAGCGCGTCGGCCAGCGTGGCCTTGGTCGGGATGTCCCCGAACTCCACGCCGAGCGCCACCAGCGTCTGGGCGATCTGCGGGCGGACCCCGGAGATGGTGCAGGTGGCACCCATCATGCGGGCGGCGACCACCGTCTTCAGCAGATGCTGGGCGACCTGGGTGTCCACCGTGGGGACACCGGTGATGTCGATGATGGCCTGCGTGGAGTTGGAGTCCACGAGCGCCTGGAGCAGCTTCTCCATGACGACCTGGGTCCGCGCGGAGTCGAGGGTGCCGACGAGCGGCACGCCGACGACGCCCTCCCAGAGCTTCACCACGGGCGTCGACAGCTCCAGAAGCTGCTCGGCCTGCGAGGAGATGATCTCCTCGCGCGTGCGGGCGTGCTCCTCCACCGTGAAGAGGCCGAGGTCGTCGAGGAGCCGCGCCAGCGCCAGATAGGAGCCGACGGCCGTGTCGTCACCGGTGAGGCTGGGCTCCAGCACGTCCTTGAGCGCGAACACGCCGACAGCCGTCTCCGTGGGCGTGAATCCCTGGCGCGCCCGATTGCGCGACAGCTCCACGAGCAGGCTGCGCACCTCGCCGAAGGCATCCCCCCGGCCGGCCAGGCCGCCCTCCTCGATCGCGCCGGTCAGCGCGTCGTAGAGCTCGCCGAGCTCGCGGTTGAGCTCGGCCTCGCTCAGCCGCCCGCGCAGCGTCGTGGCCACCGAGCGGACCCACTTCGCCTGGAACTCGTCACGCTGCCCCACAAGCAGCTCGTGGAGGCGCTGCGCGCCTGTCTCACTGGTCACGTCGGCCCTTCAGACTGGTCGATCAAATGGTCAATGCCGGGTGAGGATACGCCATAGGAACAGACGTCCGACCAGCACTCTCGATATCGGGACATCTCCGAACCCGGGCCGATCGCGGAGGACTTTCCGTGCGCGGCGGGAACACCTGCCGCGCACGCGGAACCGGCTCAGCCGGACTGCCGCTCACGTGCCACGGTCTCGGCCAGCTTCTGGAACTCGCCGAGGTCGTAGTTGGCCAGGGCCGAATCCAGGTTGGTCACCGCACCGAGACGTTCGACGAACCCCTTGGGGTCGTACTCGATCTGCAGCGCGACCCGGCTCGTGGTCGCGCTGAGCCGGTGGAAGGTGACGACCCCCGCGTGCTCCACACCCTCGACGGTGCGCCACGCGATCCGGTCCTCGGGAACGGTCTCGGTCAGCTCGGCGACGAAGTTCTTGTCGGCGCCCGGCAGTTCGAGCTGCCAGGCGAACCGGCGCTCGTCCAGGCGTTCCACGAGCCGGACATGGCTCAGGAAGGCCGGCCACCTCGACACATCGCTCCACAGCTCCCATGCGACGGCGACGGGCGCGTCGAGATCGACGGTCTCCAACAGCGACGCGGACATGCGGGCCTCTCTCTCCCGTCCCGCAGGAAGGCCACGGTCTCTCCGGGCTGCGGCACGATCCTTCGGTACCCCTTCGGGGCGAGGACACGCCTACCGGCTTCCGCGGCCGGGCGGGGCTCAGCCGGCCGTGCGGGAGGCGTCGAGGGTGACGCGAATGATCTTGCCGTGCGCGTCGGGTTCGACCGAGAGGTCGGTGCTGAGCCGCCGGACCACGAGCCAGCCGTGTCCGCCCGGCACCGCGGGTGCGGGCGTCCTCGGCGTCGGCGGCGTGGGGCTGTGGTCGCCGACACAGATGATCAGCGACTGTCCCTCGACGCGGACCTCGAAGTCCCTGACGCCTCCCGCGTGCAGCATCGCGTTGGTGACCAGTTCGCTGGTGACCAGACAGGCGTCCTGCTGCAGCAGGGCGGCTTGCTGCTCAGGGAGCGTGTCGCACAGCGGCTGGAGCACCGATCTGACGCGGCTGCGCGCTTCGGGGCAGGTCAGGCTCATGGTCCCGTGTCCGGGCGGGCTCGCCATCCCGGCCCCTTTCTGCACTGTCGGTCTTGTTCGTTCGGTTCCGTCCGAACTGCGTGTCCGTCCCACCTGCCCGCCCTGGACCGCGGCACACGGGCGGAACCCGGAGTGCCGGTCGGCCGAGCCGTCACCGGGGTTCGGCGCCGCACTCGCGCAGGGCGGTGCCGAGGTCCGCCGCGACGTCGAGGATCTCGTCGGCTCCCGTGATCTCGAGCAGTCGCTCGACGCCGGGGTGCAGCGGTCCGGCGATCCGCAGCGGCCTGCCCTCGGCCCGGTGGTCGGTCTGCGCCCTGAGGAGCTGGTTGAGGAGCACGCTGTCGGCGAAGGTGAGGTCCGACAGGTCGATCACGGTGGCCTTGGTGTGCGGGTCGTGCAGCGCCTGGGCGAACGCCTCGACGACCTCTGCGAGGTTGTGCAGGTCCGCCTCGCCGGAGATCGTCACCGCGGTGACGCTTCCGTGCTGCTCAACGCGGGTGTCGTTTCTGCCTGATGTCATGGCCCGTACCTTCGCACACCCACGGGCGCGCCCGCGCCGTCACCTGTGGTCCCGCCCGGCAGGACCCTGTCGCGTTCGTGCCCGGTGACAGAAACGACAGGCAGCGATCCGGTCAGGGGGTTCCGTGGCGCCCCGGGGCGGCGGCCGTCTCCGCTTCCTGGGGGAAACCGGTCGCCGCCTGCCCGCTGTCGCGCATGATGCCGCACCACATGCAGTCGCTGCCGTGCAGCGGCGACGGGAGCCAGAAGGCCTCCGCAGGCATCGACGGCTCTGGCGGGTAGGCGGGGGACGAGTCCATGCCTCTGCCAGTGCCCGCGCTCGGGCCGGTGACACGGGCGCGAGCGCTCCAACCTGCGCAGCTCGCGCTCACGCCGCCGGCGTGGTCTCCGGCCGGGTCAGCGCGTCCGGCTCCGCGGCGGTCGCGACGGAGGCGGGGACGATGCCGGTCCCGGCGCCGTCCGCAGCGTCGTCGGGAACCCGCTGCGCCGTGTCGCCCAGCACAGAGTCGTCCTCGGGACGGGCGCCGGGGAGCTGGTGACGCGCGGCGACGAGGGCGCTGTCGATGTCCCGGGTGCCGGTGGTCACGCACAGCGTGTAGGCGATGTCCTCCATGCGGCGCCGGGCTTCGGGGGACCCTTCCTCCGCGTTCAGCGCGAGCAGGGTCGCGTACTGCTCCAGGAGCCGGGTCAGGACCGCGGGATGCGCGAGAAGCATGCGCGACTGCCAATCTGATCGTGGGCTGGGCGCCCGGACGACGGTTCGCGTCCCCAGTGCCCGGCCCGGGCGCATGCATGCGTCTCCCCGGCATCACGGGCATTCCGGCATGGCGCCCGGGAGCCGTGGGCCCGGGCGGAGGCGTGTGGGGCCGGTGATGTGGGGCAATCGGGGAGGAACACACGACCTTCGGTCGCCATCGAGCCCGTACCAGGAAGAGAGCGAGGCCGCCATGAGCTTTGCGGACGCGACGGAGCAGCCCGGTATCAGCAGCGCCGATGCCAGGTCCCAGGTCCGCTCGGTGCTGATGGAGGTCTGCTGCGGCCTTCCCCTGCCCGAGGCCCGGCGCCTGCGCGACGACGCCTTGCTCGTGGTCAGTGAACTGATAGCGAACGCGCTCCAGCACGCGGGCGGCGTGACCCGCTTCAGCATCCGTCTGAACAGCGACGAGCTGCAGTTCCGGGTCAGCGACAGCAGCGGTGTCCGTCCGCGCTCGCCGGACAACGAGGCGGGCCGGCCGGGGTGTTACGGCTGGGCGATGGCCCGGCGGCTCTGCTCGCGTCTCCAGGTCACCACGGACGCGGTGGGCAAGACGGTCACGGCCGCGCTGGCGCTCCCGCGCGCGGCGCAGCTCTGAAGCCCGGTCAGCTCGCGGCCCGGTACTCGCCGCGCCGATGCCTTCCCCGGGCCGCCTCCGGATCGAAGGAACCGCCCCCGCTCACCCTGTCCTCCTGAATGGCCCGGGCCGCCGTGGAGTCGCCGGCGACGAGGTCCACCATGACGGACCCGGCCGGGGCGTGTCTGGACAGCTCGGTCATCTGCGCCACCAGACGGCGCGCCTCGTCGATCGTCCGCGCGCCCGTCCGGTCCAGCCCGGCGGGCGCACCGTGGATCAGCACATCGAAGGGCACCCCGTGCCCCTTGCCGGTGGTGACCGACGCCTCGATCCGCATGTCGCCTCCCTGAGTGACGCGTCGCCGCGTTCGCCGCACGACCGGAATCCCGTACCCCGAGAACGGCCGTGTACCGCGTCGGATCCGAAGGGGACCCGGCGGCCGGCCGCCGAAGCGAGCACGAATACGTGTCCGAGCCAGGGGTACCCGGCCCGGCGCGGGGAGATCTTGTGTCCATACGGCGAAGGAATTGAGGCCATACCTATGTCCGGCACGACGGTGCAGCAGGCGGAGCGGCGAGCGGTCGACCCGGGGCTGGTGGAACGGGCCTACGCGGACCCGATGTCCATAGCGCCCCGTGACGCCCGGGAGCTGGGAGCCCACTTCTTCGAACGTCTCTCCGCGCTCGAAGAAGGCACGCGCGCATACCAGTACGCAAGAAACACCCTGATCGAGATGAACCTGTCGTTGGTGCAGTACGCGGCCTCGCGGTTCAAGTACCGCGGTGACGAACAGCGTGAGGACATCGTCCAGGTCGGGACCATCGGGCTGATCAAGGCGATCGACCGCTTCGACCTTTCCCGCGAGGTCGAGTTCACCTCCTTCGCCGTTCCTTACATCGTCGGTGAGATCAAGCGCTTCTTCCGTGACACCTCGTGGGCCGTGCACGTGCCGCGCCGGCTCCAGGAAGCCCGGGTCGAGCTGTCCCGGGCCACCGAGGAACTGCAGACCCGGCTGGGCCGTCTGCCGAGCACCCGGGAACTGGCCGAGCTCATGCAGCTCGACCCCGCCGAGGTCGCCGAGGCGCAACAGGCGGCCAACGGCTACAACTCCGTCTCCCTGGACGCGACCGTGAGCGCGGGCGCGGACGAGTCGGACACTCTTCTCGCCGCCTTCGTCGGGCGCGAGGACGAGCGCTTCGAGCTCGTCGAGAATTTCCACGCGCTGGCCCCGCTGATCGCCGGTCTCGACGACCGGGAAAGGCTCCTCGTCCATCTCCGGTTCGTGGAGGAGCGCACGCAGCAGCAGATCGCGGAAGAGATCGGCTGCTCGCAGATGCATGTCTCCCGGCTGATCAGCCGTCTCGTGGCCAAGCTGCGCAGCGGTCTGCTGGCGGAGGACGACGCGACGCTCTGAACCCGCGCCGGGCGGGCGGCGAAACGGGAAGGGGCGGGCGGCCGAACGGCTCCCACCCTTGCGCGTTCGTTGGCGCCGTCAGGCGGAGTTCGCGCTCCGCAGCCACGCGATCGCCTCGTTCCGGTCGGACGCGAGCGGGAGAACGAGGTCCGTACCGGTGATCTCCATGACCCGCCGCACCACGGGCAGCACCGGACCGCACATCATCAGGGGACGCCGTTTCACCTCGTGGCCCGCGCGGGTCGCGAGGAGCTGGTTGAGCAGCGCACTGTCGGCGAAGGCCAGCTTCGAGAGATCGATGAGCGTTCCGGCGGTCGAGGGGTCGTGGAGCGCCGTCGCGAGGGCGTCCACCACGTCGGGCACGTCCTCCATGTCCGCCTCGCCGCCCAGATGGACAACGGCTATGCGTTCTTGCAGGTCAAGCACTACTTCAACGCTCGCGGACTCCATGAGCAGCACCTTCGCACACCAGAGGCCGCCGGCGCACCCCGCCCCCGCGCTCACCGGCGTTCAGCGGCCGGGCGGCGAGGTCAGGCGATGCGGACCGCCGCCCTGATGATCTTCCCCGTCCCGTCGGGCCGGATCACCACTTCCGCCCGCTCGGCCAGTCGCTGCACCAGGTCCCAGCCGAAGCCGCCCGGTTCCGTGGCGTCCCGGCGCGGCGACCTGGGCCGCCGGGTACTGCGGTCGCCCACCTCGATCACGACGCTCCCGTCGTCGGCGTACGCCTCGAACCAGTAGAGCCCCCCACCGTGGCGGCGGGCGTTCGACACCAGCTCGGAACAGATCAGCTGTGCCTCGGCCGTCACGGTCCGCGCCCGGGGCGTCTCCCCGGAATCGGTGTCGAGGCAGGAGAGGATCGCACGGCGCACCAGCGCACGCGCCTCCGCTCCCGTCAGGTCGAGCGGCGCCGAGGCGAACGCCGCCGGTGGACGGGCGACGTCACGGCCGTCGGAGTGCTCCGGTCTCATGCCGATCTCCTGCCCTCGTCCAGCACGAGCACCACTGGCCTGCGCGAATCCCTCACTGTGCACGCTCGTGACCTCCGAGAGTGAACACGTCCAGGGTTCCGGTGACGGTGAGCAGCCGCTCGACCGCCTCCCCGATCGGGCTGCGCAGCACGAGCCGCCGCTGCCGGGTGGACTGGGTGTGCAGAGCCTGCAACAGGGCGTGCAGCAGGGTGGAGTCGCCGAATCCCACCCCGCTCACGTCGATCTCCAGGACGCGGGGCTCGACCGCGAGGACCTCGGTGAGTGCTTCTGTGAGCAGGTACTCGGAGTCCTCGTCGCAGTCACCGGCGACGACGACGGTCGACAGCTGCGGATCGCGGTGCACGGTGATCTGCAAAGAAGCTCGCATGCACGCATTCTTCCACCCGTACCGAAACGGCTTTCGTCACCGTTCCGCAACAGCCGTGAACCACCTGACCAGGCGCCCCGTAGACCCCGGTGTGCGCGGATCAGTTACCGCGGCGAATCGAGACGAGAGAAGGCACCGAGATGGCCGGCGGCAACATCCAGATCAGCCCGGACGAGATGCGGGAGGCCTCGACCTGGCTGCAGAACCAGAAGGAACTCATGCAGCAGAGCCTGCACGAGGCCAACACCAAGATGGACGAGATGGTCGAGGCCGCCTACGCGACGCCGGGCTCGGAGTCCAAGTTCCGCCCGTACTGGGAGGAGTACAAGAACGGCACCGAGAAGGCCATCGAGGGTCTCCAGGGCGTCAGCGAGTTCATCAAGCAGGTCGCCGACGCGTTCGTCGACACCGATGACCAGACGGCCGGCTCCATCGGCTGAGGCTCCCCCGCATCGTCCGGCCCCGCTCTCCCCGTGAGGGCGGGGCCGGGCGGCTGGGACAGGAGAGGAGACACCGATGGGCAACATCAGCGTGCCCGTGCAGGACCTGAAGGACACCGTCAGAGAGCTCCAGAACATCGGGGACCTGATCGGGAACTCCGCGACGCTCTACCACGCCGCCGGCGAATCGGGGGACTTCAAGAGCCTGGCCGGCGACAGCAGACTCGCCGACGCCCTCGACGCGTTCGACAAGGCGTGGGTGGCGGGTCACGAGCGGGTGCACGACAACGTGAAGACGTTCGCCGACAACACGGACACGATCGCCGAGAACTTCACGCAGACCGACGAGGACAGCGCCAGCTCGCTGGACGACGACAAGCAGGAAGCGTGACGCGAGCACGTCGCGCCGAAGGGACAAGCGCCATGACGGAACCGGCCACGGAGCAGCGAGAGGCGGCCGCGCCCGCGGAGTACAGCCTGAGGTTCCCCGATTCGTGGTGGCATCTCGACCTCGACCCGAGCACCCGGGACGCGTCGATCCGCCGCCGTGTCGAGGCGCAGGTGGAGAAGGCCCCGCAGCTGACCCGCGAGCAGCTGGACGGGCTGATCCGCAATACCCGGCGCATCGCCCGCGAGGCGCACGCGCAGGGTGCGCTGCGGGCCGCGGGGATGCTCAGGATCCTGCGCGCGGGCAGCGGCCCCCTGGTGCTGAGTGCCACGACGGTGGTGCTCCGGATCTCCGTCCACGAGGACGACGCGGAGGATCTGGCGGACGTCGTCATGGCCGCCGCCGTGCAGATCGGCACCGAGGCGGAGGGCACCGGCATGCCGCCCGGCGAGGTGGAGCTGGTGGAGCTGCCGCACGCCGGAGCGGCCGGGCGGATCACCCGGATCGAGGACGTGGACTACCGGGGGACGCCGGTGCCCACCGCGGTGCGGCACACCCTGGTCCCGGTGCCGAACACCGACGACTACCTCGTGCTCTCCAGCTCGACCCCCAACGTGGATCTGGCGGAGCAGTTCTACGAGGTCTTCGACGCGATCGCGGAGTCGCTCCGCTTCGACGGCGGGGCCGGCGCGACGGAACCGGCGGCAGCCGGCAGCCCCACGAACAAGACCGAAAAGGACAAGTGAGGTCAGGCCATGACGCGCCCTGCGGTGTCCGATTGGGAAGACGTCTTCGGGTTCTCGGACGACCCGACCCCGGGTGACGCCGACATGCTCGGGGATCTCGCCCGCCAGTACCGTTCCGTGGCGGACAACGCGGGCGACGCCCTGCCCCTGGTGTCCGGCCTGGAGAACAACCAGGTCGGCGAGGGCAAGTCGATGGACAAACTCCGCGACAAACTCGGCGACCTGGCCAACCAGGTCCGCAAACTCCACGACTCCTACGACCAGGCAGCCGGCGCCCTCGACACCTACGTCCACTCCCTGCGCGACCAGCAGCGCAACGCCGACAACGCCCTGGAGAAGGGGCGCGAGGCCAAGGAACGGCTCGACTCCGCCAACGACATCGTCAAGGCCGTCGGCGCCGACATCACCACCCTCGACAACGCCAAGCCCGACAAGGACGACAAGGAAGCCCGCGCCGGGAACCAACGCGCCCTGGACGAGGCCCACTCCAAGCAGTCCTCCGCCCAGGCCGACGCCGACGACGCCCAGGCCGACCTGGACGCCGCCCGCATGCTCGCCGAGGACGCCCGCCAGGTCCGCGAGGAAGACGCGGCAACAGCCGCCCAGAAACTCGACGACGCCCGCGACGACTCCGTCGCCGGCTACAGCCTCTGGGACAAGATCAAAAAAGCCTTCAGCAAAATCCTCGGCATCATCAGCGCCGTCCTCGGCGTCATCGCCCTCCTCATCCCCGGCCTCCAGGGCCTCGGCATCGCCCTCACCATCGGCGCCGTCCTCACCGGCGCCGCCTCCCTCGGCATCAACATGTCGATCATGGCCGAGACCGGCGACTGGGACATCGCCGAGATCGTCCTCGGCATCGTCGGACTCGCCGCAGGCGGCGGCGCGCTCCTCAAGGGCGTCAAGGGAATCGGCGCCGCCCTCAAGGGCGTCAAACCGAACGCGGTCAAGCCGCCCGACGTCCGGATCAGCAGCCGCGGTCTGAACAGCCGTACCTGCAAGACCGACCCGGTCGACGTGGCCAGCGGCGAGATGGTGCTGCCGCAGACCGATCTGGATCTGCCGGGCGTGCTGCCGCTGACCGTCTCCCGCACCCATCTGTCGAGCTACCGCTACGGCCAGTTCTTCGGTCCCTCCTGGGCCTCCGTCCTCGACGAGCGCCTGGAAGCCGACGAACAGGGCCGGGTGTCCTGGGCCCGCGAGGACGGGTCCGTCCTGACCTACCCGGCGCTGCCCGCCGCCGCCACGGACGGGCAGGTGTGGCCCGAGGAGGGGCCCCGGCTGCCGCTGGCCCGTGGCGGGACGGGCCGCGCGGGCGAGGCCGTCTACCGCGTCGAGGACCCGCGCACGGGCGTCGTCCGCACGTTCGCGGACCTTCCCGGCGACGACAGCGGCCTGTTCTGGCTGACCGGGTGGCACGACCGCAACGACAACCGGGTCACGGTCGAACGGAGGCAGGACGGCGCCCCGACGGCCCTGGTCCACTCCGGCGGCTACCGTGTGACCGTCGAGTGCGCCGTCGGCCTGGTGACCGGGCTCGCGGTCGCCGCGCCGGGTGGTCCGGTGGAAGTGCTGTCCTACCGCTACGACGCCGAGGGCAACCTCGCGGAGGTCGTGAACTCGTCGGGCACACCGCTGGTGTTCGGCTACGACGACCGGGCCCGGGTCACCTCCTGGACGGACCGCAACCACTCCACGTACCGCTACGTGTACGACGACCACGACCGCGTCACCGAGACCGTCGGCCCCGACGGACACCTCTCCTCGCAGTGGTCCTACGACCCCGCCGAGCTGCGCACCCACTTCACCGACGCCTGCGGCGCCACGACCGTCTTCCAGCTCAACGACCTGTACCAGGTCGTCGCCGAGACCGATCCGCTGGGCCATGTCACGGCCACCGAGTGGGACCGCTGGGACAACGTGCTGGCCGAGACCGACGCCCTCGGCCACACGGTCCGCTACACGTACGACCGGTCCCACAACCCGACCGGCATCGAGCTTCCCGACGGGAGCAGGTCCACGTCGGCGTACAACCGCCTGAACCTGCCCGTCACGCTCACCGGCCACGACGGCGCCACCTGGCGGCAGGAGTTCGACGAGCGGGGCAACCTGACGGCCGTCACCGCGCCCGACGGCACCGTGAACCGCTTCACGCACCACCCCAACGGCGCGGTCGCCTCGGCCACCGACCCGGCCGGTGCGGAGATCTCCTACGAGGTCGACGGCGCGGGCCTCCCGGTGGCCCTCGGCAACCCGGCGGGGCAGCGGGCCACGATCGAGCGTGACGCGTTCGGCAGGCCCGTGCGCGTCACCGACCCGACGGGTGCGGTCACCCGGGCCGAGTGGACGGTGGAAGGCCTGCTCGCGGCGCGCACCGCGCCCGACGGCCGCACCGAGCGGCTGACCTGGGACGGCGAGGGCAACTGCCTCAGCAGCACCGACGCCTCGGGCGCCACGATCCGGTACGAGTACGGTCACTTCGACCTGCCGACGGCCCAGGTCACACCGGACGGGGCCCGCCACACCTTCGCGTACGACGCCGAGCTGCGCCGCACCCAGGTCGTCAACCCTCAGGGCCTCACCTGGGACTACACGTACGACGCCGCGGGCAACGTCACGGCGGAGTCCGACTTCGACGGCCGGGTGACCGCCTACGAGCTCGACGGCCTGGGCCGGATCGTCTCCCACACCACGCCGCTGGGCGATGTGATCGCCTTCCGCTACAACTCCGTCGGCGAACTGGTGGAGAAGGACGTGGCCGGGGCGGTCACGTCGTACGCCTACGACGCGGCGGGCGCGCTCCTGCGGGCCGCGTCCGACACCTCGACCGTGGAGTTCGAGCGGGACCTCCTGGGCCGGATCGTGGCCGAGACCGTCGACGGGCGCACCACCCGCTTCACGTACGACCTCCTCGGCCGCCGCACCTCCCGCACCACGCCCACCGGTGTGCTCACCGAGTTCGGCTACGACGGCAGCGGGGCGCGCGACGCCCTCGTCACCGACGGGCACCGGGTGGAGTTCACGCATGACGGGGTCGGACGCGAGCTGGAGCGCGTCTGGGGCCCGGTGGCCTCCCCGGTGCGCGCGACGACCTCGTGGGACCCGGCCGGGCGTACGGTCGCGCACGCCGTCGTCGCGCCGGGCCGCACCCTGCGCGACCGGTCCTACACCTACCGGGCCGACAACCATCTGACCGGCGTCGTGGACCGCGCGACGGGCAGGCGCCAGGAGTTCGCCCTCGACCGGGTCGGCCGTCCGCTGACCGTGACCGGGGACGACGGAAGCGAGTCGTACGTCTACGACGCGGCGGGCAACCAGACCGAGGCGTCCTGGCCCGACCGGGCTCCCCGGGCCGAGGCCCGCGGGCACCGCTCCTACCGGGGCACCCGGATTCAAGAGGCCGGCGCGGTGCGTTACGAGTTCGACGACGCGGGCCGCCTGGTGCTGCGCCAAAAGCAGCGGCTCTCACGGAAGCCCGACACGTGGCGGTACGAGTGGGACGCCGAGGACCGGCTGACCGCCTGCACGACCCCCGACGGCGTGCGGTGGCAGTACACGTACGACCCGATGGGGCGGCGTACCGCGAAGCACCGGATGGCGCAGGACGGCCGGACCGTTACCGAGAGCACGGTTTTCACCTGGGACGACTCCTCGCTCGCGGAGCAGACCGACTCCGTCACGGGCGTCACCCTCACCTGGGAGCACGACGGTCACCGTCCGCTCACCCAGCTCGAACGCAGGCCGCGGAGCCAGGGCGGGTACGACTCGCGGTTCTTCGCGATCGTCACGGATCTGATCGGCGCGCCCACCGAACTCGTCGACGAGCGGGGCCACCTCGCCTGGCAGTCCCGTGCCACCGTGTGGGGCGGCACGGCCCACCACCGGGACGCGACCGCGCTGACGCCCTTCCGTTTCCCCGGGCAGTACGAGGACCGGGAGACCGGCCTGTACTACAACTACTTCCGCCACTACGACCCGGAGACCGGCCGGTACACGGCTCCGGACCCGCTGGGCCTGGCGCCGGCGCCGAACCCGGTGGCCTATGTCGACAATCCGCAGGCGTGGAGCGACCCGCTGGGTCTCGCGCCCTGCAACGAGGCGGACATCGGCTGGGCCGGCCGGGTCAAGTACGCGGGGCTCGACTCGAAGAAGCGGCCGAAGGGCGTGTTCGCCAAGCTCGACCAGGGCATGACGGGCGGGAAGACCCGTCCGAGCGCCCCGTCCGAGCCGCCGGGCTGGCAGTCGGGGAAGAACCTCAACCGCGGGCACCTGCTCGGCGCCCAGATCGGCGGCTCCAACAAGAGCGTGCTGAACTTCGTCACGCTGCACCGCCACGCGAACGCGCCGGTCCACGTCCACTACGAGAACGCGATCCGCAAGGCGGTCGACGCCGGGGAGAAGATCCAGTACAAGGTGACGCCCATCTACAAGGGGAGCAACCCCGTCCCCACGGACATGAGGCTGAACGTCCGCGGTGACCGGGGCTTCCAGTTCACCCACCACAAGACCGGGGCCCTGGTGAACCAGGTGATCTTCCCCAACAAGCCCAAGTAGTCCGGCCTCCTGACGGACGTACGACAGAGGGCTCCCGCACCGTGTCACGCAGGTGCGGGAGCCCTCTGTCGTACGTCCGTCAGACCAGGGCCGGCGGCAGCACCGTCTCCGGGACCTGGACGGTGCGCAGCACACCGTCGCCCAGGTGCAGGATCGCGCGGCCCGGGCGGGTCGCGCCGAGGCGGCTGCGGGGCACCTTGACGCCGATCAGTTCGCCGTCGCTCATGTTCTGCGGCTTGAGCAGCAGACCGCACCGGTTGCGGCGGGCCTCGGCGTGCCAGCCGGAGAAGCCCGAGGAGAGCCGGTCGGTCTGTCCTGCGACGACCAGGCCGCGGCGGTTCTCCGCGCCGGACTTGGCGATGGCGGTGAGGACGGGCTCGGCCTTCGTCTTGAGCAGCAGGTCGGCGTCGTCCAGGATCACCACGGCGCTGCGCGGCGCGGACGCGAGCGCCGCCTCCAGCGCGGTGGGGTCGAGGTCCGAGTCGGAGAAGACCGCGAGCACCCCGGGCCGTCCGGCGAGCTGGCGCAGCGGCGAGCGGGCGGGCGCGCCGATGACGACGGACGTCCCGACCGACAGCAGCGACATGGCCAGCGTCGCCAGGACCGTGCTGCGGCCGGAGCGGGCGGGCCCGGCGACCAGGAACGTCGGCGTGACGGCGAAGTCGGGCCCGACGGCGGTGAGTTCGTCGCCGCCGACGCCGGCCAGCGCCCACCGGTGGGAGGGCAGCGGCCGCGGCGCGTAGCGGATCGCCTCCTCCAGGGTGAGCCGGTCCGGCAGGGTGTCGACGCGGAACGGGCGGGCGCCGTCCGGCAGCCCGGCCGCCTGCTCGCGGCACCGCGCGGCGATCTGCTGGAGCGCCCCGGCCTGCGCCTGGCCCTCGGGGTTCTCGGTGAGGAGCGCGATCTGCACCTCGGCCTTGTCGGCGGCCCGGAAGGCGCGGCCGGGCGGGATCTCGTCGGGCACGTTGCGCTGGGTGATGCCGATCTGCCCGTACTCGGACTTCTCGTTGAGCTTGAGGACGAGCTTGTCCTCGGTGGAGCCGTTGACCCGGCTGGAGAACAGCGCACGGTCACCGGTCATCACGAGGTGGATGCCGACGCTCGCGCCGTCGCGGAGCAGGTTCAGCACGGAGCTGAGCAGGTTGCCGGAGTCGTATTCGCCGAGCTGCTTGTCGAAGACCTCCCAGCGGTCGATGAACAGCACGATGTGCGGGGGCCGTTCGGCCTCCGGCAGGGCGCGGCGCAGCTCCGGCAGGTCGGCGCTGCCGCGGGCGGCTAGCATCTCCTGACGCCGGGTCAGCTCACGGGTGAGGCGGGCGAGCAGCCGGGCCACCCGGTCGGGCTGGCTGCGCTGGGTGATGGCCCCGCAGTGCGGGAGCCGCTCGATGGGCAGCAGGGCGCCGTTGCCGCAGTCGATGCCGTACAGGTGGAGCTTGTCGTCGCCGTGGGCGGCGGCGAGGGTGCCGGCGATGGTGCGCAGCGTCTGCGACCTGCCCTGGCGGGGCGAGCCGATGATGTGCAGGTGGCCGAGGGTCGCCAGGTCGACCACCAGGGGCTGCCGGGCCTGCTGGGCGGGCAGGTCCACGACGCCGTACGCGACGGGCGGCAGGTCGTAGTCCGAGGGCGGGGGCGCCGGGAGTTCGCCGGTGACCAGGACCTCGGGCAGCGGCGGGAGCCAGGGGCTGTGCTGCGCGGGGATGCCCATCTCGCGGTCCGCCGCGCGGATCGCCGTGACGAGCCCGGTGAGGTCGGTCTCCACCTCGTCGGCGACGGCGGCGGCGCGGGGGCGCGCCGGGAGCGGTTCGCCGAGCCGCTCCCAGCCGACGGCCACCGCCCAGGGCGCGGGCAGCGAGGTGGTGGAGGCGCCGGGCCTGCGGCCGCCGACGCGTCCGGACTGGAACGGGACGAGGGAGTTCTGGCCGAGGCGGACGTAGGCGCGGCCGGGGTTGCTCTGCGAGATCCCCGCGGCCTCACCGGAGTTGAGGACGTCCTGACTCTCGCCGCTGTCGGTCACCCGGAGCGCGATGCGCAGGTTGGTGTTGGCGCGGATCTCGGAGGAGACGACGCCGCTGGGGCGCTGGGTCGCGAGGATCAGGTGGATGCCGAGGCTGCGGCCCCGCTGGGCGATGTTGACCAGACCCTTCACGAAGTCCGGCAGGTCGCGCACCATCGAGGCGAACTCGTCGATGACGATGAGGAGCCGGGGCATCGGCTCGCGGCCCGCGCGCGGTTCGCGCTCCAGGAGGTCGACGTAGTCCTCGATGTCCTTGGCGCCGGCGGCGGCGAGGATGTGCTCGCGCCGGGTGAGTTCGGCGGTCAGGGAGACGAGGGCCCGCTCGACGAGGTGGGCGTCGAGGTCGGTGACCATGCCGACGGTGTGCGGGAGGTCGACGCAGTCCTTGAACGCGGAGCCGCCCTTGTAGTCGACGAGGACGAACGTCATGGCGTCGGGGCGGTTGGCGACGGCGAGCGAGGCGACCAGCGTCTGGAGGAGTTCGGACTTGCCGGAGCCGGTGGTGCCCGCGACGAGGCCGTGCGGGCCGTCGCGCTTGAGGTCGAGGTGGAAGGGGCCGTCCAGGGAGACGCCGACGGCGGCGCGGGTCGAGCGGCCCCCGGCCGTCCAGCGGGCCTTGATCGCGGCGGACTGCGGCGGGTCGAGGGCGAGGACGTCGAGCAGGCGCGCGGAGTTCGGGAGCACGGCGGCCTCCTCGTCGCCGCCGCCCGGGTCGCGCAGCGGGCCCATCGCGCGGGCCAGCGAGCGGGCCCAGTCCGCGGAGACCACGTCGGGGCGGACCCCGCCGACGACGCCGCGGCCGGAGCGGCCGACGCGGACGGTGCCGCCGGGCTCCTCGGCGACGACGGCCTGGCACTCCTCGGGCAGCAGCCGCTCCTCGGCGTCGAGGCAGACGGCGCGGACGCCGACGGCCGGGCCGTCGCGCAGGATCTGGGTGACGCCGGGCAGCGAGCGCAGCCGGCGGGCGCCGTCGAGGACGACGAGGACGTCGGGCCCCGCGGGCCTGCCCCGCCGTTCGGCGGCCGTCTGCGTGGCGCGTTCGGCGATCAGCGCGGTGAGTTCGGCGACCCGGCGGGCGCAGGTCTCGGTGCCGTAGCCGATGCTGGCCGGGGTGTCGCCGGACTTCTTGCGCACGTGCGGCAGCCAGCGCAGCCAGGACCAGCCGTCGCGGCCCTTCTCGCCGGTCGTCAGCAGATGGATCTGGAGGTCGCGGGGGCTGTGCAGGACGGCGGCCTGGGCGACGGCCCAGCGGGCCACGGCGCGGGCGGTCTCGCCCTGTCCGGCGATGCCGAGGACGTCGTGCTCGCGCAGCGGCACGGTCACCGGGACGTCGTACGCGGTCCAGGGGTCCTGGCGGCGGTGCTCGTCCTTGGTCGGGTCGTGGAGGACGACGTCGGAGTCCATGTCGGCGGTGCCGATGCGCAGTTCGAGGAAGTCGGCGTCGGTGGTACGGCGCTCCCACAGCCGGCGGCGCGGGCCGACGGCGGTCAGCACGACCTCGGCCGGATCGGGGAAGCCCCGGCGGCGGGCGGTGCGCTCGGCCGTCAGGGCCTGGGTCGCGTCGCCCTCGATCCGGGCCTTCTTCTCCTCGTACTCGGCGACCCGGTCGGAGTGGGACCGGCGCCCGGTGCGCCGGCCCATGATGAAGTTGCCGACGATCGCGACGGGCGAGAGCAGGCCGAACAGCAGCATCGACATACGGCCGAAGATCAGCGCTCCGGCACCGGCCATCACCAGCGGGGCGAGCGCGGTGATCCACGGGAGCGGCCGGGCGGCGGGCGGGGCCGGGGGCGAGGGCAGCGTGAAGCGGGTCTCGGTGCCGGGCGGCCGCAGCCGGGGCGGCCGGTTGTAGTCCCAGCCGGTGCCGTCCTCCGACGGCTGCACGGCCGCGTCCGGCTTCTGCGGCAGGGCGAGTTCGAGGAGGCTGTCCCCGGCGAGGAGCTGGGCCCCGGGCGGCCAGGCGGTGGCCTCGGTCACGTCCTCACGGTCCAGTTGCAGTACGGCGCCGGCCGGCAGGGCGGCGTCGGGCGTGATCCGGCAGCGGCCGCCGGGGCTCACCGCGACGACGGCGAGCGGCCGGGCCGGGTCGGAGCGCAGCACCTGGGCGGTGCCGTCGTGGCCGAGGCCGATGCGGTACTCGCCCATGTCGAGGCGGTGCACGGCGCCCGCGCCGGTCCCGCCAACGGTGCGGATCTCGACGAGTCCGTCCGGTTCGCCGGCCGCGGCGCCCGCCGGGCGGCCCAGGCCGACGATGGCGGCGTGGTGCAGCGGGGCGTCCCCGAGCCGCAGGTCGGCGGGGAGCAGCCGGTCGCCGGCGTACAGGCCGAGACCGCCCGCGGGCCGCGGTACGCCGCCCGCCCCGGCGAGCGCCTGGGCGACGGCGCTCACGGGCGTGTCGGGGTCGGCGTCGAGGTGGATGTCGAACGCGTCACCGCCCTCCTCGACCACGGTCAACATCAACGACACGAAAACGTCCTCCAGCCGGGCCTGAAACGGGGGCCGGGGCGGCCGCCTCCGGCGGCGCCCCCACCACTGATGGCCTCTACGGACCGCGTCGGCGGATGGTTCACTCCCGTCCCTGGTGAACCATCCGTGGCCGCGCCCCGTAGTGGCCAACGGGTGCACGGCGCGGCGGCTGCGCGGTGCCGCTTGACAAGGAGTCGGAAGATGATCTGGTACGTCCTGGCCGTGGTGCTGGGGCTGGCGTTGATCTGCGCGGTGACCGCGCTGGTCGTCACCGAGCGCCGTCGGCCGCGCAAGGCGAAGCCGGTGGCGGCGTCGGCGGCCGTGGTGAGCCGCGGGGCGCTGGACGTGGTCAACGCGGGGCTGCGCCGGCTGACCGGCGAGTGCCTGCGCTCCGGCCGGTTGCTGCCGGACCTGTACGCCGTCGTCTACTCCGAGCAGCGGCTCGGGCTGCTTCTTGCCGCACCCGAGGCGGAGGCGCCCGCGCCGTGGGCCGCCGAACAGGACGGCGAGCGCTGGGTGATCTCGACGGACGATCTGCACCGGCCGGGTCCGGAGGGTGAGCCGGCCCTGCCGTTCGCGCTGACGGTGACGCTGGGTCTGGACGGCCCCGACCGGGTCCTGGTCGATCTGTCCCGGGCGACGGGCGCCGTGTCGCTGGCGGGCCCGCCGGACGAGGTGCGGGCGCTGACGCGCAGGATCGTCGTCGAGGCGCTGGCCGGTCCGGTCGGGGCGCTCGCGCAGGTGACCCTGGTGGGGTCGCTGTCCGACGGCACGCTGTTGCAGGGCGACGAGAACCGCAGCTCGCGGCTGCACAAGGCGGCCAGTCTGGAGGAGGCGTTCGCCGTCGCGGCGACACCGGGCGGCGGCCCGCAGGAGCCCGACGCGGCCGAAGTGACCCAGATCTTCCGGCTGATCGAGGGCAGCAGCCGGATCGCCGTCCAGGGCGAGGCACCCCATCTGTTCGTCGTGGACGCCTCGCAGCTGCCGCGGCGCGAGGGGGCACTGGCCGGTATGCGGCGCGGGGACGCGCTGCTGGTGCTCGGCGAGGCTCCCACGGGGTGGCGCTGGCGGGTCCTGCCGGACGGCACGCTGGACACCGGGCCGCTCGGCCTCGGGATCACCAGGCACGCGGGGCGGATGGCGTGAGGTTCAGCCGGAGTCGGGGTCGTGGCCGCCCGCGTACATCCCGCGGTTGTGCAGCGCCTCACGCATGGCGCGGGCGGCGTAGTACGTACGGGACTTGACCGTGCCCGGTGGCACGCCGAGGACCTTGGCCGTCTGGTTCACGCTGCGTCCCAGATAGTGGACGTGCAGCAGGACCTCGCGCTGGGCCGGCCGCAGGTCGCCCAGCGCCTCGATGAGCACCTGGGAGGTGAGCATGTGGTCCACGCCGTCGGACACCGGCACGTGGGCGAGTTCCGGGTCGCCGGTCTCCGGTGGTCTGGCCTGGCGGGCGCGGTGGTGGTCGATGACCAGGTTGCGCAGCGCGGTGAACAGCCAGGGGCGCACCGAGTCCGAGGTCGGGTCGAGTTCGGAGGCGTGCCGCCAGGCGCGGATGGCGACTTCCTGGAGGACGTCCTCGGCCCGGTGCCAGTCGCCCTCGAGGCGCCGGGCGGCGAACTGGAGCAGGGCACTGCCGTGCCGGTGGTAGAGGGCTCTGAGGAATTCCTCGGGGCGGGGTTCCGCGCCGGTGGCACCGGGCTCGGGCGGGGGGCCGGGTATGGAGCCTTCGGTGGAAACACTGGCCGACAAGGCCTGTCCTCTCCGGTCGTCTGTGGGGGTAGACGGGTGCGGTCGCCTGCGGGAACCGATGGCGCCGCCGCGGTCCGGCGGGCGACGTGGGGCGCGCCCGCCGGACCGCGGCGGCGAGTGAACTCGCCCGGCCGGTCAGCCGGGTTCGTTCGAGGAGAGCGAGCTCACCTCTCGGGAGGTCAGTTCCCGGCCGAAGACATGGACGTCCGCGATGTCACCGTTCCAGTGGTCGGCCGCCTTGCCGTTGAACTTGCCGCGGCCGATCACCACGGTGCCGGTCGGCTCGACACCGTTGGAGGCCTCTCTGGTCCCCGCGAGCCGGCCGTCCACGTAGATCCGCATCCGGTGGTCCTTCTGACTGTACGTGCCGGTCAGGTGGTACCAGTGATCGGGCTGAGGCTTTTCGGCCGTCTCCGCGACCGTGCGGGCGCCGAGGAAACTGAAGGCGAAGTTCCCGTCGGGGCCCGAGAATTGGAGGTAGAAGGTACTGGTCCGGTCGCCGTCCTCGGAGACGGCTGTGTGGATGCCGGTCATGTTCTGTGAAGAGGCGCGCACACGCGCGGCGACAGAGTAGTCCTGGCCCGCGGTGTCGAGCCGGAGGTTGGTGTCGGCCTGCCCCGTGCTGCCGTCGAGGCGCAGGGCGCCGCCCTGGGGGCCTTCGGTCCACCGGGCACCGCCACTGACCGTGGCGTCGTGCTCTCCGGCGCGCGCGGTGCCGGACCGGTGCAGGGGCCACCACCCGAGCCCCCGCAGCGGATCGGTCCTGCTTTCGGGACTCGACGTGGCCGGTTCGGCCCCGTCGGCGCCCTTCCCGGCGTCCTGGTCGCGCACCAGGTGGACCACGACGAACGCCAGGGCCCCGGCCAGTACGGCTATCGTGGTGATAAGTGGCCATCTGCGCGTCATGGAGGTCCCTTGCGATACGGCATAGCTGTGTCACTGGGGATACGGGGGTGACGGCAGAACGGTTCAGTGGGCATGCACCTTGTGAACGGGCTGTGCGCCGGGCCCACCCGGGGTCAGCCGCCGGTGCGGCTCGCCACGTAGGCGCGGTACTCGGTCAGGCTGTCGCCGCTGAGCGGGTAGTAGTCGGAGAGCCGGGCGCCCTGGTCGAGCCGGAGCCGGGCGAACGCCTCGCGGTCCTGGTGGAGCAGGGAGTCCTCGGCGAGCGGGACCGCCTTGTCCTGCGGGACGACGACCGCGCCGTCCTCGTCGGCGACGATCAGATCGCCGGGTGTGACGAGTGAACCGCCCACACCCACCGGCACGTTGAACGCAGAGGGGAACAACTCGGTCTGCGAGGCGTAGTGCGGAGTGACACCGGTGCACCAGACGGGGACGCCGAGCGCCCGGATCCGGGCCGCGTCCCGCACCCGGCCGTCGACGACGATGCCGGCGCCGCCGCGCAGCTTGAAGTAGCGCACCAGCATGTCGCCGAGGCAGCCGGTGAAGTGGCTGCCGTGCGCGGAGATCACCAGTACGTCGCCGGGCCGCACCGACTCCAGGACGCCCCACAGCGGGGTCCTGCGCTCGATGTCCTCCTGCTCCGCGCCGTTGAAGACGTCCTCGCGCTGCGGCAGGAACTGCAGGGTCACGGCGCCGCCGGTGACCTTGACGTCCGGCTCGCGGTGCAGCGGCACGGGGCCGTCGATGAAGGTCCGGGTGATGCCCATCTGGTGCAGCTTCGCGCAGGCGGTCGCCGCGCTCACGTCCCGCAGCGCCTCCACCATCCGTGCGGTGGGCCGGGTGTAGGACGCGGTGTGGACCGGCGCTCGCATCGACTCGTAGCCGGCGTGGTTCTCCCCATTCGGGTGCATGCACGTGCCTCTCCGCGCGCTCGTCGCACGCAACGCCAGTGACATCATCGCCTATCGATGGTAGATAACAGCCAATCGATTAGCGCTGTCAATGCTGTTCACATCGCCCCCGCGTCAGGAGCAAGCCGTGCCCGGTGCCCGCCATGAACCGCCTCAACTCCCTTCCCGCACCGACTGGTTCGAGGAGGCGCGGTTCGGCCTGTTCGTTCATTTCGGCCTCTACAGCATGGCGGCGCGGCACGAGTGGGTGCGCAGCCGGGAGGCCATGTCGCAGGAGGCGTACGACCGTTACCTGGAGCGCTTCGACCCGGACCTCTTCGACGCCCGCGAACTGGCCCGGGCCGCACGGGAGTCGGGCATGAAGTACGCGGTCCTGACCACCAAGCACCACGACGGTTTCTGCCTGTTCGACTCGGCGCTCACCGACTACACCTCGGTCCGGGCCACCGGCCGTGACCTGGTCAGGGAGTTCGTGGACGCGATGCGCGCCGAGGGGCTGCGGGTGGGGCTCTACTACTCGCTGCTCGACTGGCACCACCCGGACTTCACGGTCGACGAGCACCATCCGCTGCGCGGCACGGACGCCGAGCGGGAGCCGCGCGACATG
The DNA here is from genome assembly GCF_003259365.1 of Streptomyces sp. PsTaAH-137. Classification (GTDB taxonomy): domain Bacteria; phylum Actinomycetota; class Actinomycetes; order Streptomycetales; family Streptomycetaceae; genus Streptomyces. Next base: position 98,958 of record NZ_QLLY01000003.1, read on the forward strand.
GCGCGTTATCGCTCCTACATGGAGGGTCAGCTGCGCGAACTCCTCACGGGGTACGGCGACATCGACCTGCTGTTCTTCGACTTCACCTATCCGGAGAAGGGGGCGGAGGCGTGGGGCGCGGAGCACCTCATGTCGGTCGTGCGCGAGTTGCAGCCGGACATCCTCGTCAACGACCGGCTCGGCGTGCCGGGTGACTACATGACGCCCGAGCAGTACCAGCCGGACCGCCCCCTGGAGCGGGACGGCGAGCGGGTGCTGTGGGAGGCCTGCCACACGCTCAACGGGTCGTGGGGGTACGACCGCGACAACCACGACTACAAGGATCCGGCGCTGCTGGTGCGGATGCTGGTGGAGTCCGTGGCGTGCGGCGGCAATCTGCTGCTGAACGTCGGCCCGACCGGCCGGGGCGCCCTGGACCCGCGCGCCCGGGACACGCTGCGGGCCATCGCCGGGTGGAGCGCGCTGAACATCCGGTCGGTGCGCGGCGCCGGGCCGAGCGCCTACGCGCCGCCGCCGGGCGCGCTGTACACGCAGCGCGGCCGGTACCTGTATCTGCATCTGCTCGCCTGGCCGCTCAAGCACCTCCATCTGCCGGGGCTCGCCGGGCGGGTGCGGTACGCCCAGTTCCTGCACGACGGTTCGGAGATCCGTTTCCAGGAGATCGATCAGGCGCCGCCCGAGCACAACAACCTGGCGCCGCACAGCCAGCCCGCGGGCACCCTGACGCTGACCCTGCCGATCGCCCGGCCGGACGTGCCACTGCCCGTCATCGAACTGGAGCTGACCGCCGGCACCGGCGATGGCGATGAGTAGACCCGGCCCGTTGAGCGAGCGCCTGCTGCCCCTTCCGGCGGGGGCGCTCGCCGACCCCGCCGGGCGGCTGCCGGTGCCCGACGTCACGCGGCGCTCGGTGTGGGACGCCGTTCCCGGAACGCTAAGTGAGCGCGTACTGGGCGACGCGGCACGGGAGTTGGGGCGTCCGAAGCCCCGGCTGACGGCCGGGGCGTGGGCCCGTGCGCTGCGCGACGGGAACCGGAGTGCGTACGAGGACGCGGCCTGGCGGTTGCAGGAGCGGGTCTCCCTGCTGTGTCTGGCCGCCGTCCTGACCGGCGAGTCGGCGGACGCGGCCGATCCGGCGCCCGGCGCCTGCCCGCACCTGGACGCGGCGGTCGACGGACTCGTGGCGTTCGCCGAGGCGAGCACCTGGTGCTGGGCGCCGCACGAGCGGTTCGCGGCGGCGCGCGGCGAGGTCGTGCCGGATCCCGACGACCCGTACCCGGACCTGGGCGCGGCCGAGGTCGCCGCGCTGTTCGCGTGGGCGGACCACGCGCTCGGCCCGCATCTCGACCGCCGCGCGCCGGGGCTGCGGCGGCGGCTGCGGCGGGAGGTGGACCGGCGGCTGCTCGGGCCGTTCGAGCGCCGCAGGGACTGGGCGTGGCTCGGCGCGGACGGCGGCGCCAACAACTGGAACCCGTGGATCCATGGCGCGGTCCTGGCCGCCGCGCTGCTCCTGTGCGACGGCGCGGACGCCGAGGAGCGCCGCACCCGGCTCGTCTCCCTGGTGGTCGAGGGCCTGGACCACTACGTCCGCGTACTGCCCGACGACGGCGGCATCGACGAGGGCATCTCCTACTGGTGGGCGGGCGCCTGCCGGCTCCTGGAGATCCTCGATCTGCTCGCGGCGGCGGGCGGACCGGCGCTCGACGCCCGGGAACTTCCCCTTCTGGCCGCGCTGTTGAAGTACCCGCGGCGGATGCACCTCGGCGCCGACCGGTATGTGAACGTGGGCGACGCGCCCGCCCGTCTCGACACGGCCCAGCCCTGGCAGGTGCCGTTCCGGTGGGGCGGACGGCTCGGGCAGCCGGACACCGTGGCGCACGCGCTCGCGGGAGCGCGGCAGCAGGGCTGCGCCGCTCCCCCGCGGGCGGGACTGGGCCGGGCGCTGACCGCGCTGGCCGACCCGGACTGGTGCCGGGCGGTGACCGGGCCCGTACCGCGGCCTTCCTGGCCGGCCCGCGAAACCTGGCTGCCCCGGCTACAGGTTCTGGTGGCCCGGGAGGCGGCCGGGAGCACCGACGGGCTCACCCTCGCCGTGAAGGCCGGACACAACGGCGAGCACCACAACCATCTGGACGTCGGCTCGTACTGGGTGGCGGTGGACGGGCGGCCGCTGGTGGTCGACGTGGGCCGGCCCACGTACACAGCCGAGACCTTCGGCCCGGACCGCTATGCGGCCTGGCCTCTCACCAGCGGCTGGCACAACGTGCCCGAGCCGGGCGGTATCGGGCAGGCCCCCGGGGCCGCGTTCCGGGCGCGGGAGGTCGAAGCCGAACTCAGCGATTCCCGGACGGGGTTGAGCGCCGAGCTGAGTGCCGTCTATCCGCCGGGCACGGTCGCGCGCTGGGACCGCACGGTGTGCCTGAGGCGGGCGTCGGGCGAGACCCCGGCCGCGTACGTGAGCGTCGAGGACCGCTGGCGTGGCGGGCCGCCCGAGGTGGCGCTGCGGCACGTCCTGGCCGGGCATGTCGAGCACGGGGACGGCTGGGCCACGGTCACCGCCGCGGACGGCGGGCGGGGCCTGGAGATGCGCTGGGAGCCCGGCGCGGTCACCGCCACCGTGGAGCGCCGAAAGCTCGACGACCCCGTTCTGACCAGGAGTTGGGGAGAGGCGCTGAGCCGTCTCACGCTCACCGTGCGGACCCCGGGGCCCCAAGGCGGGCTCTGCGTACGGTGGTTGGTTGCTGCAGCACCCTTGAACTAGCGAAGGGGCCGTCCTAGCATCAGCAATCGATAGACGATAGTCGCTGAGACGCGGGCACCAGCACCTGCCCCGGCCTCCCCCACCCTCGGGCCACCTCCCCTTCACCGCTCCACCGGGAAGCCTGCGACTGCGTACCACCTATCGATTATTCACGACTACGCAATGGAGCGTGTCCCGATGAGAACAATGTGGCGCCGTGCCTGCGGACTCGCCGTGGCTCCCGTGGTGATGGCGTCGGCCGTCGCCTGTGGCGGCGGATCCGACCAGGCAGCGGGGGGCACGACCCTCCGCGTCATCGTGAACATCACGCCGAACCTGACGGAGAAGTACTGGAACGACCTCTTCGCCGGGTACGAGAAGGCGCATCCCGGAGTGACGGTCAAGCTCGAACTGACCGGCACCATCTCGGCCGACGCGAAGCTGCGGCAGGACCTCGCGGCGGGCGATCCGCCGGACGTCGCCCAGCAGATCGTGCCGACCGCCGACACCGCCGCGCTCTTCGCCGACCTGAGCGACGAGTCCTGGACCGCAAAGACGCCGCTCGCCGACCAGTACGCCGTGGACGGCAAGCGGTACGTGGTCGGCGTGGGCGAGCAGATCCAGTCGCTCGTCTTCTACGACAAGGCCGCCTTCGCGAAGGCCGGACTCGACGCGACGAAGATCCGCACCATGGACGAGTTCACGGCGGCCATGGGCAAGTTGAAGGGCGCGGGGTACAAGCCGCTCCAGACCGCCGGCCAGTGGGTGACCGGCTCGCAGTTCTCGATGATGGCCGACGCGGGCGTCCTCACCGACACCCCCGAGTGGACCGCGCAGCGCACCGCGGGCAAGGTCTCCTTCGCGGACAGCGGCTATGTCGACTACCTCAAGCGGTACAAGGGCTGGATCGACAAGGGCTACCTGGAGAAGAGCGCCCTCGGCGTCACCTACGCCGACGGCCAGACGGCGTTCCTGAACGGCAAGTCGGCGATGTACATCATGGGTTCGTACTTCGTGCCCGCCGCCGACGCCGCGAAGAAGAGCGACAGCATCGGGGTGTTCTCCGTACCGACCGACGGGGCCTACCCGTCCGGCCAGTTCGGCAACATCTCGAACCCGTACGTCGTGGTGAACAAGTCGCCGCACAAGGCCGAGGCGATCGACTTCGTGAAGTGGGCGACCACGAACCCGAAGGCCATCAAGAGCCAGCTGGCCTCGGACGGCAATCTCCGCTCCGGCTTCTCGTACCCCATGTCGAGCCTCGGCACCTCGGTGCAGAAGATCCTCGACAAGACGCCGTCGGTGATCGTGAAGTCGGGGGCCAACCAGCCGATCGCCGGGTACAGCGACGAGCTGAACAAGCAGATCCAGTCCCTGTACACGGGCGCCTCCGCCGAGGACGTCGCCGACGGATTGGACAAGTGGTGGAACTCGCAGGGCTGACCGACGCGCAGCGGAGCCTGCGCCGCCGGGCCCGGCTGCGGGAGTCGGCGCTCTCCTTCGGGATGATGGGCCCGGCGGTCCTGCTCTACACGGTGATGACGGTCGTACCGGTCGGTGTGGCCGTGTATCTCAGCCTCACCGACTGGGACGGCTTCTCGACCGCCGCGTTCATCGGACTCGACAACTACAAGCACCTCTTCGACGACCCGAGTTCGTCGGACGCCTGGTACGTGACCGGTCTGATCGCCGTGGCCGGCACCGTCCTGATGGTCGGCCTGGGGCTGGTCTACGCACTCGCGCTCAAGGCCCGCTCGCGCACCAACTCCTTCTTCCGGGCCGTCGCCTACTTCCCGCACGTGATCAGCGCGCTGATCCTCGGCTATCTGTGGGCGGCGATCCTCGGGACGAACGGGGCCATCAACAACACGCTCGCCACGTTCGGCATCGAGCCGGTCGGCTTCCTCTTCGACGAGCAGTTCGCGGTGATCTCCCTGATCGGGGTCATCGTGTGGGCGGGCTTCGGGTTCAACGTGGTGCTGTTCGTGGCCGCGCTCCAGACCGTCCCGGCCGAACTCCTGGAGGCCGCCGCGATCGACGGCGCCAGCAAACGGCAGATCAATCTGCGGGTCGTGATCCCCATGATCGCGCCCGTGGTGACGGTGGCGACGGTGCTCAACCTGGTGGGTCTGATCCGGGCCTACGACATCGTCGTCAGCCTCACCGGCGGCGGCCCCGCGGGGTCGACGCAGACGTTCACGTATCTCATTCTCGCCCGGTCCTTCGAGGGCACCAAGGTCGGTTACGCGACCGCACAGGCCGTGTTCCTGATGGTGGTGTCCGCCGTGCTCGCCCTCTTCGTGACGGCGCTGCGCAACCGCCAGGACCAGGCAGCGACAGGTCGGTGAGGAGCCGGTGGTGGTGGTACTGGAGGCAGAACCCGAGACGGCGCCCCGCAAGCGTCCGAAGGCCCGGCCCACCGGCCGGGACGACGGCGGGAGCGGCGCCCGGCGCGAGGAGACCCGCTCGCCGGTGCGCTGGGTGCTCCTCGGGGTGCTGTTCGTCGTGATGGTCGTGCCGATCTACCTGCTGGTCGTGAACGCGTTCAAGTCGCAGCAGGAGATCCTCGACAACCCGTTCTCGATCCCGCTCGGCGGGCTCACCTTCGCGCACATGGGCGCCGCGATCAGCAGCCCGCAGTTCAATGTGATCGGCGGCTACGGCTTCACGCTGTTCCTCGTCGTCATGGTGGACGTGCTGTGCATCGTGCTGGCGGGCCCGGCCGCGTACGCGATCGCGCGCAGCCTCAAGAAGCGCACGCAGCTGGTGCTGCTGTACTTCCTCGCGGGCACGTTCATCCCCGGCGCGGCCGTGATCATCCCGGTGATCTACGTCCTGCGGGAGATCGGTCTGGCGAACACGGTGACGGGGCTGGTGGCGCACGACGTGGCGTCCACGCTGCCGGTGAGCATCTTCCTGTTCGTCGGGTTCATCCGCACGATCCCGGTGGACATCGACCACGCGGCGACGATCGACGGCGCGGGCCGCTACCGCACCTTCTGGACCATCATCTTCCCGCTGATGCGTCCCGCGGTCGTCACCGTGCTGATCCTCAACTCCATAGGAATCTGGAACGACTTCGTGTCGCCGCAGATCCTGCTCAGCCCGTCCTCCGGGCACTACACGGTGACGACGGCGATCTACGCCGGCATCAGCCAGTACTCGACGGACCTGACGAAGGTGTTCCCGAACCTGCTGCTGGCCGTCGCGCCCGTCGTCATCTTCTTCATCTACATGCAGCGCCACATCATCAGCGGTCTCACGGTCGGTGCCGTGAAGGGCTGACCCTCCCCGTCGACCCCACGAGAAAGGATCACGGAGTGCCCAGGAGATGGAGACATCTGTCCGCGGCCGCCCTGCTCACCACGCTGACCGTGGTCGCGGCCGGGCATCCGGCCGCGGCCGGCGCCCAGGCCGCCACGACCTACTACGTCGGCCCGTACGGCGACGACGGCAACGCGGGGACGAACGCCACGGCCCCGTTCCGGCACATCCAGAAGTGCGCGGACGTGATGGTGCCCGGTGACACGTGCGAGATCGTGTCGGGCAGCTACGAGGAGACGGTCGTCCCGGCCCGCTCCGGCACCGCCGCGCAGCCGATCACCTACCGGGCCGCGGTCGGCGCGGACGTGACGGTGAACGGCGCCACGAAGGTCACCGGTTTCGACCCGGTGACCGCCGCCGACGTCACCGCGATCGCCCAGAGCGACCCGTACGCGGCGGACTCGCCGTTCAGCGACGCGGTGGCGGCGGGCCACATCTACAGCACCGACATCGACCTGGGCTCCGACGTGTCCACGGTGCAGGTGTTCACCGACAAGAAGATGGACGTCGAGGCCCAATGGCCTTATCCGGGAACGGACTTGCTCGATCCCACGCTCCAGTACGCCGGTACGGGCAGCGCGGACGCCACGATCGCCGACGCGGCCCTGACCCGCCCGGCAGGGTACTGGGACGGCGCGCGGGCCCTCACCGGCTACTGGTACGTCTCGGCGACCGGCACGGTGAAGAGCTCGGCGGTCGGCTCGGTGACCCTCGACGCGGCACCGCCGTGCGTCCACAAGGTCGTCCCCGGCGAGACGCGGTACGCGCTCTCCGGAAAGATCGGTGAGCTCGCCCACCCCGGAGAGTGGTTCTACGACCCGACGGCCGAGCGCCTGTACGTGTACGGGGACGACGACCCGGACCACCACACGGTGCAGGTCAAGCGGCGCACCCTGGGCTTCGACCTGACGGGCGCGAGCCATGTGAACGTCAAGGGCGTGAAGCTGTTCGCCACGACGATCAAGACCGGGGCCACCAGCACGGGCGTCACGCTCGACGGCCTGACCGGCACCTACCTGTCGCACTACACCGACATCACGCAGGGCGCGACGGACTGCGGGTCGACGGTGACGCGGGGCGTCGGTGACACCGGCATCGTCCTCGACGGCACGTACAACAAGATCGTGAACAGCGATCTGTCGCTGAGCGCAGGGAACGGGATCGCGCTGCGCGGCCAGAACAACACGGCCACCGACAACGTCATCCACGACGTCGACTACATGGGCACCTACGCGGCCGGTGTCGCCGTGCAGGGCAACAGCCAGACGGTCACCCACAACACCGTCTCGCGGGTCGGCCGCAGCGGCATCAACCTGCAGTGGAACACCGTTGACGGCCTGACGGCGGGCAAGGACACGATCGCGTACAACGACATCTCCGGGTACGCCCGGCTCAGCCTGGACGTCGCCGCGATCTACACCTGCTGCAGCGCGTACATGATGGGCTCGTCCATCGATCACAACGTGCTGCACGACCCGTCTCCGACTACGACGTCCACGACGTTCGGCATCTCCGGGGTCTACGCCGACAACGGGCAGAGCGATCTCGTCATCGCGAACAACGTCGGCTGGGGCAACCGCGAGGGCACGGTGATGCTGAACGGTCTGGGCACCGGCTCGCACGACAACGGCGTGTACAACAACACCGGCGGGATGACGCTCTTCTACGTCAAGGAGGCCGGCCAGTCCACGGGTACGCACATCGCCAACAACATCGGCCCGATCAAGGGCCTGGACGGCGCCTCGGCGGGTGGTCTCGTGGCCGACCACAACATGCTGGAGACGGTCGATCCGCGCTTCGTGGACGCCGCCGGACACGACTACCGGCTCGCGGCCGACTCCCCCGCCCGCAATGCGGGCCTCGCGCTGCCGGGCATCAACGACGGGTCCACGGACCCGGCGCCGAGCCTGGGCGCGTACCAGTACGGAGCGCCCGAATGGACGGCGGGAGCACGCCGTTGACCCTGGTGTGACACTAAGAGGGCCCGAGCCGGATGTCCGGCCCGGGCCCTCTCCTGCGGTCGGCTCACGCACGCTTCGCGGCGGCCGCCTTCTTGCGGGGCTTCTTCGTCTCCCGCGCGTCCGGCACCGGTCCGCGGCCCGCGGCGTGGTCGGCGAACGCCGCGGCCGCCTTGTCGGCATCGCCGTCCCGCAACAGGTCGACCAGGCGCCCGTGCTCATGCGCCATGGCCTGCCAGTCACCGTCGAAGAGCGGGTCGGAGATGGCCCGCAGCGTGCGCAGGCTCGGCTCGATGACCTCCCACATGCGGGTCAGGAACGGGTTGCCCGCGCACTGGCTGACCACGGTGTGGAACTCGATGTCGGCGACGCGGAAGCTGCTGACGTCGCTCGCGGCGACCGCCTCGTGCATCCGCTCCACCAGCGCGTCGAGCTCGGCCAGCTGCTCGCCCGTGATGTGCTGCGCGGCGAGCTGAGCGGCGAGCCGCTCCAGCGGTTCGCGCACCTGGCGGGCGTGTTCGGCGTCCTCTGCGGAGATCTCGACGACGAAGTGGCCGCGCCGCGGGACATGCGTGAGCAGCCCCTCGCGGGCGAGCCGCTTGACCGCCTCGCGCACCGGGGCCTGGCTCACGCCGAGCCGGCGGGCGATCTCCGACTCCACGACCCGGTCGCCCGGGCCGAGGTCACCGTCCACGACCGCCTGGCGGAGCAGTTCGTACACCTGGTCCGAGATCAGGGTCTTGCGGAACCGGTCCTTGTTGGTGGCCAGCGTGGAGACGAAGCCACCCGACGCATTAGATGCCATGAATTCCCAATCCTGCGCTGTGGCACGTCAGTTGGTCCAGATACGGATGTGCGGGACACGGGTATGCCGGCCATCGTACGCGCCCATCGTCTATCGATGGAGTCACATCGAGCTTTCCAACCGCTTGCCCAGCCACGCCAGTTTGACGACCTCGTGATCGGGTCCGCCGCCCTCGTGGTCGTTGAAGGGGTAGACCTCGATCCGCTTGTCGGCCTGGTCCACGCCCCGCTCGGCACCGTAGTGGTTGAACGCCGCGTAGACAGTGGAGGGCGGGCATATGTGGTCCATCAGGCCGACCGAGAACAGCGTCGGCGCGCTCGCCCGGCGGGCCAGCGAGGCGCCGTCGAAGTAGGAGAGCGTGCGGGCGACCGTGGCGGCGTGCTCGCGGTGCAGCTTCACGAACTTGGTGACCTCGACGTAGGGAATCGCGTCGGTGATCGTGGTGGCCCGCGGGAAGTGGCACAGGAACGGCACGTCCGGCATGACGGCCACCAGGTCGGGGACGAGCCCCGCCGCGGCGAGCGCGATGCCGCCGCCCTGGCTGGTGCCGGTGACGACGGTGCGGGCCGGGTCGACGGCCGGGTGCGAGCGGGCGGCGGCGACGGCGTGCACGGCGTCCGTGTACACGCGCCGGTAGAAGTAGCGCAGCGGGTCGAGGACGCCGCGGGTGAGGAAGCCGGGCGCGGCGATGTCGCCGGTGGCCGGGTCGGGATCGGGGGTGTCGGCGCCCTGGCCCCGGGTGTCCATGACGAAGTGCGCGTACCCGGCGTCGGCCCACAGCCGCTTCTCGTGCGGGGCGCCGCGCCCGCTGCCGTAGCCCAGGTACTCGACGACGACCGGGAGCGGTCCGGTGCGGGTGACCGGCAGATGGAACCAGCCGCGCACGGGGTGCCCGCCGTACCCGGCGAAGGTCACGTCGAAGGTGTCGATCGTCGCGAGCCCGTTGTGCACCGGGGTGAACGTCGCGTCGACGCCGTACCGCTCCTGCTCGGCGAGGGTCCGCCGCCAGAACGTGTCGAGGTCGGCCGGCTCGGGCAGGTCGGGGCGGTACTTCTCCAACTCGTCCAGGGGCAGGTCGAAATGAGCCATGGGGCGTCTCCGCGGAGGTCGGGGCCGGATCGTGGGCCGGTCATCGCCTATCGATCATCGAGGGAATCGAATCAGGGGCGTTCGAGCACTGTCAACAGCTCCGCGCACGGCCGGTGCGGCTCAGCCGGTACGCCCGGACGGCGTTGCCGTGCAGGACGCGCTCGCGCTCCGGCTCGGTGAGGCGGTCAAGTCCGGTGCGGGACAGGGCAAGTGAGTCGGCGCGGGTGCCGCGGGGCAGGCAGATCGGCCAGTCGGAGCCGACGAGGCAGCGGTCGGGGCCGAGCACGCCGACCACGTGCCGCACCAGGTCGGCGACGCGTTCCGGGGCGACGCCGTGCTGCTGGGTGAGCAGGCCGGAGATCTTGACCAGCACGTTCGGCGCGGACGCCGCCCGATCGAGGGCGCGGTACCACTCCCCCGGGTCGCCGGTGGCCAGGTTCGGCGGGTTGCCGAGGTGGTCGACGACGACGGTGAGGGCGGGGTGGCGGTCGGCGATGTCGGAGGCGGCCGCCGGCGCTCCGTGGTGCAGGTTGAGTTCGAGGACCAGGCCGGCCGCTTCCAGGACGGGGATCAGCGCGCGGGCCGATTCCGGGGTGTCGGTGAGTGAACTGCCGCCCATGCGCATCCCGTTGGGCCCGGTCGCGCCCCACTCCTCCAGCAGCCCCCGGAAACGGTCGGGGCCCTCCTCGCCGTGCACATGGAGATTGCCCACGTACCCGGCGACCAGGTCGGGACGGCGCAGCCGCAGCGCGCGCAGGGCGCCGGTCTCGCCCGTGTCGCCGCGCGCGGCCTCGACGAGGATCGCGCCGCCCAGTCCGTCGACGCCGGTGCCGGATCGAGCCAAGTCAGCCTCGCCGTACGGGCGGTGGTGCGGGCTTCCCGGTCTGATCCAGCCGAACCCCTGGGCCGGGTCCCACAGATGGGCATGGCAGTCGATCACGGTCCGCTCCCGAGTATTGACACGTCGGCTCCCCGCCGGTGACTCTAACCATCGGCTATCGATGGGCGATTGTTCAATACGGCAATCCGCATGCGACGAAGGAGCGGGTGTTCTCCATGCTCAGGTCTGAGCCGACCGGCGGCACACGGGCAGACGGCGAGGCCCACGGGCCTTCGCTGAGCGCCCGCCGACCCCTCACCGGCACACCCCGATGGGCGCTGCTGGAGCGGGAGTTGTTCGCGGCGCAGGAGAAGGCGTGGCGACTGTTCGCCGACCGCTACACCGAGGGGGACGGGCGGCTCGTCTTCCGCGACCGGCTCGGCGAGGGCATGGACGGCCGGGACGGCGTCGACGACTTCTACGAGCCGTTCTTCAACTGGCCGACGCTGTATCTGCTGGGCGGCAGCGCCGAGTTGCTGGCCGCGGCGCGCCGCCACTGGCAGGGGGTGAGCGCGCAGCTCTCCGAGATGGGCATGCTGGTGGACGGCCTGGAGCGCGGTTACGACTGGTTCCACCAGGGCGAGGGCCTGCTGCTCTTCTACGGCCTGTGCCTGGCCGACCCCGACGACCCGAGCCTGCGCGAACTGGCTTGCCGGTTCGCCGACTTCTACCTCCCGGGCGGCCCGAACTACGACCCCGAGCACCGGGTGCTGCGCGCCCCGCACAACGGCGCGGGCGGGCCCCGGTTCGGGTTCAGCGACGAGGAGCCGTACTTCCCGTGGAGCCTGGCCCTGCACCCGTACGGGCTGCCGCTGGACGGGTTCGACGGTGTCACCTCGTTCGGGCAGCTGGCCGAGTCGCCGGAGCTGGCCCGCGCCTACGGCCGGGCGATGTGGGACCGGATGGGGCGCGGCGACACCCTGGTGAACCTGGGCGCGACCGGGCTCGCCACCAACGCGTACCTGCTCAGCGGCGAGCGGGCCTACGCGGACTGGGTCGCCGAGTACGTCGGGGTCTGGCAGGAGCGCCTCGCCGGGCGCGAGGTCGTCCCCGACAACGCGGGGCTGAACGGCGAGGTGGGCGCCTACCTGGACGGCCGCTGGTACGGCGGCCACTACGGCTGGTCGTGGCCGCACGGCCTGTCCCCCGTGGGCAGTTCGGCCATCATCGGCGCGGCCAACGCCACCCTGCTGACCGGTGACCGCGGCTATCTGGACCTCGCCCGCAATCCGCTGGACGCGGTGCTGCGCCACGCCGAGCGGCGCGGCGCGGACGGGATGGGCACCCTCGGTGAGCGCTGGGAGCCGCATCTGCGGGCGATGGACGCCGAGCGGACCCTGATGGTGCCGCAGCGGCACAACGACTCCGGCTGGTTCGACTTCACCGTCATGCCGGGCCAACTCCCGCTCACGCTGTGGCACTTCAGCCGCGAGCAGGCCGACCAGGACCGGATCGAGGAGCTGCGCGCCGGGGCCGCGTGGGACTGGACGGCCGTGCACACCCAGCGGATCAAGGACGAGGCCGGGCACGAGGAGCCCTGGTACGAGTATCTGCAGGGCCGCAATCCCGGCTTCCCCGAGCGGATGCTGAGGAGCGCCCTCGCGAGCTGCGCGGAGCGGGTCGCCGCCATCGAGGGCGACACCACGGACCCGGCGACCGGCCCGGACGTCCTGGACATCCACCACTGGCAGCACCTCAACCCGGTGGTGACGGAAGCCCTGTTGCAGCTGACGACCGGCTCGCCGCAGGTCCTCTACAACGGCGGCCTCGCCCAGCTGCACGTCCGCTACCACGACACCGAGGCCCGGCGCCCCGGGCTGCCGCAGGACGTGGCGGCCCTCGTCTCCGACATCCGTCCGGAGCACACGGTGGTGGAGCTGGTGAACCTCGGCGGTGCGGCGCGTTCACTGCTTGTGCAGGCCGGCTCGTTCGCCGAGCACCGGATCACCTCCGTCCGCGCGGACGACGGCCCCGAGCAGCCGGCCGACGGCCCGTACGTCCGGGTCGCCCTGCCCGGCCACACCCGGCTGCGGCTGACCCTGACCATGACGCTGCGCGCGCGGGCCGCGGCGATCTCCTCACCCTGGGGGACCGTATGACGCACCGACTGCCGTTCGCGCTGCCCCGCCTCGGGATCGGCACCGCGCCCCTCGGCGGGCTCTTCGAGGAGGTCTCCGAGGAGGCCGCCGCGGCCACCGTCGAGGCGGCGGCGCGGGCCGGTATCCGGTACTTCGACACGGCGCCCCGCTACGGTCACGGACAGGCCGAGCGGCGGCTCGGCCGGCTGCTCGGCCCGGCCGGGATCAGCGACCCGGTGATCTCCACGAAGACGGGCTGGCTGCTGCGCCCGCAGCCGGACGGCTCGCCCGGCGAGGTCGTCACGGACTGGACGGAGCGCGGCATCCGGGAGTCCCTGGAGTCGAGCCTGACCCGCCTGGGCCGCGACAGCGTCGACATCCTGTACCTCCACGACCCCGACGACTACCCGGACGAGATCCGCCGCACCGCGTACCCGGCGGTGCGCAGGCTGCGGGACGAGGGGCTGATCCGGGCGATCGGCTTCGGGATGAACCACAGCAAGCAACTCGCCTCCTACGTGGACGAGTTCGAGGTCGACGTCGTGCTGATCGCGGGCCGGTTCTCGCTGCTCGACCACGAGGCGCTGGACACGCTGCTGCCGCTGTGCGCCAGGACCGGTACGGCGGTGGTGGTCGGCGGCGTCCTCAACACCGGCCTGCTGGCCGATCCGTCGCCGGACGCCATGTTCAACTACCGTCCCGTACCGGCCGAGGCGCTGGACAGGGCCCGGCGGTGCCGGGCCCTGTGCGCGGAGTACGGGGTGCCGCTGCCCGCGGCGGCCCTCCAGTTCCCGTATCTTCACCCGGCCGTCGCCTCCGTCGTCGTCGGCTGCCGTTCGGCGGCCGAGGTGACCGCGAACACAGAGGCGGCCCGCTTCCTGGTCCCCGACGCCCTGTGGCGGCGGCTCGCGGAGGAGGGCTTCGTACCGGAGTCGCTGCTCAGCCGGTGACGGTCTGAAGGGCGCGGTCGGGCAGGGCGCGGACGGCGTCGGCCGCGTCCCGCACGGTGTGCGTGGTCTCGCGCCGGGCCCGCGCCGCCTGCTTGCGGCCGCTGCTCGCGGCGCCGCGGGCACGGTAGGCAAGCGACGGCTTGCCGTGGGTGTCGGCCGCCGCGATCAGCAGTCCGCCGATGAGGGACACGTTCTTCACGAAGTGGGTGCGCTGCTGGCTCCGCCGCTCGGGGTCCTTCTCCTTCCACCAGGCGTGCCCGGCCAGGGTCGTCGGGACGAGCGACCCGGCGAGCGCGAGCGCGGCGAAGCGCGGGGCGATCCCGGTGGCGAGCATCAGTCCCGCGCCGATGTGCACCGCGCCGTTCAGCCGGACGAGCTGCTCCGTGTCGTCGGGCAGACGCGGCACGCGGGAGGCCACGGGCGCGGCGACCGGTTCGGCGGCGGGAGCCACCCGCCCGGGGGCGCGGACGGTGGAGAGCCCTCCGGTGATGAAGACGGAGGCGAGCATCGGACGTGCGTATTTCCTCAGTACAGCCATGAGGACCGCGTTCCCGGGTGCGCGCCGGACACGCATGGCGGTCTCGCCCGGACCGGCGGCTGTCCGTGGCCTGTGCGATCATGCGCCGACGATGAGCGGGACCGGCCTGGGGAGAGGCGGGGTCCCGTACCGCGAAAGTCAGGAGCACAGAACGTGATCTCGGGTGGGGAACAGGACGGCTCGTCCGTCTCGGACGAGGAATGGGAGCGATTCCAGCGGGAGTCGGCGGAGGGGGTACGGGACGCGCCGAAGGAGCCGTCGGCTCGCGCCCGCATGGTGACCTGGCGGCTGCGCGAGGAGCAGGGGCCGCCCTCGGGCTGGCGGGAGCACCGGCCGCCGCGGCGGCGGAAGCACTGGTACGTGATCGGGCTGCTGGCCGCGCTCGCGCTGATCGGCGTCGCGGTGTACCCGGGCCCGCTCAAGGGCTGGTTCGGCGGTGACGACCCGACCGACCCGACCCGCGCGACGCCGGCGGAACCGTTCCGGGGATCGCCCGCCGCGGACTGGGCGGACGGCGTGGCGGGGCTCGATCTGCCCGAGGCCGCCGCCACCGGCCGGATGAGCAAGGCGCAGGTGGCGCGGCTGCTGGACCGTACGCGGGACTTCTTCGTGGCGGCGAACCTCGACCCCGACGTCCTGCGCGGCGAGCGGCCGAACTCGGCGATCGCGTACATCGACCCGCGCCAGGACGACATGCGCACCTTCCTCGCGAAGGCGTTCACGAAGCCCGGGGCGAAGAACGATCCGACGCTGCTGTTCAGCCGCTTCGACCCGGAAAAGGCGCGGCTCGTCGGCGATGTCGTCAAGGTCCGGGGCACGATGACGTACGAGGAGGCCGCGGGCGGCGGTCTGGAGGTGCACACCGATGTCACGTTCGTGTACCCGGTGACCAGCGCCGACGGCAACGGTCAGGACGTGACGCGGACCATCGTGCGCCGCGACATCACGGTCGCCTGGGAGTCCGCGACGGCGCAGGGGGCAGAGCCCTCAGTGCCCCCGGCACCCTCTACGTTCTCCCTGCGCAGCTTCTACGAGTACGCGACCAACGCCGGCTGTGGCACGAACACCGCTTATCTCGACCCCGACTTCGGGGCGCACTCGGACGGCGGCGGCGAGGCCGTCGACCCCTACGACCGCAGTGAGCCGCTGGACAGTTCCGGGGGCGGGAACGGGGAGTGCGACACCGCGACGCGCTCCTGACGCGAGCGGGGGAACGGCGCCGTCGCGGCGGAACCGTGGCAGCCGTCGAGCTCGTCGGGGTCCCCGTCCTCGACGAGCTCGTCGGAGTCCTCGGGGTCCTCGGCCGCGGCGCTCTCGTCGTCGGGGTCGTCGGCGTACTCCCCGGAGTCGTACGGGTCGGGCTCGTCCGCGTCCTCGGCCTCCTCCAGGTCCCGCAGCCAGGAGGCGGTGAAGAAGCGTTCGGGGTCGGTCCGCTCGTGCGCCGGGAGCGCCGTCGGGGCTGCCATCACGGCCACCTCGTCCTCGGGTATCGGTAGGGGCATGCCTGCGTAGCGGGACGCCCCGCCGCCTTCAGCAGTAGACCCGAGGCGCCGGGGTCCGGCAGGCCGCGGCGGCCGGTCGGGTGAATCGCCCGCTCAGTTCCAGATCGCCTGGGCGACGGCCGCGCCGACGAGCGCGGAGCCGAGGCCGCCGAGCACGCTGCCGACCACGTTGACCAGCGCGTAGAAGCGGACGCCCGTCTCCGCGAGGCGCAGGGTCTCGTACGAGAACGTGGAGTACGTCGTCAGCGCCCCGCACAGGCCCGTGCCGACGAGGAGCTGAAGGTGGGAGGAGGCCGCGCCCGCCATGACGGCGCCGGTGAGCAGGCCGAGGATGAGCGAGCCGACGACGTTCACGGCGAACGTGCCCCAGGGGAACACCGTGTCGTGCCGGGCCTGCACCGTGCGGTCGGTCAGATAGCGCAGCGGGGCGCCGACCATGGCGCCCGCGATCACCAGAAGCCAGTTCACGCCGCTCCCCCGCCGTCGGTTCCGCCGGTGCGCCGGACGCGGGCGACCACGCGGCGGGCCAGGTGGGTCGCCGTCCAGACCGCCGTGAGGGCGAGGCACACGGTCAGGGCCAGGTAGCCGAGCGCGATGCGGGCCTCGTCGCCGTCGGTCAGGGTCCTGATGTCCACGGCGTACGTCGAGAAGGTGGTGAAGCCGCCGAGGACACCGGTGCCGAAGAACGGGCGGACCAGGCGGTGCACCTGCCACACCTCCGTGATGAGGACCATGAAGACGCCCATCACGGCGCAGCCGACCACGTTCACCCACAGGGTCGTCCACGGGAAGGCGCCGCTCGCCGTGGGCCACAGCAGCGCGGCGCCGTACCGGGCGCAGGCGCCGACGGCGCCGCCGACCGCGACCACCCCGATCACCGGGCCCTGTTCCCGCCAGGGCGCGGCGCGCCGGGCGACGGGCCGGGCCGGGGCGGCCTGGGCCGTCTCTACGGGCTCGTTCGGCATAAAGGTGCGGGCCTTCTTCACGGGCGGGGAGGTCCGAGCCTATCCCGGTGGTCCCGCCCGCGCCGCCGCGGCCCGCCCCTCACAGATTCTGTCCGAGCCCCCCGCCGCTCACCACGAAACTGCACTGGGTGTACGTGTATCCGGGCTCGATGGTGCCGCCGGCGGCGCGGCTGTTGGCCGTCGCGGCGCCGCCGCTGCCGGGCTTGTGCAGGAAGTCGTACCGGCCCGCGGGCAGCCGGAGCGTCGTGTGCGGGTACGACGTGCCGCTCGCCCGGCACGCCTTGCTGCGCCCGGCGGACTCGCTGGCGTACGTCCGGCAGGAGCCGCAGCCGGGGATGGTGACGCGTCCGGTGACCGGGCCGGTGTAGAGGACCTCGACGGGGTCCGGGCCGTCGTTGCTGATCACCAGCTCCATGCGGGAGCCGCCCGGGGAGTGCGCCGGAGGCAGCCGCAGGCCCGCCGAGGGCCGCTGCTCGGCAATCTCGGCGGCGATCGCGACCTGCCGGGCGCGGCCGCGCCGCTTGTCGCTCTTGTAGTCGCCCGCGAAGCCGGTCAGCGTGGTGCGCGCCTCACTGAACTTCTCGTCCTTGAACTGGTCGATGCCACAGGCGTACTCGCCGTCGCGCACGGCCCGGTCGACGTCGCCGCCGAGATGAGCGGGGGCGGGCGCGGGCAGTTGCTTCGCGGTGTCGCCGATCTTGCGCAGCGCGTCGGTGGCACGGCAGGGTTCGGCGCCGTCGAGTTCCCCGGCGCGCTTGTCGACGGCGTCGTGCAGGGCGGGCTCGACCTCGGCGGCCTGCTTCGACTCCGGGAACGTGCGCAGGAGTTGACCCAGTTCGCCGCCCTGCCCGTCGCTCTCGCCGGAGCCGAGCTTGCCGGTGCCGCAGGCGAGCAGCGAGGTGGCGAGCCGGGAGTCGGGCCAGCCGGCCAGGTCGCCGAGGACGGCGCGGTCGATGGACCGGGGCACGTCCCGCAGGTAGACGAGGGGCGCGACGGCCGCGCAGTGGTCGTGGCCGGCGTAGGGCGCGGCGACGGTCCGGTAGTACGTGACGAGGCTGTCGTGGACCTGGTGCGCGGCCCGGGATCCCGGGTGGTTCTCGGTGAGGTCGTGGTAGCGGCCGAGAGCGGTGCGGTAGTCGGGGCGGGCCTGTGCGAAGTCCTCGCCCGCGGTCCGCGCGACGAGGGCGTCGGTCCGCTCCAGGCGGTCGAGCAGCATCGCCTCCACGGCGTCGTCGCGCAGCGCCCCGTAGCCGATCGCGCCCCCGGCGGGCACGGCGAGCAGCAGCACACCGAGCAGGAGGGCGACAGCCGGTCTGATCCGCCGGGCGGTGGCCGGTGCGCGCAGGCCGCGGCGGGCGCCGTCCGCCGCCGCGACGAGCAGCAGGACGAGGTATCCGACGACGGCCCAGCGGGGCACGCCGTCGGGGTCGGCGGGCAGCGCGACGATCAGCAGCCCGGCGGTCGCCGCGAGGCAGAGCGCGGTGAGCGCCCAGTGCCGCAGCAGGGCGTAACCGAGGCCGAGACCCGAGAGGTTGAGCAGTCCGGTGGCGACGGCGCGGACGGGATCGGCGGGCCCCGGCGGCGGCGCGGGCGGAGGCGGCGGCGGCCCGAACCGCAGCACCTGCGTGGGGCCGTAGTCCGGCGGCGCCGGGGGCTGCCCCGGCGGCATGGGCGGCATCGCCGGCGCGGGCGTGGGCGGTACCGCGGGCGGCGGCATCTGCGGTGGCGGCCCGAACCGGCCGCCTTCCGCACTCCCGCCCTCCCCGCTCCCGCCCGCCGCGCTCCCGCCGTCGTCCGCTCCGCTTTCGCGCCCCGAATTCCCGGACGTGTCCCCCGGCCACCCCATCGCGGTCCCCCAACCGTCAGGTGTCACACCCCTGCTGCAACGATCCGGTCGGACGCCGCACCTGTCAATCGGGCACGGCCGGCCGATCGCCCCAACTCCCTTTACTTTCCGACGCCTTGACGCCCTCACGTCGCCCCCATTAACTCAACTCTTGAATTAAGACGCTCGGGCACACAGCGCAGCATCAGACGCACAAGACGCACCACCAGCACCCGTATCGGGACCATCGGGAGGGAATCTTGCGTCACGTCACATCCCCGCACCGTCACAGCAGGAGAAGACGGGCGGTCCTGCTGGCCGTCTCCGCGCTCGCCGCGGGACTGCTGCCCCTGACCACCGCCGGACCGGCCGCGTCCGCGGACGATCCGGCCCCCGTGCCGGTCGACCGCTTCGAGGGCGAGGTGCCCTTCGCCAACCAGCCCGCGGAAGGCATCTTCACCTGGGGCGGCGACAGCGACGATCCGCCGAAGCTGGAGCTGAAGGAGCGCACGGACGCACCCGAGGGCGCCAAGGTGCTCGAAGGGTCGTACGACATCAGCGGTTACGGCGGTTTCAGCCATGACTTCGCCGCCGACCAGCCGGCCCACGACTGGTCGGCGCACCGCGGCATCCGCTTCTGGTGGTACGGGGACGGCTCCGGCCGCAAGCTCACCTTCGAGATCAAGGACGGCGGCGCGCACGGCGAGGCGTCCGAGCTGTGGAACACGCAGTTCACCGACGACTTCTCCGGGTGGAAGCAGATCGAGCTGCCGTTCACGCAGTTCGCGTACCGCACCGACTACCAGCCGGTCGGCGGCATCGACCAGGTCCTCGGTCTCGACAAGATGTGGGGCTACGCGGTCACCCTGCCCACCGGGTCGAAATCGCAGTTCGCCATGGACGGCGTGGAGTTGTACGGCAAGGCCGACCCGGCGCTGCGCGCGTCGGTGACGACGGACGCCGCCGTGTACCCGGTGAAGGAGGGCGGCTCGGCGAAGGTGAAGCTGTCCGTGACGACCACGGGCAATGTGCCGGTCGCCGACGACGTCACCGTCGCGTACGCCACCGAGGGCGGCACGGCGACGGCGGGCAAGGACTACACGCCCGTCAGCGGCACGGTCACCTTCCCGGCGGGCACCGCGTCCGGCGCGACGAAGACGGTCACAGTCGCCACGGCGAAGGACCGTGAGAAGGCGGAGAACGCCGAGACGATCCCGCTGAAGCTCACCGTGACCGGCGCCAAGGCGCCCGCCGAGACGCCCCAGGTGGTCGTCGACGCGCACGGCCTGCCGTACCTCGACGCCAAGCTTCCGGTCAGGAAGCGGGTCGCCGACCTCGTCTCCCGGATGTCCCTCGCGGAGAAGGCCGGTCAGATGACGCAGGCCGAGCGGGGCGGTGTGGGCGCGGGCGGGGACGTGTCCTCGTACGACCTGGGTTCGCTGCTCTCCGGCGGCGGTTCGACGCCGACGCCGAACACCGCGGCGGCCTGGGCCAAGATGATCGACGGCTTCCAACTGCGGGCGCAGGCCACCCGGTTCCAGATCCCGCTGATCTACGGCGTGGACGCGGTGCACGGGCACAACAACCTGGCCGGCGCCACGATCATGCCGCACAACATCGGCATCGGCGCGACGCGTGACGCCGCGCTCGCCGAGAGGACCGGCGCGGTGACCGCGTCCGAGGTGCGGGCGACCGGTGTCCCGTGGGACTTCGCGCCCTGCCTGTGCGTCTCACGCGACGAGCGCTGGGGCCGCTCCTACGAGTCGTTCGGCGAGGACCCGGCGCTCGTCAAGAAGATGGAGACGATGATCCAGGGCTTCCAGGGCCGCGCCGACGGCTCGGACCTGGACCGTGACGACAAGGTGCTGGCCACCGCCAAGCACTTCGTCGGCGACGGCGGCACCGCGTACGGCTCGTCGACCACGGGCTCGTACACGATCGACCAGGGCGTCACGACCGTGACCCGGCAGGAGCTGGAGGCGGTGCACCTCGCGCCGTTCGGCGACGCGGTGAAGCGGGGTGTCGGCACGGTGATGCCGTCGTACTCGTCGCTCGACGTCATCGGCGACGGCGAGGGCCCGGTCAAGATGCACGGCGACGCCAAGATGATCAACGGCGAGCTGAAGGACAAGCTGGGCTTCGAGGGCTTCGTCATCAGCGACTACAACGGCATCGACCAGATCCCGGGCGACTACAAGAGCGACGTGCGTACGTCCGTGAACGCGGGCGTCGACATGGTCATGGCGCCGTACTCCTACAAGGAGTTCCGTGACGACCTGGTCGGCGAGGTCGAGGCCGGCCACGTCTCGCGGAAGCGGATCGACGACGCCGTGTCGCGCATCCTGACCCAGAAGTTCAGGCTGGGCCTGTTCGAGCACCCGTACGCGAACACGGCGAACGCCGACCGGATCGGCAGCGCCGCGCACCGCGCCGTCGCCCGGCAGGCGGCGGCCGAGTCGCAGGTGCTCCTGAAGAACGACGGCGGCGTGCTGCCGCTGAAGAAGTCGCAGAAGGTGTACGTCGCCGGGTCCAACGCCGACGACATCGGCAACCAGACCGGCGGCTGGACCATCACCTGGCAGGGCGCGTCCGGGAACATCATCGACGGGACGACCGTCCTCCAGGCGATGCGGAAGGCCGCCCCGGGCGCCACGGTGTCGTACTCGAAGGACGCCTCGGCGCCGACGGCAGGCTACGACGTGGGCGTGGTCGTGGTCGGCGAGACCCCGTACGCGGAGGGCATGGGCGATGTCGGCAACGGCAACGACCTGGAGCTGACCGCAGCCGACAAGGCGGCCGTCGACAAGGTCTGCGGCGCGATGAAGTGCGTGGTGCTCGTGGTGTCGGGGCGGCCGCAGCTCATCGGCGACCGGCTCGGCGAGATCGACGGGCTCGTGGCGTCCTGGCTGCCCGGCACGGAGGGCGACGGCGTCGCCGACGTGCTCTACGGCAGGAAGCCCTTCACCGGTCAACTCCCGGTCACCTGGCCGAAGTCGGAGTCCCAGCTGCCGATCAACGTGGGCGACGCCTCGTACGATCCGCAGTTCCCCTACGGCTACGGGCTGACGACGCTGACGAAGGCGTCGGGGAAGGGCGAGCGCACGCTCCTGGCCCTCGCGGGCTCGGCACGGCACGTGCGCGACGCGAAGGCCGGACAGGCGCTCGTGACCGCGGCGCGGCTGATCGTCCAGGAGAAGGCGGGCGGCTCGGTGCGGGAGGCGTGGGCCAAGCCGTTCGCGGACGCCGACCACCTGGCGCTGAGCGGCGACTACGCGGGCGCGCTGGCGAAGCTGATCACTGCCTACAAGGGAGCGTGACCCAGGTCACCTGACAGTAAACGTGCAGCTCAGACAGCTATACACTCGGTGTACAACCTCTGTGTATAGTGCACGCCATGCCTGCTGCACATGAGAAGATGATGAAAATACGAAGAGGGTTCCGGACGGCGGCCGTCATCGCCGCCGCCGGAGCCCTCTCCGTCGGCCTGAGCGGCTGCACGACGTACGACACGTCCAAGCCGAGCGCCGCCCGCGCGGCCGACGCGAAGCCCGCCGCCGCCTTCGGCACGGTCGACTGCCGCCGAGCCAAGTGCGTCGCGCTCACCTTCGACGCGGGCCCCAGCGAGAACAGCCCCCGGCTGCTCGACATCCTCAAGGAGAAGAAGGTCCCGGCGACCTTCTTCCTGCTCGGCAAGAACCACATCGCCGAACATCCCGACCTGGTGAAGCGGATGGCGCGCGAGGGACACGAACTCGCCAGCCACACCTGGGACCACAAGATCCTCACGGACATCGACGACGACGCGGTCCGGGACGAGTTCAGGCGCACCGACGACGCCGTGGAGAAGCTCACCGGCAAGCGCCCCACGCTGATGCGTCCGCCGCAGGGTCGCACCAACGACCACGTGAGCGAGCTGGCCGAGGAAGAGGGTCTGGCGCAGGTCCTGTGGGACGTGACGACGAAGGACTACACGCTGCCGCCGTCGAGGACGATCACCGAGCGGGCCGTGACGCAGACGCACAGGGACTCGATCATCCTGCTGCACGACATCTACAAGAACACCGTGCCCGCGGTGCCCGCGATCATCGACCGGCTCAAGGCGAAGGGCTACGTCTTCGTGACGGTCCCCCAGCTCCTCGCGCCGGGCAAGGCCGAACCGGGCAAGATCTACAAGCCCTGACGGCGCCGGCGGTCCCGCGGGCCTAGCATCGCGGTATGACCGCCCGGATCCGTATCGTCCGCGACACCCCGCTCAGCCCCGACGAGGCCTGGCTGCGGCTGACCGACTGGGAGCGGCACGGCGATGTCGTGCCCCTGACCCGGGTCACCGTGACCACCCCGCCGCCGACGGCCGCGGGCACGGTGTTCGTGGCCCGCACCGGCACCGCCCGCCGGATCGGCTTCGACGACCCGATGGAGGTCGTCGCCTGGGAGCCCCCGCACCGCTGCCGCCTGGAGAAGCACGGCCGTGTGGTCACCGGCTGGGCGGAGTTCGAGGTCCGGCCGCTCGACGGCGGCGGGTCCCGGGTGGAATGGCGCGAGGAACTGGCGGTGTGGGGGCTGCCGAAGGCGGCCGATCCGGTGCTCAGGACCGCCGGGCAGTGGATGTTCGGGCGGGCGGTGGCGGGGTTGCTGCGGGACGGGGGCTGATGCCTTACGTCCGCCGAGCCCTCACCCCCGTCAGGCCACCGACCCGATCCGCGCCGTGGCCCCCGCCTCGTGATGGATCGGTGTGTGCGCCCCGGTGAGCGAGACCCCGCTGCCGCCGCGCCGGGCGGCCACGATCTCCGAGGCGATGGAGACCGCCACCTCCTCCGGGGTGCGGGCGCCGAGGTCGAGGCCGATGGGTGAGCGCAGGCGGGACAGTTCGAGTTCGTTGACGCCCACGTCCCGCAGGCGCTCGTTGCGGGCCAGGTGGGTGCGGCGGGAGCCCATGGCTCCGATGTACGCGACGGGGAGCCGCAGCGCGAGCTGCAGCAGCGGGACGTCGAACTTCGCGTCGTGGGTGAGGACGCACAGCACGGTGCGGCCGTCGACCTCGGTGCGGGCCAGGTACTTGTGCGGCCACTCGACGACGATCTCGTCGGCGTCGGGGAACCGTGCGGCCGTCGCGAAGACGGGCCGGGCGTCGCACACGGTGACGCGGTAGCCGAGGAACCTGCCCATCCGGACCAGCGCCGACGCGAAGTCGATCGCGCCGAACACGATCATGCGGGGCGGCGGGACGGACGACTCGATCAGCAGGGTGAGCGGTGCTCCGCAGCGCGAGCCCTGCTCACCGATCTCCAGGGTGGCGGTGCGGCCGGCGTCGAGGTGCGCGGTCGCCTCCGCCGCCACGGTGCGGTCCAGCTCGGGATGGGCGCCGAACCCGCCCTCGTACGAGCCGTCGGGCCGGACGAGCAGTGCCCGGCCCATCAGTTCGGCGGGGCCCGCCACGATCCGGGCGAGCGCCGCCGCCGTCCCCCGTGCGGCGGCGGCGAGCGCGGACCCGACCACCTCACGGAGGGCCTCGTCCGAGGCACGTACCGGGGTGACGAGGATGTCGATCACGCCGCCGCAGGTGAGCCCGACGGCGAACGCGTCGTCGTCGCTGTAGCCGAACCGTTCGAGGACGGGTTCGCCGTCCTCCAGGGCCTGTCGGCACAGTTCGTAGACCGCGCCCTCCACGCAGCCGCCGGAGACCGAGCCGATCGCGGTGCCCTCGCTGTCGACGGCGAGCGCCGCTCCCGGTTGCCGGGGCGCGCTGCCGCCGACGGCCACCACGGTGGCCACGGCGAAGTCGCGTCCCTGCTCGACCCACCGGTCGAGCTCTTCGGCGATGTCCAGCATGTCTCGGTCTCCTTAACGGATACGCGGTGGATGGCGGGCGGGCGCTACTTGACGCCCAGCCAGCTCTCGATGGGGTGCAGGCCGAAGTAGACGAGGAAGACGAGGGTCAGCACCCACATGAAGGCGCCGATCTCGCGGAACTTCCCCTGCGCGGCCTTGATCGCGGTGTACGAGATGACTCCGGCGCCGACGCCGGCCGTGATCGAGTAGGTGAACGGCATCAGGGCGACGGTGAGGAACACCGGCACGGCCACGGCCCGGTCGGACCAGTCCACGTGCCGGGCGTTCTGCATCATCATGGCGCCGATGACGACGAGCGCGGCGGCGGCCACCTGGCCGGGCACGATCTGCGCGAGCGGCGTGAAGAACAGGCCGAGGGCGAAGAACAGGCCGGTGACGACCGAGGACAGGCCCGTGCGGGCGCCCTCGCCGACGCCGGTCGCCGACTCGATGAAGACGGTCTGCCCGGAGGCGCCGGCCACACCGCCGATCGCGCCGCCCGCGCCGTCGATGAACAGCGCCTTGGACAGGCCCGGCATGCGGCCCTTGTCGTCGGCGAGCTTGGCCTCGGTGCCGACGCCGATGATGGTGGCCATCGCGTCGAAGAAGCCGGCGAGCACCAGGGTGAAGACGATCATGCCGACGGTCATGCCGCCGATGGAGTCCCAGCCGCCGAACTCGACGTGGCCGAAGAGTCCGAAGTCGGGCATGGAGACGGCGCTGCCCGACAGCTCGGGCGGGCTGCCGCCCCAGACCTTGGGGCTGAGGTCGAAGGCCGCGTTGACGATGACGGCGAGGATGGTGCCGACGACGATGCCGATCAGGATCGCGCCGGGGATGTTGCGCGCCTGGAGCATGAAGATGAGCAGCAGGGTGACGCTGAAGAGCAGCACGGGCCAGCCGGAGAGCTGACCGCCGGTACCGAGGGTGACCGGGTTGCCCTTGCCGACGAACCCGGCGTTGACCAGGCCGATCAGGGCGATGAACATGCCGATGCCGATGGTGATGCCGTGCTTCAGGGCGAGCGGTATCGCGTTCATGATGATCTCGCGGAGCCCGGTGACGACGAGCAGCACGATCACGACGCCGTACAGCACGCACATGCCCATGGCCTGCGGCCACGTCATGTTGGGTGCCACCTGGGTGGCGAGGACTCCGGAGACGGACAGTCCCGCGGCGAGGGCGAGCGGGACCTTGCCGACGAAGCCCATCAGGAGGGTGCACACGGCGGCGGCGAGCGCGGTGGCCGTGATCAGTCCGGCGTGGCTGAGCTTGTTGCCGTCCACGTCGGGGCCGCCGAGCAGCAGCGGGTTGAGCAGGAGGATGTAACACATCGCCATGAAGGTGGTGATGCCGCCGCGCACCTCACGCGCGAACGTCGAGCCTCGCTCGGAGATGTGGAAGTAGCGGTCGAGCCAAGACCGGCCGGAGGGCTGGCGCGTTCCCGCGCCCGCGTCCTCCGCGGTGGTCTTCGGCTCCACGGACTGCTGGGTCATGGTGCCTCGTTTCCCAAGGTTCAAAGGGGCACCCGCGAACATCACGACGGAGCGCGGGTTTTGGGATGGCTGCACGACCCGGGGGACGGCCCGAGGCGCAAGTGGGGGGGGAGGCGGGGTGCCGGTACTGGGGCCGGCACCCCGCGCTGGACGGGGCTAGGCCGAGGCCGTGCCCGTCAGGTGCTCGGGGCGGACCGGGGTCCGGTCGAGCTGGAGGCCCGTCGCGTTCCGGATGGCCGCGAGGACCGCCGGGGTGGACGACAGGGTCGGTGCCTCGCCGATGCCGCGCAGCCCGTACGGGGCGTGCTCGTCGGCGAGTTCGAGCACGTCGACCGGGATGGTCGGCGTGTCGAGGATCGTGGGGAGCAGGTAGTCCGTGAAGGAGGGGTTGCGCACCTTCGCGGTCTTGGGGTCGACGACGATCTCCTCCATCACCGCGATGCCCATGCCCTGGAGGGTGCCGCCCTGGATCTGGCCGACGACGGACAGCGGGTTGAGCGCCTTGCCGACGTCCTGGGCGCAGGCCAGTTCGATGACCTTGACCAGGCCGAGCTCGGTGTCGACCTCGACGACGGCGCGGTGCGCGGCGAACGAGTACTGCACGTGCCCGTTGCCCTGCCCGGTGCGCAGGTCGAAGGCTTCGGTGGGGCGGTGCCGCCACTCCTCCTCGACCTCGACGGACTCGCCCTCCAGGACGTCGACGAGGTCGGCGAGGACCTCGCCGCCGTCGGTGACGACCTTGCCGCCCTCCAGGAGGAGTTCGGCGGTGGCCCAGGCCGGGTGGTAGGTGCCCATCTTGCGGCGCCCGATCTCCAGCACCTTCTCGCGCACCAGCTCGCAGGCGTTCTTGACGGCGCCTCCGGTGACGTACGTCTGCCGGGAGGCGGACGTCGATCCCGCCGAGCCGACCTGGGTGTCGGCGGGGTGGATGGTGACCTGGGCGACGCCCAGCTCGCTGCGGGCGATCTGCGCGTGGACGGTGATGCCGCCCTGGCCGACCTCCGCCATGGCGGTGTGGACGGTGGCGACGGCCTCACCGCCGACCACCTCCATGCGCACCTTGGCGGTGGAGTAGTCGTCGAAGCCCTCGGAGAAGCCGACGTTCTTGATGCCGACGGCGTAGCCGACGCCGCGCACCACACCCTCACCGTGGGTGGTGTTGGACAGGCCGCCGGGCAGCTGGCGCACGTCGGCGCCCTCGCTGGACTCCCACTGGCGCTCCATGGGCAGCGGCATCGCCTTGACGCGGCGCAGCAGTTCGGCGACCGGCGCGGGCGAGTCGACCGGCTGTCCGGTCGGCATGATCGTGCCCTGCTCCATGGCGTTGAGCTGCCGGAACTCGACCCGGTCCATGCCGATGACGTCGGCGAGCTTGTCCATCTGCGCCTCGTACGCGAAGCACGCCTGGACCGCGCCGAAGCCGCGCATGGCGCCGCAGGGCGGGTTGTTGGAGTAGAGCGCGATCGCCTCGATGTCGACGTCGTCGATGACGTACGGGCCGACGGACAGCGAGGAGGCGTTGCCGACGACGGCCGGGGAGGCCGAGGCGTAGGCGCCGCCGTCGAGCACGATCCGGCACTTCATGTGCGTGATCTTGCCGTCCTTCGTCACGCCGTGCTCGTAGTGCAGCTTGGCGGGGTGGCGGTGGACGTGCCCGAAGAAGGACTCGAAGCGGTTGTAGACGATCTT
This sequence comes from Streptomyces sp. PsTaAH-137, assembly GCF_003259365.1. Taxonomy (GTDB): domain Bacteria; phylum Actinomycetota; class Actinomycetes; order Streptomycetales; family Streptomycetaceae; genus Streptomyces. Next base: position 126,626 of record NZ_QLLY01000003.1, read on the forward strand.
GACGGGCTTGTCGGTGCGCAGGGCGAGCAGGCAGGCGTGGATCTGCATCGACAGGTCCTCGCGGCCGCCGAACGCGCCGCCGACGCCCGCCAGCGTCATGCGCACCTTGTCCTCGGGCAGGCCGAGCACGGGTGCGATCTGCCCGAGGTCGGAGTGCAGCCACTGGGTGGCGACGTACAGGTCGACGCCGCCGTCCTCGGACGGCACGGCGAGGCCCGACTCGGGGCCGAGGAACGCCTGGTCCTGCATGCCGAAGTAGTAGTCGCCGGTGACGATGTGGTCCGCGCGCAGCGCGGCCTTCTCGGCGTCGCCGCGGACGATCGGCTGGCGGTGCACGATGTTCTGGTGCGGGACGTGGCCGGCGTGGTGGTCGTCGCGGCCCTCGTGGACGAGGATCGCGCCGGGCGCGGTCGCGGACGCCTCGTCGGTGATGACGGGCAGCTCGCGGTAGTCGACCTTGATCTTGGCGGCGGCGCGGCGCGCGGTCTCCGGGTGGTCGGCGGCGACGAGGGCGACGGGCTCGCCGTGGTGGCGGACCTTGCCGTGCGCGAGGACCGGGGTGTCCTTGAACTCCAGGCCGTACTTCTTCACGTCGGTCGGCAGGTCGTCGTAGGTGAGGACCGCGTAGACGCCCGGGGTGGCGAGCGCCTCGCCGGTGTCGATGGAGACGATCTCGGCGTGCGCGACCGGGGAGCGCAGGATCTGGCCCCACAGCATGTCCTCGTGCCACATGTCGGACGAGTACGCGAACTCGCCGGTGACCTTGAGGGTGCCGTCCGGGCGGAGCGTGGACTCGCCGATGCCGCCCTTGGTCTTCGATCCCTGGGTGACGTTGAAGGGGATTCCGGTGGTTGCCATGGACTCAGACCCCCTGACTCGGAACGGAAGCGGACTGCCGGGCCGCGGCGAGCCGTACCGCGTCCATGATCTTCTCGTAGCCGGTGCAGCGGCACAGGTTGCCCGAGAGCGCCTCGCGGATGTCCGCGTCCGACGGGTTCGGGGTGCGCTCCAGCATCTCGTCGGCGGCGACGAGCAGGCCCGGGGTGCAGAAGCCGCACTGGACGGCGCCCGCGTCGATGAACGCCTGCTGGATCGGGGCGAGTTCGGTGCCCTCGCCGGTCTGCGAGTCGGTGCCCTTGGCGGACCAGCCCTGGGCCTCCTGGAGCGACGTACCGCAGGAACTGCCCGCGCAGGAACGCTGGTTGGCGAAGTCGGCGAGCCCCTCGACGGTGACGACCTCGCGGCCCTCGACCTGTCCGGCGGCGACCAGACAGGAACACACCGGAACCCCGTCGAGCCGGACGGTGCAGGAACCGCACTCGCCCTGCTCACAGGCGTTCTTGGAGCCGGGCAGGCCCATCCGCTCGCGCAGCACGTACAGCAGGGACTCGCCCTCCCACACGTCGTCGGCTTCCTGCCGGCGGCCGTTGACCGTGAAATTGACGCGCATTACGCGACTCCCTCCGTGCGTGCGGCGGTGCCGCGGTAGGACTCCCAGGCCCAGGTGAGCGTGCGCCGGGCCATGACGCCGACGGCGTGCCGGCGGTACGAGGCGGTGCCGCGTACGTCGTCGATCGGGTTGCAGGCCGCGGCGCACAGGTCCGCGAACTGCTTGGCGACCGACGGGGTGATGATCTTGCCGTTGTCCCAGAAGCCGCCCTCGTCGAGCGCGGCGTTCAGGAACTGCTCGGCCTCCTTGGCGCGGACCGGGGTCGGCGCGGCGGAGCCGATGCCGGTGCGCACGGTCCGGTCCTCGGGGTGCACGGCGAGGCCGAAGGCGCACACGGCGATGACCATGGCGTTGCGGGTGCCGACCTTGGAGTACTGCTGCGGGCCCTGCGCCTTGGGCAGGTGCACGGCGCGGATCAGCTCGTCGGGCGCCAGGGCGTTGCGCTTCACGCCCGTGTAGAACTCGTCGATGGGGATCATGCGGGTGCCGCGCACCGACTCGGCCTCGACCTCGCAGCCGCCGGCGAGCAGCGCGGGGTGGGCGTCACCGGCCGGGGAGGCGGTGCCGAGGTTGCCGCCGACGCCGCCGCGGTTGCGGATCTGCGGCGAGGCGACGGTGTGCGAGGCGAGCGCCAGGCCGGGCAGCTCGGTGCGCAGCTCCTCCATGATCTTGGTGTACGGGACGGAGGCGCCGAGCCGGACCGTGCCGTCGGCTCCCTCTCCCACCTCCCACTGGCTCAGCTCGCTGATGCGGTTGAGGTCGAGCAGGTACTCGGGCCGCCGGTGGTCGAAGTTGATCTCGACCATCACATCGGTGCCACCCGCAATCGGCACAGCCGTGGGGTGCTCGGCCTTGGCGGCGAGCGCCTCCTCCCAGCTGGCGGGGCGAAGGAAGTCCATGAGCGGCTCTCTTCTTCGTAATCGTTCGGCGTCGTGCGTGGATCGTTCGGTGATCGTCTGGCGATGCGATCGAGCCACGGATGTGCGGATCACAGAGGCTCGTTCATGTGCTGTTCACGCGGAGTGGGCCCAGTACACAGGGGTGTACCGCACCTGGGTCAGTCACGGAAACCATGAAGGAGTTGGCTGACCAAGACGGGTGTCTTGTAGATTCGTATGAACGGAGGGCATCAGTAACCTCTCCGTTTCTCGTGGGAAACGGACGACGCACTCCCCCACGCACACTTCGAGACAGATCGGCGGCGACGAAGACATGCGGCTGCGCGCATTGCTGGACACGGACGCGCTGGGCCTCAGGCTCCTCGGCGGCGAGGAAGAGCTCGACCGTACCGTCCGGGGCGTGATGACCACGGACCTGCGGGACCCGAGCCGCTATCTGTCCGGCGGCGAGCTGGTCCTGACGGGTCTGGCCTGGCGCCGGGACGCGGCGGACTCGGAACCGTTCGTACGGATACTCAACGCGGCCGGGGTCACGGCCCTCGCGGCCGGCGAGGCCGAGCTGGGCGCCGTCCCCGACGATCTCGTCCAGGCGTGCGCCAAGCACCGCCTGCCGCTCTTCGCGGTGAACGAGTCGGTGGCGTTCGCGACGATCACCGAGCACGTCGTGCGCCAGGTCTCCGGCGAGCGCGCGGGCGACCTCGCGGCGGTCGTGGACCGGCACCGGCGGCTGATGACGTCCGGGCCCACGGGCGGCGGCCCCGACGTCGTCCTCGACCTGCTCGGCAGCGACCTGGACCTGAGCGCCTGGGTGCTCTCCCCGGCGGGCCGGGCCATCGCGGGCTCCGGCGCCAGCGGGCCCGAGCTGCCCCCGGAGGTCTGCGCCCGGCTGGCCGCCGAGCACCTGTCGGCGACCCGCACCGGCCGCCGCGCCCCGCACCGCGTCACCGTCGACGGCAGCACCTACTCGCTCTTCCCGATCCGCTCCGGCGCCCGCGGCGCGGCCCTCGCGGGCTCCCGGGACGTGCGCGAGACGGTCCTGTCGGACTGGCTGCTCGCGGTCGAGGCGGACGCCGGGGACTGGCCCGAGGAGCGGCTCGACCTGCTCCAGGGCGTCACCCAGCTGATCTCGGTCGAGCGCGACCGGCGCGACGCGGCCCGTACGGTACGCCGCCGGCTCGCCCAGGAAGTCCTCGAACTGGTCCAGTCGGGCGCCGCCCCGGCCGAGATCGCCGCCCGCCTGCGGGTCGCCGCGCCGGTGCTGCTGCCCGGCCTGGGCGCGGCCCCGCACTGGCAGGTCGTCGTGGCCAAGGTCGAGTGGGAGGGCGGTGACATCGAGGGCGGCCCGGTCGCCCAGTCCCTCCTGGAGGAGATCCTCGTCGATCCGCTGTCCTTCGGCCCGGAGCCGTCCGACCGGATCGCCGTGGCGCACACCGGCGACGAGGCGATCGCGCTCGTCCCGCTGCCCGCGGTGCCCACCGAGGAGAACGGCGCGGAGCAGGGCCTGATCGCCGACACGCTGCTGGCCTCCGTACGGGATCCGCTGTCGGCGGGGCTCGCCGACGACGGGCGGCTCACCATCGGCGTGAGCGCCGCCGTGCACTCGGCCGAGGGGCTGCGCGGCGCCCTGGAGGAGGCCCGGCACGCCCGCCGGGTCGCGGGGGCCCGCACCGGCCTGGTCTGCGCGGCCGGCCACCAGGAGCTGGCCTCGCACGTGCTGCTCCTGCCGTTCGTCCCGGACGACGTGCGGCGCGCCTTCACCGCCCGGCTCCTGGACCCGCTGCGCGACTACGACCGCAAGCACCGCGCGGAGCTGATCCCGACCCTGGAGGCGTTCCTCGACTGCGACGGCTCGTGGACCCGCTGCGCCTCGCGGCTCCACCTCCACGTCAACACGCTGCGGTACCGCGTCGGCCGGATCGAACAGCTGACGAACCGTGATCTCTCGCGCCTGGAGGACAAGTTGGACTTCTTCCTGGCCCTGCGGATGAGCTGACGCGCAACCCCCGGCGTTTGTGAATTCTTTCACCCATCCTCTTGGCCGCGCGCCGTGATCCGTGCTGAGATGCCTCATCAACTCGGCTCGATGGCGTGCTCGGGGAGGGCAACGTGGCGCATCCCGCCATGTCTGGTACCGGAACGAACGCAGGGGACGATCCACTCCAGACCGCGGTGTGGCGGCTGCGCTCGCGCGGCTGCTGGGCCGACGCGGCGGCGCTTCTCGACCGGCATGCGGTCGGCGACCCGGCCGCCGCGCTCCAGCGGGCCGCGCTGCTCGGGGAGCGCTGCCTGTACACGGAGCAGGGCTGGGCCGAGGCCGAGGACGCGCTGCGGGCCGCCGAGGCGCTGGCCCACACCGACGAGGAGCGGGGCGCCGCGGCCTGTGAGCGGGGGCAGCTCGCCTATGCCGCCACGTTGCTCAAGGTCCGGGACCGGGTCGACGAGGCCCGCTCGGCGTTCGGGCGGGCGGCCGCGTTGATCGCTCCCGGAGCCGCCGGGCGGGCGCTGCTCGATTTCCGGCGGGGGCTGATGGCGGAGAACCTCTCCGACGCGCCGCAGGCCGCCCGTGCCGCGTACCGCCGCGCCCATGCCGGGGCGACGGCCCACAACGATCCCCTGCTGCTCTCCTTCACCTGGCGGCATCTGGCCGGGCTCGCGCTGCGGGAGGGGGAGCTGGCCGAGGCCCGCCGGGGGTTCGCGGAGTCGCTGCGGCTCCGCGAGGAACTGGGCTATCTCGTCGGTACCGCCCCGGCCCTGGTCTCCCTCGCCGAAGCCGAACCCGAACCGGAGACCAAGGCCCGCCTGACCGCCGAGGCCACCCGCCTCTTCCGCCTCCTGGGCGGCGTCCCGACCTGGCTGGCAGGCATCCTGCCTGCGGCGGCGTAGCTGTTCGTCACGGCCGGCGCAGCGCCCCGGCAGGGGCAGGGCCGGGACGGGCCGCTCACGGAGTGTGGAAGTGGGCGTTCAGGACCGCCTGGAGGGCCGGGGCGTCCTGCGCCTCCAGGGCATCGAGGAGCAGCACGTGGTGCCCGGCGTCGACCGCGAGGTCACACGCCGACCAGACCACCCGGCGCCGAAGATCATCGGCAACCCGCACCAGCTCCTCGTTCCCGGCGAGCCCCAGCACGGCCCGATGAAACGCCCGGTCCACCTCGGCATACCGCGCGACATCCCCGCAGACGGCCGCGGCGACGGTCTCCTCGGCGGCGGGCCGCAACGAGGCCCACCGCGACACCGGCACCGCGCGGGCGAGCCGCAGCACGACCGGCACCTCGATGAGCGCCCGCACCTCGGCGAGCTCGGCCAGCTCCCGGGCCGACCGCTCGGCCACCCGGAACCCCCGGTTCGGCACGACCTCGACGGCCCCCTCGCGGGCCAGCAACTGCATCGCCTCGCGCACGGGCGTGGCCGAGACCCCGAACCGCTCACCGAGGACCGGCGCCGAGTACACCTCGCCGGGCACCAGCTCACCGGAGAGCAGCGCGGCCCGCAGCGCGTCGAGGACCTGCCCGCGCACCGACGTCCGCACGACAGGGACCCGCGGCGCGGGCGGCTCGCTGTGCGTGTGCTCACCGCGGCTGCGCTCGGAGGGCGAGGCCGACCCGGCGCGCTGCTCCGGCACCGCGAAAGGCGCCACGCGCGGTCTGGCCTGCTCCACCCCGGTCATCCCCATCGCCGCCGTTCCTAGCCGTTCGTCGCTCTTTGTCCCCATCCCAACCCAGAACCATAGGGGCCCCGGCCCGCAGTTCAAACCCCGAAAACGTCGGGTAAGGTAAGGCTTACCTGCAAACGATCCCGATTCGGTGGTCCCTGCATGACTCTCCTCACCCCGGCGCATGCCGCGACGGACAGCGCGGTGTCGGCCGCGTACGCCCGCCTCACCGAGGTGTTCCCGAGCCTGCGCATCATCGAGCTGTCCCCCGACGAGCCCCTGCCGTACGGCGCCGGCTGGGTCCGCACCGAGGACCTGGCGCAGCAGGGCCCCGCCCTGGACGCGTTCCTGGCCTGGGACAACGCACAGGTGCTCAAGGACTACGGACAGCAGGCGCGCCCCGACGTCATCGCCAGCTTCGGCCTGCACCGCTACGCGTGGCCCGCCTGCCTGCTGATCACGGCCCCCTGGTTCCTGCACCGCAGGGTGCCTCGCTTCCCGGCCGCCCACGTCTCCTTCCAGCGGGCGCTCGGCCGGATGGCCGTACGCGTCACCGATTTCGCCTGCCTGCCCGGCGACCCGGCGGCGAGCCTGCCCGGCGCCCACGTCGTCCCCGACGAGGAGGCCCTGCGCGCGGAGGTCCGCGCGGCCGTCGCCGACCACCTGCAGCCCGTCCTGAGCGGCTTCGGGCCCCGGATGCGGCGCGGCCCGCGCGCCCTGTGGGGCATGGCGACGGACGAGATCGTCGAGAGCCTCTGGTACGTCGGTCATCTGCTCGGCGAGGAGCGGCGCGCGATGACCGAGCTGGAGGAGCTGCTGCCGGGCACCACGAAGCCGTACGTCGGCCGGGCCGCCTTCCGCGAGCTGACCGGCCCCGAGGGCGAGACCCTGCCCACCCGGGACCGCGCGAGCTGCTGCCTCTTCTACACCCTGCGCCCCGAGGACACCTGTGTGACCTGCCCGCGCACCTGCGACGCGGACCGCATCGCCCGCCTCACGGCTACCACAGCAGCCTGAACCACTCGTACGAGTGACGTAAATCGAACTCAACTGCCCTTTCCCAGGCGGGAGTTCGAGCGTACGGCCGCTTTACGCGCCCCCTTGCACTCCAATGGCGTTCTCTTGTCCCGAAACTCCCTGCGGGCTCGGACGGCTGGGCCACTATGGCGCCCGAAAGCCCTACCGCAACGCAAGGGACCCCAGATGAGACTGACCGACATATCGCTGGACTGGCTGCTTCCCGGCGCCGTGCTGCTCCTGGGCGGACTGGCGGCGGTTGCGGTCCTCGCGCGCGGCCGGCGCTCGGGGGACGACAAGAAGGGCGGGTCGTCGATGGACGAGTCGTGGGAACGCAGCGAGGAGCGCCGCAGGCGCAAGGAGGCCGTCTACGGCACCGCCTCGTACGTGCTGCTGTTCTGCTGCGCCGCCGTCGCCGCCGCGCTCTCCTTCCACGGCCTGGTCGGCTTCGGCCGGCAGAACCTGAGCCTGACCGGGGGCTGGGAGTACCTGGTCCCCTTCGGCCTCGACGGCGCCGCGATGTTTTGCTCGGTGCTCGCGGTGCGCGAGGCCAGCCACGGCGACGCCGCGCTCGGCTCGCGCATACTCGTGTGGACGTTCGCCGGTGCCGCCGCCTGGTTCAACTGGGTGCACGCACCGCGCGGGCTCGACCACGCGGGCGCCCCGCACTTCTTCGCGGGGATGTCGCTGTCGGCGGCCGTCCTCTTCGACCGCGCCCTGAAGCAGACGCGCCGCGCGGCGCTGCGCGAACAGGGCCTGGTGCCGCGGCCGTTGCCGCAGATCCGGATCGTCCGCTGGCTGCGCGCGCCCCGGGAGACGTACAGCGCCTGGTCGCTGATGCTCCTGGAGAACGTACGGACGCTGGACGAGGCCGTGGACGAGGTGCGCGAGGACAAGCGGCAGAAGGTGCAGAACCGGATGCGGCAGCGGGAGCACCAGAAGCTGGAGCGGGCGCAGCTGCGGGCCCTCAGCCGGGGGCACCGCGGTCTGCCCGGGCGCGGCGGCCGTCAGGTGGAGGTGCCGGCCGTGGCCGCGTCGGCAGGCTCCGCCCAAGGTGGCTCGGAGCCTGCCATATCCGCGGGAACCCAGCCCGCACAGGATCAGCTTCCGCTGCGCGCCCGACCCTCGCTCCAGGCCGTCAGGGGCGGCCCTGAGCAGGCGCCCGTGACCGTCGACCTGACGGCCGAGGACGACACGCAGGCGCTGCCCCGGCTCGACACCCTGGAGCGCAAGCTCAAGGACCTTGAGCAGCAGTTCGGCTGACGCAGCGTCACATCCGGTGGGCGGGCGGTGTCACAGGACGCCGCCCGCCCCCGTGTGCAGTTCGAACCACACCACCTTTCCGGTCCTTCCGGCGCCGAGCGCCGCGACGCCCCAGGCGTCCGCGAGCGACTGGACCAGGAGCAGGCCCCGGCCGTGGGTGCTGTGGGTACCGTCGTCGGCGTTCGGTACCCGCAGCTTCGGCCGGTGTGCCGCCCTGTCTCTCACCTCCACCCGCAGGCCCCGGGGGCCCACGGTCGCGATGAGTTCCGCGTCCCGGTCCGTGTGCACCAGCGCGTTGGTGACCAGTTCGCTGGTGAGCAGCTCGGCTATCTCCGTTCTTCCCGGCCTGCCCCGGAGCAGCTCGCGCAGTGCGCGCCTGGTCTCCGGTACCGCTCGCAGGTCCGCGCGGCCCAGCTTCCGCTTGAGCTGTCGCGGTGCCCCGTCAGCGGTTGCGGCGACCCCGTCCTTGGTGTCGTGCACCTGCCGTTTCATTACCCCCGCCCACACGCCGATCGATACCTCTCTCGTTCTCGACTCGTACTCCTCGGCCTGTCTGTCGAACGCGTACACGGGCATGCATTCCCCGCTGCTCTGTCCGCACTCCTGTTGATTCGTCCATCACCGACGGGGTGTCCACCGGCGGCGCGGGGAAGGGAAGCGGAGGATCCACCCGATCCACCCGGGACGAGGAGCGAGAAGGAGCCGCCGTGCATGACGACCGACAGCTCGTGGAAGGACGACTCGAGCGGGCGATGCGTCAGTTCGTCCGGCCCGCGCAGTACGCGCGGCGGACACCGCTGACCCTGAGCGTGTGGCACGCACCGGGTGAGCCGGTGCCCGTCGCCGAGGCGCTGAAGGGCGCGTACATGCCCTTCGAGACCGGGACCGTCTGGGGAAAGCCCTGGTCGACGAGTTGGTTCCGGCTGGAGGGGACGGTGCCCGAGGAGTGGGCCGGGCTCCATGTCGAGGCCGTCGTCGACCCCGGGTTCAGCGGGCAGGGCCCCGGCTTCCAGGCCGAGGGGCTGCTGTACGACGCCTCGGGCGTCCCCCTCAAGGGCATCCACCCGCGCAACCGGCATCTCACCGTCGCGGAGCGCGCGGCCGGTGGTGAACCGGTGCGGCTGCTGCTGGAGACGGCGGCCAATCCGGCGGTCCTCCGGGACTTCGCGCCCACCCCGCTCGGTGACGTGCTGACGGCCGGGGATCGGCCGATCTACCGATTCCGCGCTGCCGACCTGGCCGTACTGGACGAGACCGTGTGGCATCTCGTGCTCGATGTCGAGGTGCTCTCCGAGCTGATGCACGAGCTGGACGCGGACCGCGGCCGGCGCCACGACATCCTGCGCGCCCTGGAGCGGATGCTGGACGCACTCGACCTGCACGACGTGTCCGGCACGGCGGCCGCGGCCCGCGCCGAGCTGGCCGACGTCCTGGCCCGGCCCGCGCACGCCAGCGCCCACCGGATCTCGGCGGCCGGGCACGCGCACATCGACTCGGCGTGGCTGTGGCCGCTGCGTGAGACGGTCCGCAAGGCGTCCCGGACGTTCGCGAACGTCACGGCGCTGGCCCGCGACTACCCCGAGCTGGTCTTCGCCTGCTCGCAGGCGCAGCAGTACGCGTGGGTGAAGGAGCATCAGCCGCACATCTGGGAGCGCATCAAGAAGGCTGTGGCGGACGGCAATTGGGCGCCGGTCGGTTCGATGTGGGTGGAGTCGGACGCCAACATGCCGGGCGGTGAGGCGCTGGCCCGGCAGCTCGTGCACGGCAAGCGGTTCTTCCGGGACGAGCTGGGCGTGGAGACGGAGGAGGTCTGGCTGCCGGACTCCTTCGGGTACACCGCCGCCTTCCCGCAGCTGGCGAAGCTGGCGGGCGCGAAGTGGTTCCTCACGCAGAAACTGAGCTGGAACCAGACGAACAAGATGCCGCACCACACGTTCTGGTGGGAGGGCATCGACGGCACGCGGGTCTTCACCCACTTTCCGCCGGTGGACACGTACAACGCCCAGTTCCACGCCCGCGAACTGGCGCACGCGGAGCGGAACTTCGCGGAGAAGGGCGGCGCCTCGCGCTCCCTCGTGCCGTTCGGCTGGGGCGACGGCGGCGGCGGTCCGACCCGCGAGATGCTGGAGAAGGCCCGCCGCCTGCGCTCCCTCGAAGGCTCCCCGACGGTGGAGATCGAGAAGCCGTCGGCGTTCTTCGAGGCCGCGCATCAGGAGTACGGGGAGCGGGCGCCGGTCTGGTCCGGTGAGCTGTATCTGGAGATGCACCGGGCGACCTACACCACGCAGGCGAAGACGAAGCAGGGCAACCGGCGCAGCGAACACGCGCTGCGCGAGGCCGAGTTGTGGTGCACGGCGGCCGCGCTGCGCGATCCGTCGTACGCGTATCCGTACGACGCCCTGGACCGGATCTGGAAGACGGTGCTCCTGCACCAGTTCCATGACATCCTGCCGGGCTCGTCGATCGCCTGGGTCCACCGGGAGGCCCGCGAGACCTACGCAGCGGTCCTCGCCGAGCTGGACGGACTCACGGCCGAAGCCGTACGCCGGCTCGGCGGCGGCGAGCCCTCGGCGCTCAACGCCTCGCCCTACCCGCGCGACGAAGTCGTGGCGTACGACGGGCGGTTGGCGCGGGTGCGCGTCGACGGCCTCGGCGCCGGGCCGCTGGACGAGGCCGACGCGCACCCCCGGGGCCCCGGCGCGCACGCGGCGGCGACCCGTGGGGCGGACGAAAAGATCGTGCTCGCGAACGAGTATCTGACCGTGGCGGTCGACGCCGACGGGCTCCTCGCCTCCGTACGGGACCTGGAGCACGGCGGGCGCGAGGTCCTGTCCCCCGGCGCGCGCGGGAACCTGCTCCAGCTGCACCCCGACCACCCGACCCAGTACGACGCCTGGGACCTGGACGCCCACTACCGGCACACCCGCACCGATCTGACCGGCGCCGAGTCGGTGGAGCTGGTGGAGGAGGGGCCGCTGCGGGTCGCGGTCCGGGTCACCCGGTCGTTCGGCGCCTCGCGGATCGTGCAGGAGTACCGGCTCGCGGCCGGCAGCAGGCGGCTGGACATCGTCACGGACATCGACTGGCAGGAGTCGGAGAAGGTCCTGAAGGCGGCGTTCCCGCTGGACGTGCACGCCGAGCGGTCGACGTCCGAGATCCAGTTCGGGCATGTGCACCGGCCCACGCACGCCAACACCGGCTGGGACGCGGCCCGTTACGAGATCTGCGCGCACCGCTGGCTGCGGGTGGCCGAGGAGGCGTACGGGGTCGCGCTGCTCAACGACTCGACGTACGGGCACGACGTGACCCGCACGCAGCACGGTGACGGGGCCGGTGTCCTGGGCACGACGGTGCGGCTGACGCTGCTGCGGGCCCCGCACTCCCCCGACCCGGAGACCGATCTGGGCACGCACCGGTTCACGTACGCGCTGCTGCCGGGCGCCACGACGGGTGACGCGGTGGCGGAGGGGCTGGCGCTGAACCTGCCGCTGCGGATCGCCTCCTCCCCCGCGCTGACGCCCGTCGTCACGGTCGACGACCCGGCGGTGACGGTGGAGTCGGTGAAGCTCGCCGAGGACCGCAGCGGCGATGTCGTGGTCCGGCTCTACGAGTCGCGCGGCGGGCGCGCCGAGGCGACGCTCACGGCCGGGTTCCCGGTGGCGGGCGCCGACGAGACGGACCTCCTGGAGCGCCCGCTGCGGCCCGCCGTCACCTCGGACAGCGGACTCGCGCTCGCCCTGCGCCCGTTCCAGATCCTGACGCTGCGGCTGCGGCCCGTCTGAGCCGCAGCCGTGCGTGCCGCGTTCACTGACGCAACATCAGGGGCGCGGCACGTTGCGGAGGTTGGAGCGTGCCATCTGCACCATGCGGCCCACCCCGCCGTCGAGGACGATCTTGGAGGCGGAGAGCGCGAAGCCCGTGACCATGTCGGCGCTGATCTTCGGCGGGATGGACAGCGCGTTCGGGTCGGTGACGATGTCGACGAGCGCCGGGCCCTTGTGCTTGAAGGCGTCCTTGAGCGCGCCCGCGAGCTGCTTGGGCTTCTCGACGCGGACGCCGTAGGCACCGGCGGCGCGGGCGACGGCGGCGAAGTCCGGGTTCTTGTTGGTGGTCCCGTACGAGGGCAGGCCCGCCACCAGCATCTCCAGCTCCACCATGCCCAGGGAGGAGTTGTTGAAGAGGACGACCTTGACGGGCAGGTCGTACTGGACCAGCGTCAGGAAGTCGCCCATCAGCATCGAGAAGCCGCCGTCGCCCGACATGGAGATGACCTGCCGGTTCCGGTCGGTGAACTGGGCGCCGATCGCCATCGGCAGCGCGTTCGCCATCGAGCCGTGCGAGAACGAGCCGATGACCCGGCGCCGTCCGTTGGGCGAGATGTAGCGGGCCGCCCAGACGTTGCACATCCCGGTGTCGACGGTGAACACGGCGTCCTCGGAGGCGAGTTCGTCGACGACGGAGGCGACGTACTCGGGGTGGATGGGGACGTGCTTCTCGACCTTGCGGGTGTACGCCTTGACGACGCCTTCGAGGTGGTCGGCGTGCTTCTTCAGCATCTTGTCGAGGAAGCGGCGGTTGCTCTTCGGCTTCACCCGCGGGGTCAGACAGCGCAGCGTCTCGCGAACGTCGCCCCACACCGCGAGGTCCAGCTTCGAGCGGCGGCCGAGGTGCTCGGGCCGGACGTCGACCTGGACGATCTTGACGTCCTTCTGCGGCAGGAACGCGTTGTACGGGAAGTCGGTGCCGAGCAGGATCAGCAGGTCGCACTCGTGGGTCGCCTCGTACGCGGCGCCGTAGCCGAGCAGGCCGCTCATGCCGACGTCGAACGGGTTGTCGTACTGGATCCACTCCTTGCCGCGCAGCGCGTGCCCGACCGGCGACTTGATCTTCTCGGCGAACTCCATGACCTCGGCGTGCGCGCCGGCGGTGCCGCTGCCGCAGAACAGGGTGACCTTGTCGGCCTCGTCGATCATCTCGACGAGCTTGTCGATCTCGGCGTCGCCGGGCCGGATCGTGGGCCGCGAGGTGACGATCGCGGTCTCGGTGCCGCCGTCGGGGGCGGCCTCGTCGGCGACGTCGCCGGGGAGCGAGACGACGCTGACACCCGATTGGCCCACCGCGTGCTGGATGGCGGTCTGCAGCACCCGGGGCATCTGCTTCGGGCTGGAGATCATCTCGCTGTAGTGCGAGCACTCCGTGAAGAGCCGGTCGGGGTGGGTCTCCTGGAAGTAGCCGAGGCCGATCTCGCTGGACGGGATGTGCGAGGCCAGGGCGAGGACGGGGGCCATGGAGCGGTGGGCGTCGTACAGGCCGTTGATGAGGTGCAGGTTGCCGGGGCCGCAGGAGCCCGCGCAGGCGGTCAGCTGCCCGGTGACCTGCGCTTCCGCGCCCGCGGCGAAGGCGGCGGTCTCCTCGTGGCGTACGTGGATCCAGTCGATGGCGCTGTTGCGGCGGATGGCGTCGACGACCGGGTTGAGGCTGTCGCCGACGACGCCGTACATGCGCTTGACGCCCGCCCGGACGAGGATGTCGACGAACTGCTCCGCGACGTTCTGCTTGGCCATGACGTGTGTGCCCCTTCGAAAACCCGGTCTCTGTCTCGGTCTCACTGCCGATCACTGTTGCCGGGTTCCATGAATTCACACGGGGCGGTGTTACGCCTCCCAAACGGCGGCGGCCGTGCGATCGTCCGCGTACCCCTTGACCCGGACCTGGGTGTCCGCGAGGAACGCGGCCAGGCCCGGCGGCTCGGCGTCCGCCCAGCGCTCCGCGAGGTGGCGGGCGAGCGCGGGCTCGCCGCGCAGCGGCTCGGCGAGGCCCGCCGTGCACAGCAGCAGGGTGTCCCCCGGCCGGGCGACGGAGGCACGGAACCGGAACGGGTCGCGGGGCGGCTCCGGCGCCGGTTCGTAGGGGCTCGGCGGGGTGGTGATGCCGAGGTCCATGGTGAGCCGGTCGCCCTCGGGCGTCTCGGCGGGCGGCGACGATCCGTAGCCGACGACGGGCGCGCCGGTGCGCTGCTCGACGACGCTCGGCTCGATGTCCTGCCAGGCGCCGTCCCGCAGCCGGAACAGACCGCCACCGCCGACGCCGAAGTAGACACGGGTGCGGCAGGCGGGGTCGGCGGGGACGAGCAGGCAGCGCAGGGTGGCGCCGTACTCGTCGGGGTCGATCCCCTGCTCGGCCGCGGCGGCCCGCAGCTTGCCGAGGCTGCGGTCGGTGAGCCGGTGCAGCCCCGACTTGAGGTCGCCGCGCCGGCCCGCCCTGATGTCCTCGGCAAGCCGGGCGTGGCTGAGCCCGACGGCCCGCCCGATCCAGTCGCACACGTCGGCGGCGGCGCGGTGGGCGCCCGGGGTGGCGCGGGCGCCGGTCGCCAGGGCGACGAGGATCAGCGCGCCGGGACCGCTGCCGAAGCGGGCGGTCAGCATCGCGTCGCGGCGGGGCTCGCCCCGGTAGCGCGCGGAGTCGCCGCGCACGGAGGCCGCCCGCAGCACGCAGGAGCCGTACCGGGCCCCGTCGAGCACGGTGTCGGCCACGAGGTCGTCCAGGTCGTCGGGGTCGGCGACGGGCAGGGCGGTGGGCTCGGCCTCGTAGGTGGGCGGGCCGTCCCCCACGTACGGGACCGTGGGCGGGGCGGGCGGCTCCGGCGGGAGCGCGGGCTCCGGGGGCTCGGGCGGCGGGGCGGGCGGGCCGGTGCGAGGGTCCGGGAGCGGCGTCGGCGGTGGGCCCGCGGGGGGCGGCACGGACGCCGCGGGCTCGACGGCGGGCGCCTCGGCGGGCCGGGGCGGCGCCTCCGGGGCGGGCGGTTCCGCGGGTGCTGCCGGTGCCGTCGGTCCGGTCGGTGCCGTCGGGCCCGCCGTGTCGGGTCGCAGCGAGGGCAGGCCGCCGGGTGCGGGTGGTTCGGGCGGTGGTGGGTCCCAGGATGGCGGGGGCGGTGCCGCGTCCTGCGGCGGGGTCGTCACCGAGCCGACCGAGGCGAAGCGGTCGTCCAGCGTGTCCGCGGCCGGGGCCGGGCCCGTGTCGTCGGCCGCGGCAGCGGCATCGTCGTCGTACAACTGTCCCCACCAGTCGTCCTCGCGGGACTCCTGGAACGCGCGGGACCGGTGACCGGTGTGCCTCTCCCCCTGCTGGCTCATGCCCTTATTGTCCACATGGTGCGGCGTCCGAAAACGGTGCATCGGGAAAAACCTGCGCGCAAAAGGTCCGCCGGGCGGCCCCACCCCCCACAGGGTGGCCGCCCGGCGGACCGGTTCGTGTGACGGCTCGAACTAGCGCACGTCGTACGCGCGGGTGACGGTCTGGGTGACCGACGCGCCCTTCGCGTCGGTGAGCCGAACCTTCAGTGTGACCTGCTCGCCGGTGGCTCCGGCGTGGTCCACGGTCGCGGTCCAACTGCCGTCGTGACGGGCGGTCCTGGCCTCCGTCCAGGTCTCACCGCCGTCGTACGAGTACGAGAGCGCGGCCTCGGTGATCCGGCCCGGCGTGTATCCCGCGTGACCGGTCGCCGTCAGGTCGATCCGCTGCCCGTCCCGCGCGGCGAGGGTCTTGAGACCGTCCTCGGGCAGGGTCAGGTGCGGGAAGAGCAGCGGGACGCCCTGCGAGTAGGCGCTCTCGTCGAGGTGCGAGCGGAACGACCACGCCGTGCTGGTCTGCGTCGAGCGGTTCCACACCCGGGAGCCGATCTTGGCGGTCTGCAGGGTGAGTTCGTACGCGGCGTCACCGGCCGGGACCTCGAAGACCCCGTACGGCCAGCCGCTCTGTCCGACGATCTCGCCGTCGCGCTTCAGCTGGACACTGCCGATGTCACCGAACGAGCCCTGGAATCCCTGATGTTGACCGTCACCCCAGAAGCCGGGCGCGACGCCGATCAGGTTGCCCTGCCGCTCGGCGGCGAGGGCCTGCTCACCGGTGGCCGTCAGGGGCGTGGTGGGGGCGAGCACACCGCCGTACCACTCCTCGGTGCGCCGCTCGGCCTTCTTGTAGGTGCGCGCGGGGTCGCTCATGAACTCGCCGAACGGGAAGGCGCTGGACACCTCGTGGCCGAAGCCGGTGCCGTCCGTGGAGTACAGCTCGGTGCGGGTGGACGGCGCGGCGATGGTGAACAGGTCGCCGAAGCCGGCGGTCAGGCCGTTCGGGCGGGACACCGACGGGAAGTCGAGGTAGTCGGCGGCGGTGCCCATGGCGCGGTAGGTCGCCGTGTTCGTGGCGAGGTCGCGGTCGGCGACGCGGTAGGTGCGGTCGCCGCGGATCTGGCCGGTCTCGGGGAAGGCCAGGGTGTAGCTGTACGGGCTGGTGGCGGTGGCCTTCCAGTGGAGGGTCGTGGGGCCGGAGGCGATGCGGGCGGCGAGCGCGGCGCCCTCGGCGGTCTCCAGGGCGAGCGTCGGCAGCGGGCCGCCGGTGAAGCCGGTCGCCGGGTACCAGCGGCCCGCGGCCTCGCGGTGGAGGACGACTCCCTTGGCGCCGGCCTTGGCCGCGGCCTGGGCGACGGCGGACGCGGAGCCGCCCTCGGGCAGCTTCACCAGCGCCAACTTGTCCTTGCTCGCAGCCAGTTCGGCGGCGGTTCCGGCGCCGCCGTCGACGATCTCGGCGCTGCCGGTGCCGTCGAGGTTGGCGGAGTTGGTGGAGCCGGTCACCGGGTGCAGGTCGGGTCCACCGGTCACGCCGAACGCGCTGATCTGCGGGGCGGCGGCGCGCCAGAAGCTGTCGAACTCGAAGGTGCCGTCGGTGGCCCGGCCCTGGACGTCGGCGTAGTAGGCGCGCACGGTGCGCGAGCCCTGGACGGTCGCCGAGTGCAGCCAGTGGTCGGTGCCGAAGGTGCGGGCGAAGCCGAGGGAGGCGCCGCGCACCTCGCTGTCGCGGTCGGTCCTGATGCTCAACCGGTGGGCCTTGCGGGCGTCGAGGACGACGGTGGTGTCCTTGGTGACGGTCAGCTGGGGGCGGCCGATGAAGGTCGCCGAGTCGACGAGCGTGCCCTCGGCGGCAGGGGTCGCGACGAAGCTCGACACGAAGTACGCGCCGGGACGGACCTGGTACGTCTGGTCGGCGGCGCCGTCGTTGACGCGCCGCTCGCCGGAAGCCTCGTCCATCCCGATGACATCGACGGAGGAGGCGCCCGTCGCGGGCTCGCCGCGCCGGTCGACCACCTTGACGCGCAGGGTGACCGTCTCGGGCTGCACGTACAGCGAGAACGGGGTGCTCAGGTGCGTGCCGCCCGGTCCGGTGGCGAGGATCCGGCCGGTGACGTCGCCGTACTGGGCGGCCTTCAGGTGCGCCGCCGGGTCCAGCTTCAGCGGGACCTGAACGGTGCCGCCCGCGGGCACGGTGACCGTACGGGCGTCGAGGGCGGCGACCTTCGAGCGGACCGTGGAGCCGTCGTTGCCGGTGACGCGGGCGACGGACAGGCTCAACTTGACCGGCTTCACGGTGGTGTTGGTGTACGGGACCTGGACGGTGGTCCGGTCGCTCCTGTCCTGCGGCCAGTTGAACGTGCCGCCCTGGACGGCGTCGGCGCCGAGGACCGTCTGGTCGATCGCGGCCTTCACGTCGAGCCGGCCGCCCCCGGTCTCCCGCACGTCGCCGGGGATCCCCGCGTCGGCGGAGGAGACGAGGGCCTGCTTGATCCGCGCCGCGCTCCAGTCGGGATGGCGCTGCTTGACCAGGGCGGCGGCGCCCGCGACGTGCGGGGTCGCCATCGACGTACCGCTCATGGACTGGTACGCGTACACGCCCCGGCCGCCCGCGGCCGCGGCCTCGATGGCGACGCCCGGCGCGGCGATCTCCGGCTTCAGGGTGTGGGTGCGCTGCACGGGGCTGCGGCTGGAGAAGCTCGCGGTGGCGTCGTCGCTGTCGACGGCACCGACGGTCAGCACCTCGGGGACGCAACCGGGCGAGGAGACCGTGTTGTTGTGCGGTCCTGCGTTACCGGCGGCGATGACGAATATCGTGTTCTTCGCGGACCGGGCGAGTTCCTGGGTGGCCTGGGCCATGGGGTCGGAGCAGTCGAGTTCCGAGGGGTTGCCGAGGCTCATGGAGACCACGTCGGCGCCCTCGTCGACGGCCCACTGCATCCCGGCGATGATCCATGAAGTGGCGCCGGAGCCGCTGTCGTTGAGCACCTTGCCGTTGAGCAGGGTGGCTTCGGGGGCGACGCCCTTCTCCTTGCCGCCGCTCGCCGCGCCGGTACCGCCGACGGTGGACGTGGTGTGGGTGCCGTGGCCCTGGTGGTCGTCGGCGTCGGCGGAGTCGGTGAAGTTCTCGGACGCGGCGATGCGGCCCTTGAGGTCGGGGTGTTCGGCGTCGACGCCGGTGTCGAGGACGGCGACCTTGGTGCCCTTGCCCGCGTAGCCCGCGGCCCACGCCCGGTCGGCGTGCACCTGCTTCGTCGACTCCGCGAGCAGCGACCGGGCCTTGGCGTCGAGCCACAGCTTCTTCAGGTCACCGGCCGCGCGGGAGCGGGGCGAGGCGATGTCGGCCCAGAAGTCGGCGGCCTTCTTCTTGTCGGCCTTGAGGGCGACCCCGTCGACCGCGTCGAGGACGAGGCCGCGCTTCGCGCCGCGCGGGGTGGCGGGCACGGTACGGGCGACGTCGACGGAGCCGTCGTAGGTGGCGATGAGCGGGAGCGTCGCGCTGTGCTGGTCGTCGTAGCCCTGCCGGATCAGTCCGGTGACGTTGAACAGTTCCTCGTCGACGCGGCCCGCGGCGAGCGCCCGGGCGGCGCCGTCCGGGTAGGCGTAGAGGTCCTTGCCGGAGCGGCGGGTCTGGAGCAGTGGTGCGGTGCCGTCCTCGGCGGGCAGGGCCGTCGCGGAGCTGTCGCCGTCGGCGTCGGTGGTGACCAGGACGCGGTCGCCGGTCACCAGGGTCACCGTCGCGGTCGTGGCCGCCGCGGCCGCGGCGGTGCTGCCGACGAGTGGACGGCCGGAGTCCGGGGCGGTCCCCTCCACCGCTCCGGACGGCACGGCCACCGTGACGGCCAGGACGGCGGCGGTCGCCGCCACCAGGGCCGTACGCGCTATCGGGCGCATCGCTCTCCCCAGGTGAATGCGCAGGTGAATACGGGGCAAAGCCCGTATTCCCGGCGGGTGTTGGTGCTGCGGTGGCGCCACATTGGCAGAGTGACGGCAGGTGCGGGGAAGATGAGCGCGGCGGGAATGTGCCGTGGCTGTTTCCCGCCACGGGGGTGACGGAATGCGAGCTCAGGGAGGGGCGTCACCGCATGCTGGGTGCGATAGGTCTGGACGAGGCGCACGAGACGGCGTACCGCGCGCTGGTGGCGGTCGGGGCCGCCGACGTGCCGGATCTCGCGCTGCGGCTCGCGCACGCCGAGTACGAGACCGAGCGCATCCTGCGCCGCCTCGAACGGCACGGTCTCGCCGCGCAGTCCTCCGCGCGGCCTGGCCGCTGGGTGGCGGCGCCGCCCGGGATCGCGCTCGGCGCCCTGCTCGCCCAGCAGCGGCACGAGCTGGAGAAGGCGGAGCTGACGGCCGCGCGGCTCGTCGAGGAGTACCGGGCGCAGGCGTCCGAGACGGCGGTGCACGATCTGGTGGAGGTGGTCACCGGGGCGGCGGCCGTCACCCAGCGCTTCCTCCAGATCCAGCTCGGCGCGACCGAGGAGGTCTGCGCCCTGGTCACCGACAACCCGGTCGCGGTGACCGGCACGGACAACGAGGCGGAGCCGCAGGCCGTCAGCCGCGGCGTGGGCTACCGGGTCGTCATCGAGCGCGAGGTGCTGTCCCTGCCCAGGGGCCTGACGGAGCTGTCCGCGGCGATCGGCCGGGACGAGCAGGTGCGGCTCGTGGACCGGGTGCCGACGAAGCTGGTGATCGCCGACCGGTCGCTCGCGATGGTGCCGCTGACCTCCCGGTCGGCGGAACCGGCGGCGCTCGTGGTGCACGCGAGCGGGTTGCTCGAATCGCTGAGCGGGCTCTTCGAGGCGGTGTGGCGGCAGTCGCTGCCGCTGCGGCTCGGCGGGGACGGGCTGGTGACCGAGGAAGGACCGGACGGCCCCGACGCCGTCGATCTGGGGATCCTCTCGCTGCTGCTGGCCGGGCTGACCGACGCGAGCGTGGCCAAGCAGCTCGATCTCGGGCTCAGGACGGTGCAGCGGCGGGTGAAACGGCTGATGGAGCTGGCCGGGGTGACGACGCGGCTGCAACTGGGCTGGCACGCCTTCGAGCGGGGCTGGGTCTCCCGGTGACGCTCCGCTGGCCGTGCCGGAGCGGCATGACCATGGCACCGTTGCCGCATGGGAACGTGGGAACTCCTGCTGGTCGGGGCGGTGCTCCTCCTCGGCCTGTGCGGAGTCTTGGTGCCGGGCGTGCCCGGGTCGTGGCTGGTGTGGGCCGCGGTCGCGGTCTGGGCCCTGCGTGAGCCCAGCGCCCTCGCCTGGGGCGTCCTGGTCGGCGCCACCGCCGTTCTCCTCGCCGCGCAGGTGCTGCGCTGGCAGTTGCCGCCGCGCCGGCTGCGGCAGGCCGGGGCGACCTGGCGGCTGGCCCTGTGGTCGGGGCTCGGGGCGCTCGTCGGGTTCTGCGTGATCCCGGTGATCGGCGCGATCCCGGGGTACGTCGGCGGGATCTACGGCTACGAGCGGCTGCGGCTCGGCAGCCACGGCGACGCGGTCGCCTCGACCCGGACGGCCCTGCGCGCGGGCGGCTCCAGCGTCCTCGCCGAGCTGTTCGCGTGCTTCCTGATCGTGGGGGCGTGGATCGGCGCGGTCGTCTGGGGCTGATCCGCCGGCAGCAGCGGCGCGGGGCCGGGAACTCCTGACTTTGCCAAGCGTTTACCCTCGTGGTGGCGCCGCGCCGCCGCATCCCCCCGCGCCTGGAGACCCCGTATGCCTCTCGTACCCCTGGCCGCCGCTCCCGGCGAGCCGACCTCCGGAGTCGCGGGGTGGGCGGCCCGTCTCGTCGAGGTGGCGGGCGGCCCCGGCGCGGGGCTGGCCATCGCGCTGGAGAACCTGTTCCCGCCGCTGCCCAGCGAGATCATCCTGCCGCTGACCGGTTTCGCGGCGGCCCAGGGAGCGATCGGTCTGGCCTCGGCGCTGTTCTGGACGACGCTCGGTTCGGTGGTGGGCGCGGCGGCCCTGTACGGCATCGGCCGCGCGATCGGCCGCGACCGGATGTACGCGCTGTGGGCCCGGCTGCCGCTCGTGAAGGTCTCCGACCTGGAGAGGACGGAGGCCTGGTTCCGGCGGCACGGCACGAAGGCGGTGCTGCTGGGCCGCATGGTGCCCGTCTTCCGCAGCCTCATCTCGGTCCCGGCGGGGGTGGAGCGGATGCGCCTGCCGGTCTTCCTCGCCCTCACCACGGTCGGCTCGTTCGTCTGGAACACCGTGCTCGTGCTCGCGGGCTACTGGTTGGGCGACCGGTGGGAACTGGTCGAGCGGTACGTGGGCGTCCTGTCGAAGGTGGTGCTCGGCGCGGCGCTCGTCGCGGTGATCGCCTACGTCGTCGTACGGGTGCGGGGGTCCCGTCCGAAGGGCCGTCACCGGGCCGGAGAGGGCCGGTAGGCTCGCCGCCGTGGGGGTGTCATGGACGACGTGAGGGAGCTGGCTCCGCAGGACCGGGCCCGGCTGTGGCTGGTGCGGACGGACCGGAGGCCCGAGGACGACGACGGTCGCGGGGCCGGGGTGCTCGACGAGGGCGAGCTGCGGCGCGCCGCCGGTTTCCGCTTCGCGCGGCACCGGGCGCGGTACGTCGCCGCGCATCTGGCGCTGCGCGGAATCCTCGGCGAGCATCTCGGGTGCGCTCCGGGTGACGTGCGGTTCGTGCGCGAGCCCTGCCCGGAGTGCGACGGGCCGCACGGCAGACCGGCCGTCGCGGACACGCCGGATCTGCACTTCTCGCTCTCCCACAGCGGCGACCTGGCCCTGATCGCGCTCGCGCCCGCCCCGGTCGGCGCCGACGTCGAGGAACTGCCGACGGCCGAGGTCGCCCGGGATCTCGCGGTGGTCCTGCACCCGCGCGAGCGGGCGGAACTGGACGGGCTCGACGCGCCGTCGGAGCACCAGGTCGCCGTGGGCCGCGCCTGGGTCCGCAAGGAGGCCTACCTCAAGGGCCTCGGCACCGGCCTGGCCCGCGCCGCCGACCTCGACTACGTCGGTACGCTGCCGGACGCGCCCGGCGCCCCCGACGGCTGGGCCGTGCGGGACGTACCGGTGCCGGACGGGTATCTGGCGGCCGTGGCGGTCGCCCCGGACTAGATCCCGGTCCCCTCCAGCGTCAGCAGGGTCACCTTGCGGTCGAGGCCGCCCGCGTACCCGGTGAGGGAGCCGTCCGCGCCGATGACGCGGTGGCAGGGGCGCAGGATCAGCAGCGGGTTGGCGCCGACCGCGCCGCCGACGGCCCGCACGGCGGCATGCGAGGCGCCGATCCTGGCGGCGACCTCGCCGTACGTGGTGGTGGAGCCGTAGGGGACGGTGTCGAGCGCGTCCCACACGCGCCGCCGGAACTCGGTGCCCTCCGGCCTCAACTCCAGGTCGAACTCCTTGAGTTCACCCGCGAAGTAGGCGGCGAGCTGCCGCGCGGCCCCGGCGAAGGGTGCCGGGTCGCGCACCCAGCCGTCCTGGACCGTGCGGCCGCCCTTCTGCCCGGGGACGGACAGGGACGTCAGGGCGCCGGACGCGTCGGCGGTGAGCAGCAGCTCGCCGAGCGGGCTGTCGAGAACGGTGTAGCGGGTGGCGTTCATGGCTGTCACAACTGTCCTTCTGCGTGGAGGTGTTGGCGTGCGTACGACCGCCAGGGCCGCCATGCCGCGCTGTCGTCGCCCGGCAGCGCGACGTCCGGGTCGCCGAGTGCGCGCATACGGATCAGGGCGGCGGTACGGGCGTCCATGCCGGGCAGGGCGCGCAGGGCTGTCTCGGCGTCGTCGCGGTCGGCGCCCGCGTCGAGCCGCACCGTGCCGTCGGCGAGGGCGCGGGCCAGGGCGCCGAGCGTGCCGGGTTCATCGGCGAGGGCGTCCGGCGCGGGGAAGAGCCGGTCGAGGGTGCCGCAGGGCGCGTCGAGCCGCTTGCCGTACCGCTCGACGAGCCGGGCCGCCTCGGTGGGCCCGGCCACGAGGCGCAGGGCGAGTTCGTCGGGGTCGACGGCGCCGGGTGAGCGCAGTCCGGGGCGGGCGGCGACGAGCGGGGCGAGCCGGGGGTCGGCGCCGAGCCGTTCGTCGATCGCGTACGGGTCGGCGTCGAGGTCGAACAGGCGGCGCAGCCGGCCCACGGCGGTGGTCAGGTCCCGCAGGTCGGTGAGGTGGATCCGGGCGTCGAGCCAGCCGCCGCGGTGCTCGGCGCGGGCGCCGGGCTGCTCGTGCCCGGCCTCGTCGACGGAGACGACGCCGGTGCCGTGGGGCAGCCGCAGCGTGCGCCGGAAGATCCGGGACCCGGCGCCGGTACCGGTCAGTTCATCGATGCCGGGGACGCTCTCCCGGGCGAGCAGGTCGAAGACGGGGCCCGCCGGGTACGCGCCGCGGTGGGCGAGGCGCAGCGGGATTCCGGCGCTGGACGCGACGGCCCGGCTGCGGTTCGGCGCGTCGGCCCGCAGCTGGGTGGGGGTGCGGGCGTACACCTCGCGCATGGTGTCGTTGAACTGCCGCACGCTCGCGAACCCGGCCGCGAAGGCGATCTCGGTGACCCGCAGCGGGGTCGTCTGGAGCAGGACCCGTGCGGTGTGGGCGCGCTGGGCGCGGGCCAGCGCGACGGGGCCCGCGCCCACCTCGGCGGTGAGCTGGCGCTGCACCTGGCGGGCGCTGTAGCCGAGGCGGCCCGCGAGTCCGCCGACGCCCTCCCGGTCGACGACGCCGTCGCCGATCAGCCGCATGGCGCGGCCCACGACGTCGGCCCGTACGTTCCACTCCGCCGAGCCCGGCACGGCGTCCGGGCGGCAGCGGCGGCAGGCCCGGAAGCCGGAGCCCTGGGCGGCGGCGGCCGTCGTGTAGTAGCGGACGTTCTGCCGTTTCGGGGTGACCGCGGGGCAGCTCGGGCGGCAGTAGATGCCGGTGGTCTCGACCGCGAAGAAGAACTCCCCGTCGAACCGGGCGTCCCGGCTGCGCACGGCTTCGTAGCGTGTTTCCTCGTCGACCATCACGCTTCAATTGTCACGGTTCCCCGGCAGACCGGCTGGCGGGATTCGGACACCGCGTTGTCGGGTGGGTGGGCCGCGATCCCCTGAGCGAGCGGAGCTCGCTTCAGGGGCGCGGGGAACTGCGCGAGAAGCGGCCACCGGGCCGCGCTCGGAGAACGACCCAGGGGCGCGGGGAACTGCGCGGCCAGCCACGACGGAGCAGCGGACGGACTGCTACCTCATGGGCCGCCCCCGCTTGGCCTCCATGGCGGCGCGGCCCTGCTGCCCGCGCTGCTTCCAGACCTTGCGCATCTCGTCGCGCAACCGCGCGTCCGTCCGGGCGGCGAGGCGCCGGTTCTCGCGCATCAGCTTGCGGTAGCTGTCGAGGCGCCGCTGCGGAAGCGTCCCGTCGTCGACGGCGGCGAGCACGGCGCACCCGGGCTCGACCTCGTGCCCGCAGTCGTGGAACCGGCACCGCTCCGCCAGCTCGGCGATCTCGGAGAACGCCTGCTCCACGCCCGCCTCGGCGTCGTAGAGACCGACCCCGCGCAGCCCCGGCGTGTCGATGAGGACACCGCCGCCGGGCAGCACGAACAGGTTCCGGGTGGTCGTGGTGTGCCGGCCCTTGCCGTCCATGTCGCGGACGGCCTGGACCTCCATGACGTCGGTGCCGATCAGCGCGTTGGCGAGAGTCGACTTTCCGGCGCCGGACTGCCCGAGCAGCACGGACGTGCCGCCCGAGACGATGGCCCGCAGCACATCGGTCCCGTCGCCGTCGTGGGCGCTGACGGGCACCACCTGGGCGCCGGGCGCGGCGTCCGCCACGTCGGAGACCAGGTAGGACAGGCCGACCGCGTCGGGCACCAGGTCGGCCTTGGTGAGGACGACGAGGGGCTGGGCGGCCGATTCAGCGGAGAGTCCCGCGCCGTGCAGCAGGGCGTCACCGCTCGCGCTGGCGTGGGCGAGGGCGAGGAACCGCTCGATGCGGCCGAGGTCCAGCTCGGCGGCGAGGGAGACGCAGATGATGATGTGGTCGACGTTGGTCGCCAGCACCTGCCCCTCGGACCGCTTCGACGTCGTCGACCGGACGAAGGCGGAACGCCGCGGCAGCAGTGTCCGGACATACCGAGGGTCACAGCCCTCGGGGTCGACGGCGACCCAGTCGCCCGTGCAGACGACCTTCATCGGGTCGCGGGGCACGACGAACTCGGTGTCGGCGCGGACGATGCCCTCGGCGGTGGCCACGTCGCACAGCCCGCGGTCGACGCGGACGACCCGGCCGGGCAGCAGGCCCTGCGCGCCGTACGGGGCGAACACGGACTCCCAGTCCGTGTCCCAGCCGTACGCGGTGAGCGGGTGCGACGGCGCCGCACCCGAAGAGAGAGAAGATCCCGAAAGACCCGAAAGAGGGGAGAACGAAGACAAGGGGAACCCTTCACAGGGGTGGCCCCGGCGCCGCGTCGTCGGACGCGGAGAAGAACGAGTGTGTGATCAGCCGGAGGCCACGGAGGTGGACTTGACGAACTTCCGGATGCGGGCAACGCCCGGCACGACAGCAGCCATCGGTCAACACCTCCAGATCACACGGTCGGCAGCGGCGGCCCGAAGGCGCCGCGGGAACGGACCTGACGTTAACCACTCGCGCCGGGACGGCGCCAGTGGTTTTTCACCACGCTCCCCCCGGAACGGTCAGCGTCGGCGCAGTCGCCCGAGCCAGGCGCGGGCCTGGGCCTGCCGGCGGGGGTCGGAGGCGGTGCGGCGCGCCGTCGCGATGGCCCGGCGGCCCTGCGGGCTGCGGCTGTAGTTCTTGATCCGGTTCAGGATGCCCGGCATGACGCCTCCAGGTGTCGTTCGGCTTGTTCGTGCTCGTTCTCCCTGCGCATACCCGGGATGCAGTACGGAACACGATCCGGGGCACACGGGCGTCAACAACCCGACGAGGAACTGGAGTTCCCATGCTCGCCATAGTCGCAGCCGTGCTGTTCTTCCTGGCCTTCCTGATCAACGCCGCCGACATCTCGACGAACGACACCTTCTCGTCCGTGAACCTCATGCTTCTCGGGCTCACCGCGTTGGCCCTGCATGTGGCGGGCGCGGTCGGGTGGGCGCGTGGCCGGTCGTCGCGGCGGCGCCGTTGACGGCGCTCCGGCCTGCCGGTCGACTCAGACCGGCAGGCCGCGGGGCTCCTTGACGCGCTTCATGATGATCTGGGAGTTCACCTCGGTGACCCCGCCGAGGGTGGTGAGCCGCTCGATCCACAGACGTTCGTACGCGGCGAGGTCGGCGACCGCGATGCGCAGCAGGCAGCCGGGGCTGCCGAAGAGCCGGTAGGCCTCGATGACGTCGGGGATGTCCTGGAGCGCCTGCTCGAACGCCTCGACGGACTCACGGTCGCGGCGGACCTCGATGGAGACGAGGACCTCGAAGCCCCGGTCGACCGCCGCCGGGTCGACCACGGCGCGGTAGCCCTGGATCACCCCGTCCTGTTCGAGCTGGCGGACCCGGCGCAGACAGGGCGACGGACTCAGCCCCACCCGCTGGGCGAGCTCCTGGTTGCTGAGCCGGCCGTCGCTCTGGAGCTCGCGCAAGATATGCAGGTCGATCGCGTCCATGGCGCAATTATCCACCACGTTTCCGGCGCCAGCGGGCCAGAATTGGCAATCAAATTGCGCGGTTTTCGCCCTATCCTTGCGGTGGTCGAATGTGTTCGCGAGGCACGCACATGTGACGCGCGTAGCACCGGGCTTCCCCACCCCGCCCTTCACTCCCCCACCAGCGAGGCACCTCTCCATGAAGCGCATCACGCTCATCAGCACCGGTGGCACCATCGCCAGCCGCTGGCAGGGCACCGGCTACGCCGCCGACGCCGGCGGGGACACCGTGCTGGCCAGCGCCGCCGTGCCGGACGGCGTCGAGGTACGGGTCGTCGACCTGTTCAACATCAACAGCTCGCAGATGACCAGCGGGCGCCAGCTGGCCCTGCTGCGCGCGGTGCAGGACACGCTCGCCGACCCGGACGTCGACGGCATCGTCGTCACCCACGGCACGGACACCCTGGAGGAGTCCGCGTTCCTGGTCGACCTGCACCACGACGACCCGCGCCCGGTGGTGTTCACGGGTGCGCAGAAGCCGCTCGGCGCCAGTGACGGCGACGGCCCGGGGAACATGTACGACGCGCTCCAGGTCGCCGCCACGGTGCGCGACCTCGGTGTGCTGATCGCGTTCGACGGCTCGGTGTACGCGGCGCGCGGCACGGTGAAGACGCAGACGCTCGCGGCGCACGCGTTCGGGGATCCGTCCCGGCCGCAGGCCCTCGGCAAGCTCGGCTTCGGCCGGGTCGACATCCGCCGCGCCCCGGTGCGGCCCGACCCGCTCCCCGTACCGAAGACGGCCGACGAGGACCTGCCGCGCGTCGATGTGGTCATGCACCACAGCGACGCGGACCCCACGCTCTTCGACGCCGCGATCGCGGCCGGGGCGCGGGGCATCGTGCTCGTCGCCACCGGTGCGGGCAACGCCACTCCGGCGTTCGCCGACGCGGTGGCCCGTGCCGTGCGCGGCGGGGTCCTGGTCGCCGTCACCTCGCGCGTCCCGGCCGGACCGCTCGCCGAGATCTACACGGGCGGCGGCGCCGTGGACCTGGTCGCCGCGGGCGCGGTGCTCACCGGGACGCTGCGCGCGGGCCAGTCCAGGATCGCGGTCCTGGCCACCGTGCTCGCCGACGGCGACGCCGACCTGCTGCGCCGCCTGGTCGCGGACCCGGAGTAGTCCCGGGCCCGCACACGGCTCAGAACTCCACGGCCTCCTCGTTGGGAGCGAGGCTGTCCATGAACGAGCTGACCGAGAACACGGCGCGCCCGGCACCGGCGGGACCGTATCCGGGCGGCGACGACAGACCGAACTCGTCCATCGTCGAGCGGTACGCGTCGAGCAGCCGGATGTGGTACTCCAGCGGCGCGCCGTTCGGGTTCTCCTTGCCGAGCGGCGTCGTCGGCTCCGGGCACCAGGTGGTGAAGCGCGGCGTGATGCCGTTCGACATGAAGAAGCGCAGGCCCTCGGTGGTGGAGGCGATCGCCTCGTCGACGGTCTTGAAGCCGAACGGCTCGGCCATCTCGACGCCCGCCACGAAGTTCGGGATCACGTTGCGCGCGCCGAACACGTCGCGCGAGTCGAGGATCCGCTTGTGCCACTCGTCCCGGCCGACGTACCGCTCCTTGCCGGGGCAGTACATCTTGAACAGGTACTCGTCCCACACCTCGTAGTTGGGGTGGTAGATCTGGATGCCGTAGTCCTTGAAGCGCTGCACGTCGTCCTTGGGCAGCGCCTGCGCGACGACCTTGCCGATCCAGCGGCCGGGGAAGTACTCCTCGATGGCCTTGGCGTAACGCCCGTAGAAGTCCGCCTCGTCCAGGCCCTGCACCTTCGACGTGATCGCGCCGCCGGTCAGCGTGTACGCGGTCGACGCCTTCGCGGTGTCGTACTTGTCGATGATCTCCAGGGCTTCCAGGACCTCGTCGACGTCCTTCACGCCCGTGTAGGGGCGGCCGGCGGCCTTGTGCTGGCGCCAGTTGTGGTTAATGTCGCAGTACTGGCACTCCTCCTTGGCGCCGAAGTACTGGCAGACGCGGAACGCCGTCAGGTAGATCAGGTAGCCCCACTGGATCGTCGGGGCCACCTCCATGACGGACTTTCCGTTGGAGAGCTTGTGCCGGTAGTACTCCGGCATGGGCGGCACGCCCACGTCGGAGATGCGCTTGCCGTCCAGGTAGAGGCCGAGCACGCCGTCCTCGGAGGCCGCGACCCGGTACGGGGACGAGGGGTTCACGCGGACCGAGACGACCGTGCGGCGCAGGTCGTAGGGGCCGCCCGTGAGGACGATCTCCTCGGGCGGGCGGCGCAGCGCGGCCTCGCCCAGCTCGGGCAGGGTGCCGTGGTCGAAGGAGAAGATGAAGTACGACTTCGGCTTGACCTCGCCGTCCTCGTTGTCACTGAGAGCCGAGGCGTCGAACGCCACACCGCCACGCAGCAGGTCCTCCTTGAAGACCGCTTCCTTGGGAACATGCGGGAAGCGCTCCATGAGGTCCTCTACCAGCGCCGTACGGCTCTGCATCCCGTTCTCCTTGCTCGTTCGACGGTCACAGTCCTTCCCACGGTATCCCCCGCCCGTGGCTCACCCCTGCCGGGTCCCCGCTCGGGCGACGATGTGGGCGGGCGCGGTGATCCCGGCGGGCAGCACCGGGTCGGCGGTGGGCGCTCCCCAGCGCGTGGTGAGCGGCAGGGTGCCGGCCCACAGGCCGAGGGCGGCGTCGGCCGAGTCGCCGTCGTCCGGCGGGCCCGCGCTGATCTTGACGGAGGCCTCTTCGAGGGAGAGGGCGAGGACGGTGGTGGCGGCGAGTTCCTTGCGGCTCGGGCGGCGGGCGTAGTCCCACTGGCCCGGCGCCGTGTGCTCGGTGATCAGGCGCAGCGCCTCGGTCTTCTCGGCGTCGTCGGCCAGGGTGCGCGGGACGCCGTAGAGCATCGCGCACCGGTAGTTCACGCCGTGCTCGAACACGGAGCGGGCGAGGACGAGGCCGTCGACGTGGGTGACGGTGACGCATATCGTCCCGTCGGCTCCGGTCAGGCTGCGGCTGGCGACGGAGCCGTGCACGTACAGGTTCCGCTCGTCCCGCCCGTACACCGTCGGTACGACCATGGGGGCGCCGTCGACGACGACGCCCAGGTGACAGACGAAGCCCGCGTCGAGGATCGCCTCCAGGTCCGCCCGCTCGAAGCTCGCGTTCTCCTTGAAGCGACGCAGCCGCGTGCGGTCGGTGGGCGTCAGCGTGCGGGGCAGTTCCGAGTGCGTCATGCGCCGGAACAGTACTCCCGGGCGCTCACCGGCCCGCCCGGGAGGGGCCGCCTCCGAAACACAGCCCGCACTCACCCGCGGCCCGTCGGGACTTCTCGCGCAGTTCCCCGCGCCCCTGAATCGTTCCCCATCCGCGCGCCGGTGGCCGCTTCTCGCGCCGTTCCCCGCGCCCCTGGGTCGCATCTCGACAGACGGCCGGTGGCCGCTTCCCGCGCAGTTCCCCGCGCCCCTGAAGGCTGCGCTTCGCGCGCCTTCCCCATGAGGCTGCGCTTCGCGCGCCTCCCGATCAGGCGGATGAGGCCGCAGCCGGGTGCGCCTCTCTTGGTGAGATGGCGCACGCAGTGCGCATCTCAGGGGCGCGGGGAACTGCGCGACCAGCCAC
Source organism: Streptomyces sp. PsTaAH-137 (assembly GCF_003259365.1). Classification (GTDB taxonomy): domain Bacteria; phylum Actinomycetota; class Actinomycetes; order Streptomycetales; family Streptomycetaceae; genus Streptomyces. The sequence continues at coordinate 157,177 of NZ_QLLY01000003.1, forward strand.
GACGGTGGCGCGCGTGACGAACTGCCCAGGGGCGCGGGGAACTGCGCGAGAAGCGGCCACCGGGCCGCAGCCGAGAACGGTCAGCCCTGCCGGCCGCCAGGGCCGCCGCAGCCACCGGGGCCACCCGAGGGCATCCCGGAGGGCATGTCCGTCGGCATGCCGGACGGATTGCCCGAGGGCATGCCCGAGGGGGCTCCCGACGGGCGGCCCGACGGCATGCCGGACGGGGCGCCGCCACCGCGGCAGGCGGTGCTCCCGGACGACGGTGCCGTCCCCGTGCCGGCGGAGTCGGACCCGCCGCACCCGGCCAGCACCAGCACACCACCGGCAACCGCCACCGCGGCGACGAGACGGACACGGAAGTTCGGGGCAGCGCGCACGAAGGGCTCCTCGGGGAGGGCGTAAGGACGACGGGGAGCCATCTCACCGAATCCTCATGTGCACGCGCTGTGCCCACCTGTGAGCCACCTTGCAGACCCGTGATCCAATCGCCCCAGGACCGTACGAAAGGCCGACCGCCATGCCCGACACCCGCCCCATGAACTGGGCCCGCAACATCACCTTCTCCGCGGCCGCGGTGCACCGCCCGGCCACCCCCGACGCCCTGCGGCAGCTGGTGGCGCGGAGCCCGCACGTCCGGGTCCTCGGCAGCGGCCACTCCTTCAACCGGATCGCCGACGTGGACGAGGCCCGCGACGGCACCCTGGTCTCGCTCGGCGCCCTGCCCGCCGGCATCGACATCGACAAGGCGGCGCGCACGGTACGGGTCGGCGGCGGAGTCCGCTACGCCGAGCTGGCGGCGCAACTGCACTCCCACGGCCTCGCGCTGCCCAACATGGCGTCCCTGCCGCACATCTCGGTGGCCGGCTCGGTGGCGACGGGCACCCACGGCTCGGGCAACGGCAACACGTCGCTCGCCGAAGCGGTCCGCGCCGTGGAGATCGTCACGGGAAGCGGCGAGACCGTCACCCTCGCGCGCGGCGACGACGGCTTCGAGGGCGCCGTCGTCTCGCTCGGCGCGCTCGGCGTCGTCCTCTCGCTCACGCTGGACATGGAGCCGGACTACGAGGTGAGCCAGCACGTCTTCCGTGAACTGCCGTTCCAGGGAATGGACTTCGAGGCGGTCACCTCGGCCGCGTACAGCGTGAGTCTGTTCACGAAGTGGCGCGGGCCGCACTTCGACCAGGTGTGGGTGAAGCAGCGGCACCCGCTGCCGGTCGACTTCCCGTGGGCCGAGCCGGCCACGGATAAGCAGCACCCCGTGCCGGGCATGCCCGCGGTGAACTGCACCGAGCAGTTCGGGGTGCCGGGGCCCTGGCACGAGCGACTGCCGCATTTCCGGGCCGAGTTCACCCCGAGCAGCGGCGACGAGCTGCAGTCGGAGTATCTGCTGCCGCGCGAGCACGCGGTCGCGGCGCTGGCCGCGCTGGACGGCGTACGGGACCGGATCGCGCCGGTGCTCCAGGTGTGCGAGGTGCGGACGGTGGCCGCCGACGCGCAGTGGCTGAGCCCGGCGTACGGGCGGGACACGGTCGCCTTCCACTTCACGTGGGTGGCGGACACGGCACGCGTCCTGCCGGTCGTGTCGCTGGTCGAGGACCGGCTGCGGGACCTCGACCCGCGGCCGCACTGGGGGAAGGTGTTCACCGCCGAGCCCGCCCGGGTCGCCGCGCGCTACCCGCGGGCCGCCGACTTCCGTGCGCTCGCCGACCGCCTCGACCCGGACGGGAAGTTCGCCAACGCCTTCGTGCGCCACGTGCTGCCGAGGCCCTGAACTCGCCCTCCCCCGCTGGACTTTCATACCGGATCTTGGACGCCGGACCAGGACTTTCGCGTGACTTGTTGGACTTTCGCCCTCGCTTCGGTCCACCCGGAGGCGGGGGCTTCGCACGGCGCCTAGCGTGAGCCGCATGTCCTTCTCGTACGTAAGTGACGTCCTGCCGGGTTCGGGAGCGCTCCCGCCGCGCAGCTGGTACGCCGGTTCGTCCGCGCACGCCGTGTCGCTGAACGGCGCGTGGCGGCTGCGGGTGGCGCCGGCCGCGGACGCGCACGACGCGTCGTTCGCCGCCGAGGGGTACGACGCCGGGGACTGGGCGGAGGTGCGGGTGCCCGGTCACTGGGTCCTCCAGGGCGACGGCGCGTTCGGCGCGCCGATCTACACGAACCACCTCTACCCGTTCCCCGTCGACCCGCCGCGCGTGCCGACCGGGAACCCGACCGGCGACCATCTGCGCACCTTCGACCTGCCGGACGACTGGCCGGACGCGAGCGCGGGCGGTGGCGCCGTGCTGCGGTTCGACGGGGTGGAGTCCTGTGCGCGGGTGTGGCTGAACGGCACGGATCTGGGCGAGTTCAAAGGCAGTCGGCTGCCGCACGAGTTCGCGGTCGGGCATCTGCTGAAGCCGGCCGGCAACACCCTCGCGGTCCGTGTCCACCAGTGGTCGTCCGGCTCGTACCTGGAGGACCAGGACCAGTGGTGGCTGCCCGGCATCTTCCGTGACGTGACGCTGCTGCACCGCCCGGCCGGCTGCGTCCTGGACTTCTTCACGCACGCCTCCTACGACCACACCGCCGGTCTGGGCACGCTGCGCGTCGACAGTGACGTGCCCGGCCGGGTCACCGTGCCCGAGCTGGGCCTCGACATCGCGACCGGCGAGTCGGCGACCGTGCCGGTCGAGCCGTGGACGGCGGAGACGCCGCGTCTGTACGCGGGAGAGCTGGCCACCGACGGTGAGCGCGTGCCGTTGCGCGTCGGGTTCCGGACTGTGGCGCTGGAGGACGGTCTGATCAAGGTCAACGGCACCGCGGTCCTCTTCAAGGGCGTCAACCGGCACGAGTGGCACCCCGAGCACGGGCGCGCCCTCGATCCCGAAACGATGCGCCGCGACGTGGAGTTGATGAAGGAGCACAACATCAACGCGGTCCGCACCTCCCACTATCCGCCGCACCCGGCGTTCCTCGACCTGTGCGACGAGTACGGTCTGTGGGTCGTCGACGAGTGCGACCTGGAGACCCACGGTTTCGTCGAACAGGGCTGGCGCGACAACCCCGTCGACGACGACCGCTGGACCCCGGCCCTGCTGGACCGTGCGGCCCGCATGGTGGAGCGCGACAAGAACCATCCGTCGGTGGTGTTGTGGTCGCTGGGCAACGAGGCGGGCACCGGACGCGGCCTGACCGCCATGGCCGAGTGGATCCGGGGCCGTGATCCGCAGCGCCCGGTGCACTACGAGGGCGACATCAACTGCCGTGACACGGAAGTCTATTCACGGATGTACGCGTCGCACGCCGAGGTCGAGCGGATCGGTCAGGGTCTGGACGGCGGCCCTGAGCGGCGCCGCGCGCTGCCCTTCATCCTGTGCGAGTACGCGCACGCGATGGGCAACGGTCCCGGCGGACTCGCCGACTACCAGCGGCTGTTCGAGCGGTACGACCGTCTGCAGGGCGCTTTCGTGTGGGAGTGGATCGACCACGGCATCGCGGACGAGCGGTTCGGTTACGCGTACGGCGGCGACTTCGGGGAGGAGCTGCACGACGGCAATTTCGTGTGCGACGGGCTGCTCTTCCCCGACCGCACCCCGTCGCCCGGCCTGGTCGAGTTCAAGAAGGTGATCGAGCCGGTCCTGATCGCGGTCGACGGCCCGTCGGGCACGGCGCGCGTCACCGACCGCTTCGACTTCCGCGATCTGTCGCACCTCTCCTTCGAGTGGTCGTACCAGGTGGACGGCGCGACGGTGGAGGCGGGCGCGCTCGTGGTGCCCGCGCTGGGCCCCGGAGAGAGTGCCGAGGTCAAGCTGCCCGCGCCGCCGGTGGACCGCCGGGGCGCCGAGACCCAGTGGACGGTGCGCGCCCTCGACGGCGACGGTCACGAGGTGGCCCGGGGCGAGGCGGTCGCCGTGCCGCGGCCCGTCCCGGCCGGGACGTTCGACGACCGTCCGGTTCCGGGCGAGCGGCTGGTCACGCTCGGCCCGGCCGCTTTCGACGCCCGTACCGGTGAACTGCGCACGATCGGCGGCGTGGAGGTGCTGGCGCCGAGGCTCGACGTGTGGCGGGCTCCGACCGACAACGACAACGGGGCGAGCTGGCAGGACGGCGAGCGACTGGGTCCGCGCTGGCGGGAGTTCGGCCTGCACCGCATGCAACACCGCCTGGACGGGGTGGATCTGGGCGAGAACGCGCTGACCGTTCGGAGCCGGGTCGCCCCGGCGGGCCGGGACATCGGCCTGCGCACGGTCTACCGCTGGACCGCCGACGCGAGCCGGGTGCGGCTGACGGTGTCGGTGGCGCCGGAGGGCGACTGGCGGCTGCCGCTGCCCCGGCTCGGGGTGCGGCTCGGGCTGCCCGGGGGCGCCGACCGGGTCCGCTGGTTCGGCGGCGGCCCGGGCGAGGCGTACCCGGACACGAAGGAGGCGTCTGCGGTCGGCCTGTGGCACAGCGATGTGGACGGGCTCCAGACCCCGTATCTGCGGCCTCAGGAGAACGGGGCGCGGGCCGACGTCCGGTGGGCCGAGCTGGGCGGGCTGCGCGTCGAGGGCGACCCGGCGTTCTCCTTCACCGCCCGCCGCTGGACGACGGAGCACCTGGACGCGGCCGAGCACCGCACGGACCTCGTCCGCGACGGCGACACGGTGTGGGTGAACCTCGACCACGGCCAGCAGGGCATCGGCTCCCAGTCCTGCGGCCCGGGCACACTGCCGCAGTACCGGCTGACCCCGGAGACCGCCCAATTCACCTTCGTCTTCAGCGAAGTGGAGTGAGTGAAGCGCGGTGAGTGAAGCGCCGTGAGCGGGGTGCGGTGAGTGGAGCACTGTGTTTGGACGGCCGGGGCGGCGGTCCCGTGCGCCGCCCCGGCCGGGACGACCGCCACCGCCGCACCGACCGCCCTCCGCGTGCCGGGGCGGGGGCGTCCACGGCACGGGGCGAGCGGTGCGGTGTGCCGCGGCCGTCCGGTGAACCTGTCGCCACCGGCGCGCGAAAGGTTGCCGGCGACCGTCACGCGGGCGGAGTGGCCTCGGGGGCAGGTACCGGAGCCGTCGAGGCCGGTGCCCGACGGGTGGGCGGGGCGCCGAGAGCCGTGGCCGGGCCGGGTCGCGCCAGCCACAGGCCGGTGAAGACGGCGCACACCAGGGTGACGATCCCGGCCGCGACGAAGGCGCTGTCGAGGCCGGCCTCGAAGGAGGCGCCGCCGGACTGCCGGGTCCTGACCACCGCGCCGAGCACCGCCACGCCGAGCACCGCGCCGATCTGCCGGGTGGTGCTGCTGACGCCCGAGGCGAGGCCGCCCTCCCGCGGGCTGACCGCCTGGATGGCGGCGCCGGTCAGCGGGGACATGGTCAGGGCGAAACCGACGCCGACCACCGCGAGGCGCCACCACACGTTCCCGTAGCCGGTGTCGGCGTGCACCGAACCCAGCGCCAGCAGTCCGCCGCCGGCCAGCGCCAGGCCGGCGGTGACCACGCCCCGGAAGCCGTACCGGGCGGCGAGACGGCCCGCGAACGGGCTGACGACCACCATGGCGAGAGACATCGGCAGGGTCTGGAGTCCGGCCCGCAGGATCGAGCTGCCCTGGACGTACACGAAGAACTGCGAGAAGAAGAACGTCGACCCCATGAGCGCGAACCCGACGACGACCATGGCGGTGTTGGAGACGGTGAACAACCGCTGACGGAACAGACGCGGCGGCAGCATCGGTGCGGAGCGGCGGCCCTCGACGGCGACGAAGGCGGCGAGGAAGACGGCCGCCGCGGCGAAGCCGCCCAGGATCGGCGGTGAGGTCCAGCCGCGCGCGCCGCCCTCGATCAGCGCGTACGTCAGGGCGCCCACCCCCAGGACGGACAGGACCGTCCCCGGGATGTCGAGGGCGGGGGCGGCCGGATTGCGGGACTCGGTGAGGACGCGTCGGCCGGCCAGCAGCAGGATCACGCCGATGGGCACGTTGACCAGGAAGATCGCGGGCCAGCCGAAGGCCTCCGTCAGCACCCCGCCGGCGACGGGCCCCGCGGCCAGGCCGATTCCGCTGAGCCCGGCCCACAGGCCGATCGCCTTCACCCGGTCCTGCGCGGCGGGATGGGCGGCGACGAGCAGGGCCAGCGAGGCGGGGCTCAGTGCCGCGGCTCCGATGCCCTGGGCCATCCGTCCGGCCACCAGCCAGCCGACCGACGGCGCGCAACTGCACAGCACCGACGCGACGGTGAAGACCGCGACGCCGCTCAGGTAGACCCGCTTCCGGCCGAACCGGTCGGCGAAGACCCCACCGGTCAGCAGCAGCATGGCGACCAGCAGGACGTACGCGTCGACGATCCATTGCAGACCGGTCAACCGCGTGTGCAGCCCGCGCTGCATGTCGGGCAGGGCCGCGCCGACGATCGTGTTGTCGAGCAGCACCATGAACTGCCCCAGGCAGGTCACCGCGAGCAGGGCCGCCCGGTTCGTTCCGCCGCCTTCCGGCAGGGCCGATGCGGTTGGTTCAGCCATGACACCCCCATCATCTAAACGCAGCTGTCGACTGCGTTAGCCGGAAATGTAGAGCACACCCACCCGCAAACGCAACCAATGACTGCGTTAAGGTGGGCGCATGGACGAGGAGCACCAGCGATCCCGGCGGCCCGGCGGACGCAGCGCGCGGGTCGGCGCGGCCGTGCATCAAGCCGTCTCCGACCTGGTCGGGGAGCGTGGCTACAGCGGTTTCACCATCAGCGAGGTCGCGGCCCGCGCGGGCGTGGCCGACACCACCGTCTACCGGCGCTGGGGAAGCCTGGAGGCGCTGCTCGCCGACGTGACGCTCACCCGTCTCAACGCGCGGTCGCAGATGCCCGACACCGGGAGCCTGGCCGGCGACCTGCACACCTACGCGGCCCAGGTGGCCCGCGTGATCACCGGCCCCGACGGTCTGGCGGTGCTCCGCCTGGCCGTCGCCCTGTCCGGCACCGGGCCGGACGGCCTGCGGGAGCGCGACGACTTCCTCGCCGAGCGCCGCCGCCAGCTCCAGACCATGCTCGACCGCTCCCGCGACCGCGGCGAGGAGCCACCCGACGCGCTGGCCGTCGTCGACCACGTCATGGCTCCGATGTACGTCCGCGTCCTGTTCGGCGCGGGCCCGCTCACCGAGGAGTACGTCGCCGGTCTGGTCGACCGGCTGCTATCGAACCCGGGCCGCCCGTCCGACAACTGACGCTCGGCCTCCGCCCGGGCGAGCCGGGCGGCCCCCGCCGGGCACCGCCCCCGCCCGCTTGACATCATGGGACGCGTGAACTTCCGGTCGATCTACAGTCAGGGATTCGCGCGGGTAGCGGCATGCACCGGGCACGCCGCCATCGCCGATCCGCACGCCAACGCCGAGGCGATCCTGCGCCAGGCCCGTGAGCGCGCCGCGGACGGGGTGGCCGTCGCGGTCTTCCCCGAGCTGGGGCTCTGCGGCTACTCCATCGAGGACCTGCTGTTGCAGGACGTCGTGCTCGACGAGGTGGAGGAAGCACTGGCGGCCGTCGTCGCCGGGTCCGCCGAGCTGCTGCCGGTGCTCGTGGTCGGCGCCCCGCTGCGCCACCGGGACCGGATCTACAACTGCGCGGTCGTCGTGCACCGGGGCCGGATCCTGGGCGTCGCCCCGAAGTCGTACCTGCCGAACTACCGGGAGTTCTACGAGCGCCGCCAGATCGCGGCCGGTGACACCGAGCGCGGCGGAACGATCCGGCTCGGCGGCGCCGAGGTGCCCTTCGGCGTGGATCTGCTGTTCGCCGCCGAGGACGTGACCGGGCTCGTGCTGCACGTCGAGATCTGCGAGGACATGTGGGTGCCGGTGCCGCCCGCCGCGGAGGCGGCCCTCGCCGGCGCGACGGTCATCGCCAACCTCTCCGGCAGCCCGATCACCGTCGGCCGCGCCGAGGACCGCAAGCTGCTCTGCCGGTCGGCGTCGTCCCGCTACCTGGCCGCCTACGTCTACGCGGCCGCGGGCCTCGGTGAATCCACCACCGACCTGTCCTGGGACGGACAGACGATGATCTACGAGAACGGGGCGCTGCTCGACGAGACGGAGCGCTTCCCGCTCGGCGACCGGGCCGCGGTCGCCGACATCGACCTGGATCTGCTGCGCCAGGAGCGGCAGCGCCAGGGCACCTTCGACGACAACCGGCGTACGCACGCCGCGCGCACCGGCGACTTCCGCCGGATCGCCTTCCGTCTCGACGCGCCCGCGACCGACTTCGGGCTGCGCCGCACGGTGGAGCGGTTCCCGTTCGTGCCGGCGGACGCCGAGCGGCTCGCGCAGGACTGCTACGAGGCGTACAACATCCAGGTCGCGGGCCTGATGCAGCGGCTCGGCGCGATCGGCGACCCGAAGATCGTGATCGGGGTGTCCGGCGGGCTCGACTCGACGCACGCGCTGATCGTCGCCGCGCGCGCCATGGACCGGGCGGGGCGGCCGCGCAGCGACATCCTCGCCTTCACCATGCCGGGGTTCGCGACCGGCCAGCACACCAAGTCCAACGCGCACGCGCTGATGAAGGCCCTCGGCGTCACCGCCGCCGAGCTGGACATCACCGGCACCGCGCGGCTGATGCTGAAGGAGATGGACCACCCCTTCGCGGGCGGCGACCCGGTCTACGACGTCACCTTCGAGAACGTGCAGGCCGGGCTGCGGACGGACTATCTGTTCCGGCTCGCCAACCAGCGCGGCGGCATCGTGCTCGGCACCGGCGACCTGTCCGAGCTGGCGCTCGGCTGGTGCACGTACGGCGTCGGCGACCAGATGAGCCACTACAACGTCAACGGCGGCGTGCCGAAGACGCTCATCCAGCATCTGATCCGGTGGGTGGTCAGCAGCGGGCAGTTCGGGGACGAGGCCGGGGAGATCCTCACCGCGATCCTCGACACCGAGATCAGCCCGGAGCTGGTGCCGGGCGAGGAGCTGCAGTCGACCGAGGACAAGATCGGTCCGTACGCGCTGCACGACTTCACGCTGTTCTACGTGCTGCGGTACGGGCTGCGGCCCACGAAGATCGCGTTCATGGCGTGGCACGCGTGGCGGGACGCGACGGCGGGCGCGTGGCCGCCCGGGTTCCCGGACGCCGACCACAAGGCGTACGAGCTGGCGGAGATCCGGCACTGGCTTGAGTACTTCTGCCGTCGCTTCTTCCAGTTCGCCCAGTTCAAGCGATCCGCGATGCCGAACGGGCCGAAGGTGTCGGCCGGTGGTTCGCTCTCGCCGCGCGGCGACTGGCGGATGCCGTCGGACAGTTCGGCGCGGGCCTGGCTGCGGGATCTGGAGCGCTGGGACCCGGCCGACATCGGCGACTGATCGCGCTACGGTCCTCTCGGAACACTTGATCGTGACGACTTGATCGCCGACCGAGAGGACCCGAACTCCCTTGAGATCGCTACGTGTTCGTCTCACCGCCCTGGGTGTCGCACTGCTGGCGGGGCTCGCCGCCCCGGCCCCGGCAGCCGCGGCGGCACCCGCCACCGGCACCGTCGAGGAGGCGCGGCTCGACCGGGCCGCGCCCCAGGAGATCCTGCGCCGCTCGGGCTTCGACGAGGTGCGGCCCCGCTTCGCACGGGCGCTGGCCGAAGCCCGTACGTACCGGCAGGCCGAGGGCGCCGTCGCACGGGAAGGGGCACGGCTGTGGCGCCGGGCCGTGGACCGGGTGCAGGGGCGCGGGCCCGCCGGCGGTGACCTCAGCCGCGACGACGACCGGCCGCTGTACTGGGCGCGGCTTTCGATGACACACGAACTGCGCTCCTGGGAGCCGGAGTTCGGCCTGAGCGAGGCCCGCAGGACCGCCCTCGTCGACCGGCTCGACCGGGCCTCGCGCGGACAGGACGACATCGCCTATCCGCGCGGCAAGCACCTGAAGCGGGTCTTCGTGACCGGCTTCGACCCGTTCCAGCTCGACATCGACGTACGCCGTTCCAATCCGTCCGGCGCCGCGGCCCTCGCGCTCGACGGCACGGTGGTCAGAACGGCGGACGGGCCCGCCCGGATCGAGGCCGTCACGTTCCCCGTGCTGTGGCAGGACTTCGCGGACGGCACCGTCGAGCGGGCACTCGCCGGAGTGCTGCCGAAGGTCGACCTGTTCACCACCGTCAGCCAGGGCCGCGTCGGCCGCTTCGACATCGAGCGCACCAACGGCGCCTGGCGGGGCGGCTATCCGGACAACGACAACGTCTCGCGCACCGAAACCGTCCCCGTGACCGACCCGGCCACGCAGCCGCAATGGACGTCGACGACACTGCCGTACGCGAGGATCGTGGCCGCGGACACCGGAGCCTTCCCGGTGTACGACCACACGTCGGTGACCGAGATCCCGGCGGGCGGCACGGACCCGGTCGTCCGCCCGGACGGGCCGACCCCCGGCTCGACGGCCCGCGCGGGCGGTGGCGGCGACTACCTCTCCAACGAGATCGCCTACCGCGCGACCCTGCTGCGCGACCGGCTCGGCCTGCACGACACCCTGCCCGGCGGCCATGTCCACACGCCGGTGCTGCAGTTCGCGGACACCAACACGGACCCGGCGACAGGTACCGTCTCCGATCCCGAGTTCGTACGGAACCGGGTGGCGATCACGGCGCAGTTGCGGGCGATCGTGACGGCCGCACTGTAGGGACCGTGGGGCCCGCGGTGTCAGTCGCGGGCCCCCTCCAGGGCCTCCGCCCTGAAGGTGCGCCGGTAGTCGCGCGGCGACACCCCGATGGCCGCGTGCAGGTGCTGACGCAGTGAGGTCCCTGTGGCGAAGCCCACCTCGGCGGCGATCCGGTCCACCGGCAGATCACTGGTCTCCAGCAACTGCCGGGCCCGGTGCACCCGTTGCTGGATCAGCCAGCGGCCGGGACTGGTGCCGGTCTCCTCCTGGAAGCGGCGGGCGAAGGTGCGCCGGCTCATCCGGGCGTGATCGGCCAACTCGCCGAGCGTCAGCGGCCGTTCGAGGTTGCGCAGGGCCCAGACGCGGGTGTCGGCGGTGCCGGTGCCGTCCTCCTCGGGCATCGGCTGTTCGATGTACTGGGCCTGGCCTCCGTCCCGCCACGGCGGCACCACGCAGTGCCTGGCCACCCGGTTCGCCACCGCGCTGCCGTGGTCGGAGCGGACCACGTGCAGGCACACGTCGACTCCGGAGGCGGCGCCCGCCGAGGTGAGGACGTCGCCGTCGTCGACGAAGAGCACGTCCGGGTCCAGGAGGACCTGCGGGAACATCCGGCGGAACAGGTCGGCGAGCGCCCAGTGCGTCGTCGCGGGCCGCCCGTCGAGCAGGCCCGCCGCGGCGAGTGTGAACGCGCCGGTGCAGATGGAGACGATGCGGGTGCCGGGCCGGATGCGGGCGAGCGCGGCGCGCACCGGCTCCGGCAGCTCGGCCGAGAGGAACCGCAGGTCGAACGGGGGCACGACCACCGTGTCCGCCGTCTCCAGGGCCTCCGGGCCGTGTCCGACGGTGACGGAGAAGTCGGCGTTCGTCGCCACGGTCCGGTCCTCGGCCGCCGCGCAGGTCACCACGTCGTACGCGCCCGGGACCATCGGGAAGACCCGGTTCGGGATGCCCAGCTCGAAGGGGTACACCCCGTCGAGGGCGAGTACGACGACGCGGTGCGGCGGGGCCGTACGGAAGTCGACCGGCCGGGCGGAGCCCGCTCGCGGAGCTGCATCAGTCATGGCACGATCCTATCGGTTAATGACCATCTTGCCATTGCCGGGCCGGCCGCCCTGCCGCAGGCTGGATGCATGACCAAGAACAACGGCGACCAGCCCGAGCCCACCATGAAGGCCATCAGCCAGGACACCCTCGGCGAACCCGGCGTGCTCCACGAGATCGAGACCGCCCGCCCGAAGCCGGGCGTCGGCCAGATCCTGGTGGCCGTGCACGCGGCGGGCGTGAACCCGACAGACTGGAAGCACCGCGCGACCGGCGGCTTCCTCGGCAAGCCGCCCTTCACGCTCGGCTGGGACGTGTCCGGCGTCGTGGAGGCCGTCGGCATCGGCGTCGCCCTGCACAAGCCCGGCGACGAGGTGATGGGGATGCTGCCGTACCCGTACGGCGCCGGTTCGCACGCCGAGTACGTCACCGGCCCGGCCCGCGCCTTCGTGCCCCGGCCCGCCGGGCTCGGCCACGTCGAGGCCGGCGCGCTGCCGCTGGTCTCCCTCACCGCCTGGCAGGCGCTCGTGGACCTCGCCGACGTGCAGCCGGGCCAGCGGGTGCTGGTGCACGCCGCCGCGGGAGGCGTCGGGCACGTCGCCGTACAGATCGCGAAGGCGCGCGGCGCGTACGTCATCGGGACCGCGTCGGCGCCCAAGCACGACTTCGTGCGGTCGCTCGGCGCCGACGAGGTCATCGACTACCGCACCCAGGACTTCGTCGCCGAGGCCCGTGACATCGACGTCGTGCTCGACACGCTCGGCGAGGAGACCCGGCTGCGGTCGCTGGAGGTGCTGCGGCCCGGGGGCGTCCTCGTCTCGATCCTTCCGGGCGGGTTCGGCGACGTACCGCCCCGGGCGGCCGAGTTGGGCGTACGGGCCACCGCCATGCTGGTCGAGCACGACCAGGCGGGCCTGCGGGCCGTCGCCGGTCTGGTCGAGGCGGGCAAGCTGACGGTGCACGTCTCGGAGACGTATCCGCTCGCCGACGCCGCGAAGGCGCACGAGGCGGGCGAGACGGGCCGGGTCACCGGCAAGCTGGTGCTGACGGTCCGCCCGTGACCGGCGCGCGGTGCGGGGCACGCTCCCCGCACCGCGCGGCAGGCGGACGGCCGGGCGGTCTTCCCAACGGGCCGCGCTCGAAGGGGACTTGATCCACAGGTGAGCGGGTTACCGTGTGCCCTGCCCGATCCCCTCACCTGCCTCTCCGATCGCGACAGGGACACCCGATGAGTGACTCCGCACCGGCCCCGAGAACCTCTCCCGCATCCGACGGACCCACCGGCACGGACACCGCCGCCCGGGTCCGCGACCGCATCGACACCTCGCGCCCGCACCCGTCCCGGGTCTACGACGCGCTGCTCGGCGGCCGCAACCACTACCCCGTCGACCGCGCCGTCGCCCTCAAGTCCCTGGAGCACAACCCGCGCGGCCATCTCGACGTCCGGCACAACCGCGACTTCATCCGGCGTGCGGTGCTGCATCTGACCCGTGAGGCGGGCCTGCGCCAGTTCCTCGACATCGGCACCGGGCTGCCCACGGCGCCGAACGTGCACGAGATCGCCCAGTCCGTCGCGCCCGACACGCACGTGGTGTACGTCGACCACGACCCGGTGGTCCTCGCGCACGCCCGCGCGCTGCTGACCGGCGGCCCCGAGGGGCGCACCGCCTATCTCGACGCCGACCTGCGCGACCCGCACGCCATCCTCTTCGGCGCCCGCGCCACCCTCGACCTGGAACAGCCGGTGGCGCTGGGCCTCGCGGCGATCCTGCACTTCATGGAGTCCCCGGCGGCGGACGAGACCGTGGCGACGCTGCTCGACGCCCTGCCGTCCGGCAGCGCCGTTTTCCTCACCCACCTCACCGCGGACCTCAACCCGGACACCGTGCTCCCCGCCCTGCGCGCGACGGGCCTCGACTTCACGCTCCGCTCCCGCGACGAGGTGCTGCGCCTCCTCACCGACAACGGCCTGGAGCCGGTCGACCCGGGTGTGGCCCCGGTCCACCGCTGGCGCCCGGACGGCGCCTGGCACGGCGTGCACCTGGAGCCGGAGGACACGGCAGGACAGGACGCCCTGGAGGTGGCCGCGCGGCGCGGCATCGGTGACGTACGGGACGAGGACATCAACATCTACGGGGCGGTCGCCCTCAAGCCGTGAGCCGCCCCGGGGACGGCCCCCGCCCGAGCCGGTTCACGCGAGGCTCGACCGGATCTCCGTGATCGCCCCGGGCCCCACCCGGCAGCACCCCCCGATCAGCCGCGCCCCACAGTCCCGCCAGCCGGTGACCAGGTCCCCCGAGAACGAGCCCTGCCCGGTCCAGCGGCGGGCCCGCGCGTCCCAGGTCTCGCCGCTGTTCGGGTACACCACCACCGGCTTTCCGGTGATCTCCGCCGCGAGGCCGACCGCGTGGTCCACGTCCTCGGGCACACAGCAGTTCACACCGACCGCGATGATCTCGGGGGCCTCGGCGGCGAGGGCGAAGGCCTCGGTGAGGGGCTGGCCCGCGCGGGTGCGGTCGCCGTCGACGCTGTACGAGAGCCAGGCCGGGACGCCGAGTCCGCGCACCGCCCGCAGCAGTGCGCGGGCCTCGTCCGCGTCGGGGACGGTCTCCAGGGCGAGGACGTCCGGCCGCGCCCCGGCGAGCACTTCGAGGCGCGGCCGGTGGAAGCGCTCGAGGTCCGCGACGCTCAGCCCGTACCGGCCCCGGTACTCCGAGCCGTCGGCGAGCATCGCCCCGTACGGGCCCGCGGACGCGGCCACCCACAGCGGCCGCCCGGTCTCCGCCCGGCGCGCAGCTTCCCGGGCCAACTCCACGCTCAGCGCCATCAGTTCGGCCGCGCGGCCGTGTCCGACGCCGCGCCGCGCGAACCCCTCGAAGGTGGCCTGGTAGCTCGCGGTGATGGCGACGCTCGCGCCCGCCTCGTAGTAGGCGCGGTGGGCGGCGACGATCGCCTCGGGGTGCTCGGCGAGCAGCCGCGCCGACCACAGCTCGTCGCTCAGGTCGTGCCCGGCGGCCTCCAGCTGGTTGGACAGGCCGCCGTCGAGGACGACCGCCGCGTCGCCGCGCAGGGCCGACGCGAGGGTGCCGGGGCCGTCGAAGGCATCGGGTGACGTGCTGGTGTTCATGGCCCGACGCTACCGGTCCGTGTCCGGCGTCCGTTTCGTACAAGACCGGCGGCCCGCGGCCCGCCTACGGTGAGGAGCATGAACGAGATCAGCATTCGTATGGACGCCATCGGTGTCAGCACCTCCGATCTGACCGCGTCCCTCGCCTTCTACCGTCTCCTGGGCCTCGCGTTCCCCGAGGGCGCCGAGCGGCAGCCGCACGTCGAGACTGAACTGGCCGGCGGGATCCGGCTGATGTTCGATCCCGTCGAGAGCACGGCCGACCAGGTCCGCGGCCGGATCGCACTGGCCTTCCACTGCGGTGACGCCGCCGGCGTCGACGCGGTGTACGACCGGGTGACGGCAGCCGGGCACCACGGCGAGAGCAAGCCGTTCGACGCGCCCTGGGGGCAGCGGTACGCGGTGGTGCTCGATCCGGACGGCAACCAGATCGACCTGTTCGCCTAGACCAGGCGGCGCAGTGTCTGGCCGGTCAAGTCCCGCACGTCGCGGGAGAGATGCGCCTGGTCCGTGTATCCGGCGCGGACGGCCGTCTCGGCGAAGGGGACACCGGCGCGAGCCAGTGCCAGGGCGCGCTGGAGGCGGAGGACGCGGGCGAGGGTCTTGGGGCCGTAGCCGAACGCCGCGAGGGAACGGCGGTGCAGGAGCCGGGGGCCGAGGCCCGTGAGCCGCGCGGTCCCGGCGACGGTCGCGCCGGAGTCCAGCGCGCACACGACTGTGGCGAGCAGCGGGTCGGGCGGGGCCGCCGCTGCCGTGAGCCGGGCGGCGACGGCCTCCAGTTCGGCAGGCGGGTCGGCGGCCGCGCCGATCCGCTCGGTGAGGCGGCGCACCTGCGCGGACGGCCACAGATCGGCCAGGGCGACACCGCGGTCGCGCAGTTCGTGGGCCGGGACGCCCAGCCAGGCGGGGGCGGCTCCCGGGGCGAACCTGATGCCCGCGTACCGGGTGGCGGTGTCCGCGGCGGGGCGGTGGGCCCGGGTGTCGGGGCCCGCGATCCGCAGCTCCCCCGCGCCGTCCTCCAGCCACAGCAGGTCCATGCAGCCGTCGGGCAGCACCGGCGCGATCGGGCCCTGCGCCGGGTCCAGGGTGCGCGTCCACAACACGGCCCCCGGCACCCGGGCGCCCCGCTCCACGTACCCGTCCACACCACCCAGCCTAGACGGGCCCGCCCCGGCCTCCCACCTGGACGGCCCGACTGCTCGCCAGCCCCGTCAGGTGATGGCCCGGCTGCTCGCCAGCCCCGCCAGGTGGATGACCCGGCTGCTCGCCAGCCCCGCCAGGGGCGCGGGGAACTGCGCGACCAGCCCCCACCGGGGCCGCACCCGCGAACGGCGCCGAGGTGGCCGCCCCCTGAAGCGCTCACCCCGCGCCGGGGTGCCGCCTTGCCCACCCTGCCGCCCCAGGCGGCAGACTGCCCAAGGCGGGGGGCGTCCGGGGGGCTAGGTCCCCGGGGAGTCGTCGTCCTCCGGAGGAGAGTCGCCGCGGCGTGCATGAGACGTCCGCAAACGCGACGTCACGTCCTCCGGCGGCAGGAACTTCGACCAGCGCTCGGGGAACTCGGACGGCATGTCCGGGTCCCCGAGCCCGTCGTCGGCGTCGGCCTCGTCGTCGTCATCCGGCTCGGCGGAGTGGACGAAGCGCGGCGCGGCGGCGACGGCCCGGCCCCGCTCGTTGGCGGCCCGCGCCGCGGCCGTGGCCACGGACGGCCACACCCGGTCGATCGCGGCGTTCACGGCGGCCCCCACCAGCACGGCGAAGGCCGAGACGCCGATCCACAGCAGCACGGCGACGGGCGCCGCGAGCGAGCCGTAGATCGTCGGGCCCTCGATGGTGTTCGTGAGGTACAGGCGGAGCAGGAAGCTGCCGGGGATCCACATCGCGAGGGCCACCAGGGCTCCGGGCACGTCCTCGATCCAGGGCGACCGCACCGGCACCGACACGTGGTACAGCGTCGTGAGGAAGGCGATCGACAGCACGAGGACGACCGGCCAGTACAGGATCTGGACCAGCGTCTCCGACCACGGCACCAGGCCGATCACGGCGTCCGGCCCGGCGATCATCAACGGCAGCGCGACCGACCCGACGACGAGCCCCACGAGGAACAGCAGGAAGGCGAGCAGCCGTGTCTTGACGATGCCGCGCACGCCGTCGAGGCCGTACATCACGGTCACGGTGTCCACGAACGTGGAGACCGCGCGCGAGCCCGACCACAGCGAGATGAGGAAGCCGATGGAGATGACGTCGGGGCGGCCGCCCTTGAGGACGTCGTCCAGGATCGGTTCTGCAATCTCTTTCACGCCTTGATCGCTCAGGACCGTCCGCGAGGCCTCCAGGATGTTGTCGCGGACGCCCTCGATGGTGTTGGCGCCGGTCCACGCGTCGACGTACGCGAGCAGCCCGACCAGCGACAACAGCAGCGGCGGCACCGACAGCAGCGTGAAGAAGGCGGCCTCGGCCGCGAGGCCCAGGATGCGGTACTCCATGCAGGAGTTGACGGTGTCCTTGAGGAGCAGCCACGCGGTCCTGCGTTTGGAGACGTTCTGGTAGAGCACGCGCGCGCGGTGGAGACGGCCCTGCCGCTGGGGGGATTCACTTGCTGGCTGCACGTCCTAAAGGTATCCGTCACAGGCGGCGGCACTCATCCCCGGTGCCGGGCAGCGACGGCGGCTCCGGCGCGCGACCGTTCTGGCCGAATGGTGGGGGCGTGTTCCGGGAACCGCGCGGCGGGGCCTCGCCGTCTTTTCGGGTGAGTTCCCCGGCGGGGCAGGTCATATCGAGGTTCGAACGACATGGCCGCGTCAGGAGCGGGGAACAGGAAAGCGCCAAACGTCGAATCCGGGTTGCACCGTTCATGAAATTCTAGAAAGAATCCGGATTGTATTCGTTGCGCCCGGCGGGGGGCCGTGCGAGCGCAGCGTACCTGGGGGGACATCGGGGGTTCGGGCCATGCCCGTTGCAGAAGCGCGACCGGCCGCGGCGTGCAATTCACCGTTTGCTCCTGCTTTTCAGAAACAACAGGATTAACCACGAGGAGCACAAGTGGCGAACGGCACCGAACGCGTTCTCGCCGAAGTTCTGGCTGGTGTCGTGCGGCAGGATCATGTGCCGCCCGATAGTCATTTCTTTGACGATCTGTGTGCCAATTCTCTGGTCATGGCGCACTTTTGCGCCCGGGTCCGCAAGCGCACCGATCTGCCGTCGGTGTCGATGCGGGACGTCTACGGGCACCCCACGATCCGCAGTCTGGCGGCCGCGCTCGACGCGGCGCCCGCCGTCGCGCCGGCCCGGGCGGCGGCGCCGGAACCGCCACCGCCGCCGGGGAACAACCGGCGCCATGTGCTCTGCGGCGTGCTGCAGTTCCTGGTCTTCGCCGGGTACTGCGCGCTCGCCGGGTTCGTCACCGCGCACGGCTACGCGTGGATCTCCGGGGCCTCCGGTGTCGTCGACGTGTACCTGCGCGCGCTGGTGTTCGGCGTGACGCTGTTCGCCGCCGCGTGTGTGCTGCCCGTCGTGGCGAAGTGGCTGCTCGTCGGCCGCTGGCGTGCGACCGAGTTCCCGGTGTGGAGCCTCGCGTACGTGCGGTTGTGGACGGTGAAGGTGCTGCTGCACACCAACCCGCTGATGCTGTTCGTCGGCAACCCGCTGTACGTCTTCTATCTGCGGCTGCTCGGCGCGCGGATCGGCCCGGGCGTGACGATCCTGTCGCGGGCCGTCCCGGTCTGCACGGACCTGGTGACGATCGGCGCGGGGACGGTGCTCCGCAAGGAGGCCACGTTCCTCGGCTACCGGGCGCAGGCCGGCATGATCCGCACCGGCCCGGTCACGATCGGCCGGGACGTGTACGTCGGCGAGAAGACCGTGCTCGACATCGGTACGTCGATGGGTGACGGCAGCCAGCTCGGCCATGCCTCCGCCCTGTACGACGGGGCCGCGGTCCCGGCGGGCGAGCGCTGGCACGGCTCCCCCGCACGGCGCACGGACGTCGACTACGTCCGCGTACCGCCCGCCCGTACGTCGGCCGCCCGCCGGATCGGATACGCGCTCGGCGCCCTGCTTCCGGCGCTGCTGCTGTGGACGCCGCTCGCGCTGGGCGGCACGTATCTGCTGCTGACCGAGGTGCCCGCGCTGGGCTCGCTGCTGGCACCGGAGACGGAGGACCTGACCTCGCCGGCGTTCTACGCCGAGGCGCTGGGCCTGTCGGTCGTCGGGTTCGCCGCGTTCCTGCTGTGCGGGTTCGCCGGGGTGGCCCTCGTGCCGCGCGCGCTGGGGCCGCTGCTGCGCGAGGGCCGCGTCTATCCGCTGTACGGCTTCCACTACTCGGTGCAGCGCGCCATCGCCCGGATGACGAACGTCAAGTTCTTCAAGTGGCTGTGCGGCGACAGCTCGTACATCACCGGCTACCTGAAGGCCATCGGCTACGACCTGTCGAAGGTCGAGCAGACCGGCTCCAACTTCGGTACGGAGGTGCAGCACGAGACGCCGTACCTGGCCACGGTCGGCAGCGGCACGATGGTCGCCGACGGACTCTCGGTGATCAACGCCGACTTCTCGGCCACCTCGTTCAAGGTCTCGCGCACCACGATCGGGGACCACAACTTCCTGGGCAACCACATCGTCTACCCGTCGGGGGCCCGCACCGGCGCCAACTGTCTGCTGGCGACCAAGGTGCTGGTGCCGCTGGACGGCCCGGTGCGCGAGGGCGTGGGGCTGCTCGGCTCGCCGGCCTTCGAGATCCCGCGCTCGGTGGAGCGCGACAGCCGCTTCGACCACCTGCGCGAGGGCGAGGAGCTGCGGCGCCGGCTCGCCGCGAAGAACCGTTCCAACCTGGGCACGATGGGCCTGTTCCTGGCGCTGCGCTGGCTGCACTGGCTCGTGATCTCGCTGATCGCGCTCGTCGCCTTCGACCTGTACGACACCTACGGCGGGGCCGCCGCCCTCTTCGTCGGCGCGGCCATGCTGCTCGGGCTCGTGTTCAGCACCTCCTACTACGTGTTCATCGAGCGGGTGATCTGCCGGTTCCGGCCGCTGGAGCCGCAGCTGTGCTCGATCTACGACCCGTACTTCTGGTGGCACGAGCGGCTGTGGAAGACGCCCGACAACCATCTGGCCATCTTCAACGGCACGCCGTTCAAGGCCCTGGTGTGGCGGGCCCTCGGCGTGCGCATCGGACGCCGGGTCTTCGACGACGGCGCGTACATCACCGAGCGCACCCTGGTGACGATCGGCGACGACTGCACGCTCGGCACGCACTCCAAGGTGCAGGCGCACTCGCAGGAGGACGGCACCTTCAAGTCCGACCACATCGTGATCGGCGCGGGCTGCACGCTCGGTACGGGCGCACTCGTTCACTACGGCGTGGAGATGGGAGACGCGGCGGTGCTCGCCCCCGACTCCTTCCTGATGAAGGGCGAGCAGATGCCACCGGGGGCGCACTGGGGCGGCAACCCGGCGGTGGGGAGGTAACACCATGACCACGGAAGTTCTCGCGCAGATCGAAGTTCCGTTGCCCAAGGGCCTGTTGGTGCCCCGGGGCGCGGTGGAGGCGGCGCACGAGCGGGTGCTGGCCGCGCTGTCCGCCGAGCGGGACGACCAGGTGCTGCGGGTGAGCGTCACCCCGCGGCACACCCTGCTGCTGCACCATCTGCCCGAGCGGTACGACCGGGCGGCGGCCGAGCGGATCGCGGGCTACCACGTCACCGCGCTGACCGCCCCGCGCCGCCGGAACCTGCTCTCCGAGGCGGAACTCCGGCACCAGCTGGAGGAGTTGGCGGGGCCGACCCGCACGCTGCCCGACCGGCGGGTGCACGAGCTGTTCGAGGAGCAGGCGGCCGCGCGGCCCGGTGATGTCGCCGCCGTGCACGGGGAGCGGCAGTGGACGTACGCCGAGCTCAACTCCCGCGCCAATCAGGTGGGCCGGGCCCTCCTGGCGCGCGGCCTGCGGCCCGAGGGCGTCGTGGCCGTGGTCCTCGACCGGGGCCTGGAGTGGATGGCCGCGGTGCTCGGCGTGCTCAAGGCGGGCGGGGTGTATCTGCCGGTCGAGCCGCACTTTCCGGAGGAACGGATCGCGGGGATGCTCGGCCGGGCGGGCTGCTCGCTCGTCGTCGCGGAGACCGGGAATCCCGAGAACCCCGCACACCCCACAGAGACCCTGTCCGTGGCGGACGCTCTCACCGAGGGCCACCCGGACACCGATCTCGGGGTCCCCGTCGCCGCGTCCCGCCTCGCCTACATCTACTTCACGTCCGGCTCCACCGGCGAGCCCAAGGGCGCGATGTGCGAGCACGCCGGGTTCCTCAACCACGTACTCGCCAAGATCGACGACCTGGGCGTCGGCGCGGGCGACACGGTCGCCCAGACCGCGCCGCAGTGCTTCGACATCTCGCTGTGGCAGCTCGTCGCCGCGCTCGTCGCGGGCGGCCGGACCTGCGTGATCGGTCAGGAGACGATCCTCGACGTGTCACGGTTCGTCGAGACCGTCGAACGCGCGCGGGTCAACGTGTTGCAGGTCGTGCCGTCCTATCTGGAGGCGGTGCTGGCCGAGTTGGGGCAGCGGCCGCGCGAACTGCCCGATCTGCGCTGCGTGTCGGTGACCGGTGAGGCCGTCAAGGCGGAGCTGGTCCGGCGCTGGTTCGCGGCCCGGCCCGGCGTGCGGCTCGTCAACGCGTACGGCCTGACGGAGACCTCGGACGACACCAACCACGAGGTCCTCGACCGGGCGCCGGACGGGGACCGGGTGCCGCTCGGGCCGCCGGTCGCGAACGTGCGGATCTACGTCGTCGACGACGATCTGCTGCCCGTGCCGCTCGGCGCGCCCGGCGAGATCGTGTTCTCGGGGGTGTGCGTCGGGCGCGGTTACGTCAACGACCCGGAGCGCACGCTGGCCGCGTTCGCCGAGGATCCCTACCGGCCGGGCGAGCGGCTGTACCGCAGCGGCGACCACGGGCGCTGGCGGCCCGACGGGAAGCTGGAGTTCCTGGGGCGGCGCGACAACCAGGTGAAGATCCGCGGCTTCCGCGTCGAACTCGGCGAGATCGAGAACGCGCTGCTGCGGGTGGCCGGCGTCCGCGACGGCGCGGTGGTCGTGGTGCGCGGCACGCAACTGGCCGCGTTCTGCGCGGGCACCCGGCAGGACGACGTACGGGATCGGTTGGCCGTCTCGCTGCCGCCCTACATGGTGCCGTACGCGGTGCACTGGCGGGAGCGGCTGCCGCTGACCGGCAACGGCAAGACCGACCGGCGTGCGCTCACCGCGCTCGCCGAGCAGCTCGACGGCACGGCGGACGACCCGCCCCGCACCGACGCCGAGCGCCGGACCGCCGCCGCCTGGGCCGAGGTGCTCGGGGTGCCCGTCGAGGGCATCGGCCGCCACGACCACTTCTTCGATCTCGGCGGCACCTCGCTGGCCGCCGTGAAGCTCGCGATCGCCCTGGACCGGGTGGTCACCCTCAAGGACGTCACCCGGCGGCCGGTCCTCACCGACCTCGCCGACCTGCTCGACCGACGCATCTGAACCGAGGCATCCGAAAGGAGCAGCACCCGCATGCCGCTCTCCAGCTCCACCCCGCACATCCATCTCGCGCCGGGACAACCGCCCCTGGTGCGCGCCGAGTCCGACGGCGATCCCGTCGACTGGGCGACCCGCAACCGGGACACCCTGCGGACGGCCGTCGCGGAACACGGGCACCTGCTCGTCCGCGGCCTCGGCCTGTCCGGCCCCGACGCGGTGGCGGCCGTCTTCCGCCGCTGCGCCCGCACGCTCATGTCCGACACGGAACCCTTCGCACCCCGGCGCACGTACGGAGAGGGCCTGTACTCGGCCACCAAGTGGCCGCCGAACCAGCAGATGTGCATGCACCACGAGGTGAGTTACGCCCTGGACTTCCCGGGCCTGATGCTCTTCGCCTGCCTGGAGGCGCCGGCGAGCGGCGGCGCCACCGGTCTCGCCGACGCGGGCGCCGTCCTGGACGCGCTCCCCGCCGATCTGACCAAACGTTTCGAGCAGGAGGGATGGCTGCTGACCCGGTCGTACCACGACGAGATCGGGGCCTCGGTCGCCGAGGCCTTCGGCACCGACGACCGGGACGCCGTCGCCGCGTACTGCCGGGCGCACGCCATCGACTTCGCCTGGCAGGACGACGGCTCCCTGCGCACCCGGCAGCACCGCAGCGCCGTGCTGCGGCACCCGGCGGACGGCCGCCGCGTCTGGTTCAACCAGATCGCGTTCCTCAGCGAGTGGACGATGGACCCCGAGGTCCGCGACTACCTCGTCGAGGAGTACGGGCCGGACGGGCTGCCCTTCAACACCCGCTACGGCAACGGTGATCCGGTGGACGAGGACGTCGTGAACGTCCTGAACGAGGTGTACGCGGCGCACACCGTCCGCGTCGGCTGGCAGGCCGGCGATCTGCTGCTCGTCGACAACGTCCGTACCGCGCACAGCCGTGAGCCGTTCGAGGGGACGCGCGAGATGCTCGCCGCGCTCGCCGATCCGGTCCGGCTCGCCGACTGCGCGCCGACCGCCGGGGTGAGCGCATGACACCCACCTTCGCCGTCGTCACCGGCGAGCAGGTCCAGGAGGCCCTGGAGGGGCGGGAACCGGAGCTCGGGAAGCTGATCGAGGCGGTCTATCTGCTGCACGCCACGGGCGGCACCGTGAACCCGCCCTCGTACTTCCTGCGCTTCCCGGACCGGCCGAAGGACCGCATCATCGCGCTGCCCGCCTCGCTCGGCGGTCCGCTGCGGGTGGACGGCCTGAAGTGGATCTCCAGCTTTCCGGAGAACACCGCGTCGGGGCTGCCCCGGGCCTCGGCCGTGCTGATCCTCAACGACCCGGACACCGGATATCCGTACGCCTGTCTGGAGAGTTCGGTGATCAGCGCCACCCGGACCGCCGCCTCCGCCGCGCTCGCGGCCGACCGGCTCAGCGCCGGCCGGGACCGGCCGACACGGGCCGGGTTCATCGGGACCGGGCTCATCGCCCGCTACATCCACTCCCATCTCATCGCCACAGGATGGGAGTTCGAGGAGACCGGGGTCTACGACCCGGCGCCGGACAGCGCGGACGGGTTCCGCGACTATCTGCGGCGGACGGGCGTGCAGGGGAAGGTCACGCTGCACGACACCGCCGAGCCTCTCGTCCGCGGCAGCGACCTGATCGTCTGCGCGACGGTCGCGGCCCGGCCGCATCTGCACGATCCGGCCTGGTTCGCGCACCATCCGCTGGTGCTGCACGTGTCGCTGCGCGATCTCGCGCCGGAGATCCTGCTGGCGTCCGCCAACTACGTCGACGACGTCGAGCACTGCCTCAAGGCGGACACCTCACCACACCTGGCCGAACAGCTCACCGGAGGAAGGGAGTTCATCGACGGCACACTCGCCGACGTGCTCGCCGGGCGGTCCCGGACACCCGCCGACCGGACCGTGGTGTTCTCACCGTTCGGTCTCGGGGTGCTCGACCTCGCCGTCGGCCGGTTCGTCCACGACGAAGTGGCCCGGAGGGGGCGACTGCACGTGGTGGACGGCTTCTTCCACGAGCTGAGCCGCCACGGCTGACCGCACCGCAGCACAGCACGACAGAAAGGCAGGGGGACATGCGCGACGGGGGATTCGAGGAGAGGGGGGCGGGGGGACATCATGCCTGTCATTGACGATCCCGCACAGTTCAACGAGGAGGGGCTCTACGTCGACCTGCGGTCGACGCTCGATCTGCCGCTCTTCCTGAAGTGCGAAGGGTTCAACTTCGCAGGATCCATCAAGATGAAGGCCGCCACCGAGATGGTGAACGCCGCGGAGCGAGAGGGGCTCCTGCGGCCGGGCTCGATCCTGATCGAGTCCTCGTCCGGGAATCTGGGCGTGGCGCTCAGCGTCATCGCGGCGCACCGCGGCCACCGGTTCCTGTGTGTGACGGACGTGCGCTGCAACCAGCCCACGATCCGGCTCATGCGGGCGCTCGGCGCCCAGGTGCACGTGGTCAGCGAACCGACGGCGCACGGCGGTCTGCTGGGCGCCCGGAAGGCGTACGTACGGGCGCTGTGCGCGGCGGACGACCGCTACGTCTGGCTCGACCAGCACAGCAACCAGGGCAACTGGCGGGCGCACTTCCGCACCACGGCTCCGGCCATCGCCCACCGGTTCCCCCGGCTCGACGTGCTGTTCGTCGGGGCGGGCACGACGGGGACGCTGATGGGCTGCGCCCGCTGGTTCTGGCAGTGGCGGCGCAGGGTGCGCATCGTCGCCGTCGACAGCGTCGGGTCGGTCACCTTCGGCGGCCCGGCCGGTCCCCGGCTCATCCCCGGGCTCGGCGCGGGCGTGCGGCCGCCGCTGCTCGACACCTCGTACATCGACGACATCGTCCACGTCGACGAGAGCGACGCGGTGCGGGTGTGCCGGCGGCTCGCGAGCCACGGGTTCCTGTTCGGGGGCTCGACCGGCACGGTGATCAGCGGCGCGGACCAGTGGCTGGCCCGGCACGGACGGCGCGGCCTCACCGCCGTGGCGATCGCCCCGGACCTCGGTGAGCGCTATCTCGACACCGTGTACCGCGACGGCTGGCCGTTCGCCGACAGCGGCCGGCACCCGGCGGAAGCGGAGGCGGAGGCGGAGCCGGCGATGGCGCACATCGGCTGAGTGTGGTGGTGAAGCGTCCGGGTACGCCCGGGTAGGTTCCAGGACATGGCAGGCAGCACGCACACCGTGGGGAACCAGCCCCCGCCCCTGACGGGGCACGACGTCTTCACCACCGACCGGCCGCTCACCGAGGGTGTGGCCCGGCATCTGGCGCCCGGGCTCCTGGACGAGGCGCGGGCGGAGCTCTCGCTGCTGGGCCGCACCGCCGGTTCGGCGCAGGCCCAGGAGTGGGGGCGGCTCGCGAACGAGAACCCGCCGCGCCTGCGCACCCACGACCGCTACGGCCACCGGATCGACGAGGTGGAGTTCCATCCGTCCTGGCACCGGCTGCTGGGCAAGGGCGTCTCCGCCGGGCTCACCTCGGCCTGGACCCGGCCGGGCGGTCATGTGCGGCGCGCCGCGGCCTTCCTGGTCTGGTCCCAGGTCGAGGCGGGGCATCTGTGCCCGCTGTCGATGACGCACGCGGCGGTGCCCGCGCTGCGCGCGCAGCCGGACCTCGCCGCGCTCTGGGAGCCGCTGCTGACCTCCACCGTGTACGACGCCGGGCTGCGGCCCGCGGCGCACAAGGCCGGGGCGCTGTTCGGCATGGGGATGACGGAGAAGCAGGGCGGCAGCGACGTACGGGCGAACACCACGCGGGCGGTCGTCCGGGAGGACGGCGGTTACGCGCTGACCGGCCACAAGTGGTTCTGCAGCGCCCCGATGTCGGACGGATTCCTGGTTCTCGCGCAGGCCGCCGAGGGGCTGACGTGCTTCCTGGTGCCGCGGGTCCTGGAGGACGGCGGACGGAACGTGTTCGCGATCCAGCGGCTGAAGGACAAGCTGGGCAACCGCTCCAACGCCTCGGCGGAGGTCGAGTTCGACGGGACGTGGGCGCGCCGGGTCGGTGACGAGGGGCGCGGGGTGCGCACCATCATCGACATGGTCGCGGCGACCCGGCTCGACTGTGTGCTGGGCTCCGCCGCGCTGATGCGGCAGGCGGTCGCGCAGGCGGTGCACCACTGCGCGTACCGGGAGGCGTTCGGCGGCCGGCTGATCGACAAGCCGCTGATGGAGAACGTGCTGGCCGATCTGGCCCTGGAGTCGGAGGCGGCGACGACGCTGGCGCTGCGGCTCGCGGCGGCCTACGACTCCGACGACCCGGCGGAGGCCGACCTCCTGCGGATCGCGGTGCCCGCCGCCAAGTACTGGGTCACCAAGCGCTGCACCCCGCTGGTGGCCGAGGCCCTCGAATGCCTGGGCGGCAACGGCTACGTGGAGGAGTCGGGGATGCCGCGGCTGCTGCGCGAGGCGCCGCTGAACTCGATCTGGGAGGGGTCGGGGAACGTGCAGGCGCTGGACGTGCTGCGGGTGCTGCGCGGGGAGCCGCGGGCGTTCAACGCGTTCCTCGTGGAGATCGGCAGGGCGCGCGGCGCGGACCACCGGCTCGACGCCGCGGTGAAGGGGCTGCTGACCGAACTCGGCGACCTGGACGGCATCGAGGCGCGGGCCCGCCGCCTCACGGAGCGGATCGCGCTCGTCCTCCAGGGTTCGCTCCTCGTCCGGTTCGCCCCGCCGGAGGTCGCGGACCTGTTCTGCGGGACGCGGCTGGGCGGGGACGGCGGCGCGGCGTTCGGCACGCTGCCGCACACGCTCGACCTGGGGGCGATCGTGCGGCGGGCGCAGCCGGTCTGACCCGCGGCTCGAACAGAGTTACGGGGATGGTGCCGCGCCGACACGGCACCATCCCCGCCTTCAGAGGCCCCGTCAGGAGCTTGAGCGCCGCCGGAGCGGCGTTGATCCCAGTTTCAAACGCCGCACGGCTGTTCGCCAGGGTTGCAGGGGGTTGCAACGTTCCTTCTAAAGTCCGACCCTTGCCGTGGCTCGGAGGACGCACGACGGCGTGGCTCCCCCGCAGACCGCCCTCAGCCCGTTCGCAGACCGAGGTTTCCGGCATGAACAACGACTCCACGATCGATCTGGCGCGCTTGTCGGCGATGGACGTGACGCTCGCGTCGCACCTGCTCAAGGGCGTCCGCGCCGCCACGCTCTCCGGGCAGCGGCCCCGGGTGCGGCCCCGGCCGGTGATCGGCGAGTCCTGGCGGCGGATGCTGCGCGACGGCGTCGATCCGGACCGCGATGTGCGCCGGGGGCTGCTGAGCGTCGACGAGGTCGAGGAGCGGCGGCAGTCGTCGCCCCTGGTGCCGGTGCTGCCCGTGCTGCGGGAGGCGCTGGTGGCGGTGGCCGAGGCCGCGCAGCACATCATGGTGATCGGTGACGCGGACGGCCGGATCCTGTGGCGCGAGGGGCATCCCGCGGTGCAGCGCAAGGGCGACCGGCTGGGTTTCCAGGTGGGCGCGATGTGGGCGGAGCACGTCGTCGGCACGAACGGGGTCGGTACGCCGCTGGTGACCCGCCGCCCCGTCCAGGTGTTCTCGGCCGAGCACTTCGTGGAGTCGCACCACACGTGGACGTGCGCCGGGGCGCCGATCAAGGACCCGCGCGACGGGCGGGTGCTCGGGGTCGTGGACGTGAGCGGGCCGCTGGAGACGATGCACCCGGCGACGCTGTCCTGGGTGACCTCGGTTGCCCAGCTCGCCGAGGCCCGGCTGCGCGAGCGGCATGTCGCGGGTCTGGAGCGGCTGCGGTCGGTGGCCGCGCCGCTGCTCGCCCGGATGCGGGGCAGGGCGCTCGCCGTCGACCCGCACGGCTGGCCGGCCGCGGTGACCGGGATGCCGCTGCCGGAGCGGGTGGCGCTGCCCAAGCAGACGGCGGAGGGGCGCTGCTGGATACCGTCGCTGGGCCCCTGCCAGGTGACCCCGCTGGCGGGCGGCTGGCTGCTGGTCCTCGCGGACGACGCCCCGCGGCCGCCGACCGCCACCCGGATCACCCTGGACCTGAGCCGGCCGCGCCGCCCGTCGCTGCACGTCACGGACAGCGCGGCGTCCTGGGCCCATGAACTGAGCCCGCGCCATGCCGAGTTGCTGTATCTGCTGGCCCGGCAGCCGGCCGGCCGCAGCGCGGCGGGGCTGGCCGACGATCTGTTCGGCGACCCGGCGCGGACGGTGACGGTGCGCGCGGAGATGTCACGGATCAGGCGCTATCTGGGCGGCCTGCTGGCCCATCGCCCGTACCGCTTCCAGGAGAACGCCGAGGTCGAGACGGTGCTGCCGGGCGACCCGCTGGACCTGCTGCCGCACTCGACGGCGCCGACGGTGGTCAGGGCGCGGGCCGACGCGCTCTGACGGCCGCGACCTCCCGCGCGATCCGCTCGGCGGCCTGCTCGGGCGTGAGGTGCGTGGTGTCGACGACCTCGGCCTCCTCGTGCAGCCAGGTGCGGGCGGCCTCGGCGTACGGTTCGAGGTATTTGAGGCGGAACTCGGAGGGGGCGGGGCCCATGACGGTGTCCCCCTCGATGCGGTCGCGCAGCGTCTCCTGGTCGGCGTGGAGGACGAAGTGGTGCACGGGGATGCGGTGCTCGGCCAGTCCCGCGCTGATCTCCCGCCAGTACTCCTCGACGAGGACCGTCATCGGCATCACGAGCGTGCCGCCGGTGTAGTCGAGGACGTGGCGGGCGGTCTCGACGACGAGGGGCCGCCACGGCGGCCAGTGCTGGAAGTTGTCCGTCGGGGACAGCGTCGGCGTGATGTCCATCAGGGTCTCGCCGACCTTCTCCGCGTCGAACACCCGCGAGTCGGGGATCAGTTGCCGCACGAGCCTGCTGGTCGTCGTCTTGCCCGCGCCATGGGTTCCGTTGAGCCATACGATCATGGGCGCCGACGTTAGCCGCCGGGGCGCGGAACCGGCAGCCCTTGGCCGGATGCCGCCGGTCGTGATCCGATGACCGCATGAGCAGCAGCGACACCCCCACCGTGACCGTCACCACCTGGTCACTGGAGCAGACCTCCCCGTCCGACCTGCGGCCCGCGACGCCGCCCGAGGGCGAGGACGTGCGCGTGGTGCGCGCCGAGGTGCCCTCCCCCGAGTTCAGCCGTTTCCTGTACGCGTCCGTGGGCGGCGACATCCACTGGATCGACCGGCTCGGCTGGACGTACGCCCAGTGGCAGGAGCAGCTCGGCCGCCCGGGGAGCGAGACCTGGGTCGCGTACGAGAAGGGGACGCCCGCCGGGTTCGTGGAACTCGGGACGCAGGACGACGGCGCGGTGGAGATCGCCTACTTCGGGCTGCTCCCGGCGTTCCGGGGGCGCCGGATCGGCGGGCACCTGCTGTCGTACGGGATCGCGCGGGCCTGGGACCTCGCCGAGCGGTGGCCCGGGCGGATGCCGACGAAGCGGGTCTGGGTGCACACGTGCAGCCTGGACGGGGAGCACGCGATGGCCAACTATCAGCGGCGCGGGTTCCGGCTGTTCAAGACGGAGGTCGCGGAGGAACCGGACGTGGCCACTCCGGGGCCGTGGCCGGGAGCCTGACCGCCCCATTTCCCGGCAATCCGGGCACCGGATGCCACCTTTGACGTGACCAGGACCACACCTGTCCGCCATGTGGGACACATTCGTCCACATGGCGGACGATGGTGGACCGGGCCCAAAGTCCCGTGACACGCTTCCGTCATGTCTACAGCTGGAATCGCCTTGGTGAGTCGGCGGCACGTCGACTTCGGCCGCATGTCCAGCGCCATCTGTCCGGCGCGCTGAGAGAACCAGCACCGCCGACTTCGCTTCACCCCTATCTCCCTGCACACCGCCGCGCCCTTGCGCGAAGTGTGCGGGTCAGAGCCGCCCCAAGCCTGCCTTGAAGGACGTATCCATGGCTGCCACCCCTGAAAAGCCCACCACGGCCGCGCCCCGCCGCAAGGTGAGCCGTCACCGCGGCGAGGGCCAGTGGGCCGCGGGCCATTTCACGCCGCTCAACGGCAATGAGCAGTTCAAGAAGGACGACGACGGTCTCAATGTGCGGACACGCATTGAGACGATTTACAGCAAGCGCGGGTTCGACTCCATCGACCCCAACGACCTGCGCGGACGCATGCGCTGGTGGGGTCTGTACACCCAGCGGCGCCCCGGGATCGACGGCGGCAAGACCGCCGTCCTGGAGCCGGAGGAGCTGGACGACGAGTACTTCATGCTGCGCGTCCGGATCGACGGCGGGCGGCTGACCACCGAGCAGCTGCGGGTCATCGGCGAGATCTCGCAGGAGTTCGCGCGCGGCACCGCCGACATCACCGACCGGCAGAACATCCAGTACCACTGGATCCGGATCGAGGACGTGCCCGAGATCTGGAACCGTCTGGAGGCTGTCGGCCTGTCGACGACCGAGGCCTGCGGTGACACGCCCCGCGTCATCCTCGGCTCGCCGGTCGCGGGGATCGCCGAGGACGAGATCATCGACGGCACCCCGGCCATCGACGAGATCCAGCGGCGCTTCATCGGCAACCCGGACTTCTCCAACCTGCCGCGCAAGTTCAAGACCGCGATCTCCGGCTCCCCGCAGCTGGACGTGGCGCACGAGATCAACGACATCGCGTTCGTCGGGGTCGAGCACCCCGAGCACGGCCCCGGTTTCGACCTCTGGGTGGGCGGCGGCCTGTCCACCAACCCCAAGCTGGGCCAGCGGCTCGGCGCGTGGGTGCCGCTCGACGAGGTCCCGGACGTGTACGGCGGTGTCATCGGCATCTTCCGTGACTACGGCTACCGGCGGCTTCGCACCCGCGCCCGCCTGAAGTTCCTGCTCGCCGACTGGGGCACCGAGAAGTTCCGGCAGATCCTGGAGGACGAGTACCTGAAGCGGAAGCTCGTCGACGGGCCCGCCCCGGAGCAGCCCAAGGGCACCTGGCGCGACCACCTCGGGGTGCACCGCCAGAAGGACGGCCGCTTCTACGTCGGATTCGCGCCGCGTGTGGGCCGGGTGGACGGCACGACCCTCACGAAGATCGCCGAGGTCGCGGCGGCCCACGGCTCCGGCCGGCTGCGCACCACCGCCGAGCAGAAGATGATCGCGCTCGACGTCGAGGAGGCGCAGGTCCCGTCGCTGGTGGCGGGTCTGGAGGCGCTGGACCTGAAAGTCAACGCGTCGCCGTTCCGGCGCGGCACGATGGCCTGCACCGGCATCGAGTTCTGCAAGCTGGCCATCGTCGAGACGAAGGCGCGCGGCGCCTCCCTCATCGACGAACTGGAGCGCCGCATCCCGGACTTCGACGAGCCGATCACCATCAACCTCAACGGCTGCCCCAACGCCTGCGCCCGCATCCAGGTCGCGGACATCGGTCTCAAGGGCCAGCTGATGCTCGACCAGAACGGCGAGCAGGTCGAGGGCTTCCAGGTGCACCTCGGCGGCGCGCTCGGCCTGGAGGCCGGGTTCGGCCGCAAGGTGCGCGGTCTGAAGGTCACGTCGGCCGAGCTGCCGGACTACGTCGAGCGGGTCCTCAAGCGCTTCCAGGCGGAGCGCGAGAACGGCGAGCGCTTCGCCACCTGGGCGGGCCGCGCCTCCGAGGAGGCCCTGTCATGAGCGAGCGCGCGGCGCCCTTCTACTGCCCCTACTGCGGCGACGAGGATCTTCGGCCCAACCCCGAAGGTCACGGCGCCTGGGAATGCGCGGCATGCAACCGAGCCTTCCAGTTGAAGTTCCTCGGGCTGCTGTCCCGGGGACTTCAGCGCAACGACGGTGGAGGGGAACAGATATGACCACGACTCAGATCTCGTCGGACACCGACGCGCACACCGAAGAGTTGAAGGCGCTCGCCGAGCGGGCCGGGCGCGACCTGGAGGACGCCTCCGCCCTGGAGATCCTCCAGTGGGCGACGGACACCTTCGGGAAGAAGTTCTGCGTCACCTCGTCCATGGAGGACGCGGTCGTCGCCCACCTCGCCTCCCGCGCGATGCCCGGCGTGGACGTCGTCTTCCTCGACACGGGCTACCACTTCGAGGAGACGATCGGCACCCGGGACGCCGTCGAGGCCGTGATGGACGTCAACGTCATCACGCTCACGCCCCGGCAGACCGTGGCCGAGCAGGACGCCGAGTTCGGCCCCCGGCTCTTCGAGCGCGACCCGGACCTGTGCTGCGCGATGCGCAAGGTCAAGCCGCTGGAGGAGGGGCTGACCCAGTACGCCGCCTGGGCCACCGGGCTGCGCCGCGACGAGTCCCCCACCCGCGCGAACACGCCGGTCGTCGGCTGGGACGAGAAGCGCCGGAAGGTGAAGGTCTCGCCGATCGCCCGCTGGACGCAGGACGACGTCGACGCCTACGTCACCGAGCACGGAGTGCTCACCAACCCGCTCCTGATGGACGGCTACGGGTCCGTGGGCTGCGCCCCGTGCACCCGCCGCCTCCTGGAGGGCGAGGACGCGCGCGCCGGGCGCTGGGCCGGGCGCGCGAAGACCGAGTGCGGACTGCACGGCTGACCCCCATGAACGCACCCCAGATTTTGGAGAAGCAAGTGACCGGAGCCACGATCTGGCTCACGGGTCTGCCGAGCGCCGGCAAGACCACCATCGCGTACGAGCTGGCGAACACGCTGCGCGCCGAGGGCCGGCAGGTCGAGGTGCTGGACGGCGACGAGATCCGCGAATACCTCTCGGCGGGCCTCGGCTTCAGCCGCGAGGACCGCCACACGAATGTCCAGCGCATCGGCTTCCTGGCCGAACTCCTCGCCCGTAACGGCGTGCTGGCGCTCGTCCCGGTGATCGCGCCGTTCGCGGACAGCCGCGAGGCGGTGCGCAAGCGCCACCAGGTGGGCGGTACCGCCTACTTGGAGGTGCACGTGGCCACGCCGGTCGACGTGTGCTCCGTACGCGACGTGAAGGGCCTGTACGCCAAGCAGGCCGCCGGTGAACTGAAGGGCCTCACCGGGGTGGACGACCCCTACGAGGCACCCGAATCGCCCGACCTGCGCATCGAGTCGCAGAACCAGACCGTGCAGGAGTCCGCGGCCGCCGTGCGCGCGCTGCTCACCGAGAGGGGTCTCGCCGCATGACGACCGCAGCCACTTCTTCCGTCTCCGAGGGATCCGGGGAGACCGACAGCCCGTACGCCCTCAGCCACCTGGACGCGCTGGAGTCCGAGGCGGTGCACATCTTCCGCGAGGTGGCGGGCGAGTTCGAGAAGCCGGTGATCCTCTTCTCCGGCGGCAAGGACTCCATCGTCATGCTGCACCTGGCGCTGAAGGCGTTCGCCCCGGCGCCCGTGCCGTTCTCGCTGCTGCACGTCGACACCGGGCACAACTTCCCCGAGGTCCTCGACTACCGCGACCGCGCGGTGGAACGGCACGGGCTCCGGCTGCATGTCGCCTCGGTGCAGGACTACATCGACAGGGGCGTCCTGCGCGAACGTCCGGACGGGACGCGCAATCCCCTCCAGACGGTGCCGCTCACCGAGAAGATCCAGTCCGAGCGCTTCGACGCGGTCTTCGGCGGCGGGCGCCGCGACGAGGAGAAGGCCCGCGCCAAGGAGCGCGTCTTCTCGCTCCGCGACGAGTTCTCGCAGTGGGACCCGCGCCGCCAGCGCCCCGAACTGTGGCAGCTCTACAACGGCCGCCACGCCCCCGGCGAACACGTCCGCGTCTTCCCGCTGTCCAACTGGACCGAGCTGGACGTCTGGCAGTACATCGCCCGCGAGAACATCGAACTCCCCGAGATCTACTTCGCCCATCAGCGCGAGGTGTTCAGCCGCAGCGGCATGTGGCTGACGGCCGGTGACTGGGGCGGCCCGAAGGAGGGCGAGGTCCCGGAGAAGCGCCGGGTGCGCTACCGCACGGTCGGCGACATGTCCTGCACCGGGGCCGTCGACTCGGACGCCGAGACGCTGGACCAGGTCATCGCCGAGATCGCCGCCTCCCGGCTCACCGAGCGGGGCGCCACCCGCGCCGACGACAAGATGTCCGAGGCCGCGATGGAAGACCGCAAGCGCGAAGGGTACTTCTAGACATGAGCACCACCCCCGCTGTTGAAGAGCTGGCCGGTCTCTCGGCCACCACCCTGCTGCGGTTCGCCACGGCCGGTTCCGTCGACGACGGCAAGTCCACGCTGGTCGGCCGCCTCCTGCACGACTCCAAGTCGGTCCTCGTCGACCAGCTGGAGGCCGTCGAGGTCGCGTCGCGCTCGCGCGGCGCCGCCGAGCCGGACCTCGCGCTGCTCACCGACGGACTGCGCGCCGAGCGCGAGCAGGGCATCACCATCGACGTCGCCTACCGCTACTTCGCGACGCCCCGGCGCCGGTTCATCCTCGCGGACACCCCGGGGCACGTGCAGTACACGCGGAACATGGTCACCGGCGCCTCCACCGCCGACCTGGCCGTGGTGCTGGTCGACGCCCGCAACGGCGTCATCGAGCAGACCCGCCGGCACGCGGCCGTCGCCGCGCTGCTGCGCGTCCCGCACGTCGTCCTCGCGGTCAACAAGATGGACCTCGTCGGCTACGAGGAGACCGTCTTCGCGAGGATCGCCGAGGAGTTCACCGCGTACGCCGGGGAGCTGGGCGTGCCGGAGATCACCGCGATCCCGATCTCGGCGCTCGCCGGGGACAACGTCGTGGAGCCGTCCGCGAACATGGACTGGTACGGCGGCCCGACGGTCTTGGAGCACCTGGAGACGGTGCCGGTCAGCCACGACCTGACGGGCTGCCACGCGCGGCTGCCCGTGCAGTACGTGATCCGTCCGCAGACCGCCGAGCACCCCGACTACCGGGGCTACGCGGGCCAGATCGCCGCCGGGACGTTCCGCGTCGGCGAGTCGGTGACCGTCCTGCCGTCCGGGCGCACCTCGAAGGTGGCCGGGATCGATCTGCTGGGCACGCCGGTCGACGTGGCCTGGACACCGCAGTCGGTCACCCTCCTCCTGGAGGACGACATCGACGTCTCGCGCGGCGACCTGATCGTGCCGAGCCACGACGCGCCCGCCACCTCGCAGGACATCGAGGCGACCGTCTGCCATGTCGCCGACACCCCGCTCACCGTCGGCCAGCGCGTGCTGCTCAAGCACACCACCCGCACGGTGAAGGCCATCGTCAAGGAGATCCCGTCGCGGCTCACGCTGGACGACCTCTCCCAGCACCCCTCCCCCGGGCAGCTCGTCGCCAACGACATCGGCCGGGTGAAGGTGCGGCTCGCCGAGGCGCTCGCCATCGACACGTACGCCGACTCGCGGCGCACCGGCTCGTTCCTGTTGATCGACCCGGCGGACGGCACCACGCTCGCCGCCGGGATGGCCGGAGAGTCGTTCGCGACCGCCGAGGCCACCACGTCCGTTGAAGACGAAGACGGTTGGGACTTCTGATCATCATGATCACCATCGACTACTACGGCACGTTCGCCAAGGAGGGCGGCCGCGTCGGCAGCGGCTCCCTCGGCAGCGGACAGGGCGGGGTCGCCCGATGTGCGTGAAGACGTACGCGCACTGCTTGCGCGCCCTCACCCCCCACCGCCCTTACCTGCGAAGACGAAGACCTGCCGACCTCCCGGCCACGCCCTGAGGCGTGACCCGCCGGGCCTACGAGAGGAACACCTCCCGTGCCTGCCAGCCGCTCCACCCTCGCGCGACGCTCGCTGATCGCCGTCGCCGCCCTGCCGCTCATCGCGCTCACCGCGACCGCGTGCAGCTACGGCTCCGAAGCCGACGACAGCTCCAAGGAGAAGGTCGCCGCGAAGGGCAAGGCGCTCTCCGCCGACACCGTCAAGATCGGTTACTTCGGCAACCTGACCCACGGCACGGCTCTCGTGGGCAACCAGAAGGGCTTCTTCCAGAAGGAGTTGAAGGGTACGAAGGCCTCGTACCAGATCTTCAACGCCGGCCCTTCCGAGATCGAGGCGCTGAACGCCGGGTCCATCGACATCGGCTGGATCGGCCCCTCCCCCTCGATCAACGGCTACACCAAGTCGAAGGGGAAGTCGCTGCGCATCATCGGCGGCAGCGCCTCCGGCGGTGTGAAGCTCGTCGTCGACCCCAAGAAGATCAAGTCCCTGGACGACGTCAAGGGCAAGAAGATCGCCACCCCGCAGCTCGGCAACACGCAGGACGTCGCGTTCCTGAACTGGATCGCCGAGAAGGGCTGGAAGGTCGACGCGAACTCCGGCAAGGGCGACGTCTCCGTCGTCCGCACGGACAACAAGATCACCCCGGACGCCTTCAAGTCCGGCTCCATCGACGGCGCCTGGGTGCCGGAGCCGACCGCGTCCAAGCTGGTCGCCGAGGGCGGCAAGGTGCTGCTCGACGAGTCCGACCTGTGGCCCGACAAGAAGTTCGTGATCACGAACATCATCGTGTCGCAGAAGTTCCTCAAGGCCCACCCGGACGTCGTCGAGGCCGTGCTGCGCGGCTCGGTGAAGACCAACAAGTGGATCAACGCCAACTCCGACGAGGCGAAGGCCGCCGCGAACAAGCAGCTGGAGATCGACTCGGGCAAGGCGCTCCCGGCGGACGTCCTGGACCCGGCGTGGAAGTCCATCGAGTTCACGGACGACCCGCTGGCCTCCACCCTCGACACCGAGGCGGCCCACGCGGTCAAGGCCGGTCTGCTGGAGAAGCCGGACCTCGCCGGCATCTATGACCTGGAGCCGCTGAACAAGATCCTCAAGGCCGAGGGTGCCACCGCGGTCGACGACGCCGGTCTCGGCGCCAAGTAACCGCCCTGTAGACCGAGTTCCCAGGAGGTGACGACCATGGCGACGACCCTCGCCACGACGGCGGCCGGCTCCGCCGCCGGCACGGGCGGCGCGGCGGCCCGTATCGAGCACGTATCGAAGTCCTTCGGCACACCGGCCGGGCCGCAGCTCGTCCTGGACGACATCAGCCTCGATGTCGCTCCGGGCGAGTTCGTCACCCTCCTGGGAGCCTCGGGCTGCGGCAAGTCGACCCTGCTCAACCTGGTCGCGGGGCTCGACGCCCCGTCGGCCGGCTCCATCACGACGGACGGGCGCCCCGCCCTGATGTTCCAGGAGCACGCACTGTTCCCGTGGCTGACCGCGGGCAAGAACATCGAACTCGCCCTGAAACTCCGGGGCGTGGCGAAGTCCGAGCGGCGCACCCGCGCCGAGGAACTGCTCACGCTGGTACGGCTCCAGGACGCGTACGGCAAGCGGGTCCATGAGCTGTCCGGCGGGATGCGCCAGCGTGTGGCGCTGGCCCGCGCTCTGGCCCAGGACGCTCAACTGCTGCTGATGGACGAGCCGTTCGCCGCGCTCGACGCCATCACCCGCGACGTCCTGCACGGCGAGCTGACCCGGATCTGGGCGGAGACGAACGTCTCCGTCCTGTTCGTCACCCACAACGTGCGCGAGGCGGTGCGGCTCGCCCAGCGCGTCGTGCTGCTGTCGTCCCGGCCCGGCCGGATCGCCCACGAGTGGACCGTGGACATCGAGCAGCCGCGCCGCATCGAGGACACGGCCGTGGCCGAGCTCTCGGTCGAGATCACCGAACAGCTCCGGGGGGAGATCCGCCGCCATGGCAAGGACTGAACCGACGGCCGTCGTCGACAAGAACGACGAGAACCACAAGAACCACAAGAACGCCGAGCCCGCGGACGCCCCGCGCTCCGACGACCTCGCCGGTCTCGAGGCGGGCCTGGACGCACTGGAGACGGTGCGGTCGGACCGCACACCGTTCTCCAAGACGTTCCGCGAGAAGATCCTGCCGCCGCTGACCGCGGTCCTCGTGGTCCTCGTGGTCTGGCAGGCGCTGATCTCCTTCAAGATCGTCGACGATCCGACGAAGCTGCCCGCGCCGTCGGACGTCTGGGCCGAGGTCCGGAACGCCTGGCTGAAGGGCGAGTTGCTGGGCTACATCTGGACGAGCGTGTCGCGCGGCCTGCTCGGCTTCCTCTTCGCGCTCGCCATCGGCACCCCGCTGGGTCTGCTCGTGGCCCGCGTGAAGTTCGTGCGGGCGGCGATCGGCCCGATCCTGTCGGGGTTGCAGTCGCTGCCGTCGGTGGCCTGGGTGCCGCCCGCGGTGCTCTGGCTCGGCCTGGACAACTCGATGATGTACGCGGTGATCCTGCTGGGCGCGGTCCCCTCGATCGCGAACGGTCTGGTCTCCGGTGTCGACCAGGTGCCCCCACTGTTCCTGCGGGCGGGCCGCACCCTCGGCGCGACCGGCGTGCGCGGTCTGTGGCACATCGTGCTCCCGGCGGCGCTGCCCGGCTATCTCGCGGGCCTGAAGCAGGGCTGGGCGTTCTCCTGGCGTTCGCTGATGGCGGCCGAGATCATCGCGTCCTCGCCCGACCTCGGGGTGGGCCTCGGCCAGCTCCTGGAGAACGGCCGCAACGCCTCGTCCATGCCGATGGTCTTCCTCGCCATCTTCCTCATCCTGATCGTCGGTATCGTCATCGACCTGTTGATCTTCAGCCCGCTGGAGCGTCGTGTCCTTCGCGGTCGCGGCCTCCTCGTCAAGAACTGAGCAACCAGTCATGCACCACTCCGCCCCCGCCCCCGTCCTGCTGGTCATCGCCCACGGCAGCCGCGATCCGCGGCACGCCGCGACCGTGCACGCCCTCGTGCGCGAGGTGCGGGCGCAGCGGCCGGGGGTGCGGGTGGAGACGGCGTTCCTGGACTTCAACGTCCCTTCCGTGAGCGGGGTGTTGGAGTCCCTGGCGGCGGAGGGCGTCCGCGACGTGGTCGCCCTTCCGCTGCTGCTCACCCGCGCCTTCCACGCGAAGGCCGACATCCCCGCGGTGCTCCGCGAGGCACCGCGCGGCCTGCGCATCCGCCAGGCCGACGTCCTCGGTCCTTCACCGCTGCTGGTGTCGGCCCTGGAACGCCGTCTGTACGAGGCCGGGCTCGACCCGGCCGACAAGCCCACGACCGGGGTCGTCCTGGCCTCGGCGGGCTCCAGTGACCCGGAGGCGATCGCAGTGATCGCAGAAATCGCGCGGGAGTGGCGGCACACCGGTTGGTGCGCCGTGCGGCCTGCTTTCGCCTCCGCATCTCTGCCGCGCACGGAGGAAGCCGTGCGCGAACTGAGGGACCTTGGCTGCGAGCGCGTCGCCGTCGCGCCCTACGTCCTGGCTCCCGGCCGGCTCCCCGACCGGATCGCGGCGGGCGCCGCCGACGCGGACGTCCTGGGCGATGTGCTCGGCGCCGCGCCGGAAGTGGCACGGGTGCTCCTGCGCCGCTACGAGGCCGCTGCCGTACGGGAGTTGCTGGCCGTCGGCGCCTGAGCGGGCCCGGTCAGGGCGCGGAGTCGTCGGAGCCGCACAGCCGCTCCCCCAGCTCACTGCGCCCGTACCGCACACTGCGTCCGCTGCGGGTGCGGGTCAGCAGCCCGGCGTCGTACAGGATCGACAGGTGCTGGCTGACGGCTCCGGGTGTGACGGCGAGGCGGTGGGCCAGTTCCGTCGTGGAGGCGGGTTCCGTGAGCAGGCTCAGGAGTCGGGCGCGGGGCGCGCCGAGCAGCCGGGTCAGTGCCTCGCCGGAGGCGGGCGGCGCGGTCTCGGAGATCGTGGCGCGGCCGCGCGCCGGATAGCTCAGCAGCGGCGGCAGCCCGGGGTCGATCATGGTGTGGGCGCCGTGCGCGAACAGCGTCGGCACGAGGACGAGCCCGCGCCCGCCGATGGCGATGTCGGCCTCCGGCCACGGGAGGTAGCCGTGGCCGTTGGTCTGGGCGAGGGTGAGCACCTCGCCGTCCCACGAAAGCCGCGGGTCGAGACTGGTGAACAGGCCGCCCACCCCTTCCTCCGCGAGCACCTTGCCGCGATGGGTGAGGTCGGCCTCCATCACGGACTGCACGCGCGGCCACCAGTCGGCGGCGAGGCAGTCGTGCCAGTAGGACTCCAGCGCGTCGGCGATGCGGTGCCGGAACGCGGCCGGGTCGGCGAGCCCGGTGCGCAGCACCTCCGGCAGCCGGTCGACGGTGGTGTCGTACGCGGCGGTGAACTCGGGGGCGAGGAGTTCCGGCGGGACCCGGCGCAGCGCGGCGGTCTGGCGGGCGAACGCGGGGCGCGGCCGGTCCGGGCGCGGGGTGAGGAAGTCCGGGATCCACAGATGGGGCGCGATGAGCGCGCCGAGGAGTTCGGTGTCCTGGCGGCGGAAGGCGGGGCCGAGGCGGCGCAGCCAGGGCCGCTGGTGCGGGTAGCGCGCGGGTTCGCGCCAGGCGCGCAGCGAGTACACGGCTTCCTGGAGCGGGGAGTAGGCGAACGAGGTCCGGGCCAGGTCGCCCATGACGAAGCGGAACTCGATCATCCGCCGTATCCCTTCCGACCGTCCTTCCGACCGTCTTTCCGGTCCCATGCTTTAGTCCCAGGCTAAAGAAATGTCGCGGGGCCCGGAACCCGGTTTCGCTGGGGGCATGACCACGTCACCGCCTGCGGCACGCCCCGCCGTCACGCCCCCGGCCACCCGCTTCGGCGGACTGCTGCCCGCCGACTCCCTGCTGCGTCACCTCTCCGTCCTCACCCTCCTCAACGCGTTCGGGCGCGGCCTCTTCTTCCCCGTCAGCGTCCTGTACTTCACGCGGGTCATCGGCCTGAGCGCCACCTCGGTGGGCGTCGGGCTCACCGTGGCCGGGCTGTTCGGGATCGCGGCGGGGCCGCCGGCCGGGCGCGCCTCCGATCTGTGGGGGCGCCGCACGATCCTGACCGCGCTGTGGATCGGCTGCGGCGGGGCGCTCGCCGCGTACACGGTGGTCGGTTCCTACCCGGCGTTCCTCGTCACGGCGATCGCCTACGCGGCGCTGTGCCAGGCGAGCATGGGGGTGCGCAACGCGCTCTACGCCGATGTGCTCCCGGCCGGTGCGCGGGTGGAGGGCCGCGCGCATCTGCGGATGGTGACGAACGTCGGGATGGGCGTGGGCGGCGTCTTCGGTGCCCTGGCGCTCCAGGTCGACAGCCGGGCCGGGTACACGGTGCTGATCCTGCTGGACGCGGCGATGTTCGTCACCTCGGCGCTGCTCGTGCTGCGGCTGCCGGGCGGGGGCGGGCGCCGGGTCGCGGACGACGTCCCGGCGGGCGACCGCTGGCGGGCGGTGCGCGATCTGCCGTTCCTCGCGGTGACGTTCCTCAATGCCGTACTGGCCCTTCAGTACAGCCTGTTGGAGGTGGGGCTGCCGCTGTGGATCGCGGAGCACACCGAGGCGCCGCGCTGGTCGGCGGCGCTGGTGATGGTCCTCAACTGTGTCCTGGTGGCGCTGTTGCAGGTGCGCGCGACCCGGGGCGTCGAGGATCTGCCGGGCGCGGTGCGGGCGATGCGCCGGGGAGGGCTGCTGCTCGCGCTGTCGTGCGCGGTGTTCGCGGTGACGGCCGGGCTCTCCCCGTGGTGGGCGCTGGCCGTGCTCGTGGTGGGCGCGGTGGTGCAGGTGGGCGCCGAGGTGCTGTCGGCGGCGGGCGGCTGGACCGTCGGGTACGGGCTCGCCGACTCCCGCGCGCAGGGCGTCTACCAGGGCGTGTTCAACTCCGGGCAGGCCGCGGCGACGATGGCCGCGCCCGCGCTGGTGACGGTGACCGCGATCCGGCACGGCGCGGCGGGCTGGGTCGTGCTCGGGGCGCTGTTCGTGGCCGCCGGTCTGGCCGTGGGTCCCGCCGTGCGGTGGGCACGGCGGGACGCGGAGTGGCGGGGCGAGTGACCGGCCGGGTCAGCCGGCGTCGAGGTCGCCGGTGCGGGTCCGCTTGAGCTCGAAGAAGTCGGGCTCCGTGGCCAGGACGCGGAAGCTGTCGAAGAGCCGGGCGGCCCGCTCGCCGCGCGGGATGGCCCGCAGGACCGGCCCGAACCACACCGTTCCGTCGACATGGATCGTGGGCGTGCCGACATAGGACTCGGAGTCGGGTTCGCGGCCCGCGTCGTGGCTGCGGCGCACCAGGTCGTCGTGGGCGGGGTCGTGCGCGGCGGCGGCCAGGTCGGCGGGCAGCCCCAGCTCGGCGAGGGCGTCGGCCGCCACGGCGTCGAAGTCGTCCTGCTTCTGCTGGTGGATGCGGGTGCCGAACGCCGTGTAGAGGTCACGGAGGATGCCGTCCCCGTGCTGCTGTGCGGCGAGCGCGGCGACCCGGACCGGGCCGATCGACCGGTCGACGAGATCCCGGTACCAGTCGGGGAGTTCGTTGCCGATGTTGTGCAGGTACAGACTCATGACGTGGAAGCGGAGGTCGAGCGGCCGGTGGCGCTCGACCTCCAGGATCCAGCGGGACGTGATCCAGGCGAAGGGGCAGGCGGGGTCGAACCAGAAGTCGACGCGGGTGGCGGATCCGGCGGCCGGGTCAGTGGTCATGCTCTGAAGCTAGCCGCCGGGTGGCCCCGGCCGATGGTCCATTCCTGCCTCATTCGGGTGGGCCATTCATGCCGGCCGGGGGTCGCGCCCGCTGAGCGCGAGGGCCCGCGCGTACACGGGGGCGCCGTCCGGCAGCGGCACGGGGTCGGCGAAGCCCTCGTACTGCCGGTAGACGGCCGCGTTCTTCTCCACGACGTGCAGGAGCAGCGCGGCGGCACCTTCGGAGATCCGGAACTCCTGGCCGGTGGCGCGGGCCACGTCCCAGCCGTGCAGGACGAGTTCGGCCCACAGCAGCGCGGCGACCTCCGGGGCGGGCTGCCGGGCG
This sequence comes from Streptomyces sp. PsTaAH-137, assembly GCF_003259365.1. GTDB lineage: Bacteria > Actinomycetota > Actinomycetes > Streptomycetales > Streptomycetaceae > Streptomyces. The sequence continues at coordinate 199,989 of NZ_QLLY01000003.1, forward strand.
AACCCGAGGTCCACCTCGCCCTCCCAGACGCCCGGTTCGGACCAGGCGGCGACGGCCTGCCCGAGCCGGTCCGCGTACCGGTCGGCCCAGTCGCTCTCGGCGGTGAAGTCGCGGGTCGCAAGGTCGTCGGGCAGTGGTTCGCGGCGCGCCCGGTGGGCCATGCCGTCGCCCGTGTAGGCGACCCAGTGGTTGACGAGGGTGCGCACGTCCCAGTCGCCGCAGCCGGAGGCCGCGCCGAGCAGGTCGGGCTTGACGGCGGCCGCGACGCGGGCCGCCTCGGTGGCGCACTCGATCAGGTACGGGTGGACGGTGTCCCTGCGTTCTTCCATGCCGTCGACGGTACGAGCACGGGCCCCGGCCCTTCTTGAACAAACGCGACAGGGTCAGGCGCGGGCGTCGACCGCCGCCACCAGTTCCGCGATCGGGGTCGCTCCGGCCGGGCGGCGCAGCCGGGCCGCTTCGTTCGCGCGTTCCTGGAGGACGTCGTTGACCGGGGTCGGTACGCCGTGGAGCCGTCCGAGGAGGCCGATCTCGCCGTTGAGGTAGTCCACCTCGACGCTGCCCGCGCCCCGGTCGAGGGACTGCCAGGTGGAACCGCCGCCGCGCGGGGAGCCGTCGAAGGGTTCGAAGGTGATGCGGTCCGCGCGCACCTTCTTCTCCTCGTCGCGGCCGGTGTACGCGATCCCGGCGGCGGCGAGCACGGCCTCGCCCTCGGCGCGGGCCCGGCGGAACAGGGCGATGCCGTCCTCGTCGGTGAGCACCCCGGACACCGCCTCGACGGCGTTGGCGAGGTTGGCGAGGAGCTTGGCGTACTTCCAGCGCATCACGTCGTCGACGACGGGCGCGGCGAACCGGCCCCGCTCCAGGTCCGCGGAGATCGCCCGCGCCGTGTCGTCGCTGCCCGCCGGGTAGCGGCCCAGGTGCAGGATGCCGGTGAGCGGGGCGCCCGCGGCGCGCACCACGCCCGGCTCGACGAAGGTGGCGGGCAGCCAGACGCACATCGCGTACACGCGCTGGAAGGTGCGCAGGGCGAGCCGCTCGCTCTCCACACCGTTCTGGGCGCAGACCAGCGGCAGCCGGGCGGCCGCGGTGCCGCCGCCCTCCACGGGGGCGGCGCCCCAGGCGGCGAGCGCGGCGGCGCTGTCCTGGGTCTTCACACAGAGCACGAGGACGTCGTCGGCGCGCAGCGTGCCGAGCGCTCCCGGCCCGTCGGCCACCGGCAGTCGGTGCACGTGCACCCCGTCCGGCGCCTCGAACCGGAGTCCCCGCTCGCGCAGCGCCCCGTACTGCGCGCCGCGCGCCACGAGGACGACGTCCTGCCCCGCCTCGGCGAGCCGGGCACCGATGGCGCCGCCGACCGCCCCTGCTCCGATGATGAGATAGCGCATGGCGTCGACCCTGGCACAGACGTGGTCTCCCGAACCAGATGCACAGGGCATCGGTTACCGTCTCCCCCATGACGCCCACGGCCCCGCAGACGACGCTCACCCTCGGCTCCGATCTGCCCGTACGCCGCCTCGGCTACGGCACGGTGCATCTGACCGGGCACGGCGCCTGGGGTCCGCGCGGCAGCGACGCGAACGCGACGGCCGTCCTGCGCCGCGCCGTCGAGCTGGGGGTGACGCTGGTCGACACCGCGGACAACTATGGTCCCGGCGTCGCGGAGGAGCGGGTCGCCGCGGCCCTGCACCCGTACGCGGACGGCCTGGTGATCGCGACCAAGGGCGGTGTCGTACGGACGTCCGCCGAGTCGTGGCACATCGAGGGCCGGCCCGAGCGGCTGCGGGCGATGTGCGAGGCGAGCCTGCGCCGCCTGCGCCGCGAGCGCGTCGACCTGTACCAGCTGCACCGGATCGATCCGGACGTGCCGCTCGCCGACCAGCTGGGTGTGCTGCGCGAGTTGCGGGACGAGGGGAAGATCCGGCACGTGGGGCTGGACTCGGTGCGGGCCGAGCAGCTTCAGCAGGCCCTGGATCTGGACATCGTGCCGGTCGTCTCGGTGCAGAACCGCTACAACGTCCTGGACCGTGCCTCCGAGCCGCTGCTCAAGCTGTGCGAGGCGCGGGGCATCGCGTTCCTGCCCTGGTTCCCGCTGGGCAACGGCACCTTGACGCACCATCAGGAGCTGACGTCCGTCGCGGCCGCGCACGACGCGACCCCGTCGCAGGTCGCGCTCGCCTGGCTGCTGCACCACTCCCCCGTGCTCTGCCCGACGCCGGGCACCGGGACCGTGGCGCACCTGGAGGAGAACGTCGCGGCCGGCGAACTCCGGCTCACCGAAGGGGACATGGCCCGGCTCGACGCACTCACGACGCCGGACGCGTGAGCTCCACCAGCTTGACGACGGTGTTCCAATTGCGGCTCGTCGCGATCAGCCCCTTGTGCACGGCGGGCCGTCCCAGCTGCTCGGCGAGCTTGGACCGGCCGAGCCCGTCGGGCGCGTAGAGATAGACGACGCGGTCGCCGAGCCGGAAGTCCTCGGGCGCGTAGGCGGGCAGGTCGATCCCTGCGTACCGCTCCGGGTCCGGCGCCTGCGACAGGTAGGTGACGTGCAGCTGCTTGCCCTCCAGCTCGGCGGCCGGGAACGGGCAGGCGTCCTGGACGGCCACCAGGTAGGCGTGGTCGCGGACGAGGACGTCGACCGGGAAGCCGAACCTGTCGGCGATGGCCAGCTCGATGTCCGCGGCGAGCGAGTCCTCGTCGCCGCCCCCGGCCGCGAACGTCACGTTGCCGCTCTGCAGATAGGTCGCCACGTCCTGGTGGCCCAGGCCCTCGACGAGGGCGCGCAGCTCCGCCATCGGGACCTTCTTGTTGCCGCCCACATTGATGCCGCGCAGCAGCGCCGCGTACCGGTTGATCGCCATGCCGACACGATAAGGCGGCCGTCGCGCCCCGTGGGGGTGGGCACGACGACCGCCGGCACGTGAGGCCCCCGTGGGGGGGGCCGGTGGGGCTACTCGACGATCTTCAGGAGCTTGTTCGGGGTGCCTTCGGTGGCGTTGCCGATGGCGTCCGCGGTGGCTCCGCCGGTCAGCGCCGTGGCGACGTCGGCGGGGGCCGCGTCCGGGTGCCCGCCCAGGTAGACGGCGGCGGCGCCGACGACGTGCGGGGTCGCCATCGACGTACCGGAGATGGTGTTGGTGGCGTCGTCGCCGGTGTTCCAGTCGGAGGTGATGTCCGAGCCGGGGGCGTAAATGTCCACGCCCTCCCCGTAGTTGGAGAAGTCGGACTGCTCGTCGTCCTTGGTGGAGGAGGCGACGGTGATGGCCTCGGGGACGCGGGCCGGGGAGCTGGAGGACGCGTCCGCCGACTCGTTGCCGGCCGCGACCGCGTAGGTGACGCCGGAGTCGATCGACTTCTTCACCGCGGCGTCCAGCGCCTCGTCCACGCCGCCGCCGAGCGACATGTTCGCGACGGACGGGCCCGAGTGGTGCTCGGTGACCCAGTCGATGCCCGCGACGACCTGCTCGGTGGTGCCGGAGCCCTGGTCGTCGAGGACGCGGATGGCGACGATCTTCGCCTTCTTCGCGACGCCGTGCGCGTCACCGGCGATGGTCCCGGCGACGTGCGTGCCGTGCCCGTTGCCGTCGTCGGCGCTGTCGCCGTTGTCGACGGCGTCGAAGCCGTAGGAGGCGCGGCCGCCGAAGTCCTTGTGGCTGATGCGGACGCCGGTGTCGATGACGTACGCGGTGACGCCCTCACCGGCGCTGTCGGGGTAGGTGTACGTGCCGTCGCCCGCGGTCTCCGCCTGGTCGATGCGGTCCAGGCCCCACGACGGCGGGTTGTCCTGGGTGGCGGTGGTGTGGAACTTCTTGTTCTGGACGACCTTGCCGACGGACTTGTCGGCGGCGAGCTGCTTGGCCTCGGTCTCCGAGAGACCGTTGACCGAGAAGCCGTTGACGGCCGAGTCGTAGTTCCGGCGGAGGGTGCCGCCGTACTCCTTGGCGAGGTCCTTCTTGGCGGCGGTGTTCGCCTTCTGGTCGAGCAGCACGATGTAGCTGCCGGTCACGGCGCCCTTGGCGTCGAGGCCGTAGACCTTGCCCTGGGCCGGTGTGGCGGCGCCCGCGAAGCTGCCGGTGAAGACGGTGACACCGACGGCGGTGGCCGCCGTGGCTATCGCGGCCGTGAGCTTCATCGAACGCGCACGCTTGTGAAGTGCCATGAAGAGTGAACTCCTCGTGGTGTGTGGGGGGTTGTGTGGAATCTACGCGCGTGGGGGCGCGCAATTTGGTGCGGCCTCCGGCAATCTCCGGAAGATCTCCGGGGGTTGAGACGAAACCCTGGCCGATTGACGCGACCAGATCAAGACCTTCATACAGCTGTGACTTTTTCAACAAGGTTCTGTAATAACAAACCGGACAGATCAACCCCCGATAGATGTAAGGGGCGTTCGTCATCCTCTGCGCCGACCCGGGCCGCCCCGACCTCACCGGGCAGCACGACGAAGCGCGCTTACGCCGCCCATACCTTCGAATCCGGAGGTGACCTCATGGCGAGGAACGGGGAACGGCAGGAGGGCCGGGTGCGCGGAGTCGCGGCCCGGGCCGGCGGATGGAGCGCCCGTCATCGATGGGCGGCGGTGGGGATCTGGGTGCTGTTCGTCGTCCTGGCGATGGGCATCGGGAACGCGGTGGGCCGCGCCGATGTGAAGGAGAGCGACCAGCTCAACGGCGAGACCGGCCGGGCCGAGCAGATCATCGACAGGGCCGGCATCGACGAACCGGCCGGCGAGACCGTTCTCGTCCAGGCCAAGGACGGACAACTGCGCGCCACCGCACCGGAGTTCAAGCGGGCGGTCGAGGACGTCGTCAAGGCCGTCGAGGGCACCGGAGCGGTCACGAACGTCCGCTCCCCCTACGCGGCACAGGCGCAGTCGATCTCGAAGGACGGCCGCACCGCGCTCGTCCAGTTCGACATGCGGGGCGACCCCGAGACGGCGTCCGACCGGGTCGAGCCGGTCCAGAAGGCCGTCGCGGGCGTCGCGGACGACCACGGCACGCTGCGGATCGAGGAGATCGGCGCGGCGAGCATGAACAAGACGTTCGACGACGCCTTCGGCGACGACTTCCAGCGGGCCGAGTACTCGGCCGTGCCGGTGGCCCTCGGCATCCTGCTGATCGCGTTCGGCGCGCTCGTCGCGGCGCTGCTTCCGGTGGCGCTCGCCGTCACCGCGATCGTGGCGACGATGGGCCTGATGGCGATCGTCAGCCACCTCCAGCCGATGAGCGACACCGCCAACTCGGTGATGCTGCTCGTGGGGCTCGCGGTCGGCGTCGACTACTGCCTGTTCTACCTGCGCCGCGAGCGCGAGGAGCGGATGAAGGGCCACGACGCGGGGACCGCGCTGCGGATCGCGGCGGCCACCAGCGGGCGGGCGATCATCGTCTCCGGTGTCACGGTGTGCGTGGCGATGGCGGGCATGCTGTTCACCGGCATCGCCGAGTTCCAGGCGATGGGCCTCGCCTCCCTGATGGTGGTCGCGGTCGCCATGGTCGGCTCGGTGACCGTGCTGCCCGCGCTGCTCTCGCTGCTCGGTGAGCGCGTCGAGAAGGGCCGCATCCCGTTCCTGCACCCGGACAAGCGGCGCGGCGGGAGCAAGGGCGAGGGCGGCAGCAGGTTCTGGACCGCCGTCCTGGGTGTCGTGCTCAGGCGGCCCGCCGTCTCGGTGGCCGTCGCGGTCTGCGCGCTGCTCGCGGTCGCCGCTCCCGCGCTCGGCATGAAGACGCAGAACCTCACCCTGGACCAGGAGTTCGGGGACTCACTGCCGATCGTGGCGACGTACGACCGGGTCAACGAGGCGTTCCCGGGCGGCTCCGAACCGGCCGAGGTGGTCGTCGGCGCCGAGGACATCAACGCGCCCGAGGTGCGCTCGGCGATCGCCGACTTCCGTGCCCGCGCGGTGAGTTCGGGTGCCTCGCGCGGCCCGGTCGAGGTGACGGTGCACGCGGCGCAGAACGTCGCGTTCGTCTACGTACCGCTGGTCGGCGGCTCCGACCAGGGGAGGGCGGAGCAGAGCCTCGCGCTGCTGCGGGACGAGGTGCGGCCCGCGACGCTCGGCAAGGTCGACGGCGTCGAGGCGCCGATCACCGGTCAGGTCGCCGGGTCGAAGGACTTCAACGACCAGATCGTCGGCTCGGTCGTCCCGGTCTTCGCCTTCGTGGTCGCCTTCGCCTTCCTGCTGATGCTGCTGTCGTTCCGCTCGCTGACCGTCGCGATCACCTCGATCGCGCTCAACCTGCTGAGCGTGGGCGCCGCCTACGGGATTCTCGTCGCCGTCTTCCAGCACGGCTGGGGCGCGTCCCTGGTCGGCGCGGAGGGGGTCGGCGCGATCATCTCCTGGCTGCCGCTGTTCCTCTTCGTGATCCTGTTCGGCCTGTCGATGGACTACCACGTGTTCGTGGTGTCGCGGATCAAGGAGGCGCGGCTCCAGGGGCGGACCAACACCGAGGCGATCCGGCACGGTGTCGTCACGACCGCGGGCGTGGTCACCAGCGCCGCCGTCATCATGGTCGCCGTCTTCTCGATCTTCGGCACGCTGTCCATGCAGTCGATGAAGCAGATGGGCGTGGGCCTCGCGGCGGCCGTCCTGATCGACGCGACCGTCATCCGCGGTGTGCTGCTCCCGGCCGTGATGGCGCTGCTCGGCGACCGCAACTGGTACCTGCCGCGGTGGCTGCGCCGGATGCCGGACCTCACGCACGACGAGGCACCGGCGCCCGCCCCGGTCGCGGCGGCGACCGCCAAGGGGGGCGAGGAGCTGCGGGTCTGACGACCGGCGCTCCCGCCCCCGCTCCGGGACGGTGTGTCCGTCCGCCGTGTCACACGGCGGCGGGCACGCCGTCCTTCTGCGCTTCCTGCGTCTCCTGGGCCTCCAGGGCTTCCTGCCGCTGGGCGGCCTCCTGCTCGAACGCCTCCAGCGTGCGGCCGAAGTCGCGGGTGGAGAGCAGCAGCTTGTAGACGATGGCGAGTTCGAAGACGAGCAGCAGTGCGCCGGCCACGATGGTGGTGCCGATCACCTGGTCGAGAATCGGGCCGATGATGAAGACGGCCATCTGGAACTCGATGCCGCTGATCAGGTGCGTACGGATCCGGTGGCGCAGCAGGAAGGAACGGAACCGCAGATAGGCCGGGAAGCGGCTGCGGAACTCCTGGTGCAGGTCGACGACCTGGCGCTTCGGCGCCCGGTCCTGCGCCTCCTGGGCTTCCTGGGCCTCCTGCGTCTGCTGGGCCTCCTGGGCCGTCGGCTCGATCGCCTCGCGCCGCGCCTCCACCACGTCGCCGTCCTCGTCGACGCCCGTCTCGGCGTCGGCGGCGGCGCCCGTCAGGTCCTGCTCCATGTCGGCCGAGGGGTTGGCCCGCAGCAGGTCCTCCATGAAGGCGAGGCTCTGCTCGTTCTGGGCGCGGCGGGCGGCCCGGACATGGGCCTTGATCTTCTTGCGCATGTTGTGCCGGGTCTTGAAGATCTCCAGCGCGTTGAGGTACCGCAGCCCGTCGAGGAAGACGACGGCCACCGCGAGCCACACGTACCAGATGTCACCGGTGCGGTGGTACTGGCCGCCCATCAGGGCCACGGCACAGGCCATGACGCGGACCCGGTCGAAGATGTAGTCGAGCCAGGCGCCGAACACGGAGCCCTGCCCCGTCAGCCGGGCGACCTTGCCGTCCATGCAGTCGAGGATGAAGCTCACGTGGTAGATGACGGCACCGGCGATCAGCCAGCGCCAGTCCCCCATGGCGAAGCAGCCGGCCGCGCCGAGCCCCAGGATGAGCGCGCCCCAGGTGATCTGGTTCGGCGTGATGCGTGTCCACCGGGCAGTGAGCCGCACGAGCGGCGTCGCGACCGGGTCGACGAGCAGCACGGTCCACCACGCGTCACGCTTCTTCTGCGTGAGCCGACGCACGTCGGACAGCGGTGGTATGTCTCGGGGCATGGGGGAGCCAACTTTCGATAATTCAGATCAGGTTCACCTCAAGGTAAGAATGTGTACTGACCAAGTTCAAGAGAAACTCAGCACAACCTTTCACGTGGGGTAACGGTCCAAGGGGGCAGCCGGGTCGAGGGGCATTCCCCGACGACCCGGCGTTACCCGAGCGTTATTCTGCGGCCCACTTGTTATCGCTCGGGCACATTTCTTTCACCGGCCGATGGAACCGATGGGCGCAGAATTCCGTCGCCCCAGTTCGACCTCGATGAGGTCGGCCGCGCGCGGGGTGCCGCCCTCCTCGGCCATCTCCCGCTGGATCGCGGCGAGGCGCCGCGCCACCTCGGGGTCGTCGACGAGGGCGAGGACGGCTTCGCGCAGGACGTCCGCCGTGGCCTCCTCCTTGGGGACGTGCCGGGCGACCCCGAGCGCCCGCAGCACATCGGCGTTCCCGAACTGGTCGGCGGCCTGCGGTACGCAGACCATCGGCGTGGCGGTGGCGAGCCCTTCCTGGCTGCCGCCCGCGCCGGCGTGCGTGATGAAGGCGTCTGCCTGCCGCAGGACGGACAGTTGCGGCACCCAGTTCCGCACCTCCACGTTGGGCGGCACCGCCCCCAGGTCGTCGGCGGTGACGTGCTTGCCGACCTGGAGCACGACGTGCCAGCCCGGCAGCTCTCCGAACGCCTCGACGCACGCGCGGTAGAAGTCCGGCTGCTTGGTGAACGACGAGCCGAGCGACACGAGCAGCACCCGCTCGGCGCCGTCCGGCCGCTGCCAGTCGCCCTGCCCGGACCGGTCGCCCTGACAGGCGCCGACGAAGCTGTACCGCGTGGTGTCGACCCGGTCGGCGTTCGGCTGGAGCGCCCTCGGGATGAGCACCAGGGAGCGGGGCGGGCGCCCGACGAACGGGTCGGGGTGGTCCGCGATCCCGTTCTCCCGCAGCCAGTCGGTGAACTTCGCGTAGTACGCCCTGCCGCGCTCGGTCCGCTTGGGCTCCGCCCACATCGGCTCGGCGACCTCCTCCTCGTAGCCGTCCCACGCCACGAGGTTCGGCGAGAGGGAGACCGCGGGCACGCCCCAGCGGCGGGCCAGCACGATCGCCGGGTAGGCGGTGATGTCGTGGATCACGAGGTCGGGCACACCGGCCCCGCCGTCCCCCTCGTACGCCTCGATGAGCTGCGGCAGGACCTGGATCGCGTCGTTCAGGAACGGCTCCACGTTGTCGAGCAGCGTGGTCCCCCAGGCCGCCGGGTCGTCGTCCGGTCCGGGGAGCGTGCTGGTGTACGGGACCGGCTCGGCGCCGGTCTCGGCGACCTTGTCGGCGAAGAGGTGCGGGATCGCGTACGTGACGCGGTGTCCGCGGGCGACGAGTTCCCGGATCACTTCGAGGCTCGGGTTCACGTGCCCGTGGGCGGCGATGGAGAACATGGCGATGTGGGCGGGCTGGGTCTGTTCCGGGTTCGTCATGCGTCCACCGTAGGTGAGACGAGACGTCTCGTGCAATTGAATAGGGGCGGGGTTCCGATCAGGGTTCCGATCACCGCTGGTAGCGGGCCAGAACCAGATTCCCGTCGTGGACCAGGCGTTCACGCAGCTCGTCGAGGCCGATCGCGCCGCTGTAGTACTCCTGGAACGCGGGGGTGGCGATCTTGTCCTTCCACTCGGGGTAGCCGCGCACGGACTGCGCGGGGGCCGAGCGGAGGCGGGAGGCGAGGGCGGTGCCGGTGGCCCAGCCGTTCTCGGTCGTCCGCAGGGCCGGGGCCTTCAGGGCCTGCGTGCCGGTCGGCAGCATCCAGTCGCCGAGGGCGAGCCGCACCATGTTGCGCGGCTGGAGGAGGAAGTCGATGAACCGGGCCGCTTCCTTCTTGTGCGGGCTGTCCTCGGAGACGGAGAGGGTCTGCGGGCTGACGCCCTGGGTGAGGCCGTCGGCGCCGGCCGGTGCGGGCAGCACCTGCCAGTCGAAGCCCTTGGGGGCCTGCTGCACGATCTGCTGCCGGTAGGAGAAGCCGAGCGGCACCATCGCGTACTTGCCGGCGAAGAAGCCGGGCAGCGTGTCGGAGCCGCCCATGCCGAGCGTGGCGCCGGAAGCGCTGTGGTCGGTGTTCACCTGGTCGTGGACGGTGCGGGGCATCACCTCGTCCGCCGCGCCGAACCGGATCGTCACCTTGCCGTCCGCGCCCCGGTGGAACAGGGCGCCGCCGGCGGACAGGGAGAGGTTCAGGGTCGCCGAGACCGGTTCCTTGAGCGGCCAGGCGACGCCGTACTTTCCGTCCCCGCTCAGCTCCTCGGTGATCCGCCGGAACTCGTCCCAGGTCCACGGGTCGTCCGGCGTCGGGACGCGCACGCCGGACTTCTCGAGCCAGGTCGCGTTGGCGACGAGGACGCGCGGCTCCTGGAGGAAGGGGACCCCGTAGATCCCGTCGCCGAAGGTCGCCGTCCGCCAACTCCGCTGCGGAATATCGGACTTGAGACGCGCGGGGAGGTAGTCCCTCAGGTCGGCCAGATACCCGCCGTAGGCGAAGTCGGCCAGATCGTCGGAGGCGTCGTGGATGATGTCGGGCGCCTCGCCACCCTCGAAGGAGGTCAGCAGCTGGTCGTGGACGCTGTCCCAGCTGCCCTGGACGTACTTCACCCGGATGTCGGGGTGCTCGCTGTTCCACTCCTTCACCAGCTGCTTGTTGGCGTCGACGGACTCCTTCTGCCAGGCCAGCGACTGGAACTCCAGGGTGACGCGGCCGTGGTCCGTCGTCCCCGAGCCGCCGGAGCAGCCCGCGAGCAGCAGCGCCGCCACGGCGGCGAACGCCGTCGTCAACTTCTGCCCGCCGCGCATCACTTCACCGCTCCCGCCAGCATGCCGCCCGTGATCCGTTTCTGGATGAGCGCGAAGATCAGCAGGGACGGGAGGGTCGCCAGGAACGCGCCGGCCGCGAGCGGTCCCAGGTCGGCGACGCCCTCGGCGCCCAGGAAGTGGGTGAGGATCACCGGCAGCGTCTGCTTCTCCGGCGTCTTCATCAGGACCAGCGCGAAGAAGAACTCGTTCCACGCGGTGATGAACGCGAACAGGCCCGTCGCCACCAGACCCGGCGCGAGGAGCGGCGCCGTCACCGAGACCAGGACGCGCAGCCGGCCCGCGCCGTCCACGGCCGCCGCCTCCTCCAACTCCCTTGGTATGGCGCGGACATAGCCCACCAGCATCCACAGCGCGAACGGCAGCGCCCACACCACGTACACCAGGGTGAGGCCCACCAGGGAGTTGATCAGGTGGAGGTTCTTGAGGACGAGGAAGAGCGGGATGATCAGCAGCACGAAGGGGAACGCCTGGCTGATCACCACCCAGCCGGTCGCCGCTCGCGCCAGCGGACCGCGGTGGCGGGCCATGACGTACGCCACCGGGGTGGCGACGAGGAGCGCGACGACGGCGGCGCAGACCGCGACGAGCAGCGAGTTCACGGCGGCCCGCAGCAGGGGCTGCTCGTCGAAGGCCTGCCGGAAGTTGGCCAGGGTCGGATGCCGGGGGATCCAGGTGGGGTGCAGGCTCGCGAGTTCACCGGCCGGCTTGAACGCCGTGGAGATCAGCCACAGGAACGGGAAGGCCAGGAAGACGAGATACGCGAGGAGCGCGAGGTACTGGCCCGCGCGGGCGGGTCTGCTCACCTTGAACATCACTCGTCGCCTCCCTTCAGGCGGCCCACCAGGTAGAGAGCGAGAAGGACGGAGATGACGGCGACCATGGCGCAGCCCATCGCCGCCGCATAGCCGAACTGGCCGTAGCGGAAAGCCTCTTCGTAGGCGAAGAGCATGGGCAGCCGGGTGCGGCCGCCGGGTCCGCCGTTCGTCAGGACGTAGACGAGGGCGAACGAGTTGAAGTTCCAGATGAAGTTGAGCGCGGTGATGGCGAGCGCGACGGGCCGCAGCGCCGGCCAGGTCACCGTGCGGAACCGGCGCCAGGCCCCGGCCCCGTCCATCGCCGCCGCCTCGTGCAGCTCGCGCGGGGTGTTCTGCAACCCGGCGAGCAGCGCCACCGTGGTCTGCGGCATGCCCGCCCAGACGCCGACGACGATCACGGCGGGCAGCGCGGTCGCGAGGCCGGTGAGCCAGTCGTGTCCTTCGCCGAGGCCCAGGTCGCGCAGCGTCTCGTTGAGGATGCCGGCGTCGGGTTGGTAGACGAGGCGCCACATGATGCCGACGACGACCTCCGGCATCGCCCACGGAATGATCGCGAGCGCCCGCGCCAGCCACCGGAACCGCAGATTCTGGTCGAGCAGGAGGGCGAGTCCGAGGGCGAGCACGAACTGCGGGACCGTCACCCCGACCGCCCACACCAGGCCGATCCGGAACGACTCCCAGAACAAGGTGTCGTGCAGCAGATCACGGAAGTTGAGCGTGCCGACCCACTGGGTGGCGGCGGTGCGGCCCGACTGGGCGTCGGTGAAGGCGAGCCCGACGCCGTACAGGATCGGGCCGACGCTCAGGACGAGGATCGGGATCAGCGCGGGCAGCACCAGGAACCAGGCCCCACGCTGCCGCGCGGCGGACCGTGCCGCCTGCGGCGTGGTCGCCGTCGTCATGGATGCGGGCTCCTTCGGGCGGTTCGGACGGTCCGGTTCGGCTGACGCACACGGCTTCCGGCCGCCCCTGCGACCTCCGTCATGGTCCTGACAGGGTCCGGTCACGTCAAGACATCCGTACGGGTACGGGGGTGCCCGCGGCCGGGTGCGAGACTGGGCCGGTACCAGCTGGAACGCGGGAGGCACGAGATGGACGAGGCACGGGCACGGGACGTGCTGGCGCGGACGGGGATCGGCGACGCGGCGGGCGGCGCGGAGCTGCTCGCCCTCGGGGAGAACGCGGTCTTCGGCGCGGGCGACCTCGTCGTCAAGATCGGCCGCAGCACCGAGCAGGCACCGGAGCTCCTCGACCGGGCCCGCCGCGAGGTGGCCATCGCCTCCTATCTCGCCGAGCACGGGGTCCCCGCGGTGCGCGCCGCCAAGGACGAGGCGCTGGTCGTCGACGGGCATCCGGTGACGCTCTGGCACCGCATCCCGGCGGCCGTGCGCCCGGCCGAGCCCCGCGATCTCGCCGAACTGCTGAAGCTGGTGCACGCGCTGCCGACGCCCACCGGCTTCGAACTGCCCCGCCGGGAACTGCTCGGCGGGGTCGAGCGCTGGCTGCGGCTCGCGGGCGACGCGATCGACCCGGCCGACGCGGAGTATCTGCGCGCGCGGCGCGACGGGTTCGCCGCGGCCGCCGCCGCGCTCACCCCGCGGCTGCCCGTCGGGCCGATCCACGGGGACGCGCTGCCCCGCAATGTGCACATCGGGCCCGAGGGGCCCGTCCTGGTCGACCTGGAGACGTTCTCCTCGGACTTCCGGGAGCACGACCTGGTGGTCATGGCGCTGTCGCGGGACCGGTACGGACTGCCTGCGGCGGCTTATGACGGGTTCGTCTCGGCGTACGGGTGGGACGTGCGGGAGTGGGACGGGTGTGCCGTTCTGCGCGGGGCCCGGGAGACCGCGTCCTGTGCCTGGGTCGCCCAGCACGCGCCGGGCAACCCCGAGGCGCTGGTGGAGTTCGGACGGCGGGTGGCTTCTCTGCGGGACGGGGATTCCTCCGTGCGGTGGTATCCCTTCTAGGGCTTCGCCCCCGGACCGCCGGTCCTCAAACGCCGGACGGGCTGGACTGTCCGGCGGATATGGCCCGCATCGGCCATGCCGGGTCCACCACCGCGTCCGCCTCGCCCTTCTTGCGGAGGAAGCTCTGGAAGTCGGTCGCCCAGTCCGCGTACCACTCCACCTGGCGGCGGTGCAGTTCGGCGGGGCCGAGGGCCGCGACCTTGGCATGGCGCTCGCCTATCGCGCGGGCCAGCAGCGTCGCGGCCAGCGCGTCCGCGGAGGCGTCGTGGGCGCTGTCGAGCGTGACGCCGTACTCGGTGCAGACCGCTTCGAGGTTGCGCTTGCCGCGACGGTAGCGGTCGACGCTGCGGTCGATCGTGTACGGGTCGACGACCGGGCCCGGCTCGGCCCCGCCGAGACGCTCGCGCAGCGAGGGCAGGCCATAGCGGGCCAACTCGGCGGAGAGCAGCGTCAGATCGAACGTCGCGTTGTACGCGACCACCGGGACGCCCGTGCGCCAGTAGCCGGTGAGGGCCTCGGCGATGGCGTTCGCCACCCTGTCGGCCGGCTCGCCCTCGGCGCTCGCGCGCTCGCCGCTGATGCCGTGGACCGCGACCGCCTCGTCCGGGATCGGGACTCCCGGGTCGGCCAGCCACGTGCGGTGGCCGAGGACCGTGCCGTCCCTGACCTCGATGACCGCGCCCGTGACGATGCGCGCCTCGCGCGGATCCGTCCCGGTCGTCTCCAGGTCGAAGCCGACCAACAGCTCTCGGTGCCAGCTCATGGCAGCCCCCTATCTCGTGGTGCGTTCCCCCAATGACCACCACGATCGCATGCGCCACTGACAACGGGCCCGCGGCCCGGTCCCGCCGCGGAACAGAACTAGGACACAGGACGCCCGTCCGCCCACGCCTGCTCGAACTCGTCGCGGTACGTCACGAAAAGTCCGTTCTCGCCCGTGTCGGCCGAGGGTCCTGACCGCAGGACGCGGCCGCCCCCGCGCAGCACGAGGACCGGTGCCTCCATGCCCCGGGCGCGGCGCAGGTACGACTGGACGACGGCGATGCCGTCCGACCCGTCGCCGTCCACGAGGTAGGCGGTGAAGCGCGGCGTCTCGTCGAAGACCTGGATCTCGAAGGCCCCGGGGTCCCTCAGCCGGGCCCGCACCCGGCGCATGTGCAGGATGTTCATCTCGACGGCGCGGCTCATCTCGCCGCGCTTGAGCCCCAGTTCCCGCTCCCGGCGCTTGACGGCGCTGGAGGCCGGGTTGAGGAAGAGCAGCCGGACCCGGCAGCCGGACTCGGCGAGCCGCACGAGGCGCCGCCCCGAGAAGTTCTGCACGAGCAGGTTGAGGCCGATCCCGATGGCGTCGAGCCGGCGCGCCCCGCCGAACAGGTCCTCGGCGGGGAACTGGCGCAGCAGCCGCACCCGGTCGGAGTGGACGCCGACCACGTCCGCGTACCGGTCGCCGACCAGGTCCTCGACCGCGTCGATGGGCAGCCGGCGGGCGGAGGGGACGTCGGATCCGGCGCCGAGCATCTCCAGGAGCCGGGCCGAGGCGCGCTCGGCCTGGGCGAGGACCGTCTCGGACAGGGCACGGTTGCGGGAGACCACGTTGCGGGTGACCTCCAGCTCGTCGAGGGCGAGTTCGACGTCGCGCCGGTCGTCGAAGTACGGCTCGAAGCACGGCCAGTGCTGCACCATCAGCTCGCGCAGCTGGGGCAGCGTCAGGAACGACAGGACGTTGTCGTCCGCCGGGTCGAGGAGGTAGCCCTTGCGGCGGCTGACCTCGCGCACGGCGACGGCGCGCTGCACCCACTCCTGCCCGGCGGGCCCGGCGGCGGCGACGACCCAGTCGTCCCCGTTCACCGGTTCGTAGATGGGGCGCAGCACGGCCGCGACCACGGCCCGCAGCCGCTGTTCGACCAGGTTCAGCCAGATGTAGGCGCGCCCGGCTCGTTGGGCACGCGTACGGACCTCGCCCCAGGCGTCGGTGCCCCAGTCCAGTTCGGGTCCGATCTGCGATCCCACGTCCATGGGCCGAGCCAGTGACACCGCTCCGGGCGGGATGTCCGATGAGCCTGCCCCTTGCCCTTCTTGACCCTCGTGACCGTCGTCACCAGGGGGCAGCTCCAGACCACCCGAGCTCACCCGCTCCGCACCGCCTTCCGCTCCCCCGAGCTATGTCGAGCACTCCCCCAGCCAACGATCAAGGAAGGGTACTCCGGGAGCGGCGGGCGGTGCAGCCGGATGGACCGGTGAGTTTCTCAACTACCGTTTCCGGGAACCCCGTTCTGTCCGGCGAGATCCGCGGGAGTGAGCGGATTCATAGCGGTCACGTCCCTGGGGGCGATGGAGAAGCCCTGCCAGTGGACCGGCATGGGCTGCTGGTCCTCGTCCCGGGCGATGTGGTGGAACCCGATGTTGACCCAGGTGATCGGGTGCGTGAGCGTCTGGCCCGAGACCCACTTGTCGACACTGCTGCCGCCGCAGTTCGCCGACGGGTTGTCGCTCGCGTACTGCTCGCACTTCTTGTACTCGGTGAAGTACACGTCGTGCTTGGTGAAGGAACGCCCGGGGTACTTGCTGGAGCGGCCGGGCACGAACTCGTAGGACCTGGGGTGGCCGTCCTTGTTCTTTCCGGCGGTCGACACCACGCGCCACCACCGCATGTCCTTGACGTCACCGGCGAGTTCCTTGGTGACGGGGGTGCGGGTGGTCTTCGTGGTCGGCGAGCCGTTGCCGCGCGGCGGGGTGACCTTGGAGTCGTACTGCTCGACCTTGGCCTTGCTGGAGCCGTCCAGGCCGAAGTTCAGCCGCCAGAACACGTTGTGGGCGTGGCTCTCCGCGTAGGCGGTCGCGCCCTTGCCGATGGGCCAGCCCTTGCCGTCGGTGCCGTTGTAGTCGTACGGGGAGAGGCTGCCGGTGGCGCCGACGTTCGAGGTGATGGTGCCGTCGGAGGAGAAGCGCCACTCGGTGATGTACTCGTACCAGGACGCCTTGTTGACCGTGTAGACCAGCAGGTCCTTGCCCTGGGCGCTGTAGAGCTTGCCGTTGCCGCCGGTCGACGCGTCGTCGTTGAGCCGGTACGCGTGCCCGCGCGCACGCGTGGTCGCGCACAGGCCCTTGACGTTCCCCATGTCGGGGACCTTGACGGTCTTGATGGTGCCGCCGGGGCACTCGGCGGGCTTCAGGTTCTGCAATGCCTGGCCGAAGTCGGTGCCGGTGATGTCGTCGTACTCGGCCTCCCCGTCGTCGTAGGGAACGTGGACCTGTGCGAGGCGGGCGCTGGTGAGGACGCGGATCGGCTTGGGCTCGCTCTTGGGCTGGTAGCTGACGTCGTCCAGGACGAGCCCGGACAGCGTGTTGTAGTGCCAGCACATGCGCCAGGTGGTGCCGCCGTCGAGAACCTGCTCGATCTGGTACGCGGCCGAGCAGGCGGGCGCGGCCGCGGCGGGCGCCTCCTTGGGCCCGGCGGCGGCGGACGGCGCGGTGGCGAGGGCGGTACCGAGCAGCGCGGTGACCGCGAGGCCCGTGAGGCCGGTGAGGGCGGCGGCGGGCCGGAAGCGGGCGCGCCGGACTCTGTTGACGTGCGTGACGTGCATGCGGAAGGGCTCCCTCGTGCAGGAGAAAAGGCAGCGGACGTGGTCGGCGGGGCCCGGGCCCCGGTCGTCAGGACAGGCGGCCGACGGTGCGGTCGCTCAGGTCGACGACGAGGGCACGGGTGTCGATCCACGGCCCGTTCTTCACCTTGGTCACGATGCGCAGGCACCGGTGCTTGCCGCAGGCGGTGAGGTCGGAGGGCACCCGGGCGACGGTCTCCTTGCGGAACACCATGCCGCTCAGCTGCAGTTGACCGGCCGTGGTCAGCGGCTTGTCGGTGGCGTCCTTGTAGTCGCTCTTGAGGTCGGCGCCGAGCGGGCTGCCGATCAGCAGTTCGGCGGCCTGCTTCAGCTCGTCCTGGCTGGGCGGCGGCTGCACGCCCTTGTCGGTGGTGGTGTCCTCGACCTTGCCGGTGTCCAGGTTCACCGTCCTGGTGACGACCGAGTCGGTCCGGTAGTCGTAGAGGACGACGTCGGCCCGGCGCTGGGCCGCCGCGGCGGAGCTCAGACCCGGGTCGACCTCCGTCAGGTTCGTCGACAGGTGCTCGGGGCCGCGGTCGCCCTCCGCGTCCCGTGCGTTCATCCTCATGCCGTCGGCGGTCTCGGCGAGCCGCTCCGCGCGGGCCGTCTCCGCGTCGGTCAGCGGGTCGCGGCCCACCCCCTTCTCGCCCTCCGCGGGCGCGGCCTCGACCCGGCCCGCCGGTGCCACGGCGTCCTGCTGCGCGGTGGCGGCCTTCGCCGCGTCTCCCCCGTCGTCCTGCGGCAGGCTCAGGCCGAGCGTCACGGCGGCCCCCGCGACCGCGAGGGCCGCTCCCGCCACGATTTTCCCGAGATGGCGTCTTGCTAGCGCGCGCACATCTTCCCCCTCTGTCCCCGGCAGTCCCACCGGTGGGCATACCGGTATTGCGTGGTCTTCCTGTAAGAGGGACACAACTCCCGGCTGGTTCCGCCATGTTCGGGGCAGACTGACCGGTGTCGCCCGGAGCCCCGGGCCGGAAGTGGAAGAGTCCTCAGCATGCAGGTGTGGCCTGGACAGGCGTATCCGCTGGGTGCCTCGTACGACGGCGCCGGAACCAACTTCGCGGTCTTCTCGGAGACCGCCGACCGCATCGAACTGTGCCTGTTGCACGACGACGGGTCGGAGACCGCCGTCGAACTGCGCGAGTCGGACGCCTTCGTGCGGCACGCCTACCTACCGGGAATCATGCCGGGGCAGCGGTACGGGTACCGCGCCCACGGCCCCTACGAGCCCGAGCACGGTCTGCGCTGCAACTCGGCGAAGCTGCTGCTCGACCCCTACGCGCGCGCGGTCAGCGGGAAGATCGAGTGGAACGAGTCGGTGTACGGCTATCCGTTCGGTTCCCCCGACGAGCGCAACGACCAGGACTCCGCGCCGCACATGATGGCGTCGGTGGTGGTCAACCCGTACTTCGACTGGGGCGACGACCGGCCGCCGCGCACCGACTACCACGAGACGGTGATCTACGAGGCCCATGTGAAGGGCCTGACGATGTCCCACCCGGGGCTGCCGGAGGAACTGCGCGGCACGTACGCGGGTCTGGCCCATCCGGCGATCATCGACCACCTCAAGGAACTGGGCGTCACGGCACTGGAGCTGATGCCGGTCCATCAGTTCGTCAACGACCACCGGCTGGTCGAGATGGAGCTGAACAACTACTGGGGCTACAACACGATCGGCTTCTTCGCCCCGCACAACACGTTCGCCTCCTGGGGCGACCGGGGCGAGCAGGTCCTGGAGTTCAAGTCCGCGGTCCGCGCGCTGCACCAGGCGGGGATCGAGGTCATCCTCGACGTGGTCTACAACCACACGGCCGAGGGCAACCACCTGGGCCCGACGCTCTCCTTCAAGGGCCTCGACAATCCGTCGTACTACCGGCTGACGGACGACCAGCGCTACTACATGGACACCACCGGGACCGGGAACTCGCTGCTGATGCGGTCGCCCCACGTCCTACAGATGATCATGGATTCGCTGCGCTACTGGGTCGAGGAGATGCACGTCGACGGGTTCCGCTTCGACCTCGCGGCCACTCTGGCGCGGCAGTTCCACGAGGTGGACCGGCTGTCGTCGTTCTTCGACCTGGTGCAGCAGGACCCGGTGATCTCCCAGGTGAAGCTGATCGCGGAGCCGTGGGACGTCGGCGAGGGCGGCTACCAGGTGGGCAACTTCCCGCCGCTGTGGACGGAGTGGAACGGCAAGTACCGGGACACCGTGCGGGACCTGTGGCGCGGCGAGCCGCGGGCGCTCGCCGAGTTCGCGGGCCGGCTGACCGGCTCGTCGGACCTGTACCAGGACGACGGCCGCCGGCCGCTGGCGTCCATCAACTTCGTGACCTGCCACGACGGTTTCACCCTGCGCGACCTGGTCTCGTACAACGACAAGCACAACGACGCCAACGGGGAGGGCAACCGGGACGGCGAGTCCCACAACCGGTCGTGGAACTGCGGGGTGGAGGGCGAGACCGACGACCAGGAGGTCCTCGATCTGCGGGCGCGCCAGATGCGCAACTTCGTCGCCACGCTGATGCTGTCGCAGGGCGTGCCGATGCTCAGCCACGGTGACGAGCTGGGGCGCACCCAGAGCGGCAACAACAACGCCTACTGCCAGGACAACGAGCTGGCGTGGGTGAGCTGGGCGGACGGGTCCGGGGAGGGTGGGGAACCCTCCAGCGAGCCGGACTCGTTCCTGGCCTTCACGCGCGCGATGGTGCGGCTGCGCCGTGAGCATCCGGTCTTCCGCAGGCGGCGCTTCTTCCACGGCCGCCCCGTCGAGGGGACGCACGACGACCTGTCGGACATCGCCTGGTTCACCCCCGAGGGCGAGGAGATGACGCAGGAGGACTGGGGCGCGGCGCAGGCCCGCGCGCTGTCGGTGTTCCTGAACGGGAACGCGATCTCGGAGCCGGGGCCGCGCGGCGAGCGCATCACGGACGACTCGTTCCTGCTGCTGTTCAACGCCGACCCGGAGGCGCAGGAGTTCCTGGTGCCGGTCAATCACGGTCGGCAGTGGCACGCGGTGGTCGACACGGCGCTGCCCGACGGGATTCCGGCCGACGAGGGTCCCAAGGTGCAGGCGGGCGACCGGCTGACGCTGGCGGGCCGCAGCCTCACCGTGCTGCGACGGCCGGCGTAGCGGGGTCGGCGGCGCCCTTGTGGGGGCGTACGCGCAGCGCCACGAGGAAGGCGAGCCCCGCGGCCGCGCTGCCCACCGCGAAGGCGGCGGCGGGGCCGTGGGCCTGCGCCAGCCGCCCCGCGACGGCGAGCGTGACGGCCTGCCCGCCGACGAACGCGCTCGCGGCGACCGTCATGCCCTCGGCGAGCCGGTCGCGCGGCACGGCGCGTTCGGTGAGCCCGAAGCCGGTGATGAGGTTCGGGGCGAACAGGGCGCCGAAGACGGTCACGACGACGTACAGCAGCGGCATGGTGTCGGTGACGACCAGCGGCAGGGACAGCAGCGCGGCGGCGGCCGTGGCGACCCGCCAGCGCGCGGGCAGCGTGAACCGTTCCGGCACGGCCGCCATGGAGAGGCCGACGACGGCGCTCATCACCCCCATGGCGGCGTAGACCAGGCCCGCCTGGTCCTCGTGCCCCAGTTCCTGGGTGAGCGCGGTGATGCCGGCGCCGCAGCCGCCGAGGAGCACGCCCAGGAGGACGAGCCCGACCCGGACGACGTGGACCTGGCGCGGCATTCGGGTCCTCTTCGCGCGGGCGGCCGACGCGTACGGGGCCGCCCGCGGTACGGCGGCGGCCGTCGGGTGCAGGGCGAACGCGGTGCCGCAGACGGCGACCAGGAGGGCGGCCGCGCCGAACGCGTAGGCCGGGTGCGCGACCACGGACGCGATGCCGATGAGGGCCGGGCCGAGGACGAAGGAGAGTTCGTCCATCGTCGACTCCAGGGACAGCACGGCGTCGACGACCCGCTCGTCGGCGCCGTCACGGCGGACGAGCGCCACCCCTCGGGCCCGCGCGAGCGGCCCGATGCCGGGCACGGTGGCGCCCGCCGCGATGCCCAGGGCGATCAGCGCGGGCGTCGGCAGGTGGGCCAGCGCGCCCAGCGTGTAGAGCGCGATCGCGAGCGCGTTGGCCAGGGCGAGGGCGAGCACGACCGGGCGCTGGCCGTGCCGGTCGGCGAGCCGCCCCACGAAGGGGCCCATGGCGACCTGGCCGAGGGCGAGCGCGCAGGCGACCGTGCCGCCGGTGGCCAGCGAGCCGCTGGTCCGTGTCACCAGCAGGACGCTGCCGAACTGGATCACGGCGACCGGCAGCCGTCCTAGGAAGGAGACGACGGGCAGCGGGCGCCCGGTCACCGCGAGGACTCTGCGGTAGGCGTCGAGCGTGGTGCCGGTGGTGCTGGGCTCCCCTGGTGTGCCGGTCATCGTCCGAAACTAGCGAGGTGCGCCGCGGTCCACGCATGCGGCGATGACACGAAACCCGCCCCAAGGGGTACGTAGATTCGCATGACGCCTCACGCCCCGACGGGCACCTACCGGCTCCAGCTGCAACCGGACTTCGGGTTCGCCGCGGCCGCGGCGGCCGTCCCGTACCTGGCCTCCCTGGGGGTCTCGCATCTGCACCTGTCGCCCGTTCTGGAGGCGGTGCCCGGTTCGACGCACGGCTACGACGTCGTCGACCACGCGCGCGTACGCGCGGAGCTGGGCGGCGAGGAGGGGCTGCGGGCTCTGTCCCGCACCGCCCACGCGCACGGTCTGGGACTCGTCGTCGACATCGTGCCCAACCACATGGCGGCGGCCCCGCGCCTCAACCGGGCCCTGTGGGACGTCCTCAGGGACGGACCTTCGTCGCCGTTCGCACGCTGGTTCGACATCGACTGGGAGGCGCAGGGCGGCCGGGTCCTGCTGCCCGTCCTCGGCGGTCCCGTGGGCGACGAGCTGCCCGGTCTGACGGTGGACGGCGACGTGCTGCGCTACTACGACCACGCGTTCCCGCTGCGCCCTGGCACGGAGTCCCTGCCGCTGCCGGAGCTGCTCGACGCCCAGTGGTACCGCCTGGCCTGGTGGCGGCTGGCCCGTACGGAGCTCAACTACCGCAGGTTCTTCACCATCTCGGACCTGATCGCGGTGCGGGTGGAGGAGCCCGCGGTCTTCGACGCGACCCACGCGACCGTGCTGGGGCTGCTGGCCGAGGGCGTCGTCGACGGGCTGCGCGTCGACCACCCGGACGGCCTCGCCGACCCGGGCGGCTACCTGGAACGGCTCGCTCACGCGAGCGGCGGCCGCTGGACCGTCGTGGAGAAGATCCTGGAGGACGACGAGCGGCTGCCCGCCGCCTGGCCGGTGGCCGGCACCACGGGGTACGACGCGCTGCGCCACATCGACGGCCTGTTCACCGACCCGGCCGGCGCCGACCGGCTCCTCGCTCTGTTCCGGCGCTTCACGGATGTCGCCGACGACGCGGGCGGCCGGTGGGAGCCGACGGCGCGGCGCGCGGCCCACCAGGTGGTCGCGCACGGCCTGGCGGCCGAGGTGGACCGGCTGACAGGCGAGGCCGTCGCTCTGTGCGCCCCGGACCCCCGGCTGCGCGACCACGCGCCGTGGGCGCTGCGCACGGCCCTGTGCGAGCTCCTGGTGCGCGTGCCGGTCTACCGGCCGTACGTGTCCGGCGGGGACGCCCCCGAAGCGGTCCTGACGGACGCGGCGGCCGAGGAGGCCAAGGCAGTGTTCGCCGTGCCCGAGGAGGCGCGCGCGGTCGATGCCGTACGGGACCTCGCGCTCGGCCGGCTGGGGGCGGGGCCCGGGCACGAGGCGTTCCGGGCCCGGTTCGCGCAGACCTCGTCGGCGCTGCGGGCCAAGTCGGTCGAGGACGCGGCGTTCTACCGGTTCACGCCGCTCCTGTCGGCCCTGGAGGTGGGCGGCTGCCCGCGCGAACCGGCCGTTCCCGCCGAGGCGTTCCACGCGTACTGCGCGCGCGTGCAGCGCGACTGGCCCGAGACCTCGACGGTGCTGTCCACGCACGACACGAAGCGCAGCGCCGACGTCCGCGCGGGCATCTCGGTCCTCTCCCAGTGCCCGGACCGGTGGGAGGCGCTGCTCGCCGAGGTGGCCGGGCGGGCGGCGGCGCCCGATCCCCAACTGGCCTGGGCGGCCTGGCAGATGCGGGCGGGCCTCGGTCCCGCCGAGCCGGAGCGGCTGCGGCAGGCGATGCTCAAGCACGCGCGCGAGGCGGGCCTGTTCACGACCTGGACGGAGCAGGACGGCGCCTACGAGGAGGCGGTACGGGACTTCGTGACGGCGGGCCCGTGCGGGCCTCCGGGCGACGAGGTGCTGCGGTTCATGGAGGGCCTGCTCCCCCATGTGCGGGCGAACGTCCTGGGCGCGGCCCTGGTGCACCTGACGATGCCCGGGGTGCCCGACGTCTATCAGGGCAGCGAGCGCGAGTACCGCGCCCTGGTGGACCCGGACAACCGCGCCCCGGCCCGGTTCGACGAGAAGGACGGCACCTCGCGGAGTGCGCTGTCGCAGGAGAAGGAGGCCCTGACCCGGGCGGCGCTGCGGCTGCGCCGGGAGCGCCCCGAGTGGTTCGGCGCGGCCGCGGCCTACGAACCGCTGGCGGCCCGCGGGCCCGGCGCGTCGCACTGTGTGGCCTATGCGCGCTCCGGCCGGGTGGCCGTGGCGACGACCCGGCTCTCGCTGCGGCTGGCCGAGGCGGGCGGCTGGCGGGAGACGGAGCTGGACCTCCCGGAGGGCGAGTGGTCCGAACTCCTCGCACCCGGGCGGCGGTTCAGCGGTTCCGCGCGCGTGGGCGAGCTGTTCGGGGAGCTGCCGGTGGCGCTGCTGGTGCGGGCCGACTAGAGCCTGTGTGCCGCCCGCTCAGTGCGTGCGGACGAGGAGGGCCTGTGGCGCCCGCGTGAGCAGGCCCTCCGGGACGGGGCGGAAGCCCGGGGCCCAGGCGAGTCCCGGCAGGGCCGCCAGCAGGGCGCTCAGGCCCGAGCCCGCGATCATGCGGGTGAACGGGACGCCGAGACAGCGGTGCCGGCCCGCGCCGAAGGCCAGCTGGCCGGGGTCGGCGCGGAACAGGTCGTAGCGGTCGGGGTCGGCGAACCGGGCGGCGTCCCGGCCCGCCGAGCCCAGCAGGCAGGCCACGGTGGCCCCGGCCGGTATCGTGCCGCCGCTCACCGGGACCGGGGCGAGCGCACGGCGCAGCACGAGGTGCACGGCCGGGTCGCGGCGCAGCGACTCCGCCCAGGCGGCGTCGGCCAGCGCGGGCCGTGCCCGGACCAGGGCGAGCTGGGCGGGGTGGTCGAGGAGGTTGGCGAGATGCGCGGCGAGGGCCCGTCCGGTGGCCTCGCCGGCCGCGCCGAGCAGGGTCGCCACGATCGCGGCGACGGTCTCGTCGGACAGCGGGCGTCCGTCGGCCCGCGCGGTGCACAGGACCGACAGGAGGTCGCCTCCGGGGCGTGCGCGCCGCCGGGCGATGTGGGGGTGCAGCGCGGCCTCCACGTCGGCGGGCACGGCGCCCAGGTGCGTCAGGTCCGTACGGCTCCACGCGGTGACGCGGGCGGTCTCCTCGTGGGGCAGGCCGAGCGCGGCGACGACGGCGGCCGACGGCAGCCAGCGGCAGAACTCCTCGACCAGGTCGGCCTCCTCGCGCCGGACGAGGCGCCGGGCCAGGACGTACGCGCCGCGGTCCACGCCCGCGCGCAGGGCGGCGAGCGCGCGGCCTTGCAGGCCCGGGGAGACGAGCGCCCGGTGCGCGGCGTGCGTGCCCTGTTCGAGGTGGGTGAACGTGCGCCCGGGAGGCGGGGCCACCAGGCGGGGGTCGGCGAGCGCGGCGCGGACGTCGGCGTGCCGGCTGAGCAGCCAGGCGCCGAACGGCTCGTCGTGGCACAGCGGATGGGCGTCGCGCAGCGCGCGGTAGAGCGGGTACGGGTCGCGCGCGACGTGCGGCTCGGCCAGGCTCGGGGGCGTCCGGCGGCCGCGCGGCCCCTCGACGACCGGGCGCGCGGCGGGTTCCAGGGGGCACAGCACCGCGGGGCTCCCTCTCTGTGCCGGTGCGCCGGGTGCCGCGCACGGATCCTCCCAGCGCACCATCACCGGCGGGCGCGCGCAGCACTCGTACGGCCGTACGGGTGACGGATCCGTCCGCCGGAGCGCCCCGGCGCGGGTATGAACTCGGTGTGAACTCCTTGTCACCGGCGGCCGTGCCGGGAGCATGATGCGCAGGCGGGGCCGGGCCCGGACGGCGTACGTCATCGAGGAGGACGGACCGGAACCGGGATTCGCCCTCGGCGCGCCGGACGTTTCCGCGATGATTGCGCTAGCCGGCGCACCGGCGGAGGGCACCGGTACAGACCTTCTTGACAGGGACCGGCAAGCGTGGGGTACTGCGGATTGCCGACGGCGGGAGCACCAACGGGGGTGAGTCATCTGACGGACCAGCGGTACCCCACTGCGGCCCAACTGGCCCGGTCAGCGCGGGAGCTGACCACTGTACGGCCCGACCTGTGCCAACTGCGACAGGTGGGTACGTCGCGCGCGGGGCGTCCCCTGCATCTGCTGTCCGTGGGCCACGACCGGCGCACGGTCCTGATCGTCGCGGGCGCGCACGCCAACGAGCCCACCGGCGGCGCCACGGCGCTGCACCTGGCCCGGCAGGCCCTGTTCGACCAGGCGCTGAGATCCGACCGGTCCTGGCACTTCCTGCTGTGCGCCGATCCGGACGGCGCGGCCCTGCACACGAACCCCGCACCGCGCACGCTGCTCGACTACCACCGCGGCTTCTTCCGCCCGGCCGGTCCCGAGCAGCCCGAGTGGTCGCCCTCGGTCCTGCCGGCCGACCGGCTGCCCCCGGAGACCACCGCGCTGACCGGCGTCATCGACGAGCTGCGCCCCTATCTCCAGGTGTCCCTGCACGGCACCGAACTGGGCGGCAGCTGGGTGCAGTTGACGCGGGACATCCCGGGGCTCGCGGAGCCGTTCGCCAAGTCGGCGGCCGAGCTGCACATACCGGTGGAGACGGGCGCGTCGGACGCGGCGGGCTGGCCCGCATCGGGTCCCGGCGTGCATGTGATGCCGGACCCGGACGCGCAGGCGGCGTTCCCGAGCCTGCCCGACGACGCGCGGCACTCCACCTGGCACCACGCCCACCGCTACGGCGGCTCCACGGCGATCGTGGAGGTCCCGATGTGGGCCAGCGACCTGGTGGACGACCCGGCCCCGCATCCGGCACCAGAGCGCGCCATGCGGCGGCTCTCGGCGCGGATCAGCCGCGACACCCGGCTGGTGGAGGACATCCTCGCGGAGGCGCTGCCCCGGCTCCCGGACACGCGCGGACCGCTGCTGCGGGCGGCGCGCTGGGCGCTGAGCCTGGTGCCGGGGCTCGCGGACGACTGGACGCGGCCGCCCCCGCCGGACGCGACGATGGCCTACGTCGGCAGCATCGACGCGTTCGCCCGGCGGCTGCCGCTGCGGGCCGCCGCCATGCTGCTGCGGGTGCTCGAAGAGGCCGAGGACCGGGCGGCGCCCCGGCTCGACCTCCTCGTCACCCGCTGGTGCGAGGTGTACGCGGACCGGTTCGGGGCGCGCTGGGTGCCGGTGGCCCACCAGATAGAGCACCAGGCACGGACCACGGTCGCGGCCGTCCAGCACGCGCAGGGCTGACCGGTACCGGTCAGCCCTGGCCCGTGGCGGGGCCGCGGTCGGCGGACAGCCGGAACGACATGCGGCCGAATCCGACCTGGTCGCCGTCCCTGACGACGGCGGCGCCGATCACCCGCCGCCCGTTCACGGACGTGCCGTTGGTGGAGCCGAGGTCCCGCAGGATCCACAGGCCGCCCTGCCGGGTCAGCTCGGCGTGCACGCGGGAGACCGTCTCGTGGCTGAGCCGGAGCCCGTTGGCCGGGTCGCGGCCGATGCGCAGCGGGTGCGGCTGGGCGACGGGCAGCAGCAGCTTCGGCAGCCGCTCCACGGTCCACGCCCGGCGCAGCCGCACGGTGAAGCCGGAGACGGCGCCCACGGCGTCGACCATCGCCCTGGTCCAGCGGTTCTCGTGCCGCAGATCGGCGGTGAGCGCCGCGAGCTCCTCGGACTTCTGTGTGGTGAGGGCGACCTCCATCCGGCGTACGAACGTGTCGTGCGAGAGCCGGCCGAGCGCGACGCCGTCCCTGAGCACCTTCAGCGCACGGTCCCGCTCGGCGTCGGAGAGCCGCGCCGGGTACGTGTGGTGTTCGAACGAGGACGTCACAGTGGCGATTGTCCGGCAGTGACGGCCGAGGTGTCCAGAAAACGTGGAGCGTCGGGCGAGGACCGCTGTGACGCACCGGCCGGACAGGGGTGTGACACGGAACCCACCTCGCCGAACGGGCGGCGCGCCGATCACGTCTGACGCACCATGGGACGGATCGTCACCGTGAGCAGACAAGCTGTTACGCGAGGGGGCACGTCCGTGCAGTTCGAGGTGTGGGCACCGCAGGCCGAGCGGGTGGAACTCCAGTGGGAGGACGCCACGCACGCGTTGGAGCGCGATACGGACCGGGCGGGCTGGTGGACGGGGACGGCGGACGCCGCCGACGGGGACCGCTACGGGTACCGGCTCGACGGCGGCCCGCTGCTGCCCGATCCCCGCTCACCGCGCCAGCCCGACGGCCCGGACGGCCTCAGCGCGGTCGTCGACCACCGGCGGTACGCGTGGCGCGGCGACTGGGCCGGGCGCGATCTGACCGGCGCCGTCCTGTACGAGCTGCACGTGGGCACGTACACGAGGGAGGGCACCCTCGACGCGGCCGCCGCGCGTCTGGGACATCTGGCCGAACTGGGCGTCACCCACGTCGAACTGATGCCCCTGTGCCCCGTGCCCGGCAAGCACGGGTGGGGCTACGACGGGGTCAGCCTGTGGGCCGTGCACGAGCCGTACGGCGGCCCGGAGGCCCTGAAGCGGTTCGTCGACGCGGCGCACGAACTGGGCCTCGGCGTCGTCCTCGACGTGGTCCACAACCATCTGGGCCCGTCCGGCAACTATCTGCCGTCGTTCGGCCCGTACTTCACGGACACCCATCACACGCCCTGGGGCAGCGCCGTGAACCTGGACGCGCCCGGCTCCGACGAGGTCCGCGCCTATCTCATCGGCAGCGCGCTCGCCTGGCTGCGCGACTACCGCCTGGACGGGCTGCGCCTGGACGCCATCCACGAACTCCACGACCGCCGCGCCCTGCCCTTCCTGGAGGAACTGTCCGCCGAGGTGGACGAGTTGGCCGCCCGTCTGGGCCGCCCGCTGTTCCTGATCGGCGAGTCCGACCTCGGCGACCCGCGGGTCATCACGCCCCGGGGCGAGGGCGGTCTCGGGCTGCACGCGCAGTGGAACGACGACGTCCATCACGCCGTGCACGCGGCCGTCACCGGCGAACAGCAGGGCTACTACGCCGACTTCGCGCGCGAGCCGCTGGCCGCCGTCGCCAAGACGCTCACGCACGGCTTCTTCCACGACGGTACGTACTCGACGTTCCGCGGCCGTCGCCACGGCCGGCCCCTGGACCGCGCCCGGGTGCCCGCGCACCGGCTGCTCGCCTACACCCAGACGCACGACCAGGTGGGCAACCGCGCGCAGGGCGACCGGCTCGCCGCGTCCCTCTCGCCCGGTCTGCTGGCGTGCGCGGCGACGCTGGTGCTGACCGGGCCGTTCACGCCGATGCTGTTCATGGGTGAGGAGTGGGCGGCGAGCACGCCCTGGCAGTACTTCACCGACCACACCGATCCGGAGCTCGCCGAGGCGGTTCGCCGGGGGCGGCGGCGGGAGTTCGCGGCGCACGGGTGGGCCGAGGCCGACATCCCCGATCCGCAGGATCCGGCCACGCGCGAGCGCTCGTGCCTGAACTGGGCCGAGCGGGAAACCGGCGACCACGCGCGCGTCCTCGCCTGGTACCGGGCGCTGATCGCTCTGCGGCGCGCCCGCGCGGACCTTCAGGATCCGGATCTGGCGGCGGTGCGGGTCGCTTTCGACGAGCGGGCTCGCTGGGTCGCCTACCGGCGCGGGGACGTCCGGGTGGCGGTGAACCTGTCCGGCACCCCCGTCTCCATCCCCCTGGGCCGCCCGGTGACCCGCCTCCTGGCCTCGTGGTCCCCCATCCACATCCCGGGCGCCGACGGCCTCCTGACGGTCCCGTCGGAGTCAGCGGTGGTGGTGGAGGCACCGTAGCCATGAGGGCGCGCCTCTGTTGACGAGATGCCGCACGAAGTGCGGCATCTCAGGGGCGCGGGGAACTGCGCGACCAGCCACGACGGCGGCGCGCGGTGCGGCACGGCGTCAGCCGACGATCGCCAGGTCCCGCGAGGTGGCGTTGAGTCGCTTGCCGCCGCCCCCGTCCTCGCCGGTGACGGTCACGATGTCCTCGATGCGGACGCCGAAGCGGCCGGGGAGGTAGATGCCGGGCTCCACGGAGAAGCACATACCGGGCACCAGCTCCTGCGACTCGCCCTCGATCATGTACGGCGGTTCGTGGGTGGTGACGCCGATGCCGTGCCCGGTGCGGTGGATGAAGTACTCGCCGTACCCGGCGTCGGTGATGACCTCGCGGGCGACGCGGTCGACGTCCTGGCAGGCGATGCCGGGCCGGACGGCGTCGCAGGCCGCCGTCTGGGCGGCGCGCACGATGTCGTGGACCTCGCGCTCCTCGGCCGTCGGCTCGCCGACGTGCACGGTGCGGGAGGTGTCCGAGCCGTAGCCGTCCTTGAGGCCGCCGAAGTCGAGGACGATCATGTCGCCGTCCCGGACGACGCGGTCGCCCGGCGCGTGGTGCGGGTTGGCGGCGTTGGGACCGGAGCAGACGAGCGTGAAGTCGACCTGCTCGTGCCCGAACCGCCGCAGCAGGTCGGCGAGCTCACGGGAGAGGTCGATCTCCTTGCGGCCCGCGAAGGGCACCTTCTTGATCTCCTCGTACGTGGCGTCGGCGGCGGCGCCGGCGGCCGCGAGCCGCTCCAGTTCGGCGGCGTCCTTGACGGCGCGCAGCATGGGCAGCGCCTCGGTGAGGGACACGTACGAGGTGTCGGGGAGGGTCTTCTGCAGGCCGAGCAGATGCATCGCCCAGGCGTTGTCGCTGACGCCGAAGCGGCCGGACTTCTCCAGCAGGGGCGCCGTGATGTCGTAGGGGTTCTTGCCGTCGGTCCAGTCGCGCAGCGTCATCGCGTCGGCGCCCGCGGCCTTGGCGGCGTCGGGCGCCTCCAGGGTCGGCACGACGAGGGTGGGCCGCTGTCCGGCGGCGAGCACCAGAAGGGTGAGCCGTTCGGTGTCGGCCGGCACGTGGTAGCCGGTGAGCCAGACGAGGTCGGGGCCCGGCGCGACGAGCACCCCGGCGAGACCGGCGTCGGCGGCGGACCGCGCGGCACGCTCCATGCGGGCCTGGTAGTCGGCTGCGGTGAAGGGCGCGCTTGTGCCGGTCGTCATGTCCGGTCCTCCGTGGGTTCGTGCGGGTGCGGGCGGCTGCCGCCGTCACGGCAGCATCCTGCCCGCCCCGGAGGAGCGGCGCGACCTCCAGGACCGCCCCGGCTACCCCGTGTGCCCCTCGCGCCCGTGCCCGGCGCCGTGGCCGAACCTCATCGCCTCCTCCGGTCAGCCTCCGGAAGGAGCCGGAGAGCACCGCGGGCAGGGTGCAGGAGTCCGGCCCCTCGGCCGGCGAGACCGGCCCCGGAGTCCGGCGCCGGCAGCGGGACGGGCGGCGCGGGGATCCGGTCCGGCAGGAAGCCGTGGGCGCGTGCCGCGAGATGGCCTGCGCGGTAACGGTCCACCTTCCGGTGCCAGTTGAGGACGCCCGCCAGCCAGTTCCGGAGCTGCCGGACATAGCCGTCGACGGTCTCCCGCGCGTCCGCGTCGAGGCCGAAGTCGTCGCACAGGACGGGGAGTTCGTGCGCGACCACGTGTTCGAACTGCTGGAGGCGCTGGGTCATCAGATCGTGCACGACGTGCAGGGCCGTGGGGTAGTCGACGCCGAAGAAGGTCTGCACGACGAGGACGGCGTTGTGCAGCTCGCCCTCGTACTCGATCTCCTTCTGGTAGGAGAAGACGTCGTTGACCAGGCAGGCGTAGTCGACGGCCGCGTTCTCCAGCGAGCGGACGGGGCCGCTGCGGTACACCTCGGGCGGCACGGCCGGGCCGTGGCCGAGCCGGCACAGGCTCATGGTGAGGTCGGAGCCGAAGGTGGCGCGGCGCATCTCCAGGTAGTCGACGGGGTCGGGGACGCGGTTCTGCGCCTGGTTGGCCAGCTCCCAGAGCCAGCTCTCGGTCATCGTGTCGACGGCCGCCTTCAGCGTGGTCCGCTCCTCGGCGCTCATCCCGGCCGCCGTGCGCGCCCACAGGTCGAGGAGCCCGCGCTCCATGGCGTTGGCCGGTGCCGGCACCGGCTCTCCCTCGGTGACCGGCATGCAGGCCGACAGGCGTTCGGTGCACAGCTTGGCGGCGGCGATGTCGTGGCGGCCGCCGAAGACGAGGGGGTAGTAGTCGTCCGCGTACGTCCCCCAGGCGAGCCAGGCCGTGGCGAGGTCGAGCGCCTCGGGCGTGCCGTCCGGGTCGATGCCCGCCGCGCACAGGGCGAGATCGGCCGCCGCGAGCCTGTTCTCGTCCCAGACGCCCTCGGCCAGGATGCCCGTCCGGTGCGCCCAGGGCACGAGGCGGGCGCGGGCGCCGTCGAGGCCGGGGTTGAGGCGGAGCTCGAACGGCAGGGACAGGTCGGGGATCAGCGACGGGCCGACCTTCTGGAACGGCACATGGGTGTACGCCCGCAGCCGCTCGACCCCGAGGGCGTCGAACAGGGCCCGTACGTCGGTGCCGCGGGTCCCGACCCCGGTGGGACCGTGCAGCGGGCCGCGCTCGCGCACCGCGCCCTTGTTCATGTAGCGGCTGGACCGCAGGTGCCACTCGTGCCCGCCGGACTGCCAGTCCTGGAGGCCCCGGGCGTACGCGGCGACGGCGGCGACCTGGTCCGGGGTGAGCCCCTTGTCGGCGGCGAGCGCGGGCACCTCGGTGAACGCGGTGTGCTCGAACTGGTGCAGCCGTGAGGTGAGGACGTCGTTGACGGCCTCCGCCGCCTCCTGCGTCGTGCAGCCGAAGAAGGTCTCCAGGACCAGGACGCCGTTGGACAGCTCGCCCTCGTCCCGGACCTCACGCTCGTACGAGAAGAGGTCGTTGCGCAGGTGCACCGCGTCGGAGAACGTCTCCATGAGGACGCGCAGGGGCCGCGACCGGGCGACGGGCGCGGGGATCTCGGCGGTGGCGTACTCGACGAGCCCCGCGGACCAGGGGGCGCCGCCGACCTTGCGGCGCATCTCGATGTACTCGACGGGGTTGGCGATCCGGCCCTCGTCGATGTTGGACAGTTCCCACATCGACTCGTTGAGCAGGTGTTCGGTCGACTCGGCGAAGCGGCGGCGCCAGTCCATCGACATGGCGGGCACGGTACGCCGCCACAGATCGGCGAGGCCCGCCTCCACCGGGTTGCGCGGTTCCGGGACGGGCGCGGCCAGGTCCATGGGCATGAACAGCGGCAGCCGCTCCAGGTGGGCCTTGCCGGCGGCGCGGTCGTTGGTGCGCTTGAACATGTCCAGGAAGTGGTCGTCGAAGAAGAAGACCCACACGTACCAGTCGGTGATCAGGGAGAGCGCGGGACCGTCGCAGTCGGGGTGCGTGTACGCGCACAGCAGTCCGTAGTCGTGGGCGTCCAGGTCGCTCTGCTCCCAGACACCGGATCCCTCCAGCATCCCCATCTCCCGGGCCCAGGCGGTGGAGTGGGCGCGCGCCTCGTCGAGACCGGGATTGATGCGTGCCGTGTACGGCATGTAGAAGCGCGGCAACTGGAACGGCTGCGAGGGCGCCGAGGTGGACTGCTCAGTCATGTGCGCGGCCCTACCCGTGACCGCGCACAGCCATCCACGGGGCGGCAGATGATCGCACTATCGCGTGAACGGGGAATGGATCGGGCCCGGGTGGGGAACCGGCGGCGCGCCCTGGGTACGCCCGCCCCGTCCCGTGCACGTACTAGCGGGCGCTCCAGTGCTCGGGGCGGTCCAGGGTTTGCGGGATGCGGGTGGCCTTGTCGCCTCGTGCCGCGTTCAGCTGGGCCTGGGTGAGGAAGAGGGCGCCTCTCAGGTCGGCGCCCTCGATCCGGGCGTCGCGCAGGTCGGCGCCGATCAGGTCCGCCGCGCGCAGGTCGGCGCCGGTCAGGTCGGCGGCGACGAGGAGGGCGCCGCGCAGGTTGGCGCCGCGGAGGTCGGCCTTGCTCAGGCGGGCGCCCATCAGGTCGGCGCCGCGATGGTTCTTCTTGCGGCCCGGAACGGCGGCGCGTTCCAGCTCGCTCGCCTTCAGCAGCACGGTGTTGACGTCGGCGCGGATCGTGGGGACGTCGGCGGCGAGGAGTTCGTCGGCGCCCGCGCGCGTGAGCCGGTCGACCTCGGCGCGGGCCCGGCGCGCCTCCCCGTGCACGGAGGCGGCGCGCGGCAGGTCCAGTACGTCGGTCAAGTAGCGCAAAAGCTCTTGCAGTTGACGCATGACGGGGAAGACCTCGTACATGGCCCGCGCGGTCTGCGGCCGCTCGCGCCAGCTGACGCCCTCGAAGGTGAGCTGCGAGATCTTCTGCCCGGCGCCGAAGCAGTCGAAGACGGTGCAGCCCCGGTAGCCCTCGTCGCGCAGCCGCGTGTGGATGCCGCAGCGGAAGTCCTCCTGGAGGTTGTGGCAGGCCGTGCCCGCGTTCTTGTCCGCCGCGAAGTCCCGCGACTTGGCGAAGGGCAGCGCCACGCAGCACAGGCCGAAGCAGTTCCCGCAGTCGGCGCGCAGCTCGGCGCGGTCGACGGGACGGTCGGTGGCGGGCTCGGAAGCGGAGCCGGAGGAGGTCACGCCCCCATTGTCACCGATCGGCGGTGTACGCCCCCTTGTGGGTGGCCCGGGCGCGCGCGACCGTGGACGCGACCGGCACCGCCCCAGACCCCCAGGAGTCGACGTGGCCTCCTCCCACTCCTCCCGCTCGCCCCTGCAACCGTCGGCGGCGTCGGCGTTCCGGCTCCCCCACGAGCTGCACGGCGACGGGCCGCACAAGGTGATCGCGGTGCACGGCTGGTTCGCCGACCGGGCCGCGTTCGCGCCGATCGTGCCGGACCTGGACCGCGACACGTTCCAGTACGGATTCGTCGACCTGCGCGGATACGGCGAGGCGAAGGACGTGCCGGGCGCGTACACGACGGCCGAGGGCGCGGCGGACGTCCTGGATCTCGCGGACCGGCTCGGCTGGCGGCGGTTCTCGCTGATCGGGCACTCGATGGGCGCCAGTGTGGCGCAGCGCGTGGTGGCGGTGGCCGAGGAGCGGGTGCGCCGGCTCGTGGGCGTCTCGCCGGTGCCCGCGTCGGGGCTGCCGCTGCCGCCCGAGCAGTGGGAGCTGTTCTCGACGGCGGACACCAGGCCGGAGAACCGGCGCGCGATCCTCGACGTCACCACGGGCGGCGTCCGCCCGGCCGCCTGGCTGGACCGCATGGTGCGCCGCTCGCTGGAGTCCAGCGACGCCAAGGCGTTCCGGAGCTGGCTCGACTCGTGGACCGGTGACGACTTCCACACCGGTGTCGAGGGTTCGACGGTGCCGGCGCTCGCGGTGACGGGCCAGCTCGACCCGGCCCTTCCTGCGGACCTGATCCGGGCGACCTGGCTGCGCTGGTTCGTCCGCGGCGAGCTGGTCGACCTGCCGGTGTGCGGGCACTACGCGATGGACGAGGCGCCGCTCGCGCTGATCCGGGTCGCGGAGGACTTCCTGCGGGCGGACCCGGCATGACGCCACGGCGCGGCGTGCCCGGCGTTCCCGATGTGTTCGACCCGCGCCTATACGCGCGTGGCGTCCCGTACGACGGCTACCGCGTCCTGCGCGACCACCATCCGGTGTCCTGGCAGGCCGAGCCCGCGGTCCTCGGCTGGCCTGAGGGGCCCGGCTTCTGGGCGGTGACCCGGCACGCCGACGTCGTACGGGTCCTGAAGGACTCCGCGACGTACTCCTCGGCCCTGGGCGCGACGCAGATCCGCGACCCCGACCCCGCGGACCTGCCCTTCATCCGCGGCATGATGCTGAACCAGGACCCGCCCGCGCACGGCCGGCTGCGCCGGCTGGTGAGCCGGGCGTTCACGCCGCGCCGGGTGGCGGCGTTCGAGCGGGCGGCCCGCGAGCGGGCGGTGTCGCTGCTGGCCAAGGCGGTCGCGGGCCAGGACGTGGTGGACCTGGTCACGACGGTCACCGACGACTACGCCCTGCTGAACCTCACCGATCTGCTCGGCGTCCCGGAGTCGGACCGCACCCTCATGCTGGGCTGGACGCGCCGCGTCATCGGTTACCAGGACCCGGACGAGGGCACCGAGCCCGTCGCGGGCGGCCCGCCGGTGAACCCGCGCTCGCCGGCCGCGCTGGCCGACATGTTCGCGTACGCGGACGAGCTGACCGCCCACAAGCGCGCCCACCCGGCCGACGACGTGCTGACGACGCTCGCCGCCGACCCCGAACTCACCGCGCCCGAACGGCAGATGTTCTTCTTCCTGCTCACGGTCGCGGGCAACGACACGGTCCGCAGCGCGGCCCCGGGCGGCCTCGCGCTGCTGGCCGGGGACCCGGCCGCGTACCGGCGGCTGCGCACCGGTCGGGTGGACCCGGCGACGGCGACGGACGAGCTGCTGCGCCGCCATCCGCCCGTCCTGAGTTTCCGCCGCACGGCCACCGAGGAGACCCGGCTGGCGGGCGCCCGGATCGGGCGGGGCGACAAGGTCGTCGTGTTCCACGCCTCCGCCAACCACGACGAGCGCGTCTGGCCCGACCCCTTCACCCTCGACCTGGCCCGCGCCCCGAACCCCCATGTGTCGTTCGGCGACGGCCCGCACGTCTGCCTCGGCGCGCACTTCGCCCGGCTCCAGCTGCGCGTGCTGTACGAGGAGGTGGGCCGGGCCCTGCCGGAGCTGTCGCTCGCGGGGGCACCGCGACGGCTCGTGTCGAACTTCATCAACGGGGTCAAGGAGCTGCCGGTGCACCTCGCGCCACCGGCCCGGTGACAGCCGAAAGGGGCCGCCCCGGACTCCGGGACGGCCCCTTGATCGCCTGCGCACCGGCGGTTACTCCGTCGGCTCCAGCTTCAGCGAGACCGAGTTGATGCAGTACCGCTGGTCCGTGGGCGTCGCATACCCCTCACCCTCGAACACGTGCCCGAGGTGCGATCCGCAGCGCGCACAGCGCACCTCGGTCCGCACCATCCCGTGCGAGCGGTCCTCGATCAGCTCCACGGCCGCCGAGTCCTTGGGGTCGTAGAAGCTCGGCCAGCCGCAGTGCGACTCGAACTTCTCGGTGGACGTGAACAGCTCCGCGCCGCAGGCACGACAGGAGTACACGCCCTTGGTCTTCGTGTCGGTGTACTCGCCGGTGAAGGCGGGCTCGGTGCCGGCCTGGCGCAGTACCGCGTACTCCGCCGGGTTCAGCTCCGCGCGCCACTGCTCGTCCGGCTTCTCGACGTCGTACGCCATGTCCCTCATCCCTTCAGACGGTCCAGGATCCGCGGGCCGAGGTCGGTGACATCGCCCGCGCCCATGGTGAGAACAAGATCCCCCGGCTTGGCCATTCCCGCGACCGCGGCCACGGCGGCGTCCTTGTCCTGGGCGGCCTGCACGTCGGCGCCCGCGGCCCGGGCCGCGTCGATGATCAGGGCGCTGGTGACGCCCGGGATCGGGTCCTCGCGCGCCGGGTAGATGTCGAGGACCACCGAGGCGTCGGCGAGGGCGAGGGCGTCGCCCATCTCCTTGCCGAGCTCCTGCGTGCGGGAGAACAGGTGCGGCTGGAAGAGGACCAGCAGCCGGGAGTCGCCCGCCGCCGAGCGCATCGCCTCCAGGTCGGCGGACATCTCGGTGGGGTGGTGGGCGTAGGAGTCGATGACCTGCACCCCGTTCTCCTCGCCCTTGAGCTGGAGGCGGCGCTTGACGCCCGTGTAGGACTTCAGCGCGCCGGCCAGGTTGCGGGACGGGATGCCCATGGCGACGCCTGCCGCGAGCGCCGCGACGGCGTTGTGCGCGTAGTGGCGGCCGGGGACCGAGACGGTGAAGGTGAGCAGCTTGCCGTCGAGCAGGACCGTCACTTCGCTGGTCAGACCACGCGGGGTGATCTTGTGGATGCGGATGTCGGCCGACTCGGACTCGCCGTACGTGACGACCTTCAGGGAGGTGGTGTCACGGATGCGGCGGGTCAGCTCCGCGGCGCCCGACTGGTCGGCGGCGATGACCAGGGTGCCTCCGGGGACGATCTTCGTCGTGAACGTCTCGAAGGACTCGTAGATCTCGTCCATCGACGCGTAGTTGGCGTGGTGGTCGAGCTCGACGTTGAGGATGATCGCGACTTCCGGCCTGTACTTGTGGAAGCTGCGGTCCGACTCGTCGGCCTCGGCGACGAAGATGTCGCCCTCGCCGTGCAGCGCGTTCGAGCCGGGGACGTCGAGGTCGCCGCCGATCGCGTACGAGGGGTCGAGGCCGAGCGAGGACAGCGACACGGCGAGCATCGACGTCGTGGTCGTCTTGCCGTGGGTGCCCGCCACCGCGATCGGGCGCAGGCCGTCCATGAGGGAGGCCAGCGCGTCGGAGCGGTGCACGACCGGGATGCCGAGCTCCTTGGCGCGGGCCAGCTCGGGGTTGTCCTCGCGGATCGCGGAGGAGACCACGACGCAGGTCGTCTCCGGGGACACGTGAGCCGCGTCGTGCCCGATGTGCACGGTGGCGCCGAGCTCGCGCAGGGCCCCGGCCGTGGCGGACTCGCGCGCGTCGCTGCCCGCCACGTGCGCGCCGCGCTGGGCGAGGATCTTGGCGATGCCCGACATCCCGGCGCCGCCGATGCCGATGAAGTGCGGTCGCTCCATGGCGGCGCTGGAATGCGGAAGGCCGGGTGCCATGCGTGTTACTCCCCTGAGGTTCCGGTGCGTCCTGATCCGCGGCGCGTGGGGCCGCGGAGCGGACCCAGCCTATTGCCTCGGGACCGGCCGCCCCGCACCCGCACGCCCCACGTCACGCCTTGCTGTGCGAGAACAGCTTCAGGACCGGCACGCCGACCTTGTGGCGGGCCTGCGAGGCCCAGTCGCGGTGGAAGAACTCCTCGACGTAGTGCGGGTCGGTCAGCACGATGACCTCGTCCGCCTTGACCTCGTCGACCAGCGCCTTGAGCGCGTTCAGCGGGTGGTCCTCGATGAGCCGGCCCTGCGCGGCGCTGCCCGCCTGGTGCAGGGCGGCCAGGGAGACCTGGAGGGCCTGCTCTGCGGGCCGCTTGGCCTCGTCGCCCTCGGGGACCTCGCCCTCGCGGGCCGCTTCGTCCAGCTCGCCCATCGCCACGTCGTCGATGGCGCGCAGCAGCCGGTCGGCCTGGTCGCCACGGGGCTGGAGCAGTACATGGAAGGTGACATCCTCGTCACCGTGCAAGGTGGTGACAAACTCCACGTCGGCAGACGTCAGGGCCTTCTCGATCATCAATACGCTCGTGAACACGACGGGCGCCCTTCTTCTCCTACCGTGGGCCGTCCTTCGACGGGACCCTGCGGAACTGCGGAAACCATCCTGCCCCGTGGCCGCACGGGGTCTGCGAGTTTTAGTGTGCCCAGCGAAGACTAAACGGAACAGATCATTCCGTTCAGTGTCGCCTCCGACCGTATCGGGTGAACAGAAAACCGTCCTCCTCCAGCAGAGAGACCAGCTCGAAACGTTCCGGCACGCGCAGCACCGAGCCGCCGGCGATGCGCTGGGCATCGCCGGCGGTGAGCATCGGCGACACCGTCAGGCACAGCTCGTCGAGTACCCCGCCCGCGACGAATTGACCGAGCATCCGCGGCCCGCCCTCGGTGAGCAGCCGCCGGTGCCCGCGCTCGGCGAGGGCCGCGACCGCGCGGTCCGCTTCGACCGCGGCGCCCTCCCCGGCGAGCAGCACCTCGGCGCCGGACCCGCGCGCGGCCCCGATCCGGTCGGCCGGGGCGCCCGAGCCGGTGATCACATAGGTGGGGACCAGGGGCTCGGTGAACAGCGGCAGGGTGAAGTCCAGGTCCAGGCTCGCGCTGATCACCGCGATCGACGGGGCGGCGCCCTGGCCTGCCGCGGCGCGGCGGGCGGCGAACGCCTCACGCGCGCGGGCCGGACGGTATCCCTCCTGGCGGACGGTCTGCGCGCCGACCACCACCACGTCGGCGAGGCCGCGCAGGGTGCCGAAGATCCGCATGTCGGTGTCGTTCGAGATGGGCTGGGAGCGGCCGTCGTGCTGGGCGGCGCCGTCGAGCGTGGAGACCATGTTGGCGCGCAGCCAGGGCGCCTCGGCGGCCTGCGGCGGATAGGCGTAGGCGTCGGCGAGCGCGTCGAGGCTCCACGCGCCGTCGCGGGGCTCCGCGGCGGCCGGGGCCTCCCCGGTCCCCTCCCGGCCCAGGTGATCTGCTGTTTCGTACGTCACAGGGAACAGGCGTCGCATGACGTGCAGTGTGGCACGGCCATTAAGCTGATGAGCTGTGTCATCCTCCACCCAGTCGTCCTCCGCCCACGGGGCTTCCGGCCACGGGCCCGCCGCCCCCGCCACCCCGCAGTCCCTGTGCGCCCGCGAGCCGCACGTCCCCGCGGAGCGCCTGGTCGCGGAGATGGTGCCGCCGCCCCGCTTCGCGTCGGCCCGCTTCGACACCTACATCCCGGACCCGAACCAGCCGAGCCAGACCCAGGCCGTCGAGGTCCTCGGCTCCTTCGCGGCCGGGCTCGGCGGCGCGCACTCCTCCGGCTCCGGCAAGCGGAAGTGGTTCGCCAAGAAGCCGGCCGCCCCGACCGGCCCGCGCGGCGTCTACCTCGACGGCGGCTACGGCGTCGGCAAGACCCACCTCCTCGCCTCCCTCTGGCACGCGACCCCGGCCGAGCCCGCGCTCAAGGCGTTCGGCACCTTCGTCGAACTGACGAACCTGGTCGGCGCCCTCGGCTTCCAGCAGACGGTGAAGACGCTCGGCGGACACCGCCTGCTGTGCATCGACGAGTTCGAGCTCGACGACCCCGGCGACACCGTGCTCGTCTCCTCGCTCCTCGCCCGCCTCGTGGAGTCGGGCGTCGCGCTCGCCGCCACCTCGAACACGCTGCCCGGCAAGCTCGGCGAGGGCCGGTTCGCGGCCGTGGACTTCCTGCGCGAGATCCAGGGCCTGTCCGCGCACTTCCGTCCGCTGCGCATCGACGGCGAGGACTACCGCCACCGGGGCCTGCCCGAGGCGCCGCCGCCCTTCTCCGACGAGCAGGTCACCGAGGCCGCGTACGCCACCGAGGGCGCCTCGCTCGACGACTTCCCGCACCTGCTCGAACACCTCGCGCGCGTGCACCCCAGCCGCTACGGCGCGCTGACGGACGACCTGACGGCGGTCTGCCTCACCGGCGTGTCCGCCGTGCCCGACCAGTCCACGGCGCTGCGCCTGGTCGTCCTGGCCGACCGGCTCTACGACCGGGAGATCCCGGTGCTCGCGGCGGGCGAGCCGTTCGACAAGCTGTTCAGCGAGGAGATGCTGAACGGCGGGTACCGCAAGAAGTACTTCCGCGCCATATCCCGGCTCACCGCGCTGGCCCGGGACGCCAAGGGCCTCGTAGCGGCCTGAGAAGCCGCGCCCCGGCCGTCTGCCGGTGCGCGCGTCCACGTGGTAGACACAGCCGGGTCACAGTTCCTGTCCGCCAACAGGAGGTTGCACCCATGTCACGCACCACGCAGACGCGCACCGGCGACTCGCGCACCACTGATGCACGACAGTCCGCGACACGACGTCAGATCCTCGCCCGCACCGGCGCGTTGGGGGTGGGGATCGCCTTCGCCGGGGAGCTGTCCGAGCTGTTCACCGGCTCGGCCGCGGCCCAGGGGCGCGCCGGATACGGCCCCCTGGTCGAGGACCCGGCCGGCCTGCTCGACCTCCCCGCGGGCTTCCGCTACAAGGTGCTCTCCCGCGAGGGCGACGCACTGCGCTCGGGTGAGGGGGCGGTGCCCAGCAACCACGACGGCATGGCCGCCTTCGCGGGAGAGAAGGGCCGGGTGCGTCTCGTGCGCAACCACGAGAACAGGGTCACCGGCCGGGTCCCGGTCCCCGTCGTCGAGGGCATCACCTACGACCCGATGGGCAAGGGCGGCTGTACGGCGCTCACGCTCGACCGGCACAACGGCGTCCTCGACGAGCGGGTCGCCATCGCGGGCACCGCGGTCAACTGCGCGGGCGGGCCCACCCCGTGGGGCACCTGGCTGACCTGCGAGGAGACCGAGGACAGAGCCGGCACCAACGGCTACACGAAGGACCACGGCTTCATCTTCGAGGTCGACCCCGTCGACCCGCGGCGCTCGGGCGCCGTCCCGCTGACCGCGATGGGCCGCTTCCAGCACGAGGCGATCGCCGTCGACCCGCGGCGCGGTGTCGTCTACGAGACGGAGGACGCCTTCGACAAACCGTTCGGCCTCTTCTACCGCTTCCTGCCCGACAAGCCACGCGGCGGCCTCGGCTCCCTGCGCGCGGGCGGCACGCTCCAGGCGATGCGGGTGCCGGGCGTGCCCGACCTGTCGGCGGTCCAGGAGACGGGAGCCACCTTCGGCGGCATCGAGTGGGTCGACGTACCCGACCCGCTGGCGGCCACCACCGCGATCCGCAACCAGGACTTCGGCCCGAAGGGCATCACCCACGCCCAGAAGCTGGAGGGCTGCTACTGGGGCGGCAGCTGCGTCTACTTCGTCTCGTCCTACGCGCGCAGCCGCGAGGGCTCGGCCGCCGACCACTTCGGCCAGATCTGGCGTTACGACCCGTCGGCCCGCCGCCTGACCCTGGTCGTCGTCTTCGGACCGGACACCGACGTACAGCTGCCGGGCGAGGAGCCGGACAACATCTGTCTCGCGCCGAGCGGCGGGCTGATGGTGTGCGAGGACGGCGAGGGCGCGCAGCACGTCTTCGGGGTGACCCGCAGGGGCGAGGTGTACGCGATGGCGCGCGGGCGGCAGAACATCGGGACCGCGCAGGAACCGGCCTGGGGCGAGTTCGCCGGGGTCACCTTCGCTCCCGACGGGAAGTCGATGTACGTGAACGTGTACACGCCCGGGACGACGTTCGCGGTGACCGGCCCCTGGCACAAGTAGCGCGGGCGCCGGGACCGACGCAGGATCGTAGGACCTGACCGGAAGGGGCGCGCGGTGGCGAAGGGCAAGAGCAAGCAGGGCGGCGACGGCGGCAAGAACGGCAAGAAGAAGGCCGCGCCCGCACTGAGCGAGCTGCTGCGCGTCCCCGGGGGCGAGCGGGTCGATCTGTCGGCGTACGACGCGGCCGCCACCCCGGGCGGCCCGCGGGACAAGGCGGCGGGGGTCGCGGCCGCCGCGGAGCTCGGCCCGCGTCTGGCCGGGCTCCAGGAGCGGCTGTGGGCCGCGGGCTCGGCCGGCGACCGGCGCCGGGTGCTGCTGGTCCTCCAGGGCATGGACACCAGCGGGAAGGGCGGCACGGTCAAGCACGTCATCGGCCAGTTCAACCCGTCGGGCTGCCGCATCAAGGCGTTCAAGGCCCCCACCCCGGAGGAGCTGAACCACCCCTTCCTGTGGCGGGTCGTCAAGGCGCTGCCGGAGCCGGGCGAGATCGGCATCTTCGACCGGTCGCAGTACGAGGACGTGCTCGTCGCCCGGGTGCGGGAGCTGGTGCCGCGCGCTTCGCTGGGGCGCCGCTACGGGCAGATCAACCGGTTCGAGAAGACCCTCGCCGACGACGGCGTGACCGTGATCAAGTGCTTCCTGCACATCTCCTACGAGCAGCAGAAGCGCCGTCTCCTCGAACGGCTCGACAACCCGGACAAGCACTGGAAGTTCAGCACCGGCGACATCGACGACCGCACGCTGTGGCCCGCCTACCAGGAGGCGTACGAGATCGCGCTGGAGCGCTGCTCGACGGAGGCGGCGCCCTGGTTCGTGATCCCGGCGGACCGCAAGTGGTACCGGAACTGGGCCGTCAGCACGCTGCTCCTGGAGCATCTGGAGGCGCTCGACCCGCAGTACCCGAAGGCGGACTTCGACGTGGCGGAGAGCCGTCGGCGGCTCGTCGCGATGGACTGACCGGGCCGCGTGCGCCGGGGGGACGCGGAGACGGACATGTCCGCCGTGCCCCTTGGGCAGGGTGCCCTTATGAATCAACCTTCCGCACAGTCATGGGAGTTCACGGACGACCGGGGGCATCTGGCCGCCTCGCTCGACACACCGGCCCGGATCGTGGCCTACATACAGGCCGGGGCGAGTTTGTGGGATCTCGGGACCCGGCCCGTGGGGATCTTCGGTTCGTACCACGACGGGGACAGCCCCGACCGCGCCAAGTCCGGCGCGCTGCCGCTCGACGAGGTGCCGTACCTGGGGGCCGGAGCCGGGCTCGGCCTGGACGACGTGCTCGCGGTGCGGCCGGACCTGGTGGTCGCGCTCACCTACGGGGGCGGGCAGGTCTACGGGATCGAGCCCGACACGGCGAAGCATCTGGAGGAGCACGTCCCGGTCGTCGTGATCGACGTGGGACAGGGGCGGACCCTCGCCGGGGTGCGTGAACGATTCGCCGAGCTCGGCAGATCGCTCGGCACCGCGGAGGGCCCGGACGCGCTGGCCGCCCTCACCCGGGCGGAGTCCGGCCTCGCCGAACTGACGGCGTCCGCGCGGGGGGCGGCCCGGGTGCTGGCCCTGTCGCCGGGCGGCCCGGACAGCGTCCACCTGGCGCGGCCCGCCAAGTGGCCCGACCTGAGCGCCCTGACGGGCCTCGGGGTGCACACCGTCGAGCCGCCCGAGGGCCCCGGGGCCAACTGGCACACCGGCACCTGGGCGGACGCGGCCGAACTCGCCCCGGACGTCGTCCTGCTGGACGCCCGCGCGAACGCGGCGCCGTCCGGCCAGTACGCCGGTGACGCCCACTGGGCGGCCGTGGCCGAGCGGGCCGTCGTGCTGCCGTGGAACCCGGAGACGCCCGCCAGCGCCGCCGCTCACGCCGCCTTCTTCGAGCGGCTCACCAGGGCCTTGCGCGGCGACGGCTGAGACAGGTTTCCACTCCTGGGGTTCCGGGCACCCGCGCGGCAGTTCCTCCGATGCCGTTGAGGGAGACGGAAATGGAGTGGTTGAACCGGGCCGCGTGCGTGCACGAGGACCCCGAGTTGTTCTTCCCGGTCGGTACGGCCGGGCCCGCCGTGCAGGACGCCGAGGCCGCGAAGGAGGTCTGCCACCGGTGCCCGGTCGTCGCCGAATGCCTCGACTGGGCCGTGACCACGGAGCAGACGACCGGCGTGTGGGGCGGCACCTCCGAGCGTGAGCGGGCCCGGCTGATCAGAGCCGCGCGCCGGATGCGCGGCGGGCGGACGGTCCTGGCCCGCTGACCGGGTGAGCGGAACCGAACGGTAACCGAATAATCCGATTTACCCAGTTATCGTCGCGGCGTGATCAGCTATCGCTCCTTCCGCCGCACCGTTCTGTCGTGCGCCATCGGCGCCCTCGCGCTCGGGGCCGCCGCCTGCTCCGGCGAATCCGGACACGCACCGTCGGGGCAGGCCGGGCGGCCCGCCGCGAGCCCGTCGGCCGCGGCGACGCCGACCGGGCCGCCCCGGCTCGCCCCGGGCCCGTCGGGCCTCACCCCGGTCTTCAAGAGCGCCGAGAGACCCGTGAAGGGCGCCCAGGACGCACGGAGTCGGACCGTCGCGCTCACCTTCGACGCCGACATGACCGCCGACCAGGGACCGCGGGCCGCCGCGGGCGAGCACTTCGACAACCCGCGGCTCATCGCGACGCTGCGCCGCCTGAAGGTCCCGGCGACCGTCTTCATGACCGGCCGCTGGGCCGAGGAGTACCCGGCTCAGGCGCGGGACATCGG
Source organism: Streptomyces sp. PsTaAH-137 (assembly GCF_003259365.1). GTDB lineage: Bacteria > Actinomycetota > Actinomycetes > Streptomycetales > Streptomycetaceae > Streptomyces. Next base: position 244,970 of record NZ_QLLY01000003.1, read on the forward strand.
CGGCGACCCGCTCTTCGAGGTCGCGAACCACTCGTACAGCCACTACGCCTTCACCGGCGACTGCTACGGCCTGCCGACCGTGCCGGCGGCGGGGATGCGGGCGGACGTGGAGAAGGCGTTCACCGCGTTCCGCAAGGCCGGCGTGCGGCACGTCGTGCCCTACTTCCGCTTCCCGGGCGGCTGTTACGACCGGGGCGCGCTGCGGGCGCTCACCCCGGCCGGGGTCACGGCGATCCAGTGGGACGTGGTGAGCGGCGACGCGTTCGCGACGGACGCGGGCGCGGTGACCCGGCAGGTGCTCGACGGGGTGCGGCCGGGTTCGGTGGTCGTCATGCACTGCACGCGCAGCGCGGCGCCGACGACGGAGCGCGTGGTGCGGGACGTGGTCCCGGCGCTGCGGGCGAAGGGCTACCGGTTCGTGCGGGTGTCGGAGCTGGTGGGGGCGGCGGCCCGGAAGCGGTGACGCGCCGCCGTACGCTGGCCGGCATGGCCGATGACCGCGTCCCCGCCCCTGCGACCGCTCCCGAGGAGCCCTTCGCCGAGTGCGTGCTGTGCCGGGAGCCCACGGAGTTCCCGGAGTCGACGAAGGGCGCCACGCTGTGCCCGGTGTGCACGTGGCAGGAGGCGCAGCGCACCGCGTGCTCCGGCTAGGGCCTGTCGGTCGGCGGCGCGGCGAAGGTATGTGCGGCAGGCTGGCAGACTGGAGGGCGTGACCAGCGACGACACCGCCACCGACAGCCCTTTCCGGTCCGAGCCCACCGCGCGGGACGAGGCGCCGCAGTTCGTGCTGCCGCTCGTCGTCCGGATCGAGCGGGCCGCGCCGCCGGTCCGCACGGACGCGCTGGAGACGGCGGCCCGCGCGGTGCTGACGATCCTCTCGGACGAGCGCTCGCTCGGCGACGGGGAGTGGGCGCGGGCGATGCGGGACTGGCAGGACGCCCGGATCCGCAAGGTGGTGCGACGGGCCAGGGGCGCCGAGTGGCGGCGCGCCGAGGCTCTCGAGGGCATCACGGTGACCGGTGCCGCCGGGACCGAGGTGCGGGTCTTCCCGCCGGTCCCGCTCGACGGCTGGCCCAAGGACCTGGCCCGGCTCCAGGTCTCCGGCACGGATCTCGACGACCCCGAGCCGCCGGCCGCCCCCGATGCGGCGGGGGTGACGCTCTGGCTCAACCCGGAGCTGGAGATGACCGCGGGCAAGGCCATGGCGCAGGCCGGGCACGGCGCCCAGCTCGCCTGGTGGGAGCTGTCGGACGCACGGCGCAAGGAGTGGCGCGAGGCGGGCTTCCCGCTGGCGGTGCGGGTGTGCGAGGACCGCGACCGCTGGGCGGCGCTGACCCGCGCCGGGCTGCCGGTGGTGCGCGACGCCGGGTTCACGGAGATCGCCCCGGGCTCGTGCACCGTGGTCGCCGAGGGCCCCCGGGACGGCGGCTGGCTGCCGGATCTCGGGCATGCGTGAAGCACGGGAAACACACGGGCCGCACCACGGAAAGCGACCGAATCGGACCCTGGCGGTCCGTCTCGCGGGGGCCTAGCATCGGGTGAGCAGAGCGAGCAGCGCCGGACGGGGAGTTCCGTCGGCCGCCCGCCGCACGCCCCGAGACCCCGGGTCCTTCCGTCCGCCGTTCCCCGAGCGGCCGGGGGCGTTCACGCCGTCGTTCGGCCCCGGCCCCTCGTCCTTGCCGGCCCCTTCGGGGCGGTCTCCCGCCTGCCCCGGCCGGCGGGGACGGTGAGCACGCGAGCCACGCAGGGGGAGGCGCAGGCTTCCGTGCCCGTGGGCCGCCGCCGATGCCGGCTCAGCCGCCGGCGGCGGTCACTCGCCCCTCCCCCGGAACCTCAAATGTTCCTCTGAACGTCTCCCGCCGTGGGTTCGGCCGGACGCGCCGGGGCCATGACACCTGGACAGAGTCGGCGCGGAGGAGGGGGACGGACATGCGGCAGCTTCCGCGGCTGGGTACGGGGATCGGATGGCGGCCGGAGATCGCCGACGTGGTCGAGGCGATGCCGGGCATCGACTGGGTCGAGGCGGTCGCCGAGAACGTCTGTCCCGGGCATCTGCCCGACTCGCTGCGACGGCTGCTCGACCGGGGCGTGACCGTCGTGCCGCACGGGGTGTCGCTGGGGCTCGGCGGCGCCGAGCGGCCCGACGAGGGGCGGCTCGCCGACCTCGCGGCGCGGGCCGAGGCGCTGGGGGCGCCGCTGGTCACCGAGCACATCGCGTTCGTCCGGGCGGGCGGCGAGCGCACCGCGTCGCCGCTTCTGGAGGCCGGGCACCTGCTGCCGGTGCCGCGCACCCGGGACGCGCTCGACGTGCTCTGCGAGAACATCCGAATCGCGCAGGACGCGCTGCCGGTGCCGCTCGCCGTGGAGAACATCGCGGCGCTGTTCGGCTGGCCGGGCGAGGAGATGTCCGAGGGGCAGTTCCTGTACGAGCTGGTGGAGCGCACCGGCGTCCGGCTGCTGATCGACGTGGCGAACCTGCACACGAACCACGTCAACCGGGGCGAGGACCCGGCCAAGGCGCTGGACGAGCTGCCCGTCGAGGCGATCGCCTACGTGCATGTGGCGGGCGGCTTCGAGCGGGACGGGGTGTGGCACGACAGCCACGCCCACCCGGTGCCCCGGGCGGTGCTCGACATCCTGGCGGACCTGGCGTCCCGGGTGACCCCGCCGGGCGTCCTGCTGGAGCGGGACGAGAACTTCCCCGAGGACTCGGGCGAGTTGGGGCGCGAGGTGGAGACCGTCCGGGCCACGGTGCGCGCGGCCGGCGGCCCCGCACCGGCCGCCCCGGGGGACGCGGCCCGCGCGGAGGTGGCCGGGGCCGACGACTCCGTACGGGGACGGGTCGCCCTCGCCCAGACCGCCCTGCTCTCCGCGCTGGTCGCGGGCACCCCGGCGCCGGAGGGCTTCGACCGGGTCCGGCTCGCCGTGCAGAGCCGCGCGCTCGCGAGCAAGCGGGCCGACGTCGTCGCCAAGGTGGCACCCGAACTGCCGGTGATCCTGGGCGCGTCGGCGTACCGGACGGCGTTTCTCGCCTACGCGGCACGCCGGCCGATGACCGACGGCTACCGGCGCGACGCACTGGACTTCGCCGAGGACCTGCTCCTGGAGCAGCGGGTCCCGGAGGCGGGCCCGCGCCGCGAGCTGACGGCCTGGTGGCTGGACCGGTCCGGCCCCGCGCCGCTGACGGGCCGCCCGGTGGCCCGGGCACTGCGGGCCGCACGGTTCGCGTTGCGCAGGGGCTGACCGCGGGCCGGGTACACACCGGGGCGGGGCGCGCGGGCCCGCACAACCCCCGCGTCCCGTACGGCGGTTGACGTAGTCCGTGCGGATGCCCGGCACCCGGTGCCGGGGAGCACTAGCGTGCGGTGCCGCACCAGGAGGCACCATGCGATCGCTCTCGCCGACCCGCGGCACCCGTCTTGTCCCCCGGCTGAACGGGACCGCGCTCATCATCACCGGGCTGCTGGCCACCCTGGCCGCGCTCGCCTTTCCCCTCTGGTCCTACGCGGACCGGTCGGCCACCGGCCTGGACACCCTCGACGCGCAGACGGTGCCGACCCGGTTCGGCCCGCTGTCGGCGACGGACCGGCTCTTCATCACGAAGGTGCGGCTCGCCGGGCTGTGGGAGATGCCCGCCGGGCAGCAGGCCGAGGAGCGGGCCCCGACCAAGGCGATCGAGACGGCGGGCGAGCACCTGGTCGAGGGCCACACGTTCCTGGACGCGCGGGTGCGGGAGGTCGCCGCGCAGCTCCACCTGGAACTGCCCAACCAGCCCAATCCCCAGCAGCAGAGCTGGCTGCGGACCCTGACCGCGGCGAAGGGCCTGGACTACGAGCGCGAGTTCGCCAACATCCTGCGCGCCGCGCACGGCCAGGTCTTCGCCCTCGTCGCCCAGGTGCGTGCCTCGACCCGCAACACGCTCGTACGGGACCTCGCGGACGACGCCAACACCACGGTCCTGGACCACATGAAGGTCCTGGAGGCGACGGGCCTGGTCGACTTCGACGCGCTGGCGCGGAACGCGGCCACCGCGACCCCGCCGCCCGGGACCCGCTCCCCCGCCCCGCCCGGGCCGACCGCGTCCCCGGACTCGGCGACGCCCGTCACCCCGTCGCCGACGTTCTCGCTGCCGCCCGCGGCGTCCAGCCCGGCGGCCGGGCGATGAGTGTCCGCATAGTGACTATGCCGTAGCGGAAACTCGAACACCTGTCATAGAAACACCACATGTTCTGGGTCCTGTATCTCCTCCTGGCCTGCGCGGCCGCCGCCGTGTCCTGCGGACGGCTGTGCCTCGCGGCCGTGCGCGCCGCCGAGGGCGAGCGCGCCGAGGACGCCGCGCGGGCCGGCGCGCACGTCCTGTCGGACCACGAACTGTCCCTGTACGAGACGGCGTTCCTGTCCGGCGGGCCGGTGCGGGTCGTGGACGTGACGCTGGTGTCGATGGCGCGCGGCCGTCGGCTGCTGCTCGCGCACACCGGCTGGGCGACGGTCGTCGACCCGGTGGGCGGGGACGCCATGGAGCGTTCCGTGCTCGGCGCGATCGGGCCGGCCGGGCAGTCGCGGACGGCGCCGCTGCGGGCCGCCACCGTCGCGGGCGACGCGGTGCGGGCGCTGGCCGACGGGCTCGTCGCGGCGGGCCTCGCGGTCCCGGAGGCGGCCCGCTCGGCCGTCTCGGGCGCGGTACGGCAGGTGCGCGCGGCGGCCGTCGCGGTGGTCGTGCTCGGCGCGCTCGCGACGCTCACCCCGGGCGAGGGCACCGAGGCGCAGCAGACCCCGGTGGCGCTCTGGTTCGCGCTTCCGCTGCTGCTCACCCTGAGCTGTCTGGCCATCGCCCGGATCGAGATCCACCCCTACACGCGCTGGGCCTCGCCGGTCGGGCAGCGGCTGCTCGCCGCGCGTCCCGCGGCCGCGGGCAGTCTGTTCGCGGTCGCCGTGCGCGGGCTGCGCGCGGTGGACGATCCGCAGGTGCGGGCCGCGCTCGCCGAGTGAGCGAAGAGCCCGGGCCGACGCAACGGGGTCATTGATCCGACACCGGCGACCCGGTGCTTTACATCACCAACCACCGCACGAAGTATCCGCGTATGAGACACGCGTTGCGAGCCACGTCCGTCCTCTGCGCCGCCGCGGGGTCGCTGGTCCTGTCCGCGCCGGCCGCCTCCCCCGTGTCCCCCGTCTCCCCCGTCCCGCTCCCCGGCCCCGCCGCCGCGCCGGAGCGGGCCGGTGTCGCGGTCGCCGCCGCGCGGGCCGCCGTCGCGGGCATCACCTGGAAAGCCTGCCCGGAGGTGGAGGAGCTGGACGACCCGGTGCGCTGCGGCACCGTCTCCGTCCCCCTCGACTACGCGCACCCGTCCGGCAGGCGGATCGACCTGACCGTCAGCCGGGTCGCCGCGCGCGGCAAGAAGAGCGAGCGGCAGGGCGCGTTCGTGTTCAACCCGGGCGGCCCCGGCGGCAACGGCATGTACTTCCCGCTGGCCGGCGTGATGCCGGAGTGGAAGCGGATCGGCGCCGCCTACGATCTGATCGGTTACGCGCCTCGCGGAGTCGGGCGGTCCGCTCCGCTCTCGTGCCAGGACCCGAAGCGCTTCGCGAAGGCGCCGACCCAGTCGCCGACGCACCCTTCGGCCTCGTACAAGAAGGAGCGTGTCGCGCAGGCCAGGTCGTACGCGGCGGGCTGCGCGAAGAACCCGGGGATCGAGCACTACACGACGCTCGACAACGCCCGTGACCTGGAGGTGCTGCGGGCCGCGCTGGGCGAGCCGAAGCTCACGTACATGGGTGCCTCCTACGGGTCGTACATCGGCGCCGTGTACGCGCGGCTGTTCCCCTCGCACGTGCGCCGCATGGTCTTCGACTCGGCGGTCGACCCGGACCCGCGCAAGGTCTGGTACGGGAACAACCTGGAGCAGTCGGCGGCGTTCGAGCGCCGCTGGAGCGACTTCCGGACGTGGGTCGCCAAGCACGACAGCACGTACCACCTGGGCGCGACGCCCGAGGCGGTGCTGCGCTCGTACGAGAAGGTGCGCGCGGAGCTCGCGCACGAGCCGGCCGGCGGGAAGGTCGGCCCGGGACAGTTGCAGTCGGCGTTCCTCCAGGCCGGGTACTACGACGACTACTGGCCGATGCGGGCCGCCGCCCTGTCCGCCTATCTGAAGGGCGACCCGAAGCCGCTGATCGGCCAGGCCACACCGCCGTCGGGGACGCGTGCCGAGCTGGAGAACGAGAACGCGACCGCCGTCTACACGGCCGTCGAGTGCAACGACGCGCCCTGGCCCACCGACTTCCGCGTCTGGGACCGCGACAACACGGCGCTCGCGAAGAAGGCACCGTTCGAGACGTGGGACAACGCGTGGATGAACCTGCCGTGCGCGTACTGGTCGACGCCCCGGCAGCAGCCGGTCGACGTGACGACGGCACCCGGTGAGCTGCCGCCGACCCTGATCCTCGCCGCCGAACGGGACGCGGCGACGCCGTTCACCGGCGCGCGGGAGCTGAACCGGCGGATCGCCGGGTCGGTACTGGTGACGGAGAAGAACGCCGGGACGCACGGGATCGGCGGCGGCGCCAATGCCTGTGTGAACGGGCACTTCGACGCGTATGTGCTGGAGGGGCGGCTGCCCGAGCGGCGCGGGGCGTCCTGTGCGGCCCACGCGGAGCCGACGCCGCTGAACTGAAGCCCCTCCGGCGGTTGAGGAGCGGGGTCCGGGGCAGAGCCCCGTGCCCCGCGCTCAAGCGGGCGGCACGACTTACGCGAGCCCTGCCACCAGGTCGGCGACCGACTTGCGGCGCCCGGTGTAGAACGGCACCTCTTCACGGACGTGCCGCCGGGCCTCGGAGGCGCGCAGGTGACGCATCAGGTCGACGATGCGGTACAGCTCGTCGGCCTCGAAGGCGAGAATCCACTCGTAGTCGCCGAGCGAGAACGAGGCGACGGTGTTGGCCCGCACGTCGGCGAAGCCGCGCGCCATCTTGCCGTGGTCGGCGAGCATCTTGCGGCGCTCGTCGTCGGGCAGCAGGTACCAGTCGTAGGACCGCACGAAGGGGTAGACGCTCACGTAGTCGCGGGGCGTCTCGTCGGCGAGGAACGCCGGGATGTGCGAGCGGTTGAACTCGGCGGGGCGGTGCAGCGCCATGTTCGACCAGACCGGCTCCAGGGCGCGGCCCAGCTTCGTGCGGCGGAAGAGGTTGTACGCCTCCTGCAGCTCGTCGGCCGTCTCCGCGTGCCACCAGATCATGAGGTCGGCGTCGGCGCGCAGGCCGGACACGTCGTACGTGCCGCGGACCGTGATGTCCTTCGCCGCGAGCTGGTCGAACAGCTCCTGGACCTCGTCGGCGTACCCGGCCCTGTCCTCGGGGAGGACGTCCTTCAGCTTGAAGACCGACCAGAGCGTGTAGCGGATGGTCTCGTTGAGATCCTTCGCCAACTTGCCCTTGTTCGGGATACGGGCTGCCGCCGCGTCGGGGGTGGTGTTCTCGTCGCTCATGTCCCTCATTCTCCCGCGTCGCCGTCCGCGTCCGGCACCGGGTCCCCGCGCAGCTCGTCCACGGCCGCGTAGGCGCTCGCGATGCAGGCCGGAATGCCGACGCCGTCGTACGCGGCGCCGCACACGGCGACGCCGGGGAGCCGTCCGATGTGCTCGCGGACGCGGGTGACGCGGTCCGCGTGGCCGACCGGGTACTGGGGCAGGCCGTCCTGCCAGCGCGTGACGTGGGCGTCGACGGGAGTGGCGGTCAGGGCGACGGCCTCGCGCAGGTCGCGGCGGGCGATGTCGACGAGCTCGGCGTCGTCGCGGGCCAGGTCCTTCTCGTCGCCGTACCGGCCGACCGAGGTCCGCACGATGCGCAGGTCGGGGTTCTCGTCGGCGATCCAGCCCCACTTGTGGGAGGCGAAGGTGGCGGCCTTGATGGTGCGGCCGTCGACCGGGGGCACGAGGAAGCCGCTGCCGGGCGGGAGGCCGGCCTCGCTCGTGCGGTAGGCCAGGGTGATCAGGGCCATGCTCGCGTACTCGATCGCGCGGAGTTCCTGGGCGGCGTTCGGGGAGGCGGTGCGCAGGACGCTCGCCGCGGCGGGGGCCGGGAGGGCGATGATCACTTGGGGGGCGCTGAAGGTGCGGCCCGACTCGGTGACCAGGCGCCATTGCGGCCGGTGCGGTGCCGTCGCGTGCTCGTCGGGGGTGGCCGGGCGCGCGGTTCCCCGCGCCCCCAGCTGCACCGCGCGTTCGCCGAGAATGATCTCGCCGCCCTTTGCGCGGACCGACTTCGCCACCGCCTCCGGGAGGGTGCCGACGCCGCCCTCGATGCCCATGAAGACCGGGGCGGGCCGATCCGCGGGCTGGGGGGTGCGGGCCTGGATGGCGCGGACGGCCGCCGTCAGGGACGTGTGCCGGCGGGCCTCGTCGAAGAGCTGCGGGACCGCGCTGCGCAGCGAGATGCGGTAGGCGTCGCCCGCGTACACGCCGCCGAGGAGCGGTTCGACGAGGCGGTCGACGACCTCGCGGCCGAGCCGCGCCGCGACGTACTCGCCGACCGCGATGTCGTCGCCGATCGGGGTGGGCGGGAGGTCCGCGTCCTGCGCGATACGGGCGAGGCCCTCGTCGGAGAGGACACCGGCGAGCGCGTCGGCGGTGCCGGGGACGCCCATGACATGACCCTTGGGCATGGGGCGCAGCGCGTCCCGGGTCCAGATCGAGGCGGTGGCGGTCGACGGCGGCTGGAGGCGGTCACCGAGGCCGGCCTCCTTCGCGAGGCCCACGGCCTCGGGGCGGCGGGCCAGCATCGACTCGGCGCCGAGGTCGACGCGCGCGCCGGCGATCTCGCCCGCGCGCAGTTTGCCGCCGAGCCGGTCGGAGCTCTCCAGGACGGTGACCCGGACACCGGGGTCCCGGTCGAGCAATCGGTGGGCGGCCGCCAGGCCCGTGATGCCACCGCCGATCACCAGGACGTCCCTGACGGTCTCTGTTTCCGTACGTGTGTCCGCTTCGCGCATGTCTCCCACTCTCTCAGAACGGACGGCCGTCTCCGCCGAGTCCCGACCGTTACCGGTTCGCCGCCGCCCGGCAATCACCGAATGGCGCACTCGCGCGTCAAAGGAAGCGTCCGACGACCGGCGTTTCTCAGGGGGTACGTTCATGCAGGCATCCGGCACGACCACGCTGCGGCGAGCGCCGCGCATCCTCGCTCCGCTGCTGCTCGCCGCGGCTCTGGCCCTGACCGGCTGTTCGGGCGCGGACTCGTCCGCCGACGGGGACAACGCCAAGTCCGGCGTGCGGGCCGACTCCGCGGGCGGGGGAAGCGCCGCGGACTCGCAGGCCACGGGCGGCGGGGCGGCCCGCTCCGGCAGCGAGGGCTCGGCGGACGGCGGCTCCGCGAAGGCGACGAAGCCGCCGAAGCTCACCGGCACCCACATCATCCGCACCGCCTCCCTCTCGGTCCGCGTCAAGGACGTGCCGGACGCGCTCGACGCGGCGCGTGTCGCGACCGAGAACGCGGGCGGCTATGTCGGCGACGAGGAGACCGACCGCGACGGCCACGGGCACGAGCGCACCCGGGTCACTCTGCGGGTTCCGCAGGAGTCGTACGAGAAGGTGATCGGCCAACTCGCCGGAACCGGACGCCTGTTGTCCCGGAACCAGAGCGCCCAGGACGTCACCGACCAGGTCGTCGACGTGGACAGCCGGGTCGCGTCGCAGCGGGCCAGCGTGGCGCGGGTGCGTGAACTCATGGACAAGGCGACGGCGTTGAGCGACGTCGTGGCCCTGGAGGGCGAGCTGAGCAGCCGTGAGTCCGCGCTGGAGGCGCTGCTCGCGCAGCAGTCGTCCCTGAAGGACCGGACGACGATGTCGACGATCTCCCTGAAGCTGTCCGAGGCGCCGCCGGCCGCGGCGGGCGGCAAGGACGACGACGGGCCCGGGTTCCTGGACGCCCTGTCGGGCGGCTGGGGCGCCTTCGTGACGTTCCTGACGTGGGTCGGGATCGTGCTCGCGGCCGTGCTGCCGTTCGCCGCCCTCCTCGCGCTCCTGGCACTGCTGTGGCTGCGGGTGATCCGGCCCCGGCTGCCGCGGCGGCCCGCGCCGGAGCCGGTCCGCACGGCGGTCGGCCCGCTGCCGGAGCACCCCCGGTCCGGGGCGGGTGAGCAGGACTGACGCGCCGGGTCCACGTAGCGTGGGCCCATGACTGCTGAGCGACTTGTGGTGATCGGCGGCGACGCGGCGGGCATGTCCGCAGCGTCGCAGGCACGCCGTCTGCGGGGCCCGGACGAGCTGGAGATCGTGGCGTTCGAGCGGGGGCACTTCACGTCGTACTCGGCGTGCGGGATCCCGTACTGGGTGGGCGGACAGGTCGGTGAGCGCGACGAGTTGATCGCCCGGTCGCCCGAGGAGCACCGGGCCCGCGGCATCGGTCTGCGGACGCGGACCGAGGTGGTCGAGCTGGATCTCCGGGAGCGGCGGGTGCGCTCCCGCGACCTCGACAGTGGGGCCGAGTCCTGGACCCCGTACGACAAGCTCGTGATCGCGACGGGCGCCCGGCCGGTCCGTCCCGAGCTGCCCGGCATCGACGCGGCCGGGGTGCACGGGGTGCAGACGCTCGACGACGGGCAGGCGCTGCTCGACTCCCTCCGGGAGACGCCGGGGCGGCGGGCCGTGGTCGTCGGCGCCGGGTACATCGGGGTCGAGATGGCCGAGGCGCTGCTCAACCGGGGCTACGAGGTGACCGTGGTCAACAGGGGCGCCGAGCCGATGTCCACGCTCGACCCGGACATGGGCCGGCTGGTGCACAAGGCGATGACCGGCATGGGCATCACCATGGTCGACGACGCCGAGGTGACCGAGATCCGCACCGGGGACGACGGGCGGGTGCGCGCCGTGGTCACGCGGGACGCCGAGTTCCCCGCCGACGTCGTGGTCCTGGGCATCGGAGTGCGTCCGGAGACGACACTGGCGCGGGCCGCCGGACTGCCGCTCGGTGAACACGGGGGCCTGCTCACGGACTTGGCGATGCGGGTGCGCGGGCCCGAGGCGGGCGGCGTCGTCTGGGCGGGCGGCGACTGCGTCGAGGTGCTCGACCTGGTGTCGCGGCGCGAGCGGCACATCGCGCTCGGCACGCACGCGAACAAGCACGGGCAGGTCATCGGGTCGAACGTGGGCGGCGGGTACGCCACGTTCCCGGGTGTCGTCGGTACGGCCGTCAGCAAGGTCTGCGAGCTGGAGATCGCCAGGACCGGACTGCGCGAGAAGGACGCCCTGCGGGCCGGGCTCCAGTACGTGACGGCCACCATCGAGTCGACGAGCCGGGCGGGCTACTACCCCGGGGCCGCCCCGATGACGGTCAAGATGCTGGCCGAGCGGCGCACCGGGCGGCTGCTCGGGGTGCAGATCGTGGGCCGGGAGGGCGCCGCGAAGCGCGTCGACGTGGCGGCGGTGGCCCTGACCGCCGGAATGACGGTGGAACAGATGACGGCGCTCGACCTGGGCTACGCGCCGCCGTTCTCCCCGGTGTGGGACCCGGTCCTGGTGGCGGCCCGCAAGACGGTCGCGGCGGTACGCGCCCAGAGTTAGGGCGGGTACCGCCGCGACCGGTGTGCCTGCCGTGTTCTGGCGGGCTAGGGCCTGTCTCTCAGATCCCTCCGTCCGCCCGGAGGGCGGGCCCTGCGGCGGCTGGTGCGTGCTCTCAGGGGGTCCCCCCGGCCGAAGGCTGGGGGAGTGCCGGGTGCACGGCCTCGTACTGGGCGTACTCGGCCTTGTGCCCGGTGCGGCGAGAGCGCGTGCCAGGCGTCGCGGGGCAGGAGGGATCTGGGAGACAGGCCTAGCGGGCGGTCTGCGTGTGGACGTAGTCCACGAGGCGGGTCAGCGCCTCCGGGTCGGTGGTCGGCAGGACGCCGTGGCCGAGGTTGAACACGTGGCCCTCCAGGCCCGCCGCGGCGTCCAGGACCTCGCGCGCCTTCTCCTCGACCGCCTCGGGGGTGGAGAAGAGGATCGCCGGGTCGAAGTTGCCCTGAAGCGCCTTGCCGGGGCCGACGCGGCGCGCGGCCTCGTCGAGCGGGACGCGCCAGTCGACGCCGACGACGTCCGCGCCGGCCTCGCCCATCAGGCCGAGCAGCTCACCGGTGCCGACGCCGAAGTGGATGCGCGGCACGCCGTACTGCGCCACCGCCTCGAACACCTTCGCGGAGGCGGGCATGACGCTGCGGCGGTAGTCGGCGGGCGACAGCGCGCCGACCCACGAGTCGAAGAGCTGGACGGCGCTGGCGCCGGCCTCGATCTGCACCTTCAGGAACGCGGAGGTGATCTCGGCGAGCCGGTCGAGCAGGTCGGCCCACAGCTCCGGCTCGCCGTACATGAGGGCCTTGGTGATCTCGTGGTTGCGGGACGGGCCGCCCTCCACGAGGTAGCTGGCGAGGGTGAACGGCGCGCCCGCGAAGCCGATGAGCGGCGTGCCGCCGAGCTCGGCGGTGAGCAGGCCGATGGCCTCGGTGACGTAGGCGACGTCGTCCGGGGTCAGGTCGCGCAGCTGCGCCAGGTCGGCGCGGCTGCGGATGGGGTTGGCGATGACCGGGCCGACACCGGGCTTGATGTCGAGGTCGATGCCGATGGCCTTGAGCGGGACGACGATGTCGCTGTAGTAGATCGCCGCGTCGACCTTGTGCCGGCGCACCGGCTGCATCGTGATCTCGGCGACCAGCTCGGGCCGCGTGCACGACTCCAGCATCGGGATGCCTTCACGGACCTTGAGGTACTCGGGCAGCGAACGGCCCGCCTGGCGCATGAACCACACCGGGGTGTGCGGCACGGGCTCACGCCTGCATGCCTTCAGAAAAGCTGAATCCTTGACTGCGTCGGTGGTCGCTGACGGCTGCTGGCCCGTGGCCTCGGTGTTGGCACTCACACGGATGAGTTTCGCACGCTCGCGCGTCACTCCGGGAACGGCGTCGGCGCCGGGTGTCCTTACCCGCGCGGGGCGTCCGTTCCCCTTAACCTTCCCCGCATGGCCGCGGCCTGCGAACACCGCAGACGGCGCAGACGATGCCGACAGGATGAGTGAATCAGTGAGGGACGGGCAGAACGCTCGGGACATGAACGCTGCACAGAAGAAGGACGACACGGCGCCCGCTGCCCCTCCTGCCTTCCGCACGGCGGTCGACGCCCTGCGCGTCGCACGGCTGCGCCCGGAGATCGAGATCGACCCCACGCGCCCGCCCCAGCGCCTGGCTCCCTTCGCGTACGCGCTGGAGGCCGCCGTCATCGAGCCGGGTCCCGACTCGGACGACGCGGAGGCGCTGGCCGACGGCCGTCTGGTGCTGCTGCACGATCCCGGAGGGCACGAGGCGTGGCACGGCACGTTCCGCCTGGTGACCCTGGTCCGCGCGGAGCTGGAGCCGGAGATGGCGGCCGATCCGCTGCTGCCGGACGTGTGCTGGTCGTGGCTGACCGGCGCGCTCCGGGCGAGGGGTCTCTCGTACGGGGAGCCGTCGGGCACGGTCACCCGGGCCAGCTCGCACTATTTCGGCGGGATCGGCGACCGGCCCGCCGCCTCGCAGATCGAGATCCGTGCGTCCTGGACGCCGCGCGAGGGCCGCGGCGGGGTGCCGGACACGGCGGCGCATCTGGCCGCGTGGTGCGAGCTGCTGTGCCAGCTCGCCGGGCTGCCGCCCGCGCCGGCCGCTCCGCAGGGCGGGGAGGGCGGCGCGGTCGTGACGCTGCCGCAGCGCAGGGGCCCCCAGGCCAACTGATTCCGAGGGGCGGTTTTCGGCCGCATAGGCCGTACCGCCCCTCTCGCATGTCCGCTGTCCGGGCGAATCGATTCGGTTCGATCTTCGGATGATCGAGCGCTTGTCCGAATTGGGTGAATTGTTACTCACCAAATCGTGATCTTTCCCTAAAGGCGGGCGGGTTTGCTGCCGAAGACCTCAGTGACCTTGAAAGCACGGTTCGTCCCGGCTTCTTCCCCCAGCCGGCTCCGTCCCGCACCCCAGGAGGCCTGGTGTCCGTTCTTCTCGAGCAGCCCTCAAGCCTGGTCGCCTACCGCCCGAACAAGCCGACCGCGATGGTCGTCGTGGCCGATCCGCGCGTACGCTCCACCGTCACCCGCCATCTGTGGGCGCTCGGAGTACGCGATGTGATCGAGGCCTCGTCCGTCGCTGAGGCTCGTCCCCGCATCGGCAACCCCCGTGACATCTGCGTCGCCGACGTCCACCTCCCCGACGGATCCGGACTGACGCTTCTCTCCGAAACCCGAGCCGCGGGCTGGCCCAACGGCCTCGCCCTCTCCGCCGCCGACGACATCGGCGCCGTACGCAATGCCCTGGCGGGCGGCGTGAAGGGCTATGTCGTCACCGGTACCCGTACCAACGTCGGCCTTCCGAACCGTCCCGGCGCCGCTCCGATCGGCTCCGCGGCCGCCCGGATGGGGCACCGCCGTCCCCCGGGTGCCCCGAGCCACCCGGGTGGCTACCGCGAGCTCTCCGGCCGTGAGGTCGAGGTGCTCCGGCTCGTCGCCGAGGGTCAGTCGAACAAGGCCATCGGAGTCTCGATGGGCCTGTCCGCCCTGACCGTCAAGAGCCACCTCGCCCGGATCGCCCGCAAGCTCGGCACGGGTGACCGTGCCGGGATGGTGGCGGTCGCCCTCCGCACCGGAATCATTCACTGACCCTCCCCTCTCCCCCGCTGGCCGGATCTTTCCGGTTTACGCACCTTGGGCGCCCGTCGACGGAACGTTCCGTCGACGGGCGCCGTCCGTTCACAGATACCCTTGACAGGTGACCGACGCCCAAGAAACCGCAGCAGACAGCTCACTGCGCACCACCGGAGCCCCGCGGCGGCAGCCGCAGACGCCCCCGGCTCCGGACACCGACGTCACTGCTGACGGGGCACCGGTCCCCCTGCTCGAACCCCGTGAGGGCATTCCTCCGGTGATCGCCGACGCGTCCGCGCTGGCCGATGTCGTCGCGGCCTTCGCCGCGGGCACCGGCCCGGTGGCCGTCGACGCCGAGCGCGCGTCCGGGTACCGCTACGGGCAGCGTGCATATCTGGTGCAGCTGCGCCGCGAGGGTGCGGGCACCGCGCTCATCGACCCCGTGGGCTGCCCCGACCTCTCCGCCCTCGGCGACGCGCTGGCCGACGCCGAGTGGGATCTGCACGCCGCCACCCAGGATCTGCCGTGCCTGCGCGAAATAGGCATGCGCCCCTCGCGGCTCTTCGACACCGAGCTGGCCGGACGGCTCGCCGGGTTCCCGCGCGTGGGCCTGGGCGCCATGGTCGAGAACGTGCTCGGCTACACGCTGGAGAAGGGGCACTCCGCGGTCGACTGGTCGACCCGGCCGCTGCCCGAGCCCTGGCTGCGCTACGCCGCGCTGGACGTGGAGCTCCTCGTCGATCTGCGGGACGCCCTGGAGAAGGAGCTCGACCGGCAGGGCAAGCTCGAATGGGCCCACGAGGAGTTCGACGCGATCGCGTCGGCGCCGCCCGCGCCGCCGCGCAAGGACCCGTGGCGGCGGACCTCCGGCATGCACAAGGTGCGGCGCCGTCGTCAGATGGCCGTCGTACGGGAGCTGTGGACCGCGCGGGACAAGGTCGCCCAGCGGCGCGACGTCTCGCCGGGCAAGGTGCTGGGTGACGGGGCGATCGTCGAGGCCGCGCTCGCGCTGCCGGTGAATGTGCAGGCCATGTCGGGGCTGCCCGGGTTCGGGCACCGGATGGGCCGGCGTCAGCTGGAGCAGTGGCAGGCCGCCGTCGACCGGGCCAGGGAGCTGCCCGAGTCGGAGCTCCCCCAGCCCGGGCAGCCGGTCGCCGGGCCGCCTCCGCCGCGCGCCTGGGCCGACAAGGACCCGGCCGCCGCGGCTCGGCTGTCCGCGGCGCGGGCCGGGGTGACGGCGCTCGCCGAGACGCTGAACATGCCGCAGGAGAACCTGATCACGCCGGACACCGTGCGGCGGGTCTGCTGGGAGCCGCCGTCCTCGGTGGACGCCGACTCCGTCTCGGCGGCCCTGGCCGCCCACGGGGCGCGGCGCTGGCAGATCGAGCAGGTCACGCCGGTTCTGGTGACGGCGTTGTCGGCCGGCTGACGGCCGGTGGCCGCTTCTCGCGCAGTTCCCCGCGCCCCTGAAGGGCGAGCTTCGCTCGCTTCAGGGGCGCGGGGAACTGCGCGACCGGCCACGACGAAAGCCGCGGCCGACGGACCGCCCCCGAATGTGACGTTCGCCGCTCCGGCCGAGGGGGCTGGGCAGCATGGTTACCCGCAAGTAGCATGAAGGGGTGAGCGCGCGCTCAGTCGCGCGCCGCGGCAGTGCCGTCCCGCATCTTGGAGGAGAGCCATCGTGCCTCGTACCGTCAGGGACGTCGTCTTCGTCGACGGCGTCCGCACCCCGTTCGGCAAGGCGGGCCCGAAGGGCATCTACCACGAGACCCGCGCCGACGACCTCGTCGTGAAGTCCATCCGGGAGCTGCTGCGCCGCAACCCGAACCTGGACCCGGCCAAGATCGACGAGGTCGCCATCGCCGCGACCACGCAGATCGGCGACCAGGGCCTGACCCTGGGCCGCACGGCCGGCATCCTCGCCGGACTGCCGCAGTCGGTCCCGGGCTACTCCATCGACCGTATGTGCGCCGGTGCGCTCACTGCGGTCACCACGACGGCCGGCTCCATCGCGTTCGGCGCGTACGACGCCGTCATCGCCGGTGGCGTCGAGCACATGGGCCGCCACCCCATGGGCGAGGGCGTCGACCCGAACCCGCGCTTCGTCAGCGAGAAGCTCGTCGACGAGTCGGCCCTGTTCATGGGCATGACCGCGGAGAACCTGCACGACCGCTACCCGCACATCACCAAGCAGCGCGCCGACGAGTACGCCGTGCGCTCGCAGGAGAAGGCGGCGAAGGCGTACGCGAACGGCAAGATCCAGCAGGACCTGGTGCCGATCTCGGTGCGCAACACCAACGCCGAGGTGGGCGAGACCGGTTGGGGTCTCGTGACGTCCGACGAGCCGATGCGCCCGGGCACCACCCTGGAGAACCTCGCCGGTCTGAAGACGCCGTTCCGTACGCACGGCCGCGTCACCGCCGGCAACGCCGCGGGCCTGAACGACGGCGCCACCGCGTCGCTGCTCGCCTCCGAGGACTTCGCCCGGGAGAACAATCTCCCGGTCAAGATGCGCCTCGTCAGCTACGCCTTCGTCGGCGTGGAGCCGGAGGTCATGGGCTACGGCCCGATCCCGGCGACGGAGAAGGCCCTCGCCAAGGCGGGCCTGACCATCGACGACATCGGCCTGTTCGAGATCAACGAGGCGTTCGCCGTCCAGGTGCTCGCCCTGCTCGACCACTACGGCATCGCCGACGACGACCCGCGCGTGAACCAGTACGGCGGCGCCATCGCCTTCGGCCACCCGCTGGCCTCGTCCGGCGTGCGTCTGATGACCCAGCTGGCCCGGCAGTTCGAGGAGCAGCCCGAGGTCCGCTACGGCATCACGACCATGTGCGTCGGCTTCGGCATGGGCGCGACGGTCATCTGGGAGAACCCGAACTTCGAGGGGGACAAGTGAGCACCACCACCGCAGAGCTCCTCAAGGGTGCCGCCGAGCTGTTCCCCGGTGAGGTCGTGACGTCCGCGCACGTACGTCACCTGGAACTGCCGTACGGCGCCGGTCGGTTCGCGCTGATCACGCTGGACAACGGCTTCGACCACACCAAGCCGACCACCTTCGGCCCGGGTTCGCTGGCGAACCTGAACGTCGCCATCGACCAGGTCGAGAAGGAGGCGGCCGACGGCGACATCGTCGGTGTCGGTATCACCGGCAAGCCGTTCATCTTCGCCGTCGGCGCCGACCTCAAGGGCGTCGAGCTGCTGAAGAACCACGACGACGCGCTCGCCATCGGCAAGGGCGGCCACGAGGTCTTCAAGCGCCTCTCGGGCCTGGCCGTGCCGACGTTCGCGTACTACAACGGTGCCGCGATGGGCGGTGGCGTCGAGGTCGGTCTGCACTGCTCGTACCGCACCGTCTCCAAGGCGCTCCCCGCGTTCTCGCTGCCCGAGGTCTTCCTCGGTCTCGTCCCCGGCTGGGGCGGCTGCGCGCTGCTGCCGAACCTGATCGGTGCCGACAAGGCCGTCTCGGTGATCATCGAGAACAGCCTGAACCAGAACAAGCAGCTCAACGGCAAGAAGGTGCACGAGCTCGGGATCGCCGACGCGATCTTCGAGGGCGCCGACTTCCTGGAGCAGTCGCTGATCTGGACCGCTCAGGTGCTGAAGGGCGACGTCAAGGTCGAGCGCCCGGACATCGACCGCGGTGAGGCCTGGGACCAGGCCGTCGCGCGCGGCAGGTTCATCGCCGACTCCAAGGTGCACGGCGCGGCCCCGGCCGCGTACCGCGCACTGGAGATCATCGCCGCCGCGAAGAGCGGGGACCTCCAGGCCGGGTTCGACGCCGAGGACAAGGCCCTCGCGGACCTCATCATGGGCGGCGAACTGCGCGCCGGCATCTACTCGTTCAACCTGGTGCAGAAGCGTGGCAAGCGGCCCGCCGGCGCCCCGGACAAGAGCCTGGCCCGCCCGGTCACCAAGGTCGGCGTCGTGGGCGCGGGCCTGATGGCCTCGCAGCTCGCCCTGCTCTTCCTGCGCCGCCTCGAGGTGCCGGTCGTGCTGACCGACATCGACCAGGAGCGCGTCGACAAGGGTGTGGGCTACGTCCACGCCGAGATCGACAAGCTGCTCGGCAAGGGCCGCGTCAACCAGGACAAGGCGAACCGCCTCAAGGGCCTGGTCTCCGGTGTGCTGGACAAGGCCGAGGGCTTCTCCGACGCCGACTTCATCATCGAGGCCGTCTTCGAGGAGATCGGCGTCAAGCAGCAGGTGTTCGCCGAGGTCGAGGCCGTCGCCCCGGCGCACGCGATCCTGGCGACGAACACCTCGTCCCTCTCGGTCTCCGAGATGGCGTCGAAGCTCAAGCACCCCGAGCGGGTCGTCGGCTTCCACTTCTTCAACCCGGTCGCGATCCTCCCGCTCCTGGAGATCGTGCGCGGCGAGCAGACCGACGACGCGGCGCTCGCCACGGCGTTCGGCGTCGCCAAGAAGCTGAAGAAGACCGCGGTGCTCGTGAAGGACGCCCCGGCGTTCGTCGTGAACCGCATCCTGACCCGCTTCATGGGCGAGATCCAGAACGTCATCGACGAGGGCACGCCGGTCGAGGTCGCGGAGAAGGCGGTGGAGCCGCTCGGCCTGCCGATGTCCCCGCTGGTCCTCCTCGAACTGGTCGGCCCGGCCATCGGCCTGCACGTCTCGGAGACCCTGAACCGCGCCTTCCCGGAGCGCTTCACGGTGTCCCCGAACCTGGCGGCCGTCGTCAAGGCCGGCAAGCGCGGCTTCTACGTCTACGACTCCGGGAAGCCGGAGCTGGACCCCGAGGTCGCAGCCCTCCTCAAGCAGGGCGACGTCGTCCTCACCGAGGAGCAGGTCCGCGACCGCGTGCTCGACGCCGTCGCCCAGGAGATCGGGCTCATGCTCGACGAGGGCGTCGTCGCCGAGGCCCAGGACATCGACCTGTGCCTGATCACGGGCGCCGGCTGGCCCTTCCACCTGGGCGGCATCACGCCGTACCTGGACCGCGAGGGCGTCTCCCAGCGCGTGAACGGCAAGCCGTTCCTGGAGGCCGGGATCGCCAGCGTCCCCGCGTAGTCCCGCTCGATCTGACGGTGGCCGTTCCCGCATTCGGTGCGGGGGCGGCCATCGCCGTTCTCGATTTGCTGCGCTCGCCCAGCGGGAGTGCCGCCGTCAGCCGGCGTACGCCTCCTGCCACGCCTCCAGCGCGAGCCCGGGTTCATCCTTGCGGCGGGTGAGGAGCAGGCGGGCCGGAGCGCCCGGTACATACGCGGCGGCGACCACCCGGCCGGCGCCGTCCTCGGTCAGGGCGAGACGGGCGTCCGGCGGCAGCGGGGCGCCCGACTCCGTCCACCAGGCCCCCGCACTCTCCACCTCGGTCGGGTACGCGGCGAACGCGACCCGCCCGCCCCGGGACCGCTGGGCCAGCAAGGTGCAGTCCACGTCGTCGAGGCGGCAGCGGACCGCGACCGGGGCGCCGTCGCCCGCGGCGTCCACCAGCCGCACCGGGTCCGCGCCGCCGCGCCAGGCGTACAGACCGCCGTCCTCGGTGACGTAGAAGAGGGTGGTGTGCTCGGCGGAGGTCGCGAGGGCGCACAGGGTGTCCGGGCGGACGGCCGCGGGCTGCGGCTTGTCATCGAGGACCGGGGCGGCACCGGGCTCCTGCTGCCGCCAGCACAGGATGCCCTCCGCGCTCGCGGCGTACAGCGTGATCAGGCCCGACTCACCGGCGACGACGGCCGGCCGGCCGCGGACACCGCGGCCCTTGAGGTCGCGCCAGGGACCCCAGCCGCTCTTCTCCTCCTGGACGCGCAGGCTCATGCCGCCGCCCTTGTTGCGGACGAAGACATGGGCGCGGCCCTGCGCGTCGACGGCTACGGCGGGTGGGCCCATGCGGTCGCCCTTCTTGTTGGGGTGGCCGATCGCGGACCAGTCGAGCGCGGCGAGGTGCGGCTGGAAATGCGTGGAGTGGACCAGGCCGGACTCGCCGGGAACGGTAGGGCGCCAGGCGGCCAAATGGGTGTACCCGAGGGCGCTGCGCGCGAGGCCGAGGGTCTCCGGGTGCACGCGCTGGTCGCCGCCGACCGTGCGGGGCGGTGCCCAGGGGCCGCCGGGAGTGCGTTCCGTACGGCAGACGACCGCATCGCCGTCCGGCGCGTGGGCATAGGCGCGGAGTCCGCCCTCACGCCCGCATATCAGCCAGTCGCCGTTCACGTGTTCTACCTTAGGCGGGGGTGCGCGCGTGGCTCGTGCGACCCTGGGCTGCATGAGTGGAGTCCTGGTGGTCGACGGTGCCAATGTCGTGGGCTCGGTGCCCGACGGCTGGTGGCGGGACCGGCGCGGCGCGGCCGAGCGGCTGCGGGCCCGGCTCGCGGAGCACGCGGAGCGGACCGGGGCCGAGGTGATCCTCGTGGTCGAGGGAGCCGCGAAGGGCGTGGAGTCGGCGCCCGGGGTACGGGTCGAGTCGGCCGAGGGCAGTGGGGACGACCACATCGTGGAACTGGTGGCGCGCCTCGGGCGACCTTGCACCGTCGTCACCGCCGACCGTGAACTCCGCGCCAGGGTGGCCGCGTTGGGAGCCGCGACCGCGGGTCCTCGCACCGTCTACGGATGATCCGCCGGGCCGGACGTCCGTGCCGGTCCTTCTGTTCTCGCGCAATTCTCTGCGATCAATTTCACTCCCGCCACTGTCGGCCGCCGGATAGACTCCTGATGCCTCCGTCAGCGAATAGAGGGAGGTCACCACAGAGGAGCGGGCACGATATTTCATGAACGATGAACTCCCTGCGCTCGCGCCGAATCTGGCGACGGTCGACAGACGTGGCACGGTCACCGAGACCTATTCGGCCGGGGCCGTCCCCGTGGAGTACCGGTTCCGGCCCGCCGACGGCGATGTCCGGCACCTCGTGGTGGTTTTCTCGGGACTCGGCGCACCCAATGGCTATCACTTCGCCGGAAAGTCGCTGAGCGGCCTGCGCGCCAATGTGCTGTGGATCCGGGACGATTTCGACGGCAACTACAGCTACTACATGTGCCGGAACATGAACTTCGACATCGAGGGCGCCGTCCTCGGACTCATCGAAGGAAAGCTGAACCAGCTCGGTCTGACGCGTGACCAGGTGACGGTGCTGGGAGTGTCGAAAGGCGGCAGCGCCGCTCTCTATTACGGCCTGAAGTACGGGTACCGGAACATCGTTTCCGTGGTCCCGCAGTTCCTCGTCGGCAGTTACGTGCGGGACCGTGCGGTGACCGGTCGGTACATGATGGGCGACGACATGCCGCAGCAGCACGTCGACGTGCTCGACCGCGCCATACCCGACCTGCTCAAGACCTACGGCGGGCAGGGGCACAACGTCTATCTGTTCACCTCGGAGGCCGACGAGCAGTACGAGACCGAGATCAGCCCGCATCTCCAACTCTTCTGGGCCTGCGAGAACTTCAACTTCATCCGCACCAGTTCACAGCTGGTGCGCCAGCACGGCGAGGTGTCGTTCTACAACCTCCAGCTCACTCTGGGGGTACTCGCGGCGCTCGCCGAGGGGGCCGCGCCCCGCCTGGGCTTCGTCGAGAACGGGGACACGCGGGTCGACCCGGTCGAACAGCAGCGGTACCTGGCCGAGCTGCGTGGCACGGACGCGCTCACCGCCGTTCTGCTCAAGCAGGAGATACGCGGCGGGAGTCTCCGACTCAGCGGCCATGCCTTCATTCCGGGGCAGTCCCCGCACGGTGAATTCCCGACCGCCAAGAGCCTGGTTCTCGAAGGCCGCGGAAAATACTGGGAGTTCCCGCTGGCCACGACCGAGGCGAAGTACACGTACAGCCGCTACTTCGACCGTTTCGCCCGCGACTACGCGGACGGGGGATTCGAGTCGGACGACGGTTCCGGAATTTCGATGAAGGGTATTCCGGGCGGTGTCTACGACCTGTCCGTACGGGTGCAGAGCCCGGCCGAGGGAATCGACCGGCGGACCAAGCTCGTCACGCAGCGCGCTTTCGACATCCGGCGTCCCGTGGGCGGCATCGAGGTCTGTCTGATCGGCGACGAGAACCGGGTGCGTCTCGTCCGGCGGCCGCTGATCGGACATGTCTCCCAGGAGACGGCCTTCTCTCTGGAGAAGAGCTGGCTCAAAGAGCGGACCCTGCACGTAGAGGGGGTGTTCTTCATCCACGGAATCGAGGCCGCGGAGCGTGGGCACGCGCATTACTACCTGGTGCTGCGTGGTGAGGGGTCCACTCATTCCTTCCGGCTCGGCATGTCCCGCAAGGTCGCCGCGATACGGCCGCACATCCGGCCCGGCGACTACGGCACCTATGACTTCGGCTACTTCGCCACGTCGGGCTACAAGGGCGTGAGCCTGGACAAGGCACCGGCGGGGAACTACGAGGCGTACATCTCCATGAGCACGGGCGGCTCTCTCTTCTCCGCCCCGGCGGGGAACATCACGCTTCCCTGAGCCGGCCGGTGGAACCCGCGCTCATTCGGGGAGGACGGCCAGGGCGTCGGCGACGGGGCGTTCGGTGACGGCGCCGTCGTCGGCGGAGCGCGGCCGATTGCGAAGTTCCCCGCGCAGGACGGCCGTCGTCGAGCCGCCACCGTCGAGATTGATCCCGTCGACGGCTCCGAGAGACAGCAACAGCTCAGCCGCCTCGGCCGCTGTCATGCCGACGCTGTGGCCCCGCGCCCGGCCGTCGACGGTGACCAGGAGCAGGGTGCCGTCACCGGTGACGCCCGCGAGGGTGCGGGGCTGGCGCGCCGCGGCGAGGCTCCGGATGCCCGGGTCCACCCTCCCGTCGCGCACCAGTCGCGCACTGCCCGCCACGGCGGTTCCCACCGGACCGGGCAGTGCCCGCCCGGCGGCATCGGTGACGCGCTCCGAGACCGCCATGCGCGTACCGGTCCTCGCGTGCGCGCGCAGCCAGTCGGCGCCCGCGCCGATCCCGTACAGCGCACCGCCGCCCGCCGGCAGCCGGCCCCCGGCGGGAGACCGCGTGCCCCGCACGGTCCCGTCCGCGGCGAGCAGGACTTCCGTACTGCCCGGCGGGCCGGACGGGGTGTCCGTACCCCACTCGGAAGTGAAGGAGACGACCTCGTCGGGGTCGGTGCACAGTCCGCTGTACGGCCGCGTCATGGGCCGGCCGGTCGCGGCGAGGCGGTCCCCGCCGACGCCGCCGCAGCCGAGGATCCGGCCCGCGACCCGGTTGACACCGTCGACCTCTCGCCGGGCACCGTCGGCGGCGCGCACCCGCCCGATGGTGGACGCCTCGGTGATGCGGGCGATCATGCGTCCACCGGAATACCCGACGAGGAGTGCGGGCCGGCCGGCGATCGCCTCGCTGAGCACCTTGCCGTCCTCCGCGTAGAGCCCGGTCGGATCGCCGTCGTAGCCGCCGTGGTGGTGACCGGTGGCGATGTCGAAGTACGTGCCGTTGACCGCGCCGAGCGCCCCGGCCCCGCGGGCCATGGAGCGGACCGTCTCGGCGCGGGCCAGCGTGCTGCCGTGCACACCGGTGACCCGCACCCGTGCGTCGGGGCCGACGCTCAGCATCGTCATCCGCACCGGACTGCCGTCGCCGAGCCTGCGCCCGGACTCCCGGAAGCGGAACCCCTCGGGCAGCGGTGACCCGGCGTCATGGGGGACCGATGCCGAGGGCGGTCCCGATGTCTGCTCCGGGTCCGCCGGGGAGCCGGCCGAAGTGCAGCCGGCGAGCAGTGTCAGGCAGAGCGTCGCGAGGGCCACTGCGAGCCCGCGGGTTCTCGCGGTGTTACCGATCGTCCGGCCGTCCCGCCCGAACTGCCCACAGGGATCGGGTCATTCGGCGACCACCCCCGGGTCCATGGTGTCGATCACGTCGAAGGCGCGCTCGCAGTTGAACGTGTCGCGCAGCACGAAGAACTCCTCGGCCCTGCGCGTGTACCGCGGTTCGACCTGGAAGTCCCGGCTGATGGACGCGATGATCTCGTCGACGGCACGCTCGACGGTGCCGCAGGTCGGGCCGAAGCCGTCCCGCGCCAGGTCGAAGTAACCGCGCTTGTAGTGCTTGCTGTAGAACGCCTCGTCGTCGAAGTTCGTGTAGACGATCGGCTTGCGCATGTAGGCGACGTCGAAGAAGACCGACGAGTAGTCCGTCACCAGCATCGAGCACTCGCGCATCGCCAGTTGCACGTCTCGGCCGGTCGTGGAGACCGTGATCGACGGGTGGTCGATGCGGAAGTGCTTGAGGTACGGGCGGATCTCGTAGTGCGGCATGAACTCCAGTTCCACGTTGTAGTACTGGAGCGCCTTCAGCAGGCGTTCGTCGCGCAGCAGGGACGAGAAGAAGCGGTAGTACTCGGAGGCCGCGAACGGGATGTCCGGCTTGGCCGCCTTGTTGTAGGAGGGGGCCACGATGTCGCGGCGCCAGGTGGGCATGACGAGCACGCGGCGCAGCCCGGGGACGGGTTCGAGGGCGTCGAAGCGCGGCAGGCCGGTCGCCGCGACCCGGTCGTAGCCGTATCCGCAGTGCTCGGCGTAGTACGCGCGCTCGCTGCGGCCGGTGGTCAGCACCATGTCCACGTTGGTGACCTGGGCGTGGATGGACGGCGCGACGTCGTTGTAGACGACGCCGTGCTGGAGGAAGACCCTCTTGTAGCGCAGCAGGTCGCCGTACCCGCGCAGGAACGCTCGCTTGGACAGACCGGGGAAGCCCAGATAGGCCTCCAGGTCGTAGGCGTTGATCAGGCGGCGGGCGTGCAGCAGGTAGACCCGGTACTTCCACGACAGCCGGTCGATGACGTGGCCGTACGGGTCGATCTTGGCGCGGTCGGCGGAGTCGCCGTTGATCGCGTAGTAGACCTTGCGCTTGGGCTCGTTCTGCCGGATCCACTTGAACAGGTGGTACGAGTTGTCCTGTGCGGTGTCCTCGCGCTCACCGATGATCCAGATGTTCTTGCGGTGCAGCCACGGATGGGTGAGCCAGTACAGCAGGCGGGTGCGCCAGCCGGGCCTGCCGGGCAGCGCGGCCCGCAGCTCCTTGCGGAACCTGCCGAGCTTGTTGCCGCCGCGGCGGACCAGGCCCTTGACCCGGCGGACGGTGAGCTGCTCGTCGTCGTCGATGGTGAGCAGGACCGTGGCGCGGCCCGCCGGGTGGACGCCCTTGAAGCGGTGCAGCATCTGGCGGGCCTCGACGGGCGTGTCCAGGTGCCGGTCGCCGTCGTGAACGCGGACCGCGACGGTCAGGTCGCGGTTGCTGAGCCTGCCGAAGTCGCCGGGCCGGACCACGGCGCGCCAGCCGGAGAACCAGTCCTGTTCCTTGCGGGTGCGCCAGCGGTCGCGCCGGTAGACCTGCTCGACGGGGACGGTGCACTCGGTGCGTCCGTCGCTCAGGACGAGTTCGACGCGGTTGCGGAACTCGTGGGCGATGTCGACGCCGGACAGCACGAGCAGTCCTTCGAAGGTGATCGCGTCGGGTGTGACGTCGAAGGTCTCCAGGACGGCCTTCTGCCGGTCGACGCGGAGCAGCGCGGTCTCGGTAGTGTCGACGGTGAGCCGCCGGTACAGGCCGGTGTCGTCGATGTGCAGGTAGGGCGCGTAGTCGGGCCGGTCGTGCGGGTCGCAGAACAGCGCGAAGTTGCCGGTCCGCACGGCGTGGTGCTGGAGCCTGGCCTGCGCGGCGACGGCGTACTGGAGGATCAGGTCGTCGGGTATCTGCGCGTAGACGCCGTGCAGGGCGCCGAAGACCGCGGCGATCTCGGCCCGGCTCATGATGCGGTGGATGTTGCGCAGGTAGGGCTGGAAGGTGCGCACGACGAAGCGCTGGGCGAGGCGGGCGGCGCGCGGGGAGAGCGAGCCGCTGCGGCCCAGGAGGTGTCCGCACAGGCGGATCAGTTCCTGCGTCTTGACCGGGTCGTTCCACGGCAGGTCGAAGAGCGAGTCGCGCTGTTCGCGGTCGCGTTCGTAGGTGCTCGCGGTGGGCGCGACGGCGATCCGGCGGGCGTGCAGCAGGGCGGGCACGCTGACCCAGGCGTCCTCGTGGCCCGGGCCCATGCCGAGGCGCAGGTTCTGCCGGCGCACCAGGTCGGTGCGGAGCAGCTTCGCGCCGAGTCCGGTGGAGAAGATCAGGTAGGGCGCGTCGTCGAGCTGGGTGATGGCGCCCTTCTGCTTGCCGAAGTACCGCTTCCACGGAGTGTCGGTGTCGCGGCGCGGGCCGGGGAAGTTGTCCTGGTCGCCGACGACGACGTCGGCCTTGGTGCGCTCGGCGGCTGCCAGCAGCCGGCCGATGACGTCCTCGCCGAGGATGTCGCGGGCGCGCGCGAACATGACGAACGGGGCGCCGACGTACCGCACGCCGTGGTCGAAGGCGGCCCGCATGCCCATCAGGGCCTGCGGTACGACGGTGACGTTCGGGTAGTGCACCGCGAAACTGGCGAGCCGGCGTCCGGTGCTGTCGGTGGAGCCGTCGTCGACGAGGATGACCTGGGTGCGGGCGAACTCCGTCTGCGCGGCCAGTGAGCTGAGGAACTCGTACAGGTTGTACTCGTCGTTGTGGCAGTGCACGACGAGGGAGGCGGCGAAGCGCCCGACGGTGGCGCCGGGGGTCGGCGCGGGTGCCGTCGACCACCACAGCCAGGGGGTGCCGCGGTCGTCGGACCGCTCCGCCTGCGCACTCGTCTCGGGGCGCAGGGCGAGGTTGCCGCTGACGGTCTCGTAGATCTCGAACGTCTCGTCGTCGCCGTGGTAGCGCTCGCGCGACATGTCGAGTCCGCGGATGCAGACGGTGGTGGTGGCCCGTTCGCCCGCGTGCCGGATCTGCACGAACAGGTTCCAGACGGCGCCCTTGGCCTGGCCGGGGCGGCCGACGGTCTCGTCCAGGTCGACGGTGGTCTGGAAGTGGATGTACTCGTCGTCGACCTCGACACCGCTGACCGTGAAGGTGTGGTCCGTCTTGGGGCTGCGGCGGCGCAGCACGGCGATGAGTTCGAGCTTGTCCTTGGGGACGACCCGGCCGAACTGGTTGCGGATGCGGCCGGTGACGTGGAGTTCGCCGTCGTGGATCTCGACGCGGGTGGCCTGGTTGAACAGGCGTGCGTCGGTGAGCTTCTGGTCGGTCAGGTCGAGGTCGGTGACGTCGAGGAAGTAGTCGGCGTGCGGTCGGCCGAGCAGGGCGCCGGACCAGAAGACCTTGCCGTCGCGTTCGACCAGGTCGCTGCTGAGGACCGAGCGCCGCTGCACGTAGTCGGCGACGGTCAGCGCGACGTCGACCCGGCCGTGCATGAGCCCGAAGGCGCGGACGCGCTCCAGCGGGCCCGCCAGTTCGTACGTGTCCGGGGGCAGGGAGCGCAGGTACGGGGCGACGACGCGGACGAAGCCCTCGCGGTAGGCGTCGTCGCCCTCGCGCAGTTCGGGTGTGTAGAGCTTCAGGTCGTGGGAGAGGAACTTGGCCGCCTTGTGGGCGATCAGGTCGTGTCCGCCGTTGTGCGCGAGGAACGCGTCGGTCCACTGGTGGACGAGGACACGGTCGCGGATGCTGCGCAGTTCGCCGCGGCGGTTGGTGATCGAGGGGGTGTCGGTCTCGCGCTCCCAGATCCAGCGGTAGACGGGCGCGGTGAGCAGGGTGATCGTACGGGCGCAGAACCCGGCGACCGTGGAGAAGTACGTGTCCTCGAAGTACACGTTCTCCGGGAAGCGGATGCCGTTGTTGAGCAGGAAATCCAGGCGGTACAGCTTGGCGGCGGCGATCGGGTCGTCGACCAGCTCGGGGACGGCGGCGAGGCCGCCGGTGACGGTGCGGTCGGTGCCGTAGAGCTGGGGCTGCCAGATCGTCGTCTCGTCCTTGGCGAGGTTCACCCGCAGGGCGCGGCCCGCGGTGATCTCCGAGCCGGTGCCGAGGGCGGCGGCGAGCAGAGTCTCGACGGCCTTGTGGGGCAGCTCGTCGTCGGCGTCGAGGAACATCAGGAACTGCCCTGTGGCGGCCTCGATGCCGTTGTTGCGGGGCGCGCCGACACCGCCGCTGTTCTGCTGGCGGGGCAGGATCCGTACCCGGCCGTCGCGGTGTGCGTATCCCTGGGCCACCGTGACGGTGCCGTCGGTGGAGGCGTCGTCGACGACCAGCACCTCGACGCGCTGGTGCGTCTGCCCGAGGGCGGAGCGCAGGGCGCGGTCGAGGGTGGCACCGGCGTTGTAGGCGCCGATGACGATCGTGACGGTGTACGCGGACGGGTCCGGGTGGGGCGCGGGGTGCTGGTTCATCTCAGACGCCCGTCGCCCTCCGTCCAGGGCTGCTCGACGCGCTGGACGACCTGGACGGGGATCGGCTGGGTGGCCTGGTGGTCGGCGGGGACGTACGAGCCCAGCGGGGAGACGTAGGTGTAGCCCGCCTGCGGCTGCTGGTAGGGCTCCGGCTCCGGCTGGGGATACGGGTGGAAGCCCGGGTCCTCGTACGGCTGGGGCGCGGGGAACCGCTCCTCGACGTCGGCCGGGGGGAGCGGCTCGGCGGGCACGCGGCCGCGGTGGCGTCCGGCGAAGAGGTGGTCGGCGACGGTGCCGACAGTCTGCGGGGCGGGCGCGAGATCGTCCATGACGCGGGTGAAGTCTCGGGTGGAGAGCCAGAACTTGTACATGATCACGAGCTCGAAGAGGCCGAGCAGCACCGCGGAGACGGCGGTGGTCCAGAGGATCTGGCCGATCAGCGGGCCCACGATGAAGATGAACATCTGGAACTCGATGCCGCTGATCAGGTGCGGCCTGATGCGGCTGCGCAGCAGGGCCTGGCGGACCCGGGTGTACCAGGGGAAGCGGCCGCGGAACTGGGCGTGCAGGTCGACGACCTCGCCGGTGCCGGCGTGCTGCTTGAGGACATCGGCCTCGATGCCCGGGTTCTCGCGCAGCAGGTCCTCCATGAAGACGACCTTGGGCTCGGCGCCCGCGGCGGGCTGCGCCTGCTGCGGGGCCGGGCGGCTCTGCGGAGTCTGGTGCCGGGCCTGCAGCCCCTGCTGGACCTGCCGGGCCCGCAAAAGTCGCTGGGTCTGTTCGAACTGCTCGGTCTTGGCAGCCTGTTCGGCGGCGGCCTTCGCCTCGGCGGCCTTGCGCTCGGCGGTGACCTTCTCGATCTTCGTCCGCATCGACATGCGCATCTTGTAGATCTGCAGCGCGTCGACATAGCGCAGCATGTCGAGGAAGACCACGACGAGCGCGGCCAGCAGGAAGTAGGCCTCGTGCGTGCGCAGGTACTGGCCGCCCATCAGGGCGAGCGCGCAGAACAGCACACGGATGCGGTCGAAGACGTAGTCGAGCCAGCCGCCGAAGACGGAGCCGTTGCCCTTGAGGCGGGCCAGCTTGCCGTCGATGCAGTCGAGGATGAAGCTCAGGTGGTAGAGCGCGGCGCCGATGATCAGCGACATGCGGTCGCCGCGCAGGAAGAGTCCTGCGGAGCCGAGGCCGACGAAGAGCGCGGCCCAGGTCACCCGGTTCGGCGTGACGAAGCGGAACCGGGCGAGCCAGCACAGCATGCGGGTGGCCACCGGGTCCACGAGCAGTACCGTCCACCACGCGTCACGCTTCTTGCACGTGAGCTTCTGGACGGCGCGTACGGACAGCTTTCTCATCGACCCTCTGCGACTCTGCTGGCTTCACCTGATGTTCACAGCACATTCGGTCGCTATTCGGACAGTGACCGCGCAGGATCTTCGCCTGATTTCTTGATTTCAGTCAAACCTCAGAACAAAAGCGACATAACTCCTTAAAATTAAGTCAACTCTCAACTTTCATAAGGGACATAAGGTCTAGACCTGCAGGGAAGGCGTGAAACCGACGGGCGACCGGCAGGGGATCGATGGGAGAGACATGCATCACGTCTCTTCACGTACAGCCATCGGCTCCCGAAGTGAGTCCGCGAAGCGTGGGCCTCAGTCTCACTCTGAGGCATGTTTGAGCGGTGAAATGCGTCTATAGTGCTGCGACGTCCGGCTGACCCCACGCGCGCCGGCACGGCACGACCCCGGACCCGTTCCCGCCTCGGCGATCCCCCACTCCGGCTCTCACGTGCACCCATCTGACGTCCGCCGCCCCGGAGGATTGCGATCCCATGAGTCATGCCACCGCCACGCCCAGCCGACGACGCGGCAAGGCCCCACGGCGCGAGCGCACCCGCGGTCAGCGCATCCGCCGCATCATCCTCTGGTCGCTGCTGGTCGTGGTGCTGGCCGCGGGCGGTACCGGCTACTGGCTCTACAGCAGCCTCAACGGCAACATCGACGGCGTCGACCTCGACAAGGCGATCGGCACCGACCGCCCCGAGAAGCTGCCGACCAGCGGGACCAACGTGCTGGTCCTCGGCTCCGACTCGCGGGCCGGGGCCAACGCGAAGCTGAAGACCGGCAATGTCTCCGGCGCCCGCTCGGACACCGCCCTCGTGATGCACATACCCGAGGGCCGCAAGCAGGCCACGGCCGTCAGCATCCCGCGCGACACCCTCGTCACCCGCCCCGAGTGCACCAAGACCGATGGCACGACCGTGCCGTCGGCGAAGCGTGTGATGTTCAACTCCGTGTACTCGCTGGCCGGTCCGGCCTGTGTGGTCAAGACCGTCGAGAAGATGTCCGGGGTGCGCCTCGACCACTTCATGGAGATCGACTTCGCGGGCTTCAAGGATCTCGTCGACGCCATCGGCGGCGTGAACGTCACGGTCGACCAGGCGATCCACGACAAGTCCAGCGGGCTCGACCTGACCAAGGGCACCCACAAGCTGAACGGCACCGAGTCCCTCGCCTTCGTCCGCACCCGGCACGGCATCGGCGACGGCAGCGACCTCGGCCGCATCGGTCTCCAGCAGCAGTTCATGATCGCGCTGCTGAGCGAGATCAAGAAGCAGGATCTGCTGGGCAGTCCC
The DNA here is from genome assembly GCF_003259365.1 of Streptomyces sp. PsTaAH-137. Lineage (GTDB taxonomy): Bacteria > Actinomycetota > Actinomycetes > Streptomycetales > Streptomycetaceae > Streptomyces. The sequence goes on from NZ_QLLY01000003.1 coordinate 276,410, forward strand.
ACCAAGAGCTACAAGATCGCGGACAGCCTCACCGCGTCGCTGACCACCGACTCCGAGCTCGCCAACCTCAAGGCGCTCGCCGAGTTCGGCCGCAGCCTCAAGGGGGTCGACCCGGAGACGATGGAGACGATCATGCTGCCCGTGCAGTACGACACCGCCGACCCCAACCGGGTCGTCGCCGCCGAGCCGCAGGCCACGCAGCTGTGGAAGGCCCTGCGCACCGGCGCCGAGATCCCCGAGTCGGCGAAGAAGTCGCCCGCGACCGGCGGGAACTGACAGAGCGGAGGGGGCGGGCGCCGGGCGCCCGCCCCCTCCGCTCTGTCCCGAGCACACCCCGGATCGGACTCCCGCCTCAGATCCGGTACCAGTCCCCCAGCGAGAGCCCGGAGCCGGCCGCCTGATGTGTGATCCACACCGTGCCCGACTCGTCGACCGCGGCGAGCGTGAGCGCTCCGTGCCCGTCCACGGCGAGCCCGGGACCGCCCACGCAGCCACGCCCGGTGTCCGACCACCACAGGCCGTTCGCCTCCGACTCGGATACGAACGCCGCCAGTTGGACCGTCCCGGTGACGCCCCGGTGGGCGAGGACCGTGCAGTCGTAGCCGTCGACGTACGCGCGTGCTGCCGCGATCTGGGTGTCGTCCGCACCGCCGCCGACGGCGACCGGCCACACGCCGGGGCGCTGCGCGATCAGTCCGCCCGCACGGTCCGCCCAGTAGTACGTGATCCGCTCTCGCGCCGTCTCCACACCGGCGACCGAACCCACGGCGGGCGTCTGCGGGATGTCGTAGCCGCGCAGGAAGTCCCCGCCGGGCTCGGTCTGGTACCAGTGCAGCGCGGCACGCCGACCGGGGGCGAGCAGTTCGACGCGGCCGGAGGCGGTCACCGCCGGGGCCAGCCCGTGCAGGGCCTGGTCGCCGCCGAGGTCCTGCCAGGGCAGCCACTTGCCGCCCTTGCCCTCGCGGCGCAGGTGCACCCCGCCCGCGCCGTCGCGCACGAAGACATGGACGGTTCCGTCGTGGTCGACGGCGCCCGCGGGGCGGCCGAACTTCCGCGCCCCTTCCAGGTCCTTGAACGGATTGCCGAGCCCGCGCCACTCCGAGAGCGGGCGGCCCGTCTGGTACTGGATGGCGTGCACGATGTCGACGGTCATCGCGCCGTCGGGGCGTCTGCGGTCCCGGCGGCCCAGGAAGTGGACATAGCCGTCCGCACCCTGCACCAGGGAGACGAAGCGGGTGCGCGGCGCGGGCAGCAGATCCGGCTCGCTCCAGCGCGGCACGCCCGGGCGCTCCTGCGTCCAGCGCCGGATGCCGTCCTTCACGGGGAGGTAGGCGGTCAGCCGCCCGTCCTTGCCGAGGAACAGCCAGCGGCCGCCCTCGACGCCGACCGGCTCCGGGGTCCGGCTCGACGACTCCCCGCTCACGGTGCTCATCGGCATGACCGGTGCCACCCTCCCACTGAGTTCTCTTCCGGTTCTGACGCCCGGAACCTGAAATTTACTATCATATGCAGCCAAGTCTTGACAGGGGAGGGTCAAGTGGGGTGACCCGAGTCTCAGGAGCCAGGTCTCAGGGGTCAGGTCTCAAAGGTCAGGATTTGAGGAGGGCGGACTCGCGCGGCCGGTAGAGCACCGCACCGTCGACGTCGCCGACCCGCTCGTACCCCACCAACATCCGCCCCAAGGCCCCCACCCTCCCCACCCCATAAGGACCACCCCGCGAATCGTCCACCACCAGCCCCGGAGGCCGGGCCGCGAACTCCGCGCGGAAGGTGCGCCAGGTGCCCGGTACCGCCCACCGCTCCCCCACCCGCCCCCCGTCCCGCCCCCCGCTGTAATTGGTGAGCAGCCCCGCCGTCAGGAAGCGGGTGGCCGGGGGGCGGTCCGCCAGCCAGTATGTTTCCGGGTGCATGCCCCAGATCAGGACCGGGTCGTGCGGGGCGGTCCGGGCGCGTACGGCGTCGGCGACGCGCTCGGCGTGGGTGAGGTCGGGGCGTGGGGCGAGCAGGCCCCAGGCGATGAAGAGGGCGCAGCAGCAGGCGGAGACGAGGAGGGAGCGCGAGAGGCGTTCGCGCGGGAGGGGCTGGAGCGCCGCCGTGGCCAGGAGGGCCAGGGGCGGGGTGAGTTGGAGGTAGTAGTGGCCGAAGAAGTGGAAACCGGCCAGGACCGCCGCGCCCGACGACGCCAGCCAGAGCCACAGGTCGCCGTGGCCCGTGCGGGCGATGCGCAGGACGCGGACGACGGGCGGCAGGATGCCCGCGCAGGCCACGCCGAGGATCGCCGCGTTCACCAACCCTCGTACGAGGACGTGGAGTTCGGAGCCGGTGAACGAGGCGTACGCGCCCGAACCCGTCACCGTCCAGAACAGGAAACCGGCGGGGTCGGTGGCCCAGGCCGCCGCGAGGACCGGGGCCGTCACGCCCACCGCGCACCGCACCGCGCCCGCCCGCGGCGCCCCGCACCGCCACAGCGTCCAGGCCACCGGGAGCAGCACGGCCGCGCCGGTCTGCTTGGTGAGGAAGGCGCCCGCGACCGCCGCGCCGCACCAGCCCCAGCGGCGGCGGTCGGCGCACCACACGGCCGCCGCGGTCCACGGCAGCATGAACACCTCGAAGGTCGCGGCCTGGGCGTCCTCCGGGTTGAGCCCGACGGAGATCAGCAGGTACAGCACGCCCGCCGTGCGTCCCGCGCCGTCGCCCCAGCGGCGTCGCGCGGTCGACGCGAGCAGCACCGCCGTCACCAACTGCGCTGCCACGGCGCACCACTTGACCGGGGTGAGCGACTGCGACCCGAAGAGGGCGAACACCGCTTCGTACAGCCAGGGCACGAACGGCGGTTTGCGGTCCACCACCGTCTCGTAGAGCGTGCCGCCCTGTGCGAGGAGCCGGGCCTGGACGGCGAGATAGCCCTCGTCGGGGTTCCACAGCGGCTGCGCGAAGGACGGCACGCGGGTGGCGCAGGCGAGGAGGGCGAGCAGCGGGAGCAGCCGTCTCCAGTAGCCGGGGCGGTAAGAGTGCGGGGCGGCGCGGCGGGCGTCGGACACGTACGGTAGCGACTGCGGCGCCTGGGTGAGCATGCACGCCAAACTATCCGGCCCCGCAGTTCCAGCCGAAGCGGGACATACGGGGCCGGGAGAATGGATTGCCGGTTACCGGGAGTTGTCGGCTCCGGTGTGCGCGGCGGCGCGGCTGTGCCGGCGCCCGTACGCGAAGTAGATGACCACGCCGATGACCATCCACACGGCGAACCGCAGCCAGGTCTCCACCGACAGGTTCAGCATCAGCCACACCGAGCACGCCACCGACGCGATCGGCAGGACGGGCACCCACGGGGCCTTGAAGCCGCGCGGCAGATCGGGCCGGGTGCGGCGCAGGATGAGCACGCCGACGGCCACGATCACGAAGGCGAACAGGGTGCCGATGTTGACCAGCTTCGACAGCTCGGTCAGGGAGACGAAGCCCGCGACGAGCGCGGTGATCAGCCCGAGGATGATCGTCGAGCGGTACGGCGTGCGGAATGTGGGGTGGACGGCGCTGAAGACCGGCGGCAGCAGTCCGTCGCGGCTCATCGCGAAGAAGACGCGGCTCTGGCCGAGCAGCAGGATCATGCAGACGACGGTGAGGCCGACGACCGCGCCGAAGGAGATGACGCCCGCCCAGAACGGGTGACCGACCGCCTTGAACGCCTCCGCGAGCGGCGCGTCCGCGTCGAGGTCCTTGTAGCTCTGCATGCCGGTGACGACGGCGGCCACGGCGCAGTAGAGGACCGTGCAGATGGCGAGCGAGCCGAGGATGCCGCGCGGCACGTCCTTCTGCGGGTTGCGGGTCTCCTCGGCGGCCGTGGCGACGACGTCGAAGCCGATGTAGGCGAAGAAGACGACGGCGGCGGCCGTGAAGATGCCCATGATGCCGAAGCTGGACGGGGTGAATCCGGCGATGCCTTCGAGGAGTGTCTGCGACAGGCCGGAGCCGCCCTCGGTCGCCTTGCTCGGCGGGATGTACGGGGAGTAGTTGGAGCCCTTGATGAAGAAGGCGCCGACCGCGATCACGATCAGGACGACGACGACCTTGATGGCGACGACCACCGAGGTGACCCAGGCGGACAGCTTCATGCCGAGGACGACGACCGTCATGACCGCGAGGACGAGCAGGAACGCGGGCAGGTTGAAGGTGAAGCCGCTGCCCTCCCCCGGTCCGCGCAGCGCCTCGGGCAGCGGGATGCCCCAGCTGTCGAGCAGCGACTGGACGTACCCGGACCAGCCGACGGCGACGGTGGCGCAGCCCAGTGCCAGTTCGAGGATCAGGTCCCAGCCGATGATCCAGGCCGGGAACTCGCCGAGCGAGGCGAAGGCGAAGGTGTACGCGGATCCCGCGACCGGGACCGTCGAGGCGAACTCGGCGTAGCAGAGCGCGGCGAGCGCGCAGACGACGGCCGCGATGGCGAAGGCGATGGTGACCGCCGGGCCCGCGTAGTCGGTGGCGGCGGTGCCGGTGATGACGAAGATCCCGGAGCCGATGACGACCCCGACGCCGAAGACGGTGAGGTCGAGCGCCGAGAGGGACTTCTTGAGCCGGTGCTCGGGCTCCTCGGTGTCCTTGATGGACTGTTCGATGGACTTGGTGCGCAACAGGCCGCTCGTCCGCCGGGTACCCGGCTCCGGGCCTGAGTCTGGCTGCGTGGTCACCGGCATACCTCCATGCGGCTCGCTCCTCCGTCTCGACATGATCGGGACGAGTAGGCACCGGATACCCGGTCAGTCACGGGTATTCACGCGAATGGGCCGGTCGAACCACCCGAAGGTGGCTCGACCGGCCCATCGGGTCGGTACGACGATCAGTCGCGCGCCGGCTCCATCTCCTCGGCGACGGAGTGCTCCCGGCGGCCGTCCAGCTTCGACACCAGACCGGTGACCTGGCGGGCGATGTCCGGGGCGGTCAGGCCGATCTCCGCCATGACCTCCTTGCGGGAGGCGTGGTCGAGGAAGCGCGGCGGGATGCCGAAGTCGCGCAGCGGCACGTCGACGCCCGCGTCGCGCAGGGCCTGCGCGATCGAGGAGCCGACACCGCCGACGCGGGAGTTGTCCTCGACGGTGACGACGACGCGGTGGCGCTCGGCGAGCGGGGCCATCGCCTCGTCGACCGGCTTGACCCAGCGCGGGTCGACGACGGTCGTGGTGATGCCCTGCTTGTCGAGCAGGTCGGCGATCTCCAGGCACATCGGCGCGAGGGCGCCGACGGAGACGAGGAGCACGTCGGGCCGGTCGGAACCGGGCTCGCGAAGCACGTCCATGCCGCCGACCGTGCCAACCGCCTCGACGGCGGGGCCGACCGCGCCCTTGGAGTAGCGGACGACCGTGGGCGCGTCCTCGACCTGGACGGCCTCGCGCAGCTGGGCGCGGACCTGGTCGGCGTCGCGCGGCGCGGCGATCCGGATGCCGGGGACGACCTGGAGCAGCGACATGTCCCACATGCCGTTGTGCGAGGCGCCGTCGGTGCCGGTGACGCCCGCCCGGTCCAGCACGAACGTCACTCCGCACTTGTGCAGGGCGACGTCCATCAGGACCTGGTCGAAGGCGCGGTTCAGGAACGTCGCGTAGACCGCGAAGACCGGGTGCAGGCCGCCGTGGGCGAGGCCCGCCGCGCTGACCGCGCCGTGCTGCTCCGCGATGCCGACGTCGTAGACGCGGTCGGGGAAGGCCTTGGCGAACTTGTCGAGGCCGACCGGCTGGAGCATCGCGGCGGTGATCGCGACGATGTCCTCGCGCTCCTGGCCGAGCTTGAGCATCTCGTCGCCGAAGACGGAGGTCCAGTCGGCGCCCGCGGCCTTGATGGGCAGGCCGGTGTCGGGGTGGATCGGGCCGATGCCGTGGAAGCGGTCGGCCTCGTCCTCCAGGGCCGGGCGGTAGCCGCGGCCCTTCTCGGTGAGGCAGTGCACGATGACCGGGCCGCCGAACCGCTTGGCGCGGATGAGGGCCGACTCCAGGGCCTCCATGTCGTGGCCGTCGATGGGTCCCACGTACTTCAGGCCGAGGTCCTCGAACATGCCCTGCGGGGCGATGAAGTCCTTGAGGCCCTTCTTCGCGCCGTGCAGCGTCTCGTAGAGGGGCTTGCCGACGACCGGGGTGCGCTCCAGGAGGTCCTTGCCGCGGGCCAGGAAGCGCTCGTAGCCGTCCGTGGTGCGCAGGGTCGCCAGGTGGTTGGCGAGGCCGCCGATGGTGGGCGCGTAGCTGCGCTCGTTGTCGTTGACGACGATCACCAGCGGGCGGTCCTTGGCGGCCGCGATGTTGTTCAGCGCCTCCCAGGCCATGCCGCCGGTCAGCGCGCCGTCGCCGATGACCGCGACGACGTGGTCGTCGGTGCGGCGCAGCTCGTTCGCCTTGGCGATGCCGTCGGCCCAGCCGAGGACCGTGGAGGCGTGGCTGTTCTCGATGACGTCGTGCTCGGACTCGGCCTGCGAGGGGTAGCCGGACAGGCCGCCCTTCATCTTCAGCCTGGAGAAGTCCTGGCGGCCGGTGAGCAGCTTGTGCACATAGGACTGGTGTCCGGTGTCGAAGAGGATCTTGTCCTTCGGCGACTCGAAGACCCGATGCAGGGCGAGGGTGAGCTCGACCACGCCGAGGTTCGGCCCGAGGTGGCCGCCGGTCTTGGATACCGCGTCGACGAGGAAGGTCCGGATCTCATCCGCCAGCTGGTCCAGCTGCTCCAGGCTGAGCCGGTCCAGATCGCGCGGTCCCGTGATGCGGGTCAGCAGCGGCACCCGTGCCTCCTTGCAGTAGAGCTGTAGTAGCTGGTTGAGCTGTTCGAGCTTGCCGGGTCTGTCGAGTCTAATGTTCCGCCGTTGCGAGCGGCGTCCGGGCCGTGCGTTCGGGGCATGACTGTGCCCGGCGTCACCGTTGACACCGGGCACAGTCAGTCCGGGAATCCCAGCTCAGAAGGGGTCAGGCGCGGCCGGCCGACTTCTGGGTCTTGCGGGTGACCGAGTCGATGACGACCGTGGCGAGAAGCACACCACCGGTGATCATGTACTGGATCGGGGTGGCGATGCCCTGGAGGGCCAGGCCGTACTGGATCGAGGTGATGACCAGCACACCGAGGAGCGCGTTCCAGGTGCGGCCCCGGCCACCGAAGAGGCTGGTGCCGCCGATGACGGCCGCGGCGATGACGTTCATCAGGAGGTCGCCGGAGCCGGCGCCCTGGTTGGCCGCCGCGATCTTGGAGGCCCAGAAGAGACCGCCGACCGCCGCGAACAGGCCCGCGATGGCGAAGACCGAGATCCGCACCGCCGTGACGTTGATACCGGCGCGGCGCGACGCCTCGACGCTGCCGCCGAGCGCGAAGACCTTGCGGCCGTACGAGGTGCGGCGCAGCACGAAGTCCGAGCCGACGAGGACGATGCCGAAGAGCAGCACCGCGAGCGGCAGGCCCTTGTAGTTGTTGAAGATGACGGCCACGCCGAAGACACCGATGGCCAGCAGCACCGTGCGGACCAACAGGTCGCTCAGCGGGCGGGACGGGATGCCCGCGGCCTCGCGGCGCCGGTTGGCGAGGAAGCTCGGCACGAAGTAGGCGAGGACCGCGACGACCGCCAGGCCGTAGGCGGCGGCGACGTCCGAGAAGTAGTACGTGGTGAGCTTGCCGACCACGCCGTCGCTGTCGAGGTTGATCGTGCCGTTGGAGCCCAGGATCTGGAGCATGAAGCCGTTCCAGAACAGCAGGCCGGCCAGGGTGACGGCGAACGCGGGGGCGCCGACCCGGGCGAAGAAGAAGCCGTGCAGGGCGCCGATGACCGCGCCCGCGGCGAGCGAGACGAGGACGGCGAGCCACTCGTTCATGCCGTGCGTGACGCTCAGGACGGCGGTGATGGCCGAGGAGACACCGGAGACGGAGCCGACCGAGAGGTCGATCTCGCCGAGCAGCAGCACGAAGATGATGCCGACCGACATCATGCCGGTGGCCACCATGGCGACGAAGATGTTGTTCAGGTTCTCCGCGCCGAGGAACGCCGAGTTGAGGCTCTGGAAGATCGCGCAGATGACGATCAGGCCGATGACGACGGGTATCGCACCCAGGTCACCACCCTTGATCTTGCGCTTGAACTCGCTGACGTAACCCGCGAAGCCCTGCTCGCGCACGAGGAGGCGCGGGTCGACGGCGGTCACGGACGCGCCGGCGGCGGCCGGAGCGGCGTCCACCGCGGCCTGCCCCTTGTCGCTCTTGTCGATGCTCACGTTGGAGCCCTTGTCGATGCTCACTTCTGAGCCTCCGCGTTGCTGCGCGCCGCACGACGGGTCACGGCGTTGTCCGTGGCGCCGGTGATGGCGGAGATGATCTCTTCCTGCGAGGTCGTCTTGACCTCGAACACGCCGTTGTTGCGGCCGAGCCGGAGCACGGCGACCTTGTCGGCGACGGCCTTCACATCGGCCATGTTGTGGCTGATGAGGATGACCGCGTGGCCGCGCTCGCGCAGACGCTCGACGAGGTCGAGGACCTGGGCGGTCTGCTCGACGCCGAGGGCCGCGGTGGGCTCGTCGAGGATGACCAGCTTGGGCTCGCCGAGCATGGAGCGGGCGATGGCCACGACCTGGCGCTGACCGCCGGAGAGCGAGGCGATCGGGATGCGCACGCTCGGGATGCGGATCGACAGCGTCTGGAGCAGTTCGCGGGAACGGCGCTCCATCTCGACCTCGTCGAGGACGCCGCGGCGCTTGATCTCGCGGCCCAGGAACAGGTTGCCGACGACATCGATGTTGTCGCACAGTGCGAGGTCCTGGTAGACGGTCGCGATGCCCAGGTGCTGGGCGTCCTGCGGCTTGTTGACCGCGACGGCCTTGCCGTCCCACTCGATGACACCGTCATCGATGGGGTGCACACCGGCGATCGTCTTGACCAGGGTGGACTTGCCGGCGCCGTTGTCGCCGACCAGGGCGACCACCTCTCCGGCGTGGACCTCGAGCTCGACGTCGGTGAGCGCCTGAACGGCACCGAATCGCTTCGAGACCCCGCGCAACGCCAGCACAGGCGTAGCGGACACGTGAACCATCTCCTTCGCCGCCAAAGGCCTGACCCGGCGGGAGGTTGAACCAAGAAGTATGAGGGGGGTTGTTCCGTCCGGCGCCGCGCCGTTGAGCTGCGGGGCTGTCGGCGGCGGGGCGCCGGACGTGTCTTCCACGGGAGCGCTCCTACGAGGAGTGCGCAAGTCCCGTACGGAACAGCGGAGTCACCGGGTCGGCGGGTCGGACGACCGCGCCGGTCCCGGCGGCTCCGGTCGGCTTACTTGAGGCCGAGCTTGTCGCAGGCCGACTTGTACTTGGCCGTGCAGATCTCGTCCAGGGTGTAGTAGCCCTGGTCGATGACGGTCTCCTTGATGTTCTTCTGGGTCAGGGAGACGACCGGCACGATGACCGAGGCGATGCCCTTGTCGGTGCCGCTGTCGACGGTGCTGGTGGTCAGGCCGGCGGAGTCCAGCTTGCCCGTCTTGGCGATCGAGACGGCCATCTTGGCGACGGTCTCGGCCTCCTGCGGGTACGACTTGAAGACCGACATGTTCTGGTCACCGGTGATGATGCGCTGCACACCGGCGAGCTCGGCGTCCTGGCCCGTGACCGGGGGAAGCTTGCTCAGGCCCGCGCCCTTGAGCGCGGTGATGATGCCGCCCGCCATGCCGTCGTTGGCGGAGTAGACGCCCTTGATCTTGTCCTTGCCGATCGCCGAGATGGCCGCTTCCATGTTGGCGTTGGCGTTCTCCGGCTTCCACTCCTTGGTGTCGTAGGACTTGGCGATGTCCACCTTGCCCTTGAGCACCGACATGGCGCCGTCCTTGAACTGCGCGGCGTTCGGGTCCGTGATCGCGCCGTTCATCATGACGATCTTGCTGCTGGCCTTGGCGTCCGAGCCCATGGCGTCCAGCAGGGCCTTGCCCTGGGTCTTGCCGACCTCGGTGTTGTCGAACGAGGTGTAGGCGGCGATCGGGCCCTCGGCCAGGCGGTCGTACGCGACGACGGGGATGCCCGCGTCCTTGGCCTTCTTCACGCCGTTGGCGACGGCCTTGTAGTCGACCGCGTCCAGGATCAGGACGTCGACCTTCTTGGTGATCATCGTGTCGATCTGCTGCGACTGCAGGGAAGCATCCTGCTTGGCGTTGAGGTACTCGACCTTGCCCTTGCCCTTGGTGAGCTCGGATATCTGCTTCTCGATGATCGGCTTGTCGAACTTCTCGTAACGAGCCGTCTGGTTCTCCGGAAGCAGGAGACCCACGGTGAGGGCGTCGCCCTTCTTGGAGCCGCTGCCGGCCTTGTCGCCGCTGTCCTTGGACTCCTTGGCGGAGCCACAGGCGGCGAGAGAGACAGCCATGGCGGTGGCACAGAAAGCAACGGCCGCACGACGCATACGCGTGTTCACTTCAGAAACCTCCCTGACGAGGCCGCGTCGTTGCGGCCGAGGTAGCTGGGAGTCAACTCGGCCGCAACACAAGCGTCAAGGAGTAAATACTTAACGAGATGGCAACGGTGTCATGCGTTCTCTAAGTGAAGGCAGGTGTAGCAGCGGGAACAGAGCCCCCACCAATTCCTTCCAAAAGGGTCGAATCGCCCATCTCGCTCAGCGCCAGGGCGAGCGCCCCGAGCACCTCCGCACGGCCGCCCAACGCCCCCGGAAGGACCGAGAGTTGGCGGGCGGCGCTGGGGATCGCGTAGCGGCTCACAGACTCCCTTATGGGCCCCAGGACCAGCTCACCGGCCTCCGCCAGATCGCCCCCGAGGACGACCCGGCTGGGGTTGAGCAGATTGCAAAGATTGGCCACACCCGAGCCGATGTGCCGGCCCACGTCCGCGATGACGCGGCGGCATCCGGGATCGCCGTCGCGCGCGAGCCGCACGACGCCCTCCATGGTCAGATCGGTGCCGTGGCTCGACTGGAGCAGCGGCAGGACGTACCGGGCCGCGGTGAAGGTCTCCAGGCAGCCGCGGTTGCCGCAGCGGCAGACCGGGCCCGACTCGTCGAGCGTGATGTGCCCGATCTCGCCCGCCGTGCCGCCCGGGCCGCGGTAGATCTTGCCGTCGATCACCAGGCCGGAGCCGACGCCGCTGGCGACCTTGATGTAGGCGAGGTCCCTGACCCCGCGCCCGCTCCCCCAGACCAGCTCGCCGAGCGCGCCGAGGTTGGCGTCGTTGTCCACGTGCACCGGGACGCCGAGCCGCCTGCTGAGCTCCTCGGCGGGCCGGGTGCCGGTCCAGCCGGGCAGGATCGAGGTGGAGCCGAGCGTGCCGCTCTCCACGTCGATGGGGCCCGGCACGCCGAGGCCGACGCCGGCCACCTTGGTGCGGTCCACGCCGGTCGCCGCGATCAGCCGCTCGACCAGCTCCTCCGCGCGGTCGAAGCCCTGCGCGGCGGACGCGTCCACGTCCAGCGGCTCGGACTCCTCGGCGAGCACCTGGTGCGCGAGATTGCCGATCGCCACGCGCAGGTGCGTGTGGCCGAAATCGACGCCGATCACGATGCCCGCGTCGCCGCTGAGCGAGACGCTGCGGGCCCTGCGGCCCCCGGCCGAGGTGGGGGTCACCTCGACCGTCCCCCCGTCCTTGAGCTCCCGGACGATGTTGGAGACGGTCGCCGCGGACAGGCCCGTCGTCCTCGCGATCTCCGCCTGCGTGAGCGATCCGGCGAGGCGCACGGCACGTACGACCCGCTCCAGATTGGCCCGGTGCAGCGACGACTGCGACCCCGGAGTCTCCATTGACCCACCCTTATCCGTGGCTCGCGTCACCGTAAGTGACCGAACCTTGTACAAGTTATGAACTCCAAACTCTGCCGAACCGGCTGGTGCCGTCAAGCCCTTGACGGAAATCGGTTCCAGGCCGTGTCCGCCCGGGGCTACCGCCGGTATCCCCTCCACACGCAGGGCTCCGGCCCCGGAGAGGCGTCTCTCCGGGGCCGGAGCCCGGTCATGTCGGGGGGTGGAGAGGGTTTACTTGAGCGCCCCCGCCGTGAGCCCCTGCACCACCTGTCGCTGGAAGATGATGTACGCGGCCAGGATCGGCAGCATCGCCATCACCAGGCCCGCGAAGAGGCCCGAGTAGTCGCCCTTGTAGCCCTGGCTGGTGGCCAGCTCGACCAGGCCCTGGGCGAGGACGCGGTTGTCCGGCTCCGTGTTGAGGACCGTCGGCAGCATGTACTGGTTCCACTGCCCGAGGAAGTTGAAGATGCCCACGCTGATCAGGCCGGGCTTGGCCATCGGCAGCATGATCTGGAAGAACGTACGGGTGTGGGAGGCGCCGTCGACGAAGGCGGCCTCCGCGATCGACGACGGCAGGGTCCGGAAGAACGACGTCAGGAAGAACACCGTGAACGGCAGCGAGTACGCGATGTAGGCCAGGATCAGGCCGGGCAGCGTGTTCAGGAGCTGCATGTTGTTCATGACGTAGAACAACGGCACCAGGGCCAGCATGATCGGGAAGCTCATGCCGCCGACGAACAGGAAGTAGATGAACCGGTTGCCCACGAACTCGAAGCGCGCGAGGACATAGGCCGCCATCGAGCCGAGCACGAGCGTGCCGACCAGTGAGAAGCCCACCACGATGATCGTGTTGAGGAAGTACTCGCTCATGTGCGCCGACGACCAGGCGCGCGACCAGTTCTCGAAGTGCAGCTTGTCGGGGAGCGCCCACGGCGTGCTCAGGATGGAGTTGTCGTCCTTGAAGGACGACATGACCGCCCAGAGCAGCGGCAGGACCACCATGATCGCCCAGATGATCAGGACGCCGTGCGAGAAGACGTTCAGGGTGCTGCCCGAGATGCTCTTCCCCGACTCGGGAGCGTCCTGCTTCGCCACGCGCTGGCCGGGGATCTTCCCGGCGGTGTCCGTCGTCGCGTCGGCGGGGGGCGGGGTGTCAGTGGTCTTCATCAGTACTCCAGCCGATCGCGCCGGCCAAGACGCATCACGATCGCCGCGAACAGCAGCGTGACGATGAGGAGGGCGACGCCGATGGTGGTCGCGTAGGCGGCGTTCGCGTCACGGAACGCCGACTGGTAGACGTACAGCGGCAGCACGGTGGTCGAGTAGTCGGGGCCGCCGGGGCCGACGGTCATGATGTTGACCGCCGAGAACGCCTCCGCGCCGAGGGCGAGGATGCCCATGTACACCCAGCCGGACTGGATGGTGTCCCACAGCAGCGGCAGCGTGATCTTGAAGAAGGTCGTGATGCGGCTGGCGCCGTCGAGCAGCGCCGCCTCGTAGAAGTCCTTGGGGATGGAGGCCATGCCCGCGGAGAAGAGCACCACGAAGAAGCCGACGGTGCTCCACACCAGGACGGCCATGACCGCCCACAGCGCCCAGGTCGGGTCGCCCAGCCACTGGGGCTGGAAGCTGCCGAGGCCGATGGCGTCGAGCGCCGAGTTCAGCAGGCCGCCGCTGGGGTTGTAGATGAAGCGGAACAGCAGGGAGACGATCGCGACCGAGAGGACCTGCGGGAAGAAGTACGCGATCTTGTAGAAACCGGAGCCGCGGACGCCGGTGACGGCGGCGCCCTTACGGCGCCGCCCACCGACGTTCAGCATGAAGGCGAAGAACAGCGCGAGGCTCAGTGTCACCAGGGGCAACAGCACGACGAAGATCACACTGTGCTGCAGCGACTTCCAGAAGATGTCGTCGTGCAGCAGGCGCGTGTAGTTGGCGAAGCCCACCATCTTGAAGTCGGGGCTCAGTCCGGTCCAGTCGGTGAACGAGTAGTAGATCGACTGGACGAACGGCCAGATGACGAAGATGGCGTACAACGCCAGGGGGGCCACCAAGAACCCCACTATGAAGCGGTACTTGCCGTGTTGCATGGTTACCGACCCCGATCGCTGTGCGGGTGCCGCCACTGTTGACGTGTGCGCACGTGCTGTTCTTCCGCCTGTCGCTTACTGGTGCTTGTAGTGCTTGACCGACTGGTCCTTGGCCGCCGCGTCCGCGTAGCCCTGGATCTTCTTGATGGCCTCGGCCGGGGTGAGGCGGCCCGCCATCATCTCGCCGAGACCGGAGACGCCGATCTGCTCCTTCTGGAGCTTGACGTACCAGTCCTGGAGGCGCGGGTTGACGACGTTGTCGCCGGCCTTCTCCAGGGCCGCGACACCGGACTTGAGGCCCGGGGTCAGCTCGATGCCGTCGGTGCCGCCGTTGAAGGCGGACAGCGACTTCACCTGGCTGGTGAAGTTCTTCGACGAGGCCTCGCTGAGCATGATGCGCAGCTGCTCCATGCCGCCCTCGACGTTCGCCGCCTTGGCCGGGACGATGAACGGCTCACCGCCGGAGGCCCAGATGGTGCCGAACGGCATCTTGTCGCTCTTGTCGAGGCCGGAGGGCGCGCCGACGGCGAGGTTGAAGTCCTTCGGGATGACCTTCGCCGACTCGTTCTCCACCCAGGAGCCGTTCGGAATGAACAGCGCCTTGCCCTTGGCCCACTCGGTCTGCGACTGGATGTGGTCGATACCGGGCGTGCCCTTGAGGATGTATCCCTTCTTGTAGAGCTCGTAGTACGCCTCGAAGGCGGCCTTGACGGCCGGGTCCTTCCAGGCGTTCGGCTCCAGGTTGTCGATCTTGTCGAGGACCTCGCGGCCGCCGATCTTGGCGATGAACGGGTAGAGCGAGAACGGCAGGTAGTACGGGTACTTGCCCGCGTACGTCCAGCCGGCGATGCCCTTCTTCTTCGCCTTGGCACAGAGGGCGAGCATCGCGTCCCAGTCCTCGGGGTACTCCGAGTCCAGCTTCTCCAGGGCCGTCTGCGAGTACCAGACGCCGTAGACCGTGTACGCGTAGTACATGATCCACACCGGGTCGCCGTCGAACTGGCCCATCTCGACGATGCCCGGCCGCAGGGTGTCGCGAACCTTCTTGTTCGGGTCGTCGATGGACGGCGCGTCGAGCAGCGGGGTCAGGTCGGCGAGCTGCTTCTTGCCGACGAGGACGCCCATGTCCATCTGCTCGGCGCCCGAGTTGTCGATCAGGTCCGGCGGGGTGCCGCCGTTGAACTTCGGCTGCAGCTCCGACTGGATCTTCTGCGTGGCGTGGAAGTTGACCTTCGCCTTCGGGAACGCCTTCTTGTACTGGGCGTTGGCGTCGGTGGCGTACTTGGTGCCGAAACCGCCGTCGAAGATGGTCACCGACAGCGCCGCGCTGGCGTTGACCGCCAGCGGGTTGTTCTTGGACTTGGTGCCCTTTTCGACCTTGTCGTCACTGCCGCTGTCGCCGCTCGCGCACGCGGACAGCAGGCTCGCGGCCGGCACCGCGGCGATGCCGAGGGCCGCGGAACGCTTGATCAGAGTGCGACGGCCGACGCCACCGTTACCGTGCTGGTCGGAAGTGGATCCCATGCTCAAGTCCTCGCCTTCTCCAGGACTCAGGCGGTGAACCGGATCCTCCCCGGCACCGCGGTGATGTGCTGTGTTGTACCCCTGCTGAGGGGGAACGCAGATGGAGCTGGGTGGTGCGGAAACAAGCCGGTCGGAGGGGCGATGCACGGATACCGGGACGCTGCGCGCGCCCCGCCGTTTCCCCCTGTCCCCCCGGTCCCGGCGCGGCCTGAACTCGGGCCTGGCCGGACGCCGACAGGTATAGTCCACTCCCTGTGAGCTGGGCAAGATCGAATGCAGGTTTGGACGCCGGTCTTTTCCGAGTTGAGACCTCCCGGAAATAAGCCGCACGGCGGGCTTTGTCGAGCGTCCCAACTTCCTTGCGTACAAAGGGTGTACACGGAACCCGAATTCCGACCCGAATGTCCGGCCCGTGCACTGGCTTTCAACACCCTTGACACCAGGCGTCACTTGACGCCCTACTGGACCTTGCGCAGCGAACTGACAACGTTGTCTACGGTCGTCGGAGGGCACACACCTCATGCAGGGCCTCACGCAGGGCAGAAGAACCCGACACAGACTCGCGTCCACGGCCGCCCTGGGCGCGGCCGCACTGGTACTCACGGCGGCCGGGCAGGGCGCCGCCGTCGCGGCATCACCCCACAAGCCGCACACCGACACGGAGTTCAGCTCTTCCTTCGAAGCGGGGCAACCCGTTCCCGACTGGCTGAACACGGTCGACACCGCACCGGACGGCAGCAAAAGGGCGTCCGGGGTCGACGGTGCCTACACCGGTGGAGTTCCGGGCAATGTGAACGGCCATGTGACCGAGGTCCGGGCCAGCGGTGAGAACAGCGGCAGCGGCGAGGTCGCGGCCAATCTGACCGACGGCGAGTCGAGCACGAAGTGGCTGGCGTTCGCGCCGACCGCCTGGGTCGAGTACGACCTCGACACCGCGCTCAAGATCACCAACTACAACCTGACGTCGGCCAACGACCACGACGAGCGCGACCCGAAGGACTGGGTCCTCAAGGGCTCGGCGGACGGCAAGGACTGGACCACGCTCGACTCGCGCACCGGCGAGAGCTTCGACAAGCGGTACCAGACGAGGAAGTACGAGCTGGAGAAGCCGGCCGAATACGCCCATTTCCGGGTCGAGTTCACGAAGAACAACGGCGCGGGCGACGCGACGCAGCTGGCCGATCTCCAGCTGTCGACGGGTGACGAGCAGGCTCCGGCGCCCGAGGACATGCTCTCGCTCGTCGACAAGGGCCCGAGCGGCTCGCCGACGGCGAAGGCGGGCGCGGGCTTCACGGGCAAGTACGCGCTGCGCTACGCGGGCACGCACAAGACGGACGGCCGCGCGTACTCGTACAACAAGGTCTTCGACGTCGATGTGAAGGTCGCGCGGAACACCGAGCTGTCGTACAAGATCTTCCCGCAGATGGCGGACGGCGACCGTGACTACGACGCCACGAACGTCTCGGTGGACCTCGCCTTCACCGACGGCACGTACCTGAGCGACCTGAAGGCGGTCGACTCCAACGGCGGTCTGCTCACCCCGACGGGCCAGGGCGACGCCAAGCGGCTGTACGTGAACCAGTGGAACGCCGTGAAGTCGTCGATCGGCTCGGTCGCGGCCGGCAGGACGATCGACCGGATACTCGTCGGGTACGACTCGGCGAAGGGCCCGGCGAAGTTCCGCGGCTGGCTCGACGACATCTCGGTGAAGCGGGCTGCCACGGCCGCTCCGAAGGCGCACCTGAGCGACTACGCGTCGACGACCCGCGGTACGAACTCCAGCGGCGGGTTCTCGCGCGGCAACACGTTCCCGGCGACGGCCGTCCCGAACGGGTTCAACTTCTGGACGCCGGTGACGAACGCGGGCTCGGACAGCTGGCTGTACGACTACGCGCGCGACAACAACGCGGACAACCTGCCCACCATGGAGGCGCTGGCGGCGAGCCACGAGCCGAGCCCGTGGATGGGTGACCGTCAGACGTTCCAGATCATGCCGTCGGCGAAGACCGGCGACGCGCTGGACACCTCGCGCTCCGGCCGGGCTCTGCCGTTCAAGCACGACAACGAGACGGCCCGCCCGTACTACTACGGCGTGACGTTCGAGAACGGCGTGCGCGCCGAGATGGCGCCGACCGATCACGCGGCGGCGCTGCGCTTCAACTACCCGGGCGCCGACGCGAGCGTCATCTTCGACAACGTCTCGGAGCAGGGCGGTCTGACGCTCGACAAGGACAACCGTGTCGTCACCGGCTACTCGGACGTGAAGTCGGGCCTGTCGACGGGCGCGACGCGCCTGTTCGTCTACGGCGTCTTCGACAAGGCCGTCAAGGACGCGGACGCGTCCGGCGTGAAGGGCCACTTCACCTTCGACGCGGGCAAGGACCGCACGGTCACGCTGCGCCTGGCGACCTCGCTGATCTCCATCGACCAGGCGAAGGACAACCTGGCGCAGGAGCTGCCCGCGAACCGCTCCTTCGACTCGGTGAAGAACGCGGCGCGTGCACAGTGGGACAAGATCATGAACCGGGTGGAGGTCGAGGGCGCCACGCAGGACCAGCTCACGACGCTGTACTCCTCGCTCTACCGGCTGTACCTGTACCCCAACTCGGCTTTCGAGAAGGTCCGTTCGGAGGGCAGGTCGACGTACAAGTACGCGTCGCCGTTCTCCGCGATGACGGGTCCGGACACGCCGACGCACACCGGCGCGAAGATCGTCGAGGGCAAGCCGTACGTCAACAACGGCTTCTGGGACACCTATCGGACGACCTGGCCGGCCTACTCGCTGCTCACGCCGGACCGGGCGGGCGAGATGGTCGACGGGTTCGTGCAGCAGTACAAGGACGGCGGCTGGATCTCGCGCTGGTCCTCGCCCGGGTACGCGGACCTGATGACGGGCACGTCGTCGGACGTGGCGTTCGCCGACGCGTACGTGAAGGGCGTGGACTTCGACGCGGAGGACGCCTACAAGGCGGCCGTGAAGAACGCGACCGTGGTGCCGCCGCAGTCGGGTGTGGGCCGCAAGGGCATGGACACCTCCCCGTTCCTCGGCTACACGTCGACGGACACCCACGAGGGCCTGTCCTGGGCGCTTGAGGGCTACCTCAACGACTACGGCATCGCACAGATGGGCCAGGCCCTCTACAAGAAGACCGGCAAGAAGCAGTACCAGGAGGAGTCGGAGTACTTCCTCAACCGGGCCCGCGACTACGTCAACATGTTCGACGACAAGGCCGCCGGTACGGGCTTCTTCCAGGGCAAGGACGCCAAGGGCAACTGGCGTGTGAAGTCCGAGGACTTCAACCCGGCGATCTGGGGCTACGACTACACGGAGACGAACGCGTGGGGTTACGCGTTCACCGCGGTGCAGGACAGCAAGGGCCTCGCGAACCTGTACGGCGGCAAGGACGGCCTGGCGAAGAAGCTGGACACGTACTTCGCGACGCCGGAGACCGGTTCGGCGGACGTCGCCGGTTCGTACGGCGGTGTCATCCACGAGATGACCGAGGCGCGTGACGTGCGGATGGGCATGTACGGCCACTCCAACCAGGTCGCGCACCACGTCACGTACATGTACGACGCGGCCGGCCAGCCGTGGAAGACGCAGCAGAACGTGCGCGAGGTGCTGTCCCGCCTCTACACCGGTTCGGAGATCGGGCAGGGCTACCACGGCGACGAGGACAACGGCGAGCAGTCGGCCTGGTACCTCTTCTCGTCCATGGGCTTCTACCCGCTCGTGATGGGCAGCGGCGAATACGCCATCGGTTCCCCGCAGTTCACCAAGATGACCCTGCACCTGGAGAACGGCCGCGACCTGGTCGTCAAGGCGCCGAAGAACAGCGCCAAGAACATCTATGTGCAGGGCGTGAAGGTCAACGGCAAGACCTGGTCGAAGACTTCGCTGCCGAACTCGGTCGTCGCCAAGGGCGGTGTCATCGAGTTCGCCATGGGCGACAAGCCGTCGAAGTGGGGTACGGGGGCGGACGCGGCGCCCACGTCGATCACCAAGGACGACAAGGTGCCCTCGCCCCGCAAGGACGCGATCACCGGCTCGGGCCCGCTGTTCGACAACACCTCGGCCACGTCGGCGAGCGCGGAGTCGGTGGACCTGCCGGTCGCGGCCGACGGCACGAAGGCCGTGCAGTACACGCTGACGTCCGGCGACAAGGCGAAGGCCCCGACGGGCTGGAAGCTGGAGGCGTCGGCCGACGGATCGTCCTGGAAGACGATCGACGAGCGGTCGGGTGAGTCCTTCGCCTGGGACAAGCAGACCCGGGCGTTCTCGGTGCCGAAGCCGGGTTCGTACGCGCACTACCGCCTGGTGTTCACGGGTGGCGCGGCGACGGTCGCGGAGGTGGAGCTGCTGTCGTAGTCGGCTTCGTGAGCGATGCGGGCCCCGCCGGGATCTTCCGGCGGGGCCCGCGGTGCTTGTAGCGTCGGCGGATGGGACAGCTGGATCAGGGTGAACTGCCGTCGCACGCCTCGTCGTTCGGCGCCGCGGCCGACGCCTATGCCGAGCACCGTCCGGACTACGCGCGGGCCGCCGTGAGCTGGGCGCTCGCCTCGGCGCCGGGTCCGCGCGTACTCGACCTCGGCGCCGGGACCGGCAAGCTGACCGCCACGCTGCTGGCGCTGGGGGCCGACGTCGTCGCGGTCGAGCCCGGCGCGGCGATGCTGTCCGAGCTGCGCCGGACGCTCCCGGACGTACGTGCCCTGCCGGGCAGCGCCGAGGCGATCGGGCTGCCGGACGCGTCCGTCGACGCCGTGCTGGCCGGGAACGCCATGCACTGGTTCGACATGGCCGTCGCCGGGCCCGAGATCGCCAGGGTCCTCGCGCCGGGCGGGGTCCTGGCCGGGCTGTGGAACGTCATGGACGACGACGTCGACTGGGTCTCCGGGCTCGCCCGCGTGAGTGGCAGTGCCGTCGTCGGCCCGCGGGACACGCCCGCGAGCTGGCGCGCCGAGACCGCCGCCATGCACCTCCCGAAGACCGGCACGCCCGCACTCTTCGGCTCGCCGGAACAGGAAGTGTTCCCGCACGGACAGGCCCGCACCGCCGCGTCCCTCGTCGCCACGCTCGCGACGCGTGCTGGCGTACTCGTCATGCCGGAGCCGGAACGGGAGGCCGCTCTGGCCCGCATCCGGGCGTTCCTCGCGAGCAGGCCGGAGACCTGCGAGGGTGAGTTCACGCTCCCGATGCTGACCGGAGTGCTCCGCACCCGGCGCCTGTGAACTCGCACCACACCTCCTTGCCGGGGTCCCGCTCCCCCACGCCCCACTTGTCGGCCAGCGCCTCGACGAGAAGCAGGCCCCGGCCGTTCTCGGCGGTGGCGCTCCGCTCGGGGACGGCCGGGGTTCCGGTGCCGCTGTCGTGGACCTCTACGCGCACGGTGTCGTCGCCCTCGTCGAGGGTGATCCTCAGAAGGAAGCCACGGCCGGGCGGGACGCCGTGGAGGAGGGCGTTCGTCGTCAACTCGCTTACACAGAGCAGGATGTCGTCCGCGCGGGTCGTCTTCTGCCAGGCCGTGAGGGCGGCTCGGGCGAAGTCGCGGGCTGCGGGGACCGACTGGCGTTCTCGGCGGTAGAAGCGTTCGCGGGATTGCGGGTTCATGACGGGGAATGTTGCGCAGGGTGATTGACTGGTGACAGTTCGGCAACCCCGACAGATCTTTTGTCGGGGTGCAGGTGGGGTCAAGGGAGTGTGGGGGTGGGGAGATTGAGCGTCATGAGCCCCGGGAAGCGTCCGCCGAAGAATCCGTCGGCGTTGAGGATGGTCGGTGAACTGCTCGCCCTGTTCCGCAAGGCGGCCGGTCACACCCAGGCGACACTCGCCGCACGGCTGGTGATCTCTGAGGCCACCATCGCCGCGTATGAGCAGGGCAGGCGGCCGTTGCCGCTGGACACGGCCGGGCTGATGGATCAAGTGCTGGAGACCAAGGGGGCGTTGGCGGTCACGGTGGCGAACATGCCGGAGATCGACCAGTTCCCGCTCTACGCCGAGCAGTACATGGCGCACGAGCAGGAGGCCATCGCCTTGTCGTGGTACGACATGGCCGTCGTCCCGGGCCTGCTGCAGACTCCCGACTACGCCCGCGCCCTGTTCAGACAGCGCGTGCCTGCGTACGACACGGACGAATTCGAGACGAAGGTATCGGCCCGCATCGACCGGCAGGACATCTTGCACCGCAAGTACCCGCCGACGCTTAGCTGCATCGTGTGGGAACCGGCTCTGAGGATGGCATTCGTCGAACCCGCCGTGCGTGCGGCACAGTTGGGGCATCTGCGCGAATGCGCGGACCTGCCCGGCCTGTCCTTGCAGGTCATAGCGCTCGACGCCGAGGAGAACGCGGGGGATTCAGGCCCGTTCACCCTCCTGGAAACGCCGGAACACCAGCACCTGGCCTACACCGAGTCGCAACGCGGCAGCCAGTGGGTTTCCGACCCGGACGAGGTGTCTATCCTGCAACGTAAATATGCGATGCTGCGGTCACAGGCTCTCAGTCCCCAGGACACCAAGGGCTTGCTGGATCGGCTTACAGGAGAGCAATGAGCACCGCACTGAACTGGTTCAAGTCGAGCTACAGCAACAGCGATGGCGGTCAGTGCCTGGAAGTGGCCTACGACTGGCGGAAGTCGAGCTACAGCAGCGACGAAGGTGGCGCCTGCGTCGAGATCGCCACACACCTCACCGCCATCCACATCCGCGACTCCAAGAACACGGACGGCCCCCACTTCGCGGTGGCGCCCAGCGTCTGGGCCGCCTTCCTCGAACTGCCCCGCGCTTAATTGCGTGGACGGAACGGCATCGCGGCGCTTACAGTCTGGCCCGAACCGTGATGCAGCCCGAGGAGGTGGGACCCATGACCGCAGTACGCACGTGGGTGCTCTCCTCATTCTCACGGGCCGGCCACTGACATAGGTCGCCGGGAGCGCCCGTACTGGGCGATTCCGAGAGGCAGAGACCTATGGACACAACAGAGATCACGCGCGTGGCCGACCGGCACTGGCACGCGCTGGAGAATGACGAAGTGGTCGGCCGGGGCGAGACCTGGCGCAGGCACGACGGCCGGACCTTCCTGAGCATCGACTCCTGGCGCGACGCGACGTTCGACGCGCTCGCGGCGGCCATGCTGGCGGAGCTGCCGAGGCCGCTGTACACGATGGTCGACACCGCTGACCCCGCGCTGACGTCCCAGTGGGAGCGGGCGGGGTTCACGCCCGCGCGCACCGAGTACGTGTACCGCGTACCCACAACGGGACTGGGCTCGGCGCGCCCGCCCGAGGGCGTGACGATCCTCCCCCTCGGCGCGGCGGAGAAGGACCCCCTGCGCGACCTTGACCGTACGATCCGGGCCGAGGTGGAGGCCACTCTCGGCTGGCGGGAGATGCCGGCCGAGGTGCTGCCGCGCCTGGACGACGCCACCGTGATCGACCCGACGAAGTACGCGGTGGCCGCCGAGGGCGACCGGTACGTGGGCCTGGTGCGGGTGGCGCCGGTCCCCCGGCAGCCCAGGATCGGGCTGCTCGCCGTACGGGCGGACCGGCAGCGGCGCGGGATCGCGCGGGCGCTCCTGGCCGACGTACTGAACCACCTGCACCGGTCGGGGGCCCTGCTGGCC
Source organism: Streptomyces sp. PsTaAH-137 (assembly GCF_003259365.1). Lineage (GTDB taxonomy): Bacteria > Actinomycetota > Actinomycetes > Streptomycetales > Streptomycetaceae > Streptomyces. The sequence goes on from NZ_QLLY01000003.1 coordinate 299,368, forward strand.
ACGGCCGAGATCGGCGCGGCCAACACGGCCGCCGCCGCGTTGTTCAATGACATCGGCGCGGAACGCGTCGGAACCAACCTGGAGGTCGTACTTCACTGATGCCGAAGACAAACCCTGGAATCGAGATCGAGGGCACCGTCACCGAGTGCCTGCGCAACGCCAGCTTCCAAGTGGAGCTGACCAACGGGCACAAGGTGCTCGCGCACATCAGCGGCAAGATCCGGAAGAACTACATCAAGATCCTGCCGTTCGACCGGGTGCTGGTGGAGCTGAGCCCCTACGACCTGACGCGCGGCCGCATCCTCTACCGCTACCGCAACTGACCTGCTCCGGTGCTCACTTGCGCCAGAACAGGTGATGGACGACGCTGCCGCCCGGACTCGGCACCACGTCGAGGTGGAACCGGTCGCGCAGCTCGTCCGGCGACTCCCACAGGCGTGATCCCGAGCCGAGCTTCACGCCCGGTGAGACCGCGACGTGCATCGTGTCGACGAGGTCGGCGTCGAGGAACTCGCGGATGACCGTGGCGCCGCCGCCGAGCCGCACGTCCTTGCCCTGGGCCGCCTCGCGCGCCTGGGCGAGGACGGTGGCCGGGTCGGCGTCGACGAAGTGGAACGTGGTGTCGGAGAGGGTGATCGAGGGCCGGGTGTGGTGGGTCATCACGAAGACGGGCGTCCGGAACGGCGGCTCGTCGCCCCACCACCCCTCCCACTCAAGACTCTCCCAAGGCCCCTTCTGCGGGCCGAACTTGCCGCGGCCCATGATCTCGGCGCCGATGTTGCGCGGGTAGTCCCGGGTCAGGTAGTCGTCGAGGCCGCGGCTGCCGCCCGGGTCGGTGCGCATCGGCCAGCTCGCGGTGGCCCCGCACCAGGCGAACATGGTCCCGGGGTCGGCATGCCCGAAGGGCCGCTCGATGCTCTGCCCCTCCCCCGCGCCGAAGCCGTCGCCGGACACATTGAAGTTCTGGACACGCAGCAGTTGGTCGGTCATGGGCACAGACTGTGCCGGACGCGAGACCGCACCGCACCTCCACGCGCCGCATTTCCCATGACATCCTGCGACACATGATCGAACGCTGGACAGAGGCCACCGTCTACCCCGACATGTGGACCGACCCGGACAACGACCCGCGCGACAACGACAACGCGCCGGAAGGCGAACGGGCCACTCTTGACGACTTCCTGACGGGCTATCGGATCACCCTGCGCATGAAGTGCGAGGGCCTGGACCCGGAGCAACTGGCCACCCGCTCGGTCCCGCCGTCGACGATGTCCCTGCTCGGCCTGATCCGGCACCTCGCCGAGGTGGAACGCGACTGGCGCACCTGGCTGACCCTGGACGAACCGCTGCCGAAGCTCTACGGCCCGAAGGACGCCGACTTCCACGGCGCCGTACCCGAACAGGCGGTGGTCGACGCCGCCTACGCCGACCTGGAACGGGAACAGGCGGAGACGGACGCGGCGCTGGCCGAGTTCAAGGACCTGGGCGAACACGTCGGCCGGGACAACGTCGCGATCCGCGAACTCATGGTCCACCGCATCGACGAGTACGCCCGCCACTGCGGCCACGCGGATCTGCTGCGCGAGCGGGTCGACGGCCGGGTGGGTCAGTAACGGCGGAGAGCCGGAGGGGGCGGGGGAACGGGCATGCGCGTAGAAAGATTCTGGAAGAGCCTCGGAGAGTTCCTGAGCGAGACCGTGGGGGAGGCGCTGGCCGAGCTGGTACTCACGATGCTCGCGTGCGCGCTACTGGCAGCCCTGGTGGGAATCGCGTACCTGAGCTGGTCGTTCAGCCCGCGCGGCACACTCGCCGGGGCCGGCGTGTTCGGCCTGCTGCTCGCCCATGGCGCGTGGCACCTGCACCGGAAGTCCGTCAAGAAACGCGGCCGCCGTGTCCTCCCCACCATCACCACCACCCTCTTCATGGTGACCGCCTGCACGGCCGCCTTCCTGCTGTTCTACGCGTCCGGCTGCGGGTGCGCCTGACCGCTTCTCGCGATAGCGGGCCACAGCCCAGGCGGCCGCCGAGACCGGGACGACGGGCCAGAGCACTGTCCAGACCACGGGCCACCACGAGGGAAGACGCTCGGCGAGGGTCAGATCGAGTGCCGAGGCCACCATCGCCGCTCCCAGGCTGGTGCAGAGCAGCCGGCCGGAGACGCGGGTCCCGCGGCTGCCGCGGAGAGTGGTGTGATCGGTGTGCACAGGTGCTCCTGCGTTCAGCGCCGCGACAGAGGGGCGGCGGGGCGAGGGCCTGGCGAGGTGGGGCACGCACGGCTGGGACCTGCGTGGGGGCAGGTGAACAGGTGGTGGGGCGGAGTCAGTGTGCGCGCCCGGGTGTGATCCGGCCAGCACGTTCTACGCGCGTACCAGGTGCGGGAGTCAACTTTCCCCACTACCTCAACAGGGGCACGACCACGCAAAACAGGTCACCATCACGGACAAAACCCGCATATGACCGGTCTGGACCTGACGCAATCTGAACCCTTGCCCGACTCATTTCGCCTCGGCAGTCGAGGAGTTGAGCATTTTCAGCCATATTTTGCAGCCTGAATTCCAAGTTGCATCATGGAAACTGTTGCTTGAGGCGAGTAAAAGCGGTCATCCAGGGTGAATGCCCCCTGATGCGGAGGGGCTTGTTCCTGCCCGTGTGGGACCCGCCTTCGGGGGCATGGCGGGCGACTCGTGTGCTTGGTCTTGGCAGTCCGACAAAAGGGGCCGCGCCCCGGGCAATCCCGGGACGCGGCCCCAACTACTGCATCCTGCCGCTTAGTTGCGGATCAGGTTGCGCAGCACGTACTGCATGATGCCGCCGTTGCGGTAGTAGTCCGCCTCGCCGGGGGTGTCGATGCGGACGACCGCGTCGAACTCCACGCCGGTGTCGGTCGTGACCTTCACCGTGCTCGGGGTCGAGCCGTTGTTCAGCTCCTCGACGCCGGTGAAGGAGAAGGTCTCCTCGCCGGTGAGGCCGAGGGAGTCGGCGTTCTGGCCCTCCGGGAACTGGAGCGGCAGGACGCCCATGCCGATGAGGTTCGAGCGGTGGATGCGCTCGTACGACTCGGTGATGACGGCCTTGACGCCGAGGAGCGCGGTGCCCTTGGCGGCCCAGTCGCGGGACGAGCCGGAGCCGTACTCCTTGCCGCCCAGGATGACCAGCGGGGTGCCCTGGTCGATGTAGTTGCGCGACGCGTCGTAGATGAAGGAGACGGGGGCGTCCTCCTTCGTGAAGTCGCGGGTGTAGCCGCCCTCGGTGCCCGGCGCGAGCTGGTTGCGCAGGCGGATGTTGGCGAACGTGCCGCGGATCATGACCTCGTGGTTACCACGGCGCGAGCCGTAGGAGTTGAAGTCACGACGCTCCACACCGTGCTCGGTGAGGTACTTGCCGGCCGGGGTGTCGGCCTTGATGGCACCCGCCGGGGAGATGTGGTCGGTGGTGACCGAGTCGCCCAGCTTGGCCAGGACGCGGGCGCCCGTGATGTCGGAGACCGGGGTGGTCTCCATCGTCATGCCCTCGAAGTACGGGGGCTTGCGGACGTAGGTGGACTCGGTGTCCCACTCGAAGGTGTTGCCGGTCGGGATCGGCAGCGCCTGCCACTGGGCGTCGCCCGCGAAGACGTCGGAGTAGGACTTGTTGAACATGTCCTCGCCGATCGAGTTGGCGACGACGTCGTTGACCTCGGCCTCGGTCGGCCAGATGTCGGCCAGGTGGACGGGCTTGCCGTCCTGGTCGACGCCGAGCGCGTCCTTGGTGATGTCGACCTTCATCGAACCGGCGATGGCGTACGCGACGACCAGCGGCGGGGACGCCAGGTAGTTCATCTTGACGTCGGGGTTGATGCGGCCCTCGAAGTTCCGGTTGCCGGAGAGGACCGAGGTGACGGCGAGGTCGTGGTCGTTGACGGCCTTCGAGACCTCCTCGGGCAGCGGGCCCGAGTTGCCGATGCAGGTGGTGCAGCCGTAGCCGACGAGGTTGAAGCCGACCTTGTCCAGGTACGGGGTGAGACCCGACTTGTCGAAGTAGTCGGTGACGACCTTCGAGCCCGGGGCGAGGGTGGTCTTGACCCACGGCTTGCGGGTCAGGCCCTTCTCCACGGCCTTCTTCGCGACGAGGGCGGCGGCCACCATCACGTAAGGGTTCGAGGTGTTGGTGCAGGAGGTGATCGCGGCGACGGTGACGGCGCCGTGGTCCAGCTCGTACGTGGTGCCGTCGGGGGCGGTCACGGTGACCGGGTTCGACGGGACGCCGTTGGAGACGGCCGGGGCGTCGGAGGCCGGGAAGGACTCCTTGCCCGCCTCGGAGTCGTCCGAGACGTAGTTGCGCACGTCCTGGGCGAACTGCTGCGACGCGTTCGCGAGGACGATGCGGTCCTGCGGGCGCTTCGGGCCGGCGATGGACGGGACGACCGTGGAGAGGTCGAGCTCCAGCTTCTCGGAGAAGTCGGGCTCGGCGGCCGGGTCCAGCCAGAGGCCCTGCTCCTTGGCGTACGCCTCGACGAGCGCGACCTGCTGGGCGTCACGGCCGGTCAGGCGCAGGTAGTTCAGGGTCTCGTCGTCGATCGGGAAGATCGCGGCGGTGGAGCCGAACTCCGGCGACATGTTGCCGATGGTGGCGCGGTTCGCGAGGGAGGTGGCGGCGACGCCCTCACCGTAGAACTCGACGAACTTGCCGACGACGCCGTGCTTGCGCAGCATCTCGGTGATCGTCAGCACAAGGTCGGTGGCGGTGGTGCCGGCCGGGAGCTCGCCGGTCAGCTTGAAGCCGACGACGCGCGGGATCAGCATGGAGACCGGCTGGCCGAGCATGGCGGCCTCGGCCTCGATGCCGCCGACGCCCCAGCCGAGCACGCCCAGGCCGTTGACCATCGTGGTGTGCGAGTCGGTGCCGACCAGGGTGTCCGGGTAGGCCTGGCCATTACGGACCATGACCGTGCGGGCCAGCTTCTCGATGTTCACCTGGTGCACGATGCCGGTGCCCGGCGGGACGACCTTGAAGTCGTCGAACGCGGTCTGGCCCCAGCGCAGGAACTGGTAGCGCTCGCGGTTGCGGCCGTACTCCAGCTCGACGTTCTGGCCGAAGGCGTCCTTCGTGCCGAACTTGTCGGCGATGACGGAGTGGTCGATGACCAGCTCGGCCGGGGAGAGCGGGTTGACCTTCGCGGGGTCGCCGCCCAGCTCCTTCACGGCCTCACGCATGGTGGCCAGGTCCACGACGCAGGGCACGCCGGTGAAGTCCTGCATGATCACGCGGGCCGGCGTGAACTGGATCTCCTGCGAGGGCTGCGCCTGGGAGTCCCAGTTGCCGAGCGCACGGATGTGGTCGGCGGTGATGTTCGCGCCGTCCTCGGTGCGGAGCAGGTTCTCCAGAAGGACCTTGAGGCTGTAGGGAAGGCGAGCAGAGCCCTCGACCTTGTCCAGCCTGAAGATCTCGTACGACTCGTCGCCCACGCTGAGCGTGCTGCGGGCGTCGAAGCTGTTCGCCGACACGACAGTCTCCTTCATATATGTGCGCGTTCCACCGCATCCTGCCGCCACGACGGGTCGCCAATCCGCTAAGGTAAGGCTAAGTTAGGTAACCCTTACCGTCCGGACTCGACAGTCGGCGCGCGGCTGCGTGCGCCTCGGCAGATATCTCGATGTCGAGATAACTCTAATACATCACCCGTCGGTGCCATCAAGCGGTGCCGTGCGGGGTTCACCGATGCGCGTACCCACGTACGACCTCTCCATCGTCGTACGGGGTTCAGGGCTCCACCAGTGCTGAAAGTACCGACCTCCGTCGATTTACTAAGGCAGCCTTATCAATTAGCCTTAGTGTATGAACCAAGAGCCGGACCCCGAGGCGGTCGCCTCCGCCCTCCTCGCGAGCGTCAGCGTGCTGGTGCGGCGCGTGCGCCAGGTGCCTGTCGAGAGCGGGCTGACGATGCCGCAGCGCACCGCGCTGTCCCGGCTGGAGCGGCTGGGCCCCACCACCTCGTCGGCGCTCGCCCGCGAGGTGCAGATCACCGCGCAGGCCATGGGCGCGACGCTCGGCGTGCTGCGCGAGCGCGGCCTCGTCGAGCGCAGCCGGGACCCGGAGGACGGCCGCCGGATGGTCCTCTCCGTGACGGAGGCCGGGCGCCGGGCGCTCGCGGACAAGCGCAACGAGCGGGTCGAGATGCTCGGGCGGGTGCTCGGCTCCGACGCCTTCAGTGCGGCCGAGCTGGCTCAGCTCCAGGCCGTGGCGCCGCTGGTCGAGCGGCTGGCCGAGCGGCTCTGAAGGCCCTGATCCTCCTGACGGAAAGCAGGCTGATGGCGAAATCCGGAGGGACGCTCATAGCCGGGCGCGTCCCCGACGAGCGGTACAAGTGGACGGCACTGACCAATACGACCGCCGCGGTCTTCATGTCCGCGCTGGACGGCTCCATCGTCCTGATCGCCCTCCCGGCGATCTTCCGCGGCATCCATCTGGACCCGCTGGCGCCGGGCAACATCGCCTATCTGCTGTGGATGATCATGGGCTACCGGCTGGTCCAGGCCGTCCTGGTGGTCACGGTGGGCCGGCTCGGCGACATGTACGGGCGGGTGCGGATCTACAACAGCGGATTCGCGGTCTTCACCTTCGCCTCGATCCTGCTCTCCTTCGACCCGTTCGACGGCGGCCGGGGCGCGGTGTGGCTGATCGGCTGGCGGGTGCTCCAAGCCGTCGGCGGGTCGATGCTGACGGCGAACTCGGCGGCGATCCTCACCGACGCCTTCCCCGAGGAGCGGCGCGGCTTCGCGCTCGGCATCAACCAGGTGGCCGCCCTCGCGGGCATGTTCATCGGGCTGGTCCTCGGCGGGCTGCTCGCGGCCTGGGACTGGCGCGCGGTGTTCTGGGTGAACGTGCCCGTCGGGCTCTTCTTCACCGTGTGGGCGTACCGCACCCTGCGCGAGACCGGGCGGCACGGCGGCGGCCGGATCGACTGGTGGGGCAACATCACCTTCGGCGTCGGGCTGAGCGCCGCGCTGATCGGCATCACCTTCGGCCTCCAGCCCTACGGCGGTCACACCATGGGCTGGACGAACCCGCTGGTCCAGGCGCTTCTCCTGGGCGGGATCGCGCTGCTCGTCGCCTTCGTGGTCATCGAGCGGCGGATCGACGCGCCGATGATCCAGCCGGGGCTGTTCCGCAACCGCGCCTTCACCTTCGGCAATCTGGCGGGCCTCGCCATCTCCATCGGGCGCGGCGGACTCCAGTTCGTGCTGATCATCTGGCTCCAGGGCATCTGGCTCCCGCTGCACGGCTACGACTACGACGCCACTCCCCTGTGGGCGGGCATCTTCATGCTGCCGCTGACCGCGGGGTTCCTCGCGGCGGGCCCGGTCTCCGGGTATCTGTCGGACCGGTTCGGCTCGCGGGGCCTGGCCACGAGCGGCGCGCTGCTCTTCGGCGCCAGCTTCCTCGGCCTGATGGCACTGCCCATCGACTTCAGCTACTGGATCTTCGCGCTGCTCATCGCGCTCAACGGGATAGCGAGCGGCATGTTCGCCTCCCCCAACTCCTCCTCCATCATGGGCAGTGTCCCGGCCGAACTGCGCGGCGTCGCCTCCGGGATGCGCGCCACCTTCCAGAACTCCGGCACCGCCGTGTCGATCGGCGTGTTCTTCTCGCTGATGATCGCGGGGCTGGCCAACAGCCTCCCGCAGACCCTCACCACGGGCCTCCAGCAGCAGGGCGTCTCCGCGCACGTGGCCGCGCAGGTCGGTGAACTGCCGCCCGTGGCCTCCCTGTTCGCCGCCCAGCTGGGCGTCAACCCGGTGGAGAACCTGCTCAAGCCCAGCGGCGCCCTGCACCACCTCTCCCCGGCGCAGCAGCAGACGCTGACCGGCGGCGAGTTCTTCCCGCACCTGATCTCCGGGCCCTTCCACTCGGGCCTGGTCGTCGTCTTCGCGTTCGGCACGGTTCTCGCCCTGCTCGCCGCGCTGGCCTCGCTGCTGCGCGGGCCGGGCCGGGTCCGCGCACGAACGGCGTCCGGCACCTCCTCCCCCAGGACGCCGGCCCCGGCGTCCTCCCATCCCCAGGAGTAATCAGCACCATGGCACTCAGCACCGTCGACCCCACCCCCGCGCTGGTCGTGATCGACCTCCAGCAGGGCATCGCCCCGGCCGGATCTCCGTTCGACCCCGTCGTGGAGCGGTCGGCCCGGCTGGCCGACGCGTTCCGGCGGCACGGCCTGCCGGTGATCCTCGTCAACGTCAACGCTGTCGCGCCCGGCCGTACCGAGGCGGCGCGGGGAGTCCGGCCCGGCGCGGTCCTGCCCGACGGTTTCGCCGACCTGGTCGACGAACTCGGCGCGCAGCCGGGCGATCTGCGCGTCACCAAGCGGCGGCGCAGCGCGTTCCACGACACCGGGCTCGACACCCTGCTGCGCGACCACGGGGTCACCCAGGTCGTGCTGACCGGGGTCTCGACCGGTTCGGGCGTGGAGTCGACCGCGCGCTCGGCCGTCGACCACGGCTACCACGTCGTGCTCGCCACCGACGCGATGGACGACCCGGACGCCGTCATCCACGAGCACAGCGTGCGGCGCGTCTTCCCCAAGCTGGGCGAGACCGCCACCACGGACGAGATCATCGCGATGGTGGAGGCGACCCGATGACCCTGCTCGGCACGCTCCTGAAGAACCGCAAGGCGGACGAGGCGGACTCCGCCTGGCACCGGCCCGGCCTCCAGGCGCCGGACAATCTGACCCTGACCAGCCGGGACTTCACCGACGGCGCGCCTCTGCCGGCCCGGCATGCGGCGAAGAACGTCGGCGGTGAGAACGTCTCCCCGCACCTGACCTGGACCGCCCCGCCCGCCGGAACGGCCGGGCTGCTGCTCGTCATGGAGGACCTCGACGTCCCCACGCCCCGGCCCCTCACCCACTGCGTCGCCCTGCTCGACCCGTCCTGCACCGAGCTAAAGCCCGGCGCGCTCGACGCCGAGCGACCGGGGCCGGGCGTACGGCCGCTGCGCGCGAGCATCGGGCGGGGGTACCACGGCCCGGGCCCGATCAAGGGGCACGGTCCGCACCGGTACGTCTTCATGCTGTACGCGCTGTCCGCACCGCTCGACGAGTCGGCGCTCGGGGCCCGGCCACGGGCGCTGCTGGCGTCGGTCACGGGGCCGCTGCTCGGGCGGGGGCGGCTGACGGGGACGTACGAGCGCAGCTAGGGCCTGTCTCCTCGGCGGACGTGCCCCTCCGTGCTGGCCACGCCCCCGGTCCGATAGCGTCCCGCAATGGCCAGTGACCTCCGTCTCACCGTTCTCGGCAGCGCCACCCCGTACCCGGAAGCGGGGAATCCGTGCTCCGGGTATCTCGTCGAGGGCGGCGGGGCCAGACTCTGGGTGGACGCGGGCAGCGGGACGCTCGGGGCGTTGCAGCGGTACGCGCGGCTCGACGAGATCGACGCGGTGTGGATCTCCCATCAGCACGCCGACCACAGCGCCGACCTGCTCACCGCGTATTACGGGCTGCTGTACGCGGACATCCGCCGCGAGCGGCCGCTCCCGCTGTACGGGCCGCCGGGGATCGCCGACCGGCTCGCCGACTTCCTCACCACCGGCGACCGGCGCAGCCCCGTCGAGGACGCCTTCGACATACGGGAGCTGATCGACGGGCACGGCGCCCGGGTCGGCGCCCTCGACCTGGTCGCGCGCGAAGTGGCGCACGGGATGCCCGCGTTCGGCCTGCGCGTCGAGCACCGGGGACACTCACTCGTCTACTCGGGCGACAGCGCGCCCTGCGCCGCCCTGACCGACCTGGCGACCGGGTGCGGGACCCTGTTGTGCGAGGCGGACGGCGACTCGGCGGACGGGGTGCATCACGGCCCGGAGGATGCCGGGGAGACCGCTGCCGCGGCCGGCGCCGAACGGTTGATCGTGACGCACGTGGGGCGCGGGATCACTCCGGGGGACGCGGTGACGCGTGCGGCCTCGACGTTCGGGGGTCCGGTGGCGTACGCGGCGCCGGGCGCGGTGTTCCCCCTCGGCTGACGTCTGATCGGGCATCGGGCGGGTATCCGGTCGGCACCAGCCGGAAGGAGACAAGTCCATGCCCCTCACATTCCGCAAGAGTTTCCGCATCCTCCCCGGAGTGCGGCTCAACATCAACCGCAAGTCCTGGTCGATCACGACCGGGGGCGGCTCGCACGGACCGAAGCACACTCACAGCAGCACGGGCCGCCGTACGACCTCCATGGATCTGCCCGGCCCGTTCGGCTGGCGCAAGACGACCACCAAGCGCAAGGGCCACTGACGCGACGTCACTCCGATGGACCCCCCGAAATGCGTCATCTCATATCTGAGATAACGTTCACCTCATGGCAGACGACTACCTCGTACGCATCGGCAAGCTCATCCGCGACGCCCGCCAGCACCGGGGCTGGACGCAGACGCAGCTCGCCGAGGCGCTCGGCACCAGCCAGAGCGCCGTCAACCGGATCGAGCGCGGGAACCAGAACATCAGCCTTGAGATGATCGCCCGGATCGGCGAGGCCCTCGACAGCGAGATCGTGTCCCTCGGTTACGCGGGCCCGATGCATCTGCGCGTCGTCGGCGGGCGGCGTCTCTCGGGCTCGATCGACGTCAAGACGAGCAAGAACGCGTGCGTGGCGCTGCTGTGCGCGTCGCTGCTGAACGACGGGCGCACGGTGCTGCGCCGCGTGGCCCGGATCGAGGAGGTCTACCGGCTCCTCGAAGTCCTCAACTCCATCGGCGTGCGCACCCGTTGGATCAACGACGGCGTCGACCTGGAGATCGTGCCGCCGGCCGACCTCGACATGGCGGCCATCGACGAGACGGCGGCCCGCCGCACGCGCTCGATCATCATGTTCCTGGGCCCGCTGCTGCACCGCATGGACCGCTTCAAGCTGCCGTACGCGGGCGGATGCGACCTCGGCACCCGCACGATCGAGCCGCACATGATCGCGCTGCGCCGGTTCGGCCTCGACATCGCGGCGACCGAGGGGCTCTACCACGCCCAGGTGGCGAAGGACGTGTCCCCGGACCGCCCGATCGTGCTGACCGAGCGCGGCGACACCGTGACGGAGAACGCGCTGCTCGCTGCGGCCCGCCACGACGGCCGTACGGTCATCCGCAACGCGTCGTCGAACTACATGGTCCAGGACCTGTGCTTCTTCCTGGAGGCCCTGGGCGTCAAGGTCGAGGGCATCGGCACCACGACGCTGACCGTGCACGGCGTACCGAAGATCGACGTGGACGTCGACTACTCGCCGTCCGAGGACCCGGTCGAGGCGATGAGCCTGCTGGCCGCCGCGGTCGTCACGGAGTCCGAACTGACCGTGTGCCGCGTCCCGATCGAGTTCCTGGAGATCGAGCTCGCGGTCCTGGAGGAGATGGGCCTCGACCACGACCGCTCCGCGGAGTACGTCGCGGACAACGGCCGCACCCGCCTGGTCGACCTCACGGTCCGCCCCTCCAAGCTGGAGGCGCCGATCGACAAGATCCACCCGATGCCGTTCCCGGGCCTGAACATCGACAACGTCCCGTTCTTCGCGGCGATCGCGGCCTCGGCCCAGGGCAAGACCCTCATCCACGACTGGGTCTACGACAACCGCGCGATCTACCTGACGGACCTCAACCGCCTGGGCGGCAGCCTCCAGCTCCTCGACCCGCACCGGGTCCTGGTGGAGGGCCCGACGCGCTGGCGCGCGGCGGAGATGATGTGCCCGCCGGCCCTGCGCCCCGCGGTGGTCGTCCTGCTGGCGATGATGGCGGCGGAGGGCACCTCGGTCCTGCGCAACGTGTATGTGATCAACCGCGGTTACGAGGAGCTGGCCGAGCGGCTGAACTCGGTGGGGGCGCAGATCGAGACGTTCCGGGACATCTGAGCCCCCTCGCGGGATGCCGTCACAGAGACGGAGTCGGGCCGGGGCCCCTCACGACGGGGTCCCGGCCTTTTCGACGGTGCGGGCGAGAATGCCGAGCGTGGCGCGCAGACCCGCCTCCGGAATGATCGGGAAGATCCCCGCCTCGCGGTACCTCTCGTCGATCTGGCTCCAGTCGTAGTAGGACGTGACGAGGGTGCCGCCGTCGCGGGGTTCGAGGCGGTATCCGTAGAGGTGCCTGATGGGCGGCTGGACGGTGCCGGAGATCGTCCATTCCAGGAGCGCGTCCTGCTCGTACCGCGTGATGATGACGGTCACGTCGTACCGCCCCATGGGGAGATCGCCGAGCGCCTCGCGGTCCATGTGGACGACGAACTCGTCCCCCACCGCGCTCACGGGATCGCCCTCCGCCGACTGCAGCATCCCCGAGCTGTCGATACCGACGTGTCCCTGAGGGGAGCGCAGCACCTCGAAGACGGTGGACGGGGAGGCGGCGATCTGCCGGGTGACATCGAATCGTTCTGTCGTCATGCCTCACCCTTGCATGCGAGTTCGGCCGTATTCGGACAACAGTGAAGATTTGACGCCTGAGTTGTTGAGTGGGCGGGATGATTCCGGGACGTCGTCCGGCCCCGCTGTCGGGGCGCGGACAGGATGAAGGGGGAACTTCCTTGCTCCGTGCACTCTTCAGACCCGCCACGCTCTCCAGGTCCGCCGGCTCCTCGCGGCGGATGGTCTCTCTCGCCGTCGGCGGGACGCTGGCGCTGACCGGCGTCGCCGTGCTTCCCGGGGCCGCGACGGGCACGACGGCGTACGTGGCCAATTTCTACGGCGACTCCCTCTCGGTGGTCGACACGAGCACGAACACCGTCACCGGGAGCATCGCCGTCGGCAACAGTCCCGTCGGGGTGGCGGTCAGCCAGGCCGACGCGCACGCCTATGTGACCAACTTCGACGAGGGCACCGTCTCGGTGGTCGACACGGACAACGACACGGTCGGGGCGACCGTCGCCGTCGGCAGCAATCCGCTCGGCGTGGCCGTCACCCCGTCCGGTGCTTCCGCCTACGTCGCGAACAGCGGCGGGACCACGGTCTCGGTCATCGACACCGCGACCGACACGGTCAGCTCCACCATCACGGTCGGGAACGGGCCCAACGGCGTGGCGATCACCCCGTCGGGTGCCACCGCGTACGTCGCCAACAGCGACGGCGCCTCGGTGTCGGTCATCGACACCGCGACCGACACGGTGACCGCCACCGTCCCGGTCGGGTCGTCCCCCGCAGGTGTGGCGGTCAGCCCCTCGGGGAGCGTCGTCTACGTCGCCAACAGTGGCGCGAACACCGTCTCGGTCATCGACACCGCGACGGACACCGTCAGCTCCACCATCGCGGTCGGCGGCGCCCCGAACGGCGTCGCGTTCGACGCGTCGGGCACGCGGGCCTACGTCGCCGACCGGGGCAGCGACGACGTGAAGGTGATCGACACGGCGAGCGCGGCCGTGACGGCGACCGTGCCCGTCGGCGACGGCCCCGTCCGTGTCGCGGTCGCCCCGTCCGGCACGGCCGTCTACGCCACGAACGTGAACGACGGCACCGTCTCGGCGATCGACACCGGTACGCATCAAGTCACCGCCACGGTAGGGGGATTCGACGGGTCGTACGGCATCGCCTTCGCCGGCGCGCCGTCTCCGGCGCGGGCGGACATCGACGTCCGGCTCACCGCCCAGCCGCACCTGAACATCCTGGTGCCGTACCTCTCGTACACCCTCACCGCGCACAACACCGGTCCCCAGGAGGTCAGTTCGGCGACGCTCACCGCGAAGATCCCCGCGGGGACGAGGGCCACCAACCTCGCCTCGGGGTGCACCGCCTCCGGCACCACGGTCACCTGCGCGTACGGTGCCATCGCCGACGGTGCGAGCGTGAACAAGACGTTCCGGGTCCCGGTCAGCCTGCTGACGCTCGGCCCGGTCAAGGTCACCGGTCAGCGCACCGCCTCCGCGCCGAGCGATCCCGGCCCGGCCAACGACACGGCGTCCGTCACCTGCCACGCCGTCTCCGTCGTCCTCGTCACCTGCCCCTGACCCCTCCCTGACACCGGATCGGCGGCCCGACCGCGCGTGCGCGGTCGGGCCGCTTCGCTGCGCCCTTGACACATTTTGCATAATGCAAAAGTGAGGAAGGGGAAGAAGTGAGCGGAACACATACCGCCGGGCGCACCGGAGGCCCGGTGCGCGGCGGCCAGGGTTCGATGATGGTGATGGCCGTTCTGGTGGGGGCGGGAGCGGGCGTCGGCTCGATCGTCTTCCGCTGGTGCATCCAGACGTTCACCCGGTGGTTCTCGGGGCACGCCGACTACGCGGCGGCGCCCGGCAGCGGCAATCCGCACGTGCCGTGGCTGGGCCCGTTCTTCGTGCTGGTCGCGCCGGTCGTGGGCGGCCTGCTGTACGGGCCGCTGGTCAACCGGTTCGCGAAGGAGGCGCGCGGTCACGGCGTGCCCGAGGTGATGCTCGCCGTCGCCCAGCGCGGCGGCCGGATCAGCCCCAAGGTCGCGGTGGTCAAGACCCTCGCCTCGGCGCTGACGATCGGCTCGGGCGGCTCGGTGGGGCGCGAGGGGCCGATCGTGCAGATCGGCTCCGCGCTGGGTTCCACGCTCGGCCGCCTCGGCAGGCTGTCGGAGGACCGGCTGAAGCTCCTGGTGGCGTGCGGTGCGGCCGGAGGCATCGCGGCGACCTTCAACGCCCCGCTGGCGGGTGTGATCTTCGCGCTGGAGCTGATCCTGGCCGCGTTCAGCATCGAGGCGTTCGGGGCTGCGGTGCTCGCCAGCGTCACGGCGAGCGTCATCGGCCGCGCCGCGTTCGGCGACGTCGCCTTCCTCAGCCTGCCCGCCTTCCACGTCGACCACCTGGCCCAGTACGGGCTGTTCGCGCTGCTCGGCGTCGTCGCCGGGCTGGTCGGGGTGGTCTTCTCGCGTGTCCTGTACGCGATCGAGGACGCCTGCGACTGGCTCTGGCGCGGTCCGGAGTGGCTGCGCCCGGCGGTGGGCGGGCTCGCGCTCGGCCTGGTCCTGCTGGCCCTTCCGCAGATGTACGGCGTGGGGTACCCGGTCCTGGAGAACGCCACGGAGGGCACGTACGCGGTCGGGTTCCTGCTGGTCCTGCTCGTCGGCAAGATGATCGCCACGAGTCTGACCATCGGGATCGGCGGCTCGGGCGGGGTGTTCGCGCCGAGTCTGTTCATCGGGGCGATGCTGGGTGCCGCGTTCGGGGCCGTCGCGCACGGGCTGCTGCCCGGCTCGGCGGGTGCCGTGGGGGCGTACGCGCTCGTCGGCATGGGCGCGGTGTTCGCGGGGGCCGCGCGGGCGCCGCTCACCGCGGTGGTGATCCTCTTCGAGCTGACCGGCGAGTACTCGATCATCCTGCCGCTCATGCTGGCGATCGTGCTCGCCACCGCCGTCAGCCGCCTCGTGTCCCGGGACACGATCTACACCCTGAAGCTGCGCCGCCGCGGCATCGACCTGACCGGGCCCGCTCCGGGCGCCCGCCTGGGCAGCCAGCCGGTCTCCGCCGTCATGGAACCGCTGCCCGCGTCGCTGCCGGACACCACGGAACTCACCGAGGCGGCGGAGCTGTTGAGCCGCTCCGGGCACGGCGCGCTGCCCGTCCACGACCTCGCGCACGCGTACGTGGGCATCGTCACCGCCCGCGCCGTCGCGGAGGCCCTCGCCGAACAGCCCGACGGCGCGCCGGCCCGCGCGGGCGATCTGGCCGAGTCCGTACCCCGAGTCACCGTGGACCAGCGACTCGCCACGGCACTGCACACCCTGCTGTCCGCGACGGGCACCGGCCTGCCGGTCCTGGACCCCGACGACGGTGCACCGGTCGGCTGGCTGACCCACCAGGGAGCGCTGCGCGCGCTGCACGGCCCGGCGACGGCGAGCACACCCGAACCGGTTCCCGTACGGGGATGAGCGCGAGCCCCGGGCCGGTCAGACGCCGTGCCCCGACCGGGCGTCGGACCAGCCCAGCGGATGCAGTTCGGCGTCCGGCAGGTCGGGGACCCCGGGCTCACCGCCCGCCTCGTTGAACGCGTCCAGCGCCTCGACCAGACCGATGCGCTGCGCGGGCGCCATGCGGGCGACGATCGCGGCGATCTCCTGGCGGCGCCGCATCGTGACGTTCTCCACCGTCAGCCGGCCCTCGTCGGTGAGCGTCAGCAGGGTCTCGCGCCGATTGTCCGGGTTGGCCTGCCGGTCCGCCAGCCCGGCCGCGATCAGCCGGTCGACCATCCGCATCGCCGTCGACGGCGCCACCTGCAGCAGGTCGGCGAGCGCGACGAGCTTCGTGGCGCCGCGGGTCGAGAGCACCACCAGCATGCGGAACTGCGGCAGCGTCACGCGGTCCTCCACCTCGGCCAGGGACCGGGCGGAGACCGCGACGAGCAGCCGGGAGGCCGTCAGCACCGCACGCGTCACCGCGTCGACATCACCCAGGTCCCCGCCGGGGGCCTCCATCTCACCCATGTCCCCTTTCTACCGCGCTTCGCGGACCGGGGACTGCGCGGGCTGCGAGGACTGCCCCGGCTGCGGCACAGCCCCGCGTGTCCACAACGGCGTCTAACATGCAGATACCGACATGCCGAGGCCGGCATGCGGATCCGGGACGCGGGAGGAACTGTGGCGGAAGCGGCCGGGCGGCTGATCGTCGTCGTGCTCTTCGAGGGGGTCGACCTGCTCGACGTCACCGGTCCCCCGGAGGTGTTCTCGCTCGCCCTGCGCGAGACCGACGAGGCCGCGGGGTACGAGGTGGTGCTCGCCGCCCGGACCCTGGACCCGGTCACCACCAGCGCGGGGGTCCGCGTCCTGCCGGACCGCACCTTCGCCGAGGTCGCGGCCGGCGCCGTCGACACGCTCATCGTGCCCGGCGCCGTGGAGATCGACGCCGAACGCCGGGTGCGGCCCCTCGTCGATCCGGAGCTGGTCGACTGGGTGAAGGTGCTCGCCGCGCGGACGCACCGGGTCACCTCGGTGTGCGTGGGCGCGCATCTGCTGGCCGCGGCGGGGCTGCTCGACGGCAAGCGGGCCACCACGCACTGGTCGACGGCGCCCCAACTGGCCGCCGATCACCCGGCGGTGGAGGTCGACGCCGATCCGATCTTCATCCGCGAGGGCAATGTGTGGACCGGCGCGGGGATCAGCGCCTGCCTCGATCTGTCCCTCGCGCTGATCGCCGACGACCTCGGCGAGGCGGTCGCCCTGCGCGTCGCCCGCCAGCTCGTCATGTACCTCAAACGCCCCAGCGGGCAGAGCCAGTTCAGCGTGCCGCTGGAGCAGGTCTCCACCACGCGGCGCATCGAGGATCTGCGCCACCACATCCTGCGCCATGTCTCCGAGCCTCTGACGGTCGCCGACCTCGCCGCGTACGCGCATGTCAGCGACCGGCATCTGACCCGGCTGTTCAAGACGGAGCTGGGCACGACCCCGCACGCGTACATCGAGTCGGTGCGGGTGGAGAAGGCCCGGCACGAGCTGGAGTCGTCGGACGCCACGCTCGAACGGGTCGCGTCCGCCTGCGGGTTCGGGACGGTGGACACGCTGGTCCGGGCGTTCCGGCGGCGGGTCGGCACGACGCCGACGGAGTACCGGCGGCGGTTCCGGGTTCCGCAGGCTCTCTGAGGCGTGCCGTCAGGGGAGGACCGCGGTGCCGTCCAGTTCCACCAGGGCCTCCTCGTCCCAGAGCCGGGTGACACCGATCACCGCCATCGCCGGGTAGTCACGGCCCGCCAACTTCTGCCAGATGGCGCCGAGTTCGCGGGCGTGCGCGCGGTAGTCGGCCACGTCCGTCGCGTACACGGTGACGCGGGCGAGATCCGCGGGGGCGCCGCCCGCGTGGCGCAGCGCGGTGAGCAGGTTGGTGAGGGCGCGGGTGAACTGGGCCGGCAGGTCCTCCCCCACGATCTTGCCGTCCGTGTCCAGGGCCGTCTGCCCGGCGAGCAGGACGAGGCGGCCGCCCGAGGCGACGACGGCGTGCGAGAAGCCGGTGGGCGGGGAGAGCTCGGGCGGGTTCACCCGGTTCGGCTCACGGCTCATCGCGTTTCCTCCTTGTACAACTCACGGGCGATGATGGCGCGTTGGACCTCCGAGGCGCCCTCGTAGATCCGGGGCGCGCGCACCTCCCGGTACAGGTGCTCCAGGAGGTGGCCGCGGCGCAGGGCTCGCGCTCCGTGCAGCTGGACGGCCGTGTCGACGACGTGCTGGGCGGTCTCGGTGGCGAGGAGTTTGGCCATCGCGGCCCTGCGCGGTACGCCGTCGGCGCCTTCGTCGTACGCGGAGGCCGCCGCGTACACCATCAGGCGGGCGGACTCGACGCGCAGGGCCATGTCGGCGACCTGGTGGGCCACGGTCTGGAGGTCTTTCAGCGGGCCGCCGAACGCCTCGCGGCGGGCGGTGTGCGCGAGGGTCGCGTCGAGTGCGGCCTGGGCCATGCCGACGGCGAACGCGCCGACGCTGGGACGGAAGAGGTTGAGGGTGTTCATGGCCACGCGGAAGCCGGCGCCCGGTTCTCCGAGCACGTCGTCGGTGGTGACCGGGACGTCGTCGAAGGCGAGGGTGCCGATGGGGTGGGGGGAGAGCATGTCCAGGGGGGTGCCGGTCAGGCCGGGGCGGTCGGCGGGGACCAGGAACGCGGTGACGCCTCCGGCGCGGGTTCCCGGGTCTCCGGTGCGGGCGAAGACGGTGTAGAAGTCGGCTTCCGGGGCGTTCGAGATCCAGGTCTTCTCGCCGTTGAGCAGCCACTTCCGACGGGCGGTCGGGTGCGGGTCCCGTCGTGGCCGGTCGCGCCCCGCGGCGGAGCCGCTGATCGATACAGCCCCGGGCCCCTCACGGGGCGCCTCTTCTGTCGCCTGTAGAGCCAGGGCCGCCGCGTCCGAGCCCGCTCCCGGCTCGCTCAGGGCGAAGGCCGCCACCGCTCGGCCCGCGCGGACCTCCGGGAGCCAGCGGGTGCGCTGGACTTCGGTTCCGTGGGCGTGGACCGGGTGGGCGCCGAGGCCCTGGAGGGCCAGGGCCGTTTCCGCCTCCGTGGAGACCTGGGCCAGCGATTCGCGCATCAGGCACAGATCGAGCGCCCCGGACGTGAACAGCCGGTCCAGCAGGCCGAGTCGGCCCAGCTCGGCGACGAGGGGGCGGTTGACGCGGCCCGGTTCGCCCTTCTCCGCGAGGGGCGCCAGGTGCCGCCGGGCGAGGTCGCGCACCTCTGCGCGCCGGGCCCGCTGACCGGGGTCGAGCGAGAAGTTGCCCATGCATCCACCGTATCGCGCACCGTTGACTGTCGTCACCATCACGCTACGGTGGGACCACGCGACGGCAAGGGGGCACCCGGCCATGACCCATCCGCCCGGCTCACTTCTCCCCTCGGGGCACGTCGACACCTTCGCGCGCGACCAGCTGCCGCCCCCCGAGCAGTGGCCGGGCCTCCTCCTCGACCGGCCCGAGCTGCGCTATCCCGATGTCCTGAACTGCGGCGCCGAGCTGCTCGACGCGACCGTGGAGCGGTTCGGCGCGGACCGTCCGGCCTTCCACTCCCCCGGCCGACTCCCCTGGTCGTACGGCGAGTTGAAGGCGACCGTCGACCGCATCGCGCACGTGCTCACCGACGATCTGGGCGTCGTCCCCGGCAACCGCGTCCTGCTGCGCGGCCCCACCACCCCGCACCTCGCGGCCTGTTGGCTCGCCGTGATGAAGGCGGGCGGCGTCGCGGTGACGGTGCTCGCGCAGGCGCGGGCGGCCGAGCTGGCCACGATGTGCGAGATCGCACAGGTCCGGCACGCGCTGTGCGACGCGCGGTCCGTCGACGATCTGGTGAAGGCGGAGGTTGCGGGGCTGCGGATCACGACGTTCGGCGGGGACGGGCCCGACGACCTGCTGCGCCGCGGCGCCACGAAACCGTCCGCGTACGAGGCCGTGCGCACCTCCGCCGACGATGTCGCGCTGATCGCCTTCACCTCCGGTACGACCGGGCGGCCCAAAGGGTGTCTGCATTTCCACCGGGACGTGCTCGCGATCGCCGACACCTTCTCCCAGCACGTCCTCGCGCCCACCCCGGACGACGTCTTCGCGGGCAGCCCGCCGCTCGGCTTCACCTTCGGGCTCGGCGGGCTCGTGATCTTCCCGCTGCGGGCCGGGGCCTCGGCCCTGCTCCTCGAACAGGCGGGTCCGGCGCGGCTGTTG
The DNA here is from genome assembly GCF_003259365.1 of Streptomyces sp. PsTaAH-137. Taxonomy (GTDB): domain Bacteria; phylum Actinomycetota; class Actinomycetes; order Streptomycetales; family Streptomycetaceae; genus Streptomyces. The sequence continues at coordinate 319,441 of NZ_QLLY01000003.1, forward strand.
AGCGCCGTGCCCGAGCACCGGGTGTCGGTGCTCTTCACCGCGCCGACGGCCTACCGGGCCATGCTCGCCGATCCATCCTGGTCCTCGTACGACCTCACCTCGCTGCGTCGCTGCGTCTCGGCCGGGGAGAATCTGCCCGCCGCCACCTGGCACGCCTGGCAGGAGGCGACGGGGCTGCGGATCATCAACGGCATCGGCGCCACCGAACTCCTGCACATCTTCATCTCGGCCGCCGACGCGGCCGTCCGGCCCGGCACGACCGGGGTGCCGGTGCCGGGGTGGGAGGCGCGCGTGGTCGACGAGGCGGGCCGGAGTCTGCCGGACGGGGAGCCGGGGCTGCTCGCCGTGCGCGGGCCGGTCGGCTGCCGGTATCTCGCCGACCCGCGGCAGAGCGTGTACGTGCGGCACGGCTGGAACATCACGGGCGACACGTACGTGCGTGAGCCCGACGGCTACTTCCGGTACGTGGCCCGCGCCGACGACATGATCATCTCCGCCGGGTACAACATCGCGGGCCCCGAGGTCGAGGACGCGCTGCTGCGCCACCCCGATGTGACGGAGGCGGCCGTCGTGGGCAGACCCGACGCCTCGCGCGGGCAGATCGCGGTGGCGTACGTGGTGCTGCGGGCGGGGGCGCGGCAGGACGCGGATGCCTTGAGGGAGTTCGTGAAGGCGGAGCTGGTGCCGTACAAGTGCCCGCGCGAGGTGGTGTTCCTGGACGCGCTGCCGCGCACGGCCACCGGGAAGCTCCAGCGGTTCCGGCTGCGCGCGCCCGGGAGCACCGGGTCCGGAACCGTACAGTGATCACGTGTCCGAGCAGACCCCGCATACGCCCCGGTCGTTGATCGTCACCCTGTACGGCGCCCACGGGCGCGGCTTCCCTGGGCCCGTCCCGGTCGCCGAGCTGATCCGGCTGCTCGGGGCGGCCGGGGTCGACGCGCCGTCAGTGCGCTCGGCGGTCTCCCGGCTGAAGCGGCGGGGCCTGCTGCTGCCCGCGCGCACGGCCGCAGGAGCCGCCGGTTACGCCCTGTCGGACGACGCCCGCCAGCTCCTCGACGACGGCGACCGCCGGGTGTACGGGGGCGCCACGGGCGAGACCGGCTGGGTGCTCGCGGTGTTCTCCGTCCCGGAGTCCGAGCGCGCCAAGCGGCACGTCCTGCGCTCCACGCTGGCCGGGCTCGGCTTCGGCACGGCGGCGCCCGGGGTGTGGCTCGCGCCCGCAGGGCTGTACGCGGAGGCCCGGCACACGCTGGAGCGGGCGGGCTGCGCCGGGTACGTCGAGCTGTTCACCGGCGAGCACCTGGGTTTCTCGGCGACGGCGGAGGCGGTGGCCCGCTGGTGGGACCTGGCGGCCCTGGCCAAGCTGCACGAGGCGTTCCTCGACGAGCACGGGCCGGTGCTGCGGGCCTGGGAGGCGCGCGAGGACACCCCGCCGAGGGAGGCGTACCGGGACCATCTGCTGGCCCTCGACTCCTGGCGGCACCTGCCGTACGCGGATCCGGGGCTGCCGCCCGAGCTGCTGCCCGCGCACTGGCCGGGGCTGCGCTCGGCGGTGGTGTTCCGGGCGCTGCACGAGCGGCTGCACACCGCCGCGGCCCGCTTCGTGCATGCGGCATGACGCGCTCCCCTGACCGTGAACGCTTCATGAACAGATGACCGTAGGTGATGCGTGTCACATGAAGGGGTGCTAAGGGAACCCTCAGGTTTCTCCGGCCCTCTTCTCAGAAAGCGCCTTTAGCGTCGGGCCGCATGAGTCTGATGCGCAAGATGAACCGGGCGCTCACCGCCACCACCGGCCTCCAGGTGCAGCGCGCACGGCGGACGGCGGCGCCGAAGGTGCCGGTGCAGCCCGCGAAGCCGGCCGCCGCGCCGGCCAAGCGGCCCACGCCCGCCTACTCGACCACCACCGACCCGGCCACGGACCGGCTGCTCACCAAGCCGGTCTTCATCATGTCGCCGGTGCGCTCGGGCTCGACCCTGCTGCGGATGCTCCTGAACGCGCACTCGCGGCTGCACTCCCCGCACGAGCTGCACATCCGCCGCCTGGAGGTCGGCTACGGCAGCAAGCTGTCGGAGCGGGCCATGGACGCCCTCGACCTCAGCCGCGGCGACCTGGAGCATCTGCTGTGGGACCGCGTCATGCACCGCGAACTCGTCAGGTCCGGCAAGGACTTCGTGGTGGAGAAGACGCCCAGCAACGCGTTCGTCTACCGGCGGATCCGCGACTGCTGGCCCGACGCCCGGTTCGTCTTCCTGCTGCGCCACCCCGTCTCCATCGCCCAGTCCTGGCACGAGGGCGACCCGGACAAGCGGACGTACGAGGAGGCGTGCGCGGACGCGTTGCGCTACATGAAGGCCGTCGACAACGCCCGCAAGGGCCTCACCGGCGGCCACACCGTGCGCTACGAGGACCTCACCGCCGACCCCGAGGGCAGGCTGCGCACGCTGTGCGACTTCCTCGGCATCGACTTCGAGCCGTCCATGCTGGAGTACGGCAAGCGCGACGGGACCCAGATCCAGAAGGGGCTCGGCGACTGGCGGGACAAGATCAGGACGGGCACCGTCCAGCAGGGCCGCGAGCTGCCGGAGGACGACGAGATCCCCGAGATCCTCAAGCCCATGTGCAAGGCCTGGGGGTACCTCAAGTGAAGCCCCACGCCGAGGTCGAGCAGGTGTGGCCGCGGGACGGGCGGATCCGGGTGACCGGCCGGCTGCTCGGCCTGGACGGGGCGCGGGAGCGCGCCTGGCGGCTCACCCTGACCCGCCGCTCGCGCACCGACCACGTCCTGCGCTGCGCCGCCGAAATGGACGGCGAGCGCTTCACGAGCGAGTTCGCGGTCGCCGAACTGGCCGCCTACGACGGCTCGTCGGACGTCGAGCAGTGGGACCTGCACCTGACGGACGGGACGCACAAGCTGCGCGTCGGCCGCAAGCTGGACGACATCCGCGGCAAGAAGGCGATCATGATCTATCCGGTGCAGCCGGTGCCGGGCGCGGACTTCGCGGTGCAGCCGTACTTCACGGTCGAGGACAACCTGTCCCTGGAGTGTCGCGCATGACGGCCCCGAAGACCGCGAAGAAGCCTCCCCGGATCCGCTATCTGCTGATGCACGCCTACGGGCGCGGCGGCACCATCCGCACCGTCTTCAACCAGGCGAACTCCCTGGTGGCGGCGGGCTGGGACGTCGAGATCGTGTGTGCGCTGCGCAACCGCGACGACCTCCAGTTCCCGCTCGACGAGCGGGTTCCCGTGACGACGCTCCTCGACGTGCGCGAAGGCCACCGTCCCGAACCGCAGGCGCCCGCACGCGGGTTCGCCGCGCGGGTGCGGCGCGCCCTGCGCGGCCGGCCGGCGGACCTCGACGGGCCCGGCACGGAGATCCCCGCCGGTGAGTTCGGCGCCCGGTACTTCACGCGCCGGGTCGAGCTCGCGCTCGCCGGCTATCTGCGGTCGCTGACCGACGGGGTGCTCGTCACCACGCGGCCCGCGCTGAACTTCCTGTCCGCCGCGCACGCCGTGAACGGCGTGGTGCGGGTGGCGCAGGAACACATGAACCACGGCACGCACAAGCCCGATGTGCAGCAGCGCATCGTCGAGACCTACGGCGCGTTCGCCGCCGTCGCCGTGCTGACCGAGCGGGACCGCGCCGAGTACGCCCGGCTGCTGCCCGGCACCCGTGTCGTGCGGATCCCGAACGCCGTGCACTCCCTCGACCAGGTCCCCTCCGGCCACGCGGCGCGGATCGTGGTCGCGGCCGGCCGGCTCTTCCCGCAGAAGGGCTTCGACCTGCTGATCCCCGCGTGGGCGAAGCTCGTCGAGGCCTACCCCGACTGGCAGTTGAGGATCTACGGCACCGGAGAGAAGAAGGCACAGCTGCGCGCCCTGATCGAGGAGCACCACCTCTACAACCACGTCTTCCTGATGGGGCACAGCGAACGGCTCGACGACGAACTCGCCAAGGCCAGTGTCTACGTGCTGAGTTCGCGCTTCGAGGGACTGCCGATGGTGATGATCGAGGCGATGGCGCACGCCCTGCCCGTGGTCTCCTTCGACTGCCCGACGGGCCCCTCCGACGTCCTCACGCACGGAGTCGACGGGCTGCTCGTCCCCGAGCAGGACCCGGACGCGCTCGCCGACGCGCTGAGCCGTCTCATGGCGGACCGCGAGCTGCGTACGGAGATGGGCACGGCGGCGCTGCTCACGGCGGCGGCCTACGGCCCGGACGCGGTGCACCCGCGCTGGGAGGCCCTGTTCTCCGAGCTGACCGGCGCGGGTTGAACCGACACCTCCAACTGACCACCCTCCATTGATGAGTTGCGGCACCGTCGGCGCCGCGGAAGGACTCCACGTATGACTACGGCCAACCAGGCCGGGACGGCACGGCAGCGGTCCCGAGGGGCCACGATCTGGCTCACGGGTCTGCCGAGCTCCGGCAAGACCACCGTGGCGCGCGCCCTCGCCGGGCGCCTGCGCGCGGAGGGCCACCGCGTCGAGGTCCTCGACGGTGACGAGATCCGCCGCTTCCTCTCGGCGGGCCTCGGCTTCAGCCGCGAGGACCGGAACACGAACGTGCAGCGCATCGGCCTGGTCGCCGAGATCCTCGCGCGCAACGGCATCTTCGCCGTCGTGCCCGTCATCGCCCCGTACGCCGACAGCCGCGAGGCCGTCCGCAAGCGGCACGCGGCGAGCGACACCCCGTACTTCGAGATCCACGTCGCCACACCGCTGGAGGTGTGCAGCGAGCGTGACGTGAAGGGCCTGTACGCGCGTCAGGCCGCGGGCCGGCTGAAGGGGCTGACCGGCGTCGACGACCCGTACGAGGCGCCCGTGTCGCCGGATCTGCTCCTGGAGACGCAGGCGCAGACGCCGGCCGAGTCGGCCGGTTCGGTGCACGCGGTCCTGGCGGACGGGGGGCTGGTATGAGCGAGTCGTCGTACGCCCTGAGCCACCTGGACGCGCTGGAGTCCGAGGCGGTGCACATCTTCCGCGAGGTGGCGGGCGAGTTCGAGAAGCCGGTGATCCTCTTCTCCGGCGGCAAGGACTCCATCGTCATGCTGCACCTCGCGCTGAAGGCGTTCGCCCCGGCGCCCGTCCCGTTCTCGCTGCTGCACGTCGACACCGGGCACAACTTCCCCGAGGTCCTCGACTACCGCGACCGTGCCGTCGCCCGCCACGGCCTGCGCCTGCACGTCGCCTCCGTCCAGGACTACATCGACGCGGGCAAGCTCAAGGAGCGCCCCGACGGCACCCGCAACCCGCTCCAGACGGTGCCGCTCACCGAGAAGATCCAGTCCGAGCGCTTCGACGCGGTCTTCGGCGGCGGCCGCCGCGACGAGGAGAAGGCCCGCGCCAAGGAGCGCGTCTTCTCGCTCCGCGACGAGTTCTCGCAGTGGGACCCGCGCCGCCAGCGCCCCGAGCTGTGGCAGCTCTACAACGGCCGCCACGCCCCCGGCGAACACGTCCGCGTCTTCCCGCTGTCCAACTGGACCGAGCTGGACGTCTGGCAGTACATCGCCCGCGAGCAGATCGAACTCCCCGAGATCTACTTCGCCCATCAGCGCGAGGTGTTCAGCCGCAGCGGCATGTGGCTGACGGCCGGTGACTGGGGCGGCCCGAAGGAGGGCGAGGTCCCGGAGAAGCGCCGGGTGCGCTACCGCACGGTCGGCGACATGTCCTGCACCGGGGCCGTCGACTCGGACGCCGAGACGCTGGACCAGGTCATCGCCGAGATCGCCGCCTCCCGGCTCACCGAGCGGGGCGCCACCCGCGCCGACGACAAGATGTCCGAGGCCGCGATGGAAGACCGCAAGCGCGAAGGGTACTTCTAGACATGACCTCCCCCACTGTTTCCCCGGCCGCCGAGGCCGGGACGCTGCGGCTCGCCACGGCCGGGTCGGTCGACGACGGCAAGTCCACGCTGGTCGGCCGCCTCCTGCACGACTCCAAGTCGGTCCTCGCCGACCAGCTGGAGTCGATCTCCCGCACCGGCACCCCCGATCTGGCGCTGCTCACCGACGGGCTGCGGGCCGAGCGCGAGCAGGGCATCACCATCGACGTCGCCTACCGCTACTTCGCCACGCCCCGGCGCCGGTTCATCCTCGCGGACACCCCGGGCCATGTGCAGTACACGCGCAACATGGTGACGGGCGCCTCCACGGCGGAGCTGACGGTCATCCTCGTCGACGCCCGCCACGGTGTCGTCGAGCAGACCCGGCGGCACGCGGCCATCGCCGCGCTGCTGCGCGTCCCGCACGTCGTCCTCGCCGTCAACAAGATGGACCTCGTCGGGTACGAGGAGGCCGCCTTCGCGAAGATCGCCGCTGAATTCGGCTCGCTGGCGGCCGAGTTGGGTGTGCCCGTGCTCACCGCGATCCCCATTTCGGCGCTCGCCGGGGACAACGTCGTGGAGCCTTCCGCCCGCATGGACTGGTACGGCGGCCCGACGGTCCTGGAGCACCTGGAGACGGTCGAGGTCACCGCGGAGTCGCCGGACGCCCCCGCCCGTTTCCCGGTGCAGTACGTCATCCGGCACGGCGAGGCGCGGCACTACGCGGGCCGGCTGGTCTCCGGCACCCTCCGCGTCGGCGACCGGGTCGCCGTGCTGCCCTCCGGCCGTACGACGACGATCACCGCCCTCGACGTCCTCGGCACGGCCGTGCACGAGGCGCACGCGGGGTCGTCCCTGACGATCCGGATCTCCGACGAGCTGGACGTGGCGCGGGGCGATCTGATCGCCCCGGCCGGCGACCAGGCACCGGAGGTCACCCAGGACGTGCGCGCCGCCGTCTGCCATCTCGCGGACGAGCCGCTGACGGTGGGGCAGCGCGTCCTCGTGCGGCACACCACCCGCACGGTGAAGGCCGTCGTCAAATCGCTGGGTGAGGCAGGGCAGTTGACGGCGAACGACCTCGGTCGGGCCGTGCTGCGCACCGCCGAGCCGCTGGCGCTCGACGCGTACGCGGAGATCCGGCACACCGGCGCGTTCCTGCTCGTCGACCCGGCGGACGGGACGACGCTGACCGCGGGGATGGCCGAGCCGTCCCGCTGACCTGCCGTCGCAGGATCAACTCGGCAGGACCAGGCGGGGTTTGGGGGCTTCGAGGCGGCCGGTCTGCGGTGGTCTGCTGCCCGCGCGGTACGGGTCCGGCCAGCCGACGCCCTCTCCCGTGTAGCCCTGCTCGGCCGCCGCGTGCAGGGTCCAGTGCGGATCGTACAGGTGCGGGCGGGCCAGCGCGCACAGGTCCGTACGGCCCGCCAGGACCAGGGAGTTGACGTCGTCCCAGGACGAGATGGCGCCGACGGAGATCACCGGGACGCCGGTCTCGCCGCGGATCCGGTCGGCGTACGGCACCTGGTAGGAGCGCCCGTACGCCGGGCGCTCGTCGGCGACGACCTGGCCGGTGGAGACGTCGATCGCGGCGGCGCCGTGCGCGGCGAAGGCCCGGGCGACCGCCACCGCGTCCTCGGCGGTCGTCCCGCCCTCGGCCCAGTCCGTCGCGGAGATCCGTACGGTCATGGGCCGGTCGTCCGGCCACACCTCGCGCACCGCGTCGAAGACCTCCAGGGGGAACCTCAGCCGGGCCGCCAGGGAGCCTCCGTACGCGTCGTCGCGGCGGTTCGTCAGCGGGGACAGGAAGCCGGACAGCAAGTAGCCGTGCGCGCAGTGCAGTTCGAGGAGGTCGAAGCCCGCGCGGGCGGCCCGCTCGGCGGCAGAGGTGAACTGGTCTCGGATGTCGCCGAGTCGGGAGGGCGTCAGCTCCGTCGGGGTCTGGCTGCCCTTCTTGTACGGGATCGGGGAGGCCGCCACCAGGGGCCAGTTGTCCGCCGGGTCGGGCAGCGGTTCGTCGATGCCCTCCCACATCAGGCGCGTGGAGCCCTTGCGGCCGGAGTGGCCGAGCTGGACGCCGATCGCGGCGCCGGGTGCCCGGGTGTGCACGAACTCGGTGATCCGCCGCCAGGCCGCCGCCTGACCGTCGGTGTAGAGACCGGCGCAGCCCGGGGTGATGCGGCCCTCGGGGCTGACGCAGACCATCTCCGTCATGATCAGGCCCGCGCCGCCGAGCGCCCGCGCGCCGAGGTGGACCAGGTGGAAGTCGCCGGGTACGCCGTCCACGGCCGCGTACATGTCCATCGGGGAGACCACGACGCGGTTGCGCAGCCGCAGTCCGCCCAGCCGGAACGGCGTGAACATCGGCGGGGTGCCCTCGGGGCAGCCGAACTCGCGCTCCACCGACGCGGTGAAGCGGGCGTCGCGCAGCCGCAGATTGTCGTGGGTGACCCGGCGGCTGCGGGTGAGCAGGTTGAACGCGAACTGGCGCGGGGGCTGGTCCAGATAGCGCGGGAGGTCCTCGAACCACTGGAGGCTGGCGTGCGCGGCGCGCTGGGTGGAGGCGACGACGGGCCGCCGCTCGGCCTCGTACGCCCGCAACGCGGCCTCGGTGGTGGGGTGTTCCTCCAGGCACGCGGCGAGGGCGAGGGCGTCCTCGACGGCGAGTTTGGTGCCGGAGCCGATGGAGAAGTGCGCGGTGTGGGCGGCGTCGCCGATGAGTACGCAGTTGCCGTGCGACCAGCGGTCGTTGACGACCGTGCGGAAGGTGAGCCAGGAGGAGTCGTTGGACTTCAGGGCGCGTCCGCCGAGCGCGTCGGCGAAGATCTTCGCGCAGGCCGCGACGGACTCGCGCACCTCCAGGCCGGCGAGTCCGGAGGCCCGCCACACCTCGTCCCGCATCTCGACGATGACCGTCGACTCGCCGTCGCTGTAGGGGTATGCGTGCAGCTGCATCACCCCGTGGGGGGCCTCCGCGATCTCGAAGCGGAACGCGTCGAGGGCGAAGTCGGCGGCGAGCCAGATGTAGCGGTTGCGGTGCTCCTCGATGTGCGGGCCGAACTTGTCGGCGCAGGCGGTGCGGGTCGCGCTGCGCACTCCGTCGGCGGCGACGACCAGGTCGTACTCGGCGCGCAGCCGGTCGAGCGGCGGGGCCGGGGTGCGGAAGCGCAGGTCGACGCCGAGCCGGTGGCAGCGGTCCTGGAGGATCTCCAGGAGGCGGCGCCTGCCGAGCGCGGCGAAGCCGTGGCCGCCGGAGGTGTGCCGTGCGCCGCGGTGCACGATGTCGATGTCGTCCCAGCGCACGAACTCGTCCCGCAGCGCCGCGTACACGACCGGGTCGGCGTGCTCGATGCCGCCGAGGGTCTCGTCGGACAGGACGACGCCGAAGCCGAAGGTGTCGTCCGGCGCGTTGCGCTCCCAGAGCGTGATCTCGCGGTCCGGGTCGAGGCGTTTGAGGAGCGCGGCCGCGTACAGGCCGCCGGGGCCGCCGCCGATGACGGCGATCTTCCCTGGGCGTTTCTGTGGACGCGCGGTCACGCGGGCCTCACTTCCCCTGCCATGCGGGCGGGCGCTTCTCGGTGAAGGCGGCATGGAACTCGGCGTAGTCCTCGCCGGTCATCAGCAGGGCCTGGGTCGCGGCGTCCAGCTCGACCGACGCGGCGAGCGGCATGTCCAGCTCGGCGGTGAGGAGCGCCTTGGTCTGGGCGTGGGCGAGGGCGGGGCCTTCGGCGAGGCGGCGGGCGAGGGCGAGGGCCGCCGCGTCCGCCTTGCCCTCGTCGGTCAGCTCGCTGACCAGGCCGATCCGCTCGGCCTCCGGGGCGCGCACCGCGTCGCCGAGCATCAGCAGCCGGGTGGCGTGGCCGAGGCCGACGACGCGGGGCAGCAGATAGGCGGCGCCCATGTCGCCGCCGGACAGACCGACCCTGGTGAACAGGAACGCGAAGCGGGCGCTGGGGTCGGCGATCCGGAAGTCGGCGGCGAGCGCGAGCACCGCCCCGGCGCCCGCGGCGACCCCGTGCACGGCGGCGATCACGGGGAACGGCGCCTCGCGCACGGCCCGCACCACCTGGCCGGTCATCCGGTTGAAGTCGAGCAGCTGCGCGGTGTCCATGGCGAGGGTGGCGCCGATGATCTCGTCGACGTCCCCGCCGGAGCAGAAGCCGCGGCCCTCGCCGGTCAGGACCAGGGCGCGGACGGCCCGCTCCCGGGACAGCTCGGCGAGCAGGTCGCGCAGATCGGCGTAGGCACCGAAGGTGAGCGCGTTGAGCTTCTCGGGCCGGGCGAGGGTGACGGTGGCGACGCCGTGCGGGTCCACGGCGTACGCGAGGTGGTGCCAGGTATCGGTGCGGGGGGCGGAGCCGGTGAAGGGACTCATGCGCGTACGGCCTCCTGCGGGCAGGCGTGCTCCGACGGCTGTTCTCCGAAGGTATCACCGCTTCGTGACCGTCGTCATCAGAACGCTATAGAGCGGCTACGGGTCCCTTGGGGCCCGGGGTCGGGGAACGGAATAAGGAACAGTTCAACTCATAGAGCCCAATGTCCCGAGGAAGACCACCGGGAGCCTCTATCGACGCACGCCGTACCATTCATAAGGTTGAACGCAGGACGGCCACCCCACGCAGCATCCCCCGGCACCCGTCCCGCCCGAACCGCCCCCACCCGCCCCTCAGGACCCGCCTTGACTCCTCCCCCAGGGCCCTCCACGCCCACGTCGTGGCGCATAGCCCTGCCGCACACGGCCGCCGCCGTGCCGGTGGCGCGCGCCCTCGTCCGTACCGCGCTGACCGAGATCGACTCGCCGGCCGCCGACATGGACACCGCGGAGCTCCTCACGGCCGAGCTGGTGGCGAACGCGGTGGAGCACACGGCCGGTGACGCCCCCATCGAGCTGGTGGTGGAGCTGCTGGAGACCGGCTGTCAGGTCGAGGTGCACGACGCCGACCCGGCGCCGCCCGCGGACCTCACCAATCCGGACGACGCCGAGGAGCCCGACCCGTGGCAGGAGCACGGCCGCGGCCTGCTGCTGATCCGCACCCTGTCCTCGTCGTGCGGACACCGCCCCACCGAGTCCGGCAAGGCGGTGTGGTTCACGCTTCCCGCGGTGCCTAGGCAGCGGCCCCCGTCCGAGGCGTAGGTTCCGCGCTCCCGCCGAGCCGCGAGTTCTTCCGCCCGTAGAGGGCGTAGACCAGCACGCCGACGGCGAGGAACACCGCGAACTGCACCCAGGTCGTCCAGCCGGTGCCCCAGATCAGGTAGAGGCAGAAGGCGACGCCCAGGACCGGGCTGAGCGGATAGAGCGGCACCCGGAACGAGCGCTTGAGCCCGGGGTGCGAGCGGCGCAGGGCGACGACCGCGACATTGACGGCGACCATGGTGGCGAGCGTGCCGATGGTCGTCAGGTTCACCACGGCGTCCAGCGAGGAGAACGCGGCCGGGACCGCGAACACGAACGCCACGATCCAGGTGCCCCGCACCGGCGTCGACGTCTTCGGCGAGACCCGCTCGAAGACGCGCGGGATCAGCCCGTCGCGGGACATCGACATCAGGATCCGGGTCTGCCCGTACATCACCGCGAGCACGACGGAGGCGATGGCGACGACCGCGCCGAAGGCGATGATCCCGCCGCCGACGCCGGAGTGGGTGACGCCGTCGACGACGAGGGAGAGCGCGGCGGGCTTGTTCCCGACGGCGTCCGCGCCGAGCGCGCCGATGGCGGCGACGGCGACCGCGCAGTACAGCAGCGTGACGATGCCGATGCAGATCATGATCGCGAGGGGGATGTTGCGCCGGGGGTTCTTCACTTCCTCACCGGCGGTGGTGACCGCGTCGAAGCCGATGTACGAGAAGAAGGCCAGCGAGGCACCGGAGGTGACGCCGCCGACGCCGTTCGCGAGGAACGGCGTCAGGTTGTGGTCCTCGAACGCGGTGAAGGCGATGGCGCAGAACGCGATCAGGATGCCGATCTTCAGCACGGCCATCGCGGCGGTGGCCGTCGCGCTCTCCCGGATGCCGCGCACCAGCAGCGTCGCGGCCATCAGCAGGACGAGGACGGCGGGCAGGTTGACGGCACCGCCGTCGGACGGGCCCGCGGACAGCGCGGCGGGCAGTTGCCATCCGAAGAGGCTGTCGAGGAGTTCGTTGAGGTACTGGCTCCAGCCGACGGCGACGGCGGAGACCGAGACGCCGTACTCCAGGAGCAGACACCAGCCGACGAGGAACGCGACGCGCTCGCCGAGGGTCGCGTAGGCGAACGAGTACGAGGATCCGGAGACCGGGATCGCGCCGCCCAGCTCGGCGAAGGAGAACGCCGTGAAGACGCAGGTGATCGCGGCGAGCACGAACGAGATGATGACGGCGGGTCCGGCCTCGGCGACCGTGTCGGACAGGCCGACGAAGATGCCCGTGCCGACGACCGCGCCGACCCCGAAGCACACGAGCTGGAAGAGCCCCATGGTGCGCTTGAGACCGTGGCCTTCCAGGTCGGCGCCCGATTCGGCGATGAGGGACTCGGGCGACTTGATGCGCAGGGGACGGTACGTGGGGCGGTGCATGGGGTGGTGCTCTTCTCCGGTGGTGCGGGTGCGGCGGGGGTGTGCCGCATGCCGATGGGGCCGGAGAGGGTGGTCCGGCCCCATCAGTGTGAACAGATATGAACGGTTTCGAGGTGTTACGTGGCGTATGTCCCGTAGGTCACGGGCGGCCGAGCGTGGCGACCATGATGGCCTTGATGGTGTGCATCCGGTTCTCGGCCTCGTCGAAGACGACGGAGTGCGCCGACTCGAAGACCTCGTCGGTGACCTCCAGGGACTCCAGGCCGTACTTGGCGTGGATCTCCCGGCCGACCTTGGTGCCCAGGTCGTGGAAGGCCGGCAGGCAGTGCAGGAACTTCACGTCCGCGTTGCCCGTCGCGCGCAGCACGTCCATGGTGACGGCGTACGGCGTGAGCGCCTTGATCCGCTCGTCCCAGACCTCCTCGGGCTCGCCCATGGAGACCCAGACGTCGGTGACGACGAAGTCGGCGCCGGTGACGCCGTCGGCGACGGACTCGGTGAGCGTGATGCGCGCGCCGCTCGCCTCGGCGAGCTTCTCGGCCTGGGCGACGATCTCGGCGGCGGGCCAGTAGGCCCTGGGCGCCACGATCCGCACGTCCATGCCGAGCAGCGCGCCGGTGACGAGGTAGGAGTTGCCCATGTTGAAGCGGGCGTCGCCGAGGTAGGAGAAGACGATCTCGTTCAGCGGCTTGTCGTTGTGCTCGGTCATCGTGAGCACGTCGGCGAGCATCTGGGTGGGGTGCCAGTCGTCGGTCAGGCCGTTGTAGACCGGCACACCGGAGAACTCGGCCAGCGTCTCGACGGTCGCCTGCTCGTCCCCGCGGAACTCGATCGCGTCGAACATCCGGCCGAGCACGCGCGCGGTGTCCTTGCTCGACTCCTTCTTGCCGATGTGCGAACCGGCCGGGTCGATGTACGTCGTCGAGGCGCCCTGGTCGGCGGCCGCGACCTCGAACGAGCAGCGGGTCCGGGTCGACGACTTCTCGAAGACCAGAGCGACGTTCTTCCCCTTGAGGTACTGCGTCTCCGCACCCGCCTTCTTGGCGGCCTTCAGCTCGGCGGCCAGCTCGACGAGCCCGCGGAACTCCTCCGCGCTGAAGTCCACCTCCTTCAGGAAGTGGCGACCTGCGAGGTCGGGGCGGGCGGTCGTCGCCATGGGGTGCTCCTGAGGAAGGTTCGGGGACAGGGGTGGGAACAACGGGACGATGTAAGTCTATACGATGCTCCACATTTATATTCAGCCCTGCTCGCCGTGGTCGCTCAGCGGGGCGCCCGGGACCCGGCGGTCGCCGCCGTTGCGGTCCTGCCACAGGCGGTAGACGTCCACGGCGTTCTCGCGCGGCTCGTGCCGCATCGGCAGCCTGCGCTCCTGCCACGGCTTGGCGAACTCGTCGTAGAACGTGCTCAGCTCGAAGTACTTGCGGTCGTCCACGTAGTGCGGCTCGTAGGCGTCCCGGGTCGTGACGAAGACGACCTCGTCGGGCGAGCAGTAGTAGAGCGCGCCCAGACACATCGGGCAGGGCTGCGCCAGGACGTAGATGGTGGTGCCGGTCAGGTGCTCGGTGCCGAGCCGCACGCACGCGTCGCGGACGGCCAGCACCTCGGCGTGGGCCGTCGGGTCGTTGGTCTGGGCGACCTGGTTGGCGCGCTCAGCGATGATCTCGCCGTCCTTGACGACGACGGTGGCGAAGGGGCGGCCGCCGTCCAGGACGTTGGCGCGGGCCAGGTCGATGGTGCGCTGGACGAAGTCCATGAGATGCCTCCGGTCGATCGATGGGCGACCGGCTTCCGCCGGTCGATGCCTTGTCGGCCTCTGCCGAACTGCTACCCAGCCTGGATGAACTGCCCCTATAGCGTCCAAGACGCACTGGCCATATCTCCTATAGATGACAGCTATACCCGGCGCTAGGCTCGTCGTATGGCTCCTGTGGAACTGCGGCACCTGCGCTATCTCCTGGCCGTCGTCGACCACGGCACCTTCACCCGGGCCGCCGAGGCGCTGCACGTCTCCCAGCCGACCCTGTCCCAGCAGATCCGGGCGCTGGAACGGTCCGTGGGGCAGCCGCTGCTCGACCGGTCCGGGCGCACCGTACTGCCCACCGACGCGGGCGCGGTCTACGTCGATCACGCGCGGCGGGCGCTGCGCGAGATCGCCGCCGCCGACGCGGCCCTGCGCGACGTGCAGGACCTCTCGCGCGGGCGGCTGCGGCTCGCGGTCACGCCCACTTTCACGGCCTATCTCGTCGGGCCGCTCATGGCCGCCCTGCACGCCCTGCACCCCGGGCTCGACCTGACCGTCCGGGAGACGACGCAGGAGCACATCGGGGAGGGGCTGATCGCCGGCGACCTCGACGCGGGCATCGGTTTCACCGGTCCGGCGGTGCCCGGGGTCACGGCCGAGCCGCTGTTCGTCGAGACGCTCGGCGTCGTCACGGGCGCCGGGGCGGGCTCGTCCGGGGCGGGCTCCGCGCCGCTGGCGGTGGCCGCGCTGGACGGGCGGGACCTCGCGCTGCTCGCCGGCGACTTCGCGACCCGGGCCCGGATCGACGCCTACTTCACCGAGCAGGGGGTGGCGCCCCGGGTCGTCGTCGAGGCCGACTCGGCGCTGGCGCTGCTGGAGATCGTGCGGGGCGGGGCGCTGGCCACCGTGCTGCCCGACGCCGTGACCCTGGACCGGCCGGGACTGTCCCAGGTGCCGCTGCGGCCGCCGCTCCCGCACCGCACGGCCGCGCTCCTCACCCGCTCCGGCGGTCACCGCTCCGCCGCCGTACGGGCGTTCGTGGCGCTGCTGCGGGCGCAGGTGACGGAACGGGGGCTGCCACCCGCCGCGCCGGGGTGACCCCCGGCTTTGGCTTGTGGCCCTTGCCCTTTGCCCTTTGGCCCTTGGCCGTTGGCTCAGCCGGCGGTGACCGGGTCGCGCTCCACCGGGCAGCTCATGCAGCGCGGGCCGCCCCGGCCCCGGCCCAGCTCGCTGCCCGGGATCTCGATGACCTCGATGCCCTGCTTGCGCAGGAAGGTGTTCGTCGTCGCGTTCCGCTCGTAGGCGACCACGACGCCCGGCTCGACCGCCAGCACGTTGCACCCGTCGTCCCACTGCTCGCGCTCGGCGGCGTGCACGTCCTGGGTGGCGGTCAGGACCCGGATGCCGCTGAGGCCGAGGGCCGCCGCGATGGCCCGGTGCATGTGCTCCGGCGGGTGGTCGGTGACCTTCAACTCCCTTCCGGAGGTGCCCGGTTCGATGGTGTACGAGCGCAGCATGCCGAGGCCCGCGTACTGCGTGAACGTGTCCCCGTCCACCATCGTCATCACGGTGTCCAGGTGCATGAAGGCCCGCCGCTTCGGCATGTCCAGCGCCACGATGGTGCGGGCCGAGCCCGCCGCGAACAGTTTGTGCGCGAGCATCTCGACGGCCTGCGGGGTGGTCCGCTCGCTCATGCCGATGAGGACGGCGCCCTCGCCGATGACGAGCACGTCGCCGCCCTCGATGGTGGACGGGTAGTCGGCCTGTCCCTCGGACCAGACGTGGAATCTCTCGTCCCGGAACAGCGGATGGTGCCGGTAGATCGCCTCGAAGTGCACGGTCTCGCGCTGCCGGGCCGGCCAGCGCATCGCGTTCACCGAGACGCCGTCGTAGATCCAGGCCGAGGTGTCGCGGGTGAAGAGGTGATTGGGCAGCGGCGCGAGCAGGAAGTCGTCGAGGTCCATCACGTGGAAGCGGACGGACGTCGGCTCCGGGTGCCGGGCGAGGAACTCCCGCTTCGTCATCCCGCCGATCAGTGCCTCGGCCAGTTCGTGCGCGGGCAGCGCCTCGAAGGCGGCGCGGAGGTGGTCCGTGGCGAGGGGGCCGTACTCCTTCTCGTCGAAGACGCGGTCCAGGACGCGCGTGCGGGCCGCCTGCTCGGCGAGCGATTCCGTGAGCAGGTCGCCGAAGAGGTGCACCGTGACGCCGCGGTCGCGCAGCACGTCGGCGAAACCGTCGTGCTCCTGGCGCGCCCGGCGCACCCAGAGCACGTCGTCGAAGAGCAACTGGTCCTTGTTGCTGGGCGTGAGGCGCTTCAGCTCCAGATCGGGCCGATGCAGAATCACGCGGCGCAGCCGCCCGGCCTCGGAGTCGACGTGAAATCCCATGGGTCCATCCTTCCCCGGGAAGCCCGGGATGCGCCTCGCACACGTCCGACTGCCGGGCCCGCCACCGTCGTGGCTGGTCGCGCGGTTCCCCGCGCCCCTTAAAACCAGTTCGTCACGCGCGGCTCTCGTCGTGGCTGGTCGCGCAGTTCCCCGCGCCCCTGAGGCAGGCGCTGCGCGCCGCCTCCCCTGGGCGAGCGAAGCTCGCTTCAGGGGCGCGGGGAACTGCGCGAGAAGCGGCCACCGGGCCGCGGACGAAGAACCACCCAGGGGCGCGGGGAACTGCGCGACCAGCCCCCACCGGGCCCGCGGAGAATCAGAGGCGGGGGTCCACCGGCTCCGACTCCAGGGACAGAACCGCGAAGACGGCCTCGTGGACGCGCCACAGCGGCTCCCCGTCGGCCAGCCGCTCCAGCCCCTCCACCCCGAGCGCGAACTCCCGCACGGCAAGCGACCGCTTGTGCCCGAGGAACCGCTGCCGCAGCTTGGCCAGGTTCTCCGGGCGCGTGTACTCGGGACCGTAGATGATCCGCAGGTACTCGCGGCCCCGGCACTTGATCCCGGGCTGCACAAGCCGCCCCTTCTCGTCGCGCACCAGCGCCCCGACCGGCTTGACGACCATGCCCTCGCCGCCGCGCCCGGTCATCTCCAGCCACCAGTCGACACCGGCCCGCACCGACTCCGGGTCCCCCGTGTCGACGTACAGCCGTCGCGTCGTCTGGAGCAGCCCGCTCGCGTCGTGCTCGACCATCCGGTCGACGAGCGCGAGCTGCTCGTCGTGCGGCAGCCCGGCCAGGGAACGGCCGCGTACGGCGAGGACCTGGAACGGCGCGAGCCGCACCCCCTCAAGACCGTCCGTGCTCCAGCAGTAGCGCCGGTACGCATCGGTGAACGCGGCGGCGTCGGCCGCCCGCTCCCGCTGCCGGCCGAGGAGGTCGCCCACATCGACCCCGCGCCCGGCCGCGCCCTCCAGCGCGTCCAGCACACCCGGGAACACGGCCCCGGCGGCCGCGCCCACCGCCGCGTACTGCGACCGCAGCAGCCCGGACGCCTTCAGCGACCACGGCATCAACTCGGCGTCGAGCAGCACCCAGTCGGTGTCGAGCCCGTCCCAGAGTCCGGCCTCCGTGACGGCGTCCCGCACCCGCCCGAGCACCGCCTCCGTCATCTCGGCGCTGTCGAAGAACGGCCGCCCGGTACGGGTGTAGAGCGCGCCCGTCACCGCGGTGTCCCCCTCGGCGACGCCGAACCGCTCGTGCGCCACCGCCGCGTCCCGGCAGACCAGGGCCACGGCGCGCGAGCCCATGTGCTTCTCCTCGCACACGACCCGGGCCACACCGTCGGCGGCGTACTGGGCGAACGCCTCGGCGGGGTGCTCCAGATAGCCCTCCACCTGCGACGTCGCCGTCGGCGCCATGGTCGGCGGCAGATACGGCACAAGCCGCGGGTCGACCGCGAAGCGGCTCATGACCTCAAGGGCCGCCGCCGCGTTCTCCTCGCGTACCGCGATCCGGCCGCCGTGCCGGGTCTCCACGGTCCGGCGCCCCCGCACGTCGGCGAGGTCCAGCGGCCGGCCCTCGTGCCCGCCGGGCGCCTCCGTGACCAGCGGCCTGGCCGGCTCGTACCAGACCTTCTCGGCCGGTACGTCGACCAGCTCGCGCTCCGGCCAGCGCAGCGCGGTGAGCCGGCCGCCGAAGACGGCACCGGTGTCGAGGCAGATGCTGTTGTTCAGCCAGGTCGCGGTCGGCACCGGGGTGTGTCCGTAGACGACCGCCGCCTTGCCGCGGTAGTCCTCCGCCCACGGGTAGCGCACGGGCAGCCCGAACTCGTCGGTCTCGCCCGTCGTCTCCCCGTACAGCGCGTGCGAACGCACCCGGCCCGAGGTCCGCCCGTGGTACTTCTCGGGCAGACCCGCGTGGCACACGACGAGCCGGCCGCCGTCGAGGACGTAGTGGCTGACGAGCCCGCGCACGAACTCCCGCACCTCGGACCGGAACTCCTCGCTCTCCGCGCCCAGCTGCTCGACGGTCTCGGCGAGGCCGTGCGTGTGCTGGACCTGGGCGCCCTTGAGCCAGCGCTCCAGCTTGTTCTCGTGGTTGCCGGGGACGCACAGCGCGGTACCGGCCTTCACCATCCCCATCACCCGGCGCAGCACGCCGGGGGTGTTCGGCCCGCGGTCGACGAGGTCGCCGACGAACACCGCCGTGCGGCCCTCCGGGTGCGCGCCGTCGACGTACCCCAGCTTGCCGAGCAGGGTCTCCAGCTCGCTCGCGCAGCCGTGGATGTCGCCGACGATGTCGAACGGTCCGGTGAGGTGGGTCAGGTCGTTGAACCGCTTCTCGCGCACGACACCGGCGCGCTCCACCTCGTCCACGCCCCGCAGGACGTGCACCTTCCGGAACCCCTCCCGCTCCAAGTGCCGCAGCGAGCGGCGCAGTTCACGGGAGTGCCGGGTGATGACGCGGCGCGGCATGTCGGCCCGGTCGGTCCGCTCGGCGTTGCGCGCGGCGCACACGTCCTCCGGCACGTCGAGCACGATGGCGATCGGCAGCACGTCGTACGTGCGCGCGAGGTCGACGAGCTGGCGGCGCGCGTCCTGCTGCACGTTCGTCGCGTCGACCACCGTCAGGCGGCCGGCTTCAAGCCGTTTGCCCGCGATGTAGTGCAGCACGTCGAAGGCGTCGCGGCTGGCGCTCTGGTCGTTCTCGTCGTCGGCGACCAGGCCGCGGCAGAAGTCGCTGGAGATCACCTCGGTCGGCTTGAAGTGGGCCCGCGCGAAGGTGGACTTGCCCGAACCCGACGCGCCGATCAGGACGACCAGGGAGAGGTCGGTGACGGGCAGCACGCGCCCTGTGTTCTCGCTGTCGGTCATGCCGCCGCCTCCTTCTTCTTCTCCACCGTCTTCTTCACCGCTGTCTTCTTCACCGCTGTCCCGGGTCCCGCTGCCTCCCGAACCGTGAAGACCGCCATCTGCGTGGGCGGCCCCACCTCGGGGTCGTCGTCCCCCACCGGCACGTACCGCACGTCGTATCCGTGCCGCCCGGCCACCCGCTCCGCCCAGGTACGGAACTCCTCGCGCGTCCACTCGAACCGGTGGTCGCCGTGCCGGACGTGCCCGGCGGGCAGGGTCTCCCAGCGGACGTTGTACTCGACGTTCGGCGTCGTCACGAGGACGGTGCGCGGCCGCGCGGAGCCGAACACCGCGTACTCCAGGGCGGGCAGCCGGGGCAGGTCGAGGTGCTCGATGACCTCGCTGAGCACCGCCGCGTCGTATCCCTTGAGCCGCTTGTCGGTGTAGGCGAGCGATCCCTGGACGAGCTGCACGCGCGCGGCCTGCCGCTCCCCCATGCGCTCCAGCCTGAGCCGTCGCGCGGCGATGGTGAGGGCGCGCACGGACACGTCGAGCCCCACGATCTCGGTGAACCGCACGTCCTTCAGCAGCTCCTGCACCAACTGGCCCTGCCCGCAGCCCAGGTCGAGCACGCGGGCCGCGCCGGAGGCGCGCAGCGCGTCGAGGATCGCCTCGCGCCGCCGCACGGCGAGCGGCACCGGCTTCTCCTCGGTGTCGGTCGACTCGTCCACGGCGTTGTCGATCTCCTCGACGTCCGTGTCGTCGGCGTCCGCGAGCCGTACCAGTTCGAGCCGCTGCATCGCCTCCCGGGTCAGCGACCAGCGCCGCGACAGATACCGGCTGGTGATCAGGCGCTGCTCGGGGTGGCCGGCCAGCCAGCCCTCCCCCGCGCGCAGCAGCTTGTCGACCTCGTCGGCCGAGACCCAGTAGTGCTTGGCGTCGTCGAGCACCGGCAGCAGCACATAGAGGTGCCGCAGCGCCTGCGCGAGCCGCATTTCCCCTTCCAGGACGAGTCGGACGTACCGCGAATCGCCCCACTCGGGAAACCGCTCGTCGAGCCCGACGCGCTCCACCTCGACGGTCCACCCGAGCGGCTCGAACAGCTTCCGTACGAGGTCGGGGCCGCCGCGCGCGGGCAGCGCGGGCACCTCGACGCGCAGCGGCAACGGCTCCTCGGCCCGCTCGGGGCGCGCCTTGCACACCCCGCGCAGCGCGCTGGAGAACACGGCGCTGAGCGCCACGGCGAGCAGCGACGACGCGGCGTACGGCCGGTCGTTCACATACTGCGCGAGCGCCGCGTCGGCGGTGTTGTTCTTCTTGCCGCGGCGCACCAGCGCCACCGGGTCCACTTCGAGCAGCAGGGCAGCCGTGCACCGCTCCGCGCTCGCCTCGGGGTAGAGGACGTGCGCGGTGCCGTAGGAGGTGGAGAACGCCTGGGCGTTGTCGGGATGCTTGTGCAGCAGGAATCCGAGGTCGGTCGCGGGGCGTTCAGGGGTGCCGGTGGTGCTGATCGTCAGGAACACGCCACCCAGTCTCCCCGGTGGCCGCCACGGCGACCAGCGAGTTTTCCCCCGCGCGGCCCGGCCCCGGGCATCATGGCTGCATGGATCTTCGAGTTTTCACCGAACCGCAGCAGGGTGCCACCTACGAGACGCTGCTCCGCGTCGCGCAGACGGCCGAGGAGCTGAACTATGACGCCTTCTTCCGGTCCGACCACTACCTCCACATGGGCTCCGTCGACGGCCTGCCCGGCCCCACCGACGCGTGGACGACGCTGGCCGGTCTGGCCCGCGAGACGCGCCGGATCCGCCTCGGCACCCTGATGACCGCCGGCACCTTCCGGCTGCCCGGTGTCCTCGCCATCCAGGTCGCCCAGGTCGACCAGATGTCGGGCGGCCGGGTCGAGCTGGGCCTCGGCTCCGGCTGGTACGCCGAGGAGCACGCCGCGTACGGCATTCCGTTCCCCAAGGAGAAGTTCGGACGCCTCGAGGAGCAGCTGGCCATCGTGACCGGGCTGTGGGAGACGCCCGTCGGGCAGCGCTTCAACTTCGACGGCACCCACTACCAGCTGAAGGACTCCCCCGCGCTGCCGAAGCCCGCCCAGGCGCGGGTGCCGGTTCTCGTCGGCGGTCACGGCGCCAAGAAGACCCCGGCGCTCGCCGCCCGGTTCGCCACCGAGTTCAACATCCCGTTCGCCTCCGTCGCCGACAGCGAGGCGCAGTTCAAGCGGGTCCGGGCCGCCGCTGTCGAGTACGGGCGGACGGCGGACTCCCTCGTCTACTCCAACGCTCTCGTCATCTGCGTGGGCCGTGACGACGCCGAGGTGAAGCGGCGCGCGGACGCGATCGGGCGGGACGTCGACGAGCTGAAGGCCAACGGTCTGGCCGGCTCTCCCGCGGAGGTCCTGGAGCGCATCGCCGCATACGAGGCCGTCGGCTCGCAGCGGATGTATCTGCAGATGCTCGACCTGGACGACCTCGACCACCTGGAACTCATCGCCTCCGAGGTGGCACCGCACCTTTCCTGATCCGCCTCCTTCTGATCCGACCCCTGCGTCAACTCCGCTGTCACCCGGTCCCGCTCGACGGCCCCTGTCGGGTGAATTCGCGTCAACCCGTCGTGCGGGGCGGTCCCGCCGCAGTGACTCGGCCCGCCCGATGATCGTTGGCTCGGGCGGAGCCGGACCGCCCGGCCCCCGCGCCGGCGGTCGCTGCCGCGCGTCACTTGCGTCAGCTGCCTCCCCTCCGCGGGGAAGGCAAAGGCCGAGGAGGCCGTCATGTCCCAGGAAGCAGTGCCCGAGCAGGCCGCGCACGATACGAACGTGCCGGAGCAGCAAGGGGCGCCCAAGGGTCTGCTGCAGCAGATGGAGGAGCTGATGGCGGCTCTCAACGCCGATCTGTCGCAGCTCGACGCCGACCTCCAGCAGCCCCCGGGCGCCGACCGTCCGGCCGCCGACGAGCTCTGAGGCAGCCGCCCGCCGAGACGATCACCGCGCTCCCTCAGCAGCCCGCGGGGAGCGCCGTGCCGGGAGCCGCTGCCGCGGGTGCGCTCCCGGTCAGGCCGCCGAGTCGGAGCCGGGCTCGGGCCCGGGGTCCGCGAGGCGGCTGTTCTGCTCCGGCAGCCGTCGGAGTATCTCCAGGACGCGGTCCCGGGACTCGTCCGCCGCGTCGATGGCTTCCATGCACTGCCAGTAGGCCCCCTCCTCGAAGGACTCGCTCGCCACCGCGACGAGCGCGATCCCCACATCGCCGAGCAGCGCGCCGAGATCGATCAGCGCCCCGCGCACATCGCCCAGTTCGGTCAGCTGCGCCGCCCGTATCCCGCCGGCTCCCACCACCGGGACCGCCGAGCCGCCGCTGCCGCGCGCTCCCGCCTCACAGAGGCCCAGCGCCTCTCCTCTCAGCTCCAGTGGTCCCAGCATGGCGAGCCTGCTGCCGATCGCCTGTGCCAGTGCCTGCGCCTGCCACGCCTCCCTCATGATGTCCGGCGCGTCCTGGCTGTCCGCCAAGGCCCGTCGGCCGACCCCGATGAGCCGCACCGCATCCATCCGCGCCTCCACCTGTCACGCCCGAACTCCCTTGTCCACTACCCAGAGTGAGGGGTCGTGAGGCGAAAAGCCAGGGGAGGCCCGAAATCTGTGGACAAGTAATCCGCTGTGGATATTTCTATGACTCCGGAGAGTGACGGATTCCCTTTTTCGGGCCCTTCTCGTCCGCCCCACGCTCCGGCACCGGGAACCGGGACTCGTTGCGGTCGATCTTCGCCGCCAGCGCCGCGAGCGCGTCGACGCCGAGCACCTCGCACAGCTGGAGCAGATACGCGAGGACGTCGGCCACCTCGTCGCGGACCCGGTGCGCCGACTCCGGGTCGTCCATCACCCGGGCCGACTGCTCGGGGGTCAGCCACTGGAAGATCTCGACGAGTTCGGACGCCTCGACGCTGAGCGCCGTGGCCAGGTTCTTCGGGGTGTGGAAGGGCTGCCAGTCGCGGGCGGCGGCGAAGCGGGCGAGGCGGTTCTGCAGGGCGGCGACATCGAGGTCGCCGCCGTCGGCCGGGCGCGCGGCCCCGTTGTTCTGTGCGTCTGTCACGGTTCCAGGTCTACCACCGTCGCACCGTGCGCCCGCGCCTCCCGTTCCGCGCTCGCCCCCTGCCCCACCGCGGCGACGAGCCGGATGTGGCCGCGGGCGCACATCCGGGCGGCGAG
Source organism: Streptomyces sp. PsTaAH-137 (assembly GCF_003259365.1). Taxonomy (GTDB): domain Bacteria; phylum Actinomycetota; class Actinomycetes; order Streptomycetales; family Streptomycetaceae; genus Streptomyces. Next base: position 343,000 of record NZ_QLLY01000003.1, read on the forward strand.
CGCGGTGAGTTCGGTGCTCTGGACCGGGTCGAGGCCGCGGTCGAAGCCGTCCGCCGCGATGGTCAGGGTCTGATACGCCTCCGGCACCTCGGCCGCCGCGTCCACCTCCAGGACCTGGGGACCCGTGAGCAGGACGAGCGCGAGGGCGAGATATCTCAACTCGCCGTCCGCGAGCCGCTCGACCGGGGTTCGCAGGCCGTCGCCGCGGTCGATGAAGGCGCGGACCGAGCCGTCCCGTCCGGCCGGCTCGGCGTACACGTCGAGGACCGGTCCGGCGAGGCCCGCCCGGGCCGCGGCGACCAGCAGCGCGTGGCGGTTGCCGCACTCGCTGCGGGTGCGGCGCAGCACGGCCGCCAGATTGTCGCAGCCGCCCAGCAGCCGGTCCGCGCGGGACGGCGCCGGGGCCCGCATCCGGGCGGGGTCGGGGTCGCAGGCGAACGCCGAACGGAGCCCGACGACCACCTGTTCCGCCGCGGCGAGCACCTGGAGCTGTCCCTCGGTGCGCCCGGCGACGCGCAGCGGGAGCAGGGCCGTGCCGAGCAGGTCGTCGGGGAGCGGGCCCCGGGTCACCGGCACCGAACCGGCGGTGTGCCAGGCCGCCTGGACGTCGCGACGGCCCGGGTCGCGCAGGGCGGTCTCCAGGTAGACGACGCCGGGGCCCGTCAGCCGCTCGCCGACGATGCGCAGTTCGGGCTCGGCCTGGACGGCGAGGTCGAGCCGGACGGGTCCGACGGGCCCCTCGACGGTGCAGCCGATGCGGAAGCCGCGGCGGCGCTGGGCGTCGGGCCGCGCGCGCTCGGGGACGTGGGCCCGCGGGTCGGGGAACACCTCCGCCAGGTGCGCGCCGCCGCCGAGCCGGGCGAGGGCGTCGAGGGCCCGCAGCGCGCTGCTCTTGCCGCTGCCGCTGGGGCCGGTCAGCGCGGTGAAGGGGCCGAGGGGGACGGTGGCGCCGCGATGGCGGGCGAAGGCCGAGAGCCGCAGCTCGGTCATGCGCGGGCGGCCGGGGGACGCGCCGGGGGGTAACGGGGGCGCGCCCCGCTGGAGCACGGTCATGAGGTGAAAGTAGGCGGACCGGCACCGCAGAACCGTTCGTCCCCGGTGACCTTCCTACGATCGAGCGATTATGCCGAACGCGATTGCCCGTCGACGGGCGGTCAGGACAGTGCGCCCGCGCCCGCCACGAGTCCCTGGACCTCGGTGCCGGGCGGGGCCAGCAGGAACACGTTGCGGTCGACGCGGTGCATGCCGCAGCCGAGGCCGAGCACGACGCCGCTGCTGAAGTCCAGGACCCGCTTGGCGACTTCGGGCTCGGAGCCGCTCAGGTCGAGCAGGACCGGAATGCCGGACATGACGGTCTCGGCGACCTCGCGGGCGTCGCCGAAGACGTTCACCCGCAGCACCACGAAGCGGCGGCGCGGTTCGGTGTCCACATCCGGCATCGCCCGATGGTCGACCGCCGACGGCCACTCGTTGCGGCTGCGCAGCGGTACGACCTGGGCGAGCCCTTCCCATTGTTCGTCGGTGACGTCGTGGCTGTTCACTGCCCCCACCCCGTCCGGGCTCGCACTGTTGTCTGCACCGACCAATTCTTACGTCATGTCACCCGCTTGGCCCAACACCGACACGGCCCGGCGCCCCTGCCGGTCATGCCGCCAGGGCCACCGCGTCCACGGCCGGCCCCCGCAGTCCGCGCCGCGCGGTGACCAGGCTGGTGACCATGGTGGCCGCCCCCGCAATGGCCACGACCGTGATCCAGATGCCGAGGCCCCGGTCGGGGAGGAGCCCGTCGGTGCGTACGGAGGTGAACGGAAGGAGGCCGGCGAGTGCGGCGAGTGTGCCGAAGAACACTCCGGTGACGGTGAGGACGGCGCCTTCCACCGCGACGGTTCCCAGGATCTGCGCGGGGGTCGCGCCGGCGAGGCGCTGCTGCCCGAACTCCCGTACCCGGGCGGCCGTGGCCGCGTACAGCGAGTTGATCAGCATGACGCAGGCGAACACGACGATGATGCCGACCACGGTCAGGTTGAGCGTCTCAAGGTTCTTGTCCTCTATTGACTTGGTCAACCCCGATGCCTTGATCGCGTCGCTCTCGACGGCCTGCATGTACAGCGTCGCGGTGGCCATGGCGGTGAAGAGGATCAACGGGACGAGGACGCCCGACAGTTGGGAAGCGCGCTGCCGGAGGTTCCGTACGGCCAGGTAGCCGCTCGGTCCCGTGAGAGCGGTCAGGAGCGGTTCGGCCCTGCCGAGGACGGAGCGCAGCAGGCCGGTCGAGACGAGGGCGAGGCCCACGGAGAGGAGGATCGCGCCGTAGGCGGGCGCGGCCATGAGGGCGGCGTCCGTGGCCTTCATCGCGTACGTGGAACAGACGGACACGGAGCCGAGGACGAGCGCCGCCCAGGACATGAACGCCCTTGTCCTGCGCCTGCCGTGCCGGATTCCGGCCGCTTCCCCGGTGACCCGGCGGACGGCCAGGAACGCGGCGCCCGCGGCGGCGACGAGGGTGACGCCGACGCCCGACAGAAGGGCGATCGGCCCGAAGGAGTAGTCCACGGAGCCGGTGACCTGGCCGCTGTCCTTGAACACGCCGAGCAGGACGGCACCGCCGAGCGCGGCGGGGCCGACGGCCAGGAGGACCCCGGTGAGGGCGACAGCGACCGACTCGCCGACGACCATGCGCTTGATCTGCCCCGGGGTCGCGCCGGCGGTGCGCAACAGGTTGATCTCGTCCGTACGTTGACGGACGTTGACCGTCAACGTCGAGGCGACGGCGAAGAAGACGAGCAGGGTGCCGTAGCCGCCGACGACGCTCGCCGCGGTGGTCAGGGTGTCCGCGCTGGTGCTGTCGACGCCGCTGCCCGCCGCCGTGTCGTGCATGGCGTTGAACGTCATGATGATCGCCGCGCCGAGGAACGCGGACAGCAGCGTCGCGAGGAAGCGGCCGGGGCGCTGTCGGACGGAGCGGGCCGCGAGGCCGAGTGTCGTGACCATCGCTCACACCCCCGTCGGCACGTCGTCGCCGAGGTGGGCGAGGCGTTCGGCGACCGCGTCGGCCGTGGGCGCCTTCAGATGTCCGGCGAGCCGGCCGTCCGCGAGGAACTGGACGGCGTCGGCGTACGACGCGGCGACCGGGTCGTGGGTCACCATGACGACCGTCCTGCCGTGGGTGCGCACCGCGTCCCTGAGCAGGCCGAGGACGTCACGGGCGCTGCGGGTGTCGAGGGCGCCGGTCGGCTCGTCCGCGAAGATCACCGACGGTTCGGTGACCAGGGCACGGGCGATCGCCACGCGCTGGCGCTGGCCGCCTGAGAGCTGGTCGGGACGGTGGCCGAGCCGGTCGCCGAGGCCGACGGCGGCGAGGGTCCGCTCGACCCGGGCCCGGTCCACGCGCCGGCCCGCGAGCTTCAGCGGCAGGATCGTGTTCTGGGCGACGGTGAGCGTCGGCAGCAGGTTGTACTGCTGGAAGACGAAGCTGATGCGGGTGCGGCGGAACCGGGTGAGCGCGGCCTCGCCGCGCGGCGGCTTCGCCGAGTCCGTCATCTCCTCGCCGTCGACCACGACCAGGCCCTGGTCGGGGCGGTCGAGTCCGGCGGCGCAGTGCAGCAACGTGGACTTGCCGGAGCCGGAGGGGCCCATCACGGCCGTGAAGGTGCCGGCGGGGAGGGAGAGGGTGATGTCGTCGAGGGCCCGGATCGCGGTGCCCTCACCGGCTCCGCTCTCCCGGGTGCCGTACGTCTTGGTGACCCTCACCAGGCGGAGCGCCTCGGTGCGGTGAGGCGCCTCTGCCTGTGGGTGAGCGTGTGGCTGTCGCATGGCGGCCGATCCCCTCGTCCGGCGCTCGCGCGCCTCGTCGTCGATGCCTTCGACGCTAGGGACGGCGGGCGGCGGGGGCACTGGGCGTACGGCCCGGACCGGGGTGGTGCCGAGTACACCCCTGTAGGTGAGGGCAGCCCTAGGGCCTGTCTCCCAGATCCCTCCGTCCGCCCGAAGGGCGGACCCTGCGGCGTCTGGTGCGTGCTCTAGGGGGTCCCCCCGGCCGAAGGCTGGGGGAGCGCCGGGTGCGAGGCCTCGTACTGGGCGTACTCGGCCTTGTGCCCGGTGCGGCGAGAGCGCGTGCCAGGCGTCGCGGGGCAGGAGGGATCTGGGAGACAGGCCCTAGGCGAGGCCGCCCGAGCGGGCCAGCCAGCGGCCCGCGTGGCGGGTGACCTCGATGGGGCGGCCGAAGCAGGCGGTCATCCGGTCGGCGGTGAGCACGTCCTCGACGGTGCCGCGGGCCAGCACCCGGCCCTCCTTCAGGAGCAGCGCGTGGCTGATCGCGGGCGACAGCTCCTCCAGGTGGTGGGTGACGGTGACCGTCGCCAACTCAGGCCGGCCGGCCGCCAGTCGGCGCATGGTGTCGATGAGGTCCTCGCGGGAGGGCAGGTCGAGCGCGTTGAACGGCTCGTCGAGCAGCAGCAGCGCCGGGTTCGCCATCAGGGCGCGGGCGATGAGGATGCGGGCGCGCTGGCCGCCGGAGCAGACACCGTACGGGCGGTCGGCGAGGTCCTTGATCTGGAGTTCGGCGAGCAGTTCGTGGGCCCGCTCGCGCACCTCGCTGTCGTACGTCTTCCAGAGCGGTTGCACCGTGCCGGAGTGGCCGGTCAGGACGACGGTGTGGCCGGTGAGGTCCTGCGGGACGCGCTGGGAGGTGGACACGTGGCCGATGTGGGCGCGCAGTTCGCGCACGTCGACGCGGCCGAGCCGGTGGCCGAGGACCTCGACGGTGCCGGTGGTGGGGAAGGCGGTCGCTCCGACCAGGCGCAGGATGCTGGTCTTGCCGGCGCCGTTGGGGCCGAGCAGCGCCCAGTGCTCGCCGGAGCGGACGGTCCAGTCGATGCCGTCGAGGATGACCTGGCCGGTGGTGAGGCGGCGCATGCTCGCGCCGTCGAGGGTGGCGACGACGCGCGCGTCCGTCCCGTGGGTCCCGTTCATGATGCCTCCCGATTCCTCGCTGACCGACGGAGACTAGCTGCAAGCACCACATATCCGCCGGGGCGTCCGAGGTGTGGACGAGGTGTGGACCCGGCCGGTGGACGGGCGGGTCCACCGGTCGGTGGACGGCAGGTTCAACCGGCCGCCGCTGCCGGTGGCGCACCCCTTCCGAGCAGCATGGACGTCATGACCAACTACCCAGTGAGAATGGCTCGTTGGAGCGCGGGACATCCGTGGCGCGCGATCGCCGGATGGTTCCTCTTCGTCGTCCTCTGCCTCGGCGCCGGCATCGCCGCCGGGTCGAACCCCGCCACGTCCGCCGACTTCGGTGTCGGTGAGGCCGGCCGCGCCGAGGCGATCGCCCGGGAGGGCGGGCTCGCGCAGCGGCCCGTCGAGCGGGTGCTGATCGAGAACCGGTCCGGAGCCCAGGGCCTGGACCGGACCGAGGGCGCCGCCGTCGCCGCGGACGTCACCCGCCGGATGCGCGCGCTGCCCGAGGTGCGGTCCGTGGCCGCGCCCGTGTGGTCGAAGGACGGCCGGGCCGTGCGCGTCGACGTCACGATGAAGGGCGCCGAACTCGACGGCAAGAAGCACGTCGACCCGCTGCGCGCGCAGACCGCGCAGGTCCAGAAGGCGCATCCGGGGCTGCGGGTCGAGGAGACCGGCGGCCCGTCCATCAGTCAGGGCGTCGACAAGCTGCGCGGGAGTGATCTGTCCCGTACCGAGATGATCGCGCTGCCCATCACCCTGCTCACGCTGCTGCTCGTGTTCCGGTCGGTGGCGATGGCGACCGTGCCGCTGCTGCTCGCGCTGTCGTCGATCGTGGCGTCGGTGGGCCTGTCGATGCTGGCCTCGCACGTCTTCCCGGACGCGGGCGTCGGCACCAACATCATCCTGCTGATCGGGCTCGCCGTCGGCGTCGACTACACCCTCTTCTACCTGAAACGGGAACGGGAGGAACGGGCCCGCGCCCAGGGGACGTTGAGCTCGCGGGCGCTGGTCGAGCTGGCCGCCGCCACGTCGGGGCGGGCCGTGGTCCTGTCCGGTCTCGCCGTCGCCGTCTCCAGCGCCACGCTCTATCTCGCCGACGACGTGATCTTTTCCTCGATCGCCACCGCCGCGATCGTGGTGACGCTGGTCGCCGTGGTCAGCTCGCTGACCGTGCTGCCCGCGCTGCTGGCCACGCTGGGGGCGCGGGCCGAGCGCCGCGCCGCCCGGCGGAACAAGCCGCCGGCCGCCCCGAAGCCCGTACGGCACAACGCCCTGCTGCGTCTCACCGCGCGGCGCCCCGCCGCCGTACTGGCCGTCGCGACCGTCGCGCTGCTGGCCCTGGCCGCGCCGCTGCTCGGCATGCGGCTCACCGACATGGGCCGGGAGACGCACTCGCGGCAGGTGCAGTCGATGCACACCTTCGACCGGCTCAACGCGGCGTTCCCCGAGGTCAAGGCCGCGCACCAGGTCGTCGTACGGGCGTCGGCCGACCGTGCCGACGAGGTGGCGGCAGCCCTGCGTGCCCTGGCCGCCGAGGCGAAGGACGACCCGGGCATGAACGGCACGTCCACCCTGCGCACCTCCGCCGACCACCGCGTCAGCTCACTCGACCTGCCCGTCCCGCACTACGTCAGCACCGGGCCGGCGCAGGACTCCCTGGAGCGGCTGCGGGACCGATATCTCCCGGACACCGTGGGCAAGTTGGGGGTGGAGGCGGCCGTCACCGGGGACGTGGCGCGCTATGCCGACTATCCGGAGCACCAGAAGCAGAAACTGCCGCTGATCATCGGCGCGCTGCTGCTCGTGACGTTCGCGATGACGGTCTGGGCGTTCCGGTCCGTGGTGCTCGGGGTGATCGGTGTCGTGCTGAATCTGCTGTCGGCGGGCGCCTCGCTCGGCGTACTGACCCTTGTCTTCCAGGGGAGTTGGGCCGAGGGGCTGCTCGACTTCGACTCGACGGGGACGATCGGTTCGCGCGTGCCGCTGTTCCTGTTCGTGATCCTCTTCGGGCTCTCCATGGACTACCAGGTGTTCGTGATCAGCCGGATCCGGGAGGGCGTGCGGCGCGGGGTGCCGGCCCGGCAGGCGGTGCTCGACGGGGTGGGGAGTTCGGCGGGGGTGGTGACCAGCGCGGCGTTCGTGATGGTGACCGTGTTCGCGAGCTTCGTGTCGCTGCACTTCATCGAGATGAAGCAGATCGGGTTCAGCCTCGCCGTGGCGGTGCTGCTCGACGCGTTCGTGATCCGGGTGCTGATCCTGCCCGCGCTCATGCTGCTGCTGGGCGACCGGAGTTGGTGGCCCTCGCGCGGGGCGCGGAAGGCTTCGCCGGAGACCGAGGCACCCCGGTCACTGATGAACGTAGGCTGAAACGATGTTGCAACGACCGCGGCGCGGCGACCCGTTTTGGATCTGGTTCCTGCACTCCTGGGACCTGTTCTCCTGGGCGATCCTCGGACTGCTGGCCCTGCTCACCGTCCTGGGTGACGCTCCCACGGGAGCGCGGTACGGGTCGCTCGCGCTGCTGGTCGCCCTCGGCTGCGCGGGCGCCGCGGTCCACCGCTGGGGGCGCGAGGAGCCCGTGGGCGGATACGCCTACCTGGGACTGCTGATCGTCTCCCTGGGCGTCCTGGCCTATCTGCGCGACGGGTTCGGCGTGCTGTTCGCCGTGGCACTCGCCCAGTTCGTGGTGTACGCGGACAGCCGGCGGGGCGCCCTGGTCAGCAGCGCGCTCGGGGGCGTCGCCATCACACTGGGCGGTGTGCTGCGGGAGGGCTGGGGCGGGGAGGCGCTGACCCGCAACGGCATCTCGACCGCGGGCGTGTACGCGGCGGCCGTGCTGATCACGACGCTGACCCCGCGCGCCCTGGAAGTACGCGACGAGCGGGCCCGCCTCCGGGACGAACTGGCCAGCACCCAGGAGGAGTTGTCCGAGGCGCTGCGCCGCGAGGGCGCCGCCGCGGAGCGGGAGCGGATGGCCCGCGAGATCCACGACACGCTCGCACAGGGCTTCGCCTCGATCATCGTGCTCGCGGAGGCGGCACGGTCCGGCATCGACAGCCAACCGGTGCGTACGGCACAGCAGTTGACCTCGATCGAGCAGACCGCCCGGGAGAACCTGGCGGAGGCGCGGGCGCTGGTCGGCTCGACACCGCCGGCCGGGGCGGTGCGGGGGTCGGTGGCCGGGGCGCTGCGCCGCACGCTCGACCGGTTCGCCGAGGACACCGGTCTGGCCGTGGAGGCCGAGCTGCCGGACGGCCTGGACTGCGACCAGCAGACGCGGATCGCGCTGCTGCGCTGCACCCAGGAGTCCCTGGCGAACGTCCGCAAGCACGCCGGCGCGTCGACCGTCGTGGTGATCCTCTCCCCCGGCCCGTACGGCATCGAGCTGGAGATCACCGACGACGGGCAGGGCTTCGACGTCGGCGCGGCGCGCGGCTTCGGGCTCGACGGGATGCGCAAGCGGCTCGCCGAGCTCGGCGGTGAGCTGACCGTCACCAGTTCGCTCGGGGACGGCACCCGGATCCTCGCGTTCCTGCCCCTCGCTCCTCCCGCCCCTCCCTCCCCTCCTGCTTCTCCCGCTTCTCCCGCTCACGACGTCAAGGAGTCCGCATGACCGGCCGGCAGCAGCAGGACGAGCAGGACAGGGCACTGCGCGTCGTGGTGGTTGACGACCACACCGTGATGCGGGCGGGCGTCGTCGCGCTGCTCCTGCCCGAGCCCGGGATCGAGGTCGTCGGCGAGGCGGGCGACGGGCGGGAGGGCGTCGAGCTGGTCGAGCGGCTCGCCCCGGACGTGGCCCTGCTCGATCTGCGGATGCCGGTCCTGGACGGGGTCGCGGCGACCCGGCGGATCGTCGCGGGGCCCGCCGCGACCCGGGTGCTGATCCTGACGACGTACGACACGGACACCGAGATCGAGCACGCGGTGGAGGCCGGCGCGATCGGCTATCTCCTCAAGGACACCTCGCGGGAGCAGCTCGTCGACGCCATCCGGTCGGCGGCGCGCGGGGAGACGGTGCTCGCGCCGCGGGTCGCGCAGAAGCTCGTCGCGAAGATGCGCCGCCCGACGCAGGCCGCGCTCACCTCGCGCGAGGTCGATGTGCTCCGGGCCGTGGCGGACGGGCTGTCCAACGCGGACATCGGGCGGCGGCTGGTCATCGGGGAGGCGACCGTGAAGACGCATCTGCTGCGGGTGTTCGCGAAACTGGATGTGAGCGACCGGACGCGGGCGGTGGTCGTCGCCATGGAGCGCGGGTTGCTGGAGCCGTCGGGCGGGGGTGCGCCGTAGAGAGCGCGCCACAGGGGGGGGCGGGTGCGTTGCCGGGTGCGGGGTTCGTCGTGGCTGGTCGCACAGTTCCCCGTGCCCCTGGAGCGAGCCGCGCTCGCCCGGGGGACCGCGCCTCCGCACACCCGCACCCGGCCGGAGCTCATACGTCACGGCGTGCTATCCAAGGGCTGTGAAGATCTCGTCCCGGCCCGACCGCCCCTTCGACGCCGTGCTCTGCGATGTCGACAATGTGATCCGCTTCTACGACAGCGGTCCCCTCGCCGAGCTGGAGCGGGCCGCCGGACTGGCGGAGGGGAGCACCGCGCGGGTGGCGTTCGCGCCGGAGGTGGACCTGCCGCTGATGCGCGGGGAGATCGGGCTCGGGCAGTGGGTGGAGTCCATCGTCGCCGGGTTCGCCGGGCGGGTGCCGCGGGAGCGGGCGCGGGAGCTGGGCCGGGCGCTCGCCGACTCGCCGTTCCGGGCGGACGCGGAGATCGTGGCCCTGCTGCGCCGGGTGCGGGCGGCGGGGGTGCCGCTGGTCCTGGTGACGAACGCGACGGTGCGCCTGGAGGACGATCTCGCGGAGATGGGCCTGACCGGGCTGGCGGACCACGTGGTCAGCAGCGCCCGGCTCGGCGTGGTCAAGCCGGACCGGAAGATCTACGAGATCGCCGCGTCCCTCGTGGACGCCTCCTTCGACCGGTGCCTGTTTGTCGACGACACCGAGGAGAACGTCGAGGCCGCGCTCGCGCTCGGGATGACCGGCGTCGTCTACCGCGAACTCGCCGACCTGAAGGCCGCGTTGGGTGCGCACCCCGCCCTCAGCTGATCCCCTCCGCCGCCGATCCGCGCGCCGGGTTCTCGAACCGGTAGCCCATGCCGGGCTCGGTGATCAGATGGCGCGGGTGGGCCGGATCCGCTTCGAGTTTGCGCCTCAACTGGGCCATGTAGACGCGGAGATAGTTGGTCTTGTTGCTCTGCGAGGCTCCCCACACCTCGCTCAGGAGCCGCTTCTGGCTGATCAGGCGGCCCGGGTTGGACACCAGGATCTCCAGCAGGTGCCACTCCGTGGGCGTCAGACGGACGTCGCGCCCGTCGCGCACGGCCCGCTTCGCGACGAGATCGACCGTGAAGTGCTCGGTCTCCACGAGGACGGCGGCGGCGTCCGGTGCCGCGGGTGCCGACTCGGCGCGCCGGACCGCCGCCCGCAGCCGGGCCAGCAGTTCGTCCATGCTGAACGGCTTCGTCACATAGTCGTCGGCCCCCGCGTCGAGCGCCGCGACCTTCTCCCCGGACGCGCGGCGCGCCGACAGCACCATGATCGGCACCCCGGTCCGGCCGCGCAGCGCCTTGATCACGTCGATGCCGTCCATGTCGGGCAGGCCGAGATCGAGCAGCACGACGTCGGGCTGCCGGGCGGCGGCGAGGCGGAGCGCGGTGGCTCCGTCGGGGGCCGCGTCGACGCCGAAGCGGCGCGCCTGCAGAGAGATCACCAGGGCCCTGACGAGCTGCGGATCGTCCTCCACCACCAGTACGCGCGTCATTCCGCCGTTCCTGTTCCGGTCCTGTGCGGGTGCGGTGCGGCGGGAGCCGGCGGCCCGGGGTGGTTCCCCGGGCCGCCGGCTCCCGCCGCACCGGTCGAGGCCATCGGCTCCGCCGTGTCAACTCTGCCGGGTCAACTGCTGGAGCGCGATGTTGAGTTCGAGGACGTTGACGGTCGGCTCGCCCATGAAGCCGAGGAGGCGGCCGTCCTTGTGCGCGTCGACGAGCTTCTGGACCTGGGTGACGGAGAGGTGGTTCCGCTCGGCGACCCGGTGCACCTGGAGGTCGGCGTACGCGGGGGAGATCGCCGGGTCGAGGCCGGAGCCGGACGAGGTGACGGCGTCGGCGGGAACGTCCGCGGCCTTCACCGTGTAGGCAGCCGTGGAGTTGTCCTTGACGACGGCGGCCTTGGCGTCCTCGACCTGCTTGAGCAGTTCCTTGCTGTCACCGGAGAGGTTGGTGGCGCCGGAGAGGATCAGCTTGTACTGCGTGTTGACGCTGTTCTCGCCGAGGCCGTTCTGCGGGCGGCCCTGGAACCACTTCAGGTCCGGCTTGCCGTCCTTGCCGGTGTACGACTGGCCGATGAGGGACGAGCCGACGACCTTGCCGTCGGCCGTTTCGATCTCCGAGCCGTTGGCCTTGTCGTGGAAGGCGACCTGGGCGACACCGGTGACCGCCAGCGGGTAGAGCACGCCGCAGACGACGGTGAGGATGATCAGGGCCCTCAGGCCCGCCCAGAGCAACCGGCCTGTGTTTCCTACGGAGTTGTTCATGGTGATCAGCCGATTCCGGGGATGAGGGAGATGAGCAGGTCGATGATCTTGATGCCGATGAAGGGCGCGACCAGACCGCCGAGGCCGTAGATCCCGAGGTTGCGGCGGAGCAGTTTGTCGGCGCTCACCGGCCGGTACCGGACGCCCTTCAGGGCGAGCGGCACGAGGGCGATGATGATGATCGCGTTGAAGACGACGGCCGACAGGATCGCCGAGTCCGGCGAGGACAGGCGCATGATGTTGAGCTTGTCCAGGCCCGGGTAGACCGCGGCGAACAGCGCCGGGATGATCGCGAAGTACTTCGCGACGTCGTTGGCGATGGAGAAGGTCGTCAACGCCCCTCGGGTGATGAGGAGTTGCTTGCCGATCTCGACGATCTCGATGAGCTTGGTCGGGTTCGAGTCGAGGTCGACCATGTTGCCGGCCTCCTTCGCGGCCGACGTGCCCGTGTTCATCGCGACGCCGACGTCCGCCTGGGCGAGGGCCGGGGCGTCGTTGGTGCCGTCGCCGGTCATCGCGACGAGCTTCCCGCCCGCCTGCTCCCGCTTGATGAGGGCCATCTTGTCCTCGGGCGTGGCCTCCGCGAGGAAGTCGTCGACGCCCGCCTCGTCGGCGATCGCCCGGGCCGTCAGCGGGTTGTCGCCGGTGATCATGACGGTCTTGATGCCCATGCGGCGCAGCTCGTCGAACCGCTCGCGCATGCCGTCCTTGACGACGTCCTTGAGGTGGATGACGCCGAGGACGCGGGCACCCTCGGCGTCCTCGACCGCGACGAGCAGCGGGGTGCCGCCGGCCTGCGCGATCCGGTCGGTCAGCTCGCGGGCGTCGGCGGCGACCTCGCCGCCCTGCTGCTCGACCCAGGCGATGACCGAGCCGGCCGCGCCCTTGCGGATCTTGCGGCCGTCGAGGTCCACGCCCGACATGCGGGTCTGGGCGGTGAACTCGATCCACTCGGCGCCGGCCAGCTCGCCCTGGTGCCGCTCCCTGAGCCCGTACCGCTCCTTGGCGAGGACGACGACCGAGCGGCCCTCGGGTGTCTCGTCGGACAGCGAGGAGAGCTGGGCGGCGTCGGCGACCTGGGCCTCGGTGGCGCCACGCACCGGCACGAACTCGGCGGCCTGCCGGTTGCCGAAGGTGATGGTGCCGGTCTTGTCGAGGAGCAGGGTCGACACGTCACCGGCGGCCTCGACGGCGCGGCCCGACATGGCGAGGACGTTGCGCTGCACCAGGCGGTCCATGCCGGCGATGCCGATCGCGGAGAGCAGGGCGCCGATGGTCGTCGGGATCAGGCAGACGAGCAGGGCCACCAGGACGATCATGGAGAGGTGTTCGCTGCTGCCCGCGTTCGCGAACGACCAGTTGGCGATGGGCTGGAGCGTGGCGACCGCGAGGACGAAGACGATGGTCAGCGACGCGAGCAGGATGTTGAGCGCGATCTCGTTCGGCGTCTTCTGCCGGGCCGCGCCCTCGACCAGGTTGATCATGCGGTCGATGAACGTCTCGCCGGGCTTCGTCGTGATCTTGATGACGATACGGTCGGAGAGCACCTTGGTGCCGCCGGTGACGGCCGAGCGGTCGCCGCCGGACTCCCGGATGACGGGTGCGGACTCGCCGGTGATCGCGGACTCGTCGACGGAGGCCACGCCCTCGACGACGTCACCGTCGCCGGGGATGATGTCGCCCGCCTCGCAGACCACCAGGTCACCGATGGTCAGCGCGGTGCCGGGGACCTGCTCCTCGCGCTCCCCCACCAGCCTGCGGGCGACCGTGTCGGTCTTCGCCTTGCGCAGGGTGTCGGCCTGGGCCTTGCCGCGGCCCTCGGCGACGGCCTCCGCGAGGTTGGCGAAGATCACCGTCAGCCACAGCCAGGCGCTGATCGCCCAGCCGAACCAGTCCGTCGGGTCCGTGAACGAGAACACCGTGGTCAGGACCGAGCCGATCAGCACCACGAACATCACGGGCGACTTGATCATCACGCGCGGGTCGAGCTTGCGGCAGGCGTCGGGCAGCGACTTGACCAGCTGCTTGGGGTCGAAGAGCCCGGCGCCGACCTTGCCCTCGCCGTCGTGAGGGGGCTGGTGGCCGGTCGGCACGTCCTGGTGCGGTGCCCGGGTGGGAGTGACAGCGGACATGGCGTCCTCGGTTTTCTCAGTACGTGCGGTTTTCTCAGTACGTTCGGTCTTCTCGGTACGTGCGGTTTTCTCGGTACGTACGGTCATGACGCCAGCCCCTCGGCTATGGGGCCCAGCGCGAGGGTCGGGAAGTAGGTCAGACCGGTGATGATCAGCAGCGTGCCGACGAGCAGGCCGGTGAAGAGCGGCTTCTCGGTGCGCAGGGTGCCGGCCGTGGCCGGGACGGGCCGCTGCTCGGCGAGCGAACCGGCGAGCGCGAGGACGAACACCATCGGCAGGAACCGGCCGAGCAGCATCGCGAGCCCGATCGTGGTGTTGAACCACTGGGTGTCGGCGCTGAGTCCCGCGAACGCGGAGCCGTTGTTGTTGGCGCCGGACGTGTACGCGTACAGGATCTCGGAGAAGCCGTGCGCGCCGGAGTTCAGCATGGAGTTCGGCGGGGTCGGCAGGGCCATGGAGACGGCCGTGAAGATCAGCACGAGGGCCGGCGTGATGAGGATGTAGCAGGCGGCGAACTTGATCTCGCGGCTGCCGATCTTCTTGCCGAGGTACTCGGGGGTGCGGCCGACCATCAGACCGGCGATGAACACCGCGATGACCGCCATGATCAGCATGCCGTAGAGGCCGGATCCGGTGCCGCCGGGTGCGATCTCGCCGAGTTGCATGCCGAGCATCGTGATGCCGCCGCCGAAGCCGGTGAACGACGAGTGGAAGGAGTCCACGGCGCCGGTCGAGGTGAGCGTCGTGGCGACCGCGAAGATCGACGAGCCGCCGATCCCGAAGCGGTTCTCCTTGCCCTCCATGGCGCCGCCGGCGACGTCGAAGGCCGGACCGTGGTGGGCGAACTCGGTCCACATCATCAGCGCGGTGAAGGCGATCCAGATCGTCGCCATCGTGGCGAGGATGGCGTAGCCCTGCCGTACCGAGCCGACCATCTTGCCGAACGTGCGGGTCAGCGCGAACGGGATGACCAGGATCAGGAAGACCTCGAAGAGGTTCGTGAACCCGTTCGGGTTCTCGAAGGGGTGGGCCGAGTTGGCGTTGAAGTAGCCGCCGCCGTTGGTGCCCAGCTCCTTGATGGCCTCCTGGGAGGCGACCGCGCCGCCGTTCCACTGCTGCGAGCCGCCCATGAACTGTCCGACCTCGTGGATGCCGGAGAAGTTCTGGATGGCGCCGCAGGCGACCAGGACGATCGCACCGAGGGCGGCGATCGGAACGAGGATCCGGACGGTGCCGCGCACCAGGTCGGACCAGAAGTTGCCCAGCTCACCGGTGCGGGAGCGGGCGAACCCGCGGACCAGGGCGACGGCCACGGCGATGCCGACGGCCGCCGAGACGAAGTTCTGCACCGCGAGCCCGGCGGTCTGCACGACGTGGCCCATGGCCTGTTCGCCGTAGTACGACTGCCAGTTGGTGTTGGCGACGAACGACGCGGCCGTATTGAAGGCCTGGTCGGGGTCGATCGCCTTGAAGCCGAGCGAGCCCGGCAGGCTGCCCTGGACGCGCTGGAGCAGGTACAGGAAGAGGACGCTCACGGCCGAGAAGGCGAGGACGCCGCGCAGGTACGCGGTCCAGCGCATCTCGGCGTTCGGGTTGGCGCCGATGCCCTTGTAGATCCACTTCTCCACCCGGAGGTGCTTCTCGGAGGAGTAGACCCGGGCCATGTAGTCGCCGAGGGGACGGTAGGCCAGTGCCAGCGCCGCGATGAGCGCGAGGAACTGGAGCGCTCCGGCAAGTACGGGGCTCATATCTGTGCTCAGAACCTCTCCGGATAGATGAGGGCGAGGACGAGATAGCCCAGGAGGGCGACGGCCACGACGAGGCCGACGATGTTCTCGGCGGTCACAGCTTGGTCACCCCCTTGGCGACGAGTGCCACCAGCGCGAAGACCGCGATCGTGGTGACGACGAAGGCCACGTCGGCCATCGTGAGCTCCCTGTTCGAAGGTGGTGAATGAGGTCTGACAGTCAGAGGAAACCCCTGGTCGTGGCCGGATCCGAGCCGCGTTGACGGCTCCCATACGCGGCCGTGGACGCCCTTGACGCGTCTCTTACGCGGGACCGGGCGACCGGTGCGTCCGGACTCTGTCCGCGCCATGTCCTGGAGCTGTCACACTCCGCACCGGGCTCTGGCGGCCGGGGGCGCGGCGCGCGCATCGTCGTAGAGGACGACAACCCACCTGGAGGTGCGCCATGTGTGATCACCGACCCGCGTGCACGGGCCCCGAGCACGTCGTCGCCGCCCACCCCGAGCAGGGCTGGAGCCTGCGGTGCGACGGCGGGATCGTCTTCGACGACACCGGCGAGCTGCTGCCCGACGGCCGGGCCGTGGCGCCGCACCGGTCGTACCCGGTGCGGGACCTCGCCACCGCGGCCTGACCCGGGAACGGCGGCGTCAAGATGACGTACGGAGAGGCGTTCGAAACCGTCAAGAGCGCGGAGGACGGCACCCGCGCTCCCTAGCGTCGGCCGCATGGCAGACACCGCCGCGGCCGCCGAGGACGCGTACTGGACCGAAGAAGCGCGCAGCGCCGTCCGTCACGGACTCGTGCTGGTCGCGCTGCTCCTGGGGATCGACGCCCTGTCGGACCAACTCGCCCTGTGGCGGGCCCTGTTGTGGGTCGCCCTCGGGGCCCTGCTCACCCTCGTCCTGCTGCCCGCGCGGATCAGCGCGACCCCCGACCGGCTGACCGCGCGCTGTCTGTGGCGCGAGCACACCGTCCGTACCGATCTGCTCGTCTCCGTACGGTGCGTGGACGGCGTCGCGCACCGGCTGGTGCTCCGCGACGAGCCGGGCGGCCGGGTCGAGATCGATCCGCGCGTCCTCGTCGCCAATCCCGCGCTGTGGCGGCTGCTGGACGACGCGGCACGGGTGTCGGCGGAGCGCGGGCTGCTGCTGTGCGGCGGGACCGCGCTGCGCCGGCTCGCCCGGCAGGTCGACGCGGAGCTGGCCAGGACCGTCTTCCGGGTGTCCGGGCTGCGCTGAGCCCGGCGGGTGTCTCAGGCCCCGGCCACGGCCTGGCCGTCGTCCGGCGCCGTCTCCTCGGCGAAGTGCCGGGTGTCCAGGCGCAGCCGCCACAGGTTGCGCCGGTGCGCCGCCGCGAGTTCGGCCTCCAGCGGGGACGGCGGCACGGCGAGGACCGGGCAGTGGGCGCGGGCCAGGCAGTAGCGGCTCACCGAGGGCTGGAACATGCGGTGGAGCGTGCCGCGGTGGCCCGCGCCGACGACGAGGAGGTCGTCCTCCCGGTCGGCGGCCTCCACCAGGACGCGGCCCGGGGTGCCCTGCGCGAGGAGCGCGTGCACGGGGACGCCGGGGCCGTCGGGGAACACCTCGTCGAGGGTGCCGAGGAGGGTGGCGCGGGCGAGGTCCTGCCAGTCCTCGGCGGGCAGCGGGTCGACGGGCGCGTGGCGGACGCCGAATCCGCCGCAGGGCGGCTGCCAGGCGAGGACGGGCCAGAGTGCGGCCCGCCGGTGCCGGGCCTCGGCCGCCGCCCGGCGCAGGGCGGTGCGGCTGCCCGGCTCACCGTTCACCCCGACCACGACGCGCGGCGTGCGCGGGGCGGGGGCCGCGTCGGATCCGGACATCGCTTCACCTCCCGTGCTTCAGCTGTCCGTTACGGATGCCCCGTCGACGGCGCAGGACAACACCGGAACCGGGGTTCCCCTCCTCATCCCATCCCCGGCGCCCGGCCGGAACCAGCCGCGTCGGCACTTCTTGGCGCACCTCTGACGGCGCCGGCACCCCTCCCGGGCGGCCCCCGTCACCAGCGCGTCAGCGTCGCCCCGATCGGCGTCAACGTCCCGTCAGGGCAGGTCCGGATGGTGGGCGCGGCGGGCATAGCGTCCTCGGCGTGCCCCGGCCGGACGTCCCCCGGCCGGGGCCAGGACACCCGCTCCCCCGGATCCTCCAGGAGGCATCCCCATGACCGAACTCGTGTGCGGCGACGACCCGGAACCCGCTGAACGGTTCCCGGCCGGACCGCTCTTCGTCCCCGTCCGGCCGGGCCCCTTCGGGCACGCCGCCCGCCTGTTCCGCACCCCGCTCGGCGACCGCACGGCCGTCGGCTTCACCTCCGAGCGGGCGCTGGCCGCCACGCTCGGCCCCGGGCAGCCGTGGATCCGGCTCGCGGGGCCCGCGCTGCGCGCCATGACCGCGCCGCTCGGCGTCGCCACGGTCACCGTCGATCCGCAGCTCACCGCGCCCGCCCCGGCCGCCGCCGCGCCCGCGCGCCGCCATGCCTGGGACGCGCACGCCGTCGGCGTGCTCCGGGTGACCGGGGCCGCCGCCCTGGTGACCGCGCTGTCGTACTGGATCGGCTGAGAAGGAACCACGCCACCATGACCACCGTTCACGAAACCTCCCTCGCCTCCGGGGCCGCCGAGGAACTCTCGGTGTGGCCCGCGTCCACCGCGGAGCCCCGTCCCGGCGGTCTGACCGTCGGCGGGGTGGCGCTCTCCGAGGTCGCCGCCCGCTTCGGCACCCCGGTGTACGTCCTCGACGAGGCCGAGGTCCGCCGCCGCTGCCGCACCTACCGGGACGTCTTCCCGGAGGCCGAGGTGCACTACGCGGCCAAGGCGTTCCTGTGCCGGGCCATGGCCCGCTGGATGGACGAGGAGGGGCTCGGCCTCGACGTCTGCTCCGCCGGTGAGCTCGAACTGGCCATCGCCGCCGGGTTCCCCGCCGACCGCGTCGTGCTGCACGGCAACGCCAAGACCCCGCACGACCTCGACAAGGCACTGGCGTACGGCGTCGGGCGCATCGTCATCGACAGCCCCTCCGAGATCGCCCGGCTCGCCGCCGCCGTCGGCCCCGACGGACACCAGAAGGTGATGGTGCGCGTCGTGCCCGGCATCAGCGCGGGCGGCCACGAGAAGATCCGGACCGGCACCGAGGACCAGAAGTTCGGCCTGTCCCTCTCCGACGGCTACGCGCAGCACGCCATCGCCCGCATCCTCGACCAGCCGCAGCTGAAACTGACGGGACTGCACTGCCATCTGGGCTCGCAGATCACCGAGATCAAGCCATTCCTGTCGGCGGTGCGCCGGATGGTCGGCCTGATGGCACGGCTGCACGAGCAACACGGCCTGGTCCTGCCCGAGCTGGATCTCGGCGGCGGCCACGGCGTCGCCTACCGGCCCGGCGAGCCGGTCCTGGACCTGACCCGGCTGGCCCGCCGGGTCCGCGCCGAGCTGGCCGACGCCTGCGCGGCGGCCCGGCTGCCCGTGCCGCGCCTCATCATCGAGCCGGGCCGCGCCATCGCGGGACCGTCCGGCATCGCGCTCTACCACGTCGTCTCCGTCAAGCGGACGGGCGGCCGCACCTTCGTCGCCGTCGACGGCGGCATGAGCGACAACCCCAGGCCCGCCCTGTACGGAGTGCGGTACGCGCCACGGCTCGTCGGCCGCGCGGGCAGCGCGACCCGGACGCCGATGACGGTGGTGGGCCGGCACTGCGAGGCCGGTGACGTGGTCGCCGCCGACGTCCCGCTGCCCGCCGACGTCCGGGTGGGCGATCTGCTCGCCGTGCCCGTCGCCGGGGCGTACCACCTGTCGATGGCGTCCGGCTACAACCTGGTGGGCCGCCCGCCGGTGGCCGCCGTGCGCGACGGGCGGGCCCGGCTGCTGGTGCGCCGGGAGTCGATCGAGGACATTCGCAGCCGCGACGTGGGCCTCTAGACCCGGCCCCCGCTTCGGACAACTTCCATGATCTTCCTGCGGAAGGAGGAGTCTCCCGCCTAGGGTGCACAGCGTTCGAATCACCGCTCACTCGTTCGCACCTGTACGGACCCGCTCGCAAAGGAACGCTCCATGAAGGAACGCCGGTACCGCATCCTGGTGACCGGTTACGCGATCTCCTCCTATGGCACGTACCTGAACCTGGTCGCGCTCAATCTGTACGTGTACGCGGTGACGGACCGGGCGCTCGCGGTCGGTGTGTTCATGGCCGTCCGGCTGGCCGCCGGGTTCCTCGCGGGGCTCGGGGCCGCCGCACTGCTCGCCCGCTGCGCGGCGAAGCCGGTGATGTTCTGGGCGAACGTGGTGCAGGCCGCAGCGCTCGTGCTCCTGGTGTGCGCGCCGGACGGGCTGCGCACGGCGGCGCTGTTCCTGGTGTCGGCGGTGGTCGGCGGCGCGGGCACGTTCTTCATGGTCGCGTTCCGCAGCTCGATCCCCGACATGGTGGACGAGGGCCGGCACACCTGGGCGAACTCGCTGATGGTGAGCGGCCGTTCGATGGCGATGGTGGTCGGGTTCGCGTCGTCGGGTGTCGTGGTGTCGCTGCTCGGCTACACGGCCGCGTTCCTCGTGGACATGGCGACGTTCCTGGTGTGCGCGGGCACGGTGGCGCTGCTGCCGCTGACCGCGCGGCCGGACCGGGAGGAGAAGGGCGCCCCGGCCGCGGCGGGCGGGAAGAAGCGGAACCCGGGCGCCCTGGCCGCGCTCGCCACCGCACCCGTCATCGCGCTGATGGTCGCGCTGCGCGGCATCGACGCGCTCGGCTCCTCTTCGCACAACGCGGCCCTGCCGGTGTACTCCACGCAGTTGGACGCCGACCGGCCCGCCGTGTTCGTCAGTGTCTTCTGGTGCGTGTGGGCGCTCGGCAACGTCCTCGTGCAGCAGGTGTTGCAGCGGTGGGTGAAGCGCGACGGGCGCTCCGTCGGGGCGCTGGGGTTCGGGCTCGGCACGATCGCGATGTCGGCGACCTTCATCCTCGCCTTCGCCGGGTTCCCGTGGGCCGCGACGATCGTGATCGCGCTGCTCGCGGGCGCGGCCGACGGCGTCACCGAGGTGTCGTACAGCTCGCACCTCCAGACGCTGCCGACGGGTCTGCGCACGCACGCCTTCGGTCTGTCGGCGACGGTGGAGAACCTCGGTTTCGGCGTCGGCATGATCGCGGTCGCGGCGGCGCTCGACGTGTTCTCGCCGCTGTCGGTGGTCGGGGTCGCGCACGGGGTCGCGATCGTGGTGGCCGTGGTGTTCGTCGCGCAGACGCTGCGGCAGCGACGTTCTGATCCGGTGTCCCCGGAGGAGGGGGGCGGCGATGCGGGACCGGCGCGTGGCGGTCGTCGGGATGGCGCTGAGGTTTCCGGGAGCTGACGGCCCGGACGCGTACTGGCGCGACATCGTGGCGGGCGTGACGCACGTACGCCGGTTCGGCGACGCCGACTTCGCGGCCGCCGGGACACCCGAAGCCACCTACAAGGAGCCGGAGTTCGGCGGGGCGAGCGCGCTGCTGCACGGGATCGACGGGTTCGACGCGGCGTTCTTCGGGATGAGCGGGCGCGAGGCCACGGTCACCGATCCTCAGCAGCGGCTGTTCCTGGAGTGTGCCTGGCACGCGCTGGAGGACGCCGGGTACGCGGGCACGGACGCCCGGGTCGGGGTGTACGCGAGCGTCGGCTACCGCCTGTACTCGCTGCACAGCTACCTCGCCCACAACATCGGGGAGCAGGCGGCCGCCGACGACTGGACGGCCGTGAAGCAGATCCAGGTGGGCAACTACCCGGACTTCACGGCGAACCGGGCCGCGTTCCGGCTCGGTCTGAACGGTCCCGCCGTCAATGTGGCCACGGCCTGCTCCAGCGCGCTCGTCTCCGTACACCTGGCGTGCCAGGCGCTGTACGCGGGGGACGCGGAGCTGATGCTGGTCGGTTCGGCGGCGCTGCATCTGCCGCAGATCACCGGGCACCGGCGGGTGAAGGGCTCGACGCTGTCGCCGACCGGTGCGGTACGGGCCTTCGACGCGGCGGCGGACGGCACGGTCGGCGGCAACGGGGTGGCCGCCGTGGTCCTCAAGCCGCTGGAGCGGGCGCTCGCCGACGGGGACACCGTGCACGCGGTGATCCTGGGCTCGGCGGTCACCAACGACGGCGCGGACAAGGCCGGGTTCGCGGCTCCGGGCGTGGCCGGGCAGCGGGACGCGGTGCTCGGCGCGCTGGCGGCGGCCGGGGTGGACGCCGAGTCGGTGCGCTATCTGGAGGCGCACGGCACGGGCACGTACAAGGGCGATCCGATCGAGTTCGACGCGCTCACGCAGGCGCTGCGGCGGCACACCGGGCGGACCGGGTTCTGCGCGCTCGGCTCGACGAAACCGGCGATCGGGCATCTGGACAGCGCGGCCGGGCTCGCCGGGCTGATCAAGGCCGTCCTGGTGCTGCGGCACGGCATCGTCCCGCCCCTGGTGAACTTCACCCGCGCCAATCCTCAACTGGGCGTCGAGAAAAGCCCGTTCACGCTGCCGCGCCGGGCCGCGCCCTGGCCCGCCGACGAGGACGGCCCGCGCCGCGCGGGCGTGCACTCCATCGGCATGGGCGGCACGAACGCCCATGTGATCCTGGAGCAGGCGCCGCCCGCCGCGCCCCGCGCCCCGTCCGCGTCCACCGCTCCCCCGCTGCTTCCGCTCTCGGCGCGCTCCCCCGAAGCCCTCACGGAGCTGGCCCGCGCGTTCCGGGACACACTCGTACGGGAGCCGGGGCCCGACCCGGCCGATCTACTGACCACGACGGCACTCGGCCGCGCCGCGCACGAACACCGGCTCGTCGTCACCGGGGACCCGGTCGCCGGGCTCGACGCGTTCCTGGCCGGACGCCCCGATCCCGCCCGGTACCGCACGGGCACGGCGGGCGCGGCGGGCGGGGACCCGGCGCCGGTGTTCCTGTTCAGCGGGCAGGGCGGTGCGCGGCCCGGCATGGCGGCGGCGCTCGCGGCGCGGTTCCCGGTCGTCGCCGAGACGCTGGACGCCTGTGCTCGCGTGCACCGGCAGGAGACGGGCGCGACGGACTTCCGCGAGCGGCTGACGTCCGCGACGGGGGCGGAACCGGGCGGCTGGGACACGGCGTTCGCGCAGCCCGCGCTCTTCGCGTTCCAGGTCGCGCAGGTACGGCTCTGGGAGTCCCTCGGGGTGCGTCCGGCGGCCGTCGGCGGGCACAGCGTCGGGGAGTACGCGGCGCTGTACGCGGCCGGCGCGCTGTCCCTGGAGGACGGGATGCGGCTGCTGTGCCGCAGGGGCCACCTCATGCAGGACACCGCGCCCGGGGCGATGCTCGCCGTGTTCGCCCCGTACGCACGGGTGCGGGCGCTGCTCGACGAGGTCGGCGCCGGTCTTGAACTCGCCGTGGTGAACGGGCCCGCGCACCATGTCGTCGCGGGCCGCCCCGAAGCCGTGGCGGCCGCGCGGCGGCTGCTGTCCGACGTGCCCTGCGAACCGCTCCCGGTCGACCGTGCCTTCCACACGGCGCTGCTCGACCCGATGCTCGACGAGCTTCGGGCGGCGGCCGAGGGCATCGAACTCCGGCCGGTGGAGCGGGCGTTCGTGTCCGGGCTCGACGGCACGGTCCGGCAGCCGGGCTGGCTCCCCGACCCCGGTCACCTGGTCCGGCAGGCCCGTGACACCGCCGACTTCCACGCCGTGCTGCGTGCCCTCGCCGACCGGGACGTCCTGCTGGAGCTGGGGCCGGGCGCCCCGCTCACCGGCATGGCCCGCCGGGTGCTGCCCGACGTGCCGTGTCTGCCGACGCAGGGCCGGGGCGCGGGCGTCGACGGGCTGTGGCAGGCGGTGGCCGGGCTGCACTGCGCGGGCGCGGCCGTCGACTGGACGGCGCTGCTCGCCGGACACCCGGGCCGCCGGATCCCGCTGCCCACCTACCCCTTCCAGCACCGCTCCTACTGGACGGGCCCCGCACCCGCACCCGAACCACCCGTGGAGGACGCAGTGACCGAGCAGGACGCAGTGGCCGTACCCGCCCAGGACCGGCCGGTGCTCACGCGCGTGCGCGAACTGACCGCGCACCACCTGGGCTTCACCCTGGACGAGGTGGGGCCCGCGCAGACGTACGTGGGTCTCGGCGCCGATTCACTGCAACTGATCGGGATGCTGCGCCAGTTGGAGGCCGAGTTCGATGTGCGGATCGCGATCCGGGAGATCCTGGAGGACGCGGGGACTCCGGAGCTGACGGCCCGGCTCATCGCCGAACGGCGCGAGCGACCCGCCGCACCCGCCACGGCCCAGGTGATCACCCCCACCAAGGACGAGAGCGCGCAGTACGCCACCCGCGCCGAGATCGCCGAACTCGCCCGCCAGGTGAACCTCCTGGCCGAGACGCAGACGGCGATGCTGACCCAGCTCTCCGAGGCGGTGGCCCTGCTCGGCGCCGGCCGCGCCGCCCGATGACGGCATCGGCGGCGGACCGCGCCGCACAGCTGTCCCGGGACCTCACCGCGCAACTGGCCCGGGCGCGCGGCGGCACCCCCGCACCCGCATCCGCATCCGCCTCGGCCGAGCAGCACGGGCCGCGCGTCGTGCTGGCCCCGGACTCCGGAACGGCCGGTGCCGACGCACGGCAGCGCGCGCACGCGGCCGACCTCGCCCGGCGTCTGACCGAACGGACGGCGACATCCAAGGAGTTGGCGCAGCGGCGGCGTTCGGTGCTTGCCGACAGCCGGGCCGTGGTCGGGTTCCGGCGCGCCACGAAGGAGACGCTGTATCCGCTGTCCGCCCGCTCGGCGCGGGGTGCGCAACTGACGGACATCGACGGCAACACGTACACCGACATCACCATGGGCTTCGGCGCGCTGCTGCTCGGGCACGAGCCGGAGTGCGTGACGGAGGCGGTGCGGGCCCATCTCGACGGCGGGCTCCGGTTCGGGCCGCGCCCGGTCGAGGCCGGTGAAGTCGCTGAGCTGCTCGCCGGGTTGACGGGGATGGAACGGGTGGCGTTCGCGAACTCCGGTACGGAGGCGAACTCGGGCGCGATCCGGCTCGCCCGCGCCGCGACCGGCCGCGACCGTGTCGTCATGTTCCGCGGCTCCTACCACGGCCACATCGACCCGGTGCTCGGCCGCCCCGGCCCCGACGGCGGCCGGGCCGTGCCGGTGTCGCGCGGCATCCCGGCGAGCGCGGTCGCCGATCTGCTGGTCCTGGAGTACGGCAGCCAGGAGGCCCTGGACACCATCGACGCGCTCGGCGACTCCATCGCCACGGTCGTCGTGGAGCCCGTCCAGTGCCGCAACCCGGGGCTGCGCCCGGTCGAGTTCCTGCGCTCGCTGCGGGAGTTGACCCGGCGGCGCGGCATCGTGCTGCTCTTCGACGAGATGCTGACGGGCCTGCGTCCGCATCCGCGCGGCGCCCAGCACCACTTCGGTGTGGTCCCGGACCTGGCCACGTACGGCAAGGCGCTCGGCAGCGGCTTCCCGGTCGGCGCGATCGCGGGCCGCGCCGACCTCCTCGACGGGGTCGACGGCGGGTTCTGGCGCTACGGGGACGACAGCGCGCCCGGCACGGAGACCACCTTCTTCGGCGGGACGTACCTCCAGCACCCGCTGTCGATGGCGGCGGCCAAGGCGGTCCTCACGCATCTCGTCGCCGAGGGGCCCGCCTTGCAGGAGCGGCTCAACGCGCGTACCGACGCGCTCGCCGACGACCTCAACACGTTCTTCCGTGACGAGGAATTCCCGCTGGAGGTGGCCCACTTCGGGTCCATGTTCCGCTTCACGCACCGCGCCGACATGGAGCTGCTGTACCGGCACCTCCTGCTGCGCGGGATCTATGTGTGGGAGTGGCGCAGCTTCTATCTGTCGACCGCCCATACGGACGCGGACGTCGAGCGGGTCGCGGACGCGGTGAAGGGCTCGCTGCGGGAGATGCGCGAGGGCGGGTTCTTCCCGGCCACCCGGCCGAAGTCCCCGCCGAAGCCTCAACACCGGCGGCCCGCACCCGACTTCGGTGTCTACTTCTTCGGCGACTATCCGGATGCCGAGGACACCTCGCAGGCGTACGACCGGATCGTGGAGACGGCCCGGTTCGCCGACACGCACGGCTTCAGCTCGCTGTGGATTCCGGAGCGGCACTTCCACTCGTTCGGCGGTCTCTTTCCGAACCCGGCCGTGCTCGCCGCCGCGCTCGCCCGGGAGACGGAGCGGATCCGGCTGAACGCGGGGTCCGTGGTGCTGCCGCTGCACGATCCGGTGCGGGTCGCCGAGGAGTGGGCGGTCGTCGACCGGCTGTCCGGCGGCCGGGTGGGCCTCGGCTGCGCCACCGGCTGGCACGCGCGTGACTTCGTCCTGCACCCGGACCGGTTCGAGCGGCGCACGGAGATCGCCTTCGAACACCTCGATGCCGTACGGGAGTTGTGGCGGGGCGGAACGCTGCTCAGGGAGAGCGGCGACGGCCGCCCGTCCGACGTGTCCACGCTGCCGCGGCCGGTGCAGGAGGCGCCGCCGATGTTCCTGGCGACGTCCGGGCGCCGGGCGTCGTACGAGGAGGCGGCCCGCCGCGATCTCGGCATCGTCACGAACCTGATGAACCAGTCCGTCGCCGAGCTCGCCGCGAACATCGCGCACTACCGCGCCGCCCGCGCCCGGCACGGGCTCGACCCGGACGCGGGCCGCGTCACCGTCCTCCTGCACACCTACCTCGCCGACGACCACGCGACCGCCCGGGAGCGGGCCCGCGAGCCGATGACCCGGTATCTGCGGTCGTCGCTCCAGATGCGGTCGGCGGCCGGTGCCGTCGCCTCGGGCGAACGGGACGTGGCGGAGGCGAGCGAGGCCGACCTGGAGTATCTGTTCCTGCGCGCCTACGACCGGTACTGCGACGAGCGGGCGCTGATCGGCACGCCCGAGACGTGCGCGCCGGTGGTGGCGGCGCTGCGGGCGGCCGGCGTCGACGAGATCGCCGCCCTGGTCGACTTCGGGATGCCCGGCGACCTGGCGCGGGCGGGCCTGGACCGGCTGGCCGCGCTGCGGGAGGCGACGGCGGCGCAGGACGTCACGCCGGCCGCGGACGTCACCGCCCCCGCGACCGCCGCCCAGCGCCGGCTCTGGCTCGCCGCGCAGCTGGCCGGTGACCCGGCCGCGTACAACGAGGTGCAGGCGGTGCGGCTGCGCGGCCCGCTCGACGTGCCCGCCCTGACCGCCGCCGTCGACGGACTCGTGGCCCGGCACGCGGGGCTGCGCACGGTGTTCCGCGCGGGCGGCGACGACGGCCTGCTCCAGCAGATCGTCCGGGCGTCCACGCGCGTCCCGCTGGCGGTGACGGACGCCCGGGACCAGGACCCCGACGCGGCGATCGAGGCCGCCCTGCGCGCGGCGAGCACCCGCGCCTTCGACCTCGCCGACGGCCCGCTGTGCGCACCGCGCCTGCTCACGCTCGCCGACGACGACCACGTCCTGCTGCTCGGCCTGCACCACCTGATCACGGACGGCCACTCGGCGCGGCTGCTCGCGGACGACCTCCAGGAGCTGTACACGGCCCACGTCCAGGGCCGCGCCCCGCACTTCCCGGAGCCCGCCGGAACGACCGTCGACGCGACCGAACAGGCCACGGACGACGGCGACTTGGAGTGGTGGCTGAAGGACCTGGACCCGATGCCGCCCGTGCTCGCGCCGCCGACCGACCGGCCGCGCGGGCGCCGGGTGTCGGGGCTCGGCGGCGCGGCCGAGACCGGCCTCGACGCGGCGCGCACGGCGGCGGTGCAGGAGTGGAGCGGGCGCCGGGGCGTCACCCTGTTCGCGACGCTGCTCACCGCCTGGCAGCTGGTGCTGCGCGAGCGGACGGGGCTCGACGAGTTCGTCATCGGCTCGACGTTCGCCCGGCGCACGCCCGCGACCGCGCGGACCGTCGGCTTCCACGCGGCGGTGCTGCCGCTGCGGGCGGCGCTCGGCGACGGCACGACGGTCACCGACGCGGTGCGGGCCACGCGCGACACCCTGTTCGAGGCCGAGCGGCACCAGCACGTC
The DNA here is from genome assembly GCF_003259365.1 of Streptomyces sp. PsTaAH-137. Taxonomy (GTDB): domain Bacteria; phylum Actinomycetota; class Actinomycetes; order Streptomycetales; family Streptomycetaceae; genus Streptomyces. Next base: position 370,408 of record NZ_QLLY01000003.1, read on the forward strand.
GACCCCGACGAGCTGGCGGCCCGGCTCGGCCAGGGCGCCGGACGGCCGCGCCCGCTGGTGACGGTCTCCGCCGACCTGGACGCGGCGCCGCTCACCCGCGTCGAGCTGCCGGGGCTCACCGCGTCCGACGTGCCGGGCGGCGCCTCGTCGGCACCGCTCGAACTCGCCCTCATGGCGGTGCGCACCCCGTCGGGGCTGCGGCTGCGCATCCGCTACGACGCCGGGCTCTTCGACGACAAAACGGTCCGCGGCCTCCTCGCCGACCTCGACCGCGTACTGCGCGCCATGGTGGAGGACGCGGCGGAAACCGTACGGGACACCCGGCCCGTGCCGTCCGGCGCGGGCGACGAGCTGCGGGCCGTGTGGCGTGCGGTGCTCGACGTGGAGGACGTCGCCGACGACGCCGACTTCTTCGACCTGGGCGGCGACTCCATCGCGGCGATCCGTCTCGTGAACCGGGTGCGGGAGGTGCTGGGCGCGGAGATCGCGCTCGCGGACTTCTTCGCGGAGCCGACCCCCGAGGCGATGGCGCGTCAGATCAAGGGGGGAGAGGCCGAGCCGGTCTCTCCGGAACCCGGGCCCGGTGTCGTCGACCGGGCTCCCGTCAGCCCCCAGCAGGACCGCATGATCGCCGGCCACCATGCCGTGCCCCGGGCCGAGGTGTGGAACGTGCCGACCCGGATCCGGTTCCGGGGCGCCCTGGACCCGGACGCGCTGCGCACCGCCCTGGCCCGGCTCGTCGAGCGGCACCACGCCCTGCGGACCCGTTTCGTGCGGGGCGCGGACGGCGCCTGGCGGCAGGAGGTGGTCGACGCGCCGCCCCCGCGGCTGCGGATCGACGACTTCTCCCGGCTCGCCCCCGGCACGGCGCGGGAGCGGGCGGACGCGGTGTGCCGGCGGATGGCGGCGAAGCCGTTCGACCTCGCCGAGCCCACGTTCCCGCGCTCCCGGCTGCTGAAGGTGGCCGACGACAGCTGGGTGCTCATGTTCGTGCTGCACCACATCAGCGCCGACGGCTGGTCCCACTCGGTCCTGATGGCGGAACTGGCCGAGCTGTACACGGCAGCGGCGGCGGGACGCCCGCACACCCTGCCCGCGCCGTCCGCGCAGGCCCCGGAGTACGCCCGCGAGCAGCTCGGCGCGCACGACCCGGCCGAGGAGGAGCGGCGCGCCGCGTTCTGCGCGCGGTACCTGGAGGGCGTGCCGTGCCACCTGGACACGCCCACGGACCGGCCGCGCCCCGACACGCTCAGCGGCGCGGGCGGCACCGTGCGCGGCACCGTGCCCGCCGAGGTCCGTACGGCCCTGGAGGACCTCGCGACCTCCGTGCGGCAGACGCCGTTCGCCGTCGCGGCCGCCGCGCTCGGCGTGCACCTGGCCCGGCTCTCCGGGCAGCGGGACGTGCTGCTGGCCGTGCCGTACGCCAACCGGGCGGGCACCGCAGGTGACTCGCTGGTGGCGATGGTGTCGACGTCGGTGATGGTGCGGGTGCGGATCGAACCGGGCGAGCCCTTCGCCGAGCTGGTCGCCCGCACCGGCGCCGAGGCCCTCACCGTGATGGCGCACGTCCTGCCGACGGCCCGCATCATGCGGGCGATGCGCGACGCGGGCGCCACCGAGGTACCCGACCGGGTGCCGAACGTGCTCGCCTTCCAGAACTACCCCGACACCGACATCGAGATCCCCGGACTCGACGTCGAGGTCGAGGACCTGGCGCCGCCCGTCGCCCGCGCCGAGCTGGTCTTCGGCCTCTCGCCGCGCCGCGACCCGGCGCTCGGCCTGCGCACGTTCCTGGAGTACTCGGCCGACCTGTGGGACGCACCCACGGCCGACGAACTCCTGACCTCCTACGCCGTGCTGCTCGGGGAGCTGTGCACGCACCCCGGGCGCCCCCTCGCGGCGCTGCTCGACCACCCTCATCCCTTGCCCCTGGAGGCGGAAGCCGAATGAACCTGCCCACACAAGCCGAGCACGTCGAGGACCTGCTGACGTTCCTGCGGGAGAGCCCGTCGCCATACCACGCGGTGGCCTCGGCGGTACGGCGCCTGGAGAAGGCCGGGTTCACCGAACTGACCGGCACCGAGGAGTGGACCGGCCACAGCGGCGGCCGGTACCTGACCAAGGGCGGTGCGCTCCTCGCCTGGTACGTGCCGGAGGGCGCCCCCGCCAGCGCCCCGTTCCGCATCATGGGCGTCCACACCGACTCGCCGAACCTGCGCGTCAAGCCGACCCCCGACACGGGCCGGGCGGGCTGGCGGCAGGTCGCCGTGGAGATCTACGGCGGCGTCCCGCTGAACACCTGGCTCGACCGCGACCTCGGCATCTCGGGGCGGCTGACCCTGCGCGACGGCACCTCCACCCTCGTACAGATCGACGAACCCCTGCTGCGAGTGCCGCAGTTGGCGATCCACCTCGACCACACCGTGAACGACGGACTGTCCCTGCAACGGCAGCGGCAGACCCAGCCGGTCTGGTCGCTCGGCGCGCCCGAGCACGGCGCGCTGCTGCGCCGGGTCGCCCACGAGGCCGGGATCGACGCGGCCGACGTGCTGGGCTGGGACCTGATGCTGCACGACGTACAGCCGCCCGGACTCCTCGGCGCCCGGCGGGAGTTCATCGTGTCGGCCCGCCTGGACAATCTCGTCTCCGTGCACGCGGGCGTCACCGCGCTGCTCGCCGCCGCCGCGTCGGCGGCCCCCGACCGGGTGCCGGTGCTCGCCGCGTTCGACCACGAGGAGACCGGCAGCGGCTCCGAGACCGGCGCCCAGGGCCCGCTCCTGGAGCGGGTGCTGCACCGTTCGGTGACCGCGCGCGGCGGCAGCGCCGAGGACTGGGAGCGCGCGCTCGCGGGCGGGCTGTGCGTCTCGGCCGACATGTCCCACGCCGTCCACCCCAACTACGCGGAGCTGCACGACCCCGACAACCACCCGCTGCCGAACGCGGGTCCGGTCGTCAAGATCAACGTGAACCAGCGGTACGCCACCGAGGGCACCGGCTTCGCCGCGTGGGCGGCCGCCTGCGAGCGGGCCGACGTGCCGTGGCAGCGGTTCGTGTCCAACAACGCGCTGCCGTGCGGCACGTCCATCGGGCCGATCACGGCCGCCCGGCTCGGGGTGACGACCGTCGACGTGGGCGTGCCCGGCCTGTCGATGCACTCCGCGCGCGAGCTGGTCGGCGCCGACGACCCGGGCCATCTGGCGCGCGGGCTGGCCGAGTTCGTGACGGCAGGGTGACGCGCGGATGCCGGTGAAGACCTTCAGGCTCGACGGAGCACGCCCCGAGGGCGCGGCCTGGCGGGTGCTGCTCGTGCCGCACGCGGGCGCGGGCGCCGCGAGCGGTGCCGCGTTCGCCGCGCACTGTCCCGCCGACTGGGCTGTGGCGACGGCGCGGCTGCCGGGGCGGGAGTCCCGGGTGCGCGAACCCGTGGGCGGGCTGGCCGAGTTGACGGCGGACGTCGTCGCGACGGCCCGTGCCCTGCCGGGTTCGGCGCCGCTGCTCGTGGTCGGCGTCTGCTCCGGGGCGGTGCTCGCGCTGGAGGCCGTACGGGCGTTGCAGCGCACGGGCGACGTCTCCGTGGCCGGGTTCGTGGCGGTGTCTCAGTGGGCGGTCACCGAGAAGCCCGATCCCGGACGGCGGCGGCTGCGGGACACCGACGACCCGGAGGAGATCCTCGACATCCTGCGGGAGTTCGGCGGCGTGCCCGCGTCGCTGGCGGCGAACAAGGAGATGCTGGCGCTGCTGCTGCCGTCGATCGTCGCCGACATGCGGGCCGTCGAGGAGTACAGCTCGGGGCCCGAGCCGCTCCTGGACTGCCCGCTGCTCGCGGTGTTCGGCGACGAGGACCCGCTGTGCCCGGAGGAACGCACCGAGGACTGGGAGCTGTTCAGCGACCGGTCCCGGACGGTGTGGCTGCCCGGCGGGCATCTGCTGCTCACCGAGAGCCCGGCGCTGCTCGCGGAGGCCGTCGCCGGCAGCGTCGACCACTTCGCGAAGGGAGCGAGAGCGTGAGCCGGATCGACGCCCTGCTGCTGGAGCGGTGGGACCGCGACCCGGACCTGCCCGCCCTGATAGCTAGTCAGACAGTGGTATCCATGGGTGAGTTGAAGGCGCGGGTGCTGCGCACGGCGGCTGCGCTGCGCGCGCACGGGGTCGGTCCCGGCGACCGGGTCGTCGTGCACCACGAGCGGTCCGTGGAGTTCCTCGTGGCGCTGCTCGGCACGGCGTTCGCGGGCGCCGCGCACGCCGCGCTCGACCCCGGTGATCCGCTGGAACGCGTACGGGAGACGACCAAGGACTGCGCGCCGCGGATCGTGCTCACCGACACTCGGCTGGCGGACCGGTTCGCGGGGCTCGCCGAGGTGCTGACGGACGAGGAGTGCGCCGCGTACCCGGCCGCTCCCGCGCCCGCGCTCGACGCGTCGCCCGACGACCCGGTGGTGATCATCTACACCTCGGGGTCGACCGGCCGCCCCAAGGCCGCGCTGATCAGCCATGCCGCCCTCGCCTCCCGGCTGCACGCCCTGCAGTCCACGCACCGCATGGACGAGCGCGACCGGATGATCCACCACACGGCGTGCAGCTTCGACATGTACCTGAGCGAGACGTACTGGCCGCTGCTCGCGGGCGCCACGGTGGTGCTCGCCGAGCCGGGGCGGCAGCGCGACGCCGACCATCTGGCGGCGCTGATCCGCGACCACGCGATCACCACGTTCTACTGCGTGGTCTCGCTCCTGGATCTGTTCCTGCTGGCCCGCGACCCGGACGAGCGGTACGACGGGCTGCGTCAGGTCCTCACCGGCGGCGAACCGCTCAGCCCCGACCTGGTGGCCCGCTTCCACGCCCGCTCCACCGCGTCCCTGACGAATCTGTACGGGCCCAGCGAGTGCACGGTCTACTGCACGTACTGGATCTGCCCGCGCGACCCGGACCCGGCGGCGGTGCTGATCGGCGGCCCGGTCCTGGGTACCGAGCTGCGGGTCCTCGACGGCTCCGGGGCCCCGGTGGCGGAGGGCGAGCCGGGCGAGCTGTACATCGGCGGCGCGGGCCTGGGCCTCGGCTATCTGCACCGGCCCGAGCTGACCGCCGACCGGTTCGTGACCACGCCGCACGGCCGGATGTACCGCTCCGGCGACCTGGTGCGGGTGGCAGAACCGGGCGGCGCGCTGGAGTTCCTGGGCCGCGTCGACCGCCAGGTGAAGATCCGCGGCATCCGGATCGAGCCCGCCGAGATCGAGGCAACGGCCATGTCCTGTGCGGGAGTTCGGCAGGCGGCGGTCGTGGCGCACGGCACGGGCGCGGACAAGGCCCTCGCCGTGTTCGTGGTGCCCGAGGACGACGCGCCGCCGCCGGACGAGCTGGGCCCGGCGGTCCGGGCGGGCCTGCGCGACCGGCTCCCCCGCGCCCTGGTGCCACGGACCGTCGAGGTGGTCGCCGCGCTGCCGCTGACCGCCAACGGCAAGCTGGACCGGGCGCTCCTGGAGAAGCGGGCGGCGGCCGTCCCGGCGCCGCGCCCGGCCGTCCCCGCGAGCGGTGATCCGGACGCGCTGGTCGTCGCGGTGTGGCGGGACGTGCTCGCCGTCGACACCGTCGGCCCGGACGACGACTTCTTCGACCTGGGCGGCGACTCGTTCAAGGTCGTCCACGTCGTCGAGACGCTGCGCGAGCTGCTCGGCCTGGACATCCCCCTCGCGGCCCTGCTGCACGAGCCGACCCCGCGGGCCTTCACCGCGGAGCTGCGCGCGCTGCGGGAGGCCGGCGAGTGAACGTCCCGCACGGGCCGCGGATCCGCTCGTTCGCCGATCTCACCGGCCCCGCGCTCGACCGGCGCCGGCCGGTGGTGACGCTGTTCAGCGGCGGCCTGGACAGCACCTACCTGCTGCACCGGCTGGTCCGCGCCGGCTTCACGGACGTGCACGCCTTCAGCGCCGACCTGGGCGCGGGCGAGGACGCCGACGAGCTGCGGCACACCACCGGCCACCTCGGGGTGCGGCTGCACCTCGTGGACGCCCGGCGCACCTTCGCCGACTCCTTCGTCCGCCCGGCGATCGCCGCGCAGGCCGTCTACCTGGACACCCACCCGGTCAGCTCGTCCCTGAGCCGCCCGCTGATCGCCCGCCTCGCCCTGGACCTGACCACGGACCTCGGCGCGGCGGCGGTCGTCCACACGGCGAACCCGTCCCAGAACACGCTGCGCCGCCTCAACGGCGCCCTCGATCTGCTCGGCTGTCCGGTCCCGTACGGCAGCCCGTACGACCTCGACCCGGTCGACCGCGGTGACAAGGCGCGCGAGCTGGAGGAGATCGGGCTGCCGCACCTGGGCAAGCGGGTGGCGAGCGTCGACGCGAACCTGTGGTGCCGGGAGTTCGAGTCGGGCGTCCTCGACGACCCGGAGGACCACACCGTCCCCGAGCACCTGTACACGTGGACGGCCCGCCCGGCCGAGCCGCCCGCCGACGAGACCGTGGAGATCGCCTTCGCACACGGCGTCCCCACGGCCCTCGACGGCCGTCCGCTGCCGCTCCCCGAGCTGATCGAGGCGCTGAACCACCGGGCGGGCGCCCACGGCATCGGCCGCTACAGCGGCCTGGAACACCTGCCCGGCGGCCACAAGGTCCTGGAGCTGCGGGAGATGCCCGCCGCCGCGCTCCTCCTGAAGACCTACCGCCACCTGGAGACGGCGACGCTCGCCGCCGAGACCGTCCGGGAGAAGATGCACCTCGAACAGGTCTGGGTCCGCGAGGCCCTGGAGGGCCGCTGGTACGGCGAACTGCGCACCGCCTGCGAGGAGTTCATCACCTCCTGCGCCGCCCGGGTCACCGGCACGGTGCGCTGGCGGCTGGCCCGGGGCTCCGCACAGACCCGGGCCATCACCGCCGCCGCTCCCCTCTACGTACGGGACCGGGAGGCGTGGGAACGCCTCAGCCGTCCGTCCCCACGGTGGTGAAGGGCAGCACGAGCCGCGACGGGTGCTCGGCGTCGCGGTAGATCTTGTGCGTCACCGGGCGGCCCACCGGCAGGTGGAAGGCGTCCGGCGGCAGCAGCGCGTTGTGCGCGTCGGCGAGCGGCTCGTCGTTGGACAGCTCCACCACCAGGCGGTGACCGGGCAGGAAGGTCGCGGCGAACGGGTAGAGGCGCAGCACGTACTCCTCGATCGCCCCGGGCTCCACCGGCACCGCGCGCGTGTGCGGGTGGTACGGGTCGCCCTCGCCGGTGCGCTCCTCGTCGAGTTCGCGGTGGGATGCCTTGAGGTAGCCGGTGGTGACCAACTGCCGCTTGCCGCCCGGCGCTTCGTCCCACAGCCGCAGGATGAAGTTGGTGTCCTCCTGGTCGATCTCGGCGAACAGGTGCGCCGCGCCGCTGCCGATCAGCTCGGCGGGCCGCTCGAAGGGCTCGGTGCTCCAGCTGACCACCTGCACCTGGTCGGTGACGGTCAGCGGCGCCTGGTAGAAGCCGTCGGGGGCGGCGTGCTCGGTGCCCATGGGCTCGGGCTCGGCGGAGAGCCTGCCGCGCGGGCGCAGGTACAGGGAGCGGTGCTCGATGTCCTTCGGCGGCCACTGGGCGGCGGTGACGGTCTCGCGGGTGCCCTCGACGAAGACGCTGACGGCGGGCTCGTCCATGATCCCGTTGTCGACGCCCTTCAGCCAGTACTCGTACCAGCGGAACATCGTGTCGTGCTCCTCGACCCAGGGGCGCGACTGCATGGGCGGGTAGGAGCCGATCTCCAGCTTCTTGGGGCCCTTGAGGATGTTGAAGAGCTCGATGTGGCCGTCGACGGTCCAGCCGCGGCCCTGGTCGATCTGGAGATAGACCGGGATGTCGATGTTCCGGGCCAGGTTGACGGGGTTGCGGTCCTCGTACCAGGGGCCGTCGAGCGGGTTCATGACGATGTCGAACCAGAACTCGCGGTTCTTCGGGTACTTGAGGACGTGCACGAGGTTCGGCCAGGCCGCGACGTCGGGGTCGGCGAGGCGCTGCTCGACGAGCTTGTCCAGCTCGTCCGGCGTGAACTCCTGCTTCATGCGGGACAGGACGTTGGTGTGCGCGATGCCGGAGTCGCCGCCGCGGCCCTCGCGGGCGGCGCGCGGCATGAACCACATGACGCCGCCGTGGTACGTCGTCTCGTAGAAGTCGAAGTGGCCGCCGCTGACGAAGATCGCCTTGAGGTGCGGCGGGCGCTCGGCGGCGGCGAGGACCTGCATGGAGCCGAAGTAGGAGATGCCGATCATGCCGACGTTGCCGTCGCACCAGGGCTGCGCGGCGACCCACTCCACGACGTCGTACAGGTCCTGTCCCTGGGAGACGCCGCCGAAGTTGTAGTTGCCGACCATCTCGCCGCCGGAGTCGCCGGTGCCGCGCATGTCGCCGATGACGTGGACGTAGCCCTCCTTGACGACGCGCGCGATGTCACCGGCCTCGATGCAGCCGTCCCACATGGGGCTCGGCCTGCGCTGCGGCGGGGTGGTCAGGGCGAGGGCCTGGAGTTCCTTGCCGTAGGCGCTCATCGCGATGAGCGCGGGGCGCGGGGCGTTGTCGACGTCGTGATAGGCGTCGGCGGCGAGTTCGACGCCGTCCCGCATCGGGATCCGCAGGTCCTTGCGGACGGCGAGGGTCTGCGCGCCCGCCCGGAGCGTCTGGTGGTCGGTCATGGTGGAAGCTCCTGTGTCACGCGTTCTGGTCGGCCCGGGCGGACCGGTCGAACTGCTCTCGGTAGCCGTGCATCGACGTGAAGAACGGCGAGGGTTCGAGGGTGGGGTCGCCCGCGTAGCCGAGCGCGTCGGCGGCGGGGGCGAACGGCGAGTACGGCGACGGGGTCTCCCGGAGCCCGGCCCGCAGGCAGTCGCAGGCGGCCTCCGTGACCCGGCCCTCGGCGGTGAGGCTCTGGTCGATCGCCTCCCGCGCCTGTACGGCGTCGAGCTCGACCCCGTAGGGCGTGCCGTCGGCGCGGCGGTAGGGGTGCCCGAGGTAGAGGTGGCGGGGGCGGATCTCGTCGCGCAGGCGGGTGAGGCTGTCGCGGTAAGCGGCCGGGTCGGCGTAGCCGGGGAAGCCGTTGGCCGCGCCGTGCACCTGGACGGCGTCGCCGACGAACACCGCTCCCTGGCCGTCGAGTTCGTATCCGACGGAGCCGGGGGTGTGGCCGGGCATCGCGTGCACGGAGACGGTGACGTCGCCGCCGAGGGACAGCTTCTCGCCGCCGCGGACGAGCCGGGTGGGTTCCAGCTCGCCGGAGATGACGGCGTCGCCGGCGGCCCGGACCTTCGCGGCGCCGTCGGGGTCGCCGAGGTAGCGGCCGCGGGCCGCCAGGTACTCGTCGACGTGGGCCTGCCGGGAGCGCAGCAGCGGGGCGTCGGCCTCGTGGATGACGACCTGCGCACAGCGGCCGGTCAGCTCCCACAGCGCGAACGCGCCGCCGATATGGTCGATGTGACCGTGCGTCAGCAGAATCCACCGAACGTCCTCGATGCGCCGGCCGAGCGCTTCCAGCGCCGGGGCCATGCCCTCGGCGGGCGAGGAGGCGATACCGGTGTCGACGATCGCCGGTTCGGGCGCGTCGAGGTAGAAGCTGTAGAGCCCGAAGCGGCCCCACGGGGAGACCAGGGGGTGGACGGCGACGGTCATGAGGTGCCGCCGTCGCCTGCGATGAACTCGCGGGTCTGCGCGAAGACTTGGTGGTACTCGGGGATCCACGAGAAATGCTGGACGAATCCGTGGCCCGCGCCCGCGTACCGGCTCACCGTCGCCGCGACGCCCGCCTTCGCCAGGCGCTGCCCGTACAGCTCGCCCTCGTCGCGCAGCGGGTCGAGTTCACCGGTGATCACCAGCGCGGGCGGCAGCCCGGTCAGGTCGGTGCGCTTGACCGGGGAGACGAGCGGGTCGGCGGGGTCGGCGCCGCTGTCGAGGTAGAAGGCGTTGAACGGCTTCAGGCCCGCCGTCTCAAGCCCGTACCCGACGGCGTTCTCGCGCAGCGACGCGTACCGGTCGACGTCGAAGTCAAGGTCCAGGGAGGGGTAGTAGAGGATCTGGTGGGTGATGCGGTCGAAGCCCTCGTCGTGCGCGCGGGCCGCGACGGCGGCGGCGAACGTGCCGCCGGAGCTGTCGCCCGCGACGGCGAGCGTCGTGCCGTCCCAGCCGAGGTCCGGGGCGTCCGCCGCCCAGCGCACGACCGCCGAGCAGTCGTCGAGTCCGGCGGGGAACGCGGCCTCGGGGGCGAGCCGGTAGCCGACGGAGACGACCTTCAGGCCGGTCTCGGCGGCCAGCGAGCGGGCGACGTGGTCGTGGGTCTCCAGGCTGCCGAGGAAGAAGGCGCCGCCGTGGAAGTAGATCAGCAGGCCGTGGCGGTCGGCGGTGTCGGGCGTGTAGACGCGGACCGGTACGCCGCCGGAGGCGGTGTGCGCGGTCAGGTCCTCGACGGCGTGCAGCGGCAGGCGGTCGGCGGGCGGCGCGACCTGGGCCTCGTCTGCGGCGCGCAGCGCGGCGGGGTCGATCGGGCCCGGGGGCGGTGCCGGCAGGTGGGCGAGGGCTTCGGCGATCCGGGGGTGCAGCGGCATGACCTACTCCTTCGGGGCGGTGGCGCGAGAACCGGCCGACGGCTTCTGGCCGGGAAAGACCTCGTCGATCTCGTCCTCGGTCCAGCCCTGGCGCGAGACGCGTTGCAGTTCGTCGGTGACCGGCTTGCGGACGGCCTGGAAACGGGCGAGCGCGGCGGGGAGGGAGTCGGCGTCGCGCAGCGCGTCGGCGAGCGCTCCGGCGTCCTCGATGGCCGAGTTGGCGCCCTGGCCCTGGTGGTGGAGCATCGAGTGGGCGGCGTCCCCGATGAGGACGACGGAGTCGGAGTGCCAGGTGTCGACGGGGTCGATGTCGTACACGGCCCGGACGTTGACGGTGTCCATGTCGAGGTCGCGCGTGATGCTGACCAGACGTGCGTCGAAGCCCTCGACGGTGGCGAGCAGGTCGTCCTTGGTGACCTCGGGGGCCCAGGTGCCGTCCGGGCACAGGGCGGTGATGTCGAAGGAGACCTGGCCGCGGTGGCGCAGCGGCAGCAGATAGACCTTGGTGCCGCGGCCGATGTACATGCGCAGGTTGTCGTCGGTGACCATGCCGTGCGCGTCGTCGACGGAGATCACCGCGCGGTAGGCGTGCTCGCCGGAGAACACCGGCTCCTTGTCGCTGAACAGCTCGCGGCGCACGACCGACTTGATGCCGTCGGCGCCGACGACGAGGTCGGCCTCCGCGGTGGTGCCGTCCGCGAAGGTGAGGACGGAGCGCTCGCCCTTGTCCTCGATGCTCTCCAGGCGGTGGCCGAGGTGCACCATGCCCTCGGGGAGCACGCCGAGCAGGGCGTCGATGAAGTCGCCGCGGTGGATCAGATGGGTGTGGGTCTGGCCCCGGTCGGCGGGCCACGCCTCTTTCATGAGGGGGGCGGCGCCGTCCGTGAGGATCTCGAAGTACTCGCTGGGCGAGCTGACACCGGCGATGGCGTCGAAGGTTCCCCACGCGCGGAACCGGTTCATGGTGGAGGGGCGCAGACCGATGCCGGCGCCCACCTCGCGGATGCGGCTCGCCTGTTCGTAGACGTCGACGTGTGCGCCGAGCAGGCTGAGGGCCTTGGCCGCGGCGGCGCCGCCGTACCCCGCCCCGACGACGGCGATCTTGAGTTTCTTCAGGTCCGATGACTGCATGGCGGTTCTCTCTGCTTCGGCGCGGACTGCTTCTGGCCGGGCTACTTCCGCACGGTCAGGAAGTCCGCGGGGTTGTCGACGAAGATCGTCTTGATGGCGGCCTCGTCGAGTCCGGCGGCGCGGAGGTCGGGGATGAGGTCGTCGAAGAGGTAGTTGACGGTGTGCCCCTTGACGCCGGGCCAGCCGAGCGGGCTGCAGTTGGCGTCGGCGGAGGCGAGGACCTGCCCGATGCGGCGGCCGCCGTCGATGAACCGCAGGAAGTGGTCGAGGCGCTCCTGGCGGGGGCGGGCCCAGAACGGCGGGTCCGGCAGCTCGGTCTCGTAGCCGAAGGTGTCGAAGCCGATCCGGCCGCCCTGCTCGGCGATCCACACGTCCCGCGTCTTGTCCGCGTTGACCCCGTCGTCGACGTGGCCGAACAGGACGCGGTCCAGGGGCAGTCCCTCCTCCTCGAAGATCGCGATGGCGTTCTCGGCGTCGATCGCGAGGTGGGTCAGGATCGGTACGCCCGTGGTGAGGGCGGCGCGGGCCGCGGCCCGGTAGATGCGCTTGTCGAGGTCGGTCATCCGGCCGCCGCGGCTGACGCCGACCTTGATGACACCGGCCGGGCCGCCGGTGGAGCCGATGCCGACGGTGATCTCGTGGACGAACTGCCGCATCAGGTAGTCGACATCGGCGTTCGCGAAGTGCGGCAGGGCGGTGTCGCCGCCGACGAATCCGGTGCAGGCGACGATGTGGACGCCGGTCTTCGCGGACAGCGACTTGTAGTAGTCGACGTCACGGCCGTTGCAGATGCCGGTGGCGTCCACGAAGGTGCCGCCGCCGTTCTCGTGGAACGTGCGCAGCTTCGGCACGGTCTCCTCGTAGCGCCGCTCGGGCGTCTTCCACCACTGCGTGTCCAGCTCGGAGCCGGGCATGCCGTAGCCGATGTGCTCGTGGACGGCCACGAGCCCCAGCTCCTCGGCCGGGACGGGTCCCAGGACGGTGTTCACTCGCGACACGGAACTCACCTTTGAGTAAGCGGGATTGACGATCGGTCAGTACTTGGGGGCGGCGGGGTCGCGGCTCAGCGGACCGCGAGCAGCGCGCACGGGTTCCGTACGAGGATCTGGCGCACGTCCGCCTCGCCCAGGCCCCGCGCCCGCAGCAGCGGGACGAACGAGGTCAGGACGTGGCTGTACGGCAGGTCGTTGCCGGGGTGCCCCTTGGCCACGCCGGTCGCGCCGACGGACAGCAGGACCCGGTCACCGAACCCGGCCCGCACCAGCTCGGCGACGAGACCGGCACGCTCGGCGTCGGTCGGATGGCCTTCGCCCTCGGTGCCCACGTGGTCGAGCGCGACATGGGCGCCGAGGCGGGCGACCTCCAGGGGCGCGCCGGCGGCGACGGCGTCCGCCCGGTCGAGCCCGGCGACGACGACGCGGTCGGCGGGCAGCTTCTCGTCCAGGACCGTGCCGAGGTCGTGGAGGGCGTCGGCGCCGAACCGCACGGAGACGGCGACGCCGGTGGCCGCGGCGGCCCGCGCGGCGCCGCGCAGCAGGCTCTCGTCGGTGGCGGTCGCTCCGGTGCGGGTCGCGGCGGTGGCCACGAGACCGGCGGCGCCGCGGCGCTCGACCCGGGGCACGACCATGCCCTCGGTGATCTCCCGGGCGAAGAGGTCGGCGAACCGCTCGGCGGGCCAGGGCGTCGGCGGGTTCGTCTGCGGGGTCAGGAAGTACCCGCCGAGCAGCTCCTCGGGGCCCTGTCCGGTCGAGGCGACGATGTGCACACCGGTCGTACGGGACAGGCTCTCGCAGAGCCGGACGTCCCGGCCGTGGAACATGCCCGTGCTGTCGACGATCGTGCCGCCGCCGTGGGCGCGGAAGTCGTCCAGTTTCGCGGCGAGGGTCTCGAAGATCTCCGCGCGGTCGAAGGTGATGTCGAAGGCGTGCTCGGCGCCCGGCACCACCGACAGCAGCGCCTCGTGCACCGCGACGACGCCCAGATCCTCGGCCGGCACCGGGCCCAGGACGGTGTTCACAGTGTTGCCGTTGGCTCTCATGCCCGTCACGCTAGCCATTCGCTTTACATCGAGTCAATGAAACGAACACAAAGAAAAAACATCGTTCTAGGGGTTGCGTGAAGTCCGGAAATGAGAGCACGAAAAAGCCGGCCGCCCTTTCGGGGCGGCCGGCTCGGTCGTACGGGGGCCGGTCAGTTCAGGAGGTGCACCCAGTTCGCGGCCAGCTCGTCCAGCATCTGCTCGCGCGTGAGCTTCCAGTCGGTGCGGCCCCAGTGCTGGGCCACGTAGTCGAGCTGGGCCATCGCCAGGACACCCCGGAAACGGCGCTGGTGGGGCGCGAGGCGGCCGGCCTCCGTCAGTCCGTCCTCGATGTCGCTGATGGCCTCCTCCAGCCAGCGCTCCACGAGGTCGGTGAGCTCCGGGTCGACCGCTGCGGCGTCCCGTCCGACCCGGATGATCGGGCGGATCTCCGGCCAGCTGTCGGCGGTGCGCCGCAGCCAGGCCGTGATCGCCTCCCGGCCGCCGTCGGCCACGGTGGCCACGAGGTCGAGGGCGGTGGAGCCGTGCTCCGGTGAACCGACGCGCTGCAACGCCGCGTTGAGCTGCTCGTCGATCAGCGCCTTCATCAGCTCACTGCGGGAGGGGAAGTACGCGTAGAACGTGACCCGGGTGGTGCCCGCGGCGGTCGCGATGTCGTCGACCTTGGTGGCGGCGTACCCCTTCGTCTTGAACAGTTCGAGGCCCGACTCGAGGAGCAGGCGGCGCGTCATTTCTTTCTGCGCCTGTCGGAGGTTCGCCATGCGGGGATCCTAACGCGGCCCCGCACGGCGGCTCACAGCTCATCCGGTCAGGTCGCCGGCACCCCACCGGCCACGGGTTCGGCCGACGCCGGCGGGATCGGCGTGAACATGGGCGGCTCCTCGTCCGGGGTCAGCGCGGTCGGGCCGTACAGCCAGTCCACGAAGGCGTAGTCGTACGTGTCCCGGGCGCGCAGCAGCACGTTGCGCTGCTCGCGGGCCGTGCCGTCGAGGTGCCACAGCTCGCCCCAGGCGCGGGACGTGGTCACGACGCGGCGGCAGTGCTCGGGGCGGACCGCCTCGTACGCGGCGAGCGCGGCGTCCCAGTCGGTGCCGCCGTCCGCCGTACGGTTCCGGGCGACGTGCTCGCCCAGCACCCAGCCGTCCTCGATCGCCATGATCGCGCCCTGGGCGATGTACTGGAGCGGCGGGTGCGCGGCGTCGCCGAGCAGCGCGATCCGGCCGTGCACCCAGGTCATGACCGGGTCGCGGTCGAACATCCGCCACCACTTGTCCCGCCACATGAACGGCAGGCCGTCCCGCACGAAGTCGCTGGTGCGGGCGAAGGCGGCGTCGAGTTCATCGGGCGTGCCCCAGTCCTCCTGGCCGGCCAGCGCCTTGGGCGACTCGAAGACGGCGACCTGGTTGAGGAGTTCGCCGCCGCGCAGCCCGTAGTGCACGAAGTGACAGGAGGGGCCGACGTGCACCACGACCTCGCCGAGGTCCGTGGCACGCACCCGCTCCGTGTCGGCGGGGACGGTGCCGCGGTAGGCGACGTACGCGGACGAGACCGGTTCGTCGTCGACGAGCAGCCTGCGCGCCGTGGAGTGCAGACCGTCGGCGGCGATCACGACACCGGCCTCGTGGGTCCCGCCGGAGGCGAGGGTGACGCGGGCACCACCGGTGGTCCCGCCGTTCTCGTACGCGGTGACGTGGGCGTCCGTGATCAGCTCGACGCCCGCCCGCCCGCAGGCGCGCAGCAGCAGGGCGTGCAGGTCGCTGCGGTGGATGACCAGGTACGGGTAGCCGTAGCGGCGCTCCAGGTCGCGCAGGTCGAGCCGGGTCAGCTCGGCGCCGTCCAGGGCGTCGCGCATGACCATCGCGTCCGGGACCACGCCGAGGCTCCTGGCCTCGTCGAGGAGGCCGTAGTCGTCGAGGATGCGGGTGCAGTTGGGGGCGAGCTGGAGGCCCGCGCCGACCTCGCCGAAGGCGGGGGCGCGTTCCAGGAGGCGGACGGCGAGGCCCTGGCGGGACAGGGCGAGGGCGGCGCCGAGGCCGCCGATGCCGCCGCCGACGATCAGCACGTCGGGAACAGAGTCGGGCATGACGCTCCTCTCAGAGCCACGGGCCGAGCGCGGGGGCGCCGGCGAGCAAGTGCGGGCGGCCGGCGAGCCAGGCGGTGACCTCGGGCGGCGGCCCGTCGGGCAGCTCGGTCAGCCCGCGCTTGGCCGTGATCTCGTCGGTCAGCGCGGCCAGGAAACCGTCCGGGAGATCGGTGAACGCGGCGCAGGCTCCGAAGTCGACGGCGTGCACGCACACTTCGCGGGCGCGCATCCACGGCAGCTCGGTGGCGGGGACGGTGCGGCCCTGCGCGGTGACGACCTCGTGCGCCCACTGCGCGTCGGTGAGCTCGGCCAGGCTCTCGGCGAGGCGCCGCGCGGAGCCGGTCAGCCAGGTGCGGAGTTCGTCGGCGGAGAGGGTAGCGCCCTTGGCGATGCCCTCGGCACGCTCCTCGGGCGAGGCGTACATGGGGGTGCGCTCGCCGGTGGCGGCCCAGTGCACCAGGTTGCCGAGGGCGTCGGCGTTGGCGGCGACATGCGCCGCCAGGTGTTTGCGGCTCCAGCCGGGCAGGGTGCTCGGCGCGCTGAAGGCGGCCTCGTCGAGATCCCGTACGGCGTCGAGGACCAGCGCGGTCCCGGCCTCGGCCCAGCCGCGGGCCTCGGCGAGGGTCCTGGTGGGGGCGGTCACGCGACGACCTTGTTCGTGCAGGCGCCGAGGCCGGAGATCTCGGTGACGACGGTCTGGCCGGGCTGAAGGAAGATCTTGGGGTCGCGGGCGTTGCCCACTCCGGCCGGGGTGCCGGTCGCGATGATGTCGCCGGGGCGCAGGGTGATGACGGTGGAGATGTACTGGACCAGGAAGACCGGGTCGAAGAGCAGGGTGCCGGTGTCGTCGCTCTGCATGACCTCGCCGTCGACGGAGGTCGTGACCCGGAGCGCGGGGCGGACCCCGCCGACCTCGTCGGGGGTGACGACGTAGGGGCCGACCGGGGTGGTGGCCTCCCAGATCTTGCCCTGGGTCCACTCGATGGTGCGGAACTGCCAGTCGCGCGCCGAGATGTCGTTCATGACGGTGAACCCGGCGATGGCGTCGGCGGCCTGCCGCTCGTCGGCGCGGCGCACCTCCTTGCCGATGACGACGGCGAGTTCGACCTCCCAGTCGAGCGCGTCGGTCTCGGCCGGCTTGACGATGTCGTCGCCCGCGCCGAGCAGCGTCTCGGCGAACTTCGGGAAGAGCGTGGGGTGTTCGGGCAGATCCCGGCCCATCTCCTTGATGTGGTCGGTGTAGTTGTGGCCGACGCAGACGACCTTCGACGGGTTCGGGACGACCGGCGCGAAGTCGGCGCCCTCGACGGCGTACGCGGTGCCGGTGGCGGCCGCGGCCCGGCCCTGCCAGTCCGGTACGGCGAACAGGGCGCCGAGGTCGGGGTGGCCGAGGTCGACGAGGACGTCCCCGTCGAGGCGGACCGCGCGGGTGCCGTCGGCGGTGCGGAGGGTGGCGAGCTTCATGGGTCAGGCGTCCTTCTGGGTGCGGGCGAGCGGCTGGGTGCGGGCGAGTTTGAGCGCCTCGAAGACGGGCGCGTCGGAGAAACGGAACAGGTCGAGGGCGCCCTCGTCGGAGTCGCTCGCACCGGCCTCGGACCGCGCGGAGAACGGCTCCCAGGACGGCACCACGAACAGATCGCCCCGGGTCACCGTCCAGGTCCTCCCCCCGACGGTGACGGTGCCGGAGCCGTCGAAGACCTGGTAGACCGACGAGCCGGTCTCGCGGACCGGCGCGGTCTCGGCGCCGCGCACGATCCGGTGGAACTCGGCGCGGATGGTGGGCAGGACGTCGGCGCCGTCGTGCGGGTTGGTGTAGCGCACCGCGGCGTGGCCGGGTTCGACGGTGCCGCCGAAGCCCTCCTTCTCCAGGTGGAGCTGGTCGCGCAGGGCGGCGTCGGTGAACTCCCACTTGTACGCGAGCAGCGGGCTGCCCGGCGCGGCCGTCGCGGCGGGGGCGGCCGACAGCGGGCGCAGGCCCGGGTGGCCCCACAGCCGCTCGGACCGGGAGCGCTCCGGGGTGATCCGCTCGGCGTCGCTGATCTCGTCGCGGCCGAACTCGAAGAACTGCGCCTCGGTGACGTACTGGAAGGGGATGTCGAGGCCGTCGATCCAGGCCATCGGCTCGGCGGTGGCGTTGTGGTGGGCGTGCCAGTTCCAGCCGGCCTGCGGCAGGAAGTCGCCGCGGTTCATCGGCACCGGGTCACCGCCGACGACGGTCCACACGCCCGAGCCCTCGACGACGAAGCGGAAGGCGTGCTGGGTGTGCCGGTGCTCGGGCGCGTCCTCGCCCGGCATCAGGTACTGGATGGCCGCCCACAGGGTCGGGGTGGCGAAGGGTCGGCCGCCGAGGGCGGGGTTGGCGAGCGCGATGGCCCGGCGCTCGCCGCCACGGCCGACCGGCACCAGGTCGCCGGCCTGCGCGGCCAGCGGGCGCAACCGGTCCCAGCGCCAGAGATGCGGCACGGCGCGCGACCGCGGATGGGCCGGCATCAGGTCACCGATCTCGGTCCACAGCGGGACGAGAAGTTCCTGTTCGAAGCCCCGGTAGAGGGTCTCCAGGGCGGGGCTGACATCGGGCTGCCCGTCCGCGGCGACGGCCTTGAGCCGGACCGGCGAGCCCTGGGCGGGGTCGTTGTCCTTGAGGGTCTCAGTCACCCGACGAGCGTGCGCCGCGGCCGATGGGAGACCATGGAGATTCTGGAGAGCAGAATCCGAGGTTCAGCGTATGGACAAACCCTTCAAGTCCCCGCCTCCTTATCCGATCGCCAGCGTGGACCACGCGCTGCGGGCGGCGACCATCCTGCAACTGGAGGGTGGCGCGACGGTGTCCCAGATCGCCGACCGGCTCGGCGTCGCCCGCTCCACCGCCCACCGGATCCTGGCGATGCTGGTCTACCGGGACTTCGCCGCGCAGGACGAGGATCGGGTCTACCGCGCCGGGCCCGTGCTCGACCTCGCCGCGCACTCGCAGTCCCTGGTCTCCCGGCTGCGCGTGGCCGCGCTGCCCCATCTGCACCGCCTCGTCGATCTGCTGGACGAGACCGCGAACGTCACGGTGCGCACCGGCGACGTCGCCCGGTTCATCGCGAGCGTCGAATGCCACCGCTCCCTGCGGGTCGGCTCCCGCGAGGGCATGGTCTTCCCCGCGCACCGCACCACGGCGGGCCTGCTGCTCCTCGCCGAACTCCCCGACGAGGAACTGGACACGGTGTACGCGCCCGAGCGCTATCAGGACCGGCCCGCCGACCGCCCCGACCTGGCCCGGCTGCGCAGGGAACTGCGCCGCCTGCGCCGCAACGGTTTCGCCGTCAACCGGGAGCGGTCGGAGCGCGGCCTCGTCGCCGTCGGCGTACCGGTGCGGTCCCCGGACGGCACCGCGCTGGCCGGCCTCTCGGTGTCGATGCCCGGTACGCGTTACGCCCCACAGCGCCTCGAAGCCCTGGTCGCGACGCTGAACAGCGCGGCCCGGGCCCTGGAGAACGACCTGCGCGAGCAGCTCTGAACCACCGTGAACGGTGCCGCCCGGCGGTGACTCAGCGGCGGCTCTTCAGCCGCTCCACCCCGCCGACGCCGAGCGCCGCGAGGCCGATCTGGATGGCCAGTTCGATCCAGTCGATGCCCCGCGTGTCCGCGACGCCGAACGCCCCGGCGACGGCCGTGCCGACGAGCGCGGCGGCGATCCCCACGAGAATCGTCCAGAGGACACCGATGCGCTGCCGCCCGGGAATCACCAGCCGGCCCAGGATGCCGATCACAATGCCGATCACGATCGCCGTGAAGATGCCGGAGATCTCCATGCCGTACGCCTCCCGTTGCTCCTGCGTCGCTCCGCGCCCTCGGCGCGGTTGCCGAGGACGGGTGCCCCGGCTGGGGAGACGCAGTCCACCGCGCGGCGGTTGAGCGGGCGGGGGCTCACGCCGCCACGAGTTCAGGCTCCTTCCGTTCCGCGAGCCGCCCGCCGCGGGCCAGCGCGGCGACCGACGACGCGCAGACGAGGCCCGTCGCGGTCAGCGCCGACCAGGTCAGCCACAGGGCGTCGTGGCGTACGGCGAAGTCCCAGAGGGCGCCGGTGGCGAGGTTGCCGAGGGTGATGCCGAGGCCCGACACCGTGTTGTAGAGGCCGTAGTGCGTGGCCACGAGGCGGTTGCCGGACAGGGAGACGACGGTGTCCATCTCGAAGGGGTAGACGACGGCGCCGCCGACGGCCAGCAGGGTCACGGCGGCGACGAGGGCGAGGAGGACGCCCGCCCGGGCGCCGGGCGGGGTGAGGGCCAGCGGGAGGAAGGCCAGGCCCATCGCGGCGAGCCCACGCACCAGGGCCTGCGCGGGGTCCCAGCGGCGCTTCGCCCAGCCGGTCAGGCGGAGTTGACCGGCCACGGCGACGGCGGCCGAGACGACGAACAGGCCGCTCGTCGCCCACGTGCCGCGCGATCCCAGCGCCTGCCCGGCGGCGAGGGGCAGCGCCAGATAGACCTGGAAGGTCAGCACGTAGGAGCCGGTCATCGCGACGGCGAAGAGCAGAAAGGGACGGTTGCCGATGACGGTGCGCCACTGTCCGAGAACGCTCGGCGGGGCGGTGGCCGACTGTTCGCCGCGGCGGGCCGGGAGGGCACGCCACTGGAGCACGGTGAGCGCCGCGAAGAGGACCGCGGCGACGGTGCACACGAGCCGGAAGTCGGCGGCCAGCAGGGCGAGTCCGACCAGCGGGCCGAGCAGCATGCCCGCCTGGTAATGGACGTTGAACGTGGCGAAGGCGTCCACGCGCCGCTCCCCCGCCTCGGCGGCGAGATAGGCGCGGACGGCCGGGTTGAACAGCGCCCCGGCGAACCCGGTGGCCGCCGAAGCGGCGATCAGGGCGGGCAGGTTGTCGACCCAGCCGAGCAGTCCGAAGCCGACGGTGCGCAGCAGGCAGCCCGCCATGATCGGCGCCTTGTAGCCGAGGCGGTCGGCGAGGGTGCCGCCGATGAGGAACATGCCCTGCTGGGAGAAGTTGCGGACGCCCAGGACCAGTCCGACGGCCCAGGCCGCGAGGCCGAGGGGTCCGGCGAGATGCGCGGCGAGGTAGGGCATCAGCATGTAGAAGGCGAGGTTGATGGCGAACTGATTGACC
Source organism: Streptomyces sp. PsTaAH-137 (assembly GCF_003259365.1). GTDB lineage: Bacteria > Actinomycetota > Actinomycetes > Streptomycetales > Streptomycetaceae > Streptomyces. The sequence continues at coordinate 391,314 of NZ_QLLY01000003.1, forward strand.
ATCAGCAGCCGTACCGGCGCGGAGAAGGAGCGGGTCTGCCGCCACACCGCCCTCATCGGCCGGCTCCGGTGAGCAGGCGCGCGGCGGGGCCGAGAGGGTCGGTGACGTGGGTGCAGCGGGTCCAGCGGGTGACGACCCGGTCGGTGGCGCGGGCGATCTCGTCGGGGTCGTCGGCCGGGGGCCGGCCGAGGAGCCCGTGCTCGGCGCAGTACGCGTCGTCGAAGACGGTGCCGACATAGCGTTGCGGGCCGTCGGGGAAGACGGCGACGATCCGGTCCTCGGCGGGCAGGGTGCGGGCCAGCCAGCGGGCGACGAGCGCGACGGCGCCGACGCTCCAGCCGCCGGTGGCGTAGTGGTGCCGGGCCAGCCTGCGGGCCGCCCAGACGGCCTCGGGGGCGGCGGTCCAGTGGACCTCGTCGAAGAGGGCGTGCCGGACGTTGCGCGGGTGGATGCTGCTGCCGAGGCCGCGCATCAGCCGGGCGGCGGCGGGCTGGCCGAAGAGGGTGGACCCGGCGGCGTCGACCCCGACGACCCGCAGGGCGGGGAAGTAGCGGCGCAGGACCGAGGCGATTCCGGCCGAGTGACCGCCGGTGCCGACGGAGACGACGAGGGTGTCGATCCGGCCGAGCTGGGCGACGAGTTCATGGGCGAGCGGGGCGTAGGCGGCGACGTTGTCGGGGTTGTTGTACTGGTCGGGGCACCAGGCGCCGGGGTGGGCGGCGAGGAGTTCCGCGACGCGGCGCCTGCGGGCCTCCTGCCAGCCGCCCACCGGGTGCGCTGTGTCGACGAGTTGGACGTCCGCGCCGTGGGCGGTGAGCAGTCCGGTCATGAGCGGTTCGATGCCGGGGTCGGTGACGACGGTGACCGGGTGCCCGTAGGCGGCTCCGGCGAGGGCGAGACCGAGGCCGAGGGTGCCGGAGGTGGACTCGACGATGCGGGCACCGGGCGCCAGGTCGCCGCGTTCGCGGGCGGCCCGCACCATGTGCAGCGCGGTGCGGTCCTTGATGCCGCCGGGGTTGTGTCCTTCGAGCTTGGCCCAGAAGCCGCGCCCTGCGGTGGTGAACGGTTCACCGATCCACAGGACGGGGGTGTCGCCGACCAGTCCGGCAGGGGTGTGGGTCGGGCGTTTGGTGTCGGTGAGCAGTCCGGCGGGGGCGGCCGGAGCGGTGGAGCGGGTGGTGGCCTGGTGCATGACGTGTCTCTCCCGCGGCCGGGGCCCGGTGGGGCGGCCGGCCGGTGCGTGGCGTGCGTGCGGACGGAAAGCGGACGGACATCGGGCGGAGGCCGGGCGCGGTCACGGATCGCCGTCGCTGGACGGCCCCCGCGCCGGGCCGGTCCGGATCAGGTCCGCCACACGCCCAGGCGGGCCCGGTCCCGTTGGAGGGAGTGGGGAGAGCACTCCGGGTGTCGCCCCGCCCCGGCGAACCGCTCGCGCGACAGCTCGGGCGACGAGAGACGCGGCTCGGCCGCCGGCGCGCTCCGTACGGTTTCGGCGGGGGTGCGGTCGCGGGGCGGCTGTGCGGTCGGTTCGTCCATGCCCCGGCAGCGCACGTCGCCTTCACCCCTGCCGTCGGTGCCGTGGGAGGCGACGGCGCTGGTCGCCGCGATGGTGTCGGCGCGCCCGGCCCCGTCCGGGACGGGCCCGTGGGCGCAGGCCAGCAGATGCAGCAGCGCGGCGAGGAGGACGACGAGGGCGGCCCCGGCCCACGCGCCGGGACGGTCGCCACGGCGCACCGAGGGGATCTTCATCGCGACCGAGCGTAATCGACCGCGTACATAAAGTGCACGTGAAGGTGCGTGTGTGAAGACCGGTGGCGCCCTGCGGACAGCCGCCCCCTACTGCTCGTCCTCCTCCTGGTACGAGTAGCGCTGGGCGGCCCAGGGGTCGGCGATGTTGTGGTAGCCGCGTTCCTCCCAGAAGCCGCGGCGGTCCTGCGTCATGTACTCGATGCCGCGCAGCCATTTCGGGCCCTTGTAGCCGAACAGGTGCGGGACCACGAGGCGGAGCGGGAAGCCGTGTTCGGCGGTGAGGGGCTCGCCGTCGTGGTGGGTGGCCAGGACGGTGGTGTCGGCGATGAGGTCGGCGAGGCGCAGGTTGGCGCTGTATCCGTACTCGGCCCAGGCCATCACGTGGGTCACATCGGCGGCGGGCGGGGCGAGTTCGAGGAGGGTGCGGCCCGGGACGCCGTAGAAGGTGTGGCCGGTGGTGCTGGTGCCGGACGCGCAGTGCAGGTCGGCGCGGACGGTGGTCCTGGGCAGGGCGGTGACCTCGTCGAAGGTCCAGGAGTGGGTGGTCCCGCTCGCGGTCGCGCCGAAGACCTGCAACCTCCACCGCTCGGGGCGGAAGCGCGGCACCGGCCCGTAGTGCGAGACGGGCCAGCCCCTGGCCAGCCGTTGCCCCGGTGGCAGCATGCCCTTCTCCATGACAAGACCCATCGTTCCCGTGGACCACAGACGCAACCACAGATGCAAGGTGCAAGCGTAGTTCATCCCAGCGCCTGCACGTCTTATTGACGGGATCAGCTGGCATCTGCGGTGCTCTGGCCAACGCATGACAGCGGTGGGACAGCCGCAGGACGGTCGCCGGACAGGGCGGGAGGGGCGCGGGCGGGCGGGCCCGGATATCCCGGATATCTTGGCGCGCATGCAGTCATACACGATCGGCCAGGCAGCGCGACTGCTCGGCGTGAGCCCGGACACCGCACGCCGATGGGCGGACGCGGGGCGAGTGACGACCCATCGGGACGAGAGCGGCAAGCGGCTCATCGACGGGAAGGACCTCGCGGCGTTCTCCGTCGAACTCGCCAGGAGCGGGACCGGCGAGGAGGACGCCTCCTACACGTCGGTCCGCAACGCCTTCCCCGGCATCGTGACCGCGATCAAGCTCGGTGACGTCGCCGCGCAGGTCGAGATCCAGGCGGGCCCGCACCGGCTGGTGTCCCTGCTCACCCGCGAGGCGGTCGAGGAACTGGAGCTGGAGGTCGGCGTGGAGGCCACGGCCCGGGTGAAGTCGACGAACGTCCATATCGACCGAGTCTGAACGGCGCCCCCGGAAGAGCGCTCTCTCACCCGTCTCCCCGGCAGAGCAGCGCCGTCCACAGATCCAGACGATCGGGCAGCCGGGACAGATCGCGGCCGGTGAAGTGTTCGATGCGCCGGACGCGGTAGTGCACGGTGTTGACGTGCAGGTGGAGCGCCTCGGCGGTGCGGGCCCAGGAGCAGTCGCAGGCGAGGAAGGCCCGCAGGGTCTCCAGGAGGGCGGCGGCGGACGCGGTCTCCGCGTCGAACAGCGGGCCCAGCACGGTCCTGCTGTAGACGGCCCGGACCGGCGCGGGCACCCCGGCCAGGAGCGCGCCGAGGCTGCCGAGGCCGGCGGTGTCGACGAGCGCCGAGACCCCGGGGGCGCCGCCGCTCGCGCAGGTCAGGGCGTAGCGGGCCTCGGCGAGCGCCCCGGCGAGCCCCCGCGGTCCGGCGGCCGGGGTCCCGGTTCCGCCGTGGAACGGTTCACCGGGGACGCAGGCGGCGACGCGTGACCAGGCCGCCCCCGCAGATTCGTCGGCGGCCGGGGCCCCGGCGACGACGGCGAAGGCGGTGCCGTCCGGGAGCCGCCCCACGGCCGCGGGCCCGTTCGCCGCCCACGCCACCGCTTCCGCCAGCGCCCCTTCCGCCGCCCCGCCGAGCCGGGCGCCCGTCGCCGCGGCGACCACCCGGTACGGCCCCTCGACGGGGAGACCGCAGGCCCGCAGCCCCCGCTCGACGTCCGCCAGGTCCGTCGCGTCCCCGTCGGCGCCGGGCCGGGAGAGCAGCGCGCCCAGATCGTCGGCCGCCTGCCGGTCGTCCGCCCTGCGCCGGGACAGCGCCTCCTGGCAGCGCGCGAGGACGGCCGCCACCTCGTGCAGCAGGCCGGGCGGCACGGCGTCGGGATCGGACAGCCGCAACTCCCAACGCTCGTACGGAGAGAGGCCGTCCGCCTCCACCGCCACGGTGACCCCGGCCCCTTCCGTACCGTCAGGAGAGTCGGCCGGTACGGCGGCGACCGTCCGCCCGGTGCCGGTCCGCACGGACGCGGCGGTTCCCAGGTGCCCGAAGGCCGCGGCGAGGATCGCGTCCGGTCCCGCGCCCTGGGCGAGGAGCCGCCCGAGCCGTTCGCGCAGCTGCCCGGGCAGGGCGTGGCGACGGCTCAGCTCGCCCCACTGCCGCACGTACACGCTCTCGGTGACGGCCCGGAACATCACATGCGGCGGTACGCCCGCCAGCGGCATCCCGTGCCGTACGCACGCCTCGATCAGCTCGTCGGGAACCGCGCCGTGCGTCTCCTCCCCGGCCAGCAGGACGGCGGCGTCGGCGGCCCGCAGCGCGCGGACGAACCGGTCCGCCTTGCCCTCGCCGTCCTGCGGGGTCCACCAGACGAGGCCGCTGAGCACGGCCTCGCCCGCCCGGACGAAACGGGCCGGATCCTCCAGGTCGGTGACCGTCACCCCGCTGATCTCCCGCCGCAGCAGAGCGTCCTCGGCCCACAGCGGGCGCAGGCCCAGGTTCTGGTCCCCCAGGAGGTTTTCGACGTGCATGTGTTCCGGCTCCTCGTGCGGCCGCCGGGCGAGGGTTCAACCACCCGGCATCTCGCAATCACCAGGTGAATGCGAGTGCCTGCATGGTAAGTGCAAGGCGAGGAGAGCGAAATGCTCGTTGGTTGATTCACCAAACAGCGGCCCGCACGGCGGGCGGATTCCGTGTGGTGCACCAGTCGTGCGGGCCCGCCGCGGATTGCTTCACTGACGGCCATGGACCTGAACACGGTGGCCGAGATCCGGGACGGGCGGGTGCCCGCGCCCTGGCGGCCCGGCGACGCCTGGCTGGGCGGCGGCACGTATCTGTTCTCCGAGCCGCAGCCGTGGCTGAGGCGTCTGGTGGACCTCAGCCGCACCGGCTGGACGCCCCTCGAACGGCATCCGGACGGCTCCCTGGAGATCGCCGCGACCTGCACCGTCGCCCAGCTCTCCCGGTACGGGAAGGAGCTGGCGGAACCGGCGGCCCCGCTGTTCGAGCGGTGCTGCCGGGCCTTCCTCGCGTCGTTCAAGATCTGGAACATGGCCACGGTGGGCGGCAATCTCTGCAACGGCCTCCCGGCGGGCCCGATGATCTCGCTGACGGCGGCGCTCGACGGGGAGTGTCTGCTGCTGGCCCAGGACGGGGTACGCCGCCGGGTGCGGGTCGCCGACTTCGTCACCGGCGCCGGACGCACGGTCCGCGCCGAGGGCGAGCTGCTGCGTTCGGTGACGCTGCCCGCCCGCGCCCTGGCCTGCCGTACGGCGTTCCGGCAGGCGTCGCTGTACGGGCTCGGCCGCTCCGGCGTGCTGGTGATCGGCGCCCTGGACCCCGCCGACGGCTCGCTCGCGGTGACGGTCACGGCGGCCACCGTCCGGCCGGTGCGGCTGTGGTTCCCGCTGCCGCCGTCCGCTCCGGCGCTGCGCGCGGCGATCGAGGCGGCCGTCGCGGACGACGAGTGGTTCGACGACATCCACGGACTGCCCGCGTGGCGGCGCCACATGACGCTGCGGTACGCGGAGGAGATCCGCCGCGAACTGGGAGACCTGTCAGAACTGGAGGGCGACGATGAGGCTTGAGGTCAACGGGCGTACGCACGCGGAGGAACCGCGCCCCGGCCAGTGTCTGCGCACGTACTTGCGCGAGCGCGGCTGGTTCGGCGTGAAGAAGGGCTGCGACGCGGGCGACTGCGGCGCCTGCACCGTCCACGTCGACGGCGCCCCCGTGCACAGCTGCCTCTATCCGGCCTTCCGCGCCGACGGCCGTACGGTCACCACGGTGGAGGGCCTGGCGGCGCCGGACGGCGAACTCCATCCCGTGCAGCGGAAGTTCCTCGACGCGCAGGGCTTCCAGTGCGGCTTCTGCACCGCGGGTTTCCTGATGACGACGGCGGCCCTGGACGAGGAGCAACTCACCGACCTGCCCAGGGCGTTCAAGGGAAACCTGTGCCGCTGCACCGGCTACCGGGCCATCGAGGACGCGGTGCGCGGGGTGAAGCACGTCGAGGAGCCGTGCGCGGGCGAGGCGGTGGGCCGCAACCTGCCCGCGCCCGCGGGTCCGCAGGTCGTCACCGGCACCGCCCGCTACACCTTCGACCTGGACTTCTCCGGCGGCGGCCCCGGTCTGCTGCACATGAAGCTGCTGCGCTCCCCGCACGCCCACGCGCGGATCACCGCCATCGACACCGCCGCCGCGCTCCGCGTCCCCGGCGTCCACCTGGTCCTCACCCACCACGACGCCCCCGACCGGCACTTCTCCACCGCCCGCCACGAACACCCGGAGGAGGACCCGGCCGACACGCGCGTCCTGGACGACACAATGCGCCACATCGGGCAGCGGGTCGCCGCGGTCGTCGCCGACAGCGAGGCGGCCGCCGAGGAGGGCTGCCGGCGCATCGAGGTGACGTACGAGGTGCTGCCCGCCGTCCTCGACCCGGAGGAGGCGATGCGGCCGGGCGCCCCTAAGGTCCACGACAAGGACGCGGCCACCGCCCGTATCGCCCGCCCCCGCGCGAACGTGGTCGGTGAGGCGCACGGCGAGACCGGCGACGTCGAGGCCGGGTTCGCGGCGGCCGACGCGGTGTACGAGGGCACCTACCGCACCCAGCGCGTCCAGCACGCCAGCCTGGAGACGCACGGCGCCGTCGCCTGGTTCGACGAGGACGACCGGCTGACCGTACGGACCAGCTCGCAGACCCCGTTCCTGACCCGCCGCGCCCTGTGCGACCTCTACGACCTGCCGCACGAGAAGGTGCGGGTGGTCGCGGGCCGGGTCGGCGGCGGCTTCGGCGGCAAGCAGGAGATGCTGGTCGAGGACATCGTGGCGCTCGCCGTGCTCCGGCTGCGCCGCCCGGTGAAGCTGGAGTACACACGCGCCGAGCAGTTCTTCGGCGCCACGACCCGGCACCCCTTCACCATCGAGGTGAAGGCGGGCGCCCGCCGCGACGGCACGCTCACCGCGCTCCAGCTGCGCGTGGTGTCGAACACGGGGGCGTACGGGAATCACGGCCCGGCCGTGATGTTCCACAGCGTCGGCGAGTCCATGGCGGTCTACCGCGCCCCGAACAAGAAGGTCGACGCCTACTCCGTCTACACGCACTGCGTCCCGGCCGGCGCCTTCCGCGGCTACGGCCTGGGCCAGGTGATGTTCGCCGTCGAGTCGGCCTTCGACGAACTGGCCCGGCGACTCGACCTGGATCCCCTGGAGTTCAAGGCCCGCAACGTCATCGGCGCGGACGAGCCGATGGTCACCCCCGGCGGCCACGAGGAGGATCTGCACATCGCCAGTTACGGCCTCGACAGTTGCGTCGACATCGTGCGCCGGGCCCGCACCGAGGCCATGGACGTCACCGCTCCCCCGGGCTGGCTGGTCGGCGAGGGCGCGGCACTCGCGATGATCGCGACCGGGCCGCCCGGCGGGCACATCGCCGACGCGGCCGCCACGCTGCTCTCCGACGGCTCCTTCGATCTCGCGGTCGGCACCGCCGAGTTCGGCAACGGCACCACGACCGTGCACCGCCAGATCGCGGCCGGTGAGCTGGGCACCACCGTCGACCGGATCACCGTCCGGCAGTCCGACACCGACGTGGTCCGCCACGACACCGGCGCCTTCGCCTCGACCGGCACCGTCGTCGCGGGCAAGGCCACCCTGCGCGCCGCCCGTGCCCTCGCCGACCTGCTCCTCGACTTCGCCGCCGCCCGGCTGCGGGTCCCGCGCGCCGACTGCCGGCTCACCGAGGAGGCGGTCCTGCACCCGGGCGGACGGCTCCCGCTCAAGGAGGTGTACGCGGCCGCGCGCGCCGTCGGTGTCGAGTGCACGGCCGACGGCCACTTCGGCGGCACCCCGCGCTCGGTCGCCTTCAACGCCCAGTGGTTCAAGCTCGCCGTCGACCCGGGCACCGGCGAGATCCGCATCCTGCGCAGCGTCCACGCGGCCGACGCCGGGCAGGTCATGAACCCGATGCAGTGCCGGGGCCAGATCGAGGGCGGGGTCGCCCAGGCGCTCGGCGCCACGCTCTTCGAGAACGTACGCCTCGACGCACGCGGCGCCGTCGACACCGCCGCCTTCCGCCGCTACCGGCTCCCCCAGTACGCCGACGTCCCGCGCACCGAGGTCCACTTCATCGGGACCACGGACACCATCGGCCCGCTCGGCGCCAAGTCGATGAGCGAGAGCCCCTTCAACCCGGTGGCCCCCGCCTTCGCCAACGCGCTGCGCGACGCGACCGGCATCCGCTTCACCGAGGTACCGCTGACCCGGGACCGGGTGTGGCGGGCGATGGCGGAGCACGGGGTGCCCGGTGCCGCCTAGGACGGCCGGAGCCCGGTGGTCACGGCCACGAGTGGTAGCCGCCGTCGACACGGATGGCGGTGATCCCGCTGACGTAGCGGGCACCGCAGCGGTCCTGCGGCAGCACCAGCTGCGGTCCCGCGCGGTCCAATGGCGCGTCGTCGATGGTGGCCGCGAGCAGCACGGGGGCCCGGCCGAAGTCGGGGTCGATCTCGGCCCAGGACATCAGGCTGTAGTGGCCGTCGGTGCCGGTCACGGCGATGAGGAAGCGCAGCCGGTCCTTGCGCCGCGCGGGGTCGAAGCCGGGCCCGGCGGCGGTGAGCACGTCGAGCAGGAGCGGGCCGGTGAACCGGTGGTGCTGGATGCCGCTGGTGGCGCACTCGAAGGCGACCGTCGCCTCCTGCTGGGGCCAGCGCAGCAGATCGGCGACGGTCAGCCGGGACGGCCGGGCCAGATCACCGGCGAGAACCACTTCCGCCATCGGGGCGGCGGTCGTACGGGCAGCTGCGCGGATTCGGCTCACGGGCTACCACCTCCCGGGGGACCGTACCCGGCAGGATCAGCTGCACAAACGCATATACCATCTGTCGAATCATCCAGTCTGGCTCATGCGATTCAACTATGCACTTACACCTCGTATTTGCGGCAGTATGCTCAGCGCGATGCCCGAGGAAGGGCAGAGCGAAGCAGAACGAACAGGAGTAGAACCGTGATGACCCCTTCCGTGCGCCGGACCCGCCGCACCCACCGGATACTGCAGGTGACCGGGGCGAGCGCCGCCGCACTGCTGGCGGTGAGCGCGTGCTCCTCGTCCGACGACTCCTCCGGCTCGGACTCCTCGGCGTCCGCGTCGTCGAAGGACAAGATCTCGGGCACGGTCACCGTCTTCGCCGCGGCCTCGCTGAAGGAGAGCTTCACGACGCTGGGTGAGCAGTTCGAGAAGGCGCACCCCGGCACGAAGGTCACCTTCAGCTTCGGCGGCAGCGACTCGCTGGCCGCGAGCATCACGGGCGGCGCCCCGGCGGACGTGTTCGCCGCCGCCAGCCCCAAGACGATGAAGATCGTGACGGACAAGGGCGACGCGGCCGGCACCCCATCGACCTTCGTCCGCAACCAGCTGGAGATCGCCACCCTGCCGGGCAACCCGGACAAGGTCGCCTCCCTGAAGGACCTGACGAACAAGGACCTGAAGGTCGTGCTGTGCGCGAAGGAGGTGCCGTGCGGCGCCGCCGCCGACAAGGCCCTCACCGCCAGCAAGCTGAAGCTCACCCCGGTCTCCTACGAGCAGGACGTGAAGGCCGCCCTGACGAAGGTGGAGCTGAAGGAGGCCGACGCGGCGGTCGTGTACAAGACCGACGTGCACGCCGCGGGTGACAAGGTGGAGGGCGTGGAGTTCCCCGAGTCGACCGACGCCATCAACGACTACCCGATCGCGCAGCTGAAGGACTCGAAGAACAGCGCGGCCGCCAAGGCGTTCATCGCGCTGGTGCAGTCCGCAGAGGGCCAGAAGGTGCTGACCTCGGCCGGGTTCCTCAAGCCGTGACCCCGCTGGACGACCCCGGCGCCGCGGTCCACCCCCGTACGGGTGGGCCGCGGCGCCGGCGCGCGGGCGGGCGGAACTTCCGGGGCGCGCCGCTGCCGCTCCTGGTGCCCGCGCTGATCGGCCTGGCCTTCCTGGTCCTGCCGCTGATCGCCCTGCTCGTGCGGACCCCGTGGTCCGAGCTGCCGTCCCAGCTGACCAGCGCGTCCGTGTGGCAGGCGCTGCGCCTGTCGCTGCTGTGCGCGACCGCCGCGACCCTCGTCAGCCTGGTGATCGGCGTACCGCTGGCCTGGCTGCTGGCCCGCGTCGAGTTCCCGGGGCGCGGTGTCGTACGGGCTCTGGTGACGCTGCCACTGGTGCTCCCACCGGTGGTCGGCGGTGTGGCCCTGCTCTCCGCCCTCGGGCGCAACGGCGTGGTGGGCCAGTGGCTCGACTCGTGGTTCGGGATCACCCTGCCGTTCACCACCGCCGGGGTCGTGGTCGCCGAGGCGTTCGTCGCCATGCCGTTCCTGGTGATCAGCGTGGAGGGCACGCTGCGCGCCGCCGACCCGCGCTTCGAGGAGGCCGCCACCACGCTGGGCGCCTCCCGCTTCACCGCGTTCCGCCGGGTCACCCTGCCGCTGATCGCGCCGGGCATCGCGGCGGGCGCGGTGCTCGCCTGGGCGCGGGCGCTCGGCGAGTTCGGGGCGACGATCACCTTCGCGGGCAACTTCCCCGGCCGTACCCAGACCATGCCCCTCGCCGTCTACCTCGCCCTGCAGAGCGACCCGGAGGCGGCGATCGCCCTCAGCCTGGTGCTGCTCGCCGTCTCGGTCGCCGTGCTCGCGGGGCTGCGCGACCGTTGGATGACCGCCTCATGACCGACACCGCCCCCACCGTGCTGGAGAAGCGGGACCCCTCCGCCGACGGTCTCGACGCCCGTCTGGTCGTCGAGCGGCCGTCCTTCCGCCTCGACGTGACGCTGACGGCCGCCCCCGGCGACGTCGTCGCGCTGCTCGGTCCCAACGGCGCGGGGAAGACGACGGCGCTGCGCGCGCTGGCCGGTCTCGTCCCGCTGAGCGAGGGCCATCTGCGGCTGGACGGCGCGGAGCTGGAGCGCATCCCGCCGGAGCGGCGCCCGGTCGGCGTCGTCTTCCAGGACTATCTGCTCTTCCCGCACCTGACGGCGCTGGACAACGTCGCCTTCGGCCCGCGCTGCCACGGCGTGTCCAAGGCCGAGGCGCGGGCGCAGGCCGCGCGGTGGCTGGAGCGCATGGGCCTGGCCGGGCACGCGGGCGCGAAGCCCCGGCGGCTCTCCGGCGGCCAGGCCCAGCGCGTCGCCCTCGCCCGCGCCCTGGCCACCCACCCCCGGTTGCTCCTCCTCGACGAGCCGCTGGCCGCGCTCGACGCCCGGACCCGCCTGGAGGTCCGCGCCCAGCTCCGGCGCCATCTGGCCGACTTCGAGGCGGTGGCGGTCCTCGTGACGCACGATCCGCTCGACGCCATGGTCCTGGCCGACCGCCTGGTCGTCATCGAGGACGGCCAGGTCGTGCAGGAGGGCACTCCGGGGCACATCGCGCGTCATCCGCGTACGGACTACATCGCCCACCTCATCGGCCTGAACCTGTACCAGGGACAGGCGGAAGGGCACACCGTACGGCTGTCGGCCGGGCCCGAGATCACCACGACCGAGGAGCTGACGGGCCCGGTCTTCGTGACGTTCCCGCCGACCGCGGTGACCCTGTACCGCGACCGCCCCGCCGGCACCAGCGCCCGTAACCTCTGGGAGTGCGAGGTCGCGGGCATGGAGACCCACGGCGACCAGATCCGCGCCGACCTCACCGGCGAAATCTCCCTGGCCGCCGGCCTGACGACCGTCGCCGCCGCCGAGCTCGGGCTGCACCCGGGCGCGCGGGTCTGGGCCACGGTGAAGGCCGCGCAGACGCACGCCTATCCCGCCTGACGGGTGAGTCGCGGGGCGCCCCGAGCCGGAGTTGCGACCCGGGGCGCCGCCGGTCCCTGGCACCTGCGAGCGCCTCCGAACAACGGCTCCCCGTCCTCGTTACGGTGGCCGCAGCGTGGCCGATCCCGGCCCGTCACCGCACATCTCTGTGAGGCGTTTCCGCATGTCCCTGAGCATCCGCAACCAGATCCCGGGCACCGTCACGGCGGTCACCACCGGCGAGGCCATGGCCACCGTCAAGGTCCGGCTCGACGGCGGCCGGCACCTCACCTCCGCCATCACCGTCGACGCCGTCAAGGAACTCGGCCTCGCCGAGGGCACCCGGGTGAGCGCCCTGGTGAAGTCGACGGAGGTCTCGCTCGCCACGGGTGCGGTGGAGGGCCTGTCGATCCGCAACCGACTGCCCGGCACGGTCCGGGACATCGTCACCGGAGCCGCGATGGCCACCGTCAAGGTCACCGTCGAGGGCGGCGAGCTGACGGCCGCGATCACCAAGGACGCCGTCACCGACCTCGCCCTGACGGTCGGCTCCTCCGTGACGGCCCTGATCAAGTCCACCGAGGTCTCCCTCACCACCGTCTGACCGGCCCGTACGACTCCTGCGTCGTGCTCCGCCACCTCGGGTGCGGGCGAGCGGCGGCCCGTGCCGTAGGCGCTGCCGACGGCTGTCGCCCGCCCCCGGTCCGGAGGCAGGATGTCCCCTGCGCCCGGCGGGTTCGCAGGGGCGCCGGCCGCGTCAGGACTGGAAGAGGAGCCGCATGTCCCAGCCCACTCCCGTGCTCTCAGGATTCGCCTTCACCGAGTCGCCGCGCTGGCGCGAGGACCGGCTGTGGTTCTCGGACTTTTATCAGGACCGGGTGTTCTCGGCCGCCGAGGACGGCTCGGACATACGTGTGGAGGCCGTCGTGCCCCAGCAGCCCTCGGGGCTGGGCTGGTTGCCCGACGGCCGGTTGCTGATCGTGTCCATGCGCGACGCGAAGATCCTGCGCCGGGAGCCGGACGGTGAGCTGTCGGTGCACGCCGACCTCGGCGGCCGGATGACCGGTCACGCCAACGACATGGTGGTCGACGCCGACGGCCGGGCCTGGGTGGGGAGTTTCGGGTTCGACCTGATGGGCGGCGCGCCGCTCGCCCCCGCCGCCCTCTACCGCGTGGACCCGGACGGCAGCGTCACCGAGGCCGCGAGCGACCTGTGGTTCCCCAACGGCATGGCGATCACCCCGGACCGGGTGCTGCTGGTGGCCGAGACGTTCGGCAACCGGGTCACCGCCTTCGACATCGGCACGGACGGCGAGCTCGGAAACCGGCACGTCTGGGCGGAGTTCGGGGACGTGCCGACCGAGCGCGAGTTCGCCGGGGTGGTGCCGCAGCTCGTCGTCAGCGGCGACGGGGTGTGCCTGGACGCCGAGGGCGGGCTGTGGATCGCGGACGCCACCGGGGCGCGGCTGCTGCGGGTGGCCGAGGGCGGGACGATCACGGAGGAGATCCGGCCCGGCACCAACGTGTACGCGTGCGCGCTGGGCGGCGCGCAGGGCACCACCCTGTTCGCCTGCGCGGCCCCGGACTTCTTCGAGGAGGCCCGGCGGCCCGTCCGCGAGGCGACGATCCTGGCGCTGCCGGTGAAGGCGCCGGGCGTCTGAACCACGTACGTACGATCTGAACCACGTACGTACGAAGGGACGGACGATGCCCCGGTGGGGAACGACGGCCGTGCTGGCGCTGGTGCCGCAGGCCGATCCGCTGCTGACGCTGGCCGCCGAGGTGGACCCGAGTGTGGTGCGGCCCGGCGTGCCGGCGCACGCCGCGCTGCTCTACCCGTGGCTGCCCGCCGACCGGGTCGACGACCGCGCGCTGGAGCGGTTGCGGGCCGCGCTGCCGGCCGGCCCTGTCCGGCTCCGGCTCGCCGAGGTGGAGCGGCACGACGGTTTCGTGGCGGTCGCGGTCCCCGAACTGCGGGAGGCCGCCACGGCCGTGCGGTCGGCGTTTCCGGAACACGCCCCGTACGGCGGCCGGTTCGGCCCGAACCCGCCGGTGCACGTCACGGTGGCCCTGGACGCGGAGGCGCCGGTCGCGGCGACCGTCGCCGACCGCGCCCGCGCGCTGCTGCCGATCACGGCGGAGCTGACCGCGCTGCACGTGGTCGCCCTGACGCCCGCGGGCTGGACGGAATTGACGGCGTTGCCGTTCGGTAGGTGAGGCAGATTTCTCTGTAGCAATTCTCTCCGTTCCCTGTGACATAACGAAGACCTGGCAGCGGACCGCCTGTGACTCGGTGCGGGATACAAATATTCCCGAACGCACACACCGAGCACCTTCTGGGGGAACACCGTGAAGTCCATCCGCATCGCCGCTCTCGCCGCCGTCACCGCCGCCGCCGCGTTCTCGCTCACCGCCTGCGGGGGCGACGACTCCGGGACGAACGCGTCGGCCAAGGACTCCTCGTCGTCGTCCTCGTCCACCGGTTCGTCCTCGTCCTCGAACAGCGACTCGCAGTCCGGCGGCTCCACGTCGAGCTCCGGCAAGGGCATCGGGACCATCACGAAGGATGCGACGCAGACCAGCGGCAAGGTCACGTTCTGCAAGACGGAGGACCTGGCCATCGACGCCGTTGACGCCTCGCCCGACACGACCGAGGGCCGGATCAACATCACCATGGTCAACCGGGGTGCGGCCACCTGCTCCGCCACAGGCTTCGCGGGCGTCGACATCAAGGACGCCGACCACACCTCGAACCCCATCGAGCGGGGCTCCGCCCAGCCGCGCGTCACCACCCTGAAGCCCGGCGACGCCGCCGTCTTCGACCTGGCCTACACGATCGACAACAGCGGCGACAGCCTCTCGAACCCGACCGACATCATCGTGACGCCCCCGAACGAGACCCACTCCGTGACCCTGAAGTGGCCCGCGGGCGCCCCCGGTATCAACGGCGCCTACACGGACGTACAGGTCTACCCCACGCACACCACGAGCTGACGCCCGCGCGCCGAGCCCGCAACGGAGCGGGTCCCGACTCCCTCAGGCGACGTCCGCCGTCACGCGGGGCTCGTTCGCCGGGTGGGTGAGGCGGATGACCAGGGCCGCGATGAGTCCGCCGACCAGCGGCGCCACGATGAACAGCCACAGCTGCGACAGGGCCTGGCCGCCCGCGAAGATCGCCGGGCCGAGCGAGCGCGCCGGGTTCACGGAGGTGCCGGTCAGCGGGATGCCGACGATGTGGATGACGCCGAGCGCGAGACCGATCGGCAGCCCGTCGAACCCGACCACCGCGACCCTGCTGGTCACGGCGAGGACGACGTAGGCGAGGAGGAAGGTCAGGACGGTCTCGGCGAGGAACGCGCCGCCCCCGCTCAGACCGACGTCGGAGCGGCTGCCGTAACCGTTCGAGCCGAAGGCACCACTGGTCTCCAGACCCGGGATCGACTGGACGAGCCAGTAGAGCAGCGCCGCACCGGCGATCGCGCCCGCGAACTGGGCGACCCAGTACAGCACCGCCCGCCGCACATTGATCCGGCCCGCCGCGAGCATCGCGAGCGTCACCGCCGGATTGACGTGGCAGCCCGAGATCGGCCCGATGGCGTAGGCCAGGGCGAGCAGGGTGAACCCGAAGGCGAGGGCGACGCCCAGCGCGCCCATGAACTTCAGGCCGATGACGGCCGAGCCGACAGCGAAGAACACCAGCAAAAGGGTGCCGAGGAATTCGGCGACGACAGCACGTTGCTCGGATCGCTCCATGACCACATCAGCCTCCCAGCGGCTCTATGGGCTGGTTTGACACCTTTCTCAACCCATGGTGCGGCCAGAAGAGCGATCTCTCATGTCGAGCGGCCCGCGGCCCGGGCTTCCCGTGACGCGCGTGCGGCGCTCGGGAGCACACGTTTCCGCTGCCGCCCGCCGGGCACCCGCTGTCACCGACGACAACGAGGAAGGTGACTCATGTTCAAGGCCATCGCAGACGTGCTCCGGTCCATCGGCGGCGCCATCGCCACGGTGGTGACGCTCCCCTTCCGCGCCGTGGCCCGGCTCTTCGGCGGAGCCTCCGACACCGCCCACGGCCACCACTGACGGCAGCCGGCCCCCGCTCCGTTCAGCCCGTCGGTTCGTCCGGCACGGGCTGATCGGGGCGGACGCCGCCGGTGCGAGGGGCGCCGCGGCGGCCCGCACCGGATTCATCGGGCTCGGGCACGGACTCGTCGGGCTCCGCGCCTTCGCTCTCCTTCTGGGCCTGCCCCGGCACGTCCAGGGGGTCCTCGCCGGGTGCTCCCGCCTGCTGGTCGGGCAGGTCACGCGGTATGACGGGCGGGCGCTTGCCGGGAGTCTCGGGACGCACCTCGGGCTCGGAACGGCTGTTCACGAGTGTCCTCTCCTTGGTCGAACGACGGCACGAACGACCCCTCCGACCAGCGACGACGTGCCGCAGGACGGGGGCCGCGCCCCGAGTGCCCTCGGCCCCTCCCCCGCAAACTCGGGTGCCCGCCGGCCGCGACCTGTTTGCCTGTGGGGACGCCGGGCAAGCGGAGCGGAGTGCTTGGGACAACAGGCGCAACCGCGGGAGCGGTGTGCCCTGTTGTCGGTGCATGTGCTTCTCGCGGCCATTCGTCGGCAACAAGCAGCCTTGAGGAGCACTCGCTGATGGCGATTCGCCACTCGCACCACGACGCCCCCGACACCCAGCAGACCTTCGAACGACTCGCCAGGACGGTGTCGGGCCCCGAGCACGACCTGCTGAACGAGGAACTGATCGAGGCCTGGCTGCCCATGGCCCACCGCATCGCGGGCCGCTTCCGCAACAAGGGCGAGAACCAGGACGATCTGCGGCAGGTGGCGGCGATGGGGCTGGTCAAGGCGGTCGACCGTTACGACCCCGAGCGCGGCGCCTTCGAGTCGTACGCCGTGCCGACCATCACCGGCGAACTGCGCCGCCACTTCCGCGACCACACCTGGGACGTCCGCGTGCCCCGGCGCGTGCAGGACCTGAGGAACCAGGTCCGCGGCGCCCGCCGCGAGCTGATGGACCGCCCCGGCCGGGACGGCGAGCCCAGCACCGAGGACCTCGCCGCCGAGACCGGTCTGACCCTCGACGAGGTCCGTACGGGCCTGGAGGCTCTGGAGAGCTACAGCGCCCTGTCCCTGGACGCCGATGTCACCGCGTCCGACGACGACTTCAGCCTCGCCGACACCCTCGGCCGGAACGAACCCGGCTACGACCTGGTGACCGACCGCGAAGCCGCCAAGAAGGGCCTCAAGCACCTCGCGGAACGCGAACGCACCATCCTCTACCTGCGCTTCTTCGAGGACATGACCCAGGCGAACATCGCCGAGGAACTGGGCATCTCCCAGATGCACGTCTCCCGCCTCATCACCCGCAGCTGCACCCGAATCCGCGACGAGGCCAACGCCCCGACGCCGGAGCCCCAGGCGGCCTGAGGAACGCGGGGAGTCGGGCGGTCAGGAGCCCTTGTTCGCAGGCTCCAGGATCGCCACGCACTCCACATGATGCGTCATCGGAAATGTGTTCGATTGTCGCCACATGTGCATAGGCTCAGGTCAGGCCACATCGCACGGACTGTCCAGGCCGCACCAAGAGCTCCCGAGCGTCAAATGAGCGTCACGGCACAACATCCTGGTACACGGGTCAATGTGACGCGACAAGAGCGATCACCGACCACTGCTCAGTGATCTCATCCCGGTAACGACCTACGACAGCAGCGCGCCGCCGATCCGAGAAGAGTCATCTGGCATCGGCGGCTGTGGCCCGAGCTGGCAGTCACTCAAGCGCCCCTAGGGCCTGAAGGGGGCGACCGGTGAAGCATCCGCCGAGAGTGGGTCGGCCGAAGCCTGCATCTGCCCTACTGACTTGGCCGACATCGCGGCTGTAACGCCGCTACCCTGCTGCCGTCGGGTGCGCCTGCAGCGTGCCCGCCTATCGTCGGCGAGAGGGACCGGTATGGCGAAGGTCGTGATGTGCCATGGGATCGGCTACACCTACAAGCACCGCGACGACATGCATTCCGATTGGTACAAGGCACTCCGCACTGGCATGATCGACACCGGCTTCGAGCCGGTGGAGGAGACGGGCGTGGCAGCCGTGTACTACGGGAACTGCTTCCGCTCCGCCGGGTCCAAGGGCGCGGTCGGCCTCGACGAGTTCGCCGCCATTCCGAACTACGGACTGGTCGATCTCAGCGCCGACCTTGAGCTCGAACTGTTACGCGCCTTCGCGGAGAACACGGATTCCGGGCAGGCTGGCACGAAGGGCGCCGTGCAAGGCTTGCTCAGACGGTTGGAGCGCAGCAAGTTGCTGGGCGACGTCCCCGCCAAGGCCATCATCTGGATGATCAAACAGGTGCACCGGTACCTGACGGAGGATGCGCTCCGCGACGCCGTGCTCTCACGTTGGGACGGTGTCGTCACTCCCGACACGCGCGTCGTCGTGGCGCATTCGCTCGGCAGCGTGGTCGCATACGACGCGCTGGCCGCCCACCCAGAGTGGGAGATCGACACCCTGATCACCCTGGGGTCGCCACTCGGGCTCGGCGCCGTCTCCTCGCGACTACGGCCCCCGCTTGTGCCCGGTCAGGAGGCGAAGTGGCCAGGTGTTCGGCGCTGGATCAACATCGCCGCCGTGGAGGACCCGGTGGCCCTTGTCAAGGAACTGGCCCCGCTCTTTGGCAAGGAAGTCGAGGACATACCCGTACGCAACGGCCGATTTGCGATGCACTCGGTCCTGCGCTACCTAACCACCGCCGAGGCAGCGAAGGGAATCGCGGATGGTCTCGGCCCGACCTGAGGCCGGGGACGGGCTCCGCCGAGTTTGCGTCGTCGCCGGCACCCAGGAGTATGGGCAGGGCCTGGGTCCGCTGCCGTATGTGCCGCAGGAAGTCGCGCTCGTCCGCAGCGTCTTCAAGGACATCGGCTTGGAAGTGCTCGACGACGTATCGCTCGACCCCACTCCCGGTGACCTCCAGCGGGCGGTGGGCCGGGCCATGCGCAGCGAGGAAACGGAAGCGCATCCGCAGGCCGTGATTCTGTACTACTCCGCGCACGGATACACCTCCAACGCCGACTACCGGTTGGCCACTTTCAAGGGCACCTGGGGAACCAGCGAGGACTTCGCCACCAGCGTATCGGCGCACGAGCTTGCGAGCCTGGTCAACCAACCCGGACCGGCCCAGGTAGTCGTCATGGTCGACGCCTGCGATTCCGGGTCGGCCGCGGACGCCTTCCTCCATTTACAGGAGAGCATCGCCAAACTGGGGAACATCGGCCCCGACGTCTACCTCATCACTTCCGCGGGCCGAAACGAGGAAGCCCACCAAATGGCCTTCGCGGACGCCTTCTCTGCGTCCCTGAAGAGTCCGGGCGTACCGAACAGCCTGCAGTACATCGAAGCCGCTGACCTGTGTCGGGACATGAACCACCGCTTGGGGAGAGTCGGCCAGTCGGTCCTCTGGCACGCCCCAACCAGCGTGGCGAAGCGTCCGCTGCGGGCGTTCCCCAATCCACGCTTCCGCAAGCGCCGGCCGCAACACCTGCCCGAGGCCACGGAGGGCTCGGGCTGGGCTTTCTGCGGCCGGAAGCGCGCCCTTCACGAACTGGTCCCGTACGTAAGCGGAACCGACCCCGACCGACGGCCCATCGTGGTGACGGGCCCCGCCGGCTCGGGGAAGTCCACCTTGTTCGCCTGGCTGGCCGCGGCTTCGGACGGACAGCCCCTGCCGACTGCTGAGGGCTCCGACGTGATCGGGGTGCCCCCGGGGTGCGTTTCGTTGGTACAGGCGTACGGGCTTGCCTGGGACCTCGTCCTGGACGAGATCGGAAACGAACTAGGAGTGCCCTACCAGGACGATCCCGATGCGTTCTTCCATGCGCTGGAGGCCCTGCCCGCCCCCAGGGGCCTCCTCATCGACTCGGCGAACCGGGTGGGCCCCACAGACGCTGTCGACGTGGGCGACTCCGCAGCCGTCCAGGAGTTCGTCGAGAAGGTGCTCCTGCCCCTGAGTGGCATTGACACG
This sequence comes from Streptomyces sp. PsTaAH-137, assembly GCF_003259365.1. Taxonomy (GTDB): domain Bacteria; phylum Actinomycetota; class Actinomycetes; order Streptomycetales; family Streptomycetaceae; genus Streptomyces. The sequence continues at coordinate 411,142 of NZ_QLLY01000003.1, forward strand.
ATCCGCCTGGTGGTCGCCGCCGAGGCGCCCCTCAGCAGACTCGGCACGCGGGAGATACCGCTCGCCGGACCGGAGTACTTCGAGCCCGAGGACCTCGAACTGCTCGCGCGTACTGTCCTCGCGGGACGCCAGGGGCCACTGCACAGAGACATGCCTCAGCAGCCTCTCGAGCGCCTCGCCGCAGGGGTTCGCGAACGGTCCCACACCTCCTTCCTCTGGGCGTATCTCTTCTCTGTCGATCTGGCAGGACGAGAGCCGACACAAGACGAGGCCGCAGTGCAGACCTCTGTAGTGGACGTCTTCGAGCAGCAGTTGGCCCGTGTGGAGCCTGACGACCCGGCATGGGCGAAGGATCTTCTGACGCCGTTGACACTGGCTCTGGGCGCTGGGATGCCGAATTTCTCGTTGTGGATCGACGTCGTGCACCGGCTCACCGCCCGGCGCGTCGACCACGACGCGCTCGACCGCCTCCTGCAAGCGGCGGAGGATTTCATTGCCGACGCGCAGAGCAGCGCGAACACCGCCGGATGGCGGCTACGGCGAGAGGAGTTCGCCGCCTATCTGGCTCAGCAGTACGACATCGCGCAGGCCCATGCGGCTTTCACCGCCGCCTTGCTCGACGCGCTGGGCACAGGCCCGGATCTCAAGCCCCTGTGGTCCGCAGCCGATTACTACACGCGGCACAACTTCGCTGAGCATGCCCAGCGTGCTGGAATCCTGGACGACTTCCTCACGGACCCGGACTTTCTACTCACCGTCGACCCGATGCGTCTTCGGCGGGCCCTGACACTGTCCGGCACGCCACGGGCCCGTGCTGTGCGAGAGGTGATGGATCTGCTGCGCGGCAGCAACCGGGAGGACGAGGCCGACGTATCGCGCCTGGAGTTCCTCGCCCAGGCCCACCAACAGACCGAGCTCGCCCGAAACACCGCAAGCAGGCAGCGGCCTTGGAACAGCGTCTGGGTGCACCGGGTGCCGACCGACGCGGTAACAGGGGTGGCGGTCGTTCGTAGCGGCAGGTTCCTCGTCGTGGGCACGCAGGACGGCGGCGCCCTGATCGGCGAGCAGGACCGGCCCAGACTGCGCGAGCTGGAGGCGGCGGGCGACCAGGCCTCTGCGGTGCACGACCCGGTCTCCGCGCTGAGCGCCGGTCTGCTCAATGGCAGGCCCTTTGCCGCCCTCGGCACCTGGAACGGCGGGATGATCCTCCACGATCTGGAGACGGGTCAGCGGTATCCCATGGATGACCCGCGCCCCTTCGCCGGGCGCATCGTCGCCTGTGAGGTGGGCGTCCACGGGCTTCTGGTGGCTACGACACACGCGTGGCGGCGTTACGGGCTGGCGGGTGTCAGCGACCGACCCGTCGACACGGGCGGGCTGGTCTTGGCCTCGGTGGCCACCATGGCCCTCGCGGAGCAGTGCTGGACCGTGGGCTGTTCCTCGGGCGAGGTAGCGGTGTGGGCACCGGACGGTACGCTCCACCGCACCTTCACCACACCGCAGCGCCAGGCGCTCACCCACATTGCATCGCACGAGGGCGACGTCTTCACGGCGAGCAACGACGGTACCGTTTACCGCAGCAGTCCGTCCGGGACTGAGCAGCACTGCGTCACGCTTCACGACCAGCCCGTGACCTCCATGAAGGTGCGCCACACAGCCGGAGGGGCGCTGTTGTTGACCACCAGTCTCGACGGCGTCGTGCGCCTGACTCCACTCGACCGGACCAGCGCGGCTCGCCCTGTGGCCTCGGCGAACGTGGGCATCCAGATCAAGGCTGCTGACCTTGAGGACACGGGCCGGCTCGTCGTGTGCACCAACCGCGGTACAGCCCGAATCACGTTCTGACGACTGCTCGTCGAAGCCGCATCGACTCAAGGGGGAAAGAGTTTGCCGGACCGTAACACACCAGAGCCGACGGCCGAGTGCGACGCGTACGGCACCATCCTCGTGCTGCACGCACTTGCAGCGCTCACACAGCATCCCGGTAGCTCGCCTGTCGAAGCGCTCCAGCTCGTGCGGACCCTCGTCGGGCGTACGACCCTGCTCACCGCGGACATGCCGCTTCCCTTGGACTCGCTCCGTTACGAAGGACCTAGGGAGCAGCTGAGCGGAGTGGGGGCGCTGCTGGCCGAGGATATGGAGCCCCGTTCCACAGGGCTCCAGGCCCAGTTGCTGGCCCTGCAGGAGGCCGGACTTGTCGACAAGTTGTACGACTTCGTCGCACGGGCGGAGAAAATCCACTCCTCCGGCGGCTCGACGCGGCCGGTGCCGCCAGCACCGCACCCCGACGGTCCCGAGGCCGTGCACACGTTGCTGCGGCCGGCGGGGGGTTGGTCCACGATCGCAACCCTGACATTGGAGTTCTCCGCGCACTCCCCCGCGTCGACTGATCTCATGCCGGATGCCAAACAGGCCACGGTTGTGAGCCCACCCTGGTCGCCGATCGGTGACGGATTCAAGGCCGAAGCAGAGCTGGCGCTGGTCCAGGCCTGCCGCCTCGCCAGGACTCGGGGACGAGCCCAGCCGCCGCGTATCGCCGTCTCTTTCACGTCACCCGAGGTCCACTCTCCCTCTGCGGCACAGGACGGCGTCAGCGCCGCGGCCGTCGCCCTCACCTACCTCGCACAGGAAACTGGGCTCCCTTCTCCCGCACGCAAGAACGTGTTCGTCATGGCCGGCATCACACCCGAAGGCCAGTGGACGGCCCCGGACGATCTGCTCCTCTGGGAGACGGTCCGTGCCTCGGGGCTGGCGATCCTCAGCTCCAGTGCCGGAGGGTGGATCCTGGAAGGACGCGGTGCGCCGCGAACGTCCGCGGACCGGTCCCTGAACGGGGCGGCCGAGCTTCTGTGGGGCTCCAAGTGGGACGACGTCCAGGACCGGTGGCATACCGAGAACCTCCAGGCACAGCGCTGGAGCATCGTCTACGCAACACCCGGCTCCCGCGCATTTCAGGGCACGTCGGCATGGCAGGAAGACCCTGATGAGCCACCACTCGTGGAGGCCCCCCAGGTGGCCTCACTACACGGGCAGCTCATTCTCCAGCCGAAGCTGGGGATGGTTCTCGGCGGGCCAATGAACAGCGGCAAGAGCGTGATCGCCCGCCAGTTGGTCACCAGGCTCGAAGGACAACGGTGGCGGATCCTTGCCCTGACACCGGCCGACAAACAACTGCCCCTGCCCGGGGACCTGTCTGCGATTGTCCGCTCCGCGATGCATCTCACCGGTATCGCCCCCGGGGTCAAGACCCTTGTAGTGATCGAGGACCTGCACCCCCTGGAGCGGGGCAACGTCGGTCGCGTGGTCTCCTCGTTGGTGGGAGACGTGGGCATCGGTGTGCTCGCCCTCACACGCTTCTCCGAAGGCTCCGGAGTGGAGTGGGACTCCAGCAACGTGTCACCGATGACAGCGGTGGTCGGCCAGCCCGAGGTGGCGGCGCTCGCAGCACAGATGGTTGAGGACCACCCCCACGTCTACGGCGGGGCGGTGGACGCCCTACCGCTGCTGCTGGAGGCAGCCAGGGGAGACCTGTGGGTGCTCAGCCGCTCCCTGCGGGAGGAGTCGGCCAAGCCAGCGGACGGACCACGTGGGACTCGGGCGGGCACAACCCGGGCAGAACCAAGCGACGCGCTCTCTGCGGTCGACCCGGAGGAAGCGGACGAGCTACGACTGGTCGCCGCCGTCTCTCAGCTGGGCGACGGGGTGCCCGAGGAATACGTGTCGGCGCGAGCCCTTGTCGTGCTCGACCGCTTCGGCGCCCGCCGCACCATGGGCTCGGTCAGGATTCCCAGCCGTCACTACGCTCGGAAAGTACTCAAGGAACTGACGCCGGGGCCGGACAACGGCGAGGGCACTGCTGCGGGTGTCAACCTGCAGAGAATGTCGGGTCCTTTGGAGGCCTACCTGCTGAGGCTGTTCGGTGACGACCGACCCCGCCAGCTGATCAGCCTGCTGCGGGTCTGCCACGCATACGACTCCATGCTCCTGGCGGAGCTTCTGTCCAGGTCCAGCGTGCGTGACGCTGTCGCGGAGTGGACGAACACCGGTGAGGTGGCAGCGGTGTGTGTCGTCCTGACGACCTGTGACCGCTACCTCGAGCCGAACTGGGTGCCGGCCAGGCTCCCGGGCGTCATGGCGCGGGTGCCCAACGCCGGGGGCCTGACCGCCCGCACTATGTCATCCGTCCTGAGGCTTATCTCCCGGTACCAGCGCCATATTCAGAAAACCGACGAGTTCGATGCCTTGATGAATTGGTTGGCGAAGCCGGGGGAAGGTCTCGAAGCCGTGCTGAACAGGCCAGCCTCGGTCGAGGACCGGTACCACCTGGCCCGTAAGGTGTTCCGGCTCTACCACGAGAACTCTCCGGCGCTGCTCATCAGGTCGACCGATGCCCTTGTGAGGGACATCCGTCCCCTGGTGGCGGAGGATCTCATCCACGTGCGGAAACTCGACGTCCTGCTGAACCGCTGCCATCGAAGGTCCCCGAACCGGAATGCGCAGCAGCATCGGCGTCCGCTGGAGGGATGCCAGGAGATCCAGGACGTGCTAGACCACCGGCCGCCGAGCAACGCCAGGTTCGGTGTGGTGGTCGGCTGGCTCTCCTTGCAGCTTCACTTCAACGGTAAGGAAATCGACTGGGATCAGCTCATCGGCTCGCATGAACTCCAGGTACGGGCGGCACTCGGGCGGGCGACCGCTTCCGAGGTGAGTCTGGCCCTGGGTGACCTGGCCCGGAACCATCGGGGCTTCTGCACCAAACTGCTCAACAAGGTCCATGCCACGGAGCAGTTCCGCGCTCTGCTGCGTGAGGCGGCGCCGTCAGAGGCCGCTCAACTCATCTCCGTACTTTCGAACATCCACAGCGTGACCGTCCGGTACCTGCTGTATCGAGAAGCCGACGGCGTCATTGAGGCCGACATCCTCTTGGCGCGGGCGCTCGCGAACCGGGTCCTGAAACTGGAGGACGGCAAGGGTGCGGGCCGGCTCCTGTCCACCACCCACCGGGTCGATGAGCTGTATTGCCATACTGCTGACACTTTCGCCGGCGCACTGGCGGCATATCTGGGCGAGCAGTTCGCACTCGCGCTTTTGCGCCACGAACGGCGGCCATCCGTCCTGTACTACTTCCTCCGCGGTCTCTGGGAGGCGGAGGCCGACTACCGGCGCCACGTCGAGCACAGTTCGTTCCAGCTGATCGTCGAATCGATCGGATCCTCGTACCGGTTGCACCGGCCGTGGGCAGCCCCGCTGGGGCTCCTGCTCGTCGGAGACAACTACTTCGGCGAAGAGCTGCTCATCAAACTCTCTCAAGCGATCGATCCCGTTCCGCTGGCGAAGCGGATGACCGAGCCAGGGCTCAAGGCGGAGACCTTCGCCTCGCTGCACCAACTGGCCCGGGCGGTCCACCCAGACATTCCCCAGCGGTACCGAGCCAGGTTCGACATGGATCGGCTGCTCGCTTCCCTCGTCCCAGCCAGCCCGGATTCGGTGGCACAGCGCCTCCGGGCGACCGCGACGACTCTGCGCATGAGCGGGGAGGAGAACGCGCAGGCCCTGTTGCTATCGCGGTTCAAGGAGTCCGTGCCGTCCTGGGACTGGGCCAGCGAGATCCGCAAGACCCCGACCACGGCGGCCCTCGTTCAGGCGCTCGACAACCTGCGGAAGCTCGATCCCGCACTGGCGACCAGCGTCGTTCACGAGCTCGACCGGACGGCGGAGGACGAGCAGTCCAGCTATCTGCAGGATTCCGTGATGCGGTCCGTGTCGACACCAGACCAGTTGGCCAATCTCCTGCGCGCGGTCGATCTGATCCAGCCGGGGCAGGGACGCCGACTGCTCGACGTCCTGCGCAACGCCCATCACGCGTGGGTGAGTTTTACAGAGGAGTTCCAGTACGAGCAGGACCCCAGCAACCAAGGCAGACTCGGCAGACAGCTAGCGGGACTCGGCGTGCTCCCGGGGCAAGGGAATCTCGCCTGGATGAAGGCGCTGGTGTACGAGAAGTGGCTGAAGATCGTCTCTCATCTTGCCAGCCCCCGTGCGATCCGAGAGCTGCTGAAGCTGACCTACATCTGGGACGAGCAGTGGGGTCACGAGATCGCGGCCAGCGTCGACCATGGCAAGCTCCTGAGCCGGATCGGCCTCGGGAGCGCGGCCGATGTGGGGGAAGTACCCGACCTCCTGCACATCCTTACGCTGACGGGTCAACGGGAACTGGCCCACACCCTTGTCGAAAGGATCACCACCGAGGGTCCCGACGTCCTGGCTCGCAGGCTGGGACTGAGGGGCGCCTCCCAACTCCTGCGTCGGCTGCATGCCCTGAGTCGTGGGGAAGTCGAGCAGTTCGGGGCGGCGACAAGCCGCCTGCTGGAGTCGTTCATGCGGCGACACCTCGTCGTCTCCCCCGACACCCATTGGAAAGCCATCGGTTGGGCTTCGCAGGCCCTTCACGAGGTGGGGCAGGAGCAACTGCTCCCGCAGGTCGCACCGAGCCTCCCTGTCAATGGCGCCTATGGAGCAGAGGTGAGCTGGGCGGCCGCTTGGCTTCCGGAGTCCTCCTGGACGGAGGCTGCCCTGGACGAGGCGCTTCCCGCGTTCCAACGGTCGTCCCGCACCTGGTGTGAGGCCGAGCTCACGACCATGGCACTGATCACGTGTGCCCGCACGGGCCGTCTGGAGGATCCGTCGGGCAACGAGACGTACTGGAGTCTCAGCGCGGAGGCGTCTCTCGGAGCCCTGGCGCTGGCCTACCGCAGTGCACTGGACCACGAGGAGATGGGCCGGCTTTTGCTGGCGCTGAAGCCGGCCGTCGAGCGACGTCTGCAGTCGCGCGTCCACTCGGTGGACCCCTGGCTGCCGACACTGCGGTCCCTCCTGAAGCGGATGCGAGACCCCGCGGAGGAAGGCCGTCCCAGCCTGTTCGGCCCGGGCGGTCTCCTGGATCGCCGCTGACACACCCGCCAAACTGGCTGGGCACTCGGCGACGGGCACGCAGGCCGCAGCCGCAGTCAGTGGGACCACCGCTTCGCATAGGGCCGACGCCAAGGATCTGTGTCTGCGGCTGTTCACCGGGACGGACCTCTGTTGGGTGGTTACGGGGCGAGGTCGAGTCCGTGCCGGAGTAGCAGGGGTCTACCGACCAGGAGGGGGTGCCGTCGAGTTCGGCGCGCATGCCCATGCCGAACACGACGTCGCCTCGGCCAGCGGGTGGCGGGTGTGCAATTCGCCGTATGCGGGGCGAGGCTGAGGACTAGGCGGGGGTGTCGTTCTCGTGGAGCGCGACGACGCTGGTAGCCAGCGGGCGGTCGATGTTGAGGGTGCCGGTCTTGCAGCGACGACGGCGGTGACCTGGCCGGTGCCCTGCGGGTGAGTGTCGCTATTGATCAGGGCGCCGTGGCGGGCGCCGTTGCCGATGGCCGCGCTAATCGCGGTCGGGTGGCGAAGCCAGCCCGCGCGCGGGCAGGCGACCAGCAGCATGGTCATCGCCCGCCGGGCGTCGCAGGTGAGGACGTACGTTCCGGTCGCCCGGGCCAGGACACGGGGACGAAGCGGCGGATAAACCGGATCGCGACAGTCTGGATCGAGGCCCGGTCGGCCTGCCTGGGCCTCCTCGACGCGGCTGATGATGCTCGTAAACCGCCGCCACGCCCCCGGCGCGACATCATCCCTTCGTCGCGCCAGGCGGTACACCGCACCCGCGAGCGGAATGGGCTTGACCACACGCTCACGGGCACCTGACATGCCATCAGGACGAGCGTCATATGAGCGTCGAGACTGCCACACACCGCCCCCGCGGAGATCGTGGCACAACGCTCGCCCCCCACCACTGGCTGAAACCGCAGCTCAGAGCCGTTCGACCGGCATACGGCGCACTCGACGTCGTGCACTCATGGAAACAGGTCGGCCGGACCCGCCCGAAACCCAGAAACCCAGAAGAACCAGCAGGTCAGACGCTCTTCGAGGCGGGCTCAAGAATGGCCACACACTCCACATGATGCGTCATCGGAAACAGATCGAACGCCCGAAGCATCCGCACCCGGTACCCGCCCTCCCGGAAGTACCCCAGGTCCCGCGCCAGCGCCGCCGGGTCGCAGGCCACGTACGCGATGCGGCGGGCGCCCAGGGTCGAGAGGTGGGCGACCGTCTTCTTGCCGGCGCCCGCGCGGGGCGGGTCCAGGACGATGAGGTCCACCTCGGTGATGCCGGTGCGCGGGAGGACGGCCTCGACCTTGCCCTGTTCGATGCGGACCCGGTCGAAGCCGGAGAGGTTGTGGCGGGCGTCCTCCACCGCGCGCTTGCCGGACTCGATGCCGAGCACCGCGCCCTTGTCGCCGATCCGGTCCGCGAGCGCGCCCGCGAAGAGGCCGACGCCGCAGTACAGGTCGAGGGCCATGTCGCCCTTGCGCGGGAGCAGGCCCTGCATGACGGCCTTCATCAGGGTGTCCGCCGCCTTGGGGTGGACCTGCCAGAAGCCGCCGCTGCCGACGCGGTACGTGCGGTCGTCGGCGCGCTCGCGCACGAAGGCGCGGCCGTGCACGCGGTGCACCCCGCCGTCCTTCTCCTCGACGCGCATCACGGAGACCGGCTTGTCCAGCTCGACGAGGGGCAGCCGGGCGCCGGGCTTCGGCTCCAGGATCACCATGCGGTCCTGGGAACCGGTCGCCGCGATCGCCTCGACCGACTCCATACCGGCCCAGTCCCGCTTCTCGATGCCCAGCTCGGAGACGCCCTCTGCGGCGATCATGCAGTGCTCGACCGGCTCGACCTCGTGCGAGCGGTGGCGGCGCAGCCCCGCGTTGCCGTCCGCGTCGATCGCGTACTGGACGCGCGTACGCCACTGCGGGACCTCGCCCGCCGGGAGCTTGTCGCCCTCGGCCGGCATGACGGTGCCGTCCCAGCCGGCCTCCTCGGGCGTGAGCCCGGCCAGGCGCTGCAGCTGCTCGGCGATGACCTCGCCCTTCAGCCGGCGCTGGGCGCCGGGCTTGGCGTGCTGCCAGTCGCAGCCGCCGCAGCGGCCGGGGCCCGCGTAGGGGCAGGGGGCCTCGACGCGGTCCTTGGACGCGTCGAGGATCCGAACGGCGTCCGCGCGCAGGAAGCGGTCGCCCTCCTCGCCGTCGGTCACCTTCGCCACGACCCGCTCGCCGGGCAGCGTGTGCCGGACGAACAGAACCTGGCCCTCGGCCGTGCGCGCGATGCAGTGGCCACCGTGCGCGACGGGGCCGACCTCGACCTCGTACTCCTCCCCCACCAGGGACTTCGTCGGTTCTGCCTGCATGGCGGGAGCTCCAGTACGTCAGGGGGGGCCACAAACGGAGAAGCGGCCGGACAACAGCCCACCAGTCTACGTGGCTGTCACCCGGCCGCTCACCACGAGCCGACCCGCGAGGCTACTGCTTGCCGCTCGGCTCCTTCGGGCGCTTCTCGACCGGGCCGCGGCGCACCGCACCCGGCGCGTTCCACTCGGAGCGCCTGCGGGCCCGCTTCTTGGCGGCCTCGGAGGACTCCAGCTGGTACGGGACGGACGTCACCATGATTCCCGGCGTGAAGAGCAGGCGGCCCTTCAGGCGCAGCGCGCTCTGGTTGTGCAGCAGGTGCTCGTACCAGTGGCCGACCACGTACTCGGGGATGATCACGCTGACCGCGTCGCGCGGGGACTCGCGGCGCAGGCTCTTCACGTACTCGATGATCGGCCGGGTGATCTCGCGGTACGGGGAGTCGAGGACCTTGAGCGGGATCTCGATGCCGCGCCGCTCCCACTCCTCGCGCAGCGCCTTCGTCTCGGCCGGGTCGACGTTGACGCTCAGCGCTTCCAGGGTGTCCGTGCGCATCAGCTTGGCGTAGGCCAGGGCCCGCAGCGTCGGCCGGTGGATCTTCGAGACGAGGACGATCGAGTGGACGCGGGACGGGCGGACGCTGTCGTCGGAGGGCGTCTCCGGCGCGGCGATCTCCTCGGCGACCCGGTCGTAGTGCTTCCGGATCGCGGTCATCGTCGCGTAGAAGATGCACATGCCGAGCAGCGCGACCCAGGCGCCGTGGGTGAACTTCGTGACGAGGACGACCACGAGGACCAGGCCGGTGAAGAAGGCGCCGAAGGCGTTGATCGCGCGGGAGCGGATCATGTGGCGCCGCTTGTCGGCGTCGCGCTCGGTGCGCAGGTGCCGGTTCCAGTGCCGGACCATGCCGGTCTGGCTCAGGGTGAACGACACGAAGACGCCGACGATGTAGAGCTGGATCAGCCGGGTGGAGTCGGCGCCGTAGATGACGACCAGGAGCATCGCCGCGCCCGCGAGCAGCACGATGCCGTTCGAGAAGGCGAGGCGGTCGCCGCGGGTGTGCAGCTGGCGCGGCAGGTAGCGGTCCTGGGCGAGGATCGAGCCGAGCAGCGGGAAGCCGTTGTACGCGGTGTTGGCGGCCAGGAAGAGGACCAGGGCCGTCGCCGCCGCGAGGATGATGAAGAGGAAGCTGCCCTTGCCGAAGACGGCCTCGGCGACCTGGGAGATCACCGGGTTCTGGACGTAGCCGCTGCCGACCGCGACGCCGTTGTGGATCAGGTCGCTCGCCGGGTGCTCGGCCATCCGGACGTTGGTGGCCATGGCCAGGGCGATGATGCCGCAGAACATGGTGACGGCGAGCGCGCCCATGAGCGCGAGCGTGGACGCCGCGTTCTTCGACTTCGGCTTGCGGAAGGCCGGTACGCCGTTGGAGATCGCCTCGACGCCGGTCAGCGCCGCGCAGCCGGAGGAGAAGGCGCGCAGCAGGAGGAACACCAGCGCGAACCCGGCGAGGCCCTGGTGCTCGGCCTTGATGTGGAAGTCCGAGGTGGGGGCCTTCATGGTGTCGCCGAGGACGATCCCGCGGAAGGCGCCCCAGACGATCATGATGAAGACGCCGGCGACGAAGACGTACGTCGGGATGGCGAAGAGCTTTCCGGACTCCTTCACCCCGCGCAGGTTCATCAGCGTCAGCAGGATGATGACGGCGCAGGCGCAGAGCACCTTGTGCTCGACCACGAAGGGGACCGCGGAGCCGAGGTTCTCGATGCCGGAGGCGATGGAGACGGCGACGGTCAGGACGTAGTCGACGAGCAGGGCGCTGGCGACGGTGAGCCCGGCCTTCGGGCCGAGGTTGGTGTTGGCCACCTCGTAGTCGCCGCCACCGCTCGGGTAGGCGTGCACGTTCTGCCGGTACGAGGCGACGACCGTGAACATCAGCACGACGACCGCGACGGCGATCCAGGGGCTGAAGTGGTACGCCGACACGCCCGCGATGGACAGGACCAGCAGCACCTCGCCGGGCGCGTACGCGACGGAGGAGAGCGGGTCGGAGGCGAAAACGGGGAGTGCGATGCGCTTCGGCAGGAGCGTTTCTCCGAGCCGATCACTGCGCAGTGCGCGCCCGATCAAGATCCGTTTGGGCACGTCGGTCAGTTTGGACACGCAGAGGATCGTAAGCGTTCGAACGGGGGGCCGCCCACCCGCCACCCCTATTCGTCCACAGCGCTCCCCCAAGTCCCCGACGATCCGGCGCCCCCACGCGAAGGTCGAGTTCGCGCCCATTGCCGATACGGTGGTCCCGAGCGCGAGCCGCAACACAAGCCCGCACCGTGCCCGAGATCGAGCCACACCGGCTGGACCGAGCCGCGAGAGAGAGACATGAGCAGGACGTTTACGCAGGTCAGTAGGCCTATGAGGAGTGCGGGGTAGGGCCGTGCATATCGTGATCATGGGCTGTGGCCGGGTAGGGTCCCAGCTTGCCCAGACCCTGGAACAGCAGGGCCACACGGTCGCCGTGGTCGACCAGGACCCGACGGCCTTCCGCCGTCTGGGCTCCGGGTTCGGCGGCCGCCGTGTCACCGGTGTCGGTTTCGACCAGGACACCCTGCGCGAGGCGGGCATCGAGGAGGCCGGCGCCTTCGCCGCCGTCTCCAGCGGTGACAACTCGAACATCATCGCCGCCCGCGTGGCCCGCGAGATGTTCGGGATCGAGAACGTGGCGGCGAGGATCTACGACCCCCGCCGCGCCGAGGTCTACCAGCGCCTGGGCATTCCGACGGTCGCCACGGTCCGCTGGACCGCCGACCAGATGCTGCGCCGCCTGCTGCCGTCCGGCGCGGAGCCGCTGTGGCGCGATCCCACCGGCGGAGTCCAGCTCGCCGAGGTGCACGCCTCGGAGTCCTGGGTCGGCCAGCGGATCAGCCGCCTCCAGGAGGAGACGGGCGTGCGCGTCGCGTTCCTGACCCGGCTGGGCGAGGCGATCCTGCCGACGTCGCAGACGGTGCTGCAGGAGGGCGACCTCGTCCACGTGATGATGCGCACGGACGACGTCGAGAAGGTCGAGGCGGCGTTCGCCGAAGGCCCTGAAGGGGAGGGCGGTCACTGATGAGGGTCGCCATTGCCGGAGCCGGAGCCGTCGGCCGCTCGATCGCGGGCGAGCTGCTCGAGAACGGGCACGAGGTCCTGCTCGTCGACAAGGCGCCGACCGCCATCTCGGTCGAGCGCGTCCCGCAGGCGGAGTGGCTGCTCGCCGACGCCTGCGAGATCACGTCCCTGGACGAGGCGGCGCTCCAGCGCTGCAACGTGGTCATCGCGGCCACCGGGGACGACAAGGTCAACCTGGTCGTCTCGCTGCTCGCGAAGACCGAGTACGGGGTCCCGCGCGTCGTCGCCCGGGTCAACAACCCCAAGAACGAATGGCTGTTCAACGAGTCGTGGGGCGTCGACGTCGCCGTCTCCACCCCGCGCCTCATGTCCGCCCTGGTCGAAGAGGCCGTCAGCGTGGGCGACCTGGTGCGTCTGCTGCGCTTCAGCCACGGCGACGCGAACCTGGTGGAGCTGACGCTCCCGCCCGAGTCGGCGCTCGCCGGCACGCGCGTGGGCGACGTCCAGTGGCCGGAGGACACGTCCCTGGTGACGATCATCCGCGGCACCCGCGTCCTGGCCCCCAGCCAGGAGGACTCCCTGGAGGCGGGCGACGAGCTGCTGTTCGTGGCCGCCCAGGCCCGCGAGGAGCAGCTGGAGGACCTCCTGTCGGTCCGCCGCGAAGGCGCGTAAGAGGCAAATAGGCGGCCCCGGCGAGCGATGCTCGCCGGGGCCGCCTATGTGCCTCTAGGGGCGCGGGGCTGTATCCGATATGCGGCTCCGCCGCGTGGGCGCGAGCAACCACAGCGGACCCGCACCCGCGAAACCGGCCTCAGCTCTCGCGGCGATGCCGCGCAGGCCCCCCGGAGGACGACGCGGCCTCACCGGCGGCCTCCCGCTCCTTGGCGGCAGCCTCCTCGGCCTCCATCTCCGCGAACACGTCGATGGGCGGCGGAGCCTTGGCGAGGAAGACCCAGGTCAGCCACACGGCCAGCAGGAACGGCGGGATCTTCAGCGCGATGAGCACCCAGCCGAACTGCGTGTTGTCCGAGTCCGTGTCGGCCCAGAAGTACATCGGGAAGAGGATCGCGCACTTCGCGAGCAGGATGAGTCCCCAGGCCCAACTCGCCTTCGCGTAGGCCTTCTTGCGGCCGGGGTTGCGCGTCCGCCAGGACAGGTTCTCCTTGAACACCGGGCCGAGGATCAGCCCGATGAGGGGAACACCGCAGAGCGTGGTCACGATGTACGCGAGCGCGAGCCCCAACGTGTAGAGCATGCCCGGCAGATAGAAGTCCTTGGCGTTGCCGGTCATCATCGCGAAGACGACACCGAACGCGACGCCGAAGACTCCGCTGAAGGCGTGCTTGACCGTGCCCTTCATGACCAGGCGCACGACGACGAGCACCAGGGACACCGCGAGGGCCGCGATGGCCGACACGTGCAGGTCCTTGTTGATCGTGAAGATGGTCACGAAGAGGAGGCCGGGCACCACGGTCTCCACCATGCCCCGGACTCCGCCGAAGGCATCGAAGAGAGCGGCCTCGGTCACCGCCCTGTCCGTGGTCGCGTCGGCGTCGGCACCGGCTTCGCGATCGGTCGGCTTGTCGTCGAGGGACGTCACCGGCTACTCCCGTCCGAGCGGTCTGAGTTCGTATTTGGGGTTGAAGAGCACCCTACGGCCCCGGCTCATCGAGACACGGCCCGAAGCGATCAGCTTGCGGCCCGGCTCGATGCCCACGATCGAGCGCCGGCCGAGCCAGACCACGTCGAGCGCGGCCGAACCGTCGAACAACTCCGCTTCCAGGGCGGGGACTCCGGCGCGTGGCCGCAGGGTCACCGTGCGCAACGTACCAGTAACCGTCACGATCTGTCGGTCGTGGCAGTCACCGATCCGTGTACAGCCAGTGGTCTCCGAGTCCTCGCGCAGCTCCTCCGACTCCAGGTCCTCCTGCGAGGTGGAGAGTCGGTCGAGCATGCGCCGGAAACGGCCCGCAACAGCACTCATACTTGAAGCGTACCCGGGCCCACCGGCACGGACGCAGGGGCTACTTCTCGAACCTGTACCCCATTCCCGGCTCCGTAATGAAGTGCCGCGGATGGGAGGGATCGGTCTCCAGCTTCCGGCGCAGCTGCGCCATGTACACACGGAGATAGTTCGTCTCCGTACCGTAGGACGGCCCCCACACTTCCTGAAGCAGTTGCTTCTGGCTCACCAGTCGTCCCGTGTTGCGCACCAGCACCTCCAGGAGGTGCCATTCCGTCGGGGTGAGGCGTACGTCTCGGCCGGCCCGGTTGACCTTCTTGGCGGCCATGTCGACGGTGAAGTCGGACGTCTCGACGATGCCCTCGTCCTCACCGCCGCCGGTCGGCTCGGCCCGCCGCACGGCCGCCCGCAGGCGGGCGAGGAGTTCGTCCATGCCGAAGGGCTTGGTGACGTAGTCGTCGGCGCCCGCGTCGAGCGCCTCGACCTTCTCGTCCGACGAGTGCCGGGCGGACAGCACCAGGATCGGCACCCGGGTCCAGCCGCGCAGGCCCCTGATCACCTCGACACCGTCCATGTCGGGCAGGCCGAGGTCGAGCACGATGACGTCCGGGTGGCGTGCGGCGGCGAGCTGCAGCGCCTGCGCGCCGTCCGCGGCGGCGTCCACCTCGTACTTGCGCGCCTTCAGGTTGATGACGAGGGCGCGGACGATCTGCGGTTCGTCGTCGACCACGAGCACCCGGGTCATGCGGACCTGCCTCTCTGAGCTGTCGTACGGATCAAGGGTTGATCAAGTGCGGTGTACGGCGCCCGGTCCGTGTGCGCCGCGCGCAGGGTGAGGACCATGGTGAGGCCGCCGCCCGGGGTGTCCTCGGCGGTGAGCGTGCCGCCCATGGCCTCGGCGAAGCCCCGCGCGACCGCGAGCCCGAGACCCACACCGGCGCCCCGGGGAGCGTCGCCGTAGCGCTGGAACGGGGCGAAGATGCGGTCCTTCGCCTCGTCCGGGACGCCGGGGCCGCGGTCGACGACCCGCAGCTCCACCCGGTCCCCCAGCGCGCTGGCGGCGACGAGGACCGGCTCGTCGGGCGGGCTGTACTTGACGGCGTTCTCGACGATGTTGGCCACCGCCCGCTCCAGGAGGCCCTTGTCGACGCTGACCATGGGCAGGGTCTCGGGGACGTCGAGATCGACGCTCAGGTCGGGGTCCGGTACGCCGACCAGGGCGAGCGGGACCACTTCGTCGAGGTCGGTCTCCCTGATCAGCGGGGTGACCGTGCCGGTCTGGAGGCGGGACATGTCCAGCAGGTTCCCGACCAGGTGATCGAGGCGGTCGGCGCCCTCCTCGATCCCGGCGAGCAGTTCCGCCTGGTCCTCGTCCGACCATTCGACGTCCTCGGAGCGCAGGGACGACACGGATGCCTTGATCCCGGCCAGCGGGGTGCGCAGATCATGCGAGACGGCCGCCAGGAGGGCCGTACGGATGCGGTTGCCCTCGGCGAGCGAGCGGGCCTGGTCGGCCTCGGAGCGCAGCCGCTGGCGGTCGAGGACGACGGCGGCCTGCGCGGCGAAGGCGGCGAGGACGCGCCGGTCCTCGGCGGGCAGCACGCGGCCGGACAGGACGAGCGCCGTGCGGTCGCCCACCGGCATGTCCACGTCGGCGTCCTCGGGGCGCCCGAGCGGCCGTGGCCCGACGCTGCCCGCGCAGGTCCAGGGCTCGGTGTCGCCGGCCCGTTCCAGGAGGGCGACGGAGTCCATCGCGAAGGTCTCCCGTACGCGTTCCAGGAGGGCTTCCAGACTGGTCTCGCCGCGCAGCACGCTGCCCGCGAGGAACGACAGGATCTCGGACTCGGCGCGCAGCCTGGCCGCCTGGTGGGTGCGCCGGGCCGCCAGGTCCACCACGGACGCCACCGACACCGCGACCCCGACGAAGATGGCGATGGCCACGATGTTCTTCGGGTCCGCGACGGTCCACAGGTGCAGCGGCGGGGTGAAGTAGTAGTTCAGCAGGAGCGAGCCGAACGCCGCCGAGGCGAGCGCCGGGAGCAGCCCGCCGACCAGCGCCGCCGCCACGATCAGCGACAGGAACAGCAGCATGTCGTTGGCGAGGCCGAGGTCGGCATCCACGTTGGTGAGGATCAGTGCGAGCAGCGCGGGTCCGCCGACGCCGATGAGCCAGCCCCACACGACGCGGGAGCGGCCGAGCCGGGCGCCGCGCGCGACGGGCAGGCCGCGCCCCTTGGCGACCTCCTCGTGCGTGACGATGTGCACGTCGAGGTCGGGGCCCGACTCGCGGGCGACGGTGGCGCCGACGCCGGGCCCGAACATGTACTGCCAGGTCTTGCGGCGGGAGGAGCCGAGCACGATCTGCGTGGCGTTGATCCCGCGCGCGAACTCCAGGAGGGCGGCGGGGATGTCGTCGCCGATCACATGGTGGAACGTTCCGCCGAGGTCCTCGACCAGGGTGCGCTGGAGCGCCAGCTCCTTGGGGGACGCGGCCGTGAGCCCGTCGCTGCGGGCGATGTACACGGCCAGGACCTCGCCCCCGGCGCCCTTCTCCGCGAGCCGCGCCGCCCGCCTGATCAGCGTACGGCCCTCGGGACCGCCCGTGAGGCCGACGACGATGCGCTCGCGGGCCTGCCAGGTGGAGCGGATGTTGTGCTCGCCCCGGTACTGCTGGAGGTACTCGTCGGCCCGGTCGGCGACCCAGAGCAGGGCCAGCTCGCGCAGGGCCGTGAGGTTGCCGGGGCGGAAGTAGTTGGAGAGGGCCGCGTCGACCTTGTCCGGCTTGTAGATGTTGCCGTGCGCCATCCGGCGGCGCAGCGACTGGGGCGACATGTCGACCAGCTCGATCTGGTCGGCGCGCCGGACCACCTCGTCCGGGACGGTCTCGCGCTGCCGGACCCCGGTGATCGACTCGACGACGTCGCCCAGCGACTCCAGGTGCTGGATGTTGACCGTCGAGACGACGTCGATGCCGGCGGCGAGCAGTTCCTCGACGTCCTGCCACCGCTTGGCGTTGCGGGAGCCCGGGACGTTCGTGTGGGCCAGTTCGTCGACGAGGGCGACGGCGGGCGCCCGGTGCAGGACGGCGTCCACGTCCATCTCGTGGAAGACCGACCCGCGGTACCCGATCTCCGCCCGCGCGACCTGCTCCAGGCCGTGCAGCATCACCTCGGTGCGGGTCCGCCCGTGGTGCTCGACGAACGCGACCACGCAGTCCGTACCGCGCTCGACGCGGCGGTGCGCCTCGGAGAGCATCGCGTACGTCTTGCCGACGCCCGGTGCCGATCCGAGATAGATCCGTAGCTTGCCGCGTCCCATGGCCCCATTGTCTTTCAGTCGCCGCTCCACGCAGCGTCGACCTTACGGCCAGCAAGTCGGACAAAAGGGATGGATGTCTGGTGGGCGGGCGGCTTTGACGCAACCCTGATGCGCCGGAGCCGCCCGCCCGCGTACGGCTAACTCGGGTTCTCGGCGTGCGTCAGGGTCTCCCAGGCGACGAACAGGTTGTTGGACCCGGCGGGCCGCTGCTGCTCGGTGAGCTTCTGGGTGTTGGTCATCGCGGTGCCGAGGCGGGTGTGCAGCGCGTTGTACCCGACCTCCGTGACCGGTCCGAGGCCGCGGTTGACGCTGCCGCCGCACAGCGAGGCGGGCGGCGCCTCGCCGAGCTCGTACCTGGCCTGGAAGCCGAGCGCCTGCCGCAGCCGCTCGCCGACGTCCGTGCCGTACAGGTCCTGGCCCTGGATGCGGCTGGTCTCGGCGATGTGCGAGATGGCCGAGATGCCGTACCCGGTGTGCGTGAAGTCGCGGCAGGTCTCCTGCGTCAGGCCCGTCGTGAACGTCGACTGCCCCTGCCAGTAGCTGACGATCTTCGCCTTGGTGTCGAGGTTCTGACTGGGCACGGTCTTGGGCAGGTCGCCGTCCGAGGCCAGATAGACGTACGCGGCCGTGCGCGTGCGGAACTTCGCCATGGCCTTGTCGTACGAGGTCTTGTCCTCCAGGAAGACGGAGATCCCGACGGCGGCCTCCATCATCGACAGCTCCCAGTTGCCGTTGGAGTTGGAGCCGCCTATGACCTTGGGCAGGTAGACGTCGCGCAGCATCGTCTTGAAGCGGGCCTCGTTGGCCCAGCCGCCGCTGTAGGTGTACTTGATGATCTCGGCGGCCTTGGGCCAGGAGGAGCCGGCCCAGCCGGTCTGGAGGGGCGCGTTGCTGTTGGTGTGCTCCTTGATCGTGCCGGACCAGGCGTCCATGAGCGCGATGGACTTCTTCGCGTAGCGCTCGTCACGGGTGAAGTACCAGGCGAGGGCGTCGGTGTACGCGGCTATCGCGTCCTCGCGCTCGTCGGTGCAGCCGTAGTTGGGGTTGGAGTACGAGCCGCACTCGACGGTGGCGCGGGGCTTGGGGGTGCGGTTCAGGTCCGCGTACTTGCTGGCCATCATCTGGTCGTAGGCGCTCTTCCAGGGCTGCGCCCCGGCGTCGACCTTGGCCTTGGCGAAGTCCAGCTGCCCCTTGGAGACGGTGACGCCGGGGTGGGCGAAGGTGCTCGGCGCCGCGTCGGCACGGTCGGCGCCGGGCCAGGCGAGGACACCGGCGACGAGGGCGGTGACGGTGGTCGTCAGGGTGGCGAGCAGGGCGGTGCGCGAGCGTCTGTGACGAGCCTGCATGGTGGGGGCCATCCGTTCTCGTATATGAACGTGGGGCGCCAATGTGAACTCTGGCGTTGGCCGGTGACCCTAGGTACGGACCAGCCTTCCGTCAAGTACTGAAGAAAGAACGGCAGTTGATAGCCGGGCAGCGAAAAGCCGGGGGCCGCGCACCCTCGCGGATGCGCGGCCCCCGGCCACGTACGACGAACCTGCGGTGTCAGCGCACCTCGGTGATCTCCGGGCCGCGGGCCAGCTGGCCCATGCCGCCGGAGAAGCGCGAGGCCTCCTGAGCGTCCTGAGCGGCGCCCTCGGCGACCATCTGCGCGTCGTCGGGGAGCTTGAGGACGATCGGGTCGCGCGGGGCCATCGGACCCTCGCCGCGCACCACGACCGTGTCCCGGAAGATCTGCTCCAGGAGACCGGCGGCCTGCGGCTGCACCGCGCCCTGGCCCGAGATCACTCCGCGCAGGAACCAGCGCGGACCGTCCACACCGATGAACCGGACGACCTGGAAGCCGCCCGTGCCGTCGGGCAGCTGCACCGGCACCTGGGCGCGCAGCTCCCAGCCGAGCGAGCCCTCGATCTCGTCGATCACACCACCCTGCTGGGTGATGCCCGTGGCGATCTCCTCGCGGACCTCGCCCCAGATGCCCTCCTTCTTGGGGGCGGCGAAGGCCTGCAGCTGGATCGCGCTGTCCCTCAGGACGACGGTCGCGGCGACGATCGCGTCACCCGCGACCTCCACCCGCAGCTCCATGCCCTCGACACCGGGGACGAAGAGCCCGCCGAGGTCGACCCGGCCCTCGCCGGGCTCACGGACCTCGGAGCCGTCCCAGGGACCGTCGGGACGCGGCTCGGGCTCGAGTCGCACCCGCTGCGACCCGGCTGCGGCCTCATCGGCACCGTCGGCGCTGTCGTCGACGACCTGCTCGGCCTCGCCCGCCGCGTCCACTGCGTCCTCAGCGGAGCTGTTCTTCTTGCGACGTCCGAACACGTCACTGTCCTTCCCGGTCGGATACGACCGAAGCGTATCGATTCCCACCCTTTTGACCGTCTGTGTCCTCGACGGTCCCGGCGGAGACACCCACAGAGGCATGCCCGCCGGTGGACCCGAAGCCCCCCTCGGCCCGCGCCGATCCGGGAAGCTCCGCGACCTCGTGGAAGCGGACCTTCTCGACCTGCTGGACGACCAGTTGGGCAATCCGGTCGAAGCGCTCGAACCGCACGCTCTCGCGCGGGTCGAGATTCACCACGATCACCTTGATCTCTCCACGGTACCCGGCATCCACCGTCCCCGGGGCATTCACCAGAGCGACACCGCAGCGCGCGGCAAGCCCGGATCGCGGGTGCACGAAGGCCGCGTACCCCTCGGGCAGGGCGACAGACACCCCGGTGGGCAGCACGGTCCGCTCGCCGGGAGCGAGTTCGTACGCCTCCGTGGTCCGCAGATCGGCGCCGGCGTCGCCCGGCTGCGCGTACGCAGGCAGCGGTACATCGGGGTCGACGCGCCGGATGAGCACGTCAAGGAACTGCTGGGTCAAGGGTTCACCTCGAAGGCACGGGCGCGCCGGACCTGGTCCGGGTCGCTCATGGCCGCCCGGATCTCCTCCTGGCGGCCGTTGTCGATGAAGTGGTCGACCTTCACCTCGATGAAGAGGGCGTCGGCACGGACGGCGACGGGCCCGTCGGGGCCGCCGATCCGGCCGGTCGCGGTCGAGTAGATCTTGCGCCCGGCCACCGCGGTGATCTCGGCGGACAGGTGCAGCACGGTGCCCACCGGCACGGGCCGCACGTAGTCCGTCTCGAGGCGTCCCGTGACGGCGATGGCCTGCGTCAGCCAGTTCAGCGAGCCCAGCGTCTCGTCGAGCGCGGTGGCCAGCAGGCCGCCGTGCGCGAGGCCCGGGGCGCCCTGGTGCTCGGGGCGTACGGTGAACTCGGCGGTGACGGTGACGCCGTCGCCGGCCCGCGCCGCCAGATGCAGCCCGTGCGGCTGCTCGCCGCCGCAGCCGAAACAGTGTCCGTAGTGCGGGCCGAGGAGTTCGCCGGGGGCGGGCGCGTCGGGGTGCCGCACCGGCGCTATCGCGTCGGCCGGGGGCGTCAGAGCTGCTGAAGTACCACTCACAGGCGCAGACCTTACCCGCGAGTCCTGTGCCCGCACGCATCGTGCCAAGCTAGTCCGCATGGAGCTCTCGACGACGCCGTACGAAGAACGACTCACCGCGCCCCGTTCGTGGTGGGTCATCACCTTTCTCGTCGGTGTCGCGGGCGGCATCATCGCGCTGCCCTTCGGCACGCTCCCGCTGCTCGGCGGCTTCGTCGTCTTCCTGCTCGCCGCGGCCGTCATCACCAGCTCGTACGGGTCGATCCGGATCCGTGTCGTGGGCGACTCGCTGATCGCGGGCGACGCGAAGATCCCGCTGTCCGCGCTGGGCGCCGTGGAGGTGCTCGACGCCGAGGAGGCGCGCGCCTGGCGCATGCACAAGGCGGACCCGCGCGCCTTCATGCTCCTGCGCAGCTATGTGCCGACGGCGGTGCGGGCCGAGGTCATCGACCCGCAGGACCCCACCCCGTACCTCTACCTGTCGACCCGGGAACCTGAAGTTTTGGCAAAGGCTCTGGGCGGCGGGTCAGCCGCTTAGCTCCAGGGGGTCCTCGGGGGCTTCCAGGGGCGGCAGATCGCCCAGTTCGTCCCACGGCACCTGGGCGGCCCGCAGGTCCTTGCGGATCCGCTCGGCGAGCTTCTTGGTGTCCCGCCGGTTCATGACCGCGCCGACCGCCGCGCCGACCATGAACGGCGTCAGGCTCGGCAGGTTCCGCACCATCCGCTTCATGATCTGCTGCCGCAGTTCGCGCTTCATCTGACCGCCGAGCGCCGCGTTGACTGTCATCGGCTTCTTGACGTCGATCCCGCGCTCGTCCGACCATGAGTGCAGGTAGGCCGCGCTGCGGTCCTTCAGGCCGCCGGGCGGGCGCAGTCCGTAGACCTCGTGCAGTTCGGCGATGAGCTTGAGCTCGATCGCGGCCACGCCCGTGATCTCCGCGGCCAGCTCGGTGGGCATCGCGGGCGGTACGGGGAGCATCGCCGCGGCGCCGACTCCGGCGCCCACCGTGGATGTCGCGTTCGCCGCGCCGGTGATCAGTTTGTCCGCCAGCCGCTCGGGCTCCAGGCCCGGGAACTGCTTGCGGAGGGTCGCCAGGTCCCGTACGGGCACGCGCGGCGCGTTCTTGATGATCTGGTCGGCGAGATAGCCGATGCCGGCCTTGGCGGCGGCGCCGCCCTTGGCCATCCCCGTTCTCGCGGCGCTGCCGCCTTTCGCCATGCCCGCTCTCGCGAGGTCGCCGCTCCGGCGGACGCCGTCCCTGACGGCGGCCGCCCGGCCTCTGGCCACGCGCGCGGCGTGTGTCTCGGCGGCCGGGTCCGTGTCGTAGAGCTCCACGGCGTCGTCCACGGCTCTCGCCGGGACTGCTGCCGCGGGGTCGCCCGTCGTCTCGTGACCGTCCTGCGATTCGAGCGAGGCGTCTTCACCGGCGGCGCCGGGGAAAGAGCCTCGCTCGTCGTCACGCACGGCCTCTGACGGGCCTTGAGCCGCATCCCTGCGCTTGCTCCAGGTGCGGCGCTTCCAGGGCGGGGTCGAGCCAGTCATGCCCGACCCTGCCTCAGTCGCAGTCGCGGCAGATCGGCTGCCCGTTCTTCTCCCGCGCGAGCTGGCTCCGGTGGTGCACCAGGAAGCAGCTCATGCAGGTGAACTCGTCCTGCTGCTTGGGCAGGACGCGGACGGCCAGCTCCTCGTTCGAGAGGTCGGCGCCCGGGAGTTCCAGGCCCTCGGCCGCCTCGAACTCGTCCACGTCGACATTCGACGCGGACTTGTCGTTCCGCCGGGACTTCAGTTCTTCGATGCTGTCCTCGTTGAGGTCGTCATCGGTCTTACGTGGAGTGTCGTAGTCCGTTGCCATGTCGCCTCTCCCCCTCTGGGTGTCTGCGGTGTCTCAGCGCACGTAACGCATGAGAGGCCGGACTTGTGCCCGACCTGAGGCGGAGATTTTGCCTCACATCAAGGTCTGTTACTCAATCGACACCCAACCGGATCCCCCGAGAGTGATCAGCTTGGGTGGCGAACGGGACCGTACACGGTCCTCCTGCCGCACTGCACAGGCGCCATCCCGTGTACTTCCCGTGATCAAGCTGCCCGAAAACCCGGATTTTCCAGGCTTTCTGCCACCTTGAGCGATCACGGACCGTAGATGGCCGGAAATTCGCCCATGTGATCGATCACACACAGTCTCTCCGGGAACAGGTCCCGAAAATTCCGCTAAAAGCGAACTCCGTCAGCGCGTCGGCGGAAGCATGTCAGATCCGCACGCGCTGTGCATCTCGAACCGATGCAAACCGATGCCGTGGCGTCGGCCGCTGTCCTACAACGGCAGGGTGACGCGCATCACGAGGCCACCCCCCTCACGGGGCTCCGCCGCGATCCTGCCGCCGTGGGCGCGCGCCACGGAGCGGGCGATGGACAGGCCGAGGCCCACGCCCTTGTCGCTGCCGGTCCGCTCGGTGCGCAGCCGCCGGAACGGCTCGAAGAGGTTGTCGATCTCGTACGCGGGGACCACCGGGCCGGTGTTGGCCACGAGGAGCACCGCCTGGCCGTGCTGAGCCTCGGTGTCGACCTCGACCCAGCCGCCCTCCGGGATGTTGTACCGGATCGCGTTCTGCACGAGGTTGAGCGCGATGCGCTCCAGGAGTACGCCGTTGCCCTGGACGACCGCCTCCTTGCGCTCGCCGCGGATCTCCACGCCCTTCTCGTCCGCCTCGGACCTGGCCTGATCGAGCGCCTGGGAGGCAACCTCCGCCAGGTTCACGGGCTTGCGCTCCACGATCTGGTTGTCGCTGCGGGCGAGCAGCAGCAGGCCCTCCACGAGCTGTTCACTGCGCTCGTTGGTGGCCAGGAGGGTCTTGCCGAGCTGCTGGAGCTCGACGGGGGCGCCCGGGTCGGAGAGGTGGACCTCCAGGAGGGTGCGGTTGATCGCGAGCGGGGTGCGCAGCTCGTGCGAGGCGTTGCCGACGAAGCGCTGCTGGGCGGTGAACGCCCGCTCCAGGCGGTCGAGCATCTCGTCGAAGGTGTCGGCCAGCTCCTTGAGCTCGTCGTCCGGGCCGTCCAGCTCGATCCGGCGCGTGAGGTCCGTACCGGCCACCCGGCGCGCGGTGCGCGTGATGCGGCCGAGCGGGGACAGCACGCGGCCGGCCATGGCGTAGCCGAAGGCGAACGCGATGATCGCGAGGCCGAGCAGCGCCATGAGCGAGCGGCTGAGGAGGACGTCGAGCGCGTGCTGGCGCTGCTGGTTGACGCAGGCGTTCAGCGCGTCGTTCAGCTGGGAGTCCGACGGGTTGGACGGGAAGCTGCACACGTTGCTGACGATGTTGACGGTGCTGCCGTTGTTGACGATCTTGAACGGCAGTTCACTGCCCACGTTCAGGGCCTGCGCCGCCAGCAGATAGATGATCGACAGCAGCAGGATGCCCGCGATCAGGAACATGCCCCCGTACAGGAGCGTGAGCCTTATCCGGATCGTGGGGCGCAGCCAGGGGAAGGGCGGTTCGTCCTTGGGTCCCGGCAGCCAGGTCGGCTTGGGCGGCGCCGTGGGCTTGGGTGGGGCGGGTGAGGTGGCCATCGAGCGATCAGATCCGGTATCCCGAGCCCGGCACGGTGACGATCACGGCGGGTTCGCCGAGCTTGCGGCGCAGGGTCATGACGGTGACCCGCACGACGTTGGTGAACGGGTCCGTGTTCTCGTCCCAGGCCTTCTCCAGGAGCTGTTCGGCCGAGACCACGGCTCCCTCGCTGCGCAGCAGCACCTCCAGGACGGCGAACTCCTTGGGCGCCAGCTGGATCTCCTTGCCGTCGCGGAACACCTCGCGGCGGTTGGGATCCAGCTTGATGCCGGCGCGCTCCAGGACGGGCGGCAGCGGCACGCTCGTACGGCGTCCGAGGGCCCGGACACGGGCGGTCAGCTCGCTGAACGCGAAGGGTTTGGGGAGATAGTCGTCCGCGCCGAGCTCCAGGCCCTCCACGCGGTCGCTGACGTCGCCGGAGGCGGTCAGCATCAGGATGCGGGTGGACATGCCCAGCTCGACGATCTTCCGGGCGACGTCGTCGCCGTGCACGAGCGGGAGGTCGCGGTCGAGGACGACCACGTCGTAGTCGTTGACGCCGATGCGCTCCAGGGCGGCCGCGCCGTCGTACACGACGTCGACGGCCATGGCCTCCCGGCGCAGTCCGGTGGCCACCGCATCGGCGAGCAGCTGCTCGTCCTCGACGACGAGTACGCGCACGTCGCTTGTCCTTCCACTAAAGCCTTCGGTCGCCCACGGACAGCGCTCGGGCGCGTGTGGACAGGTCCGGTCACGGGGTTGTGTGTCACCATCCTGCCCCTTTCGGCCATAAACCGGCTGTAAGACGGTCTGGAGTCCGGGGAATGCGGGATTTTCTCGACGGGTTGAGGTTTCTGCGGAAGGACACGCGGGGAGGACGGCACTACATCCGCGATCACGCTTTGTATGTGGCATGCCACGAGCCGCTGTCGAGTCCGCTTCCCGCAGGGCGGCCCGATACGTGATCGCCCCTTCCAGAGGGCACACCCCCGTGCCACCGACCCACGACCCAGGACGAGGGGGCGCAACCATGGACGCATTCACCGCAGGCCTTCTGCAGCGCATAAAGGCGGCCGAGACCGACCTGACGCGGGCGCGCGAGACCGGCGACGACTTCCTCGCGGAGGTCGAGCAGGGCGAGCTGGACGATCTTCACCGCCTCGCCGCCGAGCACGGCGTGGAGATCCACGCCTCGTCCGTCTGACGCACCGCACACGCACGTACACGTACCGCACACGCACGCAGCGCACCCGCACCGCACACAGGGAAGGGCCCCGGCGCCTGGTTCGATCCAGGCAGGCGCCGGGGCCCTTTCCGTGCGCGGTGCGGGCTCAGTCGTGCCAGGCGCCGAGCTCTTCCAACCGGTCCTGGAGGGCCTCGAAGAGGCCGGGCGGGGCGGCGATCGTCAGCTCGCTCGACAGGGCTTCTCCGGGGCGGCCGCCGGTGCGGGCGCCTGCCTCGCGCGCGATGAGGTCGCCGGCCGCGAAGTCCCAGGGGTTCAGGCCGCGCTCGTAGTACGCGTCGAGGCGGCCGAGGGCCACGTCGCACAGGTCGATGGCGGCCGAGCCGCCGCGCCGGATGTCGCGGACGCGCGGCACCAACTCCCGTACGACATCGGCCTGATGGGCCCGCCGCTGGGCCAGGTAGCCGAAACCCGTACCGACCAGGGCCTGCTCGAAGGGCGGTGCCGTGCGCACCCGCACGGGCTCGTCGTTCACGAACGCGCCGCCGCCGAGGACCGCGCGGTAGGTCTCCCCGCGCATCGGGGCCGCGACGACCCCGACGAGCGTCTCGCCGTCCTTGCGGGCGGCGATGGAGACGGACCAGTCGGGGCGCCCGTACAGGTAGTTGACCGTGCCGTCGATGGGGTCGATCACCCACTCGACGCCGCTGGTGCCCTCCGAGGAGGCACCCTCCTCGCCGAGCACGCCGTCGTCGGGCCGGCGCTCCGCCAGGAAGTCCGTGATCAGCTTCTCGGAGGCGATGTCCATCTCGGTGACGACGTCGACGGCGCTGGTCTTGGTGGCGGCGACGCCGAGGTCGGCCGGGCGGCCTTCGCGCAGGAAGACGCCCGCGCGGGCGGCCGCCTCCAGGGCGACGTCGAGCAGCTCTGCCTTCAGATCGGTCACAGCGGTGTCCTTACGCGTACGGGCTGTCGGCGCCCGCGGCCGCGGGCTTGGGGGCGCGGGCCGGGCAGCAGCCCACCGGACAGAGGTCGTGGCTCGGGGCGAGCGCGCCAAGTGCGCAGCGTGTGACGTTCCTGCCGCTCTCGACCGCGGCGCGCTCCAGGATCAACTCCCGGACGGCGGTGGCGAAGCGCGGGTCGGCGCCCACGGTGGCGGAGCGGCGCACCGGCAGGCCGATCTCCTCGGCCTTGTCCGTGGCCTCCGTGTCGAGGTCGTACAGGACCTCCATGTGGTCCGAGACGAAGCCGATGGGGGCCATGACGACCGCGGGCGCCCCGGCTTCCTTCCGCTCCTCCAGGTGGTCGCAGATGTCGGGCTCCAGCCACGGGATGTGCGGGGCGCCGGACCGCGACTGGTAGACGAGCTGCCAGGGGTGGTCGACGCCGGTCTCCTCGCGGACGGCGTCGGCGATCACCCGCGCGACGTCCAAGTGCTGCTTCACGTACGCACCGCCGTCGCCGTGGTCGTCGGCCGGCCCGGAGGTGTCGGCGGCGGCGGTCGGGATGGAGTGCGTCGAGAAGGCGATGTGGGCGCCGTCCCGCACGTCGTCGGGGAGGTCGGCGAGCGACTTCAGGACACCGTCGACCATGGGGCGCACGAAACCGGGGTGGTTGAAGTAGTGCCGCAGCTTGTCGATCCGCGGGAGGTCTAGGCCCTCGGCCTCCAGGGCGGCCAGCGACTCCGCGAGGTTCTCCCGGTACTGGCGGCAGCCCGAGTACGAGGCGTACGCGCTGGTGGCGAGGACGAGGATGCGGCGGTGGCCGTCGGTGACCATCTCGCGCAGGGTGTCGGTCAGATAGGGCGCCCAGTTCCTGTTGCCCCAGTAGACCGGCAGGTCGAGGCCGTGCTCGGCGAAGTCCTTGCGCAGGGCGTCGAGCAGCGCCCTGTTCTGGTCGTTGATCGGGCTGACCCCGCCGAACAGGAAATAGTGCTGCCCGACTTCCTTGAGCCGTTCCTTGGGGATGCCGCGGCCCCTCGTCACGTTCTCCAGGAACGGGACGACGTCGTCAGGTCCCTCCGGGCCTCCGAAGGAGAGCAGGAGCAGGGCGTCGTACGGGCGGGCATCGAGGCTGGCAGCGTGCGCTTCTGGCATGTGTTCGATCCTGCCACCCGTCACTGACAGGCGGAAAACTGCCATGCCGGTCGAACTCTGACACGCGTAAGCTGTTTGAGCCGCGTTCACGCCTTACCAGTTACGCCCCGTACCGTGCCGAGCCGCCCTCGGGCGCGCCCGGGTGCCCGCCCGACCGGAGTCGTTTTGCCCAGCCCCTACCGCGCCATTTTCGCCCTGCCGGGTACCAAGAGCTTCTCGGTCGCCGGGTTCCTGGGCCGGATGCCCCTGTCGATGATGGGCATCGGGATCGTGACGATGATCTCGCAGCTGACCGGGCGCTACGGCCTCGCGGGGGCGCTGTCGGCGACGGTGGCGCTGTCCGCCGCCGTGATCGGTCCGCAGATCTCCCGCCTCGTCGACCTGCACGGCCAGCGGCGCGTGCTGCGTCCCGCCACGCTCGTCTCGCTCGTCGCGGTCACGGGGATGCTGCTGTGCGCGAAGTACGAGGCGCCGGACTGGACGCTGTTCCTGAGTGCCGCGTTCATCGGCTGCGTCCCGAGCGTCGGGTCGATGATCCGGGCCCGCTGGGCGGTGCTGTACCGGGACACCCCGCGCTCGCTGCACACGGCGTACTCCTTCGAGTCCGTGATCGACGAGGTCTGCTTCATCTTCGGGCCGATCATCTCGATCGGTCTGTCCACGGCGTGGTTCCCGGAGGCGGGGCCGCTGCTCGCGGGCTGCTTCCTCGCGGCCGGTGTCTTCTGGCTGACCGGTCAGCGCGCCACGGAGCCGCCGCCGCATCCGCGCACCCACGAGACGCCCGGATCGGCGCTCCGCGCGCGTGGGTTGCAGGTTCTGGTGGCCACGTTCGTCGCGACGGGCGCGATCTTCGGCTCCATCGACGTGGTGACGGTGGCCTTCGCGGAGGACGAGGGGCACAAGTCGATGGCGAGCCTCGTGCTCGCGGTGTACGCGGCCGGCTCCTGCATCGCCGGAGCGGTGTTCGGGCTGCTGCACTTCAGCGGCGCTCCCGCACGCCGGTGGGTGGTGGGTGTGTGCGTGATGGCCGTGAGTATGATCCCCCTCCAACTGGTCGGGAACCTGTCACTCCTGGCCGTGGCGCTCTTCGTAGCGGGCCTCACCGTCGCTCCCACGATGATCACGACGATGGCCCTCGTCGAGCAGCACGTACCGCGCGCGAAGCTGACCGAGGGCATGACCTGGGTGAGCACCGGACTCACGGCCGGTGTAGCGCTCGGCTCGTCCGTGTCCGGCTGGGTGATCGACGCCGCCGGCGCGAAGGCCGGGTACGGGGTGCCGGGGATCTCCGGCGCCGTCGCGGTCCTGGTCGCGTTCCTGGGGTACCGCCGGCTGAAGCAGCCGGTTCCGCAGCGGGGAGGAACAACCGATGAGCACGGCGCAGACGGGCAGCAGCAGCAAGAGCGGCGCAGCGTGGCGTAACTGGGCGGGGAACGTCGTCTCCCGCCCGGTGCGCGAGGTGACGCCCGCCTCGGTCGAGGAACTGACCGCAGCCGTGCGCGCGGCGGCGGAGGACGGGCTGAAGGTGAAGGCCGTCGGTACGGGCCACTCCTTCACGGCCGCGGCGGCGACCGACGGTGTCTTGATCCGCCCTCAACTGTTGACGGGCATACGGAACATCGACCGTAACAACGGCACTGTCACGGTCGAGGCCGGCACTCCGCTCAAGCGGCTCAACCTGGCCCTGGCGCGCGAGGGCCTGTCGCTCACGAACATGGGCGACATCATGGAGCAGACCGTCTCCGGCGCCACCAGCACCGGCACCCACGGCACGGGCCGCGACTCGGCCTCCATCGCCGCGCAGATCAAGGGACTTGAGCTGGTCACGGCGGCCGGGGAACTGATCGCCTGCTCCGAGAAGGAGAATCCGGAGATCTTCGCGGCCGCCCGGATCGGCCTGGGCGCGCTCGGCATCGTCACCGCGATCACCTTCGCCGTGGAGCCGGTCTTCCTGCTCACCGCGCGCGAGGAGCCGATGAGCTTCGACAAGGTGCTCGCGGACTTCGACGAGCTGCACGCGGAGAACGAGCACTTCGAGTTCTACTGGTTCCCGCACACCGGCAACTGCAACACCAAGCGCAACAACCGCAGTGCGGGCCCCGAGGCGCCGGTCTCGGCGGTCAGCAGCCTGTGGGAGGACGAGATCCTCTCCAACGGCCTCTTCCAGGTGGTCAATTCGATCGGCCGGGCCGTGCCCGCCACGATCCCGGCGATCGCCAAGGTCTCCAGCAAGGCGCTCTCCGCCCGGACGTACACCGACATTCCCTACAAGGTCTTCACATCTCCGCGCCGGGTGCGCTTCGTGGAGATGGAGTACGCGGTTCCGCGCGAGGCCCTCGTGGCGACGCTGCGCGAGCTGAAGTCCATGGTGGACGGCTCGGATCTGCGGGTCAGCTTCCCCGTGGAGGTCCGTACCGCCCCGGCGGACGACATCGCGCTGTCCACGGCCTCGGGCCGGGACAGCGCCTACATCGCCGTCCACATGTACAAGGGCACCCCGTACCAGCGGTACTTCACCGCGGCCGAGCGGATCTTCACCGCGCACGAGGGCCGCCCGCACTGGGGCAAGGTGCACACCCGCGACGCCGAGTACTTCGCGCGGGTCTACCCGCGCTTCGGCGAGTTCACGGACCTGCGCGACCGCCTGGACCCGGACCGCCTGTTCGGCAACGCCTACCTGCGCCGGGTCCTCGGCGACTGACCCGGGCTACTCCCCCGGCGTCTGCGCGCCGGTGTCGCTGGTGGCACCGGTCTCCGAGCCCGCGCTCTGCGACGGGGTCGGCGTGGGCGTCGGGGTGGCCGACGCGCCGTCGTCGCCGGAGCCCGTGTCGCTGCCGGAGTCGGAGCCGTCGTCCGGGTCGCCGCCCGTGTCGGAGCTGCTGCTTCCGCTCGGCGTGGGCGTGGGCGTCGTGTTCCCGTCCGTGGACGAGCCGTCACCGCTCTCCGTGGCGCCGTCCGTGCCGGTGCTGGGGGTACCGGACGGTTCCTGCGAGGTGCCGGGCGTCGGATCGCTGTCGCCGGAGGACGACTTGTTGTGTCCCCTGAAGGCGTCGCCGATGGTGGTGCCGCCGCCGCTGAAGCTGTGGCCGCTCACCAGCTCGTACGTCGTGATGCCGCCCATGGTGACGCCGAAGACGACGGCCGCGGCGATCAGCGGCCGCTTCCAGCTCTTGACACGGCTGCGGTGCACCGTGCCGTCGGTGAACTCCTCGTCGCCCTCACCCGGGACCGGCGGCCGGCCGGGTTCGTCGCCCGTGACCCGCAGCAGGCGCGTGGCCTCGTCGACGCCCTCGGCGGCGATCAGCTGCGTCTTGTCCGGGTCGGCCGCACGGACCGCACCCAGCACACGCGTACGTTCGTCGGCCTCAGCACCCGTGGCGGAGCCGGTGTCCGCCAGCAGATCGGCCACCGCGCCGGTGTCGAGCAGTTGCGTCCCGTCGAGGTCCGCCGCGGGGCCGCCGGACATCTGCGGCAGCATGGTGGTCTCGTCGAACTCCGCGGTGTGCGCGGTGTCCGCCGGGTCCGTCCTGCCCCATGTGGTGGTGGTCGGAGCGGTCGGCATCGCGCTCACGGCGGGCCGGGCCGCGGGCGGGCGCTCGCCCGTGACCATCGCCTTCGTGGCGTCCATCGAGACGTCCGAGCGGAACGTGCGCGGGACGGGGCGCCCTTCGGCCGTCACCGGGACCTGCCGCCCCTTGGGCTTGCCGGTCACGGCGACGTCGCGTATCTGCTCGCCCGTGCGCCGGAAGAAGTGCTGGAAGACCGTGCCGCCGCAGGTGGCGAGGGCACTGACCACACCGGCGCCCAGGATCGTCCCGTAGACACCGAAGCTGGAGGCGAGCTTCGCGGCCACGACGGCGGCGACCGCACTGCCCGCCACCTGGGGCACGCTCAGATCCAGCCGCTTCTTCTCCTTGGGCTCGCCCTGATCGTCCTTGGAGTTCTCCGGCTTCTCGCCCATCTCCTGACCTAACCTGCCCTTCTCGACATACACGACTGATTCGTACAGAAGTTCCCGAGGTTACGCGAACTTCCTGTGTCGTATGAGAGAGGGACGTACACAAGGAGCGTGCAGTTCCGATTCTGCAGATTTCGTGAACCACGCCACGCACATTCCCCACGAACGGGACGCTCCCGGCAGGGGTCCCGTACTCAACTCCCCACCAGCGTGAGAAGTTGAGCGGCGTGCCGATCCACGCGAGTGGCCCGAATGGAGTACTGTTGCGAGCCCTGGGTCCGGTCTCCCGCCAGGGTGTACCGGGGCCTTCCAGGACCGCCGGGAGGGGGCTCGTTGCACAGGGTGACGCACTCGGTCACTCAGCGTCGCGAACAAGTAACCGTGCCATAACGGCGATCTTGGGTCCATGCCCGACACGCCGGGCAACTCGGCAAGGTTGTGGCAGGCTGCACCCGGGCAGGCCACACTCGACTAGCGGAAGCAGCGACGCACGTGACGTCGGCAGGCACCACCCGGGAGGTTCCCATGCCCGAACTGCGTGTCGTGGCCGTCTCTAACGACGGCACACGGCTGGTGCTGAAGGCTGCGGACAGCACGGAGTACACGCTTCCGATCGACGAGCGCCTCCGGGCCGCCGTGCGCGGCGACCGTCCGCGTCTCGGCCAGATCGAGATCGAGGTGGAGAGCCACCTCCGCCCGCGTGACATCCAGGCACGCATACGAGCAGGAGCCTCCGCCGAGGAGGTCGCCCAGCTCGCAGGCATTCCGGTCGACCGCGTACGCCGTTTCGAGGGCCCCGTGCTCGCGGAGCGTGCGTTCATGGCCGAGCGGGCCAGGAAGACTCCCGTGCGTCGTCCCGGCGAGAACACCGGCCCTCAGCTCGGCGAGGCGGTGCAGGAGCGACTCCTGCTGCGCGGCGCCGACAAGGAAACCGTCCAGTGGGACTCCTGGCGCCGCGACGACGGCACCTGGGAAGTCCTGCTCGTCTACCGGGTCGCGGGCGAACCGCACTCGGCGAGCTGGACCTACGACCCGCCCCGCAGGCTCGTCCAGGCCGTGGACGACGAGGCGCGCTCGCTGATCGGCGAGTCCGACGACATCGGCGCGCCCGAGCCCACGTTCCCGTTCGTGCCGCGCATCGCACGGCTGCCCCGGGACCGGCCGCTCGACCGTGCCCTGGACCGGCAGCTGGAGCGTCCCGTCCCGCCGCCGGAGCCCTCCTCCGAGGAGAACCTGCCGGCGATCGCCTCCTCCTCGGAGCGCGACTCGCTGACCAGCCTGCTGGAGGCGGTGCCCAGCTACCGCGGCGACATCGTGGTCCCCGAGCGTCCGTCGGCGGCTCCCGAGCCGCAGGAGGAGCCGGAGCCGCCCGCGGCCGCCGAGCTGGAGGAGCCGCCCGCGCCCGCCGCGTCGGCCGGAGCCGGAGCGGCGTACGCGGACGTGCTGATGCCGCGCTCCGTCGCGGGCCACCGGGACCGCCTCACCGGCACCACCGACCGGCAGGCCGAGGCCGACGGGGTGCGCCCCGGACGCCGGGCCGCGGTGCCGAGCTGGGACGAGATTGTCTTCGGCACCCGCCGCAAGAAGCAGGACTAGCGACAAGAGGCATCAAGCAGTACGTGATCGGGGCCCGGGTTGTTCACTCACCCGGGCCCCGGTCACGTTCCGCGCATCGCCCTACTGCGGGGCGGGGCCCGTCGCCACCGGGCGGGAGGTGTCCGCCGACCACTGCGACCACGAACCGACGTACAGCTGCGCGTCGATCCCGGCGACCGCGAGCGCCAGGACCTCATGGGCGCCCGAGACGCCGGAACCGCAGTAGACGCCCACCTGGTCCGGATCACCGGTCGCGCCGAGCGACTTGAAGCGCTCGGCGAGTTCGGCGGCGGTGCGGAAGCGGCCGTCGTCCGTGACGTTCTCCGTCGTCGGGGCGGACACCGCGCCCGGGATGTGGCCGCCGACCCGGTCGATGGGCTCCACGTCGCCCCGGTAGCGCTCGGCGGCCCGGGCGTCCAGGAGCAGTCCGGAGCGGGCCAGTGCGGCCGCCGCGTCCGCGTCGAGGAGTCCGGTGGCACCGGGTGCAGGGTCGAAGGTGCCGGGGCTCGGCGACGGGCTCGCGGTCTCCGTCGGGCCGTCCCAGGCGGCCAGGCCGCCGTCGAGCACCCGCACGGACGGATGCCCCGTCCAGCGCAGCAGCCACCAGGCGCGGGCCGCCGCCCAGCCCTGCCCGCCGTCGTAGACGATCACGTCGCGGTCCGCCGACACGCCGGCCGCCCGCATGGCGGCCCCGAACACGGCGAGGTCCGGCAGGGGATGCCTGCCCGCCTCGGGACCCGCCTGTCCGGCCAGCTCCCGGTCCAGGTCGACGAAGACCGCACCAGGGACGTGACCTGCCGCGTATGCGGCGCGGCCGTCGAATTCCGGGGCTCCGGCGGCCTTCGCGAGGCTGAGCTGCCAGCGGACGTCGAGCACGACGGGCGGTCGCTCCCCCGCCAACTCGCTCGCAAGTTCGGATGCGGTGATGATGGCATTCATGTGGCCCATCCTTGCTCATGCTCTGGCCCGAGCGCCCGCGTTCGGATAGCGTG
The DNA here is from genome assembly GCF_003259365.1 of Streptomyces sp. PsTaAH-137. Taxonomy (GTDB): domain Bacteria; phylum Actinomycetota; class Actinomycetes; order Streptomycetales; family Streptomycetaceae; genus Streptomyces. Next base: position 445,600 of record NZ_QLLY01000003.1, read on the forward strand.
CTCGATCGACTACACAGCGTCGACCGTCCGGTCACGGACGGGTCATGGCGCGGCAACGTGCGCGACACACCGTTTCGGGCGTCCTCCGCGAGGAGCCCGGAGGTTTCGGCGCGGTCAGGGAGCGCCGCGCGGCACTCAGTGCCACCATCAGCACGGGCGCGATACCGCGGTTCGTCGTGGTGGAGCCCCGAGGGTTCTGGTCCGAGAAGTCCGAGGAGAGAGTGACGATGACCGAGGCAGCAGCCCGGCGCGTGCCCGGCACCCCTTGCTGGGTGAGTCTGATGGTGCACGACATGGCGGCGACCCAGGACTTCTACGGGGCGCTGTTCGGCTGGGAGTTCAGGCCGGGACCGCAGCAGCTCGGCCCCTATGTGCGGGCCCTGCTCGACGGAGCGGAGGTGGCCGGCATCGGCCAGCTGCCGCCCGACCGGCAGCTGCCGATCGCCTGGACGCCGTATCTGGCCGCGGAGGACGTGGACGCGACGGCGGAGTCGGTGCGGCACTGCGGCGGCACGGTGGGCGTCGGACCGCTGGACGCCGGTGAGGCGGGCCGGATGGCGATCGCCTCCGATCCCGTGGGCGCGGTGTTCGGGCTCTGGCAGGCGGCCTCGCACCTGGGCATGGCGGTGACCGGGGTGCCCGGCTCGGTGGTCTGGAACGAGCTGGTGACGCGGGAGACCGCGAGCGTCGCCAAGTTCTACCAGGCGGTCTTCGGATACACCGAAGAGGCCGTGGTCTCCGCCGACTTCGACCATCTGTCCCTGTGCCTGGCGGACCGGCCGGTGGCGTCCGTGCAGGGCGTGGGGCACGCCCTGCCCCGTGATCGCGGCTCGCACTGGATGACGTACTTCGAGGCCACCGATGTCGACGAGGCCGTGGAGCGGGTCGCCGATCTGGGCGGGCACGTGGTGCGGCCGGCGCGGGAGGGCTCGCACGGGCGGGTGGCCACGGTGGCGGATCCCGAGGGGGCGCGCTTCGCGCTGGTGACGTCGCAGGAGGCGTGACGCCTCACGCCGCGGACCAGGGGCGGGGGCGCCTCAGGCCGGGGCGACCGGCAGCACGTCGGGCGAGAGCGCGGCGGCCCGTGCGCCCGCGCTCGTCATCCGGCGCCGGTGGTGGCGTCGGCAGAGCACCTCGTAGCCGATCCTGTCCTCGGCCTGGTCGACGTCTCCGACGACGACCTGGGCGCCCTCGACGACCATCTCCCCGTTGACGGTGCGGGCGTTGTGGGTGGCGCGCGCGCCGCACCAGCACAGCGCCTCGACCTGGAGCACCTCGACGCGGTCGGCGAGTTCGACCAGCCGCTGGGAGCCGGGGAAGAGCTTGGAGCGGAAGTCGGTCGTGATCCCGAAGGCGTAGACGTCGAGTTCGAGGTCGTCGACGATCCGGGCGAGCTGGTCGATCTGGCCGGGAGCGAGGAACTGCGCCTCGTCGGCGATCACGTAGTCCACCTTGCCGCCCTGGGAGAGGTGATCGACGACGTACGCGTACACGTCCAGGTCGTCGGCCACCTCGACGGCGTCGGTGACCAGGCCGAGGCGCGAGGACAGCTTTCCCTCTCCGGCCCGGTCGTCCCGGGTGAAGATCATGCCCTGGAGGCCACGGGCGGAGCGGTTGTGCTCGATCTGCAGAGCCAGGGTGCTCTTTCCGCAGTCCATCGTTCCGGAGAAGAACACCAGCTCGGGCATGACAGGTCGAGCACCTTTCGGATCGTGCGGCGGGGCGGTGGGGGCGCGGGTCAGGAGCGTGCTTCGAGGAGCGGTACGAGCTGTTCCGCCGGAGTCATCGAGCCGTGGTTGCCCACCATCAGGGACTCCTTCGGCTCGCTCTGCGAGGCGATGATGAGCACGTCGTCGCGGGCGGCGGCGATCACGTCGCCGAGCCGGTCGTAGACCCGCTGGTCGACGTGGGGGCCGAACCAGCCGGCGGCGATGGCCTCGTCGCGGCTCGCGATCCAGAACTGCTCGCCGAGCACCTCGCGCCAGACCGCGAGGACGTCACCCTGGGCACCGGGTACGGCGTAGACGTGACGGGCGCGGCCCTCGCCGCCGAGCAGGGCGACGCCCGCGCCCAGCTCCCAGTCCTCGTCGAAGTCGATCCGGGACTGCTCGTCGAAGGCGATGTCGACCATGCCGTGGTCGGCGGTGACGTACAGGGCGCTGCGCGGCGGCAGTTGCTCGGCGAGACGCTGGGCGAGCCGGTCGACGTACATCAACTGTCCACGCCAGGGGTCGGAGTCGAGACCGAAGCGGTGCCCCTTGCCGTCCACCTCGCTGTAGTACGTGTAGACCAACGACCGGTCCCCCGCAGCCAGTTGCTCGGCGGCCAGGTCCATGCGGTCCTCACCGGAGAGCCGGCCGTAGAAGGTGCCGCCGCTCAGGGCGATCTTCGTGAGGGGGGTCGACTCGAAGGCGGGGGCGGAGACCTGGGCGGTGTGCACGCCCGCCTCGTGGGCGCGCTGGAAGATCGTGGGGTAGGGCTGCCAGGTCTTCGGCTTCGTCCAGGGCTTCCAGCGGAGCTGGTTCATCAGCCGGCCGGTGTCCGGGTCGCGCACGGTGTAGCCGGGCAGGCCGTGGGCGCCGGGCGGCAGTCCGGTGCCGACCGAGGCGAGGGAGGTCGCGGTGGTCGCCGGATAGCCGGCGGTGATCGGGCGGCCCGTGCCGCCGCGCGAGGACGCTATGAGCGAGTGCAGGAACGGCGCCTCGTCGGGGTGCGCCTTCAGCTGCTCCCAGCCGAGGCCGTCGATCAGGAAGACACAGGCCCGGTCGACCGGGGCCAGCTCGGTGATGGCCGGGGCGCAGTCGGGGACGCCCAGGTGGGCGCCGAGGGTGGGCAGCAGGTCCGCGAGGGATCCGGTGCCGTACGCCGGGACGGGAGCGGTGTGGACGGGCAGCGGCTCTACGTCGTCCCAGGCGGCCTGCGTCATCAGCGTCCCGCGTCCGCGGTGGCCTCGGACAGGGACTGGGCGAAGGCGAGGGCCTGCCGCACGGTCTCCGGGCCGTCGCCCGCCTCGCTGACGCGCAGGCTCAGGTCGTCCGCGGTGGAGCTGCCCGTGTAGCCGTGGTCGGCCTCGCAGTTGGGGTCGCCGCAGGCGGCAGGCTCCAGGTCGAGACGGGAGACGGCGCCCCAGCCGATGGTGAGGACGACCTCGCGGGGCAGGGTGCCCGGGACGTACTTCTCCGGATTGGCGACGACCCGGCTGAGCACGACCGACGAGATCCGGTCGAGCTTGACCGACTCGGTGGACGTCGTCGCGTACGGCGTCGGGGAGGTGCTGTCGGCCGCCTGCTCGTCGGTGTGGCTGACGATGAAGCGGGTGTCGGTCAGGACCAGGACGGTGACATGACGACGGACCTCGTTCGCGTCGAACGTGGTCTCCTGGTGGACGAGGTACGACGAGATCGGCTCGCCGCCGACCGCGGCCTCCACCGCCTCGGCCACGAGGGCCGGGTAGTAGCCGCTGCGCTCGATCGCCGCTCGCAGCCCTTGGGTCGTCGTACTGGTCTTGGCCATGGGGTCCATCCTAAGGCCCGGGAAGAGGCTGCCGATGCGCCTGTGGATAACTCTCCGTGAGGGCATTTCGCTGCAATGCCGAGGGCGCGGGCCGGGTCAGTAGGCGCTGGGCAGGGTGCGCGGGCCCAGGTCGTCGCGGGCGGGCGGGGGCGCGAGCCGGACGGAGGCGCCGAGCACGGTCAGTCCGGACTGGGCGACGACGACCGGTTCGAGGCTGACACCGACGACCTCGGGATGGTCGTCGACGAGCCGGGACACCCGCTGGAGCAGTTCCTCCAGGGCGGGCGTGTCCACGGGGGCGGCGCCGCGCCAGCCGAACAGGATCGGGGCCGTCTTGATCGAGCGGACGACCGCCTGGGCGTCGCGGTCGGTCACCGGGATCAGGCGGTGCGCGGTGTCGCCGAGCAGTTCGGACGGGGCGCCGGCCAGGCCGAAGGAGAGCACGGCCCCGGCGGCCGGGTCGATGACGGCGCGGACGACGGTGTCGACGCCGCGCGGTGCCATGGCCTGGACGACGGGCCGCAGTTCGGCGGGCCTGCCGAGCCGGTCGGTGAGGTCTTCGTAGGCGCGGCGCAGATCGTCCTCGTCGGCGAGGTCGAGGCGGACGCCGCCGAGGTCGGCGCGGTGCCGCAGATGCGGGGCGGTCGTCTTCAGGGCCACCGGGTAGCCGAGCGTGCGGGCGGCCTCGGCGGCCCGGTCGGCGTCGGGCGCGGGCAGGGTCGGGCGGACGTCGACCCCGTAGAGGGCGAGCAGGTCGCGGGCGTCCTCGGGGGCGAGGTCGGTGCCGCGCGGGTCGTCCTCCTTGGCGAGCAGCCCGGTGATGAGGGCCGCGGCGGCCTGCTCGTCGACGCGGTCGAACTCGGGCACCTTGCCGGGCTCCGCAGCCTCGCGCCGCCACTGGGCGTACTTCGCGGCTTGGGAGAGGGCGCGGACGGCGCGCTCGGCCGCGGGGTAGGCGGGGATGAGGCGCGGGGCGCCCTCCGGGGTCCCGGCGGTCGCGGGGGTGGGCAGGGTCGGGGCGTTGGGGCCGGTGCTGGTCGCGGCGGAGAGCGCTTCGGCGAGGCCGCCGAGCTCGACGTGGACGACGAGCACAGTCTTGGTGGGGGCGGTGGCGGCGGCCGCGCTCAGGGCGGCGGCCAGTTCGGCGTCCCCGGTCGGGTCCTCCCCCACCACCGGCATCGCGGTGACGACGACGGCGTCTGTCTTGTCGTCGGCCAGCGCCTCCTCCAGGGCGGCCCGGAAGTCCGCCGCGGAGGCCTGGGTGGTGAGGTCGCGCGGTGTCTTGGGCCGCAGTCCCTCTGAGAGCGCGACGTCGTAGGTGAGCAGTCCGAGCGACTCCGAGTTGCCCAGGATGGCGACGCGCGGTCCCGCGGGCAGCGGCTGGCGTGCCAGCAGGAGTCCGGCGTCGACGAGTTCGGTGATCGTGTCGACGCGGATGACACCCGCCTGGCGCAGCAGGGCGGAGACGGTGGCGTAGGGCAGGCGCGTGGCACGGACGGCGTGCCCGGTCGGCGCAATGCCGCTGTGTCGGGCGCCCTGGACGACCACCAGCGGCTTGGCGGCCGCCGTGCGGCGGGCGAGGCGGGTGAACTTGCGCGGGTTGCCGATCGATTCGAGGTACATCAGGGCGACGTCGGTGTCCGCGTCGTCGTACCAGTACTGCAGGACGTCGTTGCCGGAGACGTCGGCGCGGTTGCCCGCCGAGACGAACGTGGAGACGCCGGTGACCCCCGTGACGCCGCCGCCCCTGCGGTGCAGCCGGGCCAGCAGGGCGATGCCGATGGCGCCGGACTGGGCGAACAGGCCGATGCGTCCGGCGCGGGGCATCTCGGGGGCGAGCGAGGCATTGAGCCGTACCTCGGGCGAGGTGTTGACGATCCCGAAGGCGTTCGGCCCGATGATGCGCATCCCGTAGGTGCGTGCCTGGCGGACGAGTTCGCGCTGGCGCTCGCGGCCCTCGGCGCCGCTCTCGGCGTATCCGGCGGACACGACGACCAGGCCCTGCACCCCGCGCGCGCCGCACTCGGCGACGACCTCGGGGACCTGCGGCGCGGGCACGGCGACGACGGCCAGGTCCACGGCCTCGGCCGGATCGATGTCCACGACGGAGCGGTGGGCGGGCACCCCGTCCACATCGGTGAGGTCGGCGGGGAACTCCTTGTTGACGGCGTAGAGGCGGCCGGTGAACCCGGCGTCCTTCAGGTTGCCGAGAACGCTGCGGCCCACTCCTCCGGCCGTGCGTCCCACGCCGATCACGGCGACGGAGCCGGGGGCGAGCAGGCGGTGCACGGAGCGGGCCTCGGCGCGCTGCTCACGCGCGTGCTGCACGGCGAGGGACGCCTCGGTGGGCTCGATGTCGAACTCCAGGCGGACGACGCCGTCCTCGAAGCTGCGCTTCTGCGTGTACCCGGCGTCCCGGAACACCTTGATCATCTTGGTGTTGGCGGGCAGCACCTCGGCGGCGAACCGGCGGATGCCGCGCTCGCGCGCGACGGCCGCGATGTGCTCCAGGAGAGCGGAGGCGACTCCACGCCCCTGGTGGGCGTCCTGCACCAGGAAGGCGACCTCGGCCTCGTCGGCCGGGGCGGAGGCGGGCATCCCTTGCGCGTTGATCCGGTCGTAGCGGACCGTCGCGATGAACTCGCCGCCCACCGTGGCCGCGAGGCCGACCCGGTCCACGTAGTCGTGATGGGTGAAGCGGTGCACGTCCTTGGCGGACAGCCGGGGGTAGGGCGCGAAGAAGCGGTAGTACTTCGACTCGTCCGAGACCTGCTCGTAGAAGCTGGTCAGCCGCTCGGCGTCCGCGGTGGTGATGGGCCTGATCCGGGCGGTGCCGCCGTCGCGCAGCACCACGTCGGCCTCCCAGTGGGCGGGGTAGGCGTGCCGGTCCGACGGGGTCTCCATGCGGCAAGGGTAGGGCCGACCGCCGGCTTGCGGAGAGGTGCGTGTCGTCGTCGCACGGGTCGCGGCCCGCGCGCGTGGGAGGCAGGCTGAAGGAGGCCGGAGGGCCGTGCGCGACGGGACGTGGGTTCGCGTCGAGCACGGGTCACGGTGTGTGAGAATGGTCTAGACAACTGTGAGACACCTGAAGGGCAGCATCACATGGCTGAGCGCCGCGTCAACGTCGGCTGGGCCGAGGGCCTCCACGCCCGTCCCGCCTCCATCTTCGTCCGCGCGGCCACGGCGGCCGGCGTCCCCGTGACGATCGCCAAGGCCGACGGCAACCCCGTCAACGCCGCCTCGATGCTCGCAGTGCTGGGCCTGGGCGCCCAGGGCGGCGAGGAGATCGTCCTGGCCTCCGACGCCGAGGGCGCGGACGCCGCGCTCGACCGGCTGGCCAAGCTGGTCGCCGAGGGTCTCGACGAGCTTCCCGAGACCGTCTGAGCCACGGCACCTTTCGACGGAGCCGCGCGTTTCTCTCCGGAGCGCGCGGCTCCGTCGTTTTTTGTCGCGACGGCACCGCACACCTTTCCCGCGCTCGCCGAATTCGGCACACAGCAGAAAGCGCAGGGGAAATTGACCGCACCGAACGCGAGGCGAATAAGGGCATCAGAAAACAGCCCGCGACCCATTCCGCGAATAGTGCACTTCTTTGTATACGGCTCCCCTGTTAATGCTGGAGCCCCGCCGTGTTTACGGGATGTTGCGAAGTCCTCACACGGTCACCCGCTCGCGGGACGCGCAGTCGGTGGACCGCCGTCGCGCGCTCGGTGTGCTGGGCCGTCAGAGCGCGGGCCCGCTCGGCGTCGCCGCGGGCCACGGCGTCGACGATGGCCCCGTGCTCGGCCCAGGACTCGGCCGGCCGGGGCGGGGTCTCGACCGCGTACATCCAGGCGATCTTGTGCCGCAGCTGGGTGAGCAGGGTGATCAGACCGGGGCTGCCGGAGGCCTGGGCGAGCGTCTCGTGGAACCAGCCGCCCAGGGAGCGCAGATCCTCGTTCTGCCCCCGCCTGGAGCGCTCCTGGCCCAGCCTGACCAGGCCGCGCAGCACTTTGAGGTGGGCCTCGGTGCGGCGCTGGGCCGCGCGGGCGGCGCCCAGCGGTTCGAGCAGCATGCGGATCTCCAGGAGGTCGGCGGCCTCCTGCTCGGTGGGCTCGGCGACGCACGCGCCCGCGTGCCGCCGGGTGACGACGAACCCCTCCGCCTCCAGGGTGCGCAGCGCCTCACGGACCGGGACGCGCGAGACGCCGTAGCGCCGCGCGAGCAGTTCCTCGGTGAGCCTGCCGCCGCGCTCGTAGACACCCGCGACGATGTCGTCGCGGATCGCCGTGCATACCGAGTGCGCGGGAATGCGCATGACCCGACCTCCGCCTTAATCCCCGCGAAACGCGGTCGATTGACGCCCGTACAAGCACGATTGACCGACGGTCGGCGCGCTTGACCGATGACTCTATTCCACCGCGCTTGAATTTCCGACGGCAGGCCGGAATCCAGGGATATTTTTTGGACACCGGGGCGCTGCTCAGGACAGGCGACACGAAAGCCCCGGCTCGATGAGCCGGGGCTTTCGGAGGTACGTCGGGCGCGGGTGCCGTCAGACGTTCACGCCGTGCGAGCGCAGGTACGCGACGGGGTCGATGTCCGAGCCGTAGTCGGGGCCGGTGCGGGCCTCGAAGTGGAGGTGCGGGCCCGTCACGTTGCCGGTGGCGCCGGAGAGGGCTATCTGCTGGCCCGGGGTGACCGACTGGCCGACGGAGACGCCGATGGAGGACAGGTGACCGTACTGGGTGTACGTACCGTCGTTCATCTTGATGACGATGTTGTTGCCGTAGGCGCCGCCCCAGCCGGCCTCGACGACGGTGCCGGAGCCCACGGCGTGCACCGCGGTGCCGCTGGCGGCGTGGAAGTCGATGCCCGTGTGGCTGCCGGAGGACCACAGGCCGCTGCTGGCCTTGTAGGCGGTGGAGACGTACGAGCCGGAGATGGGCGCCACGAAGGAGTTGAGGCGCTTGCGCTCGGCCTCACGGGCGGCGCGCTCCTTGGCCTCGCGCTCCTTCTTGGCCTTCTCCTCGGCCTTGCGCTTGGCCTCCTCGGCCCGCTTCTTGGCCTCGGCCTCCGCCTTCTTCTTCGCGGCGGCCGCGTCGGCGGCCTTCTTCTGGGCGGTGGCCTGGGCGTCGATCTGGTCGGCGAGGGAGTCGCCGATGGAGATGGCCTGCGTCAGGTTGTTCTGCTGCGGGGACGCGGTGTCCGCGGCGAGCGCGGGGACGGCGAGGCCGCCGACGACACCGGTCGTGGTGAGCGCGGCGACACTCGCGACCTGCACGGAGGTACGCGTGATGCGGCTCGGACGACGGTGCTTCCCGGTGGCACGGGTGAACGCCATGGAGAGGCTGATCCTTTCCTTCCCTCTCGCCTACCGGGTTAGCTGACGGGTTCGGAGCAGGAAGGTCTCCTACGGGCCACTCCCTCGCGGAAGGAGCCCGATTCACCCCAGGGACTGCGGTGGGTCCCCGGCTCCCCCGGCTCGCGCCTTGGGGGACTCGGCGATGGCTGTCCGGTGACGCGGGCGCGGCACTGGTGCGGCGGACAGCCGGACCGACGCTAAGCGGGACATCTTTTAATCAACAAACGGAACCCGGCTTTTGTCGCGCATGCCACAGGGCAGACAGGCAACCTCCGCAGCATTTCGGACATATGCGAAGCGAGGCGATCACGCTTGCTCACGTGAGGGACATCACGGACACGACCGAGCCCCGGCGACCTCATGGGTCACCGGGGCTCCGGGGCGGTGCGGCGCGGGGCGTCCCGATCAGCCGGTGACCACGGTCACCTCGCCGATGCCGAGCGCCCTGACCGGCTCCTCGATCTTCGCGGCGTCACCCACGAGGATCGTCACCAGGCGGTCCGCCGGGAAGGCGCTCACGACCGCCGCCGTGGCCTCCACGGTGCCCGTCTCGGCGAGCTGCCGGTACAAGCGGGCCTGGAAGTCGTCGGGCAGGTGCTGCTCGACCTGGTCGGCGAGGGTGCCCGCGACGTTCGCCGCGGTCTCGAACTTGAGCGGGGCGACGCCCACCAGGTTCTGCACGGCCGTGTCCCGCTCGGCGTCCGTCAGGCCCTCCGCGGCCAGCGTGCGCAGCACCTTCCACAGGTCGTCGAGCGCCGGGCCGGTGTTCGGGGTGTCGACGGAACCGCTGATGGCGAGCATCGCGGCGCCCGTCCCGTCCGGCGCGGAGCGCAGCACCTGCGCGAAGGACCGCACTCCGTAGGTGTAGCCCTTCTCCTCGCGCAGGACCCGGTCCAGGCGCGAGGTGAGGGTGCCGCCCAGGCAGTACGTGCCGAGGATCTGCGCGGCCCACACCCGGTCGTGCTTGTCGGGTCCGATGCGGCCGATCAGCAGCTGCGTCTGCACGGCACCCGGGCGGTCCACGATGACGACACGGCCGGTGTCGTCGGCCGTGACGGGCGGCACGGGGCGCGCCTCCGCCGTGTTCCCGGTCCAGGCGCCGAGCGTGTCGGCGAGCAGGCCGTCGAGGTCGACGCCGGTGAGGTCGCCCACCACCACGGCGGTGGCGGTGGCCGGGCGTACGTGCTTCTCGTAGAAGGCGCGTACGGCCGCCGCGTCGATGGCGGCGACGGTCTCCTCGGTGCCCTGGCGCGGGCGCGACATGCGGGCGTCGGCCGGGAAGAGCTGCTTGGAGAGCTCCTTGGCGGCGCGGCGGGCCGGACTGGCGCTCTCGTGCGGGATCTCGTCGAGCCGGTTGGCCACCAGGCGCTCGATCTCGCTGTCGGCGAAGGCGGGCGCCCGCAGGGCGTCGGCGAACAGCGCGAGGCCCTTGGGGAGCCGGGAGACCGGCACTTCGAGGGAGACCCGGACGCCGGGGTGGTCGGCGTGCGCGTCCAGGGTGGCGCCGGCCCGCTCCAGCTCGGCCGCGAACTCCTCCGCGGAGTGCTTGTCCGTGCCCTCGTTGAAGGCGCGCGCCATGATCGTGGCGACTCCGTCGAGGCCCTGGGGCTCGGCCTCCAGGGGCGCCTCCAGATTGACCTCCACGGCGACGACCTGCTGGCCGGGGCGGTGGCAGTGCAGGACGGTCAGGCCGTTGCCGAGCGCGCCGCGCTGCGGGGCGGGGAACGCCCACGGCTTGGCCGCACCGGGCTGCGGCTGCGGGTGGAAGTCCATGCTCGCGAGCTGCTCGGTCACTGGCCCGCCTCCTCGTCGATCGCTGCGGTCTCGTCGTCGGCCTCGGCGGGGCCCGTGGGCTCGTACACCAGGACCGCGCGGTTGTCGGGCCGCAGGCGCGCCTTGGCGATCTCCTGGACCTCCTCGGCGGTCACGTCGAGAACGCGGCCCACGGCGGTGAGGGCGAGCTGTGGGTCGCCGAAGAGCACGGCGAAGCGGCACAGTTCGTCGGCGCGGCCCGCCACGGTGCCGAGCCGGTCCAGCCACTCGCGCTCCAACTGGGCCTGCGCGCGCTCCATTTCCTCGGGGCTCGGGCCCTCCTCGGCGAACCGGGCCAGCTCCTCGTCGACGGCCGCCTCGATGACGGGCACCTCGACGTCACCGGACGTCTTCACGTCCAGCCAGCCCAGGGAGGGCGCCCCGGCGAGCCGCAGCATCCCGAAGCCGGCGGCGACCGCGGTGCGGTCCCGTCGTACGAGGCGGTTGTACAGCCGTGAGGACTCGCCGCCGCCGAGCACGGTCAGGGCGAGGTCTGCGGCGTCACTCGCGCGCGTGCCGTCCGCGGGGAGCCGGTAGGCGGCCATCAGGGCGCGGGCCGGCACCTCCTCCTCGACGACCTCGCGCAGCTGCTCGCCGATGACGTCGGGCAGGGCGCCGTCGCGCGGGGCCGGCTTGCCGTCGTGGGCGGGGATGGAGCCGAAGTACTTCTCGATCCAGGCGAGCGTCTGCTCGGGATCGATGTCGCCGACCACGGAGAGCACCGCGTTGTTGGGCGCGTAGTACGTGCGGAAGAAGTTCCGCGCGTCCTCCAGGGTGGCGGCGTCCAGGTCGGCCATGGAGCCGATGGGCGTGTGGTGGTACGGGTGGCCCTCGGGGTACATGAGGGCGGTCAGCTTCTCGAAGGCGGTGCCGTACGGGACGTTGTCGTAGCGCTGCCTGCGCTCGTTCTTGACGACGTCGCGCTGGTTCTCCATCGACTCCTCGTCGAGGGCCGTCAGGAGCGAGCCCATGCGGTCGGCCTCCAGCCAGAGCGCGAGCTCCAGCTGGTGGGCGGGCATGGTCTCGAAGTAATTCGTGCGCTCGAAGCTCGTCGTACCGTTGAGCGAACCGCCCGCGCCCTGGACCAGCTCGAAGTGGCCGTTGCCCGACACCTGCTGGGAGCCCTGGAACATCAGGTGCTCGAAAAGGTGAGCCAGACCGGTACGGCCCTTGACCTCGTGGCGCGAGCCGACGTCGTACCAGAGGCAGACCGCCGCGACCGGGGTCAGGTGATCCTCGGAGAGCACCACGCGCAGGCCGTTGGCCAGCCGGTGCTCGGTCGCTGTCAGGCCGCCGGAACCGGCCTCGGCGGTGGCCGTGTGACCCATGGGCATGTACGTCCCTTCGATCGCGGAAAGTGCAGAAGTGCTGCCAGTCCTGCCACTGTATGCAAGCGTGCTGACACCTGGCGAAGTTCCCGCCCGGGGTACGCCGTGAGCGAGCACGCGACCCCCGGGAGAGCCCCGAACCGCACGGTACGGACGGGTCGCGAGCAGCGTTGTCAGTGGCGCGGTCCACAATGGTCCGCGACAGTCCCCGTTTCATGTACCCGTTCATGTTGGTGAAGGAGCCGCAGCAGCGATGGCCCGCCGCAGCACGAAGACCCCGCGACCCGATGACGACGCTGCCTTCGAGGAGAGGATCCTCGACATCGACGTGGTCGACGAAATGCAGGGCTCCTACCTGGAGTACGCGTACTCGGTCATCTACTCCCGCGCCCTGCCCGACGCACGCGACGGGATGAAGCCCGTCCACCGCCGCATCGTCTATCAGATGAACGAGATGGGGCTGCGCCCCGAGCGCGGCTATGTGAAGTGCGCCCGCGTGGTCGGCGAGGTCATGGGTAAGTTGCACCCCCATGGCGACGCGTCGATCTACGACGCGCTGGTGCGTCTGGCCCAGCCTTTCTCCATGCGCGTCCCGCTGGTCGACGGCCACGGCAACTTCGGCTCGCTGGGCAATGACGACCGCCCTGCCGCCATGCGATACACCGAGTGCCGCCCGGACGCCGCCGCGGCCCTGATGACGGACTCGATCGACGAGAACACGGTCGACTTCACGCCGAACTACGACGGGCAGGAGCAGGAGCCCCTGGTCCTCCCGGCGGCCTACCCGAACCTGCTGGTGAACGGCGCGTCGGGCATCGCGGTCGGCATGGCCACGAACATGCCGCCGCACAACCTGGGCGAAGTGATCGCCGCCGCGCGGCACTTGATCAAGCACCCCGGAGCGGACCTCGAGACGCTCATGAAGTTCGTGCCGGGACCCGACCTGCCGACCGGCGGCCGGATCGTCGGCCTGTCCGGCATCAAGGACGCCTACGAGTCCGGGCGCGGCACCTTCAAGATCCGGGCGACGGTCGCGGTGGAGACCGTGACGGCGCGCCGCAAGGGCCTCGTCGTCACGGAGCTGCCCTTCGCGGTCGGCCCCGAGAAGGTCATCACGAAGATCAAGGAACTGGTCGGCGCGAAGAAGCTCCAGGGCATCGCCGACGTCAAGGACCTCACCGACCGTGAGCACGGCCTGCGCCTGGTCATCGAGATCAAGAACGGCTTCGTGCCGGAGGCCGTCCTGGAGCAGCTCTACAAGCTGACGCCGATGGAGGAGTCCTTCGGCATCAACAATGTGGCACTGGTCGACGGCCAGCCGCTCACCCTCGGCCTCAAGGAGCTCCTCGAGGTCTATCTGGACCACCGGTTCACCGTGGTGCGCCGCCGCAGCGAGTTCCGCCGCAGCAAGAAGCAGGACCGGCTGCACCTGGTGGAGGGCCTGCTCGTCGCCCTGGTCGACATCGACGAGGTCATCCGCATCATCCGCTCCAGTGAGAACAGCGCGGAGGCCAAGCAGCGCCTCATCGAGCGCTTCTCGCTGAGCGAGATCCAGACGCAGTACATCCTGGACACCCCGCTGCGCCGGCTCACCAAGTTCGACCGCATCGAGCTGGACGCGGAGCGCGACAAGCTCAACGGCGAGATCGACGAGCTGACCGGGATCCTCGACTCGGACACGGAGCTGCGCAAGCTGGTCTCCACCGAACTGGCCGCTGTAGCGAAGAAGTTCGGCTCCGACCGGCGCACGGTGCTCCTGGAGTCCGCGGGCACCCCGGTCGCCTCGGTGTCGCTGCAGGTGGCCGACGACCCGTGCCGCGTGCTGCTCTCCTCGACGGGCCTGCTGGCCCGTACGGCGAACGGCGAGCCGTTCCAGGGGGACGACGGCGCCAAGCGCGTCAAGCACGACCTGATCGTCTCCGCGGTGCCGGCCACGGCCCGGGGCGAGATCGGTGTGGTCACCTCCGAGGGCCGCCTGCTGCGGCTGAACGTGATCGACCTGCCCCAGCTCCCGGACACGGCGTCCGTGCCGAACCTGTCGGGTGGCGCGCCGATCTCCGAGTTCCTGTCCTCCCTGGAGGCCGACGAGAAGGTCATCTGCCTGATGACGCTCGACGAGTCGTCTCCGGGCCTGGCCATCGGCACCGAGCAGGGCGTGGTCAAGCGCGTGGTGCCCGACTATCCGGCCAACAAGGAGGAGCTGGAGGTCATCTCCCTCAGGGACGGTGACCGGATCGTGGGCGCGATCGAGCTGCGGACGGGCGAGGAGGATCTGGTCTTCGTCACGGACGACGCGCAGTTGCTGCGCTTCCAGGCGTCCATCGTGCGGCCGCAGGGCCGTCCCGCGGGCGGCATGGCGGGTGTGAAGCTGGCGACGGGCGCGAAGGTCATCTCGTTCACCGCGGTCGATCCCGCGGTCGACGCGGTGGTGTTCACGGTGGCCGGTTCGCGCGGCACGCTCGACGACTCGGTGCAGACGACGGCGAAGCTGACGCCGTTCGACCAGTACCCGCGCAAGGGCCGCGCCACGGGCGGTGTGCGCTGCCAGCGGTTCCTGAAGGGCGAGGACTGCCTGAGCCTGGCCTGGGCGGGACCGGCGCCCGCGCGCGCGGCGCAGAAGAACGGGACTCCGGCCGAGTTGCCCGAGATGGATCCGCGCCGCGACGGCTCGGGCGTCTCGCTGGCGAAGACGGTGGCGGTGGTGGCGGGACCCGTCTAGAGGTCAGCCGTTTCCGTTTCCGTTTCCGTGTCCTGTACGTAGCGGAGAACGCCCCACATGCTGTGCTCGTCGGCAGTGTGCGGGGCGTCGCTCGTGCAGGCGGCGAGTGCGCGCTCCAGCGCCTCCGTGTCGGCACCCGCGCCGATGAGGACGAGCTGGGTCAGCGGCGGGGCGCCGCCGCCCGGCCACGGTTCCGGATAGAAGCGCAGGAACCGGCCGACGGCGTGGACCGCGTACCTGTTGCGCGGATCGGCGGCGCCGAAGTCGACGTACCCCTTGATGCGGTAGAGCCCCTCGGGCCGGCTGTCCAGGAAGCCCATCAGCCGGCGTGGGTCCATGGGCACGTCGGAGGTGAAGGCGACGCTCTCGTAGGCGTCGTGCAGATGCCCTTCGTGCGACCCGTCCTCGCCGTGACCGTGCCGGTGCAGATCGTCGAACGACAGCTGTCCGATGCGCTCCTCGCTCGGCCGGCAGTCGAAGAGCATCTCCGGGTCG
Source organism: Streptomyces sp. PsTaAH-137 (assembly GCF_003259365.1). Lineage (GTDB taxonomy): Bacteria > Actinomycetota > Actinomycetes > Streptomycetales > Streptomycetaceae > Streptomyces. The sequence goes on from NZ_QLLY01000003.1 coordinate 460,811, forward strand.
ACACGCCCGTACGACGCGGTGACCACGGCCGCGCTCTGCGCCGCCGCCCTCACAGCACCGAGCACCCGCTCCCGCTCGGCGGCGTCCACCCGGTCGCCCTTGTTCACGACGACGAGATCCGCGAGGCCCAGGTGCCGGTTCACCTCGGGGTGCTTCTCGCAGGTCGCGTCGAACTCGGCGGCGTCGACGACCTCGACCAGACCGCCGTAGACGATCCGCGGATTCTCACTGGCGAGCACCATGCGCACCAGCTCCTGCGGTTCCGCGATCCCGCTGGCCTCGATCACGATGACGTCGATGGCGTGCACGTCATTGACGGGACGAGTCAACTTGTCCAGATAGACGTCAAGTTCACTCGCGTCCACGGCGCAGCACAGACATCCGTTGCCCAGCGACACCGTCGAGTCGCCGAGCTGCCCGGCGACGGCCATCGCGTCGATCTCGATGGACCCGAAGTCGTTGACGATCGCGCCGATACGAGTCCCTCCGCTGCGGTGGAGCAGATGGTTCAGCAGCGTGGTCTTCCCCGACCCCAGGAAGCCCGCCAGGACGACGACAGGGATCTGCGACGGGTTCGCCTTGCTCAACGCGCGACCTCTCTCACACCGGGGCGCGACCGGGTCGGTGGCGGCCGGGTCTCGTACGAAGGATGAATGCCGCTCCAAGGATACGAGCGCGTAGAAAGGTGGCGGTGTGAACGATTGCTAACGCCGCTCCCGGGGCAGATGTCTGGACATGGCGCCGGTTTGCCCAAGTACCCTTCCGCGCGCCTCCTCTCCGCCTCCCTGCCGATCAGAGCCGCTCGGCATCCTGGGAGGGGCAAGCGCACCGCCTACTGCTCGCCGGTTCTCCACTACGTCGACCACCACCCGACGACCGGCGGACGGTCGCCTGAATCGGGGGTTGACATGGCCACACTCGCAAGCGGTAGGCGCTGGTGGGAGCGCGCCACCGAAGTGAGCGTCACGGCGGTGGCGGCGGGAGCCTGCGCCGCCCTCCTGGCACGACGCCACCGACCGGGCCCATGTCACGCACATGCCGACCGGCTGCGGCAGAGCGACATGACACGGCATCACCTCAATCTGGCCCACCAGCAGCGCCTGCACTGGGAGTTGCTGAAGAAGGCGATCGACGACCCCGACCTCGCCCAGGTCCTGGATGTCTTCGATCCGCCGCCGCCCGCGGACAAGCTCCGCCAGTACCTCTTCGCCAACGCCCTGTACACCAACGCGCTGTTCTACCACCGCATCGGCAACATCAGCCGCAGCGAACTGTTCGGGTACATGCGCGGGCTCCTCCAGAACCAGACGGTCAGGGAGTACTGGATCGCGACCCGGGGACAGCGGGCCACGCTGCGGCACGGATCGGACGAGGCCGAGATCGGGCACATGATCGACGACTTGCTGCAGGAGTTGGAGGACGCCGACAGCGATGAATGGTGGGTGGTCGGGACACCGCCGGAAAGCGGCGAATCACCCGAGTGATCACCCGACTGACTCGTTCTGGCGGGCCCTGACCCATTACGGATCCGGTACTCTCCGCGTTATCCAGGCGCCGAAGGCGCCGACCTGCAAGCCACCAGCTTCGGGCGGTTCCAAGGTCTACCACTGTTGCCGCCGGTTGCCGAGCGCGCTCACAAAGCCTCACGCTCGCCTTGACGCCACGGTGCTCCGTCCTAGAAATCAAGGGAAACAAGAGTGAGCCAGATCATCCGCCGGATCGGGGTGCCTCCCCACGCCCGAGGCAGCGTGGGAGGCGGGAACTGTCCGGACATCTTCGAACTGTCCGACGGGAACTTCGCCGTCATCGGCACCGAGGCCACAGCGGCTCTCCGCGGCGACCTTCCCGCCGATGCCGGGGTCGCCGACTACGAGCGGATCGTCATCGTCAGCCGCGAGACCCTCGTCAAGGCGAAGAAGGACATTCCGAACCTCTGACTCCGGGCGGCGGTGCACCAAAGAGACCTTGCCCGGCAGCATCGCCCAAGGCCGACCGTCACCGGGCAAGGTTCAGCAAGTACGTCGTCACACGACCGGCACCGCCACCGGCGGCTCCACCCCCACATAGCGCGCCGCAGGCCTGATGATCTTCGAGTCCTGAGCCTGCTCCAGGATGTTGGCGCTCCAGCCGACGACCCGCGCCGCGGCGAACGTCGGCGTGAACATCGCGCGCGGCAAGCCGCACAGCTCCATGACCACGCCCGCGTAGAACTCCACGTTCGTGTGCAGTTCCCGGCCCGGCTTCAGTTCGGCGAGGATCGCCTCGACATGGCGTTCGACCTCGACCGCGAACTCCACCAGCGGCCCGCCGAACCCCTCCGCGATCCCGCGCAGCATCCGTGAACGCGGGTCCTCCGTGCGGTAGACGGGGTGCCCGAAGCCCATGATCCGGTCACCGGCCAGCACCCGTTCCCGGATCCAGGGATCGATACGGTCCGGGGTGCCGATCGCGTCCAGGGTGTCGAGCGCACGGCTGGGCGCGCCGCCGTGCAGCGGCCCGGACAGCGCCCCGATCGCGCCGACCAGACAGGCTGCGACATCCGCGCCGGTCGACGTGATGACACGCGCCGTGAATGTTGACGCATTGAAACCGTGGTCAATGGTGGAGATGAGGTACTTCTCCACGGCTCGCGCGTGCGCGGGGTCCGGCTCCGAACCCGTCAGCATGTAGAGGTAGTTGGCCGCGTAGGAGAGATCCGCGCGCGGCTCCACCGGCTCGAGCCCCTCGCCGAGCCGGTGCAGAGCGGTGAGCATCGTGGGGACCACGGCGGCCGCGGCGAGGGTGTCCTCACGGCGCCGGTCGGCGTCGATGTCGTAGACGGGCCGGAGGCCGCGGGAGGCCCCGAAGAGCGACAGGGCCGTACGGAGCCCGGCCAGCGGCCCCGACAGCGCGCCGGCCCGGGCGATGGCGGGCAGCGCCGCGCGCACCTCGTCGGGAAGGGTGCGCAGCGCGGCGGTCTCACGGGCGAAGGCGGCCGACCGCTCGGCGTCGGGCAGCTCGCCGTGGATCATCAGGTGCCAGACGTCCTCGAAGCTGCGGCTCTGCGCGAGTTCGACGGCGGAGTACTGGCGGTAGTGGTAGAAGCCCTCGCGCCCTCTGACGTCCCCGAGCGCGGTGTCGGTGACGACGACACCGGCGAGCCCGCGCGGTACGTCGACGACAGAGGTGGCCGTGGTCCCGTTGATCAGCATGTTTCCTCCCTTTACTTGATTCGACTGTCCATGCTTGACTTATCTTCTGTCAATATTGACTGAATCAACCTAAGCAATCAATCTGTCGTCCTCCGGATACGGTGACGCACATGAGGGATCAAGAACCGGGGCCACCGGCCGCCGCCCGTCAGGCTCGTCGACTGAGCACCCGGGAGACCGCGGAGCTGCTCGGCGTGAAGCCCGAGACCGTGTACGCGTACGTGAGCCGGGGCCAGCTCACGAGCCGACGGGGCGAGGGCAGGCGCGGCAGCACCTTCGACGCCACCGAGGTCGAGGCCCTGGCCCGGCGCAACAAGCGCGAGAGCACGACGAGTTCGACGGCGAACGAGCTGACGGTGCGCACCCGGCTCACCCTCATCGACGCGGACCGTTACTTCTTCCGGGGGGTCGATGCCGTGGAGCTGGCGAAGCGCCACTCCTACGAGGAAGTGGCGGAGTGGCTGTGGACCGGGACCCTGCGCCCCGGTGCCCGGTTCACCGCGCCGCAGGAGTCACGCGCGGCGGCCGCGCGCGCGGTCGCGGCGCTGCCCGAATTCACCAGCCCCGTGGACCGGTTGCGGGTCGCGGCCGTCGCCGCCGCCACCGCCGACCCGCTGCGCTACGACCTGTCCGAGGAGTCCGTCCTCGGCGCCGCGCGCTCCCTCATCCCGACGCTCGCGACCGCTCTGCCCCTGGTGAGGTCCACGTACGCGGACGGCGAACCGATCGCTCGACGGCTGTGGGGCCGGCTGTCCCACAAGATGCCCGACGAGGCGTCCCTGCGCGTTCTCGACATGGCCCTCGCGCTGCTCGCCGACCACGACCTCGCCGCCTCGACGCTCGCCGTCCGTGTGGCGGCGTCGGCCCGCGCGCACGCGTACGCGGCCGTCTCCGCGGGTCTGGGCGTCCTGGAGGGTCCGCTGCACGGCGCGGCGAGCGGCCTGGCCCACCGGATGCTCCTGGACGTCCTGGACCGCGGTGGCGCGGGACCGGTCGTCTCCGACGAACTGCGCGCGGGGCGCCGCGTCCCCGGGCTCGGGCACCGCCTCTACCAGGGCGAGGACCCGCGCGCGCAGGCGCTGTTCGCGGCGCTGGAGGAGTTGCCCGAGGCGCGGCCCGCGCTGGCCGCGGCCCGTGACGTGGTGGCGACGACGGCCCGCCACACCGACCTGCACGCCAATGTGGACCTCGCGCTCGCCGTGTTCACCGCCTCCTTCGGGATGCCGGCCGAGGCGGGCGAGACGGTGTTCGCCGTCGCGCGTACGGCGGGCTGGATCGCCCACGCTCTGGAGGAGTACGGGGAACGGCCCCTGCGGATGCGGCCCTCGGGCCACTACGTAGGCGCGCGTCCGCCGCAGCCACTGCCGGTACCACCAGGGCAGGAATGATCGCCGGAGCGGATTAGGCTGCCCTGTGTGAGTACGTGCACGACCGCATCGCGGGATCTCGACGAGCCCCTCGCCGGGACCGCGGCCACCGCCCGGACCTGGCTGCTGATTGAGCAGTCGGGTCCCTGGGGCGCCAAGGCCCTGACCTCCAGCCATCTGGACCCCGCCGTGGGCCGCGCCCTGGAGAGGGCCGCCGAAGGCACCGGCGTGCGCGTCGCACTGGTGCGCCGGCCGGGTCGGCACGCGGACCGTCACGGACAGCCCAGGCGCCAGGTGTACGTGGCCCATACCGCTCCCGGTGACGCCTGGCTGCGCAGCGCCACGATCACGGCTCCCGAGGAACTGCTCACGCTCGATTTCGCCGCTCTGGGGGCGGGCGCTCACGGCGGCTTCGGCACACCTCACGAGGGCGCTCCGCTCGCGCTCGTCTGCACGAACGGAAAGCGGGACCACTGCTGCGCCGTCCTGGGCCGGCCGCTCGCCTCCGAACTCGCGCTCTCCGGCGAGGAGGGCGTGTGGGAGGTCACCCACCTCGGCGGCCACCGCTTCTCCCCCACCCTCCTGGTGCTGCCGTACGGCTACGCCTACGGACGGTCCACGGCCGCGGAGGTGAAGGAGATCCTTGAGGCGGTCCGTACGGGCCGCGTCGTCACCGATGGGTGCCGTGGCAGCTCTGCCTGGGACCGCCCGGGCCAGGCGGCTGAGCTCGCGGTGCGCCGGGCCGCCCGCGAGGACGCCGCCGATGCCCTGACGGTCGTACGTACGCAGGCCGTCGAGGGCGAATCCCCGTGCTGGGAGGTGACGCTCGCGCACGTCGACGGGCGCCGGTGGCAGGTCGCGGTGGCTCAGGGGACGTCCGCGCCGCCGCGCCCCGAGAGCTGCGGTGCCGCCCTCGGATCACCGGCCCGCATGGATGTCGTGGGGCTGCGGGAGATGCCCGCGCCTCTCGGCTGACGGGAGTATCTGCCTCTACGGGGCGCGGTTCCGGCCTCGTACGAGATCCGCGCCACAAGGTCTTCGACGGGGACGCACGGGCCCGTACCGTTCGTCATCATGAGCACGACTCCCCCTGCCCGCCGCCTGCGTCTCGGCCTGCCCAGGCGCATGTTCGCGCAGGTGCTGGTCATGCAGCTGGCGATCGCGGCCGGTGTCGCCGTGCTCGCGACCGGGCTGTTCCTGGCGCCCCTGAGCGACCAGTTGGACGACCAGGCGATGCGGCGGGCCCTGGCCATCGCGCAGACCACGGCGGCCCAGCCGCGGATCGCCGACGATCTGCGGTCCACCCGGCCCACGGTCGGCGGGCCCGTGCAGGCCGCGGCGGAGCGGATCCGGCGGGCCAGCGGCGCCGAGTACGTCGTGATCATGAACAAGAAGGGTGTGCGCTGGTCGCACACCGACGTCGCACAGATCGGCAAGGTCGTCTCGACGGACCCCAGCGAGGCGCTGGAGGGCCACGACGTGATGCAGATCGACGACGGGACCCTGGGCCGCTCCGCGCGCGGCAAAGTGCCCCTCAGGGGCCGTGACGGCACCATCGTGGGCGCGGTGTCGGTCGGGATCGAGTACGACAGCGTCCGGGCCCGCCTTGTCCACGCGATCCCCGGCCTGTTCGCGTACGCGGGCGGGGCGCTGGCCGTCGGGGCGCTGGCCGCCTATCTGATCTCCCGCCGGGTGCAGCGGCAGACGCGCGACCTGGCCTTCTCGGACATCGCCGCGCTCCTCGCCGAGCGCGAGGCGATGCTGCACGGCATCCGGGAGGGCGTCGTCGCCCTGGACAGCGGCGGCCGCATCCGGCTGCTGAACGACGAGGCGCAGCGACTGCTCGGCCTCGACGCGGCGTCGATCGGACAGCCGTTGGAGGCCGCGCTCGGCCCCGGGCGGACGACCGACGTGCTCGGCGGGCGGGTCGCCGGCACCGATCTGCTGACCGTGCGCGGGCAGCGCGTGCTCGTCGCCAACCGGATGCCCACCCACGACGGGGGCGCCGTCGCCACCCTGCGCGACCGGACCGAGCTGGAGCAGCTCGGCCGCGAACTCGACTCCACGCGCGGCCTGATCGACGCCCTGCGCGCCCAGGACCACGAGCACGCCAACCGGATGCACACCCTGCTGGGGCTGCTGGACCTCGAGATGTACGAGGACGCCGCGGAGTTCGTGGGCGAGGTGGTCGGTGACCACAGGGCGACGTCGGAGCAGGTCACCGAGAGGATCCATGATCCGCTGCTGGCCGCGCTGCTCGTCGGCAAGGCGTCCGTGGCGGCGGAACGGGGCGTGGCCCTGGTGCTGTCCGACCGCACGCTGCTGCCCGACCGGCTGATCGATCCGCGCGGTCTGGTGACCGCGGTGGGCAATCTGGTCGACAACGCGCTGGACGCCGTCGCGGGCACTGCGCACGCGCGCGTGGAGGTCGAATTGCGGGCGGAAGGGACGACGGCGGTCGTGCGCGTGCGGGACACCGGGCCCGGAATCCCGCGGGACAAGCGGGAGTTGGTCTTCACCGAGGGCTGGTCCACGAAGAAGCCTCCCGTGCACGGCAAGCGCGGGATCGGTCTGGCCCTGGTGCGCCGGCTCGCGGAGCGGCAGGGCGGCCGCGCCACGGTCACGGAGGCCGACGGCGGCGGAGCCCTGTTCACGATCGTGCTGCCCGACGCCCTCACCGAACCAGCCTCCGGTGCCGCGCACGACGGCGCGGGCGCCCTGGCGACGGAGGAGTCGCGATGAACCACGTATCGGCCGACGCACCGACCGACGCACTGATCGACGTCCTGGTCGTGGACGACGACACCCGAGTGGCGCGGGTCAATGCCGCGTACGTGGCGAAGGTCGCGGGATTCCGGGTCGCGGGCGAGGCGCACAACGCGGCCGACGCGCTCCGGATGGTGGAGGAGCGGCCCGGGCCCGATCTGGTGCTCCTGGACCACTATCTGCCCGACGGGACGGGGCTCGATCTGGTGCGCGAGATGCGCCGGCGCGGCCACCAGACCGATGTGATCATGGTGACCGCGGCCCGTGACGTGGCCACGGTGCAGGCGGCGATGCGTCAGGGTGCGCTGCAGTACCTGGTCAAGCCGTTCGCGTTCGCCGGTCTGCGCGCCAAGCTGGAGGCGTACGCGGCACTGCGGCACACCTTCGCGGGCGGCGGTGAGGCCGAACAGGCCCAGGTGGACCGGATCTTCGGCGCACTCTCCGCGACCGGGGCGCAGCCCGAGCTGCCCAAGGGGCACTCGTCGAGCACGGCGGAGCTGGTCCGCAGGACGCTGGTCGACGCCGAACGGGCGCTGTCCGCCCAGGAGATCGCCGATCTGACGGGCTTGAGCCGGCAGACCGCGCAGCGCTACCTGAAGCTGCTGGAGCGCACCGGCAGCGCGAAACTCACTCTGAAATACGGCGACGCGGGCCGCCCGGAGCATCTCTACGTCTGGGCGAACCCGCGCCGGGTGTCCGGAGCCTGACCCGGCCCCCACGGTCACCCGAGAACGGCCCCGACGGTCCACCTGCGGCTGGCGCGGTCCGTCGGGGCCGTGGGCTCACACGGCGCCCGCGCCGGTGAGCGCCCGCACCTCGGTCTCGGCGTGCTTGGCGTCGTCCGGCGGCTCGTGGGAGGTCACGGTGCCCAGCCAGCCCGCGAGGAAGCCCAGCGGGATGGAGACGAGGCCGGGGTTCTCCAGCGGGAAGTACTGGAAGTCGACGCCCGGGAACAGCGAGGTCGGGCTGCCCGAGACCACCGGCGACAGCACGACGAGCAGCAGCGCGGGCACCAGCCCGCCGTACACCGACCACACCGCGCCGCGGGTCGTGAAGTTCCGCCAGAACAGCGAGTACAGGAGCACCGGAAGGTTGGCCGACGCGGCCACGGCGAAGGCCAGACCGACCAGGAACGCCACGTTCAGATCGCGTGCGAGCAGGCCGAGAGCGATGGCGAGCACACCGATGCCGGCCGCGGCGACCCGTGCCACCGCGACCTCGCTGCGCTGCTTGCCCACCGGCTTCCCGGTCCGGTCACGGCGCCGCAGGGAGGCGTACAGGTCGTGCGCGACGGAGGCGGAGGACGCCAGCGTGATCCCGGCGACGACGGCGAGGATCGTGGCGAAGGCGACCGCCGCGACGACCGCGAACAGCACAGTGCCACCCGTGGAGTTGGCACCGCCGCCGAGGTCGAGGGCGAGCAGCGGAACCGCCGTGTTCCCCGCCGGGTTCGACTCCCGGACCGCGCTCGATCCCACGATGGCGGCCGCGCCGAACCCGAGCACGATCGTCATCAGGTAGAAGCTGCCGATGAGCCCGATGGACCAGACGACGGAACGGCGTGCGGCCCGTGCGGTCGGCACCGTGTAGAAGCGCGAAAGGATGTGCGGAAGACCGGCCGTGCCGAGCACCAGCGCGAGTCCCAGGCTGATGAAGTCGAAGCGCGCGGTCCAGCTTCCGCCGTACTTCAGACCGGGCACGAGGAAGTCGGAACCGTGCCCGCTGCGTGCCGCGGCGGTGTGGAGCAGCTGATTGAAGTCTCCGTGGAATCGCGCCAGGACGAGCACCGTCAGGGCGATCGTGCCGCCCATGAGCAGCACGGCCTTCACGATCTGGATCCAGGTGGTGGCCCGCATCCCTCCCATCGACACATAGATCACCATGAGCGCGCCGACACCGACGACGGTCCAGGCCTGCGCGCCCCCGCTCTCCCCGCCGAGCAACAGGGCGACGAGGCTGCCCGCACCCACCATCTGTGCCACCAGATAGAGAACGGACACGGTGACCGAGGAAGTTCCCGCGGCGATGCGCACCGGGCGCTCCCGCATCCGCGCCGCGACCACGTCGGCGAGGGTGAACCGGCCGCAGTTGCGGACCAGTTCGGCCACCAGGAAGAGGACGACGAGCCAGGCCACGAGGAAGCCCACGGAATAGAGCAGCCCGTCGTACCCGAAGAGCGCGATCACTCCCGAGATGCCGAGGAACGACGCCGCCGACATGTAGTCACCGGCAATGGCGAAGCCGTTCTCCATGGGAGAGAAGAGCCGGCCGCCGGCGTAGAACTCCTCCGCCGACCCGTGGCGGTTGCGACTCACCCATGTCGTGATCCCCAGCGTCACCGCCACGAAGGCGCTGAACAGCACCAATGCCAGGGTCTGATGCGTCCCGGTCACCACTGACCACCCTCGTCGTGAGCCGAACCGTTCTTCCTCGCGGAGTTCGCGATGCCGCGTGTCATCTCCTGTGTGTCCCAGCGCAGTTCGAGCGCGGGACGGTCACGGCGCAGCCGCGCGTGACGCACGTACAGCCACGTCAGCAGGAACGTGCTGGCGAACTGACCGAGTCCCGCCACCATCGCGACGTTCACCGCGCCCGTGACCTGCTGGGCCATCAGGCCCGGCGCGGTCGTGGCAGCCACCACGTACGCCACGTACCAGATGAAGAAAACAACGCACGCGGGGACGACGAACCTCCGATAGCGCCTGCGTACTTCTTGGAAGGCGTCGCTGCGCTGCACTTCCAGATAGATGCCCGCCGCACTCCGCTGCCCCGGCACGGGCTGGGCGGGAACGGCGGGCGCCGGCGCGCCCGTGGCGTCCACATCGCCCCACCCCGAGGCCAGCGCGTCGTACCAGGGATCGCTCACTCCACCGCGATCACCGGCCCGGGGCTGCGCCGTCTCGCACCCGTCTTGCTTCTCCACCGAACTCTCCTTGTCCGCGGCCCACTGCGGCCGCGTGCCAAGGATGGACAGATCGGGAAGATCCTGGACTCAGCTCACAAGTCTGTCACCCCATTAGGTGATGGCAAAGTACGGTTAGTTTCCGGTGGGTTCGCAAGCCCGTGCCGATATGCGTAACGCACCGCCTGCGCACGGTCCTTGAGGCCGGTTTTCGCGAACAAATTATTAATGTGCGTTTTCACCGTCGCGGTGGAGACATGGAGCGCCCGGGCGATCTCCTGGTTCGTCAGTCCGTCGGCGATGAGGCCGATGACTTCCGCTTCCCGCGCCGTGAGCCCGTCCGGCGGCTCCGTCGGCCCGGGCACCGCCACGGGCTCGGGACGCGCCAGCCTCTCCAGGAGCCTCCGCTGGATTCCCGGGGAGAGTCCGGCGTCACCGGACAGCACATTCTCGACGGCCTTGACGATCTCGTCGCCCCCGGCGTCCTTGGTGAGATATCCCCGTGCTCCGGCCGTGAGCGCGGGGAACAGCGAATCGTCGTCGGCGTAGGTGGTCAGAATGACGACCTGGGTCCCCGGATATCCGGCCCTGATCCGCCGGGTCGCCTCCACTCCGTCGCAGCGGGGCATGCGCAGATCCATCAGGACGACGTCCGGCGCCAACTCGGCCACCAGCGCCAGCGCCTCCTCGCCGTCGCCCCCGGAGCCGACCACCTCGATCCCGGGCAGCAGCCCGAGGAGCATCACAATGCCTTCGCGCACCACCGTCTGATCGTCGATCACCAGCACGCGGGCCGACGGCCTGCCCACGCGCTCCCCCGCATTCGCCCCGCTCACAGGGGCACCCTCAACGTGACCACGAAACCCTCCCCGTACGGCCCTGCCTCCAGCGTCCCGCCCAGCAGCTCGGCACGCTCCCTCATCCCCAACAGACCGTAACCGGCACCACTGACAGTGAGCTCCTCGCTCGGCCGACTCGCCCCCGAGTCCCTGACTTCCAGGGCTACTTCGCGCGCCTCGTACGTCAGCCGCATCGCCGCCTTGGCCCCAGGAGCGTGCTTGCGTACGTTCGTCAGGGCTTCCTGGGCGACTCTGCGTACCGCCTGCGAGGACTCGGCGGGGAGCTTGGGGCGCTCACCCTCCACCACGAGCGTGACGCCGTCCTCCGCGGCGACCAGTCCTTCGAGGAACTCCTCCAGCGGTGTCATCTCGCCGCGCAGCGCCGACAGCGCCTGCCGGGTCTCGGTGAGACCGTCGCGGGCCATGCCCCGTGCCGCCACGACCCGGTCCAGGATCTGCTCCCGGTCGGCGCCGCGCTCGATGAGGAGGCGCGCCGCCTCCAGGTGGACGAGCTGCGCGGAGAGGCTGTGCGCGAGCACGTCGTGGATCTCCCGGGCGATCCGTGCCCGCTCGGCGAGGGCCGCCGATTCGGCCTCGGCGGCCCGGGCCGCCCGCTCCTGCACCAGGAGGCGCTGTGCGCTGCCTCTGGCCTCGGCGTCCAAGCGCACGACGTAACCGGACAGGCACAGCCCCGCCATGATCGCCGCGGTGGTCAGCCACGGGTCCCGATTGACGACGGCGAAGCCGGCGAGCGAGGCGCCGGTGGCCGGGATCGCGGCCAGCAGTGGCATGCGCTGCAGAGCGTAGACAGCACAGCCGCACCACAGGAGGGTGGACGGCCCGAGGAAGCCGATGCGGTGCGCCGCCATCGCCGCGAGGAGAAGCAGCGCGAGCAGGCCGAGCGAGGGCCACAGCCGGTGAGCCAGCGTCGTCCAGTAGAAGCCCCAGGTGGCCGCCGCACAGGCAATCAGCCCCACGGGAGCGGCGGCGACCGCCCACGGGCCGACGTCGCGCTGGGCCACCGCGGTCCACAGCAGAGTGCCCACCAGGGCGATCCGCACCGCCCAGGAGAGCCAGCGCCGGGAGCGCGTCCGCCCCACGCGGGAGAGCGCCTCCCGCGTGGGCCACGTCGTCCAGAGACCGGGATTCACCTGCGGACCTCCCCCACCGGCTGCGGGACTGCACCAACGTACGCCGCCTGCTCATGACCGGCCCGCCACATCAGGACACCGGTACGGGCCAGGAGCGAGAGGGCGAAGCCCAGCATGAACGAAGAGCTGCCCAGGTGGACGCCCATCGCGAGGCCGACCCCGACGACGGCCGCCCGGGCGGCTATGCCCCCGACCCAGGTGCCGGCGGTGGCCGCCGTGCCCCTGGTCCAGACGTCCCCCTCCTCATCGGCCCAGATCCGGGTGGTGAACGCCCAGCCGATCCCGATGCCGATGCTGACCACCACCTCGACAGCGAGCAGGACCACCGACGCGGCGGTGTGCCGCGGGTCCATCAGGGAACCGTCCCTGACCGCCACGAATCCGAGGATCAGAGGCAGCAGCCACCACTTGCGGCCCATCGCCAGGCGCTCGGTCCTGAACTGGCGCACGACGACGAACGCGACGACGGCGACGATCACGAGAACTTCGGTCGGCCCGGACATGACTGCCTCCGTGGAGCGGTCGGAGCGGAGTGGTTCAACACCGTCGACGCTACGGAAGAGTGCAGGTCAGGAGATCGGAGCCGGGGTGGATCGTGGGTGGATCCTGCGCCTCCACCCACGGGTGGAGGCGCAGGACACGCGAAAGGGGCGCGCCGTTCGGCGCGCCCCCGGTGTCGCTCGGTGCCGCTCTGGTCAGGCGTCGATGCGCGAGCGGTCGAGGGTCGCGGCGGAGCTGCTGATGAACTCCTTGCGCGGCGCCACGTCGTTGCCCATCAACAGATCGAAGACCTGCTCCGCGGCCTCCAGCTCGCCGATGTTGATCCGGCGGAGCGTGCGGTGGCGCGGGTCCATCGTGGTCTCGGCCAGCTGGTCGGCGTCCATCTCACCCAGGCCCTTGTAGCGCTGGATGGAGTCCTTGTACCGGACGCCCTTGCGCTGGTACTCGAGCAGCGTCTCGCGCAGCTCGCGGTCCGAGTACGTGTAGACGTACTTGTCCTGGCCCTTCTTCGGCTGGACCAGTTCGATGCGGTGCAGCGGCGGCACGGCGGCGAAGACGCGGCCGGCCTCGATCATGGGCCGCATGTAGCGCTGGAACAGCGTCAGGAGCAGCGTACGGATGTGGGCGCCGTCGACGTCGGCGTCGACGAGCAGGATGATCTTTCCGTACCGCGCCGCGTCGATGTCGAAGGTCCGGCCCGACCCGGCTCCTATGACCTGGATGATCGCGCCGCACTCGACGTTCTTCAGCATGTCCGAGACGGACGACTTCTGAACGTTGAGGATCTTGCCGCGGATCGGCAGCAGCGCCTGGAACTCGGAGTTCCGCGCCAGCTTGGCGGTGCCGAGCGCCGAGTCGCCCTCGACGATGAACAGCTCGCTGCGCTCCACGTCGTCACTGCGGCAGTCCGCGAGCTTCGCGGGCAGCGACGACGACTCCAGGGCCGTCTTGCGACGCTGCGCGTCCTTGTGCTGACGGGCGGCGATACGCGTCCGGGCGGCAGCGACGGCCTTCTCCATGACGGAGCGGGCCTGGGCCTTGGCGTCACGCTTGGTGGACGTCAGGAACGCCTTGAGTTCCTTGGCGATCACATTGGCGACGATCCGGTTCGCCGCCGAGGTACCGAGGACCTCCTTGGTCTGCCCCTCGAACTGCGGCTCCGCGAGGCGCACCGTGACGACCGCCGTCAGACCTTCCAGGGCGTCGTCCTTGACGATGTCGTCCTCGGCGACACGCAGCAGCTTCTGGGCGCGCAGCACCTCGTTCATCGTCTTGGTGAGCGAGCGCTCGAAGCCGCTGACGTGGGTGCCGCCCTTGGGGGTGGCGATGATGTTCACGAACGACCTGATGGTCGTGTCGTAGCCGGTGCCCCAGCGCAGCGCCACGTCGACGGCGAGATCGCGCTGGACCTCGGTCGGCGTCATCTGGCCGTGCTCGTCAAGCACGGGGACGGTCTCCTTGAAGGTGCCCTGCCCGGTCAAGCGGAGGACGTCGCACACCGGCTTGTCCTGGGCCAGGTACTCGCAGAACTCGCTGATGCCGCCGTCGAAGCGGAAGGATTCCTCGCCCTTGCTGCCGCCCTCGCCGAGACCGAACTCGTCCCGTACGACGATGGTGAGTCCCGGCACCAGGAAGGCGGTCTGACGGGCGCGCTGGTGCAGGTTCTCCAGGGAGAGCTTGGCGTCCTTCAGGAAGATCTGGCGGTCCGCCCAGTAACGGATGCGCGTGCCCTGGCGGGCCTTGGGGACTCTCTTGGTCTTGCTCAGCCGCGCCGCAGGGTCGAACGGAGCTTCGGGGCCGGTCTTGGAGAAGGCACCGGGGACGCCGCGCCGGAAGCTGATGGCGTGCGTGTTCCCGCCGCGGTCGACCTCGACGTCGAGACGCGCCGACAGTGCGTTCACCACCGAGGCGCCCACGCCGTGCAGACCGCCGGAGGCGGCGTAGGAGCCACCGCCGAACTTGCCGCCCGCGTGGAGCTTGGTCATGACGACCTCGACTCCGGAAAGGCCGGTCTTGGGCTCCACGTCCACGGGGATGCCGCGGCCGTTGTCCCGCACCTCGACGGAGCCGTCGTCGTGCAGGATCACGTCGATGCGGTCGCAGTAGCCACCGAGAGCCTCGTCGACGGAGTTGTCGATGATCTCCCAGAGGCAGTGCATGAGACCGCGGCTGTCGGTCGAGCCGATGTACATGCCCGGACGCTTGCGTACGGCCTCGAGCCCCTCGAGGACGAGGAGGTGCCGCGCGGTGTAGTTGGAACCGTCCCGGTCTGCTCCGGTCAGCAGCGCTGTGGACGGCACGGACGTTTCGGCGGTCACGCGGTTCGCTCCTCGCTGAATTTCAGATGGGGCCCTTGTGGGTACAGGGCCGGCGTCGGTCGACGCTCAGAGGGTACCGAGGCCTGGTAGAGCCGTTGTCACGCCACCCTCACCTCCCGCCCAGACTAATCCAATGTCGCATGCATGTTCGATCCCTCGATGGAGTGAAGCACACATCACGTTCCCTTCCAGGCATGAACCATTTAGGCTCCGGGCACGTCCTCATGAACAACCGGCAAGCCGGCCGGGGAGGACCGACCTGACAGAACGCGCGAACCCGTAAGACTCGTAAGAGACGCAATACGGCACATTCGCCGCCACCCGGCAGCACCTGGCCGGCCTCGGAGAAAATTTTCGAGGAAAAGCCGCGAGCGGGAACGTTTTCGGCCTGGTTGGATGTTGACCCTGGTACGACAGCTCGTCGAGCTAGAGAAGAGGCGACGTGACTACTGTTCTGACCCCCGCGAGCCCGCTGACGGCCGCTGACCGCTGTGACCGTTGCGGCGCCCAGGCATATCTGCGCGTCGTTCTCATCAGCGGTGGTGAACTGCTCTTCTGCGCCCACCACGGTCGCAAGTTCGAGCCGGAACTCAAGAAGATCGCCGCTGAGATACAGGACGAGACGGAGCGACTCACCGCCGCTCCGGCAAGCGCCGACACCGAGGAACGCTGACGCCTCGCATCCACGACGAGCCAGCTACGGCACCAGGCCGGTAAACGGGCGGCCACCCCTGCACCCAGGGGTGGCCGCCCGTCCTCATGTCCGCGCGAGGGCGTCAGGAGTGCTTCCGCAGCACGCGCAGCACGTCCGAGACCCGCGTGTAGACACCAGGGCTCCCAGCGCGCCCACAGCCGCTGCCCCAGGACACGAGGCCGATCAGCTTCCCCCGGGCGACCAGCGGGCCCCCGCTGTCCCCCTGACAGGCGTCCTTGCCGCCGCGCGACTCGCCCGCGCACAGCATCGAGGCGGGCAGGTAGGTGCCGTCCGCGTTGCCCGGGTACGCCTCCTGGCACACCGAGTCCGGCAGCACGTGGACACGCGCCGCGTGCAGGGTGCGCGCGTAGTCGCCCGCGCCCGTCGTGTCACCCCACCCGTAGACCTCGGCCGCCGTGCCGGGCTCGTAGGCGGGGTCGCCCTCGTCCGCCATCGGGAGCACATATCCCTCGGGCAGCGGAGTGGCCAGTGTGAGGACCGCCACGTCTCCGGAGTTGGTGGAGCCGTCGTAGTCCGGGTTGACCCACGCCTCCCGGACGGGGATCTCCGCGCCCTCGTCGGCGCGCAGGTCGTCGCGCCCGGCGATCGCCTTCAGATCGCGCACCTCGCTGCGCGCCACCCCGAGCACGCTCCGGCTCATGCAGTGCGCCGCGGTGAGGACCGTGGTCCGTGCGACGACCACGCCCCCGCAGAACTGTCCCGCGCGCGTACCCCCGAACCGGTCACGACTGGAGAGGGCCACCACCCACGGGCTGTCGGACACCTGAACCTGGCGGCCGCCGATGATCCCGCCGTCGGCGACCGCGGGCGCCGCCGAGGACACGGGCAGCACGGCCGCGGCGGCCAGCACGGTCAGCGACGCGGTCAGCGCTCTCGCGAAGGGACGACTCATACGGTCTCCTCACTCTGAGTTGCAGTGGAACACCCAGAGTGATTCACCGGAGGGTCGCACGCATCGCGAGGATCGACCCACAGCCGCGCACGCAGAAGGCCCGGCACTCTCCCCTCGCGAGGGGAGCGCCGGGCCTTCTGATGGCCGTACAGGAGCTTGTGACTAGTCGAGGTAGTCGCGCAGGACCTGCGAACGCGACGGGTGACGCAGCTTCGACATCGTCTTGGACTCGATCTGACGGATGCGCTCACGCGTGACGCCGTACACCTTGCCGATCTCGTCGAGGGTCTTCGGCTGACCGTCGGTGAGACCGAAGCGCATCGAGACGACGCCCGCCTCGCGCTCGGAGAGGGTGTCGAGCACGGAGTGCAGCTGCTCCTGGAGGAGCGTGAAGCTGACCGCGTCGGCCGGGACCACGGCCTCGGAGTCCTCGATGAGGTCACCGAACTCGCTGTCGCCGTCCTCACCCAGGGGGGTGTGGAGGGAGATCGGCTCACGGCCGTACTTCTGGACCTCGATGACCTTCTCGGGGGTCATGTCGAGTTCCTTGGCCAGCTCCTCCGGGGTGGGCTCGCGGCCCAGGTCCTGGAGCATCTGGCGCTGCACACGCGCGAGCTTGTTGATGACCTCGACCATGTGCACCGGGATACGGATGGTGCGGGCCTGGTCGGCCATGGCGCGGGTGATCGCCTGACGGATCCACCAGGTGGCGTACGTGGAGAACTTGTAGCCCTTGGTGTAGTCGAACTTCTCGACCGCGCGGATCAGACCGAGGTTGCCCTCCTGGATGAGGTCCAGGAAGAGCATGCCGCGGCCGGTGTAGCGCTTGGCCAGGGAGACCACCAGACGGAGGTTGGCCTCCAGGAGGTGGTTCTTGGCGCGGCGGCCGTCCTCGGCGATGATCTCCAGCTCGCGCTTGAGCTTCGGGGCGAGCTTGTCGGCATTGGCCAGCTTGTCCTCGGCGAACAGGCCGGCCTCGATGCGCTTGGCGAGCTCGACCTCCTGCTCGGCGTTGAGCAGCGGGACCTTACCGATCTGCTTCAGGTAGTCCTTGACGGGGTCGGCGGTGGCGCCGGCGGCGGCGACCTGCTGGGCAGGCGCGTCGTCCTCGTCCTCGTCCGACAGGACGAAGCCCTGGCCCTCGGGGGTCTCCTCGCCCTCGCCCTTGGCGGCCGCGGGGGTCTCCTCGGTCGCCTCGTCCTCGAGAAGCTCGTCGTCCTTCTTGCCGCCCGTCTTCTTGGCGGCGGTCTTCTTGGCGACCGTCTTCTTGGCGGTGGCCTTCTTCGCCGTGGTCTTCTTCGCCACGGCCTTCTTCGCGGGGGCGGCTTCCTCGGCAGCGGCCTCGGTGGCCGTCGACTCGGGAGCGGTGGTCGCGGCGACCCTCTTGGCGGTGACCGTCTTCGCCGCGACAGTCTTGGTGGCGGTGCGCTTGACCGGACTCTTGGCTGCGACGCTCTTTCGGGGACGCTTGGGCTCAGCGGCACTGACCATCAGCGTCACACCCTCTTCCTCGAGGATCTGGTTGAGGCTGCGCAGAACGTTCTTCCACTGAGTGGCCGGAATCTGGTCGGCTTCGAACGCACGGCGCACGTCGTCGCCGGCGATCTGGCCATCAGCCTTTCCCCGCTCAATGAGCGCCATGACAGAGACGGACTCGGCGATCTCCGGCGGGAGCGTACGGGATGTGCTGGCCGACACGAACAACCTCTCGGAACGTTGGAAAACGGCTTCCGGCCCCGTCCTGTGTGGACCGGAGCCGACGACCGCCGGCTTGGGGATGGGCCGACGGCGTGGGCGGGGACCGGGGAGATAGTCAGCGCCGCAAGCGGCTGCCGTATTCCCTCCTCGGCTGTCACCTCTTAGGTCATCGCGCTGCCCCGAGGAGCGTTACGCCCAATCTGCGTGGCCCGAGTCACACCCCGTAAGCGGTCAAAAACTGACGGATACGGGCAGATGCGGTCACCCCTGCGAGCTCCCGCAGTCACTCGACGAACCCGGCACCAAGGCCCGGCGAATCCCTCAACGACCGAGTCGCCGGATCGCGCCCGCCTGCACATGCTCGGGGCACGTGGTGGGCCGTCCGGCGACACCTGGTCGCGACTTCTCTTCTTGAGGCGCTCCGCGCGCTCAGTGCTCGCGCGGGGCCGGGACCACGCGCTCCCCCTCGGGGTGAACGGTGAGCAGGTGGCGCATCGCGGCCTCGGCACCGGTGCCGTCCCCGGCGGCGAGCGCGTCGACGATGCGCGCGTGGTGGCCGATCGCCGTCTCGTTCGGGCGGTCGCAGCCGGTGACGGGGCCGCCGGAGACATGGAGAGCCGCCGAGACGATGCCGGAGAGGTGCTCCAGCATCCGGTTGCCGGCGAGCTGGATCAGCAGCGAGTGGAACTCGGCATCGGCCCGGGAGAACGTGATCGCGTCCCCCTGCCCCAGGGCGTGCCCCATGATCTCGACCATGTCGGCAAGGCGCTGCTGCACGTCCTCACGGCCGTGACCGGCGGCGAGTCGCGCGGCGAGCGGCTCGATCGTCCAGCGCAGCTCGTTCAGCTCGCGGCGCTGATCGTCGCGCTGCGGACCGAAGGCACGCCACTCGATGATGTCCGGGTCCAGCAGGTTCCAGTCGCTGACCGGACGCACGCGCGTGCCGACGTTCGGCCGGGCGCTGACCAGGCCCTTGGCCTCGAGGACGCGAAGGGACTCGCGGACGACGGTACGGGACACCTCAAAACGCTGGCCGATCTCCTCGGGCACCAGCGGGCGGTCGGCGCCCAGGTCGCCGGAGACGATCATCTGCCCCAGCTGCTGGACGAGTTGACCGTGCAGACCGCGGCCCCGGTTGCCCGTGGCACGCCGGCCGACGCGGCCCAGTTCATGGTCCGTGCTGTCCCAGGCGGAGGCGCCGACTCTGTCGGCGGCCGACTCCGGGAAGGGGTAGCGGTCGAGTTCGCCCGGTCCGGCGAGGCCGGAGTCGGCGGAGCGGGCGGCGGTCATCATGGTGTGCGCAAGGGTACTCACGGAATCTGTTGTCGGCGCTGTTCCCAACTCCCTTGAGGTCTTTGGTGAAAAGCACACGAAAGGGTGATCGCCGTCCTCGCTGCAATTGACGCCTTATCGGAAAGAAATGGGCGTTCCAGAAGGAGTTGCGAACAGAGGACCGCCGGAAGGCTCCGGACGGTCGTCATCGCACCTTGGGGCGCAGCACGGTGAGCAGATAAGCGCAGAGCAGCGCGGTCAGCGACAACGTCAGCGCGCCGCCCACAGGTTGGGCGACCATGCGCACCCCGGCCGCGACGAATCGCTCCGCGCCGAAGGGCCAGTGCAGCAATGCGAGTTCCTGAAGCCGCCCCGGCAGCCCTGCCGCCGTTCGCACGGATGGACCCTCAAGCGCCTTTTGTACGAGTGGCACGATGACGATCGGAACGGCCACCACGGCGGCGAGACCGGCGGCGGTCGAGCGGAAGACTCCGGACGCCAGAACCCCCGCCCACGCGCACGCCACGACCAGGGCGATCCAACTCGCACTCAGCGACAGCCAGTCGGCGGGAACCTGGGTGAGCTCCTGTCCGTATACGAGGTGGAGCAGCGCGGCGTCGCAGCCGATGACGAGGACGGCCATGAGGACGGCTGTCGCCGCGCCGATGATCAGTTTGGCCGCGAGAAGCCCCAGGCGGTGCGGGACGGTGCCACGGTCGGCGGCGAGGGCGGGGTGGCGGAACTCGTCGCCGAAGGCGAAGGCGCCGAGGAGTCCCGCTCCCACGGCGGCCGGCGGCAGGGGCAGCGCCTGGGGCCATGCGGCCAGGAGCAGCGGCTGCGGAGTGTGTCCCGCGCGGGCGAGCAGGACGGCGATGAGCCCGGAGACGGCGACGACGAGCGCCACGGTGACATAGCCGGTGGCGATGCCGGTGGCTCGGCGCAGCTCGTAGCGCAGCGGGCGCAAGGGACCGCGTGCGGGACGGATCGTGATGGGGGGCGGCAGCGAGGGCAGCGCCGCGGCGGACATTCGCGGGCTGCCTGCGGCTTCTTCCCCGGGTTCGCTGGCGGTCTCGGTGCTCGGGGACGACGATGTCGTGCCGACGAGCGGCACGAAGGTGCTGCCGGCTCCTGAGGCGTCGAGAGACGGCTCGGTCGCGGGAGAGAGGGGACGGGCGTGGGCGGGGGTGCGGGCCGGGGCGTTGCCCTCGGTCTCGGCCTCCTGGCCGAAGGAGGTGGTCAAGGTCCGGTGCGCCGGGCCGCCGACGGCAGGGCCGGACCCGGCTTCGGCTTCGGCTTCGGCTTCGGCTTCGGCTTCGGCTTCGGCAAGGGGAGACAGCGCCACCAGGGGGCCCGCGTCGCCGGTCTCGTCGGCGAGTTGATGTACGAGGATGTTGTGCCGGAACGCGGTCTCGCCCACGTCCGCGCAGCTGCTGCCGTAGACCGACAGCCGGTTGCCGTCCTCGGTGACGACCTCGACGGAGCGTTTCGCGGTGCGGGCCTCCTTCGCCAGCAGGACGCCGAGCCGCGCGGCGTGCGGGCTGCGGACGGCGACCCGGGGGCGAAGTCTGGTGCGGGCGAAGGCCGCGACGTCCTGGTCCGCGATCACTCGGCCGCCGTCGAGAGTCACGACTCGGTCGGCGGTCCGCGCCGCCTCCTTGGCGTCGTCGGTGGTGAACAGCACCGTGCCGCCGACGGTCGCGTGCGCCCGCAGGATCCCGTGCAGCCATTTGCCCTCGCGGATCGACAGACCGTCCGCCGGGCCGTCGAGGACCAATGTGTGCGGATCGGCGAGGAGCGCGCAGGCCAGGCCGAGACGTCGGTCCATGCCGCGCGACAAGGTGCCGAGCCGTAGATCGCGCAGGCTGACGAGCCCCACGACCTCCAGCACCTCGTCCGCGCGCTGGACCGGAACACCGGCCGCCGAGCAGAGCATGCGCAGTTGACCGCGGACAGTACGGGCCGGATGCCCCGGCACATCGCCGAGAAGTACACCCACTTCGCGTGCCGGATGGGTGATGCGATGCAGGGGGCGGCCTCTGAAGTAGGTGATGCCACGGCCGTGTTGGAGTTCGAGCATCAGCCGCACCACGGTCGTCTTGCCCGCCCCTCGGGCCCCGAGCAGAGCTGTCACACGGCCCGTGACGGCCTCGAAGGACACGTCGTCGACCGTGGGCGGACTTTCCTTGCGGGCGGTACTGGTCAGTCCGATGGCCTGGATCATCGCTTCTCTCGCAGGATGGGCGACCGCTCGGCGGCCGGGGCCCGTCCGCCGGTTCCCTGGCAGGCGAACCCCGTGGGTACCACAGCAAGATAACGCGACATTTCTGTCATTTAGGGCAGGGTGACGGCTCGGATGCCCGAAAAAACACGGCCCGAAATCCCGCTCCCACCCTCAGGGCGGGAAGCCTGCGTCGAACGAGGTTGCCGCGTCCGCGAGTTGGTCAGACCTCGGGTCGCAGCATCGGCGGATTGAGCAGCGTGGCCCCGCCCGCGCGGAAGAGCTGGGCGGGGCGACCGCCCTGGCGCGTCGTCGTACCGCCGGTGGGCACCAGGAACCCGGGCGTCCCGGTCACCTTGCGGTGGAAGTTGCGCGGGTCGAGCGCGACTCCCCATACCGCTTCATAGACCCGCCGCAGCTCACCGACGGTGAACTCCGGCGGGCAGAAGGCCGTGGCGAGCGAGGAGTACTCGATCTTCGACCGGGCCCGCTCCACCCCATCGGCCAGGATCCGAGCGTGGTCGAAGGCGAGCGGCTCGGTCTGCTCGCCCTCGCGCCCGTAGCCACTCTGGTTCAACAGCGCCTCGACCGGCGCCCAACGGGCGCTGTGCGCGTCTCCGCCGGCCCGCGGCGCCGGCAGGTCGGGCGCGAGCGCCAGGTGAGCGACGCTGACCACACGCATCCGCGGGTCCCGCTTCGGATCGCCGTAGGTGGCCAGTTGCTCAAGGTGCGCGCCATTGTCCTGCGCGGGCGCGTCCGGGTCGTGGGCGCACAGGCCCGTCTCCTCGGCCAGCTCGCGCGCGGCCGCCGAGGTCAGATCCTCGTCGTCCCTGACGAACCCGCCCGGCAGGGCCCAGCGCCCCTGAAACGGCGGCTCCCCACGCCGCACCGCCAGCGCGCACAGGGCGTGGCGGCGCACGGTCAGCACGACCAGGTCGACGGTGACTGCGAAAGGCGGGAAGGCCGACGGGTCGTAGGGCGACATGGAACGATCATAGTCGTCTGCCTGACGATAAACACTCCCTTCGCTTGTGGTTCCCCACCAAGTCGACGCCCGGCGCCGGGGGTGCCCAAGCCTCCGCCGGAGCCGTCACACCCCCAGTTGCAGACTGTCCGCCGCCTCCTCGACCATCCCGAGCCCCAGCCGGCTGACCCGCGCGGAGAACGCGTGTCCACCGACGCTCAGCCCCGTCAGGCCCAGTTCTCCGAGCGGGGCCCCGCGGACGGGCGACAGCGCCACGGTGCCGGCGGGCACGTCTGGGCGGATACCGACGAGGGTGACCAGCAGATGCACGCCCGCCGCCGCGGCGACTGCGGCCGGTCTGCATGCCGCGGGATGCGCCAGCGGGGCACCGCCCTCGACCCGCTGCTCCCCCGCGTACATCTCGGGTAGCCGGAGGGCGAACGCCTCCGCCGCGGCCAGGGTGCCGCGCAGCAGGGACGCGGCCTCCTTCTCGTATCCGGCCGCGGACAGTCCCGCGACCGCGACGGCGGTCTCGTGCACG
The DNA here is from genome assembly GCF_003259365.1 of Streptomyces sp. PsTaAH-137. Classification (GTDB taxonomy): domain Bacteria; phylum Actinomycetota; class Actinomycetes; order Streptomycetales; family Streptomycetaceae; genus Streptomyces. The sequence continues at coordinate 484,146 of NZ_QLLY01000003.1, forward strand.
CGTACCGCGCCGGTCCGGTGCCCGAAGGGGTTGTACAGCGGCTCCTTGACCTCAAGGGTGCGCAGTCCCCATCCCGAGTCGAGCCCGGGGCTGCCGAACAACCGCGCGACCTGCTCGGTCTGTACCTTGTCCAGGAGACCCGGTGCGTAGGTGCCCGCGCCGAGCAGTCCGGTGTCCAGCAGATGCGCGGCGCCGCTGCCCAGGTACGGGACCGGGCGGCCGGAGGCGGTTCGGGCCGCCGCCGGTCGGCCGCCGCCCCGGTCGTCCACCCAGAAGTCCTCTCTGAATCGCCGTCTCAGCTCCTCCGCCCACTGCCGCAGTTCACCGGCTCCGGGTCTGCCGTACGCGTCGAGCAGGTCCGCGCCGACCAGCGCGGCTCGGTGCGCGTGCGCCTGCGTCTCACAGCGCACCGGTCCGTCCGGGCCCGGGTCCGGCACATACGGCCCTTCGCGGGCGCTGGTGCGCAGCCACTGCAGACACCGCTCGGCGGCGGGCAGCAGCTCGGCGGTCTCCTGCTCGGCGAGGCCCCAGCGTCTGGCCTCGGCGAGGAGCACCGGAAACAGCAGGGTGGCCTCGACACCGGTGCAGCTGGGTGGGATCCCGGGCCCCGCGTGCCTGAGCGGGCCGGGAAGGCGGCCGAATTCCGGTCCCGGCCGGGTCCGCTGCGTGCGGGCCAGCGCGCGCAGCGTGCCGGCGGCCAGCTTGGTCCCCAGAGGGAGCACCATTCTGGCGGCGGCCAGCGACTCCGCCGGAGCCGGGCCGCATCGCCAGGGCGCACCCGCGGCGAGGTGGACGTCCGACGGATGTCCGGGGTCGCGCACGAGCAGTGCTTGAAGGTCGTCGACACAGGTACGCAGCAGCGGCTCCACCCGTGGGTCGTCGCCGTGCGCCTGGGCTCCGGCGAACGGCCGGACCGTGCTGTGGCCCGCGCTCCTGCCGCTGCCCGTGCCGTCCGCGCGAATCCGTAGCTCCACGGTGCGGGAACCGCCCGGCGGCAGTTCGAACTCCCAGCGGAGCAGTCCTGCGGAGGCGAGTGCATCCGTGGGCGCAGGTGCCGCGGTGACCACCACGTGGCCGGTGGGCGAGGACCAGCGCAGCCCGGCGTCGTGGACCATCGCGGGCAGTTCGCGCCCGGGCTGCCCTACGGCCACCGCCCCGAGTTCCGCCAGGTCCGTACCGAGCGACACTTCCAAGGGGACCCGCAGGGGCCGCAGCGCCGAGCTGCTCAGCGTGATCCGCTCGGTGCCGTCGGCGTGCCGGATCCGCTGCACAACGATGTCCGGGTCGGGGCCGGCGTCGGGGGACGCCCGCACCACGGCCACGAAGCGGGCGCGGTCGGCGGAGACCATGCGGGCCTGCACGGCGATCGGCTCACGACCGCAGACGCGGATCTGGCAGCGGGACAGGAGTCGTCGTCCCGCGCGGTAGAAGCCCTCCAGTCCCTGTGCGGTCAGCTGGCCCTGGTCCGAGGAGATCGCGAGACCGGGCAGGGACACACAGATCAACGACCGGTGCGTGGGTGGCAGTTCGCCGCTGCGGCGCGGGGTGTGTGTGGAAGCGGGCGCCGGAGACGGCGGCCGTGCAGGTCTGTTCGCTGCCGCGTCCGACCTGGCAGGGGCCAGGTGCTGGGGCACTGCGCGCGCTTCGGCGAGGCGGTCCAGTCGGTGATCGTCGTCCGGTGCCGAGCCGGTGAGCGGCCATGTCGCGTCGGACGTCACGGCCTCTCTCCCCCTGCTTTCGGCTCCCCGAATGCCGACCCTCCGCCGTCCGAGGGATGTGCCGCAGCACGCACGGGGCCGGGAACGTCCCCGTACGGGGCTCGGAGCACGGCTCGGAGTATGGGACTGCCGCCGGGGGTGATGAGCCAAGGCTTCGACTCCCGCATGGGGCGCCTCCTTTCGCGCGCGGTCGCGCGAGGCGCCGGCATGCTGCCGGGCGACTGAACCTGAGGAGGGAAGCGGTGCGGCCCGGCCGTCGCTTCCGCTCCTCAGGTGAACGGAGCGCCCCCGCCCCAAGTAACGCCACAGCGCCAGGAACCATCGCCGCCCACCCGCGGCCGAGGCCCGCGTCATCCGTGCCCCCTGGACTGCGGGCGTCCCGTGCGTCGCCCCGAGGGGCGCCGCGGCGCCCGCGTCCCCGCCCGGGCGGGTCGGCTGCCCGCTCCCGAACGTCGCTCGCCCCTGCGGCGCAACGCCGCCGCCAGACCACGGGCCGCCCGGGAGATCCCCGGGTCCGCCGGGCCGACCGGCACCGCGGCGGCCGGGTCCCCTGCCTCCTCTTCCGCGCCTTCCGGAACCGGACACGGGACCAGCTCTTCATCGGTCCCGGCCTCCGCGGACGCGAGGCCGTCGGCAGCGTCACCGACGGTCGCGTCGGCCGCCGCGGGCTCGGCCTCCCGATCAGCCCGCACCCGGCGCAACGACTGCCGCACCGGTTCCGGGTCGACGCCCTCGGAGCGGGCCTGGTTGAGCAGACGGGCGAACTTGTACTGCGGATCGACGCTGAGCGCCATCTCCAGCGCATGGTCCGCCTCGACGGTGTCGCCGAGCGACCAGGCCACCCAGCCGGCCAGGGTCAGTGGGGCCGCCGCGTGCTCGCCGTACCCTCCGACGCACCGCCTGGCCAGGGCCCGCCACAGGCGCAGCGCCGCGGGAGCCTCCTCGCCCTCCATCCACTCGGCCGCACGGTCCCTGGTCAGCCTGTCCTGGAGGCCGAGGATCAGAACGGCGGCCTCGTCATGCGCCAGCAGTTCGTCGTCCCTCAGGTCCGCGTCCAGCGTGTCGTCGACGCACGGGGCCTCGGCGAGGCGACGCAGTACGAGCCGGGCCAGGCCCAAGGTCTGCGTCTCCACCTCCTCACGCGGGGCACCCGCGAGGATCCGGGGTACGAGATCCATCGCCGCCGCGTCCAGGGCTCGGGTCTGGTCCGGGACGAGGGCCGTGTCCAGGGGCGCCAGTCGCGCCGTCAGCTCGGCCACGGACTGCCGCACGTGGATGCCCGCGTAGGCGGCCGTCGCCGCCATCACCGATGTGCCCTCGGCCGCGATGGCGTTGCCCTCGGGCGGACAGCAGTCGGGGCGTGGGCAGCAGTAGGACCAGTACCGCCCGTCGGAGAGGCACAGCGCCTCGGTCACCGGTACGTCCAGCACACCGCACTCGGTCCGCAGAAGCTGGGCGAGCGGGCGCAGGCGCTCCACGACCGGCGGTCCGGACGCGCCGCTGCGGGCCGACGCGTCCTGGCAGAGGAACGCGACGACGCTGTCCGGCCGCCCGTCCCTGCGCTCGCATCCGCCGACCAGACACCGGGCCAGCTGCTGGGCGACAGAGGGCCAGTCCTCGGAGCGCTCGGGAATTCCCAGTCGCACCCGGCCGCCGAATCGCCCCTTGTAGAGGGCGACGAGCACGATGCTGTCGTCGGGCCGGAACCCGAGCAGATAGGGCAGCGCCTCCGCCAGTTCGCCGGCAGTGCGCAGAGTGATCTTGGCCGCGCCGGACGTTCCGACGGGCTCGATGTGATTCGTCATGCGACGACCATGCACCGGATCGCAAGATTCCGTTTTGGCCTGTGGATAACCTCGATCAGGGACACGACACAAGTTGTCCACAGCTCGCCGGACGCATTCGCGCGATGTCAGTGCCATCGGGTTGCATGGGGGGCATGAGCAACGAAGATCTGCGGACGGCCGCCGACACCGTGCTGGCCCGCCTCGTCGGAGACCCGAGCGGCACGGCCCGGCTGCGCGAGGACCAGTGGCGGGCGATCGAGGCGCTGGTCGCCGACCACAGACGTGCTCTGGTCGTGCAGCGCACCGGCTGGGGCAAGTCCGCGGTGTACTTCGTCGCTACGGCCCTGCTGCGCGAGCGCGGCAGCGGCCCGACGGTGATCGTCTCTCCCCTGCTCGCCCTGATGCGCAACCAGGTGGAGGCGGCGGAGCGGGCCGGCATCCGCGCCCGGACGATCAACTCGTCGAACACGGAGGAATGGGACTCCGTACGGACCGAGGTCGCGGCGGGCGAGGTGGACGTGCTTCTCGTCAGCCCGGAGCGGTTGAACAACCCCGACTTCCGGGACAACGTGCTGCCTCAGCTGGCCGCGGCCACCGGCCTGCTGGTCGTCGACGAGGCGCATTGCATCTCCGACTGGGGGCACGACTTCCGCCCCGACTACCGACGACTGCGCACGATGCTCGCCGACCTGCCGCAGGACGTGCCCGTGCTGGCGACGACCGCGACGGCGAACGCGCGGGTGACGGCCGACGTCGCCGACCAGCTCGGCACCGGCGGCGGCTCGGACGCGCTCGTGCTGCGCGGTCCGCTCGACCGCGAGAGCCTCAGCCTCGGAGTGCTGCAACTGCCCGACGCCGCGCACCGACTGGCCTGGCTCGCCGACCATCTGAACGAGCTGCCGGGGTCCGGGATCATCTACACCCTCACGGTCGCGGCCGCCGAGGAGGTCACCGCCTATCTGCGTCAGTGCGGGCACGTCGTGACCTCGTACACGGGAAAGACCGAGAACGCGGACCGGCAGCAGGCGGAGGAGGACCTGCTCGCGAACAGGGTGAAGGCCCTGGTCGCGACCTCCGCGCTCGGCATGGGATTCGACAAGCCGGACCTCGGCTTCGTCGTCCACCTCGGCTCCCCTTCATCGCCCATCGCGTACTACCAGCAGGTGGGACGCGCCGGGCGCGGAGTCGAACACGCCGAGGTGCTGCTGCTGCCCGGCAAGGAGGACGAGGCGATCTGGCGCTACTTCGCCTCCCTCGCCTTCCCGCCGGAGGAGCAGGTGCGCCGCACGCTGGACGTGCTGGCCCAGTCCGACCGGCCGCTGTCGCTGCCGGCTCTCGAACCTCTGGTGGAACTGCGCCGCTCGCGCCTGGAGACCATGCTCAAGGTCCTGGACGTGGACGGGGCCGTGCACCGTGTGAAGGGCGGCTGGATCGCCACGGGACAACCCTGGGTGTACGACACCGAGCGCTACGCGTGGGTCGCCAAGCAGCGGGAGGCCGAGCAGCAGGCGATGCGCGAGTACGTGACGGCGACCGGCTGCCGGATGGAGTTCCTGCGCCGGCAGTTGGACGACGAGGAGGCGACTCCCTGCGGCCGCTGCGACAACTGCGCGGGGGCCCGGTTCACGGCCTCGGTCTCGTCGGCGGCGTTGGACTCGGCACGCGGTGAACTCGGTCGCCCAGGCGTGGAGGTGGAGCCCCGCAAGATGTGGCCCACAGGACTCGCCGCGGTCGGCATCGACCTCAAGGGACGGATCCCCGCGAGCGAGCAGGCGGGGCCCGGCCGGGCCCTCGGCCGCCTCTCCGACATCGGCTGGGGCAATCGGTTGCGCCCCATGCTCACACCACAGGCCCCGGACGGGCCGGTCCCCGACGACGTGGCGCGAGCCGTCGTGGAGGTGCTGGCCGACTGGGCCAAGGGACCCGGCGGCTGGGCATCCGACGCCGCGGACGCGCCACCGCGCCCGGTGGGCGTCGTCACCATGGCCTCGCACACCCGCCCACAGCTCATCGACTCCCTCGGCGCGGGGATCGCCCAGGTCGGCCGGATGCCGCTGCTGGGGCGGATCGAGTACGCGCCGGACAGCGACACCGCGCACATCCCCCGGAGCAACAGCGCACAGCGGCTGCGCGCTCTCGACGGCACCCTGACGCTCTCGCCCGAGCTTTCCGAAGCGCTGGCACGCGCGGGCGGCCCCGTGCTTCTCGTGGACGATTTCATGGAGACCGGCTGGACGCTGGCGATGGCCGCGCGGCTGCTGCGCCGGGCCGGTGCGGGGGGAGTGTTGCCGCTGGTCCTCGCGGTACAGGGCTGACGTAGGCATCCATGGCGCAACCTTTGGGCAGGGATATTGGCGACGCATCGCCAAATACCGGTCCCGAGCCCTAATTGCTCGTTGCCGTGCGCCAGTACGACGGGAAGAATTGGAGCTGCTCCCCGCGCGGCTCCCCCGTGGCCCGGATAGAGCTCTGCCGCGGTGCGCTCCCGCAGTCCGACCCCGCCTGCCCTCACGGGTGGCGAGTAGCCGAAGGGAGGATCGTGACCTTCGGATTCGCTCCGTCCTCGGCGACATCGATGCCCGCGTCCTCGATGCGCGCCGAGAGGTCCGCAGACTCAATCGACCGACCGACCAGGCTGCTGGAACCCGCGGAGTGGGCGGCGGCCGGAATCCCGTTGCTGCGCAATCCCCGCGAGGTTGTCAGCGGTCTGCACGCCCGCCACCGACCGATTCCGCGCACCGCCGTCGTGGCGGTGCTCGACCCGGAGGAACGGCTGCGCGCCAGCGCGTCGTTCACCCGCCGTGAGAACGGCACCGACGGCTGGACGTTCCGCAACTCCCTGCTGTCACAGCTGCGCCGGGTGATCCCGCACGATCTGCGCCGCCGCACTCCGGTCCGTACCGCCGTCCTGCTCTACTGCCGCGACGGCGACATCCAGTGGACGGAGGAGGACGGTGCGTGGATGTGGGGGCTGCGCGACGCCTGCACGCTGCACGGCCTGCGCTGTGGCGCGTACATCACGATGACGCGTGACGGCTGGCAGGTGCTCGGTGAGGGCCGCGGCGGCCGACGCCCCAGCATCGGGTCCGTCGCCGAGGTGCTCGGTGACGGCGAGCAGTCCGCGCCACGCACCGGCGGCGCCGCGACGGAGATGCTCCGCCGCGCCGCGGCACGCTAGGGCGTGTTTCGACAGTCCCGTCCGCCTCGCGGGCGAACGGGACTGTCGAAACACGCTCTGGAACCGTGCGGCCTCCGACGAGTCCGCACGTCGGCCTGCCGGGCTCCCCGGTCGCCGTCGACCGGTGCGGGCAGCCGGCAAGCCGCGCGTCAGACCCCGGCGCCGAGCAGCGAGTTGATGCGCTGCGGGTCGCCGCAGACGACCAGCAGGGCACCGGCCCGGCCGAGCGCGAGCGGCAGCGCCGTCGCCGCCGTCTCGTCGACGCCACCGTTCAGCGCGACGACGACCACGGGGCGCGCGGTGGCACGGCCCAGGGCGGCGGCATCGGCGTAGAAGACGTCGTCGCCCGCGTCGTGCTGGGCCCAGTAGGCGGCCTCGCCGAACGACAGCTCGTGCGCGGCCCACGGGTGCGGGTCACCTGTGGTGATCACTAGCACCTCGCCCGGCGCGCGACCGGTGTCGAGCAGCAGGTCCACGGCTTCCTCGGCGGCGTCCAGCGCACCCTCGACCGAGGCCGGAATGAGCTGGATCTGCGGCTGGGCGGCCGAAGTCGAAGGGATGGCAGGGGCGTTCGGCCCCGGCGTGGGGGACCCGGCCGACTCACGCGACGTGCGCTGCGCGGGCGGTGCGGGCCTTGCGGGACCCGGACGACCGGGTCGCGACGGCGCCGCGGGACGCGGGCCGGGAACAGGACGGGGGGTCGGCGCGGTGCGGCTGCTGGCCGGCATGGCGCGGGGACCCTGGGCGCTCTCGTGAATCTGAGGCTCCTCGGGAATGAGAGGCATGGGTTGATATCTATCAAACGGGGGTGTGGTTCGCGCCAGCGGGTGGCACATCAGTGCGAACGCAAGGGTCAGAAGTCGAAGCCGAGCTGACCTTCGATCTCCGGAGCGCTTGCTTCCGCCCAACTGCGGGCCTTCTTGAGGTGCCGCCACTGGGGCAGCGCATCAAGATACGCCCACGAAAGCCGGTGGTACGGGGTGGGGCCCCGCTCCTCCAGCGCGGCGCGATGCACGGGCGACGGGTAGCCGGCGTTGGCCGCAAACCCGAAGTCTGCATGGTCGAGACCCAGTTCGGCCATCATTTTGTCGCGACGAACCTTGGCGATCACCGAAGCCGCGGCGACGGAGATGCAGGAACGGTCACCCTTGATCACCGTACGGACCTGCCAGGGAGCACCCAGGTAGTCGTGCTTCCCGTCGAGGATGACGGCGTCGGGCCGCACCGGCAGGCTTTCAAGAGCACGCACGGCGGCGAGGCGGAGAGCCGCCGTCATCCCGAGGTCGTCGATCTCGTCGTGGGACGCGTGCCCCAGGGCGTGCGCGGTCACCCAGCCTTCAAGCTCGTCCGCGAGCGTCTCGCGGCGCTTGGGACTGATCAACTTGGAGTCGGTGAGACCCTCGGGCGGGCGACGCAGCCCCGTGACGGCGGCGCAGACGGTGACCGGTCCGGCCCAGGCACCGCGGCCGACCTCGTCGACACCGGCAATGATCTTGGCACCGGTGGTGGCGCGCAATGAGCGCTCGACGGTGTGGGTGGGGGCTTCGTACGGCATGGCGCCAGACAGCGTACGCCGCCGAGCCTGCGGCGCGACACCCGGCTCGCCTCAGTCCGCGTGCCGCAGCAGCAGAGGGACCATGACCTGGTCGATCAGTTCCACCAGGTCCTCGTCCCGCCATTCGCTTCCGCACACCTTGGAGCGGTACATCATCATCGCCGGGATGACGTCGCACACGGAGGCGTCGGTGGCGTCCTGACGCACATCTCCGCGCTTGATTCCGCGGCTGACGACCTCCTTGATCAGCTCTACGCCAGGCTGGACCACCCCTTGGACGATCACGCTGTGGAAGCGTTCCGCAGTGATGGTGTCGCATTCGTGAATGACGGAACGGAGCGCCGAGCCGGGGCGCGAGAACATGGCGTCGCGCAGTTGCCGACACAGCTCCAGCAGATCCTCACGCACGCTGCCGAGATCCGGCACGGAGTCCACCTGCGGGAGTCCGGCCTGCAGCGCGTCGACCACGAGGTCCTCCTTGGAGGGCCAGCGCCGGTACACCGCGGCCTTGCCGGTCTGCGCGCCGGCGGCGACACCCTCCATGGTGAGGCCGTTCCAGCCGACCGTGCTGAGCTGCTCGAGCGTGGCTTCGAGAATGGCCCGTTCCAGCACGGGGCCACGCCTGCGCAGGGAAACGGCCGACCGAGCGGGATCGGCCGTCCAGCGCGAAGTATCCATCGTCTTCTCTCCGTTGAGCGGGTCGGGAGCGGTCCGGACGCAGGTGGCGAGTTCGACGAACGATCGCGTCCGGCGAAGGGGACCCACCACCGTCGAGGCGAAACGGACGGGCACGTTCAGCAGCACTCCCCTGGGGGATCCATCGTGACAACCTCTCCGTCGGCGCAAGATCGCCGGGCCCGACAGGCCCCGCCCCACCATCAGGATGTCAGGCGAGACAGGTTCTTTCGACGGCCCGAACGCGGAAATCACCAGGCCGCACACAGGGCCGAGCCATGCCTGCCGCAAGCATCCAGCGGAACCCTCAACCCCGGACCACCCTTTGGAGTCAACTCCGTTAGAGAACGCTTGTGTTCACCAAGGGCGGCTCGCTATGGTCTGGATTAGTGAACGCTTACGTTCACTACTTCGCTTCTGGGGGACATCCTGTGACGCACGATCAAATCCAGACGCACGACCCCATGCCCACCGCACCGAAACCGGCGGCCGCACGCTCACCGCGCCCCGGTATCGCCCTCGCCGTGATCGCCGCCTGCCAGCTGATGGTCGTGCTCGACGCGACCATCGTGAACATCGCCCTGCCGCACATCCAGACCGCGCTCAACTTCTCGACCACCGACCTGACATGGGTGGTCAGCGCCTACACCCTCACCTTCGGTGGAATGCTGCTGCTGGGCGGCCGCGCCGGGGACATTCTGGGGCGCCGCCGGGTCTTCATCACCGGCATCCTGATCTTCACCTTCGCCTCACTGCTCGGCGGACTGGCCCAGGAACCCTGGCAGTTGCTCGCCGCGCGTGTGCTCCAGGGCGTCGGCGGCGCGATCGCCTCGCCGACCTCGCTCGCCCTCATCACCACGACGTTCCCCGAAGGCCCCGAGCGAAACAGAGCGTTCGGTATCTTCGCCGCCGTCTCAGCGGGCGGCGGTGCGGTGGGGCTGCTGGCCGGCGGTGTCCTCACCGACTGGCTCGACTGGCGCTGGGTCCTGTTCGTGAACGTGCCGATCGGCATACTGATCGCCGCTCTCGCCCCGCGCTACATCAAGGAGTCCGAGCGTCATCCCGGCCGCTTCGACGTCACGGGCGCGCTCACCTCGACCCTCGGCATGGTCGCGCTCGTCTACGGGTTCATCAGGGCCGCGTCCGACGGCTGGCGCGACGGGCTCACCCTGGGCGCGTTCGGCGCGGCCGTGGTGCTCCTCGCCGCCTTCGTCCTCGTCGAGTCCCGCGCCAAGGAACCGATCACCCCGTTGCGGATGTTCGCCGACCGCAATCGTTCCGGCACATACGTGATCATGATCAGCCTCGCCGCCGCGATGTTCGGCATGTTCTTCTACATCGTCCTCTTCGTACAGAACGTGCTGGGGTACTCCCCCATCCGCGCCGGCCTGGCCTTCCTGCCGGTCACCGTCGTGATCGCCCTGGGCGCGGGGATATCCCAGCGGCTGCTGCCGACTCTGGGCCCGAAGCCGTTCCTGATCACCGGTGCCACCCTGGTCACCATCGGTCTGGCGTGGCAGTCGATGGTCGACTCGGGCAGTTCTTACGTGGGTGGTGTGCTCGGGCCGATGCTGATCTTCGGGTTCGGCATGGGGCTCAACTTCGTCACCGTCACGGTCACGGCCGTATCCGGAGTGGCGCCGCACGAGGCGGGCGCGGCCTCCGCCCTGCTCAACACGACGCAGCAGGTCGGCGGCTCTCTCGGGCTGTCCATCCTGACCACGGTCTTCGGCACCGCCAGCCGCGACGAGGCGACCAAGCAGGTCACGTCGTTCATGTCGGAGGCGAGCCCGGAGCAGAAGGCCGCGTTCGCCAGGACGCATCAGTTGCCGGCTCCGTGGAGCCACGAAGTGCTCTCCCACGGGATATCGACGGCGTTCATCCCAGCGGCCGCCATGGCTGTGCTCGCCCTCTTCGTCGCCGCGGTCGTCATCCGCGTACGCAAGAGCGACATGGAGTCGCTCAGCGGCGCTCCGGCCCTGTAGCCGACGGCGGCACGTCCCCCGATCACGGCCGCGCTGTCCGTCCCGCTCCTGTCACCGGGGGCGGGACGGGCACGGCACGTCCTCACCGCGACGCAGGTCGCCGCATGTGCGTGAGAGGACCTGGTCCGCTCAGAGGGACGACGCGGCGGGAGTCCACTCCGGCAGCGGCTCCGTGCGCCCGACCCACTCGGGCGAGGGCTCACCACCCGGGCCGGAGGCGACGACTCCGCCGACGATCGCGCAGGTCGTGTCCAGGTCTCCGCCGACCTGGGCGGTGCTCCAGAAGGCGGTCTCGAAGTCTCCGAGACCGCGCGCCGCGGACCAGAGGGCGAACGGCACGGTGTCGTGCGCCGTCGTCCGCCGCCCGCAGCCCAGTACCGCGGCGACCGTGCCCGGATCGCCGTAGTCGAGCATGTCCCTGGCACGTCGCAGACCGGCCTGCACCGCGCTGCGCGGGACCAGCGCGATCACGCCGTCGAGCAGCTCGTGCGGGTTCGGTGGCGGCCCCTGCGGGGCGGCGACCAGCGCCGCGGCGGCGGCTACGGCCATCGCGCCGACCACGGCCTCACGATGCTGGTGCGTCGGATACGCCGAGATCTCGGCCTGGTGGGTGGCCTGCTCGGGGTCGTCGGCGTAGTAGGCGCCGAGCGGGGCGATCCGCATCGACGCGCCGTTCCCCCACGACCCCATTCCGTTGAACAGTGCGGACGCGAGCGCGCGCCAGTCGCCGCCTTCGCGGACCTGTCGCAGCAGCCTGTTCACCGCCGGGCCGTAGCCGCGGTCGAAGTCATGGTGCTCCGCGAAGGAGCGCGCCAGGTCGTCCTGGTCGATCCGGCCGTGGGCGGCGAGGACGGCGACCACGGAGCACGCCATCTCGGTGTCGTCGGTCCACTGCCAGTCACCGTCCGGCAGCGCGCGGCGCTTGAGCAGCGGATAGTTCGCCGGGACAAAGAACTGTGACCCCAGCGCGTCTCCCACGGAGAGTCCACGCAGGCTGGCCAGGGCGCGGTCCATGCGCCGGTCGGGAGAGGAGTCAGCGATCATCGCTCCGCCACTCTATCCGGTGACTCCGTAGGGCCGCGGTTCACACCAGCGTTCGAATTCTCTGTCGAGTGCATATTTGCCGTTCTCCCCGAGAACGAGCGACCGCGTCTCGGCGTTCCCCGGATTCGACAGCGACTCGAAGTCCTGGACGGTCCAGTGGAACCACCGCATGCAGAACAGTCGCATGGTCAGACCGTGCGTCACGAGGAGCACGTTCGGCGGATGGTCGGGGTCCTCGAAACTGCGGTAGAGGCTCTCCAGGAAGGCGCCGACCCGGTCGTACACGTCCGCTCCGGACTCGCCCTGTGCGAAGCGGTAGAAGAAGTGCCCGTAGGCGTCGCGGTACACCTTCTGGAGCCGTACGTCGTCGCGGTCCTGCCAGTTTCCCCAGTCCTGCTCCCGCAGGCGCGGCTCTTCCCGCACCCGCACCAGGTCGGGGTCGAGGCGGAAGGCGCGGAACGTCTCGTGCGTACGCCGGTAGGGCGAGACGTAGACGCTCACCCGTTCACGGCCGAACAGGTCCCGGAGCTCCTTTCCGGTCTCCTCGGCCTGCCGCCACCCGGTCTCGGTGAGCGCCAGAGCATGGTCCGGCTCGCGCTCGTAGACGGTGTCGTCGGCGTTCCCCTCGGATTCGCCGTGCCGGACAAGAACGATGCGCCGCGGTCGTGCCATACCTCGACCCTAGATCGGATCGGTCCGGTTCGAGCACTCGTACGGCCCGACCGGCGTAGAGCGGGCGGACCGTACGGCACGCGCGCGTGGCGGCACGTTCAGACCGTCCAGGTCGGCTCCAGCCGCACGATGTCGCCAGAGACCGCGGAGACGTCGGCGTCCGTCTCGGCCCGCAGGGACAACCGCTCCACCCCGCCCACCTGGTACTTGCCGCGCTCGGCCGCCGACCGCCACATGGACAGGACCAGGAACTCCTCGTCGGACGCCGCACCGAAGAGACCCCGCACCATGCCGGGCGAGCCGGCCATCGCCGGGTTCCACACCTTCTGCTGCATCAAGGTGTAGTGCTCGGCCCGCTCGGCGTGCACTCGGCAGTGCGCCACCCGCACCACGTCCGCGTCCGTGAAGCGCGGTTCGAAACCGGTCTTCACATCGAAGCGGTAGTCGAAGAGCCTCACCTGCATGTCCTTGTACGTGCCGGACTGACCGGCCGCGAGCCGGTCATGCGCGCGCGCCATGAAGGAGTCGTAGAAGGCGCGGCTCTCCCAGAAGCCGAAGACATGGGCCACATCCGGCCGCTGCCTGCTCCATCCGCCGCCCTGCCCCCGGAACCCCGGCTCCCCGAGGAGCCCCGCCCATTTCCGCTGCCCCCGTTCGAACCCCCGACGGTCCACCACAGTGCAGCGAATCCACTTGACCAGCACCGCGCCATCGTACGGCGCGGTACGTGACATGGGGTCACTCTCCGCTGCAGTGCTTTCCGTTGACCCGGGGGTGGGCGGTATCCCTCGATGCGAACTCGAACTCACGACCGACCACAGGGCGCAACTCGCTCGCGTGAGCGTCTTGTTCGTGTTGGTCGCGGCGAACCCCGCCGTCGGGAGACGGACTCACCGTTGTCGGTGGGACGACGTAGCGTGTGAGCAGCACTCAATGTCGCACCGCGAAGGGGGAGTTCGGTGAGCAGTCTCCGCAAGGGGATCGAGAAGGTCGAGGTCGGGCTGAAGTGGGACCCGAGCCCGGTCGGCTCGCCACCCGACGACCTGGACCTGGTCGCGGCCACGTACACCCGTGAGGACCCGCGCGGCACACCGGCCTACGTGGTCCACTTCGACAGCCGCTCGCCCGACGGGACGATCGTCCTGAACAGGGACAGCCGGAACGGTCAGGGGTTCGGGTTCGACGAGGTCATGACGCTCGAACTGGACCGCCTGAGCGCGCAGTACACGCGCGTGGTGGTGGGCGTCGCTCTCCAGCAGAACGAGCAGCCGTCCGGCAGGCCGAAGACCTTCTGGAACGTGGCGAGCACAGCCGTACGGATACGCGAGGGGTACACCGACCTGTCGGAGCACGACTTCTCCGCGGTGGCGGCCCACTCGGCGGCCACCGTCGCCGAGTTCACCCGGGACGCCGACGGCGCGTGGACGTTCCAGGAGGTCGTCCGCGGTTTCGACGGCGACCTGAACGCCTTCACGTCGGCGATGGGCGCTCTGTAACGCTGTCGCAGATCGGCCATGCCGAAGGGCGGCGGAACCACAGGGGTTCCACCGCCCTCAGGTCAGGCGACCGGTCCGACCGGCTGGTCGGACCGAGCCGTCAGATCAGCTGCAACCGCTGGTCGAGCCGCAGCCCTCGCAGATGTAGCAGGAGCCGGCACGCTGCATCTTCGTACCGCAGGAGAAGCAGAGCGGGGCGTCGGCCTGGATGCCCAGCTGCATCTCCACGAGCTCGGCGCTGGTGTGCGCCTGCTGCGGAGCGGGGACCACGGCGGCGGCCTCGGCCTTCGGCGTCTCGACGGCCTTCAGCTCCTGGGCGAGCGGCGCCGACTGGGCCAGGCCCTCGACGTCGAGCTCCTCCTCGGAGGGCTCGTACGAGCCCGTCTCCAGGTGGCGCTGACGCTCGTCGGCCGAGTGGATGCCGAGCGCGGAGCGCGTCTCGAAGGGCAGGAAGTCGAGCGCCAGGCGGCGGAAGATGTAGTCGACGATCGACTGCGCCATCCGCACGTCCGGGTCGTCCGTCATACCGGCCGGCTCGAAGCGCATGTTGGTGAACTTCGAGACGTAGGTCTCCAGCGGCACGCCGTACTGGAGGCCGACCGAGACGGCGATGGAGAAGGCGTCCATCATGCCCGCGAGGGTGGAGCCCTGCTTGGACATCTTCAGGAAGACCTCGCCCAGACCGTCGTCCGGGTAGGAGTTGGCGGTCATGTAGCCCTCGGCGCCGCCGACCGTGAAGGAGGTGGTGATGCCGGGACGGCCCTTGGGGAGGCGCTTGCGGACCGGGCGGTACTCGACGACCTTCTCGACGGCCTCGCGGATCGTCGCCTCGGTCTTCTCGGTCACCTCGGCCTTCTCCTGCTCCTTCTTCTTCGCGGAGAGGGGCTGGCCGACCTTGCAGTTGTCGCGGTAGATGGCGAGCGCCTTGACGCCCATCTTCCAGGCCTCGAAGTAGACCTCCTCGACGTCCTCGACCGTCGCCGTCTCCGGCAGGTTGACGGTCTTGGAGAGGGCGCCGGAGATCCAGGGCTGGATGGCGGCCATCATGCGGACGTGGCCCATCGCGGAGATGGAGCGCTCGCCCATCGCGCAGTCGAAGACCTCGTAGTGCTCGGGCTTGAGGCCGGGGGCGTCGATGACGTTCCCGTTCTCGGCGATGTGCGCGACGACCGCCTCGATCTGCTCCTCCTGGTAGCCCAGGCGGCGCAGGGCCTGCGGGACGGTGCCGTTGACGATCTGCATCGAGCCGCCGCCGACCAGCTTCTTGAACTTGACCAGGGCGAGGTCGGGCTCGAGGCCGGTGGTGTCGCAGGACATCGCGAGACCGATGGTGCCGGTCGGCGCGATGACGGACGCCTGGGCGTTACGGAAACCGTTCTTCTCACCGAGGCGGACGACGTCCTGCCAGGCCTCCGTGGCGGCGGCCCAGATCGGGCTGTCCAGGTCGTCCATGCGGACGGCCGTGGTGTTGGCGTCGGCGTGCTGCTTCATGACGCGCTGGTGCGGGGTGGCGTTCTTGGCGTAGCCGTCGTACGGGCCGACGACCGCGGCCAGCTCGGCGGAGCGCTTGTACGAGGTACCCGTCATCAGCGAGGTGATGGCGCCGGCGAGGGCGCGGCCGCCGTCGGAGTCGTAGGCGTGGCCGGTCGCCATGAGCAGGGCGCCCAGGTTCGCGTAGCCGATGCCGAGCTGACGGAAGGCGCGGGTGTTCTCGCCGATCTTCTCGGTGGGGAAGTCCGCGAAGCAGATGGAGATGTCCATCGCGGTGATGACCAGCTCGACGACCTTGGCGAAGCGGTCGACGTCGAAGGACTGGTTGCCCTTGCCGTCGTCCTTGAGGAACTTCATCAGGTTCAGCGAGGCGAGGTTGCAGGACGTGTTGTCCAGGTGCATGTACTCGCTGCACGGGTTCGAGCCGTTGATGCGGCCGGACTCCGGGCACGTGTGCCAGTGGTTGATGGTGTCGTCGTACTGGATGCCGGGGTCGGCACAGGCCCAGGCCGCCTCGGCCATCTTGCGGAAGAGCGACTTGGCGTCGACCTCCTCGATGGTCTCGCCGGTCATGCGCGAGGTGAGGCCGAACTTGCCGCCCTCCTCGACCGCCTTCATGAACGCGTCGTTCACGCGGACCGAGTTGTTGGCGTTCTGGTACTGGACGGACGTGATGTCGTCGCCGCCCAGGTCCATGTCGAAGCCCGCGTCGCGCAGGGCGCGGATCTTCTCCTCTTCCTTCACCTTGGTCTCGATGAAGTCCTCGATGTCGGGGTGGTCGACATCCAGGATGACCATCTTGGCCGCGCGACGCGTGGCGCCACCCGACTTGATCGTTCCTGCAGAGGCGTCGGCACCGCGCATGAAGGAGACCGGGCCCGAGGCGTTGCCGCCCGAGGACAGCAGTTCCTTGGAGGAGCGGATACGGGAGAGGTTCAGGCCGGCGCCGGAGCCGCCCTTGAAGATCATGCCCTCTTCCTTGTACCAGTCGAGGATCGACTCCATGGAGTCGTCGACGGCAAGGATGAAGCAGGCGGAGACCTGCTGGGGCTGCGGCGTGCCGACGTTGAACCACACCGGGGAGTTGAAGCTGAAGATCTGGTGCAGGAGGGCGTACGCCAGCTCGTGCTCGAAGATCTCGGCGTCGGCGGGCGACGCGAAGTACTTGTAGTCCTCGCCGGCCTTCCGATACGTCTTCACGATGCGGTCGATGAGCTGCTTGAGGCTCACCTCACGCTGCGGAGTGCCCACAGCACCGCGGAAGTACTTGCTGGTGACGATGTTGACCGCGTTCACCGACCAGAACTCGGGGAACTCGACGCCACGCTGCTCGAAATTGACCGAGCCGTCGCGCCAATTGGTCATGACGACGTCGCGATGCGCCCACTCCACCTCGTCGTACGGGTGCACGCCGGGGGTGGTGTGGATGCGCTCGATCCGCAGACCCTTGGTCGCCTTGGAACCCTTGGTGCGGGAACCTCGTGCCGGGCCGCTCGCCGTCTCTGTCATGCCGCCTCCCATATCAGGCTAAAACGCCTTAAAGTGCCTCGATCTTCCCGTGGCACTGTGTGTGTCTTGTGTCGCGGACGCCGCTCTTGCCGCCCGCAACAGGTCTGTGGTTCGCCGCCGCCCGGCCCCTGCCGGTCAGTCGGCGGCGTGCGCGGGCACAGGGACCACGGGGACACCGCCGGTCCCTCCGGGCCCGCTGTCGCCCTCTGCGCACGCTCCGCCCGGGCCGTCCGCTCCCGCGCCGGGCGGCGCATGTTCCCTCAGTTCCGCGATCGCCGCCTCGAAGTCCTCCAGCGAGTCGAACGTCCGGTACACGGACGCGAAACGCAGATAGGCCACGAGGTCGAGCTCCTGAAGCGGGCCCAGTATGGCCAGGCCCACATCATGAGTGGTCAGTTCGGCGCTGCCGGTGGCCCGCACCGCTTCCTCGACCCGCTGGCCGAGCAGGGCGAGGGCATCCTCGGTCACCGGCCGGCCCTGGCACGCCTTGCGTACGCCGTTGATGACCTTGGTGCGGCTGAAGGGTTCGGTCACGCCACTCCGCTTGACCACCATCAGTGAACAGGTCTCCACCGTCGTGAAACGACGGGAGCAGTCCGGGCACTGACGGCGCCGGCGGATCGATGTGCCGTCGTCGGTGGTACGGCTGTCGACGACACGGCTGTCGGGATGCCTACAGAAGGGGCAGTGCATAACTCCCAACCCTCCTTCACGGCACGACGCGATAGCCCCGAGAGGCTGATCCCGCCTCTCGCAGCAGCCCCCAGCATAGGTGATGACCACGGCCCCGGAAGACCGGGGACCACAACTTCTGGGCTGCTGATGCAATCCAACCACTACATCTGGGGTTTGGCTGCTTTTCCGACCCTAGCGCGTGTCGCGGACCCGGCGGCTCTTGGCGCCTCGCACGCAGGCCCCCAGAACACGGCCCCGGCGGTGCGACGCACGCGAGAACAGGGGCGGTGCGGGATCAGTGGGGCGGCGAGTGGCAGACTGGGCGGGCCCGCACGGCAGGTCTCGGTCCCGGCGGTGAATCGTACCGGATTAAACCGAATTGCCGTTCTTTCGCGAGGGCAGCCATACACCTAGGCGCATGATCACAACAAGTAATCTGCGATTTTTCACTCGAACGTGTGTTTGGCGCAACCTTTCGAAAGGAACTACCGTTGGCTAGCTAGGGAGACATTCTCGAGAGGGGCCGACCGACGTGACCACGACCGCAGACAGTGCCGCCATCACTGCCCAGGGCCGCGCCCAGGGCCGACTCGAGCCGGTGCATGCCATGAATGACGCAGCCATGAGCCAGGAGGGGCCCAAGCCAGGGCGCTCTCTGCCCGGCCGACCTCCAGGAATCCGGGCGGACAGTTCCGGGCTCACGGACCGCCAGCGCCGCGTGATCGAGGTCATCCGGGACTCGGTTCAGCGCAGGGGGTACCCGCCGTCCATGCGCGAGATCGGCCAGGCGGTGGGCCTGTCCAGCACGTCGTCGGTCGCCCACCAGCTGATGGCACTCGAGCGCAAGGGCTTCCTGCGCCGCGACCCGCACCGCCCCCGGGCGTACGAGGTCCGCGGCTCGGACCAGCCCAGCGCGCAGCCGACGGACACGACCGGTAAGCCGGCCGCTTCGTACGTGCCTCTGGTCGGCCGGATCGCCGCCGGTGGGCCGATCCTCGCCGAGGAGTCGGTCGAGGACGTCTTCCCGCTCCCCCGGCAGCTGGTCGGCGACGGCGAGCTGTTCGTGCTGAAGGTCGTCGGCGACTCGATGATCGAGGCCGCGATCTGCGACGGCGACTGGGTCACGGTCCGCCGCCAGCCGGTCGCGGAGAACGGCGACATCGTCGCGGCGATGCTCGACGGTGAGGCCACCGTCAAGCGCTTCAAGCGCGAGGACGGCCATGTGTGGCTGCTCCCGCACAACTCCGCGTACCAGCCGATTCCCGGTGACGAGGCGACCATCCTGGGCAAGGTGGTGGCCGTTCTGCGGCGCGTCTGACGCACCTCCCTGACCGGGCCCCGGAACCAACTGCGCCGGTTCCGGGGCCCAACGCTGTCCGCGTCCGGTCCCGGAAGGCGGGTCACTCCTCTTCGGCCTTGGCCTTCGCGTCGATCGCCGCCAGGGAGCGACGCACCTGATTGCGATCCGTCGTGTACCAGAAGTTCGGCATGGAGGCCCGCAGATAGCTGCCGTAGCGGGCCGTCTCCAGTCGGGGGTCGAGGACCGCGACGACACCCCTGTCACCCGTCGCACGAACGAGACGGCCCGCGCCCTGGGCCATCAGCAGGGCCGAGTGGGTCGCCGCCACCGCCATGAAGCCATTGCCGCCGGCGTCCTCCACGGCCTTCTGCCGGGCGCTCATCAGCGGGTCGTCGGGGCGGGGGAACGGGATCTTGTCCATGACCACCAGCTGACAGCTGGCGCCCGGCACGTCCACGCCCTGCCACAGGGAGAGCGTGCCGAACAGGCAGGTCTTCGGATCGGCCGCGAAGGCCTTGATCAGCTCTCCGAGGGTGTCCTCGCCCTGGAGCAGGATCGGGAATTCCGGGATCCTGCCGCGCAGTTCCTCAGCGGCGGCCTGAGCGCCCCGCATGGAGGAGAAAAGTCCGAGGGTGCGGCCGCCGGCGGCCTGCATCAGCTCGGTCAGCTCGTCCATCATGTCGGTGCGGGTGCCCTCGCGCGCGGGGCGGGCCAGGTGCTTGGCCACGTAGAGGATGCCCTGCTTCGGGTAGTCGAACGGCGAGCCGACGTCGACGCCCTTCCATACGGGCAGATCGTCACCGGTGGTTCCTTCGGGAGCGAGGCCGAGGGAGGCCCCCACCCCGTTGAAGTCCCCGCCGAGTTTCAGGGTC
Source organism: Streptomyces sp. PsTaAH-137 (assembly GCF_003259365.1). Lineage (GTDB taxonomy): Bacteria > Actinomycetota > Actinomycetes > Streptomycetales > Streptomycetaceae > Streptomyces. The sequence continues at coordinate 504,103 of NZ_QLLY01000003.1, forward strand.
GCCGAGGTCAGGACCACCGAGCGGTCCGTGAAGAGCTTCTCGCGGAGCAGTCCCGAGACGGACATGGGGGCCACGCGCAGCGAGGCGCCGAAGCGGTCGTGGCGCTCGTACCAGACGACGTCCCACTCCGACCCGTTCGTCACCCGCTCCGAGACGTCGTGGATCGTCTCGACCGACGCGAGGGCCTGCTTGCGCACCGCATCCTCGTCCTGGACGGACTTGTCCCGGGTCGAGCCGAGGGCGGTGATCACGGTGCGGGCCGCGTCGCGCAGCGCCATCAGCGCGTATCCCAGGTCCTCGGGGATCTCTTCGAGACGGCCCGGCAGAGCCAGCTCCATGATCCGCTCGAAGCCCTCGGCTGCGGTCTGCAGCTGGTCGGCCGCCTTCTCGTTCACGAGCTTGGCCGCGCGGCGCACCGCGCGGTTGACCTGCCCGGGGGTCAGCTCGCCCGTGGCGACACCGGTGACCCGGGAGACCAGCTCGTGGGCCTCGTCGACGATCAGCACCTCGTGCTGGGGCAGCACCGGGGCGCCCTCGATCGCGTCGATCGCGAGCAGCGCGTGGTTGGTGACGATGACGTCGGCGAGCTTGGCGCGCTCGCGGGCCATCTCAGCGAAGCACTCCTGCCCGTAAGCGCATTTCGAGGCCCCGAGACACTCGCGCGAGGAGACGGACACCTGGGACCACGCCTTGTCGGAGACGCCGGGGGTGACGTTGTCCCGGTCACCCGTCTCCGTCTCGTCCGCCCAGTCCCGCATCCGCAGCAGGTCCTGACCCAGCTTGCTGGTCGGAGCGGCCGCCTCGAACTGGTCGAACAGGCCCTCCTCCTCTTCCTGAGGCGCACCCTCGTGGAGCCGGTGCAGGCACAGATAGTTCGACCGGCCCTTGAGCATGGCGAAGTCGGGGCGGCGCCGCAGCAGGGGATGCAGGGACTCGACCGTGCGCGGCAGGTCCCGCTCCACGAGCTGGCGCTGCAGCGCCAGGGTGGCGGTCGCCACCACGACGCGCTCCCCGTGAGCCAGGGCCGGCACCAGATAGCCGAGCGACTTTCCGGTGCCGGTGCCCGCCTGGACGAGCAGATGGGAACCGTCGTCGATCGCCTCGGCGACGGTCTCGGCCATGGTGACCTGGCCAGGCCGCTCGGTGCCGCCGACAGCGGTCACGGCGGCGTGCAGGAGATCGGGGAGTGAGGGCTTCGTCATAGCTCGACCACCCTAAGGGGCCCCACTGACAATCCTGCGATCACAGCTGATGCAGGGGATTGTCGACGGTGCCCTCCACGGCGGCATGCGGGCGGTGGGCACGGTCGCGGTATCCGTCGAGGTGCAGCCGGTTGCGGTTGAGGCACAGGCGCTCGATCTGCGGGGTGAGCAGGTCGAACAATTCGTAGCGGTCCTTGAGCTCGGGGAAGCGGGCGTGGTGGTGCAGGATCTCGGCACGCAACAGCGACCAGAACTCGTGCTCCGGCACGCCGAGTTGTTCCTCGTACAGCGGAGCCAGGTAGCGGAAGACCCCCACGAACAGACCGGAATGGATGAACTGCGTGAGGAAGTCGGGACGCTCCGTGAGCAGCACGTCGCGGACTTCTTGCGGCATGGCGTCGTGCTCGGGGAGGGGAACCGCACTGATGTTCACGTCGTCCACGAAGTCCTTGACAGCGAGCCGTACGGGGACGTCCTGGTCGTCGAAGACGACGATGGCGTTCTCCCCGTGGGGCGAGAACACCGTTCCGTAGCGGTAGAGGAAGCGCAGCAGAGGAGGCAGCAGAGCCGCGAAGAGCCTGCGCAGCCAGGTCCTCGGGGCGAGGCCGGAGCGGGCGACCAGCTCTGCCGTGAAGGCGCGTCCTTCGGGGTCGGTGTGCAACAAGGAGGCGAGCGTACGCGCGCGTTCTCCCGGGGCGAGCTGTCGGGACACCGGCTCGCGCCAGATCGCGCCCAGCAATTCCTTGTACTGGTAGGGAACTTCGTCGAGTCCGTCGTACAGGGGGTGGCTGACGGCCACCGAGGCCACTTCTCCGAGCAGGACGACCCGGCATTCGTCCCGCAGGAAGGGGTCCGCGTCGCGCAGTGCATGCATCCATGTGGTGACGGCGGGTGCCGCGAGGGTGCGCTCGGTGGGGAGCCCGCGCCAGACAAGGGTGTTGAGAATGGACAGGGGCAGCTTCACGGTGAGCCGCTCGGGGCGCGTGGTGTTGAGGAACGTGCGGATCGACTGCTGCGGCAGACGCACGTCGCTGTCGGCGGGCAGCGGGACGATCGCGCCGGCCGCGACGGCGGGCGCGAACAGCGGCAGCACGACGTCGTCCCACTGCCAGGGGTGCACGGGGAGATAGAGGTACGCCGACGGGTCCAGGCCCCGGTCGCGCAGTGTCGCGGCGAACAGCTCCCGCGTCTCCGCGTCCAGTTCACGGGAGTAGAGGGTCTCCGCGGACTCCAGGCCCGCGCCCGTCGCGCCCCGGTAGGCGGCCAGGTCGGTGTGGACGGCGATCCAGGGAAGCCGGGTGGGGCGTCGGCCCTCGGGGGCCCAGAGCGCGGTGTCGGTCGCCGAGAAGCCGAGGCGCCCCTTGTTCAGGACGAGCCAGGGGTGGCCGGTCTGGTGTCCTTCGAGTTCCGCGTAGCCGAGGTCGGCGAGCTGGGCCGAGGTCAGGGCGGTGTGATCGAGCCGGGCGTCCGCGGCGAGTGTGACCGTGAGTTCGCGGATGATGTGGCCGAGGGTGATGCCGTCGAGGCCGAGGACGTGCTTGGCGCGGACGAGGAACGCGAGGGGGTCGGTGAAGGGCCGGGCTTCCGGCGCGGGGCCCGGGTCCGTTCCGGGCTCCGGTGTCCAGGTGATGCTCGCCGGGTCGACCTGCCAACTGCCGTACGCGCCACGGCGGGCCCGGAACCGGAGTATTCCGCCGGCCGCGGTTCGGGCTCCGGGCCCTTCGTCTCGGGGCTGTCCGTCGGCGCCGGGCACGGCCAGGGTGTAGCCGGAGCGCGCGGGCTCCGGCGACTGCTCTATGTCGTCGGCCACCGGGCGGAGGATGTCCTCGTAGGCGAACTCACCGATCAGCTTGGCCAGCAGCCGTCCGCCTGCCCGGGTCCAGGCGTCAGGAGTGAGTTCGGGCGGGGCGTAGAGGACGGGCGGCTCTCCGGAACTCGGGACGACGGACGGATTCGGCACGGGATCTCCTCGGGCGGGAACCGGATGAGGTCGAGTATCGTTACTGAGAGTGACTGGGTCGGAGCACGGCGCGCAAGGCTCGGTCTCGGACCATGAGCGCGGCCCGTTTGTCGGGGAGGTCCACCTCGGCGGAGAAGCGGAATCCTGCGCTCAAGAAAGCGGAGACGGAGGGGGTGTTGCGAAGGTCGGGTTCTGCTACGACGCGTGCGCATTGCGGGCGATGGTCGAGTACGAGGTCGGACACGGCCGTGAGCAGTGTGGTGCCGAGTCCTCGGCCGCGATGGGCGACGCCACCGATGAGGAGGTGGATCCCGGTGTCGTGCGGGCGGGCGGGGTAGTGGCGGGCCAGCGGATCGAGGTCCGCGCGATAGATCTCCCAGTAACTCATGGGCCTGCCGTCCAGGACGCCGAGGCAGGGCACGCTGCGTCCGTCGCCCTCGACCTGGGGTCGCAGATGACGCTCGGTGACCTCGGCGGGACCGGCCAGTTCCCAGAACGCGGCGACGGCCGGGTCGTTCATCCAGCGGCTGATGAGCACCAGGTCCCGGTCGATACGGGCGGGGACGAGCTGGAACACGCCCGCGCCGGTGGTGACGGGGCCCCACTCCCCCACGTCGTCGAGGAGATCGTGCTCGGCATAGGCCGTTGTGTCGGAGGTCTTGGTCAAGGACGCCTTGGCCACCGAGGCCGAGTCCAGGGCCGAAGCCTCGGGGGTGGTGGCCCCGGAGGCTTCGCGGTGGGCTTCGTCCGGGCCGGTGCGGGCGGGGCGGGACGTGTCCTGCTCGGCGATGAGCGCGATCAGTTCGTCGGGCAGGCGCAGGTCGAGGGTGTCCTGGCAGTCGCTGTTCTCCGTGCGGTGTACGGGGTCGGGTGTGTCCGCGGAGATGCCGCCGGGGTCGGCGACAGGAGTGGTGCCGGCGTCGGTGCTCGCATCGGTCGGGGGCACAGCGACGCTCCTCTCAGGATGTCGTGTCGGGCATGGTCCTCAGGTACATGGGGTTCAGGAGTGAAGGGGGTTGGCGATGGTGACGTAGACGGACTGGGTGTCGACCGGGCCGACGAGTTCGTCGAGGCCGTGCAGCCGGGTGAGCAGGTTCGCCTTGCAGCGCAGTGTCGGCGCGTCGAGGAGTCGGCTCGGCAGCGGGCTGCGCAGCCGGGTGGGGCCGGTGGCGGCCTCGGTGAGGAAGCGCCGGAATGCGGCAAGCAACACCCGCTCGTCGGCGAGCTGTTGGGATCCGAAGGCGCCGATCAGGCCGAGGACGTTGTTGATGGCGAGGTAGTAGGCGAACCGCTCGTCGGTGACCTCGTCGGAGACGAAGGTGTCGCTCTGCGTGCCGATGCCGGGCAGTTGTCGGTCGAGTTCGGCGCGGTGGGACTCACGGAAGTAGTAGCCCTGGTTGTCGCGGTAGCGACCGCCGGTGGGCCAGCCGTCGGGGTCGAGCAGCAGCAGCGTGTTCTGCTGGTGGGCTTCGAGGGCGATGCCGGCTTCGCTGTCGAGCCAGAGCACGGGGCGCACGACGTGTTCGAGATAGCGCAGGAACCACTCGGCGGAGACGGCGCCGCAGGGGCGTCCGGTGCGGGCCGCGAGGCGGGTGATGACGGCTTCCAGACGTGAGGCCACCGGTGTGCGGCCGAGCGGACCGGCGGCGTCGATGTCGTCCGGCGGCCGGGGCGAGACGAACCCGGCGATGCAGGAGGCGTCGTCGGCCGGACCGAAGGGGTTGTTGCGGATCATCACGTCGAGGCCGGGGGCCGCGCTGCCGTCCGGGAGGTCCACGGCGAGCCAGGCCGGGTCGCGGACGATGTCGAAGCCCGGGTGGGCCGCGCGCCACCGCTCGGAGATTCCGCTGCGCAGCAGTCGGTGGACCTCGACACCGCGGTGGAGTTCCTTGCGGAGGTTCTCGCGACGGGAGTTGGTGATGCGCAGGCCGAGCGACAGCTTCAGCATGGCGGGCGCGCCGGACCGGTACAGGGTGCGGACGGAGGAGGTGGGGAACCAGGGCTCGCCGTGGGGGCCGAGGTCGATCAGCAGACCGGCGTCGAGGAGTTCGGCGACGGCGGGGCGGTGCTTGAGTTCGCGGATCTGCCAGGGGTGCACCGGCAGGGCGGCGTGGCCGGCGGGTACGGCGAGGCCGGGGCCGGCGAGCCGGGCGGTCAGGTCGGCGGCGGGGACCGTGCGGCCCCGTTCGGTCCAGGCGGAGTCCTGGGCGAGGGCGTCGGGTGCGACAGCGAGCCAGTGCAGAGGGAAGGAGCCGCGCAACTCGGGTGAGTAGAGGCGTGCTTCGGCCTCGGAGAGTCCCTCGCGGCTCTTCGGTGTCGGATGCAGCGGGTGGCCCAGGAGGAGGGACTGCTCCGCGGCGAGGAAGGTGTCGGCGGAGTCGGTCGGGCTGCGTCGGCGGTCGGCGATGAACTCGGCGGTGCGGCGCACCGAGTCGGCGACCCGGCCGACCAGGTCGCCGCTGTCGCCGGACGGTCCCGGGTCGGCGTCGAGGGAGGCGTGGCCGGGTTCCGGGGCTTCGGCCTCGGCCGCCGTCGGAGGCGGGTCCATATCGGGGGCCGGGTCCGCGGCGAGCCGGTGGTTGTCCTGGGGGTCGGTCGGCGCCTCGGTCTCGCCGGTGCGCGCCGACTCGCGGCTGAGCAGCGCGGCGAGCGTGACGGCGTCGACGCACGGAGCGCCACGGGGGCCATTCTCGAGGCGGGGCAGGCCGAACCGGTGCCATCCGGTGGGCGACCAGTAGTGGACGGGGACCAGGAGAGCGGTGCCGCTGGCGGGCAGCGGGATCCGCAGGAGATCGAGGGAGGGAGGAGCCATGTCGTTCTCGCGCACCCAGCAGCGCAGGAGATTCTCGATGGCCGCCACCTGGGCGGCGGTGTCGGCGTCCGGATGGTCCAGGAGGTCGACGGTGGACCTGCGCGGACGCTCGGCCTCTTGGCCGCTGCCCTTCTGCCGGGGAACCGTTTCGCGTTCCTGCGCCTCCGGGGTCTGCGTGTCGCAGCTTCCGCCGGCAGTGGGACGGGGACGGCCGTCGGATGCGGGAGTGGCGTTCAAGAGTGCTTCCTTGCTCGGTGTGGTGGGCTCCGTACGGCGGTGGTCCGGGTCTGGCCCGGTGAGCCACCGCGTGCGCCGGTGGTGCCTGGGGTGGGGCGTGGTCTGGGGCGGGGTGAGCGGCGCGCCGGTGGCTCCGGTGCGGCTGTCGGCGTCGGGCTCACCTCGCGACGGCACCGGCCGTGACCGGGGTGCGGGGGCGCGGAAGGCCGGGCGTCGCCGGTCCCCCGGTCTGCGCTCCGTACGGGACGGGCGACGGCGTGGGCACCGGTTCGCTCGCAGGCACAGCTGTTGGTCCTCCCGCTGGGACGAAGGGTCGGCAGCGCTCGCCGACTCACCTATAGGCGGGACGAGCGGGCAGGCACAACCCCGAGAAACCGTCCGGGCGCGCACCAGGACAGGCCGAGCGCTGAGCGCCGACTGCAGATCCCCCGTAGGTTCACAACGATGCCGCGCCCCGAAAGACACGGGTACGAGGAGGACTTGCCGGACGCATGGCGGAACCTTTGTCGCCGCCCGGCCGGCGACGGGGCCCCCGCGAGGGCCCGCGGGTCTACGGACAGTGCGCCGCCCGGGACACGGCGGCGAGGGCGTCCGTGAGGCGGTCGACGACGGCCGCGGCCTGTTCGTCGGTGAGGGTGAGCGGCGGAAGGAGCCGGACGACGCTGGAGTGGCGGCCGCCCAGTTCGACGATCAGACCCCGGTCCAGACAGGCGTCGCGCACTGCGGCGGCGAAGGCGGGGGCCGCGGGAAGCGGCGATGGGGAAGGGCCGCCGAGGAGGGGGTCGCCTGCCATGCCTTCCGCGTCCTCCGCGTCTGCGGCGGCAGGACCGGATGCCTCGCCCTCCGGGTCGACGATCTCGACGCCGATCATCAGGCCGCGTCCGCGGACGTCGCCGACGATGGCGAACTCCTGGGCGGCCTGTTCCAGTTGGCCGAGGATGCGGGCGCCGAGGTCGGCGGCGCGCTGGTCGAGCCGGTTCTCGCGGACGTGGGCGAGGGTCGCGGCGCCGGCCGCCATGGCGAGCTGGTTGCCGCGGAAGGTTCCGGCGTGGGCGCCGGGGCTCCAGACGTCGAGGTCTTCGTGGTAGACGACCACGGCCAGCGGCAGGCTGCCCCCGACCGCCTTGGACAGGACCATGACGTCGGGCACGACGCCGCTGTGGTCGACGGCCCAGAAGGCGCCGGTGCGGCCGACGCCGGTCTGCACCTCGTCGGCGATCAGCGGGATGGAGCGCTTCTCGGTGATGGCCCGCATCCGGCGCAGCCAGGTGTCGGGCGCGGGGTTCACGCCGCCCTCGCCCTGGACGGGTTCGAGGATCATGCCCGCGGGCCGCGGCACCCCGGACTTGGTGTCGTCGAGCAGCGACTCGGTCCAGCGGGCGGCGAGTTCGGCACCGCGTGCGCCGCCGATGCCGAAGGGGCAGCGGTAGTCCTGCGGGTAGGGCAGGCGCGCGACCCGGACGTCCTGCGCGCCGCCGGACGCTTCGAGCGCCCCCGCCGTCATGCCGTGATAGGCACCGGTGAAGGCGAGGAGGCCGGAGCGGCCGGTGGCGGTGCGGACCAGTTTGAGGGCGGCTTCGACAGCGTCGGTCCCGGCCGGGCCGCAGAACTGGATGCGGGCCCGGTCCGCGAGCCCGGGCGGCAGGGTGCGGAACAACTCGGTGGTGAACGTGTCCTTCACCGGGGTGGCCAGGTCGAGGACGTGCAGCGGGGCGCCCGAGTCGAGGACCTTGCGGATGGCTTCGAGCACGACGGGATGGTTGTGGCCGAGCGCGAGGGTGCCGGCGCCGGAGAGGCAGTCCAGATAGCGGCGGCCGTCCGCGCCCTCGATGGTGAGTCCGCGGGCCCGCACGGGCACGATCGGCAGCGAGCGCGCATAGGTGCGGGCCGCCGACTCCCGCGCGGACTGGCGGCGCAGGATCCCTTCGTGCACGGCGCTGTCGCATGCGGATGCCTCGCGGGCCGCCCCGTCGAGCGGAGCGGGCAGCGCCACGGGCGCAGGATCGGTGACGGCCACGGCTGTTGGTCCTCCCGCTGGGATGTACGGCCGGCAGCGGCTGCCGACTCACCTGAGGGCGGGGCGATGTCACGCGGGCGCGACCGTGGCCCGCCCTGACACCGAGCCAGGACGGGTCGAGGACTGAACGCCTGTTGCGGATCCCCCGTACGTACCCAACGACGACAGGACCGGAGGGCCACGGGTGAAGCGGATACTCGTGCGACACATGACGAGACCTTTGCCCGGAGGCGGGCCCCGGCGGTCCGGAGGCGCGTCTCGACGGCCCTGAAGCCAGTACCAACGAACGGCGTCGCGTCCAAGATCCCTCCGTGACGGAACCGTTGCTGTTCCGTCGGTCGTCCCCGACGGCATCGGCATAGTGTGGGATGCCGTTCGGACGCGGAGGGTACGGCGGAGCACGCCGCTCGCCCGGCGCACCCGTACAGCGGCACAACCACCAAGAAGCCCAGGGGGATTCACGACATGCGACCCATACGCCCGTTGTTCGCCGCTCGCCGCGCCCGGAGCGCGCGCGGCAGGACGTACCCGGTGGCGGCGGCGGTCGCGCTCGGTGCGGCGCTCGCCCTGACCGCCACGGCCTGTGGGCCGAGCGACGACAACGCGGACGAGAAGCCGACCGCCTCCGCGACCGCGGGCGGGGACAAGATCCAGATCCCGGACGACATCAAGCAGCGGCTCAAGGAGCACGGGTTCGATCTGGACAAGTGGAAGAACGGCGAGTGGAAGAACTGGGACAGGGACAAGTGGCTGCGTGAGGCGCAGGACTTCGTCAATCCCATCATCGCCGGACTGTGGGACTCGGACCGGATGCGGGACGCCGACAAGAACCCGGGCGGCCAGGTCGACGAGAGTGATCTCTCCGGCGACCAGGGGGTGACCGACCCGGAGCCGCCGCCGGTGAGGGCGGCGGCCGTCCCGGCCACCTACCACCAGAACGTGCCGTATGCGGGCAAGCTGGTCTTCGACACTCCTGAGGGTCAGGCGCAGTGCTCGGCGACCGTGGTCACCGACCCCGCGCACCCCGGCAAGTCCGACATGGTCTGGACGGCCGGCCACTGTGTGCACGCGGGCAAGAGCGGCGGCTGGTACCGCAACCTCGCGTTCGTCCCCTCCTACAACGACAGCGCCAGGTCCTCGGCTCAACTGGACGGAGCCACGCGCGAGGAGATCGCTCCGCTCGGCGTCTGGTGGGCCGACGCGGCGCAGACCTCCGAGCAGTGGATCGCACAGGGCGGTCCGACGGGTGGCGCCGGCGCCTCGTACGACTTCGCGGTGCTGCACGTGAAGCCGGAGAAGGGCACGACCGACAAGTCCCTGGAGGAAACGGTCGGTTCGGCGCTGCCGGTGGACTTCAACGCGCCGGCCGTGCCGAAGATCTCCCGGCTGACGGCGAAGGGCTACCCGGCGGCGGCGCCGTTCGACGGGCAGAAGCTCTTCCAGTGCGCGGACAAGCCCGGGAGGCTGTCACTGGCCGAGACCGACCCGACGATGTACCGCATCGGCTGCACCATGACCGGCGGTTCCTCGGGCGGCGGTTGGGTCGGGCAGGGTTCCGACGGCAAGCCGGCCCTGGTGTCGAACACCTCGATCGGTCCGGTGACGGCGGGGTGGCTCGCCGGTCCGCGTCTCGGCAAAGAGGCCAAGGCGGTCTACGACTCCGTGAGCGAGAAGTTCGCCGGGCAGTAGGCGAGCAGGAGACCCGTCGTACGTGAGTGGGCCCGCCCCGGAAGTCCGGGGCGGGACCACTCACGTACTGCTGACTGCGGCCGGATGTCAGCCGGCGGTCGCCGTCGGAACGTACGGCGCGAGTTCCGCCGCCAGTTCCTCGTGCACGCGTGCCTTGAGCAGGGTGCCCTCCGGGGTGTGCTCCTCGGAGATCACCTCGCCGTCGCTGTGCGCCCGCGCGACCAGCTGGCCGTGCGTGTACGGCACGAGCGCCTCGATCTCGACCTCGGGCCGCGGCAGTTCGGCGTCGATGAGCGCGAGCAGCTCCTCGATTCCGGCGCCGGTGCGGGCCGAGACGGCGATCGCGTGCTTCTCGTTGCGCAGCAGGCGCTGGAGGACCAGGGGGTCCGCCGCGTCCGCCTTGTTGATCACCACGACCTCCGGTACGTCGGTGGCGCCGACGTCCCGGATCACCTCGCGCACGGCGGCGAGCTGCTCCTCCGGCACGGGGTGCGAGCCGTCGACCACGTGCAGGATCAGGTCGGAGTCGCCGACCTCCTCCATGGTCGAGCGGAAGGCCTCGACGAGGTGGTGCGGCAGGTGCCGGACGAATCCGACGGTGTCGGCCAGCGTGTACAGGCGGCCGCTCGGCGTCTCGGCTCGGCGCACGGTCGGGTCGAGGGTGGCGAACAGCGCGTTCTCCACCAGGACGCCCGCGCCCGTGAGGCGGTTGAGCAGCGAGGACTTGCCCGCGTTCGTGTATCCGGCGATGGCGACCGAGGGCACCTTGTTGCGCTTGCGCTCCTGGCGCTTGATGTCGCGGCCCGTCTTCATCTCCGCGATCTCACGGCGCATCTTCGCCATCTTCTCGCGGATCCGTCGCCGGTCCGTCTCGATCTTGGTCTCACCGGGACCACGGGTGGCCATGCCGCCACCGCCGCCGCCACCCATCTGCCGGGAGAGCGACTGACCCCAGCCGCGCAGGCGCGGCAGCATGTACTGCATCTGCGCGAGCGCGACCTGCGCCTTGCCCTCTCGGGACTTGGCGTGCTGGGCGAAGATGTCGAGGATCAGTGCGGTCCGGTCGACCACCTTGACCTTGACGACGTCTTCGAGGTGGATGAGCTGGCCGGGGCTGAGCTCACCGTCGCAGACGACGGTGTCGGCTCCGGTCTCGAGGACGATGTCGCGCAGCTCCAGGGCCTTGCCGGAACCGATGTACGTCGCCGCGTCGGGCTTGTCCCGGCGCTGGGTGACGCCGTCGAGGACCAGCGCGCCCGCCGTCTCGGCGAGGGCGGCCAGCTCCGCGAGGGAGTTGTCCGCGTCCTCGACCGTGCCGGACGTCCACACGCCGACGAGCACCACACGCTCCAGGCGGAGCTGTCGGTACTCGACCTCGGTGACGTCCTCCAGCTCGGTGGACAGACCGGCGACACGGCGCAGCGCCGCGCGCTCGGAACGGTCGTACTGATCACCGTCCCGGTCCGAGTCGATCTCGTGGCTCCAGGCGACGTCCTCTTCCATCAGGGCATCGGCCCGAAGACCTTCGGTGTGGTTCTGCGCGAAGCTCTGCGCGTCCTGGGAAGGGGAAGAAGAGGAGGTCATTGGATCCTTTGGGTCGCTGGGATTCGAAAGGTGGCCGGGCTCGCACCCGGTCCCCTGGCACCTGTGACAACGCTCGGGGCCGCCCCGGGATTCCCGGAGGCGCCCGCGCCGTCGGCCTGAAGATGGTCGCACGGTACGGGCCGTCTCGTCACCCGGGTTATTTCCAGCGCGGCACAGGTCCACGCCCGCTCGCAGGTACTACTTGCGGGCCTTGCTCTTCTGCACCGGGGCGGACTTCCAGTCCGGGTGTCCGGGCATCGGCGGCGTCTTCTTCGCGTACAGCCACTGCTGGAAGAAACCGCTCAGGTCGCGTCCGGCCACCCGGGAGGCGAGGGACGTGAAGTCCGCGGTCGTGGCGGTGCCGTCACGGTGCGTGGCCACCCACCGCCGCTCCAGGCGCTCGAACTTCCCGGTGCCGATCTCCTGGCGCAGCGCGTACAGGACGAGCGCGCTGCCGTCGTAGACGACCGGGCGGAAGATGCTGATCTTCTCGCCGTGCGTGGGGTTCTTGGGGGCGGCCGGCGCTCCGCCGGAGGCGCGCCAGCCGTCGGACTCGCGGTAGGCGTTGCGCATCCGGGTCTCCATGGGCCGGTCGGCCTTCTCCTGCGCGTACAGGGACTCGTACCAGGTGGCGTGCCCCTCGTTGAGCCAGAGGTCGGACCAGGTGCGGGGGCTGACGCTGTCGCCGAACCACTGGTGGGCCAGTTCGTGCACCATGACCGACTCGACGTACCAGGCCGGGTACTCGGTGCGTACGAAGAGGTCCCGCTCGAAGAGGGAGAGGGTCTGCGTCTCCAGTTCGAAGCCGGTGCTGGCCTCGGCGATCAGCACCCCGTAGTTCTCGAAGGGGTAGCGGCCGACCTTGTTCTCCATCCAGGCGAGCTGCGCGGGTGTCTTGTCGACCCACGGGCGCAGCGCCTTGACGTCCTTGGTCGGCACGACGTCGCGTACCGGGAGGCCGTGCGGGCCCTTCTGATGCAGCACGGTGGAGCGCCCGATGGAGACCTGGGCCAGTTCGGTGGCCATGGGGTGGGCGGTCCGGTACGTCCAGTCGGTGGTGTCGCCGGCGCCGGGGGTGAGGGAGGTCGGCAGGCCGTTGGCGACGGCCGTGTACTTCTGCGGCGTGTTCACGCGGAAGGTGAACATGGCCTTGTCGGACGGGTGGTCGTTGCAGGGGAACACGCGGTGCGCGGCGTCGGCCTGGTTCGCCATGGCGAGCCCGTCCTTGGTGCGGACCCAGCCCACTTCCTCCTTGCCCGGCCTGGGGTCGCTGGTGTGCCGCACGGTGATGTGCATCGGCTGGCCGGCCACGAGGGGCCGGGCGGGTGTGACGACCAGGTCCTCGCCGCCGGTGGCGAAGTCCGCCGGAGCGCCGTTGACCTCGACGGACCGTACGGTGCCGTGCGAGAAGTCGAGATTGACCCGGTCGAGCCGGGCGGTGGCGCGCGCGTCGATGCGGGTGACGGCGTCGAGCGGCTTGTCGTTGTCGCCCTTGTACGTGAACGAGATGTCGTACGAGCGGACGTCGTAGCCGGGGTTGCCGAGGGTCGGGAAGAGCCGGTCGCCGACGCCGAGCGGTGTGGCGGGCCGGGGCGGCGCGGCCGCGGCGAGCAGCGCGACGGAGGCACCGGCGGCGAGCAGCGCGACGGTGCGGGGGGTTCGGGAGCTGAGCAGCATGAACTACGGCTATCAGCGCCGCCCCCGGTGGGTCCGGCGGCACGCGCCGCACCCACCCGAACGAGGTCTCCCTAGAGCGCTCCGGCCGCCGCGTGCTGGGCGCGTCCCACGTCGTACACGCCCGGGACGTTGCGCATGGCCCGCATCAGGCCCTGGAGGTGGGCGGAGCCGGGGAGTTGGAGGGTGTAGGTGTGCCGGACCCTGCCCTGGACGGGAGGTTCGACGGTCGCCGAGACGATGGCGACGCCCTCTAGCGCTATGGCTTCGGTCAGGTCGGCGAGCAGGTGCGGGCGGCTGAAGGACTCGGCGATCAGGGTGACCCGGTACTCGGCGGTCTCGGCGTCGGCCCAGCGCACGCCGACCTCGGGGCGTCCCGCGCCGGTCATCCGGGCCACCGCGGGGCACTCCACGCGGTGCACGGTGACGGCGCCGCCGCGGACGGCGAAGGCGGTCACCTTGTCGGGCGGTACGGGCGTACAACAGCCCGCGAGGCGGACGGCGGCACCCGGCTGGTCGACGACGACGTTCGCCGCCGAGGGGCGCGCGGAGGGGCCGCTGTAGGGGGCTCGGGGCGCGGACTCCGGTGCGCTCGGCCCTTCCGGGTGGGCGGCCAGCCAGCGGCGGATGGCGATGCGCGCGGCGGGCGTACGGGCGTGGTCGAGCCAGTCGCGGGACGGCTCGGAGGCGGCGGCGCCCTCCATGCGGTCCATGAGCGGCTGGACCGTGTCGCCGTCCTTGAGGACCGTGCTGAGCGTCGCCAGGCGGCCGTTGACCCGCGCGCCGATGACGGCGTGGGCGTCCTCGCCGTACTGCGCGTAGGCGGCGTCGACGCAACTGGCGCCCGCGGGCAGTCCGATGGTGCCGCCGTCGGGCCGGAAGACGGTGATCTCGCGGTCCTGGGCGAGGTCCTCGCGCAGCGTCGACCAGAAGGTGTCGGTGTCGGGCGCGGACTGCTGCCAGTCGAGAAGGCGGGAGAGCCAGCCCGGCCGGGTGGGGTCGGAGCGCTCGCCCTCGGTGTCCAGGTGCTCCTCGGCGGAGGGCGCGTACGGGTTGCCGAGCGCGACGACGCCCGCCTCCGCCACCTTGTGCATCTGGTGAGTGCGGATGAGGACCTCGGCGACCTCGCCGTCGGCCCGCGCAACCGCGGTGTGCAGGGACTGGTACAGGTTGAACTTCGGTACGGCGATGAAGTCCTTGAACTCCGAGACCACGGGCGTGAAGCAGGTGTGCAGCTCGCCGAGGACGCCGTAGCAGTCGGCGTCCTCGGAGACGAGGACGAGCAGGCGGCCGAAGTCGGCGCCGCGCAGCTCGCCGCGTTTGCGCAGCACTCGGTGGACGGAGACGGCGTGCCGCGGCCGGATGAGGACCTCGGCGCTCAGCCCGGCCTCGCGCAGCACGCCGCGCACCTCGTCGGCGATGTCCGCCAGGGGGTTCTCCGGGCGGGCGGTGTCGGCGGCGATGAGGGCCTGCGTCCGCCCGTGCTCCTCGGGGCGCAGGATGGCGAAGACGAGGTCCTCCAGCTCGGTCTTCAGGGCCTGCACGCCGAGGCGCTCGGCGAGCGGGATGAGGACGTCGCGGGTGACCTTGGCGATGCGCTCCTGTTTCTCCTGGCGCATGACGCCGAGGGTGCGCATGTTGTGCAGGCGGTCGGCGAGTTTGATCGACATGACGCGGACGTCGTTGCCCGTCGCGACCAGCATCTTGCGGAAGGTCTCGGGCTCGGCCGCGGCGCCGTAGTCGACCTTCTCCAGCTTGGTCACGCCGTCGACCAGATAGGCGACCTCGGTGCCGAACTCGCTGCTGACCTGGTCGAGCGTGACCTCCGTGTCCTCGACGGTGTCGTGGAGGAGGGAGGCGGTCAGCGTCGTGGTCTCCGCGCCCAGCTCGGCCAGGATCAGGGTCACGGCCAGCGGGTGGGTGATGTACGGCTCGCCGCTCTTGCGCATCTGACCGCGGTGCGAGGACTCGGCCAGGACGTAGGCACGGCGCAGCGGCTCCAGATCGGCGTCCGCGAAGTGGGCCCGATGGGCCTCGGCCACATGGCCGATCGCGTCCGGCAGCCGGTCGCGGCCGGCCGGGCCGAGCAACGCGGCGCGGCCGAGACGCCGCAGGTCGATCCGGGGACGGCCACGCCTTCGCTGGGCTCCGGGCGTGATCGGCCCCGGGGTCGCGGGGTTGGTCGCCTCCGCACTCATGAGCACCTCCGGCTGCGTCGACCGGTGGCGGGCTGGCGGGGGCACCCGTCCGGACCGGTGCTTGATGCTACCGAGCCCATCACGTGGTGCAGTCCCGCTCTCGCCCAGCGTGAAACGGATCACCCATTCGAGCGACGGTTCACGGGTTTACGGTTTCGATTGCAGCGAACCAGTCCGTGTCGATCTCGCCCTCGGCGACGATCACGGCCGGTCCGGTCATCTCGATCTCGCCGTCGGGCCGCTCGGTGATGGTGAGCCGCCCACCGGGCAGATCGATCTCGTACGTCACCGGGGTCCCGGTGACGGTGGGGTCGACGCCATCGCGGCGGGCCGTGGCGACGGCCACCGCGCAGGCGCCGGTGCCGCAGGAGCGGGTCTCGCCGGAGCCGCGCTCGTGCACGCGCATGGCGACGTGGCCCGGGCCGCGGTCGACGACGAATTCCACGTTCACCCCCTGCGGATAGGCCTCGGCCGGGGCGAACGGCGGCGGGTCGAGCAGGCGGCCCGCGTGCGCGAGGTCGGCCACGAAGGCGACGGCGTGCGGGTTGCCCATGTTCACGTTCCGCGCGGGCCAGGAGCGGCCGTCGACCGTGACCGTGACCTCGCCCTCGGGGAGCACGGCCCGGCCCATACCGACCGTGACCAGGCCTTCCTTGTCGATGTGGACCTTCTTGACGCCGCCGCGGGTGGCGACGGCGAGGTCGCCCTCAGCGACGTGTCCGGCGTGCTGGAGGTACCGGGCGAAGACCCGGACCCCATTGCCGCACATCTCGGCGATCGACCCGTCGCCGTTGCGATAGTCCATGAACCACTCGGCCTCGTCGGCCAGGTGCTTCGCCTCGGGGTGGGCGGCGGAGCGCACGACGTGGAGGACACCGTCACCGCCGAGACCGGCGCGGCGGTCGCAGAGCGCGGCCACGGCCGCCGGGGGCAGCTCGATCGCGTTCTCCGGGTCCGGGATGATCACGAAGTCGTTCTCGGTCCCGTGACCCTTGAGGAAGGTCGTCATCTGTCGATCGTACGAGATCGGTCCGGCATCCCGGGAAGCGGTGCGCTCGCTCAGCGCAGCCGGGCCACGCGCCAGACGGCGAGGACGGTCACGGCGGCCACCACGACCACGTACGCGCCCACGACCCGCCAGTCGGGCCAGCGGCCCGAGCCGCGCGGCGGGAGACCGGGCAGCGCGTAGCCCACCCGGCGGGCGGCCATCAGGCCCCAGCCCGCCGCGCAGGAGCTGATCAGCAGGCCCAGCATGGCCACGACCGCGCCGCCGTCGCCGAACTCGAAGAACAGCGGGAAGGCGAACATCAGGGAGCCGAGGGTGGCGAGCATCACGATGGGGGCGAGCTGCCAGATCCGGAGCCTGCGCTGCGGGCGCAGCTCGACCTCGACCTCCGCCGCCTCGTTCTGCGCGGCGATCTCGTCGGCCGTGGGGCCGTCGGCGATCACGCCGTCGGGGGTCGTCCCAGGCCCGTCGGAGCTGAGCTGCTCCCCGCCTGGTGCGGTGTCACGAGGGCCGGCCTCCATCGCCACGCGCCCTCCCACTCCGGACTGTCTCGGTCGATCGAGGTCGATGATGGCACGCCCGCGGGGGCCGGGATGACCGCCCGGGCGTCCCGATGCCATCACGTGATCAGGCTGTAACCGGTCGTTCGACCAACGCCATTGCGCGGGCCGGGAGTTCCGTGCGATCGGCCACGGCCCCACTGAGCCAATGCACCCGCGGGTCACGGCGGAACCACGAGTCCTGGCGGCGCGCGAAGCGCTTGGTGGCGCGGACGGTCTCGGTGCGCGCCTCCTCCTCGGTGCACTCTCCGGCGAGCGCGGCGAGGACCTGCTGGTATCCGAGGGCGCGGGAGGCGGTGAGGCCCTCGCGCAGGCCCTGGGCCTCCAGCGCGCGCACCTCGTCGACGAGCCCGGCGTCCCACATGCGGTCCACGCGCGTGGTGATGCGTTCGTCGAGTTCGGGCCGCTCGACGTCGACCCCGATCTGGACAGTGTCGTAGACGGAGTCGTGTCCCGGCAGGTTGGCCGTGAAGGGCTTTCCGGTGATCTCGATGACTTCGAGGGCGCGCACGATGCGCCGGCCGTTGCTCGGCAGGATCGCGAGGGCGGCCTCCGGGTCGGCTGCGGCAAGGCGGGCGTGGAGGGTGCCGGAGCCGTGTTCGGCCAGCTCGGCCTCCAGGCGGGCGCGGACGTCGGGGTCGGTGCCGGGGAACTCCATCTTGTCGACGGCGCCCCGCACGTAGAGCCCCGATCCGCCGACGAGGACCGGCCAGCGGCCCGCGGCGAGGAGGCGGTCGATCTCGGCGCGGGCGAGTCTCTGGTACTCGGCGACGCTCGCCGCCTGCGTCACGTCCCAGATGTCGAGGAGGTGGTGCGGGACTCCGGCGCGCTCCTCGGGCGTCAGCTTGGCGGTGCCGATGTCCATCCCTCGGTACAACTGCATGGAATCGGCGTTGACGACCTCGCCGCCGAGTTCTCTGGCCAGGAAGACGCCGAGATCCGACTTTCCGGCCGCGGTGGGACCGACGACGGCGATGACCCGCGGGGCGGGAGCTGCGCTACTCACCGCCCCAGTCTCGCAAACCGGGGCACCACTTCTCGAACGAGCTACGTGACGGGGCGGGAGCGGGGTCGTTGCCTGTTGCGAGGTTCCGGCCGCCGGTTTTGCCGACCGGTGACCCGGGCGACGCAATGAGACGCACCGGGCAGGACGGGATTTCGCCCGCACGAGTACCACATGGAGTTGTAATGGGCGTTTTTGACATGTTTCGCCGTAAGGCCAAGGACACCGAGGCGACGTCAACCGCCGAGGGCGGGGCTGCCACTCTGACGGCCGAGCCCGAGGCGGAGGGCGTCCCGGACGCCGAGTCGGTCCCCGAGGCCGCTGAGGCCGCGTCGGACGCCTCGGAGGAGCCGCGGACCGCGGAGGCCGGGGCCGCCGACGCGGAGGAGGCCGCCGAGGCCGGCGGGACCGCCGAGGCCGGTGCGGCCGCCGTGGAGATCCCGAAGCAGCAGTCGGCGCAGCAGGCGGCCGACAACGAGGCCGGCGAGGGCGCCCGCAAGTAGGTCGGTCACATCTGGCGGACGGCCGTGAAGCCCTCGGGTTTCGCGGCCGTCGCCATGTCCGGGGTGCGCCTACGTCCAGGAGGCGACGAAGTAGCCGACTCCGTAGGGGGCGTCCTCGTAGAGCAGCTCGCCGGTGCCGCGGCCGCCGCCCCCGGCCGCCGAGAGGATCTGCCAGGGGTCGCGGCCGGAGATCTTCAGCTCGCGCGAGAGGTCGGCGTCGAGTCGCGCGAGGGAGCCGTCAAAGTCGCGGTCGCGCAGGGCGGCGGCGATCAGCGCGTCCACGCCCTCGGCGCGCTCGTCCAGATAGCCGGGGGCCTTCACCGTGCGGCAGGCCGTGCCGTCGCCCATGACGAGCAGGGCCACGCGGTCGGCCAGGGAGGCGAGGTGCACGCCGTCCTCGCCGTTGACCGGCCAGGACCGGCCGCCCTCCACCTCGTAGCCGCGTACGGGACCGGTCCAGCCCGCACGCGTGAGCAGCCAGGCACCGACCGTGAGAGACGGCGGCAGCGTGGCCGCCGGGGCGCCCGGCGCCGTACCGAGGACCACGTCGACATCGACGCCGAAGGGCCGGAAGGAGCCACGGGCCCCGGCCTCGTGGAAGGCGGTGCGCGCGCCCGTGCCGACGACCACGATCAGCTCGGGCGCGGCGGCGACGACCTTGGCCAGCGCCTCGTCGCAGGCCGCACGCGCGGTGTCCAGTTCCGGGGCCGCCCCGGCGGCGACCTCGGGCACGAGCAGCGGCGGGCAGGGGCAGACGGCGGCGGCGACAAGCATGATCGGCAGCCTACTGCGCGGGCGGGTGCCAGGGATCGTCCGGGACGGCGTCCTGCGGCTCCTGCGGCCGGGGGTCGGGCAGGAGCGCCTTCTCGGTGCTCCAGACCAGCTCGGCGAGGCGGTAACGCAGGTGGTGGCCGGAGACGGCACCCCGGACCTGCACGTAGTAGGTGTGCTCGTCCTGCCGGAACACGTGGCGCGAGCGCTGGCGCAGCGATTCGCGGTGCTTGTGTTCGCACGCGTACGTGTACAGGCGGCGCCGGGCCTCCTCGTGGGTCGCCGCGAACTGCGTGAGCGGTTCGAAGCGGTGTCCCTCCCCCGTGCCGTACTCGATCGTGATCACCCAGTGCGTCGTCATGCCGTCCCCCGTCTCCGGTGCCTCAGTCGATCGCGCAGCCCCCGGTGACCGCCGGCAGCGGCTCGGGGACGCCCACCTTGGGCAGGCCGAGGAGGACGCCCTGCTGCTTGTCCTGGGTCTCCTTGGTGCGCTTCTCCCAGGCGTCGCCCGCGCGCGTGGGCCGCACGTTCAGCACCGCGCCCTCGGCGAGGAGGTGGTGCGGGGCGGCGTAGGTGATCTCGACCGTGACCACGTCGCCGGGGCGGACCTCCTGGTCGGGCTTGGTGAAGTGGACCAGGCGGTTGTCGGGGGCGCGGCCGGAGAGGCGGTGGGTGGCGCCGTCCTTGCGGCCCTCGCCCTCGGCGACCATCAGCTCCAGGGTGCGGCCGACCTGCTTCTTGTTCTCCTCCCAGGAGATCTCCTCCTGGAGGGCGACCAGACGCTCGTAGCGGGCCTGCACGACCTCCTTGGGGACCTGGTTGTCCATGGTCGCGGCCGGGGTTCCGGGGCGCTTGGAGTACTGGAAGGTGAAGGCGGCGGAGAAGCGGGCCTCGCGCACGGCGTGCATCGTCTGCTCGAAGTCCTCCTCGGTCTCGCCGGGGAAGCCCACGATGATGTCGGTGGTGATCGCGGCGTCCGGGATGGCCGCGCGGACCTTCTCGATGATGCCCAGGTAGCGCTCCTGGCGGTACGAGCGGCGCATCGCCTTCAGGACGGTGTCCGAGCCGGACTGCATCGGCATGTGCAGCTGCGGCATCACGTTCGGCGTCTCGGCCATGGCGGCGATCACGTCGTCGGTGAAGTCGCGCGGGTGCGGGGAGGTGAAGCGGACGCGCTCCAGGCCTTCGATCTTGCCGCAGGCGCGCAGCAGCTTGCTGAAGGCCTCGCGGTCGCCGATGTCGCTCCCGTAGGCGTTCACGTTCTGGCCGAGCAGGGTGATCTCGGAGACGCCCTCGGCGACCAGGGCCTCGATCTCGGCGAGGATGTCGCCGGTCCTGCGGTCCTTCTCCTTGCCGCGCAGCGCGGGGACGATGCAGAAGGTGCAGGTGTTGTTGCAGCCGACCGAGATGGAGACCCAGGCCGCGTAGGCGCTCTCACGTCGTGTGGGCAGCGTGGAGGGGAACGCCTCCAGGGACTCGGCGATCTCGACCTGCGCCTCTTCCTGGACGCGGGCGCGCTCCAGGAGGACCGGCAGCTTGCCGATGTTGTGCGTGCCGAAGACGACGTCCACCCAGGGCGCCTTCTTCACGATGGTGTCGCGGTCCTTCTGGGCGAGGCAGCCGCCCACGGCGATCTGCATGCCGGGGCGCGAGGTCTTGCGCGGGGCGAGCCGGCCGAGGTTGCCGTAGAGCTTGTTGTCGGCGTTCTCACGCACCGCGCAGGTGTTGAACACGACGACGTCGGCGTCGCCGTCGGAGCCCTCGGGGGCACGGACGTACCCGGCGTTCTCCAGGAGGCCGGACAGGCGCTCGGAGTCGTGGACGTTCATCTGGCACCCGTAGGTGAGCACTTCGTACGTCTTGGGGTCCGCTACGTCCACTGCCTGGCTCCGGTCGCTGCTGCTGGTCATGCACACAAGGGTAGGCCGTTGCGGGGACGCGCCTGTCGCCGAGCCCGCAACGGCCCACTGGCTCACTGTGCGACCTCGGCCCCTTCCGCCGGCTCGTGCTCCTTCCCGTCGACCAGGAAGCCGCCGGACTGGTGCAGCCAGAGCTTGGCGTAGGTGCCGTCCTCGGCGAGGAGGTCGTGGTGGGTGCCCTGCTCGACGACGCGGCCGCGGTCCAGGACGACGAGGCGGTCCATGCCGGCGACGGTGCTCAGGCGGTGGGCCACCACCAGGGCGGTGCGGCCCTCCATGAGGCGCCACAGGGCCTCCTGGACGAGTCGTTCGCTCTCGGAGTCCAGGGCGCTCGTCGCCTCGTCGAGGAGCAGGACCGGGGCGTCGCGCAGGATGGCGCGGGCCAGGGCGACGCGCTGGCGCTGGCCGCCGGAGAGCTTGACGCCGCGCTCGCCGACCAGGGTGCCGAAGCCGTCGGGGAGGGTGTCGGCGAACTCCGTGACGTGGGCGGCCTCGGCCGCGCGGCGGATCTCCGCGTCGGTGGCGTCCGGCCGGGCGAAGGCGATGTTGTCGCGCAGGCTGCGGTGGAACATGGCGGGGCTCTGGGGCACGTACGCGATCAGCTCGCGCAGGTCGCGCTGGCGGAGCCCGCTGATGTCCTGGCCGCCGATGCGGATCCGGCCGCCCTCGATGTCGGACATGCGCAGGAGCAGCCGGGTCAGGGTCGTCTTGCCGCCGCCGGACCGGCCGACGAAGCCGACCTTGGCGCCGCCGGGCACCTCCAGGTCCAGGCCGTCGAAGAGCCGGGAGGCGCCCGCGTGGGCGAAGGTCACCTTCTCGAAGCGGACGTCGGTGCGGTTGGGGTGCGCGGGCAGCGGCGCGGGCGGGTCGAGGACCGTCGCCGGGACCATCAGCAACTCCGTGAACTGGGCGGCCTCCGTCGTCGAGCTCTCCAGCCGGCGGTAGATCTGGTTGAAGTCGAACATGATCCGCGTCGCGTTGGAGAAGTACGTGAACGCCACCACGACGCCCTCGACGCCGTGCCCGCCGCCGAGGGTGACCGCGAGCAGCAGGCCCAGCGCGTTGGTGAGCACGGACAGCGGGGCGACGAGCGTGTCGATGCGCAGGTTGCTGTAGTCCCACGACCTGAGCATCCAGCGCTGCGACTCGGCGACCCGGCTGCGGTGCTCGGCGGCCTCCCGGTCCTCGGCGGCGAACGCCCGGATCGTCTCCATGTTCGACAGGCTGTCGGCGACATGGCCGGACACCCGGGCGATCGCCGCCTCCCGCGCGTCCACGATCCGCTGCCTGCGGCGGATCAGCGGGGCCACGGTCAGCCCGGTGAGCGCGATCATCGCCAACAGGGCGACGACGAGCCAGGGTTCGTACGTCCAGAGCACCACCGAGCCGAACATCAGCGGAATCAGGCTTCCGGTCACCTGGAAGACGAGGGTGTCGGCGAACTCCTCGAAGCGGGCGGCGAAGCTGGAGACCCGCTTGGTCAGTGATCCGGCGAAGTTGTCGTGGAAGAACGTGGCGTCCTTGGCGTACAGCTCGTCCATGCCGTACACATACAGCCGCTCGACGCCGCGGGCGTCCACCCGGTTGAGGCAGTGGATGCCGAGCCGCCACAGCGTCTCGGAGAGCAGCAGCACGCAGGCGAAGACCGCGACGTACGGCAGCGCGCCCCGGGCGTCGATCGCGCCGTCGCCCGCGAAGCGGCCGACGAGGTGGGCGACGACCAGGGGCGCCAGATAGTTGATGCCGAGGTTGCCCAGTGCGGGCAGCAGCATCGCGGGGACGGCCAGTCGGCGCTGACGGACCATCTCACCGATGTACATGCGCCAGGCGAGCAGCACCGCGCTGCGGCGCGGTGCCGTCCTCGGGGCTCCGGGCGTCTCCAACTTCCCACTCCTGTCAGGCAGATGGATGGCCCCGGCCGGTGCGCGGGGTCGACAGGGTGGGAAGTGTCCCGCGGCCGGAACGATGGCGGCCAAGGGTTTTTTCGAGCCCCTTGTCCGGCTTGTTCCGGCCCCTGGTCACTGCGCCGGAGGCAGCGCCACCCCCTTCTCCCGTGCGGCGTCGGCGAGTTGGGCCCAGACCTTCGGGGCGATCGGGATGCCGCGGGCCCCGCGTTCCTCGGCCGTCGCCGCGCTGCGTTCACCCGGATAGTGGACGGCGGACGCGCCGTCCGCGACCGGGAGGCCCTTGAGGGTGTCCAGGGTGGCGTCGACGTCGGCGACGAAGCCGTCCGCGCCGCCGAAGGCCGCCGGGTCCACCGCGATCAGCAGGGCGTTCTGGCGGTGCTTGCGGCCCGCCGGGTCGTCGGAGTGGAACGCCGCGAAGATGGGGGCGCCGACCAGGACGCTGGTCAGCAGTTCGAAGGCGAGGGACATGCCGGAGCCCTTGGCGCCGCCCAGCGGCAGCGGCATGACGGCCTGCTCGGGATCGGTGGTCGGGGTGCCGTCCCCGGTGGCCGCCGCGCCCTCCGGCAGCGCGGTGCCGCTCGCCCTGGCCTGCCGGATCTTTCCGAGGGCGATGGTGGCGGTGGCCATGTCGAGCAGGAGCGGGGCGTGCTCGCGCGCGGGGACGGCGACGGCGAGCGGGCTGGTGGCGACGGCCGGTCCCTTGACGCCGGTGTAGCCCATGTTGGGCATTCCGGCGACGAAGCCGATGCCGACGAGTCCCGCCTCGGCGATCTTCGACACGTAGTAGCCGATGGCGCCGGTGTGCACGGTCTCCCGTACGCCGACGGAGGCGATGCCGTTGGTCCTGGCCCGGGTCGCCGCCTCCTCGGCGGCGGCGGTCAGTGCGACCGGTCCCGGTGCGCGGTCGGCGTCGAGGACGGCGGCTCCCGGGGCGGTGGAGGTGAGCCTCAGCTCGGGCGCGGCGTTGGCCACTCCCTTGGCGAGCAGTTCGAGATAGGCGGGTACGCGCGCGATGCCGTGCGATTCGACGCCGCGCTGCGCGGCCCAGACGAACACGTCGGCCGTGGTCGCGGCGTGTTCGGCGCTCAGGCCGCCCTTCTCCAGCAGGGCGGCGGCGAACGTGCGCAGGTCGGCGGCGGCGACCAGGGGCTTGTCGGGCATGGTGAGGGGTCCTTAACGATCCGGGGCGGCTCAGCGGGAGACGAGGACGTCGACGACGGCGGTGGTGCCGGCCGCGACGGCCTTGAGGGCTCTCTCCAGGGCGGGGACGAGGGCGTCGGGCGTGTCGACGGTCTCGGTGTGCATGCCGAACGGTTCGGCGAAGGCGGCGAGCCGGGGCAGCCGGTGCAGATCGGTGCCGAGCCATTCGCCGGTCCCGGCCGCGGCGCCGTCCGGGTAGAACCGGCGGTGGTTGAGATTCATCGACTTGTAGACACGGTTGTTGAACACCACGACGAGGAGCGGCAGTTCGTACGTCCTGGAGGCGTCGTACGACGGGATCACCGGGTTGTACGTGAAGGCGCCGTCGCCGACGGTCAGCACCACGGGCCGCTCGCGCGCGGCGAGTTTGACGCCGAGGGCGACGGCCATGCCCTGGCCGAGTCCGCCCTGTACGTAGAAGTACGAGTCCGGGGCGGAGGTCTTGAGGTGGCGCTTGACGACCCGGCTGTGGGTGATGGTCTCGTCGACGACGATGCCGTCACGGCCTTCCAGGAGGGTGCGCAGGGAGGCGGCCACCAGGACCGGGTCGAGGCCGGCCGGCTGCTGGGCCGCGTGTGTTTCGCTCTTCTTTTGTGCCGCGTTCGTTTCGGCCCGCCCTATGGCGACCTGTTCGGCTGCGTGCCGTTCCTCCTGTGCCGCGCGCCGGGCGGCCACCGCTGCCTGGTCGAGGTCCTTCGCCCGCTTGGCCAGCTGGCGCAGGGAGTTGGTGACGTTCCCCTCCAGGTAGTGGTCCGCGTACAGGACCTGGTAGACGACGTGCGGGCGCTGCGGCACCTCGTCGATCACGACGACCGTGGCCTTCGCGGGGCGGCGCGAGGGCGGGTAGAACGGGGCGCGGCAGTTGGCCAGGAGGATCAGGTCGGCCTCGGCCATCCAGGGCCCGATGTCGCCGCCCGCGTGCAGCGGGTGGTTGCGCGGGAAGTTGGCGCAGACCGCCGAGTCGGGTTCCACGACCGGGATCTGCCAGGCCTCGGCGAGGGCCACCAGGGCCTCGAAGCCGCCCTCCTCGCGGCCCGCGGTCTCGGTGACGATCACGGGGTTCCGGGCCGTGCGCAGCAGCGCGGCGACGGCGTCGGCCTGTTCGGGCGAGCTGTGCGTGGTGCCGGGTTCGACGAGCTGCTTGGCCTCGCGCCCGTCCCAGTCCTCCAGGAGGATCTCCAGCGGGATGTTGAGGTAGGCGGGTCCCGCCGGGGCGCGCCGGGCCAGTTCGGCGGCGCGGGTGACCATGGTCGGCAGGGTGTGCACGCTCGCGGCCTCGGTGGCCCACTTGGTGAACGGCTGGGCGATGCCGTGCGGGCCGCCCACGATCGACAGGTTGCGGTACCACTGGCCGCCGGGGTCGTGGCCCGGCGCGTCGCCGTACGTCGTGGACTCCGACGACGCGACGACCATCGGGACCCCGGCGAGGAGCGCGCCGTGGACGGCCATGGAGCCCTGGAGCAGGCCGGGGGCGGCGTGCAGGAGCACGCCCTGGGGGCGGCGCGTGAGCAGCCCGTAGCCGGTGGCCATGCCGGCCGCGACGGTCTCGTGGGTGAGGTCCAGATACTCCGGCGCGGGGTCGCCGTCGCGGTGGCGGCGGGCCAGGGACTCCCACACCGGGGCCCATTCGGACCCCGAGGAGCAGAACAGGTAGTCGGCGCCGACGGCGTTGAAGGCGGAGACGAGCGCGTCTCCGCCGTCGACGCCGCGCGCCTCGTGCGCGTACGTCATGAGTGCGTCCTCAGCCCTCGATCGGCCAGTTCAGGACCTCGGCGATACCCCGGCCCATGATCCATTCGAGCTCGTCGGGGGTGAAGTCCCAGTGCTTGGTGAACTGCTCGATGGTGTCGGTGTACGTGATGCCGTGGCCGAGCAGGCGGGTGATGTCGGTGCCGTAGAAGCAGCGCTTCGGGCCCATCTTGTCGACCATCTCGCGCACGTACTTCTCGATGTTGTGGTTCGGGAAGGGCTGGGTGGAGTAGCCGGGCAGCGCCGAGACCTTGACGTAGATGTTGGGGTGTTCGTGCAGGTCGGCGGTCTCCTGGACCCAGTAGCCGATGGCGTCGTCGACGCAGCGGGCCATGATGCCCATGTGGTCGATGATGATCTTCAGGCCGGGGTGGCGGCCCGCTATGTCGCCCAGTTCCCGCTTCCAGATGGGCGCGTGCACCATCGTGGGGATGTTCAGCTCCTCGGCGACCGGCCAGTACCAGTCGTTGGTGCCGTCGATCATCCAGTTGCGGTCGATGGGGCGGTGGAAGGTGAGGCGGGTGCCCTTGACGTGCGGGTTCTGGGCGAAGTCCTTGAGCATCGCCCTGCCCTCTTCGGGCTTGTTCTGCGGGATGCGCGCCATGATGCCGAACCGGTCCGGGTGCGCCTCGCACGCTTCGAGGGCGTAGTCGATGCGGTCGCCCTCCCAGGACGGCGGGAGGATCAGCGCCCGGTTGACGCCGGCCTCGTCCATCAGCTCCAGGGCCTCCTCGTAGCTGAAGGGGTCCTCGCGGTGGCCGTTGAGGCGGATCCGCTCGCGGGCGCCGGGGACCCAGGGGCGGTCCGGGGTCTCTTCCTTCCAGATGTGGATCTGGGTGTCGACGACGAACATGCCGGTGCTTCTTTCTCTAGGACTCCGGGAGACAGGACTCCGGGAGAGCGGAGGTGGTGTGCGGTGAGACCGACGTTAGGTACGCCGCGGGGCCTTGCGCAGAGCTGGGAGCGCAAGCAGTTCTTGCGCGAAAAGGCGCAGTACGCGGGGGTGTTCAGCCCTCGTCGAAGACCGCGTCCACGATGTGCTCGGCGATCGCCAGACTGGCCGTCGCGGCGGGCGACGGCGCGTTGCGCACGGCCGTGATGCGGCCGGCCCGGTGCAGCCGGAAGTCGTCGACGAGGGTGCCGTCGCGGTCCAGTGCCTGGGCCCGCACACCGGCGCCGCCGCGGACCACGTCGTCGACGCCGACCCCGGGGACGTACTGTTTCGCGTCCTTCATGAAGGCGGCCGTGGAGAACGAGCCCTTGTACTCCTTGATGCCGGTGCGCCAGTGTCTGGCCGCCATGCGCCAGACACCGGGGTAGGCGGCGAGCCCCACGAGGTCCTTCGGGGACACGCGCGCGCGGGTGTATCCCTCGCGGGCGAGGGCGAGCACGGCGTTCGGGCCGACCTCGACCGACCCGTCGACGCGCGGGGTGAAGTGCACGCCGAGGAACGGGTAGCGGGGGTCGGGCACCGGGTAGATCAGCCCGCGCACCAGGTCCGCCCGCTCCGGTTTGAGCAGCATGTACTCGCCGCGGAACGGGACGATCCGGGGTTCGGGTCCGCCTCGCGCGAGCCGGGCCACGGAGTCGGAGTGGAGCCCGGCGCAGAGCACGAGCCGGTCGACGCTCACGCGCTCCTGTGCGGACGCCACCTCGATGCCGCCGCCGGTCTCGGTGATGCCGGTGACGCGGAAGCCGAGCCTGACCTCTCCCCCGGACCGCTCGACGTCCCGGGCGAACGCGCGGGCGATCGCCGGGTAGTCGGTGATCGCGGTGCGCGGGGAGTGCAGGGCCGCGATGCCGCCGGCCTGCGGTTCGAGCTCGGCGATCTCTTCGCGGGAGACCTTCCGCAGCTCCGGTACGTGGTTGTTCCTGGCCCGCTCGTAGAGGCCGTTCATCCGGTCCAGCTCGTCCTCGCGGACGGCCATGACCAGCTTGCCGATCTCGCGGTACGGGAGCTGGTGCTCCTGGCA
Organism: Streptomyces sp. PsTaAH-137; assembly: GCF_003259365.1. Lineage (GTDB taxonomy): Bacteria > Actinomycetota > Actinomycetes > Streptomycetales > Streptomycetaceae > Streptomyces. The sequence continues at coordinate 532,067 of NZ_QLLY01000003.1, forward strand.
GTACTCGCGCAGGAGGCCGACGCCCCGTACGGTCAGGTTCGCCTTGAGGCTGCCGGGCGTGTAGTAGATGCCGGCGTGCACGACGCCGGAGTTGTGGCCCGTCTGGTGGTGTGCGACGTCCTGTTCCTTGTCGAACACGACGACGCGGGTGCCGGGGCGGCGCAGGGTGATCTCGCGGGCGGTCGCGAGGCCCACGATGCCGGCCCCCACGATGCCTATCGTCTCGTCGGCCAACACCCGCCTCCTTTCTGGAAGATGGGACTCTGGACGCGCTCTACCCAACTACGCGCCGTAGTGGATCGCGACCGTCTTCACACGGGTGTAGAAGTGCAGCGCCTCGGTGCCCTGCTCCTTGAACGGGGAGCCGGAGGCGTGGAAGCCGCCGAAGGGGTGGTGGACGTCCCAGCCCGGGGTGGTCAGGTTCACGGCGATCTGGCCGCACTCGGCCTCGTCGGCGAAGCGGTGCGCGGCGTGCAGGTCGCGGGTGAAGACGGCGGCGGCGAGGCCGAAGTCGGAGTCGTTGACGGCGGCGATCGCGTCGTCGAGGGAGTCGACGGCGCGCACCGCGAGCACCGGTCCGAAGACCTCCTCGCGCCAGATGTCGACGGCGTCGGTGATGTCGCCGAGGACGGTCGGGTTGAGGTAGCAGCCGTGCGCGAGGGCCTCGTCGGCGGGCGCGTCGCCGCCGGCCAGGATCGTCGCGCCCTGCTTGACGGCGCGCTCGATGTGCTCGGCGACGCCGTCGCGCTGGCGCGGCCCGGAGAGGGGGCCCACGCTCGTCCCCTCCGCGAGTGGGGCCCCCGGCCTGAGTGCCGCCACCTCGGCCAGCAGCAGCCGGACGAACGCGTCGTGCACCGGCCGCTCGACGACGACGCGGCTGGTGGCGGTGCACCGCTGTCCTGCCTGTCCGAAGGCGGCGGCGACGACGGTCCGCGCGGCCTTGGCCAGGTCGGCGTCGGCCAGGACGACCGAGGCGTTCTTGCCGCCCAGCTCGCCCTGGAAGCGGATGTTGCGGGTCGCGAACGCCGTCCGCAGCCGGTCGCCGACCGCGTTGGAGCCGGTGAAGGTGACGGCGGCGATGCGCGGGTCGTCGAGGAGCGCGCCGGAGATCTGTCCGGTGCGGCCGGTGACGACGTTGAGGACCCCGGCGGGCAGGCCCGCGTCGTGCAGCGCCCGCGCCAGGTGGAGCCCCGACAGCGGGGTCTCGCCGGCCGGCTTGAGGACCGCGGTGTTGCCCGCGGCGAGCGCGGGGGCGAGCTTGCGGGCCGGGGTGATCAGCGGGTCGTTCCACGGGGTGATCGCCAGGACCACGCCGAGCGGTTCGGCCTGCGCGCTGGTACGGGTGTCGGGGCGGATGTCGTTCAGGAGCGTGCCGTAGCCGCCCCTGCCGACGAGCAGCCCGTAGTACTCCAGGAAGTCGGCGGCCTTCAGCGTCTCGCCGCGGGCCTCCGCGCGCGTCTTGCCGTTCTCCGTGGCGATGTCCTCGGCGATCGTGTCGGCGCGCTCGCGCAGCAGTGCGGCGGCGGCGGTGAGGACCGTGGCGCGGGCCAGCGGGCCGGTGCGCTTCCAGGCGGGGAAGGCGCGCTCGGCGTGGTCGTAGGCGCGGGTGACGTCGGCGGGGGTGAGCGCCGGGACGCGGAAGGCGGGGGTGCGCAGGTCGGCCGGGTTCTGGACCTCGATCCACTCGTCGCCGGCCGTCCACTCCCCGCCGACCAGGGTCTCCACGGAACGCATCTGGATCACTTCTCTCTCCGGCATCTGCGGTACCGGCATCTGCGACATCTGGAACCGGATGTACGACACACCACGCGCGGCGTCGCGGGCAGATCCGGGGAGGCAGTCATTGGTTGCGCGGCGCGCGGGTGGCCGCCGTGGCTTTCTGTGCTGCAATCGGAGCGCTGTCGAACCTTTGAACTGGTCTTTTGTGGTGAGGAGCCCACCGTGGCGTACGCCGTTTTCGCCCACTACCGCTGTGCCGCCGACGACGCGGGGACCGTGCGGGACGCGTTGCTGAAGATGCGGGAGTTCACGCGGTCGGAGCCGGCCAATGTCGCCTATGAGGTGCACGCGGAGGCTGAGGTGCCGGGTGGGTTCGTGCTGTACGAGGTGTACGAGGACCGGGCGGGGTTCGACGCGCATGGCGCTGCCGCGCATTTCGCGGAGTTGATTGTGGGGGTGGTGCGGCCGTTGCTGGTGTCGCGTGAGGTGACGTTCGGTGAGGTGCTGTAGCGGCTGCGGGTCTCGTTGTGGTTGCTCGCGCTCACGCGGCGGAGCCGCATATCAGAAACAGCCCCGCGCCCCTGAGACGAGCTCCGCTCGCCCAGGGGCGCTGTCCATCGGCCTCAGAACTCGTTGCCCCATACGTACCGGGCCAGCGTCTCCACCAGGACCAGCTTGGCGTGCTGCTCCGGCTCGGTCAGGAGGGGGCGGGAGGCGATGTCGGCGAAGCCCTGGGCCGGGGAGATCGCCGCGTCCTCCAGGTCCTTCAGTTCGCCCGCCGCGTCCAGGCGGTCGAGGACCGTGTCGATGTCCTCCAGGTCCGCGACGGCCGCGTCGACCACGCCGAAGCACACGTCCCGGTCCTCGGGCAGGGCGCGGACGAGGTCGAGTTCCGCGGCGGAGGCGGTGCGCAACGGGAGGATCCAGCGGTCGGCCGGGATGTGGTTGAACAGCCGCTCCGCCGCCGCCCGGTCGACCGTCTCCGGAGCCGTGGCGCCCGGGAAGCAGCCGATGCGGACGCCCTCGGGCCGGGAGTCCAGGCGCACGGCCGCGGCGTCGATCGCGAGCGCGTCGGCGTACGGGAGCGAACCCGTAAAGGCAGCGGCGGCCGCGCCGGGGGCCGTCCCCGCGAGCAGCAGGGGGTTGTCGAGCTGGACGAGGCGGACCCCCGCGTCGACCAAGCGTGCGATCTCGGCGCGGACGATCTCGGCGAAGGCCTCCCCCAGTTCCCGTACGTCCAGGGGGCTTTCGAGGGTCGCGGCGAGGTACGACGGGGCCGGCAGCGTCACCTTCGGGGCGATGACGGTGAGGCCGGCCAGGTGCCTGGCGTGGTCGACGGCGAGCGGGCCCTCGGCCTCGGGCAGGGTGTCCGCGGCCCAGACGGCGAGCCCGTCGGGGCCGGTCCGGTCCGTGCGGCGCACCCCGGCGACGTTCTCCAGGACGGCGCCGCGGAAGTCCTCGTAGGGGTAGCCGCCGTCGGTGACGACCGTGGAGCGGAGCTTGCGCTGGTGGGCGACGGCGGCGGTGAGCGCGGCGGTCAGGGAGTCGGGGTCCGTGCGGTTCAGGCCGGCCGGGCGGACCAGGCTGCCGAGGTGGTCGATGCGGTAGTTGAACGTGTCCGCCATGGTTCAGGACCGCCCTTCGGTGGGTGCGCCCGCGACGCCCCAGGCGGCGAACTCCAGTTCGTAGCCGAGGGCTTTGAGGACGTCCTCGGCGATGACCTGGTCCTCGTCGGCCGTGCCGCCCGCGATGCCGAGGCCGCCGATGATCTCGCCGTCCTTCTTGATGGTCATGCTGCCGTCGGCGGCCATGATCGGCAGGGCGGCGCCGGGCAGCTGGGAGAGCTGGGAGAAGAAGACGGGCTGGCTCTCCTGCCACTTCTTGAGCATTGTGCCGGGGCGCTGCATGACGGCCGCGGTGTAGGCCTTGGCGCGGGCGATGTCGGGGGTGAGCGGGCGGGCGCCGTCGGGGCGGCGGACGGCGATGACGAAGCCGCCCGCGTCGACGACGGCGACGCTGACCGCCTTGCCGATGTCCTGGGCGCGCCGGTGCGCGGCGCTGATGATCTCTTCCGCGGCGTCGAGGGTGAGGGCGGCGGTCATACGGAGTCCTTCGCGGGGGTGAGGGTGCGGCGCAGCCGGGCGACGGCGGCGTTGTAGGCGTCCGGGGTCTCCCAGTACAGGGAGTGCGGGGCGCCGTCGACGATCTCCAGGTGGGAGCCGGGCAGGAGGTCGTGGGCGCGGGTGACGGTCCTGACGCTGAGCACGGCGTCCTTCTCGCCTGCGAGGAAGGCGACCCGGACGCCGGACGCGGTGATCTCGTCGAGGGTCGGGCCGTCGGCGTCGAGGTTGCGCAGGTCCTGCATGGTGGCGGTGTTGAAGGTGCCGAGCTGCTTGAACAGGAAGGTGAGATCGGCCCGTTCGGTGCGGAACCGCCGGGTCAACAGGCGGTCGATGACGGGCAGTTTGACGGCCTCCGCGCGGTCGGCGGCGGCGAGTTCGCGCAGCTCGGGGTGGTCGATGCCGCCCAGCGAGTGGCCGAGGACGACGGAGGTGACGCGCTCGGGGCGGGTGAGTCCGGCGCGCAATGCGGCGACGGAGCCGATGGACTGGCCGACGAGCATCGCATCGGTGAGGTCCTCCTGGTCGAGGACGGCGACGACGTCCCCGTAGAAGGCCTGGCCGTCGAACTCGGTCTGCGGCTCGGCCAGTTCTGTCCGGCCGAAGCCGCGCAGGTCGAGCGTGACGACGGTGAACTCCTCGCGCAGCGCGGCCACCTGCTGCCACCAGATGGCGTGGTGGCCGCCGGAGCCGTGCACGAACACGATCGCCGGTCCTTCACCGTGCCGCTCGTAGTAGATGGACGCACCGTCGGAATCGACGTAGGGCATGAGACACGAACTCCTGAACGATGTCGACGGTGTGGGTCAGTTGGGGCGCTTGGCGTGGTACACGAGTTCGATCATGGTGTGGTCGGGATCGTGGATGTAGCAGAACTTCGACTGGTTCTCGGGCCGCTGGATCGGCCGGGTGTGCCGGATGCCCAGCTCTTTGAGGTGGTCGAGGAACTCGTCCCAGTCGTCGACCTCGACGGCGAAGTGATAGGGCGCCATGCGCTCCATCTCCTCGACGGGGGTGAAGTGCAGGTCGAAGGTGCCGCGGGTCATGAGCACCACGCGCGTGTTCGACTTCGGCATGATGCGCTTCATCCCGAAGACCTTCGCGTACCAGGCGGCGGTGCGGTCGGGGTCGGTGGTGGGGAAGTTGACGTGGTGGATGTAGCGGGGTTCCTTGCTCATCGGGCAGGACCTTCCTGTGGCGCTTCCTCTTGTACGGGGTTGGTGAGCACCCCGATGCCGCTGATCTCTACGGCGACGGTGTCCCCCGGCTTCAGCGCGCAGGTGGACTCGGCGCCCATCCACAGCACGTCCCCGGGGTGCAGGGTGAGGCGACGGCTCATCGCGACGATGTAGTCGTACGGGTCGAACACCATGTCGCCGGTGGGGAACCGGGCGCGTACCTCGCCGTTCACGGACAGCGTCGTGGTCTGCGCGAGCGCGTCGACGGCCGTCTCGATCCAGGGGCCCATCGGCTTGAAGGTGTCGCTGTTCTTGGCGCGCCAGAACGTGCGGTCCTCGTGCTGCCAGGTGCGGGCGCTGACGTCGTTGCCGATCGTCCAGCCGAAAACGCCCGCGCGTGCCTCGTCGTACGTGGCGTGCCGCATCCGCCGGCCGATGACGGCGACGAGTTCGGGCTCGGCCTCGAACCGGCCGGTGACGTCGGACGGCTTGACGATCGGTGAACCGTGGCCGGTGAGGGCGTTGTTGGCGCGGTAGCCGATCTCGGGCCGGTCCGGTGTCGTGGCGCCGTGCTCGGCGATGTGACGCGGGTAGTTGAAGCCGACGGCGTAGAAGACGGGCGGGACCACCGGGGGCAGCCAGCGGGCCCCGGCCACGGGCAGCTCGCCCGTGACCGAGGGGGCCGGGCTCTCCAGCGGGGAGGCCGAGAGCAGTTCGAGGGTGCCGGGGGCGGCGGCGCGGGCCCAGCGGGCGCGGCCGTCGACGTCGACGCGGGCGTATTTCACGGGCGTCAGCTCAGCTGGTGCGCGACGCGCTTGGTGACGAGGTAGGAGTCCAGGGCCTCGGGGCCACCCTCGCGTCCGTAGCCGCTCTCCTTGACCCCGCCGGACGGCGCCTCGTGGACGGATCCGCCGCAGTGGTTGATCGACAGGATGCCGGCCTCCAGTTCGGCGGAGAGCTTCTCGGCGGTGGCCGCGGACTCCGTGAACCCGTACGCGGCGAGGCCGAACGGCAGGGAGTTGGCCACGGCCAGCGCGTCGTCCAGGTCGTCGAACGGCACGATCGGGGCGAGCGGCGCGAACGGCTCCTCGCTCATGATCTGCGCGTCCTGCGGTACGTCGGTCAGCACGGTCGGCGCGAAGAAGTATCCGGCCCGGTCGGGCCGCAGGCCGCCGGTGCGCACGGTCGCGCCGCGCCGCACGGCGTCGGCGGTGAGGCGTTCGGCGGCGGCCAGGCGGCGTTCGTTGGCGAGCGGGCCCATGGTGGTCGCGGGGTCGAGCCCGTCGCCGACCACGATCTCCTCGGTCGCCTTGACGAAGGCGGCGGCGAAGTCGTCGTGGAGCGAGGAGTGCACGAGGAAGCGGCTGGGCGAGGTGCAGACCTGGCCGGCGTTGAAGAACTTGGCGCGGGCGGCGCGCTGGGCGGCTTGCACGGGGTCGGCGTCGGCGCAGACGATCACCGGGGCGTGGCCGCCGAGTTCCATCAGGGCCGGCTTCATGACCTGGCCCGCCGTGGCCGCGAGCAGCTTGCCGACGGGGACGGATCCGGTGAACGCGACGAGCCGGGTGACCGGGGAGGCGATCAGCCGGGCCGAGACGGCGGCGGGGTCGCCGAAGACGAGGTTCAGGACTCCGGCGGGGAGTCCCGCGTCGGCGTAGCAGGCGACGAGCGCGGCGGCCGTGGCCGGGGTCTCCTCGGAGGCCTTGAGGACCATGGAGCAGCCCGCAGAGAGGGCGGAGGAGATCTTCCGGTTGGGGCCGCCGACGGGGAAGTTCCAGGGCACGAACGCGGCGACGGGGCCGATCGGCTCGCGGCGCACGGACAGGATCGTGCCGGGCGCGGAGGGGATCGTGCGGCCGTAGGCGCGGCGGGCGTCCTCGATGTGCCAGCGCAGGGTGTCGGCGGTGCGGCGGGCCTCGCCGATCGCCTCCTTGAGGGGCTTGCCGCCCTCCAGGGTCATCACGCGGCCGATCTCGGGGGCGCGTTCGGTGATCAGGTCGGCGGCGCGGTGCAGGATCTCGGTGCGGGTGGCCACGGGGGTGGCGCGCCAGGTCCCGAAGCCCCGGCGCGCCGCTTCGAGGGCGTCGTCGAGGTCGGCGGCGGTCGCCAGGGGTACGGTGCCGATGGCTTCTTCGGTGGCGGGGTTGAGGACGGGCGCGGTCGCCCGGTCGGCGGCTTCGCGCCACTCGCCGCCTATGTGGAGGCGGACGGTGGGATAGCTGTACATGGGCGTCGGCCCTCTCGGATCAAGCCCCTCCGGCGATTGAGGAGCGGGGTCCGGGGCAGAGCCCCGTGGCCTTCGCGCCGTTGCCGGTCGAGGTCGCGTCGGCGGCTGCTACGCCGTCGTGGCTGGTCGCGTAGTTCCCCGCGCCCCTGGCGGGGTGATCGACTCAGGCGCGATGGGTGCGCAGCGACCAGATGGTGTGCGGCGGGGCCGTGTCGTGGACGCGGGTCTCGTACGAGGCGTCGGCCCGGTCCATGTCGCAGGCGTACTCGACGCGGCCGCCGCACGGCGCGTGCAGGAAGCGGAAGATGTTGGAGCCGATGGTGTGCCGGCCCAGCTTGCGGGCCTCGCGCCAGCCCTTGTCGATCATGTTGTTGCCGCCCTCGATGACGTCGTCGACGCCCGGGACCTCGTACGCGATGTGGTTGATGCCGGCCTTGTCGGGGCGGTGGCAGAGCAGGAAGGTGTGCTGGTCGTCGTCGCCGGGGGCCTGGAGGAAGACGCCCATGGGTTCGACGACGTCGGTGGGCCGGAAGCCGAGGCGGCCGGTGTAGAAGGCGACGGCCTCCGCGCGTCCGGCCTTGGGGATGTTGAGGGCGACGTGGCACATCCGCAGCGGCCTGACCTGTCCGACCGGTGCCAGCGGGGCGTTCCAGCGGCTCACGCTGCCCGACACGTTCGCCGGGCGCGGGGTGATGTCGAGGGGGCGGGGCCTGGCGAGGGTGAGGCCGACCCCGAAGCCGGTCTCGTCGACGGTGTGGTGGACGCCGTCGGCGCTCTCCCGGACCGGGCGGTCCTTGCCGGCCTCCCGGACCAGGCGGTCGAGTGCGTCGGCGGTGTCCACCCCCCAGACGATCTCGCGGAGGGTCGGGCCGTCCTCGACGGGCGGCGGGAGCAGCGGGCCGGGGTCGCCGTCCAGGTGGACGGTCTGTCCGGCGAGCGTCTCCAGCACGGCGTGCTCGTCGGTCCGTTCCACCAGGAACAGTCCGAAATCCTCGAAGAACCGCACAGTCTCTTCGAGAATCCCGACGCTGCCGACGACCGAGTAGGTGACCGACTCTATGCGCTGAATCCCCATCGATTCCTCACTCCAGATCTCCCCCGTGCTTTCCCTCGGCGATCGTAGATTTGCCGGACGACCGCCTCAACAGCCCTGCCGTACAGGGTCTGCAACCGTTGATTGCATCCGCCGCGGGTCAGGCGTCGACGGCGATCCGCGGAATGGGATTCCTGGAGAACCATTGAGTGAGGAACTCCAGGAACACCGCGATCTTCTTCGGCGTCGACTGCCCGGGCCCGTAGATCGCGTACAACGGCCGGTCGGGCACGCCGAGTCCGGGCAGCAGTACTTCCAGGGCGCCGGAGAGCAGGTCGTCGTAGGCGGGCCGCTGGGGCAGCAGGCCGATGCCGCGGCCGTGCACGGCGGCCTTCTGCAGCGCGATGTACGAGTTCGACGAGAAGGCCACATTGCGGATCTTGTGCAGCGTCGAGGAATGCCCGTGCCCGATGCGCCAGACGGGATCGTTCACGTGGACCAGGCAGTCGTGCGTGGCGATCTCGTTCGGCTCGGTGAGCGGTCCGTGCCTCTCCAGGTATTCCGGCGACGCGCACAGCACAAAGGGCAGTGAGGCGATTTTCTTCAGACGGACCCCGGAATCGCGGAGATCCCGGGTGTGGAACGCCACGTCGAATCCGCTGTCCAGAAAGTCGTACGTGCGGTCGGACATGCCGCCGAGTTCGAACCGGATGTGAATCTTCGGGTGGGCGGCGGAGAACGCGGCGATGGCGTCGCCCAGATCCAGACTGCCGATCCATTTGGGGCAGATGATGCTCAGGGCCCCTTCGGCCCGGTCGTGGAGCTGGGCGATGGAAACGTCCTCCGTCGCTATTTCGTCGAGTATGCGTGAGCAGAACTCGGCGTAACGCAGGCCCTGTTCGGTGAGGCTGACCGAGCGGGCCGTGCGGTTGACGAGCCGGACGCCGACCTGCCGCTCCAGCTCCGCGACATGCCGCGACACCAGGGAGCCGGAGGAGCCGAGCTTCTTCGCGGCCCCGTTGAAGCTCCCGTTCTGCGCGACGGTCACAAAGCTGTGCATGAGCAGCAGGCGGTCCATGAGTCCTCGTTTTCAGGCAGTGCTGGAATTCAGGTGCTTCTCACAGAGCGGCGCTTTACTCGGGGCAGTACTGAGGCGCCTGGTCCACGGTGTCCCGCGTGATCAAAGTAAGTGGAACCTTACTTACTTTGTCAACCTTCTTGTCAGCAAGAAGGTCGACGCTTTGCTTCACCGCGGTCTGCCCGATGGTGAGGGCCGAGTTGGAGACGGTCGCCTGGAGCCGGCCGTCCTTGATCGCGGCGATCCCGTCCTCGGAGCCGTTCACCGAGACGATCTTGACGTTCTTCGCACCGGCCGCGTCGAACGCCTTCCGGACGGCGAAGGCCATCTCCTCGTTGGCGACGAAGGCGTAGTCGAGGTCCGGGTGGGCCTGGATCATGTTCTCGGCGACGTCCTGGGCCTTGGCCGGGTTGAACATGCCGGGCTGGTTGGCGACGACCTTCGCCGTGGCCGGCAGCCGCTTGGTGAAGCCGCCGACGAGCAGGTCGGAGGCGGCGCCCGGGGCCCCGGCGACGACGCCGACCTTGACGCTCTTCGAGCCCGCGTCCTTGGCGATCCAGTCGGCGTCCATCTGCCCGACCTCGGTGAGGTCCACGACGGCCGCGCCGAGGATGTCGGAGATCTTGTCGGTCGAGACGGACGTCAGATAGATCGGGATGCCGGCCGCCTTGGCCTTGGCGATGTCCCCGTCGAGGGCGTCGACGTTGACCGTCTGCACGATCAGCGCGTCCACGTTCCGGGAGATCATGTCCTCGATGTTGGACAGCTCGGTCCCGGCGTCCTGCTTGGAGTTGGCCGTGTAGACCTTGGCGTCCTCCTTCTTCGCGGTCTGCTCGACGGCCTTCTGCAGACAGGTGTGGAAGTGCGTGTTGGCGCCGTTGACGAAGCCGAGCGAGACGGAGCCCTTCTTCGAACCCCCGCTGTCGGCACTGGTGTCGGCGTCTTGCGCGCAGCCCGCGAGCACCAGCGCGGTGACACCGGCGAGCGAGGCCGCGAGGGCTCTGCGGGAGCGGGGGGCGGTGGACGTCATGGCGTACTGCCTTTCCTCTGGAAACCGTTGATGACCGCGGCGACGAGCAACACGGCTCCGGTGACGACGAGTTGGTAGTTGCTGTTGACCTGGAGCAGATTGAGGGCGTTGGCGACGACGCCGAGCAGGACCACGCCGAGCGCGGTGCCGGCGACGGTTCCGCGCCCGCCCGCGAGCGACGTTCCGCCGATGACCACGGCCGCGACGGCCGTCAGCTGGGTCTGGAGCCCCGCGGTGTTGGGCGCGCTGGCGCCGAGCCGGGAGAGCAGCATCAGTCCGGCGAGCCCGGCGAGCGCCCCGGCCAGCGCGTACAGCGCCAGCTTGCGGGCGGGGACGTTGATGCCGCTGAGCCGGGCGACGTGTTCGTTGCCGCCCATCGCGAACGCGTCGCGGCCGAAGGTCGTGAACCGCATGACGAGCCCGATGAGGACCAGCACGAGCGCGGCCACGACGAGCAGCCAGGGCACGCCGGCCACCGTGGAGTTGCCGAGGGCCTGCATCTTGTCGCCGATGGTGACGCTCATGCCGTTGAGCACGAGCAGCGCGACACCGTCGAGCAGCATGGCGGTGGCGAGGGTGGCGACGAACGGGGCGACGTTCGTGAACGTGACGACGAGCCCGTTGACCAGCCCGACGACCGCGGCGAGGAGCAGCGCGACGACCACGGTCACCGCGGTGGAATGCCCGCCGGAGAGCATCTGGGCGGCGACCGCCGTGGTGACGGCGGCGTTCGACCCCATGGAGAAGTCCATGCCGCCCGCGGTCATCAGCAGGGTGAGCCCGCCGGCGATGACGGCGTTGACGCTGATCTGCCGCAGGACGTTGAGCAGGTTCTGCGAGGTGGTGAACGAGTCGGCGCGCAGCGCGGTGAACACGATGACGACGACGAGTACGGCGATGAGCCCGGCGTGGGGAAGGCGGAGCGCCATCGGCGCCCTGACACTCACAACCTTGACACTCACAACAGAGACCTTCCGGAAGGGCGCCCCGTCAGGGGCGCGGGGAACGGCGCGAGCAACCACGACCGAGGCGGCAGCCGGGGGGTCCGGGGGCGCAGCCCCCGTTTTCGGGACGGGAAGGGGAGGAGGGGGCGACCCCCACGACCTCGGCCCCCACCCACGCGCACCCTTCATGAGCCCCCACCCCCCACGGCCAGCGAAACCAGCCCGTCCTGGCTGACCTCGGCGACGGACCGCTGAGCGACGACGCGCCCGGCGCTGACCACGACGACCCGGTCGGCGAGCCGCACGACCTCCTCGGCGGACGACGACGCGAGCAGCACGGCGACCCCCCGCCCGGCCAGTTCGTCGACCAGGGCGTGGATCTCCGCCATCGCCGCGATGTCCACGCCGTTGGTCGGGTCCTCCAGGAAGCAGGCGACCGGCGCGGTCTGCAGCCATTTGGCGAGCAGCACCTTCTGCTGGTTGCCGCCGGACAGGGTGCCGACGGCCGGGTTCCCGGCGAGGGCGACGACTCCGTAGCGGCGGCGCAGCGGCGCGGCCCGCCGGGCGAGATCGCGCCCGCGGTGCCAACTGCGCCGCTCCAGCCGGTCCTGGGCCAGCATCAGGTTCTCGTCGACGGACAGTTCGGGGACGAGCCCGAGCGTGCGCCGGTCCCCGGTGACGCAGCGCAGCCCGCCCGCGAGGGAGGCGGACACCTTGCCGAACGGCACCTCGACGCCGCCGACGCTCAGTTGCCCCGCGTCGGGCGCTACCCGGCCGGACAGCAGGTCGAAGAGGCTGGACTGGGCGTCCCCGGCCGGACCGAGGACCGCGACGACCTCGCCCCTGCGGACGTCCACGGAGAAGCCGCGGATGGCGCGCCCGTGGCTCAGCGCGCGCACGGAGATCCCGGGTTCGTCCGTCGGCGCGGGCCGTTCGGGCCGCGCCGAGACGACGTCCCGCCCGACCATCCCGCGCACCAGCGAGGCCGCGTCGAACTCGGCGGCCGGCGCACTGCGCACGACACCGCCGTCGCGCAGCACGGTGATCCGGTCGGCGATGCCCATGACCTCGTCGATGTAGTGCGAGATGTAGACGACGGCGACCCCGTCGTCGCGCAGCCGACGCACCAGCCCCCGAATCTGCGCGGCCGCTTCGGCGCTCAGGCAGGCGGTCGGCTCGTCCAGGACGAGCACCCGCCCGCCGCGCCGCACCTCGCGCGCGACCTCGACCATGGTCTGTTCGGCGACGGTCAGCTCACCGGCTGCCCTGCGTACGTCGATGTCGATGCCGAGGCCGGAAAGGGCTTGCTCAGCCTCGGAGTTGACGGCACTCCAGGTGACGACACCGTGTCTGCGGGGCAGGTCGCCGAGCATGATGTTCTCGGCGACGGTGAGTCCCGCGGCCAGTTCGCGGCGCTGGGGCACGGAGGCGATGCCGAGCCGGCGGGCGCGGCGCACGGTCAGGCCGGGCTGGGCGTGTCCGTCGACCTCGACGGTGCCCCGGTCGGCCTGGTGCACGCCGGAGAGGATCTGTACGAGCGTGGACTTGCCCGCGCCGTTCATACCCATCAGGGCGTGCACCTCGCCGGGGTGCAGATCGAGGTCGACGTCGCGCAGGGCCGCCGCGCCGCCGAAGGTCTTGGTGACGCCGCGGACCCGGACGACGGGCCCGCTCACGCGGGGTTCACCCGGCCGTACCCGCGGATGTCCGGGAACGGGGGCTCCTTGTCGGCCTGCAGGTCCACCTGGAAGGTGTTGAGGCACATGCCGAGCATGGTGAAGTTGCCGAGCGCGCCGACGGTGTCGACCAGTCCCTGCGGCCCGAAGTGCTTCAGCGCGGCGGCGAAGGTCTCGTCGGAGACGAAGTGTTCGTCGAGCACCTCGTGCGCGAACCGGAAGAAGGCCTGGTCGGCGGGGTCGTCGAAGACCACGTCTGCGTCCCGCCGCTCGGCGATGGCCTTGATGTTGGCCTCGCTGACACCCGCCTCGACGGCCTGGTGGACGTGGGCGTTCCAGGAGTACTGGGCGTCCCAGTTGCGGGCGGCCATCAGCAGCGCGAGCTCCCGCAGCCGCTGGGGCAGGGAGCAGTCGAACCGGGCGAACGCGCCGAGCGAGTCGGCCCGTTCGGCCATCTCGGGGCTGTGCAGCCAGACGCGGAACGGACCGCGCACGGCACCCCGCTTGCCGGCGATCCGCGCGGCCAGTTCCCGCTGGCGCGGGGTCATGTCCTCTTCGTCGAGTACGGGGAGCCTCATGGCCGGGAACCGCCTTCACATCCGGTGCACGGTCCTGGTCCGCCGTGCGACGGTGGCCGACCGTACCCCCGGAAAAGGGCCCCACCACCCCTCCGGGAATGCAAGGTAAAGCTGCACGCCGGACGGCATCCGCGAGCCGGGAACGGCTTCTAACCTCGGTCGACACACGCCCTGGCCCGGGCACTCGCGCACCCTGTGAAAGGACCGCCGGATGACGACGATCATCAAGGCCGCAGCCGTCCCCCTCCTCGACCGCGGCGGCGCCGTCGTGACCACTCCGCTGATCACCACCGCGTCCGCGGCCGGCGAGAACCGGATCACCAGCGGGATCAGCGTCTATCCGGTCGGTTCGGGCGCCCCGCTGCACTCGCACAACTGCGACGAGCACGTCACGATCCTCGACGGCGAGGCCGAGGTGGTGGTCGACGGCGAGGTCACGAAGCTGGAGCGGCACGACACCACGTACGTCCCGTCGCCGGTCCCCCACCTCTTCCGCAACGTCGGTGACACCCCGCTGCGCATCCTGTGGGTGTACAGCTCCGGCCATGTGACCCGTACGTTCACCGAGACCGGCCGCACCGTGGAACACCTGTCGGCCGAGGACCAGATGGGCGAGGACTGACCGCACCCCGCTCGCCGCCGGGTGCCGCGTCCCTCACGGAGTGTGACCGCCTGCGGACACTTCGCCCCTGGTCAGCCCCGCCCCCACCTGGCAGGATCGCGACATGCCGCAGGCCCCCCTCCGACCGTTCCCGCTGACCCGCCGCCGCGCCCTCACCGGCTCCGCGGCGGCGCTCGTGGCGTTCGGGCTGCTGCTGTGGTGGCTGCTGCCGCTGGGCCCGGCATCGCCGTCCGGCGAGATCAGGTTCAGCACGGGCACACGGAACGGCGTGTACGTGCGCTACGGCAACCTCCTCGACGAGGCGCTGGCCGACGATCTGCCCCGGCTCGACGTGCGGCTCGACGAGAGCGAGGGCTCGTGGGACAACGTCACACGGGTCGCCACCGGCAAGGCGGACTTCACCATCGCCGCTGCGGACGCCGTCGCCAAGTACCAGGAGGAGGACCGGTCCGGCGCGGACCGGCTGCGCGGCTGCGCCCGCCTCTACGACGACTACATGCAGCTCGTCGTGCCCGCGGGTTCCAGCGTGAAGAAGGTGGCCGACCTGCGCGACAAGAGGGTCGCCGTGGGCACCCCCGGCTCCGGGGTGCGCCTGATCGCCGAGAAGGTGCTGGCAGCGGCTGACCTGGACATCGACAAGGACATCGTGCCGGTCGACCTCGGCATCGGCACCATGGCCGACGCCCTGAAGTCCGGGAAGATAGACGCCTTCTTCTGGTCGGGCGGCCTGCCCACCAACAACGTGAAGACCCTCTCCGAGGACTTCCCGATCCGCCTGGTCGAGATGGGCAGCCTGCTCGACCGCCTGCGCAAGATGAGCGATCCGTCGGCCCGCTACTACCGCGCCGCCGTGATGCCCGCCGACACCTACCCGGACGCCCAGCAGGGCCAGGCCGTCAACACCCTGGCGGTGGCGAACCTCCTGATCACGACGGACCGCACGGACCCGAAGCTGACCGAGGCCGTGACCCGCACGGTCATCGACAGCCGCGACTCGATCGGCAACACGGTGCACGCCGCGCAGCTCGTGGACCTGCGCACGGCCGTCTACACGGACCCGCTCGCCCTGCACGAGGGCGCGCGCCGCTACTACCGCTCGGTGAAGCCCTGACGGCAGCCGGGCCCGCCGGAGCCCGCGGCTCCGCGCTCACCCACCGGCCGAGCCACTTCCCGGCCGCGCCCGCGGCACCCGTACCGTCACCTTCAGGCCGTGCGGCTCGTTCGGGGCGTACGCGATCGAGCCACCGCCCGCCGTCAGCAGGGCGCGGGAGATCGACAGGCCGAGACCCGAGCCCTTGATGTTCTGGTGCCGGCCGCTGCGCCAGAACCGGTCGCCGATGCGGGACAGCTCCTCCTCGCGCAGGCCGGGGCCGCCGTCGGCGACCTCGACGGCCGTACTGCTGCCGTTCGCGGCGACGACGACGCGGACCTCCTCGCCCCGCGGGGTGAACTTCAGCGCGTTGTCGACCACGGCGTCCAGGGCGCTCGACAGGGCGACCGGATCGGCCCAGCCGGTCGCGGCCGGGCAGTCCGCGACGAGACGTACCCCCTTGTCCTCGGCGGTCAGCCGCCACGCCTCGACGCGCTCGGCCGCGAGTTCACCGATGTCGGTCAGCTGGAGGTCGGCGGCCGCGTGCTCGGCGAGCGCCAGGTCCAGCAGGTCGTCGAGGACCCGGGCCAGCCGCTTGCCCTCGGCCTGTACGGACGCGATCTCCTCGTTCCCCTCCGGCAGTTCGTAGGACAGCACCTCGATGCGCAGCAGCAGCGCCGCGAGCGGATTGCGCAACTGGTGCGAGGCGTCGGCGACGAAGGCGCGCTGCTGCTCCAGCACGTCCTCGACGTTGTCCGCCATCTCGTTGAACGACCGGGCCAGGCGCCTGAGTTCCGGCGGACCGCCGGCGGCCGCGACCCGTGACTTCAGCCGCCCGGTGGCGATGTCGTGCGTGGTCGCGTCGAGCACGCGTACGGGCCGCAGGACCCAGCCCGTCAGGCGCAGCGCGGCCCCCACGGCGAGCAGCATCGCGGCCACCTCACCGAGTGCGATGACCGCCCAGCCGCGTAACGTCTTGGCCCGCATCGTGGCGGTGGGCGAGTCCGTGACGACGACGGCGACGACATCGCCGTCCCGGATCACGGGCGAGGCGACGACGATGCGGCCCTCCCGCTGCCACGGCCACACCTGAGGCGGATCGTGGCTCCCGCGCGAGTACAACGCCTCCTCGAAGGCGGCGTGCAACTGCCCGTCGGCCGGAACCCGGAACGCGCCGGGCGCCCGCCCCATGGGAGGCACGTCGGGTTCGCGGTAGAAGACGCCGGCCCTTATCCCGTAGACGTCGTAGTAGCGGGCGAGTTCCTTCTGGAGGGTCTGCCGGCGCTCGTCGGTCTCGGTCTCGCCGCTGCCCTCGGAGCGCGTGGTGACGAACTGGGCGAGGGAGGCGAAGCGGGCGGTGTCGTCGATGCGGTCCACGACGACCTTCTGCTGCTGCGCGGAGGCCAAGCTCACCGCGAGCGGGAAGCCGAGCGCGAGCAGCACGCCCGCCATGAGGACGATGAGCAGCGGAAGCAGCCGTGCGCGCACCGGTGGATCCTGTCCGCTACGCGGCCGGGGCGACGAGCCGGTAGCCCACGCCGCGCACGGTCTCGATGAGGGCGGGCATGCGCAGCTTGGAGCGCAGGGACGCCACGTGCACCTCGAGCGTCCGCCCGGTCCCCTCCCAACTGGTCTGCCACACCTCGGAGATGATCTGTTCCCTGCGGAAGACGACACCCGGCCGCTGCGCGAGCAGCGCCAGCAGGTCGAACTCCTTGCGGGTGAGCTGGACGACCGTCCCGTCCACCGTCACCTGCCGCGTCGGCAGATCGACGGCGACGCCCCCGAACCGCACCTCGTGGCCGACGGCCACGGCGGCCTCCTCCGGCACGCTGCGCCGGCTGACGGCATGGATGCGCGCGAGCAGCTCCCCGGTGTCGTAGGGCTTCACCACATAGTCGTCCGCGCCGAGATTGAGGCCGTGGATGCGGGACCGCACGTCCGCGCGCGCGGTCACCATGATCACGGGCGTCGACGTCCGCTTGCGGATCTTGCCGCACACCTCGTACCCGTCCTGGTCCGGCAGGCCCAGGTCGAGGAGGACGACCCCGAAGGCATCGGCCTCCGGGACGAGGGCCTGGAGCGCCTCCTCGCCGTTGCGCGCGTGGCACACCTCGAAGCCGTGCCGGGACAGGACCGCCGACAGGGCCGCTGCCACGTGATCGTCGTCCTCGACGAGCAGCAGTCTCATTCCGGCCCCCTCAGGTTCATCGTCCGTCCGGCCGCGCGACTTCGTTACGCGCGACGCTCAAGGCATCCACGCCGATATATAAGGACGGCGTCAAGGGACTTCTGGTTACGTCCGTGTTCCGTTATGCACCCGGTACGCAGGGGCGCGCCCCCTTCACACATAGTGTCCGGTTGCGGCCCGATCGTTATGCTCAATTTCCCCTCAGATGTAATGACGCTGGTCGTACGGGGTTACTACTGTCCTCCCAACCGAGGAGGATGGAGCAAGACCCCGATGACCGAAGTTTCGGTGACCAAGGACGCCACTCCCCCCGCGGGCGACGCGCTGGTCGCGCTGAGCGAAGTCAACAAGCACTTCGGCTCGCTGCACGTGCTCCAGGACATCGACCTGACCATCGCCCGAGGCGAGGTCGTGGTCGTCATCGGCCCGTCGGGTTCCGGCAAGTCGACGTTGTGCCGCACGATCAACCGGCTGGAGACCATCGACTCCGGCGCCATCTCGATCGACGGCAAGCCGCTGCCCCAGGAGGGCAAGGAACTGGCCAGGCTGCGCGCGGACGTGGGCATGGTCTTCCAGTCCTTCAACCTCTTCGCGCACAAGACGGTGCTGGAGAACGTGACGCTGGGACAGATCAAGGTCCGCAAGGTGTCCAAGAGCCAGGCCGAGGAGAAGGCCCGCACGCTCCTCGACCGGGTCGGCGTCGGCGCGCAGGCGGACAAGTACCCCGCGCAGCTCTCCGGCGGCCAGCAGCAGCGCGTCGCCATCGCACGGGCACTGGCGATGGACCCCAAGGTGATGCTCTTCGACGAGCCGACATCGGCGCTCGACCCGGAGATGATCAACGAGGTCCTCGAAGTGATGCAGCAGCTCGCCCGGGACGGCATGACCATGGTCGTGGTCACGCACGAGATGGGCTTCGCCCGCTCGGCGGCGAACCGCGTCGTCTTCATGGCGGACGGCCGCATCGTCGAGGAGGCCGTCCCCGACCAGTTCTTCAGCAACCCGCGCAGTGATCGGGCCAAGGACTTCCTGTCGAAGATCCTGCACCACTGAACACGCGCCGCACACGCGCCCTCAAGTGAGGTCCCGCGCGCGCGTGTTGTGATTTCCGACTGCCGATTCTGCCGACACGAAGGATGTTCACCATGAAGCTCCGCAAGTCCGCCGCGATCGCCGCCACGGTCGCCGCCCTCGCCCTGACCGCCACGGCCTGTGGCGGCGAGTCCGGCAACGCCGGTGACAAGCCGGCCGGTTCCACCGGCGGCAAGGACCAGCCGAAGCTGCCCACCTACAAGGTCGCCTCGAACGTCAGCATCGACTCGGCGACCCTGAAGAAGGCCCAGAAGGCCGGCAAGCTCGTCATCGGCGCCAAGAACGACCAGCCGTACCTCGGCTTCGAGGACACCGACGGCAAGCGGTCCGGCTTCGACATCGAGATCGCCAAGATGGTCGCCGCCGACCTCGGTTTCAAGCCGTCGCAGCTCGAGTTCAAGACGGTCGACTCGAACGTCCGTGAGACCACCATCTCCAAGGGCGAGGTCGACCTCTACGTCGGCACGTACACGATCAACGACGAGCGTAAGAAGCAGGTCGGCTTCGCCGGTCCGTACTTCAAGGCGGGCGCCGACCTCCTGGTCCGCACGGCGGACGAGAAGAAGATCACCGGCACCGACTCGATCAAGGGCAAGACGGTCTGCTCCATCAAGGGCTCGACCCCGCTGCAGGAGATCAAGAAGCCCAAGTACGGCGCGAAGACCATCGAGCTGTCCAAGTACTCCGAGTGCGTCCAGCAGCTGCTGAACAACGAGGTCGACGCCGTCACCACCGACGACGCCATCCTCAAGGGGTACGCGGCCCAGCGTCCGACCAAGCTGCACGTCGTGGGCAAGCCCTTCACCGAGGAGCCCTACGGCGTCGGCATGAACAAGGACGACAAGGCGCTGCGCGACGCGGTGAACAACGCCCTTGAGGCGCACGAGAAGAACGGCGACTACAAGAAGGCGTACGACGCGACGCTCGGCCTGTCCAACTCCGCGTACACCGAGCCGCCGGCCCTCGAGCGCTACTGATCACCCTCCTCAGTTACTGAGGAGCAGGTCCGGGTCACGGGCACACCCCCGCGGTGTGCCCGTGGCGCGGCCCCAGTCGCCCGTCCGCCGCCGCCCACGAGGACATCCCCGTGAACGTATTGCTCGACTATCTCCCGGAGTTCCGCGAGGGGTTCATAGGCACCGTCCTGCTGACCCTGGCCAGCGGGGTTCTGGCGATGGTGCTCGGCGTTCTCATCGCCGGGTTCCGTGTCTCCCCCGTCCCTCCCCTGCGCCTGTTCGGCACCGCGTGGGTGACGCTGTTCCGCAACACCCCGCTGACGCTGCTCTTCCTCATCATCTGGTTCGTCATCCCGCCGCTGTTCGGGCTGAGCATCAGCCCGTGGGCCAAGGCGCTCATCGCACTGGGCTGCTACACGTCGGCGTTCGTCTGTGAAGCCGTGCGGTCGGGCTTCAACACCGTGCCGCTGGGCCAGGCCGAGGCCGCCCGGTCGATCGGGATGACCTTCTCGCAGACCCTGCGCATGATCATCCTGCCGCAGGCGACGCGGACCGTACTGCCGCCGCTCAGCTCGATCTTCATCGCGCTGACCAAGAACTCCGCCATCGCGGGCGCGTTCAGCGTCGCCGAGCTCTTCGGCGTGCAGAAGCTGCTGAGCGACAAGGGCTACGCGGCCGGCCTGATCTTCGTCTGGGTGGCCCTCGGCTACCTGATCATCACCTTCGCCATCAGCGGTCTGTTCCGGCTGCTCGAGCGCCGCATGGGGGTCGCACGATGAGTGGTTCGAGCGTCCTGTACGACGCGCCCGGCCCCAAGGCCCGGGTGCGCAACCGGATCTACACGATCGTCGGTTCCCTCGCGGTGCTCGGCCTGATCGGTTTCACGCTCTACCGGATGAACGTGACGGGCCAGCTGAAGCCCGAGGTCTGGAACATCTTCAACAACGCGGGTGTGCGCACCAACATCCGCGACGGTGTGCTCACCACCCTGAAGGTGTTCGCCGTCGCCGGAGTGCTCTCCCTGGTGCTCGGCCTGCTGCTCGCGGTCGCCCGGCTCTCCGAGCACAAGGCGGTCAGCTGGGTCGCCACCGGCTTCATCGAGCTGTTCCGCGCGATCCCGCTGCTGATCACCATCTACGCCTTGTGGGTGCTTTTCCTCACCTACAAAGAGAACCTCGGGACCGTCGGCGACAACGCCGCCTTCTGGGCCCTGGTCATCGGCCTGACCGTCTACAACGGCTGTGTCCAGGCCGAGGTCATCCGGGCCGGTATCAACGCCGTACCGCGCGGTCAGGTGGAAGCGGCGTACGCACTGGGTCTGCGCAAGACCCAGGTGATGACGATGCTGCTGCTGCCGCAGGCCGTCCGCGCGATGCTGCCGACGATGATCAGCCAGCTCGTGGTGACCCTGAAGGACACCTCGCTCGGCTACATCATCACGTACAGCGAGCTGCTGTTCGCCGCCCGCACCCTGGCCAACAACATCATCGTCAACGGCGAGAACCCGATCACCGCGGTGGTCATCGTCGTCGGCGCGATCTACATCGCGATGTGTCTGGCCCTGTCCGGCCTCGCCAACTGGATCGAGCGACGCGGCCGGCGCACCCCGAAGGGCATCGCGGTGGCCCCGGCGGCCGAGCCCATCGTGGAGATGTCGGAGATCCAGCAGACTCTGCGCGGGCCGTCGGGCGGCGGCACCGGCAACTGACCTGACGGATCCTCATCGACCGTTGAGGTATCACGGAGGCAGTGGCGTACTCGCCACTGCCTCCGTCACTTGACGCAAGCACCGGCAATGGGTTGCATACGCTCTGTGAACGCGCACCCCGCTCCAACTGCCCCTTCCTGTAAGTTCAGTACTTCGCCCGCGCCGTGCAGCGCGGCGCCGCACGGGGCAGGAGGGGCCGCGCCGTGGATCCGGTGATCGTCGTCGGCGCGGGCCCGGTGGGTCTCACGCTGTCCCTGGCTCTGGCCCGCCAGGGCGTACCGTCCGTGGTCCTCGACGAGGGGCCCGGCAAGGACGAGCCGCGCCCCGCCCGCACGGTCGTCCTGCGCGAGGACACCGCCGCGCTCGCCGAGCGCCTGTCCGGTGCCTCCTTCGACGCGCTCGGCTCCCGCTGGACCGGCTGGCGCTCGCTGCGCCGCAAGCAGGAGATGCGGGTCCTCACGTTCGGTGAGGACGACGCGCTGCCCGCCCCGCTGCACATCGCCCAGCACGATCTGACCGGCGCCCTGCGCGCCGCCGTCGCCAGGGAACGCCTGGTCAAGCTCTCCACCGACAGCCGCCTCGACTCGATCGAGGAGGACAGGAACGGGCTGACGGCACACACGCGCGGCCCCAAGGGGGCCTACTGGCGGGGCAGTTATCTGGTCGGCTGCGACGGCCCCCGGTCGACCGTGCGCAAGCTCCTCGACATCCGCTTCCCGGGCCGCACGGCCGTCGAACGGCACGCGGTCGCCGCGCTGCGCACGGAACTTCCCTGGCCCGGTCAGGCGTTGCTCCATCGCAACCCTCCGTGGCGGACGTCGGGTCCTTCCGGCGCGGAGGTCGTCGGCCGCCCACTGGCCGACGGCGTCTGGCGCCTGGACTGGCTGCTGCCGCCGCGCAGCGACCTGGTCACGCCCGACGTACTGGTGACCCGCATCCGGGAGACCCTCGCGGGCTGGTGCGGCGGCTCCACACCCCCGTACGAGTTGCTGGACACGGGCGTGCACACCGTGCACCACCGCCTCGCCCGACGCTGGCGCGTGGGCCGCGCCTTCCTCGCCGGGGACTCCGCGCATCTGCTCGGCGCACTGGGCACCCAGGGCCTCGACGAGGGCCTGCGCGACGCCGACAACCTCGCCTGGAAACTGGCCCTGGCCTGGCACGACGGTCGCCGCCCCACCCCGGACGCCCTCCTCGACAGCTACCAGACGGAGCGCCGCGCCGCCGTCGCGGGCCGGCTGCGCGCCGCCGACCAGGCGCTGCCGATACTGCGGGGCGGCGGCGGACTGCGTTCGTACGTGCCCGGATCCGCCCGCGGCCATGACGCGCTGCTCACGGACGGTCACCTGGGATACGGCCCGCTGGGCGCGCCCGGGGCGTACGCCGACTCGCCGCTCGCGCCGCCGCGCGCCGAGTCGCAGGTGGACGTGGGCACGGCGCCCGGCGGCCCGGCCGCCGATGTGCGGGTGACGGCGCCCGACGGCTCGTTCGTCAGTCTGCGCGACCGGTTCGGCCTGGGGCCTCTGCTCGTGGTCCTGGTGGCGCCCGGCACCGGCGTGTGGGACCGCAAGCACTGGATGTCGGCGGGGCTCATGCCCCGGCTCGCGGCCGCGGTCTCCGCGCTCCCGCACGAGGCCGAACTGCTCGTCGCGGAGAGCTACCCGGACGCCCCCGCCCACACGGTGCTGCTGATCCGGCCCGACGGGCACCTCGTCACGGCGCTGAGCGGAGTGCGCCCGGCCGAGCTGTACGAAGCGGCGCGGACGGCGCTCGGCGACCCGGAGCCGGCCGTGGAGGAGCCCGCGCGGGCCGCGTCGGAGGTGAGCGGCGCTTCGTGAGCTTCGCGCGCCCCTTGAACAAGAGTTGACCGGCCCCTACCGCCATGGTGTACTCCGGAACGTGACGACGATCGACACGAATGTGCGCCTGTGGCGGAGGGTCCATATGGACCTCGTCCGCTATGCGGGCTGCGTGTGTCGCCCGTCCTGCTGAATTCGCCTTCTTCCTTTTCGCGCCCCACCGCTCCCCGGCCGTCCGCCGGGCGGTGGCGCGCGGTCTTCGCGAACCCCAGGACGGTTTCCGTGTCTCTACCCACCTCTGCGCCCGCTGCCTCCGCGTCCCCGGCCGCGGCGCCCACTCAGGCCGACCTCTTCGACTTCGTCCGCCGCACCGCCGCGGACCAGGACCTCATCGCCTCCCTGCCGCTCGATCCCGAAGGCCGTACGTGGGTGCGTCTTGAGGGCCCCGGCGGCAGCGAGGCGTGGCTCATCGGCTGGCCGCCCGGAACCGGCACCGGCTGGCACGACCACGCGAACTCGGTCGGCGCCTTCCTGACCGCGTCCGGCGCGCTGACGGAGAACTCGCTCGCCGCCCGGCTGCCCACCGACGGCTGGAAGACCCTGGAGCTGTCCGAGGGCTTCGACAGGGTGCGGCGGTTGCGGACGGGCCAGGGCCGCGGCTTCGGCCGCCACCATGTCCACGAGGTCCTGAACGAGTCACCTACCGAGCACGCCGTCTCGGTGCACGCCTACTACCCGCCGCTCCCGCAGATCCGGCGCTACAGCCGCACCGGCCCGCTGCTGCGCCTGGAGTCGGTGGAGCGCCCGGAGGACTGGCAGTGAGCGCCGCGGACCGCCCGGTGGGCATCGACGAACTGCTCGAACGCGTACGGTCCGGCCTCGACCGGGTCGAGGCGCCGGAGGCGTACAAGGCGGCGACGGCGGGCGAGGCCCTGATCGTCGACATCCGCTACGCGGCACTGCGCGAGCGCGACGGGCTGATTCCCGGGGCCCTCGTGGTCGAGCGCAACGAGCTGGAGTGGCGCCTCGATCCGCAGGGCAGCCACCGCGCCCCCGAGGCGACCGGTCACGACCTGCGGGTCGTGGTGGTCTGCAACGAGGGCTACGCGTCGAGCCTCGCGGCCGCCTCCTTGCGGCAGTTGGGGCTGCACCGGGCGACGGACCTGGTGGGCGGGTTCCAGGCGTGGCGCGCGGCGGGGCTTCCGGTGTCCGCGCACTGACTCCGGTCACCCCTCGACCGGGGCGACGGTGACGGGGTCACTCCTTCGCCGTCGCCACGGTCACGGGCCGGACCCGCAGGGCGGCCCGGCCCGGCAGTGCCGTCGCCGTGAGCGCGAGGACGGCGGCGGCCGCGACCACGGTGACGTACGTCAGGGGCAGGACGGCCGGGGCCGCCGTGCCGGTCATGCCGAGGCTGAACGCGCTGAGGACGGCGGCCGCGATCCCGCTGCCGAGGCCCACTCCCATGAGGACGACGGTCAGCGCCTCGACCCGCAGCATGCGCAGCACCTGGCGCCGCGTCGCTCCGGCGAGCCGGAGCAGGGCGAACTCGCGGATCCGCTCGGACACCGACATCGCGAGCGTGTTGACGACGGCGATGGCGGTGAAGGCGAGGACCAGGGCCATCGCGATGATGTTGACCTCGGCGTCGGCCTGCTGCCGCTCGGCCCGCAGCCCGTCGGCAGCGCTCGGCGAGAGAACGCGGACGCCCGGGAACTCATCCAGGGCGGCCGTGAGTTGTTCCTGTGAGCGGCTGGTGGAGACGAGCACGGAGGAGGCGAGCGGATTGTCGACGTGGCGCGAGAGCAGATCGTGGGCGAGGGTCAGATCGCCGAAGCCGAGACCCCGCGCGTAGACGGCGGCGACGGTCAGGGTGACGGGCGTGCCGTCCCCGAGCGTCAGTTTCAGGGTGCTGCCGGGCTTCAGCTGCTGCTGATCGGCGGCGAGTTCACTGACGGCGACCGAGCGCGCCCCGAAGCGCTTCAGCGATCCCGCGGTGACGTCCGGGTCCCAGGTCCGGGTGAGGCCGGCCGTGGTGAGGCCCTGCACCGGGTACTTGTCGAGGCCGACCCGGACGGTGGAGCGGACGACCTCGGTGGCGGTGGTCCCGCGCTCCCGGCGCAGCTCACGCACGGCCGCCGCCGGGACACCGGGGCCCTGCGCGGTGACCACCGAGTCGGCGCGGACACCTGCCCGCGCCTGGGCCCGGGCGGCGTCCCCCAGGGTGGGCTGGACGAACAGGACGGTGCAGGTCATGCCGACGAGGAGGGTGAGCGGGGTGACGACGGCGGCCATCCGCGCCGCGTGCCCCTTCAGGTTCGCCGTGGCGAGCCGGGCCGCGGGACCGACCATGCGCAGCGGCCGCCCCAGGACGGCGGCGGTCGCCCGGACCAGGAGCGGGCCGAGCAGGGAGACGGCCACCGCGAGCACGACGACGGACAGAAACGTCACCGGGGTCGAGGCGGCCTCGGTGCGCAGCCCGGCCAGCACGACGACGAGCACGGTGCCGCCGGCCAGGGCGACGAGCCCGGCGACGGTCCTGAGCAGCGCGGGCCGCACCGGCGCGGCGCTCGCTTCGGAGAGGGCGGCGGCGGGCCTGATCCGGCCGATGCGCCGGGCGGCGACGCGGGTGGCGGCCCAGGCGCCGAACAGGGTGGCGGCGAGCCCGGCGGCGACCGGGAAGAAGCTCACGGTGCGCTCAAGAGTGGGCGGTACGGACCCGAGCTCGACGAAGCGCCCGTACAGCCATCCGCCGAGCGGCAGCCCGGCGAGGGAGCCGACGGTCCCGGCCGCGGCGCCGACGACCAGCGCCTCGCATCCGAGGAGTCTGCGGATCTGGCGCGGGGTGGCGGCGATGGCGCGCAGCAGGGCCAGTTCGCGGTAGCGCTGCTGCACGGACAGGGCGAAGGTGCCGACGACGACGAGAACGGCGACGAGCAGGGACGTGCCGCCCATGGCCCCGCCCATGCTGACGAGCTTGACCCGCGCTCCGGCCGCGTCCAGGAACTCGACGGGTCCGCGTGCGTCCCCGGCGGTGACCTGCGCCGTCGTCCCGTCGAGCGCCGCGGCGACGGCCTGCTTCAACTCACCGACGTCCCGGCCCCGTTCGGGCAGGACGCCGATCGCCGTCACCTGCCCGGGATGCCCGGCGAGCCGCTCCGCCTCCGCGGTGGAGAAGAACAGCGAGGTCTGGCGGGCGACCGTGGCGCCGGCACCGGGTTCGGCGATCCCTGTCACCCGGTACGTACGGGGATCCTGGGTGGACTGCACCGTGAGCCGACCGCCGACGGTGAGACGGGCGCGGTCGGCGAGATCGCGGTCCACCACGATGTCCCCGCCGGATGTGGGTGCGGTGCCCGCGGCCAGTGTGTAGGGGGTCAGGGCTGCGGAGTTCCAGGCATGTCCGTAGGCGGGCCGGTCGGGATCGGCGGCGCCCGACGCCAACGGCTCGGCGAGGAAGGTCAGTTCGGGCACGGCCCGCCGCACGCCGGGCACGGCGCGCACCTTCCGCACGATGTCCTGTGACAGCCAGGCCCGCTCGGCGATGGGCTTGGCCTTGTGCTTGACCTTCGTCTTGCCCTTCTTGTGCTTGACGATCGTCCGGTGCACGGACTGGTCGGCGGAGACCAGTACCGGGGCGGCCCCGTAGCGCTCGGTGCGCACGGTGCCGCGCAGGCCCGTCTCCAGCAGGGTGCCGCAGGCGGTGACCAGGGCGGCGGCGCACATCAGCGCGAGAAAGGCCCCCAGGAACCCGCCCTTCCGGTCGCGCACGGTCTGCAGTGCGTAGCGCAGCATCATGACGTCATCCGGTGAACCGTGCGCAGCTTCAAGGTCATGCGCCCACGATGGCCCGCGCACCACGCCCCGCACACTGCGGCGTCCAGGCGTCTTGGGGTGGGGTAAACCCCACCCGCCCGCCGATCAGTCCACCGCTCGGTCCTCCGCCACTCGCTACTCCGCGAACCCCAAGTCCTCGGTGTCCTCCCCCTCTTCCTCCAGCGCCTGCCGGACCACCCGAAGCGCCATGCCCTCGGGATAGCCCTTGCGGGCGAGCATCCCCGCGAGGCGGCGCAGCCTCTTGTCACGGTCGAGGCCGCGTGTGGAGCGGAGCTTGCGGGCGACGAGGTCGCGCGCGGTCTCCTCCTCCTGCTCGGAGTCGAGCTGCCCCACCGCTTCGTCGATCACAGTGGAGTCCACTCCCTTGGTGCGCAGCTCACGCGCGAGCGCCCGGCGCGCCAGGCCCCGCCCGTGGTGCCGGGACTCGACCCAGGCGTCGGCGAAGGCACTGTCGTTGATCAGTCCGACCTCCTCGAACCGGGACAGCACCTCCTCCGCCACGTCGTCCGGGATCTCCCGCTTGCGCAGCGCGTCGGCGAGCTGCTTGCGCGTGCGCGGGGTCCCGGTGAGCAGCCGCAGGCAGATGTTCCGCGCCCGCTCCGCCGGGTCCCCCGAGGGCTCGCCCCGCTCGGCTCTAGGAGAGTCGGGCGGACCATCGTCCTGCGTGGCGCCGGACGGATCCCCGAATCCGCGCCTGCGCCGCCGCCCGCGCGGTCCGGCCCCGCCGCGCGAACGTCCACCACGGCGCGGCCCGTCCACCGCGCCGTCCCCCGCTTCGACGTCGTGACCGGCCTCCCCGTCCACGGCATCGTCGTACGCCCTCTCGCCCGCACGCCCCCGATCGGCGGTGGGGAGGGCGTCGTACTCGGCCCAGTCGGTTCGTCGTGTCACGGACTAGCTCTTGGCCGCCGCGGCCTTGGACTTGG
The DNA here is from genome assembly GCF_003259365.1 of Streptomyces sp. PsTaAH-137. Classification (GTDB taxonomy): domain Bacteria; phylum Actinomycetota; class Actinomycetes; order Streptomycetales; family Streptomycetaceae; genus Streptomyces. The sequence continues at coordinate 559,871 of NZ_QLLY01000003.1, forward strand.
CGGCCTTGGGAGCGGGGACGGTCTTCGCGTCCTCGGCGGCGGGGGCGGCCGCCGCTTCCTCGCCCGCCTCGACGGCCGGCTCCTCCACCTTCTTGACGCCGACGCCCAGCTTCTCCTTGATCTTCCGCTCGATCTCGTTGGCCAGGTCGGGGTTGTCCTTCAGGAAGTTGCGGGCGTTCTCCTTGCCCTGGCCGAGCTGGTCGCCCTCGTACGTGTACCAGGCGCCGGCCTTGCGGACGAAGCCGTGCTCCACGCCCATGTCGATCAGGCCGCCCTCGCGGGAGATGCCCTGCCCGTAGAGGATGTCGAACTCGGCCTGCTTGAAGGGCGGCGCGACCTTGTTCTTGACGACCTTGACGCGGGTGCGGTTGCCCACCGCGTCCGTGCCGTCCTTCAGGGTCTCGATGCGGCGGATGTCCATGCGCACCGAGGCGTAGAACTTCAGCGCGCGGCCACCGGTCGTGGTCTCCGGCGAGCCGAACATCACGCCGATCTTCTCGCGGAGCTGGTTGATGAAGATCGCGGTGGTCTTGGACTGGTTGAGCGCGCTGGTGATCTTCCGGAGCGCCTGGCTCATCAGTCGGGCCTGCAGACCGACGTGCGAGTCACCCATCTCGCCCTCGATCTCCGCGCGCGGGACGAGCGCGGCGACGGAGTCGATGACGATCAGGTCGAGGGCGCCGGAGCGGACCAGCATGTCGACGATCTCCAGAGCCTGCTCGCCGTTGTCCGGCTGGGACAGGATCAGGTTGTCGATGTCGACGCCGAGCTTCTTGGCGTACTCGGGGTCGAGGGCGTGCTCGGCGTCCACGAAGGCCACCGCGCCGCCCGCCTTCTGGGCATTGGCGACGGCGTGCAGGGTCAGGGTCGTCTTACCGGAGGACTCCGGGCCGTAGATCTCCACCACGCGGCCGCGCGGGATGCCGCCGACGCCCAGCGCCACGTCGAGCGCGGTCGAGCCGGTCGAGATGACCTCGATGGGCTCGTTCGTCCGCTCGCCCATGCGCATGACCGCGCCCTTGCCGAATTGCCGTTCAATCTGTGCGAGCGCGGCGTCGAGCGCCTTCTCGCGGTCGGTTCCTGCCATGGGTTCCACCCGGTTTGCTTGAGTCGATCGCTTCACGTCAAAGACGCTAACGCCTGCCACTGACAATCGGCCTCGACGCCCGTCAGCCTGTGGATAACTCGAGGCTCTTCGCCCGGCGACTCTCCCCGAATCCCTTGGGATTACTGGCACGAAGAGCCCCTGGACCTTCCATAAGAAAGGATGTTCGATTTTGGTGTCAAGCGCACCACGCGGCACAGGAGCAAGTCCTGCCCCGTCTCCGCCACACCTCCGGCCCTCCGCCACGGGTACTCCCCGGGGCGTACGCCGAGTGACTCCGGCCGGAGGACGCCCGTGCGGGCCCGCGCGACGAGCCTTGTCCTCATGGACCTCTCCCACCCCTGCCCCGTGGAACGCCGGAGCACCCCGGTCGAGCGGCTCTGTCACACGACCGGAGCCGTCCTGGTCGTGTCGGGGCTCGTCCATGCCGTGGTGTTCGCGGTCGACGGCGGCCCGTGGGACGGCCCCGTCTCCTGGCGCAAGCCCGTCACCTTCGGGCTCTCCTTCGGCCTGACGCTGATGGCCCTCACCTGGGTGACGTCGTATCTGCGCGTCGGCGCCCGGCTGCGCGGCATCCTGCTCGTGGTGTTCGCCGCGGACTGTGTCCTGGAGGTCGGCGGCATCACCCTCCAGGCGTGGCGCAAGGTGCCGTCGCACCTGGACATGGAGACCGGCTTCGACACGGCGGTCTCCCTGTCGCTCGCCGTGGGCGGCGGTGTCCTGCTGGTGCTCCTGACGGTCTTCGCCGTGCTCTCCTTCCGCACGCGTCCGAGCGGGTGCACGGGGATGCCGCTCGCCGTGCGCGCCGGTTTCGCCGTCCTCCTCGTGGGTCTCGCCTCGGGCGCGGCCATGATCGCGCGGGGTGTCGTGCTGACCAGGAGCGGACATCAGGAGGCGGCGTACCACTCGACGGCCGCGCTCAAGCCGCTGCACGGGGTCAGCCTGCACGCCGTGCTCGTCCTGCCGGCCCTGGCCTGGCTGATGTCGCGTACGGCATGGCGGGACCGCACCAAGGAACGGGTCATGTACGGCGCGGTGGCCTGCTACACGGTGGCGGTTCTCGCGGCGGGCGCCTGGGCCGCCGTCACGTACTGACGCCCGGCCCGGCCGCCCTCAGGCCGGCTATTCGGTCCCGGAGTCCCGGGACTCGGAGGAGTCCCGCGCCTCGGAGTCGGCAGCGGACGCGGCGTCCGGATGGTTCGGCCCGTTCAGGGCGCGCCGCATGCGCGCGAGGAGCGACGCACCGCCTCGCCTGCGCGGCCCCCGCACGCGCGGGTCGTCCGTCACGTCGTACCGCTTCACGTACGCCCCGAGGAACGCCTGCAGCGTGGCGACGGCGGGGATCGCGATGAGCGCCCCCACGGCGCCGAGCAGCGCGGTGCCCGCGATGACCGATCCGAAGGCGACGGCGGGGTGGATGTCCACCGTCTTCGCGGTCAGCTTCGGCTGCAGCATGTAGTTCTCGAACTGCTGGTAGACCACCACGAAGATGAGCACCCACAGCGCGTACCAGGGGTCCACCGTGAAGGCGATCAGCATCGGCAGCGCGCCCGCCAGATAGGTGCCGATCGTCGGGATGAACTGCGAGACGAGTCCGACCCACACGGCGAGCACGGGCGCGTACGGCACTCCGAGCGCCTGCAGCAGGATGTAGTGCGCGATCCCGGAGATGAGCGCCATCAGTCCGCGCGAGTACAGATAGCCGCCCGTCTTGTCGACGGCGATCTCCCACGCGCGCACCACCTCGGCCTGCTTGGCGGGCGGCAGCACCGAGCACAGCGCGCGTCTCAGGCGCGGGCCGTCCGCGGCGAAGTAGAACGAGAACAGGGTGATCGTCAGCAGCTGGAAGAGCGCGCCGAGCACCTGCCCGGACACATCGAGGACACCGGTCGCACTGTTCTGCACGTACTTCTGCAGCCAGTCCGAGTGCAGCAGGCTGTCCTGGACCTCGACGCGGCTCAGGTCCGTGTGGAACGTCGTGTTGACCCAGCTGATGAGCTGGTCGAGATACTTCGGGAAGTCCTCGACCATGTCGACGACCTGGCCGGCCAGCATCGAACTGAGCAGGAAGACGAACCCGGCGGTCGCGATCATCACGCCGAGGAAGACGAACCCGGTGGCGAGGCCGCGGCGCAGCCCGCGCGCCGCCATCCAGCTCACCGCGGGCTCGATGGCGAGCGCCAGGAAGAACGCGATCAACACGTTGATCAGCAGTCCTGTGACCTGGTGGAAGGCCCAGCTGCCCAGCTGGAAACAGGCGATGAGGGCCAGGGCGAGCACCATGGCGCGCGGCAGCCAGCGCGGCATCCCCGCGCGCGCGGCGGACACCGGACCCGAGGGCGGCTCGGGCGGCATCGTGCCGGGCGGTGCGGCGTCGGTCTTCACCTGGAGGTTCTCGTCTGTCGCTGCCACGCTGCCCAGTCTCACCCACACCACGGACAATCTGTGCCACGCGCCGGGAATCGGGCCCGCTCAGCGCTTGTCCTGAGGCACGTCCATCGTGGTGCACACCACCTGCCAGACGTCCTTCGCGTCCCAGCCGGCGTCCAGCGCCTCGTGGACCGTGTGCCCGCCGAGACCCGCCATCACATGGTCGCGCGCGAAGGTGTCGGCGTACCCGGACCCGAAGTGATCCGCCATCCGCTGCCAGAAGACCGTCAACCGCATGACTCCAGTATCCCGCCCCTGAGAGTGCAGCCGTGCCGGGGAGTCTTGTTGAGAACGCTTTCCGTCCTACGGTCGGTGCATGGCCGAAACCGGAGCATCTCCACTCCCCTCATCGCCGTCGCCGCACTCCCCGCTCTCCCGTGCCGAGCACTTCGTCTGGCTGACCGCGCGCGTCCTGGAGCAGCGCCGGTTCGCCTATCACTTCCTGTCGGGTTCGCCCGCCGCGGCCGACGCCGTGGAGACCGCCCTGGCCGCCTACCGCAACGAGGACGACGGGTACGGGCACGCTCTCGAACCGGATCTGCGCGGCCCCGTCAGCCAGCCGCTGCACACCGGTCACGCGCTGCGCGTGCTGGACTCCATCGGGCGCTGTTCGGGGCAGCGGGTGGAACGCGTGTGCCGTTACCTCACGACGGTCTCCACCCCGGAAGGCGCCCTTCCGGCAGTGCATCCCAGCCAACGCGGCTACCCCCACGCCCCGTTCGTGCCCGTCGTGGACGATCCGCCGAGCGACCTGCTCGCCACCGGTCCGGTGGTCGGTCTGCTGCACCGCAACGAGGTCTGGCACGCGTGGTTGTTCCGCGCCACCGACTTCTGCTGGTCGGCCGTCGAGTCACTGAAGGTCTCGCACCCGTACGAGATCCATGCGGCGATCGCCTTCCTCGACGGTGTACCGGACCGCTCACGCGCGCGGGCGGCCGCCGACCGGCTGGGGCGGCTCGTACGGGAACAGCGGCTCGTGGTGCTCGATCCGGAGCGGGTGGGCGACTACCCGGTGGCCCCCGGCTACGCGCCGGGCGAGCATCACTACCCGTACGACTACGCGAAGGCCCCCGAGTCGCTGGCGCGCTCCTGGTTCACCGAGGAGGAGATGGCCCGCGCGCTCGACCATCTGCGGGGCGAGCAGCAGGAGGACGGCGGCTGGCCGGTCAACTGGCGGCAGTGGGCGCCGGGAACGGCCCTGGAGGCACGTCCCATGGTGACGATCGAGGCCCTGTGCACCCTGCGTGCCTACGGCCGTCCCTTGTAGCCGTCCTCACTCTTGGAGGTGCCGGTTCCGTTCTCGGAGTCGCGCAGCAACAGGGCGGCGATCGCGAGGGCGGTGCCGCGCGGCGAGGCCAGGTCGATCGCGGTGAGTTCGGCGATCTTCGCCAGCCGGTTGTCGACGGTGTTGGGGTGCAGGCCGAGCGTGTCGGCGGTGGCCCGGCGGTCCTGCCGGTGGGCCAGGTGCGTGCGCAGCGTCTGCAGGAGTTCCGGCCGCTCGGCCACCGGGTCGAGGAGCGCGGCGATGCGCGGGCTGCTCTCGTCGGGCCGCGACAGGTGGAACTCGAGCAGGACGTCGTCGAGCCGGTGCAGCCCCGGCGGCAGGCCGCACACGCGCGTGATGCGCAGGATCTCGGTCGCGGTGCGGGCCGCTCCGGTGATCTGCTCGGGACCGTCCGCCGGCACCGCGGCCACCCGCACGCGCAGGCCGCTGGCCCTGCTGAGACGCAGGGGCAGGTCCTCGGGCGGGACGTCGTCCCCGGGGACCACGACACGGCCCCCGTCGCCGTCCAGGAGCGCGAGGACGTCCACGCCGAAGACCTGGTCCAGGACGGTCTGCATCCGCCGCAGCCGGCGCCGCACCGCCACGGGACCCTCCGCGGGCGGCGCGTCCACGCCGAGCGCCAGGACGAGGGAGGGCCCTTCGAGCCGGAGCCGGTCGAGGAGGACATGCCCGGGCGGCACCATCCCGTCGAGCAGACCGCGGACCAACGACCGCTGCTGTGCGCGCTGTTCGGCCTCCAGGGCGGAGCGTTCGTCGAGGTACGTCTCGGCGACCGCTCCGACGACGCCGGGATGGCTCTCCAGCAGGACGTCGACCAGCTCGACCAAGGCCGCCTCCTCACCCGGCCGCGCCGCGTCGCGCAGCGTCTGCCACAGGGCGTAGACACCAAGTGCGTGGGTGCGCAGCAGGAGGTGCAGCGGCATGCCCTCCTCGGCGCGCTGAGCGGCCCGCTCGCGGAACAGCCGGTGGTCCCCGGACCTCTCGGACCGTTCCGGCTCGTTCACGCGCTTCAGGAACAGTCGTACGCCGTGGCGCGCGGTCGCCGCGATCTCCAGGTCCTTCACGTCGTCGGGCAGCTGCGGGTAGCCGGGCAGTTCCTCGAAGGACTCACGGGCCATCCGGCGGGCCAGTTCGTTGACGTGCGGTGCGCAGCGCGCGGCGAGGGAGCGGGCCTCCGGCGACAGCGGCACGGTTCCTCCCTGGGGCGCTGCGGGACATGTCGTCGTGAGGCGTCACATTAACCGGCGGCATCCCTTCCCGTACGTGTCGAAGGGCCCCTCACCCGGTGAGTGCCCGCACGCCCGCCGTGGCCACCACGGCGGCCGCGACGATCACCAGGAAGGGCGCGCGCAGCAGCAGCGCCACGGCGGCCGCGGCGAGTCCCGCGGCCTTGGCGTCGAGAACGAGCGTGCGGCCGTCCGCGAACGTCTGCTGGGCGGTGAGCGCGGCGAGCAGCGCGACCGGCAGCAGCGCCGCCAGCCGCTTCACCACGGGCCGTTCCAGCGCCCCCGCGGGCACGAGCAGGCCGATGAGCTTGACGGCGTAGCACCCCACCGCGGTGACGCCGATGGCGATCCAGATGTTCAACGGTTCTCTCCTTGCGGCGTGTTCGGGGCCCCGCCCCGGCGACGTCCCTCTACGTAGAGCACGGCCGGCGCGGCGAGCGCGGCCACCAGAACGGGCACACCGGCGGGCAGCACGGGCAGCAGCCCGAGCATCAGGAGGACGGCGAGACCCGCCACAGCACGCTCCGTGGTGGTCCGCAGCATCGGAGCCAGCAGGGCGAGGAACACCGCGGGTCCGGCCGCGTCGATCCCCCAGGCGTCGGTGTCGCCGATGGCCTCGGCCCCGAGGGCGCCGAGCAGCGTGGTCACGTTCCACAGGACGTAGAGGGTCAGCCCGGTGACGGTGAAGCCCAGGCGCACGCTGCGCCGGTCGGGCTGGGCCAGCGAGACGGCCGACGTCTCGTCGATGACCCAGTGCGCGGCGAACGGCCGCACCGCGCGCGGGAGGGCGAGCAGTTGCGACAGGCGCAGTCCGTAGAAGGCGTTGCGCACCCCCAGGAAGAAGGCTCCCGCGGCGGCGGTGAACGGGTTGCCGCCGGCCGCGAGCGCGCCGACCAGCGCGAACTGCGAGGCGCCGGTGAAGACGAGGAGGCTGAGCGCGCAGCTCTGCAGGACGCTGAGGCCGCTGCCCGCCGAGGTCACCCCGAAGGCGAATCCCGAAAGGCCGACGGCGATCCCTACGCCGAGCGCGTCCCGGACGACGGCGGCGGTGGGCTTCCCGGCTGCTCCGGGGTGTTCCCCGTGCCGGTCGGGGGCCGCGTCGGGCGCCCTTCCCGCGGGGCGTATGTCGGTGGGTGTTGTCTGTTCTGCCACGCCTCGGACGCTACGAGCAGGTGTCCGTCCGCGTCTTGTACGTTCTTGCGCTCCCGCTGGTACGCCCCGGGAGGCACACCGACGATCCGGGTGAAGTGCCGGTTCAGGTGCGGCTGGTCGGTGAAGCCGACGACGACCGCGGCCTCGGCCGGGGCCGTGCCCGTCTCCAGGAGGCGCCGGGCGGCCCGCACGCGCGCGCTGGTGAGCCAGGTGTGCGGCGGCATCCCGTAGGCGTCGCGGAAGGCCCGCAGCAGCGCGAAGGGGCTGGTGTCGAGTTCGGCGGCGAGCGCTTCCAGGGACGGCGGATCGGCCATGCGCTCCTCGAGGAACTCACGCGCGCGTGCCGCGGCGCCGACCCCCGCGGTCCTGCGGGGACGCTGCGCGAGCGCCGTGCCGTGGTCGCGCAGCAGCCGGGCGAGCACGACGCGCAGGAGGCTGTCGGCGGCCAGCGCGTTGCCCTGCTCGGCGGCGCGGTGCACGTCGCTGATCATCCGTGCGGCCTGCGGGTCAGTGACGATGGGCTCCCGGAAGGCCGGAGTGCCGCGGACCGCGCCGGTCTCGGCGGCGATCTCGGCGACGACGCCCGCCGAGGGGTAGAGCGTGGAGTACGACCAGCCGTCGGGGCCGCCCGCCTGCGCGGTGTGCGCCACCTCCGGGTTGATCATGACGACGCTGCCGGGTCCGGCGAGCAGGGTGCCGCCGGGCATGCCGACCTCCTCGACACCGCCCGTGACGGCGCCGAAGACATAGCCCTCGTGGCTGTGGCGGGGGAACGTGTGGCCGAGGTAGCGGGCGCGCAGCAGATCCAGGCCCGGCAGGTGTTCGTACCGCCAGTGCCGTGCCCATTCGCCCTTGCCCGCCATACCCTCCATTGTGCGGCAGGCCCGGCGCGCCGGACCACTCGTTTGCGCTGGTCACGGCGGTTGTCAGTGGTCGGGTGCAGGATGGAGCCATGGTCAGGTCCAGTCAGGGGGCGAGCAGCGCCCGCAGCGCACTTGAGGGGTTCTCCCCCGCGACCCGCGGTTGGTTCGCGGGGGCCTTCTCCGCGCCCACGTCCGCCCAGGCCGGGGCGTGGCGGGCGATCGGGGAGGGCTCGGACGTGCTGGTGGTCGCGCCCACCGGCTCGGGCAAGACGCTGGCCGCGTTCCTGGCCGCCCTGGACCAGCTGGCCTCCACTCCACCGCCCGCCGACCCCAAGAAGCGCTGCCGGGTCCTGTACGTGTCCCCACTGAAGGCCCTGGCGGTCGACGTGGAGCGCAATCTGCGCAGTCCGCTCACCGGCATCCGGCAGGAGGCGGTCCGTCTCGGCCTGCCGGAGCCCGAGGTGAAGGTCGGCATCCGCTCCGGCGACACCCCGCAGGCCGAGCGCCGCGCCCTGGCCACGCGTCCGCCGGACATCCTGATCACGACGCCCGAGTCGCTGTTCCTCATGCTGACGTCGGCCACGCGTGACGCGCTGACCGGCATCGAGACGGTGATCCTTGACGAGGTGCACGCGGTGGCCGGCACCAAGCGCGGCGCCCATCTGGCGCTCTCCCTGGAGCGTCTGGACCAGTTGCTGCCCCGCCCGGCCCGCCGCATCGGCCTGTCCGCGACGGTCCGCCCGGTCGACGAGGTGGCGCGCTATCTGTCCCCGCAGCGCCGGGTGGAGATCGTCCAGCCGCCTTCGGGCAAGGAGTTCGACCTGTCGGTGGTCGTCCCCGTCGAGGACCTGGGCGAGCTGGGCGGCTCCCCGGTGGCCGACTCCGACCAGGGCGCCGAGCGTCCGTCGATCTGGCCCTCGGTGGAGGAGCGCATCACGGACCTCATCGAGGCCCACCGCTCCACGATCGTCTTCGCGAACTCCCGCCGCCTCGCGGAGCGCCTGTGCAACAGGCTGAACGAGATCGCGTACGAGCGCGCCACCGGCGAGGCCCTCCCCGAGGACCACTCGCCCGCCGAGCTGATGGGCGGTTCCGGCGCGGCGACCGGCGCTCCCCCGGTCATCGCCCGCGCCCACCACGGCTCGGTCTCCAAGGAGCAGCGCGCACAGGTCGAGGAGGACCTGAAGGCGGGCCGGCTGCCCGCGGTCGTGGCCACCTCCAGCCTGGAGCTGGGCATCGACATGGGCGCCGTGGACCTGGTCGTCCAGGTCGAGTCACCGCCCTCCGTGGCCTCCGGCCTGCAGCGGGTCGGCCGTGCGGGCCACCAGGTGGGCGCGGTCTCCACGGGCGTCGTCTTCCCCAAGTACCGGGGCGACCTGGTGCAGTCGGCCGTGGTGACCGAGCGGATGCGGAGCGGCTCCATCGAGTCGCTGCGCGTCCCGGCCAACCCGCTGGACGTGCTCGCGCAGCAGCTGGTCGCGATCACGGCCCTCGACAGCTGGCAGGTCGACGACCTCCTCGCGCTGGTCCGCCGGGCCGCGCCCTTCGCCTCGCTCCCCGAGTCCGCGTTCACCGGTGTCCTCGACATGCTGGCGGGCCGCTATCCGTCCGACGCCTTCGCCGAGCTGCGGCCGCGCGTCGTCTGGGACCGCGTCGCCGGCACCGTCACCGGCCGCCCCGGGGCGCAGCGCCTGGCCGTCACGTCCGGCGGCACGATCCCCGACCGGGGCCTCTTCGGGGTCTTCCTCGCCGGAGCCGACCCGAAGAAGGGCGGCGGCCGTGTCGGCGAGCTGGACGAGGAGATGGTCTACGAGTCCCGGGTCGGCGACGTCTTCACGCTCGGCACCAGCTCCTGGCGCATCGAGGACATCACGCGCGACCGCGTCCTCGTCTCCCCCGCGCCCGGAGTCCCCGGCCGGCTCCCCTTCTGGAAGGGCGACCAGCTGGGCCGCCCGCTCGAACTGGGCAGGGCGCTGGGCGCGTTCCTCCGCGAGATCGGCTCCCAGAAGCCCGACGACGCGCGCGTGCGGCTCAGCGCGGCGGGTCTCGACCAGTGGGCCGCGGACAATGTCCTGTCGTACCTGGCCGAGCAGCGCGAGGCGTGCGGCCACATCCCGGACGACCGCACCATCGTGGTCGAGCGTTTCCGCGACGAGCTGGGCGACTGGCGGGTCGTCGTCCACTCCCCCTTCGGCGCCCAGGTGCACGCCCCCTGGGCGCTCGCCCTGGGAGCCCGGCTCAGCGAGAAGTACGGCATGGACGCGCAGGTCATGCACGCCGACGACGGCATCGTGCTGCGCCTGCCGGACGCGGACCTGATGGGCCTGGACCTCCTCGACCAGGAGCCCGCCAAGCCGGGCCTGGAGTACGACTCCGATCAGGCCCCCATCGGCGCGGCGGACGTCGCCTTCGACAAGGGCGACGTCGACCAGATCGTCACCGAACAGGTCGGCGGCTCGGCCCTGTTCGCCTCCCGTTTCCGCGAGTGCGCGGCCCGCGCGCTGCTGCTCCCCAAGCGCAACCCGGGCAAGCGCACCCCGCTGTGGCAGCAGCGCCAGCGGGCCTCCCAGCTCCTCGAGGTGGCCAGCGAGTTCGGCTCGTTCCCCATCGTCCTGGAGGCGGTGCGCGAATGCCTCCAGGACGTCTTCGACGTGCCCGGGCTCGCCGAGCTGATGGGCGACATCGAGTCCCGCAAGGTGCGCCTCGTCGAGGTCACCACCCCGGAGGCGTCCCCGTTCGCCCGCTCGCTGCTGTTCGGTTACGTGGCGCAGTTCCTGTACGAGGGCGACTCCCCGCTCGCCGAGCGCCGTGCGGCCGCGCTGTCCCTGGACTCGCATCTCCTGGCCGAGCTGCTCGGCCAGGCCGAGCTGCGCGAGCTGCTCGACGCGGACGTGCTGGCCGAGCTGGAGCAGGAGCTGCAGTGGCGCACCGAGGACCGCCGCATCAAGGACGTCGAGGGCGTCGCGGACCTGCTCCGGCTCCTCGGCCCGCTCACCGACGCCGAGCTGACCGAGCGCGGCGCCGAGCCGGGCTGGGCCGAGGACCTGGCCGCCGCGCGCCGCGCCATCCGCGTCCGCGTCGCCGGCACCGATCACTGGGCGGCGATCGAGGACGCCGGCCGACTGCGCGACGCCCTGGGCACGGCGCTGCCCGTGGGGGTCCCCGAGGCGTTCACGGAGCCGGTGAAGGATCCTCTGGGCGATCTCCTGGCCCGCTTCGCCCGTACGCACGGCCCGTTCACCTCGGCGCAGGCGGCCACCCGCTTCGGCCTGGGCACCGCGGTCACCGAGGGCGCCCTCCAGCGCCTCGCCGCGAACGGCCGGGTGGTGCAGGGCGAGTTCCACCCGGCGGACATCGGCCAGGAGTGGTGCGACGCCGCCGTGCTGCGCCGCCTGCGCCGCCGCTCCCTGGCCGCGCTCCGGCACGAACTGGAGCCGGTGCCGCCCGCCGCGCTGGCCCAGTTCCTGCCCCAGTGGCAGCACTTGGGCAGCCACGGCCTGCGCGGCATCGACGGCCTGGTCCGCGCCGTCGAGCAGCTTCAGGGCGCCTCGGTCCCCGCCTCCGCGCTGGAGAAGCTGGTCCTCCCCTCCCGCGTCTCCGGCTACGTACCGGCGATGCTGGACGAACTCACGGCGTCCGGCGAGGTGGTGTGGGCCGGAGCGGGCTCACTGCCGGGCAAGGACGGCTGGGTCAGTCTCTACCTCGCCGACGCGGTGCCGCTCCTGCTGCCGCCCCCGCACCCGCTGGAGCCGACACCGCTCCACGAGTCGGTCCTGGACAGCCTCGCGGGCGGCTACGGCCTGTTCTTCCGGCAGATCGCCGACCAGGTCCGCGCCACCCACCCCGAGGTCGGCGATCCCCAGCTGGCCGACGCCCTGTGGGAGCTGGCCTGGTCGGGCCGGCTCACCAACGACACACTGGCACCGATGCGGGCCGTCCTGGGCTCCGGCCGCACCGCCGGGTCCACCGCCCACCGGGCCCGCCGGTCCGTCCCGCGCGGCCGCTACGGAAGCCTCACGGCGGCCGCCCGCGCCAGTTCGCGCACCGGCCCGCCCACGGTCGCGGGCCGCTGGTCCCTGCTGCCCGCCCAGGAGCCGGACCCGACGCTGCGCGCCCACGCCCTGGCCCGCACCCTCCTCGACCGGCACGGCGTGGTGACCCGCGGCGCCGTGGCCGCCGAAGGCGTCGAGGGCGGCTTCTCGGCGACGTACCGGGTGCTGTCCGTCTTCGAGGAGAGCGGCCAGGCCCGGCGCGGCTATGTCGTGGAAGGGCTCGGCGCGGCCCAGTTCGCCATGGACGGCGCCGTGGACCGCCTGCGCGCGGCGGCGAACGCACGGGAGCGCGGCACCACCCCACCGGACCCCTGGGCCCCGGCCGACACACCCGCCCCGAAGAACGGAGCGCCGCGGGCGCTGGTCCTTGCGGCGGCCGATCCGGCGAACGCGTACGGGGCGGCCCTGTCCTGGCCGGAGCCGCCCACCGGGGCGGGCCACAAGCCGGGCCGCAAGGCGGGCTCCCTCGTGGTCCTCGTCGACGGCGAGCTGACGCTCTACATGGAGCGCGGCGGCAAGACCCTGCTGTGCTGGCCGGCCTCCGACGGCGGCACCCCCGCGGCGGAGGCCCCGGCCCCCACCTCCGCCGAGCTGGCCGAGGATCCCCGGCTGCCCGCGTCGGCGAAGGCGCTCGCCGACGCGGCCCGCTCCGGCGCACTCGGCACGATCACGGTCGAGCGGATCAACGGCACGGCCGCGCTCACCTCCCCGTACGCCTCCCTCCTGGAAGGAGCCGGCTTCCACGCCACACCGCGCGGGCTGCGCCTGCGGGCCTGAGTCGGCGCTTCAGACACCGGGCGTCCCGTCGGAGGACACCTCCGTACCGGATACCGGCAGCGCGTCCAGCGCCTCCACCGCGGCGACCAGATCCGCCCGCACCCGCTCGAGATCGGCCGGGACATCGGCAGCACGCGGATCGTCGGCGCCGGTCACCGACATGCAGGACAGCAGGTTGAGCAGCGCGTTGGAGGCGTGGGCGCCGACGGTGCCGAGCGGCTCGTGGTCCTCCTCGCTCATAGTCTTCAGGGCGTTCCAGACGTGGCCCGTCTGCCAGTGCAGCAGACCGATCACCCCGGTCCAGTCGGCCCCCGACGCCTTGAACACCTGCTCCCGCGCGAGCGCCATCTCCTCCGAGCCCGCACCCGCCTCCAGCATGTTCCCCTCGGTGACCATCCCGGTCCCGATGGAGGCGCCGTAGAGAGCGTTGGCTAGGACGGCGGCGAGGACGTGTTCACCACCGACGGAGACGGCCTGCCGCTCCAACTCCTCGGGGTCCGGCTGCTGGGCGTAGACACCGAGGGCGGTCATGGCCGCGGCTATCTCGTCCGGCCCGGGCGCGGGATGAGGTTGATCATGAGCTGTCATGACGAGGACCGTATCCGCTCCCCTCACCGAGACGATCAGAAGTGAGTGCTGATCCCGAAGACCCGGCGCAGCTCCGCCATGTCGTGTCGGTCGCGCTCAGTGGGTCCGTAGCCCTGATGGAAGAACACCTGCTGCTCGGCGGAGAGGCAAGGAACGGAGGTCCCCCGCACGGTGCCGGTGACGAAGCAGGAGGAGGGATAGACGAAGGGACGCTCCGGATCGGGCGACGCCTGCACCGCCGAGCCGTCATTACTGAAGACCAGCGGATGAAGGTCGATCTCCAGGCCGCCAGGATCCCGCACGACGAACCGAACGGGCCGCCAGTTCAAGGTCTCGACGAAACCCTCCGCGGAGAGAGCCGCCAGCACCACGGCCTCCTGGTCCTGCCGGTGCATCAGGTCCAGATCCCGATGGTCCCGGGTCTGCTCACCGACCAGCGCGTCGATCCCCCACCCACCACCGACCCACACATCGGCCCCCGCCCGCCGCAACAACCCCAGCACGGCCAACACGTCCTCAGAAGTCATCATCAGCCGCACCCTAAAAGCCCCGCTGCCAAGGGGCGACCCATATTCCACGGGCCCTTCAGGCACACGCTCAGCGTCGCCTCCCCGGGGCGAGCGGAGCTCGCTCCAGGGGCGCGGGGAACTGCGCGACCAGCCCCCACCGACCCACACACGAAACACAACCCGAAGCCCCCCAGGGGCGCGGGGAACTGCGCGACCAGCCCCCACCGCCCCGCACACGAACGACAACCCGGCAACCCGGCAACCCGCCCCGACAGACATGCCACCCCACCCGCCCCCACCTACGCTGAACCTCATGCCCGAAGGAGACACCGTCCTGCAAGCAGCGAAACGGCTGCACACCGCCCTCGCGGGCCAGGTACTCACCCGCTCCGACCTGCGCGTCCCCCGATTCGCCACGGCCGACCTGACCGGCCGCACGGTCCTGGACGTCACCGCGCGCGGCAAGCACCTGATGACCCGTGTCGAGGGCGGCCTCACCCTCCACTCGCACCTGCGGATGGACGGCTCCTGGAAGATCTACGCCCCGGGCGAGCGCTGGCGCGGCGGCCCCGCGCACCAGATCCGCGCGATCCTCGGCAACGAGACCCGCACGGCGGTCGGCTACCGCCTCCCCGTCGTCGAACTCCTGCGCACCGCCGAGGAGTCCAAGGCCGTCGGCCACCTCGGCCCCGACCTGCTCGGCCCTGACTGGGACCCCGACACGGCCCTGGCCAACCTGTTCAAGGATCCGGCCCGCCCGCTCGGCGAGGCCCTCCTCGACCAGCGGAACCTGGCCGGCATCGGCAATGTCTACAAGTCCGAGCTCTGCTTCCTCCTGCGCGTCACCCCCTGGCTCCCGGTCGGCGACCTGCCGCCCGACACCGCCGCCCGCCTCCCGCTGCTCGCCAAGAAGCTCCTCGAAGCCAACCGCGACCGCCCGACCCGCATCACCACCGGCAGCTCCCACCCCGGCGAACAGCTGTACGTCTACGGTCGCGCCCCACGCCCCTGTCTGCGCTGCCGCACCCCGATCCGCAAGGCGAACCAGGGCGACGGATCCCGCAAACGCCCCACCTACTGGTGCCCCGTCTGCCAGCAGGGCCCGACACCGTAGAAACAGCTCCGCACTTCGCCCCGTGCACGACAATTGACGACCCGTCAGAAATGCTCGTACGGTCCTTGCATGCCTGTCACGGCGTACGACCTCACCGGACGCACCGCATTCGTCACCGGCGCGGCGAGCGGCATCGGCCGCGCCTCGGCCGTCCTGCTCGCCCGCGCGGGCGCCACCGTGCACTGCGCGGACCGCGACGAGCAGGGCCTGCACGAGACGACGGACCTCATCAAGCAGGACGGCGGCACCGCGCACGCGTACCCGCTCGACGTCAGCGACCGCGCCCAGCTCACCCAGGCCATCGCCACGGCGGCCCGCCCCGCCGGCGACGGCAGCGGCGGCGGTCTCGACATCATGGCCGCGATCGCCGGGGTCATGCACTCCAGCCCCGTCCTGGAGACCCGCGACGAGGACCTAGACCGCGTCTTCGCCATCAACTTCAAGGGCATCCTGTACGCCTGCCAGGAAGCGGCCCGCACCATGATCGCGAACGGTACCCGCGGCAGCATCGTCACGATGGCGTCGGGAGCCGTCGACACCGGCGGTCCGGGCCTGCTCTGCTACGGCGTCGCGAAGGCGGCCGTCGTCCAGCTGACCAAAACGCTCGCCACGGAGGCCGGGCCGCACGGCATCCGGGTCAACGCGGTCGCGCCCGGCTGGATCCGCACCCCGATGACGACCGCCCACGACGGCCGCGCCCAGGCCCACACGGAGTCCCTGATGACGCGCATGACCCCGCTCGGCCGGGTCGGCGAGCCCGACGAGATCGCGCACGCGGTGCTGCACCTCGCCTCGGACGCCTCGTCCTTCACGACGGGCCAGATCCTCCGCCCGAACGGAGGCGTCGCCATGCCCTGGTGACCACCCCGCTGACCAGCCCCCACACCCCGCCCGCCATCTCGTGCCCCGCCCGCAGGGCCCGCCCCCGCACCTTCCGCGCACCGTGCCGCCCCGGCATTCCCGCGACGCCGGCGGCCTTCGACTTGGGCAGCGCGTGCACCGGCAGCAGGCTCAGCCCCCAGCCTCCCGCGGCGACCGCCCCCTCGAACGCCCCCGCGTCCGGCGCGAAGGCCAGCCGCAGCACTCCCCACCACCACAGCGCCCCCACCAGTACGGCGGGTATCCAGCGCAGCGCTCGCCACCGGCCCACGGTCACCGCCCGCTCACCTCCACCCGTACCGCCCCAAGCACCGCGTCCCGACGCCAACGACATCCGTACCCCGTGAACAGGGCGCACTCCACAGACAGCGCACACCGGGGGCGCGCCACCCGTGAGGCGACGCGCCCCCGATCACCGCGGCGGTGACTCAGCCGCCGTTCTCGGCCTGGAACATC
Source organism: Streptomyces sp. PsTaAH-137 (assembly GCF_003259365.1). GTDB lineage: Bacteria > Actinomycetota > Actinomycetes > Streptomycetales > Streptomycetaceae > Streptomyces. Next base: position 576,307 of record NZ_QLLY01000003.1, read on the forward strand.
CAGTGGTGCTTCTCCAGATCCGCCGTGATGGCGATGAAGATGTCCTGGCTGACGGGGTCCGCGTCACCGGTCGCCTCGATCCGCTCCCGCATCCGGGTGATCACGGCACCGAGGGCGTCCACGAGCGTGCCCACCGCGTCCACGTCCTTGACCCAGCCGTCGGCGATCGTGCCGATCCCGCTGGTGGCGGCCACGGTCCCGGCCCGGCCGTCCGGGGACACCCCGAGCGTGGAGGCCCGCTCGGCCACCGTGTCGGAGTGCAGACGCGCGGTGTCCACGACCTCGTCGAGCTGGAGATGCACGGACCGGAAGCGGGGACCGACCACGTTCCAGTGAACCTGCTTCGCCACCAGCGAGAGGTCCACCAGATCGACCAGGGCCCCTTGCAGCGCCTCGGAGACGGTCTTCAGATCGGCATCGGTCAGTGGACTCTTCACGACGTACATCCGTTACCTCCGTATCGAAACCATCATCAACAATGGCATATACGTACTAGAACGGACATGCGGCGGGGACGCCAGGGCCAAATGGCCTACAAGTACGACCGTCGCGGCGCACACGGCGGAGACCCCCGGCCGAAGATCTCGACCGGGGGTCTCCCCAAGCTCATGCTGAGCGCAGGCGCTACGCCGCTACGACGTCCACGGCCTCCGCAGGCGCCTTGATCGTCACCCGTTCCGGCGGGACGCCGGTCACGGAGACGGAATTGAGCATCGGGCGAACCGGTGCCGGCACCGGCTCCGACGGGACTGCCGCCGCCGACGCGGCCAGCTCCGCGAGAGCGAGCTCGTCGCTCACCTCGCGCATCAACTCGGACATCCGTACGTCAAGCGCGTCGCAGATCGCGGAGAGCAGCTCGGAGGAAGCCTCCTTCTGCCCCCGTTCCACCTCGGAAAGATAGCCGAGCGAGACTCGGGCGGACGAGGAGACTTCGCGCAGAGTACGGCCCTGGCGCTGGCGCTGCCGACGCAGCACGTCACCCAGCAGGCGACGGAGCAGAATCATCGGTGGCTCCCTCCTCGGACCGCGTAGCCGCATCCTTCACGCCCCACCGTACCGCCTTGGGCGGCGGCCGTGCGGGGAGCGATGTCGTGTTCACTCAGGGCTGCAAACATCAAAACCCCCCGTTCTGTTCCGTATCCTGTGTCCGCGCATTCCCAGCATGTTCGCCGGAATGCCCTCCGACCAGCTCTTCCGTGAGCAGTCCGAGCACGCTCCGTACACTCTCTCTACGAATTTCCGCCCGGCCGCCGTTCAACCGCAGCGCGAGCACTTTGCGGCTACCAGCGAAATCCCGGACAGACCGGAAACCACCCGTCCGTGCCTCTTCGGGCCCGGCCACCGCCACGAAAACGGTGCCGACCGGCTGCCCGTCCTGGGGCTCGGGGCCCGCGACACCGGTGGTGGCGATCCCCCAGTCCGCGCCGAGCGCGTCCCGCACCCCGGCGGCCATCTGGAGCGCCACGTCCGGGAGCACGGCACCGTGTGCGGCGAGCAGCGCCGCGTCCACGCCGAGGACGGTGTGCTTGAGCTCGGTGGCGTACGCGGTGACGGAGCCGCGGAAGACCTTCGAGGCCCCCGGCACGGACACCAGCTCCGCGGCCACGAGACCACCGGTCAGCGACTCGGCGACGGCAAGGGTCTCCCCTCGCTCCGCCAACAGCCGCAGCGCCTCGGCAGCCCCGTACGTCACTTCTCGGCCGCCTCCGAAGGCGTCTGGTCCGCGGCTGCGGCCTGGGAGAGGGCCGCGGCGGCGGCCGCCTCGGCGAGCCCGGCGCGGCGCAGCACGACCGCCTGTCGTACGTAGTCGAGCCCGGTCACCACGGTGAGGACCACGGCGACCGCCATCACCCAGAACCGGAACGTCGCGAGCGGCCCGGTCAGCGCGAGCACGTACATGCCCACGGCCGTGCCCTGGGCCAGGGTCTTCATCTTGCCGCCGCGACTGGCCGGGATGACCCCGTATCTGATCACCACGAAGCGCAGCAGCGTGATCCCCAGCTCGCGCCCGAGGATGACACCGGTCACCCACCACGGCAGGTCACCGAGCGACGACAGACAGATCAGCGCCGCTCCCATGATCGCCTTGTCGGCGATGGGGTCGGCGATCTTCCCGAAGTCGGTGACCAGGTTGTACGTGCGGGCCAGATGCCCGTCGAAGACATCCGTGATCATGGCGACGGCGAACGCCGCCCACGCCCACGCCCGCATCGCCGGGTCATAGCCCCCGTCGGCGAGCATCAGCACCACGAAACCCGGCACCAGGAGCAGCCGGACCATGGTCAGGATGTTGGCGATGTTCCACAGGCTGGCCTGGTTCACGGCCGCAGTGCCCAGCTTGCCGCCGGGCGCCGGCCTACCGGTGCCTCCCGCGGCGGACGCCGGCACTCCGGTCATCTGCCTGCCTCCTCAAGCCCGTCGAGCGGCTCGGCGACGAGGTCCACTCCCTCGGTTCCGACCACCTTTGCCACGACCATACGGCCGACGGTCAGACCTTCGCCGCCCGTGAGGCGCACCTGGCCGTCCGTCTCCGGTGCCTGGTGGGCGCCGCGGCCGACCACGCCGTCCTCGGCGTCCACGGACTCGACGAGCACCTCCACGGTCTCGCCCAGACGCTCCTCGGCCCGCTGCGACACCAGCTGCTCGGCGAGGCGCGACACCCGCGCGAGCCGCTCGGCGACGACGTCCTCGTCCAGCTTGGTCTCGTACGTGGCCGCCTCCGTGCCCTCCTCGTCGGAGTAGCCGAAGACGCCGATGGCGTCGAGCCGCGCGCCGTTCAGGAACCGCTCCAGCTCGGCGAAGTCGGCCTCGGACTCACCGGGGAAGCCCACGATGAAGTTGGACCGGACACCCGCCTGCGGGGCCTTGCTCCGAATGGTGTCGAGCAGCTCCAGGAAGCGGTCGGTGTCGCCGAAGCGCCGCATCGCGCGCAGCACGGCGGGCGCCGAGTGCTGGAAGGAGAGATCGAAGTACGGGGCGACCTTCTCGGTCCCCGTCAGGACGTCGATGAGCCCGGGCCGCATCTCGGCGGGCTGCAGGTAGCTCACGCGGACCCGCTCGATCCCGTCGACACCGGCCAGCTCGGGCAGCAGCGACTCCAGGAGACGGATGTCACCGAGATCCTTGCCGTACGACGTGTTGTTCTCGGAGACCAGCATGATCTCCTTGACGCCCTGCTCGGCGAGCCAGCGCGTCTCGTTGAGCACGTCGCTGGGGCGGCGCGAGATGAACGAGCCGCGGAACGACGGGATGGCGCAGAAGGTGCACCGCCGGTCACAGCCGGAGGCCAGCTTCACGGAGGCCACGGGCGCCCCGTCGAGCCGGCGCCGCAGGGGCGCACGCGGCCCGGACGCGGGCGCGACGCCCTCGGGCAGGTCCACCGGAGCGTGGCCGGGCAGCGCGATGCCGGAGCCCGCCTCCTGGCGCTCGGCCGGGCTGATGGGCAGCAGCTTGCGCCGGTCGCGCGGGGCGTGTGCCTCCACGCTGCCGCCCGACAGGATCGTCTGGAGACGGCCGGAGATGTCCTCGTAGTCGTCGAAGCCGAGCACGCCGTCGGCCTCGGGGAGGGCCTCGGCGAGCTCCTTGCCGTACCGCTCGGCCATGCAGCCCACCGCCACGACGGCCTGGGTTCTGCCATGCCCCTTGAGGTCATTGGCTTCGAGGAGGGCGTCGACGGAGTCCTTCTTGGCGGCCTCGACGAAGCCACAGGTGTTCACGACGGCGACATCGGCGGACTCGGCGTCCTCGACGAGCTCCCAGCCGTCCGCCTCCAAGCGGCCTGCGAGCTCCTCCGAGTCCACCTCGTTACGGGCGCAGCCAAGGGTGACAAGTGCGACGGTACGGCGTTCGGGCATGGACTCAAGACTACTTCGTCCCACCGACACCCCTCGCCGGGAGGGTTACCGGGAGATCGCCGAGGCCACCGGCCGGGCGTCAGCCGACCTCGGGATCGCCCTTGGTGTACGTCAGCCGCTCGACCTGACCGGCCTGGAACTCGTCCTGGATCTTCTTGCCGTTCACGTACAGCTGGACGGCGCCGGCGTCACCGAGCACCACGTCGACCTTCTGGTTGTCCTGGAAGGTCTTCGACTGGCCCTGTTCGAGCACTCCGTCGAACAGAAGTCGTCCGTTGTGATCCTTCGCGGAGATCCAGCTGCGCCCGTCCGCCGCGTTGATCTTGACGGTGACCTTGTCGCGCGGGGCGGCCGCGATGGCGCTGTCCGACGGGTTGGGCTTCGGGTCGGAGGGCTTCTTGGTGCTGGGCTTCGGCTTGGGGGTGGTGGGCTTGGAGGTGCTGGGCGTCGCGCCCTCGGCGGCCTGCTGCTTGTCGCCGTCGTCGTCGCCACCGCTCACCGCCGTGTAGCCCACGAAGGCGATGACCGCGACGATCGCGGCGACCATGGCGGCCGTCCAGTTCGGGCGGCGCGGCTCGGAGCGGATGCGCTCGGCCTCGAAGAGCGGGGTGGCCGGCGTCGGCGCGGGCTGTCCGCCGTGCTCGGCGCCGTACTGCGCGAGCAGCGGCTCCGGATCGATCCCCACGGCACGCGCGAGCGTGCGGATGTGGCCGCGCGCGTACACGTCGCCACCACAGCGCGAGAAATCGTCCTGTTCGATCGCATGCACGATCGGGATGCGCACCCGGGTCGACTGGCTGACCTCGTCGACAGTGAGACCCGCGGCGATACGTGCCTGCTGCAGGACATGACCGATCGACGGTCGGTCGTCGCCCGACTGCGGGGTGTGGTCTTCCGAAGGGCGGTCGTCTTCAGGGGAGTTGCCGATGGACACGGGGGCGCCTTTCGAGCGTGTAGCCACCTGCTGGAGGTTCAGTCTAGGGGGGGTACGAAAGGGTGGGGCAACCGGGCGGTCGGACTTTGTACGCCATCAGAGCCACCGGTGTGACCCGCGGTCCTGACGGTCGGCTGGGCGTCGCCCCTCCCCTCAACTTGACGTACGCGATGAGGAAACGGTTGCCCCGGATTTCCTTACGAGTGACATCGAAATCGCGCCGGTCCAAGATCGCGCGATCGGCGGCCGCTCGGCCCGGGTCCGACCGGCCTAAGGTTGAGCCTCCCCGCGGATCACCGCGAGCACTCCATCGAGTTCGTCCGGCTTCACGAGCACGTCCCGCGCCTTGGACCCCTCGCTCGGGCCGACGATGTTCCGCGACTCCATCAGGTCCATCAGCCGGCCGGCCTTCGCGAAGCCCACGCGCAGCTTGCGCTGGAGCATGGACGTGGACCCGAACTGGGTGGAGACGACCAGCTCGGCCGCGGCGCACAGCAGCTCCAGGTCGTCGCCGATGTCCTCGTCGATCTCCTTCTTCTGCTTGGTGCCCACGACGACGTCTTCCCGGAAGACGGGCGCCATCTGGTCCTTGCAGTGCTGCACGACGGCGTGGATCTCGTCCTCGGTGACGAAGGCGCCCTGCATACGGGTCGGCTTGTTCGCGCCCATGGGCAGGAAGAGCCCGTCGCCCTTGCCGATCAGCTTCTCGGCACCCGGCTGGTCCAGGATGACGCGGCTGTCGGCGAGCGAGGAGGTGGCGAAGGCGAGCCGCGAGGGCACGTTGGCCTTGATGAGGCCGGTGACGACGTCGACGGACGGCCGCTGGGTGGCGAGCACCAGGTGGATTCCGGCCGCACGCGCGAGCTGCGTGATCCGCACGATCGCGTCTTCCACGTCCCGCGGCGCGACCATCATCAGGTCGGCGAGCTCGTCGACGATGACCAGCAGGTACGGGTACGGCTTCAGCTCCCGCTCACTGCCCTCGGGCGTCGTGAGCTTGCCGTCCCTGATGGCCTGGTTGAAGTCGTCGATGTGCCGGTAGCCGAAGGCCGCGAGGTCGTCGTAGCGCAGGTCCATCTCGCGCACGACCCACTGCAGCGCCTCGGCGGCCCGCTTGGGGTTGGTGATGATCGGCGTGATGAGGTGCGGAATGCCCTCGTACGCGGTCAGCTCCACGCGCTTGGGGTCGACGAGGACCATCCGCACGTCCTCGGGGGTCGCCCGCACCATGATCGAGGTGATCAGACAGTTGATGCAGGACGACTTTCCGGAGCCGGTGGCGCCCGCGACCAGGATGTGCGGCATCTTGGCCATGTTCGCCATCACGTAGCCGCCCTCGACGTCCTTGCCGAGCGCGACCAGCATCGGGTGGTCGTCCTCGGCGGCGTCCGCGAGGCGCAGCACGTCCCCGACGTTGACCATCTCGCGGTCCGTGTTCGGGATCTCGATGCCGACCGCGGACTTGCCGGGGATCGGGCTGATGATCCGCACGTCCGGGGACGCGACGGCGTACGCGATGTTCTTGGCCAGCGCCGTGATCTTCTCGACCTTCACGGCGGGGCCGAGCTCGACCTCGTACCGGGTGACCGTCGGACCGCGCGTGAAGCCGGTGACGGCGGCGTCGACCTTGAACTCGGTGAAGACGGTCGAGAGCGATTCGACGACGGCGTCGTTGGCCGCGCTGCGGGACTTGCCGGGTCCGCCGCGGGTCAGCAGGTCGAGCGACGGCAGGGCGTACGTGATGTCGCCGGCCAGCTGGAGCTGCTCGGCGCGCGGTGGCAGCTCGCGGTGCCCGTCGGGGGCGGACTTGGTCAGGTCGGGCACGGCGAGCCTGGACGGCGTCTCCGGCTCCGGGGCGGCCGGCGCGGCCTTCTTGCCGCGCGCGGTGGGTACGGGCGCCGTGCGCTCCGGCGTGGAGGTCTCCCCGGTGCGCTCCCCCGCACGGTCACCGCCGACGCCCTGCGTGAGGTCGGCGACGAGCGGGGACGGCGGCATGCCGTGCAGCACGGCACCGTCGAGGGCCGCCGCGGCGGCCGCGGCCACGTCCACGGCGTCCATGGGACGGTCCATGGACGGCTGTACGGACGCGCGCCGGGGCCTGCGCCGCTTGGAGAGGGCGTCTTCCTCTATCCGGTCGGGGTCGTACCCCTGCCGCTCCTCCCGGGCCGCCGGGCGCCGCCTCCCGCGCGCGGGCGCGGCCTCGCGCCACTCCTCGTCGTACTCGCCGTCCACGCCCTCCGCGGCGAGCGTGTCGTCGTGGACGATGCCGAGCCGCACGCCGAGCAGCCGCAGCCGCTGCGGGATCGCGTTGACCGGCGTCGCGGTGACCACGAGCAGCCCGAAGACGGTGAGCAGGACGAGCATGGGGACCGCGAGCACCTGGGTCATGGTGAAGCTCAGCGGGGTCGCCGCGGCCCAGCCGATGAGGCCGCCCGCATCCTGTATGGCCTGCATGCCGTCGCTGCGCGCGGGCGAGCCGCAGGCGATGTGGACCTGGCCGAGCACGCCGACGACCAGCGCCGACAGGCCGATGACGATCCGTCCGTTCGCCTCGGGCTTCTCGGGGTGCAGGATCAGGCGCACCGCGATGAAGCCGAGCAGCAGCGGCACCAGCAGATCGAGCCGGCCGAACGCTCCGGTCACCAGCATCTCGACGAGGTCCCCGACGGGGCCGCGCAGATTGGACCAGGTGCCGGCGGCGCAGATCAGCGCGACACCGAGCAGCAGCAGCGCGAGACCGTCCTTGCGGTGCGCCGGGTCGAGCCCCTTCGCGCCCCGCCCTATGCCGCGGAACATCGCGCCGACGCTGTGCGCGACACCGAGCCACACGGCGCGGGCAAGCCGGTAGACCCCGTTGGTGGGGCTGGGCGCCGGCTTCGGCGCGGGCTTCTTGGCAACGGCCTTCTTGGCCGGTGCCTTCTTGGCGGGCGCCTTTTTCGCGGCGGCCTTCTTCGCCGGAGCCTTGGTCGGCGCCGCCGCCTTCTTCGCGGGCGTCTTCTTGGCTGCGGGACGTGAGGCCATAGGTGTGAGGTTACCGGGGGACGGCGTCAGGGACACGTGTGGCGCGACTTCACCCGATCGTGTCGCGATCTGATGCCGTGTGAAGTGACGCGCCCTCAAAGCCCGGGCGGCTGCTCAGTTCTGGGACGGAACGGACGGTGTGCCGGTGCCCGTACCGGGCTCCAGCGCGTCGAGCGCTCTGCGCAGACCGGTGAGCTTGCGCTCCAGATGAGCGGCCGTGGCCACCGCCGCCGCGTCCGCCGACTCGTCGTCGAGCTGCTTGGACAGCGCTTCGGCCTGCTCCTCGACGGCCGCGAGCCGCGCGGACAGCTCGGCGAGCAGCCCCGCGGGCTCCTTCGCGTCACCGACCGCCTTGCCGCCGCCCTCCAGCTGGAGCCGCAGCAAGGCCGCCTGCTCCCGCAGCTGGCAGTTCTTCATGTACAGCTCGACGAAGACCGAGACCTTCGCTCGCAGCACCCACGGGTCGAACGGCTTGGAGATGTAGTCCACCGCGCCGGCCGCGTACCCCCGGAAGGTGTGATGCGGCCCGTGGTTGATCGCTGTGAGGAAGATGATCGGGATGTCCCGTGTCCGCTCCCGGCGCTTGATGTGCGCCGCGGTCTCGAAACCATCCATTCCCGGCATCTGAACGTCGAGCAGAATGACCGCGAAATCGTCGGTGAGCAGCGCCTTGAGCGCTTCCTCCCCGGACGATGCCCGCACCAGCGTCTGATCGAGCGCAGAGAGGATGGCCTCCAGCGCCAGCAGATTCTCCGGCCGGTCATCGACCAGGAGGATCTTGGCCTTCTGCACCATGGCCCGCCCTCCTCGCCCCGGCATGGGGCCGCCCCTGTCCGCAGGACTCGGGGAGGCTCCTGTCGCCGCCCCGGGGAACGACTCCCTTGCGCCGCCCGTCCTTGTGCCGGTCATGGTAGCCGCACCCCGCCTGTCGCCACACCCTGTCACCGCGATGTCACTGTGCACGTAGCAGAAACGCGGTGGGGGACCAGAAGGTTCCCCGTACACCGCACTTCTACACGGCTTTGGCCACACTCAGTCAGCAACTGTGCGTGAAAATTCCCTTTTCCAGTTACTCACCGCGCATCCACTGTTCCATCACGGAGAGCAGATGATCCGGGTCGACGGGCTTCGTGACGTAGTCCGAAGCGCCCGATTCGATCGCCTTCTCCCGGTCGCCCTTCATCGCCTTCGCGGTGAGCGCGATGATCGGCAGACCGGCGAACTGCGGCATCCTGCGGATCGCCGTGGTCGTCGCGTAGCCGTCCATCTCGGGCATCATGATGTCCATCAGCACCACCGTCACATCGTCGTGCTGCTCCAGGACTTCGATGCCCTCGCGGCCGTTCTCCGCGTACAGGACCGACAGGCCGTGCTGCTCCAGAACGCTGGTGAGCGCGAACACGTTGCGGATGTCGTCGTCGACGATGAGCACTTTCTCGCCACCGAACGACGAGGTCCACCGCGGCGCGGGAGCGGGAGCCTCCGCGACCGCCGCCTCCCAGGGCTCCTGAGCGGCCTCCGGCTGCTCGGGCAGGGCGGTGCGGGGCTCGGGCTCCGGAGCGGCCTTCCGGCGGCGCCTGAAGAGCGCGGCGGCGCCGTTCTGCGTCTCCCGGTACGACTTCACCTCCGCCGGCGTCTCCACCTCGGCGGCGGGCTCCGGCGCGGCGTCCAGCGCGAGCGGCCGGCCCGGCTCGACGGCCGGGGCCAGCTGCGCGTACCCCTGGGGCGGCAGCTCGCTCGGGTGCAGCGGCAGGTACAGCGTGAACGTGGAGCCGCGCCCGGGCTCGCTCGCCGCGTGGATCTCGCCGCCCAGCAGCCGGGCGATCTCCCGGCTGATGGAGAGCCCGAGGCCCGTGCCGCCGTACTTGCGGCTGGTCGTGCCGTCGGCCTGCTTGAACGCCTCGAAGATGACCCGCATCTTGCTGGCCGCGATGCCGATACCGGTGTCGGTGACGGAGAACGCGATCAGATCGGCGTCCGCGTCCCGCAACGACCCCGCCTCCAGGAGCTGTTCCCGGATCGCGTTCGGCACGTCGCTGCCCGCCGGCCTGATGACCAGCTCGACGGCTCCGGAGTCGGTGAACTTCACCGCGTTGGAGAGCAGGTTGCGCAGCACCTGGAGGAGGCGCTGTTCGTCGGTGTGCAGCGTGGTGGGCAGTTCCGGCGACACCCGTACGGAGAAGTCGAGTTGCTTCTCCGCGGTCAGCGGCCGGAACGTCGCCTCCACGTAGTCGACGAGCTGCACCAGGGCGATCCGCGTCGGCGAGACGTCCATCTTGCCCGCCTCGACCTTCGACAGGTCCAGGATGTCGTTGATCAGCTGGAGCAGGTCGGAACCCGCGCCGTGGATCGTCTCGGCGAACTCGACCTGCTTCGGCGTGAGGTTCGCGTCGGCGTTGTCGGCGAGCAGCTTGGCGAGGATCAGCAGCGAGTTGAGCGGTGTGCGCAGCTCGTGCGACATGTTCGCGAGGAACTCGCTCTTGTAGCGCATCGACACCGCGAGCTGCTCGGCGCGCTCCTCCAGGACCTGCCGCGCCTCCTCGATCTCGGTGTTCTTGACCTCGATGTCACGGTTCTGCTGGGCCAGCAGTTCGGCCTTCTCCTCCAGTTCGGCGTTGGACGCCTGGAGGGCCTTCTGCCGGTTCTCCAACTCGGCCGAGCGCTCCCTGAGTTGCTCGGTCAGCTCCTGGGACTGCTTCAGCAGCACCTCGGTCTTGGTGTTCACGGAGATGGTGTTGACGCTCGTCGCGATCATCTCGGCGATCTGGTTGAGGAAGTCCTTCTGGATCTGCGCGAACGGCGTGAAGGACGCCAGCTCGATCACGCCGAGCACCGTGCCCTCGAAGAGCACCGGAATCACGATGACCTGCGCGGGCGGCGCCTCCCCGAGCCCCGAAGCGATCTTCAGGTAGCCGCTCGGCGCGTTGTCCACGATGATCGTGCGCTTCTCCTGGGCGGCCGTGCCGATGAGCGTCTCACCGGGCCGGAAGGAGGTCGGCATCGAGCCCATGGAGTAGCCGTAGCTGCCGAGCATGCGCAGCTCGTACGCGTCCTCGTCGCCGCCCGCCGCGTCGGGCCCGTCGTCCAGCGGCATCGCCATGAAGAACGCGCCGTGCTGCGCGGAGACCACCGGCGTCAGCTCGCTCATGATGAGCGAGGCCACGTCGTCGAGGTCGCGGCGGCCCTGCAACAGACCCGAGATGCGGGCCAGGTTGCCCTTGAGCCAGTCCTGCTCCTCGTTGGCGATCGTGGTGTCGCGCAGGTTGGAGATCATCTTGTTGATGTTGTCCTGGAGGACCTGGATCTCGCCCGCCGCGTCGACGTCGATCTTGAGGTTGAGATCGCCGCGGGTCACCGCGGTGGCCACGGCCGCGATGGCGCGCACCTGACGGGTCAGGTTCCCGGCCATCTCGTTCACGGACTCGGTCAGGTCGCGCCAGGTGCCGTCGACGTCGCGCACGCGTGCCTGGCCACCGAGCTGGCCCTCCGTGCCCACCTCGCGGGCGACTCGCGTGACCTGGTCGGCGAAGGACGACAGCTGGTCGACCATCGTGTTGATCGTCGTCTTCAGTTCGAGGATCTCGCCCCGCGCGTCGATGTCGATCTTCTTGGTCAGGTCGCCCTTGGCGATGGCGGTCGTGACCATCGCGATGTTGCGCACCTGGCCGGTGAGGTTCGAGGCCATGCCGTTCACGGACTCGGTGAGGTCCTTCCACGTACCGGAGACTCCGGGTACGCGGGCCTGGCCGCCGAGGATGCCGTCCGTGCCCACCTCACGGGCCACCTTGGTGACCTGGTCGGCGAACGAACTCAGCGTCTTCACCATCGTGTTGAACGTGTCGGCGAGCTGCGCGACCTCGCCGCGCGCCTCGATGGTGACCGTACGGGTCAGGTCGCCGTTGGCCACGGCGTTGGCGACCTGGGAGATGTTGCGCACCTGCATGGTCAGGTTGTTGGCCATCAGGTTGACGTTGTCGCTCAGGTCCTTCCAGATGCCGGTGACGCCCGGAACCCGTGCCTGGCCGCCCAGTTGGCCCTCGGTGCCCACCTCGCGGGCCACCCGGGTCACCTGCTCGGCGAACGACGACAGCTGGTCCACCATCGTGTTCACCGTGGTGACGAGTTCGAGGATCTCGCCCTTGGCGTCGACGGTGATCTTCTTGGAGAGGTCGCCGCGCGCCACGGCCGTGGTGACCTCGGCGATGTTGCGCACCTGGAGCGTCAGGTTGTTAGCCATACCGTTCACGGACTGCGTCAGGTCCTTCCACGTACCCGACACGCCCTGCACCTCGGCCTGTCCGCCGAGGATGCCGTCCGTACCCACCTCGCGGGAGACCCGCGTGACCTGCTCGGCGAAGGCCGAGAGCTGGTCCACCATCGTGTTGAGGGTGTTCTTCAGCTCCAGGATCTCGCCGCGCGCGTCCACGTCGATCTTCTGCGACAGGTCACCGCGCGCGACCGCCGTGGCGACCTGCGCGATGTTGCGCACCTGGGCCGTGAGGTTGCCGGCCATGCCGTTCACGGAGTCCGTCAGGTCGCGCCACACACCGGCGACGCCGGGCACCTGCGCCTGGCCGCCCAGCCGCCCTTCCGTGCCCACCTCGCGTGCGACTCGCGTGACCTGGTCGGCGAAGGCGGAGAGCTGGTCGACCATCGTGTTGATGGTGTTCTTCAGCTCCAGGATCTCGCCGCGCGCGTCCACGTCGATCTTCTGCGACAGGTCACCGCGCGCCACGGCCGTGGTGACCTGGGCGATCTGCCGCACCTGGGACGTCAGGTTGCCGGCCATGAAGTTGACGGAGTCGGTGAGCTCCTTCCACGTGCCGCTCACCCCGTCCACGCGGGCCTGGCCGCCGAGCCGGCCCTCCGTGCCCACGTCCCGGGCCATCCGGGTCACCTGGTCGGCGAACGACGACAGCTGGTCCACCATCGTGTTCACGGTGTTCTTCAGTTGAAGCATCTCGCCGGAGACGTCGACGGTGACCTTCTGCGACAGGTCGCCGTTGGCCACCGCCGTCGTCACCTGCGCGATGTTGCGCACCTGTCCGGTCAGGTTGCGGAAGGCCGTGTTCACCGAGTCGGTGAGGTCCTTCCACGTCCCGGCGGCGCCCGGCACCAGCGCCTGGCCGCCCAGTTCACCTTCGACGCCGATCTCCCGCGCCACACGCGTGACCTCGGAGCCGAACGCCGACAGCTGGTCGACCATCGTGTTGACGGTGTTCTTGAGCTCCAGCATCTCGCCGGCGACGTCGACGGTGACCTTCTGCGACAGATCGCCACTCGCCACGGCCGTGGTGACCGTCGCGATGTCGCGCACCTGGGTGGTCAGGTTCCTGAAGACGGTGTTGACGGAGTCGGTCAGGTCCTTCCAGGTCCCGGCCGCGCCCGGCACGTTGGCCTGGCCGCCGAGCTGGCCCTCCGCCCCCACCTCGTTGGCGACACGCGTGACCTCGTCGGCGAACGTGCGCAGCGTCTCGGTCATCTGGTTGATGGTCTCGGCGAGCTGGGCGACCTCGCCCCGCGCGGACACCGTCACCTTCTGGGACAGATCACCGTTGGCCACCGCCGTGGTGACCTGGGCGATCCCGCGCACCTGGGCCGTCAGGTTGCCGGCCATGAGGTTCACCGAATCGGTGAGGTCCTTCCACACACCGGCCACACCGGGCACCTGCGCCTGACCGCCGAGCTCGCCCTCCGTACCCACCTCGCGCGCCACTCGCGTGACCTCTGAGGAGAAGGACGACAACTGGTCCACCATGGTGTTCACGGTGTTCTTCAGTTCGAGCATCTCGCCCGCGACGTGAACCGTGACCTTCCGGGACAAGTCACCCTTGGCCACCGCGGTCGTGACGAGAGCAATGTCACGCACCTGTGCGGTAAGCCGGTACGCCATTGTGTTGACCGAGTCCGTCAGGTCCTTCCAGGAACCTGACATTCCACGTACGCGCGCCTGGCCGCCCAGCTTGCCCTCGGTCCCGACCTCGCTCGCGACACGCGTGACCTCGTCGGTGAAGGTGGAGAGCTGGTCGACGAGGTTGTTGACCGTCCGCCCGACCTTCAGGAACTCCCCGCGCAGCGGATGCCCGTTCCCCTCGGGCACCTGCGCCCGCAGCTCCATGCGGGGCGACAGATCGCCCTCGGCGACCGCGGTGAGCACCCGGCCCACCTCGGAGACGGGGCGCACGAGGTCGTCGACGAGCGCGTTGGACGCATCGATCGCCGAGGCCCACGAACCCTCGCACGCGCCGGTCTCGAGCCGCTCCGTGAGCTTTCCCTCACGTCCGACCATCCGCCGCACCCGCGACAGCTCACCGGTGAGGTGCAGATTCCGGTCGGCCACCTCGTTGAACACGGCGGCGATCTCCGACATCACACCGTCGCCGTTGACCGTGAGGCGCTTGCGGAAATTGCCGTCCCGCATGGCGACGAGACCGGCGAGGAGCCGGTTCAGCGCCGCGCTGTCGACCGTCGTCGTCCCACTGCCGTTGCGCGTTTTGCGCTGTTTCGCCAGGGACTGTCCGCCTTCTGCGCGCGTTTTCCTGCCCCGCGTCGCTGCGCCAGACTCCACTGTGTCCCTCCCGCAGGGATCGACCTGTACTGCTCGGGTAGCTCGGCTTGCCCAGATGCGCTTCTACCTCAGCACCGGTACTTCGATGCGTTGTCTTCAGAAGCCTGCCCAGTGTTTCACCATGGCTGAACCAGGCCATAACAGTTCGGCAGCTTCGCACACCGTCCGCACACCCTCCGGGCGGAAACACTGGCGACCGGCATCCGCATGGACGGCGAAGGTAAGTAACCTGGCATACGGCTGTCCACCCACCCCGGTCGGCCCGACCTGGGCGGTGGCGGAAAACGAGCGGGCATCGGAGGGGCGGCCGAGACATGGGTACGGGAGACCTGGGCCTCGACATTCGTACAGCGAGTGCGGCAGGTACGGCGACTACATCGAGTTCAACGCGTACAGGGAGTTCTGTGATCACCGCGCGTGCGGCTGCCACCTTCGAACCCGTCGGGCGGTCCGTCGCGACCGCCCGGTCCTTCGTGCGCGACACCCTCCAGGGGTGGGGCTACGCCGACATCATCGACGACGCCGTGGTGCTGACCAGCGAGCTGGTGACGAACGCCGTCGTGCACGCGGGCACATCCGCGGACGTTCTGTGCCTGCGCAGTGACGACCACGTCCGCATCGAGGTCTCCGACCGCTATCCGGAACGCGAGATCCCGCTCCAGTCGTCGGCGATCAACATGGGCAGCCCCGACCGCGAGGGCGGCCGCGGTCTCCAGCTCTGCGCCGCGCTCGCGGGCCGCTGGGGAGTGGACTATTCGGCCACGCACAAGCAGGTGTGGTTCCAACTCGACCTGCCGGAGCGCCCGGTGGGCACGCGCGCGGCCGGTCCCGTCGTCCCCACCGACCTCCTGCCGCTCGCCGACGAGCGGGTGCGCGTCGCCGTCGTGCAGATCGACAAGACCGGCGCGGTCGCGTCGTGGAACGAGGACGCGGAGCACCTCTTCGGCTATCCGGCCGACCAGGTCATCGGCAAGCCCCTCACCGACTTCGCGGCCTGGCCGCACACGCCGGGCACCAGCACCGGCATCGCCGACGCGCTCCAACTCTCGCGCTGGGAGGGCAGTTACGGCATCCGGGGCGCCACGGGCCGCGTCCTCCCCGTGTACGCCTCCCATCTGCGGGTCCGCGACACCGACGGTGAACCCTCGACGGTCTGCCTGCTCGTACGCGATCACGAGCGCGCCGTGCTCCAGACGCCGCTGCGCGTCCCGGCGTCCGACACCGGTTCGTCGGAGAGCCAGGGCTCCGACCCGTTCGAGGTCTTCATCGGCTCTCCGGCCCCCGACGACCTGGACGGCCTGCTCCAGCGCACGGTCGAGCGAGCCCGCGACATGCTCGACGGCGACTCGGCCTTCCTGCTGCTGGCCACGGACGACGAGACGGAGCTGGAGGTCCGCGCCTCCACCGGTCTCCCCTCGGCCCGTCAGCGCTTCGCGCGCGTGCCGGTCGAGGTCGGCCCCGGCCGGTACGGCTCGGCACGCATGCCGGCCGTCCACGAGGACCTCACCCAAGTCCCGGGTGCCGTACCGCTGTTGAACGGTACGGGCATGCGTTCGGTCGTGACGGTCCCGCTCAAGGTCGAGGGCCGTCTCACCGGCTCCCTCGGCGTCGCGGCCGAGTCCCCGGACCGCTACTCGAACGAAGAAGCCCTGCGTCTCCAGTTCGCGGCCGACCGCATCGCACTAGCGGTCGAGTCGGCCCGTCTCGGCGAGCTGGAGAAGCTGCGCCGCGGTTCGCTGAGCTTCCTGGTGGAGGCGTCCGACCTGCTGGCCGGCACGCTCGACCGCGACCAGACGCTGGCGCTGATGGCCCAGATGACGGTGCCGACGCTGGCGACCTGGTGCGCGGTGTACACGATCGCCGACCAGGCCTCGGACCCGTATCTCTCGTACGTCCTGCACGAGGACGAGGAGCGCATCGACGGCCTCAAGGCGCTCCTGTCCAAGATCGCCCCGCCGGAGCCGGTGCCCACACCGGGCGCCCGCGTCTGGCCGGCACCCGCGGAGGCGGCCCATCAGGCGGCCCTTCGTACGTCGATGAGAAGCCTCGGCCTCAACGAGCCGACGAGCGTCACCTCCGGCATCGGCACCACCCTCGCGACGGCTTCCGCGGTGGGCGGCGAGACGGTCGTCCTCCCGCTGGTCGCCCGCAACCGCGTCATCGGCATGCTGACGCTCGGCAAGCCGACGGACGAGCACTTCCGCCAGGAGATCCTGGAGCTGGCCGAGGACTTGAGCCGCCGGGCGGCCCTGGCGCTCGACAACGCCCGCCTCTACTCGGAACGTATGGCGATCAGCCAGTCCCTCCAGCGCAGCCTCCTCCCGCCGGAGCTCCCCGACGTCCCGGGCGTCGAGGTGGAGGTCATCTACCGCGCGGCCGGCGAGGGCAACGAGGTGGGTGGCGACTTCTACGACCTCTTCCCGATCCGCGACGGCGCGTACGGCTTCGCGATCGGCGATGTCTGCGGCACGGGCCCGGAGGCGGCCGCGGTGACGGGCCTGGCCCGCCACGCCCTGCGCCTGCTCGCCCGTGAGGGCTTCGGCGGACCCGCGGTCCTGGAGCGGCTGAACGCGGCGATCCTCGACGAGGGCGCCCGCAGCCGCTTCCTGACGCTGCTCTACGGGGAGTTGTGGCCGCAGGAGGACGGCTCGGCGGTCCTGAAGATGGTCTGCGCCGGTCATCCGCTTCCGCTGCGTCTGCGCCAGGACGGCACGGTCGTCCCGTTCGCGGAGCCGCAGCCGCTGCTCGGCGTCATGGACGACCTGGAGCTGTACGAGCAGACGATGACGCTGGACGCGGGCGATGTCCTGCTGTGCGTCACGGACGGCATCACGGAGCGCCGCGAGGGCACCCGCATGCTGGGCGACGACGGTCTCGCCGAAGTCCTGTCGACGTGTACGGGTCTGACGGCCGGCGCCGTGGCCGCGCGCATCATGCGTGCGGTGGAGCGCTTCGCCGCTGACGCCCCGTCCGACGACATGGCGATCCTGACGATGCGTGTGCCGGGCCTGCAGCACGACTGACGCCGGGGGGCGGGGGAAAAGCAAAAGGCCCCCGCCCTGTTTCCAGGGCGGGGGCCTCAATTCCTGAGCCCCCAAGCGGAATCGAACCGCTGACCTTCTCCTTACCATGGAGACGCTCTACCGACTGAGCTATAGGGGCCTGTTGCTTTCGCGGTTTCCCGCTCACCAACGAGTTAAAGCATACCCGAAGATCAGGTCGCTTCGAACCATCGATCGCACGGCCCGCGAGGGCCCCGCTAGAAGGCGGGTTGAAGCAATCCGCCGAGCGCATTGCAGGCGGAGACGAGCCGCTGCATCTGCCGCTTGGACAGTTCCGTGTCGACGGGCAGCGCCAGCGTTTCATCGGCCGCGCATTCCGTCTGGGGCAGCTCGACGTCACGCCGGAACGCGGGCATGCGGTGCACGGGAGTCTTCACCGGCACGCTGCATTCGACTCCCTTGCTCCGCAGAGCCCGGGCGAAGGCGTCCCGATCGGGCCGCCCATTGCCGGGTACGCGCACGACGTACTGCTGATAGGTGTGCCCTTCGCCGGCCGCGGGCGTCCGCAGCCCACTGAGTCGCCCGTTCAGGTACGCCGCGTACGCGCGTCGCCGCCCGACTTCCTCGAACGGCTGGTGGGATTCGCCTTGCTCCAACAGGAACAGCCCGTTGCGTTGGGTGACTCCCGTCAGCCGCTCGATGTCGGCGCGGTGGCCGAAGCGGTGCACGGCGACCACCGCGGCGGTCCGCGTGCTCACGCACGCGGCGACGTGCGCGGGGTCGAGGCAGTACGTGTCCGGGTCGATGTCAGCGAAGACGGGAGCGGCGCCCGCCTGTACGACGGCTTCGGCGACCTCGGGGTTGCCGAAGGCCGGCACGATCACTTCATCACCGGCGCCGACACCGGCGGCTTGCAGCATTCCAACTGTGCCCATGGCACCGAATGTTCATCGCGCAACGTGAACGACAAGTGACGCAAAACAAAAAAGAGCTGGTCCCCGAACCAAAGGTTCGGGGACCAGCTCTTTATCAAAAGGAGTTCGGCGGCGTCCTACTCTCCCACAGGGTCCCCCCTGCAGTACCATCGGCGCTGTAAGGCTTAGCTTCCGGGTTCGGAATGTAACCGGGCGTTTCCCTCACGCTATGACCACCGAAACACTATGAAACTGTCAACCGGAGCCGTGACCAAAAGGCTACGACGGTTGTTCGTGGTTTCAGAACCAACACAGTGGACGCGAGCAACTGAGGACAAGCCCTCGGCCTATTAGTACCGGTCACCTCCACACCTCACGGTGCTTCCAGATCCGGCCTATCAACCCAGTCGTCTACTGGGAGCCTTAACCCCTCAAAGGGGGTGGGAATACTCATCTCGAAGCA
>NZ_QLLY01000004.1 GCF_003259365.1 Streptomyces sp. PsTaAH-137
AGCGTCCTCGCTGTGCGCCTGCCAGTCAGTGACCGGCAGGACTTTTTCAAAGGAACCTCGTCCCAGCCTGATGGCCGGAGACGGGGTATCAACATATCTGGCGTTGATTTTTGGCACGCTGTTGAGTTCTCAAGGAACGGACGCTTCCTTTGTACTCACCCTCTCGGGCTTTCCTCCGGGCGCTTCCCTTCGGTATTTCGTGTTTCCGACTCTATCAGACCGTTTCACCGGCCGATTTCCTCGGGGTCTTGCTTCGCTTTCCGGCCTTTCGGCTTTCCGGCGAGTCCGACTCTATCAGATCCTTTCGGGCCTGATTCCCAGTCAGCGGGCTTGTCTTCCCGGCCTGTTGGGGCCGTTCCGACGAGTGAGACTTTAGCGGAATCCGGGCTCCCGAGCTAATCGGGGTCCGGGCTCTCCGGTCTTTCGAACGGAGATTCCTCATTTCGCAAAAGCGCACGCAAACAGTGTCACGACGACAGAGAGAAACCAGTCGTCGTGCGTTTGAGTGGGTCTTGCGGAATGGCTGCCCGGGGACCAACCGGAGTCGGCGCTCACGTCGGGCAACTCGGAGCACATTACGGATCGGCCCGGGGCGTGTCAACCCCATGCCCCGGGCCCGTGCGCGAGGCAGATGTCAGCTGTTGTTGCCGGAGGCCAGGGCGCGGCTGCGGTCGCGGGCCGCTTCGAGGGCGGCGATGAGGGCGGCGCGTACGCCGTGGTTCTCCAGCTCGCGGATCGCGTTGATGGTCGTACCGGCCGGGGACGTGACGTTCTCGCGGAGCTTGACCGGGTGTTCGCCGCTGTCCCTGAGCATCGTGGCCGCGCCGATCGCGGACTGGACGATGAGGTCGTGGGCCTTGTCGCGCGGGAGGCCCAGGAGGATGCCGGCGTCCGTCATGGCTTCGACCAGGTAGAAGAAGTAGGCCGGGCCCGAGCCGGAGAGGGCGGTGCAGGCGTCCTGCTGGTTCTCCGGGACGCGGAGGGTCTTGCCGACCGAACCGAAGATGTCCTCGGCGTGCGCCAGGTGGGCCTCGGTGGCGTGGGTGCCGGCGGAGATGACGGACATCGCCTCGTCGACGAGGGCCGGGGTGTTCGTCATGACGCGGACCACCGGGGTGCCCTCGGGGAGGCGTTCCTCGAAGTACGTGGTGGGGATGCCGGCCGCGCCGCTGATGATCAGACGGTCGGCCGGGACGTGGGGGGCCAGTTCGGCGAGGAGGGTGCCCATGTCCTGGGGCTTCACCGTCAGGATCAGGGTGTCGGCCTGCTTGGCGGCCTCCTGGTTGGTGACGGGGGTGACGCCGTGCCGGGTGCGCAGTTCCTCGGCGCGCTCCGGGCGGCGGGCGGTGACCAGGAGATCCTCCGGGGCCCAGCCGCCGCGGATCATTCCGCTGAGCAGGGCTTCACCGATCTTGCCTGTGCCGAGTACGGCGACCTTGTGGCTCATGGGCGTGGACCTCCCGTGGTGCGTGGCTTGCGTCGTCCCGTTCCGTGCATGGGGTCCTGGGCATCCTCGCATCGGGCGGGGCGGGGCCCTGCGGGTGTCCGGTGGGCGGACGCGGGTCAGGGGGTGCGGCGGCGCAGGGTGGCCGCGCCGACGACCAGGACCAGGACGGTGCAGCCGGCGACGATCAGGACGTCGCGGAGGTAGGTGGCGGTGGGGTCGGTGTGGCGCAGGACCTCGTTCATGCCGTCGACCGCGTAGGACATGGGGAGGACGTTCGAGATCGCCTTCAGTACCGGTTGCATGGTGTCCCTGGCGGTGAACAGGCCGCACAGGAGGAGCTGGGGGAAGATCACCGCCGGCAGGAACTGGACCGCCTGGAACTCGGAGGCCGCGAAGGCCGAGACGAAGAGGCCGAGGGCCGTGCCGAGCAGGGCGTCGAGCAGGGCCACCAGGAGGAGCAGCCAGGCCGAGCCGGTGACGTTCAGGTCGAGGACCCAGAGCGCGAGGCCCGTGGCCAGCGCCGACTGGACGACCGCGACGGTGCCGAACGCGAGGGCGTAGCCCGCGATCAGGTCGCCCTTGCCCAGGGGCATCGTGAGGAGGCGTTCGAGGGTGCCGGAGGTGCGTTCGCGCAGGGTCGCGATCGACGTCACCAGGAACATCGTGATCAGCGGGAAGATGCCGAGGAGCGAGGCGCCGATGGAGTCGAAGGTGCCGGGGCTGCCGTCGAACACGTAGCGCAGCAGGAGCAGCATCAGGCACGGGACCAGGAGCATCAGGGCGATGGTGCGGGGGTCGTGGCGGAGCTGGCGCAGGACCCGGGTCGCGGTGGCGGTGGTGCGGTGGATGTTCATGCCGCGTCCACCAGGTGCAGGAAGGCGTCCTCGACCGTGTCGGTGCCGGTCGTGGTGCGCAGGGCCTCGGGGCTGTCGTCGGCGAGGAGTTCGCCGTCGCGCAGCAGGAGGAGGCGGCCGCAGCGCTCGGCCTCGTCCATGACGTGGGAGGAGACGAGGAGGGTGGTGCCGTGGGTGCGGGTGAGGTCGTGGAAGAGGCGCCACAGGTCGCGGCGGAGGACCGGGTCGAGGCCGACCGTCGGTTCGTCCAGGACCAGGAGGTCGGGGGTGCCGAGGAGGGCCACCGCCAGGGAGACCCGGCTGAGCTGGCCGCCGGAGAGGGTGCCGGCGAGGGCGTGGGTGTGGGTGGTGAGGTCCACGGCGGCCAGGACGCGGTCGATCTCCGTGCGGCGGCGGTCCGCTGCCGCGCGGCCGGGGAGGAGGATCGCGGCGAAGTGGTCCAGGTTCTGGTGGACGGTCAGGTCGAGATAGACGGACGGCGCCTGGGTGACGTAGCCGATCCGTGAGCGCAGGCTCGGGTGGCCCGCCGGGCGGCCGAGGACCGTGAGGGTGCCGGTGACCTTGGCCTGGGTGCCGACGAGGGCGCGCAGCAGGGTCGACTTGCCGCAGCCGGACGGGCCGAGGAGGCCGGTGATCCGGCCGCGCGGGACGGTGAAGGCGAGGTCGCGCAGGACCCGGCGGGTGCCGCGGACGACGGAGAGGCCGGTGGCGTGGACCGCCGGCCCTCCCTCGGCATCGGAGGACGTTTTATTCATCACCTGATGAATATCTCGCTCGGGGCGGCCTCGGTCAAGGGCGGCGTACGACGGTGAGGTCCACGGCGTAGGCGTCCTCGACCGTGCCGTCGGGGAAGTCGCGCAGGAGGTGGGCGCGCTCGTCGTCCAGGACCGGCTTCGCGCGCTCGGGGCCCAGGACGACGAAGTACGAGCGGCTGGCGAGATGGGCCAGGTGCAGGTCGACGGGGATGCGGCGGGTCCAGTGCAGGCGGCGGAAGGCGGTGGTGGGGGCCGGGGTCAGGCCCAGGTCCGTGATGAGGCGGGGCGCGTCGGCGCTGACGCCGTGGCGGTGGTAGCCGGGCAGGCGGTCCTGGAGGCGGTGTTCCTGGGCGGCGGACCAGGCGACGTCCGGGTCGGGGACGTTCCACCACAGGGCGAGCGCGCCGCCGGGGCGCAGGACGCGCAGGGCCTCGGGGATCGAGCGGGCCGGGTCGGTCCAGTGCCAGGACTGGGCGTAGGTGACGAGGTCGGCGGTGGCGTCGGCGAACGGGAGGGCGTCGCCGTAGGCGCGGACCAGCGGGACGTCGGGGAGGGTCGTGCGGAACTGGGCGCCCATGCCGGGTCCCGGTTCCACGGCGATGACGTCGGCGCCCCGGTCGCGCAGCAGGGCCGTGGCGATGCCGGTGCCCGCGCCCACGTCGAGGACCCGTTTTCCGCGCAGGGAGGTGCCGGTCAGCTCCTCGACGGTGTCGAGGAGCGCGGGCGGATAGCTCGGGCGGGCCGTGGCGTACTGGGCGGCGACCCCGTCGAAGGAGAGCGCGAAGTCGGCGGCGGGGCGGGCGTCGAGCGGCGGTTCGTCTGTCATGGCGCCATCGTCGCGGGGCGCGGCGCCGGGTGTCAGGAGGCGGTCAGCTCTTGCGCTGTCTGCCGCCGGACTTCTTCTTCGACGGGTTGCCGGTGCGCCGCTTCGTGCGGCGCTCGTACTGGTCGCGCGCGGTCTCGTACTCGCGGCGCCGCAGCTTCTCGCCGGGGGCCTCGGTGACGCAGCGCAGGGCGTACGCGAGGAGGACGCCGACGAAGCCGATCGCGAGGAAGCCGCGCAGGGACGCCTGCTTCTCGGCGTCGGGGCGCTCGGAGAAGGCGCCCCAGGTGCGGCTGAAGCCGAGGGCGCTGCAGATCGCGAACGCGGCGACGAGCAGGACGTTCACGAACGAGCCCACGTCGGCCATGGCAAGGCCCTGGTAGGCGAAGCGCAGCACGAAGCAGCCGGCGACGGCCAGCACGAGGGCGCCGATGCCGACGCCTGCGCGGCGCAGCCCGTAGTGGCCGCTGTGGTCGGCCCAGGTCGTACCGAAGAAACGGATCTCCTCGGGGCGGGGGCCGGGGGTGTCCGCCATGGGGATGCTCGGGGTGGGGGTGCCGGTGTCGTCGCTCACGGTTCGATTATCACCGGGCCGGGCCGCGGGACGCGGGACCGGCCCGGTGCCGTCCGTCAGGAGCAGCGCCCTGCCACGTAACCGTCACTGCCCGTCTTCACGTAGGAGTCCGAGACGTACTGGCCGCCGCCGATGTTGTCCCAGATGTTCGTGGTGCCGTAGGTGCCGGTGACCCACTCGCCGGGCCGCTGGCAGGTGATCGGCACGCTGGCGCCGGCCGGCAGGGTGCGCAGCAGCTCGTACTGGGTGCCGGGGCCGCTGCGGACCTTGAGGCGGATGCCCGGGGCGACCGGGTAGCGGGTGGCCGTCGCCGCGACGCTCTCGATGCCGCTCTTGTCCGCTATGTCGGTGTTCTCAACAGCCATGTGTAACTCCCCCGTTGACGTCTGTGACGCGCGTCGCGCCGTGCGACGCGCGCAGGCTAGCAAGCCCCTGAGGCATCGCACGCACCATCGACTAGGCTCCGTGCGTCGCGCTTGCGGACTCGAATACACGGGGGTGGACGATGCCGCCGCTGCGCAGCACCGGACCCGGACCGGAAGCGGAGCGTCCGGGCTATGCCGGTCGCTACCGCCTGGAGGAATGCCTGGGAACGGGCGGCATGGGCGTGGTCCATCTGGCCACGTCCGCCTCCGGGCTGCGGCTCGCCGTCAAGATCGTGCACGCCCACTACGCGGCGGATCCGGAGTTCCGGGCCCGTTTCCGGCAGGAGGTCAGTGCCGCGCGCCGGGTCAGCGGCGCTTTCACCGCGCCGGTCGTGGACGCCGACCCGGGCGCCCGCCTGCCGTGGATGGCCACGCTGTTCATCCCCGGCGACACCCTCGCGGAGCGCGTGAAGCGGAACGGCGCGCTGGACGTCTCCGAGGTGCGCAGGCTAGGGGCCGGGCTCGCGGAGGCGCTGCACGACATCCATCGCGTCGGCGTGGTGCACCGCGACCTGAAGCCGAGCAATGTGCTGCTCGCCGCCGACGGCCCGAAGGTCATCGACTTCGGCATCTCGCGTCCCGTGGACAGTGAACTCCGTACGGAGACCGGCAAGTTGATCGGCTCACCGCCGTTCATGGCTCCGGAGCAGTTCCAGCGGCCGCGCGAAGTGGGCCCGGCCGCCGACGTGTTCGCCATGGGCGCCGTGCTGGCCCACGCGGCGAGCGGGCGCGGCCCCTTCGACTCGGACAGCCCGTACCTCGTCGCGTACCAGGTGGTGCACGACGAACCGGAGCTGTCCGGCGTCCCCGACGCGCTCGTGCCGCTGATCCGGCGCTGTCTGGCCAAGGACCCGGCCGAGCGGCCCTCCCCCGCCGAGATCATGGACGCCCTGCGTGAACTCCCGGAGGAGCCGGAGGCGGTGCCGCGCATACCGGCGCAGCGCGCGCCGGATGCGAGCGAGCGGGTCGCTTCCGGCGGCGCGCGGTTGTCGACGCGGAGCGGTCGGACGACGGACACCGGCACCGGTGCGGCGGCCGGGCGCGGGCGGCGGTCCCGGGTGGTCCTGGGCGCCTCCGTGGGCGTCCTGCTCGTCGGCGGTGTCGCGGCGCTGGCCACCGGCGCGCTGTCCCCGGGCGGTCAGGAGGGTCCGGCGCGGTCCGGGCTCACCGCCTCGGCCACCGCCTTCACGCCCTGGAGCGTCCGGCTCGACTCCTCGGGCGGCAATCCGCCCGCCTGCCTCGCGGGCGGGGGCGCGCTGTACTGCGTGACGGACGACGGCGTCGCCGCGCGGCTCGATCCGGCGGACGGCCGGGTCCTCTGGCGGTTCCGGGCGGGCGGGAAGCCGCAGGGGCCCAGCGCACTGTCCGGCGGGCTGCTGCACGTCGTCGCCGACGGCCGGCTGACGGCGCTCGATCCCCGTACCGGAAAGGCGCGCTGGACCCGCGGCACCGCGGGCCTGGACTCCGTCGAGCACTCCGCCGACACCACGCTGCTCGTCGCGCCGGACGGCACCGTGCGGGCTCTGGACAGCGCGACCGGGCGGCAGCGGTGGGCCCGGAGCGTCGGGGAGGCCGGGGCGCAGTGGATGGCCGGCGGCGCGGATACGTTCTTCAGGGCGACGCCGACGGCGGACGGCTCCGCGACCACGGTCGGCGCGGTCTCCGCGAAGGACGGGCGGGTGACGTGGTCGACCCGCGCGAGCGGCTATCTGCGCCCCGTCGCGGCCGGGGACGACGCGCTGCACCTGCTCTCCCTGGACCTGCGGCAGATGACCGACGCCGTGGTCCGGGTCGACACCGGTACGCACGCGGTGCACCGGGTCGCCATGCCGGTGCCGGTCGATCAGGCGCAGGCCGCCGAGAGCGGCGGGACGGTGTACGTGTACGCGGCCGGTGGCCTGGTGTACGCCGTCGACACCCGGCCGGGCACGGCGAAGGGGGAGGCGGTGCGCTGGCAGCGGGACACCTCGGTCAGCCGTCCCTCACGGCCGGTCGCGGCGGGCGGCAGCCTCTACTACACGGCGACCGACGGGCGGCTGATCGCCGCGTCCGCGCGCACCGGGGCGCCGCTCGCGCAGACGCGCCCGCGGCCCGCCCCGCGCTCCGACCGGCTGGTCGCCGAGCTGCCGGCGCCCGTGGTGATCGGCGGGAAGGTGTACGCGGGCGCGCCCGACGGCAGTGTCTTCGGGATGGACGGGAGCCACCCCGAAGACTGGTGAGGCGGTGCCTCGGCCGGTCAGCCCAGCTTGGACACGTCGCGGACCGCGCCCTTGTCGGCGCTGGTGGCCATCGCGGCGTACGCGCGCAGGGCCTGGGAGACCTTGCGCTCGCGGTTCTTCGGGGCGTAGACCCCGTCGAGGGCCGCGCGGCGGCCGGCCAGCTCCTCGTCCGCGACCAGCAGCTCGATGGTGCGGTTCGGGATGTCGATGCGGATGCGGTCGCCGTCCTCGACGAGCGCGATCGTGCCGCCCGCCGCCGCCTCGGGCGAGGCGTGGCCGATGGACAGGCCCGAGGTGCCGCCGGAGAAGCGGCCGTCGGTGACGAGCGCGCAGACCTTGCCCAGGCCGCGGCCCTTCAGGTACGAGGTCGGGTACAGCATCTCCTGCATGCCCGGGCCGCCCTTGGGGCCCTCGTAGCGGATGACGACGACGTCGCCTTCCTTGACCTGCTGGGTGAGGATCTTGCTGACGGCCTCCTCCTGCGACTCGCAGACGACGGCCGGGCCCTCGAAGGTCCAGATCGACTCGTCGACGCCGGCCGTCTTCACGACGCAGCCGTCCTCCGCCAGGTTGCCCTTGAGGACCGCGAGGCCGCCGTCCGCCGAGTAGGCATGGGCGACGTCACGGATGCAGCCGCCCGCCGCGTCCGTGTCCAGGGTGTCCCAGCGCTCGTACTGCGAGAACGCCTCGGCGGAGCGGACGCAGCCGGGGGCCGCGTGCCACAGGTCGAGGGCCTCCTCGGAGGTCGAGCCGCTGCGGACGTCCCAGGTGTCCAGCCACTCCTTGACGGAGGGGCTGTGGACCGTGTGCACGTCCTCGTTGAGCAGACCGCCCCGGTACAGCTCGCCGAGCAGGGCGGGGATGCCGCCGGCGCGGTGCACGTCCTCCATGTAGTACGTCTTCGAGCCCGCGACATTCGGCGCGACCTTGGCCAGGCAGGGGACGCGGCGCGAGACCGCGTTGATGTGGTCGAGGTTGTAGTCGACCTCGGCCTCCTGGGCTGCGGCCAGCAGGTGCAGGATCGTGTTCGTGGAGCCGCCCATGGCGATGTCGAGCGCCATGGCGTTCTCGAAGGCGGCGTGCGTGGCGATGTTGCGCGGGAGGACCGAGGCGTCGTCCTCGCCGTAGTAGCGCTTCGTCAGCTCGACGACCGTGGCGCCCGCGCGCTCGTACAGCGCCTTGCGGGCGGTGTGCGTGGCGAGCACCGACCCGTTGCCCGGGAGGCTCAGGCCGATGGCCTCGGTGAGGCAGTTCATCGAGTTGGCGGTGAACATGCCGGAACACGAGCCGCAGGTCGGACAGGCGTTCTCCTCGATACGGAGGATGTCCTCGTCGGAGATCTTGTCGTTGACCGCCTCCGACATCGCGTCGACCAGGTCGAGCGTGCGGACCGTGCCGTCGACCAGGGTGGCCCGGCCGGACTCCATCGGGCCGCCGGAGACGAAGACCGTCGGGATGTTGAGGCGGAGCGCCGCCATCAGCATGCCGGGGGTGATCTTGTCGCAGTTCGAGATGCAGACCAGCGCGTCCGCGCAGTGCGCCTCGACCATGTACTCGACCGAGTCGGCGATCAGGTCGCGCGAGGGCAGGCTGTAGAGCATGCCGCCGTGGCCCATCGCGATGCCGTCGTCGACCGCGATGGTGTTGAACTCGCGGGCGATGCCGCCCGCGGCCGTGATGGCGTCGCTCACGATGCGGCCGACCGGCGCCAGGTGCGTGTGGCCCGGCACGAACTCCGTGAACGAGTTGGCGACCGCGACGATCGGCTTCCGGCCGATGTCCGCACCGGGTACACCGGAGGCGCGCATAAGGGCGCGGGCGCCCGCCATGTTGCGGCCGTGGGTGACTGTGCGGGACCTCAGCTCGGGCATCGCCGCTCGCTCCTTCAGGTCGGGTCCGCGGGGGCGGACCGTCAGACAGAAAAGTCAGGCAGAAAGTCAAACAGAAAAGACTGGCTCACGAGCCTACGCCGCCGGTCTGTCATCCGGACCGGGTGTCCGGATGGCGGGACGGGCGTCTCACGGTTCCGGACCGGGCCCCGCGCCGCTACGGGCCTGTGAGGTGGCGCTGGACCACGGGCGCGAGCCGGGTGATGACGTCCTCGGCGTCGGCGGACGCCAGCGGTTCCGCCTTGATCACGTAGCGGAGCATCGCCGTGCCCACCAGCTGCGCGGCGGCCAGCGAGACCCGCAGCTCGGCCTCCCGCTCCGGCACGTCGAGGCGGCGGGCGAGCCGGGAGAGCAGCTGGGCCGCGATCAGGCGCCGGAAGACGGCGGCCGCGGTCTCGTTGTTGACGGCGGAGCGCACGATGGCGAGCAGCGGGGCCCGGGTGGCCGGGTTCTCCCAGACGCCGAAGATGAAACGGGTCAGCCGCTCGCCGACCGCGTCGAGCGGGCCGTCCTCCACCGCGGCGGGCGCTTGCAGCGCGGGGGCGAACGCCACCTCGATCGACGCGGCGAAGACCTGTTCCTTGGTGCCGAAGTAGTGGTGCACGAGCGCCGGATCGACGCCGGCCGCCTTCGCGATGCCGCGTACGGACGTCTTCTCGAAGCCCCGCTCGGCGAACTCCTCGCGGGCCGCGGCGAGGATCAGCTGCCGGGTGTCCGGGCCGCCCTCCGTGCGCGTACGGGACGGGCGTCCCCGGCGGCGCGCGGGTTCCGGGCGGGCGGGGTGTTCGGGGCGTTCGGGGTCCGTCATGGACGCGGCACCCGGACCGCGGAGGCCAGGTGCAGGCGGGTGAAGGCCAGGGCCTCGGCGAGGTCGGCCTCGCGCTCGGCGCTCGACATGGCCCGGCGGGTGTTGACCTCGATCACGACGTGGCCGTCGAAGCCGCCGGTCGCGAGGCGTTCGAGGAGTTCGGCGCAGGGCTGGGTGCCGCGGCCGGGGACCAGGTGCTCGTCCTTGTTCGACCCGTTGCCGTCCGCGAGGTGGACGTGGCCGAGGCGGTCGCCCATCCGGTCGATCATGTGCATGGCGTCGGTGCGGGCCGTCGCCGTGTGGCTGAGATCGACGGTGAAGTGACGGTAGTCGTCCTTCGTCACGTCCCAGTCGGGCGCGTACGCGAGCATCTCGCGGTCCCGGTAGCGCCACGGGTACATGTTCTCGACGGCGAACCTGACGTCCGTCTCGTCCGCCATCCGCCAGATGCCGCCGACGAAGTCGCGGGCGTACTGGCGCTGCCAGCGGAAGGGCGGGTGGACGACCACCGTCGAGGCGCCGAGGCGCTCGGCCGCGCTCTTCGCGCGCTGCAGCTTCGTCCAGGGGTCGGTGGACCAGACGCGCTGCGTGATCAGCAGACACGGGGCGTGGACGGCCAGGATCGGGATCCGGTGGTAGTCGCTGAGGCGGCGCAGGGCCTCGATGTCCTGGCTCACGGGGTCGGTCCAGACCATGACCTCTACGCCGTCGTAGCCCAGGCGTGCGGCGATCTCGAAGGCCGTCGCCGTGGACTCCGGATAGACCGAGGCCGTCGACAGGGCGACCTTCGCATCCGGGATGCGCACCACTGGTTCTGCCACGGGGACAGAGTACGGGCCTTCTCCTCGGGGTGGGGAGGCGGTCCTTTTCGGGGGTGGGGGTGGGTGGCTTGATGGTGGGGGCCCGTCGCCGGGGGTGCGGGGCGGGGCCGGGGTGCGGGCGCCGGGCCGGGGCTCGGGCCGGATGGGCGCTCGCCCCGCGCCGGGGGGCCGCCTTGCCCACCCTGCCGCCCTTGGCGGCAGATTGCCCAAGACGGCGGGGCGGGGTGTCAGGAGTGTGGGGGCATCTGGTCGAGGTGGCGGAGGATGACGCCCTCGCGCAGGGCCCAGGGGCAGATCTCCAGGGTCTCCACGCCGAAGAGGTCCATCGCGCCCTCGGCGACCAGGGCTCCGGCGAGGAGCTGGCCGGCGCGGCCCTCGGAGACGCCGGGGAGCTCCGAGCGCTCGGTCTCCGTCATGGAGGCGAGCCGCGGCACCCAGTCCTCCAGGGATCTGCGCTTCAACTCCCGCTGGACGTAGAGCCCGTCGGTGGAGCGGGCCGCCCCGGCGAGCCGGGCCAGCTGCTTGAACGTCTTGGACGTGGCGACGACGTGGTCCGGCGCCCCGAACCGGCTGAACTCCCCCACCGTGCGCGCGATCTGCGCCCGCACGTGCCGGCGCAGCGCCTTCACGTCGGCGGGGTCCGCCGGGTCGCCGGGCAGCCAGCCCGCCGTCAGCCGCCCGGCGCCGAGCGGCAGCGACACCGCGGCGTCCGGCTCCTCGTCCATCCCGTACGCGATTTCGAGCGAGCCGCCGCCGATGTCCAGGACGAGGAGTTTGCCCGCGGACCAGCCGAACCAGCGGCGGGCGGCGAGGAACGTGAGCCGCGCCTCCTCCGCGCCGGTGAGCACCCGCAGTTCGACGCCGGTCTCGTCCTTGACGCGGGCCAGGACCTCGTCCGCGTTGGTCGCCTCGCGCACCGCCGACGTGGCGAACGGCAGCAGGTCCTCGACACCCTTGTCCTCGGCGGCCTCCAGGGCGCCTCTGACCGTGCCGACGAGCCGCTCCACGCCGTCGGGGCCGATCGCCCCGCGGTCGTCGAGGAGTTGGGCGAGCCGCAGCTCGGCCTTGTGCGAGTGCGCGGGCAGCGGCCGGGCACCCGGGTGCGCGTCCACCACCAGCAGATGGACCGTATTCGAACCCACGTCGAGGACACCGAGTCTCATGTACGGAACGCTACTGCGCCCGTGACGTCCCCCGGCAGGGAAGGTCCGACCGAACCCCTCGGCGCGCTTACTCTGGAACGGTGCCAAAGACGAAAAAGGCCAAGGCCGACAAAAGCGGTAAGAGCGAAAAGAAGGCCAAGTCGGCACTGCTGAAGCAGGGCCAGGACTTGAAGCAGGACGAGAAGGCCATCGACTTTCCGCGCGCCTGGGTCGAGTTCCCCGATCCGGCCGACGACGAGCAGGTCTTCCGCTGTGATCTGACATGGCTGACCTCTCGTTGGTCGTGCATCTTCGGCAGTGGCTGCCAGGGCATCCAGGCGGGGCGCGCGGACGACGGCTGCTGCACGCTGGGCGCCCACTTCTCGGACGAGGACGACGAGAAGCGCGTGGCCGGGTTCGTGGACCGGCTCACGCCCGACATCTGGCAGCACCACGACGTCGGCACGGAGTCGGGCTGGGTGTCGAAGGACGAGGACGGCGAGCGGCAGACCCGCCCGTACAACGGCTCGTGCATCTTCCAGAACCGCCCGGGCTTCAAGGGCGGCGCGGGCTGCTCGCTGCACATCCTGGCTCTCAAGGAGGGCCGCGAGCCGCTGGAGACGAAGCCGGACGTGTGCTGGCAGCTGCCGGTCCGGCGGACCTACGAGTGGATCGACCGGCCGGACGACACGCGTGTGCTCCAGGTCTCGATCGGTGAGTACGACCGGCGCGGCTGGGGTCCGGGCGGCCACGACCTGCACTGGTGGTGCACGTCGGCGACCTCGGCGCACGGCGCCGGTGACCCGGTGTACGTCTCCTACCGCCCGGAGCTGACCGAGCTGATGGGCCCCGAGGGGTACGCGAAGCTGGTCGAGCTGTGCGAGGAGCGGCTGGCCGCCCTGCCCAAGGGGCTGCCCCTGCTCGCCCCGCACCCGGCGGACCCCGCCGCCTCCTGACCCCGCGGCCCGTCACGGCTCCGGCCCTCAGGGGGACTGCGGCGGCGCCGTCGGGTCCCCCGGGCCCGGGCTCGCCGTGTCGGACGCGGTGGGCTCGGGCTCGCTGGTCGCCGGGTCGCTCGGTGTCGGAGTGGGGTCCGGGTCGGTGGTGCCCGGGTCGCTGGGCGTCGGTGTGGGGTCCGGCTCGGACGGCGACGACGAGCCGCCGCCGTGATGTCCGCCGCCGTGGCCGGGGTGGTGGTGGCCGCCGCCCGGACCGCGTCCGTAGCCGTCGAGGGAGATGACCGCGCCGGACGGATCGACGGCGATGCGCGCGCTCCAGTGCCCGGCCGGCTCGCGGTCGTGATCCACGTACACCCGGATCGTGCTGGACTCGCCGGGCTTCAGCGTGCCCGACGTCTGGCTCAGCCAGAGCCAGGAGGCGCCGGTGGACGCCGACCAGTGCACGGGGCCGCTGCCGGACGCCGTCAGCGTGATGAGCGTCGCGCCGCCGCTGGGCTGGGCCGTCACGGTGAGCCGGCCGGGGCCCGAACTCGCGCGCGTGGGCGGCGAGATCACTTCCACGGAGACGTCGGGCGAGCGGCTGCCCGCGGTGAAGCGGGGGTCGGGCGTCGTACTGGCGTTGCCCGCGTTCTCGTAGCCGAATCCCGTGCCGTCGGCGCGCTCGCCGTCCAGGCCGTCCGGTCCCTCGGCCTCGCTGGCGCTGACCGACCGGCCGTCGTTGCCCTCGCCGGTCAGCGGTGCGCCGCGGTAGGCGGCCCACAGGGCGAAGACGGGGGCCGCGACGACCGTGGCGACGACCGTCGTCGTGAGGGCACGCGCGCGAAGGCGGTCGCGGCGGGCCGCGCGGTCCTTGGGGTCCATCGGGAAGCCGCGCCGGTCGAAGCGCGGGGCCCGCAGGTGCGCGCCGTGGGCGGCGTGCATCGCGTGGTGCAGGGCCGCGCGGGGGGCCTCGGCGAGGGGCAGCGCGGCGGGGGTGACCGAGGTGCCGGGCCAGGCGCCGGGGACGGCGCGCTCGGCGGTGCGGCGGCAGCGCGGGCAGTCGTCCACGTGGCGCACCAGCTCGCGGCGGAGCGCGCTGGACAGCAGCAGCTGATTGTCCCCGGTGAGGCGGTTGACGCTGGGGCAGGTGCCCGTCTCGACGACGGCGAGCGCGGCGCGGGTCCGCTCGACCTCGCAGGCGGCGACGGAGAGCAGCTCGCGCGTGGCGCCCGGATCGGTGCCGAGCACGGCGGCGACCTCGGCGGCGGACAGCTGGTGGCGCACCGCGAGCTCCAGCGCCTCGCGCTGCTCGGGGCTGGTGCCGGCCGCCTCCGGCCAGGCGAGCAGCGCGAGCTGGCGGCGGCGCTCCTCCTGGAGGAGGCCGTCCTGCGGCGCCTCCGGGGCACTCTTGGTGTCCGGGGCGGAGCCGGCCGCGTGCGCCCGCTGCCTGCGGCGCTTGGCCTCCGTCAGGCGGTGCAGACAGGACCAGCGGGCCAGCGCGTACAGCCACGCCCTGCGGTCGCTCTCCGCGTCGGGCCCGCGTGAGCCGCGCCGCTCGGCGAGGGCGAGGGCGTCCCCGAGGGCGGCGATCGCCTCGTCGTGGTCGCAGAGCACGGAGAGGCAGTAGGTGAACAGGCCGTCCAGACACGGCTCGTAGCGCGCGGGCGGGCGCTGCGGGGCGGTGCGCGGCACCGGCCGCCTCGCCCCGGCGCGGTGCGCCCGGTGTGCGCCGGTCGGGTGTGTCGGGGTTTCCGGCCTGCTGCTTGTCACCTGTGCGACCGTAGGCGGCGGGTAGGGCCCCTTCCGCCCCCTTGAGCACATTTAATCCTTACGGGTGAAACGATCCCTCAAAAGAGGACAGGAACCCCGCATTCGAGGCTGATGCCGTGGCCAGCACGGCTACGCGGGGCGACCGTCGGCAGGTGGCCCGGAGGGACTGTCAGTGCCGCCCGCTACGGTTTCGCCCATGGCCACGCGTACCAAATCCGCGAACAGCGGCAAGCAACGACCGTCGTACCGCTGCACCGAGTGCGGCTGGCAGACGGTCAAGTGGCTGGGCCGCTGCGGCGAGTGCCAGGCCTGGGGGACGATCGAGGAGTACGGCGCCCCGGCGGTGCGCACGACCGCGCCCGGCCGCGTCACGACCTCCGCGCTGCCCATCGGCGAGGTGGACGGCCGGCAGGCCACGGCCCGCACCACCGGTGTGCCCGAGCTGGACCGGGTGCTCGGCGGCGGTCTGGTGCCCGGCGCGGTGGTGCTGCTCGCGGGCGAGCCCGGCGTCGGCAAGTCCACGCTGCTGCTCGACGTCGCCGCGAAGTCGGCGAGCGAGCAGCACAAGACGCTCTACGTGACGGGTGAGGAGTCGGCGTCCCAGGTGCGGCTGCGGGCGGACCGCATCCACGCCATCGACGACCATCTGTACCTGGCGGCCGAGACGGACCTGTCCGCCGTCCTCGGCCATCTGGACGCGGTGCAGCCGTCGCTGCTGGTCCTGGACTCCGTACAGACGGTGGCCTCGCCGGAGATCGACGGCGCGCCGGGCGGCATGGCGCAGGTCCGCGAGGTGGCCGGGGCGCTGATCCGTGCCTCCAAGGAGCGCGGCATGTCCACGCTCCTGGTGGGCCATGTCACCAAGGAGGGCACCATCGCGGGCCCGCGCCTCCTGGAGCACCTGGTCGACGTGGTGCTGAACTTCGAGGGCGACCGGCACGCGCGCCTGCGCCTGGTCCGCGGTGTGAAGAACCGGTACGGGACGACGGACGAGGTCGGCTGCTTCGAGCTGCACGACGAGGGCATCACGGGCCTGGCCGACCCGAGCGGCCTGTTCCTGACCCGGCGCGACGAGCCGGTGCCGGGCACCTGCCTCACGGTCACCCTGGAGGGCCGCCGCCCGCTGGTCGCCGAGGTGCAGGCGCTCACCGTCGACTCGCAGATCCCCTCGCCCCGGCGCACCACATCGGGCCTGGAGACCTCCCGCGTCTCGATGATGCTGGCGGTGCTCGAACAGCGGGGCAAGATCAGCGCCTTGGGCAAAAGGGACATCTATTCCGCGACGGTCGGCGGCGTGAAGCTCACCGAGCCCGCCGCGGACCTCGCGATCGCGCTGGCGCTGGCCTCCGCGGCGAGCGACACCCCGCTGCCCAAGAATCTCGTGGCGATCGGAGAAGTGGGCCTGGCGGGCGAGGTCAGAAGGGTCACGGGCGTGCAGCGCCGGCTGGCCGAGGCGCACCGGCTGGGCTTCACCCATGCCCTCGTCCCGGGCGATCCGGGCAAGGTCCCGGCCGGTATGAAGGTCCTGGAAGTCGCCGATATAGGGGACGCGCTGCGGGTGCTGCCGAAGAGCCGTCGGCGAGAGGCCCCACGGGAGACGGAGGACCGCCGGTAGACTTTGCCCAGGTCTCGCCCGTGCGTACGAACACGACGGACGAAGGCGAAGAACCCCAGGGCACCCCAAAAGCCTGCGATCCGGAGGAGTGCAGTGGCAGCCAACGACCGGGCGACAGCTCCCGGCAAGTCCGGCGGGAGTTCCGGTGCGGACACTCTGATGCGCGCCTCGCTGAGCGCCGTGGCGCCCGGTACGGCCCTGCGCGACGGTCTGGAGCGCATCCTCCGCGGCAACACCGGCGGTCTCATCGTCCTCGGCTCCGACCGGACCGTGGAGTCGATGTGCACCGGCGGTTTCGTCCTGGACGTGGAGTTCTCGGCCACGCGCCTGCGCGAGCTGTGCAAGCTCGACGGCGGCATCGTGGTCTCCTCCGACCTCAGCAAGATCCTGCGCGCCGGTGTGCAGCTGGTGCCGGACCCGACGATCCCCACCGAGGAGACCGGCACCCGGCACCGCACCGCCGACCGCGTCAGCAAGCAGGTCGGCTTCCCGGTGGTCTCCGTGTCCCAGTCGATGCGGCTGATCGCGCTGTACGTGGACGGGCAGCGCCGCGTCCTGGAGGACTCGGCGGCGATCCTGTCCCGGGCCAACCAGGCGCTCGCGACCCTGGAGCGCTACAAGCTGCGGCTCGACGAGGTGGCGGGCACGCTCTCCGCCCTGGAGATCGAGGACCTGGTCACGGTCCGGGACGTCACCGCGGTCGCCCAGCGCCTGGAGATGGTGCGCCGGATCGCCACGGAGATCGCCGAGTACGTGGTGGAGCTGGGCACCGACGGGCGGCTTCTCGCCCTCCAGCTCGACGAGTTGATCGCGGGCGTCGAGCCCGAGCGCGAGCTCGTCGTACGGGACTATGTGCCCGAGCCGACCGCCAAGCGCTCCCGCACGGTCGACGAGGCGCTCTCCGAGCTGGACTCGCTGCACCACGGCGAGCTGCTCGAACTGCCCATCGTGGCGCGGGCGCTGGGGTACACGGGGTCGCCGGAGGCGCTGGACTCGGCGGTCTCGCCGCGCGGTTTCCGGCTCCTCGCGAAGGTGCCGCGGCTGCCCGGGGCCATCATCGACCGTCTCGTGGAGCACTTCGGCGGGCTGCAGAAGCTGCTCGCCGCCAGCGTCGACGACCTCCAGACCGTGGACGGGGTCGGGGAGGCGCGGGCCCGCAGTGTGCGGGAGGGGCTTTCGCGGCTTGCGGAGTCTTCGATTCTGGAGCGGTACGTGTAGCTCCGCCGGTTTGGCGGGTGGCGTGGTCCCCGGGGTCTTTGGGGGTGCGGGGCGCCTTTGGGGTTCGTCGTCGGCTTCCCGTTGTGGTGGGTTGCTCGCGCAGTTCCCCGCGCCCCTGACGGGGCGCTCGTCCTCGGCGCTAGTCCGCCTTGAGGACGAATGAGGTTTGGGTGCCCGTGAGTTGGGGGGCCTTTGCCTCTACCAGGTAGGTGCCCGGGGTGGCCGCGCCCGCCGGCGGGGTCGCGCACCGGGGGGCGCTCGGCCGGCGGTCCCAGGTGAGGGTGTGGGTGACCTTGCCGCCCGCCGGGACGCGCAGCAGGAGGCCCGCGGCGTTGTCGGACGGGCAGTCCTTCGACGACCAGAACTCCTTGTCGCCGTCCGCCTTGGTGATCGTCACGACCGCCGTGCGCGGGCCCAGATCGACCTTGCAGGACGTGTCCGTGGAGTTCTTCGCGGCCAGCTCGATGCGCGGCTTCTCCCCGGGCGCGTACGAGTTGTGGAGGCTGCGCACCGAGAGGGTCACCCCGCCCGCCGTGCAGTCGGGCAGCTTGGACCCTGCCGGGACCTGGTCGCCCGACGCCGTACCGCCGCCGCTGCCCGCGCCGTCGCCGCCGCCGGCCGAGTCGTCCGAGCCGCCGGTGCCGTCCGAACCGCCACCGCTCCCGTCGCCCGAGCCGTCGCCGGAGCCGCTGCCCGCGTCGCCGCCGGAGCCGCCCGATGTGTCGCGCCCGCCGGGATGTTGGCTGATCGCGGGGCCGGAGCCGGAGGGGCCGGGCGTGATGGACTGCGTCGGGTGCTTGCCGTTCGCACCCCCCGCGCCGTTGTTCCCGCCCCCGCCGCCCAAGTTGACGATCCAGACGATCAGCAGCGCGAGCAACGCCACAACGGACACCAGAACGCCCCTCCGGCGCCAGTAGATGGAGGAGGGAAGCGGCCCGATCGGATTGCGCAGAGATCCCACGGCTCAAACCTTACGAGAGATCGGGCGGTTGTCCGGTGTCCACCCGCCGCACCGGACAGCAAGTTTTCAGGATCATCATCATGCCCCCGTCTCGCGCGGACACACGGCGACCCCTGTCTTTCGTCAGGTGCGGGCGGTGACCGTCGCCGGAAGTGCCACTCACCTTGTATTGCATACTGTCCGGCACCATGGGAACCATTGACTCCGATCTCTATCGCGACATCCTGCAGTTCGCCCACGACACTCCGTCGTGGTTCCAGCACCTGATGGAGGTGTGGACCGAACTGGGGCTGCTGCTCTTCGCCGTGCTCTTCGTCGTCGCCTGGTGGCGGGCGCGGCGCGGCGATCCGCGGGCCCTCGCCGTCGCGGTGCTCGCCCCCCTGGGCACCGCCGTGGCGTACGTGATCAGCGAGGTGGCCAAGTCGGGGATCGACGAGGACCGGCCGTGCCGGGCGGTGAGCGGAGCGCTGGCGCCGCTGATCGACTGCCCCGCCTACGGAGACTGGTCGTTCCCGTCCAATCACTCCACCATCGCCGCCGCGGCGGCCGTGGGGCTCGCGCTGGCCTGGCCGAAGATCGGCTGGCTGACGGTGCCGATGGCGATCATGATGGCGTTCTCCCGGGTCTTCGTGGGCGTGCACTACCCGCACGACGTCGCGGTGGGCCTGCTCCTCGGCACCTTCGTCGCCGTCCTCTTCTCCCGGCTGTGCGCACCGGCGGCGGCGCGGCTCGTCGGCACGATGCGGGGGTCGCGGAACGGTCTGGTGCTGTGGTTCGCCGGTCCGGGCCCGGCCACCCGCGCGGCGCGGCCCGGCACGGCGCCGCGACGCGGGGCACATCGCCGCTGATCCCCGAACACCCGGCACGAAGCGGGCCTGCTGACGTGATGTCACCTCACGTGAGCAGGCCCGCTTCGTATGCCGCCGTCGTGCGGTCCCGCGTCGAGCACCGGCAGGCACAGCGCCACCCAGAGCGAGAGGTCCACGAGCACGGCGACCCGGCGTCGACGGTTCACTCGGTCGACGGTACAAGCGCGGCCGTCCGCACCGCCCCTGTCGATCGTCAGGTATCCACCTGTACCGTCCGCCGCCCCTCCTCTCCCCGAGCCGCCCGGTAACAAAGCGCGGCCCCCGGGTGACGGCGGCGGCGCCGTCCGTCCCGGGGTGCCCTCCACCCGTGGCAGGATCGGCAGTGCCATGACTGCGCCCACGAAGACTCCCGAGAACGCACCCGCCGAGCGGACCGATCTCCACGAACCGGTCATCGACTGGTTCGACGAGCACGCCCGTGACCTGCCCTGGCGTCGCCCAGAGGCCGGCCCGTGGGGCGTGATGGTCAGCGAGTTCATGCTGCAGCAGACCCCGGTGAGCCGGGTCCTGCCGGTCTACGAACAGTGGCTCGCCCGCTGGCCGCGCCCCGCCGACCTCGCCGAGGACGCCCCCGGCGAAGCCGTCCGTGCCTGGGGCCGGCTCGGCTACCCGCGCCGCGCCTTGCGGCTGCACGGCGCGGCCGTCGCCATAACGGAACGGCACGGCGGCGACGTACCGACCGGTCACGCCCAGCTGCTCGCTCTGCCGGGCATCGGGGAGTACACGGCCGCCGCGGTCGCCTCGTTCGCGTACGGGCAGCGGCACGCGGTGCTCGACACCAACGTGCGGCGGGTGTTCGCCCGCGCCGTGGCGGGCGTGCAGTTCCCGCCGAACGCGACCACCGCCGCCGAGCGGAAGCTGGCCCGGACCCTGCTGCCGGAGCAGGAGGACACTGCCGCCAAGTGGGCCGCCGCCTCGATGGAGCTGGGCGCCCTCGTGTGCACCGCGAAGGGCGAGGAGTGCCACCGGTGCCCGATCGCCGCGCTGTGCGCGTGGCGGCTCGCCGGGAAGCCCGCGCACGAGGGGCCGCCGCGGCGCGGACAGACGTACGCGGGGACGGACCGTCAGGTGCGGGGCAAGCTGCTCGCCGTGTTGCGGGACGCGGTCGCTCCGGTTCCGCAGGCGGCGCTGGACCGGGTCTGGGACGATCCGGTGCAGCGGGCCCGGGCGCTGGACGGCCTGGTCGGCGATGGTCTGGTGGAGCCGCTCGCGGGCGGTCTGTACCGGCTTCCGGCCGGCTGAGACCTGCGCCGACGGCCGGAGACATTCAGCCGATTCTCAGCTCCGTTACAGAACCGACGGACAGCCGTGCGTTCGTCGAAGGCTGGAACGGACAGTGCCGTGACAACGCCTCCGTAGCTTCTTCTCAACACCGCACACGACCAGTGCGGACCACGGGGAGCAAGCGGGATCGGGAGGCGGTTCATCATGGCGCACGGCGGTGAGGTGCTCGAGTTCGAGGAGTACGTCCGGACGCGGCAGGACGCTCTGCTGCGCAGCGCCCGGCGTCTGGTGCCGGACCCCGTCGACGCCCAGGACCTGCTGCAGACGGCGCTCGTGCGGACGTACGGGCGGTGGGACGGCATAGCGGACAAGCGCCTGGCCGACGCCTATCTGCGCCGCGTCATGATCAATACGCGGACCGAGTGGTGGCGGGCCCGGAAGCTGGAGGAGGTCCCGACCGAGCAGCTTCCGGAGTCGACGATCGACGACTCCACCGAGCAGCACGCGGACCGTGCCCTGTTGATGGACGTCATGAAGGTGCTGGCTCCGAAGCAGCGCAGTGTCGTGGTGCTGCGACACTGGGAGCAGATGTCCACAGAGGAGACGGCCGCCGCCCTCGGAATGTCGGCCGGAACCGTGAAGAGCACGCTGCACCGGGCCCTGGCCCGGCTCCGCGAAGAGCTGGAGAACCGGGACCGGGAGGAACTGGTGGCGGGCGCGCTCGACCGTCGTGAGGAGCGGGAGCGTTGCGCGGCCTAGGCACACGTGCCTCTGGGACGGGGTTCCGCGGAGCCCTGAGCAGGATCCTGCACCGAGTCCTTCGAGGGACCCTTCGGGCAGGCAAGGCGGGGAGTCCGGTACTGGCCGGGCTCGCCGCCCTCGGGCTTTTCGCCGGGGCGCTCGCGGCCTGCTCGGCGGGCGGCACCGGCGCCCGTGACGAGGGGCCCGCCCGGACCGACCCGGTCGGCTCGACCGCGCCGGCCGCCACGGTGAGCCCCGAGCCGGACGAGGCCGCCGCACCCCCCTCCCCGTCCCCGACCCCCGCGTCGGTGAACGCGGTGCGGCTGGTGAAGGACGACCCGAAGGTCAGCGCCGACATCAAGCGCGACCTGAAGCCGTGCGTGGCCAAGGAGTACCCGGTCGACGTGAGCTACGGGAACCTGACCGGCGGTACGTCGAACGACATCGTGGTGAACGTGATGACCTGCGGCGATGCCGTGGGCATCGGCACGTACGTGTATCGCGACGACGACGGCACGTACAAGAATGTCTTCCAGGCCGAGGAACCCCCGGTGTACGCGGAGATCGACCGAGGTGATCTCGTGGTCACCAAGCAGGTGTACGAGAAGGGCGACTCCGTCTCCTCTCCGTCGGGCGAGGAGATCCTCACCTACCGCTGGAGCGGCGGCCGCTTCACCGAGGTGGAGCGCACGCACAACGACTACAGCCACGCGGTGGACGGGGAGTCGGCGTCGCCCGCGCCGGAGGACGGCTGACGCGGCCGGCGGGACGGCTCGGACGGTACGGGAACGGAAGGGACAGCAGCACATGGCGGAGCGCAGGGGCGAGCAGACCCACGTCCTGTTCGTCGAGGACGACGACGTCATCCGCGAGGCCACCCAGCTCGCCCTGGAGCGGGACGGTTTCGTGGTCACCGCGATGCCGGACGGGCTGGCGGGCCTGGAGGCGTTCCGCGCGGACCGGCCCGACATCGCGCTGCTCGACGTGATGGTGCCGGGGCTCGACGGGGTCTCGCTGTGCCGCCGGATCCGCGACGAGTCGACCGTCCCGGTGATCATGCTCTCCGCGCGCGCGGACTCCATCGACGTCGTGCTCGGCCTGGAGGCGGGGGCGGACGACTACGTGACCAAGCCGTTCGACGGGGCGGTGCTCGTGGCCCGGATCCGGGCCGTGCTGCGCCGCTTCGGGCACGCGGGCGGTCCGGCGGCGGGCGGCTCCGGCGGCGCGGAGACGGCGGACGCCGGTCCCGGTGCCGTGCTGCACTTCGGCGATCTGGAGATCGACACGGAGGGCATGGAGGTCACCAAGGGCGGTACGCAGGTGGCGCTGACGCCGACCGAGATGCGGCTGCTCCTGGAGTTTTCCTCGGCGCCCGGCACGGTCCTGTCCCGCGACAAGCTGCTAGAGCGCGTGTGGGACTACGGCTGGGGCGGGGACACCCGCGTCGTCGACGTCCATGTGCAGCGGCTGCGCACCAAGATCGGCCAGGACCGGATCGAGACGGTCCGCGGCTTCGGCTACAAGTTGAAGGCCTGAGCCGGCTCGACGGCACGGGCCGGGCACGGCCTGGTGGAACGGGATGGGACAGCAGAT
This sequence comes from Streptomyces sp. PsTaAH-137, assembly GCF_003259365.1. Lineage (GTDB taxonomy): Bacteria > Actinomycetota > Actinomycetes > Streptomycetales > Streptomycetaceae > Streptomyces. The sequence continues at coordinate 22,687 of NZ_QLLY01000004.1, forward strand.
ATGAGGGGGCCCGCGGACAGGCCCGGGACGGCGCGGCTGCGGCATCTGCTGCCGCGGCGGCTGCGGCGCAGCCTGCGCAGTGGCGTGCGCTGGAAGATCAGCGTGGCCATCGCGCTGGTCGGGGCGCTGGTGGCGATCGCGCTCAGCCTGGTCGTGCACAACGCGGCACGGGTCTCGATGCTGGACAACGCCCGGGACGTGCAGGACGAGCGGATCCAGTTCGTGCAGCGGCAGTACGAGGCGCGCGGCGGCAATCTGCCGGTCGGCTTCCGGGTCGACGATCCGGCGCTCCCCGCCGAGCTGCGCGCCAAGGTGCTCGACGGGCGCCGCGCCACCTATGTGTCCGAGCCGTCCGACGGGGTGCCGGACATCTGGGCCGCGGTGCCGCTGGCCGACGGGGGCGTGCTGTCGGTGCACACCCGGTTCACCGATCGCAGCGCGACCGTGATGAAGGACCTCGACCAGGCGCTGATCATCGGCTCCATCGCGGTCGTCTTCGGCGGCAGCGCGCTCGGGGTGCTCATCGGCGGCCAGCTCTCGCGGCGGTTGCGCAAGGCGGCGAGCGCGGCCCGGGAGGTCGCGCAGGGGCAGACGCACGTGCGCGTACGGGAGGCCATCGGCGGGGTCGTCCGGGACGAGACCGATGACCTCGCGCAGGCCGTGGACGCCATGGCCGACGCGCTCAAGCAGCGCCTTGAGGCCGAGCGCCGGGTCACCGCGGACATCGCGCACGAGCTGCGCACGCCGGTCACCGGGCTGCTCACCGCCGCCGAGCTGCTGCCGCCCGGGCGGCCCAGCGAGCTGGTCAAGGACCGGGCGCAGGCGATGCGGACGCTCGTCGAGGATGTGCTGGAGGTGGCCCGTCTGGACAGTTCGGCGGAGCGGGCCGAGTTGCAGGACATCATGCTGGGCGAGTTCGTCAGCCGCCGGGTCGCGGCCCGTGCCTTCGACGGGATCACGGTCAGCGTCATACACGAGTCGGAGGTGACCACGGATCCGCGCCGTCTGGAGCGCATCCTGTTCAACCTCCTGGCGAACGCCGCCAAGCATGCACGGCCGCCGATAGAGGTCAGCGTCGAGGGCCGGGTCATCCGGGTCCGCGACCACGGTCCCGGTTTCCCGGAGGACCTGCTCGAAGAGGGGCCCAGCCGGTTCCGCACCGGCGCGGCCGACCGTGCCGGGCACGGGCACGGGCTCGGGCTGACCATCGCGGCCGGTCAGGCCCAGGTGCTGGGTGCCCGCCTCACGTTCCGCAACGTACGCCCGCCGGGCGCGGCATCCGGTACCCCGGCCGAGGGCGCGGTGGCGGTGCTCTGGCTGCCCGAACACGCCCCGACCAACACGGGCAGCTTCCCGATCTTCCGACTGCCCGACACCATGTGAACCTGCGCGGGCCCGCCACTCGTTCTCCGGGTGCAGCCCGGTGCCCGCTTCTCGCGCAGTTCCCCGCGCCCCTGGGCAGTCCTTCATCCGCGCCCCGGTGGGGGCTTCTCGCGCAGTTCCCCGCGCCCCTAAAACCAGATCCCACGCGCGCCTCTCGTCGTGGCTGGTCGCGCAGTTCCCCGCGCCCCTAAAACCAGTTCCCACGCGCGCCTCTCGTCGTGGCTGGTCGCGCAGTTCCCCGCGCCCCTGAAGGCTGCGCTTCGCGCGCCTTCCCCTGATGAGATGCCGCACGAAGTGCGCATCTCAGGGGCGCGGGGAACTGCGCGAGAAGCGGCCACCGGGCCGCACACGAACGAACCCCCAGGGGCGCGGGGAACTGCGCGACCAGCCACGACGGCGCCGCACACGAACGAACCCCCCAGGGGCGCGGGGAACTGCGCGACCAGCCCCCACCGGCCCGCACCCGAACGAAGGGCCCCGGGGCGCGGCCCCGGCGGCGCGGCTCCAGGGAGCCCGACCGCCCGCCAAAGCGAAAGCGGCCCCCGGCGCCGAAGCACCGGAAGCCGCTCGGCAGGCCGGACGGTCAGACGGGCTCCGCCACCACGGCCCCGCCGGGCACAGCGTCCTGGTCCTCGCCGGCAGGCCCCCCGCGCAGGGCGACCTCCTTGACGAACACGGCCGCGATCAACGCCACGACCGCGACGACCGACCCGAGCAGGAACGCCACATGCGTCCCGGACGACACAGCGAACTCGTACGCCTCGCGCACCGGCGCCGGCAGCTTGGCCAGACTCGCGGCGTCCAGCTGCGCCGACTTCTCGGTCATCCTGCCGCCGAGCGCACCCGCCCGCTCGGCCATGACGTCCTGCACCTTGTTGTTGAACAGCGCGCCCATGATGGCGACACCGAACGACGACCCCAGCGTCCGGAACAGCGTGGTCGACGAGGACGCGACGCCCATGTCCTTCATCTCGACGCTGTTCTGCGCGACGAGCATGGTGATCTGCATCAGGCAGCCCATGCCGGCGCCGAGCACCGCCATGTAGACGCCGGACATGAACCGCGACGTGCCGGTGTCCATCTGCGCGAGCAGGAACAGCCCGCCGATCATCAGCACGCTGCCGACGATCGGGAACATCTTGTACTTGCCGGTGTTCGTGGTGACCCGCCCCGCGACGAGCGAGACGACCATCATCGACAGCAGCATGGGCAGGAGCAGCAGCCCGGAGTTGGTCGCGGACGCGCCCTGCACGGACTGCTGGTACAGCGGCAGGAAGAGCACGGCGCCGAACATCACGAACCCGGTGATGAAGCCGATCACCGACATCAGGGTGAAGTTGCGGCTGCGGAAGATGTGCAGCGGCAGGATCGGCTCGGCGGCCCTGGTCTGCGAGAAGACGAACCCGACGAGCGCGGCGACCCCGAGCCCGATGAGCTCCATGATCACGGCGGAGCCCCACGCGTACTCGCTGCCGCCCCAGGTCGTGACCAGCACGATCGAGGTGATGCCGACGGTGAGCAGCGCGGCGCCGAGATAGTCGATGGAACCGCCCGAGCGCTTCTTCGGCAGATGCAGCACGGCGGTGATCATGATCAGCGCGACGGCGCCGATCGGCAGGTTGATGTAGAAGGTCCAGCGCCAGCCGAGGTGGTCGGTGATGGTGCCGCCGACGAGCGGCCCGCCGATCATGGCGAGCGCCATGACACCGGCCATCATGCCCTGGTACTTGCCGCGCTCCCGGGGCGGTATGAGGTCACCGATGATGGCCATCACGCCGACCATCAGACCGCCGGCGCCGAGGCCCTGGACGGCCCGGAAGGCGATCAGCTCGGTCATGCCCTGGGCCATGCCGCTGAGCGCGGAGCCGATCAGGAAGATGACGATGGAGGTCAGGAAGGCGCCCTTCCTGCCGTACATGTCACCGACCTTGCCCCAGATGGGCGTGGAGGCGGCGGTGGCGAGCGTGTAGGCCGTGACGACCCACGACAGGTGCTCGATGCCGCCGAGGTCACCGACGATCGTCGGCATCGCGGTGCCCACGATCATGTTGTCGAGCATGGCGAGCAGCATGGCGATCATCAGCGCCATCAGCACGACGCGCACACTGCGCGGCTGCGGCTGTTTCACCTGCTCCCCGCTGCCCGCCGCTTTCTTCGTCTGCGCCATGTCCCCCACACTCCCACTTACTTGCCGACCGGCTAGTTCCTTACAATGGGGAAGGTAGGGCGACAACTAGCCGGTCGTCAAGTAAGTTTTCTCCCAAGAGCCGAGAGCCAAGAGCGGGCGAGCAAGGGGCACAGATGGTCACGGGCAGCAGCAAGCCGCAGCAGCGCCGCGGGGACACCCGCCAGCGCATCCAGGACGTGACCCTCGAACTGATCGCCGAGCAGGGCTACGAGAAGACGTCCCTGAGAGAGATCGCCGAGCGGCTGGGCGTCACCAAGGCGGCGCTCTACTACCACTTCAAGACCAAGGAAGACATCCTCGTCAGCCTCTTCAGCGATCTGATGAGGCCGATCGACGAGCTGATCACCTGGGCCAAGGAGCAGCCGCGCCCCGTCCCCCTGGAGACCAAGCGGGAGATCCTCACCCGCTACAGCGAGGCACTGTCGGATGCCTCGCCGCTCTTCCGCTTCATGCAGGAGAACCAGGCGCAGATGCGCGAGCTGAGCATCGGCGAGAACTTCAAGGACCGGATGCACGACCTGATCACCCAGCTGCTGCCCGAGGACGCCTCACTGACCGATCGCGTGCGCTGCGTCAGCGCGCTGTTCTCGATGCACGCGGGGATGTTCGTCCTCAGGGACGTGGAAGGCGACCCCGAGGAGAAGCGTCTCGCCATCCTCGAGGTCGCCACGGACCTGATCACTCAGGCCCACAAGCACTGAGAGCCGTCGGTCAGACGGTCACGCCCTGCGCCTTCAGGAAGGCGACGGGGTTGACCGCGGAGCCGTAGTTCGGCGTCGTACGGATCTCGAAGTGCAGGTGCGGGCCGCTGGAGTTGCCGGTGCTGCCGGACAGCGCGATGTGCTGGCCCGTCGCGACCGACTGGCCGACGTGCACGTCGATCCGGGACAGGTGCGCGTACTGGGAGTACGTGCCGTTGCTGTGCTTGATCACGACGGCGTTGCCGTACGCGGAGCCGTCACCGGCGCCGTTGCCGCCGGCCTTGACGACGGTGCCGCCGTGCGCGGCCATGACCGAGGTGCCGGTCGGCACGGCGAAGTCCTGGCCGGAGTGGTGACCGGTGGCCCACATGTTGCCGCCCTGCGCGTAGCCCGCGGAGAGGGTGTAGTGGGCGACCGGGTCGACCCAGGAGGCGGCCTTCTTGGCGGCGACCTGCTTGGCGGAGGTGGCGGCCTTGGCCTGGGCGGCGGCCTGCGCCTTGACGGAGGCGGCGGCCCCGCTCGGCAGTGCGGCGGCCTGCCCGTCGGCGGCGAACGCGGCCCCGGCGCCCAGCGCCGCCGTCATTCCGAGGCCGGCGGCCACGACGGCGGCACGGTTGCGGAGCTTCGACGTACCGGGGCGGAGGGACAGGGTGCGCTTCGACATGGAGGGAGACCTTGCTTCGGGGACGTGGGGAGACCCGGCGCACCGCTTGGTGCCACCGGGTCGGCCATCCCTGTGTAACCCGCTCCCCCAAGCCCGCCCAAAAGCCCCATCTACTACTCACTCTCGTACAACTGCCACAAAACGTTGATTGCTTGACAGCTGTCGATCAAGGGGCGGAATTCGTCCGACTTATCCCCCGATCTGATGTTTAACCCCTCTTCGCGGAGGCTCCCCCGGGCCGCGCGGCCACCCTCACCCCGCCACACCCGAGAAACGGACATTTCACTCGAACCCATCAGCCGTGTAACAACCACCCCACGACCCCGCCGGACTCCTACCGCCCCTAGTAGGCCCTGATGACCCTGTGCGTCATGTCACCGAACAGCAAGATCGAACCTCCCGCGAGTGTGATCGGGGCTACGCTCCCGAGCCATGGATCCCGCTGTGCTCGGTACCCGGCTGGCATCGAGCGCGCTCGTCCCCGCGCTCCGGAAGCTGATCGTCCAGGAGGGCCCGGGAGCCGGCCTCACCGACCGGCCCGTCCGCCTCTCGGGGCTCGTCTCGTTCCGCGGCGAGAAACGCACCCTCACCGCCGACGACCTGCTCCGCCTCGCCCGCCGCCTGGTGACGGCCGCGCTCGACGGACCGGGCGAACCGCCGTTCCCCGCCGCCGAGACCGAGCCGGTCGTGCACGCGCTGGCCGACACCCTGCACGCACTGGGCGACCTGGCCATGGACGACGTACAGGCCGTGCGCCTCGGCCCCACCGCGCTGGCCCGCGCACTGCGCCGCGCCGCCCCCGACCCCGGCCTCTCCGCCGACGCGGACCTCTTTCTCGACACGGTCACGGGCTGGGCCTGCGACCACATCCTGCAGTTCTTCACCCAGCGGTCGACGTTCGTCGCGCGCACCCTCGTCGAACAGAGCCGCGGCCAGCACGAACTCCTCGCGAAGACCGACGAGCTGATCCGCCGCACCCCGCCCGCCGACGCCCAGGACACCGCCTTCGAGCGGCGCTACCTCTCCTACGTGGCCGAGCGCCACCGGCACCTGACGATCTACGGCATCGACCTGCGGGACGCGCCCGAACGCTGGCCGCTGGAGGTGGCGTACCTGAGCCTGGAGGCGACGACCACCGCGCCCGCGGGCTCCTTCGACGACCTTCCGGCGGCTGTCGCGCCGGCCCGGATCCGCGCCGAGGACGCGTTCGACGACGATCACGACCGGGTGCTGCTGCGCGGCGAGGCGGGCTCCGGCAAGACGACGCTGATCCAGTGGCTGGCGGTCACCGCGGCCGACCGCGTCCCGTTCGTCCTCCCGCTGCGCACCCTCGTCCGCACCGCCGCGCTGCCCGCCCCCGCGGACTTCCTCTCCTCGGTCGGCTGCCCGCTGACCGCCCCCGGCGGCTGGGCCGAGCGGGTCCTCGGAACCGGCCGCGCCCTGGTCCTGGTGGACGGGCTCGACGAGATCCCGGCCGCCGACCGGCACCGTGTCCGTGACTGGGTGACCTCGCTGATCGGCGCGTACGCGGGCAACCGCTGGCTGCTCACCTCCCGCCCCACCGCCGTCCGCGCCGACTGGCTCGCCGACTCCGGCTTCCGCGAGGTGCTGCTGCCGCCGATGCGCGGCGCCGACGTCGCCACGTTCGTACGCCGCTGGCACACGGCCGCCGACGCGGGCGCGTACGAGGGTGCGCTCCTGGACGCGCTGCGCACCAAGCGCGATCTGGCCCGGCTCGCCACCAACCCCCTCATGTGCGGGCTGATCTGCGCGCTGCACCGGGAGCGGCGCGGCTATCTGCCCACGGGCCGCAAGGAGTTGTACGACGCGGCCCTGTCGATGCTGCTGACGCGACGCGACCGGGAACGCGGCATGGCCGGGGTCGACCTGGGCGAGGAGGCCCAGCTCGAACTCCTGCAGCACCTCGCCTACGCGCTGTTCCTCGGCGGCCGTACGGAGATGAGCCGGGACGCGGCGGAGGCCGCACTGGAGCGCCGCCTCCCGTCGGTCGCCTCGGCGTCACCCCTGGGCGATGCTCCGGCGGTCCTCTCCGCGCTGCTCCTCCGCAGCGGCCTTCTCCGCCAACCCGCCGACGGCGTCGTCGACTTCGTGCACCGTACGTTCCAGGACTACCTGGCCGCCCGGCACGCCGTCGAGGAGGGCCTGGCGCTGCCGTTCGTCCAGCGCCTCTCCGACGACCCGTCGGGCGAGGACGCGATCCGCATGACGGTGGCCCACGCCCGCCCCGGCGAACGCCCGGCACTCCTGCGCGAGTTGCTCGCCTCCGGCACCCCGCGCCTGACCCTGCTGGCCCTGGCCTGCCTGGAACACGCGACGACGCTGGCCCCCGACGTGCGGGCGGAGGTGGAACGGGCCGCGGCGGCCTTGATTCCGCCGCGCACGTCCGCCGCCGCGAAGGAACTGGCCGAGGCGGGTCCCCTGGTACTGGAGTTGCTGCCGGGCCCGGAGGGGCTCAGCGACGAGGAGGCCCACGGGGTGACGATCACGGCCTCGATCCTGGGCTCGCAGGAGCCGGTCGGGGCGCTGGGAGTACTGCGGCGGTACCGGGAGCATGCGTCGCTCGATGTCCGACGGCAGCTGGCGGGGACGTGGGAGCGGTTCGGGACGGAGGAGTACGCGTCGGAGGTGCTGGACCATCTGGTCCGACAAGACCTCCACCTGCCCTGTGAACTCCCCGATCAGGTCGCTGCGTTGGCACAGATGCGGCCGTGGCGGGAACTGCTGTTCCGTGGGCCGCACACGTTGCGGGACATCTTTGCCGCGCTTCGAGCACCCGGCACGGTGACCTACCTGGCCCTGCAGGACAACCCCATGGTCGAAGACCTGAGCGCCCTGCTCGCGTGTCATGCGCTCGACTGGCTTCAGATAGCCGGTTGCCCGAATGTCCGGGACGTCGCTCCGCTCTCCGCCCTACCGCTCACGTTCCTCGCCTGTGACGGCAGCGTGGCGGGGCTGGCCGGACTGCGCTCACTCAGGCGCCTCTCCCTGACCGGTGTCGTGCCGGGAACCTCGCTGGTTCAGCGACTGCCCGTCGACGCACCCCTGGAGTTCCTCTTCCTCGACCACCACGCCATCAGGACGACCGGGCTGCGGGGCCTCCGGCACTGGCAGACGCTCTCGACCCTGAGCCTCGCGGCGTTCACCCTGACTCCCCCCACCATGGACTGGCAGGAGATCGCCGCCTTGCCGGCTCTGACCTCCCTGGCCTTCGACGCCGCCCTGTTCCAGGTCTTGCCCGGCGCCCTCGCGAAGCTGCCTGAACTGCCCGGCGTCACCACCCTGACCCTGACCCAGGTGCTCGGCTCCGAGGACATCGATGCCCTGCCGCACCGGCTCCCCCACGTGAAGCAGGTGTTCATCCATAACCTCCCGGGCAAGACCCTCTCGGCCGACCGGTACGCCCGGCTCTTCCCCCGCGCCGAGATCACCCTCATCCCACGGTGAACCGGGCATGCGAAAGGGGGCCGGTGCTGAAAAGCACCGGCCCCCTTCTCACTGGCTCACCCCGGAGGGGCTACGCCTCCTTGCTCAAGTTCGGGCCGCCACCGGCAGCCGCGTCCTCGATCGGCGGGGCGTCGGGGAGGGCCGACTTCTCCTCACCCCGGAAGGTGAAGGTCTTGTTCTCGCCCTCGCCCTCGGTGTCCACGACCACGATGTGGCCCGGACGCAGCTCGCCGAAGAGGATCTTCTCCGAGAGCGTGTCCTCGACCTCGCGCTGGATCGTGCGACGCAGCGGCCGCGCGCCGAGAACCGGGTCGTAACCCTTCTTCGACAGCAGCTCCTTGGCGGACTGGGAGAGCTCGATGCCCATGTCCCGGTCCTTCAGGCGCTCGTCCACCTTGCCGATCATCAGGTCGACGATCGCGAGGATGTCTTCCTGGGTCAGCTGCGGGAAGACGACGACGTCGTCCACACGGTTGAGGAACTCGGGGCGGAAGTGCTGCTTGAGCTCGTCCGACACCTTGTTCTTCATGCGCTCGTAGTTGGTCTTCGTGTCGCCCTGAGCCGCGAAGCCCAGGTTGAAGCCCTTCGAGATGTCACGGGTTCCAAGGTTGGTCGTCATGATGATGACCGTGTTCTTGAAGTCCACGACGCGGCCCTGGGAGTCGGTCAGGCGACCGTCCTCCAGGATCTGGAGCAGCGAGTTGAAGATGTCCGGGTGGGCCTTCTCCACCTCGTCGAAGAGGACGACGGAGAACGGCTTGCGGCGCACCTTCTCGGTCAGCTGGCCGCCCTCTTCGTAGCCCACGTAGCCGGGGGGCGAACCGAAGAGACGCGAGACCGTGTGCTTCTCGCTGAACTCCGACATGTCGAGGGAGATCAGCGCGTCCTCGTCGCCGAAGAGGAACTCGGCGAGCGCCTTGGACAGCTCGGTCTTACCGACACCGGACGGACCGGCGAAGATGAACGAACCACCCGGACGCTTCGGGTCCTTCAGACCGGCCCGCGTACGACGGATCGCCTTCGAGAGCGCCTTGACGGCGTCCTTCTGGCCGATGACCCGCTTGTGGAGCTCGTCCTCCATGCGCAGCAGACGCGAGGACTCCTCCTCGGTCAGCTTGAAGACCGGAATGCCGGTGGCGGTCGCGAGGACCTCGGCGATCAGCTCGCCGTCGACCTCGGCGACGACGTCCATGTCGCCGGCCTTCCACTCCTTCTCGCGCTTGGCCTTCGCCGCCAGCAGCTGCTTCTCCTTGTCGCGGAGCGAAGCTGCCTTCTCGAAGTCCTGGGAGTCGATGGCCGACTCCTTGTCGCGACGCACGCCCGCGATCTTCTCGTCGAACTCGCGGAGGTCCGGCGGCGCGGTCATCCGGCGGATGCGCATCCGGGAACCGGCCTCGTCGATCAGGTCGATCGCCTTGTCCGGCAGGAAGCGGTCCGAGATGTACCGGTCGGCCAGGGTCGCGGCCTGCACGAGGGCCTCGTCCGTGATCGAGACACGGTGGTGGGCCTCGTAGCGGTCGCGCAGACCCTTGAGGATCTCGATGGTGTGCGGCAGCGACGGCTCCGCGACCTGGATGGGCTGGAAGCGGCGCTCCAGCGCGGCGTCCTTCTCCAGGTGCTTGCGGTACTCGTCGAGCGTGGTGGCGCCGATGGTCTGGAGCTCACCGCGGGCCAGCATCGGCTTCAGGATCGAAGCCGCGTCGATGGCGCCCTCGGCGGCACCCGCACCCACGAGCGTGTGCAGCTCGTCGATGAACAGGATGATGTCGCCGCGGGTGCGGATCTCCTTGAGGACCTTCTTCAGGCGCTCCTCGAAGTCACCGCGGTAGCGGGAGCCGGCGACCAGCGCGCCCAGGTCAAGCGTGTAGAGGTGCTTGTCCTTGAGCGTCTCGGGCACCTCGCCCTTGACGATGGCCTGGGCGAGACCCTCGACGACGGCGGTCTTGCCGACGCCGGGCTCACCGATCAGGACCGGGTTGTTCTTGGTACGGCGCGACAGGACCTGCATGACGCGCTCGATCTCCTTCTCGCGCCCGATGACCGGGTCGAGCTTGGACTCACGAGCGGCCTGCGTCAGGTTGCGGCCGAACTGGTCGAGGACCAGGGACGTCGAGGGCGTGCCCTCGGCAGGCCCGCCGGCGGTGGCGGTCTCCTTGCCCTGGTAGCCGGAGAGCAGCTGGATGACCTGCTGCCGCACCCGGTTGAGATCTGCGCCCAGCTTGACCAGGACCTGGGCGGCGACGCCCTCGCCCTCACGGATCAGGCCGAGCAGGATGTGCTCCGTGCCGATGTAGTTGTGGCCCAGCTGAAGGGCCTCGCGGAGCGACAGCTCCAGGACCTTCTTGGCACGGGGGGTGAAGGGGATGTGCCCGGACGGGGCCTGCTGGCCCTGACCGATGATCTCCTCCACCTGCTGGCGGACCGCCTCGAGCGAAATCCCGAGGCTCTCCAGGGCCTTAGCGGCGACACCCTCGCCCTCGTGGATCAAGCCCAGGAGGATGTGCTCGGTGCCGATGTAGTTGTGGTTGAGCATCCGGGCTTCTTCCTGAGCCAGGACGACAACCCGCCGCGCGCGGTCGGTGAACCTCTCGAACATCGTTAATCGCTCCTCAGAGCGGTCAGGCAGTAAGGGGTCGGTCCCCTCCCTGTCCTTCCGCAGCTTAGTCCCGCAAGCGGGGACCGCTCATTCCAACTGCCGACACCCGGCCTTCTTCCCGGGGGATCTCCTGCCCCGAACGCCGACATCCTCTCCAACCCGATGGTGCGAGACGATGTTCCCGCAGGCCAAGCGGATAGCCACACCGCCACTACGCCGATGGCGAACGCGGGCTCCCGCGGCCGAGCGTGTCGACCCTCCCACTAGGGATGTCTTACCCGCAGGGACTGACACTCCATGCGGCGCACGCCGGTTCCCTCCGCTACGGGCGAACATCCTTGCCCCGCCGAACACCCCTTTACGCCCCCATTTCGGACACGGAGCGCATTCAACCAACGACACTGCGTAACTTGCGGGTGCTCCCGGCGGTTGCTCCTGGCATGGTCGCCCCCTTTCCCGCCCCGCGCCGGCCGCTCGACGCCGTCCTCACGGTCCAGCAGTGGTACGAGGACGAGCTGGGCTGGGCCACGGAGTCCGGCCCCGACGGGGTACGGCTGCACACGGGACTGCGGTTCGACGTACTGGAGATTCCGGCCGACGCCGGGTTCCGGATGCTGCGCAGGTGCGATCCCCGCTCACCGGTGGCGTTGAACGGGGAGACGATGCAGCTCCTGGTGGCCGCCGGCAGCGCGGACGAGGTGCCGGGGCTGCTGGACTGGCTGGAGTGGGGGGATCTCCCCCTGGACCTCGTCGCGGTCGGGGCGGGCGGATTCATCGACGCGCCGACGCCGCCGGGCCGGGCCGGCTCGCAGGAGGCCGCCGTGTGGGTGCGGCCCCCGGAGCCCGGACGCGAGGTGGAGCCGGTGCTGCCGGCCCTGACGAGCCTGTCGGCCGTCTCGACCTGGTCGGTCGCAGGGGGCGGTGGGGGCGCCCCCGATCTCGTACGACTCGTGGACACAGCGGCGACCCACTGCCAGCGGGCCCGGCTGCGCCGTGCGACGCACGGAGCGACGCGTCAGCCGTTGGCCTTCTCGTAGGCCTCACGGATGGAGGCGGGGACGCGGCCGCGGTCGTTGACCTCGTAGCCGTTGTCCTTCGCCCACGCGCGGATCTGCGCCGTGTCCTGGTTGCCACCGGACGCGGCGCGCGCCTTGCCCCGGCCACCGGCGGCGCGACCACCGGTGCGACGGCCGCCCTTGACGTACGCGTCGAGGAGACCGCGGAGCTTGTCCGCGTTCGCGGTGGTGAGGTCGATCTCGTACGTCTTGCCGTCGAGCGCGAACGTCACGGTCTCGTCCGCCTCGCCGCCGTCGAGGTCATCGACAAGAAGGACCTGAACCTTCTGTGCCACCGGATTTCCTTTCATCGATATCTGAAGGGCCGACCCTGCGACCACGGCCGCTGATTCGCCGTCCCCTTGTTATATGCAGTACTGCAGTACGTCGGAAAGCAAACCGCTTTTGCCGGAAAAACACAAACCCCTGGCTGAGATCCGGGAGAGATCCAGGAGTTGAAGCTGCCCAGGCAGACCGAAAACATGCGCGTTTCGGACATAGAGCCCGGGTGGTTGGCGCTTGCCGGAATATCGGTCCGCGGCGATCACAGATGCAGAAGCATCCGGCTGTTACCCAAGGTGTTCGGTTTCACTCGTTCGAGACCGAGGAACTCCGCGACGCCCTCGTCATAGGAACGCAGCAGCTCGCTGTAGACATCGGTGTCAACCGTATCGACGGGTGTCTCACCGATCTCCACGAAGCCGTGCTTGGCGAAGAACTCGACTTCGAAGGTGAGGCAGAAAACCCGGCGAACACCGATCCAGCGCGCGGTCTGCAACAGCTTCTCCAGCACCTGATGCCCCACGCCCGAGCCCTTGGCCAGTGGATTCACCGCGAGAGTGCGCACCTCGGCCAGGTCTTCCCACATGATGTGCAGGGCTCCGCAGCCGACGACCTCGGCGTTGTCGTCGCGTTCGGCGACCCAGAACTCCTGGATGTCCTCGTAAAGCGTCACCGTGGCTTTGTCGAGCAGGATCCCCTGTCGGCTGTAGGCGTCGAGGAGTCGGCGGACCTCCGGCACATCGGCGGTGCGCGCCCGGCGTACGGTGATGGCTTTTGGGGCGGAGGATTCGGGGACCGGGACGACTTCGGGGAGCTCTGCTGGCATGTCCGGACGCTATCGCCCGCGCTCCTGGGCCGCTTCTCCGGGTGGCACGACTTCCGGCGGCGCGACTTCGGCCGTGGCTTCGGGCCCGGCTTCCGGCTCGGCCTCGGAAGTGGTGTCGGGCTGCACGATCCGCATGGCGTCCCGGAGCGCTTCGCGCTGGCGCGGCGACATCATGCCGAAGAAGGCGACGAGCGCGGCGGCGGGGTTGTCGCTCTGCGCCCATGCGTCGTTCATCAGCGCGGCCGAGTAGGCGGCGCGGGTGGAGACCGCCTCATATCGATAAGCCCGGCCCTCCGCTTCCCGGCGGACCCAGCCCTTCTGATGGAGATTGTCCAATACGGTCATGACCGTTGTGTAGGCGATGGACCGTTCCTGCTGGAGGTCCTCCAGCACTTCTCTCACCGTCACCGGGCGGTTCCAGTTCCACACCCGTGTCATGACTGTGTCTTCGAGTTCTCCCAAGGGGCGCGGCACGAAGAGCACAATAGTGGGAGAAGTCGGCAATTCCCCGTCGGACGTGGCGAGAGATCTCGAACGGCGTCGATCAATGCCAAAAGGGGCGCCCGCCGGGGCGCCCCTGTCCAGGGCCGGAGCGCGGCGTCAGCCGGCTTCGGGCTGCCGGGCGGCCTCGGCGCGCGCGAGGGCGGCGTCGACGGCCGCGTCCTCCTTGGCCTTCTTGTCGCCGCCCTGCGACTTCACGATCGTCACGATCAGGCCGATGAAGAACGCGGCCATCACTACCGGGGGCACGAGCGCGGAAACGTATTCCATGCCCCCAGAGTAGCTAGCCCGCGGCCAGTCGCTGCGGCGGGGCCGGGGGCTGGGCGGGGCGGCGCTTGGGCGGGAACACCTCGGCCGGGGTCGGCACGGGGCGCTCCGGGGTCGCGGGCCCCGGCGCCGTGGGGCGGTCGGCGGCGCAGCGGCCGCCGGGCAGGGCCAGCAGGCGCGCGCGGGAGGCCGGGACGCGCGGGCGGTGCCGGGCGTCGAGCCGGTCGCGCACGCTCTGTTCGGCGAGCGCCCGGCAGCGGTCGAGCAGGGCCGCCGCCGTGGCGTTGCCGCGCAGGGCGCGCAGCGCCGCGAGGTCGTCGGCGCCGGGCTGGTGGCCCGCCGCCAGGGCGTCCTGGAGCAGGCTCAGGTAGCCGGTGACGGTGCCGGGCAGGGCGGCCCGGTAGCGGTCGAGGTCGGCGAGCAGGAACGCCCGCATCCGGGCGCTCTCCCGGGCGGCCTCGTCGACCGACTCCGCGAGCCGGAGACATTCCCGGACGTCCGTGTCCGAGGCGGGGCTGGGGTGGAGGGCAAGGGCGAGGGCACGTCGGAGCACACGCAGCTCTTCTGCGCCGAACGCCATGCCGCCGCGGTTTCCGTAGGGCGTGGGCATGGGGTGACGGTACGGCTTATTTCGGGCAAATCGGGTTAACCGGCAATTCTCCGGCGCGCCATCGCTCCGCTCGGACCGGGTTTCCGGGTTGTCGGTCGGGTGCGGCGCCGTCGTGGCTGGTCGCGCAGTTCCCCGCGCCCCTGAAACGAGCTCCGCTCGTCCAGGGGCGCGGGGAACTGCGCGAGAAGCGGCCACCGGCCCGCAGGTAGCGACAGAGCCCCGTGGGGCAGACGCAGATCTTCGAGGGGCGCGGGGAACTGCGCGACCGGCCACGGCGCACCCGCACCCGGGAGCGGGCCTCAGAGGCGGCTGACGTTGCGTTCGTAGACCAGGCGGAGGCCGATCAGGGTCAGCCACGGCTCGTGTTCGTCGATCACCGAGGCCTCGCCGAGGATGATCGGCGCGAGCCCACCCGTGGCGATGACCGTGACGTCGTCCGGGTCGTCGGCCAGCTCCTTGGCCATCCGGTTGACCACCCCGTCGACCTGCCCGGCGAACCCGTAGACGATGCCCGACTGCATCGCCTCGACGGTGTTCTTGCCGATCACACTGCGCGGCCGGGCCAGCTCGATCTTGCGGAGCTGCGCGCCGCGTACGCCGAGGGCCTCCACCGAGATCTCGATGCCGGGGGCGATCACGCCCCCGGTGTACTCCCCGCGCGCGGACACGGCGTCGAACGTCGTCGCGGTACCGAAGTCGACGACGATCGCGGGACCGCCGTACAGCTCGACGGCCGCGACCGCGTTGATGATGCGGTCGGCGCCGACTTCCTTGGGGTTGTCCATGAGGATCGGGACGCCGGTCTTGATGCCGGGTTCGACCAGGACGGCGGGGACGTCGCCGTAGTAGCGGCGGGTGACCTCGCGCAGCTCGTGCAGGACCGAGGGGACGGTCGAGCAGATGGCGATGCCGTCGATGCCGTCGCCGAGTTCGTCGCCGAGCAGCGGGTGCATGCCCATCAGGCCCTGGAGCAGGACGGCGAGCTCGTCGGCGGTGCGGCGGGCGTCGGTGGAGATGCGCCAGTGCTCGACGATCTCCTCACCGTCGAACAGGCCGAGCACGGTGTGGGTGTTGCCCACGTCGATGGTGAGCAGCATCAGGCGGTCGCTTCCCGCAGGTCGAGGCCGATGTCGAGGATCGGCGAGGAGTGGGTCAGCGCGCCGACGGCGAGGAAGTCGACGCCGGTACGCGCGTACGCGCCCGCGTTGTCGAGCGTGAGACGGCCCGAGGACTCCAGGAGCGCCCGCCCGTTGGTGAGGGCCACCGCCTCCTCCGTCTCGGACGGCGTGAAGTTGTCCAGGAGGATCAGGTCGGCGCCCGCGTCGAGGACCTCGCGGAGCTGGTGCAGGGTGTCGACCTCGACCTCGATCGGCAGGCCGGGGAAGCGGTCGCGTACGGCCTGGAAGGCCGCTGCCACGCCACCCGCGGCGACGACGTGGTTGTCCTTGACCAGGGCCGCGTCGGACAGCGACATGCGGTGGTTGACGCCGCCGCCGGCGCGGACCGCGTACTTCTCCAGGGAGCGCAGGCCCGGGGTGGTCTTGCGGGTGTCGCGCACCTTGGCCTTCGTACCGTCCAGGGCGTCCGCCCACGCGCGCGTGGCGGTGGCGATGCCGGAGAGGCGGCACAGGAGGTTGAGCGCGCTGCGCTCGGCGGTGAGCAGGTCGCGGGTGCGGGTGGTGACGGAGAGGAGCTTCTGGCCGGCCTCGACCCGGTCGCCGTCCTCGGCGTGCCGCTCGACCTCGAACTCGTCGCTCGCCACGACGGAGACGATCACCTCGGCGACCCGGAGGCCCGCGACGACACCGGCCTCGCGGGCGGTGAAGTCGGCCGTGGCGACGGCCTCCTCAGGGATCGTGGCGACGGTGGTGACGTCCACGCCGCCGTCGAGGTCCTCGGCGATCGCCATGTGGGCGATGTCCTCGATCTCGACGGGGTGCAGACCGGCGTCGAGGAGCAGCTGGGCCAGCGACGGGTCGAGGCCGCACTCCATGACGTCGGTGTCGGCGTCGGCGCAGCCGCAGTTGTCGCCGCAGCCGCCGGTGTCGGCGTCTGCCAGGGGGAGGTCGGGGGTGGCGCTCACGTCGGTCACTGCTCCTGAGGGTTCTTTACCGTTGCCGGGAAGTCTGCTGTTTGTGTGGTGTGCGTGGCCAGAGTTCGGTCGGGATTCAGGCGTACGACGATGTGGCGGCGCCAGTTCGCGTCGTCGCGGTCCGCGTGGTCCTCGCGCCAGTGGCAGCCGCGGGTCTCCTCGCGGCGGCGGGCGGCGGCGACCAGGACGCGGGCCACGCACAGCAGGTTGGTGGCCTCCCAGGTGTCGACGCCGGGGACGGCCGTCTTGCCGTGCTCCGCGAGGGCGCCCGCGGCGTCGGCGTGGATCCGGCCGAGCCGCGCGGCGGCCTCGGCGAGGGAGTCAGCGGAGCGCAGTACGCCCGCGCCCTCGGTCATCACGCGCTGGATGGCGAAGCGGGCCTCGGCGGGCAGCAGGGGGTGGGCCGGGGTCTCGGGGTGCGGGACGGGAGCGGGCACGCGCGCGTGGAGGTGATTCTCCGCGTGCTCCTTCTTGATGTCGTCCGCGATGCGCTCGGCGTAGACGAGGCCTTCGAGGAGGGAGTTGGAGGCCAGGCGATTCGCCCCGTGGACGCCGGTGCAGGCGACCTCCCCGCACGCGTACAGGCCGGGGATCGTGGTGCGCCCGTGCAGGTCGGTGCGGACGCCGCCGGAGGCGTAGTGCGCGGCCGGGGCGATCGGGATGGGCTCGGTGACCGGGTCCATGCCGTGGGCGCGGCAGGCGGCCAGGATCGTGGGGAACCGCTTCTCCCACATCTCGCGGCCGAAGTGCCTCGCGTCGAGGTACATGTGCTCGGCGCCCTGCTCCTGCATGCGGCGCGTGATGCCCTTGGCGACGATGTCGCGGGGCGCCAACTCGGCGAGTTCGTGCTGGCCCACCATGAAGCGCACGCCGTCGGCGTCGACCAGGTGGGCGCCCTCGCCGCGGACGGCTTCGGAGACGAGCGGCTGCTGGCCCTCGGCGTCCGCGCCCAGGAAGAGCACGGTGGGGTGGAACTGGACGAATTCGAGGTCGCTCACCTCGGCGCCGGCGCGCAGGGCGAGGGCGACGCCGTCGCCGGTGGACACGTGCGGGTTCGTCGTCGCGGAGAAGACCTGGCCCATGCCGCCGGTCGCGAGGACGACTGCGGGGGCGAGGACGGCTCCCACGCCGTCGTGCTGGCCCTCGCCCATCACGTGCAGGGAGACGCCGGCCGTGCGGCCCTCGGCGTCCGTCAGCAGGTCGAGCACCAGGGCGTTCTCGACCGTGGGCAGCCCGCGCGTGCGGACCGCCTCGACCAGGGCCCGGGAGATCTCGGCGCCCGAGGCGTCGCCGCCCGCGTGGGCGATGCGGCGGCGGTGGTGGCCGCCCTCGCGGGTCAGGTCGAGGGCGCCGTCCGCGGTCTCGTCGAAGTGGGCGCCGGTCGCGATGAGGCGGCGTACGGCGTCGGGGCCCTCGGTGACCAGGGTGCGCACGGCGTTCTCGTCGCACAGGCCCACGCCCGCGACCAGGGTGTCGTCGAGGTGCTGCTCGGGGGTGTCGCCCTCGCCGAGCGCGGCCGCGATGCCGCCCTGCGCCCAGCGCGTGGAGCCGTCGTCGAGGCGGGCCTTGGTGACGACGACGGTGCGCAGGCCCGCGGCCTCGCAGCGCAGCGCGGCGGTCAGGCCCGCGACGCCGGAGCCGACGACGACCACGTCGGCGTCGAGGTTCCAGCCGGGGGCGGGGGCGTGGAGTGCTATGCCTGTGCTCGTCACAGGTGACCTCCGAAGGTCAGCGGCAGGTTGTCGATCAGCCGGGTCGTGCCCACGCGGGCGGCGACCGCGAGTACGGCCTCGCCCTCGAAGCCGTCCCGTACATCGGTGAAGTCGGCCGGGTCGACCAGCGCCAGATAGTCCAGCTCGACCGGCGGGCCGAGGCGCGCGGCCTCGTCCAGGACCTGGCGGGCGGCGGCCAGCACGGCGGCGGGGCCGCCCGGGGAGGCCACCGCGTGCGCGTCGGCGGCGGCGCGGGCCTCGCCGAGCGCGTCGAGCGCGCGGGCACGCGCGCGCGGGGTGGGGCTCTCGGCGGCACGCGCGCGCAGGGCCTCCTGGGCGGCGTGCCGGTCGCGGCCCGCGAACAGGGCGCGGGAGAGCTCCAGCGCGGTGCGGCGCTCGGCCGGCGACAGATAGCGGTTGCGCGAGGAGAGGGCCAGGCCGTCGCTCTCGCGGGCCGTGGGCACGGCCTCGATGTCGACGTCGAAGTTCAGGTCGCGGACCATGCGGCGGACCAGGGCGAGCTGCTGGGCGTCCTTCTGGCCGAACAGGGCGACGTCCGCGCGCGTGAGGTGCAGCAGCTTGGCGACGACGGTGAGCATGCCGTCGAAGTGGCCGGGGCGCGAGGCGCCTTCGAGGCGCTCGCCCATCGGGCCCGCCGCCATCCGGACCTGGGGCTGTCCGCCGGGGTAGACCTCGTCGACGGACGGCGCGAACACCAGGTCGGCGCCCGCCTGTCCGGCGATCTTCACGTCGGCTTCGAGGGTGCGCGGGTAGCGGTCGAGGTCCTCGCCCGCGCCGAACTGCAGCGGGTTCACGAAGACGGTGACGACCACTTCGCCGTCGGTGCCCGCGCGCTCGCGGGCGGTGCGGACGAGGGTGGCGTGGCCGTCGTGCAGGGCGCCCATGGTCATGACGACGACGCGCTTGCCGGTACGCGTGCGTGCGCGCAGTTCCTCGCCGGTGTGGACGATCTTGGCGCTCATCGGGTCTCCTCCGCGCCCGTGGCCAGCACGTCGAGCAGGTCCTCGGCCAGCTCCGGCTTGAGCAGGCCGTGGGCGAGGGCGCGGTCGGCGGTGGCGCGGGCCATCGCGAGGTATCCGGCGACGGCCTGCGGGGCGTGCACGCGCAGCTCCGCGACATGGGCGGCGACGGTGCCCGCGTCGCCGCGCGCGACCGGGCCGGTGAGCGCGGCGTCGCCGGAACGCAGGGCGTTGTCCAGGGCCGCGCCGAGCAGCGGGCCGAGCATCCGGTCGGGGGCGGTGACGCCCGCGTCGCGGAGCAGGTCCATGGCCTGGGCGACCAGGGTGACCAGGTGGTTCGCGCCGAGCGCGAGGGCCGCGTGGTAGAGCGGGCGCATCTCCTCGGCGATCCACTCGGGCTCGCCGCCCATCTCGATGACCAGGGCCTCGGCGGCCAGCCGCAGCTCCTCGGGGGCGGTCACGCCGAACGAGCAGCCGGCCAGGCGCTGGACGTCGACGGCGGTGCCGGTGAACGTCATCGCGGGGTGCAGCGCGAGCGGCAGGGCGCCCGCGCGCAGGGCCGGGTCGAGGACCTTGGCGCCGTACCGGCCCGAGGTGTGCACGAGGAGCTGGCCCGGCCGGATCGAGCCGGTCTCGACGAAGCCCTCGACGAGTCCGGGCAGGATGTCGTCGGGCACGGTCAGCAGCACCAGCTCGGCCCGTGCGAGGACCTCGGCGGGCGGGACGAGGGGGACGTCGGGGAGCAGTGCGGCGGCCCGCCGCACGGAGGCGTCGGAGACTCCGGAGACGGCGACCGGCCGGTGTCCGGCCAGCTGCAGGGACGCGGCGAGCGCGGGTCCCACCCGGCCCGCGCCGACGACGCCGACCGTGAGGCGGGCGGGCCGGTCCTTGGGATCGGTGGGTTCGGATCGGGGTGACTGTGGGGCTGAGGTCACGGGGCGACGGCCTTCCGTTCCAGTCCGCTCGGGGTACCGGACGATTTCTCGTCATGTTAACGCTATCTGGCCGGACGGGCCTCGGCTGTCCACAGGCTGTGGGGAAGCGCACGCGTACGCGTGTGCGACATGATGCGGCGCATGGACGTCCCTGACGAGAAGCAACAGACAGCACGGCGCATCGCCGCTTTCCGGGGCGCGACGCGCGTCCTGGCGCGCGGCCCGCACACGGCCACCATGGGCGAGCACTGGGCGCGCCTGACCGACGCGGCGGGCACGGTGGCCGACCTTTCCGGCACCGTCGACCTGTACGGGGACGGGGTCGTCGCCGATCTGGAGGAGAGGGTCGCCGGGCTGCTCGGCAAGGAGGCCGCCGCGTTCTTCCCCACCGGCACCATGGCGCAGCAGGTCGCGCTGCGCTGCTGGGCGGGCCGTACCGGCAACTCCACGGTGGCCCTGCACCCGCTGGCCCACCCGGAGGTCCACGAGCGGGAGGCGCTGTCCACGGTGTCCGGCCTGCGCGCGGTGCACCCGACGACCGCCGCGCGGCAGTTCACGGCGGACGAGGTGCACGGCATGGACGAGCCGTTCGGCACGTTGATGGTGGAACTGCCGCTCAGGGACGCCGGTTTCGTGCTGCCCACGTGGGAGGAGCTCCAGGAGGTCTGCGAGGAGGCACGCGCGCGGGACGCGGTGGTGCACTTCGACGGGGCGCGGCTGTGGGAGTGCACGACGCACTTCGGACGCCCGCTGGACGAGATCGCCGACCTCGCGGACAGCGTCTACGTGTCGTTCTACAAGTCGCTCGGCGGCCTCAGCGGCGCCGCGCTCGCGGGCCCGCGGTCGTTCATCGACGAGGCCAGGGCCTGGCGGCACCGCTACGGCGGCCAGGTCTTCCACCAGTTCCCGCAGGCGATCGCGGCGCTGGTCGGCCTGGAGCGGGAGCTGCCGCGGCTGCCGGAGTACGTGGCGCACGCGCGCGTGGTGGCGCGGGCGCTGCGGGAGGGCTTCGCCGAGGCGGGCCTCGCCTGGGCCCGGGTGCACCCCGAGGAGCCGCACACGCACGCGTTCCGGGTGCTGCTGCCCTACGACACCGACGTGCTCACGGAGGCGGCGGTGTCCCAGGCGGAGGAGACGAAGACGGCGCTGTTCGGGCGCTGGTGGCCGGTGAGCGGGGCGCCGGGGCTCTCCGTCACCGAGGTCACGGTCGCCGCGCCGGGCCTGGAGTGGAGCGCCGACGACGTCCGCGCGGCCGTCGCGGACTTCGTACGGCGTCTGCCGTGAGCCGGACTCAGCACCCGGCGGCGTGACCGCGCCGGCCCCGGTGCCCGGACAGGCGCCGGGCCAGCGCGGCGCGGATCCGGCCGCCCGCCGGGCGCTCCGCCAGGACCGCCCGGAAGCGGCGGTAGTCGCGCAGATCGCGCACCGCTGCCGCCTCGTTCAGGAGCGGGGCCGGCGGGGCGGCCTCGCCGCGCTGTGCGGCCCGGTAGACGTCCAGCGCGTACTGCTGGGTGACGGTCATGACGACCACCTCGCTCATCATCTCGATTGTCACTCTGCGCCCCGAAAAATGCTCTTTGTCAGGCTTGGGGGCCGATGACCACGAGACTGCGCCCTCCGTCGCGGCCCGGTCACGTCGATTGACGAGAGCCGTCAATCGAGGACCCGGCTGTCGGTGGCGGCGTGCACCATGGGGTCATGAGCGTGCGCATCGACATCACCGGCCTGACGGCCGAGCGGATCCACTTCGCGCCCTCCCCCCTGGCCGAGATGGGCGCGGCGCTGCACGCGCTGGCCGAGCCCGCGCACCACCCGGGGCTCCAGGGGTGGACGACGAGCGTGACCGCACGCCTCGACCCGTGTCTCGCGGACCGGATGTGCGAGGCGGACTTCCTGTGGCGGACGACGTTCTCGGACGTCTTCACCCCCTCCGCCGGGATACCGGGCCGGCACACCCTGCCCGGCGCCACGCTCACCGAGGAGCTGGACCTGCTGGACAAGCTCTCCGACGAGCAGTTCGTGGACGCCGCCCTGGAGTTCACCTGCCAGTCGGAGTACGCGGCGCGGGACGTCTCCCGGCTCGACGACCCGCGTGCGCGGGAGCGCGCACTGGAGCTGGCGGCGGCCCGCGGCACCCACCAAGTGCGCTTCACCCAGCGCCTGCTGGAGGATCCGCCCGTCATCAGGGCCTGGTTCCGGGAGCTGATGCAGGACTGCGACGAGGCGTTCTTCTCCGACGTGTGGGGGCGCGTGCATCACCAGTTGGCGGCCGACGCGCGGCACAAGACGGAGCTGCTGCGCCGCAAGGGCGTCGCGGACGCGCTCTCCGCGGTCTCGGGGTCGGTCTCGCTGGACGAGCCGGGGCGGGCCGTCGTCGTCGACAAGATCTCCGTGGGGCAGACGAAGACGGGCTCCGGCAGCCTGGTCCTGATCCCGACCAGCCTGGGGTGGCCGCACCTGTGGGTGCTGCACCGCAAGGGCTGGCAGCCGCTGATCACGTACCCGATCTCCTCCCCCGGCCTCACCGTGCCGACCTCGGTGGAGCAGCTGACCCTGCGCATGTCGGCCCTCGCCCACCCGGTCCGCATGCGGCTCTGCCGCCACCTGGCGCGCGGCTCGTACACGACGGGCGAGCTGGCCGACTCGCACGGCATGACCGCCCCGGAGATCTCCCGGCATCTGTCGGTGCTGAAGAAGGCGGGCCTGATCACCACCCGCCGCCAGGGCCGTTACGTGCAGCACCAGTTGGACCTGAGCGTGGTGTCACGCCTCGGCGGGGACTTCATCGAAGGGGTGCTGCGCTGAGCCGGCCCCTCAGGCTCCGCCGCCCGCTCTGACGAGTCCCGTCTCGTAGGCGAGGACGACGACCTGGACGCGGTCGCGCAGGCCGAGCTTGGTCAGGATGCGGCCCACGTGCGTCTTCACCGTGGCCTCGGACAGCACCAGATGGGCCGCGATCTCGCCGTTCGACAGGCCCTGGGCGACCAGGATCATGACCTCGCGCTCGCGCTCGGTGAGCCGCGCCAGCTGCTCGTGCTGCGGCTCCTTGGCGCTGCTGGGCAGCATCGGCGCGAACCGGTCGAGCAGCCGCCGGGTGGTGGACGGGGCGACCACCGCGTCGCCGCTGTGCACGGCGCGGATGGCGGTGAGCAGTTCGCCGGGCGGCACGTCCTTGAGCATGAAGCCCGAGGCACCCGCCTTGAGCCCGGAGAACGCGTACTCGTCCAGGTCGAACGTGGTCAGGATGAGGACCTTCGGCGGGTTCGGGTCCTGGCAGATGCGCCGCGTCGTCTCGACTCCGTCGAGCTTCGGCATGCGTACGTCCATGAGGACCACGTCCACGGCCGTGGCCCGCAGTACTTCCAGTGCCTCGACACCGTCGCCCGCCTCCGCCACGACCTCCATGTCCGGCTGGGCGGCGAGCACCATCCGGAAGCCGGTGCGCAGCAGCACCTGGTCGTCGACGAGCATGACCTTGATCGACATCGATCCCGTTCCTTCGCTGGTACGTGTCAATGGGCGGGCTTGAGGGGCAGCAGGACGCTGATGCGGAAGCCACCGCCGGGGCGCGGGCCCGCGTCCAGGGTGCCGCCGACCATACCGACGCGCTCCCGCATCCCGATGAGCCCGTGGCCGCGGCCGTCGGCGCCCCCGTCCTCGTACAGCTCGTGCGGGGCGCCCTTGCCGTCGTCCTCGACGAGCAGCCCGAGGCCGTCGTCGAAGTAGACCAGGCGGACGCTCGCCCCCGCGTTGGGGCCGCCGTGCTTGCGGGTGTTGGTGAGGGCTTCCTGGACGATGCGGTACGCGGTCAGCTCGACGCCGCTCGGCAGCGGGCGCGGGGTGCCCTCGACCTTGAAGTCGACGGGCAGTCCCGCCGTACGCACCTCGCTCACCAGGTCCTCGATCTGCTCGACGTCGGGCTGCGGCACGTACTCCTCGCCCTTCTCGCGCTCGCCGGTCCGCAGGACGCCGAGCAGCCTGCGCATCTCGGCGAGCGCCTGCCGGCCCGTCCCCGAGATCGTCTCCAGCGCCTTCTTCGCCTGGTCGGGCGCGGTGTCCAGGACGTACGCGGCGCCGTCCGCCTGCACCACCATCACCGACACGTTGTGCGCGACGACATCGTGCAGCTCCCTCGCGATGCGCGCCCGCTCGGCCGCGACCGCGACCTTCGACTGCGCCTCGCGCTCCTTCTCCAGGCGGGCCGCGCGCTCCTCCAGCTCGGCGAGATAGGCGCGGCGGGTGCGCAGCGAGTCGCCGAGGACCCAGGCGAGGGCGAACGGCACCATCGTGAAGATCGTGACGGCGATCTGCCCGAGGGAGCCGGCCTGCTCCTCGGGCCAGCGCAACTGTGCGAGCGGCGCCGCGCACAGGCCCGCGCCGAGGGCGAGCCGGGACGACCAGCGCGCCCCGTTCGCCGCGCAGGTGTAGACGATCACCAGCATCGCGAAGTCACCGGGACTGGTCTCCGCGTCGAAGACCAGCTGGGCCAGACCGGTCACGATCGCGAGGATCAGCATCCGCTCCGGCATCCGGCGGCGCAGCGTGACCACGACGCTCAGCAGGACGGCGCAGACGATGCCCGCCACCTGGTTGCCGCGGTGCAGGTCCCCGTTGCCGCTGGAGACGGTCACCACCGACATCCCGAACAGGATCACGGCCCAGAAGCCGTCGACCCAGGTCGGGTGTCTGCGGAGGAAGTCATAGACGCGCTGCACGTAACCCAGAGTAGGTAGCCGTGCGGCCCGCGGGGGTCAACCGGAGGACCGATCCGCACCCGGCGCGCGTACTCCGCAAGGTGGAGGCGCACGCGCCCGGCGCGCATAGCCTTCAGTCGTGGAGAACGTGACCGGGGACGGACGAGACGGCGGCGCGCACGGCTGGCGCGCGGCGACCGAGCGGGCCCTGTACGGGCCGGCCGGCTTCTATCGCGGGCCCGAGGGCCCCGCCGGTCATTTCCGCACGTCGGTCCATGCGTCCCCGCTGTTCGCCGGGGCCGTCGCCGAGCTGCTGTGCCGGGTGGACACGGCGCTCGGCAGGCCGGAGAGGCTGACGTTCGTCGACATGGCGGCGGGGCGCGGCGAGCTGGTGTCGGAGGTCCTGGAGCAGCTGCCGGAGAGCGTGCACGCACGCGTGCACGCCTGCGCGGTGGAGATCGCCGGGCGTCCCGCGGACCTCGATCACCGGATCGAGTGGCGGTCCGAGCCGCCCGCCGGGATCACCGGCCTGCTGTTCGCGAACGAGTGGCTCGACAACGTCCCGGTCGAGGTCGTGGAGACCGACGAGGACGGCACCGCCCGGCTCGTCCTCGTACGGCAGGACGGCACGGAGTCCCTCTCCCCCGCACCGCTCGGCGACGCGGAACGGCGCTGGCTCGACACCTGGTGGCCGCTGCCGTCCGAGCCGGGGCTGCGCGCCGAGATCGGGCTGGACCGGGACACGGCGTGGGCGGCGGCCGTGGGCACGGTGGAGCGCGGTCTCGCGGTCGCCGTGGACTACACCCACGCGCGCGGGGCGCGTCCGCCGTTCGGCACGCTGACGGGCTTCAAGGAGGGACGCGAGGTGCCGCCGGTGCCCGACGGGTCCCGCGACATCACGGCCCATGTGGCGCTCGACGCCTGCGCGACCGGACCCGCGGCCCGGCTGCTCGGCCAGCGCGCCGCGCTGCGCGCGCTCGGCGTCGGCGCGGACCGCCCGCCGCTGTCCCTCGCGTCCCGGGACCCGGCCGCGTACGTACGGGCGCTCGCGCGCGCGGGTGAGGCGGCGGAGCTGACGGCCCGGGGCGGGCTCGGCGACTTCGGGTGGCTCGTCGAACCGGTGGAGCTGCCTCTGGAGGGCCTACTTGTCGATGTCGCCGACCACGAAGAACAGTGACCCGAGGATCGCCACCATGTCGGCGACGAGCGTGCCCGGCAGCAGTTCGGTGAGCGCCTGGATGTTGTTGTACGACGCGGAGCGCAGCTTGAGGCGGTACGGGGTCTTCTCGCCCTTGGAGACGAGGTAGTAGCCGTTGATGCCGAGCGGATTCTCCGTCCAGGCGTACGTGTGGCCCTCGGGCGCCTTGAGGACCTTCGGCAGGCGCTGATTGACCGGCCCCTGCGGGAGGTCCGCGACGCGGTCGAGGCAGGCGTCGGCGAGGTCGAGCGCGTTGTGGGTCTGTTCGAGCAGGCACTCGAAGCGGGCCAGGCAGTCGCCCTCCTGCCGCGTGACGACCTTCAGGGTGTCCTGAAGCTCTCCGTAGGCGAGGTACGGCTCGTCGCGGCGCAGGTCGAAGTCGACGCCGGAGGCGCGGGCGATCGGCCCCGAGACCCCGTAGGAGTGCGCGGCCTGCGCGGACAGGACGCCCACCCCGCGCGTGCGGCCCCGGAAGATCTCGTTGCCGAGGACGAGGCGGTCGTAGACGTCCATCCGGGAGCGGACGGACGCGACGGCGTCCCGCGCGCGCGTGGTCCAGCCGAGCGGCAGGTCCTCCTTCAGGCCGCCGACCCGGTTGAACATGTAGTGCATGCGCCCGCCGGAGATCTCCTCCATGACGGCCTGGAGTTCCTCGCGTTCGCGGAAGGCGTGGAAGACCGGAGTGATTCCGCCCAGTTCGAGTGGGTACGAACCCAGAAACATCAGATGGTTCAGCACACGGTTCAGCTCGGCGAGCAGGGTCCGCAGCCAGACGGCGCGCTCGGGGACCTCCATGCCCAGCATCCGCTCGACGGCGAGCACGACACCCAGCTCGTTCGAGAACGCGGACAGCCAGTCGTGGCGGTTGGCGAGCATCACGATCTGCCGGTAGTCCCGCGCCTCGAACAGCTTCTCGGCACCGCGGTGCATGTAGCCGATCACCGGCTCCGCGTGCTGGATCCGCTCGCCGTCGAGCACGAGACGCAGGCGCAGCACACCATGGGTGGAGGGATGCTGCGGACCGATGTTGAGCACCATGTCGGTGCTCTCCGCGGCACCACCGATGCCGACCGTGGCCTGAGTCGTGGGCGTCATGCGGACAGTCTCTCCTACGTAGGGTGAATCCATGGAGACAGGGGCGACGGGGGCGGTGGGGCCGATGGGGCCGACGGGGATCAAGGACCAGGAGGGCGGCACCGGGGAGAGCGGCGGGGCAGGACCGGACTGGACCGGGCTGCCGTCCGGGCTGCTGAGACTGCGCCGGCTGCTGCTCGTGCTCTGGATGGTGCCGATCGCCGTCGGGGTCGCGGTGCTGCTCACGATCGTCGCGGGAGCGCCGTGGGCGGCGTTCGCGCTGCTGCCGCTGGCGGTGCTGGCGTGGGGCTGGCCGATGCTCGGCCGCAACTGGCGCTCGTGGCGGTACGCCGAGCGCGCCGACGACCTGCTGATCAGCCGCGGGGTGCTGTGGCGTGAGGAAACGATCGTGCCGTACGGGCGGATGCAGCTCGTCGAGGTGACCTCGGGCCCCCTGGAGCGGAAGTTCGGCCTGGCCAGCCTGCAACTGCACACCGCGGCCGCCGCCACCGACGCGACGATCCCCGGACTCGTCCCGGCCGAGGCGGAACGGCTGCGCGACCGCCTCACCGAGCTCGGCGAAGCCCGATCGGCGGGCCTGTGACGGCCGCCCACGCCCCCGAGGACGTCACGGGCCACGAGCAGCCCCAGAGCGTACGGGAGCGGCGCCTGCACCCCGTCACACCGCTGCGCCGCGCCTGGGCGCCGATAGCCGTTCTGCTCGGCTGGGCCGTCCACGACATGGACCAGGCGCAGCGCCAGCTCGCCCAGCTCACCGCCGCGACCCTGGCGATCGGCCTCGGCGTCCTGGTGCCGGCGGCCGCCCTGTACGGGTTCCTCACCTGGTGGTTCACGCACTTCGGGGTGACGGACACCGAACTGCGCATCCGTACGGGCCTGCTGTTCCGCCGCACCGCCCACATCCGGCTCGACCGCCTTCAGGCCGTCGACGTCACCCAGCCGCTCCTGGCCCGCTTCGTCGGCGTGGCCAAGCTGAAGCTCGACGTCGTCGGCACCGACAAGAAGGACGAGCTCGCCTACCTGGGAGAGAAGGAGGCCCGCGATCTGCGGGCCGAACTGCTCGCGCGTGCGGCCGGTTTCGCCCCGGAGTCGGCCCACGAGGTGGGCGAGGCACCGGCGCGGCAGATCCTGCGCACGCCCCCGAGCATGCTCGCCGTGGCGCTGCTGCTGACGGGCACCCCGTGGGCGATGCTGCTCGCGGCGGCCGCCGTACCGACGTTCCTGTGGTTCGCCACCCACAACCTGTGGACAGTGATCGCGGTCGCCGTGCCGCTGGCCGGCGGGGCGTTCACCAACAGCGCGGGCCGCTTCATCAAGGAGTACGACTGGACGGTCGGCGAGTCCCCGGACGGGCTGCGCATCGACCACGGGCTGCTCGACCGGGTGCACGAGACGGTGCCGCCCGGCCGGGTGCAGACCGTGCGGATCGTGCAGCCGCTGCTGTGGCGGCGGCGCGACTGGGTCCGGGTCGAGCTGCATGTGGCGGGGTCGTCCAATTCGGTCCTGGTTCCCGTCGCCCCGCGCGAGCAGGCCGAGGACGTCATCGCGCGCATCCTGCCGGGCGTCGAGGTGCCCAAGCCGGGCGACTTCACGGGGGCGCCGCGGCGCGGGCACTGGTGCGTACCGGTGTGGTGGCGGGCGTACGGGGTGTCCGTCACGGAGACCGTGTTCGCCGCCCGGGAGGGGCTGCTCCAGCGCCGGATCTCGCTCGTCCCGCACGCCAAGGTGCAGAGCGTGCGCCTCACCCAGGGCCCCTGGGAGCGCTGCTGGCGCCTCGCGGGACTCCACCTGGACA
Organism: Streptomyces sp. PsTaAH-137; assembly: GCF_003259365.1. Lineage (GTDB taxonomy): Bacteria > Actinomycetota > Actinomycetes > Streptomycetales > Streptomycetaceae > Streptomyces. The sequence continues at coordinate 51,726 of NZ_QLLY01000004.1, forward strand.
CGGGCGCCGACAAGACGGTCACGGCGCGCCTGCGGGACGCCCAGGAGGCGGCGGAACTGCTGCGGGCGCAGGCGGACCGCTCGCGGACCGGACGCAAGGGAGCGCGGCCCGACCGGTGGATGAGCGGGTCGTCGGCGCCTTAGGGAGCGTAAGCGGCGGGGCGTTTTGCGGCTGGACGTGCTGCGGCTGGGCGGCCGACGCACGAAGGCGGGGCGAACTACAGCCGGGCGCACAACGGCTGAGCGCACGAGAAAGGCGCCCCGCCACCGGCGGAGCGCCCTCGTCACCACGTGTTTCACGCGCGCAGAGCCGACCTCAGCTCGCCCATGTCGATCTGCTCGGTCTCGTCATGAGCCGTCAGGTCGATGACTTCCTTGTCGGCCTTGTCGGTCGTATCGGCCTTGTCAGCCTCGTCGGTGGTCTCGGTCTCGGCCTTGTGCGTCTCGGGGTCCGCCGTCCCGGGCTTCTCCGCGGCGGCTGCCTTTCCCCGCTCGGCCTTCTGCTTCTTCTGCTCGGCGAGCGCCTCTTCCCCGACGACGTCGGCCAGGTCCTCGTCGTGCGCCACCGCGGAGTCCCCGGTGCCGAAGAAGTCGAAGCCGCCCACGAGGGACCTGCGGGCCGGTGCCGCCGGGGGCACCACGGCCGCGGCGGCCGGCACCGTGAAGTGACCGGACGCCGCCCGGGGCTTCCCCCGGGAATCGGTCTCCTCCGCGACGGGGGCGGGCGCGGCGGGCCGGGCCAGCCGGTCGAGCGCCGCGTTCGCCCGCAGGTACAGCGACGGGGTGACCTGGATCGGGGCCCGAGCCGGAGCCTTCGCCACCGGCTCGGCGGACCGGGCCGGGGGCAGCGCCTTCGCGGGCGCCGACGCCTCGATGGCGAGCCGGCGCCGGCCCTCCAGGGCGCTGGCCCGCTCCGTCTCCGCGGTGGCGTACCGGCGCAGCAGCGCGGCGTGCTCATTGCGCAGCCCCGCCAGCTCGGAACGCTTGGAGCGGAGCTTGCCCTCCAGACGGGTGCGCAGCTCGCGCGACTCCTCCAGATCCCCCTCCAGCTCCGCCACGGCCTCCTCGTGCCGCCAGCGCTCGCTCGCGGCGCCCCGGGTCAGATCGGCGACCTGCTTGCCCGCGAGCCGGTCCCAGCGGCGCATCACGACGGCACCGACGACGGCCGCCGCGGCCGCGGCGGCGGTGATGCCGCGCAGCACGAGCGGATCGCCGGACAGCCAGGCGCCGCCCGCGCACACGAGAGGCGCACCGGCGATCACCGAAGGCGGCAACAGGCGGTGCAGGGGTGGGGAATGGCGGTGGCGTCCACGTGGCATGGCCAGAAACTTACCGCGCGTAGGCGAATCGCGAAGCCCCGCCCGGCAAAATCCGGGCGCAGGCGACGCAGAAACCACCGAACTCACGCCAGAAACGACTCACTTGGCGATCAAGATCATTTCTTGACGAGGCCCTTGGCCTCCAGATAGTCCTTCGCGACATCGGCTTCCTTCTGCCGCTCGGCGTCGACCTTGCGGTTCAACTCCACCAGGTCGTCGGTGGTGAGGACCTTGGTCAGCTTGCCGAGGGCATCGGCTATCGCCTTGTCTCCCGCGTCCTTCGCGTTCACGACCGGAACGATGTTGTCCGCATTCTGCAGCTTCTTGTCGTCCTCCAAGAGAACGAGTCCGAAGTTCTTCAGCGTCGCGTCGGTCGTGGTCGTCAGAACGAGCTGGTCCTGCCCGTTCTTCACCGCCTGCTTGGACTGGGTGGTGCCGACGCCCTTCGGGTCGATGCCGGTGACGTCGATTCCGTACGTCTTCTTCAGACCCGGGGCGCAGAACGGCCGGGTCTCGCATTCGTCACCGGCCGCGATCTTGACCTTCTCGCCGGACTTGCCGAGATCGGAAAGGGTCTTCAGATTGTGCTTCTTCGCGTACGCCTCGGTCACCGCGAACGCGTTCTGGTCCACGGCCTCTCCGGCGTCCAGAACCTTCAGGCCCTCCGGCTCGGCGAGTCCACGCAGCGCGGTCATCGTCGCGTCGACATCACTGGACGCGACGGTCTTCGCGTCCGAGCCGTTCTTCTTCAGGTTGAGGAATTCGGCGAGCGTCGCCGCGTATTCGGGCACCACGTCGATGGCGCCCTTCGCGAGCTGCGGTTCGTAGATCTCGCGGTTCTCCACCGTCTTGACCGACGCGTCGTACCCGGCGTCGTCCAATATCTGCCGGTACAGCTCGCCCATCACCTTGGCCTCGGTGAAACTGGCGGCGCCGATGACGATCTTGCCCTTCTTGCCGTCGCCCGCGCTCGCCGAACCGCCCTTGTCGCCCTCCAGGCTGTCACCGCCGCACGCGGTGAGACCCGCGGTCAGGGCTCCCGCCGCCACGACCGCCAGGGCCATGCGACGCGTCCTGCCGTGCGTCCTGCTGTTCATCGCTCTCCTCGTTGCACTGGTAGCACTGGTAGCACTGGTAGCACTGCTGGCACTGCTGTCGCCCTGCTGGCTGGCTGTCGCACTGCTGACGGACGGCACCACGCCGTGCCGCCGGGAACCCTTGTCACACCCGCGGGTCACGCCCGCCCTCGCGCCGGGTCGAGGAACCGGCCCACCGCCACGAACACGCCCTCCACGACCAGGGCGAGCACGGCCACGAGGACGGCGCCCGCCACGACCTGCGGCGTGTTCTGCAAGCTGAAGCCGGCCGTGATGATCCGGCCGAGCCCGCCCTCGCCCGCCATCGCGGCCAGCGTCGCCGTCGCGATCACCTGCACCGCGGCCGACCTGAGCCCGGTCATCACCAGGGGGTACGCCAGCGGCAGTTCGACCCGCGCGAACACCTGGCGGCCGCTCATCCCCATACCGCGCGCGGCCTCCACCACCGCGCGGTCGACCTCGCGCATGCCCACGTACGCGTTCGTCAACAGGGGCGGTATCGCGAAGAGGACCAGCGCGATCAGCGTGGGCAGATCGCCGTGGCGGCCGAGCGGGGTGAGCGTGAGCAGCACCAGGACGGCCAGGGTGGGCACCGCACGCCCCACGTTCGAGATGTTGACCGCCAGGGCGCCGCCCTTGCCGATGTGGCCGAGCCACAGGGCCAGCGGCAGCGCGATCAGGCAGGCGACGGCGAGGGCGACCCCGCTGAAGTACAGATGCTCGGAGAGGCGGTGCCACACCCCCTTCTCGCCCTGCCAGTTGGCCCCCGTGGTCAGCCAGTCGTAGGCCCCCGATATCGCGTTCATGCGACCTTCTCCGGCATGTCGGGCTCCACCGCGGTGACGGTCTTGCGTCTGTGGGGGCCGCGGCCGCCCCGTACGGCCGTCGCGCGCGTCCACGGCGTCAGCCACCGCTGGACGCCGAGCAGCAGCAGGTCGGCGAGGATCGCGAGCAGCACGCACAGCACGGAGGCGGTGAGCACCTGCGCCTTGAAGTCGCTGTGCAGGCCGTCGAGGATCAGGGTGCCGAGACCGCCGTAGTCCACGATCGCGCCGACCGTGGTGAGCGCCACCGTGGAGACCGTGGCGATGCGCACGCCGGCCAGCATCGCCGGGAGCGCCAGCGGCAGTTCGACCTCCCACAGCAGCCGCAGCGGCCCGTACCCCATCCCGCGCGCGGCCTCTCTGGCCTCCTCCGGCACGGCCTGGAGGCCCGCCAGGATGTTGCGCACGAGGATCGTCAGCGAATAGAGCACGAGTCCCGTGACCACCAGCGAGGCCGAGAGCCCGAACAGGGGCAGCAGCAGCGAGAACATCGCCAGTGACGGGACCGAGTAGAAGATCGTGGTCAGGCCGAGCACCGGTCCGGCGAACGCTTTTCTGCGCCGCGCGAGCAGCGCGAGCGGGAAGGAGATCAGGACGCCGATCAGCACCGCGGCGACGGTGATGCCCAGGTGCTGCACGGTCGCGTCGGTCAACTCCTGACCGCGGGTGCGCAGATACTCCCCGCACACCCAGTCATTGGTCACCAGGCAGTTCTGCTCGCTCACCCCGCCCCCCTCCCCCGTTTCACCGAACGTATGTCAGGTATCCGTACCCGCGCACGCACGTTTTCGACTGTCGACGACCCTAGCGGGCACGACTGACAATGGCCGAGACCCGACCCCCGCCCGCAACACTGCCTTCACACAACTGCCGTGAACGCGGCGGCCCGTACCCGACCAGACCCCGGCAGAATGGCTTCCCATGATCCGGTTCGAGCACGTCAGCAAGCGGTACGCGGACGGCACCACTGCCGTCGACGACCTGTCCTTCGAGGTGAAGGAGGGCGAACTGGTCACGCTCGTCGGCCCGTCGGGCTGCGGCAAGACCACGACGATGAAGATGGTGAACCGGCTCATCGAACCCACCGAGGGCCGGATATTCCTCGACGGGGACGACATATCCGGTATCGACCCGGTGCAGTTGCGCCGCCGCATCGGATACGTCATCCAGCAGGTCGGCCTCTTCCCGCACAAGACCGTCCTCGACAACACGGCGACCGTGCCGCACCTCCTCGGCGTCAAGCGTGCCAAGGCCCGCGAGCGCGCCGCCGAACTCCTCGACCTGGTGGGCCTGGACCCGAAGGTCTTCGGCGACCGCTACCCCGAGCAGCTCTCCGGCGGACAGCGCCAGCGGGTGGGCGTGGCCCGGGCGCTCGCCGCGGACCCGCCGGTGCTGCTGATGGACGAGCCGTTCGGCGCGGTCGACCCGGTGGTCCGCGACCATCTCCAGACCGAGTTCCTGCGCCTCCAGCAGACGCTGAACAAGACCGTCCTGTTCGTCACGCACGACATCGAGGAGGCCGTCCGGCTCGGCGACCGCATCGCCGTCTACGGACAGGGCCGCATCGAGCAGTACGACACCCCGCCGGCCGTCCTCGGCACCCCCGCGACCCCCTATGTGGCCGATTTCGTCGGCGCCGACCGCGGCCTGAAGCGGCTCTCCGTCACCCCCATCGAGGAGGGCGACCTGGAGCAGCCCCCCGTGGTCCACCTCGACGACCCGCTGCCCAGGGAGCTCGACGCACGCTGGGCCGTCGTGCTCGACGACGACAACAACCTGCACGGCTGGCTCTCCGCCGAGCACGCGCGCGAGGGCACCGGAAAGGGCGCCACGGTCCGCGACCGGGCCCGCCGCATGGAGGCCTGGCTGCCGGTCGGCGCCTCGCTCAAGCAGGCGTTCGCCACGATGCTCCAGCACGACGCGGGCTGGATCGCGGTCATCGACGAGGACAGCCAGGGCCGCTTCCTCGGCGTGCTCACCCCGGCCCGGCTGCACGAGGCCCTGCGCCGCTCCACCGCCGCGGACGCGCGGGCCATCCCGCGCGCGGAGGTCGAACTGGAGACGGTCGCGCCGCTCCTCAAGTAGCCGTAGGGACCGAGGATCTAGAGGCGTCGGCTCAGCCACTCCAGGGTCGCCGGGATCTCCCGCCGCCAGGTGTTGAAGTTGTGCCCACCGCTGTCGAGGACGATAGACGACACGCGCGTGGGCGCCTTCACCCGCCGGATGAAGTCGAGAGTCGCCCTGTAGTTGTGCTCGCCCTGCCTGCTGCTGGTCACCAGGAGCGAGGTCGCGGGCGGCGGCATGTCGTTCAGGTAGCGGTCCAGATCGGCCCGCTCGCGCGAGCGGGCGTTCCCGTGGAAGAGGTCGCCCGTCGTCGGGTCCTGGGCCGCCCGGTAGTACGGGGACAGGCCGGCGGCCGCTCCGAAGACGCCGGGGTGGTGCAGGGCCAGTTTCAGCGCACAGTAACCACCTGTGGAGTCGCCGACGACGCCCCACTTCCTCGCGGTCCTGTAGCGCGCCCCCACCTCCCGCGGCAGGTCCGTGGCGAAGAAGGTCTCCGTGCGCGGGCCGCCCGGGACGTCCACGCACTCGGTGTCGCGCGGCGGTGCCACGGTGGGCCGCAGCATCACCAGGATCATCGGCCGCATCCGCCCTGCCGCCGCCAGCGCGTGGGCGGTCTGCGGATAGCGCAGCCCCCTGATCAGCGCCTCCGCGGTACCGGGATAGCCGGTCAGAACGACGGACGCGGGAAACGTACGGCGCGCGTAGCGCGGCCGGAAGTACTCGGGCGGCAGATAGACGTAGGCGGGCGCCGCGATGTGGGACGTACGCCCGACGATGTCGACCTTCTGCACCTGTCCTCCGACGGATGGCCGGGCCCCGCCGGACACCCCGACGTCCTGGGTGCCGACCACATGGACCGGCGCCCTGGTCCCGGCCACGTCGTGGTCGGTCACCACACCCTGCCCCTGCTCCTGCCCGAAGAGGTCCGCCCAGGTCGCGTAGAAGCCGTACGCGTGGTTCACGGCCAGGCCGACCGCGGCGAACACCGCCACCTGCGTCGCGAACAGCAGTCCGACGCGCCCCATGACGGACCGCCACGACCGGTGCGCCAGACGCGGCCAGAACAGCACCGTGCCCGCGAACAGCACCACGGCGAGCAGGACCGCCGACGCGAGGACTTCATGGCTCGTGAGCCCCATCGGACCTTTCCCATGGATGAGTTGACGCCGTCGGCCGAAAGACGCGGGGTCTTTTCGGTCCGGGAGTGAACCCGATTCCCGCTCACCCCGTCCTAGAGGGCGCAAGTCGCGGGATGCCGGACATGGCACCGCGTTCACGTTTCTCGCAGAACCACGGGAATGCGATGTTCGCCAGGATAGATGCGGAAAACTCCCAGGGGGTTGCACGCCGGATGAGGCGCGCTGCGCGCGGCCCGCGCCCGGAGGCCGTACCGACTGTGATCGCCCGTGCCTGCCTCCTCGTCGGCCTCCTGGACATAGCGGCCGGCGCCTTCCCGCGCTTCCGGCACAGCCGGATGCACACCCTGGCGGAGGTGCTGCCCGGCACCCTCGGCCCGTTCGCCGCCGCCTTCGCGCTCAGCAGCGGCGTCCTGTTGCTGCTGCTCGCGCACGGCCTGCGGCGCCGCAAGCGGCGGGCCTGGCGGGCCGCCGTGGTGCTGCTGCCGATCGGCGCGTGCGCGCAGTTCGCGTACCGGCACTCCTTCGCGGGCGTCGTCATCCCGCTCCTGCTGCTGTGGCTCCTCGCCAAGCACCGCGCGCAGTTCGACGCGCTGCCCGACCCGCGCAGCCGCTGGCGGGCGCTGGCCAACTTCGTGGTCATGGGAGCCGGTTCGATCCTGATCGGGCTGCTCATCGTCAGCACCCACCCGCGCCGCCTGGTCGGCGACCCGAGCCTGGCGGACCGTCTGCAGCACGTCCTGTACGGCCTGTTCGGCCTCGACGGGCCGCTCGACTACACAGGTAGTACCTCCCGCACGGTCGCCGTCTCGCTCGGCGCCCTCGGCATGGTCACCGCGCTCACCACGGTCTACTTCGCCTTCCGGCCCGAGCACCCGGCGGCCCGCCTCGCCCAGGACGACGAGAGCAGACTGCGGGCCCTGCTGGACCGGCACGGCGCCCGTGACTCACTCGGCCACTTCGCGCTCCGCCGCGACAAGGGCGTGGTGTTCTCGCCCAGCGGCAAGGCGGCGGTCTGCTACCGCGTGGTCTCCGGCGTAATGCTCGCCAGCGGCGACCCCATCGGCGACGTGGAGGCGTGGCCGGGCGCCATCGAGCGGTTCATGGACGAGGCGCGGGCCCACTCCTGGACCCCGGCCGTCATGGGCTGCTCCGAGACGGGCGGCGAGGTGTGGACCCGCGAGACCGGCCTGGACGCGCTGGAGCTGGGCGACGAGGCGGTGGTGGACGTCGCGGATTTCGCCCTGACCGGCCGCGCGATGCGCAACGTGCGCCAGATGGTCAAGCGGATCGAGCGCGCCGGCTACGAGACCCGGGTCCGGCGCATCCATGACCTCGGCCCCGGCGAGCTGGACCGGGTCCGCCGCGCCGCCGACGACTGGCGCGGCACCGACACCGAGCGCGGCTTCTCCATGGCGCTGGGCCGCATCGGCGACGCGGCCGACGGGGACTGTCTGATCGCCACGGCCCACAAGAGCGACCCCGCTTCATCGGGCGCCCCCGGCCCGTACGGCGACCTCAAGGCGGTGCTGCACTTCGTGCCCTGGGGCGACACCGGCGTCTCCCTCGACCTGATGCGCCGCGACCGCACCGCCGACCCGGGGATGAACGAGCTGCTGATCGTGGCCGCCCTCCAGGCCGCCCCGACGCTGGGGATCAGCCATGTCTCGCTCAACTTCGCGATGTTCCGCTCGGCACTCGCGCGGGGCGAGAAGATCGGCGCAGGACCCGTCCTGCGCGCCTGGCGCGGCCTGCTGGTCTTCCTGTCGCGCTGGTTCCAGATCGAGTCGCTGTACCGGTTCAACGCGAAGTTCCGCCCCCGCTGGGAGCCCCGCTTCGTCGTCTACCGCTCCTCGAAGGACCTCCCCCGGATCGGCTGGGCCGCCATGCGCGCGGAGGGGTTCGTGCACCTGCGCATGCCGGGGGTGCTGCGGCGCCGGGCACCGCAGCCGCGCCCGTGCGCCCACACCCGCCGGGAGGAGGAGGCCCACGCCGCCTGACGTCCCCGCGGGCCCACCGGGGCGGGGCACTCCCCATCCGGCTCTAGGCTGGAAGCATGAGCACGTCGCAGGTCCGCCGAGGCCACGTAGCCAATCTCCCCGTATGGGACCGCTGCGCGGTCATGGGAGTCGTCAATGTGACCCCGGACTCGTTCTCGGACGGCGGCCACTGGTTCGACACCACCGCCGCGATCAAACACGGCCTCGACCTGGTCGCCGAGGGCGCCGACCTGGTGGACGTGGGCGGCGAGTCCACCCGCCCCGGCGCCGCCCGGGTCGACGAGGACGAGGAGCTCAAGCGCGTCATCCCCGTCGTGCGGGGCCTGGCCGCCGAGGGCGTCACGATCTCCGTCGACACCATGCGCGCCAGCGTGGCCGAGCAGTCCCTGGCCGCGGGCGCCGCCCTGGTCAACGACGTGAGCGGCGGCCTCGCCGACCCCGCCATGGTCCCGGTCGTCGCCGCCGCAGGCGCCCCCTTCGTCGTCATGCACTGGCGCGGCTTCCTCGAAGGAGCCACCGTCCGGGGCACGTACGACGACGTCGTCCCCGAGGTCGTCGACGAGCTGCACGCGCGCGTGCAGGCCATCATCGAGGGCGGCATCGCCCCCGAGCACATCGTCGTCGACCCCGGCCTCGGCTTCTCCAAGGAGGCCGAGCACGACCTCGCCCTCCTCGCCCACCTCGACGCGGTCCGCGCGCTCGGCCACCCGGTGCTGGTCGCGGCCTCCCGCAAGCGGTTCCTCGGCCGCGTACTGGCCGACGAGCAGGGCGCCCCGCCGCCCGCGCGCGAGCGCGACGCCGCCACCGCCGCCGTCTCCGCGCTGGCCGCCCAGGCCGGCGCCTGGGCCGTGCGCGTCCACGAGGTCCGGGCCACCGCCGACGCCGTCCGCGTGGCCCGCGCGGTCGAGGGAGCCCAGTGACCGGCACCGACACCCAGGCCGTCGACACGGCCAACCGCTCCTTCTACGAGGCTCAGGAGCGCGGCGACTTCGAGGAGCTGACCTCGCTCTGGCTGGCACCCGAGGACGTCAGCTACGCCGAGGACGCCGACCCGGACGACGCCGAGGACACCTCGATCCACTGCGTGCACCCGGGCTGGCCGGTGCTCACGGGCCGCGGCGAGGTGCTGCGCTCGTACGCCCTGATCATGGCGAACACCGAGTACATCCAGTTCTTCCTGACGGATGTCCGGATCAGCGTGGTCGGCGACACCGCCATGGTCACCTGCACGGAGAACATCCTCAGCGGCGGCCCCGCGCCCGAGGACAGCGACGAGCTGGGCCCGCTGGTCGGCCAGCGCGTCGTCGCCACGAACGTGTTCCGGCGCACCCGCGACGGCTGGAAGCTGTGGTCCCACCACGCCTCCCCCGTGCTCGCGGAGTCGGACGACGAGACCGACGCCCTCGACGGCCTGATGGACGACGCGGACGGCACAGGCCCCACAGATCCCGCGGACGGCCCCGGGGACAGCGGCAACACGGACGGGGACGGGTCACCCGCCTGAGTGGGCGGACCCCCTCGAAAGGGCCGGAATCACGCGCTCGTGGTTGGTTTTCCAGCCGCCTGGGTAGGGGCGGCTACCAGCCTCAGGCCTGTCTGTCCATAGCCCCCACGGGCAGGGGATGTCAGTGCTCGCAGGTAGATTCGATCGAGGCCGGTACGTCGACCGCACATCGACAGGACCGGCCCCTACCGACGACTGCAGGAGTGATTCGCGTGGATCGTGTCGCGCTGCGCGGCCTCAAGGCCCGCGGGCACCATGGCGTCTTCCCCAAGGAGCGCGAGGAGGGGCAGACCTTCATCGTGGACCTGGTGCTCGGGCTGGACACCCGGGCCGCGGCGGCCGATGACGACCTGGCGAAGACCGTGCACTACGGCATCGTGGCCGAGGAGGTCGTGGCCGCCGTCGAGGGCGAGCCCGTCGACCTCATCGAGACCCTGGCCCAGCGCATCGCCGACGCCTGCCTGAAGCACGAGGGAGTCCAGGAGGTCGAGGTCTGCGTCCACAAGCCGGACGCACCGATCACCGTGCCCTTCGACGACGTGACCGTCACCATCACCCGGAGCCGAGTATGAACAAAACTCCGTTCGACCCGACCGTTCAGCCGGTACCGACCTCCGTGATGGAGCAGGTCGACGCCGCTGACAGCACCCTGTCCAACCCCAAGCTGGCCGTGCTCTCCCTCGGCTCGAACCTGGGGAACCGCCTGGAGACCCTCCAGGGCGCCGTGGACGCCCTGGAGGACACCCCCGGCGTCCGCGTCAAGGCCGTCTCACCCGTCTACGAGACACAGCCCTGGGGCGTCGACCCCGACAGCCAGCCCTCGTACTTCAACGCGGTGATCGTCCTCAAGACGACCCTCCCGCCCGACTCGCTCCTGGAGCGCGCCCACGCGGTCGAGGAGGCCTTCCACCGCGTCCGGGACGAGCACTGGGGCCCGCGCACCATCGACGTCGACATCGTCGCGTACGCGGACGTGGTCTCCGACGACCCGGTGCTGACCCTCCCCCACCCCCGGGCCCACGAGCGCGCCTTCGTGCTCGCGCCCTGGCACGACGTGGACCCCGAGGCACAGCTCCCCGGCCGCGGCCCGGTCACCGACCTGCTCGCCGCGGTGACCCGCGAGGGCGTGGCCGCCCGCGCCGACCTGGAACTCCGGCTGCCCGAGTAATCGTTAGGGTCTGATGGGCAGAGCCGTGCGGCCACGCACGGCTGACGGGCGACCGACGGGGATGAAGCAACCGCGATGAAGCAACTGCGCATCAGAACTCTGGCCGGCCTCTTCGTGGCCGCCGGGGTGCTGTCCTGGGCGGGCGCCCGCCTGTGGAACTCGCTGGGCACCCTGCCCAGCGTTCCGCTGGCCGCGCCCATCGTGCTCGCGGTGATCGCCGTCGTCCTGCTGGCGACGGCCCTCTCCATCCGCTCCCGGCTGCGCGCCCAGCGCGAGCGCCGCCCCGGCGCCAAGGGCGTCGACCCGATGATGGCGGCCCGCGCGCTGGTCTTCGGCCAGGCCAGCGCACTGGTCGCGGCGCTCGTCGCCGGCATGTACGGCGGCACGGGCGTCTTCCTGCTGGAGGAGCTGGACATCCCGGTCCGCCGCGACCAGGCGATCTACGCCGGCTTCTCGGTCCTCGCCGGCATCGCCGTCATCGCGGCGGCCATCTTCCTGGAGCGCGTCTGCAAGCTCCCGGAGGACGACGACACGGACACGGAGGGCACCGCGCCGGTGGCGTGACGCGGGCCCGCACGGGCCCGTGATCACCTGCCGATGATCAGGCTCATCGCCTCGTTGCGCGTGGCCGGGTCACGCAGCTGCCCGCGCACCGCGGACGTGATGGTCTTGGCGCCAGGCTTGCGCACCCCGCGCATCGTCATGCACATGTGCTCGCACTCGACGACCACGATGACGCCGCGCGGCTCCAGGATCTCCATGAGGGAGTCCGCGATCTGGGTCGTCAGCCGCTCCTGGACCTGGGGGCGGCGGGCGTAGACGTCGACGAGGCGGGCCAGCTTCGACAGGCCGGTGATCTTGCCGTCGGTGGACGGGATGTACCCGACGTGGGCCACGCCCACGAAGGGGACCAGATGATGTTCACAGCTGGACTGCACCTCGATGTCCTTCACCAAGACCATCTCGTCGTGGCCCAGGTCGAACGTCGTCGTCAGCACGTCCTCGGGCTTCTGCCACAGGCCGGCGAATATCTCCTTGTACGCCCGAGCCACCCGCGCCGGAGTCTCCCGGAGGCCCTCGCGGTCCGGGTCCTCGCCGACCGCGATGAGGAGTTCGCGCACGGCGCTCTCGGCCCGCTTCTCGTCGAACTCGCCGATCGAGCTCTCGCCGTCCAGCGTCACCGGGTCGGTCATGTCGTGCCTCTTCCTTGTACGGACATCCGGCACGGCCCCCAGACAGACAAAAGGCCGCGTCCCCCACACCGTAAAGCGTGGGGGACGCGGCCTGCATTCCGGGCCCTGTGAAGGGTGCCGTCAGCTCTCGGGGCGGTCGTCCTTCACCGTGTCCACCGGGGTGGTGGTCTCGATGGCGGTCGCCGAGCCGTTCGCCCCGTTCGTCAGTGAGAGCTCCTTGGGGGAGAGCACCGGCGGGCGGGTCGAGGGGGTACGGCGGGAGGAGCCGGTCCACGCGGGGCGGGCCGGACGCTTCACGATCGGGGCGAAGATCTCGGCGATCTGCTCCTTGTTCAGCGTCTCCTTCTCCAGCAGCGCGAGGACCAGGTTGTCGAGAACGTCGCGGTTCTCGACGAGGATCTCCCAGGCCTCGTTGTGCGCCGTCTCGATGAGCTTCTTGACCTCTTCGTCGACGAGCGCGGCGACCTCTTCCGAGTAGTCGCGCTGGTGCGCCATCTCGCGGCCGAGGAACGGCTCGCTGTTGTCGCCGCCGAACTTGATCGCGCCGAGACGCTCGGTCATGCCGTACTGCGTGACCATCGCGCGGGCCGTGGAGGTGGCCTTCTCGATGTCGTTGGCCGCGCCGGTGGTCGGGTCGTGGAAGACCAGTTCCTCGGCCGCCCGGCCGCCCAGCATGTAGGCGAGCTGGTCGAGCATCTCGTTGCGCGTGGTCGAGTACTTGTCCTCGTCCGGGAGCACCATCGTGTACCCGAGCGCGCGGCCGCGGGACAGGATCGTGATCTTGTGCACCGGGTCGGAGTTCGGAGACGCCGCCGCGACCAGGGCGTGACCGCCCTCGTGGTACGCGGTGATCTTCTTCTCCTTGTCCGACATGATCCGGGTCCGCTTCTGCGGGCCCGCGACCACACGGTCGATCGCCTCGTCCAGCATGTGGTTGTCGATCAGCTTCTTGTCGCTGCGCGCCGTGAGGAGCGCCGCTTCGTTCAGCACGTTCGACAGGTCCGCGCCGGTGAAGCCGGGGGTGCGGCGGGCGACGGCCGACAGGTCGACGTCCGGGGCGACCGGCTTGCCCTTCTGGTGGACCTTGAGGATCTCCAGACGGCCCTGCATGTCCGGGCGGTCGACCGCGATCTGGCGGTCGAAGCGGCCGGGACGCAGCAGCGCGGGGTCGAGGATGTCGGGCCGGTTCGTGGCGGCGATCAGGATGACGCCGCCCTTCACGTCGAAGCCGTCCATCTCGACGAGCAGCTGGTTGAGCGTCTGCTCGCGCTCGTCGTGACCGCCGCCGAGGCCGGCGCCGCGATGGCGGCCGACCGCGTCGATCTCGTCGACGAAGACGATCGCCGGGGCGTTCGCCTTGGCCTGCTCGAAGAGGTCACGGACTCGGGAGGCACCGACACCGACGAACATCTCGACGAAGTCGGAACCGGAGATCGAGTAGAAGGGCACCCCGGCCTCGCCGGCGACGGCGCGCGCGAGGAGCGTCTTGCCGGTACCGGGCGGGCCGTACAGCAGAACGCCCTTGGGGATCTTGGCGCCGACGGCCTGGAACTTCGCCGGCTCCTGGAGGAACTCCTTGATCTCGTGGAGTTCCTCGACCGCCTCGTCCGAGCCCGCCACGTCGGCGAACGTCGTCTTCGGGGTGTCCTTGGTGATGAGCTTGGCCTTGGACTTCCCGAACTGCATGACCCGGGAGCCGCCGCCCTGCATCTGATTCATCAGGAACAGGAAGACGACGACGATGAGGACGAAGGGCAGCAGCGACAGCAGGATGCTGACGAACGCGTTCTGCTTCGTCGGGGAGACGGTGTAACCGTCGGGGATCTGCTTGTCCTCGAACTTGGACTGCAGGGACTTGGCCACGTCGACGCCCTGGTCGCCGATGTAGCTCGCCTGGATCTTGCTGGAGCCGTCGACCTTCTCGCCGCTCTTCAGCTCGACCTTGATGGTGTTCTCGTCACCGGTGGTGATCTTGGCCTGCTGGACCTGGTTCTTGTCGATGGCCTGAATGACCTGGCCGGTGTCCACCGTCTTGTAGCCGCCGGACGAGCCGACGACCTGCATCAACACGACCACGGCAAGGACGGCCAGCACGATCCACATGACCGGCCCACGGAAGTATCGCTTCACGTCCATCCATACGGAGCGGTTCCGCCCCGTCCCTCCTGCCATAGTGAGTTTGATAAGGCTGTTTCAAGCTGTTGAGCTCTTGAACCTGTTTGAAGCTGTTTGAAGAACTGTTCTTCGGACGGTACCCCAGCATTGTCACCCGAAGTCGCAGGGGACGTCCGACAATCTCGCCTTCGCATGCTCCAACGGCGGGAAGCCCCTGAGGGTTCCCGCCGTCTGACGTGACCTCAGCCGCCGTAGACGTGCGGGGCCAGCGTGCCGACGAACGGCAGGTTCCGGTACTTCTCCGCGTAGTCGAGGCCGTACCCGACCACGAACTCGTTCGGGATGTCGAAGCCGACCCACTTGACGTCGATGTCGACCTTGGCCGCCTCGGGCTTGCGCAGCAGCGTGCACACCTCCAGGGAGGCGGGCTCGCGGGTGCCGAGGTTGGTCAGCAGCCAGGACAGCGTCAGACCGGAGTCGATGATGTCCTCGACGATCAGGACGTGCTTGTCCTTGATGTCGGTGTCGAGGTCCTTGAGGATCCGCACGACACCCGAGGACTGGGTGCCGGAGCCGTACGACGACACCGCCATCCAGTCCATGGTGACGGGGGTGGACAGGGCGCGAGCCAGGTCCGCCATGACCATCACAGCGCCCTTGAGGACCCCGACGATGAGCAGGTCCTTGCCCGCGTATTCGGCATCGACCTTGGCTGCCAGCTCGGCCAGCTTCGCGTCGATCTCTTCCTTGGTGATGAGCACCGACTTGAGGTCGGTGCCCATGTCTTTCGCGTCCACCCGCATCACTTTCGGTCGTCCCACCGGCCGCCGCGACGTGAGCCGCGGTGTCAGCCTTGCCGGATGACCAGTCTGCCACCCTGCCGCTGGGCGACGACTTTGCCCGGGAGATTGATCTCCTTCTGGCCCCGCCATCCGGTGATCAGGCGGTCCACCTCTTCGATGTGCCGGGCGAACAGGGCGCCGGCCGGGGCCCCGGCCTCGATGGCGGCCCGGCGCAGGATGCGGCGGCGCACGGCGGGCGGCAGCGCGTAGAGCTTGGCGCATTCGAGGAGTCCGGCGGCGTCGCAGACGGATTCGGCGGCCTGCGCGGCCCAGGCGTCCAGCGCGTCGGCATCGTCGCGGGACAACTGGGCCGTACGGGCGAGCGCCTCGACGACGCCCTTGCCGAGCGCCTTCTCCAGGGCGGGCAGTCCTTCGTGCCGCAGCCTGGACCTCGTATAGGCCGGATCGGTGTTGTGCGGGTCGTCCCAGACCGGGAGGTGCTGGACGAGACAGGCCTTGCGGGCGGTCTGCCGGTCGAGGTGGAGGAAGGGGCGCCGGTAGCGGCCGTCGACCCCCGAGATCGCGGCCATGCCGGACAGGGAGCGGATGCCGGAGCCGCGGGCGAGGCCGAGCAGCACGGTCTCGGCCTGGTCGTCGCGGGTGTGGCCGAGCAGGACGGCGGCCGCGCCGAGACGCTCGGCGGCGGCGTCGAGGGCGGCGTAGCGGGCGTCGCGGGCGGCCGCTTCCGGGCCTCCGTCGCGGCCGACCTGCACGGCGACGGACTCGGCCGGGGCCAGTCCGAGGGCGGTCAGGCGCAGGACGACGTCCTCGGCGCGGGAGTCGGAGCCGGACTGCAGACCGTGGTCGACGGTGATGCCGCCGGCCCGGATGCCGAGTTTGGGGGCCTCGAAGGCGAGGGCGGAGGCGAGCGCCGTGGAGTCGGCGCCGCCGGAGCAGGCGACGAGGACCAGGGGCCGCTCGGGGGGTGTGGGGGGCGTGGGGGATGCGGGCTGTGCGTTGAGGATGTCGTGGAGGACGCGGCGGACCGCCAGGCGTATCGCCGCGACCGCAGGATGGGGACCCATGTCCGGTTCCCTTCATTCCGTTGTCTAGGGGAGTGGGCGCCAACTCGTGAGCCGTGCGCGACGGCTCAGTCGCTCAACGGTGACTCGGTGATTTCGGTCACGCAGAGTGTGTCGATGGTGACAGAGACGAGCCATTCCCTGAGCATTGCACGCCAGCCCACGGGCCACGGTCCCTCGGATGGGTGATCCTGAGCAATTTTGGGCGTGCCTTACGAGGCGTCGTGGGCGCCGTCTGTCTTGTTGTGCACCCGCGCGACCCAGTCCGCCGGTTTGGCGATCTCCGCCTTGGTGGGGAGGGTGTTCGGCGATGTCCAGACACGGTTGAAGCCGTCCATACCGACCTGGTCGACGACGGCTCGTACGAATCGCTCGCCGTCGCGGTACTGGCGCAGCTTGGCGTCGAGGCCGAGGAGCTTGCGCAGGGCCATGTCGAGCCGGGAGGCGCCCTTCTGGCGGCGCTGCTGGAACTTCTCGCGGATCTCTCCCACGGTCGGTACGACGTCGGGGCCGACGCCGTCCATCACGTAGTCCGCGTGCCCTTCGAGCAGGGACATCACGGCGGTGAGGCGGGCGAGGACCTCGCGCTGGGCGGGCGACTGGACCAGCTCGACGAGGGAGCGCCCGCCGTCGTCCTCCTCGCCCTCCGGGCGTCCCCCGGCGAGGGACTGCGCGGCTTCCCTGATCCGCTCCAGGAACGTCGACGGGTCGACCTCGGTCTCCTCCAGGAACGACTGAATCTCGCCCTCCAGATGGTCGCGCAGCCAGGGCACGGCCGTGAACTGGGTGCGGTGGGTCTCCTCGTGCAGGCAGACCCAGAGCCTGAAGTCGTGCGGGTCCACGTCGAGTTCGCGCTCCACGTGCACGATGTTCGGCGCGACGAGCAGCAGCCTGCCGCCGCCGTTCGGCGCGGCGGGGAGGTCGCTGGTGGCGGGGGCGAAGGTCTCGTACTGGCCGAGGACGCGGGAGGACAGGAACGACAGCAGCATGCCCAGCTCGACGCCGGTGACCTTGCCGCCGACCGCGCCGAGGACGGCGCCGCCGGCGCCCGGGCCGCGGCGCTCCTGCATCTTGTCGAGCAGCGGCTTGAGGAGTTCGCGGAAGCCCGCGACGTTCGCCTTCACCCAGCCCGGGCGGTCCACCACGAGGACGGGGGTGTCGTGCATGTCGTCGGAGGCCATGCGCGTGTACGCGCGGACGTGCTCCTCCGAGGCCTTGGCGTGCCGGCGCAGCTCGGAGACGACGGCGCGCGCCTCGTCACGGCTCACCTCCGGGCCGGGCCGTACGAGTCGGGTCGCCGTGGCCACCGCGAGGTTCCAGTCGACCATTCCTGCCGAAGCCGCTCCGCCGAAGCTCGTCATGCGTCAACGGTACGTGACCCTTCGGGTACGGGGAGGGGGTTGGACCCTGACTGAACCCTGACGCTTCAGCGGCAGCCGCAGTTGGCGACGGAGGAGGCGAGCCGGTCCAGGACGGCCTGGGCGGACTGGGGGCCGGGGGCGCCCTCGGTCATGAAGGCGAAGGCCAGCAGGCGGCCGTCGGCGTCGACGACCGTGCCGGCCAGGGTGTTCACGCCGGTGAGGGTGCCGGTCTTGGCGCGGACCAGGCCGGTTCCGGAGGCGTCGGCCTCGTCCGTGTAGCGGTGGGCGAGGGTGCCGGTGAAGCCCGCGACGGGCAGGCCGGTGAGCAGGGAGCGCAGCTCGGGGCGGCTGCGGTCGGCGGCCTCGGCGAGCAGGCCGGTGAGCAGGGCGGCGGAGGCCTTGTCGGTGCGGTCGAGGCCGCTGCCGTCGGAGAAGTGGGTGCCGGACAGCGGCAGGTCCAGCTTCTTCAGCTGCTTCTTGATGGCCCGGCCCGCGCCGTCGAAGTCGTGGCTCTCGTCGGCGGCGATCGCGGTCTGCCGGGCGAGGGCCTCGGCGATGTCGTTGTCGCTGTTGGTGAGCATGCGCTCGACGAGGGCGGACAGGGGCGGCGACTCGACCTTGGCGACGTCCTCGGCCTGCCCGGAGGCCTTGCCGGGGCCGGGGGCGCCCTTGGTCCTGATGCCGCGCTCGTGCAGCAGGTCCGCGAACTTCTGCGCCGCCGACGCCGCGGGATCGGCGGCGCGCGGCGCCGGGCCGCTGTTGGAGTCGTCGGTGCGGGCCTCGTCGGTCATCAGGGCGGAGACCTGGGCGAGGTTGTCGTTCACGCCGATGGGGTGCAGCGACGGTCCCGAGTACAGCGAGGTGTCGTACGAGAGCGTGACCTCGGTGGTGCCGGCGTCCTTGAGGGAGGCGGCGGTCCGGTCGGCGAGGGTGGTGAGGCTCGCGGCGTCGTAGGGATTCTTGTCGCGGGCCGTCAGGGTGGGGTCGCCGCCGCCGATCAGCAGCAGTTCCTTCGTGTCCTGCTCCAGGGCCGTACGGGTGGCGATGCGGTGGCCGGGGCCCGCCGCCGTGAGCGCGGCGACCGCGGTGGCCAGCTTCGTCGTGGACGCGGGGGTGAGGGCGTCGCCCGCCGACTTTCCGTAGAGCCGCTTGCCGGTGGCGGCGTCGACGACCGCGGCGGTGCGGCGCGGGCCCAGGGCCGCGTCCTTGAGCAGCGGGTCCAGTACGTCGGCCAGGGCGTGCTCCGTCGGGCCCGGCACCGACGCCCCGGGCGCGGCGAGGACCGCGGGGGCGCTGGGGGCCGCGGCCGACGCCCCCGCGGACGTACGGCCGTGATCTGCACCACCCCGGCTGCCCTGGGAGACCGCCCGGTCCGCCTCGGCCTTACGCTGACCGGAGGAGTCCCAGGGGCCGGTCGCGACCGCCACCAGGGCGGCGAAGGCCACACCCACCGCCGTCGCTCCCACCGTGAACTGCCTGGTCTTGGTCTTCGCAACGCCCGTAACGAGCTGCGAAGCCTTCAGCTCCGGCACCGCGGACCAGCCCCTTTCGCGATCACACACCTGCGTAGGGGACACTTAACCACCAGAAGTTTGTGTTGATCATGGAGGAGCCACCGGTGGAGTTCGACGTCACGATCGAGATTCCGAAGGGATCGCGGAACAAGTACGAGGTCGACCACGAGACCGGTCGCATCCGTCTCGACCGTCGTCTGTTCACCTCGACCGCCTACCCGACGGACTACGGCTTCGTCGAGAACACGCTCGGCGAGGACGGCGACCCGCTGGACGCGCTGGTCATCCTGGACGAGCCGACGTTCCCGGGCTGTCTCATCAAGTGCCGCGCGATCGGCATGTTCCGGATGACGGACGAGGCCGGTGGCGACGACAAGCTGCTGTGCGTCCCCGCGACGGACCCGCGGATGGAGCACCTGCGCGACATCCACCACGTCTCCGAGTTCGACCGCCTGGAGATCCAGCACTTCTTCGAGGTCTACAAGGACCTGGAGCCCGGCAAGTCCGTCGAGGGCGCCGACTGGGTCGGCCGCACCGAGGCCGAGGCCGAGATCGAGCGCTCGTACAAGCGTGCTCAGGACCAGGGCGGCCACTGAGCCGTCGGGCGTAGTGCCCCTGCGCTGTCCGCCGGACGGGCCGTACGACATCTGTCGTGCGGCCCGCCCGCGTTTCTGTGCGCATACTGAGGCGTACCGGAGGTAGACGCCTGGAGAGGCGTGATCATCAGAAGGGCGAGAAGGGCACGAGGTGACGGACCGGGAGACCGAGGCCCCCGAGGACCGCAAGCCGCAGTCCGACGAGGCACGCAGCGCGTTCACGCAACCCATCGGGATCGTGGCACCCGCGCCGGTGGTGGAGGAGGAATCCGGCTCGACCACCTCGGAGTTCGCGCTCCCCGAGGGGTTCAACGCGCCGCCCGCCGAGCCCGTGGAGCAGGAGGGGTCGGCGTTCACGCCGCCGCGGACGTACAGCGCCCGGCAGTCGCCGCCCGCCTTCACTCCGGCGCACGGCATTCCGGTGGTCCGGCTGACCAAAGAGGCGCCCTGGCAGGACCGGATGCGCACGATGCTGCGGCTGCCGGTCGCCGAGCGGCCCGCGCCGGAGAAGCCGCAGAAGGAGGACGACGCCGGGCCCGCCGTGCCGCGCGTGCTCGACCTGACGCTGCGTATCGGGGAGCTGCTGCTCGCCGGTGGTGAGGGCGCCGAGGACGTGGAGGCGGCGATGTTCGCCGTGTGCCGGTCCTACGGGCTCGACCGGTGCGAGCCGACGGTGACGTTCACGCTGCTGTCGATCACGTTCCAGCCGTCGCTGGTGGACGACCCGGTGACGGCCTCGCGGACCGTGCGCCGCCGGGGCACCGACTACAACCGGCTCGCGGCCGTGTTCCGGCTGGTCGACGACATCAGCGACGAGGACGACGAGGCCGCCCACATCTCCCTGGAGGACGCCTACCGGCGGCTCGCCGAGATCCGTCGTAACCGGCACCCCTACCCGGGCTGGGCGCTCACCGGGGCGAGCGGGCTGCTCGCCGGGTCCGCCTCGATCCTCGTCGGCGGTGACCTCATCGTGTTCGTCGCCGCGGCGATCGGCGCGATGCTGGGCGACCGGCTGGCGTGGCTGTGCGCGGGGCGCGGGTTCCCGGAGTTCTACCAGTTCACGGTGGCCGCGATGCCGCCCGCCGCGATCGGCATCCTGCTGACCCTGGCCCACAACTACGTGGATGTGCGGGCGTCCGCGGTGATCACCGGTGGGCTGTTCGCGCTGCTGCCCGGGCGGGCGCTGGTGGCCGGCGTGCAGGACGGTCTGACCGGCTTCTACATCACGGCCGCGGCCCGGCTCCTCGAAGTCATGTACTTCTTCGTCGGCATCGTCGTCGGCGTGCTGATCATGCTGTACGTGGGGGTGCAGCTGCACGCGCAGCTCAACCCGGACGCCGAGCTGTCGGGGACCCCGCGGCCGTACTGGCAGATCGCCGCGTCGATGGCGCTGTCGCTCGCCTTCGCCGTGCTGTTGCAGCAGGAGCGGTCGACGGTGATCGCCGTGACGCTCAACGGCGGGGTCGCCTGGGTGGTCTACGGCGCCATGCACAACGCGGGCGACATCTCGCCGGTGGCGTCCACCGCCGCCGCGGCGGGGCTCGTCGGTCTGTTCGGGCAGCTCTTCTCGCGGTATCAGTTCGCTTCGGCGCTGCCGTACGTGACTGCCGCGATCGGGCCTCTGTTGCCGGGTTCCGCGACGTACTTCGGGCTGCTGGCCATTGCCCAGAGCGATGTCGACAAGGGGCTGGTGTCGCTGTCCAAGGCCGCCGCGCTTGCCATGGCCATCGCGATCGGGGTGAACCTGGGTGGGGAGATCTCCCGCCTCTTCATCAAGTCCCCCGGCGCCGAGGGCCGCCGCGCCGCCAAGCGCACCCGGGGTTTCTAGCACCGGGTCCGCCTTTCGTCCGCGGCCCGGTGGGGGTTTCTCGCGCAGTTCCCCGCGCCCCTGAAGCGAGCTCCGCTCGCTCAGGGGAAGGCTGCGCGCAGCGCATGCCTTTGGGGGCGCGGCCGAACCACGACTCGAGGCGTGCCCGGAGGGCTAGCGCTTGGCGTGGCGGCCGCGCTGGGACGGGGACGGCTGGGCGGAGTCGGGGCCCGGGGCCGACGCGGCCTTCTTCGACTTGCTGCGGGCGCGCAGGAACTCGATCGCGATCGGGACCACCGAGACGAGGACGATCAGGATCAGGATCGCCTCGATGTTCTTGTGCACGAACTCGATGTTGCCCAGCCAGGACCCGAGCAGCGTCACGCCGGCGCCCCAGAGCACCCCGCCGATCACGTTGAACGTGATGAACGAGCGGTACCGCATCCCCGAGACACCCGCGATGATCGGCGTGAAGGTGCGCACGATCGGCACGAAGCGGGCCAGGACCAGGGACTTCGGGCCGTACTTCTCGAAGAACTCGTGGGCCTTCGTCACGTTCTCCTGCTTGAAGATCTTCGAGTCCGGCCGCTTGAACAGCGAGGGACCGACCTTCTTGCCGAAGATGTAGCCGGCCTGGTCACCGAGGATCGCGGCGACACAGATCAGCGCGATGGCCGCCCAGAGCGGGAAGTCCAGGGTGCCCGCCGTGATCAGCAGACCGCAGGTGAAGAGCAGCGAGTCGCCCGGCAGGAAGAAGCCGATCAGCAGCCCGGACTCGGCGAACACGATCAGGAGCAGACCCCAGATGCCGAACGTGTTCAGCAGATGGTCCGGGTCCAGCCAGCTGGGTCCGAGAGCAAGTGTCATCACGGGGCCGGACTCCTGGAGGGATAGAAAGACAACAGCAACGGCTAGGCAAAGTTACCAACGCCGGGAGAGCTTGCCAGGTTCCACCGTCCCCCTGGGACCCGGCTGTGCCGCAACTGTGCCGATCCTGTCGTTATGACCGGCCTATGACCGCCCTATGACCGGACCGCGTTCGCGTGGATCGCGTCACGCAGATGCTCGGCGACGCCCTCGCCCATGGAGTCGTAGAACGCCTTGAAGCGCGCGTCGGCCACGTACATGTCGCCGAGGCAGACGTGCATCGCGTGCGGGCAGTCGTAGAACCAGCGCGAGATGTGCCGCCGGTGCTCCTCGGCGAGGTCCATGGCGGGCCCGCCGTCGGCGGCGGCGCCGGAGGCGACCAGGGCGGCGTAGCGCGCGCTCCAGTCGTCGACCTCGGCCTGGAGCCGCTTCCAGTCCTCCTTGGTGTACGAGGCGGTCCGGCGCTGCGACTCGGCGTACTCCTCGGTGCCGCCCCAGCGCTGCTCGGCCTCCTCGCGGTACTGCTCGGGGTCCTTGTCCCCGAAGACCTCGAACCGTTCCTCGGGGGTGAGCCGGATTCCCATCCTCTGTGCCTCCATGGCGTGTTCGACGGCGTCGGCCATCTTCTTCAGCTTCTCGATGCGTGCGACGAGCAGGTCGTGCTGACGGCGCAGATGCTCCCGGGGATCGGTCCCCGGGTCGTCGAGCAGGGCGTGGACCTCGTCGAGCGGGAAGCCGAGTTCCCGGTAGAAGAGGATCCGCTGGAGCCGGTCGAGGTCGGGCTCGCTGTAGCGGCGGTGTCCCGCGTGGTTGCGCTCGCTCGGGACGAGCAGGCCGATCTCGTCGTAGTGGTGCAGGGTGCGCACCGTGACCCCGGCGAATCCGGCCACCTGGCCGATCGACCAGCTCATGCGCCGCCCCCTCTCATGGGTGCCTTCCGTGCCGTACGGGAATCAGCCTGACCCCTCACGCCACGTGAGGTGCAAGTCGTGGCCTCCCGCGTTCGACGAGAACCTTCCGGGTGTTATGTAGGGAATGTCCGCTTAGGGTGACGGCGTGAGCACCCCCGCCGAAGCCGACGCCGCGACGCCACCGGATCCGCCGGCGGCCCCTCCCCCGGCGCCTCCCGCCGTGTCGGCGCGCACCCTGCTCCCGATGGTCGCGCCCGCGCTCGTCATCGGCGTCCTGTGCAGCCTGCTGTTCCTGGCGCTGAGCTGGCTCGCCGAGCGGCTCCAGGACGTGCTGTGGGGCGATCTGCCGGACGCGCTCGGCATCGGCCGCTACTCGTCCCTGTGGATCATCGTCATGCTCACCGCGACGGGCGTGCTCGTCGGGCTCGTGGTCTGGAAGGCCCCCGGGCACGCGGGCCCCGACCCGGCGACGATGGGCCTCGGCGGCGAGGCGCCGCTGAAGCTGTACGTCCTGCCGGGCCTGGCGGTGGCCGCCGCCCTGATGCTGGCCGGCGGGCCGAGCCTCGGCCCCGAGAACCCGATCATCGCGGTGAACGTGGGCCTGATGTTCTGGCTCGGCCGCACGCTCCTGCCGAAGGTGCCGGGTGCCCTGTGGCCGAACCTGGCCTCGGCGGCGACCATCGGCGCCCTGTTCGGCACGCCGGTCGCCGCCGCGCTGCTGGTCTCCGAGGCGCTCGCCGGGCGGGCGATGCCGATCAAGGGCTCGCTGTGGGACAACCTCTTCGGGCCGCTGCTCGCCGCCTCCGCGGGTGCCCTGACCACCACGCTCGTCGCCTCCCCCACCTTCGACCTGGGGCTCCCCCGGTTCACCGGACCCGGCTGGGCCGACCTGCTCTCCGCGATCGTGGTCGCGTGCGCGGCCGCCGCGCTCACCATGACCGCCGTCTACGCCTTCCCGTACGTGCACGGCGCCTTCGGGCGGCTGGGCCACCCGATGCTGATGCTGCCCGTCGGCGGCCTGGTCCTCGGGCTGCTCGGCGCGCTCGGCGGCCATCTGACGCTGTTCAAGGGGCTCGAAGAGGTCAAGGAGATCGCCGCGGACCCGGACGGCCGCTCGGCCGGGGCGTTCGCGGTGCTGGCCGTGGTGAAGCTGGCGGCGCTGCTGATCGCCGCGTCCTGCGGGTTCCGCGGCGGACGGATCTTCCCGGCGGTCTTCGTCGGCGCCGCGTTCGGCCTGTTCGCGCACGCGCTCGTCCCCGGGGTGAACGTCTCGGTCGGTATCGCGGCGGGCGTCCTGGGCGTGCTGCTCGCCGTCACCCGGTCCGGCTGGGTCAGCCTCTTCACGGCGGCGGTCCTCGTCGCCTCGCCCGCGATCATCGCCCTCATGTGCATCGCGTCTCTGCCCGCCTGGCTCCTGGTGACGGGACGGCCGCAGATGCAACTGTCGGAGGACGGCGCCTCGTTGCGCTGAGCCTCACCCACCGTTCCGTAGCGGACAGAAGGAGTCACGGACATGTCGCCGCTGCATCAGAGTCCTTCGGAGAAGCCCGGCGAGCGCACGCTCGCCGTCAACCCCTTCTACGGCGAGGCCGATCCGACCGCCGGCATGACGGACGCACCGCCCAAGCACCGGCTGCCGGACAGCCCCCTCCCGCCCACGACCGCGTACCAGCTCGTCCACGACGAACTGATGCTGGACGGGAACTCCCGGCTCAACCTGGCCACCTTCGTCACCACGTGGATGGAGCCGCAGGCCGGTGTCCTCATGGCCGAGTGCCGGGACAAGAACATGATCGACAAGGACGAGTACCCGCGGACGGCCGAGCTGGAGCGGCGCTGCGTCGCGATGCTCGCCGACCTGTGGAACGCGCCCGATCCGTCGGCCGCCGTGGGCTGCTCCACCACCGGTTCCAGCGAGGCGTGCATGCTCGCCGGGATGGCCCTCAAGCGGCGCTGGATGAAGAAGAACGCCGACCGCTACCCGTCGCCCGAGGCCCGCCCCAACCTCGTCATGGGCGTGAACGTGCAGGTCTGCTGGGAGAAGTTCTGCAACTTCTGGGAGGTCGAGGCGCGGCAGGTGCCGATGGAGGGCGACCGGTTCCATCTCGACCCGGCGGCCGCGGCCGAGCTGTGCGACGAGAACACCATCGGGGTCGTCGGTATCCTCGGCTCGACCTTCGACGGGTCGTACGAGCCGATCGCCGAGCTGTGCGCGGCGCTCGACGGCCTCCAGGAGCGGACGGGGCTCGACATCCCCGTGCACGTGGACGGGGCGTCGGGCGCGATGGTGGCGCCGTTCCTCGACCCGGACCTGGTCTGGGACTTCCGGCTGCCGCGCGTGGCCTCCGTCAACACCTCGGGGCACAAGTACGGCCTGGTGTACCCGGGGGTGGGCTGGGTGCTGTGGCGCACGGCGGACGCGCTGCCGGACGAGCTCGTCTTCCACGTGAACTACCTGGGCGGCGACATGCCGACGTTCGCCCTGAACTTCTCGCGGCCGGGCGCCCAGGTGGTCGCCCAGTACTACACGTTCCTGCGGCTCGGCCGCGAGGGCTACCGGGCGGTCCAGCAGGCGACCCGCGACGTGGCCCGCGGTCTCGCCGAACGGATCGAGGCGCTGGGCGACTTCCAGCTGCTCACGCGGGGCGACGAACTGCCCGTGTTCGCCTTCACGACGGCCCCCGACGTCAAGGCGTACGACGTGTTCGACGTGTCCCGGCGGCTGCGCGAGCGGGGCTGGCTGGTCCCCGCGTACACCTTCCCGGCGCACCGGCAGGATCTGGCCGTGCTGCGCGTGGTGTGCCGCAACGGCTTCTCGTCCGACCTCGGCGAGCTGCTGATCGAGGACCTGAACCGGCTGCTGCCCGAACTGCGCCGCCAGCCGCACCCGTTCACCCGGGACCGGGACGCGGCCACGGGCTTCCACCACTGAGCGAGGGCGCTACAGCCGGTCGCCGGGGTGTCGCTCGGCCGTCGCGTACGGGTTCGCCTCGCCCTCGGCGAGCACCCCGACGAACGGCTCGCCGGCCTCGCCCGCGAAGACGTACGCCCCGCCCTCGATGCGCGCGATGAGCCCCTCGGTCCACTCCGTGCCGAAGTCCGCGGAGTGGACCCAGTAGTTCATGATCTCGCCGATGTGCCCGAGCTGTCCGGGCCCCTCCTCGGGCGTGTAGTGCCCGGTGACGGTGGACCGCCAGGCGCCGATGGAGCGCAGCCGCTCCTTGAGCAGCGACACCGCCTCGGCGCGCGGCAGGTCCACCATGCCGCCGAGCGCGGCCACGAGGACGTCGGGCTTCTGGCCGTACGAGACCAGGGCCTCGCGCAGCAGCCGCAGGTACTCCTCGTCGCCGCGCCCCGTGATCTCGTACTCGGTGCGCGGCGGGCCGCCGGCCGTGGACGGCGCGACCTCGTGCGCGAGGAGCAGTCCCTGCTTCGCCATCTGCTTCAGCGCGTGGTAGACGGAGCCCGGCTTGGCGTTCGACCACTCGTGCGCGCCCCAGTACTCCAGGTCGCCGCGGACCTGGTAGCCGTGCGCACGGCCGTGCTGGCGTACGGCGTTGAGCACCAGGAGACGGATGGCTGACATGCGCGCCAGCCTAGGGCGTCACTGGAAGGACAGGGCGACCAGCTCGAAGGCGGTCTTGCCGTCGAGGTTCTCGCGGATGATGTCGGCGTGGCCCGCGTGCCGGGCGGTCTCCCGGATCAGGTGCAGGGCGAGCCAGCGCAGCGAGACCTCCTGGCCGTCGGGGAACCACGGCTCGTCCGGCAGCGGGAAGGTGTCGTCGAGGCTGGGGGCCGCCCGGAAGAACTTCTCCGTGTCGGCGGCCACCTCGTCCCAGTGGGCGAGGACCGACTGCACCGACTCGCCCTCCAGGAGCCGGAACCCGTCGACGTACTCCTCGCGGCTGCGCTCGGCGGCGGTGCGCCGGGCGAGCTCGATCCAGCCCTTCTCGACGTGCGCCACGTGCTTGGCGAGGCCCACGAGGGAGAGGTCGCTCGCGGTCGGCTTCGACGACGCCTGCTCGTCGGTGAGGCCGAGCAGGGCGCGCCGGATGCCGCCGCGCTGCTCGTCGATGAAGGCGAGGAGCGCCCCCAGCTCGTCGCCGCGGGCTTCGGGGTTCACGTGCATGACCATCGGACTGCCTTCCGTCGTGCGGTGTTCTTGCTCGGTACGGACGAAGGTAGACAGACTTGCGGTCAGGTTCTGTCCGCAAGCCGGAAGCGGCCGCCCGTGTTTCGCGGCGGGAACACGCATGGCGGGCACGGACGTTCGCATGACGGGCGGCCGCCCGGGGCAGACGGTGGCAGAGCTGTAACCAGGGGAACACCCCGTGTGCACGTGCATCTGCCCATGCAGCTGCATGTGAACGAAGCTATGATCCTGGGCGGGTCACAGCAGCTCACCGCTGCTCCGACACGAGTCGACAGCCGTCACGGGACCGGGCGGACCAGTTCACATATGCAGCACCTACCGCACCACCGGGAGCGAACCGTGGACCACGTGTACAACGGCATGGCTGCCACGGAGTTGCACGGAGTGGTCTGGCAGAAGAGCCGGCACAGCAACTCCCAGGGATCCTGTGTGGAGTTCGCGAAACTGCCCGGCGGCCGGGTGGCCGTGCGCAACTCCAACTTCCCCGAGGGGCCCGCGCTCGTCTACACCCCGGCCGAGATAGCGGCGATGCTGCTCGGCGTGAAGGACGGGGAGTTCGACCATCTGGTGGCCGGCGCGTGACGACCCGCGCCGAACGGGCCCTCCCGCGGCGGGCGTTGGACCGACGCGCGTAGACACCGCACCTGCCGGTCCCCGACCGTCCGCACGCCGGGACGGGTCCGCCCTCAGAGCCTGAACAGCGCCCAGACGACCTTGCCGCTCAGCGTTCCGGCCAGCGGGTGCCAGCCCCAGCTGTCGCTGAAGGAGCCGACGAGGAAGAGCCCGCGGCCCGACTCCGCGGAGAAGTCGTCCACGACGTCCTCGCGGTCCCCGACCTCCGGGCTGTCGTCGCTCGGATCGCGCACCGCGCACACCACCCGCGAGGTCCAGCGCATCAAGTGCAGCCGCACCGGCGGGTCCTGGTTGTGCGGGGCGTCCGCGGGCAGTGCGTGCCGCAGCGCGTTGGTGACCAGCTCGGAGACGACCAGACAGATGTCGTCGAAGCGCTCGGCCACGTCCCAGTCGGACAGCGTGCGGCGGGTGAACTCCCGTGCGCTGCGCACCGCTTCGTAGCGGGCCGGCAGCGCGCAGGACGCGGCGCTGGAGACGGCCGAGGGATCGATGGGGGGAAGACCCTGCCGTAACACGTCGGCAGACTCGAGCATGGTCGATCCGTTCGTCCCCATGCGAGGCACTCCCCAGTTTCGCAGTACGTAGCGAGCGGTGGTGACGGCCATCGTTCCGAATGCGTACACCGGATGCAAGGGCAGATGCACGTGCACGCGCCAGACTTGGACGTTCCCGTACCGCTTCTTGCTCATTTCTCCCTACGACTTCTTGCGCAGCCCTTTCGTGATCTTTCCGTTTCTGTAACCAAGCGAGTACGCGCAGGAGCGTTTAAGTGGCAGACTTCGCCCCCTGAACCAATGGGGAGGAAGAGACGTGACCGCTGGGGAGTCGAGCGGCTCGGTGGTGCGGCGCATTCTGCTGGGCTCACAACTGAGGCGCCTGAGGGAATCGCGCGGCATCACGAGGGAGGCCGCCGGCTACTCGATCCGCGCCTCGGAATCGAAGATCAGCCGCTTGGAGTTGGGACGGGTGAGCTTCAAAGCGAGGGACGTCGAGGACCTGCTGACGCTCTACGGCGTGACCGACGGGACCGAGCGCGAGGCACTGCTCTCGCTCGTCAAGGAGGCCAACGTCGCGGGCTGGTGGCACAGTTACTCGGATGTGCTGCCCGGCTGGTTCCAGACCTATGTCGGCCTGGAGGGCGCCGCGTCACTGATCCGCGGGTACGAGGCGCAGTTCGTGCACGGCCTGCTCCAGACCGAGGCGTACGCGCACGCGGTGGTCGCCCAGGGCATGCGCGGGGCGCCCGCCGAGGACATCGACCGACGGGTCTCGCTGCGCCTCGCGCGCCAGAAGATCCTGGTCGCCGAGCGCGCGCCGCACGTCAGCCTGGTGCTCGACGAGGCCGCGCTGCGCCGGGTGCACGGCGGGCCCGCGGTGATGCGCGGCCAGCTGGAGCATCTGATCGAGGCGGCCGAACTGCCGCATCTCACACTCCAGATCATGCCGTTCAGCCACGGCTGGCACGCGGGCGAGTCGGGCACCTTCACCCTTCTCACCTTCCCCGAGTCCGACCTCTCGGACGTCGTCTTCCTCGAACAGCTCACGAGCGCGCTCTATCTGGACAAGCGCGAGGACGTCGCCCAGTACGAGACGGCGATGGTGGCCCTCCAGGCGCAGTGCCCCTCACCGGAGGAGAGCGCCCGGCTGCTGCGGCGCATTCTGTCCGAGTTGCCCGACTGACCCGGATCGAATTCGCGTAAATACAAACGCAGTTGATCGGCACGGGACGGCAAGTGGGCAGCTGCGGTCGTACCATGACGGAATCTCAGGTGTCCGGCGCTGCAGCAAGGGAACTCACCATGGCCCTCCCGTCCTACTTCACCGAACTGGACCGGCAGTACATCGACGGCGAATGGCGCACCGGGCGCGGAGCCTGGGACATCATCGACATCGACCCGTACACCGGTGACAAGCTCGCGGCGATCACCGTCGCCTCGGTGGAGCAGGTCGACGAGGCGTACCGGGCCGCCGAGCGGGCGCAGAAGGAGTGGGCGAGGACCACCGCGCACGCCCGCCGGGCGGTCTTCGAGCGGGCGCTGCACCTGGTCGAGGAGCGCGAGCCGGAGATCGCCGAGGCGATCATCGACGAGCTCGGCGGCACCCGCGTGAAGGCCGGGTTCGAGCTGCACCTCGCCAAGGAGTTCCTGCGCGAGTCGATCCGGCTGACGGGCCTGCCGCAGGGCGAGGTGATCCCGTCGCCGGTGGACGGCAAGGAGAACCGGCTCTACCGGGTGCCGGTCGGGGTCGTCGGCGTCATCTCGCCGTTCAACTTCCCCTTCCTGCTCTCCCTCAAGTCGGTGGCCCCCGCCCTGGCGCTGGGCAACGGCGTGGTGCTCAAGCCGCACCAGGACACCCCGGTCTGCGGCGGCTCCCTGATCGCGAAGATCTTCGAGGACGCGGGGCTGCCGGCCGGGCTGCTCAACGTGGTCATCACCGACATCGCCGAGATAGGCGACACGCTGCTCACCCACCCGGTGCCGAAGGTGATCTCCTTCACCGGCTCCGACAAGGTCGGGCAGCACGTGGCGACGGTGTGCGCCGCACAGTTCAAGTACGCGGTGCTGGAGCTGGGCGGGAACAGCGCGCTGGCCGTCCTGGACGACGCCGACGTCGACTACGCGGTGGACGCGGCCGTGTTCAGCCGCTTCGTGCACCAGGGCCAGGTCTGCATGGCGGCGAACCGGATCCTCGTGGACCGCAAGGTCGAGGAGGAGTTCACCCGGAAGTTCGTCGCCAAGGTGAAGGCGCTGAAGGCGGGCGACCCGCGCGACCCGGAGACCGTGATCGGCCCGGTCATCAGCTCCAACCAGGCGGACGCGCTCTCCGCCGTCGTGGAGCAGGCGCTCGCCGAGGGCGCGACGGCGCTGGTCCGCGGCGGGGTCGAGGGCAATGTCGTCGAGCCCGTGGTGCTGACCGGGCTGCCGGCCGACTCCCCCGTGCTGCGGCAGGAGATCTTCGGCCCGGTGGCGCTGCTCATCCCCTTCGACGGGGACGCGGAGGCGGTGCGGATCGCCAACGACACCCCGTACGGGCTGAGCGGGGCCGTGCACACGGCCGATGTCGAGCGGGGTGTGGCGTTCGCCCAGCAGATCGACACGGGCATGATCCACGTCAACGACGGGACCGTGCACGACGAGCCGCTCGTGGCGTTCGGCGGCGAGAAGCGCTCGGGCATCGGGCGGCTCAACGGCAGCGCGACGGTCGAGGCCTTCACCACCCAGAAGTGGATCTCGGTGCAGCACGGCAGGTCCCGCTTCCCCTTCTGATCTCAGGGGGCGTACGGGACCTGCCGCTCGCCGCTCACCGCCCGGACTTCGGGGCGCCGGACGTCTTCGCGTACCGGCGCTCGAAGCGCTCGACGCGTCCGGCGGTGTCCAGCACGCGCTGGTTACCGGTGTAGAAGGGGTGGCTGACGTCGGAGATCTCGACGTCGACGACGGGATAGGTGTGCCCGTCCGCCCACTCGACCGTCTTCTCGCTCGTCATGGTCGAGCGGGTCAGGAAGGCGTGGTTCGCGGCGCGGTCGCGGAAGACGACCGGCCCGTAGGCGGGGTGGATCGCGGTGTTCATGCGGTCAGCGCTCCTCTCGGAAGTCGACGTGCCGGCCCGCGACGGGGTCGTACTTGCGCAGGGTCATGCGGTCGGGGTCGTTGCGCCGGTTCTTGCGGGTGACGTAGGTGAAGCCCGTGCCCTCGGTGGACCTGAGCTTGATCACTGGACGGAGTTCGTTGCGTGCCATGCGGGCATTGTAATGAAAACGACTCCCATTTTCAATAGATGCTTCCGCGCTTCCTTGACCCCTGGTAACTTGCTGGCTCGACTCGTCGGTAACAGCAGTGACACTGGGGGACCTTGTGCACAGCAGGAACGTACGGATCGCCGCCGGGGCCGCCGCCGCGGTGGCGGCGCTGGCCGTGAGCGGTTGCAGCGGCGACGACGGCGGTTCGGACAAGGGAGCCGCGGGGTCCTCCTCTGCGGCGGCGCCGACCGCGGGATCGTCGGACGGCGCGTCGGGCTCCGACTCGGGCTCCGGGTCCTCGAAGGACCCCGTGGGCATCTGGTCCGCGACCACGGACGGCAAGCCGGTGGTGCTGGTGATCGGCGGGCAGCAGGCGTCGCTGAGCACGGGCGACGGGCACCTGTGCACCGGCACGCTGGCCGGCGAGGAGACGCTGAGCCTGCGTTGCGCGGACGGCGACACCACTCGCACCGCGGGCACGATCGAGTCCAACGACGGCTCGACGATGAAGGTCTCGTGGAAGGCCGGGGCGCAGGACACCTTCAAGAAGTCGGCGAACGGACAGCTGCCGACGGATCTGCCGACCTCGCTGCCGAGCGGCCTGCCGACGGGCTGAGGATCACTCGTCCGGTCCGGGCTTCACCGAGATGGGCGGCTCGTCGGTGTCCAGGGCCTCGGTGACCTCGTCCAGGGCCTCCAGGAGCAGGCCGCCGCCCCGGCGCACGACCCGGTCGGGGACGCCGTCGCCGTCCCAGGCGTCGAGGGCCTCGCGGACCGGCTTCCAGCGCGGGATGCGGCGCTCGCGGATGGCGCGGGCGCCGTCGCGGGTCGCCGTGCGCAGCGCCTCGGCCAGCTCGTCGGCGGCGGGCACCGGGGTGGCGTCGCGCTCCGGGAGATGGGCCTCCATCAGCATCGCGACCCGGCCCAGGTGGTGCAGGGCGTGCGCCGCGTCGTCGGCGGCCGTGCGGGACAGGCCGCGGTGGCGTACGGGTTCGGTCCTGGCCCGGTCCGCCGCCTGGTCCCAGGCGATGTGGGCGTCCCGGGCGGCCAGCAGGGCGGCGCGGACGTCCGGGCAGGACTTGCCCGCCGGGTGGGCGTAGTGGCCGACGACGGTGGCCGCGTACTCGCCGACCGCGACCAGCCGCTCGGCGAGCCGGGTGCGCAGCCGCGGGGTCTCCCAGGCCGGGTACAGGGCGTAGGAGAGCATCGCGAGGATTCCGCCGGCGAGAGTGAGCACGACCCGCTCGGGCACCGTCTGGTCCCAGGTCTGGCCGCCCATGCCGAGCAGGAAGACGACGTACGCGGAGACGCACGCCTGCGCCGCGAGCTGTCCCGTGCGCATCAGCAGGTACATCAGGGCCGCGCAGACGACGGCGAGCGTGGCGGAGGTCCAGGTGCCCGGGTGGGCGAGCTGGACGACGGCCGTCGCCACGGTCACACCGACGAGGGTGCCGCCGAAGCGGGCGACCGCGCGCGAGTACGTCTGCGAGAAGTCGGGGCGCATCACCATGACGGCGGCCATCGGCGCCCAGTAGCCGTGGCCGAGGGGCAGCAGGTCGCCGGTCACGTAGCCGACGACCGCGACGGCGCTGACCCGGGTGGCGTGGCGCAGGATCGGTGAGCCGGGGCGGGCCTCCTTCCTGATGGCCCGTACGGCGGTGGGGACCAGCTTCACGAGGGTCGGGCGGGGCAGGGCGGGCGGCGGTCCGGCGACGGGACCCGGGCTCGCGGTGGCGCGCGCGCCGAGGTGGCCGGGCAGCCGCGCCGGGAGCCGCTGCCACAGGTGTTCCGCCGGGTGGCCCGGCGGGTCGACCTCGCCGGCCGTCTCCAGTACGTCCCTCAGGAGCGAGCCGAGCCGGGTGGCCGCGCGGTGCGGCGGTCCGGCCAGGATGGCGCCGGTGTCCGGGGTGCGCAGGGCGGCCACGGCCGGGGCCGGGACGCGGACCGGGGCGCCGGTGCGGATGGCGCGGGCGGCGGCGTCGAGGATCGATCCGGCGGCGGCGAGGAGTTCGCGGACCCGGTCGCGCTCGTCGCCCTCCTCGGGGACGCCGACCGCCGGGTCGGCGAGGGAGGCGAGGACGGGGCGGATCCGTTCGGCCAGGCCCCGGGCGCCGTGCAGCTGGGCGGGGCGGGTGCGGGCCTGGCGCGGGGTGAGGGCGGCGGCGCTGCGCGCGAGCATCAGCGGCTGCGGGTCGAACGGCGCGAGCGGGTCGTGGCGCAGCCGGCGCGCGTAGTCGGCCTCGGCGGCGAGCGCGTCGGCGAGGGCGTCGCGGTGCGCTCCCCATCTGCGTACGGGGAAGAGGACCACCAGGGTGGCCTGGACGAGGCCGCCGAAGACCATCATCGCGGCGTGCCCGGCGGCCTCGGCGATCGAGGTGGGCAGGGTGATGGTGACCAGCATCATCGCCACGTTGGAGGAGGCGATGATGCCGATGGTCGGGCCCGCCGCCCAGGCCAGGCCCGCCAGGAACGTCCACAGGGCGAGCAGCGGCACGAACAGGTACAGGTGGGAGCCGGTGAGGTAGCCGAGGAAGGTGGAGACGCCGAGGCTGGTGCCGGAGGCGATGGCCAGCTCGGGGCGCGGCCGCCAGCTGCGCTGGAAGGTGGCGATCGCCGCCTGGAACGCGCCGAACGCGGAGCCCGCCGCCACCGCGGGCCCGAACGCCGCCAGGCTGATGGCGACGACGATCGCGAGCCCCGCGGCGCCGCGCAGGGCGATCAGGGGTTCCAGTCGTTTCCGCTCGACGGTCAGCCCCGAGCGGGTGGTGTCCTTCAGCGCCCGGAACCAGCTCACATCGCCACAATACGGGCAATCGGCTACGGGGAGCCGGTCGGCCCGGTTCCGTCAGAGCCGGTCGGCGAGCACCAGGGCGAGCAGGCCCGGGAAGCGCTCGTCGAACTCCTCGCGGCGCAGCCGGTTCAGCCGGCGGGCGCCCGCGTCCTTCTGTTCGAGCAGGCCCGCCTCGCGCAGGACGGCGAAGTGGCGGCTCAGCGTGGCCTTGGTGACCGGCACGTCGAAGGTGCCGCAGGTCCGCTCCCAGGGACCGGCCGCGGCCAGCTCGCGCACGAGGGTGCGGCGGACCGGGTCGGCCAGGGCGAGCAGGGCCGCCTCCAGGGTGACGTCCCGGGGGTGGATGTGGACGGGCGCGGCGCGGTGGCTCGCCGGGCCCGTCGCGTCCTGGGTGGCCGTCATGGTGTGCGCTCCCGATCTTGCGGAGTGTTCGATGCCGTGCGTACACTCGCGGTCGTTAGGTGTTCGCCTTGCGTCGAACATTCTATCCGCTGTCCGTCGTCCGCTGAAGGAGTCAGCCATGCCGTCGCCCGCGCAGCCCCAGCCCCCCATCGGCGTCGGCATCGTCGGTCTCTCCGCCCGGCGCGGCTGGGCCTCCCACGCCCATCTGCCCGCGCTGCGGCTGCTCGACGGTTTCGAGGTGCGGGCGCTCTCCGCGAGCAGCCCCGAGTCCGCGCGGCAGGCCGCCGAGAAGCACGGGGTGGCGCGGGCGTACGGCAGCGCGGCCGAACTGGCGGCGGCCGACGAGGTGGATCTCGTCGTGGTCACCGTGAAGGTGCCGGACCACCGGGAGATCATCCGGGCCGCGCTCGGCGCCGGGAAGGCGGTGCTCTCCGAGTGGCCGCTGGGCACCGGCCCCGGCGAGGCCGAGGAGCTGGCTTCGCTGGCCGCCGCGCGCGGGCTGCGCACCTTCACCGGGTTGCAGGCGCGCTCGGCGCCGCTGGTACGGCATCTGCGCGATCTGATCGCGGACGGCTATGTCGGCGAGGTGCTCTCCACCAGCGTGGTGGCCTCCGCGCGGGGCTGGGGCGCCTCCGTCCACGAGGGCGGCGCCTATCTGCTGGACCGCGCCTCCGGGGCGAACATGCTGACGATCCCCTTCGGGCACACCCTCGACGCGGTGACCGCGGTGCTCGGTGACGTCGAGGAGATCAGCGCGGTCACCGCCACGCGGCGCCGGACGGTCCCGGACGACGCCGGCCGGATCCACCGGCCC
Organism: Streptomyces sp. PsTaAH-137; assembly: GCF_003259365.1. GTDB lineage: Bacteria > Actinomycetota > Actinomycetes > Streptomycetales > Streptomycetaceae > Streptomyces. The sequence goes on from NZ_QLLY01000004.1 coordinate 87,597, forward strand.
GACGTCGCCGACCAGCTCGTGCTGGGCGGGGTGCTCTCCTCCGGGGCGGTGGCCTCGGTGCACTACCGGGGCGGGGTGTCGCGGGGCACGAACTTCCTCTGGGAGATCAACGGTACGGACGGCGATCTCGTCGTCACCGGTGACCACGGGCATCTGCAGATGGGCGAGTACACCCTCGCCGGGGCGCGCGGCGCGGACTCCGCCCTGGCTCCGCTCACGGTCCCCGAGCACTATTTCGACCCGGCGCTGGCCGCTCTGCGCGGTACCGACGCGTACAACGTGGGGGCGGCGTATGCGCAGATCCGCCGTGATGTGGTGGACGGGACCCGGGTGGTCCCGGACTTCGCCCATGCGGCCCGCCACCACCGCGTCCTGAACCGAATCGAGCACACGGCCGCCCACTGACCGTCGCCGGGTGCGGCAGCGCAGTTCCCCGCGCCCCTGGGTCGTACTTCGTCTGCGGCCCGGTGGGGGCTGGCCGCGCAGTTCCCCGCGCCCCTGAAGGCTGCGCTTCGCGCGCCTTCCCCTTGAGGCTGCGGCTTCGCCGCGCCTCTCTTGATGAGATGGCGCACGAAGTGCGCATCTCAGGGGCGCGGGGAACTGCGCGAGAAGCGGCCACCGGGCCGCAGGTCGCGACGAGACCCCGTGGGGCAGACGCGGATCTTCAGGGGCGCGGGGAACGGCGCAGAGCGGGGTCGCCCGGGCGGAGGCGGGCGCGGTCGGCGGCGGCGCCGCCTTCGTCCCACCCGGCCCCGTCCGAAACCCCCCGAACCCGAGTCACCACAGTCGCCGGAAACATCTCGTCGACCCGCCCCGCGACAGCGACATCCCGCGCCACGAGCACCGGCAACAACTCCCCCTCCCCACCGGCGACATCCCCGGCGACGGCAGCCAGCCGATCCCCGATCCGCTGCGCGTACGCCGCCAGAAACGACTGCCGGAACGTCTTCGTACGCCGCCGCCCCCCGGCCCGCTGCTCCGCCTCGGCCCGCGTCATCGCCCGGTCTCCCTGCACGAGCAGCGACGTGTACAGCAGCTCCACGACCTCCAGATCGGCCTCGAACCCGACCACGGTCGAGAACCCGAACGCGCTGTTCCACACGGCCCGGCACCGATTGGCCCCCGCCACCGCGTCGAGCAGCACCGCCTTCGCGGTCTCGTACGGCGCGTCGACCCCGATCCGGCACGCGCCCGGCGTGTCCTTCGCGTGCGTACGGGAGGCGAGCAGCGCCTCGTCGACCGAGTGCCGCGCCATCAGTTCCTGCGCCTTGGCGGTGAGCGCCTCGGCCTCCGGCGGATAGCCGGTGGCCTCCGCCTTGGCCAGCAGGGCCCGGATCCGGGCGAGCGTGCGCGGCTCACCGACGACGGGCACGGTGACGGCGGCGCCGGGCACGGGCCCGACCGGTTCGATCGCGGGCAGCCGCAGCAGCAGCCGGTACAGCTCCAGCGCGACGGTCGCGGCGGAGAACCGGTCCTGGCGCGCGCCCTCGTCCGGTTCGGGCAACTCGGCGAGCTGGCCCGCCCAGCGCGCCGGAAGCGTGTCGTAGCGGCGCGTCTCGGCCCGGATCAGCCGGGCGGCGAGCGCCACGTGCCCGGCGCCGAGTCCTTCGTCCCGTACGACCATGCGCAGCACGTCGGCGGGCTGCCACCCCCGCTCCCAGGCCCGGCGCACGAACTCGTTCCCGCGCAGCGCGAGTTCGGTGTCGGCGGCCGGGTCGGCGGCGAGCAGGGACGCGCCGAGGTCCAGGTCGCCGGTGTCGTACAGCGCGGCCGCGAAGGCCCGCTCGACAGTGCTGTCGCTCATGGAACCGAAGATGTCACAGGCGCGGGCGCCGTCTCGTCCATGGGGTCGTACACCGAGCACGTACCCCCGACGCACGAGGAGCGGACGATGAACCTCGCACTGTGGATCACCACGGGCCTGCTGGCCGCGGTCGCACTGACCGGCGGCGTCACCAAGACGTTCGTACCGAAGGAGAAGCTGGCCGCGGCGCACGGCGGCGGCTGGACGGCCGGGGCCGGCGCCGGTTTCGTGAAGGGCCTCGGGATGCTGGAGCTGCTGGCCGCCGCCGGGCTGATCCTGCCCGCCGCGCTGGGCGTCGCGCCGGTCCTGGTACCGGTGACCGCCGTCTGCTGGATCGCCCTGATGACCGGCGCGATGATCACCCACGGCCGGCTCGGCGAGTACCCGCTCGTGGCGCTGAACGTGGTCTATCTGGTTCTGGCGGCCTTCGTGGCCTGGGGCCGGTTCGGTCCCGAGTCCTTCACGGGCTGAGCCGCGGCGGGCATGATCGTGCGCGTGTTCCTGGCGGACGGCGCCGGGACGGCCGGACGGCTTCTGGTGGCGCGTTTCGTGCTGCGGGGGCACCGGGTCACGGCGACGACGACGAGCGAGGACCTGGTGGACACGCTGGCGCGGTGGGGAGCGCGGGGCATGGTGATGGACGGGCGTGACGCCGTGTCCGTGGGGGTGACGGTGAGCGCGGCGCGGCCGGACGCGATCGTGCACCGGATGACCGCGCGGGGCGCCCCCGGCACGGACCATCTGCTGGCCGCGGCGCAGGCCGCCGGTGTCCCGCACATCGTCGCGTGGGCGTCCGCGCCGGCGCCGGCGCACCATCTGTCGGACCCGGAGATCGCGGTGCTGGAGGCCGGGGGCGCCGTGCTGCCGTACTCCGCGCACCACGGCCACCTCGACGCCGCCGTGACCGCCACCGTCCGGGCCGTGGAACGCCGGACCGCCGGCCTCCTGCGCCGCGCCCACGAGGAAGGATCACGATGAACGGCACCAGGACCGAGGAGTTCCAGGAGCTGCGCCCGCTGCTGTTCTCGATCGCGTACCGCATCCTGGGCAGCGTGAGCGAGGCCGAGGACGCCGTCCAGGAGACCTGGCTGCGGTACGCGGCGACGGCGACCGAACCGCGCTCGCCGAAGGCGTTCCTCTCGGCGACGGTGACCCGGCTCTCGATCGACGTGCTGCGCTCGGCGCGGGTGCGGCGCGAGGCGTACGTGGGCCCGTGGTTCCCGGAGCCGCTGCTCTCCGACCCGTACGAGGACCCGGCGCGGGCGGCCGAACTCGCCGACTCGGTGTCGACGGCCGCCCTGCTGCTCCTCGAACGCCTCAGCCCGCTGGAACGGGCCGCCTTCGTCCTGCGCGAGGTCTTCGACTTCGGCTACGACGAGGTGGCGTCCGCGGTCGGCCGCTCCGAGTCCGCGTGCCGTCAGCTGGTGGTGCGGGCGCGGCGGCACATGGCGGCCGACCGCCCCCGTTTCGAGGCGGACCGCGCCGAACGGGACCGGCTGGCGGCGCGCTTCTTCGACGCGCTGCTCGACGGTGACGTCCCCGGTCTACGGGATCTGCTCGCCGCCGATGTGTCCATGGCCGGCGACGGCGGCGGCAAGGCTCCGCAGCTGGCCCGGGCGATCCTCGGCGCCGACAACGTCTCCCGCCTCCTCGGCACCGTCTTCCCCAAGATGACCCGCGCGGGCCTGACGTGCGAGCCGCTCCGGGTGAACGGGGAGCCCGGCGCGCTCTTCCGCGACCAGGACGGAAAGGTGCTGCACACCATGTCCCTGGAGATCCACGACGGCCACGTCCACGCCATCCGCAACGTCATCAACCCCGACAAACTGACCCATCTGGGCCCGGTGGCGGACCCCTGGACGGTCCACGCCCGAGTCCGCGCCTCCGGCGACGGCGTCCCGCGCCCCTGAAAACCAGTTCGTCACGCGCGGCTCTCGTCGTGGCTGGTCGCGCAGTTCCCCGCGCCCCTGAGGCAGGCGCTTCGCGCCGCCTCCCCTGATCGAGCGGGAGCTCGGTTCAGGGGCGCGGGGAACTGCGCGAGAAGCCCCACCGGCCGTCAGCCGACCGACCACCCAGGGGCGCGGGGAACTGCGCGGCCGGCCACGACGCGACCCGCGGGCGAACGATCGGCTCGGGCCGCTGTCAGTCCCGGATGTGACACTCGGCGACATGACCGAACGCTGGGCCCTGGCCCCCACCGAGCACGGCGGCGCCGACATCGCGCCGCTGGCCCCGGACGGCCGCCCCAAAGCCCCGGTCACCCACGAACCCGACCTGGAAGAAGCCGTCCGCACCAGGCCGGAGGCCACCCGCTGGGTCTGGCGCGACACCCACACCGTCTACCCCCGCCTCCTCGCGGCCGGAATCAAGATCGACCGCTGCTACGACATCGAGGCCGCCGAAACCCTCCTCCTCGCCCACGAGGGCAGACACGGAGAACCCCGCTCGGCCGCCGCGGCCCTGGCCAGACTCCGCGGCGGCCCCGTCCCCCCGGACCCACCCCCACGCACGGCGGACCCCGCCTCCCAGTCCTCCCTGTTCGAACCCCGCCCACCCGTCGACGTCCCCCTCACCGACCTCCTCGACGTCTACGCGGACCAGCAGCGCCGCCACACCACCACCGCCCACCCGGACCGCCTGCGCCTGCTGACGGCGTCCGAGTCCGCGGGCATGCTGGTCGCCGCCGAGATGCACGCGGCGGGCCTGCCGTGGCGCGCGGACGTGCACCGCGCCCTGCTCACCGAACTGCTCGGCGACCGCTACGCGGGCGGCGGCGAACCGCGCCGCCTCGCCGAGCTGGCGGACGAGGTCTCGGCGGCGTTCGGCAGACGGGTGCGCCCGGACCTGCCGGCGGACGTGGTGAAGGCGTTCGCGCAGGCGGGCATCAAGCTGACGTCGACCCGCCGCTGGGAGCTGGAGACCGTCGACCACCCGGCGGTGAAGCCCCTCGTCGCGTACAAGAAGCTGTACCGGATCTACACCGCGCACGGCTGGTCCTGGCTCCAGGACTGGGTGAGGGACGGCCGCTTCAGACCCGAGTACCTGCCGGGCGGCACGGTCTCGGGCCGCTGGACGACGAACGGCGGAGGCGCGCTCCAGATCCCCAAGGTGGTGCGCCGCGCGGTGATCGCCGACCCCGGCTGGCGGCTCGTCGTCGCGGACGCCGCGCAGATGGAGCCGAGGGTGCTCGCCGCGATCTCGCGCGACCCGGCGTTCATGGAGGTCGCGGCCCAGGACGGCGATCTGTACCAGTCGGTCTCGGACAAGGCGTTCTCCGGCGACCGCGGCCAGGCCAAGATCGCGGTGCTGGGCGCCATATACGGCCAGACGTCGGGCGACGGCCTGAAGAACCTGGCACTGCTGCGCCGCCGCTTCCCGCGCGCGGTGGCCTACGTGGACGAGGCAGCCCGGGCCGGTGAGGAGGGCCGCCTGGTGCGCACCTGGCTGGGCCGCACCTGTCCCCCGGCGGTGAACGCGGCGGACCAGGAGGAGGCCGGCATCCCGCAGGACGACCCGGAAGGACCGTCCTCCGCGTCCTCGTCCACGTACGGCTACGCCTCGTCGAACTCCCGGGCGCGCGGCCGCTTCACCCGTAACTTCGTGGTGCAGGGCAGCGCCGCCGACTGGGCGCTGCTGATGCTGGCCGCGCTGCGCCGAGAGCTCGACGGCATGGCGGGCGAGCTGGTGTTCTTCCAGCACGACGAGGTGATCGTGCACTGCCCGCAGGAGGAGGCCGACCGGGTCGCGGACGCGATCCGGTCGGCCTCCGGCCTGGCGGGACGCCTGACGTTCGGGCAGACGCCGGTGCGGTTCCCGTTCACGGTGGCGACGGTGGAGTGCTACGCCGACGCGAAGTGACCGCCTACTCGCCCGCCCGCCACTTCTCCGACAGCGCGATGGCCTTCAACTCCGCCATGGTGAGGGCCGGTTCGGGACGCGTCGCGTCCTTGTCCTGCGCACCGGAGTTGAAGGCGGAGACCGCGACCCGCAGCCCGTCCGGGCGGATCGTGTCGGCGGTCCACATCACGATCCCGGCCCCGCCCTTGTCGTCCCCGTCGCCCTGACGTGTGACGACCTTCGTGCCGTCGGGCCGCACCTCGGTACCGCTCCCGAAGAGCTGGCTCTCCGCGTCCTTCATGTGAGGCTGCACATTGATCTGGACGAGGGTCGCGCCCTTGCCGTCGTCGACGATCACGTACGCGTACTCGGCGTCCTGCCCGCCCTGACCGGTCACCTTCACCCGGCCGGGCAGCAGCGACGTGAGCTTCGTCAGGATCGACGCCTGGTCGAGCCCCTGGGCGGGCGGCTGGGACAGCGGCTCCTCGGGCGCGGCGGGGAGGGCGCGCAGCACGGGCCGCCACTCCTCGGCCAGTACGAGCATCCGCAACCGCGCGATACTGAGCGGCGGCCGGGGCCGGGTGACGGCGGCGTCCTTCTCCGCGGGCGCGTTCCACTCGCTCGCCGTGACGGTGTACCCCTCGGGCGTGACGAGGAACGCCGTCCACAACTTGGTGTCGACGCGCCGGTCCGGATACTCGTAACCGCGCATCAGCATCAGCCGCGATCCGTCGGACAGCTTCTCGTTGCCGCACTCGTCGTACGGTACGAACGACTTGTCCGGGCACTTCAGCTGCTCGGCGACACCGGCGCCGTCCGGGTCGACGGCGCCGAAGCTCACACCGATCGCGGCCTTGCCGTGCCGGTCGTCGTACACGAGGTGCGCGAACGGACCGGGCAGCTCGCCCGTCCCCCGCCCCTCCTGACCGCTGAACTTCCCTTCGGGGAGCAGCTTTTGGAGTATGCCGAGAATCTTCTCCGAGGAGACGGCGGGCCCCGCCCCGTGCGCCTTCCCGGCCTTCTCCTTGCTCCCTTCCTTGCTCTGCTCCTTGCTCTGGGCAGCGGTCGCGCCGGGCCGAGCCGCCACCCCCTGCTCCTCGACGGTGACGGAGTCGAACGCCCCGCCCACGTACGAGGCCCCGAGCCCGACGGCGGCCAGCGCCGCCACGCTCCCGCCCACCGCACCGGCCCGCCTGCGCCGCAGCCTCCGGCGCCCGCTCAGCATCCCCCGCTCCACCAGCGCCGCCCGGTCCTCGGCGACGAACCCCTCCCCGGTACGCCGCAGCGCCCCGCCGATCTTCTCCTCGAACGCGTCCGCGCCCATCTCGCCACCCTCTCCAGATCAGCCTGTCGTCCGTCGTACGTACGTGATGGCGCGCGGCTCACCGCGCGGCGAACTCCCCGATGCTGCCGCCGAGTTGCTCACGCAGCCGGGCCAGCGCGCGGCTGCTGCGGGTGCGCACGGCGCCCGAGCTGAGATGCAGCGCGTCCGCGGTCTCCTCGATCGACCGGTCCTCCCAGTACCGCAGCACGACCACGGCCCGGTCCTTCGGCGGCAATCCACGCAGCGCGTCGAGCAGGGTCAGCCGCAGGGACGCGTCACCGGCCCCCGCCGCCGCCCTCTCCGGAAGATCACCGGACGGCCGCTCCCCGGCCGACCGCCGCCGCTGGTGCGCGAGGAACGTCCGTACGAGCACGGTCTGCGCGTACGCCGCCGGATTCCCGCCCCGCACCGCGGGCCGCGCCCAGACGACGTACATCTTCCCGAGGGTCTCCTGCACAAGATCCTCGGCGAGATGCACATCCCCGCTGGTCAACAGGCAGGCGGACCGGAACAGCTGCCCCGATCTCCCCTCGGCGAACTCCCGGAACGCCCCATCAAGCGACCGCCTCATCCGGCCCGCTCCCCCTTCGTCGCGCCTACACCCGTACTGATGCGACGGCCCCGGGAAATGTTGCAGCCGGAACACGCGGACAGCGGCCCGTGATGCCCCGTCCCGGTATCCGGATGTCCGGCACCGATTCCCCCGTGACGGAATCTCCAATTCCGTACCGGCAGATCACCTTTTGCGCCAACCTCACCCGTTCCACGCTCACCCCGCGCGACGGCCGCACGGCTTTTACCCAGGCGGCACGGCGGGGCGGAACCCGGTGTTCGGCGGATCGAATTCGAGCCACCGCCCGACCGGCCTCCGCCGATCTCCCTCGTACATTCACCGCGGCCAGAAAAGTGCCGTTCTTTTTCGACGGGCGACCGGGGGGTTGTTTTCATGCAGGTGGCAGAACAGGGCCGGGACATAGGGCTGGCGGACGCCGAGGCCCGGGCGGCGGCAGCCGAGGCGGAGGAGATCGTCGAGGAAGCCGCCGAGGAGCACGGCGACGTCCTCGGCCCGGTGCGCCCGGACGACCGGGTGGCGCACCTGCTGGAGCGGCTCGCCTCGGACTTCGTGCTCGACAACACCTACCGCGAGCAGCACCTGAGCCTCACCGCCAGCGAGAACTACCCGAGCAGGCTGGTCCGGATGCTCGGCAGCGGGCTTCAGGGCGGCTTCTACGAGTTCGCCCCGCCGTACCCGTCCGAGGCGGGCGAGTGGGCCTTCCCGGACTCGGGGGCGAACGCGTCCCTGGTGGGAAAGCTGACCGGAATCGGGCGGCAGCTCTTCGAGGCGGCCACCTTCGACTGGCGGCCCAACGGCGGCTCCGTCGCCGAGCAGGCCGTACTTCTCGGCGCCTGCGGGCGGGGCGACGGCTTCGTGCACTTCGCGCACAAGGACGGCGGCCACTTCGCGCTGGAGTCGCTGGCCGCCGCGGCGGGCGTCAACACCTACCACCTGCCGATGGTCAACCGGACCCTGCTCATCGATGTGGACCGGCTGGCCACCCTGTGCGCCGAACACCCGGAGATCAAGCTCGTCATCCTCGACCAGTCGTTCAAACTCCGCTGGCAGCCGCTGGCGCAGATCAGGGCCGCGCTGCCCGAGGGCGTCTTCCTCGCCTACGACGCGAGCCACGACGGCGCCCTGATCGCGGGCGGCGCGCTGCCGCAGCCGGCCCTGCTCGGCGCGGACGCGGTGCACGGCAACACGCACAAGACCATCGCCGGGCCGCAGAAGGCGTACATCGCCTTCCGGGACGCCGACCACCCGAAGCTCAGGGCGATCTCGGACTGGGTCTGCCCCCGGATGCAGAGCAACTCGCACGCCGAGCTGATCGCCCCCATGTACGTGGCCCTGTCCGAGATCGCCCTCTACGGCCACGACTACGCGCGTCAGATCGTCGCCAACGCCACGGCGCTCGCACACGCCCTGCACGAGGAGGGGGTGCGGGTCTCCGGGGAGTCCTTCGGCTTCACCGAGACGCACCAGGTGCACATCGTCACGGGGTCGGCCGCCGACGCGCTGCGGCTGTCCCTGGGAGATCTCGCGCGCGCCGGCATCCGCACCACCAACATCGAGGTGCCGGGCGCCAACGGACTGCACGGCCTCCGGCTCGGCGTCCAGGCGATGACCCGGCGCGGGATGCGCGAGGCGGAGATGCGGGAGGTGGCCCGGCTGGTGGCGAAGGTGGTGCTGCGCCGGGCGGAGCCCGCGGCGGTGCGCGCCGAGGTCGCCGATCTGCTCCGGCACCACCCCCTGGACCGGCTCGCCTACTCCTTCGACGCCCACGTGGACTCGCCGGCCGCGGCCCGGCTCCTCGGGGAGGTGTTCCGGTGAGCAGCGCTCCCCCGGCGGACGTCTCCGCCCCGCCTCCGCCGCCCCTGCCTCCCGGCGTTCGGGCCGTCGTCACCGGGCGGCGCCGCGCCGACGCCCCGCACGCCGTGATCGGCGCGGAGGTCTGGCACACCCACTGGGCCCGAGCACTGCTCGAACGGCTCGGCCTGCGGACCGTGATCGCCGACGAGCGGCTGTCGTGCGAACGGGTGCTCGACACACTCGCCGCCCAGTCGGTGGCGTTCGTGTGCGAGGAACTGCCGGTCAGCGGCCTGGCCGCGATGGCATGGGCGGCGCGCCGCACCGAGGCGCTGCGCCGCGACGACCCGCTGCTCGGCGTGGTCTTCATGGTCGAGGACCGCCGGGCCCTGGACCCCCGCGCCCTCGGTCCGCTGGTGCGGACCTTGTCGCCCGGCGACACCGACCTGCCCGACTTCCTCGCCGAGGTCCAGCGCGTACGGCACGAGTGCCACTGGGAACTGCGCAACAGCCGTCCCGGCATCCCGCGGGCCGACCGTCCGGCGGCCGTGCCCGCCCGATGGGCCGGGACGATGCCGAACTTCAACGTGAAGCACCCGTCCATGCTGCTGCCGTACGCGCTGTTGTCGGCGCGCACCGGGCGCGAGGTGTACTGCGAGATCTCACCGCAGGAGGCCCTGCTGTTCCTCGCGGACAGCGCGGGCCGGGGGCCCGCCCGGGCCGTCGCCGAGGTCTTCCACACGCTGCGCCAGGACGTCGACCGGCTCAACACCGTCGTCGGGTCCCGGTTGTCGCTGCACCTCGACCACGCGGACGACTACGAGGTGATCCAGGCCGCCTGCGAGGCCGGATTCGACTCGGTGATGGTCGACGGATCCGGCCGTACGCTCCATCAGAACGTGCTGTTCACCAACGCCGCCACCGAACTGGCGCGGCGCTACGGCGTCCTGGTCGAGGGCGAGATCGGCTCCATCGACGGGGCCGGGCTGCGCAAGTGGAACAAGACGACCACGAGCGACTTCACCCGGTTCGTCGAGAACACCGATCTCGATCTCGTCGGGGCGCACGTGGGCCAGTTCCACAGCTTCGACTACGGCTTCGCGGCCACCCGCCGTTCGCTGGCGGACGTCGGCCTGCTCGACGACCGGGCCACCGGAGACGACCTGCACGCCTTCGCCGAGGCCTGCGCGCGCGTGGAGAAGGGTCTCGACGACGCCGGGCTGCCCGGGTACTCGGCCGAGCACCGGCTGGTGGCCGCCCTCGCCCGCCGGGCCGCGGCGGACGGCGCCGGGCGGGACGGCGGACCGCGGCTCGACGCCGTGTTCCGGGAGGCGCGGGCCCATGTCCCGGTGTTCCAGCGGCCGTTGATCGACCTCCTGGAGAAGGAGTGGCTGGAGCGACGGCTGGCCAAGACCCGGCGCAAGACCGGGCTGTGGGACGAGGTCTTCGCCACCGAACCGGCGCGCGAGCACCGGTACGCGGCGATCGACCACGGGCTCGTCCAGGCCCTCACCGCCACACTGGCGGGCACCGGCCGGGCTCTCGTCGTGCACGGCGGCACCTCGCTCTCGCGGGTCGACCTCGCGGCGCTTTCGGCGCACGGGGTCGCCCGCGTGAACTTCGGCAGCGGCGTCTACACCGACTACCTGGAGGCGCTCTGCGCCCATCTGCCGGTGGATCTCGGCACGGACGCCATCTCCCCTACGGGTGACGGCACTTGGAAGCACTTACGGCGGATGTCGTACCTTGCGGAGGCGACGCGGGACTGGCGGTCCTGGACCCAGGTGCCGCCGTCCTTCGTGGACACCTTCGTCAGCCGGCTGGAGCGGCGCTACGCGGCCCCGCTCCGCGACCGTACGTCCCGAGAGGCCCTGGGAGGCCGCAGTTGAGTCCGTTCGAGCAGATCGTCGACCTCCTCACCCGCCAGGGCGCCCGGTTCCGCGTGGTGGAGCACCCGCCCGAAGGCCGCTCCGAAGAGGTCTCGGAGGTGCGCGGCACCCAGGTGTCCCAGGGTGCCAAGGCCCTCGTGTGCCGGGTGAAGGGCATCGAGTCGCCCGCGGTCCTCGCGGTGCTGGCGGGCGACCGGCGCGCGGACCTGAAGAAGGTCGTGGCCGCGGTCGAGGGCCGCAAGGGCGGTTTCGCCCCCTCGGACCTGGCCGAGCAGCTCACCGGCTGCGTGGTCGGCGCCATCCCTCCGCTGTCGCTCTCCGGCGACCTGCCGGTCGTCGCGGACGCGGAGTTCCTCGCGGCGCACGAGGAGATCGCGTTCAACGCGGGGCGGCTGGACCGGTCGGTGGTGATGGCCACCGAGGACTACGTACGGATCGTGGCGCCCGCGGTGGCATCCATCGCGGCACCGGTCCAAGCCGTCGCGGAGTAGGGACCGGACAGAACGAGGGCCGGCACAGAACAAGGACCGGTACGCAGAACTCACAAGGGGAGGGGGCGTCGGCGTGCGCGTGCGCATCGGGGCTCAGTTCGTCGCGCTGGCCTGCGCGTGGGGTTCGAGCTTTCTGTTCATCAAGGTCGGGCTCGAAGGACTGACGCCCGCTCAGGTGGTGTGGTCCCGGCTGGTGCTGGGCGCGCTGGCGCTCTGCGTCGTCATGGCGGTGACCCGCGCCGCGGTTCCCCGGGATCCCCGGCTCTGGCTGCGGCTCTCCGTGGTGTCCGTCCTGCTGTGCGTCGTGCCGTTCCTGCTCTTCTCCTGGGCCGAACAGCGACTCGACTCCGGCATGGCGAGCATCCTCAACGCCACCACTCCCCTGCTGACCCTCGCGGTCGGCGCGGTCGCTCTGGCGGACGAGCGGCTCGGCCGGCGCCGCACGGCGGGCCTGTTCGCCGGGTTCGCCGGGGTCCTGGTGCTGATCGGCCCGAGCGGTCTGGGGGACGGCGGCCGACTCTTGGCCGGGCTCGCCTGCCTGGGCGCCACTTCCTGCTACGGCGTCGCCTTCGTCTACCTGCGCCGGTTCGTCACACCGCTCGGGCTTCCGGCGGTGAGCGTCGCCTTCGTGCAGGTGACCATCGGCGCGGCCGTCATGCTGGTGGCGACGCCCTGGGTGGCGCGGCCGATGCCCCGGATCGACGTGCCGATCGCCCTCTCCATGCTGGCCCTGGGCGCCCTCAGCACCGGCCTTGCCTACCTGTGGAACAACAACATCGTCCAGGCGTGGGGCGCGGTGAACGCCTCCGCGGTCACCTATCTGACCCCGGTCGTCGGCGTCACGGCGGGCATCCTGCTCCTGGACGAACAGCTCGCGTGGAACCAGCCGCTGGGAGCGGCGCTGGTCATCGCGGGAATCGTGACGGCGCACGGCACTCCGGTCCGGGGGCGGCGGGCGGCGGTCGCGGACCGAGTGATCGAGGACCGGGCGACCGAGGACCGGGCGACCGAGGTCAGGTCGCCGACGACGTAGGCCGCTCGCGTCCCGGGGGGCCGGGTCGGTGGCTCTCAGGGGTTGCCGTCGGCCGGCCCGGCCGGGGAAGGGGCGTGCCCGCCGAGTGCCTCGTCGACGGCGGCCAGGTGGCGGGCGACCGGGCCGAAGGAGACCAGGCCGCTGCCCGCCCCGGCGAACTCGCCCTCGGCGGACGCGAGTTCGTCCCGGGCGCGGCGCAGCACCGGCAGATGTCCCACGGAGGCGGCGGCACGGGCGAGTACGCACCACAGGGCCTCCTGGAGGAGGTCGTGCGGCGGCCGGGGCACCGTCGACAGGGCCCGGCGCGCTTCGTCGGCCGCGCCGGAGGCGGCCAGCAGAAGGGGTTCGAGCCAGGGTCCGTACGGACCCTGGTCCACGCCCGCGAAGTCATCAGGATCCGGCAGGGCGTCGCCCCGCATGACCGGAACCAGCGCGACGAGGGCAGCGGCTCCCCGGGTGAGCCCGGGCATGCCACAGTCGGCGGTCTCCGCCAGGACACGCGCGTACGGGGATCGGGCGGCGGGCCGGCCGTCGGTCTCGCAGATGCGCAGCGCCCGGTACCAGGCGGTGAACACCGCGGCGAGCGGCCGTTCGTTGCGGTGCGCGAGCCGGTCGATCTCCTCGGCCTCGGCGTCCCCCTGCGCGAAGTCGCCGAGCCCGGCGAGCGCCTGGAGGCGGATGATGCGGCCCAGCACCTCGTGCCCGGCGAGCTGGTGGCCGACGGCGAGCCGGGTCAGTTCGGTGCCGAGGGCTTCGCGGCGGGCGGCCGATCCGCAGGCGGCGTACGCCTGCATGAAGGCGCCGTTGAGGGCGAACGCCAGGAGCGTGGGGTCGCCCAGGCCCCGGGCGAGCCGGACGGCCTCCTCGGCGGCGCGTTCGGCGCGCAGCCGCCACGGTTCGACGACGGGGGCGTCGGCCGCGCGGGGCAGCGGCGCGTCGGCGGCGGCGTCGCCCCGGGACTCGACGGCCACGACGGACAGCAGCCTGGCGCGCAGCGCGGGCGGGCCGTCCGGGCCGAGCCGGGCGGCGGCGCGGGCGGCGGCCCGGGACAGTTCACCGGCGCCGTCCGGGTCGTCGGCGCGGGTCCACACCGCCGGGACGTCGTAGGAGCCGATGATCCGGGCGGCCAGGTCCGGGTCGCCGGTCGTCTCGGCCGCCGCGACCAGGTCACGCCGGTGCCGGTGCGCCTCCTCCAGGCCGTCGGGTCCGGTCACCGCGAGGTCCCGGAGCAGTCCGGCGGTGGCGTGCAGCCGGGCCCGCGAGCGGGCGGGCACCGAGCGGTCCCAGGACGCCGCCGCCCGGTCCCAGACGCTGTCGGCAGCGCCCGCCGGTTCGGGGTCCGCCCGACCGCCGAGCATGCGGGCCTCCGCGCGGGCCAGGGCGCCGCCGGAGCCACGGGCGAGGGCGCCGCGGGCCTGGTCGAGCGTCTCCAGGGCCTCGCCGCGCCGCCCCGCGCGGTCGAGCGCCGTGGCCAGCAGCACCCAGCCGTCCTCGCGGCCGGGGTGCGCGGCGACATGGGCCCGCAGATCGGCCACCGCGTCCCGGGCGGCGCCGGTCGCCAGCAGCGCGTCGGCCCGCCGCTCGACCGCGTCGAGGCGCAGCGCCTCCAGGCGGGCCCGTTCGGCGGCGGCCCACGCGGCGTCGGGGAAGTCGGCCAGCACGGGCCCGCGCCAGCGGGCGAGCGCCTCGTCCCAGAGCCGGACGGCGGCGTGGGGCGCGGCCTCGGCGGCCCGCGCGGCGGTGTCCTCGAACCGCCAGGCGTCCACCGCCTCGCGCCCGGCCCGCAGGGCGTACCCGGGTCCTTCGGTGACGAGCAGACGGGACGGCTCCCGGGGCGGCCGCCCGGGTTCCAGAGCCCGGCGCAGCGCCGCGACGAACGTACGGACCGCACCCACGCCACCCGCCGGAGGCCCGCCCTCCCACAGATCCGCCACCAGCCGCCCCACCGGCACCACCCGGCCCCGGGCGATCAGCAGCCGTCCGAGCACCTCGCGGTGGCGGGGCGCGCCGAGCGGGAGGGCGGAGCCGTCGGCGTCCCAGACGGCCACCGGCCCCAGCAGTCCGAACTCCACGCCCACGCCCGGGTCCTTTCGCGGGTGTCCCGCATCTCGCGGCTACCCCGCACTTCGCGGGTGCCCCGCGTCCACGCACTCATCGATCGCTGATCCGGGGCCCACAGGCTGGGTGCACGACGCGGAACGCCGAGACGGCGGGCCCGAGCTTTCCACTCTGCCACGAGAACAGACACGAACCACTGGAGCCACGATGACCACGACAACCCCGAGCATCCCCGGTTTCACCGAGCACCGCGTACGCGTCGACGACGGCGTCACCCTGAACGCCGCCGTCGGCGGGACGGGAGCCCCGGTCGTCCTGCTGCACGGCTTTCCGCAGACCCACCTGATGTGGCGGCACGTCGCCGCCGACCTCGCCGCCGACCACACCGTCATCTGCCCCGACCTGCGCGGCTACGGCGCCAGCGACAAGCCCGCCGAGACCGGCCCCGACGTCTACTCCAAGCGGACCATGGGCCGTGACGTCGTACGCCTCGCCGCCGAACTGGGACACGACCGGTTCACCCTGGCCGGTCACGACCGCGGCGCCCTGGTCGCCTTCCGCGCCGCCATGGACCACCCGGACACCGTCTCCGGCGCCCTGTTCCTGGACGTCCTGCCGACCCTCGACATGTGGGACGCCCTGCACGGGGTCTCCGCCGCGGTCGGCTTCCACCTCTACCTGATGGCCCAGGCCCCCGGCCTGCCCGAGGAGATGATCCAGGCGGCCGCCGACCCGTTCTTCGCCTACTTCCTGAACGCCTGGACCAAGGACCCGGAGGCGCTCCCCGCCGACGTACGGGCCCATTACCTCGCGGCGTCCGCGGCGGCCGTGCCGTCGATCGTCGCCGACTACCGCGCCTCGGCCGGCGTGGACGTGGACCACGACACCGCCGACAAGGAGGCGGGCAACCAGCTGGCCATGCCGGTGACCGTCCTTCAGCAGGACTGGGGCGCCGCCCTCGGCTACCACGCGCAGGGCCTGTGGAGCGCCTGGAGCGACGACCTGGAGCACCGCACGGTGTCCTGCGGCCACTTCATGGCCGAGGAGGACCCCGCACTGATCGCCGCCGAGATCCGGGCGCTCGCCGCCCGCTGACCGACTCCCGCGATCGGCTCCCGCCGGGTACGCCGCCTCAGTCCGCGGTCGCGGCGTACCTGGCCGCCATCATCGACACGGCCTCGTCGACCACACGCTCGACGGCAGCGCCGTCCGGGGCCCAGTGGGGCAGCAGCATCCGGGGCCAGAACACGTAGTTGGAGATCATGCCGAGGAACTGGGTCGCGGCCAGCTCGGCGTCCTCCAGCCGGATCGTGCCGGCGTCCCGCTCCGCCTCCAGATAACGGCGCACCGAGTCGAAGTAGGGCATCTTGCCGTGGTTGAACTGCGACTCGGCCAGTTCCGGGAAGCGCGGCAGTTCGGCGATGACGATCCGGAACAGGTCGGCCATGTCCGGGCGGGTGAGCAGGGCGACGTAGCGCCGGCCGATCAGGGCGAGACCGGCCCGGAGGTCGCCCGGTGGCGGGGCGTCCCCGGAGCCGTCCCCCGCCTGCCAGGACGCGCCGACGATCGCGTCGAACAGCGCCGCCTTGGTCGGGAACTGCTTGAACAGGGTCGCCTTCGACACCCCGGCCGCCTCGGCGATCTTGGCCAGCGACGTCCGGTCGTACCCGGAGTCCAGGAACAGCCGGGTGGCCGCGCGCAGGATCGCCGCCCGCTTCTCCTCGGCGACGCGCTGGTGGTAGGCCGACGGCTCCGTGGTCATCCCTCCACCATAGGCGAGGTGAGTCACTTGACTCACCACCAAGCCGTTTCGTACGGTCGAAAGCAAGACGAGTCACTCGACTCACCACCGCTCGCGAATGGATCCACCATGGGACGCTTCGACCACCGCACCGTGCTCGTCACCGGCGGAACCGGCGGCCAGGGCACCGGCCACGTCCGCGCCTACCACGCGGAGGGCGCCAACGTCGTGATCGCCGGCATCGCGGAGGACCGGGCCCGGGCCCTCGCCGCCGAACTCGGCGACCGCGCCCTCGCCGTCCGTCTCGACGTCACCGACGAGGACTCCTGGAACGCCGCCGTCACCGCGACCGAGGACCGCTTCGGCCCCCTCGCCGTGCTGGTCAACAACGCCGGCGTGCAGAACCCCGCCGCCCCCGTCGAGACCACCGACCGCCGCGTGTGGGACCGCATCCTCGAGGTCAACCTCACCGGCACCTTCCTCGGCATCAAGGCGGCGGCCCCCTCGCTGCGCCGCAACGGCGGCGGCGTCATCGTCAACATCGCCTCCACCTCCGGCGTGGGCGGCACGGCGATGCACTCCCCCTACGTGGCGAGCAAGTGGGCCGTACGCGGCCTGACCAAGACGGCCGCACTCGAACTGGGCCGCGACCACATCCGCGTCAACGCCATCCACCCCGGCGTGATCGCCACCCCGTTCATCACCGAGCCCGCCGCGGGCAGCGACACCCCGATCGCCGACTTCTACTCCCCCGAACCGTTCGCGATCCCCCGCCTCGGCGAGCCCGCCGACATCACCCGAGCCCTGCTCTTCCTCACCTCGGACGACGCCTCCTTCGCCACCGGCTCGGAGTTCGTCATAGACGGCGGCCTGCTCCTCGGCCCGGCCCTGAAGCACGAGGCGGCCTGAGCGCGGGCTTGGGGCATGACACTCAGTCAGGCCGCGCCTCGCCGAGGGCCGTAGACGTACATCGACCCAGAAACGACGAAACCCCAGGCCGGATGAGATCCGACCTGGGGTTTCCCAGCTGAGCCGCCTTCGGGATTCGAACCCGAGACCTACGCATTACGAGTGCGTTGCTCTGGCCATCTGAGCTAAGGCGGCGCCGTCGCGCGCACCGGAGTGCGTTGGCAACGTCGTCAATCCTACACGCTCCCGGGGGGTGCTCCGCCCACCCTTTTCGACCAGGGCACGATCACGTCGCACCGGCTATGAGCAGCGCTTTCCGTCGGTCGGCGGGGTGCCGGTCAGGAGGTAGGTGTCGATCGCCCTGTCGATGCAGGTGCTGCCGCGGCCGTACGCCGTGTGGCCGTCGCCCTCGTAGGTCAGCAGGCGGCCGGAGGAGAGCTGGGAGGCGAGGGACTTGGCCCAGCCGTAGGGGGTGGCCGGGTCGCGGGTGGTGCCGACCACGACGATGGGGGCGGCGCCGTCGGCCGTGATGCGGTGGGCCTCGCCGGTCGCCGGGACCGGCCAGCTCGCGCAGTTCAGGGAGGCCCAGGCGAGGCCGGGGCCGAAGACCGGCGAGGCCTTCTCGAAGTCGGGGAGGGCCTGTTGGACCTCCTTGGCGGAGGTGAAGGCGGGGGGCTGGTCGAGGCAGTTCACGGCGGCGTTGGCGAACATGAGGTTGGCGTAGGAGCCGTCGGGGTCGCGCTCGTAGTAGCTGTCCGACAGGGCGAGCAGGCCCGCGCCGTCCTTCTTCTTCAGCGCGGAGGTCAGCGCGTCCCGCAACTGCGGCCAGGCCCCCTCGTCGTACATCGCCGCGATCACTCCGGTGGTGCCGAGCGCCTCGCCGAGCTTGCGGCCGTCGGGGTCGCCGGTGGCCAGCGGGGTGCGGTCGAGGGCGGCGAAGAAGGCCTTCAGGCGCTGTCCCGCCTCGTCCGGCGTGCCGGTGCCGAGCGGGCAGTCGGCGCGGGCCGTGCAGTCCTTCGCGAAGGAGGTGAACGCCGTCTCGAAACCGGCGGTCTGCTCCAGGTTCAGCTCGCGGGCCGGCAGCGACGGGTCCATCGCGCCGTCCAGGACGAGCCGGCCCACCCGCTCCGGGTACAGGCCCGCGTACGTCGCGCCGAGGAAGGTGCCGTACGAGGCGCCGACGTAGGTCAGCTTCTCGTCGCCGAGCGCCGCCCGCGCGAGATCCATGTCGCGGGCCGCCTCGACCGTGGAGACGTGCGGCAACACGCGCCTCGACGTCGCGTCGTGCGACTCGCAGCCGGACGCGAACTTCTGGTAGGCGGCGCTCAGTTCGGTCTTCTCGCGCGCGTCGTCCGGGGTCATGTCCGTCTGCGTGTACGCGTCCATCTGCTTGCCGTCGAGGCAGGTGACGGGCGCGCTGCGGGCGACGCCGCGCGGGTCGACGGCGACCATGTCGTAGCGGGCCCGGACCCCGGCGGGGTAGCCGATGCCCGCGTACGCCTGGAGGTAGCCGATCGCCGAGCCGCCGGGACCGCCCGGGTTGACCAGGAGCGAGCCGAGGCGCTTGCCGGGGCCGGTGGCCTTCTTGCGGGAGATCGCGAGGTCGATGTCGCCCTCGGACGGCTTGTCGTAGTCGAGCGGCGCCTTGAGGGTCGCGCACTGGAAGCCCGCGACTCCGCACGCCCGCCACTTGAGCGACTGGTGATAATACGAGGCCAGGTCGGCCGGGGTCGCGCCGGGCAGCGCCGCCAGGGAGGCGGCGTCGGCGGTGCCCGAACTCCCTGGGGAACAGCCCGCCATACCGGTCAGCAGGAGGGCCGAGGCAGCGAGCAGGGCGGCCTTGCGGCGGGGCGAGGTCGGAGAGGGGCGCCTGAGGTGCATCGCCCGAGCGTAACGCTCCGCAGCACGTGTGTGACTCTGCGCTGTCGGATGATCTCACCGATCGCGCCCCACGCCGGCCTATCCCGCCCGCAGCGCCACCGTCATCGCCTCCACCGCGAGCAGCGGCGCGACATTGCGGTCCAGGGCCACCCGGCACGCCCCGATCGCCTCGATCCGGCGCAGCGTCGACTCGGGCGAGCTGCCCCGGGCGACCCGCTCCAGCGTGTCCTGGATCTCGACATTGGCCAGCGCCACCGCCGAACCGAGCTGCATCGCGAGCACGTCCCGGTACACACCGGTGAGGTCGGTGAGGGCCAGGTCGAGGCTGTCGCGCTGCGATCTGGTGCGGCGGCGCTTCTGCTTGTCCTCCAGGTCCTTCATCACGCCGGCCGTGCCGCGCGGCATCCGCCCGCCGCTCTGCGCGCCGAGCGCCGCCTTCAGCTCCTCGGTCTCCTTGGTGTCGACCTCTTCGGCGAGCTGCTTGGAGTCCTCGGCCGCCGCGTCCACCAGCTCCTGCGCCGCCTTCAGGCAGCCGCCGATGTCCTCGACACGCAGCGGGATCTTCAGTACGGCGGCTCTGCGCTCCCGCGCGCGCGGGTCGGTGGCCAGACGGCGGGCCCGGTCGATGTGCCCCTGGGTGGCGCGGGCGACCGACGCGGCGACGGCCGGCTCGATCCCGTCACGTCGTACGAGCATGTCGGCGACGGCGTCGACGCCCGGGGTGGACAGGGTCAGCAGACGGCAGCGGGAGCGGATGGTCGGCAGCACGTCCTCCACGGAGGGCGCGCACAGCAGCCAGACCGTGCGGGGGGCGGGCTCCTCCACGGCCTTCAGCACGGCGTTCGCCGATTTCTCGTTCAGCCGCTCCGCGTCCTCGACGAGGATCACCTGCCAGCGGCCGCCCGCCGGGGCCGTGTACGACTTGCGGACGGTGTCGCGCATGTCGGCGACGAGGATCTGTGCGCCGTCGGCCGCGATCGTCGACACGTCCGCGTGCGTACCCAGCAGGGCGGTGTGGCAGCCGTCGCAGAACCCGCAGCCGGGCATGCCGCCGAGCGCCCGGTCCGGGGACACGCACTGCAGGGCGGCGGCGAACGCGCGGGCCGCGGTGACCCGGCCCGCGCCGGGCGGCCCGGTGAACAGCCAGGCGTGCGTCATCTTCGACGCGGGTGGCGGCGGGGTGTCCGAGGCGGCAGCCGTCACCAGGGCGTCCGCGTCCCGCGCGGCCGCGTCCAGCGACGTGATCACGCGCTCCTGACCGACCAGGTCGTCCCATACGGGCATGGGCCCACCGCCCCTTCCTCGAGCTGTAGCCATTGTGCCGGGCCGCACTGACAACCCGGCTGACAACCGGGCACCGGCGGAGTTGGATACGACGATGACCGATCTCCGCATCGAACCGCTGCACAGCGGCTCCCCCGACGCCCTGCTCGCCGACTGGCAGCACGCGCACAACATCATCGTGCCCGCCGAATCCGCTCGGCTCGGCCTCGACGACGTACGCGAACGGGCCGGGCGCAACGTCCTGGAGTCCGCCTACGCGGGAGACGTCCTCGTGGGCTGCACGACCGTGCGCCCGCCGCGGGCGGACGGCACCGCCACGGTGATCGCCCGGGTGCTGCCGGACCACCGCGGCCGGGGCTACGGCCGGGTTCTGTACGAGCGCGGGCTCGCCGCCGCCCGCGCGCGCGGCGCCACCGCGATCGAGACCGTGGTGCTCGTCTCGAACGCGGCGGGCCTGCGCTTCGCCGAACGGGCCGGGTTCACGGTGGAGGTCGACCGGTACCGGCTGGACGGCGACACGGTCGACTGGGTGGAACTGCGCCTGGCCACCCCGGGCCCAGCCGCCCCGGGCCCAGCCGACCCGGCGGACACGCCCTAGCGGCGGCGCCCGCCCCGGCGCCCCCGCCCGTCCTCGTCGTCGTCCCGGCCGCCGAGCAGCTCGTCGGCCAGCGACGGCAGGTCGTCCAGCGGGGTCTCCTCCGCCCAGTCGGGGCGGGGGCGGCGGCGCGGCCGGCCCTCCTCGTCGATCTGCGGCAGCTCGGCCGTGCGCTCCGCGGAACCCTCCGGCGCCGGCCGCTCGTCACGGAAGTAACCCGGCGGCACCCGGCTCCCCGAGTCCCCTGACGGGTCCGGCACCTGCGGCAGCACGGCCGTCTCGTCCGAGGCGCCGGCGGGCGGCTGCGGCAGCACCGCGGTCTCCTCGGCGTCCGAGGACGGGACCGCGGGCAGCACCGCGGTCTGCTCGGCGGCGGACAGGTCCTCGATCCGCACGACCGGCGTCGGCACGGTCACCTCGTTGTCCGGAACGCCCATGACACCCGAGACACCCGGAACACTCGGGGTGTCCTGGACGTCCGGGGCGGCCGAAGCCGGCTTGGCGTCCTCGACCTTGCGGAACTGCACCGTCCGGCCGGTCTCCGCGGCCGCGGCACTGGCCTGCGCGGCGAGCCGCCGGGCCTCCTCGGCCCGCAGCAGCGCCTCCTCGGCCTTGCGCTGCTTCTCCAGGCGCCGCTCCTCGGCCTCGGCGCGCAGCCGCGCCTCCTCCTCGGCCTGCCGCGCCCGGCGCTCCTCTTCCTTCTTGCGGGCCGCTTCCTCGGCGAGCAGCCTGACGCGCTCCTCCTCGGCCTTGCGGCGCGACTCCTCGGCGCGCTTGCGGGCCTCCTCGGCCTGGCGCTCGGCCTCGATGCGCTGGGCTTCCTCCAGCTCGCGGCGCTTGCGCTCCTCCTCCTCGGCGCGCAGCTTGGCGATCTGCTCCTGGCGCTCGCGCTCGACGCGCTCCTCCTCCGCCTTGCGGGCGGCCTCTTCCTCGGCCTTGCGGCGCGCTTCCTCCTCGGCGGCCCTGCGGGCCTCCTCGCGGGCCTGGATCTCGGCCTCGGAGAGCGGGAGCAGCGTGTCGAGGCGGTGCCGGATGACGGTGGTGACCGCCTCCGGCTCCTGCCCGGCGTCGACGACGAGGTACCGGCCGGGGTCGCCGGCGGCGAGGGTGAGGAAACCGGAGCGCACGCGCGCGTGGAACTCCACCGGCTCCGACTCGAGCCGGTCGGGCGCCTCGGTGAACCGCTCGCGGGCGGCCTCCGGGTCGACGTCGAGCAGCACGGTCAGATGCGGCACGAGACCGCTGGTGGCCCACCGGTTGATCCGGGCGACCTCGACCGGCGACAGGTCGCGGCCCGCGCCCTGGTAGGCGACGGACGAGTCGATGTACCGGTCGGAGATGACGATGGCGCCGCGCTCCAGGGCGGGGCGGACGACGGTGTCGACGTGCTCGGCGCGGTCGGCGGCGTAGAGCAGCGCCTCCGCGCGGTGGGACAGGCCCGCCGAGGAGACGTCGAGCAGGATCGACCGGAGCCGCTTGCCGACCGGGGTGGCGCCCGGCTCGCGCGTGACGACGACCTCGTGGCCCTTGTCGCGGATCCACTCGGCGAGCGCCTGGGCCTGGGTGGACTTGCCGGCGCCGTCGCCGCCCTCCAGGGCGATGAAGAAGCCGGTGGTGGCCGGGGCCTGCGCCGGGTCGTGCCCGCCGAGCAGCGCGTCGCGCAGGTCGTGGCGGAGCGGTACGCCGCTGCGGTCGTCGGCCTTGGCGAGGACCAGGGCGGCGACGGGCAGCAGCAGCGCGCCGACCAGCATCAGGGTGAACGCGGCGCCGCCGTGCGCGAAGACGAACTTGCCGCTCTCCAGGCGGTGCGGCCCGATCAGCGCGGCGAGCAGCGGCGCGATCAGGGCGCCGAGTGCGAGGGAGACCCGTACGACGGCCTGGAGGTGTTCGGTGGTCCGGGTCCTGCGGTACTCCTCGGCCTCCTGGTCGAGGAGGGTGTGCCCGGTGTTGGCGGCGATGCCCGCGGTGACGCCGGAGAGCGCGAGGATGAGGATCACCGTGGTGACGTCCGGCACGAGGCCGGCGGCGAGCAGTCCGATGCCGGTGAGCGCGATGGCGAGGGCCAGCAGGCGGCGCCGCGAGAGCGACGGCAGCACGGACGGCGCGGACCTGATGCCGACGACGGTGCCGCCGGTGAGCGCGAGCACGAGCAGCCCGAAGGTGACCGGGCCGCCGTCCAGGTCCTTGGCCTGGAGCACGGACACGGCGACGGCGGCCGAGACGGCCCCGGCGACGGCGGCGCAGGCCAGGACGAGCAGCGGGATGGCTCCCGTACGTCCCTTGTCCGGGCCGGTGGCGGTCCGCGGCCGGCGCAGCCCCTCCAGGGGCGACCGCGCGCGCGGGGTCTGCGTGTCGGGCAGTTCGAGGAAGAAGACGACGGACAGCGAGGCGGCGAAGAGCCCCGCGGCCACGTACGACGAGAGGGCGACCTGGTGCAGGTCGAACCAGTCGAGGCCCGCGCCGATCAGGTTCTGCACGAGGGAGACGACCAGGAGGACCGCGGCCGCCAGCGGCACGGCGACGAACGTGGTGCGCAGCGAGAGGCGCCGCAGCGCGTCCATGTGGTCGGGCAGCGGCCGCACGGCCGCGCCCTCCAGGGGCGGCGCGGGCAGCAGCGCGGGCGCCGCGCTCTCCTTGGCGACGGTCCAGAACCGCTCGGCGACCCCGACGACGAAGGCCGTCACGAGGATCAGCGCCAGCGCGTTGTCCGGGGTCCAGTCGATCCACAGGGGCGCGACGATCAGCAGCGCGGCCCGCAGGCCGTCGGCGACGACCATGGTCCAGCGCCGGTCGAGCGGGCCGCCTGGGGTGGTCAGCGAGGTCAGCGGCCCGAGCAGCACCGCTCCGAAGAGCAGGGTGGACAGGACGCGGGCCCCGAACACGGCGGTGACGGCGAAGGCGACACCGCGGTATCCGCCGCCGAACGACCCTTCGGAAATGGCCGCCTGAAGCGTGAGCACCACCAGCACAAGCAGCCCGAGGACATCACCGACCCCACCGACGAGCTGCGCGGACCACAGTCGTTTCAACTGGGGCACACGCAGGAGCGCGCGCACGGCGCGCTCTCGGGAGTCCGCTACCAGGGCGTCGTCGGGGGCCGTGTGGGGGGCCGTTGGCTGCTCGGCACGGGTCATTCGTCCAGCCTATCGGGACCGGCCGACACTCCGTGGGCCCGGCCCGAACAAATGGACGCCCCCGGTACAACTCCCGGGGGCGTCCATGTGTCTACGTACAAAGGCCGCTTCGGCAAACCGTGCCCTACCAGGCAAACCGGTCCGCCGGAGCCTCGGCTTCCTACTCGTCGGCCGCCTCGGAGGCGGTGGCCTTGGAAGCGGTCGCCTTCTTGGCGGGTGCCTTCTTGGCCGCGGCCGTCGTCTTCTTCGCGGTGGTCTTCTTGGCCGCCGTCTTCTTCGCCGTGGTCGTCTTCTTGGCGGCGGTCTTCTTGGCCGGCGCCTTCTTGGCGGCCTTCTTCGCCGTCTTCTTGGCCGGACCCTTGGCCCGCTTCTCCGCGAGCAGCTCGTAGCCGCGCTCGGGCGTGATGTCCTCGACGGAGTCGGCGGCCCGCAGCGTGGCGTTGGTCTCGCCGTCGGTGACGTACGCGCCGAAGCGGCCGTCCTTCACGACGACGGGCTTCTCGCTGACGGGGTCGGTGCCGAGCTCCTTCAGCGGCGGCTTGGCGGCCGCGCGCCCGCGCTGCTTGGGCTGGGAGTAGATCTCCAGCGCCTCTTCCAGCGTGATCGTGAAGAGCTGCTCCTCGGCCGTGAGCGAGCGCGAGTCCGTGCCCTTCTTCAGGTACGGGCCGTAGCGGCCGTTCTGCGCGGTGATCTCGACGCCCTCGGCGTCGGCGCCCACCACGCGCGGGAGCGACATCAGCTTCAGGGCGTCGTCCAGCGTCACCGTGTCCAGCGACATCGACTTGAACAGCGACGCCGTCCGCGGCTTCACCGCGTTCTTGCCGGTCTTCGGGGTGCCCTCGGGGAGCACCTCGGTGACGTACGGGCCGTAGCGGCCGTCCTTGGCGATGATCTGGTGGCCGGACGCCGGGTCGGTGCCGAGCTCGAAGTCGCCGCTGGGCTTGGCGAGCAGCTCCTCCGCGTACTCGACGGACAGCTCGTCCGGCGCCAGGTCCTCGGGGACGTCCGCGCGCTGGTGGTTCTCGGAGTCGCGCTCGCCGCGCTCGACGTACGGGCCGTAGCGCCCGACGCGCAGCACGATGTCGTTGCCGACGGGGAAGGACGAGACCTCGCGGGCGTCGATCGCGCCCAGGTCGGTCACGAGCTCCTTCAGGCCGCCGAGGTGGTCCCCGTCGCCGTTGCCCGCGTCGGCCGCGCCGCCCGTGCCCGGGGTGCCGTCGCCTTCGCCGAAGTAGAAACGCTTCAGCCACGGCACGGACTGGGCCTCGCCCCGCGCGATGCGGTCGAGGTCGTCCTCCATCTTGGCGGTGAAGTCGTAGTCGACGAGCCGGCCGAAGTGCTTCTCCAGCAGGTTGACGACGGCGAACGACAAGAAGGAGGGCACCAGGGCCGTCCCCTTCTTGAAGACGTAGCCGCGGTCGAGGATCGTGCCGATGATCGACGCGTACGTCGACGGGCGGCCGATCTCGCGCTCTTCCAGCTCCTTGACCAGCGAGGCCTCGGTGTAGCGGGCCGGGGGCTTGGTCGCGTGGCCGTCGACCGAGATCTCCTCGGCGGACAGCGCGTCGCCCTCGGTGACCTGCGGCAGGCGCCGCTCGCGGTCGTCCAGCTCCGCGTTCGGATCGTCGGCGCCCTCGACGTAGGCCTTCAGGAAGCCGTGGAAGGTGATGGTCTTGCCGGACGCGCTGAACTCGGCGTCGCGGCCGTCGGAGGAGGTGCCGCCGATCTTGACGGTGACGCTGTTGCCGACCGCGTCCTTCATCTGGGAGGCGACGGTGCGCTTCCAGATCAGCTCGTACAGACGGAACTGGTCGCCGGTCAGGCCGGTCTCGGCGGGCGTGCGGAAGCGGTCGCCCGAGGGACGGATCGCCTCGTGCGCCTCCTGCGCGTTCTTGACCTTGCCGGCGTACGTGCGCGGCTTGTCCGGCAGGTAGTCCGAGCCGTACAGCTGCGTGACCTGGGCGCGGGCGGCGGAGACCGCCGTGTCCGACAGGGTCGTGGAGTCCGTACGCATGTAGGTGATGAAGCCGTTCTCGTACAGCTTCTGGGCCACCTGCATGGTCGCCTTGGCGCCGAAGCCCAGCTTGCGCGAGGCCTCCTGCTGCATCGTCGTCGTACGGAACGGGGCGTACGGCGAGCGGCGGTACGGCTTGGACTCGACCGAACGGACGGAGAACGATGTGTGCTCCAGGGCGGCGGCGAGCGCTCGCGCGTTCGCCTCGTCCAGGTGCAGGGTGTTCGCCGAGTTGCCGCCCTTGATCTGGCCGAGCGAGTCGAAGTCGCGGCCCTGCGCGATGCGCTTGCCGTCGACCGCGGACAGGCGGGCGACCAGGGAGGACGGGTCGGACGGGTCACCGGCGCGGCCGGTCGCGAAGGTGCCGGTCAGGTCCCAGTACTCGGCGGAGCGGAAGGCGATGCGCTCGCGCTCCCGCTCGACGACGAGGCGGGTGGCCACCGACTGGACGCGGCCCGCCGACAGGCGCGGCATGACCTTCTTCCACAGGACCGGCGAGACCTCGTAGCCGTACAGACGGTCGAGGATGCGGCGGGTCTCCTGGGCGTCGACCATGCGCTTGTTCAGCTCGCGCGGGTTGGCCACGGCGGAGCGGATCGCGTCCTTGGTGATCTCGTGGAAGACCATCCGGTGGACGGGAACCTTGGGCTTCAGGACCTCCAGGAGGTGCCACGCGATGGCTTCGCCCTCGCGGTCCTCATCGGTGGCCAGGAAGAGTTCGTCGGAGTCCTTCAGCAGGTCCTTGAGCTTCTTGACCTGGGACTTCTTGTCGGCGTTGACGACGTAGATCGGCTCGAAGTCGTTCTCGACGTCGACGCCGAGGCGGCGCACCTCGCCCGTGTACTTGTCGGGCACCTCCGCGGCGCCGTTGGGGAGGTCGCGGATGTGCCCGACGCTCGCTTCGACGACGTATCCAGGGCCGAGGTAGCCCTTGATCGTCTTCGCCTTGGCGGGCGACTCGACGATGACGAGTCGGCGGCCGCCCTGTGCGGTCTCGCTGGTCGGGGACAACTTCGCTCTTCTCTCCGGTCGGCGGTCTGGGCCGTTCTCTGGTCGCGGCTGGCGCCGCTGATTGGCACTGCTGCGGAGTGTGACGGTACCTCCCGCCGGTGTGTCAAACGGGAAAAGCACGCAGCAGCCACTCGGAACGGTAACCCGACTCCTCGTGATCCTGCCCCCGGACCGGGGAGCGGAGCCACGCGCTCCGGGTACCCGCGTCCTCACTGTGTGTGCCACTTTTCTGTGCCGAGTGTCCCGATCACGGTCACCGGTCCTGCTCCGGGCCCTGTCCCGAGTGTCCCGGTCCGGCCCAGGTCGGGAAGGCCGCGGCCCGCCCTCACTCCCCGTCCCGGGCCGCTCCTGACAAGATGGCGGGTGGCTGGGGGAGCCCGTGGGAGCCTCCGGCGCGTCCCCAGGCTTCCCGATCGCAGGAGCACCCCGATGTCCGACAGCAATCCCTACGGCCAGCCGCCGAAGGACCAGAACCCCTACGGCCAGCAGCCTCCGCAGCCGCCGCAGGGCCCGCCCGGCCAGGGGCCGTACGGCTATCCGCAGCAGGGCTCCACCCAGCCCGGCTACGGCTACCCGCAGGCGGGCTCGCAGCCCGGTCCCGGATACGGGTATCCGGGCGGCGCCCCCGGTGGTGCGCCCGGCGGTTACCCGCCTCCGCAGGGACCCGGCATGGGCATGGGCTACGACCCGAACGCGCCCTACGGCTACGACCCGTACGGCCGGCCGTACTCCGACAAGTCGAAGATCGTCGCGGGCGTGCTCCAGCTCTTCCTGGGCGGCCTCGGCATCGGCCGCTTCTACATCGGCCACGTCGGCCTCGGCCTGGCCCAGCTGTTCACCTGCGGCGGCCTCGGCATCTGGGCCCTGATCGACGGCATCATCCTGCTGACCAGCGACAACACCACGGACTCGAACGGCCGTGTCCTGCGCAGCTGACGGCCCGAACCGGGCCCGGGCGTGGTGGCGGCACCCGGCGGCGGCCCCCGTGGGGGTGCTCGCCGCGGGCGCCGTCGGCGCGTTCCATCTCTACGGAACCAACCCGCACGAGCCGGGCCACTGGCTGCCCCGCTGCCCGTTCCAGTGGGCCACCGGGCAGCTCTGCCCGGCGTGCGGCGGCACCCGCATGGTGTACGACCTGATGCACGGCCAGTTCACGGCGGCCTGGCACGACAACCGGATGCTGCTCCTCGCGGCCCCGTTCGCCCTCGCGCTGCTGGGCCGCTGGGCCTGGGAGGGGCTGCGCGGACGCCGCTGGCAGCCCCGGATCTCCGGCCGCGGCCAGGCGGCGATCCTGGTGACCGCGCTCGTCTGGACCGTGCTGCGCAACGTCTTCTGACGCTCTCTCAGCCGTCGTCGGTGACGGCTGTGCGAGGCGGCAGCGCGACCTCACCCGCACCACCGTCCTCTCAGGTCACAAACCCGCCACGAAACCTTGTAATCGCGTCAAGCGCAGCCCAAGTACCCGTAAATTTGTGCGTTCCGAGGCGCGCAACGTCCCCACACGGCGCATCTGCCTCACTCATCACATCCGCTCAGGAACACGGCCGCGTGCCGTGTCTTGTGTTGTCCCCGAGGAGCATCGCGCATGTCCAACCCCGCGCAGTCCGACCCCAACGCCCCGTACGGCTACGACCCGCAGGGCCGCCCGTACTCCGACAAGTCGAAGATCGTCGCGGGCGTGCTCCAGCTCTTCCTCGGCGGCCTCGGCATCGGCCGCTTCTACGTCGGCAGCGTCGGCGTCGGCGTCGCCCAGCTGCTGACCTGCGGCGGCCTGGGCATCTGGGCCCTGATCGACGCGATCCTGTTCTTCACGAGCAACGACCGCACCGACAAGCAGGGCCGCGTGCTGCGCGGCTGACGCCTGTACGCATGACAGGGCCCGCTCCGCGATCGCGGAGCGGGCCCTGTCGTGCGTTCGGCCGCCGGACGGTCACGCCTGTCCGAAGCACCACACCGCGAGCCCCAGGGACACCACCCCGACCACGCCGGTGAGCACCGCCGCGGCCACCGGATGCGCGGCGTCCATCACCGGCTCCCGGTGCAGGGTGCGCGCCCCCGTCCATGCCACGAGGCCCGCTCCGAACAGCGCGAACACCGTGCCCGCGAAGAGCGCGGGGGTACTCTCCATCGCCTTGCCTCCCGGATCACGGGTACCGGTCGCGGTACCCAGGCAGGTGACGGTGACAGGCACAGGCCAACCCGGGGTGAACTCCCGTACAGCACCAGGCGAAGAGCGGTTAGCCGGCCGTGTCGGCGGCCGGTGCGGCGGGCGCGGCCGGATCGAGGAAGCCCTGCTCGACGAGGGTGCGGATCTGCGCGGGGACCTGGTCGCGCAGCAACACCGGCTCCTCGCCGACGAGTTGGGCGATGGCGTCCAGGATCGTGCCGGCGCTCAGCGAACCGTCGCACACCCCGGCGAACCCGGCGGCGACCGTGTCCACCTTCGTGGCCCGGCGCATCCCGCGGCCCTGGCGCAGCACGACGTGCTCCGGGTCCTCGGCGCCCGGCAGCCCGACCTGCTCCTGCACGACCTCGGCGGCCAGCACGAAGGACGACTGGAGCAGCGCCGCGTCGTCGTGCGTGCGCAGCCAGTCGACCCGCTCGAAGTGCGACCGCACGACCTCGCCGAGCGGCTGCTCCACGGGGTGCGGCCACTCCTCGACCACGATCGACGGCTCGTCATGGGCGGTGCGGCGCAGGGAGATCCAGCCGAAGCCGACGGCCTTCACCTTGCGCGCCTCGAACTCGTCCAGCCATGCGTCGTACCGGGCCGCGTACTCCGCCGGGTCGGTGCGGTGGTCACCGGCGTCGCGCAGCCACAGCTCGGCGTACTGGGTGATGTCCTGCACCTCGCGCTGCACGATCCAGGCGTCGCAGCCGCGCGGCACCCACGAGCGCAGCCGCTCGGTCCACTCCTCCCCCTCGACGTGCTGCCAGTTGGCCAGGAACTGGGCGTAGCCCCCTTCGTTCAGATGCTCCCCCGCTCCCTGAACGATCGAGCGGCACAGATCGTCCCCGCTCATCCCGCCGTCGCGGTAGGTGAGCCGGGCGCCGGGCGAGATCACGAACGGCGGGTTCGACACGACCAGGTCGTACCGGGCGTCGTCGGCGTCGCCGACCGGCTCGTACAGCGAGCCTTCGCGCAGGTCGGCCGCGGGGGCGCCGGACAGGGCGAGGGTCAGCGCGGTGATGTGCAGGGCGCGGGAGTTGAGGTCGGTCGCCGTGACCCGGGTGGCGTGCCGAGAGGCGTGCAGCGCCTGGATGCCGGAGCCGGTGCCGATGTCGAGCGCGGAGCCGACGGGCGTGCGGACGGTGATCGCGGCGAGCGTGGTGGACGCGCCGCCGACGCCGAGGACGACGCCCTCGTCGCGCGAGCCGATGCCGCCCGCGCCGCCGACGGCGCAGCCGAGGTCGGACACGATGAACCAGTCCTCGCCGTCCGGGCCGCCGTACGGGCGTACGTCGACGGTCGCGGCCAGTTCGTCGCCGCCCGTCTCCCGCAGCCAGCCGCTCTCCACGCAGGCGGCGACGTCGAGCACGGCGGCCAGCCGGTCGCGGGCGACGGGCTGCTGGAGCAGGAAGAGCCGGACGAGCGTCTCCAGGGGGCGCTCGCCCCGGGTGGCGCGCAGCGCGGGCACGGTCTCGCTGCGGGCGAGCGCGGCGTAGGCGGGGGCTCCGAGCAGGTCGAGCAGCCCGTCGGCGGTGAACTCGGCTTCGAGGAGCGCGGCGCGCAGGTCGCGGGTGGCGTCCGGGCGGTCGGCGGCGGGCAGGGGGGCGGCAACGGGAGAACTCACATCGCCCATTGTGACGCGTCTGCCGGGCGGCGCCCCTGAGGCATGCGCCCCGCGCGGGCGAAGCTCGCCTCAGGGACGCGGGGAACTGCGCGAGAAGCCCCACCGGCCCGCAGCCCGAAGAACAACGCCCCCAGTGCCGCGCGCAAGCGCGGCTCCGGGGGCGTCGGAGGCAGGGCCGGACTACGAGGCCGACGGCGTAGCGGATGCGCTCTTGCAGCTCTCCTGCTTCGCCATCGCCTTGCCCACGTCCCCCTCCTCCAGGTTCTTGAGGGCGTCGCTGCCGCTCTGGCTGAGCTTGTCCAGCTCACCCGCGATGCCCTTGAGCCCCTCGGCGAACTTGGCCTGGTCGTCGGTGTCCAACTTGTCGACCTGCGCCTTCAGGTCCGCGTAGGACGTGGAGATCTTGTCCAGTTCCTGGACCGCGTCCTGCTGCTTGGTCTTGCCGTCGTCGACCGGCGGGGCGCCTGCCTTGTCGACCGCGTCGCCG
This sequence comes from Streptomyces sp. PsTaAH-137, assembly GCF_003259365.1. Taxonomy (GTDB): domain Bacteria; phylum Actinomycetota; class Actinomycetes; order Streptomycetales; family Streptomycetaceae; genus Streptomyces. Next base: position 119,248 of record NZ_QLLY01000004.1, read on the forward strand.
ATCGCCTTGTAGGCGTCGGACATGTCCTGGAACGCCTGGGCGTCCGTCTTCTTGACGTCGGCCGGCGCGCTGTTGTCCGACGTCTGCTTCTGGATCGCCGCGTTCGCGGACTCGATCTTCTTCGCCTGCGGCTGGACCTTGTCGCAGACCTGCTTGGCCCAGGAGTCCAGCTTCTCGTTGCTGTCGTCGCTGCAGCCCGACAACGCCAGTACCAGTACCGCACCGCCGGACAGTGCGGCTGCAAGCTTCTTGTTCACCGGGTTGGTCCCTTCCATGGCTTACGGCCCCGGAACTTACACGCCGAGCACACGGCAAGTGCACCTCGGGCGTTCAATAAGACCGCTTTATTGACCTTTAGCAGCCATTTGCACCAAGGGAGAGAAGGCTCACGGGTTACGCGCCGAGAAGTTCACCGCGGCCCCGGACACGCAGGTGGGCGGCGAGCGCGCCAAAGCACGCCCACCGCCCACCTGTTGAGGCCGGGTCAGTTCTACCGGCGCTGCGACACCACCTCCGGGTCCGCCTGCTCGGGCACCCGCCCGGGCTTCCCGTCGCCGTCCGGGTCGTCACCGACGACGATGCCGCGCCGCTTGGAGACGTATACCGCGCCGATGATGACGCCGAGCGAGACGACGGCGATCGCGACCCGCACGGGCACGCTGGCGTCGTCGCCGTAGCTGAATTTGACGACCGCGGGCGCGATCAGCAGCGCGACGAGGTTCATCACCTTCAGGAGCGGGTTGATGGCCGGGCCCGCGGTGTCCTTGAACGGGTCGCCGACCGTGTCGCCGATGACGGTGGCCTCGTGCGCCTCGCTGCCCTTGCCGCCGTGGTGGCCGTCCTCGACGAGCTTCTTGGCGTTGTCCCACGCGCCACCGGAGTTGGCCAGGAACACCGCCATCAGCGTGCCGGTGCCGATCGCTCCGGCGAGATAGGCGCCGAGCGCGCCGACGCCGAGCGTGAAGCCGATCGCGATCGGCGCCATGACGGCGAGCAGGCCGGGCGTGGCCAGCTCCCTGAGCGCGTCCTTGGTGCAGATGTCGACGACGCGCCCGTACTCCGGCTTCTCGGTGTGGTCCATGATCCCGGGGTGCTCGCGGAACTGCCGCCGCACCTCGTAGACCACCGAACCCGCCGACCGCGAGACGGCGTTGATGGCGAGTCCGGAGAAGAGGAACACCACCGCGGCTCCGGCGATGAGCCCCACCAGGTTGTTGGGCTGCGAGATGTCCATGACCAGGTTCATCGGCCCGCCCTCGCCGACCTTCTCGCCGACGTCGCTCGCGGCCGTGAGGATCGCGTCGCGGTACGAGCCGAAGAGCGCGGCCGCCGCGAGGACGGCCGTGGCGATGGCGATGCCCTTGGTGATGGCCTTCGTGGTGTTGCCGACGGCGTCGAGGTCGGTGAGCACCTGGGCGCCCGCGCCCTGGACGTCGCCGGACATCTCGGCGATGCCCTGGGCGTTGTCGGAGACGGGCCCGAAGGTGTCCATGGCGACGATCACGCCGACGGTGGTGAGCAGCCCGGTGCCGGCCAGCGCGACCGCGAACAGCGCGAGCATGATCGACGTGCCGCCGAGCAGGAACGCGCCGTAGACGCCGAGCCCGATCAACACCGCCGTGTAGACGGCCGATTCGAGCCCCACCGAGATGCCCGCGAGGACCACGGTCGCCGGGCCCGTCAGGCTCGTCTTGCCGATGTCCCTGACGGGGCGCCGGGTGGTCTCGGTGAAGTAGCCGGTGAGCTGCTGGATGAGGGCCGCGAGCACGATGCCGATGGCGACGGCGACGACCGCGAGGATCCGCGGGTCTCCGTCCTTGGCCCGGATGGCGGCGTCGGTGACCCCGTCCAGGTCGGCGTACTTGCCCGGCAGGTACAGGAAGACGGCCGCGGTCACCAGGGCGAGCGAGATCACCGCGGAGATGAAGAAGCCGCGGTTGATGGCGCTCATGCCCGAGCGGTCGGTCCGGCGCGGCGCGACGGCGAAGATGCCGATCATCGCCGTGAGCACCCCGATCGCGGGCACGATCAGCGGGAACGCGAGCCCCGAGTCGCCGAAGGCCGCCTTGCCGAGGATCAGCGCGGCGACCAGCGTAACGGCGTACGACTCGAAGAGGTCGGCGGCCATTCCGGCGCAGTCGCCGACGTTGTCGCCCACGTTGTCCGCGATGGTCGCGGCATTGCGCGGATCGTCCTCCGGAATGCCCTGCTCGACCTTGCCGACCAGGTCGGCGCCGACGTCGGCGGCCTTGGTGAAGATGCCGCCGCCGACCCTCATGAACATGGCGATCAGCGCGGCGCCGAGCCCGAATCCCTCCAGCACCTTGGGCGCGTCGGCGGCGTAGACGAGGACGACGCAGGAGGCGCCGAGCAGTCCGAGCCCCACGGTGAACATGCCGACGACGCCACCCGTGCGAAATGCGATCTTCATTGCGTGGTGCGAGACCGTGGTGAGATCTTTTTCCGGCTCGCCCTCCGCCGGTGTCGCTTCCCTGGCCGCCGCGGCCACACGCACATTACTGCGCACCGCCAGCCACATTCCGATATAGCCGGTGATCGCCGAGAAGACCGCGCCGATCAAGAAAAAGATCGAACGCCCGGCGCGCTGATTCCAGTCGTCGGCCGGCAGCAGCAGGAGCAGGAAGAACACCACGACGGCGAATACACCGAGGGTGCGCAGCTGTCGCCCCAGATACGCTTTCGCGCCTTCCTGCACCGCGGCCGCGATCTCTTTCATGGATGGAGTGCCCTCGCCCGCCGCGAGCACCTGACGCACCAGGACCCCTGCGACGGCGAGCGCCGCGAGCGCGACGAGCGCGATGACGATCACGATCAGTCGGTTGTCGTCCGTCAGAACTGCGGCTGCGAGGCTTGCGAACTGAGAAGGCTCCGCCATTCGTCCTCCTTGACGCTTGGGCTGAGCTCAAGATGTGGACGGATTGTAGGGAGCGGAACCTGATCTCAACAGGGCGCCGCAAACGGAATTGTTCTCCACCAGAAGAATGATCCATAAACCCCGCTAATTCATTGAGGGCATTAGCGGGAAAGACGATCTAGAGATGCGCACCGAAAAATCGATCTAGAAAACAAGAAAGCCTCTGATCGCCTTTACGGTGATCAGAGGCTTGAGAAAAAGCGCACAAGCGCAGAGCGGTGGACGCTTTACGGCAGCAGGGTCGCGGGCAGCGTCGGCCAGCTCATCCGGATGAGTCCGCCGTCCGCGTCCGCGGTGACCTCGACGTCGTCGACGAGGCCGCTGATGACCGCGAGGCCCATCTCGTCCTCGCCCTCCGGGTCCGGCTCCTCACCCGTACCGGCGACACCGGGGGCCGCGATGGTCGCGTGCGGCGCCTCGTCACCGACCTCGATGGAGAACTGCTTCTCCTCCTCGATCAGCGCCACCAGCACCGGCGCCGTGATGCCGCCCGCCTGGTGCAGGCCGACGGCGCGGGAGCAGGCCTCGCCCACGGCGAGCCTGACCTCGTCGAGCACGGCCTCGTCCACGCCCGCCCTGCGCGCCATCGCGGCCGCCACCAGGCGGGCCGTGCGGACGTGCTCGGGCAGAGGGCTGAAGCGGAGTTCGACGGTGGCCATGCATCCCCCTCGGACGTACGGGCGTGCTCTCGGGGACCGGGCACGGTTCTTGGCCGCCCGATCCCCGTCTCTCTATCGATCTTCCCGCGATGAGCCGACCCAGTCACCCGGCGGACGCGCCGGGCGGCTCGGGCCTGCTCGCCGGCTCAGTCGGTCGCCGCGACGGCTTCCTCGACCGAGGTGTGGATCGGGAACACCTTGGTCAGACCGGTGATCCGGAAGATCTTGAGAATGCGCTCCTGGTTGCAGACCAGGCGCAGCGAGCCCTCGTGGGCACGCACCCGCTTCAGGCCGCCGACCAGCACGCCGAGCCCGGTGGAGTCGAGGAAGTCCACGCCCTCCATGTCGACGACAAGGTGGAAACTGCCGTCATTCACCAGCTCGACCAGCTGCTCGCGCAGCTTGGGCGCGGTATACACATCGATTTCTCCACCGACCTCGACGACCGTACGATCGCCGACGGTACGGGTCGACAGGGACAGGTCCACGGATCCTCCAGCACCTTGCTATCGAGCGGTCGCCCCTCGGGGACACCTCGGCTTGATCCCCCGGGACGGTTCGCCAGCCGCGAAGGCATTCAATCACTTACCAGCAGGCATGCACGACGCCTTGGAAGCATTGTCCGTCACGCCAGTGACAGACTCGGAGCCGATGGCCAAGAATCACCGATCCGAACGACCCGCGGCATCCGACGCCTCCCGCCCTGCTCCCGGGGCGATTCTGGACAGGCTCGCCACGGGTCCGAGCAGGGCTGCGCGCATCACCCATACGGAGCACTTGCCCCCTCGTCCGGGACGTCATGCAGTCTGGCCGGATCGGATCCGGGCCGAGGTCGTCGCGACCGTCCAGGAGGCCGGAATCGAGCACCCCTGGGCCCACCAGGCACTGGCCGCGGAGCACGCGCTCGACGGCGAGTCGGTGGTCGTGGCCACCGGCACGGCCTCCGGAAAGTCCCTGGCGTACCTCGTCCCGGCCCTGTCGGCGCTCCTGGACGGCTCCGAGGCGCCGAACGGCCGCGGGGCGACCACGCTCTACCTCGCCCCGACGAAGGCGCTCGCAGCGGACCAGTGCCGATCGGTGAAGGAACTTTCACAACCGCTGGGCACGGCGATCCGGCCGGCGGTGTACGACGGCGACACTCCGTTCGAGGAACGCGAGTGGGTTCGCCAGTACGCCAACTACGTCCTCACCAATCCCGACATGCTGCACCGCGGCATATTGCCCTCGCACCCCCGCTGGTCCTCCTTCCTCAAGGCCCTCAAGTACGTCGTCATCGACGAGTGCCACACCTACCGCGGCGTCTTCGGCAGCCACGTCGCCCAGATCCTGCGCCGCCTGCGCCGCCTCTGCGCCCGCTACGGCTCCGAGCCGGTCTTCCTCCTCGCCTCCGCCACGGCGGCCGATCCCGCCGTCGCCGGACAGCGCCTGACGGGCCTGCCGATCGTCGAGGTCGCCGACGACGCCTCGCCCCGCGGCGAGCTCGTCTTCGCCCTCTGGGAGCCGCCCCTCACCGAGATGCAGGGCGAGAAGGGCGCCCCGGTGCGCCGCACGGCGACCGCCGAGACGGCCGACCTGCTCACCGACCTCACCGTGCAGGGCATCCGCTCGGTCGCCTTCGTACGGTCCCGGCGCGGCGCCGAGCTGATCGCGGTGATCGCCCAGGAACGTCTGGCCGAGATCGACCGCTCGCTGCCGCGCCGGGTGGCCGCCTACCGCGGCGGCTATCTCGCCGAGGAGCGCCGCGCCCTCGAAGCCGCCCTGCACTCCGGCGAACTCCTCGGCCTCGCCGCCACCACCGCCCTCGAACTCGGCATCGACGTCTCCGGCCTCGACGCCGTGGTGATCGCCGGCTATCCGGGCACCCGCGCCTCCCTGTGGCAGCAGGCGGGCCGGGCAGGCCGCTCGGGCCAGGGAGCGCTCGCGGTCCTGGTGGCCCGCGACGATCCCCTGGACACCTACCTGGTCCACCACCCGGAGGCCCTCTTCGAGCAGCCGGTGGAGTCGACGGTCCTCGACCCCGACAACCCGTACGTACTGGCCCCGCACCTGTGCGCGGCCGCCTCCGAACTCCCCCTAACCGAACCGGACTTCGCCCTCTTCGGCCCGGCTGTCGGCGATCTCCTCCCGCAGCTGGAGGCGGCGAAGCTGCTGCGCCGCCGCTCCGGCACCAAGGCCTGGCACTGGACGCGCCGCGAGTCCGCCGCCGACTTGGCCGACATCCGCGGCGAGGGCGGCGACCCGGTCCAGATCGTCGAGGCGAGCACCGGCCGGCTCCTCGGCACGGTCGACGCCGGCTCGGCCCACACCACCGTCCACGACGGCGCGGTCCACCTCCACCAGGGCCGCACCTACGTCGTCAAGCAGCTCGACCTCGACGACAACGTCGCCCTGGTCGAACCGGCGAACCCCACGTACTCCACGACGGCCCGCGACACCACGGCCATCTCCATCCTGGAGACGGACGTCGAAGTCCCCTGGGGCGACGGCTCGTTGTGCTACGGATCGGTGGAAGTGACCAACCAGGTCGTCGGCTATCTCCGCCGCCGCCTGATCACCGGCGAAGTGCTCGGCGAGACGAAACTCGACCTCCCTCCTCGTACGCTGCGCACCCGCGCGGTGTGGTGGACGGTCACCGAGGACCAGTTGGACGCCGCCCGGGTGAACCCCGAGATCCTCGGCGGCGCCCTGCACGCCGCCGAACACGCCTCCATCGGCCTGCTCCCCCTCTTCGCCACCTGCGACCGCTGGGACATCGGCGGCGTCTCCATCCCGCTGCACCCGGACACCCTGCTGCCGACGGTCTTCGTCTACGACGGCCACCCCGGCGGGGCGGGCTTCGCCGAGCGCGCCTTCCACACCGCCAAGGAGTGGCTGACCGCCACCCGCGAGGCCATCGCCTCCTGCGAGTGCGAGGCCGGCTGCCCGTCGTGCATCCAGTCCCCCAAGTGCGGCAACGGCAACGATCCGCTGCACAAGCGCGGGGCGGTTCGACTCCTGTCGACGCTGCTGAAACAGGCGCCGTAGGGAGTCGCGTCGCGGGTTCATCGCGGGTCGGGGTCGTCGAGCCCGTCGGGGCCGTCGAGCCCGTCGAGCCCGTCGGGGCCGTCGGGGTCAAAGCCCGGATCGGGACCGGCCCCGGATCCGGCCCCGGGTCTCGCCTGTACCGCCCCAGCAGGCCCCGCCCGTGCCCGTACCTCGGTCGCCAGTACCCCGCTGCCCGCCCCCGCCGTCACCTCGGCCACCTCCCCGTGGACGGCGCACCGTACGACTCTCGCCCCCTGTGCCCGGGCCACCCGGTCGGCCAGCGCGCAGGCCCGCGCGCTGCCTTCCGTCCACTGGTCGGCCGCCGCGAGCGCGGCCAGGTCGGCCGCGCCGCCCGCTCGGTGCCGGAGCTGCACCGCCTGTCCCAGCGCGAGGACGCCCCCGAAGACGGCGCCCACCACGGCCATCGCCATGACCGCCCAGACGGTCGCGGATCCTCGGTCCCCTCTCAGCCGTGAACGCCGTCCCGTGCTGTTCCGCCCTCCTTTCACGCCGTCTCCCGCCCCTCCCCCGGAGCGGTGTCCGGGGCAGTCGTCTCCTCGGCCGCCGCCACGGCCTCCGCGCTCAACTCCACGCCGAGCGGGCCCGGCCCGGCCGCCCGGGCCAGCACCGTCACCCGGACCAGCTCGCCCTCCCGTCTCACCTCGACCCGCGCGCCCCGCGGGGCGGCCTCCCGGGCCGCGGCCACGGCGGCGCTCTCCGGCTCCTGCCGGGCCACCGCCCTGGCCCCGGTCCGCGCGGCGTCCACGCACCGGATCTGCTCGGACGCCGCCACCACCGCCCAGACCAGCGCCATCGTGAACGCCACAAGCACGGGCAGCACCACCGCCGCCTCCGCCGTCACGAACCCACGATCCCGACCCCGATCCCGGCCCCGGCACCGGTCCCGGCCCGTTTCAGAACGAGCCATGGAGCGCCTTAGCCACCAGCGACTGCAACGTCGACTGGACCACATCGCTCGTCACCACCTGGTAGAGCACTCCGGCGAATCCGACCGCCGCGATCAGCCCCACCGCGTATTCCGACGTGACCATCCCGGCGTCCTTGCGCGCCGCGGACCGCACACCCCGCGCCCACGCCAGGAGCCCTCCCCGCAGCCGCCGGCACCTGCTCGTCGCCCTCGTCCCACGCGTTCCGTTCATCTCAACCCCCTACGAATGTGTCCACTTCGGAGCTCCGGACGTTCCGGAACTCCCCTTGCCGCTCAGCGGCCGCCCAGCATTCCGTCGCCGAGGCCGATCACCACCGGCAGCACCCCGATCACGAGAAAGGCGGGCAGAAAGCACAGCCCCACCGGAGCGGTGACGGCCACCGCCGCCCGACGCGCCACCGCCGTCGCTCTGCGCCCGCGCTCCGCTCTGCACTCGGCGGCGATCCGGGCGACCGGCCCCGCCGCCGGCGCCCCGGACTCACCGGCCCGCTCCAACAGCCGCACCAGCACACCGGCGCCGGGCAGCGCCGCCAACTCCCGCCATGCCACGCCCGGTTCACCGCCGAGCCGTACCTGCGCCGCACCCCTCGCGAGCCCTCTCCCGACGGGCCCGCCCACCGACTCCCCGACGACCCGCGCCGCCTCCACCGGATCCGCCCCGGCCGCGATGCAGGCGGCCAGCAGATCGGCCGCGAGCGGCAGTTGGCGCACCGCCTCGGCTGCCTCGTCCGCCCCGGACGACACCGCCCGGCCCCGCAGCCACCGCCACACGGCACCACCCGCGACGGCTCCGACGAGCAACCCCGCCGCCCCGCCGACCACCACGTACCCGGCGCTCACGGCCCCGGCCACCGGAGCCCACCGGCGCACCACGCCCGGCACCTGAAGGCCCCGCCGCGCCGCGTCCACGGCGACGACGTCGAGCACCAGCCGCACCCGCCGCCGAAGCTCCCGCTCCCGCCACCGCGTCTCGACCGCCCGTCCCAGCCACACCGCCGCCAGCGCCGCACACAGCACCGCCCCCAGCCTGTGGACAACGTCCATGCCCCTCACCGCTCCCGTCCATCGCATCCGACCCACTCGTCCAACCACGTCACGGCGCCCTCACGCCTCCGCCCCGCGCACGATCCGCGACGCCCACCACAACCCCGCTCCCTCCAGCACCCCGCCCACCACCAGGCACCCCACACCGGCCCCGGTGTGCAGCAGCACCCGCAACGGCCGGGCGCCCAGCGCCGATCCGAGCAGCAGCCCGAGCACCGGCAGCCCGGCGAGCATCACCGCCGTGGACCAGGGGCCCGCCAACTGGGCCCGCAGATCCGCCCGTTGATCCCGCTCCGCCCGCAGCGCGTCCGCGAGCCGCTCCAGTCCGGCCGCGAGTCCGGCGCCCCGGTCCACCGCCACGTGCCAGCACGCCGCGAGTCCGTGCAGCCCCTCGGCGCCCGGCTCCCCGGCCGCCACCCGCAGCGCTCCGGGCACGTCCCCGCCGAACCGGGCCGCCGCCGTCACCGCCGCGCTCCCGGCCCCGGACAACGCGCCCGACTCCCGCACGGCGACGGTCAGCGCCGCGCCCGGCTGCCGCCCCGCCCGGACCTCTCCGGCCAGCACCTCGCACAGCCGGATCACCGCGTCCCCGTGCCGCTCCCGCGCCCGCAGCGCCGCTCTCCCCCGCCGGGCCCGGGCCGCCACGGGCACCGCGCAGGCGCCCAGGACCAGCGGCAGCGGCGAGGCCCCCACGGCCCCGATGGCCGCGCCGATCACCGCGCACCCCCACTCGGGCCGGCCACGCAGCCACCTCCACCAGCGCTCGCCCGTACTCCGCCAGACCGGCACCGCCGCGACGCCCGCCGCCTCGCCGAACACCGCCCGCACTCTCCGCGCTTCGGCCTCCCGCACGCGCACGACCCACGCCACGGCCGCCACCCCGATCAGCCCCACCTCCACGACACCGGACATCTCCACTCCCGCCCTCCTCCACCTGACCCGTCACGCCCATCGCCTATCTCGGCAGCACGCCGCGCCCCTCACTCCAGTCGCACCCCCAACAGGCCGCCCAGCCGCTCCCACCCCTCGCCGGGCGCGAACCCCCGCTCGCGCCACTCCAGCGCCGGTACGGCCCGCACCCATCCCTGCGCGTCCCGCTCCAACACCCGCACCTGCGCCATCCGGCGCCGACCGCCCCGGTCCCGTACGAGATGCAGCACCACCGACACCGCGGCCGCCAGCTGGCTGTGCAGCGCCGCCCGGTCGAGCCCTGCCGCTGTCCCCAGCGCCTCCAGACGCACCGGCACATCGCCCGCCGCGTTGGCGTGCACGGTGCCGCTGCCGCCCTCGTGGCCGGTATTGAGCGCGGCCAGGAGCGAGACGACCTCGGCGCCGCGCACCTCGCCGACGACGAGCCGGTCCGGCCGCATCCGCAGCGCCTGCCGCACCAGGTCGTCCAGGCCGACGGCCCCGGCCCCCTCCTGGTTGGCGGGCCGCGCCTCCAGGCGCACCACGTGCGGGTGGTCGGGGCGCAGCTCGGCGGAGTCCTCGGCGAGGACGATGCGCTCGTCCGGGCCGACCAGGCCGAGGAGCGCGCTGAGCAACGTCGTCTTGCCGCTGCCCGTGCCGCCGCTGATCAGGAACGAGAGCCGGGCGTCGAGCAGCGCCCGCAGGACCCGGTCCCCGCCCGGTGGCACCGTCCCCGCCGCCACCAGCTCCCGCAGGGTGAACGCCCGAGGACGGACGACCCGGAGCGACAGGCACGTGCACCCGACCGCGACCGGTGGCAGGACCGCGTGCAGCCGGGTCCCGTCGGGCAGCCGCGCGTCCACCCAGGGCCGGGCGTCGTCGAGGCGGCGCCCCACCACAGCCGCCAGCCGCTGGGCCAGTCGCCGGACGGCGGCGGCGCTCTCGAAGGCCACATCGGCCCGCTCCAGGCCGCCGCCCCGGTCGACCCAGACCCGGTCGGGCGCCGAGACCAGCACATCGGTCACCGAGGGGTCGGCGAGGAGCGGCTCCAGGGGGCCCGCGCCCACCAGTTCGGACCTCAGCCGCCCCGCGACGCCCAGCACTTCGGCGTCGCCGAGGACCCGGCCCTGGGCCCTGAGCGCCTCGGCCACGCGCGCGGGCGTCGCCTCCGAGCCGGTCTCCGCGAGCCACTGCCGCACCCCGTCGAGCATCCGCGCCCCGACCACCGCGCTCATGGCGTCTCCCCCTGCTCCACGGCCACCGGCACCCGCTCCCAGAACCCCGTGCAGAACCGCCGCAACGGTCCGCCGGACGCCTCCTGGGGAGTCCGTCCCGCCAGCACGCCCGCGTCCAGCGGGAGCTCCCCGGCCAGGGGCAGTCCGAGCAGCCGGGCCACCTCGTCCGCGTCGAGGGCCCCCGAGTGCCGCGCTCCGCGTGCGGGCGCCGTCACCACCCGCAGATCCCGCACCACCATGCCCACGGTGTCGGCCACCCGCCGTGCGGCGGCGACGGCCCGCAGCTCGGGCGGCACCACGAGCAGCGCCAGATCGAGCTGGGCCAGCGCCTCGACCGTGCTCGCGTCGATCCTGCGGGGCAGGTCCACCACGACGGCCCCGCCTCTGCGCCGCCCTGCCGCGAGCACCACGCGCATCGCCTCGGGCGGCAGCGCCGTCAGCTCGCCGCGATCCCAGCTGAGCACCCGCAGGCCGTCCAGGCACGGCAGCGACTCCTCCAGCGCGGTGGCGCCGACCCGGCCGCGGGAGTGGACGAACGCGGGCCAGCGGAGCCCGTCCGCCGCCTCCCCGCCGAGCAGGACGTCGAGGCCGCCGCCGATCGGATCCGCGTCGACCAGCAGGGTGCGCCGCCCCGCAGCGGCGGACGCCGCCGCGAGGCCGCAGGCCAGCGTCGAGGCCCCGGCACCGCCCCGGCCGCCGAGGACGCCGACGGTCAGCGCGGGCCGGCCCGCGCCCTCCGCGACGTCGGCGATGCGGTCCATCAGCCACTGCTCGGCGTCCGGCAGCATCAGCACCTGCTCGGCGCCGATCTCCACGGCCCGCCGCCACACCCCGGGGTCGTCCTGGTCCCGCTCGACGAGCATCACCCCGTCCCGCCGGGCGGCGCCGCGCAGCCGCCCCGCCGCGTCACCCCCGACCAGCACCAGGGGTGCCGCCTCCCAGCGGCCTCTGCCCTCCGGCGCCCCGTGCCCCACCTCGGGCCGCACCCCCGCCGCCGCGCACAGCCGCAGCAGGTCGTCGAGGAGCCCCACGTCCTCCGTCACGATCAGCGGCACCCGCCGCCCGCCCCGCGGCTCCACCGCACTGGCCTCCACCACGATCCGATCCCCCTGTCTCCGCGCTCTCGCCCGCCACTCGGGCGAGCCGGTCCGCGGCGAAGTCACCGGCGCCACGGCGCCGAATACCGGTCGCCGGCGCGGCTCGTCATAACGAACCGGCCGTGAACCGCGACCCGGACTTCGCCTGCGGAATCACCGTGCAGCGATCCCGGAAATCATGTGGATCTTGGTCAAAAACTGTGGACGCGAGAAGGGTTGTGAATATCCCGCTCACCCATACCGGTGACATCCCGGAGCCGTCGCGGGAACGGGTTCGGGAACCGGTTCGGGAACGAGCCCGGGAAGCCCGTCGGGAACGTGTCGGGAACCACACAGACCCCCTTCCGGAACCGCCCAGGGACCCCCCACCCCCTTCCACAACGCATCCTTTTGGTCACCGAGCGTGACCATCACGCCTCAGGTCGAGACCGAGCCTCGGAGGCGGAAACCAGGGGGAACGGGCAAGAAAAAAGGACCCGAAAACGGGTCCGGACATGCGACGACCCCCGCCGGGGGGGAGAGCGGGGGTCGTCCCCACGGTCCGACTCGGGGGGGGAGGAGCCAGACCGGGTTAGCACGGTCGCGAACGATCCGTGACTTCCATGGTGTACCCGAGAGCCTTCTCAGGCAAACCCACGCGCCCCAGCTTACGCCGAATGGTGGGCGCCTATGCTCGGGCTTGTGGAAAACCACTCCTTGCACCACTCCATGCCCCGCACAGCGGCGTTCTTCGACCTGGACAAGACCGTCATCGCCAAGTCGAGCACGCTCACGTTCAGCAAATCGTTCTACCGAGGCGGACTGATCAACCGCAGGGCCGCGCTGCGCACGGCCTACGCGCAGTTCGTCTTCCTGGCCGGGGGCGCCGATCACGACCAGATGGAGCGCATGCGCCAGTACCTGTCGGCGATGTGCCGCGGCTGGAACGTGCGGCAGGTGCGGGAGATCGTGGCCGAGACGCTGCACGACCTGATCGACCCGATCATCTACGACGAGGCGGCGTCCCTCATCGAGGAGCACCACACCGCCGGCCGGGACGTGGTCATCGTCTCCACCTCGGGCGCCGAGGTCGTCGAACCGATCGGCGAGCTGCTGGGCGCGGACCGGGTGGTGGCCACCCGCATGGTGGTCGGCGACGACGGCTGCTTCACCGGCGAGGTGGAGTACTACGCGTACGGGCCCACCAAGGCGGAGGCCGTCAAGGAACTCGCCGCGTCCGAGGGGTACGACCTCGCGCGCTGCTACGCGTACAGCGACTCGGCGACGGACCTGCCGATGCTGAGCTCCGTCGGGCACCCCTACGCGGTCAATCCCGACCGGGCGCTGCGGCGTGAGGCACTCGCGCGTGAGTGGCCGATTCTCGACTTCCACAAGCCGGTCCGCCTCAAGAAGCGGCTGCCGCATCTCTCCGCCCCGTCGCGTCCGGCGCTGGTCGCCGCGGCCGCGCTCGGTACGGCCGCCGCGACGGCGGGGCTCGTCTGGTACGCCAGTCGTCGCCGGGCACTCCCGAGCACCTAGGGCCCGTCCGGGAAGAGCGCTCGACTCCCGCCCGATTCGCCCCTGTTTGAAACTAAAAGTAAAGAAGTGCGGTCAGGGGTTTCGCATCACCCGGGCGAGGAGTACAAAGGAGTCAACGGCCCGCGAGACCAGGGACATCCGAGAGGATCACCTTCACACGCAGATACGGCCCCACGGACCGAGCATGAACACCGGGCACCCACGCGACGTCGACCCGTCGATTACGGGCCAGCCGCACCAGGCGACGGGCAAAGTACCCGACCTGATGGGCAACACATCGAGGACGCTTGGTAACCCAGTGGACATGCCAGCGGCGGTACGAGACCTCGTACCGCCGCAACCCTGTTCAGGCCGCGCCGCGCTGCAGCGCCTCGCACACCGCGGTCGACTCCCGGACCCCCAGCTCCACGGCCTTGCCGCAGTGCGCGATCCACGCGGCCATCCCCTCCGGCGTACCGGAGACATAGCCTTCGAGCGCGGCGGCGTACGCCGCGCGCCCCAGCTCCGCGTGGCCCACCTCGGCGGGGCAGATCGACTTCGGGTCGAGGCCGCTGCCGACCAGGACGATGCGTTCGGCGGCTCGCGCGACCAGGCCGTTGTGCGAGCCGAAGGGGCGCAGCGCGAGCAGTTCGCCGTGCACGACGGCGGCGCTCACCAGGGCCGGTGCCGCACTTCCCGTGATGATCAGCTGGGCGAGCCCTTCGAGGCGGGCCGCCACCTCGTCCGCGTCCGGCACCGGCAACTCGACCAGCGGCTCGTCCACGGGCTCGCCGGGCGTGCGCGGCCGGCCCACCGTGTCGCCCTGATCGGCGGCCGCGACCAGGTGCAGGCGCGCGAGCACCCGCAGCGGTGACTGCCGCCAGATGGACAGGAGTTGACCCGCCTCGGCGGTCAGCCGCAGGGCGGCGCCCACCACGGGCGCCTCCGGGTCGCCGTCGGCGCCACTGAAGTCGGTACGGCGGCGGACCTCTTCGAGGTTCCAGTCCGCGCCGGACAGCGCCGCGCTGCCGCGAGCGCCACGCAGCGCGGCCTCGGAGGTGACCTCGTTGCTGCGGCGCCGCATGACCCGGTGCCCGTAGACCCGGTCCACGGCTTTGCGCACGGAATCCACGGAGTCGGCCACGCCCGGCAGGGTCGCGAGCGTGGCGAGGGGGTCGGCTGTCGTACTCATGAGTACGACCCTACGGTCCCGGGGCTCGCGCCCCACGAAGGAGTGGTCTTCTTCACGCGCGAGCACCACGAAGGGTAACGATCGCACTACCCTTGGTGAACATGAAGATCGCTTTCGTCGGGAAGGGCGGCAGCGGCAAGACCACGCTGTCCTCGCTCTTCATCCGCCACCTCGCCAGCACCGGGTCGCCGGTCATCGCCGTCGACGCCGACATCAACCAGCACCTGGGCCCGGCCCTCGGCCTCGACGACGACGTCGCCGCCGAGTTGCCCGCGCTCGGCGCGCGGCTGCCGTTCATCAAGGACTATCTGCGCGGTTCGAACCCGCGCATCGCCTCCGCCGACACCATGATCAAGACGACGCCGCCCGGCGAGGGCTCGCGGTTGCTGCGGGTGCGGGAGAACAACCCGGTGTACGACGCCTGCGCCCGGGAGGTGGAACTCGACGGTGACGCCGTGCGTTTGATGGTCACCGGGCCGTTCACCGAAGCCGACCTCGGTGTCGCCTGCTACCACTCCAAGACCGGAGCGGTGGAGCTGTGTCTGAACCACCTGGTCGACGGCCGCGGCGAGTACGTGGTGGTCGACATGACCGCAGGCTCGGACTCCTTCGCCTCGGGCATGTTCACCCGCTTCGACATGACGTTCCTCGTCGCAGAACCGACACGCAAGGGGGTCTCCGTCTATCGCCAGTACAAGGAGTACGCCCGGGACTTCGGCATCGCGCTGAAGGTCGTGGGGAACAAGGTGCAGGGCCAGGACGACCTCGACTTCCTGCGCGCCGAGGTCGGGGACGACCTGCTCGTCACCGTCGGGCACTCCGACTGGGTGCGCGCCATGGAAAAGGGACGCCCGCCGCGCTTCGACCTCCTGGAGGAGCCCAACAGGGCCTCCCTGCGCGCGCTTCAGGCCGCGGCCGACGCGACGTACGAGGCCCGCGACTGGGAGCGCTACACGCGCCAGATGGTCCACTTCCACGTGAAGAACGCCCAGAACTGGGGCAACGAGAAGACCGGGGCCGACCTGGCTTCTCAGGTCGACCCCGGCTTCACGCTTCAGGAGAGTGTCACGGCCAGCGCCTGACCTCGGCTACGGCTTCGCGGCCGGTGCTCCCGGCACCCCCTTGGGGGCCGGGGCCGGGCTGCCGCCGTTGAGGAAGGCGGGCCAGCCCTGCGCGGGGGCCGTGCCGACCGGCAGTTCGGCGAGCTTGCCCAGGGTCTTGGTGTCCTGGGCGTCGAGCCAGTCGGCGAGCTGGTGGAAGGACACACAGCGGACGTCGGGCTTGTTGCAGACCTTCTCCACGGTCTGCTCGACGGCGCGCATGTAGGTGCCGCCGTTCCACGACTCGAAGTGGTTGCCGATGATCAGCGGGGCGCGGTTGCCCTGATAGGCGCGGTTGAAGCCCGCCAGCAGGCTGTCGCGCATCTGGTTGCCCCAGTAGGCGTGCTTGGCGGGGTCACCGTGCATGGTGCCGGACTGGTTCACGGCGAAGTTGTAGTCCATGGTCAGCTGCTCGTAGGAGTGGCCGAGGAACGGCACGAGCTGCATGGACAGGTCCCACAGGCCGTCCTTCTTCTTCGGCCAGACCTGGTTGTTGACGCCGCTGGTGTCGTAGCGGAAGCCCAGGTCGTGGGCCGCGCGCATGAAGTTCTTCTGCCCCTCCAGGCAGGGCGTGCGGGCGCCGATGAGTTCCTTGTCGTAGTCGAAGGGCAGCGGCGCCGCCTTCTTCAGGCCCGTGTTGGTCTTCCACGACTTCACGAACGACTTGGCCTGGGCGATCTCGCTCTTCCACTCGGCCACCGACCACTGGCCGACGCCGCCGTCCTTGCCGCAGAAGTGGCCGTTGAAGTGGGTGCCGATCTCGTTGCCCTCGAGCCAGGCGCCGCGCACCTGCTCCGCGGTGTCCTTGATTCCCTTGAGGTCGTTGAAGCCGATGTCGGAGCGGCCCGGCGAGTGCTGCGGCGCGTGATACTCGCCCGCCTTGTCCTCGGGGAGCATGTACACGCCGCTGAGGAAGTACGTCATGGTCGCGTTGTTCTTCTTGGCGACGTTGCGGAAGTGCGAGAAGAGTTTCTGGCTGTCCTCGCCCGCGCCGTCCCAGGAGAAGACGACGAACTGGGGCGGTTTCTGTCCCGCCTTGAGGCGGTCGGCCCTGGGCAGGTGCGGCTGGCGACCGGTGTACGCGGTCGAGCCGTCGCCGATGAGGCGGAGCACGCTGCCCGGAGCGCCCTTGTGGGGCGCGGCGGCCTTCTTCGGGCCCGGGGCGCCCTGGTGCGGCGGGGCGTCCGTGCCGCAGCCGGCGAGGGCCGCGGCGCAGGCCGCGGCGGCGGTGATGCCCGCGGCGAGCCGCACGGACGGGCGGGGAGCGTTCCTTCGGGTGGCGGCCATCTTCCGCCCACCTACTTCCTGGAGTCGGCTGACAGGAGGTGAATGCGAGAAATGCCCGCTTCCGGCGGGCGGCGCCGTCACCGTCACACGAAGGCCGCACACGTTTTGTACGACAAGCCGACCAAAGTTTTAGTTCACTACTCAGAGTGAAGTCTTGCCCCATTTGCCCATTTAGCCCCGCTAGATTCTTTACTCTGCATTACTATTCATTTACCGAGCGTTGATATCGAACGTCGAATTTTCATCCCGCCGCTGCACGCCGTGAACCACGGCCGCGACCCCATTCCGCGACCGCGCTGCACCCCGGAGGAGACGGGAAACATGTCAGCCTGCGTACCCACCCGCGCCAGTGACTCCGAACGACCGGGCGAGCCGACAGACGCCGCCCACCCGGCCCACAGTCCACCGCCGGCGCCCCGCCGCCGCTTCCGCATCGCGGGCGCCGACCTCTCGGCGTCCATCGCGGTCTTCCTGATCGCCCTCCCGCTGTCCCTCGGCATCGCCCTGGCGACCGGCGCGCCCCTGGAATCGGGGCTGGTCGCCGCCGCCGTCGGCGGCATCGTCGCCGGTGTCATGGGCGGCTCCCCGCTCCAGGTCAGCGGCCCCGCCGCGGGCCTCACCGTCGTCACCGCCGAGCTGATCCAGCGCTACGGCTGGCGGACCACCTGCGCCATCACCGTGATGGCGGGCGTCGCCCAGCTCGGGCTCGGCTGCCTGCGCGTGGCCCGCACGGCGCTCGCCGTCAGCCCCGCCGTGGTGCACGGCATGCTCGCCGGTATCGGCATCACCATCGCCGTCGCCCAGGTCCACATCGTCCTCGGCGGCACCCCCCAGAGCTCCGTGCTCGCCAATCTGGGCGCCCTGCCCGCCCAGTTGGCGAACCTGCAGCCCGCCGCGCTCGGCATCAGCGTCCTCACCATCGCCCTGCTGCTCGCCTGGCCGAGGATCCCCGGGAGCGTCGGGCGCGTCACCCGCAAGATCCCGGGCGCGCTCGTCGCCGTGACCGCCGCGAGCGCCGTCGCCGCGCTGTTCGGGCTGCGCCTGCCCGAGGTCGACCTGCCGTCCTGGAGCAGCCACGCGCTGGCCGGGCTGCCCGAGGGGCCGGTGCTCGGCGTCGCCGCGGCCGTGCTGACCACCACCCTGGTGTGCAGCGTGCAGTCGCTGCTCGGCGCCGTCGCCGCGGACAAGATGGCCGCCGGACGGTCCGACCTGCCGCCCGAGATGCGCCGCTCGAACCTGGACCGCGAGCTGCTCTCCCAGGGCGCGTCGAACATCGTCTCCGGTTCGCTCGGCGGGCTGCCCGTCGCGGGCGTCGCGGTGCGCACCACGGCGAACATCAACGCGGGCGCCGTGAGCGGGAACTCCGCGGCGCTGCACGGCGTTTGGGTAGTAGCCGCCACGCTCCTCCTGGTCCCCGTCCTGGAGCTGATCCCGCTCGCCTCGCTCGCCGCGCTGGTGATGATGGTCGGCATCCAGATGGTGTCCCTGCACCACATCCGCACGGTCACCCGCCACCGTGAGGTGCTCGTCTACGTCGTGACCACCCTCGGCGTCGTCGTCTTCGGCGTGCTCGAAGGCGTCGGTCTCGGTGTCGCGGTCGCCGTCGGCGTCGCGATGCAGCGCCTCGCGCGCACCCGGATCACGCGCGAGGAGGACGCCCGCGGCGTCCACCATGTGCGCGTCCGCGGCCAGTTGACGTTCCTGGCCGTGCCGCGGCTGAGCCGCACCCTTCATCAGGTCCCCCAAGGGGCCACCTGCGTAGTGGAGTTGGACGGATCATTCATGGACCATGCCGCGTACGACGCCCTGCAGGGCTGGCAGAAGGCCCACACCACCCAGGGCGGTCAGGTCGAGGTGGCCGGGCGCGGGGGCGCGCGGATCGCCGAGCCCGCGAGCGCCTCGCACGCCTGCTGCCGCCCCTGGACGCCCTGGCGCAACCACCACTGCGACGACCGGCCGCACACGGACGCCCCGCAGGAAGCGGCGCCGCCGCGCGGTGGGCATCATCTGGCGAGCGGCATCAGCGCGTTCCAGCGGAACACGGCGCCGCTGGTCCGCGGTGAGCTGGCCCGCCTTGCGCGGGAGGGGCAGAAGCCCACGCAGCTCTTCCTGACCTGCGCGGACTCCCGGGTCGTCACGTCGATGATCACGTCGAGCGGCCCCGGCGATCTCTTCGTCGTGCGGAACGTCGGGAATCTGGTGCCGCTGCCGGGCGCCGAGAGCGGGGACGACTCGGTCGCCGCCGCCATCGAGTACGCCGTCGACGTCCTGAAGGTCCAGTCGATCACCGTGTGCGGGCACTCCGGATGCGGGGCCATGCAGGCGCTGTTGAGCACCCCGCCGTCCGCACCCGGGGCGCTCACCCCGCTCAAGCGGTGGCTGCGGCACGGGATTCCGAGCCTGGAGCGGATGGGCGACGAGGGGCTGCCCTGGGCGCGGCTCGCGGGCCGGGCGCCGGCCGATTCGATCGAGCAGCTCTGTCTGACCAATGTCGTCCAGCAGTTGGAGCATCTGCGGGCGCACGAGTCGGTCGCTCGCGCCCTGGAGGAGGGCTCGCTCGAACTGCACGGGATGTACTTCCACGTCGGCGAGGCCCAGGCCTACCTGCTGGAAGAGCGTGATCCCGTCTTCGGCCAGGTCGAGGCGGCCGCCTACGAGGACACCGGAGCCGCCCGCGCCTGAACCGGCGCTTTCCCGGATCCGTGGGAGAAGTGAGAGCGTGTGGCTCCCGGCACCGCCGGGAGCCACACGCATGAACCCCGGCCTACAGGTCTAAACCAATTCTCGGACACCCCTTGTCACCAGGGGGCGACGTCTGATGAGCTGTGGCCTGGGACACAACGGACACCTTGGGAAAGGCAGAAGCCGTGAGCAACGAGAGCCTGGCCAATCTTCTGAAGGAAGAGCGACGCTTCGCGCCGCCCGCTGACCTGGCCGCGAACGCCAACGTCACGGCCGAGGCGTATGAGCAGGCCAAGGCTGACCGGCTGGGCTTCTGGGCCGAGCAGGCCCGCCGCCTCACCTGGGCCACCGAGCCGACCGAGACCCTCGACTGGTCGAACCCGCCGTTCGCGAAGTGGTTCGCCGACGGCAAGCTCAACGTCGCGTACAACTGCGTGGACCGCCACGTCGAGGCCGGGAACGGCGACCGGGTCGCCATCCACTTCGAGGGCGAGCCGGGCGACAGCCGCGCGATCACCTACGCCGAGCTGAAGGACGAGGTCAGCCGCGCGGCGAACGCGCTGACCGAGCTGGGCGTGCAGAAGGGCGACCGCGTCGCCGTCTACCTGCCGATGATCCCGGAAGCCGTCATCTCGATGCTCGCCTGCGCGCGCATCGGCGCCGCGCACTCCGTCGTCTTCGGCGGCTTCTCGGCCGACGCCATCGCCAAGCGCATCGAGGACGCCGACGCCAAGCTCGTCATCACCTCCGACGGCGGCTACCGCCGGGGCAAGCCCTCCGCGCTCAAGCCCGCCGTCGACGAAGCGCTGACGCGCGTATCCGTCGACAAGGTCCTCGTCGTGCAGCGCACCAAGCAGGACGTCGCCTGGACCGAGGGCCGCGACGTGTGGTGGCACGACGTCGTCGGCAAGCAGTCGGCGGAGCACACCCCGGAGGCGTTCGACGCCGAGCAGCCGCTCTTCATCCTGTACACGTCGGGCACGACGGGTAAGCCGAAGGGCATCCTGCACACCTCGGGCGGCTACCTGACGCAGGCCAGCTACACCCACCACGCCGTCTTCGACCTCAAGCCGGAGACCGACGTCTACTGGTGCACGGCCGACATCGGCTGGGTCACCGGCCACTCGTACATCACGTACGGCCCGCTCTCGAACGGCGCGACGCAGGTCATCTACGAGGGCACCCCGGACACCCCGCACCAGGGGCGCTTCTGGGAGATCGTGCAGAAGTACGGCGTCACGATCCTCTACACGGCGCCCACCGCGATCCGTACGTTCATGAAGTGGGGCGACGACATCCCCGCGAAGTTCGACCTGTCCAGCCTGCGCGTGCTCGGGTCGGTCGGTGAGCCGATCAACCCCGAGGCCTGGGTCTGGTACCGGAAGAACATCGGCGCCGACACGTGCCCCATCGTGGACACCTGGTGGCAGACCGAGACCGGCGCGATGATGATCTCGCCGCTGCCGGGCGTGACCGAGACCAAGCCGGGCTCCGCCCAGCGTCCGCTGCCCGGTATCTCGGCGACCGTCGTCGACGACGAGGCCAACGAGGTGCCGAACGGCGGCGGTGGCTATCTGGTCCTCACCGAGCCGTGGCCGTCGATGCTCCGCACCATCTGGGGCGACGACCAGCGGTTCATCGACACGTACTGGTCGCGCTTCGAGGGCAAGTACTTCGCCGGTGACGGCGCGAAGAAGGACGAGGACGGCGACATCTGGCTCCTCGGCCGCGTCGACGACGTGATGCTCGTGTCCGGGCACAACATCTCGACCACCGAGGTCGAGTCGGCGCTCGTGTCGCACCCGGCCGTCGCCGAGGCCGCCGTGGTCGGCGCCGCCGACGAGACGACCGGCCAGGCCATCGTCGCCTTCGTGATCCTGCGCGGCACCGCCAACGCGGAGGACGAGTCCCTGGTCGCCGACCTGCGCAACCACGTGGGCTCCGTGCTCGGTCCGATCGCCAAGCCCAAGCGGGTCCTGCCGGTCGCCGAGCTGCCCAAGACCCGGTCCGGCAAGATCATGCGCCGCCTCCTCCGCGACGTCGCGGAGAACCGCGCGGTCGGTGACGTCACCACGCTCGCCGACTCCTCCGTGATGGACCTGATCCAGAACAAGCTGCCGGCGGCCCCCAGCGAGGACTGAGCCTCCACGGCCATAGAGGGGACGGGCACTCGGCGAACGCGCCGGGTGCCCGTTTCGTGCGTAGGGTGATGATCACCAGGTCCGTCTCCGGTACACCCGGTAGGGTGAAGAGCGCGTCAAGAACGCGCCATGAAGTTCACAGGGTGTGCCGGGAAGTCTGGTCGGCGATGTCATCAGCCGTGCCCGACCGGAGGTCCCCTCGTGACAGCGCCCCAGAAGCAGAGCAAGAACGACCGCACCGTCCTCGGCCGGATCTCCCTGCCCGAGCGGAACGCGGTCGCCGAGGCGCTGCGCACCGAGACCGTCGGCGGCGTCCTGCTCCTCGCCGCCGCCGTCGCCGCCCTGATCTGGGCGAACGTACCGGCGCTCAGCCACAGCTACGAGTCCCTCAGCGACTTCCACTTCGGCCCGTCCGCGCTCGGCCTGCACCTCTCCGTCCAGCACTGGGCGGCCGACGGGCTCCTCGCGGTCTTCTTCTTCGTCGCCGGCATCGAACTCAAGCGCGAGCTGGTCGCGGGCGATCTGCGCGACCCGAAAGCGGCCGCGCTGCCGGTCGTCGCCGCCCTCTGCGGCATGGCGATGCCCGCGATCGTCTACACGGTCGTCGCCTCGACCGGCGGCGGCTCCCTGTCCGGCTGGGCCGTGCCCACCGCCACCGACATCGCCTTCGCGCTGGCCGTGCTCGCCGTCATCGGCACCTCGCTGCCGAGCGCGCTGCGCGCCTTCCTGCTCACCCTCGCCGTCGTCGACGACCTCTTCGCGATCCTGATCATCGCGGTCTTCTTCACGAGCGACATCAACGTCGCCGCCCTCATCGGCGCCTTCGTCGGCCTCGCGGTCTTCTGGCTGCTCCTGCGCAAGCGGGTGCGTGGCTGGTACGTCTATGTGCCGCTCGCCCTGGTCATCTGGGGCCTGATGTACAACAGCGGCATCCACGCCACCATCGCCGGTGTCGCCATGGGCCTGATGCTGCGCTGCCACCGCGAGGAGGGCGAGGCGCACTCCCCCGGCGAGCACATCGGGCACCTCGTCCGGCCCCTCTCGGCGGGTCTCGCGGTGCCGCTGTTCGCGCTGTTCAGCGCGGGTGTCGCGGTGTCGGGCGGCGCGCTCGGCGAGGTGTTCACCCGGCCGGAGACGCTCGGTGTGGTGCTGGGTCTCGTCGTCGGCAAGGCCGTCGGCATCTTCGGCGGTACGTGGCTGACGGCCCGGTTCACCAAGGCCTCGCTGCCCGATGAACTGGCCTGGGCGGACGTGTTCGCCGTCGCCTCGCTCGCCGGGATCGGCTTCACCGTCTCGCTGCTCATCGGCGAACTCGCCTTCACCGACGACCCGCTGCTGACCGACGAGGTCAAGGCGGCCGTCCTGATGGGCTCACTGATCGCGGCCGTGCTCAGCAGCGTGCTGCTGAAGATGCGGAACGCCAAGTACCGCGCCCTGTGGGAGACCGAGGAGCGCGACGAGGACCAGGACGGCATCCCCGACATCTACGAACAGGACAATCCGGAGTACCACCTCCGTATGGCCGAGATCTACGAGAAGAAGGCCGCGGAACACCGCAGGCGTGCCGAAGTGGCGGCCGGGGCAGGCGACGAGGACGAGCGTCCGGCATGATCTGACAACGAGTCCGCACATACGGAGCACCGACAGAACAACAGGGAGTAACGCGATGAGCGCACCCGACGGCAGCCCGGTCGGCGCCGAACGCAGCATCGGCCAGCTGTTCGCCTCGGCGACCGCCGAAATGTCTGCACTGGTGCACGACGAGATCGCGCTGGCGAAGGCGCAGCTGAAGCGGGACGTCACGCGCGGCGGCATCGGCAGCGTCCTGGCCCTGGTGGCCGTGACCGTGCTGATCTTCTCGCTGCCCATGCTGAGCTTCGCCCTCGCCTACGGCATCAACGCCTGGACCGGCGGCCACAACGGCACGGGCGGCTGGAACCTCGCCTGTTGCTTCCTGCTCTCCTTCGCGGCGAGTGTGGTCCTCTTCCTCGTGCTCGGCCTCATCGCCTTCGCTTTCTTCAAGAAGGCCAGGAAGGGCAAGGGCCCGCAGAAGGTGGCCGCGTCCGTCAAGGAGACGGCCGGCGTCCTCCAGCACGCCAAGCCGCACCCGCGCGAGGTGCCGGGCGACCGTGTCCCCGAGGCCATCGAGGCTGTGGCACGCTCGTCTTCATGACGGACCCCGCCACTCCTTCGGCCGCACAGCCGCCCGCTTCTGTCGTACGCCTGGACGTCCCCGGCGGGAGAGAGGTGCTCCACCGGGACGTCGCCGCCAACGGCGCGCGGTTCCACATCGCCGAAATGGGTGACGGACCGCTGGTCCTGCTGCTGCACGGCTTCCCGCAGTTCTGGTGGACGTGGCGGCACCAGCTCGGCGCGCTGGCCGACGCGGGGTTCCGGGCCGTTGCCATGGACCTGCGGGGCGTGGGCGGCAGCGACCGGACGCCGCGCGGCTACGACCCGGCGAACCTGGCGCTCGACATCACCGGAGTCGTGCGCTCGCTGGGCGAGCCGGACGCGGCGCTCGTGGGGCACGACCTCGGCGGCTATCTGGCGTGGACGGCGGCCGTGATGCGGCCCAAGCTGGTGCGCCGGCTCGTCGTGTCCTCGATGCCGCACCCGCGCCGCTGGCGCTCGGCGATGCTCGCCGACTACCGCCAGTCGCGCTCGGGCAGTTACGTCTGGGGCTTCCAGCGGCCGTGGCTGCCGGAGCGTCAGCTCGTCGCCGACGACGGCGCGCTGGTCGGCAAGCTCGTACGGGACTGGTCGGGGCCGCACCAGCCCGACGACGAGACGGTGCTGACCTATCAGCGGGCGATGCTCATCCCGTCGACGGCGCACTGCTCGATCGAGCCGTACCGGTGGATGGTGCGCTCGCTGGCCCGGCCCGACGGCATTCAGTTCAACCGGCGCATGAAGCGGCCGGTGCGGGTCCCCACGCTGCATCTGCACGGCTCGCTCGATCCCGTGATGCGCACCCGGAGTGCGGCCGGATCCGGCGAGTACGTCGAAGCGCCGTACCGCTGGCGGCTGTTCGACGGTCTCGGGCACTTCCCGCACGAGGAGGATCCCGAGGCGTTCTCCAAGGAACTCGTGAACTGGCTGAAGGACCCCGAGCCCGACCGGTAGGCCGCTGAGTGACCGGGCGTGAGCGGTCGGTGAGTGCCCGGTATACGGGCAGGAACACCTGTCCTACGAACAGCCAATTGCCTGCCGCATACGCCAATTTGGGGACCGTGGGGGAGGTTACCGACCATGGGGCACGGGCACACGTCGAGGTATGGGCTGGACGCACGATTACAGTGACGCAGCACGCAACCGCCGCCCGGCAATGACGCTGGGCACACCTCAGAGGGGAGCGCCGCAGGACGATCCGGCGCACGATCCCCGGCTGGGCATTCCGCGTATCCTGCGGCGTCGGGCCCGCTGGATGTCGGCGCGACTGCGGCACACCAGCCGCAGCTGAACTCCCCGGACCGGCACCGGAGTCCGGGAACTCAGAGCGCGCAGGCGTCCGTGTCCACCTGCTGGGACGCCGTGCGGCCCCGGGTGATGTCGGTGGCGATCTCGTCGGCGGTCAGGGCGTAACCCGTCTCGTCGTTGTCGAGGGACTTCGCGAAGACCACGCCGTAGACCTTGCCGTCGGGGGTCAGCAGCGGGCCGCCCGAGTTGCCCTGACGCACCGTCGCGTACAGCGAGTACACGTCGCGCTCGACCGTGCCCCGGTGGTAGATGTCCGGGCCGCTGGCGTCGATCCGGCCGCGCACGCGCGCGGGGCGCACGTCGTACGCGCCGTTCTCCGGAAAGCCCGCGACGATCGCGCCGCCGCCGCGCTGTGCGTCGGTCCGCGCGAAGCTCAGCACGGGCGCCTTCAGGGACGGCACGTCCAGGACGGCGATGTCGCGCTTCCAGTCGTAGAGGACGACCTTCGCGTCGTACTTCACGCCCTCACCGCCTATCTGGACGGTGGGCTCGTCGACGCCGCCCACCACGTGCGCGTTCGTCATGACGCGGCGGGAGCCGAAGACGAAGCCGGTGCCCTCCACGACCTTGCCGCAACTGGGCGCCTGGCCCACGACCTTGACGATCGAGCGCTGGGCGCGCGCGGCGACCGGGCTCTTCGCGAGAGCCGGGTCGGGCGGGCGGACCTCGGTGATCGGCTCGCTCGCGAACGGGCTGAAGACCTGGGGGAATCCGTTCTGCGCGAGGGTGGTGGTGAAGTTCGCGAACCAGGAGTCGGCCTGCGCGGGCAGCGCGCGGGAGACGCCGAGCAGCACCTTGGAGCCGCGCACCTCCTTGCCGAGCGTGGGCATCGTCGTCCCGGCGAGCAGGGAACCCACCAGCCACGCCACCAGCAGCATCGCCGCCACATTGACCAGGACGCCGCCCGTCGCGTCCAGCGCGCGCGCCGGTGACCAGGTGATGTATCTGCGCAGCTTGTTGCCCAAGTGGGTGGTGAAGGCCTGGCCGACCGAGGCGCAGACGATGACGACGACCACGGCGACGACCGTGGCGGTGGTCGAGACGGCCGCGTCGTCGGTGATCGCGCCCCACAGCGGGGGCAGCGCGTAGACCGCGACGAGACCGCCGCCCAGGAAGCCGATCACCGACAGGATGCCGACGACGAAGCCCTGGCGGTAGCCGACGACCGCGAACCACACGGCTGCGGCGAGCAGGAGGATGTCCAGCACGTTCACCGTCTACAGCCCCGCCCTCGTCACGCCCCGCCTCGTCACGCCTCGCCTCACATCGCAGTCACCGGCATTGCACAGTACGGCGACCACCCTGTCATGAGCGCCAGTCGAGTGACACCGTGTTCTCCCGGTCCCACGGGCGCTCCCAGCCCGCGAAGTGCAGCAATCGGTCGATCACGCCCGCCGTGAACCCCCACACCAGCGCCGACTCCACGAGGAAGGCCGGACCGCGGTGGCCGCTCGGGTGGACCGTCGTCGCCCGGTTGGCCGGGTCGGTGAGGTCGGCCACCGGGACCGTGAAGACCCGGGCCGTCTCCGCCGGATCGACCGCCGCGACAGGAGTGGGTGTCCGCCACCATCCCAGTACGGGCGTGACGACGAATCCGCTCACCGGGATGTAGAGCTTGGGCAGGACGCCGAAGAGCTGCACGCCGTGCGGATCGAGGCCGGTCTCCTCCCATGCCTCGCGCAGGGCGGCCCGCAGCGGGCCCTGGGTGCGCGGGTCGCCGTCCTCCGGGTCGAGTGCGCCGCCGGGGAACGAGGGCTGG
The DNA here is from genome assembly GCF_003259365.1 of Streptomyces sp. PsTaAH-137. GTDB lineage: Bacteria > Actinomycetota > Actinomycetes > Streptomycetales > Streptomycetaceae > Streptomyces. The sequence goes on from NZ_QLLY01000004.1 coordinate 146,238, forward strand.
CCCGCATGCGATCTGAGCGACCCCGAGCGCTCCATGAGCAGCAGCTCGGGCCCGCGGGCGCCCTCGCCGAACAGGATCAGCACCGCGGACTGCCGGCCCGCGCCGTCCTTGGGCGGCAGGAACCGGCTGAGCTGCTCACCGCGGAGCGTGGCCGCGGCGTCGGCGACCGGGTCGAGCCAGGCGGGGAGGCCGTCCGTGCGCACGGTGACGTCCGGACCGTCACCCTCGCCCGGGGCACCACTCGCCCCGCCGATTCCACCGATCTCGCTCACGTGCTTCATCGCCACCCCCGTACCTGTCGTGATGGACCCAACGCCCGACCGCCCCCTCTTCGTTCCGCCTTCGCCGTCCGTCACCCGGACGTGGCACCGCCCAGCGGCGGGGCCGCGATGCCGCCCGCGTCCAGATACCCCTGCGGCGGGTTCAGCCGCTGGCCCGGGAAGCCGCCCTTCTCGTACTTGAGCAGCTTCTTCGCCTTCTCCGGGTCCGTCTCGCCCTCGCCGTACGCCGGGCAGAGCGGGGCGATCGGGCAGACTCCGCAGGCCGGTTTGCGCGCGTGGCACATCCGGCGGCCGTGGAAGATCACGTTGTGGCTGAGCTGGGTCCAGTCGCTCTTCGGGAACAGCTCGCCGACGGCCTTCTCGACCTTGTCCGGGTCGGTCTCCTCGGTCCACTTCCAGCGGCGCACGAGCCGGCCGAAGTGGGTGTCGACCGTGATGCCGGGCCTGCCGAACGCGTTCCCCAGCACCACGAACGCCGTCTTGCGGCCCACTCCGGGCAGCTTGACCAGGTCTTCGAGGCGGCCGGGGACCTCACCGCCGAACTCCTCCGACAGCGCCTTGGCGAGGCCCATGATCGACCTGGTCTTCGCGCGGAAGAACCCGGTCGGCCGGATCAGCTCCTCGACCTCCTCCGGCACGGCCGCCGCGAGGTCCTCCGGGGTCGGGTACTTCGCGAAGAGCCCCGGGGTCGTCTGATTGACCCTCAGGTCGTTCGTCTGGGCCGACATCACCGTGGCGACGAGGAGCTGGAAGGGATTCTCGAAGTCCAGCTCGGGGTGGGCGTACGGGTACGTCTCCGCGAGCTCGCGGTTGATCCTGCGGGCGCGGCGGACCAGAGCGGTACGGGACTCGGGCTTGGCGACAGCCTTCTTGGACGCGACGGCCTTCTTGGGCGCTGCTGCCTTCTTGGACGCGGCCTTCTCGGTGGCCGCCTTCGTGGGCGCCGTCTTCTTCGGCGGCGCCTTCTCGGTGGCCGCCTTCTTCTTCGCGGGCATCTACTGGGCAGCCTTCCCCTGTACGGAACCGGGCTCTGCGGCGACCGGAACGGCGCAGGCCACGGCCTCCGTACGGGCATGTTCGCCCACAGCGGAAACAGGGGCGGCCGATCTCGCCACGGCCCCCGCCGCCTGCGCTCTCACCGGCTTTTTGGACACCCGGCCAGCCTAGAGCCAGCTACTGACATCCGCCCCGGAGCCACTGGATCGGCCCCCGTTTGGCCCCCTCCCCCTCGGGTTGTGACGCAGGTGCGGCAGACTTGTAGCTGAGTGACTGATCACACTGTTTGGACCGTCCGGCAAAATGGGCAGTCGGGAAAGGCTTCCCGACCCCACAGTGCAGGCGACATAGGAGAGAAACTCGTGGACGACGTTCTGCGGCGCGCCCCGCTCTTCGCGGCGCTCGATGACGAGCAGGCCGCGGAGCTCCGCGCCTCCATGAGTGAGGTGACCCTCGCGCGCGGTGACGCCCTGTTCCACGAGGGCGACCCCGGCGACCGGCTGTACGTGGTCACCGAGGGCAAGGTGAAGCTCCACCGCACCTCCCCGGACGGCCGGGAGAACATGCTGGCCGTGCTCGGCCCCGGTGAGCTGATCGGCGAGCTGTCGCTGTTCGACCCCGGGCCGCGCACCGCGACCGCCAGCGCGCTGACCGAGGTGAAGCTGCTCGGCCTCGGCCACGGCGACCTCCAGCCCTGGCTCAACGCACGCCCGGAGGTGGCCGCCGCCCTGCTGCGCGCCGTCGCCCGGCGCCTGCGCAAGACGAACGACCAGATGTCCGACCTGGTCTTCTCCGACGTGCCCGGCCGTGTCGCCCGCGCGCTCCTCGACCTGTCGCGCCGCTTCGGCGTGCAGTCCGAGGAGGGCATCCACGTGGTGCACGACCTCACGCAGGAAGAGCTGGCCCAGCTGGTCGGCGCCTCCCGCGAGACGGTGAACAAGGCGCTGGCGGACTTCGCGGGCCGCGGCTGGCTGCGCCTGGAGGCGCGCGCCGTGATCCTGCTGGACGTGGAGCGCCTCGCGAAGCGTTCCCGCTGACTCCGGCTCCGCCCGACGGGTCCCGCCACACCTCGTGGCGGGACCCGTCGGCGTAGAACCGCGGAAATACCGTGCTCCGGGCGCCTGTTCCCTGCACAGTTGCCCCATGGCCGATCCGAACCGTGGGCTCGACGCCCAGGGATACATCGCGCGCGAAGGCTCCCTGGGCCGCGTCCAGGAACCCTTCCGCCCCGTCGTGGCCGCCGCCCGCGACCGGCTGCTCGACGTCTTCGGCGCACGTCTGACGAGCGCCTACCTGTACGGGTCCGTGCCCCGCGGCACCGCGCGGCCGGGCCGCTCCGACCTCGACCTGCTGCTCGTGCTGCGCGCCGGACCCACCGAGGCCGACCGCGCCGACGCGCGCAGTCTCGACGCCGCGCTGGACAAGGAGTTCCCGCAGGTCGACGGGGTGAGCACGCTCGTCTACGGGCGGGCGCGGCTGCTGAGCGCGGCCGAGACGTACGACATGGGGTGGTTCGTGGCCTGTCTGTGCACGCCCCTGCTCGGGGAGGACCTGGCCGAGGACCTCCCGCGCTACCGCCCCACCTCGCGGCTGGCCCGCGAGACCAACGGGGACCTGGCCGCCCGCCTGCCCCGCTGGCGCGAGCGGATCGCGCGGGCCGCCGCCGAGGACGAGCGGCGCGCGCTGGACCGGATCATCGCCCGCGGCCTCGTCCGCACCGCGTTCACGCTCGTCATGCCCCGCTGGAACGGCTGGACCGGCGAGCTGGACCGGATGGCCGAGGTGTTCGCGGAGTACTACCCGCAATGGGCGCCGCAGGTCCGGGCCGCGGCGGCGGCCGGGTACGCGCCCACCGGGGATCCCGGCGCGCTGCGCTCGTACACCGAGGAGCTCGGGCCCTGGCTCGCGGACGAGTACGCGCGCGTGCACGGCACGAAGGACACCTGAGCGCACCGACACCGCTCAGGGCACACAGGGGAGGGAACCGCACCATGACCACACAGGCCGAGCTGGCCACCCGCTTCGAGGCCGAGCGCGGGCGGCTGCGTTCCGTCGCGTACCGGATGCTCGGGTCGCTGACCGAGGCGGAGGACGCGGTCCAGGAGGGGTGGCTGCGGCTGCAACGGGCCGACGACGGCGAGGTCCGCAACCTCGGCGGCTGGCTGACGACCGTCGTCGGGCGGATCTGCCTCGACATGCTGCGGGCCCGGTCCACGCGCCGCGAGGAGCCGCTGGAGGAGGGGGGCGGCGGTGAGTTCCGGCTGCCGGATCCGGTGGTCAGGCCCGCCGACCCGGTCCACGAGGCCGAACTGGCCGACACCGTGGGGCTCGCGCTGCTGGTCGTGCTCGACACACTCGCGCCCGCCGAGCGGCTGGCGTTCGTGCTGCACGACATGTTCGCCGTGCCGTTCGAGGAACTCGCGCCGATCGTGGAGCGCACGCCCGCGGCGACCCGGCAGCTGGCCAGCCGCGCGCGCCGCCGCGTGCAGGGCGCCACCGCGCCGGCCGACACCGGTCTGGCCCGCCAGCGCGAGGTGATCGACGCCTGGGTCTCCGCGACCCGCGCCGGTGACTTCGAGGCGCTGCTCGAACTCCTCGACCCGGACGTGCTGCTCCGGGTCGACCAGGGCCCGGGCACGGCGGCGCTGCTGGTGCGCGGCGCCCTCAAGGTGGCCGGTCAGGCGGCGCTGTACGGGCGGATGGCCCCGGACACCTTCGCGGCGTTCGTCGGCGACGGCGTCGGCATGGTGGCGGCGCCCGGCGGCAAGGTGGTCACCGTCGGCTGGTTCACCTTCCGCGCGGGCCGGGTCGTGGGCGTCGACATCATCGCCGACCCGGACCGGATCGCGGCGCTCGGCATCGACTGGCCCGCGGACCGGTGAACCACTAGATCAGTCCGTGTTCGCGCAGGTAGTCGAGCTGGGCCAGGACGGACAGCTCGGCCGCCGGCCACAGGGAGCGGTCCACGTCCGCGTACACGTGGGCGACGACCGCGGCGGACGTCGTGTGCCCGTCCTCGACGGCGGTCTCCACCTGGGCGAGCCGGTGGGCGCGGTGCGCGAGGTAGAACTCGACGGCGCCCTGGGCGTCCTCCAGGACCGGTCCGTGCCCGGGCAGCACCGTGTGCACCCCGTCGTCGACCGTGAGCGAGCGCAGCCGGCGCAGGGTGTCGAGGTAGTCGCCGAGGCGGCCGTCCGGGTGCGCGACGACCGTCGTGCCCCGGCCGAGGACGGTGTCGCCGGTCAACACGGCCTGATCGGCGGGCAGATGGAAGCTCAGCGAGTCGGCGGTGTGGCCGGGGGTGGGGACGACGCGCAGTTCCAGGCCGCCGGTCGTGACGACGTCACCGGCCGCGAGGCCCTCGTCGCCGAGGCGCAGCGCCGGGTCGAGCGCGCGCACCTTCGTGCCGGTCAGCTCGGCGAACCGGCCCGCGCCCTCGGCGTGGTCGGGGTGGCCGTGCGTGAGGAGAGTGAGCGCGATGCGGCGGCCGGCCTTCTCGGCGACGGCGATCACGTTCTTCAGGTGGCCGTCGTCGAGCGGGCCCGGGTCGATCACGACGGCGAGGTCGCTGTCGGGTTCGGCGACGATCCAGGTGTTGGTGCCGTCGAGGGTCATCGCGGAGGCGTTCGGCGCGAGCACGTTGACGGCGCGGGCGGTGGCGGGGCCGGACAGCACCCCGCCGCGCGGCTGGCCGGGCAGGGCGGCGGCTTCGGTCATCGGTCAGTTGCTCCCGCCGGTCGGAATGTGCTTGGTGAACTCCTCGTGCCCCGGCCAGGACAGCACCACCTCGCCCGCCTCCAGCCGGGCCTGCGCCAGTACGGGCGTCAGGTCGCGCCCCTCGGCCCCGGCCAGGGCGTCGTGGGCGGCCGGGTACGCGGTGAGGGTGCGCAGGGTCGCGATGGTGGGCGGCATCATCGTCAACTCGCCCTGGTCGTACGCGGCGGCGGCCCGCTCGGGGCGGATCCACACGGTGCGGTCGGCCTCGGAGGAGTCGTCGCTGGTGCGCTGGCCGGCCGGGAGCACGGCCGCGAAGAACCAGGTGTCGTAGCGGCGCGGCTCGAACTCGGGGGTGATCCAGCGGGCCCACGCGCCGAGCAGGTCGGAGCGCAGCACCAGGCCGCGCCGGTCCAGGAACTCGGCGAAGGACAGATCGCGGGCGATCAGCGCCTGCCGGGCTTCCTGCCACTGGTCGCCGGTGGTGTCGTCGACGACGCTGTCCGGGGTCGGGCCGGCGAGCAGTACGCCCGCCTCCTCGAAGGTCTCGCGCACGGCCGCGCAGACGATCGCCTGGGCGTCCTTCTCCGGCACGCCGAGCCGCTCGGCCCACGTCTGCCGGGAGGGGCCCGCCCAGCGCACCTGCCGGTCGTCGTCGCGCGGGTCGACGCCGCCGCCGGGGTACGCGTACGCACCGGCCGCGAAGGCCATCGACGTCCGTCTGCGCAGCATGTGCACTTCCAGGCCGCCGGAGGCGCCCGGGGCGTCCCTGAGCAGCATGACGGTGGCGGCGCGGCGCGGGGTCGCGGCCGTCAGTGTGCCGGCGGCGAGGGCGCGGATGCGTTCCGGCCACTCAGGGGGGTACCACTGGCCGTTGGACATGGCCGGAGGCTATCCCGACTCGACGGGATGTTCGAGAGGCGATTCGCCGAGCGCGGGCCGGTGGCCGCTTCTCGCGCAGTTCCCCGCGCCCCTGAAACGAGCTTCGCTCGTCCAGGGGCGCGGGGTTCGTGACTCAGGCCTCCGGAACCAGCTCCACCTGGATCTCGACCTCGACCGGCGAGTCCAGCGGCAGCACCGCGACGCCGACGGCGCTGCGGGCGTGCACGCCCTTGTCGCCGAGGACCTCGCCGAGCAGCTCGCTGGCGCCGTTGATGACACCGGGCTGCCCGGTGAAGTCGGCGGCGGAGGCGACGAAGCCGACGACCTTCACGACACGCGCGATGCGGTCCAGGTCACCGGCGACGGACTTCACGGCGGCCAGCGCGTTCAGCGCGCAGATCCGCGACAGCTCCTTGGCCTCGTCGGCGGTGACCTCGGCGCCGACCTTGCCGGTCAGCGTCAGCTTGCCGTCGACCATCGGGAGCTGCCCGGCCGTGAACACGTAGACACCGGACCGCACGGCCGGCTGGTACGCGGCGACCGGCGGCACGACGGGCGGCAGGGTCAGGCCCAGCTCGGCGAGCCGCGCCTCCACCGCGCCGCTCACGCGCTCTTCTCCCGCTTCAGGTACGCCACCAGCTGCTCGGGGTTGTTCGGTCCGGGCACGACCTGGACGAGCTCCCAGCCGTCCTCGCCCCAGGTGTCCAGGATCTGCTTCGTCGCGTGCACCAGCAGCGGCACAGTCGCGTACTCCCACTTCTTAGCCATGGGGCCGACTGTAGCCGCCGAAGTCAGGTGCGTCGTTCCGGAGGCTGCTGCGTGATCGGGCCGCGTTCTGGTTACGCTCGAATACGTGAGCAGGCTCCAGGTCGTCAGCGGCAAGGGCGGTACCGGAAAGACCACGGTCGCCGCCGCACTCGCGCTCGCCCTCGCGACGAAGGGCAAGCGCACTCTCCTGGTGGAGGTGGAGGGCAGGCAGGGCATCGCACAGCTCTTTGAGACGGAGACACTCCCCTACGAGGAGCGGAAGATCGCCGTCGCGCCCGGCGGCGGGGAGGTGTACGCGCTCGCCATCGATCCGGAACTGGCGCTGCTGGACTACCTCCAGATGTTCTACAAGCTGGGCGGCGCCGGCCGCGCCCTGAAGAAGCTGGGCGCGATCGACTTCGCCACGACCATCGCGCCGGGCCTCAGGGACGTACTCCTGACCGGCAAGGCGTGCGAGGCCGTCCGGCGCAAGGACAAGCAGGGCCGGTACGCGTACGACTACGTGGTGATGGACGCCCCGCCCACCGGGCGCATCACCCGCTTCCTGAACGTGAACGACGAGGTCGCCGGGCTGGCCAGGATGGGCCCGATACACAATCAGGCCCAGGCGGTCATGCGGGTCATCAAGTCCCCGCAGACCGAGGTGCACCTCGTGACCCTCCTGGAGGAGATGCCGGTGCAGGAGACCCTCGACGGGGTCGCCGAACTGCGCGCCGCGCAGCTGCCCGTAGGACGGATCATGGTGAACATGGTGCGACCCGCGCTCCTGGGGGAACCCGCACTGGCGCTGACCCGTTCACCGTCGGTCGCGCCGGAGGTCACCGGGGCCCTGACGGCGGCCGGGCTCAGCGGCGCGAAGCGGCTCGTGGGGCCGCTGCTCGCGCAGGCCGAGGAGTACGCGGAGCGGTACGTCCTGGAGCGCGCCCAGCGCGAGCTGCTCACCGGGGCGGAGCTGCCGCTGCACGAACTCCCGCTGCTCACCGAGGGGTTGGACCTCGCGGGCCTGTACACGCTCGCCGAGGAACTGCGACAGCAAGGGATCTGAGGGACCGCTTCGATGACGCTGAACCCTGCAGGCGCGCTCGACATCGACCCGCTGCTCGACGACCCGGCCACCCGCATCGTGGTCTGCTGCGGCTCCGGCGGGGTCGGCAAGACCACCACCGCCGCCGCGCTCGGCCTGCGCGCCGCCGAGCGCGGCCGCAAGGTCGTCGTGCTGACCATCGACCCGGCCCGGCGCCTCGCCCAGTCGATGGGCATCGACTCCCTGGACAACGTGCCGCGCCGGGTGAAGGGCGTCGAGGCGACCGGCGACGCGGCCGGCGGTGAGCTGCACGCCATGATGCTCGACATGAAGCGCACCTTCGACGAGATCGTCGAGGCGCACGCGGACGGCGAGCGGGCCGAGGCGATCCTGAACAACCCCTTCTACCAGTCGCTCTCCGCGGGCTTCGCCGGCACGCAGGAGTACATGGCGATGGAGAAGCTGGGCCAGCTCAGGGCCCGGGACACCTGGGACCTGATCGTCGTCGACACCCCGCCGTCCCGCTCGGCGCTGGACTTCCTGGACGCGCCCAAGCGGCTCGGCTCGTTCCTCGACGGCAAGCTGATCCGCGTCCTGATGGCCCCCGCGAAGGTCGGCGGCCGGGCCGGGATGAAGTTCCTGAACGTCGGGATGTCGATGATGACGGGCGCGCTCGGCAAGCTCCTCGGCGGGCAGCTGCTGCGTGACGTACAGACGTTCGTGGCCGCGATGGACACCATGTTCGGCGGATTCCGTACGCGCGCGGACGCCACGTACAAGCTCCTCCAGGCGCCCGGCACCGCCTTCCTCGTCGTCGCCGCGCCCGAGCGGGACGCGCTGCGCGAGGCCGCGTACTTCGTGGAACGCCTGGCCGCGGAGCGGATGCCGCTCGCCGGTCTGGTGCTGAACCGGGTGCACGGCAGCGGCGCCGACCGGCTCTCCGCCGAGCGGGCGCTGGCCGCCGCGGAAAATCTTGACGAGCGCGGCATTGTGGATCAGGCGCCCGGGAAGGAAGAGGTGCGTACGCCTTCCGATCCCGCGTCCGGCTCCCCCGCCGCAGCGGAGACTCCCGCACACCCCAGCACCGAGCAATTGACCGCGGGACTTCTGCGGTTGCACGCCGAGCGGATGCGGCTCGTCGCGCGTGAACAGCGCACGCGTGACCGCTTCACCGCGCTCCACCCCGAGGTCGCCGTGGCCGAGATCGCGGCGCTGCCCGGCGATGTGCACGACCTGGCAGGCCTCAGGGACATCGGAGACCGGCTCGCGGCCGGTGGCACTCCGGCCGGAGCTGAGTGAGCCGTACGCGCCCGCACGTCGGCCGTGCGGTCGCGGCCCGGAGCCGGTCAGGGCTCCGGTACTCGTGTGTACGAAAGGGTGCGGCGCCGTCCTATCCGACGGCGGCGAACCTCTCGTACGTCTCGTCGTTGTCGAGCTCCGCGGGCAGCAGGCCCGCACTGCGCTCGTACTCCGTACGCGCCGTCTCCAGCAGCCGGCGCCACGAGGTGACGGTCGGACGCCTGCGCAGCAGTGCCCGGCGCTCCCGCTCCGTCATGCCACCCCACACACCGAACTCGACGCGATTGTCGAGCGCGTCCGCTAGGCACTCGGTCCGCACGGGACATCCCGTGCACACCGCTTTCGCCCGGTTCTGCGCTGCTCCTTGAACGAACAGTTCATCCGGATCGGTAGTGCGGCAGGCCGCCTGCGCACTCCAGTCGACTACCCAGCCCATACCGGCGCCGTCCTCTCCCGAATCGAGGCTCCCCCACGGCGGCAGCGGCATATTCACCGCCGCCAGTTGAGGACGTTACGGAAGGTGGGCACAGCGCAACACCCCCTTCGGGCCCAATCTTGAATGGCCCGAACGGACTATGCGTAAGCGGCAGATCACCCGACGGAGTGACCGGGAGACATGCGTAACAACCCCGGCAAATATGGACACTTCACTTGCGTCACAACGGGCGTCGGGTGACACACGAGGCGGTTTCGGACAGCTTCCGGGCCCTGCGCGAGGGGTCGCGGCAGGCACAGGAATGACTACAAGAGGCACGTCAGAGGTAAGGAAAGAAGTGCCGGGAACGTTTCGGGGCCGTCCCACGTCTTGATACGAGACCGCACTGCTGTGACAGTTGAGTGCAGCTTAGGCCAAGGCATATACGCCTGTCCGGAGAATCAGAACGTAGGCTGCCCTGCATGGGAAAGAAGCGCTCGGCCGGTGACGGCGGCGGTATGTCGCCGGCTCAACAGGCCGCCAAGTTCCTCGGTGTCAGCGTGCTCGCGGGAGCCGTGCTCGCCGGAATCGCGCTGCCCGCCGCGGGCGCGCTCGGCCTGGCCGCGAAGGGCTCGGTCGAGGAATTCGACGAGACCCCGGCCGCACTGAAGCAGCCGCCGCTCAGCCAGCGCACCACGATCCTGGACGCCCAGGGCGGGAAGCTCGCGACGGTCTACGACCGCGACCGCACCGTGGTGAAGCTCGACGAGATCTCCCCGTACATGCAGAAGGCGATCGTCGCGATCGAGGACTCGCGCTTCTTCGAGCACGGGGCCATCGACGCGAAGGGCATCCTGCGCGCCATCAACGCGAACGCGCGGGGCGGCGGCGTCGCCCAGGGCGCGTCCACCCTCACCCAGCAGTACGTGAAGAACGTGTTCATGGAGGAGGCGGGCGACGACCCGACGAAGCTGGCGCAGGCCACCCAGCAGACGATCGGGCGCAAGGTCCGCGAGCTGAAGTACGCGATCCAGATCGAGAAGGACCTCGGCAAGAAGAAGATCCTCTCCAACTACCTGAACATCACGTACTTCGGTCAGCAGGCGTACGGCGTCGAGGCCGCGTCCCAGCGCTACTTCTCCAAGTCGGCCAAGGACCTGACGGTCCAGGAGGCCGCGCTCCTCGCGGGCATCGTCCAGTCGCCGAGCCGCTACGACCCGGTCAACGACGAGGCCGAGGCGAAGAAGCGGCGCAACGTCGTGCTCCAGCGCATGGCCGACGTCCACGACATCTCGCAGGCCGAGGCCGACAAGGCCAAGCAGACGGCCCTCGGGCTGAAGGTCAGCAAGCCGCAGAACGGCTGCATCACCGCGGTCAAGGGCGCGGCCTTCTTCTGCGACTACGTCGAGCAGGTCGTGAAGAACGACCCGGCCTTCGGCAAGACGAAGGAAGCGCGCGCCAAGCTCTGGAGCCGCGGCGGTCTGACCGTCCGGACGACGCTGGACCCGCAGGCCCAGGAATCGGTCCAGGCCTCCATCAAGAGCAACGTGTACCAGACGGACTCGGTCGCCACGGCAGTCACGCTCGTCGAGCCGGGCAGCGGCAAGATCCTCGGCATGGGCCAGTCGAAGCCGTACGGCTACGGCAAGAACGAGACGTCGATCAACTACTCGGTGAACTCGGCCTACCACGGCTCCAACTACGGTTTCCCGACCGGTTCGACGTTCAAGCCGTTCCTGGCGGCGGCCGCGCTGGAGAACGGCACGCCGATCACCCAGCAGTTCCCGGCGCCGTACCAGATGCCGTACCCGGACACCGTGCAGACGTGCAGCGGCAAGCCGTGGACCAACGACGGCGGCTACAAGCTGGAGAACGAGAACGAGTCGGAGTCCGGCCCCTATCGCCTCAAGGAGGCGATGGAGAAGTCCATCAACACGTACTTCGTGGAGATGCTCGCCGACACCGGCATGTGCCCGGTCGTGAAGATGACCGACAAGCTCGGCGTGGTCCAGGGCAACGGCACGAAGGTGCCCGAGGTGCCCTCGTCGATGACCCTCGGTTCGACGGGTCTGTCGCCGCTGACGATGGCCTCCGCGTACGCCGCGTTCGCCAACGAGGGCACGTACTGCACCCCGATCGCCATCCAGTCGATCACGGACGCCAACGGCAAGTCGCTGGCCGTCCCGAAGTCGAAGTGCTCGCGCGCCATGTCGACGCAGACCGCGGACAAGATCAATACGCTGCTCAGCGGTGTGACCGACTCCGGTACGGGCCAGCAGGCCGGCCTCTCCGACCGGGACAACGCCGGCAAGACGGGTACGACGGACGCCCGTAAGAACGCCTGGTTCGTCGGCTACACGCCGAACCTGTCGGGCGCCGTCTGGGTCGGCAGCGCCTCGCAGGGCGTCGAGATGACCAACATCACCATCGGCGGCCGCTACCACGACAAGGTCTACGGCGCCGACACGCCCGGCCCGATCTGGCGGTCGGCCATGACCGGCGCCCTGTCCGGCAAGGAGGCCCCGGGCTTCACCATGGTCGACATCCCCGACCCGGACAAGGGCAAGGACAAGGACAAGAACAAGGGCGACCAGGGCGGCGACCAGGGCCAGGGCGACGCCAAGCCCGGCGACACCGACCCCGATCCGACCTTCCCCGACGGGCTGTTCCAGGGCCAGGGGAACGGCGGGAACGACAACGGCGGGAACGGGAACGGCGGCGGCTGGGGCCGTTAGCCCCCGCCTCCGGAACTGAAAGGGGCGCCCCCCGACGGGGGCGCCCCTTTTCCGGCTTTCCGGGTTTCCGGTTGCCCGGCCTCTCCGGTTCTCCGCCTCAGCCGGCGAGCAGCTTCTTGACCGCGGCGGCGACCCGGCCGCCCTCGGCGCGGTCCCCGACCTTCGGCTTCACGATCTTCATGACCTGGCCCATGGCGCGCGGGCCCTCGGCACCGGCCGCCTTCGCCTCCTCGACCGCCTGCCCGACGATCTGCTCCAGCTCGGCGTCGGACAGCTGCTGCGGCAGGTACTCGGCGAGCACCTCGCCCTCCGCGAGCTCACGGGCGGCCGACTCGGCACGCCCGCCCTTCTCGAACGCCTCGGCCGCCTCGCGGCGCTTCTTCGCCTCCTTGACGATCACCGCCTGCACCTCGTCATCGGCGAGCTCGCGCTTCTCCTTGCCGGCGACCTCCTGGGTCGTGATGGCGGCGAGGGTCATCCGGAGCGTCGAGGAGCGCAGCTCGTCACGCCCCTTGATCGCGGCGTTGAGGTCGTCGTGCAGCTTCGACTTGAGCGTGGTCATGACGTGATTGTCGCAGGTGTACGGGGCGTCACGCCCGCCGATTTCCGGGGCACCGCCCGTCTGACACGATGGGACACATGCGCGCGCGATACGGGATTCCCCTGAAGGTCTCTGCTGGCATCGTGGCGGCGGGCGCCGCCACCGTCGCCTACTCCGCGGGTTTCGAGGCCCGCTCCTTCCGCCTGCGACGCGTCACGGTCCCGGTCCTGCCCCCCGGTATGCAGCCGCTGCGCGTCCTCCAGGTCTCCGACATCCACATGGTCGGCGGGCAGCGCAAGAAGCAGCGCTGGCTGCGTTCGCTGGCCGGGCTCCGCCCCGACTTCGTCATCAACACGGGCGACAACCTCTCCGACCCGGAGGGCGTGCCCGAGGTGCTCGACGCGCTCGGGCCGCTGATGGAGTTCCCGGGCGCGTACGTGTTCGGCTCCAACGACTACTACGGGCCGCGGCCCCGCAACCCTGCCCGGTACCTCCTGGAGAAGGTGCAGGGCCGCCACGGTCTGAACGGCAATCCGCCGGTCGTCGGCGCCATCCACAACCCGTGGGAGGACCTGCGCGACGGCTTCGACGAGGCCGGCTGGCTGAACCTCACGAACACGCGCGGCAGCCTCAAGGTCTCAGGCGTCGAGATCGGCTTCACCGGCCTGGACGACCCGCACATCAAGCGCGACCGGTACGCGGAGGTGGCGGGCGGCCCCACGGCCGGCCCGGACTTCACGATGGCCGTGGTCCACGCCCCGTACCTGCGGGTCCTGGACTCCTTCGCCGCGGACGGCTACCCGCTGATCCTGGCCGGGCACACGCACGGCGGCCAGGTCTGCGTCCCCTTCTACGGCGCCCTGGTCACCAACTGCGACCTGGACACCGACCGCGTGAAGGGCCTGTCGCGGCACACGGCGGAGGGCAACACCTCCTACCTCCACGTCTCGGCGGGCTGCGGCGCGAACCGCTACACCCCGTTCCGCTTCGCCTGCCCGCCGGAGGCGACGCTGCTGACGCTGGCCCCGAGGACGCCGACCGGCTGACCGTCCCGCCCGGACGTACGGTGGATCGCATGATCACGCCGAACTCCGCCGCCTCCGTTCCGGCGGAGGCGGTCGTCCCGGTCCGCCGCCGCCCCGTCGCGGCGGCGTTCCGCTGTCTGATCGCCCTCGCGGCCCTGACCGGCATCGTCATCGACCTGACGATCAGCGACAGCGTCCTGCGCGTCCTGAGCTACTTCACGATCCAGTCGAACATCCTGGTCGCGGTCGTCCTCGCCCTCTCGGCCCGGCACGCCTGGACCGCCCGGCCGCCTCTGACGCCCCTCCTGACGGGCGGCACCCTGCTCTTCATCTGCATCACGGGCCTCGTCTACCACTTCGTCCTGGCCAATTCCTCGTCCGGCTTCTCCATGACGGACGACCCGGCCCACGTGATGACGGGCTGGCGCACGGTCTCCAACCAGCTCCTGCACACCGTCACGCCCGTCGCGGTACTCCTGGACTGGCTCCTGCTGACCCGCCCCGGCCTCCTCCGCCCGCGCCACGCGGCCCTCTGGCTGCTCTACCCGCTCGCCTACTTCGGCTTCGCCCTGATCCGCGGCGCGATCATGACCCCGGGCACGCCGGCCCGCTACCCGTACCCGTTCCTGGACGTCGACGCCCACGGCTACCCCGGCGTCCTCACGAACGCGGTCCTCTTCGGCGCGGCCTTCTACCTGCTGGCCCTGGCCCTGGTTGCCCTGGACCACATCAGGCCCGAGATCCGCGCCCCCCAAAACCGGATTTCGTCTCCGGGCCCCGGTGGGCTAAAGTAAATGACGTCGCCAGGACCTGCAGCACTGCGGGAAGCGGAGCAACGACATCGGGGTGTGGCGCAGCTTGGCAGCGCGCTTCGTTCGGGACGAAGAGGTCGTGGGTTCAAATCCCGCCACCCCGACAGCCAAAACAGCAGGTGAGGCGCCCACCGGATTCGGTGGGCGCCTCACCTGTTTCTGTGTGCGGGGATCGGCGATCAGAATCTCGGCTCGCCGGGGTTCACGTCGAGGCTGTTCACGACGTGGTGGGCAACGGATTCCAGAGTCTGTCTCTGTCGGCGGCTGCGCTCGTGCAGGTGTGCCAGGGCTTCGGCGATCGAGCAGCCCAGTTGTGCGGAGATGACGCCGGTCGCCTGATCGACCACGACGGCCGGCTCTGCCGCGAGCGGTTCCCCGGGGGCGGCAGGAGCTGAGGCGGCGATCAGTGCGGCGGCCCGCTGCCCCATGTCCCATGTCCCATGCGTGGAGCATCATCTCCTCGGCCCGGGACCGCATGTGACGATCCCTGGCCCTCAGATCCGCTGCCCAGGCGCGCAGCTCGATGCTTTGCGCAGTGACGAGTCCGCAGTCCAGCCGCGCCTGCTCGCTCGAGAGAGGCAGAGTCGACTTAACGGCATCACGCATGGTCCCTCCCGCAACCGGCAGACGACGAGTCCACCTGATGAGTCTTCCCTGTCGCGAGCGGAAGTTCCACGGAACCACCCAGTTGTTCCTGGCCGGAAAGTGACCGAGCGTGACGTCACCGCCGCCGAGATGCAGGAGGTCTACGCCCGCCGGCTGGGGGCCCGGTCACCCCGGAACGGCGAGGCGAGGGGGCGACCAGGCCGGCGGATAGTCGGGAAGGGCGCCGGCACGGGAGTCGCCGGTCCGGGCGCCCCTCCACCGGTTACGGGGTCGGTGTGATGCCGGCCTCGTCGAGGACGTCGTCCAGGTCGCTCTCGATGGCGTCGAGGCTCTCCTGGACGTCGTCGGCGTTCGGCGGGGACGCGGTGACGTCGTCCGGGTCGATGTCGGGCACGGCGGACTTCATGGCGTCGTCCATGGCGTCGCCCATCAGTTCCTTGGCGAAGCGCTGCGCGGTCTTGTCGTCGATGCCCTCGCAGGCTTCGGGACGCCCGTCGGCGGCGGACGCGTCGCCGCCCTTCTTCATGGCCTCGTCGAACTGCTTCTTCATGGCGGCCTTGCAGGCGGCCGGGTCGGCCTCGGTGTCGCTGCCGCCGCAGGCGACAGCGCCGGTGGAGAGCAGTGCGGCCAGGACGGCCGCGGCGATGCGGGTGCGCATGATTCCCCCATGAGATGTGCTGTGTTGACGCTGCATCATCCGCGACGGGCGGGGTCCTGTGCGGTCGTTGTCACTCTCCTGTGACGTGGGGTGGTGCGCCAGGAGGCCCGGAATGCCACAACTCCCGTACTCACAAGGAGAAGGCGCCCGCCCTCGCCGCCGCCACGGTCGTCGCGGCCGACCGTTCCGGGAGGTGCGGGTCCGGGGCCGAGCGCAGGAGTACCAGGTGGTGGTAGAGCGGGGCCGTGGCCGTGATCAGCAGGGCGCGGGCGTCCGTGGGCGGGAGTTCGGCCCGGGCCACCGCTCGGGCGACCAGGATCTCGCACTGGGCGTAGCGGTCCGCCCACAGGCGGGTCTGGGCTCGCGCGGCCTGTTCGGAGTGGAACGAGGCGGCCACCAGCGCGACGGCGAACGACGGCCGCACGAGCAGGGATTCCTGGATCTCCTCGTTGAGGGCCGTCAGGTCGCCGTGCAGCGAGCCGGTGTCCGGGGGCTGCCAGTCGGTCTCGCCGGCCGCGTCGATGACGTCGGCGAGCAGGCCGCCCACGTCGTGCCAGCGCCGGTAGACCGTCGTGCGGTGGACTCCCGCGCGGGTCGCGACGCCCTCCATCGTGAGGCCCTCGTGGCCGCGCTCGGCGAGTTCGGCCCGTACCGCGTCCAGGACCTGGGCGCGGACGCGGGCGGTGCGGCCCCCGGGGCGGCGGTCCGGCGTCGCCGCAGGGTTGTCGGTCATCGCACCTCTCATCTCCCGTGTCCCCGTATCCCGCGTATCCCGTGTATCCCGCGTATCCCGTTTTCCTTGTGCCGTAATCGGTTGATCAAAGGGCCCGGGCGTGCGAGCATCCTCATCTTAATGCGACAGCTGTAGCAGTAGTGAGAGCCGTGCGAGAGGAACCGTCACCGCGATGCCGCCCGTTCCCGCCGACCCGACGATCCTCCATCCCATGCCGGAGCAGCCCCGCGTCGTCCTGCTGAAGCCGCTGCTGAAGTCCCCGCTGATCGAGGTCGGCGCGTACTCGTACTACGACGATCCGGACGAGCCGACCGCGTTCGAGACGCGCAACGTGCTGTACCACTACGGGCCCGAGCGGCTCGTGATCGGGAAGTTCTGCGCGCTCGGGACCGGGACGCGGTTCATCATGAACGGCGCGAACCACCGGATGGACGGGCCCTCCACCTTTCCGTTCCCCACCATGGGCGGCTCCTGGGCCGACCACTTCGATCTGCTCACGGGGCTGCCGAACCCCGGGGACACGGTGGTGGGCAACGACGTCTGGTTCGGCAACGGCGCGACCGTGATGCCCGGCGTCCGCATCGGGCACGGCGCGATCATCGCCACCGGAGCCGTGGTCACCAGCGATGTCCCCGACTACGGCATCGTCGGCGGCAACCCGGCCCGCCTCATCCGCACACGCTTCGGGGACGAGGACATCGCGCGGCTGCTCGCGGTGGCCTGGTGGGACTGGCCCGCCGAGGTCGTCACGGAGCACGTGCGCACGATCATGTCCGGCTCGATCACCGAACTGGAGTCGGTCGCGGCGCGGTTCGGGCCGTCCTAGCGCGCGCCGTCGGCCCCTTCGGGGACCTGCCGGCCGTCACCGGCCCCCCGCGCTCCGAGCACCGCTGCTTCCCGTCCGACCGCCCGTACATCTGGAGACGCAATGCCCACGATCGGCATCATCCTCGGCAGCACCCGGCCCGGACGCGTGGGACCGCAGATCGCGCGGTGGGTCGAGAAGACCGCCGGGGAACGCGACGACGCGGCGTTCGAGGTCGTCGACATCGCCGACTACAGCCTGCCGCTGTTCGACGAGCCGCGTTCACCGCGGCTCGGTGACTACGAGCACGACCACACCCGCGCCTGGGCCGCGAAGATCGGCGCGCTCGACGGATTCGTGTTCGTCACGCCCGAGTACAACCGCTCGATCCCGGCCGCGCTGAAGAACGCCATCGACTTCGTCTACAACGAGTGGAACAACAAGGCCGCCGGGTTCGTCGGTTACGGCAGCAACGTCGGCGGCGCCCGCGCCCTGGACCACCTGCGCCACATCGCGGGGGCGGTCCAGCTGACGGCCGTGCACACGCAGGTCCATCTGTCGTTGCAGAGCGACTTCGAGCAGTACACGACCTTCGCGCCCGCCGAGCGCCAGGACGGCGCGCTGCGCCAGTTGCTCACCGAGGTCGTCACCCTGACCTCGGCGCTCGCACCCCTGCGGCGGGCCTGAGGTCAGTCCGCCAGGCGGGCGAGGGCCAGCGCGTGGGCGCGGTCGAGGGCGTCGGCGGCGGCGCACGGGATGTCGGGCCGCACGCCGGTGCCCTCCCAGTTCGTGCCGGACACGGGGTTGACGGCGCGGCCGACGGGGACGGTGGCCTCCAGGTTCTGGTGCACGGTCCAGCCGTTGCACGGGTGGGCGCCGCCGAGGGTGGGCTCGCCGACGACCACGGCGCGGCCGAGCTGCTGAAGGTCGTACGCCAGTTCTTCGGCGGCGGAGAAGCTGCTTCCGCTGGTCAGGATGTACAGCGGCTTGCTGCCGCCGAAGCGGGCGCCGGGGACGTGGGGCAAGCTCCAGGACTGCTCGGTGCGGTCGCCGTCGCGCCAGTACATGGAGTTGAGGTGGGTGCGCTCGTCGAGGAAGTAGCTGCACGCGAAGGCGACGGTGTCCGGGTCGCCGCCGCGGTTGGCGCGCAGGTCCACGATCAGGGCCCGGGCGCGGGAGGCCACGGTGAAGGCGGCGCTCAGCGGTTCGGCGGCCCACTCCAGCGGGAACAGCATCGGGGCCAGCTCGACCACGGCGACCTGCCCGTCGAGCAGCCGCACCAGGGGCGCGCCGCCCAGCGAGGCGTCGAAGTCCCGGCGCATGGCCTCCAGGGTGGCCGCCCCGCGCTTCGGGGGGACCGCGTCGGCGTGGTGCTTGAGTCTCAGGTGCCGGTCGCCGTTGACGGACTGGAGGTCCGCGGTGACCAGTCGGGCGAGCTCCTCGGCGTCGTCGACGTCGTAGGCCCCCTCGGCCAGGCGTCGGCGCAGCAGGCCGGCCACCTGCTCGGCGATGTCGGGGAACACGTAGTGCTCGGTCAGCAGTCGGGCCGTCTCCTCGATGACAGGCGCGGGCAGAAGCTTCGTCACGGTCGTCATGGCAGGGAGTAGAGCACCGCCCTTGCGAAAGCGTCAATAGTTTTAGACACTTTCGGTATGAGCGATCAGCCCGTCCACCCGCCGCCTCCCGAGGACGTCCTGGAGATCGGCGCGCCCGAGCAATTCGCGGCGCTCGCGCACCCGTTGCGCCAGCGCCTGCTCTTCGCCCTGGGGCAACGGCCCGCCACGATCAGCCAACTCGCGGTGCAGCTCGACGCCAAGAAGGGCAACGTCGCCCACCACCTCAAGGTGCTCCGCGAGGCCGGTCTCGCGCACGTCGCCGAGACCCGTCAGGTGCGCGGCGGCACCGAGCAGTACTACCAGCGCACGGCCCGGCGCATGGTCGCCGCCGAACCTCAGGCGGCGGGCACGGCGGCGATGTTCGCCGCGGTGGCCCAGGAACTGGACCGCGCCCCCGTCGAGCCGCAGCTGACCCTGCGTCATCTGCGGCTCAGCCCCGCGAGGGCGAAGCAACTCGGCGAGATGCTGGCCGAGTTGGTCGACGAGGCGGAGGAGGACGGGGAGGACCAGCCGGTGCACGGGGTGCTGATGACGCTCTATCAGCAGGCCCGGCCCAGCGGTTCGGGCTAGCGGTTCGCGCTAGGGGTTCGGGCTAGCGGTTCGGGCTAGCGGTTCCGGCCGGCGGTATCGACCGGCGGTATCGACCGGCGGTGTCGGCTAGCGATTCCGGCCGGCGGTATCGGCCCCGCGAGGGGACACCCACCTGGCCGAGCGACGCAGCGCCGCCTCACTGCGCTCCATCCGTTCCCGGCTGGCCGCCAGCAGTCTCCGGGAGCGGGCGATCTGTTCGTTCGCCCGCTCCAGCACGCCCGGATTCGGCGCTCCCGCTCCGCGGCGCCGCAAGGCGGCGGCCGACGGCCTCCCGTCGACCGCGGCCCCACAGGGGCCGAGGACGCGGTTCCACGCATCGCCGGACCGGTCGCGGCCGTCGACGACGCGGTTCCGCACGCCGGCGGCCCGATCGCGGCCGTCGACGGATTGTCCTTGTACGCACCCGGCCCGTGCGCCACCGCTCGAAGCGCACGGTCCATCCAGCGGATCAGTGCCCATACGGGCCGTGTACCCAGACCCCGGGCCGCCAGTACCCCCCGGGAAAACGTGGCCGATGAGCACAACCTCCCCTGCCGGTCGGGGCAGTCGGGCGCGGCTACCAGGACGACTTGGTGACCCCGGGCAGGAACCCCGCGTGCGCCTGCTCGCGCACCCGTACCCGGGACATCCCGAACTTGCGCAGGTGCCCCCTGGGGCGGCCGTCCACGCTGTCGCGGTTGCGGACGCGGGTGGGGCTCGCGTCGCGGGGCTGGCGGGCCAGTTCGGACTGGGCCGCGGCGCGTTCGGCGGGGGTCGACGACGGGCGGCGGACGATCTCCTTCAGCTCCGCGCGGCGGGACGCGTACCGGGCGACGACGGCCTTGCGCCGCTCGTTCTTCGCGATCTTGCTCTGCTTGGCCATCAGACCTTCCCTCCCCGGGCGCGGATGCGCGCGACGGCCGCTTCCACGCCGATGACGTCGACCGTCTTGATGCCGCGGGCGCTCAACGTCAGACGCACATAGCGCCCTTCGCCGGGCAGCCAGTAGCGCTTGCGCTGGATGTTCGGGTCGAAGCGGCGGGAGGTGCGCCGGTGGGAGTGGGAGATGGAATTGCCGAATCCCGGCCGGGCGCCGGTCAGTTGGCAGTGGGCGGACATGGAGAGACCTGCCTCTCGTGGATCGCGGCCTGGTCGCCGACCGCCTTATTGATAATGGAAACCATTCCCATATAGTAGACCCATGTCTCGCATGTCTCGCAACGAACCACTGCCGGTCGTCATCGTCGGCGGGCTGCACGCCGACGCCCGCCGACACGTCGTCGAGCGGCTGCTGACGGCCGTTCCCGGGAGCGTCGCGCTCCACCACGACCTCGCCACCGCCACGCAGGGGACCGTGCGCCGCGTCGTCCGCGACGCCTCCGGTGTCCTGGCCACGGGCGACGCACCCCTGGTCAACGACTGCGCCTGCTGCGCCCTGCGCGAGGACCTCGTACCGGAGCTGGACCGGCTGGCCGCGGAGGGCACGACCCGGCTCGCGGTCGTCGAGCTGTGGGACTCGGTCGAGCCGAAGGCCATGGCCGAGGTCGTCGCGGCCCACAGCGGCGACGAGCTGCTGCTGACCAACGTGATCACCGCGGTCTCCCCGGCCCTCGTCCTGCCCTACCTGGGCAACGGCGACGACCTCGCCGAGGCCGGCCTCGCCGCCGCCGCGACGGACCGGCGCACCGTCGCCGACACCTGGGCCCGGCAGGTGGAGTACGCGCCCGTGCTCGCCCTCGTCGACGACCCGGAGGCGGACGAGCAGGATCACGCGCTGCTCACCCAGCTCCACCCCACCGCCCGCCGGGTCGACGCGGCGTCGGGCGAACTCGCGGCGCTGGCCTTCGCCGGGTTCGACGTCGAGGCCGCCGCGTCGGCGCAGCATCCCGCGTCCGCGCTGCTGCCCCAGGAGGCCGACGAGTCGGGCGTGAGCACGCTGGTCTGGCACCAGACCCGCCCCTTTCACCCCGAGCGGCTCTTCCAGGCACTCGAAGACCTCTGCTGCGCCGCCGCGCGCAGCCGGGGCCGGTTCTGGCTCGCCGACCGCACCGACAGCCTGCTCGCCTGGGACTGCGCGGGCGGGGCGCTGTGCGTGGAGAACGCGGGGCCGTGGATGGCCGCGCTGCCCGACGCGGGATGGGAGTTGATGCCGCCGGTGCGGCGCGCGGCCGCCGCGATCGACTGGCATCCGGAGCACGGGGACCGCTGCCAGCACCTCGTCTTCACCTCCCCCGGCCTCGACGGCGGCGGCATCGAGCGGCTCCTCGACTCGTGCCTGCTCACCGATGCCGAGTACGCGGCCGGGCCGGAGAAGTGGCGCCATCTCCCGGCGTCCTTCGCGCCGTTCCTCGACGCCTGAGACCCGGCCCCCGTTCCGTGCCGATCCCGACAACCTCGTAAGGAACCCTCATGTCCCGACGGACCACCGCAGCCCGCAAGTCCCCGAAGCCCCGCTCCCGTCCCCTCCTCGCCCCCGACGTCTCGTACATCGACTACAAGGACACCGATCTGCTCCGGAGGTTCCTCTCCGACCGGGGCAAGATCCGCAGCCGCCGGGTCACCCGGGTCACGGCGCAGCAGCAGCGGCTGATCGCCGCCGCGGTCAAGAACGCGCGGGAGACGGCACTGCTGCCGTACTCCAGCCGGCCCCGCGCCGCCCAGGACTGACGTGCCTACGCGGTGGCCCGCCCCGGCGCCGACGCCTCGGACCAGTCGCCCTCCCACAGGGCGGCCCGGACCAGTTCCGCCGAGCGGATGGTCCGGGTGCCGCGGGAGACGGTCAGGCGGACCTGGGCGCCGGTCGCGATGCCGCGGGAGGCGGCGGGCAGGGCCCAGGCCGTGGTCAGGTCCGTGCCGCCCTCGTCCAGGGCCAGGAAACGCGCCGCCCTCCTGTCCTTGCGCCACTCCACCCGCAGCACCTCGCCGGTGATCGTGTGGGGCGCACGCAGTTCCAGGCAGGCCAGGACCACGAAGTACCCGGCCAGCGCCCCGAAGACGACGATCGCCGCCCACTCGACCGGGACCGGGCCGTCCTGGGCCGCCGCGTCGTGCCACCAGCCGTGGGTGCCGCTCGCGAAGTTGCCGGGCATCGTCGCGAGGAACGCCAGGAACAGCGTCCAGCGCCGGAACTTCCCGGCCACGATGACGCCGAGCAGCAGACTGACCACCCAGCCCAGGCTGAGGACCAGGCCGGGGCGGCGCCAGGTGCCGCCGTCGGCCGCGATCGTCCAGTCGGGCTGGCGCAGCACTCCGAAGGCGACCAGGGCCGCGGCGACCAGACCCGCGGCGGCGGCCAGCTGGAGCAGCCGCCCCTTCGAGGCGCCGAAGCCGGGGAGCAGCCGCGGGTAGCGGATCCGCACCGGGCGCCAGGTCCCGCCGTACGAGGACCAGACGCGGCGGCGATCACCGGCGTCGAAGCCGAGGAGACGGCCGGCCAGGCTGGTGACGCCGAGCGCGGTCCCGTAGGCGAGATAACGGTCCCAGACGGCGACGGCGGCCGGGGGCAGCCGGGCGAAGTCCTCGTGCGCGGTCAGCCAGGAACGCAGTCCGGCCCAGTGCCCGGCGCGCTCCAGGCCGCGCGGGGTCGCGCGCTCGCCCAGCACCTTGGCCAGCAGCCAGCACATCGCGGACGCCGGGAGCACGCCGACGACGAACGCGGCGCGGATGTTGTGGTGACCCATCAGCGCGGCCAGGGCGAACAGGACGCCGGGCACGAAGGCGAGCAGCATCAGCCCGCCCGCCAGCCAGGACGCGAACCGGGAGCGGGACAGGCCGCGCAGCCGGGCCTCGGCGACGATGTCCTTGCGCAGTTCCGCGTTGAAGGCGGCGGCGCGCTTGGCGTCGCGGAAGGCGATCGCCCCGATGGGGGCTCCGCCCTCGGCGGTCCGGCTGATCACGCGCTCCAGGACGCGCCCCTCGTAGGGCCGCAGGTCCTGCGCGGCCCGGCCCTCGTCCGTGACGTGCACGGTGCTGGCGGCCGGGTCGTCGGCGGGCTGGCGCAGCTCGATGTAGCCGCGGGCGGCGAGGTCGAGCAGGGTGGCCGCGGCGGCGGACCCGACGCCCCGCCAGTTGTTGCCGAGGAAGCTGACCACGGCCGGGGACTCCGGGTCGGGCCCGAACTCCTGGGTCGCGGGCGCCGGGGTGACCGTGCCGTTGCGGGTGGCGAGCAGCGAGAGGCCGAAGAGGAGCAGCCAGAGCACGATCAGGGCGGCCCCGCCCCAGTAGAGCTGATCGGTGTGGCTCATCAGAAGCGCACCTGGACGGCGTCCTGCGGCGCGCCCGCGGCCTCGAAGTACTCCCGCCGCCCGTGCCCGCCGCCGAAGCCCGACACGATGTTCCCCGGGAAGCTCTCCAGCGCGGTGTGGTAGCTCTGCACGGCGCTGTTGTAGAACTGCCGCGCGTACGCGATCTTGTCCTCCGCGGACCTCAACTCGGCCTGCACGGTGGAGAAGTGCTGGTCCGCCTTCAGCTCGGGGTAGCTCTCGCCGAGTGCGAACAGCCCGCCGAGCGACGCGGTGAGCGCGTCCTCGGCGGCGGCCTTGTCCGTGACCCCGAGGCCGCTGCTGACGGCTGCCCCGCGCGCGGCGGTGACCGCCTCGAAGGTGGACTTCTCGTGGGCGGCGTAACCGCGCGCGCCCTCGACGAGATTCGGGATCAGCTCGTGCCGCCGCTTCAGCTGCACATCGATCTGCGCCCATGACGCCTGTGTCTGGTTCCGCAGCCGGACGAGCCGGTTGTAGGTCCTGACGACCCACCACACCAGCACCACGACCAGCACCACCACGACAGCACCTGCGATGACACCCATCGGCGTCGCCCCCAAAAGCCCCTGAAAGATCCGCCCCCCTGGCCGATCGACGCGATCTTAAACCGAAAGGCCGAATACCAGTTCCCCTTAAATGGACCAGGGCGCTTCTACACTCCGCGCATGACCTTGAACTGGGAACAGGTGGTCGTCCACACCGCGGACCCGGCCGCCCTGGGCCGTTGGTGGGCCGGGGCGCTCGGCTGGGTCGTGACGTACACGTCCGACGACGAGTTCGAGATCCGCCCGGAGGCGGACCGGACCCCGGGCATCGACTTCGTCCGCGCCGACGAGGTCGTCCGGCACCGGGGCCGGCTGCACCTCGACTTCCGGCCCGCCGACCAGGCCGCCGAGGTGGCCCGGCTGGAGGCGCTCGGCGCGCGGCGCGTCGACATCGGGCAGGGCGAGCAGCCCTGGGTGGTGCTCGCCGACCCCGAGGGCAACGAGTTCTGCGTGCTGGCCGCCCGCGGCGGGGAGTGATCCGGGGCACTGCGGGCCTCTCGGGCCGCATGTACCCTGGTGGGAGCAAGCGAAGGGGAGTAGCCCCGCGAACCGGTCGTCGACACACTGGAACCCCCGGGTTCCCGGTGGCCGGGCCCGCGCCGATCCGGCCGGGTGGGCGAGACCTTCGACCAGGCAGCCTGCCCATGGCCGCTGCCGGGTCGAGTGGTCCCCCGGAGCGGGTGGGTTCACGGGCCCGGCTGGGGCCCGTACAGAGAGAACCGACCTCCGATGCATCTCGATCCCGTGGCGATCGTCACCGCCTTCGGCCTGATCTTCCTGGCCGAGCTCCCGGACAAGACCATGTTCGCCTCACTGGCCATGGGCACCCGGATGAAGCCGATCTACGTATGGTTCGGCACCTCGGCCGCGTTCGCCGTGCACGTCGCCATCGCCGTCGGCGCCGGGTCGCTGCTCGGCCTGCTCCCCGGCTGGATCGTGAAGCTGGTCTCCGGCCTGATGTTCCTGTTCGGCGCCTTCATGCTGCTGCGCGGCGGGGACGACGAGGACGGCGACGACGAGTCCGGCGCGAAGACCGTCACCGGGTTCTGGCCGGTGTTCGGCACCGCCTTCATGGCCGTCTTCATCGGCGAGTGGGGCGACCTGACCCAGATCACCACCGCCAACCTGGCCGCCACGAACGGCACGTGGTCGACCGCCATCGGCTCGTTCCTCGCGCTGATCTCGGTCTCCGGACTCGCCCTGGTCGCGGGCCGGTTCATCGCCAAGCGGGTGCCGCTGAAGACCGTGCAGCGCGTCGGCGGCGTCTGCATGCTCGGCCTCGCCATCTGGTCGTTCGTGGAGATCTTCGCCTGAGCCTGCGCCGACTCTGAGCGGCCCCTGACCGAACCCTTGTGGATACAGGAACGTATCGAATACGTTCCTGTATCCATTTGTGGTTCGAGCGAGGTGACCGTGGCCGGGACAGTGACGAAGCGGCGTGCGCGTACGCGGCAGCGGCTGCTCGCGGCCGCGTTCGACGTGTTCGCCGAGGAGGGCTTCGGCCGCTCCACCGTCGAGCAGGTCTGTGAGCGGGCCGGGTTCACGCGCGGCGCTTTCTACTCCAATTTCTCGTCCCTCGATGAGCTGTTCCTCGCCTTGTGGGAAGAGCGGTCGGCGCGGATGCTCGACGATGTGCGGGCCGCCCTCGACAGCCTCGACCCGACCGATCCCGAGGCAGCCGTGCGCGCCGCCGTCGAGGCGACCCCCGTGGACGACGCCTGGTACCGGATCACCGCCGAGTTCACGGCGCACGCCCTGCGCAATCCCGGCCTGCGACGCGTGATGGCCGCCCGCGAGGAGGCGATCCGCGAGGCCGTGCTTCCGGTGCTCGTGGCCGCCCTGGAGCAGCTGGGGCGCCGGGTCACCGACCGGCGGGCCCTGGGAGACGCGCTGGTCGCCGTGCACGACGGGACCGCCGTGCAGGTGCTGCTCCAGCCCGACGACGCAGCCGTACGGGACCGCAGGCACGCCCTGTTCATGAACGTACTGACCGCCTACAGCACCCCCTTGGAGAGCGCATGAGTGACACCAACGCCGATGTCGCCGACGTCATCGTCGTGGGAGCCGGGCTCGCCGGGCTCGTCGCCACGTACGAACTGACCCGCGCGGGCAAGCGCGTCGTGCTCGTCGACCAGGAGAACGCCGCCAACCTGGGCGGGCAGGCCTTCTGGTCGCTCGGCGGCCTGTTCCTCGTCGACAGCCCCGAGCAGCGGCGCATGGGCATCAAGGACTCCTACGAGCTGGCCCTCGCCGACTGGCTGGGCTCGGCCGGCTTCGACCGGGAGACCGAGGACCGGTGGCCGCGCAAGTGGGCCGAGGCGTATGTGCGGTTCGCGGCCGAGGAGAAGCGGGACTACCTGTACGGGCTCGGGCTGAAGGTCACCCCGAACGTCGGCTGGGCCGAGCGCGGTTCCGGCACCGCGACCGGGCACGGCAACTCGGTGCCCCGCTTCCACCTCACCTGGGGCACCGGCCCCGAGGTCGTCCGCGTCTTCCGTGAGCCGGTCCTGGAGGCGGCCGAGCGCGGCCTCGTCACCTTCGAGTACCGCCACCGGGTGGACGAGTTGATCGTCGAGGACGGCGCGGCCGTCGGCGTACGGGGTTCCCTGCTCGCCCCCTCGGACGAGCCGCGCGGCGTCGCCTCCTCCCGCGAGACCGTCGGCGACTTCGAACTGCGCGCCAAGGCAGTGGTCGTCACCTCCGGCGGCATCGGCGGCAACCACGACCTGGTCCGCAAGAACTGGCCGGCCGACCGGGTCGGCCCGGCGCCCGCGTCGATGGTGACGGGCGTGCCCGCGTACGTCGACGGCCGCATGATCGAGATCACCGAGAACGCCGGGGCCTCCGTCGTCAACCGCGACCGCATGTGGCACTACACGGAGGGCCTGAAGAACTGGGACCCGATCTGGCCCGGCCACGGCATCCGGATCATCCCCGGCCCGTCGTCGCTGTGGCTGGACGCCACCGGCAAGCGGCTGCCCGCGCCGCTCTTCCCCGGGCACGACACGCTCGCCACGCTCCAGCACATCACCGCGACCGGCCACGACCACACGTGGTTCATCCTCACCCGGGCCATCGTCGAGAAGGAGTTCGCGCTCTCCGGCAGCGAGCAGAACCCCGACATCACCGGCAAGGACATGAAGCTCGTCCTCCAGCGCGTGAAGAAGGGGGCGCCGGGGCCCGTCCAGGCGTTCCTCGACAAGGGCGAGGACTTCGTCGTCCGCAGGAACCTGAAGGACCTCGTCGCGGCCATGAACGAGCTGACGCCGGACACGCCCGTCGAGTACGAGCAGGTCGAGCGGGAGATCGTGGCCCGGGACCGGGAGGTCAAGAACGGCTACAGCAAGGACCTCCAGCTCATGGCGGTCCGCAACGCCCGTTCCTACCTGCCCGACCGCATCACCCGCGTCGCCAAGCCGCACCGGCTGCTCGACCCGGCGCAGGGCCCGCTGATCGCCGTACGGCTGCACGTGCTGACCCGCAAGACGCTGGGCGGCCTGGAGACGAACCTCGACTCGCAGGTCGTGCGCGGTGACGGTTCCGTCTTCGAGGGGCTGTACGCGGCCGGGGAGGTCGCCGGGTTCGGCGGTGGCGGGGTGCACGGGTACAACGCGCTCGAAGGGACCTTCCTCGGCGGCTGCATCTTCTCCGGGCGGGCCGCCGGGCGCGCGCTCGCCAGGAGCCTCGCGTGACGCGCACCGCGCTCGTGACGGGCGCGTCGTCGGGGATCGGGGCGGCCGTCGCCGCCGCGCTCGTCTCACGCGGGTACCGGGTGTACGGCACGAGCCGGAACCCAGAGAAGGTCAACTCCCCTGTCGCCGGGGTCACTTACCTGGCCCTCGATCTCTCCGACGAGGCGAGCATCGAGGCGTGCGCGGCCGCCGCCGGGGAGGTCGACGTCCTCGTCAACAACGCCGGTGAGTCGCAGAGCGGCCCCTTCGAGGAGCTGCCGATGGACGCGGTGCGGCGGCTGTTCCAGCTGAACGTGTTCGGGGCCGTGCGGCTCAGTCAGCTGGTGCTGCCCGGGATGCGGGAGCGGGGGTACGGGCGGGTCGTCATGGTCGGCTCGATGCTGGCCAGCTTCCCGCTCGCCTACCGGTCGTCGTACGTCGCCTCCAAGGCCGCCATCAAGGGGTTCGCGCTCGCCGCGCGGCGGGAGTACGCGGGGTACGGGGTCGGCATCACGACCGTCGAGCCCGGGTCGATCGCCACCGGGATCAGTGAGCGGCGCACCCAGTACGTGGGGGTCGACTCGCCGTTCCGCGCCGCCTACGACACCATGCTCGCCGCGCTCAATCGCAATGAGGCGAACGGGATCTCGGCCGAGAAGGTCGCCGCGAAGGTCGTCTCGGCGGTGGAGGCCGGGCGGCTTCGGCCGTTCTATGCCGTGGGGAGCAATGCGCCGGTGGTCTTCGCTTTGCGGCGGGTGCTGCCGCGGGGGGTTTCGGAGCGGATGGTTGCTCGGAGGCACGGGTTGCGGTGACTCGGTCGGGCGCGGGCCGGTGGGGGCTGGCCGCGCAGTTCCCCGCGCCCCTGGGCCGTTCTCCGGGCGCGGGCCGGTGGCCGCTTCTCGCGCAGTTCCCCGCGCCCCTGAAGGCTGCGCTTCGCGCGCCTTCCCCTTGAGGCTGCGGCTTCGCCGCGCCTCTGTCGTTGACGAGATGGCGCACGAAGTGCGCATCTCAGGGGCGCGGGGAACTGCGCGACCGGCCACGACGGTGGCGCGCGTGGGAGATGGTTTTAGGGGCGCGGGGAACTGCGCGATCAGCCACGGCGGTAGCGCGCTGTCAAGGCGTGCTGCTCAGGATTTTGGCTGCGATGGCTGTCACCCCGGCGGCGCCCACGCCGATGAAGAAGGCGGCCGTCAGCAGGCGGGCTCGGAGCAGGCGGTACTGGGTTTCGGCTCGGGCCGCCGTGGCCCGGAGCGATCTCACGTGGGCTTCCACGTAGGCCCGTTGGATGTCGGCGGCCTGCGTCTCCGTCAGCCACGGCACCCGTTCGGTGAACCGGCGCGCCGCCACAGTGGCCTCCAGGTACCCCTCGATCTCCCGGATCACCGCGCCTCCCGTACGTCGAACGCCGGCGACTCCGACCGGATGCGCGGCAGAGCAACGAAGTTGTGCCGCGGCGGCGGGCACGACGTGACCCACTCCAGCGAACGCCCGTGCCCCCACGGATCGTCGACCCCGACCGGCTTCCCGTAATGGGCCGTCCGCCACACGTTGTAGAGGAACGGCAGGAACGACATGCCCAGCACGAACGAGAAGATCGTCGAGACGGTGTTGAGCCCGGTCAGCCCCTCCACCGCCAGATAGTCCGGCACCCGCCGCAGCATGCCCCGCGTACCCAGCCAGTGCTGCACCAGGAACGTGCCGTGGAAGCCGATGAACAGCGTCCAGAACGTCACCTTCCCGAGCCGCTCGTCGAGCATCTTCCCCGTGAACTTCGGCCACCAGAAGTGGAATCCGGCGAACATCGCGAAGACGACGGTGCCGAAGATGACGTAGTGGAAGTGGGCGACGACGAAGTACGTCTCGCCGACGTGGAAATCCAGCGGCGGCGCCGCGAGGATCACCCCGGTCAGACCGCCGAACGCGAAGGTGATCAGGAACCCCATCGCGTAGAGCATCGGCGTCTCGAACGACAGCGAGCCCTGCCACATGGTGCCGATCCAGTTGAAGAACTTCACGCCGGTCGGCACGGCGATCAGGAACGTCATGAAGGAGAAGAAGGGGAGCAGCACCCCGCCCGTGACGTACATGTGGTGCGCCCACACCGTCACCGACAGACCCGCGATCGCGATGGTGGCGCCCACCAGACCCTGGTAGCCGAACATCGGCTTGCGGCTGAAGACCGGGATCACCTCGGAGATGATCCCGAAGAACGGCAGCGCGATGATGTAGACCTCCGGATGCCCGAAGAACCAGAACAGGTGCTGCCAGAGCAGCGCGCCCCCGTTCGCCGCCTCGAAGACGTGCGCCCCGAACTTCCGGTCCGCCTCCAGGGCGAACAGCGCGGCCGCGAGAACCGGGAGGGCGAGCAGGACGAGTACGCCCGTCAGCAGCACGTTCCACGTGAAGATCGGCATCCGGAACATCGTCATGCCGGGCGCCCGCATGCAGACGATCGTCGTGATGAAGTTGACCGAGCCGAGGATCGTGCCGAAGCCGGAGAGGGCAAGCCCCATGATCCACATGTCGGCGCCGATCCCCGGCGAATGGACGGCGTCGGACAGCGGCGCGTACGCGAACCATCCGAAGTCCGCCGCTCCTTGGGGCGTCAGGAAACCGCCCACGGCGATCAGCGACCCCAGCAGGTAGAGCCAGTACGCGAACATGTTCAGGCGCGGGAACGCCACGTCCGGCGCGCCGATCTGCAGCGGCGTGATCCAGTTCGCGAACCCGGCGAACAGCGGTGTCGCGAACATCAGCAGCATGATCGTGCCGTGCATCGTGAACGCCTGGTTGAACTGCTCGTTCGACAGGATCTGCGTGCCGGGACGGGCCAGTTCGGCCCGCATGAACAGCGCGAGCACCCCGGCCAGGCAGAAGAACCCGAACGACGTGACGAGATACAGCGTGCCGATGGTCTTGTGATCGGTGGTGGTCAGCCACCCTCTCTTCCCTCTCATGCCCGGTACGTGTCCGGGCCCGGCCCGCACGTCACCGCGCACCCCTGCCCGGAAGATCACACACCGCACCTGTGAACATCGGGGCGGAGCCGGACACAGACCGGGCATGAGCACGGACGCACCACGGGCACAGGCATGAGCGGCAGCACGACGGACGACGCCTTCGCGGCGGCCTACCGCGCCCACTACTGGGCCGTCAGCCGCTTCGTCGCGCGCCGCCTGGACCCCGGGGCCGCCCACGAGGTCGAGGAGGTCGTCGCCGACGTCTTCTCCATAGCGTGGCGGCGCCGGGGCGAGCTGCCGCCCGAGACGCCGCTGCCGTGGCTGTACGCCGTCGCCCGCAACTGCCTCGCCAACACCGTGCGGGGCCTGGGCCGGCGCCGCCGTCTGCTCGACCGCATCGGCCACCACGAACGCGCCCAGCACCGGCAGATCGTGGCGGGCCCCGACAGCGAGGAGCCCGGCGCCTGGATCCATGAGGCGCTGGCGCGGCTGAACCCGGCCGATCAGGAGGCGTTGCGCCTGACGGCCTGGGAGGAGTTGGGCGTCGACGAGCTGGCCGTCGCCCTGGAGTGCAGTCGGAGCGCCGCCGCGATGCGGTTGCACCGTGCCCGGCGCCGGTTGCGCGCCGAGATCGACCGGATGAACATGACCGTCACCGCAGGAGACCACGCCCGTGACCGATGACCTGGCCCTCCTTCGCGCCGCCAATCCGGTGCCGGGCGACGACCCGCGCTACGCCGACTCGCGCGCCCTGCACCATGGTGCCGAGCGCGCTCTGAACCAGTTGCTGCATCGGGGGCGGAGGGTTCGGCGGGGGCTTGTGCTCCGCGCGGAGGCCGCCGTGTGCGCCGTCGCCGCCCTCCTGATCCTGGCCTTCTCCTACGCAGCGACCCCCGCCGAGGCGACCCCACCTCCGACGGTGCCCCAGGCCCCGGCCCGGTAGCGTCGTGGCTGGTCGCGCAGTTCCCCGCGCCCCTGAGGCATGCGCTTCGCGCAGCCTCCCCTTCAGAGGCTGCGGCTCCGCCGCGCCTCTCTTGATGAGATGGCGCACGAAGTGCGCATCTCAGGGGCGCGGGGAACTGCGCGACCAGCCACGACGGTGGTGCACCCGAAACGGCTACTTCGGGCGGCGGTCGCCGTGGCCGGGCCACCAGGCGGCGTGGCCGATCAGGGCCGTCAGGGCCGGGGTGAAGACCATCGCCATCACGAACGCCGCGATCACGATGCCGAACGACAGCGCGAACCCCATCTGCGACAGCGTCGAGTTCCCGGCCAGCATCAGGGTGGCGAAGGTCCCGGCCAGGATCACGCCCGCCGAGGCGATCGTCGGCCCGGAATGCCGCACGGCGGTCCCGGCCGCGT
Source organism: Streptomyces sp. PsTaAH-137 (assembly GCF_003259365.1). Classification (GTDB taxonomy): domain Bacteria; phylum Actinomycetota; class Actinomycetes; order Streptomycetales; family Streptomycetaceae; genus Streptomyces. The sequence goes on from NZ_QLLY01000004.1 coordinate 178,518, forward strand.
CATGCGGACTGCGCCCGGCCCGCGCCTCCTCGCGCAGCCGCGACACCATCAGGATGTTGTAGTCGGTGCCGAGCGCGACCACGAACAAGTACATGATCACGGGGAGCATGAACATCAGCCCGGGCTGACTGCCGATCTGCGTGAACAGGAACGACGTGGCACCGAGCGTGGCGCCGAACCCGAGCGCCACCGACGCCATCAGGTACCAGGGCGCGACCAGACTGCGCAGCAGCAGACCCAGGATGACCATGATGCAGAGCGCGGCGACGGGGAAGACCACGGAGTAGTCCCGGTCGACGGCCTTGTTGATGTCGACGTAGACGGCCGTGATGCCGCCGACCAGCGCCTTGGTGCCGTCCGGCGCGTCGGCCCGGGCGGCGGGCCGCAGGTCGTCGCGGACGGTGGACATGGCGGCGTCGGAGGCCGGCGGATCGTCGAGGATCACGCTGTAGGCCGCGGCGGTGCCGTCCGTGGAGCGCGTGGCCGCGCCGACGGTCCCGACCCCGTCGACCTCGGACAGGGATTTCCGGAACGCGGCGGTCTGCGCCACGGTGAGCGGGGTGTCCGAGTCCGACGTGAGGTAGACGCTGGTGGGGTCGGTGGTGCCCGCGGGAAAGCCCTTCTCCAGGTCGTCGAGGGCGACCATGGACTCCTTGGTCTTGGGCAGCGACGACGTGGAGAGGTCGAAGTTGGCCTTGTAGCCGAGGGCGCCCAGCGCGAGCACGCCCATGACGAGCGCGGAGACCAGCGCCCACACGGCGGGCCGCCGCCCGATCGCCCCGCCGAGCCGGGCGAACCCGGTCCCGGTCGGCTCCCGCTGCCAGGACTTGGACGGCCAGAACACCTTCGTACCGAGCAGCGAGACAACCGCGGGTACGAGCGTCAGCCCGGCGCACAGCGTCACGAAGACGGCGATGGCGAGCGCCGGGCCCATCGACTTGAGCATGCCGAGGGTGGAGAGCGCGAGGGCCGCGAACGCGACGATGACCGCGCCGGCCGCCGAGGTGATGGCCTCGCCGACCCGTTCCACGGCGTGCACCATGCCCGCCTTCGGGTCCTCCCCGTCGCGCAGCGCCTCTCGGTAGCGGAACAGCAGGAACAGGATGTAGTCGGTGCCGACGCCGAACAGGACGACGGTGAGCAGCTCCTGGATCGAGGAGTCGGCCTTCATGTCGAACGCCTTGTTGGCGGAGGCGATCAGACCGGTCGCGAGCGGCGAGATGAGCCCGATCAGGACGACCGGGAGCAGCGCGATGATCGGGCTGCGGAAGATCAGCAGGAGCAGCACGACGATGATGACGATGGTGCCGACGCCGACCAGCAGGCCCGCGCGTTCGGACGCCTCGGACTCGTCGAGGGCGGTGGCGGCGGAGCCGGTGATCCCGGCGTGCAGGCCGGCGCCCTTGATCTCCTGCTGGAGGTCGCCGCGCAGGGTCTTCACGGCGTCCTGCTCGGAGGTGTCCGACGGGTCGGTGATCTTCGGCATGGCGACCATGGAGGTCTGCACGAGCCCGTTCGGGGAGGCCTTGCCGGGGACGACCGCGTCGACCTCGGGGATGTCCTTGGCGGTGAGTTCCCTGGACACGCGGACGATCTCGGCGGAGTCGGCCGCGGTCAGCTTCTCGCCGTCGGACCGCTGGAAGACGATGACGGCCCCGATGTTCTGCTGTTTCGGGAACTCCGTCTCCTGGACGTCGGCCGCCTTGATCGACTCGTAGCTGTCGGGCAGGAAGCTCGCCTCGTCGGAGCTGGAGGTCAGTTTCGGCGCCAGCGAGATCACCGCCGCCGCGACCACCACCCAGCCGAGGATCACCCACCACGGCCTGCGGACCACGAACCGCCCCAGAGCTGCGAACATCGCTCACCGTCTCCCGTCGCGCACGCCCCCGGGTTCCCCCGGTCAGCCTCACCCGAGCGGGCCGGAGCTGCCACTCGGGGAGAGGGATCACGGCTCGCGGAACAGATATATGCGCGAGGTATTCCGGGACGCGGCGCAAAGGCGTAGATTCCCCTCACCGTCGCCGTACATGGGACATGCGGATGAACTGCGTCGGCGCTGTTCATCCTCTCCCCCCTCCCGTGTCACGGTGGGCGGACGGCAGGCGTGCAGCACAGGGGGCCACCTGCGAGGCGGACCCGGCCGCTCCCCTCGGACGCACCACCCGGCCGGGTCTCGCCGCCCCTGATCGCGTACCGCCAAAGGTTTTCCACAGGCTGTGGGGGCCTGTCGGCGAAGTGTCGGCGGGGCCGGGCACTATGGGGCCATGAGTGACAGCAACGGGTCCATGCCCGACTGGGAGAAGCGCTTCCGGGCGCCGCGCGTGTCCCTGCCCGACTGGGCGGAGGACGCCCCGGCCCGCTCCCTCTTCGTGTCGAACGCGACGGGGACGTACGAGCTGTACGCCTGGGACAGAGCCACGGGCACCCAGCGCCAGGCGACGGACCGGGCGAACGGGACGACGGACGGGGTGCTCTCCCCCGACGGTGAGTGGATCTGGTGGTTCAGCGACAAGGACGGCGACGAGTTCGGCGTCTGGCTGCGCCAGCCCTTCGGCGGCGGCGCGGACACCGAGGCCGTGCCGGGGCTCGACCCCTCGTACCCGGCGGGCCTCGCGATCGGCCGGGACGGGCGGACGGCCGTGGTCGGCCGGTCCACGGACGAGGACGGCACGACGCTCCACGTCGTGCGGCCGGGCGCCGACGCCCCGGCCGAGATCTACCGGCACCGCGAGTCCGCGGGCGTCGGCGACCTGAGCCACGACGGCACCCTCATCGCGATCGAGCACACCGAGCACGGCGACGCGATGCACTCCGCGCTGCGCGTGGTCCGGCTCGACGGCTCGACCGTCGCGGAGCTGGACGACACCGAGAGCGGCGAGAAGGAGCTGGGCCTCGAAGTGCTCGGCTTCGCGCCCGTCGAGGGCGACACCCGGCTGCTCGTCGGGCACCAGCGGCGCGGCCGCTGGGAGCCGATGGTGTGGGACATCGCCTCCGGCACCCAGACCGACCTGGCCCTCGACCTGCCGGGCGACGTCTCGGCGGAGTGGTACCCGGACGGCTCGGCGCTGCTCATCGCCCATGAATTCGAGGCCCGCGGCGACCTGTGGCGGTACGAGTTCGGCTCCGGCGCGCTGACCAGGGTCGACACCCCCGCGGGCACCGTCTCCGGCGCCACGGTCCGGCCCGACGGCAGCGTCGAGTACCTGTGGTCGTCGGCCGCCGAGCCGCCGGTGGTGCGCTCGACGACCGGCGAGGTCGTCCTCGATCCGCCCGGGATGCGCGCGCCCGCCTCCGTGCCGGTCGAGGACGTCTGGGTGGAGGGCCCCGGCGGCCGTATCCACGCGCTCGTGCAGAAGCCGGCCGGGGCGAGCGGGCCGCTGCCCACCGTCTTCGAGATCCACGGCGGCCCCACCTGGCACGACTCGGACTCCTTCGCGGCGGGCCCGGCGGCCTGGGTCGACCACGGGTACGCGGTGGTCCGGGTCAACTACCGGGGCTCGACCGGCTACGGCAGGGAGTGGACCGACGCCCTCAAGCACCGGGTCGGCCTGATCGAGCTGGAGGACATCGCGGCTGTCCGCGAATGGGCGGTCACCTCCGGCCTCGCCGACGCCGAGCGCCTCGTCCTGGCGGGCGGCTCCTGGGGCGGCTATCTCACCCTGCTCGGCATCGGCACCCAGCCCGGCGCCTGGGCCGTGGGCCTCGCGGCGGTCCCGGTCGCCGACTACGTCACGGCGTACGAGGACGAGATGGAGGCCCTCAAGGCGCTCGACCGGACCCTGTTCGGCGGGGCGCCCGACGAGGTCCCGGACCGTTTCACGGCGTCGTCCCCGATCACGTACGTCGACGACGTGAAGGCCCCGGTCTACATCTCGGCGGGGCTCAACGACCCGCGCTGCCCCATCCGCCAGATCGACCACTACGTGGACCGGCTCGCCGCGCGCGACGCGGTGCACGAGGTGTACCGGTACGAGGCGGGGCACGGCTCGCTCGTCGTCGACGAGCGCATCAAGCAGGTAGCGCTCGAACTGGACTTCGCGAGGCGCCACTTGCCGGCCTGAGCCGCCCGGCGGGGCGGCGGCGGGGGGCGCGGGATGTGGCTTTATATCGGACCCGTACCGTAGAAGGCGTGTACCGGTTCCTGCTGACCCCCCGCTGGCTGGGGATCCACCTCTTCGTGCTGCTCGCGATCCCGTTCTGCCTGTACATGGGCTCGTGGCAGCTCAGCCGCTTCGAGGGCCGGATGGACAACCACCGGACGGCGACGGAGCAGACGGAGACCAACAGGACGGCGGCGGCCCGCCCGCTCGCCGCCCTGCTCCCGGTCTCCACCGACACCTCCGGCAAGCGGACCACCGCGACCGGGCACTACGGCAAGCAGCTCCTGGTCCCCAACCGCGACCTCGACGGGCGGAACGGCTTCTACGTCGTGACGCTGCTGAAGGTCGACGGCACGGGCAAGGCGCTCCCGGTGGTCCGCGGCTGGCTGCCCGGCACGGCGTCCGCCGCGAAGGCGCCCGCCGCGCCCACCGGCGACGTCACGGTGACCGGCGCGCTCCAGGCCTCCGAGTCCCAGGGGTCGAACGGGGTGACGGCCACCGGCGGTCTGCCCTCAGGACAGCTCGGCATGATCAGCGCCGCGTCGCTCGTGAACCTGGTGCCGTACGACGTGTACGACGCCTGGGTGACGCTCGACAAGGCCGACGGGTCAATGAAGCCCGTCCCGGCCACCGCCGCGCAGGGCAGCGGCCTGGACCTGAAGGCGTTCCAGAACCTCGGCTACACCGGCGAGTGGTTCGTCTTCGCGGGCTTCGTCGTGTTCATGTGGTTCCGCCTGGTCCGGCGCGAGGCCGAGACCATCCGGGACGCGGAGCTGGGCCTGGGCGCCCCGGACGAACAGGGCGCCGCACAGGCCTGACGGTCAGGACGCGGGCAGCAGTCCCGTCTTGTACACCGTCCCGGCGCACGCGTCCGGGATCGTCGCGGCGGCCGAGGGCGACCCGGGCTCCGCGGTGTGCGAGACGACCACGCTCCCGTCCTCCCCGTCCGAGCCCAGCTGGGGTGCGAGCTGCGCGGAGGCGGAGCTGTCGCCCGTGGTGGGCGTCGTGTCCCCGCTCGTCGACGGCGTCGGAGTCGGCTCCCCGCCGCCCCCGGTGCCGCCGGTCCCGCCGCCGTCACCGCCCGCCGAACACGGCGTGGACGGCACCCAGGCGAACCGCACCTCGTACGCCTTGCCGGGCTCCAGGACCAGCTGGGTCGGCTGGGTCGCCGGGTCGGGCAGGCCGGACGCCCGGTCGCCGGTGGTGTGGTCCACGACGTTCACCGCCGAGGGGTTGGCCGCGCCCTGCGCGATGGTGACGATGCTGCCGGGGCTGTCGATCGTGCAGTTGCCGGCCGAGGTGTTGGTGACGCGGAAGGAGCCGTAGACCGCGCCGCTGGCGTCGGGGGCGCCGACCGTCGGCACCGGAGTGCCCAGCTCGGCCGCGTCGCAGGTCGGGGAGGACGCGGCGGCCGTCGACGCGGGATCGGCGCCGGCGGTGGCACCGCCACCCGCGCTCTTGTCACCGTCGCCCTTCTCGCCCTTCTTCCCGTCCTTGCCGTGCTGCTCGGAGGGCCCGGCCGAGCCGCCCGACTGCTTGTCGCCGGCTCCGGGGGATTTTCCCTTGTGCGTGGCCGTGCTGTTGCCCGCGATGGACGGGTGGTCGGGCGAGCCCGTGCTCGTCACGTGCAGCACCGCGGGGATCGCCATCGCGACGAAGACCCCGGCGGCGATCGCGCCGACCGTGGCCTGGCGCTTGCGGGCCCGGCGGGCCGGCACCGCGCGCCGCAGCTTCTCCAGCGCGGCGTCCGACGGCTCGATCTCCTCGACGACCTGCCGCATCATGCGTCGCAGCGCCAGCTCGTCGTCGGCCGCCGCATCGGCCGGGCGACGGGGTCCGTCGTTCACAGTTGAGTTCCCAGCGTGTCGGTCGTCCGTGTGGTGCATGTGGTGCTCGTCGTGCCCCCCGGAGCGCGCCTCCGGGGCCCGGCCGTCCTGGCCGTGCTGTTCTCGGTCCGGGGTGCTCATGCCGGCGCCTCCATGGCGACGCGCAGGGCCGCGATGCCGCGGGAGCCGTAGGCCTTCACGGAGCCCAGGGATATCCCGAGCGCCTCGGCGACCTGCGCCTCGGTCATGTCCGCGAAGTAGCGCAGCACGAGGACCTCGCGCTGGCGCCGCTGGAGCCCCTTGAGCGCCTTCTTCAGGGCGTCGCGCTCCAGGAGGTCGTACGCCCCCTCCTCCGCGCTCGCCATGTCGGGCATCGGCTTGGTGAGCAGCTTCAGGCCGAGGATGCGCCGGCGCAGCGTGGACCGCGACAGGTTCACCACGGTCTGGCGCAGGTACGCGAGCGTCTTCTCGGGGTCGCGCACGCGCTTGCGGGCCGAGTGGACCCGGATGAACGCCTCCTGCACGACGTCCTCGCAGGAGGCGGTGTCGTCGAGGAGCAGCGCCGCGAGTCCGAGCAGGGAGCGGTAGTGGGCGCGATACGTCTCGGTGAGGTGATCGACTGTGGTGCCGGCCGCCATCGTGTCGTCAGCGCCCTGCAGTTGCGTCGGAATGCTCGCGGGCATGGGGGCGATCACCGGCATGCCGCCGGGCGCCCGCCCCCGAGCACGGCGCACGCCGAGGGGTGCGAGGGGTGGGCGGAGAACCGCCGTGCCTCTCGCTTGTACCGCTGTGAAGTCGAGTACCTCTGCCACGCTTGTTGGACACGCTTCCCCCCGTCAGGGTTGTACGCGTCCGACACCCGATTTGCGACACCCTTCGCCCCCGACAGCGGTGGCACCGCGCTCCATGCCGACATGCGTACCTGCTCTTCCCCTATGCCCCTATTGCGCCCTGCGCGCGAGTCCCCCGAGGACGCCCGCTAAAGACGCTCCCCACCCCGCGTGCGGTTGCGGGGTGGGGAGGGAAATCTTCGAACGCTCAACGGCCCGCCAGCAAGTGGTCTGGACCAACGTCACACACAGAACCTACACAGATTTTAAGATCGAATCCGCATATGGGAAGGGGCAGACCGCAGGCCGGACACGGCGCGGGCCCCTATATCCCGACATAGGGGCGGGGATCAGCTCGCGGAAAACTCCGCCGCCACCAGTTCGGCGATCTGCGCGGTGTTCAGCGCGGCCCCCTTGCGCAGATTGTCCCCGCACACGAAGAGTTCGAGTCCGGCCGGATCGTCGAGCGAGCGGCGCACGCGGCCCACCCAGGTCGGGTCGGTGCCCACCGCGTCGGCGGGCGTCGGGAACTCGCCCGCGCCCGGGTTGTCGAAGAGCACGACGCCCGGCGCGGTGGCGATGATCTCGCGCGCCCCGTCCGCGGTGACCTCGCTCTGGAAGCGGGCGTGGACGGTGAGGGAGTGCGTCGTGACGACCGGCACCCGGACACAGGTCACGGCGACCTTCAGCTCCGGCAGCCCGAGGATCTTGCGGGACTCGTCCCGCACCTTCATCTCCTCGGTCGAGAAGCCGTCGTCGGCGAGCGAACCGGCCCACGGTACGACGTTCAGCGCGACCGGCTCCGGGAACGGGCCGGTGGCGTCGCCCACGGCACGGCGCACATCGCCGGGGCTCGTCCCCAGCTCCGTACCGGCGACGAGCGACAGCTGGGCGCGCAGGGTCTCGACACCGGAGCGGCCCGCGCCGCTCACCGCCTGGTACGAGGAGACGACCAGCTCGCGCAGGCCGAACTCGGCGTGCAGCGCGCCGACGGCCACGATCATCGACAGGGTCGTGCAGTTCGGGTTGGCGATGATGCCGCGCGGCCGCACGCGCGCGGCGTGCGGATTGACCTCGGGGACGACGAGCGGCACGTCGGCGTCCATCCGGAAGGCCGCGGAGTTGTCGACGACGACCACGCCCTTGGCGGCGGCGATCGGCGCCCACTGGGCGGCCACCTCGTCGGGCACGTCGAACATGGCGACGTCGACCCCGTCGAAGACCGACTCCTCCAGGGCGACGACCTCGACCTCCTCGCCGCGCACGGTGAGCTTGCGCCCGGCCGAGCGCGGGGAGGCGACGAGCCGGATCTCGCCCCAGATGTCCGCACGCTGCGACAGCAGTTGCAGCAGAACGGCGCCGACGCTCCCGGTCGCACCCACGACCGCGAGCGTCGGACGCCGCATGGAGTTTTCGGCCATCAGCGGCCGGTGCCTCCGTAGACCACGGCCTCGTCGGAGTCCGAGTCGAGCCCGAAGGCGGAGTGCACGGCGCGCACGGCCTCGTTCACGTCGTCGGCGCGCGTGACCACCGAGATGCGGATCTCGGAGGTCGAGATCAGCTCGATGTTGACGCCCGCGTCGGTCAGCGCCTCGAAGAAGCCGGCCGTGACACCCGGGTTCGTCTTCATACCGGCGCCGACGAGCGAGATCTTGGCGATCTGGTCGTCGTAGCGCAGCGAGTCGAAGCCGACAGTGGCCCGCTGCTTCTCCAGGGCGTCGATGGCCTTGCGGCCCTCGGTCTTGGGCAGCGTGAAGGAGATGTCCGTCAGACCGGTCGACGCCGCCGACACGTTCTGGACGATCATGTCGAGGTTGATCTCGGCGTTCGCGATGGCCCGGAAGATCTTCGCGGCCTCGCCCGGCTTGTCCGGAACGCCGACGACGGTGACCTTCGCCTCGGAGGTGTCGTGCGCGACACCGGAGATGATCGCCTGCTCCACGGACTCTGCCCCTTGCTTCTTCACGAGCGGTTCGTTGCTGACCCACGTGCCCTGCAGTCCGCTGAAGCTGGACCGCACGTGGATCGGGATGTTGTAGCGACGGGCGTACTCCACGCAGCGGTGGAGCAGCACCTTCGACCCGGAGCTGGCGAGCTCCAGCATGTCCTCGAAGGAGATCCAGTCGATCTTCCGCGCCTTCTTCACCACGCGCGGGTCGGCGGTGAACACGCCGTCGACGTCGGTGTAGATCTCGCAGACCTCGGCGTCGAGCGCGGCGGCAAGGGCGACCGCGGTCGTGTCGGAACCGCCACGGCCCAGCGTGGTGATGTCCTTCTTGTCCTGCGAGACACCCTGGAACCCGGCGACGATGGCAATGTTGCCGTCGTCCAGGGACTCCTTGATGCGGCCCGGCGTGACGTCGATGATCCGGGCTTTGTTGTGGACCGAGTCGGTGATGACACCGGCCTGACTGCCCGTGAACGACTGGGCCTCGTGGCCCAGGTTTTTGATCGCCATGGCCAGCAGGGCCATGGAGATCCGCTCCCCGGCGGTCAGCAGCATGTCGAACTCTCGTCCGGCAGGGATCGGGGATACCTGCTCGGCGAGATCGATCAACTCATCCGTCGTGTCGCCCATCGCGGACACCACGACAACCACCTGGTTGCCGTTCTTCTTGGCGTCCACAATGCGCTTGGCGACCCGCTTGATGCCCTCGGCATCGGCTACGGAGGAGCCTCCGTACTTCTGCACGACAAGGCCCACGTGCGCTCCTCGCTCAGTCCGTCTGTCACCGCGCATGCGCATGCATGGCGGTCGGCTCAGTTTAACGAGCGGCCGAATTCCGCCCCGGCTATATCGCATCGTGAGATGTCCCGCCCACGAAGTGATCACCGGGCCAACTGGCCATCGGCGTCCGGCCGCTCCGGACAAGCACATGCCCACGCCCTCCGGGGTCAACCGGAATCGTGGGGCGGGTCACATCGGAGGGGTGCTCACTTCACCGTGCGCAGGCCCAGAGGAGCGGCGATCTCCTCCGCCATGACACGGCCCGCCTCCTCCTCCAGGGTGCCTTCCCCGGTGGACAGGTCCTCGTCGGTGTCGAGGCCGTCCAGCTCCGCCAGCGGCTGGTTCAGGCGGACGTGGGCGACCAGGGACTGGAGGGCGCGCAGGGTGGCCGAGGCGGTCGAGCCCCAGTTGGAGAAGTACGAGAACTGCCACCACCACAGGGCCTCGGTCACCCGGCCCGCGCGGTAGTGCGCCATGCCGTGCCGCAGGTCGGTGACGACATCGGCCAGATCGTCCGAGATCCGGGCCGCGACGGGCGCCTTGCGGGGCTCGTACGGGTCGAAGACCTCGGAGTAGACGTCGATCGGGTCGAGCATTCTGGCCAGCCGCTCGCGCAGCTCGTCGACATCGGCCTCCGGGCCGAGGTCCGGCTCGTAGCGCTCGTCCGGGACGATGTCCTCGTGCGCGCCGAGCCGGCCGCCCGCCAGCATCAGCTGGGAGACCTCCAGGAGGAGGAACGGCACGGCGGAGTCCGGCTCGTCGCCCTTGGCGATCTCGGCGACCGCGACGATGAACGACTCGATCTGGTCGGAGATCTGGACCGCGAAGTCGTTCGGGTCCTGGCTCGTGGCGTGCAGGGTGGCATCAGACATCTAGGAGTCGTCTCCCCTCGAAGGCACGGCCGAGGGTGACCTCGTCCGCGTACTCCAGGTCGCCCCCGACGGGGAGGCCGCTGGCCAGGCGGGTGACCTTCAGGCCCATGGGCTTGATCATGCGGGCGAGGTACGTCGCCGTGGCCTCGCCCTCCAGGTTGGGATCAGTGGCCAGGATCAGCTCCGTGACCGTCCCGTCGGCCAACCGCGCGAGAAGTTCTCGTATACGCAGATCGTCCGGACCCACGCCTTCGATCGGGCTGATGGCACCGCCGAGGACGTGGTACTTCCCGCGGAACTCACGGGTCCGCTCGATGGCGACGACGTCCTTGGGCTCCTCGACCACGCAGATGACGGAGGGGTCGCGGCGCGGGTCCCGGCAGATGTTGCACAGCTCCTCCTGCGCCACGTTTCCGCACGTGGCGCAGAAGCGGACCTTCGCCTTGACCTCCATCAGCGCCTGCGCGAGCCGCCGGACGTCGGTGGGCTCCGCCTGGAGGATGTGGAAGGCGATCCGCTGCGCGCTCTTGGGACCGACGCCGGGCAGCCTGCCCAACTCGTCGATGAGGTCCTGGACCACGCCTTCGTACACGGATCAGTCGCCTTCCGGTGGGGTGTCGCTCGGTACGTACGGTAGTCGGCGCCCGCCCTAGAAGGGGAGGCCCGGGATGCCGCTGCCGCCGCCGAGGCCCTGCGCGAGCGGGCCGAGCTTCTGCTGCTGCAGCGTCTGCGCGTTCTCGTTGGCCGCCGCGACCGCCGCGATGACCAGGTCGGCGAGGGTCTCGGTGTCCTCGGGGTCGACCGCCTTCGGGTCGATCGTCAAGGCCCGCAGCTCGCCCGAGCCCGTCACGGTCGCCTTGACGAGGCCGCCGCCCGCCTGGCCCTCGACCTCGGTCTGCGCCAGCTCTTCCTGAGCCTTCGCGAGGTCCTGCTGCATCTTCTGGGCCTGCTGGAGCAGCTGCTGCATGTTGGGCTGGCCACCACCGGGGATCACGGTCAACTCCTGGGGTCCGGGTGCGTGCGGTCTGAGTAGTACCGAGCCTACGTGGTCCGGGGAGCCACCGCCCTGGCACCTTTGACTGCACTCTTTCGAGTGAGAACGCCCGCGGCCCTATACCTGATGAAGGCCCACTTCTAGGCGTAAAACCCGCGAAAACGGGACCTTGGCCACCCATTGGGCGGTAGGAAGATGCTGCACATCGAGCCCCAGCCGTGACCAGTCGAGGGAGTGCCGGGTGAGTCAGCCGGAGATGCAGCCCGAAGGACCGCCCCAGGAGGGTGCCGGCGACCTCACCGGGCGGGCGTTCCCGCTCGGCGACTGGGGCGAGCCCGCCGAGCGGCTCGACGAGCTGTACCGGTGGGTCGAGCGGGGCGCCCTGCGGACCGCGGACCGCTATCTCGCCGACCGGATCTGGAAGCGCCGGGGCGCTCGGGCGCTGCGGGCGGCGGCCGTGTTCGGGGCCGTGTGCGCCGGGGTGCTGCCGCTGCTCGACCTGACGGGCACCGCGTCGGGGACGGCGCCGTGGGGGTATCTCGCCCTGCTGCTGGCCGTGGCGAGCGTCGGCTGCGACCGGTACTTCGGGCTGACCTCGGGCTGGATAAGGGATGTCGCCACGGCACAGGCGGTGCAGCGGCGACTGCTGGTGCTCCAGTTCGACTGGGCGTCGGAGAGCGTCCGTGAGGTGCTGGGGCCCGCCGACGGGACCGCGAGCGAGGCCGCCGAGCGGTGTCTGGGGGTGCTGCGGCGGTTCTCCGAGGACGTGACGGAGCTGGTGCGGGCCGAGACGACGGACTGGATGGTGGAGTTCCGCTCCGGCCCCGCGCCGCTGATCCTGCAGTCCTCGATCCCGAGCCCGACCCCCCGCTCCCCGGAGACGAACGGCATCCCCCGCTTCCCCCTCCCCCCGGGCACCCGCCCGAACATGCCCCGCCAACGCCCTCCGGAGCCGCGGTAGGGGCCGCCCGGAACGCTCCCCCCCGCGCCGGGGTGCCGCCTTGCCCACCCTGCCGCCCCAGGCGGCAGACTGCCCAAGGCTGGGGACCTCGACTGAGGCGCCCCGTCAGGGGCGCGGGACTGTGCACATCAGCGGCTCCGCCGCAGGGCGCGACAAGCCCCGCAAGGGGCGCGGGGAACTGCGCGGCCAGCCACGACGAGAGCCGCACACGAGCGACGGCCCAGGGGCGCGGGGAACTGCGCGACCAGCCACGACGAGACCGGTGGCTGCCCACGCACCGTAAAAGGCGGCCCGCAGCTAGGCTGACCCGAACACATCGACCAGCTGCCCCCGGAGGGGACGCGTGCCCGCATCCGACGCCCCCGCCGTCACCCGCAACACCCTGCGCCAGCAGATCGCGGACGCCCTGCGCGACGAGATCCTGAGCGGCCGCCTCACCCCGGGCCAGGAATTCACCGTCAAGGAGATCGCCGACGGCTACGGCGTCTCGGCCACCCCCGTCCGCGAGGCCCTGGTCGACCTCACGGCCCAGGGCCTCCTCGACTCCGCCCAGCACCGCGGCTTCCGCGTCCACGAGTACTCGCTGGCCGACCACCGCGCCATGATCGAGGCCCGCAGCCTGGTCGCCGACGGCATCTTCCGCGGGCTCGCCGAGAACGCCCCCGAGGATCCGGGCACCTTCGAGGCCCTGGCCGGAGTGCGCCGCCGCGGCGAGGAGGCGGCCCGCGCCGCGACCGCCGGCGATCTGAACGTGCTGATCGGCTACGACCTGCGGTTCTGGCGGGAGCTCTCGGCGCTCTTCGGCAACCCCTACCTCTCCGACTTCTTCCACCGGCTGCGCGTCCAGTCCTGGATGTACACGGTGCCCCACCTGCGCCGGGCCGGGGATCTGAAGGGCAGCCTGTGGGCCGGGCACTGCGAGCTCGTGGACGCCCTCGCCGCCCGGGACCCGCGCCGCGCGCACGCGATCATCGCCGCGTACAACGCCGACTCGCTCGCGCTGGTCGAGCGCCTCACCGGCGCAGGATCCCGCTGAACGCTTCCCTGCAAGACAGGTCTGCCCCGGCCCGCCGCGCACTACCCTTGCGCTACGCAGGACGTCCGACTCTAAGGAGCCCCCTTGGCCTGTGACCTGTGGCTCGTCCCCCTCGTCGACGTGCTGTGCCACAGCCCCGACAATCCCTTCGCCGACGAACTCGCGCTCTACGACAAGGCGTTGCACGAGGCAGGACTGCCGCCGGTGCCGGTCTACTCGTACATGCCGGGGCTCTCGGGCGACGTGGCCCCGGTCGCGGGGTTCGACTACGACGCGCTGCACTTCCTGCGCCGGGCGTACCTGCTCCAGCTGTGCGGGCTCGCGGTGACGCCGGTCGACGAACTCGGCGGGGACTACGAGCAGTTGCTGGAGATGTTCGAGTCGACGGCGCAGAGTTCGCATCTGGTGTGGCACTACGACCACGCGGGCGCGTACGTGCCCGTGGACTTCCCGACCCCGCTGTCCAACGACGAACTGCTCGCCGGGGGCGGCCCGCTGGGCTCGTCGCACGCGCTGCTGCGGGAACTGGAGTACGTAGCCGCGGCGATCGGGATCGACCCGTCGAACCCGCCGTCGGCGCCCGCGCCGCCCGCCGGGCCCACCGCGCTGGAAGAGCCGGCGGCCGCGGTGCCGCTCGACGACAGCCCGTTCGCGCGGGAGCGTCACGTGTGGCTGGGCCTGCACCAGGCGGCGACCCGCAGCCTGGCCCAGGGCTCGATGATCATCTTCAGCTGAACCGTTCCGGTGGGCCGGGCCCCGGCCCACCGGAAACCGAGCGCTAGACCGTGTGCTCGTCCGCGACGCTCAGCGCCGCGTCGAGGGCGGCGAGGCCCTCCTTGGCCTCCGCCTCGGTGATGTTCAGCGGCGGCACGACGTGCGTACGGTTCATGTTGATGAAGGGCCACAGGCCGTTCTTCTTGGCGGCGGCGCCGAACGCGGCCATCGGCGCGTTGTCCGCACCGGCCGCGTTGTACGGCACCAGCGGCTCGCGCGTCTCCTTGTCCCGTACGAGGTCCAGGGCCCAGAACATGCCGACACCGCGCACCTCGCCCACCGACGGGTGCCGCTCGGCGAGCTCGCGCAGGGCCGGCTCGATGATCTCGGCGCCGGTCCTCGCGGCCTGCTCGACGATGCCCTCCTCCGCCATCACGTTGATGGTGGCGACGGCGGCGGCGCAGGCCAGCGGGTGCCCCGAGTAGGTGAGACCACCGGGGTACGGGCGCTTGGCGAAGGTCTCCGCGATCGCGCCGGAGATCGCGACACCGCCCAGCGGCACATAGCCCGAGTTCACGCCCTTGGCGAAGGTCATCAGGTCGGGCGTGACGTCGTACAGGTCGGCGGCGAACCACTGGCCGGTGCGGCCGAAGCCCGCCATGACCTCGTCGAGGACGAAGACGATGCCGTACTTGTCGCACAGCTCGCGGACACCGGCGAGATAGCCGGCGGGCGGCAGCATGATGCCGGCCGTGCCCGGGACGGTCTCCAGGATGATCGCGGCGATGGTGGCCGGACCCTCGAACTGGATCGTCGACTCCAGGTGCTCCAGGGCGCGCGCGCACTCCTGCTCCTCCGTCTCGGCGTAGAAGCGCGAGCGGTACAGGAACGGCGCCCAGAAGCGCACGACACCGGCCGAGCCGCTGTCGTTGGCCCAGCGGCGCGGGTCGCCGGTGACGTTGATCGCCTGCTGGGTGCCGCCGTGGTACGAGCGGTACGCGGAGAGCACCTTCGGGCGGCCGGTGTGCAGCCGGGCCATCCGCAGGGCGTGCTCGACGGCGTCCGCGCCGCCGTTGGTGAAGAAGATCTTGTCGAGGTCGCCGGGGGTGCGCTCGGCGATGAGGCGTGCGGCCTCGGAGCGCGACTCGACGGCGAACGCGGGCGCGAAGGTCGTCATCGTCGCCGCCTGCTCCTGGATCGCGGCGACGACCTTCGGGTGCTGGTACCCGATGTTCGTGTAGACGAGCCCGGAGGTGAAGTCCAGGTAGCGGTTGCCGTCGTAGTCCCAGAAGTACGAGCCTTCGGCACCGGCGACGGCGAGCGGATCGATGAGTTCCTGTGCGGACCAGGAGTGGAACACGTGCTTGCGGTCCGCGGCCTTGACGGCGGCGCCGACCTGGGGATTCGGCTGAGGGGTCATGGGGCCGAGGGTAAAGGTGCGCCGCCCCCGGGTGCCATCGGCGTCCTGTCTGCGGGACGCCGGGGAACACGACAGTCTGTCGCCCGCCGCCGGAAGGGCCCTGGGCGGGGCCCTTATCAGGACAGGTCCGTTACGGAACCGTAGAAGCCAGTAAGGGTCCCTCTGTCGTAGGTCGGCACTATTCTCGGTTTTGTTGCACACATACCGGGGGAGGGTGGCGCGACATGGACAGACTTGAGGCTCTGGGACCGGGGGACCCGCAGCGCATCGGGGCGTACCGGCTGCTCGGCCGGCTCGGCGCGGGCGGCATGGGGCAGGTGTATCTGGCGCGCTCGGAGCGCGGGCGCACCGTCGCCGTGAAGCTGGTGCGCGAGGAGCTGGCGGAGCAGGAGGAGTTCCGGGACAGGTTCCGGCAGGAGGTGCAGGCCGCCCGGCAGGTCGGCGGCGCCTGGACGGCGAGCGTGCTCGACGCGGACACCGGGGCGCAGGTCCCGTGGGTGGCGACCGCGTACGTGGCGGGGCCCTCGCTCCAGCAGGTCGTCTCGCACGACTACGGCGCGCTGCCGGAGCGTTCGGTACGCATCCTGGCGGCCGGCCTCGCCCACGCGATCAAGGACGTGCACGCGGCCGGGATCGTCCACCGCGACCTGAAGCCGTCGAACGTGCTGGTGACGATCGACGGCCCGCGCGTCATCGACTTCGGCATCGCCCGCGCGCTGGAGACGATCACCGACGGCGGTCTGACGCGGACCGGCGCGCTGGTCGGCTCGCCCGGATTCATGGCACCCGAGCAGGTGCGCGGCGACCGGATCACCCCGGCCTGCGACGTGTTCTGCCTGGGCTCGGTGCTGGCGTACGCGGCGACGGGCGCGCTGCCGTTCGGCACGTCCAACAGCGGGGTGCACGCCCTGATGTTCCGGATAGCCCAGGAGGAGCCGGATCTGACGGCCCTGCCGGAGGGGCTGCACGAGCTGGTCCGGGACTGTCTGCGCAAGGAGCCCCGGGAGCGGCCGACGCCCGCCGAGATCCTGGAGCGCACCGGCGCCGAGGACACCCTGGGCGACGGCGGCCGCACCCGCGACCCGTGGCTGCCCGGCGCGCTGGTGGCCCAACTCGGGCGGCACGCGGTGCAGTTGCTCGACTCGGAGGATCCCGACGGCGGCGACGCCCCGGCGCCCGTACCGGCGCCCGCGCCGCCTCCGCCCGGCGCGCCCGGCGGCGCGACTCCGGTGAACCATCTGCCGACGGTGGTCGTCAGCCAGAGCACACCGGCCGCCCCGGCGGCCGTGCCGAACCCGCCCGCGTACGGCTATCCGCACCAGGCTCCGGCGTACGGCTACCCGCACCAGGGCAGCTGGAGCCAGACCCCGCCCTACGGTCCCGCGCCGCTGCCCGCGCAGGAGCCGCGCCGCACCCGCTCGTCGGCGGCGCTCGTCGCGGTGGCGCTGATCGTGGCGCTCGGCGCGGGCGGTTCGGTGTACGCGCTGATGAAGGACGACGGCAGCGGGGGGAGCGGGTCGCCGCAGGCCGGCGGCGCGGGGTCCACGGCCCCGGTGTCGTCGTCCGCGTCGCCCCAGACCTCCACGCAGGGCCAGGACGCCCCGGCCTCGCAGCAGCCGACCACACCCACCGGGACGGTCGAGTCGCCGTCCCCGCAGTCGGGCGGTGACGCGGGCGCGATACCGGAGAAGTACCTGGGCACGTGGGACGGCGCGATCGACAACGAACTGGGGCACCACCCCCGGCAGATCACCATCCAGCAGGGCGGGACCGGCGACACGGTCCTGTCGATGACGGCGGACGGCTACGACAAGGAGGGCGCGCCCTACCACTGCGTCTTCCAGGGCCAGTTGACGTCGGCCAGTGATTCCACCCTGCGCATCGGCGGCACCGACCTGGTGGTCGCCGAACCCCGCGCGGACTGCGCCCCGGGCCGGCCCAGCACCATAACGGTCCTGCCCTCGGGCGAGCTGCGCCGCGTCATGGTCGACGCGACGGGCAAGAAGCAGACCCTGACGTACACGAAGAGCGGCTGAGCCCTGGACGGACGGTGCCCCGGCCCGCCGAGGCGGACCGGGGCACTGAACGACCGTCGTCCTGCGGGCGTCCTACAGGAACGAGTTGATCTCGATCGTCTCGTCGCGGCCGGGGCCGACGCCGATGGCCGAGATCGGGGCGCCGGACATGTCCTCCAGCGCCTTCACGTACGCCTGCGCGTTCTTCGGGAGGTCCGCGAAGGTCTTGGCCTTCGTGATGTCCTCCGACCAGCCGGGCAGGTACTCGTAGACCGGCTTCGCGTGGTGGAAGTCGGTCTGGCTGTACGGGAGTTCCTCGACGCGCTCGCCGTCGATCTCGTACGCGACACAGACCGGGATCTGCTCCCAGCCGGTGAGGACGTCGAGCTTGGTGAGGAAGAAGTCCGTCAGGCCGTTCACGCGGGTCGCGTAGCGGGCGATGACCGCGTCGAACCAGCCGCAGCGACGGTCACGGCCGGTGGTGACACCGCGCTCGCCGCCGATGCGGCGCAGGTCCTCGCCGTCCTGGTCGAACAGCTCGGTCGGGAACGGTCCGGCGCCGACACGGGTCGTGTACGCCTTCAGGATGCCGATGACCCGGCCGATCTTCGTCGGGCCGACGCCCGTACCCGTGCAGGCGCCGCCCGCGGTCGGGTTCGACGAGGTGACGAAGGGGTACGTGCCGTGGTCGATGTCGAGGAGCGTGCCCTGGCCGCCCTCGAAGAGCACGACCTTGTCCTCGTCCAGCGCGTTGTTGAGGATCAGGGTGGTGTCGGCGACATAGCCCTTGATCTGGTCCGCGTAGCCGAGCAGCTCCTCGACGACCTGCTGCGCCTCGATGGCGCGGCGGTTGTAGAGCTTGGTCAGGAGCTGGTTCTTGACCTCGAGAGCGGCTTCGACCTTCTGGGTGAGGATCGACTCGTCGTAGAGGTCCTGGACGCGGATGCCGACGCGGTTGATCTTGTCCGCGTAGGTCGGGCCGATGCCGCGGCCGGTGGTGCCGATCTTCCGCTTGCCGAGGAAGCGCTCCGTCACCTTGTCGACCGTCACGTTGTACGGCGTGATGATGTGCGCGTTGCCGCTGAGCAGCAGCTTGGAGGTGTCGACGCCGCGCTCGTTCAGACCGCTCAGCTCGGAGAGCAGGACCGACGGGTCGACGACGACACCGTTTCCGATGACCGGTGTGCACTCCGGCGAGAGGATCCCGGAAGGGAGGAGGTGGAGCGCATACTTCTGGTCGCCTACGACGACCGTGTGACCGGCGTTGTTGCCGCCCTGGTAGCGCACCACATAGTCCACGGATCCACCGAGCAGGTCGGTGGCCTTTCCCTTGCCTTCGTCACCCCACTGAGCACCGAGCAGCACAAGTGCGGGCACAGGCGTACACCCCTTCCGGGCGGGGCATGTCCAAGGTCAGGGGCCGGCGCCGCGTCGGTGCGGCGGGCCTTCGTGAGCCTTGGGGTGCCCCGGAATAGACGAAGCCCCTGGCGCAATAGCGCAAGGGGCTCTTGCACAAAGATGCTACCCGAGGAAGCGAGGCAAGGCCGAGGTGGCGGCTTTGGACCATCCATCTGACCGCGCGGACGACACGGGCGCGGGGCTGTCACGGCAGCTTCTGGTGATCGTCGATCCCTTCGCCCGGCGCGCGGACGGGGAGTCCGTGCGGATCGCCAAGGATGTGCTGTGCGCGGGCGCCACGGCCAAGGTGTGCCTGCCGGACGGCCCGGAGGATTTCGCGAAAGCGCTGGCCAAGCGGGGTGCGCGACGGCCCGTGGTGGTCGGCGACGACCGCGCTCTGCTGCGCGCGGTGTCGCTGCTGCACCGGGAGCGCGAGCTGTCCGGCGCGGTGCTCTCGATGGTGCCGGTGGGGACCGGGGTCTCGCTCGCGCGGTCGCTCGGCGTGCCGTCGGGGGCGGTCGCCGCGGCGCGGGCCGCGCTGTACGGCACGGAGCGGCGGCTCGATCTGCTGGTCGACGACAGCGACGGGGTGGTCCTCGGCGATCTGCGCATCCCGCCGCTGGCCGAGGCCCCGGCGGAGTCCGGCGACGGGCGGCCGTGGCTGCGGACGTGCCGCTCGCTGGTGCGCTCGCTGGCGGCGCGGCCGCCCCGGCCGGACCCCGCGGACACCGTGGCGCCCGCGCGGCTGCGGGTGGAGGCGGACGGGGTGACCCTGGTGGATCTGGACCAGCCGGTGGAGGGCGTCCGTGTGGGGCCCGCGACCGGGACGGGGCTGGCGCGGGTGGAGGTGCGGTGCGCGCGGACGGCGGGCCTGAGCGTCCGGGCCCGTACGGTCACGGTGACCGGCGAGGACTTCCGCTACCGGTCGGACTCCGTGGCCATCGGCGGGCCGGTGCGGCGGCGGACCTGGACGGTCCGGGTCGGGGCGTGGGGGCTGGCGCTGCCGTGAGCACCGGCCCCCGCGCTCCCGCTCCGGCGCTCTAGCGGCGCCTCATCGCGGTCACCGTGAGGGTGCCGAGGGCCACCGCGAGGGCGGCGGCGAAGGCCAGCCACAGGGCCGTCGTGGAGGTGCCGGTGTCGGCCAGGTGGTGGCCGGGGTGCGACGGGCCGGGGTGCGGCGTGACCGGCGGCGGCGTGGTCGGGACACCCGAGGTCGGGGGCGGCGAGGTCGGGGGCGGCGAGGTGGGCGGCGCGGAGGTCGGGGGCGGGGACGTGGGCGGCGGTGACGTCGGCGGCGGCGGTGCCTTGAACACGTTGGTCACGACGACCGAGACCGCCTCGCCCGTCCGGACCGGGAAACTCTCGCCCAGCGTGACCTTCTGCGGTTCCCCGCCCGCCACGGTGAGCACCGCCGAGGTGTCGACGTCGACCCCGTCACCGGCGCCGGTGGCGGTCTCCTCCAGCCGGCAGGTGGTGGAGTTGCCGAAGGCGTGCCGCGTGAGGGCGCCCGAGGTGTCTCCGGCGGCGATGTCCAGGGCGTCCTCGGTGCCGTCGGCGCAGCTGAGGGCGAGGTGCGCGGCGCCGGGGCGCAAGGCGGTGTCGCCGGTGGTGCGCTTGGTGACGTCGAGGGTGCCCACCTCGACGAAGCGGTTGGTGAACCGGCAGGTGGGGCGCGGGTCGTCGGCGGTGAGCCGGACCTGTACGGTGCCCTGCTCGGTGTCCACGTCCGATCCGGCCGTGCCGCAGTCGGCGTCGGTCATCTCCCAGTGGCCCGCGGCGGTGGGCGGCGGCAGGTACTCCTGCACGGTGTAGGGCGTGCTGTCGTCCACGGTCAGCCCGTCGGCGGCGGGGCCGCCGCTGCCGTCCTCGGGGTGCGCGGTGACGGCGACGCCCTCGGACTCGGTGGTGGCGGTGGAGCGGTAGGTGGCGTCGTCCCGCCGCCTGCTGTCCGGCTGGGCGACGATGTCGTACGCGAAGGTGCCGGTGCCGCCCTCGGTGACCTTCTCGATGTTGATGGCGCCGCCGGGCGTGAACTTGTCGGTGAGCAGGCAGGTCGCGTCGTCGACGGAGGCCACGTCGTAGGAGGCGTGCCAGGTGCCGAGCGGGGCGCTGTCGGTGGCGGGGCCCTTGGTGATCGGCACCTCGGTGCCGTTGCAGTTCAGGCTCTCCAGGTTCCAGGTGCCGGTGCCGTCGGGCCGCGGGATCGTCTCGTCGATCGTGTACGTGCCCGGGGTCGCCCCCGCCGGAGCCTCGGCCACGGTGACCGGCACGCTCTCCTGGGTCGTGGTGACCGGGCTGACGGCGATCGGGGTCGCGCCGGGCGGCGGCTTGAGGTCGATGTCGAAGGTGCCGGTGCCGCCGATCGACTCCTTCTCCAGCAGCGCCTTCCCGCTGGTTCTGGTGTTGGTGTACGTGCAGGTGACGGTGTCGCCCGCGCCCAGTTTCACGGAGGCGGCGCCGGTGGAGTCCACTTCGACCTGGCTGCTGCCCTCGCCTCCGCCGGGTCCGACCACGGTGCACCGGGGGATCGTCGGCGGGGTCCAGCCGCTGTTCGGGGGCACGACCTCCTTGAACGTCCACGGGGTGCCGCCCGCGCCGCGGATGAACGTCATCGAGTCGTCCTGCTGGGCCGAGGCGCGCAGCACGAAGTCGTTGGTGCCGTCGTTGTTGGTGTCGGCATAGGAGAGGTTGCCGTCGAAGCGGAAGTCACCGGCGCCCGCCGTCTTGGGCTGCACCTTCTTGATCACCTTGATGGTGCCGGCGTCCGGCGGGGGCGTGACCGCGTAGTAGTAGCAGAAGACGTGCCGGGAGCCGGAGGGGAACGTCACGTACTCGACGTTGTCGCCGTTGACGGAGTCCTGCGCGCAGCGCAGCGCGGCGAACCCGTACTGCTCCTGGAGGCCGTTGAGCGTCTGGGACTTGGTGCCGCCCTGCGCGATCAGGCCCGAACCGGCCCCGAGCTCCCGGGAGTCGAGGTCGACGGTGACGGCGCCTTCGAGGGTGCGGCCGGTGTCGTTGCCCTGGTCGTCGAGCTCGGGGGTGCTCGCCTTGGTGGTGATGTTCTGCCGGTACGCGGTGGTGACCGTGCTCAGGTTGAGCGACGCCGTCGACTTCGAGGTGATGCCGCTGCCGGTGGAGAACGTCCAGTCGGGCAGCGGTTCGCACGGCGGGAGCGGGGTGCCGGCCGCCTCCTTGGCGGCCGAGACCGCCTCTCCGGACGCGTAGTTGGAGTCCGGGCCCAGGTCGCGCAGGGACTCCTGGATGTTGTTGCGGGCCTTGTTGGCCATCACGTCGGTGTACTGGGGGCACTTGCGGGCCACGAAGGTGACCGACAACGGGTTCTGCGCCGCCGCCGCGGCTGCCGCCGCCCGGCCTCCGGTCTGGCCCGGGCCCGCCAGAACGCAGGCGACGGCCATCAGCGCCCCCAGCGCGGGGCCTGCCCACCGCATGATCACCGACCGGGTCGCCCCGTCCATCCGGATCCACCGCCCTACCAGTACGCTCCTATGACTACCGACCTATAGGGCATATCGGGCGGACAAGTGACCACCTAACGGGCGGGCCGAACCAGCCCCGAGTTTCCCCCGGACGGCGGGGTCCCCGGACGGCGGGGGTCGCCGGTCGACTGCGGGCGAGTGGGGGCTGGTCGCGCAGTTCCCCGCGCCCCTGAGCAGTTCTTCGCCCGCGGCCCGGTGGGGCTTCTCGCGCAGTTCCCCGCGCCCCTGAGGCATGCGCTGCGCGCAGCCTCCCTTGATGAGATGGCGCACGAAGTGCGCATCTCAGGGGCGCGGGGAACTGCGCGACCAGCCACGACGGTGGCGCGCGTGAAAGACCACCCAGGGGCGCGGGGAACTGCGCGACCAGCCCCCACCGGAGCCGCGGGCGAAGGGACCCGGCGCGCTAAGGGCGGGGCCAGGGGCGGCCGTCCAGGCGTTCGATGGCTCGGTTCAAGCGTTGCAGGCCGGCGGCGAAATCAGCCACCTCGTCCTCGCTCCAGTCCTCCATGAGCCCTTCGAGCACCCCGAGATACCGCGCCCGGTCGTCATCGAGGAACCTCCCGCCCTCCCCGGTGATCCGGAATTTACGGGCGATCCCCCCGTCCGGATCCGGAATCCGCTCGACGAGCCCGGCACGCATCATCGCCGCCGTCTGCCGGTTGAGCGTAGAGGCATCGAGCCCCGTCGCCTCGCTGAGCTGGCCGATCGACATCGGCCCGACCATCTGGATCCGGGTGAGCAGGATGTAGGCGCTGCGGTCGAGATGCCAGTCGGCACCTCTGGCCCGCGGACCGAACAGGTAGCCGTGCCGGCCGAGCAGCATGGTCTCGAACTCGACCTGGCGCGTGGTCCTGTCCTTGCCCGCGACCTTGCCCACCTCGTCCACGCCCACGTCCACCGCCACCTTCACCTTTCTCGCATTCGCCCCTGCCAGCAGGTATATCACGCGAGATGTGCGCCATACATACGTTGTGCATCATGCACATCGGATGTACGGTGCACATGCCCCGCCCGCAGAAACGCGGAGGGCCTCATCGACAAGGAGCACTGTCAGTCATGGAAGCAAGCAAGCCCGAAGCCGCGGGCTCCGGGCGCATCGTCGCCGTCCTCGCGTTCGGCGGCATCGTGGCCTCGATCATGCAGACGCTGGTCGTGCCCCTGCTCGGCGAACTGCCCACGATCCTCGACACCTCCGCGTCGAACGCGACCTGGGTCGCCACCGTCACCCTGCTCGCCGCCGCCGTGGCGACGCCCATCATGGGCCGCCTCGGCGACCTTTACGGCAAGCGGCGGATGCTGCTCGTCTCGACCGTGCCGCTGGTCCTGGGCTCGGTCGTCGCGGCGCTCTCCACGAACCTGGCGACGATGATCACCGGCCGCGCGCTGCAAGGGCTCGGCGTCGGCCTCGTGCCGCTCGGCATCAGCCTGCTCCGCGACCTCGTACCGCCGGAGAAGCTCGGCACCTCCATCGCCCTGATGAGCGCCTCGCTCGGCATCGGCGGCGCGCTCGGCCTGCCCTTCGCCTCCGCGATCGCGGACTACGGCAGCTGGCGGGTGCTGTTCTGGGTGTCGGCCGCGCTGAGCGTGGTCATCGGCGTGCTCTACAAGGTCGTCGTACCGGACAACGAGACGCGCCGGGAGACCGCGGGCGGCTTCGACTACGCGGGCGCCGCAGGACTGGGCGCCGGACTCGTGGCCCTGCTGCTCGCCGTGTCCAAGGGCGCCGACTGGGGCTGGGGCAGCGGCACCACGCTGGGCCTCTTCGCCGCCGCCGTCGTGATCATGGGCGGCTGGGGCCTGTGGGAGCTGCGCACCGCCGAGCCGATGGTCGACCTGCGCACCACGGCCCGCCCGCAGGTGCTGCTGACCAACGCGGCCTCGGTCGTCGTCGGCTTCGCGATGTACGCCTCGTCGCTGCTCGTGCCGCAGCTGCTCCAGCTGCCGAAGGCGACCGGCTACGGGCTCGGGCAGTCGATGATGGCGATGGGCCTGTGGATGATGCCGGGCGGCCTGATGATGATGGTCGTCGCGCCGCTGGGCGGAAAGCTCACCGGCAAGCACGGCCCGAAGCTGACACTGCTGCTCGGCACGATCGTGATCGCGGCGGGCTACGGCATCTCGGTCTTCCTGATGGGCGCCGCCTGGCAGCTGATGGTCGCGATGTGCGTCATCACCGCCGGTGTCGGCCTCGCGTACGGGGCCATGCCCGCCCTGATCATGGGCGGCGTGCCGCAGTCGGAGACCGCGGCGGCCAACAGCTTCAACACCCTGATGCGCTCCATCGGCACCTCCGTGTCGGCGGCCGTGATCGGCGTCGTCCTCGCCCAGATGACCACGCAGCTCGGGCCGATCACGCTGCCGTCGGAGAACGCGTTCCGCACCGGCATGCTCCTCGGCTGCGGCGTCGCGGTCGTCGCCGCGCTGATCACGCTGACGATCCCGTACCGCAAGGCGCAGGCCGTCACCGCGGCCGAGCCGGCCCCGGCGGACCTCGCCCCGGCCCCGCAGTCCTGACCCACCGCCCCACCCGGAAGTACCGCCCCACCCCGAAGTACCGAGCACCACCGAGGAGCACCACGTGAGCACCGACAACAACCGCGCCGTCGTCGTCACCGGAGCCGGTTCCGGCATCGGGCGGGCCGCCGCGCTCGCCTTCGCCGGGCAGGGCGACCGGGTGGTCGTCGCCGATCTGAACGCCGAGGCGGCCGCCGCGGTGGTCGCCGAGATCGAGGGCGCGGGCGGCACCGCCGTCGCCGTCGTCGGCGACCTGAGCGAGCAGAAGGTCGTCGACGAGGTCGTGGCGACGGCGCTCGCGCGGTTCGGCGCGGTCGACGTGCTCGTCAACAACGCCGGGATCATGGACTCGATGTCGGCCGTCGCCGATGTCACCGACGCCGAGTGGGAGCGGCTGCTGCGGATCAACCTCACGGCGCCGTTCCTGCTGTCCCGGGCCGTGGTCCCGCACATGCTGGAGGCCGGGCGGGGCGCGATCGTCTTCACGGCGTCGGAGGCCGCGCTGCGCGGCTCGGCCGCCGGTGCCGCCTACACCGCCGCCAAGCACGGCATCGTAGGACTGACGAAGTCGATCGCCGTGATGTACCGGGGCCAGGGCATACGGGCCAACGCCATCGCGCCCGGCGGCACGGTCACCAACATCCAGCTCACCGTCGACCCCGAGGCCGCGGGCCCGCGGGCGCTCGGCGCCTACATGGGCAACGTCGGCACCCCGGCCGGCGCCGAGACCCAGGCCGCGGCCATCGTGTTCCTGGCCTCGGACGCGGCGAGCAACATCAGCGGGGCCGTCCTTCCGGTGGACGGCGGCTGGTCCGCGGTCTGAGCCCTACAAAGGGTCTCCGTCCAGATCGAGCGTCTTGCGGTGCTCCCGCCAGCGCTCCATCATCTCGGCCAGCTCGGTCTGGACGAACTCGAAGAAGGCCAGCGTCTCGGCGAGGCGCCGGCCGGCCGGGGAGCCGGCGCCGATGGCGTCGGCTCCTTCGCGCAGGACGTCCTCCCAGCGCTTGAGCACGTTGTCCCGGTTGGTCAGCGCCTCGTACCACTGGTTGTCGTGCACCCGGAACAGATCCCGCCGGGTCCCCGGCTCGCGCTCCCGGGTGACCATGTGCTGCTGGGTCAGATAGCGCACCGCCCCCGAGACCGCGGCCGGGCTCACCCGCAGCCGCTCCCCCAGCTCGGCCGAGGTCAGCGCCCCGGAGTCGGAGGCGAGCAGCGCCGCGAAGATCCGCGCGGGCATCCGGGTCATGCCGGCCTCGACCAGCTGCGCCGCGAACCGCTCGACGAACCGGGCCCGCGCCTCTGCGGTGTCCATACCCCGCTCCTTGCTCGACGTTCAGAGCTGCTGAGTTTATATGCTTCCTTAACTTCACAAATTTGTGAAACCAGCGTACTTTCACCAACATGACGAAGGCAATCACCGTCTCCGGGCTGCACAAGTCGTTCGGCCGCACGCACGCCCTCGACGGGCTCGACCTGGACGTCGAGGCCGGAGAGGTGCACGGCTTCCTCGGGCCGAACGGGGCGGGCAAGTCGACCACCCTCCGCGTCCTGCTCGGCCTGCTGCGCGCCGACTCCGGAGCCGTGCAGCTGCTCGGCCGCGACCCGTGGGCCGACGCCGTGGAACTGCACCGCAGGATCGCGTACGTCCCGGGTGACGTGACGCTGTGGCGCAACCTCAGCGGCGGTGAAGTCATCGATCTGTACGGGCGGTTGAGGGGCGGGCTCGACCCGAAGCGCCGGGCCGAGCTCATCGAGCGGTTCGAGCTGGACCCCACCAAGAAGGGCCGCACGTACTCCAAGGGCAACCGGCAGAAGGTCGCCCTCGTCGCCGCCTTCGCCGCGTCGGGCGTCGACCTGCTCATCCTCGACGAGCCCACCTCCGGGCTCGACCCGCTGATGGAGGAGGTCTTCCAGACGTACGTGGAGGAGGCCGTCCGCGAGCACGGGCAGACCGTGCTGCTGTCGTCCCACATCCTCAGCGAGGTCGAGGAGTTGTGCGACCGGGTCTCCATCATCAGGAACGGACGGACCGTCGAGAGCGGCACCCTCGCCGACCTCCGCCACCTGACCCGGACCAGCATCACCGCCGAACTGGCCCGGGAACCGGCGGACTTGACCGCCCTCCCCGGCGTCCACGACCTCGACGTCCAGGGCCACCAGGTCCGGCTCCAGGTCGACACCGACAAGCTCGACGCCGTACTGCGCGCCCTGACCGCGTCGGGCGTACGGTCGCTGACCAGCACCCCGCCCACCCTGGAGGAGCTGTTCCTGCGGCACTACGCCCAAGAGGGGGTGGCCGCGCGATGACCGCGGTGGCGGGCACCGGGACGCTGCTGAGGCTCGCGCTGCGCCGCGACCGGCTGATGCTCCCGCTGTGGGTCTACGTCGTCGCGCTGACCGTGATCTCCATGCCGCGAACGCTGAACGGCCTGTACGGCACGGCCGACCAGCGCGCCGGAGTGCTGACCACCATGCGGGCGAACGGCTCGCTGCGCGCCCTGTACGGCCCGGCGCTCGACGACTCGCTCGGCGGTCTCACCGTCTGGCGGGTGGGCGCGTACGCGGGGCTGTTCGCGGCGGCGATGAGCCTGCTGATCGTCGTACGGCACACCCGGGACGAGGAGGAGAGCGGGCGGCAGGAGCTGGTCTCCGCGGCGGGCGTGGGCCGCCGGGCGCCGCTCACCTCCGCGCTGCTCGCGGCGCTCGTCGCCAACGCCGCGGTGGCGGCGCTCATCACGGTCGGCATGGCGCTGACCGCCGACTCGGGGTTCGCGGGG
This sequence comes from Streptomyces sp. PsTaAH-137, assembly GCF_003259365.1. Classification (GTDB taxonomy): domain Bacteria; phylum Actinomycetota; class Actinomycetes; order Streptomycetales; family Streptomycetaceae; genus Streptomyces. Next base: position 206,200 of record NZ_QLLY01000004.1, read on the forward strand.
GCGCTCGCCCTCGGCCTCGCGACCGGTGGCGCCGGGATGGTGTTCGCGACGCTGGCGGCGATCGTCGCCCAGTTCACCGAGAGCGCGCGGCTCGCGCGGGGGCTGAGCGCGGGCCTGCTGGGCGCCGCGTTCGTTCTGCGCGCGGCCGGGGACGCGGGCACCGCCGACGGCTCGTCGGTGCTGACCTGGCTCTCCCCCATCGGCTGGCTGGAGAACATCCACGCCTACGCCGGTGAACGCTGGTGGGTGCTGCTGCTGTTCGCGGCGGCCGCCCTCGCCCAGGGCGCGGTGGCGTACGTACTGGCCGGGCGGCGCGACATCGGCATGAGCTTCTGGCCGTCGCGGCCCGGGCCCGCCCGGGGGCGCATCGGGTCGGCGGGCGGGCTCGCGTGGCGGTTGCAGCGCGGCAGCCTCCTCGGCTGGTCCCTCGCCTTCCTCGCCTCGGGCGTCGTCCTCGGCGGGGTGACCGACGGGGCGACGGACCTGGTCGGCGACAGCGAGAACACCCGCCGGATCATCGAGCGGATGGGCGGACAGTCCGGGCTCACGGACGCGTTCCTCGCCGGGATGACCGGACTGCTCGGAATGGTCGCCGCGCTCTACGTCGTCCAGGCGGTCCTGCGGATGCACGCCGAGGAGACGGCCCAGCGCGCCGAGCCGGTGCTGTCCGGCGCGGTGGGCCGACTGCGCTGGGCGGCGGGCCACTTGACCGTCGCGTTCGCGGGCGCCGTGCTCGTCATGCTGCTCGGCGGGCTCGGTCTGGCGGCCGGTTACGGGCACGGCCTCGGCCCGGTCGTGGGCGCCTGCCTGGTCCAGCTCCCCGCCGTCTGGACGCTCGGCGCGGTGGCGGTGCTCCTCCACGGGCTCGCCCCGCGGGCCGCCGTCGGCGGCGGCTGGGGCGCGGCGGGCGCGGCGCTGCTGCTCGGCTGGATCGGCCCCGCGCTCGACCTGCCGCAGACGGTGCTGAACCTCTCCCCCTTCGGGCACCTGCCGAAGCTGCCGGGCGGGGAGATGGCATGGGGCCCGGTCCTCGCGCTGACCGGGATCGCGGCGGTCCTTGTCGCGGCGGGGCTCGCCGGGCTGCGGCGCCGCGATCTGTCCTCCTGACCCGCGCTCGGGCCCCCGTAAGCCGTGCGGGAACCCGGAAGAAAGGATTCAGCGTCCGTTACGGACATGGGCCAACGCACACAAGCCACCGCCGGCTGCCTCTCCGCGCTCGCCGGACTCGGTCTCGGACTCGCCGTCTGGTTCGGGCTCACCGAGGGGCGGGTCCACCGGTTCGAGACGGGCCCCGACTGGCGGCTCGTGTATCTCGCGCTGCCCGTCTGCCTCGCCGGGGGCATCGCCGTCGGCACCCTCGGCGGGCTTGTACTGCAACGGCTGCTCAGACCTCGACGGCAAGGCCCGCCAGACCCCGGATGACGAAGTTCGGCTTGCGCTCCGGTTCGGCGGCGAGCCGCAGCGTGGGCGCCTGGGTGAGCAACGCCCGCATCGACGCGGCGAGTTCGAGCCGGGCCAGCGGTGCGCCGATGCAGTAGTGGATGCCCGCCGAGAAGGAGATGTGCGGGTTGTCGGCGCGGGTCAGGTCGAGCCGGGACGGGTCGGCGAAGACCGCCGGGTCGTGGTTGGCCGAGCCGAAGAGCAGGGCCACCTCCGAGCCGCGCGGAATGGTGGTGCCCGCGATCTCGATGTCCTCCAGGACCCAGCGCTCGAAGAGCTGGAGCGGGGTGTCGTAGCGCATCAGCTCCTCGATCGCGGACGGCACGAGGGAGTGGTCGGCGCGCAGGGCGGCGAGCTGCTCGGGGTGGCGGAAGAGGGCCGCCCAGCCGTTCACCGTGGAGTTGACGGTCGCCTCGTGGCCCGCGTTGAGCAGCAGGACGCAGGTCGAGATCATCTCCTGCTCGGTGAGCCGGTCGCCGTCGTCATGGGCGGCGATGAGCCCGGAGACGAGATCGTCGCCCGGGGCCGCGCGCCGCTCGGCGATCAACTCCCGCAGATACGCGGTGAATTCGACGGATGCCGTCACGGCGGCCCGCGCGACCTCCTCCGGCGGGTTCAGCTCGTACATCCCGCAGATCGCCGCCGACCAGGGCCGCAGCGGAGCCCGGTCGGCCTCGGGCACGCCCAGCATCTCGGCGATGACGGCGACGGGGAGGGGTTCGGCGACCTGCGTGAGCAGATCGCCGCCGCCGTCCGCGACGAGCCCGGCCACCAGATCGGAGGCCAGCTTCTCCACGTACGGCTGGAGCCGCTGCACCGTGCGCGGGGTGAACGCCTTGGAGACGAGGCGGCGGATGCGGGTGTGGTCCGGCGGCTCCAGGTCGAGCATGCCGTGGTCGTTGAGGGTGTGGAACGGCTCGTGCTCCGGCGGCGGCGCCGTTCGGCCGAACTCCTCGTGGGCATAGCGGTGTTGGTAGGTGCGGCCCAGTCTGCGGTCGCGCAGCAGCGCGGAGACGTCGGCGTGGTGCGGGATCAGGTACTGGTTCGTGGGCTCGAACCAGTGGGCCCGGCCCTGCTCGCGGAGTTCCGCGTACGCGGGGTACGGGTCGGTCAGGAAGGCCGGGGACCAGGGGTCGAAGGGGGCGGTGTCGTTCATGGCGTGACGTTAGTGCGCGGGGGTGGGGTGCGGGTAGGGGGTGCTCGTCTGCCGGGTTGCTCCGGGTGGGCGGGTGCGGCTTTCGTCGTGGCTGGTCGCGCAGTTCCCCGCACCCCTGAAGCGGGCTTCGCTCGCTCAGGGGACGTCAGCCGGGGGTCACCAGGCGGGCCTCGTAGGCGAAGACGGCCGCCTGGGTGCGGTCGCGCAGGCCGAGTTTCACCAGGATGCGGCTGACGTGGGTCTTGATCGTCGACTCGGCGACGACGAGCCGTTCGGCGATCTCGGAGTTCGACAGGCCCTGCGCGATGAGGACGAGGACCTCGGTCTCGCGGTCGGTGAGTTCGCCGTACGCGCCCGGGTTCTGCGCCGCCGGGAGCTTCGGGGTGTCGGACAGCTTCGAGAACTCGGTGATGAGGCGGCGGGTCACGGACGGCGCGAGCAGCGCCTCGCCGGACGCCACCACCCGTACCCCGTCGGCGAGTTGGCGGGCGGAGGCGTCCTTCAGGAGGAACCCGGAGGCGCCGGCCCGCAGCGCCTCGTACACGTACTCGTCGAGATCGAAGGTGGTCAGGACGAGGACCTTCGTCGCGGTTCCGGCGGCGGCGATCTCGCGGGTCGCGTCGATGCCGTTCATCTCGGGCATGCGGATGTCCATGAGGACGACGTCGGGGGCCAGGTCGCGGACGCGGGCGACCGCCTCGATGCCGTTGACCGCCTCGCCGACGACCTCGATGTCGGGCATCGCGTTGAGCAGCACCGAGAATCCCTCGCGGACCATCATCTGGTCGTCGGCGATCAGCACCTTGATCATGCGTCGGCCTCCGGCGCGGTGGCGACCGGCACGAAGACCGTGATCTCGTAGCCGCCGTCGTCCGTCTTCCCCGCCGTCATCTCGCCGCTGAGCATGGAGACCCGCTCCCGCATCCCTGTGATGCCGTGCCCGGCGCCGGGCGAGGGCTTCAGCAGGCCGGTGGCCGGGCCGTTGACGACGCGCAGGCCGAGCCCGCCGAGCACGTAGCTGACCTCGACGGTCGCCTCGGCGCCGGGCGCGTGGCGCAGGGTGTTGCTCAGCGCCTCCTGCACGATCCGGTACGCCGACAGCTCGACGCCGGGCGGCAGGTCGCGGACCGCGCCGGTGACGGTCCTGGTGACGGTCAGGCCCGCCTCCCGCACGTTCTCCAGGAGCCGGTCGAGGTCGGCGAGCGTGGGCTGCGGGGCGTCGGGCGCCGTCGGGTACGCGGCCGATTCCACCCGTACGACGCCCAGGACCCGGCGCAGCTCGGTCAGGGCCGCCACCGCGTTCTCCCGGATCGTGACGAACGCCTGCTCCAGCTCGGGCGGGGGGTTCTCGACGCGGTAGGGGGCCGCCTCCGCCTGGATCGCCACCACCGACATGTGGTGGGCGACGACGTCGTGCAGTTCCCGCGCGATGGTCGTGCGCTCTTCGAGCAGGGTCCGCTTGTCGCGCTCGACGGCGGTGACGGTGCGCTCGGCGACGACCTGGCGCTGGGTGGTGCGGTTCACCTGGATCAGGACGACGAGGGCGAGCACGACGCCGGAGAACATCGCCATCGGCACCGCATCGCTGTCGTACCAGCCGCCGAACAGCCCGCCGCCGACCACCCCGTACACCCCGCTGATCGCCCACATCCACGCCGCCGTGCGCGGGCGGGTGCGGGCGGCGACGATCGCCATCACCGCCGTGTGCGCGAAGATGCTGCCGCCGGCCCACGGGTAGAGGCCGCCGCCCTCCACGACGAGGACCGGGGCGGCGGCCAGCGAGATCCACCAGGCGAACACCGGGCGCACCAGGGTGAGCGCCACGGGGGCGGCCGCGATCGCCCCCAGGGCCAGGGCGGCGAACTCGTCGGCGGAGGCCAGCGCGCCGATCCCCAGGCTGATCAGCGTCAGGCACACGACGACGATGTGCGGCACGATGTCCAGCTCCCGCCGTATCTGCTCCGGGAACAGCCGGGCGAACGGGCCGTCCGTCGCGAGGCGCGGCAGCGGGCGGTAGGCCCGCACGTCCCGGAAGAGGTCCGCGCGCAAGCCTCGCAGCGCCGACTGCACAGAACTGAACTCGGGGCTGCGTTCTCGCGTGCCCGCGCTGCTGGTCGTCTCGGTCATGCCCCGACGGTACGGCTCCGCCGCATCCCCGGTCGTCCCCAGGGAGACGGGTCCCCCGGGTCCGCCCTGAGTACTACGCGCCCTCGTCTGCGGGTCTCGTCGTGGCTGGTCGCGCAGTTCCCCGCGCCCCTGAGATGCGCACTTCGTGCGCCATCTCATCAACAGAGGCGCAGCCTCTGAAGGGGAGGCGGCGCGTAGCGCCTGCCTCAGGGGCGCGGGGAACTGCGCGAGAAGCGGCCACCGGCCCGCACCCGACGACGAAACGCAGGCCTTTAGGGGCGCGGGGAACTGCGCGACCAGCCACCCACCCACGCGCACCCGGCGATCAACAAGCCAGCTGCTCGATCTCCTCCGCGACCACCGCGCAGGCATCAGCCGCCGGATCGATCAGCGGAAAGTGGCCGACCTCCTCCAAGAACGTGACCCCCACGACCTCACCGGCCTTCGCCGCCGCATCGGCATACGCCTCCGCGAGAGCGACCGGCACCGTGGTGTCCGTACGTCCCTGGACCAGCGTGGTGGCGATGCCTGTCGGGAGGAGGAGGGAGGGATCCGCGTACGGGCGGCGCGCATCGAACAACCCGGGCTCACCGCCCAGGAGTTGACCGGCGGCGCCCCCGCACACCCCCAACTCCTCCGCAAGCGCGAGATCCGCGATCGGAGCGAGCGCGACGACCCCGCGCAGGGCCGCCGGAGCCCGGGTGAACCAGGGCGCGTCCTCGGGCAGCACATGCCGCGCCGCCGCCCACAGCGCGAGCTGCCCACCCGCGGAGTGCCCGACGGCGACGACGCGCCGGGCGTCCGCCGTGGGCAGATGCTCGGCGGCCAGCGCGGGCAGCGCGTCGAACGCGGCCGCCACATCGTCGAACGTCTCCGGCCACCGCCCCGCGACCGGCCCGCCGGCCCCCTGATGCGGCAGCGAACTCCCGCGCCGGTACTCGACGTTGGCCACGGCGAACCCGCGCCGCGCGAGGAAGTCGCACAGCGGGCTCAGATGCGTGCGGTCGTACGGGGCCCGCCACGCGCCGCCGTGCAGGGCGACGACCAGCGGGGCCGGACCGGCGGCGTCCCGCGGCGCGTAGAAGTCGACTACCTGATCCGGGTGATCGCCGTACGCGGCAGTGACGTCCGGGGGGACGGCGGGGTGCGAGAAGGCCGATGTCTCCTCGGCCTTGTCGCGGGCGACGGCTTCGTCCGGCATGCTCCAACCTCTCAACGCCCAGAGGAACCAGCGGGGTAAGCGGACGCTACCAGGGAGATCACGTCCGTCGACACGCACAGTCACCATGACGACCGAATAAACGGTCCTGCGGTTCCGTTACTCTTCCGGCATGAGCACAGAACCCGAACCCGGCACCCTCCGCCCCGGCGGCCGCACCGCCCGGGTCCGCGCCGCGGTGCTCGCGGCGGCCGGCGACGTCCTGGCGGAGCGGGGCTTCGCCGAGCTCGACCTCGCCGACATCGCGCGCCGCGCGGAGGTCGGCAAGACCACCGTGTACCGGCGCTGGACCTCCCCCACGGGGCTCGTCACGGACCTGCTGGCCGAGATGGCCGAGGAGTCGCTGCCGCGCACGGCGACCGGCTCGCTGCACGGCGACCTGACCGCCAACGCCCGCCTGGTGCAGCGGACCCTGACGGATCCCCGGCAGGGCCCCCTGTTCCGCGCGGTGATCGCGGCCGCGACCTGCGACGAACGGACCGCGCAGGCGCTGGGCCAGTTCTACGAGGTGCGCGTCGCCGAGTGGGCGCCGGCCGTCGAAGAGGCCGTCACCCGGGGCGAGTTGCCCGCCGGGACGGACGCCGCCGAGGTCGTCCGCGCGGTGTCCGCCCCGCTCTACTACCGGATGCTGACGACCGGCGCCGCGCCCACCGAGGCGGACGCGGACCGGGCCGTCGCCGCCGCCGTCGCGGCGGCCACGGCCGGGGTCTACGTCAGCTGAGCTCCCGGGCCAGCACCCGCGCCGCCCGCTCCACCTCGGCGAAGCCCAGATACAGCGGGGTGAACCCGAACCGCAGCACGTCCGGCGCCCGGAAGTCACCGACGACGCCCGCCGCGATCAGCCGCCCCATGACCTCCCCGGCGTCCGCGCAGCGCAGCGCGACCTGGCTGCCCCGCTCGGCGTGGGCGGCCGGGGTGACGGCCTCGACCCGCCCCTCGGGCACGTACGCCGCCACGCACTCCAGGAAGAAGTCGGTCAGCGCGAGGGACTTGGCGCGCACCGCGGCGACCGAGACGTCCGGCCGCGACCACACGTCGAGGGCCGCCTCCAGGGCGAGCATCGACAGGATGTCCGGGGTGCCGACCCGGCCGCGTACCGCGCCGTCGGCGGGCTCGTAGGCGGCCCGCATCCCGAACGGCTCGGCGTGCGAGTTCCAGCCCGGCAGCGGCGAGTCGAACCGCTCCTGGTGCTCGGCGCGCACATACAGGTACGCGGGTGAACCCGGGCCGCCGTTCAGGAACTTGTAGGTGCAGCCGACCGCCAGGTCCACGCCGTGCGCGTCGAGCCCGACCTCCAGCGCGCCCGCGCTGTGGCACAGGTCCCAGACGGAGACGGCCCCGGCCGCGCGGACCGCCGCCGTCAGCGCGGGCAGGTCGTGCAGGCGGCCGGTGCGGTAGTCGACCTGGTTCAGGAGCACCGCCGCCGTACGCGGGCCGAGCGCGTCCGGCACCGCGCCCGGGTCCACCGCCCGGACCGTGCAGCCGGTCATCCGGGCCGCCGACTCGGCGATGTAACCGTCCGTGGGGAACGTCGCCGCGTCCACCAGGATCTCGTCGCGCCCCTCGGGAGCGAGCCGCACCGCGCCCACCAGCGCCTTGAACACGTTGACGCTGGTGGAGTCGCCGACCACGACCTGGCCCGGGGCCGCGCCGAGCAGCGGGGCGATCCGGTCGCCGATCCGCTCCGGCGCCGTCCACCAGCCCGACTCGGTCCACGACCGGATGCGCAGCTCGCCCCACTGGCGGCGGACGACGTCCTCGACGGCGCCCGGCACGTTCACCGGCAGCGCGCCGAGCGAGTTCCCGTCCAGGTACACCACGTCGTCGAGGACGAACTCCTCGCGGACGGCGGCCAGTTCGTCGGCGGCGTCCAGCTTCCGCGCGCGCTCCGACAGGTCAGGGAGCAGATCAGACATGGGACCTCGCCGTCCACAGTTCCGGAAAGACATTGCCGCGCGCCCGCTTCTCCAGCCAGGCCACACCGGCGGAGCCGCCGGTGCCCGTCTTGGCGCCCATCGCGCGCCGGGTCGCCACCAGATGGTCGTTGCGCCAGCGCCACACCAGCTCCGCGACATCGCTCAACGCCTCGCCGAGCCGGGCGAGTTCGGCGCTCTCGTCACCCGCGTACAGCGTCGTCCACACCGCCTCGACCTCCGGCGACGGCTCGTAGCGGCGCGACACGTCCCGGTCCAGGACGGAGCGCGGCACGGCGTGGCCGCGCCGGGCGAGGAGGCGCAGCACCTCGTCGTACAGGCTCGGCTCGTGCAGCGCCTTGTCCAGCTCGGCGTGGACGCGCGGGGCGCCGCGGTGCGGGACCAGCATCGACGCCGACTTGTCGCCGAGCAGGAACTCCATGCGCCGGTACATCGCCGACTGGAACCCGGAGCCCTCGCCGAGCGCGGCCCGGTAGGAGTTGAACTGGCCCGGGGTGAGCTGGGCGAGCGGCCGCCACGAGGCGTTCAGCGCCTCCAGCTCGCGTACCGACCGCTTGAGCGCGGCGATCGCGGTGGGCACGTCGTCGGCGGCGAGGGCCCGGCTCGCGGTCTCCCACTCGTGCACGATGACGGTGAACCACAGCTCCATGACCTGGGTCGTCACCAGGAAGACCATCTCGCCGGGATCGTCCGAGCGCAGGGTCTGGAGGTGGGTGAGGACATCGGCCTGGACGTAGTCCTCGTAGGGCGTGGTGCCCGCGAAGTCGAGATGCGGTGCGGCGGTCTCCTCCGTGCCGGAGGGTGCCTCGTGATCCGCGTCGTGGGACATCGCTGTCTCCTGTTGCGTACTACGGGTAGCGGTCCGCCCTGCCGTTACCGGCACGGGGCCCCGGTCCCCACCTCGCATCCTTCACAATCGTGCCCCGAAACGGCAAGGCCCGCCTGATCACAGGCGGGCCTCAGGAAGGAACCGGTACTAGCCGAGGGTCTGCGCGGCCGTCGCCGAGGAGTCCTTCAGGAACTGCGTGCAGCGCTCGTACTCCTCCTGCTCGCCGATGGCACCGGCGGCGCGGGCCAGGGCGTGCAGGGCGCGCAGGAAGCCGCGGTTGGGCTCGTGCTCCCACGGCACGGGCCCGTGGCCCTTCCAGCCGGCGCGGCGCAGGGAGTCCAGGCCGCGGTGGTATCCGGTGCGGGCGTACGCGTACGACTCCACGACGCTGCCCCGCTCGAAGGCCGCGTCGGCGAGCTGCGCCCAGGCGAGCGAGGAGGTCGGGTACTTCGCGGCGACGTCCGCCGGCGGCGTGTCGGCGGCCAGCAGCTCGCGGGGCTCCGGGTCGTCGGGCAGGTGGGTCGGGGGCGGTCCCCCGAGCAGGTTCTCGTGAAGGCTCATGGGTTCCAGTCTGCGGCATCGGCCCGGACGGTCGCGACGGCCCTCACGAGCGCCTCGATCCCGGCCTCCGCCTTGCTGCGCGGGCACCCGAGATTCAGGCGCACGAACCCCGGCGAGCCGTAGGTCCCGCCCGGCATGATCGCCACCCGTTCCCGCTCGACGAGGACCCGTTGCAGCTCCTCGTCGGCGGTGATGCCGACCGGCCGCAGGTCGATCCAGGCGAGATATCCGGCCTGCGGGATCCGCCAGTCCAGCTCGGGGAAGCTCTCCTTGAGCCGGTCCTCCAGGAGCCGCAGATTGCCGTACGTGTACGCGCGCAGCTCGTCGAGCCAGGCGCCGCCCTCGCGGTAGGCGGCGATGTGCGCGGTCAGCGCGAGCACGGCCGGTGACTCCAGGCCCTCGTCGTGCCCCATCCTGCGGAGGAACTCGGCGTGGTCGTCCGGGTCGCCGACGAAGCCGTAACTGCCGCTCAGCGCGGGGAAGTTGAAGGACTTGCTGCCGGAGGTGACGAGCGCCCAGCGCAGCCCGTCGCCGTACGCCGTGAACGGCCGGTGGGCGTAGCCGTCGTGCGTGAGGTCGGAGTGGATCTCGTCGCTGATGACGGCGATGCCGTGGGTGCGCGCGAGATCGGCGATCCGCCGCAGCTCGGCGTCGGTCCACACGTGCCCGGTCGGGTTGTGCGGCGAGCAGAGGAACAGGGCGCGGGCGTCGGTGCGGGCCAGCTCCCGCTCCAGGCCGTCCCAGTCGTCGACGCCGACGGTGCGCAGCTCGCGGCCGAGGCCGGTGACGCACTTGCGGAAGCCGTCGTAGGTCGGGGTGTGCGCGACGACGGCGTCACCCGGGACCGTCCACATGCGCAGCAGCTGCGCGATCTGGTTGAGCACCGAGGGCGCGTACACGAGCCGGTCGACGTCCACCTCGGTCGCGTACCGGTCGCGGTACCAGTCGCGTATCGCGCCGCGGAAGTCGTCGTTCTGCCAGTCCGTGTAGCCGAACACGCCGTGCCCGATACGTGCCGTCAGCGCGTCCAGCACCTCCGGCGGGGACCGGAAGTCCATGTCGGAGATGGTGAACGGGAGCAGATCCGGCACGGGGAACCGGTCCGCGATGCCGTCCCACTGCACACACCAGGTGCCGCGCCGGTCGACAACGATGTCAAAGTCGTACGCCATACCACTCTCGTTCTCCGGCCGCGGCTCTCGTCGTGGCCGGTCGTGCGGTTCCCCGCGCCCCTGAGGGGCGCGGGGAACCGCACGAGAAGTGGCCACCGGGCCGCGCCCGACGACAAACGCCGGGTTACTTGATGCGGGTGCCCGTCGAGCGCAGGCTCTCGCAGGCCTCGACGATGCGGGCGGTCATGCCCGCCTCGGCCTTCTTGCCCCACACGCGCGGGTCGTACGTCTTCTTGTTGCCGACCTCGCCGTCGACCTTCAGGACGCCGTCGTAGTTCTCGAACATGTGGCCGGCGATGGGCCGCGTGAAGGCGTACTGGGTGTCGGTGTCGAGGTTCATCTTCACGACGCCGTTCTCCAGCGCGGTGCGGATCTCCTCCAGGGTCGAGCCCGAGCCGCCGTGGAAGACGAAGTCGAACGGCTTGGAGCCGGCCGGCTTGCCGTACTTCTCGGCGATGCCCGCGTTCAGGTCGGCGAGCAGGTCGGGGCGGAGCACGACGTTGCCCGGCTTGTACACGCCGTGCACGTTGCCGAACGAGGCGGCGAGCAGGTAGCGGCCCTTCTCGCCCAGGCCGAGGGCCTCGACGGTGCGCACCGCGTCGTCGACCGTGGTGTAGAGGTTGTCGTTGATCTCGTGCGAGACGCCGTCCTCCTCACCGCCGGTCGGGGTGATCTCGATCTCCAGGATGATGTGCGCGGCCTTGGCCTTGGCGAGCAGCTCCTGGGCGATGTCCAGGTTGTCGGCGAGGGTCTCGGCCGAGCCGTCCCACATGTGCGACTGGAACAGCGGCAGGCCGCCGGCCTCGACGCGCTTGGCGGAGATGTCGAGCAGCGGGCGCACGTAACCGTCCAGCTTGCCCTTGGGGCAGTGGTCGGTGTGCAGCGCGATCTTGTTGTCGTAGCGCGCGGCGGCGACGTGGGCGAACTCGGCGAGCGCCTGCGCGCCGACGACCATGTCCTTCACGCCCTGACCCGACAGGTACTCGGCGCCACCGGTGGAGATCTGGATGATGCCGTCGGACTCGGCCTCGGCGAAGCCCTGCAGCGCCGCGTTCAGCGTCTGCGTCGAGGAGACGTTGATGGCCGGGTAGGCGAACTTCCCCGCCTTGGCCCGGTCGAGCATCTCGTTGTACTGATCCGGGGTTGCGATGGGCATCTGCCGTCTCCTCGTGAAGCGCGATTGCGGGTTGAGGTTGTTCTGGTGTCCTGACCGGTGGTCCGACCTCACCAAGCACCATGGGGTGACTTCATCGTCGGCCCCATCTTTCCAGACTTGTGCGAATGCTCCAGTCCGGAGGTCAGTCGAGGCCGAGCTCGTCCTTGGAGAAGGCGAAGAGGTACGGGACCCCGGCGCCCTCGGTGATCTTCTCGGCGGCGCCGGTGGCGCGGTCGACGATGGTGGCGACGCCGACGACCTCGGCGCCCGCCTCGCGCACCGCGGCCACGGCCTCCAGCGGGGAGCCGCCGGTGGTGGACGTGTCCTCGACGACGAGCACGCGACGGCCCTTGATGTCAGGGCCTTCCACCCGGCGCTGCATGCCGTGCGCCTTGGCGGCCTTGCGGACCACGAACGCGTCGAGCCGCTCGCCGCGGGCGGCGGAGGCGTGCAGCATCGCGCCGGCGACGGGGTCGGCGCCCATCGTGAGTCCGCCGACCGCGTCGAACTCCAGGTCCTTCGTGAGGTCGAGCAGCACCTGGCCGACGAGCGGGGCGGCCTCGCCGTCGAGGGTGACGCGGCGCAGGTCGACGTAGTAGTCGGCCTCGAGCCCGGAGGAGAGCGTCACCTTGCCGTGCACCACGGCCTTGTCCTTGATCTGCTGGAGCAGGGCGTCCCGCACGTCGTTCGTCGTCATGCCCAAGAGCTTAAAGCCGCCGCCAGGTCCACGTGGTGCTGGCCTCCAGCGGCTCCACGGGGGTGACGAGGCGCGGGGCGGTGTTGAGCCCGTTCGGCGGGCCGGTCTGCGGCTCGACGCACACGGCGGCGTCCTGCTCGTCGTAGACGACGACCCACGGCTCCCGGCTCCTCACGTTCACCTCGAACGCTCCGGGCCAGGTCAGGGTCACGTCCACGCCGTCGGGCATGCCGAAGCAGTCGTCCCAGGGCTGCGGCTGCACGTCGATGCGGCGGCCGGTGGGCAGATGGTCGGCGCCCCGCTCCTCCTGCCAGGCGGCGTCGAAGGCGATCTCCACCTGGGAGTCGCCCAGCCGCCGGTTGAACCAGGGGTGCCAGCCGGCCTGCGCCGGGAACGAGTCGCCGTACGTCTCGATGCCGAGCGTCAGCGTCAGCGCGTCCTCGGTGAGGGCGACGACCTGGGTGACCCGGCCGGGGTAGGGCCACGGGTCGGTGAGGTCGTACGTGAACACGGCCTCGGTCGCCGAGGCCCGCGCCGTCGTCCACTCGGCGTCCCGGGCGAAGCCGTGGATGGCGTGCGGCGGGGAGTTCAGCGGCATCTGGTGGACGTGGCCGCCGTCCATGAACCGGCCGTCCGCGATCCGGCCGCACCAGGGCACCATCGGGAAGCAGCCGTAGCGCTCGCCCTGCCGGAGCAGTTCGGTCCCGGCGATCTTCAGACTGCCGATGCGGCAGCCGTTGCCCGGCGCCACGGTCACTTCCGCGTCGCCCGCGGTCAGCGTCGTTTCCTGTGTCGTCACGACCACTGACCCTATGCGGGGCGGGGCCCCGGCCGCTCAGCGGCGCCTGCGCAGCGCGCGGCCGACCACGATCGCGGAGGCGACGGCGAGGGCGGCGGCGGGGGCCGCCCAGCGCAGGGTGGCGCTCGCCGTGGCGCCGGCCGGGGCGGGCACGGGGGCGTAGCGGCCGCGCGGCGGGGCGTGGTCGACCTCCTCGGCGCTGCGGCCGATCATCGTGCGGCGGGCGTGGGCGGCGGCCGGCTCGGGGGGCAGGTCCGTCTCGGGTTCGAGGGACGGGGGCGGCACCTCGGCCTCGTACACGGTCGGCTCCGGGGCCTCGGTGCCGTCGTCTCCGGCCCGGTCCTCCTCCGGGTCGCTGCCGGGTTCCTGTCCGGCCGCCGCGAGGTTCTCCGCGAAACGGTTCAGCAGGCGCTGGGCCGCCGATTCCACCGCGTCGGCGGGGAGTTCGGCGACGCGGCCGTCGCCGGTCGCGGTGCCGGTGAAGGTGACGGTGGTGCCGCCCTCGGCCGCGGCGGCGCGGGCGGTGACGGCGAAGGTCACGGCGCCGGTGCCGCGGGCCTCGACGGCGTCGCCGCTCACCGCGAGGCGGCCGTCCTCAGTGCGGTCCACCGTGACGGTGCCGCGGTACGTGATGGTGTGTCCGCCGATCCTGACCTTGAGGCGGCCGCCGTCGCCGGACGCGTCGCGCTGGAACCCGGGCAGGGCCCGGGCCACCCGAAGGGGGTCGCCGAGCACCGCCCTGACAGACTCCGCCGGAACCGGAACGAACACCTCATGCTCCATGCCAGCCGACCCTACCGACTCCCTGCGGTGCTTGACCCGTGTTCGCCGCGCCAAAGCCGCATTCATCCCCGGGCGCGGGCCGGTGGGGCTCGTTCGCGCAGTTCCCACCGGAGCCGCACCCGAACGACAACCCCTACCCGGCCCCGTACCGCGGATGCACCAGCGTCGACGGGGCGTAGGCGCGGTCCGGGCGGATCACCGGGAGCGGACCGGGCGACGGCACCCGGAACCCGCCCAGAACGAACCCGCCACCCCCACGCCCCCGGTACGAAACGACCCGGAGCCCAGCCGACCGCACCGTCTCACCCACAGTCCAAAAGCGCCCCGAAACCGACCCCCCGTGCACCACGACCCGCCCCCGCTCCCCCAGCACCCGCACCACAAGCCCGTAGAACTCCTGCGAGTACAACTTCGTACTGCTGGTGAGCGCCGGATCGGGCAGATCGCAGATCACGACGTCGTACGGCCCCCCGAGCGACTCCCCGCCCCGCAGCAGCCCGAACACGTCCCCGGTGACGACGCGCACGCGCGGATCGCTCAACGCCCGCCCGTTCAGCGCACTGAGCCCCGGATCCCGCCGGGCGAGCCGCACCACCTCGGGGTCGGTGTCGACGACGTCGACCCGGCGCACCCCGCCGAACCGCAGCACCTCGCGCGCAGCGATCCCGTCCCCGCCCCCGATCACGAGCACCCGCCCGCGCGGCCCGTCGCGCAGCGCGGGGTCGACGAGGTCGGCGCGGTAGCGCGCAGCGTCGTCGCCGCGCACGCGGAGCCGGCCGTCGAGGTAGAGCCCGAGCGGCCGCCCCTGCTCACCGCCGGTCAGCACGACCTCCTGCACCTCGCTCTGCACGGCGACCCGCACCTGCGCGCCGAACATGGCGTGCCGCGCCGCCCGCTCGAAGTCGTCGACGAGCACCCACGCGGCGGCCAGCATCGCGAGCACCGTGACATTGGCGACCAGCAGCAGCCAGCGCCCCCGCCGGCTCAGATCCCGCCGGAACAGCCCGAGGACGAGCGCCCCGCCCGCCACGGCGTTGACCACGCCGGTCAGCAGCGCTCCCGTCAACTGCCCGAGCAGCGGCAGCAGGACGAACGGGAAGGCGAGCCCGCCCACCAGCGCGCCCACGTAGTCGGCGGCGAACAGGTCGGCGACCGCGCCGCCGGGGTCCTGCCGCCGGATCCGCTGGATGAGCACCATCAGCAGCGGCACCTCGGCGCCGATCAGCACCCCGATGGCGAGCGAGAAGCCGACGAGCAGATATCTCGGCCCGTCGCCCCAGACCCCGCCCCAGCCACCGGTCCAGGCGAACACGGCGTACAGGGCCATGGCGCTGCACCCGCCGACCAGCGCGAGCAGGGTCTCCAGCATCCCGAACCCGGCGGCGGGACGGCAGCGCAGCCGCTTGGCGGCGAGCGAGCCGAGGCCCATGGCGAAGACCATGACGGACAGCACCACGGACGCCTGGGTGACCGAGTCGCCCATCAGGTACGAGGCGAGGGCGACCAGTTCGAGTTCGTACACCAGTCCGCAGGCCGCGCAGACGAAGACGCCGGCGAGGACCAGGAACCGGCCGGTGCCGGGCTTGACCGGGAGCGGGGCCCGGCCCGGCTCGCCCCGGGACCGCGGGACCCCCGAGTGCGGGGCAGGGGCGTGCGGATCGATCACTCAGGGAACGCTACGTCACCGCACAACTCCGTCCCGTCACCCACACGTGTGGAAAACCGGCGCGCAGGCATACCCGGGCACGCGCGGGGATCATGACGGCACGGGTCAGAGCAGCACGGGGGCGGCCCTTCGCACACCCACCCGGGTGCGGGTGGCGACGAGTTGACCGTCCTGCGGGTACGCGTGCCAGGTGCGCCAGTGCACCTGGCCGTCGTGCCGCTGGGCGAGCATGGCGGTGAAGGCGTGCGGGCTGCCGGGGAAGACCCCGGCCAGACCGTTCGGATGGTCGGACACCAGAGCGAGCAGTTCCTGTGCGCGTCCGGCGAACTGCCCCGGCGTCAGGTCTTCGACCCGGGCCGCGAACTCGTACTCCCAGTCGCCGACGCGCTCGGCGACACCGAGCGGCAGCGGGGTGCTGCTGCCCGGGATACAGGCCACGGTCTCCGAGCAGCTGCCGTTCTCCTCCTCCAGGAGCACCTGGTGGGAGGCGCCGAGCAGCCTCAACTGGAGCGTGGCTCCGGAAAGTTGCAGGTCGAGGGTGGCGAGCGCGGGAAGCGGCTCACGGCCCAGGGTCCAGGCCAGGTCGTCCGCGCTGGTGTCGGTGTAGGCGGTGTTCAGGGTCGTGAGCATGGGTCGGCTCCGCTAGCACGCAAAGGGAGGTGGGGCCGGCTTGGGCAAAGGGACCGGCTCGTGCCCACGCGAGCGCTGTGAATACGCGGTACGAGGGCTGAGTTGACGGTTAAAAGGGAATCATGGGCGATGACGCCGTCACAGCGTTTTTACCCAACTTGACGGGGTTTCCATCCCCCCGAGCGCTGCACAGCTCAACTGTTCAACCTCCGCGGGCATCCGAATGCGCCGGGCGCACACCCTTCGGGTCTTTTCTGGACACATGTACGGACATCATTCGGCCTCCCGCCGGCCCGGGCACGCGAACGGCCCGCGTGGACCGACTGCCCCGTGTCAGTCGCCTCTACGCGGGCCGCACACCTCCCGTGGGCGCGACGTCAGCTGCCGCCGCCGCACCCTCCACCGCCGCCGCACGACGAGCCGCCCCCGCAGGAGCTGCCCCCGCCGCCGCACGAGTGACCGCCCCCGCAGGAGTGCCCGTGATGACCGGACGACCCGGAGGAGCACGACGCCCCGCCGGAGCTCGCGGCCCCGCCCCCGGCCCACCAACTGCTGCTCGCACCCCGCGAACGCGACTTCTTCTTCCTCAACGACGTACTGGGCGCACGGCCACTGCCGCCCGCCCTGGCCGTTGCGACCACGATGGCGACGACCAGCACCACGAAGACCCCGACGAAAACTGCTCCCATCACCGGCCCTCCTTTCCCTTCCCCCGAATCCCCCGAGGGGCGCCCCGTGCGGGCGTGCAAGGGGGATGCCCCTGCCCGAACGCGGCCAAAGCAGAGTTGAGCAACTCCAGAGGTTTCCGGCCACACGGAGTCCCGCGATCTAGCCGGGCGGACGGTGCCCGGGCTCCTCCGAGGGCATGACCACGATCTGGTACGCGTCCTCGTAGACGACCCTGCCGGGGTCCGCGGACTCCAGCCGACGGCACTCCACCCCGTGCGCGGCGAGGAGTTCCAGATATCCGGCCACGCGCCCGATGAGGTCGTCGGCGGACTTCTTGAACCAGGCGACGGCGCCGGGGTGGAGCTCACGGTCGTAGACCCGCGGGTCTACGTGTGTCGGGTTCGGATAGTTGGCGTCGTACCAGTCGTTGGAGGCCCTCCAGAACCGGTACTGCTCGTCCGTCAGCCTGCCCTGCGCGGCCAGCTCGTTCGCCAGCACGAACACCCCGGGGAAGTGCCCGCGCTCGTGCCGTTCGGTGCCCTGGAAGCGGACGTACGACGCTTCATCCACGAAATACCCCTCGTCGCTGCGGTGGTCCCCGGTCCCGGCGGATACTAGGCGCCGGCACATCGAGCGGGCGCCGCGCATCTCGAGGCCGCCCGCCGGAGAGCGCGAGTTGATGAACGTCCGCCCCCCGGCGCAGGATGACGCCCATGACCTCCCGCACCCGCCCCCTCCTCAACCGCCGTCTCGCCGAGTTCGGGACCACGATCTTCGCGGAGATGTCCGCGCTGGCCGTCTCCACCGGTGCCGTCAATCTCGGGCAGGGGTTCCCCGACACCGACGGGCCCGAGCAGGTGCGGGAGGCCGCGGTGCGGGCGCTGCGGGACGGGCGCGGGAACCA
This sequence comes from Streptomyces sp. PsTaAH-137, assembly GCF_003259365.1. Taxonomy (GTDB): domain Bacteria; phylum Actinomycetota; class Actinomycetes; order Streptomycetales; family Streptomycetaceae; genus Streptomyces. The sequence continues at coordinate 223,942 of NZ_QLLY01000004.1, forward strand.
GTACCCGCCGGGGCCGGGCGTCCCCGAGCTGCGTGGCGCCATCGTGGATCACCAGAAGCGCCGGTACGGCATCGAGCTGGACGCCGACCGCGAGGTGCTGGTCACCGCGGGCGCGACCGAGGCCATCGCCGCCTCGCTGCTCGCCCTGGTCGAGCCCGGTGACGAGGTGATCGCCTTCGAGCCGTACTACGACTCGTACGCGGCGAGCATCGCGCTCGCGGGCGGTACGCGCGTGCCGGTCACCCTGCGCCCGGACTCCGGGGCGTTCCGCCTCGACCTCGACGAGCTGCGGGCCGCCGTCACCCCGCGCACCCGGCTGCTCCTCGTCAACACCCCGCACAACCCCACCGGCACCGTCCTCACCCGCGCCGAACTGACCGCCATCGCCGAACTGGCCGTCGAGCGGGACCTGCTCGTCGTCACCGACGAGGTCTACGAGCACCTGACCTACGACGACGCCGAACACGTGCCGCTCGCCACGCTGCCCGGGATGCGGGAGCGGACCGTGACGATCGGGTCGGCGGGCAAGACGTTCTCCTTCACCGGGTGGAAGGTCGGCTGGGTGACCTCGTCGCCGGAGCTGGTCACGGCCGTGCGCTCCGCCAAGCAGTTCCTCACCTACGTCTCGGCCGGACCGTTCCAGTACGCGGTCGCCGAGGCCCTCGCCCTGCCCGACTCCTACTTCTCGGACTTCCGCGCCGAGATGACCGCCAAGCGGGATCTGCTGACGGCGGGGCTCGCCGACGCGGGGTTCGGGGTGTTCCGGCCGCAGGGCACGTACTTCGTGACGACCGACATCCGGCCGCTCGGGTTCGACGACGGTTTCGCGTTCTGCCGGGCGCTGCCCGAGCGCTGCGGGGTCGTCGCCATTCCGAACGCCGTGTTCTACGACGACCGGGAGGCCGGGGCCCCCTTCGTCCGTTTCGCCTTCTGCAAGCGGGAATCCGTCCTGACGGACGCCGTGGGCCGCCTCAAGGCACTCTGAAGCTCGTCCCAGGGGCGCGGGGAACTGCGCGACCGGCCACGACGGTGGCGCGCCAGAAAGACGAACCCGGTCGGCGCACCCCGACTCGCGCCGGCGCCACCCGCATCGCAGGGTTCGGATGTGACCGAGCCGAGCACCACCGCCCTACTTGACGCCCCCTCAGCCACCATCGCCCGGCCCCGCACGACGGACACGGCGCTGCGGGCCCTGGCCCTGTTCGCCGCCGTCCGCCTGACCGGCATGGCCGCCCTCGCGTTCACCGGCGAGAAATCCTGGGCGCTGCTCGGCCGCTCCTGGGACTCGATCTGGTACCTCGGCATCGCCGCGAACGGCTACGGCGCCCGCACCCTCCACCCCGGCCCCGGCCTCCTCTACCAGGACCTCGCCTTCTTCCCGCTGTACCCGGCCCTGATCCGCGCCGCGCACACCCTGCTGCCGATGCTCGACGCCGGCGCCTGCGGCCTGCTGATCGCCTGGGCCGCGACGGCCACCGCCGCGCTCGGCATCCACCGCATCGGGCTGCGGCTGCACGGCCCGACCGCGGCGACGCTGCTCGTCGTGCTGTGGGGCGTGCTGCCGCACTCGGTGGTGCTGTCCATGGGCTACACGGAACCGGTGCTCACGGCGCTGGCCGCCTGGTCGCTGTACGCGGTGCTGACCGGCCGCTGGATCTGGGCGGGCGCCCTGGCCGCGCTCGCGGGCCTGGCCCGGCCGAACGGTTTCGCGGTGGCCGCCGCCGTCCTCGCCACCGCCGCCTGGGAACTGGTCCGGCGCCGCGGCCGCGTTCCCCACAGGCTGTGGACGGGCGCGCTGCTCGCCCCGGCCGGCTGGGCCGCGTACGTCCTGTGGGTGGGACGGCGGGAGGGCGATCTGCTCGGCGGGTACTTCGCGGTGCAGCGAGCGTGGGGGTCGACGTTCGACCTGGGGATCGGGTCGGCGCGGTTCGCCCGGCGGATGCTGCTGCGCGGGGATCACTTCGTCTTCCCCATGGCGCTGGTGATCGTGGCGGCGGGCGTGCTGCTGTTCGCGCTGCTGCTCCTGGACCGGGCGCCGCTGCCGCTGCTCGTCTACAGCGGCGTCCTGCTGTCGATCGCGGTCTGCGGCTCCGGTTTCTTCGAGTCCAAGCCGCGCTTCCTGCTGCCCGCGTTCCCGCTGCTGCTGCCGCTGGCGTGCGCCCTGGCCAGGACGGCGAGAACCCGGCCCGCGCAGGCCCTCCTGGTGGTGGGTGCGCTGGCCGGGCTCTCGGTGGCGTACGGAACGTATCTGCTGGTCTACGCCCACAGACCGCTGTAGCCGGGCGGTGCTCTATTCGGCGTCGTCGCCGGGCTTCTCGTCGTCCACGGCCGAGTCGACGTCCGCCTCCAGGCCGAGCTCCTCCACCAGCCAGCGGTCGAACTCGATCGCGGCGCGCACCCAGCTGACGGTCGACGACACGAAGTGCTCCAGGGAGACACCGGTGCCGATCAGCATCTGGGCCTCACCGATGAGGCGGACCGTGCCGTCGTCGTGGGTGTGGCTGTAGACCTTGGGCCACAGGGTCCGGCGGTTCCAGTCGTCGATCGACTCCAGGAGCCGCGGCTTCACCTCGATGGCGTGCGGCCGGTCGTAGAACGTCCGCACCGAGAAGACCTGCTGGTCGCCCTCGCCGCGGAACATGAAGTACGTGCGGAACTCCTCCCACGGCGCCGCGAGGTCACCCTCGTCGTCGACGACGTGCTTGAGCTCCATCTGGTCGAGCAGCTGCTTGACCAGGTCCTGGTCAGGAATGACGGGGCCCGCCGGTCCCGCCCCCTGCTGCTGAGGCTGTCCCCCGAAATTCGGAATCGAGGACGGGTCGATGCTCACGCGCTTGTTCCCTTCGTACGGATGCGGCCATCCTCTCCCAGGAGGGGCCCTCGGGGGCAAGCCCGGGACCCCGTGTGCCCGGTTCTGTTCGCTCCCGGCTGCGAGCCGGTGGGGCCGCCCGCGGCGCAGCCGCCGATCGGCACGGCCCCGCGCCCCTGGGGGCGCGGGGCCGCTCTCCGCTACAGCGTCTTCCCCGAAGCCGCCTCCGCCCCCACGATCAGCCCGTCCCCGAACACGTCCACCCGGACCGTGTCCCCGTCCGTGATCTCGCCGGACAGGATCTCCTTGGCCAGGCGGTCGCCGATGGCCGTCTGGACCAGGCGGCGCAGTGGGCGGGCGCCGTAGGCCGGGTCGTTGCCCTCGTCCGCGAGCCAGGTCAGGGCGGCGTCCGTGACGTCGAGCGTCAGGCGGCGGTCCGCCAGGCGCTTGGCGAGGCGGTCCAGCTGGAGGCCGGCGATGCGGCGCAGCTCGTCCTTGTCCAGGGCGGAGAAGACGACGAGGTCGTCGAGCCGGTTCAGGAACTCCGGCTTGAAAGAGGCCCTGACGACATCCAGGACCTGCTGCTTCTTCTCGTCGGCCGAGGTCATCGGGTCGATCAGGAACTGGCTGCCCAGGTTCGACGTGAGGATCAGGATCGTGTTCCGGAAGTCGACCGTGCGGCCCTGGCCGTCGGTGAGCCGGCCGTCGTCGAGCACCTGGAGCAGGATGTCGAAGACCTCCGGGTGCGCCTTCTCGACCTCGTCGAGGAGCACGACCGAGTACGGGCGCCGGCGCACCGACTCGGTGAGCTGGCCGCCTTCCTCGTAGCCGACGTAGCCGGGGGGCGCCCCGACGAGCCGGGCCACCGAGTGCTTCTCGCTGTACTCGCTCATGTCGATGCGGATCATGGCCCGCTCGTCGTCGAAGAGGAAGTCGGCGAGCGCCTTGGCCAGTTCCGTCTTGCCCACGCCCGTCGGGCCGAGGAACAGGAAGGAGCCGGTGGGGCGGTCGGGGTCGGCGATGCCCGCGCGGGTGCGGCGGACGGCGTCGGACACGGCGCGGACGGCCTCGGACTGGCCGATGAGGCGCTTGCCGAGCTCGTCCTCCATGCGCAGCAGCTTCTGCGTCTCGCCCTCCAGCAGGCGTCCGGCCGGGATGCCCGTCCAGGAGGCGACGACGTCCGCGATGTCGTCGGAGCCGACCTCCTCCTTCACCATGGTGTCCCGGGCGACCTCCTCCTCGGCCTCGGAGGCTTCCTCCAAGTCCCTCTCCAGGGTGGGGATCTCGCCGTACAGCAGCTTGGACGCGGTGTCGAAGTCGCCGTCGCGCTGGGCCCGCTCGGCCTGTCCGCGCAGTTCGTCGAGCTTCTCCTTCAGCTCACCGACGCGGTTGAGGGACTGCTTCTCCTTCTCCCAGCGGGCGGTGAGTCCGCGCAGCTCCTCCTCCTTGTCGGCGAGGTCGCGGCGCAGCTTCTCGAGGCGCTGCCTGCTGGCCGGATCGGTCTCCTTGCCGATCGCCATCTCCTCCATCTTCAGCCGGTCGACGGAGCGCTGGAGCTCGTCGATCTCGACCGGGGACGAGTCGATCTCCATGCGGAGCCGGGAGGCCGCCTCGTCGACGAGGTCGATGGCCTTGTCCGGCAGGAAGCGGGAGGTGATGTAGCGGTCGGAGAGGGTGGCGGCGGCCACGAGGGCGCTGTCCGCGATCTGGACCTTGTGGTGGGCCTCGTAGCGGCCCTTGAGCCCGCGCAGGATCGCGATGGAGTCCTCGACGGACGGCTCGGCGACCAGCACCTGCTGGAAGCGGCGCTCCAGCGCCGGGTCCTTCTCGATGCGCTCGCGGTACTCGTCGAGCGTCGTGGCGCCGACCATGCGCAGCTCACCGCGGGCGAGCATCGGCTTCAGCATGTTCCCCGCGTCCATCGCGGAGTCGCCGCCGGCGCCCGCGCCCACGACGGTGTGCAGCTCGTCGATGAACGTGATGACCTGACCGTCGCTCTCCTTGATCTCGGAGAGAACGGTCTTCAGACGCTCCTCGAATTCACCCCGGTACTTCGCACCCGCAACCATTGCACCGAGGTCGAGCGAGACGAGCCGCTTGTCCTTCAGGGACTCCGGGACGTCGCCCTTCACGATGCGCTGGGCGAGGCCCTCGACGACGGCGGTCTTGCCGACGCCGGGCTCGCCGATGAGCACGGGGTTGTTCTTGGTGCGGCGGGACAGTACCTGGACCACCCGGCGAATCTCCTGGTCACGCCCGATGACGGGGTCCAGCTTGCCCTCGCGGGCGGCCTCGGTGAAGTCCGTACCGAACTTCTCCAGCGCCTTGTAGGACCCCTCGGGGTCGGGTGTCGTCACCCGGCGCCCTCCCCTGCTCTTCGCGAAGGCCTCGGCCAGCTTCTTCGCACTGGCCCCATTCTCGGTCAGCACCTGACCTGCGGCGCCGCCCTTGGCGGCGAGGGCGATCAGCAGGTGCTCGGTGGAGAGGAACTCGTCGCCCAGCTCCTTGGCCCGCTCGTCGGCGTCGGCGATCACCGCGAGCAGGTCGCGGCTGGGCTGCGGCGGCGGGACCGTCGACCCGGTCACGCTGGGCAGCGACGCCAGTACGCGCTCCGCGCCCGCCCTGACCTGCGCCTGGTCCGCCTCGACGGCGGCCAGCAAGTCGACGATGTTCTCGTTGTCCTGCCCCTCCAGCAACGAAAGCAGCAGATGGGCCGGGGTCAGATCCGGGTGCCCCCCGGACACGGCCCGGCTGCTCGCCGCGTTGATCGCGTCGCGGCTCCGGTTCGTCAGCTCGGCGTCCACGTGCCTGTTCTCCTCCACGTCCTTGGTACTGCGGATACGGGTACTAGCTCTGACTCCACCAACGTAGACAAAGTTGAGTCTATTCCACTCAACCTCGGAGCCGGAAGGCCGCCCGGCGGGTTCACGGTAGGTTCCGGGGCATGGCCAAGCGGATCGACCTCGACAACCCTCCCGACGCCTTTCTCAGCTTCTGGCGAGAACGGCATCTGTGCACCCTGACGACCCTGCGCGGCGACGGCACACCGCACGTCGTCCCGGTCGGCGTGACCTACGACGCCGAGGCGCGGGTGGCCCGGGTGATCACCGGGAAGGGGACCCGCAAGGCCGCGCACCTGCTCGACGGGCCGGGGCCGGTCGCGGTCTGCCAGGTCGACGGGCGGCGCTGGGCCACGCTGGAGGGGCGGGCCACCGTGCGCACGGATCCGGAGAGCGTGGCCGACGCCGAGCGCCGCTACACGGAGCGCTACAAGGCGCCCCGGCCCAATCCGGAGCGGGTGGTCATCGAGATCGCGGTGACCCGCGCGATGGGGAACGCCGTCTTCGACCCGGAGCCGGACGCCGGGTAGCGGCACCGGCGACTGCGGCCGCACGCAAAACTGCAGCGGCGCCACCGTGTTTCAGGTCCACGGTGACGCCGCTGCGGGGGGAAGCACCTGCGCGATCTACAACGACGGGGGCATCGCGTCAGGCACTGCGGGGGGGTGGCTGTGGTGCGAGGGGACGCCTCTCGGGGCGCCTGCGAGGCCTCGGGTCCTGCCTCGCCGACCAGCTGATGGTCACGCTGGTCCAGATTCACGAAGATCATCCCGTACCGGACGACCGACCGCACCGGCTGTGGGGCGCCGCGCGGCCGACGCAGACACCGGAAGGCCCGGATGTCGTCGTCATCCTCCCGCACCACGACGATCGGCTCTCCGAACAGGGTGACCATGAGGGAGTCACCGGCGTTCGGGATAGCCGTCACGAGGTCGATGGTGTGCCAACCGGAGCGGTAGGCGATCGCCATCTCGCGGCGCAGGGTTCTGTCGTCCGGTGGGGTGATCATGCAGCACCGTCCACGGGGGCGGTGCTCCAGGACAGGTCGGGGGGTGCCACGGCCTGCGTCACCGTCGCCGAGCCGGCGGGCGCCGTGCTCCACGACAGGTCGGCGGGCCGAACCGCCGCCGTACCGGCGGTTGCCCTGCTCCACGACAGGTCCGCGGGCCGGGCCTGCGTCGCGCCGGCCGGGGCCGAGCTCCACGACAGGTCCACGAGCCGCACGACCGAATCGGCGGGTGCCGTGCTCCACGACAGATCCGCGGGCCGCACCGTCGTCGCGCCGGCGGGCGCCTTGCTCCACGACAGGTCCGGCGGCGCCACGGCCTGCGACACCGAGGTGCCCGAACCGGCAGGCGCCGAACTCCACGACAGATCCAGGGCGCCGGCAGCGCCGAAGGCCAGCCCGGCGGAGAAGGCACCCACCAGTATCGAGCGAAGCATTTCCTTGCGCATAGTGGGCTTCGTCCTCACTTCCATGGCTACTCTCCCCCGGCTCCCCAAGACGATGGCTCATTCGGCCACGCAAACACCACAGGATCGATGCATCATGTTCCTGCACGTTCAGGACCCTGGGGGGTGAGCAAGTGATAGCAAAACAGCCACATGGGACACATCCCCATGCTGCGGCCGAATTGTGTGACGAGGGCAGGCGGTTGTACGCCCATGCCCTGCACTCCGGGCGTATCGCGCGCACCGAAGTGGTGCCCGCGCCATGTCTGCTGGACTTCGCCCTGCTCCACCCGGACCCGGACGACGCCAACTGGCTGCGGCCGGTGCCTCCCGCGGCGGCGCTGGCCCAGCGGCTGCACCCCATCGAGCGCGAGATACAGGAGCGCCGGAGCCTCGCCGTCGACCTCGCCAACTATTTCGAACCTTTCATGGCGATCAGCGCACAGGATCCGGCGACAACCCACGCGATCACCGTGCTCGAAGGCATCAACCGGATCAACTCGGCGATCGAGCTGGCCATAGCGGAGTGCACCTCCGAGATCCTCACCGTCCAGCCGGGCGGCGGCCGCAGCGAACACTCGCTGACCGAGGCCCTGGAGCGCGGCCAGGACGTCATAGAGCGCGGCATCACGATGCGCACCCTTTACCAGCACACCGCCCGCCACAGCCAGGGCACGCTGGTCTATGCCGAGCACATGGCGCGCGGAAACGTCGAGATCAGGACTCTTGAGGAACTCATCGAGCGACTCATGATCTTCGACCGTACGGTGGCCTTCATCCCCACCCGGGGAGACACCGAAGTCGCCCTGGAACTGCGCCATCCCGGCCTGGTCGAGTATCTGACCACGGTCTTCGAGCAGTTGTGGGGGCGTGCCGTGCCCCTCCTGGAGGAAGCGCCCTACGCGCCGCCCACCGACGGCATCACCGGAGTGCAGCGCTCGATCGCCAAGCTCCTCGTCGACGGCCATGTCGACGAGGCGATCGCCCGCCGCCTGGGGATGAACGTCCGTACGTGCCGTGCGCACATAGCCAAGCTGGCGGCGGCCCTGGGCAGCGGCAGCCGGGCCCAGCTCGGCTACCTCATCGCCCGCTCGGGACTTCTGGAGACAGATACGCCCGACCCGAACAGAGAGAGTCATTCGTGACCGCGCAGGGCCACCCCCACGGCGTCGGCGAACTGTGCGAAGCCGGGATGAGTCTGTACACCCGCACCCTGCGCGAAGGCCGCGTGCTGCGCCAGGAGACCTCCCCGACCCCCTGTCTGGAGGCGTACGGGCTGCTCCACACGGACGCCGAGGACCCGCAGTGGCTGCGGCCCGTCCCGCCGGCGATCGCGCTGCCGGGGCTGCTGAAGGCGATCGAGCAGGACATCGTGCAGCGGCGCAGCCAGGAGGCGAAGCTCGCCGAGACGTTCGCGTCGCTGATGGCGCTCGACGCGGAGCGGGCCGCGGTGCCCAACGCCCCGCTGATCGGCGTGCTGCTCGGCCTGCGGCGCATCAACGACGCGATCGCGGAGGCCACCGACGAGTCGTCGAGCGAGCTGCTGACCATCCAGCCCGGACCGGCCCGTCCCGCGTCCGTCCTCGCGACGAGCCTGCCGCGCGAGCAGGAACTGCTCAGCCGCGGCGGCCGTATGCGCACGCTGTACCAGCACGCCTCGCGCCACTCCCCGGCCGTCCTCGCCCATTACGAGGGACTGACCGGGGACGTCCAGGTGCGCACCCTCGACGAGGTGACCGAGCGGCTCGTCATGCTCGACCGGACCGTGGCCTTCATCCCGGCGAACCCGGACCGCACGGTCGCGCTGGAGATCCGGCACCCGGCCCTGATCAGCTATCTCGCCACCACCTTCGAGCGGTTGTGGCGGCTCGCCACCCCCATGTTCCCGCTCGATCTGGGCGAGGAGCCGTCGCCGGGCGGTGTCACCACCCGGCAGCGCACCATCGCGACCCTGCTCACCGAGGGCCACACGGACGCGGTCATCGCCGAGCGCCTCGGCGTGAACATCCGCACCGTGCGGGTCCACATCGCCAAGCTCGCCGCGACCCTCGGCAGTGACAGCAGGGCCCAACTGGGCTATCTCATCGGCCGGTCGGGCATCCTGGACCAGGAGACGTGAGGCACCCCGCCCGTCCGCCCCGTCGCACCGGTCACTTCAGGCCGGCCTCGGCGCAGGCGGTCGCGTACCCGCCCGAACAGATCTGCTTGACCGTGTAGATCTTGTCCTTGACCACCGTCTGCTCGATGTTGGACCGCTTCAGCGCCACGACGCTGATGCTCGCCGTGTGGATCTGCTTGTCGGTCGGGCTGTCGGTGCGGCTGGTGGCCAGGGCCTCGAACTCGATGTCGCGGCCCTGGGCGATGCGGACCGCCATCTCGGCGGCGGTCGCGGCCTCGTCCGGGTAGGGCTTGTAGACGCTCATGTACTGGTCGCCGGTGAGGATGCGGCGGACGGCGGCGAGTTCGGCGTCCTGGCCCGTGATGGGCGGCATCTTGGTGACACCGGCACCCTTCAGTGCCGCGATCACACCGGCCGCCATGCCGTCGTTCGCCGAGTAGACGCCCGCGATGTTCGAGGCGCCGAGCGCGGCGATGGCCTGCTCCATGTTGGCCTTGGCGTTCTGCGGCTTCCAGGCCACGGTGTCGTACGACTTCGCGACCGTCACCGAGTTCCCCAGCTCCTCGCGCGCGGCCTTCTTGAAGTCCGCGGCGTTCGGGTCGGTCGGCGAGCCGTTGATCATGACAACGTTGGCCTTCTTGTCCCCGTCCGTGCCGACGGCGGCGACGAGTTCCTTGCCCTGGGTCTGGCCGACCAGCTCGTTGTCGAAGCCGACGTACGCGTCGACCGGGCCCTCGGCGAGGCGGTCGTAGGCGATGACGTGGATGCCCGCGTCCTTCGCCTTCTGCACCGAAGCGCGGATCGTGTGCGCGTCCACGGAGTCGACGATCACCGTGTCGACCTTCTCGTCGATCATCTTCTGAAGCTGCTGGTTCTGAAGATCGGCGTCCTGGTCGGCGTTGGCGTATACGAACTTGCCCTTGCCGTCCGTGAGTTCGGATATCTGCTTCTCGATGATCGGCCGGTCGAACTTCTCGTAGCGAGCGGCCTCCTTCTCCGGAAGGAGCAGACCTATCTTGACATCGTTGCCCTTGCGCACGGGAGCGCTGCTGTCGCTGCTCCCCCCGGGCAGCACACCACCGCAGGCCGTGAGCGAGACCAGCAGGACGGATGCGGCGCCCGCTGTCGTGGCACATCGCATTCGCGTGTTCATTACGGATACCTCCCTGACGTGGCCGCGACGGTGCGGCCGAGGTGGCTCGAAGCCAACTCGGCGGCACATTCAGCGTCAAGAGGTGAACCAATACCGCAACGAAACCGCGTCCGTTACTTCCCCACATGAAGTCGGAAGTCCCCCCAAGGGGCGAATACTGGACATCCGTTCCGTGTTCACAGGATGCTCACTTTTCCGCCACGTCCTCGGGCGTCTCTCAGGCAGGCACCCGGTCCAGGAATCCATGAACGGCGCGGATCCGTCCGTCCTCGTCCAGCTCGACGACATCGAACCCGGCGACGGGCGCGCTGCCGTCCTCCTCCGACACCAGCTCCCACCCGAACCGCACCAGCCGGTGGTGCCCGTCGACACCCCCGAGCGCCCGGAAGAAGAACCCGGGGAACTGCTCGTGCGCGGCCCCGATGACGGCACCGATCCCGTCGTGCCCGGTGACGTCGGCGAGCGGGTCGGTATAAGTACCGTCCTCGGCCCAGGCGACGGCGACGGCCTTGGCGCGGTCTTCGGGGGTACGGGCGTTCCAGGCGTCGAAGTAGCGGGCGACGGCGGTGTCGTAGCTGATCGTGTCGGCAGTCATCGCGGGTGCCTCCTGAAGTCACGTACGTCTGAACTCGTGGCCCCGGAGCCCGGACGGAGTGCGCCGCCCGGGTTCCGGTGACTTCAGGGTGCCGGGTGGGGCGGGGGCGGTCGATTACGTGACAGGTAAGGGCGGACGCGGGCGGTCAGGTGCGGCGCGGCCCGGTGATCGCCCGGTCGATGACGAAGCCCTTGGCCGGGCCCTCGGGGACGGTGACCTCGCTGCCGTAGGGGGCGCGGTGCACCACCGCCCAGTCGGCCCGATCCCTGCGGGGATCCGACAGAACGGTGACCGTTCCTCCGTCGTCGTAATCGTCGATGAGCACGTACACGGCGATCCCCGCGCGGGCGTACTCACGGCGCTTGCGTGTCCGGTCCCGGTCCTGGTTGTGCTTGCCCGGAGACACGACCTCCACGACCAGCGACACGGCCTCGGCCTTCACCCCGAGACCGTCCTCGTCCGCGTACAGCTCCAGGTCCTCCGGCCCCACGAAGGCATCGGGAATCCAGGACTTGAGCCGGTGGATCACGTTCGTGTCCTGATGCGCGGCGTGGTCGCCGCCCGCCAGATACCTGTCCAAGGCCCGTCGCACACGGTTGGCGGCCTGGGCGTGGGTCACGCGTCCGGTGGGCGACACGTCGATGGCTCCCTCGATGATCTCGGCGTGATAGCCCTCGGGGAGTTCCATGGCCTTCCATGCCTGCCACAAGGTCTTGTCGAGCTCCGACGCGTCGGCGTCGTTCACCGCGTGCTCGATCCCGGTGTCCGGCATGGTCTCGGGCCTCTCATGTGCAAGAGCGGTCATCGTGGCGCACCTCCTTTCCAGTGTGGGCTCGGTGTACAGACGGCACAAGCACGACGCGATCAGCGCGGCGCGGTTCGGCACCCCGGGCAGTGCCCCGCCTCCGGCCCCCGGTAGGCGCGGTCGCAGGTATCGCAGTTGTGGAGGGGGTGGCGTACGGGGGCCGGGGGCGCTGGGGTTCTGAACGCGGGTGGCCTCGGCGGGAGGTTCGCCGTCAGGCGGTGGGCGAGGAGGGCTGCCGGGCTGCGGATCGGCCTGCCCTCGGGGAGGTCGCGGGTCAGGGCGTGGCGGACGGCGGCGGGCGTGAGGTCCCGTTCGAGCCAGGCGACGACGCCGGGGGCGAGGCGTTCGGTGTCGCGCCGCGACAGGGTCAGGCGGGCGTCGGCGCGGTGCAGGCCGGCGAGGAGGTCCGTCGCGGCCTGGAGGGTGGTGGGGCTCGGCCGGTGTTCGGGGTGGGGGACGGTGAGCGGCTTGGCCGTTCTGGGTTTCCGCCGGGGCCGAGTCGGCTCCGGGTGCGGGGTGGCGCCCGGCCGGTTGCAGGACACCGTCCGCGTACGGACCCGGCCGTCGGGAGTGCGGTGCCGTTCCCGGCGCAGGTAACCGTGGGCTTCCAGTTCGCGCAGGGCGGCGGCGATCCGGGTGGTGCCCTCCGGGAAGCGGGCGGCGAGCGTCCTGACGTCGACCCGCGCTCCCGCCGGGAGTGACTGGATGTGGACGCCGAGACCGATGGCGAGGCCGGACAGCTCGCGGTGCTGGGCGAGGTGGTTGCCGACGACCGTGAAGTGCGATTCGTGTCGCACATGTTCGTGGACGATCCCCGCACGGGGGACATCCGCCGGGATCCGGCCCGGGGCGCGCGAGGGCGCGCTAGGGTTCTGGGTATCCATTGGGAAGGTGCTTTCTTCCTTGATGGTCAGGCCCTCGATCGGGATCGCTAGTCCCGGCCGGGGGCCGACGTATGTCTGCGGTTGTTCTGCTGTGTGGCGCTGAGCGTAAGCCAGGCAACCGGGGCAATTGCCAGCCGAGTTGGCGATGTTCACCGGTGAGAGTGAACGCCTCCGGCGCGGAGGGCGGGGTGGGCTTGGTCCGGTTCCTTTCCCCTGAGTGATGTGTCTTTGGGGTTGGCGTCGGGGGCACCGGAGTTCGGGTTTCCGGGCGCCGGTCGTACGAGGTCCAGCTCGGCCCGGACCGTCTTGCGCGGGGCCGGTCCCTCGTCGACGCCCCAGCGGTCGGCGAGTGCTTCTACGAGGATCAGCCCGCGCCCCGATTCGCCCTCACCGCAACAGACTTGAGGCATGCGGTCGCCTCGCGTGTCGGTCACCTCGATCCTGACGGCGCCCTCAGTGACGTAGAGCCCGAGGCGGAAGTCCCTGCCGGGGACGCGGGCGTGCGTGACGGCGTTCGCGGCCAACTCCGCCACGATGTGCTCCGCCGGGTCCAGTAGGCACGGGTGTCCCCAGATGCGCAGGTGTTCGGCGGTCAGCAGGCGCGCGAGGCGGGCCGCGCGGGGCGTGGGTGACAGCAGCACCGTGAATTTCTCGTTCATGTCACTCAGCGTGGCCGCGGCTGCCTACTCTGACCCGCGACATGGCCGCTACGTACGGTGACTGTCCAGCTTTTGTCCAGGGCTGTACAGGCTGTCCAACACTGGCGTGGGGTACGGCCGTTGACGTCGGGGAGTTCGGTGGTCTGGAGGTGTGCGGGATGGCTGATGGTGACGGCTGGGAGCTGGAACCCGGGGATGAGGAGGGGGCGGCTGTACTGGCTCTGATCGGGCGCCAGTTGAAGGGGTGGCGGGAGTCGGTCGGGCTCCGGGCCTCAGAACTCGGTACCGCCCTCGGGTACGGCGAGGGGACCGTCTACAAGGTCGAGAGCGGGACCCGGATCCCGCGCCCCGAGTACCTCGACAGGGCCGACGAGGCCCTGAACGCGGGCGGGCGCATCAAGGAGCTGAAGGAGGATGCCGCCAAGCTCCGGTATCCGAAGAAGGTGCGCGACATCGCCGAAGCGGAGTCGAGGGCCGTGGAGCTTACGGCGTACGGGAACCACAACCTGCACGGGCTGCTGCAGACCGGCGAGTACGCTCAAGCGCTCTTCTCGACCTGGCGCCCCGCCCTTCCTGCGGAGCGAATCGAGCGAGCGGTGGCCGGGCGCACGGCCAGGCAGTCGATCTTTGATCGTGCCCCCGCACCAACCCTCAGTTTCGTTCAGGAAGAGGTAACGCTCCAGCGGCCTGTCGGAGGGAAGATGGTGTTGCGGCGCCAGCTCGAACGTCTACTGGAACTGGGCACGTTGCCCCACGTGGACATCCAGGTGATGCCGACGGCACGCGAAGGCCACGCCGGAATGCTCGGCAAGATGGAGGTGCTGAAGTTCAAGGACGGGACAGCCATCGGACGCTGCGAGGACGACTTCGCCAGCCGCCCCGTATCCGACCCGAAGCAGGTCCGCGTCATCGAACTACGGTGTGGCATCATCCGGGCCCAGGCCCTCTCCCCAGAGGAGTCTCTGGCCTTCATCGAGCAAGTGCTGGGAGAAACATGAACGCGTCCGAACTGGCCTGGTTCAAGAGCAGCTACAGCAGCGACAGCAGCAACCCGGATTGCGTAGAGATCGCCCACACCCCCGGCACCACCCACATCCGCGACTCCAAGAACCCCACCGGCCCGCACCTCACGGTGCCCCCCGCGGCCTGGGCCGGGTTCGTCGCGTATGCCATCAGGAGCTGAGGGCTTGCCCGCTCGGCCCGTCCCTTCGGCATTCGGTCACGAAGCAAGGATCCAGACCGTAGGCTGCACCCGTGTCCTCATCGCCATCGCCCCACGAAGGTGACCCCGACGCGTTCGTTGAGCACCTCACCGTCGACTGGGCCGCGATGGAAGAGGTGTTCCTGGGGATTCAGCAGCTCTTTCGTCAGATGCAGGACATCGGTTCGAAACTGAGGCGGACAGCAGAAGAGGTCGTCCAAGCTCTCCTGAAGCACCTGCTCCGCCGGAACCGACGCGCACGCAGAGGCGGAGGAAAACGTCCTCTCTGTCTCTTCTTCGAGGCTCTGGCGCGGCTGCTTCAACAACTGCTCCACGCCCTGCGGCTGCAACTGCCCCGGCCACCCCCCGCTCCCACACCCACGGCTCCCTGCGCCGTAGCCCGGCTTCGCGGCACGTGCGTCCCTCGGGCACCCCAATACTTGATCTCCCTCCACCCAAAAGCTGCCTGAACGTTCGTACCGCACGCCTCCAGGGAGAGGCTGTGAGCAGTGCGAACGGGCGTCAGGCATGGGGATAGCCGGAGATTATTCATGTCCATGGTCGGCCTCCTCCCACCCGAAACACCGTGGTGGGCGGTGTGCGCTCTGCTGGCTCTCGCGCTGCTCGTCCTACTTGCCCGCGCTGTCATGCCCAGCAGCTCCGCGGACCGCGTGAAGTGGTGGGACAACTTCTGGAAGCGCCGCAAGTAGCAGAGAGACGGGCCGCGTTGTCGCACACGGCAGCGCGGGCCGTCGCGGATATTCGATCCACAGGCGTCAGCAGCCGTCCTACCCCTCGTACTCGCTCAGATCGATCGCGTACAGCCGCAACCCCTCGTCCTCCCCCGTAGCCGTCATCCCCAGCTTGTGGAGGAGCTTCATCGAGGAGGCGTCGTCCGGGGCGGCGGCCGCCACGACGCGGTCGATGCCACGGTCCTGGAGGGCGTATTCCAGGGACGCCTGGGCCGCCTCCGACGCGTAGCCCTGGCCCCAGAACTGGCGGGCCAGCCGCCACTGGATGCCGATGTGGTCCGCGATCTTCGGCGGCGCCTCGGGAACGTACAGGCCCACCGCGCCGGCCAGCTCGCCCGAGCCGAGGAGTTCGACGGCGAAGATGCCGAAGCCCTCGTCGTCCCACTCCTCCTCCCAGCGCTCGATGTCCTCGGCCGTCTCGTCGAGGGAGCGCGGGGTGCCGTCGCCGATGCGCTGCATCACGGCCGGGTCGGCCTGGATCTCGGAGAGCGGGACCAGGTCGTCGTCGGGGAGCCAGCGGCGCAGGAGGAGGCGGGGGGTGCGGATCTCGGTCATGGGTCCATCCTGCGGCATCGCGACGGGTGCGGACCGTCACAGGCTCCCCACAGGTAACTCCTAGATCAAGTTCGCCCGGCGAGGGCAACCTCGTCCCGGTCCCGGCGGTCACCTTGACGTCCCGTCCCCTGTTCCCCGTACAAGGAGCCGCTGAGCCGATGCGCCAGCCCACCGCCGTCTCCCCGCGCCGCAGCCGCGCCGCGTTCACCGCCCTGGCGGCCGCCGCCCTGATCACCGCCGCCGCGGCCGCACCGGCCGTCGCCGACGAGCCGGCCGAGAACGACACCCTGTGGATCTCGGCCCCGTACGACCTGGTGCTGCCGGGGGCCGACGAGGACGGCAACGTCGAGAGCCAGTCCGTCGACGTGCAGCTCTACCACGACAACACCAACAACTCCGTCTCCGGCGGCACGCTCACCGTGGACGCGGGCGAGCTGGCCGGGATCGCGGATGTGACCTGGCCCGCCAACTGCACCGAGGAGGCGGGGAGTTCGCTGAAGGCGACGTGTTCCTTCGGCACCCTCGACGGCTCGCCGTGGATCACCGCCGCCACCCTCGGCATCCGCACCGAGGCCGACGCCCCGGCCGACGCGTCCGCGTACCTGCACTACTCGGCGAGCGCCGACAGCAGCTTCGGCACGCTCGAGGCGTACCCGGCGGACACGCACATCACCGTGGCCAACGGCCCCGATCTGGGCCTCAACCAGCTGCCCTTCAACACCAAGGTCGACATCGACAGCGATGTCGCGCAGCCGGTGCGCCTGACGAACTCCGGGAACCGGACGGCCGACCGCACGATCCTCACCCTCTTCGCCTCGCACGGCCTGGACCTGGCGCACCGCTACGGCAACTGCACGTACGCGGACACCGACCAGAAGGCGGGCACGACCGCCGTGTGCGTCCTGGACCGGGCCGTCGCGCCGGGCCAGACGTACGACCTGTCGCCCGCGACCGCCGTGCGCACCACGGGCGCCGCGCTGTACGAGCGTTTCGACTACCAGGTGGCGACCTACACCGACGAGGCCTACGAGCAGGCCCTCGCGGGACGGCCGTTCGTCCGGGGCAGCGGGGAGGACTTCGTCCCCGAGCAGGTCACCGCGTCGCTGCGGGCCGCCGACACTGACGACCTCAACCTGGAGGACAACTACCGGGCGCGGACGCTGACCGCCGCCAACACCGCGGACCTGAGGGCCACCGCCCCGAACATCACCGGAGCCGCCGTCGGCGACACCGTCACCGCGCGGATCGGCGTCCTCAACCGGGGCCCGGCCTGGGTCGCCTCCCTCGGCGCCGGCGCGAGCGTCGCCACCGTGGACGTCACCCTGCCCGCCGGGACGACCGTCACCAAGAAGCCCGCCATGTGCGAGCACACGGGCGGCGTGACCTACGTGTGCCGCACGCCGATCCTCCAGTGGGAGAAGGACCGTACGGTCTTCCCCTTCAAGCTGCGGATCGACTCGGCCGACGCCCTCGGCGCCTCCGGCACCGTGGCCACCCGCAACAACGACCCGGAGCTGACCATCAGCGCCTTCGACCCGAACCTGAAGAACAACAGCAGGACGTTCACGATCAGCGGCTGACCCCGTACCGCAGGACATGCGAAAGGGCCCCGGAGACATCACGTCTCCGGGGCCCTTCGCACGCACAAGGTCAGTCCTGCGGCCGCTTCGGCCGCCACACCACCAGCGCGCTGGTCTGCTGCACCTCCTGGTACGGGACCAGGTCGCGGCGGTACGAGGCGTGCACCGCCGCTTCACGTTGCTGCATGGCCGCGGCGGCTCCCTCCACGGCGGCGGAGAGTTCCGCCACCCGGGACTGGAGTGCCGTGACCTGGTTCTCCAGCTCGATGATGCGCTTGATGCCCGCCAGGTTGATGCCCTCGGTCTGCGACAACTCCTGCACCTGGCGGAGCAGTTCGATGTCGCGGGCCGAGTAGCGGCGGCCGCGCCCGGCCGTGCGGTCGGGGGAGACCAGGCCGAGGCGGTCGTACTGGCGCAGGGTCTGAGGGTGCAGGCCGGACAGTTGGGCCGCCACCGAGATCACGTACACCGGTGTCTCGTCGGTCAGTTCGTACGGATTCGCGCGCCGTCGAGAATGCTGCCCGTCCATCTGGCTCAAGCTCCCTTCGCGGCCTGGAACAGTTCTGCCCGCACATCGGTGTCCTCAGTCGCCTCGCGGTACGACTCGAGGGCCGAACGGGCGTCGTCGGACAGGTCCTTGGGGACCGCGACCTCCACGGTGACCAGCAGGTCGCCGCGGGTGCCGTCCTTGCGTACGGCGCCCTTGCCGCGGGCCCGCATCGTCCGCCCGTTCGGCGTGCCCGCGGGCAGCTTCAGGGTGACGGCGGGGCCGCCGAGCGTCGGCACCTTCACCTCGCCGCCGAGCGTGGCCTCGGTGAACGTGACCGGCACGGTCACCGTGAGGTTGTCGCCCTTACGGTCGAAGACCGGGTGCTTGTCGACGTGCACGACCACGTACAGGTCGCCCGCCGGACCGCCCCGCTCGCCGGGCGCGCCCTTGCCACGGAGGCGGATCCGCTGACCGTCGGAGACTCCGGCGGGGATGCGGACCTGCATCGTGCGCGAGGACTTGGCCCGGCCCGACCCCTTGCAGACCTCGCAGGGGGTCTCGGCGATGAGGCCGCGGCCCTTGCAGTCCACGCACGGGTCGGTGAGGGAGAAGCCGCCACCGCCACCCCGCGAGACCTGCCCGGTGCCGACGCAGGTCGGGCACACGCGCGGCGTGCCGTTCTTGTCGCCGGTGCCCGAACACGCCTTGCAGGGCGCCTGGGAGGACATCCGCAGCGGGACCGTGGCCCCGTCCACCGCCTCGGTGAAGCTGAGCGTCACCTCGGACTCGATGTCCTGGCCGCGGCGCGGCTGGGTACGGGTGCCCGTGCCCGCGCCGCCCCGGTTGAACAGGCCGCCGAAGACATCGCCGATGCCTCCGCCGAACCCGCCCTGGGCCCCGCCACCGGCGGGACCACCCTGAGCCCCGCCGCCGAAGAGGTCGCCGAGGTCGAAGTTGAACGTGCCGCCCCCGCCCGCGCCGCCGGGCCGGAACCCGCCGCCGGCGAACAGGGCGCGCGCCTCGTCGTACTCCTTGCGCTTCTTGGGGTCACCGAGGACGTCGTTCGCCTCGGAGATCTCCTTGAAGCGGTCCTCCGCCTTCGGGTTGCCCTTGTTGGCGTCGGGGTGGTTCTCCCGCGCGAGCTTGCGGTACGCCTTCTTGATCTCGGCGTCGGTGGCGTCCTTGGGGACGCCGAGGACCTTGTAGTAGTCCTTCTCGATGAAGTCCTTCGTGCTCATCGGCCTCGACGTCCCTCCTTACCGGGCTCACTCACATCGGTCGACACGGGGTTGTGGTCAGCCCTCCTCCGGGCCACCGGTCTCCTTCTCGGCGTCCTTGGTCTCGGACGCGTCGTCGGCGCTTTCGGTCTTGACGGTCTGCGCGCCGGGCTGCGGCTCCGCGACGGCCACCCGCGCGGGGCGGATGGTGCGCTCGCCGATCCGGTAACCCGGCTGCAGGATCGCCACGCAGGTCGTCTCGGTGACGTCCGGCGCGTAGCTGTGCATCAGGGCCTCGTGCACGGTCGGGTCGAAGGGCTCGCCCTCCTTGCCGAACTGCTGAAGGCCCATCTTGGCGGCGACCGTCTCCAGCGACTCGGCGACGGACTTGAAGCCGCCGACGAGCTCGCCGTGCTCACGGGCGCGGCCGATGTCGTCGAGCACGGGAAGCAGCTCGGACAGGAGATTCGCGACGGCGATCTCCTTGACCGTGACGCGGTCCCGCTCCACCCGGCGACGGTAGTTCTGGTACTCGGCCTGGAGGCGCTGGAGGTCCGTGGTGCGCTCGCCGAGGGCGGTGCGCACCTGGTCCAGCTGCGCCGTCAGGGCGACGTCCTGGGCAGCTTGCTGGCTGGAAGCTGAGTCCCCGGCCGGGGCCGCGCCCTCCTTCTCGGAGGGCGCGGTCTTCGGCTCGGCGTCGTCGGAGGTGGCGCCGGAGGGGACGTCAGGCTTCTCGTTCTCGTCGAAGCCCGGGGTCTCCTCGGTCACGCGGCACCGTCCTTGCGGTCCTCGTCGACGATCTCGGCGTCCACGACGTCGTCGTCGGCGGCCTTGGCGTCACCCTGCGGGGCGCCCTCGGCGCCACCGGCGGCCTGCGCGCCCTGGGCGTCGGCGTACATGGCCTGGCCCAGCTTCTGCGAGACGGCGGCGACCTTCTCGGTGGCGGTGCGGATCTCGGCCGGGTCCTCGCCCTTGAGCTTCTCCTTCAGCTCGGTGACGGCTTCCTCGACCTCGGTCTTCACATCGCCGGGGACCTTGTCGGCGTTGTCGGCGAGGAACTTCTCCGTCTGGTAGACGAGCTGCTCGCCCTGGTTGCGCGACTCGGCGGCCTCGCGGCGGGCGTGGTCCTCCTCCGCGTACTTCTCGGCCTCTTCGCGCATCCGGTTGACCTCGTCCTTCGGCAGCGAGGAGCCACCGGTGACGGTCATCTTCTGCTCCTTGCCCGTGCCGAGGTCCTTCGCGGTCACGTGCATGATGCCGTTGGCGTCGATGTCGAAGGAGACCTCGATCTGCGGGACACCGCGCGGGGCCGGCGGCAGACCGGTCAGCTCGAACATCCCGAGCTTCTTGTTGTACGCCGCGATCTCGCGCTCGCCCTGGTAGACCTGGATCTGCACCGACGGCTGGTTGTCCTCGGCCGTCGTGAAGATCTCCGACCGCTTGGTCGGGATGGTCGTGTTGCGCTCGATGAGCTTCGTCATGATGCCGCCCTTGGTCTCGATACCAAGCGACAGCGGGGTGACGTCGAGGAGCAGGACGTCCTTGACCTCGCCCTTGAGGACACCGGCCTGGAGCGCGGCGCCGATGGCGACGACCTCGTCCGGGTTCACGCCCTTGTTGGCCTCGTTGCCCGCGGTCAGTTCCTTGACCAGCTCGGCGACGGCCGGCATACGGGTCGAGCCACCGACGAGAACGACGTGGTCGATCTCGGAGAGCTGGATGCCCGCGTCCTTGATGACGTTGTGGAACGGCGTCTTGCAGCGCTCCAGCAGGTCGGACGTGAGCTGCTGGAACTGGGCGCGCGTGAGCTTCTCGTCCAGGTGCAGCGGGCCCTCGGCGGACGCCGTGATGTAGGGCAGGTTGATCGTGGTCTCCGTGGAGGAGGACAGCTCGATCTTGGCCTTCTCGGCCGCCTCGCGCAGGCGCTGGAGCGCCATCTTGTCCTTGGAGAGGTCCACGCCGTGGCCGTTGTTGAACTGCTTGACCAGGTAGTCGACGACGCGCTGGTCCCAGTCGTCACCACCGAGGTGGTTGTCGCCGTTCGTGGCCTTCACCTCGACGACGCCGTCGCCGATCTCGAGGAGCGAGACGTCGAAGGTGCCGCCACCGAGGTCGAAGACGAGAATGGTCTGGTCGTCCTTGTCGAGACCGTAGGCCAGGGCGGCGGCCGTCGGCTCATTGACAATACGCAGGACGTTCAGGCCCGCGATCTCGCCGGCCTCCTTCGTCGCCTGACGCTCGGAGTCGTTGAAGTACGCGGGAACGGTGATGACCGCGTCCGTGACCTTCTCGCCCAGGTACGCCTCGGCGTCCCGCTTCAGCTTCTGCAGCACGAAGGCGCTGATCTGCTGGGGGTTGAAGTCCTTGCCATCCAGGTTGATCTTCCAGTCAGTGCCCATGTGGCGCTTGACGGAGCGGATGGTCCGGTCCACGTTCGTGACCGCCTGGCGCTTGGCGACCTCGCCGACCAGCACCTCGCCGTTCTTCGCGAAGGCGACGACGGACGGCGTGGTCCTGGCGCCCTCCGCGTTCGTGATGACGGTGGGCTCGCCGCCTTCCAGAACGCTGACGACGGAGTTAGTCGTGCCCAGGTCGATGCCGACCGCACGTGCCATTTCAGTTCCTCCAGAATGCTTACTTGAGTGGATCTGACTCAAGAGTGCACGACACTCGTCCCAGAGTCAACAGACCTGAGTCGACCCCACTCAACTTTTATCTCCTCCTTATCCGCAATGCGGCGTGATCATGCCTCTGAGCTGCTGCTTTCCTGACGGCTCAGAGTTCGTCGTTGTCCGGGTCATAGGCGTTGTAGAGGTGCGCGGGCAGCTCCTCGTCCTCCCGCAGCGCCTCGAAAAGGGCCTCGGACTGGTCCTCGACCGGCATGTAGCGGCCCCAGTAGTCCGGGTGCTCGACGCTCGGTACGGTGACGATCGCGGTCCGCGCGGCCGGCACCTGCCCCGCCGCCTCCGCGAGCCCGTACAGCTCGCCCAGCGAGTCCAGGCCCCGGTCGGCGGTCACCGAGGACGTCGCCGCGTCGAGCACCGGATACAGCCGCGAACTGTGGTCGAGCAGCCCCGCCTTGCGCACCTGCCCGAGCAGCAGCCGCACGAACTCCTTCTGCCGCTCGATCCGCTGGAGGTCGCTGCCGTCGCCGACCCCGGTCCTGCCCCGTACGAAGACCAGCGCCTGCTCGCCGGTCAGGTGCTGCTCGCCCTCGTCGAGGACGACCTTGCCGCCGGGCACCCGCATCCGCTGCGGCACCTTCACGTCGACGCCGCCGAGCGCGTCCACGACCTTCTCGAACCCGGTGAAGTCGATCACCATGTGGTGGTCGACGCGGACGCCCGTCAGATCCTCGAAGGTACGGATCGCGCAGGCCGCGCCGCCCCGCTCGAAGGCCCAGTTGAACTGCGCGTACTCGGGCTCGCTGCGCTCGCCGTCGGGCAGCGCGCAGTCCGGGATGTCGACCATCAGGTCACGCGGGACGCTCACCAGCGCGGCCCGCTTCCGGTCGGCCGACAGGTGCAGCAGCATCGTGGTGTCCGAGCGCTGGCTGTCCTTCGTGGCCTCGATGTCGGAGCCCATGACCAGGATGTTCTGGGCGCCCGACCGCAGGGCCGCGGGCCGCCGGTGGTGGTCCGCGTCCAGGGCCTGGTCGGTGGCCTCGTCGGTGCGGATGTTGCCGTCGAGCCGCGCGTACGCCCAGGCGCCCGCGCCCGCCGCGGTGGTCAGCAGCAGGACGAGGACGAGCAGCGTGCGGCGCACCCAGCGCCGGGCCGGGAGGAGATCACGGAATGCCATGCACCAGGTGTTCCACGCCGTGCGCCGCCCGAGCCGTCCTCCCCTCGACCGTGTACCGCTGCGCGTCGGCCCGGCAGGCCCGCCGCAGGCACGCCAACCGGCGTGGCCGGGTGAGGAGTTCGGCGACGGCGGCGCCGTAGGCGTCCGGGTCGTCGGGGGCGACGACGGCGTTCCGCCCGTCCTCCAGACAGCCGAACCCCGGGTCGCGCTCCGCCCGGTCCGTGATCACCAGCGGCGTGCGCAGCGCGAACGAGTCGGCGGCCAGCGGGCCCACCGCGCCGGGTGCGAGCAGCACGTCGGCCACGGCCCCGAGCAGTGCCCGGTGGTCGTCCCCAGAGGCGCCGGGGACGGGCACGACGTGCGGGCCGTGGTCCTCGACGGCCGTGCGCCGCTCCCCGTCCCCGGCGACCAGCAGGCGGAACCCGGGCAGCAGCGCGGCGGTCCGGTCGGCGGCTGCCAGCAGGAACGGCACCCGTGCGGCGCCGTCGAGCGCACCCGCGTACAGGCCGGTGAGTCCGGGCCGCAGGCCGTACCGGGCCCGCGTGGCGCGCACCCGCTCCTCGGTGATCCGGTCGCGGGCGGCGGCCAGCGCGCCCGGGGCGCTCACACCCGCTCCCCGACCACGGCGGCGTACAGGCGCTCCGTGCGCTCCACCCACACCGCCTCCCCGTACCGCTTCGCGTGGACCGAGCGGCAGTGTTCGCGCAGGGTCGGGAAGATGTGGTCGGCGGCGGCCAGGGCGGCGGGGAGCGGGGCGTCCGGGGTGGTGACGGTGCCGGTGCCCTCGGCGCGGACCGCGCGAGGCACGGCCGAGCCCTCGTAGGCGAGCACGGGCAGGCCCGCCGCCAGCGCCTCCAGATAGACCAGCGGGACGGCGCCCTCGTGCCAGGCGCTGGGGAAGACCAGGCCCCGGTAGCCGGTGAGCGACCGGCGCAGCGCGCCCCGCTCGCCGACCCCGAGGAACCGGACGGACGGCGGCGCGGCGGCCCGGCACTCGCGCTCCAGCGGGCCCGTGCCCACGACGTCGAGGCGGGTCCCGGCGGGCCAGCGCCGCAACAGACCGAGAATGCCCCGCTCCACCGCGAGCCGCCCGACGCACACCCACGCCGTGCGCTCGGCCCGCCGCAGCGGATCCGGGTCCGGCACCGGCGGGACGTGGTCGGGGATCAGGGCGAGCCGCTCGGGCGGCATCCCGGCCGCGAGCCAGCCGTCCCGGCTCGCCTCGGACAGCACCACCGCCCGGTCGGCGCGGCGCAGCAGCGGGTCCCGCAGCGGCGGCCGGTGCCGGTGCAGGGTCACCACCAGCGGACCGGCCCACGCGGCGACGCGGGCCCGGTCGGCGCCGGGCAGCAGCTGGTGGACGTGCACCACGTCCGGCGCGCACGCCCGCAGCTCCGCCGCCGTGTCCCGCCCGGCACCGGCCCTGACCACGCGCACCTCGTGCCCGGCGCGGGTCAGCGCGGCGGCCTGGTCGAGGACGGCGTCGTCCTCGCCGCCGGGCACGGACGAACCGGTGAAGCCGTGGACGAGCGCGACCCTCATGCCCCGGCCCTCCCGGCCGGCACGAGCGTCCGGCCGCCGTCGCCGAGCCCGAACCGCGCGAGCGTCAGATCGTCCCCGGTCTCGGACCGTACGAGCGTCAGGTCGTCGCCGAACTCCCCGGCGCCCGCGACGGCCTCGGGCAGTTCGGGCCGGTGGCCGACGTGCAGCAGCACCCGCTCGCCGGGCGCGACGACCTCCTCCCACATCCCGTCGAGCCGCCGGACCCAGGCGCTGTCCCGGTCCCCGAGCGCGTACGGCAGCACCTGCCAGGCGGTGTCGCGGGCGGCGGCCCTGCGCACCCCGGCCCGGTCGCCGCCGAACGGCTCGAAGGACACGATCCGGCCCCGGTAGCCCGCCCGCCGCAGCGCGCGGCCGAAGGCTCCGTCGGGGCGGCCCGACTCCAGGACCAGGTCGATCTCGTGGCGGTCGAGTTGGCGCACCAGGCGGCGCGTCCGGCCGAAGTTCAGCATCTCTCTGCTCCCTTGCGTCCCATGGCTCCCCCGGTTCCCCCCAGTTCCCAGGTCACCCCCGGTGCGGCCCGCCGGACCGCCGCGTAGACCGGCACGCGCAGCAGCAGCACGACGGCCACGGCGGCCGCGGCGAACGGCCACCACGCCACCGCCGCGCCGACGACGCCGCGCTGGAGCAGCACCCCGGTCGCCGTGCACAGGGCCGTGGCGGCGCCGAGCACGACGGCGACGCCGCGCGCGGTCAGGCCCAGGCGGCGCAGCCGGTGGGCGATGTGGTCGGTGCCGCCGCGCAGCAGCCCGCGCCCGGCGCGGCGGCGGGAGACGGTGACGAGCACCGTGTCGGTGGCGGCCACCGCGGTGAGGGCGAACAGCGCGGCCGGCGCCGCGGGCGCGGCCGATCCGTCGGTCACGACGAGCGCCGCGCCCGCGAGCAGGAACCCGGTGAACAGGGCGCCGCTGTCGCCGAGCACCACGCGCGCGGGATGCCAGTTGTGCATCAGGAACCCGGTGAGCGAGGCCGCGAACACCGCGAGGACGAGCACCGGAGCCCCGGGCGCGCACAGGCAGAGCCCCAGCGCGGTGACGACGCCGACCGTGCCCACGGCCCCGTCGGAGTGGTCGAGGAGCTGGAAGGCGTTGGTCACGAAGACGATCCAGAGCACCGCGAGGGCGCCGGTGACCAGGCCGAGCTGGGTGCCGTGCACGACGGCGGTGGCCGCGCCCGCCTGCACGATGACGCGGGCCCGCGCCCCCATCGGCCGCAGATCGTGCAGCAGACCGAGCACGGCGACGGCGCCCGCGGCGAGCAGCAGCGTGGCGGCGGCGGAGCCGAGCGGGGCGAGCCCGGTGGCGGCGCCCACCGCGGCGACGGCGCCGGTGACCGTGGCGACGGCGACCCCGCCGACGCGCGGGGCGGTCCTGGTCCTGGCCGCTCTTGCGGGCCTCGCCCTGCGCAGGGCGAGGGTGCGCAGGGCCCTGGCGAGGGCGGCGGTGAGCAGCAGCGCGGTCGCGGCGGCGGCCGCTCCGTACAGCACGTCAGGCCCGTGCCGCGACGGGCGGGAAGAGGGCCGGGGCGGCGGGTCCCGGGAAGGCGCCGCCCGCGTCGAGCAGCGCCGCGTCCACGATGTCGACGAGGCCGCGGCGCGGCTCCCAGCCGGTGAGTTCGCGCAGTTTGCGGGTGTCGGGGATGCGCCGGTCCGGTTCGTCGAAGCCGCTCCCGGCGCCGCCGTACACCTCCTCGTACGGGATGAAGCGCAGCGGCGACGGGGAGCCCGCGCGTTCGACGACGATGCCCGCGAGGTCGCCGATGGTGGTCTCCTCCTGGCTGCCGACGTTGAAGACCTCGCCGTCGGCGCCGGGGTGGTCGAGGAGCCGGAGCAGCGCGTCGACGACGTCCGCGACGTGCGCGAAGCAGCGCCGCTGGGTGCCGTCGCCGTGCACGGTGAGCGGCTGCCCGGCGACGGCCTGCGCGGCGAGCCGGGGCACGACCGTCCCGTACGCGGGCGACTGGCGCGGGCCCGCCGTGGTGAAGAGCCGGGCGACGGTCACCGGCAGGCCGAACTCGCGGTGGTGGCCGAGCGCGAAGAGTTCGTCGACGGCCTGGGCGGTGGGGTGGGCCCAGCGGGCGACGGTGGTCGGGCCGAGGACCCGGTTGGCGGTCTCGGCGACCGGGTCCGCGCCGTTCTTCCCGTAGATCTCGCCGGTGGAGGCGAGCAGCAGCGGGCGGTGGTGGCGGTGGGCGGCCCCGACGACGTTCTCGGTGCCGCGCACGGTCGCGGTGAAGGACCGCAGCGGCTGCTCGGCGGTGCGCAGGACGCCGGCGGCCGCGGCGAGGTGGGTCACGCGGTCGCAGCGGGCGGTCAGTTCGTCGACGAGCCGGGCGTCGAGGACGGAGCCGCGCACGAAGCGCAGCCGCGGGTCGGGCCAGGCGACGGCGAGGTTGGCGCGGTCCCCGGTGGACAGGTCGTCCAGGACGACGACGGTGTGGCCCTGCGCGAGCAGCGCGTCCGTCAGATGCGAGCCGATGAAGCCCGCGCCGCCGGTGACCAGATGTGTCAGAGGTGCGGTCGTCATGGGCCCCTCGGTGAGTTGCGGGTGCGGTATCGGGGTGACAACGGTGGGTCGCGCCCACCCGGAGCCCTACATAAGTTATTCCGTTATGTCCAAATATGGGGCGAATAACACGATCAGCTTTGGTCTCGCCCCGCCCGGCGCCGGCGCCGCGTGAGGTGACCCTCAGCGACGCAGATCACCATGGGGCCGACTACATTGCGATTGCGTAAGTGGGTAGTCTCAGACGGACTGCATAAGTTACCGCTTAGTAATCAGCACCGTTCGAGTACGTGTCCCGAGAAGACTCCCCTCGCAGGCCCGAGGAGCCCCCAAAATGCAACTCGCCGCGATCATCGTGTCGCTGGCCCTGATCGTGGTCGGCGTGGCCCTGTTCGTCCGGGCCATCGCGCAGATCTACCGCTTCATGCGGCTCGGCCAGAACGTTCCCGCAGGCACCCGCACCGACGAACCCGTCCAGCGCACCGTGACCGTGGCCAAGGAGTTCCTCGGCCACACCCGGATGAACCGCTGGGGCGTCGTCGGCGTCGCGCACTGGTTCGTGGCGGTGGGCTTCTTCTCGCTGCTGCTGACGATCGTCAACGCCATCGGCCAGCTGTTCCAGGCCGACTGGCTGCTGCCGATCATCGGCGAGTGGGCGCCGTACAACATGTTCGTCGAGTTCATCGGCACCATGACGATCCTCGGCATCGCGGTCCTCATCGTGATCCGCCAGCTGAGCCGCCCCGACAAGCCGGGCCGCAAGTCCCGCTTCGCCGGGTCGAACTTCGGCCAGGCGTACTTCGTCGAGGCCGTCATCCTCATCGTCGGCGTCTGCATCTTCATGCTGCACGCCCTCGAAGGCGCCCAGCACCACGTCGACAGCTACGAGGCGTCGTTCTTCATCTCGTACCCGGTGGTCGCGGGCCTCAAGGGCCTGAGCATCGGCACGCTCCAGAACCTCACGTACTTCTTCGCCGGCCTGAAGATCGCGACCTCCTTCATCTGGATGATCACGGTCGCCCTGAAGACCGACATGGGCGTCGCCTGGCACCGCTTCCTCGCCTTCCCGAACATCTGGTTCAAGCGCAACGCCGATGGTGACGTGTCCCTGGGCGCGCTGCTGCCGATGACCTCGGGCGGCAAGGAGATCGACTTCGAGGACCCGGGCGAGGACGACACGTTCGGCGTCTCCCAGGTCGAGCAGTTCTCCTGGAAGGGCCTGCTCGACTTCTCCACCTGCACCGAGTGCGGCCGCTGCCAGTCGCAGTGCCCCGCCTGGAACACCGGCAAGCCGCTCTCCCCGAAGCTCCTCATCATGTCGCTGCGCGACCACGCGCACGCCAAGGCCCCCTACCTGCTCGCGGGTGGCGGCAAGGACATGGAGGGCAACGAGAAGGCGACCGAGGAGCAGCTCAAGGACGTGCCCGCCGAGGCGCTGGCCGAGGCCGAGCGCCCGCTGATCGGCACGGTCGAGGAGAACGGCGTCATCGACCCGGACGTCCTGTGGTCCTGCACCACCTGCGGCGCCTGCGTCGAGCAGTGCCCGGTCGACATCGAGCACATCGACCACATCGTCGACATGCGCCGCTACCAGGTGATGATCGAGAGCGCGTTCCCGTCCGAGGCGGGCACGATGCTCAAGAACCTGGAGAAGAAGGGCAACCCCTGGGGCCTGGCGAAGAAGCAGCGCCTGGAGTGGCTCAAGGAGCTCGACTTCGAGGTGCCGGTCGTCGGCAAGGACATCGAGGACCTCACCGAGGTCGAGTACCTCTACTGGGTCGGCTGCGCCGGCGCCCTGGAGGACCGCGCCAAGAAGACCACGAAGGCCTTCGCGGAACTCCTCAACATCGCGGGCGTCAAGTTCGCGATCATGGGCGGCGACGAGAAGTGCACCGGCGACTCCGCCCGCCGCCTCGGCAACGAGCCGCTGTTCCAGCAGCTCGGCCAGGAGAACGTCATGTCGCTGAACATGGCCTTCGGCGAGGAGTACGACGACGACGGCAAGGTCACCGACGAGTCCAAGAAGCCGAAGACGGCCAAGAAGATCGTCGCGACCTGCCCGCACTGCCTCAACACGATCGGCAACGAGTACCCGCAGATCGGCGGCGACTACGAGGTCATCCACCACACCCAGCTGCTCCAGCACCTGGTGGACGAGGGCAAGCTCGTCCCGGTGACCCCGGTCGAGGGCATCATCACGTACCACGACCCGTGCTACCTGGGCCGCCACAACAAGATCTACACGCCGCCGCGCGAGATCATCGCCAACGTCCCGGGTCTCCGCAACGAGGAGATGCACCGCCACAAGGAGCGCGGCTTCTGCTGTGGCGCCGGTGGCGCGCGGATGTGGATGGAGGAGCGGATCGGCAAGCGCATCAACAACGAGCGCGTCGACGAAGCCCTGTCCCTGAACCCGGACATCGTCTCCACCGCCTGCCCGTTCTGCCTCGTCATGCTGACCGACTCGGTCAACGGCAAGAAGAACGACGGCAAGGCCAAGGAGTCCGTCCAGGTCGTGGATGTGGCCCAGCTGCTGCTCGACTCGGTCAAGACGCCCGCCGACCCGGCGGGCGAGGCGGAGGCCGAGGACGCGCCGGAGCCCGAGCCGGTGAAGTAACTTCTCCTGGCCGTACGCCACTTGAGGGCACCCCGTTCCGACGGGGTGCCCTTTCGTCTGTCCCGTCCCGTACAACCCTCGCGGCTGACCCCGTGCCGAACCCACCACCGCGACCGGGCCCGCGCCCCTGGGTCGTTTTTCGGGTGCGACCCGGTGGCCGCTTCCCGCGCAGTTCCCCGCGCCCCTAGGTCGCACTTCGCCCACCGGTCGGTGGGGCTTCTCGCGCAGTTCCCCGCGCCCCTGAGGCAGGCGCTTCGCGCCGCCTCCCCTTGAGGCTGCGCTCCGCGCGCCTCTCCTGGTGGGGCGGCGGTGGCGCGCCTCCGTTGATGAGATGGCGCACGAAGTGCGCATCTCAGGGGCGCGGGGAACTGCGCGACCAGCCCCCACCGGGCCGCGGTCGACGACGAGACGCAGGTTTTTGGGGGCGCGGGGAACTGCGCGAGAAGCGGCCACCGGGCCGCACCCGAAGAACGACCCAGGGGCGCGGGGAACGTGACGAACGTGGCACCCCGCACCCCTTAACCCCGCCCCCGACGGCAGCCATCATGTGGAGGTTGTGAACTCATGAGGTGAGCGGGGACGTTGCGATGACAGGCACAAGGCGCACCACCATCACGGTCGCCACCACGAGCACCGTCCTCCTCCTCGCCGCCCTGACCGGCTGCAGCGGCGACGACACCGCCGCCGCCTCGACAAGCCACCGCCCCACCACCCTGACCGGCAAGAGCGCCCGTACGGCCGAACTGCCGGTCCCGCGCGGCACCGGATCGCGGACCGCCTCCGATTTCAACGGGGACGGCGCCCCCGACCTCGTACTGGACGATCTCGCGCACGACGGCCTCGGCGACGACGCGGGCATCGGCATCGTGTACGGGAAGAAGAAGCACGGACTGACCCCGGGCGTACGGCAGTTGCTGTCCCCGGCGAAGTACGCGGCGCCGACGAAGGGCCAGATCCCGGCGGCGTTCGCGTCCGAGGCGAGCTGCGATCTGAACGCGGACGGCTTCACCGATCTCGTCGTCTCGACCGACCCGCCCTACGACGGCCAGGGCCGGCCGCCCGTGCCGCTCCAGATCCTCTTCGGCTCGCCCGGCGGGATCGCGGGCAAGGGCGTGAAGGTCGCGATCCCGGCGAAGGCGCGGCTCGGCAACGACTGGCCCGACCAGCCCGTGTGCGGCGACTTCGACGGCGACGGCAAGGCCGACCTCGTGGTGCACGCCAGCAACGGCGGCCTCTCCTTCCTCCCGGGCCCCTTCACCCGTTCCGGCGCCCCGCGCGGCACGGCCCGTCTCGTACCGTCCTCCGGAAACGTTCCTGCCGGGCCCGCCGCCGATGTGAACGGCGACGGCACCGACGACGTCCTGGTCCGTTCCCACGGCGGCGCCGCCCGCTCGGCCGTCGCCCTGGGCGGCCCGAACGGCCCCGCGACGGCCGGTGCCGCGTACCCGGCGGGCACGGACGTGGCGTTCGGCCGCTTCGGCTCGGCCGTCCTGACCGCCGACGGCATCGTCCTCAAGACCGGCCGCACGCTCCCCGTCACCGGCACCGCCCTCGACACCGGCGACCTCGACGGCGACGGCCGTACGGACCTGATCGCGTCCGGCGACGGCAAGATCCGCCTGGTGGCGGGCGGCACGCGCGTGGTGAAGGGCTCCCCGGGCGGGGGCCGGGTGATCGCCGTCGCCGACTACGACGGCGACGGCCGGGACGACCTGGTCGTCCAGCGCACCTCGGACGCGGACCCGGCCAAGGACTCCGTGCTGGTCCTGACGGGCGAGCGCACGGCATCACTCGTCGCGGCGAAGCCCCAGGTCACCTTCTCGACGTCCGAGTTCACCGCCGGTCTGCCCTCTGACTGATATCGGGCCCTTCCGGTTCCCGTTCTCCCAAATTCCTCACAGCTCCCGTACAACCCTTGCACCCCCCAACGAGTCTCCTGTTCGCCGACCGGAAGGTCATGCACGGGACAACTCCCGGCAAACGACAGCCGAACGGCACCTCATCGACGCGGATGTCCGCCAGACATCCCCTTTCCTGCGCAGGAGCCCACCGCATGGCCAAGCACAGACGTACCCCCGCCACCTCCCCCGCCCGCATCCGCCTCGCGACGGCGACGGCGGTCGCGGCCACGCTGACCGGCGGGCTGCTCGCCGCCTCCGCGGGCTCGGCGGGCGCGGCCGACTCCGTCCACCACCCGCAGGCGGACTTCAACGGTGACGGCTACGGCGACCTGGCGGTCTCCGCGGGCGACGCCACGGTGTCCGGGCACAAGGAAGCCGGCCAGATCGTGGCCCTGTACGGGTCGGCGAGCGGCATCACCTCCGCCAAGCGCTCCACGATCAGCCAGAACACGACGGGCGTCCCCGGCACCGCCGAGGCGTACGACCACTTCGGGTGGAGCAGCGCCTACGGCGACTTCAACCACGACGGCTACGACGACCTCGCCGTCGCCGCCTCGTACGAGAAGGTCGGCAACGACGTCGACGGCGGCACCGTCGCCATCGTGTGGGGCTCGCCGAGCGGCCTCACGGGCGGCACCACCATCACCGACCCGGCCGTCTCCTCGCACGACCGCTGGGGCCAGGCCCTGGCCGCCGGCGACTTCAACGGCGACGGCAAGGACGACCTCGCCATCGGCTCGTCCTCGTCCACCCTGTACGTCTACAAGGGCGGCACGACCAAGTCCGCCTCCCTGGGCGGCCACTACACCGTCAAGCCGAACATCATCAGCGGCAGCGGCGCAGGACCCCTCAGCCTGTTCGCGGGCGACGTGAACGGCGACCACAAGACCGACCTCGTCGCCAACGGCTACGAGACCACCAGCGCCGACGGCTGGAACACCAACTACTACCTGCCCGGCACCGCGTCCGGCCTGACCACGAGCGGCGCCAAGCAGCTCAAGCGCGGTGTCATCACCGGCATCGGCGACGTCAACGGCGACGGCTTCGGCGACATCGTCACCGGCCAGGACTGGGACCCGAACACCAAGAACCCCGACGGCAGCACCTCCACCGTCCCCGAGTCCGTCACCGGCGGCCAGGTCCACGTCACCTACGGCTCGGCGTCCGGCCCGGCCGCCGTCACCAACATCACGCAGAACACCGGCAACGTGCCCGGCAGTTCGGAGCGCGGCGACTGGTTCGGCAGCGAGCTCGCCCTCGGCGACATCAACGGCGACTCCTTCGCGGACGTCGTCGTCGGCGCCCCCGGCGAGAACCTCGGCTCCGCCGTCAACACCGGCTCCGTCACCGTCCTGTACGGCTCCGCGAGCGGCCTGAACACCACGTCGGGCACCCAGTTCTTCGCCCAGTCCACGGCCGGCGTGCCCGGCGGCGACGAGCGCGACGACTTCTTCGGCAGCGAGGTGAAGCTCACCGACGCCAACAAGGACGGCAAGTCCGACCTGGTCGTCGGCGCCGTCGGCGAGAACGACTACAACGGCGCGCTCACCTACCTCCCGTCCGACGGCACCAAGATCACCACCACGGGCGCCCGCTCCCTCTCGGCCACCTCGGTCGCCGTGAGCACCTCGGGCTACCCGGAGTTCGGCGCGAACGCGGCCAACTGACCCTCTTCTCGGGCGATCTCACCGGCGCCGGGCCGCACACCGCGGCCCGGCGCCACCCCTTGACCAGCAAAAGGCAGATCCCATGCGCCGACGCACCACCCTCCTCCTCGCCGCGGCCCTGACCGCCTCCGGCGCCCTCGCCCTCCCGGCGTCCCCGGCATCGGCCGCCGCGGCCAAGCTCACCGGTGACTTCAACGGCGACGGCTACCGCGACATCGCCGTGGCCGACCCCTCGGCGACGGTGTCGGGCAAGGACACCGCCGGTGCCGTGACCGTGTTCTACGGCTCCGCGTCCGGCATCAGCGCCGACCGGCGCAAGACGATCACACAAGCCACCACCGGCATCCCGGGCTCCCCGGAGATGGGCGACGGATTCGGCGACAGCCTGGCCACGGCCGACCTGGACCAGGACGGATACACCGACCTGCTCATCGGTGACCCGGGTGAGTCCGTCGGCACCGACATCCACCGCGGCAGCCTCACCGTGGTCTGGGGCGGCGCCTCGGGCCTGGGCTCCGGAGCCACCGTCCAGCCCGCCTACCTGCCCGACGACGGCTGCACCTTCGGCGAGGGTCTCGCGGCCGGCGACACCGACGGAGACGGCAACCCCGATGTCGTCGTCGGCTCCCGCTGCTCCGCCCAGTACTTCTCCGGTCCCTTCACCCGCACCGGTACTCCGGCCGCCACGGACCACGACCATCTGCTGGGCACCACGCACACCGCCGTCGTCGGCAACGTGGACGGCGACGCCGCCGCCGAACGCGTCATGCTGCCCGGCCGCTACAGCAACGATCCCGGCGGCCGCGTCTACCTCGACAACTGGAACGGCGGCAGGTTCAGCCGCACCGAGCTGACCGGCGCCGACGGCACCACCGGCGCCATCACGGACACCAACGGCGACGGCTACGGCGACCTGGTGCTCGGCGACTACGACGATCCGAGCAGCGACAAGCCCGGCGGGCACCGCGGCGGCCAGATCTCCGTCTGGTTCGGCGGGCCCACCGGCATCGACCCGGCCCAGACGCCCGTGCTGATCGACCAGGACACCGCGGGCGTACCCGGATCCGGCGAGAAGGGAGACCAGTTCGGCTACTCCCTGGCCGTCGGCGACACCAACAAGGACGGCTACGGCGACATCGCCGTCGGCACCCCCGGCGAAGCCATCGGCAGCGAAGGCAACGCCGGCGCCGTCACGGTGCTGCTCGGTTCCGCC
The DNA here is from genome assembly GCF_003259365.1 of Streptomyces sp. PsTaAH-137. Taxonomy (GTDB): domain Bacteria; phylum Actinomycetota; class Actinomycetes; order Streptomycetales; family Streptomycetaceae; genus Streptomyces. Next base: position 258,316 of record NZ_QLLY01000004.1, read on the forward strand.
CACGGACCGACCGGCACCGGCGCCCGCGCCCTGAACGAGGACACCGACGGCATCTCCGGAGCGGCCGAGGACGGCGACGCGTTCGGCTCCGCGGTGAGCCTGAGCGACAACAACGGCGACGGCAAGGCGGACCTCACGGTCGGCATCCCGTCGGAGAACTCCTCGGGCTGCACCTGGAACGCCCACGGCACCTCCGTCACCGGCTCCTTCTACATCTGCGCCCCCGCGCTCGGTCTCACCGGCGGCTACACCGGGGTCGGCACGGTGCTGGCCCCTTAAGGGCCCGTCGGCGGGCACCCCGTAGGGGATGTCACAGCTCAGCCGCAATGCCGGGCCCGATCCCCCGGGCCCGGCATCGACCCCGGCGAAACCAGGTACGTTCGACTACGTGGCTGGATTCAGGAACGGACGCGGCCGGGACAACCGCGAAGCGCCCCAAGGCCCCCCGCAGTACTACGGCGGCGGCGGTGGTCAGCAGCAGTGGCCCCAGGGCAACAACGGCGGCGGGGGCGGACACGGCGAGCCGGAGTACTTCGGCGACCCGCGGCAGGCGCCCCGCCCGCAGCAGGGCGGCGGCTACGACCCGTACGCGGCCAACAACCCGGGCCACACCCAGGCGTTCTCGGTGAACCCGGACGAGGACCCGTACGGCCAGGGCTCCACCTACCAGGCGGGCGCGGCCCCGGCCGGCCCCATCGGCCCCCGCCTGCACTGGAAGGACCTCCTCACCGGAGTCGTCTTCCGCCCCGCGCCGACCTACCTCCAGATGCGCGACTACGCGATGTGGGCCCCGGCGCTCATCGTCACGTTCCTCTACGGCCTGATCGCCATCTTCGGCTTCGACGGCGCCCGCGAGGACGTGATCAACGCCACGCTCTCGTCGGCGATCCCCTACGTCCTCACCACGGGCGTCGCGGTCACGATCTCCTTCTTCGTCCTCGGCGTGGTCACCCACACCCTGGCCCGCCAGCTCGGCGGCGACGGCGCCTGGCAGCCCACGGTCGGCCTGTCCATGCTGATCGCCTGCCTCACGGACACCCCGCGCCTGCTGGTCGGCATGTTCCTCGGCGGCGACGAGATGTTCGTCCAGCTCCTCGGCTGGGCGACCTGGATCGCGGCGGGCGCCCTGCTCACCACGATGGTCTCCAAGTCCCACGACCTCCCCTGGCCCAAGGCCCTCGCGGCCTCGGCGATCCAGCTGGTGGCCCTGCTCTCGATCATCAAGCTGGGCACGTTCTAGCCACGCCGTACGCAGGTGAAGGGGCCCGGCACCGTCGAACGGTGCCGGGCCCCTTTCACGTACACGGGAGACGGCCTCAGGCGTCGAGCACCTGCCCGGCACGCTTCACGACGGGGGGTTCAACACTCCACGGGAAGTTGATCCAGTCATCGGTCCGCTTCCACACGTACTCGCACTTCACGAGCGAGTGCGACTTCTCATAGACGACGGCGGACCGCACCTCGGCCACGGTGTCCAGGCAGAAGTCGTACACCAGCTTGAGCGTCTTGCCGGTGTCGGCGACGTCGTCGGTGATCAGGACCTTCTTGTTGGAGAAGTCGATGGCGTTCGGCACCGGAGCCAGCATGACCGGCATCTCCAGCGTCTCGCCCACGCCGGTGTAGAACTCGACGTTGACGAGGTTCAGGTTCTTGACGTCCAGCGCGTACCCGAGGCCACCGGCGACGAAGACGCCGCCGCGCGCGATGCTCAGGATGATGTCGGGCTCGTACCCGTCGTCGGCGATGGTCTGCGCGAGCTCGCGGATCGCGACCCCGAACTTCTCGTACGTAAGGTTCTCGCGCACGGGGGCCGTACCGCTGCTGTCACTCATGTCGCTGCCGCTCACACCTGGGTCCGATGGAAATTGAGGAAGGAACGCGAGGCGGTCGGCCCGCGCTGTCCCTGGTAACGCGAACCGTAGCGCTCGCTCCCGTACGGGAACTCGGCGGGTGACGACAGGCGGAACAGGCACAGCTGCCCGATCTTCATCCCCGGCCACAGCTTGATCGGCAGCGTGGCGAGGTTCGACAGCTCCAGCGTGACGTGACCGCTGAAGCCCGGGTCGATGAAACCGGCGGTGGAGTGCGTGACCAGCCCGAGGCGGCCGAGCGAGCTCTTGCCCTCGAGGCGCGAGGCGATGTCCTCGGGCAGCGAGATGACCTCGTACGTGGACGCCAGCACGAACTCACCCGGGTGCAGGATGAACGGCTCGTCGCCCTCCGGCTCCACCAGCCGGGTCAGGTCGGCCTGCTCGACGCTCGGGTCGATGTGCGGGTACTTGTGGTTCTCGAACACCCGGAAGTAGCGGTCGAGCCGCACATCGATGCTCGACGGCTGAACCATCGATTCGTCGTAGGGATCGATCCGTACCCGTCCGGAGTCGATCTCGGCCCGGATGTCCTTGTCTGAGAGCAGCACGCACCGAGGATACGCAGAGCGCGCGGGCCCGCCACAATCGGCGGGCCCGCGCGCTTTGACCTGGTCCGTACGACTACCTGCGACTACCCGTGCCGCGATTACCGCTGCTGCGGTCCCACAGGAACGGCGTGCCGCAACCGAGCACACTTCGGACACCGGATGAGCCGGCCCGGACCGAGACGGTCGGCCTGCTGCATCGGGAACGAAGCGGTGCTGAACACGTGCCCTTCGGCACATCGGACGACGGTGCGTTCCAACGAGTCCATCAAGTCCCGGAGTCCCTTCCCCACGAGCCATTGGGCCAGTTTCCTGACCGACGACGGGGTCACATTACGGGATGAAAGGGACGCGGATCCAGGCGGCACTCCGACCTCGGGACACCCCTGAGAAACCCTCGCGCGGTCCGCCCACCGTACGCCTCAACTCCCTTCACCCGCAGTCACATCCACGCCGCACAACGCAGCCGGGCCCCGACGGCTTCAGCGCCCGGGGCCCGGCATGGGGTACAGTGTCCAGCGGTACAAGCCGCTTCAACGGCGGTACTACGCGGGTGTAGTTTAATGGTAGAACATAAGCTTCCCAAGCTTAGAGCGCGAGTTCGATTCTCGTCACCCGCTCCATGGTTCAGAGCAGCATCCAGGGCCCAGGTCATCGACCGGGGCCTTTTTGCTGTCCACTCTCGGCTACTCGTCGCGTGCCAGTTGAGGGGCTGTGAATGCACGAGGCCATGCACGCCCTACACGGAAAGGACCGGGCCCTCAAGGCTTCCAGGCGTTATCCACCTGGAAGGACACAACCGTGCCGCCGAAGCGGCTAGGACCCGCGCTCCATGAGTCCGACAGTTCGTCGACCAAGCGCAGACCCCGTCCGTGCGCGTCAGTGGCATCGGGATCGCACAGGTGCACATCGGCAGGAAGTCCGGGGTTGTGCACCTCGACGTGCAGGGCCTCACCCATTCGCCGCCACTCGACCCTCACGCGCCACGACTCCTCAGCTTCCCCGTAGAGGATGGCGTTGGTCACCAGCTCGGAGAGCATCAGTACGCAGTCGTCGACCGAGCACACCAGGTCGTAGGTGTCAGTGAACTTCCGAAACCACCGCCGAGCCCGGGACACGGACTCGGGCACCGGATAGAGGGTCATGCCTCCCATCGGAGGCAGCATCGCCGCACCAGGCCCATCATGAGCATCCGCCATGAACGCCTACTCCTTACCGGTGCCGTCACAGTCGAGACAGCGCCGCTTGGATGTGGAGTGGGCGCGAGCATCGGCGACGGAGGCCGCCAGGCCCGAGCGGGAGCCAACACGCTTCCACCCGCGACCCCGGCATCCACGGCACACCACGTCGTGCGATGACCGCCGTAACTCCCCATGCTCCCAGCTCACGCCATGCCCCTTCCGACTAAGTGGCCTTAGCCACTTACTGGATAGTGGCATTAGCCACTCAGAGCCACAAGCGGTTCACCGAGAGAAGCTCGACTTTCTAGGCGATCGGGTAACCCTGCTCGAACGCCCAACGCCCGGGCGGGTACGTGGCCTCAGCGAACTCGATGGGACGGTCTTGCAGGTCATAGACCACGTGATGAACGATCAAGACTGCCGCACCAGCGGCAAGTTCCAGGTCCGACGCCTCGTCCTCCGTAGCCAACCGGGCGCACATCCGATCCTCGGCATAGCTGCCCTGGCGACCAGTCATGTTCTCGACGTACATGAGCGTGCCCTCCTGAATCCGGTCAGGATCACGGAGCTTGGGCGCGCGCTCGCCGATGTCGGCACCGAACCATGACGTCGAGATCGTGATGGGCCCGGTGTCGTTCTTCGTCACTCGGCGACGGTGCACAGCGCGGGCTCCAGGCGCCAGGCTCAGCGCCTCCGCCACATGTGCAGGCGCCTCCAACCAGCCGGCCGAGGTGATGACCGCGTACTCACCGGGCGTGTAGATCTTGCCGGTCTGCTTCGCGCGCCCGTAGAGCTCCCGAGCACGCCGATTCACGGCGAGGCTACGGACGTAGGTGCCTGACCCCTGCCTCTTCTCCACCAGCCCCTGATGACTCAGCGCTTCCAGCGACCGCGCGGCAGTTGGCCGTGAGACCTTCCAGTCGGCGGCCAGTTGGCGCTCCGACGGAACCTCGTCGCCAGGCCTCAAGTCGCCCCGCAAGATCTGATCGCGGATGTGGTGCGCGATCTGGAGGTACTTGGGCTGGGTCTCTTCGATCTGCGGCATCAGATCCCCTTCCCTAAGTGGCTATGACCAGTAGCCACTATAGGGTGAGTGGCTAGCACCCAAACCCGTACGCTGCCCGGGTGACGCGCTTGATCGTGGCAGCAGGAGGAGGGGGCGACGCCGTCGCCGCCGCAATGCTCGACCGGGCCCTCTACGGAGGCTCCGGAGGTCCGGCGACGATCCTCACGTATGCGTGGGATCGCCTGCTGATCGATCCGGTGCCGGGCCCGCGAGGACCGGCCGACTTCACCGGCCTCCGCCCTCTGACCCGAAGCGTGTCGTCAGTGCCGGGCGACGCAAAGCCAGTGGCACCCTCAGGGTCGACACTCCCCCGACTGGCGGCTGAACTCCCCAACACCCTTGCGCTGATCGATCCTCGCCACGGCGTCGAGGGCATCACGCATCAGCTCGAAGAGCTGCTTACCCACCTGAAGCCGGAGTCCATCGACCTCCTGGACGTCGGTGGCGACATCCTCGCCAAGGGCGACGAACCCACACTCCGCAGCCCGCTCGCCGACGCCTTGACGCTGGCCGCGTGCTGCCAAGTCGAAGCATCGGTAAGACTCTTGGTCGCCGGACCGGGGCTGGACGGGGAGATCCCTGCCGAGGCTCTGCACGACCGCGTGGGCCCGGCAGCTCTGAAGCTCACGACTAAGCACGTCGAGCCGATCGGCTCCGTACTGGAATGGCACCCCTCCGAGGCAACGGCGATGCTGGCCGCCACAGCCCGAGGCATCCGCGGCCTCTGCGAAGTCAGGGACGCCGGCCTACCGGTCCCGCTCACTGAGGAGAGCCCCGTCGTCCACGAAGCGGACCTGGACGACACGTTGCAGCGCAACGAACTCGCCCGCGCCATCCTGGACACAAGGAGTCTGGACGAGGCGGAGCAGCACAGCCGGGAAATCTGCGGTTACTCGGAGATCGACTACGAGCGCAACAAGGCCAGCTGGCTCACCACCCAGCCGGAACAGAAGCTCGACCCTGCAGACACACTCCGCCAACTCGACCAGTTCGAAGCGGATGCCCGCGGCCGCGGCATCACCCACACAACATTCCGCAGGATCACCGAAGCCCTCGGCCTCCACGGGGCCCAACGCCAGCGCCTGAGAGCCCTACTGCTCAGCAGCCGCCCGAAGCAGTACCAAGCACCGCTCTGGCACATCCCTGCGGACGCCTGAGTAACAACTTTCTCTACTGGTTCAAGCACCCGGCTGCGCTCCGCTCCGCCGGGCGGGCTTCCCGGCTCCGCTCGGGGCTGCGCTCATGCCTTCGGCCCGCGCTGCCCCGGCTGCGCCGACGCCCGCCCACAGTGGATAGGCCCGGAGAGCATAAGTCGAGCCCGGCACGTTCGCGGCCCGCGGTCACAGACGATGCCTCCGGCGGGGGATCGGCCGGCACCGGGGGGAGGGGGCGCCGTTCCCGGCCGCGGGCACATCGTGGTGAGCGTGGGGGGGGGCTCCCATCCCGTCCACCGTCGACCCAGGCAGAGCCGAGCAGACGCAGCCCATGGCGTCCAGGTCGTTCGTACAGTGGCGCGCTCTACCTGGACGCCATGAACCACGCCCGCTCCACAGTGTGTGGGTCGACGGCGGACGGGATGGGAGCAGAGGTTGAGATGTGTATCCGGGCGGATTGCCGACCAGCAGCACGCACCCGACCCGCTCCACTGAGCCAGAGGGAGCTATCGCGCACGCACTTGGAGAACGGGCTTCCTACTAAGTGCCCAGAAGGAGATCTAGCGACGCAGCCACCTGTTTGCCGTCATCTCGCTTCATCAGCCCCAGCGTGAGGTTCGGCAGTCCAATGCGACCTGCAAGATCTTGCGTCTGTTGCCGAACGTACGGATAAACGACCATCGTCGCAACCTCATTCCCGAAGGCGCTGAGAACAGCCTCTCCAGCTGCGGCACCCTCAGAAATTGAAAACCGAGCCACCATTACGACCTTCAATTCAGCGACGGTCTCTTGCTCGCCGGTCACCATCTCACTAGTCATAGTGAACCGATAGTCGACTCGATCATCACCAGGTGACATCTCCGAGCCGAGGGAGACATTGACAATCACCGGATTCGAACTCGAATGCCGAACCGCGTGGCACTCTTGAGTATTCACCTGCACCAGATCGCACCTTTCGATCAAATCGAGAAGGTCACGCCTCTGCACACTCTCTTCTGCGGACACTAGACGACCTCCGGCCGCTCAAGAGGTCGAAATCCATCCGGCAGCGGCTCTTTGTCCACTACATGAATTCGCCCCTCGAAGGTGTACTCCGGACGCCTAGATCCAACCGGCTGAATAGCCATTTCGACAAGCAAGTCTTGGCCGGAATCATTCCCGCGGAGGACATGAATCGACTCGACCTGTCTCGAATCAGCCCTGCTCACAGCCTCGCCGGCCTGCTTCGCACCTGAGAGCTCCATGGGCGCCGGACGAACATCGCGGTCTTCCAGCGCGGCACGCCGAGGCTCCCCCGCCTCGACCAAGCGCACCTCCAGCTCGTACCCCAAAGCGTGAAGATAGTCAGACAGGGTCTTGATGCGCAGATTGCCATCGCCACGCAGAGTTTGATTCACGGCAGACTTGCGAACCTTTAGAGCCGCGGCAAGCGCGCTCTGCGTCAAGCCGGACGCTTCCAGAGCCAAGTTCAGCTTGCGCAGGATTTCGAACCGGAGGCGCGCCGACGCCAAGTGTCGAGCGCCACGATCCGACTTGGCCATTCGCTCATATAGCGTCATGATGCCAAATCTTCCCTTCGGATCCGTAATGCCCAGTTGATTTCTTTCAGCGGCGTCCTCAGTTGCCGCTTCAGGAATCCATGAGTCACTCTCAAGGCGGCCGATGGACTCCCCTCAAGCCTGAAGAACGGGACGCGATCCCGTCCCGCCTTGAACTCCCACAGCGTGTTAGCTCGCAACTCATTGAGCTCTCGAGGCACCTCAAGAGTTCCCCGCCTCGCGTATGCCTCGAATCGCATGAGGATATTAGCCAACCGCTCTTGATCGGACTCCTTTTTCGAAGACAACAAAGCGTTCAAGTACTCGTCCAGGTGACTGCGTCCGTCATCAGACCGGGCAGCCTCGATCATGTGACAGGCTCCCCGCTCATACACGATCCGGCTACAGTCAGGACAGCGCTGCAAAGACGGTTCAGTCAAGACTGTACCCCCCAGAGCCTCAACATAAAGACATAGTTCATGATCAAATGTCCGCTTTGATCACTCGTCTGCGCCACACGCCACACGCGCCCCGCCTCACCCCCCAGCCCAGTGGCGGCTGGCACGACTGTAGAGCCAAGGCCTGCCTTACGACTACAAGGCCGTAAAAGCCTCAACGCAGATTCACCTGAACGAGGGCACCGCCCCTAAAGCCGCAGCAGCTGTACCCCGACAGCGACGAAGCTCTCACCGATAAAGGGATCACCGTCGCTGCCCTGGCCGCACGACACGGCTTGGGGCGTTACGAGATCATGGATTAGCGGCGCGTCTGAGTAGCCAGGCCACTGCGTCGAAGTGAGATCGCCAACTTGGCAAGCACTCCCCCGTGCCACAACCGCGCCAGCACGAAAGAGGAGCCACGGGGAACGACGGGCGCGGGCAGGGCGGCGTGCACCCCCGCGTCCACCAGAGCGCCTCGTCCACAGGTCAGCGACCAAGTCGCTCAACCTCGCCCCCTAAAACGGTGGTCGACAGTCGCCGCGAGCTTTCCGTGCCCACTCGGCCTGACTTGGGCGGCGCACTTGGTGAGGCCATCGGAACTCCACTGGCCACCCGAACAGGCACCCCTTCAGAAGTGATTTACGTACTCACGCACCAGCAAGGCTCCCGAGCCGGACGACGGGTTGCACAAAGTAGCTACCGACTAACTTTGCGTAATAGTTTTGCTCATGCACCGAAAAGATCAAGCCAAAGTGTGAAACACCAGGTCAGGCCGGTAGGCCCCCCTCGATCTAGGGGCTGGTTAGACCTCGAATTTGGCTCTCGCAGAAAACGCCGCCGGCGCTAGCACGACCTTGCCCAACCACGGCATTGCGCCTCTCACGCATGATGACTGCAACAAGCAACCCACCTGGCCGCTCAGGCTTCCCGGCGAGTGCGGCAGGTGGGCTGGAACTTCCCTAAGGAGGCTCATCATGAGTTTTTCCCTGTCCCCCCAGGGCCTGTCAAGCCAGGGCCGCCGCCTCTGGGTCATCACGGTCATTGTGATCGTCTCGATCTCGTGGCGGCCGGCGGGCGATCTCGTGAGCGCATGCGCGGCCGCAGCAGGAGTGCTCGGGCTGGCTTCCGCACTGCGCCAGCGGGGAGCGACTCAAGAATGAGGCGCAGGGCCCCGCTCATCGTCTCTGAGCCACCGCAACGGGGGACGCTCGCCGGACCCGATAGCGAAGCTCGTACCGACAGACCGCGACAGGGCCTGGCGGCCGTACAGCAGCGAAGTACAGCAACCACAGCAACCGGCCCCATCTGTTAGCGACGCCGACAGGCTGGAGGACAACCGATTTAGCCATCATCAACCGATCCACATAGATCTACGGATCAGGTGTTGTCCCTGGCCTGTAGCTCTGCCTTCCGCCGGCGGGCATAGCCCTCCAGGTCCTGCTTGATGGTCATGACGTCCTCGACGTGGATTCGGATGGGCCCGCAGTGAAGGGCATCGCAGGAGCGGGGGAAGCTGCCGTCGATGAGGGAGACGCCGCTGAGCACGACGCCCGCCACCTCATCGACCGCAGTGCACAGCACCGGATGGAACGAGCAGTCCTCGTAGATGTCGCCCACCTGGATGCCGTTCGGGTTGCCGGGGTCTGGTGTCTCGCTCATGGGGAGCACCGTCTCAGTTTCCGTCTCATTCAGCGACAGTCGGGCCCGTTCAGGAGGGGCCGGAAGCTGGAAGCCGCCCGTCGATCGACCGCACTCGAACGCAGGTGAACGGCCCCGGACGGGGTCACGGGCAGGACCAACAGACTTGGAAAGCATGCAGCTCGATAGCGGACGGCATGAGGGCTGAGGAGCGCTGTGCGGGGACGTATGACAGCCTCAGCAGCCGAGGACGCTCGGGCTGGTGGGCGTCAGCAGGTGGGTGGCTTGTCGAGGCTGGAGCCGTGTTGGACGACGTCCTTGGCAACGTCGTGCAATGAGCGGTTGTAGGTGAAGGCGTAGGCACGCAGGCGTATGAGTGCCTGGTCGATGGAGAGGTTGAGGCGGACGGTGAGGGCGCCGGTTGCCTGGTGGATGACAGCACGGTGCAGGGAGATCGGCTGGTCGGCCCGCATGTCGTGGATGCCTTGGGGTGTGGTGACGATGGTGACGGCTCCTTCGGCGAGGGCGAAGAGCGCCTGTATCTGGGGGCGGGTGAGGGTGCCCGGGGAGTTGCGGTGGCCGGTCAGGACTCCGAGGCGGATGGCGCCCAGCGTCAGCGGTAGGGCGAAGACGGCTCGTGGGTGATGTCGACCGATGGCCTGGAGGAAGGCGGGCCACCGGCTTTCGGGAACGGTGTGCAGGTCCGGCACGAGGACGGGTTCGCCGGTGCGGGCCGCGTCCAGTGTGGGGCCCTGGCCGAGGGTGAACTGGAGGTCCTCGAAGGAGATCTCGGCGTGGTGTTCGGGGTCGTACCAGATCAGTTCGAGGCCGGAGTGGTCGAGCAGGCACAGGGTGAGGCTGTCCAGTTCGAGTGCCTGTGCGCAGGCGGCAGGTGAAAGCGCGGCCAAGCCCCGGTCGGCGAGAATGGCTTGGGCCAGGAGGCCGGGGATGTCCAGGGCGTCTGCGGTCACCGGGCACTTCCTAGGTTGGATGCGGTGAGGCAAACCGCAGGGCGTGCGATGTGCTCACAGGTGCTGTTGCCCGCCGGTGGGCTTGGTGAACGTCTCGGCGCTCACGTGGCCCTCGATGACGTTGCGGCACAGCCGGGTCAGGGAGGTGCGGTGGGTGCGGGCATGGGCCCGCAGACGTTCGAACGCGGCGTCGGGCGCGATGTCCAGGTGGGCACCGAGGGCGCCCTTGGCCTGTTCGATGATGATGCGGCTGTTGAGCGCGGTCTGCAGTTGACCTACTCGTTCAGCCTGGTCCTGGGAGAGGCGTTGGTGCAGGATGCCGATGGTAGCGGCGTCCGACAGGGACTGTCCCAGACGCAGGGCCTGCGAGGTGAGTCCGCTGGGCCGGGCGTGGAAGAGGTTCACAGCGCCGATCACTTCTTCGCGCAGGCGCAGCGGAAGCGCGGCCGCAGTCGCGAATCCGGCCGCACGGGCCGCTTTGGTGAAGCGAGGCCAGCAGGCAGCGGCGGCCGTCCCGGTCAGGTCCAGCGGGCCGATCTGCTCGTGCTGCCGGCAAGAGTCTTTGCACGGGCCCTCGTCGAACTCGATCTGAACTTCTTCGAGTTGATGGGCTGCTTGTGTGGAAGCGGTCACATCGACCAGCCGTTCCTGGGCATCGACCATGATGACGCCGATCGCGGTCACCTCCAGCAACTCACGCATGTGATCGGTCAACACATGCAGAAAGTCCACCAGATAGAAGCCCTCTTGAAGAGTGTCGGCCAGATCCAGAAACGCCCGCGCCAGACGTTCGTCGCGCTCCCACTGCGCCATCGCGCCGCCTCCTTCGCCCCACAGGCCCCGCCGATCCGGCCGGCCTGAAGCGCCACCGCCAGTGTCCCGCAGATGTGCCGGGGCGGGATCGAAACTGCCAGAAGGATCGGAATCAAGGTGCGAAAAGGGTCGGCTGCCTCGCCACTCAAGGCCGTGCCAGACCCGTGCCAGACTGGGCGGGGAGCCACAGGGAACAGCGGGGAAATAGACCGTCAGCGTCGCAGGCCACAAAGCCGCCTCGCCGCAGGTCAGACGCCCAACTCCCCCTAGATCACCCAAGCTTCCCAAGCTTAGAGCGCGAGTTCGATTCTCGTCACCCGCTCCATGGTTCAGAGCAGCATCCAGGGCCCAGGTCATCGACCGGAGCCTTTTTGCTATCCGCGTGCGGCGAAGCAGGCAAGCAGCCCCGCTCCGACTCCCAGGACGATCAGTTGCAGGACGCCCGGGATACGCCATCCCAGAGCGAGGAGACCGCCGCCTGTGGCGACCGCGCCGCCCAGGAGGAGCCACATTCCCCGCAGTGCCTCACTGGGAGCATTGGGCGGATGCGCTCTGTCGTGGGCGTCGGCCCAGCCCGTCATTCCGTAGCGGAGAAGCAGCAGATAGGCGATGGCCATCAGATCGATGACGAGGAGCGCCGCGCTGACACCGACCTGCTCGCCAGTCGACGGTTCCCCTCCGGGCCTCAGACCCATGGCCCCTCCGATCGCCGGCGACACCCGTCGAAACGCATCCCGTCCAGCATGCCGACACGGCAGGCTCCGCACATGAGCACAGCTACTCAGTTGCTCCGGTTCTACCGCTGCGGCCCTTTGTTCGTGCGGCCGCTCCGCCCGAGTGGGCGCCGGCAGTCCGGGAACTCTCGTTCGTTGTGACGGTGGTGGGCCCGTTGCTGTGCACACGGGGGGCCGTCTGGGACGCGATGCGCTCGGATTCGGGCGCAGGAGTGGGGGCGTGGTGGTGAAGGGGCTTGACGCCGGCGCAGGGTCGATATCCGGGGACGACGATATCGACGGCGACGAGAGAGGCGAGGGTCGGCGGAAGGGGCGCTCCTTCTGGAGGGAGTTGCCGATCCTCGTCGGCGTCGCGCTGGTACTCGCGTTGGTCATCAAGATGTTCTTCGTGCAGGCATTCTCGATTCCGTCCGAGTCGATGCAGAACACGTTGCAGGTGGGCGACCGGGTGTTGGTCGACAAGCTGACGCCGTGGTTCGGCTCCAAGCCGCAGCGCGGGGATGTCGTGGTCTTTCATGACCCCGGGGGCTGGCTCCCGGACAGTGCGGAGGAACCGAACGCGGTGCAGAAGGTTCTGAGCTTCGTCGGACTGATGCCGTCGGCTGACGAAAAGGACCTGATCAAGCGGGTGATCGCGGTGGGAGGCGACACCGTGGAGTGCGCAGGGAACGGCCCCGTGAAGGTCAACGGGAAGGCACTGGACGATCCGTACATCTATCCCGGCGACACCCCCTGCGGTGACAAACCGTTCGGGCCGGTCAAAGTACCCAAGGGGAGGATCTGGGTGATGGGTGACCACCGCCAGGACTCCTCGGACTCCCGGTACCACCAGGATCTGCCCGGCGGTGGCACCATCGCCGAGGACCAGGTCATTGGCCGGGCCTTCGTCGTCGCATGGCCGGTCACCCGCTGGGCGACGCTGCCGGCGTCACGGTAGCGAGTCACGCCTGTCGTTCGGACTTCCCGCTGCCCTGACAACACGCCTCCCTGCTAGAACTCCCGCATGACATACAGGTTCACAGCGCTGCTCGCGTTCGGGGTCGATGATCCGGAAGTCGACGACTGTCCGATGGCGGGGGTGGCCGAGTCCGGCGACGAGGATGGGTTCTCGCTGTTCTTCATGTGCGACTTCGGCGAGCCGGACGCGCAGGAAGTGTCTCTGGGCATGGACACGCACTGCCTCGTCACCCCTGATCAGGGCACCGCCTACGGCTGCGTACAGGAAGTGTGGCTGAGCGACGGTCTGTTGCGTGTGACCTTGGATCCTGGGGCGCTGGGCGACCTCGGGCTGACCGATCCCGTCGTCGAGGCGGTGCTTCGTGCGCCCGCGGAGGACTTGGCGCGTCTGCGGGACGTGCTGCCGCGCATTCTTCGGTACGGGCGTCCGGAGGCGCGTCCGAGAATGATCAGTGGGTAGCGGGGGCTTCCGCAGGTAGCCTTCTTGAGCGGTTGATGATCATTGGAGGGGCCCGTGCACACCATCCTGTTTCTGTTGGAGGGCGCGCTGGGGTTCGGCAGCGCTCTGGTGTTCGCCTGGGAGCTGAACCGGCAGGCCTCGGGGCGGGGTTGGAGGAAGGCGCGGGTTCTCGCTGCCGCGGTGGTCGGGTTCTTCGCCGCGCTGCTGGCCGCCTACTCCTAGGTGGCGTTCGTCCCTGCCGCTCAACGCCCCGGCCCGCCCGCGCGCGGCAACTGCGCGGGCGGGCGGGGCCTTGAGTGTCCGTCAGACGTTGACCCCGAAGTCGAGTGCGATGCCGCGCAGGCCCGAGGCATAGCCCTGGCCCACCGCGCGGAACTTCCAGTCGCCGCCGTGGCGGTACAGCTCGCCGAAGACCATCGCCGTCTCGGAGGAGGCGTCCTCGGAGAGGTCGTAGCGGGCGATCTCGGCGCCGCCCGACTGGTTCACGACCCTGATGAACGCGTTGCGCACCTGGCCGAAGCTCTGGCCGCGCGACTCCGCGTCGTGGATCGAGACCGGGAAGACGATCTTGTCGACCTCGGCGGGGACGGCCGCCAGGTTCACCTTCACGCTCTCGTCGTCGCCCTCGCCCTCACCCGTGAGGTTGTCACCGGTGTGCTCGACGGAGCCGTCGGGGCTGGTGAGGTTGTTGTAGAAGATGAAGTGCCGGTCCGAGATGACCTTCCCGGACGCGTCGCACAGCAGGGCGCTCGCGTCGAGGTCGTAGTCGGCGCCCGTCGTGGTGCGGACGTCCCAGCCGAGGCCCACCAGGACCGCGGTCAGCCCGGGCGCCTCCTTGCTCAGGGACACATTGCCACCCTTTGCCAGGGAAACTCCCACTGCTCCTACCTCCGTTGCTCGCGTCGTCGCTGCCTGCGACTCGGTGTGCCGTCACCCCGTCAACGTGTGCGCCGAGGCGATCGTTCCTACGGTTGCGCAATGTTTAAAGTAATGACCATGAACCCTCACGCTCAAGCAGCCCGGGAACTCGCCGTCCTCGAAGGCGGCCCCGCCCACGGGCTGCGCCTGCGCGTCACGGACCGGCCGCCGGTGGTGCAGATCACCCGCCCGTGCGAGATGGAGGACCCGGCCGGGCCCGCGGAGCTGCGGGCCGAGGCGCTGTACGTCTACCGGCGCGACCTGAGCAGCCACGGCGAACCCCTGCGCTACGGATTCGACGGCGCCAGCCCGTGAGGGGCGGCAGGGGCGGGCGCTAGCGCGGCTCCCCCGCCTCCGCCGGCCGCACCGGGGCCGCGGGCGCCGCCGCGTCCGCTCCGCTCTCTTCCTTCATCGCCTTCGTCTCGCTCTTCAGGATGCGCAGCGACTTGCCCAGGGAGCGGGCGGTGTCCGGGAGCTTCTTCGAGCCGAAGAGCAGGATGATCACCAGCGCGACGATCAGCAGGTGCCAGGGCTCAAGGGCGTTGCGGAACATGGGGCCACCTCGTGTCGGGTCAGCAGTGCGGGGCGTTCAGAATTACTTGCTACATTGCGCAACCGTACAACCTTCTGGTTCCACCGGACGAGGGCGCGAGGGCACAGAGATGACGCGGACATCCAAGGCGCGGGCCAGACGGCGCAAGCGGCGGCTGCGGCCGGTGCTCGTGGTCGGGCTGTCGTTCCTGGTGCTGGTCACGGCGGGCGCGGGCTGGCTCTATCTGCGGCTCAACGGGAACATCGACACCTTCTCCTCCGACGGCGTCTCCAAGAACCGGCCGGACGCCGACGCCTCCAAGGGGGAGAACGTCCTGGTGATCGGCACTGATGCGCGTACCGACGGAAACAGCGCCCTCGGCGGCGGCGACAAGAGCGACATAGGCCGCTCCGACACCGCGTTCCTGCTGCACGTCTACGCCGATCACCGGCACGCCGTCGGCGTCTCCATACCCCGGGACACCCTGGTCACGATCCCGCCCTGCAAGCTGCCCGACGGGTCGTGGAGCGCGACGCGGAACGACACGATGTTCAACGCCGCGTACTCGACCGGCGAGACCGCCAAGGGCAACCCGGCCTGCACCCAGAACACCGTGGAGAAGCTGACCGGGCTGCGCGTCGACCACACCGTCGTCGTCGACTTCAAGGGGTTCTCGAAGCTCACCGAGGTCGTCGGCGGGGTCAAGGTGTGCCTGCCGAACGACATCTACGAGAACGATCTCAATCCGCACCGCGCCGCTCAGGGCGACCGGATCTTCACGAAGGGCGTGCAGACCGTGTCCGGGCAGCGGGCGCTGGACTACGTACGGATCCGGCACGGCATCGGCGACGGCTCCGACATCGGGCGCATCAAGCGCCAGCAGGCGTTCGTCTCCAGCCTCATCAAGAAGATCAAGGACGACGGGTTCACGCCCACCCGGCTGCTGCCGCTCGCCGACGCCGCCACGAAGTCCATGACCGTCGACAGCGGGCTCGGCACGGCCGACAAGCTGCTGTCCTTCGCCATGTCGATGAAGAACGTGGATCTCCACAATACGAAGTTCATCACCGTGCCCTGGAAGTACCAGGGCAACCGGGTCGCCGTCGTGCAGCCCGACGCCGACGCGCTGTGGGCCTCGCTGAAGGACGACCGCACCCTCGACGGCAAGGATGCCAGCGGCGGGAAGGCGGCCGGGGCCGCCGCGTCGAGCGCCGCGCCGTCGGCCGACGCCACCGAGGACGTCGACGGGGACGGCGCGTCCGTCGCCGTCTACAACGGCACCCGCACCTCCGGTCTCGCCGGTGACGCCGCCGAACTCCTCACCGGACACGGCTTCACCGTCACCACCACCGGCAACGCCGCCACCCAGGACCACACCACGACCACCATCACGTACGGCGGCGGCAGCGGTGAGAAGGCCGAGGCACAGGCACTCGCCCGGCTCTTTCCCGGCGCCGAACTCGTCGGCGGCGGAACCGGGTTGAGCGTCGTGGTCGGCTCCGACCACGCGCCCACAGGCGGTACGCAGACGGCGTCACCGGCGCCGACCGCCGTGCCGTCCGGCGTCGCCGCCGAGGCCCGCTCCGCCGACGACGACCTCTGCTCCCACCTGTCCTACGGCTGAGAGGTCTCGCCCTGCGGCTGCGGCATCCGGCGGCGCAGGGCCACCAGCGCGGCCGCGTACAGCGCGAGCACCGCCGCGAGCAGCGGGTAGTAGATCAGCGGCAGGCCCGTCATGCCGAGCAGCGGGCCGAGCGGGGAGAGCGGCAGCACGATGCCGACGGCCGCGAGGGCGGTCGCCGAGCGGCGTACGGGCGTCGGGGTGCGGCCCTCGGCGGTGCGGCGGCCGGTGCGCAGCAGGAGCATGACGAGGGCCTGGGTCAGCAGGTTCTCGGTGAACCATCCGGCGTGGAAGCCCTCCTGGTCGCCGAGGTCGAGGGTGCCCGGCAGGACCCAGGCGAGGACGCCGAAGGTGGTGAGGTCGGCGAGGGCGCCGAGCACGCCGAAGCCGGTGAGGGAGCGCAGGAAGGCGCGCGGGCGCAGGACGGTGGGGCGGCGCAGCGCGGCCGGGTCGGGGCGGTCGTGGGCGAGGGCGAGCTGGGCGCCGTCGAAGCACAGGTTCTGCACCAGGACCTGGGCCGGGAGCATCGGCAGGAACGGCAGCAGCAGTCCGGCGGCGAGCATCGCGATGACGTTGCCGAGGTTGGAGGAGAGCGTGATGCGCAGGTAGGAGGCGATGTTGGCGCTGGAGTGCCGCCCTGCGTCGACGGCGTGGCCGATGGCGGTGAGGTCCTTCTCGGCGAGGACCACGTCGGCGTCCTCGCGGGCCACGTCGACGCCGTCGCGGGGGCAGACGCCGACGTCGGCGGCGCGCAGCGCGGGCAGGTCGTTGACGCCGTCGCCGAGGAAGCCGACGGTGTGCCCGTGCAGGCGCAGGGCGGCGACGACGCGGGCCTTGTCGGCGGGGGTGCAGCGGGCGAACACCGTGGTGCGGGCGGCGAGTTCGGCGAGGGCCCGGTCGTCGAGGTCCGCGGTCTGCGCGCCGACGGTCACCTCACCGGGGTCGATGCCGAGGTCGCGGCAGGCGCGGGCGGCGGTGGCCGGGTGGTCGCCGGTGAGGACCTTGACGGTGACGCCCTGGCCGGCGAGGGCGCGTACGGCGTCGTGGGCGGTGTCGGCGAGCGCGTCGTGGAAGGCGACGAAGCCGTGGAAGGCCAGGCCGCGCTCGTCGGCCGGGGTGTAGCCGCGGGCGCGGGCGGGGCGGTGCGCGGTGGCCACGGCCAGCAGCCGGACCCCGTCGCCGGCCGCCGCCGCGGCCTCGGCCAGCAGCTTCTCGCGCTCGGCCGGGTCGTCGAACGCGCACCGCTCGACGACCTCCTCGACGGCGCCCTTCACGACGAGCAGATGGGTGCCGAGTGCGCCGGGTTCGCGTACGACGGCGGTGGCGAGGCGGCGTACGGGGTCGAAGGGCAGCGCGTCGACGGGATCGTACGTCTCCACGCGGTCGAGGTCGGCGGCGTCGAGCAGCGCCTCGTCGAGCGGGTCGGGGTGCGGGAGTTCGGCGGCCTGGAGGGTCCACCAGGCGGAGACGGCGGCCCAGTGCAGGGCGTCGGGGTCGGTGCGGCCGGGGTCGACGACCGGGCGGTCCTGGGTGAGGGTCCCGGTCTTGTCGACGCAGAGGACGTCCACGGCGCCGAGGTCGTGCAGGGCGGGCAGGCGCCGGACGATGACGCCGTGGCCGCGGGCGAGGAGGGCGGCGCCGCGGGCCAGGCAGGTGGTGACGATGACCGGCAGCATCTCGGGGGTGAGTCCGACGGCGACCGCGACGGCGAACGGGAGGGTCTCCAGACCGCGGCCGCGCAGGGCCGCGTTCGCCATCAGGACCAGCGGCGGGGTGATCAGCATGAAGCGGATCAGGGTCCAGGAGATGCCGTGGACGCTGCGGTCGAAGGCGCTGAGCGGGGCCGGGGAGGGGCCGGTGCCGTCGCGGGCGCGCTCGGCGGTCCGTCCGCGGCCCGTGCCGCGCACCGCGGCGAACCGGGTGTCCGCGCCGGTCGCCACGACGATGCCGGTGCCGCTGCCCGAGGCGACGGAGCTGCCCTGGAAGCACAGATGGGCGGTGTCGTCGGCGGCCGGGGCGTCCACGGGGTGCTTGGGCGCGGGCGCCGACTCCCCGGTGAGCGCGGCCTGTTGGACGGTCAGTCCGTGGGCCTTGATCAGGCGGAGATCGGCGGGGACGAGGTCGCCCGGCGCGAGCCGGACCACGTCGCCCGGCACCAGGTCGTCGACCGGGATCTCGCGGGCCTGCGGTTCGGCGTCGGCGCTGTCCCGGCGCCGGACGCTGGCGGTGCCCGCGACCAGCTCGCGCAGCCCGGCGCCCGCCCGGTCGGCACGGTGCTCGCCACGGGCGCGCAGCGCACAGCTGACGATGACCAGGGCGAGGATGACGCAGGCGGTGCCCCACGCGGAGACGACCGCGGAGACCAGCCCGAGGCAGAACAGGACGGCGGTGAACGGGTCGCGCAGGCTGCGCCAGAACCGTACGGGCAGGGAGATCGGCCGGGCCGTGGGCAGCGTGTTCGGCCCCGAGCGGGCCAGCCGGTGTCCCGCCTCGGCCTCGGTCAGGCCGCGCGGTCCGGTGTCCAGGGCGCGCAGGGTCTGGAGCACGGTCTGGTCACCGGCGACGGGGCCCACGGCGGGCGCCGGCCGGGATCCCGGACCGGGGTCGGGCAGGGCCACGGCGGTGCCTTCAGGCTCCGGCGGCGCGGTGCCGGCGCACGGGAGCCCCGGCCTGCTCGGCACGCTCGGTCAGCTGGCCGACCATCAGCCGCACCACGGTGACGATGTCGGGGTCGTCGACGTAGTACACCTGGCGGCGGCCCTCGCGGCGGGACCGGACGAGCCCGGCGAGCTTCAGCTTGGTCAGGTGCTGGCTGACGGCGGGCAGCGCGCCGCCCACCCGCTCGGCGAGCCCGGTGACGTCGCTCTCGCCCTGGGCGAGCGCCCACACCATGTGCAGCCGCACCGGGGAGGCGAGGAGTCCGAACGCCTCCGCGGCCTGGCCGAGCACGTCGGAGGACGGATCGGCGGAGTTCTCCGGGGGTCCGGGGTGCCCCGGGCGCCCCTGGATCCCCGGGTGTCCCGAACCGCCTGAGCCTGGCCTCACCGACCCACTCCCGTCCCGTGTCCTGTCCGTTCCCGTCCGTCAGTTACGGCGGCAATTCTAGAGGGGCCGGACGGCCGGGGGCTCCGCGCTCGGGCGAGCGGCGATGATGGAGGGGCCGACCCCGCGACATCAGGAGGAGCAGCGTGCCGGATTCACGTCAACAGCCCCGTCGACGCGCGCAGGGCGAACTGGAGCTCGCGGTCCTGGCCGCGCTGCGCTCCGCGGACGGACCGGCGAACGCCGGCTGGGTGCGCGACCGGCTCGGCGGCGATCTCGCCTACACCACGGTCATCACGATCCTGGCCCGGCTGCACGCCAAGGACGTGGTCACGCGCGAGCGCGACGGGCGGTCGTTCGTGTGGACGCCGACGTCCGACGAGGCCGGGCTCGCCGCGCTGAAGATGCGCAAGGTGCTGGACGGCGAGCAGGACCGCGAGGCGGTCCTGGCCAGCTTCGTCACGTCGCTGCCCGAGGGCGACGAGCAGGTGCTGCGGGCCCTGCTCGACCGGGCCGACGAGGAAGCCGGCTCCTGAGGCCGTGGGCATCTTCGTCTTTCTGCCGCTGGTGCTGCCGCTGACGGCCTGGCCGGTGGCCCGGCTCGCCGCCCAGCGGCTGCATCCGCGTACGGCGACCCGGCTGCTCACGGCCGTCGCCGGGGTGATGGCCGCGTGCAGCACGCTGTGTCTGGCGCTGCTGATGGTGGTCGGCACGGCGCAGCTGCCCGGGAACCCGCTGCCCGACGGCTGGTCGGACCCGGAGGTGCGGGCCGCGGTGCCGCAGGACGAGATCGCGGGCAAGGCGGCCATTCCGGCGCTGGTCGCCGTCGTCGCCGGGGTGCGCACGCTGTGGCGGCACGCCGGTCTGCGGCGGCGGGCCCATGAGGCGCTGGCCGGTCTGCCGCCCACGGAGGTCGCGGTGCTGCCCGACGCGGAGGCGTACGCGTACGCGCTGCCGGGGCGCCGGGGCGGGCGCGGGCGGATCGTGGTCAGTTCGGCGCTGCTCGCGGAGCTGCGTCCGGCCGAGCGGCGGGCGGTGTTCGCCCATGAGCGGGCCCATCTGGCGGCCCGGCACCACCGGCATCTGCTCACGGTCCGGCTCGCGGCCCGGCTCAATCCCTTTCTGCGGCCGCTGAGTTCGGCCGTGGCGTACACGGCGGAACGCTGGGCCGACGAGGAGGCCGCCGCCCGGGTCGGGGACCGCCGGGCGGTGGCGCGGGCCATCGGCAAGGTGGCCCTGTCCGGCGGCGCGGTGCGCGAACCGGTCTTCGCGGGCCTGGCCGCGCCGGGCCCGGTGCCGCGCCGGGTCGCGGCGCTGCTCGCTCCGGCGCCGCCGGCGTCCGCCCGCCCCACCGCGTTCACCACCGTGGGCCTCGCCGTGTGGACGGCGGGCGCGGGGGCCGCGGCCTCGGCCATGTCCTCGGCGAACTCGGCGGTGACCCTGGCCTTCACCCTGCACGCGGCGACGCCCTGGTGAGTGAGGGTGCCGGGGCGGCGGCACAGCTCACCGCCGCCGCCCCGGCATCCGGCCGCTAGAGGTCGAACTCGTGCGGGGCGAGGCCCAGCATCTGGCACGCCTCGCGGACGACGGCCCGCTCGGTGGCGTCGAAGTCGCCGTCGGCGCCGCCGATGACGATGCCGATCTGGATCACGGCGCGCGCCTCGGCCTCCTTCTTCTTGGCCTTGGCGACCTCCTGGAGCACGCTGACCTTGCCGAAGTCGAAGTCGGCGGTCAGCTTGTCCAGGTTGGCCTCGAAGCGGCGCTGGAGGTCGTCCGCCGGGAAGTTCTGCAACACCTCGTTGCTCATGATGAGTTGGGCGACGCGGCGGCGCTCCGACGGGTCGATCGTGCCGTCGGCGGCCGCCACCAGCGCGCACATCGCCATCGATGCGTCACGGAAGGCGCCCGACTTCAGGTCGTTCTTCTTCGCCACCAGCTGCGTCTGCATCGTCGACGCGGATTCCTTGATGCGGTCCCACAGGGCCACGAGTGTTCCTTCGGTCGAGGGTGAGAATCAAAGTCGTTCCAGGATTCTTCTACAGCTATGTAGAAACTATTCGCTCCCCCGGAAAGTTCCGCCCCGCGCCCTGGCCGCCCACGAGTTCGGACAGCACGTCCTCCATCGTCACGAAGCCGATCACGGTGCCCTTGTCGCCGGTGACGGCGGCGAGATGGCCGCCCTGGGCGCGCAGCGCCGTGAGGGTGTCGTCGAGCGGGGTGTCGATGCGGACCCGGGTCAGCGGGTGCAGGGCGCCGCGCGGGAAGGGCAGGTCCCGGTCGGCGATGCCGAGGGTGTCCTTGATGTGCAGATAGCCGAGGAGCGCGGTGCCGTCGGCCCCGGTCACCGGGAAGCGGGAGAACCCGGCCCCGGCCGCCGCCCGCTCGAGACCCGCGGGCGTGATGGTGTCCGGCACCGTGCGCATCGACCGCGCGGGCACCACGATCTCGCCGACCGGGCGGGTGCCCAGCTCCAGGGCGTCGCGCAGCCGCTCCCCGTCGGCGGGTGAGAGCAGCCCCGCCTCGCTGGAGTCCAGGACGATGCGGGCGAGCTGGTCGTCGGTGAAGACGGCCTCGACCTCGTCCTTCGGCTCGACCCCGAGCAGCTTCAGCAGCGCGTTCGCGAAGGCGTTGATGCCGAAGACGACCGGACCGAGGGCGCGGGTGAGGCCGACCAGCGGCGGGCCGAGCAGCAGGGCCGTGCGCACGGGCGCGGCGAGCGCGATGTTCTTCGGGACCATCTCGCCGAAGAGCATGTGCGCGTACGTCGCCACGGTCAGCGCGATGACGAAGGACAGCGGGTGGACGAGGGCATGCGGCACGTGGACCGCCTCGAAGGCCGGCTCCAGGAGGTGGGCGATGGCCGGTTCGGCGACGGCGCCGAGGACCAGCGAGGAGACGGTGATGCCGAGTTGGGCCGTGGCGAGCATGGCGCTGATGTGCTGGAGCGCCCACAGCGCTGTCTTCGCCCGCTTGCTCCCCTCGCGGGCGCGCGGCTCGATCTGGTCGCGGCGTACGGAGATCAGGGAGAACTCGGCGCCGACGAAGAACGCGTTGGTCAGCAGGGTGAGGGCGCCGATGGCGAGCTGAAGGGCGGTCATCGGGCGTCCTTGGGCAGGGGTGCGGCGGGGGCCGCCGGGGCGGTGACGCGGACGCGGTCCGCGCGGTGGTGGTCGACGTCGAGCACGGTCAGGAGCCAGCCGTCGAGCTCCACGGTGTCGCCGGGCTCGGGGATGCGGGCCAGGCGGGTGGCGACGAGTCCGGCCACGGTCTCGTACGGGCCGTCGGGCGCGGCCAGGCCGATCCTGGCCAGCTCGTCGATGCGGACGCCGCCCTCGGCCTCCCAGCGGGACCGGCCGTCGGCGCCGGGGTCGGCGGGCCGCAGGTCGGGGGCGCTGACCGGGTCGTGCTCGTCGCGCACCTCGCCGACGACCTCCTCGACGATGTCCTCCATGGTCGCCACCCCGGCGGTGCCGCCGTACTCGTCGATGACGACGGCCATCGTGCGGGTCTCGCGCAGCCGCTCCAGGAGCCGGTCGGCGGGCAGGCTGTCGGGGACCAGGAGGGGCTTGGTGGCCAGCTCGGTGACCGGGGTGAGCGGCCGCCGCTCCGGCTCCAGGGCCAGTACGTCGCGGATGTGGACGGTGCCGATGACGTCGTCGAGGCCGTCGCGGTGGACGGGGAAGCGGGACAGGCCGGTGGCATGGGTCAGTGCCGCCGCGTCGGCGGCCGTGGCGTGCGCCTCCAGGGAGCGGACGTCGACGCGCGGCGTCATCACGTTCTCCGCGGTCAGGTCGCTCAAGTGCAGGGTGCGCACGAACAGTTCGGCCGAGTCGGCCTCCAGGGCGCCCTCGGCGGCGGAGTGCCGGGCGAGCGCGACGAGCTCCTCCGGGGTGCGGGCGGAGGCCAGCTCCTCGGCGGGCTCCAGGCCGAAGCGGCGCACCGCGCGGTTCGCCGTGTTGTTCAGGTGGCGGATGAACGGCCCGAAGGCGGCGGTGAATCCGCGCTGCGGCGCGGCGACGACCTTGGCCACGGGGACGGGGCGGGCGATCGCCCAGTTCTTCGGGACCAGTTCGCCGACGACCATCAGGACCACGGTGGACAGGGCGACGCCGAGCACGGAGGAGACCGTCGGGGCGGCGCCGCCGAGCCCCGCCGCCTCCAGCGGGCCGCGCAGCAGCGCCGACAGGGAGGGCTCGGCGAGCATGCCGATCACCAGCGAGGTGACGGTGATGCCGAGCTGAGCACCGGAGAGCTGGAACGTCAGATGCCGGACGGCCTTGAGCGCGCCGGCCGCGCCGCGCTCCCCGGCGGCCGCAGCGCGCTCCAGCTCACCGCGCTCGACCGTCGTCAGGGAGAACTCGGCCGCGACGAACAGCGCGCAGGCGAGCGTGAGCAGCAGCGCGAGGCCGAGCAACAGCACCTCGGTCATGACCGCCCCACCCCCTGCCCGGGTGTCTCGATGATCGGCGGTCGGCTACTCGGGGGCTCACCCATCGCGGGCCTGGCTCCTTCGCACTCGGGGAATCGGCTGATCCCGGTCGGTCGTCACGGTGGGGCGGCGCGGCAAAAACGCCTATTCTTCTACGCGCCTGTAGAACGTGGCCGGGTTCGGTGTAGTTCCCGCGCCCCCACCCCTGTAACCCCCGTGATTCCCGTAACCCTCCTACGTACAAAAGGGAGTGAACGCCTCGATGGTGTTCAAACGACTGCTCGGCTCACTCGGCGTGGGCGGCCCGACCGTCGACACCGTCCTCGCGCCCGGGGCCGCCGCCCCCGGCGGCACCCTGTCGGGCCAGGTCCGGCTCAGCGGCGGCAGCGGCGACTTCGACATCGAGCACATCACCCTGGAGCTGGTGGCCCGGGTCGAGGCCGAACAGGGCGACCACGAGGAGGTGGGCGCGGTCGCCTTCGACCGGTTCGTGGTCGGCGGCGGCTTCCGGCTGACGGCGGGCGCCGAGCACACGGTGCCGTTCTCCGTGACGCTCCCCTGGGAGACCCCGGTCACCGAGCTGTACGGGCAGGGGCTCGGCGTCGTCCTCGGGGTGCGCACCGAGCTGTCGGTGGCCGGCGCCAAGGACAAGGGCGACCTCGACCCGCTCACCGTGGGCCCGCTGCCGGTGCAGGAGGCGATCCTGGAGGCGTTCGGACAGCTCGGCTTCGGCTTCCGGTCGGCCGATCTGGAGTACGGGCGCATCGGCGGCACCGGCCAGCAGCTCCCCTTCTACCAGGAGATCGAGCTGATCCCGGCCCCGGATTACGCGCACGCGGTCAACGAGATCGAGGTGACCTTCCTCGCCACCCCCGGCGGCATGGAGGTGGTCCTGGAGGCCGACAAGCGCGGCGGCCCGTTCGGCGGCGGGCACGACGCGCTCACCCGCTTCACGGTCTCCCACGACGGCATCCACCAGCAGGACTGGAACGCGCTGGTCGACGGCTGGGTCCGGCAGCTCCTGGACCACCACGCGTCGTACGGGTCCCATGCCGCGTACGACGCGGGCCACCACGGGTACGGCGACGACCACGGGCACGGACACGATCACGGGCACCGTTCCGGTCCCGGCATCGGGACGGCCGTCGCGGTGGGTGCGGCCGGGCTCGCGGTCGGCGTGGTCGGCGGGCTCGTGGCCGCCGAAGTGGTCGACGAGGTCGGGGACTTCTTCGAGGGTGACGACGACGAGGGTGACGACGAGGGTTCCGACGACGGCGGGGAGGACTGACATGTTCGGCCTCAGCGAGATCGCCATCGTCCTGATCATCGCCGCCGTCGTGATCGGCGCGAAGAAGCTGCCCGACCTGGTCCGCAGTGCGGGCAAATCGGCCCGCATCCTCAAGGCCGAGGCGCGGGCGCTGAAGGAGGACGACGGGACCGGGGAGGGACCGGCGCAGCAGCCGCGGGTGATCCGGGGCGAGACGGTGGACCGCCCCGACCGGTGAGCCGGCCGGCCGCGCGCCACACCGTCGGCCCCGGGTGAGCACCGCTCGCCCGGGGCCGTTCCCGTGCCGCCGCCCAAGGCGCCGCGGACCATGGCGCGATGTTCTGAATGGTGGTTCACTGCTTGCATGGCCTACCGCAAGACCCCCGCCGAACTGCGCCGCCTCGACGCCGCCCGCGAGCATCTGATCGCGTGTGCCACCGCCGTCGTCGCCGAAGTCGGCTGGTCCCAGGCGTCGGTGACGGCCGTCGCCGACTCGGCCGGGATCGCGGCGGGCTCCGTCTACCAGCACTTCCCGTCCAAGTCCGCGCTCGCCGTCGAGGTCTTCCGGCGGGCCGCGGGCCACGAGGTGGAGGTCCTGGAGACGGTGCTGCGCGGGCCCGGCGACCCCGTCGCCCGGCTCGCCTCCGGCGTCGCCGTGTTCGCCCGCCGCGCCCTGGAGAACCGCGGCCTGGCCTACGCGCTGCTCGCCGCCCCCGCCGAACCGGCGGTCGGGGCCGAGCGCCTCGAACACCGCCGCCGCTACCGCGCGCTCTTCGCCGAGGTGGTCCGCGAGGGCATCGCGGCCGGTCAACTCCCGCCGCAGCACGCCGAGATCACCGCCGCCGCGCTCACCGGCGCGGTCGGCGAGGTCCTCGCGTACCCGCTCGGCGCCCCGGACTCCACCGACACGGACGCCCTGCTGGCCGACCTCACCGCCACCGTGCTGCGCTGCGCGGGCGCCGCCGCCCCGAGCAACTGACCCGACCGGACCCGAACCCGCAGGGAGAGCCCCATGACCGTGACCAGCCGCCCGGCCTCCGTCACCCACGAGGTCACCAACCAGGCACCGCCGCTCACCGGTCACGACGCCGCCGACGACCCGGTCCTCCTCGACGGCGTACGGCGGGAGGGCGCCGCGTGGCACCTCGACGACCTGCACCGCTTCGGCAGGCTCGTCGGCAGCGCGGAGGCCCGCGACTGGGCCGAGCAGGCCAACCGCTGCGAGCCCGAACTGCGCACCCACGACCGCTACGGCAACCGCGTCGACGAGGTCGACTTCCACCCCGCCTACCACTCCCTGATGCGCGCCACCGTCGGCGCGGGAGCCGCCGGTTCGGCCTGGGCGGACGAGCGGTCCGGCGCGCATGTCGCCCGCGCCGCGACGTTCATGGTCGCCACGATGATGGAGCAGGGCCACATGTGCCCGGTCTCCATGACGTACGCCGTGATCCCGGCCCTGCGCCGCGCCCCCGACCTCGCCAAGACCTACGAGCCGCTGCTCACGTCCACCGTCTACGAGCCCGGCCTGCGCACCCCCACCGACAAGCGCGGGCTGCTCGCCGGGATGGGCATGACGGAGAAGCAGGGCGGCACCGACGTACGGGCCAACACCACGGCGGCGGTCGAACAGGCCGACGGCACCTGGCGGTTGCGGGGCCACAAGTGGTTCACCAGCGCCCCGATGAACGACCTGTTCCTGGTCCTAGCGCAGGCACCCGGCGGCCTCTCGTGCTTCCTGGTGCCGCGCGTGCTCCCCGACGGCAGCCGCAACACCTTCCGCATCCAGCGCCTGAAGGACAAGCTCGGCAACCGCTCGAACGCCTCCAGCGAGCCGGAGTTCGACGACACCGTGGCCTGGCTCGTCGGCGACGAGGGCAAGGGCGTGCGAACCATCATCGACATGGTGACGATGACCCGGCTCGACTGCGTCCTCGGCTCGGCCGGGCACATCCGCGAGGCGCTGGCCCAGGCCGCGCACCACACCCGGCACCGCTCGGTGTTCGGCGCCAAGCTCATCGACCAGCCGCTGATGCGCAATGTCCTCGGCGACCTGGGCCTGGAGTCGGAGGCCGCCACCACGCTCGGCCTGCGCCTGGCCGGGGCCGCCGACCGGGCCCAGCGCGGCGACACCGGCGAGCGCGCCTTCCTGCGCCTGGCCACCGCCGTCGCCAAGTACTGGGTCTGCAAGCGCCAGCCGCAGTTCGTCGCGGAGGCCCTGGAATGCCTCGGCGGCAACGGCTATGACGAGGCGTCAGGCATGCCCCGCCTCTACCGCGAGGCGCCGCTGAACGGCATCTGGGAGGGCTCGGGCAACGTCAACGCGCTCGACATGCTGCGCGCCCTGGCCCGCGAACCCGAGTCCCTGGAGGCGTTCCGTACGGAGATCGAGGCGGCGTCCGGCGCCGACCGCCGACTGGACGCCGCCTGGCGGGAGTTGAGGGAGCAGCTGGTGCTCACCGAGGACGCCCCGCTGCGCGCCCGCCGCGTCATCGAGCGGGCGGCCCTGGTGCTCCAGGGCTCGCTGCTCGTCCGCCATGCCCCGGCCGCCGTCGCCGACGCGTTCTGCGCGTCGCGGCTCGGCGGCGACCAGGGCCTGGCGTTCGGGACGCTGGCGCCGGGGACGGACTTCGCCGCCCTGATCGGACGGCTGCCCGCCTGAGCGGTCAGACCGCGGCCCGGTCCGGCTGCTCCACCACACGGCGGTGGCCGCCGGGCATCCCGACGGTGGGGTGGGCGACGCCCCAGGCCGCGCCCTTGCAGACGAGCTCCTTGTAGAGGGCGGCCGTGCGGCCGGTCAGGGCCGAGTCCTTGGCCCGGTCGTCGGCGGTGACGAACTGGATCAGGCCCTCCTTGCGGCCCAGCGAGACGCACTGGTTGAAGTAGCGGATCGGGACCGTCGGCACCTTGCCGCCCGACAGTCGGGCGGCGAGCGCGTCGGCGGCCTGCCAGGCCGAGGGGACGCCCGAGGCGCACGACATCCGCAGCGGCTTGTCGCCCGGACCCTCCACCAGGGCCGCGTCGCCGACGGCGTAGACGTCCGGGTGGGAGACGGCGCGCAGGGTGCGGTCGACGACGATCTGCCCGGTCTCCGAGACCTCCAGCGTGGTGGCCTTGGCGATGGGGTGGACGGCGAACCCGGTGGTCCACACGGTCACCGCGGCGGGCAGCGCCGCCCCGGCCCCGGTGGTCACCTGGCCGGCGTCGACGGCCGTCACGGCGGTGTGTTCGTGCACCGTGACGCCGAGCCGGTCCACGACCTTGCGCAGGTGGGCGCGGCCCTTGGCCGAGAGCCAAGCGCCGAGGGCGCCGCGGGCGGCGAGCGCCACGTCCAGGTCGGGGCGGGCCTCGGCGATCTCGGTCGCGGCCTCCACGCCGGTGAGACCGGCGCCGACGACCAGCACGTGCTCCCCGGGCGCGAGCGCGGCCAGCCGCTCGCGCAGCCGCAGGGCGCCGGGACGGCTCGCGATCTGGTGGGCGTGCGCGGCGGCCCCGGGCACGCCGTGGTCGTCCCAGCCGCTGCCGAGGGCGTAGACGAGAGAGTCGTACGGGAGTGTCTCCTCGCCCTCCCCGGTCACGAGGGTCACCTCCTTGCGCTCGGCGTCGACGCCGGTGACTTCCGCGATCCGCACGTCGACGCCCGTACCGGCGAACATGTCGCTCAGCGGGCGGCGGGTGAGGTCCTGGCCGGTGGCGAGCTGGTGCAGGCGGACGCGCTCGACGAAGTCCGGCTCCGCGTTGACGAGGGTGATGCGGACGTCGTCGCGGTGCAGTCGCCGGGCGAGGCGGCCGGCGGCGGTGGCTCCGGTGTAGCCGGCGCCGAGGACGACGATGCGGTGCTGCTGCATGGCGGGCTCCTACAGGCTCTGGCCGCCCCCGTTCCGGGCGGGCTCGCCTCTTGAACCGGACAGCCCACTGTTTCCTGACAGCAACGTGCCGTGACGCGCGTCACATCCTGCTCGGCCCGGTCAGAGGAACGCCGACAGCACCGGCTCCCCGTGCTCGCCGGCCGCCCAGGTGCGGGTGGCGCGCTCCAGCTTGTCCGGGTTGACCTGGCTGCGGAGGGAGGCGATGCCGTCGGCCCCGAACTCCGGGCACATGACGCCGACGACCCGGCCGTCGAGGACCACGACGATCGCTGCCGTGCCGTTGGCCGTCGTGACGTACACGTCGGGCGAGCCGCCGACGATGTCCCGCTTGGACTTGCCGGGCTTGAACAGGCCCCGCATGAACGTGGCGACCGCCTTCGCGCCCACGAACGCGCTGGCCCGCGCCGGGACCTTCCCGCCGCCGTCGCCGATCGCGGTGACGTCCTGGGTGAGCAGCGCCACCAGCGGCTCGGTGCGGCCGCTGGTGGCGGCCTCCAGGAACTCCGCCACGATGCGCCGGGCGGCGGACTCGTCGATCTCGCTGCGGGCCCGGCCGTCGGCGACGTGCTTGCGCGCCCGGTGGAAGGTCTGCTGGCTGGCGGCCTCGCTGATGTCCAGGATCTCCGCGATCTCCCGGTGGGAGTACGCGAACGCCTCCTTCAGGACGTACACCGCCCGCTCGTTCGGGCTCAGCCGCTCCAGGAGCACGAGCACCGCGTACGAGACCGAGTCCCGCTGCTCGGCGGTGGCGTCCGGGCCGAGCATCGGGTCACCGGCGAGCAGCGGCTCCGGCAGCCAGGCCCCTACATATGTCTCGCGGCGGGCGCGGGCCGAGGTCAGCTGCGTGAGGCAGTAGTTGGTGAGCACCTTGGTCAGCCACGCCTCGGGCACCTCGATCCGCCCGGTGTCGGCGGCCTGCCAGCGCAGATACGTCTCCTGCGCGGCGTCCTCGGCCTCACTCGCCGACCCGAGCAGGCGGTAGGCGAGGGCCTCCAGGCGGGGCCTGAATGCCTCGAAACGGTCCACGTCGCGCAGGGTCACGGCCATGGCACGGATCCTAACCCGCACCCTTGTTCTCCCCCGGCCCGTCTGCTTGACTCCCGCCGCCCGCCCGTCGAGCACGTCGTGGAGGAAGCCGATGGAGATCACTCGCAGACGACTGCTCGGCGCGCTGGCGGCGAGCGGGGTGCTGGCCGCCGTGCCCGCCGGTCCGGCGAGCGCCGCCGATGTCGCGGACGGGGTGGAGCGGCTGCTCGCCAACACGGTGGGGATCTTCGCCGGGACCGAGGAGTCCAACTCCCGTGCGGAGACGGCCGCCAAGGTCGCGGCGGTCGAGAGGACGGCACGGGCGAACCTGGCCGCGCTCGACGCTGCCTCGCCCGGTGGCGGCGAACTCTTCGCCGGGGTCCCGCTCGGCACCAGCGACCCGAACCTCTCCACCAGCTTCCAGCGCCTGTACGAGATCGTGCTCGCCACCCGCACCCCGGGCATATCCCCGGATCTGTACGGGAGTTCAGCGGTCCGGCGGCGCGTGGTGGACGGGCTGTCCTGGCTGCACACGCACTACTACGGCGATCAGTCGCGCGGCTACTACGGCAACTGGTTCACCTGGGAGATCGGCATCTCCCAGTACGTCAGCCGGACCCTGGTGCTGCTCGCCGGCACCGACAGCGCCTCCGCCGATCTGACCGGCGCCTACCTCGACTCCATGGACGCGTATCTGCGCAACGGCAAGGACGGCGACGTCGATCTCGACTCGCGGTTCCACACCGGCGCCAACCTCGCCGACATCACCACCAACCGCATCCTCCAGGGCGCCCTCGTCGGCGGCGCCGAGGGCGAGGCCCGCATCCGCAAGGCGCTCACCGACCAGCTGACCGTCTTCGCGACCATCGACCCGTACGCGCTGCGGCACGGGGTGACGGACGGCTACTACGCCGACGGCTCGTTCCTCCAGCACGCGTCCGTCGCGTACACGGGCTCGTACGGGAAGGGCCTGCTCAGCCGGGTCGTGCAGACCCTGAAGGTGCTCGACGGGACGGGCTTCGCGGACGGCGGCGCGCTGGTGCCGGTCATCGACGGCTGGGTGCGCGACGGGTTCGCGCCGCTGATCTTCGAGGGCTGGATGATGGAGGCCGTGAAGGGCCGCGCGGTCTCCCGCACCGGCACCGGGTACGCGGACGTGGCCACGGTCGTCGAGGCGGTGGTCGATCTGGCCTCGCTCGCGACCGGCGACCGGGCGACGGCCCTCGCCGGGTACGTGAGGCACGTACGGGCCGCGTCGCGCGCCGCCCTCGACCCCACGGTGTTCGTGTCGCCGCTGAGCATCGTCCGCTACACCGCGATCCTCGCCGACGCCTCGATACCGGCCGCCGACCTCAACCCGCCGGCCCGCTCCGTCGCCTTCAACGCCATGGACCGTACGGTGCACCGGCGGCCCGGGTACGCGTTCGCGCTGTCCCGCAGCTCACGCCGGATCAGTCAGTACGAGTACATGAGCGGGGAGAACCTGCTCCCCTGGTTCCAGGGCGCGGGCGCCCACCACCTCTACCTCTCCGGCCAGGACCAGACCCAGGCGTTCGGCGTCGACCACCTCACGACGGTCTCCCCGTACGGCCTGCCGGGCGTCACCGCTCCGGTCGAACTCCGGCGCACCGTCCCGGAGTTGTACGACGGCGACCTCTTCTACGACAACCCGTCGCACCCTCTGAACTTCACGGCGTCCTCCGAGTCCCAGAACACCTACGTCTACTTCCCGACGGCGACCCAGGCGTACTCGGGCGGCGCCGTCCTCGACGGCCGGTACGGCGCGGCCGGGTGGGTGCTCTCCGACGACGTGCCGTGGCGCGACAAGCGGGCCGGGGTCCTCCCGGACGACTTCGTCGCGTACCGGAACGCGCGGGCCACCCGGTCCTGGTTCCTCTTTGACGACGAGATCGTGGTGGTCTCGGCGGGCGTCGGCGACGCGCCGGGTGCGGGCCGCGCCGTGACGTCGACGGTCGACGCCCGGATCGCGGCCCCGGCCGACCGGGTCACCGTTACCGAGGACGGCCCGTGGACCCACTGGTCGAACACCACCCAGGACGTCGCCGTCGGCTACCTCCGCCTCGCGGGCCCGGCGCCGACCCCGCTCCTCACCACAGTGACCCGCAGCCGCCGCACGGTCCGCACCACGAACCCGGACAACCCGGTGACGAAGCAGGTCTTCTCCCTGACCGTGGCCCAGCCCGCCGGAGCCCGACCGACGTCCTTCGCCTACGCGCTGCTCCCGAACGCATCCCCGAACCGCCCGCGACGCACCCCGGTCCGCCTCCTGTCGAACACGCCCCGCTGCCAGGCGGCTCACCACTCGTCCCTCGCCCTGACCACCGCCAACACCTTCACCGACGGCACCCACCGCATGGCGGGCCTGACGGTCGAAGGACCGGCATCCGTCCTGGTCAGACGAGGGGAGGACGTCACGGTCGCCGTCTGTGACCCCACCACCGAACGGGACACGGTGACCGTCTTCCTCCCCGGCCACCGACTGCGCAGGACCTCCGGCGACGAGGAGATACGCGTGAGCCGGGCCCCAGGAGGGACCCGGCTCGACATCCACACCCGGCACGCCTACGGCCGGAGCTTCACGGTGACGCTGCGCTAGGAGGCACCCGCCTCAGAACTCGGCGGTGTCCAGGTCGAAGCCGAGGGGGGCCGGGAGCGGGACCATCAGGACGGGTGCCGGGTCGTGCCACTCCTCCTTGTTGTCGAAGGTCCCCTTGGGGGCGACGACGAGGTCGGGGATCACGTGGCCGGTCTGGGAGGCGCCGGGGACGTTCAGGCCGATGCCCGTGTAGTTGCGCAGGGACTGGTCCTGCCTTCTGGTCGTGATCTGGTCCGCCGCCTCGGACACGTACTCTTCGTGCTCGCCGTTCGCCGGAGGCGTCACGTGGATCTCCCCTTCGATCAACTCCACGCGCCACCCGTCGGGGGCGGCCGCGCTGAGCCGGGAGAAGGCGTCTTCGAGCAGTGGTTCTGCCATGTCCGACATCATGGCATCGGGCTCAGGCCGCAAGGCGGCCTGAGCCCGAAAGGGTGGATCACTCAGCGCACTCAGTTCGTCGAGTACAGGTACTTCCAGGAGCTGTACTTGCCCGTGTTCACGTTGTCGCCGGACGAGCCGTTGACGTACACCGCGCGCAGCCGGAACTTGTAGCCCGCGGCGCCGACCGCGCCCATGTTCACCTTCGTCTTGCCGGAGGTGCCGAGCTTGATGTACTCGCTGTCGGCGGAGTGCCAGGAGCCGTTGCCGTAGATCTGGAGGTCCAGGCGGAACTTGCGGCCCTTGTAGTAGTTCATCGACGTCGTCTCGTAGACCGTCGAGTTCTTGTGGAAGTAGTAGTACTTGTGCGAGCCGATGGTGCCGCTCTTGTAGTAGTTGGAGAGCGTGACCGAGGAGCGGGCCCGCGTGTAGACGGTGTTGGTGACCGTCTTCGGCTTGTAGCGGGCGTCGCCCGTGAAGACCGCGGAGAGGGTGACGTCGCGGGTGAGGTCCAGGGTGACGGAGAGGTTGCCGCTGGAGTTGACCTTACCGGACTTCACCAGCTTGTTCGGCTTGTCGCTGCCGTACGGGTTGGCGTAGATCGCCACCGTGCGGTTCTTGTACGTGGTGCCGAGGTGCGCGGTGAACGTGACGTCGGAGCCGTACTCGTAGACGTTCTTGTTCTTGTTCAGGGTCAGCGAGGTGCTGCTGCGGGAGACCTCGACCGAGTCCGACTTGGTGACCGCGGCGTGGTCGGCGTCGCCGGCGTAGGCGACCTTGTAGGTGACCTTGCCGCCGACGGCCGGGGTGTCGCCGAAGGAGTACGTGCCGTCGGCCTTCGCGGTGACGGTCGTGAGGACCTTGCCGTTCGGGTTGTCGAGGTCCGTCTTGGTGACCGTCAGCTTGGCGGGGGTGCTGAACGGGACCGCCGAGCTGATCTTGCCGCTGACCGTCAGGGCCTTGGCGCGGGTCGCCGTCGACGGGGCGTTCACCGTCAGGGTCGGGGTGGTGCGGTTCGGGTCCGTGTAGGAGTGGAACCGGATGTTGCCCTCGGAGTTGTCGGAGACCGCGAACAGGGTGGAGCCGTCCGGGGACCACGACATGACGCCGTCGATCAGGGTGTCGCCGCCGCTGGAGGTGGAGGTGTTGCCGAACTCGTAGGTGCGGATCGCCTCGGTGCCGCCCTGCCGGTAGATGTGCAGGTCGTCGCCGTACCAGGAGCTGGTGCCCGCGGCGACCGTGCCGGAGGGCGAGATGGCGACGCCCGCGCCGTAGTCCCCGGACGGGTAGGTGTGCACCTTGCTGAGGTCGGTCGTCGAGTACGCCGGGTGCTCGTACGGGGCGCCGCTGGCCGTGACCAGCTGGCTGCCGTCGGGCGAGAACGCGAGCTGGTCGTAGAACGAACCGTCGAGGCCCTTGACGACGCGCTGGGTGGCGGCCGTGCCGTTCAGGTCGTAGATCGCGACGGAGCCGCCGCTGGTGTCCTTCTCGGCCGCCGCCAGCTCGCTGCCGTCCGCGGACACGGCGAGCACCGGGGCGCCGTAGAAGGACTGCCCGGACTGGCCGAGGGAGACCGCGGGGGTCTCCTGCGTCGGGTCGAGGGAGCCGATGGAGCCCTCGGCGGCCGCGCCGTAGCTGAACCACACGGTGGAGCCGGCCACCGCGAGATCCTCCGGGGCGTCGGCGCCGCCCAGGTCGTAGGAGGTGACCTTGGTGGTGTCGGCCGTGTCGATCGCGGCGATCTTGTCCGTGTTCTGCACGGCCGCGTACAGCCGCCCGGAGTCGGCGGACAGGGCGAGGCCCTGCACGCCGTCGAGGCCGGTGATGCGCTGGACCTCGGTACCGGAGTAGTCGGTGACGACGATCGCGTTGTCCTGCGGGGCCGAGAGATAGACCCGCTTGTGGACGCCGTCGACGGCGATGTCGGCGACGGTCCTGACGCCCAGCGACTTCGCCGAGTCGGCGACGGCGGTGCCGGACACGGCCACGCTGAGCGCGGCCGAACCGGCGAGGACCGCGAGAGCGGTCGCGGTGGAGAGAGCGCGTCTGCGCACGAGTGTGGAACCCCCTGGGTGAACCGGCGGAAGAGCGGCCGGTACTGCTGCGAGAGCTCACGGACGTCCGGGCGCCGGAGGAACCCCCCACCGGAGAAGCCACTGGTCAACGCGGGCTCGAAGACGGCAGCATCGTAAGTCACCCATGGGGCCCGCGGGTAGGGAGTTTCGCCGCGCGACGGCTGTGACATCTTTCGCGCGGGCCCCGTACAACCTTTACGGCCAACCTTTACGGCCTGTCGGTCACTCGTCGGACTCCAGGTCGCCCTCGGTCTCCAGGTACACCTGGCGCAGCGCTTCGAGGACCTGCGGGTCGGGCTTCTCCCACATGCCGCGCGACTCGGCTTCGAGGAGCCGCTCGGCGATGCCGTGCAGCGCCCACGGGTTGGCCTCGGAGAGGAACTGGCGGTTCGTCTCGTCGAGGACGTACGTCTCCGTGAGCTTGTCGTACATCCAGTCGGCGATGACGCCGGTCGTGGCGTCGTAGCCGAACAAGTAGTCCACGGTGGCGGCGAGTTCGAAGGCGCCCTTGTAGCCGTGGCGGCGCATCGCCTCGATCCACTTGGGGTTCACGACGCGGGCCCGGAAGACGCGCGAGGTCTCCTCGACGAGCGTGCGGGTCTTGACCGTCTCGGGGCGCGTCGAGTCGCCGATGTACGCCTCGGGCGCGGTGCCGCGCAGCGCGCGCACGGTGGCGACCATGCCGCCGTGGTACTGGAAGTAGTCGTCGGAGTCGGCGATGTCGTGCTCGCGGGTGTCCGTGTTCTTGGCGGCGACCGCGATGCGCTTGTACGCGGTCTCCATCTCGCCCCGGGCCGCCTTCCCGTCGAGGCCGCGGCCGTACGCGTAGCCGCCCCACACCGTGTACACCTCGGCGAGGTCGGCGTCGGTGCGCCAGTCCTTGGAGTCGATGAGCTGGAGCAGGCCCGCGCCGTACGTGCCGGGCCGGGAGCCGAAGATGCGGGTGGTGGCGCGGCGTTCGTCGCCGTGCTCGGCGAGGTCGGCCCGGGTGTGGGCGCGGACGTGGTTGTGCTCGTCCGGCTCCTCCAGGGACGCGGCGAGCCGCACCGCGTCGTCGAGCAGCCCGATGGTGTGCGGGAACGCGTCGCGGAAGAAGCCCGAGATGCGCAGGGTCACGTCGATGCGGGGGCGGCCCAGTTCCTCGTACGGGATCGCCTCCAGGCCCGTGACGCGGCGCGAGGCGTCGTCCCAGACCGGGCGGATGCCGAGCAGCGCGAACGCCTCGGCGATGTCGTCGCCGGCGGTGCGCATCGCACTCGTGCCCCAGAGGGAGAGGCCGACGGAGGTCGGGTACTGCCCGTCGTTGTCCTGCCGGTAGCGGTCCACCAGCGACTCGGCGAGGGCCTGCCCGGTCTCCCAGGCGAGCCGGGAGGGGACGGCCTTGGGGTCGACGGAGTAGAAGTTCCGCCCGGTCGGGAGGACGTTGACCAGTCCGCGCAGGGGCGACCCGGAGGGCCCGGCGGGAACGAAGCGGCCCTCCAACGCCCTGACCGAGTGGTCGAGTTCGGCGGTGGTGGCGTCGAGACGGGGGACGACTTCGCGGGCGGCGAAGGCGAGGATGTCAGCGACCGCATCCGAAACAAGCCCCTCCGGCGATTGAGGAGCGGGGTCCGGGGCGGAGCCCCGTGACACGAGCTCGATCGCCGCGGAAACCGCCTCCGGCTCCCAGGAAGCATCCTCCAT
Organism: Streptomyces sp. PsTaAH-137; assembly: GCF_003259365.1. Lineage (GTDB taxonomy): Bacteria > Actinomycetota > Actinomycetes > Streptomycetales > Streptomycetaceae > Streptomyces. Next base: position 295,138 of record NZ_QLLY01000004.1, read on the forward strand.
GGCCTCGACAAGAGCGCGGGCCGTCGACTCGGCGGCATCGGCATCGGCACGGGTCGCCTTCGACTCATCGAGCCCCAGCGCCTCACGCAGCCCGGGAAGCGCCGAACTCCCGCCCCAGATCTGCCGCGCCCGCAGAATGGCGAGCACCAGATTGACCCGGTCGGCACCGCCCGGCGCCTGCCCGAGGACGTGCAGCCCGTCGCGGATCTGCGCGTCCTTGACCTCGCAGAGCCAGCCGTCGACGTGCAGCAGGAAGTCGTCGAACCCGTCGTCGTCCGGCCGGGCTTCGAGTCCCAGGTCGTGGTCGAGCTTGGCGGCCTGGATCAGCGTCCAGATCTGCGCCCGGATCGCGGGCAGCTTCGCCGGGTCCATCGAGCTGATCTGCGCGTACTCGTCGAGCAGTTGCTCCAGGCGCGCGATGTCGCCGTAGGAGTCGGCGCGCGCCATGGGCGGCACGAGGTGGTCGATGAGCGTGGCGTGGACGCGGCGCTTGGCCTGGGTGCCCTCGCCGGGGTCGTTCACGAGGAACGGGTACACCAGCGGCAGGTCCCCGAGCGCGGCGTCGGGCGCGCAGGCGGCGGACAGGCCCGCGTTCTTGCCCGGCAGCCACTCCAGGTTGCCGTGCTTGCCGAGGTGGATCATCGCGTCGGCGCCGAAGCCGCCGTCGTCGGCGGAGGCGGCGATCCAGCGGTAGGCCGCCAAGTAGTGGTGGGACGGCGGGAGATCGGGGTCGTGGTAGATCGCGATCGGGTTCTCGCCGAAGCCGCGCGGCGGCTGGATGAGGATGAGCAGATTGCCGCGGCGCAGGGCCGCGAGCACGATGTCGCCCTCGGGGTTGCGGCTGCGGTCGAGGAACATCTCGCCGGGCGGCGGTCCCCAGTGCCGCTCGACGCCGTCCCGCAGCTCCTGCGGCAGCGTCGCGTACCAGCGCTTGTAGTCGGCGGCCGGGATGCGGACCGGGTTCTTGGCGAGCTGTTCCTCGGTCAGCCACTCCTGGTCGTGGCCGCCCGCGTCGATCAGCGCGCGGATCAGCTCGTCGCCGTCACCGGAGGCGAGGCCCGGTATCGCGGCCGGGTCCCCGAAGTCGTAGCCCTCGTCGAGGAGGCGCTTGAGCAGCACGATCGCGGAGGCGGGGGTGTCCAGACCGACCGCGTTGCCGATCCGGGAGTGCTTGGTCGGGTACGCGGACAGGACGAGCGCCAGCTTCTTGTCACCGGCGGGGATGTGCCGCAGGCGGGCGTGCCGTACGGCGATCCCGGCGACGCGGGCGGCGCGCTCGGGGTCGCCGATGTAGGCGGGCAGCCCGTCCTCGTCGATCTCCTTGAAGGAGAACGGGACGGTGATCAGGCGGCCGTCGAACTCCGGCACCGCGATCTGGGTCGCCGCGTCGAGCGGGGAGACGCCCTCGTCGTTGGCCTCCCAGTCCGCGCGCGACGAGGTCAGGCACAGGGCTTGCAGGATCGGCACGTCGAGCCCGGTCAGCGCGCCCGCGTCCCACGCCTCGTCGTCGCCGCCGGCGCTCGCCTCGGCGGGGCGGGTGCCGCCGGCCGCGAGGACCGTGGTGACGATGGCGTCGGCGCCGGTCAGCGCCTCGATCAGCTCGGGCTCGGGCGTGCGCAGCGATGCCACGTAGAGCGGCAGCGGGCGGGCGCCGGACGCCTCGATCGCGTCGCACAGGGTGTGCACGAAGGCGGTGTTGCCGCTCATGTGGTGGGCGCGGTAGTAGAGCACGGCGACCGTGGGGCCGGCGGTCTCGGACGCCGGGCGCTCCAGCGGGCCCCAGGCGGGCGCGGGCTGCGGCGGCTCGAAGCCGTGGCCGGTGAGCAGCACGGTGTCGGAGAGGAAGCGGGCCAGCTGCGTCAGGTTCGCCGGGCCGCCGTGCGCCAGGTACTTGTGGGCCTCGGCCGCGATGCCGACGGGCACCGTGGAGGCCGCCATCAGCTGGGCGTCCGGGGCCTGTTCACCGGTGAGGACGACCAGCGGCACCCCGGCGGCGGTCAGCCGGTCGATGCCGTCCTGCCAGGCGCGGACCCCGCCCAGGAGCCGTACGACGACCAGGCCGGCGCCGTCGAGGAGTGCGTCGAGATCGTGCTCGACGCTGATCCGGGAGGGGTTCGCGAAGCGGTACTCGACCGGCGCGTCATCTGCGCTGTTCGCCGCGCGGGCGCTGAGCAGGTCGGTGTCGGAGGTCGACAGGAGCAGCAGCTGCTGGGGCATGCGTCGGCTGGCCTTCCTCGGGGTGTCCGCGCCCCGGGTGGTCGTTGGACGGCAGGAGTTCCTGGCTCGTCCCGCGCCTGGGCACGGGACTCACAGTGGCGGGACCGCGCCGGATTCGCACCGGCTTCCTCCCCTGTCGCCGTCGCTGGCGATGTGTGGTCTGTGCCGCCATCGTACGGGGCCGGTGCGCACCCCGGTACGGGATGCCCGTCACAGGCCCATGGGTATGCTCCCCGGCATGTCCCCCACTCACATATCCGCTGATCCCGCCCGGGGCGACGCCTGCCCGGGCGCGCTGCGGCTGCATGCGGCGGACGACGGTTTCCTCGCCCGGGTGCGGATTCCCGGCGGGGTGCTGACGGTGGCGCAGGCGCGGGCGCTGGGCGCTCTCGCGGGGCGGCTCGGGGACGGGAACCTCCACCTCACGTCGCGCGGGAACGTTCAGCTGCGCGGGCTGCGGGACGGGTGCGGCGGGGAGTTGGCGGACGCGCTCGGTGCGGCCGGGCTGTTGCCGTCGCCCGCGCACGAGCGCGTCCGCAATGTGGTGGCCTCGCCGATGTCGGGGCTCGACGGGGTCGGGCACGTCGACGTACGCGGGTGGCTGCGCGGGCTCGACGCGGCGCTGATCGCGAGTTCCGTCACACCCGAACTGTCCGGCCGTTTCCTTTTCGCCCTGGACGACGGGCGCGGGGACGTTGCCACTCTCGGCCAGGACGTGCTGCTGCGCGGGCTGCCCGGGGGTGACGGGCTGCTGTCGGTCGGGGGCGCGGAGTTTTTGCTGCCGTACGGGGATGCTGCGCGGGCTGCTGTGATCGCGGCGGAGGTGTTCGTGGCGGCGGCACGGGAGATATCCGGCCGCCGGGTGTGGCGGGTGGCCGAACTCGGCTTGTCCGCATCGGAGTTGCGCGCCCGAATCGAGCGTACCGCCCCGGGGCTCCGCCCCGGACCCCGCTCCTCAATCGCCGGAGGGGCTGATTTTGCCGATGCCCCCGAAAAGGAGCGCCCCGCAGGGGCGCGAGGAACTGCGCGAGAAGCGGCCACCGGCCCGCACACGACGAACAACCCAGGGGCGCGGGGAACTGCGCGACCAGCCCCCACCGGCCCGCACACGACGAACACCCCAGGGGCGCGGGGAACTGCGCGACCAGCCCCCGCCGGCGTGCACCCGACGACAAGCGGCATCGCCCTCCCCTTCGGCACGGCAACCCCCACCCAGTGGGCCGAACTGACAGCCCGGGCCGCCCTAACACCCGCCCAAGAACTCCGCCTCACCCCCTGGCGCCGCATCGTCATCCCCGGCGCCACCGAGAACGACCCCCCGGACACAACCCCCTGGACCCGCGTAGGCGCCTGCATAGGCAGCCCGGGCTGCGCCAAGTCCCACACGGACGTACGCGAAGACGCCCGCACCCACCTGCCGGAGGCCCACCCCACCCTGCCCACCTACTGGTCCGGCTGCGAACGCCGCTGCGGCCACCCGGCAGGGACGACGTACATCGACATCACGGCCCGCCCGGACGGCGCCTACGACACGACCACCCGCACCGCCCCACACCCCCGTTGAGAGAGCCGAACCCCATGTCCCTGTACGACTACGAGAAGGACGGCGCGGCGATCTACCGCGAGTCCTTCGCCACCATCCGCGCCGAGGCCGCGGCCGGCCTGGCCGCGCTGCCCGCCGACGTCGCCCAGGTCGCGGTCCGCATGATCCACGCCTGCGGCCAGGTGGATCTCGTACCGGACATCGCCCACTCGCCCGGCGTCGTGGCGAAGGCCCGCGCCGCGCTGCGCGCCGGTGCGCCGATCCTGTGCGACGCGCGGATGGTCGCGAGCGGCGTCACGCGCAAGCGGCTCCCCGCCGACAACGACGTGGTCTGCACCCTCAACGAACCCGAAGTGCCGTCCCTCGCAGCCGAGTTGGGCACCACCCGCAGCGCGGCGGCGCTCGAACTCTGGCGGGACCGCCTCGAAGGCTCCGTCGTCGCCATCGGCAACGCCCCGACCGCCCTCTTCCACCTCCTGGAGATGATCGCGAAGGGCGCCCCGCGTCCGGCGGCGATCCTCGGCATCCCGGTCGGCTTCGTCGGCGCGGCCGAGTCGAAGGACGCCCTCGCCGCGTCCGGCCTGGGCCTGGAGTACCTGATCGTGCGGGGCCGCCGCGGCGGCAGCGCGATCACGGCGGCGGCCCTGAACGCGATAGCCACCGAGGCGGAGATCCTGGAGGACCGGGCATGAGCGGCAAGCTGTACGGGGTCGGGCTCGGCCCCGGCGACCCGAACCTGCTGACGGTCGCCGCCGTGAAGGCGATCTCCGAGGCCGACGTCATCGCGTACCACTGCGCTCGGCACGGCCGCTCCATCGCCCGTTCGATCGCCGCGCCGTACCTGCGCGAGGGCCAGATCGAGGAGCGGCTGATGTACCCGCTCACCGTGGAGACGACGGACCACCCGGGCGGCTACCGCGGCGCGCTCGACGACTTCTACGCCGAGGCCGCGGCCACGCTCGCCGCGCACCTGGACGCGGGCCGCACGGTCGCGGTCCTGGCGGAGGGCGACCCGTTCTTCTACGGCTCGTACCAGCACATGCACAAGCGTCTCGCGGACCGCTACGACACCACCGTCATCCCCGGTGTGACCTCGATCAGCGCGGCCGCGGCCCGGCTCGGCGAGCCGCTCTGCGAGGACAAGGAGACGCTGACCGTCATCCCGGGCACGCTGGACGAGGACGAGCTGACGGCGCGGCTCGCGGCGGCGGACTCGGCGGTCGTCATGAAGCTGGGCCGTACGTTCACCAAGGTCCGTACGGCGCTGGAGAGTTCGGGCCGGCTCGACGACGCGCATTATGTGGAACGGGCGTTCATGGCGGGCGAGCGCACCGGCCGGCTCGCCGAGATCGACCCGGAGACGGTCCCGTACTTCTCGGTGGCGGTGCTGCCGTCGCGCGTCGAGACGGAACCGGCCGAGGCACCGGAGCACGGCGAGGTCGTGGTCGTCGGCACCGGCCCGGCGGGCGCGCCCTGGCTGACCCCGGAGTCGCGCGGCGCGCTCGCCAACTGCGACGACCTGGTCGGCTACACCACGTACCTGGACCGGGTCCCGGCCCGGCCGTGGCAGCGGCGGCACGGTTCGGACAACAAGGTGGAGTCGGAGCGCGCCGAGTTCGCGCTCGATCTCGCGCGGCGCGGGCGCCGGGTGGCCGTCGTGTCGGGCGGTGACCCGGGCGTCTTCGCGATGGCGACGGCGGTGCTCGAAGTGGCCTGCGAGGAGCGGTACGCGGACATTCCCGTACGCGTTCTGCCGGGTGTGACGGCGGCCAACGCGGCGGCGGCGAAGGCGGGCGCCCCGCTCGGCCACGACTACGCCACGATCTCCCTCTCCGACCGGCTGAAGCCGTGGGAGGTGATCGCGGAACGGCTGCACGCGGCGGCCGCCGCCGATCTGGTGGTGGCGCTGTACAACCCCGGTTCGAAGAGCCGTACGTGGCAGGTGGCGAAGGCCCGCGAACTGTTCCTGGAACACCGGGCGCCGGACACCCCCGTCGTGGTGGCCCGTGACGTGGGCGGCCCGGAGGAGTCGGTGCGCGTGGTGCGGCTGACGGACCTGGACCCGGCGGTCGTCGACATGCGTACGTTGCTGATCATCGGCTCGTCGCAGACGCAGGCGGCGACCCGCGGCACCGGCACGACGATCGCCTGGACCCCGCGCCGCTACCCGGAGACCCGCTGAACCCAGGCGGCGGCCTCCACCACGGTGGCCGCCGCCTCCACCCCCTCCGGCACGGGGGGCCGCCGCACGACGACGACCGGAATCCCGGCCTCACGGGCGGCGACGAGCTTGGGCGCGGTGGCGGCGCCCCCGCTGTCCTTGGTCACGAGGGCATCGATGCGATGCCGGGCGATGAGCTCCCGCTCGCCCTCCAGCGTGAACGGCCCGCGCTGGAGCAGCACGTCCATGTCGTCCGGAAACGGCGGCTCGGGCGCGTCCACGGCCCGCACGAGAAAGTGCACCCCGCCGACGTGCGCGAACGCGGCGAGTTCTTGCCGCCCGGTGGTCAGGAACACCCGCCGGAACCTCCCGACGACCTCGGCGGCCTCCCCCGACGACCCGACCTCCCGCCAGTCGTCGCCCTCTCCTGCGACCCACCCGGGCCGCCGCAACGCGAGCAACGGCACCCGGGCGACACCGGCGGCCCGAGCGGCGTTGAAACTGATCCGCTCGGCGAACGGATGGGTGGCATCGACGACGGCATCCACCCCGTGCCCCCGCACCCACTCCACCATCCCCTCGACCCCACCGAACCCCCCGACCCGCACTTCCCCCACGGGCAGCCGAGGCGCGGCAACCCGCCCGGCCAGCGAACTGGTGACCCGCACCCGCCCGTCCAGCACCTCGGCCAGCTCCCGCGCCTCGGTCGTCCCACCGAGGATGAGTACGTGCGTCAACGGGGGCTCCATGAGCGAGGGGGACGGGGGCTCGTCCACTCAAGCACACCGGGTCATTCGCCCCGACGCCCGTACAACCAACCGGGCCCGCCGAATGTCTTCTCCCCGCCCGGACCAAGATCCGGCTCATCCTCGCTGGGAGAACCATGCGCATCCGAACGGCCGCCACCGCCGCCTGCGGCACCCTGACCCTGGTCGCGCTGCTCGCGCCCGCCGCGCAGGCGGACAGTCACAAGGGGGACACCCGGTTCACGTCCGTGACGTTCAGCAGGTCCACCGTGAACGTCGGCGTCAGCAAGGCGCAGTCGGTGACCGTCGTCGCCACCGCCAAGGACGACTCCGGGATCAGTGGCATCTGGGGCGGCAAGCTGGTCGGCCCGGACAAGCACATCGCGTTTCCCGATGACGCGTCGTGCTCGCGGCCCTCGTCGACCACGATGAAGTGCACCTGGAAGTACGTGTTCGACGCGAACGACTCCGACGACTACGCCGACCTGACCAACGGGCGGGCCGGGACCTGGCACCTCGACGCCGAGGCCGCGGCCATGGACCAGGACTTCTACGCGCTCAACAGCAGCAAGTCGGTCAAGGTCAAGCGGTACGCCGAGCTGGCCGTCACCCAGGCCGGTCCCGAGCCCGTGGCCAAGGGGCACACCCTGACCGTGACCGGGGCGCTGACCCGCGCGAACTGGGACACGAACGTCTACGCCGGGTACACCGCGCAGCGCGTCGCCCTCCAGTTCAAGAAGTCCGGCAGCTCGTCGTACTCCACGGTGAAGACGGTGACCACCGACAGCAAGGGCAAGCTGAAGACGACCATGAAGGCCACGTCGTCCGGTACCTGGCGGTGGGTGTTCGCCGGTACGGGGACGACGATGGCGGTCACCGCGGGCGGGGACAGCGTCGCTCTCAAGTAGGGGTGCGAGGAGGGGAGTTCAGGGTTTGCGGTGGGTCGTCTCCTCCAGAGCTCTTACCGCCCGCTCCAGGCGCGCCCGCCGGTTCTCCTGTGTCGCCTGGAGCAGGGGCAGCAGGACCAGGTAGCGGGCGGTCCGGTCGAGGGCGTCGAAAGCCGTGCGGGCCGCCGGGTTCGCGTCGAGCGCCGCCGTGAGGTCGTCGGGGACGGTGGCCGCCGACTGGGACGCGTAGGCGCGGTCCCAGCGGCCGTCCTCCTGGGCCCGGCGCACCTCGGCGAGTCCGGGCTCCCGCATCCGGCCGGCGGCGGCCAGGGCGGCGACCTTCTCGACGTTGACCCGGGACCACAGGCTCCGGGCCCGGCGCGGCACGTACTTCTGGAGGTAGTGGCGGTCGTCGAGGCCGCGCCGCTGTCCGGAGATCCAGCCCCAGCACAGGCCGATGTCGACCAGCTCGTCGTCCGTGACCGAGGCGATCCCCGACGCCTTCTTGGCCACCTTCACCCACACGCCCTCGCGCCGCGTGTGGTGCCCGGCCAGCCACTCCTCGAAGGCCGCCGCGTCCGGGAACGCGCGGACCTCCACCCCGTCGAACTCGTCCATGCGGGCAACCTAGCCCGCGGCGTCAGCGATTGCGCGGGTGGTTGCGTGCCGTGCGTTCGTTGCCGTGCTTGTACGCGCCGGTCCAGCGGGCCATCACAAGCTGGGCGTCCCCCGCCTCGACCTCCGCGAGGAACTTCTCGGCCCGTGCGCCGCGCAGCGTGCCGGCGGCGCGGCCCTGATGGGTGAGCGTCACGGAGCCGTCGGGGTGTTCGTCGTAGGTGAAGCCGAAGGGGCGGGGCATGGCCGGATGGTAGGGCCACGGCGGGTGGGGGCGGTACGGGTTTTCCAGGGTCAGCAGGTGTGCCGGTCCCGCTCCGTCGAGTACAGGTGGCTGTCGCGGAACTGGGAGGCGCCGAGCGTGCGGCCCACCAGGATGACCGCCGTGCGCCGGACGCCGGAGGACGTGAGCTGGTCCGCGATGTCGCCGAGGGTGCCGCGCAGGACGAGTTCGTTGTCGCGGCTGGCGTAGGCGACGATCGCGGCGGGGCAGTCGGCGCCGTAGTGCGGGAGGAGTTCGGCGACGATGCGGTCGACGTAGCGGGCGCCGAGGTGCAGGACGAGGAGGGCGCCGGACGCGCCCAGCGTCGCCAGGTCCTCGCCGGGCGGCATGGGGGTGGCCTGCTGGGCGATGCGGGTCAGGATGACGGTCTGGCCGACCGTGGGCACGGTCAGTTCCCGCTTCAGGGCCGCCGCGGCCGCCGCGAAGGCGGGGACACCGGGGACGACCTCGTACGGGATGCCGTGCGCGTCCAGGCGGCGCATCTGTTCCGCCACCGCCGAGAAGACCGACGGGTCGCCGGAGTGCAGGCGGGCCACGTCGAGGCCGGCCTCGTGGGCCGCCACGAACTCCCGCTCGATGGCGTCGAGATCGAGGTCGGCGGTGTCGATGAGCTTCGCGTCCGGCGGGCACTCCGCGAGGAGTTCGTCCGGGACCAGCGAACCCGCGTACAGGCATACCTGGCAGGCGGCCAGGGTGCGGGCGCCGCGCAGGGTGATCAGGTCGGCGGCGCCGGGGCCCGCTCCGATGAAGTGGACCGTCATGAGGGACCAGCCTCCGCTGTCTTCGTTGCTGACCATTGGGTGACCGGCATCGCCTGACGCCAGCCCGTGAAACCGCCGACCGGCACGGCGTGCGCGACGGAGAGCCGGGTGAGGTCGCCGCCGTGGCGCCGGTACCGGTCGGCGAGCAGCGCCTCCGACTCCAGCGTCACCGTGTTCGCGACGAGCCGCCCACCGTCGCCGAGCGCCTCCCAGCAGGCGTCGAGCAGGCCCGGCGCGGTGAGTCCGCCGCCGATGAACACGGCGTCGGGGCGCGGGAGTCCGGCGAGCGCGTCCGGGGCCGCGCCCGTCACGACGTGCAGGCCGGGGACGCCGAGCCGGGCGGCGTTGCGGGTGATCCGTTCGGCGCGCTCCGGCGAGCGTTCGACGGTGTACGCGCGGCACGACGGGTGCGTGCGCAGCCACTCCACGGCGATCGATCCTGAGCCGCCGCCCACGTCCCAGAGCAGTTCGCCGGGGGCGGGCGCGAGCGCGGCCAGGGTCGCGGCGCGGACATGGCGCTTGGTGAGCTGCCCGTCGTTCTCGTACGCGGCGTCGGGCAGCCCCGGCACCGCGCCGAGCCGGAGGGCGCCGGGAGCGCGGACGCAGTCGACGGCGATGACGTTCAGGGCGTCGCCGGGCGGACGCGTCCAGTCCTCGGCCACGCCGTCGTACGCGGCCTCGGACTCGGCGCCGAGCTGTTCCAGGACCGTCATCCGGCTCGGGCCGAAGCCCCGGTCGGTCAGCAGCGCGGCGACCGTCGCCGGGGTGTCCGCGCCCGCCGACAGGACGAGCACCCGGCGCCCGTGGTGCAGGACGGCGGCGAGCCGGTCGGCCGGGCGGCCCACCAGCGACACCGTCTCGGTGCCCTCCAGCGGCCAGCCGACGCGGGCGCACGCGTAGGAGACGGAGGACGGGTGCGGCAGGACCCGGAAGGCGTCGGCGCCGGCGATCTCGGTGAGGGTGCGGCCGATGCCGTAGAACATGGGGTCGCCGCTGGCCAGGACCGCGAGCCGGGAGCCCCGGTGGCGCTCCAGGAGCCCGGGGACGGCGGGCCGCAGCGGGGACGGCCAGGCGACGCGCTCACCGGGGCAGGCGTCGGCGGGGAGCAGGCCGAGCTGGCGCGGGCCGCCGATGATCACCTCGGCGTCGGCGAGCGCGGCCCGGGAGACGGCCGGCAGTCCCGGCCAGCCGTCGGCGCCGATCCCCACGACCGTCACGGGTGTCGGATGCGCGGGAGTCACTGCCTGGTACCTCGTGCCGGGTGCGTCATGCTCGGAAGGACGGAATCAACGGAAACGACGGAATCAACGGAAACTCCGTCAAGGACGTCATCGTGGGAGCCGCACTCTATCGGGCGACATCGGCTCCGCCGCCGAGCACCCCAGGGAGATCCCTCTTGACCCGCACGCCCCTCACCGGCCGCGTCGCACCCATCATGCCGAGCCGCACCCTGTCGCTGACCCTCGACTTCTACGCGGCGCTGGGCTTCGAGGCCACCACGCACCTGCCCGACGACGGCTATCTGATCCTCGTACGCGACGACGCCGAACTGCACTTCTTCCACGCGCCCCGCACCGACCCGCTGACCTCGGCGCACGGGGCGTACCTGCGGCTCGACGGGGGCGCGCACGTCGCCGACGCGCTGTACGAGCAGTGGCGGGCGACCGGTCTGAGCGCCGACCCGTACGCGACGCCGCGGCTCGTCGAGCCGGACGACACGGTGTACGGGATGCGGGAGTTCGCGCTGGTCGACCCGGACGGGAACCTGCTGCGCGTCGGGGCGGTCCTGGAGGCCACCGAGGGCTGACCCGGCGGCTGTTGCCCAGGCCGGTGCGGCGGCCGACCGACGCGCCGCCCGGCGTCACGGTCCGCGGAACCGCCCCTTCCACGGTGTTATGTCGAACCTCCGGGACACCGAGCGGGAGGTACGAGGGGCACATGGCCAGATTCGGGGCGGCGCGGGCCTGGGTCGTGTCCGCCATGGTGCTGGGGGCGTCGACGAGCGGGGTGGCGGCGCACGCGGCCGAGGACGACGGCACGGACGCCGGGCACGCCGCCGTGGTGTGGCCGGTGACGGCGACCCCGCACATGACGGCGGCGGCGCTCGGTTCGGGCGACGACGCGCGGCCGGTCTTCGACTCCGACGAGCTGGCGGACCTGTTCGCGGACGGCGGGCGGCTGCGCGAGGTCGTCGACGCGGGCAAGGGCCGCGACGTGAACTGGGTCCTCGACCCCGATCTGGTGCTCGCCGCGCAGGCCATGGCGCGCGGCTACCGCGTCGCGGACAGCGCCGATTCCTCCAACCCGCAGGACAGCACGCAGGGCACCGGGCAGAGCGCGGCCCGGGAGTGGCTGGCCGATCTGAAGGGCGCGGTGCGCGGCCGGGACGTGTGGCTGCTGCCGTACGCGGACACCGACCTCGCCTCCCTCGCCCACCACCCGTCCGCCGACACCGACGACCTCACCGAGGTCGTCGCGAACCTCGCGGAGGACGCCAAAAGGGACGTCGACTCGATCCTCGGCACCGGTACGCGGTCGGGCCTCGGCTGGCCCGCGGACGGCGCCCTCGACACCCGGATCACCGCGCTCGCGGGCAAGCTGGACGTGACCTGGATGCTTGCCTCCGGCCAGGGCCTCACCCCGGCGGGGGACGACCCGGTGACCCTCGGCGAGGGCGACGACGCGATCACGGCGCTGCCGTACGACACGGGCGTGACGACGGCGCTGTCCCGTATCGAGGACGAGGAGAAGGACACGTCGTCGGCGAGTCCGAGTCCGAGCGCGTCGCCGAGCGCGGTGGCAGGGATCCCGTCGACCGGCACCCCGTCCCCCAGCGGCTCCGACGCGTCCCCCTCCGGCTCGCCCTCCCCCTCCGCTTCGGAGAAGCCCGACACCCCGGACCAGAAGACCGTCGACCGGGTCACCGCGCTCCTGAAGGCGAACACGCGGCCCGTCGTCGTCCCGCCCCGCGAGCTGTCCGGCACGGCGGCGAACGCGCTGGCCGCCGCGATCGACTCCGGCACCGACGACGGCTGGCTGGAGCCGGAGGGCATCCGGACCGCCGACAACGACCCGGTCACCGGGCAGGCGGGCGCCTCCTCCGGGTACCCGTCGCGGCTCCGGGCGAGCGAGCTGACGGCCGGCCAACTCGGGCACGTGGCAGCCGACTTGGACGGGCTCGCCACGCTCTCGAAGGTGCTCGCCGACCCGAAGGTGACCGCGGCCTCCGTGCACGCGGCGATGGCCCGCGCCCTGTCGACGGCCTGGCGGGCGCACGACGACGCCGACCAGGAGACGTTCCAGCAGCGCACGCGGGCGTTCCTGGACACGTCGGTGGACTCGCTGCGGATGGTGCCGAAGTCCACGGTGACGGTGACCTCGGGCGACGCCACGATCCCGGTGACGGTCGACAACGGTCTCCAGCAGCCGGTCGCCGGGCTCGAACTGCGGGTCACGTCCAGCGACGCGGAGCGGCTGCGGATCAATGACGCGACGCTGGCGGTGGAGGCGGCCGGTTCGGCCAGCCACACCAACCAGCTCTCCGTCACCGCGAAGGCCAACGGCAAGGCGCAGCTCACGGCCCGGCTCTACACGACGAGCGACGGCAAGCCGTGGGGCGATCCGATGACGTTCGAGGTGGACGTCGCCTCGGTGTCGACGGGCGCGATCACCGTGGTCGGCGTCGGGGTCGCGCTGATCGTGCTCGCGGCGGCGGTCCGGATGCACAACGTGCGGCGCCGCCGCGCGAGGGAAGCGCCGGCCGACGGTCAGGACTGAGTACGGCGCAGGGTCCGCAGGATCAGCCACTGGTCGCCGTAGGCCATCGCGGTGCCGAGCACGGCCATCACGATGCCGACCGTCACCCCGCCGACGGCCGTGCCGACCGCGAACCCGGCCGCGCCGAGCAGCGCGTGCACCGCGAAGCGGACGGCGACCAGGCCGAGGGCGAGCAGCCGGGTCCGCTTGTTCTTCCACAGGGCCTTCATCAGGCGCATCCGCTTCTTGAGGACGGTGAGGGAGAGCGCCATGTTGAGGACGATGAGGACCGGGAGCACGCCGTACGCGGTCGGGTAGGCGCGGGCGATGTCGAAGACCCCGGCGAAGCAGCCCGCGATCGGGAAGTACCAGACGGGCAGCCCCTGGAAGTCCCGGTAGTCGTCGCGCTCCGCCGTCGCTGTCGTCGTCCTGGCCGCCGTCTGCACGATCATGGCCGTCCCCCTGTGTCCGAGTGTGTCGCCGGTCCTTCCCGGCATCACCGAGCTTCGCGGAGACAGGGGGTCCCCCGGCAGAGCGAGCCGTCCTCACTCGCCCCGTACAAATGTCACTACGAGTCCTTCTTCTTGACGGCGGCCTCGGCGTCCACGATGCCCAGGCCCAGCTTGCTGTTGTTCTTCGGGTTCTTCGCCGTGGACCGGATCGTCGACATGATCTCGTCCGGTTTCAGGCCCTCGTGGTGCAGGAGGGCGGCGACGGCGGCCACGTACGGGGACGCCATGGAGGTGCCGGACAGCTTCCCGTAGCCGGAGGTGTCCTTCAGGGTCTCCTTCGTGCGGTACGTGGGGAGGGTGGAGAGGATGTCGACGCCGGGGGCCGAAACGGCGTCGTCCACACCGAAGTTGGAGAAGGAGGCCGGAGCGCCGTCGGTGTCGCTGGCGCCGACGACGAGGACCGGGGTGCCGACCTTGTACGTCTGGACGTCGTCGCCGTCGTTCCCGGCGGCCGCGACGACGGTGACGCCCTTGCCGTACGCGTACTTGATCGCCGCGTTGAGGGTGCCGCCGCGCAGCAGCTTGGCCATCAGGCCCGATTCGCCGAGCGAGAGGTTGATGACGTCGGCGCCGTGGTCGGCGGCCCACTTGATGCCCAGATTGATGTTCTGGTTGGAGCCGGAGCCGTCGGCGCCGAGCACCCGCACCGGCATGATCTTCGCGCCGGGGGCGCCGCCCGCGATGCCGACGCCGTTGTCGGTGTGGGCGGCGGCGATGCCCGAGACGTGGGTGCCGTGACCGTTTAAGTCCTTGGGCTTGTTGTCGTTGTCGACGAAGTCGTGGCCGTCGACGAGGCGGCCCTTGAGATCGGGATGGTCGGGGTCGACGCCGGTGTCGACGACCGCGATGACGGTGTCGTCGCCCTTGGAGGTGTCCCAGGCGTCGGGGAGGTGGAGCGCGTCGAGCGCCCACTGGTCGTCCCGCATCGGGTCGGGCTTGTTGTCGTCGTCGCTGTCCCCGCAGGCCGTGACAGTCAGCAGCAGCACGGCGGCGAGGCAGTAGGCGAGAGGGGTACGCGTGCGCATGGTCCGAGCCTGCGGCCGGGGGCGCGCTCACGCATGTGGGGGCGCGCTACTCGGGTGACCGGTTCGCGGGCCAGTCCGGGACCCACAGCGCGTCGCCGGGCACCGGCTCGCGGGCGTAGCGGCCGGTCAGGTAGGTGCGCAGGGCGCGCAGCGCCGGGTGCGGGTTGTCGTCGCGCCACAGCAGCCAGTGCGGGTAGACGGGCGTGGGGCGGGTGACGGTGAGGAAGTGCAGGCCGAGGCCGGTGGGGCGGGTGAGCGGGGTGCGGGTGCCGATGAACGTGCCCAGGTCGTCGGACGCGGTGATCGTCCGCGCCATGTGCTCCATGCCGAACGCGGGTGCCGACGCGTCGAGCCGGATGCCGAACGCGGCCGCGAACGCGGCGTAGTACGCGCCCCATTCGGTGGTCGGGTCCAGGCCCGGCATCAGGATCCGCAGCCCGGCCAGCTCCGCCGGGGAGACGTTCTGCGCACCGGCCAGCGGATGCGCGGACCCGACGGCGAGGATCACCGGCTCGTCGAGGACGCGGGCCGTGCGCACCGGCGCGGGCAGCCGCTCGGCGGGCAGGCTGTGCGCCCAGAACGCGGCGTCCACGCCCCCGTCCCGGACCGCTTCGAGCGCGGCCCGCCCCGCCGCGCGCACCACGACGACGTCGAGGGCGGCGTCCGGGTGGGCGTGGTGGAAGTCCTGGAGCAGTCCGGCCGTGCTCACGCGCGTACCGAGCACGTCCACGCGCAGCGGCCGGGCGCCGGGCCGCACCGCCGCCTCCGCGTCCGCGACGGCCGCGAGGACGGCACGCGCGTGCGGCAGGAACGCCTGCCCGTCGAGAGTGAGGCGCGCGCCTCGCGGGGTGCGCAGCAGCAGCCGTACGCCGAGCTGCCGCTCCAGGACGGCGACGCGCTTGGAGGCGGCCTGCTGGGTGATGCCGAGGCCGGCGGCGGCGAGCTGGATCTGCCCCTCGTCGGCGACGGCGACGAAGGTGCGTACGACTTCCGGATCCACCCCGCCATACAACCACGGGTTGTACGGGGGTGCCGTGTCGGTTGTTTGATCGCGGGCCGGGGCAGCGGCTTGGATCGCAGGTCATGGGCGAGGTGAGGGCGGTGCGGGCCGGGCGGCTCGGGCGCGATTTCGGATGGCTGTGGGCGGCGTTCGCCGTCAGCTCGGCGGGCACGATGCTGGCCTTCGACGCGTTCGCGCTGATCGCCGTGACCGTGCTGCACAGCAGCCCCGCGCGGGTGTCGTTCCTCGCGGCGGCCGGGGTCGCGGCGGGCGCGGTGTTCGCGGTGCCGCTGGGGCCGTGGGTGGAGTTCCGCCGCAAGCGGCCCGTGATGATCGGCGCCGATCTGCTGCGCTGCGCCGCCCTGCTCACGCTCCCCGTCGCGTACGCGCTGGACGCGCTGTCCTACGCGCAGCTGGTCCTCGTCTCCGTGGTCGTCGCCACGGCCGACATCGTCTTCCGCTCCGCGAGCGGCGCGCACCTGAAGGCGCTGGTCCCCCAGGACGGGCTCATGACCGCCAGCGCCCGCTTCGAGTCGACGACCTGGACCACGACGGCCCTCGGGCCCCCGCTCGGGGGCGCCGCGATCGGTCTCTTCGGCCCGGTGACGACGGTCGTCGGCGACGCGCTGAGCTATCTGCTGTCGGCGGTGGGGGTCCGCGCCGTCCGCGCGCCCGAACCCGAGCCGCCCGCCCGCACCGGCGACCGGCTCACCGCCGCCGACCTCGCCGAGGGCTGGCGCTACCTCTGGCGCACCCCGTACCTGCGCGCCCTGTTCCTGAACTCGACCCTCGTCAACGGCCTGATCATGGTCGGCGCCCCGCTGATGGCCGTCCTGATGCTCCGCGAACTCGGCTTCCCGCCATGGGAGTACGGCCTCGCCTACGGCATCCCGTGCATCGGCGGCCTCATCGGCTCACGCCTCTCCTCACGCCTGGTCCACCGTTACGGGGAACAGCGCGTCCTGCGCTGGAGCGGCACCGCCCGCGTGTGCTGGCCGGTGGGGCTGGCCCTGACCGGCACCGGTACGGGTGGGCTGCTCACGGTGATCGTGGTGGAGCTGGGCCTGATCACGTGCATCGGCGTCTACAACCCGGTCCTCGCCAAAGAGCGCCTCCGGCACACCGACACGGACCGGCTGGCCCGGGTCCTGACGGCCTGGACCGTCACCGGCCGCGCCGTGACGGCCACCCTGACCCTGACCTGGGGCGCGCTGGCGTCTTTCATCGGCACGCGCCCGGCGCTGGCGGTGGCCGGGGTCCTGCTCCTGGCGACCCCGGCCCTGCTCCCTACAGCTCCCCGCGACTCGCTGCCGCGACGAACGCCGAGAACGCCTTCGGCGGGACCGTGAAGGTGCCGCCGGCGGGGTTCTTCGAGTCGCGGAGGGCGATGTGGGCTCCGAGGTGCGCGCACTCGATGCACTGGCCGCCACTGTCACCGCTGTAGCTGGACTTACGCCACGCCGCGTTCTCCAGCATCAGGTTCTCCGCCATATTGCTCCTCCATCACGCGGCTGATCAGTGCCGCTGAATCCTCTACGGAGAGAGCGGCAGCCTGCACGAGAGCGTAACGGAATGAACCCTCCTTGACCGTCCCAGGGTTGGCGGTCGCGTGACCTTGTGCGAAGTCCTCGGTGTACAGCACATCGGGGTCGCTCTCGAACCTCATGAGGGTGAACGAACCCGTGAGGCCTGCGTGTTGGCCGACCGAGAATGGCATGACCTGAATGCTCACGCCCCGCTGGTCTCGGAATCCCAACAGGTGAGCCAGTTGGTTCCACATGACGTTTCGTCCACCGATCTCGCGGCGCAGTACCGCTTCGTCGAGCACCACCCATACCTGCGCCGGGGTGTCCCGGTTCAGGATCCGCTGGCGTTCCATACGGGCGGCGACCAGTTCATCGAGGTTCGGGGGATGGGGCCCTTGCATGACGGCCCGCGCGTACTCCTCGGTCTGAAGGAGCCCGTACACCACCTGAGCCTCGTACACGGAGATGTACTCGGCCTTAGCCTCCAAGCCCGCGATCTCGCGGAACCAGGACGGCAACTGCGTCCGCAGCACCAGCCCGATCAGCCGCCCGAAGGCACCCCCGGACGGCAAAACAGAATCGAGGCGCTCCGCGAACTCCCTCGTCGGGACCTTGTGGGCCGTCTCCACCTGGCCGATCAGTGAAGCCGTACAGAAGAGCTTGGCGCCGAGCTGCGGCTGACTCAAGCCCGCCGCCTCCCTCCAGTACCGCAGCTCGGAGCCGAAGTGATCGAGCGGCGACGCGCTCGCGTCGAGTTGCCGGACGTGTGCTGCTGCCATGGCTGAACCCCCAACAGGTGTCACGGTTCGCTTCCCCGCCGTGACCGACCGTAGCCACCGAACGGGCGCCTCAACCCCCAACCGCGACAACCGTTGGCATCACACCCTCACGATCACTCCCGTTCGCATGCGCCCCCTGCCGCCCGGCAGCCCCCCGCGCCACGCTCGAAGGGCTCAATTCGGCCCGCGCTCACGGGAGTCACCGTGCACCAGCAACACCGTATGCACCTCACCATCGGCGACCACTCACCCCGGCACATCCGGAGGATCGTCCGCGCCTACCTGCACCGGTGGGCGATGACAGAACTGACGGACGCGGCGGAGCTGGCGGTGACGGAGCTCCTGGCGAACGTGGTCCGGCACGTGCCGGGGCGGTCCTGCGGGGTGCTGATCCTGCGCGTCACGAACGGCGTCCGGGTGGAGGTGACGGACACGGACCCACGCCTGCCGGAGGTCCAGGAGCCGGACCGGCTGGCCGAGCACGGGCGGGGCCTGATGCTCGTAGAGGCGCTGACGGACCGCTGGGGCGTGGCGCCGAATCCGCCGGGCAAGACGGTCTGGTTCGAGTGCGACGCCCAGCCGGGTGACGGTACGTCAGTACGGCGAGGCGTACACCAATAGTCTTATTTGTCTCCTTTACGGTTTTCGGCATAGCTCTGATGGTGTGTCAGCGGGAGCGCCACGGATCGTCCTTCGGCCGGGCCCAGAGAGAGACAGGTAGATGCGCAGGTTGCACTGGAGACGACCACGGGCGCGCACCGTGCTCGCGTTGCTGGTCACGCAGGTCGCGCTGATGACGGGTCCGGCCATGGCGGGGGCCGATCCGGTTCCGTCGAAGACCTCTGCCAGTCCTTCGGCCTCGGCCAGTCCTTCCGCTTCGGCGAGCCCTTCGGCCTCGGCGTCGGCGTCACCCACGCCGTCGAAGCCGCACAAGGACAAGCCCAAGGAGAAGCCCAAGGCCAAGGCGTCCGGCAAGCGGGCCGCCGACACCGCTCAGATGACCGTGAGCAAGCAGGCGGTGGACGTTCCGGACCCGCTGGTGCCCGGCTCGGAGTACACCTACCGCATCACCGTGTCGTGCTCGTCGCTGACGGAGGCGTGCGTGAGCGCGTCGATGGAGGACGTGCTGCCCGCGGGCCTGGAGCTGGTCTCGGTGCCGTCGGACGGCTCGAACTACACCATCGACTACGACGAGGACACCCGGAAGCTCACCGCGACCTTCACCGAGTCCCTGCCGTCGCCGCCCAACCCGGCGGGCTCGACCGGGCTCGCGGCGGGCGGCTCGCAGGACATCCTCATCACCGTCCGGGTCCCGGAGAACACCGACCTCAACGACGGTGACGCGATCACCAACACGGCGACGGCGGACGCCGACAACGCCGCCGAGGTGACGGACTCCGACACCCAGACCGTCCACGTCCCGCGCCGGCCGATGGTGACCGGCACCAAGACCTGGAGCCCGTCGTCGACGGTGGCCGAGAGCGGCGGCGCTTCGAAGATCACGCTGGGCGCGGCGAACACCTCGTCGACCTCCACGGACGTCAACGCGATCATGATCACCGAGACCGACCCCGATCTCTTCGACAACTTCGACGTCACCCAGGTCGGACCGGTCACGCGGATGCCGAACGGCGCCGACCAGGTGCAGGTGTCGGTGTGCACGAAGCCCGGCGGCGGCTGCTCCCCCGACGAACTGATCGCCGGGCCGGTGGGCCCGGGTCCGGACATCGAGCTGCCCGCGGGCGTGGACCCGGCCGACATCACCGGCATCGTCTACACGTTCTCCAACTCCGCGGGCACCCCGCTGCCCGCGGACCCCGAGGGCGCCAAGGTCGAGATGGACGTGAAGCTGCGCGACGAGAACCGGTCCACCGGGGAGGCGATCGACCCCGACACCCGGCAGACCGTGGAGAACTGCGCGAGCCCGTCCATCGACTTCCGGCTCCGCCGTGACCTGGACGGCGAGGACGTGTGCGCGAAGCACGACATCCTGCCCAACGTCGCCTCGATCGACATGAGCAAGAAGATCTTCTCCGACACCGACGACGACTGGCAGGCCGACGGCACCGCCGTGATCGGCACGAAGCCCGGCATCACGGCGACGATCGACTCGAAGAACACCTCGCCGTTCCCGGTCAGCGAGATGACCATCACCGAGCCGTCCACCTCGGCGGCGAACGAGTTCGACAAGACGGACATGACGCAGGCCAGGCTCCGCTTCCCGGAGGGCGCCACCGAGGCCACCCTGACCGTCACCTGCCGCGACGGCTCGACCCCGCCCGCCCAGAACTTCACCAACCCGCCCGCCACCCAGACCGCCGACCTCGGCTGCCCCGACGGCGGCCCGGCCGCGTCGATCAGCGTGACCTACCGCGGCACCGACGCGAACGGCAAGGGCACCATCGCGCAGAACGCGACCGCGGGCCTGGACGTGCACGGCACCCTCAACGACCTGGCGGACGAGGGCGACGCCGAGGACGGCGTCAAGGACTGCGCCGACGGCTCGGCCGCCAACCCGTCCAACGGATCGGGCAGCGCCGCGGGGAACGTCTGCACCAACCTGAACGTCGAAGTGCCCCGCAAGGACGGCAACGGCACCAAGGACACCTCCCAGACCTCGGTCCCGCCGGGCCAGCCGGTCCACTTCACCATCGGGCTGACCAACCGCGGCAACGTGCCGCTCGACGGACCGGTCATCGTCAGCGACCCCGCCGACCCGACGGCGAGCCCCAACCCGTTCGACTCGGTGCGCATCACCGACGTCACCCCGTCCGTCGTCCCCGTCGGCCTCGTCTACGACCTGGAGGTCTACGACCCCGACGCCGGGGCCTGGGTCGCCTACGACGCCGATGACACGGCGCTGCTGGAACGCGCCAAGGGCGTACGGATCGTCGTGCCCGGCGGGCTGCCCGTGGGCGCCTCGGTGCACGCCGACGTCACCGTGCAGCTGCGCGACGGCGTGCCCAACGGCACCGTCATCAGCAACTGCGCCGCCGCGACCAGCGACGGCGCGTCGCTCGGCGACGACTTCTGCTCGCAGACCTCCCAGGTCGGCGACGCCAGCTCGGAAGCCTCGCTGAACAAGTCGCTGAGCCCGTCCAGCGTGACCCGCCCCTACCCGGGCGCCCCGGCCGTCACCGTCGCCGGCACCCTGACCGTCGTCAACAAGGGCAACGTCAACCTGCACCAGCTGACCGCGACCGACTTCGACACCGACTTCTTCGACGCCGTCGACTTCGTCTCCCTGGACGGCGTCTCCTTCCCCAAGGGCGCCGACCAGGTCAAGGTCGACGTGTGCACCGCCCGCTGCGGCACCTCGAACCCCGAGATCACCGAGGGCACCTGGTCCACCAGCACCACCCCCGGCCTGCCGTCCGGTGTCTCCGCCTCCGACGTCCTCGGCATCCGCGTCAGCTTCCGCTCCGAGGACGGCGACAAGATCGTGCCGGTGGAGGGCACGCCCACGTTCGACGGCGCCTGCAAGACCGCCTCGGTCTGCTTCTCCGTCAAGCCCCGCCAGACGCTGCGCTCGGACCCTTCCAAGGACATCCCGGCCCACCTGGAGGACACGGTCACCGGCAGCGGCTCCAGCGACAACCACGGCACCTTCACCATCCCGCCCGCCGACGCCGACCTGAACATCACCGACGGCACCCCGCAGCTGTACGTGGCGAAGCAGAAGGACGCCGTCGTCCAGCCCGGTGTCTCCCAGCCCTTCACGCTGACCGTGAAGAACACCGGCAACGCGCCCATCGACCCGCTGCGGATCTCCGACCCGATCCCGGCCGACCTGATCGTCGACGAGGACTTCGCCGGGAACAGCGGCTACTACTCGATCACCGTCACCACCCCCGACGGCACGGCGAAGCCCGCCAAGGTCGACTTCACCGCCGACCGCAACGACGCCGGGAAGATCACCGGCCTGCACTGGGACTTCCCCGACTGGGTGATGTACCCGGGCGCCACCGTCACCATCACCTTCCACGTGAAGCTGCGCGGCGGCGTCGAGGCCGGCACGAAGATCCCCAACACGTTCGGCGCGGGCTCGCCCGGCAAGGACGTACCGTGCGACAGCACCTCCGTGCGGCTCGGCGAGGTCGACGACGACCCGGCCTACGGCGACGGCCACTACTGCACCTCCACCGCCACCCTGACCACCGAGGCGGGCACCGCCTTCGACGCCGACAAGTGGATCACCGGCAACCCCGACCTGGGCTTCTACAACTCGCTGACCGGCGATTACATCCCGATCGGCGACAGCCGCTGCCCGAACCGGACGGTGGGCGGCGACACCTACACCCGCTACCCCTGCACCGCCCTGGTCCTGCCGGGCCAGAACTACCGGCAGCTCATCACCGTCGACAACATCGGCACCAACCCGGCGACCGACTTCGACCTGCTCGACGTCCTGCCGTTCGTCGGTGACACCGGTGTCCTGCTCGGCGGCTCCGACCGCGGCACCGAGTGGGAGCCGCGCCCGCGCCTGGCCGGACCCGTCACCCTGAACGGTCCGGGCACCCTCGGCGCCGAGTACACCACCACGCCGCAGCCCTGCCGCGACGAGGTGCCCACCCCGGCCCGCGACTGCGCCGACGCCACCTGGACCGGCGACTGGTCCGCGGACGACAGCGCCTTCTTCACGCACATCGACTTCGACGGCGGCCTCGCCCCCGGCGACGGCTTCACCCTCAGCTTCCCGATGTCGTCGCCCGCCGACCTGAAGGACCCGGGCTCCCGCGACGACCTCTCCCTGGCCTGGAACTCCTTCGCCGAGAAGGAGACCGTCCAGGTCGGCGGCAACACCGTCGTCCTGCCCGTCACCGAGCCGCCCAAGTCCGGCATCGGCATGGTCTACGGCACCCTCCGCGTCGACAAGACCGTCACCCACGCGCCGAACGGCGCCACCACCGGCCCGTACGACATCGCGTACGACTGCGTGGTCACCCCCGACACCGGCAAGCCCGTCCACGTACGCAAGGGCACCGGACAGATCACCCCCGGCAAGCCGTTCACGGTGACCGACGTCCCGGCCGGCGCGGTGTGCCGGGTCTGGGAGACCGACACCGACGGCGCGACCAGCGACCACGACGGCGAGGCGAACGCCGCCTCCGTCACCATCAAGCCCGAGACGACCGCCGACGCCCCCAGCGTCGTCGACGTCACCAACGACTACCCGCAGCGCTCCCTGGACATCGTCAAGAAGGTCGACGACCCCTCCGGCGCCGACCACGGCCCCTTCACCGTCGACGTGGACTGCGTGTGGCGCGGTGAGGAACTCGACGGGTTCCCGAAGCAGTTGACCTTCGACGGGGCCGGACGGCAGACCATCGACGGGCTGCCCGTCGGCGCCGAGTGCACGGTCACCGAGTCCGGCACCGACAACGCCGACGAGGTCACCGTCGCCGCCGATCCCGCCGCGTCGGACGACGACGGCGACACCAGCAGCGCGACCGTCGTGCTGCGGCCCACCGGGCCCGCCCAGGCGACCGTCACCAACACCTACGACAACCCCCCGACGCCGAGCGGCAGCCCCACGCCCAGCCCGTCGCCGAGCCACGGCGGCGGCGGCCACGGGCAACTGCCCGACACCGGCTGGTCCTTCGGCCCGGCGCTCGCCGTCACCGCGGCCCTGCTCCTCGCGGGTCTCGCCCTGACCGGGTTCACGATGCGCCGCCGCTCCCGCCGGCACTGACCCCGCGACCGCACCACGCCGAGGCGCGCTCCACCCGGAGCGCGCCTCTCCGCGTTCCCGGGCGGCACCCGGCGGGCCCGCCACTCGATCGGTCGCCAGCGGATGCCCCGCCCCGCCGTGCTCGGCAGAGTGGCCGCATGGCCGCCCCCTCGCCCCCGTACGGCACCGTCCCCCCGACCCCCGGCGCCGAGCCCCTCCCCGAACTCGACGTGCCGCCGCCCGGCCGGCAGCACCGGCTGACGGTGCTGCTGCGGCTGCTGCTCCTGGTGCCGCACGCGATCGTGCTCGCGGTGCTGTCCTTCCTCACGTTCTTCGTGGTGGTCGTCGCCTGGTTCGCGACGCTGGTGCTCGGCCGGGTGCCGGACCCGCTGTGGCGGTGGCTCGCCGGGTACGTCGCGTACGAGACGCGGTTCGACGCGTCGGCGATGCTGCTGACGGACCGCTACCCGCCCTTCCAGGTGCTCGGGGAGCCCGCCGGGTACCCGGTGCGGGTCCTGCTGCGGGCGACGCCCCTGAACCGGCTCGCGGTGTTCTTCCGGCTGATCCTCGTCATCCCCGCGGCGATCGTGACGTCCCTGGCGGTGGCCGGGTGGTGGGCCGTCGCCCTCGTGACGTGGCTGATCGTGCTGATCCTCGGGCGGATGCCGCAGCCGCTGTTCGAGGCGACGGCGGCCGTCCTGCGCTACCGGATGCGGGTGTCCGCGTACCTGCTGCTGCTCACGTCCGCCTACCCGAAGCGGCTGTTCGGCGACCAGTCGTCGGCGGACGCGGCCATCGGCGTCGTGCGCGGGCCGTCGGCGACCCGCCCGCTGATGATGAGCACGGCCGGGCAGGTCCTCGTCGGACTGTTCCTCGTACTGGGTCTGGTGAGCGGCGGCAGCAGCGCGGCGACGGGCGACCACGACTCCGGCTCCGGCTCCGGTTACGACTCCGCGCCGGTGGGCGCCCGGTAGCGGTGGGCGAGGACGACCGACCACCACTCGTCCGACCGCTCCAACTCGGCCTGAGCGACGGCTAGTTGAGCGGGTGGGAAGTGGTAGCGGGCCGTGTCCGGGTCCCGGATCAGGACGTGCGGGGCGATGCGGTCCAGGACGACCGGCACCTCGGAGGCGGGGAGCCGGCCGCCGCCGCACACCTCGGCCGCCGCCGCCCGCCCGAAGCCGTCCCCGAAGACGGCGAGCCTGCGCCACAGCAGCCGTTCGACGCGCGAGCAGCGGGCGTACTAGCGGGCCGCGGCCGCCCGCTGCTCCGGCCCGACCTCGTCCGCGCAGGCCGCCGTCCCGGCGCGGGCCGCTTCGAGGAGCGGGCCCGGCACCCCGCCGAACCTCCGGCACAGCCGGGCCGCGCCCCCGGGGTCCCGGTCCACGGCCGCGTCGCCGAGCACGGCCCGCAGGAGTTGCAGCGCCTCGGACGGCCGGCCGTCGCCGGGGGCCGCGCGTACGGCCAGCGGACGCAGCACCATGACGCTCTCGCCGCGCAGATGGCACGGCCGCTCCGCGACGACCAGCACCGTCAGCTCCGGCAGGTCAAGCAGCAGCGAGGCGACGAGGGCGGTGGCCGCGCCGCCGAGATGGTCGATGTCGTCGAGCACGAGGAGCGGGCGGCGCGCCCCGGCGAACCGGTGCCGCAGCCGCGCCCCGACCCCGGGCAGCATCTCCGGCTCGTAGCAGGCGGCCGACTCCCACACCACCTCGCGGCGCACCTGACCTGCGGCTTCTCTGGCCAGCCGGGTGCGGCCCACACCGGGCAGGCCCGTCAGGCAGACCAGGCGGGCGGTCGCGAGCCGGACCAGCAGGGCCGCCAGATCCCGGCCCCGGCCCACCAGTTGGGAGGCGTCCGGCGCGTCGTCGGTGTGGTGCGGTGTCGTCGTCACGCGTTCCCCGGTTCCGGCCACAAAGGCCCGTTCGGTCACCCGGGGACCCGCATGCCCTATTTAATGCATATGCCTGGGGATCATGTTCGTACGGTGTGCGGCGTCGGCCCGGGCCGACCGGGAGAACCACCGAGGAGGGGCAGTGCGCACACGGGAATCCGCCGTCTCGGAGGCCGATCTCGCCCTGATCCACGCACTGCAGCTCGCCCCGCGCGCCACCTGGGCCCAGCTCGCCGGGACACTCGGCTTCGCCGCCGACACCCTGGCCCGGCGCTGGGCCCGGCTCACCGAGCGCGGCCACGCCTGGTCGGGGGTGCTGCCGGGCGCGCTGACGGCGGGCAGCCCCGCGGTGACCGCCGCCTGGATCAGGGTCGAGTGCGCGGCGGGCACCGTGCCGGCCACCGCCGCCGCCCTCACCGAGGACCCCGGCACCCTCACCGTGCAGCACGTCACGGGCGTCGCCGACCTCGTCGCGTACGTCGCCGCGCCCGACCCGGCCGCCCTGGACGCCTATGTGGTGGACCGGTTGCACCGGCTGCCCGGCGTACGCGCCACCCGCACCCATGTCGTCACCGCCCTCTACACCCCGGCGGCGCCCACCCGGCTGGACCAGCTCACGCCCCGTCAACTGCGCGCGGTGCGGGACCTCGACGGGCGCCCGGGACGCACCGCCCGCGCCGCACCCCTCGGCACGCCCGGCCCGGTCGACCAGCGCCTGCTGCTCGCGCTCGCCGAGGACGCCCGTACCGGCGTCGCCACCCTCGCCCAGCGGATCGGCACCAGCGAGTCGACCGCGCGGCGCCGCCTCGCCCGGCTGGCGGCGACCGACGCCGTGCTGTTCAGAACCGAAGTGGCGCCGCGCCACTCCGGCCGCCCGGTCTGGGCCCTGATCTGCGCCGACGTACCCCCGGACCAGCTCGTCCCGGTCGCCGCGTCGGTGGCCAGGCTGCGCGGCACCCGTACCGTCACCGCCGTGACCGGGCCGCACAACCTCTTCGTCTGCGCCTGGCTGAGCCGCGTCGAGGACCTGCCCGGCTACACCGAGAAGCTGGCCCGCACCGCGCCGGGACTGCGCATCGCCGACACCAAGGTCTCGCTGCGCGCGCACAAGCTGGGCGCCCACGTCCTCGACGCCGAAGGACACCGCGAACGCGTCGTCCCGCCGGACATCTGGGGCATCTCCTGTGGCGCCTGACGGCGTGTACACCCCGGCTGTCAGCGGCCGCGCTGCCACAGTGACCACGAATACACCCCCTTGGCCCACTTCATCGGTTACGCCGGTAACGCACCGATCCGGGAGCTTTCGTGGCACACGTACACGTGATCCTCAACCAGAAGGGCGGCGTCGGTAAGTCCACGCTCGCCGTGAACCTCGCCGCCGTGACGGCCGACGTCCTCGGAGGCCCGCTCGGCGGCGGCGACGAACAGCCGCCCGTCGTCGCCGTCTCCATCGACCCGCAGGGCTCCGCCGTGTGGTGGTCCGAGCGCGTCGGCGACGGCCTCCCCTTCGACTTCGTCCAGGCCCACGACGACCTGGCCGGCCTTGCGGCGCTCTCCCGCATCCCGTCCGCCCAGCACGTCTTCGTCGACACCCCGGGCTGGCTCGACCTCGCCGAGGGCGAGGGCGCCGACCCGCTCGGCAAGGGCGCGGCGGCCGACGCGCTGCGCGCGGTGCTGTCCAACGCCACCGACGTCATCGTCCCCATCGAGCCCGAGCCGCTCGGCTTCCAGCCCACCCAGCGCACGGTCGAGAAGGTCGTGAAGCCGCGCGGGCTGCCGTTCCGCGTCGTCATCAACAACTGGGACCCGCGCGACGGCAAGGCCGACCTGGAGCAGACCCGCGCCTTCGTCGAGGGCCAGGGCTGGCCGCTCGCCCGCACCGTCGTCCGCCACTACAAGCTGCACACGCGGGCCAGCGCGGACGGGCTCGTCGTCACCCAGTACGGCGCCAACAAGGTCGCCCTCCAGGCCCGCGAGGACTTCTTCCGCCTCGCCCTGGAAGTCGGCCTCGCCGCCATCCCGAAGCCCGCCCGGCGCAAGAAGACGTCCCGTACGACGAAGAAGAAGGCGGCCGTCTGATGGGGCGCAGGACCGATCTGTCGTCCCTGCTTGCGGCGGCCAAGGACGGCGAACCGGCCATGGCGACGGCGGTGCGGAAGCGGCCGGACACCAAGCCGCTGACCGTCTCCGTCGGCGAGCTCGCCGAGAACCCCGACAACCCGCGCCACGAGCTGCGTGACCTCGAAGGACTCGCCGAGACGGTCCGCGAGCGCGGGGTCCTCCAGGCCCTGGGCGTCGTCCCGGCCGCCGTCTTCCTCGCCGCCCACCCGCACCACAAGGAGGCCGTGGGACCGGCCCCGTACGTCGTGCTGCACGGGCACCGCCGGCTCGCCGCCGCCAGGCTCGCGGGCCTGGACGAGGTGCCCGTCCTGGTCCGCGACGACGCCACCCGCTCCGACGAGGACGCGCTCATCGAGAACGTCCAGCGCGACGACCTCACCGAGCTGGAGCAGGCCCAGGCGATCCAGGGCCTGATCACCGCGTACGGCTACTCGCAGCGGCAGGTCGCCGCCCGCATCGGCAAGACCCAGGGGTTCATCTCGCAGCGCCTCTCCCTGATGAAGCTGCGCGAGGACCTTCAGGAGGCGCTGGCCGACGGGCGGGTGTCGGTCGAGGACGCCCGGCGCATCGCCCGGCTCCCCCGCGACGAGCAGGCGCTGCCCGGACCGGTCACCGGGGCGACCGTCCCCGCCGCCCGCACCGAGAAGCGCGAGCGCCGGAGGAACGATTACGGCGTAATCGAGCTGGACAGCCGCTCGACGCCCGACGAGATCGTGGAGGCCCTGCGCCGCCACCTCGCCCCGGCCGCCCTCGACCGCGTGGTGGAACTGCTGCGCCGGTAGCCGACGGGAGTCCCTTACCGTTGGCCCGTGCTCGAAGTGCCGTCCCCGTCCGTGACCCACGCGCCCCCACCCGCCGAGGCCGTCGCCCCGCTGATGCGCGGCCTCGACGTGCTGCGGCGCCTCACGGACGCGGACGGCACCCTCGCCCTCGCCGAACTGGCGCGGGCCACCGGACTCGCCCGCTCCACGGTCGACCGGATCTGCGCGACCCTCGCCCACCTCGGGTATCTCCGCCTCGACGGGCGTGACGCCTCCCTCGCCCCGCCGCTGATGGCCGTCGCCAACGCCTTCCTCGACGCGCTGCGGGTGCCCGAGCTGCTCGGCCCGCTCGCCGACCGGCTCGCCGACGAGCTCGACGAGTCCGTCTCCCTCGCCGTGCCGGACGGCGACGACATCCGCTTCGTCCACCAGGTGCTGCGCCGCCGTGCCCTGTCGATCAGCTTCCGGGTGGGGGATCTGCTGCCCGGGGAGGGTTCGGCGCCGGGGATCGTGTTCCGGCGGGGCGTCGACCTGGCCGTGGACGATCAGCTCGTCGAGCGGGGGCTGATCGCGGTGGCGGTGCCCGTCCGGGGGGCTTCCGGGGATGTCGTGTGTGCCGTGAGCGTGGTCAGCCACACCAGTCGGCACTCGGCTGATTCCCTGCCGGGAGCCGTGCGGGGGGCTCTGGTCTCCTGTGTGCGGGGCATGGAAGGGGTGCTGCGGGATGCCGCCGCTGTCACGGGGCTCCGCCCCGGGCCCCGCTCCTCAAACGCCGGAGGGGCTGGTTTTGACAGTGCTCCTGTTCAGGCGCTGGCGCGTGGGCTCTCCGTGCTGACCGCCTTCAGTGCGGAGCATCCCGCGTTGTCGCTGTCCCGGGTCGCCGAGGGCACCGGGCTCTCCCGCGCCACCGCCCGCCGCGCCCTCCTCACCTACGAGCACCTGGGATACGTGCACCAGGACGACCGCCTCTACCGGCTCACCCCGCGCGTGCTCGGCCTGGGCTGTGCGCCGCTGTCGCGGACGACGCTGCCGCGGATCGCCGGGCCGCACCTCGCCGCGCTGTCGGACGCGCTCGGCGAATCCGTGGGGCTCTCGGTGGCGGACGGGGAGTGGGTGCGCAGCACCGCGCGGGTCGCGCCGCGCCGGGTGATGAGCGTCGACATCGGCGTCGGCAGCCGACTGCCCGCCGGAGCGACCGCGGCCGGTCAGGTGCTGGCGACCGAGGCCGGGGAAGCGGTCGCCGACGGGCCCGAGGACGGGCTGTGGTCGGTGGCCGTGCCGGTGCGCGGGCGGGACGGGGACGTCGTCTCCGCGCTCGACGTCACCGCCCACCGGGGCCGCGGCGAGCGGGACGCCTGGGCGCAGGCGCTGCGTGCGACGGCCGCCCGGATCGAGGCGGACCTGGCGGTCACCTCACGGTTCGTGACCGTCCCCCGCCACTGACGTCACGAGACGCGGGTCTCAGGAGCGTACGGACCTTCGGCCCTACCCGCGCCGATTAAGTCCCCGGACCCTTTACTCGTATGCCTTTCTCCGGCTCCAGCAGCTTCACCTCGCCCACCCGTGCGGCCCGGACGACCGTCCGCCCCACGGGTGGCTGGCGTGCCGCGGTGCTGGTCACGCTGGTCGTGGTGGTCACCATCGTCTCGCTGGACCTGGCCACCCCCGCCGACTTCCGCACCCGCGCGCTGCTCGGCCTGGTGCCCATCGTGGTGGCGGCGCTGACCTCCGTCATGGTGACCGCGACCGTCACCGGCGTGCTGGTCACGCTCTACATCGTGCTCCAGGCCCTCTCCCCGATCCCGTCCGGCGGCTGGGCCGTGCTCGGCCCGCTGCTCATCGGCATCGGCGGCCTCCTGGGGGTGCTGATCGCCCGCCGCCGCGAGGAGCAGTACGCCCGGGTGCAGGCCGTCATCGACATCGCCGAGGCGACCCAGCGGGCCGTGATGCGCGCCCTGCCCGACCACGTCGGCGATCTGCACATCGCCGACTTCTACCAGCCGGCCGCCCGCGCGGCCCGGGTCGGCGGCGACTGGTACGACTTCCAGCCCTCCCCGCACGGTGTGCGCGCCGTCCTCGGCGACGTCAGCGGCAAGGGACTTCCGGCCGTGTCCGCGTCGGCGTCGCTGCTCGGCGCGTTCCGCGAGGCCGGGTACCACGAGGCCGATGTGCGCGAGGTGGCCCGCCGCCTGGAGATCGCCATGCAGCGGTACAGCGCGTGGGCCCGGGTGATGGGCGAGGAGGAGCTGCCGGACGCGTTCTCCACGGCGCTGCTGCTGCACTTCCCGCCCGGCGTCGACGCCGTGGACATCGTGAACTTCGGGCACGAGCCGCCGCTGGTCGTCGGCGCCGACGGCAGCGTGCACACCCCCGACGTGCCGTCCGGCGTGCCGCTCGGCATGGGGGCGCTCGGCACGGAGCTGCCCGAGCCGGTGCGGCTGCCGTTCCGGCCCGGGGACACCCTCGTGCTCTTCACCGACGGCGTCACCGAGTGCCGGGACGACGACGGCGTCTTCTACCCCGTACGGGACCGGATGCCGGGCCTCGCCGAGCGGCTGCCCGCGGACGCGCCGCCCGCCGAACTGCTCCGCCGCATCGTCTTCGACCTGCACGGACACCGGCACGGGACGCCCAGCGACGACACCGCGATCACCGTCATCCGGCGCACGGAAGGACGCGTGAAGCCGTACGCGACGCCCTCGGACGCGGCCCTGTACGAGCCCGCCGGTCCCTCCGGTGACGCGTCTCAGTACGCGACCGACATGCGCGAGCGCGCGTGTCCGTCCCGCTCGACCTCGTCGACGAAGGCGATCGCGTAGTCCTCGGCGCTGATCCGGCTGTTGCCGTCGGCGTCGAGCATCAGCCGGTCGCCGCCGATCCGGAACTCCTCCGTACGCTCCCCGGGCGCGATCTCCGCCGCCGGGGAGATGTACGTCCAGTCCAGGTCCTCGACCGTGCGCAGGAACGCCAGGACGTCCCGGTGGGCCAGCGCCTCGCCGAGATAGGCGTCGGGGAAGCCCGGCTGGTCCGCCAGGGCCTCGCCCGGGGCCACCTCCAGGCTGCCCGCGCCGCCGACCACGACGAGCCGTCCCACGCCCGCCCTGCGCGCCCCGGCGACCAGCGTCTCGTTCACGCGGAGGAACGGCGCCCTCGGGTCGCTGCCGTCGCGCGGCGGCGCCACCGCGGACGCCACCACGTCGTGCCCGGCGATCACGTCCGCCGTGCGCTCCAGGTCGGTCAGATCCGCCGCGGTGGCCGTCACGCCCGCCACGGGGGAGTCGCCGGAGCGGCTGATGGCCGTGACCCGGTGGCCGCGCTCCACGGCCTCGGCGGCGATGCGGCTGCCGACCATGCCGGTGGCTCCGAACAGCACGATGTTGAGGGACATGATCACAGCGAAGCACGACGTCCGGTGCCGCGCATGTTGCGGAACGTAGGCCATCAGAGGTCAATGGAGAGCGGGGGAACCCGTCGGATCTGCCTCGGTTCCGCCGCAGATCCGCTTCGCATCCGCGGAAAGGAGCCCCTCATGGCTCAGCATGCGGCCCCGGCGCCCCGGCGCGCCTCCTCCGGCCTCTCCCTCGCCAGCGCCGCCGTCACGGTCCCGGTGATCACCGGCATCCTCTACGGCTTCTGGGCGGCGAACATCGAGCGCTTCGGGCAGGGCGTGACCGGCGGCAACGTCGCGCTCGGCTTCGTCACCGGCATCATCGTCGCCGCCCTCTGCTTCGGCATCCACCAGTGGTCCCGGCAGCAGGCCGGACGCCATCTGGGGCTGCGGGCGGTGACCTGGGGCGCCTTCGCGGGCATCGCCATCGGCTTCCTGCGCTCCCTCGGCTCCGGCCTGGTGCTCTGGCCGATCGTGCTCGGCCTCATCGTCCTGGCGGCGACCAGCGCGATGGTCTACTACCGCTACTACACGGCCGCCGACCCGGTGTGACGGCCGGAGCGGCATGAGAAGAGCGGGGAGGCCGACCGGCCTCCCCGCTCTCTTTCGTCGTCCTCCTAGTAGCTGGTGACCCCGAACTCCACGCTGTAGTCCGAGCGGAAATACCAGGTGGTCGGGCCGCTGTCGTGCTTCTGCTTCTCCGGCGGGCACGGCACCGACGACCCCGAGCAGTTCGGCGGGTTGGCGCTGATGGACACATAGGCGGCACTCGCCCAGCCGTGGGCCCCGGTGAACCAGTACCAGTCCGAGGTGCCGTGCACGGACGTGCCATGGGTCACGCACTCGATACGGTCCTGGCTGCCCGGCGCCATCCGGTAGACGACGGACGCCGAAGTGCTGGGCGCGGAACGGAGGTTGAGATCCGTAGACGAGGCCACCGTGCCCCAGACGACGTCTCCGCCACCACTGTTCGCACTGGCTGGAGCCGCCGCCGACACGGCGAGCACGCCACCCGTGAGCAGGGCGGACGCGGCAAGGGCGATGGGCGTACGACGCATGATCGGCCTCCAAGCTCCCCATTCCAGGAAACACCCGTTCGGCCCAACGGACCACCGGAGCGGCCCCGGTCCGCTCGCGCCCCACCGCGACCGGCCCTTGCCTGGAACGGTGACCCGAACCCTCCTGTCCACCGTGCTCCTCGTCCTCGCCTGTCTGCTCGTGCCCCTGGGCACCCTGTCGACCTGGGCGAAGTACGAGATCGGGGACAGCGACCGCTATGTGGCCGCGATGGCGCCGCTCGCCACCCAGCCCGACGTGCAGAACGCCGTCGCGGACGCGATCACCGACGGCGTCACGAAGAACCTCGACGTGGGCCCCCTGCAATCCACCGTCGAGGGCTATCTGCACGACGCCGTCGTCTCGTTCACCGGCACCGCCGCCTTCCAGAAGGCGTGGAACACCGCGAACCGGGCCGCCCACGACGCCGTGCAGCAGGCCATCGACGACGACAGTCAGGGGCCCGTCACCCTCGACCTCGCGCCGGTCACCGAGCAGGTCAAGCGGCAACTCCAGGACGAGGGCGTGCCGTTCGCCGCCCAGCTGCCCGTCCCCCACACCGAGATCACCCTGCTGCCCGCCGACGACCTCGACTCACTGCGCAAGGGGCTCCACATGCTGCAAGTCGCCGGTCTGTGGCTGCCATTGGCCGCCGTCGTGTTCGCCGTCGCGGGTCTGGCCCTCGCCGTACGCCGCCGGCGCGCGGTCACCGCCACCGCGATCGGCATGGCGCTCGGCGCGGGGGCGCTGCTGCTGGCCCTCGTCATCGCCCGCGCGCTCACCCTCAACGACCTCGCCGACAGCGCCGACGAAGGGGCCGCCGGGGCGGTGTACGACGCGCTCACCGCGACCCTGCGCACCGCGTCCTGGGTCATCGTGGGCGTGGGGCTCGCCGTGGCGCTGGCCTCCTGGCTGACCGGGCGGTTCGGGCTCGGGCGGCGGCGCGGGGTCACCCGTTCGGCCGCGTCCGGCATGCCGTCGGGGCGGCCCGGAGGGAGCCTGCCGATGACGCAGAAGGAGGGTGCCCCATGAGCCAGTCCACCCCCGGGCAGGAGCCCGGCCCCGCTTGGTCGGCCGACCACCGCACGCCGCCGCCCACGACGCCCTCCGGGTCCGGAGGGGGCTGGGCGACCGGCGGCATGATGTTCGCCGGTGTCCTGATGCTCGTCAGCGGCATCCTCGGGATCCTCAACGGCATCGCCGGGATCGCCAAGGACGACGTCTACGGGCGCATCGGCGACTACACGTACTCCTTCAACCTCACCGCGTGGGGCTGGATCCACCTGGTCATCGGCATCCTCGTCGCCCTCACCGGCGTGGGCCTCCTCAAGGGCGCCGACTGGGCCCGCGGCGCCGGCATCGGCCTGGCCGCGCTGTACATCGTGGAGTACTTCATGTTCCTCCCGTACGCCCCGGTCTGGTCCCTGATCTCGATCGGCATCGGCGTCTTCGTCATCTGGAGCCTGGCCACGGCGCCGCTCCGCTCCGGGAGCCGGTGACCGACCGCCCGGTCGCCGTCCGAGCGCGCCACCGTCGTGGCTGGTCGCGCAGTTCCCCGCGCCCCTGAGATGCGCACTTCGTGCGGCATCTCATCGAGAGAGGCGCGCGGAGCGCAGCCTCAGGGGAGGCTGCGCGCAGCGCATGCCTCAGGGGCGCGGGGAACTGCGCGAGCAACCACGACGGTGGCGCGCGTGAAAGACCACCCAGGGGCGCGGGGAACTGCGCAAGCAGCCACGACGGTGGCGCGCGCGGACGACAAGCCCGCGATCAGCCCCGCCGCACATAATGAACGGCATGCCACCCCGCATCACCCCGCCCGACTGGCTGGTCAGAACGCTGCGGCCCCAGCGCGCCCCGATCCCCTGGCCCGCCGTGGCACGGGCGAGCGTGGCACTCGCCCTCCCCCTCGCGATCGGCCTCGCCACCGACCACGTCACCTACGGCGCCCTCGCCGCGATGGGCGCCCTCTCCGGAGTCATCGGAGACACGGCGGACGCCTACCGCATGCGGATCCTGAACATCGCCGTCCCGCAGCTGTTCGGCGCGGTCGGAGTGACCCTCGGATCAGCCGTGTTCGGCCAGGGCTGGCTCGCGGTGGCCGTGGTCACCGCCGTCGCGCTCGTCTCCGGCATGATCTCCACGATCGGCGCCGTGGCCTCCGTCTCCGGCCTGCTGCTGCTCCTGAACTGCGTGGTCGGCGCCGGCCTCCCGATGCCCGGCGCCTGGTGGCTGGCGCCGCTGCTGATGACCGGTGGCGGCCTCCTGGTCCTGCTCCTTGCCCTGCTGGCCTGGCCGCTGCGGGCGGGCGCCCCGGAAAGAGCCTCGGTCGCGGCGACGTACCGCGGCGTCGCGAACCTCCTGGAGGCCGCCGCCACCGACGACCTCGCCTACGCCGAGACCCGCATCGCCGTCACCCAGTCCCTGAACCAGTCCTACGACCTGGTCCTCGCCCGCCGCGCCCTCGCCCACGGCCGCAACCCCGAACTCGTACGCCTGATAAGCCAGTTGAACGCGGTCACCCCCATCGTGGAGGCCGCACCCGCCGCCCACCAGTGCGGCATCCCGCTGTCGCCGTCCGTGCCCGCCGCCGTACGGCACCTCGCCGACACCATCGCCACCGGCCACCCCGACGACGTCGGCACCCTCGACCTGCCCGCACCGGACGGCCCGGCCTCCCGCGCCGTCGACCACGCGCTGCGGCACGCCGCAGAGGTCGCCTCCCGGCGCGGCGACCCCGACTTCACGTACGTCACCGACGCCGGAACCGACGGCGACGACCGCCTCGGCCGCCCGGCCGCGCTCCGGGTCAGGGCCCGCCGCGCGACGCGCAACGTCCTGCTCTCCGCGACCTCCTGGCGCTACGGGCTGCGCCTCGCGCTCTGCATCGGCCTCGCCCAGGCGCTGGTGTCGATCGTGCCGGTGCCGCGTTCGTACTGGGTGGCGCTGACCATCACGTTCGTGATGAAGCCGGACTTCGGGTCGGTGTTCTCGCGGGCCGTGCTGCGCGCCCTCGGCACCGCGGCGGGCCTGCTGCTGGCCGCGGCCGTGCTCGCCCAGGTGCCGCTGGGCTGGTGGGACGTGCCGGTGATGATGCTGCTCGCCCCGCTGATCCCCGCGCTCACCCCGCGCGGCTACGGCTTCCAGACCGCCGCCATCACCCCCGTGATCCTGCTGCTCTCCGACATCCTCAACCACCAGGGCACGGCCCTGCTCCGGCCCCGGCTGCTCGACAGCCTGATGGGCTGCGCCATCGCGCTCGTCGCGGGCTATCTGCTGTGGCCGGAGAGCTGGCACACCCGGATCGGCGACCGGCTCGCCGACGCCGTCGCGGACGCGGCCGACTACGTGGAGTGCGCGTTCGGCCCGGCGGGCACCGCCGATCCCGCCGTACGGGCCCGGATGCGGCGCCGCCTCTACCGGGACCTGTCCGTCATCCGCGCCGAGTTCCAGCGGGCGCTCACCGAGCCGCCGCCCACAGGGAGACGGGCGGCCGCCTGGTGGCCGCTGGTCGTCGCCGTCGAGCGCATCGTGGACGCGACGACCGCGGCGCGGGTCCGCGTCCGGCACGGCTTCCCGCCGCCGCCCCCGACCGAGGTGACCCAGGTGGTGGGCCAGTTGCGGGAGTTGGCCGAGGGGCTGCGCAGTTCGGTGGTGCTGTGGGAGGTGCGGGCCGACTTCGGCGCGACCGGATCGCAGGAGAGCGTCCTGGAACACGTACGCCAGGAGGTGGCGGCCGCACGGGCCATCGGCGTCGCCGAAGGACCCTGACGCGGGTCAGCCCTGACGCGGGTCAGCCCTCTGCTGTCGCGCCCCGCTCGGCGGCGCTGCGCAGCACACAGAACTCGTTGCCCTCGGGGTCGGCGAGCACCACCCAGCCCGAACCGTCCGGCTGCCGGTGATCGGCGCGGAGGACCGCCCCGAGCCCGGTCAGCCGCTCCACCTCCTGCTCCCGCGAGGTCTCGGGCCGCAGACACAGGTGGATCCGGTTCTTGCCCGCCTTCTTCTCGGGCACCTGGTTGAAGTAGAGCGCGGGCCCGCCGGGCATCAGGACCTGCGTCTCGTGCGCTCCGGGCCCGTCCTCCGGGTCCAGCGGACTGCCGGTGGCAGCGCTCCAGAAACGGGCCAGTTCATAGGCGTCCGCACAGTCGATCGCGACGTTCTGCACCACTGAGACCATGCACGCGAGCCTCCCCGATCCGGGCGCCGGACGCCACCGGCGCCGACGACCGGGCCGAAGGTCCCGGACCACCGGCCTGGTCTTTCGTACCTTCGTCGGCTCCCGGCCCGGCTGTTACACAACGTACGGGTGACCCACACACGGCCGCGCGCACCGCGTCCTACGTTCGACAACGCAGCCCCGCACACCACCGTCCGACCGACCGACGGAGACCGATCCCATGCGCGCCACCCGCCACCTCCTCCGCACCGCCACCCTCGCCGGCGGCGCCCTCGTCGCCCTGGCCGTCCCCGTCACGACGGCCTCGGCGGACAACGCCCCGTCCCACGCGGACGGTTACGCCACCGCGCGCCCCGCGGCGGCCCCGGCGGACACCGGCGGAGGGCTGCTGATCGCCGCGGGTGCCGGTGTCGCCGCGACCGGAGCGGCGAGTCTGGGTTTCGCGCTGTACCGCCGCGACGGCGACCGCTGAGCGGGCAATCGTGCGTCCCCGGAAGCGAATTGGTTGAAGCGCGTCCGCCGAAGAAGAGAAGAACCGCAGATCGCCGGTGATACGGCGAGGTCGATCGGCTTGCCCCTGCCCAAGATCCCCGTCGGCGGCGGCTAACCTTACGTGTCCGCCCTGGCCAGGGGTTCCAGGGGCACCGGGACCAACTCGACCTATTCATGCGGAAGGTTGCGCACATGGGCATTCTGGATCTGCTGCGGAACGCGTTCGGGCGGTCCCGTAAGAAGGACGAGACCGCGGCAGCGCCGGAACCGGAGGCCGCACCGGCCCCCGCCGCCGCCCCCGCGTCCGCGTCCGCGTCCGCCAAGGAGGCATCGGCCAGGGTCCCCGCCCCGAAGAAGGCCGGCGCGGCCGACGACCTCGTCGCCGCCGCGTTCGACAACGTATCGGTGCCGAAGCCGGCCGCTCCGGTGGGCGACGAGCGCATCGCCTCCGAGGCGCCGACGGCCCCGGCCGCCCCGGACACCAAGGCGGAGCCCGCCGCGGAGGTCCCGGCCCAGGCCATGGAGTCACCTGCGGAGGCCCCGGCCGAGCCGCAGGCCGTGACCGAGCCGGAGGCCCCGGCCGAGGCTGAGCCGGAGGTCCCTGCGGAGGCACCGGCCGCGGCTGAGGCCGAGCCGGTCGCTGAGGCACCGGTCGAGGCCGAGCCCGAGCCCGCCGCCGAGACCCAGGCCGTGGCTGAGCCGGAGACCCCGGCCGAGGCACCGGTCGAGGCTGACGCCAAGCCCGAGCCCGCCCCCGAGATCCCGGTCGAAGCTGAGCCGGAGACCGCCACCGAGGCGCCCGTCCAGGCGGAAGCCGAGACGGAGACCGAGCCGGAGACCCCGGCCGAGGCTGACGCCAAGCCCGAGCCCGCCCCCGAGACCCCGGCCGAACCCAAGCCGGAGCCCGCCGCGGAGGCGCAGGTCGTCCCCGAGGCGCCCGTCGTCACGGAAGCCGCCACCGAGCCGGAGGCCCCCGCCGAGGCCGAGCCCAAGCCGGAGATCGCGGCCGAACCCTCCGCCGAGATCCCGGCCGCCGCCGCCAGGCCCGCGCCCAGGACGAGGGCCAAGGCGAAGGCGCCCGCCAAGGCCAAGCCCAAGCCCGCGGCCGTCCCGGAATCCGAGCCCGCCGTGGCCGCCGCCACCGGCACCCCGGCCCACTCGGCCGCCCGCGTCAAGACCCGCGCCCCGGGCCTCGCCGCCGCCTACAAGGCCGCCGGTGCCGCCCTGAAGAAGCACGGGCTGACCGGGGCCCGGGCCACGGTGTACCTGGTGCTCGACCGGTCCGGGTCCATGCGCCCGTACTACAAGGACGGCTCGGCGGCGGCGCTCGCCGAGCAGACCCTCGCGCTCGCCGCGCACCTGGACGAGCGGGAGACCCCGACCGTGCACACGGTGTTCTTCTCCACGGACATCGACGCCACCGGCGACCTCACGCTCGACACCGCCGGGCACGAGGGCAGGATCGACGAGTGGAACGCGGCGGCGGGCCGGATGGGCCGCACCAGCTACCACCGCGCGATCGAGGAGGTCGTCGCCCACCACGAGAAGAGCGCGGACCCGACCGCGCCCGCCCTGGTGATCTTCCAGGTCGACGGCCCGCCGGACGTGCAGCGCCCGGCGAACGAGGCCCTCGCGAAGGCGGCGAGCCACTCGATCCACTTCCGGTTCGTGGCGTTCGGCGACCCGGAGTCCAAGGGCTTCGACTACCTGCGCAAGCTGAAGGCCGCCAACACCGGCTGGTTCCACGCGGGCCGGTCCCCGCTGGAGCTGACCGACGCCGAACTGTACGAGGGCCTGCTGGCCGGCTGGCGCCCGTGAGCGCCGGTCGGA
This sequence comes from Streptomyces sp. PsTaAH-137, assembly GCF_003259365.1. GTDB lineage: Bacteria > Actinomycetota > Actinomycetes > Streptomycetales > Streptomycetaceae > Streptomyces. The sequence continues at coordinate 334,339 of NZ_QLLY01000004.1, forward strand.
CCGGCTGAACCGGACGGGGGCGGTCCACCCGCTGAAACGCGGGTGAATCGCCCTCCCCCGGGCCAGTAGGATTTCGACCATGGCGGCCACTGGAACCGAGAAGCAGGGTGCGAAGGCGTACTACGTCTCCACCCCGATCTATTACGTAAACGACGCTCCTCACCTGGGCCACGCCTACACGACCGTCGCAGGGGACGTGCTCACGCGCTGGCACCGTCAGCGCGGCGAGAAGGTGTGGTACCTCACCGGCACGGACGAGCACGGTCAGAAGATCATGCGCACGGCCGAGGCGAACGGAGTGACCCCCCAGGAGTGGTGCGACAAGCTCGTCACCGAAGCCTGGAAGCCCCTCTGGGAGCACCTGAACATCGCGAACGACGACTTCATCCGCACGACGGAGAAGCGCCACACGGACCGCGTTCAGGAGTTCGTCCAGGATCTCCACGACAAGGGCGAGATCTACAAGGGCGGCTACGAGGGCCCGTACTGCGTCGGCTGTGAGGAGTACAAGCTCCCCGGCGACCTCATCGAGGACGAGAACGGCACGAAGCTGTGCCCGATCCACAAGAAGCCGGTGGAGATCCTCAAGGAGGAGAACTACTTCTTCAAGCTGAGCGAGTACGGCGACAAGCTCCTCGCCCTCTACGAGGCGAACCCGGACTTCATCCAGCCCGAGTCGGCGCGCAACGAGGTCGTGAACTTCGTCAAGCAGGGCCTCCAGGACCTGTCGATCTCGCGGTCGACGTTCGACTGGGGTGTCCCGGTCCCGTGGGACGACAAGCACGTCATCTACGTGTGGGTCGACGCGCTCCTGAACTACGCGACGGCCGTCGGCTACGGCGCGAACCAGGAGAAGTTCGACGAGACGTTCCCCGCGAACGTGCACCTGGTCGGCAAGGACATCCTCCGGTTCCACGCGGTGATCTGGCCCGCGATGCTGATGGCGCAGGGCCTCCCGGTTCCCGGCAAGGTCGCGGCCAACGGCTGGCTGATGGTCGGCGGCGAGAAGATGTCGAAGTCGAACCTGACGGGCATCAAGCCGCAGGACCTGACCTCGCACTTCGGCGTGGACGCGTACCGCTGGTACTTCCTGCGCGCCATCGCGTTCGGCAGCGACGGCTCGTTCTCGTGGGAGGACTTCTCCGCCCGCTACACCTCCGAGCTGGCCAACGACTACGGCAACCTCGCCTCGCGCGTGGCCGCCATGGTCGGCAAGTACTTCGGCGGCGCGCTGCCCGAGGCCACCGCCGCGGGCGCGGCCGAGCAGGCGGTCCAGGACGGCCTGGCCAAGGCCGTCGCCGAGGCCGACCGGAAGATCGGCGAGGAGCTGGACTTCCAGGGCGGCATCCTGGCGATCTTCGACTTCGTGAAGCAGGTCAACGGCTACATCACGGAGCAGGAGCCCTGGAAGGTCGCCAAGGACGACTCGCCCGAGGGCAAGGCCCGCCTGGCGACGATCCTCTACACGGCCGCCGAGTCGCTGCGCGCCGTGGCGGTGCTCCTGAACCCGATCATGCCGGAGACCTCGGCCGCGCTCTGGGAATCCCTGGGCGCCGAGGCGTCCCTGGGCGCCCTCGCCGACCAGCAGGTCCAGATGGCCGGCACCTGGGGCCGACTCCCCGCCGGTGCCACGGTCACGAAGGGCGCGATCCTCTTCCCGCGCCTGGAGGAGCCGAAGAAGGACCAGTAGGCACGCATGACTGCGGCCCGGGACCACACGGTCCCGGGCCGCGGTCATGTCAGGACCCGCTCAGCGCGCCCACTCCTTGAGCGGCTCGGTCTCCAACTCGATCCCGACCGGCTCCGGGAGGGTGACCGTCTTGCCGAACGGCACGGTGGTCACCTGCTCGTACCGCACCCCGTCGGGCTGCGAGTGGACCTTGACCTCGCAGGTGTCACGGTCGATCAGCAGGTAGACGGGGATGCCCGTCTCCGCATACGCCCGGGGCTTGTCGACGCGGTCGCGTTGATTGGTGTCCTGGTCGCGCGAGGTCACCTCGACGGCCATGAGGACGCCGTCCGCAGAGGCCCATTCGCCCTGGTCGACGAACGTGTCGCTGGGAGCCAGCGAGCCGTCCGCGTAAGCATTGCCCCGGTGGTCCCTCTCCACGTACAGGCCCTGCCCCGCGTGGAGCCACCACCCGTCGTCGGCCTGGACGCACCGGCGCGTCAGCCACGCGATGATCGTGCTGTGGCTGCCGTCCGGCATGCCCTTGACGCTCAGTTTCCCGCCGATGAACTCCAGCCGCAGCGACTCGTTCGTCCGCAGGGCGTGCCGGGCCAGTTCCTCGAAGTCCTCTTGGTTCAGCGACACAGCGGGCCGCTCCTCTGCGTCTGCGGGCGGGCATCAAGTACGCGGCCACCGTACGGGTCACCACTGACAGCGACCTCTCGGTCACGGCACATCCGCACCCTTCCTGAACTCCCGGCGAACACTTGGCCCTTGCCCCGTCCCGCACCCCCGCCCAGCCCTAAGATGCGCGCGTCGAACAAGGGGTGGGAGAGGCTCAGGATGCGCAGATGGGGAGCGGCCGCGCTGGTGGTCGTGGGGATGGTCGGCGGGCTGCTGGTGCCGGCCGGGACGGCGTCGGCGGTGCACGGCGGGGTGCCGGGGGACTTCAATGGGGACGGCTACCGCGACGCCGTGGTGCCCGCGCCGGGCGCGGACGTGTCCGGGCACGAGGCGGCCGGCGCGGTGATCGTGCTGTACGGCTCGAAGTCCGGGCTGTCCGCGAGCCGCCGCGCGACGATCACGCAGAACACGTCCGGGGTGCCGGGCCTCGCCGAGGCGTACGACCGGTTCGGCGCGGCCACCGCCACGCTGGACCTCAACCGCGACGGGTACGCCGACCTGGTGGTCACCTCGCCGTACGAGGACACGTCGAAGGGCACCGACGCGGGCACGGTGACGGTCCTGTGGGGCAGCTCGAAGGGCCTGACGACCGCCACGGACCTGCCCACCCCCGCGGGCGCGCCGAACCACTACGGCCTCGACGTCGCGGTGCTCTCCAAGGGCACCGGCACACGGACCAGGCTGGCGATCGCCGGATGGGACGGGACCGTGTACGTCAGCGGGCCGTTCAGCAGGACCGGCAGCCACGGCTCGGTCACGTACAACGACAACACCCCCTCCACCGAGTCCGTCGCGCTCGGCGACTTCAACGGCGACGGCACGCCCGACCCCGCCACCGCCACCGCCCGCCTGACGGGCCTGACCGGCGGCGACGTCTACGCGGCGCCCGCGTACGGCAACGAACTCCAGGGCAACGGCCTCATCGTGGCGAGCGGCGACGTCAACGGCGACGGCTACGACGACCTGGTGGCCGGCGACCCCGACGAACCCGAACACGCGGGCACCGACGGCCAGTTGGGCGGGCGGGTCCTCGTCTGGTACGGGTCCGCGCACGGCATCGCGCCCGCCACGGCCCCCGTACAGATCACGCAGAACACCGCCTCGGTGCCCGGCACCAGCGAGCGCGGCGACGCCTTCGGCGGGGCGCTCGCCGTCGCCGACCTGAACCGCGACGGGCTCGCCGACATCATCGTCGGGTCGCCGTACGAGGATCTGGCCGCGAACCGCGCCGGCATGGTCACCGTGATCCCCGGCCGCTCCTCCGGCGCGCTCGGCGCGGGCTCCTACTCCTTCGACCAGGACACGGCAGGCATCCCGGGCAGCTCCGAGACAGACGACTTCTTCGGTACGACGGTGTCGGCGGGCGACATCGACAAGGACGGGAAGCCGGAGCTGTTCGTCGGCGCGGCGAACGAGAACAACTCCACGGGAGCGGTCTGGATGCTGCCCGGCGGCACGTCCCGCCCGACGGCCGCGGGCAGCAAGATCTTCACCGCGACGGCCCTGGGCCAGAAGCAGACCACCGGCACCCTGCTGGGCGGCAACGGTCTGCTCTGGGTGATCTGAGCGGGAGCGCGGGGCCTCACGCGTCCCTCCCCCGCAGCGTCAGCCATCCCGCCGCCAGCGCCGCCCCCGCGTACCCGGCCAGGACCGCCAGGCCCTCGCCCGGGGAGAGGGGGGCCGTGCCGGTGCCCGTGGTCGTCTGCACCGCGAGGCCGGCGGTCATGGGGGACGCCTTCTGGATGTTGTGCAGGACGTGGTCCGGCATCTTCTGGGGGTGCGCGACCGGGCGCAGGCGGTGGTGGCGGCGTACGAGTCGGGGCTCGTCGTGCCCCGGTCAGGCTGACGGGGTGGCGGTGGCCGTCACCCAGTCCTCGCCGTCGTTGGTCTCGTCCGGGTCCACGCCGACCGTGATGGACGCGACGACCCCGCGCGCGATGTCGTCCTTCTTGTAGCGCAGCCGCAGCAGCCCGCCGCTGACGCCGCTCCCGTCGTAGATGGTGTCCTCGGTGAGCGTGGTGCGTTCCGTGGTGTTGGTGGCGTAGGGGTCGACCTCGGCGGAGGCGAGCACGGACGTCTCGTCGAAGAAGAACTGGCCGGTGTGGCAGGTGTGCCCGCCCTCGTAGCCGCTGTCGGTCATCTTCCCGCCGACGTGCACCTTGGTGTGGATGTGCACGGCGCGGCCCCGGTACCAGCCGGGGAAGACGGTGCGGAAATCGACGTGTCCGTGGGCGTCGGTGAGCCAGGTGCCGCGCAGGTACCGCTTGTCGTCGGTGGGGTCGGTCTTGCCGGGGGCGCCGCCGCCCGGCGGGCCCGTGGGCGTCCCGGTGGGCGTGCCGGTGGGGGGTTCGCCGCCGCCCGGGCCGCCGGGGCCGCCCTGGGAGGCGTCCTCGTAGCCGGAGTAGAGGCCGAGCGCGTCGCAGTGCCAGATGTCGACGGCGGCGTGCTTCAGCGGGCGGCAGGTGTCGCTGTCGATCACCTTGACGCGCAGGGCGAGCGGGATGCCCTCGCGGTCCTCGGTGACGTCCCGGCGGATCTTGTCGGCGTCGATGTAGTACGGGCCCTCGGTGGTCTCCGCCGTGAGCCGGTAGCACTCCTCCCGCGCGGGCTCCGCGCCCCTGCCGGGCTGCCGGGCCTGGGCGACGCCACCGCCGACGGCCACCGCCACGACCGCCGCGCCTCCGGCGACCACGGCCTGACGTCGCGTCAACTCGCCCGTACGAGAACGCTTTTGAGGTACCTCGTTGTCCGTCATGGGCGAGGAACCTAGGGACGGGTGCTGTCACCGAGATGGGTGGGGGCTGTGTGTTTCATAAGAAGCCCCGCCACACGTACGTACGCGAAGGGGCCCGGAACCGTCCGTACGGTTCCGGGCCCCTTCGGGTGCGGCTCGGTGCTACTTCTTCTCGACCGGCTTGCGCAGCTGGATGTTGAGCTCGCGCAGGCGCGTCTCGTCCAGCTCGGTCGGGGCGCCCATCATCAGGTCCTGCGCGTTGCCGTTCAGCGGGAAGGAGATCGTCTCCCGGATGTTCGGCTCGTCGGCGAGGAGCATGACGATGCGGTCGACGCCCGGGGCGATCCCGCCGTGCGGCGGGGCGCCGAAGCGGAACGCGCGGAGCATGCCCGCGAACTCGGCCTCGACCGTCTCGGCCTCGTACCCGGCGATCTCGAAGGCCTTGAGCATGATGTCGGGCTCGTGGTTCCGGATCGCGCCGGAGGACAGCTCGATGCCGTTGCAGACGATGTCGTACTGCCAGGCCAGGATGTCGAGCGGGTCCTTCTCCTCCAGGTCCTGCATACCGCCCTGCGGCATGGAGAACGGGTTGTGGGAGAAGTCGATCTTGCCGGTCTCCTCGTCCTTCTCGTACATCGGGAAGTCGACGATCCAGCAGAACCGGAAGACGCCCTCCTCGAAGTGGCCGGCGCGCTTGGCGGCCTCGACGCGGACGGCGCCCATGATCTTGGAGACCTCGTCGAACTCGCCCGCGCCGAAGAACACGGCGTGACCGGCCTTCAGGCCGAGGCGGTCGGTGAGGACCTTGACGTTCTCCTCGGTGAGGAACTTGGCGATCGGGCCCGCGAACGTGCCGTCCTCGCCGACGCGGATCCAGGCCAGGCCCTTCGCGCCCTGCTCGACCGCGTAGTCACCGAGGCCGTCGAAGAACTTGCGGGACTGCGAGGCGGTGTCCGGCACCGGAAGGGCGCGCACGTGCTTGCCCGCGAACGCCTTGAACTCCGAGCCCTCGAACACGTCGGTGATGTCGACGAGCTCCAGCTTGGCGCGCAGGTCCGGCTTGTCGTTGCCGTACTTCAGCATCGACTCGCGGAACGGGATGCGCGGGAACGGGCTCGTGACCTCGCGGCCGCCGCCGAACTCCGTGAAGATCTCCGTCATGAGCTTCTCGATGGGCTGGAAGACGTCTTCCTGCTCCACGAAGCTCATCTCGACGTCGAGCTGGTAGAACTCGCCCGGCGAGCGGTCCGCGCGCGCGTCCTCGTCGCGGAAGCACGGCGCGATCTGGAAGTAGCGGTCGAAGCCCGAGATCATCAGCAGCTGCTTGAACTGCTGCGGGGCCTGCGGCAGGGCGTAGAACTTGCCGGGGTTCAGACGGGACGGGACGACGAAGTCGCGGGCGCCCTCGGGGGAGGTCGCGGCGAGGATCGGCGTCGCCATCTCGTTGAACCCGAGCGCGACCATCTTCGAACGGATCGAGGCGATGACCGCGCTGCGCAGCATGATGTTCTTGTGCATGCGCTCGCGGCGCAGGTCGAGGAAGCGGTACTCCAGGCGCCGCTCCTCGTTCACGCCGTCGTCCGCGTTGATCGTGAAGGGGATCTGCTGGGCCGCGCCCAGGACCTCGACCTCGGCGGCCTCGATCTCGATCTCGCCGGTCGGCAGCTCGCCGTTCACGTTGTCCGCGCCGCGGGAGACGACCTTGCCGTCCACGCGGACGACCGTCTCCTTGGTGAGCTTGTCGAGGACCTCGGCGGCCTTGGTGCCGGGGCGGGCGACGAGCTGCGTGATGCCGTAGTGGTCGCGCAGATCGATGAAGAGGATGCCGCCCAGGTCTCGGCGATTGTGCAGCCAGCCGCTCAGCCGGACGTCGGAGCCGACGTCAGAGGCGCGGAGCTCGCCGCAGGTGTGGGACCTGTACCGATGCATCGTCGTTCATCCAGCCTTTGCGCTCGGGGTTCCCGGGGAGACAACCCGGATCTCCCCAAGGGTACCGGCCGCCCGAAGATCGCTTCCTCCCTACTCTCGGTGGCAGTGACCGATCACCTCTTCCTAGAGTGGAGCAATGCGCACTGGTGACCCCCTCCCTCCGGTGGAGGACGTCCTCGCCGCTCTCGCGACCGGGCTGTGGCGCTGGGACAACCGGGCGGGCACGGTCACCTTCGACGCGGAGGCCGCCCGCCTCGTCGGGCTGCCCGCGCACACGACCACCCTCACGGAGTCCGGCGCCCGCGCCCGCTTCCACCCGGTGGACTGGAACGAGATCGACGGCATCATCCGGCTCGCCGTCGCCGAGGGCACCCTCGCCGAGGCCCGGCTGCGCATCATGGACGACCAGGGCCGCGTCATCCGCACCGTGCGCAGCCGCTCCAAGCCGGTGATGCTCGGCGACACCCCGGACCTGTACGAGCTGGTCGGCACCCTCCAGGAGGTCGCGGAGCCGCCGCCCGGCGCCTCCTCCCGCACCCCCGTCACCGGCGACTGGCGCCGCTCCCGCGAGGCGTTCCTGCTGGACGCGGGCCGCGCGCTGGCCGAGGCCGACTCCACGGCGGAGGTGCTGCGCGTCGCGGCCGGTCTGTCCATGCCGGGGTTCTCCCCCGACGGCCTCGCCGTGTTCGGCGTCGCGGGCGACCGGCTCACCGTCATCGGCCACCACGGGCACCAGCCCGGCGCCGAGGGCCCCTTCACCGACATGGACCTGGCCACCGACTATCCGGCGGCTGAGGTCTGCCGCACCGGCCGCGCCGTGTACCTCTCGTCGCCCGAGGAGTACCGGCGCCGCTACCCGGCGGCCTGGCCGCTCGCGGCCGGCTTCAACCGGCAGTCCTGGGCGTTCCTGCCGCTCGTCGTCGCCGGGCGCACCATCGGCGCGTGGATGGCGGGCTTCGCCTACCGGGTCACCTTCACCCCGGACGAGCGCTCGGTGCTGACCACCGTCGCCCGCATGCTGGCCCAGGCCCTGTCCCGGGCCGGGGTCGCCGAGTCGGAGCGCGAGCTGACCGACGGCCTCCAGAAGTCGATGCTGCCCTCGATCGGGCCCGAGATCCCGGGCATGACCATCGCGGCCCGCTACGTCCCGACCGGCGGCGGCCTCCAGGTCGGCGGCGACTGGTACGACATGATCCCGCTGCCCAGCGGCCGGATCGCCCTGGTCATCGGTGACGTCCAGGGCCACGACGTGCACGCGGCGGGGCTCATGGGCCAGCTGCGGATCGCGCTGCGCGCCTACGCCTCCGAGGGCCACCGCCCCGACGCGGTCCTCTCCCGCGCCTCCCGTTTCCTGTACGGGATCACGGCCGGCACCGCCGACACGGCGGACCCGTCGGACCTGCGCTTCGCGACCTGCCTGTACGTCGAGGCCGACCCGGTCACCGGCACCCTGGAGATCGCCCGCGCAGGCCACCCGGACCCCGCCATACGCACCGCCGACGGCACGGTGATGATGCGCCCCACCGCGGGCGGCCTGCCGCTCGGCATCGACCCCGACGCCGACTATCCGACGACCCGGCTCGCCCTGGAACCCTCCGAGACGCTGCTGATCTGCACGGACGGCCTGATCGAGACGGGCGGGCACGATCTCGACTCCGGCTGGTCCCGGATCCGTACGACGCTGGAGGCGGTCCCCGCCGACGATCTGGAGCTGCTGGCGGACGCCCTCGTCCAGGCGGTCCACGGGCCGCCCTCGCACCACACCACGGGCCCGCTCGCGGACCGCCGCGAGGACGACATAGCGCTGCTCCTGCTGCGCCGCGCGACCGCGTCGCGGGTGCCCATCACGGCCCGGCGCACCGCCATGACCATCGCGCAGGCCGAGCCGGAGCGGATCGCCGTCGCCCGTCAGCAGCTGCGCGAGCTGCTGCACGACTGGACCGACGAGGACCAGGTCGACTCGGCGGTGCTGATGGTCTCCGAGATGGTCACCAACGTCCTGGTGCACACCGACGGCGACGCCCTGATGGTCGCCGAGGTCGGCCGCGGCTGCGAGGGGCCGCGCCGCCTGCGGGTGGAGGTGGCCGACGCCTCGGACGACCTGCCGCACAAGCGCAGGCCCGGCGAACTCGCTTCCTCCGGGCGCGGGTTGGTCCTGATGGAGCTGCTCGCCCAGAAGTGGGGCGTCGACCCGCGGGGCGAGGGCAAGAGCATCTGGTTCGAGCTGTACGAGCCGTCGGACCCGGCCGAGCCGGATCTCGCCGAGCCGGGTGCCGCTCGGCCTGATGTCACTCAATCGGCGGTTTCACGTGAAACAGCGGGCTCGGACGGGCTCGCGTAGCGGTTCCTCAGCTCTCCGATGATGCCGAACGCGGCGGCCGTCAGCGGCACCGCGAGCAGCATCCCGAGGATGCCCGCGACGGAGGCCCCGGCGGCGATCGCCAGCATCACCAGCGCCGGATGCATCTGCACCGTGCGCGACTGGATCATGGGCTGGAGGATGTGCCCCTCCAGCTGCTGCACCGCGAGGATCACCCCGAGCGTCCACAGGGCGATGACGAAGCCCCGGTCGGCGAGGGCGACGAGGACGGCGACGGCGCCGGAGATGGTGGCGCCGAGGTAGGGGATGTAGGCGCCGACGAAGACGAGCGCGCCCAGGCCCACCGCGCCGGGCACCCCCAGGATCAGCAGGCCGACGGTGATGCACACGGCGTCGATCAGCGCGATGAGGGTCGTCCCGCGCATGAAGCCGGAGACCGCCTCGAAGGCGCGGCGCCCCATCGCCTCGATGACCTCACCGGCGCCGCGCGGGGCGACGGCGTGGGCGAGGCCCGCCGCGCGGTTGGAGTCCTTCAGGAAGAAGAAGGTGAGCAGCAGCGCGAGGACGGAGGTCGCGAGGAGCGAGCCGATGACCGACAGCCCGGTCAGCACCCCGCCGGCCAGGCTGGAGCCCCATTTGGAGATCAGGCTCTTGGCGTTGTCGGCGACATTGCCGAGGTCGTCGGCGCCGGAGAGCCCGAAGTGCGCGCGGATCCAGTCGCCCGCGTCCTGGACGGAGTCGACGATCTGGTCGCCGGTGTCGATGAGCGCCTTGACCACGATGTACCCGGCGCCGCCGACGACGGCGATCAGGGCGACGCAGGTCAGCGCGGCGGCGAGGGCGCGCGGCACCTTGCGCCGGTTCAGCCACTCGAAGACGGGGGCGAGCAGCGCGGTGCCGAGCAGCGCGAGCAGGACGGGGGTGACCGCCGACTTGAACACGATGCAGAGCCAGACGGCGACGGCGGCGACGCCGGTGACGAGCAGGGCCACCGCGCACCAGGCGGCGGTGCGCCGGGCTGCCTCGGGCAGCAGCGGGGTGCCCGGGGGCGGGTCCTGGGGCTGTCGGGTCGTCTGCACGTTCCCAGGCCATCACGCGCGTGTGGCCCCGACCTTCCGGGCGGGGCCACGCGGGTGACGTGCTGTCAGCTGGTGTGCGGCAGCCGCTCCGAGCTGGGGACGACGCCCAGGCGGCCGGCCTGGAAGTCGTCGAAGGCCTGCTGGAGTTCGGCCTTGGTGTTCATCACGAACGGGCCGTAGTGCGCCATGGGCTCACGGATCGGCTGTCCGCCCAGGATCACGACCTCCAGGTCGGGGGTGTTCGAGTCCTGGGACTCGTCGGCCCGCACGGTCAGGGACGAGCCGGCGCCGAACACGGCCGTCTGCCCCATGTGGACGGGCCGGCGGTCGGTGCCCACGGTGCCGCGTCCGGCGAGGACGTACACCAGGCCGTTGTAGTCCTCGCGCCAGGGCAGGGTGGCCTCGGCGCCGGGGCGGACGGTGGCGTGCACCATCGTGATCGGCGTGTGCGTGATGCCCGGGCCCTCGTGGCCGTCGAACTCACCGGCGATGACGCGGAGCAGCGCGCCGCCGTCGGCGGTGGTGAGCAGCTTGACCTGGCCGCCGCGGATGTCCTGGTAGCGCGGGTTCTGCATCTTGTCCTTGGCGGGCAGGTTCACCCACAGCTGGAGGCCGTGGAAGAGACCGCCGGACATGACGAGCGACTCCGGCGGCGCCTCGATGTGCAGCAGGCCCGAGCCGGCCGTCATCCACTGGGTGTCGCCGTTGGTGATGGTGCCGCCACCGCCGTGGCTGTCCTGGTGGATGAAGGTCCCGTCGATGATGTACGTGACGGTCTCGAAGCCGCGGTGCGGGTGCCAGGGCGTGCCCTTGGGCTCTCCGGGCGCGTACTCCACCTCGCCCATCTGGTCCATCATGATGAACGGGTCGAGGTGGCGGTAGTTGATCCCGGCGAACGCGCGGCGCACCGGGAAGCCCTCGCCCTCGAAGCCGGTGGGCGCGGTCGTCACGGCGAGCACGGGGCGCGCCACGGCGTCGGACGGCGCGGCCACACGGGGCAGGGTCAGCGGGTTCTCGACGGTCACAGCGGGCATTTTGGGGACCTCCTCGGTTCCTCGTGCCTCGATATTAGTTGAACGTAGAACTTTCTGCCACTCAGAACGCCGAACGCCCGGAGGGCATTCCCTCCGGGCGTTGTGGGTGCGGGGTGTCGAGTGCGGGTCCGGGCGCTCGGCCGCGCGTGGCTCAGCCGTACATCCGGCGCATGGCGAAGTCGACCATCTGCTCGACCGCCTTCGCGTCGAAGACCATCCGGTGCTCGCCCTCCATGTCGAGGACGAAGCCGTATCCGGTGGGCAGCAGGTCGATCACCTCGGCGCCGGTGATGACGAAGTACTTGGACTCCTTGCCGGCGTACCGGCGCAGCTCCTTGAGCGTGGTGAACATCGGGATCACGGGCTGCTGGGTGTTGTGCAGCGCCAGGAAGCCCGGGGTGTCGCCGCGGGGGCAGTAGACCTTCGACGAGGCGAAGATCTGCTGGAAGTCCTCGGCGGACATCGAGCCCGTGGTGAACGCGCGGACCGCGTCGGCGAGCGACGGCGGCGACGGCTCCGGGTACAGCGGCGGCGCCTGCTGCCCGTATCCGCCCATGCCGGCCTGCGGGGGCATGCCCTGCTGCGGCGGTGCGTACTGCTGCTGACCGCCCGCCCCGCCCGGGGCCCGCTCGTATCCGTACATGGGGGCAAGGGTACCGAGGGCGGGCGGCTCGGTGGGGCGGACCCGGTTCGGCGAACCGCCGGACTCGCAGGGCCCGTCGGTGGTGGAATTCCCGCACGCGCCCGGCAGGCGTGGCGGAGCGTTCCGTCACAGTTGGCCCCACAGGGGTTGATTCTTATTACCGACGGGTAGCATCCTGGGGTTACTAGTTGGTATGCGTATGAGGTCGGCCGCGGTCGGCCCTCCCTCCCGAGTCTTTACGGAGCCGTCGCCATGGGGCACTACAAGTCGAATCTCCGCGACATCGAGTTCAACCTCTTCGAGGTGCTCGGCCGCGACAAGCTGTACGGCTCCGGCCCGTTCGCGGAGATGGATGTCGAGACCGCCAAGAGCATCCTGAGCGAGACCACGCGTCTCGCCGAGAACGACCTGGCCGAGTCCTTCGCGGACGCCGACCGCAACCCGCCGGTCTTCGACCCGGAGACGAACACCGCGCCGGTCCCGGAGACCTTCAAGAAGTCCTACAAGGCCTTCATGGACTCCGAGTACTGGCGCCTGGGCCTGCCCGAGGAGATCGGCGGCACCACCGCCCCGCGCTCCCTGATCTGGGCCTTCGCCGAGCTGATCCTGGGCGCCAACCCGGCGATCTGGATGTACTCCTCCGGCCCCGCCTTCGCCGGCATCCTCTTCGAGGAGGGCAACGAGGCGCAGAAGAAGGTCGCCGAGATCGCCGTCGAGAAGCAGTGGGGCTCGACGATGGTGCTGACCGAGCCGGACGCCGGTTCGGACGTCGGCGCCGGCCGCACCAAGGCCGTGCAGCAGGAGGACGGCTCGTGGCACATCGAGGGCGTGAAGCGGTTCATCACGTCCGGTGAGCACGACATGTCGGAGAACATCCTCCACTACGTCCTCGCCCGCCCCGAGGGCCACGGCCCCGGCACCAAGGGCCTCTCCCTCTTCCTGGTCCCGAAGTTCGAGTTCGACTGGGAGACCGGCGAGCTGGGCGAGCGCAACGGCGTGTACGCGACCAACGTCGAGCACAAGATGGGCCTCAAGGCGTCCAACACCTGCGAGATGACCTTCGGCGACCAGCACCCCGCCAAGGGCTGGCTGATCGGCGACAAGCACGACGGCATCCGCCAGATGTTCCGCATCATCGAGTTCGCCCGCATGATGGTCGGCACGAAGGCCATCTCGACGCTGTCGACGGGTTACCTGAACGCGCTGGAGTACGCCAAGGAGCGCGTCCAGGGCTCCGACCTCGCCGCCTTCGGCGACAAGGCCGCGCCCAAGGTCACCGTCACGCACCACCCGGACGTGCGCCGCTCGCTGCTCACGCAGAAGGCGTACGCGGAGGGCATGCGCTCGCTCGTCCTCTACACCGCCTCGGTGCAGGACGCGATCCAGGTCAAGGAGGCCTCGGGCGAGGACGCCTCGGCCGAGCACGCGCTGAACGACCTGCTCCTGCCGATCGTGAAGGGCTACGGCTCCGAGAAGGGCTACGAGCAGCTCGCGCAGTCGCTCCAGACCTTCGGCGGCTCCGGCTTCCTCCAGGAGTACCCGATCGAGCAGTACATCCGGGACTCCAAGATCGACACGCTCTACGAGGGCACCACGGCCATCCAGGGCCAGGACTTCTTCTTCCGGAAGATCGTCCGCAACCAGGGCGCCGCGCTGAACGGTCTGGCCGAGGAGATCAAGAAGTTCCTCGCCGTGGAGACCGGCGGCGACGAGCTGGCCGGGGCCCGCGAGTCGCTGGCCAAGGCCGCCGTCGAGCTGGAGGCCATCGTGGGCGTCATGCTCACCGATCTGGCCGCCACCGAGCAGGACGCCCAGAACATCTACAAGGTGGGCCTGAACACGACCCGTCTGCTGATGGCCTCCGGTGACGTCGTCGTCGGTTACCTGCTGCTCAAGGGTGCCGCCGTCGCCGCCGAGCGTCTCTCCTCCGGGGTCTCCGGCAAGGACGCCGCGTTCTACCAGGGCAAGGTCGCCGCCGCCAAGTTCTTCGCGGCGAACGTCCTGCCCGGGGTCACCGGCGCGCGCAAGCTGGCGCAGGGCACCAGTGAGACGGGCCTGGACGTCATGACCCTCGACGAGGCCGCCTTCTAGACCCCGCCACCCCGACCCTCCCCCGAGGCCCGTCGCCCCTCCCGCCCGGAGAGCCGACGGGCCTCGTCGCGCAGTTCCCCGCGCCCCTGGGTTGTTCGTCGTGTGCGGGCCGGTGGCCGCTTCCGAAGAACCAGCCAGGGGCCGGCCGGCCGAAACGGCGGCCGGGGGCGCGAGAAGCGGGCGCTCAGGGAGCCGCACTACCCTGGCGGCATGAGCACATCCACCGGCCCCTTCGACCGCGGCCACACCGACGACCTGATGACCTTCCTCGCGGCAAGCCCCACCCCGTACCACACCGTGGCCACGGCAGCCGCCCGCCTGGAGAAGGCCGGATTCAAGCAGGTCGCCGAGACCGACGCCTGGGACGGCGAGACCGGTGGAAAGTACGTCACGCGGGGCGGCGCGATCATCGCCTGGTACGTCCCGCGGGGAGCGAAGCCCCACACCCCGTACCGGATCGTCGGCGCCCACACCGACTCCCCGAACCTGCGCGTCAAGCCGCAGCCCGACATGGGCAGCAACGGCTGGCGCCAGATCGCCGTCGAGATCTACGGCGGCCCGCTGCTCAACTCCTGGCTCGACCGCGACCTCGGCCTCGCCGGCCGGATCACCCTGCGCGACGGCGGCGAGCGCCTGATCGACATCGACCGGCCCCTGCTGCGCGTGCCCCAGCTCGCCGTCCACCTGGACCGCGGGGTCAACGTCGACGGCCTGAAGCTCGACAAGCAGCGCCACATGCAGCCCATCTGGGGCCTGGGCGGCGACGTCCACGAGGGCGATCTGCTGTCCTTCATCGAGGACGAGTACGACCTGGAGCGCGGCTCCATCACCGGCTGGGACCTCATGCCGTACGCCCTTGAGGCCCCCGCCTACCTGGGCCGCGACAAGGAGCTCGTGGCCGGCCCGCGGATGGACAACCTGCTGTCCGTGCACGCCTGCACCGCCGCGATCACCGAGGTCAGCAAGCACGACGAGCTGCCGTACATCCCGGTGTTCGCGGCCTTCGACCACGAGGAGAACGGGTCGCAGTCCGACACCGGCGCCGACGGCCCGCTGCTCGGGAACGTGCTGGAGCGGTCCGTCTTCGCGCGCGGCGGGTCGACGGAGGACCGGGCACGGGCCTTCGCCGGGACCGTCTGCCTCTCCTCCGACACCGGGCACGCCGTGCACCCCAACTACGCCGAGCGCCACGACCCCACGCACCACCCGCGCGCCAACGGCGGCCCGATCCTCAAGGTGAACGTCAACAACCGCTACGCCACCGACGGCGTCGGCCGCGCCGTGTTCGTCGCCGCGTGCGAGAAGGCGGGCGTGCCCTACCAGTCGTTCGTCTCCAACAACGCGATGCCGTGCGGCACGACGATCGGCCCGATCACCGCCGCCCGGCACGGGATCAAGACCGTCGACATCGGCGCGGCGATCCTCTCCATGCACAGCGTGCGCGAACTGTGCGGCGCGGACGACCCGTTCCACCTGGCGAACGCGCTCTGGGCCTTCCTGGAAGGCTAGTTGGAGAGCTGAGTTCCGAACTTCTGTGTGATGCGGGAAGCCCCGGGTACCCGGGGCTTCCACGTACCCGTGCGTCACACAGAATTGTGGGGAGGAACCTCATGAGTTTGGGAGGTTGCATCATCCTGGTCGCCCTGGGCGCGATCCTCGCCTTCGCGACCGACTGGCACATGCAGGGCGTCAACCTCGACCTCGTCGGCTGGATCCTGATGATCGTCGGCCTGTTGGGGCTCGTCGTCTTCCGCAGTGTCGGCCGGCGCCGCGGCCTCGCCCCGCGCCACACCACCGTGGTCGAGGACGACCGGGAGCCCCGCCTCTGACGGACCCGGCGCCCGTGCTCCCCCGTATCCTGGACACCTCGCCGTTGTCGGGGATCTCGGGGTTTCAGGGGGAGCACAGTCGTGGAGTTCCGGCTGCTCGGCGCGGTCGCCGTGGCCACACAGAGCGGGGAGCTCCCCCTCGGTCCCGCCAAGCGGCGCAGCCTGCTCGCGGCGCTGCTGCTGCGGCCCAACACCGCCGTCCCGCTCGACCAGCTGATCGACGCGCTGTGGCCCGAGGGCCCGCCCGCCCGCGCCCGAACGGTGGCCCAGGGCCATGTGTCGCGGCTGCGGGCGCTGCTCGCGCAGGGCGGCGCCGACGAATGGGGCGTCCGGCTCGTCACCCGCGGCGACGCGTACGTCCTGGAGATGCCCGAGTCGCTGCTCGACGCGCACCGCTTCGAGGAACTCGTCCGGCTCGCGCACGACCAGCGCACCCCCGACGACGCCGCCGCCCTGCTGCGCGAGGCGCTGTCGCTGTGGCGCGGGCCCGCGCTCGTCGGCGTCGCCACCGGCGGCCCGCTGCGGGTCGCGGCGGACGGCCTGGAGGAGGCCAGGCTCTCGGCGGTCGAACAACTCGCCCGCACCTACGGGGAGTTCGGCGACCACGCACGGGCCGCTTCGCTGCTGCACGCCGAGGCCGTCGCCCACCCGATGCGGGAGTCGCTGGCCGGTGCCCTGATGCGGGCGCTGTACCGCTCGGGCCGCCAGTCCGACGCCATCGACCAGTACCACCGCACCCGCACCCTCCTCGCCGAGGAACTCGGCGTCGATCCCGGCGCCGGGCTGCGCGAGGCGTACGCCGAGATCCTGGCGGGCGGCGCGGCCCCGCCGCAGCCTTCCTCCGGCCCCGTCTCCGTCCCCGAGCCGGAGCAGGCCGCCGGACCCGATCTGCTGCCCCGTCCCCCGCGCGGCTTCGTCGGCCGGGACCGGGAGCTGGCCGCGATCGGCGCCGCCGCGCGCCGCGAACACGCCGTCGTCGTCATCACCGGCCCCGCCGGGGTCGGCAAGACCGCGGCCGCCCTGCACTGGGCCCACACCGCACGCGCCCACCACGACGGCGTGCTCTTCGCCGATCTGCGCGGCTTCAGCGCAGAAAGCGGCGGGAGCGGCGAGAGCGGCGACAGCGGCCCGGAGACCGCCGACGTGCTCCGCGAGTTCCTGATCGCGCTCGGCGTCCCGGGCCGTGAACTGCCCGAGACGCCGGGCGCGTTGGCCGCCGCGTACCGGGCCCGCACGGAGGCGCGCCGCCCCCTCGTCGTCCTCGACAACGCCCGCACCGCCGCCCAGGTCCGCCCGCTCCTCCCGGCCGGTCCCGGCAGCGTCGCCCTGGTCACCTCACGGCTGCGCCTGGACGGTCTCGCGGTCAGCGAGCTGGCCCGGACCGTCGACATCGGCGTCCTCGACGGCGCCGCGTCCGCCACGCTGCTCGCCGCGGCCACCGGCGCCGAGGACCGGCTCGCCGCCGAACCCGCCGCCGCGGCCCGGCTCGCCGCCCTCTGCGCGGGCCTCCCGCTGGCGCTGCGCGTCGTGGCGGCCCGGATCAACGCCCGGCCGCAGTGGCCGCTGGCCGCCCTCGCCGACGAACTGGCCGACGAACAGCGCCGCCTGGCACTCCTCGACGTCGACGACACCGGGGTCGCCGCCGCCCTGCGGCTCACCCTGCGCGCCCTGCCCGCCGACGCCCGGCTGCTC
Source organism: Streptomyces sp. PsTaAH-137 (assembly GCF_003259365.1). Taxonomy (GTDB): domain Bacteria; phylum Actinomycetota; class Actinomycetes; order Streptomycetales; family Streptomycetaceae; genus Streptomyces. The sequence goes on from NZ_QLLY01000004.1 coordinate 352,043, forward strand.
TTCCGCCGCCTCGGCGCCCTGCCGGGACCCGACCTCGACCGGTACGCGGCCGCCGCCCTCACCGCGGCCCCGCCCGCCGACGCCGCCACCGCGCTCGACCGGCTCGCCGCCGCCCACCTGGTGACCGAGCGGTCCCCGGGCCGGTACGGGATGCACGACCTGGTCCGCCTGTACGCGCGCGGACCCGCCCGGCACGGGACGGCCGACGACCCCGACCCGGCCGACTCCACCGACTCTGCCGACTCTGCCGACTCCACCGGTGAACCCTCCGGCGAACCCCTCGTCCGTCTCCTCGACCACTACGTGCGCACGGCCCTGCGCGCCGCCGCCGTCGCCGAACCCGACGACCGGCCCTGCTGCACACCCCCGCCGGACGCGCGGGCCGACCTCGGCGGACCCGCGCTGTCCGACCGGGCGAGCGCGCTCGGCTGGTTCGCCGCGCAGCGCGAGAACCTCGCGGCGGCCGCCGGTGCCGCCTTCGCCGCGGGCCTCGACGACCGGGCCTGGCGCCTCGTCGTCCTCCAGTGGCCGTCCATCGTCGGCTACGTACGCGACGACTGGATACCCCTGCTCGAACAGGGCCTCACCGCGGCCGTGCGGCTCGGCGACCCGGACGCCGAGGCGCGGGTGCGCGCCCTGTACGGCTGGGTCCTCACCGAGGAGGGGCGGCTCGACCGGGCCCTGGAGCACCTGGAGCGCGCCCCGGAGCTCGCCGCCCGCGCGGGCGACCCGTCCAGCGAGGCCACCGCCCTGGTCAACCTCGCCGTCGCCCTGGACCGGGCCGGCGCCCCGGGCCCCGAGTCGCTCGCCCATCTGACCCGCGCCGTCGCACTGGCCCGCGCCGCCGACGACGTCCTCACCGAGCTGCTCGCCCTCGAACACCGGGCCCGCCGCCTGCTCGCCCTCGGCGACCATCCGGCCGTGCTCTCCTGCACGGAGCGCGGACTCGCCCTGCCCGCCGCCGCGGCGGAAGGGCTCGCGCCGCTGCGCCAGATCCTGCTGCGCGTCTCGCGCGGCGCCGCGCTGCTCGCCCTCGGCCGTACCGAGGAGGCCCGCGCCGACCTGCGGCGGGCCCACGAGGACGCGCTGCTGCGGGGGTTCGAGGAGGGGGTGCTCCGGGCGGCGGGCCAGTTGGCGCGGGCCGACAGCCAAACGGCGACGGGGCGTTAGCGCGAGGGCGACCGAACGGCGATCGCGGCGGGCACCGTAGGGGACACAGCAGCCCGCCGGCCAAGGAGGCGGGCGCACGGAACCGGGGGAGCACCACCATGACCCGCACCAACCTGACCCGCGCCACTGCCCGTACGGCCGTCCTCGCCACCGCAGCCGCCGTGCTCAGCCTGACCCTCACCGCCTGCTCCGGCGGCGCCGACGGCAAGAGCGGCGGGGTCAAGGACGAGGGCGCCGCCGCCACGAAGAGCGCGAGCGCCGCCGCGGACGGCACGTCGAAGGCCGCCGCGGCCGACAGCGACACCACGGACGGCACGACGGCCGCGACGACCACCAAGACGAACACGACGAAGACGACGGCGAAGACGAAGACACCCGAGTGCAAGGTCACCTCGCTCGGCTACACCCTCAAGCGCAAGAACCCGGAGCAGCAGGGCGACCACCTGCTGATCACCGCGGTCAACAGGTCCGGCAGCGCCTGCACCGTGCAGAAGTTCCCGGTCGTCACCCCGGGCGGCGCCAACGGCGACGTGCCGGTGGCCAAGGACGACGTACGGCCCGCGCAGCCCGTGGTCGTCCCGGCCGGCGGCACCGTCTACTCCGCGCTCCCCGTCTACCAGGAGGTCAAGGCCGAGGACGACTACTTCACGTCGATCCGGCTGTCCCTGGTGATGAACGACGCCGACGCCTCCGGGGCCTTCGTCACCCTGAAGACACCCGGCGAGGTCGAGTACGCGGGCAAGCGCGCCGACGGCATCGAGGTGCTGTCCTGGAACACCCGGATGCCGTACGCGAACTGACCGCGCCCCGAAAGGTCAGGCGTCGAGCCCGGCCAGCACCAGCGGCAGCCGCTCCGCCCCGCCCTCCGCGACCACCACGACCGGGACGCCCCAGTCCTGCTGGTGGACGTGGCAGGCGGGGTACTCGTTGGCCGGGTCGTCGTCGCAGGACGCGGCCATCGCGGAGACGTGCAGGACGCCCTCCGGCACCGCCGGGTCCAGGACCAGTTCACGGGCGAGGTCGGTGCCGGGGCCGTCACCGGCCAGGAGCAGCTCGGGCGGCGTCGCCGAGACGAGCAGCCGGGTCGAGGGCCCGTACCGGGTGTCGAGCTTCTGCCCGGCCGGCGCCTGGAAGATGACGTCCAGCCGCAGCTTGCCGCCCGCCACTTCGGTGGCGGCGCGCTGGGTGCGGTGGGCGACGGAGTCGACCCGCACGGCCTCCTCGGGCAGCCGCAGCCGGGTCAGCCGGTGCCGGGCGGACTCCACGACGACGATCTCGCCGGTGTCGCCCACGAGCACGGCGTCGCTCGGCTCCCGCAGATCGGTGGCGAGCGTGCTCACCTGCCCGGTCGCCGGGTCGTAGCGGCGCAGCGCGTGGTTGTACGTGTCCGAGACCGCGACCGAGCCGTCGGGCAGCGCCGTGACGCCCAACGGGTGCTGGAACAGCGCCTGTCCGGCCGCCCCGTCGCGGTGCCCGAAGTCGAAGAGGCCGGTGCCGACGGCCGTGCGGACGACACCGTCGAGGTCCACCCAGCGCAAAGCGCTGGTCTCGGAGTCGGCGACCCACAGCCGGTCCTCGCCGGCCGCGAGCCCGGACGGCTGCGCGAACCAGGCCTCGGCGCCGGGCCCGTCGACCAGTCCTTCGTTGGTCGTCCCCGCCGCGACGCCCACCGTCCGCTCCACCGGGTCGTACGTCCACAGCTGGTGCACGCCCGCCATGGCGATCCACACCTTGCCGCCGAAGACGGCCACGTCCCACGGCGAGGACAGGTCGACCTCGCGCGCCGGGCCGCTGGTCGGCGATCCCTGCCACCACTGCTTCCCGGTGCCCGCGAGGGTGCTGATCGCGCCGGTCGTGAGGTCGACGGCGCGCAGCGCGTGGTTCACGGTGTCCGCGACGACGACGGTGTCGGCGTCGAGCAGGGCGAGCCCCTGCGGCTCGTTGAACGACGCGGGCCCGAAGCCGCGCTCCCCGCTCCCGATCCGCCGCACGACGGACTCCCCGTCCGCCGCCAGCTCCACCAGCTGATGCCGGGTGGTGTCGCTGACCAGGAAGTTCCCCGAGGGCAGCAGCAGCGCCTTGCCGGGAAAACGCAGATCGGTGGCGACCGGCTCGGGCGCCACGTACGGCCCGTCACCGCGCCGCAGCGTCCCCTTGGCCGTGTGCTCGGCCTCCAGCTCCTCCACCAGCCGCTCGATGGCGTGCGCGTGCCCCTCACCGGCGTGCTGCGCGACGACGTACCCCTCGGGGTCGATCACGACGAGCGTCGGCCAGGCCCGCACCGCGTACTGCTTCCAGGTCGCCAGCTCCGGATCGTCGAGCACGGGGTGCTCCACCCCGTACCGCTCGACGGCATCGACGACGGCCCCGTGCTCGGCCTCGTGCACGAACTTCGGCGAGTGCACCCCGATGACCACGACGGTGTCCCGGTGCTTCTCCTCCAGCTCCCGCAACTCGTCGAGGACGTGCAGGCAATTGATGCAGCAAAACGTCCAGAAATCCAAGATCACGATGCGTCCGCGCAGGTCCGCGAGGGTGTACTCCGTGCCACCCGTGTTCAGCCAGCCGCCTTTGCCGACCAGCTCGGGGGCGCGGACGCGGGCACGGCGGGGGGTTGCGGCAGGTGCGGAGTCGTCCATGATTCAAGGGTGCCACGGGTGCCCCGCCGGCGATTACGGCGTAAAGCCGTACCGGTCCTTGGGCCGTCCGGTGGTATGCGGCGTCCGGCAGCGCGGTGGTGGGCGGTGGGGTGCGCATGCTGGGCTGCTATGAGCGACACGAGCACCGTCGGGCGGGCGACCGCGTGGGCCGCCGCACGTGCGCGGGAGATCCGGGAGGAGTTCCCGTTCGTCACGCGTCTGACCCGGCAGCTGGTCGCGGTGAACCTGCTGGACTCCGCGACCCGGCTCGCCGCGCAGACGTTCCTGACGGCGGTCCCGATCCTGTTCGTCGTCGCCGCGTTCGCGCCCGACTCCGTACGGGAGCAGATGCTGGAGTCGGCGCGCAGTTCGCTCGGGCTGAGCGGTGATTCGCTCGCTCAGGTGCGGCAGGTGTACGGGAGCGGGGACAGCGGTGACTCGACGGCGCGGGACACCTCGGGGGTGGTCGGCGCGCTGGTCATGCTGGCGTCGGCGACCGCGTGCAGCCGTGCGCTGCAACGGATGTGCGAGCGGGCGTGGGGGCTGCCGCCCGCCGGTCTGAAGCTGATCGCGTGGCGGTGGGTGGCCTGGCTGTGCGTGTGGCTGGCCGTCGTCATCGCGCAGAACCTGCTGCGCGGCGGTTTCGGCGCGGGCTCGTGGCTGGGCATCCCGCTGTCGTACGCGTCCAGCGTCCTGCTGTGGTGGTGGACGCAGCACCTGCTGCTCGGCGGGCGGGTTCCGTGGCTGCCGCTGCTGCCGGGCGCGCTGCTCACGGGTGCGGGCGTGGTGTCCCTGTCGTGGGCCTCGCACCTCTACATGCCGCGCACGCTGAACCGCTCGCTGGCCGAGTTCGGGCCGTTCGGTCTTGTCTTCTCGCTGCTGTCGTGGCTGATCGTGCTGTTCACGGTGGTGTGCGTGGGGATCTCCGCCGGGTGCGTCATCGCGCGGGAGCGGCCGGTGGCGGGTCGTCTGCGGACTCCTCCGGCAGGGCGGGCGGCGGCAGCGTAGGCGCGTCGAGGAACTCGATCACGGCGAGGGCGCAGACGGCGACGACCGCGATCCAGAGGACCACGACGGCGGTGGGGTAGGACCAGGCGATCAGGACGGCCGCGGCGACGGCGGCGACGGTGAGATTCAGCCACGTACGCATCCGGTGCACCCACGGGCCGACCGGGCCGAAGGTGTTGGAGCCGCCGGTGAACAGGGTGTCCCGTACGGAGCCGATCGCGCCGGTCCACGCGCCGCGCACCGCCCGCGCCCAGCGGCCGGGCCCGCTCAGCCAGGAGGCGAGGGCGACGACCGCGCCGACGACGGCGACGACACGGACGGCCGTGCGCAGGAAACGGACCAGGGTGTCGTAGACGGCTCCGGCGGCGGGCCGGGAGACGTCGGCGGGCAGGGCGTCCAGGTAGACGGCGCGGCCGATCCACAGGGCGAGGCCGAGGACGAGCGCGCCGGCGGCGATCGCGACGGCGGCGGTGATCAGGGCGCGGCGCCTGCGTCGGGCGAGCAGCACCGCGCCGGCGGCCAGCAGGAGCACGAGCAGCGGCAGCACCCAGGACAGCAGCTGGAGCAGGCGGAAGCCGGTGCGGGCCTTCGCGAGGGCGCCGGTGGACTGCATGAGGGTGATGCTCGTGTGCACCTCGGGGATGTTCCCGGCGACGGTGAGCCCCTGGTCGACGAGGGACTGTTTGACCTGGTCGACGACCGGGGCGAGGTCGAGGGTGACCTCGCCGTCCTCGATCTGGACGGCGCCGTCGGCGTGGCCGGTGAGCGCCTTGTCGACGGCGGCGTGGGCGGTGCGGTTGAGCTGTTTCCACACGGTGGTGAAGGCGGGGCTCGCCACGAACTTCTCGGTGGTGTTGCGGACCAGGGAGGTGAGGCCGCTGGTCAGGGGGCCGTCGGCGGCGCCGAGCGCCTTTTCGAGGAGCGGGCGGTCGGCGGGGGCGACGCCGCTCAGCAGGTCCGCGACGTCGATCCGGTCCATGACGGCCGTGGTCACCCGGTTGGTGACGGCCGTGCGCACGTCGGGGTCGTCGGCGAGCGGGGCCATGGTCTGGACGTAGCGGTCGGTGTCGCCGATCAGGGCGTTCGACCAGACGGCGACCACGCTCAGCGGGGTGAGGAGCGCCACGAGGACGACCAGGACCACGGCGAGGGCCGATTTCGGGCGGGAGCGGGGGCGTTTGGGGCGCTCGGCCTCCAGTTCGCTCACCCGGGCCCTGAGTGCGGCGAGTTCGTCGTCCCTGGTCATGTGTTCAGGAGACGGGAAGCGGGCGGATTCCGCTCGTCGGGCGGCGCCGAAAGGCCGGTGAAGGGGCGCGGTCGCCCGCGCCCCTTCCGAGGTGTCCTGAGGAGATGTCCTGAGGAGATGTCCTACTTCAGCGGGCTGCCGAAGCGGGACGTGGTGACGGGAGCGCCGAGGTCGGTCGGGTTGAGGGCGATCGAGCCGGTGCCGGTCACGCCGCTCGCGGAGCCCGGGAACGTCCACACCGCGCCGGAGGAGTCGTTCTCGCCGGTGGCGGAGGCGGCCAGGTCGCGGCTGCCGTCGCCGTTCACGTCGAGCAGGGCGCAGTCGGAGCCGAACAGGTCGCCGCTCTCGGCGACGCCGGGGACGCCCGCCGAGTTCTGGTTCAGGACGACGGAGCCGGTGCCGGTGACGCCGTCCGCGGAGCCGGGCAGCAGTGCGACCGCGCCCGCGTCGTCGAGGTTGCTGAAGTCCTCGCCGGAGATGCCGAGCGCGACATCGGCCTTGCCGTCGCCGGTGACATCGCCGACCGCGACGCAGGAACCGAGGTGGTCGCCGTCCTCCTGGGCGCCGTAGAAGCCGGGCAGCGACTGGTCGAACTCCTGGGTGCGGTCGCCCTTCAGGCCGTCCTTCGTGCCGAACGCGAGGGTGACCTTCTGCATCGTGTCGCCGATGTCGGAGTCCTCGGGGTCGGAGCCGACGACCAGGTCGTCGATGCCGTCGCCGTTCACGTCACCGGCGGCGAGCGCGCCCTGGGTCTCCGGCGCCCAGCCGCGCTTGAAGCCCGCGGCGCTGCCGTACAGGACGGTGTTGTTCCACGTGCCGTCGCCGCTGTAGGAGCGCAGGGCGAGGTCGTCGCGGCCGTCGCCGTTGAGGTCGCCGACCGCCTTGAAGATCACCGGGCCGGTCGTCGAGTCGGGGCCGTCGACACAGCCGTACTGGTCGTCGACGCAGGTGGCGTCGTCCTTGCCGTAGCCCCACCACTCGGACTTGTCCATGAAGTCCAGCTTCTTGGCGGGGGCGCCGGCCCGGGTGACCGGGCCCTTCCACAGCGCGGCGCCCTGGTGCTCGGGGTCGTCGCCGTAGGAGCCCATCGCGGCGAGCAGCGCCAGGTCGGCCTTGCCGTCGCCGTCGAAGTCGCCGATCTGGGGCGAGCGGCCGTACGCGGCGATCGCGGTGCCGCCGGTCAGGCCGGAGGCGGAGCCCCACAGGACGACGGCGCCGGTGGTGGACTTGGTGCTGCCTATGACGAGGTCGCTGTAGCCGTCGCCGTCGAGGTCGCCCTTGGTGACGTAGGCGCCGAAGCCCTCCTTGGCGGCGGCGGAGCCCGGGACGCCGGCGGTCGAGCGGCTGATCAGCGTCTTGTTCGCGGCGTTCAGGCCGGTCGGCGACCCGTAGGTCACCGCGACGTAGCCGGCCCCGGCCTTGCCGGAGACGGTGCCGCCGACGGCGCCGGAGACGAGGTCGGCGTAGCCGTCGCCGTTGAAGTCGTCGGCGCGGTCGGCCTTGCCGGCGGTGGCGGCGGATGCCCCCGGAGCGAGCGAGAGGGCGGCGAGCCCGCCGCCGAGGAGGGCGGCGGCCATCAGCGGTGCGGTGAGACGAAGTCGTGCGCGTGCCATGTGGGGAGTTCCTTCGATTGGTCAGGTCGTCAAGTCACGTCCATCTCCTAGGACCCACCCGTTCCACTAATGGTTGCAGCCACCACCGAACTGTCTTGTTTGCTACGGGTCTTGGGGCGCGGCTGCTCCTTTCGGGCACGGGGAGGGGTCCTGGCGGCGGCTTGGGGGCACTCTCGACGTATGCGCTACGAAGTGAGGGAACGGCTCTTCGCCATCGGCGAGGACTACTGGATCGAGGACGAGAACGGCCACAAGGCGTTCCTCGTCGACGGCAAGGCGATGCGGCTGCGCGACACCTTCGAGCTGAAGGGGGCCGACGGGCGCGTCCTCATCGACATCCACCAGAAGATGTTCGCGCTGCGCGACACGATGGTGATCGAGCGGGCCGACGAGGAGCTGGCGCGCGTGAAGCGCAAGCGGCTCTCCCTGCTGCGCAACCACTACCGGGTCGCGCTCGCCGACGGTGAGACCGAGCTCGACGTCAGCGGCAAGATCTTGGACCGGGAGTTCGCCGTCGAGTACGAGGGGGAACTCCTCGCGGAGATCTCCCGGCGGTGGTTGCGGGTGCGCGACACGTACGGCGTGAACGTCATCCGGGAGGATGCCGATCCGGCCCTTCTGATCGCGGTGGCGGTCTGCGTGATCCATCTCGCGGAGAAGGAACGCGGCGTCGTGGACTGAGGCCGGTCGCGCAGTTCCCCGCGCCCCTGATGGGTCGTCGGTCGGCTGACGGCCGGTGGCCGCTTCTCGCGCAGTTCCCCGCGCCCCTGAGGCAGGCGCTGCGCGCCGCCTCCCCTTCAGAGGCTGCGGCTCCGCCGCGCCTCTGTCGATGAGATGCCGCACGAAGTGCGCATCTCAGGGGCGCGGGGAACTGCGCGACCAGCCACGACGGTGGCGCGCGTGGAGAACGGCCCAGGGGCGCGGGGAACCGCGCGAGAAGCGGTCACCGGGCCGCGGCCGGGAACGGGTCCCGGCCCGGATCAGCGCCGGGGCGCGTCCAGCCCCAGCACCCGGTCCTTCAGCGCCGGGAACTGGTCCCGGGTCTCCCCGACCCGGCCCGGGTCGAACGACACCCGGAGCACCTCTTCCCCGGCCCCCGCCTCGGCAAGAACCTCGCCCCAGGGATCCACCACGATGGAGTGCCCCGCCTGCGGAACCCCGGCATGCGTCCCCGCACTCCCGCAGGCCAGCACGAACGCCTGATTCTCCACAGCCCGCGCCTGCGCAAGCAGCGTCCAGTGCGCGCGCCGCCGCTCGGGCCACCCGGCGGAGACGATCAGCGTCTCGGCACCGCGCCCGACGAGCCCCCGGTACAGCTCGGGGAAGCGCAGGTCGTAACAGGTCGTCACACCGGCGACGGTCTCGGGAAGACGGACCGTCACCAGTTCCTGCCCGGCGCTCATCAGCACCGCCTCGCCCTTGTCGAAGCCGAACCGGTGGATCTTGCGATAGGCGGCGGCGAGTTCCCCGTCGGGGGAGAAGACCAGCGCGGTGTTGTACAGCGGCCCGTCGGGGTCCCGCTCGGGGATCGACCCGGCGTGCAGCCACACGCCCGCGTCCCGCGCCGCCTTGGCCATCGCCTCGAAGGTCGGCCCCTCCAGCGGCTCGGCCTCGGACGCGAACAGCTCGTAGGCGAAGGCTCCGGTCGTCCACAGCTCGGGAAGCACGACGAGATCGGCGGACCCGGCCTGGTCACGGACCAGCGAACTCACGCGGTCCCGCCGGGCGTTGACCGATTCGTCCTCGTTTACTGCGATCTGGATGAGGGAGGCGCGCACAGTACCACCGTCCTGGCATTCGAGCCGTCGGCTACACGTCAACAACGGCCTACGATCGTCACACGAAAGCACTGCAGGGGTGCCTCGAGGCAGCGTAACTTAGCCTCCCAAGACACCCACGCCGCAAGTGCCCGCCGCCCGTGTACCAACCGCGCACCAACCGTTCAAGGGGTTCCCTTCCGTGAGTCTCCACCCCAGCCTTCAGTCCTACGCCGACGCCTGGACCCACTCCGTGGAAGCGATATCCGAGCTGGTCACACCGCTCGCGGAGGGCGAGTGGAGCCGGGCGACCCCGTGCCCGGGCTGGTCGGTCCGCGACATCGTCTCGCACGTCATCGGCGTGGACTGCGAGATGCTCGGCGACCCGCGGCCCATCCACACCCTGCCCCGCGACCTCTACCACGTGAAGACGGAGGCGCAGCGCTACACGGAGGTCCAGGTCGACGTCCGCCGCCACCACACGGCGCCGGAGATGGCCTCCGAGCTGGAGTACACGATCATCCGCCGGTCACGGCAGCTGCGGAACGAGACCCGTGAGCCCGAGACCATCGTGCGCGGCCCGCGCGCGGTCGAGGAGACGCTGGAGTTCGCCCTGCGGCGGCGGGCGTTCGACATCTGGGCGCACGAGCAGGACCTGCGGTGGGCGCTCGGCAAGCCGGGCAACCTCGACTCCCCGGGCGCGCACGTGACCCGCGACATGCTGCTCGCCGTGCTGCCGAAGATCGTCGCGAAGGACGCGGGGGCCCCGGCGAACTCGGCGGTGGTCTTCGACGTGCACGGGCCGATGGAGTTCCTGCGCACGGTCCGCGTGGACGCCGAGGGCAAGGGCACGATCGACGGCGCTCCCTCGCTGGGTCCCGCGGTGACGCTCGCGCTGGACTGGGAGACGTACGTCCGGCTGTCCTGCGGCCGGGTCACCCCCGAGTCGGTCGCGGACCGCATCAAGATCGAGGGCGACCAGGACCTGGCCACAGCCATCCTGCACGCGCTGGTCGTCACGTCGTAGGGCGCGGGCCTGCTGGAGCGCTCACCCCGCCCCGGCCCGCCGCGCCTCACACAGGAACGTGCACCGAGGTGACCCGGGAGGCCACCAGCCGCTCCCGCTCCGCCCGAGCAGCCCGCTTCCGCAACCGCAGAATCTGGCTCACCCCGACCCCCTGCAGCACGAACACCGCGGCGAACGCGATCCGGTAGTTGTCCCCGGTCGCGTCGAGCAGCACGCCCACGGCCAGCAGCGTCGTCATCGAGGCGACGAACCCGCCCATGTTCACGATCCCGGACCCGGTCCCCTGCCGCTCCGGCGGATTCGCCGGACGCGCGAAGTCGAAGCCGATCATCGAGGCGGGCCCGCACGCGCCGAGCCCCACGCACATCACGAGCAGCAGCCACATCGGCGACCGCCCCGGCCACGCCATGGGCGCCGCCCACAGCACGGCCACGGCGGCGACGGTGCCGAGCGCCAGCGGCAGCCGCGCCGCGTGGTGCCGGGCGACGATCTGCCCGTAGACGAGCCCGATGACCATGTTGGAGAGCACGACGAGCGTCAGCAGCTCGCCGGCCGTCCCGCGCGAGAGGCCCTGTGCCTCGACCAGGAACGGCAGCCCCCACAGCAGCAGGAACACCATCGCCGGGAACTGCGTGGTGAAGTGCACCCACAGGCCGAGCCGGGTCCCCGGCTCCCGCCAGGACGCGGCGATCTGGGCACGCACGTACGCGGCGCCCTTGTGCGTCGTCGGCAGCGGCGCGGGCTCGAACCCCTCGGGGTGGTCCTTGAGGAACAGCACCATCAGGACCAGGACGAGGACGCCGAGCAGCGCGCTGCCCGCGAACGCCGTCTCCCAGCCGACCCCGTGCAGCAGCCGGGCGAGCACCAGGGTGGAGACCAGATTGCCCGCCATGCCGACCAGACCGGCGAGCTGCGCGACCAGCGGACCGCGCCGCGCGGGGAACCAGCGCGTGCCGAGCCGCAGCACGCTGATGAACGTCATGGCGTCCCCGCAGCCGAGCAGCGCGCGCGAGGCGAGCGCCATGCCGTACGAGGACGAGAACGCGAAGCCGAGCTGTCCGACGGTGAACAGCACCACGCCGAACGTGAGCACCCGCTTCGTGCCGAGCCGGTCGACCATCAGGCCGACGGGTATCTGCATGCCCGCGTACACGAGCAGCTGGAGGATGGAGAAGGTCGACAGGGCCGAGGCGTTGATGTGGAAGCGCTCGACGGCGTCGAGTCCGGCCACCCCCAGCGACGTACGGAAGACGACGGCGACGAAGTAGACGGCGACGCCGATCGACCACACGACGACGGCCCGCCGGCCGCCGGGCGGATCGCCGGGCAGGGACGGGGCGGCGGCGGAGCTGCTCATCGTTCCTCACCCCGGGCCAGGTCGCGCACGCGCGAGACGTGCCGGCGCACCACGGTCACGGCGGCCTCCATGTCCCCGGCGCGCAGCGCGTCGAGGATCTCCTCGTGCTCGGCGAGGGTCTTCGCCGTGCGGTCCGGGTGGGCCTGCATCACGACGACGCCCATCCGCAGCTGCCGGTCGCGCATCTGGTCGTAGACGCGGGAGAGGATCGCGTTGTTGCCGCTGCGCACGATCTCCGCGTGGAAGCAGCGGTCGGTGGCGGCGGCCTCGGCGAGTTCACCGGCGGCGACCTGCGCGCGTTGCTGTTCGAGCAGCTCGGTCAGCCGCTCGATGAGGTACGGGGAGGCGGGCACGGCCTTGCGCACCGCGTGCTCCTCGACGAGCAGCCGGGTCTCCACGACGTCCGCGATCTCCTGCGCGGAGACGGGCAGCACGAGGGCGCCCTTCTTCGGGTAGAGCCGCAGCAGTCCCTCGACCTCCAGCTTGAGCAGGGCCTCGCGGACCGGGGTGCGGGAGACGCCGACCGCCTCGGCCAGCTCGCCCTCGGTGAGCAACGTCCCTCCCTCATAACGGCGTTCGAGCACGGCACGCTTCACGTGGTCGTAGACGCGCTCCGCGGCGGGCGGGCGTTTTTCGGTGACGGTCGAGGGCATGCGCACATCATAGATACAACACGTACGCAAGTCGGCCGCCGTCCACCATGCGGGACACAGGAAGTCGCACGGAACCGTGCAACCCTTCTCCCGCCTCATTCGTCTCTTCAGTGCGGGCGCCCTATCCCAACGGGCCGCCTCCCAGGGGCATTTGGAGCGTACAAGTTGAATAGACGCATAACGGGCATGGCTGTTCTCGTCTCGGGAGCCCTGCTCTCCAGCGGAGTGCTGACCACCTCCGCCCAGGCCGCCGCACCGGCCAAGCCGTCCATCGCCGCCAAGGGCGGCTACGTGATGAACAACGGAACGGGTTCGTCCCTGTTCACCAAGTCCGCGGACACCCGGCTGTCCACCGGCTCCACCACGAAGATCATGACCGCGAAGGTGGTGCTGGCCCAGTCGAACCTGAACCTGGACAGCAAGGTCACGGTCCAGAAGGCGTACAGCGACTACATAGTGTCGAAGGGCGCCTCGTCGGCCCGCCTGATCGTCGGCGACAAGGTCACCGTCCGCCAGCTGCTCTACGGGCTGATGCTCCCCTCGGGCTGTGACGCGGCGTACGCCCTCGCGGACAAGTTCGGCTCGGGCTCGACCCGCTCGGCGCGCGTGAAGTCGTTCATCGGCAAGATGAACTCCGAGGCGAAGAAGCTGAACCTGAAGAACACCCACTTCGACTCGTTCGACGGCATCGGCAACGGCTCGAACTACTCGACGCCGCGCGATCTCACCAAGATCGCGAGCAGCGCCATGAAGAGCTCGACGTTCCGTTCGGTCGTGAAGACCAAGTCGACGAAGCAGAAGGTCACCACGAAGTCCGGTGGCTACCGCTACATGTCGTGGACCAACACGAACACCCTGCTGGGCTCGTACTCGGGCGCCATCGGCGTGAAGACCGGCTCCGGCCCGGAGGCGGGCTACTGCCTGGTGTTCGCGGCGACCCGCGGCAGCAAGACGGTGATCGGCACGGTCCTGAAGTCGACCTCCGTCTCGGCCCGCACGTCGGACGCCAAGAAGCTGATGGACTACGGCTTCAAGAAGTAGGTTCCGCGCGGCACGAGGAAGGGGCGCCCCGTCACACGGGGTGCCCCTTCTGTCGTACGGCTCTAGGACCAGGTCAGCAGACGCTTGGGCCGTTCGAGGACGGCCGCCACGTCCGCGAGCACCTTGGACCCCAGCTCCCCGTCGACCAGGCGGTGGTCGAAGGAGAGAGCCAGCGTCATCACGTGCCGCGGCTTGATCCTGCCCTTGTGCACCCAGGGCTGGAGCTTGATCGCCCCGACGGCGAGGATCGCCGACTCACCCGGGTTCAGGATGGGCGTCCCGGTGTCGATGCCGAAGACACCGACGTTGGTGATGGTGACGGTGCCACCCTGCATGGCACCCGGCGAGGTCTTCCCCTCGCGCGCGGTGGCCACCAGCTCGCCCAGCGCGGACGCCAGTTCGGGCAGCGTCTTGGCCTGGGCGTCCTTGATGTTCGGGACGATGAGCCCGCGGGGCGTGGCGGCGGCGATGCCCAGATTCACGTAGTGCTTCTGGACGATCTCCTGGGCCGCCTCGTCCCAGGACGCGTTCACCTCCGGGTTGCGCCGGATGGCGACGAGCAGCGCCTTGGAGATGAGCAGCAGCGGGTTGACCCGCAGCCCCGCCATGTCCTTGTCGGACTTCAGCTCCTCGACGAGCTTCATCGTGCGCGTCACGTCGACCGTCACGAACTCGGTGACGTGCGGCGCGGTGAACTTCGAGGCCACCATCGCCTGCGCGGTCGCCTTGCGGACCCCCTTGACCGGGATCCGGGTCTCGCGCACGGAGTCGTACGAGGCCACGGGCGCCGCGGCGGGCGCCGGAGCCGGGGCCCGCACCGGGGCCTCGGGCGCGGCGGGCGCGGGCGGGGCCACCGCCGCGTGCACGTCCTCCCGCGTGATGATCCCGTCCGGGTTCGCGGGGATCACGGTGGCCAGGTCGACCCCGAGGTCCTTGGCCAGCTTGCGCACCGGCGGCTTCGCCAGCGGCCGCTGCTCGGTGAGGACGGCCGCGGCGGTGCCGTTGGCGGCCGCGGGGTCCTTGCGGGCGCGCCGCTTGGTGGAGGACTCGGCGACGCCGTAGCCGACGAGCACCGGCTGCCGCCCGCTCGCCTCCTCCGCGACGGGCTCCTCGACCGTCTCCTGGACAGGGGCCTCGGCGACGGGCTCCTCCCCGGCCGTCCGCACCGAGATGATGACCTGTCCGACGTCGACGGTCGTGCCCTCGGGGAACTTCAGCTCGCCGACGACCCCGTCGAACGGGATCGGCAGCTCGACGGCCGCCTTGGCCGTCTCCACCTCGCACACGACCTGCCCGTCGGTGACCGTGTCACCGGGCTGTACGTACCACTTGAGGATCTCGGCCTCGGTCAGACCCTCGCCCACATCGGGCATCTTGAACTCGCGCACCATGACGTTCGACCTCTCCCTCAGTACGCCAGCGAGCGGTCGACGGCGTCGAGCACCCGGTCGAGGCCCGGCAGGTACTCCTCCTCCAGGCGCGCCGGCGGATACGGCGCGTGGTACCCGCCGACCCGCAGCACGGGCGCCTCCAGGTGGTAGAAGCACCGCTCGGTGATCCGGGCGGCGATCTCCGCGCCGGAGCCGAGGAACACGGGCGCCTCGTGCACGACCACCAGGTGCCGCGTCTTCTCCACCGACTTCTGCACGGCGTCGAAGTCCAGCGGCGAGATGGAGCGCAGGTCGAGGACCTCGATGGACGTGCCTTCCTCGGCGGCGACCGTGGCGGCCTCCAGGCAGACCTTCACCATCGGCCCGTAGGCGACGAGCGTCAGGTCGGTGCCCTCGCGGGCGACGACGGCCTTGTGCAGATCGGCCGGGACGGCCTCGGTGTCGACCTCGCCCTTGTCCCAGTAGCGGCGCTTGGGCTCGAAGAAGATCACCGGGTCGTCGCTCTGGATGGCCTGCTGGAGCATCCAGTACGCGTCCGACGCGTTCGACGGCGTGACCACCTTCAGGCCCGCCACGTGCGCGAACAGCGCCTCGGGCGACTCGCTGTGGTGCTCGACCGCGCCGATGCCGCCGCCGTACGGGATGCGCACGACGACCGGCACCTTGACCTTGCCGAGGGCGCGGGCGTGCATCTTCGCGAGCTGCGTGACGATCTGGTCGTAGGCGGGGAAGACGAACCCGTCGAACTGGATCTCCACCACCGGCCGGTAGCCGCGCAGCGCCATGCCGATCGCGGTGCCGACGATGCCCGACTCGGCGAGCGGGGTGTCGATGACCCGGTCCTCGCCGAAGTCCTTCTGCAGCCCGTCGGTGACCCGGAAGACACCGCCGAGCTTGCCGACGTCCTCGCCCATGACGAGGACCTTCGGGTCGGTCTCCAGCGCCGTGCGCAGGGATTCGTTGATCGCCTTGGCGATCGGGAGCTTCTGTACGGCCATCTCAGGCACCCTCCTCCGCGAACGACGCCTGGTAGGCGGCGAACTGCGCGCGCTCCTCGTCGACGAGCGCGTGCCCGTCCGCGTACCCGTGCTCGAACATCGCCATCCGGTCCGGGTCCTGCATGCCGCGCACGGCCTCGCGCACCCGCCGGCCGAGCGTCTCGCTCTCGGTCTCCAGGTCCGTGAAGAACTCCGCGCCGGTGTCGGTGTGGTTCTCCAGGTACGCGCGCAGCCGCAGGATCGGGTCCTTCGCCTCCCACGCGACGCGCTCCTCGTCGGCCCGGTACTTCGTCGGGTCGTCGGAGGTGGTGTGCGCGCCCATCCGGTACGTGAACGCCTCGACCAGCGTCGGGCCCTCACCGGCGCGCGCCCGCTCCAGCGCCCACCGGGTCACGGCGAGGCAGGCCAGGACGTCGTTGCCGTCGACGCGGACGCCCGGGAAGCCGAAGCCCTGCGCGCGCTGGTAGAGCGGCACCCGGGTCTGCTTCTCGGTCGGCTCGGAGATCGCCCACTGGTTGTTCTGGCAGAAGAACACGACCGGGGCGTTGTACACGGCGGAGAACGTGAAGGACTCCGCGACATCGCCCTGGCTGCTGGCGCCGTCGCCGAAGTACGCGATCACGGCCGAGTCCGCGCCGTCCTTGGCGATGCCCATGGCGTAGCCGGTGGCGTGCAGCGTCTGCGAGCCGATGACGATCGTGTACAGGTGGAAGTTGTTGGTGTTCGGGTCCCAGCCGCCGTTGTTCACGCCGCGGAACATCCCGAGCAGGTTCTCCGGCTCGACCCCGCGGCACCAGGCGACGCCGTGCTCGCGGTAGGTCGGGAAGACGTAGTCGTCGTCGCGGGTGGCGCGCGCGGAGCCGACCTGGGCGGCCTCCTGGCCGAGCAGCGAGGGCCACAGGCCCAGCTCGCCCTGGCGCTGGAGCGTGACGGCCTCCGCGTCGAAGCGGCGGGCCATCACCATGTCGCGGTACAGGCCGCGCAGCGCGTCGTCGGTGATGTCGGCGACGTACGTGTCGTACTCGGTGCTCTTGACCCGCTCGCCCTCGGGGGTCAGGAGCTGGACCAGGTCCGACTTCCCCTTGGCGGCTGCGGTCCTCCCGGGGGACTTCTTCGCAGTCTTGCTCGCGGCAGTCCGCTTGCGCGGGGTGCGCGCTGCGCCAGTGCTGGCAGCACTGTCAACGGTCACGTGTGCTCCTCGGTCGGTCCGGCCCCCGGGATTGCCGGATGGCCAGTCGGCTCGGCTCGCCTGATCCGTCCACGCACGGGGTGGGTGCGAGGTTGTCGGAGACAGGCGCGACAAGTGCTCCGGCAAGCACCCTTCACCCCGCACGTTACCCAGTGGGTCACACATCTGCGAAACCCCATCTGACCTGCGATTTTGCTTGGATTTCCAAGTAAGTGGTTGATTGGATTTCCTAGTAATCGCACCTCGGACGGAGCGCCGCAGGTCAACAGCTGTGCGACGGCACCTGGTAACAGCGTGGCAGGGGGCCGGAACACCGGCACGTTATCCCGGTCACCCCTTGGTCATCTAGGGCGCGGCGCGAGTTCGTATGTGAGACTGACTCCGTGCGCGAAGACGGAAAAATCAAGGTATTTCTCCTCGACGACCATGAAGTGGTCCGCAGGGGAGTCCATGAGCTGCTGTCGGTCGAGGACGACATCGAGGTCGTCGGCGAGGCCGGCACCGCGGCCGACGCCCTGGTGCGCATCCCCGCCACCCGGCCCGACGTCGCCGTCCTGGACGTGCGGCTGCCGGACGGCAGCGGGGTCGAGGTGTGCCGGGAGATCCGCTCCCAGGACGAGTCGATCAAGTGCCTGATGCTGACGTCGTTCGCGGACGACGAGGCCCTTTTCGACGCGATCATGGCCGGTGCCTCGGGCTATGTCCTGAAGGCCATCCGCGGCAATGAGCTGCTGACGGCCGTACGGGACGTCGCCGCCGGGAAGTCGCTGCTCGACCCCGTGGCCACCGCCCGGGTCCTGGAGCGGCTGCGGGACGGCGGCCGCAGCAAGGAGGACGACCGGCTGGCCGGCCTCACCGAGCAGGAGCGGAAGATCCTCGACCTGATCGGCGAGGGCATGACCAACCGCGCGATCGGCGAGCGCCTCCATCTCGCCGAGAAAACGATCAAGAACTATGTCTCCAGCCTGCTGTCGAAGCTCGGCATGGAGCGCCGCTCCCAGGCGGCCGCGTACGTCGCCCGTATGCAGGCCGAGAAGCAGCACTGAGCGCGTTCGCTCCGTGACCGTCGGCTCACCCGGATGCCCGCCCACACGGGACGTAGGTCCCTCGTGGTCGGGGCGGGCTCCTCTTTTCCGGCGCGCTGTCGGCATCGCACAGTGGTGACATGCCCTCCGAGACGCAGCCGGACCTGGACCGCGGCTTCGAGCTTCTCTCCCGAGTGCCGTACGGGAGAGTCGCCACCAGCATGCGTGCCCTGCCCTTCCTCGCCGCCGCCCGCCACGTCGTGGCCGACGGCCGCCTGCTGCTGCGCATGCACCGGGGTTACGGCTACCACCAGGCGTGCGTCGGCAGCGTCGTCGCGTACGGCGCGGACAACCTCGGCACCGAGCGGCCGGGTGAGCCGGGCCAGTGGTCGGTGCAGTGCGTCGGCACCTGCGAGCTGATCGAGCCCAGCACGGCCGAGCTCGAACTCTTCGGATCCGCCCCGCACTACGCGGACGACGAGATCTACGAACCGGTCTATCTGTGCGTCACCCCGCAGTTCATGACGGTGCACGAGCTGCGGGGCGGGTCCGCCGCGGTCGAGCCGCCTGCGGTGCGGGTACGCCGGCCCTGACCGGGACCTGCGGCGGGCAGGCCCCGGTCGGCGCCCCTGATCAGGGAGTGGCCGTGGGCGGGGTCGGCGTCGCGCCGCCGTTGCCCGCCGTGCTGCCGTCGGTCGTCCCGGCGTCGGTGCCGCCGTCCGAGGTACCGGCGTCGGTGCCGCCGTCCGTACCTCCGTCGGTGCCGCCGTCCGTGCCGCCGTCGGTGCCGCCGCCGCCCGTGTTCTGACCGCCGTCCGTGCCGTCCGTGGGCGAGCCCGTGTCCGACGGCGCCTCGCTGGTCGGCTGGCGGGTGGGCGTCGACTGCGTCGTCTGCTCCGGCGGGGGCTGGTTGGTGTAGTCGCCGGTGTCGCCCGTGTCCGTGTCCTCGGTGGTCGCCTCGTCCGAGGGCTCCTTGGACTTCTTCGTCTCGGACTGGGTCGGCGTCGACGACTCCTTCGTCCCGCCGCCCTTCTCGCCACCGCTGTTGCTGACCGCCCAGGCGACGCCGACCGCGATCGCGATCACCGCGAGCACGGCCACGATCCACAGCTTGCCGCGGCCGCCGCCCTTGTTCCCGCCGCCCTCGAAGCCGCCGTCGTCGCCCGGCGGACGCAGCATCGGCTGGGCGGCCGTACCGCTGTCACCGGGCTGCATGACCGTGGTGGCCGCGACGCCCATCGCCGGGGTGCCGCCGCCCTCGTGCAGGCCGACAGGACCGGTGTTCCAGGTGCCGGTGTGGCCGCCCTGCTCGTACAGCATCTGGAGCCCGTACTGGACGAGCCCGCGCATCTCCTCGGCCGTCTGGAACCGGTCGTCCGGGTCCTTGGCGAGCGAGCGCATGACGAGGCCGTCCAGCTCCGGCGGCACCGCGTCCGAGACCTCGGAGGGCGGCACGGGGGAGTCCTGGACGTGCTGGTAGACGACGGACAGCGGCGTCTCACCGGTGAACGGGGGCCGCAGCGCGAGCAGTTCGTAGAGCAGGCAGCCCGTCGCGTAGAGGTCCGAGCGGTGGTCGACGGCCTTGCCGAGCGCCTGCTCGGGGGAGAGGTACTGGGGCGTGCCCATGACCATGCCGGTCTGCGTCATGGTCGACTGAGCGCCGTGCAGGGCGCGCGCGATGCCGAAGTCCATCACCTTCACCGCGCCGGTGTTGGTGATGATGACGTTCGCGGGCTTGATGTCACGGTGCACGATGCCGTGCTGGTGCGAGTACGCGAGCGCTTCCAGGACCCCGGAGACGATGATCAGGGCCTGCTCGGGGCCCGGCGCCTCGGCGTTGAGCAGGAGGTCGCGGATGGTGCGGCCCTCGACGATCTCCATGACGATGTACGGAACGGTCGAGCCGTTCACGTGGTCCTCACCGGAGTCGTAGACCGCGACGACCGCGTGGTGGTTCAGGCCGGCGACCGACTGGGCCTCGCGCGTGAAGCGGGCCTTGGAGACCGGGTCCTCGGCGAGGTCGGCGCGGAGCAGCTTGACGGCGACGGTGCGCCCGAGGCGTACGTCCTCGGCCGCGAACACCTCGGCCATGCCGCCCCGGCCGAGTCTGCGGGTCAGCCGGTACCGGCCGTCCCCGACGAGCCCGCCGTTGCCCCACATCTCCGGCGCGTCTGACATACCGCCGCCAGTCGACTCGGGGTCGGACGGGCCCTGAGCGCCTGCCTGTGCCATCGGTCCTCGCCGTCGTTTCTGTGCGCGCTGCCGGATTCCTGTATCCCGTCGGAGTACGCGCGGTTGTGAATTACGGTCTCCGTCGCGGCCACGCTACAGGCTCCGGACACCGCCCCGGCCCGAGACGGACCGGACATCAAACCCGTTGGCGTGCAGGCCATGCAAATCGTGCGCGCCAATTCTGTGCCGCTCCGCTGACCACTGCCCGCATAACGGTCACGTAACGGGCATCCCGCCCCGGCGCCCGGTGGCGAAGCTCACTCGGGCGGCGACCGCACACGAGACGGGTCCGGCCCGCGCTGCTCGCGCGGGCCGGACCCGTCTCCCGTTCTGATGCGCTCTACACGTATTGATGCGCCCTTTTGCCGCGCCCTACAGGTACGGGCCGCCCGAGCGGCCGCCCGTACGGGGGTCCTCGCCCTCGTCGTCACCGCCACCGACGCCCGGCGGCAGCGCACGGCGCATCTGCTCCAGCTGGGCCCGCGCCGCCATCTGCTGGGCGAACAGCGTGGTCTGGATGCCGTGGAACAGGCCCTCCAGCCAGCCCACCAACTGGGCCTGCGCGATCCTCAGCTCCGCGTCGGTCGGCGTCGCGTCGTCCGTGAAGGGCAGGGAGAGCCGCTCCAGTTCCTCGACGAGCTCGGGCGCGAGGCCGTCCTCCAGTTCCTTGACGGAGCTGGCGTGGATCTCCTTGAGCCGCTGCCGGCTCGCCTCGTCCAGCGGAGCCACGCGCACCTCTTCGAGCAGCTGCTTGATCATGCTGCCGATCCGCATCACCTTGGCGGGCTGTTCCACCATCTCCGTCACCGGGACCTCGCGGGAGCCGTCGTCTGAGCCGCCACCCAGAGCCATTCCGTCCTGGCCCACGACCAAGATCTGCGGGTTCTCCGGCGACTGTTCGTTCCTCGGCATCTCCATGCCGCCATTCTCTCGCACCGAGCACTCACATGACCGTGGTGCCCCCGTTACCGGTTGATCCACCGTTCCGCCGGACCTCAAATCCGGCGTGCCCGTTTTATCCAGCCATGTGAGGCTTGGCACAGACATCGGGTGATCGACGGAAGGGGCAGGGGCATGGGGCGGCTTCGGTGGGCGGTGGGCGCGCTGGCCGTGCTGCTCGCGCTGCCGCTGTTCCTGGGGGGCGCCGTGCTCCCGGGCTCCGGCGCGTACGCCGCCGAGCCCTCGCCGCACGAATCCCTCGCCGGCAGCCGGGCGGGGGTGGGCCGCACCCCGCCCGGCCGTGAGCTGCCCGCGCCGGAGAAGTCCGAGACCGAGGCGCCGCCGCCCTCGGAACCGGCCGCGACGCCCGCGCCGCGCGACACCGAGCGGCCCTCCGCCGCCCGCCAGTCCCTGGTCCGGCGGGGCCTCGGCGGACCGCTCGTCAACGTGCTGCCGCTGGGCGCGGGCCTGCTGCTGACCGGGCTCGGGCTCGGCTTCCTGGCGCTGCGGCTGCGCCGCTGACTACGCGTTCCTCAGCAGCACCTTGCCGATGTGGCCCGACTCCTCCAGGACCCGGTGGCCCTGCGCCGCGTCGCTCATGGGCAGGCTGCGGTCCACGATCGGCCGTACGTGCCCGCCCTCGATCAGCGGCCACACGTGCTCGCGCACCGCCGCGACGACCGCCGCCTTCTCCGCGAGCGGGCGGGCCCGCAGCGTGGTCGCCGTGATGGCACCGCGCTTGCCCAGCAGCGTGGCGATGTTCAGCTCGCCCTTGACGCCGCCCTGCATGCCGATGATGGCGAGCCGGCCGTTGACGGCGAGGGCGTCGACGTTGCGGTTCAGGTACTTGGCGCCCATGTTGTCGAGGATGACGTCCGCGCCCGCGCCCGCGGTGTTCTCGCGGATCTCCTCGACGAAGTCCTGCTCGCGGTAGTTGATGAGGATGTCCGCGCCCAGCTCGGCGCAGAAGTCCAGCTTCTCCTTGGTGCCCGCGGTCACCGCGACCTTGGCGCCGACGGCCTTGGCCAGCTGGATCGCCATGGTGCCGATGCCGCTGGACCCGCCGTGCACCAGGAAGGTCTCCCCCGGGCGCAGGTGGGCGATCATGAAGACGTTCGACCAGACGGTGCAGGTCACCTCGGGCAGCGCGGCGGCCGTGACGAGGTCGATGCCGCGGGGCACCGGCAGCAGCTGACCGGCGGGGACGACGACCTTCTCGGCGTAACCGCCGCCGACGAGCAGCGCGCACACCTCGTCGCCGACCGACCAGCCGCCGACCCCGGGACCGAGCGCGGCGATCCGCCCCGCGCACTCCAGACCGGGGTACGGGGACGAGCCGGGCGGCGGGTTGTAGAAGCCCTGCCGCTGGAGCAGATCGGCGCGGTTGACGGCGCTGGAGACGACCTCGACGAGGACCTCCCCCTCGCCGGGCACGGGGTCGGGGACCTCCGCCCACACGAGCGCCTCGGGTCCGCCGGGTTCCGGGATCGTGATCGCATACATGGCCGCGAGGCTACTCCCGTCCGTTACGGCAGCGGCTTCGTGTCGGGCACCACCTGCCGGGTCGGCGTGACCCGCGCGATGGTGATCAGCCGGTCGGTGAGCTGGAGCGTGCCGACCGCCGGATCGTCGTAGCCGAGCATCCGGTGCCCGCGGACGACGCTGACCACCAGGTCGTCGGTGTCCCGAGGCTTCAGCCCGACCTCGGGCTTGGTCACCGTCCGCTCGACCAGGTCGAGGCCGCTGCCCTTCTGGATCAGGTCCTCCATGACCATGCCCGCGTGCGGGCTGAGCACCGACAGGCCGAGCAGGCGGCCCGCCGCGCTGGCGCTGGTGATGACGGCGTCGGCGCCCGACTGGCGCAGCAGCGGCGCGTTCTCCTCCTCGCGCACACACGCGACGATCTTCGCGGCGCGGTTCAGCTGCCGTGCCGTCAGCGTCACCAGGACGGCGGTGTCGTCGCGCTGCGTGGCGACGATGATCTTCCGCGCCCGCTGCACCTCGGCCCGGAGCAGCACACTGCTGCGGGTCGCGTCGCCCGTGACTCCCGCGTAGCCGAGGGCGGTGGCGGCCTCGATGGCCTTGCCGCTGGGGTCGACGACCACGACCTGCTCGGGCTTGAGACCGGTGGCGCAGACCGTTTCCACGGCGCTGCGGCCCTTGGTTCCGAAGCCGACGACGACGACGTGGTCACGCAAGGTGGACCTCCAGCGGTTCAGACGCCATTCCTCGCGGGTCCGTTCGGTGAGGACCTCGAGCGTGGTGCCGACCAAGATGATCAGGAAGAGCACGCGCAGCGGCGTGATGACGAAGATGTTGATGAGACGGGCGAAGTCACTGACCGGCACGATGTCGCCGTAGCCGGTGGTGGAGAGGGTGACGGTCGCGTAGTAGAAGGAGTCGAGAAGGTCGACCGTGCCGTCGGACGTGTCGTTGTAGCCGCTGCGGTCGGCCCACACGATCATCGCGGTGGCCAGCAGCACGGTCAGCGCCATCAGGACCCGGCGGGCGACCTGACGCAGCGGCCGCTCGACGACCCGCCGGGGCAGTTTCACCCGGTAGGTCGTCGTACGCTCGTCGGCTTGGCGCGCCATGGCGTCATGGCCGGCCAGTTTCACGTGAAACACCCTTCTTCTGCGCGCGAGTTGAGGGCCCTGCTGGCGCGGGGCCCGGATATGTGTGAGGTGGCGGGGCGGGGTTCGGCGGTCATCGTGACCCCCAGGACCACGGCAGGTCGAGGATCTCGACCTCCTGGCCCTCCTTGGCGCCGCCCGGCGGGATCACCGCGAGGGCGTCGGCGGCGGCGATGCCGCGCAGCATGGCCGGGCCGTTGTAGCGCAGCGGCACCGCCCAGTCGTGTCCGCTGCCCTCGTCCTGCCGTACGACGACGGGGACGAGCCGGGTGTCGCCCGGGTGCCCGTGGACGGAGGTGTGGAGCGGGGCGCTGTACGGCTCCGTGTGCCCGGCCCGGCCGGACAGCTCCCGCAGCAGCGGTTCGGCGAGGGTGAGCAGCCCGGAGACGGCGGCGAGGGGGTTGCCGGGCAGGCCGACGAGGTGCCGGCCCTCCTTGAGACGGGCGAGCAGCATCGGGTGTCCGGGGCGGACCGCGACCCCGTTCACGAGGAGTTCGGCGTCGACGGCGCGCAGGGTGGGGTGGACGTGGTCGACGGGGCCCGACGCGGTGCCGCCGGTCGTGACGATCAGGTCGGCGGTGGACTTCCGTACCGCCTTGAGCAGCGCCTTCGCGTCGTCGCCGAGCCTGCGCACGGCCGTGACCTCGACGCCGAGCGCGCGCAGCCAGTGCGGCAGCATCGGTCCGAGCGCGTCCCGGATGAGGCCGTCGCGGGGCCGCCCCGAGGTCAGCAGCTCGTCGCCCAGGACGAGCACCTCGACCCGGGGGCGGGGTACGACGGTCAGCTCGTCGTAGCCCGCGGCGGCGGCCAGCCCGAGGACCGCCGGGGTGACGACCGCGCCCGTGGGCAGCAGCAGTTCACCGCTGCGGCACTCCTGGCCGCGCGGCCGGATGTCCTGCCCGTGCGTGACGTCGCGCAGCGGGTGCAGCCGTCCCTGGTCGTCCAGGTGTCCGTGCTCGGAGCGGATGACGGCGGTGGTGTCCGGCGGGATCCGGGCGCCGGTCGCGATCGCCGCCGCCTCGCCGTCGGACAGCTCGGGCGGCGGCTCGTGCCCGGCGAGGATCCCCTTGGCCCGGACGTCCCAGGGGCCCGGCCCGGCCACGACCCAGCCGTCCATGGCGGACGTGTCGAAGGACGGCAGGTCGGTCAGGGCGGTGAGGGGCGCGGCGAGGACGAGACCCAGGGCCTCGCCGAGCGGGACGCGGGATGCGCCGGACGGGACCCGCGCGGGCTCGCTCGGGTCCTCGGCGCCCTCGGCGTCCTCGCCCTGTTTGTCGGCCTGCTTGTCGGCGGCGGGCCGCGGCGGCGGGGTGTGGTCGGTGAACGGGAGCCCGGGGAGCGGCAGTTGGTTCTCGTCCACGGGGACGGGCGCGATGGCGTCGAGCGCGTCGACGGCGCTGGCCGGCATCGCGGGCTGGACCCGGGGTTCCGCCGCGCGGGCCTCTGTCGTACGGGGGTGGGGGGCCTGCGGGGTACGGGCCCGGTGCTGGGCCGCGGACCGGCCGGCCTGGGCGGCGGCGCGGCGGGCGGCCGACCATGACGTTCCCTCACCGGAGCCGTGGGCGTGGGCGCCGGGTGCGGTGTGCGGGGCGTCCGGGGCCGGGCGGGCGCCGGGCGGGGCCGGCTGCCGGTCGCGGTCCGGACGGGCGGGGGCCGAGCTCTGCGTCTGCGGCGAGGCGGGAGCCGTTGGAGCCGGGGCGTCGTCGGGCCGGGGCCCGCTCCGGCCGCCGTTGGCCAGCGCGAGCGCCTCTTCGACGTCGCCGTCCAGCGGGTCGGCGTGAGCGGCCCGCGCGTGCGGCCCGCTCATCCCGCGTCGCCGGACTCGGCGTCCGCCGCGGCGGCCTCCTCGGCCCACCGGTTGGCGAGCGCGGCGGCCTTGGCGGCGGCCGCGGCCACGGCTTCGGGGCCGCCGCCCGCCCGCCCGGCCGCGTACCCGACGAGGAACGTCGTCAGCGGTGCCGCGGGGCGCGCGACCCCGTGCGCGGCGTCACGGGCGAGATCGAGCAGGACGCCGGTGTCGACGTCCAGGTCGATACCCAGTTCGTCCTTGGCTGCGGAGATCCATTCATCCAACACGTGACCATGCTCCCTGATCCGTGATCGGGCGGCGGCGATGTCGTCCCAGGTGTCGCAGTCGAAGGAGGCGGCGGGGTCGACGGGATCGGTGCGTCGGGCGAGCCGCAGATCCCTGGTGAGCAGCCGTAACGGCAGCCCGGTGAGCGCCCCGTGCTCCCGCGTCAGGGCGTCCAGCGTCCGGCGCAGCGGCGCCACCCGATAGGCGGCCACCAGCGGCTGGTCCCGGCCGTCCGCGTCGGTCAGCAGCGCCGCTTCGGCGTCCTGCGCGGCGAGCGTGTCGAGCAGCAGCCGGACGGTGCGCGGCTCCAGGAACGGCAGGTCGGCGGAGAGCGCGACGACCGTGTCAGGACCGGTCTGCGCGGTGCTTGCGAGGGCCCGAACTCCCGCCCCCAGAGCGGCGAGCGGCCCACCGCCCGGCGGCTCCTCGCGGGCCCAGCGGACCGGGCGCGCGGTCGGCCTGGGCGCGGCCACGACGACGGTGTCCCGGGCCCCGGCGCAGGCGGCGAGGACCCGGTCGAGCAGGGCGCGGCCGCCGACCCGCACCCCGGGCTTGTCGGCGCCGCCGAGCCGACGCGCGGCACCGCCCGCGAGGACGACGGCGTCGTACGCGGGTTCGGTGCGCCGGTCGGGCGTGGCGGCTTCGGTCATCCCCCGAGTATGGGCGCAGAACCGATCATTGCCACCCCGGGGGACACCGACGCGGCGCCCCCCGACGACGCCGGGCCGGTCAGAGCGTGCGCAGCAGCACCGCCGGCTGTTCCACGCAGTCCGCCACGTACCGCAGGAAACCGCCCGCCGTGCCGCCGTCGCAGACCCGGTGGTCGAAGGTGAGGGAGAGCTGGACGACCTGGCGGACCGCCAGTTCCCCTGCGTGCACCCAGGGTTTGGCGGCGATCCGGCCGACGCCGAGCATGGCCGCCTCGGGGTGGTTGATGATCGGCGTGGAGCCGTCGACCCCGAACACCCCGTAGTTGTTCAGCGTGAAGGTGCCGCCGGTGAGTTCCCCGGGTGTCAGGGTCCCGGTCCTGGCCTTGTCGGTGAGCCGCGCGAACTCGGCGCTCAGCGACTCGGCGCCGCGCGTGTGGGCGTCCCGTACGACGGGGACGACGAGGCCGCGCTCGGTCTGCGCCGCGAACCCGAGGTGCACCTCGTCGAGCCGGACGATCTCGCGGCGGGCCGTGTCCACCGTGGCGTTCAGCTCCGGGTAGCGGGCCAGGGCTGCCGTGCAGATCCGGGCGAGGAGCGCCAGGACGGAGATCTTCGGCCCGGCGGACGGACCGGTCGCGGCGTTCATCGCCGCGCGCGCGTGCAGCAGTTCCGTGGCGTCGGCGTCCACCCAGCAGGTGGCGTCGGGTATCTCGGTACGGCTGCGGGACAGCTTGTCGGCGATCGTGCCCCGTATGCCGCGCAACGGGGTGCGGTGGCCCTGCGGGGCGTTCGGGGTCGCCGAGGGCTCTGATGCTGCCGGGGCTGCCGGGACTGCCGGTCCCGCCGGGACGGATGTGACCAGCGGTGCGGCGGAACGCTCCGTCACCGCCCGCTCGACGTCGGAGCGCAGGATGAGCCCGTCGCGCCCCGAGCCGGTCAACTGCCGCAGATCGAGGCCGTGTTCCCGCGCCAGTCTGCGCACGAGCGGCGAGATCACGGCGACCGGTCCGGTGGGCCGCGCCGCGAACGTCTCCGCGACCGTCTCCGTGGTGGACGCGCCGGACACGGCGGTCGGTACGGCGGCGGACTCGGCACGCCGGGGCTCACGCCGGTCGGGCACCCCGGCCCCGGTCGCCGCCGTGGGCCGCACGCGCCTGCGGCGGGCGGGCGCGGCGCTGGTCCCGTATCCCACCAGCACGTTCCCCGAAGCGTCCGGCTTCTCCTGGGCCGCGGCTTCCTTCACCGGCTGCACCGGCGCGGCGGCATCCTCGGAGCCCTCGGCGCCGACCGCGACCGTCAACAGCGCGGCCCCGACCGGCAGCTCGGCCCCCTCGTCGCCGAAGCGGGCCGTGACCACGCCCCCGTAGGGACACGGCACCTCGACCATCGCCTTGGCGGTCTCCACCTCCACGACCGGCTGGTCGACGGCGACCACGTCACCGACGCGCACCAGCCAGCTCACGATCGTCGCCTCGGTGAGTCCCTCCCCGAGGTCGGGCAGCTTGAACTCCAGCACCTGCGCCATCAGCCCACCGTCCCTCACCGGACCCCTCGCCGGCCCTGTCACGGGTCCCATGTTCACTGGTCCCACTGCAGTCGCGCCACCGCGTCGAGCACCCGGTCCACACCGGGCAGGTGGTGCCGCTCCAGCATCGGCGGCGGGTACGGGATGTCGAACCCGGCCACCCGCAGCACCGGCGCCTGAAGGTAATGGAAGCACCGCTCACTGACGCGGGCGGCGATCTCCCCGCCGGGGCCGCCGAAGCCCCCCGACTCGTGCACCACGACCGCGCGCCCGGTGCGTCTCACGGACGCGGCCACCGTCGCGTCGTCGAACGGCACCAGCGAGCGCAGGTCGATCACTTCGAGGTCCCAGCCCTCCGCCTGGGCCGCCTCGGCCGCCTCCAGGCAGACGGGCAGCGACGGTCCGTACGTGATCAGCGTGGCACCGGTCCCGGGGCGGCGGACAACTGCCGTCCCGATCGGTTCAACGTCCGCCGGCCGCTCGGGGTTCCAGGTGTCCTTGCTCCAGTAGAGCCGCTTGGGCTCCAGGAACACCACGGGGTCGTCCGAGGCGATCGACTGCCGCAGCAGGCCGTACGCGTCCGCGACCGTGGCCGGGGTGACGACGGTCAGGCCCGGCGTCGCCATGTAGTACGCCTCGGAGGAGTCGCTGTGGTGCTCGACGCCACCGATGCCGCCGCCGTAGGGGATCCGCACGGTCAGGGGCATCGGCAGGGCGCCGCGCGTGCGGTTGCGCATCCGCGCGACGTGCGACACCAGCTGCTCGAACGCGGGGTACGCGAACGCGTCGAACTGCATCTCCACGACCGGCCGCAGCCCGTACATCGCCATGCCGACGGCGGTGCCGAGGATGCCCGCCTCGGCCAGCGGGGTGTCGGTGCAGCGGTCCTCGCCGAACTCCTTGGCGAGCCCGTCGGTGATCCGGAAGACACCGCCCAGGGTGCCCACGTCCTCGCCCATGACGTGCACGGACGGGTCCTCGGCCATGGCGTCCCGCAGGGCGCGGCCCAGCGCCTGCGCCATGGTGGCGGGCTTGGCCGACCCGGCCGCCGGCGGCTTCGCGACCGTGGTCATGCCTGGTCCCCTTCCGCCTCGGCGTCCAGCTCGGCCCGCAACTGGTCGGCCTGCTCCCGCAGTTGCGGGGTGCGCTCGGCGTACACGTCGCCGAACAGGTCCATCGGGTCGAGCGCCGGGTCCTGGTTCATCCGCTCGCGCAGCCCGGCCGCCATGGTCTCCGCGTCGTCGCGCACGGCCTGGATGCCCGCGTCGTCGATGAGCCCGCGCTCGGTCAGCTCGCGCTCCAGGAGGAGGATCGGGTCGTGCGCCCGCCAGGTCTCGACCTCGGCGTCGGTGCGGTAGCGCGTCGCGTCGTCGGCGTTGGTGTGCGCGTCCATGCGGTACGTGACGGCCTCCACCAGCGTCGGACCGTGCCCCTCACGCGCGCGGGCGACCGCTTCGGAAAGCACCTCGTGCATCGCCACCGCGTCGTTCCCGTCGACCAGGCGGCCCGGCATCCCGTACCCGACGGCCTTGTGGGCCAGGGTGGGCGCCGCGGTCTGCTTGGCGAGCGGCACGGAGATGGCGAACCCGTTGTTCTGGACGAGGAAGACGACCGGGGCCTGCCACACGGCGGCGAAGTTCAGCGCCTCGTGGAAGTCGCCCTCACTGGTGCCGCCGTCGCCCACCATGGCGAGCGCCACCACGTCGTCGCCCTTGAGCCGGGCGGCGTGCGCGAGGCCCACGGCGTGCGGCAGCTGGGTGGCCAGCGGTGTCGACAGCGGTGCGATGCGGTGCTCACGCGGGTCGTATCCGGTGTGCCAGTCGCCGCGCAGCAGCGTGAGCGCCTGGACGGGGTCGAGGCCCCGGGCGACGGCGGCGAGGGTGTCGCGGTAGCTGGGGAAGAGCCAGTCGCGCTCCTGGAGGACCAGCGCGGCGGCCACCTCGGCGGCCTCCTGGCCGGTCGTCGACGGGTAGACGGCCAGGCGGCCCTGGCGGGTCAGCGCGGTCGCCTGCGCGTTGTACCGGCGGCCGTGCACCACCTCGGCGTACAACCGGCGCAGCAGCGCCGGATCGGCCTGCGCGGCGGCGTCGGTGCCCAGGACCCGGTACGGCTCCGCGTCCGGCAGCAGCGGCGCGGGGTCCGTGCGGGGCTGCCAGGCGGGCGGCGGAACGGGGGTGGTGCGGGAGTCCCGCTGTTCCATGACCGTCATGACGACACCTCCTCGTGGGAGCGGTTCGAGAGCGCGTCGGGTGTGACCCGCCTCACCTACCGATTGTTCGGTCGTCGGCACATTTTGGCTACAGGCCCCTCCAGGCTGTGGACAAACGGTTCTCCACAGCCTGAGATGAATGCAGTACGTCCATGGTAAGGAGGCGGGGGCACATGGCATCTGAACAAATGGCCGACGGCTCCGGGGCCCGGCCCCTGGACTCCATCGACCGCGACATCCTCCAGATGCTCCGGACCGACGGCCGCGCCTCGATACGCTCCGTGGCCGAGCGCGTCCATGTGTCACGGGCGAACGCCTACGCGCGGATCAACCGCCTCATCGACGACGGGGTCATCCGCGGCTTCGGCGCCCGCGTCGACCACGAGCGGGCCGGGCAGGGCGCATCGGCGTACATCACGCTCAAGATCGTCCAGAACACCTGGCGCACGGTCCGCGACCAGCTGCGCCTGATGCCGGAGGCCGCGCACATCGCCCTGGTCAGCGGCGACTTCGACGTCCTGATCCTGGTGCACACCCGCGACAACCGCGCCCTGCGCGAACTGGTCCTCACCAAGCTCCAGGCCATCCCCGAGGTGCTCAGCACCCGCACGCTGCTGGTCTTCGAGGAGGAGACCCTCGATTCGGGGGCCGCGGACGCCTGAGCGCTGCTCAGCCCTCTTTGCGCAGCCCTTCGAAGACCAGTTTCGCCACGGCCTCGGCCACCTCGGCGCTGTCCAGCTCGCCGCGGCCGGGCCGGTACCACTCCACGATGGAGTTGATCATTCCGAAGACGAGCCGGGTCGCGAGCCGCACCTCGATGTCGCCCCGTACGTCGCCGTCGGCGGCGGCCGCCTTGAGCAGCGCGGCGACCTGGTGGTCGAACTCCCTGCGCCGCTCCATCGCCCAGCGCTCGGTGGCGGTGTTCCCGCGGACCCGCAGCAGCAGGGTGACGTAGGGCAGTTCGCCGGTCAGCACCTCGACCATGCGCCGGGTGACGTACTCCAGGCGCTCGACCGCCCGCCCCTCGCGCGCGGGCGGCTCGTCGAGGATCCCGAAGAGCCCGTCGAGCGCCCTGGTGACGGCACGGCGCAGCAGCTCCTCCTTGCCCGTCACGTGGTGGTAGATCGACGACTTGGAGATGCCGGCCGCCTTGGAGAGGTGCTCCATGGACGTGCCGTCGTAGCCGCGCTCGTTGAAGACGGTCACGGCGACCGCGAGCAGGGACTGCGGGGTGTAGGTGTCACGCCGTGCGGTGGTCACGCGGAGCCCTCCCACTTCTTGGGGTCGTACGAGTGCCTGAGCAGGGCGAGGGAGGGTGCGCAGCGCCCTGAGGGGTCCCGGTCGCGCAGCTCCTCCAGCAGGCCGCAGGCCCAGTTCCGGCCCAGCTTGCGGCTCCATTCGAAGGGGCCGAGGGGGTAGTTGACGCCGAGCCGCATCGCGGTGTCGATGTCCTCCTCGGTGGCCACCCCGCGCGCGAGTGCGTCGTGCGCGAGGTCGATGATCCGGGCGACCGTACGGGCGACGATCATGCCGGGGACGTCCCCGATGACGCTCACTTCCTTGCCGAGCGCCTGGAAGAGCCCCACGGCCTCGCGCAGGGTGCGCGGGTTGCCGTCCTGGCAGGCGGCGAGCGCGATGCGGGTGGCGGAGCGGTAGTCGAGGGCGAGGTCGAAGTAGACGACGTCCCGGAACTCGATGGACGTCTGCCCGTCCGCCTGCACCAGCTGGCCGCCGCCGGGCAGCACGATGCGGGTGCCCTTGTCCTCTTCCTCCTGGGTGACCTCGATGCCCGCCTCGCGCATCATGGCGATCAGCTCGCCCGCGTTCTCCAGGTCGCCCTCGACGGTCACGCGCGCGGGCGGGGCGGCCGGGGCGGCGGTGTGCGGCTCGGCCCGGTCGTCGCCCCGGGCGTCGTCCCCGTACGCGTACCAGCCCTGGCCCGACTTGACCCCGAGGCGTCCCGCCTCGACGAGCCGGCGCTGGGCCAGGGACGGACGGAACCTCGCGTCCTGGAAGAAGCCCTCCCACACGGAACGGGTGACCGCCTCGTTCACGTCCTGGCCGATGAGGTCCGTCAGCTCGAAGGCGCCCATCTTGAAGCCGCCGCTCTCGCGCAGCACCGCGTCGATGGTGGCGGGGTCGGCGCCCTGCTCCTCGTAGACCGCGAACGCCTCCGCGTAGAAGGGCCGCGCGATCCTGTTGACCAGGAAGCCGGGGGTGTCGGCGCAGGCCACCGGGGTCTTGCCCCAGGCGCGGGCGGTCTCGTACGCGCGCGTGGCCGCGGTGACGTCCGTGGAGTGGCCGGAGACGACCTCCACGAGCGGCAGCAGCGGCGCCGGGTTGAAGAAGTGCAGTCCGACGAAGCGGCCGGGGACGCGCAGCGCGCCGCCGATCGCCGTCACGGACAGGGACGACGTGTTCGTGGCGAGCAGGCAGTCGTCGTCGACGATCTCCTCCAGCTCGCGCAACAGCTCCTGCTTGACGTCCAGTTGCTCCAGGACGGCCTCGACGACGAGGGCCGCGGGGGCCAGCTCGTGGAGGGTCTGCGCGGGCTCCAGGCGCGCGACGGCCACGTCGCGCTCCTCCGCGCCCATGCGCCCCTTCTCGACGAGCCGGTCCAGGCGCGCGGTGATCGACTCGGCGGCCGCCCGGGCCCGGCCCGGTACGGCGTCGTACAGCCGGACGGGATGGCCCGCGGTGAGCGCGACCTGGGCGATGCCCTGACCCATGGTGCCGGTGCCGACCACGCCGACGAGGCGGTCATGTGCAGTCATGGCGCGATCCTCCCGTACGTACGTCCGGACCGGTTCCCCGGGGCCGGATGGACGGGTTTTCCACAGCTTTTCCCCGCCCCCTTGTCCCGACCGATCGTTCGGTTACTCTAACTCTTGCTGGGCGCCGTCGCCCAGCCCCGCACCGCCCGGTCCCAACCGGCCAGCCGGCTCGACGAGGAGCCGGAGCCGAGGAGGAGTTGGTCCGCCATGGCCGCCGCCGAAAGCACCGCGCACGACCTGATCGCCCAGCACCGGCCCACTCTCGACCAGGCGCTGGAGACCATCCGCACGCGCGCGTACTGGTCCCCGCACCCCGAGCACCCGAAGGCGTACGGCAGCGAGGGCGGCAGCCTGAGCATGGCCGAGGGCAAGGCCGCCTTCGACGCCCTGCTCGGCACCCGCGTCGACCTCGGACAGCCCGGCACGGACGATTTCGTCGGCGGTGAAGTCTCTCCGTACGGAATCGAGTTGGGCATCACGTATCCGCACGCGGACGTGGACGTGCTGCTGCCCGCCATGCGCGCGGGAATGCGCGCGTGGCGGGAGGCGGGCGCCGAGCTGCGGGCCGTGGTGTGCCTGGAGATCCTGGCCCGGATCAGCGCCCGCACCCACGAGTTCGCGCACGCGGTCATGCACACCAGCGGCCAGGCGTTCATGATGGCGTTCCAGGCGGGCGGCCCGCACGCGCAGGACCGCGGCCTGGAGGCGGTGGCGTACGCGTACGCGGAGCAGGTGCGCACCCCGGACGCGACGCAGTGGTCCAAGCCCCAGGGCAAGCGCGATCCGCTGCTGCTGACCAAGGAGTTCACCCCGGTCGGGCGCGGCATCGCGCTGCTGATCGGCTGCAACACGTTCCCGACGTGGAACGGGTATCCGGGCCTGTTCGCCTCCCTCGCGACCGGCAACCCGGTGCTGGTGAAGCCCCACCCGCGCGCGGTGCTGCCGCTCGCGCTCACCGTCCGGGTGGCCCGCGAGGTGCTCGCCGAGGCGGGCTTCGACCCGAACCTGGTGGCGCTCGCCGCCGAGCGCCCCGGCGAGGGCATCGCGAAGACCCTCGCCGTCCGCCCCGAGATCCGGATCGTCGACTACACGGGCTCGACGGCCTTCGGCGACTGGCTGGAGACCCACGCCCGCCAGGCGCAGGTCTACACGGAGAAGGCGGGCGTCAACACGGTCGTCATCGACAGCACGGACGACTACAAGGGCATGCTGGCGAACCTCGCGTTCTCGCTGTCCCTGTACAGCGGCCAGATGTGCACCACCCCGCAGAACCTGCTGGTGCCGCGCGACGGCATCACCACGGACGCGGGCCCGAAGTCGTACGACGAGGTGGTCACGGACCTCGCGGCGGCGGTCGCCGGCCTCCTCGGCGACGACGCGCGGGCGGCCGCGCTGCTGGGCGCGCTCGTCAACCCCGACGTGAAGGCCCGCCTGGAGGCGGCGCCCGGACTCGGTGAAGTCGCCCTGCCCTCACGGGAGGTGGCGAACGCGGAGTTCCCCGACGCCGTGGTGCGCACCCCGGTGATCGTGAAGCTCGACGGCACCAAGCCCGACGCCGAGGCGGCCTACATGAGCGAGTGCTTCGGCCCGGTCTCCTTCGCCGTCGCCGTCGACTCCACCGGGGACGGCCTGGAGCTGCTGCGCCGCACGGTGCGCGAGAAGGGCGCCATGACGGTCGGCGCGTACACCACCTCCGACGACGTGGCCGAGGCCGTCGAGGAGGTCTGCCTGGAGGAGTGCGCCCAGCTCTCGCTCAACCTGACGGGCGGGGTGTACGTGAACCAGACGGCGGCGTTCTCCGACTTCCACGGCTCGGGCGGCAACCCGGCGGCGAACGCGGCCCTGTGCGACGGCGCCTTCGTGGCGAACCGCTTCCGGGTGGTGGAGGTCAGGCGCGACGGCGCCTGAGCCTGCCAGAGACGGGCTCTCAGGGAGCCTGCGTGCTGTGCGCGCTCCAGTGGAAGAGGGTCATGCCGACGCTGGTGGCCAGGTTGTAGCTGGAGACCTGGGGCCGCATCGGCAGCGACACCAGATGGTCCGCACGCGCGCGCAGGGCGTCGGAGAGGCCGCTGCGCTCGGACCCGAAGGCGAGCAGCGCGTCGTCCGGCAGGGTCAGGCCGCGGATGTCGGCGCCCTCGGGATCGAGCGCGTACAGCGGTCCTTCGGGCAGGTCGTCGACGGTCAGCCGCTCCACGGCGGTCGCGAAGTGCAGCCCGGCCCCGCCCCGGACGACGGTGGGGTGCCAGGGGTCGAGGCTGCCCGTCGTGACGACCCCGGCCGCCCCGTACCCGGCGGCCAGGCGGATGACGGCGCCCGCGTTGCCGAGATTGCGCGGCTCGTCGAGGACGATCACCGGGGTGGTGCGTCCCGTCCGGCCGAGGGCCGCCAGGTTCCCGGCCCGCGACGGGCGGCCGGCGAGCGCGGCGACCCCGGTGGGGTGCAGGCGCGGCACGAGGGAACGCAGTAGGTCCCCCGGCACCTCCACGAGCCGCGCGGCCAGCTCCCCCGCGACATCGGGGGCGAGCTCGTCGGCCAAGGCGCCCGCCCCCTTCTTGTCGGCGGCGAGCGCGACGCGGACGTCGGCACCGAAGCGCAGGGCGTGCTTGAGAGCGTGGAAGCCGTCGAGGAGCACCGCGGTGTCCGCGGCCCGCCGCCAGGCCCGTACGGCCTCCTCGGCGCCGTCGGCCCCCTCGTGGAGTCCGCCGTGCCCGTCCGCCGTGCTCGCCTTGCTCATGGCAGGAAGCCTACGTGCGCACGGTGGACGGCTCGGCGTCCTGCGCCGGGCGCTGCTCCGGCACCACCGCACCGCCGCCCGCGCGCCCGCCGGCCACCCGCTCACGCGCGCGTGCCGCCCAGCCGCCGACCCGCCGCAGGAAGGACGTCGGCAGGAACACCGCGTCGGCGGCGATCATCGCGAGCGAGAAGAACGGCAGGCCGAGCACGATCGCGATGAACACATGCTCCGTGATCATGAGGACCAGCAGCACGTTCTTCACCTTGCGGTTGAAGACGGTGAACGGGAAGGCGACCTGGACGATGACCGTCCCGTAGGTCACGAGCATCACCATCGGGCCGAAGGCGCTGAGCAGATCGCCCAGGGCGGGCCAGGGCGAGAAGTAGTCCAGGTGGAGCGGGTAGTAGACCGCGGTGCCGTCCTGCCAGCGACCGCCCTGGATCTTGTACCAGCCGGCCGTCGCGTAGATCAGGCACGCCTCGACCATGATGATCAGCAGGGCCGCGTTGTGCGCGAGGTTGGCGACGACGTCGAACAAACGCCGCGCCTCGCCGTCCTCGGAGCGGCGGCCCGCAAACCACCAGAGCCCGTGGCCGATCCACAGCCCCCAGAAGAGGAGCAGCCAGCCGCCGCTCACCTTCCCCGTGAACGTGAGCGTCGAGAGCGCGAGCCCGAACGCCCACCACAGGACGGGCCCGGCCAGGTCCACGCCCGACGCCCCGGATCGGCCCTCACGCGCGCGTGCCGCCCGGCGCGCGTCGAGCGACCACACCTGTCCGCACCGGATGAAGACCAGGTAGATCGACATCAGGTGGATGACGTTGTCGCCGCCGTCGCCCATGAAGACGCTGCGGTTCTGCAGCGACAGCACGCCGATCATGAACAGGACCGACATGGTGCGGGTGCGCCAGCCCAGGAGCAGCAGGGCGGAGGCGAGCACCGCGGCCACGTAGACGAACTCGAACCACACCCGGCCGTCCGACCACATCAGCGCGGTGAAGGCGCCGTTGTCCGCGATCAGCTGCTGGGCCATGCCCCAGCTCCACGGGCCGTCCGGGCCGTACATCTCCTGCCGGTGCGGGAACTCGCGCAGCAGGAACAGCAGCCAGGTCGCCGAGAACCCGATGCGGACCACGGCGCTCTGGTAGGGGCCGAGCGCGGACGCGGTGACCCGCTCGACTCCGCCGCTCAGCGCCCGGGAGACGCGCTGTCCGAGGCTCTCGCCGGTCCGGGTCTCAGGACGCTCCGGCGCCGCGTCGTGCTGGAAGCCGCTCATCGCGCACCGTCCGTCCGGTCCTTCGCGCGCACGTGCGCGCCGCTGTCGAGAGGCGCGTCGCGCGAGGTCACCGTCCACCAGGGCAGCTGCCGGTAGACCGGCTTCTGGTTCACCTTCTCGTCACTCCACTTCGGGGGCGCGATCGTGACCGACCGGGAACGGATCTGGACGCGCTCGATCACGTCGCCCCGGCCGGCGACGCCGAGCCGGTCGAAACGGAGCACGAGGATGCGGCGCAGGTACTGCTCGGAGAGCGTGCCCCGCAGGCTGGTCGACCGGTTCTGCGCGTCGTGCGAGCCGAGGTAGACGTCCCAGGCGCGGCGCAGTTCGTTCTGCGTGGTGTGGCTGGGCAGCAGATTGCCCTTGATGGCGGCGCCGTCCGCGGCGGACAGGTCGTACCAGCCGGTCGTGCGCTGCTCCCCGCCGGAGGCGCGCACCTCGGCGCGGGCCTGGACGGCGATGTTCTGCTGCAGCGGGTTGGGGGCGAACAGCTTCCAGTTCTGCTCGAACTCGGGGTAGACCCATTGGTCCACCGCCTTGCCGTACTGCTTGGTGATCGTGTTCGACGGCGCGACGTGCAGGAACACCATCAGGAGGTGGACGCACGTGACGACGACGATGCCCGCTAGGGCCAGCGAGGCGGCGGTCTGACCGGCCGGGGAGAGGGCGGCGAAGCCCTGGCGCCGGGGCTGCGGCGCGGGCGGTTCGGGCACCGCGTCGGGCGGCGGCGCGTCGCCTCCGGGCGGTGGTCCGGCCGGCGGCTCCGGTGCGGGCCCGTCGGCCTCGCCCGCAGCGCCTGCTTCCGTTCTCATCACAGTTCCCCGATCCCCGTCCCGGTCCCGTCGTCTCCGGCCTGTCCACCGCCGAACCGATTCCGCGCCGTCGGCCCGCGGGTGCGGCGCACCGGCACGGTACTGGGGAGCGGCCCCGAAACACAGGCGGCCGAGGTTATCCACAGGCCGGGTCATTCAGGGTTGACACCTTACGGCGCCGGGTCCCACCATTGAATCCGACGAACCGAACGATCGGTCGGGAGTAAGTGGCGGCCCGGCCGCCCCCGCATCGGCTCGTCATCGGCAGCCGAGTTCGAGGGGAACCGGGAATGGCGACAGCAGCCCCGCACCACGTGGAGAGCACCGACAGCGCCGACCGCGCCGCGGAGTTCCAGGCGGTGTTCGACGCGGCGGTGGCCGCGGACGAGCGCATCGAGCCCCGCGACTGGATGCCCGACGCCTACCGCGCCACGCTCGTGCGGCAGATCGCGCAGCACGCGCACTCCGAGATCATCGGCATGCAGCCGGAGGCCAACTGGATCACGCGCGCACCGTCCCTGCGCCGCAAGGCGATCCTGATGGCGAAGGTGCAGGACGAGGCGGGACACGGGCTGTATCTCTACAGCGCGGCCGAGACCCTGGGCACCAGCCGCGACGAGCTGCTCGACAAGCTCCACAGCGGCCGCCAGAAGTACTCCTCGATCTTCAACTACCCGACGCTGACCTGGGCCGACGTCGGCGCGATCGGCTGGCTGGTGGACGGCGCCGCGATCACGAACCAGGTCCCGCTGTGCCGCTGCTCGTACGGCCCGTACGCCCGCGCGATGGTCCGCGTCTGCAAGGAGGAGTCCTTCCACCAGCGCCAGGGGTACGAGCTGCTGCTCGCCCTCAGCCGTGGCACCGAGGCCCAGCACGCGATGGCCCAGGACGCGGTGGACCGCTGGTGGTGGCCGTCCCTGATGATGTTCGGCCCGCCCGACGACGAGTCGGCGCACTCGGCCCAGTCGATGGAGTGGAAGATCAAGCGCCACTCGAACGACGAGTTGAGACAGCGCTTCGTCGACATCTGCGTCCCCCAGGCCGCCTCCCTCGGCCTGACCCTCCCCGACCCGGACCTGAGGTGGAACGAGGAGCGGGGGCAGCACGACTTCGGCCCGATCGACTGGTCGGAGTTCAAGGAGATCCTCAAGGGCAACGGCCCGTGCAACGAACAGCGGATCACCCAGCGCAGGCGCGCCCACGACGAGGGCGCCTGGGTGCGCGAGGCCGCCGCGGCCCACGCGGCCAAGCGCGCCACCACGGATCCGGCACCGACCCGAGAAGGCAGGGCAGCATGAGCGAGACCCCGAAGGCGCCCGGCGGCGCCGGCGAGTGGCCCCTGTGGGAGGTCTTCGTCCGCTCCCGCCGCGGTCTCGCCCACACCCACGCCGGCAGCCTGCACGCCCCGGACGCGGAGCTGGCCCTGCGCAACGCCCGGGACCTGTACACGCGCCGCGGCGAGGGCGTCTCCCTGTGGGTCGTCCCGTCCGCGGCGATCACGGCGTCCTCGCCCGACGAGAAGGACCCGTTCTTCGAACCGGCCGCCGACAAGCCCTACCGGCACCCGACGTTCTACGAGATCCCGGAAGGGGTGAAGCACCTGTGACGCAGCAGACGCAGCCCGCGCAGGCGAGCGGCACGACCGCCGCCACCGCCGCCCTGGCCCTCGGCGACGACGCCCTGGTGCTCTCGCACCGCCTGGGGGAGTGGGCCGGTCACGCCCCGGTCCTGGAGGAGGAGGTCGCGCTGGCGAACATCGCGCTGGACCTCCTCGGCCAGGCCCGCGTCCTGCTGAGCACGGTCGGCGACGAGGACGAGCTGGCGTATCTGCGCGAGGAGCGCGACTTCCGCAATCTCCAGCTGGTCGAGCAGCCGAACGGCGACTTCGCCCACACCATCGCCCGCCAGCTGTTCTTCTCCACGTACCAGCACCTGCTGTACGGCCGACTGGCCGACGGCGCGGGCGAGTTCGCTCCCCTGGCCGCCAAGGCGGTCAAGGAGGTGGCCTACCACCGGGACCACGCACGGCAGTGGACGCTGCGGCTCGGTGACGGCACGGAGGAGAGCCACGCGCGCATGGGACGCGCGGTCGACGCGCTCTGGCGCTTCACCGGCGAGATGTTCCAGCCGCTCCCGGGAGTGGACGTCGACTGGGCGGAGCTGCGGGCCGACTGGACCACGGCCGTCACGGACGTCCTGCTGGAAGCGACGCTCACCGTCCCCGAGGGCCCGCAGAGCGGCGGCTGGCGCGCGGGTGCGGGACGCCAGGGCCTGCACACCGAGCCGTTCGGCCGGATGCTCGCCGAGATGCAGCATCTGCACCGCAGCCACCCGGGGGCGACATGGTGACCGCACCGCTCACCCCGCTGGAGACCGAACTGCGGCGCCTCGCGGGCTCGGTGCCCGACCCCGAGCTGCCGGTGCTGACCCTGGAGGAGCTGGGCGTGCTGCGCGCCGTGCACACGCTCGGCCCGGGCCGCGTCGAGGTCGAGCTGAGCCCGACCTACACCGGATGCCCCGCGATCGAGGCCATGTCGGCCGACATCGAGCGGGTCCTGCACGAGCACGGCATCCCCGAGGTCACCGTCCGCCCGGTCCTCTCCCCGGCCTGGTCCACGGACGACATCAGTCCCGAAGGCCGCCGCAAGCTGCGGGAGTTCGGGATCGCGCCCCCGCGCACCACCCGCGCCCCCGCGGGCCCGGTCCCCGTCGCGCTCGGGCCGACCCGGCACACCGCCGGGTCCGCCGCCGCTCCGGTCACCGGGCGCGACATCGCCGAGCCGGTGGTCTGCCCGCACTGCGGATCGGCCGAGACCGAACTGCTCAGCCGGTTCTCCTCCACCGCCTGCAAGGCGCTGCGCCGCTGTCTCGACTGCCGCGAACCCTTCGACCACTTCAAGGAGCTGTGATGGCAGCACCCGCGCGGGCCCGCTTCCACCGGCTCCGGGTCACGGCGGTCGACCGGCTCACCGACGACTCCGTGGCGCTGACCTTCGCCGTCCCCGACGAGCTGCGCGAGCAGTACCGGCACGCCCCGGGCCAGCACCTCGCGCTGCGCCGCACCGTGGACGGCGCGGAGGTC
The DNA here is from genome assembly GCF_003259365.1 of Streptomyces sp. PsTaAH-137. Lineage (GTDB taxonomy): Bacteria > Actinomycetota > Actinomycetes > Streptomycetales > Streptomycetaceae > Streptomyces. The sequence goes on from NZ_QLLY01000004.1 coordinate 393,097, forward strand.
CGCCGCACGTACTCGATCTGCTCCGCGGCCCCGGCCGACGGCGCCCCGCGCACCCTGCGGGTCGGCGTGCGCCTGGTCGACGGCGGCGCGTTCTCCACGTACGCCCACAAGGAGATCGCGGCGGGAGACGAGCTGGAGGTGATGACCCCGGCCGGCCGCTTCACCCTCGACCCGGCCCCCGGGCACTACGCGGCGGTGGTCGGCGGCAGCGGCATCACCCCGGTGCTGTCCATCGCCTCGACGCTTCTGGAGCGGGCACCGGACGCCCGTTTCTGCCTGATCCGCAGTGACCGGACGACGGCCTCGACGATGTTCCTGGAGGAGGTCGCGGACCTGAAGGACCGCTACCCGGACCGGTTCCAGCTGGTCACCGTCCTCTCCCGGGAGGAGCAGCAGGCAGGCCCGGTCTCGGGGCGGCTCGGCGAGGAGCGGCTGACGGCGCTGCTGCCCGCGCTGCTGCCGGTGGAGCGGATCGCGGGCTGGTTCCTGTGCGGCCCCTTCGGCCTGGTGCAGGGCGCCGAGCGGGCGCTGCACGGCCTCGGTGTGCGGCGGACCCGCATCCACGAGGAGATCTTCCATGTGGACGGCGGCCCGGCCGCCGATGCGACCGCAGTACCTGCCCCGGCCTCGGCTCCCGCGCACAGCACGGTCACCGCGCAGCTCGACGGCCGCTCGGGGAGCTGGCCGGTGCGGGACGGCGAGTCCCTGCTGGACGCGGTGCTGCGCAACCGCGCGGACGCGCCCTACGCCTGCAAGGGCGGTGTCTGCGGCACGTGCCGCGCCTTCCTCGTCTCGGGATCGGTGCACATGGACCGGAACTTCGCGCTCGAACCGGAGGAGACCGACGCGGGGTACGTCCTGGCCTGCCAGTCCCGGCCGACCACGGAGAAGGTGGAGCTGGACTTCGACCGCTGACCCGCACCGCCGCGCCCCGGCCACGCGTCTCCCCGCGACGCCCGGCACCTGTTCCCTTCTCGTAGAACCTGTTCTATCTTGACGCTCCGTCAGATCCCGCTGGGATTCCGGGAGCCGAGCAGGAACGGGAGGACAGCCGGTGGACTTCACCTTCTCCGAGGAGCAACAGGCGGCGGTCGAGGCGGCGCGGGCGGTGTTCACGCCGGTCGCGCCCGACAGCGTGCCCAGCCCCTCGCTCACCTCCGGCGCCGTGGCCGAGGACTTCGACCGCGCGCTGTGGGCCAAGGCCGCCGACGCCGATCTGCTCAGCCTGCTCATCACGCCCGAGCACGGCGGCGCCGGGCTCGACGCCATCGCGCTCTGCCTGGTGCTGCGCGAATCCGCGAAGGTCCTCGCCCGCATCCCGCTCCTGGAGCACAGCGCGGCGGCGGCGACCGTGGAGGCGTACGGCGGCGACGAGCTGAAGCGGGAGATCCTCCCGCGTGCGGCCGACGGCCGTGTCGCCCTGACCGTGGCGGCGTCAGGCCGCACCGGGCACGACCCGGCCGAACTGGCGGTCACCGCACGCCGCGAGGGCGCCACCGGCCCGGGCGGCGGCTGGGTCCTCGACGGTGTGCAGACGGCGGTGCCGTGGGCCTGGGGCGCCGACCGGGTCCTCGTCCCCGCGCACACCGGTGACGGCGTCGCGGTGCTGGCGGTCCTGCCCTGCCCGGCCGGGGACGGCGACTCCCCGCCGGGGCTCACCTTCACCGAGCAGATCTCCACGACCGGAGAGCGCCTGGCCGAACTGCGGCTGGACGGGGTGCACCTGGACGACCGGGACCTCGTCGAGGATCCCGCGGCCTGGCCCCGGCTGCACGACCTGCTCGCCACCGGCACCTGCGCGCTGGCGCTCGGCCTCGGCGAGGGCGTGCTGAAGATGACCAGCGACTACGCGGGCAAGCGCGAGCAGTTCGGGTACCCGATCGCCACGTTCCAGGCCGTCGCCGTCCAGGCCGCCGACCGCTACATCGATCTGCGCGCGATGGAAGCCACCCTGTGGCAGGCGGCCTGGCGGATCGGCACCGGGGCGGGCGGCGCGCTGCCGCTCGCCGGTGATGTCGCGGTCGCCAAGAGCTGGGCGTCCGACGGGGTGCGCCGCGTCGTCCAGACCGCGCAGCATCTGCACGGCGGCTTCGGCGCCGACACGGACTACCCGCTGCACCGCTACCACGCCTGGGCCAAGCACCTGGAGCTCTCGCTCGGCCCGGCCGCCGCCCACGAGGAGGCGCTCGGCGATCTGCTCGCCGCCCATCCCCTGGGCTGAGCGGCACCGCTCAGACGACGGCGCCCGGCTGTCCCTTGTCGTCCACGACGGGGCGGCCGGCCGCCTCCCACGCCTGCATGCCGCCCGCGACGTTCACCGCGTCGATGCCCTGCTGCACCAGATAGGCGGTGACCTGGGCGGAGCGCCCGCCGACCCGGCACACCACGTTGACCCGGCCGTCCTGCGGGGCCGCTTCGGTGAACTCGCCGAACCGCGCGACGAACTCGCTCATCGGAATGTGCAGCGCGTCCGCGGCGTGACCCGCGTGCCACTCGTCGTTCTCCCGCACGTCGAGCAGGAAGTCGCCTTCCTTGAGCTCGTCGACACCGACCGTGGGCACACCAGAACCAAAGACCATGCCCCCGACGCTACCCGACCGATCACCGCGATCAGCCCGCGGTGATCCGCTCCAGCTCGGCCTCCCGCTCGGCGACCTGCGCGAGCAGCTGCTCGGCGATCTCGTCGAGCAGCTTGTCCGGGTCGTCCGGCGCCATCCGCAGCATCGAGCCGATCGCGCCCTCCTCCAGCTCCCGGGCCACGGCGGTCAGCAGCTCCTTGCGCCGGGCCAGCCAGTCGAGCCGGGCGTACAGCTCCTCGCTCGGCGAGGGCTCCCGCTCCGGCGGCACCGGACCCGCCGCCCACTCCTCGGCGAGCTCCCGCAGCAGGGGCTCGTCGCCGCGCGCGTACGCCGCGTTCACCCGCGAGATGAACTCGTCGCGCCGCTCCCGCTCCCGGTCGTCCTGGGCCAGGTCGGGGTGGGCCTTGCGGGCCAGCTCGCGGTAGAGCTTGCGGGCCTCCTCGCTGGGCCGCACCCGCTGCGGCGGGCGCACCGGCTGGTCGGTGAGCATCGCGACGGCCTCCGGGAACAGTCCGTCCCCGTCCATCCACCCGTGGAACAGCTCCTCGACACCCGGCATCGGCATGACCCGCGCCCGCGCCTCGTCGGCCCGGCTGCGGTCCTCCGGGTCCCCGGTGCGCTCGGCCGTCGCCTCGGCGATCAGCGCCTCCAGCTCGTCGAGCCGGGCGTACATCGGGCCGAGCTTCTGGTGGTGGAGGCGGGAGAAGTTCTCCACCTCGACCCGGAAGGTCTCCACGGCGATCTCGAACTCGATCAGCGCCTGCTCGGCGGCGCGCACCGCCCGCTCCAGTCGCTCCTCGGGCCGCTCGCGCTCCTGCTCCCGAGACCGCTCGATCCGTTCCTTCAGCTGGTCCTTGAGCCGCTCCCGAGGCTGCTCCTCGGGCTGCCCTGCCACGTCGTCGGTCTCCGGGGTCGTCACCCGTCCAGCGTAGGGCACGGCCCGGCAGGGGTGATCCGGCGCCGACCGGTGCCCCGCCCCCGATCCCGGCCCCGCGCCGTCAGACCCCCGCCTCCGCGGCCACCCGCCCCTTCTTGACGGCCCGCACCAGCTCCGCGTGGTCCGCCTCGGTGCGGTCCGCGTACGTCACCGCGAACGACGCGACGGCCTCGTCCAGCTCCTCGTTCTTCCCGCAGTACCCGGCGATCAGCCGCGGGTCGGCGCTGTGGGCATGGGCGCGGGCGAGCAGGGCTCCGGTCATCCGCGCGTAGTCGTCCACCTCGTCGGCGGCGAGCGCGGCCGGGTCGACGCTGCCCTTGCGGTTGCGGAACTGCCGCACCTGGAAAGGCCGTTCACCGACCGAGGTCCAGCCCAGCAGGGCGTCGCTGACCACCTGCATCCGCTTCTGCCCGAGCACCACCCGGCGCCCCTCGTGCGCGACCGGTCCCGGCGTGAAGCCGACGGTCGCCAGATGCGGCAGCAGCGCCGACGGCCGCGCCTCCTTCACCTGGAGCACCAGCGGCTCTCCGCGGTGATCGAGGAGCAGCACCACGTACGACCTGGTGCCCACGCTTCCCGTGCCGACGACCCGGAACGCCACGTCGTGGATCGCGTACCGCCCGAGCAGCGGCAGCCGGTCCTCGGACAGCGTCGCCAGATAGGCCCCCAGCGAACCGGCGACGGCGGCCGCGTCCTGGTCCGGTATCCGCCGCAGCACCGGCGGCGCGTCCACGAACCGCCTGCCGCCGCCCGCCACCCCGATCGTGGACTTGGCGGCGAACCGCCCGCTGGTGTTGTTCCGCGCCTTCTCCGAGACCCGCTCCAGCGTGCCGAGCAGATCGTGGGCGTCGGTGTGCGAGACCAGTTCCTCGTCCGCTATCGCGTTCCACGCGTCCAGCGCGGGCAGTTTCGCGAGCAGCCGCATGGTGCGCCGGTAGGCACCCGTCGCGTCGTGCGCCGCCTGCCTGCACGTGTCCTCGTCGGCCCCCGCCTCACGGCCCGCGAGGACCAGCGAGGCAGCGAGCCGCTTCACGTCCCACTCCCACGGGCCGTGCACCGTCTCGTCGAAGTCGTTCAGGTCGATGACGAGGCCGCCGCGGGCGTCGCCGTACAGACCGAAGTTGGCGGCGTGGGCGTCGCCGCAGATCTGCGCGCCGATGCCGGTCAGCGGGGTGCGCGCCAGGTCGTACGCCATCAGGCCGGCGGAGCCGCGCAGGAAGGCGAAGGGCGTCGCGGCCATCCGCCCGACCCGGATCGGGGTCAGCTCCTCGATCCTGCCGCGATTGGACTCCTCGACGGCGGTCACCGCGTCGGGCCGCCCCGCGTCCGGCGCGAAGGCGTCGTGCGCGGCCCTGGGCACGTCGCCGCGCAGGGCCTTGCCGGCCGCCTTCGGGGACTCGCCGCGCGCCGTCTCCGCGAGGATCTCCGCGAATCCGTCCACCCGCGGCAGCCGCCGGACCCGACCGCCCCCTTCGCCCTGCCGCGGCAGAGCCACCACATCGCCGATTCCACCCATGCCGATCGCCTCCCCCGTCCCGTACGGGACACGTGCACACCACACCGCTCGTCGAACCGGCCACGACCGTACCGCCGCGCACCGCACTCCGCCGGGCCCTGTGGAAAACCCACGGCCTGTGCACAACTCCGCCGCCCGACCACCGTTTTTCCACAGCCGCGGACCCGGCGCCACCCCCGCGGTCGGGCTACTTCCGGAACTCCTCCGGGCACGTCCCGCCCTCGGCCCCCAGATACTTCGCGGCCCAGTCCCCCAGCTCGTCCAGCGACGGCTTCAGCGCCGAGCCGGCCTCGGTGAGCCGGTAGGAGACCCGCAGCGGCGGCCCCTCGTCTACCTGGCGCAGGACGAGTCCGACGTTGCCCAGCTCCGTGAGCCGGTCGGACAGCATGCGTTCGCTGATGCCGGGGATGGCCCGGCGCAGGTCGGCGAAGTGCACGGGCCGCTGGATCAGCGCGGCCACGATCAGCCCCGTCCAGCGCTTGCCGAGCAGCCCGAAGACCCGGGTCATGCCGATATCGACCGTCGAGCACGCCTCCGGGGTGTGCACCGCGGGTGCCTGCGCACCGCGTGCGTCCGCCCGCTTCCTGTCCTGCTCGCTGCCCGCCATGGGGCCAGGGTACTGGTTTCCCGTACGCAGATGAAAAAAAGTAAGTACCTGTGCTATTACTAGCTACGTACTTTCTACAGCCCATACGTCGGGAGACACCCCCCATGGCCACCCTGCTGCACCTCGACTCCTCGGTCTTCTCCGGCTCCGCCTCGTCCTCGCGCCCCGTGACGGAGGCTTTCCGCAACGCCTGGCTGGAGCAGCACCCCGAGGGCACGGTCGTCTACCGCGACCTGGCAGCGGACCCGGTGCCGCACATCACCGCCGACACCCACCTCGCCGGCTTCACCGCCGCCGACGACCACACCCCCGAGCAGGCCGCCGCCTTCGCCGAGCGCGTGCGGCTCATCGAGGAGCTGGAGAACGCGGACGCGATCCTGATCGGCGCCCCGATGTACAACTACTCGATCCCGTCGACGCTGAAGGCCTGGCTGGACAACGTGATCCTGTTCGGCCGCACCGCGGGCATCGACGCCCCGGCCGCCAAGGGCACCCCGGTCACCGTCGTCGCCAGCCGCGGCGGCTCCTACGCACCGGGCACCCCGCGCGAGGGCATGGAGTACGTCCAGAACTTCCTGGGCGCCACCCTGCGCGACACCCTGCAGCTCGACCTCGACTTCATCGTCCCGGAGCTGACCATGGCCCCGACGAACCCGGCCATGTCCGAGCTCGTCCCCCTCTTCGAGGCCTCCCGCGAGAAGGCCCTCCAGGACGCGCAGGAGAAGGGCAAGGCCGTGGCCGCCCGCATCGCCGCCTGAAGGTGATCGTCCGAAGGTGACATAACCCACAGAGGCGCCGCGGATCGTCGACCCCCCGTCGACCCGCGGCGCCTCACACGCGCGTACGCCCCCGCGTGCCCCTCGCACACCGGCGCACGCTCCTGTTCACGGCAACGCAAAAGCCCCGCAGATCCGAAGATCTGCGGGGCTTTTCGCTGTGCGCGAGGGGGGAGTTGAACCCCCACGCCCTTTCGGGCACTGGAACCTGAATCCAGCGCGTCTGCCTATTCCGCCACCCGCGCATTGGGTGTGTCCTCCGGCTCCTTGCCCTTGTGGGCCCGGCGCCTTCCGACATGCAGAAGATTAGCACGCTGTCAGGGGTGGATTCACATCCGATTCCGCGGGCATCCGACGGGCACCCGACGCAGGTCGCCGTCACCCCTCACCATGGGGCGGCGGCCCCCAGGTGCCGTGCGCCGGCCACAGTCCGGTCGCGGCCTTGCCGGACCCCGACCGCTCCACAGCCGCGTACGGGACACTGTTCGGAGGCCACCTCTACGATCCCTCTCCAGAGGGTCCGTAGCGGAAGCCTCGGAGCAGTCTGTGAGCGTCGACACTCGTCGACCGGGCGGACAGGGGGAACCAGCCGATTTCCCGACGCGTGGATACGATCAGTAAGCAGTACGACGAAGCACGAGAGCGCGACCGTCACGGCAAGCAGGACGGCTACGAAGAAGGAGGTGCCTCATGGGAGTCCTGAAGAAGTTCGAGCAGCGTCTCGAAGGTCTGGTCAACGGCACCTTCGCGAAGGTCTTCAAGTCCGAGGTCCAGCCCGTCGAGATCGCGGGCGCGCTGCAGCGCGAGTGCGACAACAACGCGACGATCTGGAACCGCGAGCGGACCGTCGTCCCCAATGACTTCATCGTGGAGCTCAGCGCACCGGACTACGAGCGCCTGAGCCCCTACTCGGGACAGCTCGGCGACGAGCTGTCCGGCATGGTGCGGGACTACGCGAAGCAGCAGCGGTACACCTTCATGGGCCCCATCAAGGTGCACCTGGAGAAGGCGGACGACCTGGACACGGGTCTGTACCGGGTGCGCAGCCGCACCCTCGCCTCCTCCACCAGCCAGGCACAGCCCGAGCGGGCCGAGCGCCCCGCGGCCGGCCGGCCGCAGGCGCCCGGTGGCTACGGCTACCCGCCCGCGGCGGCCCCGCCGATGCCGTCCGCGCCGCCGCCCGGCCGGCCCGCGCAGGCCCCAGCCGCGCAGCGGCCCGCCGCTCCCGCGGGCCCGCAGCCGGGCGCCCGCGTCCGGCACTGGATCGAGATCAACGGCACCCGCCACCAGATCTCCCGCCCCACCCTCGTGCTCGGCCGTTCCACGGAGGCCGACGTGCGGATCGACGATCCCGGCGTCTCGCGCCGGCACTGCGAGATCCGCACCGGTACCCCCTCCACGATCCAGGACCTCGGGTCCACGAACGGGATCGTGGTGGACGGCCAGCACACGACCCGCGCTACGCTCCGCGACGGCTCGCGGATCGTCGTGGGCCAAACCACCATCGTTTACCGGCAAGCCGAAGGGTGAAGCGGGGGCAATGTCAGAGCTGACCCTGACGGTCATGCGGTTGGGTTTCCTGGCCGTTCTGTGGCTGTTCGTGATCGTGGCCGTACAGGTCATCCGCAGCGACCTGTTCGGCACGCGCGTCACCGCTCGCGGCTCGCGCCGTGACAGCGGACGCCAGCAGCAGCAGACCGCACGACAGGCGGCCACGCCGCCGCAGCAGCGCCAGCAGCAGGCGGGGGGCCGCCAGCGGCGCGGGGCCCCGACCAAGCTGGTGGTCTCCGAGGGGAGCCTCACGGGCACCACGGTCGCCCTCCAGGGGCAGACCATCACGCTCGGCCGCGCGCACGACAGCACGATCGTGCTGGACGACGACTACGCGTCCAGCAGGCACGCCCGGATCTACCCGGACCGGGACGGCCAGTGGATCGTCGAGGACCTCGGGTCCACGAACGGCACGTACCTCGACCGGAACCGTCTGACGACCCCCACGCCGATCCCCCTGGGTGCACCGATCCGCATCGGCAAGACCGTCATCGAGCTGCGGAAGTAGTGCTACATCATGATTAGGCGCGAGCGGAGCGAGCGAGCCGACGCGGTTGTCCCGGACCGGGACACCGGCACGCTCCCGACCGGAGGGTGGGCACCGTGCGGATGTACCCGGAGTCGGAATCAACGGGGCAGGTGCGCATGAGTCTGTCACTGCGCTTCGCCGCCGGATCGCACAAGGGCATGATCCGCGAGGGCAACGAGGACTCCGGCTACGCCGGTCCGCGGCTCCTCGCGATCGCCGACGGCATGGGCGGCCAGGCCGCCGGTGAGGTCGCCTCCTCCGAGGTGATCTCCACCATCGTCGCCCTCGACGACGACGTGCCCGGCTCCGACATCCTGACCTCGCTCGGCACCGCCGTGCAGCGGGCCAACGACCAGCTGCGCATGATGGTCGAGGAGGACCCCCAGCTGGAGGGCATGGGGACCACCCTCACCGCCCTGCTGTGGACCGGCCAGCGGCTCGGCCTCGTCCATGTCGGCGACTCGCGCGCGTACCTGCTGCGCGACGGCGTCCTCACGCAGATCACGCAGGACCACACCTGGGTGCAGCGCCTCGTCGACGAGGGCCGCATCACCGAGGAAGAGGCCACCACGCACCCGCAGAGGTCCCTCCTCATGCGCGCGCTGGGCAGCGGCGACCACGTCGAGCCCGACCTCTCCATCCGCGAGGTGCGGGCCGGCGACCGCTATCTGATCTGCTCCGACGGCCTGTCCGGCGTCGTCTCCCACCAGACGATGGAGGAGACCCTCGCCAGCTACCAGGGCCCGCAGGAGACCGTCCAGGACCTGATCCAGCTCGCCCTGCGCGGCGGCGGCCCGGACAACATCACCGTGATCGTCGCCGATGTCCTCGACATCGACGGCGGGGACACCCTCGCCGGACACATCTCCGACGCCCCGGTCATCGTGGGCGCGGTCGCCGAGAACCAGCACCAGTTGCACGACAGCGGCGCCATGGAGACCCCGGCGGGCCGCGCGGCGGCGCTCGGCCGCGGCTCGAACCGGCCGGTGCCGGGCCAGGGCGGTGGCGGCGAGTTCGGCCCGCCCGGCAGCGGAGAGTCCGACGGTTACGCGCCCGAGGGGGACTTCGGCGCGTACACGGACGAGGACTTCGTCAAGCCGCGCCGCGGCCGCAAGTGGCTCAAGAGATCGCTGTACATCGTGCTCGCCCTCGGCGTCATCGGCGGTGGTCTCTACGGCGGTTACCGCTGGACGCAGACCCAGTACTTCGTCGGCTCGAACGACGATCACGTGGCGCTCTACCGCGGCATCAACCAGGACCTTGCCTGGGTGAACCTGTCGAAGGTGGAGAAGGACCACCCGGAGATCGCGCTCAAGTACCTGCCGCCCTACCAGCAGAAGCAGGTCGAGGCGACCATCACCGAAGGCGACCTGGCAGCCGCCCAGGACAAGATCGACGAACTGTCCGCGCAGGCGACGGCATGCGAGAAGCAGGCCGAGCGGCAGAAGGCCGAGAGCGAGAAGAACTCCAAGACCGGCGAGGGCGAAGCCGGCGGAACCACCAGTGGTGGGACCGCGTCCAAGGCGTCGTACCGCGTGGCGACCGCCACCCCCACGCCGAACTCGTCCTCGTCGCCGTCCGGCAAGTCCAAGTCCTCTCCCACGCCCACTCCTGGCCCCACTCTCTCCGACGAAGAGCAGCAGCTGGCCAAGGCGTGCGCACAGCAGTAGAAGCCGTTGGGGGCCTCAGCACGCCATGAGCAGTTCTCTCAGTAGTAGTTCCACGACCCATACGTCGACCATCGGCGCGATCGGCGCACCCAGCCGGCGCAACACCGAGCTGGCCCTGCTGGCGTTCGCCGTGGTCATCCCGGTCTTCGCGTACGCCAATGTGGGCCTCGCGCTCGACGGCTCGCTGCCGGCCGGACTGCTGGGCTACGGCCTCGGTCTCGGCCTGCTCGCCGGCGTCGCCCACATCGTCGTACGGAAATTCGCGGCGTACGCGGACCCGCTGCTGCTGCCGCTCGCCACGCTCCTCAACGGCCTGGGGCTCGTCGTCATCTGGCGGCTCGACCAGTCGAAGCTGCTCCAGTCGATCGGGCAGGCGGGCAGTGCCGCGCCCAAGCAGCTGATGTACACGGCGATCGGCATCGCGTTCTTCATCGTGGTGCTGATCTTCCTGAAGGACCACCGCGTCCTGCAGCGCTACACGTACATCTCGATGCTCGGCGCGATCGTCCTGCTGCTGCTGCCACTGGTCCCGGGCCTCGGCGTGAACATCTACGGCGCCAAGATCTGGATCCACATCGGCGGCTTCTCCATCCAGCCCGGTGAGTTCGCGAAGATCGCCCTGGCCGTCTTCTTCGCCGGCTACCTGATGGTGAAGCGGGACGCGCTGGCGCTGGCCTCGCGCCGCTTCATGGGGCTCTACCTGCCGCGCGGCCGCGACCTCGGGCCGATCATCGTGGTGTGGGCGATCTCGATCCTCATCCTGGTCTTCGAGACCGACCTCGGTACCTCGCTGCTGTTCTTCGGCATGTTCGTGATCATGCTGTACGTCGCCACGGAGCGGACCAGCTGGATCGTCTTCGGTCTGATGATGTCCGCGGTCGGCGCCGTCGGTGTGGCCAGCTTCGAGCCGCACATCCAGCAGCGTGTCGACGCCTGGCTCGACCCGATGAAGGAGTACCTGCTCAGCCGGCAGGGCGTGGGCGGCCACTCCGAGCAGGCCATGCAGGCGTTGTGGGCGTTCGGCTCCGGCGGCACGCTGGGCACCGGTCTCGGCCAGGGCCACTCCGACCTGATCCGGTTCGCCGCGAACTCCGACTTCATCCTCGCCACGTTCGGCGAGGAGCTGGGCCTGGCCGGCCTGATGGCGCTGCTGCTGATCTACGCACTGATCGTCGAGCGTGGTGTGCGCACCGCCCTCGCCGCCCGCGACCCCTTCGGCAAGCTGCTCGCCGTCGGTCTGTCCGGCGCCTTCGCCCTCCAGGTCTTCGTCGTCGCCGGCGGTGTCATGGGGCTCATCCCGCTGACCGGTATGACGATGCCGTTCCTCGCGTACGGCGGTTCCTCGGTGATCGCGAACTGGGCGCTGATCGGCATCCTGATCCGCATCAGCGACACCGCGCGCCGGCCCGCCCCCAGCCCGACGCCCAGCCCCGACGCCGAGATGACCCAGGTGGTCCGACCGTGAACAAGCCCCTGCGCCGCATCGCGATCTTCTGCGGACTCCTGGTCCTGACCCTGCTGATCCGCGACAACTGGCTCCAGTACGTCAAGGCCGACAGCCTCGCCTCCGACGACAACAACCGCCGCGTCGCCATCGCCCGTTACTCGACACCGCGCGGCGACATCATCGTCGACGGCAAGTCGATCACCGGTTCGAAGGCGACCAGCGGTACCGACCTGAAGTACAAGCGGACCTGGAAGGACGGGCCCATGTGGTCGCCCGTCACCGGATACGCCTCGCAGGTCGTCGGCGCCACCCAGATCGAGTCCATCGAGGACGGGATCCTCACCGGCAACGACGACCGGCTCTTCTTCCGCAACACGCTCGACATGGTCACGGGCAAGAAGAAGGAGGGCGGCAACGTCGTCACCACCCTCAACGCCAAGGCGCAGGAGGCCGCGTACGACGGCCTGAAGAACCGCGGCAAGGGTGCGGTGGCCGCCATCGAGCCGTCCACCGGCAAGATCCTCGCGCTCGCCTCGACGCCGTCGTACGACCCGTCGTCGTTCGCCGGCAACAGCAACGACGACGGCGCGACCTTCTCCAAGCTGGACAAGGACAAGGACAAGCCGCTCCTGAACCGCGCGCTGCGCGAGACCTACCCGCCGGGTTCGACGTTCAAGCTGGTCACGGCCGCGGCGGCGCTGGAGAGCGGCGACTACGACCCGGACCAGAAGACGGACACGCCGCTGCCGTGGACCATGCCGGACACCACGACGCCGCTGAAGAACGAGGGCAACATCCCCTGTAAGGACGCGACGCTGCGGGTCGCCCTGAAGGTCTCCTGCAACACCGTCTTCGGCAAGATCGGCTCCGACCTCGGCAACGAGAAGATGGTCGAGGAGGCCGAGAAGTTCGGCTTCAACAAGGAGCAGTTCGTCCCGGTCCGCTCGAGCGCGTCGAACTTCGACGACGACATGAACCGGTCGCAGACCGCCCTGTCGTCCATCGGCCAGTACAACACCGCTGCCACCCCGCTGCAGATGGCCATGGTCGCCTCCGCGATCGCCAACGACGGCAAGCTGATGAAGCCGTACATGATCGACGAGCTCAAGGCCTCGAACCTCGACACCATCGAGAAGACCGAGCCGGAGGAGCTGAGCCAGCCGCTCTCCGAGGACAACGCGCAGAAGCTCCAGTCGATGATGGAGACGGTCGTCAACGACCCGGGCGGCACGGGCAGCAACGCCAAGATCGCCGGTGCCACCGTCGGCGGCAAGACCGGTACCGCCCAGCACGGTGTCGACAACAGCGAGAAGCCGTACGCCTGGTTCGTCAGCTACGCCAAGACCAGCTCCGGAACGCCGGTCGCGGTGGCCGTGGTCGTCGAGGACAGCGACGCCAGCCGCCAGGACATCTCCGGTGGCGGCCTGGCCGCCCCGATCGCGAAGAGCGTGATGGAAGCGGTCATCAACAGCAAGTAGCGACGGACCGTGACCGGGCTTCACCAGAATCTGTGAGCCCGGTCACCTGTTCTTCACATTGACGCACGTGGCGATACCGGTCCTGTCACGGGTCTCGGTGGCGGCCAGGTCACGCTGGGCAAGCCGGGTACGGTATGCCCGGACAGCACACCGCCCGACCCCGCACGGGACGGTCGGGACCGACGGAGAGGGCTGGTAGGTAACCATGGAAGAGCCGCGTCGCCTCGGCGGCCGGTACGAGCTGGGCCAGGTGCTCGGCCGTGGTGGCATGGCGGAGGTCTACCTCGCGCACGACACCCGGCTCGGCCGCACCGTAGCGGTGAAGACGCTGCGGGTGGACCTCGCGCGTGACCCGTCGTTCCAGGCCCGGTTCCGCCGGGAGGCCCAGTCGGCCGCCTCGCTCAACCACCCCGCGATCGTGGCGGTCTACGACACGGGCGAGGACTACGTCGACCAGGTCTCCATCCCGTACATCGTGATGGAGTACGTCGACGGTTCCACACTCCGCGAGCTGCTGCACTCCGGGCGCAAGCTCCTGCCGGAGCGCTCCATGGAGATGACCGTCGGCATCCTCCAGGCCCTGGAGTACTCGCACCGGGCGGGCATCGTCCACCGTGACATCAAGCCGGCCAACGTCATGCTGACCCGCAACGGTCAGGTGAAGGTCATGGACTTCGGCATCGCCCGCGCCATGGGCGACTCCGGCATGACGATGACGCAGACCGCCGCGGTCATCGGCACGGCGCAGTACCTCTCGCCCGAGCAGGCCAAGGGCGAGCAGGTCGACGCCCGTTCCGACCTCTACTCGACCGGCTGCCTGCTGTACGAGCTGCTGACGGTCCGTCCGCCGTTCGTCGGGGACTCCCCGGTCGCGGTCGCCTACCAGCACGTACGCGAAGAGGCGCAGCCCCCGTCGGTCTTCGACTCCGAGATCACGCCCGAGATGGACGCCATCGTCCTCAAGGCGCTGACGAAGGACCCCGACTACCGCTACCAGTCGGCCGACGAGATGCGCGCCGACATCGAGGCCTGCCTCGACGGGCAGCCCGTCGCCGCCACCGCCGCCATGGGCGCGGTCGGCTACGGCGGCGGCCCGAACGACCAGCAGACGATGATGCTGGGCCAGCAGAACGGCGCGGCGCCGACGTCGATGCTGCCCCCGGTCAACCCGGACGACGGCGGCTACGGCTACGACGACCGCCCCGACCGCAGGCGCCAGCAGCAGGGCAAGAACCGCACGTCGACGATCCTGCTGATCGTCGCGGGCATCCTGGTGCTGATCGGGGCGATCCTGATCGGCAAGTGGATCACCAGCGACAGCGGCAGCGGCGACGATGCCAAGATTCCGGTGCCGAACCTGGTGGGCGAGACCTTCAAGTCCGCCCAGAAGAAGGCGAGCAACGTCGACCTGAAGGTCGAAAAGGGCTCGAGCATGGCCTGCAAGGACGAGCCCGTCAACACCGTCTGCAAGCAGGACCCCGAGGACGGCTCGCTCGCCAAGGGCGACACGATCACCCTCCGGATGTCGACGGGCGCGCCGAAGGTCGCGGTCCCGAACGTCATCAGCAAGACGGAGGACGAGGCCCGCAGCATCCTGGAGGGCAAGGGCTTCGAGGTCAACGTGAAGTCCGAGGAGTCCACGCAGGAGCCCGGCAAGGTCCTGAGCCAGACCCCGGACCCGGGCGAGGAGAAGCAGTCCGGCTCCAAGGTCACCATCACGGTGTCCAAGGAGAAGGCCCAGACCCAGGTCCCGGACGTGTCCTCCGGCACCAACCTCACCTGCGACCAGGCCACGGCCAAGCTCCAGGAGGCCGACCTGAAGGCGTCCTGCACCGAGGAGGAGAACGCCTCGGTCGAGGCCGGCAAGGTCTTCAAGCAGAGCCTCGTCGCCGGCTCCCAGGCCGACCCCAACTCGACGGTCACCCTGACCGTCGCGAAGGCACCGGCCCAGACCGCGGTGCCCGAGGTGCGCGGCCGCTCGCTCAAGGACGCCAAGAAGATGCTCCAGGACGCGGGCTTCAAGAACATCCAGCTCGCGGACGGCAGCAGCGGCGACGACAACGCCGTGGTCGCCAACGCGGACCCGGCCCCCGGCAGCCAGGTCGACCCGGCCAGCGCCACGGTCACCCTGACCACGATCGGCGGGAACGGCGGCAACAACGGCGGGAACGGCAACGGCGGGTTCCTCGGCGGCAACAACGGCTGACCCGCACCCCGCGTACGCGAAAGGCCCCGCTCCTCCTCCGGGAGGGGCGGGGCCTTTTTGCTCGTGTCCCTCAGGTACTACCTGAGCTCCTTCGGCGGCGTCCGGTCGCTGTTCACCTTCTCCACGCGCTCCAGCTCGCCCCACACCACGTAGCGGTACTCCGACGTGTAGACCGGGGTGCAGGTCGTCAGCGTGATGTACTTCCCGGGCTTCTTGACGCCCGACTCCTTGGGGACCCGGTCGATCACGTCGACGTTGAACTTCGAGGTCTCCGGGAGGATGTCGTAGACCTTGTAGACGTACCAGTCGTCCTTGGTCTCGAAGACGATCGGGTCGCCCTTATCGATCTTGTCGATGTTGTGGAACTTGGCGCCGTGCCCGTCGCGGTGCGCGGCCAGCGAGAAGTTGCCGTTCTTGTCGGTCGTCGGCAGGTCCGCCTTCACCGGGTCCGTGTAGTAGCCGGCGACACCGTCGTTGAGGATCTTCGTCGAGGTGCCCTTCTTGACCAGCACCTCGCCGTTCTTCATCGCCGGGACGTGCAGGAAGCCGATGCCGTCCTTGGTGTCCAGGGCGCCGGGCCCGCCGGCCCCCCAGTGCTCACGGACCTTGTCGCCCTGTTTGTGGGCGGCACGGTCGGCGACGACGTTCGTCCACCACAGTGAATAGACGACGAACAGGCCGAGGATCAGGCCCGCCGTGATGAGGAGTTCACCGAAGACGCTGACGGCCGTCGCGAGCCGTCCGCGACGCGGCGAGGGCGTGGGAGAGGGGGCCTTCGGCTCGGCCGCGTCCTCGTCGTGGTCGGTGGTCGTCGCTGCCACTGCTTGTTGCCCCGTCCCTGTGCCCGTACTACCGGTGGTCGACTGCGCCCTGCACGACTCGCTATTCGACGAGCGCGTCCGGCTTGCCCTTGCTGCGCGGGCGCTCCTCGACCATCTTGCCCCAGACGATCATTCGATACGTACTGGTGAATTCCGGAGTGCACGTCGTCAGAGTGATGTAACGACCCGGCTTGGTGAATCCGGAACCCGCCGGGACCGGATCGATCACCGCGGTGTTCGACGGCGAGGTCTGGTTCAGCCTGCTGGACATCTTGTACACGTAGTACTTGTCCTGCGTCTCGACCACGATCGGATCGCCCGGCTCCAGGCGGTTGATGTAGCGGAACGGCTCGCCATGGGTGTTGCGGTGCCCGGCGAGCGAGAAGTTGCCGGTCTTCGCGTCCGGCATCGCGGTCGGGATGCTGTCCTTGCCGTAGTGCCCGACCATCCCCTTGTCGAGGACCTTCGTCTTGCTGATGCCCTCGGCGATCGGCACGACGACGTCCAGCTTGGGTATGTAGAGGATCGCGAAGCCCTGGCCCGGCTCGAACGTCCCTGGCTTGCGCTTGCCGTTCGCCCAGTCGTCCTCGAGATGGTCGCGCGCGCTGCCCGCCAGATTGTGGGCCCGTATGTTCGACCACCAGAGCTGGTAGGTGACGAACAGCAGCATCAGCACCCCGAGGGTGATGAAGACTTCGCCGATCGCGCGGCTGGCTATGACCCCGGCGCCCGGCTTGGCCGCCTTCGCCGCCCGGCGGGCCTCGACGCGGCTCAGCGGCCTGCCGTCGGTCGCCGGCTCGTCCTCGGCGGTGGGCGCTCCCGCGTGCCGCCTGCCGCCGCGCTTGGCGGCCTTCCGGCGCTCGGCCCGGCCGCCGGTGACGACGGGCGGCTCCGGCTCGGCCGCGCGCCGGGTGTCGGCGGTGCGCAGCGCGACCGTCTCGTCGTCCCGTACGGGGATGAAGGCGGGCTCGGGGGTGGGGGCGGGAGCCGGAGCGGGAGCCGGAGGGGCGGCCGGTGCGGGTGCCGGTGCCGAACGACCGGGCGCCGGGGCGGGGGCCGGGGCGGGCGCCGGCTCAGAAGGCCGCTGAGCGCCGCCGTACCAGTCCGTCGCGTACCCGTCGGGGTCGTACCACTCGGGCTCCGGCTCGGGCCGCTGAGGGTCGGCCTGTGGCTCTTCCTGCGCCGCCCTGAACCACGGTGAGGGATGCTGCCCCGGCAACGGGTCGCTGAGGGGGTCGTCGAGGCGCCGCACGGCGTCCGCCAGCTCCCCCGACTCCCCTCCACCCTCGCGCTCGGGGCGCACCGCGGTCACGCCGAGGCCCTGCCCACGACCGGGGCCAGCCCGGCCGATCGGGCGACCGCGCCGGTGTCCCCGCACTCCGCGAGCCAGTTCGCCAGCATCAGGTGCCCGTGCTCGGTGAGGACGGACTCCGGATGGAACTGGACGCCCTCGACGGGCAGTTCACGGTGGCGCAGCCCCATGATGATGCCGTCCTCGGTGCGGGCGGTGACCTCCATCTCGGCCGGGACCGTGCCCGGTTCGGCGGCCAGCGAGTGGTAGCGGGTCGCGGTGAAGGGGTCGGGCAGCCCGGCGAAGACGCCCTTGCCCTCGTGCCGCACCAGGGACGTCTTGCCGTGCAGCAGCTCCGGCGCCCGGTCCACCACACCCCCGTACGCCACCTGCATCGACTGCATGCCGAGGCAGACGCCGAAGACGGGCACCCCGGTCGCGGCGCAGTGGCGCACCATCTCGATGCAGACACCGGCCTGTTCGGGGGCGCCGGGTCCCGGCGACAGCAGCACGCCGTCGAAGCCGTCCTGGGCGTGCGCGGTCGTCACCTCGTCGTTGCGCAGCACCTCGCACTCGGCACCCAGCTGGTACAGGTACTGGACGAGGTTGAAGACGAAGCTGTCGTAGTTGTCGACGACGAGGATGCGCGTCCTGCGGTTCGCGTCGCGCGTCTCGTCCCGGGTCGTTCGAGTGCTCACTGACCGTCCACCGTTACGTCGTTGAAGGGCAGCAGCGGCTCGGCCCACGGAAAGACGTACTGGAACAGCACATAGACGACTGCCAGAACCAGCACGACCGAAATCAGTGCCCTCACCCAAGCGTTCCCCGGCAGATGCCGCCAGATCCAGCCGTACATGCCGGTCGCTCCCTCCACACCGTCCGCTACGGCACCAGACTAACGGCGCAGGGCTTTCGGTTTCCCGGCCTCTACAGGCTGAGTGGAATCAAGGTGCCCCCACACGATCAGCCGATGGCTGTGACCCCACTCGGGCTCGCAGGTCGTGAGCGTCAGATAGCGGCCCGGTTCGGTGTATCCGGACTTGGGCGGCACCGGGTCGATGACGGCCACATCGCTGGGCAGCGTCTTGTACGGCTCGGTGTCGATGACGTACGTGAACCAGGTCGTCCCGTCCGTGAGCACCACGTCGTCGCCGGGCCGCAGCTTCGGGAAGTCCTTGAACGGGTCTCCGTACGTACGCCGGTGGCCGGCCACCGCGAAGTTCCCCTTCTGCCCGAGCTGCGCGGTCCCCGAGTAGTGGGCGAGCCCCTTCTTCAGGGTGCCGACGTCGGTGTCCTCCAGGACCGGCTTGTTCCACGTGAAACCAAGGCGTGGGATGTACATCACGGCGAACGGCTTGCCGTCCTGGTACGCGGCGGGCTTCGGCGGCGAGGTAGCGGTCGGCCCGTCCGACGGCGCGGCACTGGCCACCGGTCTCTTCGCCCACTGTCTCTGGAGGTCGTCGATCTGGTGGTCCATCGCGCTGTCGGCCTTCACACCGGTCCAGAACAGCACGTACGCGACGAACAGCACGATCACGGCGCCCACCGTGATGCACAACTCGCTGAACGTCCGGACGACGACTCGCACCGACACTGGTCCCCCAGGGGCAGCTACTTCACGGCTGTTCCACGCCTATTCCACGGGCTTCGCGTAGTGGAGATCCACTGTGCCCGAGTAGCCGGGAAGAGTCACCGCCCCGTCGTCCTCGACTTTCCAGCCGAGCCCGTAGGCGTTGACGTAGAGCATGTACGTCTGGATCTCGGGCGAGGCGGCGACGGCGGCCTTCAGCTTCTCCGGGTCACCGACGGCCGTGATCTTGTACGGGGGCGAGTAGACGCGGCCCTGAAGGATCAGGGTGTTGCCGACGCAGCGCACCGCGGACGTGCCGATCAGGCGCTGGTCCATGACCTTGATGCCCTTGGCGCCGCCGTGCCACAGGGCGTTCACCACGGCCTGGAGGTCCTGCTGGTGGATGACGAGGTCGTCGGGCTGCGGGTCGGGGTAGCCGGGGAGCCGGACGGTGGCGTCAGAGGGGGCGTCGTCGAGGGTGACGGAGACCGCCTCGCCGGTCAGCTTCTTGGTGCCGGACGCCTTCTGGAGGCGGTCCAGCTTCTCGTCCTCCGCCTTGGTCGAGCCGTCGTCGCGCCGCGCGAGCCGCTCGACGTCGCCGCGGGTGCCGCTGTTGGCCGCTTCCAGTTCCTGGTTCTTGTGGCTGCGCTCCTGAATGAGGTCGGAGAGCTTCAGGAGAGAGGCATCCGTGCGGATATTGGTGCCCTTGGCCGTATTGAAACTGGTGAAGAAGATCAGCCCGGCAAGGGCGAAAACTCCCACGGTGAGCACCCGCACGGGCCGGAAACGGCCGCGGGCACCTCCCTGGTCAGGGCGGTTTCGGGGGTCGGCAGAATTGCTCAACGTACCCTTATCTCCTTCAACGCCGTGGAAGCACTACGCTAACGGACGGCCGGGGGAGCGCTCATAGTCCTTTGAAGTTCCGCTTGTACGCTGCCCGGAGCCAGCCCACGTTCCCTGCGCGGCCACGCAGCGCATCGACAGGAGAGACCCTCGTGCCGAAGTCACGTATCCGCAAGAAGGCCGACTACACGCCGCCGCCGGCGTCGAAGCAGGCAGCCAACATCAAGCTGACCAACCGCGGTTGGGTGGCTCCCGTGATGCTCGCCCTGTTCCTGATCGGGCTGGCCTGGATCGTCGTCTTCTACGTGTCGGACACCCAGCTGCCCATCGAGGCGTTCGGCAACTGGAACATCGTGGTGGGCTTCGGCTTCATCGCAGCCGGGTTCGGCGTCTCCACCCAGTGGAAATAGCGCACACTCCGGCCCGAGCGCCAGCTCTGCCCCAAGCTATCCACTGAGTTATCCACAACACTTGTCCACAGTGGGGATAACTCTACGATCTGTGGATAACCCTCAGACTGTTGACGCTGGTGTGACTAATCAAGCACCCGTCGAGCACACGTTCGCCCCTTGCCTCTCCCGGGGAAATCCCAGGTCAGAGGCGAGGGGCGAGGTCGTTTACGGACCGTCGTGCCCACTGCCCGATCCACTGTGGACAACTGGCACCAACAACGGTGGATAACTGCGCTCAGGTGAGCTGAGCCGTTCTGACAACGACGGTGACGATCACGGCGAGCAGCACCACCGCGCAGGTCCCGTACTGGATGAGCGAACGGTGCTCCCGCGGGGCGTGCACCATCGCGTAACCGACGGCCAGACCGGCGACGAGACCACCGATGTGGGCCTGCCAGGCGATGTTGAACGCCGGGTTGAACGTGAAGATCAGGTTGATCACGAGCAGCGCGATGACAGGGCGCAGGTCGTAGTTGAGGCGCCGCATCAGGACCCCCGTCGCGCCGAAGAGACCGAAGATCGCTCCGGAGGCGCCGAGCGTTGCCTGGTTCGGCGCGGTGAGCAGATAGGTCAGGGCGCTACCGGCGAGGCCGGACACGAAGTAAAGGGCGATGTACCTCGCCCTGCCGAGCGCTGCCTCCAGCGGGCCTCCGATCCACCAGAGGCTGAGCATGTTGAAGGCGAGGTGGACATAGCCGACGTGCAGGAACATCGAGGTCACCAGCCGGTACCACTGGCCCTCGGCGACGCCCTCCCAAGCACCGTAGTCCGACGTCGGCGCGCGGCCGAACAGCTCGAAGCGTTCGTCGAAGGAGTCACCAACCGCCAGCTGGAACACGAACGCGAGCAGACAAAGCCCGATCAGCACCTTGGTGACCAGCCGCGGGTCGCTCGCGATCGTGCCGCCCGCGATGGTGCGTGGCTGACTGGCACTGGCCGCGTGCCCCGTGCCCGAGCCGCTGCGCACACACTCCGGGCACTGGAACCCGACCGAGGCGCTGACCATGCACTCCGGACAGATGGGCCGCTCACAACGGGTGCAGCGGATGCCGGTCGGCCGGTCCGGATGCCGGTAGCAGCCGGGCAGGCCCTGCGCGTCCTGCGGTTCCTGCGGGCTGCCGGGCGCCTGTTCCATGTCGGTCGTCCCCTAGGTGAGAGCGGTGATGAGGCGCCGCGCGACAACGCACCGCCCCGCCCATCCTTACGGACGAGCGGGGCGCATTGGTTCCCTGATGCGCTACCGGCGCGTGCTCTAACGCGTCTCGACGGTCACCGACTCGATGACGACGTCGTTGACCGGGCGGTCGGTGCGCGGGTTGGTGGGCGCCTTGGCGATGGTGTCCACGATCTTCTGGCTGGCCTCGTCGACGACCTCGCCGAAGATGGTGTGCTTGCGGGTCAGCCAGGCGGTCGGCGAGACGGTGATGAAGAACTGCGAGCCGTTGGTCCCCGGGCCGGCGTTGGCCATCGCCAGCAGGTACGGCTTGGTGAAGGCCAGGTCGGGGTGGAACTCGTCGTCGAACTGATAGCCGGGGCCGCCCGTGCCGTTCCCCAGCGGGTCGCCGCCCTGGATCATGAAGCCGCTGATCACACGGTGGAAGACGGTGCCGTCGTACAGCGGGTCCGTGGACTTCTCGCCGGACTCCGGGTTGGTCCACTCCCGCTCGCCCTTGGCGAGCTCGACGAAGTTCTTGACCGTCTTGGGCGCGTGGTTCGGCAGAAGCCTGACCTCGATGTCGCCCTGATTCGTCCTGAGGGTGGCATACAGCTGCTCGGCCACGATCCGCCTTCCGTCGTCTCCTGTGCTCGCCCGATCCTCGCACGGAGCAGGTACGGGGGTTTCAGCCACCGGAATCCGGTCTACTCGATACAGAGCAGGAGCGCACCGCCACGATCCGTGGCATTGTCGTCGCCAAGCCCTATTTACCGGTCTTACCCGCCCTTACCGTTCTTACCGTTCTTTCCGCTTCGTACTGATCCTTACTGATCGGTACCGATCCTTATCAAGCCTTACCGCCGTAGGGCACTTCCAGCAGGCATGATCAGCAAAAGGGTGGAAAGGTGAAATACCTATACGCCACCGAGGAGGAGGATCACGTGACCCGCATCGACAGCGTGCGCGCCGCGACCGGCTCGGCGAAGGACAGCGTGCTGCACGCCGCGGAAGTGGTGGCGCCCTACGCGGGGACGGCCAAGGACAAGGCCGCGCAGTACGCGCACGACGCCCGTGTCGTGCTCGCTCCCAAGGTCTCGCAGGCCGCGCAGCAAGCCCGCGTCCAGTACGACGCCCATCTCGCGCCGCGCCTGGAGCAGGCCCGCACCCATGTGCCGCCGAAGGTCGATCACGCCGCGCACGAGGCAGCGGTCCGCACCCGCTCGGCTGCCCGGCAGGCCGCCGACTACTCCAAGCCGCGCCTGGAGCACGCCGTGGCCGCGGCCGGCCCGGTCCGCGACGAGGCGACGGCCCGCAGCGTCGCGGCATTCGCCGCGCTGCGCGGGCAGGTCTCCCCTGAGCAGATCAGGAAGCTGACCCGCAAGCAGGAGCGCCGGGCCCGTGCCGGACGTCTCGCCAAGGGCCTGGCCGTGCTGGGCATCCTGGCCGGTGGGGCGTTCGTCGCCTGGAAGTGGTGGGACAAGCAGGCCAACCCGGACTGGCTCGTCGAGCCGCCGGCCGCCACCGAGGTGCCCGACGCCGCCCCGCTGACCTCGGTCGACCCCAGCGGCCAGGACATCCTCGACCCCGAGGTCCAGGCCAAGCAGGCCGAGGCCGAGACGGGCCCGGACGACAAGCACTGACTCCGGGACACCGCCACGTCCGACGAAAGAACCCCCTTGACCTGTGGAAACACGGTCAAGGGGGTTCTTCGCTGTGGAGCCTAGGGGAGTCGAACCCCTGACATCTGCCATGCAAAGACAGCGCTCTACCAACTGAGCTAAGGCCCCGAAAACGACGCGTCGCACCGGATGAATCACGCTCCGGGCGAGCACCGCAGACCAGAGTACCGGGTCACCCCCGGGATCCCGCAAAAGGATTGGGGGTCCCGGCGGACGACCACTCTCCGTAAGATGCCCCACGTGCTTCGCGGCAGCGAAGCACCGTACTTGGGGAAGCGATGGGGAGACGCAATGGACGCCGCACAGCAGGAAGCTACCGCAAGAGCCCGGGAGCTCCAGCGCAGCTGGTACGGGGAGCCGCTGGGGGCGCTCTTCCGTCGGCTGATCGAGGACCTCGGTCTCAACCAGGCCCGTCTGGCGGGAGTGCTCGGCCTGTCCGCGCCCATGCTGTCCCAGCTGATGAGCGGTCAGCGCGCGAAGATCGGAAACCCCGCGGTGGTGCAGCGCGTGCAGCAGTTGCAGGAACTGTCCGGGCAGGTCGCCGACGGCAGCGTCAGCGCGGCCGAGGCCACCGAGCGCATGGACGAGATCAAGAAGTCGCAGGGCGGCTCGGTCCTCACCAACACCGGCCAGACCTCCTCCGGTTCGGGCGCTCCGACGGTCAAGCGCGTGGTGCGTGAGATCCAGTCGCTGCTGCGCTCCGTCTCCGCCGCCGGCGACATCATCGACGCCGCCGACTCCCTCGCGGCGACCCACCCGGAACTGGCAGAGTTCCTCCGGGTGTACGGCGCGGGACGCACCTCGGACGCGGTCGCCCACTACCAGGCGCACCAGAGCTGATCCGCCGAGGTCACCGCACGGCAGCCGGTGCCGTGACCACCGACATCGACGGTGGTCGCGCACCGCGCCGGGGGATCTCGCGCGACGTCCGATGGAGCCCTGCGCAGCGTGGGCCCGGGAGGGGAGCGACGCACGACCATGGGTGAGGTCTTCGCCGGCCGGTACGAACTGGCCGACCCCATCGGCCGCGGGGGAGTGGGCGCCGTGTGGCGCGCCTGGGACCACCGGCGCCACCGCTATGTGGCGGCCAAGGTCCTGCAGCAGAGCGACGCCCACACGCTGCTGCGCTTCGTGCGCGAGCAGGCCCTGCGCATCGATCATCCGCACGTCCTCGCCCCGGCGAGCTGGGCCGCGGACGACGACAAGGTCCTGTTCACCATGGACCTGGTCTCGGGCGGCTCGCTCGCCCACCTGATCGGCGACTACGGGCCACTGCCCCCGCAGTTCGTCTGTCTCCTGCTCGACCAGTTGCTGGCCGGGCTCGCCGCCGTGCACGGAGAAGGCGTGGTGCACCGCGACATCAAGCCGGCCAACATCCTGCTCGAAGCCACCGGCACGGGCCTGCCGCATCTGCGTCTTTCGGACTTCGGCATCGCGATGCGCAAGGGCGAGCCGCGGCTGACGGAGGCCAACTATGTGGTGGGCACGCCCGGTTACATCGCCCCCGAGCAGGCCCTGGGAGCCGAGCCGGACTTTCCCGCCGACCTGTTCGCCGCCGGTCTGGTCGCGCTCTATCTCCTCGAGGGCGCCAAGCCGGACAGCAAGGCCCTGATCGAACACTTCGCCGAGCACGGCACTCCTGGGCCCCCTCAGGGCGTGCCAGGGCCGCTGTGGGGTGTCCTCGCCGGGCTGCTGCAGCCGGATCCCGAGGCGCGCTTCCGCACCGCGACCGGGGCCCGCAAGGCGCTGCTCGTCGCCGCCGAGCTCCTGCCGGAGCCGGGCCCCGACGACGAACTGATCGAGGTCTTCGACCAACTCGGCCCCCTGCCCCCGGGGTTCAGCCCCGAGGGGCCGGCCACCCGCGGCCGCAGGGCCCGCCCGCTGCACGCCCCCACGGCTCCCTCGCCCGCGCCCGCTTCCTCGCACACCCAGTCGACGGTGGTGCCCGAACGGCCCCTGACCCCGCCCGCGCCCGCGCCCGCCCCCACGCCCGCCCCCGCGCCCGAGAAGCCGCTCACGCCACCGCCGCCACCGGTGCCGCCGGTCACTCCCACTCCCGGGCCGATACCCGCGGCCCTCTCTCCCGTCCCCATACCGGCGCCCACGCCGACCTTCGCGCCGGAGCCCGAGCGACCCCAGCTCCCCGAGCCCGCTCAGAACTCCCAGCATCCCGAGACCTCGCAGAACCCCCAGACCTCTCAGAACCCCCAGAACCCCGAACCACCGGCTCCACAAGCTCCCCTCCCCTCCATGTCGGAGACGGGCAGCTTCCATCTCCCGCCGCCGGCGCCACCCGAGGAGCAGACTCCGCAGCCGTCCTCGGTGCCTCCGATGCCGCCGGTCCAGCCCGTCACGCCGCCGCCCGCTCCGGTCCCCGAACCCCAGCGCCCGGCACCCGCTCCTCGGACGAAGTCCGCGGCCCCCGCCGTCACGTCCCCCCACGGCCTCTCCCTCTCCCCTCGATCCGCACACACGGTGACGACCGTGACCCCACCCGATCAGGTTCGTCACTCTCTGTACGCATCGGAGAACGCGGAAGTTCCCCGGCGGCGCCCCGGGCCACCCCCACGGGTGACGATCCCGGTCGTGCTCATCGCGCTGATCTGCTTCGGCGTGGGGATCTGGGCGCTGACCCAGGCCTGAGACGGGCCCGCCCCGCCTCGGCCACTCCCCTCAGTTCCGCACCCGCACCCGCCGCACCGCGACCACCCGCCACACCGCGAGCCACAGCAGCAACGCTGTGCCTGTCCCGATCCCGGCGACGCCGATGACCGTCATCACCGCGCTCCCCGGCGACGTAGAAGAGGAGGAGGCAGACCCGGCCCCGGAGGACGAGCCCGCATCGGCGGAACCCGCGCCGGAAGAACCGTCCGATTCACCGCGCCCGCCCTTCTCATCGGCGGACCCGCCCGAAGCGCCACCCTGCGCGACCTCCAGGTCCTCCCACACCGCCCCGCCCGCACCGTTCTCCGCGGCTTTCCGGTCGGCTTCGGTGATCTGGAAGTCCCCCGCCTCCCGTACATAGTCGGGCGGCTGGACAGCGCTCCCGCCGACGGTCACCCGCAGCGTCACCAGCGGCGCCTTGTCCCCGAGCTTCTGAGCCACCGCCGGATTCACGGTGACCTCGAGGTAGTACCAGCCCGCGAACCGCATCGCCGCCCGGTCCTCGTGCGACTGGTACCGGTTCTCGTAGGCCACGGGTGGCAGCGGATCGAGCGTCACCGAGGCCGGATCATCCTCGTACGCGGCGTCCTTCGCCGTGACGGGGGCCCGCGCTGGGTTGTACAGCCGCACGTCGAACGCGGAGCTCACGCCGCCCTCGTGCGCGGAGCGCTCCGCGGAGGAACTCAGCTCGGCGTCGACGGACAGTTGCTGCCCCCAGTCCACGGGGACGCGGAAGAAATGGCTCTGCCCGGGTCCGACCCGGTCCTTCCAGGCCCCTTCCGACAGGGCCCGCGCGTCGTTGAAGCCGGTGCCGCCGGTGCGCTGCGTGCCGGCCCCCGACGGAGGCCGTACCGTCGCCGACGGCGAGGTCCGCGGGTCTTCACTGGTCGCCGGGGTGACCAGACCGGGCTCGGTGGCCACCTTCAGTTCGAGACCCCAGGTCCCGCCCGTCGAGTCGGACTCCGCCACCCGCTCCACGGCCACGTCGTAGATTCCCGCCGACTGACACCGCAGGCCGCCCGTCTTCACGAGCCGCTCGACGACGGCCGCGACGGGCCGCGGATACGCGCCGGAACGGAAGGTCGCGCGCTGGGAGTCGCACTCGTTCCCGCCTTGGTCCTGAAGGGTCACGGTGACACCGTCCGAGGACGCCGCCTTCACTCCCGAGCCGAGCGGAGGAACCGCGACCACGGAGACATAGGCGTTGGCAGCGCCGTCGAGAGCCACGCGGTAGTGGGCGGTGGCGCTCGCCCCCGCTCCGAGCGAACTCTGGTACGTCTCACCGGTCGTGAGCCTGGGCGCGCCCGTTCCGCCCTGCGTTCCCCGTACGTTCTGCGCGCCCTCGGCGAAGACGTACGGGTCGCTCGCCCCGGTGCCGACCGCTCCGGCCGACGCAGCGATCCCGCACAGACCCACCCCGGCGACGACCGTCAGCCAGGCCCGGCCACGCCGCCCCGCCCACAGCCGCCTCATGACTCCCCTCATGAACAGCCATCCTGCCGCCCCGGGGCGCGCGCTGTCCGCCGCGCGCCGTAAATCCCGCCACTCACTCCGCCGACGCAAGAGGCTTCATCGCAGATGTGAACGCGGCGCCGAGGGCCGAGCACGATTCACAGCGCCCCGCACCCGGACAGCATGGAGCCCCGGCCGCTACTGCGACCGGGGCTCCATGACGAGACTGTTGTCGATACTCACGAACCCGTGGGCACGGAGTCGGTCGCCTCCGTCCACAGATCCTGCTCGGCGCGATCCGCCTGGATCTGGCGGTACACGAGGAGCCCGCCGATGGCGGCCAGTGCGACCAGGAGAAGCTTCTTCACCGCGCGACCTCGTCTTTCATTGACGTAGGGGACCTCTGGCGCCCGACTATACACACCGACCGATACCGATCGGTGACCTGGATCCCGCCTCAACTCCCGTCCGCGTCACAGCAGTCGAATCGGAGCAACCGGCTCCAGGGATCGACGCTGTCTCATTCCCGGACTGTGAGATTCGCTGCTTTTCAGCAGTCATGGACGTTCTTGCCCCTGCTTGGGGCCATCCGAGTGGTGTTCATCTGAAGATCGACGCGCCGCGAGGGTCGGTCCCGCCGTCGAGGCCCTGCGTACACATCATTGGGAAAGTACGCAAATCGCCCAACCTGAAAGTGAGGGGCCATGACCAAGAACAAGGTCATGACGCTGTGGACCATCGTCATCTCTGCCTTCATCGCGCTCTTCTCGGCGCTCGGTCTCGTCTCCCCGGCCGCCGCGGCAGCTCCCGTCCAGCAGACGGAGGAGGCGCACCGGACCATCGAGGCCGACGTCCCCGACGCCACGACGTCGTATCCCTTCTGGGCCTTCAAGAGGTCCCTGCCCCCGACGATGAAGCAGCGCATCCGCGCCGAGGCCCACGGTTCCTCCCCCAGCTGCCGCCACCGCCCGCCGGCCGACTCCGAGCAGTCCGACAGCGACACGGACCTGGCGAACGAAGCACTCGCGGGGCAGCTGTAGCCCGTACGCGCCCTGAGAGAGCAGCGGAAGCAGGCGCGCGAGCGCGGCACACGCTGCGGCAAGAACAGCACGCCCGAAAAACAGCGCAGCACAAGCAGCACCGAACATTTGCAGTACGCGGTGAGCACAGCAGCAAGCGGACGGAACCAGCAGGACGAACCACCTGCGGCAGCCCGTACGCACGGTAGGTAGTACCAGTGGCACGTAAGCCGCACGACGGGTGGTAGCAGCGGCAGGTAGGCCGCACACCGGTCAGCACCAGCAGCACGTGGCTCGCACGACGGCCACAACAGGCAGTACGCGCACGGGACGACGACGCGGCACCGCGCACAGCGGCACGCCCACGCCACCCGCCGAGAACCACCGGCCCGCTCCTGGGTCTCCCGCACGCCCCCGCACCACCACATAGGACAAGCACCACCAGGCCCCAGCCAGCACATCCGGCTGAGAGGGCCCTTTCGGCATGTCCTCTTCCGGGTGGGGCAGAGCAGCCCGGCCCTGGTGCGGGCAGCGGGTCAGGAGCGGTTGAGACCCCACGTCTGCAGGGCGAAGGGCCGCCCCTTCTCGTCACCCGTGATCAGCGGCACGTCGAGCAGTTCGAAGCCTGCCTTGGTGGCCACGGCGACACTGGCGGCGTTCTCGGCCTCCAACTCCAGGATCACCTGCTCCGCGTCCAGTTCCTCGAAGGCGTACGCGGCCATCACCCGCACCGCCCGCACCGCCAGCCCCCGGCCGCGGTGCGCCGGGCCGATCGCGTAGCCGAGCTCCGTGCCCTCGGAGGCACGCCGCAGCATCACCTCGCCGAGCGGTGCGCCGCCGTCGACGGTGATGGCGAGCAGGATCGTCGTACCGTCCGCCCGCAGTTGCCGGTCCCGGTCCAGCCGCGCGCGGGCGGCGTCCGCGTCGAAGGGGGAGGCCATCGGTGTCCAGTACGCGATGTCGGGGTGGTCGAACAGCTCCGGCATCACGGCCAGGTCC
This sequence comes from Streptomyces sp. PsTaAH-137, assembly GCF_003259365.1. Lineage (GTDB taxonomy): Bacteria > Actinomycetota > Actinomycetes > Streptomycetales > Streptomycetaceae > Streptomyces. The sequence goes on from NZ_QLLY01000004.1 coordinate 422,339, forward strand.
GCCTCCGTCCAGTCGCGAAGGACGAGTCCCTCCCCCGAGAGCTCGATCCGCTCGGGAAAGGACGACATGGTGCTGCTCATGATGGGGAGCCCCTCTGGCCTGTTCAGGGCGAGGCAGGCCGCTCTCAGCCCGGCCGCAGATGTCAAAGACCCCCAGCCGATTCTGGCTGGGGGTCTTTCGCATGTGGGGCTAACAGGATTTGAACCTGTGGCCTCATCCTTATCAGGGATGCGCTCTAACCAACTGAGCTATAGCCCCGCCGCGCTCTGCGGTGTGTGTCCCGCGCGCTGACTCCTGAAGATTAGCGCACTGGAGGGCCAGTCCCAAAATCGATAGTCCTGGCCCGCCCACCAGCAGGTCTTCAGACCTCCACGAGGCTCACTCGTCCTCGGCGAGCGTGAGCTCGACGCCGCCGACGAAGCCCGCGGAGAGGTTGTAGATGAACGCGCCGAGCGTCGCGAGAGCCGTCGCCAGGACGACGTCGATGACCGCGATGACCGTCGTGAACATCAGCACGCGCGGGAGCGACAGGAACGACTGGAGGTCGAAGCCGTTGCCCTCGTTCGAGCCCGTGGCCTCGGAGATCGTGCCGCCGACCGTGGAGAAGACGCCCATGGCGTCCATGACCATCCACAGCACGGCGGCCGCGATGATGGTGCAGATGCCGAGCGCGATGGACAGCAGGAAGCTGACCTTCATCACCGACCACGGGTCGGCCTTGGCCACGCGCAGGCGGGCCTTACGGGTGCGCGGTGTGGTGCGCGCCCCCGTACGCGGCCTGCGCACCGCTCCGCCCGCCGGTGCGTTCTGGTACGCCTGCGGCGGGTGATACGGCCCGGCCGGCTGCTGCGGCTGCTGCCGCTCGCCGGGCAGGGCCCCGCCGCCACCGGCGGCGTACTGCTGGGTCTGCGGACCTCGGGTGTCCGTCACAGTTCCCCCCTGGGATCCATGAGACTCGTGCGCGTTCGCCGAGCCGCTCGAGTCCTTGACGTCGCGAGCGGAGCCACGGCCGCTCTCCGATTCCGTACCGGTGGATGTCCCGGTAGAGCCTGCGCCCGTGGCTCCGCTCACGATGACTCTCTCCTCGCGCTACTCGGCCGAGGACTGCTCGCCCTCGTCCGTTCCGACGGCCGTCTCGCCCTGGGCCGATTCGTCGGTCTCGGCACCGTCCACCAGCTCGGCGGTCCCGTCGACTTCCTCGGCCTCACGGCCGGCCTCGGCATTACGAGCGATGCCGACGACGGCATCGCGCTTGCCCAGGTTGATCAGTTGGACGCCCATGGTGTCACGGCCCGTCTCCCTGACCTCGTTGACTCGCGTACGAATCACACCGCCGGACAGCGTGATGGCGAGGATCTCGTCGGTCTCCTCGACCACCAGCGCGCCGACCAGCGAGCCGCGGTCCTCCACGATCTTGGCGGCCTTGATGCCGAGGCCACCGCGACCCTGGACGCGGTACTCGTCGACGTTGGTCCGCTTTGCGTACCCACCGTCGGTGGCGGTGAACACGAACGTACCCGGCCTGACGACATTCATCGAGAGCAGTTCGTCGCCCTCGCGGAAACTCATGCCCTTCACACCGGACGTGGCGCGGCCCATCGGGCGCAGTGCGTCGTCCGTCGCGGTGAACCGGATGGACTGCGCCTTCTTGCTGATGAGCAGCAGATCGTCCTCGGCGGAGACCAGCTCGGCGCCGATCAGCTCATCGTCCGAACCGTCCGCCGCCTCGCGGAGGTTGATCGCGATGACGCCGCCGGAACGGGGCGAGTCGTAGTCCTTCAGGGACGTCTTCTTCACCAGGCCCGCCTTGGTGGCGAGCACCAGGTAGGGCGCGGCGTCGTAGTCACGGATCGCGAGGATCTCGGCGATCGCCTCGTCCGGCTGGAAGGCCAGCAGGTTCGCCACGTGCTGCCCGCGCGCGTCACGGCCGGCGTCCGGAAGCTCGTACGCCTTCGCGCGGTAGACGCGGCCCTTGTTGGTGAAGAAGAGCAGCCAGTGGTGGGTCGTGGACACGAAGAAGTGGTCGACGATGTCGTCTTCCTTGAGCTTCGTGCCGCGCACGCCCTTGCCGCCGCGCTTCTGGGAGCGGTAGTCGTCCGTCTTGGTCCGCTTGACGTAACCGCCGCGCGAGATCGTGACGACGATGTCCTCTTCGGCGATGAGGTCCTCGATGGACATGTCGCCCTCGAAGGGGACCAGCTTGGAGCGCCGGTCGTCGCCGAACTTGTCGACGATCGCCTGCAGCTCCTCGCTGATGATCTGGCGCTGCCGCTCGGGCGAGGCCAGGATCGCGTTGTACTCGTTGATCTTCGCCTGAAGTTCGTCGTGCTCGGCGACGATCTTCTGGCGCTCCAGGGCGGCGAGCCGGCGCAGCTGCATCTCGAGGATGGCGTTGGCCTGGATCTCGTCGATCTGGAGGAGGCCCATGAGGCCCTCTCGCGCGATCTCCACGGTGTCGCTGCGCCGGATGAGGGCGATGACCTCGTCGATGGCGTCCAGGGCCTTCAGGAGGCCGCGCAGGATGTGGGCGCGCTCCTCGGCCTTGCGCAGCCGGAACTTCGTCCGGCGGACGATGACCTCGATCTGGTGCGTCACCCAGTGGCGGATGAACGCGTCCAGGGAGAGGGTGCGCGGCACGCCGTCGACGAGCGCCAGCATGTTGGCGCCGAAGTTCGTCTGCAGGTCGGTGTGCTTGTACAGGTTGTTCAGGACGACCTTGGCGACCGCGTCGCGCTTGAGGACGATGACGAGGCGCTGGCCCGTACGGGACGAGGTCTCGTCGCGGACGTCCGCGATGCCGCCGATCTTGCCGTCCTTGACGAGGTCGGCGATCTTCTGCGCGAGGTTGTCCGGGTTGACCTGGTAGGGCAGCTCCGTGACCACCAGGCACTGGCGGTTCTGGATCTCCTCGACCTCGACGACCGCGCGCATCGTGATGGAGCCGCGACCGGTGCGGTACGCCTCCTCGATGCCCTTGCGGCCCACTACAAGGGCGCCCGTCGGGAAGTCGGGGCCCTTGATGCGCTCGACGAGAGCGTCCAGGAGCTCCTCGTGCGAGGCCTCCGGGTTCTCCAGGTACCACTGGGCGCCGGCCGCGACCTCGCGCAGGTTGTGCGGCGGGATGTTGGTGGCCATGCCGACCGCGATACCGGCCGAGCCGTTGATCAGCAGGTTCGGGAAGCGGGACGGCAGGACGGTCGGCTCCTGGGAGCGGCCGTCGTAGTTGTCCGTGAAGTCGACGGTGTCCTCGTCGATGTCCCGGACCATCTCCATGGACAGCGGCGCCATCTTGCACTCGGTGTAGCGCATGGCGGCCGCCGGGTCGTTGCCCGGGGAGCCGAAGTTTCCGTTGGAGTCCACCAGCGGCATGCGCATCGACCACGGCTGGGCGAGGCGCACCAGGGCGTCGTAGATCGAGGAGTCGCCGTGCGGGTGGTAGTTACCCATGACGTCACCGACGACGCGGGCGCACTTGTAGAAGCCCTTCTCGGGCCGGTAGCCGCCGTCGTACATGGCGTACAGGACGCGGCGGTGGACGGGCTTGAGGCCGTCCCGTACGTCGGGCAGCGCGCGGGACACGATGACGGACATCGCGTAGTCGAGGTAGGAGCGCTGCATCTCCGTCTCGAGCCCGACGGGCTCGATGCGCATCGCGAGGGCGCTGCCGTCCTCGTTCTCGGAAGGCGGCGTGGGGGTGTTCTCGTCGGCCATTGCTGGTGAAGATCCTTTCTGCGGCGGTCAGCTGAGACCGACTCAGATGTCGAGGAAGCGGACGTCCTTGGCGTTGCGCTGGATGAACGAACGGCGAGCCTCGACGTCCTCACCCATGAGGACCGAGAACAGGTCGTCGGCCTGGGCGGCGTCGTCGAGCGTGACCTGGCCGAGGACGCGGTGCTCCTGGTCCATGGTCGTGATGCGCAGCTCCTCGGCGTTCATCTCGCCGAGACCCTTGAAGCGCTGGACCGAGTCGTCCCTGATGCGCTTGCCGGCCTGGCGGCCCAGCTCGATGAGGGCGTCGCGCTCGCGGTCCGAGTACGCGTACTCGAAGTCGTCCCGGCCCCACTTGATCTTGTAGAGCGGGGGCCGCGACAGGAAGACGTGGCCCGCCTCGACCAGCGGCCGCATGAAGCGGAACAGGAACGTCAGCAGCAGGGTGTTGATGTGCTGGCCGTCGACGTCGGCGTCCGCCATCAAGATGATCTTGTGATAGCGGAGCTTCTCGATGTCGAAGTCCTCGTGGACTCCGGTGCCGAAGGCCGAGATCAGCGCCTGGATCTCCTGGTTCTGAAGGATCTTGTCGATCCGCGCCTTCTCGACGTTGAGGATCTTGCCTCGGATCGGGAGGATCGCCTGGTACTGCGGGTTCCGGCCGGACTTGGCCGAGCCGCCGGCGGAGTCACCCTCGACGATGAAGATCTCGCACTTGGTGGGGTCGTTCGACTGGCAGTCGGAGAGCTTGCCCGGCAGGGAGGCGGACTCCAGCAGGCCCTTGCGGCGCGTCAGGTCGCGCGCCTTGCGTGCCGCCACGCGCGCGGTGGCCGCCTGGATGGACTTGCGGATGATGTCCGACGCCTCGACCGGGTTCCGGTCGAGCCAGTCCGTGAGGTGCTCGTGGACGACCTTCTGCACGAAGGTCTTCGCCTCCGTGTTGCCCAGCTTGGTCTTGGTCTGGCCCTCGAACTGCGGCTCGCCCAGCTTCACCGAGATGATCGCGGTCAGACCCTCGCGGATGTCGTCACCCGTGAGGTTGTCGTCCTTCTCGCGCAGCAGCTTCTTGTCGCGCGCGTACCGGTTGATGAGACCGGTCAGCGCGGCACGGAAGCCCTCCTCGTGGGTGCCGCCCTCGTGCGTGTGGATCGTGTTGGCGAAGGAGTAGACGCCCTCGCTGTAACTACTGTTCCACTGCATGGCGACCTCGACGGACAGGAGACGCTCCTTGTCCTCGGCCTCCAGGTCGATCACCGAGTCGTGGACGACCTCGCCCTTGCGGGAGTTGAGGTACTTCACGAAGTCGACGATGCCGCCCTCGTAGTGGTACGTCACCGTGCGCGGCTCGAAAGCGGTGTCGTCGCCCGCCTCGGAGGCGTCCGCACCGGCGGTCGCCTTGGCCGACTCGCGCTCGTCCGTGAGCTTGATCGTCAGGCCCTTGTTGAGGAAGGCCATCTCCTGGAAGCGCCGCGACAGCGTCTCGAAGGAGTAGTCGGTCGTCTCGAAGATGTCGCCGTCGGACCAGAAGGTGACCGAGGTGCCGGTCTCCTCGGTGGCCTCGTGCTTCGCCAGCGGCGCGGTCGGCACGCCCGCCTTGTAGTCCTGCGTCCAGCGGAAACCGTCGGTCTTGATCTCGACGGAGACCTTGGTGGACAGCGCGTTCACCACGGAGACGCCGACGCCGTGCAGACCGCCGGAGACGGCGTAACCGCCGCCGCCGAACTTGCCGCCCGCGTGCAGGACGGTCAGCACGACCTCGACGGCCGGCTTGCCCTCGGACGGGATGATGCCGACGGGGATGCCGCGGCCGTTGTCGATGACGCGGACGCCGCCGTCGGGCAGGATCGTCACGTCGATCGTGTCAGCGTGGCCGGCCAGCGCCTCGTCGACGGAGTTGTCCACAACCTCCTGCACCATGTGGTGCAGACCACGCTCACCGGTCGAGCCGATGTACATGCCGGGTCGCTTGCGGACCGCGTCCAGCCCTTCGAGGACGGTGATCGCGCTGGCGTCGTAGGAGGCCTCTGTGGCCCCTACGTGCGCCTCGGCGTCGGTGGACGGGATGTTCTCGTTGGGGTTGCCGGAATCGGCCACGAAGCGCCCTTTCTGGCACAGCACAAGCCTGACTCCCGGCTGGTGGCCGGAGCGGCTGCGGCGTGTTGGTTCGGTAGGCCCTAGTCAGCTTTGCTCGGTGCGTCCCACAAGTGGGGCGGGATTGCTCTCCAGTGTACCGGTAGCGCCGACAGTGATGGGGGTTTGCCGGTACCTGAGTCCGCACGTGCCGCCCTCAACCGGTCTCGGCCGACTCCCCCCATTCGGAAAGGGGCTCCAAGAGGCTCACAGCGGCACTCAGCGCTTCGAGGTGTCAACCAGCAGCTACCGTGACCGCGCTCTCACCCGAAGGTGGAGTCGTGACCGGTGCTTCCGGGGGCGCGCAGGGGGCCGTAGCGGCGGGGGCCACCACCGGGATTCTTGATGTCGATGCGGCGCACGGTGCCGTGCCCGAGGTCCTCGTTCAGGCGCCTGACCAGCTGCGGAGCCAGCATCCGGACCTGCGTCGCCCAGGCCGTCGAGTCGCACTGCACCACCAGGACGCGCTCGTCCTCGTCGTACTTCTGAGGCACGCAATGTTTGGCGAGATCCTCACCCACGATCTGCGGCCAGCGGCCCATCACCCCGCCGACGGCGGCCGGCGCCTCCCAGCCGCGCTCGGTGATCAGCCGGTTGATGGCGGCGCCGAGCCCCATCGGGTCGCGGCCGTCGGCACGCGCACCGGAGCGCAGTCCGCCGCCGCGCCGCGCCTGCTTCTTCTGCTGCGCCGAGGCACCACGCGCGCGTGCCGCTTCTTTTGCCGCACGCAGCGCCACGCGCGCGAGGTCGACGCCGGACGGCTCGGGTCCGCCCTCGGGCTGCGGCTTCGGCTGGTCGCCGCTCACAGCCGCTCCACGGTGCCTTCGGAGACCGCGTACCGGGTGCCGGTCAGCACGCCGGGGACGTCGTCGTCGACCGCGGCCGTCACCAGGACCTGCTCACCGGGCGCGACGAGTTCCGCCAGGCGCTCGCGGCGGCGGGCGTCCAGCTCGGCGAAGACGTCGTCGAGGACGAGCACCGGCTCGTTCCCCTCGGCGCGCAGCAGGTCGTACGAGGCCAGGCGCAGCGCCAGCGCGTACGACCAGGACTCGCCGTGGCTCGCGTACCCCTTGGCGGGGAGCTGGCCCAGCTTGAGCAGCAGTTCGTCCCGGTGGGGTCCTACGAGCGTGACGCCCCGCTCGATCTCCTGCTTGCGGGCGCCTTCCAGAGCCGCGAGCAGTTGCTCGTACAGCTCCTCGCGCGCGTGGCCGACGATGTCGGGCGAGGACGGCTTGTACTCCAGGGCGACCGGTCCGCCGCCGGGGGCCAGCTGCTCGTACGCCTTGTCGGCCAGCGGCTGGAGTGTCGCGATGAGGTCGAGCCGCTGGGCGAGCAGTTCCGCGCCCGCGCGCGCGAGGTGCTGGTCCCACACATCGAGCGTGGACAGGTCCATGGTGCGGCCGCCGTGGCGGCGGGCGAGGGCCGCGGACTTCAGGAGCGTGTTGCGCTGCTTGAGGACGCGGTCGTAGTCGGAGCGCACCCCGGCCATGCGCGGCGAGCGGGCGGTGATCAGCTCGTCGAGGAAGCGGCGGCGCTCTCCGGGATCGCCCTTGATGAGCGCGAGGTCCTCGGGGGCGAACAGCACCGTGCGGACGATGCCCAGCACGTCACGCGGCCTGACCTGCGAGGACCTGTTGATACGGGCGCGGTTGGCCTTGCCGGGGTTCAGCTCCAGCTCGATCAGCTGCTGGCGCTCGCCCTGGCGCACCTGGGCCCTGATGACGGCGCGCTCGGCGCCCATGCGCACCAGGGGCGCGTCGGAGGAGACGCGGTGACTGCCCAGGGAGGCCAGATAGCCGACGGCCTCGACGAGGTTCGTCTTGCCCTGGCCGTTGGGGCCCACGAACGCGGTGACGCCCGGGTCGAGGGCGACCTCGGCCCGGGCGTACGAGCGGAAGTCGGCCAGTGACAGATGCGTGACGTGCATGGTCGTGGGCCGACCTCCCCCAACGTTCCGAACGTTCTGAACAGCGGTTGTCTACAGCTGTGGATTACTTCTTCTCGACGGCGTGACCGCCGAACTGGTTGCGCAGCGCGGCGATCATCTTCATCTGCGGCGAGTCGTCCTGGCGGGACGCGAAGCGCGCGAAGAGCGACGCGGTGATCGCGGGCAGCGGCACCGCGTTGTCGATCGCGGCCTCCACCGTCCAGCGGCCCTCGCCGGAGTCCTGCGCGAAGCCGCGCAGCTGCTCCAGGTGCTCGTCCTCGTCGAGGGCGTTGACGGCGAGGTCGAGCAGCCAGGAACGGATGACCGTGCCCTCCTGCCAGGAGCGGAAGACCTCACGGACGTCAGTCACCGAGTCCACGGCCTCCAGGAGCTCCCAGCCCTCGGCGTAGGCCTGCATCATGGCGTACTCGATGCCGTTGTGGACCATCTTCGCGAAGTGGCCCGCGCCGACCTTGCCCGCGTGGACCGAACCGAAGTCGCCCTCCGGCTTCAGCGCGTCGAAGATCGGCTGCACCTTGGCGACGTCCTCGGCCGCGCCGCCGTACATCAGCGCGTACCCGTTCTCCAGGCCCCAGACGCCGCCGGAGACGCCGCAGTCGACGAAGCCGATGTTCTTGATGCCGAGCTCGACCGCGTGCTTCTCGTCGTCCGTCCAGCGCGAATTGCCGCCGTCGACGACGACGTCGCCCGGCTCGAGCAGGTCGGCCAGCTCGTCGACGGTGGACTGGGTCGCGGCGCCGGCGGGGACCATCACCCACACCACGCGCGGGCCCTTGAGGCTGCCCACAAGCTCTTCGAGGCTGTGGACGTCCGCGAGGTCCGGATTGCGGTCGTAGCCGATGACGGTGTGGCCTGCGCGGCGGATGCGCTCGCGCATGTTGCCGCCCATCTTGCCGAGGCCGACGAGACCGAGCTCCATCAGTGGTTCCTTACGTTGCGACGGGGCGTGAGGTGGTGGGTGGAGCGGTACGGGCACGCACGCCTGCGTGCCGTCTCGTACCCGCGTCCGAGCCTAAACCCGGACGCTCCCGCCCACCTGTGGGCAAAGCCGCTCCGGTGAACCCGGGAGCGGCCCGCCCCGCGGTGGCCTCAGCCCGACAGCCGCACCGGCATGATCAGGTACTTGTACGCGTCGTCCGCCTCGGCGTCCACGGCCGGCTTGCCGGAGAGCAGCGCGGGCTTGGTGGACGTCGTGAACGACAGCTGGGCGACCGGGGAGTCGATCGCGCTCAGGCCGTCCAGCAGGAACGTCGGGTTGAAGGCGATGGAGATGTCGTCGCCGTCCAGCTGGGCGTCGACCCTTTCCACAGCCTGTGCGTCGTCGCTGGAGCCGGCCTCCAGGATGAGCACGCCCTGCTCGAAGCTGAGCCGCACCGGGGTGTTGCGCTCGGCGACCAGGGCCACACGCTTGACGGCCTCCACGAAGGGGGCGGTCTCGATCACGGCCACGGAGTTGAACTCCGTCGGGAACAGCGTGCGGTACTTCGGGAGGTCGCCCTCCAGGAGGCGGGTGGTCGTGCGACGGCCCGCGCCCTCGAAGCCGATGAGGCCCTCGCCCGCGCCCGAGCCGGACAGCGCCAGGGTGACCGTGTCGCCGCTCGTGAGGGCCTTGGCGGTGTCCAGGAGCGTCTTGGCGGGCACCAGGGCGACCGCGGACGCCTCGTCGTCCTCCGGCTTCCACTGGAACTCGCGCACGGCGAAGCGGTAGCGGTCGGTGGACGCCAGGGTCACCGTGCCGCCCTCGATCTCGATGCGCACACCGGTGAGGACGGGCAGCGTGTCGTCGCGGCCGGCGGCGATGGCCACCTGCTGCGCGGCGGAGGCGAAGACGTCGCCCGGGACGGTGCCCGTGGCGGTCGGCATCTGCGGCAGCGCCGGGTACTCCTCCACAGGAAGCGTGTGGAGTGTGAATCGCGAGGAGCCGCAGACCACGGTCGCCCGTACACCGTCTGTGGAGATCTCCACCGGGCGGTTGGGCAGGGCGCGGCAGATGTCGGCGAGGAGGCGGCCGGAGACGAGCACCGTGCCCTCCTCGTCGATCTCCGCGTCCACGGAGACGCGTGCCGAGACCTCGTAGTCGAAGCTCGACAGGCTGAGCGCGCCCTCCTCGGCCTTCAGCAGAAGGCCCGCGAGGACGGGCGCAGGCGGTCGTGCCGGAAGGCTGCGCGCCGCCCAGGCCACCGCCTCCGCGAGTACGTCGCGTTCCACCCGGATCTTCACTTAAGCCGCCTCCTGCTGTTGCTGGCTGCTCTCGCCCTGCATCGGTCTTCGGTCTTCGTCGGCTGACGTCGGTGTCGATCGACCCACAGCTGGGGATGAACACCGGGGACCAGTCTGACGCACCGCACTGACAGCTGGTGCCTTCCTCGGTCAAGTCATGCCGAGGCGCGGTCGAGGTGCCGAGAGCGAGTTGTGCACAGCCCCCGCTTCGATACGGATTCCCAGCTCTCTCTAGTTGTCAGTAGTAGTAGGGGCTGTGGAAACCGTGGAAAACCTCTTCTTCGCAGGTCAGAGGCGGTTTTTTGTCCACTGCGCCTGTGGGCCGCGGCCGTGGAAAACAGGGCACTTCTGTGGACGGGCGAAAGTTCTGCACACCCGATGCACAGGCTGAGGCGACTTCTCCCCAGCGCCGTCCCCAGCTTTGCCCGCGTTCCCCACAGCCCAACCGACCCCCTTGGTGTGACGCCTTTCACTCGCGACGGTGATGAGGCGCGTCGCGTTGCCGAACAGTGGACAGCCGTGTGGAGAAGCTCCGGATCACTGTGCACAACAGCTGGCATCCTGTGGGTCGGCGGTGGACAACGGCATGCACAGCCTGTGGAAGAAAAATCTGTCCACAGGGTGTGGAGATCGTCTGTCCACGAATCCACAGCCCTCTGAGCTGGGCTGATGCCCTGTCATGCGCCTGCGCTGTGGATGCCGTCTGGACAACTTTCCGGTCCCCAGGGTGTGGACCGGAAAAACCCGGCACATCTGTGGAGAACCCCCGTAACTTGCTGCGGAATCGAACACCGGCTCAGCTCGGGGGCCCGCGCCGCGCCCCCGGAGACACCGAAAAGGGCGCCCCGGAGTTGTTCCGGAGCGCCCTTCAGGGACGTACGAGAGCCGTCAGCGGCCCGCTGTCAGCCGTTCTTGATGCGGTTGGTCAGCTCGGTGACCTGGTTGTAGATGGAGCGCCGCTCGGCCATCAGCGCGCGGATCTTGCGGTCGGCGTGCATCACGGTCGTGTGGTCGCGGCCGCCGAACTGCGCGCCGATCTTCGGCAGGGAGAGGTCCGTCAGCTCACGGCACAGGTACATCGCGATCTGCCGGGCCGTCACGAGCACGCGGCTGCGCGAGGATCCGCACAGATCCTCCACCGTGAGCCCGAAGTAGTCCGCGGTCGCCGCCATGATCGCCGACGCCGTGATCTCGGGAGCCGCGTCCTCGCCGCCGGGGATCAGGTCCTTCAGGACGATCTCCGTGAGGCCCAGGTCCACCGGCTGCCGGTTGAGCGAGGCGAACGCCGTGACGCGGATCAACGCCCCTTCCAGCTCACGGATGTTCCGCGAGATGCGGGACGCGATGAACTCCAGGACCTCCGGCGGCGCGTTGAGCTGCTCCTGCACCGCCTTCTTGCGGAGGATCGCGATACGGGTCTCCAGCTCGGGCGGCTGGACGTCCGTGATCAGGCCCCACTCGAAACGGTTCCGCAGCCGGTCCTCCAGGGTCACCAGCTGCTTGGGCGGCCGGTCGCTGGAGAGCACGATCTGCTTGTTCGCGTTGTGGAGGGTGTTGAAGGTGTGGAAGAACTCCTCCTGCGTCGACTCCTTGTCCGCGAGGAACTGGATGTCGTCGACGAGCAGGATGTCCATCTCGCGGTACCGCTTGCGGAAGGAGTCGCCCTTGCCGTCGCGGATCGAGTTGATGAACTCGTTGGTGAACTCCTCGGAGCTCACGTACCGCACGCGCGTGCCCGGATAGAGGCTGCGCGCGTAGTGACCGATGGCGTGCAGCAGGTGCGTCTTGCCGAGACCCGACTCCCCGTAGATGAAGAGCGGGTTGTACGCCTTGGCCGGCGCCTCGGCGACGGCGACCGCGGCCGCGTGCGCGAAGCGGTTCGACGCGCCGATGACGAACGTGTCGAAGAGGTACTTGGGATTCAGGCGCGCGGTCGGCTCACCGGGGCCCGTCGCGGGCGCCGGCTGCGCGGCCAGCGGACCGGGGGCACCCGACGGCACACCGCGGCCGGGCCCGCCGTCGTGCCCGGGGCGGCCGCCCATCGTGGGCTCGCCGCCGTCCCGCCGCCGGCTCTCGCGCGGCGCCGCGTCGTAGCCGCCGCGTTCCTCATAAGGGGAGCGCTCTTCGTAGGAGGGGCGGTCCACCGGCTTCTGCTCGTACGGCGAGCGCTCCGGCTGCTGGTCGTAGCGGCCGCGCTCGGACTCGTAGCCCTGCGGCTCGTAGGGCGGGCGCTCCTGCTGCCGGTAGTCGTGCTGGGGCTGCTGCGGGGGCGTCGCGTACGGGTCGCGCTCGGGGAAGCCGAGCCGCTGCTGCTGCCACCCGTAGTCGTCCTGCTGCGGCCGGGGCCAGGCGCCGGGCTGGGGGCGCTGGTAGTCCGGGTAGGCGGGGCGGGCGGTCGGCAGCTGGTCCTCGCGCTCACGGTCCCGCTCGCGCGGGGAGGGCTGCTGCTGGTCGCGCTGGTCGCCGCGGGTGACGGCCTGGCCGCCCTGGCCGCGGTCGTCCCCGCCCCGGCGCTCGTACGGGTCGTAGCCGCCGTAGGCGTCACGGCCGGTGTAGGAGTCGTGGGTGTCGCGGGTGTCACGGCTCTCGTACGGCTCGTGTCCCTGACCGGGCGCGGAGGACGGCTCGGTGTCCGGGTAGCTCTCGTACTCCTCGTAGCGCTGCTGCTGGACCGGCGGGGCCGGGGGCGCGGGCGGCTCGCCCATGGAGTCGTCGACCGTGATCGCGATCCGGATGGGGCGGCCGCACTCGCGGCTGAGGGTCTCGCTCACGACCGGCGCGAGCCGGCCCTCGAGTACGCCCTTCGCGAATTCGTTGGGCACCGCCAGGAGGGCCGTGTCGGCGACGAGGGCCAAGGGCTGGCAGCGCTTGATCCAGTGTTCGTCCTTCGTCTCGACGCCCTGCCCGCGGCCTTCCCCGAGGAGTTGCTCCAGAACTCGTGGCCACACTGCGGCAAGATCGGCAGGTACGTCAGCCACAGGGCACGCTCTCTCGCTGGTCCCACGAACGTGTGATTCCTGGGACGGATTGGGTGGGGAGGCCGGAGCCGGATCGGGAAGGAAACCGGGTGGGGTGGTGAGAAGGGAACGAATCGGAGTTCAGCCACGGTAGTCAGCGCGACCGCTGCGGTTCAAGTTGTTGTCCCCAGCCTGTGGACAGTGTCTCCCGCGTGACGCTGGTTTGACCGGATGGCGTAGCCGCGCGTACCGTAACCAGGTCGAGTTGTCGATGGCTGCTGCCGCCTGCCTCCGATGGGCAAGGTCACGGTCCACGAGTTTTTTCAGCTTCTCTGTGGTCCGTCTAGCGGTGCACTCGGGCGTATTGCGAGCTACTCGTGGGCGCACGGTGACAGCCAGGCGATGTCCCGCCAACCCACGTTTTTCAGGAGCCCCCGAGTGAGCAAGCGCACCTTCCAGCCGAACAACCGTCGTCGCGCCAAGACCCACGGTTTCCGCCTTCGCATGCGGACCCGCGCCGGTCGTGCGATCCTCGCCAACCGCCGTGGCAAGGGTCGCGCCAGCCTGTCCGCCTGATCGCGTAAACAGGTCATGACGTGCTGCCTACCGAGCATCGGCTGAGGCGGCGCGAAGAATTCGCGACCGCGGTACGACGAGGCCGTCGGGCCGGACGCCCGCTTCTCGTCGTCCACCTACGCAGCGGTTCAACGGACCCGCACGTGCCTGGGGAGAGCGTTCCCCCGTCGCGTGCGGGTTTCGTCGTGAGCAAGGCCGTGGGCGGCGCCGTCGTACGGAACACGGTGAAGCGCAGGCTTCGACACCTCATGCGCGACCGGGTGGCTCAGTTGCCCCCAGGTAGCCTGGTAGTCGTACGTGCGTTGCCCGGTGCGGGTGACGCCTCCCACGCACAGCTGGCCCGAGACCTGGATGCCGCCCTGCAGCGGCTGCTGGGAGGGGGCGCGCGATGAAGTACCCACTGCTTGCACTGATCAAGATCTACCAGTGGACCATCAGTCCGCTGCTCGGTCCCGTGTGCAAGTACTACCCGTCGTGCTCCCACTACGGCTTCACGGCCATCGACCGGCACGGCGCGATCAAGGGAACAGCCCTCACCGCCTGGCGGATCCTCCGGTGCAATCCGTGGTCCCACGGTGGTGTCGACCACGTTCCGCCGCGTAAGCGGCCGCGCTGGCACGAGATGCTCCGCGACGCCTTGCGCGGGGACAAGAAAGCGGCCCCCGTCGTTCAGGACGACAGCGCCACTGCCCAGGACAGCCCGTCCGCAGCGACCCCGCCCCATGCCCAAGGAGCCTGATCAGGGACATGATTTCCGATATCGTCAACGCGATTTCTGGTGTCTTCGCGTTTCTCACGACCCCGGTGTCCTGGGTCATCGTCCAGTTCCACAAGGTCTTCGGGGCCATCTTCGGCCCTGACACTGGATGGGCCTGGGGTCTCTCCATCGTGTCCCTGGTGGTGCTGATCCGCATCTGCCTGATCCCGCTCTTCGTGAAGCAGATCAAGTCGACGCGGAACATGCAGCTGCTCCAGCCGCAGATGAAGGCGATCCAGGAGCGGTACAAGAACGACAAGCAGCGTCAGTCCGAAGAGATGATGAAGCTGTACAAGGAGACGGGCACCAACCCGCTCTCCTCGTGCCTTCCCATCCTCGTGCAGTCGCCGTTCTTCTTCGCGCTCTACCACACGCTGGCCGGCATCGCCGAGAACAAGAAGATCGGCGTCATCGACCAGTCGCTGCTCGACAGCGCGCAGAAGGCCCACATCTTCGGTGCCCCGCTGGCCGCGAAGTTCATGGACACCGCCGACGAGGTCGCCAAGATGGGCGCCACGCTGATGGACGTCCGCGTCGTCACGGCGGTCATGATCATCATGATGTCGGCGTCGCAGTTCTACACGCAGCGTCAGCTGATGACGAAGAACGTCGACCTCACGGTCAAGACGCCGTTCATGCAGCAGCAGAAGATGCTGATGTACGTCTTCCCGGTCATCTTCCTGTTCATGGGCATCAACTTCCCCGTCGGTGTCCTCGTCTACTGGCTGACCACCAACGTGTGGACCATGGGCCAGCAGATGTACGTGATCAGCCGGAACCCCACCCCCGGCAGCAAGGCCCAGGCCAAGATGCTGGAGGGCCTGCAGAAGCACGTGGTCGGTCACGGCGCGACCCGCACCAAGCGCGAGCGGAACATCGTCAAGGCGATCGTCGCCAAGGGCCGGGACCGCAACGAGTACGAGCGCAAGTTCATCAACGGTCTGACCAAGGCCAGCCTCGCCGCCCAGGCCGACGGCACCGTGGTGGCCGGCACGTCCACCGCTGTCCTGGACGAGGACGGCACGCCCTCGGGTGCGCCCAAGCGCCAGCAGCCCAAGCGCCAGTCCAAGTCGCAGCGCCAGTCGGGGCCCACCGCGGCCAAGTCCGACGGCACCGCGCAGGACTCCGGCAAGCCGTCGCTGGAGAAGAAGGACGCGGCCGAGTCGGACGCCGCCGCCAAGCCGCAGAACGGTCAGGGTGCCGCCAAGGCCAAGCCGGCCGGTGGCAACCAGGCGCGGAGCAAGGCCAAGTCCGGGCAGCGAAAGGGCGGGCCGCAGCGGCCCAAGTCCCCGTCCAAGAAGTAAGACCTCGACGTAAGACGCTGGCGTAAGCCTTTGACTCAAGAAGGAGTCCTCCCGTGACGGAAGGCACCACCTCCGCTCCTGAGGGTGGCGACACCCTGACCCGCCTCGAGCAGGAGGGTGAGATCGCTGCGGACTACCTCGAGGGTCTGCTGGACATCGCCGACCTCGACGGTGACATCGACATGGACGTCGAGGCCGACCGTGCCGCGGTGTCCATCGTCAGCGACGCGAACAGCCGCGACCTGCAGAAGCTGGTCGGCCGTGACGGTGAGGTCCTCGAGGCGCTTCAGGAGCTGACCCGTCTCGCGGTGCACCGGGAGACCGGCGACCGCAGCCGGCTGATGCTGGACATCGCCGGATACCGGGCCAAGAAGCGTGCCGAGCTCACCGAGCAGGGCGCCAAGGCCGCGGCCGAGGTGAAGAACAGCGGCGAGCCGGTCAAGATGCAGCCGATGACGCCGTTCGAGCGCAAGGTCGTGCACGACGCGGTCAAGGCCGCCGGACTGCGCAGCGAGTCCGAGGGCGAGGAGCCGCAGCGCTTCGTCGTCGTGCTTCCTGCCTGAGCGGTACGTCGCTCTCCGGCCCCGTCTGTTCGCAGGCGGGGCCGATCTTTGTCAGCCTGTTCATCAGAGCCACCCACGCGGTGGAGCGGTGAGGTACGGAAGGACGGTCCCCGTGACGGAGGCAGCAGAACTCCCCCCGGCTCCGGAGCGTGCTCGGGAGGTGTTCGGCGAGCGCTTCCCGGACGCGGTCCGGTACGCGGAGCTTCTCGCTGACGCGGGAGTGCAGCGTGGCCTCATCGGCCCCCGCGAAGTGCCGCGCCTGTGGGAGCGGCACATTCTGAACTGCGCGGTGCTCTCCGAGGTCGTACCCGAAGGCGTGACCGTCTGCGACGTCGGTTCGGGTGCCGGGCTGCCGGGCATCCCGCTGGCGCTGGTCCGCCCTGACCTGAAGATCACCCTCCTGGAGCCGCTGCTGCGCCGTACGACGTTCCTCACCGAGGTCGTCGAACTGCTCGGGCTCGACCATGTGACCGTGGTGCGCGGCCGGGCCGAGGAAGTCCTCGGCAAGCTGCCGCCCGTCCATGTCGTCACGGCCCGCGCCGTGGCACCGCTCGACCGGCTCGCGGCGTGGGGTGTTCCGCTGCTGCGGCCGTACGGAGAGATGCTGGCGCTCAAGGGCGACACGGCCGAGGAAGAGGTCAAGAGTGCCGGTGCGGCCCTGAGCAAGCTCGGTGCCGTCGCGACCTCGGTGCTGCAGGTCGGTGAGGGCGTGGTGGATCCGCTCTCGACCGTGGTGCGGGTGGAGGTCGGGGAGAGCCCCGGCGGTGTGCGCTTCGCCGCCAAGCGGGCCAAGGCGGCTCGTACGGGGCGTGCTCGGCGCAGGCGTTGAGTCGCTGAGCGCCTGACCCGGCCGTGATGAGTACCGCTGATCCATAGTGAGAACCAGCGGTACTCCACAAAAGCTGTCAAACATACGCATCTCGGGGTGTCGCACGAGTGCGTGCTGTGCCGCGGTGCATCGTGTTTCACGTGAAACGTCGCTCACTGCTGCATGGCATCATCAGTCGCGGCCGCGCAGCGGCCGCTCCCCGCGACCGTAAGCCCCTCGGAACTCTCGAATCGTCCTCTGTGACGGGCACGGAGTTGTCCACAGAAGGGGATTCATCCACAGAAGACCGGGCCTCGCTGGTTCTCGACCCCGAAGGCATGGGAGGCTCTGTTCATTGCGAGCCTGAAGTCGAGGAGAGTGAATCCTTGCGGTCCGACGCCAACATCGCGGGACCGATGACCGATCCGGTCCCCGGTCCCCGCACCGAGTCGGCGGGGGAGGATGTTTCACGTGAAACACCGCCCCCGATGGACGACACACCCATCGGTCGCGCTGCCCAACTGGCAGTGGAAGCTCTTGGCCGTGCGGGCGAGGGCCTGCCACGTCCTGAGCAGACCCGCGTCATGGTGGTGGCCAACCAGAAGGGCGGGGTCGGCAAGACCACGACGACGGTCAACCTTGCCGCGTCGCTCGCGCTGCACGGTGCACGCGTTCTGGTGATCGACCTGGACCCACAGGGCAACGCCTCGACGGCGCTGGGGATCGACCACCACGCCGAAGTGCCCTCCATCTACGACGTACTGGTGGACAGCAGGCCGCTCTCGGACGTCGTCCAGCCGGTCGCGGATGTGGAGGGGCTCTTCTGCGCTCCGGCCACCATCGATCTCGCCGGTGCGGAGATCGAGCTGGTCTCCCTCGTGGCTCGTGAGAGCCGGTTGCAGCGAGCGATCCAGGCGTACGAGCAGCCGCTGGACTACATCCTCATCGACTGCCCGCCGTCGCTCGGCCTGCTGACGGTCAACGCGCTGGTGGCCGGCGCGGAAGTGCTGATCCCGATCCAGTGCGAGTACTACGCGCTGGAGGGCCTCGGCCAGCTTCTGCGCAACGTGGATCTCGTCCGCGGGCACCTCAATCCCGCGCTGCACGTCTCGACGATCCTGCTCACGATGTACGACGGACGCACCCGGCTGGCCTCCCAGGTCGCCGACGAGGTCCGTAACCACTTCGGCAAGGAAGTGCTGCGGACGAGCATTCCTCGCTCGGTCCGCATCTCGGAGGCGCCGAGCTACGGACAGACCGTTCTGACCTACGATCCAGGGTCGAGCGGTGCGCTCTCCTACCTCGAGGCAGCACGGGAGATGGCGCTGCGTGGCGTCGGCATTCACTACGACGCCCAGCATGCCCACACGGGCACTCAACTTGACCAGCAGACCACCGCGGAGGGGATTCAGTGAGCGACCGACGGAGGGGACTGGGCCGTGGTCTCGGCGCGCTGATTCCGGCTGCCCCCACCCCTGAGAAGACGATTCCGGCAGCTTCGGGAGGGGGAGCCTCTTCCTCTCCCGCCTCGATGCCGGTGCTGACGGCAGAGCGCGGAGTGGCCGCGGCGAAGGTGGCATCGCTGTCGCAGAGCGATGTTTCACGGGAAACCGAGGCGTCGGTGAACGGCGCGGCGGACGACTTCGTGCGTCCCGCGGGTGCGCACTTCGCCGAGCTGCCGCTCGACGCGATCACGCCCAACCCGCGCCAGCCGCGTGATGTGTTCGACGAGGACGCCCTCGCCGAGCTCGTCACGTCCATCAAGGAAGTCGGCCTGCTGCAGCCCGTCGTCGTACGACAGGTGGGGCCGGCGCGCTACGAGCTCATCATGGGCGAGCGGCGCTGGAGGGCCACGCGTGAGGCGGGGCTCGACCGCATCCCTGCCATCGTGCGGGCCACGGACGACGAGAAGCTCCTCCTGGACGCGCTCCTGGAGAACCTGCACCGGGCTCAGCTGAACCCGCTGGAAGAGGCGGCCGCCTACGACCAGCTCCTCAAGGACTTCAACTGCACGCACGACCAGCTGGCGGACCGCATCGGTCGCTCCCGCCCGCAGGTCTCCAACACCCTGCGTCTGCTGAAGCTCTCGCCGGCCGTGCAGCGGCGGGTGGCGGCCGGTGTGCTGTCCGCGGGTCACGCCCGGGCGCTGCTCTCCGTCGAGGACTCGGAGGAGCAGGACCGGCTCGCTCACCGCATCGTTGCGGAGGGGCTTTCCGTGCGGGCCGTCGAGGAGATCGTGACCCTCATGGGGTCGCGGCCCACGAGCACGACCCGGGCCAAGGGCCCGCGGGCCGGTGCTCGGGTCTCCCCGGCGCTGAGCAACCTTGCGACGCGGCTCTCGGACCGGTTCGAGACGCGGGTGAAGGTCGACCTGGGCCAGAAGAAGGGCAAGATCGTCGTCGAGTTCGCCTCGATGGACGATCTGGAGCGCATCCTCGGCTCGCTGGCTCCGGGCGAAGGACCGGTTCTCCAGAGCAGGCTCTCCGAAGAGTCCGAGGAGACCGAGGGCGACGAACAGGACTGACTGTCCTGTGCTGTGCGTGGGAGCGGGCTGTGTCCGGTGTGTACCGGAACACGGCCCGCTCTTTGCTTTCTTACGGTATCGAGGGAATCGCATCGTGGTTACGATGCGATCGGGAAGAGCGCATCCACCCGGCAGTGCCTCAGGGGGGCGGGGTCATGCGATCGGTGAGTCGAAGCGGTCTGATGACCGCAGGTCTCGGCCTGGGTGCCGTCGGCGGGTTCGTCGGCAGTCTGCTCAGGGAACGAAGCGCTCTGACAGCCGCCCGCGCTGCGGCCGGCGGAGAAAGCGAGGAACTGCCTTCATGGGGCGTCGGCTCGTACCGCTCACGCTGGACAACCTCCCGGACCTTCCCAAGCGGTGCCGGTCATGTGTTTTCTGGGAGCTGGACCCGGTCAGCGGCCAAGCCGCGGTGAAGGCGGGGACCCCGGAGCTGGAGAAGGAAGCGTGGATCTCGGCGGTTCTGCTGGAGTGGGGCTCCTGCGGCCGCGTCGTCTACGTCGATGACGTCCCGGTCGGCTTCGTGCTCTACGCGCCGCCTGCCTATGTCCCGCGGTCCCTTTCCTTTCCGACGAGCCCCGTCTCCCCTGATGCCGTCCAGTTGATGACGGCCTGGATCACTCCGAACTATCAGGGCCAGGGGCTCGGGCGGGTCATCGTGCAGACCGTCGCGAAGGATCTTCTGCGCAGAGGCTTCAAGGCGATCGAGGCCTTCGGCGACGCGCAGTGGAAAGAGCCGTCCTGTCTGCTCCCCGCCGACCATCTCCTGGCCGTCGGCTTCAAGACCGTCCGTCCGCATCCCTCGTACCCGCGGCTGAGGCTTGAACTGCGGACGACGCTGTCGTGGAAAGAGGACGTGGAGATGGCGCTGGACCGGCTTCTCGGAGCGGTACAGAAGGAACCCGCGCTCCGTCCGCTGTGAGATCCCTTCTGCGGAACCGGAGCGTCGAACGGGCCGACCCTTGCGGGTCGGCCCGTTCATGTTTCACGTGAAACAGAGAACTACTCGGCGATGAAGTCCTCGAGGTCGCGCACGATGGCGGCCTTCGGCTTGGCGCCGACGATGGTCTTGGCGACCTCGCCACCCTGGTAGACGTTCAGGGTCGGGATCGACATGACGCCGTACTTGGCGGCCGTGCCCGGGTTCTCGTCGATGTTGAGCTTGACGATCTCGATCTTGTCGCCGTACTCGGCCGCGATCGCCTCGAGCGACGGGGCGATCTGGCGGCACGGACCGCACCAGGCGGCCCAGAAGTCGACCAGGACGGGCTTGTCGCTCTTCAGGACGTCCTCGTCGAAGGAGGCGTCCGTCACGTTCTTCAGGTTGCCGGCCACAGCGGGCTCCTCTTTTCTATGGGGGGTGCGAGAGGGGGAAGTCAGGGGTCAGACGGTGGCGGTCGGGGTCTTCTCCGGCTCGGCGGCCTCGCCGTCGGCGAGAGCGGCCAGGAAGCGCTCGGCGTCGAGAGCGGCGGAGCAGCCGGTGCCGGCCGCCGTGATCGCCTGACGGTAGGTGTGGTCCACGACGTCACCGGCGCCGAAGACACCGGTCAGGTTCGTGCGCGTCGACGGCGCCTGGACCTTCAGGTAGCCCTCGTCGTCCAGTTCGAGCTGGCCCTTGAAGAGCTCCGTCCGCGGGTCGTGGCCGATCGCGATGAACAGACCCGTCACCGGCAGCTCGGACGTCTCGCCCGTCTTCAGGTTGCGCAGCGTCAGACCGGCGAGCTTCGGGTCGCCCTTGATCTCCGCGACCTCGCTGTCCCAGACGAACTTGATCTTCGGGTCGGCGAAGGCGCGCTCCTGCATCGCCTTGGAGGCGCGCAGGGTGTCACGGCGGTGCACGATCGTCACGGACTTGGCGAAGCGCGAGAGGAAGGTGGCCTCCTCCATCGCGGTGTCGCCGCCGCCGATCACGGCGATGTCCTGGTCCTTGAAGAAGAAGCCGTCACAGGTCGCGCACCAGGAGACGCCACGGCCGGACAGCGCGTCCTCGTTCGGCAGGCCGAGCTTGCGGTGCTGGGAGCCGGTGGTGACGATGACGGCCTTCGCACGGTGCACGGTGCCCGAGGTATCGGTCACGGTCTTGATCTCACCGCTGAGGTCGACGGCCACGACATCGTCGGGGATGAGCTCGGCGCCGAAGCGCTCGGCCTGGCCGCGCATGTTGTCCATGAGCTCGGGGCCCATGATGCCGTCCTGGAAGCCCGGGAAGTTCTCCACCTCGGTGGTGTTCATCAGGGCGCCACCGGCGGTGACGGCGCCCTCGAACACCAGCGGCTTCAGCGACGCGCGCGCGGTGTAGAGCGCCGCCGTGTAGCCGGCGGGCCCGGAGCCGATGATGATCACGTTACGGACGTCACTCACGGCTTGATTCCTCGTCTCTGCGGGACTGCTGCGTACTGCCGGGGGAGCCTCTTCTCAGGACTCTCACCCCACCCAACGGATCCTACGGGGCATGCATTCCCGACGTGTCCGGGCGCACGCCCGGACCGTCTTCGGATGCTGTTCAGCCGCGCTTGTATGAGTGGGTGTACAGCAGCTCGCCCGCTGCGGGGGAGTTCTTCGCCGCGCAGGACGCGTCGACGATGAACGCCGTGACGCGGTGCGCCGGATCGCTCCTGTGGGGCAGCACGAGGAGGTAGACGGCTTTCCCCTCGTACGTGCCCTGCTTGAACCCGAGCGGGTCCTCGTTGCGATGGGTACCGCGCTGGACGCAGGCCGGTGGAGTCATCGCGGCCTTCGGGATTTCGGGGTTCTTCAGAGACGGCCTGGGACTGGTGCCCTCGGTTCCGAGCGTCGTCGGGTCTCCCTCGTGCAGCAGCTCCGAGACCTTCGACTCCAGGTTGGCCTTGGCGAAGCTCGACGCGCTCTGACTGGCGCTGGGCGGCGTCTTGCTCACGGTCGAGGTGTCGCCGCCGCTCTGCGCGAGCAAGACCCCCGTACCGATGGCGGCGGCTGTGAGGACGGCTCCGATGGCGGCGCCGGTGCGGCGCCGGGTGACGCGCGACCTGCGACCCGGTCCGGTGGCGGAGGGGGCGTGACCGGAGGGCCGGTCCGCGGGACGCGGTGCGGGACCGGAACGCTCGGCCGATGTTTCACGTGAAACAGGAGCCGTTTCACGCTCACGGCTCTCGTCGCTCTCCCCGTCCTCGTACGCGACGACGTCCAGGAGGGCTTCCGCGGCGAGGGCGGCATCGATGCGTGTGGCGACGTCCTCGGGCATACGGGGTGCGTCGGGAAGCGTGCCGAGCAGGCCGCGGATCTCCTCCAGCGAGGAGTAGACATCGGCGCACAGGACACAGCCGTCGAGGTGCCGCCGGATGTCGGAGCTGCGGGACGGCGGCAGAAGCCCCTCGGCAAGATCGGAGATCTCGGTGACCTCAGGGTGCTCCGCGGTGTCGGTCGTGGATGTCACGCTCGCCCACCTCCGCCCTTCACCGCAGTCGAGTCATGTGGTCCGGCCTCGTCCCGAGGTCCCGCTGCGGGTGGGACGGATGTCCCCCGCGGTCGGTTCCTTCCAGGGGGCGGGTTCTTGCCGGCGTCGCCGTCGCCGTCGGTTTTCTCCGGCCCGCTCTCCGTCCGCAGGTGCGCGAGAAGAGGAAGCAGCCGGGCTCGGCCACGGGCACAGCGGCTCTTCACGGTGCCTGTGGGGACATCGAGGATTCTGGCGGCCTCGGCCACCGGATAGCCCTGCATGTCGACGAGAACGAGCACCGCCCGCTGATCGGCCGGAAGGGACCCCAGGGCGCCCAGGAGCTCGCGGTGCAGATCGTCACGCTCCACGGGCGCGTCCGCGGACTCCTGGGGCTCCAGAAGCTGTTCGAGGCGCTCGGTGTCGTCCATCGGCGAGGTTCTGCGGGAGGCCGCCTTGCGGGCCCGGTCCAAGCACGCGTTGACGGTGATGCGGTGCAGCCAGGTCGTGACGGCGGACTGCCCGCGGAAGGTGTGCGCGGCGCGGTAGGCGGAGACAAGCGCGTCCTGCACCGCGTCGGCGGCCTCCTCGCGGTCCCCCAGCGTCCGCAGGGCCACCGCCCACAAGCGGTCCCGGTGCCGTCGCACTATCTCGCCGAAGGCGTCCTGGTCCCCCGCGACGTGGCGGGCGAGGAGGTCCTGATCGCTCGCTCCGCCGTAGGCGTCGTCCACTGCCGAACCCCCTCCCCGTGGTGGGCTCCGTCGAGCCCCGGTGCGTCAGCCGGTGAACTTCACATTCGTGATGCCCTGCTTGTAGCCGGCGCCGCTGTACCCATCCTGGCCCGCCTTGGGCAGCGCGGTCAGCCATACGAGCACGTACCGCGTCTTCACCGGCTTGTCGGCCTTGATGCTCGCCGACGTGTTCGTCGTGTCGGTCTTGGGGCCGATCCGCTGCAGACCGTCCACCGAGGACGGGGTGAGCGAGCTCGACGCGTACAGCGAGACCGTGGTGTGGTCACCGGCGTAGCGGAACTTTATCGACGCGGCAGAGACGTTCTTGGCGGAACCGAGGTCGTAGACGATGCCGACACCCGGCTTTATGACCATCTCGGGGCCGTCCTTGAAGGCGAAGGTACGCCAGTAGGAGGCACTGTCGTCGTCGTACGTCTTGTCGACGTCCTGCGGTGCCTGGGCGTCGCCCGAGGCGACGAACTCCTTGGCGCCCGCGATGCTGATCGGCTTGGCGATCTTCTTGTCGTCCTTGCCGCCGTCGTCCGTGGTGTGGGTGTCCTCCGTGCCGCTGGAGTTCCCGTGGTCCATGAGGGCGTCCGCGAGCTGCCAGCTGCCGAGACCCAGGGCGGCGATCAGCAGCGCCGAGACGGCCCACTTGAGGGCCTTGCCGGTGCGGCTCTGCAACGGGGGCGGAGGCGTGGGGATGATCTGGGTGGCGCCGGGCACGGCAGGACGGCCGTAGGAGCCCTGCTGATAGGTGGTCCGCTGGTACTCCGGCGGCGCGGTGAACGCGGGCTCCGGCGGGCGGATCTTGGGCATCTCGCCGATGGCCTTCACCAGCTCCTCCGGCGTGGTGCACGGAGGCTCCTGACGGGACGCGGTGGCCCCGTCGTTGGCGAGGGCGCGCATGGCGAGCTCGGCGAGACCGCGGTGGACGCCGGCCCGCACCTGGTCCGGTGCGATGAGCCCGACGTCCTTGGGCAGCCCGGCCAGGCCGTAGGCGTCGTTCTCGTACGGCCACCGCTGCGTCAGCGAGGCGTACAGGAGCGCGCCGATCGCCTCGGCGTCGGTGCGCTGCGGGGTGTCGGAGGTGATCCCGCGCAGCGCGGCGTTCACCGCGAGGCCGCGGATGCGCCACTGGCCCGTCGACGTGCGCAGCACGGCGCTCGGCGTGAGCCGCAGATGGGCCAGGCCCTCGCGGTGCGCGGCGGCCATGGCGTGCGAGACCTGCGTGACCATGTCGTACGCGTCGTGCGCCTCCAGCGAGCCCACCGCGAGCAGCGCGGTCAGCTCGGTGGCGTCGGGCAGCCACTCGTGGACGACGTAGACGAGATCGTTCTCCTCGACCGCGTCCAGGACCTGGACGAAGCGGGGATCGCCGAGCAGCGCCGACGAGCGGGCCGCGGCCAGCACCGAGCGCGCCCGGGGATGGTCGGCGGGCAGCAGGTGCACGCCGACGGCGCGGCGCAGCTTCTCGTCCACCGCGCGCCAGCTGCTGAAACCGTCCAGACGTGTGACGCACTCTTCAAGCCGATAGCGCCTCGCGAGCTTGTGCCCGCTGTGCAGCTCGGGAGGTGATGTCTTACCGGGGCTCACGTGCGTGCCCGTCTCCGCGGTGTCCGCCGGCGTCCCGGACGCCGTGCTGTCCCGCTTCCCGCTGTCGACCACACCGTCGGCCGTGGCTCGCTCCGCCTTGTCCGCCTTGGCGGTCAGCGGTTCGTCCCCGCCGTTGTCGGCCACGTCGACGGCAGCCGTGCTCCGTTCCGCCACCGTCGTTCCTGCCTCCCCATCCGTTGCACTCACTGCGACGCCAAAGCCAATTGTGCCCACAGTCCGGCGCTATGCACGACACGCAGTGGCCACCGATGGTTGTGCGCACTTCGGGCCGAGTCAGCGACCAAGACGGCCACGGACCATTCCGACCAGTGAATTCAGTTCTTCGATTCGCATCTTGCGGGCTGCCACGTAGAAGACACCGAGCAGCGCCACGCAGCCC
This sequence comes from Streptomyces sp. PsTaAH-137, assembly GCF_003259365.1. Taxonomy (GTDB): domain Bacteria; phylum Actinomycetota; class Actinomycetes; order Streptomycetales; family Streptomycetaceae; genus Streptomyces. Next base: position 447,967 of record NZ_QLLY01000004.1, read on the forward strand.
ACGAGCAGCGCGGCGATCGAGCCGAACACGCCGTGGCCGAGGGCCTTGGTGAGCGCGTACCCGATTCCGCCGCTGATGACCGTAGCGGGTACGGACGCCAGGCAGAGCCGCGCGTACGTACGAACGACGTTCGCACCGTCCAGGTCGCCGCCGAGCCGCTTGCGCAGCCGCCGCCATGCGACACCGACGCCGATCGCGTACGCGAGACCGTACGAGAGGGCCATGCCGACGACGGCCCAGCGGGCGGGCAGGATCACGTAGCAGAGGGCCGAGGCGGCGGCGTTGACCGCGGCGACGATCACCGTGTTGTAGAAGGGGGTGCGGGTGTCCTCGTACGCGTAGAAGCCGCGCAGGACGACGTACTGCACGGAGTACGGGATCAGCCCGAGTCCGAACGCCATGAGGATGTAGCCCATGGACTGGGCGGACTCGATGCCGCTGGAGCCGAAGAGCAGGGTGCACATCGGGATGCCGAGCGCCACGAACATGAACGCGACGGGGACGATCGCCACGGCCGAGGTGCGCAGGCCGGAGGAGATGTCGTCGCGGACCGCGCCCGAGTCGCCGTCGTGGGCGGAGCGCGAGATGCGCGGCAGCATCGCGGCCATGACCGAGACGGTGATGATCGCCTGCGGCATGCCCCAGATCAGCTGGGCGTTGGAGTAGCCCATGATGCCGGTGCCGTCCACGGGGGATGCCTTGCCGGCCGCGGTGGCGAGCTGGGTGACGACGACGACGCCCGCCTGGTTGGCGAGGACGAACAGCACGGTCCACTTGGCGAGCTTGACGGCCTTGCCGAGGCCGTGGCCCTTCCAGTCGAACCGGAGCCGGAAGCGGAAGCCGGTCTCGCGCAGGTACGGGATCATCGCCAGCGACTGGACGACCAGGCCCAGCAGGGTGCCGATGCCCAGGAGGGTGACGGCCTCGTCGGGGATGGTGCCGACCTTCATGCCCGTCTGCGACCAGGGACCGTAGACCCACAGGAACATGCCGAACGTGAAGATCATGACGATGTTGTTGAGGACCGGGGTCCACATCATCGCGCCGAACTTCCCGCGGGCGTTGAGGATCTGGCCCATGACCACGTGCACGCCCATGAAGAAGATCGTGGGCAGGCAGTAGCGGGCGAAGGCGATGCCCACGCGGTCGGCGTCCGGGTCGCTGGCCACCGGGTTCGACATCAGGTGGATCAGGAGTGGCGCCGCGAAGACGACGATCGCCGTGATGACGGCGAGCACCACCATCACCAGGGTGAGCAGCCGGTTGGCGAAGGCCTCGCCGCCGTCCTCGTCGTCCTTCATGGCGCGCACCAGCTGCGGTACGAACACCGAGTTGAGGCCGCCGCCGACGGTCAGGATGTAGATCATCGTCGGCAGCGTGTACGCGACGGTCCAGGTGTCACCGAGCAGTCCGGCGCCGAGCGCCGCGGTGATCACCATGGTGCGGACGAAGCCGGTGAGGCGGGAGACGAGCGTGCCCGCCGCCATCACCGCGCTCGACTTCATGAGGCTGGAGGCGCGGCCGCCCTTCTTGGGGGCCGCGGGTGCGGGCGCGGCGGCGGGCGGCGCGGCGGGCACCGCGGCCTGGCCGAGGACCTGGGTCGGATCGTCGACCGGCTGCGGGACCGGCGGACGGCCACCACCGCTGTAGCCGGGCTGCTGGTCACGGAAGAGGTGCGCGAAGGCGTCCGGCTCGTGCCGCTCCTCGCTCGCCTGCGTCACCAGGTCGTCGACGCCCACGAACTGCGTGGTCCGCGCGTCGTCGCCGTACGGCAGGTACTGCGTGGGGCCCTCCGGCTCAGGCGCGGGCGTCTGCGCCCACACGCGCGGGTCGGGCTGGTACTGGTTCGCGGGCTGGGCGTAGAGCGGCGGCTGCGCCTGGTACGTGCCCGGGGGCGGCGGCGGGTGCGCGGCACGGTCGTACAGCGCCTCGCCGACCGGGTCCTGCGCGGTCAGGTCCTGGCCGCGGTACGGATCCTGGTCGTAGGCGTCCTGGAGGTACGCGTCCTGCGGATACGCGTCAGGGGCCGGCTGGGGCGGCGGGACCTGCCCGCCGGCACCGTGGGAGCCGGCGTACGGTCGGCCGTCGCCCGAGGCAGAGCCGCCCGAGCCCTGGCCACGCTCACCGTCGTACGGCGCGTTCATGGTTACCCCACCTCATCGTCCCCGGCCCACCGGCCACGACATCGCTCAACGGTCCACTCTCTCACCCGTGCTCGACGGGGCCGTGCTTTCGGAAGCGGTGTCAGCCACCGGGTCACTCGGCTGCTGCGGGACGTCGGCCCGTGCGGGGGATGCCGCCTCGTCCTCGGGCTCCGCCTGCGCGGCCGGTTCCGCATCGTCCCGCGGGCCGTCGTCCGTGCCGTCCGTACCCGGCTCGTCCGGCTCCCCGGCCTTCTCGACCGCGGCGCGCTTGCGATGGGTGTACATGCGGAACCCGGCCAGGACCAGCAGCAGGACGCCGCCGGCGATGACGAGCATCACGGTCGGCGTGACCTCGGTGACGTCGACCTGGAAGGCGATCTGCTTGCCGTAGGGCTGGTTGTCCTCGGTGAGGAGCTGGGCGTAGACCCAGACCGGGCCGGTGGCCTTGGCCGTGGTGGTGAACTTCACGGACTGGCTGTGGCCACTGGTGATCGTCACCTCCTGCTCCTGGGAGGCGCCGTCACCGATCTTCAGACGGGTGCCGTTGTCGGACGTGAGCCGCAGCTTGAGGTGGTCGACGTCCTGCCACAGGTTGTTCTGCACGGACACCGGGATGGTCGCGCTGCGCCCGGAGAGCTTCACCTCGGACTTGTCGATCAGCGACACCTGGTCGGTGAGGCCGGACAGATACTCCGAGACGCCGGTGCGGAAGCCGTCGGAGGCCGCCGTCCTGCCGCGCCAGGACGTGGACATCTCCCGGTCCACGGCCCGCCCGAACGGCGTCACCACGCGGGATTCGTCGGTCAGGACGACCTTGAAGTTCTCCAGCTCGCGCTGGGTGGCCTGGATCTGCTCGAAGGCCGACTGCGGCAGCTCCTGCTTGCGGAGCTTCGAGGGGTACGCGCGTGAGGACGGCACAGTGGTCGTCGCGCCCGGGTCGGGCTTCGCCGAGGCGGTCGCGGACAGGCTCTGCGACTGCGTCCAGGTGCCGCCCTGGAGCACCGCCACGGCCTTGGCCATCGTCTGGGCCTGGCTTGCCGTGGGCGTGCGCTGCGGGGCGATCACGGCGGTGCGCTGACGGTCCGTCTGCCGGTCGAGCATCAGGCTCTGGGCGAGGAACTCCTGGACGGCGAGCGTGGAGTGCTCGGCGCTCGTCAGGTCGCCCTGGAAGGCGGTCGACAGGCGAGCGTCGGCGACCACCGCTGTGGTGCCGCCGCCGATGGGCCGGGCCGCGGACGGCGTGTACGAGAGTTTCTCGGACTCACCGAAGCTGTCGCTGCGCGCGATGATCTTGTTGGCGCCGGCGGAGGTGGCGACCTTGACGATGTCCCGGTCCACGGCGCCCTCGACGGGCCACGCGTAGGAGGCGTCCGGCGTCACGTGGAGGATCGTGTCCACGGCCCGCACGGCGGCGTCCGTGGCGTCCTTGAGGTGGCTCAGCGAGCCGGTGACCTTCGTGCCGCTGTGGGCCAGCGAGGCCAGATCGGGGTCGGCGAACGGCAGCGTGACCACCTTCTGGTCCTGCACCGCCGCTTGGAGGTCCTTCAGCCACTCGTTGGCCACACCCTGCTGCCTGCCCGAGGTGAGCTTGCCGTCCGCTCCCTTGACCTTGTACGCCTCCGTCATGGCGTCGACCGAGGCGAGCAGATCGGGGTCGATCACCCAGGTGACGTCCAGCGCGCTGCCGAGCGCCAGCATCTGCTGGAGGCGGCCGCCCGGGGCGATCTCCTTGGCGAGGTCGTCGTTGCCGAAGACCGCGGTCTGCGTCTCGTTCGTCCCCGTCTCGGCGGTGAGGCCGGTCTCGGAGATCAGCGGCCACAGGACCGTGGTCCTCGTCCTGGTGCCGGCGGCGTCGGGCTGCCACGGCAGGAACGTCCGCTGGATGCCGAGCGTCTGCTGGTACGGGGCCGCCGCGGTCTGCCCCATGAGGGCGGCGCTGATCTGGTAGACGCCGTCGGCGCCCAGGTTCAGCGCCTTCACGGGCACGGACAGCGTGAAGTCCTGGGTGACCCCGGGCTCCAGCTTCGCGAACTTCTTCGCGTACTTGCCCGGGACCTCGGAGCCGTCCGGGGAGCCGCCCGTCCCGTTCTTCGCCGCCTGGTCCAACGACGAGCGCCCGGTGTACGACGTGCCGACCCGCAGGCCGATGTGCGCGTCGGTGACGGCCTGCCTGCCCTTGTTGGTGACCTTGCCCTTGATGGTCAGGGTGTCGCCGGAGACCGGTGCGCTCGGCGACAGCTCGTTCACCGCCACGTCGACCGTGCTCGTGCCGGTCGCCGCCGCGCTCGCGGCGGCAGGGGCGTCGGCCTGCGCGGGTGCGGTGCCGACGAGCAGTGCGGGCGCCGCGAGGAGCGGCGCCGCGGCGAGCAGAGCTCCTGTGCGCCGCAGCAGTCGGCGGGCAGGTGAGGGATTCATCCCTGGGTAGTCTGCCGCCTCGGCCACGCGCTCGTCCGTCCCTCGTCGTCGTCAGTGGTCGCAGATGTGTCCACGCATCGTAACGAGCAGGGCTGGGCTTGAGTGCCTGGGTCCGCCCCGCAAGATCGTGCAGCCAGGGTAGGGGGCCGCAATCATGAGGACGCCGCGGCCCCGGCTAACGGTTCGGCCCGGGTGGTGAGAGGCACGTACCCTGTCCTGTTGTGCCGAACGCCAATGAAGACAACCCCAGTGCCCTGAGCCAGGTGCAGCACCGCGCGGTCAGCGAATTGCTGCGTGTCTCGCCTGTCGCAGACGATCTCGCCCGCAGATTCCAGGAGGCCGGGTTCTCTCTCGCCCTGGTCGGCGGTTCGGTCCGGGACGCACTGCTCGGCCGGCTCGGCAACGACCTGGACTTCACCACCGACGCGCGCCCCGAGGACGTACTCAAGATCGTCCGGCCGTGGGCCGACGCGGTCTGGGAGGTCGGGATCGCCTTCGGCACCGTCGGCTGCCAGAAGGACGCCCGGGTCGACGGTGAGGACCAGAGCTTCCAGGTCGAGGTCACGACGTACCGCTCCGAGGCGTACGACCGCACCTCCCGCAAGCCCGAGGTGTCGTACGGCGACTCGATCGAGGAAGATCTCGTCCGCCGGGACTTCACCGTGAACGCGATGGCCGTCGCGCTCCCGGAGAAGGACTTCATCGACCCGCACGGCGGTCTGAAGGACCTGGCCGAGCGGATCCTGCGCACGCCGGGCACCCCCGAGGACTCCTTCTCCGACGATCCGCTGCGGATGATGCGTGCGGCCCGGTTCGCCGCGCAGCTCGACTTCGAGGTGGCCCCGGAGGTCGTCGCCGCGATGACGGCGATGGCCGACCGGATCGAGATCGTCTCCGCCGAGCGGGTCCGGGACGAGCTGAACAAGCTGATCCTCTCGGCGCACCCGCGCAAGGGCCTCACCCTGCTCGTCGACACCGGTCTGGCCGAGCGCGTCCTGCCCGAGCTGCCCGCCCTGCGTCTGGAGCGCGACGAGCACCACCGGCACAAGGACGTCTACGACCACACGCTGATCGTCCTGGAGCAGGCGATGGCGCTGGAGACCGACGGCCCGGATCTGACGCTGCGCCTCGCGGCCCTGCTGCACGACATCGGCAAGCCCCGCACGCGCCGCTTCGAGAACGACGGCCGGGTCTCCTTCCACCACCACGAGGTGGTCGGCGCCAAGATGACGAAGAAGCGCATGACCGCGCTCAAGTACTCCAACGAGCTGGTGAAGGACGTCTCCCGCCTCGTGGAGCTGCATCTGCGCTTCCACGGCTACGGCACCGGTGAGTGGACGGACTCGGCCGTACGCCGCTACGTACGCGATGCCGGACCGCTCCTGGGGCGGCTGCACAAGCTGACCCGCTCCGACTGCACGACCCGCAACAAGCGCAAGGCGAACACGCTCTCGCGGGCCTACGACGGTCTGGAGGAGCGCATCGAGCGTCTCCAGGAGCAGGAGGAGCTGGACTCGATCCGCCCGGACCTCGACGGCAACCAGATCATGGAGACGCTGGGCGTTTCTCCGGGGCCGGTGATCGGTCAGGCCTACAAGTTCCTGCTCGAACTGCGTCTGGAGAACGGGCCGATGGAGCACGACGCGGCGGTCGCGGCGCTCAAGGAGTGGTGGGCGGACCAGGCGCAGGACTGACGCGCTCTTCGTTGACCTCTGGGCTCTGTTTCACGTGAAACAGAGCCCAGAGTCGTTGAAGGGGTGGCGTTGTTTCACGTGAAACGACGGTGACGGCGCATCGTCAGCGCAACGGCGGCGTAGACCGACGCCACCAGGACCACGAGGGGAACCGAGCGCCCGTCCGGCGGCAGCATCAGCGCCGCCACTCCGGCCGCGCCGACGAACGACGCGTTGAACAGGACGTCGTAGACGGAGAAGATCCGGCCCCGGAAGCCGTCGTCGACGGACGACTGGACGACGGTGTCGGTGGCGATCTTGGCGCCCTGCGTGGACAGCCCCAGGACGAAGGCGGCGACCATGGTCGGGCCCGGCTCGAAGGGGAGCCCCAGGGCGAGCTCCAGGACGGCGGCGACGGCAGCGCAGATCGCCATCCAGCCTGCCGGTCCGAAGCGTCCTGCGGCGGCCGGAGTGATGACGGCGGCGACGAAGAACCCGGCCCCCGAGATCCCCACCGCCGTACCGAGCAGGGCCAGTCCCTGCGCGTCCGTGGACGACCACGCGTACCGGCACAGCATCAGCACCATGACGAGCAGGGCGCCGTAGCAGAACCGCATCGCTGTCATCGCGGCCAGAGCGCGCGCGGCGGCCGGGCGGGAGGCGAGGTGCCGTACGCCGGAGACGAGGTCCTGCGCCGCGCCGGACAGCGCGGAGGCGAGGCGTGGCCGCACCAGCTCGGGGTCCGGTCCGAGCAGTTCTACGTTCATGCGCAACGAGGCGAGGGCCGCGCAGAGGTAGAGGAAGGCGCCGAGCAGCACGACGGCCGCATCCGAGTCCGAGGCGGCGATACGCACCACGAACGCCAGACCGCCGCCCACGGTCGCGGCGAGCGTCCCCGCGGTCGGGGAGAGCGAGTTGGCGACGACGAGGCGGTCGGCGTCGACCACGCGCGGGAGAGCGGCCGAAAGGCCCGACAGAACGAATCGGTTGACCGCGGTGACGCAGAGCGCGGAGGCGTAGAAGAGCCAGTCGGGCGCGTGGCTCAGCATGAGGGCGGCCGTCGCGGAGGCGAGCACGACGCGGAGGAGATTGCCGTAGAGGAAGACCTGCCTGCGGCGCCAGCGGTCCAGCAGGACGCCCGCGAACGGTCCCACGAGCGAGTAGGGCAGCAACAGGACGGCCATGGCGGAGGCGATCGCCGCCGGGGAGGTCTGCTTCTCCGGGGAGAACACCACGTAGGTGGCGAGCGCGACCTGGTAGACGCCGTCGGCCCCCTGGGACAGCAGCCGCAGGGTGAGCAGGCCCCGGAAGTCACGCAGACACAGCAGGACACGCAGGTCACGGACGACAGCCATGGGGCACAGCCTCACATACGAGGAAGGCCCCCGGCGCACGAGAGTGCGATCCAGGGGCCTCACCAGCCTCGGGCGACGAATGCCTCACGGTTTCACGTGAAACATCCGGGCCGGCCGTCAGGAGAAGTCGGCGCTCAGCGCTCGACCTCGCCCTTGATGAACTTCTCGACGTTGCTGTAGGCCTCGTCGTCGAAGTACTGCACCGGCGGGGACTTCATGAAGTACGAGGACGCGGAGAGGATCGGGCCACCGATGCCGCGGTCCTTGGCGATCTTCGCGGCGCGCAGGGCGTCGATGATGACACCCGCGGAGTTCGGGGAGTCCCAGACCTCGAGCTTGTACTCCAGGTTCAGCGGGACCTCACCGAAGGCGCGACCCTCGAGGCGGACGTACGCCCACTTGCGGTCGTCGAGCCACGCGACGTAGTCGGACGGGCCGATGTGGACGTTCTTCTCGCCCAGCTCACGGTCACGGATCTGCGAGGTGACGGCCTGCGTCTTCGAGATCTTCTTCGACTCGAGGCGGTCGCGCTCCAGCATGTTCTTGAAGTCCATGTTGCCGCCGACGTTGAGCTGCATGGTGCGCTCAAGACGGACACCGCGGTCCTCGAACAGCTTCGCCATCACGCGGTGCGTGATGGTGGCGCCGACCTGCGACTTGATGTCGTCGCCGACGATCGGGACGCCCGCCTCGGTGAACTTGTCCGCCCACTCCTTGGTGCCGGCGATGAAGACCGGAAGAGCGTTGACGAACGCGACCTTGGCGTCGATGGCGCACTGCGCGTAGAACTTCGCAGCGTCCTCGGAACCGACGGGCAGGTAGCAGACGAGAACGTCGACCTGCTTGTCCTTGAGGATCTGGACGACGTCGACCGGGGCCTCGGCGGACTCCTCGATCGTCTCGCGGTAGTACTTGCCCAGACCGTCGAGCGTGTGGCCACGCTGGACCTGGACGCCCGAGTTCGGGACGTCGCAGATCTTGATGGTGTTGTTCTCGGAGGCGCCGATGGCGTCGGAGAGGTCGAGGCCGACCTTCTTCGCGTCGACGTCGAACGCGGCGACGAACTCGACGTCACCGACGTGGTAGTCGCCGAACTGGACGTGCATGAGGCCGGGGACCTTGGTCTCCGGGTCAGCGTCCTTGTAGAACTCGACGCCCTGCACCAGCGAGGCGGCGCAGTTGCCCACGCCGACGATGGCTACGCGAACCGAACCCATTCCGGTTGCTCCCTGTGTGTACTGGTGAAGTCCTGAGCGGACTTCACATGGCGGTGTCATCGGACGGATCCGGCCGGGTGCTGTCCCGGTGCCGGGGCAGGCCGCCCGTCTCTCCAGATGTGTCCTGCTGAGCTGCGCTCTCCGGGCCCGACCGTCGCTGGTCGCGTCCCGCGCGCTCGCTCTCGATGAGCTCGTTCAGCCAGCGCACTTCGCGCTCCACGGACTCCATGCCGTGCCGCTGCAGCTCAAGCGTGTAGTCGTCCAGGCGCTCCCGCGTGCGGGCGAAGGAGAGGCGCATCTTCTCGAGGCGCTCCTCCAGCCGACTGCGACGGCCCTCGAGGACTCTCATCCGCACATCGCGTGACGTCTGCCCGAAGAAGGCGAATCGCGCGGCGAAGGTCTCGTCCTCGTATGCATCGGGGCCGGTCTGCGCGAGCAGGTCCTCGAAGTGCTCCTTACCTTCCGCCGTCAACCGATAGACGATCTTGGCGCGACGCCCTGCGAGTGGTGCGGCATGGGCGTCGGCGGGACCAGGACCCGATTCCTCGATCAACCAGCCGTTGGCGACCAGCGTCTTGAGGCAGGGATACAGCGTCCCGTAACTGAAGGCACGGAAGACCCCCAGCGACGTATTGAGTCGTTTGCGCAGCTCATAGCCGTGCATCGGGGACTCGCGAAGCAGTCCGAGTACGGCGAATTCGAGGATGCCGGAACGTCGGCTCATCGTCGCCTCCTCACTGTCGCGGGCCCATGTATCGACTCTTTATGTCGTGCTGATGTATCGGCTCGATACATCTCGACGATAGAACGACCCTGCGACTCCGACAAGAGGGATCACGGTGAACGGCGTCACATCACCGATTCGCACGAAGTAACTTGCCTGATTTGGGGTGAACTTCGGCCCTAGGTGGGTTTTGACGGTGCGTAGTCTGTCCGCCATGCAGACCACCGGGAACCGAGTGACGCCTGAGGGCGTCGTCGTCCCGGGTGCAGTACGGGTGAGCGCCGGAAGGTGCGCATCCGTACGTCGGGGGGACCGGAAACCAGCCGTCGTCCAGGCGCGCCAGACGCGCCTGCCCGAGGAGTAGTCGTTCGATGAGCGAGCACCGTCGCAAATCGCCGCCGCCGCAGGGCGGCGGGCGTGCCGCGGCCCGTCGCGGAGCGTCCGGAGCACAGTCGGGCCGCCGCGCGGCACCGCGCGGCTCCACCGGTTCACCGTCCGGTTCCTATGACGCCCCGATGTCATCGGGGCCGTCCGAGGGCGGGACCGAAGATCGTCCCTGGGGCGGCCGCGCCGAAGCGCGCCGTGCGGCCCAGCGCAGTGGCGGAGGAAGGCGCAGAGCCCCCGAGGGCGGTGGCCGCGGCGGATCCGGTGGCGGTGGCCGTCGTGGCGGCGGCGGTCCCGGCGGGCCGAGCGGTCCCGGGCGCGGCAGAGGCCGCGGCTCCGGTGGCCCGGAGAAGAAGAGGTTCATCGACTACCCGCGCGCCAACAAGGACGGCTGGCGTCGCTGGATGCCGTCCTGGCGGCTCGTGACGGGCGCCTGCGTGGGCTTCCTCGGAAGCATGATGGCGGCCGCGGGCATCGCCTACGCGCTGGTCGACACCCCGACGGTCGCCGACACGGCCAAGGCCCAGAACAACGTCTACTACTGGTCCGACGGGACCCAGATGGTCGCGACCGGTGGTGAGACCAACCGGCAGATCATCAACTACGAGGACATCCCGAAGTCCATGCGCTACGCCGTCATGTCGGCGGAGAACAAGACCTTCGAGACCGACAAGGGCATCGACCCGATGGGTATCGCCCGTGCCGTGGCCAACATGGCCAAGGGCGGTCAGACGCAGGGTGGCTCGACGATCACCCAGCAGTACGTCAAGAACGCGATGCTCAACGACCAGTCGCAGACGGTCTCCCGAAAGCTCAAGGAGCTGTTCGTCTCCATCAAGGTCGGCCGGACGGTCGGCAAGAAGACGGTCATGGCCGGCTATCTCAACACGGCGTACTACGGGCGCGGTGCCTACGGGATCCAGGCGGCGTCGCGCGCGTACTTCGGCGAGAACGCCTCTGAATTGAACGCCAGCCAGACGGCTTTCCTCGCGTCCGTGCTCAAGGGCGCGACCTATTACGACCCCGCGGGATCCCCCGAGATCGACCCGATCAACGCGACTCGCGAGAAGAACACGGAACGCGCCAAGGCACGCTGGAGCTGGATCCTCGGCGAAGAGGTGAAGGACGGTCGGCTGTCCGCGTCCGAGCGTGCCACGTTCATCAAAAAGGGCTTCCCCGAGCTGAAGAGCCCGCGCTCCAACGCCCAGCTGAGCGGCCAGGTCGGCTACCTCGTCGACCTCGCCAAGGCCTACGTCATCAACAACAGCGGGGGCAAGGTCACCGCCAACGCCCTCCAGCGAGGCGGCTACGAGATCCACACCACCTTCGACAAAACGAAGGTGAAGCAGCTCGAGGCCGCGGTGAAGAAGGTCCGCAAGGAGAGCATCAAGCCGGACCAGCGCGAGAAGGACAAGTACGTCCAGTTCGGCGGTGCCTCGGTCTCCCCCGAGGACGGTGCGATCAAGGCCATCTACGGCGGTGCCGACGCCACGAAGCACTTCACCAACAACGCTGATGTGACGGGTGCCCAGGTCGGCTCGACCTTCAAGCCCTTCGTTCTGGCGGCCGCCTTCAAGTGGGGCGTGCGGAACCCGGACCTTGCGGCAGAGCAGCCCGACAGCGCGCGCACCATCGTCTCGCCGAAGAGTCTCTACAGCGGCAAGAACAAGCTGAAGATCCAGAACTTCGACGGCACGGTCTGGAAGGACAAGGAAGGCAAGGAGTGGCTGCAGACCAACGACGGCGGCGACTCCTTGAACCCTCCCACCTACCAGATCGACCTGCGTGAGGCGATGCGGGAGTCCGTGAACTCCGCCTATGTGCAGCTGGGCATGGACGTCGGCCTGGACAAGGTGAAGCAGTCCGCGCTGCGCGCGGGCCTTCTGGAGAACAGCTTCGCCAGCGCCAACTACCCTTCCTTCTCCCTGGGTACCTCGGACCCCAGCGCGATCCGTATGGCCGGCGCCTACGGCACGTTCGCGGCCAGCGGCCAGCAGAACGATCCGTACTCGGTGACGGAGGTCTACCACGAGGGCGACCGCATCTACCGGCACGAGAAGAAGACCGAGTCGGCCTTCGACGCGAACATCGCGAACAACGTGACCGACGTCCTCAAGACGGTCGTCGACAAGGGCACGGGTACGGCCGCACAGCTGCCGGGCCGTGACGTGGCCGGCAAGACCGGTACCACCGACGGCAACAAGTCCGCCTGGTTCGTGGGCTACACCAAGCAGCTGTCCACCGCGATCACGATGTACCGGATGGACGACAACGAGAAGTCCAAGAACCGCAAGTTCCTCGAGATGTACGGAACGGGTGGTCAGGACAAGATCCACGGTGCGTCGTTCCCGGCGGAGATCTGGCACGACTACATGGCCCAGGCCATGCAGGGCCAGAAGTACGAGACCTTCCCGGCTCCCGAGCCCATCGGCAAGATCGTCGGCGAGACCGCGAGCCCGACTCCGACCCCGACGGTCAGCACGCCTCCGTCCTCCTCGGCCCCGGCCTCCCCGACGCCGAGCGAGACTTCCGCCGATCCGTCGCCGTCCCCCAGCGAGACGTGCAACAAGTGGACGGACTGGGACTGCAACGACACCGGTGGGACGACGGACGGTGGCGCCGACGGCGGAGCATCGTCGTCGCCGTCGACCTCCGAGACTCCAGGAGACACGAGAGGCAACCAGAACGGCGGGAGCCTCTTCGGAGGAACCGGCTAGCCACCATTCTTGTCACACAGCGTGTTTCACGTGAAACAGTGTGTGGTTGAGGACAGTCGAGGGCCGTCGCACCGATCGGGTGCGGCGGCCCTCGCCCCGTTCTCAGCCGCGTACGGCAGGATGTGCGGCATGCCCAGTGCAGAGACGACGCGTGTGAACCCGCAGCAGCCGGACCTCGTACGGCCGACCAGAGAGGACGAGGTCGCCGCGGCCGGCAGCGAGTTCATCGGTGGACCCTTCGGGCGGCGCGGGCTGCTCGGCGGCTCCTGGTGGACCCCTGTACGTGTCATCGCGCTCGTCATGCTCGGCATGTTCGCGCTCGGCATGGTGCAGAAGTTCCCCTGCTACGACGGCGCCTGGTTCTACGGCGCGAGCTCCCAGTACACGCACGCCTGCTACTCGGACATTCCGCACCTCTACCAGGGGCGCGGCTTCGCCGACGGTCTCGTGCCGTACTTCGACAAGCTGCCCGGCGACATGGACTACCTCGAATACCCGGTCCTCACCGGTGTGTTCATGGAGGTCGCCGCCTGGCTGACCCCCGGCGGCGGCACCATCCAGCACCAGGAGCAGGTGTACTGGATGGTCAATGCCGGGATGCTGATGATCTGCGCGGCGGTCATCGCCGTGTGTGTCGCCAGGACCCACCGCAGGAGGCCCTGGGACGGCCTCCTGGTCGCTCTGGCGCCCGCTTTCGCGCTGACCGCCACCATCAACTGGGATCTCTTCGCAGTGGCCCTCACAGCGGCCGCGATGCTGATGTGGTCGCGCGGCCGCGCCCTCGCGTTCGGCATCCTGCTCGGGCTCGCCACCGCCGCCAAGCTCTACCCCTTCCTGCTGCTCGGCCCGCTGCTCGTGCTGTGCTGGCGGGCGGGCAAGTGGCGGGACTTCGGGATCGCGACGCTGGGCGCGGTCGTCTCGTGGCTGGTCGTGAACCTGCCGGTGATGATCCTCGCGCCCGAGGGCTGGTCGAAGTTCTACACGTTCAGCCAGGAACGCGGTGTCGACTTCGGCTCCTTCTGGCTGATCCTCTCCCAGCACATGGACACGCCGCTCGACACGGACGTCGTCAACACGCTGGCCACGGCCCTGATGGTGGTGTCCTGCCTCGCCGTCGCGGCCCTGACGCTCACCGCCCCGCGACGGCCGCGCTTCGCGCAGCTCGCCTTCCTGGTGGTCGCGGCCTTCATCCTCACCAACAAGGTCTACTCGCCGCAGTACGTACTGTGGCTGATCCCGCTCGCCGCCCTGGCCCGGCCCAAGTGGCGGGACTTCCTGATCTGGCAGGCGTGCGAGGTCGCGTACTTCCTGGGCATCTGGTTGTACCTGGCCTACACGACCAGCGGCGACAAGCACCAGGGCCTGCCCACCGAGGGCTACCAGCTGGCCATCGCCGTGCACCTGCTGGGCACGCTGTACCTGTGCGCCGTCATCGTGCGGGACATCTGGCTGCCCGAGCGGGACGTGGTGCGGCGCTCCGGGGACGACGACCCCTCGGGCGGGGTGCTGGACGGAGCGGAGGACGTCTTCGTCCTCGGCTACGCGGCCCATCCCCCGCGGCACGCCGCCCACGACTGGGAGCAGCCGCCCGCGTCGGTGGACTGGGGCAAGAGCCCCGACGGTTCACACTGACCGGACGACGGACGGACAGAGGGCGGGGCGGGCACTTCACAAGTGCCCGCCCCGCCCTCTGTCCGTCGTGTGCCGGTCCGCCTCAGCGGTCCACGATCCGGTCGAACTGGGTGGTGGTGTGCCGCAGATGGGCCACCAGTTCCTCGCCGACCTTCGGCTCGGCCGCGTCCGACGGCACGAACAGGATCGACACCTGCATGTGCGGCGGCTCGGCGAACCAGCGCTGCTTGCCCGACCAGACGTACGGCGCGAGGTTGCGGTTCACCGTCGCCAGGCCGGCGCGGGCGACGCCCTTGGCGCGCGGCATGACGCCGTGCAGCGCCTTCGGGGCCTCCAGACCCACACCGTGCGACGTTCCGCCGGCCACGACCACCAGCCAGCCGTCCGAGGCCGCCTTCTGCTGGCGATAGCCGAACCGGTCGCCCTTCGCGACGCGCGTGACGTCCAGGACGGCGCCGCGGTACTCGGTGGCCTCGTGGTCGCCCAGCCACAGCCGCGTGCCGATACGAGCGCGGAAGCGGGTCTGCGGGAACTGCTGCTGCAGGCGGGCCAGCTCCTCGGCCTTGAGGTGGCTGACGAACATGGTGTGCAGCGGCAGCCGGGCCGCGCGCAGCCGGTCCATCCAGCCGATGACTTCCTCGACGGCGTCCGAGCCGTCGGTGCGGTCCAGCGGCAGGTGGATGGCGAAGCCCTCCAGGCGTACGTCCTGGATGGCGTGTGAGAGCTGGGGCAGGTCCTGCTCGGTCACGCCGTGCCGCTTCATCGAGGACATGACCTCGATGACGACGCGGGCGCCGACGAGGCCGTGCACGCCGTCGACGGAGGAGACGGAGCGGATGACACGGTCGGGCAGCGGAACCGGTTCTTCGCCGCGCCGGAACGGGGTCAGGACCAACAGGTCACCGCTGAACCAGTCCTTGATCCGGGCGGCTTCGTAGGTGGTCCCCACGGCGAGGATGTCGGAGCCGAGGCGCGTGGCCTCCTCCGCAAGCCGTTCGTGGCCGAAGCCGTAGCCGTTGCCCTTGCACACGGGGACGAGCCCCGGAAACTGCTCGAGCACGTGCTTGTGGTGTGCCCGCCAGCGCGCGGTGTCGACGTAGAGCGTGAGCGCCATGGCCGGTCCCGGAACCTTTCTCGTGGCTGCGGTGTAGCAGAGGTATGAAGAGACTTTGGAGCTACATGAATTGTGCCGGGTCCGCCGGGCAAACAGAGCGCGAAGTGCCGTGCCGGATCCTGCGGGGCCGTTTCCGGCCGCCGGTCAGCGCCGCGACATGTAGATGTCGAGCGCCTTGTGGAGCAGCTTGTTGAGCGGGAAGTCCCACTCGCCGAGGTACTCGGCGGCCTGGCCACCCGTACCGACCTTGAACTGGATCAGGCCGAAGAGGTGGTCGGTCTCGTCGAGCGAGTCGGAGATGCCGCGCAGGTCGTAGACGGTGGCACCGAGCGCGTAGGAGTCGCGCAGCATCCGCCACTGCATCGCGTTCGAGGGCCGGACCTCGCGGCCGATGTTGTCCGAGGCGCCGTAGGAGTACCAGACGTGCCCGCCGACGACGAGCATCGTCGCGGCCGACAGGTTCACCCCGTTGTGCCGGGCGAAGTACAGGCGCATGCGGTTGGGGTCCTCGGAGTTGAGGGCCGTCCACATGCGCTGGAAGTACGACAGCGGGCGCGGCCGGAAGTGGTCGCGCTCGGCGGTGATCTCGTACAGGCGCTGCCACTCGGCGAGGTCCTGGTAGCCGCCCTGGACGACCTCGACACCGGCCTTCTCGGCCTTCTTGATGTTGCGGCGCCACAGCTGGTTGAAGTTCTTGTGGACCTCTTCCAGGGAGCGGTTGGCCAGCGGCACCTGGTACACGTACCGCGGCTGCACGTCGCCGAAGCCGGCGCCGCCGTCCTCGCCCTGCTGCCAGCCCATGCGGCGCAGCTTGTCGGCCACCTCGAAGGCGCGGGGCTCGATGAAGTCGGCCTCGATGTCGCGCAGGCGCTTCACATCGGGGTCCTGGATGCCCTTCTTGATGGAGGGGGCCTCCCAGCGTCGGATGATCACCGGCGGGCCCATCTTCACGGAGAAGGCGCCCTGCTGCTTGAGGTGCGCCAGCATCGGGCGCAGCCACTCCTCCAGGTTCGGGGCGTACCAGTTGATGACCGGGCCCTCGGGCAGGTACGCGAGGTAGCGCTTGATCTTGGGCAGCTGGCGGTACAGGACGAGGCCCGCGCCGACCATCTCGCCGGTCTTCTCGTCGAACCAGCCCAGGTTCTCCGAGCGCCATTCAGCCTTCACGTCGGCCCATGCCGGGACCTGCATGTGGCTCGCCGACGGCAGGCTCTGGATGTAGGCCAGATGCTGCTCTCGGCTGATGGTCCTCAGGGTCAGGCTCATTCGGGGCGCTCCTCGGGCTGGTGTGTCCCCATGGATACAGGGGCTCCGGCTCTCGCGCCGAAGCCTACTGTGCCCCGTGAGCGCCCCGAATGGCTGTGTCGGAGTAAGTCTCCGCGGACGGCCCGGCTCAGCCGAGGACCCCGCCGAACAGGCCTCCGTGGGCCATGCCGATGAAGAAGCCGACGGCCGAGGCCCCCAGGCCCAGGATCAGGCCGAACCGCTCGCGCGTGGTCTCCGAGACGTACTGGCCGTAGGCCCCGGTGAAGATCCCGACGAGTCCGGCCCAGGAGCTGAGGAGATGGAGGTTGCTCCAGATCGACGTGACGAGGGCGAGGATGCCGAGCACCGCGGTCACGTAGAGGAGGGTGTCGGGGAGGGGATGGGCCTTGCCGTCGCTGGCCAGAAGAGAGCCGGCGCTCGTGCTGTTGGGTCGCATTGCTTGTGCCATAGGGCACCTCCTGCGGAAGGCGGCGCATCGTAGCGCCGTACACACCCGATGTGTACAGACTGCGGTCGATCGCTGTCGGATTTCAACCGGAAGCCGGGGTGCGGGTAGTCTGTACCGTCTGCATCGGTGTCTGCCCACGTCCCGGCACGGGACGGGTACCCACTGATCCGGCATTGAACTGCCCGGTTCTCCTTCGGAGGGCCGATTGTCAGTGGTGGCCGATACCGTTGCTCACGCATAACAACCCTCCTGCCACGGAACGACCGTGGCCGCTGAGTCCAAAGGAGGTGGGTTCCACATGCGTCACTACGAGGTGATGGTCATCCTCGACCCCGATCTGGAGGAGCGCGCTGTCGCCCCCCTGATCGAGAACTTCCTCTCCGTCGTCCGTGAGGGCAACGGAAAGGTCGAGAAGGTCGACACCTGGGGCCGTCGTCGTCTCTCGTACGAGATCAAGAAGAAGCCCGAGGGCATCTACTCGGTCATCGATCTGCAGGCTGAGCCCGCGATCGTCAAGGAGCTCGACCGCCAGATGAACCTGAACGAGTCGGTCCTCCGGACCAAGGTCCTCCGCCCCGAGACCCACTGAACCTCCCGGTTCAGCCACTCGGGATTCGAGTAGCAGCAAGCAGTCCGCAGCAAACCCGCCGAGAGGTACCCCATGGCAGGCGAGACCGTCATCACGGTCGTCGGCAATCTTGTCGACGACCCCGAGCTGCGCTTCACCCCCTCCGGTGCGGCGGTCGCGAAGTTCCGTGTCGCGTCCACTCCCCGCACCTTCGACCGGCAGACCAATGAGTGGAAGGACGGCGAGAGCCTGTTCCTGACCTGCTCGGTCTGGCGTCAGGCGGCGGAGAACGTCGCGGAGTCGCTCCAGCGAGGCATGCGCGTCATCGTGCAGGGCCGGCTGAAGCAGCGGTCCTACGAGGACCGTGAGGGCGTCAAGCGCACGGTCTACGAGCTGGACGTCGACGAGGTCGGCGCCAGTCTGCGCAGCGCCACGGCCAAGGTCACCAAGACCAGTGGCGGTGGCGGTCGCGGTGGCCAGGGCGGTTACGGCGGCGGCGGTGGCGGCGGCCAGCAGGGCGGCGGCTGGGGCGGTGGCTCCGGCGGCGGTCAGCAGCAGGGTGGCGGCGGCGGTGCTCCCGCCGACGACCCCTGGGCGACCGGTTCGCCCTCCGGCGGCGGCCAGCAGGGCGGCGGCGGGGGCGGCTGGGGCGGAAGCTCCGGCGGCTCCGGCGGCGGCTACTCGGACGAGCCCCCCTTCTAGGGACGCGCCCCTCGGGGCCGGGCTCGCACCCACACTTCTTGATCACACAGGAGAAACACCATGGCGAAGCCGCCTGTGCGCAAGCCTAAGAAGAAGGTCTGCGCTTTCTGCAAGGACAAGGTCACGTACGTGGACTACAAGGACACGAACATGCTGCGGAAGTTCATTTCCGACCGCGGCAAGATCCGTGCCCGCCGCGTGACCGGCAACTGCACGCAGCACCAGCGTGACGTCGCCACGGCCGTCAAGAACAGCCGTGAGATGGCGCTGCTGCCCTACACGTCCACCGCGCGATAAGGGAAGGGTGACCGAACAATGAAGATCATCCTGACCCACGAGGTCTCTGGCCTCGGCACCGCCGGCGACGTCGTCGACGTCAAGGACGGGTACGCCCGCAACTACCTGGTCCCGCGTGGTTTCGCGATCCGCTGGACCAAGGGTGGCGAGCAGGACGTGGCGCAGATCCGCCGCGCCCGCAAGATCCACGAGATCGCGACGATCGAGCAGGCCAACGAGGTCAAGGCCAAGCTCGAGGCCGTCAAGGTCCGTCTGGCCGTCCGCTCCGGCGACGCCGGTCGTCTCTTCGGCTCCGTCACCCAGGCCGACGTCGCTTCGGCGATCGAGACCGCGGGTGGCCCGAAGGTCGACAAGCGCCGTGTCGAGCTGGGCTCGCCGATCAAGACGCTGGGCGCCCACGAGGCGACCGTGCGTCTGCACCCCGAGGTGTCCGTCAAGGTCAACGTCGAGGTCGTCTCTGCCTGAGCACTGCCCTGAGCAGCGCTGAAGCGAGATGTGGGGCCGCATCCTTCGGGGTGCGGCCCCATACGCATGTCGTGGCAGGCATGTGGTGGCGGCCCCGGTGAGTCCGTTTCGCCGTTTCACGCGTCCCGTTTCACGTGAAACGGCGATACCGGACGGCCGCCGTGGTCAGCGCGTCGCGCCGGTGACGGCCCAGCGTCCGGAGCGGTAGCGCATCCAGAGCGTCGCCATCCGGACCGCCATCATCAGCGTCATCGCTCCCCAGACCGCCGTGAGCCCTCCGCCCAGGGCCGGGACCAAGAGCGCGACCGGAGTGAAGACCGCCAGGGTGACCAGCATGGCCCAGGCCAGGTACGGGCCGTCGCCGGCGCCCATCAGGACTCCGTCGAGTACGAAGACGATGCCGCAGATCGGCTGGGACAGCGCGACCACGATGAGGGCGGGCAGGGCCGCGTCCTGAACGACCTGGTCGCTCGTGAACAGCGGGACGAAGAGCGGGCGCGTGACGACGACCAGTACGCCGAGGACGACTCCGGCCGCGATGCCCCACTGCACCATGCGGCGGCAGACATCACGGGCCCCTTCGGCGTCGTCGGCCCCGAGATAGCGGCCGATGATGGCCTGACCTGCGATGGCGATGGCGTCGAGGGCGAAGGCCAGCAGGCTCCAGAGGGACAGGATGATCTGGTGGGCGGCGACGTCCGCGTCACCGAGGCGGGCCGCGACGGCCGTTGCGATCATGAGGACCGCGCGGAGAGCGAGGGTGCGGACGAGGAGCGGGGTTCCTGCCTGGGCACAGGCGCGGATGCCCGCCAGGTCCGGGCGGAGCGAGGCGCCGTGGCGGCGGGCACCGCGGACGACCACGATCAGATAGATCGCGGCCATGCCGAACTGGGCGATGACGGTGCCCCAGGCGGAGCCCGCGATGCCGAGTCCGGCGCCGTAGACCAGCGCGACGTTGAGCACGCCGTTGGCCACGAAGCCGGCCACGGCCACGTACAGCGGAGTCTTGGTGTTCTGGAGACCGCGCAGGACACCGGTGGCGGCCAGGACCACGAGCATCGCGGGGATGCCGAGGGTGGAGATGCGCAGATACGTAGTCGCGTACGGTGCGGCGGTGTCCGATGCGCCGAACAGGCTGACCAGGCCCGGCGCGGTGGGCAGGACGACCGCGACGACGGCGGCTCCCAGGAGCAGTGCGAGCCAGATGCCGTCCATGCCCTGCTGGATCGCGGCCCGGGTGTCGCCCGCGCCGACCCGACGGGCCACCGCCGCGGTGGTGGCGTAGGCGAGGAAGACGAAGACGCTGACCGCGGTCGTCAGCAGCGCCGAGGCGACGGCGAGCCCTGCCAGCTGGGAGGTGCCGAGGTGACCGACGATGGCGCTGTCGGCCATGAGGAAAAGGGGCTCCGCGACGAGCGCGCCGAAGGCGGGAACGGCCAGAGCCACGATCTCTCGGTCGTGCCGGCGTCTGTCGCCCTTGGGCGTCACGGGAGCCTGTGTCATGGGCACCAATCTAATCTTCCACAGGTAAGAGATGCAATGGCATTGAGACCCTTACTTCGGGCGGGCTTGCGGAGCGTGTGGAACGTCTCTCGCACAGATCTTGGGCCGACTGGGAAAGTTTTTCTCCTGCACAGCCGGTGGACGGGATATGAGCAGGTCAGGTGGGGTGCGTGGGAATGGCTGAGGGCTTGTTCACAGGCCTGTCCACCGGGTCGTGCACAGGTTTTCCCCAGTTCTCCACAGGGAGAGCGCCGTCTTCCACAGAGCCTGTGGATAACCAGATTGGCTGACGGTGCAGACGCGCCTACGGTGGAGCGGCGCCCACTGTCTCCGCCGACCTCGGAAACCTGCACATATCCGACGCGTCAGAACCGGAGTCGGGCCTCTTTATTTGTCAGTGTCGTGCCGTAGGAATGAAGGGCACGGCGAGGTCCGCTCGGCGGACGGGAGGAGGTGGCCCGGTGAGTATCTCCGAGCCGTTGGACGACCCCTGGGCCGACAGCGGTCCCAGCGATCGCCTGCCCCCGTCCCGGCCGCGGCGCAACGGCGGTCGCCAGGGTGACCAGCACGAGCGGGGCCGGGAGGACAGCGGCTGGGACGACGGTCCCGCCACGTTCGAGCGCGTACCGCCGCAGGATCTCGACGCCGAGCAGTCCGTGCTCGGCGGCATGCTGCTGTCCAAGGACGCGATCGCCGACGTCGTCGAGGTCCTCAAGGGCGCCGACTTCTACAAGCCCGCCCACGAAACGATCTTTCAGGCGATCCTCGACGTCTACGCCAAGGGCGAGCCGGCCGACCCGATCACCATCGCCGCCGAGCTGACCAAGCGCGGCGAGATCAACAAGGTCGGCGGCGCATCGTATCTGCACACCCTCGTCCAGACGGTCCCGACGGCTGCGAACGCCGAGTACTACGCGGAGATCGTGCACGAGCGGGCCGTGCTGCGCCGGCTCGTCGAGGCGGGCACGCGGATCACGCAGATGGGATACGCGGCCGACGACGACGTCGACGAGATCGTCAACAAGGCGCAGGCGGAGATCTACGCCGTCACCGAGCAGCGCACCAGCGAGGACTACCTCCCGCTCGGCGACATCATGGAGGGCGCCCTCGACGAGATCGAGGCGATCGGCTCGCGCAGCGGCGAGATGACCGGTGTGCCGACCGGTTTCACCGACTTCGACTCGCTCACCAACGGTCTGCACCCGGGCCAGATGATCGTCATCGCGGCCCGTCCCGCCATGGGTAAGTCCACGCTCGCCCTGGACTTCGCGCGGGCGGCGTCCATCAAGAACAACCTGCCCAGCGTCATCTTCTCCCTCGAAATGGGGCGCAAC
Source organism: Streptomyces sp. PsTaAH-137 (assembly GCF_003259365.1). Lineage (GTDB taxonomy): Bacteria > Actinomycetota > Actinomycetes > Streptomycetales > Streptomycetaceae > Streptomyces. The sequence continues at coordinate 469,925 of NZ_QLLY01000004.1, forward strand.
GAGATCGCGATGCGTCTGCTATCGGCCGAGGCGCGCGTGGCTCTGCACCACATGCGGTCCGGCACGATGACCGACGAGGACTGGACGCGGCTCGCGCGCCGGATGCCCGAGGTCTCGGCCGCGCCGCTCTACATCGACGACTCCCCGAACCTGTCGATGATGGAGATCCGCGCCAAGTGCCGCCGCCTGAAGCAGCGCAACGACATCCGGCTCGTGATCATCGACTATCTGCAGCTGATGCAGGCCGGTGGCTCCAAGCGCTCCGAGAGCCGTCAGCAGGAGGTCTCGGACATGTCCCGAAACCTGAAGCTGCTGGCCAAGGAGCTGGAGGTCCCGGTGATCGCGCTCTCGCAGCTGAACCGTGGCCCCGAGCAGCGCACCGACAAGAAGCCGATGGTCTCCGACCTGCGTGAATCCGGCTCCATCGAGCAGGACGCCGACATGGTCATCCTGCTGCACCGCGAGGATGCCTACGAGAAGGAGTCACCGCGCGCGGGCGAGGCCGACATCATCGTCGGCAAGCACCGTAACGGTCCGACGGCGACGATCACGGTCGCCTTCCAGGGCCACTACTCGCGCTTCGTGGACATGGCGCAGACGTGATGACGACCCGCCTGCACTGATCTGCCCCTGGTGAAAACGGCTCGACGTGGGCGGACCCCCACGGTGGACTGGGCGGATGACGTCATCAGAAGAGTTGTTGCCCAGTACGCGCCGTAGTCTCCTGCACCGCATCGCGGTCGCGCAGAGCGAGGGACGCGCGCCCTCTCTCGTCGCCGCGGTGGCCCGGGACGGTGAGGTGGTGTGGGCCGGGTCGCGTACCTCGGTGGACGGGCACGGGCCCGATGAGCACGTGCAGTACCGGATCGGTTCGATCACGAAGACGTTCACGGCTGTCCTGGTGCTGCGGCTGCGCGACGAGGGGCTGCTCGATCTGAGTGATCCGCTGGAGAAGCACCTGCCCGGGACCGGCGCCGGGGACGTCACCGTCGCCGAACTCCTCGCGCACACCGGTGGGCTGGCGGCCGAGACGCCGGGCGAGTGGTGGGAGCGGTCGTCCGCCGCGCTGCGGCCGACCCTCGCCGATGTCCTCGGCGAGCGGCCTTTCCGGCACCCCGTCGGGCGTCGGCACCACTACTCCAACCCCGGCTACACGCTGCTGGGTTCCCTGGTGGAGGCGGTGCGCGGAGTCACCTGGGAGGAGGCCCTGCGGAGCGAGATCCTCGAACCGCTCGGGCTGACCCGGACCGGCGTCCGGCCGCAGATGCCGCATGCCGGTGGCTGGGCCGTGCACCCCTACGCCGATGTGCTGCTGCCGGAGCCGAGCGAGGACCTCGGCCTGATGGCACCGGCCGGGCAACTCTGGTCCACGGCAAGGGACCTGGCGGTCTTCGCGGGCTTCCTCACCACGGGCGACGACCGGGTGCTGAGCGCGGACTCCGTACGGGAGATGCGCACCCCGGCCGCGCCGACGCTGCCCGGTGACTGGGAGACGTCGTACGGCCTCGGCATGCAGGTGGTGCGCAGCTCGGGCCGGATTCTGGCCGGGCACACCGGATCGCTGCCCGGGTTCGTGGCGGGCCTGTGGCTGAGCGAGGAGGAGGGGCTCGCGGCGGTCGTCCTGGCGAACTGCACGACCAGATTGCCCTCGGGGACCGTGGCGGCCGAACTCCTGGGCCTCGTCGCCGACGCCGAGCCGCGCATCCCCGAGCCGTGGCGTCCACTGCCCGAGGTCGATCCGGCGGTGCTGGAGCTGGCTGGCCCCTGGTACTGGGGCACGCAGATCGTGGCGCTGCGTCTGGCGGCGGACGGCGCTGTCGTGCTGGGGCCGGTGGCCGGCGGGGGACGGCGTTCCCGGTTCCGGGCCAACGGCGACGGCACCTGGACCGGCCTCGACGGCTATTACGCGGGGGAGCAGTTGCGGGCGGTGCGGCGGCCCGACGGGTCGGTGAGCCACCTGGACCTCGGGTCGTTCGTCTTCACGCGGCAGCCGTACGACGTGGATGCGCCGGTGCCCGGCGGAGTGGACCCGGAGGGGTGGCGGGGGATTCCGGGCTGAGTGCCGTGGGGGCCCGTTTCACGTGAAACGGGCCCCGTACAGGAAACGGCCCCCACCGAAGCAGCCTCTGTCACAGCTGCAGCTTGAACCCCACGTGGGACGCCGAAAAGCCGAGGCGCTCGTAGAAGCGGTGGGCGTCGGTGCGGGTGGCGTCCGAGGTCAGCTGCACCAACTGGCAGCCCTGGCGCCGGGATTCGTCGACGGCCCAGGCGATGAGCCGGGTGCCGAGCCCGCCGCCCCGCTCGTCCACGTGGATGCGTACGGCCTCGATGATCGAGCGGACGGCGCCCTTGCGGGAGAGTCCGGGGACGACGGTGAGCTGCAGGGTGCCGATGACCCGGCCCTCGCGAACGGCCACGACCAGGTGCTGGTTCGGATCGGCCGCCAGCCGGGCGTGTGCGGCGAGGTACGGGGCGAGGTCGTCCGGCGACTCCCGCTGCGCGCCGAGCGGATCGTCCGCCAGCATCGCGACGATCGCCGGTACGTCCTCGACCTCGGCCGCTCTTATCTCAAGATCTCCCATGCCCGCAGCCTAGGCCGTGCTGCGAGGCGCACCGCAGGGTTACGCGGGCACGCGCAGTTCCTCGACGGCCCTGACCAGCGGGGCGAGCTCCGGGTCCTCGGCCGCGGTGTCGAGGGCCTCGCGGAGGGCCGTCTGGTTGGTCGGGCGGGCCTCCTCCAGGAGCTTCAGGCCTGTCTCGGAGACGTTGGTGTAGATCCCGCGCCGGTCGGTGGGGCACAGATAGCGCTGGAGCAGACCGCGGTCCTCGAGGCGGGTCACCAGACGGGTCGTCGCGCTCTGGCTGAGGACCACGGCGTCGGCGACCTGCTTCATCTGGAGATGCCCGCCCTCGCCGTCGTGCTGGCGGCTCAGGACGTCGAGCAGCGAGTACTCGCGCACGCTCAGGTCGTGTCCGGCCTGGAGAGCGCGCTCGATGTGCGCCTCGATCCTTCCGTGCAGCAGGGAGAGGGCGCACCAGCCCTGGGAGAGGGCGGTGAGTGCGGGGTCTGTGGCGGTCATGGCTCGTGGATCCTCCGTCCCGGAGTGGATGCGTACCAGGGTAGTCGATGCACCGAGATTGCCCGCGTTTGCAATTAACCAGCGCCTGCAATTATTGTGAGGTCTCGTTAAGCGCACCCGCAACAATCTGGGAAGGTGAACCCCATGCCTCTCGCGCTTCTGGCTCTCGCGATCGGGGCCTTCGGGATCGGAACCACGGAATTCGTGATCATGGGACTCCTCCCACAGGTCGCGGGTGACTTCGGCGTCTCCATCCCCACGGCAGGCTTCCTGGTGACCGGCTACGCCCTGGGCGTCATGCTCGGCGCCCCGCTGATGACCGTCCTGGGCACCCGTGTCCCGCGCAAGCGGATGCTGATGGTGCTGATGGGCTTCTTCATCGTCGGCAACCTGCTCTCCGCCGTCGCGCCCGTCTTCGCCGTCATGCTGATCGGCCGCGTTGTCGCCTCGCTCGCCCACGGCGCGTTCTTCGGCATCGGCTCGGTCGTCGCCGCCGAACTGGTGGCCCCGGCCAAGAAGGCCGGCGCGATCGCCATGATGTTCACGGGCCTGACCGTGGCCAACGTCGTCGGCGTCCCGCTCGGCACCCTCATCGGCCAGTCCGTCGGCTGGCGTGTCACGTTCGCGGTCGTCGCCGCGCTCGGCGTCCTCGGCCTCGCCGGTATCGCCAAGCTCGTACCCGACCTGCCCAAGCCGGAGGGCGTACGGCTGCGCCACGAGGTGGCCGCCTTCAAGAACGTGCAGGTCCTGCTCGCCATGGCGATGACCGTGCTCGGCTTCGGCGGAGTCTTCGCGGCCATCACCTACATCACGCCGATGATGACCCACGTCGCCGGATTCGCCGAAGGCTCCGTGACCTGGCTGCTCGTCCTCTTCGGGCTCGGCATGGTCGGCGGCAACCTCGTCGGCGGCAAGTTCGCCGACCGCGCCCTGATGCCGATGCTCTACGTCTCACTGGGCGCCCTCGCCCTCGTCCTCGGCCTGTTCACGGTGACCGCGCACCACAAGGTCCTGGCCGCGATCACCATCGCCCTGATCGGCGCGCTCGGCTTCGCGACGGTGCCGCCGCTGCAGAAGCGGGTCCTCGACCACGCCTCCGGCGCACCGACACTCGCCTCGGCCGTCAACATCGGCGCCTTCAACGCCGGCAACGCCCTCTCCGCCTGGCTCGGCGGCCTGGTGATCTCCGCCGGGCTCGGCTACACCGCCCCCAACTGGGTCGGTGCCGTCCTCGCGGCGAGCGCCCTCGTCCTCGCGATCCTGTCGGCCTTCCTGGAGCGGCGCGCCCCGGTCCCGGCCGTGGGGACCGTCGAACAGCGGCACGCCGAGCCGGTCCGCGTCTGACCCGACCGTTTTCTCACGCATCCGCAATCACCAGCACCACCCCGCAAGGAGCATCACCTCATGAGCACCCCCACCGCTGTCGCCCCGCTGACCATCGAGGACGCCGAGACGCTCGTCTCCGCCGCCCGCAAGGCCGCCGAGGCAGCCGGAGTCACCGTCAGCGTCACCGTCCTCGACGCGGGCGGCCACCTCCTCGCGTTCCGCCGCGACGACCGCGCCGTCCTCATCTCCGGCGAGACCAGCACCCGCAAGGCGTACACGGCGCTCCAGCTGAACGCGCCCACCGCCGACCTCGTCGACCTGGTCAAGCCGGACGGGCCGTTCCACACCCTGTCCACCGCCCTCGACCAGCCGCTGCTGTTCATCGCCGGTGGTGTGCCGGTCCACCGCGACGGCCGTCTCATCGGCGCCGTCGGTGTCGGCGGCGGCGCCCCCGAGCAGGACCACGGGTTCGCCACGGAGGCCGTCGGCACGCTCGCCTGAGCCCTCCTCCCGCAGAAAGAGGACCAGCCCCCAAGTCGCCGCACGACGGCGCTTCTTGGGGGCTGGTCCTCTTGGTGTCTCAGCCCGCCGCGACCGTCAGCGGGGCGAACCGGCGGGTCCAGTCGCCGGGCAGATCCGGAGCGCCGTGGTTCATCACCGCGTTGAACGCGACGCCTTCGAGGCCACGCTCCTTCAGCCACGCCAGCAGCTCTTCGTGGCGCACGTCGATGTCGGTGCGCAGGGGCCGGTCCGAGCCCGCCGCGAGCGAGGCGACGAGAGCCTTCGCGGTCTCGGTGTCACGGGCGATCAGCGGGCCGACGACATGGGTGTCCATGTTGGGCCAGAGCGCCGCGTAGCCGATGAGCCGGCCGTCCTCCTCCGCCACGCGCAGCTGGTCCGAGAAGGCGGGAAGCCGCGTGATGACATGCGTGCGGTCGGGGCCGAACACCTCGGCGTCCAGGCGCAGGATCGCCGAGAGGTCCTCGGCGGTCGCCGGGCGTGTGGTGACACCCGGGACGCTGCCGCCCTGGGTGAAACGGCCGCGCACCATCTCGGCCCGGCCGGTGACCTTGAACCCCAGTTCCTCGTACAGCGGCTGTCCGTAGGGAGTCGCGTGCAGGGTCAGCGGAGTCGTGCCCGCCTGCTCGACGACGTAGTTCATCAGGCGCCTGCCGACTCCCTGCCGCGCGTGACGTTCGGCGACCAGGACCATGCCGATCGCGCCGAGTTCGGGCCGCTCACCGGGCCCGTACGACGTCACCACGCAGGCGCTGACGAGTCCCCCGTCGGGATCGTCGATGCCGTAGCCGGTGCCGGCGCTCAGCAGCAGGCCCCATTTGTGCTCCTCGCGGGGCCAGCCGCGGTCCTCGGAGAGATCGGCGCAGGCGGAGACGTCGCCACGAGTGAGGCGGCGAATGGGCAAATCGGAGAGGGAAGGTGTCGACACGCAGGTCAGGCTGTCGGACTTGCCCCCGTGCCGTCCACCACTTTGCCCGCAGTGACGTGGTGCTTTAGGCCACGTCGCGGGGCACTCGGTACCGGTCCGGCCGCCGGGAACGGGCCGCAGTTTCACGTGAAACAAGCCCCAGGCACCCTCTCGCAACGAAGATCGAGTACCGGCTGCGTGTTGTCGAGCGCTTCACGCACATCTTCTCCCGACGTGATCTGTGGAAGACGTACGAATTGGTCTGGCGCGACCTGGAATTGAGGGAATTGCATTGACCGCGAGATCCGGCAAATCGGTACGGAGGACGGGAGGTGCTTGTGGCGTCGTCGGCTGCCGGTAGGGTCGACTCCGGTTCCTGTCCGGACCGGACGGGCCGAGGCGGGAGCGGCAGGCCGCGGCACACGCAGGCCGACGCAGCCTAACCGCACGGAGAGATCGAAGACCTGCGCTTTCCGCTTTGCACTCCGTGCAATGACCTCAGGTGGCAAGCTGCGAAGAGGGGACTGCGGACAATGTCACATTCTTGCCTTACTTGTCCGTAGCAGGTCGAAATGCAGTGTTCAATGTGGGCCGCATTGACTAGTCGAACCACACGGGGGAAACCGCAAGGCTTCCGCTCACGAAGCGCTCGGGAGAGTGCCGAGGAGCAGAGAAGTTCCTAGACCGACCGAAAGATGTTCGAGGCGAGGCACAGCATGGACGCTCCGACCACTACGTCGGCCGATTCCGGTTCGGACGGCGGGGGCGGCTGGTTCACGCCGCGCAAGACCCCGGATCCGGAGACCAGCGGCTCCGAGCGGCAGGACGCCGCCGACCGCCGGGTCGCCCCCGTACGCCCTGTGGGCAGGCCCGCGCCCGACCCGTCCGGGCCGCTGGCGGACGAGGGCCGAATACCCGAGCCCCGCAGTCACAGTGAGCCGCCGCACGCGGCCCCGGCCACACCTGCCGGGCCTGCCGGCCCCTCTGCTTCTGCCGGCCCTTCCGCGGAGCCCCGCCCCCCGCGCTCGCTCCGCGACAACGCCTCCCCGGAGGCGATCCTCGTGCGTCGCACGATGGAGGAGGTCGGCCCCGTCGCCGACCAGGTCACCTCGTACTTCTACGCCCTGCTCTTCGTGCGCCACCCGGAGCTGCGCCAGCTCTTTCCCGCCGCGATGGACACCCAGCGCGACCGGCTCCTGAGAGCGCTGCTGACCGCGGCCGAGCACGTCGACAACAAGCTCGTGCTCGTCCCGTACCTGAAGAACCTGGGACGCGGCCACCGCAAGTACGGCACCCACGCCGCGCACTACCCGGCCGTCGGCGAATGCCTCATCGCGGCGCTCACCCAGTACGCGACGACCACCTGGAGCCCCGAGGCGGAGGCCGCCTGGGTCCGCACGTACACGACGATCTCCCAGGTGATGATCGACGCGGCGGCCGAGGACGAGCTGAAGGCGCCCGCCTGGTGGCTTGCGGAGGTCGTCTCGCACGATCTGCGCACCCCCGACATCGCTGTCGTGACCGTGCGGCCGGACCAGCCCTACCCGTTCCTGGCCGGCCAGTACACGACGCTGGAGACGCCGTGGTGGCCGCGGATCTGGCGGCACTACTCGTTCGCGTCGGCGCCCCGCTCCGACGGGCTGCTCTCCTTCCATGTGAAGGCGGTCCCGGCCGGCTGGGTCTCCAACGCGCTGGTGCACCGCGCCCGCCCCGGCGACGTCCTGCGGCTCGGCCCGCCCGCCGGCTCCATGACGGTCGACCACAACACCGACAGCGGCCTGCTCTGCCTGGGCGGCGGCACCGGCATCGCCCCCATCAAGGCCCTGGTGGAGGATGTCGCCGAGCACGGCAGACGGCGCCCGGTCGAGGTGTTCTACGGCGCCCGCACCGACCACGACCTGTACGACATCGACACGATGCTGCGCCTTCAGCAGAGCCACCACTGGCTCTCGGTCCGGCCGATCGTCGACCGGCAGGCCCACCTCCAACTGCCGGACGCGGTGCGCGAGTACGGCCCCTGGAACGAGTACGACGCCTATCTGTCGGGCCCGCCCGGCATGATCCGCAGCGGTGTCGACGCCCTGCGCTCCGTCGGCGTCCCCGGCGACCGCATCCGGCACGACTCGATCGAGGACCTGGTCGCGGCCGCCACCTGACGCCCGTACGACCGAAGCGCTGCGACGGTGTCAGCCCAGGTCGGGTGCGTGCATCGCCCGTACGCCCTCGATGTTGCCGTCCAGGAAGTGCCGCAGTGAGAGCGGCACCAGATGGACCGAGGCGATGCCGACGCGGGTGAAGGGCACCCGCACGATCTCGTACTCGCCGCACGGCTCGTCGACCTCGGGGCCGTGGCGCTGGTCGAGGTCCATCGACTCCAGACGGCAGACGAAGAAGTGCTGGACCTTCACGCCGGTGGCGCCGCCGTCCTCGCCGATGTGCTCGACGGTGTCCACGAAGCAGGGCACCACATCGATGATCTTGGCGCCGAGTTCCTCGTGCACCTCACGGTGCAGGGCGTCCACGACGGTCGTGTCCTCGGGCTCCACCCCGCCACCGGGGGTCAGCCAGTACGGATCCACGCCTGGCTTGGTCCGCTTGATCAGGATCAGGTCGTCGCCGTCGAGCAGAACGGCGCGTGCGGTGCGCTTGACCACGGGTCGGACGGTCATGGGAGAAATGTGGCCCGGTTGGTTCCACGTGAAACATCCGACACCGCTTGGCGCCCTCCTCACGACCAGTCGACGGCGGCGCGCAGCAGCCACTCGTGCGCCCGCGCGATGTGCGGCAGGGCGAAGGTGCCGGTGCGTACGACCAGGAAATACGTGCGCAGTGGCGGCACCGGCGGATCCAGCAGGGCGACGATCTCGCCCCGGTCGAGCGCCGGGTCGCACAGATAGCGCGGCAGGACGGCCAGCCCGGCCCCCGCGATCACACAGGACAGCACCGCACGCAGATCGGAGACGACGACCGTCCCGGAGACCGCGGGCCGGGAGTCGAAGACCGCGGTCCAGTACCGGGTGACCAGGGGCAGCGACTCGTGCACCTCGACCACCGGGAACCGCTCCAGCGAGGGCGCCGCGTCGCGGTGCAGCCGGCCGGAACCGATCCGTGCGGCCCAGCGCGGCGCGGCGACCAGGACGTGCTCCTCGTCGCAGAGCGGAGTCGCGGTGAGCAGTGTGCCGCGCGGACGGGCCGTCGTGATGGCCAGATCGTGATGCCCGGCGGCGAGCCCCTCCAGCGTCTCCTCGGCGGTGCCGAACGAGGCCCGAAGGGCGATGCTCTGGCCGTCGTCCCTGGTCAGCGCGGTGAGTGCGGGAAGAGCGCGTTCCGCGGTGAACTCCGGCGGGCCCGCGAGATGCAGGGTGCGGACGCTGGACTCCTCGTCGAGCCCGGTCTCCGTGATCTCCACGAGCGCGTCGAGATGCGGCGCCGCCTTGTGCGCCAGCTCGTCGCCGATCGTCGTGGCCGTCACGCCGCGCGCCTGGCGCAGGAACAACGGCCGCCCCAACTGCCGCTCCAACGTGCGTATCTGGGACGTCACGGCCGGCTGGGAGAGACCGAGCAGCGCGGCGGCCCGGGTGAACGACCCGGCTCGGTGAACCGTCACGAACGTGCGCAGCAGGGCGAGATCCATGGCGGTACCCCTTCCCTCCCGGCACCCGGGCCGCGCTCAACTATAAATATGTCGATAGGTTTCTGTCGCTAGGGTGATTGGACACTGACACAGAGTCAACTAGCCTTGTTTGCGCGGTTCTTCGCGCGCAGAACCGAGGACGGTCCGAGCCACGAGGGGGGAGGCTCGGACCGTCCGTTCTACGTAGCCCGGTACTAGACGCCGGTGCGGCCGTCCTGGTCCGTGGCCTCCGCCAGCGCCCGCAGCACGTCCGCCACCAGGTCCTCGGTGTTCTCCGCGCCCGCGGAGAAGCGGATGAAGCCGTCCGCGACGGCGTCCCCGCCCCAGCGGCCGCGGCGCTCGGCGGTCGACCGGACGCCACCGAAGCTCGTCGCCTCGTCGACCAGGCCGAGGGCGTCGAGGAAGCGCTCGGCCCGTGCGCGCGTGGGCAGTTCGAAGGAGACGACACAGCCGAAGCGCCGCATCTGACGGGCGGCGACGGCATGCGAGGGATCCTCGGGCAGCCCGGGATGGCGCAGGCCCGTGACGCGCCCGCGCAGCGCCTGCGCCACCGCGAGCGCGTTGGCGTCCTGCCGTGCCACCCGCAGCTCCAGCGTGGCCAGCGACCGGTGGGCGAGCCAGGCCTCCATCGGCCCCGGGATCGCCCCGACGATCTTGCGCCAGCGCTTCACCGCGGCGGCCGACTCCGGGTCCGCGCAGGCGACGTAACCGAGCAGCAGGTCGCCGTGGCCCGTGAGCTGCTTGGTGGCGCTGGCCACGGAGAAGTCCGCGCCGAGCTCCAGCGGGCGCTGCCCCAGCGGGGTGGCGAGGGTGTTGTCGACGGCCACCAGCGCCCCGCGCGCGTGGGCGGCGGCGGCGAGCCGGCGGATGTCGCAGACGTCGAGCCCGGGGTTGGACGGCGTCTCCAGCCACAGCAGCCGCGCCCCGTCCAGGACGTCGAGCTGGGCGTCCCCGCCGGTCGGCGCGGTGCGCACCTCGATGCCGTAGGCGGTGAGCTGCTCGCGGACGAGCGGGAAGACCTGGTAGCCGTCGGACGGCAGGACCACCGCGTCGCCCGTGCGCAGCTGCGAGAAGAGGACGGCGGAGATCGCGGCCATGCCCGAGGCGAAGGCCAGACACGGGACGGCGGACGTCCCCGGTGCTTCCAACTCGCCGATGGCACGTTCGAGATGGGTCCAGGTCGGATTCTCGTCCCGGCCGTACGTGTAGGGCCCTGACACATCGCCGGGCAGATGGAAGTGTGCGGCGAACACCGGCCCGGGGAGCGTGGGTTCGTTCTTCAGCGGCTCGGGAAGTCCGGCCCTGACCGCCCGCGTCCCGTCACCGGTCCCGCTCTCCTCGGGCCGCCCCGTTTCCGTCATGCCGTCCGCCGCCCCTCCACGCCCTCACGCACGGCGTCGAGAAGCCCGTCGCTCGCGGCCTCGACCATCTTCAGGCACTCCTCGAAGCCGTCCATGGAGCCGTAGTACGGGTCCGGCACATCGGCACCGTCGGCCGCGGGATCGTAGGAACGCAGCAGCCGCACCTTCTCGGCGTCCCGCGGCGTCGGCGCGAGCCCGCGCAGCGTCCGCAGATGACCGGAGTCGAGGGCGATCACCAGATCGAGCCGGTCGAACCAGTCGCGGTGGAACCGCCGGGCCGTGTGCGCGCTGGTGTAGCCGCCCTCCTCCAGCACGCTGACGGTGCGCGGGTCGGCGCCGTCGCCCTCGTGCCAGCCGTCCGTGCCCGCGCTGTCGACCTCGACGAGGCCGTCGAGCCCCGCCTCCTCGACATGACGGCGGAAGACGTGCTCGGCCATGGGTGAGCGGCAGATGTTGCCGGTGCAGACGAAACAGACGCGGAAGGGTGAGGTGGTCATGGCGGCGGCTCAGTCCTCGTCGGGCAGGGCGAGGTTCAGCGCCCAGGAGACGACCGAGATGATCAGGCCGCCGAGGATCGCGGTCCACAGCCCGTCGACGTGGAAGCTGACGTCCAGCTTCCCGGCCAGCCACGAGGTCAGCAGCAGCATCAGGGCGTTCACGATCAACGTGATCAGGCCCAGCGTGAGAATGAAGAGCGGGAAGGTGAGCACCTTCACGATCGGCTTCACGAGCAAGTTGACCAGGCCGAAGAGGAGCGCGACGACGATCAGCGTGCCGACCTTCTTGGGCGTGCTGTCGCCGGTCAACGTGATCTTGTCGAGCACCCAGACCGCCACGGCCAGGGCGCCCGCGTTGGCGATCGTCTTGACTACGAAATTCTTCATGTGTCTGATCGTGGCAGACATGATCGGTGTGGAACGTGGACAGGGGCGGGCGAGCGGCGATGAAGGCATTCCGGCTGGATGAACTGGAGGCGGAGCGCGCCGCCAACGACGGCGCGTACCTGCAGTTCCTGCGCGAGCGGAACATGTCGGTCGGGCTCTACGCGCTGGACGCGGGGGAGCACGATCCGCAGCAGCCGCACCAGCAGGACGAGGTCTACCTGGTGGTCAGCGGCCGCGCCTCGATCACCGTCGGCATGGAGACCACGCAGGTCGGACGGGGCAGCGTGGTCTATGTCCCGGCCGGCGTCGCCCACAAGTTCCACCACATCAGCGAGGATCTGCGGGTCCTCGTGGTCTTCTCCCCTCCCGAGGGCTGATCCCGAGGGCTGACCCTCCGGAGGGCTGACCGCCGACCCCGGGAATCCCTAAGGGTCGGGTCAGGGGAGGACAAGGGCTCGCGGGCCCCCGTTCGCGGGCCCGGCGTGCCAGCATTCATGGCAGGAAGACAGAAGCGTCCCGGCGACGGGCATCGGAGGAGTCCCGCGCGGGACACGGAGAAGGAGCGATGGCGATGCGAGAGATATTCGCGGGCATGCCGTGGTGGGTGAAGTGGGTCGCGGTGCCGGTCATCGCCCTGGTCGTGTTCGGCGGACTGATCGCCAGCGTCGTCGGCTTCGTGGTCTGGCTGCTCTTCAAGGTGCTGATCTTCGCCGCGCTGGTCGGCGGACTGATCTACCTCGTACGGCGGTTCATGACGGGCTCCTCGTCCTCGCGGGGCAGCGACTGGTGAGCGCCGGGCGTGTTCCCGTGCGGTGAGCCGGTTCGCACGACCGGGGGAAGTTTCGGTTCCGGGCCCGACCAGGCGGTGTTCAAGGGCTAAAGTCCAGAATCCGACTGCTTTGCCCCCGTGAGCCCTGGATGAGCCCCGGAGACGCGGGGGACTCATGCGCACCGGGGGTACACCTTGGCCACGGCTGATCCCGCACCCGCCACCTCGCAGACGACGCTCATCGGCTCGGTCCAGAGAGCCATGCGCCTGCTCGAAGCGGTCGCCTCGCACGATGAGGGGGCGCCCGCCAAGCAGCTCGCGAGGGAGGCGGGGCTCGCCCTGCCCACGGCCTATCACCTGCTGCGCACGCTGACCCATGAGGGATACCTGCGCAGGGAGAAGGGCGTCTTCGTTCTCGGTGACGCGGCCGAGCGGCTGAGCAGCAGCGGAGCGCAGCAGAAACGTCGCAGCATGATCATCGACGCCTTGGGACACTGGCGCGACACGCTCGGGGTCCCGGTCTACTTCGCGGTCTATCGGGACGGCGAGATCGAGCTCGTCGCGGTCGCCGACACCCCCGCCAGTCCGGCCGTCGAGGAGTGGGCGGACTTCCGCGAGACCGGCCATGCCCACGCCGTCGGCCAGTGCCTGCTCTCCCAGCTCGACGAGGGCGCGCGCAGGGACCATCTGGACCGCTATCCCGTCTCGTCCCTCACCCCGTACTCACCGCGCGACGACCGCGCTCTCCTGCGGAAACTCCGTTCGCTGGAGCGCATGGAACCCGTCGTCGAGCGTCAGGAGTACGCGCTCGGCACGGCCTGTGCCGCCTTCCCGATCACCGTCGGTTCCACCGCCGCGACGTTGGCCATTTCTCTCCCCTCCCATCAGTTCGAGAAACTGCTTCCCGTGACCCGTCGGCTGCAGGGCGAGATCGGCAGGCTGGTGGGGACACTCGCCTTCTCTATCAGCATCTGAAAACTCACTCCTTGTAATCCCCCGTGTACGTTGAGCAAGATGCCAGCAGTGTCAGGAAGGTCATTCCTGGCCAATCGACGGCAAGTTGACGGGGTAGGCGATGCGCGAGTCGGTACAAGCAGTCCAAGCAGAGGTCATGATGAGCTTCCTCGTCTCCGAGGAGCTCGCTTTCCGTATTCCGGTGGAGCTCCGGTACGAGTCCACCGACCCGTACGCCGTGCGGCTGACCTTCCATCTTCCTGGTGACGCACCTGTGACCTGGGCGTTCGGCCGGGAGCTCCTCGTCGACGGGGTCAACGGCGCGACCGGCGACGGTGATGTGCGGATCTCCCCCGTGGAGCTGTCGGGCGGCGGGATCACCACCGAGCTGCCGGGCGAGGTCCACATCAGGCTCCAGGTCGGCAGCGACCAGGCGCTGTTCCGGGCCGGGGTCGCGCCGATCATCGCCTTCCTCGACCGCACCGACAAGCTGGTGCCTCTCGGTCACGAGCAGGCCCTCGCCGACTTCGAGGCCGACCTCGACGAGGCGCTCGACCGGATCCTGGCCGAGGAGCAGAGCGCCGGCTGACTCCCCCGTGCCGACGGCTTCAGACGATCTCGACGACCTCGACGACGTCGACGTAACGCTTCAGCAGCGCGGTGCACCCGAGCAGTTCCGCGCTCACGCCTTACGTCGTCGGCCTCTGCCACCGCGTGCAGGAGCGGCTCCGGCAGGGGCCTGAGGGCCCGGACGGTCGGCGGAGACCACCAGGGCCGCCAGCGCCGTCGTCACCGGCACAGAGGCCACCAGGCCGATCGAGCCGACCAGCGTGCGGACGATCTCCTCGGCCACCAGCTCGCTGTTGGCCACGTCCGACACGCTGCTCTGCGCGATCGAGAACAGCAGCAGCAGCGGCAGCGCCGCGCCCGCGTACGCCAGCACCAGGGTGTTGACCACGGACGCGATGTGGTCGCGGCCGATGCGGATGCCCGCGCGGTACAGCCCCCGCCAGCCCATCGACGGGTTGGCCTCGTGCAGTTCCCAGACCGCCGACGTCTGGGTGACCGTCACGTCGTCGAGCACACCGAGCGAGCCGATGATGACGCCCGCCAGCAGCAGGCCGCTCATGTCGATGTCCGGATACAGACCGTGGATCAGGCCGGTGTTGTCGTCCGTGTTGCCGGTCAGCGCGGCCCAACCGATGAACAGCGAGCCCAGCAGACCGATGAGCACCAGGGAGACCAGGGTGCCCAGGACGGCGACGGAGGTCCTCGCCGACAGACCGTGGCACATGTAGAGCGCGATCAGCATGATGGCGCTGGCCCCGACGACCGCCACCACCAGGGGATTCGAGCCCTGGAGGATCGCGGGCAGGATGAAGAGCGTCAGCACCCCGAAGCTGACCGCGAGCGCGACCAGCGCCATGACGCCCCGCATGCGACCGACCAGCACCACGGCGAGGGCGAAGATTCCGGCCAGCAGCACCATCGGGATCTTGCGGTTCACATCGGTGACCGAGTACTGCAGATTCTCCGGGGCGTCCGGCGCGTAGGCCACGATCACCTTCTGGCCCTCGTGCAACTGCCGCGGCGAGTCGGGCTGGACGACCTCGGTGAACGTACGGCCCTTGTCCTTGCCGGTGTTGATGCGGATCGTCGCGTTCTCGCAGGTGCCGTGGGCCTGTTGCTGCGCGGAGGAGCCCTCGGCCGTGGAGGTGTCGCCGGTCGGGGTGTCCCCCGAGGCGTTCACGGAGGCACAGGAGACCTTCTCGACCTTGGCCACCGTGGCCTGCTGCGTCTGCCGGTCGAAGCCGACGCCGGTGCGCTCGTGAGCCGGTGCGCCGCCGGGCCACAGCACCGCGAGGCCCACCACCACCGCCACGGAGAACGGGATCAGGACCGCTGCGATGACCTTTCGCAGATGCCTGGAGACCGGGGCGGCCGGGCCGTGGCTGTGGGAGTGGCCGTGGCCTCCCTCGGACGGGCCGTGTCCGTGGGGCGGTTGGGGCGGGGGAGGCGGTTGCTGGGTGGTGGTCACCGACCGATCATCGCAAGAACGACAGGGGCCCTCTGTTCAACGCGTCCGAAGGGGCGCTAGCGTGGGGGCACCTTTGCACACGCGGGAGCTCGGAGCACCGGGCTGAGAGGGCGCTGACCTTCGTCGCAGGACCTGTTTCACGTGAAACAGGCAGGACGAAGACGGCTGCGTCGACCGCCGAACCTGTTACCGGGTAATGCCGGCGTAGGGAGTAGCTCTCATGAGCATCAAGGACGCACGCACGCCTGCCTCCGACCAGGGCGACAGCCCGATCGAGGCCGGGAAGTCCATCGGCTGGCACAAGGGGTACATCGAGGGCTCGCGCCCCGACCTCCATGTGCCGGTCCGTCAGGTGCATCTCACCAACGGCCGGTCGGTCACGCTCTACGACACCTCGGGCCCGTACACCGATCCGACCGTCGACACCGATGTCCGCCGGGGCCTCGCACCCCTCCGCGAGAACTGGATCATCTCCCGCGGTGACACCGAGGAGTACGCGGGACGCCCCGTCCGCCCCGAGGACGACGGCATCAAGCACACCTCGCCGCGCGGCGGTCTGCGCAACCTGGACGCGGTCTTCCCCGGCCGCCCGCGCCAGCCGCGCCGCGGCCGCGACGGACAGGCGGTGACCCAACTCGCGTACGCACGACGGGGCGAGATCACCCCGGAGATGGAGTACGTGGCCCTCCGGGAGAACGTCGAGCCCGAGGTCGTGCGCGAGGAGATCGCGGCCGGCCGCGCGGTGCTGCCCGCCAACGTGAACCACCCGGAGATCGAGCCGATGATCATCGGCAAGCGGTTCCTGGTGAAGGTCAACGCCAACATCGGCAACTCCGCGGTCACCTCGTCCATCGAGGAGGAGGTGGACAAGATGACCTGGGCGACCAAGTGGGGCGCCGACACGGTCATGGACCTCTCCACCGGCCGCAACATCCACACCACGCGCGAGTGGGTACTGCGCAACTCCCCCGTCCCCATCGGCACCGTGCCCCTCTACCAGGCTCTCGAAAAGGTCGACGGCAAGGCCGAGGAACTGACCTGGGACATCTACAAGGACACGGTGATCGAGCAGGCCGAGCAGGGCGTCGACTACATGACGGTCCACGCCGGGGTCCGCCTCCCGTACGTCCCGCTGACCGCCAACCGCAAGACCGGCATCGTCTCGCGCGGCGGCTCGATCATGGCCGCCTGGTGCCTCGCGCACCACAGGGAGAGCTTCCTCTACGAGCACTTCGAGGAGCTGTGCGAGATCCTCGCGGCGTACGACGTCACGTACTCGCTCGGCGACGGCCTGCGCCCCGGCTCCATCGCGGATGCCAACGACGAGGCCCAGTTCGCCGAGCTGCGCACGCTCGGCGAGCTGAACACGATCGCCAAGCGGCACAACGTGCAGACGATGATCGAGGGTCCGGGCCATGTCCCGATGCACAAGATCAAGGAGAACATCGACCTTCAGCAGGAGATCTGCGAGGAGGCGCCGTTCTACACGCTCGGCCCGCTGACCACCGATGTCGCCCCGGCCTACGACCACATCACGTCCGGGATCGGCGCCGCGATGATCGCCTGGTGGGGCACGGCGATGCTCTGCTACGTCACGCCCAAGGAGCACCTGGGCCTGCCGAACCGGGACGACGTGAAGACCGGCGTCATCACCTACAAGATCGCGGCGCACGCGGCCGACCTCGCCAAGGGCCACCCGGGCGCGCAGGAGTGGGACGACGCGCTGTCCGACGCCCGCTTCGAGTTCCGCTGGGAGGACCAGTTCAACCTGGCCCTCGACCCGGACACGGCACGGGAGTTCCACGACGAGACACTGCCCGCGGAGCCCGCGAAGACCGCGCACTTCTGCTCGATGTGCGGCCCGAAGTTCTGCTCGATGAAGATCTCCCAGGACATCCGCCGCGAGCACGGCACGCTCCTGTCGGAGCAGTCCGAGATCGAGGCGGGCATGGAGCAGAAGTCGAAGGAGTTCGCGCAGGCGGGCAACCGCGTGTACCTGCCGATCGCCGACTGAGGCGTCGGCCGTACCGGCGCGCACGACTGCGGCTCGGGGCTTCGTGCACAGCGCCCCGAGCCGAGGTCACGGCCTTCGTGTACCTGTCGGACGGTCAGTCCGGCCGGCGCTCGGGGCCGCCGAAGTCCGGGCTGGAGAAGTCCGGACTGGAGAAGCCGGCGCGCTGTCCGGTGGCGGTGCCGCCACCGTCAGGGCTGCTGAACCCCGGCCTGTTGTAGCCGAGCTGGGGCATCCGGCTCGTGGCCTCGGCCCGGCCGGCGCCGAGTGAGCCACCGCCCGCGGGCGGCTCGGCGAGAGCCTCCCGCAGGAACGGCAGGATGCCCCGCTCCAGCAGTGCCTTGGCCCAGGCTTCCCTGGCCCGCGTCACCGCCTCGTTCGCCGCGCCGTGGGCTCCGGCCTGGAGCGAGGTCGCCCCGTTGCGCAGAGCCGTGAGCAGCAGGCACACCGCCGCGACGAGGATGCCCGCCGCGGTGAGCGCGCCGAAGACCCAGCCGGCCGTGAGCAGGGTGCCGGCGAAGTCCGGTGGCGGGTTGAGCATCTTCAGGATGTAGCCGACCAGCAGAAAGATCGCGGCGGCCGTCCCGGCGAGCACCGGGAAGAGGACGACGGCGACCGCGGCGATACCGGGCCCTGTCGTCTCCGCGACGTCACTCACGGTGGCGGCGAAGCCCAGGGGATTGCCGCCGCCGGTTTCCGAGGTCGTGCCGGAGGTGCCTCCTTCGTCGAGCGGTTGGGGCCGCGGGGAGGTACGCAGATCCTCACGGACCGATATGTAGTGCTGGTACTCGGTCGCTGCGGCGGCACTGATCAACGCCGCCGCGTTGAGAGCCATGGTGCGCAGCTGTTCGGGGTTGAGCCGCTGGCCCACTGCGGCGAGATCAGGCCGGTTCGGTGCGGTACGCAGCGCCTCATCGAGGATCCGCTCGAACTCGGGGCGGTCCTCGTTCAGCAAATGCGGAGCGCTGTTCATGTGCATCCCCCGATGCTCCGTAGGGCTTGGTGGCCCGCATGGGTACGAGCCGTCGGGCAGAAACGGAGGGGAGCCTGCTACGGATAAGCCGATGGTAGAGCTGCCACGGCGCGCGGTGACAGGGGGTTTCCGGAAATTGGCCTTGCGGCCGGAGGAATCCTCCGTCTACCGCGCCTTCCCGATCAACTCTCAGATATCCATCGGCAGTTGCTGGACCAGGAGTTTTCCGGCCATGGTCACACCGCCGTCCATGGCGATGGCGAGTCCGCCCGCGTACACGTGCGGTCCCTCGACGGCGGGCCGGGCGGGCTTCTCCTCGGCGTCGTCGGCGCCGGACTCGGCTCCGACCTCGCCCAGGAGGTACGGGATCGGGCTGTGGCCGTGCACCACTCGGCTGCCGCCGAAGGCGCCGAGCAGCTCGCGGACGGCGCCGGGGCCCGACTCCTCGTCGCGGAAGGCGAACCGCTTGGTGAACTTGCGGAACAGGTCCCAGCACTCGTCCGCGTCGTTGCGCGTGAGCGTCTCGCGGATGGTGTCGTTGACGGCCTCGATGGAATCGCCGTAGTCGAGGTACGACGTGGCGTCGGAGTGCATCAGCAGGTGGTCGTCCTCGATCTCGATCGCGTCGAGTCGGGACATCCACTGCAGATGGACGTCCTGGAGGCGGTCCATGTCGGACTTCTGTCCGCCGTTGAGCAGCCAGGCGGCCTGGAAGGTCGCGGTGCCGGCGCCCGAATTGACGGGGGTGTCGCCGAACCGCTTGGCGCCGAGCAGCAGCAGCTCGTGGTTGCCCATGAGGGCCTTGCAGTAGCCGCCCGCCGCGGCGGCCTCAGCCGAGAGCCGCATCACGAGGTCGATGACGCCGATCCCGTCGGGCCCGCGGTCGGTGAAGTCGCCGAGGAACCACAGGCGGGCGGTGCCCGCCGCCCAGTTCCCCTCCGCGTCGATCAGGCCCTTCTCCTGAAGGGCGGCGATCAGCTCGGCGAGATAGCCGTGCACGTCGCCGACGACGAACAGCGGACCGGGTCCTTCGCCCGCCACGGGGGCGGGAACCGGCGCCTGCTGCGGGGCCTCGGGCGGGGGCGGATCGGTCCTGCTGATGACCGGCAGATCGCGCTCCGTCGGCGTGTATCCCTCCGGATAGGCGTCGGGATTCTCCGCTCCGGGGGCGGGCTCGGTGGGCATCACATTCGCCGGTACGTCATGGACGTACGCGGGAACGCGGAAATCACGCAGCGTCTCTGTGCGCGCTGCGGGTCCCTGACCGGCCCCCTGAGTCATCGACCCCTCCACCATTGCGCCGCCTGTGCACCGGATCGGACTGCCTGGTCGCAGCGGCCCGCGGTGTCGTCCGCCCATCATAGGAATGCGGCTCGCGCTGTGTGATGCACCAGGGGTGGTGAATCGGTGACGGGGGGCTGTTCGCCCCTCATTTCTCCCGAATTGGTGCGGACTTTTCCTTGCTGGTTTCCGGGCCGCCCCGCGGTCGCGGGGCGGCGGCGGGACGGTCAGCCCTGCTTCGGGGAGCGCGGTGGGCTGACCGTGGTGCGGGAAGGGCGGCGCATCGAGGACGTCCGCACGATGAGTTCCGTCGGTATCACCTGCTCGACCGGTTGATCGGATTCGAGGCCCTCGATGGCGTCGATGAGCAGTTGGACGACGGCCGTGCCGATGCGTCGCGGTTTGAGCGACAGGGTGGTGATGGGCGGCTCGGTGTTCGCGTACACGTTCGACTCACTGCAGCAGACGAGCAGCAGGTCCTCGGGGACGCGCAGGCCGTAGCGGCGGGCCGCGGCGAGCAGGTCCGTGCCGTTGGGGTCGAAGAGGCCGTACACCGCGTCGGGGCGGTCGGGCCGGGCGAGCAGGCGGTCGGCGGCGACGGCACCCGCACACGGATCGTGCGCGGGGTACGACTCGTAGACCGGCTCCTGCCCGATCCGCTCGCACCAGCGCAGGTACGCGGAGGTGGAGAGGTGGGTGTACGTGTCGGTGGTGGTGCCCGTGAGCAGGCCGATGCGACGGGCGCCGGCCTCGGCGAGATGGTCGAGGATGCCGAGCACGGCGGCCTCGTGGTCGTTGTCGACCCAGGCGGTCACCGGCAGGGTGCCCCCGGGGCGCCCGTCCGAGACGACGGGCAGGCCCTGGCGGACCAGCTCGCTGACGACCGGGTCGTGGTCGGAGGGGTCGATGACGACGGTGCCGTCGAGCGCGACGTTCGACCACACGTCGTGACGTGAGGTGGCGGGCAGGATGACCAGGGCGTACCCACGGGCGAGCGCGGCCGAGGTCGCGGCTCTGGCCATCTCCGCGAAGTACGCGAATTCGGTGAAGGTGAAAGGTTCATCCCCGTAGGTCGTCACGGTCAGGCCGATGAGGCCCGACTTGCCGGTACGGAGCGTTCGGGCCGCCGCGGACGGGCGGTAGCCCAACCGGTCGGCGACCTCGCGGACGTGGCGTCGGGTGGCGTCGGGGAGCCGGCCCTTGCCGTTGAGTGCATCGGAGACAGTAGTGATCGAGACCCCCGCGGCGGCGGCGACATCTCTGATGCCCGCTCTGCCCGGCCGGGTGCCTCTGCGGGTCGTCGTCTCCGCCCGGCTCACCTGGTGCTTCCCTGCTGCTGTCATGGCGAGCCGATAGTAGGGCTCATGCGGCTGCATGGCGGGGGCGCATATGCCGGGGTTGACAGGCACGTTTCTGCAAGGTGATGCACCGTCAATGACCTTGGAATGTAGGGGAGTTGGAGGTCATCACGCTAGTACGTCACTTGTCGGCACGCATGAGCCTGCCAAGTCGGCGATGTTGCGAACAGGTCTCAACTCACCTTCACGGGTGATGCGCGCCACGGCGCGAGCCAGGGGCGCACGCCAGGGCATGGAGCGCTCCCCCCTCTCCGTACGCCGCGCGGTCCCGTGTGAGCCGAGGTGAGCCGGCCCATTGGGGCGGCCGGCGAATCCTCTTAAGGTGAGCAGTATTGGAACGGTGGCCACAAGGAGGACTGCGGTGAGCGAGACCAACCCGAAGCTGCGTGCGGAGCTGGCGGGGATCCCCGCCTACAAGCCGGGCAAGCCCGCGGCCGCCGGGGGCCCGGTGGCGTACAAGCTCTCCTCCAACGAGAACCCGTATCCGCCGCTGCCCGGCGTCATGGAGCAGGCGATCGCCGCGGCCGGGGCGTTCAACCGCTACCCGGACATGGCCTGCACCGGGCTCATGAACGAGCTGGCGGACCGCTTCGGCGTGCCGGTGACGCACCTGGCCACGGGCACCGGCTCGGTCGGCGTCGCCCAGCAGCTGCTCCAGGCGACCAGCGGTCCCGGCGATGAGGTCATCTACGCCTGGCGGTCCTTCGAGGCGTACCCGATCATCACGCAGATCAGCGGCGCGACGTCGGTGCGGGTGCCGCTGACCGGCGACGAGGTGCACGACCTCGACGCGATGGCCGACGCCATCACCGACCGCACGCGCCTCATCTTCGTCTGCAACCCCAACAACCCGACCGGCACCGTGGTGCGACGTGCCGAGCTGGAGCGGTTCCTCGACCGGGTTCCCTCCGACGTGCTGGTCGTGCTCGACGAGGCGTACCGGGAGTTCATCCGTGACGCCGAGGTGCCGGACGGCGTGGAGATCTACCGGGACCGGCCGAACGTGGCGGTGCTGCGGACCTTCTCGAAGGCGTACGGCCTCGCGGGCCTGCGGGTCGGTTTCGCCATCGCGCACGAGCCGGTGGCGGCCGCGCTGCGGCAGACCGCGGTGCCGTTCGGCGTGAGCCAGCTCGCGCAGGACGCGGCGGTGGCCTCGCTGCGTATGGAGGACGAACTGCTCGGCCGTGTCGGCTCCTTGGTGGCCGAGCGGACCCGGGTCGTCGACGCGCTGCGGGAGCAGGGCTGGACCGTGCCGGAGACGCAGGCCAACTTCGTGTGGCTGCGGCTGGGGGAGAAGACCCTGGACTTCGCGGCGGCGTGCGAGGCGGCCGGGGTGGTCGTCCGCCCGTTCGCCGGCGAGGGGATGCGGGCCACGATCGGCGAGACCGAGGCCAACGACATCTTCCTTCAGGCGGCCAAGGCGTTCCGCAAGGAGATGTAGCTCGGACGGCGGGAACGGCGGCGAACGGCCGGAGGGCGAGCACAGCGCCCTCCGGCCGTTCTGTGTCGTCGTCCGGGAGCGCCTGTGGCGTTCATCGCAGTAGGGGGACCCCCCTTCGGATCCCGACAACCAGTACGACATAATGCTTGTGAATGTGAACGCGTTCACAAGCGTGTCCCGGTTCCTCCCGGGATTTGTGGGATTAAAGGGGCAAACTGCCGCTGTGACCACAGCGATGTAAGGAGAGACGCAGTGGACCTGGCTTTGGCGCCGGAGACCCTGGCGCGATGGCAGTTCGGTATTACGACCGTCTACCACTTCCTGTTCGTCCCCCTGACGATCTCGCTCGCGGCACTGACCGCCGGGCTGCAGACCGCCTGGGTGCGGACGGAGAACGAGAAGTACCTCAGGGCCACCAAGTTCTGGGGCAAGCTCTTCTTGATCAATATCGCGATGGGTGTCGTCACCGGCATCGTGCAGGAGTTCCAGTTCGGCATGAACTGGTCGGACTACTCCCGCTTCGTCGGTGACATCTTCGGGGCGCCACTCGCCTTCGAGGCGCTGATCGCGTTCTTCTTCGAGTCGACCTTCATCGGCCTGTGGATCTTCGGCTGGGACAAGCTGCCGAAGAAGATCCATCTGGCCTGCATCTGGATGGTCTCGATCGGCACGATCCTGTCCGCGTACTTCATCCTGGCGGCCAACTCCTGGATGCAGCACCCGGTCGGCTACCGGTACAACGAGGCCAAGGGCCGCGCCGAGCTGACCGACTTCTGGCACGTGCTCACCCAGAACACCGCGCTCACCCAGGCCTTCCACACGCTGACCGCCTCCTTCCTCACGGGCGGCGCGTTCATGGTCGGCATCGCCGCCTTCCACCTGGCGCGCAAGAAGCACATCCCCGTGATGAAGACCTCGCTGCGCCTCGGCCTGATCACCGTGATCGTCGGCGGCCTGCTCACCGCGGTCAGCGGTGACCAGCTCGGCAAGGTCATGTTCAAGCAGCAGCCCATGAAGATGGCCGCCGCCGAGGCCCTGTGGGACGGACAGAACTCCGCGCCGTTCTCGGTGTTCGCGTACGGCGACGTCAGCAAGGGCCACAACTCCGTCGAGCTGTCGATCCCCGGGATACTGTCCTTCCTCGCCGACGACAACTTCCACTCGTACGTCCCCGGCATCAACGACACCAACAAGGCCGAGCAGGAGAAGTACGGGCCCGGCGACTACCGCCCGATCATCCCCGTCACCTTCTGGGCCTTCCGCTGGATGATCGGCTTCGGGATGGCGTCCTTCGCGCTCGGCATCCTCGGGCTCTGGCTCACCCGCAAGAAGTTCATGCTGCCTCAGCACCTGCGGGTGGGTGAGGACGAAGTGCCGAACCTGGTGCTGTTCAAGAACAAGGCCCTCAGCCCGAAGTTCACCAAGCTCTACTGGCTCGCCGCCCTCTGGACGCTCGGCTTCCCGCTGATCGCCAACTCCTGGGGCTGGATCTTCACCGAGATGGGCCGTCAGCCGTGGGTCGTCTACGGCGTGCTGCAGACCCGTGACGCGGTCTCCCCCGGTGTCTCGCAGGGCGAGGTCCTCACCTCGATGATCGTCTTCACCCTGCTGTACGCGGTGCTCGCCGTGATCGAGGTCAAGCTGCTCGTGAAGTACATCAAGGCCGGACCTCCCGAGCTGACCGACGACGATCTCAACCCGCCCACGAAGATCGGCGGAGACCGGGACGCCGACAAGCCGATGGCCTTCTCGTACTGAGGCCCAGGGAGCATCTGTCATGGAACTTCACGACGTCTGGTTCGTCCTCATCGCGGTCCTGTGGATCGGGTACTTCTTCCTGGAGGGCTTCGACTTCGGGGTCGGCATCCTCACCAAGCTGCTGGCCCGGAACCGCACCGAGAAGCGCGTCCTGATCAACACGATCGGGCCGGTCTGGGACGGCAACGAGGTCTGGCTGCTGACCGCCGGCGGCGCGACCTTCGCGGCCTTCCCCGAGTGGTACGCGACGCTCTTCTCGGGTTTCTACCTGCCGCTGCTGATCATCCTGGTCTGCCTCATCGTCCGGGGTGTCGCCTTCGAGTACCGGGCGAAGCGGCCCGAGGAGAAGTGGCAGACGAACTGGGAGCACGCCATCTTCTGGACCTCGTTGATCCCGGCGCTGCTGTGGGGTGTGGCCTTCGGCAACATCGTGCGCGGCGTCAAGATCGACAAGAACTTCGAGTACGTCGGCAACTTCTGGGACCTGCTCAACCCGTACGCGATCCTGGGCGGCCTGGTCACCCTGACGCTGTTCACCTTCCACGGCGCGGTGTTCACCGCGCTGAAGACGGTGGGCGACATCCGGATGCGGGCCAGGAAGCTGGCGCTGACGGTCGGTCTGGTGACCGCGGTGCTCGCGCTCGTCTTCCTGATCTGGACCCAGGTGCACACCGGCGACGGCTGGTCGCTCGGCGCGATGATCGTGGCCGTGGTCACGCTCGTCGGGGCGCTCGGCGCCATCAAGATGGGACGTGAGGGCTGGTCGTTCGCCCTGTCCGGCGTCACCATCGCGGCGGCGGTCGCCATGCTCTTCCTGGCGCTGTTCCCGGACGTCATGCCGTCCTCGCTCAACCCGGACTGGAGCCTGACGGCCTCCAACGCCTCGTCGAGCCCGTACACCCTGAAGATCATGACCTGGTGCGCGGGGATCGCGACACCGATCGTGCTGCTCTACCAGAGCTGGACCTACTGGGTGTTCCGCAAGCGGATCGGCACGCACCACATCGCCGACGCCGCGCACTGAGCACCTGCTCGCCCCCGCACTCCGACTCGCCTACGTGAGGGTGTGTTTCACGTGAAACCGATCGACCAGCGCCTGTTCCGGTACGCCCGGGCCACCCGCGTCTTCCTGATCGCGGTGGTCCTCCTCGGCGCCGTCGGGGCGGGCCTGGTCATTGCTCAGGCGATGCTCATCGCCGAGGTGGTGGTGGGGGCCTTCCAGCACGGCTTCGACGCGGGGCGGCTCGCCACCCCGCTGATCCTCCTCGCGGTGGTCGCCGCCGGGCGCGGTCTGGTGGCCTGGGTGACCGAGCTGGCCGCGCACCGGGCGAGCGCGGCGGTCAAGTCCGAGCTGCGCGGGCGACTCCTGGAGCGGGCCGCGCGGCTCGGCCCGGGGTGGCTCGCGGGACAGCGCACCGGTTCGCTGGTGGCCCTCGCGACGCGCGGCGTCGATGCCTTGGACGACTACTTCTCGCGCTATCTGCCGCAGTTGGGGCTCGCGGTGGTGGTCCCGGTGGCGGTACTCGTCCGGGTCGTCACCGAGGACTGGGTGTCGGCGGCGATCATCGTCGGCACCCTGCCCCTAATCCCGATCTTCATGATGCTCATCGGCTGGGCCACCCAGTCCCGGATGGACCGTCAGTGGCGGCTGCTGTCGCGGCTTTCGGGGCACTTCCTGGACGTGGTCGCGGGCCTGCCGACCCTGAAGGTGTTCGGCCGCGCCAAGGCGCAGGCCGACTCCATCCGCAAGATCACCGGCGAGTACCGCGCAGCGACCATGCGCACCCTGCGGATCGCCTTCCTGTCGTCGTTCGCGCTGGAACTGCTGGCGACGCTCTCGGTGGCGTTGGTGGCCGTCACCATCGGCATGCGGCTCGTGCACGGCGAGATGGACCTGTACGTGGGTCTGGTCATCCTCGTTCTCGCGCCCGAGGCGTATCTGCCGCTGCGGCAGGTGGGCGCCCAGTTCCACGCGGCGGCCGAGGGCCTGGCGGCGGCGGAGGAGATCTTCGCCGTCCTGGAGACCCCGCTGCCCGAGTCCGGCACGCAGGACGTCCCGGCGGGCCGCGGCATCGGCTTCGACCGGGTGTCGGTCCGCTACGAGGGACGGGACGCGGACGCGGTCTCCGACCTCTCCTTCGAGGTGGCCGAAGGGGAGACGGTCGCCCTCGTGGGGCCCAGCGGGGCGGGCAAGTCGACCCTGCTGGCCGCGCTGCTCGGTTTCGTCCGTCCTTCGGGCGGGCGGGTCCTCGTGGGCGGCGCCGATCTGGCGGACGTGTCGCGGGAGGCGTGGCACGCGCGCGTGGCGTGGGTGCCGCAGCGGCCGCAGCTGTACGCCGGGTCGATCGCCGACAACGTACGGCTCGCGCGGCCCGACGCCGACGACGCGGCGGTGCTCGGCGCCCTGCGGGACGCCGGCGCCCTGGAGTTCGTGGAAGCGCTGCCCGAGGGCGTGGCGACCGTACTCGGCGAGGACGGGGCCGGGCTCTCCGCGGGACAGCGGCAGCGCCTCGCGCTGGCCCGGGCGTTCCTCGCCGACCGGCCCGTGGTGCTGCTCGACGAGCCGACGGCCGCGCTGGACGGCGAGACCGAGGCGGGCATCGTCGAGGCGGTGCGCAGGCTCGCCGTCGGACGGACCGTGCTCCTCGTCGTGCACCGGCCCGCGCTGCTCGCGGTGGCCGACCGGGTGGTCCGGATCGAGGCACCGGGCGAGGGGCGGACCGGCTCGGCCCCCACGGTCCCGGCGCCCGCCGCGGTGCCTGCGCAGCTGGCGCGGCAGGCGTCCGAGCAGGCCCGGGAGACCCGCGACGAGGGGGCAGCGCGCGGTCACGTCCTCACCCGGCTGCGGGCCGCCGCCCGCCCCCGCCGCTCGCGGCTGCTTCTCGCACTGCTGCTCGGCGCCCTCGCGCTCGGCAGCTCCGTCGGCCTGATGGCCACCTCGGGATGGCTGATCTCGCGCGCCTCCGAGCAGCCACCGGTGCTGTACCTGATGGTCGCGGTGACGGCCACGCGCGCGTTCGGCATCGGCCGGGCCTGCTTCCGGTACGCGGAGCGGCTCGTCTCGCACGACGCCGTGCTGCGGATGCTCGCCGACACCCGGGTCGCCGTCTACCGGCGCCTGGAGCGGCTCGCGCCCGCCGGACTGCGCACGCAGCGCCGCGGTGACCTGCTGTCCCGCCTCGTCGCCGACGTGGACGCCCTCCAGGACTACTGGCTGCGCTGGCTGCTGCCCGCGTCCGTGGCCGCCCTGGTCGGCGTCGGATCGGTGGCCTTCACCGCCTGGATGCTGCCCGCCGCCGGTGCCGTCCTCGCCGTCGGACTGCTGCTCGCCGGGATCGGCGTGCCCCTGCTGTCCGGCGCCGTGTCCCGCCGCGCCGAACGGAAGCTGGCGCCCGCGCGGGGCGTCCTCGCGACCCGCGCCGCCGAACTGCTCACCGGCACCGCCGAACTGACCGTCGCGGGTGCCCTGCCGCGCCGCACGGCGGAGGCCCGCGCCGCCGACTCCGCGCTGACCCGGATCGCCTCGCGCACCGCCACCGCGACCGCTCTCGGCGACGGCCTCACCGCGCTGATCACCGGCCTCACCGTGGCCGCCGCGGCGCTCGTCGGCGTCCAGGGCGTGCGCGCCGGACAGCTCGACGGGGTCGCGCTCGCCGTCGTGGTGCTGACCCCGCTCGCCGCGTTCGAGTCGGTCCTCGGGCTGCCGCTGGCCGTGCAGTACCGCCAGCGGGTCCACAAGAGCGCCGAGCGGGTCTACGAGGTCCTGGACGCCCCCGAACCCGTACGCGAGCCCGAGCGGCCCGCTCCGGCGCCGCAGGACCCCTTCCCGCTCGTCGTGCGGGACCTCGGCGCGCGCTACGAGGGCGCGGCGCGGCCCGCGCTCGCGGGCGTCGGCCTGACCCTGGAGCGGGGCCGCAGGGTCGCCGTCGTCGGCCCGTCCGGCTCCGGCAAGACCACCCTCGCCCAGGTGCTGCTGCGCTTCCTCGACGCGGAGAGCGGGACGTACACGCTCGGCGGGACGGACGCCGACGCCCTCGACGGCGACGCCGTACGCCGCCTGGTCGGGCTCTGCGCGCAGGACGCGCACCTCTTCGACAGCTCGGTCCGCGAGAACCTGCTGCTCGCCAAGAAGGACGCCGGCGAGGACGAACTGCGGGCCGCGCTCGACCGCGTACGGCTCCTGGAGTGGGCGGACGCGCTTCCCGACGGGCTCGACACGCTGGTGGGCGAGCACGCGGCCCGGCTCTCCGGCGGGCAGCGGCAGCGGCTCGCGCTGGCCCGCGCGCTGCTCGCCGACTTCCCGGTCCTGGTGCTCGACGAGCCCGCCGAGCACCTGGACCTGGAGACCGCCGACGCGCTCACCGCGGACCTGCTGGATGCGACCCGGGGACGGGCGACCGTGCTGATCACGCACCGGCTCGCCGGTCTGGACGCCGTGGACGAGGTGATCGTGCTCGACGGCGGGCGGGTCGCGCAGCGCGGCTCCTACGCCGAGCTGGCCGCTGTCGACGGGCCGCTGCGGCGGATGCGGGAGCGGGAGGGAGAGACCGAGCTGCTGGTCGGCGCGGGGCCGGCTGTCGCCGCCGCCGGTTTCACCGGCTGATCCCGACTTTCCTCGCCAAATAGGACTAACTACTCTCAAGGTCATGGCAGCACCCCCGGACCCCGCCGCGCCCCGCACCGACGCCGACTCCGCCTCCGACCCGGATTCCGCGGAGGCGGCGGCTCTGGCCACCCGCAGTCTGCAAGGTCTGTCGACCGAGCTGACCGCGCGCGTGCCGCAGCTCCTCGAAGCCATGCGCTCCGTGGGGACCGGCCTGGAACTGCACACCACCCTGGACCGGATCTGCGAGACGGCGGCCGAGCTCGCGGACGCCACGTACGCGGCGATCGGCGTCGTCTCCGAGGACGGCGACATGCTCTCCGACTTCGTCTACCACGGCGTCGACCAGGAGACCGCCGCGCGCATCGGGCACCTGCCCGACGGGCACAAGGGGCTGCTCGGCGCGCTCATCCGCGAGCCCCGGCCGGTGCGCCTCGCCGACCTCTCGGACGACCCGCGCTCGTGCGGATTCCCCGCGCACCATCCGCCGATGCGGACCTTCCTGGGCGTCCCCATCCGCGTACAGGGAGAGATCTTCGGAAACCTGTACCTCACGGAGAAGCACGGTGGCGGCGAGTTCAACGACGACGACCTGAACATGGTCCGGGTGCTCGCCACGGAGGCGGGCATCGCCATCGGCAACGCACGCCTGTACGAGGCGGCCCGGCAGCGCGAGCGGTGGATCGACGGATCGGTGGCCGTGACCACCGAGCTGCTCTCCGGGGGCGACGCGGAGGACGCCCTCCAGGTGGTGGCCGAACAGGCCCGCCAGCTGTCCGACTCGGCCGCCGGGATCGTGCTGCTGCCCGCCGAGGAGGGCGGCATGGAGATCGTCGCCGTCGCCTCCGACGAGCCGAGCGCCATGCTCGGCGTGGTCGTGCCGCCGGAGAGCGAGATCGTCGCCGCGCTCCTCGACGGGCAGGCGGTGTTCATCGACGACGCGGCGGGCGACCCGCGTGTGATGACCCGCTTCGCGAGCGGTTTCGGACCGGCCATGATGCTGCCGTTGCAGAGCGACGGCCGCGTGCTCGGGACGCTCGTGACGCCCCGCGCGCGTGGGGGACGGCCGTTCACCGAGGCGGAGCGCACGCTCGCCACCCAGTTCGCCTCGCAGGCCGCGCTCGCGCTGATGATGGCCGAGGCGCAGCGCGACCGGGAGCGGCTCGCCGTCTTCGAGGACCGCGACCGGATCGCGCGCGACCTGCACGACCTCGTCATCCAGCGGCTCTTCGCCACAGGGATGATGCTGGAGACCGCCCAGCGCCGCTCCGTCGTGCCCGAGGTGCAGGCCGGGATCGGCAAGTCCGTCGACGAACTCGACACCACCATCCAGGAGATCCGCACCGCCATCTTCGCGCTCCAGCAGGGGCCCGCCGAGGCTCCGTCCGGGCTGCGCACGCGGGTGCTGCGGGAGATCAACATGGCCGCCGTGCCGCTGGGCTTCAAGCCCTCGCACCGCTTCCTCGGCCCGGTCGACACGGTCGTCGGCGAACTCACCGGCAAGAACCTCATCGCCGCCCTCAGGGAGGCCCTGTCGAACGCTTTCCGGCACGCGCAGGCCGACCACATCGACGTCGTCGTGGACTCCGGCATGATCCTGCCGGACGGGCAGCAGGGAGTGCGGCTGACGGTCGCCGACGACGGGGTGGGCATCCCCGAGGGCGGCCGGCGCAGCGGCCTGAAGAACCTCAAGCGGCGTGCGGAGTCGCTGGGCGGCGACAGTTGGTACGGGCCCGGCATCGGGGACGACGGGGGCGGGACGACGGTGGTGTGGCAGGCGCCGTACTGAGGTTAGGGGGCGGATGTTCTGAGGTTCGGGCGCGGACGTCCCGAGGTGGCGGTACCTGAGTTGGCGGTACGTTTCTGCGCCGTCCGGGGCACCGCGTGCCCCGCCCGTACCAGTCCTGCGAGAGGCCGCGCGCGTGGCGGGTGACGATCCGGGACATGCGTCCAGGACCCCGCCGCTCCAGCCGCTCACTCCTCGTGCCGGCGCTGTTGATGTGCGCGCTCGTCGCCCTGGGCGGCACGCCCGCCCTCTCCGAGGACGGGGAGGGCCCGGAGCCGAGTGCCGAGGTGGCACGCCTTCTTGAGCAGGCGTCAGCGGCGTCGCAGCACTACGAGGAGGGGCGCCGGGCGGCGGCCATCCAGCAGTCGCGGGCACGGAAGCTGGAACGGCTGCTCGCGCGAGAGCGACGCGAGATCGCCGCGCTCCACGACGACCTCGGCCGGATCGCCCGCGCCCAGTACCGCAGCGGCGGCGACATCCCGCTCACGGCGCAGATGCTGCTCAGCGACCGTCCCGCGGAGCTGATGCACGGTCAACGTGCGGTGCTGCAGGCCGACCTGGCGGTGAACAACGCCGTGGAGCGGAGCCAGCGGGCCGAGCGACGTCTCGCGGCGGGGCAGCGTACGGCGACGGCCGCGTGGCACTCCCTTGAGGCGCGCAACGTGCGGCTCGCGCGTCTCAAGGAGAGCATCGGGACCAAGCTGGAGACGGCCCGCGCTCAGTTGCAGAGCGAGGCCGACGTATCGGCTTCGGCGGGGCGGTGTCGCGGTGCCGTGCGCCTGCACCAGCCGAAATTTCGCACCACGCGCGCGTGGCTGCCCCCGGTGGCGTCGTACCAGCTGTCCGCGGGCTTCGACAGCGCGGGTGCGCACTGGGCGCACCGGCACACCGGGCAGGACTTCGCGGTCGGCATCGGCACGCCGGTGCGGGCCGCCGGGGCCGGGAAGGTGGTCAGCGTGTCGTGCGGCGGCGGCTTCGGCATCGAGGTCGTCGTGCGCCATCCCGGCGGCTACTACACGCAGTACGCGCATCTGGCGGCGGCCGCCGTCGACCAGGGCGAGAAGGTCGCGGCGGGCCAGTGGATCGGGCAGGCCGGCACCACGGGCAACTCGACGGGGCCGCACCTGCACTTCGAGGTGCGGCTCACGCCGTATCTGGGGTCGGGGATCGACCCCGTGAAGTGGTTCGCCGAGCGGGGGGTCAGGCTGTAGCGCGGCCCGGTGAGGTGGCTCGCCAAAGGGTGGGCAGGCCGTGGCACGGCCCTGTGGGGTGGCTCGCCGACGAGGGGGTCAGACCGTGGCGCGGCCGTACGAGGTGGCTCGCCGCAGGGGACGTCAGGCCGTGGCGTGGCCCTGCGAGGTGGTTCGCCGGAGAGGGCGTCAGGCCGTGGCGCGGGCGGCCAGCAGCTGCTCGATGACGCGGGCGACGCCGTCCTCGTTGTTGGTGTCCGTCACGCCTGTCGCGGCGGTGAGCACGTCGGGGTGCGCGTTGCCCATCGCGTAGGAGGTGCCCGCCCAGGCCAGCATCTCCATGTCGTTGGGCATGTCACCGAACGCGACGACCTCCGCCGGTGAGATCCCGCGCTCGCGGCAGCACAGTTCGAGCGTGCTCGCCTTGGAGACGGTGCGGGCGCTGATCTCCAGCAGGGCGCTCGGGCTGGAACGGGTCACGGCCGCCAGATCGCCGACCGCGGTGCGGGCCAGCGTCAGGAACGCGTCCGGGCCGAGCTCGGGGTGGTACGCGAGCAGCTTGAGCACCGGCTGATCGGCGACGTCCGAGTCCGTGGACTGCTCACCGAGCAGCTTCTCCGCAGGCGCGACGCTCTCCCCCGGCTCCACGTGCAGCGGCGGATACGTCGGCTCGTGGTGCAGTCCACCGGTCCGCTCGACCGCGAACGAGGTGCCCGGCGCCGCCGCACGCAGGATCCGTACGACCTCCAGGGCGTCCGGGACGGCCAGCTCGCGGATCTTGACGAAACGATGCTGCCCGGGGCCGCCGTGCAGATCCACGACGGCCGCGCCGTTGCCGCAGATCGCCAGGCCGTGGCCGTGCACATGGTCGCTGACGACGTCCATCCACCGGGCCGGGCGGCCGGTCACGAAGAAGACCTCGATCCCGGCCTCCTCGGCGGCGGCGAGCGCGGCGACCGTCCGCGGGGAGACGCTCTTGTCGTCGCGCAGCAGCGTGCCGTCGAGGTCCGTGGCGATCAGCCGGGGCGCGGTGGGGGCCGGGATCCGGGGCCCTGGAGTCGATGAGGTCACCGCCCCATCGTCGCGCATATGCGCGCACGGCCGTGCGGCGGGTCGCGCAGATGAGTACCCTGCCGGCCCACGGGCCCCGCCGGACCCACGGCGTGACGGCATCGGTTTCAGCCGAGCTGGGCGAGCGCCTCGGTGGCGATCCGCTCGAAGGTCTTCAGGCCGGCGGCGAACGGCGTCTCCGGGATCGGCCAGTGCACGACGAGCTCGGTGAAGCCCAGCTCACCGTGGTGCCCGGCGAAGTCCACGAACGCCTCGACGGACTCCAGCGGCCGGGCCCGGTCCGGGGTGAACCCGGTGAGCAGCACCTTGCCGAGTTCGGCCACGTCCCGCCCGATGGCGTCACAGGCGGCACCGAGCTTGCCCAGCTGTCCACGAATGGCCTGAATCGATTCTTGGGGCGTGCCCTTCCCGCGGTCTGCGACGCCGGGTCAGTCGCGCCGAATGTGTTCGAGTTCGACGTGGCGATGGGTGAGAGGAAGCGAGGCCAGCGCCGCCGTGAGCAGGATTCCGGCGGTGCAGGCCGTGAGGAGAGGGAGGCCGTCGCTGTCCCAGTGGACGGTTCCGCCTCCGGTGATCAGGTAACTGGACTCGGCGAGACGACCGGCCACCAAGGCTCCGACGAGGCCGACGGTGAGCGGCAGCAGGACCTGGATGCACTGGGACATGCGAACCGTCAGGGGGCGGGCGCCGAGGAGATTGAGCGTGGCGAGCCTGCCGCGGTTCTCCATGGCGCGGTCGGCGGCGGACACGGCGAAGGCGGCGACACCGATGGCGAGGCCGAGGACGATGCCCGCCGCGAGAAGACTTTTGACCACGGTGATCTGCTGCAGGGAATCGATGTTGACGCCCACGGCCTCGATCTCCGCGGTGGGAGCGATGGCGCCGAGGCCGTCGAGCACCGTACGCACGGTGTCCGGGGTGGAACGCGACATCAAGAGGAACTGCCCTGTCGCGGGTCGCTGCCCCTCCGGGAGCAGGGAGGGTGGGACGAGGACGTCCGCGCCGGCGAAGGCCGAGGGCTGACGCGCTCTGATGGCGAGGGTTTCACGTGGAACCGTGACGCGGAACTTCTCTGTCCTCCCCGTGGTCGACTCTTGCCCGCCGTCCGCGCGCAGGAGGAACGGGTACGTGCGGCCGGGCCGGGCAGCGAGGTCTTCGGCCATGTCGGAGTCGGTCAGGCGTTGGATCCTGCCGTCCACGCACCCCCGGGGCGGCACCGCGGTGAACGCCGCGAGCTGGCCGCAGTCGGCGACCACCGCGGTGATACGGGGCGTGGTGGAGCTCGCCGTCGGAATCCAGGAGTCCATGGCGAGGGCCTGCGACCGGACACCGTCGACCTGACGCATGCGGTCGCGCTGACTCTCGCTCAGATCGCTGAAGGGAAGAGCGTATTCCTGGGTGGGCGCGGTGGGGCGGCTGACGTGGGCGAGTTCGACGAGGACGCCCTGGGCGAGGGACGTGGCGTAGACGAGGAGGACGAGGCCGGTGACCACGCGCAGGGAACTCCCCGGCTCGACTTCGTTTCGGCGCATGGCCAGGGCAAGCGGAAGCGACTGAGTGGTGCCGGCGAGCCTGCGGGCGAGCCAGGCCGTCGCCGGTCCGAGCGCGAGGACGAGGCCGGCCCCCGTGAGCAGGACACCGACGGGGACGAGCACCGCGCCGGCCGGTCCGTCGGAGGGATCCCGGCCGAGGGCCCCGAGCGCGCAGTAGCCGCAGATGACACCGAGCCCCGGCAGGAGCAGCAGCATCCCGTACTTCTTCGGGGGACCGGGCTGGACGCCCCGGCGCACCCGCAGTGGACTGAGTGCGGCCTCACGGGCACGGTGGCGCCCGACGAACCAGGCCATTCCGGGGCAGACGACCAGACACACGGTGAGGGTGGAGACGGACGGCCGCCCGTCGGGTGGGTACCACTGAAGTCCCGGCAGGCCGACCTGGGCCAGCAACTCGTTGGCCAGTGCGTACACGCCGACGCCGAGGAGCGCGCCGAGGAGGGCGGCGGCCACTGTCTCCACGGCGTTGATCCGCAAGGTGTCCTTCACGCTCAGCCCGAGCAGGCGCAGTGCGGCCAGTCGGCGTGCTCTGCTCTCGGCGGAGAGCCTGGCGCACACGGACAGGAACACGGCCAGCGGCAGCAGCACCAGACAGCCCAGGGCGAAGCGCAGGATGTCCAGGGTGGAGGAGTCCACAGCGGGAGTCGGGGCCCATTCGGATCCGAAGCCCGCCAGCGGGCGTGCCGAGGAGGGCAGTTGGCCGGGTGCGCGGCCCAGATAGGCATACAGCTCGTCGGGGCCGGTGAGACCTTCGGGGCCGATGGTTCCGGTGATCCGGCCGGGGAGGAGGCCGGCGAGGTCGGGCTGTTCGGCCAGGATCGCGCGCAGCCGTGGGGAGACGAGCACCTCGCCGGCCTTCGGCAGGCGCACGATGCCGGGTGGGTGGGCCGCACGGCCGCCTGCCGGGTGACTGACGAAGACCCGGGTGAACGGCTGCGAACCGTAGGGGTCCTGGCGCGTCAGAAAGACGGTGTCCTCGGCGGACCGAGCATGCGGAACGCCCGTCACCGGCTGCGGTGCGCGCGCCGCGGCCCGGCTGTCGTGCGCCGCCAGGATCGCGGGGATGGTCAGCACCGCGGCGAGACAGGCGACGCCCATCGCGCAGCCGAGAGACATCAGGAGAAAGCGGGCCTGCCCTCTGCGGCCGGTCCCGCGCAGAAGTCGCAGCCCGATCAGGAGCGTGGTGCCGGACCGCGCCGTCACACCACGGCCCGCCTGGCCAGGGCACCGTCGGCCATCGTGTACCGGCTGTCCGCGCGGGCAGCCACCGAGGCATCGTGCGTCACCATGATCACGGCGGTGCCCTGGGACCGCGCCAATGCCAGGAACTCCTCCAGCACGGCATCGGCGTTGGCGCTGTCGAGGGCGCCGGTCGGCTCGTCCGCGAAGACCACGTCGGGCCGGTGCACAAGAGCCCGGGCCACGGCGACCCGCTGACTCTGGCCCCCTGAGATCTGTGACGTTCTGCGCTGCCGCAACTCCGCGAGACCCAGGCGGTCGAGAATTTTCCCGGCCTCCTCGTGCGCCTGCCCCTTGCGCCGACCGGCCAGGCGGAGCGGTAGCGCCGCGTTCTCCACCACGGTCAGCTCCGGTAGCAGCTCTCCGTACTGGAAGACGAACCCGAACCGTTCTCTGCGTACGGTGCTCAGCTCGTCGTCACCGAGTCGCTGGAGCGGCACGCCGTCGAAGGAGACCTCACCACGGGTCGGTGCCACGATCCCGGCCAGACAGTGGAGCAGCGACGACTTCCCCGAGCCACTGCTGCCCATGATCGCGCAGACCTCTCCGGGACTCAGCGCGAAGTCCACTCCGCTCACGGCTCTGTGCGAGCCGTAACACAGCTCCACACGCGTCGCGCGAAGGATGGCTTTCATGGTGACCGGTACCTCTCCGTGTCTCGACGGCCCCGCGGCCCTGACCCGGCGGTGGGGCCCGACTGCCGTCCGGCCCCACCACACCGTCCGTGCCGCTACCTCTGGTAGTGCTTGGTCACAGAGCAGTTGTCCGGATGGGTCGAGCCTCTGTCGCGACACATCCGGACCCAGGCGTCCTTGGTGAGTTGCGCGGCCCCGTCATAGACGACCTTGTCGAGCGGGACGGTCTTTCCTTGCTTGCCGTTGAAGCGATTCCAGGAGTAGCCCTCGACCTTTGCCTGCGCGTAGACGTTGTTGCCGTCGCTTTTCGACGTGTCGGACAGGTCTCCTCTGAGGTGGAAGGCGCCGTGGTTCTGTCCGCGGGGTTCCCACGTGTAGGTGCCCCTGGTGAACGCCGCGCCGCTGGTGTCCAGCTTGGGGATGGAATGCCAGGCTCCGGCGAACGCGGTTCCCATTCCTCCGATGAACAAGGCAGTGGCGACCGTCGCTGTTGCCAGTTTTCGCACGCTTCCTCCATGTGTGACCGCCCGACCAGATGTAACGGAGAGTATCGATTTGACTCCGAAGGGCCCATAGTTGGGATCTTGATTCCTCCCATCCGGTGAACCAGGGAGGATCGATGACGCGCCCCGCTGAACGGGAGGTCATGGGCCTTTTCGAGCAGGGCGAAAAGGATCTGTTGATTGCCGCGGAGGGGCCGCTGCCCGAGGCGGGTCGTCCGGCACCTGCGCCGGTGGGCCGTTGCTCAGCACCGTAGGCTCGGCCTCATGGAACTTCGTCTCAGCACCGTCATCCTCCCCGTCGACCGATGGCACGAGGGAGGCCGTGCGAAGTGGCGGTCCGCTGAGGAGCTGGGGTTCCACGCCGCCTACACCTACGATCACCTGTCCTGGCGCACGTTCCGGGACGGGCCTTGGTTCGGGGCGCTCCCCACCCTGACCGCCGCGGCGACCGCGACCGAGCGGCTGCGTCTGGGCACGCTCGTCACGTCTCCGAACTTCCGGCACCCGGTCACGCTCGCCAAGGAACTGATCTCCCTCGACGACGTCTCAGGCGGGCGGATCACCCTGGGGATCGGCGCCGGCGGCACCGGATTCGACGCGACGGCACTCGGCCAGGAACTGTGGACGCCGCGTGAGCGGGCCGACCGCTTCGGTGAGTTCGTACCTCTGCTCGACCGGCTGCTGACCGAGGACGCCGTGTCCTGGGCGGGCGACCACTACACGGCGGTCGAGGCGCGCAACGTTCCCGGCTGCGTCCAGCGTCCGCGGCTGCCGTTCGCGGTGGCCGCCACCGGCCCGCGCGGGATGCGTCTCGCCGCCCGGCACGGACAGGCGTGGGTGACGACGGGGGATCCGAAGCTCTTCGAGAACGGCACGCCCGAGCAGTCGGTCCAGGCCGTGCGCGGCCAGATCGACCGGCTCACGGCCGCGTGCACCGAGCTCGATCGCAACCCGGACGAGCTCGACAAGATCATGCTCACCGGCTTCACCCCGGACCGCACGAGCCCGCTGGAGTCCGTCGACGCCTTCGTGGACTTCGCCGGCCGCTATGCCGAGCTGGGCATCACCGAGCTCGTGGTGCACTGGCCCATCCCCGACTCGGATTTCGCGGCCGACCAGGCCGTCTTCGAGAAGATCGCCGTCGAGGCCGCGGCCCAACTCCGCTGAACGCTGACTGAAGCCGGGGCACCTCAGCCGGTTCGGGCAACCCCGGCGCTCAACCGGGCGGGCCTCCTCAGCGCACCCGCCCGCTCAACCACCGAGTGAGCCCGATCATCGGCAGGTACTCCTTGTACGTGCGGTCGCCGGGGAGTGGCACGATG
Organism: Streptomyces sp. PsTaAH-137; assembly: GCF_003259365.1. Lineage (GTDB taxonomy): Bacteria > Actinomycetota > Actinomycetes > Streptomycetales > Streptomycetaceae > Streptomyces. The sequence goes on from NZ_QLLY01000004.1 coordinate 508,121, forward strand.
AGGCGGTAGCCGGGCGGGAAGCGTTTGCCGCGGACGTGGGCGAGGTCGGTGTAGCAGGAGCGCAGGAAGGCCGGGACCTCGTCGCGCGGGATGTCGTGGAACTCGACGCCCTCGACCGTGATCAGCGCGTCGTCCTCGGGGAAGAGCCGGACGTCGATGCGGGGTGTGCCGCCCAGTTCCACGTGGGCCTCGTGGGGCAGGGAGCCGTCGGGGTCGGTGGTGACGCCCAGGCCGGCGTGGCTGCGGCGGGAGGTCTGGTCGGCGCCGATGTCGTGCGTGACCTCGATCTCCAGGTTGAACTCACGGGCGACCTCGCGCAGGGCTGCGACGGCCGTCTCCGTGGTGGGCAGGTGGGGATACGAGGAAGCGTGCCTGTGGTCCATACCTGTTGATGATGCCTCAGCGGGTACGGGCGTGGGCCCGGGCCTCAGGAGAAGCGCAGGTAGCGCGGGGGTACGGCGGCGGTGAGCCAGACGCCGTTGGCACTCAGCCGGAAGACGTGGCCGTCGCGGTGCATCGCGCCCGCGTCCACCGGCAGTACGACCGGGCGGCCGCGCCGGGCGCCGACGCGGGTCGCGGTCTCGCGGTCCGCCGACAGGTGCACGTCGTGCCGGTCCATGGGGCGCAGGCCCTCGGCGCGGATCGCGTCGAGGAAACGGGCGACGGTGCCGTGGTACAGGTACGCGGGCGGTTCGGCCGGCGCGAGTCCCAGGTCGACGTCGATGGTGTGGCCCTGGTTGGCGCGGATCCGGGTGCCGTCGATCGTGAAGCGCCGCTTGTCGTTCGTGGCGACGACGTGGTCCAGCTCGGCGCGGGTGATCCGGAACCGGTGTGCGGCGGTGGCGGCGAGCAGGTCGTCGATCTCCACCCAGCCCGCCTCGTCGGGAGCGAGGCTGAGGCGCTCGGGCTGGTGGCGCAGGTGTTTCGAGAGGTACTTCGACACCTTCACCGTGCGTTGTTCGTCCATGGCGTCAGGGTGCCGGACGGTCCGTGAAAACTCCTCCGGATTTTTTGGCTCGCATGTTTGATCCACAAGCAAGTCCAGTTATCCACAGGGGAATTGACGAATCTGTGGACAACTGGCATGCGGTACACGGCACTTGAGTAATTAAGCGCTACTTGTTGTGACTTGTCGTCAATGCGTCCAATGTCCGTGCTTGTACCTCGCGTTGGGCGGCAGCCGCGACGAACGCCGAGACGTTCTCGGCCCCAACCAGCGCACTCACGGCGCGCATTGTCTCCGCTGGTACGGCGACGGACTGCGGCTCGTCGGCGGGCGGGGCGACCGGTCCTGCGGACAAGTGATGGTGCAGATGACGGGTCGCGAACAACCGCATGGCCCGGGCCAGTTCGGCATCCACCGACTGCTGAGCGAGCGGCCGGAGCCTGCGGACCAGGGCAGCGGCCTCGGCGGCCTCGGCGTCCGTCGGTGGCTGTGGACCGAGATAGCGCGCGAACACGTGCTCGGTGGTGAACTCCAGGAAACGCGCCGCTATATGTTCGACCTGACCCCTCAACTCCCGCAGATGGTTGGAGATCGCGGAGAGCGGCACACCCGCCGCGTACAACTCGACGGCCACCGCGAGCTCTTGAGGGCTCGGGACGAGGAACTCGTCGTCCTTGTCCGGTACGCGCTCCAGCACCCCGAGTTCGATCGCGTCGCGCACCGCGGCCTCGTCGGGATCGCCGCCGAAACGCTCGTCGAGCTCGGCCCGGGTGATGCGGCCCGCCCGCTCGTCCGTCCACGGCTTGTCGACCTCGGCGACCAGACCGAGGACCCCGCCGAGGCCCCGGCCGGCGTCCCACGCCTCCAGGAGTTCCTTGATGGAGGCCAGCGTGTATCCCCGGTCGAGGAGATCGGCGATCTGGCGCAGCCGGGCCAGATGCGTGTCCGTGTACACATTGGCCCGGCCGCGACGCTCGGGGCGCGGCAGCAGGCCGCGGTCCTGATAGGCGCGGATCGTGCGGACCGTGGCGCCGCTGTGGTGGGCCAGGTCCTCGATCCGGTACTCGGCGGCCGGCTGCCCCGCTCGCTCCGTCACACCCCACGTCCCTCGGTCGTACCGGTCACTCGGCGGAAGGTCCCGGTCCGCTCACGCGATCGCCGAACGGCCGATCGCTCCGGCCGCGGCCCTGGCCGCGGGTGAGACGGCCAGATACTCGACGGCCTTGCGCAGCGAACCCTCCTGCGAGGGATGGTACGACCGGCGCAGATAGCGGGGTATCGCCGCACCCAAGTCGCGCCATGCGGGCAACAGGCCCCTGCGCGCCGCCCGGTTGTGCTCCGCGAGCGAGTAGCGCAGGCGGCCGGCGAGCTGCGGGTCGTGGCGGATCAGATAGGCGGCGCCCCAGCCCCACAGGTAGAGCATCACCGGCGCGGTGACGGCCATGGCGGCGACCCGGCGGGCGTAACGCGGAAGGCCCGTGCCGCCGCAGTGCTGGTACATGTCGAAGGCGACCGAGCGGTGCTCGACCTCCTCCGCGCCGTGCCAGCGCAGCAGGTCGAGCATGATCGCGTCGCAGCCCGCGCGGTCGAGTGCCTCGGCGTGCAGCACCCAGTCGCCCAGGACCGCCGTGAACTGCTCGATCGCCGCGACGACCGCGAGCCGGTGACGCAGCCACTCCCGCTCCGGTATCGGCAGCCCCAGCGGTGGCCGCTCGCCGAGCAGCCGCTCGAAGAGGAAGTCGACGTACTTGGTGTAGTCCGCCGTCTCCAGCTTCTGGGCCGCCAAGTGGTCCAGTACGTGCGCGTGCTGGACGCTGTGGGTCGCCTCCTGCCCCATGAACCCCTTCACGTCCTGGAGGAGCGCCGGGTCCCGGACCAGGGGCAGACCCTCCTTGAAGACCTTCACGAACCAGCGCTCGCCCGCGGGCAGCAACAGATGCAGCACGTTGATGACATGGGTGGCCGTCGGCTCGTCCGGTATCCAGTGCAGGGGCGTCGCCTCCCAGCCGAAGGAGACACGGCGCGGGGTGATCGTGTGGTGCCCCGGGTGCTCCGCCGCCGTGCTCACAGCGGGGGCTCCAGCCGGGCGACGGCGCGCAGGGCCCTGGGCGTGAAGCGCGACATGAGATGGGCGCCGCGGGCCTCGGGGGTGACCGGGACGACCGCCTTGTTGTGCGCGACGGCGGCGAGGATCGCGTCGGCGACCTTCTCCGGCGGGTAGTTGCGCAGACCGTACAGCCGCGAGGACTTCTTCTGCCGGCGCTCCTCCTCCGCGCTGTCGGCGCCGACGAACCGGGCCGTCGACGTGATGTTCGTGTTCACCAGGCCGGGGCAGATCGCGGAGACGCCGATGCCCTGTCCGGCCAGCTCCGCGCGCAGGCACTCGCTGAGCATCAACACCGCGGCCTTGGAGGTGGAGTAGGCGGGCAGGGCCTTCGAGGGCTGGTACGCGGCCGCGGACGCGGTGTTCACGATGTGGCCGCCCTGCCCGCGCTCGGCCATCTGTTTGCCGAACAGCCGGCAGCCGTGGATGACCCCCCACAGATTCACGTCGAGGACCTTCTTCCAGTCCTCGGGGGTGGTGTCGAAGAAGGAGCCGGACAGGCCGATCCCCGCGTTGTTCACCAGGACGTCCACCACGCCGTACTCCGCGGCGACCTTCTCCGCGAGCTTCTCCATGGCCTGCTCGTCGGAGACGTCGACGGTCTCCGCCCAGGCCTCGGGGGCGCCGATGAGCCGGGCCATCTCGGCGGTGCGGGTGGCGCTCTCGGCGTCCCGGTCGACGGCGATCAGGCGGGCGCCGGCCTCGGCGAACGCGAACGCGGTGGCCCGCCCGATGCCGCTGCCCGCCCCGGTGACGAGCACGAGCTGACCGCCGAACCGGTCCGCGTACTTGCCGTCGGCCACCTTCTGCTGCGCAGGCACCCCGTCGGCCAGCTCCTCGGTCGCGGTGACGAACTCGCCGATCCAGGCGGTGAGCTGGTCGGGCCGGGTGCGCGGCACCCAGTGCTTGGCCGGGATGGTGCGGCGCGTCAGCCGCGGCGCCCACAGCTCCAGCCGGTCGTACAGCTTCGGCGACAGGAAGGCGTCCCCGAGCGGCGTGATGAGCTGCACGGGCGCGTGCGCGTACGCGTCCTCTCGCGGGTGGGCGAGCCGGGCCCGGACGTTGTCCCGGTAGAGCCAGGCGCCGTGCGCGGCGTCCGAGGGCAGCGACGCCGTCGGATAGTCACCGGCCGGGATCCGCTCCACGCGCTCCAGGATCTTCGGCCAGCGCTTGCCGAGCGGCCCGCGCCAGGCCAGCTCCGGCAGGACGGGCGTGTGCAGCATGTACACGTACCAGGACTTGGCGCCCTGTCCGAGCAACTGGCCCACCTTGCGCGGCGTGGGCCGCTTCACCCGCTGCTTGATCCAGTGTCCGAAGTGGTCGAGGGATGGGCCCGACATCGAGGTGAAGGACGCGATCCGGCCCTCGGTGCGGCGGACCGTGACGAACTCCCAGGACTGCACCGAACCCCAGTCGTGGCCCACCACGTGGACCGGCCGGTCCGGGCTCACCGCGTCGATGACCGCCACGAAGTCGTCGGTCAGCTTCTCCAGGGTGAACCCGCCGCGCAGCGGCTTCGGCGCGGTGGAGCGTCCGTGGCCCCGGACGTCGTAGAGCACCACGTGGAAGCGGTCCGCGAGGCGCGTGGCGACCTCCGACCAGACCTCCTTGGAGTCGGGGTAGCCGTGGACGAGCACGACGGTCGGCCGCGCCGTGTCGCCCAGCTCCACGACGCACAGCTCGACGCCGCCCGTGTGCACGACGCGCTCGCGCGCTCCGTGGATCGTCGTCAGGTCCGTCATCAGATGCCCTCCGCCCAGCGCCGCACGTGCGGCAGATCGTCGTCCAGCCAAAAAGCGCTCTCCTGGGGGTCCGCGGAGTCCGTGACCACGAGGATCTCCTCGAACTTGGCGCCCGTGCCCCGGAATCCGAGGTGGGGTTCCACCGCCCACAGGCCGGGCTGCGGCGGATGGTCGGAGAACCGGTACGGCGACCACAGCGGCGACCAGCCGTCCCGGTGCCCGTGCAGCGCGTCGCTCGCCAGACCCTTCAGCGACTGGGTGCCGAAGCCGAAGAGCGTCGGGTTGAGACGGCGCTCCCTGACCCGGTCGACCTTGTGCGCGATCACGCCGAACGGATAGGCCCGGTGCCGGTTCGCATAGCCCTGGCGCACCATCAGCCGGTCGACGCTCTCGTAGATCTCGCGCAGCGGGCGCCGCTCGCGCACCTCGCGCAGGATCAGCTCGCGGTGCGCCTCCAGGTCGGCGAGCAGCTTGTCGTGCAGGGGATTGAGCCCGAGACAGCCCGAGTAGCCGATGTCCGCCGTGTATCCCTTGAAGACCGGGGCCATGTCGAGGATGAACGGCATCCCCGCCTCCAGCCGGCGGTTCGTGGGGAAGAACTGCAGCGGTACCCGGAAGTTCGCGAACGCCGTGCGGTCCCCGAACCAGGCGAAGGGCAGATGGAACCAGTCCCGCACCCCGCGCTCGCGCAGCCACTCCCGCTGCATCCGCGCGGCCTCGCGCTCGGTCACCCCTGGCTTCAGCTGCGCCGCGACCGCTTCCGCGCACTCGTACGCGAGCGTCTGCACTTCCCTGAACCCCCGCAGCTCCGCGGAGAGTTCAGGCAGTACCACTGCTGAGGTCATGCCACCGTCCGTCCGTGTCACGGCCGCCCGGACCCGGTGCCGGGGCCGTCGCCGTACGCGCTCGTAACTTGACACTGATGAATGTGACAATGGCTGACGGCGACGTCAAGGGGCCTGCGCGGATCTGTGGATTACCTGCCGGTTGTGGACAGGCGCGGTCCCCGCCGCCGGGGAACACCCTGAGCCCGAGGGGCTACTCGGGGATGACCCCTACGGACCCGTAATACTCAGGTCTCATACGAGGTCGACACCCTGGTCTGACGCGTCGTGTGGCGTGCGCCACTACCTTCGATGACGTGACTGTGATCGCGACCGAAAGCCTGAGCAAGCGGTTCCCACGGGTGACCGCGCTTGACCGGCTGACCATGGACATCGGGCCCGGAGTGACCGGGCTCGTGGGTGCCAATGGAGCCGGCAAGTCCACCATGATCAAGATCCTGCTGGGTCTGTCTCCGGCGACGGAGGGCCGTGCCGAGGTGCTCGGGCTCGACGTCGCCACCAAGGGCGCCGAGATCCGCGAGCGGGTCGGATACATGCCGGAGCACGACTGCCTGCCGCCCGACGTCTCGGCCACCGAGTTCGTCGTCCACATGGCGCGCATGTCCGGCCTGCCACCGACCGCGGCCCGCGAGCGCACGGCGGACACCCTGCGCCACGTCGGCCTCTACGAGGAGCGCTACCGCCCCATCGGCGGCTACTCGACGGGCATGAAGCAGCGGGTGAAGCTGGCCCAGGCCCTCGTCCACGACCCGCAGCTGGTCTTCCTGGACGAGCCGACGAACGGCCTGGACCCGGTCGGCCGCGACGACATGCTCGACCTGATCCGCCGGGTGCACAGCGACTTCGGCATCTCGGTGCTCGTCACCTCGCACCTGCTCGGCGAGCTGGAGCGCACCTGCGACCACGTCGTCGTCATCGACGGCGGCAAGCTGCTGCGCTCGAGCTCCACCACGGACTTCACCCAGTCCACGGCGACGCTCGCCATCGAGGTCACCGACAGCGACGAACACCCGGACGGCACGGCCGCGATGCGCGAGGCCTTCGCCCTGCGCGGCATCGAGACGACCACCGGCGGCGAACTGCCCGGCGCCGGCCACACGGTGCTCATCACCGCGCAGGGCGACGAGACGTACGACATCGTGCGCGACGTCGTCGCCGACCTCGGCCTCGGGCTCGTACGCATGGAGCAGCGCAGGCACCACATCGCGGAGGTCTTCCGGCCCACGGCCGAGCAGCCCGCGGCCGAGGAGCCTCTCACCGAGCGCGCCGCGGCCTGGGCCGCCACCGCCGCACAGCAGACGGGAGGCGCACGCGATGAGCGTTGAGCCCTTGAGCACGCAGATCCACAACATCGGCTACCGCCACTACGACGGCCCGCGCCTGGGCCGCTCCTACGCCCGCCGCTCGCTCTTCTCGCAGAGCCTGCGCGGCGCGTACGGACTGGGCCGCTCGGCCAAGTCGAAGGTGCTGCCGATGCTGCTCTTCGTCGTGATGTGCGTCCCCGCGCTGATCATGGTCGCGGTCGCCGTCGCCACCAAGGCGAAGGACCTCCCGCTCGACTACACCCGCTACGCGATCGTCCTCCAGGCGGTCATCGGCCTCTACGTCGCCTCGCAGGCACCCCAGGCCGTCTCCCGCGACCTGCGCTTCAAGACGGTCCCGCTCTACTTCTCGCGCCCCATCGAGCGCGTCGACTACGTGGCCGCGAAGTACGCGGCCATGGCGTCGGCCCTGTTCATCCTCACGGCGGCGCCGCTGATCGTCCTCTACGTAGGCGCTCTGCTCGCCAAGCTGGACTTCACCGAGCAGACCAAGGGATTCGGCCAGGGACTGGTGTCCGTGCTGCTGCTGTCGCTGCTCTTCGCCGGGATCGGCCTGGTCGTCTCCGCCGTCACCCCGCGCCGCGGCTTCGGCATCGCCGCTGTCATCGCCGTGCTGACCATCTCCTACGGAGCGGTCTCCACCGTCCAGGCCATCGCCGAAGCGCAGGACAACGGCGGCGCGGTGTCCTGGCTGGGCCTCTTCTCCCCGATCACCCTCATCGACGGCGTACAGACCGCCTTCCTGGGCGCCACGTCCGCCTTCCCGGGAGTGCACGGCCCCTCCGCCGGCCAGGGCGTGGTCTATCTGCTCGTCGTCCTCGGACTCATCGCCGGCTCCTACGGCCTGCTGATGCGCCGCTACCGGAAGGTCGGACTGTGACCGCCATCGAAATCGAGCACGTCTCCCGGTGGTTCGGGAACGTCGTCGCCGTCAACGACGTGACGATGACCATCGGCCCCGGCGTCACCGGCCTCCTCGGTCCGAACGGCGCGGGAAAGTCCACGCTGATCAACATGATGGGCGGCTTCCTCGCCCCGTCGAACGGCACGGTGACGCTCGACGGACAGCCGATCTGGCGCAACGAGCAGATCTACCGCCACATCGGCATCGTCCCCGAGCGTGAGGGGATGTACGACTTCCTCACGGGCGGCGAATTCGTCGTGGCCAACGCCGAGTTGCACGGCCTCGGCAAGAAGGAGGCGCAAGCGGCGCTCGCCACGGTCGAGATGGAGTACGCGCAGGACCGCAAGATCTCGACGTACTCCAAGGGCATGCGGCAGCGCGTGAAGATGGCCTCCGCGCTCGTCCACGACCCGTCGGTGCTGCTCCTGGACGAGCCGTTCAACGGCATGGATCCGCGCCAGCGCATGCAGTTGATGGACCTGCTGCGGCGCATGGGCGACGAGGGCCGCACGGTGCTGTTCTCCTCGCACATCCTCGAAGAGGTCGAGCAGTTGGCCTCCCACATCGAGGTGATCGTCGCCGGACGGCACGCGGCCAGCGGCGACTTCCGCAAGATCCGCCGGCTGATGACCGACCGGCCGCACCGCTATCTGATCCGCTCCAGCGACGACCGGGCCCTCGCCGCCGCGCTGATCGCGGACCCGTCGACGGCCGGCATCGAGGTCGACCTGAAGGAAGGCGCGCTGCGGATCCAGGCCGTCGACTTCGGCCGGTTCACGACACTGCTGCCGAAGCTCGCACGCGAGCACGGCATCCGCCTGCTCACCGTCTCGCCGTCCGACGAGTCCCTCGAGTCCGTCTTCTCTTATCTGGTCGCGGCCTAGTCACGGCACAGGAGGCCCTGATGTACGACCCCACTGTCGCCCGGCTCACCTACCGGGCTCTGCTCGGCCGCCGCCGGGCCCTCATCCTCTTCGCGCTGCCGCTGCTGCTCATCGTGATCTCCGGACTGGTCCGCGGGCTGACCGGAGCCGACGACCAGACCGCCGCCGACGTGCTCGGCGGGTTCGCGCTCGCCACGATGGTGCCGCTGATCGGTGTCATCGCGGGCACCGGCGCGATCGGCCCCGAGATCGACGACGGATCGGTCGTCTATCTGCTGGCCAAGCCGGTCAAGCGGCCCACGATCATCTTCACCAAGCTCATCGTCGCCATTGCCGTGACCATGGTGTTCTCGGCCGTCCCGACGCTGATCGCGGGCCTGATCCTGAACGGGAACGGGCAGCAGATCGCCGTCGCCTACACAGTCGCCGCCCTGGTGGCCTCGATCGCGTACGCCGCGATCTTCCTGCTGCTCGGCACGGTCACCCGGCACGCGGTCGTCTTCGGCCTCGTCTACGCCCTCGTCTGGGAGGCGCTGTTCGGCTCGCTGGTCGCCGGGGCGCGCACGCTCAGCGTCCAGCAGTGGTCCCTCGCCGTGGCCCACAAGGTGACCGGCGGCGACCTCGTCACCTCGGACGTCGGCCTGCCGCTCGCGACGGTGCTGCTGGTGGCCGTGACCGTCCTGGCGACCTGGTACGCCGGGCAGAAGCTGCGGTCGCTGAAGCTGGCGGGGGAGGAGTAGCCCCGGCCCGGCACGGCCTCGACGTCGGCCGGTGCGTCGGCGGGTCGTCGGCCGGTGGTCGGCCGTGGTGTCGGTCTTGATGTGGATTTGACCCTCCCACCCGCACACTGGTGGGAGGGCGCACTGCCCGATATGCACCTGTCCGCACCCGTGCGTACCCGCCCGCACACCTCACGCCGATACGACACCCGAGGAGGACCCGCCATGGCCGCGGAGCACGACGCCTGGGACGACGTGGTCCTGGATGCCGACTTCATACGCGACGCGGAGACGGCCGAGCCGTCCGCGCGGGCCCGCATGCTCACGGCCCGGTGGAGCAGGGAAGCTCCCGAGCCGCAGCCGTGGCGGTCCGACGAGCCGCCCGCCGGATGGTTCTTCAGCAAGGCGCGGCGCAGGAAATGGCGCCGTCGATGATCACCGGCGATTAATTCGGTGGCGGTGAACTCCGCGCCGGGGCACAGTAGTTGTGTCACCACGCCGGTTCCGCTCAAACACCGGCGTCCATCCACCGGGAGAGGAGCGCGACGATGTTGGTCAGTAGTCCGTCGAGCTCCCGACAGGGCAGCCCGAGGCGTGCTCCGGAGTAGTCACTGCACTCCGTGGAGCCCCGCCCTGGGGGCGCTGCCCGGGGCGGCCGCTTCGAGCACGTGCCCTTCGCGGCGCGTGGGCCGCCCACCCGGAGGATTGGCCGAGTGGTAAGGCAGCGGCTTGCTAAGCCGTCGTCGGGGTCGGTAGCCCCGCGCGCGTTCGATCCGCGCATCCTCCGCCTGCTGAACCGTACGAGGGTCAGGCCCGCGAGCAGCGGGTCTCAGCCCACCAGCAACCGTTCCAGCACCACCGCGATGCCGTCCTCGGCGTTCGACGTCGTCACCTCGTCGGCGACGGCCTTGAGCTGGGCGTGGGCGTTGGCCATGGCGACGCCGTGGGCGGCCCAGCCAAACATCGGGATGTCGTTGGGCATGTCGCCGAACGCGATGGTGCCCGCCGCCTTCACACCGAGCCGACGGGCCGCGAGTGACAGGCCCGTGGCCTTGGACAGGCCCAGCGGAAGCAGCTCCACGATGCCCTCGCCCGCCATCGTGACGCCCACCAGATCACCGGCCGTGGCCCGCGCGACCTCCGCGAGCTCGTCGTCGGTGAGGCCCGGGTGCTGCACGTACACCTTGTTCAGTGGCGCGGCCCACAGCTCGGAGACGTCCGTGAACGGGACGGCCGGCAGATGCCCCTCGCCCACCTCGTAGCCGGGGCCGACGATGACCTCGCCCTCCAGCCCGTCCCGGCTCGCGGCGAGCGCCAGCGGGCCGAGCTCCGCCTCGATCTTGGAGAGCGCGAGGCCCGCCAGCTGCCGGTCGAGCGTCACGGAGGTGAGCAGCCGGTGCTCCCCCGCGTGGTACACCTGCGCGCCCTGGCCGCACACCGCGAGTCCGTCGTAGCCGAGGTCGTCGAGGATGTGGCGGGTCCAGGGCACGGCCCTGCCGGTCACGACGATGTGCGCGGCACCCGCCGCGGTGGCCGCGACGAGCGCCTCACGCGTGCGCTCGGAGACGGTCTCGTCGGGCCGCAGGAGCGTTCCGTCGAGGTCCGTCGCGACGAGCTGGTACGGGAAGGCGGGGGCGGAGGGAGCGGGCTGGCTCACGTGACGTTCGGCTCCAGGCTGTACAGAGGTGCAGACGTACGGACCGCCGCCGACTGCCGCGGTCCGCCGAGGACTGCTCTTACTTGGGGTCCAGGGTGGTGCGTCCCCCAAGGTACGGCCGGAGCACCTCCGGGACGCGCACCGAGCCGTCGGCCTGCTGGTGGTTCTCCAGGATCGCCACGATGGTGCGCGGGACAGCGCAGAGCGTGCCGTTCAGCGTCGACAGCGGCTGCACCACCTTCTTGCCGTCGCGGTCGTCGCGCATCCGGATGGACAGGCGGCGCGCCTGGAAACCGTCGCAGTTCGAGGCCGAGGTCAGCTCGCGGTACTTGCCCTGGGTCGGGATCCACGCCTCGCAGTCGAACTTGCGCGAGGCCGAGGAGCCGAGGTCACCGGTGGCGACGTCGATCACCTGGAACGGCAGCTCCAGGCCGGTCAGCCACTGCTTCTCCCACTCCAGGAGACGCTGGTGCTCGTTCTCCGCGTCGTCCGGGTGGACGTACGAGAACATCTCGACCTTGTCGAACTGGTGCACGCGGAAGATGCCGCGGGTGTCCTTGCCGTACGTGCCCGCCTCGCGGCGGAAGCAGGGCGAGAAGCCGGCGTAGCGCAGCGGCAGCTGGTTCGCCTCGACGATCTCGTCCATGTGGTACGCGGCGAGCGGGACCTCGGAGGTGCCGACCAGGTAGTAGTCGTCCTTCTCCAGGTGGTACACGTTCTCCGCGGCCTGGCCGAGGAAGCCGGTGCCCTCCATGGCGCGCGGGCGCACCAGGGCGGGGGTCAGCATCGGCGTGAAGCCGGCCTCGGTGGCCTGGGCGATCGCCGCGTTGACCAGCGCCAGCTCGAGCAGGGCGCCGACGCCGGTGAGGTAGTAGAAGCGCGAGCCCGAGACCTTCGCGCCGCGCTCGACGTCGATGGCGCCGAGCGCCTCGCCGAGCTCCAGGTGGTCCTTGGGCTCGAAGCCCTCGGCGCCGAAGTCGCGGATCGTGCCGTGCGTCTCCAGGACGACGAAGTCCTCCTCGCCGCCGCGCGGGACGTCGGGGTGCACGATGTTCCCCAGCTGGAGGGCGAGTCGCTGCGACTCCTCCTCGGCCTCGCGCTGCTCGGCCTCGGCCGCCTTCACGGCGGCGGACAGCTCGCCGGTCTTCTTCAGCAGCTCCTGGCGCTCCTCGGGGGAGGCCTTGGGGATCAGCTTGCCGAGCGTCTTCTGCTCGTTGCGGAGTTCGTCGAAGCGGAGCCCGGACGACCTGCGCCGCTCGTCGGCGGACAGGACGGAGTCGACGAGCGCGACGTCCTCTCCACGGGCGCGCTGGGAGGCGCGAACACGGTCGGGGTCCTCACGGAGCAGGCGAAGGTCAATCACCCCTCCAGGCTACCGGTGCGCGGATCCGGGCCACGACCCGATATCCGGTGCGTTGCTTTATGCCCTATTTGCCGGAATGTGAATTGTGCGCGGAAGGTCGGCCCGTGGGGCGGGTCAAGGGAAACGCCCGTATTCCCTGGAAAGAGGCAGATCGGTCTCGGCGCCTTGACTCGACTCCCTTGCGTGGACGGGGACTTGGACTCCCGTTGTCCACAGAAACGCACAGGCTCAAGAGGTTATCCACAGGCTGTGAGAAAGGGCTGTGGATGCCGGAGGAGATCATTCCGAAAGCCGCATGTATCGCGAAGGATTCCCGTTCCAAACCCTCCTCATACTCACTTTCGGGTGGAATTGCTTCACTCCAAAGAGTTGATCAAGGGAAAAGAGTGGACGAGGGGTGACGTGCGTGGCTGTGGATGCACTTGCGGCCTGTAGGGCGATTTGTCGACCATGTCACGCCTTGCTGTCGACTTGTCCCCAGGTCGAGATGCGGACCTGTGGATAACTCTTGTGGACGAAGAAAATCCGCTGGTAGGACAGGGTGCGGAAGCAGGAAGAAGCCGGACTGGACGGTGGAGAATCCGCCCGAAACCCGCCTGGAACCCGCCTGGACCCCGCCCGAAACCCGCCTGGATCCCGGCTGGTCAGCCGGTCAGAACCGCCCGTCCTGGCAGCGCGCCAGCCAGTCCGACGCCGCCACGAACTCGCCGTCCGACGTCCCCGTCCGCGGCTCCCGCACATCGGCGACGGCGACCCCCGCCCGCGGATACGAGCCGAGGAAACGGACCTGCGGGCACGCCCGCTTCAGGCCCATCAGCGCCTCGGCGACCCTGCGGTCGGAGATGTGCCCCTCCGCGTCGATCGCGAAGCAGTAGTCACCGATGCCCTTCCCGGTCGGCCGGGACTGCAGCAGCATCAGGTTGACGCCACGGATGGCGAACTCCTGGAGCAGTTCCATCAGCGCACCGGGATGGTCCTCGCGCTGCCAGATGACCACCGACGTCTTGTCCGCCCCGGTCGGCGCAGCGGGCCGGGCCGGCCGGCCGACGAGCACGAAGCGGGTCTGCGCGTTCTCCGCGTCGTGGATCTCGGTGACCAGCGGTTCGAGCCCGTACGTGGACGCGGCGAAGGCGCCGGCGAACGCGGCGTCGAACCGGCCCTCCTGCACGAGCCGCGCCCCGTCCGCGTTCGACGCCGAGGACTCCCAGGTCACGTCGGGAAGGTGGGCCTGCATCCAGTTGCGGACCTGCGGCTGCGCGGCCGGGTGCGCGGTGACCGTCTTGATGTCGCCCAGCTTCGTGCCGGGCCGCACCAGCAGCGCGAAGGTGATGTCGAGCAGCACCTCGCGGTAGATCATCAGCGGCGCGCCCGCCACCAGCTCGTCGAGGGTGGTGGTGATGCCGCCCTCGACCGAGTTCTCGATCGGCACGAACGCAGCCTCGGCCTCGCCGCTGCGGACCGCGTCCAGCGCGGCCGGGACCGACACGACGGGCATGAGCTCCCGGGTGGCCGCCTCCGGAAGCGTGCGCAGGGCGACTTCGGTGAAGGTGCCTTCGGGACCGAGGTACGCATAGCTGGCTGGCATGAGGTCACCCTAATGGGCCTGGCCCCGCCCGGCTCACGGAAGCGTCACGCCTCCAGCAACGCCTGTCCCACGTACCCGCCCTTGTCCGCGCCGCCCGGCACCGCGAACAGCCCGCTCGCCTCGTGGCGGATGAACCGCGACAGCGCGTCGCCGCGGTCGAGCTTGCGCTGCACGGGGACGAAGCCGCGCAGCGGGTCCGCCTGCCAGCAGACGAAGAGCAGGCCCGCGTCGGGGACGCCGTCCGTGCCGATGCCGTCGTGGAAGGAGAACGGGCGGCGCAGCATCGCCGCCCCGCCGTTCTGGTCCGGACGGCTGATACGCGCATGGGCGTTGAGCGGGACGACGAGATCGCCGTTCCCGTCCGTTTTGTCGAGCTTCATCTCGGTGCTCTCGTCGCCCCCGGTCAGCGGCGCGCCCGTCGACTTCCTGCGCCCGATGACGGCCTCCTGCGCCGCGACCGACTGCTCCTCCCAGTCGTCGAGGAGCATCCGGATCCGGCGGACGACCGCGTACGAGCCGTGCCCCATCCACGCGGGCGACTGCGCCGAGCCCGACGCGGGCACGAAGATCCGCCGGTCGAAGTCGGCGTCGGACGTCTTCGGGTTGTCGGTGCCGTCGATCTGGCCCATCAGATTGCGGGTCGTCATCGGCCGGGCGGTGGCGCCGGGCGAGCGGTTGAAGCCGTTCATCTGCCAGCGGACCTTCGCCGCGCTCCCCGCGTCCTTCTGGATCGCGCGCAGGGCGTGGAAGGCGACGAGCCCGTCGTCGGCGCCGATCTGCACCCACAGGTCGCCGTTGCTGCGCGCCTTGTCGAGGTGGTCGGAGAAGAAGTCGGGCAGCGGGTCCAGGGCACCCGGGCGCTGCTTCTCCAGACCCGTACGGGAGAAGAAGCTGTGGCCGAAACCGAAGGTGACGCTGAGGGAGGACGGGCCCGCGTCTCGGGCGACATCGGTGTCCCCGGACGTCATCGGTTCGCCCGCCATCAGCCGCTCCGCCGTCGCCGACCAGCGGCGCAGCAGCGCGGTGGCCTCCTTGCGGCCCGCGCCCGCCGCCAGGTCGAAGGCGACGAGATGGCCGCGGGCCTGCATCGGCGTGGTGATGCCGGGCTGATGTTTCCCGTGAAACATCACCGCGTCGGTGCCGAGCGACGTCAACGCCTGCGGCTGCTCGGGGGAGTTCGAGGACGCCACGGCGTACCCCGCTCCCGCGCCGACGGCGCCCAGGGCGACGCCGGTCGCGCCCGCCGTACCGATCAGCCGGCGCCGGGTGATGCCGGGGGCCGCCGCGGTACCGCTCTCGG
The DNA here is from genome assembly GCF_003259365.1 of Streptomyces sp. PsTaAH-137. Classification (GTDB taxonomy): domain Bacteria; phylum Actinomycetota; class Actinomycetes; order Streptomycetales; family Streptomycetaceae; genus Streptomyces. The sequence goes on from NZ_QLLY01000004.1 coordinate 523,492, forward strand.
AGTCGGCCTGGGTGTCGGCCTGGATGTCAGCCATGGTGGTTCAGCCGATCTTCGCGTTCTTGGAGACAGTGATCTGATCGATGTCCGAGGTGCGCACGGTCACCTCGATCTTCCAGTCGCCGGCCACCGGGATCTGCACACCGCTCGCGCTCCAGTGTCCCGTGGCGATGCGGTCGGGCGTGACGGTGAGCGGCCCGATGTTCTTCGCCTTCAGGGTGAGGGCGACCTTGACCTCGGGGACGTCGAAGCCCTTGCCGTTCGGCCGCTGAACGTAGAGGTGCATGGTGTTGTCGCCGGTGCGGGCCGGTTCGATGTCCAGCAGCACCGTGCCCTTGCCGTCCTGGCCGCCGGTGTCGAACGGCACCTTCAGGGAGAGCGGCCCGGCCTGGGTCTGCGCGGCCGAGGTGGCGGACTTGGCCTCTTCCTCGGTGCGGCCCGGCTCGGTGGAGGTGAGCACCGTGGTGACGGCGAGCAGTACGACCGCGACGCCCGCCTCGGCGAGCACCGACCGTCGCAGGCCGAAGCGGTGCGGGTCGGCGTCCCGGACCCGCTTCTCGCGGGCGGTGGTCATCGCGGCGCGCTGCCGGGCGAGTTGGGCGGCCCGTCGCGGGTCGTCGTTGGTGCCTCCCGCGGCGACGGCGACCGGCTCCTTCTCCTCGGACACGACCTCCTCCTCGGAAACGACCTCCTCCGAGGAGACCGAGCCCTCCGAGGAGGCCGTGTCCGAGGAGTCCGTGCGCTGCTCCCCCACGGTCTCCGGCGCGGCCGCCGAGGCCGTGATCCGGCCGGTCCACCGCCGGGAGATCCCGGCGATGCCGACGAGCACGGCGACGAGCCCGACCTTGACCAGGAGCAGTTGCCCGTACGTGGTCCCGGTCAGCGCCGACCACGAGCCGACCTGCCGCCAGGACTGATACAGACCGGTGGCGGCCAGCACGACGACGCTGCAGAAGGCCACGCGCGAGAACCTGCGCACCGCCGACGCCTCGATGGAGGGCGCCCGGTAGAGCGCGACGAGCAGCGTCGTCAGGCCGCCCAGCCAGGCGGCGACGGCCAGCAGGTGCAGCACGTCGACGGGCATCGCGAGCCCCGCCTGGATGCCGGTGGAGGCGTGCTCCGCCATCGCCCAGGTGGCGCCGAGACCGGCGGCGACGACCGTGCCGCCGACGGCGAGACCGAAGGTGAGGTCCTTGATCTCCTTCTTGTCGCCGTCCTCGGCCCGCTTCACGTAGGCCCCGAACAGGACGGCGATGAAGAGCGCGGCCGCGGCGAGCAGCAGCAGCCGGGAGGTGAGCGCGGCGCCCGTCTTCGTCTGCAGGACCTGGCCGAGCAGCGCCATGTCGAAGATGTCGGCGACCTTGCCGGACCCGGTGTACGAGCCGCGCATCAGCAGTAGCGCGATGGTGGCCGCGGTGAGCGCGGTCCAGCCGCCGACCACGACTCGCTGCACCGGCTTGATCCCGGCACCGCGCGGCCAGCAGGCGAGCACGAACGCGGCGCCGCCGACGAGCAGGACGAAGCCCGCGTACGAGACGTAGCGCCCGGCACCGTAGAGCGTGCCGACGACGCCTCCGCCCGCGTTCTGGTCGGTGACCACGGCGGAGGTCTTGGACGGGGCGCCGATGGAGAACGTATAGGCGCCGGAGACGGGGTGGCTGTCGGCCGAGACGACCTGGTAGGCGACGGTGAACGTGCCGTCGGGCAGGCCCGCGTGCAGGCCCACCGTGTAGGTGGTGCCCTTCAGCCGGCCGACCTTGCCGTTGTCGACGCGCTTGCCCGACGGGTCGAGCACGCGCACCGCGCCGCTCGACATGGCGACTTCTTCGGAGAAGGTCAGGGAGACCTGCTTCGGCGCCTGCTGGACCACCGCTCCCTGCCCGGGATCGCTGCCGGTCAGCGCGGCGTGCGCGGACGCGGGAGCGGCACCGGCCAGGAGCGCGCCGGTGACGGCGAGAAACAGCAGTATCAGGTGCCGGAAGCGGGGAGCGATGGTCTTCACGTCGGGTCAGCCCCTCACTGAGCGGCGGTCGGGTTGTAGGTGGCGGCCTTCACCGGGAACGCGACCTCGACGGTCCCGGACTCGGCGAAGTGGAGCTTCACCGTCACCTTGTCGCCTTCCTTCGGCTTTCGCTTGAGGTTCTCGAACATGAGGTGATTGCCACCCCGTTCGAAGTCGAGATCGCCGTCGGCGGGCACGGCGAAGGACTTCTGCTCGCGCATGACACCGTCCTTGGTGCTGTGCATGGTCACGTCGCCGGCGACGGAACTGCTCACCGAGGTGAGGGTGTCGGCGCCGCCGCTGTTGTGGACGACGAAGAACCCGGCCGCCATGTCCCCGGACGCGGGCTCGGGGATGAACGCGTCCGCGACCTTCACGTCCGGCGTGCCCGACGACGAGCCGCCGCACCCGGCGAGCGCGAGCCCGGACGCCAGCACGACCGCTCCGAGGGCCAGCGGCGCGCGCCTCACGGCTTCGCCCCCTGGACCAGCTTGGGCAGGTCCTTGGTGTAGTCGTCGACCGTGGCGTCCTCGCCGTACAGGACGTATCCGGCGTCGGTCTTCGGCGAGAACGCGATGACCTGCGTGCCGTGCATCGACACCAGCTTGCCGTTCTTGTCCTTCTGCGTCGGCTCGATGGAGATGCCGAGGGTGCGGGCGCCGCCCTGGATGGTGGCGAAGTCGCCGGTCAGGCCGATGAAGTCGGGGTCCTGCGCCTTGAGCCACTTGCCGAGGACGGCCGGGGTGTCCCGGTCCGGGTCGGTCGTGACGAAGACGACCTGCAGCTGCTTCCGCTCGGCCGGGGACAGGGCCTTCGTGGCGACGGCGAGATTGCTCATCGTCAGCGGGCAGACGTCGGGGCAGTGCGTGTAGCCGAAGTAGATCAGCGTCGGCTTGCCCTTGGTCTTCTCCCGCAGGTCGAACTTCTTCCCGTGGGTGTCGGTGAGGACCAGGTCCGGCTTCTCGAAGGGCTTGTCGAGGACGGTCGCGGCCTTCTGCGAGCCGGCCTCCGTCGACACCTCGGTCACCGGCTTGTCGCCGCCGTCACCGCTGCCGCAGGCGGTCAGCGTGAGCGCGGCCGCCGAGACCAGGCCGGCGACGGCGAAGAGGGTCTTCTTGCTACGAAAGGTCTTCTTGCTCATCTTCATGGTCGTGCGCATACAAGTATTTCCCGGTTGTGAGGGGGCCGGCGGATGCCGGGGTCGCCCACCGCGACCCCGGCACCCGCCCTGGGTGGTCAGCCGTTGGTACGCCGACGGCCCGCCAGGACGCCGAACGCCACACCGGCGGCGCCGACGAGGATGCCGACGATGCCGAGGACGCGGGCGGTGGTGTCGCTGTCGGAGGACGTGTCGGAGGTGGCGGCCGCCGCCTCCTTGTGGTCGTCGGACGCCGAGGCGCCGGACGCGCCGTGCTCGTCGTCGGCCGCGGCCGACAGGGTCAGGGTGGGCGCCGGGTTCTCCGGCTCCTCCTGGCCCTTCTGCTGCGGCTCGATCCAGCGCACGACCTCCTTGTTGTCGTACGTCTGGATCGCCTTGAACACGAGCTGGTCGGCGTCGGTCGGCAGCTGGCCGACGGACACCGGGAACTTCTGGAAGTAGCCGGGCTGCACGCCCTTGTCGGCGCCGGAGCCGGTCGCGGTCCAGGTGACCTTGGAGACGGCCTCGGTGAGCTTCTCGCCGTGCATCTCCAGCGGCTTGTCCAGCTTGGACTTGGTGACCTCGGCCTTCCAGCCCGGCACCGGCTCCGGCATCACGGACGCGAGCGGGTGGTCGGTCGGGAAGTTGACCTCGAGCTTGGTGGTGGCCGCGTCGTCGCGTTCGTTCGGGACCTTGAAGTCGATCACCGCGTAGCCGCCCTTGGCGGCGGCACCCTCCGGCTGCACGCTCACGTGTGCGAAGGCGGGGGCGGAGACGAGGACGACGGAGGAGACGGCGGCGGCACCGACGAGAGCGGTGCGGGACATCTTCTTCATGACAGTGAGAACTCCACGTTCAGTGGGATCCGGCGTTGGGTGAGGAGCGCGCACCGAACAGGCCGCATTAAGTGGGCCGCAACGAAGCAGGCCGCATTAAGGCGACAAAAAAGGCGGGTACGCGCGCGTGCCGCACGGCACACCTCACCCCACGCACTGCGCGGAGACGTGTCGGAGGCCGTGTCAGGCGGCGAGAAGGAACGCGTCGGCGGCGGGCGGCCCGCGTCGGCTCACCGAATGCGCGAGTGCCGCGGCCCGCGGAACGAGCGGTGCGGCGAACCCGGGCCGCGCGACCCGCGGGAGCGCCTCGGGCGCTCCGGGGAGCCCGGCCCGCAGGGCGCGGACGAGCGCGAGCGCCGCGCGCAGGGCACGGGCGCGCGCCGCCCCGGCGACTCCCTGCGCCGAGTGCCGCGAGAGCGCCACGATGCGGCCCAGGGCGAGATCGCCGTGGCGCAGCAGCCATCCGGCGCCGGCCGCGGCCAGCAGGTGGCCGATGACCATCGGCAGCGACGGCAGCAGCGCCATCGTGGAGCCGCCGCCCATCACCATGTCCTGGTGCCCGCTGCCGGCCGGCACTCCCGCGTCGTCGAGGATCCGCCGTGCCTGCGCCGGGCTGAGCGCCGAGGCGCCCGCCCCGCACATGAGCCGCGCGGCCCGCTCCACGATGGACGACCGGTCGGTGCCCATGGTCATGGAAGCGTGGCTCTGGCCCAGGCCGAAGAGGCTGTGCAGGGCGATCTGCCCGACTCCCAGGGTGGCGGCGATGCCGGGCAGGGAGCGCTCGCGCCCGGCCATCGGCAGGGCCGCGCAGAAGGCGAGGAGGGAGCCGAGCCCCAGCGTCCACAGCGGCACGGTGGCGGTCGACCCGAGGACGTGCCCCGCCGCGGACAGCACGACGCAGACCGCGGCGAACACCGCGGCCCTGAGCAGCCGGAGGTCGGCCGCGCCGTGTGTGCGGCGCCGGTGGGGGGCAGTCATGGCGGCCTCATCATCGCACTGGGCCCACCCCCGCCATGCGGCAGGTCCGCAAGGTCCGGAATCTTCCCCTCATGCCGTACGTACCCGTCCGTATACCGTCCACACGGGTCCGCGCGTCGGCTATATGGGCGCAATCACGTCAACTCCGTGATTGCGCAAGGCCGGTGGAGGCAATACGTATCGGTATGTCGAGCCGCGACCTGGAGGCTGCAGCATGAGCATCTGGTGGTCCGTCCATCTGCGACGGGATGCTGCGAGCGTGCCGCTGGCCAGGCGCCTGTTCATGGGCACCATGGAGACCGCGGGGGTCGACCCGGACATCTCCTACGACCTGTCGGTCGCGCTCAGCGAGGCCTGCGCGAACGCCGTCGAGCACGGCGGGTCCACGGCCACCGGCGGCACCCCGGGCGCGTACCGCGTGACCGCCTATCTGGACGGCGAGACCTGCCGCATCGAGGTGGCCGACTCGGGCCCCGGGTTCCCGCCGACGAAGAACCGCACGCTCACCCGTCCCGTGTCCGCCCAGGCGGAGAACGGCCGCGGGCTGTGCCTCATCCGGGAACTGGCCGACCACGCGCACTTCGTGAACAAGCCGGGGCGGGGCGGCGCCGTGGTCAGCTTCGACAAGATCCTCAAGTGGCGGAAGGACGCGCCGCTGATGGCGGCGGTCTGAACGCACCGCCGGACGCCCGGACACGCCCGAGGGCCGTGACCAGCAGGTCACGGCCCTCGGGAACGGAACGCCGGTGGCTCAGCCCTTCAGGCCGGCCATCCACGCCTCGACCTCGTCGGCCCGGCGCGGCAGCCCGTCCGACAGGTTCTTGTTGCCGTCCTCGGTGACGAGGATGTCGTCCTCGATCCGGACGCCGATGCCGCGGTACTCCTCCGGGACCGTCAGGTCGTCGGCCTGGAAGTACAGACCGGGCTCGACGGTCAGGCACATGCCGGGCTCCAGCGTGCCGTCCACGTACGCCTCGGTGCGCGCGGCCGCGCAGTCGTGGACGTCCATGCCGAGCATGTGGCCGGTGCCGTGCAGGGTCCAGCGGCGCTGCAGCCCCAGCTCCAGGACGCGCTCGACCGGTCCCTCGACCAGGCCCCACTCGACGAGCTTCTCGGCGAGCACGCGCTGCGAGGCGTCGTGGAAGTCGCGGTACTTGGCGCCCGGCTTGACCGCCGCGATGCCGGCCTCCTGGGCCTCGTACACGGCGTCGTAGATCTTCCGCTGGATGTCGCTGTACGTGCCGTTGATCGGCAGCGTGCGCGTGACATCGGCGGTGTAGTACGTGTGCGTCTCCACGCCCGCGTCCAGCAGGAGCAGGTCGCCGGAGCGGACCGGGCCGTCGTTGCGGACCCAGTGCAGGGTGCAGGCGTGCGGGCCGGCGGCGCAGATGGAGCCGTAGCCGATGTCGTTGCCCTCCACGCGCGCGCGAAGGAAGAACGTGCCCTCGATGTAGCGCTCGCTTGTCGCCTCGGCCTTGTCGAGGACCTTCACGACGTCCTCGAAGCCGCGCACGGTCGAGTCGACTGCCTTCTGCAGCTCGCCGATCTCGAAGGCGTCCTTCACGACGCGGGCCTCGGAGAGGAAGACGCGCAGCTCCTCGTCGCGCTCCGCGGTGACCTTGTCGGTCAGGGCGGCCTCGATGCCGGCGTCGTAGCCGCGCACGACGCGCACCGGGCCGGTGGCCTCGCGCAGGGCGTCGGCCAGCTCGCGCACGTCGGAGGCGGGGATGCCGTACAGCGTCGCGGCCTCGGTCAGCGAGTGACGGCGGCCGACCCACAGCTCGCCCTGGCCGTCGAGCCAGAACTCGCCGTTCTCGCGGTTCGAGCGCGGCAGGAGGTAGATCGTCTCCTGGTGGCCGTCCGCGGTGGGCTCCAGGACGAGGACGCCGTCCTCCGTCTGGTTGCCCGTGAGGTACGCGTACTCGACGGAGGCGCGGAAGGCGTACTCCGTGTCGTTCGAGCGGGTCTTCAGGTTGCCCGCGGGCACCACGAGACGCTCGCCCGGGAAACGGGCGGACAGGGCCTTGCGGCGGGCGGCGGTCTCGGCGGCCTGCGCGATCGGCTGCAGGTCGTGCAGCTCGGTGTCGGCCCAGCCGGACTTCATGTTCTCGGCGAGCTCGTCCGATACGCCCGGGTAGAGGCCGTTCTTGCGCTGCTTGATGGGCTCCTCGGCCTCCGGGGTCTCCGGGTTTTCCGGGGTGAGCTCCTCCGACACGGTTCCTCCTCGACGCGGGTCCGCTGGAATGGCCTGGTAACGGCGATGGACCCCCTCCATCGTACGAGCGTACGGAAGGGGGTCCAGGGCCGGACGACCTCTTACAGGGCCGCTCACAGGCAGTGCGTGGGCGCCTACTCGAAGCGTGCCGCGAGCAGCACGACGTCCTCGTCGCTGTCGGCCGTGTCCAGGCCGTCGGGGAGCATCGTGCGCAGGATGTGGTCGACGAGGGCCTCGGGGTCCTCGCGGGCTGCCCGGGGGACGCTCGATGCGGCCGCGTGCAGCCGGGTGAAGGCGCGGTCCATGGCGTCTCCGGTGCGGCGCAGCAGGCCGTCCGTGTACAGCAGCACCGTCTCGCCCGGCTCCGGCGTGATCTCCGCGCTCGGCGCCTCCCAGCAGGCGAGCATCCCGAGCGGCGCCGAGACCGTCGTCTCGGTGTACTCCGTGCGCCGCTCGCCGATCACCAGGGGCGGGGTGTGCCCGGCGCCCGCGAGGACGATCTTGCGCTGGGCCGGCTCGCAGTAGGCGAACAGGGCGGTGGCGCTGCGCGCGGGCTCGGTCAGCCGCATCAGCAGCTCCAGGTCGGACAGGACCGCGACCGGGTCCTCGCCCTCCATGACGGCGTACGCGCGCAAGGACGCACGCAGCCGCCCCATCGCGGCGACCGCGCTCGCGCCGGAGCCGGTGACCGACCCGACGGCGAGGCCGAGCGCGCCCTCGGGCAGCGGCAGCGCGTCGAACCAGTCGCCGCCGCCGCGCGGCCCGGTGCGATGGCGCACGGCGAGCTGCACACCGGGGACCCGGGGCAGCCGTGCGGGCAGCAGCTCCTCGGCGAGCGTGTCCGACCACGCGCGCGTGCGCTCCCGGTCGAGCAGGCGGGCCAGGTGCTCGGTGGCGTACGCGGCGTACAGGCCGATGAGGTGGCGCGGGCGCTCGCCGGGCTCGGCCGGCTCGTCGTAGAGCCAGACCGCGGCGCCCAGCCGTCCCGCCGCCTCGGTGGCGAGCGGCAGCGCGTAGCTCGCCGCGTAGCCGAGCCGGGCGGCGACCTCGCGGTGGCGCGGGTCGAGTCCGTCCTCGGCGAGCAGATCGGCGCGCGCCTCCGGGTCGGTGCTGAGTCCGTCCAGAATCCGCCCGTACGAGGTGGCGCCGCGCGGCACCGTCTCGATGTGGCCGAGATCGGGCCGGGAGAGGCCGAGGCCGACGGTGGTGTCGGGGCCCCGTCCGTCGCCCGGCTCCAGGACGACGAGTCCGCGCCGGGCGCCCACCAGGGCGGCTCCGGCGCGCAGCAGCTCGTGCAGCGCCTCCTCCAGTGCCGCGGTGCGGGCCAGCCGTTCCGTGAGTTCGTGGAGGGTCGTGAGATCCGACACCCAGCCGGCGAGGCGGTCCTGGATGACGGCGCCGGGGGCGGACGGGACGGAGGTCACCGGAGACGCCGGGGACACGGTGGATGCGGGCGGGACCGTGTGTGCGGGAGAGGGAACCTGTCCAGGAGGGGAATCGATTCCGGCCACTTTCGGCAGACGGGGGGCCGTCATGACTTCCGGCTTTCCGACCGGTGCATATTGCTGGATAGCATTGCAAACCCCCATGTCAGCCTTATTAGCTCTGCGCCGCTAGCAATGTCTCCACATCTACACGCACTGGAGAGGGGATGTCCAGCATTGTCCTGCCGGTTTTCCCGGTGTCCATGGTGCGGAAGTGACTTCTGCGGTAAAGAGATCTTGTCCCCCTCGTAGATCAACTCGCGAACTCGCACCGATCTAGATCGTTCTAACTTGGCCAAAAAACGACTCATCGATCGGTGTATTGCGGTCGACTGGCATTGTTCAGCTGTGGTCACCAGAGCGTCATAGCGGCCGCGGTGGGTACGTAATCGGAGAAGACCAGGGGCAGTTGGGATCCAGCACGATCCACCCGGAACCTGGTGGCGGACCCGGGCGTCATAACCATCGACGGCCGTGCCCCATCCTCCCGTGGGGGAGACGGCGAGAAATACGCGGGACGGCAAACGCCAGGCGTCGCCACCCCACGCCAGGCTTTTAAAGGACACAGCAGGCGCTCGGACTATAGGGGTTACCCCTGCCTCAGGCCGACGGTTCCGGCTGGGGTCGGGCGCTCCAGCACGTACGCGCAGTGACTGATCGACACATGGTGTGATGTGGCCCATAGCGTTCTCTTCGGCTACGGAAAGGAACGAGCGCTCATGCGCGAGATCCTCGGAAGGCGACGCAGGCTCCTGTCCAGGCGTGACAGCGGGAAGTCTGACCTGATCAGCGCGGCCCTCACGTTCGCGACAGCGTGGCGGTGGCCGGTTCTGCCGGGCATCGGGCTCGAAGCGGCGGGGCGTCGTGACGGCGTCCGGTGCGCGTGCCCGGACCCGGAGTGCACGGTGCCGGGCGCGCACCCCTTCGACCCGGGGTTGCTCGCCGCGACGACCGATGAGCGCATGGTCCGCTGGTGGTGGACCAACCGCCCCAAGGCGCCGATCGTGCTCGCGACGGGCGCCTCGGGAGGCACGGAGGGGCGCGCGCCCTGCGCCGTGAGCCTGCCGGCCGTCGCGGGTGCCCGCGCGCTCGCCGCGCTCGACCGCAAGGAGATCCGGCTCGGTCCGGTGATCGCGACCCCGGAGCGGCTCTTCATCCTCGTGGCGCCGTACTCCATGGAGCAGCTGGGCGAGCTGCTGTACGCGCAGGACTTCGTCCCCGGCTCCCTGCGCTTCCACGGCGAGGGCGGCTACGTGGCCCTGCCGCCGTCCTGTACGGGCGCCGGACAGGTCCGCTGGGAGCGCGCGCCGCTGCCGGGTTCGGCGGCGCCCTGGGTGCCCGATGTGGAGGCCGTGGTCGACGCGGTCGTGGACGCCCTCACTCGTACGGGTGTGAGCGCGCCCGAGTTGTAGGGGTATCGGGCGCGCGGCGAGCCGTCGTGCGGGGTGTGCGCCGATATCTTCGGCGCATGCCTGCCGCGCCACCCCGCCCCGACGTTCCGCACCGGCCCGAGCAGGAGCGTCCCCACGCGCGTCTGCGGCTGTTCGGGCTGCTCGCCGTGGTGGTGCTCACCGCCGCACTGCCGCTGGCGGGCGCGACCGCGGGGCCGGTGGACGACGGGCCCGCGCGGCCGGTCGCGGAGCAGGCCGGATCGCCCCGGTCGGGCACGGCGGACAAGGTCGACGACTCCCCCGCCCGGGACGCCACGAGCCCGGACGCCGCCGCCCCGGACGGGCGGCCGCCCCAGGAGCCCTCGCTCCTCAAGAGCCTCGGCCTGGGCCTCGCCACGGCCACCCAGTGCGGCCCGCAACTCGCCTCCCCGGACGGCGTCGAGGCGCAGACGTGTGTCCTGACCCAGGGGCGGGACACGTGGGCGCGGACCTACTACCGCAATGCGACCGGCGCGGAAATTGGCGCTGTCCTGACCCTGATGGCGCCCGGCGGACGCACGGTGCAGATCCACTGCGCGGTGGGTGCGGAGGACGAGCCCGGCCTGTGCGAGACGCCCCGGGAGCGGACCACGGGGCGGGCCGCGGAGTACGCGGCGGTGGCGGAGTACGCGGCGACCGGCGACGGGCCGCTGCTGCTGCGCTCGGGCAGCAATTCGGCGCCCGCGCAGGGGCGTTGAGCCGCCTCGCCGGCAGGCGGACATGAAAGCGCCCGGTTGCTGGCGACGGGGGATGCACCAGCAACCGGGCTACTTGAACGGTAACAAGAGATCGGCAGTTAGCAAATTCGATCTCTTCTATTCGGACATGGATTTACCTGCAACTACTGGGAGTTGTGACAGGAGTCACCCAGTCCGAACGGCGTGTTCCCGGACCCCGAGCTGCTGACCGGTCGGTCAGCTCGGGACGGTCCCCGCGGAGGCTGTGGATCAGCTGAGGGTCACCTGGCGGTTGGTGAGTCCCCCGCGCGCGCGACGCTCGTCAGCGGTCAGCGGTGCGTCCGTGGCGAGCGCGGCGGCGAGCCGCTCGGCGAACTCGGCGGCGGGCTTCTCGATGTCGTCGGCCTTGACCGCGCTCGGCAGGTCCCACACCGGCACCGTCAGACCGTGCGCCCGGAAGGAGCCGACGAGCCGGGTGCCCTCGCCGAGCGAGGACGTGCCGGCCGCGTGCAGCCGCGCGAGCGCGTCGAGGAGCTTCTCCTCGGGGTGCGGCATGACCCAGCGCAGGTGGTTCTTCTCCGGGGTCTCGCACCAGTAGGCGCTGTCCACACCGGCCAGCTTCACGGTCGGGATGGCCGCGGCGTTGGCCCGCTCCAGGGAGGCGGCCACCTCGCCCGACGCGTTCTCCGAGTCCGGGACCCAGAACTCGAAGCCCGTGTGCACGACCGGCTCGAAAGCGCCCTCGGGGTCGAGGACGTCCTGAAGACGCGGTCCGTCCGCCGGCGCGCGCCGGGCCTGCACGGGGTTGCCCGGCTCGGCCTCCAGGGCGCGCAGCAGGGTGTCGGCGAGGTCGCGGCTGAGGTCGCCGGACGACGTGTCGTTCTGCAGGCCCAGCAGGACCGAGCCGTCGTCGCGGCGCAGCGCGGGCCACGCCATGGGCAGCACGGTCGCGAGGGCGACCGAGGGGACACCGTCGGGCAGGCCGTCCTTCAGCGTCAGCTCGACGGTCGCCGCGGGCACCAGCTCGCGCAGCGCCACCCAGTCGCCCTCGCCCGGCAGGTTCTCGAAGGGGCGCTGCACCAGCTCGGTCACCGCGTGCGCGGCGGCCCGGCCGTGGCAGGCCTTGTAGCGGCGGCCGCTGCCGCAGGGGCAGGGTTCGCGGGCGCCGACGACCGGGATCGTCCCGTCGGTGACGTGCGGCTTGCCCTTGGTCTGGGGGCGCTTCTTGGCCATCTTGGGTGTCTCCCGGATACGGCTCGCTTGCGTACGGGCGCGAGCCTAGCCCCTCGTACCGACACCGGTGGGACTCCGCCCGCCCACCGGCCACCGGGGACCCGGGTCAGCCCAGGTCGTCGAAGGCGTCCGCGAAGCCGAGGCCGGCCAGGTCCGTGACGGGAGGTGAGGCGATGCGCGTCGCGAAGTCGTCGCGGCGGTGCGCCGTCGCCCGGGCGTGCACGTCTTTGTGTACGACCACCCAGACGGTGACCTCGCCCCGCCGGTCGTCCCGTACGCCCCAGTCGTCGGCGAGCGCCGAGATGATGTTGAGCCCGCGGCCGCCGCGCGCCGTGACCGACGGCGTGGCCGGAACGGGGCGCGTCGGGCCTCCGCCGTCCGTCACCTCGACCGTCAGGCAGCCGCGGTCGTCCACCCGCCACGCGGCCCGTACGTCGCCGTCCCCGGCCAGTTCGTCGCCCAGTGGCCTGCCGTGCCGGCAGGCATTGCTGAGCAGTTCGGAAAGGATCAGAACCGCATCGTCGACGACCGCTTCCGGCACACCGCTGATACGGAGCTGATCACGCATCCGGTGTCGTGCCTCGCCCACGCCGGCAGGGCCATGGGGTACGGCCATGCTCGACGAAGCGGGCACCTCCTGTGCCACCACCAACGCCACCCCCGAGACCTCCTTTGCCCCACGCCACGGTGTGGATGCCCCAATGGACTGGACCGGAAACCGGCCAATCCCTGTGCGGTGACGCACTCGTAACGATCGAATACGGAACGAACGCGCCGGGGCACACCCTGTGACGTTCGGGGTGAAGGTGGCCGGAATCAGCTTCTGCCGAGGTGCTGCAGTACAGCCGCGGGGCGGTTGGTGATGATCGCGTCGACGCCGAGCCGGACGCAGAGGTCGATGTCCTCGGGCTCGTTCACCGTCCAGACGTGCACCTGGTGACCCGCGCGAGCGAGCTTTTCCACGTAACCGGGGTGGCTGCGCAGGATCCGGATGCCGGGCCCCGCGATCCGTACGCCCTTGGGGAGGCGTCCCTCGCGGTGGCGCGGCGAGACGAACTGCATCAGGTAGACCGTCGGCAGCGTCGGTGACGCCTCCTGGACACGCAGCAGGGAGCGCGAGGAGAAGCTCATGACGCGTACGGGGGAGGGCTCGTCCGGCGGCGGCGCGTCCAGGCCGAACCGCTTGAGCAGGAGCAGCAGCCGCTCCTCGACCTGGCCCGCCCACCGGGTGGGGTGCTTGGTCTCGATGGCCAGCTCCACGCGGCGGCCCGCGTCGGCGACCAGTTCGAGGAGCCGCTCCAGGGTCAGTACGGAGGTGTCGGCCGCGCTGCCCGCCCAGTCGGGGCCCTCCTCGCTGTCCTTCCAGGAGCCGAAGTCGAGGGTGGCCAGGTCGGCGAGTTCCAGTGCGGAGACGGCCCCGCGGCCGTTCGACGTACGGTTGACGCGCCGGTCGTGGACGCAGACCAGATGGCCGTCCGCGGTCAGCCGCACATCGCATTCGAGCGCGTCCGCACCGTCCTCGATCGCCTTTCTGTACGCGGCCAGGGTGTGCTCGGGAGCGTCCTCCGAGGCTCCGCGGTGGGCGACGACCTGGATGCGTTGCTGTGGTGCGTGGGTCACCGCGTCATGGTGCCACCGCGCGGCGTGACGGCGAGAAAGTTCGGCCGTGCAGGTGCGCCCGTTTCGTCCGACATAAAGGATGTCATCGGGCGCACAGGATCGTCTTATGGTGCCCTGACGTCCCGTGGGAAAAGCTGACGGCGTACAACAGCACAACTGGACCGTGACAGGACCATGCCGACGTGGTGAGCGACGGCGGGCGTATCGCGGCCGCTGTCCGGATCGAAGCGGGCTGTGACAATCGAGAGCGATCGCATAGCGATGGCAATGGATCGTCCTGGATCGCTTCAGCCCGAAGAAGATCGGGTACCCGCACAACCTGACTGGCGACACGACAGCCGTGGATCGAGGAGAGAAAGCTGTGAGCACCGAGAACGAGGGCACTTCGGTCCCCCCTGCCCCGTCCGCACCTCCCGTGCCGGTGGACGCTCCCGCTGCTCCCGCACCGCCCGCGCCGGGGTCCGCCCCGTCGGCTCCCCAGGGGGCCGGGTACGACACGGTGAGCCAGGGAGCGGTGCCCGGCGACCATGGGGCGCCGGGTGAGCGGCAGGAAGCACAGAGCGCGCCCGGGGCGTACGGCGAGCAGAGTGCGCCCGCCGCGAGCAGTTCCCCGGTGGGCGACTGGCCGCCCCCGCCGCCGGCTGTTCCCGCCTACGCGTCGGGCGGTGGCGCGGGCGGCGCCGACGGGACGGCGTGGGGCGCCTCCTACCAGCAGCCGCAGCCCAAGAAGGACGGCAAGCGCGGCGGTCTCCTCGCCGGGATCATCGCGGCCGCGCTGGTCGCGGGCGTCGTCGGCGGCGGCGTCGGCTACTGGGCGGCGGAGCGCAACGACGACGGCGGCAGCGGTTCCACGACCGTCTCCGCCTCCAGCCCCGCCGACGTCAAGCGCGACCCGGGCACCGTCGCGGGCGTGGCCGCCAAGGCGCTGCCCAGCACGGTCACCATCGAGGCCGAGGGCAGCAACGGCGAGGGCGGCACGGGCACCGGCTTCGTGTACGACAAGGAAGGCCACATCCTCACCAACAACCACGTGGTGGCGGAGGCCGTGGACGGCGGCAAGCTGTCGGCGACGTTCTCGAACGGCAAGAAGTACGACGCCGAGGTGATCGGCCACGCGCAGGGCTACGACGTCGCGGTCATCAAGCTGAAGAACGCGCCGAACGACCTCAAGCCGCTTCCCCTGGGCAACTCCGACAAGATCGCGGTCGGCGACTCGACCATCGCGATCGGCGCGCCCTTCGGCCTGTCGAACACGGTGACGACGGGCATCATCTCCGCCAAGGACCGCCCGGTGGCCTCCAGCGACGGTTCCAGCGGCAGCAAGGCCTCGTACATGAGCGCCCTGCAGACCGACGCCTCGATCAACCCGGGCAACTCCGGCGGCCCGCTCCTGGACGGCAGCGGGAACGTGATCGGCATCAACTCCGCCATCCAGTCCGCCTCCAGCGGCGGCCTCGGCGGTTCGGGCCAGTCCGGCTCGATCGGCCTCGGCTTCGCCATCCCGATCAACCAGGCCGACATGGTCGCCCAGCAGCTGATCAAGACCGGCGAGCCGGTCTACCCCGTCATCGGCGCCACCGTCTCCATGGACGAGAACACCAGCGGGGCGACCATCACCGAGCAGGGCGCGGGCGGCTCCGCGGCCGTCACGCCGAACGGCCCGGCGGCCAAGGCGGGCCTCAAGTCCGGCGACACGATCACCAAGCTCGACGACACGGTGGTCGACTCGGGCCCGACCCTGATCGGCCAGATCTGGACGCACAAGCCCGGCGACACCGTGAAGCTCACGTACACGCGTGACGGCAAGGAGCACACGGTGGACGTGACCCTCGGCGAACGCAAGGGCGACAGCAGCTGACGGCCCCACCACAGGGACCCGCTACCCTGGTCCCCGCGCCACGACGGCTGTCAGCCGTTCAGGGGCGCGGGGTGGGTTGCCCGAGCGGCCTAAGGGAACGGTCTTGAAAACCGTCGTGGCGAGAGTCACCGTGGGTTCAAATCCCACACCCACCGCGTAGCAGGTCAGAGGCTTGCAGGTCAGAAGGGGTGTCCCTCTCCAGAGGGGCACCCCTTCTGCATGACCGTGTCCCACCCTGTTCCGGCTGTGTCCCACCGTTGACCAGCGCGTGCGGCCAACCTGCGGCCAGGATTCAGGCCCCCTTGGGCTGCCCCTCGTGTTCTGCCAACCCTCGCTCGATCAGGGCGTTCATCTTGGCTTCCTCGCCGTCCAGCACCTTGGCGTAGTAGCGCTGGAGGACCGCCACGCTCTGGCCCGCCCGCCGTGCGGTCTCGGCGAGGCTCACTCCGGAGCGAAGCCAGAACGACACGCAGGCGTGCCGCAGGTCGTACGGGATCGCGGCCAGCGGTGAGGCAACCTGCGCGGCCGTGAGCGCCGTCCTGCGTGCTTCCTTCCACGCGGCCCCGTACTCCTGCGAGCGGATCGGACCGCCCCGTACAGCGCTGAACAGGCGGCCCTCGGCCGTGGTTCCGAAAGCGTCGAGATGGGCGCGCAGGATGGCAACCAGGACCGGAGGGATAGGAACGGGCCGGACCGCACGTCGGGCCCGATGCTTCAACTGCCGCTCCTCGTAGGGCTTGCCGTCGTCCGTCCACGCGGACCCCACTTGTGGACGGGCGCCGGCCAGCATGAGCCGCCCCCACCCTTCTGCGGGGAGGTCGCACTGGTCCTCGCTCAGCATGGAGACTTCCTCGGGACGCATCGCGGCGTAGTAGATGCAGGCGAAGAACGCGACCAGGTGGGCACCACGCGGTCCCTGTGCGCGGACCGCGTCCAGCAGCGCCCGTGCTTGCGCAGGCGTGGCGACGCTGCGAGCGTCCAATTCCTCTACCGCCTTGGGCGTCTCCCAGTGCACGCGCATCAGCGGATTGCCCGGCAGCAACTCGTTTTCCACGGCCAGGCGTAGGCAGTTGCTCAGCACGGCACGGCGACGCCGGAACGTGTTGGCAGCAGCCGCTTTGCCGTCTTGGCGCTTGGCCAGGTGTTCCAGGACGGTGCGGACGCGCCGGGCGCTGTCCAGGTCGACCACGGCCGGCGCGTTCCGCTCCACCCACGTCAGGGCTTGGGCTTCTGCTTCAGGTACTTCCTGGTTGTGCCGTCCGGCGTTGAACGCCCACTGATAGAGGGCGCGTCGCAAGAGGTCGTCCGCTGGGCGCCCTTTCCCCGCCGGGCAGAGCGCCATCGTGGCGATAGTCAGACTCTCCGCGATGCTGGCCCTGTGCTTTGCCGCCGCCGTCGGCCACTTCCGTGCTGCGTGAGCGCGAGCGTGGGCGTACCAACTCGTGCGGTTCCGCTCGCGCACTTCTGTAACGGGAAGCCCGGTCTCCGTGTCGAACGGCTCACCTTTCCGTGTTGCCGTCAGGAGTTCCGCCCGGCGCGCGTCCGCGAGGGTCTTGGTAGCGAACTTCTCTTGGTGCTCCGTTGTGTCGACCTTCCAGCGGAGCTGGAAAGGGGCCGCCTTGCTGGGACGCTTGCGGACGCTCCAAATGCGCACGTCATAGCTGTGCATCGTGCTCCTACGTACAGGAGGGGACCCAGCCTCTAGGCGGGTCCCCTCTGGGGCGGTCGACTGTCAGGCTGCGATCTCGTGCGTGGCCCACCACGCGTCCAAGTCGCTGCGGCGGCATCGAAGGTGGCCATTGGGGAGCTTGGTGAGCTTGGGGGCCTCACCGCGGGCTCGCATTCGATAGAAGGCGGAGCGACTCATCTCGATCTCTTCGAGGACTTCAGGGAGCTTGAGCATCTTGGGGCGTGCCACGGTGCGACTCCTGGGGGGAAGTGTTCGGAGCGGGGCTCTCGGCCCCCTTCTGGGAAGTCCGCTACATCCGCTACAGCGCTACATCGCAGGTCAGCGGGGGTGTTTTTGTAGCGGAGGGGTGGCGTGTAGCGGCTACGCGTGCGCTAAGCCGTAGCGGGCGTAGCCGCTACACGCTTGGGTGCCGCTACAGAGTCAGGGGCTCTGAGCTGGGCTGTAGCGGCGTAGCGGATGTAGCGGACTCCTGGACAGGGGGCGGGCAGTAGCGCGCCCACGCGTCCGTCAGATCCTCCGCGTGGAAGCCCTTCAGCACTCCGCCGGCGGTGCGGATGTTGCGGGACTTGATGGGGGTGTTGTCGGCGGTCATGTACTCGGCGAGCATCCGGGCGAGACGGCGGTTGTCGAGAGGCTTGCCGTCGAGGTCGGCCCATGGGGCGTCGTCGAGGGCGTTGAGCCGGTCGAGGATGGCGATGGTGGGCAGCTTGTCGACGCCGATCAGGACGTGGTCGCGCAGGTCGGTCAGCAGCCGGATGCCGACGCTGTGCTTGTCGGTGGTCTGGGCTGCCTTGACCAGCGTCACGCACGCTTCTCGGGCCCGCTCGGGCCAGGTTCCGCCGATGGCGTCGGCGATGGCTAGCAGCGGTTCCCACACGTCGGCCGGGCGGTCGGTGACGCCGTCGGGCATCTCCGGCCACGCGCCGAGGACGAACCCGCGTGCCTGTTCGGCCCATTCGGCGAGGCGGTCGCGGAGCTTGTGGCCCTCGGCCTCGTGGATGCGGGCCCTGAACGGCTCGACCCGTTCGTTGCGGGCCCGCCGCCGCATCCGGATGACGACGGACCGCGTGAGGATCGTGTCCGGCAGGGAGCCGAGTCCTGCCATCGCGACCGCGCAGTACGACGGGAACGCCTGGACCGTCTGGTTGCCACCGTCGCCGATGCACCGGTAGGTGACCCCGGTCCGCCGGTGTCCGGCGTTCAGGAAGCCGCGCAGGTCCTCGTTGTCTCCGGCCTTGGGGCCGAAGATGGTGTCGATCTCGTCGAAGAGGATCGTGGGCCGCCCGTCGGCTCCGGACACCGCCCGGAAGAGGGCGGCGGCGGACGCGTTGACCGCGACCATGGGGTGCGGCACGAGGGTTTCCACGATCTCCAGCGCCCGGGACTTCCCCGAACCCGGCTCGGGGGAGAGGAAGGCGAGCCGCGGAGTGGAGTCGAAGCAGTCGAGCAGGTGCGCGTGTGCGTCCCACAACGCCACGGCGACGTAGGCCGCTTCGGTGGGGAAGACGTTGAAGCGGCGGTGGAAGGCTTCCACCTCGTCGAGCAGTGCGGCGCCGTCGATGGTGCTGGTCATGCGGCGGCCCTTCCTTCCTGGGGGTTGCGCAGGGGGCACGCGGTGCGGTGGTAGTCGTGACTGGCCACGAGGGCGAACACGTCGGCTTGTCCACGGGCGCGCAGGTCGCGTCCGCACGCGCACCACGAGGTGGCGGTGGGGGTGCGTCCGCGACCGGGCGCGTTGATGGTCAGCCAGGCGATGGGGCGGCGTCCGTCGTCGCCGTGCGGGTCCACACCACGAGCAGTGCGGACGCCTTCGGCGACCACCTTTCGGGCGCCCACTCCCGACTCGTCCACAGGCTGTGGGGCGGCGTGCAGCCGTACCGGGGTGGCGGGTTGGCCTTCCAAGCGGGGGCGGGGGTTGGTGGTCATGCCGCCTCCCGTGGCCGGACGGTCCGCGCGGAGCTGTCCAGGGCGCTGCGGATGGTCGTGCGGCACTCGGCCGGCGTGAGACCGCTCGACTCCCCCGCCCCTTGGAAGGCCTCCTCAACCACGTGCCGGGCGATGTCGCCCCACGCGACGAACCGCCCCACCTTGAACGCGCACCGGTTCAACGTGGTGTTGCGCTGAGACTCCAGCGCGGCCGCGACGATGGTGCATTCGGCTTCGAGTGCGGCGAGTGCCGCGCGGCTCCCATCGGCCACAGGAAGCCTCAGAGGGTCCGTAGACGGCTTGGGGGCCGGTTTCAGGATGGTTTGCATCCATTCGGGCAATGGGAGCGGCACGGGGCCGCTGACGGCTTCGTAGGCTCCGGTCGGGGTGGTGCTGCCCGCCGCGACGACGTATCCGCCCCACGCCCGGGTGTCGACCAACTCGCCGATGGTGCCTGCGGTGTTGGCGTAGCGGGCGCCGTCGGGGGCGGTGAAGTACAGGTGGGTTCCGCCGCTCGCGGTCCGCACCCGGTAGGTGCCGGGGACGGCGTGGCCGGCGCGCTCGCAGAGCGCCCCGAAGGTTGCCGCGCCGTCAGGCGCGTCCGAACTGCCCTTGTCCTTCGGCTTGTCGAGGTCGACGACCAGCAGCCCGGAAGGGCCGGTCGCGATGCCGACGTTGAACGGACCCGTAGACCATGCGGCATGGATGCGGTCCGGATCGGTGGTGGCGCGCTGCTCCCACTTCACGTGCCCGTGCTCGCACGCTCCGGTACGCGGGCAGACGCTCTCACCGTGCAGCGCGGGCCGCTTGGTGCCAGGGCGCAGGGGGAAGACACGCCAGCCCTGTTCGGCCGCCGTGAGGGCGGCGGCGAGCATCGGCAGGCACTCCAGGGAGATGCCCGGGATGGTGGTCATGCCGCCACCCCCAGTGCGGGCCGCAGGTGTGCGAGGGCGGCGCGGCCGATGTGCTCGGTGTAGGCGGGCGGGATGCACTCGCGGATGCCGTCCCGGTTCATCCACGGCACGCCGAGGATGTCGCGCGCCTGCTGGACGCCGGAGAAGTTGCCGACGTACTGCCCGTAGTGCCCGGGCGGGACGGGGCGGCCCATCTTGGCCTGCGGCACCAGGTGCGCGGGATGCTGCGGCTGGTCGAGGGTGAAGCCGCCGCCGGTCTCGAAGAACCGGTGACGGTAGACGTCCAGGCCGAGCATGATCCCGCACAGCATGACCGGCTGACGGAGCTTGGCCGCCGCGCCGCCGACGTTCTCCATCACCCACGGGCGGCCGGTCTTCTCCAGGGCGACGCGGGTGGGGTCGATCAGGTCCGGGTGGTCGTTGCCCTGGATGCGCTGACAGTCGGTGTCGTGCTGGCACGGCGGCGAGCCGTGGATGAAGTCGAACTCGGCACCGTGAGCGAGGACGAACGCGATCGCGTCCGCCTGCACGAACCGGTAGGGGTAGCGGGGCTGCGGGTCGTGGTCGACGCCGGTCACGTCGAATCCGGCGTCGGCGTAGCCCTTGGCCGCGCCGCCCTGGCAGCAGAAGAGGTCCAGTAAGCGCGGCCTGTGGCCGTCTCGCCGGATGAGGATGGGTTGGGTCATGCTGGATGTCTCCAGTCCGTTAGTGGCGTACTGGGTGACAAGGGCGGCCCCGCGTCATTGGCGTGAGGTGGGGCCGCCCTTGGCGTAGCTAGCCGTGGAAGTGGTTGCGCTTGAAGATCGCCTTGCGGATGTTGACTGTGGTCCCGCCGCGCGAGGCGCCGAGCACCTGCACGGCGATCCATCCGCCGAAGACGACGGCGGCCAAGACGATGAGCTGGTGGATGAGCGCGGCGAGTGCGGCAATGAACGTGGTGAGCAGCAGCAGGCCGCCGCACACCGCGAGGAAGCCGACGCCGCCGAGCGCGACGTTCACCGCCGCCCGCGAGACGACCGGCTTGGTCGTGAGCGGTTCGGGCTGGACGGGGTTGATGGCGTAGCCGGTGACCGCACGCCCGTCGGGCAGCACGATGGTCTGCACCGTGGGGATCTGCCCCGGCTGCACCACGACCGGCGCCGCCTGTACGGGCTGGATCGGGGCGGGCTGGTGGACGATGACGGGCGCCTGTACGGCCGTGTGGTGAGCAGGTTCGGGCAGCATGTGGAATCCCTTCCGGTGCTCGGTTGGGGAGGTGGAGGCACACCCTTCGGGGTGCGCTGTGGAGGGGGTGTCAGGGGGCGTGAGCTGGGCGCCTCCCCGCCTCCCTGAAATGATGTTTGTGCTGATCAGGGCGGGGAGACTGGTCCGGGGAGGGGGTTGGGGAGTTCTCCCCGCCTCCCCGGCGCAGGTGGTGGCTTCTCCCCGCTACTCGGCGGCGGAAGCGGAACCGTCGTTGTCGCGGTTGGCGAGGGCGCGGGCCACGTCGTCGCGGCGGACGACCATGACCCCGTGGGACTTCTTCGGCTCCTCGCCGTGCTCTTCGAGCAGCCGCTTCAACTTGCCGTTGTTCCACTCGCCGTAGGCGGCGGTGTCGAGCGCGTGCAGCCGCTTCAGGACCTCATCGGTGCGCAGCCGGGGCGCGTCGCCGATGACGGCGGCGACGTCGGCGAGTTCGTCGCGGTCCTCGGTGCGGTCGATGACGCGCAGGGTGGTGACGCCGTCGCGCAGGGCCTTGGCCCGTGCGGCGATCTCGGCGGCGGACTCGTCGTCGATGAAGTGCGTGCGCACGGTGATGGACGCCTGGCCGGCGGGAATGGCGATCCCGTCGGAGGCGACCACGAGGGTGCCCTTGTCCAGGCCCTGGCGCAGCAGGTGCGGCGCCGCACCGCCGTCAACGGCCTTGTCTCCGAGCGCCATCCGGGCCTGCGACTCGGTGCCCAGCACGAGGGAGGCGCGGGTGTGGGCGCCCTCGCGGACCAGCTTGGGAAGGTTCTGGTCGGTGGGGTCCTGCGTGCCCTGCCACATCAGCACGTCCACGGCGCGGCCCTGGTTGTGAATCTTGCGGACGCCCATGAAGTAGCGGGAGGTGGCCTTGGCCCCGCCATACGGTCGCTTGTCGTCGCCGACGACCGGGCACATGAACGCCAACTGTGCTTCGTCCACGGTCACGATCAGCGGCTGGAACACCACGCCGGGGTTCTTGCGGCGCTCCTCGATCCGCCGGTTCATCTCCTCCACGGCGTCCTCCACCATCTCGGTCGCCTGGATCACGTGCTCGTCGGACGGGCCCTCGATCAGCACCGACGCGATGCCCTCGAACATCGCCCAGTCGCCGATGCCCTTCAGGTCCGCGATCCAGAACTGCACCGACCGATCGAGTGCGAGCCACAGGGCCAGCGCGCGCAGAGCGGCGGTCTTGCCCTGGTTGGACAGACCCGTGACCAGCAGGTGGCGCTGGTAGACGCTCAACTCAGCGGCGTCGCCGCGCAGGTCCTGCCCCCAAGGGGCCTTGCCCTTGGCGTAGTCGGCGGTCATCGTCTCGTCGGTGACCAGCGGCGACGGGCCGATCGGCTCATCGAGCGCGCCGGAGTCGGCGATCCAGAGACGCACTGTGCGGGCCGCCTCGGGGATCGTGATGAACACCTCGTGCTCGTGCCGGGTCAGGTTCTCCGCGAGCTTCCGGCGCCGCTTCTGCACCTCGATCGTGGACACCCCGGACGGAAGCGTGACGTCGACCTCGACGCCGCATCCGGCGATCCGGATCGGGCCGAGCATGGAGGCGCCGGCGTCGCCCATGTCCTTGATGGCGTTCTTCAGCGGGGCAACGCCCAGGTCGCGCAGGGCCTTGACCACGATCGACGGCGTGATCGGCTCACCCTCGCTGCTGCGGACGTTGTCGGGCAGCGCCCAGTACGGGGCCGCCTGCGCCCGCCGTCCCACCTCCCACAACCCGAGCAGGGCGAGCAGCGGTCCGATGGTGATGAGCGGCCCCCAGGTGACCTGCACGATCGTGATGAGCAGGCGGATGAAGCCGATGACCGCCATCAGCGGCGTGACGACGTCGCCGACTTCCTTGGTGGCAACGGCCATCGCGATGCCCAGGACGAGCAGGCCGCCGATGCCCAGCCCCACCCCGGCGGCGGCGCCCTTCGCGGCGTCGATGGGCGAGGTCAGCAGGTCCATACGGCGGCGGTGACGGGCCTCGCGGTAGCGCTGCCCGCGCTCCTCCCACTCGGCCGCGACCTCGTAGTTCCCCGCCGCCTCGGCGGCGCGGAGCAGGCGCTCGTAGCGGGCCGCGGTGCGCCCGTCCCAGGTGCGGCGGGCCACGATCCGGACGCCGCCGAGCACGTAGGTGGTGTGCCGGACGCCCAGGCGGCCCGCCGTGCGGGCGTTGTCGACCGTGGTGACCTTGCGAACGGCCCGCCCGGAGCGCACCCACAGGGGCACCGGACGCGGCTCGGGAACCACCTTCAGGGTGGTGACGTTGGCGGTTGGTTCGGGGGTGGTGTCGGGGTTCTTGTGCAGGTGAACGACGTTGTCACTCATGCGTGTTGACTCCAGACAGCCCGGAATCGGGCAGGAGGAACCAGGGCCCACGGTGGGCGGGCCCTGGTACGGCGGAGGTGGGGTTAGCGCAGGTTGGCGGCGAGACGTTCGGTGTCGTACGCCTCACGCTCGTGGTCCTTCAGGGCCCGCTCGAAGGCGCGGGCGTCACGGCGGGACTGGCGTTCCACGCCGTAGGCGGCGCGCAGGTCCCGCATGATCACGTCGCGGACGCCGCGGCGGGAGAACTGCATGGCGTGCGTCAGCTCGTGCACGAGGGTGGTGGCGATGTCCTCGCGGGTGCGGTGCTGCTCCGCGTTGACCAGCACCAGAACCGACCCGTCCGCGCGGGGCACGGCGAGTCCGGCGGCATCGCGAGCGTGACGCAGACTCTCCCGGCGTGCCTTGTCGATCCGGCGGCGGTCGGTGCAGCCGGACAACTCGACCTCGGCCTGAACGCCGAGTTCCGCCATGCCCTTGGCGTTGGTCAGGGTGATCTCGACGGCGGGCATCCGGCCGTTCACGGCCCGGCTGACCTGCCGCATCGCGTGCGGGACGAGGTGCTTGGTGTCGCGTTCCAGGTCGCGGCGGGCCCGGAGCTGGTGCGTGGTGATGGTGTGCTTCACAGCGTCTCCGATCACGAATCGCCGCAGCTCACGCGGCAGGCTGGTCTTCGGGGTAGGCGCAGGGCACGCACATGCCGAGCGAGCCCGGGATGACGTATCCGGCGTCCTGACGGCACTTCGGGCAGGTGCGGCGGGCGCACATTGCCTTGGCAAGGGCGGCCCGCTTGCCCGGCGTCATCGGGCGTACCGGCTTGGCGCGGTCGACGCGGTAGAGGTAGGCGACCAGCGGGCCGCGCCGGTAGCGCGGTCGCAGGACCTGAGCGGCCACCTCCTGCCCGCCCGGCCGGAGACCGAGCGTCCGGAGTTGGCGGCGGGTGGCGAGCCCGGTCGGGGCGTAGCGCCAGGGATAGGTCGGTATGCCGAACTGGCCCCCCGACGGGCAGTAGCACTTGGCGAGCGTCAGCGCTGACATCACGCAGTCACCGCCGTCGCGCGCTCGGCGCGCAGGGTGTCGCGCAGCTTCCGGGCGTTCGCCGGGGATGTGCGCAGTTCGCGGCGGATGCCCTCGGCGGTCAGCTTGGCGTCCGGCCAACCGGCCGTGGCCGTGCGCGCTTCGGCGAGCAGTTCATCGAAGGTGCGCTTGGGGCGGGACGACTTCGCAGCTTCCGGGACCCGACCCGTCACACTGCGCGGGCGGGGCGATTCGGCCGGTACCGGCCGCAGCTCGATCGGGCGCGCCGGGAGCGACTCGATCGACTTGACGGGCTTGGCCGGAAGAGCCGACTTCAGGAAGCCGACGGCAACCGGTCGGGGCAGTTCTGTCACGTTCGGCGTGATCGGTGCGGGGATCGATACCGGCAGGTCAGCCATAGACCGATTCCTCTTGGTCTCGGTCGATTCCTCCGCATTCTTGGGGTCATCGACCGGGCGCTGTGCCTGGGCAAGAGCGGCGGCCGATCGAGTGGCCTTGCGGTAGAGATCGGGCGTCATGCCGGGAGCCGTGGCCCCGGTATGGATCTGCCATGCCCGCGCCCACGCCTGCTCGGTGGTCAGCGAACCGAAGGGCGCGGCGGACAGCAGCCGATCGGCGATCCGGGCGACCCTGCGGTGATGCCAACGGCGGGTGCGGGTGTGACGCCCTCGTTCGCGCCGGTCGTCATCATCGGCGACCGCAGCCAGCGTGCACACCCACTGCCGGATCTCGAACAGCAGCGGCCCGAACAGCGTGACTGCCGCAAGCCCCCACCCTGCCGTCGTCGCGTCCGTGCCGGACAGGTTCGGCAGGTGCGTGCCGTAGGTGTAGTTGATGGACGCGGCGAATCCGGCGGAGGCGACCACCAGCGCGCGCAGCAGCCACCGCACCCGTGCGGCCAGGTGCCGGGAGTCGGCGTAGGCAACCCCGGCGGCGACCACCCACGCCGTGCCCTCCAGGGCCAGCGGCAGGGGCAGCAGCATCGGCGAGATGCCCACGAAGTGCAGCACCTGAGCGGGCAGCGACGCGAGACCGGACGCCACGACCAGCGCCAGCGTGCCCCGCCGGTACACCTGCCCCGGCGTCAGAGACGCAGCACGACGAGCTGCCCGCTCCTGACGGCGATGCAGCCGAACCTCCCGGTCCCGCTCCTGATCGGCGCGGGCCTGCTCCCGCAGCCGGGCGGCCCGCTCATCGCCGGACCGCTCCCGCATCGCCCGGCGTTCCTCCGCTGCCGCAGCGTCCATGCGGCGCTGCTCGCGGTACTCGGCAACCGTGCTCATGCCGCACCCCCGAGCGTGATCACGGTGGCCGTGATCAGCAGGACCCCACCGATGCGGGTCAGGTCGATCGCGCGCTGTAGCGCGGTGAACTTGGTGACGGCGATGCGGGACAGGTTCGCGATGTCGGCGGCCGTGTCGGTGGCTACCGCATCCCGGATCTGCTCCGGGGTGAGGGTGGCCCACAGGGGGAAGCCGTGCCGGCCGGACAGGTTCGGGCGGACCGAGGACAGCAGCAGCGTGGCGGCCCCGATCAGCACGGCGATACCGGCCAGGCCGGGAACGAGCGCCCAGGGGATGAGCGGCGCGTCCTTGCCCGCGCTCCACACGCCGGCCAGCACGGCGCCGATGAAGGCGAGCAGCAGACTCGCCTTGCTGTCGGTGCGCGTGATCTCCGCCTTCACCTCAGCGTGCGCGGCGGACAGGTCTCGTACGGCGCTCATGCGGCACCGCCCGCCTGCTCGGTGGTGCGGTTGAGGAGGGCGACGCGGGCGGCGAGCGCCCGGCGGCGGGCGCGGCGGATACGCCGGACGTCCAGCTCGTTCGGCGTGCGGTCGAGGGTGAGGATGTGCGCGTCGAGGAGGTCGACGTCCGCCAGGATGACGGGCATCTCGACGTCGATGGCGTCCAGCTCCGTTTTCGTGGGCTCCATCAAGTCGAAGCACTCGGCGGCAGTAACAGCGTCCTGAACAGTGACGATGTGGTCCATGGGTCGTGTTCTCCCTAGCAGGTGGCAACGGCCCGAACGAGCCCCCGGAGTAGCCGCTCCGGGGGCTCTCGCCGTTGATGAAGTGGGTTGGTCGTGCGTGTCCCGGCCTGCGTTCGAGGCGTAGGCCCGTGGTCGGCCGGGCCGGGACTGTGAGTGCGCGACTCGGGATCGCGCGGTCCGTCTTTTCGACTCGGGGAGACGGGGCCCACCTATGCAGTTCTCAAGAGCGCCCCGAAGAGCACCGCGATCGCTCCTCGGTCAGTGCGGTAACCCCTGTTCAGGGCTCCCGTCCTCACGGGACTTACCGAGAGCTGCGCAGGCGGGAGCAACTCAAGGGAATTGCACCGCTTGCTCAACTTGTTGGTACAAGCTGATGCAGTGATGCTGCACCCACGGACGGTGAGTCGTCAAGGGATTGGGGCCCACATGTACCAACAAGTTGACCGAGTGCGTCATGATGGGGGCATGAGCAAGCAGCCGAAGTACCGGCAGGTGGCCGATGCCCTGCGCCGAGAGATCGACAGCGGCACCTACGCGCCGGGCGCGCGGTTGCCGTCAGAGAGTGAGCTGATGAAGCGCTTTGACGCTTCGCGCAACACGGTCCGGAACGGCCTCAACCTCCTGGTCACCCAAGGGCTTGTCTCGGCGAGCCAGGGGCTGGGGTACGAGGTGCGGTCGCATGAGGTCTTCAAGCTGAACGCGTCGCGGTTCGAGAACCTGACCTTCCCTCAGAACGGAGACGCGTACAGCACCGACGTCACGAACGCCGGCCGCCGTCCGCACCAGACTTTCCGGGTAGAGATGACGCCCGCCTCTCCTGACGTCGCTGAACGGCTCAGGGTCGACACCGGATCGACCACGGTCCTGCGGTTCTGTCACCGATTCGTCGATGACGTGCCGTGGTCCACGCAGGCGACTTGGTACCCCGGATGGCTCGCAGAGCAGTCACCGCGGCTTGCTCAGCCGGGTGACATTGAGGAAGGGACCACTCGATACCTCGCGTCATTCGGCATCGAGCAGGTCGGCTACTTCGATGAGATCGCCACGCGCATGCCGACTCCAGAGGAGGCGCGGCTCTTGGAAATCGGCGCTGGGGTGCCCGTGCTCCTCTGGACGCGCACTGGCTACTCGGAGGACCGCCCGATTCGCTGCACGGTCACGACCTTCCGGGGCGACCTCAACCAGATGAACTACGAGATCGGCAACCTGGCCGGCCGAGAAGAAAACGAGCCTCAGTGAAGATCTGCCTTGCGGAAGCGCACGACCTGGCCAAGCTGCTCGCCTTCCGGGAGGAGGCAGCAGCTTGGCTGTTGCAGCTCGGAAGCGATCAATGGCAGCGCCCGTATCCGGCAGACAGGCTGCTCGCCACCATTGAGGCCGGTCACGTCTTCATGCTGCGCGACGGGCACGTGACGGCGGCCACAATCACGTTGACCCCAGACGCCGAAGAAGGGCTCTGGACGGAAGAGGAGCTACGGGAGCCCAGCATGTTCGTCAACAAGCTCACGACGGGGCGCGAGTACGCCGGGCAGAACCTCGGCGGGCGCCTCTTGGACTGGGCCGGAGACCGAGCACACCGTGCCGGGGCGCGATGGCTCCGATTGGATGCTTGGACAACGAACGAGGCGCTACAGCGCTACTACCTCGCACGGGGGTTCAGGCACGTTCGCACGGTCCGAGAGGGCGGGGCCGTGAACGGTGGCCCACGGGTTTCCGGATGGCTCGCGCAGCGTGAGACGCGCTCAGCGGGACACGACTTTCACGACCTCACTCCACCGCCTGCGCGGCTCTCTTCAGCAGCTTGACGAATCAGTAGTGCGAAACAACTTTGGCGCAAGGGCATCACCCTTGCGCCAAAGTGAAAGTTGGGTGCCTCTACCCGCGAACCAGACGTAGACCTCGACGGCTCGGCGGCGAGATTTCATCTGCCAAATCATCTTCGGTCATGCCAATTACTTGGGCAAGCTCTCGGACCAAATAATCGTGTTCTTCTACATGAATGCGGAGCATCTCCTTGTACACCTGCGGCTCTTCCCGTTGCAGAGGAGCAGGTTCGCTTGTGAGATATCCCGCCTTGTTCATGTAGGCGTGGAGACTGCGTGAGCGCGCTGTCGAGATGATGCCCAGGTGCTCAGCCCGGATAATCAGTGACTGCATTGGCACTCGCCAGTACGGTTTGAGTGCGGCTGCTTTACGGACGTCGATGCCGCCGAGATCTTTAGAAATCTCGGCGGCTGGCATCAGAAGCTCTTCGGCGAAGGAGTCCGCTTCTTTTTCTGCGGTGTCACGAGGTGGTTCTCCCTCGTGCATAACCATGTGTCCGATTTCGTGAGCGAGTACAAATCGCTGCCTCTCTGGGCTCAGCTCGCTGTTCAGTACGAACAGTGGGCCCGACCCTGGATGCCAAACGCTGATCGCGTTGATGCGATGGGTCTCGAAATCGCGAAGCACCACAGTTCCTCCTGCGGCTTCAACGATATTTACGAGATTTGGTACAGGACCCATGGGAAGGCGCCAGGCAGCACGAACACGGCGAGCCGCTTCTGCTGCTGTTTCGACGTCTTCGATGTCAATTCGCGGGATAGTGAGGGATGTGTCTACTGCGATCCCGTCACTCAGACGTACGAGCCGCATGCGAAGCAAGTTCACACGGGCCTGGATCTTACGAAGAGTCCGTTGGGAAAGACTCTGCTGCTTACGGTGAAAGAAGCTAGCGCTTCCAAAGCCGTAAACCTCTTCTTGCCAAGTCAGTAGATCCGGCGTCACCTTCAACACCTTTGCTACTTGAGGCACATCGGCCTCAGGCAAGGGGCGCAGCCCATTCTCAGCCTTGCTGAGAGTGGACTGCGCCAACCCAGTAGCCTTAGCAAGATCTTGCTGCGTAAGACCCTGCGCCTCCCGCGCCAAAATGAGCATGCGCGGATTGATTGTCATTGGTTCTCGCTTGTCTCCTCCGCCGGCGCCTTCCGCGAGCTGCGGACGACTGGCCTTGGCCCATCTGCAGGCGACGTGGGCATCGGGATTGTAACCCCGCCCTGACCCGCATCCGGGATGATTTCGATCGGCGCCCATATGTGTTCGCCGTCCAGCGTGCATGTGATCGCAAGCTGTTCTAGATCAAGCTCGAACCTGTCCAAGAGGTAGCCTGCAACCAAATGCGTCATAGGTTCGACTTCGTTGGCGTACTCCAAAGTCTGACCTTGAAAGGCTACCGCCTGACCAGTCCGAATACTGCTCGTCTTGAGCTTACGTCCTCGAAACTTCTTGAAGCGGATTGCGACACGATCGCGGATCTGAATAACGAGGAATCCGCGTTCCTCTCTAACCCGCACATGCTCGACAGCGAGAAACTGGTTTACGGCCTCAGTCTTGATGAAGTCATAAAGCACGTTCGCTCGCGAACGAGGCGACACATCAGCAGGCGACCCTTCCAGCGCCTTCAGCCAGTTTTGCCAGCGTTTCCAAGCGTTCCGGAAGCACTGGTCCAACTGGTCCTGATAGGGCTGGAGCAGCCGCACACACGAAGCCCTGTCCATGGGCGTTCCGATTGGCACCCGAGCAGCATGGCAGGTTGCAGAACAGCCGTCAATTATTCCGAGTAAGATTCCAAGATCGATTGTCTCGAACGTGCGTTCCCCCTGTGAGTCTGTCACGCCGGGTGCGCTCGCTGCGTGCATAGGGCAGGGCCACGGCCAACCTCTGGCCACAGTGAGCGCCCGTAGAGCGGGATGTACGGATAGCCGCTGGTCAACGCCCTGACGGACCCGTTCGCAGAGTGGTCTTGAAAACCGTCGTGGCGAGAGTCACCGTGGGTTCAAATCCCACACCCACCGCAGCAGGTGAGAAGGGGCGTTCCGGTTTCGGGGCGCCCCTTCGGCGTGCCCCGGGGCGGACGGCCCTGGCCGCCGGGGAACTCCGTTGACCGCTGCGGACGGGGGCGGTTGGATGAGCGTGGGTCCCCGGGCGCCGGCAAGTTCGGGTGATCGGCCGACGGTTGCGCCTGCCTGGCTCCTGCGTGGAGCGGGGTACGTCTCATGACGGGCACCGTCGGCCACTTCGCGTTCCCCGGGCGCCCGTTGTGACGCCGTGTCGGCCGGACTCCACCCGCCGGAGGGAACCCTTTCCCCCTCCGGAGGGGCGCGACCGCACCGCGGGGTGATCGTTCGTATCCCGGGGCCGGGCTCGTGGGTTGAGCACGGCGTGAGTAACGAAAGCATCCCTCCGATACTGTCCGCACCCACCGCCGTCGCCAGTGACACCGAGAGCATGAAGGAGGCGGGCAGCAGTACGCCCGGCGACATAATCATCCGGTCCTGCACCCTCGTGGGACGCGCCCTGTGGATCGAGCTCCAGGGCGAGATCGACCACCACAGCGCCCGACCGCTCAGGACGGTCCTGGCCGTGGGAGCCGTCCACGGCTGTCTGCACCTCGGTCTCGACGCACGGCACGTCACCTTCGCCGATTCCGCCCTGCTCAGGGTCATCGACCGCTGGAGCCGCCACGGGCGCAGCCTCCACATCGGCCACTGCTCGCCCGCCGTCCGACGGCTCATGGAGGCCGCGCGCCGCGTCGGCCGGACGGCCACGGAGGGGGTGCCCCGGTGACGTTCACGATCCTGACCGTCGTACCTCTCGTGCTGTCCGTGGTGATCCTGCACTGGCCCGGGTGCGCGCCGAGCGGAGATCACCGCTCCCGCCCGGCCGGGCACGGCCGGGGAGGCTGTCCGGGGCCGGTTCACGGAGCGCCGTCCGGAGGCCGGAGGGTGCGCGGGTAGCCCCTGACCGGTGCCGCCACCGTCCGCACTCCTTGCGAGAGGACGGTGGCGGCCCCGCGCGAGCCTCAGGAACCACCGGTCAGCCGAGCCGCCGAGGCGATCGTCGAGCGGGCCTCTCGTTCCGGCAGGCCCGTCTGGGTCGCGGCGGTGGTGAGGGCGTCGGCGAGGGTGTCGCCGATGCCGTTCTCGTAGGCGCGGCACGCCGCCCAGAAGAGGCGGGTGTTGCGCTGGCCCTCGTGGGCGCCCAGTACGAACTGGACCAGGCCCGTGCCGTGTTGCCCGCCGGGACCCGGCGCGGGGTGGTGCGGGCGCGGCGGGGGCGTGAGCAGGCGCAGAAGGGCCGGCGGGCAGGGGGCCGGCGCGAGGTGGGCGGTGCCGGGGACCGTGCCGTAGACGCCGTGCTCGGTGCGGGAGCCGGGGCCCACCAGATAGCCCCCGGCGCCGCGGATGTCGATGCCGGGGGCCAGCCGGCCCGCCGAGTTGGGCACCACGACGTCCGGCGGCCCGGACAGCCACAGATGCCGTCCGCCGCTCGGCGTGCTCACGACCACCGTGTCCGGGATCGTGAAGAGATGCCGTAAAGCCAGCTCGCGCAGCGAGGCCGTGGAGTTCGTACCGGCCTTGGTGTCCAGGTCGACGCCGATGAGGTGGTGCGGGGGCAGACCGCACGCGATGCCGTACCCGGTCGCCCGGGGCGCGGCGGCGAACAGCGCGCGGATGCGGCGCGGATCGGTCGTCGCGTCGTGCACCCCGTGCCCCGGAAGCCCGCATTCCCCGTGGCAGCGCGGCACGGACGGAGGGTCGTCGCGGTGCGGGGAGGGCAGCGCGGGGAGCTTGCTGCGCGACAGCGGGATCACGGCGAGCCCGCGCTCGGCCGCGGACAGGGCGTGCGCGAGAGCGAGGGTCGCGAGGGGCGCATTCGGCGTGCTCGGTGCGGCGGACGGGCGGTGGGCGGGGTGCGGATCGATGGCGGCCATACCTTTATGTTCGTACAGATGTTCGAGAAGAGGAAGAGGTGTGGTCCGTCCGAGGAGGCGATTTACCAAAAATGTGCTGAAACGCTTCGCCGTATGGGGGGTCTGAGATGTGATCACCAGGAGATAGCGCATTCGCGGCTGAGCTGGGGTTTTGTCGATGTGAAGAGGGTTTATCGACATGTCCTCACGCTTGCGTGTGAAGAGGGGCTTCTGGGGTGGTTCGCCGGGGATTCGGTGGGCAACTCTGGTCTCGCGACGTCGTGAACATCGCCGAGGCGGTCGGCCAACCGCCTTGGAGAAACCCCGTACTTCCCGGGTGCCGGACCCCCGTCCGAGCCCCCGGTGCGTACTCCCTGTTCTGGAGGAAAGACATGGCTTCCATCCGTACCGCCCGTGCCATCGCCGCCGTCGCCGCCCTGCCGCTCGCCGCGGCCCTGTTCTCCGGGGTGGCGATCGCCGACAACGGCTCGTTCGCGGACAACGGATCGAACGCGGGGGTGGCGACGGTGAGTGGCAGTGGTGTCGGACACGACAACAACGGCAACTCGTCCACCACGCAGCAGCAGGCAGTCGGCAGCGGCGCCTCGAACCAGAGCAACACGGCTCAGGTGAACGGCTCGGCCTGGACGGCGATCGACCAGTCCAACCACAACATCGCGGTGAACTTCACCGAGCTCTGGTGACCTCCCGGCCCCTGCCAGCCAGGGGTCGCATGGGGTGTGTGACAGTCCGCGCGGCGGTGCTCCGGCACCGCCGCGCAGGCGTGTTCGGGCCTCACACGTGAGCAGTCGATCTCGCAGTCGATCTCGCGGTCGAGCTCGTGGTCGGCCTCGCGATCGATCCGGCGGTCGATCTCTTGACAGTGCACGGCATCTGACGGACAGTCAGAAACCCTTGGTTCTGCCTAGGTCCGGGAGGGCCGCCGCCGTGCACCTCGCCCCCACCGACCGCCAGCGCGAGCTGCGCGGTGAACTGCGCGCACGATTCCGTACGTTGATGCCGGACGGCCCGCCCGCGGCCGACGACCCGGCCGCACAGCGCGCGGTGCTGCGCCGCATCGGCGCCGAGGGGCTGCTCGGTCTCGGCTGGCCCGTGGAGTACGGCGGCCAGGGGCGCGGCCCCGACGAGCAGTTCGTGTTCTTCGACGAGGCGTACCGGGCCGGCGCGCCGGTCTCCATGGTCACGCTCAACACCGTCGGCCCGACCCTCATGAAGTACGGCACCGAGGAACAGAAGGCCTACTTCCTGCCGCGCATCCTCAGCGGCGACCTGGTCTTCGCGATCGGCTACAGCGAGCCGTCGGCGGGCACCGACCTCGCCGCGTTGCGCACGCGCGCGGTGCGGGACGAAACGAGCGGCGACTGGCTGATCGACGGACAGAAGGTCTTCACGTCGAACGCGCAGAACGCCGACTGGATCTGGCTCGCCTGCCGTACCGACCCCGAGGCGCCCAAGCACCAGGGCATCTCGATCATCCTGGTGCCGACGGACGCCCCCGGCTTCTCCTGGACCCCGATCGACACCGTCGGCGGGCTGACCACGACGGCCACGTACTACGACGGGATCCGCGTCCCCGGCTCGAACGTCGTCGGGGAGGTGAACGGCGGCTGGGGCCTCATCACCAACCAGCTCAACCACGAGCGGGTCGCGCTCGCCGCGATCGGGATGCAGGCCGAGGACTTCTACGCCGATGTCCTCGCCGCCGCCCGTACCCCCGATCCGGTGACGGGCGAACGCCGTGTTGACGCGCCCTGGATTCGTTCCGCGCTGGCCGAGGCGCATGCCCGGCTGGCGGCAACGCGCCTGCTCAACTGGCGTTTGGTGGGTGATGTGGGGGCGGGCCGGCCGGCCCCCGGAGACGCCAGCGGGGTGAAGTTCGCGGGAACGGAATCCGCGGTCGAGACGTATCGCCTGTGTCAGCAGATCGCGGGCGACGCCGGGTGGGTGAGGTCCGGATCGCCGGGGGTGTTCGGGGTGGCGGGCGGTGATTCCGCCGTGGGGGACGGGGAGTTGGAGCGGATGAACCGGGCGGCGCAGATCAACACGTTCGGCGGCGGGGTCAGCGAGGTGCAGCGGGAGATCGTGGCCACGATGCGGCTCGGGATGAAGCGGGGGAGGCGGTGAAGGACATGGCCGGGGAGCGGGACGGCGAGGGCGGCGGGGTGTACGAGGAGCTGCGGACGTTCGAGGGGC
Organism: Streptomyces sp. PsTaAH-137; assembly: GCF_003259365.1. Taxonomy (GTDB): domain Bacteria; phylum Actinomycetota; class Actinomycetes; order Streptomycetales; family Streptomycetaceae; genus Streptomyces. The sequence goes on from NZ_QLLY01000004.1 coordinate 558,008, forward strand.
GGACGGCGGCGACGGCCCTGGACGGCAAGGACCCGGTGAACGTGCCGATGATCCGGCACTGGTGCGAGGCCATGGGCGACACCAACCCCGCGTACGAGGGCCCGGACGCGATCGCGCCGCCGACGATGCTCCAGGCCTGGACGATGGGCGGCCTGTCCGGGTACGAGGGACGCTCGCCCGCCCACGACGAGCTGTTCGCCCTGCTCGACGGCGCCGGATACACCTCGGTCGTCGCCACCGACTGCGAGCAGGAGTACCTGCGCCCGCTGCGTCCCGGCGACGCGATCACGTACGACTCGGTGATCGAGTCGGTGTCACCGCTGAAGACGACGAAGCTGGGCACGGGCCACTTCGTCACGACCCGGATGGATGTGCGGGCGGACGGCGAGCTGGCGGGGACGCACCGGTTCCGCATCCTCAAGTACGCGCCCGCCCAGCGGAGTTCTCCTTCGGGGAAGGGCAGGAAGGCGCGGCCCCGGCCGGTGGTGAACCGGGACAACGCCGGGTTCTGGAACGGCGTCGCCCAGCACAAGCTGCTGGTCCAGCGCTGCACGGACTGCGCCACGCTGCGCTTCCCGTGGCTGCCGGGGTGCAATGCGTGCGGCGGCCAGGAGTGGGACACGGTCGAGGCGAGCGGCGAGGGCACGGTCTTCTCCTACGTCGTCATGCACCACCCGCCCTTCCCGGCCTTCGACCCGCCCTACGCGGTGGGGCTGATCGAGCTCGCCGAAGGGGTGCGCATGGTCAGCAATGTGATCGGGGTGCCCTACGACAAGGTGCGGATCGGGCTGCCGGTGCGGCTGGAGTTCCTGCGGGCCGACGAAGAGTGGGAGCTGCCCGTCTTCCGCGCCGCCGAGGGCGGGGTGGCGTGACATGGACTTCACTCCCTCGCCCGAGCAGGAGGCGGCGCGTGAGCTGGCCGCGCGGATCTTCGGCGACCTGTCCACACCGGAGCGGCTCACCGGCCTGGACGGCGGCACGGACGCCGGTCTGTGGAAGGCGCTGGGGGACGCGGGCCTGGCCGCCGCCGTGGAGGAGGCCGGGCTGCTCGGCCTGGTGCTGATGCTGGAGGAGCAGGGCAGGACGACCGCGCAGGTGCCGTTCGCGGCGAGCTGTGTGTACGGGCTGCTCGCGGTCGCGGCCCACGGCACGGCGGAGCAGCGGGAGCGGCTGCTGCCGGGACTGCGGGACGGCTCCGCCGTGGCGGCGGGGGCGTTTCCGGGGCGTACGGGGATCATGGTGTCCGCGCCGGAGGGGACCGCGCCCGAGGCGGGCGGTGGCTCCTCGCGGGCGGTGCTGAGCGGGGTCGTGCCCTGGGTGCCCTGGCTGCGGGACGCCACCCATGTCCTCGTGGCGGTCCGCGAAAAAGTTGCCCACAGCCTGTGGATGGTGCGGGCGGCCGACGCCCGGTGCGAGCCCGTCGAGCTGACGGCGCCCTGGTCGGCGGGCCGGCTCGTGCTCGACGGCACCCCGGCCGAGCGGATCGGCGGCGCGAGCGCGTACGAGGACGTGCTGGCGGCGGCCCGCACCGCGTTCGCCGGGCTGCAGGCCGGCGTCTGCGCCGGATCGCTGGCCAGAGCCGTGGAGTACACCAACGAGCGGGAGCAGTTCGGCCGCCCCCTCGCGGCCAAGCAGGGCGTTCAGCTCCGGGCGGCGGAAGCCCATATGGACGTCGAGGCGATGCGGGTCACCGCGTACGAGGCGGCCTGGCGGCGGGACGCCGGGCTCGGGTACCGCAGCCATGCGCTGACCGCCGCCTGGTGGGCGTCGGAGGCGGGCAAGCGCGTGGTGCACACGGGCCAGCATCTGCACGGCGGCCTGGGAGCCGACCTGGACCATCCGGTGCACCGGCACTTCCTGTGGGGGCGTCAGCTCGACGGATATCTCGGATGCGGCAGCGAAGTACTGGAGGAGCTGGGCGAGTTGATCGCCGCCGGCGCTCATGAGGGAGGCGAGTCGGCATGAAGGCAGGCGAAGTGCTGCCCCCGTTGGAGATCCCCGTCACCAGGACCCTGATCGTCGCCGGGGCCATCGCGTCCCGCGACTACCAGGACGTGCACCACGACGCGGAGCTGGCCCGGCAGAAGGGCTCGCCCGACATCTTCATGAACATCCTGACGACGAACGGCCTGGTGGGCCGGTACATCACCGACCACTTCGGGGCCACGGCGGTGCTGCGCAGGGTCGCGATCCGGCTCGGCGCGCCCAACCACCCCGGCGACACCATGGTGCTGACCGGTGAGGTGACGGAGGTCGAGACCGGCCCGGACGGGGCGACCGCACAGGTCAGAGTCGTCGGGAAGAACGGGATCGGCAGCCATGTCACCGGCACGGTCACGGTCACCGTGCCCGCGGCGGCTCCGGACGACGGGAGCCCGGCATGAGCGTGCGGAGCAGGGACCGGCTCGGCGGGCGGGCGGCGATCGCCGGGATCGGCGCCACCGAGTTCTCCAAGGACTCGGGCCGCAGCGAGTTGAAGCTGGCGGTCGAGGCGGTGCACGCCGCGCTCGATGACGCGGGGCTCACCCCCGCCGACGTCGACGGCCTGGTCACCTTCACGATGGACACCAGCCCGGAGATCACCGTGGCGCAGGCCGCGGGCATGGGCGAGCTCTCCTTCTTCTCGCGGGTGCACTACGGCGGCGGCGCGGCCTGCGGCACCGTGCAGCAGGCGGCGCTCGCGGTGGCGAGCGGGGTGGCCGAAGTCGTCGTCTGCTACCGGGCGTTCAACGAGCGGTCGGGCCGCCGCTTCGGCTCGGGCGTGGAGCACCGCGAGCCGTCGGCGGAGGGCGCGGCCCTCGGCTGGAACCTGCCGTTCGGGCTGCTCACCCCGGCGTCCTGGGTGGCGATGGCGGCGCAGCGCTATCTGCAGGCGTACGGGCTGGGCCCGGAGGCGTTCGGCCAGGTCGCCGTCGTCGACCGCAAGTACGCGGCGACGAACCCGGCGGCGTACTTCTACGGCAGACCGATCACCCTCGCCGACCACGCGGCCTCCCGCTGGATCGTCGAGCCGCTGCGGCTGCTGGACTGCTGCCAGGAGACCGACGGCGGTCAGGCGATCGTCGTCACCAGCGTCGAGCGGGCCCGCGACCTGCCGAACCCGCCGGTCGTGATCCAGGCGGCGGCGCAGGGCGCGGGCCGGGGCCAGGAGCAGATGACCAGCTTCTACCGGGACGACTTGACCGGGCTGCCCGAAATGAGCGTCGTGGCACGGCAGTTGTGGCGCACGGCGCGGCTGGGCCCGGACGACATCGACGTGGGGATCCTCTACGACCACTTCACGCCGTTCGTGCTGATGCAGCTGGAGGAGTTCGGGTTCTGCGGGCCCGGGGAGGCGGCCGGTTTCGTCGCCGAGGAACTGCTGCCGCTCAACACGCACGGCGGGCAGCTCGGCGAGGCGTATCTGCACGGGATGAACGGGATAGCGGAGGCCGTGCGCCAGGTGCGGGGCACGGCGGTGAACCAGAGATCCGGCGCGGCGACGGCGCTGGTGACCGCGGGCACCGGGGTCCCCACTTCGGGTCTGATTCTGGGGGCGGACGGCTGAACGAGGCGCGTGTTTCCGGCCCGCGCACGCGAGCGGGCCCTTCACTCGCCCCATGTACCGACAAAAAATGATCATGGGATTCGGGGTGTTCCTGGCCCTCCTGCTCGGTGGCACCGCCGCCCTGCCGGAGGCCGCCGCCTCGGGCCGGGACGGGGCGGAGACCGACGCGACGTCGTCCGCGCCGTGGTCGGCCCCGGTGCGCACCTTCCGCGGCCGGGCCTTCGACATCTGCCGGGCCCCGTCGCTCGACACGATGCGGCGCTGGCGGTCGTCCGACTACCGGGCGGTGGGCGTCTACTTCGGCGGCCGCGGCCGGTTCTGCAAGGACCAGCCGCATCTGAACCGCGACTGGACGCGCGCGGTCGACGCGATGGGGTGGAGCGTGCTGCCCGTGTACGTGGGGTCGCAGTCGCCCTGCGTCAGGGCGGGGAACAAGAAGGGCCTGGGCATCGGGCGCCGGCCGTGGACCCAGGGAGTGCGGGAGGCGAGGGACGCCGTGCGCAGCGCCGGAGAGGTGGGCATCGGGCGGAGCAGCCCGCTCTACCTCGACATGGAGGCGTACAACTACCGAAAGCGGGACTGCGCGGAGCGGACGCTGACGTTCGTGCGGGCGTGGAGCAAGGAGGTGCGCGAGCGCGGGTACGTTCCCGGCTTTTACAGCAGCGCCGACTCGGGCGTGCGGCATCTGCAGTCGGCCCGGCGGGCGGGCGTGCCGGACCTGCCGTCGGTGGTGTGGTTCGCGCGCTGGCGGACCAGGCCCAGCCTGTACGGAGAGCCCTCGCTCAGCCGGAACGCCTGGCGCCCCGAGCGCCGCATCCACCAGTACGCGGGCAATGTGAAGGAGCGGCACGGCGGCCGCACCCTGGTGATCGACCGGAACCTGGTGAACGCGCCGGTGGCGCGGATCGACTGAGCCCCGCGCCGCACGTCTGTGGCAGGCTTCCCGGAGCGGGACGTTCAGCGGCTCCCTGGGGGGCGGGGTTCTCAGGGCCGAACCCTCAGGGGCCCTCATCCCCTCCTCCACCTTCAGGAGGTGGGGCTACCACCCTTTGTACAACCTGAGGCGGACGCCGCTTCGGGACCTCCGGCCGATCCGCGGTGGTAGGGGTCGCTCATAGCGTGGAGCCATGACCCCAACCCTGGCGTCTGTCTGCCCCAGCGCATCGGAGCCGGCGACGCGTACCCACACCGGGACCCACCCGGCGCCCACGGCGTACCCGTCGTTCGCGTCGTACGTCCGCGCACGCCAGACCGTGCTCCTGCGCACCGCCCGGTCGCTGACCGCGAACCCGTGCGACGCCGAGGACCTGCTGCAGACCGCGCTCACGAAGACGTATGTCGCGTGGGACCGGATCGAGGACCACCGCGCGCTCGACGGCTATGTGCGCCGCGCCCTGCTGAACACGCGGACGTCCCAGTGGCGCAAGCGCAAGGTCGACGAGTTCGTCTGCGACGAGCTGCCCGAACCGCCGGTGGTGCCCGCCGGGGACCCGGCCGAGCAGCAGGCGCTGCACGACGCCATGTGGCGCGCCATCATGAAACTGCCCGCGCGGCAGCGAGCGATGGTCGTGCTGCGCTACTACGAGGATCTGAGCGAGGCCCAGACGGCCGAGGTGCTCGGGGTCTCCATCGGCACGGTGAAGAGCGCGGTGTCACGGGCGCTCGGGAAGCTGCGCGAGGACCCGGAGCTGCGTCCCGCGCACGTCTGAGGTGATCGATCATTCCCGGGACTAGTGACATACCGAGTGGTATGCGGTGAGAATCGGCGGAAACCTACTGCTCCGTAGCGCCCACCGGGAGGACGCCGTGCTGAGCACGATGCAGGACGTACCGCTGACTGTGACCCGCATCCTGAATCACGGAGTGCGTGTTCACGGCACCTCGCGGATCACGACATGGACGGGCGAGGGTGAGCCGCACCGCCGCACGTTCGCCGAGGTGGGCGCCCGCGCGGCCCAGCTGGCACACGCGCTCCACGACGACCTGGGCATCCGGGACGACGACCGGGTCGCCACCCTCATGTGGAACAACGCGGAGCACGTCGAGACCTACTTCGCGGCCCCCGCGATGGGCGCCGTGCTGCACACGCTCAATCTCCGGCTCCCCGCCGAGCAGCTCGTCTGGATCGTGAATCACGCCGCCGACCGGGTGATCATCGTCAACGGTTCGCTGCTGCCCCTGCTCGCCCCGCTGCTGCCGAAGCTGCGAGGCGTCGAGCATCTCGTCGTCTCCGGCCCCGGCGACCGCTCCGTGCTCGACGGCGCCCAGCCCCAGGTCCACGACTACGAGGACCTCATCGCCGGGAAGCCGACCACGTACGACTGGCCCGAGCTGGACGAACGCCGGGCCGCGGCCATGTGCTACACCTCCGGCACCACCGGCGACCCCAAGGGCGTCGTCTACTCGCACCGCTCCATCTACCTGCACTCCATGCAGGTCAACATGACGCAGTCGATGGGGCTCACCGACGCCGACACCTCGCTGGTCGTCGTGCCCCAGTTCCACGTCAACGCCTGGGGCCTGCCGCACGCCACCTTCATGACCGGCGTGAACATGCTGATGCCGGACCGGTTCCTGCAGCCCGCGCCGCTCGCCGAGATGATCGAGTCCGAGCGGCCCACGCACGCAGCCGCCGTGCCCACGATCTGGCAGGGCCTGCTCGCCGAGCTGACCGCCAAGCCGCGTGACGTCTCCTCGCTCACCCAGGTCACCATCGGCGGCTCGGCCTGTCCGCCCTCCCTGATGAAGGCGTTCGACGACCTCGGCATGCGGGTCTGCCACGCCTGGGGCATGACCGAGACCTCGCCGCTGGGCACCATCGCCCGTCCCCCGGCGGGCGTCGAGCCGGGCAGCGACGAGGAGTTCGCCTACCGGCTCACCCAGGGCCGCTTCCCGGCCGGCGTCGAGGCCCGCCTCAGCGGCCCCGGCGGCGAGATCCTGCCCTGGGACGGCGAGTCCGCGGGCGAGCTCGAAGTACGCGGCAACTGGATCGCGGGCGCCTACTACGGCGGCCAGGACAGTGAACCGCTGCGGCCCGACGACAAGTTCAGCGAGGACGGCTGGCTGAAGACCGGCGACGTCGGCACGATCAGCCCCGACGGCTTCCTCACCCTCACCGACCGCGCCAAGGACGTCATCAAGTCCGGCGGCGAATGGATCTCCAGCGTCGACCTGGAGAACGCGCTGATGTCCCACCCGGACGTCGCCGAGGCCGCCGTCGTGGCCGTGCCCGACGACAAGTGGGGCGAGCGGCCGCTCGCGACCGTCGTCCTGAAGGAGGGCGCGAGCGCGGACTTCGAGTCGCTGCGCGCGTTCCTCGCCGAGAAGGTCGCCAAGTGGCAGCTGCCCGAGCGCTGGACGATCATCCCCGCGGTCCCGAAGACCAGTGTCGGCAAGTTCGACAAGAAGGTGCTGCGCAAGCAGTACGCGGAGGGCGGACTGGACGTCACCACGCTGTGACGGTCTGTTTCACGTGAAACAGGAAGGGGCGGCCCGAACGGGCCGCCCCTTCCTGGCAGTTCGTGCTAGTTGGTACCGATCTTCGCCAGCAGGTCCACGATCCGGCCCTGCACCTCGGTGCTCGTCGACCGCTCGGCCAGGAACAGCACCGTCTCCCCCGCCGCCAGCCGCGGCAGGTCGTCGTGCTCGACGGCGGCCGTGTAGACGACGAGCGGAGTGCGGTTGAGCCGGCCGTTCGCGCGCAGCCAGTCGATGATGCCCGCGCGGCGACGGCGTACCTGGAGCAGATCCATGACCACCAGGTTCGGCCGCATCTGCCCGGCGAGCGTCACCGCGTCCGCGTCGCTCGCGGCCCGCGCCACCTGCATCCCGCGCCGCTCCAGCGTCGCGGTCAGGGCGAGCGCGATCTCCTCGTGCTCCTCGATCAGCAGGACCCGCGGCGGGTGCTGCTCGCTGTCGCGCGGCGCGAGCGCCTTCAGCAGGATCGCCGGGTCGGCCCCGTACGCGGCCTCGCGCGTCGCCTGCCCGAGACCGGCGGTCACCAGGACCGGGACCTCGGCCGCGACGGCGGCCTGGCGCAACGACTGGAGCGCGGTACGGGTGATCGGCCCGGTCAGCGGGTCGACGAAGAGCGCGGCCGGGAACGCCGCGATCTGCGCGTCGACCTCCTCGCGGGAGTGCACGGTCACCGGGCGGTAGCCGCGCTCGCTCAGCGCCTGCTGCGTCGAGACGTCGGGCGCCGGCCACACCAGGAGGCGGCGCGGGTTGTCCAGCGGCTCCGGCGGCAGTTCGTCGTCCATCGGCTGCGGCTGCGGCCGGTTGGCGACCTCGACCGCGCCGCCCGGACCGTCCAGCGGCTCGGGGCCCTCGTCGGCGTCCTGATCCGGTGCTCCTATGGCGTAGGAGCGGCCGGCGCCCTCGGACGGGTTCATCGACGACAACAGCGGGGGCTGCGGCGGCTGCTGCGCGGACTGCGGCTGGGGGTGCGGGCGCGCCGTCGTCCCCTGTGCCGGGGTCTCGGCGGTCTCCGGCTGGTCCTGCCGATTGCCCAGCTTGCGCCGCCGTCCCGACGCCGAACCGCCGCCGAGCGTCTGGCCCTCCTGCTGCGGCACGCCCTGCGGGGGCGTGGCGCCGGGCCGGACCGGGGCGCCCTGCTGGGCGATCTGCCGTCCGAACGGCACGCCCTGGCCCAGGGTGCGCACGCTGAAGGCGCGGCCCTGCGTCGAGCTGGTGTCACCGGTCGGCGCGGCCGGGTCCTGCGGCGCCTCCGCGGGCAGCGGCTGCGCGGCGGGCAGCGGCTGGGCCACGGCCTCCGCGGGCTGCGGCGTCCCCTGCGCGGGCGTCCCCTGCGCTGGCGTGCCCTGTGCGGGCGTGCTCTGCGTCGGGTGCGGCTGCGGCGGCGTGTGGTCCTGCGCCGGGTGCTCCGCGGCGGCGTGCTGCTGCTCGTCGGGCAGCGGGAGCGGCTGCGGCAGGGGCTGGGCGCCGGTGCCGGGGCTCTGCGGTACCTCGGTCTCGCCCTGAGACTGCGGCTGCGGGGCCGCCTCCGGGGCCCGGTCGGCCTGCGCGGGCGGCAGCGCGAACCGCTCGCGCGGGGCCGCCTCCTCCGCCGCCTGGGGCTGCGCGGCGCCGAGGGCGCGCCGCGCACGCCGCCCGGAGGGCTGCGCCGGGGACCCCGCGAGCTCCAACTCGCTGCCCTGACCCGTCGCCTGGCCCTGGTTCTGGCCCTGGTCGGTGGGGGCGCCGGAGGTCAGGGCGGGCAGCGCGGGCTGCTCCTGGCCCTCCGCACGCCGGGCCCTGCGGCCGGTCGGCGCGGGCACACCCTGCGGCGGCACCGTGTCGCCCAGCGCGGGCGAACCCGCCGCGTGCTCGGCCGCGGTCAGTACGGAACCCTCGCTCGCCGCGCCGTCCGCGGACCGCGCCCGGCGCCGCCCGGTGCCACCGGAAGCCTGCGCCTCGTCACCCTCGCCGGGCACGGTCGGCGCGGGCAGCTCCGCCGCGGCGGGCGACCCCTCCTCGGCGGCACGCCGTCCGCGGCGCCGCCCGGTGCCACCGGACGCGCCGACGGCAGCCGCAGCGCCCTCGCCCGGCAGACCGCTCTCCAGGAAGGAGTCGACCGAGGGCCCGGCGGCCCGGCGCGCCCGCCGCCGCCCGCCGCCCGCGGCCGAACCGGCCTGCTCCGGCACGTTCGGCTTGGGCTCCTCCACCGTCGGCTCGGGCGCGGGGGCGACCGCAACCACCCCGGCGCCGCTCCCGATCGGCACCTCGAGCACGTACGCGCTGCCGCTCATCCCCGGCATCTCGTGCGTCTGAAGCACACCGCCGTGCGCCCGCACGATGCCCCGGACGATCGGCTCGTGCACCGGATCGCCACCGGCATAGGGGCCGCGCACCTCGATGCGCACGCTCTCGCCGCGCTGCGCCGCGGCCACCACCACGGTGTTGTCGACGTACCCGGCACCGGCGGCCGCCCGCGCGTTCCCGGTCGCGTCGATCCCGGCGACGTCGGCGACCAGATGCGCGAGCGCGGTGGCGAGCCGTCCGGCGTCCACCTCGGCCTCTATCGGCGGCGCGTGCACGGCGAACTGCACCCGGCCGGGCCCGATCAGCTCGACGGCCCCGTCGACACCCGCCGCCACGACGGCGTCGAGCATCACCTTCGTACGGGAGAGCGCGCCACCGCCCTCGTCCAGCGACTGGTAGGCGAGGACGTTGTCGACGAGCGTCGTCATCCGTGAGTAGCCGGCGGCCAGGTGATGCAGGACCTGGTTCGCCTCCGGCCACAGCTGGCCCGCGTCGTCGGCGGCGAGCTGCGCCAGCTCCTGCCGCAGGTTCTCCAACGGCCCGCGCAGCGACTGCCCGAGCACGGCGAGCAGCTGCGTGTGCCGGGCGGCCAGGGCCTCGTAACGGTCCTTCTCCCGCTCGGCGAAGGCGGCGCCGCGCTCCCGCTCGGCGGACAGCTCCTCGGCGTGCTGCTCGCGCAGCTCGGCCAGTTCGGCGGCGAGTTCGTCGCGGACCCGCGCGAGGTCGGCGTCCCGCTCCGCGCGCTCGTGCTCGGCACTCTCGTCGCGCCGGGCGATCTCCTCCGCGTGCTCCTCGACCAGCTTGTCGTAGGGGCGCCGGTCGGTGAAGGTCATGACGGCGCCGACCAGTTGGTCGCCGTCGCGCACCGGCGCCGTCGTCATGTCGACGGGCACCCGCTCACCGTTCTTGGCCCACAGCACCTGCCCGCGTACCCGGTGCTTGCGCCCGGAGCGCAGGGTGTCGGCGAGCGGCGACTCGTCGTAGGGGAACGCCTCGCCGTCGGGCCGCGAGTGCAGGACGAGCTGGTGCAGTTCCTGCCCGCCCAGGTCGCTCGCCCGGAAGCCCAGGATCTGCGCGGCGGCGGGATTGACGAGCACGATCCGCCCGTCGGTGTCGGTGCCGACGACACCCTCGGCCGCGGCCCGCAGGATCATCTCGGTCTGCCGCTGCGAACGGGCCAGCTCGGCCTCGGTGTCGACCGTGCCCGACAGATCGCGCACGACGAGCATCAGCAGCTCGGTGCCACTGTACGAACCACTGCCGCCGTACGAGGAGCCGTACGGGTCCACGGCGTCCCGGGCGCTGTCGGCGAGGTTCGCCGAGGTGACCTCGACCGGGAACTCGCTGCCGTCGGTGCGCCGGGCCATCATCCGCGTCGGCTTGGTCCGGCCGCGCTCGTCGGTGACCGTGTCGGGCCGCCGCATCGAGCCGGGGATCAGCCGGGAGTCGAACTCCGGCAGCAGATCGAGCAGTCCGCGCCCGACCAGCGCCGTCCCCGGGGCCTCGAAGGCCTCCAGGGCGATCGAATTGGCATTGACGACGGTCCCGTTGGTGTTGACCAGCACCAATGCGTCCGGGAGCGCATCGAGTATGGCTGCGAGGCGAGCAGCGCCTCGGGATGGCCTGCTGCTCACGACGACGCTTCCTCCCTGATGTACCGCTTTACCGCGACGTGCCGACCGCGTCAGTCATCTTGCCGCGCGAAGCACAACGTGTCACGGGAGGGAGTCTACGGGCACGGGTTGTCCGCGCGACCCCGGATGAGAGGGAGCCCACGTAGAGGCGACGAAGAGGATGTGCGGATCGCACGAAGACGATGTGCCCGATGGACCCAGGGTCACGGCGCGGTAGCAGGCAGCACGGGCACGATCCGCTTCCAGCGCGCGGTCTCGCAGCCGTTGCTCAGCTTGTACGAGGCGTCGACGGGCCGGCCGTGCCAGGTGCCGGTGATGTGCGCGGTGGCGGGGCCGCCGTAGAGCATCGTGCACTGCGCGTCGGCGGGCACCGGTGCGAACGGGTCGGTGCCGTCCGCCGTGAGCCGGTCGAGCGTCGCGCAGGCCGCGCCCGGGTCGTGGTGGGTGCCGCCGGCCGGGTCGCACCGCAGCTCGGTCGTGCCGTCGTGGCCGTTGCCCGAGTCGGCGACGGTGATCGTCAGCTCGTCGCGGCCGACCCCGTCCAGGGCGCTGAAGGGGGGCGGCGCGATGTGTCCCGGCCCGGTGTCGGCGTGCGCGGCCGCGGGCAGCGCGGTGAGGGCGGCGACGGTGGCGGCGGACGTGACCAGGACGCAGTGGGAGAGGCGGCGCAGCAACATGCCCTGTCTAACGCATGCGCGGCCCCGACGTTGCGCCCCCGGCTCGGACCTTCACACGGCCCCGAGACCTTTGCTCTGCGGCCCGACCTCCTAGTACCGTGGGAGCCGATTGGTGACACGGCGCTCAGCTGTGTCATCATCTGCACGCAGCCGCTCGCGTTCGCGCAGGCGGGATGTGCTGGAGGCGTCGCCTAGTCCGGTCTATGGCGCCGCACTGCTAATGCGGTTTGGGCCTTAAAGCCCATCGAGGGTTCAAATCCCTCCGCCTCCGCAGCAAGATCCGAAGCCCCGGTCCACCAGGACCGGGGCTTCGCTGCTTGTGGGACCCGTCTGAGCCGCGTTGGGTGCGTTTTCGCAGGTCACAACGGGTGTGGCTAACGGATTTCACATGACGGCGGCAGTCATGTAATGTTCTTCTTGTCGCCGGGACGGGCCGAAAGGTCGGGAACGGAGACAACAACAAAAGAAAAAACAAGCACTCGTAGCTTAACGGATAGAGCATCTGACTACGGATCAGAAGGTTGCAGGTTCGAATCCTGCCGAGTGCACACAGGTAAGAGGCCCCCGGATCATCTCCGGGGGCCTCTTGCGTTGGGCCGTACAGCAGCGAAGTACAGCAACCAGGTCAGCCGCTACCGTCCATCGCGCCGGAAAGCTGATCGAGCGCCGAGCGCACTTCCTCCTCGCTCGCCTCTGCGTAGACCTCCATCGTCATGGCGATCTGCGAGTGTCGCAGGATGCGTTGCGCGACCTTCGGGTGCACCTTCAGGGCGACCAGGAGCGAGCTGCACGTGTGCCGGGTGTTCCGCAGCGGGATCACACGGAGGCCGGCACGCCGAGCCCGCAGGGCGAACATCCGGGTGAGGTTCCCCGGCTCGATCGGCGTCCCGTACTTCGTCGTGAAGATCAGGCCGCGATCGTCCTGCCACGCGTCCCCGATGGCCTTGCGGTCGCCGGACTGCTGAGCGCGACGCATCCGGAGCGCCTTCAGGCAGAGCGCGGGCAGGGGCAAGAAGTCGTCGGAGTCCTCGGTCTTGGTCTCGCGGTGCAGGATCTGGCGGCCGGCGCGCTGGATCTGGTGGTCCACGTACAGCTCGCCGCGCTCGAAGTCGACGGACTTCCACGTCAGGCCCAGGACCTCACCCCGGCGGAGCCCGAGGCAGAGCACCAGCATCCACGCGGCGAACAGGTGGTCATCCCGAGCAGCGGCATCGGCGAGGAACTGCCCAGCCTCCGCGACGGACCACGGCTTGATCCGGCGGCGACGCGGCTTGGGCACCTTCACCAGGGAGGCGACGTTCTTGCTGATCTCCTCCTCGGTGACGGCATGGGTCAGGGCGGCTCGCAGGGCATCGCGGGCAGCCTGGATGACGCGGCGGGAGGGGTATGCCTCGCAGCAGTCCCCGACCGCGCAGCACTTCCGCCGGGCCGGTGCTCGCTTCGCATCCTTGTCTTGGGCGCAGCACTGGCAGACAGTCGCCAGCTTGGTCAACCACTCCCGCACATCGCGGACGGTCAGCCGGTCCAGCCGCTTCGCTCCGAGGTAGGGCGCGATGTAGAGCCGCACGCAGCCCTCGTATGAGACGTACGACAGCGGGGCGAGGTTCGGCTTCACGATCGAGTCGAGCCAGTACGAGAGGAAGACGGACACCGTGCGGTGCCGGGTGGCGACGGGTCCCTTCTTCGCCTCCGCATGGAGGTTGAGCCACTTCTCATGGACCTCATCCCGGGTCTTGCCGTACGCGTACTTCCTGGCCCGCTTGCCGTCCGGCTTGGTCACCCAGACGTAGGCCGCGTAGCCGTTCTTGTACGGGTAGATGGAGCCCTCGCCGTTGCCGCGCTTGCCGCTCATGCCGCGTTCCCCTCAGCCTGTCGGGCGAGCCGTTCGACGTACTCGTCCACGTAGCGGGGGAGGATGCGCCGACTGCGACCGTCCTTGATGGAACGGATCTCGCCGGTCAGCACCAGCATCTTTGTCTTTGAGAGGCCGTAGCCGAGCATTTCGGCGACCTCCGCCGTTGTGTGCCACTTCCGTTGGATCACTGCCGTGGTCATGCGTCGGCTCCTTCCAAGTGCCTCTCGTCTTGCAGGGCTTCGCGGGCGGTCTCTCGGTTCTGGGCGATGTCGCGTCGGATGTTGGCGGCGAGCCAGGACTCGCCCGGGGTGTGGCCGCGTCCGGCGTAGGTCCAGTGGGCGAGGGTGAGCGTGGTCTCCTCGGGGATCTCGTCGGGGTCGGGGAGGCCGAGGGAGGCGCGGTGTTGGGAGGCGCGGTAGTCGGCGCGGACCTGTCGCAGGGCGCCGAGGGTGGTGGAGTAGACGCGGGATTTGGTGGAGAAGTGGCCGCGGAAGCCGAGCATGTGCGCCCAGTCGCGGAGCTTGCGGTCCGGGTAGACGGCGTGCAGATCGAGGCAGGCTTCGATCAGCCGGCGCGGGTGGTCGGGCACGTCGAGGAGCACGAGGGCTTCCTTGTTGCCGATGCGGCGGTCCACGGTGCCGGTCGTCTCAGCGGCCTTGGTGGCGTATTTGGCGACGTAGGAGGCTACGGCCTGTTCGGTGATCTCGGCTCCGTCGCCGAACGCCTTGATCTCGCGCACGTCGAGGCGGTCGCCCCAGCAGAAGACCCGGGCCGGGTGTTCGCCGGAGGAGTCCAGGTCGACGCGGACGCGGGCCGCCGCGGCGTGGATCGCGTCGGTGAGCAGGGCGACGGTCGCCCAGTGCGGGGGTGGGCTGTCGGGTCCGTCCGGTCCGTCGAAGCGGACCACGGCATGGAAGTGGATGGCTCCGCGCTTCTGGTACTCGGCGACCTTGCCGAAGGACACCTTCGACTGCTCTTTGGCTGCCTTCTGGGTGAGGCCGGCGCGGGCGGCGATCTCGCGGCGTAGGTAGATCGTGAAGAAGCGCCACAGTTCGGAGGCGTGGTTGTTCCACAGCACCGCGCCCGCGTAGTCGTAGCTGTCCGGGTCGAGTGGCGTGCCCAGCTCGGGCGAGTCGTCGGGGTGGCGGGTGCCGCAGCGGCAGGGCCGGTTGTCGGGCCGGTTGTGGACCGGGCCGAAGCTGGGGGCGGTGAGGGTGGCGAAGACGCGGGGGTGCTCGCGGATGGTGTGCGGGGTGCCCTTGTCGGGGTCGCCGACGAGTCCGGCGCGGATCAGGTGGTAGGTGTCCCCGGCGTAGGTCCAGGCGCACGAGGGGCAGCGTGAGGCGCGGCGGTTGCCGCACGCGACGCGGAGCCGTCCCCCGGGCTCGGTGTCGGTCGAGTAGGAGAACAGGGCTTGGCCGGTGGCGCGGTCGCGGGTGACGGTCGAGCCCTGGAGGTGGATGGGGTCGGAGCAGCCGCCGGTTCGGCGGATTTGGTCTTGGATGCGGTCGAAGCCTGGAGACCCGGCGACCCTCAGGACGTCGGCGAGGGTGGCCGGGTCCAGGCCCGCCAGGGTGGCGGTGTCGCTCACGCGGCGGCCTCCAGTCGGGAGGCTGCGAAGGCGGAGCCGATGTGTTCGGTGTAGGCCGGGGGGATGCATTCGCGGATGCCGTCGCGGTTCATCCAGGCGACGCCCATGACCTGTCGGGCGTGCGGGACGCCGGAGAAGTTGCAGATGAACTGGCCGTAGTGGCCGGGCGGGATGGGGCGGCCCATCTTGGCCTGGGGTGCGGTGTGGTGCGGGTGGCGGGGCTGGACCAGGTGGAAGCCGCCGCCGGTTTCGAAGTAGCGGTGCCGGTAGGTGGCTATGCCGAACATCGCGCCGCACAGCAGGACTGGGTTACGGAGCTTGGGCAGGGCGCCGCGGACGTTCTCGATGACGAAGGGGCGGCCGGTGGCTTCGAGGGCGGCGCGGGTCGGGGCGATCAGATCCGGGTGGTCGTTGCCGCGCAGCCGCTGGCAGTCGGTGTCGAGCTGGCAGGGCGGGGAGGCGTGGATGAAGTCGAACTCCGCACCGTGCTCACGGACGAAGCCGATCGCATCTGCCTGGACGAACCGGAACGGGTACCGGGGCTGCGGCGCGGAGTCGACTCCGGTGACGTCGGCCCCTGCGTCGCTGTAGCCCTTGCCGGCGCCGCCCTGGCAGCAGAACAGATCGAGTACGCGGAACACGGGATCACCTTCCGTTCTGGGAGTGGGCAGGCCCGTGGTTGGCGGTGTAGCCGTCGACGAGGGCCTTGACCTGGGAGTCGCCCTTAGCGGTCGCGGAGGCGCCGCAGTGGCAGACCGCGGAGGCGGTGGCGGGGTCGGAGGGCGAGGGCTTGCTGACGTGGAGTCCGGGGCGCTCGGAGGTCGGGGTCAGGTCGCTCATCACGCCGCCGCCTGGACGGGAGCGGTGCGTCCCTGGCGGGTGGTGCCGGTGCCGTGGCAGGCGGGGCAGTGGGCGGTGATGGTGCGCAGGTGGCCGTGGCGGTCGCGTCCGCCGAGGGTGACCTTGGCCGAAGCGAAACCGTCGCAGTCGCGGCAGACGGGCGCGTTCTGGGCGTGCTGGGGCATGATGGGGCTTCCCTTTCGGGTCCGTTGGATCTGGAAGAGGTCAGGCGCCCGGAGCGGCGGAAGTTTGGCGACCGAGGCCGCTCCGGGGGCCGCTTAATGTGTGTTGCGCCTGCCGTGGCCCTTGGCCGCGTACATCGCCAAGTCGGCGGCCGACAGCGCATCGGTCAGCGTCGGCACGAGCAGGGTCTTGCGGTGGCAGTGGCCGACCGAGGCCGACACCGCCAAGGCGTGGCCGCCATGGTCCACGGGCCGGTCGAGGGCCGTTCGCAGAGCGCTCAGCCCGGAGGACCGGTCGGGATCGGTGACGACGGCGGCGAATTCGTCCCCGCCCAGGCGGGCCGCGATCCCGTGGCGCCCGCACCATTCGCTCAGGCGGTGAGCGGTCGCGGCGAGCACGGCATCCCCGGCGGCGTGGCCGTAGGTGTCGTTGATGTTCTTGAAGTCGTCCAAGTCGACGAGGACGACCAGGGCCGAGGGGTTGCGGACCATGAGGTGTTCGGCGCGGGTGGTCCAGCCGGCGCGGGTGTGCAGGCCGGTCAGCGGGTCCCGGCGGGCGGTGGCGAGGCGGTGCAGGAGCAGGCTGCCGTGCGTGGCCCAGCCCAGGGCCGGTAAGGCGGCCGCGATGACGTGGGTGTCCATGGGTGCCTCTTTTCGGGTCCGATGAATTGGGGAGAGGTCGAGCGCCCGGAGCGGCGGAAGTTGGCGACCGAGGCCGCTCCGAGGGCCGTTTAGCGGCGGCGTCCGCGACGCGGCGGGTTCACCGGGGGGATCGCGTCGTAGCCGTCTTGGCCGCGCTGGAAGGAAGCCGCGTCGTTGTCGGTGCGGGCGGATTCGCTGTACTCGCGGCCGATGCGGCGCATGGTCTTGCGGTCACCGTGGCGACGCGCGATGGCGAACTCTCGCCCCATCTCCGCCATGGCCGTGTTGGTCGGCTCAGCGGTCTCCTTGCGGCTGAAGAACCCCATGTCAGTGCTTCCTTTCCTGGTTGATGAGTGAGCGGATGACGAGCGCGACGATGGCGAGCGAGCCGGCGGTGATGGCGACCGCGAGGAGCATGGAGACCAGCACGGCGCCGATCACGAGGACGGCAGCGGTGCCGCCGCCGACGAGGAGTGCGAGCGAGCCGGGGGTGAGCTGCACCGTGGGACGCGAGGGCGCGGTCGCGGGCGGGCTCTGCTGGTGGCAGTGGCAGGCACTCGGGGCGTGCGGGTGGCCGTTCACCGTGCCCTGGGTGGTGTTGAGGGGGATGATCTGGCCGGTGGGCTGGTCGTTGACCGGGATTTTCGGGGTGAACATGAGCGTGAACCTCCCTTCGGGATCGATCAGTTGATGAGGGCGCCGATGGCGGGGCCGAGGAAGCTGCCGGCGATGAGGTAGCCGCCGAGGAGGAGCAGGGCCACGAGCCACCACGGCGGGCGGGCGAGCTTGATGCCGAGGACGGCGACGACGAGCGCGGCGAGCCAGAGCGGAACGTCCACGGGTCTCTCCTAGGCCGGGCAGCGGTGGGTGCGGGCGGCGAGTTCGGCGGCCGAGCGGTTGTCGTACTCGGTGGAGAAGTCGCAGCCCGGGGCGGTGCAGGCGGCCGTGTGGCGGTCGCGTCCGCGTCCGTCGTGGAAGCTGGCGACCTGGACGGGCCCGATCTTCTGGACGTCGCGGAAGCGGCGATAGGCGGGCATGGCGGATCTTCCTTTCGGGTCAGGTGAGTTGGAGTTCGGCTGCGATGGCGTCGGCCATCGGGGCGGGCAGTTGGAGGCGGGTGCGCAGGGTCTCGGGGCTGATCGGGCTGCCGGTCGACGCGGCGTGCATGTTCGCGATCTTCCGGGCGTGATCGAGCAGCGCGGGCGGCACGCTGGGAGCCGTCGCGGCGGGCTGCGGGGCCGGTTCGGCGGCCGGGAGTTCCGGAGCCGTGACCATCGACTGCGTCTCCTCGGTACGGGCCAACTCGACCTCGTGAAGGGCCGGTTCGGTGACTGGCGCGACGGTCGGGGCCGGTTCGGGAGTCGGCTGCGGTGTGGTGGGTGAGTGGACGAGGAGGGTGCCGCCGAGGAAGGCGAGCGCGGGCCAGCCGGCGACGAGGATGCACAGCCAGGCGGGCACGTGCTTGAGGTCGAGGAGTCCGGCGGTGGCGATGTTCGCGCCGAGCGAGGCGAACAGTGCGATCAGGAACCAGGTCCAGGCGGACCGGTCCCGGCGAGCGGTCCGTAGCCGGCGCCACGCGGCGACCAGGAGCAGGTCGACGGAGATGGGGTAGGCCCACGCCTTCCATCCGGACTGACCTGCAGCGGAGGCGAGGTCGTGCAGATGGGCGAAGGACAGAGCCCCGGCAATCACGGCCTGGATCAGAACGGCGTCCGGGCGGAAGGAACGGGTCACGTCTCCTCACCTCCTTCAGGTGCTTCGCCCGAGCCGAAGCAGGTCAGGCACATGCCGGTCTGGGAGCCGACGGACCGGCGCTTGCGGCCGACGCGGACCGGGACCGAGACCTCTCCGGACCCCTTGCACGTCGGGCAGGGCGCAGCCGGGGCGGGTGCCTTCTTCGCGGCCATGGCGATCACGCGTCCTGGCTGGGGTAGCCGTGGCCGGCGGGCGGGTACAGGCGGCGGTCGTTGAGCACGTTCATCGCGGAGACCAGCCCGTAGGCGGTGACGTCCACGAACTCCAGGTCGGCGCCCGGAGTTCCGGCGTAGGCGCTGAGGGCGGAGATGAGGTGGGAGGTCACTTCGAGGTCCGCGCAGGCGTGGCACATCAGCGGTGTTCTCCTTCCGGATTCAGGCATGGGCGGGGTAGGGAGCTGGCGCGAGGCGGTCGCGCCGACCGGGTGAAGCAGGAGCGTCAGGGAATCGCCGGGGCCTGGGTGGGCATGGGCGGGATGATCAGCGTCGGGTCCAGCGGCACGGCCGGGCGGAACGGCTCCAGTGCCGGAAGGTCCGGGATCAGGTGCACGGTGGCGGCGCAGACCGCGACGGTCTCGGCCTCACTGGTGTGAGGGGTGCGGATGCGGGACCAGCCACCGGAGGAGTCCGCCGCAACGGCCTGTCCGGGACGGTCGGCGGGCAGCAACGAGGCAGTCGGCACAGCGTCGGGGGCGACGTCGCTCAGGCCCATCTCGGCGGTCTGCTTGTCGTTGACCCGGTGCACCACCCGGCCGGTGAGCTGGGCGCGGAGCATGGTGGCGCCCTTGCCGAGTTCGGAGCCGAAGCGCTGCCCGCAGATCTCCAGGTAGATGCCGACCGAGCGGGAGAGCTGGGCCAGCCGGATCAGGCCGGTGACGATCCGCTCGCGGCGGGCCTCATCGGTCTTGGAGGAGATCAGGAAGAGTTCCGCGATCTCGTCGACCAGGACCACGATGGGCGCCGAACGAAGGTACTCGGGCAGGGCCCACAGGTCCGAGGCGCCGTGCTTGGCGAGCAGGTCGAAGCGGTCCTCCATCTCGGCGACGAGGACGTCGATCAGGGAGGCGGCGTCGTCGGGGTTGGTCGCGAGTGCGGACAGGCGGGCGGCGTAGCGGGCCTGCTCGACCCCGCGCTTGCAGTCGATCCCCACCAGCGCGACCGGCAGTTGAGCCAGCCCCTTGATCAGGTTGCGCTGATACACCGACTTGCCCGACAGGGTCGCGCCCAGGGTCAGAGCCTGGGGGACCTGGCGGTAGTCGCGTTCGAAGACGGTCCCGTCATCGCGCAGCGCGACCGGCACCACCAGATCGTGGGGCTGGACCTTGCGCGGCATCCGCACCCGGCTCAGCACGTCATAGCCGGTCATCCGCAGTTCGACGAAACCGGGCTTGGTCGCGGTCAAGTTCACCGCGTGCACGCCCCATGCGTGCCGCAGACGCTCGGAAGCGGCGGCGATGTCGAAGGGCTCCAGGCCGGCGGGCAGTCGCAGGGTGACCCGCAGACCGGTCGAGGTGATCCGGACCCGGCGCACCTTCGGCGGGACCGGCAGCACCTCACCGCGGGCGATGTTGCGGGCCATGAACGCCCGCAGCCCCGACGGGCGCACCGTCAGCCCGCACACGTCCATCGTCGTCCGGTAGCTGATCGCGAACCGGGCCCGGGTGACCGGCAGGCCCACCAGCGTCCAGTACACGCGCGGCGCGCGGACCTTCGCGTAGCCGATACCGCCGGCACCCGCTAAGGCGCCCGCAGCCTCGACCCACAGGATCGGGTCAGCCATGATCAGGCCCCCGTGGTGAGCGCGACCGCGCGGAACGAGATCCCGTGCCGCTTCTCACCGTTGAAGGTGTTCTCCCAGTCCCGCGCCTTCAGGCCGGTAACGCTCACCGGCATACCCGGCACCAGCCCCTCGGGGAGACCGGTCTCCGGGACGGTCACCTGGTAGAGGTTCCCCTCCCCCTCGTCCGAGACGAGCAGGCCCACCGTCGAAAGGGCCACGCCCGGGTTGTCGCGGTCCATCGCCCGCTCACCCGTCTTCTTGTTGACCATCTTCGGCTCCGGCGCAGTCGCCACGAACACGACAGCGGTCTGAAGGTCGATCTTGAAGGACGGCATACAGCACTCCTTGCGATCCAGGGCGCACTTGATGAGCAGCAACGCCCAACTGGCTTGAGCCACTTACTGGCTTAAGCCAGTTGAGCACAGGCCGTGCTTCAGGTCAACAAGGTGGCTTGAGCCAGTTGCTAGACTGCGGCCATGACTCCGCCCGGCCCTCCGACCCAGCAGCCTCCGAGCAGGCGTATTGCCGACGATCTGCGCCGACAGATCGAAATTGGCGAACTGCACAGCGGGGACAAGTTGCCTTCGGAGCGCGCTCTGGCTGAGCGGTACGGCGCCGCTCGCAACACGGCGCGGGAGGCGATCCGGATCCTTGCGGAGCAGGGCCTAGTCACTGCCAAGCACGGAAGCGGCGTGTTCGTACGCGAGCCGCAGAAGCTGTTCCGGTTCGGCAGCGATCGGTACTCGCTTAAGAACCGGGAAACGGGCCTCACGCCGTTCAGGCTGGAGTGCAGCCGACAGGGCAAGGTCCCGCGGATCGACGTCCCGTCCATCGCTCGCGAACGTCCGCCGGCGGATGTTGCCGAGCGTCTGAAGGTGTCAGCCGAAGAGGAGAGCGTGGTTCACCGCGAGAATCACTACTTCGCGGACGACGAACCAGTCCAGATCGTTTCGACCTACCTTCGTTGGGATGAGGCTCAAGGAACGCTCTTGATGCAGGCCAAGACCGGTAAGGACGGCATCTACGGACGGCTTCAAGACCTTGGGCACGTCATGACCAACGTGCGCGACGAGATCAGCGCCAGGATGCCGACGCCGGCCGAGGCCGCGATCCTGGACCTTCTCCCCGGCGTGCCAGTGCTCGATGTTCTGCACACCAGCCTCGACCAAGACGGAGTTCCCTTCGAGGTGTCGCGCTACGTCCACCGCGCTGACCGCACCGGGCTGCTCTACGAACTGCCCGTCGAATAGACAGGAGTCCTTGATGGCATCCGCGATCGTGCGCCCCTTCGAGAGCAGTGATCTAACTGGCGCTGCTGCGGCGCTGGTTGAAGTCCACGAGACGGACGGATATCCCGTAGAGGGGATCGAAGATCCTCACGGCTGGCTCAGGTCGGACGATGTGCTCGCTGCATGGGTGGCCGACGACGAGGGGGAGGTCGTAGGGCACGTCGCCATCATGAGACCGCGAGGCGAAGACGCTGTCACGATGTGGACCAAGCAGAGCGGTGACGACGAGGAACATGTAGCCGTTCTGGCAAGGCTGTTCGTTGTCAGAAACGCACGGAAGCACGAGACCGGGAAACGCCTGATGGAAGCCGCGATGCACTTCGCTCAGGAACGGGATCTACGCCTGGTTCTCGACGTCATGACGAAGGACGTCGCGGCCATGCGGCTCTACGAACGGCTCGGCTGGCAGAAGATCGGCGAAGCCACTCACCACTTCGGAGCCGACCAGAGCATCCCTGCCATTTGCTACGTCTCGCCCCCGACGGCCTGAGAGCTGTTACAAGTTTCTCTACCTCATCAAGCACCCGGCTGCGCTCCGCTCCGCCGGGCGGGCTTCCCGGCTCCGCTCGGGGCTGCGCTCATGCCTTCGGCCCGCGCTGCCCCGGCTGCGCCGACGCCCGCCCACGTGGATAGGTCCGGAGGTCATGAGTCGAGCACTCGACGCACTTCAGCCCACGGTCAAGGACATGCCTCCGGCGGGGGATCGGCCGGCACCGGGGGGAGGGGGCGCCGTTCCCGGCCGCGGGCACATCGTGGTGAGCGTGGTGGGCTCCCATCCCGTCCACCGTCGACCCAGGCAGAGCCGAGCAGACGCGGCCCATGGCGTCCAGGTCGTTCGTCCAGCGGGGCGCTCCACCTGGACGCCATGAACCACGCCCGCTCCACAGACGTGTGGGTCGACGGCGGACGGGATGGGAGCTGGGGAGAGTGGTAGTTAAGGGAGTAGGCCTGTGCAGGATTCCAGATCACGCAGGCCAACAACCAACCCAGCCTCCGCCGCCCCATCTACTCAAACCCGCGCGCACCACCTACGCGGCCGTGCAAACTGAATCCGTGCTCGCTAACCTACTGCCGGGAATCCGGGAAATCAGAACCCCTTTATCCGCTGGTTACATTTGGCTAATATCTCTCTGGCTTGCCATCTCGGAATATATACCCGAAAGAGAAAAAGCCCATGGAGTATGGGAAAGTGCGTACAAGCTGAGCGGCGCTATCGGCACAACGGCCACTTTCGCCGCAGTCAGTTTCGTCGCATACCTAATCGGTTGCCTACTTGAGATTAAAGCCCGCTCCATCGTTCACTGGTTTAGATTTTCGGAGTGGCGGTGGGCCATCGATCGACGGATCCTAGGAAACTCTTCATATATGGAGCTTGAGGATCCCAGAATGCTACATTGGTCGGAGAATCCCGAAACGAGTCGCGGAGATGTGGAATTCCACGACTACCTCCTTCCCGACGAGTCGTTAACTTCAGTCAGGATGCCCGATTGGGGCAGGCGAGCGTCACGCTCATCCCTGATCGACCTGGCCGTTTACATCCGCAGAATCAAGGGGCGGGGTGTTGACGTTCGTTTAGCACTGGGAAGGTTCGGCGACGAACTAGATCAACTTCCAATTCGCCTACAGTCCAAGAATTTGGACCTTTACAACACTTACGATCGCGCAACAGCCGAGGCGGATCTCAGAGTGAACGTTGGCCTCAGCACGTCAATCCTGCTAAGCGTAATAGTAGCCAAGGGTGCGGCCCCACTGCTTCTAGTTATCCCATGCGCCCTACTCCTTATTGTGCGGGGTCAGCAAAAGGCGCGCGAAGCAAATGATGTACTAATCCAAGCCGTCGTGTCTGGGGAGCTAGAATCCAGTGTTCTGACATCCGACCTGCCCCGGATTCTGCCGCCCCAGGAAACAAGATCGCCTGCGACGTCATCTGAAATCAACGATGGATTGACAGATGGCACGAGCGACTCTCCTTAATGAGGTGGCAGCGGCAGTGATGTGCCCACACTGCGCAACTAGCCCAGCCGCATCCGTGGTGACCTGCGGGTAGCCGCACGCGTCGCGCACTGACTAGTCCCCCACCAGGCCCGGCCAATTGCCCGTGCCAGTTGGGCGGGGACCCACGGGGAACGGCGGGGCAATGGGCTGTCAGAGTCAAGGCCGTCAGGCCACTCCCCCCGCAGGTCAGGCACCCAACTCCCCTTAGATCACCCGAGCTTATGGCGCTGAGCCCTGGGCGCGGCCATCATGAGGTCCATGTCCGAGTTCCCTTGGCCTCCGGAGTCTCCGACCGCTACC
The DNA here is from genome assembly GCF_003259365.1 of Streptomyces sp. PsTaAH-137. Lineage (GTDB taxonomy): Bacteria > Actinomycetota > Actinomycetes > Streptomycetales > Streptomycetaceae > Streptomyces. The sequence continues at coordinate 581,854 of NZ_QLLY01000004.1, forward strand.
GAAGTCCGGCAGTTCTGGCCCGAGACCGTTGCAGCTCTCCCCGTCGGCACGCACGTCACTGGACGAGTCATCGGCCGACAGAGGTTCGGTGTCTTCATCCGCATCGAGGGCCACGCCAACGCTGTGGGCCTCGCCGAGATCGGAGGGATGCCCCACCACATGGAGCTGCCCCAGCCGGGAGTTGAAGTCGGCGGTCTGGTCGTTGATCATGCGGACCACAATCATCAGATCAAGATCAGGCTCGATGAGTGGATGGCCGATCCGGCAGGCGGCCAGGTGAGTGTCTAACTGCGTGACAACCGCGACGCACAACCGCGAACAACCGTGGACGTCAGCGGACCATCAGCGCAGGTGGCAGGCAGAGCAGGCCAGGGGCAGCGAGCCTCACGAGTTGCTTCGGGACGAAGAGGTCGTGCGTTCAGACGTTCGACCTGAGTCGCAGCTTCAAGGACGAGTCAGCCAGTAGCTGGCGCGCTGCCTTCGTCGTAGCCTCGGTCGCCGTGCGTCGTGGAGTTCGCGATCCTTCAGCGCCTTAACTAGTCGTTGATGCTCAGGTGCAGTTGCGAACTGGTTGATCTCTTGCAATGCGTACCAGGCTGCACGGGTCAAGAGAGGGTGCTGAAGACCGAGCGCAGCTACTACTTGTATCGCGGCCTTCTGCTCTGCAACGCCCACTGCGAACGTGCGTACAGTCGCGCCCTCAAGCACTCGGTCGATGCGCTGGAGAAGCTCGTGGTCAATCTGGCCGGCCACCTGCACCGCAAGGTCTTGCCGAATTCGTTCGATGAGAGGGCCGTCAGCGAGCAGGGCGGAGACTAGTGCGTCATCCAAGACGGACTCACCCCGCGCATGAGCTCGGGACATAATCGTCGTGAACGAGTCCGCGACCCGAGTGTCTGCTTCGACTCGAGATACGGTGGCCAGTCGCCTCTCCTCACGTGCCTTCGCTATGTACTGCACGCACGCAGCCACGAAGGCGCTCGTGATCGCGGCAGTTGCTGCGATGATCGCCGCTGTGATCGTAGGTGTCACTTGGGAACCTTCCTGCTCTATGGGCACATCCTGAAACACCACTTGAGATCACTTCAGGCGATCACCAGGACTGCCCAGCGGGCCACCCCGATCGCCGTCCCCACCGGACCCATGCCGTACAGCGGCGAAGTACAGCAACCACAGCAACCACATCCGTCGTTCAAAGCCTTCGACAGGACGTAGCGGGGCCTGTATGACCGCTAACGGCTGCTCTGCATTGAGCTACGGATCAGAAGGTTGCAGGTTCGAATCCTGCCGAGTGCACACCGACAAGAGGCCCCCGGAGAGATCCGGGGGCCTCTTGCGTTGGGCTCAGGCGGTGTGGGTCGCCAGGGCCTCGATGAGGGTCGGCCAGAGTTCGCGGGGGCGGTCGTGGCCCATGTCGGGGAGCAGGAGGAGGGTCGCGCCGGGGATCAGGGACGCGGTGCGGCGGCCTCCGCTGGGGTCGATCAGGGTGTCGTCCAGGCCGTGGATCACCAGGGTCGGGACCTTCAGGTCGCGCAGGGCGTCCGCGCGGGAGCCGCCGAGGATCATCGCGGCCAGCTGGCGGCCGGTGCCCGCCGGGTAGTGGGCGCGGTCGTAGGAGGCGGCGGCCAGTTCGCGCAGGGCCCTCGCGTCGCCGTAGCGCTTGGAGGCCCAGGTCAGTTCCTTCTCCGCCGCCGCGATGTACGCCTCGCGTTCGGCCGGCTTCGGGGCGGACACCACGGCCTGGGCCTCCGGGCTCGGGCGGCCGTACTCGCTCTCGCCGGTCGAGGACATCATCGACGTCAGGGTCAGGATCCGCTCGGGGTGGGAGACGGCCATCGTCTGGGCGATCATTCCGCCCATCGAGGAGCCGACCACATGGGCGCGGTCGATGCCCAGGGCGGTGAGCAGGTTCAGGCCGTCGTCGGCCATGTCGGTGAGGCGGTAGGGCGCCATCGCGAGGGCCGCGGGGATGTCTCCCGAGGTGACCGCCGCGATGAACGCGCCCGTGTCGACGGGGTGGTCGGCGAACTTGGTGGACAGGCCGCAGTCGCGGTTGTCGTAACGGATCACGTAGCGGCCGCGCTCCGCCAGCGCGCGGCAGAAGTCCTCGTGCCAGCCGAGCAGCTGTGCCCCGAAGCCCATCACGAGCAGGACAGGGGGGTCGGCGGGGTCGCCGAAGGTCTCGTACGCGAGGGAGACGTCGGGGGACACGGTGATGATCGGCATACGGGGAGCGTGGCACGGCCGGGGCGCCGGGCGCACCCGGGATTCAGCTCAGTTGTTCGGCCAGGCCGACGATGATGCCCTCGGGGCCGCGGACGTAGGTGAGCAGGTAGCTGTCCTCGAAGCGGGCGATGCCGCCGAGGACTTCGGCGCCGTGCGGGCGCAGGCGGGCGACGGTGGATTCGAGGTCGTCGACGGCGAACATGACGCGGTGGGTGCCCAGGATGTTGTGCGGGCGGTCGCGCGGTTCGGGGGCGGTCGCCCGGGGGGTGCGGTACTTCGAGAGTTCGAGGCGGCTGTGGCCGTCGGGGGTGCGGAGCATCGCGATGTCGCAGTGGACGCCGTCGAGCCCGGTGCAGCGGTCGGCGACCGGGCCCTCGACCTCCGCCCTGCCCTCCAGTTCCATGCCGAGTTCCACGAAGAACGCGATGGCTGCGTCCATGTCCTCGACGACGATGCCGACGTTGTCCATCCGCTGAATCGCCATGCTGGTCTCCTTCGTCCGGATCCGGTTCACGACTGGGACGGAGCCGCCGGCGCGTTCTCGACATCCCCGGACTGTCGACCGTAGTGGCTGCGGAACGGGTCAGGCCGTGCCGCGCCGGACGGTGCTGATCGTGGCCGAGACCGCCGCCGTCGCGGCCAGGGAGCCGAGGGCGAGCAGGACGACGCCGACCATGAACAGGCCGCTGGCGTCGTCCGACCAGTCGTAGGCGGCGGCCACCGTCAGGCCGGCCGTGGTGCCGAGGGTCGCGGCCGCGATGTGGTGGCGGGAGGCCGACCAGTGGACCGCGGCCAGCAGGGTCAGGACCAGGCCGATCACCTGCCAGGCGGCGTACGGGCCGGTCGTCGAGCCGTCGGGGTGGACGTCGCGGTGCTGGTCCCAGCCGAGCCAGGCGGCCCATCCGGCGAGGGCCGTCACGGCCGGGACGAGGGTGGCGAGCAGGCGTTGTTCGTTCATGTGGACGAGTCTCGCGCCGGGGCGTCCGGCCGGGCAGGGCGCGCGTACTCAGGTACGTACTCAGAAAACAGCAGGTGAGGGTGTGTTGTCAGTGGGGTGCGCCATCCTGGCCGTATGACGTGGTGGTGCACCGGGATGCGATGGGGCGGGGGCGGGCCGGGCATGGGGTGGACGGGGGACGGGGGTGGAGAGCGGGAGAGCGCCGTGCGGTTCGGGGAGAGCGTGGCGTTCCGGGTCGCGGGGCCGCGGCGGTGTCTGGGCGTGTGGCGCGGCGGGCGGCGCAGCGCGTGTCCGGGGTGGGCCGCTGTGCCGGTGCGGGGGACCCGGGCGCAGTGCGCGGAGTGCGCGGGGATCGACCGGGCGCAGTCCGTGGCGGCCGACACGATCGCGGACGACCCGCGGCCGTACCACGTGTATCTGGCGTGGTTCGGGGACGGATTGGTGAAGGTCGGGATCACGGGGGTGGGCAGAGGGAGCGCCCGGCTTCTCGAGCAGGGGGCCGTCGCGTACACGTGGCTGGGGCAGGGGCCGCTCATGGCGGCGCGGCGGGCCGAGGAGCTGCTGCGGGTGGCTCTCGGGGTGCCGGACCGGATTCCGTACGCGACCAAGCGGATCGTCCGGGGCGGTGTGGAGACGGAAAGGGGGCGGGCCGAGTTGGAGCGGGCGCACGCGGTCGCGGTGGGGCTCGACGGGTGGCCGGAGTCGCTGGCGCGGCTGCCGTGCGCGGTCGTCGGACATGAGGAGGTCTTCGGGCTCGGCGCGATCGGCGGGGTCGACGTCGTGGTGAGCGGTCTCGGCGAAGGGGCCGTGGTGGCGGGGCGCGTGGTGGCCGCCGCAGGGCCCGACCTGCATCTCGTCGAGTCCGGCGGGCGGCGGCTCGTCGTGGATACGCGGGTGCTGGCCGGGTGGCCGCTGGTGGGGGCCGGTGACGGGGAGGCCGGGGCGGGGTTCGAGGTGCGGGAGGTGCCCGCGGTGCAGAGCGGGCTGTTCTAGACGACGGTCCAAAGGATGTGGACAGGGAGGAGGGGGCAGGGCGACTGTGGGGGAATGAGTGATCACGCCGAGGCGCCCGCGGCGCCGTTGCCGGCCTTTGAACTGCCGTACTACGTCGTGGTGTTCAGCTCCGTGCGGACCGCGGGGGATCAGGGGTACGGGGAGACCTCCGACCGGATGGACGCGCTGGTGCGGGAGGTGCCGGGGTATCTCGGGCACGAGTCCGCGCGGACGCCGGGCGGGCTCGGGATCACCGTCGGGTACTTCCGGGACGGCGCGGCCGTCGAGGAGTGGCGGTCCGTGGCGGAACACCGGGACGCGCAGCGGCAGGGGCGGGCCGAGTGGTACGAGAGCTACACGGTGCATGTCGCCAAGGTCGAGCGCAGCCACGGGTTCGTCCGTGAGTAGCCCCGGCGCCGGCGCGGGCAGCCGTCCCGGCCCGGCGGAGGCGGAGGCCGAGCTGGTCGCCGCGTTCCGTGCGCGGCACGGGCTGCCCGGGCTCGTCGACGTGCACACGCACTTCATGCCCGAGCGCGTGCTGCGCAAGGTGTGGGCGTACTTCGACGCGGCCGGGCCGCTGGTCGGGGGCGAGTGGCCGATCACGTACCGGGAGGAGGAGGACCGGCGGGTCGCGCGGATGCGGGAGTTCGGGGTCGTCGCCTTCACCTCGATGCTGTATCCGCACAAGGCGGGGATGGCCGAGTGGCTGAACGAGTGGGCGGCCGGTTTCGCGCGGCGCACGGAGGGCTGCCTGCGGACCGCGACCTTCTTCCCCGAGCCGGGGGTGGAGGGGTACGTGCGGTCGGCGATCGAGGGCGGGACGCGGATCTTCAAGGCGCACGTCCAGGTCGGGGCGTACGACCCCGCCGATCCGCTGCTCGACCCGGTGTGGGGCCTGCTGGCCGAGGCCGGGGTGCCCGTCGTGACGCACTGCGGGTCGGGCCCCGCGCCCGGCAAGCACACCGGGCCGGGACCGATGGCCCGGGTGCTCGAACGCCATCCCCGGCTGCCGCTCGTCGTGGCGCACATGGGGATGCCCGAGTACACGGAGTTCCTGGATCTCGCCGAGCGGTACCGGGAGGTGCGGCTCGACACGACGATGGCGTTCACGGACTTCGTCGAGCGGCAGGCGCCGTTCCCCGCGCGGGAGCTGGGGCGGCTCGTCGAGCTCGGGGACCGGGTGCTGCTCGGCAGCGACTTCCCCAACATTCCGTACCCGTACGTGCATCAGCTGGAGGCGGTCGAGCGGCTCGGTCTCGGGTCGGAGTGGGTGCGGGCGGTCTGCCACGACAACGGTGCCGAGCTGTTCCTGCGATAGCCCGAACACCGGTTCCTGAGAGGCGGCTGTGCGTTTCTCAGGGTATTCACAGGTAAGCAAAAGGGTGCTCTCAGAGGGCCACCGCATGGTTGAAACATGACCGCGACCTCGCCCCAGGGGCGTACCGAACTGCTGAGGCCGGACGGGAGCCCCGTCCGGGTGCTTGTCGTGGACGACGAGCAGTCGATCACCGAGCTGTTGTCCATGGCCCTGCGCTACGAAGGCTGGCAGATCAGGACCGCCGGCGACGGTGCCGGAGCCGTGCAGACCGCGCGGGAGTTCCGGCCCGACGCCGTCGTGCTCGACATGATGCTGCCGGACATGGACGGACTGAGCGTGCTCGGGCGGCTCCGCCGTGAGCTGCCGGACGTCCCCGTGCTCTTCCTGACCGCCAAGGACGCCGTCGAGGACCGGATCGCCGGGCTGACGGCGGGCGGCGACGACTACGTCACCAAGCCGTTCAGCCTGGAGGAGGTCGTCGCGCGGCTGCGCGGACTGATCCGGCGCACCGGCGCCGCCGACCGCCGCAGCGACTCCGTGCTCGTGGTCGGCGACCTGATGCTCGACGAGGACAGCCACGAGGTGTCGCGCAGCGGCGCCAACATCCATCTGACCGCCACCGAGTTCGAGCTGCTGCGCTTCCTCATGCGCAACCCGCGGCGCGTGCTCAGCAAGGCCCAGATACTGGACCGGGTGTGGTCCTACGACTTCGGCGGCCAGGCCAACGTCGTCGAGCTGTACATCTCCTACCTCCGGCGGAAGATCGACGCCGGCCGTGAGCCGATGATCCACACGCGGCGGGGCGCCGGGTATCTGATCAAGCCTGCCGCGACGACGGTGTCGTGAAGCGTTGGCGGACGCGGCCGCAGACGCTGCGGACCCGGCTCGTGGTGTCGGCGATCGCGCTGATCGCGGTCGTCGCCGCCGTCATCGGGACCGTCACCACGGTGGCGGTCAGCAGCTCGCTCTACGACCGGCTGGACACCGATCTCGGCTCGATCGCCAAGCGGGCCGAGGGGCAGCCGGATGACCCGGACCTGAGAAAGCCGCAGACCCAGCCGCCCGGCAGCCAGAGCGTCGACCAGAAGCTGCGCTTCGTGGTCGGCGGCGGATCGCCGAAGGACACGGTCGGTGCCGTCATCTCAGACGGGCAAGCCACCAAGTCTGTTCGAGGAAAGGGCGGTTGGGACACCGCATCCCTCACCGCCGGGCAGAAGAGTGAGCTGGCGTCCGTGCCCGACGACGGCGACATCCACAGCGTCGATCTGACGGACCTCGGCACCTATCGGGTGAAGACGGTGCACAGCGCCGACGGGGACACCATCGCCGTCGGCATACCGGCCGCCCAGGTCCAGGACACCGTGCAGACCCTGATCCTCGTCGAGCTGTCGGTCACCTTCGCCGGGCTCGTCGCGGCCGGGATCGCCGGTGCCGTCATGGTCGGCGTCAACCTGCGGCCCCTGCGCCGGGTCGCCGCCACGGCCACCCGGGTCTCCGAACTCCCCCTGCACACTGGCGAGGTCACCCTCTACGAACGGGTGCCCGACGCCGAGGCCGACCCCAGGACCGAGGTCGGCCAGGTCGGCGCCGCCCTCAACCGCATGCTCGACCACATCCACGGCGCCCTGCACGCACGCCAGCAGAGCGAGATGCGGGTCCGGCAGTTCGTCGCGGACGCCAGCCATGAACTGCGTACGCCACTGGCCTCCATCCGCGGCTACGCCGAACTGACCCGCCGCGGCCGCGAGCAGGTCGGCCCCGACACCCGGCACGCGCTCACCCGGATCGAGTCCGAGGCGCACCGCATGTCCGGCCTGGTCGAGGATCTGCTGCTGCTCGCGCGGCTCGACGCCGGGCGGCCGCTCTCGTACGAGCCGACCGACCTGTCCCCGCTGGTCATCGACGTGCTGAGCGACGCCCGCGCGGCCGGGCAGGACCACAAGTGGCGGCTCGAACTGCCCGACGAGCCCGCGCTGGTGCTCGCCGACTCCGCGCGCCTGCAACAGGTCCTCGTCAATCTCCTCGCCAACGCGCGGACCCACACCCCGCCCGGCACCACCGTCACCGCGCGCGTGCACCGGCACGGGCCCTGGGTCTGCGTCGACGTCCGGGACGACGGTCCCGGCATCCCCGCGGAGTTGCTGCCGCACGTGTTCGAACGGTTCGCCCGGGGGGACTCCTCCCGGTCGCGCAAGGCCGGGTCCACGGGGCTCGGGCTCGCCATCGTGCAGGCGGTCGCGGCCGCCCACGGCGGAGCCGTGACCGTGGACAGCGGGCCGGGCCGGACCGTGTTCACCGTGCATCTGCCGGCCTACGACGAGCCGGTCAGCGCGCTGCCCGCGGGCGCCGACGCGCTCTTCACGCACGCAACGGTCGGCGCACAGCCGGACTCACAGGCAGCCCAAAGGTCCACCACACAGCGCTAACAGCGGAGTTGGCGAGTGTCAATGGCATGCGAACCGACTCTTCTCCGGGCATCGACCCCACCGCCGCGAACCTCGGCGCGCTGCCTGCGCGGGAGCACCTGCCCGTGGGCAGCGGCCTCGGCAACGTGCCCGTGCTGGACGTCGTCATTCCGGTCTACAACGAGGAGACGGACCTCGGTGAGTGCGTGCACAGACTCCACGCCCACCTCGTCCGCACCTTCCCCTACCGCTTCCGCGTCACGATCGCGGACAACGCCTCCACCGACACCACCCCGCAGGTGGCCCACCGGCTCACCGCCGAACTCCAGGGCGTCCGCTACTTCCGCCTCGAACAGAAGGGCCGCGGGCGCGCCCTGCGCACCGTGTGGTCCGCGTCCGACGCACCGGTCCTCGCCTACATGGACGTGGACCTCTCCACCGACCTGAACGCGCTGCTGCCCCTGGTCGCCCCGCTCATCTCCGGCCACTCGGACCTGGCGATCGGCTCCCGGCTCGCCCGCTCCTCGCGGGTGGTGCGCGGCCCCAAGCGGGAGTTCATCTCGCGGGCCTACAACATGATCCTGCGGGGCTCTCTACAGGCACGTTTCTCCGACGCGCAGTGCGGCTTCAAGGCGATCCGGCGCGATGTCGCGCAGGTGCTGCTGCCGCTGGTCGAGGACACCGGCTGGTTCTTCGACACCGAGATGCTGGTGCTCGCCGAGCGCGCCGGTCTTCGCATCCACGAGGTGCCGGTCGACTGGGTCGACGACCCGAACTCGACCGTGCACATCGTGAAGACGGCGACCGACGACCTGAAGGGCGTGTGGCGGGTGGGCAAGGCGCTCGCCTCCGGCTCCCTGCCGCTGGACCGGCTCGCCCGTCCGTTCGGCGACGACCCGCGCGACCGCCGGCTCCCCGGTGTGCCGAAGGGGCTCGCGCGGCAGCTGGTCGGGTTCTGCGTCGTCGGCGCGCTCTCGACGCTGTTCTACCTGCTGCTGTACTCCGGCTTCCGCACGTTCTCCGGGGCGCAGATCGCCAACGCGCTCGCCCTGCTGGTGTCGGCCTTCGCCAACACCGCGGCCAACCGGCGCCTCACCTTCGGGGTGCGCGGCCGCGACAAGGCCGTCCGCCACCAGGCGCAGGGGCTCGTCGTCTTCGGCATCGGGCTCGCGCTGACCAGCGGATCGCTGGCCGCCCTGAACGCCGCGACCGGCGATCCCGCGCACGCCACCGAACTGGCCGTGCTCATCGCGGCCAACCTCGCGGCGACCGTGCTGCGCTTCCTGCTCTTCCGGGCCTGGGTCTTCCCCTCCGAACCGGCCCCGGCACCGACCGTCTCCACTCCTACCGTCTCCACTCCTACCGTCTCCACTCCTCAGGCTCTGCGGGTCGGTCCGTACGACCCCTGCCCCGATCCCAGGGACCAGCGATGACGACCACCATGACCACCACGACCGATCCGACGGTCGCCGACGCGAACACGGGTACGGGCCGGCAGCCCGGTGGCCACGGCCGGCCACGGGACCGGTTCCTGACGCGGGTGTGGCGCGGGCGGCCGGGGGACGCGCGCTGGGTGCGCCCCGCCTTCCTCGGGCTGCTCCTCCTCATCGGCCTCGCCTACCTCTGGAACCTCTCCGCCTCCGGTTACGCCAACTCCTTCTACTCGGCGGCCGTCCAGGCGGGCAGCGAGAGCTGGAAGGCGTTCTTCTTCGGCTCGTCCGACGCTGCGAACGCCATCACCGTCGACAAGCCCCCGGCCGCCCTGTGGCCGATGGCCCTCTCCGTCCGCCTCTTCGGCCTCAGCTCGTGGGCGATCCTCGTCCCCGAGGTGCTCATGGGCGTCGCCACGGCGGGTGTGCTCTACGCGGCCGTGCGCCGCCGGTTCAGTGCCGCCGCGGGCCTGATCACCATGGCCGTGTTCGCGACGGTGCCGGTCGCCGCGCTGATGTTCCGGTTCAACAACCCGGACGCGATCCTCGCGCTGCTCATGACCGTCACGGTCTACTGCGTGCTGCGCGCGATGGAGCGGGGCCGCACCAAGTGGCTGGTCTGGGCGGGCGTGGCCGTCGGTCTCGCCTTCCTCGCCAAGACGCTCCAGGCCTTCCTGATCCTGCCGCCGCTGGCCCTCCTCTACGGGGTCTTCGGCCCGGCCCGGCTGCGCAGGCGGCTCGGTCAGCTGGTCCTCGCCGGGCTCGCGATGGTCGTCGCCGGGGGCTGGTGGGTGGCGGTCGTCGAACTGTGGCCCGCCTCCTCACGCCCGTACATCGGCGGCTCCCAGAACAACTCGTTCCTCGAACTCACCTTCGGCTACAACGGACTCGGCCGCATCAACGGCGACGAGACCGGCAGCGTGGGCGGCGGTGGCGGCGGTACCGGCACCGGGCAGTGGGGCGAGACCGGGCTCGGCCGGATGTTCAACTCCGAGATCGGCAGCCAGATCTCGTGGCTGCTGCCCGCCGCGCTGATCCTGCTCGTCGCCGGGACCGTGCTGACCTGGAAGGCCAAGCGGACCGACACGGCACGCGCCGCGTTCCTCGCGTGGGGCGGCTCGCTGGTCATGACCGCGCTGGTCTTCAGCTTCATGGCCGGCATCTTCCACCAGTACTACACGGTGGCCCTCGCTCCCTATCTCGCGGCCGTCGTCGGTATGGGCGCCACCGTGCTGTGGGAGGAGCGGTCCCGGATCGGCTGGTCCGTGACGCTGGGCGCGGCCGTGGCCGTCACGGCCGTCTGGGGGTACGTGCTGCTCGGCCGGACGCCCGACTATCTGCCGTGGCTGCGCTGGGCCGTGCTGATCGCCGGTCTCGTGGCGGGACTGGGTCTCGCGCTCGCCGGGCGGCTCGACCGTCGGCTCGCGCTCGCCGCGGCCGGTCTGGGGCTTGCCGCGTCGCTGGCCGGGCCGACCGCGTACACCGTCTCCACGCTGAACACCGGGCACTCCGGGTCGATCGTCACGGCCGGGCCTTCGGGGGCCAGTGCGATGGGGTTCGGCGGGGGTGGTGGTGGCGGTGGCGGTGGCCAGGGTGGTCCCCAGGGTGGCGGTCCCGGTGGTGGCGGCCAGGGCGGGCCCGGTGGGACCGGTGGTCAGATGGGGCAGCCTCCTACCGGTGGTGCCGGTCAGAAGCAGGGTGGCGCCATGCCCGGTATGGGGGAACGCGGTGCCGGGGGCGGTGGCGGTGGCGGTATGGGCGGGCTGCTCAACGGTGCCGAGGTCAGCTCCAAGGCCAAGAAGCTCCTGGAGAAGAACGCCTCGGACTACACCTGGGTCGCCGCCACGGTCGGCTCCCAGAACCAGGCCAGCTACCAACTGGCCACCGGTGACCCGGTGATGGCGATCGGCGGGTTCAACGGTACCGATCCGTCTCCGACGCTGGCCCAGTTCAAGCAGTACGTCGCCGATGGGAAGATCCATTACTTCATCGGGGGCATGAGCGGGGCGAGTTCCGGTTCGGCGTCGAAGATCACGAAGTGGGTGGAGGCCCACTTCGAGAAGGTGACCGTGGGATCGTCGACCTTCTACGACCTGACACAACCGAAGAGCTAATCCCTTCCGGGGGGGCGGGGTTTCCGGGGTCGTCGCCCGGGTGCGGCTCCCGTCGTGGCCGGTCGCGCAGTTCCCCGCGCCCCTGAAGGCATGCGCTGCGCGCAGCCTTCCCCTGATGAGATGCCGCACGAAGTGCGCATCTCAGGGGCGCGGGGAACTGCGCGACCAGCCACGACGGTGGCGCGGGTGAAAGACGGCTCAGGGGCGCGGGGAACTGCGCGACCAGCCACGACGG
>NZ_QLLY01000005.1:0-450440 GCF_003259365.1 Streptomyces sp. PsTaAH-137
CGCCTGCAACTGCTCCGAGGCCGTGTCACCGTCCCGGCGGCCCGACACCGCACCACCCTCGACCGACACCTCCGACAACAGCGTCACCTGCGGCACACCCAGACGCTCCGCGACCAGCGCCGGCACGATCCCCGCCGTACCGTCCGTCGACGCCATCCCCGAGACCACCAGATCGAAACCGGCCTTCTCGATCGCCTTCGCCAGCACCAGCGACGTACCGATCGCGTCCGTACCGTGCAGATCGTCGTCCTCGACATGGATCGCCTTGTCCGCACCCATCGACAACGCCTTGCGCAGCGCGTCCTTGGCGTCCTCCGGACCCACCGTCAACACGGTGATCTCCACGTCGTCGTCCGAATTCTCGGAGATCTGCAACGCCTGCTCGACCGCGTACTCGTCCAACTCCGACAGCAGACCGTCCACATCATCCCGGTCCACGGTCAGGTCATCGGCAAAGTGCCGGTCGCCCGTGGCATCCGGCACGTACTTCACGGTGACAACGATCCTCAAGCTCACGCCGGCTCTCCTACTGCAATCGTCTTTTACTGGGCGGCTGTGCTGCTGCGTCGAAAAACGCCTTGTACCAGGCAGCATAGGCGCCTGAAGCGGACTCTTCCGGTCGGGGCGGCCCGCGCTCCGAACGAAATATTACTCGTCAGTACATCCAGATTATGCCCGCTAAGCAAGCGCTTTGAACTGTGACGTTGCCAACGCTCCGTAATCGCCCGGAGCTGGGAACTCTCAGTCGCGCAGCGCGTTGAAGCGCCCCTGGTGGTAGAGAAGCGGACGGCCGGCGCCCGGCAGGTCCCCGCAGACCGCCTCGGCGAGCACGATCCGGTGGTCACCGGCGGGGACCCGGGCGATCACCTTGCAGACCATCCAGGCCAGTACGCCGTCGAGGACCGGAACCCCCTCGGGCCCCTCGGACCAGCGCGTGGGCGCGCCGAAGCGGTCGGCGCCACTGCGTGCGAACGTCGCGGCGAGGTCCGCCTGGCCCTCGGCGAGTATGTGCACGCCGACATGGCCAGCCTCCGCGACGGTGGGCCAGCTGGAGGCGCCGACGCCGATACCGAAGGAGATCACGGGCGGCTGGGCGGAGACGGAGGTGAGCGAGGTGGCGGTGAAGCCGACGGGGGCGCTGCCCGCCGCCGTGATCACCGCGACGCCCGCGGCGTGCTGACGGAAGACGGAGCGGAGGAGATCGGGGCCGGCCGGCAGAGCGGTGCGAAGGTCCGGGGTGACCGTCATGGACGTGTCCTTCTGCGGGAGGGTACGAGCGGGGTCCGAGGCTGCGTCAGACACGACAACGGGCGCTCGAACAGCGCGCGAGATCGATGTGGACCCGCTGGTGGAGAAGGAGTTCCGGCGGCATAGGGTCAGACTGACGATACGTGGTGCGTGCAGTCAAGTGCGTTCCGTCATCTGGGAGATGAGTCACCCCGGCACCACCGTGCGTGAGGGCGTCACACCGCTTCACCGAGCGCGGCGATGACGTCCGCCTTGCGCGGCTGCCCCGCCGCCCGCCGCACCTCGCGGCCGTGGGCGTCGAGGACCAGCACGGTCGGCGTCTTGACCACCCCAACGGCGCGTACGAGGTCGAGTCTCGCCTCGGCGTCGATCTCGATGTGCGAGACGCCCGGGACGAGTGCGGCGACTTCGCCGAGCACGCGCCGGGTGGCCCGGCAGGGCGCGCAAAAGGCGCTGGAGAACTGAACGAGCGTCGCCCGCTCCCCCAGCTCCGCGCCCAACTGCTCGGCACCGAACGTCATTTCACCCACGGTCACTCCTGTCCTCCTTTGTCCGCCGTCTCCACTACAGCGCTCAAACGTCTCTGCGCATTCCGGCCAACGTGACCAGGATCTCGCGCGGCACCGGAACCAGGACTGGCCAGCCAGCCGTTCTTCGGGCACGATCTGCGCAAGCCGCAATACCTACGGCTCCGTAACTTAACGCCGGGAACCGTCCCACCCATCACGTTCCCCAGGCACTTCAGAAGGGTCCTCCCTCTCCATGGCAGAGCTCGTCTACCGTCCGGTCATCGGCGCCGCGAAAACGATGTTCAAGGCGCTCGACCTGAAGATCGACTGCAAGGGCTCGGAGAACATTCCGCGCTCGGGCGGTGCCGTCCTGGTCAGCAATCACATCAGCTACCTGGACTTCATCTTCGACGGCCTCGCCGCGCTGCCCCAGAAGCGTCTGGTCCGGTTCATGGCCAAGGAGTCGGTGTTCCGGCACAAGATCTCCGGTCCGCTGATGCGCAGCATGAAGCACATCCCGGTGGACCGTTCGCAGGGTGAGCACGCGTACCAGCACGCGTTGCAGTCGCTGCGCGCGGGCGAGGTCGTGGGCGTCTTCCCCGAGGCGACGATCTCGGAGTCGTTCACGCTGAAGAGCTTCAAGACGGGTGCCGTGCGGCTGGCCCAGGAGGCCGGGGTGCCGCTGATCCCGATGGCGCTGTGGGGCACGCAGCGGGTCTGGACCAAGGGCCGCCCGCGCAACTTCAAGCGGCAGCACATCCCGATCACGATCCGGGTCGGCGAGGCCCTGGAGGCTCCGTCCGACCAGTACGCGGGTGCGATCACGCGCCGTCTGCGCAGCCGGGTGCAGGAGCTGCTCGAAGCGGCGCAGCGCGCCTATCCGGTACGCCCCAAGGGTCCGAACGACACGTGGTGGATGCCGGCCCATCTCGGTGGCACGGCGCCGACCCCCGAAGAGGTCAAGGCCGCCGAGGCCGGCTGAGCCGCGCGACGGGGGCCGAACTGCTCCGGAAGCAGGACCGGTTCGGCCCCCGCCGCTTCACGCAGCGAGCGAGTCGGGCAGGTTCTCCCAGAGGTGGGGACGGTCCGGCGCGGCGCGCAGCACGTCGAGCACCGCCGGATGCGGCGCGTCGAAGAGCGCCGGATAGTCCACCTCGCCCTCGCCCGTATCGGGCACCCAGGCCAGCCGCTCCCCCTGGAGCGAGAACTGGGCGTCGACGCCCGGCTTGTTCCCCCGGCAGTCCTGCCGGTGCCATGCGCCGTGGAACCGTACGGCGATGAGCCCGTGCACGCACCAGCCCGTTCCGGCGTCGTGCGTCAGCCGCTGGTAGCAGAGGGCCGCGGGGATGTCCTCCGCGCGCAGGAGCGCCGTCAGGGCGTGCGCCTTGGCGTGGCAGATGCCGGTGCCCTTCTCCAGGACGTCGGAGGCCCGCCAGGTGACACGCGGGTCGCCGCTGTCGGCGGAGTGCGGGATCGCGTCACGGACGTACTCGTAGGCGGCGCGGGCGTATGCATATGAATCGACGGACTCTTCGGCCAGCCGTGCGGCCGTCTCCCGGACGAGCGGATGGCGATGATCGATGACGTCGTCCGCCGCCAAATAGGCGGAGAGATCAGGGTTCTGCTGGATCAGCTGCATGGCACGCGAGCATAGGTATGCGGTCGACCGCGAGTCAATGACTTTACGGTCGACCGCATACCTATGCAGCCTCTGATCTGACGTGTCTAGCGCGCCATCTCTTCCTTGAGGGACGCGACGAACCCGTCGACGTCCTCCTCGCGGGTGTCGAAGGCGCACATCCAGCGGACGTCGCCGGCTGTCTCGTCCCAGAAGTAGAAGCGGTACTGCTTCATCAGGCGCTGGGCGACGTCGTGCGGGAGGCGCGCGAAGACGCCGTTGGCCTGCACCGGGTAGAGGATCTCCACGCCGTCCACCGCACGGACGCCCTCGGCGAGGCGCTGGGCCATCTCGTTGGCGTGCCGGGCGTTGCGCAGCCACAGGTCCTTGGCGAACAGCGCCTCCAACTGCACGGACACGAAGCGCATCTTGGAGGCGAGCTGCATGGACAGCTTGCGCAGGTGCTTCATGTGCCGCACGGCGTCCTGGTTGAGGACGACGACGGCCTCGCCGAAGATCGCCCCGTTCTTCGTGCCGCCCAGGGAGAGGATGTCCACGCCGACCGTGTTCGTGAACGTCCGCAGGGGGACGTCGAGGGACGCGGCCGCGTTGGCTATCCGGGAGCCGTCGAGATGCACCGTCATGCCGTGCTGGTGGGCGTGGTCGCAGATCGCGCGGATCTCGTCGGGCGTGTACAGCGTGCCCAGTTCGGTGGACTGCGTGATCGAGACGACCTGCGGCATCGCGCGGTGCTCGTCGTCCCAGCCGTACGCCTGGAGGTCGATGAGCTCGGGCGTGAGCTTGCCGTCCGGGGTCGGGACGGTGAGCAGCTTCAGGCCGCCCATCCGCTCGGGGGCGCCGCCCTCGTCGACGTTGATGTGCGCGGACTCGGCGCAGATCACCGCACCCCAGCGGTCGGTGACCGCCTGGAGCGCGACGACGTTGGCCCCCGTGCCGTTGAAGACCGGGAAGGCCTCGGCGGTCGGGCCGAAGTGGCTGCGGATGGTCTGCTGGAGATGGGCCGTGTAGTCGTCCTCGCCGTACGCGACCTGGTGCCCGCCGTTGGCGAGGGCGAGCGCCGCGAGCACCTCGGGGTGGGTCCCCGCGTAGTTGTCGCTGGCGAAGCCTCTGACGGTGGGGTCGTGATGCCTGCGGGCGTCGGTCCTGGGAGGGTTCACGGCTTCTCGGTCAGCCACAGGCGGGTCCCGTTCACTTCGGCGGCGGGCCGGTTCCAGACGCCGGTGATGGCCTCGGCCAGCTCCTTGACGTCGGTGAAGCCCGCGAACTTCGCGTTGGGGCGCTCCGCGCGCATCGCGTCGTGCACCAGCGCCTTGACCACCAGGATCGCAGCCGCCTGCCGCGGCCCGGCATCGCCCCCGGCCTTGCGGAACGCGTCGCCGAGGGCGAGCGTCCAGGCCTCGGCCGCGGCCTTGGAGGCGGAGTACGCGGCGTTCCCCGCGGTCGGCTTCGAGGCGCCGGCCGCGCTGATCAGCAGGAAGCGGCCGCGGTCGGAGCGGGTGAGCGGGCCCTCGAAGGCGAGCGAGGTGTGCTGCACCGTACGGATCAGGAGCTTTTCGAGCAGGTCCCAGTCGGCGAGGTCGGTCTCGGCGAAGGACGCGCTGCCGCGCCAGCCGCCGACGAGGTGGACGACGCCGTCGACCCGGCCGAAGTCCTTCTCGATGCGGTCCGCCCAGTCGCGGGTGGCCTGAAGATCGAGGAGGTCCACGGTGTCGCCGACGACGGTGGCGCCGCCGTGCGCGTAGCGCGCCTCGTCGACGGCCTCGGCCAGGCGCTCGGCGTCCGCGTCGGCGCCGATGACCGTGGCACCGGCCTCCGCGAGCCGCTTGAGCGCGGCGCGGCCCGCGGGCCCGGCCGCCCCGGCGACCGCGATCACGGCACCGTCCAGCGTGTCCTTGCCCGTGACCTCGGTGGTCCCGGTGGTGTCCGTCATGGCAGTCGCCTCCTGCGGTACGGGGTTGCTCACGCGGCCACCCGCTCGGCGCCCGCCGCCGTGATGCCCTTGGTGGAGGCGATCACGTTCTTCAGCTTCTTGGAAAGCGCCTCATAGAACATGCTCAGCGGAAACTCGTCCGGAAGCACCTCGTCCACCAGCTTGCGCGGCGGCAGCGAGGTGTCCAGGGCGTCGGGGCCCTTGGCCCAGCGCGAGCCCGGGTGCGGGGCGAGGTACGTCGACACCAGGTCGTACGCGGCGAACCAGTGCACGAGCTTCGGGCGGTCGATGCCGTCGCGGTACAACTGCTCGATCTCGCCGCACAGCTGGTTCGTCACCTCGGGGGCGCGCTGCCAGTCGATGAGCAGCTTGTTGTCCGTCCAGCGCAAGACGTCGTGCTTGTGCAGGTACGCGAAGAGGAGCTGGCCGCCCAGACCGTCGTAGTTCTTGACGCGGTCGCCGGTGACCGGGAAGCGGAACATCCGGTCGAAGAGGACGGCGTACTGCACGTCGCGCGCCTGCGGGACGCCGTCGGCCTCCAGCTTCACCGCCTCCTTGAAGGCCGTGAGGTCGCAGCGCAGCTCTTCGAGCCCGTACATCCAGAACGGCTGCCGCTGCTTGATCATGAACGGGTCGAAGGGCAGGTCGCCGTGGCTGTGCGTGCGGTCGTGGACCATGTCCCACAGCACGAACGCCTGCTGGCAGCGCTCCTGGTCGCCCACCATGTCGCGGATGTCGTCGGGCAGTTCGACACCGAGGATGTCCACGGCGGCCTCGGTGACCCGGCGGAAGCGGGCCGCCTCGCGGTCGCAGAAGATGCCACCCCAGGAGAACCGCTCCGGCGCCTCGCGCACGGCGATGGTCTCGGGGAAGAGCACCGCCGAGTTCGTGTCGTAGCCGGAGGTGAAGTCCTCGAAGGTGATGCCGCAGAACAGCGGGTTGTCGTAGCGGGTCGCCTCCAGCTCGGCGAGCCAGTCCGGCCACACCATCTTCAGGACGACGGCCTCCAGGTTCCGGTCCGGATTGCCGTTCTGCGTGTACATCGGGAAGACCACCAGGTGCTGGAGGCCGTCCCGGCGCTGCGCGGCCGGCTGGAAGGCGAGCAGGGAGTCCAGGAAGTCGGGGACCGCGAAGCCGCCGTCGGCCCAGCGCCGCAGGTCGCCCACGAGCGCGTCCAGGTACGCGGCGTCGTGCGGCAGCAGCGGGGCGAGCCGCTCGACCGCGGTCACGACCCGGTCCACGGCCTCCTTGGCGTCGGCCACCGACGGGGCGCCCTCGGCGTCGAGATCGATCGACCCGTCCTTCTCCTGCCAGGTCCTGATCTCCTCGACGGCGTCCTTGAGCACGGGCCAGGCCGGGTGCTCCACCACCCTGTCACCCATCCCCTGGACCGCAGGAACAGTTTCCTCCACGGCCTTCTGCACAAGAATTTCCGTCATGTCTCATCCTCCACGGGAGAACCTCGCGTATGGACACCGTATGCATGCAAGGTTCTCCGCCACAAGAGGAGACTCGGGAAATTATCCTGCCCGACCCCCTGCATCACCGTCGTTTTTCCTGTCCCGACCGCTTGAAACGATGACCTCGACCACATCCGCGACGGCTCGACGGGCATCTTCCAGCAGTTCGGGGAAGCCGAAGAAGCCGTGGAACATGCCCGGGAAGCGGCTCTCGGTGACGGGCACACCGGCGTCCTTCAGGGCCCGCGCGTACGCCTGCCCCTCGTCGCACAGGGGGTCGCAGCCGGCGGTCACGATGTGCGCGGCCGGAAGCCCCGCCAGGTTCTCGGCGAGGAGCGGTGAGACGCGGGGGTGGGACGGGTCGCCGTCGGGGCCGAGGTACTGCTCCCGGAACCAGGCGCAGGCGGCGGCCGTGAGGAAGTAGCCCTCGGCGTTCTCCTCGAACGAGCCGGTCTTCTGGCGGGCGTCGGTCGCCGGGTAGATCAGGAGCTGCCGGGCGATCGCGGGCCCGCCCTCGTCGCGGGCGACCTGGGCGACGACCGCGGCGAGGTTGCCGCCCGCGCTGTCCCCGGCGACGCTCAGCGCTCCCGCGTCCGCGCCGAGTTCGCCCGCGTGGGCGGCGACCCAGCACACGGCGGCGTACGCGTCGTCGATCGCGGCGGGGAACCGGTGCTCGGGGGCGAGCCGGTAGTCCACGGACACCACGACGGCGCCGGCGTCGCGGCACAGGGCGCGGGCGGTGCTGTCGTGGCTGTCGAGGCCGCAGATGACCCAGCCGCCGCCGTGGAAGAACACGACGACGGGGACCGGCTCTGCTCCGCCTCCTTCCGGGCGGTAGATCCGGACCGGGATCGGGGGGCCGTCGGGGGCCCCGGGTATCTCCCGGTCCTCGATCTCGCCCACGGCGGGACCCGGGAAGGGGGACGCGGGGGCCTGCGCGAGGATGCGGCGGGCTTCGGTGGCGTCGGTGACGGTGCCGCCGATGTCGGGGAAGGCGGCCGTTATCGCGTCCACGAGGGGGCGGGCTTCCGGGGCGAGGCGGTCCGGGGTTTTCATGCGGCTCCTTGTCGGGGTGGGTTGTCGGCTAACGGCGGGTGGGGGCTGGTCGCGCAGTTCCCCGCGCCCCTCATGGGTTGTTCGTTCGCCTGCGGGCCGGTGGCCGCTTCTCGCGCAGTTCCCCGCGCCCCCGAAGGGCTGCCGGTCAACTGACGGCCGGTGGCCGCTTCTCGCGCAGTTCCCCGCGCCCCTGAGGCGAGCTTCGCTCGCCCAGGGGCGCCGAGGGGAGGCTGCGCGTCAGCGCATGCCTCAGGGGCGCGGGGAACTGCGCGACCAGCCACGACGGTGGCGCGGGCGGAACTCGAACCGGGCCGCCCCCTACCCCTCCAGTCGAAAATGCGGGATCACCGTCTCGCCCCATTGACGCAGCGTCTCCAGACAGGCCGCCTGCGGCACCGTGCCCATCTGGATGAGGCACATGATCTCGTCGGCACCGGCGTCACGGAGACGTTCGACGTAGGCGATGGCGTCCGCCGCCGTGCCGTAGGCATGGTCGGCGTTGAAGGTGGCGGTGGCGCTCGGGCGGACAGGGATGTGCTGTTCGTTGAGGCGGGCCACGACCTGTTCGGCGGCCCTGCGCATCTCGGCGGCCTCGTCGGTGCCTTCGACGACGGCCTCGTCGGGTATCCCTGCACCGCCGTACCAGTGCCCGATGGACTGGGCGAAGAAACGCTGGCCGCGGATGCCGATGGCGCGGGCCGTCTCCCGGTCGTCGAGGACGATCGTGGGACACAGCACCGAGAAGTGGTCGTTGACCACGGAGGAGACGAGGCGCTCGGCGGTGCGCCCCGCCGTCGCCGCGTCGTAGACCCGGCGCATCTCGGCGATCGACTCCGGCCCGGCGAAGCCCATCACCAGGGCACCCACGCCGAGTTCGGCCGCCTGGCGCAGGGTCTCGGTGCGGCTGCACGCCAGGAAGAGCGGCGGGTGCGGGGTCTGGGCGGGACGCGGCAGGATCGGGTGCGGGTCGATGTCGAGGAGCGGGCCGTGGTGCTCCAGCTCGTCCTTCTCCCACGCCTTGCCGATGATGCGGAGCGCCTCCTCGACCTCCTGCGTCGTACGGTCCTTGTCGACGCCGCACAGGGACGTCTCCTGCACCGTGCCGCCGCGCCCGGCGCCGAGGTCGAGCCGCCCGCCCGACAACAGGTCGAGCGTGGCGGCGCGTTCGGCGACTCGGGCGGGATGGTTGAAGGCGAACGGCATGCAGACGACGCCGTGCCCGACGCGGATGCGGGAGGTGCGGGCCGCGACCCAGGTCAGGAAGATCTCCGGGGCCGACATGTGCGCGTACCACTTGAGGGAGTGGTGTTCCACGGCCCAGATCCGGTCGAACCCCATCTCCTCGGCGAGGACGGCCTGTTCGACACAGTCGTGGAAGAGCTGATGCTCGCGGTCGACGGTGGGATCGGCCAGTTGCGCCTCGAAGATGACGGAGAACTTCACTGTTCCTCCCGGGAGTTGAGACAGCGGTGGGGCATCGCCTCCATATGACTATTAGGTATATGACGGAGCGTCAGAGATGGGAAGGGGCGGGCGGGCACCGGCCTTCCGGCGTCTCAGCCGGCGAGCAGGTTGAGCGTGTCGACGACGCGGTTCGAGAAGCCCCACTCGTTGTCGTACCAGGCGACGACCTTGATGTGGCGGCCGTCGACCCGGGTCAGGGCCGCGTCGAAGACGGACGACGCCGGGTTGCCCACGATGTCGGACGAGACCAGCTCCTCCTCCGAGTACTCCAGGACACCGGCGAGAGGTCCGTCGGCGGCGGTGCGGTAGGCGGCGAGGACCTCGTCACGGGTCACGTCGCGGGCGACCGTCGTGTTGAGCTCCACGATCGAGCCGACCGGGACGGGCACGCGGATCGAGTCGCCGGACAGCTTCCCGTCGAGGTTCGGCAGGACGAGGCCGATCGCCTTGGCGGCGCCGGTCGTGGTCGGCGTGATGTTGACGGCGGCGGCGCGGGCCCGGCGGGCGTCTCGGTGCGGGCCGTCCTGGAGGTTCTGCTCCTGGGTGTAGGCGTGCACGGTCGTCATGAAGCCGTGCTCGATGCCCGCGAGGTCGTCGAGGACGGCGGCGAGCGGCGCCAGCGCGTTCGTGGTGCAGGAGGCGTTCGAGACGATCGTGTGCAGGGCCGGGTCGTACCCGTCGCTGTTCACGCCGTAGGCCAGGGTGATGTCGGCGCCGTCCGAGGGGGCGCTGACGAGGACCTTCTTCGCGCCCGCGTCGAGGTGGGCGCGGGCGGCCTTCGCCGAGGTGAAACGGCCGGTGGACTCCAGGACGATGTCGATGTCGAGCTCGGCCCAGGGCAGCTCGGCGGGCTCGCGCTCGGCGAGCACCTTGATGCGGCGGCCGTCGACGACGAGCGCGTCCCCGTCGACGGTCACCGGGCGGCCGAGCCGGCCCGCCGTCGAGTCGTAGGCGAGCAGGCGGGCGAGCGCGGTGGGCTCGGTGAGGTCGTTGACGGCGACGATCTCGAGGGCGGAGTCGCGCTCCAGGAGGGCGCGCAGGACGTTGCGCCCGATGCGGCCGAATCCGTTGATGGCGATGCGGGTCATGTGCGGGTCTCCCGTCGGTCCGACGGAGCCGGTGCGTGCGGACGACCGGCCCGTCCGGGGTGAATGTCGAGGTCCCCTCAGCGGGAACGTCTCCACACTCGCGCGCCGCGGGCTTGGCCGACAGCGGCGGGAACGCCATGGTTCGAAAGTATCCCGCCACCGCGATCGGGCCGGGCTACTCGCCGCGGGCGAAGGTCCGCCGGTACTCGGTCGGAGTGGTGCCGAGGATGCGCTGGAAGTGCAGGCGCAGGTTGGCGCCGGTGCCGAGACCCACGTCGGCGGCGATCTGCTCGACGGCCAGCTCCGAGCGTTCGAGGAGTTCGCGGGCCAGGTCGATCCGGGCCCGCATCACCCACTGCATCGGCGTGTACCCGGTGTCCTCGACGAAGCGCCGGGAGAACGTGCGCTCCGACACCGCCGCGTGCCGGGCGAGGATCCGCAGGGTGAGCGGGTCGCCGAGCCTGCTCAGGGCCCATTCACGGGTGGCGGCGAACCGTTCGCCGAGCGGCTCGGGGACGCTGCGCGGCACGTACTGGGCCTGGCCGCCGCTGCGGTAGGGGGCGGCGACCAGGCGCCGGGCCGCGTGGTTGGCCGCGGCCACGCCGAGGTCGCCGCGCAGGATGTGCAGGCACAGGTCGATGCCGGACGCGGCGCCCGCCGAGGTCAGCACGGTGCCCTCGTCGACGAAGAGGACGTTCTCGTCGACCCGGACGTGCGGGTACTGCTCGGCCAGCGCCTGCGTGTAGTGCCAGTGGGTCGTGGCCCGCCGCCCGTCGAGCAGACCCGTCGCGGCGAGCGCGAAGGCGCCCGTGGAGATCGCGGCGAGCCGGGCGCCGCGCGCGTGGGCGGCGAGCAGCGCGTCGACGACCGCCGCCGGCGGCGCCTCCCGGTCCGGGAACCGGTATCCGGGCACGAACACGATGTCCGCCCACTCCAGCGCCTCGAGCCCGTGGGCGACCGCGTACGACAGACCGTCGCCCCCGGTGACGAGCCCGGGCGCGGGCCCGCACACCCGGACCTCGTACGGCATGCTCGCGCGGGTCGTGAACACCTGGGCGGGGATCCCCACGTCCAAGGGTTTCGCCCCTTCGAGGACGAGGACGGCGACGCGGTGCGGGCGGGCGGAGACGGACACGCACGTGAGGTTACGGGGCGTACCGGGCGGGAGCGCGCCGCGCCGCCCCCTAAGCTGGCCCCGCCATCACCCCCGTACCCGCATCCGGAGTTCACCGTGTCCGACGCCGTGCCCGCCTACCCGTACAGCGATCAGCCGAAGGAGGCGCACCCGCTGCTCGCGCCCGTGCTCGGGCTGCTCGGGACCTGGCGCGGTCGGGGCCGTGGCGGATATCCGACGCTGGACGGCGACTTCACGTACGCGCAGGAGGTGACGTTCAGCCATGACGGGCGGCCCTTCCTGCACTACGAGGCCCGCGCCTGGCTGATCGACGGGCACGACGCGCCGCTGCGGCCCGCCGCCCGCGAGAGCGGCTTCTGGCGGCTTCAGCCCGACGGCCGGGTGGAGGTCCTGATCACGCAGCCGACCGGCATCGCGGAGATCATGGCCGGTACGGCCGACGGCACGACGGTCGCGCTGGCCACCGAGGACGTGGCGCTGACGCCGACCGCGAAGAAGGTCGAGGCGACCACGCGCCGGTACACGCTCGCCGGGCCCGGCACGCTGGACTTCGTGCACGAACTCGCGGCGGTGGGGCAGCCGTTGCAGCACCACCTGACGGCACGGCTGCACCGCGCGACGGCGTAGCCTCCGGCCTCTTGCGTCGGCCTCTTGCGTCCGCGTTTCCCGCGAACTTCAATGCGGACGCATGCCGACACCTCGACTCCCGCAGACCGCCTGGGCCGTGCTCGGGCTGCTCTCCTTCCCGGGCGAGCGGACCGGGTACGAGCTGAAGAAGTGGGCGGACTCCTCCCTGCGGTTCTTCTACGGAGCGCCCGCGTTCAGCCAGATCTACGCGGAACTGCGCCGCCTCGAGGACCTCGGCCACGTCACCTCACGACGCTCCGGGCCCGAGGAACCGCGGGCGAAGCGGGCGTACACGATCACCGAGCAGGGGCGGGCCGCGCTGGCCTCCTGGGCCGCGGACACCCACGATCCCGGCCCGGTGTCGCTCAAGCACCCGGTGCTGCTGCGGGTCTGGCTGGGGCACCTCGCCGAGCCGGAGCGGCTGCGCGCGCTCGTCACGGAGCACGTGGCGCGGGCCGAGGGCGAGCTGGACGAGGTACGGGACGCGCTCGCGAAGGCGGACGGGGTGGAGGCGTGGGCGCATCCGCAGATCGCGCTGCGCTGGAGCGAGCGGCGGCTGGTGGCCGAAGTGGAGCTGGCGCGCGGCATGTTGGCGGATCTGGTGGCGCTCGGTCCGGGTCAACCCGTGGCGGACTCGCCCACGTCCGGGTGACGTCGCCGGGTGCCGGCCCGGCGGGGCGGTAGGACGGTCGGCGTCCCCGTCCCGCACCGTCAGGCCCGCAGGAGCGCACCCGTCGTGAGCATCCGAGCCGTACTCGTCGCCGCCGTCGTCACCGGACTGCTGCTGGGGATCGTGGGATCCCGGCAGCACGATTCCGGTCACCTGCGCCACTCCGGTTCGGTCGCGGAGTCGGGTCGTTAGGCTGCGACTACCTGGGTACGTAAGCGCGTGACAGCAGAGTCGCCGTCGACGGAAGCGAGACCGCCTTGAACTTCCTCACCATCGGGCATCGCGGTGCCATGGGTGTCGAACCCGAGAACACCCTGCGATCCTTCGTCGCCGCCGAACGGGCGGGACTCGACCTCATCGAGCTGGATCTGCATCTGAGCAAGGACGGCGCGCTCGTCGTCATGCACGACGCCGACGTGGACCGCACGACGGACGGCAGCGGCCCGATCGCCGAGCAGACCCTCGCCGAACTGCGCACGCTCGACGCGGGGCGCGGCGAGCGGATCCCGGTCTTCGAAGAGGTTCTGGACGCGGTGAGCGCTCCGCTCCAGGCGGAGATCAAGACCGTCACGGCGGCCCAGGCGCTCGCCGAGGTGATGCTGCGCCGCGATCTGGTGGACCGGGTCGAGGTGATCTCGTTCCACGACGAGGCGATCGCGGAGATCGCGCGGCTCGTGCCGGGGGTGCGCACGGCCCTGGTCGCGAGCCGCTACGGCACCGATGTCGTCCAGCGGGCCGTGTCCGTCGGCGCCACGACCCTCGTCCTGAACATCCGCCGCCTCACCCAGGAGATCGTCGAACACGCCCGCAAGGCGGACCTGCGGATCATCGGCTGGGTCGTGAACACCCAGGACGACCTGAGGCTCGTCCGCGCCCTCGGTCTCGACGGCGCCACCACCGACTACCCGGAGATCAAGCGGACGGGCCGGTTCACCGCGTAGCCCGGACCGGGCTCAGGCCAGCGGCTTGACCAGCAGCTCGAACTGGAGGTCGGCGCGCTGCGGGATGCCGAAGCGCTCGTCGCCGTACGGGAAGGGGGTCATCGTTCCCGTACGGCGGTAGCCGCGGCGCTCGTACCAGGCGATGAGCTCGTCGCGTACGGAGATCACCGTCATGTGCATCTCGCGCACGCCCCAGGTCACGCGCGCCCGCCGCTCGGCCTCCGCGATGATCTGCTTGCCGAGGCCCGCGCCCTGGAGGGCCGGGCTGACGGCGAACATGCCGAAGTAGGCGGCCGTGTCCCGGTGCTCCAGCTGGCAGCAGGCGACGATCTCGCCGTCGCGCTCGACGGTCAGCAGGCGGCTGTCGGGGTCCTTGATGACGGTCAGCACGCCCTCGGGGTCGGTGCGCTGCCCCTGGAGGATGTCCGCCTCCGTGGTCCAGCCGGCCCGGCTCGTGTCCCCGCGGTAGGCCGACTCGATGAGCGCCACGAGCGCGTCGGCGTCCTCCACGACGGCATCACGGTAGGTCAGGGCGGCGGTCATGGAGGACTCTCCGATCTCGTACGGGTGCGGGCCTGTCGGCGCCGTCGAGGTTAACCCGGGCGCACTACTGTGCGTCGGCATGGTTCATGTACTGAGCAGCAGAGTCCTCGTCCGGCCCGTCGATCCCGAGCGGTCGCGGCGGTTCTACGGCGATGCCCTGGGGCTCGCCGTGTACCGCGAGTTCGGCACCGGGCCGGAGCGGGGCACGGTCTACTTCCTCGGCGGCGGCTTCCTGGAGGTGGCGGGCCGGGCCGAGGAGGCGCCCGTGCCGCATCTGCGGCTGTGGCTCCAGGTGGCCGACGTGGCGGCGGCGCACGAGGAGCTGGTGGCGGCCGGGGTGGAGGTGCTGCGGGAGCCCGTCCAGGAGCCGTGGGGGCTGGTCGAGATGTGGGTCGCGGACCCGGACGGGCACCGCATCGTGCTCGTGGAGGTGCCGGCGGAGCATCCGATCCGGTACCGGCCGGGGATCTAGGAGCGGCCCCGAGGGATCACGCCGGGCCCACCGAATGGCGTAGCCCGGTCCCTCGTCGTCCGGAATGTGGACATCCGTAGAGCGCCGCTGACGTGCGGCGACCCGGTCCAGGCCGGAGGATGGCGCTGATCCGGGGATTCGGCGGCGCCGATCCGGATAGACGCAAGACCGCAAGACCGGCACGGCCCTCGCAGTCCAGCCCAGGAGAAATCCGAGATGACCGCTCCCCGGAACACGAACGCTCCCCGCACCTCGAAGCCGCGGATCCTGATCGTCGGCGGCGGATTCGCCGGGATGGAGTGCGCGCACAAACTGGAGAAAGAGCTGAAGCCCGGCGAGGCCGTGCTGAAACTCATCAGTCCGATGGACCACCAGCTCTATCTGCCGCTGCTGCCGCATGTCGCGTCCGGGGTGCTGACCCCGCAGTCGGTGGCCGTACCGCTGCGCCGGATGCTGCGGCGCACCGCGATCCTGCCGGGCGGCGCGGTCGGCGTCGACCCGAAGGCGAAGGCGGTCGTCGTACGGAAGATCAACGGCGAGGAGATCGTCGAGCGGTACGACCATCTCGTCCTGACGCCGGGCAGTGTCACCCGGCAGTTCGACATCCCGGGCGTCGACGAGCACGCGGTGGGGGTGAAGACGCTCGCGGAGGCGGCCTGGATCCGGGACCACGTGATCTCGCAGCTGGACCTCGCCGCGGCCAGCTCGGACCCGGCCGAGCGGGAGGCGCGGCTGCAGTTCGTCGTCGTGGGCGGCGGCTACGCGGGGACGGAGACGGCCGCCTATCTCCAGCGGCTGACGACGTCCGCCGTGAAGCGGTATCCGGGGCTCGACCCCAAGGACATCAAGTGGCATCTGGTCGACGTGGCTCCGAAGCTGATGCCGGAGCTCGGCGACCGGCTCGGCGACAAGGCCATGGACATCCTGGAGCGCCGCGGGCTGCACGTCTCGCTCGGCGTGTCCGTCGCCAAGGCCACCGAGTCCACCGTGACGCTGACGGACGGCCGGGAGCTGCCCTGCCACACGCTGATCTGGACGGCCGGTGTCGCGCCGAGCCCGCTGGTCGCCACCCTCGGCGCGGAGACGAACCGCGGCCGGCTGGTGGTCACGCCGCGGCTGACCGTGCCCGGCATGGACGGGGTCTTCGCGCTCGGCGACGCCGCGGCCGTGCCGGACCTCGCCAAGGGCGGCGACGCGATCTGCCCGCCGACCGCGCAGCACGCGATGCGGCAGGGCTGGGCGGCGGCCCGCAATGTGCTCGCCGCGGTGCGCGGCAACCCGCTGACGCCGTACCGGCACAAGGACCTCGGCCTCGTGGTCGACCTCGGTGGCATCCAGGCCGTGTCGAAGCCGATGGGCGTGCAGCTGACCGGGCTGCCCGCCCAGGTCGTCGCGCGGGGCTACCACCTGGGGGCGCTGCGGACGCTGACGGCCCGGTTCCGGACGGCGGCGAACTGGGGTCTGAACGCGGTCGCGGGCGACGACTTCGTGCGCACCGGGTTCCAGCGGCACCGGCCCGCCACGCTCAAGGACTTCGAGATGACGGACGCGTATCTGTCGCCGGAGGAGATCCACGCGGCGGTCAGCGCGTCGGTCGCGGGGCGGGCGATGACGCCGCAGCGGCCGGACCTGCCGATCGCGCAGCTTCCCGAGTAGTCGGGGCGGCCGGGTCCCGTCAGACCCGGCCGCCGCCCAGGCGTCCTTCGAGCTGGAGCAGCAACTCGCCGAGCAGTGCGGCGAGTTCGCCCTCGTGGCCGCCCGCGAGTCCCGCGAGGACCGACGCCTCGTACGCGAGCTGCTGCGGCAGCACCTCGTCGACCAGGGCCCGCCCCTCGTCGGTCAGGCTCAGCTGCGAGACGCGTCGGTCGCGGGTGTCGGCGCGCCGGGCGACGAAGCCCCGCTCCTGGAGCAGCTTCAGCCGCTTGGTGACCGCGGCGCCGGACGCGAACGTCTCACGGGCCAGATCGCCGGGGGTCAGCTCGCGGCCGGTGCGCCGCAGCGTGCCGAGCAGATCGAACTCGGGGCGGGTCAGCCCGGCGCGGCGCAGCGGAGCGTCCTCGGCCTGCTGGAGCAGCGCGGCGCACCGGTTGATCCGCCCGATGATCTCCATCGGGCCCGTGTCGACATCGGGGCGCACGCTCTGCCACTGCCGTACGACCGACGACACGGTGTCGGCCACCGTGTGCGGCGTCTGCGGTTCCCTGTCCGCGCCCTGCTCCGTGCTCATACCTGCCCGACCGGCCCTTTCACCTGTGCCGACGGCCTCGTCGCCGTCGGTGCCCCCAGTGTCGCCGATCCGTGCCGCGCGGGTGTTTCACCCGCAAAACACCGCGTGTGCTCCCCTGCGCCGCCTTAAGCCCCCGCGCACCGGGGCATCCCCTCGATGGCCGCGCGAAACGCGCGGCCTGTGCGGGAGAGGGCAAGGGGGACCCGGGGTGCACGGATCGCTGTCGGCCGCCTGGCTGCTTGTCGCGCTGTGCGCGGCGACCGGCGCGTACTGCCTGCTGCGGCTGCGCAGCGGCGTGGAGGAGCAGCGCCGTACGGCGGGCGGCGAGGCGCTGATGGGCTTCGGCATGGCGCTGATGGCGGTGCCCGCGGCGGTCCTCACGCCGCCGCGCTGGGCGTGGCTGCTGTACGCGGTGGTGTTCGGCGGCGCGGCCCTGCGGGCGCTGTGGGCGTCCCGCAAAGCACCCGGGCACCATCTGCACCATCTCGTGGGGACGTTCGCGATGGCGTACATGGCGCTGGCTATGGCAGTCCGACCGGAGGCGCACGCCCACCACGGCGGTGCGGGCGCGCCCCTGCTGACCGGTCTGCTCCTCGCCTACTTCACGGCGTACGTCCTGTGGACGGGCGCCCGCATGGCCCCGCAGGGCGCCTCGCCTGGCGGCACCGTGTGGGCGGGCTGGGGCGACCGGCCGGAACTGGCGCGGGCCTGCCGGCTGTCCATGGGGATCGGGATGCTGGCGATGCTGCTGACGATGTGACGCCGCCGCCCTCCCCGGGCCCCGCGTCCGGCCGAACGAAACCGTGGCGTACATCACTTGGCGCCCCAGGCCGTATCGGGGGTCGCGTGCGGCTCATAGGGTGACGGGTATGACGGTCCCCGTAGCGCTGTTGCTGCTCGGCGCCCTCGCCGCTGTCGTCGCCCCCCGTCTGCTCGGGCGCGCCGACTGGCCCGAGCGGGAGCCGATCGTCGCGCTGTGGGTGTGGCAGTGCGTGGTGGCCGGTGTCCTGCTGTGCTGCGCCCTGTCCATGACGCTGAGCGCGGCCGCCGCCTGGAAGGCCGTGCGCGGGCATGTGTTCGCCCCCGCACCGCACTCGGTCGTGGCCGCCTACGCTCCCGGCGGCACCGGTCCCTGGGCGGGCGCCGTCGCCGTGACGCTGGCGCTCGGCGGGGCCTGGACGGCGGCGATGCTGGTGCGCGAGGTGCACCGGGCGCGGGCTCGGCGGGCCCGGCGCCGTGCCGAACTGCAGGTGCGCGCACCGCTGCTGCCCGGCGAGGAGCCCGGCGCGGACCGTCTCGTCGTGCTGGAGGGCGAGCGTCCCGACGCCTGGTGGCTGCCCGGCCAGAGTCCCCAACTGGTCATCACCACGGCTGCGTTGCGCCGCCTGAAGGGGCGTCAGCTGGACGCGGTGCTCGCTCATGAGATGGGCCACGCGCAGTGGCGGCACGACTGGCTGCTGCACTGTTCCGGCGCGTTGGCCTCCGGCTTTCCGCAGGTGCCGGTGTTCGCGGCGTTCCGTGACGAGATGCACCGGCTGGTCGAGCTGGCCGCGGACGATGTCGCCTCGCGCCGCTTCGGCCGGCTGACCATCGCGCTGGCCCTGGTGGAACTCAACGAGGACCGAGGGGTGTTCTCGGGCCCCTGCCCGACCCCGCAGGCGCACGTGCCGCAGCGGGTGCACCGGCTGCTCGCACCTCCGTCCCGGCTCACGCCGGGGCGCCGTCTGCGGCTGACGGCGGCTGCGGCGCTCGTCCCGCTCGTGCCTCTTCTGGTGACGTTCGTGCCCGGCCTGCGCGCGCTGGGTTAGACCGCGCCGGGGCGGCCGCGTCGGGCTGGATCGGGTCCTGCCCATCGGCGAGGATCGGGGCATGCACCCGGCACCGCCCGACTCCCCGCCCGAAGCCCCGCCTCCGGCACAAGGCCGCCGTACTGCGCCGCTGCTGCTCACGCTCCTGCCCTTCGCTCTGCTCCTGGCGCTGGTGGCGGCCCGCTGGAACCCGCTGATGGATCTGGACGCGGACATCTCGCGCTCGCTGCACCGCGAGGCCGTCGCCGAGCCGGACCTCACGCACGCCAACCGCGTCCTGTCGGACTGGGTGTGGGACCCGTGGACGATGCGCGCCCTGATCGCCGTGGTCGCCGTCGCGATGGCGTGGCGGCTGCGGGACGCCGTGCTGGCCGGCTGGATCGCGGCTACGTGTCTGCTGGGCACGCTGCTGCAGCAGGCGCTCAAGGCACTGGTCGGCCGGCCGCGGCCGGTGTGGCCCGACCCGGTGGACTCCGCGCACTACGCGGCGTTCCCCTCGGGGCACGCGATGACGGCCACGGTCGTGTGCGGCCTGCTGCTGTGGCTGCTGCGCCGCCACGGCGTGGGGCGCGGCCTGTGGCGCACGGCGCTCGTCGTGTCCTTCGTCTCGGTCGTCGGGGTCGGGCTGACCCGGCTGTGGCTCGGGGTGCACTGGCCGTCCGACGTGGCCGGCGGCTGGCTGCTCGGCGCGTTCACGGTCCTGCTGTCCACCGCCGCGTACGAGAGGTGGCGGGCCGCGGGCCGTCGCACTTGACCCGCGCGTCGCGCCGCGCGGAGCATCGGGCGCATGACGATCAAAGCCGTGCTCTTCGACTTCTCCGGAACGCTCTTCAGGATCGAGTCCACCGAGTCGTGGCTGCGGGCCGCGCTCGACGCGACCGGACTGACGCTGCCCGACGCCGAGTTCGACCGGGCCGTCGCCGGTCTGGAGGAGGTCGGGGCGCTGCCGGGCGGCAGCACCCACCACATCGACGTCCCCGCGCATCTGGCCGGTCTCATGGCGGTCCGCGACGTGGACGCGGACCGCCATCGCGCCGCGTACACCGGTCTCGCCCGCGAGGTGCCGCTGCCCGACGAGCGGCTCTACGACGCCCTGTACGAACGTCACATGGCGCCGGCTGCCTGGCGCCCGTACCCGGACGCGGCCGAGGTGCTCACCGCGCTGCGGGGGCGCGGGGTTCCGGTGGGCGTGGTCAGCAACATCGGCTGGGACCTGCGGCCCGTCTTCGTCGAGCACGGCCTGGACCCGTACATCGGCACCTACGTCATGTCGTACCGGTACGGCGTGCAGAAGCCGGATCCTCGGCTGTTCACGACCGCGTGCGAGGAGCTCGGGGTGGCTCCGGAGGACACCCTGATGGTCGGCGACGACCGGCGCTCGGACGCGGGGGCGGCGGACATCGGCTGCGCGGTGCGCTTCGTGGACCATCTTCCGGTGGCCCAACGGCCGGACGGACTACGCCCGTTGCTCGACCTGCTGTGAGAGCGCCCACGCACGTCCGGCGTGGCGCCGAGGACCCGCCCGCCACCGGAGTGGATCCGCCGTCGGCGACGGGCGGGCGTCTTAGTCGGCCTGCTTCTCGCCGGAGCGGTGCGGCCAGGAGGTGCGGGTGTACGCGTGCAGGTGGTCACTGTCGTGACCGGCACCGAGGGTGCAGCGCAGGGTGTCCCCCGGTTTGCGGACGAAGCAGAGGACTGGGATGACCGACCAGCCCTCCTTGTTCTGGGATTGCGTCGACGTGCTCATGCCTGTCTTACGCCCTCTCGGGGCGTGCCGGATGCACCGTTCACTCGCCTGATCCTCTTTCGGGAGGTGGGTGCGGAAGGGGGCACAGGAGTGCGGATCCCGGGGCGGGGCAGGAGGGAAGGATGAAGGTTCCGGTCGCCTTGGTCGTCGTCGACAGTGCGGCGGACCGGTGCGTGAAGTCGCGGAAGGACCACTGACCATCCACCCTGGACTTATGCCCACCGCCCCGATAGTCGTCCACCCGCCGCTCGGCACCGGCGGCCGGCGCGTCACCGCGCGCGGGCAGATTCTCGGCCTCGCCCACAGCGACAGCGACGTCCTGGAGTTCCTCCGGCGCGCGGGTCTCGACCACGCGGAGGCGCTGCTCGACGATCCCGCCTGGGTGAAGTGGCGCGGCGGGCGCGCGCACCACTACGAAGCGGCCTGAACACCCGGGGCCCCGCCGTGTCGACGGCGGGGCCCCGGGCTCGGTCCACGCGGGAGGTCACGACTTCGGCGGCTGCTCCTCCTGGCCCCGGTCGCCGCCCAGCTGCTCCTTGAGCTTGTCCTGGGCCGTGTCGACCTGGCTGCTGTACTTGCCCTGAGTCTTGCTGTCGACGAAGTCACCGGCCTTGTCGACACCCTTGCCGGCTTGGTCCTCGTGCCCCTTGAGCATCTGCTTGAGCTTGTCCATCACGGACATGGTCGGCCTCCTAGGTTCGAGCCCTACGTCCAGGATGCGGTCGGGCCGCCCTTGCCGCATCCTGACTGCGCCGTACGAGTCGTGCCAGTGGCGCCTCGGACAGCGTCCGCGCGCCATGAGTACCGCGCCTCACCTGCGATACGTTGGAGCCATGGAGCCGCCCCCGTCCCCTCGCGCAGAGATCACCGCAGCTGATGGATGACCTCGTGCGGTGGCTGGGCACCCAACTCGACGCGGACACCCGCCGGGCAAGCAGCCTGCACGCCCTTGAATGCGACATTCACGCCTACCTCCAGGGCGACCTGGAGTCGGTGAAAGCGGCCATGGCGATGTTCCACGAGGCACCGGGCGCGGTCTGCGACTGCGGGGTCCCGGCCCGGGTGCTGCGCGAGACCGACGCCAAACGACGCATCCTCGCCCGCCTCGGCATCACTCTCACGGAAGCCGCCTCACCGGACCACCTCGTGCAGGGCCCGGCCCGCATGGCGCTGCTGGTGATGGAACCGGTGGCCAAGGACCTGGCCGCCGCGTACGCGGACCGCCCCGGGTACCGCGAGGAGTGGCGGCCGTGACACCCCGGGCAATCTTCCTGCCTATGGCGCACGAGGCCCCGTACTGGCTGAGGATCACGATCGCGGCCGTGGCACTCGGCCTGGTCGCGGCCCGGCTGTGGCTGTTCTTCCGGCGCCGGAAGTGACCGAACGGTATACGGCGGCGCTGTCGCCGAAGCCCCATCGATCCGGCGACAGCATCCATCCCGCTCCGGGATCGGACGGGGGGATCTTCCGATCCCTTCCCTTACACCCTTGCTTCCGGCGCCGCACGGAGCGGAGATGCGGCGCGAGGCCACGAAGCCGGGACAGTTTCGCCCTGTGTGTCGAGGGTGTTGGGGATGCCGTCCCCCGTCGGAACGGGCCCCGGCCAGTGCTGACACCGCCCGACACCCGAGCATGAAATCGGCCGTATTCGGACGATCCCCCGCGTCGCCCGAATACGGCCGGTCCGCCTCGGCGCGTCGCAGCCCGGAGGCCGGGGGCCGAGATGCGCTGAGTATAGTTGGCTGAGAGCCAGTCAACGCAGGAGATAAGAATGTCCCCCCGCAGCGCATCGGTCAATGAGGAGTTGCGCCGACGTTCCCGCGAGCGGCTTCTGCAGGCGACGCTGGAACTGGTCGGGGAGCGGGGGTACGACGCGACGACGCTCGGGGACATCGCGGACCGGGCCGGTTCCGCCCGGGGGCTGGTCTCGTACTACTTTCCCGGGAAGCGGCAGTTGCTGCAGTCGGCCGTGCACCGGCTGATGAACCGGACGTTGCAGGAGGCCCTGGAGCGGGAGCCGCGGCCCGCCGAGGACGACGGTGACGAGCGGCTGGCCCGGGCCGTCGACGCGATTCTCGGACTCGCCCGCGATCAGCCCGTGCTGATGCGCACGCACATGGCCGGAATTCTGCAGGCCGAGGGTTTTGTGCAGTGCCCCGAGCAGCAGCGGCTCGCGGTGCTGCTGCGCGACACCGTCGTACGGCACGGGACGCTCGACGTCGACCGGGACTATCCGATGCTGCGGGCCCTGTTGATGGGTGCCGTCTTCGCCGCCCTCGTGCCCGGGGCTCCGATGCCGGTCGGGACGTTGCGCGCCGAGTTGTTCCAGCGGTACGGGCTTGCCTGGGAGTCGGGCTTCCCGCCGGACGGCGGCCCTGGCGGCCTGCCGTCCGACGAGCTTCCCGCGCACGCCCGCGCGGCCGACTTCTCCCGCTACTTCGAGCCGCTGTGGCCGGCCGCGGCGGACGGCGATCAGTCGAAGTAGTCCGGCTGCGTCTGGGTGTTGAGCTCGTCCAGGTGGATCCGCTTGGCCGGATCCGTGCGCCGGTCGCTGAGCTTCAGGACGTCGAAGCCCTTCGCGATGTCGTTGGAGTAGATGTAGCCGTTGTAGTAGTACGCGGACCAGGAGCCGCCGACGGTGAGGGTGTCGGTGGTCAGGGGGCCACGCTCGAAGTAGGCGATCTCCTTCGGCTTCGTGGAGTCGGTGAAGTCCCAGACCGAGACGCCGCCCTGGTACCAGGCCTGCACCATGAGGTCCTTGCCCTTGACCGGGATCAGCGAGCCGTTGTGCGCGACGCAGTTCTCGGTGTCGGCCTGGTGGCGCGGGATCTTGTAGTAGCCGCGGAAGACGAGCTTGCTCTTGTCGCCCTTGCCGACGATGTCGTAGATGCCGTCGGCGCCGCGGTCCGGGCCGATCGCCGCGTTGCAGGTGGCCGCTCCGCCGCCGCCCAGCTCGTCGGTGAACACGACCTTCTTCGCGGTCTGGTTGAAGGTCGCCGAGTGCCAGAACGCGAAGTTGACGTTGTCCTGGACCTGGTCGATGACCTTCGGGCGCTCCGGGTCCTTGATGGAGAACAGGATGCCGTCACCCATGCAGGCACCGGCCGCCAGGTCCTTGGAGGGCAGGACCGTGATGTCGTGGCAGCCCGTGGTCTTGGAGACGCCGGGGTTGGTGGGCGCGCCCGGGTTGCCGCCACCGTCGGGGCCCTCACCGGGGAAGAGGACGGGGAAGTTGACCACGGCCGCCTTCTGCGGGGCCTTGCGCGGCACCTTGATGACGGAGATGCCGTCGTGCGGCGGCTGACAGTCGGGGAACGAGGCGCTCGGCGAGTACGACGAGACGTACACGTAGATGTTCTTCTTCTCCGGCACCAGCGTGTGGGTGTGCGAGCCGCACGCGGTCTCGACGGCGGCGACGTACCTGGGGTTCTTCTTGTCGCTGATGTCGAAGACCTTCATGCCCTCCCACGACGACTTCTCGGTCGCGGGCTGGGTGGTGGAGGCGCAGGAGTTGTCGCTGCGGGAGCTGTCCGTCGACAGGAAGAGCAGGTTCCCGGAGACGGAGATGTCGTTCTGCGAGCCGGGACACAGCACCTGCGCGACGGTCTTCGGCGCCTTCGGGTTGCTGATGTCGAAGATGCGGAAGCCGTCGTAGTTGCCGGCGAAGGCGTAGCGGCCCTGGAAGGCAAGGTCCGAATTGGTGCCGGGCAGCGCGTCCTTGGGGATGTTGGTGAGGTGTTCGATGTTGGCGGAGTGGACGATCTCGTCCTGGCCGGGTATCTCGCCTGCGGCTATCGCCTTCTCGGCCTGCGCCTGTGCGCTCTTCGAGACGCCGCGGGGTGCGGCGGAGCGGTCCCCCGGGTCGGGGGTCGCCGAGACGGGCCCCGCGGCGAGCAGGGCTGCCAGGAGTCCAGCCGCTGCCGTGGCGACTCCCAGGCGTCTTCCGCGTGTTCGGGCGAAGCTGTGCAACAGGGTCACTGTTGTCTCCCTCGTCTCCCTGATCGTTGGTGACGTCGTTCGTTCGTGAACGGTTCACCCATCCCCCGAGTATCGTCTTCACCATGCACAGATCAACAGATGGCAACGCACTCGTCATGAAAGTTGCTGTGTTCGCGCTGCTCGCGGCGCTCGCGGCGGGGGTGAGCGGATGCGATTCGGGGGGCGACGCCGAGGCCGACTCCCCTGTCTCCGCCGGGAGTTCGGTGATCGCGCCGGGCAAGCCGGGCGAGGCCGCGGAGACCCTGTCCGCGCAGGACGCACAGGAGCGCAAGGCC
The DNA here is from genome assembly GCF_003259365.1 of Streptomyces sp. PsTaAH-137. Classification (GTDB taxonomy): domain Bacteria; phylum Actinomycetota; class Actinomycetes; order Streptomycetales; family Streptomycetaceae; genus Streptomyces. Next base: position 24,839 of record NZ_QLLY01000005.1, read on the forward strand.
GACGACCGGCCCAACTCCGCGGACGTCGGCTATGCGCAGATGATGATCCGGCACCATGAGCAGGCGCTGACGATGACTCGACTCGTGCCGAAGCAGGCCGAGTCGGCGCAGGTGAAGCGGCTCGCCGAGCGGATCACGGCAGCGCAGGGGCCGGAGATAGAGACGATGCGCGCGTGGCTGAAGAAGTACGGGAAGCCGGAGAGCGGTTCCGGGCACGCCGGGCACGAGGCGATGCCGGGGATGGCGACCGAGGGGCAGTTGAAGAAGCTCCGGGCGGCGCGAGGGGCCGCGTTCGACGCGCTGTTCCTGAAGCTGATGATCACGCATCATCAGGGCGCGGTGACCATGGCGACGGAGGTCAAGAGCGACGGCAACGACGTGGTCGTCGAGGAGATGGCCGACGATGTGATCGCGCAGCAGACCACGGAGATCTCCCGCATGCGCGAGATGTCCTGATCGCTGCCGCGCCGCGGTTCAGCGCCGGTTGTGGCGGGGCGCCAGCAGGCCCGCGTCCCGGGCACCGGCGATCATGCGCAGGGATTTGCGCCGGCTGCGGCCCGTCGCGCACATGACCGCGAGGACCGGATCGGCACCCTCGTTCTGGGCCGCGCGGTAGGCGTCGGCGACCGCGCGGCGGCCCTCGACGCCGCGCGGCACGGAGGAGCGGGCCCGGTGGCCAGCCGGTTCCGTGACCTCCGGGCACACGGTGGCGGAGGGTGCGGGGACGGCCGGGGCGTACGGCCCGGCGACGCTCTGGCAGGCGTCCCGGACCGGGCCCTCCATCCACTCCGCGAGGGAGGCGAACTCCGCTACGGAAAAAGGTGGTTGAGCCCGTACGTCCTCGATGGAGACGCCGCCTTCGGACACGACGGCGATCACGTCGACCCGGGTTCCGCCGTCGAGACCGAGGCGGACGTGGAACCACGGCGAGGGGAGGGCGTGCGCGGCGTCGGCCCGGAGGTCGCCCGTCACCGAGCCGTATCCCTGGATCTCCCACCGCGGCTCTGCGGAAACAGCATCGTTCAGTCGATAATGATCAGCGACGTCAAAGAATGAACTTTCCAGCACCTACGCACCGTAACCCTTCGATCACACTTGATCATCAACGGCACGCAGAGAGGCCCGCGTCATCCCTCTCCCCCGCCGGGTCGCGCGATGCCATGCTGAGGAATCTCAGCGCAGCACCGGCGGAAGGAGCCGCACGTGCCGCACATCGCCGTCGTGGGTTCGGGGCCGAGCGGGGTGTACGCCGCCCAGTGCCTCGTCCAGCAACTGCGCGTCCCGGGCGTCCGGGTCGACGTGCTCGACCGGCTGCCCTGCCCGTTCGGACTGGTGCGCTACGGCGTGGCGCCCGACCACGAGAAGATCAAGTCGCTCCAGGGGAATCTGCGCAAGGTGCTGGAGGACGACCGGGTGCGGTTCCTCGGCGGGGTCGAGATCGGCCCGGCGCTGCCGCCCGCGAAGCTGCTGGAGCTGTATCACGCGGTGGTCTACTGCGTGGGCGCGGCGGCCGATCGCAGGCTCGGCGTGCCGGGCGAGGATCTGCCCGGCAGCTGGTCCGCGACCGACTTCGTGGCCTGGTACAGCGCGCACCCGGACGCGCGCGACGACGGGTTCGTCCGGGGCGTGCGCGCCGCCGTCGCGATCGGCGTGGGCAATGTCGCCGTGGACGTCACCCGGATGCTGGCCCGTGGCGCCGCCGAGCTGGCGCCCACCGACATACCGCAGGCGGCGCTGTCCGCACTGGGCGCCAGTGACGTGCGGGACGTGTACATGGTGGGGCGGCGCGGACCGTCGCAGGCCCGCTTCACCACCAAGGAGCTGCGCGAGCTGGCATCGCTGCCGGACACCGAACTCGTCGTGAACGAGACCGAGTTGGCGCTCGACCCGGCGTACGCGGACCCGTCGGCGCTGCCCGCGGCGAACCGGCGGAACGTCGAGGTGCTGCGCGGCTGGGCCGCGCTGCCGCACGAGGAGCGGCGGCGCCGGATCCATCTGCGGTTCTTCCTGCGGCCCGTCGAGATCGTCGGGCGGGACGGACGGGTGGCCGGGGTGCGGTTCGAGCGGACCCGGCCGGACGGCAGCGGCGGGGTCGTCGGCACGGGGACGTACGAGGAGATCGGGGCGCAGCTGGTGCTGCGGTCGGTGGGGTATCGCGGAGTGCCGCTGGAGGGGCTGCCGTTCGACGCGGAGCGCGGGACCGTGCCGCAGCTGGCCGGGCGGGTGCTGCGCGAGGGGCGGGTGTCACCCGGCGAGTACGTCGCGGGGTGGATCAAGCGCGGGCCGACGGGCGTCATCGGCACCAACCGGCCGTGCGCGAAGGAGACGGTGTCCGCCCTGCTCGACGACGCCCCGGCGCTCACGGCGAGGACGCTCGCCCAGGATCCGCCGGCCGGGCTCGTCGGCGCCGGGGTGCGCCCGGTCGAGTGGGCGGGCTGGCTCGGGATCGAGCGCGCCGAGGCGGAGCTGGGGCGCGCGCTCGGCCGCGGATCAGTGAAGATCCCGGACTGGGCAGGGCTGTTGGGGGCCGCGGGCGCCGGGTCGTAGGCGATCCGCGGCGGGCCCCGTGGCCCGACACATCCCGGCAACATCCGTGCAATCAACAAAACGTTTAACCCGAATACGGTCTCGTGCTGCCGCCCCTCCCGCTGTCCCCCGGGACTCCCCTGGCCTTGGAGCACGTATGCCACAGACACACCCTGTCGATCAGGTCCCGCCCGTACGCCAGTTGGCGGCGTTCGGGCTGCAGCACGTTCTCGCCATGTACGCGGGCGCGGTCGCCGTGCCGCTGATCGTGGGCGGCGCGATGAAGCTGCCGCCCGCCGATCTCGCGTATCTGATCACCGCCGACCTGCTGGTGTGCGGCATCGCGACGCTGATCCAGTGCATCGGTGTGTGGCGCTTCGGCATCCGGCTGCCCATCGTGCAGGGGTGCACGTTCGCCGCGGTCTCGCCGATGGTGCTGATCGGGACGACGGGCGGCGGGCTGCCCGCCATCTACGGCGCGGTGATCGTCGCGGGGCTCGCGATGATGCTGCTCGCGCCGGTCTTCGGGCGGCTGCTGCGCTTCTTCCCGCCTCTGGTGACCGGCACGGTGATTCTGATCATCGGGCTCTCGCTGCTGCCGACCGCGGGGACGTGGGCGGCCGGCGGGGCCGGGTCGAAGGACTTCGGGGAGCCTAAGAACCTCGCGCTCGCCGCGTTCGTGCTGGTGCTCGTGCTCGGCGTGCAGCGGTTCGCGCCGCCCGCGCTGAGCCGGGTCGCGGTGCTCGTCGGCATCGTGGTCGGCACGGCGGTGGCGATACCCACCGGGTTCACCGACTTCGGGGCGGTCGGGGACGCGAACTGGGTGGGGATCAGCACGCCGTTCCACTTCGGGGCGCCCGAGTTCCACGGCGCGGCGATCGTGTCGATGCTGATCGTGGCCCTGGTGACGATGACCGAGACGACCGGTGACTTCATCGCGGTCGGCGAGATGACGGAGCGCCCGGTGGACCGGCGCGCGCTCGCCGACGGTCTGCGCGCCGACGGCTTCTCGACCGTCCTCGGCGGCGTCTTCAACACCTTCCCGTACACCGCGTTCGCGCAGAACGTCGGCCTGGTCGGCATGACGAAGGTGCGCAGCCGCTGGGTGGTGGCCGTCGCGGGCGGCATCCTCGTGGTGCTCGGACTGCTGCCGAAGCTGGGCGCGGTGATCGCCGCGATCCCGTCGCCGGTCCTGGGCGGCGCGGGTCTGGTGATGTTCGGAACGGTCGCGGCGAGCGGCCTGAAGACGCTGTCCAAGGTCGAGTTCGAGGGCAACGCCAATCTGACGGTGGTCGCCGTGTCCGTCGCGCTCGGCGTGCTGCCGGTGGGCGTGCCGACGCTCTACGAGAAGTTCCCGCACTGGTTCCAGACGGTGATGGACAGCGGGATCAGCGCGGGCTGCATCACGGCGATCGTGCTGAACCTGGTCTTCAACCACCTTCCGCAGAAGGGCGGTTCGGCGGACACCCCGGTCGAGGCCACCGACGTACCGGTCGTACCCGCCCAGGCGGCGCCGACCGCCGAGGCGCCGGTGAAGTAGCGGGCGGCGGATACGGACCGGAGGGGTGGCCGCGGATCGTGGTCGCCCCTCCGGCATGTCCGGCTCAGGCGCCGAGCCGCTGCTCCTGGCGGTCGGCCGCGGCAAGCACGCTGTCCAGGAGACCGGGGAACAGGGCGTCGAGATCGGCTCTGCGCAGTCCGTTCAGCTTCGTGGTGCCGCGGTAGACCTGCTCGATCACACCGCTCTCGCGCAGCACCCGGAAGTGGTGCGTGGTCGTGGACTTGGTGACGGGCAGATCGAAGTGCGAGCAGGACAGCTCGGCGCTGCGCGCGCTCGCCATCTCCCGGACGACCGCGAGCCGCATCGGATCGGACAGCGCGTGCAGCACCGCTTCGAGGCGGATCTCCTCGCGGGCCGGATGCGCCAGCGTGCGGCCTCCGGTGGCCTGCGGTGCTGCGGTGGTCATGACGACCTCCCCTTCACGTCTCCTCGCCGAGACGTCTCTTTGTCGAGCGGCTCCTCGCTCATTGTACGAGAACCTTCGTAGTTTGACATTCGCCGTACTACGATGGTTACCGTACGAGGAACCAGTCGAGCCCCTACGAATGGAGTCCGCCGTGAGCGCGCTGTTCGAGCCCTTCACCCTCCGGTCGCTGACCGTCCCGAACCGCGTCTGGATGCCTCCGATGTGCCAGTACAGCGCGGCCGCGGAAGGCCCGCTGACCGGCGCTCCCGGCGACTGGCACTTCCAGCACTACGGCGCCCGCGCGGCCGGCGGCACGGGCCTGATCATCGTGGAGGCGACCGGGGTCAGCCCCGAGGGCCGCATCTCCCCGTACGACCTCGGCATCTGGAACGACACGCAGGTCGAGGAATTCCGTCGGATCACCGCGTTCCTGAAGTCGCAGAACACGGTGGCAGGAATCCAGCTGGGCCACGCGGGCCGCAAGGCGTCCACCGACCGCCCCTGGCTGGGCGGCGCGCCGCTCGGCCCGGAGGCCCACGGCTGGCAGGCCGTCGCGCCGAGCGCCGTCGCCTTCGACGAGAAGCACGCGGTGCCGACCGAGCTGACCGTCGACGGCATCAAGGAGATCGTCGGGCAGTTCGCGGACGCGGCTCGGCGCTCGCTCGACGCCGGGTTCGAGGTCATCGAGATCCACGGCGCGCACGGCTACCTGATCGGCCAGTTCCTCTCCCCGCACTCCAACAGGCGCACCGACGAGTACGGCGGTTCCTACGAGAACCGCACCCGGTTCGCCCTGGAGGTCACCGACGCAGTCCGCGCCGTGTGGCCCGAGGAGCTGCCGCTGTTCTTCCGCATCTCCGCCACCGACTGGCTGGAGGGGCAGGAGGGCTGGACCGCCGACGACACCGTGCGGTTCACCGCCGAGCTCAAGGAGCACGGAGTGGACCTGATCGACGTGTCGACCGGTGGCAACGCCTCCGGGGTCCGCATCCCGGTCGGCCCCGGCTACCAGGTGCCCTTCGCCGCACGGGTGCGCAACGAGGCCGGTGTCCCGGCGGCCGCGGTGGGGCTGATCACCGAGGTCCAGCAGGCCGAGAAGATCCTCGTGGACGGCGAGGCGGACGCCGTGCTGCTCGGCCGTGAGCTGCTGCGCGACCCGTCGTTCGCCCGGCACGCGGCCCGCGAGCTCGGCGCGGACGTGCACGTGCCGGACCAGTACCACCGGTCGGTCTGAGCCAGGAGAGAGTCCGCGCCGGGAGAGTCCGCACCGGGAGGGCCGGGCCGGAAAGGTCAGGGCCGCGCGAGAGTCCGGGCCGTAGAGGCCGGGACAGAGGACGACCGTCAGGGCGGAGGCGCCGGAGCCTCCGCCCTGACGCATGTGCGCGTACGGGTCTGGGCCGGTGCCCATCGCCCGCACGGGCACGGTGGGCGCATGCACATGGCCGGGCCGAGGGGCCGTACTCGATGCTGAACAACCACCGGCCCCGCGCCTGACCACCGGAAACATCGGTGCCGCGCGGGGCCGCCGCCTCCCCCACGGCACTTCCACGGCAATCTCCGGCAACCCCTGCTGCGCCGACGCGCGCACGCGGGAAGGACAGTGATGCTCTCTCTACCCGACGCGGTGCACGCGGCAGCCACCCGCACCGCCATGCGGCGGCTGCTGCCGGTGCTCGGCCTCGCCTACTTCATGTCGTACGTGGACCGCACCAACATCGCGCTGGCCAAGACCCGGCTCGAGGCCGACATCGGGGTGAGCGCGGCCGCGTACGGACTGGGCGCCGGCATCTTCTTCGTCAGCTACGCGCTGCTCGAAGTGCCCAGCAACATGGTGCTCTACCGGGTGGGCGCCCGCGTCTGGATCGCCCGCATCGCGGTGAGCTGGGGGCTGGTCTCGGCCGCCATGATGTTCGTGCAGGGGGAGGTCTCCTTCTACGTCCTGCGGTTCGTGCTCGGCGCCGCCGAGGCGGGGCTCTATCCGGCGCTGATGTACACGGTGACGCTCTGGTTCGCCCAGCGGCACCGGGTACCGGTCGTCGGGCTCGTCTACACCGCGCCCGCCCTTGCCACCCTGCTCGGGGCGCCGGCCGGCGGCGGCCTCATGAGCCTGGACGGGGTGGCCGGGCTCAAGGGCTGGCAGTGGATGTTCCTCGTCGAGGGGCTGGTGACCGTGGCGATCGGCGTCCTGGTGTGGTTCGTCCTGCCCAGCCGCCCCGAGGACGCCAAGTGGCTGTCGGCCGAGCAGGCCGCCTCGCTGACCCGGCACGCGGCCGCCGGAGCCGAACCCTCGCCGCACCGGCTGCGCGGCAACCTCGGCCTCGCCTTCGCGCGCCCCATCGTGCTGCTGCTGTCCGGGACCTATTTCGTGAACCAACTCGTGGGCTCCGCCGTCGGGTTCAACCTCCCGTCGATCGTCCAGGGACTCGGCGTCTCGGACCCGCTGGACATCGGGCTCGTCACGGGCACGATGGGCGTGGCGATCCTCGCGGGCGTGCTCTTCTTCCCCTGGCTGCAGAGCCGGGTGGGCCGGGACACCGAGCTGATCGTGCTGTGCGCACTGGCCGGGACGGGGATCATGGCCGTCTATCTGGCGACCGACGCGGCCGGGGCACGGTTCGCGCTGCTCTTCGCCGCGAACTTCTTCCTCACCGGAACACTGCCGCCTTTCTGGTCCGTGGCGATGTCCCGGATGTCGGGCCTGATGGCCGCCGTGGGGCTGGCGTTCATCAACACCATCGGGCTGCTCGGCGGCTTCGTCGGGCCGCTGGTGTTCGGTGTCATCGAGGACCGCAGCGGTGACGCGGACGCCCCGTTCGTCTTCGTCGTCGTCGCGGGTCTGGTGGGCAGTGTGCTGGCCGCGGCGCTGAAGTGGCGGGTGGGCCGCGAGGAGCGGACCGGCGTGCCCGCCGTGGCGACGGCCACCGACTGAACGGACCCCGCCTCCGCCCTTGGGCGGTTGCCCAGGTGACGCCCCCGTCACCTGGGCAACCGCCCGTTCCTCTTCCCAGGCGGCAGGGCGGATGCCTATTCTCCGGCCATGAACGACGAGTCGGCGCTGCGCCGCGAGCTGGCCCTGACGCTGCTCACCGATCTCGACCCCCTGATCGCCGAGCTGGCGGCCGACATCTGCGCCCACAGCTCGCGCTACGCCAGCGGCCGTCCCGTCTCCCGCGACGACCTCGAGGACACGCTGCGCGGCAACATGGAGCTGGCGCTCGGCGAGTTCGGCCGGCTGGGCGGTGACCGGCGCCGCTTCGAGGCCGTCGCCGCGGACAACGGGCGGTTGCGCGCCGAGCAGGGCATGCCGCTGGCCACGGTGCTGAAGGCCTACCGGCGCGGCGGGCGCGTCCTGTGGCAGGCCATGGCCGACTGGATGCGGGACCGGCCCCCGTCCCAGCAGCGCCTGATGGGCGACATGGCCGGTGCGGTGTGGGAGACCATCGACCGGTTCTCGTCCGAGATGGCCGACGCCTACCGGCTGCGCACCCTGGAGCTGGAGCATCGCGACGCGTCCCGGCGCGGCGCCCTGTTCGAGGCGCTGCTCGACGGCCGGGCCGGCGATCCGGCGGTGGCCACGGCGGCCGCCTCCGCCCTCGGCGTACCGCGCCACGACCGGTTCGTGGTGGTCCTCATCGCCCAGGACGCGCGGGATCCCGCCTCGCCGCCCGATCCCGCGCCCGCCCTGGAGCCGGTCGGCATGTGGTCGTTCTGGCGCTCGCGCGGCGAGACCGTGGCGGGCCTCGTCCGTCTGGGCGCGCACGAGCCCGCGGTCCTCGTCGACACCCTGCGCGCCCACCTCGGCTACCGCGCCGGGGTCTCCCCCGCCTTCACCGAACTCGCCCTCGCCGACCAGGGACTGCGGCTCGCCCGGCGGGCCCTCGACACCCTGGCGCCCGGCCACGGAGAGGTCGCCGACCTCGACGAACGGCTCGTGCACGCAGCCCTCGGCACCGAGCCGGAGATCGCGGAGCGGCTGGTGGCCCGCTATCTGGACGGGGTGCTGACCAGCGGCGTCGAGGGCCCCGCCCTCCTCACGACCCTGCGGGTGTGGCTCGACTCGGGCTGCTCGGCGTCGCGTACGGCCACGGCGCTGTTCTGCCACCGCAACACGGTCCTGAACCGCATCGGGCGGGTCGCCGAACTCACCGGCTGGCCGGCCGAGTCCGGCGAGGCCCGGCTCGGCTGGGCGCTGGCCCTGCGCGCCCGGGAACTGGCTCCCTGACGCGGGCCGGGGCGACGGCGTGGCCGCTGCCCAGCGCGCCGCCGGTGATGGTGGGCAGTTGCACATGGTGCCCGGTGGGGCGATGGCGGAAGCTGAGGCGGCCCGACCCGACCGCGCGTCCGTCCGACCGGGACGTCGGCCACTCGAACGTGCACACATGCAAGGGAGCCGCTGTGCAGCTGAGCGTCGCCACCGTCCTTCAGGAATCCGCCGCCCGCCACCCCGATCGCGTCGCGGTCGTCGAGGGCGATGTCCGCATCACCTACCGCACGCTGTGGCACGAGGCGCTCGGCTTCGCCGCCCGGCTGCGCGCCCACGGCATCGGGCCCGGCGACCGCGTCGCCCTGCTGCTGCCCAACACCGTCGACTTCCCGCGTGCCTACTACGGAGTGCTGGCCGCGGGCGGGACCGTGGTGCCGGTGCACGCCCTGCTCGTCGCGGACGAGGTCGTCCATGTGCTGAAGCACAGCGGCTGCCGGGCCATCGTCACCGCCGAGCCGTACGGGACGGTGGCGCGGGCCGCCGCCGACGCGGCCGGGGTCGAGGTGCTGCACGTGGACGCCGGGGACACCGCGACGGCCCGCCCGGAGCCGCGCGACGCCGACGACACCGCCGTGATCCTGTACACCAGCGGCACCACGGGCAAGCCCAAGGGCGCCCTGCTCACGCACGCCAACCTGGTGCTGAACGCGTCGGTGTGCGCACAGGACCTGTTCGGACTGACCCCGGACGACGTGGTCCTCGGCTGTCTGCCGCTGTTCCACAGCTTCGGCCAGTCGTGCGCCATGAACGCCGCCCTGCGCGCCGGGGCCACGCTCGTCCTGTGCCCGCGGTTCACGGGTCCGGGCGCGCTGGAGCTGATGGCGCGTGAAGGCGTCACGGTCTTCATGGGCGTCCCCACGATGTACCACGCGCTGGTCGAGGCGGCAGCTGACGACGAGCGGCGGCCCGCGCTGCGGATGGCCGTGTCGGGCGGCGCGGCCCTGCCCGTCGCGCTCTTCGAACGCTTCGAGGCCACCTTCTCCACCATGGTCCTTGAGGGGTACGGGCTGACGGAGACGTCTCCGGCGGCCACCTTCAACCAGCCGGCGTTCGGCCGCAGGCCGGGCACCGTCGGCCATCCGATCTGGGGTGTGGAGGCGGGCATCGCCGACGCCGACACCGACGACCGCACGGTCCTGCTCCCGGACGGCGAGGTCGGGGAGGTCGTACTGCGCGGCCACAACATCTTCGCGGGCTACCTCGACGACCCGGCGGCGAGCGCGGCCGCCGTCGTCGACGGCTGGTTCCGCACCGGCGACCTGGGGGTGCGGGACGCCGACGGGCGGCTGAGCATCGTCGACCGCAAGAAGGACCTCATCATCCGCGGCGGCTTCAACGTCTACCCGCGCGAGGTCGAGGAAGTGCTCGCCCGGCATCCGGCCATCGCCCAGGTCAGCGTCATCGGCCTGCCCGACGAGGAACGCGGCGAGGAGGTGTGCGCCGCCGTCGTGCTGCGGCCGGACGCCACGGACAGCGGCGAGGAGATCGTCGCCTGGGCCCGCGAGCGGCTCGGCCGGCACAAGTATCCGCGTGTCGTGCGCCTGCTGGACGCGTTGCCACTCGGCCCGAGCGGCAAGATCCTCAAGCGGGAACTGCAGAAGGAGTGCGGATGAGCGTCGTCGAGACCACGTACGGAGCGGTGCGCGGCCGCGTCGAGGACGGGGTGACCGTCTTCCGGGGCATCCCGTACGCGGCGCCGCCGGTGGGCCCGCTGCGGCTGCGGCCCCCGGAGCCGCCCGAGCCCTGGGACGGGATCCTGGAGGCCACCGATTTCGGTCCCACCGCCCCCAAGAATCCTTACGGCGCGCCCCTGGACGCGCTGCTGCCCGATCCGGACGTGCCCGGCGACGGCTGGCTCAACCTCAACGTGTGGACGCCCGCACCGAACGACGGCCCGCGCCCGGTGATGGTCTGGATCCACGGCGGCTCCCTGCGCAACGGCTCGTCGGCCGTGCCGGTCTACGACGGCCGGGCGTTCGCCCGCGACGGCGTGGTGCTCGTCTCGATCAACTACCGCCTCGGCATCGAGGGATTCGGCGTCTTCCCCGACACCCCGGCCAATCTCGGACTGCGCGACCAACTGGCCGCGCTCGCCTGGGTGCGGGACAACATCGCCGCCTTCGGCGGCGACCCGGACAACGTGACGGTGTTCGGCGAGTCCGCGGGCGCCATCAGCATCGGCGCCCTGCTGGCGAGTCCGCACGCGAAGGGGCTCTTCCACCGGGCGGTGCTCCAGAGCGGCCCGCCCTCGGCGGTGTCCCGGGACACCGCCGCGCGCACCACCACCGCCATCGCCGAGCAGCTCGGCATCGAGCCCACCGCAGCGGCCTTCGCCGCCGCGGACCCCGGCCGGCTCCTCGCCGCCCAGCGGGACGTCACCCGGCGCGGCAATCCGCTGACCGGCGGTCCCGGCTTCCAGATCGTCGTCGACGGCGACCTCGTCCCCGAGGATCCCGCCACGGCGCTGGCGCGGGGCGCGGCCGACGGGATCGACGTGCTCCTCGGCAGCAACACCGACGAGTACCGGCTGTGGTTCGTGCCCAGTGGTCTCGTCGACCGGATCGGCCGGGTCACGCTGCGGGCCGCCCTGCTCAAGCAGCGGGCGCCGTGGCGCGCCCCGCGCGTCTACCGTGCCGCCCGGCCCGGCGCGTCCCCGGGCGAGATCCTCGGCGCCATCGCGACCGACACCCTGCTGCGCGTTCCGTTCAACCGGCTCGCCGACGCCCGAACGGGCCGTCCCGGGCGCACGTTCCTCTACGAGTTCGCCTGGCCGTCACCCGTACAGCGGCTCGGCGCCTGCCACGCCCTGGAGATCGGCTTCGTCTTCGACACGCTCGGGACCGCCGACAGCCGCCTGCTCACCGGGGACGGCGCGCCGCAGGAACTGGCCGACGCGATGCACGGCGCCTGGGTCTCGTTCGCCGCCACGGGCGACCCGGGCTGGCCGCAGTGGGACGGCGGCCGGCCCGTCATGACCTTCGCCGCCGACGGCGCGCGGGTGGTCCACGCTCCCCGCGAGGAGGAGCGCCGTCTGTGGCGCTGAGCGCGTCCCGCACGGGCACGGCGCCCCGGGTGACGGCCGCCACCCGCCGCTGACGGGCACCTTCCTGCACGGGCGACTGCATCCGACACGGCCCGGCGAGCTGAACGCTGGTTGACACGACTTGTCCGATCCACGGATCCGCCGTGCTTCGTCAGCTTCCGCCGTCAGAGGTGACCGATGTCAGCCGGTTCTCAGTTGAATCACCCGTCGCCCGGGGATCTCGCGCTGTTCGCCCTCGAAGGTGACCTCTCGGAGGCGGCCGGGGACCATCTGCGGGACTGCGCGCCGTGCCGTTCGACGCTCGCGGAGTTCGTGCGCGTGACGGAGGCCGCCCGGGCCGGTACGACGGGCCCGGTGCGGCCTCCTGCGAAGGTCTGGAAGGTGATCCGCGACCAGCTGTAGCTCAGGTGCGCGAGCCCGTGGGGGCGCCGCCCGCGGGCAGGCCACGGCGGGCGATCGCCTCCCGCGCCGCCTCCCGGGGGTGCCGGCGGCGCCAGTACGGATTGTCGTGGGGCAGCTTGCTGGACACCCGGCCGTACATCCCGAAGGTGAGGACGACCAGGCCCATCACGAAGCTGAAGATGACGTTGGTCATGCCGAAGCCGAGCACGTTCGCGCCCTTGTCCAGGATGAAGATGTGGACGAAGCCGCTGATCAGGAACAGGGTGCCCACGACCATGTTGAGCGTCGAGGCGACGTTGCCCCCGATGACGGCTCCGGCGATCAGGGCGACGCCGACGACGACCGAGATGAGACTGAGGACGCCGTTCGTGGACATGCCCGCGATGTGGCTGCCGTCCGTGTTGAACGGGCTCAGCTGGTCGGCGAAGCCGAGGCAGCCGAAGACGAGCAGCACGACGCCGCAGAACGCGGCGCCCCACCGGTACACCTGGGACAGTTTGTGATCGACGGGAAGTTCGTCCTTGAGCTCCATGATGCGGGCACCTTTCTGGTCCACCACGTCCAGTACACCCCTCCCGGAGTCACTTCGCCCTGTTTCGCCCCTTCGGTTGCACTTGATCTGTGATGTCACTCCTTGCTGAGCCGGCTCGGCCACCAGGACCTCGGTCCGATGTCCCTGACCAGCGCGGGAACCAGCAGCGAGCGGACGACCAGGGTGTCGAGGAGCACGCCGAAGGCGACGATGAAGGCGATCTGGACGAGGAAGGCCAGCGGGATCACGCCGAGGGCGGCGAAGGTCGCGGCCAGCACGACACCGGCCGAGGTGATCACCCCGCCCGTGGCGACGAGCGCCTTGAGGATCCCCTCGCGCACCCCGTGCTCCAGGGACTCCTCCCGGGCCCGGGACATCAGGAAGATGTTGTAGTCCACGCCCAGCGCGACGAGGAACACGAACCCGTACAGGGGCACGGAGGCGTCGGTGCCGGAGAAGCCGAAGACGTGCCGGAAGACCAGCGAGGAGATGCCGAGGGTGGCGGCGAAGTTGAGCGCCACCGTCGCGACCAGGATCACCGGCATGAGGACGGAGCGCAGCAGTCCGACGAGGATGACCAGGATGATGGCGAGGACCACCGGGACGATCAGCGCGCGGTCGTGCTCGGCGGTGCGCTGGGTGTCGTACTGCTGGGCGGTGTAGCCGCCGACCAGGGCGTCGGCGCCGTCGATCCCGTGCAGGGCGGTGCGCAGCCGGGCGACCGTGGCCTTGGCCGCGTCGCTGTCGGCGGCGTCCTTGAGCGTGACGTCCACGCGGATCCTGCCGTCCACGACGCGGGTCTCCCCGGAGCCGGGGCGGCCCTGTCCGGTCACCGGCGTCACGTCGGCGACTCCGGGGACCGCCTCCGCCCGCTGGACGATCCGCGCCTCTTGGCCGGCGTCGGCGATCACGACGGCCGGGTTGCCGGAGCCGCCCGGGAAGTGCTCGGCGAGGGTGGCCTGCGCGGTGACCGACGGGGCGTCGTTGACGAAGATCTCGTCGAGGGGCACGCCCTTGGAGTTCAGGGTGGGGGCGAAGGCGGCACAGGCGAGGAGGCCGATCAGCGCGACGGCCCAGATCCGGCGCGGCGACCGCCCGACGCGGTGGGCGATGCGCCGCCACACGCCGTGGCCGCCGCCCTGGGCCTCCGCCGGCTTGGGCCGCGCGGGCCAGTAGGCGGCGTTGCCCAGCAGGACCAGGGCCGCCGGCAGGAAGGTGAGGGTGGTCAGGACCGCGCACACGATGCCGATGGCGCCCACCGGACCGAGGGCCCGGTTGTTGGTGAGGTCGCTGAGCAGCAGCGCGAGCAGACCGAGCGCGACGGTGGCGGCGCTGGCGACGACGGCTCCGGTGGAGCGGCGCAGGGCGGCGCGCATCGCGGTGAACCGGTCCTCCCCCGCCGCCAGTTCCTCGCGGTAGCGGGCGGTGAGCAGCAGGGCGTAGTCGGTGGCCGCGCCGATCACCAGGATCGACAGGATGCCCTGGACCTGGCCGTCGACCCGGACGACGTCGTGGTCGGCGAGGACGTAGACGACGGCGCAGGCGACGCCCAGGGCGAACACGGCGCCGAGGATGATCACGAAGGGCAGCAGAACGCTGCGGTAGACCAGCAGCAGGATCACCAGGACCGTGATCAGGGCGACCCCGAGGAGCAGCCCGTCGATCCCGGCGAAGGCGTCGGAGAGGTCGGCCTGGCTGGCGGCCGGCCCCGCGAGGACCGCCGTGGCTCCGCCGACGGCGCCCACGCGTTCGGAGATCCGGTCGAGGGTGGGCGCCAGTTCGTCGCCGAGGTCGGGCTTGAGCTGGACGACCCCTTCCAGGGCCTTGCGGTCGCTCGACGGGATCGCGGGCGAGACCTGGCCCACGACTCCCGACGTGCCCTTCAGGCCGGTCAGCGCGCGGGTCGCGGCGCTGCGCTGCGCGGTGTCGAGGGTGCCCTTGTCGTCGGCGGTCCAGACGACGATCACCGGCAGGGTCTCGTCGTCCTGGAAGGCGCGCTGCGCGTCGATCACCCGGGTCGATTCGGCGCTGCGCGGCAGGAAGGCGGCCTGGTCGTTGGTGGACACCTCGCCCAGCCGCCCGGCGTAGGGGCCCAGGGTGCCGCCGACGGCGAGCCAGACGAACAGCAGGACAAGAGGCACGAGCCACCGAGTACCTCGGGGGGTGCGGGACATGGTTCTCCAGAGCAGCGACAGCGGGGATCTCAGAAAACGCAAGAGCTGAGAACTAAGAAATCTCAACGCCAAAGTATCTTAATGATTGAGCTAAAAATCTCCGACGGCGGGTTCCTCGCTCATCATTCGCCCCGTGCGTGCCGTTCGGATGCGGCGCGCGGCGATCAGCCGCGGAGACCGCTCCGGGTCTCGGCGAGTTCCTCGTTGAGGACGTTCAGGAAGCGCAGGACGACGGCCAGTTCGGGCTCGTCGAAGCGGCGCCTGGCCCGCTCCGTGGCCTCCGCGAGCGGAGCGAAGTGCTTGCGGGCCTGCGCCTGCGCGCTGGGCACGTAGTGCAGGTGGACGACCCGCCGGTCCGCGCTCTCGCGGACCCGCTTCACGTGCCCGGCGCGCTCCAGCCGGTCGACGCAGGCGCTGACCGCGCCGGAGGTCAGGCCGAGGCGCTGCCGCAGCAGGCTCGGGGTGAGCGGGGTCTCGGAGTCCAGGATGGCGGCGAGCGCCTGGACGTCCGTGGGGTGCAGTTCCTGACCGGCCGCGAAGGCGTGAATGAGCCGGTTCAGTTCGCCGTTGAGCCGGCGCAGCTCGACGGCGAGGGAGCGCAGGTCCGGGTGCGACGGCGCGGTCGCGGAGGCGGCCTCGTCCGCCTCGGGGGCCTTGCGGGGTTCACGGTTGTCCACCCGCTCACCCTATCGACGCCATCGGCGATCCCCTTCCACCAATCCGCCGCCCGAGCGGCTCCGGATCATGAATGAGACCGCGCCCGCGGTCACCGGGGAGGAGAGGCGATGACGTCGATATCGGGGCGCAGCCCCGGGGAGGCCGGAGCGCGGCACACCGCCGTGATCGGCAGCGGCGTGGCCGGGCTGACCGCCGCGCACGTCCTGGGCCGCACGCACCGGGTCACCCTGTACGAGGCCGACGCCCGCCTCGGCGGCCACGCCCACACGCACGAGCTGACCTCGCCCGACGGCGCACGGCACCGCGTGGACTCGGGCTTCATCGTGCACAACCGCGCCACCTACCCGAACCTGCTGCGCCTGTTCGCCGAACTCGGCGTCGCCACGCAGGAGTCGGAGATGAGCATGTCGGTGCGGTGCGAGGGATGCGGCCTGGAGTACGCGGGCGCCCGCGGGCCCGGCGGACTGTTCGCCCGCCCCCGCAACGCCGTACGCGGCCCCTATCTGCGGCTGCTCACCGAGGTCCCGGCCTTCCACCGTGCGGCGCGCCGCACGCTCGACGAGGACCCGGGCTGCACGCTGACGCTGGGCGGGTTCCTGGACCACGAGGGCTTCTCCCCGTACTTCCGTACGCACTTCATGACCCCGCTCGTCTCGGCGGTCTGGTCCTGCGACGCCGCCACCGCCCAGGCCTACCCGGCGGTGTACCTGTTCCGGTTCCTCCGGCACCACGGGATGCTCTCGGTGAGCGGATCGCCGACGTGGCGCACCGTCACCGGCGGCTCCGGCAGCTATGTCGACCGGGTGGCCGAGGGAGTGGACGAGGTGCGGCTCGGGACGCCGGTCCGGGCGGTGCGGCGGCACCCGGACGGGGCCGAGGTGACCACGCAGGACGGCGCCACCGCCTCGTACGACTCCGTGGTCGTCGCCACGCATCCGGACCAGGCGCTGAACCTGCTGGCCGACGCCACCCCGCTCGAGAAGACGGTCCTCGGCGCCTTCCGGTACTCACGGAACACCACGCTGCTGCACACCGACACCGGTCTGCTGCCCCGCGCCCGCCGGGCCCGCGCCTCCTGGAACTATCTGATGCCGTCCTGCGCGGCGGGCGCCGACCGGGTCCGGGTCAGCTACGACATGAACCGGCTCCAGCGGCTGACCGCGCCCGAGACCTACGTCGTCACGCTCGGCGGCGAGGACCGGGTCGCCCCGGACCGGGTGCTGGCGCGCATGGTGTACGAACACCCCGTCTACACACCGGAGTCGGTCGCCGCGCAGCAGCGGCTGCCGGAACTGAACTCCGGCGTCACGGCGTTCGCGGGCGCCTATCACGGCTGGGGATTCCACGAGGACGGCTGCCGCTCGGGGGTGGCGGCCGCCGCGGCGCTCGGGGTGCACTGGTGAGCGCCGCGCCGGCCCTGTACGACGTCGCGGTCGTCCACGTACGGACCGCGCCGCAGCGCTACAGCCTGCGGCACCGCACCTACATGTGGCTGATCGACCCCGACCGTCCCCCTGAACTGCCGCTCCCCCTGCGGCCGTTGGCGCGGTTCGATCCCCGGGACCACTTCACCGGACGCGCGCCGTCCGTCCGCGCCGGGCTCGACGCCTTCCTGGCGGAGCACGGGGTGGATCTGGCGGGCGGCCGGGTGCTGATGCTCGCCCACGCGCGGGTACTCGGGTACGTGTTCAACCCGCTGACCCTCTACTGGTGCCACGGTCCGGACGGCGCGCTGCGCTGTGTCGTCGCCGAGGTCCACAACACGTACGGCGAACGCCACAGTTACCTGCTGTACCCCGACGGCGAAGGACGGGCGACGACCGGCAAGGAGTTCTACGTCTCGCCGTTCTTCCCCATCGACGGCCGTTACCGCATGCGCCTGCCCGCCCCCGGCGGCCGGGTCGACCTCACCGTGCAGCTGGAGCGCGAGGGCGGCCGGCCCTTCACCGCAACCGTTCGCGGTACGCGACACGAAGCACGGACGCGGACCCTGCTGCGGCTGGCCGTGCGCCGGCCGTGGTCCACGCTCGCCGTGGCCGCCGCCATCCGGTGGCACGGCGTGCGCCTTTTTCTGCGCGGGCTTCCGGTCCAGCCCCGGCCCGCTTCACGACGATGCCCGGAGAACCACCGATGAGAACAGACGAATCCCCCTCGACCACGGCGTTCCGCGGCACGGCGCGGCCCGCTTCCGGCGTCGATCCGGTCCGCTGGCCGGACGTCGCGGCGACGCCCCGGGTCTCACGGGCCCGCACCGCGGTCGCCGCCGCCGTCGTGCGCCACGCGCTGGAGCGGCTGCCGCTGCGCGTGCGGTTCGCCGACGGGACCGAGCTCGGCCGGGGCGGTCCGCTCCTGGAGGTGCGGCAGCCGCGGGCGTTCCACGCCCGGATCGGCCGTGACGGCCTGATCGGGTTCGGCGAGTCCTACATGGCGCGGGAGTGGGACGCGCCCGACCTGGTGGCGGTGCTGACCGTGCTGGCGGCGCACGCGGCCGACCTGGTGCCCGCGCCGCTGCAACGGCTGCGCGGCCTGTGGGCCCTGCGCCGGCCGGCCGCGCAGCGCAACAGCCCGGACGGCTCCCGCGAGAACATCAGCCACCACTACGACCTGTCCAACGACCTGTTCGCGCTGTTCCTCGACGAGACCCTCAGCTATTCGTCGGCAGCCTTCCGCGCGCTGCCCGCCGAGTGGAACCTGCTCGCCGACGCCCAGCGCCGCAAGATCGACCGGCTGCTCGACCTCGCCGAGGTCGGCGACGGCACCCGGGTCCTGGAGATCGGCACGGGGTGGGGCGAGCTCGCGCTGCGGGCCGCCGCCCGCGGCGCGCACGTCACCTCGCTCACCCTCTCCCACGAGCAGCGGGACCTGGCGCGCGAGCGGATCGCGGCGGCCGGGTTCGCCGACCGGGTCACGGTCGAGCTGTGCGACTACCGCGAGGCGCGCGGCACGTACGACGCCGTCGTGAGCGTCGAGATGATCGAGGCCGTCGGCGCCGAGTTCTGGCCGGTGTACTTCCGTACGCTCGACGCCCGTCTCGCCCCGGGCGGCCGGGTCGCGCTCCAGGCCATCACGATGCCGCACGAGCGGATGCTGGCCAGCGGCTCCACGTACACCTGGATCCAGAAGTACATCTTCCCCGGCGGTCTGCTGCCGTCCGTGGAGGCGGTGGCGGAGGTCGTGCGCGACCACACCGCGCTCAGCGTGACGCGCCGGGACGGTTACGGCGCCCACTACGCCGAGACGCTGCGGCTGTGGCGCGAGCGGTTCGCCGCGCGCGCGGACGAGGTCGACGCGCTCGGCTTCGACGAGACGTTCCGCCGCATGTGGACGTTCTATCTCGCCTACTCCGAGGCCGGGTTCCGCTCCGGCTACCTCGACGTCCAGCAGTACCTGTTCACCAAGGAGGCGTCCGCCCGATGAACACCGCACGTGCCGTCCGCACCGGTGCCGCGCACCGGCTCGCCGCCATCGCCGCGACCGCGCTCGGCGGGCCGCTCCCGGTCCGGCTGCGCACCTGGGACGGCTCCGAGTCAGGGCCCGTCGACGCCCCCGTGGTCGTCGTACGGTCCCGCAGGGCGCTGCGCCGACTGGTGTGGCAGCCGGGCGAACTGGGGCTGGCGCAGGCCTATGTGACCGGCGAGATCGACGTGGAGGGCGACCTGGCCACCGGTCTGCGCACCATGTGGGCGGCGGCCAGGGAACGCCGGCTGCACCCGCCCCGGCTCACCCTCGCCGAGCGGGCCAACGCCGTCGGCACGGCGGCCCGCCTCGGCGCGGCGGGGCTGCCGCCCGCGCCGCCCGCGTCCCAGGCGCGGCTGCGCGGCGTGCTGCACAGCAGGTCCCGCGACCGGGCCGCGATCAGCCACCACTACGACCTGTCCAACGCGTTCTACCGGCTGCTCCTCGACGAGACCATGGCCTACTCGTGCGGCTACTGGGCGTCCGACGCACCGGAGTTCGGCCCCGCGGACGCGCAGCGCGCCAAGCTGGAGCTGATCTGCCGCAAGCTGGGCCTGGTGAAGGGCGCGCGGCTGCTCGACATCGGCTGCGGCTGGGGATCGCTCACGCTGTACGCGGCCGAACGGCACGGGGTTCATGTGACGGCCGTGACGCTCGCCGCCGAGCAGGCCGCGCACGTACGGGAACAGGTGCGCGAGCGGGGTCTTGAGGACCTGGTCGACGTGGTGTGCCAGGACTACCGCGACATCACGGGCGGCGGCTACGACGCGGTCGCCACCGTCGAGATGGGCGAGCACGTCGGCGACGCCGAGTACCCGGCGTTCGCGGCGTCCCTGCACCGCCTCGTGCGGCCCGCGGGGCGGGTCCTGGTGCAGCAGATGTCGCGCGGGAGCGTGGCGCCGGGCGGCGGCGCCTTCATCGAGGCGTACATCGCCCCCGACATGCACATGCGGCCGCTGGGCGACACGGTGGCGCTGCTGGAGTCGGCCGGCCTGGAGGTGCGGTCGACGGAGTCGCTGCGCGAGCACTACGTGCGCACGGTCGACGCCTGGCACCGCACGCTGGAGGAGCGCTGGAGCGATGTCGTGCGGCTCGTCGGCGAGGAGACGGCCCGGGTGTGGCGGCTGTACCTGGTCGGCGGCGCCCTGGCGTTCGACGAGCGGCGCATGGGCGTCGACCAGATCCTCTCCGTCCGGCCGACCGCCGACGGCGGCGCCGGCATGCCCGCGACACAGCGGGACTGGTACGAGGGGCTGGACGAGCTGTGAACGGCTTCCCCTGGGCGGACTTCGCGGCGGGCCTCGGCTGGTCGGCCGCCGCCGCGCTCGCCGTCCTCCTCGGCACCTTCGCCGTGGCGCTGCGCAAGGGCCTGCACCGGATCGTCGACGTCGCGTGGGGGCTCGGGTTCACGGCGGTGGCCCTGGTGAGTTACGTGGCGTCGGCCGGCAGCGGCGATCCGGGGCGCCGGGTCCTGGTGACCGTGCTGACGGCGGTGTGGGGCGTCCGGCTGGCCGTCCACATCGGCAGGCGCGGCC
Organism: Streptomyces sp. PsTaAH-137; assembly: GCF_003259365.1. Lineage (GTDB taxonomy): Bacteria > Actinomycetota > Actinomycetes > Streptomycetales > Streptomycetaceae > Streptomyces. The sequence goes on from NZ_QLLY01000005.1 coordinate 45,416, forward strand.
GCGGGCACGGCGAGGACCCGCGCTACGAACGGATGCTGGCGAAGGCGCCGGGCAGCCGGAACCTCTACGCGCTGCGCATGGTCTATCTGCTGCAAGGAGCCCTCGTCTGGCTGGTGTCGCTGCCGGTGCAGGCCGCGGGGTACGTGCCCGGGCCGATGAGCGGGTTCGCCTGGGCGGGTGGCGCGCTGTGGGCCGTCGGGATGGTCTTCGAGGCGGTGGGCGACGCCCAGTTGGCCCGGTTCAAGGCGGACCCGGCGGCGAAGGGCCGGATCATGGACCGGGGCCTGTGGCGCTACACCCGGCACCCCAACTATTTCGGTGACTTCTGCGTGTGGTGGGGCCTGTTCCTGCTGACCTGCGACTCGCTCGGGGCGGCGGCCGTCAGCGTGGTCTCGCCGGTGGTGATGACCCTGTTGCTGACGAAGGGCAGCGGCAAACGCCTGTTGGAACAGCACATGGCCGGGCGGCCGGGCTATACCGAGTACGTGGCGCGGACCAGTGGCTTCTTCCCCTGGCCGCCGCGCCGCTGACGGCGGATCGCCCACTCGGAAGGAACGGCGCACGGTGCCTGAGAACGACACGGACGTGGCGGCCCACTGGCTCTTCGGGGACCAATTGGGGCCGCACTTCCTCACGGCGGGACCCGACGGGCCGCACCGGGACACTCCGGTGCTGATGGTGGAGTCCCGTGGCGTGTTCCTGCGCCGCAGGTTCCATCGCGCGAAGGCGCATCTGGTGCTCTCGGCGATGCGGCACCGCGCGGCCGAACTCGGCGACCGCGTCACGTACGTGAAGGCCGACAGCTATGTGCAGGGGGTGCGCGAGGCCGTCGGCGACGCCCCGCTGACGGTCCATCATCCGACCTCCCGCGCGGCCCTGAAGCTGGTCCGCGCCCGCTCATCGACGCGGGTGCTGCCCGCCCGCGGCTTCCTCGTCGGCCACGACGACTTCCGGGACTGGGCGGCACGGAGCAGTTCCGGACAACTGCGCCAGGAGTCCTTCTACCGGTGGGTGCGCGGCAACCACGATCTCCTGATGGACGGCGCCGAGCCGGCCGGCGGGCGCTGGAACCTCGACCACGACAACCGGGAACCGGCACCGCGCGGTGCGGCCGACCTCGGGGTGCCCGCCCCCTACCGGCCGCGCGAGGACGAGATCGACGAGGAGGTCCGCGCGGATCTCGACCGCTGGCAGCGCGAGGGCACGGTGGAGTTCCTGGGCGACGACGGGCCGCGCCGCTTCCCCGCGACCCGGCGTGAGGCGCTGGCCGCGCTGCGGCGCTTCCTGGAGTTCCGGCTGCCGACGTTCGGCACGTACGAGGACGCCGTGCTCGCGGCGGACCCCGTCATGAGCCACAGTCTGCTGTCCTCGTCGCTCAATCTCGGCCTGCTCGACCCGGCGGAGTGCGTCGAGGGCGCGGAGGCCGAGTACCGCGCGGGGCGGGCGCCGCTCAACAGCGTCGAGGGCTTCGTCCGGCAGATCGCCGGCTGGCGGGAGTACGTGTGGCAGCTCTACTGGCACTTCGGCCCGGAGCACAAAACGGCGAACGTGCTGCGGGCGCACGGCGAGGTGCCGTCCTGGTGGGAGGAGCTGGACTCCGGCGGTGTGGAGGCCAACTGCCTGTCGCACGTGCTCGACGACGTGCGGGCGACGGGCTACACGCACCACATTCCCCGGCTCATGATCCTGGGGAGCTTCGCCCTCCAGCGCGGCTGGGACCCGGCCGAGGTGACGGACTGGTTCCACCGGGCGTTCGTCGACGGCTACGACTGGGTGATGGTGCCGAACGTCATGGGCATGTCCCAGTTCGCGGACGGCGGGCGGATGACGACGAAGCCGTACACGTCGGGCGGCGCCTACCTCAACCGGATGACCGACTTCTGCGGTGACTGCCGCTTCAAGCCGACGGTGCGGGTGGGCGACGACGCGTGTCCGTTCACGGCCGGGTACTGGGCGTTCCTGCACCGGCACCGCGCCCGGTTCGAGCACAATCCGCGGATGGCTCAGGCGGTCCGCGGCCTCGGCCGCCTGAGCGATCTGGACGCCCTGCTCGAACAGGAGCGGGACCGTACCGACTGACGCGGGCCGTCAGGCGGGCAGTTTCATCAGCGCCACCGGGTCGGTGGTCGGGTGGTCCGATCCGCCCGCCGGTTCGACGGTGATCCCCATCCCGGATGCCCCGTCCACGGATCCGTTCAGCAGGACCGTCTGGTCGCTGCGTGCCGCGTCCATGAGTCCGGCCGCCCGCATGGTGCCGCCGTCGTCGAACCACAGCTGGTAGACCTTGCCCCGGGGCGGCTCGGCCATTCCGCTGACGACGAGGACGGCCCTGTCCTGCGCGGCGGAGACGACGACGGTGCCGCTGGCGCCGCCCGTCAGCCGGGCCGAGCCGGTCCTGGCGTCCGGCGCCGAGAGCACGGCGGCGATCCGGTCGCTGCTCCGCTCCGCCTCCCTGGCCTGCTGCACCGCGTCCTCGGCGCGCTGGTGCTGCCACACCGCGACCCCGCCGAGGGAGGCCGCCGCGGCCAGGCAGGCGGCCAGCGCCCACCGCGACAGCAGGCGCCGTCGTGCGGCTCCCGTGCGGGTCGTCTGCGTGGCGCCCGGCTCCCCCGGCATCTCCTGGCGGACCGTGGTGATGCGGCGCAGCACCTGCTCGCGCAGTTCGGGCCGCGGCTCGTCGGTCGCGGCCAGGCCGAGCCGGGCGGCGGTCGCGGTGAGTTCGGCGGTCTCCTGCGCGCAGGCCTCGCAGTCCGCGAGATGCCTCTCGAACGCCTCGCGCTCCTCATCGGTCAGCGCGTGCACCGCGTAGGCGCCCGTCAGGGTGTGCAGGTCGGCGGTCATGCGGTCACCCCCAGGCAGTCGCGCAGCCGGATGAGTCCGTCGCGCAGCCGGGTCTTGACCGTGCCGAGCGGCACGGCGAGCGCCTCGGCGACCTGACGGTAGGTCAGTCCACGGTAGTAGGCGAGCGTGACGGCCTGCCGCTGGATCTCGGTCAGGGTGCGCAGACAGCGCCGCACCTGCTCCCGCTCCAGCCGCGCTTCGACCTGCTCGCTGACCTGGTCGTACTCGGGTGTGTGGTCCAGGAGGGCGGCCTTGCGGTCGCGGGCGGCGGCCGCGTCCACGGACCGTACGCGGTCGATGGCCCGTCGGTGGGCCAGGGTGAGGATCCAGTTCATCGCGGTCCCGCGGTCGGAGCGGTAGCGGGGCGCCGTGCGCCAGACCTCGACCAGGATCTCCTGGGCGACCTCCTCGGACTGCGCCCGGTCGCGCAGCACGGCGCGCACGGTGCCGAAGACGGGTCCGGCCACGACGTCGTACACGGCGGTGAAGGCCTTCTCGTCGCCCAGGGCGACCCGCCCCACCAGTTCCTCGAGGTCCGGCTCGTCGGCCGGACGACCGCCGATGTGCACGGCTTCTTTCACTGGGCCCTCCGTGGTCTTTGCATGTCCACGGTTAATTCGGAGCCCGATCGTCCGTGGATTGGTCCGTGGACCGATCCGTCTCCGTACCGGCTACGGATCGATGATGAGGGGTCTACGGGGAAAGGGCGCGGTACGGCGCCCGGCACGAAGGGAGCGAACACGGATGACGGTGGACGAGCGCGGGTCGAGTGCGGTGCGGACGGGTACGCGCGCGCTGGTGGCGGGCGAGGTTCCTCCCCGGGTGCGTGCCGCGGTGCTGTTCCTGCACGGTGGCCGGGCCGACAGCCTGGCCCCGTCGCGGCCCTGGCATGCGGCGGCCCTGCGGATGCGGCCGTTCGAGAGGGCCGTGGCCTCCGCGCTGCCGGACGACGACGTGCTGCTCGCGCGGGTGCGCTATCGCGTGCGCGGGTGGAACGGCGCGGCGGCCGATCCGCTGCGCGACGCCGAGGAGGCCCTCGCGGAACTGGTGCGGCTGGTGGGTGAGGTGCCGGTGGTCCTGGTGGGCCATTCGATGGGCGGCCGCACCGCGCTGCGGGTAGCGGGCACGTCCTCGGTACGGGGTGTCCTGGCGCTCGCGCCGTGGTGCCCAGACGGTGAACCGGTGACTCAGTTGCGGGACAGGGATCTCGTGGTGCTGCACGGGGACCGGGACCGGGTGACGGATCCGGTGGCCGCGCGGTCCTTCGTGGAGCGGGCGGGCGCGGCCGGCGCGCGGGCCGAGTTCCGCGGCGTGCCGGGCGGCGATCACGCGATGCTGCGCCGGGCGGGATTCTGGCATCGCACGGCGGGTTCGGTCGTGGCGGGCATGCTGCCGCGCTGAGGGCGTGCTTCGCGGAGAAGGCCGCGTCAGCGGGGATCGGCGGCCAGCAGGGCGACGGCCTCGCGCAGCCCGGCGGGCTGGGACGCCCGGTCGACGGTGGCGCCCCGCCAGCCGGGTCCGGCCAGGTGCAGCCGGGGCTGCTGCCGGGCGCCCTGGGGGCCCCAGGTCGACTGGAGGAGGTGCTGGGCCAGCGGGGTGTTCGCCAGCGAGCGGGCCTGCGACCAGAGCATGACCGCGGCGGGGCCGGTGCGGCGCACCGTCGAGACGAGGGCGTCGGCGGGCACGGCGGCGCCCAGCATCCGGGCCGGGCGGCCCGCCTGGAGCAGCGCCGCGTGCACGGCCTCCAGCGGAAGGGTGTGCTGCTCGCCGGGCACGCACGCCAGCAGCACCCAGTTGTCGTCGCGGCTCGCCTCGGGGAGGCCCAGCAGGTACGGCGCGTTGCGCAGCGCCGTCGACACGTGCCAGGACAGCAGGTGCTCGACCTCGACGTACCGGTCGCCCGAGGTCTCCCACTTGCGGCCGACCGCGTGCAGGGTCGGCATCATGAGTTCCTCCCAGGCAGCGATCACCCCGTACGTCCGCACGAACGCGTTCAGCCGCTCCTGAACGGCAGTGGAGTCGAGGCGCAGGGCGGCCCGGATGAGCCCGCGGCACTCGGTCCTGACCGTGCCGGGCGGCACCGGCGAGGAGTCGGCGACCGATGCGTCCGCCGGGGCGATCGTGGCGTCGACGGATCCCGTGCCGGAGCGTTCCGCGGGTACGACGACGGCCTTCGCGGCGTGTTCCTTGACGACGCGCGCGGCTTCGGCGGGCGGTACGCCGGATGCGGTCAGCCGGCACATCTCCTCGATCATGGCCACGTCCTGGGGTGACCAGCGGCGGTGCCGGCCCTCGTCCCGGCGGGCCGGGCCGAGGTCGTAGCGCCGGTCCCACGAGCGCAGGGTCGTGGGCGAGATGCCGAGGCGCCGCGCCAGCGAGCCCGACGTGATCCCGGCGCCGTCGGCGGTCGAGGGGCGCCGGGACGATCGCGCCGGAGCATCACCAGTGTCCATGGATCAACTATATCGATGCGTAACCGCTGCATGCCTGATGGAGGCCCGAAGACGCCGTCCATCCCGCCCCATCGCCGCGGCATGAGCCCGCGAGAGTCCAACGAACACGATCGCCACCCGGCAAAGCGATGCGTATTCGTTGCGAGTCGAATCGGTGCGGATCGCTGGTCATGGTGGGCTCACTCAGTCGGCCACAGAAGGGCACGGGTCCATGCGCGCGCAAACGATTTCCCGGACGACGACGCCGCACGGTGACCTGTGGGCCCCCGTCGAGGAGTCCCTCGCCGACGAGGAGCTCGCGGCCGGACTCTGCGACGGCCAGGAAGCCTGCCTGGAGGCCGCCTACCACCGCTGGGGCACGCTGGTCCACACGCTGGCCTACCGCTCGCTGGGCGACGCGCGGGAGGCCGAGGACGTCACCCAGCAGGTGTTCCTGGCCGTCTGGCGCGGCCGGGACGGCTACGACCCGGCGCGCGGCGCCCTGGCCGGCTGGATCGTCGGCATCACCCGGCGCAAGATCGCCGACGCGCTGCGCGCACGCACCCGGCGCTCCGATCTGGCGTCGGCCGCGGAGGCGCAGCTGAGCCTGGCCCCCACGACCGCCGACGACGCCCCGCAGCGCACCCTCGACCGGGTCGTGGTGAGCCACGAGCTGGCGCAGTTGCCCGCGACGCAGCGCCGCGTGCTGGAACTGGCCTTCTTCTCCGACCTCACCCACACCCAGATCGCGCAGGTGACGGGGTGGCCGCTGGGCACGGTGAAGAGTCACTCGAAGCGTGGCCTGCACCGGCTGCGGCTGCGGCTCGTCGGCACCGACCTCGGCTGAACCGCAGCCGAACCCGCGCTCAGCCGGTCCCTGGGGCCTCGCTCCCGCCGTGCTCCGCTTCGGCCGTGAGACGTTCCGCGGCCTTGGTGATGTTGTACGTCATGCCCCCGAAGACGATGGCGTGGAAGGGGGCCACACTCCACCAGTACGCCTGTCCGCCCAGGCCGTGCGGATGGAACAGCGCGCGCTGGAGCAGCACCGTCCGCCCCTCGCGGTCGTGGCCGACGCGGAACTCCAGCCAGGCCAGTCCCGGCAGCAGCATCTCGGCGCGCAGCCGCAGGCTCGTGCCGCGCTGGATCTCCTCCACCCGCCAGAAGTCGACGACGTCACCGAGGCGCAGCCGGGTGGCGTCCCGGCGTCCCCGGCGCAGTCCCACACCGCCCACCAGCCGGTCGATCCAGCCGCGCACGGACCAGCCGAGGCCGAAGGAGTACCAGCCGTGCTCGCCTCCGATGCCCTCGATCACCGTCCACAGCGCCTCCGGGGTCGCTTCGGTGCGGCGGGCCCTGCGGTCGGTGTAGAGGCTGCCGCCGGCCCAGTCGGGGTCGGTGGGCAGCGGATCGCTCGGCACCCCGGGCACGGCCGCGGCGGACCAGTGCGTGCTGACCTGGGCCTCCTTCACCTGGCGCAGCGCGAGCCGCAGCGCCTCGTCGAAGGGGATCGGGGTGCCGGGCGGATCGGGCACGTACCGCGCGATGTCGTGCTCCCCGCAGACGACCTCGTGCCGCAGTGACTCGGCGAGCGGCCGCGCGATGCCCCGCGGGACCGGGGTGATCAGGCCGATCCAGTGGCTCGACAGGCCGGGGGTGAGCATCGGCACCGAGAGGATCATGCGGTGGGGCAGGTCCGCCACGCGCGCGTACCGCTGCATCATGTCGCGGTAGTTCATGACCTCGGGTCCGCCGACGTCGAACACCCGGGACACGTCGGCGGGCAGGTCCGCGCAGCCGACGAGGTAGCGCAGCACGTCGGCGACCGCGATCGGCTGGATGCGGGTGCGCACCCAGCGGGGGGTGACCATGACGGGCAGGCGTTCGGTGAGGTAGCGCAGCATCTCGAACGACGCGGAGCCCGAGCCGATGATGACGGCGGCGCGGAGCACGGCGGTGGGCACCCCGGAGCTCAGCAGGATGCGGCCGACCTCGCTGCGGGAGCGCAGGTGGGGCGAGAGTTCGGGCTCGGGGACGTCGCTGGGCGTCAGGCCGCCCAGGTAGACGATCCGGCCGACGCCCTGCTCCGCGGCGGCGTCGGCGAAGATGTGCGCGGCGCGTCGGTCGGTCTCCTCGAAGTCGTCGCCGCTGCCCATGCCGTGCACGAGGTAGTAGGCGATCTCGACGCCCTCCAGGGCGGCGGTCACGGACGGCGGGTCCAGGACGTCACCGCGGACGATCTCGACCTGGCCGGCCCAGTCGAAGTCGCGCAGCTTCTCCGGCGTCCGTGCCAGACACCGGACGCGGAAGCCCTTCGCCAGCAGTTCCGGGACGAGTCGGCCGCCCACATAGCCGCTCGCGCCGGTCACGAGGCAGAGCCGCCCGCCGCCCACCGGAGACTGTTCGGGCGCTGACCGTTCATCGGGGGAAGAACTCATGATCGGACACGTACCCCGCACAGCGGCGGGCGTGCGCCGCTATCCGGGTACGCCGACCTTCGGGGGCCGGACGGCGCCCACAATCGACGGGACGGCCACTGGTCCGGTTCGGGAGGCTGATGCCCGGCTTCGGGGTCCCGTTGTCGTGGCCGCGCTCCGGGACAGGCCGCTTGACCTGCGGCGATCGGCTCCGGGCGGCCGTTGTCAGTGGTGGGGTGCAGACTGGCGGACACCTGGAGACAACGGCGTTTCGGAGGTGTTCGGCATGACTGACGTGCTGCTCGCTGTGGGGACACGCAAGGGGCTTTTCCTGGGGCGGTCGAGCGGGCCGGCCGGGGCGTCCCGCGCGTCCTGGACGTTCGACGAGAGCCCGTATTTCAACGCGCAGGCGGTGTACTCCGTCGCCATCGACGCCAGGGGCCCGACACCGAGGCTCCTCGCGGGCGGGGACAGTGCGCACTGGGGGCCGTCCGTGTTCCACTCCGACGACCTCGGCAGGACCTGGACCGAGCCGTCCGCGCCGGCGGTCAAGTTCCCGCAGGACACCGGGACTTCGCTGGAGCGGGTGTGGCAGCTGCACCCGGCGGCGGCCGAGCCGGACGTGGTGTACGCGGGCACCGAACCGGCCGCGCTGTACCGGTCGGAGGACCGCGGCACCACGTTCGAGCTGTGCCGCCCGCTGTGGGAGCACCCGACGCGGGGCCGGTGGGTGCCGGGAGGAGGCGGCGAGGGGCTGCACACCGTGCTGACCGACGCCCGTGACCCGCGGGCGCTGACGGTGGCGGTGTCCACGGCCGGGGTGTTCCGCTCGGCGGACGGCGGCGGCAGCTGGGAGCCGGCGAACTCGGGGGTGTCCGCCGTGTTCCTGCCGGACCCGAACCCGGAGTTCGGGCAGTGCGTGCACAAGGTGGCGCGGGACGCCGCCGACCCGGACCGGCTGTATCTGCAGAACCACTGGGGCGTGTACCGCAGCGACGACGCGGGCGGTCACTGGACGGACATCGGGGACGGCCTGCCGTCGACGTTCGGGTTCGCCATGGCCGCCCACCCGCACCGCGCCGACACCGCCTACACCTTCCCGATCACCGCGGACGCGGACCGGGTCCCCGCCGACCGCCGCTGCCGCGTCTTCCGCACCCAGGACGCCGGCAAGAGCTGGGAGCCGCTGACCCGGGGGCTGCCGACGGGCGACCACTACGGCGTGGTGCTCCGGGATGCGCTGTGCACGGACGACGCGGACCCGGCGGGCGTCTACTTCGGAAACCGGAACGGGGAGGTGTACGCCTCCGCCGACGACGGCGACAGCTGGCGGCAGCTGACCTCTCATCTGCCGGACGTGCTGTGCGTGCGGGCGGCGGTGGTGGGCTGATCGCGGGGGGGGCGCCCCCGGTGGTCACGGCAGGCGCCAGTCCACCGGTTCCATGCCGTGGCTCTGGAGCAGTTCGTTGGCCCGGCTGAAGGGGCGTGAGCCGAAGAAGCCGCGGTCCGCCGACATCGGGGACGGGTGCGCCGACTCGATCGCCGGGAGATCGCCGAGCAGCGGGCGGAGGTTGCGCGCGTCGCGGCCCCACAGGATCGACACCATCGGCTTGTCACGGGCCACCAGAGCGCGGATCGCCTGCTCGGTGACCTCCTCCCAGCCCTTGCCGCGGTGGGCGGCGGGCTTTCCGGGGGCCGTGGTGAGCGCGCGGTTCAGCAGCAGGACGCCCTGGCGCGTCCACGGCGTCAGGTCGCCGTTGGACGGGCGGGGCAGGCCCAGGTCGGAGTGCATCTCGCGGAAGATGTTCTCCAGACTGCCCGGCAGCCTGCGCACCTCGGGCGCCACGGCGAAGCTCAGCCCGATGGCCATCCCCGGTGTGGGGTAGGGGTCCTGACCGACGATCAGGACCCGGACGTCGTCCAGGGGTTGCTGGAACGCGCGCAGGACGTTCGGACCGGCGGGGAGGTACGTCCGGCCCGCCGCGATCTCGGCCCGGAGGAACTCCCCCATCGCCGTGATGCGTCCGGCCACGGGCTCGAGGGCCTGCGCCCAGCCGGTTTCGACAAGTTCATGCAACGGTCGTGGTGCCACAGTCCGTCACCCTACTGGTCCACACGGACAGCCACGGCGCTCGGGGGCCATGGGTGTACGACCCCGCCACAGGGGCGAGCGGCCTCGGCGCTACCCTTCCTCGTGTCCGAGGTCACCGAGCCGGTCCCGCACCTCACGCGGCCGGCCCTCACGAAGGCGGGGAGCCCGTTGCGTCCGGCGATCAAGCCACTCCGCCCCAGCGGCCGGAGGCTGCCGTGAGCGGCGCCCTCGTACTCGGCGTCGACTCGGGCGGTTCGGGGCTGCGGGTCGCGCTCGCCCGCGCCGACCGCACGGCCGAGGCCGCCACGGCCGTGTCCCGTACGCCGGTACGCACCTCCGCGGCCGGGATCGACGCGGCCGACATGATGGACCAACTCCTGCCGTTGGTCCGGTCGTTGCTCCCCGAACCGGGCACCCCGGTGGACGCGGTGGCCGTGGGCGCCGCCGGGATGGCGACGCTCGGCGACGATCTGCGGGCCGCGCTGCCGGACGCGATGAAGCGTGAACTGGGCGTCGGCCGGATCGCGTTGGCCGGCGACGCCGTGACCGCGTATGCGGGAGCGCTCGGCCAGCGGCCCGGGGCGGTCGTCGCCGCGGGCACCGGCATGATCGCGCTCGGCAGCGATCTCACCGGCTGGCGTCGGGCCGACGGCTGGGGGCATCTGCTCGGCGACTGCGGCGGCGGCGCCTGGATCGGCGCGGCCGGGCTCGACGCGGCGCTGCGGGCGTTCGACGGCCGGCGCGGCGGCAGCGCCGCGCTGCTCGCGCTCGCCGAGGAGCGGTTCGGGCCGGCCGGCGAGCTGCCCGGCCGGATCTATCCGCGGACGGACCGGGCGGCGGCACTGGCCTCCTTCGCGCCCGACGTGGCGCGGTGCGCGACGGACGGCGACCCGGTCGCCGTCGACGTGCTGCGCCGGGCGGCCCGGCACATCGCCGAGTCGGCGGCCGCGGTGTGCCCGGCGGACGGCGGGGACGTCGCCCTCACCGGGGGTCTGTTCAGGATGGGCGAGCCGCTGCTCGCCCCGCTGCGCGCCGAGATCGCGGAGCAACTGCCCGGGGCCACCCTGGCGTCCGCCGCCGGTGACCCGCTGCACGGCTCCCTGGTGATCGCCGCGGCCCTCGCCACGGACGGGCTGCGACTGCCTCGCGACGGCCGACTGCTGGCGGTGGTCTAGAGGGCCGCGGGGGGTGTCGAAGTCGCCCGGGGTTGACGGTGAACCCCGTGGACCAGGGCACTTGAACCATCAGCAACCGCCCATCCGTAACTGAACGGACAATCAAGGACGGATACCGCTCAGCTGGGCCCTGACCGAACATCGGGGCCTGTCGAGCCAGTAGCATGCGGCGCCATGAGCTCCCCCCAAGGGCCTGCTTCCGGCCTGCCTGTACGAATGCCGCGACCCCGACAGCCCGGACGGCACCGCCGCCCGGAACCCGTGGCCGCCCCCGAGGGCGCACCGTCCCTCGTTCTCGCGGTGCCGGGCACGCCCAGCGCCGCGACGCGCATGCTCGCCGACGAGGTCGTGAGCATCGCCCGCTCCGAGCTGCCCGGCCTGGACGCGCGGGTCGCTTTCGTGGAGGGTGAAGTCACCGACTTCCCGGTCTCCGCCGAGTTCCCCTCCCTCGCGTCCGTGCTCGCGCACGCCGCGAAGGAGCGCAGCAGCCGTTACGAGCAGGCGCTCGCCGCCGGGGCCGAGGGCATCAAGGAGCCCGAGGGCCCCGTCGCCGTCGTCGTGCCGCTGCTCGCCGGGCCGGACAACGCGCAGGTCCGGCAGATCCGCCAGGGCATCGCCGACAGCCGGGTCGCCGCCGAGCTGACCGATGTGCTGGGCCCGCACCCGCTGCTCGCCGAGGGGCTGCACGTGCGGCTGTCGGAGGCCGGGCTCGCCCGCGCCGACCGTGCCCGGCTGTTCACCGTGGCCACGGCCGCCGACGGGATCATCCTCGCGACGGTCGGCGGCGAGGAGGCCGTGCAGGCCGCCGGGATCACCGGCATGCTCCTCGCCGCGCGGCTCGCCGTGCCGGTGATGGCCGCCGCGCTCGACGCCGAGGGGTCGGTCGCCGCGATCGCCGAGCAGTTGCGCGGGTCCGGGTCGCAGCAGTTGGCGCTGTCGCCGTATCTGATCGGGCCCGAGCTGGACCCGTCGGTGCTGGAGGCTGCCGCCAAGGATGCCGGGTGTGCTGCCGCGGAGCCGTTGGGGGCGTATCCGGCGATGGGGAAGCTGGCGCTGGCCAAGTACACCGCCGCGCTGGGGATCACGCCTCAGCCGGTTGCCTCCGGCGGCTGACCGGAGCTTTCGTGCGGGGCTCGGGCTTGGCTCGGGCCCCGTTTCGTTGTTTCGGCTCGCCCTTCGGGCTCGATCGTCGCCCTTCGGGCTCGTCCTCAATCGCCGGACGGGCTTCAAGCACGTCGGTACCGTCGTGGACATGACCCATGACGACTCAGCGCTCATGGCAGAGCAAATGGCCTACTACCGTGCCCGCGCACCCGAGTACGACATTCCGTACGCGACCCGGGCCGACCTTCGGGAGTTACTGGCCGGGATCGACGGGTTGCCCATTCGAGGGGAGGTGCTGGAGCTGGCCTGCGGGACCGGGCAGTGGACCGCGCTGCTCGCCGAGCGGGCCGTGTCCGTCACGGCTGTCGACGCGTCGGCGGAGACGCTGGCCATCGCCCGGGAGCGGGTCGGCGGGGCCGGCGTGGAGTTCGTGCAGGCCGATCTGTTCGCGTGGGAGCCGCCGCGGCGCTACGACACCGTTTTCTTCGGGTTCTGGCTGTCCCATGTGCTTCCCGAGCGGTTCCCGGAGTTCTGGCGGTCCGTCGGGGAGTCGCTCGCGCCCGGCGGGCGGGTCGTCTTCGTCGACGACGCGCCGTCCGAGGCGGCGCACGAGGAGTTCGTGGCCGACGGGTCCGGGCACGCGGCCCTGCGGCGGCTGCGGGACGGCAGCGCGTACCGCATCGTGAAGGTGTTCCGCGGGCCCGGGGAGCTGACCGACCAACTCGCCGCGCTCGGCTGGTCCGTCGAGGTCCGGCCCGCCGCGGGGAGCTTCCTCACGGGCGTCGCCGAGCCGCCGGACGCGCGGGACAGGCCCTAGCCGAACACCACGCACGACGCGGCCTGCACCCGCACCGAGCCGCCGCGTACCGGCACGCCCGTCTCCGGGGCCACGGTGAACCAGGTGACGTCGCCGGAGCGTTCGTTGGCCGCGTAGAGGAAGCGGCCCGAGGGATCGATGGCGAGGTCGCGGGGCCAGTGGCCGCCGCTGGGAACCGTGGTGAGGAGCGTGGCGCTCTCGCCCGTCGCGTCCAGCGAGAAGACCGAGATGACGTCCTCGCCTCGCGTCGCCGTCCACAGGAAGCGGCCGTCGGGGGCCACGACGACCTCGGACGGGTAGGCATCCCCGTTGGTGTTGTCGCCGGGCAGGACGAGCAGTTCGGTGAGCGGCTTGAGGGAGCCGTCGGCGGCGTCCCAGCGGCAGACGGTGAGGGTGGGCGTGAGTTCGTTGAGCACGTACACGTACGCGCCGGAGGGGTGGAAGGCGAGGTGGCGGGGGCCCGAGCCGGGGCGCAGGGCCGTCTCGTGGTGGAGGGTGAGCCGGCCGTCGGTGAGCGCGCAGACGCGGACCGAGTCGGTGCCGAGGTCGACGCTGACGGCCCAGCGGCCGCTGGGGTCGGGCAGGACCTGGTGGGCGTGCGGGGCCTGCTGGCGCTGCGGGTGCGGGCCGGAACCGGTGTGGCGCAGCACGTCGCGCCCGGCCGCGTCCGGGATGCCGTCGGCGCGCAGCGGGAGCGAGGTCACGCTGCCGGAGTTGTAGTTGGCGGTGAGGACCCGGCCGTCGCGGACGGCGAGGTGGGTGGGGCCCGCGCCGTCCACCGGGACGGGCGGCGCGGCGAGCCGCACCGGGGTGGTGTCCGTGCGGAAGGCGGCGACGGCGCCCTCGTTGGTCTCGCTCACCGCGTACAGGAGACCGTCGGCGAGGGCGAGGTAGGAGGGGTCGGGCAGGGCGTCGGTGGCGTCGAGGACGGTCAGGGAGCCGTCCCTGGTGTTCAGCTCCGCCGTGACGATGCCGGGGCCGCCGGCCGCCGTGAACGACCCGATGTACGCCCGTGCTGCCTGACTGCCGCTCACTGCTTCCCCTTTCGGCCGCGGGCCCGGTGCCCGTGCGGCCGACGGTAGCAGTCGGTCTAGACCAGGTCGCGGCGCGGAGGGCGGTGTTGGGCCGGGACCGGGTCCTCGCCGCGGGCCCGTGCGTGGGCCTCGGGATGGTGGACGTACGCGGGTGTGCACCGCACGTCGTCGTAGGTCCGGTGGAAGACGGGGGTGGCCGAGCCGGAGAGGGGCGGGACGATCCACGACCAGTCGGCGCCGACGGTGCGGCCGTGCGACTCCTCGCGTTCGAGGTGGGTGAGGAAGCGGACGGACTCGGTGTGGTGGTCGGTGATGGTGACGCCCGCGCGGTCGAAGGAGTGCAGGACCGAGCGGTTGAGTTCGACGAGCGCGCGGTCCTTCCACAGTGAGCGGTCGGTCGCGGTGTCGAGGCCGAGCCGGTGGGCGAGAAGGGGCAGCAGGTTGTAGCGGTCGGTGTCGGCGAGGTTGCGGGCGCCGATCTCCGTACCCATGTACCAGCCGTTGAAGGGCGCGGCGCCGTAGCAGATGCCGCCGATCTCCAGGCACATGCCGGCGAGCGCGGGGACCGCGTACCAGCGCAGGCCGAGCCCCGCCCACCAGGTGAACTCCGGGTGCTCCAGGGGGACTTCGAGGATCGCGTCGCCAGGGAGGGGGAAGAGGCGGGGTCTGCGGTGCGGGGCCTCCTGGACGACGAGGGGCAGCACGTCGAAGGCGGTGCCCGCGCCGCGCCAGCCGAGCTGCCGTGCGTACGCGGTGAGGCCCGCGGCGCGCGGGTCGCCGATGACGTGGCCGTCGCGCTGGACGTGTCCGGCGTAGCGGATGAGCTGGTCGTTCCAGATGCGCGGGCCGGGGCGGCCGGGCCGGTCGGGGGCGAAGACGGTGATGAGGGGGCGGATACGGCCGCCGGGTGCGGCCTGCCGCAAGTGGTCGGCGCAGGCCGCGGCGATCGCCTCGGCGGAGTCGAGGTGGCGCAGGTCGCGGACGCGCAGGGAGCGCCAGTAGAGGCGGCCTATGCAGCGGTTGGCGTTGCGCCAGGCGAGCCGGGCGCCGTGTTCGAGTTCGCGCGGGGTGTGCGTGTAGGTGCCCGTGGCCGCGAGTTCCGCCTCGGCCTCGGCGATGCGGCGGGCCGGGTCGCCGAGGCCTTCCTCGGCGTGGTGCTGCCGGATGAACGCGGCGGCGGCCCGCCCGGTGTCGGTCGTCGGGGCCCGGCGGGCGGCGTGGCGCGCACGGTCGTGGGGGCCGCGGGCCGCGGCGAGCCAGCCCTCCACGTCCTGGAACGGTTCGTCGCTGCGCAGGTTGCTCGGCAAGGCGCACCCCCTGAGGTTCGGCCGATGCGAGACAACCACACCGCGGGCCCGGCGGGCGGGCGGTCACGCACGTACGGGGAGCGTGCGGAACTGTTCGACGGCGCGCGGCCGCGACTACGCGCCCACGGTGGCGCGCCCGGCCCGGCGCAGTGGTACCGCGAGGTCGACGAGGGCCCGCTCCAGGGCGTGCAGGTGGGCGAGAACGGGAAGCTCGGCGTCGGCGGTGTGCGGCGCGGCCACGACGGCGTGCGGCTGCCGGGCGGGGGCGGTGAGCGCCTCGACCGCGCTCTCCACGCGGGCGCAGGCGGCGGCGAGCCGGGCGTCGTGCGAGGCCTCCGGGTCGGCGGCGACCGAGGCCAGGCCGCGTACCTCGTGGGCGCACGCGTCGAGCAGGGCCAGTACCTGCCGGGCCCGGCCCTTGCGGCGGCGCAGCGGGCTGAGCGGGTGCACGAGCGGGGCGAGGGAGAGTCGGACGCGGCCGAGGACGGCCTCCAGTTCGGCCACCCGGGGCGCCGGGTCGGCGTCGTGTCCCGCGAGCCGGGCGGCCGCCTCGGCGGTGCAGGCGTGCACACAGCGCAGCGCCCGTTCGACCCAGGCCTCGGTGACGGAGTGCGTGGTCACCGGCAGCACCAGCACGACGGCGAGGGCCGCGCCCAGGGCGCCGACCGCCGTCTCGGCGACGCGCAGCGCGAGCAGGGCCGGGTCGAGGACGCCGAGCAGCCCGTAGAGCATGCTCGCCATCACGGTCACCGCGAGCATCATCCACGTGTAGGAGACGTGCGCGGTGTAGAAGATCCCGAAGACGCTGACGGCGATCACGGTGGCCGCGACGACCGGTACGTGGTGCAGCGGCACGGCGACGGCGAAGCCGAGGACGATCCCGAGGACCGTCCCGAGGAACCGGCGGAAGCCGCGCACCACCGTCTCGCCGCGCGAGGTCGTGGCGACGAACACCCACCAGGTGGCGCCGACGGCCCAGTACCAGCGCTGGTCCGACAGCAGCTGTCCCGCGGCGAGCGCGAAGCCCGCGCCCACGGTGGCCTGGACGGCCTGCCGCGTGGTGATCCGCAGCAGGCCGGTCCCGCCGGTGGGCGCGGCGACGGCGGCCGGGGCGGGCAGCCGCCGCTCGTAGCACCAGAGGCCGAACCGGACGGCGGCCGCCGCCCCGAGCGACAGGAGCACGGCCACGTACAGCTCGGGGAGCCGGGCGGGCACGATGTGCAGGAACTGGGCCGCGAAGAAGGTCATGAAACCGAAGACGCCCAACGAGTGGCCGCGAGGGCCCCAACGGCGGGCGTACACGCCCGCGCCCACGACGCCGAGGAACGCCAGGTCCCGGGCGAGGGGCAGGTCGTGCAGCAGGGCGGCGAGGGCGAGCACGGGCAGTCCGACGGCCGGGAGCAGCGCCGTGGTGACCGCCTGGCCGCGCACGGTCGGGTCGGTGACCGTGAACAGGGCGAGCAGGGCGGCGAGCCCCCCGGTGACGGCCCCCGGCAGCGAGTGTCCGACCGCCCCGCACAGCACGACGGCGAGCCCGATGCCCAGCACGGCCCGGCTCGCGAACCGCAGCCGGACGCGCCCCGGGTCCGGTGCCACGAACGCCCTCTTCAGCAAGTTGTCCCGCCCCTTTTCGATGCCGGTTCCGTACGCACATGAGAAAGGCGCCGCGGAGACCTCTCACAGGTCCGCAGCGCCATCGACGCGTCCATTGCAGCAGTTCAGTGGCTCATGGTTCAACAGAGGGCGAAAGTCCTGTACCAATGGCCCAGCGCGGGGATCGGGCCTTCGGCCGCGACCGGGCCAACGGTCCAGCTCCGGGCGGCGTTCAGTCCGTGAGCCAGCCGGGGCGCACCAGCCGGTACTCGTAGGCCATGACGACGACCTGGGACCGGTCCCGGGCGCCGAGTTTGGCCATGACGCGGCTGACGTGGGTCTTCGCGGTCAGCGGGGAGACGACCAGCCGTTCGGCGATCTCGGCGTTGGTGCAGCCGGCGGCGATGAGCCGGGTGACCTCCCGTTCGCGGCCGGTCAGGGCGTCGAGGCGGCGGTCGGGTTCCCGTGTGTGGTCCGGGCGGCCGGCGAACTCGGCGATGAGCCGCCGGGTGACGGAGGGGCTGATCAGCGCGTCGCCCCGCACGGCGACCCGGACCGCGTGCAGGAGTTCCGCCGGTTCGGTGTCCTTGACCAGGAACCCCGTGGCACCCGCGCGCAGCGCCCCGTACACGTACTCGTCGAGGTCGAAGGTGGTCAGCATGACCACCTTGACCGCCGCGAGGCGCGCGTCGTCGGCGATGCGGCGGGCGGCTTCGAGGCCGTCCATGACCGGCATGCGGATGTCCATCAGCACGACGTCGGGCAGCAGTTCGCGGCAGGCGGCGAGGGCGGCCTGTCCGTCGGCGGCCTCGCCGACCACCGCCAGGTCGTCCTCGTCGTCGAGGATGCCGCGGATGCCCGCGCGCACGAGGCGCTGGTCATCCGCCAGCAGGATCCTGATCATCAGCTGCTCCGCCGATCGGCTCGTGGTGGTCTGCGAACGGTAGCCGGGCCCGCACGCCGAACCCGCCCGCGTCCTCGGGCCCGGCGCTCAGCGTTCCGCCCAGGGCGCGGGCCCGCTCCGTCATGCCCGCGATCCCGCTGCCGGTCGTGCGGGCCCCGCCCCGGCCGTCGTCCACCACGGCGAGCGTCAGCTCCCGGTCGCCGTGGTGGACGCGGACGACGACGTGCCGGGCGCCGCTGTGCCGGACGGCGTTGGTGAGGGATTCCTGCACGATGCGGTAGGCGGCGAGGTCCACGGCGGTGGGCAGTGGGCGCGGGGTTCCCGCGCGCTCGACGCGCACGTCGAGGCCGGTCCCGGCCGCCGAGGTGACCAGGTCGTCGATCCCGGAGAGGCCCGGCGCGGGCGCGGTCGGCGCCTCCTCGTCGACCTGGCGCAGGACGCCGAGCGTCGCCCGCAGTTCCCGCAGGCCCTCCTTGCTGCCCTGCTTGATCGCCGTCAGCGCCTCCTCGGCCACGGCGGGGTCCTTCCGCATCCGGTGCAGCGCGGAGGACGCCTGGACGTGGATCATCGACATGTTGTGGCCGATCACGTCGTGCAGCTCACGGGCGATGCGCAGCCGCTCCCGCGTGGCGCGCAGCCGCGCCTCCTCCTCGGCGTACGCGACACGGCCGTGGCGCATCGCGCCCAGTGCGATCACGGCGATCAGCCAGCCGGTCAGCATGAAGAGCGCCGTGCCGTTCACGTCGCCGGTTCCGGCGAGGACGCCCGCGCCCACGCCGAGGACCATCACCGCGGCCAGGGCGACCGAGACCCGGACGCGGCCGCGCGCCGACAGGGCGTGGAGCACGGCGACCGGGATCACGACGAGGGGGCCGTCGACCGTGCTCAGCAGGTAGTAGAGGCCCGTGCCGAGGACGGTCCACCAGCCGACCGCCGACGGATGGCGGCGGCGCAGCGGCAGCGCCCCGCACACGGCCGCCGCCAGCAGCCAGGAGGCGATCACCGACGCGGTCGCGTCCCGGTCGGAGCCCAGGCGCTGTCCCTCGGCGATCCCCACGAGCACCAGCACGATCCCGGCGAGCGCCAGGTCGGCACGGGGGCCCGAGGGCAGGCGGAGGCGGGCGGGGTCCAGGTGGGGCATGGCTTCATTCTGCCTGCGGTCGAGCGCGCGACCGCACGGGATGTCCCGTTTTGCGCAGCAGTGCCTGCCAGGGGTGTACGTGATGTCGAGGTGCGTACATCCGCTGGTGTACGTCGTCGTGGGCCTCTCCCCCGGGCGGTGCAGAGCGGGTGTCCGCCGTGGGCCGATGCCCGCGCCCGGTGCCGCCCCGCAGGATCGAGGCGACTCGACTCCCGTACGACTCCAGGCAGGCACCATGTCTTCCCCTCGCGGCTCGGCCGCGCCTCCCGTCCCGGCTCCGCCCCACGGCGGCGCCTCCCCGGCTCCCGTCGGCCGGTTCGGCGCTCTCGCCGGGTGGGCCCAGCGGCATCGCTGGGCCGCCCTCGTGCTGTGGGTGGCCGTCGTGGCGGCCATCGCGCTGGGCTCGGCCGGCGCGGGCTCCGCCTACCGGAACGACTTCTCGCTGCCGGGCACCGATTCCCAGCGGGCCACCGACCTGTTCACGCGGCACGGCAGCGACCAGGCGGGCGACAGCGTCGAGATCGTCCTCAAGGACACCGCGGGTGTCAGGGGCGACCGGACACGGGTCGAGCCGATGCTGGCCGAGGTGCGGCAGCTCGCGGGGGTCGCCGAGGTGGGCGGTCCCTTCGACGACACCGCCGCCGTGTCGAAGGACGGCACGATCGCCTACGCCTCCGTCACGCTGGACGGCAAGACCGAGGAGGTCCCCAAGGAGGACGTCGCCCGGATCATCGACACGGCGCGGGGCATCGCCACCGGGCACCTCCAGGTCGAGGTGGGCGGTGAGGCCGCGCGCAACGCGGAGGACAGGGCGGGGCCCACGGCGGAACTCGCCGGGATCGTCGCCGCCCTGGTCATCCTGGTGCTGCTGTTCGGCTCGGTGCTGGCGGCGTCGCTGCCGCTGATCACCGCGCTGTTCGCCGTCGGCGGCGCCATCGGGCTGATCGCGCTGGCCTCGCACGTGTTCACCGTCGCCGACTTCACCCCGCCGATCCTGATGCTCGTCGGCCTCGGTGTCGGCGTCGACTACGCCCTGCTGATCTTCTACCGCTACCGGCAGGAGCTGCTGGCCGGTGCCGAGCCGGACGAGGCGGGCCGCAGGGCCCTCGACTCCGCCGGCCGTACGGTCTTCTTCGCCGGCTGCACCGTCATCGTCGCGCTGCTCGGCCTGGTCGCCCTCGGGCTGGGCTCGCTCCAGGGCATCGCCCTCGCGGTGGCCGTCACGGTCCTCATCACCATGGCGGCCTCCCTGGTGCTGCTGCCCGCGCTGCTCGCCCTGTTCGGCGGGCGCATCCGACGCCATGTGCTCGGGCAGCGGGCCACGGCCGACCGGAAGGGCCGGAGGGAAGGCGATCGCTGGCGCGCCATGGCGCGGGCCGTGCAGCGGCGCCCGCTCCCTACGCTCCTCGTCGGCCTGCTCGCCCTCCTGGCCCTGTCGGCACCGGCCCTCGGCATGCGGCTCGGCTTCGCCGACTCCGGGAACGACCCCGCTCAGACCACGTCCCGGCACGCGTACGACCTGCTCGCCGAGGGGTTCGGCCCCGGCTTCAACGGTCCGCTCGTCGTCCTGGTGAAGGGCGACGCGGACGCGGGCGAGACCGTGCGGGCGCGGATCGCCGCCACCGACGGTGTCGCCCAGGCCGGGCCCGCGATGGTCTCCGGGGACGGCGCGCTGTCCACCGTCCTCGTCCACCCGACGACCTCGCCCCAGGCCGAGGCGACCGTGGATCTCGTCCATCGCCTGCGGGACACGGTGGCCCCGCCCCTGGAGCGGGCGACCGGCGCGGAGATCCTGGTCGGCGGCGCCACGGCCGCCTCCCAGGACGTCTCCGAGACCCTCGCCGAGCGGCTGCCGCTGTTCATCGCGGTCGTCGTCGGCATGTCCTCGCTGCTGCTCCTGCTCGTCTTCCGGTCCCTCTGGATCCCCGTCAAGGCGGCGGTCCTGAACCTGCTGTCCATCTCGGCCGCGCTCGGCGTGATCACCCTGGTCTTCCAGCACGGCTGGTTCGGCGCGCAGCCGGGGCCGGTCGAGGCCTTCGTCCCCGCTCTGATCTTCGCGATCGTCTTCGGGCTGTCCATGGACTACGAGGTCTTCCTCGTCTCGCGCGTCCACGAGGAGTGGATCCGGACCGGGGACCATTCCCTTGCCGTGCGCGAAGGGCTCGCCTCGACCGGCAAGGTGATCACGGCCGCCGCGGCGATCATGATGTTCGTCTTCGGGGCCTTCGTCCTCGGCGACGACCGGATGCTCCAGCAGTTCGGTCTCGGCCTGGCCGTGGCGATCCTGCTCGACGCCGTGGTGATCCGCTGTCTGATCGTCCCCGCCGCCCTGCATCTGCTCGGTACGCGCGCGTGGTGGCTGCCCGCACGGCTGGCCCGCAGGCTGCCGGAGGTGTCCCTGGAACGGCCCGGGCACCGCTGACGGCACCCTCGGGACGGGGCGCCCATGTGCGACTTGTGTGCGGTCGACTATCCGCTCTTGTCCCGCACATCGCGTCGGGCCGAGTCTTCGGTGCGACAAGGCACGTACGCGCCTTCACCAAGGGAGTAGACGTATGTCCCCTTCATCTTCACGACGGTTCAGCCGCCGGAGCGCACTGGGGCTGGGGCTTGCGGCGGGGGCCTCCGCCCTCACCGTGCCGACGGCGAGCGCGCGGGCCGGCGCGGGGCACGGGCACCACGGGGCGGCCCTGGCGGCGAAGTCGTTCACCGCCGACACCACGACCGTGCTGCGCAACCCGCTGAACGGTTTCGTGCTCTACGGCGACACGACGTTCCCGGACGACTTCTGGTCGGTCCGGGACGCCATCGGCGTGCCCGGCGTGGGCGACGTCCGCGCCTCCGACTACGCGTCGACCTTCTATCTGCGGATCGCGTGGTCGCTCCTGGAGCCCGAGGAGGGCGTCTACGGCTGGGACACCGACGACAGGATCAAGGCGGCGCTGGCCACGGCCCGCGAGCGCGGGCTGAAGCTGGCGTTCCGGGTCGTCGTCGACAGCCGCGACAAGGCGTACGACTTCACACCCGCCTTCGTCCGGGAGGCCGGGGCCGCCGGCTACGAGTCGCAGTCGGGCAGCAGGACGCTGTGGTCCCCGTACCCGGACGACCCGGTGTTCCAGGAGAAGTTCGGCGCGTTCGTGCGGGCCTTCGGCGCCGAGTTCGACGATCCGGAGCGGGTCGATTTCGTCGACGGCTACGGGCTCGGCAAGTGGGGCGAGGGGCACTCCCTGAAGTATCTCGACGCCGCGAGCCGGGAACCGGTGCTGCGCTGGGTGGTGGACCTGTACGCGGACGCGTTCCGCAAGGTGCCGCTCGCCATCAACTACCACCGCCTGATCGGCACCCCGTCGGACTGGGGCGCGCCCGACCCGGACAGCGAGCGGCTGCTCGACATAGCCGTGGACAAGGGGTTCTCGCTGCGTCACGACGCGTTCGGCATGACCACCTATTACGGCGACTGGGAGCGCGCGTACGCGGCGAAGTGGCGCTACAAGCGGCCGATCCTGATGGAGGGCGGCTGGGTCACCACGCAGCACAGCTATCAGGACGACCCGCGCGGCTACCAGAGCGTGGGTGACGTGCGGCAGGGCGAGTTCGACGACTCGGCCGAAGGGCACGTGAGCAATCTGGACCTCCGGGTCGGCGAGACCGTGTCGTGGTTCACCGAGGCGTTCGGCCTGGTCCGGCGGACCGTCGCCGAGGCCGGCTACCGGCTGCTGCCGACGTCCGTGACGGCCCCGGCGACGGCCACGACGGGCGGCTCGGCCCGGATCGACCACACGTGGGCCAACCTGGGCTGGGCGAACCTGCCCAACGACCTGCCGCAGTGGAGGCACAAGTACCGTCCCGCCGTGGCCCTGTTGACCGCGGACGGCCGGGCCGCGCACGTCTTCGTCGACACCGCGACGGACCCGGGGTCCTGGCTGAAGGACGCCCCGGCCGCGCACAGTTTCACGGCTTCGCTCGCCTCCGTGGCCAAGGGCGCCTACCGGTGGGGCGTCGCGCTCGTCGACACCACGCGGGGCAACGCCCCGGGCATCCGCCTGGCGGCGCAGGAGGAGACGGTGGGCGGCTGGCTGGTCGTCGGCAGGGTCACCGTCACCTGACCCGAACCCCTCGCCGGGCGCCGTCAGAGGTTGGCGTAGCCCGCGATGCTCGCCTTGATGCGGTCCATCTCGCGCTCGTCGGACACGCCCTGGAAGTCGTACCGGGGCGTGTACGGCGCCTCCAGACGGCGGGCCTCCTCGTCGGTGAGGGTGAGGTCGAGCGAGGCCACCGCGTCGTCGATCTGCTGGATCGTGCGGGCGCCGACCAGGGGCGCCGCGACGACCGGGTTGCGGCGCAGCCAGGCCAGCGCGATCTGGGCGCGGCTCACGCCGTGCGCCTCGGCGATCGCCCCGACCTCGTCGACGATGAGGCGGTCGCTGTCGGCGGTGGCCCGGTAGAGCAGGTCGGCGAAGGCTCCGTCGGTGGCGGCGCGCTCCCCCGCCCGCGCCTGGTCGAAGGGGCGGGCGAGCCGGCCGCGGGCCAGCGGGCTCCACACCATCGTGGCGACGCCCTCGTCGGCGCAGAGCGGCAGCATCTCGCGCTCCTCCTCGCGGGCGAGCAGGTTGTAGTGGTCCTGCATGGTGACGAAGCGCGCCCAGCCGTGCCGCTCCTGGAGGTGGAGGGCCTTGGCGAACTGCCAGGCGTACATGGAGGAGGCGCCGAGATAGCGGGCCTTGCCCGCCTTCACCACGTCGTGCAGGGCTTCCAGCGTCTCCTCCAGCGGGGTCGCGCCGTCGAAGCGGTGGATCATGTAGACGTCGACGTGGTCGGTGCCCAGGCGGCGCAGGCTGGCGTCGATCTCGGACATGATCGCCTTGCGGGACAGCCCGCCGCCGTTCGGGCTGCCGGGGCGCATGGTGTGGCGGACCTTGGTCGTGATGACGACGTCGTCGCGGTTCGCGTAGTCCTTCAGGGCGCGGCCCAGGATCTCCTCGCTGGAGCCGTACGAGTACATGTTGGCGGTGTCGAAGAAGTTGATGCCCGCTTCCAGGGCGTGCTTGATGAGGGGGCGGCTGCTCTCCTCGTCGAGGGACCAGACGGGGTGGCCGCGGTCGGGCTGTCCGTAGGTCATGGCACCGATGGCGACCGGGGAGACGTCCAGGCCGGTCCGGCCCAGCTTGATGTAGCGCACGGGGGCTCCTAGGGTGGAACGAACAGTAAACGGAGATGTCTCCGATTGACTCTTCGACCGTAACGGAGAGTTCTCCGCTTGGCAATCGGAGACCGGCGTCAGCAGGAGGACCCATGCCCGAGGCCGCGCGGCAGCGCGCCGACGCGCTCAAGAACCGGGAGCTGATCCTCCAGGTCGCGCACGATGTGCTCGCCGAGACGCCGGACGCCTCGCTCAACTCGATCGCCAAGCGGGCGGGCGTCGGGCCCGGGACCCTCTACCGGCACTTCCCGACGCGGGAGGCGCTGATCCTGGAGGTCCACTGGCAGGGCATCGAGCGACTCGTCGCCGCGGTGGACGAGACGCTCGCCGCACAGCCGCCGCTGGAGGCGCTGCGCGACTGGTTCACCACGCTGACGGGCTATGTGCGGATCAAGCACGGCCTCGGCGAGGCGCTGCACTCCGCTGCCGCCCAGGAGGTCATCAGCGCCTCCTGGCCCCCGGTCAGCGGGGCCGTCGGCCGGCTGCTCGACGCGTGCGTGGCGGCCGGCGAGGTACGTCCCGGGCTCGACCCGGTCGACGTGATCATGCTGCTGAGCTGTCTGTGGCGGACCCCGGACACCCCGGAGGGCGCGGCGCAGGCCCAGCGTCTGCTGGACCTCGCCATCGACGGGTTCCGCCCCTGATCCGGACCGGCGCGGGTCCGGGTCCTGGCCGGATCAGGCCTGGATCGCGAACTGCTGGTGCGTGATCGGGTCCAGGAAGGTGCCGGTCGTCGTGAACGCGACCGTCTCGCGGACGGCGTTGTGCGCCAGGCGTCCCAGTTCGTTGCCGACGGAACCCGCTATGTGCGGGGTGATGAAGGTGTGCGGGGTGTGGCGCAACCGGGCGTCGGCGGGCAGGTGTTCGGGGTCGGTGACGTCCAGGACGGCGGCGATGTCGCCCCGGTCGAGACGGTCGGCCAGCGCCTCCTGGTCGACGAGGCCGCCGCGCGCGGTGTTGATGAACGTGGCCCCGGGCCGCAGGCGTTCGATCAGGGTGCGGTCGATCATGTGCCGGGTGCCGGCCAGCAGCGGGGCGTGCAGGGAGACGACGCCGCTCGTCGCGAACAGCTCGGGCAGCTCCACGTGGCGCACACCGAGCCGGGCCGCCTCCAGGTCGTCCAGGTGCGGGTCGGCGACCACGATGTCGACGTCGTAGGCGCGCAGCCGCTCGATGACGGCGCGGCCGACACGTGAGGCACCCACGAGACCGACGGTGATGCCGTGCGCGCCGACGTCGGGCCAGTCCGCCTCCAGGTCCACGGACCCGGCGCCGCCGCGCAGTCGGTCGGCGGCGGTGAAGGCGCGTTTCGCGGCGAGCACGATCATCGCCACGGTGTACTCGGCGACGGGCACGGCGTTCGCCGCGGCGCTGGAGGTGACGGCGATGCCCCGCGCCCACACCGCGTCGTCGACGACGGGACGGACCGTGCCGGCGGAGTGGACGAGGCCGCGCAGGCTGGGCAGCAGGTCGAGCCGGGCCGCGTCGAGCGGCGCCGTCCCCCACCCGGTGATCAGCACCTCGGCCTGGGCGAGCAGGCCTTGGTCCGCGGGGTCGGCGGGGTCGAGCGGCCGGTCGGCGAGGAGTTTGACCGTGCCCGACCCGTGCAGCGCGGCGACGTCGTCGGGCCGGAAGACCCGGCGGAACGTGGACTCGGGCATGGCGAACGCCACGGGGACGGTCGGACGGGGACCGGCGGCGGGCGGCGCGGACCTCGGGGGCGGCGTCATGGTGTCCTGCCTTTCGGGGAGTTGACCGCGCCGGCGGGGCCGGGTGCCGGCGGTGTGCGGTCCGTCCATGCCAGCTCCGCGCCATGTTCGATGTCAAGATTCGAAGAGCGATCGATCATGAAACGAACATGCAGCCGTTCTTGCCACACACCACACACCGCACACCGCACACCGCTCAGCGCGGCGGCGCGGACGACTCGCGGACGGTGAGCGTCGGGGCGAGGGTGATGTGCCGCTGGGCGAAGGGCGTCTGGCCCGCCGCCGAGATGCGTTCGAAGCAGGCGGTGGCGGCGAACCGGCCGACGTCGTGCTTGGGCGGCGCCACCGCGGTCAGCGGCACGGCGGCGAGCTGCGCCACCTCGTCGTCGTAGGCGACGACGGAGAGGTCACCGGGGATGGAGACGCCGAGTTCGAGCGCCGTGGCGACGAAGTCGATCGCGTAGTGGTCGGAGTGCACGAGCACCGCGGTGGTGCCGGTCTTCTGGCACAGCTCCAAATAGGCGGCGGTCTGCCCGGCCACGTCCCCGGTCTCGTCGATGTCCTCGACCGCCGCGTCGGTGGCGAGTCCCAACTGCCGTACGGTGCGTGCGTATCCGGCGCGTATGTGGCCGGAGGTGGGGGTGACGAAGGTCGCGACGCCGATGCGCCGGTGCCCGAGACCGGCGAGATGGCGCACCGCGGTGGCGGCTCCGGCGGCGTGGTCGCTGCGCACCGACTCCAGCGCGTACCCGACGGGTGCCTCGGCCACGGCGCGCTCCACCATCACCACCGGCATGGGGGCGCTCTCCAGGAGTTCGAACGTCGCGTACGCGTCGGTGACGGTCGTGGTGACGAGCAGGCCGTCGACCCCGTCGGCGATGAGCCGTTCGACGTGCCGGCGTTCGTGGTCCGGGTCGTAGCGGGACACCCGCAGCACCACGCGTCCGCCGAGCGCGGTGGTGCGCTCGACGGCCCCGGCCACGATGTTCGGGTAGTAGTAGCCGGGGTCCGGCACGACGAGGCCGAAGGTGAACAGGGCCTTGCCGTCCTGCGCCTTCGGACGCGCCACGGGACGTCCCGCGATGCCGCCGGTGGGATCGGTCTCGACGGTGACCGCGCCGCCGTGCACCCGCCGCAGCAGGCCGAGTTCGGAGAGTTCCGCGAGGTCGCGGCGGACCGTCATCGCGGAGATCTCCTCGCGCTGCGCGAAGTCCGTGACCGACAGCGAGCCGTGGATGCGCAGCTCCGCCAGGATGCGTTCGTGCCGAGGATGCGGGTGCATCACTACCCCCGATGTTTGATTAATGTTCGGATGGTTGCTCACACTTGACCGCCATCGTAGGCCCACTCAGGATCAGCACGGGTCCGGGCGGTCGGTCCGATCCACTCCTTCTCCGCCGCTGAAGTGCGTGTGCGGAGTCATGTCTGTCGGGTGCGAAGGAGCCGCATGGGCACGACGATCGAGAAACCGAGGTCCGTCACCGGGACGGTGGCCCACGGCGGCGGGCCGCCGGGCAGCCGGCGACCCGCCGCGCTCAAGGCCTCGTTCTGGGTGCGGCTGCGCCGGGACCGGCCGCTGCTGCTCATGGTGGCGCCCGCCGTCGTCCTGCTGCTGCTGTTCGTGTATCTGCCGCTGGTGGGCAACGTCGTCGCGTTCATGGACTACCAGCCCTACATCCCGATCGGGCAGAGCCGCTGGGTGGGCCTGGACAACTTCCGGGTGCTGTTCGCCGATCCGGCGTTCTGGCAGGCGACGCTCAACACGTTCGAGATCACCTTCCTGCAGCTGGTGCTGTACTTCCCGATACCGATCGCGCTGGCGCTGCTGATCCACTCGCTGACCTGGCCCTGGCTGCGTACCGTCGTCCAGTCGGTGCTCTATCTGCCGCACTTCCTGTCCTGGGTCATCGTGGTCGGCTTCTTCCAGCAGTCCCTCGGCTCGGGCGGCATCCTCAACCAGACGCTGCGCCAGCTCGACGTCGGCACGGTCAACGTGATGGCCGACCCCGGCACGTTCAAACTCCTGCTCACCGCGCAGGTCGTGTGGAAGGACGCGGGCTGGGGAGCGATCATCTTCCTCGCCGCGCTCGCCGCGATCGACGACTCCCTCTACGAGGCGTCGGCCATCGACGGCACGGGCCCCTGGCAGCGCTTCTGGCACATCACCCTGCCCGGCATCCGGCCCATCATCATCATGCTGCTGATCCTGCGGCTCGGCGAAGCCCTCAACGTCGGGTTCGAGCAGATCCTGCTGCAACGCAGCGCCGTGGGCGCGCACGCGGCCGAAGTCCTCGACACCTACGTCTACTTCCACGGTGTCATCGACGGCAACTGGAGCATCGGCATCGCCGTCGGCCTGATCAAGGGCGCCGTCGGATTCCTCCTCATCCTCGCGGCGAACAAGACCGCCCACCGCCTCGGCGAGCAAGGAGTGTATTCCCGCTCATGAGCACCGTCCTCCGCCCCGCCTGGCAGGGCAAGCCCAAGCCGATCGCCCTCGCCCTCAAGGCGCTCGCGATCGTCCTCGCCCTGGCCCTGGTCCTGTTCCCGTTCCTGATCGTGTTCTCCACGAGCGTCTCCGACGGCGACTCCATCACCGAGGCGGGCGGCTATCTCGTGTGGCCGACCTCGTTCAGCCTCGACGCCTACACGCAGATCTTCGAGGGCGGCGTCGTCACCCGCGCCATCGTCGTCTCCACCCTGGTCACGCTCGTCGGTACGGCCATCAGCCTGTCCGCCACCGTCCTCGCCGCCCATGCGCTGAGCCGCCGCGGCGCCCTCTTCCAGCGCTCGCTGCTGACGTTCGTCCTCGTCACGTTCCTGTTCGCCCCCGGCCTGATCCCGCTCTACCTGGTCGTGAAGGAACTCGGGCTGCTCGACAACTACTGGGCGCTGATCCTGCCCACCGCGTTCAGCGTCTTCAACATGATCGTCGTCCGCGGATTCATGATGGGCATCCCCCAGGAACTCATCGACAGCGCGAAGATCGACGGCGCCGGTGAGTGGCGCGTGCTGTGGACGATCAGCATTCCGCTGTCCCGCGCGGTCATCGCCGTCGTCGGACTGTTCTACGCGGTCAGCTACTGGAACGCCTTCTTCAACGCCCTGATCTATCTGAGCGACAGCGCGAAGTGGCCGCTCCAACTCGTGCTGCGCACCTACGTGTTGCAGGGTTCGACGCTCGTCGACACCGGCGGGGACAGCGCCGCGCCGCCCGCCCAGTCGATCCAGATGGCCGTGGTGATGATCGCCGTCGTGCCGATCCTGCTCGCCTACCCGTTCGTCCAGCGCCATCTCACCAAGGGCGTGCTCACGGGCGCCGTCAAGGGCTGAGCCCCCCTCAGTACGCCTTCTCCGTCCGCCCTCACCAAGGGAGCTGCACGATGAACCGTCCTACCGCCCCGGCCCTGAGCCGGCGCAACCTCTTCAAGGGCACGGCCCTCGGCATCGCCGCGCTCGGCACCGGCCCGCTGCTCGCCGCCTGCTCCGGCTCGGGTGCCGGCGCCGCCGCCTCCGGCGACATCGCCGCGCTGCCCTCGTACCTGCCCATCACCAAGGGGCCGAAGCCCGACCTGAAGGGCAATGCCTCCGTGCAGCCGGTGTACTACCGGGCGCCAGCCGAGAGCGAGTTGTTCCGCTCGGTGGCGAGCAAGCCCGGCACCGGCGGCCGGCTCTCCGCGTTCGTCGTCACCTACTACTCGCCGCCGCCCGCGAACAACTCGTACCTGAAGTACATCTCCGGGCAGGTCGGCACCTCGTTCGACATGCAGCTCGTGCCCGGTGACTCGTACGCCTCGAAGTTCGCGACGATGACGGCGGGCGGTGATCTGCCGGACCTGGTGCAGTTCCTGACGTTCGCCCCGCCGCAGGGCGGACCGCAGCTGCTTCAGGCGAAGTTCCAGGACCTCTCCGCGTACCTGTCCGGCGACAAGGTGAAGAAGTACCCCAACCTCGCGAACCTCTCCGAGGCGTCCTGGGCCAGTGCCCGCGTCAACGGCCGGATCTACGGGGTGCCGGAGCCGCGCCCGCCGTTCGGCAGCATCCTGGTCTGCCGCCCCGACCTCATCGAGAAGCTGACCGGACAGGAACCGGCGCCGAAGAACGAGGCCGACTTCACCGAACTCTGCAAGCAGGTCACCAGCGAGAGAGCCAACCGCTACGCGATCTGCGGACAGGGCGGGGGCGGCAGCGTCGAGTGGGGCTTCGACTTCTTCGCCGCGATGTTCGGCGTCCCCAACGGCTGGAAGCTGAAGGGCGGCAAGCTCGTCAACAAGTACGAGACCGACGAGTGGCTGCGCACGATCAGCTACATCAAGAAGCTCCGGGGCGCCGGCTACTACCACCCCGACACCCCCAGCCTGGAGAACTCGCGGGCCAAGACCTACGTGGCCAACGGCACCGTCCTCATGCACATGGACGGCATCTCCTCGCTCCTCGACATCACCTTGCCCAAGGGCGTCGTGACGGGAGCGGTGGTGCCCTTCGGCGCCGACGGCGGCAAGGGCGCCAACTACCAGGGTCCGTCCAGCTTCGGGTTCACCGCCATGAAGAAGGCGGACAAGAAGAAGATCGAGGAACAGCTCGCCGTCCTCGACTACCTGGCCGCCCCCTACGGCTCCCAGGAGTACTTCAAGCTCCGCAACGGCCAGGACGGCGTGCACTTCCGCCGCGACGGCCGGGACGTCGAACTCACCAAGGCGGGCCGCACCATGGTCGAGCCCACCACCCTGTTCCGCATCGCGGAGGGCCCGCAGGTGCTCACCAGCACCATCCGTATCGACGAGCAGCTGCGCCGCTCCCACGCCTGGCAGGTCGCCTCGCAGGACATGCTCGTGCAGAATCCCGTCCAGGGGCTTTACTCGGAGACGGCGTCCCGGTCCGCCTCGGCGACGACCAGCCTCACCGACACCTTCACCAGCTACATACTCGGCCGCGCCGACCTGGGCGCCGTCAAGTCCGCGATCTCCTCGTGGAAGTCGTCGGTGGGCGACGCCACGCGCGACGAGTACACCCGGCAGCTCGACAAGCAGAGCGCGGCGTCGTGAGCGGCCCGCGCGCCGCCGGACCGGCGCTCTCCTTCGCCGAGTCGTTCACCCCGAAGGCGCGGGCCGCGCTGCGCGTCCGCTCCTGGACACCGGCGCCGCCCGTCGCCGACCGGGACGCCTGGGCCCGTCTCTCCGGCCGCGACCGGACCGAGCTCGCCGCGGCCCGGGCCGCCTGGCGGGATCTCGCCGCCCGACACGTCCCGCGGCTCAGCGACTGGGCCGCCTACAGCCGGGACGGCGACCGGATCCCGCACCAGAACAGCGAACACGCCCTGCTCGGGCACACCGCCACCGCCGCGCTGCTCCTCGCCGCCGACGACAGGGACGAGGACGCCGTCGAACTGGGCGACGCCGTATGGCGGTTGTGCGAGCTGTCGGCCTGGTGCCTGCCCTCGCACTACGCCCTGCCCGAGTCGGGCGAGCGGCCCTTCCTGCCGGAGCCGGGCCGCGACATCCTCGACCTCGCCGACGCGGCCACCGGCGCCCTGCTCGCCGCCGTCGACGCCTTCGCGGGCGACCGGCTCGACGCGCTGTTCCCCGGGATCAGGCGGCGCGTCCACCACGAGATCCGGCGGCGCGTCCTCGACCCGTGGGAGCGGGAGACGTACTTCTGGCACGGCCTCGACGGCCCGCCGAACAACTGGGCGCCGTGGATCGTCTCCAACGTGCTGGTCTGCGCCGCGGTCGTCGAAGCGGACCGGGCGCGGCTCGAGGCGACCGTGGACCGGGCGCTCGCGGTCCTGGACCGCTTCCGTGCCGGGTACGACGCCGACGGCAGCTGCGACGAGGGCGCCACCTACTGGTGGTGGGCCGGTGCGACGCTCTTCGAGGCACTCGACCTGCTCGGCGAGATCACCGGCGGCGCGCTGGACGCGTTCGCGGTGCCGCCGGTCGCGGCCATGGTGCGTTTCCCCGTCGACATGCAGATCGGGCCGGGCAGCCAGGTCAACTACTCCGACGGCACGCCCGTGCTGCCGGAGAACGCCAACTGGCATCTGCTGGCCCGCTTCGCCGAGCGGGTGGGCGACACCACGGCCGCGGCGCACGCCCGCTGGATGGGTTCCCTGCATCCGCTGCGCTTCGACGGCCAGTTGGGTCCGCTGTTCCGCCGCACCCTGGCCGAACTGCGCGATCCCGGCTGGACGACGCGCGGTGACTTGGCACCCGGGATGCCGGCGTCGCGCTATCTGCCCGGCACCGAGGTCGCCGTCGCGCGCGAGCGGGCGGGCTCCGCGAGCGGCCTGTTCGTCGCCGCGAAGGGCGGCCACAACGACGTCAGCCACAACCACAACGACGCGGGTGGCGTCATCGTCTCCCTGGACGGCGCCCCCGTCCTCATCGACGTCGGCGTGGGCGTGTACCGGCGCGACACCTTCCAGGCCCACACCCGCTACACGATCTGGACGATGCGCAGCGCCTGGCACAACGTGCCGCTGCCCGACGGTGTGGAGCAGCCGCACGGCAAGGAGTTCCGCGCCACCGGCACCGTCTTCGAGGACAGCGGCGCCACCGCGCGGCTGCGCATGGACCTCGCCGCCGCCTATCCCCCGGCGGCGGGCCTGACGCACTGCGAACGCGTCGTCGCACTGGACCGCGAACAGTCAACGGTCCTCGTCCACGACGACTGGGCCTTCGACACGCCCCGCACGATGACCCTGGTCCTCATGACCGCCGATCCGCCGGTCGTGGAGGCGAACGGACTGCGTGTGGGTCAGGCACAACTGCACTGCGACACGGCGGAGTTCGAGATCCGTACGGAGACGATCGCCCTGGACGACGCCAGGCTGTGCGGCGCGTGGGGCGACGCCGTCCACCGCACGCTCCTCGTCCAGCGCGCCCCGGCCACCCGGGGCCGCCACACGCTGCGCGTCCGGCGCGCGACCGGGGACGGTGCCGCATGACGGTGATCGATCCCGGCCGGCTCTTCCTCGACCAGGACGGCCGGCCCGTCCAACTGCACGGCGCGGGCGTCCTGCACACCGGTGGCCGGTTCTGGGGGTGGGGCGAGGACAAGCGCTCGGGCGGCACGTTCTCCGCGATCGCCTGCTACTCCTCGCCCGACCTCGCCAGGTGGCGGTACGAGGGTGACGCGCTGTCCGCCGGGACGGGCGACCTCGCTCCGGGCCGGGTCGTCGAACGCCCCAAGGTGCTGCGCCACCCGAGGAGCGGCCGCTTCATCATGTACCTGCACATCGACTCGGCGGACTACTCGGACGCCCGCGTCGGCTTCGCCAGCAGTGATCGCCCGGCGGGTCCGTACACGTACCACGGCAGTACCCGGCCGCTGGGCCGGCTCAGCCGGGACATCGGCGTGTACGCCGAGGGCGACGCCGGACATCTCCTGTCGGAGGACCGCGACCACGGGCTGCACATCTACCGGCTCACCGACGACTGGCTCGGCGTCGACTCCCTCGTCTCCACCACGCGCGCCGAGCACGGCCGGCACGGCTACGAGTCGCCCGCCCTGGTCCATGCTGACGGCCTGTACTACCTGTTCGGCTCCGACCTCACCGGCTGGGCGACCAACGACAACCGGTACGCGACCGCGCCCTCCCTGACCGGCCCCTGGTCGCCGTGGCGGCTGTTCGCGCCCGAGGGTTCGGCGACGTACGACTCGCAGATCAGCACGGTCGTGACCGTCCACGGCACCGAGGCGACCAGTCACGTCTACGTGGGCGACCGCTGGCTGCCCGACCGGCTGGCCCAATCGCCGCCCGTCTGGCTGCCGCTGCGCATCGGCGGCGGCCGGGCCCGGCTCGACTGGCACGACCGCTGGAGCGTCGACCCGCACACCGGGACCGTCACTCCGCACGACGCACCGCACCGCGCGCACCAGGAAGAGAGCACATGACCGACGCCCTGCCCCCGTTCGAGCCGCCGCCCGACGACCGGGACCGTTCACCCCTCACCGGCTGGACCCGCGCCCACTGGGAGGCGACCGGGCTGCGCTGGCTCGACCACGTCCGCCGCCACGACAGCCCGGGCGGCGCCCTGCCCCGGCTGCCCGGCCGGGTCACCGCCGACGGTGTGCGGCGCGAGGGCATGGAGACCGTCGGCCGGTCCTTCCTGCTGGCCGCCCCGCTGATCGCGGGCGCCGAACCGGCGATCGCCGAGCCGCTCGCCGAACGGTACGCCCGCGCCCTGCTGGCCGGCACCGATCCCGAGGGGCCGGAGACCTGGCCGCGCGGCGTGACCTGCCGGGCGCCCGTCAGCGGCGTCACCAACTCCATCGTGGAGGCCGCCAACATCGCGTTCGGCCTGCACATCAGCCGCGAGCGGCTGTGGGACCGGCTCAGCGCGCCGGAGCGGCGCCGAATCGCCGACTGGCTGCGCCATCACGCCCGTCTGGAGGTGTGGCACAACAACTGGCAGTTGTTCCCCGCCATGGCGGAGGCGTTCCTGCGCTCGGTGGGCGAGGACACCAGCGGCTGCATCGGGACCAGGAACGTGGCCCGTGTGGAGTCCTGGTACCTGGAGCAGGGCTGGTACACCGACGGCCCCGAGCACGCGATCGACTACTACAACGCCTGGGCCATCCACCCGTATCTGTGGGCCTGGTACCGGATGACGGACCGCACGGACAGCCCCGAGGGGAGCCGTCATCTGGAACGTCTCGGCGCGTTCGTCACATCGTTCGCGCGCATGGTCGCCCCCGACGGCTCGATGCTGCACGTGGGGCGTTCGCTCAGCTATCGCACCGCCGCGCTCGCCTCGTTGTGGTGCGCGGAGATCTCCGGGGTGAACCCGCTCGCGCCGGGTGCGACGCGGCGGCTCGCCTCCGGTGTCCTGGCCCGGTTCGTGTCCCACGGCGTCGGCATCGACCGGCCGCTCGACCTCGGCTGGTACCGGCCGTACGAGCCGGTCTCCCAGACGTACAGCGGTTTCGGCTCCGCGTACCTCGCCGGGATCGGCTTCCTCGGGCTTGCGCTCGGACCGGACGCGCCCGTGTGGACGGAGACGGAGCAACCCCAGCCCACCGAGTGGGAGTTCGGCACGCACGCCTGGCCGGCGGTGGGCTGGCTGGTCACCACGCAGCGCGACGGCATCCTGCGCCTCGCCAACCACGGCAGCGACCACTGCGAGCTCCCGGTCGAGCCGACGAGGCCCGACCCCGACGACCCGCACTACGCCAAACTGGCCTACTCCACGCACACCGCTCCGGGCACCGCCGCCGCGTGGGCGGACGGCGTCGACTCGCATCCGGCGCTCGTGGACGCCGAAGGCCGGGCGAGCCGCCGCGGTCCCCTCCGGGCCGTGCGCGTCGACGGCACCGTCGCGGCCTCCGTGCACCTGCCCCAGCGCGACGGCCGGGCCCTGCCGGGCTGTGCGATCACCTCCGTGACGGTGCCGCACGACGCGTACGAGGTCCGCGCCCATCTCGTCCGCTCCCCCGGCGGGTGCACCGTGCGGGAAGGCGGCTGGGCCGTCGCCGACGACGCACCTCCCACCACTGAAGTAGATCGATCCAAGGCGACGGTGACGAACCGTCAGGGACTCACGGCGCGCGTGGTCGGGCTGTACGGGTACGACGCCGCGGAGGTGTTCACGTACGAGGACGCGAACGCCATGGGCCCGTACGCGGCCGCCCCCGCGCTCACCGCGACCGTCCCACCGGGCGACACCGTCCTGGTGAGCCTGCACACGCTGACCCGCACGAGCGGTCCCGCCGCTCCACCGGCGGTGACCGTCTCGGGAACCGTCGTCGCCGTCTCCTGGCCCGGCGGCGGCGAGCAGAGCGTCGACCTCGCGACGTGCTGCCCCTGGGACGGCCGGATTCCGGAACAATGAGCGCGGCCCCGCCACCCGCCGATGGAGGAACGGACAAGAGCGCATGACCACATCCCCCGCCCCCACCGCCCCGCGCCGCGGGCTGCTGCTCGGCGGCGTCGGCCGCTACACCGACCCGTGGCATCCCTTCGCCGACACCAACCGGGGCCTGACGGACGTGGCCCGGGAGGCGGGCGTCGTCCTGGAGCAGGCCACGGACATCGACGCCGCGCTGGCGTCCTTCGCCGCCGGGGCGCTGCCGGACCTCGTCGTCGTCAACATCGGCCTGCCCCGGGACGGTTCGCCCGTTCCCGCCGACGCCGGGGCCGCCGCCGGACTCGCCCGGCTGCTGGAGAGCGAGGTGCCCGTCCTGGCCGTGCACTCCTCGGCGACCTGCTTCCCTGACGACGAGGTCTGGGAGTCGGGCCTCGGCGGCACCTGGGTGCGCGGCACGACGATGCATCCGCCGTACGGCCGCGCGCACGTCCTGGTCACCGACGCCGGGCACCCCGTGACCGCGGACGTCGACGACTTCGAGCTGGACGACGAGCGCTACACCCACCTGCGCCACGACCCGCGCGTGCGGGTGCTGCTCGCGCACGAACACGAGGGCGGGCGGCACCCGTTGCTGTGGGTGCACACCCGCCCCGGCGGTGGCCTCACCGTGTACGACGCGCTCGGCCACGACGGCCGTTCGTACGCGTCCGAGTCGCACCGCACCGTGCTCCGGCGCGCCCTCGGAACGCTGCTCGGCTGACCCGCCGGGCGTACGACAGGTCAGAGCGTGGCCGCGAACGGGTCCCGGTCCAGCGGCACCGCCCTGACCTCTCCGGCCCGGCTCTCGATGAGCTGGGTCTCCCCGGTGGCGGCGGCCCGGTCGATGGCGACGAGCACCTCGAGGACGTGGAAGCCGAGGTCGCCGGTCGCGATGTGCGGCGTACCGGACCGGATGGACCGGGCCATGTCGAGCACGCCGAGTCCGCGGCCCTCGCCGAGGCCGACCGGCTCGACCGGCTCCCACGTGGGCGCGCCGTCGTCGTCGGTGCCGCGGGTGATCCGCACGTCCCCGGTGAACCGGTTGGGGTCGGGCACGACGAGGGCGCCCTCGGTGCCGTTGATCTCCACGACGCCGGCGCGGACGAGGGCCGAGTCGAAGCTGAAGACGCTCTGGGCGACCGCCCCGCTCTCGAAGGTGGCGAGGGCGGCGACATGCGTCGGGACCTCGACCGGGAACTCGGTGCCCGCGCGGGGTCCGGTCCGGATCGTGCGGACCTTGCGGCCGGTGGAGGCCACGGCGGAGACCCGCGTCACGGACCCGAACAGGGTGATCAGCGTCGTGAAGTAGTAGGGCCCCATGTCGAACAGCGGCCCGGCGCCGGTGGCGAAGAGGAACTCCGGGCTCGGGTGCCAGGCGTCGGGGCCCGGCGTCTGGAACATCGTGTACGCCGACAGGGCGGAGCCGATGTCGCCGCGCTCGATGGCGCGTCGCGCCGTCTGGGCGCCCGGGCCGAGCGCGGTGTCCGGGGCGACGCCGACGCGCAGTCCGGCCGCGTCTGCCTGGTCGAGCAGGGCGCGGGCGGAGGCCAGGTCGACGGCGATCGGCTTCTCGGACCACACGTGCTTGCCCGCGGCGACGATCGCCGAGCTGACCTCGGCGTGCACGGCGGGGACGGTGAGGTTGACGACGATCTCGACGCCGTCGTGGGCGAGGACGTCCTCCGCCGTGCCCCAGGCCGTGACGCCGTGCTTGCGGGCCTGCTCCTCGGCGCGGTCGGCCATCAGGTCACCGACGATGACCACGTCGACGTCGGGGATCCGCGTCAGGGTGGTGAGGTACTGCTCGCTGATGTTGCCCGCGCCGATGATGCCGACGCCGACCGGGCCCGAGCGGGGCGTGGCGGCCGCCATCAGACGATCCCCTTCTCGCGGAGGTGGGCGACCGATCCGGCGATGCCCTCGAAGATGTCACCGGCGTACGCGTCGAACTCGACGATCGCGTAGGCCGCGTTCGGGGCTGCGGCAAGCGCCGCGTCGACCGGGATCTCGCCCTGTCCCGCGGATACCTGCCGGGTCTGCGCGATGTCGAACGGGTCGCCCGTGGTGAACGGGTCGTCGATGACGGCGCCGTCCTTGATGTGCAGGGCGGTGACCCGGTCGCCGAGCCGGCCGAGGAGCGCGACCGCGTCGTTGCCGCCCGCCGAGGCCCAGTACACGTCCAGTTCCAGGTCCACCGTGTCGTCGAGGCGCGACACGAACCACTCGTAGGCGCTCAGCCCGTCGACGCTGGGGGTGAACTCCTGGGAGTGGTTGTGGTACCCGACGCGCAGACCGTGGTCGGCGGCGATCGCCGCGGCGTCGTTGAGCAGCTTCGCGGTCTCGTCGATCCGCTCCGCGTCCGCCCAGCGGTCGGCGTGCACCATCGGCTCGTAGACGGTCTCCAGGCCGAGGGTCCGGGCCGCGGCGAAGGTCCGCTCCAGCGCGTCCCGCTCCTGGCCGACCGCGGCGATGCCGGCGTGCCCGGTGCGGGCGCTCAGGCCGTGCCTGCCGAGCGCGTCGGCGAGCTCCTGCGGCCGGTTCACGAAGTCGAACACCTCGACGTTGCGCAGTCCGGTCGCCGCGAGACGGCCGAGCGTGCCGTCCTCGTCGACCGTGAGGGCCTCGCGCACCGAGTACAGCTGGAGCGACAACTGGGGTGTGGACATGACTGGTCTTTCCGATCGTGAGTCAGG
The DNA here is from genome assembly GCF_003259365.1 of Streptomyces sp. PsTaAH-137. Taxonomy (GTDB): domain Bacteria; phylum Actinomycetota; class Actinomycetes; order Streptomycetales; family Streptomycetaceae; genus Streptomyces. Next base: position 83,720 of record NZ_QLLY01000005.1, read on the forward strand.
GTGGGATGGCCGGGCGCTCAGGGCCTCGACGGCGGGCAAACGCTCATCTTGTTCGAAATTACGGCGCCAAGGCCCCTTTTGCGGCGAGGACTTTCGTTCAGATTAAGCTAAAGCCTCTCCGGTGCCAAGACCATCCACCCCTTGCCCGCCCCCTCGACCGATCAGGAGCCCGGCCGGGGCTCGATCCGGAACAGGTGGTCGCCGATCTGCCCCACGAGGCTGTGGCCGTACAGGATCAGCTCGGGCGCGACCCCGCTGCTGACCTCCGTCTCCGGCAACTGCACGCGGCCGCGCCAGCGCACCGATCCGCTGTCCAGGTCGAGGCCCACGAGGTTCCCGGACGGGTCGAGGTAGTACGCCACCCGCGCCTTGAGGTCGACCGCGGGGTCGGAGGGCGCTTCCCGCTGGTCGAACAGGCGCGGATCCTTGCGCAGGGTCAGGCCGAGATCGCGTGTCCACAGGTTGCGGCCGTCGGCGGCCGTGCTCGCGACGCCCTCGCCGTACCTGCTCCCCAGGGTGATGCCGTCGGCGATCACGCTCCCCGGGTAGCGGGCGGCCTTGTGCCGCGTGACGACGCCCGACCGGGTGTCGACGCGAGTCACGGTGACAGGACCCGAGCCGCCGCCTCCGGGCTTCCCCGCCAGCAGCACGGTCCGGCCGTCCGTGCCGACGTACATGGTCGGCCCCTTGACGGTCGCGACCGTCCGCGCCTCACCCGTCACCGGGTCGAGCCGGACGACGGTGCTGTGCTGCGGCGCCTTCTCGCTGTCCGGCGAGCACGTCAGATAGGGGACCCCGGCGACCGCGATCTGATCGCAGTCGGCCTGCTTCCACGCGTACGTCCACAGCGTGCGGCCCGTCTTGTCGTCCAGGGCGGCGGCCTTCTTGAAGGTGGGGGTGTTGGCGAGGACGCCACCGTCGAACAGCACGGCGGAGAACCGGTCGCGGCTGTCGTCGGCCACCTTGTGCCGCCAGAGCACATGGTGGCTCGTGACGTCACGGGCGACGACATCGGTCCCCGGGGCCGATGTACCGGGGGCGTGATCGGCGTAACCGTAGAAGATGCCGTCCCGCACACCGGGCAGGTCCATCGCCGAGGATCCGTCGTTCGATGCCGCGCGCGTCTTCCAGGTGATCTTTCCGGTACGGGCGTCCACGGCGAGGGCGTCGTACCGGGCGCCCTGGCAGTAGACGGTGGCCGGGCCGGTGGTGCAGGCCCGCCAGTCGGTGCCGCCGGGGAGCGTGGTCCGCCAGAGCAGCTTGCTGGTGGTGCTCGTGCCGGAGGCGGGCGGCTGGGTCCCCCGGTGGGTGTCCCCGCCGGTGACGAGCACGGCCGAGACCGTGACGGCCGCGATGGCGAGGGCGGCGCCGGCCGCCCTCGTGATGTTCCTGCGCTGTCTGCGGCGCACGATGCGGTCGGCGATGCCCGCGGGAGCGGCCGGGTTGTCGGGGGTCAAGCCGTGCAGTACGTCCCGGATCGCGCGGTCCAGCTGGTCGGCGCTCATGTGTGGGCTCCCTTCGGGGTGCTGCCGTTCGGCACGGCGATCGTCGCTGCTGCGGGGGTGGCCAACTCCGGTGCGAGGCCGCGCAGTCGGGCCAGGGACCGGTGGGTGGTGCTGCGGACGGTGCCGACCGAGCAGCCCAGGGTGCTCGCGACCTCGGTCTCGGACAGGTCCTCGAAGTAGCGCAGGACGAGGACGGTGCGCTGGCGCGGGGTGAGCCGGGCGAGGGCCTGGCCCACGGCGATCCGCAGATCGGCGGCGGAGGTGCCATCGGCCACGCCGAGGCCCTCCGGCGGGGCGGCGAACGTCGGCTCGCGGTGCGGCCTGCGCAGCCGCCACCGGCTGACCTGGTGGCGGTACATCACCTTGCGCACATAGCGCTCGGGGTCCTCCACGTGCCGCCAGCGGTCGAGCGCCTTCATCAGGGCGGTCTGCACGAGGTCCTCGGCCTCGTGCTGGTCGCCGCCGGTGAGCAGGTTCGCCACCCGGAGCAGTGCACCCCAGCGGGAGTCGACGAACTCCCGGAATCTCTCGTGGTCTTGCGGGTCCATGGGCCCTCCCGTTTCTTGACTCCCCTATGGACGCGCGGACCTCCGGCGATCTATGCCTGCCCGGCACGGTGTCTTCACGGCCGTACCGCTACGGCACGGGCGGTCCGCCCAGGTAGCGGCCGTGGGCGTCGTAGGGCCAGGCGTTGGCGACGCACCCCTTCAGGCCCTTGATCTGCTGCATCATCACGGGCGCGGGACTGCCGGGCCCGGGGCAGGTCTCATGGCCGCGGCCGATGCGGTGGCCGACCTCGTGGTTGACGATGAGCGCCCGGTACTCCTCGATGGGACCGTCGAACTCGGGTGAACCGAGCAGCCAGCGGCGCAGATTGACCACGACGGTCCGGCCGACGCTGCAGTTGACCTCGCCGTGCGTGTACAGGCCCGCCGAGCCGCAGAGGCAGTCGACGGTCCGCGGTGTGGCGATCTTTATGACGAAGTCCCGCGGGCCCGAACTCACCAGCTGGAACGCGTCGACGCCGTCGCTGCCCCAGCCCCGGGGGTCGCCCAGGACGCCGGAGATCTCCCGCGCGGCCGCGTCGGCCGCGATGCCGGAGCCGTCCTCGACCTGCACCTGGTAGCGCCGCAGCCGGGTTCCGTCCCCCACCGGCGGGCCGTCGGAGTGCGCCGCGGCGAAGGTGCCGGGACCGGCCGAGGGGACCGTGCCGGACGGGCCGTTCGCCCGCACCGCCTCGCGCCCCGCGTGAGCGCAGCGGGCGGCGGTACGGGCGTCGCTGTGCCGCCAGTACGTGTAGCCGGCGGCACCGCCGACGGACAGCGCCACCGCCACCCCGAGCAGCACGCTCAGGAACGCCGCCCGTCTTCGTATCCACCGCGCCGACACAGACCTGCGCCCTCGCACCACACGCCCCCATGGTTTAGACCAGTACGCCGTCACTGTGGGACGCGCGAGGACGGCAGATGGTTGCGTGATGCAGGCAGATCGGACCGGTCAGCGGGCCTGGACCCGTACGAGGAGGAGTTGTTCGGGGTGGAGGGCGGGGGCGCGGACGCCCACCCGGGCCAGGGCGGCGCCGCCGAGGACGAGGGGTTCGGTGGTCCACGGGGTCGGCTGTCCCTGGCGCAGGGCGGGGGTGTCGCCGGGCTCCTGCACGCTCACCCGGTACGTCAGATCGTCGGCCAGGCCCGGCAGCCGGACGGTGCTCGGCACCGAGGTCAGCGGCGCGTCGAGCTGCACCAGCGCGAACAGGGCGTCGCGCCGGTCGGGGGCGACGACTCCGTGGACGGCAAGCGCGGGGTCGTGGGCGTCGTCGCGGACGGTGGTGCCGCCGTGCAGCAGCGGCCGCAGTTCCTTGTACAGCGCGACCCATCGGGCGAGTTCCGCGCGCTCCTCGGGGGTGGCGGTGGTGAGGTCCCATTCGATGCCGAAGGAGCCGAACAGGGCGGTTCCGGCCCGGAAGGAGAGGTCGTGCGTGCGGCCCGTGGTGTGCGAGCGGGGCGCGCCGACGTGGGCGCCGACGAGTTCCGGCGGCAGCAGCTGGGCCGTCCAGCGCTGGATCTGCTGCCGCTCCAGGGGGTCGATGCAGTCGCTGGCCCACACCCGGTCGGTGCGTTCGAGGATGCCGAGGTCGACGCGGAGACCGCCGGACGAGCAGGACTCGATCTCGACGCGGGGGTGGCGGGCGCGGAGCGTGTCGAGGAGGCGGTAGACGGCGTGGGTCTGCGCGTGCACCGAAGGGGTGCCGTGCGGCCCGTGCCCGGCGTCGAGGAGGTCGCGGTTGTGGTCCCACTTCAGGTACGCGATGTCGTACTCGGTGAGCAGCGCGTCGAGGCGGTCGAGGATGTACGTGTACGCGCCGGGGACCGCGAGATCGAGGACCTGCTGGTGGCGGGAGGCGAGGGGCCGGCGGCCGCCGGTGGCGAGCAGCCAGTCGGGGTGGGCGCGGGCCAGGTCGGAGTCGGGGTTGACCATCTCCGGCTCCACCCACAGGCCGAACTCCATCCCGAGTCCGTGCACCGTGGAGATCAGCGGGCCGAGCCCCTTGGGCCAGACGCCTTCGTCGACGTACCAGTCGCCGAGCCCTGCACGGTCGTGCCTGCGGTGCCGGAACCACCCGTCGTCGAGCACGAACCGCTCGACGCCCGCCTCGGCGCCGGCCCGGGCGAGTTCGGTCAGCCGGTCGAGGTCCTGGTCGAAGTAGACGGCCTCCCAGGTGTTCATCACGACCGGCCGGGGCGGCAGTTCGGGCCGCCGGGCGCGCAGGTGGGTGTGGAAGCGGGCGGCGATGTCGTCGAGGCCGTCGGCGCCGTACGCCGCGTACACCCAGGGCGTGGTGTGGCTCTCGCCGGGCGCGAGCCGTACCTCGCCGGGCAGCAGCAGTTCGCCGCCGCCGAGTACCGCGTCGCCGGTGGAGAGGCGTTCGGCGTACGCGCGGTGGTTGCCGCTCCAGGCGACGTGCAGCGCCCACACCTCGCCGTGCCGGAAACCGAAGCCGGGGGTGCCCGCGGCGAGGATCAGCGGGGCGTCCGGTCCGGTGCGGCCCCGGCGGTTCTCCCTGCTGTGCGCGCCGACGGTGAACGGCATGCGCTGCGGGGCCCGTTCGCGTCCCCAGCGTCCGGCCAGGTCGAACAGCTCGGTCGCGACGGGCGGCAGCGGCACGGTCGGGGTGAGCGCGTCGAGCACGAAGAAGCCGTCGGGCGCGGTGGAGGTGAGCCGGGCGCGCTGACGGACCAGCCCCTCGGCGGTCAGCTCCAGTTCGAGCCGCAGGACGAGACCGGCGTCGGGGTCCTCGCCGGTGGCCACGACCCGGCCGCCCCGGCCCGGGGCCCCTCGGTCGTCGACGTCGAGTCCCGTGCGGCGGAACCAGGGCGACCAGGCGGTGCCGTCGCGGTGCCCGGTCAGCCCAGGCCGGCCGCGCCAGCCGGCGGCGTGCTCGCGCGCGAGGGAGGGCGCGACCACCTCGTCGTGGTCGTTGGGCACGGGGGCCGGTTCGAGGGCCCGGCACAGGTGGGTGAGCGCGGCCGCGTCGAGGTCGCCCAGGTCCGCGCCCCAGTGGACGACGGACGGCAGGGCGTCCGGCGCGCCCTGCGGCGTGGCGAGGACGAGACCGACGCCTGCGGCGCGCAGCTGGACCGGCTCGGACACAGTCACGGAGAACTCCCGGGGGTTGGAGGGCGACAGTCGTACGGTTCGGGCTTCTTGAGTTTTGCCTCGATACTCTCGGGCGGTCAATACCCGGCCCACGGCGAGGATTTCCGCCATGAACCCCTCTGGTGGCTTTCGCAGCGAAAGGCTAAGGTCGCCTCTCTGTCGGCCAGTTGACGGCAGCCGAAGGGAGGAGTCCGGCCCATGACGTGGTCCCCGCTCACCGGTTCCGAGCGTGATGTGGCGCTCGCGGTGCTGCTCGACGGCCCGTTGCCGCGCAGCGAACTCGCGCGCCGGCTGCGGCTGTCCGCGGGCAGTCTGACCCGGCTGACGAAACCGCTGCTCGCCTCCGGCCTGGTGGTGGAGATGCCGGTCGAGCACGACCCGGAGTCGGGGCGGCCGACGCGGCCGCTCGACATCCGGCCGGCCGCGCACCACTTCCTCGGGGTGAAACTCACCGCGGACACGGCCTACGGGGTGGTCACCTCGATGCGCGCGGAGATCCTGGCGCACGGGCGGCGCCCCCTGCCGGACCGCGACCCTGGGTCCGTCGTCGCCGCGGTGGCGGAGCTGGCGCGGACACTCGGAGCGGGGCACGGCGGCCGGTGGACCGCGGCGGGCGTCAGCCTGGGCGGCCGGGTGACGGAGCACGCGACGGTGAGCAGCGCCCGCTACCTCGGCTGGCGGGACGTCGCGCTGGGCCCGGCGTGCGCGGCGGCCCTGGACTGCCCGGTCGTCGTCGACAACGACCTGCTGTCGCTCACCCGCGCCGAGCAGTGGTTCGGCGCGGGCAAGGGGTACGACGACTTCGCCCTGCTGACCGTCGGCGAGGGGATCGGTTACGGCCTGGTCGCGCACGGCCGGATGCGGTCGGGGCCGGACGCCTCCATCGGCGTGCTCGGCCATCACCCGCTGGACCCGCTGGGCCCGCTCTGCCCCGAGGGTCATCAGGGCTGCGCCGAGGCCATGCTGACGATCCCCGCGATCCGTCACCGGGTCTCGCTCGGCCTGGGCCGCGACGTCGACTACGACACGTGCCTCGATCTCGCCGCGGCGGGCGACCCGGTCGCGGCCCGCGCGGTCGGCGACGCGGCGGCGGCACTCGGCCGGCTCACCGCGGCCGTCGGGAACATGACGCTGACCGACCGGATCGTCCTCAGCGGCGACGGCATCCGCCTCGCCGACGTCGGCCGCCCGCATTTCGACGCTGCACTGCGCCGAGACCGCAGCCCGCACGCGAGCCCGCTCGACGTCGTCGTCCGGCGCACGGACTTCACCGACTGGGCACGCGGCGCCGCCGCCACCGCGATCCAGACGTACGCCCTGGGGGTCCCGGCCGGCCACACCCCGTAGCGCACGGGTCCGGCAGCCTCCGACCTGCGCACCGATGAGTTCCGGGGTGTCCTGGAGTCATCACCGGTAGACAGTTCCGCTCACGCCCGGAGGCACCATGTCCAGTACCGAGCACGCCCTGCCGCCCGTCGTCGACGCCGCCACCTGGGAGAAGGAGCTGGCGGCGCTGCGGGTGCGGGAGAAGGCGGCCACCCGCGAACTCGACGCGATCGCCGCGCAGCGCCGCCGGCTGCCGATGGTCGAGATGCCGGACTACGTCCTGGAGGGCGCGGACGGTCCGGTGCGGCTCGCCGAGATCTTCGGCGAGCATCCGCAGCTCATCGTCTACAACCACATGTGGCACGAGGGCGCCGAGTGGCAGTGCGGCGGCTGCACCGGGTTCACCTCCCAGTTCACCCGGCTCCTCGGCCTGGAGAAGTTCGACGCCCGCTTCGTGATCGTCACGCAGGGCCCGATCGACGAGGCGCTCGCGTATCGGCGCAAGGTCGGGAACAGGATGGACTGGTACTCCACCGCCGACAGCTCCTTCGGCGCCGACGTGGGCGCCCCGCCGAACGGCGGCTTCGCGGTGAACGTGTTCCTGCGCGACGGCGACACCGTGTACCGGACCTGGCACACGGACGGCCGCGGCACCGAGCAGCTCAGCCATCTGTTCCCGCTGGTGGACGTCCTGCCGTACGGGCGTCAGGAGGTCTGGCAGGACTCTCCCGACGGGTGGCCCCAGGGGCCGACGTACAGCCGCTGGGCCGGCTCGCAGGAGATCGCCGCCGCCTACGGCGCACAGGACTGACCTGCCCGACACCGGAGTCGAACAGATTCGGCGTGACCGATCGCCCGTACGGGTCGTTGGCATGTCATGGGCCCGAACTGTGTCCCGCGGGGCGGCAGTCGGGCCCACCGGTGCTTCTATGGGACGTGCCGAAAAGAACATGCCGGGGGCAGTTCCCTCACTGCTCCCACGGACACCAGGGGGCGCCGAGGTGAACGCGACCACTCCGCCGTCGCTCGTGATCGATGTCGTCGACACGGGCGACACCGTACTGTTCCGCGTCCGCGGCGAACTCGACTTACGCACCGGCCCCCGGCTCGACCGGGCGCTGACGCCGTTCCACGCGCGCTGCTGCGAACTCGATCTGGCCGAGGTGCCGTTCACCGACTCGACCGGGGTGAACCTCCTGGTCCGCAACCACCGGAACGCCGCGCGCGCCGGCGGCAGTCTGCGGATCGTGTCCGTCACGCGGCCGGTCCTTCGCGTCCTGCGGCTGACCGGGACGGCCGCCATCCTGCTGGCCGGGGACGGCCCTCCCGAGGAGCCGGGCGTCTGCTGAGGTCGCCTCAGCCCCACGCCGGTCCGCTCACCACCTGGTGGGGCGAGCGTCCGGCCCGGGCCGCGTCCAGGGCCGCCTCGGGCGACTCGGCGAACGCGGGCCAGTTGCCGGCCGACCGACGTTCGCCGGTGTCGACGATCACCTGGCCCGGTCCGGCGTCGATGTGCGCGAAGGTGCCGGTGACCACGGCGACGACCGCGTCGTCGAGCAGTTCGAGGATGCCTTCCGAGCCGTCGTCGCACGCGTCGCAGCCGCAGTCCGGGACCTGCTCCACCGGCACCGCGGGCGCACCCGCCCCGACCGCGACCACGGTGCGCGGCACGTCGTCGACGGCGCCGAAGCCGAAGACCAGGGGAACGGCGTCCGCCCGGACCGGCCGCAGCAGGACGGACTCGCTCATCGGCAGCTCGGGGGTGCGCCGCCACAGCCCCGCCGGGTCGCCGACCGGTTCCGCCGTCGCCAGGCCGAGCCCGCACAGCACCCGCGTCCAGGCGTCGGCGCGGGCGGCGAGGATGCGGTACTTGCCGGGGTCGAGGCAGCGCGAGTACTCCTCGTCGAGCGGGGCCCGGCCGGGATGCGGGTCGGCCCAGGCGGGGGTGCCGGCGCCGGTGTCGGCGAACGCCTCGTCGACGGCGGCGCGCAGTGCGTGCTGATCCATGCCCGCACCCTAAAGGGTGTTGCAGAAGGCTCAGGGCGGGGCATTTTGTCTGTATGGGCGGGGTGTTGCGGCCTGAGCCTTCTGCAACACCCTTTAGTGCGGCGCGGTGAGCCGCCCGAGGACGCGCCGCATCGCCTCCCGCACCGCGTCCCGGGCGCTGTCGGAGTGGTCGAGCCCCTCGAATCCGTGCGGCGCGTCCGGTACGTCGACGACCTCGACCGGCGCGCCGCCCTCCTCGGCCGCCGCGAGGAACTCGGCGACGGTCGCGGCGATCGCGGACGTCTCCCGGCCGGCCCGGACGAGGACGAACGGCGGTGTGCCGCCCCGCGCCACCACCTCGGCCGGCCGGAACCGGGCGTCGTTCACGCCCCAGCCCGGCAGCGGAGCCATGATCGGGTAGTTGGCGGCCAGGCAGCGCAGCCACGGCGGTCGCGCACCGAGCCAGGGCGCGGTCAGCGGGCCGCTGCCCGAGAGGAACCACAGGGCGATCCGGTCCGCGTCCACCCGCGGATCAGCCCGCACCTCGGCGACCGCGGCCTCCAGGTCCGCCGCTGCCGTCGGATAGGCGGTCACCGCGTGCAGCCGGTGGTCGAGCGTCACGCCGACCACTCCCTCGTCGGCGGCGTAGCGGGCGTACCCGACGAGGGTCGGCCAGTCGCGCGGCGTCGGCTCCGCGCCCTCGGGCACCGGCCCGCCGTGCACGAACACGATCGCGGGCCGCGGCGTCTCCCCGGCGCCTTCGGGGACGTACAGGTCGATGCTGCCGCGCCGCTCGCGGGGCCGCTCGGTGACGTCCAGGAGGAAGGGCTTGAGGTAACCCGCCGTCGGCGTGCACGCGTCGGTGGTGTCCACGAGGCTCTCCCCCTCCCCGGCGGCCGCGGCGAGCAGCACCTCGGCGAGCCGGTCGGGGCAGGACAGCATCGGCCAGTGTCCGGTGGGCAGTTCGAAGAAGGTGGTCCCGGTCGTGGCCAGGGCCTTCATCATGGGGTCGCCGAAGCTCAGCAGCATGCGGACGGTCGCGAGGGTCGCGCCGCTCTCCGCGCACAGCACTCCGGTGGTCGGCGGCAGCTCCGCGCCGGTCAGCCGGAGCGGCCGCAGCAGGGTGCCGAGGGGCTGCGGCGCGGCGAGGTCGGCGAGCCGGTCGAGGGCCGCTTCGGGCACGCCGGCGGTGCTCCCCCAGCGTGGCCACGCGTCCCGCGCGGGCGGGTCGAGCACCCCGTCGGTGTCCCCGGCGGCGGCCAGCCGCTCGCGCAGCTCCTGGTCGGGCAGGCCGGCCAGCGCGGGTACGCCGTCGCGCACCGGGGCCGTGTCCACGTACACGATCCTGGCGACGCGTCCCGGTCGCCGGTCCGCGGCGCCGACCGCGGGATGCACGCCGTAGTCGTGGCCGACGAGCACGATCTCCGGGCCGTCGCCCTCGGTGGCCGCGTCGATCGCGTCGACGGTCTCGACGACCAGGGCGACGTCCGCCGCCACGTCGGTGCCCGCCCGCCGTCCCGGCAGGTCCACGAGGTGCGCCCGCGCGCCCTCGGCCTCCAGTCGCGCGGCCGTCTCCCGCCACACGTGCGGCCCGGTGAACAGCCCTGGTACCAGCACGAATTCCGTCATTCCGCACGCTCCTCGGACCTGTCGTCCTCGCGGTCCGGTCCGTCGCCGGGCCGCGTTCGCGGGTACGTTAGGAACTCCCCCAGAGGGAGGTTCAAGTGACGCCGGGTTCCGGTTCCGACGGCCTGTGGAGCATCGGTGAGCTCGCCGAGCACGCGGGCACCACGGTGAAGACGGTCCGCTTCTACTCCGACAGCGGGCTGCTGCCGGAGCGTGCCCGCAGTGCGGGCGGACACCGCCGGTACGCGCCGGACGCGCTGGACCGGCTGCGGCTCATCCGCTCGCTGCGCGGGCTCGGCCTGCCGGTCCCCGAGGTGCGCCGCATCGTCGACGAACGGGCTGGTGCGCAGGGCGTGTTGGAGGACGCCGTCGCGGAACAGCTGCGCACGCTCGGCTCACGGCTCAGCGCGCTGCGCTGGCAGGAGGCCGCACTGCATCTGGTGCGCTCCTCTCCGCCGGAGGAGCGCGCGGACCGGCTGCGGCTCGTCGGCGCGCTGGGCACGCCGCCCAGCACGGACCCGCTGGCCAGGTTCTGGCGCGCGTGGCTGCCGCCGCGGATGCCGGCCGCGTCCCGGACCGCCTTTCTGGAGGCGGCCGTTCCGCAGCCGCCCGACGCACCGGTCCCGGCGCAGGTCCTCGCGTTCGCCCGGCTGTGCGCCCTGGTGTCCCGCCCCTGCGGCGGCACCGCTCCCACCCAGCCCGCCGCCCACCGCTCGGCGGGCGCCCGGGAATCCGCGCTGCTCTACGCCGGTCTTGCCGAGGCCTACGACCTCGCGGCCCGACCGATGCGGGCGGGCGCCGGGCCCGCCGCGGGTGAGGCGCTTGACTGCTTCGTGGCGACGTACGCGCGCGTGGCGGGCTGCCGCGACACCCCGGACTTCCGCCGCGGGCTCGCTCCGCGACTCGCGGCCGATCCCCGGCTCGACGACTACTGGGAGCTCGTGGCCCAGCTGACCACCGTGCCGGGCGGCGCCCCGGAGCCGACGCCGGGCAGCGCCCACGACTGGCTCCTCGCGGCGCTGGAGGGGCAGTTGGCGGCCTGAGGTCCCGCACCGCCGATGTCAGTGCCCGCGGAACGCCTCCTCCAGCCACCACGAGCCGTGCTCACGGACCACCTTCGCGTCGATGAGCAGCGGTGCGGTCCGCGGCCCCGCCAGCCAGTCGGCCACGGCCTTCAGGTCGGCCGGGGCGCGGACGGTCACCGCCTCGAAGCCGTAGCCGCGCGCGACGGCGGCGATGTCGGTGGGCGGGAACTCGACGGTGGAGAGCGGGAATCCGTGCGGGCCGAAGTGGTGCACCTCGGCGCCGTACGCGTCGTCGTTGTAGACGACGACCACCAGGGGCAGGCCGAGGCGGCGCACCGTGTCGAGTTCGACGGCACTCATCAGGGCGCCGCCGTCGCCGAGCGCGGCCACCGGGAGCCGGTCGGGGCGGGCCAGGGCGGCGCCGACGGTGGTGGCGAGGCCGAGCCCGATGGACTGGAACGCCTGGGTGAAGCACAGGCCCTGTTCGTCGGGGACGGACAGGTACATGGTCGGGTGGCCCATGAAGTTGCCGGAGTCGACGCCGATCACGCGCTCGGCGGGGAGCAGGTCGTCGAGGGCGATGCTGAGGGTGCGCGGGTCGATGCGGTCCCGGGTGGACTCATCCTCGTACGGGATGTCGCGCCAGCGGAGCCGGGTGGCGAGGGCGTCGCCGGTGGCCGGGGTGCGGTAGCCGGTGCGGGTCTCGTCGCCGAGCGCGGTCCTGACGGCATCGGCGGTCAGGCGGACGTCGCCGGTGATGCCGAGGTGGACGGGGCGCTGTCCGCCGAGCGCGTCCGGTTCGTCGTCGACCTGGACGAGGGCGGCGTCGGGGCCGATGAGGCGGCCGTGGCGGGTGGTCCACATGGTCAGGGAGCAGCCCCAGGCGACGATCGCGTCGGCACCCTCGATGAGTTCGGCGGCGAGCGGCGCGGCGAAGCCGCCGGAGACGTCGAGCGACCACGGGTTGCCGACGAAGAGGCCGCGGGCCACCGCAGAGGTGGCGAGCAGCGCGCCGCGGCGTTCGGCGAGCAGTTCGAGCGCTTCCCGGCCGCCGGGGCCGCGCGCGCCACGTCCGGCGATGAACACCGGGCGTTCGGCGCGTGCGAGGACGTCGGCGAGGGCGGCGATGTCGTCGGTGGCGGGTGCGACGGCGGCGCGCGGCTCCGGCGGGGCGACGGCGGCCAGGGCCGTCTCCGCGTCCGGGACGTCCTGGGTCTGGACGTCGAGCGGCAGGTTGAGCACGACGGTCCGCCGTTCCTGCACGGCGAGGCGCACGGCGGCGCGGGTCTGTGCGACGGCGTCGGCGGCCGCGGTGACGCGGGCGCTGTGCGCGCCGAGCGCCTCGGCCAGCGCGGTCTGGTCGACGGCGAAGTTGGAGCGCGGCTGGGAGGCCTCCGCCGCGACGACGATCAGGGGGGTGCGGCTCTTGGCCGCCTCGCCGATGCCGGTGAGGGCGTTGGTGAGCCCGCAGCCCTGGTGGACGCTGAGCGCCGCCACGGATCCGCTCACCCGGGCGTACGCGTCGGCCATGGTGGCGGCGCCGCCCTCGTGCCGGGTGGCGACGAACCGGGCGCCGGCCGCCGCCATGGCGTTGGTGACGTGGAAGTTGCCGGAGCCGACGACGCCGAAGACCTGCCCGACTCCGGCGGCGACGAGGGCCCGGCCGACCGCCTCGGCGACGTTCACGACGGCTGCCCCGGCCGCTCGACGAGGGCGAGGACCCGGGCGGGCGCCCCGGAGCCGGAGACGATGGGCAGCGGTCCGGCGATCACCACGGCGCCGGTGGGCGGCAGTTCGGCCAGGTTCTGGAGCTGCGTGAGCCCGTACTTGCCGCTGCCCATGAGGTACGAGTGGCAGGGGAACGCGGGGTCGAAGCCGTGCGCCCGCCCGGCGTCGGTGCCCACGGTCTCGACGCCGAGCCCGAGCACCGGCGTCCGTTCGGCGACCCAGCGGGCGCACTCCACGGAGAGGCCCGGGGTGTGGGGGCCGGTCTCGTCGGCGTTCAGGAAGGTGTCCTGCGCGGCCGACCTGCTGCTCCATCCGGTCCGCACGAGCAGCCAGCCGCCGTCGGGCAGCGGCCCGTACCGGTCCTGCCAGGCTTCGATGTGGGCGATCTCGACGAGGAAGTCCGGGTCCTTGGCGACCTCGTCGGTGACGTCGAGGACCGCCGCGGGCGCGACGAGCTGCCGGGCCGGGACGGAGGCGATGTCGGCGAGGTCCCGGCCGGTGACCCAGTGGTTGGGGGCGTCGAAGTGGGTGCCGGTGTGCTCGCCGGAACGGAAGTTGTTCCAGTACCAGGCGGGCCCGCGGTCGTCGTAGCGGCTGATCTCCTCCAGCTCGAACACGGCCGTCTGCCCGAACTCGGGCGGCAGTTCCAGCACAGGTGTGGTGGGCGACAACAGCGCGGTGAGATCGACGACTTCGATGGTGCCGCCCCGCAACGCGCCGACCAGAGCGGCGAGTACGGACGGTGACGTGGACTGCGACGCTGCGGCGGCCGCCGCCGTGGGCTCGGACATGCCTGCATCCTGAAGGCATCGGCGGGGCCGCACAACCGTCCGGTCAGTGGGCGTCGACGAGCTGGTACAGGTAGATGAGCCGGCTGTTGTCGTCGGGCATCGCGTTCACGTCGTCGGAGGGGGCGTCGATGCGGAACCAGAACTCGGGGGCCTTGGCGCCCTTGAGTTCACCCTTGTCCTGCATCCGCGCGAGCTCGTCGAGGAACGGGCTCGCGGCCGGCGTCCTCGTGCCCATCCGGCTCGCGATCCGGCCGCCGACGACCGTCTTGAGGTGGTTCGTGTCGACGAGCACGTCCGTCGCGGCGCCGGTCGCGCTGGAGGGCACGAAGCGGGGCTTCGCACCGTCGCAGTCGTAGTGGCCGAGGACGAGGCCGACGAGCGTGGGGCTCTCGCCGCCGAAGCTGACCGACTCGATCTTCGCGTACGGGCCCTGGCCGTCGTGGTCGCAGACCGAGCCGGTCGGCGGGGTCTGCCGGTGCGCGTACTTCCATCCGGCCGGACTCGCCGCGCGGGGCGTGGTGGTGCTCGCGGTGGGCTCGGCCGCCGGGGTGGAGGCGCTCTTCGAGGGGGACGGGCTCGCTGCGCTCGGGCTCGCCGGGGCGTTCGTGGCGGGGCTCTCGGTGTGGGCGGTCTTGGGGTCGGCGCTGCTCTGGTCGCAGGCGGTCAGGGTCAGGGCCGCCGCGACGGCGGCGCCCAGGGCGCAGGCCCGCAGGCCGGGGCGCGGTGTTCTCCGGGTGCTCTGGCGGTTCACACGCATGATCGGTTCCCCCGTTGTCGTGCGCACGTCCTGACGTGCGCGGTCGTTGTGCCGGTGCCGGGGGAAGGGTGCCCGTGGAGCGGTTCGCTCCACACACACCGTGCCGGAACGTTACGCGTCGTTACACATTACGGACATAGGCGTACGCGACGGGCCGCCGCCCACGAAGGACGGCGGCCCGCGTCGCGGCGCGAGGAGATCAGCCGGCGTCGACCAGTTCGAGGCCGTCCGCGACGACCCGTCCGTCGTGCAGGACGGTGCGGTCGGTGCCGCGGTCCATGACGGCGCTGCTGGGCGTCTCGCCGTCGACGAGCAGCAGGTCGGCACGGTCGCCCACGGCGAGTCCCGGCCGGTCGGCGACCCCGGTGAGCCGGGGCACGTCGTGGCTCATGATGGCGGCGCCGCCCATGCTCGCCACCGCCAGGCACATCTCGATGTGCTCGTCGCGGCGGAAGTTGTTGGTGAAGGCGAGCTGCCAGGTGCGGTCGAGCAGATCGCAGTTGCCGTACGGGCTCCAGTAGTCGCGCTGCCCGTCCTCGCCGAGGCCGACGCGGACGCCCGCCTCGGTGAGCGCGACGAGGGAGAGCTGGTTGCGGGCGGCCGGGGCGACGGTCGCCATGGCGATGTCCAGCTCGGCGAACTCCTCGATGAGCCGGCGGCTGGTCGCCTCGTTCACGGAACCGAGCTCGTAGGCGTGCGACATGGTGACCTTGCCCTGCATGCCGAGCGCGCGGACCCGCTCCAGGATCAGGTCGGTGGAGAACACGCCGAGGTCGCCGGGCTCGTGCAGGTGGATGTCGACCTCGACGCCGTACTTCTCGGCGAGCCCGAAGACCACGTCGAGGTGGCCCTTGGGGTCGCGGTCCAGGGTGCAGGGGTCGATGCCGCCCATCACGTCGGCGCCCGCCTTGAGCGAGGCCTCCAGGTAGTCGGCGGTGCCGGGCTCCAGCAGGATGCCGGCCTGCGGGAACGTCATGATCTGGACGTCGGCGAGATGCCCGTACTTCTCCTTGGCGGCGACGACCGCCTCGAACTTCTCCAGCTTGCAGTCGACGTCGACCTGCGCGTACGTGCGCACCCGCGTCGTACCGCGGGCGATCATGCGCTCCAGGGTGCCGGCGACCCGCTCGGGCAGGGCGATCTCGGCGTCGCGCCAGTTCTCGCGGTCGTTCATCATCATCGTCCAGACGCCGGGCCCGCCGGTGTGCGGGCGGAACGGCAGGCCGATGCGGGTGGAGTCCAGGTGGACGTGGACGTCGCTGAAGGACGGCAGGAGCAGCCGGCCGCGGCCCTCGACGGCGTCCGCGGCGGGCGCGGCCGCCGGGTCGTGCGGGCGGATGGCGGTGATGCGGGTGCCGTCGACGGTCACGTCGCTGCGCTCGCCGCCCCAGGGGCGGACGTCACGGATGAGCATGTGGTGCAACTTCCTTACTTCGGTGATGCGTTGGCGGGTCGGAAGGCTCAGTGGGCCGCTACGGCCCGGTCGGCGAAGTGGCAGGCGGGCCCTTCGTCGTCCGGCACGGGCGGGATCTCCCCGGCGCAGCGCGCCTGCTCGGCCTCGCCGAGGGTGGGGCGCAGCGGGCACCGGGTGCGGAACACGCAGCCGGACGGGGGGTTCGCCGGGGTGGGCAGGTCGCCGGTGAGCCGGATCCTGCGGCCCCGGTCGGCGTCCGGGTCGGGCTGCGGGACGGCGGAGAGCAGGGCGCGGGTGTAGGGGTGGCGGGGGTGGTCGAAGACGTCCCGGGTGGCCCCGCTCTCCATGACCTTGCCGAGGTACATGACGGCGACGCGGTCGGCGAAGTGCCGTACGACGGACAGGTCGTGGGCGATGAAGAGGTACGCGACGCCGGTGTCGGCCTGGATGTCCTGGAGGAGGTTGACGACCTGCGCCTGGACGGAGACGTCGAGGGCCGAGACCGGCTCGTCGCAGATGATCAGGCGGGGTTCGAGGGCGAGCGCGCGGGCGATGCCGACGCGCTGCTTCTGGCCGCCGGAGAACTCGTGCGGGAAGCGGTTGTAGTGGTCGGGGCGCAGGCCCACCCGGTCCATCAGTTCCCGTACGCGGGTCTTGACGCCGCCGGGCGGTTCGATGCCCTGGGCGTGCAGCGGCGCGGCGATCGCGGCACCGACGGTCTGCCGGGGGTTGAGGGAGGAGGCCGGGTTCTGGAAGACCATCTGCACCTGCCGGCGGTACTCCTGCGCCTCGGCGCGGTTCAGCGAGCCGACGTCGCGGCCGTCGAGCAGGACGGTGCCGGAGGTCGGTTCGAGCAGGCGCATCAGCAGCCGGCCGGTGGTGGACTTGCCGCAGCCCGACTCGCCGACGATGCCGAGGGTCTGCCCGGCGCCCACGGAGAAGCTGACGCCGTCGACGGCCTTGACCGGGGCGCCTCCTCGGCCGAGGAGGCCGCCGCGGCCCCGGAAGTGCTTGGTGAGGCCGCGCGCCTCCAGGAGCGGCGGCTGCTCGGTGGTGGTCATCGCACGGCCTCCGCGGTGTCGGTGAGGGTCTCCAGGTGGCACCGGGAGGGGTGGTCGGCGGTGCCGACGGTGCGGAACTCCGGGCGTTCGCCGTGGCAGCGTCCGTCGGGCACGCGGTGGGTCTGCGGGCAGCGGTCGGCGAAGAGGCAGCCGTCCGGCAGGGCGAGGAGCGACGGCGGGAAGCCCGGGATGGGGCGCAGCCGTTCGCCGTCGTCGCCGAGCGTGGGCATGGAGGCGAGCAGGCCCTGGGTGTAGGGGTGGCGCGGGTCGCGGAAGAGTTCGCGGACGCTGCCCCGCTCCACGCACTGGCCGCCGTACATGACGGCGACGTGGTGGCAGACCTCGGCGACGACGCCGAGGTCGTGGGTGACGAGGACGACGGCGGTACCGGTCTCCTGCTGGAGTTCGCCGAGCAGGTCGAGGATCTGCGCCTGGACGGTGACGTCGAGGGCGGTGGTCGGCTCGTCGGCGATGAGCAGTTCGGGTTCGCAGACCAGGGCCATGGCGATCATGGCGCGCTGGCGCATGCCGCCGGAGAACTCGTGCGGGAAGGCGCGGGCCCGCCGCCTGGGGTCGGGGATGCCGACGCGGCCCAGCATGTCGACGGCGACGTCGAACGCGGCCTTCCGCGTTACCTGGTTGTGGACCCGGTACGCCTCGGCGATCTGGGCGCCGACGGTGTGGAAGGGGTGCATCGCGGAGAGCGGGTCCTGAAAGATCATGGCGATCTTCTTGCCGCGCCAGGCCCGCATCCGTTCCTCGGAGAGGGAGTTGAGGTCGGTGCCGTCGAGCAGGATCTCGCCGGTGACCTCGGCGCGGGTCTCCTTGAGCAGGCCCATCAGCGCCTGGCTGGTGACGGTCTTGCCGGAGCCGGACTCGCCGACGATGCCGAGGGTCTCGCCGCGGTTCAGGGTGAGGTCCATGCCGTTGACGGCGTGCACGAGGCCGTCGTCGGTGGGGAAGGTGACGTGCAGGTCCCGTATGCGCAGCAGGGGCTGGTCGGTGGCGGTGGTCATCAGGCGGCCCTCACTCGCGGGTCGATGACGGCGTAGACGGCGTCGACGACGACGTTGGCGACGATGATGAAGAAGGCGGCGAGCAGGGTGATCGCCATGGTGACGGGCAGATCGCCGGCCTGCGCGGCGCGGACGGCGGTGAAGCCGACGCCGGGGACGGAGAAGATCTGCTCGGTGAGGACGGCGCCGCCGAGCAGCAGCCCGATGTCGAGGCCGAGCATGGTGACGACGGGGGTGAGTCCGGCGCGGGCGCCGTGCCGGACGACCATCACGGCCTTGGACAGGCCCTTGGCGCGGGCGGTGCGCATGAAGTCCTCGCCGAACGTCTCCAGCATGGAGCTGCGGGTGACGCGGATGTACTGGGCGCTGAACAGCACGGCGAGCGCGACCCAGGGCAGCAGGTAGTTCTGGAACCAGCCGCCGAACCCGGCCGGTCCGAACGGCGACGTGATGGCGTTGGTGGTGAACGGCAGCAGGTCGAACGTCGAGACGAAGACCAGGAGCAGGAGCAGCCCGGTGACGGGGATCGGCAGCGAGACGCCGATGGAGGCGCCGCCCACGATCAGCTTGTCGGTGAGCTTGTTCTTGCGGAGCGCGGCGAGCGTGCCGAGGGTGACGCCGACGACCGTCCAGAGCACGATCGCGCCGACGGCGACGGACACCGTGTACGGCAGGGCGCGTTCCAGCACGGCGGTGACGTTCTCGTTGGTCTGGAACGACTTGCCGAAGCAGGGCCATTCGCACAGCGTCTGCGCACCGGCGGCACCGACCGTCCGCCCGTGGAAGAGGCCGGACATGTAGGTCAGGTACTGGGTGAGGAACGGCTTGTCCATGCCGAGGGCGACGCGCGCCTCGGCCACGCGCTGGGGCGTGCACTCCTGTCCGCAGGCGGCGGCCGCCGGGTCGGCGGGCCCGAACTGGAAGAGGGTGAAGGTGACGAAGCTGATGACGATCAGCAGGACGACGGTGGCGCCGAGACGCCGGAGCAGAAAGGCGGCCATGGTCACCCCTTCCTGGACACGACCGAGACGGTCGAGAGGTCGATGGAGCCGAAGAAGTAACCGACTTGCGCGTTGCGGATGTCGGATCCCACGACGCTGCGGGTGACGTTCCTGATCAGCGGGACGAGCGGGTAGTCCTGCATCCCGCGGTCGAAGAGCTTCGCCCACTTGCGGCCGAGCTCCTCGCTGGTGCCGTTCTCGCCGCGCAGTTCGTACATGGCGCGGGCGATCTCCGGGTCGTGGTAGCGGGGGATGTTGGAGAAGCCGAAGCTCTTGCCGTCGACGCTCGGGCCCAGGTTGGGGTCGATGGTGGTGCGCACCGAGCCGCTGTCGGCGCCGCCGCACCAGCCGCTGCGGGCGATGTCGGGCATGTGGGAGCCGGCGAGCGTCGTGTAGTAGTTCGCGGCCGGGATCGGGCGGAGTTCGAGGTCGATGCCGAGCTGCTTGAGGTTCTGCTGGAGCGAGGTGCCCATGTTCTTGTAGCGGGGCGTGGCGTCGGCGTACCCGTAGACGAGCTTCTTCGGAAAGTCCCGACCCTTGAGGAGCTTCTTCGCCGCCGCGAGCCGGGGCTGGCCCGCGGGGTCGAGTCCGGTGTGCTGGGTGACGTAACCGCGCTGGTCGGGATTGATGTACGACTGGGTGAGCTTGCCGAAGCGGGCGCCGCCGTACTGGAGTTGGATGGCCTTGCGGTCGATGGCGAGCGCGATGGCCTCGCGGACGACCGGGTCCTTGACGGACTCGGTGTTGAAGTCGAGGACGTCGGTGCAGCCGATCAGGCCGGACGCGGTGCGCCGCGCGACCCGCGGTTCGTCGAGCTTCGCCGCGTCGGACGCCTGGAGTCCGCCGGAGCTGTCGAGGGTGAGGGCGGTGGGGTCGGAGTCGGCGATCAGTTGCTGGCTGATGGTCGACTGCGCGGTGGAGAGGCTGAAGGTGAAGGTGTCCGGCAGGGCGGTGCGGTTCGGGTCGGTGGCCGGGTTCCAGTTCTTGTTCCGCACGAGCTTCATGGAGCGCCCGCGGTCGTAGGACGCGATCTTGTACGGCCCCGTGGACACCGGGTGGTTGGTGTAGTCGAGCTTGGTGTCCTTGGCCTTGGGCACGGGCGCGGTGTTGGAGCGGGAGACGAGAGCGGGGAACTCGGCGAAGGGCTGCTTCAGCTTGAAGACGACCGTACGGGCGTCGGGCGTCTCGATGCCCTTGAAGTCACCGGCGGAGCCCTTGGCGTACGGGCCCTTGTAACCGTCGTCGGAGAGCGCGGAGTTCAGCTCCTGCGGCGCCTGCGTGTACACGTCGCGGGCGTAGGTCCGCTCGACGCCGTACTTGACGTCCTTCGCGGTGATCGGTGAGCCGTCCTCGAACTTCAGCCCCTTCTTCAGGGTGTACGTCCAGGTGAGGCCGTCCTTGGAGACCTTGCCGAGGTCGGTGGCGAGGTCGGGCACGATCTTCGGGGGCTTGCCCGCCTCCTCCTTGGCCATGGTGAGGGTGCGGTAGTAGAGCTGGCCGACGTTGGCGGTCTGGACGTAGTTGCTGTTGCCCGGGTCGAGGGTCTGGAAGTCGGTGGACATCAGGACGTTGACGTTGCCGCCCCTGGTCGTGTCGTCCTCGCCGACCTTGACGGCCTCGAAGGCGTCGGCGGGGGCGTTGGAGCCCGAGCCGGGCGCGGGCTTCGGGCCGCCGCAGGCGGTGAGGGTCAGCCCGGCGCTCACCGTCACGGCGAGCACGGCCGCAGTGCGTCGATTCACTGGTGCTCCTGGGTTGCGTGGGCGGGGTCAGCCACGGGAGGACTTGGGGTCGAGGGCGTCGCGGACGGCGTCGCCGAGCAGGTTGAAGGCCAGTACCGTGAGGACGAGGGCGCCGGCGGGCACGGCGAGGAACCAGGGGTCGGTCAGGTACCAGTTGCCGGCCTGGGCGGCGTTGAGCATCTGTCCCCAGGAGGGGGTGGGGTCCTTGACGCCGACGCCGAGGAAGGAGAGGGCCGCCTCGGCGGTGATGTTGGTGGGGATCATCATCGTGGCGTAGACGAGGACGACGCCCATCACGTTGGGCACGATCTGCTTGACGATGATCGTGCGGTGCGAGGCGCCGTAGGAGCGGGCGGCCTCGACGAACTCCTGCTCGCGGATGGACAGCACCTGGCCGCGCACGACGCGGGCGAGATAGGCCCAGCCGAAGAAGCCGAGGATAATCACGAGCGAGGCGATCGGCAGCAGGCTGCCCTCCCCCAGCGCCGTGTCTCCGAGCCGGGACTGGAGGATCGGCGTCAGCGAGAGCACGAGCAGCAGGTGCGGGAAGGCCAGGAACAGGTCCATGATCCGGCTGATCACCATGTCGACCTTGCCGCCGAAGTAGCCGGCGGCGGCGCCCAGCAGCGTGCCGAGGACGACGGAGACGGCGGTGGCGAGCAGCGCGATGATCAGGGAGACCTGGGCGCCGTGCGCCATGCGGGCGAAGATGTCGCGGCCCAGTCCCGGTTCGACGCCGAGCCAGTGGTCGGCGGAGGGATACCGGTAGTAGGGCAGCGGAAGCCCCGGGGTCCCGTAGTCGTCGAGGACGTCCGGGCTGGTGCGGGTGGTGTACGGGTCCTGGCCCTCAAGGGCGCTGAGCAGCGGGGCCAGCGCCGCGAACGCGATCATGAGGACCACCACGGCGAGCGCGGCGAGGGCGATCCTGCTGCGCCGGATGCGCAGCCATGCGGTGCCGATCAGGGAGCGGGCGGCGACCGTCTGCGGCACCGAACTCGGCGCGGCAGCAGGGGAGTTGGGCACGCCGCCGGCGTCGGCGCCGGAAGGCGGCCGGGCGGGCAGCACAGGGGAATCCGTCACGTCGCGTGATCCATTCGGCGTTCGGGGGAAGGTTGGCGGGACGGTATACCAAGAAAGTGATGGCGCGAAAGGGGTGACCGGATTTTGGTATACCGATGAGCGCAATCGGGTTTCTTAATGGGGCATTTCGCCGCGACGGGTCCTCGGTGACGATCAGGCGACCGGCAGCCCTTCCCTCGTCGGTATACCAACTCGTACGATCAGGAAGGCACGGCCCGTGAATCACAGGAGGCAACATGCGCACGCGCTGGCGCGCCCGGCACATCCTCGCCCACCAGGACGGCGGTCACGCGCTGCTGCGCGACGGCGAAGTGGTGTGGGAGGACGACCGCGTGGTCTACGTCGGCCCGCGCCACGAGGGCCCGGTCGACGCGGAGCGTGATCTGGGTGAGTCCCTGGTGCTGCCCGGTCTCATCGACCTCGACGCGCTCACCGACGTCGACCACCTCGTCCTGGACTCCTGGGCGGGCCCGGACCGGGCCAAGGGCCTGCAATGGTCCCTGGACTACTTCGCCCAGCGCCGCCACGACGTGTTCACGCCCGGCGAGCGGGCGACCATCCGCACGTACGCCCTGGCGCAGCTCGCGCTGCACGGCATCACCACGTTCATGCCGATCGCCTCCGAGGTGCACAGCCGCTGGGCCGAGCCGTACGACGAACTCGTCGCGATGGCGGACGCCTCCCGGCGGATCGGGCTGCGCGGCTATCTCGGCCCCGCCTACCGCTCGGGCGTCAACGTCGTCCTGCCGGACGGCACCCGCGAGGTCGCCTTCGACGAGGCGGAGGGCCTGGCCGGGATGCGCGACGCCGTCCGCTTCCTCGACCACCTCGACGCGCTCGGCGACCCGCTGCTCACCGGCGTCCTGCTGCCGTGCCGGATCGAGACCCTCACGGAGGAACTGCTCGCCGAGACGGCACGCGTCGGGCGTGAACGCGGGGTCCCGGTCCGGCTGCACGCGCTCCAGGGCCTGGCCGAGCGCGACATCATCCAGCGGCGGCACGGCCTCACCCCGATCGAACTCCTCGACAAGCACGGCCTGTTGGCCCCGAACCTGCTCATCCCGCACACCGTGCTCCTCGACCGGCACCCGGCCGTCCACGGCGCCGACCACGGAGACCTGGACCGGCTCGCCCGCGCCGGCATCTCGGTCGTCCACTGCCCGCAGACCTCGCTGCGCTACGGCGAGATGCTGCACTCCTTCCGCGCCTACCGCGCGGCGGGCGTGAACCTGTGCCTGGGCACCGACTCGTTCCCGCCGGACCTGATCCGCGGGATGGACGTCGGTGTGCACCTGGCGAAGATCGCCGACGGCCGCTCGGACGCCGCGCCCGCCGAGCACTACGTGGAGGCGGCCACCCTCGGCGGCGCCCGCGCGCTCGGCCGCGACGACCTGGGCCGGATCGCGCCCGGCGCCCAGGCGGACCTCGTCGCGTTCTCCCTGGACGACATCCGCGACGGCGTGCTCGACGACCCGGTCCGCACGTTCCTGCTCAACGGCACCGCGCGGCAGGCCACGAACTCCGTGGTCGCGGGCCGCCCGGTGCTCGTCGACGGCGGCCTGCCCGGTCTCGACCTGGACGCGCTGCGGCACGAGGCGCAGACCCTGTTCGAGCGGATGCGCGCGGCCTACAGCGAGCGCGACACCGAGCGCCGGGACACCGCCGCGCTCTTCCCGCCGACGTTCCCCGCCTTCCGCGCGGCCGGGCCGGAGGCGGGCGCGTGACCCTCGCCGAGGTGTCCGAACTCCCCGGCGCCTCGCACGTGGAGCGCACCGAGGAACTGATCCGGGCCGGCATCCACGCGGGGACGTACCGGCCCGGCACCCGGCTGCGCGAACGCGAACTCGCCGAGGCCCTCGGGGTCTCGCGCGTCCCGGTGCGCGAGGCCCTGATGCGGCTGGCGGGCGAAGGGCTCGTCGTCCTGGAACCGCGCCGGGGCGCGCGGGTGCGCCGGCTCACCCTGCGCGACGTCGACGAACTCTTCGATCTCCGGCTGAGCCTGGAGGTGTTCGCGGCGCGCCGGGCGGCGGAGATCGTCGAGCGCGGCGGCGACCACGCGGGGCTGCGGGCGGTGATGGACGCGGCCGAGGCGGCGACCGGGCGCGGTGACGCCGCGGCGATCGCGGCCGCGAACACGGACTTTCACGCCGAACTGATCACCATGACGGGCAACCGCCTGCTGCAATCGTCGTTCCAGCCCTCGCGCGGACTGATGCACTGGCTGTTCCGCATCACCGCGACCGAGCGCGGGGCCGAGCAGCACTGCGCGGAGCACCGGCAGATCTGCGCAGCGATCGGGGCCGGCCGGCCGCGGCTCGCCGAGGCGCTCACCTTCGCCCACATCGACGTCCGGCGGGCGCCCGTGATGACGGCACTGGCCGAGGTGCTGCCCCCGGAGTGAACTCCCGCGCGTCCGCAATCCCGTGTCCGGGCCGCTGACCACGGGCTACCCTTCGTCCGAAGTCGGCGCCGCGCACGACGGCGTACGGGAGGGGACACGGGATGACGGACGCGGCGGCACAGCCCTGCGCGCCTTGGGAATCGGAGCTCACGTCGGTCGTGGTGCACGCGCGCGGCGCGGTGTGCCGACGGCTCGCCCGGGGCGTCGTGCCGGCCGACGGCCGGATCCGGGTGCGGGGTCTGCCCCGCGTCCTCGATCCGCTCTCGCTGCGCGCGCAGGTAGTGGCCGGGAGCGGCCTTCGGGTCACCGGCGCCCGGATCGCCGTCGAGGCGGAGCCGGTCGCGGCCGACGCGCCCGAGGACCTGGTCCGTGAGACGGAGCGGCTGGCCCGGGAGCAGCAGCGCGCCGAGGCCCGTCGCGCCCGGCAGGTGCGCCGGATCGAGGAGGTCACGGCGCTGCGCGCGGTCCCGCCGCCGCGCCGTCGCGAGGATCCGCACCGGCGCGCGCCCGTCGACGCGTGGCTGCGGCTCGCCGAGTTCGTCGACGAACGTCTTGCGGCGCTGCACGGCGAACTCGTCGACCTGGAAGAGTCGTTGCGGCAGGTCGAGCATCAACTCGGTATCGCACGGGACCGGTTGGCGCGCTCCTCCACCGATGCTCCGACCGCTCCCGTGCGGACGACGGTCTCGGCCGACCTCAGCCTGCGGGAGACCGGTGAGGGTGCGGCTGCCGGGCCCGTGGACATCGAGATCGAGTACCGGGTGCCGGGTGCGGTCTGGGTGCCGTCCTACCGGTTGACGCAGCGTCAGGGCGAGGACGGTGGGCGGCTCGTGCTGCGGGCCTCGGTCGCGCAGCGCACCGGTGAGGACTGGAGCGGGGTGCGCCTCGGCCTGTCCACCGCCGATCTGCACCGGCCGACCGGGGTTCCCTCGCTGCGCTCGGTGCGGATCGGCCGCCGTCAGCCCGCCCCGGCGCCCTCCGGCTGGCGGGAGCCGCCGGCCGGGCTCGCGGGGCTGTTCGCCGGGTACGACGCGGCGGGGCCGAACCCTGCCGACCAGAATTGGTCGGCAGGCGGGGCGGCTGAGGCGCCGGTGTACGCGGGCTCCGCGCCCGTGGCGCCCGGCTCGGCCCGTCCCCGCACGGCGGGCCGCCCGAGGACGTCCGGCGCGCTGCCGCCCCCGGCCCCAGCGGCGCCGGCCGCTTTCGGTGGCCCGGTTCCCGCTCCCCCCGGGGCGGTTCCGGCTCCCCTCGGGGCGGCTCCGGCACCGCCGCCTCCGCCGCCCGGACCGCCGCGGCCGAGCGCCGCCGAACTCGACTACGCCGACCTGGTCCTCGCCGGTCCCGAGGCGCCGAGCGGCGGCCGGGGACTTCTCGCACCGGGCACACCATCGGACCCGGTGGCCGCCGAGTACCGGCGCCGCGCGGAGTCGGTCGGCTCGCTGCCGCTGCCCGAGCGCGCGGTGCGGCCGCGCGAATCGGCCGGTTCCTTCGACCATCGCTACGACGCCGAGGGCCCCGCCGACATCCCCTCGGACGGCACCTGGCACACCGTCACCGTCACGGAACTCCCGGTCGGCCTGCGCACCGAGTACCTGTGCGTGCCGTCCGTGGAGGAGACCGTGTACGCCACGCTGGTGCTCACCAACGCCACCGAGCAGGCGCTGCTCGCCGGGCCCGTGGACGTCACGGCCGACGGCGAGCCGCTGCCGACGACCGCGCTGCCCACCGTCGCCCCGGGCGGCACCGGCCGGATCGGACTCGGTCCCGCCGAGGCGGTCCGCGTCAGCCGCCGCACCGAACTGCGCGAGTCCACGGCCGGGTTGCGGAACACCACCACCGTCCTCGACCACCGGATCCATGTGGAGCTGGCCAACCGGCTGTCCCGCCCGGTCGCCGTGGAGGTCCGCGAGCGCGTGCCCGTCACCTCGCAGGCCGACGTGCGGGTCGAGGAGCGGGCCGACTGGACGGCTCCCGAGGAGGACCGCGACACGTCCGAGCCGCGGGTGCCCGGCACCCGGCTGTGGCGGGTGGACGTGCCCGCGGGCGGCACCGCCGTGCTCGACGGCGGCTACGAGATCCGGATTCCGGCCGCCAAGGCCCTGACCGGCGGCAACCGGAGGAGCTGACCCACCATGACCACGACCCCCGCGACTTCCGCTCCCGATGTTTCCGGGACCGTCCCGCCCTCGGCACCCGAGGCGATCCCGCTGCCGGTCACCGCGGTGACCTGCCTGGAGGACCGGGCCCACATCGAGCGGACCACCGCCCTTCAACTGGACTCCGGTGTACAGCAGTTGCGGCTCGGGCCGGTCAGCGCGCTCGCCGTCGACCGCAGCCTGCACGCCGAACTCACCGGCGGCCCCGACGGCGCCGCCGTCCTCGATGTCCGCGTGGTACGGGCCTGGACGCCCCGCAGCCCCGAGCCGCCCACCGCCGACGACTCACCCCTGCGCCGCCGCCTGCACGCCCTGGGCGAGGAGCAGCGGACTCTGGAGCAGCGCCGCGACCGGCTCCGGGCCCGCCTGGACCTGCTGGGCGGACTCGCCGCCGATCTGCTGCGGGACATCGGTGAGGGCACGGGCTTCGGCGAGGCCGAACCGGAGCGCTGGACAGCCGAGTTGGACCGGGTCGACGGCGAGCGCGCCACGCACGAGGACGACCTCATGTCCGTCGGCCTGGAGCTGGCCGCGGTGGGCGCCGAACTGTCCTACGCCCAGGACACCTTGGCCGTCGCCGAGGAGGAACCGCCCGAGCTCACCGCCCACGTCGAGCTGACGGTGCGGTCCTCGGCGGCGGGACCGGCGCAGCTGCGCCTGACGCATCTCACGCCGTGCGCCCTGTGGCGCCCCGCCTACCGGGCGACGGCGTCCGACGGGGAGCTGACGCTGCACACGGACGCGATGGTGTGGCAGCGCACCGGTGAGGACTGGACCGACGTACGCCTGACCCTGTCGACCGCCCGGTCGTCCCTCGCCGCCGGCCCGCCGCGGCTGGTCGAGGACCGGCTCACCCTGCGCGACCGGTCCGCCGCCGAACGCCGTTCCGTGGAGATCGAGTTGCGCGAGGAGGAGATCACCGATGTCGGCCCCGCGCGGGTGCCCGGTCTGCCGGGTGTGGACGACGGCGGGGAGGTACGCGTCCTGCGCGCGCCCGATGCCGCTTCGGTGCCCGGCGACGGGCGCGCCCACCGCGTACCGCTGACCACCGCCGTCTCGCCCGCGCACCGCGAGTACGTCTGCGCTCCGGAACTCTCCCCGCTGGTCACCGAGGTCGTACGGTTCACCAACACCGGCGGCCACGCCCTGCTCGCGGGTCCCGTGGAGCTGATCCGCGGCAGTGGTTTCACCGGCCGCGCCACCCTGGACTTCACCGCGCCCGGCGCCGCCCAGGAGCTGGCGTTCGGCAGCGCGGACACCTACCGGGTGACCCGGGAGACGGAGGAGTCCCGGAGCACGACGGGCCTGACCCAGCGCACCGTCGTCACCCGCACGGTACGGCTGCACCTGTCCCGGTTCTCCGCGCCGGGCGAGACCGGCGACCGGGTGATCGCGGTGCGCGAGCGGATCCCCGTGTCCGAGGTGTCGGACGTCGAGGTGCGCCTGCGCAAGGAGTCCTGCTCCCCCGCCCCGGACACCCTCGACGCCGAGGGCATCGCCCGCTGGGACGTCACGCTCCCGCCGGGCGGCCGCCGCACGCTGACGCTGGTGTACGAGGTGTCGGCGAGCGCGAAGGTGAGCGGCCTGTAGCCCGGTGCCCCGCCGCCCGCGCACACCGTCATCAGTGAGCGGGGTTTGAGCTGGCAGAACCGCTGACAGAGCGGGCCAACACGATATGCTGATGCAGATTGTGCAAGCCATTTGCAGAACGAGGAGGGTCATGGCTACTCGGGCGACCGACGCCGGGACGAACCAGAGCGTCGAACGAGCGGTGTCGGTGCTGCGCGCACTGGACTCGGGCCGCGCCGAGCTGCGCGTGTCCGATGTCGCCGAGCTCACCGGCCTGGGCTCCTCCACGACGTCCCGGCTGCTGTCCACCCTCGAGCGCCTGGACATGGTCGAGCGCGACCCGGTCAGCAATCTGTACCGCCTCAGCCTGGGCATCCTCCCGCTCGCGACCACCGCGGCGAACCGCCACCCCGTGCACCGGGCGGCACGGATGGTCCTCCAGAACCTCGCCGCCCGCACCGGCCTCGGGGCCAATGTGGCGATCCGCCGCGGGACCGAGCTGATGTTCCTGTGCAACTTCGAGGGCACCCGCGCCCCCAAGTCGTACACCCAGGCCGGACACACGGCGCCGCTGCACGCCACCAGCATCGGCAAGTGCCTGCTCACCGGGCTCACGCCCAAGGAGCGGCGCAGGCTGCTGCCCGAGCCGCTCGCCGCGCACACCGACTACACGACGACCAGCCACGATCTGCTCGACACCGAGATCGACTCCGTGCGCCGCTCCGGGTACGCGATCGAGGCCGAGGAGCGCGCTCTGGGCCGGGCCTCGCTGGCCGCGCCGGTCCGCGACGCCTCGGGCGATGTCGTCGCCGCGATCTCGCTGTGGGGTCCGACCTCGCTGCTCGGGGATCACAGCGCCGGGGCGGACGGGCAGCGGCAGACCCTCACCCGTGAGGTCATCGAGGCCGCCGACGCCATCAGCCAGGCGCTCGGGGCGCTCTGAATCCCGTAACGGGGAAGGGGCCTTGCTCCGGTCGGACGACCGGAGCAAGGCCCCTTCTTCGTAGTTCCTGTGGTGCGGCTCCGGCCTACGCGCCGTACGCCTTGAACGCGATCACGTGCGCGCGCCGGGCCCCGTGCGTCGCGTCGACCACGATGCGCAGCGCGTCGGTGCGGACGGGCCCGCCGTCGGCGTCGGCGAGCGGGTGCACGCGGTGGCGGCGGCGGTTGCCGGTGACCGTCAGGAGGGTGTGCCAGGTGCCGTCGGCGGCGCGGCTCTGGAGGCGGTAGTCGCGGATCAGTTCCGGCATCACCTCGAACGGGGTGCGGTGCCGGTGGAGGTTGTTGAGGTACTCGTCAACGTCGTCGTCGAACACGACCCGCGCCTCGGTGAGCGGCTGCTCGTGGTCCCATTCGAGGCGCAGCCACTGTTCGTCGTGCGTCGGCTCGGAGACCCACATCTGCGGGCCGCCGTACGCGCGCTGGAACCCGCCGACGGCCCGCTCGGGGCGGAACGCGGCCGTCTCGGGGTTCGCCCGGAACGCGAAGGTCCGCCGCCGCAGTCCGCGCGCCTGCCATTCCAGGACGAGCTGCCCGTCCTCCTCGGGGATGTCGTGGTCGACGGCCGCGTCGCCCTCGACGCGGCTGCGCAGCGCGAGCACCCCGTCGGTGCGCTCGGGCACGAGGACGAGCGCGGCGCCGGGCGCGGCCCGCACGATCACGACGACGTTCTCGGGGGCCTCGGGGCGGTGGTCGAAGCGGGCGGTGACCCAGTGCGGGCCTCCCGCCGGCACGGTCACGGTGGTGGTCCGCAACTGCTCGACGGGGACGGCGTTCTCGGGGCGGCCCGTGCCCCACAGCTCCACGGTCAGCTCGCGCCCGGCGCCGTCGGCGGCGCCGTGGACGAGCAGGTCCACGGTGTCGAGGGCCGGGTCCGCCGGGAGCAGGAGAGCGAGATCGCGGGTGAGCGGGTAGGGCTCGCCGGGCGCGTCGGTGGTGGGCTCCGCGGCCAGCCGGGCCAGGTGGCCGGCGGCGCTGACGCGGGCGGTGCGGGCCAGGTTGTCGGGGTCGTCGTCGGCGAGGCCGATGACGGAGGCATCTTGACGGAGCAGGGCGCGGCGCACCAGCTCCGGGCGCTTGGTGGCCAGTTCGCGCGGGGTGAGGCTCTCGGCGACGCAGAGCGCGGCGGCGGTGCCGGCGGCCTCGCCGATCGTGGCGCAGGTGGCCATGACGCGGGTGGCGCCGAAGGCGATGTGGGTGGCGGAGATGTTGCGCCCGGCGAACAGCAGGTTCGTGACGTTCACCGAGTACAGGGAGCGCAGCGGGATGTGGAAGACGCCGTCGGCGTAGCGCTGGCGGGCGCCGGGCTCGTCGGCGTACATGCCCTGCACGGGGTGGAGGTCGACGGACCAGCCGCCGAAGGCGATCCGGTCGGCGAACTGCCGCTGTTCGAGGATGTCCTGCTGGGTGAGGACGTAGTCGCCGAGGAAGCGGCGGTACTCGCGCTTGCCGGGCAGGGAGCCGACCCACTCCAGGGTGAGGTTCGCGGCGTCGGGG
The DNA here is from genome assembly GCF_003259365.1 of Streptomyces sp. PsTaAH-137. GTDB lineage: Bacteria > Actinomycetota > Actinomycetes > Streptomycetales > Streptomycetaceae > Streptomyces. The sequence continues at coordinate 114,054 of NZ_QLLY01000005.1, forward strand.
AACTCGCCCGAGTTCTTGATGTGGTCCCAGATGCCCATGATGACGGCCTGGAGCTCGTCGCGGATCCGCTCGTTGTCGTGGACGGTGTCCAGCTCACCGCCCCACTCGATCCACCAGTAGTCGCAGCCGTTGTCCCCGGTGCGCAGGACGCGGTTGCGCAGGATGGGCGTGGTGGTGAGGTCGCGGGCGTAGGCGGGCGGCACGAACTTCACGGGGTGGCCCGCGTCCTTGGTGTGGAACAGGATCGTCGAGCCGAGCAGCGCCTCGTCGCCCTCCTCGGGCGCCCACGGCTCGTCGAACTCCGCGCGGGCCTCGCGGCCGATGCGGTAGCGGGCGCCGGCGAGGTGGCCGAGCAGGCCGTCGCCGGTGCAGTCGAGGAACTGCTGTGCGTGGAAGGTGATGCGCCGCTCGGAGCCCATCATCCAGCCGGTGCAGGAGTGCACCTCGCGTGCGTCGTCCGGGCCGCTCGCCTCGACCTCGCGCACGTCGGTGTTGAGGTACAGGTCGATATTCGGTTCGGCGAGGACGGCGTCGAGGACCACTTGGTCCCAGTAGTACGGGTTGCCCTCGGGGTTGCGGAACTGGTTCTCGGTGTACAGCTCGCCCATGATGCCGGTCTCGCGCGCCCATCGGTGCACGCCGTGTGCGGTGGCGCCGCAGACCCAGACGCGGACCTCGCTGCTGGCGTTGCCGCCGAGCACCGGGCGGTTGTTGACCAGCGCGACGCGTCGGCCGAGCCGGGCCGCGGCGATGGCCGCGCAGGTCCCCGCCAAGCCGCCGCCGATGACGGCGATGTCGTAATGGACCTCTTCTTCCCGCACGGAGCGGCCTCCCTGGTGTGACGGTGTGGCGCGATGTGACGCGCGGATACCTCCCGCCGGAGCGGGGCGGCCTCGAACGTACATCACATGCATATTGTGCAACCACTGTTCAGTCAGTGGGATCCGTTGTAAGTTTCCGACGCAGCCGCGGACACGGCTGGCACGAGCCGCTTTTGAAGTTCATGGCAGGTGGGGCGAGTTCGCCGGTCCTGCGCAGAACCGGCGATTCACCGACCAAAAGGGTTGACGCCGTCGCACGATATGGAGAACGATCCCGCATGCTGCAACTTGCGTTCAATGGAGCATGGATGGCGTTCACACAGGGCCCCGGCGCTCCCGCCCCGTTCGAGAGGACACACCCATGAGTACGGCCGCACCTCCCCGGAAGGTCTCTCCACCCCGTGAGCGGACCGGCGGACGGCTCTCCAACGGCGCGTTCGCCCTCCTGCTGACGGCGCCGGGACTCGCCCTCTTCGCGGCGATCATCATCTATCCGCTGATATCGGCCCTGTTCACCGGTTTCTTCAAGCAGGACCTGCGGCTGCCGGGCCGTGAGTTCGTCGGCCTGGAGAACTTCACGTACTGGCTGGACGGCGACTTCCTCACCATCCTCAAGCAGACGCTGATCTTCACCGTCGGCGCGACGATCGTCCCCTTCGTGATCGGCTTCGCCCTCGCCCTCGCGCTCAACACGGGCCTCAAGGGCAGCGGCTTCATGCGCGGCCTCTTCCTCTTCCCCTGGGTGATCCCGGGCGTCGTGGTCTCCTTCCTCTGGATGTGGATCTTCAACGCCAACTACGGCGTCCTGAACGGCATCCTCATGAAGGCCGGCCTCATCGAGGACTCGGTCTCCTGGCTGGGCCAGCCCGGCACCGCCATGCTCGCCGTGATCATCACCAAGACCTGGGCCAGCTTCCCCTGGATGATGGTGATGCTGCTCGCCGGTCTGCAGACCGTGCCCAAGGAACTGCACGAAGCGGCCTCGATGGACGGCGCGGGCTCGATCCGACGCTTCTTCAACGTCACGTGGCCGCAGGTGCGCGGAGTGGCCTCGATCGTGCTGCTCCTGGAGTTCATCTGGAACTTCCAGCACTTCGACACCATCTACGTGCTCACCGGCGGCGGCCCCGCCGGGTCCACCGAGACCTTCGCGACCGCCGTCTACCAGACCGCCTTCAAGGGCTTCGACATCGGCCGCGCGACCGCGCTGGGCGGACTGTGGATGCTGCTCCTGCTCGTCCTCGTCGTCGTCTACCTCAGGATCACCGAGCGGAAGGGCGACGTCTGATGACCACCACGACCCCCATGACCTCCACGGCCCGGCCGTCCGGCACGGAAGAAGCGTCCGGCGCGGCACGGACGCCCGCCGCCGCCACCGGTCACACCTCGCGCCGCCGGATCCGCAAGGACGTGCTGCGCTCGCGGATCGCCGCCTGGACCGCGGTCGTCGTCATCGGCTGCTTCGGCCTGCTGCCGGTGTACTGGCTGCTCGCCACCGCGCTGAGCACGCCCGAATCGACGTTCCAGTTCCCGCCGAAGCTGATCCCCACCGATCTCACGCTGGACAACTTCACGGCCCTCGCCGAGAACGACCAGTTGATCAAGTACCTGGTCAACTCCATGATCGTCGCCACCATCACGGCCGTCCTGAGCGTGATCGTCGCCACGTACATGGGCTACTCGTTCTCGAAGTTCCGCTACCGCGGCCGCCGTTCCCTGATGCACATGGTGCTCGCCTCGCAGATGTTCCCGCAGGCGCTGCTGCTCGTGACGCTGTACGCCGTGTTCTCCAGCTTCGGCCTGCTCAACACGTACACCGCGCTGGTGCTGTCGTTCACCACGTTCACGATGCCGCTGTGCGTGTGGATGCTGAAGGGCATCTTCGACACCATCCCGGACGCCCTCCTCGAAGCGGCCTCCATCGACGGCGCCTCCCGCTGGCGCACCCTGCACTCCATCGTGGCGCCGCTGGCCGCGCCCGGCATGATCGCCGCGGGCCTGTTCGCCTTCGTCCGCGGCTGGAACGACTTCATCTTCGCGGTGACGCTCGCCGACAAGGAGAAGCAGACGCTGCCGCCCGGCCTGGTCTCCACCTACATCGGCGAGTTCCAGACCGCCTGGCCCGAGCTGATGGCCGCCTCCCTCGTCGTGTCCGTCCCGGTGGTCGTCGCCTTCATGTTCCTCCAGCGCTACCTGGTCGGCGGCATGACCGCGGGCTCGGTCAAGTAACCGCCCGCGGCCTCCCGAAGAAGCCTCAGCTGAACCCGCGCGGGCCTCGCCCGCACGCGCCCCCACACTTCCCTTCCGTCACACTCCCCATGGAGACACCATGACCACCAACGGCATCAGCCGCCGCGGCGCCCTGCGCATGTTCGGTATCGGAGCGCTCGGTGTGGCCGGCGCCGGTGTGCTCGGCGCCTGTGCGCCGTCCGGCGCCAGCACCTCCTCCAACGGCGGCGACACGAAGTCGAAGAACTTCGACTTCACCTCCTGGTCGCTGAACGAGGAAGCCGCCAAGCCGTCGATCGAGAAGATCATCAAGGCGTGGGAGACGGACCAGAAGTCGAAGATCCGCGCGGTCTCGTACCCGTACAACGAGTACCTGAGCCAGCTCACCCTGAAGCTGGGCGGCGGGGAGACCACCGGCGCGGTGCACCTGGACATCGCCTGGCTCGCCGCGGTGGCGCAGATGGGCAAGCTGGCGGACCTCGGTTCCGTGGCGGGCAAGGGCGGCTACACCGATGTGGCGCTGAACAGCGGCAAGTACGACGGCAAGCAGTACGGCCTGCCGTGGAACACCGGCTCGATCGGCGTGATAGCCAACACCAAGCTCCTGAAGAAGGCGGGCATCGACAAGCAGCCCACCACCGTCGAGGAGTTCGAGGACGCGCTGCGCGAGCTGAAGGGCCTGGGCGGCGGGGTCGTGCCCTACGCGGCGGCGACCAAGGTGGCGCAGCTCAAGGACATCTTCCCGTGGATGCAGACCTTCGGCTGCACGCTCCTCGACGGGGACAAGGTCACCATCGGTGACGACGCCTCGATCGACGCGGTCACCTGGTACAAGAAGCTGCACGACCAGAAGCTGATCGCCGCCGACGTGGACCGTTTCGACGCGCGCGCCCTGTTCAGCCAGGGCAAGGCCGCCTTCTACGACGACGCGATCATCGGCAAGGGCGTCACCTCCGCCCAGTCGAAGGACAAGACGCTCGCCGACGCGATGCAGCCGATGCAGCGCCCGGTGCTGAAGGCCGGTGACACCCCGCAGGCACTGCTGTGGGGCGGCGTGATCGCCATCGTCAAGGGCAAGGGCCAGGACGCCGCGACGGACTTCGCGCTGCACGCCACCACCGACCCAGAGACGATCGCCCAGTACTTCGTCGAGCGGGCGCTGCCGCCGTCGACGACCGCGGGCCTGGCCGACCCGAAGGTCGCCAAGGACACGTTCACCACCGAGTGGACCGAGAAGATCACCAAGACGGCGACAGGCAGCCCGTTCTGGCAGTTCGCTCAGAACGCCCAGATCGAGGAGGCCGTGGCCAAGCAGGTCCAGGCCGTCCTCGTCGGCAAGTCGAAGCCGAAGGACGCGATGAAGCAGGCCGCCGAGGAGGTCACCGACCTCATCAAGCGCTGACTTCATGAAGCGCTGACCTCATGAAGCGCTGTTCATGAAGCGCTGACCCGGCACAAGCCAGGGCCCGGTGAACGTCGCACGGCCGTCACCGGGCCCTTCGCCGTCCGCGCTCGCTCCGCGCTGCCCCGCTCCCCCCTGACCAGGCCCCCGGGCCACTCCTGTTCGGCACCTCACCGCACCCGCGAAGGAGTTCACCATGAGACGACCCACCGTCCGCACGTACGCCGCCGCGACGGCCGCCGTCGCCGCCCTGCTGATGCCCGTATCGGCGGCGAGCGCCGACAGCGCCACGGCGACGGCGGCGGCGAGCGTCGAGAAGGTTCCGTACGCGATGGACTCGTCGAACCAGGCCGCCTGGTGGACGCCGGCCGCCACGTACAAGGGCCGCGGCCAGTACACGTACTTCGCGTTCAACGAGCCCGGTACGACGGCCGCCACGCACCGGCCGGCGATCGCCCGCCGTGACCCGGACGGCGTGTGGAGCCGGCTGCCGCTGCTGAACAGCGACGGGCAGCAGGCCGAGTTCGCCGACGACAACGGCCACAACCAGCCGTCCGTGGCGCGTGACGGCAGCGGTCGGCTGCACGTCTTCACGTCCATGCACTGCGACTCCTGGCGCTACTTCCGCACCACGGCGCCCGGCGCGGACGTCACCGACCACGCGAGCGAACTGCCCGACCAGGGCCAGGGCATCACGTACCCGGTGCTGACCACGGCGCCCAACGGCGACCTCTACCTGGCCGCCCGTGTCGGCTGCGGCAACTCCCAGCGCGACGGCAAGCTCTACCGCTGGAACAACGCGACGAGCACCTGGAGCACGGTCGCCACCTTCGGTTCCGCGCTGAACCGGTCCGTGTACCCGGACGACCTCACCGTGGACGCCTCCGGACGCGTGCACCTGCTGTACGAGTGGGCGAAGGCACCCGCGTCGGCCTGGCGCCACCAGCTCTCCTACCTGCGCTACGACCCGTCCACGGGCGGCTTCGCCGATCACGACGGCGCCGCGGTCACCCTGCCCACCTCGCCGGACACCTCCGACGTCATCCAGGGGCTGACCACGGGCGAGGAGTGGAGCATCGACAACGCCGGGTACACCAGCGCGACCGTGCAGAGCGCGAAGCTCGTCCTCGACGGTGACACCCCGAAGGTCGCGTACCGCTACCGGTCGGCCGACAGCGGCGGCAACTTCGTCGTGTACTACGCCTACCCGAGCGGCACCGGCTGGCTCCGCAAGACGGTCTACGCGGGCGGCCAGACCAACGCGGCCCTCGGCATCACGTGGGACGAGACGGACGGCAAGCGGATCTACTTCGTGAAGTCGTCCGGCACCGACCGGGTGTTCGCCGCGACGCAGGCGGCGGACGCCTCCTGGACCGCCGAGTCCGTCGCGCCCGGCGTGAGCGCGGACCGGCTGGCGGTGCGGCGCGACTCGGACGGGAACGACGTGCTGTACCTTCCGGACACGGCGCACAGCTCCCTCTACTACGGGGTTCGCTGACCTTCCCCGTCCCCCGCGGGCCCGGCGGGGCGGCGACCGATGAGTCCCGCCCCGCCGGGCCGTCTTCATGAGGGACACCGGCAGCGGACGAGGAGAGAACTCATGAACAGGTCGGACAGCACGGATCAGGACCGGGTGAGCGCCGTACGGACCGTCGCCGCACCCATCGCCAAGGTGTTCGCGGTACTGGCCGATCCGGCCACGCACGCGGCGATCGACGGGACCGGCTGGGTCCAGCGGGCGGTCGACCCGGCCCCGTTGACCGAGCCGGGGCAGGTCTTCCGGATGGGCATGTACCACCCCAAGCACCCGGACGGCGACTACCGCACCGCCAACCGCGTCCATGTGCTCGAACCCCCGCACGCCATCGGCTGGTACACGGGCACGGAGGCCGAGGACGGCAGCCTGCGGTTCGGCGGCTGGTTCTGGCGCTACGACCTCGTACCGCTCGGCCCGGAACGGACCGAGGTGACGCTCACGTACGACTGGTCGGCGGTGCCGGACTCCGTCCCGGAGGGTCTGCACTTCCCGCCGTTCCCGCCGGAGCACCTCCCCGACTCGCTGCGCCACCTGGCCTCGCTCGCCGAGGGCTGACGCACCCCGGGTCGACCGGGCCTCGCCTTCTGTGATGGCATGAGCGTCCACGTCCGAGGAGGTGGCGGTGGTCGGCAGAAACACGCGGTGGGTCGCGGGCGCCCTGGCCCTGGTCTGTCTGTTGCTGATCGGTCCCGGCGCACCGCGCGACGATCTCCCCGTCGCCGAGCCGCTGCCCGCGGGCGCGGCCACGGACATCGTGCCGAACCGGGTCATGACGTGGAACATCTGCAATCCCTGCCGCGGCGCGGGGCAGAACCTCGGCCGCGCCGCCGACATCGCCACGTACGCGCCTCAGGTCGTCGGCCTGCAAGAGGCGTGCGTCCGCGACGTCGAGCAGATCAAGAGCGATCTGGAGCACGTGTACGGGCTGGTCTACCACGTCACGTACGGCTCGGTGCTGCGGAACTGGAGCCGCTGCGGCGGACTGCCGTGGCATCCCGGCGGCTACGGTCAGGCGATCCTGTCCGCGGCGCCCGCGACGGACAGTGTGCTGGTGGAGTATCCCGACGGCGGTTCCGAGGATCGCGGTTTCATGGCGGTCACCACCGAGGTGGACGGCCGCCCGGTCCGGGTCTTCAACACCCATCTCGCCGAACGCCGCCAGGAAGCGGTCCGCGAGCGGCAGGTCCCCGTGCTCGCGAAGGAGGTCGCTCGGCACGACCGCGCGATCGTGCTCGGCGACTTCAACGCGGTGCCGGACTCCCCCGAGCTCGGCCCGATGTGGCCGCTGGCCACGGACGCCGATCCCCGGTGCGGCCCCTCGGCGGACGGGATCTGCGAGCCGACCACCGACTGGCAGAGCCGGTTCGACTACGTCTTCCTGCGCGGCATCGAGCCCCGCGCCCACCGGGTGCGGCCGAGCGAGTACTCGGACCACCACATGCTGTACGCGGATCTGGCCACACTCTGATCGCACAGGTGACCGCCATACGGACAGGCGGACGGCGATGTTCCGGTTGGTGCATACGATTCCGCGAACCGTCCCCGCACCATCCCGGAAGGCGCTCGTGAGCTCCACCTCTCCCCCACACGCCCCGTCCGCCACGGTGGCGATCCGCTCCGCCGCCGATGTCTCCGACCTCGTCAACTCGGGTACGGCCAGCGGCCGGCACGCCAAGATGATCGTGGTGATCGCGCTCGGCGGCATCTTCCTCGACGCGTACGACCTCAGTTCGCTCGCGTACGGGCTGCCCGACATCACCCGCCAGTTCGGCCTCGGTTCCGCGATGGCCGGTACGGTCACCGCCTCGATCAGTGTCGGTTCACTGCTGGGCGCGCTGCTCGGCGGCTGGCTGGTCGACCGAATAGGCCGCTACCGCGTCTTCATGGCCAACATGGTCTTCTTCGTCGTCACCGCGCTGGTGTGCGCGGTCGCGCAGGACGTGTGGACGCTGATCGCGGCGCGGTTCGTGATGGGCATCGGCGTCGGCATGGACATCCCGGTCGCCATCGCCTTCCTCGCCGAGTTCTCCCGGCTGCGCGGCAAGGGCAGCAAGGGCTCGCGCACGGCGGCCTGGTCGCCCGCCTGGTACACCGCGACCAGCGGCTGCTACCTGGTGATCATGTTCCTGTACTTCGTGCTGCCGGACGCCCATCTGGGCTGGCTGTGGCGGTTCACCGTCGGCTTCGGCGCGGTGCCCGCGCTGATCGTGATGCTGCTGCGCCGGCGTTACATGAACGAGTCGCCGACCTGGGCCGCCGAGCAGGGCGACCTGGAGTCGGCGGCGCGGATCCTGCGGGAGTCGTACGGGGTGGACGCGCGGGTCGCCGACGACGTCCCGGCGCGGGCGCCCCGCCCGCCGCGGCCCGGGCTCGCCTCGTACGCGCGCCTGTTCACGGGCCCGTACCGCACGCGCACCGTGCAGTCGGTGGCCGTCGGTCTCGCGGAGACCTTCGGCTACAACGCGGTCGCCTTCGGGCTGCCCATCATCATCGCCACGCTGATGACGCAGGGCCCGCTGACCACGATCGCGTCCTCGTTCACCCTGAATCTCGTCTTCGCGCTGACCGGTGGTCTGCTCGGCATCCGCTGGGCGTCGACGCGCGGCGCCTGGCCGATGATGACGCTCGGCTTCGCGATCCAGTTCGTCGCCATCACCGTGCTCGCCCTGATCGGGCAGCCGTCCGGCACCGCCGTCGTCACGGCGGGCATCCTCATGCTCGGCGCGTTCATGTTCGCCCAGGGCTTCGGGCCGGGCGCGCACATCATGAGCTATGCCTCGCTGGGCTTCCCGACGTCGATGCGCGGCGTCAGCATCGGCTTCAACCAGGCGGTGCTGCGGCTCGGTTCGACGCTGACGCTGTTCTTCTTCCCGATCCTCAGCACCGGCCTCGGCACGCATGTGTACTGGGTGATCCTCGGCGCGCCCGTCCTCGGTCTGGTGGCGCTCCTCGTGAAGCGGTGGGAGCCGGTGGGCTTCGACGCGGACGCGGAGGAACGGGCTCTGGCGCGCGGCTGACTGTGAGGTCCCGGTGGGTTCAGTGCCGTTCCAGGCGTACGACGACGGCCTTCGAGGTCGGTGTGTTGCTGCGCTCGGCGACGCTGTCCAGCGGGACCAGCACGTTGGTCTCGGGGTAGTAGGCGGCGGCCGAGCCCCGGGGCGTCGGATAGGCGACGGCCCGGAAGCCGGGGGCCCGGCGCTCGACGCCGTCCTCCCACACGCTCACGAGGTCGACCAGGTCGCCCTCGGCGAAGCCCAGTTCGGCCAGGTCGTCGGCGTGGGTCAGGACGACGCGGCGGGCACCCTTGATGCCCCGGTAGCGGTCGTCCATCGCGTACGGAACGGTGTTCCACTGGTCGTGCGAGCGGAGCGTCTGGAGGATGAGGTGGCCGGGCGGTGCCGTGAGGCCGGTGAAAGTGTTGGCGGTGAAGACGGCGCTGCCGGACGCGGTCGGGAAGCGCCGTTCGTTGACGGGGTTGGGGAGGGTGAAGCCGCCGGGCTCGCGCACCCGGCGGTTGAAGTCGTCGAAGCCGGGGACGACTCGGGCGATGTGGTCGCGTACGAGGTCGTAGTCGTCCTCGAACTTCCGCCAGGCGATTCCGTGCCGGTCGCCGAGGACCGCGCGGGCCAGCCTGCTGATGATCGCCACCTCGCTGAGCAGCGCGGGCGAGGCGGGCGCGAGTCGGCCGCGAGTGGTGTGGACGTCGCTCATGGAGTCCTCCACCGTCATGAACTGCTCGCCGGTGGCCTGGACGTCCCGGTCGCTGCGGCCCAGGGTCGGCAGGATCAGGGCGGTGTCGCCGCAGACCGTGTGCGAGCGGTTGAGCTTGGTGGAGATGTGGGCCGTGATCCGGCAGTTGCGCAGCGCGCGCTCGGTCACGTCGCTGTCCGGGGTGGCCCTGACGAAGTTGCCGGCCACGCCGAGGAAGAACCGGGCCCGGCCGTCGCGCATCGCCCGTATCGCGTCGACGGAGTCGAGGCCGTGGCGGGTCGGCGGCGCGAACCCGAACTCCTTCTCCAGGGCGTCGAGGAACGTCTGCGGCATGCGTTCCCAGATGCCCATCGTCCGGTCGCCCTGGACGTTGCTGTGCCCGCGCACCGGGCAGACTCCGGCGCCGGGCCGGCCGATGTTGCCGCGCAGCAGCAGGAAGTTGACGACTTCCCTGATGGTGGGGACCCCGTGTTTGTGCTGGGTGAGGCCCATCGCCCAGCACACGATGACGCTGCGGGCGTTGAGGACCCGCTCGTGGACCTCCTCGATCTCCTCGCGCCGCAGTCCGGTCGCGGCGAGGACGTCGTCCCAGTCGAGATCGCGGACGTTGTCGTTGAAGAGGGCGAAGCCGGTCGTGTGGCGGTCGATGAAGTCCTGGTCGAGCACGGTGCCGGGGGCCTTGTCCTCGGCCTGGAGGAGCAGCAGGTTCAGTGCCTGGAACAGGGCGAGGTCGCCGCCGGGGCGGATCTGGAGGAACTGGTCGGCGATCCGGGTGCCCCTGCCGATGACGCCGCGCGCCTTCTGCGGGTGCTTGAAGCGCAGGAGTCCGGCCTCGGGGAGCGGGTTGACCGCGACGATCTGTCCGCCGCGCCGCTTTGTCTCCTCCAGTGCCGAGAGCATGCGGGGGTGGTTCGTGCCCGGGTTCTGGCCGACGACGAACACCAGGTCGCTGTCGTAGAGGTCGTCCAGGCTGACGCTGCCCTTGCCGATGCCCAGCGTCTCGTTGAGCGCGGAGCCGCTGGACTCGTGGCACATGTTGGAGCAGTCGGGGAGGTTGTTGGTGCCGAAGGCGCGGGCGAACAGCTGGAGCAGGAAGGCGGGTTCGTTGGCGAGGCGGCCCGAGGTGTAGAACAGCGCCTCGTCGGGGTCGTCGAGGCCGGTCAGCTCGTCGGCGAGCAGGGTGAGGGCCTCGTCCCAGCCGATGGGCTCGTAGTGGTCGCTGCCGAGCCGCTTGACCATGGGTTCGGTGAGCCGGCCCTGCTGGTTGAGCCAGTAGTCGGACCGCTGCGCGAGTTCGCTGACGGGGTGCTCGGCGAAGAACTCCCGGGTGACGCGGCGCGTGGTGGCCTCGTCGCTGATGTGCTTGGCGCCGTTCTCGCAGTACTCGTTGCGGTGCCGCTTGCCCGGGGCCTCCTCGGGCCAGGCGCAGCCGGGGCAGTCGATGCCGCCGGCCTGATTGATGTTCAGGAGGGTGAGGGCCGTGCGGCGGGGCGAGGTCTGGCCGAGCGCGTACTTCAGGGCGTGGGCCACGGCCGGGGCTCCCGTGGCCCAGGTCTTGGGCTTGTGCAGGGAGAGTTCCTCCGCGGGCTCGCCCGTGTCACGCATGCCCATCACCTCGGTGTCTCGTCCGTGGGCCGTGGAGTTCCGGCGGCCCGCGCACAGCAGCATTCGCCCGGGCCGCCCGCACGGTCAAAGCGGAAGATCCGATGGTCGATAGGCGGCTACGATCACGCCGGACTCCCCACGTGGACTCCTCCGAACATGAACTCCTCCGTGACCGGACAGGCGGTGGCCCCGACCCGTGCTCCTGAGACAGCTCGAGTACCTGGTGGCGCTGGCGCACACCGGGCACTTCGCCCGGGCGGCCCAGAACTGCTTCGTCTCCCAGCCGACCCTGTCCGAGGGCATCCGCAAGCTGGAGAGCGAGCTGGGCGTGCCGCTGGTGCGGCGCGGCCACCGGTTCGAGGGGCTGACGGCGGAGGGCGAGGAGGTCGTGGTGTGGGCGCGGCGGATGCTCGCCGACCGGGACGCCATGACGGCCGGTCTGGCCGCGCTGCGCTCCGGTCTTGAAGGTGAGTTGCGGATCGGTGCCGTGCCGACGGCGGTCGCGGCCGTCGCGCTGCTGACACAGCCGTTCTGCGCGGCGAATCCGCACACCACCGTACGAGTGCACGCGGATCTTCAGGGCGACGAGATCGTCCGGCGGCTGCGCGCGTTCGAACTGCACGGCGCGGTGACCTATCCGACCCGTGAGCCGGGGCTGCCGTTCGTGCCGCTGTACCGGGAGCGGTACGTCCTGCTGACGCAGGAGTCGGCGGACGTCGAGCCGGAGGGCGTCGGCTGGGCCGAGGCGGCGGGCCGGCCGCTGTGTCTGCTGCATCCGCACATGGTGGGCCGCCAGGTCCTCGACGCCGTCTTCGCCGAGCTGCGGGTCGCGGTCGCGCCACGCGTGGAGACCGACTCCATCGCCTCGCTCATCGCGCACGTCCGCACGGGGAACTGGTCGACCGTCGTCCCGCACACCTGGCTGCACGTCTTCGGCATCCCCGCCGGAATGCGGGCCGTGCCCCTGTTGCGGCCCCGGCGCAGCGCGAGCATCGGGCTGCTGCTGCCGCCCCGTACCCCACTGTCGGTGATGGAGCAGGCGCTGGCCGATCTGGCCCGCACGTCCTCGATGCACACGGTGCTGGATGAACTTCCGGGCTGAGTGGTCGGGGCGCGACTGCACCAGCGGGTACAAACAGGAGCAGATGACGCACGCCGGTCACCCGGGGTGCGCTCCCCTGCGCCTCCCGGAGCGGGCAGCCGGGTCGCCGACCGCGGCCTAGGTCCAATGGCGGGTTCGGTCCGGGACCTCCGGGCGAGGTGGGTGGAGAGCGTCTCGCGTAGGTTCCGAGACCGACAGGCGTGCGGGGCCGCAGCGGCGGCCGTGGCGCATCGGGAGGAGAGGCGAGGACATGCACGGCGAGCGGACGACATCGGTGTGGCAGGGAGCGGAGCTCGATCTCGACGCGTACCTCGAGCGGATCGGGTTCAGCGGGTCGCGCGACGCGACGCTGAAGACCCTCGGGCGGCTCCAGCACGCCCACACCACGTCGATCCCCTTCGAGAACGTCCACGCCGTCCTGGGCCTCCCCCTCCCGGTCGACCTCGACTCCGTGCAGGAGCGTCTGGTGCGGCGCCGCCGCGGGGGCTACTGCTTCGAGCACGTCATCCTCTTCGCGGCCGCGCTGGAACGGCTCGGGTTCGACCTCACCGGGATCAGCGGCCGTATCACCCTGGGCGCCCCCAGGATCACACCGGCGACCCACGCCATGGTGGTCGTGCGTTTCCCCGACGACGCGCGTGCCTGGCTGTGCGACGTGGGCTTCGGCAGCGGCCCGACCGCGCCGATCGAGCTCGCCGACGGTGCCACGCTGGAGGCCCACGGCTGGCGCTACCGCCTGGAACGACGGCCCGGCGCCCTGGCCGACTCGTGGACGACGTACCAGTACGGGGCCGAGGGCTGGACCGGTCGCAACACCTTCGTTCTGGTGCAGCAGTACCCGGTCGACTACCGGGTCGGCAGCCACTACGTCGGCACCCACCCGCGCTCGCCGTTCGTGACGCGCCTGTTCGCCCAGCGATTCACCGGCGCCGAGCACCACCAGCTCGACGGCACGACCTGGAAGGTGTTCACGCCCGACGGCGCGTGCGTGGAGAAGGAGGTCGGGCCCGAGCAGATCGGCGAGCTGCTCGCCGACACCTTCGACATCGCTCTCACCCCGGGTGAACTGACCGCGCTCCTCGGGACGTTCCGCCGCGACGGGCGGTGACAGGGGGAGGAGAGAACCTCCGGGGAGGCCGGCGCGGCCCACGCTTGATGCGCGTACGCACAATAGGGGCGGTTGCAATAGCCCGCGCTTGCAAGTACTGTCTTCCTCTGTAAGGCACGCGCCGGCATGCGACCGCGGCGCTCACAGGTGGCCGCTCGGCCCCTCCCCCACATCTTGCGAAGGCACCACCCATGGCACTCAAGCACCTCCTTCCCGGCCGTCTCGGCTTCGGCACCGCCCCGCTCGGCAACATGTTCCGCGACATCCCCGCGGACGAGGCCCGCGCCACCGTCGAGGCCGCCTGGGACCACGGCGTCCGCTACTACGACACCGCCCCCTTCTACGGCGCCGGCCTCGCCGAGGAGCGGCTCGGCGAGGTACTCGCCGGCAAGCCGCGCGACGCGTTCGTCCTCTCCACCAAGGTGGGCCGGGTGATCCTCGACGAGCACGAGACCGACGTGCCGGACTTCGGCGAGAAAGGCGGCCTGTTCGAGCACGGCAACCCGAACAAGATCCTTCACGAGTGGACCGCCGACGCCACCGAGCGCTCCATCGAGGGAAGCCTCAAGCGGCTCGGCACCGACCGCCTCGACATCGTCTGGGTCCACGACATCGCGCAGGACTTCCACGGCGACGCGTGGCTGGCCAGGTTCGAGGAGGCCCGCACCGGAGCCTTCCGCGTCCTGTCCCGGCTGCGCGACGAGGGGGTCATCAAGGCCTGGGGCCTCGGCGTCAACAAGACGGAACCCATCGAGCTGGCCCTCGCCCTCGACGAGCCCCGGCCCGACGGCTTCCTCCTCGCCGGCCGCTACACGCTGCTCGACCACGAGCACGCGCTCACCCGCCTGCTCCCCATGGCCCAGGAGCAGAACGTCGACATGGTCGTCGGCGGCCCGTACAGCTCCGGCGTCCTCGCCGGCGGCACGCACTTCGAGTACCAGCAGGCGCCCGCCGAGATCATCGAGCGCGTCGGCAGGTTGAAGGCCCTCACCGCGAAGCACGGTGTCGGCATCAAGGCCGCCGCCCTGCAGTTCTCCCTCGCCCACCCGGCCTCCGCCGCCGTCGTCGCCGGCGCGACCCGGCCCGGCCGCCTCTCCGAGGACACCGCTGCCCTGAACGAGACGATTCCGGCCGCGTTCTGGACCGACCTGCGCGCCGAGGGCCTGGTCGGCGCGGCCGCCCCGCTCCCCCACCACGCCTGATCCCCCACGCGACACCACAAGGAGCGACCATGGCTTCCACGTCCGTCTCCCGCACCGTCCCCGCCTCGCCCGACCGGGTGTGGAGCCTGATCGGCGGCTTCGACGCCCTGCCCGACTGGCTCCCCTACATCTCCACGAGCACCGCTCTGGAAGGCGGCCGGGTGCGCCGCCTGACCAACCCCGACGGCGACCTCATCGTGGAGCGGCTGACCGGCTTCGACGAGACCGGGCGTCACTACAGCTACGCCATCCTCGAAGCGCCGTTCCCCGTCGAGGGCTACCTCTCCACGATCCGGGTCCACACGGTCCCCGGCCGCGACGACCTCGCCGAGGTCCAGTGGTCCGGCCGCTTCCATCCCCGGGGTGCCACCGAGGAGGAGGTCGTCGAGCTCTTCACCGGCATCTACGCCGACGGGCTCGACGCGCTGCACAGCACGCTCGCTCAGGACGTGCCGTCGGAGCGGTGAAGCGCGCCCGGCACCGCGCGGGCCACCGGGGGAGGGTGCCCGGCCGTGGGACACGGCCGTTCAATTGCCTCGACAGCGATCACCCCGGCGGGGCACCCTGCACCCGATGACCAGAATCGATGACACACCCATGACGTGGGACGAGCGCACTCAGCTCACCACGTTCCTCGACTACACACGTGACACCGCCCGCGCCAAGTGCGAGGGAATCTCGGAGGAGGACGCCCGCAGGGCGCTTCTGCCGGGCTCGCCGCTGATGACGGTGAGCGGGCTGATCAACCATCTGCGGTGGGTCGAGTACTACTGGTTCCAGGTGGTTCTCCTCGGGGAGGAGGACCGGGGGCCGTGGACGGACGAGGATCCCGACCGGGAGATGCGGATCGCCGTGGAGTTCCCGGTGAAGCAAGTGCTCGACGAGTACGAGGCGCAGTGCGCCCGGAACCGGGAGCTGGCCTCCGCGACGGACCTGGACGCGCGGGCCGAGCGGGCCATCAGGGACGGGCGCCATGTCGACCTGCGGTGGATCCTGCTCCACCTGACCGAGGAGACCGCCCGGCACAACGGGCATCTGGACATCCTGCGGGAGATGCTCGACGGCACGACCGGCTCCTGAGGCCCGCCAGGGCGGTCAGTGGCCGGCGAGGAGTTTGACGCCGACCACGCCCAGACCGATCACGGCGTTGAGGACGCCGGTGACCGTGGCGCGCGGGATGCCCGCCCCGATGCTGCGGCCACCGGCGAAGCCCCACAGCGCGAGCGCCGCGACCTCGCTGTAGACGGAGACCCACAGGGCGGTGTCGAGGTGCAGCGCTCCGGCCGCGGACAGGCCGATCAGGAGCAGCGGTCCCACGGCGCTGGTCAGCAGGGGGCTGCTGACGAACAGGACGTGCCGGATCTCGTGCGCGCCCGGACGGCTCTTGTGGGCGACCGGGTGCGCCTGCAGATCCGCGACGAGGGTCGCCAGCCACAGGCCGAGCGCGGTGACGGCGACGGCGACCGCGGCGCCCGAGTGGCTGGGGTGGCCGCTCATGGCGAGGCCCACCAGGACGGCGAGCAGGGTGAGCGAGGCGTAGATGCGCTCCTTGAGCCGCTCGCCCCACACCGCCGCCCGCTCGTGCGCACCGGTGTCCTGCCCCGCGCTGTCGTCGCTCACCTCGATGATCCTTCCCGTACATCGCCGCTGTCGTCGTCGCGAACGTACACAGCCGCCCGCGCCCGGCACCGTGCCAACACGGCCGGGACCCGTTCGTCGTGCCCGATGAGCCCGCCCCCACACGGTGTCACGCACGACGAAGCCGACCGCACGCCCCCTCGCCCGCCTCCCCGTGCCTACCCGGCAGCGCCGAGGACGGCGGCCGGAGGAGGAGGCGCTCGGCAGCGACAGTGCGCGGAGCGCGGCAACGGGAAACAGCGTCAAGTGGTGAACCTGGAGGGCCCGTTGACCGTGTCATGAGCGTGTAACGGTGATCGGCGGGCCCTCGCGCCCCGACCGGCCGCCTGGCAGACTGACAAGGATGCTCCGACCGCCTCGGGGGAGGAACCGGACGGTATGACAGCGACGATCTCCGTGAGGGTCGAGGGCCCCGTCGGGCTGGACGAACCAGAGGAACTCCGCGCCGAGCTGGCCCGGGAGACCGCGCTCCAGTGGCGGCTCGAAGCGGCGGACGAGGAGCGGGACACGCTCGACGGCGGGACGGCCGCCGCCCTGTTGATGGCGGTCCTCACCAGCGCGACCGGGGCCGTGGTGCAGGCCGCGGCGCAGCGCGCCATCGACGCGTGGCGCGAGCGCCGGCTCGACCCGCCGACCGTCACCGTCGTCGTGGTCCAGGCGGACCAGCGGGCCGAGTTGCCCGAGGAGGGCGCCGACGGCACCGACGGCGAGCCGCCCGCCCTTCCCGAGGGGAGCTGAGGACGATGGCCTCCCGGGCCCTGGTGATCGGTGTCGGTACCTACGAAGTGAACTCGGGGATGAGCGGCTATCCCACGATCGAGACCAGCGCCCGTGCCTACGGGGACGCGCTCGCCCAGGACCCGCGCTGGGGCGACACCGCCCGCTCGGTGATCCTCTCCGACGGCGCCGCGCGCACCGCGGACGGCGTGATGCGCGCCCTGCACGACGCCGCGTCGGCGGGCGAGGGCCCCGAGGACACCCTCCTCGTCGTGTACGTCGGGCACGGCGCGTACTGGAAGGACGTGCCCGGCGGCCAGGTCCACTTCGCCGTGGGCTCCTCGTACCAGAACGAGCCGTGGACGTGGCTGTCGTCCTGGTACGTGTACCGGGCGATCCGGCAGAGCAGGGCGGGGCTCAAGGTCCTCATCACCGACTGCTGCTACTCGAACCTGCTGCCGCATCTCGGCCCGGAGTCGCCGCTCCCGGGCATCCTGGGCACCCGCTCCGACGGCACCTGTGTCTTCAGCGCGGTCAGCGGCGACGTGCACAACGCGTCGGCGGACGCCTGCGCCAATCTGCCGAGTCCGCTCGACGGCTGCACCCCGTTCAGCGGCCATCTGCTGAACGTGCTGGGCCAGGGCATGTCCGAGCACGACGACGACCTCACGCTCGGCGCCCTGCGCGCGGGCATCGACGAGGACATGCAGTCGTGCGGGGTGCACGACGCGCCCCGGATGCTGCTCAACGACGCGTCCGAGGCGGCGTCGCTGTTCACCAACCACGCGAAGGGCCGCCGCACGCCCGGCCGTGAGCCGCAGACCGAGGACGACTGGGTGCGCGAGCTGAGGCTGTACGGCGAGCGCAAGCTGCGCAGCCTGATGCAGAAGCCGGATCTGGCGGGCCGCGTCGTGGTCCGGCTGAAGTCCGGCGACGAGCAGAGCCGCGACCTGGCGAGCCGGGTCGAGCGCCGCGCCGCCACGCTGCTGCCGAACCCGGCGGACTTCGTCCGCTACTGGGGTGAGATCGAACCGGCGCTCCTGGGCGGCGCGTGAGCGAGCACAACGGCGCCGCGGGCGCCCGCCGCACCCACCTGCTGTTCCAGCCGGACGTGGCGAAGCTGCTCACCGAGGACTACGCGTGGGTGACGCAGGTCGACGGGCCGCAGTTCGCCCGGATCCTCGACCAGATGCGGTCCACCCGCAGCGAGGCCATGGCGATGCGCGCGCTGCACGCCTTCGCGCTGCGCCGCGGTGTCCAGGATCTGGTGGAGCTGGCCGACGGGTTCGACGCCCGCGACGCGGTCATGATCATGGCGACGGCGGCGCTGGCCCGGCCGGTCAGCGAGGCCGCCGAACTGGCGATGCTCCAGCAGGAGATGGAGGCGGGCCGGGCCAGCGCGCCGATCACCGCGAGCATCGTGCACGACGTCGCCTGCCAGCGCACCGCGTTCGACGTGGCGGTCTTCGTGCGGGTCGTCCGTGACCGGTATCCGCAGCTCGCGGACGGGACGGTGGCGGTGTTCGGCGGTCCCGACTCGGGCCGCACCAACCTCGACAAGGCGCTGCTGCACACCGCGCTGCTCGACGAGAAGTGCCCGGACCAGGCCGACCAGCTCCTCAGGCTGACGCTGCGCGTCGTCGCCGCTCACGCGCCCGGCGGCCCGGAGGGGCAGGGCGAGGAGATCGCCGACCTCGCGGGCGCGTTCCTCCACCTGAGTCCGCACGGGCAGATCCTGGAGACCTGGGCGCAGACGCAGTTGAGCGCGGCCGACGCCAAGCAGGTGGACCGGGCGCGCAAGCTCATCGCCCGGCTGATCGCCCGCCGCGGCACGGGCCACGACGCGCTGGCCGCCCACATCGGCCGCACCGCGCAACCGCGTGACGTGGTCAAACTCTGCGCGCTGCTGACCCGCGAGGAGGAGTCGCCCGCCAAGTCCGAGCTGCTGCGCCGGCACGCGGCCGGACAGCCGAACGTCCAGGGACTGGCCAAGCTGGTGTCGCTCTGGCACCGGGACCCGGTGCTCACGGCCGGGACGCGTGAGCTGCTGGCCGACATCGTGACCGTGCCCGCGGGACCGGACGCCGTGCCGCGCTCCCTCGATGTCCTCGCGCAGCTGTGCGACTGGCTGAACGAGGAGGAGGGCGGCGACCAGACCTGTGTGGCGCTGCTGTGCCACATCGCCGCGGTGCAGGTGCGCGGGCGCTCCGGGGACGAACTGACCGAGCTGCTGAACCGCATCACGCGCAACCGCGAGCGGACCCGGGCCGCGCACGAGGTGGGCCGCCAGCTCGCCGTCGCCGTGATGGAACCGGGCGCCGACCGGGAGTGGTTCGTCGACTGCCTGGTCGTGCTTCAGGGGAGCCGGCACGCCGAGGCGGTGGGGGCCGCCTGCCGTGAGCTGTCCGACCCCTCGGCGTCGCAGGGGGCGGACGCGCTGCTCGTCGCCGCCGTCGCCCGGCTGCTGCACGTCGCCGGTCTGGAGAACGCGGCCTGGACCCTGCTCGAACGGTTCCTGGAGAACGAGCAGTTGGTGCAGGCGTCCGACGTGCTGTGCGTGGTGCGGGGCGTGCTCGCGATCCCGCTGCCCGACGCGGAGCTGCTGCTGCGCGCCACGGTGGGCCGCTGGTCGGACGTGCGGCACCGCGACGAGGCGGTCGACACGCTGCGCGCGGAGGGCCTCGGCCCGCAGGCCGACTGGATCGTCAAGTCTCTGCGCTGACCCGCGGGCGCGGTGCCTCGCCCTGGTGCGGCAGGGTGGGTTTGACGCGGTCCATGTAGCGGCGGGCGGCCCGCACGAGCAGCGGGAAGACCAGGACGGCCGCCAGCACGGAGACCGCGCGCGTGAGCGGCGCCGTGTGCTCGCCGAACAGTGCGCGCAGCCCGGTGCAGCCGACGAGTACGCCGATGTAGCCGACCAGCAACAGCAGCGGCGGCACCGCGGGATCGCCGCGCCGGGTGAACCGGGACACGTGCTCGCGGGCGTCGTAGTGGCGCAACACCCGCCCGATGTACGGCAGATCGCGCACGGCGAGCCAGGGCAGCGCGAGCAGCAGCGCCGCCCCGGTGCCCACGCCCGCCATGCCCCGCCAGACGTCCGCCCAGCCCGCCTCGTGGATGACCACGGCGACCGCCACGAACCCGGCGTAGGCCAGGCACCAGCGGACCGCCTTGCGCAGCCCGGTCGCGTCGGTGCCGGGCAGCGCGACGAGCACGACGCCCGGCATGGCGTAGACGACCATGATCGGGACGCTGTTGAGGGCGACCAGTTGCTCCCAGTTGCCGCGCACGAGGGCGAGGGTGGTCAGGCCGATGACGAGGTTGACGATGAGGATCATCCAGTACGCGTCGATCTCGGCCCCGCGGAACTTGAAGGAGGCCCGGCGCGCGGTCTGCAGTCCGCGGTGGGTGAGGTGGGCGCGGCTGAGGGCCGCGACCTCGCGGGTGAGGGCGTGGGTGAAGACGATGCCGGAGCCCATCGGGGACAGCACGGCGTTGAGCCGGATCAGCCAGGCCAGCCAGCTCATCGAGGCGGCGGTGGCGAACTGGGCGTAGGGCGACTGGAGCAGGTCCGCGGCGAGCGCGCCGCAGTGCCGGGCGAACACGTACTGCAAGGCGGTGTAGAGGGCGACGGCGCCGACCAGGGTGCCGTAGACCGCCCAGCGCAGCCGGGCCGCCTCCCCCATGCCGCGGCGCTTGATGTTGCCCGCGAAGTCCAGGGGCGCCTGGAAGCCGATGTACGCGTAGATGATGCCGCCGCCGAGCACCACGTACAGCGCCGAGAAGTGTCCGGCCTGGCCGCGCAGCTGGTCGGCGCCGCCCGACTGACCGCTCAGGTACCAGGCGTCGCCGGGCGCGCAGGAGCCGATGGTGTCGGTCGCGGCGAAGGTGAGGCAGACGACGATGAGCAGCGGGACGAGCACCTTGATCACGGTGAGGAACAGGTTCAGCCGTATCAGCCGCCGGGCGGGCAGCAGGTTGAAGCCGACGACCACGATCATCAGGAGTACCGCGCACAGGGCGCCGGTGAGCGACAGGTCGTTGGCCCGGTCCATGCCGAGGGGCAGCCCGGCCACGTCGGCGCCGACGTGGCCGCTGCGCAGCAGGGAGGGGAACCAGTGGGCGAGGCCGCGCACCATGGCGGCGGCCTCGCTGGCCGGGTTCACGGCGTAGACGATCCACAGGGCCGCGGCCACGACGGTGGCCACGAGCGGCCCGGCGGCCTGGAGCGGCAGGAAGATCAGCCCGCCGGTCTTGGGCGCGGCGATGCCCAGCTCGACCATCACGGCGGCGATCAGCAGCATCACGGCGCCGCCGATCACCCAGGCCCACACGGCGTCCTCGCCCGCCGCCCAGTGGGCCTGCCCCGCCGCGAGGAGCCAGCCCGAGCCGACGACACCGCCGGCGGCGAGTCCCACCAGATCGAGAACGGACAGCCGCCGCCCCTCGTCCACGTCCTGCGCCGAAGCAGTCCGGGCATGCATGTGACCCAACTCCCTCCCCCGTCCCTGGAGTTGTAGCTGGCCAGGCTATCCCCGTCGCGGTACGGGCGTCAGATGAACGGCACAACGATCCGTGCACGCCACCCGGCGCGTCTCACCCGCTATGCACCATAAGTACAGATATGCATGGTTCATGACCTTGTTGGTCCTCGCACACTTCGCCGTCGCGCTCTGCGCCGCACCGCTGGTCCGCAGAGCGGGCCCGCGCGCCTTCCTCGTGCTCGCCCTGCCGCCCCTGGCGGCGCTCTGCTGGGCGCTCTCCCGGTGGGGCGACGTGGCGTCGGGGCGGCCGAGCACCGAGACCTGGTCCTGGATCGGGGCGTACGACGTCGAGGCCGCGTTCCGGCTCGACGCGCTGTCGCTCGTGATGGTGCTGCTGGCGGCCGGGATCGGGGCGCTGGTGCTGGTGTACTGCGCCGGTTACTTCCGGCCCGGCACCCGCCAGTTGGGCCAGTTCGGCGGGAACCTCCTCGCGTTCGCGGGCGCGATGCTCGGCCTGGTCCTGGCCGACGATCTGATGATCCTCTATCTGTTCTGGGAGTTGACGACCGTCCTGTCGTTCCTGCTCATCGGGTACGACAGCGAGAAGCGCGGCAGCCGCCGCTCGGCGCTCCAGGCGCTGACCGTCACGGCGGCGGGCGGGCTCGCGATGTTCGTCGGGTTCCTGATGCTCGGGAAACTCGCGGGGACCTACCGCATCTCGCGGATCGTCGAGGCGCCGCCCGCGCCGAGCGCCGCGCTCACCGTGGCCGTGGTGCTGATCCTGTGCGGGGCGCTGGCCAAGTCGGCGGTGTGGCCGCTGAGTCTGTGGCTGCCCAACGCGATGGCCGCGCCCACCCCGGTCAGCGCCTATCTGCACGCGGCGGCGATGGTCAAGGCGGGCGTCTACCTGGTCGCGCGGCTCGCCCCGGCCCTCTCGGACGTCACGCCGTGGCGGCCGGTGCTGCTGACCCTCGGCACGGCGACGATGCTGCTCGCCGGCTGGCGTGCGCTGCGGCTCAACGACATCAAGATCGTGCTCGCCTACGGGACCGTCAGCCAGCTGGGGTTCCTCGTCGTGCTCGCGGGCGCCGGGACGTACGACACCGCGCTCGCGGCCGTCGCGATGATCCTGGGCCACGCGCTGTTCAAGGCCCCGCTGTTCCTCGTCACCGGCATCGTCGACCACGCGGCGGGCACCCGCGATCTGCGGCGCCTCTCCGGCGTGGGGCGGTCGCTGCCGTGGGTGTGCGCGGTCGCCGTCGTGTCCGGGGCGTCGATGGCCGCGCTTCCGCCGCTGCTCGGCTTCGCCGCGAAGGAGGCCGCGTTCGACGCGCTGGCGCACGGCGGCACCGGCGAGCGGTGGTCCCTCGCGCTGATCGTCGTCGGCTCCGCGCTCACCACCGCGTACACCCTGCGCTTCCTGTGGGGCGCCTTCGCACGCAAGCCCGGCGTCGCCGACACCCCGGTGCACCGGGTCGGCGCGGGGCTGCTCGTCCCGCCCGCGCTGCTCGCGCTCGGCAGTCTCGTGTTCGGCCCCGGCATCGGCCTGTTGGCCGGGCTCTTCGAGGAGTACGCGCACGCCTACCCAGTGCCCGAGCACCCCTACCACCTCGCGCTGTGGCACGGCTTCGGGCTCGCGCTCGGTCTGTCGGCACTCGCCTGGGCGGGCGGCGCCGCGCTGTTCCTCGCGCGGGAGCCGGTGGTGCGGCTCGGCCGGCGGCTCGCCTGGCCCAAGGCCGACGAGGTGTTCGGCCGGATCGTCCTCGGCCTGGAACGCTCGTCCCTCCAGGTGACGGGCTCGGTGCAGAAGGGCTCGCTGCCCGCGTACGTGGCCACGGTCCTCGCGGTCATGCTCGCCGGGCTCGTCGCGGTCCTCGCCACCGACCTGCCCTGGGCCGGCACCCCCGCGCCCCGCGTGTGGGACTCCCCGTGGCAGGCCGGTGTCGGCGCGCTGACCTGCGCCTGCGCCCTGATGTGCCTGCTGGTGCAGCGACGGATGAAGGCCGCCGTGCTCGCGGGCCTCACCGGGTACGGCACGGCCGCGCTGTACATCGTGCAGGGCGCCCCCGATCTCGCGCTCACCCAGTTCGGCGTGGAGACCGTGTCGACGGTGGTGCTCGTGCTCGTCCTGCGGCGCCTTCCGGTGTTCTTCGGCGACTCCCAGAAGATCCGCCGCCGCCTGACGGGCGTGCTGCTCGCGCTGGGCAGCGGCGCCGTGGTGGCCTGCGCGGTGTGGCTCGCGGCGGGCGCGCGCACCGCGGAACCGGCCGGGGCCGCGATGACCGAGGAGACCGCGCACCACGGCCTGAAGGACGTCGTCGCGACGATCCTCGTGGACTACCGGGCCTGGGACACGATGGGCGAGTCCGCCGTCCTCGCGGTCGCGGTGCTCGGCGTGACCAGCCTGCTCTACGTGCACCGCAGGCAGGGCCGGGCGGCCTCGCCCCCGACCCGGCTGCCGGGCGGGGTGACGGCGTGGTCGCTGGCCACGTCCCGGCTCCGGGTGCCCGCCAAGTACCGGCAGGGCGCGCCGGAGCGCAGCTGGCTGGTGGCCGGGGACACGCTCGCGCCCGAGCACCGGTCGGTGGTCTTCGAGGTGGTGGCCCGACTGGTCTTCCACCCGATCCTGATGCTGTCCGTGTATCTGCTGCTGTGCGCGGAGAACCTGCCGGGCGGCGGCTTCGTCGGCGGCCTGGTCGCCGGGGTCGCGCTGACCATCCGTTACCTCGCGGGTGGCCGACACGAGTTGGCGGCCGCGGCCCCGGTGCACCCGGGCTTCTTCACCGGCCTCGGCCTCGCCCTGTCGACCGGGGTCGCCCTCGTGGGTCTCGCCGACGGGACCGTGCTGCACGCCTGGACCTGGCACGGGCATCTGCCGCTGATCGGCGACTGGCACGCGGGCACCGCCGTCCTGTTCGACCTCGGCGTGTATCTGCTGGTGCTGGGCGTGGTGCTCGACGTCGTCCGCGCCCTCGGCTCCAAGATCGACCAGCAGACCGAGTACAGGGCGGGTCTCGCGCTCGCCGGTGAGGAGCGCCGGTGACCGTCAGTGCGACCCTGCTGGTCTGCGGCATCGTGCTGGTCGCCGCGGGCGGGATGCTGATCCTGACCCGCAGTCTGACGCGGGTGCTGATCGGCATCATCGTGTGCGGCAACGGCGTCAATCTCTTCGTCCTCGCCTCGGCCGGGCGGGCGGGCCTTCCCCCGCTGCTGTACCCGGGTGTCTCGCACGCCCGGGTGACCGATCCGCTGCCGCAGGCCATCGTGCTGACCGCCGTCGTGATCACGCTCGCCACCACGGCGTTCGTGCTCGCGATGGCCTACCGCAGCAGCCAGTTGACCGGTTCGGACTTCGTGCCGGACGACATCGCCGACCGGCGCGTGGTGCTGCGCGCCCAGATCGCCGAGGAACGCCACGAGCTGCGCGAGCAGCACCGCGAGGAGGGCAAGCGGGCCTGGCGCGAGGAACGCCGCGAGCAGCGCCACCGGATCCGCGCGGACCGTGCCTTCCAGGCGCGGGCCCGGGACTCGTCCGGCGACCTGTGGGACGACGTGCTCGGCACCGATCCGGAGGAGACCCGGTGAACGCTCTCGTTCCGCTGCCCGTCGTCATGCCGCTCACGGTGTGCGGCCTGAGTCTGTTCATCGGGCCCCGGCTGCGCTGGCTGCACCGGCTGATCACCGTCGGGGTGCTCGCCGGGGTCGTCGCCGTCGACCTGGTGCTGCTCGTCGAGTCCGACCGGATCGGCCCGCTCGTGGTGCATCTCGGCGACTTCGGGCCGCCGCTGGGCGTGACCCTGGTCGCCGACCGGCTGGCCGCGCTGATGCTGACCGTGTCCGGCGCCGTCACCCTCATCGTCCTGGTGTACGCGATGGGCCAGGACATGGCCGACCGCGAGGAGAACGCGCCGCTGGCCGTCTTCCACCCGGCGTACCTGGTGCTGGTGTCCGGGGTGTCGCTCACCTTCCTCGCGGGCGACCTCGTCAATCTCTACGTCGGCTTCGAGATCATGCTGATGGCCAGCTTCGTGCTGCTGACGGTGGGCGCCACCGAGCCGCGCATCCGCGCCGGTTCGACCTATGTCGTGGTCTCTCTGGTCTCCTCCCTGGTGTTCCTGGCCGGAGTGGCCGTGACGTACGCGGCGGCGGGCACCGTGAACTTCGCTCAGCTCGCCGTGCGGCTGCCCGAACTCCCGCTCGGTGTACGGACCATGGCCGAGGTGCTGCTGCTCACCGTGTTCGGGGTGAAGGCCGCCGCGTTCCCGGTCGCGGCCTGGCTGCCGGACTCGTATCCGACGGCGCCCGCGCCGGTGACGGCGGTCTTCGCGGGCCTGCTCACCAAGGTCGGCGTGTACTCGATGATCCGCGCCGAGACGCTGCTCTTCCCCGGGAACCGGCTGTCGGCCGTCCTGATGGCGGTGGCGTTCGCGTCCATGGTCATCGGCATCATCGGCGCGGTCGCCCAGACCGACCTGAAGCGGCTGCTGTCGTTCACGCTGGTCAGCCACATCGGCTTCATGCTGTTCGGGCTCGCGCTCGGCAGCCGGGGCGGCATCGGCGGCGCGATCGTGTACACGGCCCACCACATCACCGTGCAGACGACGCTGTTCCTGGCGGCGGGGCTGCTGGAGAAGCGGTACGGGACCACGGAGCTGACCCGGCTCGGCGGTGCGGCCAGAACGGCCCCGCTGCTGGCCGCCCTGTGGTTCGTGCCCGCGATGAACCTCGCCGGGATCCCGCCCCTGTCCGGCTTCATCGGCAAGCTGGGGCTGATGCGCGCGGGCGCGGCGGACGGCGGCGCCTGGGCGTACGTCCTGCTCGCGGGCGCGGCGGTGACGAGTCTGCTGACGCTGTACGTGATGGTGAAGGTCTGGAACCTGGCGTTCTGGCGGGGGCCCGCGACGACCGAACTCCCCGTGGAGGGCGATGTCCTGGAGGAGAGCGACGATCCCGACTCGGATCCCGAGGAGGGCTCGGGACCGATGACGAAGACCGTCGTGCGCACCACCGCCCGGATCCCGCGCGTGATGACGGCGGCGACCGCGGCGGCCGTCGCCCTCGGCCTCTCCTACACCGTGCTCGCCACCCCGCTCACCGGCCTGGCCGACCGCTCGGCCGCCGAACTCCTCGCCCGTACCCCCTACGTCAAGGCGGTGCTCGGACCGTGAACTCCCCCGCTCTCGCGGCGCGCCGGCGCCGCCTCGACTGGCCGCTGATCGCGTGGCTGACCGTCATCTGGATGCTGCTGTGGTCGGGCCTCACCTGGGGCAACCTCATCAGCGGTGTCGTGGTCGCGGTCATCCTGTGCCTGGCGTTCCCGCTGCCGGCCGTCGACCTCGATCTGCGGCTGCGTCCGCGCGGCATTCTGCGGCTCGCCGGATATCTGCTGGTCGACATGGTGACGTCCAGCGTCGTCGTGACCCGGCACGCGCTGACGGGGCGCCGTCGTCCGGCCGCCGTGCTGCGGGTTCGGTTGCGCTGCCGTACGGATCTGATGATCGCGGCGACCGCCGTCGCCGTCTCCAGCGTGCCGGGCGGCGCCCTCGTCGAGGTCAACGCCGCGACGGCCACCCTGTACCTGCACGTGAGCGACGCCGACGACCCGGCGACGGCACCCCGCTCGCGCCGCGACGTGTGGCGCCTGGAGGCCCTGGTCGTACGGGCCTTCGGTACGCGCGAGGAGATCGCCCGGATCGCGGCGGACCCCGATCCGTCCTCCCCCACCGGAAAGGAGAGCGGCTCGTGAGGCTGGCCAACGACATCCTGCTCAACGCCGCCCTGACCCTGATCGTCCTCGCGGGCGTGCTGTTGCTCATCCGCATCTGGCGCGGCCCTTCGATGCTGGACCGGGCCGTCGCCGTCGACGTGGCGGCGGTGCTGATCATCGCGGGGATCGGGGTGGACGCGGCGATGACCCGGACCCGCTACTACCTGTCGATCATGCTGGTCCTCGCCTTCCTCGGCTTCACCAGCTCGGTCGGCATCGCCCGGTTCATCGCCTCCCGCGACCGCGCGGGCACCAAGGAGCGCCCGTGAACGCCTGGCAGCAGACGGCCGATCTGGCCGGCTCGATCCTGCTCTTCCTGGGTGCCGCGGTCTGTCTGGCCGGCGTCATCGGGATGCTCACGCTGCCCGACGTCCTCACGCGCAGCGCCACCGCGACCAATCCGCAGACGTTCGGGATGCTGCTGCTCGTGGCCGGTCTCGCGCTGCGGCTGCGCTCCGGGGTCGACCTCGGCACGCTCGCCCTCGTCGCCTTCTTCCAGCTCCTGACCAGCGCCGTCGCCGCCCACTTGGTCGCGCGAGCCGCGTACCGCACCGGCCAGACGGGCGACTGCGCCCTTCTCTACGACGAGTTGAGCGCCCCGGAGAGCGGTCGGCGGCCGCCTAGCGCTTGATCTCCTTGATCTTCAGCATGCGCGTGATGACCTTGTCGAGCTCGGCGTCGTCGAAGACCTTCTTCCAGTCGTCACGGACGATCGACTCACGGCCGTAGTCCATGGCGATGAGGCACGCGTCCGAGAACGGGTTCGAGCCCTTGAGGGTGTTGGCGAGGGCCACCTGGGTGTGGCCGAGGAGCATCGCGCGGGCCGCCTTCTCGGGGACGCCGACGGTGTGCACGGTCTCGTGCAGAGCCTCGGTGAGCAGCGCGCCGACCATGCAGGCGATGGTCTCGACGAGCGTCGGCTCCAGGACGGCGAGCTGCTTGACGGTGACCCAGTGGACGTCGACCACGGGCGCGTACATGACGCGGATGACGGAGTCGGCGAGCGCCTGCTTGTCGGCGTCGCCGCCCTCGTACGCGGCGACGACCTCCTGCGGGGCGGCGATGCCGCCGAAGGTGTCCTGCCACTCCTCCTTGGTGGTGCGCTCCAGGAAGACCGACGGGTGGCAGGGGTGGGCGCAGGCGTAGTGCACGTCGTCGCGGGCGAGGAGCAGGCCCGCGTAGGCGGCGGCCGGGTCGAGGGTGAGGACGACGGCGCCGGGCTTCATCAGCGGCACCAACTGCTCGGAGACGGTGCCGAGGACGATGTCGGGGACCGCGAGGATCACGACGTCGGCCTCCTTGGCCGCGACGTCGGAGTCGGTCAGTTCGCGGCCGAGGGAGCGGATGAGTTCCTGCCCCTTCTCGGACGCCTCGCTGAAGAGGACCCGGAAGTCGCTCTTCACCAGGTTGTTGGAGACCCGCTGGCCCATCTTGCCCGCGGCCCCGATGACGGCGACGGTCTTGTTCTCGGTGGCCATGGTCATGCGCTCCTCAGAAGGGTGGTGATGCTGGTGTGCGTCCACTGGTGTTCGAGCCGGACGGTGGCTTCGAAGCCCTCGTCCTGCCACGGGAGCCAGTGCTCCACGATCTGGTTGATGCCGCGCTCGTGCGGCCGGACCGCCGCGATCATGGCGGCGTGGTCCAGGAGGCCGGTGCCCAGCGGGCAGCCGGCGTAGGTGAAGCCGACCCAGCCGTCGCGGCGGGTGAAGGCGAAGTCCTTGACGTGGATGTTCACGGTGTGCGCGGCGGTGGCCGCGACGACGTCGGCCGGGCGTTCCAGGCGGGCGACGCTGTTGCCCGGGTCGAGGACGATGCCGAGGTGGGGGTCGTCGATGGCGCGGACGATGCGCATCAGGTCGTCGGTGGCGATCTGCTCGTACGTCTCCAGGCCGAGGGTGACCCCGGCCGCCGCGTACCGCGGCACGGCCTCGCCGAGCAGGGCCGCGGCCTCGTCGACCGTGGGCCGCAGGGCGGGCGTGTGGGTCATGGAGCGGACCAGCTTCACGCCCAACTGCTCGGCCATGTCGAGGTACTTGAGCAGGTGCTCGGGGGTGATGCCTCGGGTGCCGAGTTCCAGGGTGAGGCCGAGGTCGCGGGCGGCTTCCTTGACGTCGGCGAGGCGCGCGGCGTCGTAGGTCTCGATGGCCGGGTAGTCGCAGATCTGGAAGACCTGTCCGCCCAGTTCCTTGGTGTCGACGAGCATGTCGAGGAGCGACAGCGGCTTGGGCGCGCGCTCGGAGATCCGCCAGAAGTAGGCGTAGGTGCTGATGCCGTACGCCATCACGCCACCGCCGCGGGGGACTTCATGGCCTCGATCTCGTCGAGGATCCGGCCGACGGCCGCCGGGTCGTGGGCGAAGCGGCCCAGGAAGAGTCCGCCGGTGGAGTCGCCGAGCCGGGTGAGCAGGCCGGGGCCCGCGCTGCCGCCGTAGATCACGGTCGAACCGGCGTGCTGCGGACGGGAGTCGAGCCATGCGCGCAGCGCGCCGCACACCGTCGTGATGTGGTCGGGCGAGGCGGGTTCGGGGGCGCCGATGGCCCACTGCGGCTCGTAGGCGAGGACGACGCTGCCGCGCAGGCCGTACAGGAGGCGGGCGGCCTCGGCGACGGTGCGGCGGGCGGCCTCCGCGGGGTCGACGGGGTCGAGTTCGCCGACGCACAGGACGGGCGTGAGCCGGTTGCGCAGCGCGGCCGCGGTCTTGGCGGCGACCACGGTGTCGCCCTCGCCGTACAGGCGGCGCCGCTCGGCGTGGCCGACCTCGGCGTAGCGGCAGCCGATCTCCCACAGGTAGGAGCCGGAGACCTCGCCGGTGTACGCGCCGGCGTCCTCGGTGGCGATGTCCTGGGCGCCGACGGCGACGGCGCTACGCGCCAGGATGCCGGCGACGGGCACGATCGCCGGGAAGGCGGGGAGCACGAAGAGGCGGGCGGCGCCGCTGGTGACGGCGGGGTGCGTGTCGGCCAGTTCGACGGTCTTGCGCGCCCAGTTGAGGGTGTCGTGGTGGCCGAAGTACATCTTCAGGCTCACCCCGAGCAGGACGGGGGGTGTCATCACGCGGCCTCGGACTCGCTCTCGTAGTCCACCATGAGCTGGACCTTCGCGGCGGACGGGGAGGTCTCGTCGAAGCGGTAGGTGAGCCATTCGGCGGCGAGGCGGCGGGCCAGTTCGAGGCCGACGACGCGCTGGCCGAAGGTCAGCACCTGGGCGTTGTTGGAGAGGATCGCGCGCTCCACGGAGAAGGAGTCGTGGGCGGTGACCGCGCGGATCCCCTTGACCTTGTTGGCGG
Organism: Streptomyces sp. PsTaAH-137; assembly: GCF_003259365.1. Lineage (GTDB taxonomy): Bacteria > Actinomycetota > Actinomycetes > Streptomycetales > Streptomycetaceae > Streptomyces. Next base: position 144,663 of record NZ_QLLY01000005.1, read on the forward strand.
CGATCGCGACGCCGAGGCCGGTGCCGCACACGAGGAGCGCCCGGTCGGCCTCGCCGCGGGCGACGAGTTCGGCGGCCGCGATGGCGATCTCGGGGTAGGCGGTGTGCCCGTCGGCGTCCACGCCCACGTCGGTGACGGAGGCGACGAGGCCGCTGGCCTCGAAGTCCCGCTTGAGGGCTTCCTTGTACTGGAGTCCGGCGTCGTCGCAGCCGACGACGATCCGCAGCTTGTCGCTCATCTCTGGTGTCCTTAGGGGGAGTTAGCGGCGGGGGGCGAGCGCGCCGTGCACGGCGCGGACGATCAGGGCGAGGGAGTGCGCGCCTGCGTCGGGCGTGCCGAGGGACTTCTCGGCGTGCGGACGGGCGCGGCCCATGCGGGGCAGCAGGTGCGCGGTGTCGCGGGCGGCCCGCTCGGCGGCGGTGGCGGCGGTGTCCCAGGCGGCGGTCAACTCCGCTCCGGACGCGACCTGTTGGTACAGGTTCTCGGCGAAGGGGACGAGGACGTCGACCATGGTCTTGTCGCCGACCTCGGCGCCGCCGGTCTCGCGGACGCCGTCCGACGCCGCGCGGACTCCGTGGGCGACGGTCGCCGGGGTCGGCCGTTCGGTGTCGCCGAGCGCGTCGGCGAGGGAGCGCAGGATGATGCCCCACAGGGCGCCGGAGGTGCCGCCCGCCTTGTCGGCCCAGGCGTCCCCGGCGGCGGCCAGCAGCGAACCGGCGCCCGCTCCGCAGGCCGCTGCGCGTTCGGCGGCCGTGTGGGCGCCGGCCGAGCCGCGCCGCATGCCGATGCCGTGGTCGCCGTCACCGGCGACGGCGTCGATGCGGCCGAGTTCGTCGGCGTGCGTGTCGACGGTCTCCTTGAGGCGGCGCAGCGCGTCGAGGGCGGTGGCCGCGGCGGCCCGGGACTCCTCGGTCGCCTCGTAGGACCGCTCTTCGGGCGCCGTGTCGTCCGGCTCCTCGTCGGCGGGGGCGGCCTCGGGGACCGCGCCCTTGCGGAAGGCGGGGGTATCGGCGGGCGCGGTCCACAGGGCTTCGAGGTCGTCGTCGAGCCAGGTCAGGGTGAGGGAGACGCCGGCCATGTCGAAGCTGGTGACGAGTTCGCCGACCTCGGGGTCGACGATCGTGACCCCGGCCTCGTCGAGCAGCCGGGCCACGCGGCGGTAGACGACGAAGAGTTCCTCGTACTTGACCGAGCCGAGGCCGTTGAGGATGACGGCGGCGCGCTGTCCGCGCGGGCCCGTGACGTCCTCGGGGAGTTCCTTGAGGAGCGCGGAGACGAGGAGATCGGCGGCCTCGTCGGCGGTGGGCACGGCCTCCTCGCCGATGCCGGGTTCGCCGTGGATCCCGAGGCCGACGGCGGTGCGGCCCTCGGGGACGGTGAACAGGGGGTGGTCCGCGCCCGGCAGGGTGCAGCCGGAGAAGGCGATGCCGAAGGAGCGGGTACGGGCGTTGGCGCGCTCGGCGACCTGCGCCACGTCCTCCAGCGGTCGGCCCTGTTCGGCGGCGGCGGACGCGGCCTTGAAGACGGGCAGGTCACCAGCGATGCCGCGGCGCTTGTGGGACTCGGCGGGGGCGGCGCTGGATATGTCGTCGGTGACGGCGAAGGTGCGGGTGGGTATCCCGTCGGCGGTCAGGGTCCGGGCGGCCTGTCCGAAGTGGAGGACGTCGCCCGCGTAGTTGCCGAAGAGGAGGAGGACGCCGCCGTCGGCCTGGGCGGCGCGGGCGACCGTGGCGATCTGCTGGGCGGACGGCGAGGCGAAGACGTTGCCGACGGCGGCGCCGTGCGCGAGGCCTTGGCCGACGAGCCCGGAGAAGGCCGGGTAGTGGCCGGAGCCGCCGCCGATGACCACCGCGACCTGGCCGGGCGTCCTGGCGGTGGCGCGGACCACGCCGCCCCGGACGGGGCGCACCCAGCGGCGGTGGGCGGCGGCGAACCCTTCGAGGGCCTCGTCGGCGAAGGCTGCGGGGTCGTTGTAGAGGCGGGTCATCGCAGGAGGTCCTTCTCGGTGGTGGTGCGCGTGCGGGAGGCGAGCCGGATCATCAGCGCGGCGGAGAGCAGCATCAGGGCGCCCACTAGGTAGAGCGGCACGTAGTAGGCGCCGGTCCAGTCCTTGAGCCAGCCGGTGATGTAGCTGGCGGCGAAGCCCGCGAGGTTGCCCGCAGTGTTGATCAGGGCGATGCCCGCGGCGGCGGCCGCTCCGGTCAGGAAGCGGGAGGGCAGGGCCCAGAACACCGGCAGCGCGGCGAAGATCGAGCAGGCGGTGACGGTGATGACGGCGACGGTCGCGGTCGGCGAGCCCATGTACAGCGCGAGCGGGATCGAGATGCCGCCGACGATCGCCGGGGCGGCGACGTGCCAGGTGCTGGTGCCGTGCCGGGTGGCGTGGCGGGACCAGAAGAAGAGGACGACGGCGGCGGGCAGGTACGGGATCGCGGTGATCCACGCCTTGTCCATCACGCTGAACGTGGTGTCGTACTGCTCCTGGAAGCCGTTGATGATCGTCGGCAGGAAGAACGCGAGCGCGTACAGGCCGTAGACGAAGCCGAAGTAGACGAGGGCGAGGGTCCACACCCGGCCGTTGGTGAAGGCGGCCTTCAGGTCGCCCTTGGCATGGGCGGCCTCGTGGCCGGTCTTGCCGGAGTTCTCGGCGGCGAGTTCGCCGGTGAGCCAGTCCTTCTCCTCGGTGGTGAGCCACTTCGCGTCGGCGGGCCGGTCGATCAGGTAGAACCAGGCGATGACGCCGAGCAGGATCGCCGGGATGGACACGAAGAGGAACATCACGCGCCAGCCCTCCAGGCCGAACAGGCCGTGGTGGCCGATCAGCCAGCCCGCGAGCGGGGCGCCGAAGACCGTGGTCAGCGGCTGGGCGAGGTAGAAGAGGCCGAGGATCTTGGTGCGGTGGCGGCTGGGCACCCACTGACTGAGGAAGAGGATGGCCCCGGGGAAGAAGCCGGCCTCGGCGACGCCGAGCAGGAAGCGCAGCGTGTAGAGCTCGCCGCTGCTGTTCACCCAGGTGAAGAGGAGCGAGACGATGCCCCAGGTGACCATGATCCGGGCGAGCCAGCGGCGGGCGCCGAAGCGGTGCAGGGCCATGTTGCTCGGGATCTCGAGCACGATGTAGCCGATGAAGAAGACCCCGGAGGCGAAGCCGAACTGGGCGGCGGTGAGTGCCAGGTCGTCACCCATCCCGTTGGGTTCCGCGAACGACACGGCGGTCCGGTCCAGGTAGTTCACGAAGAACATCAGGGCCACGAAGGGCACGAGACGGATCGAGATCTTCCTGATGGCCGACGTCTCGACGGCTGATCGCGACTCCGGCACGGGTGGCGCGGTGCTGGCAGGCATGGCGGCTCCTCGACTCTCCGGACAACTCTGTCCGGACTGGCGGCACTCTCGGCGCACGGGACACGTCAGCGGGGGCTGACCCCACCCGGTGGGCCGATCCGGTCGTCACGCTATGCCCGATTCTCAAATTGGTCACCAATTTACCAATGTGGTGAGCGTCGCACTTCCCCGTCGTGGTTGAACCCTTGACAAAGCAGGTGGGAGGGCGCAGAACGCGGGCGGGAGCCGGTCGCGGCGGGCGGTCTGGTCTACTGGTGACCGTGACCAGTCAGCCCGCTTCCGCCGCCTCAGAACCCCAGCCGGACCTCGCCCGGCTCCTGCGCCCCGTGGTGCGGGAGTCCTCGGTGAGCGAGGTCGCCAAGCGGCTGCTCGACCACCTCTCGGCGGGCAACATCAGGCCGGGCACCCGGCTGCCGGCCGAACGCCAGCTCGCCGAGGCGCTGGGCGTGGCGCGCTCCAGCGTGCGCGGGGCGCTGTCCGCGCTCGACGTGCTCGGCATCGTCGAGATCCGGCCGGGTTCGGGGTCGTACGTGCGCGAGGGCACGTCGGAGTTCCTGCCGCGCGCGATCAACTGGGGCCTGATGCTCGGGCAGCGGCGCACCCAGGACCTGGTCGAGGTGCGCACGTACATGGAGGGCGTCTCGGCGCGGCTCGCGGCCGAGCGGGCCACCGACGAGGACGTGGCGCGCCTGGAGGAGCACCTGCGGGACATGCGCGAGGCGGGCGGGGACGTCAAGGCGTTCGTCGACGCCGACATCGCCTTCCATCTGGAGTGCGCGAACATCGCGCGCAACACGGTGCTGAGCGACATCCTGCACAGCATCCGGGCGCTGCTCCAGGTCTGGATGGAGCGAGTGAACGACATCGAGGGCACCGTCACCGGCACCCTCTGCGAGCACGACGCCGTGCTGGAGGCCATCCGGTCGCGCGACCCCGAGGCCGCGGACCGGGCGATGGCCGAGCACATGCGGATGGCGAGCGAGCGGCTGCAGACGTCCATCGGCGACCTCGCCTGAGACGCCCGCACCGCACGCCAACACCCCTTTACCTAATGGGACTTGGGGCCTACTCCGGCCGGGCGTCCCGCTCCTTCGCGTGGGCGGCGATGTCCCGGCCGACCTGGTGGCCGAAGACCGTCGCGGGGCCGATGTTCGCCCCGTATCCCGGGTAGCCGCCGCCGAAGACGGAGACCGCCGAGGTGCCCACCGCGCACCAACCGACTCGGCGCACGCGGCGCAGGCCGCGAGCTGGGCCAGCCGGACGGCGTGCTCTCGGGAGGATCAGAAGGAGTCGCCGTACCAGTAGGCGGCGCCGGGCGCGGCCACTGTCCGTTCCACGGTGCGGGCCGGGGTGAGCAGCGGACGGTACATGCCTGTCGTGTCGGTCCCCCTCGTCACGGCGCCGGACCGCAGCAGCCGGGGCAGGGCGTGCTCGGCGCCGGGCGAGGCCGGGACCGCGGTGCGGGCCCGGACGGCTCCGGCCGCGCGGGCGCGGACGGCGAGTGCCGCATACAGGGTGCCCAGGCAGTCGTCGGCGGCGACCGCGGCCTCCAGCACCTCCGCCGTCCCGTCGGCGATCCGGGCGACGAGCCAGCCGCGCAGCCCGCCCGCGCCGTCCTCGGCCACCAGCTGGAGCGTGTCGGCGCCGTACCAGGCGGGCACCCGCACCCGCCAGTCGTCGGCCGAGCGAACGGAGCTGAGCGGCCGGTGGGCATTGTGGGCTTCCTGGAGGCGGGCCAGTGGTGCGCGGTCGACGGAGCGTGCCTCGCGTACGCCGCCGGGGGCCTCCGGCGCTGCGGCGAGCGGCCCCTCGGCGTGCGGCCGCGCGAACGTCCGCCATCCCGAACTCTCGTACACGCCGGGCGTGCCGGTGAACAGCAGGGACCAGCCGCAGCCCTCCCCGGACATGGTCGCCGTCGCCTCGGCGAGCAGCGCGCGGACCAGTCCCCTGCCGCGCGCCTCGGGCCGGGTGGCGACGCTGCCGATGCCGCCGATCCGGTGCGGGACGCCGTGCACGTCGCGCACCGTGCGGGGGACGTACACGACGACGGCGTCGAGGGCTCCGTCAGGTCCGGCGGCGACGAAGGTGCGGTGGTGGCGGCCGTCGTCGAGGGCGTACAGCGCGGGCAGGTGCGGGGCGTCGCCGAAGCACCGGGCCCACAGCGCGTACAGGGCGGGTTCGTCGGCGGGGGTGGCGGTGCGGATCACCGGCTCAGGGATCACAGGAGGAGGTTTCCCTCGGTGCGCACGTGGTCGCCGTCCTTCGGCAGGGCGCTGCGGATGGTTCCCTGCTCGACGCAGGCGGTGTGGAGGACGTCGGCGCAGGCGGCGGGCTCCAGGTGCAGGCGGCCGCCGGTGAAGCGGCAGCCGGTGGCGGCGTAGTGGTTGGTGCCGTCGGCGATCCGGACATGGGCGGTGGCCGCGTCGTCGGTGCTGGACGCGGTGCCGGTCAGCTGCCAGGTGACGGTGCCGGAGCCGCCGGCGGCGCGGCCGAGGAGCGCCTTGGCCTTGTTCGTTCCGGTGATGCGGACGCCCCCGGCGATCTGGAGGCGCTGGTCGCGCACGGCGCTCAGTTCGATGCCGGTGTCGGTGAACGTGCCGCCCTCGATGACGAGTTGGGCCGACCCGACGGACAGCGGCGCGGCGGCCGGGGCGCCCTCGACGGTGCAGTCGGTGAGGTGAACGGGGCCCGCGCCGCGCAGGACGAGCCCGTCGGCCTCCTTGATCACGCAGCGGACGAAGTGGACGGGCGCCGTCACCGGGGTCTGGACGAGGACGGTGCCCGCGGGCGGGCTGAAGACGCAGTCGCTGATCACGGTGGGCCGCGTGGAGCGCGCCGAGCGCTGGGCGACGGCGAAGGTCTTCGCGGTGCAGCCGCGCAGTTGCGCTCCGTCGGCGTTGACGGTGAGGGTGCCCGCCCGGTCGAAGGTGGGGCGGGCGATGACGGTGACGTCCTCCAGGGTCAGATCGGTGATCTTCGTGCTGGCGGTGAACCAGGAGCAGGTGTGCCGCCGCACGGTGATGCGTTGGGCCGAGATTCCCCACTGCGCGCCGGAGTTGGCGATGTCCATCAGGCCGGAGTTGCCGTCGAAGAGCAGGTCGTGCTCGTACTGGCCGTGGGTGGTGAAGGGGTTGCCGCCCGCGTCGTCGCCGTCGCCGTGACAGTTGACGACGGTGCAGTAGGCCGATGCCGTCAGGTCGTTGAGGTGGCGTACGTTGCTGGTGGTGCAGTCGGCGATCCGGCCGTAGAGGCAGTAGATCTGCTGGGTGAGATAGCCGGCGCCGCCGTATTCGACCGTCGGCGGGTTCTTCAGGGAGCACTGCTCGGTACGGAACCGGGTGCACCAGCGGCGCATGATCACCGGCCAGAAGGAGCCGGTGGCGTGGATGCCGGAGACGTCGCAGTCCACCGCGTACTCGTAGGACACGGGGTGCGAGCCGGTGTACTCGTCGTCGCCCGCGCCCTCGAAGACGAGGTTGCGCACATGGGCGGCGCGGACGGGTTCGACGCGGGTCCAGGTGAGGGTGCGGCCCTGGGCGAGGGGCCAGCCGTTGAGGTAGCCGACGCGGATGTGGGTGCCGTCGACGATCTCGGTGATCTCGACGAGCTTCTGCAGTTCCCGCTCGTCGCGTCCGCCGCCCGCGACCGGGTCGACCTGCACCGTCCACCACTGGCCGACGGTGAAGACGGCCGCGTCCGGCACGGGGAAGGTGTCGGTCAGCTCGATGACCTCGGCGGGCAGTGCGTAGGTGTGGGTGGTGTCGGTGGGGGTGCCGCGGAAGGCGAGGACGGCGCCGAAGGGGTTGTCGTGGGTGTTGGCCTCGATGCCGGTGGTGAGCATGCGGTGGCCGTGGAAGTCGAGTTCGATGCGGGAGCGGTGCCACAGATGGCGCTTGGTGAACAGGAGGTCGGTGTGGGCCTCGATGCGGTGGACGGCCGGGTCGTCGACCATGGCGTCCAGGGCGGCGTCGGCGGGGGTGTCGGCGTCGAAGTGGCCGAAGGTGCGGAAGTCGAGGACTCCGGTGTGGAGTTGGTGCCAGCGGCCCCGGGCGGTGGTCTTGGCGGGGGCGATGACGGTGCCGCCGTTGTGGGCGGCCCGGGAGCCGGCGTCCCAGCGGACGGCCATGCCGCCGCCGTCACCGGGCGTGCGGTAACCGGCGACGATCACGACCGCCCCGTCCCGAACACCCTTCACCGCCCGCAACGCGGCGACGGTGTCGACGTACGCGGCGTCTTCCCGGGCCGCCGCGTACGCCGTGCCGGGGGCGGCGGTCAGGACGCCCACCCCGGTCAGCCCGGACAGCAGCAGGGCCCGTCTGCGTGACTCGTCCATCGGGACGTCACTCCTCAGTTGTCCTTGCGTGTAAGTGAGTTGCTGTACGGCGGCATGAACCGCATCCGGGGCATCTGGTCGGCGAGCACGCCGCCGTCGACGACGATCCGGGCACCGGTGAGGTACGCACCCGCGTCGGAGGCGAGCAGCAGCAGCGCCCCGACGCAGTCGTCCGGCTGGGCGTAGTGGCCGAGCGGGATGCGCTCGCGGTAGGCGGCCTCGAACGCCTCACGGTCGAAGGGGAACTCCCCGTCGATCGGCGTCTCGACCATGCCCGGGGCGAGGGTGTTCGCGGTGATGCCGTGCGGGGCCAGCTCCACCGCGTAGGTCTCGGTGAGGAGCTGCGCCGCCGCCTTGGACGCGTTGTAGTGGGCGAGGCCGGCCTCGGCGACCAGCGCGTTCTTCGAGGTGATGGTGATGACGCGGCCCCGGACTCCGTCGGCGACCATGTGCTCGGTGACGCGCTGGGTGAGGAAGAAGACGGCGTCGACGTTCACCCGCATCACCGCCGCCCAGCTCGCCGGGGTGATCTCGCCGACCCGTTCCAGGGCGGCCGTGCCCGCGTTGTTGACGAGGATGTGCAGCGGCCCGCAGTCGGCGCGGACGGTGTCGGCGAAGGCGGCCAGCTCCTCGGTGCGGGACAGGTCCTGGCCGTAACTCCACGCGCGGCGGCCGAGCTTCTCGACGGCGGCGGCCGTGGTGCCGATGCCCTCGGCTCCCGGCAGGTCGACGAGGACGAGGTCCGCGCCCGCCTCGGCGAGGCCGACGGCGAACGCGCGGCCGAGGCCCCGGGCCGCACCGGTCACCAGCGCGGTGCGGCCCGTCAGGTCGAAGCGGTCGACGCCCCGCGCCCCGGCGCTCACGACAGCCCCAGGAGATCGAGGGAAGGGCGTTCGATGATGGCCTCCACCGCGTCCGCGTCCAGCGGCGGGAGGCCGGGGATGCCGGGGATCGCGGCGATCTCCCGCAACCCCTTCACCGAGTCGTCGACGGTGGTGAACGGGTAGTCGCTGCCGAACAGCAGCTTGTGCAGGACGCCGTAGTCCTGGGCGAGCCGAAGGCTGTGCCAGAGCTGGAACGGCCGGTAGTGCAGGGCGCTGATGTCCGCGTAGACGTGCGGGTGCTTCCGGATGACGGCGATGCACTCGCCCTCGAACGGATGGCCCAGATGGGCCAGGACCATGCGCAGTTCGGGGTGTCGGATGGCGACGGCGTCGAGGTGGCGCGGCATCGCGTACTCCAGCGGCGCCGCCGACACGAAGGTGGTGCCGGTGTGCACGAGGAGCGGCAGGCCGTGCCGTTCGGCATACGTGTACAGCTCGTCGTACTCCTCGGCCGCCGGGTCGAATCCCGCGTACATCGGCATCAGTTTGATGCCGCGCAGGCCCAGTTCCTGGTGTCCGTACCGCAGTTCGTCCTGCCAGCCGGGCTGGGTGGGGTCGAGGGCGAGATAGCCGATCAGGCGGTCGGGGTGCTCGGCGACGTAGGCGGCGACGGCCGTGTCGTCGACCCACAGGCCGCTGCGGCGGGCCTTGCCGCCGACGACGATCGTGCGGGTGTCGGCGGGCGAACTGGCCGCGTACTCGTCCCACGTGACCGTGAGGTCGACCTCGCCCTCGTGGGCGCGGGCGGAGTCGGAGGCGAACGGGTCGGTGAAGTCGTGGCTGTGCCGGAACAGATGGGAGTGGACGTCGACGATCATGCCCGGTTCCTCTTCTCCCAGCCCTCGGCGAACATGTTCCAGAACCGGTGGGTCGGCGGGTGCTCCTCGAAGACCTCGTCGACGAGTTCGACGCCGAGGCCGGGCTCCTTGGGCAGGTCGATGTGTCCGTCGGCGGCGAGCGGCAGGGTGCCCTTGAGGGCTTCGAAGACGTAGTCCTCCAGGAGGCCGTCGAAGGTCTCCAGGATCTTGAAGTTGGGGATGCCGAGCGCGGCGTGCACCGAAACGGTCGTGCAGAGCGGCGAGTTGGAGTTGTGCGGGGCGACGAGCATGCCATGGGTGTCGGCGATCGCGGCGAGCTTGCGGACCTCGGTGAAGCCGCCGGCCATCGACAGGTCGGGCTGGATGATGTCGACGGCCTCGGTGGCGAAGAGCTGCTTGTACTCGTAGCGGTTGTGGAAGTGCTCGCCGCCGGAGATGGGGAACGGGGCCCGCTGCCGCAGCTCCGCGTAGCGCTCGATGTGGGTCCAGGGCAGCGGCTCCTCGAACCAGCCGATGTCGTACGGCTCCAGCTCGCGCAGCAGCCGGGCCGCGGTCGGCATGGCGAACCGGGCGTGGCCCTCGATGAAGAGGTCGATGTCGGGTCCGACGGCCTCGCGGACGGCTGCGACGAGGTCGACGGAGCGGCGCAGTTCGGCGCGCTCCAGCTCGTGCAGGCCGGGGCCGAACGGGTCGAACTTCAGGGCGGTGAAGCCCTTTTCGAGGATGGAGCGGGCCTTGGCGGCGAAGACGTCCGGTTCGCGTTCGCCGTTGTACCAGCCGTTGGCGTAGACGCGGACGCGGTCGCGGCAGGCGCCGCCGGTGAGCCGGTAAGCAGGGACGCCGAGGGCCTTGCCCATCAGGTCGTACATGGCCTGATCGAGGCCGGACAGGGCGATGCCGCCCATGTCGCCGCCGCGCAGGAAGTCGCCCTGGTAGAGCCGCAGCCAGACTTCCTCGATGTCGAAGGGGTCGGCGCCGATGAGGTGGCGGCGGGCGAGGGACTCGGTGAGGGCGCAGACCTCCTGGCCCCGGTAGGGGTGGGTGATCTCGCCGATGCCGGACAGGCCCTCGTCGGTGTGGACGCGGACGTAGCCGAAGTCGCGCCAGGCGGTGCCGAGCATCAGGGTCTCGACGCGGGTGATGCGTCCTGCGGGGCCCGCCGGGCGGGTGGTGTTCACGGTGAGCATCAGTTGACCGCCCCGCCCATCGTCGACGTGTTCTCCAGGTCGCGGGCGCCGCCCTCGGCGAGGACGGCCTTCACGGCGGCCTCGGTGCCTTCGAGGAGCCGGTCGACGTCGGCGTCCGTGTGCGCGTAGCTGATGTGGCTGCGCTTGAGGTTGAGCGGCAGCTCGAACAGACCGTGGTCGAGGAGCTTGCGCCGGTAGCCGACGAACAGTGACGCGTCGTTGGCGAGGAGGTCGTCGTAGGTGCGCGGGGTGTCGGGGCCCGGCATGAAGTACGAGACGAAGACGGAACCGTGCCCGGTGACGACGGCCGGGACGCCCAACCGGTCGTAGAGCGCGGCGAGTTCGGCGCGGACCCGGTTGCCGAGGCGGTACACGTGGGCGTGGACCGGCTCCTCGCGCAGCTTGCGCAGGGTGGCGAGGGCGGCGGCGACCACGGACGGGTGGCCGTTGTAGGTCCCTGCGAAGAACGCGGGGGCGCCGGGCCGGGTGGAGAAGAGGTCCATCAGGTCGGCGCGGCCGCCGATGGCGCCGACGGGCGCGCCGTTGGCAATGGCCTTGCCGAGGGTGGTCAGGTCGGGGGTGACGCCGCAGATGGACTGCCAGCCGCCGAGGTCGTGCCGGAAGCCGGTGATGACCTCGTCGAAGACCAGCACGCTGCCCGCCTTGACGGTCTCCTCGCGCAGGGTGGTCAGGAACTCCTGGTGCGGCAGGAGGGCACCGACGTTGTGCGGTACGGGCTCGACGATGACGGCGGCGATGTCGTGGCCGTGCTCGGCGAAGGCGCGACGGACGGCGTCGCTGTCGTTGAAGGGGAGCACGAGGGTGGCGTCGAGGACCTCCGGCAGGATGCCGGTGGAGATCGGGTCGTGGGAGCCGACCTTCTCGGGTGCGGAGATGACGTTGAGGCTCACGGCGTCGTGCCAGCCGTGGTAGCAGCCCTGGAACTTGACGATCAGGCGGCGGCCGGTGGCGGCGCGGGAGACGCGCAGCGCGTGGAACGTGGCCTCGCTGCCGGTCGAGGTGAGCAGCACCTTCTCGACGGACGGGATCAGCTCGACGAGCTGCTCGGCGAGGGCGACCTCGCCCTCGGTGACGCCGACGCCCATGTGCCCGAGGCGGGCGCCCGCCTCGGCGGCGGCGCGGGCCACGTCGGGGTCGTTGTGGCCGAGCAGCGGCGGGCCGAACGCGGCGTGGAAGTCGGTGAACTCGCGGCCGTCGGCGGTCCGGAAGCGGGCGCCTCCGGTGCCGGTGACGACGAGATCGGTGAGGCCGGGGATGCTGCGCTGGCCGCTGTTCACACCGCCGGGCACGACCGTGCGGGCGCGCTCGGCGATCCGGGCTCCGGAGGTGGCGTCCGGGCCTGCACTCATGGGGCTTGCTCCTTGCGTCGAGAGTCGTCGATGTCAGGGGCCCTGCCCGGCCCGTGCACCCTGGCGCCATCCGCCCGGCAGTCTCCGCAGGAAGTGTTCTCACAGACGTTCTGAATTTTCAGAACAGCGTTCTGTGGTGCAGAACACGTCTGGAGACTACGACCGGTTCCCGGGCCGGTCAACCCCCTTCGGGCGTCATCCAGAACAGGATGTGACTAGACTGTTCGGCCATGACGAACAGTGAGGGCCCAGACTCCCCACCGGCCGAGCCGAAGTACTGGGTCAAGAGCGTCGCCAGAGCCGCCGACATCCTCGAAGTCCTCGCCGCCCCGGCGCCCGGAAACGGCCTGAGCGTCACGGAGGTCGCGCAGACCTGCGGGATCTCCAAGAGCGCCGCGTTCGGCACGCTGCAGACACTGCGCTCGTACGGTCTCGTCTCCGACGACGGCGAGGGCATGAGCCGGCGCTACCGCCTCGGCATGGGGCTCGCCCGGCTCGGCGACCGCGCCCGGTCGCAGGTGTCCCTGCGCGGGGTCGCCCAGCCGGTGCTGCGGGAGCTGACCGCCGGGACCGGGATGGCCTCGCGGCTCGCCGTGCCCGAGGACGGCCACGCGGTGGTCGTGGACCAGGTCGAGCTGGACCAGCGGGTCCGCCTCGATCTGCGCATGGGCCAGCGCGAGCTGCCGCACTGCACCGGGCTCGGCAAGGCGCTGCTGTCGGCGGTGCCGGAGGCCGAGGCGGCGCGGGTCGTCGAGCGGTTCGGGCTGCCTCGGCGCACTCCTCGTACGATCACCGATCCCGCCACGTTCCTCGCCCACCTCAAGGACATCGACCGGGTCGGGTACGCGCTCGACGACGAGGAGGACGCCGAGGGGATCATCTGCATCGGGGCGCCCGTGCGGGACGATCACGGGGTGTGTGTCGGGGCGATCAGCATCACGGGGCTGAAGTTGGGGCTGCCTGCCTGGAAGTACCAAGAGTTGGGCGGTCAAGTGCGGGACGCTGCGCGGGCGGTCAGTTCGGCGTTGGGCTGGGTTTTCGAGGGGTCCGCCTAGGCGCCGTTCAGGGGTCTCTTGGTGTGCGGGCGCGGGTCGTGTGTGGCTGGTCGCGCAGTTCCCCGCGCCCCTTACGGGGCCCGATCAGCCGGCCGCGCCCACGCGGCGGAGCCACACATTGGCACAGCCCCGCGGCCCTGGCGGGGCTTGACGGCTGGAATCGTTCGACGTACGGTCCTGGGCCATCAGCCGGTTGTCGCTTCATCACCGGCACTTCACCTCGATCGATCCGCTCCCCGGTACCTGCCCATGTCACCGGGACGCACCCTGAGTCGCCTCAGGAACGGTCGCTTTCAGCCATCCGCCGTCACGGCAGCACCCCGCAGGAACGCTCCCCTCCCTTCGGCACTTCTCGGAAGGCGAAGTCCGTCATGAGCGTTCCGCAGCATCCGAGCACGACCACGAGAACCGATCGCCGCGCCCTGTTGCGCGCTTCCGGCCTCGCCGGCCTCGCCGTCGTCGGCACTGTCGCGGCCACCGGCACCGCGCAGGCCGCGTCCCAGGAAGATGTCGGTCACGTCGACACCGTCGCCGAACTGCGCGCCGTGAAGGGTGTCCGGGACGGGGCGGTCGTGATCGTCGCCGGTTACCGCACGCCCGGTGACGGCGGCGCCATGGCCGTCCGCTGGGACGCCGGCTCCCGGGCCGCCCACAACGGCGGCACCGTCATCGCCCCCGCCAAGACCACCGCCCGGGGCCGCTGGCACCAACTCCACACCGGCGTCCTGGACTTCCGCACCTTCGGCCACTTCGACGCCGACACCCCCGCCGACGCCGCCCTCGACGCCATGGTCGACGACCCGGCCGTCCACCGCATCGAGGCCCACACCGACCTCCTCTTCACCAAGCGCCACCTGTGGCACCGCTCCCGCATCGAACTCGACTTCCACGGCCACCGCATGCTCACCACCGGCATCGAGGCCAACACCCACGACAACCCCTTCGGCGCCGTCCTCGCCTTCCGCGGCACCCCCACCGACACCACCCACACCCACAAGCTGGGCGCGGCGATGCCTGACCTCTCCGACCTGTTCGAGGTCGGCGACTCCGGTCTGTTCAAGGCCGGCCAGTGGTGGGCCGTCGAGGTGGACGCCCTGTCGGGGAAGTACGAGAAGGAGATCCAGCGGCTCGTCCAGGTCACCGATGTCGTCGACGGCACGCACATCCGCGTCGGCTACCAGATCGGCTGGGACCTCGCGGCGGGGCGGACGCTCACCTGGACGCGGGTCGAGCCGGTCGACGGCGCCCATGTGCGCAACCTCGTCTTCGAGGGCGCGGGCGACGACGAACTCACCGGCTCGCACCCGGTGTCGTACGAGTACGCGGTCCGCTGCGACGTCTCCGGCATTGAGGCGACCGGCACCTTCTGGCCCGTGGTCATGCGCCGCTGGTGCACCTTCTTCCGCACTGAGCAGTGCTCGCTGGCCAACCCGAAGTCCGTGACGTACGGCGGCGCCGGCTATCTGACCCAGCAGATCTACTGCCTGTACGGGCACGTCGAGGACTGTCACACCTCCAACGCCCGGCATCTGAACGACTTCACGGCCTCCGCCTACTGCTATGTGACGAACTGTCACGGCGACGGGGACGACCAGGGCCCGTTCGTCACGCACGGCCAGTTCGAGCACGACCTCGTGTACACGGGCAACTCCGGTCTGATGACGTTCGCGAACTCCGGTGCCGCCTGGGGCGGCGCGGCCAAGCGGATCACGGTGCGGCGGCACGCCTGCTCGTGGTTCGTGGCCCGGGTCAAGGTCACCGACCTCACCCTGGAGGACGTCACCGTCATCGGGAAGCCGTCCCTCGACGGCTCCGGCATGCTGTGGGTGAACGCCGACGGCATCCAGATGCGGGGCTGCACCGCGAGCGGCCCGCTCATCGTGTCGCAGGCCTCGTCGCGGTCGAAGCGCCCCAACGTGATCGCCGATTCGAGCTTCGCGTTCGCGTCCGGCGCCGAGATCACCAAGGCGGACGTCGCCGATCCGCTCACCCTGCGCGGCGTCACCCTCACCGGGGTCGGTGGCGCCGCCTTCAACGGCACCGGCCCGCTCACCCTCGACGGCTGCACCCTCACCGGCGCTGCGGACGCGGCCGCGGTCTCGTACGCGCACCGCGAGCTGACCTTCCACGGCGGTGAACTCAAGGACACCGGGGTCACGTTGACCGGCGCCAAGGACCAGCGACTGCGCGCCGACGGGCTCCGCGTCGGCGGCGGCACCAGGGACGACGCCCTGCTCACCCGGGCGGGCGGCGCCGAGCGCACCGTCACCTGGGAGCTGTCCGGAGTCACCTCCGACGCCGCCGACGCGAAGACCGCGCATCTGCTCGTCACCGAGGGCGTCAACCGGTACCGCGCCACGGGATGCACCTTCACCGGCGGGCGGCTCGACCTGCGCGCCGCCGCGTTCGCCGGCTCCGGCAGCCATCTGCTGCACACCGGCTGCGTCGAGGACGGCGTCGAACGCGCCGCCCTCCCCGACGAGGGCGCGCGCGTCGCCCACACCGCGGGCACCGTCCGCTACTGACACCCCGGCCCACCGACACCTCCAGGGAACCCTCGTGTCCACGCACACCCCGATCACCGGCCGCCCGGTCCGCGTCGCCCTCGTCGGCGCGGGCAACCGCGGCCTCACCTACGCCGAGTGGATCAAGCAGCACCCCGAGCGGGCCGAGCTGGTCGCGGTCGCCGACCCGCGCCCCGCCGCGCGGGCCGCGTCCGGGGCGCCCGTCCAGTACGAGGACTGGCGGCCGCTCGCCGAGGAGCGGATCGCGGACGCGGTGATCGTCGCCACCCAGGACCGCGACCACGTCGAACCGGTCCTGGCGCTCGCCCGCGCCGGGTACGCGATCCTCGCCGAGAAGCCGCTCGCGCCGACCGAGGAGGAGACGCGGACCCTCGTCGAGGGGGTGCGGGAGGCCGGCGTGCTGTTCGCCGTGTGCCACGTCATGCGGTACATGCCGTACACGGACCTGGTGAAGGAGGTCGTCGACTCGGGAGTGCTCGGGCAGCTGGTGTCGGTCGACCATCTGGAGCCGGTCGGCTGGTGGCACTACGCGCACAGTTACGTCCGCGGGCCGTGGAGCAGCGAGAGGGACTCCTCCCCGATGCTGCTCGCCAAGTCCTGTCACGACCTGGACTGGCTCTCGTACGTGCTGGGCGACGCCCGGATCGAGCAGGTCGCGAGCTTCGGCGGGCTGCGGCACTTCACACCCGGGAACGCCCCGGAGGGCTCCGGCGAACGCTGCCTGGACTGCGCGGTCGAGGCCCAGTGCCCTTACAGCGCCTTGAAGTTGTATGTCCCCACGCTCCGCGAGCGGGGTCCGGTGTGGCCGGTCACGCATGTCACGGAGGCGACCGACGAGGCCGGGCTGCTCACCGCGCTGCGCGAGGGCCCGTACGGGATGTGCGTCTACCGCTCCGACAACGACGTGGTCGACCACCAGGTCCTCGCCATGCAGCTGTCGGACGGGGTGACCGCCACGTTCCAGATGGTCGCCTTCACCGAGCAGACGCACCGGCAGACCCGGATCTTCGGCTCGCACGGCTGGCTGCGCGGCGACGGCGAGCGGGTCACCGTGCAGGACTTCCGCACCGGCGAGACCGTCGTGCACGAGCTCGGTGCCAGCGGGTCGAACGCGGCCGACGGGCACGGCGGCGGCGACACCGCACTCGTCGAGGCGTTCGTGCGGGCCGTCGCGACCGGCGACCCGGCCGCCGTGCGCTCGGGGACGACGGCGTCCCTCGGCAGCCATCTCGCGGCGTTCGCCGCGGAACGGGCCCGGCACACGGGGACCGTGCAGACCGTCCCCGCCCACTGACCTCCCCCACACCCTTCCACGCCCCTTCCACGCCCCTGGAGAAACCCTCATGTCCCGTACCACGCAACGGAGTTCCAGACTGCGTGTGGCCGCAGCGCCCGCCCTCGCCACCGTCCTCGCCGTGAGCGCCCTCGCCGGGTGCGGCGGCTCGGGCAGCGGCTCCGACAGCAAGACCGTCACCATGTGGACGTACCCCGTGATCTTCGACGAGGCGAAGAACAAGGCGTACTGGGACGGTCTGGTCTCCGCGTTCGAGAAGAAGCACGCTGGCGTCACCGTCAAGGTGGAGACCTTCCCCTGGGCCAACCGCGACACCCAGCTGGCCACCGCCATCGCCTCCGGCAAGGGCCCCGACGTCGTGTACCTGATCCCGGACCAGCTGCCCAAGTACGCGAAGAACATCGTGCCCGCCGACGACTACATGCCGGCCGACGCGAAGAAGGACTACACCGACTTCGCGCTCCAGTCGGTGACCGTCGACGGGAAGGCGCTGGGCACCCCCGTGCTCACCAGCGCCAACCCGCTGATCTGCGACAAGCGGGTCTTCAAGGCGATCGGCGAGACGTCGTACCCGACGACGTGGGCCGACCTCGAAGCGCTGGCGCCGAAGTTGAAGAAGAAGGGCTACTACGCGACCAGCTACAGCGGTGACACGCAGCAGACGCTCAACATGACGTTCTACCCGCTGCTGTGGCAGGCGGGCGGCGACGTGTTCGCCGAGGACGGGAAGGCGACGACGTTCAACAGCGCCGCCGGTGTGAAGGCGCTGACGTACCTGAAGAAGCTGGTCGACGGCGGCTACACCGACAAGGACCTGGTGACGACGACGCCGAAGCTGGAGCAGACGCCGGTCGCCCAGGGCAAGGTCGCCTGTACGTGGCAGAACACCCCGGCGGACGTCGAGCCGTTCTGGGGCAAGGAGAACATCGTCGTCCAGCCGCCGCTGAAGGACGCGAAGTCGGTCGGGTACGGGACCGTCGGCGCGCTGTCGATGCTCAAGGGTGCCAACACGGACCTGGCCGGCGACTGGATCGGCTTCGTCGCCGAGCCGAAGAACGCGGCCGGTCTGGAGAAGGGCGCGGGCTACTTCCCGGCGCGCGAATCGGCCGGTGACCTCTACCCGGGCGACGCGCTCCAGAAGGCCGTCGGCGACACCCTGCCGACCATGACGGCCGGCCCGCTCCAGGACAAGGCGCGTGAGGTGATGGGCGTGCTGGCGCCGGAGATCCAGGCGGCGCTGCTCGGCAAGAAGTCGCCGAAGGACGCGCTGGACACGGCGGCCAAGGCGGCCGACGCGCTGGCCGCCCGCGGCTGACACATTCGAGCCCGTCCGGCGATCGAGGACTGCACCCCCTCCCCCGTACCACAAGGAGACCGACCGTGACAGCAGTCGCGGACCACACCCGCCGAACCACCCGCCCCGGCCCCCAAGCGCGCCGCGAAGCCCGGATCGGCCTGCTGTTCGTCCTTCCCTGTTTCCTCCTCTTCCTCGCCTTCCGGTTCGGTCCGGGTGTCGCCGGTGTGCTGATGAGCTTCACCGACTACACCCTGACCGGAGGCGGCAGGTTCATCGGCGTCGACAACTTCACGCGTCTGTGGGCCGATCCGCTGTTCTGGAAGTCCCTCAAGGTCACCGTCCTGTACACGGTGCTCGCCGTGCCGGGCACGCTGGTCGCTTCGGTGGCGCTCGCGCTGCTGACGCGGCGGGCGTTCCGCGGCTCGAAGGTGTTCCGTTCGGTGTTCTTCCTGCCGGTCGTCACCTCGCTGGTGCTGGCCGCGACCGTCTTCGTGTGGATCTTCTCGACGGGCGGCCCGTGGGCGACGTTCGTCAGTTGGTTCGGCATGTCCGACGAGTCGTGGCTGACGTCCGACACGCTGGTCGTCCCGGCGCTCGCCGTGGTCGGGATCTGGTCCCGCTTCGGCTACGGGATGCTGATCCTGCTGGCCCGGATGCAGGACATCCCGCGGGAGCTGGAGGAGGCCGCGCTGACCGACGGCGCGGGGCCCTGGCAGCGCTTCCGGCACATCGTGCTGCCGCAGTTGCGGCCCGCGCTGTTCTTCCTCGCCGTCATCGAGACGACGGCGTCGTTCCAGGTGTTCGACGCGGTGTACACGATGACCGGCGGCGGCCCCGCCAACGCCAGCTACACCCTCGTGTTCCAGCTGTACGACGCGGGCTTCAAGTACTTCGACCTGGGCTACGCCTCCGCGATCGGGGTCGCCCTGTTCGTGCTGACCCTCGTGGTCGCCGTCGTCCAGCGGCTCGTGATCGGGAAGGACCAGTGACCATGACCGCACCGCCTGTCGAGAAGACCCCGACTCCCGCGCCGGAAGCGCCCGTTCGCCCGTCGCGGCGGCTGCGCAAGGAGGCCGAACGGGACTTTGTGCCGGCCGGACTGCGCGGCACGCCCGGCGGCCGGATCGTGCGGGGCGTGCTCCTCACGATCGCCGCGCTCGCCACGATCTTCCCGTTCTACGCGATGGTCGTCCTGTCCCTGAAACCGTCCGCCGCCGTGGAGTTCCCCGGGAGCCTGCTGCCGTGGCCGCTGACCGGCGAGGCGTACGACTCGGTGCTCGGCTCGCAGGACGTGCCGCGCTGGCTGCTCAACACGCTGGTCTACTCGGTCGTCTCCGTGGTCGGCGTGCTGCTCCTCGCCTCGCTCGCGGGATACGCGTTCGCCAAGAAGCGGTTCCCGGGGCGCGAGGCGATGTTCTGGTCGTTCCTGTCGATGGTGATGGTGCCCTACCACGTCACGATGATCCCGACCTTCGCGATGATCGCGAAGCTGGGCGGCGTCGACACCTACTGGGGGCTCATCGTGCCGACCCTCGCCAACGCCCAAGCGGTGTTCCTGATGCGGCAGTTCATCCAGGGACTGCCCGACGAGCTGTTCGAGGCGGCGCGGCTCGACGGGTGCAGCGAGTGGCAGGTGTTCCGCCGGATCGTGCTGCCGCTGCTGAAGCCGATCCTCGCCACGCTCGGCGTGTTCGTCTTCCTGTGGCACTGGAACGACTTCCTGTGGCCGCTCGTCATCGGCCAGTCCACCGACATGCGCACGCTCACCGTCGGCATCGCCTCGCTCCAGCAGCAGAACGTGCCGCTGAACGTGGTCCTGTCGGGTTCCGTCATCGCGTTCGTGCCCATCTTCGCCGCGTATCTGGTGGGCCAGCGCTACTTCACCGAGGGCGTCACGGCGTCCGGGATCAAGGGTTGAGTTCCACGATGTTCACTGCTGAGGCGGCGCTGGAAGAGCGCCTGGCCACCCCCTCCCCCGCGCTCGTCGCGGACCTCGCCGGGCTCGACGGCGATCTGCTGGTGCTCGGCGCGGGCGGCAAGATGGGCCCGAGCCTGTGCCGGCTCGCGCGCCGCGCCCTCGATGCGGCGGGCCGCACCGATGTCGCCGTGCACGCGGTGTCGCGCTGGTCGGACCCGGAGGCGGCGCGCGCCCTGGAGGCCGACGGGGTGCGCACGGTCGCCTTCGACCTGATGGACCCGGCGGCCGACCTCGCCGCCCTGCCGGACGCGGGCAACATCGTCTTCATGGTGGGCGCCAAGTTCGGCTCCGCCGGGACGCCTGCGCACGCGTGGGCGGTGAACGCGGCCATGCCGGACCGCGTCGCGCGCCGCTGGCCGACGGCCCGGATCGCCGCGTTCTCCACCGGCAACGTGTATCCGCTGGTCCCGGTGAGCTCGGGCGGCTGCACCGAGGACGACCCGGTCGCGCCGGTCGGCGAGTACGCCATGTCGTGCCTGGGCCGCGAGCGGATCTTCGGTCACGCCGCGCTCACCCGGGGCACGCCCGTCGCCCTGATCCGCCTCAACTACGCGGTGGACCTGCGCTACGGAGTCCTCGCCGACATCGCCTCCCGGGTCCGCGACGGCGAGCCGGTGGACGTGACGACCGGGCACGCCAACGTCGTCTGGCAGGGGTACGCCAATGAGGTCGCCCTGCGCTCGTTGAAGCACGCGGCGGACGGCGACGGGTTCACCGTGAACCTGACCGGCCCGGAGACGGCGTCGGTGCGGCGGCTCGCGCACTGGTTCGGCGCGGAGTTCGGCAAGGAGCCGTCCTTCACGGGCACCGAGGCGCCGACGGCGCTGCTGTCCGACGCGAGCCGCTGCCACGCCCTGTTCGGCTATCCGGACGTGCCGCTGCGCACGCTGGTGAGCTGGCAGGCCGACTGGCTCCGCCGGGGTCTGCCGCTGTCCGGCAAGCCCACCAAGTTCCAGGTCCGCGACGGAAGGTTCTGAACCGCACCATGACCGCGCTCGAAGTGCTCTCCCAGGGCACCGTCATCCCCGCCCACCCCCTTGCACTCGACGCCGACCGCAGGCTCGACGAACGCCGCCAGCGGGCGCTGACCCGCTACTACCTGGCGTCCGGCGCGGGCGGTGTCGCGGTGGCCGTGCACACCACCCAGTTCGAGATCCGCGAGCCCCGCGTGGGCCTGCTGAGGCCGGTGCTCGAACTGGCCGCCGAGACCGTACGGGCCGAGGCGGGCCGCCCCTTCGTGAAGGTGGCCGGGGCCTGCGGGTACACGGCGCAGGCCGTCGCCGAGGCCGAACTCGCGGCATCGCTCGGCTACGACGCGGTGCTGCTGAGCCCCGCCGTGCCGGGCGCCGACGAGAAGGGCCTCCTGGAACGGGCGCGGGCGGTCGGCGAGGTGCTGCCGGTCATCGGCTTCTACCTCCAGGAAGCCGTCGGCGGGCGGTACTTGTCGCCGGCGTTCTGGTCGGCCTTCGCGGACCTGCCGTCGACGGCGGCCGTAAAGATCGCCCCCTTCGACCGGTACCGGACGGCCGACGTCATCCGCGCGGTGGGCGCCGCCGACCGCGCGTCCGAGGTGGCGCTGTACACCGGCAACGACGACGACATCATCGGCGACCTGCTCACCCCGTACGAGACGGCGGGCGGGCGTCGCTGGTTCGCGGGCGGGCTGCTCGGGCAGTGGGCGGTGTGGACCCGGTCGGCGGCCACGCTCCTGGACGACGTGCGGGCGGCGCGGGCCGGTGACCACGAGGCGCTGCTGCGCTGTCTGGCCCGCCGCCCCGAGCTGACCGACGCCAACCAGGCCGTCTTCGACGTGCGCGGGGCGTTCCGCGGCTGCATCGCCGGTATCCACGAAGTCCTGCGCCGTCAGGGCCTGTTGGAGGGCATCTGGTGCCTGGACCCGGCGGAGACGCTGTCACCGGGCCAGGCCGACGAGCTGACCCGGGTGGCGGCCGCGTACCCGTGGCTGACGGACGACGCCTTCGTGAAGGAGCACCTGGATGACTGGCTCCGCTGAGCGGCCGAAGGTCGTGGTGAGCGTGCCGCCGGGGCGGCGGGAGGAGTTCTTCACCGCCGAGACCTGGCGGCGCCTCGACGCGGCGGCGGACCTGACCGTCCTCGACGCGCACACCGACCGGGCGGCGCTGACCGCGGCCCTGCCGGGCGCCCGCGCACTGATCACGTCCTGGGGCACACCGCGGATCGACGGCGAACTGCTGACGCACGCGCCGGAGTTGGAGTTGGTGGCGCACACCGGTTCGGCCGTCGCCCCGTACGTCGCCGAGGAGGTGTTCCGGCGCGGGGTGCGGGTCACGCAGGCCGGGGACGAGATGGCGCGGCCCGTCGCCGAGGTGGCCCTCGCGTTCACGCTCGCCCTGCTGCACCGCACGCACCGCTTCGACCACGCGCTGCGCACCGGCGCTTCCTGGGAGGCGGCGGGACAGGCGCCGCCCCGGCACGAGATCCACGGCAGCGCGATCGGGGTGATCGGCGCGTCCCGCACGGGCCGGGCGTACATCGCTCTGGCCCGGGCGCTGGGCGCGCGGGTGTCGGTCACGGACCCGTTTCTGCCGCCGTCCGAGGCGGACCGCCTCGGCGTCGAACTCATGCCGCTGGAAACGCTGTTGCGGAGCAGCAGGATCGTCGCCGTGCACGCCCCGGCCACCGAGGAGACCCGGCGCCTGCTCGACGTGGAGCGACTGGCCCTGCTGCCCGACGGGGCCGGGCTGGTGAACACGGCCCGCTCCTGGCTCGTCGACGAGTCTGCGCTCGCCGCCGAACTGCGCACCGGCCGGATCGACGCCGCCGTCGACGTCTTCGACGCGGAGCCGTTGCCCGTCGACCACCCGTTCCGCACCCTGCCGAACGTCCTGCTCACCCCGCACACCGCGGCGGGCACCGTGGAGTGCCGGCAAAGGCTCGGCGCGAGCGCCGTGACCGAAGTGCTGCGCCTGCTCGACGGGCTGCCCGCGCTGACGGCGGTGGGCGTCGAGTCGCTGGCGCGGCTGCACTGATCCACTCACCCACCCTTCCCTGCAACAGGACCAGTTGGAGATCTGACCTCTCATGCGTCTCATGCGCGTCGGCCCGCCGGGCCGCGAACGTCCCGTCCTCGCCGCCCCCGACGGCCGCCACCACGATCTGTCGTCCGTGACGGACGACATCGACGGCACGTTCCTCGCGGCTCTCGCGGAGCGCCCCGGACTCGTGCCACCGGCCGAGGACCTGCCCGAGATCGACCTCACCGGTCAGCGGGTGGGCGCGCCCGTGGCCCGGCCCTCGGCAGTGCTGTGCATCGGCCAGAACTACGCGGCGCACGCCGCCGAGTCCGGTGCGCAGCCGTCCGAGCAGCCGATCCTCTTCTACAAGTCGCCGAACACGGTCGTCGGTCCGTACGACGACGTGCTGATCCCGCGCGGCGGGGAGAAGACCGACTGGGAGGTCGAGCTGGCCGTCGTCATCGGCCGCCGCGCCGCCTATCTCGACTCGCCCGAGGAGGCGCTCGCGCACGTCGCCGGGTACGCGGTCAGCAACGACGTGTCCGAGCGGGCCTTCCAGCTGGAGGTGTCGGGCGGCCAGTGGTCCAAGGGCAAGAGCTGCGCCACGTTCAACCCGCTCGGTCCGGTCCTGGTGACGGCGGACGAGGTGGGCGACCCGCAGGGGCTGCGGCTGCGGTCGTGGGTCAACGGTGAGCCGCGGCAGGACTCGGTGACCGCCGACATGATCTTCTCGGTCGGCGAGATCGTGCACCACCTGTCGCGGTACCTGGTCCTGGAGCCGGGCGACGTCATCAACACGGGCACACCGCAGGGCGTGGCGCTGTCGGGCCGCTTCCCGTATCTGGGCGACGGCGATGTGATGGAGATGGAGATCGCGGGGCTGGGCCGGCAGCGCTCGCTGTGCCGGCCGGCCTGACGCGGCTACGGAGCGTGGCGCCGAGTTGCGGCGCACCGGGGGTCGGCAAGGATGGGATCTCCACACGGAGGCGGTCGCCGGCACGTCCCGCGACAGCCGTCCCGCGGGCCCGCCATCTGGCCCGATTCGCTCGGTTCCCCGCTCTGGAGGCGTGTGCGCATGTCGAATCTGCCCGACCCCATCACCCCGTACCTGGAGCCCGCCGCCCGCGAGCTCGCCGAGGCCACCGACCCGCACCCGCGGATCTACGAGGTCCCGCCGGAGCAGGGCCGTGACATCCTCGCGGGCCTGCAGAGCGGCGAGGGCGTGGCCCGGCCCGAGGTCGACGAGGAGTGGGTCGACGTCGACGCGGGCGAGTGGGGCACGGTCCGTACCCGCATCATCAGGCCCAAGGGCGCCACCGGCCCGCTGCCCGTCGTCGTGTACATCCACGGCGCGGGGTGGGTCTTCGGCGACGACAAGACCCACGACCGTCTCTTCCGGGAACTGGTCGTCGGGGCGAACGCGGCGGGTGTGTTCCCCGTCTACGACCGGGCGCCGGAGGCGAAGTACCCCACGCAGGTGGAGCAGAACTACGCCGTGGGCCAGTGGGTCCTGAAGAACGGCGCCGAGCACGGTCTGGACACCTCGCGGGTGGCGGTGACCGGTGAGTCCGTCGGCGGCTGCATGTCCGCCGTGTTCGCCCTCATGAACAAGGAGCGCGACAACGGCATCGACCTGAAGGCGCAGGTGCTGCTGTACCCGGTGACGAACGCGGACTTCGACACCCCGTCGTATCTGCAGTTCGCCGAGGGCTACTACCTCACGCGCGACGGCATGAAGTGGTTCTGGGACGCCTACACCGGCGATCCGGAGGAGCGCAAGCAGCACTACGCGTCGCCGCTCCAGTCGAGTCTCGACCAGCTCAAGGGGCTGCCGACCACGCTGGTGATCACCGACGAGGCGGATGTGCTGCGCGACGAGGGCGAGAGTTACGCCAACAGGCTCCGCGAGGCCGGTGTCGACGTCACGTCCGTCCGCGTCGCCGGCATGGTCCACGACTTCCTGCTCCTGGACAGTCTGCGTGACACCCGCGCCGCGAACGTCGCCCGGCACCTCGCGATCGACGCGCTGAACAAGGCCCTGAACGACAACTGACACCCCCGACGGGGTACCGGCGGGCGGGCCCCACGGGCCCGCCCGCCTGCGGCTGCGCCCTCCACGGCAGGCGCCCGGGCTAGAGATCCAGGTCGCGGGCGACGATCTCCTTCATGATCTCCGTGGTGCCGCCGTAGATGGTGGTGATGCGGGAGTCGAGGTAGGCGTGGGCGATGGGGTACTCCAGCATGTAGCCGTAGGCGCCGTGCAGTTGGAGGCAGCGGCCGACGATGTCGACGTACTGCTCCGTCGCCCAGAACTTCGCGGCGGCGGCGTCGACGGCGCTCAGGGCGCCGCGGGAGTGCCGGGCGAGCAGGTCGTCGATGTACGTGCGGCCCACGCGGGCGGTGGTGGCCATGTCGGCGAGCTGGAAGCGGGTGTTCTGGAAGGAGCCGACGCTCCGGCCGAACGCCTTGCGCTCCCGCACGTAGTCGACGGTCCGCTCCAGTACGACCTCGATGGACGCCATGGCGTTGGCGGCGATCGAGATGCGCTCCTGGGGAAGATTGCGCATCAGGGCCCGGAAGCCCGAGCCCTCGGCTCCCAGCATGTGGGCGGCGGGGACGCGGACGTCCTGGAAGAACAGTTCGCTGGTGTCCTGGGCGTGCAGGCCGACCTTCTTCAGGTTGCGGCCGCGGGAGAAGCCGGGCCGGTCCGCCTCGACGACGAGCAGGCTCAGGCCGCCGTGCCGGTCGGGCCCGGTGCGGACGGCGGTCACCACCAGGTCGGCGTTCTGGCCGTTGGAGATGAAGACTTTGCTGCCGTTGACGACGTAGTCGTCGCCGTCGCGGACGGCGGTGGTGGCGATGCCGGCCAGGTCGCTGCCGGTGCCGGGTTCGGTCATCGCGACCGCCACGACGAGCCGTCCGGCCGCGATGCCGGGCAGCCAGCGGGCCTTCTGCGCGTCGTCGGTGAGGTCGGTGAAGTACGGCACGACGATGTCGTTGGAGAGGCCGACCGCCGCGAGGGCGTCCGCAGCGGGGTGGCGGGAGAACTCCTCGCCGATCACCGCGTTGAAGCGGAAGTCGGTGATCCCGCCGCCGCCGTACTCCTCCGGGATGTTGAAGCCGAGGAGTCCGGCGCGGGCGGCCTCCTCGAAGAGGTCCCGGTCGACCACTCCCGCCTCCCGCCACCGCTCGGCGTGCGGCGCGGCGTGCTTGTCGGCGAACGCGCGGACCGTCTCCCGCAGCAGTTCGTGGTCCTCCTCGTAGAGCGAGCGCTCTCCGATCACAGGGCTTGCCATCAGATCTCCGATCCGGACCGGTCTCGTACGTCCGTCATGTCGTCCCGCGCGTCATCGCTCATCGCACACCGAGCCGGCGCAGCAGGGCGAGTTGTCCATTGGTGCGGCGGACGAAGTTCCGCACGGCGCTCTCCCCCGGCTTCGGCGGTCCGAGCGGCAGGAGCCGCTGGGTCGCGACGGTCTGGGTCTCGGTGTACTTGCGGATGCCCTCGGCGCCGTGGCGGCGGCCGAGTCCGCTGTCGCCCATGCCGCCCATCCCGGCCTCGATGCTGCCGGCCGCCGCGGACGCGCCGTCGTTGATGTTGACCGATCCGGCGCGGATCCGCGCCGCCATCCGGGCGGCCTCGCGGGTGTCCTTCGACCAGATCGACGCCGAGAGGCCGTGGCTCCCCTGGTTGGCGAGGCCCACGGCCTCGCTGTCCGAGCCGACGGCGTAGAGGGAGATCACCGGGCCGAAGGTCTCCTGTGCGCACACGGACATCTCCTGGGTGACGCCTTCGAGGACGGTCGGTTCGTAGCAGAGCGGGCCGATGTCGGGGCGGGCCCGGCCGCCCGTCAGCACGGTCGCGCCCTTGGCCACCGCCTCGTCGACGTGGGCGGTGACCGCCGCGAGCCGCGCCTGCGAGGTCAGTGATCCGACGTCCGCCGAGTAGTCGTAGGCCGTCCCGAGCCGCAACGCCCGTGTCGCCCGGACGAGTTCGGCGCGGAAGGCGTCGTGGATCTTCTCGTGCACGTAGACGCGTTCGATGTGGATGCACATCTGCCCGGTGTTGGTGAAGGCCGCGGTCACCGTGCCGGCCGCGGCGGCGGCGAGATCGGCGTCCGCGCGGACGATCAGCGGGTTCTTGCCGCCGAGTTCGAGCGAGGCGCCGACGAGCCGCCGCGCGGCCCGCTCCGCGACGGTGCGGCCGGTGGCGGTCGAGCCGGTGAAGCAGACGAAGTCCACGGCGTCGGTCAGCGCGGTGCCCACCGCGGCCCCGGGCCCGGCGACGATCTGCCACAGCCCGGCGGGCAGTCCGGCCTCGGCCATCAGGTCGCGGGTCCAGAGCAGGGTCAGCGGGGTCTGTTCGTCGGCCTTGGAGACCACGGCGTTCCCGGCGAGGAGGGCGGGCAGCGCGTCGCCGACGCCCAGGTACAGGGGGTAGTTCCACGGGGAGACGATGCCGACGACGCCCTTCGGGACGCGGATCTCCCTGACCTTCGTCAGGCCGGGCACCATGCCCCGTACCCGGCGCGGCGCCAGGTAGTGACGGGCGCGCCGCGCGTAGTGCCGGGCGATCGCCGCGACCTGCGCCACCTCCTGCCAGGCGTGGAAGCGCGCCTTGCCGGTCTCCCACTGGATCAGGTCGAGCACCTGGTCCTGGCGGCTCAACAGCAGGTCGTGGAAGGCGAGGACGGTGTCGCGGCGGTGCGCCGATGACGACTGTGCCCAGCCGGCCCGGGCGGCCCGGGCCTCGGCCACGGCCGTCTCCACGTCGTGCGCGGTGCACGCGGGGACGGCCGCGATCGGCGCCAGGTCGAACGGCGCGAGGGCGGTCAGCGGCTCGGCGGCGCCGGGTGCCGCCGCGTCCCGGCTCACCCACCCGCACCACCGCGCGATCAGTTCGTCCGTCACCCACGGCGGCCGGGCACTCGTCGGGACCGGGCCGTCGGGCGGGAGGCCGCCGGGCGCCGGGGTCTCGTCCTGCTCCGTGGTCATGCGCGCTCCTCGGTCGTGGTCCGAGCCGGCGACGGCCCCTGGTTTTCGCTCGCGTCACTGCCCTTGTCGACCTCGGCGAGCATCGCTATGTTAATCAAAAATCACATCCTGGAACAAGCTCCCGAGCCTGGCCGACAGAGCCAACTCCGAGCATTTCAAGGCGAGATGAGCCGCACTCCCTACCAGGAAAGCGAGCAAGTGAATGGACAATCTCAGTCGCAGAAGAGTCCTCTCGCTCGGGGCCGCGCTGGGCCTCGTGAGCGCGACGGGCACCACCGGCGCCTGGGCGTGGTCCCCGGCGGGTTCGGTCGCCGGCAGCGGTACGGGCACCGATCCCGAGTACGTGTGGGACGACGAGGTGGACCGCCTCCTCGCCTCGCTCATCGACAGCGGCGGGGTCCCGGCGGTCAACAGCGCGATGGCGTCGTGGGTGAACAACGACGACCCGCTGCCCAGCAACCTCCCGGCCGACCTGACCGCCTACCTCCAGAAGGTCAACCGGCTGCCGTCCTGGGCGGATCCCGCGAAGCTGGCCCGCGCCGCCGACTTCAACCGGCGCAAGGACACGTACCTCTTCGTGCTGTACGGCCTGGGCAGCGGCATCATGAGCACGGTCATCCCGCGCGAGGCCAGGAGCGTCTACTGGTCGGCGGGCGGCGCGGACATGAAGGACCGCGCGGCCAAGACGTTCACGTTCGGCTACGACCTCGCGCAGCTCAAGGGCTTCGAGCCGACGGGCCAGTTCATCGTGACGGCGAACAAGACCCGCCTGGTGCACGCCGGGGTGCGTCATCTGCTCCCGCGGTCACCGCACTGGAGCACGGGCGCGGACCAGAGGATCCCGATCAGCAACGCGGACATCCTGGTCACCTTCCACAGTCTCGGCACGTACGTGCGCCGGAAGCTGCTCGACTGGAAGGTCCCGTTCTCCGCGGCGGACCAGGATGCCTTCCTGCACAGCTGGCAGGTCGCGCTGCACCTGCTCGGGGTGCAGGACCAGTACATCCCCGGGACGTGGGCCGACGCGGAGGCGCAGTCGGGCCAGGTGCTCACCCCGATCCTCTCCCCGACGACCGAGGGCATCGAGCTCGCCGAGGACCTGCTCGGGCTGACCGCCCAGGTGGATCTGGGCGTCACGCGCGGATTCCTCAACGAGTTCGTCCGCTACGTCCTCAGCGACGAGATCGGCGACTGGCTGGGCCTGAAGCGTGACTACGCTTCGGCGGCGCTGATCCGCACCGTGTGGCCGGCGTTCATCCTGTTCCGCGAGGGCCTGTCACCCGTCGCGCCCGCCGCCTTCTACGTGTTCGACCAGTTCGTGCGCGCGCTGGCCATGGCGTTCCTGAACAACGGCGCCTCGGGCACGACCACACCCATCGTGATCCCGACGGGCAACCGCCCTTCCTAGGGCGGGTGTCAGAGGCCCAGCGCGCCCACGACCAGCGCGGTCACGGCCGCGCGGGCCTCGGGGCCGTCGCGCCAGCGCAGGCTCCGCCCGGCCTCGACCACCACGCCGAACCCGGCATGCACGAGGACCCGGGCCTGGCGCGGGTCGAGTTCCGGGCGGGCGAGCCGCAACTGCTGCTCCCACACGGCGATGTGCTCGCGCTGCGCCTGGACCAGGGGGCGCTGGAGGTCGGCCGGGAGACCGGCGAACTCCGCCTCGGCGACGCTGGTGAGCGCGGTGTGCTCGAAGCTGTAGGCCACGTACGTCGCCGCCAGCGCGCCGATGGCCTCGCGCGGCCCCGCCACCTCGTGCAGGCTGCGGTCCACGGCCTGGGCGAGCAGTCCCGCCGCTTGCAGGCACGCGGCGGCGAGGATGTCGACCTTGCCCGGGTAGTGGCGGTAAAGCGCGGACGGGGCGAGGCCGACCGCGCGGGCGATCTGGCCGTTGGTGACGGCGGCGAACCCGTCGCGGGCGAACAGCGGGACGGCCGCCGCGAGGATCTCCCCGCGCCGCGAGCGCGGGACGGGCAATGCGGGCAGGTCGACGGAGGGCTCGCTCCCGGCCGCCTGGGCGGGGTCGGTCCCGGCCACCCGCAGGGCGCACTCCACCAGCAGTTCCTCGACCCGGCGCTGCGCAATGGAGGTGTGGTGCATCGTGATCGACCCGATGGCGCCGAGCGCCGCCACCGCGCGCAACTGCTCCTTCGGCAGCGGGTGTTCGCGCCGCGTCACCTCGGCCACCCGCCCGACGACGTACCCGAACTTCGCCCGCAGCAGCCGACGGTCCTCGCGGTGCAGATACCTGGCCTCCCAGCGGTACACGCCGCCCGAGGCGCGGTGCGCGACGGTGACCCGGACCAGGGCGGTGAAGACCTCCGCCGGGCCGGCCTCCGGCGGCAGTGCGTCGAGCGCGGCGACGAGCCGGTCCGCCATGGCGTGCGCGCACTCGGCGAACAGCGCGTACTTGTTGGGGAAGTGCCGGTACAGGGCGGCGGCGGTGATGCCGACCCGGGCGGCGATCTCCTCCATGGACGCCGCGTGGAATCCGCGCTCGCTGAAGAGCCGGCCGGCCGCCTCGACGATGAGCTGTCGGCGGTTGCGGGGCCGGGTGGGCGAGGCCGACCCGACCGTCATGACCGGCCGGACGACTGCGGATACGGGGGCATGGGGCTCAGTCAACCACACGCGTGACCGCACCCGGCACGATGTGATTTCCCATTAACAAAATGCTTCACGAGCCTTCTCCGCAGGCCGTATTGACCGGCACAATGCGGCAGCGGCCACCCGATCGCCACGACCCCCGAGGAGTCGCCCCATGCCGACCGACACGGCTCCCGCCTGGTCCTTCCGGCACCACTGGATGTCCCAGGCGGCCACCCACGCGATGATGCGCCCCGACAAGCCCGCGCTGCGCTTCCAGGGACGGACGACGACCTGGGCCGAGCTCTCCGGGCGCTCGCTGCGGCTGGCCGCCGCGCTCGCCGACCGGGGGATCGCCGAGGGCGACCGCGTGGTCCTGCTCACGCTGAACCATCCGTGGTTCGTGGAGAGCGTGTTCGCGGCGAACAGCCTCGGCGCCATGGCCGTCCCGCTCAGCTTCCGGCTCGCGCCGCTGGAACTCGACGGGATCCTCGCCGACTGCACCCCCGCGGCCGTCGTCGTCGACGCGCGGCTGCTGCCGCTGCTCGACGCGGCGCCGAACAGCGCGTCGGTCGGCACGGTCGTCGTCATCGGTGACCTGCCCGACGGCGCCGGGGCCCGGGGCCTGCTCGCGTACGAGGACTTCCTCGCGGCCCACGAGCCGCTGGAGCTGCCCGACATCAGCGAGGACGCGACCGCGCTGATCATGTACACCTCGGGCACCACCGGCCGCCCGAAGGGCGTGCTGCTGTCGCACCGCAACATGCAGGTGCAGGCGCTCACCTGCATCCGCGCGATGGAGATCTTCGACGACTCCGACATCGGCTTCCTGACGGCCCCCTTCTTCCACATCGCGGGCCTCGGCTCGATGGTGGCGAACTTCGTGGTGGGCAGCACCGTCGTGATCCATCCACTGGGGGCCTTCGACCCGCAGGAAGTGCTCGACGCCTATGAACGCGAGGGCGCCACGGTCGTGTTCAACGTGCCGCAGCAGTGGGACCTGCTCTGCGCCCAGCCCGGCATCGGGAAACGGGATCTGAAGCTGCGGATCATCAGCTGGGGCGCCGCGCCCGCGAGCGACGCGACGCTGCGCGCGATGGCGGACAAGTTCCCCGGCGCGCTCAACGTGGCCGTGTTCGGCCAGACCGAGACCTCGCCGATCACCTGTGTGCTGCGCGGGGAGGACTCGCTGCGCAAGCTGGGCTCGGTCGGGCGGCCGATCCCGAGCATCCAGTACCGCGTCGTCGACGCCGACATGAACGACGTACCGGCAGGCGAGATCGGCGAGATCGTCTACCGCGGGCCGTCCGTGACGCGGGGGTACTGGAACAAGCCGAAGGAGACGGCCGAAGCCTTCGACGGCGGCTGGTTCCACTCCGGCGACCTCGTCACCCAGGACGACGAGGGCTTCGTGTGGGTGGTCGACCGCAAGAAGGACATGATCATCAGCGGCGGCGAGAACATCTACTGCGCCGAGCTGGAGAACGCCGTCGCCGCGCACCCGGCCGTGCTCGAGGTCGCGGTCATCGGCCGGCCCGACGAGCGCTGGGGCCAGGTGCCGGTCGCCTACGTCACCGTGGCCCCGGGAACCGAACTGTCGCTGGAGGACCTGACGGACTTCCTCGACGGACGGCTCGCCTCCTTCAAGCGGCCCAAGGACCTGGTCGTCCTCGCCGAACTGCCGCGGAACGCGGGCGGCAAGGTGGTCAAGCCGCTGCTGCGGTCCCGGGACGCGGCGCGCTGACCGGGTGCGGCCGCGCCCTCGCCCCGCCCGCCGTCTTCGGGTAGGAACAGCGGGACACGAGGGCGCCGGCCGCAGCCGTCCGGGGCCGTGACCGAAGGAGGAGCCGCCGTGCCCCTGGGAGTAGCCGTCATCGGGACCGGGAAGATGGGGTCCGATCACGTCCGCCGGATCGACACGGCGATCAGCGGGGCGCGGGTGGTGGCCGTCGCCGACGTGGAGGTGGAGCGCGCCCGTAAGATCGCCGCGGACCTCGACGGCTGCACCGCGCACGGCGACGCTGCGGCCGCGCTGGCGGCGCCCGGCGTGGACGCGGTGCTCATCGCCTCCTCCGGTCCTGCCCACGAGGAGGCGCTGACGCAGTCGCTCGCCCTCGATCTTCCGGTGCTGTGCGAGAAGCCCCTGACGCCGGACGCGGCGAGCGCGTACCGGATCGTCGAGGCGGAGCGGCGGCTCGGGCACCGCCGGATCCAGGTCGGTTTCATGCGCCGGTTCGACGCGGAGTACCAGCAGTTGAAGGCGGCGCTCGACGGCGGCGGGCTGGGCCGCCCGCTGATGCTGCACCACCGGCACCGCAACACCACCACCCCCGGCCACTTCACCGAGCGGATGATGATCACCGACTCGGCGGCGCACGAGATGGACGTCACCCGCTGGCTCACCGGCCACGAGATCGCGGCCGTCCAGGTCGTCAAGCCCGCTCCCCTGCCCACCTCGATGAACGGCGTGCCCGATCCGCAGCTGGTGATCCTGGAGACGACCGGCGGGGTGATCGCCGACGTGGAGCTGTACCGCAACGCGGGCTTCGGCGACCAGGTCCGGTGCGAGGCGGTCTGCGAGCACGGCACCGCGCGGATCGGCGACGACCACGCCATGGTCGTCCAGACGGCGGGGCGTTGGGGCGGCGCCATCCCGCAGGACTACCTCACCCGGTTCCGGGCCGCCTACGACTGCGAGGTGCAGGCGTGGGTGGACGCGGCGCGCGCGGGCCGGGTCGTCGGCCCGTCCTCCTGGGACGGGTACGCGGCGGCCGCCGCCTGCGAGGCGGGCGTGACGGCCCAGGCGACGGGGGTCCGCACGGTCGTGGACCTGGCGGACGACGAACCCTTCTGAGCCCCGACGCCCCCCGTCCAGGCCCGACAGGCCGATGAGTTACGTTCGCGAGCAGGGCGGCGGCCCCGCCCTCCGCTCCCCCACGCGGCCCCGCACTCGTCATCGGCCCCCTTGGAGGCACACATGACCCTGCTCGCCCCCGCACTCTGGTCCGGCAAGGCCGCCATCGGCGGCTGGTCCACTCCGACGGGCGGCACGGCCGACGTCGTCGAGCCCGCCACCGGCGAGGTGCTGGACCGGATCGGCGTCGCCGCCGCCGAGGACGTCGCGGTCGCGGCCGGGCGCGCGGCCCGCGCCCAGCTCGCCTGGGCCCGCACCCCGTACACCGAGCGCGCCGCGGTGCTGCGCCGGGCCGGTGACCTGTTCACCGAGCACGCCGAGGAGATACAGGGCTGGCTGGTCCGCGAGGCCGGTTCGATACCCGGCAAGGCCGCCTTCGAGACGACGACCGTGGCCCAGGAGTGCTACGAGGCAGCGGCGCTCGCGTCCCGGCCGCTCGGTGAGGTGCTGCCCTCGGCGGAGCCGCGGCTGAGCTTCGCGCGCCGGGTGCCCGCGGGGGTGGTCGGGGTGATCGCGCCGTTCAACGTGCCGCTGGTCCTCGGCATCCGGTCCGTCGCTCCCGCCCTGGCCCTCGGCAACGCCGTCCTCCTCAAGCCCGATCTGCGCACGGCCGTGTCCGGCGGTGTCGCGATCGCGCGGGTCTTCGAGGAGGCCGGACTGCCCGAGGACGTGCTGCACCTGCTGCCGGGCGGCGCCGGGACCGGGTCCGCGCTCGTGGAGGCGCCGCAGGTGCGGGTGGTCTCGTTCACCGGGTCGACCGCCGCGGGCCGCGCGGTCGGCGCGGCGGCCGCCCGCCATCTCAAGCGGGCCCACCTCGAACTCGGCGGGAACTCCGCGCTGATCGTGCTGCCCGACGCCGATCTGGAGCGGGCCGCGTCGACGGCCGCGTGGGGCTCCTTCTTCCATCAGGGCCAGGTCTGCATGACGACGGGCCGGCACCTGGTGCACGCCGATGTCGCCGACGAGTACGTCGAGCGACTGGCGGAGAAGGCCGCGCACCTGCCGGTCGGCGACCCGCACAAGGAGCAGGTCGCGCTGGGTCCCGTCATCGACGCCGGGCAGCGCGACAAGATCCACGCGCTGGTCACAGCCAGCGTCGACGGCGGCGCGCGGCTCGCGGCGGGCGGCACCTACGAGGAGTTGTTCTACCGGCCGACCGTGCTCACCGGCGTCACCGACGCCTCGCCCGCCTACGCGGAGGAGGTCTTCGGCCCGGTGGCCCCGGTGCGGGTCTACGCGGACGAGGACGAGGCCGTCGCGCTGGCCACGGCATCGTCGTACGGCCTCTCCCTGGGCATTCTCACCCGGGACGTGATGCGCGGCCTCGATCTCGCCGAGCGGATCCCGACCGGCCTGGTCCACATCAACGACCAGACGGTCAACGACGAGGCGGTGGCCCCGTTCGGCGGCGTCGCCGCGTCCGGCACCGGGGCGCGGTTCGGCGGCGCCGCCAACATCGAGGCGTTCACGGAGACCCGCTGGATCACGGCCCGGTCCGCGCCGGCGACCTATCCCTTCTGACCCGGCATCACCGGGCGAGCGCGCCCATCGGGTCCCAGGCGGGAAGGACGACCGGCGGTTCGGCGAGGGCGTCGGCCAGCTCGGGCGGCAGCGCGGAGCGGCGCACCGCGACCTCGAAGACGTGCTCGCCGAACCAGGAGTCGTTCATCGTCCAGAAGCCCTTGTCGGCCTTCTCGCCGCCCCAGCTGTTCTCGACGCGCCAGCGGCGCGGCGCTCCGTCCACCACGTCGACGCCGGTGAACAGCATCGCGTGCGTCATCTGCGTCTCGTGGTGGAGCAGCCGCTCCGCCTTGTCCATCGCCAACGAAGCGTCGTAGACGGCCTCGTAGTCGTACAGCTTCGCGTCCCAGAGCCCGAGGTCGGCGCGCATCATCCGGCCGACGTCGCAGCCGAACCAGACGGGCTCGCCGTCCACGACGGCCTCCATGGTGAGCCGCTTGAGGAGGTCCATCTCCACGTTCAGATAGACGACGGGCGGCGCCTCGACGATGTTCCCGAGGTGCTCGACGGTGAAGGTCCGGCCGGCCGGGCTCGACTCGCGCGGGTCGTGCACGAGGCACACGTACTCGTCGAGGGGTATGCGCACGTACGCGGCGGCGAACTCGGCCGGGGTCAGCCAGCCTTCGCGGTGGAACTCCTGGTCCTTGTCCCGCCACTGCCACAGGAACGTCTGCGGGGGCGTGCCGAGGTGGATGCTGAGCACGCGGTGCACGGCGGCGAGCACCTCGGCCTTGTGCTCGCGCTGCGCCTCGATCCCGTCGGCGGCCAGTTTGCGCAGGTCGCGGGCGCCGCGCCGCAGCAGGCTCTTGAGGGCCCGGTTCATCGGCCCGGTGGCGGACGAGCTCTCGGTCTCCGGCATGGCCGTCTTCGGTACGAGTCCGTGCTTGGCGACCAGCGCCACGAACATGTTCCACTGTCCGCCGTCGCTGATGGGGTCGCCGAGCAGATGCGCCACGGTCCGGTCGTCGACGTCGGCGCCGGACGTCTCGATCATGGACTCCAGGAAGTAGTTCGCCCGCTCGAACTTGTCCCACCAGAGCACATAGTTCTGGGAGAACTCGAAGTCCTTCACGCCGAGTTCGCGCGCGGCGCCGACCCGCAGCAGGTTGAGCCCGGCGAACATCCAGCAGCGGCCGCTCCGCTTCTGGTTGGTGACCTTCCAGTCGTCCAGGTGGTGGGAGACGGAGTGGTCGGCGGCGGTCACGATCCGCCGGTCGAGGGCGATGTCGTCCACCGGGGTCTGGGTCACGGCGTTCTGCATCAGCCGGTTCGTCGGCCGGGCGGCGAACTCCTTCTCGAACATCTCGATGCGGGCCGGGGTGAGGCTGCCGTCGGCGGTCTGCGGGGAGTCAGGGTTTCCGAGCGTCACGGTGATCCGCTTCCAGTTCTCTCGGCGGCCCGTGGTCGCCGGGCCTGGGGCAGGCAGGAGGGGGAACGCGGTTTCACCGTTCCACGGCTTTTGCGCCCCAGTCAACGGTGTTCAGGCGCTGTTCGCGCCGAGCCATTCGGCCATGACCTGGCCGGTGTGCGCGCCGAGGGCCGGGCTGGGCGCCGTCGGTCCCGTCTCCCGCTCGTGGGGGCCGAAGTGGGCGGGCTGGCGGAGGTAGGGGGTGCGGCCGAGGACGGGGTGGTCGAACTCGCCGATGAGGCCGCGCTGTTGGATCTGCTCGCTCTCGATCGCCTGGGCGAGGTCCTGGATCGGGGCGGCCGGCACGCCCTCGGCCTGCGCCAGCTTCAGCGCCTCCTGCGTGGTCAGTCCGCCCGACCATGTCTCGGTGATCCGGCGCACCTCGTCCCGGTTGCGGGTGCGGGCGGTGTCGTCGTGGAAGCGGGGGTCGGCGGGCAGGTCGGGCCGGCCCACGAGCCGCGCGAACCGGGCGAACACGCCGTCCGACGCGACGGCTATCGCGAGCAGCCCGTCGGCGGTGCGGTAGGTGTCGAACGGGGTGGAGACGGGATGCCGGTTGCCGACGCGGCCGGGCAGGCTGCCGGTCGCGGTGAGCAGGCTCATGGCCGTGACCTGCAACGAGACCAGCGAGTCGAGCATGGCGACATCGACGTGCCGGCCGTGGCCGGTGCGCTCCCGGTCGAAGAGGGCGGCGCTGACGGCCCAGGAGGCGAAAAGACCCGCGATCAGGTCGCCGACGGACTCGCCCACCCTGGTTGGCGGCCCGTCGGGTGTGCCGGTCCCGGCCATGAGCCCCGACATCGCCTGCACGATCAGGTCGTAGGCCGGGTTGGCGTGCATCGGCCCGCTCTGTCCGAAGCCGGAGATGCTCGCGTAGACCAGGCGCGGGTTGACGGCGGCGAGCGTGGCGTGGTCGATGCCGAGGCGTGCGGCGACGCCGGGCCGGTAGTTCTCGACGAGGACGTCGGCGCGCTCGGCGAGCCGCAGCAGGGTGGCGTGGTCGTCGGGGTTCTTCAGGTCGAGCACGATGCTGCGCTTGCCCCGGTTGAGCTGGGCGAAGTACACGCTCTCGCCGTCGCGGAAGGGGCCGAGGTGCCGGGCGTCGTCGCCGGCCGGCGGTTCGACCTTGACGACGTCGGCGCCGAGGTCGGCCAGCAGGGAGGTGCAGTACGGGCCGGCCAGCACCCGGCTGAGGTCGAGCAC
The DNA here is from genome assembly GCF_003259365.1 of Streptomyces sp. PsTaAH-137. Lineage (GTDB taxonomy): Bacteria > Actinomycetota > Actinomycetes > Streptomycetales > Streptomycetaceae > Streptomyces. Next base: position 182,372 of record NZ_QLLY01000005.1, read on the forward strand.
CCGCAGGCCCTGGAAGACAGTCATGGTGTCGCGCCTTTCCGATCGTGGGGCCGCGGTGGTGACCGCCCGCGGCAACCGGAACCTATGCGGGCGCGGTCGGGGACGTCGATGTGCACGTGCACGAAGAGCAGGCCGATCGTCGTGCACACGCACCTTGGCGCGGGGCGATGCGGTGCGCGGCAATGGACCGGCCTTGACGGACGCACCACGAAGGAGCACGGCATGACGCCGTTTCTGCTGCCCCCGATGTACGACGAGTTCCGCGCCGCGGCCCGCACCTTCGCCGAGAAGGAGCTGGCTCCCCGGGCGGCGGAGACCGACGAGCGGGCCGAGTTCCCGCACGACAACTACCGGCGGCTCGTCGCCGCGGGCCTGCACGCCCCGGGTGTCCCGGAGGAGTTCGGGGGCGACGGGACGGACGCCATCGCGGCGGCGATCGCCGTGGAGGAGGTGGCGCGGGCCTGCGCGTCCTCGTCGACGATCCAGACGTCCAACAAGCTCGGTGTCACACCGCTGTTGCTGGCCGGTACGCCGGAGCAGCGCGGCCGTTATCTGCCGGAGGTCGCCTCGGGCGAGGCGCTGATGGCCTACGCGATCAGTGAGCGGGAGGCGGGCAGCGACGTCGGCGCGATGCGCTGCCGGGCCGCCGCCGACGGGGACGGCTGGGTCCTCGACGGGGTGAAGACGTGGATCACGTCGGCGGGTGTCGCGAAGTACCTGATCGTGTTCGCGGTCACCGACCCGGAGGCGGGCTCGCGCGGCATCTCGGCGTTCGTCGTGCACGCGGACGACGCCGGGATCTCGTACGGCGAGCCGGGGCGGAAGATGGGGCTGAAGGGCTCGGTCACCCGCGAGGTGTACTTCGACGGCTGCCGGATCCCCGGCGACCGGCTGCTCGGCGAGCGCGGCAAGGGGCTGCGCCTCGCCCTGGGCACGCTGGACCACACCCGGGTCTCGGTCGGCGCGCAGGCGCTGGGCATCGCGCAGGGCGCCCTCGATCTGGCGACCGGCTATGTACGGGAGCGCCGCCAGTTCGGGCAGGCGATCGCGGACTTCCAGGGCGTGCGGTTCATGCTCGCCGACATGGCGATGAAGGTGGAGTCGGCCCGGCAGATGGTGTACGCGGCGGCCGCGCGGAGCAGCGTGAACGCCGACGATCTGACGTACTTCGGGGCGGCCGCCAAGTGCCTGGCCTCGGACACCGCGATGTCGGTCACGACCGACGCGGTGCAACTGCTCGGTGGCTACGGGTACACCAGGGACTTCCCGGCCGAGCGGATGATGCGCGACGCGAAGATCACGCAGATCTACGAGGGCACGAACCAGATCCAGCGGATCGTGGTGTCGCGCAAGCTGCTGCGCTGATCCCTGGGTCAGCCCGCTGCCGGGTCCGCGTCGAGGGCGGTGAGGGCCAGCCACAGTTCGAGCCGGTCGGTCAGCCGGTCGAGGTCGCGGCCGGTGAGCTGTTCGATCAGCTGGAGCCGGTAGCGCAGGCTGTTGCGGTGCAGGGTGAGCGCCGCGGCGGTGGCGGCGGAGGCGCAGTCGTGGGCGAGGTAGGTCCGCAGGGTGGTGAGGAGGTCGGCGTGCTGGGCCTCGTCGTGCCGCAGGAGCGGGGCGAGGACGCCGGTTCCGAGTTCGCGCAGCGGCAGGTCGAGGTTGCCCATGAGCAGGCCGGCGAGGCTGAGCGGTGCGGCCCGGTGCACGCCGGGCCCGGCCTGGGCGGCCTGGCGGGCCTCGAAGTAGCCGAGCCGCAGCCCGGTCACTCCGCGGCGCGGTTCGCCGACCCCGACGCGGACCTTCGGGTCCAGCAGCGTCAGGTGACCTGCGACGGTCCTGGCGGCGGCCTCGGCGTCGACGCCGTCCGGGACGACGACCGTCACCGTGTCGTCGATGAGGGCGGTGGGCAGCCGGTCGCCCGCGCGTTCGAGGAGCGGGCCGAGGGTCCAGGGCAGGCTGCGCAGCCTGGCGGGATCGCCGTCGACGCGGGCGACCACGACCGCGTTCGGCCCGTCGACGGTCAGGTGGTGGGCGGCGAGCCTGCGACGGGCGTCGGCGTCCGGGATCGTACGGTGCGTCACGTCTTCGAGGAGCTGCCCGAGCAGTTCCCGGCGGCCGGTCAGCACGGCCTGGTGCCGGGCCACCTCCAGGCCGAGGATGCTGGTCGCGAACGACAGCAGGTCGCCGCGCGGGGTGGGCCGGCGGGTGCGGAGCCGGGCGACGGGCACCCCGTCGACCTCGATCGGCACGGACGCGCCGGGGTCGTCGCCCGGCCAGGTGGAGGAGGCGGGGTGGCGGGCGAGGACGCTCCCGTCCGGCTCCACCACGGCGACAGGACCCGCGCCGAGCTGCCGGTACAGGCGGCGGAGCAGTCCGCGCAGCCCGTGTCCGGAGAGCAGCTCCCGCATCAGCTCGTCCTGGAGCGCGGCCGCGGCGCGCACGGCGTCGTACTGCTCGGCGAAGGTCTGCTCGGCGACCCAGTGGCTGATCTGGGCGAACGGCACCTCGACCGGTGACCGCAGCAGGGCGAGGCCGACGCGCTCGGCGGTCTCGACGACGACCGGCGGCACGGTCCGGTGCACGAGCCCGGTGCCGACGCACAGCGCGGCGACGGGCAGCTCCGCGAGCCTGCCGAGCAGGTCGATCCAGCCGGCCTCGGCCCGGTCCAGCAGGCCGGTGGTCATCACCAGCTCGCCGCCGCGCAGGAAGGGCAGCGGGTCGGGCAGCTCCGTGGTGGAGACCCAGCGGATCCGCCGCTCGGAGTCGTCGCAGTGGCTGGTCAGCGCGGTGAGCCGGAGCGCGGGCTGGGCCACGAGATCGGGTACGGAGACGGCCATCAGGCGATTGTGCAACAGGGGGCCGGGCCCCCGCGCCGGGAGGGCCCGAACGACGTCGTTCGGGCCCTCCGGTGTGCGGGTGCGCGGGTCAGACGCGGTCGGCGGCGATCAGGACGTACTGGAAGGAGCCGTCCTCGTAGGACTTGATGAACGCCTCCTCGATGCCGGTGACCAGCGACGACGTGGCGCGCAGCTTCCAGTACGGCAGGGTGTCGGGGGTGAGGTCGATGACGGCCTGCGGGACCAGGCGGTTGTCGGCCATGGCGCGCAGGTACTCGCGGCGCGAGTGGATGTTGCACTCGAAGTGGGCGTTGATCTGGGAGACCCACTTGGAGGGCTGGCCGTAGCGCGGGTTCCAGCAGCCCGTGATGGTGACGTAGCGGCCGCCGACCTTCAGGACGCGGGAGTGCTCCGCGAAGAGGTCGTGCAGGTCGACGTACATGCTCGACTCGTTGTTCCACGAGCCCGCGATCTGCCCGGTGTCGAACGGCGTCGCCAGCATGTTGCAGACGCGGGCCCGCACCCGGTCCTGGATGCCCAGTTCGGCGGCGCGCCCGTTGGCGAACTCGGCCTGCTTGGCGGAGAGGGTGACGCCCTCGACCGAGCAGCCGAAGCGCTGGTTGGCCATCACCATCGAGCCGCCGCGGCCGCAGCCGGCGTCCATCAGGGTGTCGCCCTGTCCGATGTCGCCGAGGTGGTTCATCAGGACGTCGGCCTGGGCGGACTCCAGGCGGTGGAGTTCGGCGATGAGCTTCTGCTCGCTCGCCGGGTCACCGTCGGCGCCGAGGGCCGCGTGGTCGACGTCCCCGATGCCGTAGTGGTGGTGGTAGAGACCGTCGACGTCACCGAGCCGCAGGTTCACGGGCCGGGCTTCGCCGTCCCAGTAGCGGGCGATGTCCCCCTGGTAGGGCGTGGCCGGGTTCGGGACGTGCGCGGTGCGGCCGTTGGAGGGGACGGTGAGTTCGGTGCTGAGCACAGATGGGTCCAATCTCTTACCAGAAGTCGGGCAGGCTGTAGCGGTAGGTGTTGTTCTGGTGCCAGTGGTGGTTGCCGTCGACCCACGCGGCGACGCCGCGCAGGAACCGCTGGACGTTCGGCAGGGGCAGGTCCGCGGCCAGGTCCGCGGCCGCGGTCTCGAAGTCGCGCATGAGGTCGTTGTGGACCTCGACCGATTTCAGGTAGGCCTCCCGGTCGGAGAGTCCCTCCCGTTCCGCGATCACGACCGGCAGGTTCAAGTGCCGCCCGGGCGCGTCGAGTTCCTTGGTGTACGAGTAGAGGTCGTTGACGATCGTCGTCGCGTTCCCGGCGAGCGCGATGACCTTCTGCATGGCCGGTCGGGCGTGCAGGTCCGCGGGCAGTTCGTAGCCGCCGACGGTGTCGGTGATGGTGGGACAGGGACGGAAGTTGTTGAACTGACGCATCGCCAGGTACTCCCACACCTCCGGCACCCGGTCCTCCTGGGCCCAGGCGGCCTCGGCGAGGTAGCCGAGGTGCAGCCGCGCCATGTCGTGCCGGTACCGGTCGGTCTGGGAGTCGCTGCCCGCGGCGACGAAGTACTCCATGGCGGAGCGGTACGCGCGCCGCGGGGCGTCCGCGTGCAGCGACTTCACCCAGTCGGGCTGGTACTCCTGTGTCGTGTACAGGGGGTCGAGGGCGGTGTGGGCGAGCAGCAGGCGTTCACCGAGTCCGACGGGCGAGCCGCCGTGGTCCTCGCAGTAGCAGTCGTCCACCGCGTTCTCCGCCACCATCAGGCGGGTGGCGATCATCAGGTGGTCGACGGTCGGCGCGTCCGGGTGGCAGCCGACCATGTAACTGCCCACGGAGAAGCCGTCGAACTCCTCGGCCCAGTCGTCGGGGAAGAGGGAGACCTCGTCCACCGCCCAGGACTTGATCCTGCGGCTGACCTCCTCGACGCGTACGGGATCGGGCTCGGGGATCGGATGGAAGTAGAGGCCGGGGATCGGTGTGCCCGTCGCGGCCACCGGGGTCGGCGCCGGCGCCTCGTCCGGAAGGCTCAGGCGCAGACCGGCCGTGCCGATGCCGCTGGGACCGCCCAGGATCCGCGCCAGGTCGAGGTCCGGCAGCGGGACGTCGACGGGCGGCGGGGCCTCGGGAGAGGGCGGGCCGCCGAAGGCCGCGCTGATGTCGCGCGCGCGGGCCGCGGCGTCGGCCAGGGCCTGTGCTCCGTAGCGGGAGGTCGCTTCCGGCAGGCTCGACTGCGGAGGTGTCTGCTCAGGCGGTGGCATCCATGACTCCTTGAAGGCTCCTTGCGTTCCGGGACACCGGGCGCTGCTCCGCTACCTGGGCCAGCGCGAGATCTGCACGTTCTCCAGGACGCCGACCGCGTCCGGCACGAGGATGGCGGCCGAGTAGTAGGTGCTGACGAGGTACGAGGTGATGGCCTTCTCGTCGACGCCCATGAACCGGACCGAGAGCCCCGGTTCGTACTCGTCGGGCAGTCCGGTCTGCCGCAGCCCGATGACGCCCTGGTCCTCCTCACCGGTCCGCATGATGAGGATGGAACTGGTCCGTTCCTTGGTGACGGGGATCTTGTCGCAGGGCAGGATCGGGACCCCGCGCCAGGTCATGACCCGCTCGCCGTGGAGGTCCATGGTCTCCGGGTGGAGTCCGCGCGCGTTGAACTCGCGGCCGATCGCCGCGATCGCGCGGGGATGGGCGAGGTAGAACTTCGACCCGCGCCGACGGGTGAGCAGCGAATCGAGGTCGTCGGGCGTCGGCGGGCCCGCGTGCGTCTGGATGCGCTGCTTGAAGTCGGCGTTGTGGAGGAGTCCGAACTCGGGGTTGTTGATGAGCTCGTGTTCCTGGCGCTCGCGCAACGCCTCGATGGTCAGCCGGAGTTGCTCCTTGGTCTGGTTCATCGGCTGGTTGTAGAGGTCGGCGACGCGGGTGTTGACGCGCAGGATGGTCTGGGCGGCCGAGAGTTCGTACTCGCGCGGGTTCGTCTCGTAGTCGACGAACGCGCCGGGCAGTTCGTGCTCGCCGACGTGGCCGGACGACATGGCGATCTCGGCCTCGCCGCGATGGTTCTGGCGCTGCCGCGATCGCGAGAGGAACGCGTCCACGTGGTCCCGCAGGTCCGGCGCGTTGGCCAGTACGGAGTTGAAGTCGGCGCGGGACAGGGTGAGCAGGGTGCCGGAGGTCTCGGCGACCGCGGTCTGCTGCCACAGCGCGTCCTCGTCCAGCAGGGCCTCGTCACCGAAGCGGTCCCCGTCGGCGAGGACGTCGAGGACGGCGTCGGCGCCGAACTCCCCCTCGGCGAGCTGGCTGATCCGTCCGTGGGCGATCAGGTGGAGCCGGTCCGCCGGCGTCCCGCGCTCGACCAGCGTCTCGCCGTCCCGGAAGTCGCGCTGCACGCACCGCTCGGCGAGAGCGGTCAGCACGTCGACGTCGTCGAAGCCGCGCAGCGGGGCGAGTTCGCCGAGTTCGCGCGGGATGACGCGGACCCGGGATCCCTCCTGGACGAACTCGACGCTGCCGTCGCCGACGGTGTAGGTCAGACGGCGGTTCACCCGGTAGGTCCCGCCCGTGGTCTCCACCCAGGGCAGCATCCGCAGCAGCCAGCGGGAGCTGATCTCCTGCATCTGCGGGGCCGACTTGGTCGTGGTGGAGAGGTTGCGGGCAGCCGCCGTGCCCAGACTTGATTGCCGTGGCGGCTCCGGTCGAGCAGCCGGGATCGAGTCAACAGTCAACGGGAAGCTCTCCAGGTTCAGAGGTGCGGGAATCAGGAACAAATGCCGTCACTCACAGGGGAGTTGCGGTCGCTTGATCCGGAATGCACGTGAACGGTAAGGGCCTCCGCGGACGCGGAGCCAGGAGAACCGGGTGACATTAACTCGATCCGATGATCGCGGGCGAGGAAGGTTTGCGGCCCGCCAGGCCCGGGGTCACGGATCTACGGCGTCACGCGGGACGCCGAGCGAGCGCCCGTACGACGGCGCCGACCAGCGCGTCCACCAGCGTTCCGTCGGGATCGCGGTGCGGGTTGACCTCGGTGACCACCAGCGTCGCCAGCGGTGGTGCGGAACCGAACTCGGCGAGGCAGTCGAACGCGACGTCGACCGGCAGCCCCTCGTTGAAGTGCGGGAAGTCGGCCAGCGGGAAGTCCACCGAGTCGATCACGTCGACGTCGAAGTGCAGGACGAACCGGTCGCACGCGGAGGCGAGGGCGCGCCAGGACGCGCGTGCCTCGGCGACCGGATCGGTGCCCGGCGCGGTGATCTCGGTACAGGACCTGGCCCGCAGCCCGTGGGCGGCCAGCCGCTCCCGTCCCCTCGGCCCCAGTTCCGCGGGCTCGTAGCCGAACGCCGCGATCGACGAGACCGGCATCAGCGGGGTGCGTGGTCCCAGGTCCCGCAGTTCCGGGGCGCCGTCACCCAGCAGATGGGACAGCACCATCGTGTCGAGGATCCCGGACCGGCTGGTCTCGGGCACCGACAGGTCCAGATCCCCGTCGAAGTAGAGCAGTCCCGTATCGGGCCTGCGGGCGACGTGCGCGGCGAGCACGCCCAGGGTGATGGTGCAGTCGCCGCCCACCACCAGCGGGATCGCGCCGGAGTCGAGGATCGCCCCGACCCGGTCGGCCACCGCGCGGGCCACCTCGACCACCCGCGGCAGATTCTGCCGGTCGCGGCGGTCGGGATCGGTCCCGAACGGCACCACGGGCAGATCGCCGTGGTCCGTCACCTTCACACCGGCCGCCCGCAGCCGGTCCACGAGGCCGGCCGTGCGCAGCGCCGCCGGGGCCTTCTCCTGGCCCGGCCCGTGCGTGCCCGCGCAGGACGGCACTCCCAGAAGTGCGAATTCCTCGGTCATCGCCCGCCTCCTTCAGCACCGGTGTGCCAGCCGATGGTAGTGGCCGGGATCGGCGCGCGGCACAGAACTGGGTGGGCAGGCCCACGTCGCCGAGGACCGGCGCGATCGCGTCCGCGGCATCCGTCGTCAGGCGAACGTCACTTGGGCCGTCGCGTGCCGCTCCTCGCGTACGGTCGCGATGCTCAGCTCGGCGCCGTGCGCGCCGGGCGTCCCCCGCGCCACGAGGTGCTCGCCCACGAACACGGGGTGCCGCAGCCGGTACGAGAGGGAGCGCACCCGCCGCTCGGGGGCGCCCCGCCGGACGAGTTCGAGCATGAGCAGCGCGAGGAGCGGCCCGTGCACGACGAGACCGGGGTAGCCCTCCTCGGCGCGGCAGTACGGGGCGTCGTAGTGGATGCGGTGGGCGTTGGCGGTGAGGGCGCTGATCCGGAAGAGGAGGCGTTCGTCGGGGACCAGGCGCAGGGTCCAGGGGGCGTCGGCCGGCGGCTCGGACGTAATGTCCGGGTCCGTCGGGTGCCGCTCCCCCGCGCCGCGCCCGGAGCGGTAGACGATGTCCTGTTCCTCGACGAGGCAGATTCGGCCGGCCTGCCGGAACTCCTGGCGCTCCGTGACGAACAGCAGCTCGCCGGTGCGGCCCTGCTTGGGCGTGACCGCCTTGAGGCTGGTGACGCGTTCGGTGGGTTCGCCCAGCCGCAGCGGCTGGGTGACCTCCAGGCGGCCGCCCGCGAACATGCGGCGGCGGCCGGGGATCGGCGGGAGGAAACGCGCCTCGCGCAGATGCCCGTCCGGGCCGAGGTCGCTGTGGCGCGGCCAGTCGAGGAAGTGCAGCCACTGCCACAGCGGCGGCAGCGGCTCTCCCACCGTCGCGGCCGGCGCGGGCAGGTCCAGGACTGCCGAGAGCGCGGCGGCGGGACCGGCGGGCAGACCGTCCTCGTCCACGACGGCGCCGGGATTCCAGGACGCGACGTAGGAGCTGAGGGGCTGGGAGGCGGACTCCATGGCTGTTTCGTTCCTTCCGGATCGTGCGCGGCTCGGGCGGGTGTCACCGCTCGGCGGCCGGGGTGGCGGTGACCAGCGCGCGCGGCGGGCCGACACCGAGGGCGCCCTCCGCGGGCTGCATCAGCAGGTACACGAACGGTACGGATCCGGGGGCAACGGGCAGCACGGCCGGGTATCGATCGGTCGATCCGTCCGCCCACCGACCTGGAGGCCACCGCATGGCCGAAACGACCGACCCCGCCGCCGCGCTTCCGCTCGCCGGTATCACCGTCGTCAGCATCGAGCAGGCCGTGGCGGCGCCCTTCGCCACCCGCCAGCTGGCTGATCTGGGGGCCCGCGTGATCAAGATCGAGCGCCCGGACGGCGGCGACTTCGCCCGGCGCTACGACACGACGGTCAACGGGGAGTCCAGCTACTTCGTGTGGCTCAACCGGTCCAAGGAGTCCCTGACGCTGGACGTGAAGTCCACCGAGGGGCGGGCGATCCTCGACGAACTCCTGTCCGGCGCGGACGTCTTCGTGCAGAACCTCGGCCCCGGGGCGGCGGCCCGCCTCGGCCTCGACCCGGAGACCCTGGCCGAGCGCCACCCGTCGCTGATCGCCTGCACGGTCTCCGGCTGGGGCACCTCGGGCCCGTGGGCCGACCGCAAGGCGTACGACCTGCTGGTGCAGTGCCAGACCGGCCTCGTCTCGCTGACCGGCACACCGGAGGGCACCGCACGGGCCGGGGTGTCGGTCGCCGACATCGCCGCCGGAATGTACGCCTACACGGGCATCCTGACCGCGCTGTTCGCCCGGGCGACCACGGGCGTGGCGCGGTCCGTGGAGGTGTCCCTCTTCGAGGCGCTCGCGGAGTGGATGAGCCAGCCCGCGTACTACACCCGGCACGGGGGGACGCAGCCGCCGCGCATCGGCACGCAGCACGCCACCATCGCCCCGTACGGCGCCTACACCGCGGCCGACGGCAAGCAGGTGCTCTTCTCCGTCCAGAACGAGCGCGAGTGGGCCGCACTGTGCGAACGCTTCCTGGAACAGCCGGAGTTGACCACCGACCCGCGGTTCGCCACCGGCGCGGACCGGGTGGCCCACCGGGACGAGCTGAACGCGATCGTGGCCGCCCGGTTCGGCCGCTCCGGCAGCGACGACGTGGCCGAGGCCCTGGACGCGGCGGGCATCGCCAACACCGGGGTGAACGACGTCGCGGAGTTCGTCGCCCATCCGGTTCTCGCGGAGCGGGAGCGCTGGGTGGACGTCGCCACCCCCGGCGGCGTCGTGCGGGCCCTGCGCCCACCGGCGGACCTGGCCGGCCTCGACGCCCGTATGGAACCGGTGCCCGCGCTGGGCGAGCACACCGACCCCATCCTGACCGCCCAGGGCCGTATGCCCGACGAGATCGCGCGCCTGCGGGCGGACGGCGTCGTCTGAGGCGCGAGCCCCCCGTCCGGCCACGCACCCGAAACGAACGAGGAGATGCCCGTGAGCAGCCTGGACGCCCTGTCGTCCGACGAACAGTTCGTCGTGAGGACCGTGCACGACTTCGTGAACAGGGAGGTGAAGCCGGTCGCCCAGGAGCTCGACCACACCGACACCTACCCGGAAGCCCTCATCGAGCAGATGAAGGAGCTCGGCATCTTCGGTCTCGCCGTCCCCGAGGAGTACGGCGGCACCCCCGTCTCCACGCCGTGCTACGTCATGGTCACCGAGGAACTGGCGCGCGGCTGGATGAGCCTGGCCGGCGCGATGGGCGGCCACACGGTCGTGGCGAAGCTGCTGCTGATGTTCGGCACGGACGAGCAGAAGAACCGCTACCTGCCCCGGATGGCCACCGGCGAGGTGCGCGCCACGATGGCGCTGACCGAGCCGGGCGGCGGCTCCGACCTCCAGGCGATGCGGACGACGGCCCGCAAGGACGCCGACGGCTACGTCGTGAACGGGTCGAAGACCTGGATCACCAACTCCCGCCGCTCGCGGCTGATCGCGCTGCTCTGCAAGACGGACCCGGACGCGGACCCCGCGCATCGGGGCATCTCGATCCTCCTGGTGGAACACGGTCCGGGGCTGACGGTCTCCCGCGACCTGCCCAAGCTGGGGTACAAGGGCGTCGAGAGCTGCGAGCTGTCGTTCGAGGACCTCCGGGTCCCGGCCGACGCCGTCCTCGGCGGTGCGGAGGGCAAGGGCTTCGCGCAGATGATGAAGGGCCTGGAGACCGGCCGTCTCCAGGTCGCCTCGCGCGCCCTGGGCGTCGGGCGGGCCGCGCTGGAGGACTCCCTCGCCTACGCGCAGGAGCGCGAGTCGTTCGGAAAGCCGATCTGGAAGCATCAGTCGGTCGGCAACTACCTGGCGGACATGGCCACGTCGCTCATGGCCGCCCGCCAGCTGACCCTGCACGCCGCCCGCGAGTACGACGCCGGGCGCCGGGTGGACATGGAGGCCGGGATGGCGAAGCTGTTCGCCTCCGAGACGGCGATGCAGATCGCGCTCAACGCCGTCCGGATCCACGGGGGTTACGGCTACTCCACCGAGTTCGACGTCGAACGCTACTTCCGGGACGCCCCGCTGATGATCGTCGGGGAGGGCACGAACGAGATCCAGCGGAACGTGATCGCGAGCCAGTTGGTGAAGCGGGGCGGACTCGACGCCTGACGGCACCGGCTCCGTGTTGTCCGCGGAGCGAGGCGGTCAGCCGCTGAGCGCGGCCACACGTGTGAACATCCTGCACCGGGTCCGGCGATCCAAGAGGATCGAGGGAAGAGCCGCTGCGCCCGGACCCCGTGCAGTGGCTCTGCCTATGCGCCGGCCATGCCCTGGGGCACCGGGCACGCGCCTTGGGAGGAACTGCTAGCGTCCGGGCTCGTGAACGACAGCGTGTACGTGGGCCATGCGGGCAAGGATGCGGCACTGGACCGGGGCTGGCTCCTCGGCCACTTCAAGGACGTGGGAGATCCGCGCCACAGCGAGGACGTGGAGATCAAATGGGGCGTCCACCCGCCCGGTGACGAGCGGGCCCAATGGGTGCGCGGCGAGGCACGCACCGCTCTCCTCGTCCTCATCAGCGGCCGCTTCCGCGTCGAACTCCCCGGCCGCAGCGTCCTGCTGGAGGAACAGGGTGACTACGTGGTGTGGGGGCACGGGGTGGACCACTCCTGGATCGCGGAGGAGGAGTCGGTGGTGCTGACCGTGCGGTGGCCCTCCGTTCCGGGGTACGCGGTGCCGGACGCCCCGGAAACGGACGTGGAGTAGCCGCGCGGTCAGGCGTTGAGCACGCCGGTGCCGAGCAGCGCGAACAGCAGTGCGCCGACGACGAGACGGTAGACGACGAACGCGTTGAAGGAGTGCTTGGCCACGAACTTGAGGAGCCAGGCGATGGACGCGTAGGCGACGACGAAGGACACCACGGTGCCGACGATCAGTGGGGCGGCGTCCACCCCGCCGCCGACCGCGTCCTTCAGTTCGTACAGGCCCGCGCCGGTCAGGGCCGGAAGGCCGAGGAAGAAGGAGAGGCGGGTGGCGGCGACCCGGTCCAGGTCGAGCATCAGCGCCGTCGACATGGTCGCCCCGGAGCGGGAGAAGCCGGGGAAGAGCAGGGCCAGGATCTGCGAGCTGCCGACCAGCATCGCGTCCTTGAACGTGGTGTCCTCCTCGCCGCGCCGGTGGCGGCCCATCCGGTCGGCGGCCCACATCACACCGCTGCCGACGATCAGCGAGCCCGCCACGACCCACAGCGAGGCCAGCGGCCCTTCGATGAGGGGTTTCGCGGCCAGCCCGACGACGACGATGGGGATGGTGGCGTAGATGACCCACCAGGTGAACTTGTAGTCGTGGCTGCTGCGCTGGGAGGAGTCGGCCAGGCCGCGTCCCCAGGCGGTGACGAAGCGCAGGATGTCGCGGAAGAAGTAGACGAGGACGGCCGCGATGGCGCCGACCTGGATGACCGCGGTGAAGGCGACGACCGCCTTGTCGTCCACGGGGATGTCCATCAGCCCTTCGGCGATCTTCAGATGGCCGGTGGAGGACACGGGCAGGAACTCGGTCACCCCCTCGACCACTCCGAGTACGACGGCCTGACCGATTCCGATGGTGCTCAACTCAGCAGTCCTTAGGGAGAGGTGTCCGGTGCGGCGCCCTGCCGGGCTTCACCGGTAGATCCTCGCGCAGCGGCCGGGGCCGTCGGGTAGGAATCAGGGAAGAATCCCGGGGTGCGCTGCCGGGGGCGCTCGCCCTGGGGCCCGAACATGACGAGGTACTCGACCGGTCCGCCGGGGCCGGCGTTCGCCACGCCGTGCGGGGTGCGGGTGTCGAACTCGGCGATGTCCCCCGCGGTCAGGACCAGGGTCCGGTCGCCGAGCGCGAGCCGCAGCCGCCCGTACAGGACGCACAGCCACTCGTAGCCCTCGTGGGAGACCTGCCGGGGCGGCGCGGGCGGCTCCTCGACGGCGGGCAGGACGTGCTTGTGTGCGTGCAGACCGCCCACGTACCGCGTGAGGGGCAGCACCGCCTTGTCGTCGCCGAAGCTCAGCGCCCTCGGGGTGCGCGCGGGTGCGGTGCCGGCCAGTTCGTCCAGGGAGACGCCGTACTCCTTCGCCAGCCGCAGCACCATCTCCAGGCTGGGCCTGCGCCGGCCGGTCTCGATCCGGGACAGCGTGCTCACGGCGATGCCGGTCGCGCAGCCGACGCCGGTGAGGGTGGCGCCGTGCCGCTCTCGGGCGGCCCGCAGCCGGGGTCCCATCGCCGCCAGCGTCTCCCGCACCTCGTCGACCGCCACCGTGCCCACTCCTTCCGGTCGCGCCACTCCACCGTCCTGTCCTGCGATTTTGCCAGAATGTCAACGCGGATCGCCCGGTGCGGGTGCCGCGCCGCATGATCGACGGGCAGCCGCGTCATCCGCGCACCGAGGAGCAGCACATGTCCACGCAGTCCGAGCCGTCGCCCGCCCTCCGCCATCGCCTCGTCGATGGCCCGGCGGGGCGCCTGCACCTGGTCGAGCAGGGCAGCGGCCCGCTGGTCCTGCTCGTCCACGGCTTTCCCGAGTCCTGGTACTCCTGGCGCCACCAGCTCCCGGCCCTCGCCGCGGCCGGTTACCGGGCGGTGGCCGTCGACGTGCGCGGCTACGGCCGGTCGTCCGGGCCGACGGAGACCGACGCCTACCGGATGCTCAACCTGGTGGCGGACAACGTCGCCGTCGTACGCGCCCTGGGCGAGGAGGGCGCGGTGGTCGTCGGCCACGACTGGGGCTCCACCATCGCCGCGACCTCGGCCCTGCTCCACCCCGAGGTCTTCCGCGCGGTCGGCCTGCTGAGCGTCCCCTACGCGCCGCCGGGCGGCCCCCGCCCCACCGACGTCTTCAGCCGGATCGGCGGCCCCGAGGAGGAGTTCTACGTCTCCTGCTTCCAGGAGCCCGGCCGCGCCGAGGCCGAGATCGAGCCCGACGTCCGGGGCTGGCTCGCCGGGTTCTACGCTGCGCTGTCCGCCGACACCATGCCCGCCCCGGGCGAGCCCGACCCGCACTTCGTGACCCGGGGCGGCGGCCGGCTGCGCGACCGCTTCCCCTCGGCCGCGACGCTTCCGTCCTGGCTGACCGAGGCCGATCTCGACGTCTACGCCGGGGAGTTCGAGCGCACGGGCATGACCGGCGCGCTCAACCGCTACCGCTGCATGGACCGCGACTGGCAGGACCTCGCCCCGTACGACGGAGCCCCGGTCAGGCAGCCGTCCCTGTTCATCGGCGGCACCCGCGACGCCTCCACCACATGGATGGCAGACGCCATCGACGCCTTCCCCACCACCCTCCCCGCCCTCTCGGCCTCCCACCTCCTGGAGGACTGCGGCCACTGGATCCAGCAGGAACGCCCCGCCGAGGTGAACCGCCTGCTGACCGACTGGCTGGCCACCCTCCGGGACTGAACGCCCGTGCCGTCAGCGGCCCCGGCCGCGTGGGCTCCCCGCCGGGCGGAGCAGGACCGGGCGGAGGCGGCTGTAGCCGCGTACCGAGACCGGGCGGAGGACCTTCAGTTCGTACGCGGCCCGGCCGGACAGCTCCCCGGCCAGCGCGGTGTTCACGAGGATCGTGTCGGGGCGGGCCACCGCGGTCAGGCGGGCCGCAATGTTGACCGCGGCTCCGTAGACGTCGCCGAACCGGCCGAGGACCGGGCCGTGGGCGAGGCCGGTGCGCAGGTGCGGGAGGCGTTTCTCCCCCTCCGCCCGGGCCGTGAGCTCCAGGGCGATGTCCGCCGCGGTGGACGCCGAATCGCACACGAAGAGGACCTCGTCGCCGATGGTCTTCACCACCCGGCCCCGGCCCTCGGCGACCACGTCCCCGGTCAGGCTCTCGAACCGGTCGAGGACCTTGACGAGTTCGGTGCTGTCGAGGCCGCGCGTCATCCTCGTATAGCCGACCATGTCGGTGAACCCGACGGCGAGGTCCTGCACGTGCAGGCCCTCGCCCTGCGGGACCGTCCCGTCGGGCGAGGGGGCGGCTCCCGGCGTCTCCTTCCGGGCCGCGTCCGCCTGCGCGGTCGCGATCACCTGCCCGGTGTAGGCCGCGAAGTGCCTTTTCCAGACGTGCTGTTGGAGCAGTTCCAGCTCGGCGAGCAGGACCGCGGCCCGGCTCGCCAGCTCCGGCTGGGTCAGCGGCGTCTCCCGGCCCCGGTTCAGCCACGCCCACAGCGTGTGGACCTGCCATTCGGCGAGCCGGGAGAGGTGGTGGCCGAGGGCGCGGGCCATCAGCGCCTCGCTCTCCTCGGTGATGATCCCCGCCGCGATCAGCCGCTCCCCGGCACGCAGCGCGTCGACGTCCCCGTCGGTGAACGCCCGTACGTCGTCCTCGACCAGCGGGAAGCCGAGCGCCCGCCAGATCTGCGCGGTGCGCTCCGGCCCCACCCCGGTCCGCTCGACGATGTCGTGCCGCGTCCAGTGGCGGCCGCCGCCGAGCAGCACCTCCTCGACGGTCCGCCGAAGCTCCTCGCCACCGTCGGGAGAGTCCGCGCTCACGTGGTGTGCACGATCAGCACGTCGAGGCCGGCCTTGCGGGCGATGTCGGCCGGTACGGAGCCGAGGAGACGCCCGGCGAGCGAGCGCAGTCCCTTGTTGCCCACCACCAGGAGGTCGACGGCGTTCTCCTGGGCGGTGTGGACGAGCACGGCGACGGGCTCCCCCTCCACGGCGAGCGTCCGCACGTTAGCCGCCCCGTGCGCACGGGCTCGGTCCCGCGCCGTACGCAGCGTGTCCTCGGCGGGCGCCGAGCCCACCACCTGATACCCCTCCGACCCCAACTGGTCCTGTGCGCGTGCGAGTTCGGTGCCCTGCATGGGCAAGTACGCGCAGACGACGAGGAGTTCCGCCTCACAGACGGCGGCCAGCCTGGCCGCTCCCTCGACCGCCGCATAGGACGACTCCGAGCCGTCCGTTCCGACCATGACAGTGCGGTAGGCCCCCACAGCAAGCTCCTTACTCCCAAGTAAACTTACTTGGGAGTAAAATAGAGCGCGGATCAACGGAGAGGCAAGGGGCCGGACCCTGTCTTTGAAGTCACCGGAACGACAACAGGGCCGGTCTCGGATTGCTCCGAAACCGGCCCTGAAGTGCGACTGTCTCCAGTCGGGACGACAGGATTTGAACCTGCGACCCCTTGACCCCCAGTCAAGTGCGCTACCAAGCTGCGCCACGTCCCGATGTCGATCGCCTTCCGACCCGCTGTTTCCGGGCCCTTCCGGCGGCGACAGGAAGAACATTACCCCAAGCTCACGGGTGGTTTGAAACCAGTTCCGCGGGCTTCGTGGAAGGTGGGCGAGAATCGGGGCATGAGCACCGATCGCAGCACGGGCCGGGACCGCGACGACGAGGGCCGTGCCCGTAATGCCCGGCCCCGTGACGGGTTGGGGCGGCCGCTCCCCTATGGCTCCCCGGGGGTCGCCCGGCAGCCGGAGGGGGTGGTGCGGACGGCCGGGGAGACCGTCGCCGAGGCGCAGGCGCTGCTCGACGCCGGGCAGCCCTTCCATGCGCACGAGGTCTTCGAGGACGCGTGGAAGTCGGCGCCCCGCGAGCAGCGTGAGCTGTGGCGCGGGCTGGCCCAGGCGGCCGTGGGGCTGACGCACGCGGCGCGGGGCAACGCGACGGGCGGGGCCCGGCTGCTGCGCAGGGGCGCGGACGCGGTGGACGCCTGGCCCGGGGACGCGCCCGCCGGTCTGGACGCGCCGGGCGTGGTGGCCTGGGCGCGGTCCCTGGCCGACCGGGTGGCGCGGGAGGGGCGCCCCGTGGACGCGGCCGCCTGCGCGCCCCGGCTGGCCGGAGACGCGTAGCACGGCCGGAAGGGGCCGTCACCGGTCCGGACCCCACCCGCATGCGGCCCCGGCACCCTGATGTGACCCTGCGAGGGTGACCACCACCACGGCTGAAGCCGCCACCCCGGCCCCACCGGTACTGGACAAGCGTCGCCGGAACGTCGTCTTCGTGACGATCATGCTCGGCATGCTGCTCGCGGCCCTGGACCAGACGATCGTGGGCACGGCCCTGCCGACGATCGTCTCGGACCTCGGTGGTGCGGCGCACATGTCGTGGGTGGTCACCTCGTACCTCCTCGCGGAGACGGTCGCCACGGTCCTGGTGGGCAAGTTCGGCGACCTGTTCGGCCGCAAGGTCGTCTTCCAGGTGTCGGCGATCGTCTTCATCACGGGCTCGTTCCTGTGCGGTCTCGCCACGAACATGACGCTGCTCATCGTCTGGCGGGCCATGCAGGGTATCGGCGCCGGCGGCCTGATGGTCACGGCGATGGCGCTGATCGCGGATGTCATCCCGCTGCGCGAGCGCGGCAAGTACCAGGGTGCGATCGGCGCGGTGTTCGGCGTGTCGACGGTCATCGGCCCGCTGCTCGGCGGACTGTTCACGGACCATCTGACCTGGCGGTGGGCGTTCTACGTGAACGTGCCGATCGCGATCGTCGTGGTCATCGCCGCGGCCCGCACCATCCCGGTGGTGAAGTCGGCGACGCGGCCGGTCATCGACTATCTCGGCATCGCCTTCGTCGCGATCGGGGCGAGCGCCCTGATCCTGGCGACGAGTTGGGGCGGCAACGAGTACGCGTGGGGCTCCGGCGTCATCATCGGCCTGTTCGCGGGCGGCCTCGTGGCGCTCGGGCTGTTCTGCTGGGTGGAGACCCGGGCGGCCGAACCGATGCTGCCGATGCGGCTGTTCGCGAACCCGGTGTTCACCGTCTGCTCGATCCTCAGCTTCATCGTGGGCTTCGCGATGCTGGGCGCGCTGACGTTCCTGCCGACGTATCTGCAGTACGTGGACGGCGACTCGGCCACGATCTCCGGCGTGCGCACGCTGCCGATGGTCATCGGTCTGCTGATCGCGTCGATCTTCTCCGGCAACGTCGTCAGCAAGACCGGCAAGTACCGGATCTTCCCGATCGTCGGCTCGCTCGTCATGGGCCTCGGCCTGTACCTCCTCTCCCTGATGGGCCCTGCGTCGTCGGCCTGGCTGGAGTCGCTGTACATGTTCGTGCTCGGTCTCGGGATCGGGCTGTCCATGCAGGTGCTCACCATCGCGGTGCAGAACACCGTCGAGTACGCGGACCTGGGCACCGCCACGTCCGGGGTGACCTTCTTCCGTACGCTCGGCAGCTCCTTCGGCACCGCGGTGTTCGGCACGATCTACGCCAACACCCTGAAGCCGAACCTGAGCGACGGCGTCGCGGAGGCGTCACGGGCCGGGACCGGCCTCGATCCGGCGGCGCTCGCCAAGGCCGCGCAGAGCCCGGAGGGGCTGCACGCGCTGCCGGCCGGGGCGCGCGAGCCCATCGCGCAGGCGTACGCGGACTCGCTGCACACGGTGTTCCTGTGGACGGTGCCGGTGGCGGTCGTCGGCTTCGTGGTGGCGCTCTTCCTCAAGCAGGTGCAGCTGCGCGACACGGCCCGGGCGGGGTCGACGGACATGGGAGAGGGCTTCGCCCAGCCGTCGACCGGCGATCCGTCGCATCTGCTGGAGCGGGCCGTGGGCAACATCGTGAAGTCCTCGACCCTGGACACGGCGCGGCGGATCCTCGACGCCTCGGACAGCCGTCTGGACATCGCGGGATCGTGGGCCGTGATGCAGGTGGAGTTCTACACGCGGATGGTCGGACACGCCTCCCTCGGGATGATCGCGGCGCGGCGCAGGGTGCCGCCCGAGGTGCTGGTGCCGGTGTTCCAGCGGATGGTCGACGAGGGCTACCTGACCCGTACGGGGTCGTACTTCTCGCACACCGCGGCGGGCCGACGGGAGGCGGAGGTGCTCAACCGGGCGTGGGGCGAGTGGCTGAGCAAGCAGGTCGAGGCCGACCTCGGCCGGCCGGCGGGCAAGGACCTGCGCGCCGCGGTCGACTCGATCGCCAAGCGGCTGCTGGCCGAGGATCTCGCGCAGGGGCTGCCGCAGCAGTCGTCGGCCGAGCGTCCTTTGGCAGCCTCCTGATCCGGTTCCAGGCAGGCAGTCAGCGCAGAAGCAGTTGCAGACCGCCGAGCACCGTCGCCGCGATCACCAGCTGTTCGAAGAGTCGCTGGTTGATGCGGTTCACCGCCACCTTGCCGATGAGCGCGCCCGGCACGACGAAGGCGACGAGCGCCGCGTCGAGGAGGAGCGAGCGGCCGTCGATGAGGCCGAGGCCCACGCTGAACGGCACCTTCGCGGAGTTCACGATGAGGAAGAACCACGCGGAGGTGCCGAGGAAGCCCAGTTTCTTGAACCCGGCGGAGAGCAGGTACATCGACATCACCGGGCCGCCCGCGTTGGCGACCATCGTGGTGAAGCCGCCGAGCACCCCGTACGAGCCCGCCTTGACGCGGGCCGCGCGGGTCGGGTTCTCCTCGGCCTTCGGCGCCTCGGCCTGCCTGCGCCGCCAGACGGTGACGGCGGCCATCACCAGCAGGATGACGCCGATGGAGCCGCGGACGAGACCGTCACCGGCGAACGCGAGGAACGCGGTGCCGACCAGCACGCCGGCCGCCACGGCCGGGAAGAGGCGCCACAGGGTCGGCCAGTGGGCGTGCCTGCGGTAGGTCAGCACGGCGAGGATGTCGCCGAAGATGAGGATCGGCAGCAGCACGCCGGTGGAGGCGCGGGCGGGCAGGATCGCGGCGAAGACGGCGAGGCTGACGGTGTTGGCCCCGCTGACGGCGGTCTTGGAGAAGCCCACCAGGAGGGCCGCCGCGGCCAGCGCGGCGAACCCCCACGGGGTGACGCCGAATATCTCGTGCATGTGCTCGTGTGCTCCGTCTCCGCCTGTACGGGTCCCCGCCTGCCGCGCACCCCCGGACACTTTCGCACTACACGCGTTCCGCACAGAAGGAGACCCGACGGGGCTTTGCATAACCATGAGTGGTGATGCATACTCTTCCTATGTCCAAGGTCCTCACTTCCCTTCCCGCCGGCGAGCGCGTCGGCATCGCCTTCTCGGGCGGCCTCGACACGTCCGTCGCGGTCGCGTGGATGCGCGACAAGGGCGCCGTCCCGTGCACCTACACCGCGAACATCGGCCAGTACGACGAGCCCGACATCGACTCGGTGCCCGGTCGCGCCCAGGCCTACGGCGCCGAGATCGCCCGCCTGGTCGACTGCCGCGAGGCGCTGGTCGAGGAGGGCCTGGCCGCGCTGACCTGCGGTGCGTTCCACATCCGCTCGGGCGGTCGCGCGTACTTCAACACGACTCCGCTGGGCCGCGCGGTCACCGGCACCCTCCTGGTGCGGGCGATGCTCGAGGACAACGTGCAGATCTGGGGCGACGGCTCCACGTACAAGGGCAACGACATCGAGCGGTTCTACCGCTACGGCCTGCTCGCCAACCCGAACCTGCGGATCTACAAGCCGTGGCTCGACGCGGGCTTCGTGGCCGAGCTGGGCGGCCGCCAGGAGATGTCGGAGTGGCTGGTCGCCCACGGCCTGCCCTACCGGGACTCCGCGGAGAAGGCGTACTCCACCGACGCCAACATCTGGGGCGCCACGCACGAGGCGAAGGTGCTTGAGCACCTCGACACGGGCGTCGAGACGGTCGAGCCGATCATGGGCGTGAAGTTCTGGGACCCGTCGGTGGAGATCCCCACCGAGGACGTCACCATCGGCTTCAAGGAGGGTCGTCCGGTCACCATCAACGGCAAGGACTTCGCCTCCGCCGTCGACCTGGTGATGGAGGCCAACGCCATCGGCGGCCGCCACGGTCTGGGTATGTCCGACCAGATCGAGAACCGGATCATCGAGGCCAAGAGCCGCGGCATCTACGAGGCCCCGGGCATGGCGCTGCTGCACGCCGCCTACGAGCGGCTCGTGAACGCCATCCACAACGAGGACACCCTCGCCCAGTACCACGCAGAGGGCCGGCGTCTGGGCCGTCTGATGTACGAGGGCCGCTGGCTTGACCCGCAGGCCCTGATGATCCGGGAGTCGCTGCAGCGCTGGGTCGGCGCCGCGGTCACCGGTGAGGTCACGCTGCGGCTGCGGCGCGGCGAGGACTACTCGATCCTCGACACGACGGGCCCGGCGTTCAGCTACCACCCGGACAAGCTCTCCATGGAGCGCACCGAGGACTCGGCGTTCGGTCCTGTCGACCGGATCGGCCAGCTCACGATGCGCAACCTGGACATCGCCGACTCGCGCGCCAAGCTGGAGCAGTACGCGGGTCTCGGCCTGCTCGGTTCCGGCGACTCGGCGCTCGGCGCCGGGCTCATCGGGGCGCTGCCGGAGGGCGGGGCGCAGGCCATCGCCTCTCGCGGTGAGGTCTCCGGGGAGGACGAGGCTCTGGACCGGGCCGCGATGGAGTTCGGCACCGACTGACTCCGTCGGTTTCGCGGAAGAGGACCGGGTCGGCGCTGGGAGGCGTCGGGCCGGTCCTCTTTGCCTACGGGGTGGGTTCACCTGGTGCGTTGGCGGGTGCGGGTGCGTGCGGGTTCTCGCGCAGTTCCCCGCGCCCCTGACGGGGCGCTCTACTTACCGTAGACAGCCCTCAGTTCGCGCTTCAGGATCTTCATGCTCGGGCCCAGGGGGAGCTCGTCCGTGAACTCGATGCGGCGGGGGTACTTGTGCTTGCCGAGGTGGGACTTGGACCAGTCCTGGACGGCGGCGGCGTCCAGGGTCTCGCCGGGCTTCGGGACGATGACGGCGCAGATCTCCTCGCCGTGGACGTCGTCGGGCAGGCCGATCACGGCGGCGTGGCCGATGCCGGGGTGGCGCATCAGGACCTCCTCCACCTCGCGCGGGTACACGTTGTAGCCGCCGCGGATGATGATGTCCTTCTTGCGGTCGACGATGCGCAGATAGCCGTCGTCGTCCTTGGTGCCGAGGTCGCCGGTGCGGAACCAGCCGTCGACGAGGGCTTCCGCCGTGGCCTCCGGGCGGCCCAGGTAGCCGGTGAAGACGCAGTGGCCGCGGACGACGACCTCGCCCAGTTCGCCGGCGGCCAGCAGCTCCACGCTGTCCTCCACCTCGGCGCGGGCGATCTCCACGTCGACGCCCCACAGAGGGTGGCCGATCGTGCCGGGGCGGGCGCCGAAGACGGGCTGGTTGGCGGCGGCAGCGGGGGACGTCTCCGACAGGCCGTAGCCCTCGAAGATCGTGGCGCCGAACGCCTTCTCGAAGCCTTCGAGGACCGCCACCGGGAGCGAGGCGCCGCCCGAGACGCAGATCTTGAGTTCGGGGAGCTTGTCCGCGGCGGGCGCCGCCGCGAGCAGGTTCACGTACATCGTGGGGACGCCGTGGAACGTGTTCACGTTCTCCGTCACCATCAGGTCGATGGCGCGCGCCGCGTCGAAGCGGGGCAGCAGGACGAGGGTCGCGCCCGCGCGCCAGGTCGCGTTCATCGACACGGTCTGGCCGAAGGCGTGGAACAGGGGCAGTGCGCCGAGCGCGATGTCGTCGGGGGCGACGTTGTGGGCGTCGAAGGCGGAGACCGTGGCGTTCATGACGAGGTTGAAGTGGCTCAGCTCGGCGCCCTTGGGGACGCCGGTGGTGCCGCTCGTGTAGAAGATGACGGCCGGGTCGTCGGCCTCGCGGGTGACGTACGAGACCAACGGCTCGGCGGTGGAGGTCAGTTGCTCCAGGTCGCCGTCCGCGCCGAGGGTCAGCATGCGGACGCCGGTCGCCTCCGCGGCCGCCGCGCCGACCGCCGCCTGCGCCGGGTGGCACAGCAGCAGCGTCGCGCCGCTGTCCTTCAGGACGTGCTCGACCTCCCCGGCGGACAGCAGCAGATGGACGGGGACGACGACCGCGCCGGCCGCGAGCGCCGCGTAGTAGGCGCGCGGGAAGTCGGCGGTGTTGGGGGCCATCAGGGCGACCCGGTCCCCCGGGCGGACGCCGAGGCCGGTGAGGGCGGCGGCCTGCTTGCGGGCCTGGAGCCACAACTCCTCGAAGGTGAGGCGGAGTTCGCCCTCGACGAGGCCGACCTTGGTGGGGCGGCGGCGGGCGTTCTCGGCGAGGATCGCGGCGAGGGAGAGGGTTGCCATGACGGGTGGTGCTCCGTTCCGTACTGAACTCTGGTGCTGCGGTGAACCAGGTCGTTGGGCCGGTGGTCCGGCGATGATGCCGCTAGCGGGCGCCGCCGTTGACGTACAGCGTCTGTCCGCTGACGTAGGAGGCGTCGTCGCTGGCGAGGAACGCGACGACGGCCGCGATGTCCTCGGGCTGTCCGACGCGTCCCAGCGGGGTGCGCTCGGCGGCCAGCTTCTGGTGCTCGTCGGCGCTGGAGCCGACGCGTTCGGCGGTGGCCGCGGTCATCGCGGTGGCGATGTAGCCGGGGGCCACGGCGTTGACGTTGATGTTGAAGCGGCCCAGCTCGATGGCGAGGGTCGCGGTGAAGCCCTGGATACCGGCCTTGGCGGCGGCGTAGTTGGCCTGGCCGCGGTTGCCGAGGGCGGACCGGGAGGAGAGGGAGACGATCTTTCCGTACTTCTGCCGCGACATGTACGTCTGCGCGGCCTGCGAGCAGGTGTAGACGGAGGTGAGGTTGACGTTGATGACGGCGTCCCAGTCCGTCTTCGGCATCTTGAAGAACATGCCGTCGCGGGTGATGCCCGCGTTGTTGACGAGGATGTGCAGCCCGCCCAGGTCGGCGTCGACCTGGGCGAAGGCGGCCTCGACGGCGTCCTGGTCGGTGACGTCGCAGCCGTAGGCGCGGGCGGTGCCGCCCTTGGCCTCGATGGCGTCGACGGTGGCCTGGGCGCGTTCGGCGGTGAGGTCGACGACGGCGACGGCCGCGCCCTCCTCTGCGAGCCGCAGCGCGGTGGCGGCGCCGATGCCCTGGGCGGCGCCGGTGACGACGGCGACCCGTCCGGTGAACCTGCTCATGTGCTGTCGACTTCCTTATGTGGTCGGGGAGTTCAGGCGCGCTCGACGAGGACGGCGCTGCCCTGGCCGACGCCGACGCACATGGTGGCGAGGCCGCGGGCCGCGCCGGTGCGGCGCAGGCGGTGCAGGAGCGTGGTGAGGATGCGGGCGCCGGAGCAGCCGAGCGGGTGGCCGAGGGCGATGGCGCCGCCGGTCGGGTTGACGAGGTCGGGGTCGATGCCGAGGCCGTCGACGCAGGCGAGGGCCTGGGCGGCGAAGGCCTCGTTGAACTCGGCCTCCTCGATGTCCGCAAGGGACCAGCCGACGCGCTTCAGTGCCTTCTGCGTGGCGGGCACCGGGCCGATGCCCATGACGTCGGGGTGGACGCCCGCCGAGGCGCCGGCGACATAGCGGCCGAGGGAGACCAGTCCGAACTCCTCCAGGGCCTCTTCGCTGACGAGGAGCAGGCCGGCCGCGCCGTCGTTCATCGGCGACGCGTTGCCCGCGGTCACCGAGCCGCCCTTGCGGAACACGGGCTTGAGGCCGCCGAGCTTCTCCAGTGACGTGTCGGGGCGGATGCACTCGTCGGCGTCGACGACCACGCCGTCGGGGCGCGTGACGGGCAGGAGCTCGGCGTCGAAGAGGCCGTCCTTGCGGGCGGCGGCCGCCTTGTGGTGGCTGCGCAGGGCGAACGCGTCCTGCCGCTCGCGCGAGATGCCGTACCGGTCGGCGACCTCCTCGGCGGTCTCCCCCATCGCGAGGACCCCGTGCAGGTCCTTCATCCTCGGGTTGGTCAGCCGCCAGCCGAGCCGGGTGTCGTACGTCTGCATCTGGTGCGGCAGCGCCTCGTCGGGGCGGGGCAGCACGAACGGCGCGCGGCTCATCGACTCGGAGCCGCCCGCGAGCACCACGTCGGCCTCGCCCGCGGCGATGGTGCGGGCGGCGGCGGTGACGGCCTCCATGCCCGAGGCGCACAGGCGGTTCACGGTGGCGCCCGGCACCGTCTCCGGCAGGCCCGCGAGCAGGGCGGCCATCCGCGCGACGTTCCGGTTGTCCTCGCCCGCCTGGTTCGCCGCGCCCCAGTAGATGTCGTCGATGCGGGCCGGGTCGAGCGCGGGCGCGTCGGCGATCAGCGCCCGGACGACCGTCGCCGCGAGGTCGTCGGGCCGTACGGAGGACAGCGCGCCGCGGAGCTTCCCGATCGGGGTGCGGCGGGCGGCGGCGAAGTGTACGGGGCGCACAGTCAACTCCATTGAACAGCCGGAACGCGGTCATCAGCGGCACTTAATTAGCAGTGCTAGTTTTGGACTATAGACCCGCGCCGAGGCGACTGTGAAGAGGTCCCGGGTGACCAAACAGGGGCATGCCGTGATCAAAGAGGTAAGGGCGGTTCCACATCTCAGGGCTGGCCCTGATGTCCCCCGCCGCGCGCCTGCCTACTGTGGAGGTCCGGCACCGCTCCGCGGACGACGTACGGGGGAGCACGGGGGACACGGGGGAACGGGCGTCGTCTCCGGAGCGGGCAGCCGGGATCTCTTGAGCGACGGGGCGACGCGACGGCGTCAGCCGCGCAGGTAGGTGAGCACCGCCATGACCCGGCGGTGCTCCAGCAGGTCGGGTTCGAGGCGCAGTTTGCCGAAGATGTTGCGGACGTGCGTCTCGACCGTCTTGCCGCCGATGACCAGCTTCTGCGCGATGGCCTCGTTCGAGCGGCCCTCGGCCATGAGGGCCAGCACGTCGCGCTCGCGGCCGGTGAGCTCGTCGAGCGGCCCGGGCAGCCGCGGCGCCTCCATCAGCCGACTCACGACCAGCGGGTCGAGGACGGTCTCCCCCGCCGCGACCCGCTTGAGCGCGTCGCTCAGCTCGTCGATGTCGGCGACTCTTTCCTTCAGCAGGTAGCCGAAGCCCTGAGGGTGCTGGGCCAGCGCCTGCACCGTCGAGGTGGTCTCCACGTACTGGGAGAGCAGGAGCACGCCGGTGCCGGGGTGCGCGGCACGGATCGCGGCCGCCGCGAGCAGCCCCTCGTCGGTGTGGGTGGGCGGCATCCGGATGTCGAGGAGCACGGCGTCGGGGGTGTGCTCGGCGACGAGCGCGAGCAGCGGCGCGGTGTCCCCGCAGTCCGCGGCGACCTCGATCCCTTCATCGGTGAGGAGCCGTACGATGCCCTGCCGCAGCAGCGCCGAGTCCTCGGCCACGATCACCCGCACGGCAGCTCCGCCCTGATCCTGGTCCCGCCGCCCGCGGGGCTGTCGATGTGCAGGACCCCGTCGACGGCGGCGAGCCGGTCGGCGAGGCCGCGCAGGCCGGTGCCGTGCGCGGTGTCGACGCCTCCGACGCCGTCGTCGACGGTCTCGACGACGAGCCGGTCGCCCTCCTGCCGGGCCGAGACGCTGACGGCGCGGGCGCCCGCGTGCTTGGCGGCGTTCGACAGGGCCTCGCAGACGGTGAAGTACGCGGTGGTCTCGACGAGGGGGTCGTAGCGGCGCGGTTCGGCGGCGACGACGACGGGCAGCGCGGCCTCCTTGGCGAGGGCGTTCAGGGCCGGGGCCAGGCCCTCGCGGGTGAGGACGGCGGGGTGGATGCCCTGGGCGAGGCCACGCAGTTCCTCGATGGCCAGGCGCAGGCTCGACTCGGCCTCGTCGGCCGCGGCGCGCAGGGTCGCGTCGGGGTGGTCGGCCAGGCCGCGGCGCACCCGCCGTACCGACATGAGGGCGAAGACCAGGCGGGCCTGTGCCCCGTCGTGCAGGTCGCGCTCCAGGCGGCCGCGCTCGGCGTCGGCTGCCTGCACGATCCGGCTGGCGACGTCCTTGGCGCGGGTGCGCAGCCAGACGTTCTCCAGGGCCAGGCGGAGCGCGGCCGCGACGGATTCGAGGAGTTCCGGGTCGTCCGAGAGGGCCGGGTCGTGGTGGAGCAGGGCGAGCGGGCGGCCGTCGGCGGCGCGCACCGGGGTGCGCCCGGGGCCGTCGGCGCCGACCTCCCGGCCGGACCCGTCGACGTAGACCCCCTTCTCCTCGCGCCACAGGCCGAGCCGCAGCGTCGCGTCGCCGAGGACGCGGACGAGGGCTTCGCGCACCCGGGCCGGGTCGGGGTCGGTGCCGACGTCGATGACCAGGCCGCTGACCTCGGCGCGCTGGAAGTGCATGCGGAGCAGGCCGGCGAGGAAGGCGAACGGGACGGCGACCTGGGCGAGGTCCGACAGCAGATAGACGGCCTCCTCGGCGAGGGAGCCGACCTCGCCGAACCACGGCACGACGTAGAACAGCATGTCCCACATCAGGAAGACGACCGCGATGCCGATGCCCACCCAGGCGGGCAGCAGCGCGCGGCGGCGGGCGGCCGACGCGTGCCGCCAGCGCAGCACGATGGCGACGGCGGCGACGGCGGAGATCACCCAACCCGCCGCGTGGTAGGCGGCGTCGAAGGCGTCGAAGGCGCCGTTCCAGGCGGGGACGGCGATGAGGTTCGGGCCGCAGTCGGCGCAGTCGAGATAGGTCGCGCCGGTGTTGCGCGTCGGGTCGAACAGGAGCGTGCGGATCAGGCCGCCGACGGCGACGAGTGCGTACGCGCTCTGGACGAGGCGGCGGGTGAGGACGGTCGTGAGGCGGCCTTCGGGGAAGGACAGCACGAGGTGCAGCAGCACCGCCATGTTCAGCGCCTCCCACCAGGCACCGAAGCTGAACAGGACAGGCACGGCGGTGCCCTGGAGGTTGCCGAAGAACCAGGTGATGCCCTCGGCCGTCATCAGCGGACCGGTGTGGTTGGCGGGCCTGCGCCGCCAGGCGACGAGGCCGGCGATCACATAGGCGCCGCCGACCGCGAGGTCGCGCACGAGATCCGATGCGGACGCGCCGCTGCGGCCGTACGCCCATGTTCCGGCCGTCGCCGATACGACGGCGAGGGCCGCGGCCCCGGTCAGGCGCAGCCGCAGCCTGCGCTCACCCTGACTGTCCACGCGCCACACCGTAAGCCATAGGGGCCACGGAGCGTAAACAGGTGACGTACGTACTGCATCTTCCCGAGCATTGCCGCCCGCGACGCGGCCTGTCCTCTTTACAGTACGAGGACGGATCCGGCGGTCGTCGCGCCGGGCTGGACAACGGGGGTTGTGGTGGGGTCGCGCGGTGTGCTGTCGTTCGCGGACGCTTTGACGCTGCTGGGGGTGGACTCGGCGCGAATCACCGCTCTGGACAGGGCAGTTGGCGGTGCGCTGAACCTCGCGACCGGCGGGGCGAGCGGGACGCTGCTCGGGATGGTGTCGGGGCGCGGCCGGATCATCGGCGCGGGGCGCGACGCGGTGCACGGGGTCGCCGAACGGCTGGGGCGGGCCGGGCGACGGGCCGAACGGACCGAGGTGCTGCGGGCCGCGCACACGGTCATCGTGGTGGTGGCGTGGTTCGAGGCGCTGGACGAGGCGCGGCTGCCGTTCTCGCTGGACGACGTGGAGCTGACCCGGGGCGAGCAACTGCGGCTGGTGGGGACGGAGGGGGTCGCGGGGGACGATCTGGTGCGTGAACTGCTGTCCGCGGATGTTGTGTTTCCCGCGCCGCACCATCCGCCGGAGGTCCTGACCGTCGCCCTTCAGTCGTTCTACGCGTCAGTGTGCGCACAGTTCCGCCATTTCCTGACCGGGCTGCGGGTCTGGGAACGGCTGCAGGAACAGGGGCAGTTCGAGACCTTGGCCGCTCTGAACGACGCGCTGATCGACGACGCGGTCAGGAGGTACTCCAGCGCGTACATTCAACTAGCCCTCGCAGCGCCGGAGTTCAACTTCTGGATCACGCAGAACGAGCATCAGGCGACCCGCGCCGAGGTCCGCCGTGCCCTCGACGGCGTACGGACGCTGCTGGCCGAGTCCGCCGCGCATCTCACCCCGGCCGGCGATGTCGCCGCCGCGCTGGCCCAGGCGCACGCCGCCACGCTCGGGCGGCCGGTGCTCGACGCCACCACGGCGCCGGAGGGCATCCGCGTCCCCTCGCTGCGGGAGATGTATCTCGACCCGGACTTCCGGGTGGCGGAGCCGCAGGGGCAGTCGGGGCCGGCGGACGAGTCCTGGTGGCAGCGGTTCGAGGTGCGCCAGGACCTGACCCGGTACCTCGCGGGCGCCCTCACGAGTCCGGCCCTCGCGCACGCCCCGCTCCTCGTCCTGGGCCAGCCGGGAGCGGGCAAGTCCGTGCTCACCCGGGTGCTCGCCGCGCGGCTGCCGGAGGCCGGGTTCCTGCCGGTCCGGGTCCCCCTGCGGGACATACGGGCCGAGGAGGAACTCCAGGACCAGATCGAGCTGGCCGTGCGGGTCGCCACGGGTGAGCGCACGACCTGGCCCGAACTCGTCCGATCCGCGGGCGGCTCGACGCCGGTGCTGCTTCTCGACGGCTTCGACGAGCTGCTCCAGACCACGGGCGTCCACCACAACGACTTCCTGATCCGCGTCGCGCGCTTCCAGCAGCGCGAGGCCGAGCAGGGCCGTCCCGTCCTGGCCCTGGTGACCAGCCGGACCAGCGTCGCCGACCGGGCCCGCTATCCGGAGGGTCTCGTGGCGCTGCGCCTTGAGCCGTTCCGGCCCGCGCAGATCCAGCACTGGCTGAGACTCTGGAACGAGGCCAACGCGCAGATCCTCACCCCGCTCACCTGGGACGCGGTCGCCCAGCACGCCGAACTCGCCTCTCAGCCGCTGCTGTTGACGATGCTGGCTCTGTACGACGCCACGGAGGGCGGCCTGAACCGGGACGGGGCGCCGCTCGCCGTCACCGAGCTGTACGAGGAGCTGCTGTCGTCGTTCGCGCGCCGCGAGGTGGGCAAGTCGACCCGGGACGCGGTCCCGGACGCGGAGACGGAGGAACGCGTCGAGCGGGAGCTGCAACGTCTGTCCCTCGTCGCCTTCGCCCTGCTCAACCGCCATCGGCAGTGGGTGTCGTCCGCCGAACTGGACGAGGATCTCACCGCGCTGCTCGGCAAGCACGCCGTGGCGTCCACGGGTTTCCGGGCTCCGCTCGGCGCCGCCGAGATCGCGCTCGGCCGGTTCTTCTTCGTACAGCGGTCGCAGTCGGTGCGCAGCGGCCAGGTCCTGTCGACGTACGAGTTCCTGCACGCGACGTTCGGCGAATATCTGGCGGTCCGGCTCGCGGTGCGGCTGCTCAGGGATCTGCTGAAGCAGCGGCCCGGCCTGTCGCTGGGCGAGAGCCGTATCGACGACGACCTGGCGTACGCACTGCTCTCCTACGCCCCGCTGGCGTCGCGGCAGATGCTGCGGTTCCTGCGGGAGCTGGCGGGGCGCATCCCGGAGGACGAACGCGACCGGCTCGCCCGGCAGTTGATCAGGGTGCTGCGGGAGCATCACCGGACCCGTACGTCGGAGGAGTACGCGGCCTACCGGCCGGACGATCTGCGGACGGCGGCCCGGCACGGTCTGTACGAGTCGAACCTGGTCCTGATGGTCCTGGTGCTGCGCGGCCGGACGACCGCCGCCGAGCTGTTCCCGGACGTGCAGGCGGCCGTGCATCTGTGGGGCCGGCACTGTCTGCTGTGGCGCTCCGCGATGGACGAGGCGCAGTGGACGGACTTCGCCCTGAGCTTCACGACACGGCGCTACTGGGGTGAGGACGGCACGCGGGCGCTGGAGATCTCTTTACGGGGCGACCAGGCACTCGACCATCCCCGGCCCATCGACGCCAACTGGCTGTTCGGGTTCGGCGAAGGGGCCGGCGGGCAGACGTGGCAGCGCTCCTACTGGGACGAGATCTGGCACAAGGAGTCCGTGGCGGCCACCACCACGGACTCGATCGTCCGGCACACGATGGACCCGGTGTTCGCCAATCTGGGGGCGGCGGTCACCACGTTCACCCCTCGTTCCGGAGAGCCCGCGACGTCCGTCGCGCACAGCCTCTTGCGTCTGCTCCTCGACGACGTCACGGCGATGTCCGACGTGGAGTTGAACGACCTGTACAGACGGGTGCACGCCGGTATGGCCTTCCTGCCGGTGGGCTCGCCTCAGTTCGCGAGGATCTGCGACGTGCTTCTGACGGCGCGCGAGCGGGACCGCGCCCGCATTCGCCTCGAGACGAACGAGGTGCTCGACACCCTTGTCCGGAGTCTCGGCCCCGGGGACATCACGAATCCGATGGACCCGCTGCGCCGCGTCCTCCAGCGCCACTACCCCGCGCTCTTCGACACCCCCTGACCGTCCCCCCGGATCAGCCCCAGCACCCGGCTCCGCAACGCCGTGAACCGCGCATCCGCCCGCGTACTCAACTGATCGCGTTCCAAAGGAAGTTCCACGAGGACCTCCTCCCTGATCACCGTCGGGGACTTGCTCAGCACCAGCACCCGCTCCCCCAGGTACACGGCCTCGTCGATGTCGTGCGTCACGAACAGCACCGTCATGCCCCGCTCCCGCCACAGGCGCCGTACCAGGTCCTCCAGTTCGGCCCGGGTCTGCGCGTCCACGGCGGCGAACGGCTCGTCCATCAGGAGGACTTCGGGCTCACAGGCCAGCGCCCTCGCGATGGCGACGCGCTGCTGCATGCCACCCGACAGCTCCCACGGGTAGGCGCGGCCCACGTCGGCGAGGCCCACCGCCGCCAGCGCGTCGGCGACGCGCGCACGCCGCTCGGACGTCCCCATTTTCCGCTGCCGCAGCGGGAGTTCGACGTTCTCCGCCACCCGCTTCCAGGGGAACAGGCTGCGCCCGTACTCCTGGAAGACGACCGCGAGACCGGGCCGCGGGCCCGTCACCGGTACGCCGGCCAGGGTGACGGTGCCGTCCGTGGGCCGGAGCAGTCCCGCCACGCACTTCAGCAGCGTCGTCTTGCCGCAGCCCGACGGGCCGACGACGCAGACGAGTTCGCCTGCTCCGACCCGGAAGGTCAGGTCGCGCAGCGCCTCCACCTGACGCGACGCCTTCCCGGAACTCTCGTAGACCTTGCGCAGGCCCGTGACCTCAAGCACCGCCGCCACCCGCCTTCCGTCGTGCGCCGCGCGAACCGTGGTACCAGCCGAGGGCCCGTCGTTCGACGATCCGGAACAGGACCGACAGGAGCACTCCCAGCAGGCCGAGGACCAGGATGCCCGTCCACATCTCCGGTACGGCGAACGAGCGCTGGAACTCCACGACCGCGAATCCCAGGCCGCTGCTGGACGCGTACATCTCGCTGATGACCATGAGGATGACGCCGATGGACAGGGCCTGGCGCAGGCCCGCGAAGATCTGCGGGCTCGCCGCCGGGAGGACCAGGTGGCGCAGCCGGGCCGCGCCCGTGAGTCCGTAGGAGCGGGCGGTGTCCGAGGCGACCCGGTCCACGGAGCGCACGCCCGTCACCGTGTTCAGGAGGACCGGCCACACGCAGCCCGACGCGATCACGGCGATCTTCATCGTGTCGCCGATGCCCGCGAAGAGCATGATGACGGGGACGAGGGCCGGCGGCGGCACCGCGCGCAGGAACTCCAGGGCCGGTTCGCACAGGGCACGGGCCCGCCGGGAGGTGCCGATGCCGACGCCCAGCGTGACGCCGACGACTCCCGCGACCGCATAACCGGCGGCGAGACGGGCCACGCTCGGGAGCACGTCGGCGCGCAGCCGGTCCGGGGTCCAGGTGTCGTCGAAGCGGCCGAGGATCGTGCGCAGCGGCGGCGCGTAGAAGCTCGTACTGCCGTCGGAGGCCAGCCACCAGACCGCGACCAGGACGCACGGCGAGGGCGAGGGCGGTGGCGCGCAGGGCCCGTTTCACGCCGGTACCTCCGCCCGGACCGACTGGTGCCAGGACAGGACGCGGCGTTCGACGGCGCGGGCGACGACGTTGACGGCGACGCCGAGCCCGCCCGCGACGAGGATCAGGGCGTACATGTCGGGGACGGCCTGGGAGGTCTGGGCGACGTTGATCTCGTGGCCGAGGCCCGGTGCGCCGATGACGAGTTCGACGGTGACGGCGAGGATGAGGGCGACCGCGGCCGCGAGCCGTACGCCCGTCATGACGTAGGGCAGCGCCGTCGGCCAGACCACATGCCGGATCCGGGCCCAGGGACCGAGGCCGAAGGCGCGTGCGGTGTCCTCCGCGACCGGGTCGACGTCCTGGACCCCGTACAGGACCTGGACGAGGACCTGCCAGAAGGCTGCGTAGACGACGAGGAGGAGGACCGAGCGCAGTTCCGTGCCGAAGAGCAGGACGGCGAGCGGGATCAGGGCGACGGACGGGATGGGGCGGAGGAACTCGACGGTGGACGTGGTGAGTTCGCGCAGGTACGGGACGGTGGCGATGAGCAGCCCGGCCAGGATGCCGCCTGCGGTGGCGAGGGCGAGGCCGATGGCCCAGCCGGTGAGGGTGTCGCCGAGCGCCGACCAGAAGGCGCCGTCGCCCAGTTCGCGGCCGAGGGCGCGCAGGGTCGTGGTGAACGGGGGCAGGTAGTCGGATTCCACCAGGCCGAAGCGCGGTACCGCCTCCCACAGTGCCGCGCAGAGCAGCAGGCCCGCGGTTCCGGGGACGAGCGCTCGCAGCACGGTCTTCGTCCGGGCCCTCACGGGAGGAGTGCGTCCAGGTCCGGGTTCTTCTTGAACAGGCCGTCCTTCTCGCCGAGTTGGGCGAGGGTGTCGAGCGAGGTGCGGTTGGGTTCGGCGGGCCAGTCGGGCAGGACCATCGTGTCCAGGGTCGCCTGGGGGATCTTCGTGTACGTGGTGAGGATCTGGCGGACGTCGTCGGGGTGGCTGTTCGCGTACGTCAGGGATTCGGCGGTGGCGGCCTGGAACTTCTTCACGATGTCCGGGTGCGCTTGCGTGTACTGCGTGGACGCGAAGTACATGGCGACGGTGAGTTTCGCCGCCGTGTCGACGTAGTTGGAGGCGATGACCGTGCCGCCCTGGGCCTTGACCGTGGCGAGGGCGGGCTCGACGACCTGGGCCGCGTCGATCTGCCCCTTGGCGAGCGCGGCGGGCATCTGGTCGAAGGCCAGCTCGACGAAGTGCACCGCGGAGGGGTCGCCGCCGTCCTTGCGGACCGCTTCGCGCACGGTGGGTCGTTGATGTTCTTGAGGGTGTTGACCGCGACTTTCTTGCCCTCCAGGTCCTTCGCCGACTTCAGGGCGCTGCCCTTCTTGACGACGACGGCCCCGAAGTCGGCTCCGTCCTTGCCGGTGGAGCCGACGCCGTTCGCGACCACTTTGATGGGGACGCCCGTCGACTGGGCGATCATCAAACTGGTGGAATTAGAGAACCCGAACTGGAACTGGCCGCTGACGACTCCGGGCACGATGGCCGCGCCGCCCTGTGCCGTGGTCATCGACAGGGTGAGGCCCTGCTTCTTGAAGAAGCCCTGTCTTTGGCCCAGGTAGAGCGGCGCCACGTCCACGATGGGAATGACGCCGACCTTGACCGTGGTGAGTCCTCCGCCGCCGGAGCCGGAGGACCCGGAGCCGCCGGAGCCCGCGTCCGAGTCGGACCCGCAGGCCGCCGTGGCGGACAGCAGGACCACGGCGGCCAGTGCGGTGAACGTGCGGTGCGTGCAGCGCATGAGTACCCCCGGGGGCTCAGCCGTCCCGCTTCTGCCTGATGTTCAGCGGAACGTAGAGCCCGCACCCTAAAGGGTCAATCCCCTTGCCAGGCAAGGCAGTTGACGATTCTCACAGCGCAAGCACAGTATGCGCGGCGCGTCACCTCGCGCCGGTCCGTCAGGCGACGGGCACCGGGAACGTCGGGTACTCGACGCCGGACACGTGCTGGACGACGCGGATTACCTGGCACGAGTAGCCGAACTCGTTGTCGTACCAGAGGTAGAGGATCGCGTTGTCGCCGTCGACCTTGGTGGCGCCGGCGTCGACGATCGACGCGTGGCGCGAGCCGATGAAGTCGCTGGAGACCGCGTCGGGCGAGTCGGTGAAGTCGATCTGCCGCTTCAGCGGCGAGGTCAGCGACACGTCGCGCAGGTGCTCCAGGACGTCCTCACGGGTCGTCTCGCGGCCCAGGCGCAGGCTGAGGATGGCGATCGAGACGTCCGGAACGGGGACACGGATGGAGCTGCCGGTGATGGGGGCCTTGAGGTCGGGCAGCGCCTTGGCGACGGCGGAGGCGGCGCCGGTCTCGGTGATGACCATGTTGAGCGGCGCGGAGCGGCCGCGGCGGTCGGCCTTGTGGTAGTTGTCCAGCAGGTTCTGGTCGTTGGTGAAGGAGTGCACCGTCTCGACGTGGCCGCGCAGCACCCCGTACTCGTCGGCCATCGCCTTCAGCGGCGGCACGATCGCGTTGGTGGTGCAGGAGGCGCAGGACAGGATCTGCTCGTCCGGCTTGATCGTGTCGTGGTTGACGCCGTGCACGATGTTCGGGACGTCGCCCTTGCCGGGCGCGGTGAGGACGACCTTGTCGATGCCGGGGCGCAGGTGCCCGGAGAGGCCCTCGCGGTCGCGCCACTTGCCGGTGTTGTCGATGAGGATCGCGTTGTTGATGCCGTACGCGGTGTAGTCGATCTCGGACGGGTCGTTCGCGTAGATCACCTTGATCGCGTTGCCGTTGGCGACGATGGTGCTGTTCGCCTCGTCGACCGTGATCGTGCCCTGGAACGGGCCGTGGATGGAGTCGCGGCGCAGCAGCGAGGCCCGCTTGACCAGGTCCGACTCGCCGCCGCCGCGGACGACGACGGCCCGCAGCCGCAGACCGTTGCCGGAGCCGGCCTTCTCGATGAGCAGGCGGGCGACGAGGCGGCCGATGCGGCCGAAGCCGTAGAGGACGACGTCGCGGCCCGCGCCCGGCTCGATGCTGCCGGTGCCGATGGCTCCGGCGACGGCCTCGGCGGTGAACTCCTCGACGCTCAGTCCGCGCTCGTCGTTCTTGTAGGTCGCGGCGAGCATGCCGAGGTCGATCTGGGAGGGCCCCAGGTCGAGGGCGGACAGGGCCCGCAGGAACGGCATCGTCTCGGTGACCGAGAGCTCTGCGCCGGCTATCTGCCGGGCGAATCGGTGGGTCTTGAGAATGCTCACCACCGACTTGTTCACCAAGGAGCGGCTGTGCAGCAGGACGTTCACGTCCCGCTCGCGGTGCAGCTTCCCGATGATCGGGATCATCGCCTCCGCGGTCTCCTCGCGGTGCTTCCAATTGGTGAACGAGTCGTCGTTGACAGTCACGATCATCTCTTTCGAGCTAGATGGCGCTCATATGCTAACCCGCCCGCTCAGAGGGATGATCCCCAGGTCCGCGAAGCGCTCGCCGATGCGCCGGTGGGTGGCCGCGTCGGGGTGGATGTCGTCCGGCAGGGGCAGCTCGGCGTGGTCGGCCTCGCCGTAGAGGTCGAGTCCGTCCACGTAGTGAAGGTGCGGGTCGTCGGCCGCGCGCTCCTCGACGATCCGGGCCAGCTCGGCGCGGATGGTGCGCAGGGTGAGCTTGCCGAGGGCGGTCTCGGCCGGGTCGCCCATCGCCTTGAAGGTGACCCGGCCGTCGGCGTCGGCGCCGAAATCGGGAGCGCTGGGCCCGGGGGCGTCCTCGTGGACGGGGCAGAGGATCGGGGAGACGACGAGCAGCGGGGCCGTCGGGTGCCCCTCGCGGATCGTGTCGAGGAAGCCGTGCACGGCGGGCGTGAAGGCGCGCATGCGCATCAGGTCGGCGTTGACGATGTTGATGCCGATCTTGACGCTGATCAGGTCGGCGGGGGTGTCGCGCAGGGTGCGCGCGGTGAAGGGGTCGAGCAGCGCGCCGCCGCCGAAGCCCAGGTTGATCAGCTCGACGCCGGCGCGGGACGCGGCGAGCGCGGGCCAGGTGGTGGTGGGGCTCGCGGCGTCGGAGCCGTGGCTGATGGAGCTGCCGTGGTGCAGCCAGACGGGACGGTCGGGCGCGGGCGCGGGTTCGACGGGGGCGTCGGCGCGCAGGGCGACGAGTTCGGTCGTCTCGTTGTGCGGCAGCCAGATCTCGACGTCCTTGGGGGTGCCGGGGAGACCGGTGAAGCGGAGCGTGCCGGGCGCCCCGGGCTTGTGCTCGAAGGTGCCCTTGGCCATGTCGATGGTGAGCGTGTGGCCGCCGTCGACTCTCCGCTGCCCGGCGAGCTCGCCGTCGACGACGAGGTCGTACAGGCCCTCGGGGCGCGGCGGGGCGCCGACGTAGACGCGCTTGGTCGGCAGCGTGTCCAGTTCGACGGTGGTGGCGCTGGTGCGCAGGGCGAGGCGGACGCCCGAGGGCTGCGACTCGGCCATGGCGAGCTGCCCGTCCGTGTTCTGGGCGCGCGCCCACGCGGGGAGCCGGTGCGGCAGGAGGCCGAGCGGGGTGCGCTCGACGTCGAGGGCGCCGCGCAGCAGCCCGGCGGTGAGCGGTACGTCGGTCAGGGGGGTGGTCATTTCTGCTCCTCGGGCCAGTTGCGCAGCAGGGCGTCGAGCGCGTCCAGGGTCCGGGCCCAGGTCACGTCGGAGTCGGGGGCGCTGTGGCTGAAGCCGCCGCCCATCTCCAGGCTCACGTACCCGTGGAAGACGCTGCCGAGCAGGCGGACGGCATGTGTCTGGTCGGGTTCGGTCAGGTCGTAGCCGCGCAGCAGGGCGCGGGTCATCTGGGAGTGCCGCACTCCGGCGCTGACGACGGCGGTCTCGGGGTCGAGGCGGAACTGTCCGGCGGCGTACCGGCCGGGGTGCTCGCGGGCGTAGTCGCGGTACACATTCGCCAGCGCGGTCAGGGCGTCCTTGCCCGACCGTCCCGCGAGGGCGTCGGCCGCCCGGTCGGCCATCTCCTGGAGGGCGATCTGCGCGATGCGGGTCTTCAGGTCGTGCGAGTTCTTCACGTGCGAGTACAGGCTCGCGACCTTGACGTCGAAGCGCCGGGCGAGCGCCGACACGGTCACCTGCTCGAAGCCGACCTCGTCGGCCAGCTCGGCCCCGGCCTGTGCCAGCCGTTCCGCGTTGAGCCCTGCGCGCACCATGGCCATCCTTCCTTTCCGAAACCATCCCCTGCTCGACCGTGACAATTATGCAGTTGCCTAAACCCTTTAGGCAACTTAGCCTCATGTTTATGAAGCCATTGACCGAGACAGAGATCCGCGGCGCCTTCGTGAACTGCAGTAAGGGCGAGGCGAAGCGCCTGTCCGTGCCGCGCGATCTGGCGGAGCGGCCGTGGGAGGACCTCGACTTCCTCGGCTGGCGCGACCCGCAGGCGCCGGACCGCGCCTATCTGGTTGCGGAGATCGACGGCCGCCCGCAGGGCCTCGTCCTGCGGGGCGCGCAGTCGGCGATGTCCTGGCAGACGCGGCGCAGCATGTGCTCGCTGTGCGTCACGACGCACACCGGCGGGGTCGCGCTCCTTGTTGCCCCGAAGGCGGGCAAGGCGGGGAAGCAGGGCGACTCGGTGGGCGCCTACATCTGCAGCGATCTGGCCTGTTCGCTGTACGTGCGCGGCCTGCGGGACGCCGGGGCGGGCTCCCGGATGCACGAGACGCTGACGGTGGAGGAGAAGATCGGGCGGACGGTGGGGAACGTCGCGGCGTTCCTCGCCAAGGTCACCGCCTGATCAGTCCTCCCCCGGTCCCGGGCAGCAGTCGTTCACGGCGGCCGTGCGGCAGAAGCACGACGCGTCCACGGGTACGTCGGCGAGCGCGGTCGCGAGCGTCAACTGCTGGGCGACGATGCGCGCTTCGCCTTCCCGTCCGAGCCGTACCAGGCACTCGTGGAAGCCGTGCAGCGCCCAGACGTTGCCGGGGTGCTGCCGTGCGCGCGGCACGGTGTCGTCGAGTCCCAGGTCGGCGCGGTAGACGGCCTCGGCCTCCGCGACCCGGCCCTGTTCGAGCAGGAGCGCGCCGAGCGCGTGCCGGGTCGGCTGCATCCAGCCCCAGGGTTCGTCGTAGGGAAGGGTGTCGTCCAGCTCCACGGAGCGCCGCAGGGCCGCGAACGCCTCGTCGAAGTCGCCCTTGCGGTAGGCGAGTTCACCGTCGAGCATCTGGGCGGCGATCGCCAGGATGTCGGCGCAGGTGTTGTTGAACAGCATGCGCGTGTCCGGGACTTGGGTGAGCGCGGCGCGGAACAGCTCCCGCTCGGCCCCCGCCTCCTCGACGCGGCCGGTGGCGGCGAGGGCGACGCCGCGCGCGTAGTGCAGCATGGCGGTGGTCACGCAGTGGAGCTTGGGGTCGTCGGGCAGCGGCAGGCCGAGCAGTTCGGCCCAGCGGCCGAAGCGGACGAGGGCGTGCACCCGCATCGCGACGAACCCTTCGAGCCAGTCGGCCATGGGCGGGCTCTGGACGCGCAACAGCTCCTCGGGGACGGCCTCTTCGAGCCGCCGCACCGTGTCCATCGCGTCCTGCCTGCGGCCGAGGAACATCGCGCCATAGAGCTTGAAGTGGAGGTTGTGGCACCGGTAGAGGGTGTAGAAGTTCAGCGCGCCCGCCCTGGCGCGGTACTTCTCGTCGGCCGCGATCGCCGCCGTGTTGTCGGTGAGCACCCGCCGGTAGTCGCCGCACAGCACTTCCAGGTGCGAGGGCATGTGCTCCAGATGT
Organism: Streptomyces sp. PsTaAH-137; assembly: GCF_003259365.1. GTDB lineage: Bacteria > Actinomycetota > Actinomycetes > Streptomycetales > Streptomycetaceae > Streptomyces. The sequence goes on from NZ_QLLY01000005.1 coordinate 221,750, forward strand.
CCCGCGTCGGGCACCAGGCCGCGCAGTCGCTCACCGGCCGGCAGGGCCAGCTCGGGGGTCGGGGACATCTCCATCAGGTGGATGTACGCGTGCAGCAGCCCCGGGTGGTACGCCCCGGCGGCGCCGGCCATGGCCCGTTCGATGACCTCGCGCGCCTCGACGGTGCGGGCGCCGGGCGCCGGCTGTCCGGTGCGGATGTCCCACAGTTGCCAGGGGGTGAGGTTCATGAGCGCGTCGGCGTACAGGGCGGCCACGTCGAGATCGTCGGGGGCGAGCCGGTACACGGTGCCCATGCGGTCGGCGTACGCCGTGTTCCAGACGGCGCACTCCTCGGGCGAGTCGGCGACGGCCCTCGGATAGCGGGCCCGCAGCGCCTCGATCAGCTCCCGCTCGACCGGGCCGACGTCGGTGTCCCGGGCCTTGCCCAGGGCACGCTGCACGGCAGCGTGGGTCCGCTCGACCGTCTCGGCCAGTTCCCGCGCGTCGAAGAACTCCCAGGGCTTGTTGTAGTTGGGGCCGAGGGCGTAGGCCACGCCCCACTCGGCCATGGCGCACTCGGGGTCGGCCGCCGCGGCCGCCTCGAAGCAGCGGACGGCCTCCTCGTGGTTGAAGGCGTACGTCCAGTTCAGGCCGCGGTCGAACCAGGTCTGCGCCGCGGTGGACGTCGTGGTCACGGGACGGGTGTGGTGGCCGAGGTCGAAGTAGTCCTGGTGGTCCATGCGCGGCGCTCCTCGTCACGGTGGGGGCCGTTCGCCCATGTCCCCCTGTCCTACCGGTGCGGCGGCCCGGGGACCAGCCCGCCGCACCGCCTCGCGGAGCGTGAGATCGGGGCACACATGAGTCCGGCGCGCACGGGTAGCCGGGTCCACTGAGGTCGACCCGGTACAGCCCGTGAGCAGAGTGTCCGAATAACGAACACCGCATTTTGATCATCGGACGGTGCCCGCATACTGGGCCGATCTCGTCTCACATGACGGAACCAGCCGACCAGCGTCGGGCCGTTCCCAGGACCGCGTCCGCGGCTCCGGGACGGCCCGGTGAGCGCAGAACGGGTACGACCTTGACCAGCACCCCCACATCCGTCGCCGACCGGCGCCCGGACGCCCCGGAAGCTTCCGATCCGGCGGCGGAGACCGGGCTCTCGCACGGGCTCAAGCAGCGCCACCTCTCGATGATCGCCCTCGGCGGGGTGATCGGCGCCGGACTCTTCGTGGGCTCCGGCGCGGGCATCGCCGCCGCGGGACCGGCCGTGGTGCTGCTGTTCGCCGCCGCGGGCGCGGTCGTCATGCTGATCATGCGGATGCTCGGCGAGATGTCGGCGGCCCGCCCGGCCACCGGCTCCTTCTCCGTGCACGCGGAGAAGGAACTGGGCGCCTGGGCCGGGGCCACGTCCGGCTGGACGTACTGGACGATGCTGTGCTGCGGCGTGGCGGCGGAGGCCACGGCGGCCGGGCAGATCATGTACGGCTGGGTGCCGTTCCTGCCCGCGTACGGCTGGGTCGCCGTCTTCATGGCGTTCTTCTGCGCGAGCAACCTGCTCGCCGTGCGCAACTTCGGCGAGTTCGAGTTCGTCTTCTCCGCCCTCAAGGTCACCGCGATCTGCGCCTTCCTGGTGCTCGGCGTGCTCGGCATCTGCGGCGTCTTCGGCGACGCCCCCGGCGCCTCGAACCTGACCGGCGACGGCGGCTTCTTCCCGACCGGCACCACCGGCCTCATCGCCGGTCTGCTGACGGCCGTGTTCGCGTACGGCGGTCTGGAGACCGTCACCATCGCCGCCGCCGAGTCCGACAAGCCCCGCGAGAACGTGGCCCGCGCCGTGCGCACCGCCGTGTGGCGCATCGCCCTCTTCTACGTCGGCTCCATGGCCCTGGTCGTCGTCCTGGTGCCCTGGGACAAGCCGTCCGTCGCCACCGACGGCCCGTACGTCACCGTCCTCGACCAGCTCGGCATCCCGGCCGCAGGCACGATCATGCAGGTCGTCATCCTGGTCGCCCTGCTGTCCGCGATGAACGCCAACATCTACGGGTCCTCGCGCATGGCGTACTCGCTGGTGAGCCGGGGCCTCGGGCCGCGCTTCATCGGCAAGGTGACCCGCGGGGTCCCGATGGCCGCGGTCCTCGCCTCCTGCGCCTTCGGCTTCTTCGCGGTCTTCGCCGGCATCTGGTGGCCGGACACCGTCTTCACCTGGCTGATGAACACCACCGGTGTCGCCGTCCTCGTCGGCTGGGTCTTCATCTGCCTGACCCAGCTGCGCATGCGCCGCCGCCTGGAGCGCGAGTCGCCCGAGCTGCTGACCGTGCCCATGTGGGGCTTCCCGTATCTGACCTGGGTCGCCCTCCTCGCGATCGTCGGGGTGTTCGTCGCGATGGCCACCACGGACGGTGGCCGCGACCAGCTGTACGTCTCCGCGGTCCTGGTCGGCGCGCTGGCCCTGGGCGGCTACGTCAAGCAGCGCAAGGACCTGCGCGCGGCCGCCTGACCGGTACCGCGCAGCCGAAGGGGCGTCCCGCCGAGCGGGCCGCCCCTTTCCGCGATGTGAGACGGGATTCTCACGTTCCGCTCCGGTCCTTAGAGTGGCGCACATGTTCGGACCCGCACGCCGGCTGGCTCTCGCGCTCTTCGCGGCAACGCCGTGGAGCGTCGACGACGCGCTCTGTCGCCGCTGACGCCTGCCGCGCCGTGCGCGCGGCCCCTCTCGGTCCGTTCTTTCCTCCTGCCTCCCCGGAGTCCCCCTTGACCACCGCCCCCGCGGCCGGGGCGCCGCCCCGCGCCGGCCTGCTCTCCCCCGTTCCCACCTCCGCTCCGGCGCCGGAGGCCGAGGCGGCCCCGCCGGTGCGGCGGGTGCCGCTCGCCGTGGCCGGTGTCGTCGGCGCCGCGCTCGTCGCGTACGTCTTCGCCCGGCACGGCGCCAAGCCGGGCGTCCTGCTGCTGCTCGGCACCGGGCTCGGCTTCGCCCTGTTCCACTCCCGGTTCGGGTTCACCTCCGCCTGGCGGCAGCTGGTGGCCGTCGGCAACGGCGCGGGGCTGCACGCCCACACCCTGCTCCTCGGCACCACGGCGACCCTCTTCGCCCTGATCATCGGCACCGGCAGCGGACTGTTCGGATCGGTGCCCGCGCCCAGCGCGGGGCCCATCGGGGTCGGCCTGCTGATCGGCGCGTTCCTCTTCGCGGTCGGCATGCAGCTGGGCGGCGCCTGCGCCTCCGGCACCCTGTTCGCCGTCGGTTCGGGACAGAGCACGATCGTGCTCACGCTCTTCGGCTTCATCACCGGATCGACGCTGGCCGCCTGGCAGTTCGGGCTCTGGAGCGATCTGCCCGCGTTCGATCCGTACGTGCTGTCCGACCACGTCGGCTGGTCCGGTTCCTGGGCGGTGACGATCGTGGCGCTCGCCGTGGTCTGGTTCGTCGCGCGGGCCGTGCAGACCCGCCGTACTCCGCCGCCGATCGGCACTCCGCCGTCCGCGCGCGGTGCGCTCGCCCGTACGGTACGGGGCTCCTGGCCGCTCGCCGCCGGTGCCGTGGTGCTCGCGGTGCTCGGCGCCGGAGTGCTGCTCGTGTCGGGCGGCGCCTGGGGCATCACCAGCGCGTTCGCGCTGTGGGGTTCGAAGCTCGTCGGTGTGCTCGGCGGCTCCCCGGAGACCTGGGCGTTCTGGCAGCAGCCGGGCAGTTCGGCCCAGTTGGCGGGCCCGGTGCTCGCCGACAAGAACAGCCTCACCGACATCGGCATCATGGTCGGCGCCGCCGTCGCCGCGGCGGCCGGCGGGGTGTGGAAGCTGCACCGCGGCATCCCGGCCCGCACCGCGCTCGCGGCCGTCGTCGGCGGAGTCCTCATGGGCATCGGCGCGCGACTGGCCGGCGGCTGCAACATCGGCGCCTACCTGGCCGGGATCGCCTCCGGCTCGCTGCACGGCTGGCTCTGGGGCGGCATCGCCCTCGTCGGCACCTGGGCCGGGCTGCGTCTGCGCCCCCTGTTCGGCCTCGGCAACCCGAAGCCGACCGACAGCGTCTGCTGACCCGGACGCGTCCTCGTACCGGTACGGGCGTTCAGTACCCGGCGACGACGAGGTCGGCGCGCTCGCGCGGGCGGGTGGTGGTCACGTAGTGCTCCTCCGCCGCCCGCCAGCGGGCCTCCCAGTCGAGGGGCCCGTGGTCGTGGCCCCGCTCGCGCAGTCGCCGCATGGACTCCTCGGGCGGGGTGTCGACGTACACCAGGAGGTCGTAGAAACCGGCGAGTTCGGGGCGTGCCGCGTAGACGCCCTCGACCACGACGATGCCCGATCGGGCAACGGTGTGCGTCTCGTCGGGGGCGAGTGCGCCGGTCCCCCAGTCGTAGCGGCCGTACCGTGCGGGGAGGCCCGAGGCGAGCGGGAGCAGCACCTCGTCGCGCAGCCGCTGCCAGTCGAAGTAGCGGTCGCAGCCCTCCTCGGGGCTGAGCGCGGCCCGTTCCGCCTGGTCCATCGGCCGGTAGAAGTCGTCGCCGTGCACGACGGCGGCGCCGCATCGCTCGGTGAGAGCGGCGGCCAGGGTCGACTTGCCCGAGCCTCCCGTCCCGTCGAGGGCCACGAGGGCGAATCCCCAGCGGGTACGGGAGGGCAGGGCGTCGGCGACCTGATCGGCGGCTGTCCGGATCGTCGTCATGGGAGATCATCGTGACCGATCGGGCGTGCTCAGGGAAGGGTTCGGGCATCGGGTCCTCGGAAACGTCGGCCCTCGTGGACCTTGAGCGGGTTGACTGAACCCATGAACACGGTGCCCCACCAGCCTCCCTCTCCCCCACGGTCTGCACAGAACGCACAGAACCCGCAGCACCCTCCCGCCCCGCAGTCCCGGGGCCACATGATCGTGTGCGGTGACGACGCGCTGGCGGAGCGGCTCGCCGCCGAGTTGCGCAAGCTGTACGGGGAGCAGGTCACCGTGGTCGTCCCCGGTGCTCCGGGCGACATCGTCGGGCGCGTCGCCCCGGCGGCCCGGGCCCGCGCCTCCGCGCTGCTCGCCCGGATGCAGTCGGTGCTCGGCCGCACGCCCGATCAGAACGAACCGGCGGGGCCCCCGCGCGTCCAGCAGGCGGCGGTGCTCGACGAACAGGCCTTCGCGGACGCCGGGGTGAGCGAGGCGCGGGCCCTTGCGCTCGTGCACGACGACGACGAGATCAACATCCGGGCCGCGCTGGTGGCCCGCCGCCTCAACCCGCAGTTGCGCCTGGTGATCCGGCTCTACAACCGCAGCCTGGGCCGCCATCTCTCCGATCTGCTCGACCAGGCCGCGGCGCTGTCCACGCCGGGCCTCGCCCCGGGGTCCGTGGACAACTCGACCACGGTGCTGTCCGACGCCGACACGGCCGCACCGGCGCTCGCGGCCACCGCCGTCGCGGGGACCAGCAAGGTCGTGCAGGCCGACGGGCTGCTGCTGCGCGCCGTCGAGCGCAATCCACCGGGCCCGGGCCAGGTGCCCGCGCCGGGGCTCGCCACGCTCGCCCTGCTGTCGGCGACCACCAACGACCCGGCGGGATCGGAGGGTTCGGACTCCGACGACGGCCGGGACGGGCCGCGGCTGCTGCCCGACGACGCCGACGTGGCCGCCGCGACCGGGCGCGGCACCGTCGTCCTGGAGACGATCACGCCCGCCGAACGGACCGCGCAGAGCTGGTCGTCGGCCACTCGTGGTATGCCGCTCGGCTCGTTCTTCTCGCGGCGGCTGCGCTGGTCGCTGTTCGGCCTGACGGCCAGCGTGCTCGGTCTGGCGATCGCCACCTGGGCCACCGGCGACATGCACCCGCTGCACGCCGGCTATCTCACCCTGCTCGACCTGTTCGCCATCGACGACCCGGCCATCGGCGAGCCGACGGCCCGCAAGGTCCTGCAACTCCTCACCGGGCTCGCGGGGTTGCTGCTGCTGCCGGTGCTGCTGGCCGCCGTCCTGGAGGCGCTCGGCACGTTCCGTACCTCCGCCGCGCTGCGCCGTCCGCCGCGCGGTCTGTCGGGGCACATCGTGCTGCTGGGCCTGGGCAAGGTCGGCACCCGCGTGCTGTCGCGGCTCGGTGAGCTCGACATCCCCGTGGTGTGCGTGGAGGCGGATCCGGAGGCGCGCGGGATTCCGCTGGCCCGCAGCATGCGGGTGCCCACGGTCATCGGTGACGCGGCGTCGGACGGGGTCCTGGAGGCCGCGAAGATCCATCGCGCGGCCGCGCTGCTCGCCCTGACCAGCGTCGACACGACGAACCTGGAGGCGGCGCTGTCCGCCCGCTCGCTCAAGCCCGATCTGCGGGTGGTGCTGCGGCTGTACGACGACGCGTTCGCCGCCGCCGTCTACCGCACGCTGCGGGCCGCGCATCCCCGCGCCCTGACCCGCAGCCGCAGCGTGTCCACGCTGGCCGCGCCGTCGTTCGCCAGCGCCATGATGGGCCGTCAGGTCCTCGGCGCCGTCCCGGTCGAGCGGAGCGTGCTGCTGTTCGCGGCCCTGGAGGTGGCGGGGCATCCGCAGCTGGAGGGGCGCACCATCGCCGAATCGTTCCGGCCCGGGTACTGGCGGGTGATCGCGCTGGACGCCACGGAGCCGGCGGAGCGCCGCCCCGATCTGTCCGCGGGCCCCGAGGACGACGAGAGCGCGCCGCGCCCCACCGGCCTGGTGTGGAACCTGCACCCCGGCCATGTCCTCGACCCGCGCGACCGCGTCGTCATCGCCGCGACCCGGCAGGGTCTGGCCGAACTCCTCGGTCGGGGCCACACCCCGCACCGGCCCCCGGCGGACCGGGCGGATCAGGTCTGACGCAGCGTCATTACTGCGCGAGAGGCGGCCAGTTGCGGATCTGCTTGGGGCGCGGCGGCGCGTAGGTGCGCACCTTCGACGTGGTGAGGCCGAGCCGCACCAGGGACTCGGCGATGGTGACGGCGGCGGCCACCCCGTCGACGACGGGGACGCCGGTGCGGGCGACGACCTGTTCCGTCAGGCCCGCCATGCCGCCGCAGCCCAGGCAGATGACCTCGGCGCGGTCCGACTCGACCGCTGCGGCGGCCTGTTCGACGATCGCGGCGACGGCGGCGTCCGGGTCGGCCTCCAGGGCGAGCACGGGCAGCCCGCTGGCGCGCACCGAGGCGAGCCGGTCGGTGAGGCCCGCCAGCTTGAGGCGGTCCTCGATGAGCGGCACGGCCCGGTCGAGGGTGGTGACGACGGAGTACTTGTGGCCGAGGAACTGGGCGGTGCTCGCGGCGGCCTCGGTGATGTCGACGACGGGCACGTCGAGGAGTTCCTGGAGTCCCTCGCGGCCGTGCTCGCCGTAGCCGGCCTGGATGACGGCGTCGTACGGCTCCCGGTAGGCGCGCACCTTCTCCATGACGGCGACGGCGGCGAGGTAGCTCTCGTAGTTGCCCTCGCAGGACTCGGCGCCGAAGTCCGGGGTGAGCGGGACGATCTCGGTACCGGGGGCGGCGACGGCCGCGGCCTGCCGGCCGATGCTCTCCGTCATCGTTGCGGTGGTGTTGACGTTCACTACGAGGATGCGCATGCGGGTTCTCCAGGAAGTCGCCGGGAGGCGGCGGTCATTCGGCGGCGACGGCGATCGGTTCGCCGTCGACGTGGTCGTAGGTCTGCGTGCGGTCGCTCAGGAGCCAGTAGAGCCCGGCGGCGAGCAGCGCGCCGATGAACCAGGAGAAGCCCGCGATGCCGGAGAAGTAGGGGACGAGGGCGACGATCACGGCGCATCCGGCGGCGGGGACGAAGGCGCCGATGGCCTTCGGGTTGACGCCGCGCGTGTAGTGGTAGGTGCCGGCCGGGTCCTCGGTGTAGAGGTGCGGGACGTTGATCTGGGCCTTGCGCAGCAGCCAGTAGTCGGCCATGACGACGCCGAAGACGGGGCCGAGGAGGGCGCCGAGGCCGCCGAGGAAGTAGGTGACGGCGACCGGGCTGTCGTACAGGTTCCACGGCAGGATGACGAGGCCGACGACGGCGCTGACGAGGCCCGCCCTGCGGAAGTTGAGCCGCTGAGGGAACAGGTTGACCAGCATGTAGACCGGGGCGACGAAGTTGGCGAGGAGGTTCACCGCGACCGTCAGCATCAGCAGGGCGAGGCAGGCCAGGGCGAGCAGGGCCGTGCTGGGGATGGTCCGCACGATGTCGGTGGGGCTGGTGATGACCTCGCCGTCGAGGCGGAACTGGGCGCCGCTGAGCACGGCGGCGATGGCCGCGAAGAACAGCATGTTCACGGGGATGCCGATGAGGTTGCCGCGCACGATGGCCCGCTGGGAGGTCGCGGAGCGGGTGAAGTCGCAGAAGTTGAGGACGAACGTGCCGTAGACGACGACCCACAGCGCGGCGGCCTCGAAGATGTGCAGCCACTGGGCGCCGCCGGTGAAGTGGGTGTCGCCGCTGAGCGCGATCGACCCGTCGGCCTTGACGAACATCCACACGGCGAGCGCCAGCATCGTGACGAGGACGGTGGGCGCGGCGATCGCCATGTAGCGGCGGATGACCTGCATCCCGAAGCTGACGATGAGGACCTGCACCAGCCACAGGATCAGGAAGGAGATCCAGCCGAGCGTGGACAGGCCGAGGAAGGAGTTCGTGTCGTACGACGCCACGCCCGGCCAGAGCGCCTTGAGGAGGGTGCGCAGCACCTGGGAGGCGAGGTAGGTCTGGATGCCGAACCAGGCGATGGCGACGGCTCCTCTGACCACGGCGGGCAGTTGGGAGCCGCGCACGCCGAAGGCGATCCGGCTCATCACCGGGAACGGGACACCGGTGCGGTGTCCCATCCGTCCGGAGAGGGTGAGCAGCGCGAACAGCAGCACCGAGGCGATGGCGAACGCGATGAGGATGTCCCACACGCTCATGCCGAGCGCGAAGAGCCCGATGGCGAAGGCGTAGTTGCCGAGGCTGTGCACGTCGTTGCCCCAGAGGGTGAAGACGTTGTACGCGCCCCAGCTGCGGCCCTGCGTCTTGGTCGGGGCCAGATCCTGGTGGTAGAGGCGGGGGCTGATGTCCACACCCGCCGCCGTCAGGGGCTCCGAGGCCGAGGGCGGGGTCCGTTGCTCAGCAGTGGCCATCGAAGACCCCTCCCGTTCCGCTATACGAAATAAATCTTCCGTCGCTGCGGAGTGGACGTTACGGGTGGGGATTTCAGCAGGTCAATGGATTCCGGTCGGTGATCACTTGGTGAAAAACGCCATACTGCACGGGTCTTGCGTGTGTGATCACCCAAGGATTAAGCGGTGCCGAGGAGCTTCAGGACATCCTCGGTCGTCCCGGTTTCTCCCAGGCGCGGGAAGATCCGCTCGACGCTGTTGCGGTGCGCCTCGGCGTCCATGTCGGTCATGGCGTCCGTGGGGAGGGTGACGTGGTAGCCGTGCTCGTGGGCGGCACGGGCGGTGGAGTCCACGCCGATGCTGGTGGCGACGCCGGTCACGACGACCTGGGTGACGCCGCGGCGGCGCAGGTGCAGATCGAGGTCGGTGCCGTAGAAGGCGGACCAGTTCCGCTTGGTGACGGTGATGTCCTCGGGGTGCCCGGCGAGCACGTCGGTGATCTGGTCCCATCCGGCGGGCGGGTTCGTGGTGCGCGGGGCGCGCTCGGTGCGGCCCGGGACCACGTCGCCGCCGTCGGCGGCGAAGGAGACGCGGACGAGGACGACCGGGAGGCCCGCGGCGCGGAAGGCGTCGGCGAGCCGCACATTGCGCTCCACGACGTCGGACGTGGCGTACGGGGCGCCGGGGATGCCGACGACTCCGTTCTGGAGGTCGACCACGATGAGGGCGGTGCGGGGGTCGAGCGTGGTGAGGGGCATGCTGAACTCGCTTTCGTGTAGCGGGGGTTGATGCTGGATTGAGGTCGCGGAGGTCTCAGATGTCGCGGCCGACGCGGGCGAGCGAGCGGTCGGCGACGCTCGCCGCCAGGCACAGCGCGGCCACGCCGATCAGCATCCAGGCCATGCTGTGCAGCCCGGCACTGGTGGCGCCGTCGCGGAAGAACGCGGCGTTGGCGGCGGAGGCGAGCAGGGCGCCGAGGTAGGTGAAGGTGCGCAGCAGCCCGGACGACGAGCCCATGCGGGCCGGGTCCGCCTGGGCGTACAGGGCGTTCTGGTTGGCGAGCCCGATGAGCCCTTGCGGGACGCCGAAGAGCAGGCCGACGACGGCCAGGAGCCAGACGGGGCTGTCGGCCCCGAGCGGCAGCAGGGCGACGCAGCCGACGAGTTGGACGACGGCTCCGACGGCGAGCTTGCCGCGGACCTCGCGGCGGCGCCCGGTGAGGACGGTGACGGCGACCCCCATGGCGGACATCGGCAGCAGGAGCAGTCCGGCCTGCGAGGCGCTCAGCCCGCGCCCTTCCTGGAGCCACTGCCCGTAGCCGTACAGGAAGGCGTACGAGGTGGTGTACGCGAGGAGCTGGCGGCCGTAGGTGGCCAGGAGCGGGCGGTTGCCGCGCAGGACGTGCAGGTCGATGAAGGGTTCGGCGGTGCCGTGCTCGCGGCGGACGAACCAGGCGCCGGCGGCGACGCCGAGCGCGGGCAGGTACCAGTGCGCGAGGCCCGGCTCCATCAGGAACAGCATGAACGCGGTGAGTGCGGCGGCGAACAGCAGCATGCCGGGCACGTCCGTGCGCCCGGGCGCGCCCTTCGGCGCGCCCTTGGGCAGCCGGCGGAATCCCAGGAACAGGCAGATCAGGGACAGCGGCACGTTGATGGCGAAGATCAGGTGCCAGCTGCCGAGGCCGATCAGGACCCCGCCGAGGGTGGGCCCGACGACGGCGATGACCTGCCCGGAGGCGGTGAGCGCGGCGAGGATGCCGCTGGGGCTGCGCAGCCCGGTGCGCTCCGACTCGGTGCGCAGCAGGGACATCGACGCCGGGTACGCGGCGGAGGTGCCGAAGCCGAGCAGGACCCGGGACAGGACGAGCACCCACAGGCTCGGCGCGAGGGTGCCGAGCAGTCCGGCGGCGCCGACGAGGGCCGTTCCGATCAGGTAGAGCGGGCGCGGCCCGAACGCGTCGACGAGGCGGCCGATGACCGGCTGGCCGACGGCCGTGGCGAGATAGAGCCCCGAGACGAGCCACGCGGTCTGCGACGGCGGAACGCCGAAGGCGTGGCCGATCGGGACCAGCGCCACCGCGAGCATCGAGGAGTTGATCGGGTTCAGGATCGTGCCCAGGATCATCGGCGCGACGAGGCGGCGGTCGAAGCCGCCGGGGTCGCCGGTCCTGGCCCGGCGGATGCGCTCGGCTATACCGCTCACGCCTGCGCCACCTCGTCGAGGAGCCGCATGGCGGTGATCACCGCGCGCACCTGCTCCTCGGTGCCGTGCTCGTCCAGAGCACGGGCGAGCCAGACGCGGCGGGCCTCCCGGTCGTCCTGGCGCCGCTCCAGGCCGGGCCCGGTGAGCGTGACGAGCTGGCGGCGTCCGTCGTCGGGGTCGGGGTGCCGTGCGACGAGTCCGGCCTCCTCCAGGGCGATCACGGTCTTGGCCATGGACTGCGGCCGCACCCCCTCGACCGCGGCGAGCTCGCTCGCGGAGGAGGGTCCGATCTTGTCGAGGCGGGCCAGGACGGACGCCTGCGCCGGAGAGAGGTCACTGCCTCCCTCCACGTCCCCGATCAGGGACTGGAGCTTGCGACGGAGCCGTCCGACCACGACCCACACCTCGGCGGCCGCCTGCACGGCGGCCTCGGAGGGTTCTTCCTTCTCGGTCATGCCTCCACCGTAAATCGACAGCCCAGACTGTGCAACTCAGGCTGCGCAGTCCGGGCTGTCTAATTACGTGAAGTGCTTTCGACGGGGTGCTATCGCAGCGGCTCCTGGAGTTCGGTCACCCACGCGTCGCGGTCGGCCGGGCACTCCAGGTTGATCTCCCGCGGGTAGCCGGCCGAGCGGTGGCCGTGGGCGTCGATCCAGTGGGCGAGGTTCTGCACCGCGGGCAGCACGGCTTCCATCGCGCCACGGTGCACGAGGGTCGCGGCGCGCTCCACGGGCGGCAGGTCGAGGATGCGCAGACCGTCGTCCTCGCGGGGCGCGGCGGACACCTCGACGCCCGCGTGGACGACGATGCCGCCGCCGGGCGCGTCCTCATAGCGGGCGATGCCGGGTCCGGTCGGCCGGATTCCGGCCGCGTCGAGCCGGCGGAACAGTTCGTCGTACAGCGGCTGGATCACGGCGCTGATGCTGGGCGGCTCGAAGTCGGTTGCCACGGCGGTGAGTTCGGCCACGCGTACCCGGGGCAGGTGCTTGACGACGACGTCTTCGGTGGACATGTGTCCCTCGCTCTCGATGGACCGGAGCCGCGCCTCCACCTGGGTCAGCCGGGCCGCGGCCGCCGCCATCTCCGCCTCCAGGTCGGCGCGGCGCAGCCGCAGCATGGCGCGCAGTTCCCCGGCGTCGACCTTCTCGTCGAGGATCTCCCCGACCTGCTGAAGGGTGAGGCCGAGGTCTTTCAGCGCGATGATGCGGTTGAGCCGGGCCAGCTGGGCGGCGGAGTAGTGGCGGTAGCCGGTGGCAGGGTCGACCCGGGCCGGGCGCAGCAGTCCCAGTGCGTCGTAGTGGCGCAGCATGCGGACCGAGACGCGGCCGTGGCGGGCGAAGTCTCCGATGGTGAACATGATGGCTCCACTCCACTGGCTCACACGGTGTCAGGGTCAAGGCGCGGTGTGCGCCGGTGGGCTCAGTCCGTCTTCCACCAGACCGTGCAGTCGGCGGGCAGTTCGATCGTGCCGTCGTCGACGGTGACCGGGCCGGAGGCGAGCAGCACGGTGCCGGGCGCGGGGATACGCACGGCGGCACCGGTGGTGTTGACGGTGCAGGCGAACCCGGGACGCTCGAAGTGCAGCACCCCAACGGGCGCGTCCTCCCGCCACGTCACCTCGGAGCCCGCGCCGAGCCCGGCCTGCTCGCGCCGCACGGTCAGCGCCGTCCGGTACAGCTCCAGCGTGGAGCCCTTCTGCCCGGTCTGCGCCTCCACGCTCAGCTCGCCCCAGCTGTCGGGCTGCGGCAGCCAGCTGCCACCTTCCCCGAAGCCGTACGAGGTTCCGGTCCGCGTCCACGGGATCGGCACCCGGCAGCCGTCGCGGAAGCCGTCCTGGCCCTGGGCACGGAAGAAGGACGGGTCCTGGCGGACCTCGTCGGGCAGGTCCGTGACGTCCGGCAAGCCCAGTTCCTCGCCCTGGTAGATGTACGCGGACCCCGGCAGCGCCAGCATCAGCAGCGTGGCCGCGCGGGCCCGCCGCAGCCCCAGCTCCCGATCGCCCGGCGTCCTGATCTGCGTACCCAGACCCGGCGGATTCGCGTACCGCGTCGCGTGCCGCGTCACGTCGTGGTTCGACAGCACCCAGGTGGTGGGAGCACCGACGGACCGCATCGCGTCGAGGGAGCGGTCGATGGTGGCGCGCAGTTCGTCCGCGTCCCAATACGTGCTGAGATACTGGAAGTTGAAGGCCTGGTGAAGTTCGTCGGGCCGGACGTAGTTGGCCGTGCGCTCGACGGTCGGCGTCCACGCCTCCGCGACGAAGATCCGCTCGCCGTCGTACTCGTCCAGGACCGTGCGCCAGGAACGGTAGATCGCGTGCACACCGTCCTGGTCGAAGAACGGCATGACATCGTTGCCCAGCAGCTTCAACTGGTCGCCGCCACCGCCGAGATCCGGCAGTCCCTCCTCCTTCACCAGGCCGTGCGCCACGTCGATCCGGAAGCCGTCGACGCCCATGTCGAGCCAGAACCTGAGGATCGACCGGAACTCGTCCGCGACCGCCGGGTGCTCCCAGTTGAAGTCCGGCTGCTCCGGCGCGAACAGATGCAGATACCACTCCCCGTCCGCAAGCCGCGTCCACGCCGGGCCGCCGAAGACGGACTCCCAGTCGTTCGGCGGCAGTTCACCACTCTCACCCTTGCCCGCACGGAAGTGATAGCGCTCCCGCAGCGGCGAACCCGGCCCCTCCGCGACCGCCCGCTTGAACCACTCGTGCTGGTCCGAGGAATGGTTCGGCACCAGGTCCACGATGATCCGCTGACCCAGCGCGTGCGCGTCCCGGATCACCGCATCGGCATCGAGCAAAGTCCCGTACATCGGATCGACGGCCCGGTAGTCCGCGACGTCGTAACCACCGTCCGCCTGCGGCGACGCATAGAACGGCGACAGCCAGACCGCGTCCACACCGAGGTCCTTCAGGTACGGCAGACGGCGCCGGATGCCCTCCAGGTCACCCGTGCCGTCGGCGTCACTGTCGGCGAAACTGCGCGGATACACCTGGTAGATCACCGCGTCCCGCCACCAGTCGGCGGCCTCGCGAGTCGGGACGGCGGACGGCAGGGACACGGACGACGGGTCCGTGGAGTGCTGATTCATCCGGACAAGGTAGAAGACGGCGGACGCCGAAGAGCGGTGAACGCGCGGGCACCCCGTGATCCCGCGGGAGGGCGGCACGCGGCCATTGGCCCGCCCCTACAGTCAAGCCCCGGCCACACGGCGGTGGAAAGGTGCGGTGCACCGGCCATTGGTACAGTCGGCCTTGATCGTCCGGACCGCCCGAAGGAGCTCGCCGCCGATGGCCGTGGACCAGCTCGACACCCGTATCCTGCGGCTCCTCCTGGAGCAGCCGCGCACCAGCGTCCGGGAGTACGCCCGGATCCTCGGGGTGGCCCGCGGCACCCTCCAGGCCCGGCTGGACCGGCTGGAGCGGGACGGTGTGATCACGGGCGCCGCCCCGGCCCTCTCCCCCGCCGCGCTCGGCCACCCGGTGCTCGCCTTCGTGCACATCGAGGTGACCCAGGGCCACCTGGCCGATGTCGCCGACGGCCTGGCCGGTGTCCCGGAGATCATCGAGGCGCACTCGATCACCGGCGGCGGCGACCTCCTGGCCCGGGTCGCCGCCCGGGACGCCGCGCACCTGGAGGACGTCGTGCAGCAGCTCAACCGGCTGCCCGGCGTGGTCCGCACCCGCACCGAGGTGGCGCTGCGCGAGCGGGTCCCGTACCGGCTGCTGCCGCTGGTCGAGGCGGTCGGCAGGGCGGCGGCAGCGGACCGCAGGTGATCGGCCGGGACCGCTTTCCTGCATGCTGGAAGGTATGAACGACCTCATCCGCCCCCTCGGTGGCACCGCCGTCGTCTTCGACCTCGACGGCACGCTCGTCGACAGCGAGCCCAACTACTACCGGGCGACCCTCGGCACCCTGGCCCGCTACGGCATCACCGACTACACATGGGCGGACAACGAGGCGTACGTCGGCATCTCCACCCTGGAGACGATCGGCCTGTGGAAGCGGCGGTACGGCATCGAGGCGCCCGCGTCCGAGATGCTCGACGACCTCAACGCCCGCTATCTCGACCTCGCCCGCGCCGACACCCATGTCTTCCCGCAGATGCGGCTGTTCGTGGAGCGGCTGCACGCGGCCGGCGCGCCCATGATCGTGGCGTCGGGTTCGTCGCCCGAGGCCATCGAGGCGATCCTCACCGGCACCGGTCTCGGCGCGCAGCTGTCGCGCTACGTCTCGGCGGACGAGGTGCCGCACGGCAAGCCCGCGCCCGACGTGTTCCTGGAGGCGGCCCGCCGCCTGGACGTGGCTCCCGCGTGCTGCGTCGTCCTGGAGGACGCGGCGCCGGGCGCCCGCGCCGCGCACGCGGCGGGCATGCGCTGCATCGCGCTGCCGTACGTGGCGGCGCAGGCGGACGATCCGGCGTTCACCGCTGCGGACCTGCTCTTCAAGGGCGGTCAGGAGGAGTTCACGGCGCGGGCCGCGTACGACTGGCTCGAGCGGTCAGCTCCGTCTTCCTGATCTTTCCGGTGGGCGTGAGCGGCAGCTCGGCGACGACCTCGACGACGGCCGGGACCTTGTACGTGGCCATCGTCGCGGCCGCCCATTCCCGCAGTTCGCCGCCGGTGAGCGGGGAGCCGGGGGCGGTGCGCACGAACGCGTAGGGGCGCTCCCCGCTCGCGTCGTCGGGTACGGCGACGACCGCGGCGGCCAGCACGTCGGGGTGGTGCGCGAGCAGCGTCTCGACCTCGGTGGGGAAGACGCTCATGCCCTTCACCTTGATCATGTCCTTGTCGCGGCCGAGGTAGTGCAGGGCGCCCTCCTCGTCGAGGGCGCCGATGTCGCCGGTGTGCAGCCAGCCGTCGCGCAGCGCGCTCTCGGTGGCCTCGGGGGCGCGCCAGTAGCGGGTGAGCACGGACGGGCCGCGTACGACGATCTCGCCGCGTTCGCCGAGCGGCAGCGGGGTGCCGGTGGCGAAGTCGACGACCATGAAGTCCGTGCCGGGGACGGGCAGTCCGCAGAAGACGGGGTCGCTCAGCAGGTCGTGGTCGGCGTCCTGGAAGCCGAGGGTGTTGGTGTCGCTGGTGTGCGTCTCCGTCATGCCGTACGAGGCCTCGCGCAGGACGCTGCGCGCGCCGACGGCCGCCTTCCAGCGGGCGCGCAGCGCCGGGGTGAGCTTGCGGATGAAGGAGACGGTGAGCGGGGCGGTGAGGGTGCTCAGGTCGCGGCGGGCGAGGTCGGGGTGGTCCAGGAGTTCCAGGTAGTTCTCGACGGTGCCGGCCATCGTGGTCGCGCCGTGCGTCTCGATGGCGCGCAGCACCTCGCCGGCGTCCCAGCGGGCGAGGAGGACGCTGGTGCCGCCGGAGACGAGCGGGGCGAGGATGCCGAGGTTCTCGCCCGCGATCCAGAAGACGGGCAGGAAGCAGACGGAGACGATGCCGCGCTCCTGCTCCGCGGCGTCGGGCATCCGGCCGTTGTCGATGGCGGTGGCCGTGTAGACCATGTGCCGCTGGGTGTGCTCGCAGCCCTTGGGCAGACCGGTGGTACCGCCGGTGTAGTTGAGGGCGGCGAGCGCGTCGAGGTCGTCGGCGATCGGCTCGTGGCGCGGGTGGGCCGTCGCGGCGGGCCAGTCGGCGTCGGCGAGCACGGTCCGTACGGGCGTCTCGTGCCGCACCTCGTCGAGGACCGGCACCAGCGCGTCCTGGGTGACGATCACCTCGGGCCCCGCGTCGCGGAGTTCGTGGCGCAGCTCGGCCGCGCGGAACATCGGGTTCACCGGTACGTGCACGGCGCCCAGCCGCAGCACGGCGAGCAGGGCGACGACGAACCGGGCGCCGTTGGGCAGGAAGACGCCGACGCGGTCGCCCGGCCGCACCCCTCGCGCGGTCAGCCAGCCCGCCAACCGGGCGGCGCGGTCGTCGAGTTCACGGTACGAGAGGGTCTCGTCGGCGGCGACGAGCGCGGGCCGCTCGGGCCGGAGCACGGCCCAGCGGGCGACATGGGCGGGCAGGGTCAGCTCGCCCGCGGGATGGACGGTGGCGGCGGGCTGGCGCCCCTGGCGCGCCTTCGCCTGGCGGGCCCGGAGGTCGTCGAGGTACGCGTCGGTCGGTATGCCGGTGGACAAGGTGCGGCTCCCTGCTGTCGTTCGCTACTGCCGGTCGGGGGCTCCGATACCGAGGAGGTGCCGGTACATGGTGGTGACGTCGCGGACCGCCGCGTCGTACGAGGCCGGGCGCGCCGCCACCGTGCGGGCGAACTCCACGCTCATGCCGCCGACGGCACGGGAGAGGGTGAGCGGGTCGACGACCGGACGGGCCCGTCCCTCGGCCGCGACCCGGCGCACATAGCGGGCGGCGCGGCGCACCGGCCGTTCTCGGATCTCCTCCCACAGCGCCCGCACCTCGTCGTCGCCGCGCGCCTGCTGCTCCAGGAGGACGAGGAGCGGCAGATGGCGGGCGTAGGCGGCGATGAACGCGGCCGTCGACGCCTCGGCGACCGCCGCCACGTCGTCCGTGTCGACGCCCGGCACGTCCTGCGCGGCGAGGAACGCGTCCCGCACCCGCCGCGCGAGCACCCGGAACACCTCGTCCTTCGACGCGAAGTACACGTAGAAGCCGGCCCGTGACACCTCGGCCTCCGCGGTGATGTCGGCGATGGTCGCGGGCCCGTACCCGAGCCGCCCGAACACCGCCTCCGCCGCGTCGAGGAGCCGGCCGCGGGCCGGTGCGTCCGTGCGGTCGCGGGCGGTGCGGGTCGCCCATTCCTGCGCTGCCTGCCGTCTGCGTGCTGCCACAGCGCCAGAGTATTGACGTTGACGTCAGTGTCAATGAGCATGACGGAACCCGTCCACGCCGCTTCCTTCCGGAGGGTCCCATGGGGTCTGCCGCTGTACTCGTCGCCAACCGGGGCGAGATCGCCGTCCGGGTGCTGCGCGCCGCCGCCGATCTCGGGCTGCGCGCGGTCGCCGTGCACGAGCCGGGGGACGACGCACATGTGCGGCGCGCGGACGAGGTGGTGGCGCTGCCCGCGGGCGGCTATCTGGACGCGGCGGAGCTGGTGGCCGCGGCCCGCCGGTCGGGCTGCGGGTATCTGCATCCGGGGTACGGGTTCCTGAGCGAGTCGGCGGAGCTGGCCCGGCGGTGTGGCGAGGCGGGCATCGTGTTCGTCGGGCCGTCGCCCCAGGCGCTGGAGCTGTTCGGGGACAAGGCGCGGGCCCGGGCGCTGGCCGTCGGGGCCGGGGTGCCGGTGCTGCCGGGCACGGACGGCGCGGCGACCCTGGAGCAGGCGCGGGCCCTGCTCGCGGACGGGCCGGTGATGGTGAAGGCGGTGGGCGGGGGCGGCGGCCGCGGGATGCGGGTCGTGCGGACCGTGGAGGAGCTTCCCGACGCCTGGGAGCGCTGCCGTTCGGAGGCCCGGCAGGGCTTCGGGCGGGACGAGTTGTACGCGGAGCGGCTGTGGGAGGGGGCCCGCCACATCGAGGTGCAGATCGTGGCGGACGGCGCGGGCGCGGTGGGGCATCTGTGGGAGCGGGACTGCAGCGCGCAGCGCCGCCATCAGAAGCTGGTGGAGATCGCTCCGGCGCCCGCGCTCGATCCGGCGCTGCGGGACCGGCTCCTGGACGCCGCGCTCGGCCTGGCCCGCGCCGCCCGCTATCAAGGGCTCGGCACGGTCGAATTCCTCGTCCAGGGCGAGGAGTTCGTGTTCATGGAGGCCAATCCGCGGCTCCAGGTGGAGCACACGGTGACGGAGGAGGTGACGGGGGTCGATCTCGTCGCGGCGCAGTTGCGCAT
Organism: Streptomyces sp. PsTaAH-137; assembly: GCF_003259365.1. Lineage (GTDB taxonomy): Bacteria > Actinomycetota > Actinomycetes > Streptomycetales > Streptomycetaceae > Streptomyces. The sequence continues at coordinate 240,762 of NZ_QLLY01000005.1, forward strand.
CGCCGCGGGCGACACCCTCGCCGCTCTCGGGCTCGATGTGCCGCCGCCGGTCCGCGGGTTCGCGGTGCAGGTGCGGGTGAACGCGGAGGTGGCCGAGGCGGACGGCTCGGTGCGGGCGTCGGCCGGCCGGATCACCCGCTACGACGTGCCGACGGGCCCTGGGATCCGGGTCGACACGGCCGCGCGCACCGGCACGGAGATCGGGGCGCGCTACGACTCGCTGCTCGCGAAGGTCGTCGCGCACGCCCCGCGGGGCGGTTTCGAGGCCGCGTGCGCTCGGGCCGGGCGGGCTCTCGACGAGTTCGTGGTGGAGGGCGTACGGACCTCGATTCCCGTACTGGCCAACCTCCTTGAGCACCCGGGGTTCACCGCGGGCGGTGTCGACACGGGCTTCGTGCAGCGCCATCTGCCCGAGCTGGTGCCCGCCGGCCCGCCGCCGGACACGGGTGTCGCGGAGCCGGGCACGACCACGGCGCCGATGAGCGGCACGGTCACCTCCATCGAGGTGGAGCCGGGTCAACTCGTCACGGACGGAACGGTGTTGCTGGTCCTGGAAGCGATGAAGATGGAACACGTCGTGCGCGCGGAGCGGTCCGGGGTCGTCCGGGCCGTGCGGGCGGAGGTCGGGGACACCGTCACGGAGGGCGCCGAACTGGTGCTCCTGGACGTAACGGAGGACGGGCCCGGGCAGCGGGAGGCGGCGGCCGACCTCGACCCCGACGCGATCCGGCCCGACCTCGCGCAGGCGCGGGCGCGGCACGCGTTCGGGCTCGACGAGAACCGGCCCGAGGCCGTCGCCAAGCGGCACGCGACCGGGCGGCGCACCGCCCGCGAGAACATCGAGGAGCTGTGCGACCCGGGCTCGTTCACCGAGTTCGGGGCGCTCGCCGTGGCGGCCCAGCGGCAGCGCCGGCCGCTGGAGGAGCTGATCCGCACGACGCCCGCCGACGGCATGGTCACCGGCACCGCCCGGATCGGCGGCACGGCCGCCGTCGTCATGTCGTACGACTACACGGTGCTCGCCGGGACCCAGGGCCACAACAACCACCGCAAGACCGACCGGATGCTCCAGATCGCCGAGGAGCGCGGGCTGCCCGTCGTGCTGTTCGCGGAGGGCGGGGGCGGGCGGCCCGGCGACACCGACACCACCGTCGTGGCGGGTCTGAACGTGCCGACGTTCCAGCGGATGGCGCGGCTCAGCGGCCGGGTGCCGCTGATCGGTATCGCGTCGGGCCGCTGCTTCGCGGGCAACGCGGCGCTGCTCGGCTGCTGCGACGTGGTGATCGCGACGCCGGAGGCGAACATCGGCATGGGCGGCCCCGCCATGATCGAGGGCGGCGGGCTCGGGGTGTACCGGCCGGAGGAGATCGGGCCGCTGTCGGTGCAGGTGCCGAACGGCGTGGTGGACCTGCCGGTCGCCGACGAGGCGGAGGCGGTGCGCGCGGCCCGCGCCTATCTCTCGTACGTCCAGGGCGCCCAGGTCGACTGGGAGGCACCGGACCAGCGGATGCTGCGGCATGCCGTACCCGAGAACCGGCGGCGCGCCTACGACATCCGGGCCGCGATCGACGGGCTCGCCGACACGGGGTCCGTCCTCGAACTGCGGCGCGGGTTCGGTGCCGGGATCATCACGGCGCTGGTGCGCGTCGAGGGCCGGCCGCTCGGGCTGATCGCCAACAACCCGGCCCACCTCGGCGGGGCGATCGACCGGGACGCCGCCGACAAGGCCGCGCGGTTCCTGCGCCAGTGCGAGGCGTCCGGGCTGCCGGTGCTCTCGCTCTGCGACACCCCGGGGTTCATGGTCGGCCCGGACGCCGAACGCACGGCGACGGTACGGCAGTTCGCGGACCTCTTCGTCGCGGGCGCGCGGCTCACGGTGCCGCTGGTCTGCCTCGTGCTGCGCAAGGCGTACGGGCTCGGCGCCATGGCCATGATGGGCGGTTCGACCCAGGCGCCGGTCGCCACGGCGGCCTGGCCGAGCGGGGAGTTCGGCGGCATGGGACTGGAGGGCGCGGTGCGGCTCGGCTACCGGCGGGAGCTGGCCGCCATCGCCGACCCGGCCGAGCGGGAGCGGGCCTTCGAGGCGCGCGTCGCCGAGCTGTACGAGCACGGCAGGGCGGTGAACGCGGCCGCCGCGCTGGAGATCGACACGGTCATCGACCCCGAGCGGTCCCGGAGTTGGCTTCTTTCCGCTCTCGACACCTGAGCACCCCGGCTATCATCTGCGCCGGAAGAGGGGGGCTTCGACGATCATGCGAATCAGTGTGGTGGATGTCGGTTCGAACACGGTGCGGCTGGCCATCGCGGACGCCAGGGACGGGGCTCCGCTGCCGGTGCACACGGCCAAGCGGCGGCTGCGGCTGTCCGAGGAGGTCGACGGTGACCGGCGGCTCAGGCCGCGTGCCGTGCGGCGCATCGTGGACGCGGTCGCGGAGGCGTGCGCGGAGGCCGAGCGGTGGGGCAGCGACGAGCCGTTCGTGTTCGCCACGGCCATCGTCCGCGACGCGCCCAACCGGGACGAGATCCTGGACGCCGTCGAGCAGGGCGCCGGGGTACGGGTCCGGGTGCTGCCCGGCGAGGTGGAGGCCGAGCTGACCTTCCTCGCGGCGCGGCGCTGGATGGGCTGGCGCGCGGGTCCGCTCGGGGTGCTCGACATCGGGGGCGGTTCCCTCGAAGTCGCCTTCGGCCGGGGGCGGCTGCCGGACTTCGCGGTGTCGCTGCCGCTCGGGGCGCGGCGGCTGACCCGTGAGCATCTGCACGATGCCGAGGTGCCCGGCGAGGAGGAGTTGCGGGCGCTGCGGCGCCATGTGCGGCATCAGCTCCGGGATGTCGCGGCCCGGATCCGCTGGGAAGGGCCCATCACGGCCGCCGCCACGTCGCGGACGTTCACTCAGCTGGCCCGTCTGTGCGGGGCCCCTCCGGGGAGGCATGGGCCCTTTGTGCGGCGGGAGTTGTATCGGGACTCCCTGCGCGGGGCGGTGACCGATCTCGCCTCGCTGCCCGTGGCGCGGCGCGCCGAGCTGCCGGGTATCTCGGCGCCTCGGGCCGCTCAGGCGCTGGCCGGGGCGCTTGTGGGGCATACCGCGATGAAGCTGATGGGGATTCGCCGGCTCACGATCTGCCCGTGGGCGATCCGGGAGGGGATTCTGTTGCGGCGCATCGAGGGGGACAGCGCGTGGTGGGCCGATCCCGGGGCGCCCACGGCGCCCCGAGTCCTCCGGGTAGCCGGCCAACGCTGATCCGCCCGCCTGCCGCGTACCCCGGGTCGTTCGTCGAGCGCGGCCCGGTGGCCGCTTCCCGCGCAGTTCCCCGCGCCCCTGGGTCGTTTCTTCGAGCGCGCCACCGTCGTGGCTGGTCGCGCAGTTCCCCGCGCCCCTGGGTCGTTCTTCGGGCGCGGCCCGGTGGCCGCTTCTCGCGCAGTTCCCCGCGCCCCTGAGATGCGCACTTCGTGCGCCATCTCATCAAAGAGGCGCGCCGCCGCTGCCCCCTATCGGGAGGCGCGCGGAGCGCAGCCTCAAGGGGAGGCTGCGCGAAGCGCCTGCCTCAGGGGCGCGGGGAACTGCGCGAGAAGCCCCACCGGCCGTCAGCCGATGACGAAACGCATGTCTTCAGGGGCGCGGGGAACTGCGCGAACGGCGGTCAACCCACCTCGTGGACCAGGGCAATGGCGCGGCCCAGCGTGTCGAGGCGGGCGGTCAGCGAGTCGCCCGCCGGGTACAGGCGCACGGTGTCCACCCCGGCGTCCCGCCACACCTTCAAACGGGCCCGCACCATCTCCTCCGTGCCGATGAGCGTCGTCGCCAGCACCATGTCGTCGGTGATCAAGGCGGCGGCGCCGTCACGGTCCCCGGCCTGCCATCGGTCACGCACCAGCGCCGCGACCTCCCCCCACCCCTGCCTGCTGTACGCCTGGTTGTAGAAGTTGGTCGAGGCGGAGCCCATGCCGCCGAGGCTGAAGGCGAGTTCCTTCTTGCGGCTCGCGACGATGGCCCGCAGGGATTCCTCGTCCTCGGCGAAGTCGACCTCGGCGCCCTGGCAGATGTCCAGGTCGGCACGGGAGCGCCCCGCGAGGGCAAGCCCGGCGTCCAGGTGGTCGAAGTAGGCCTCCTTGGCGCCCTCGGGAACAAAACTCGTCCCCAGCCACCCGTCCGCCACCTCCCCGGTCAGCCGCAGCATCTTCGGCGACAACGTGGCCAGGTAGATGGGGATTTCGTGCTCGGCCCGCATCGAGAGGCGCATCGGCCGGGCATCCCCGCCCGGCAGCGGAAGCGTGAACTCCCGGCCGTCGTAGGCGATCTTCTCCCCGCTCGCCGCAAGCCGCACGATCTCGACCGTCTCCCGCATCCGGGCCAGCGGCCGTGCGAACGGCACCCCGTGCAGTCCCTCGATGACCTGCGGCCCCGACGGGCCGAGGCCGAGCAGGAAACGGCCCTCGGAGAGGTTCGACAGGGTGATCGCCGCCCGCGCGATGGCGGCCGGGGTGCGGGTGGCGAGCTGGATGATGCCGGAGCCGAGCAGCATGCGCTCGGTACGGGCCGCCAAGTAGCCCAGCGGGGACGGCGCTTCGGAGCCCCACGCCTCGGCGACCCAGCAGATGTCCATGCCGAGCTTCTCGGCCTCGGTCACGAAGTCGACCGTCTCGCGCCAGTTCCCGCCGGACGCCTCGATCGTCGTAGAGGTACGCATCAGCGGGTCCCGGCCCCCTCGGCGAGGGACTTGAGCCCGTCGAGCGTGGCAGCCATGGCGCGCTCCAGCTCGTTGAGCCGCACGTGGACGATCTTCTGCTCCTTGTCGGGCATCCGGTCGATCGCGTACGAGAGTCCGGAGCGGCCGGGGCCGAGCTGGACCCACTGGGTCAGGCCCGTGGACCCGTCGTCCTGCGCGTCGAGCGTGAAGCGCCAGACGGCGCTGGGGAGTTCGGGGTCGGACACGGCCCAGGCGAACACCCGGCAGGGCGCGCACTCGACGACGTACGACGTGGTCTCCCAGTCGCCGAAGGACGGGTGCCGGTTGCGGCCGAGGAACCGCGCGCCGGCCTCGGGTCCGCCCGCCTCCGCCAGCCACTCGGTGGCCTGCAGCTCGTCGCTCAGGCGTGGCATGAGGCCGATGTCCGTGACCAGCTCCCACACCCGCTCCGGCGGTGCCGCGATCCCGCGCCGCACCTCGACCGTCGGGGTGTCCGCGTAGCGCGCACCCGTCCACTCCATGGTGACCACCTCTCTCGGTTCTGACCTTGAGAGTTTCGTAGATGGACTCACTCCGTCAAGAGAACTGCGTGAAGAGGAACGGGCCGGTCGGCCGCGGGTCGTTCAGCGGGTGAAGCGGGCCGCGATGTCCGGGCGCTTGGCCAGTCGCTCCGGGTAGCCGGGGCCCATGCGGGGGCGGGTGTCGGCGGCCGTCATCGGCTCGCCGCAGCCGCCGCACACCACCGCGGCCTCCGCGACCTGCCCGCACCGGTCGTGCTCGAAGACGACGGGCGCCCCCTCCTCGCCGGACAGCCAGCGGTTGCCCCACGCGTTCATGGCGGCGAGGACTCCGAAGAAGTCGCGGCCCTTGTCGGTGAGGACGTAGTCGTGGCGGACCGGCGCCGTCTCGTAGGCCCGCTTCTCCATCAGCCCTTCGTCGACCAGGCGGCGCAGACGCTCGGCGAGGGTGGTGCGGGCGATGCCGAGTTCCTGCTGGAAGACGTCGAAGCGCGTGATCCCGTAGAAGGCCTCGCGCAGCACGAGCGGCGTCCACCAGTCGCCCAGGAGGTCCATGGTGCGGGCGATGGAGCAGGGCCAGTCGGCAAAGGAAGTGCGCCTCATGGGGTCAGGATACGGACGGTTCGCCGAGTCGGTCCTTGTTCAAGACTCAGGAGGCGGTGCGGGACGTGACGTTCGCCATGAAGCGTCCCGGGTCATTGTGGAGCGCTGAACGAACTGATCAGCTGGCAGTCCGCGACGCACCCGTTCTGGAGGCCCTGTTGTTCACGTCCGTGGACGATGTCACCGCTCGTCTGGCCGGGACCGGCTATCTGGCCTCCCCCGCGGTGGCGACCACCGTCTTCCTCGCCGCGAAGCTCGGCAAGCCGCTCCTCGTGGAGGGCCCGGCCGGCGTCGGCAAGACGGAGCTGGCGAAGGCGGTCGCCGCGATCAGCGACGCGCGCCTGATCCGGCTCCAGTGCTACGAGGGCGTCGACGAGTCCCGCGCCCTGTACGAGTGGAACCACGCCAAGCAGCTGCTGCGGATCACCGCCGGGCGCGACGAGACCTGGGACCGGACGCGGACGGACATCTTCAGCGAGGAGTTCCTGCTGTCGCGCCCGCTGCTCACGGCGATCCGCGGCGACGACGCCAAGGTCCTCCTCATCGACGAGATGGACAAGGCGGACGTCGAGGTCGAGGGGCTGCTGCTCGAAGTGCTCTCCGACTTCCAGGTGACGGTGCCTGAGCTGGGCACGATCGAGGCGACGCGCCGCCCGTTCGTGGTCCTCACCTCGAACGCGTCGCGTGAGCTGTCCGAGGCGCTGCGCCGCCGCTGTCTGTTCCTGCACATCGGGTTCCCCGAGGAGGAGCTGGAACGGCGGATCGTCGCGCTGAAGGTGCCCGAGCTGGACGCGGTGCTCGCCGAGTCGCTGGTCCGGGTCGTGGGGGCGCTGCGCGCGATGGACCTGCGCAAGGTGCCCTCGGTCGCGGAGACGGTCGACTGGGCGCGCACCCTGCTGGCGCTCGGCGCGGACCGGCTCGACGAGGAGGTCGTACGGGCTTCGCTCGGCGTCGTCCTCAAGCACCAGGAGGATGTGCGGACAGCGGCGGCCAAGCTCGATCTGGACGCCGTGTGAGCACCGCGGACCGCGTCACCGCCCTCGTCCGGGCGCTGCGCGCGCACGGGATGCGGATCGGCACCGGCGAGAGCGTGGACGCCGCCCGCGCCGTCGCCGCGCTCGGTCTGACCGACCGGGAGCACGTGCGCGAGGGGCTCGCCGCGGCGCTGCTGCACGACCAGGGGCAGCGCGCCGTGTTCGACCCGGTCTTCGACCTGTACTTCCCGCGCACGGTCGGGGCGCCGGACGGGCCGTCGGGGCCCGCCGACCGGGACGAGCTGCGCGCCCGGCTCGCCGAGGCGCTGGCCACGAACGACCGGGCCGCGCTCGACGCCCTCGCGGCGGAGGCCGTGGACGGCTTCGGGGGCTACGACGGCGGCTCGGGCTTCTCCTCGCAGCAGGCCCTGGACCGGCTGCGTCCGCAGACGCTGCTCGCGCAGCTCATGGCGGGGATCCGGGCCGGCGGCGGGCAGTCGGGGGCGTTCACCGACCGCATCGAGGCCGACGAGATCCGGCGCCGCATCGAGGAGTTCCGCGCCCGGGTGCGCGACGAGGCGCGGCGCCGGGTCGCCGAGGTCCGCGACCGGGACGAGGTCGCCCGCCGGATGCCCGTGCAGACCCCGGACCGCACGCTGTTCCTGTACGCGGGCAAGGACCAGCTCGCCGAGCTGCGCAGGACCGTGCACCCGCTGGCCCGCAAGCTGGCCACCCGGCTCGCGGCCCGGAGACGACGCGCGTCCCGCGGCCACATCGATCTGCGCCGCACGCTGCGCGGCTCGCTGTCGACCGGCGGTGTGCCGATGAACCCGGTGCTGCGCAGACGGCGCCCGGCGCGTCCCGAACTCGTGCTGCTGTGCGACGTGTCCGGTTCGGTCGCGGGCTTCGCGAACTTCACGATGCTGCTGGTGCAGGCGCTGCACGACCAGTTCAGCAAGATCCGGGTGTTCGCCTTCGTCAACCGCATGGACGAGGTGACCGACCTGATCGCGGACGGCGCCGCCGACCCGGAGGGGCTGAGCGGGCGGATCACGGCGGAGGCGACGCTGACCGGCTGGCACGGCAGCAGCGACTACGGCACGGCGCTGGGCGAGTTCGTGGAGCGCTACGGCGCCGCGGTCGGCCCGCGCACCTCCGTGTTCGTCCTCGGCGACGCCCGCAACAACCAGCAGGATCCGAACCTCCCGGCGCTGCGCCGGATCGTCCGCTCCGCCCGCCGCACCTACTGGCTCAACCCGGAGTCGCGCGCCCAGTGGGACACCGGGGACTCGGCGGCCGGGGTGTACGGCGACGTCGTCGAGATGTACGAGTGCCGCAACGCACGCCAGTTGAGCGCGCTGGTGGGCCGGCTGCTGCCGGTCTAGCGGGCGCCGCTCACAACGGGCGGCCCGGCCAGTCGAGCAGCCGTGCCCCGATCACCGCGGTCTGGAGCGTGTAGCGGGAGACCGGGTCGGTGGCGTCGGCGCCGGTCAGTTTGTGGATGCGAGCCAGCCGGTACGTGAGCGCGCGCACGCTCAGTTTCAGCCGCCGGGCCGCTTCGGCGGCCACGCAGCCGGAGTCGAAGTAGGCGGTGAGGGTGTCGATGAGCGGCTGGGCTCCCCCGCGGGCGCTCTGGAGCGGCCCGAGCGTGGTCTGCACGAGGTCCGCCATGGCCTGCCGGTCGCGGGTGAGCACCGGATAGACGAGCAGGTCGGCAGAGCGCAGCACCGGCTCGTCGAACTCCAGGCGCTGGGCTAGTTCGAGGGTGCTGAGGGCTTCCTCATAGGACTGGACGACGCCGCCGGGGCCCGGCTGGGGGCGGCCGATCGCGACGTGGCCGCCGTCGGTGGCGGCGTACGCCTGCTTGGCGAAGAAGCTGAGGATCTCGTCCTGGTCTCCGGGGGCGACGCAGACGAGGCGGCCGTCCTTGGTGGTGAGGAGGATGTCCCGGTCGCCGAACCGGCCGATCATCGCCTGTTCCACCCCGCGCGCCACGGCGTCGCCCTCGTCGTACGCGAACTCGCCCTCGGCGACGGCGACCGCGTGCTCGTTGGCGAGCCGGAGGCCGAACCGTTCGGCGCGCTGGGCCAGTTGGCCCATGTCGCTGCGGCCGTAGAGGAGGTCGTCGATGAACTCGCGGCGGGCGGCCTCCTCCTGTCGCATGGCCTGGCGCTGAGCACGCTCGTAGCCCTCGGCGAAGGCGTCGACGGCCTGTTCGACGGCGGCCATCACGCTGTCCGGGGCGACGGCTCCGGCCGGCCAGCCGACGCGTGCGCCGGCGAGGTGTGCGGCGATGAGGGCGCGCAGCCCGTATCCGGCGTCGGCGGCCTGTTCGCCGAGTGCGCGGCGGGTGTCGAGTTCGTCGCGGGTGAGACGGCGGCCGGTCGCGGAGGCGTCGGCGAGCAGCGCGGCGTACCCGTCCAGGTAGTGGTCGGGTATGTCGTGATCGGCCATGGGCGCCCTCACTGTCGTGCTCTGTCGGCTCCGCCTTATTAACGCATCGTCGGCGGAGACGATCAGCGAGGGGCCCATGGTTCGCCGGTTCACGGCTGCTGTTCCTGACGTGGCAGGGGGCCGGCGGCCCGGGTGATGGCGGACTCGACGGCCGCGACCCGGTCGGCGAGCAGGCCGAGGGCGGCGACGGCGCGGACGACGGGGTCGTCGCCGTCGGCGCCGCCGAGGGACCGGGTGCGGACGTGGGCGGCTTTCAACTCGGCCCAGCGGTCTGCCTCTTCATCGCTCATCCGGCCGCGCAGCTCGGCCAGCTTGAGCAGGTTCGCCTCGGCGCCGGAGGTGAGGGTCTGGGCCTCGCCGGTGTAGTGGTCGTCGAGGACGGCGGAGAGTTCCGCGGCGTTCATGGCGGGGTCGATCCGGGCGGCGATCTTGTTCATGTTGCGGTACGAGCCCTGGAGCAGGAAGGGCGGTTCGGTACGGGCGTCGTCGGACTGGGCGGCCGAGGCGATGTAGGCGGCGTTGACGGCGAGGACCGTGTCGCGGGCCGTGCGCAGATGGCGCAGGACGGTGACGATCCGCTCGGTCTCGGCCGGGGCGTAGGGGTGGGTGAGCCGGTCGGCGCGGGCCGTGGGGTCGTCCGCGGCGAGCCGCAGCAGGAGGTCGAGGTCGGCGCGGTCGCGGCCGGCGAGCGGGGCGAGGTGCGGGTTGGCGGTGAGCGCGTTCTCGACGAAGCTCAGCGCGAACGCCTCCTCCTTGCCGCTGAGGACGTCGCCGAGGTTCCACACGTCGGCGCGGTTGGCCAGCATGTCGGGGATGCGGAAGCGGTGGCCCGACTCGGTGTACGGGTTGCCGGCCATGCACACCGCGAACCTTTTGCCGCGCAGGTCGTGGCTGCGGGGCTCGCCGTTCCACACGCCGTCCATGCGGCGCTGCCCGTCGCACAGGGCGATGAACTTCTGCAGCAGTTCGGGCGAGGTGTGCTGGATGTCGTCGAGGTAGAGCAGGACGTTGTTGCCCGCCTCCAGGGCGAAGTTGACCTTCTCGATCTCCTGGCGGGCGGTGACGTTCGGGGCCTCGGCCGGGTCGAGGGAGGTGACGTCGTGACCCAGGGCCGGTCCGTCGACCTTGACGAGGAGCATGCCGAGCCGGTCGGCGACGTACTCGACGAGGGTCGTCTTGCCGTAGCCGGGCGGCGAGATCAGCAGCAACAGGCCGCCCGCCGTGCCGAGTTGCTTGGCGAGGCTGTCGCCGATGAGCGGCAGGTACACCTCGTCGACGAGGCGGCTGCGGACGAAGGTGGGCAGGACGCGCGGCCGGTGGTCGGCGAGCCGCAGCCGGTCGTGTTCGGCGGCGACCAGCGAGGTCCGCAGCCGCTGGTAGGCACGGAAGCCGGGGACGGTGTGCTCGCGGAAGTCGCGGGTGCGGGCGAGGAGTTCGTCGAGGCGGAAGGTGAGGCGCCGCCCGTCGATCCGCGGGTGGGTGCCGAGCAGCCCTTCGACGGTGGCGGCCAGCGGTGCGTCGGCGTCGTGGCGCGGCAGGTCCGGGCAGAGTTCGAGGGCGACGGCCTCGGGCAGTTCACCGGCGTCGTCGCCGACGGCGGTCGCGTACGCGGTCAGCCAGGCCTCGACGAGGGAGCGGCGCGCGCCGAGGTCACCGACGGCGGCGAGGTCGTCCTCGTACGCCGAACTGTCGACGGCGCGGCGGAACTTGTCGAGGAAGGTGCGGGCGCCGGTGGCGGTGACGAAGCCCTCGGGGCCGGTGGTGAGCTCCTCGAAGAGGTAGGCGGCGACGTGCCCGGCTTCCTCGGCGGCGGGCCCGATGCGCTCGGCGACCTCGGCGCACCAGTCGTCGATGGCGGGCGCGAGGCCGAACGTGTCGCGGGCGCGGGCCAGCGACACGGCGCGTCGGGTCCACTGACCGCGCTGGGTCTCGGTCGTGGCGTGTGCCCAGAACAGCTGGGCGGCGGCGCGGACGGCCGGGGTGTGGCGGAGCAGTCCGGCGCCGGTGTGCAGGGTCAGCAGCACGGTGAGGATCGCGGTGGCGTCGTGGTCGTGGACGCCGCGTTCGTAGCCCTCGTCGTACGCCTCCTCGGCCGCCGCGCGGACCAGGGCGGGCAGGTCGGCGGCGGCGAGGAGGTCCTCGGCGCCGCGCTCGGCGAGGAGGCGGGCGGCGAGGTGTTCGGCGCGGTAGACGTAGGCATTCTCGGAGGCCAGTGACTGGCCCCAGTGGGCGCGGAGTCCGGCGAAGTCCGGGTCGTCGACGGGGGCGCGGTAGTCGGTGCCGGTGAGCGCGTAGGCCATGCCGTCGTCGCCGTGCGGGACGAGGGCGAGTTCGGGCAGCCGGGTGTTGACCGCGATGCGGTGCCGGCCGAGCCGGAGCGCGGTGCCGCCGTCGGCGTACAGCTCGGTGCGGTCGCGCAGGGCGCGCAGGGCGTCCTGGCGGGCGACGGCGAGCCGGCCGTCGAGTTCGTCGGCGCGGACCTGGTCCTCGCGCTCGCGCAGCGCCTCGACGGTGCGGCGGACCTTGGCGACCATCGGGTCGGAGGCCAGGAACGTGCTGATCTCGTCGAGGGAGCCGAGGTCGGACAGGCGCCGGGCGACGGTCTCCAGGATGCGCTGTGCGGAGGTGGCGAGGCGTTCGGTGTGCCGGGCGCGGTCGTCGGCGAGGGTCTGCTTGCGGGCGGCGAACGCCTCGTGGATCTCGACGCGCCGGGCGTCGAGGTCGGCGAGGAACTCGTCGCTGTCCGCGAAGCGTCCCTCCAGTTTCTCCAGGCGCAGCAGCAGGCGGGCGAGCTGGTCGTCGCAGGCCTCGGGGGTCGTGGCGGCGGCCAGGGCCCCGGTGACGGCCTGGCCGAGCAGCGAGAACTCGGCGGCGAACTCGGCCCGCCCCTCGTGGACGGCGAGTTCGCGGCGGCGGGCGTCGAGGGTGGCGCGGGCCCGGTTGACCCCGGCGAGGGCCTCGGCGATGCGCTCCAGGACGTCGGCGCGTACGGTCGCGTCGTCGATGTCGAGGCCGCCGACGACGTCGGTGACGGTCTGCAACTGCTCGGCGAGTTCGGCGACGCGCTCGGCGAGCGGTGCGGCCTCGGCGGTGGTGGCGAGCTGTGCGGCCTGCTCGGTGAGCTGGTCGAGGTCGGCGTGGTGGGCGGCGAGGGCGTCGGGCCTGGCGAGGAAGGCGACGGCGCGGGCGCCCGCCGAGGCGAGGTCGGCGGCGAGCTGCTCGGCGAGGGAGTCGATGCGCTCGACGTCGGCGTAGCGCAGGTCCTTGAGGGTGAGCAGGTGGCCCTGGGCGCGGCGCAGCTCGGTGAGCCGCTCGACCCATTCGTGGGCGCTGCGGGGTGCCTCGCCCCGGATCCGCCGGACCAGGGTGGCGAGGTGGGCGGCGGTCTCGTCGAAGGCGTCGGCGGCCTGCTGGGTGAGGGCGCGCACGGTCTCGTACTCGGTGACGATCCGGGCGGCTGTGGACCGCAACTCGTCAACTGGCTTGCGGAGTTCGCCGGTGTCGGCGAGCCAGGGGAAGGTGTCGGTGACGCGTTCGCAGGCGGCGGCCAGGGCTTCGTAGGCGGTGGCCGCCGGGGTGGCCGCGGCCTCCTGGACGGTGTGGACGAGGGAGAGGCAGTCGGCGATGCCGCGCACCAGGTCGGCGTTGCCGATGCGGGCCAGTTCGGGGTCGCCGGAGCCTGCGGCGGTCTCGTGGGTGTCGGCGGTGAAGGGGGTCGCCCAGCTCTGCACGGCGTGGGTCCGGCCGGGTTCGGTGCCCGCGGTGTCGCGCAGCAGCACGAGGGTGCCGTCGTCGAAGAGGGCGTGGCCGCGGCCGGTGAGCGGGGTGGCGATCTCCTTGCGGATGAGGTGGTAGGGCAGCAGCAGGGTGCGGCCTGCCGCGCGGGCCCGGAAGACGTAGAGGACGTCCTCGCCGCCGGGGGCGCGGACGGTGCGCTCGTAGGCGAGGCCGGTGGTGTCGACGGCGTCGAAGGTCTTGTGGGCGCCGGTGGCCAGGCAGTAGCCGCCGGGGAAGACGACGCCCTGCTCGTCGGGGAGGACCCGGCAGGCCTGGCCGATACCGTCAAGGCGGACGACGGCCTTGGTGAGGGTGTTGAAGACGAGGTGGCGGTCGGCCGCCTCCTTGTAGGGGCGCACGCGCAGCAGGATCAGCGGGCCGACGCGGGCGTGCGCGACGGCGGCGTCGGCGAGCGACTGGAGCGGTTCGTCGACGGGTTCGGCGTGGATGCCCGCGCCGGTCTCGGTGTCGTCCTCGGTCTTGACGGTGAGGCTGCCGCCGACCGTGGAGACGTACACCTCGCCGCCGGGGATCGCGATGTGCGGGTGGCGGCCGAGGACGTGGTCCTCGCGGGTCGTCGGCTGCCAGGTGATGTCGTGGGCGGCGGGCCGTACGTCGTCGCGGTCGCCGCGCGCGTCGAGGAAGCGGGCGCCGCCGCGGCCGTCGAGCTCCCAGCGCAGGACCCGGATGTCGTCGGCCTTGTCGCCGGTCTGGAAGACGGCGAGCAACTTGCCGTCGACGAGCCGGAGTTCGAGGAGGCGGCCGTCGCGGTAGTAGCGGAAGAGGCCGGCGAACTCGGTGCGGAACGCCGGGTCGTCGAGCAGTCCGGGCACGGCGTCGTCGGGCAGCCTCGCCAGGTCGCCGTCGGGGGCGTGCAGGGCGAAGATGTCGCCGACGCCGGGCGGCTCGGTGCCGAGCACGTCGCGCAGGCCGACGAGGAGGACACCGCCGACGGCGACGACGTCGCGGGCCAGTCGCGGCGCCTCGGTGCGGAGGTTACCGCTGCCGGTGAGCCTCAGCTCCGTGGAGCCGAACGCGGCGCCGCGCCGGTCGTTCAACGCCCCTGCGCGGGTCGCGAGTTCGCGAGCCTGCGCGGCGAGCCGGTCGCGCAGTACTTCGTACGTGCCCGCGTCGGGGCCGTCGGCCGTCCGGGCCGTGCCGGTCTCCATGCGTGGCGTCCTTTCCTGCGTCCTGCACGTTCGGGCAGAGATGTGGTGCGGCCGGAACCGCCGACCCCCGTACGGCGGCCCCGGCCGGTCTGTGCGGTCAGGCGTGCGCCGCGCCGTTCAGCTTGCCGAGCGGCAGGTCGGCGACGCCCAACTGGCTCGCCTTGTCGAGCAGTTCGCGGATCTGTCCGGACTGCTCGCCGCCGTCGCGCATCATCTTCATCAGCAGCGCGGAGACGGTGAGGTTCTGCACGTCGGCCGTGGAGACGGAGCCGAGGATCTTCGACAGGTCGTCGGTGAAGCTGGCCGAGCCGTCCAGCCACGGCTTGGCGAGGGCCTGTGCGGTGTCGGAGTGCTGGACGAAGGAGTCGACGCCCTTGCCGAGCGCGATCGAGGACATGAGCCGGTCGAAGAAGACGGACTCGCCGCCCACGATGCTGATGTCGGCGCTCTCCAGGCCGGTCGCCAGCACCGTGGCCTGCGCCTCGGCGACCTGCCGCTGCACGTCGATCCCGGCGAGCCGGATCTCCTTCTCGGCCTGGAGCCGCAGCCGGTACTCCTCGTGGCCGCGCGAGGCGTCGTCGAGGGCGGCCATGGCGGCGGCCTTCTCGTTGATGCCCGCCGCCTCGGCCTTCAGCTTGGCGGCGATGGCCTCGGCCTCGGCGAGCGCCTTGGCCCGGCCGCCCTCGGCCTCGGCGAGTGCCTTGGCCCGCTCGCCGTCCGCCTCGGCGCGCAGCCGCGCCCCGGTCGCCTCGGCCTCCGCGCGCCCGGCCTTCTCGATGACGTCGGCCTCCTGCTCGCGCACCTGCACCTCGGCGAGACCGGCGGCCGCCGTCTCGGCCTGGATGCCCGCGGCCAGCTTGACCTTGGCCTGCGCCTGGAGGTCGGCGGACTTCAGCTCGGCCTCGGCGAGGGTGAGCCGTTCGGCGGCGCGGTGCGTGGCGGCCTGCTCGGCGGCCTCCGCGGCCTTGATGTCCTTGACCAGCTTCTCCTGCGCCTCGGCCTCGGCGGCGATGACGACGGCCTGCCGGTCGCGTTCGGCCGACTCGATCGCGCGGAGCTTCTTGATGGACTCCTCCTGCTCGGCGACCGTGCGGTCGACGGCGACGCGCTCGCGGATGACCTCGGCGATCTCCCGCTTCTCCGCCTCGACCTCCTTCTCGGCGGCGATCTTCGTCAGCTGCGTCTCGCGCTCCCGGGCGATGACTTCGAGGAGGCGGTCCTTCTCGATGCGCTCGTTCTCGACGGCGATGACGCGCTCGCGGTTCTTCTGCGCGACGGCGACCTCGCGGGCCTGGTTCTCGCGCTGCACGCCGAGCTTCTCCTCGGTGGCGAGGAAGGCTCCCTGGGCGCGCAGCCGCTCTTCCTCGACCACCCGCGCGGTCTCGGCCTCCTCGCGGGCCCGCACGGTGTCGATCTCCCGCTTCTGCTTGATCTCGGCGTCGGCCTGGCGGCGCTCCAGTTCGAGGATGGTCTCCCGGGCGTCGACGTTCTGCCGGGTGATCTCCTTCTCCTCGGTGCGCTGGAACTCGTTGGTCTTGACGTGCTCGATCGCCGTCAGTTCGGTGATCTTGCGGATGCCCTGCGCGTCGAGGACGTTGTGCGGGTCGAGCTGGCTGAGCGGCGTCTGCTCCAGGTAGTCGATCGCCGCGTCCTCCAGGTGGTAGCCGCTCAGGTCGACGCCGATGACCTCGATGATCTTGAAGCGGAGTTCCTCGCGCTTGGTGTAGAGGTCGGTGAAGTCCATGCCCTTGCCGACGGTCTTGAGCGCCTCGGAGAACTTCGCGTGGAACAGTTCCTGGAGCGTCTTCACGTCGCTGGCGCGGGCGGTGCCGACCGACTGTGCGACCCGGATGACGTCGTCGACGGTCTTGTTGACCTTCACGAAGAACGAGATCCGGATGTCGGCCCGGATGTTGTCCCGGCAGATCAGGCCGTCGCGGCCGGTGCGGGTGATCTCGATGACCTTCACCGAGATGTCCATGACCTCGGCCTTGTGCAGGACGGGCAGCACGACCTGCCCGGTGAAGGTGACGTCCACCTTGCGCATCTTGGAGACGATGAGCGCCTTGCCCTGCTCCACCTTCCGGAAGAGTCTGGTGAACACCAGCAGCATGACGGCGAGGACGAGAAGGACAGCGACGACGGACACGCCGATGCCCACGGTGGTGGCATCCATGGTGGAATCCTTTGGATCCGGGGGCGGATCGCACCCCGAGAAGAAGATGAGAGAACGCGGTCGGAGGCGGCCGTGCCGCACACTCCTGCCGGCGCCCGGACCGCCTAGGCGGAGGCCGGGTGAGTGATCGCGCCGGAGCCGTGCGACGACGGCCCGGGTTCGTCGGGAGCGATACGGTCCGTCGGGCGCGCCGTGCGCCTGCCCGCGTCCGTCCCGAAGCCGGCCGTGAGGAACTCCCCCATTCCTACGCCCCCCTCACCCCGTGCTCGGCTCCGCCCCGGTGCCACGCCTCGTTTCCGAGCCGCGGCACCGGGGTCCGGCCCCCGTTTCTGCCGTGGTCATCCTGTCCTGGGACAGGGGTTTCGCGCATTGCCGGATTCCGGCAATCTTTACGCGTTGTTGATGCCAGAGAGCGACACAGGAAGGCCGGTTGAAAGGACGTCAGGACGGATCGGCGCGCCCGCGCCACGACGGCCACGGCCCCTCTCAACCGAGCAGCACCGGCAGCCGGTCCACCACCTCCCCCAGCGCCGCCCGCTCCGCCGCGTCCGGCGCGCGGCGCCCGGTGCCGAGCAGGAGGGCGTCCGTGTCGGAGAACGCGGCGGGCAGCGCCGCGCCCGCGACCGCCTCCAGCAACTCCCGTGCGCGGCGCAGCCCTTCGGCCGAGGGCCGGGGCGCGTCGGGGAGGTCGGCGATCAGGTCGAGGTGGTGCAGCGTCCACTCCAGCACGTAGGCGTCGAGGTAGTCGCCCGCGGTCAGCACCTCGTCGCGGGTGGCGACCCGCAGCGCCGGGTCCACGAGCCGCGCGGCGCGTCCGGCGGCGGAGCCGACGTCGTCGAGGTGGAACCGGAGCAGGCCCGGGTCCTCGTAGGCGGCGGCGAGCCGGACCGTGAGCGCGGCGAGGGGATCGTCCTCGCCGGGCCGGTGGTCGTCGATGGTCCAGTAGGTCACCGCGTCCCGGGTCGGAGCGGTGTCCGCGGGGGTCACCAGGGTGATCAGTACGTCCTGCGCGTCGATGACGAGATGGCAGACCAGGTCGCGGACGAGCCAGCCGGCACAGCCGGACGGCCGCGCGAAGTCCTCGTCCGTCAGCTCCGCGACCGCCGCGAGCAGGTCGGTCCAGGTACGTGAGAAGAGTTCCACGCCCGCACGCTACGCGGACCGGCGCGCCGCCCATCTGAGGTTTCCGCGATCGTCGCCGCCCGGCGTAGGGTCGCCCCCATGCCCACCAGCGCCTCTCCGGCCGTCGGCCGCGCCCTGGACATCCTGCTCCATCTGTCCGGCCGGCCGGGTCCGGTCCGCGCACCGGCGCTCGCCGCCGACCTGGGGATCCCGCGCTCCAGCGTCTACCACATCCTCACCGTGCTGGTGGACCGCGGCTTCGTCACGTACATCCCGGAGGGACAGCTCTACGGGCTCGGGGTCTCGGCCTTCGAGGTCGGCTCGGCCTATCTGCGGCACGAGCCCCTGGAGCGGCTGGCCCGCCCGCTCGTGCGCACGCTCGCCAGGGAGCTGGGCCAGCCGGTGCACCTCGGGGTGCTGCACGGGGCGGAGAGCGTCTATCTGCTCAAGGAGCTGCCGTCGGCCTCGCACACGCCGGAGCCCGCGCCGGACCTCGTGACCGATGTCGGTGTCCGGCTGCCCGCCCACCTGACGGCGAACGGCCGCGCCCTGCTCGCCCACTCCTCGCCCGCCCAGGTCCGCGCGCTGTTCCCCACCGGGCCGCTGATCACCCGTACGGGCCGGGGCCCGCGCACCCCCGCCGAGCTGCGGCGCGGCCTCGCCGACGAGCGGGAGCGGGGCTGGTCGGAGGAGGTCGGCCTGGTGACGGAGGGGATGCGGTCGCTCGCGGTGCCCGCCTTCGACCACCTCGGGCAGCCCGTCGCCGCGCTGTCCACGACCTGGCGGCAGGCGGCGGGGCGCCACTCGGTGGAGGAGATCGCGGAACGGCTGCGGCGCGCGGCGGCCCGGCTCACCGCGGCGATGCTCGGCCACTCCCCCGCCTGAGCCCCGACGGGCCCGCCGGGCGAAGCAGTCTCGGATCCGAGACATCTTCCCCGGCGCACTGGTCCGGGAGTCCCCCTTCTTCTGTGATGGCAGAGCACGAACCGTTCCCCGTCCGGGGCGGTGATCCACCCGTTCCCCGCCGGCGCCCCGTACCGTCGGGAACACCGGCTCTTCTGGAGGTCTCATGACCGGCTCCGGCCCCCTCCCGCCCGTCACCCGCCACCACCCTCAGGAGAGCCCCTCCGGGGCGCAGCCTCGTCCGGTACGCGCCCCGCGCGGCACCGAGCTGAACACCCTCGGCTGGCAGCAGGAGGGCGCCCTGCGGATGCTCATGAACAACCTCGACGGCGAGGTCGCCGAGCACCCGGACAAGCTCGTCGTCTACGGCGGCACCGGCAAGGCGGCCCGGTCCTGGGACGCGTACGACGCGATCGTGCGCACCCTGAAGACGCTGAAGGACGACGAGACGCTGCTCGTGCAGTCGGGCAAGCCGGTCGGCGTGCTGCGCACGAACGAGTGGGCGCCGCGCGTGCTGCTCGCCAACTCCAACCTCGTGGGCGACTGGGCCAACTGGGAGGAGTTCCGCAAGCTGGAGGCCGAGGGCCTGACCATGTACGGCCAGATGACGGCCGGGTCGTGGATCTACATCGGCTCGCAGGGCATCGTCCAGGGCACGTACGAGACCTTCGGCGCCGTCGCCCGCAAGAAGTTCGACGGCACCCTCGCCGGGACGATCACGCTGACCGCCGGTCTCGGCGGCATGGGCGGCGCCCAGCCGCTCGCCGTGACGATGAACGAGGGCGTCGCGATCTGCGTCGACGTCGACGAGTCGCGCGTCGACCGCCGCATCGGCACCCGCTACCTGGACGTGAAGGCCGACAACCTCGACCACGCCCTGGAGCTGGCGGTCAAGGCCCGCGACGAGCGCCGCGGCCTGTCCATCGGCGTCGTCGGCAACGCCGCCGAGGTCTTCCCGGAGCTGCTGCGCCGCGGCGCACCGATCGACATCGTCACCGACCAGACCTCGGCCCACGACCCGCTCGCCTATCTGCCCGTCGGCATCTCGGTCGAGGACTGGGACAAGGAGCGCGAGGCGGACCCGGCCGGGTTCACCGAGAAGGCCCGGCAGTCGATGCGCCTGCACGTGGAGGCCATGGTCGGCTTCCTCGACCAGGGCAAGGAGGTCTTCGACTACGGAAACTCGATCCGCGACGAGGCCCGCAAGGCCGGCTGCGAGCGGGCCTTCGACTTCCCCGGCTTCGTGCCCGCGCACATCCGGCCGCTGTTCGAGGAGGGCCTCGGCCCGTTCCGCTGGGCCGCGCTGTCCGGCGACCCGGAGGACATCGCCAAGACGGACAAGGCGATCAAGGAGCTGTTCCCGGAGAACAAGCACCTGCACCGCTGGCTGGACATGGCCGCCGAGCGGATCTCCTTCGAGGGCCTGCCGGCCCGTATCTGCTGGCTGGGCTACGGCGAGCGCCACCTCGCGGGCCTGAAGTTCAACGAGATGGTGGCGAGCGGCGAACTGTCGGCTCCCGTGGCCATCGGCCGCGACCACCTCGACTCGGGTTCGGTGGCCTCCCCGTACCGCGAGACCGAGGCCATGAAGGACGGCTCGGACGCGATCGCCGACTGGCCGCTGCTGAACGCGCTGGTCAACACCGCGTCGGGCGCCTCCTGGGTCTCCCTGCACCACGGTGGCGGCGTCGGCATGGGCCGCTCCATCCACGCCGGTCAGGTCTGCGTCGCCGACGGCACCGAGCTGGCCGCCCGCAAGATCGAGCGGGTGCTCACCAACGACCCGGCGATGGGTGTCATCCGGCATGTCGACGCCGGTTACGAGCACGCGGCCGAGGTCGCCGACGCGCGCGGGGTGCGGGTGCCGATGCGCGAGGGCGACAAGTAACACCTGCTGCGCAGGACAGGGGGCGGGCCGGTCCGGCTCGGCGGGTGGCACAGTGGAGAGGTTGCACTGGACATCCCCGGAGACCTGGAGGCCCGCCCCACATGCGTCTGATCCTCATCCGCCACGGCCAGACCCCGTCCAACCTGAAGCACCTCCTGGACACCGCGGTGCCCGGCCCCGGCCTCACCCCGCTCGGCCTGGAGCAGGCCGCCGCGCTGCCCGAGGCCCTGGCGGGCGAGGAGATCGACGCGCTGTACGTCTCCACGCTGCTGCGCACCCAGCTCACCGCCGCGCCGCTGGCCGAGGCCAGGGGCCTGGAGCCCGTCGTGCGCGAGGGGCTGCGGGAGCTGATCGCCGGTGAGCTGGAGATGCGCGGCGACGACGAGGCCGCGGGCATCTACATGACGACCGCGTTCGCCTGGGCGGCCGGTGACGTCGAGCGGCGGATGCCGGGCGCGGAGAACGGCACCGAGGCCCTCGGCCGCTTCGACGCCGTCGTCGCCGAGGCGGCCGGCTCCGGGGCGGGGACGGTGGCGATGGTCAGCCACGGCGCGGCCATCCGCACCTGGGTGGCGGCCCGGGCCACCAACATCGACGTCGCCCACTCGGCGTCCCACCCCCTCTCCAACACCGGCGTCGTCGTCCTCGACGGCTCCCCCGAGACCGGGTGGCGCTGCGTGCTGTGGGAGGGCGAGCCGCTCGGCCCGGCCGACCCCGCGCCGGACGCCGACGGTCCGACGGGCGCCGCGGTCACCGGCGTTGACTCATAAGGGAGTTGACCCACCATCAGGGAATGTGCACTCGCGCCGTTCAAGTGGCGGACGCGGGGTCGCGCACAGTAGAACTGGGCCTCATGTCTGACCAGAGGCCGGCCCATCGCCCGGCACCGAGGACCGGTCCGCGGTGGGGGTACGCGCCACCCGTCGGCCAGGAGATCAGTGACGGCTACCGGCGGCGGGCCACCCTCCTCACGCGGTCCGCGCTCACCGTCGGCGGCGTCATGGCGGTCGCCGCCGTGATCAGCGGCGTCCTCGTCTCGCAGGCCGACGCGGACACGCGCGGCGGATCCGGCGCCTACGGCTACCTCGCCCTCTTCCTCTGGTTCGGGATCCTGGCCGCGACGCCGGTCCTCCTGGCGGTCGCCGTCCCCGCCGCCGTGATGACGCGGCGCGTGCGCCGGAGCGAGGCGGCGGGGACCGGCGGCTAGAGACCCTTCACGTTGTCGCCGAAGGTCCAGCCCTTCGACCCGTCCCAGTTGATCGACCAGGTCATCAGACCCTTCAGCGCCCCGCCGTACGTGTTCCAGGCCTGGGCCACCTGACCGGTCGTCATGTAGCCGCCGCCGGCGCCCGCTTGGGCGGGAAGTCCCGGCACCTGCTTGTCGTAGGGCACCTTGATGGTCGTGCCCTGGACGACGAGGCCCTGGTTGAGGCAGCTGGTCTGGGCGGTGAAGCCCTCTACCGTTCCGGCGGAGTAGGAGTCGCCGGAGCAGCCGTACATCGAGCCGTTGTAGTACTGCATGTTGAGCCACCACAGGCGGCCGTTGTCCGCGTACTTCTTGATGATCGGGAGGTACGCGCCCCAGATCGAGCCGTACGTGACGCTGCCGCCGGTGACATAGGCGGTCTCGGGGGCCATCGTCAGGCCGAACCCGGCCGGCATCTGCGCCAGGATGCCGTCGATGATCCGGATCAGGTTGGACTGGGACGTGGACAGCTGGGAGATGCTGCCGCTGCCGGTGAGGCCGGTCTCGATGTCGATGTCGATGCCGTCGAAGTTGTACTGCTTCAGGATCGGGACGATCGTCTCGACGAAACGGTCCGCGACCGCCGTGGAGTTGAGGTCGATCCCGGCCGTCGCGCCGCCGATCGACATCAGGACGGTCTGGCCCGCGTCCTTGGCCTGGCACATCTCGGCCGGGGTCGCGACCTTCACCCCCGTGTCCATGCCGTCCTCCCAGAGCGCCGTGCCGTCGGAGCGGATCACGGGGAAGGCGGCGTTGATGACGTTGTAGCCGTGCTGGGCGATCGCGGGGTCGGTGAGGGGGGTCCAGCCGAAGGGCGGGTGGACGCCGTTGGCGGCGCCGTCCCAGTTCTCCCAGTAGCCCTGGAGGACCTTGCCGGACGGTCTCGGCTTCGTGGCGCAGGTGTCGGCGGCGGGGGCGGCCGGTGCGGTGACGAGGAGGGTGGTGACGGTCGCGGCCGCGGTGAGGGCGGCGGCGAGGAGGCGGGCGGTGCGAGGGCGCGGTGACATGGGGGCTCCCTGGTTCTCGCTGGACAGTGGTGGGGTGTCGCGAGCATGTCGCACGCTAAGCAGGTCCAGACCTTTCGTCAATGGGTCTGGACCAATCTGCGCACGTGTGAGGGCACGGCCGAGAGGTGTGCGGTCGGTGGCGGTTTCCTGACGGCAACGCGTCCGAAACACCCGCTGCCTAC
Source organism: Streptomyces sp. PsTaAH-137 (assembly GCF_003259365.1). Taxonomy (GTDB): domain Bacteria; phylum Actinomycetota; class Actinomycetes; order Streptomycetales; family Streptomycetaceae; genus Streptomyces. The sequence goes on from NZ_QLLY01000005.1 coordinate 263,467, forward strand.
CGTCACCCGCACACCGGTCATGGCTGCAACGGCCGGTGCGCGTCCGGCCGTTCATCGCCCCGGACGCTAACCAGCCGTCTTCCACCGAGCTTTCAGGGAGGAACGATGGCTGTCTCCGCGCGCACCGATGCCCCCGCCGACACCGAAGCCGTCGCACCCGAGCAGGGCCCGCACCCCGTGGACGCACAGCCGCCGCTGCGCCGGCTGATCCCGCTCAGCCTTCAGCACCTGCTCGTCGCCTACGCGGGCATGGCCACGATGCCGCTGCTCGTGGGCACCGCGCTGCATCTGCCCGAGGACCGGATACGGCTTCTCATCACCGCCAACCTGCTGGTGAGCGGTCTCGCGACGCTGCTCCAGTCGCTGGGGGTCAAGGGCTTCGCCGGGGCGCGCCTTCCCCTGGTCATGGGGTCGACGTTCACGGCCATCACCCCGGCGGTGCTCATCGGGCAGGAGCACGGGCTCGCCGCGGTGTTCGGCGCGACCATCGTGTCGGGTCTGGTGACGCTGGCGGTCGCGCCGTGGTTCGGGCGCTGTCTGCACCTGTTCCCGCCGCTGGTGACGGGGACGGTCATCGCCGTGATCGGGTTCTCGCTCGTGCCGTCCGCGGCCGGGCTCGTGACCGGCGGCGGGGGCGGCGGCAAGGGGCTCGCGCTCGCCGCCGTGACCGTCGTCCTGGTCGTGCTCGTCGAGCGGCTCGCGCCGCCCGCCGTCGCCCGGTTCTCGGTGCTCGTCGCGATGGCCGCGGGAACCGTACTGGCCGTGCCGCTGGGCCTGTTCGACGGCTCGGGGGTGACCGGGGCGGACGCCGTCACGGTCCCCGAACCCGCCGCGTTCGGGGCGCCGACCTTCGTGGTGCCCGCGATCGCCGCGATGCTCGTCGTGCAGCTGGTGAACATGGTCGAGTCGGTCGGTGACACCCTCGCCGTCGGGCAGATCGTGGGGCGCGGCGACGACGCGCCGACCGTGGTGCGAGCCCTGCGCGCGGACGGCGCGGCGACCGTGGTCTCGGGCGCCCTGTCCTCCTTCCCGATCGTGACGTTCGGGCAGTCGGTGGGCCTGGTCAGCGTGACGCGGGTGAGGAGCCGCCATGTCGTGGCGCTGTCCGGGGCGCTCATGGTCGTCCTGGCCCTCGTCCCGGTGCTCGGCGCGGCCGTGGCGGCCGTGCCGGGGCCGGTGCTCGGCGGGGTGTCGCTGGTCATGTTCGGCACGGTCGGCGCGGTCGGACTGCGGATCGTCTCCAGGGCCGACCTCACGGACTCCCGCAATCTGCTGACCGTGGCGCTCGCGTTCGGGCTCGGCATGATCCCGGTCGGCGCCCCCGACTTCTACGCGCCGCTGCCCTCGTACGCGCGCACGGTCCTGGACAGCGGCATCGCCGTCACCGGGATCGTCGCCTTCCTCCTCAACCTGCTGTTCCACCACACTCCCGGCCGCCCGCTCCGCCTCCGGAAGGAATCCGCGCGATGACCCCCGACACGATCTCCGACGTCACCGTCTTCAGCGGCGGCACCTGGCACGCCGCGATGGACGTCCACCTCGTCGACGGCCGCGTCCACGCCCTCGTACCGAAGGGTGAACTGCCGCACGGGGAGCGGGTCCTGGACGGATCCGGCGCCCATCTGACGCCCGGTCTCGTCAACACGCACACCCATCTCTTCCAGGCCGGGCTGCGCGGCATCGGTGAGGGGCTGCCGCTGCTGTCGTGGCTGAGCGCCGTCGGCGAGGAGGCGGCACGGCTGACGCCCGAGCGCGCGTACTGGACCGCTGCCGCCGCCGCGGCCGAGGCCCTGCGCAGCGGTACGACCACGCTCGTCGAGCACATGTGGCCGCACCCCTCCCCCGAGGTGCACGACGCGGTGCTGCGGGCCCTGCGGGACAGCGGGGTGCGGGCCGTGCTGTGCCGCGGGGTAGCCGACCGGGCCGACGGCAGCCGCAAGTGGGGCTTCGACCCGCGCCTGATGCAGCCGCTGAAGGAGGCCCTCGCCCACACGGACGAGCTGATCGGGGCGGCGCGCGGCAGCCGGGTGGCGGTCGGGGTGGCCGTGCCCAATCCGCGCTGTCTGACCCCGGAGGGCATGGCGGCGGTGCGCGCGTACGCCGACGAGCGCGAACTGCCGGTCTCCCTGCACCTGTTGGAGACGACGACCGACGACGTGATGTGCCGCGAGCATGCGGGGACCGGCGCCGTCGAGTATCTGGAACGGGCCGGGTTCCTGTGGGAGCGGCTGCTGGCCGTGCACTGCGTGGAGCTGGACGCGGCGGGCCGCGCGACGCTGGCCAGGAACGGGGTCGGCGTCTCCTACAACCCGCTCTCCAACATGCGGCTCGGCTCCGGCATCGCCCCGGTGCCGGAGATGCTGGAGGCGGGGCTGCGGGTCGGGCTCGGGGTGGACGGCGCCGCGAGCAACGACACGCAGGACATGCTGGAGGCACTGCGCATCGGCGCGTATCTGCAGCGGGCCGCGCACCGCAAGGCCGACCTCCTCGGATTCCCCGAGATGTTCGCCCTGGCCGCGAACGGCGCCAACCGCGTCCTCGGCCTGGAGGAGCGGCCCGACGGGGTGCAGGTGGGCATGCAGGCGGATCTGGTGCTGCACCGCTTCGACCGGGACTACGCCTGCCTCCCCGTCCGCGATCCGGGGGCAACCCTGCTGACCTGCGCCGGCAGCAGGACCGTGGCCGCCGTGCTGGTCGGCGGCGAGGTGCTGGTCGAGGACGGCGAGCATGTGCGGCTGCCCGGGCGGGAGCTGGCCGCCGGGCTCACCTTTACGGCCGCGTAACAACAGGATCCCGCGACGAAACACGGGCCCGGCAAGGTGAGGGCATCGCGCACGGCCCCGGTTCACCGGGGACCGTGCCAGCCCACGGCGCCGGGCCCGGACGGGGTCCGCCGTGACCGTGCCCGCGGACCTCTGTGCGTCCGTGGTGGGGATCGCAGGGGCGGTGACTGCATCCCGTGGGACCTCACTCCTCAGGAGCGAAAACCGCGATGACCAACACCACGTACCAGCTGGCCGAGTTGGACAAGGAAACCCGGATGGGCGGGGCCGGGACGGAGACCTCCGACCGGGAGATCCGCCGGATCGACCTCACCGACTTCGACGCCCGCAGGGCCGAGATCACCGAGGAGCTGTGGGCGGCCGCGACCGACATCGGCTTCTTCCAGCTCGTGAACCACGGCATCGAACAGCCCGTCGTGGACGGCGCGTTCGCCGACGCCGCGGGGTTCTTCGGGCTGCCGGAGGACACCAAGGCGCGGCACGGACTGAAGAAGGGGCTCAACTCCGGCTGGGAGTCGATGACCCAGGTCCGGCCGTCGGTGGGGACACCGGACCAGAAGGAGTCGTACCAGGTCACCCGGCCGCACATGGAGGGACTGTGGCCGGACGACGCACTGCCCGGCTTCCAGGAGCGCACCCTCGCCTTCGAGGCGCGCTGCCGGGACCTCGCGATGCGCGTCCTGGGCTGCTTCGCCGACAGGCTGGCGCTGCCCGAGGGATTCTTCGCGCGGGCCCACGACCCGGAGAGCGCGCAGTACCAGTCGACGCTGCGGATGCTGCACTACTTCGCCGTTCCCGACGACGCCGAGATCCCCGCGGACGTGTGGCGGGCGGGCGCGCACACCGACTTCGACTGTCTGACGCTGCTGTTCCAGCGCGACGGGCAGGGCGGTCTCCAGGTGTGCCCCGGCAAGGAGGCCGAGGCCCAGGAGTGGACTCCGGTGGAGCCAGCCGACGGCGTCATCACGTGCAACATCGGCGACATGCTGATGCGGTGGAGCGACGACCGGCTGCCGTCCAACTTCCACCGGGTGAAGTCGCCGGGGCCCGACGACGACCGGTCGGCGCGCTACAGCATCGCGTTCTTCGCGCAGGCCGACCGTGACGCGGTGATCGAGGGGCCCGAGCGGCGCTATCCGCCGATCACCGGCGGCGACTACATCCAGCAACGCATCGCCGCCAACTTCGCCCGATAGGCGCGCGACAGCGGTCTGTCTACGCGCTCGGGCCCTCGGCCCGGATCCGGTCCAGCCACTCCCTGCCCAGACGATGCCCGTCCGGCAACTGGTCGTCCCGATCCCAGCGCCACGTCGTGATGATCGCGAGCACCAGGATCCGGCAGTCGTGCAGCAGGTCGGGATCGATGCCCGAACAGTGGGCGGCGACGGCGTCGGGGGCATGGGCGAGGTCGAACTCGACCGGCCCCCGGCACACCGTCTCCAGGTCGATGAAGAGCGGGCCGTGCCGGGTGGCGAGGAGGTTGCCCGGGTGCGGCTCGCCGTGCAGCAGTTGCTCGGGGCCGCCGCGCCCAGTGATCGCCCGGCACCGCTCGTCCAGGGTGTCGGCGAGCAGCCGCCGGTCCGCGTCGCCGAGCGCGGGAGTGCGGTCGCGGTCGGCGACGAGGCCGCGGGCCTGCGCGACTCGTTCGGTGAAGTGGGGCGCAGGGACGTCGAGTTGACGCATTCCGGTGTGGAGCTTCTTCAGCGCGACCGCGTACTCGGCGTCTCCGATCTCTCCCGGCGCCACGGACGCGTAGTGGGTCCACAGGGTCACCGCGAAGCCGTCCCGCTCGTGGACGTCCGGCGCCACTCTGGGGTCGAGGGCGGCCACCGGGCAGCCGGCCTCGGTGAGCCGTCGCGCCAGCTCGATCTCGAACCGGGCGACGTGGTCCGTCTCCGGCGCCACCCGGGCCAGGACGTCGCCCGGCAGCAGGCGCAGCGTGAGCTTGTTCGAGTTCTGGAGCACGATCGCGTCGTCGGCCGCCAGGCCGAGTGACGAGGCGATCGCCTTCGCCGCGGGCACCGCCCGCGCCACCTCCGAAGCCAGCATCGTCACGCGCCCCTCTCACCTCGGCCGACCCGCCCCGCACACCCCGCGCACCGTACCCGGTACGGTCACCGGACGCGCGTACGACGTCAGGTCTCACCACGAAGGACATCCCATGACCACCGACACCCGGGTAGGGCCCCCGCACTTCGGTACGGAACGCGAGACGCTGCGCGCCTTCCTCGACTACCACCGGGAGACCCTCGCCATGAAGTGCGAGGGCCTGACCGACGAGGAGCTGCGGAAGCAGTCGATGGCACCGTCCACGCTGTCGCTGCTCGGTCTGGTGCGGCACATGGCGGAGGTGGAGCGCGCCTGGTTCCGGCGGGTGTTCGAGGACCATGACGCGCCGATGGTCTGGTCCGACGAGATCGACTTCCAGGCGGCGTACGACGCGAGCACGTCGACCCGCGCCGAGGCGTTCACCGCGTGGCGGGCCGAGGTGGAGACCTCCCGGCGGATCGAGCGGGAGGCCGCGTCCCTGGACGTCGCCGGGCATCAGCCGCGCTGGGGCGAGGACGTATCGCTGCGGATGGTGATGGTGCACGTCCTCCTGGAGTACGGCCGTCACAACGGGCACGCCGACTTCCTGCGCGAGGGCGTCGACGGCACGGTGGGCGCCTGACCGGGCGGGGAGCAGGGCCGCACGCCTTTCGTGCGGCCCTCACTCCGTGCCGCTCTCACCCGGCGTGGATCGCGCCGTCCCCCTCGGCCAGCGGAGCCCCGCTCCCGCCCCGCCGCACCGCCACGATCTCCGCGCCGATGGACATGGCGGTCTCCTCGGGGGTGCGGCCCCCGAGGTCGAGGCCGATCGGTGAGCGCAGACGGGACAGTTCGCGCGGGGTCACGCCCGCCTCGCGCAGCCGCTGCGAGCGGTCCGCGTGGGTGCGCCGGGAGCCCATCGCGCCGACGTACGCCGCGGGCAGCCGCAGCGCCACCTCCAGGAGCGGCACGTCGAACTTGGCGTCGTGCGTGAGTACGCACAGCACCGTCCGCTCGTCGGTGGCGGTGGCCCGCAGATAGCGGTCGGGCCACTCCACGACGACCTCGTCGGCCTCCGGGAAGCGGGCGCGCGTCGCGAACACCGGGCGCGCGTCGCACAAGGTCACGTGGAACCCGAGCAGCTTGCCGACCCGCACCAGCGCCCCGGCGAAGTCGACGGCGCCGAACACGATCATCCGCGCGGGCGGCACGCTCGACTCGACGAACAGGGTGACGTCCGCGCCGCAGCGCGCCGAGCTCTCCGGGACCGCGCAGACGCCGGTGCGCCCGAGGTCGAGGAGGGCCCGGGCCTGCGCGGCGAGCCCGGCGTCGTCGGCCGAGCCGAGGGCCCCTTCCGCCGAGCCGTCGGGACGTACGAGGAGCAGCCCGCCGGAGTCGACGAGCGGCGCGGGCCCGTCGAGGACCCGGGCGAGGGCCACCGCCTCGCCGCGCGCCGCGAGCGCGAGGGCCGCCTCCACCGTCGTACGGGACGGCGAGCCGGTGCGTACGGGGACGACGTGGACCTCGACGACTCCCCCGCAGGACAGGCCCACCGCGAACGCGTCGTCGTCGCTGTACCCGAAGCTCTCGCGGACCGGCACGCCGTCCGCGAGGGCCTGCTCGCACAGCTCGTAGACGGCGCCCTCGACGCAGCCGCCGGAGACCGAGCCGATGACCTCGCCCGCGGTGTCGACGGCGAGGGCCGCGCCCGGCGGACGGGGTGCGCTGCCGCTCACCGAGACGACGGTGGCGACGGCGAACTCCCGTCCCTGGGCGACCCAATCGGCCAGTTCGGCGGCCAGGTCAAGCATGCGGCCCTTCCCGGTCCGCGGCCCGCGATTCACCGTCGAGGATCCGGTCGGGGCGCAGCGGCAGATCGCGGTGGCGGACGCCGGTCGCGTGCCACACCGCGTTGGCGATCGCCGCGGCGGTGCCGACGATGCCGATCTCGCCGATGCCCTTGATGCCGACGGGGTCGGTCGGGTCCGGGTCGTCGACCCAGTCGGCCTCGATGGCGGGGATGTCGGCGTTGGCGGCGAAGTGGTAGCCGGCGAAGTCCGCCCCGACGTGGCCGCCGGACGTCTCGTCGCGCACCGCCTCCTCGTGCAGCGCCATGGAGATGCCCCAGGTCATACCTCCGGTCAACTGGCTGCGCGCGGTGAGGGGGTTGATGATGCGGCCCGCCGCGAAGACCCCGAGGAGTCGGCGTACGCGGACCTCGCCGGTGGTGACGTCGACGGCGACCTCGGCGAACTGGGCGCCGAACGAGTGCCGTTCCTTCTGCGCCAGTTCGGCCACGAGGCTCGCGGTGTCCGTACGGACCGTGATGCCGCCCTCCGGGATCTCCCCCGGCGCGAGCGGCAGCGTCTCGCGCAGTTCGCGGGCGGCCGCCATGACGGCCCAGCCCCAGGAGCGGGTGCCCATCGAGCCGCCGGAGACCCAGGCGGGCCCGAAGTCGCTGTCGGCGATGCGGACATGGACCCGGTCGGGCGTCACGTCCAGCGCGTCGGCGGCGATCGACGACAGGGCCGTGCGCGCGCCCGTGCCGACGTCGGACGCGGTGATCCGGACGGTGAAGGTGCCGTCCTGCTCGGCGGTGACCGACGCGGTGGACGGGGCGACCCCGGAGGGGAAGGTCGACGCGGAGACGCCGGTGCCGATCAGCCAGCGCCCGTCGCGGCGCGTCCTGGGCCGTGGATCGCGCCCGGCCCAGCCGAAGCGGCGCGCGCCCTCGTCGAAGCAGGCCAGCAGGTTGCGGCTGCTGAACGGCAGGCCGGAGACCGGGCCGACCTCGGGTTCGTTGCGCACGCGCAGCGCGATCGGGTCCACGCCGAGCTTCTCGGCGAGTTCGTCGAGCGCGCACTCCACGGCGAACGAGCCGGGTGCCTCGCCCGGCGCCCGCATGAACGTCGGCGTCGGCACGTCCACCGGCACCACCCGGTGCACGGTGTGGTGCGCGTCGGCCGCGTACATCGCGCGCCCGTAGCCGGCGCTCGACTCGATGAACTCCTTCACGTTCGAGGTCATGCTGGTGGCTTCATGGCCGAAGGCGCGCAGCCGGCCGTCGGGCGCGGCGCCGAGCCGTACGCGCTGGGAGGTCGGGCTGCGGTAGCCGGTGGCGGCGAAGACCTGACGGCGTGTCATGGAGACGCGGACCGGGCGCTGGAGCTGGGTCGCGGCCATCACGGCGGCGACGTGGTGGGCCCGCACGCCCTTGGAGCCGAAGGCGCCGCCGACGTGCTCGGAGCGGACCCGCACGGCCGACAGGTCGAGCGAGAACAGCTTGGCCAGTTCGTCGGCGACCCACATGCTGCCCTGGTTGGAGTCGACGACCTCCAGGCGCCCGTCCTCCCAGCGCGCGGTGCACGCGTGCGGCTCCATGGCGCTGTGGTGCTGCTCGGGCGTCGTGTACGTGGCGTCGAACACCACCTGGGACGCGGCGAGTTCGGCCTCCAGGTCGCCCTTGGTCTCGGTCTGGGCCTCGGGCGTGTAGGCGGCCGGGTGGTCGGCGCGGAACACGCTGTCGTGCGGCTCGGTGTCGTACGCGACGGTGAGCGCCTCGGCGGCCTCCCTGGCCTGCTCGGACGTCTCGGCGACGACGAGCGCGACGGGCCAGCCCGCGTGCGGCACCCGGCCGTCCTGGAAGACGCCGAGGATGGGGTCGGGGGCGCCGAGCTGGCCGATGTAGTCGGTCGACACCCGTGGCGCGTTGCCGTGGTGGAGTACGGCGAGGACGCCGGGCATCGCCGAGACCGCCGCGTCGCCGATCTCCCGGATCCGGCCGCGCGCCACCGTCGACAGCACCAGCCAGCCGTGGGCGAGTTCGGTGAACGGCAGCTCGCTCGCGTACCGGGCGGTGCCGGTGACCTTCTCCAGTCCCTCGATGCGGGTGCGCGCGGCCCCGACCGAGCGCTGCCCGCTGGTCGTCGCTGTGGTGGTCATCGGCCGGCCTCCTGGTCGGAATCGCTGGAACCGTCGCGCCCGGTGAGTTCGGTGAGTTCGGTGAGCATGGCCACGACGAGGTTGCGCATCAGGGGCACCTTGTACGCGTTCTGCGACAGCGGGCTCGCCGCCGCGAGTTCGGCGTCGGCCGCCGCGGCGAACGCCTCGCCGGTCGCGGGCCCGCCGAGCAGCGCCCGCTCGGCCGTACGGGCCCGCCAGGGCCGGGAGGCGACGGCGCCGAACGCGAGCCGCACGTCGTGCACGACACCGTCCCGCACGTCGAGGGCGACGGCCGCCGAGCCGATGGCGAAGGCGTACGAGGCCCTTTCGCGCACCTTGCGGTAGCGGGAGCGGGCGGCGACGGGCGCGGGCGGCAGGACCACCCCGGTGATGAGCGCGCCGGACGGCAGGGCCGTCTCCAGGTGCGGGGTGTCGCCGACGGCGAGATAGAAGTCGGCGAGCGCCGACTCCCCGCTCCCCTCGGCGGTTTCGTACGTGACGACCGCGTCGAAGGCGGCGAGCGCGACGCCCATGTCGGACGGGTGCACGGCCACGCAGTGCTCGCTCGCGCCGAACACGGCGGCGTTGCGGTGCTCGCCCTCGACGGCGGGGCAACCGCTGCCCGGTACGCGCTTGTTGCACGGCTTGCTGACGTCGGTGAAGTAGCCGCAGCGGGTGCGCTGGAGCAGATTGCCGCCGACGGTCGCCATGTTCCGCAGCTGCCCGGAGGCACCGGCCAGCACGGCCTGGCTCAGCGCGGGGTAGCGACGGCGCACCTCGGGGTGGGCGGCGAGGTCGCTGTTGGTGACGGTGGCCCCGATCCGCAGCCCGCCGTCGGGGGTGGACTCGATCCGGTCCAGGGGCAGTTCCCGTACGTCGACCAGGCGCGCGGGGCGCTCGATCCCCGCCTTCATCAGGTCGACGAGGTTGGTGCCGCCGCCGAGGAAGCGTGCCTCGGGGTCGGCGCCGAGCACCGCCACCGCACCGGACACGTCGAGCGCCCGCTCGTAGCCGAACTCCCTCATGCCAGCTGCTCCTTCGTCTCGGCGGCCTGCTGGACGGCGCGCACGATCGACCCGTAGGCGCCGCAGCGGCACAGGTTCCCGCTCATCCGTTCCCTGATCTCCTCCGGGGTCAGCGGTGGCGGACCGGCCTCGGGGCGTACGTCACCGGTGGCCGCGCTGGGCCAGCCCGCCGCGTGCTCCTCCAGGACGGCGAGCGCGGAGCAGATCTGGCCGGGGGTGCAGTAGCCGCACTGGTATCCGTCGAGTTCGAGGAACGCCTCCTGCACCGGGTGCAGCCGGTCGCCCTCGGCGACGCCCTCGATGGTGGTGATCTCGCGCCCCTCGGCGGCGACCGCGAGCTGGAGACAGGACACCGCGCGGCGCCCGTCCACGAGCACCGTGCAGGCTCCGCACTGCCCCTGGTCGCAGCCCTTCTTGGTGCCGGTGAGATCGAGCCGCTCGCGCAGGGCGTCGAGCAGGGTGGTGCGGTGATCGACGGGCAGGGTGTGCTTCTCCCCGTTGACGTGCAGAGTGATCGTGCTGGACGCGGAGTTGTCGGCCGGAGCCATGAACAGCCTTCTTTCGCAGTTGCGTTGCTCTGGTGCGAGGAGAATCGGCGCTGTACGCAGGAGGGGGGCGGCGGTGGACGTACGTCTCGGTGAGACGCCTCGGTGGTGGGGGTGCGTCGCGGGGACACTATGGTGACCCTAAGTGGACACCTGTCCGTTCTACGGTCATCGACCGTAGTGGACAACTGTCCGCCCAGCAAGGATGTTTCCGAGCCACGGCCGAAGGAGGACGCGTGCACCCGGACAAGCAGGCCCCGCTGCGCTCGGACGCCCAGCGCAATCGCGAGCGCATCCTGGAGGTGGCTCTCACCGAGCTGACCAGATCGGCCGACGCGCCGCTGAGCGCGATCGCGAAGAAGGCGGGTGTCGGCCAGGGGACGTTCTACCGCAACTTCCCCAGCCGGGAGGCCCTGGTCCTGGAGGTGTACCGGTACGAGGTACAGCAGGTCGCCGACACCGCCGCCCAGTTGCTGTGCGCCCGCGCGCCGGAGGTGGCGCTGCGGGAGTGGATGGACCGGCTCGCCCAGTACGCGATGGCCAAGGCGGGTCTGGCGAACGCGCTGCGGGAGGCGACGACTGCCCCCGGCGCCTTCAAGTCCATCGCGCACGGTCTGCTGACGGACGCGGTCACGCTCCTGCTCGCCGCGAACGAGGAGGCCGGCACGATCCGGCCCGGCGTGAGCACCGACGACTTCATGCTGGCCATAGCGGGCCTGTGGCAGATCGACCCGCGGGGCGACTGGCAGGCACGCGCGGGGCGCCTGCTCGATCTGGTGATGGACGGCCTGCGGGCCGGGGCGCCGCACTGACGCCCCTTTCGGAAAACGCCCTACGACCGCTTGCGGGGCTTGCCCCGCTTGCCGCCCTGCGCCTTCCCGCCCTGGGGCTTTCCACCCTGCTTGCGGCCACTGGCCGCCTGCTTCTGCGGCTGCCTTCCGGTGCCGCCCTTCCGCGGTGCCGCGGCCTTCTTGGCCGGGCGCTCGGCAGCGGCCTGCGTGCGGCCCCGGGAGCTGTTGACCGTGCGGCCGCGCACGATGCCGATGAGGTCCTCGACCTCGTCGGTGGTCCGCTCCTCCGGCCAGGCGAGGCCGATGCTGGAGCCGGGCGCGTCGGTGACCGTGCGGTAGGTGAGGTCGCGGCGGTGGTGCAGCCGGGCCAGGGACTGCGGCACGACGAGCAGGCCGACGCCCGCCGCGACCAGCTCGACGGCGTCCGCCGTGGTGGCCGGCCGTTCGAACGCGGGCTGCCCCGGCGGGCGCTCCGCCCACTCCAGTACGTCGTCGAGCGGGTGCTGGACGATCTCGTCGGCGAGGTCGGCCAGGGTGACCTCCTCGACGGCGGCCACAGCGTGGTCCTTCGGGACCAGCACGACGGTCGTCTCCGTGTACAGGGGGATCGCGCTGAAGAACGTACGGTCCACGGGCAGCCGCACCAGCCCGGCGTCGGCGCCACCGCCGCGCAGCACGTCGGCCACCTCGGCGGCGGGCACGGGGACCAGCTCCAGCGGGACGCCGGGCAGCCGCTCGCGCCAGATCCGCACCCACTTGGCGGGGGTGGCGCCGGGAACGTACGCGAGCCTGAACCCGGGGGCCGCGGGCGGTGCGGGGGTTTCTTCCGTGCCTGTCACCTGGCCAGGCTACCCGGCGTGGTCGGGGCTCTCCGTTCGGCTGGATACCCTTGACCTCATGAGTTCGCAGCAGAGCACCCAGACCATGAAGCCCGCGACCGCGGCGAAGAAGCTGGGTGTGTACCTCGATGCCACCCCCGCCGAGTTCCGGGACGGCGTCGTCTCGCGCGCCGAACTGGCCGCGCTGGAGTCCGACCCGCCGCAGTGGCTCGTCGCCCTGCGCGCCGACGGCCCGCACCCGCGCCCGGTCGTCGCGCAGAAGCTGGGCGTCTCCATCGCGGGCCTGGCCCGTGGCGGCGTCACCGAGGCCCTCACCACGGAGCAGATCGAGTCCCTCAAGACCGAGAACCCCGAGTGGCTCCAGAAGGAGCGCTCCACGCAGGCCGACGTCCGCAAGGAAAACGTCCGCATCAAGAAGAAGCACGCCGAAGAGGAAGCGCGCCGCGCTCAGAAGTGACGCAGCGGGTCGTCGCCCGGCTGACGGCCGGTGGGGCTTCGCGCGCAGTTCCCCGCGCCCCTGACCGAGCGCAGCTCGCTTCAGGGGCGCGGGGAACTGCGCGCGAAGCCCCACCGGGCCGCACCCGCCGAACGACCCCCGGGAACGGCAGACGCGGACGCGTCCCGCCACCCCAGCGCCAGCCCCCCGGCCAGCACCAGCGCCCCCAGCACCACCAAAGAGGCCGCACCCCACCCACCCCGGGAAACCAGGGGCGCGGCCACGGCGGAGCCCACCGCTCCGGCGCAGAAGTACAGCAGCAGATACACCCCGCTGAGACTCCCGCCCCGCCGCGGATCGACCCCGAGGATCCGGGCCTGGTTGGCGGCCTGCGCGGTGAAGCACCCCGCGTCGAGCAGCGCGAGCCCCACCCCGGTGAGCACCGGCCGCCCGAGCCCCGCGCACAGCACCCCCGCCCCCACCGCGGCGACCGCCATGCTCACGCAGATCACCGCGCGCGGCGAGTACCGGTCACCGAGCCGCCCGGCCACCGGCAGCGCGGCGAACCCCAGCGCCCCGGCGAGGCTGTAGAGCCCGATGGCGGCGGCATCGAGCCCGTACGGGGGCTGCGCGAGCCGCACCGTGAGCGCCACCCAGACCAGGCTGAAGGCGAAGTACCAGAGGCTGCCCTGGACGACGGCCCGACGCAGGGCGCGGTACCGGCGCAGCAGTCCGGGCAGCTCGGCGAGCGTCGCCAGATAGCCGCCCCGCGGCGCGGGCCGCTCGTCCGGCAGCCGCCACCACGCGCCGCCCGCGCAGGCCAGCACGAGCCCGGCGGAGACGAGCAGCATCCCGCGCCAGCCGACGGCATCGGCGAGCGCCCCGCCGATGAGCCGGCTGAGCAGGATCCCGGCGGACATCCCGGCGGCGACGAGCCCCACGGCGGCACCGCGCCGCTCCCCCGGCACCCCTCGCCCCGCGATCGCCGACGCCATCGCGCTGACGCTCGCCCCGGCGCCCACGACGACGTACGCGACGAGCAGCGGCCCGAGACCGCGGGCGCTCGCCGCGAGCAGCAGTCCTGCGGTCAGGAGCAGGAGCTGTCCGGTGACGAGCCGGCGCGGCGCCGCGCGGTCGACGAGCGGCAGCAGGAAGGCGAAGCCCGCGATGCAGCCGGCGAGCGCGGCCGTGGTGACGAGCCCGATGGCGGCCGTCGAGGTGCCGGTGTCGCGGGCGATGTCTCCGAGCGCGGGCTGGACGGCGTAGTTGTTGGCGAGCGCGATCCCGGCGGTGCAGCCGAGGAGCGCGACGCCGCCGCGGGGCAGGCTCACGGCGTCTCGTCCCGGACGAGCACGACCGCGTAACGGCATTCGCTCGGGGTGGAGTTGACGAAGACGCACGGTGCCGGGGAGCCCAGTTCGACGGTGTCGCCCGCGGCCAGCTCGTGCACGGTGTCGCCCTCGTGGAAGGTGAGCCGGCCGTCGAGCACCCAGATGATCTGCCGGTGGAACGCGAACGCGGCCGCGGGGTAGGGCACGCGGGCCCCGGCGGGCAGCCGGACCTCGGCCACCTCGGCGGGGAACCCGGGGCCCGAGATCTGCCGCCGCGCGTACCCCGTCTCCGGGTCGAGCCACCGCGGGGCCGCCTCGGCGCGCCGGACGCGCTCGGCCTCCGCCGTGCCGTCCGGGTCGAGCAGGGTGGCCACGCTCAGCCGGAACGCGGCCGACAGCTTGCCGAGCACCACGGCGGTCGGATTGCTCTCGCCGCGCTCGATCCGGTGGATCATGGCGCGCGAGACGCCCGAGGCGTCGGCGAGCTCCGCAAGGGTCCAGTCGCGCCGGTCGCGCTCCGCGCGGATACGGGCGCCGATCCGCTCCACCAGGGGATCTATCATATTGGACATGGATCTACGATATGAGACGCAGCCGGGGTCCGTGAAGGTCCGCGCGGCGCACGAGGCCGATCTGGACGCCGTCCTCGGCATCCGCAATCACGCCATCGAGCACGGCACGGCGCTGTGGACGGACACGCCGCAGTCCCGCGAGGAGGGTGCGGCCTGGCTCGCCGCGCATCTGGGGCGCGGGTCCGCGTACGTGGCCGACAGCGCGGGCGATGTCGTCGGGTTCGGGGTCTACGGCCCCTGGAAGGACTACTCCGGGTTCCGGCACACCGTGGAGAACTCGGTGTACGTCGCCGAGGGCAACCACGGCCGCGGTGTCGGATCCGCACTGCTCGGCACGCTCGTCGCGTCGGCGGAGGCGGCGGGGCTGCACGTCATGATCGCCGGGATCGAGGCGGGGAACGCGGCGTCGATCCGGCTGCACGAGCGGCACGGCTTCACGCACGCGGGGACGTTGCGGGAGGTCGGCACGAAGTTCGGCAGGTGGCTCGATCTGACGCTGATGCGGCGGCAGCTGAGCTGAGCCCGGCCGGGGAGAGCACGGGGGTCAGCCGGACCGTTCCATGCCTCCGTCGCCTCCGTCGCCTCCGTCGCCTCCATCGCCTTCCGCCGGGTCCCGGGCGCGGAGCATCGCCGCGTCGAGGGCCTGCCGCGCGCTGTCGGGCAGTTCACCGCCGGCGGTCCAGGCGACGATCCGCTCGGCGATCTCCCGCAGTTTCGTGTTCGTATGCTGCGAGACCTCTCGGAGCACACTCCAGCCCTGCTCGGGAGTGAGTCCGCCGAGGGCGATGACCACACCGATCGCCTGGTCGACGACGCTGTGCGAAACGATGGCCTGCTGCAGCTGACGGACCTCGTCCTGCAGTCCGGTGGCCTTGGGACACCGGTCGTCCTGACGCGTCACCTTGCAGCGCGCCTCCGTTCCTGTTCCCGCGCCTGCGCGCGCCTCGTCGTGGTGCCGTTCACACCACGGGCACAACTCTGCCCAGCGGAGCCCCACGACACGACACGGCAAACGAAAGACGCAGGTCGGGGCTGTCCAGAAAACGAAGCGGACAGGACTCCGCTCGGGGGATCGCGTGGCGGTGGCGCCGCCCTCGGTCATATTCTCCTGCCGAGACGGCACGGTGGAGGACGAGGAGAGGCGGCATGGACACCCTGCACTTCGACAGCAGCGACCTCGAGGTGACGGAGGATTTCCTCTCGCGCAACTACGCGCGGATGCGGATCGGCAACGGCACCCCGGAGACCGGCCGCGCCCGGATCCGGCGTGACGCGATGCCGGGCGTGACCGTCGACGAGCTCGACCTCGACTTCGACATGAGCTACGCCGTGACGCCGTTGCAGAAGATCTGTCTGTGTCTCGTGCACGAGGGCACCATCCGGGACCACGGGTTCGCGAAGGTCGAGGACGCCTTCGGCCCCGGCGACGTCGTCTCCTTCGCGCCGCCCGAACTGCCCTACCAGGGGCGGATCTGCGCCGCCCGCTACAACATCACCATGCTCGATCCGGAGCTGCTGACCAGGGTCGCCGCCACCGATCCGCGGGCCGCCCCCGGTCCCGTCCGGCTGCTCGACCACCGGCCGACCTCCGACGCCGCGGCCTCCTATCTGCGGCGGACCGTCATCCACGTACGCGACCACGTGCTCGGCGATCCGGCCACGGCGGCCGAGCCGTTGATCGTGTCGACGGCCGCCCAGCACCTGGCCGCGAGTGTGCTGGCCGCCTTCCCGAACACGGCGCTCACCGAGCCCACCGGGACGGACCGCCACGACGCGCATTCGGCGACGCTGCGCCGCGCCGTCGCGCACATCGACGAGCACGCGCACGAGGCGCTCACCGTGGCGGAGATCGCCGCGGCGGCCCATGTCACCATCCGCGCCCTGCAGTACGCGTTCCGCCGCCACCTGGACACGACGCCGCTCGCGCATCTGCGCCGGGTCCGTCTGGAGCGGGCGCACGCCGACCTGCGGGACGCCGATCCGACGACGGGCGTGACGGTCACGGGCATCGCCGCCCGCTGGGGCTTCTACCACCCGGGCCGCTTCGCGACGCTCTACCGCGACACCTACGGGCGGCCGCCGCTCCACACCCTGACCGACCGCTGAACAACGCCTCCTCCGCCCGCCTTTCTCCGTCCCGCCCCCCCCTTGCCCCCGGAGGTAGCGCCTTGCAGCCCGACGCCCGTGACACACAGCCCGGCTCCGACGACGGCACCGAGCCGTCGGCGCCGACCGTGGCGCGGATGGAGGACGAGATCGCCCACCTGCGCCGCGAGATGTCCTCGCACGCCGGGATCGACCAGGCCGTCGGCGTGATCCTCACGATGGGCCGGATGACGCCCGCCGAGGCCCTGGACGCGCTGCGCGAGGTCTCCGCGAGCACCGGCGTCCGGGCCGACCGCCTGGCCCGGATGCTGATCGACTTCCCCCGCACCGGCACGCTTCCCGCCGCGGTCCGGCAGGAACTGGAACGCCAGGTGGTCCTGCGCCGGGCACCGGACGAGCGGTGACCCCTTGGCGGCACTGGCCAGATTCTTTTGGTTCATGGCCGTCTGGCCACTGACCGGGCCCGGGGCCGGGCGCGCACGATCGGAGGCATGAACATCCTCTGGGTCTTCGCCCATCCCGAACAGCGCTCCCTCAACGGCTCCTTGATGACCGACGCGCTCCGCACCCTCGACGGGCTCGGGCACGCGTACGAGGTCTCCGATCTGTACGCCATGAAGTGGAAGGCGGTGCTCGACGCCGACGACTTCGGCCCCCCGCCCGCCGACGGGGAGCGGCTGTTCGTCGGGGCCGCACAGGAACGCGCGTACGCGGGCGGTGAGTTGAGTGCCGACATCCGCGGGGAGATCGAGAAGCTGGCGCGGGCCGATGTGGTGGTCCTGCACTTCCCCCTGTGGTGGTTCGGGCCGCCGGCCATCCTCAAGGGGTGGTTCGACCGGGTCCTGGTGCAGGGTCTCGGGTTCGGGGTGAAGGCGCCGGACGGGCACACCCGCCGCTACGGCGACGGCGGCCTGGCCGGGAAGCGGGCGCTGGTCGTCACGTCGGTGGGCGCCCGGCCGTCCGGGTTCGGGCCGCGCGGGATCCACGGGCACGTGGACGAGGTGCTGTTCCCGCTGCTGCACGGCACGTTCTGGTACACGGGGATGGCGCCGCTCGCGCCGTTCGTGGTGTACGGCGCCGACCGGCACGACCCGGCGGACACGGCCCGGACCTCCGCCGCGCTGCGCGAGCGGCTGCGCACGCTGCCCGACGAGGAACCCCTGGCGTACCGCGCCGAGGCGGGCGGCGGGTACGACGAGGGTCTG
Organism: Streptomyces sp. PsTaAH-137; assembly: GCF_003259365.1. Taxonomy (GTDB): domain Bacteria; phylum Actinomycetota; class Actinomycetes; order Streptomycetales; family Streptomycetaceae; genus Streptomyces. Next base: position 281,070 of record NZ_QLLY01000005.1, read on the forward strand.
GTGCTGCGCCCGGATCTCGCACCGGGCCGCGCGGGGCTCGGCGTCCATCTGCGGCCCTGACCGCCTCAGGCCGTCTTGCGCACCATGAATACGTCCACCGGGTCCTCGGACTCGACGGTGAATCCGAGCCGTTCGTACAGGCGTCGGGCCTGGCTGCCCTGCAACACGTTCAGCCGGACCGGGACGCCGTCCCGGTCGCAGCGGTCGAGGAGGTGGGTGAGGACGGCCGTGCCGATGCCGCTGCCCTGGAGGTGGGGCGCGAGGAAGAAGTGCTCCAGCCAGCGGCAGTCCTCGGCCGGGCGCAGCGCGACGCATCCGGCGAACGCGCCGCCGACCTCGATCACCCAGGCGTACGCGGGCTCGAAACCGTCCCGGAACCGCTGCCGCACCCGGTGCGGATCGAAGCGGCCGAGCCGCTCCAGATCGGGGCGCATCACGACGGCCCGCAGCTCGACGATCGTCTCGACATCCGCCTCTTGAGCAGGTCTTGTCTCCCAGTCCGCCATGACGGTGACCCTACCGGGGGCGCTCGTGGGCCGGCCGACGCGTGCGCGGCGCCGTCGGGGGCACCCGGAGCGCAGAACGGCCCCAGCAGCCCGAGGAGGCGCCATGACCGGTGACCGGAACAGTGACGAGGCGCGGGAAGACCGGTCGGGGTCGCGGGAGCCGCGTGAACCGACCGATCTGCCCGCCCGCTCGTGGTGGGCCGTGGTGCGCCGCACGGCCAGGGAGTTCATCGACGACGATCTGCCCGACAAGGCCGCCTCCCTCACCTACTACGGGGTGCTGTCGCTGTTCCCCGCGCTGCTGGTGCTGATCTCCGGGCTGGGCGTCATCGGCGAGACGGCGACGAAGAGCGTGCTCGACAATCTGCGCCATCTCGCTCCGGGGCCGGTACGGGATCTGCTGGGCAACGCCGTCGTGGAACTCCAGGGCGCCGGTGGTTCGAGCGGGGTCGTCGCGGTGGTGAGCCTGGTGGCGGCCATCTGGTCGGCGTCCGGTTACGTCGGGGCGTTCATCCGCACCGCCAACGCCGTGTACGACCTCCCCGAGGGCCGCCCGGTGTGGAAGGTGACACCGCTGCGGCTGGCGCTGACGGTGACGTTGATGGTGCTGCTCGCGGTCAGCGCGACGATCGTCGTGTTCACGGGGCCGCTGGCGCGCCGGGCCGGGGAGGCGATCGGTGCCGGGGACGTCGCGGTCACCACCTGGAACATCGCGAAGTGGCCGGTGCTGCTGGTCCTTGTGGCGCTGATGGTGGCGCTGCTGTTCTGGCGTGCGCCCAACGTCCGTGGCGGCGGCTTCCGCTGGCTGAGCCCGGGCAGCGTGGTGGCGGTGCTGCTGTGGCTGCTGACCTCGGGCGCGTTCGCCCTGTACGTGGCGGGGTTCAGCTCGTACAACAAGACGTACGGCACGCTGGCCGGCGTCATCATCTTCCTGGTCTGGCTGTGGCTGTCGAATCTGGCGATCCTGCTCGGCCTGGAATTCGACGCGGAGCTGGCCCGGCAGCGCGCCATCTCCGGCGGGCTGCCGGAGGGGCAGGAGCCCTACGTGGAGCCGCGCGACACCCGCAAGTGGCCGCCGAAGCTGCGCCGCAGGGCCCGGTTCGGCGACGGTCCGCAGAACGCCGGGTAGACCCGGCGGCGGCCCCCTACGTCTTGTCACCGTGCTGACAAGGCCGCACCGACACGTTCGGGGTGCGCGCACAAGAGGCGGTGGTGGGGGCTGCGGCACCATCCGTGCATGACGGACGTGTTCGCGCGACGCCCCGAGGACGAGCCGGGTCTGCGGTTCTACGCGGACGGGGTGCCGCCGTCCCTGTCGGTGCCCCGGGTACCGCTGTCCGCGCTGCTGGACGACGCGGCCCGCCGCTTCGGGTCCCGCACGGCGCTGTCCCACCACGGCCGCAGGACCGGATACCGCGCGCTGCGCCGCTCGACGGTGCGGGTCGCGGCGGCTCTTGAACGGCTGGGGGTGCGGCGGGGCACCTGGGTGCTCACGCTGCTGCCGGACTGCCCGGAGCTGGTCGTGCTGTGCCAGGCCGCCTGGCGTCTCGGCGCGGTCCTGGTGCCGTGGCATCCGGCGGACCACCGGTCGGCGGGCGCCGTCCTCGCGGGCCGGGCGGGGCCGGTGGTCGTCGCGGTGCCGCGCGAGCCGGACGCCGAGACCGTCAAGGCGTGGGGCTGCGAGGTGCTGGTGACGGTGGACGTCCCCGGGCCCCGCCCCGCGCCGTCCGGCGCCGTCGGCCGCCCGCGGGTGAGGCGTCAGCCGAGCCCGGTCGTGGTCCGCTGGCGGGACCTCGACCGCAGCCGCACGGGAGCGCTGCCCGAGGTGCGGGACCGGCCGTGGTCGCGCGGCCCGGAGCCCGACGACATCGCGGTGATCCGGTACAGGCGTGGCGGCGCCCCGGTCGCGCTGTGCCACCGGCATCTGATGGCGGCCGCGCATCAACTGGCCGCCTGGTATCCGGAGTTGTCCCGGCGTCGGGGACGGCTGCTCTCGCTGGCGCCGCTGTGGACGGTGCGGGGGCTCGTCCTCGGGACGCTGGCGGCGCCGTTGGTCGGGGCGCGCACCGTCCTGGTGCCGGATCCGGCTCCGGCGGCGGTGCTGCGGGCCGCACGCCGGGCCGCGCCGACCGTGCTCGCGGCGCCGCCCGCCACCCTGGTCCGGCTCCTGGAGCGTCCCGCGCACGAGCGGGAGGCGCTCGCCACGGTGCGCGCGGTGCTCACCGCACCGCTGGACGCGGCGACCGGGCGGCGGGTGCGGGAGACGTTCGGCGCCCGGATCGTGGAGGCGTACGGGCCGGACGCGGCCTGCGGTGTCGCGCTCGCCAACCCGCCGACGGCGGACGCCCGTTCGGGCACGGCGGGGCTCGCGCTGCCCGGCACCCGGGTGCGGATCGCGGTGGAGGGGAACCTCGCGGCGGACGCGCTGCCGGGCGACGCCGGTGAGCTGTTGCTGCGCGGCCCCCAGGTCAGCAGGCTCCGCGTCGGGGAGGTCGAGGACGTGCTGCCGGACGGCTGGCTGCGGACGGGGCGGCTCGCGGTGCGCGGGCCCGACGGATTCGTCACGCTCCTCGGCGACTCCACCGGGGCCGCCGGCGTCGGCGGTTCCGGTGGCGTCCCGGGCGGCGGAGCGCGATGAGGGTCACCAGCGCCCCGAACAGGACGCATCCGGCGGCCAGTTGGAGTCCGTTGTCGTAGCCGTCGAGGAAGGCGGCACGCGGGTCGGCGCCGTCGCGCAACGCCCCGCGTTCGGTGCGGGTGAGCACGATGCCGACGAGAACGACGCCGAACACGCCGCTGATCTCGCGTGCCGCACTGACCAGGCCCGACGCCATGCCGGTGCGGGTGGCGGGGACGCCCGCGACGGAGCGAACGGTCAGCGGTGTGGTGAGCGCCGAGCCGACGCCGATCAGCAGCAGCCCCGGCTGCAGTTCCGCGTACGTGGCGTGCGCCCCGGTGCGGGAGACGAGGACGAGGCCCGCCGCGACCAGGGCGAGCCCTGCGGCGATGGACCGGTGCGCGCCGAGGAGGCGGGCCGCGCGCTCCGCGAACGGCGTGCAGACCAGCAGGGCTCCGGCCAGCGGCAGGAACGCGAGGCCCGCCTTCACCGGGGAGAAGCCGAGCACGTGCTGGAGGTAGAGGGCGGTGAAGAAGAAGACTCCGTTGACGCCGATGCCCCACAGCACCTGCGCCGCGACCCCGCCGACGAGGAACCGGTCGCGCAGCATCCGCAGGTCCACCACCGGGAGGAAGGTGCGGGTCTCGACCACCAGGAAGGCCGCCCCGGCCGCCGCCGCCAGCCACAGGCACAGCGGGACGGGCGGGGTGCTGAAGGTGTCCTCGCCGCCTTTGACCAGGGCGTAGGTCAGGAGGAACAGGGCGAGCGCGGAGAGGGCGACGCCGGGCAGGTCCAGGAGGGCGGGCAGGCGCGCGGCGCGTTGCCCGCGGGCGGCGGGGACGGCGGGGACGAGCAGCAGGGCGAGCACCCCGAACGGCACGTTGAGCAGGAACACCCAGTGCCAGCCCCAGTGTTCGGTGACGAAGCCGCCGATGACCGGGCCGAGCGCGAGGGCGATGGCCAGCGAGGCCGTCCACAGCCCGACGGCGGTGGCGCGGCGCCGGGCCGGCAGGTCGGCGGCGACGACCGCGAGGGACGCCGGGATGACGAGAGCGGCTCCGGTGCCCTGCACGGCGCGGGCCGCGACGAGCGTGGTGCCGCTGTCCGCGAGGGCGGCCGCCGCGGAGGCGAGGGTGAACACGGCGAGGCCGGCGGCGAGCACCGGGCGGCGCCCGACGAGGTCGGTGAGCCGGCCGCCGGCCAGCAGCAGCGCCCCGAACGACAGGACGTAGCTGGTGGCGACCCACTCCAGGCCGGCGACCGAGAGCCCCAGGTCGTCCTGCACGCTGGGCAGCGCCACGTTGATGACGGTGTTGTCGAGCGTGGTGAGGAATCCGGCCAGGGACAGCAGGAGGAGCAGCGCCGACAGTCGTCCCCGGTGCATGTGCCGCTCCCCTTCCGCCTGGCCCGTCGGACACCGGGATTGTCCGGGCCGGAGCGGCGGTCGCACTGCTGCGCGGGATGCCCATTCGGGGTGCGCGGCTTGTCATCCGGCTGACATCCGGTGCCGCGCGAACTGTCACCGCCTCGTCTTTCTGCCGCACGCGCCGAAGCGGAACCTTGGGCCTCTGCCCCACCGTCCGTCACCTCCGTGGAGTTGCCGTCATGACCTCCCCGACGACTGACCCGACCGCCTGCGCCCCGGCCGGCGGGCCGCCCGAGGACGCGCCGCTGCTCACCGACCGGCTGCGTCACTGGGCGGCCGAGCGTGCCGCCCGCCGGGCCTTCACCCAGGTCGACTTCCCCGAGCCGCACTCCCCCGGTGTGCACCGGACCCTGGGCTGGCGCTCCCTGGAGGAGCGGGCCCGCGCGGTCGCCGGGCTCCTCGCGCGGACGGTGCGCCCGGCGGACCGGGTCGCGCTGCTGCTGCCGCAGGGCCTCGACTACGCGGTGGCGTTTCTGGGGTGCCTGTACGCGGGGGTCGTCGCGGTGCCGCTCTTCGGCCCCGGACTGCCGGGCCACGAGGGGCGGTTGGCGGCGGTTCTGGCGGACTGCGAACCGGCCTGTGTGCTCACCGACGGTCCGTCGCGGGGTTCCGTGGAGGCGTTCGTCGACGGCCGGATCCCCGTACTCGACACCAGCGGGGCGGGCCCGGCCCCGGCGGCGGACGAGCTGCCGCGGCCGGCGGGCGACGACGTGGCGTATCTCCAGTACACGTCGGGCTCCACCCGCAGCCCGTCCGGGGTGATGGTGACGCACGCGAACGTCGTCGCCAACGCCCGGCAGGCGGTGACGGCGTTCGGCGCCGCGGCGGGCCGCACCACGACGGTCGGCTGGCTGCCGCTCTTCCACGACATGGGTCTGGTGCTGAGCGTGGCCGCGCCCGTGTACGCGGGGTTCTCCTCGGTGCTGCTCGACCCGGTGGCGTTCCTGGAGCGGCCGGTGCGCTGGCTGCGGCTGCTCGGCGGCTATCCGGGGACGATCAGCGCGGCGCCCAACTTCGCGTACGACTACTGCGTCTCGCGCGTCGACGCGGAGGAGCTGGCCGGGCTGCGGCTCGACCGGGTGGCGGCGCTGCTCAACGGCAGCGAACCGGTGCGGCCCAACACCCTTGAGCGGTTCCGGACGGTGTTCGCCGCCGCGGGGCTCGCGCCACAGGCGGTGTGTCCCGCGTACGGGCTCGCGGAGGCGACCGTGTTCGTGACGGCGGCCGACCGTACGGAGCCGTCGGTGACGGTGGAGTGCGACGCGGCGGCGCTCGCGGCGGGCCGGATCGAGCCGGGCGGGACCGCGCGCCTGGTCGACTGCGGCCGTCCGGTCGGCCAGGAGGTGCGGATCACGGACCCGGACACGGGCACGGAGCTCGGCGCGGACCTGGTCGGGGAGATCGTGGTGCGCGGGCCGAACGTCGGCGCGGGCTACTGGAAGCAGCCCGAGCGCTCGGCGGAGACGTTCCGCGGCGGATGGCTGCGCACCGGCGATCTGGGGGCGCTGCACGACGGGCGGCTGCTGGTGACGGGCCGCCTCAAGGACCTCATCGTCGTCGACGGCCGCAATCACTATCCGCAGGACGTGGAGGAGACCGTGCAGTCCGTGGTGGAGCTGGTGCGCCGGGACCGGCTCGCGGCCTTCCTCGTCCCGCACTCCGGCGGCGCCGACGAGGGCGAGGAGCTGGTGGTCGTCGCCGAGGCGCGGCGCGACGCGGCTCCGGAGGAGGCGTCGGTGCGGGCGGCTGTCGCGGCGGCGCGCGGCGAGGTCGCCGCCCGGCACGGGCTGCGCCTCGCCGCGCTGCTGCTCGTCCCGGCGGACTCGGTGCCGCGCACGTCGAGCGGGAAGGTGGCGCGGGCGGCGTGCCGGGAGCGTCTCCTCGCCGGAGATCTCCGGCCGTTCCCGGCGGGGGTGACGGAGTGAACGGCCGGGGCGACGGGACGGGCGGTGCCGAAGGGATCCGCGAGCTGCTGGTCACCCGGCTCGGCGCCTGGTACGGAGTCGCGCCCGAGGAGGTGACGGACGACCGGCCGCTCGCCGAACTGGGCCTCACCTCGCGCGACGCCGTCGCGCTCACGGCACTGCTCGGGGAGGCGGTGGGGCGGCGGCTGCCCGCGACCCTGCTGTGGGAGTCGCCGACCCCGGCCGCGCTGCTGGCGGCGCTGACCGAACCCGAGGAGCCGGTCCAGGACAACGCACCTTCCCACCAAGGAAGTTCACCGGTCGCCGTCGTCGGTCTCGGCTGTCGCTTCCCCGGCGGCGCCGACTCCCCGGCCGCGTACTGGCGGCTGCTCACCGAGGAGCGGGACGCCGTCACGACGGTGCCCGAGGGCCGCTGGGATCCCTTCGTGCCGCCGGGCTCGGAGCTGCCCGCCGGACTGTCCCGGCACGGCGGCTTCCTCCGTGACGACAGGGGCGATCAACTGGCTGCTTTCGACGCCGAGTTCTTCGGGATCGGCGTGGACGAGGCCGTCGCGCTCGATCCGCAGCAGCGGCTGCTCCTGGAGGTGGCGCGGGAGGCGCTCGACCACGCGGCGCTGCCCGCGCCCTCGCTCGCGGGCTCGCGGACCGGGGTGTTCGTCGGGGTCAGCGGCACCGAGTACGCCCATCTCACAGCGGCCCGGCCGGAGTCGGTGACCCCGTGGACCGCGTCGGGCGGCGCGCTGAGCGTGACCGCGGGCCGGCTGTCGTACCTGCTGGATCTGCGGGGCCCCTCCCTGGCCGTGGACACGGCGTGCTCCTCGTCGCTGGTGGTCGTCGACCACGCGGTGCGCAGTCTGGCGGAGGGCACGTCGGACGTGGCGCTCGCGGCCGGGGTGAACGTGCTGCTGTCGCCCGCCGTGACGCTCGGTTTCCAGCGGGCGGGCGCGCTGGCGGCGGACGGCCGCTGCAAGGCCTTCGACGCCGCCGCCGACGGCATGGTGCGCGGGGAGGGCTGCGGGGTCGTCGTCCTCAAGCGGCTCGCGGACGCGGAGCGGGACGGTGACCGGATCCTCGCCGTGATCACCGGTACCGGAGTGAACAGCGACGGCCGGTCGAACGGCCTGACCGCGCCGAACGGCTCCGCGCAGCGCGCCCTCGTTCGCCAAGTGCACGGCTCCGGAGGCCCGTTGGTCGACTACGTGGAGGCGCACGGAACCGGCACGCCGCTCGGCGACCCGGTCGAGGCTGCCGCGCTCGGCGCCGCGCTCGGCCGGGGCCGCCTTCCTCGACAGCCGCTGCTGCTCGGCTCGGTGAAGACGAACCTCGGGCATCTGGAGGCCGCCGCCGGGATCGCCGGCCTCATCAAGACGGTGCTCGCCCTGCACCACGACGAGCTGCCGCCGCAGCTGCACTTCACCGCGCCGGGACCGCACCTGGACCTCGACGCGCTCGGCCTGCGGGTCGTCGCGGAGCCCGAGCCGTGGCCCCGCTACTCGGGCACGGCGACGGCGGGCGTATCCGCGTTCGGGTTCAGCGGCACCAACGCGCATGTGGCGCTCGCCGAGCACCGGGTCCCGCCCGGGGCGGACGCCGGTCCGGCGGACCGGCCGTCGGTACTGCTGCTCGACGCGCCGACCCCTTCCCGGCTGCGCGCCCAGGCGGGCGAGCTGGCGGACTGGCTCGACTCCCCCGGCAGCGGTCCGGCCCGCCTCACGGACCTCGGCACGACCCTGGCGGGCCGGACCGGCCGGGGCCGGGCGCGGGCGGCCGTCGTGACCCACGACCGGGCCGGGGCGGCGACCGCCCTGCACCGCTTCGCCGCCGGATCCCCGGACGCCCGTCTCGTCACGGTGGACCGGCCGCCGCTGCGCGCGGGTGCCCCGGGCCCGGTCTGGGTGTTCTCCGGCTACGGCTCGCAGTGGCCCGGCATGGGCCGTCGGCTCCTCGCATCGGAACCGGTGTTCGCGGCCACCGTCGACCGGCTCGAACCCGTCCTGCGCGAGCACGCCGGAGTGTCCCTGCGCGCCGCGACCGAACCCGGCGCCGACCTGTCGTCGCCCGACGTCGTCATGCCCGTCCTGTACGGGCTTCAGGTCGCGCTCGCCGAGCTGTGGCGGTCCTACGGGGTCGAGCCCGCGGCGGTCATCGGGCACTCGCTCGGCGAGATTGCGGCGGCCGTCGCCGCGCAGGCCCTCGACCCGACGACGGGCGCGCGCATCGTCGCCGTGCGGTCCCGGCTCCTCGCGACGCTGCGCGGCGGCGCGATGGCCGTGGTCGATCAGCCGGCCGACGCCGTCGCCGACGTGGCGGGCACGCTGCCGTCGGTGCACATCGCGGTGCACGCCTCGCCCGAGCAGTGCGTGGTCACCGGTTCGGCCGACGACGTGGCGGCGCTCGTCGCCCGGGTCACCGCCGACGGGGGCTTCGCGCGGACCCTGCCGGTGACCGCGGCGGGGCACTCGCCGGACGTGGAGCCGCTGCTCGACGAGTTCGCCTGGGAGCTGGGCACGGTGTCCTGCGCGCCCCCGCTGTGCCGACGCTACTCCACGGTCCTGGACGATCCGCGGGCCGGCGATCCCTGCGACACGGCGTACTGGCGGCACAACCTGCGCCGTCCGGTGCGGTTCGCGCAGGCGGTGCGCGCGGCGGCCGACGACGGGCATCGCGTCTTCGTCGAAGTCGCCCCGCATCCGACGCAGTTGCATCCGCTGACCCGCACCCTGGAGGCGGCGGGCGCGCCGGACGCGCTGATCGTGCCGACGCTGCGCCGCGGCACCGACGACGCGGTCGCGTTCCGCACCTCGCTCGCGACGCTGCTCGTGCACGGGGTGCCGGTGCCGTCGGCGCGCGAGACGCTGCACCCCGGCGGACGGATCGTCGACGTGCCCTCGCCGCGGTGGCGGCACCGGCGGTTCTGGTTCGGCGAGACACCCGAGACGCCCGAGACCCCTGAGCCGGACACCGAGGGGGTTCGCGCCACGCCTCTGGACCGGTTGCGGGCCGTGGTCGCCGGGGTGATGGGCTTCGGGCCCGACCGTCTCGACCCGGACGTGCCGCTCACCGAGCTGGGCCTCGACTCCCTCACCGCCGTCCGCATCAGGACCGCCGTGGAGCGGGAGTTCGGGGTGGAGGTGGAGCCGGGCGCGCTGCTGCGGCGGGGGACGCTGCGGGGCGTCGCGGAGCTGCTGGACGGCGGGCCCGGCACGGCCTCACCCCTCCTCCCCGATCCCTCCGTGCCCGCCGCGCACTCCGGCACGCCCGGTCTCCTGCGCACGTTCCCCGGCGACGGCCCCGGTGCCCCGCTGTTCCTGTGCCATGCCGCGGGGGGTTCGAGCGACGTGTACGGGCGGCTCGCGGCGCGGCTCGACGGGCGGCGCCCGGTGTTCGGCTTCGACCGGGTCGAGCGGCCCGACGACGTGCGGGCCCGGGCCGCCGAGTTCGCGTCCCGCATCCGTGCGATCCGGCCCGCGGGTCCGTGGGCGGTGGGCGGCTGGTCGTACGGCGGGCTCGTGGCCCAGGAGACCGCGCGGCTGCTGTCCCGGCACGGCACGGTGCCGGCGCTCGTCCTCGTCGACTCGGTGCTGCCGCTCCCGGCGCCGCCGGCCCGGACCCCGGCCGACGAGGCACGGCGCCGCTTCGCGGACTTCGCCGCGTACATCGCCGCCACCTATGGAGCCGAACTCAGGCTCCCCTATGAGGACTTGGGGGCGCTGGACGACACCGGGCAGGTCGACCTGGTCCTCAAGCTCCTGGAACAGGCCGTCGAGCTGCCCGCGTCGGTGCTCGCGCATCAGCGGACCTCGTACCTCGATCTGCGCAGCGGTGAACGGCACACCCCGGGCCCCTACGCGGGGCGCACCCTGCTGTACCGGGCGACGCTGCCCGCGCCGCACACGGTGCGCGACGCCCGCTACGAGCGCACCGACACAGCGCTCGGCTGGGACGCGTACTGCACCGATCTCACCGTCACCCCGCTCACCGGGCACCACCTGGCGCTGCTCGATCCGCCGGTGGTCGACGATCTCGCCGCCGCCCTGACCCGCGACCTCGCCACCAACTGACCCGTACCCCATTGCACTTGGAGTCCTCATGCGCCGTCCCCGCAGACCGGCCCGCGCCCGCTCGACCGCGCTCGTGGCCGCCGTCGCCCTCTTCGCCACCGGCGGCGCGCTCGGCGCCTCGACGGCGCAGGGCGCGCCGGTGACGGCCGTCGGGCAGGGGGTACGGGCCGCCGACGGGGCCACGATCGTCGGGCAGACCTGGCTGGACGACCGGACGGTCGATCTGACCGTCCGCTCCCCCGCCGTGGGCGCCGACGTGCCGGTGCGGGTGCTGCTGCCCGCCTCCTACGCGAGCGCGCCCGACCGGGAGCGGCCCGTCCTCTATCTGTTGCAGGGCGCGCACGACGACTACACGTCGTGGACGCGGGAGACGGACATCGAGACGTTCCTCGCCGACCAGGACGTCATCACCGTCATGCCGTCCTCGGGGCCGACCGGGATCCCCACCGACTGGTGGAATCTCGGGCGGAGTTCGCCCGACTACGAGACGTTCCAGGTCGACGAGGTGATGCATCTGCTGCGCGGCGCGTTCCACGCGGGCGAGCGGCGGGCCGTCGCTGGGGTGTCCACCGGCGGGTACGGCGCGCTGGCGTTCGCGGCGCGCAGGCCCGGCACGTTCGCCGCGGCCGCCTCGTACAGCGGCGTCCTCGACACGACCGCGCTCGGCATGGTCACCGTCGTGAGCGCGATCGTGGCCCGGGAGCTGCAACTGCCCGGCATGTTGTGGGGCAACGCGATCCTGCAGCGCGCGAACTGGACCGCGCACAACCCGTACGCCCTGGCCGACCGGCTCAAGGGCACTCGCCTGTACCTCTCGCAGGGCAGCGGCATCCCCAGCACCGACTTCGGGAACCTCGAAGGCGGCGTCCTGGAGGGCACGTTGTGGGGACAGGCGAAGCAGTTCACCGCACGCCTGGCGGCGCTGGGCGTGCCCGCGCAGACCCATCTGTACCAGGGCGGCACGCACGGCTGGTCGTCCTGGCAGGGCGAGTTCGAGGCGTCGTGGCCGACGCTCGCCGCGGGCCTCGGACTCACCGGCAACTGACCCCTCCGCCACACCCTCACGCCCGGAAGGAACGTCATGGAACTCGATCCGCTCGCCGAAGCGGTACTGGCCGACGCGCCGCCCGACACCCTCGGCCGGTTACCGGTACCGGACGACTACGTGGCCGCGCACCTGCGGGCCGAGGACGTCGGCACGTTCACCGGTGTCGACGACAAGGACGTCCGCAAGTCGATCCACGTCGGCCGGGTCCCGATGCCCGAACTCGCCCCGGACGAAGTGTTGGTGGCGGTGCTCGCCAGCGGCATCAACCACAACACCGTGTGGTCGGCGATGTTCGAGCCGCTGTCCACCTTCTCCTTCCTGCGCAAGTTCGGCCGCGACGGCGGCTGGGCGGCACGGCATGACGCCCCGCAGCACGTCATCGGCTCGGACGCGGCCGGAGTGGTCGTGCGCGCGGGCGCGGGCGTGCGGCGCTGGCGGGTCGGCGACCGGGTGGTCGTCTCACCCGTGTACGTCGACGACGAGGACCCGGCGACGCACGCCGACGGGATGCGCGGCGCCTCACAGCTCGCCTGGGGCTTCGAGACGAACTTCGGCGGCCTCGCCCACTACTGCGTCGCCCGCGCCAACCAACTCCTGCCGAAACCAGCCCACTTGACGTGGGAGGAGGCGGCCAGCAACCCGCTGTGCGCGGGCACCGCGTACCGGATGCTCGTCAGCGAGCGGGGCGCCCGGATGAAGCAGGGCGACGTCGTCCTCATCTGGGGCGCCGCGGGCGGCCTCGGCGCGTACGCGGCGCAGCTCGTGCGCGGCGGTGGCGGTATCGCCGTCGGTGTCGTCGGCAGCGAGGAGAAGGCGCGCGCGGCGCGGGAGTTCGGCTGCCACGTCGTGATCGACCGGCGCGAGATCGGCCTCGACGGCGGGGTGCCCGAGGACCCGTCCGTGCCGGGGCGCCGCCTCGGCGCGCTGATCAGGAAGGAGGTCGGCGAGGACCCGCACATCGTCTTCGAGCATGTCGGCCGGGCGACCTTCGGCGTGTCCGTGTACGTGGTCGGGCGCGGCGGCACTGTGGTGACGTGCGGCTCGACCACCGGCTACCAGCACGAGTTCGACAACCGCTACCTGTGGATGCGGCTCAAGCGCGTCATCGGCAGCCACGGCGTCAACCTCGACGAACTGGCCGCCATGCAGCGCCTGGTGGAGCTGGGCCGGCTGCGGCCCGCGCTGTCGGTGACGTACCCGCTGGAGGAGACGGCGGAGGCGGCCCGCCTCGTGCAGAGCGGACGGCACATCGGCAAGGTCGGGGTGCTGGCGCTCGCACCGCGGACCGGACTCGGAATCAGCGGGCCCGCGCCGGTTTCCTAGGGGCCGGTGAGCATGGGGGCCGACAGAACTGTCAGATACATGACACCGTTCGGCGCGGCGGGAGGTTACGTCTGGCGCCGGGGGCGCGGGGACACCACCATGGCGTACCCCCGCAGAACCCCTACAGATTCCCCCCAGGATCCCCGCCTCTGCTGGAGACCCCCATGACCACCGCTCTGGCGCATCCGTTCCCCTCCGCGCCTCCCCCGCACGAGCTGCGCCGCCTGCTCGGCCGGTACGTCCCGGCCGCCGTGGCGGAGATGGAGCACGAGGTCACCGCCCGGCTCCCCGCCTATGCCGACGCGTTCAACCGCACCAGGGACTTCACGGTGCACCGGGTCGTCGACCGGACCGTGCACCTGTTCCTCGCCGCGCTCGGGGCGCCCGGGCCCGGCGCGGCAGCCCCGCTGTCGGACCTCACCGCCCTCTACGAGCGGCTCGGCGCCCAGCACTGCCGGTCCGGCCATCCGGTCGACACGCTGGGCACGGCCCTGGGCGTCGCGGGCCAGGTGGCCCGTCGGCGGCTGATCAGGGCCGCGTACCGGTTCCACTGGCCGGAGTCGACACTCGGGTGCCTGATCGAGACGACGTTCGTGCTGATCCGCGCGGCGACCGAGTCCGCGCTTGCCGGCTTCGCCCAGGAGGACGGGCCGCGCTCGGCGCTCGACGGGCGGCGGGCGCGGCTGCGGGACGCGCTGGTCGCGGACCTCCCCGTCGACGGCGCCTCGCTCACCGCGCTCGCCGAGGCGGCCGCCTGGCCGTTGCCGGACGCGGTGGCGGTGGTCGCCCTGCCACCGGGCACGGTGCCCCGCGCGGCGGCGCTGCCCGACGAGGTGCTGGTGCAGGACGCGCCCGACGCGCCGTATCTGATCCTGCCCGGCGAGCGCGCCGGGCTTCCGCTGCCGCGCACGAGGGGCGCCGCGCTCGGCCCGCTGGTGCCGGTCGGCCGGGCCGCCGACTCGCTGCGCTGGGCGCGGCACGCCGTCGAGCTCGTGCGCCGCGGTGTGCTGCCCGCGGGCCGGCCGCTGCGCTGCGCCGACCATCTCGGCACGCTCACCGCCTCGCGGGCTGGCGATCTGCTGGACGCGGCGGCCGTCCGGACCCTGGGACCGCTGCTGGAACTGCCCGAGCGGCGCCGGGCCCCGCTGCTGCGCACCCTGTTCGCCTACCTCGACAGCGGCGACAACGCCGTCGTGACGGCCCGGCGCCTGTACGTCCACGAGCAGACGGTGCGCTACCGGCTGCGGCAGATCGCCGCGGTGACCAGGGACGCCCAGCCGAGCGGGCAGGGCCGCCTGGAGACGATGCTGGTGCTCGCGCGGTTGCTCGGGGGCGGAGCCACCTCGTAGCTCCTCTCCGGTGGAACACGGGGGCGGATCGGTTTTACGGTCGAGGTGACCGATCCTCGTACCCCCTCGCGGAACACGGAGCTGACCCCCATGTCGAAGATTCTTTTCGTCGTCACCGGCGCGGACCACTGGACCCTCGCCGACGGCACCCCGCACCCCACCGGCTTCTGGGCCGAGGAGGCCGCCGCCCCGTACGAGGCGTTCAAGGCCGCGGGCCACGAGGTCGTCGTCGCCACGCCCGGCGGAGTCGTGCCCACCGTGGACCAGGGAAGCCTCGCGCCGGAGATGAACGGCGGCCAGGAGGGCGCCGACCGGATCGCGCGCGCACTCGACACCATGACGGAGCTGCGGTCGCCGCTGAAGCTGGAGGAGGTGGACCTCGACGACTACGCCGCCGTCTTCTACCCGGGCGGTCACGGGCCCATGGAGGACCTCGCCGTCGACGCCGACTCCGGCGCGCTGCTGACGGCCGCCCTCGACTCCGGCAAGCCGCTCGGCGTCGTCTGCCACGGCCCGGCCGCCCTGCTCGCCGCGACGCGCGAGGACGGCACGAACGTGTTCCGGGGCTACGAGGTCGCCGCGTTCACCAACGAGGAGGAGACGCAGGCCGGTCTCGCGGACCGGGCGAAGTGGCTCCTCCAGGACCGGCTCACCGAGGCCGGGGTACGGGTCCTCGTGGGCGAGCCTTGGGCGCCGAAGGTGGTCACCGACCGCAACCTCGTCACCGGCCAGAACCCGGCCTCCTCGGCGCCGCTCGCCACGGAACTGCTCAAGCGGCTGGGCTGACCGCCCGCCGTCGAGCCGTCAGCCGCCGCGCCGCACCCGGGCCGCCTTGCGGGCCTCGGCCAGTTTGCGGGCCTCGCTCGACTTGCGGGACGACCTGCCGCCGGAACCGGAACCGGCCCCGGAGTTGCTCTTGTCCTTCCTGCTGCCCAGGCCCCGGAACGGCTCGTTGTGGTTCTTGGGCCGGGCCGCGGCGGGACCGCCGTCGAGCGGGACGCCGGAGGGCTTGCGGGCGCCGGTGATCCGGCTCAGTTCCGCCTCGCCGGAGCGCACCTTGGTGGTCGTGGCCCGGACCCCGGCCTCCGCCAGCACCCGGCTCGCCTCCCGGCGCTCGCCCGAGAGCACCAGGGTGACGACCGTGCCGGAGCGGCCGGCCCGGGCCGTGCGGCCCGCCCGGTGCAGATAGTCCTTCGGGTCCGTCGCCGGGGAGACGCTGACCACCAGGTCGAGATCGTCGATGTGCAGCCCGCGCGCCGCGACATTGGTCGCGACCAGGGCGGTGACCTGCCCGTTCTTGAACTGCGCCAGGGTGCGGGTGCGCTGCGGCTGGGCCTTGCCGCTGTGCAGGCCCGCGGCGGCGACCCCGCTGGCCCGCAGATGGCGGGTGAGCTGGTCGACGCCGTGCTTGGTGTCCAGGAACATCAGGACGCGGCCGTCGCGGGCGGCGATCTCCGTGGCCACGGCGTACCGGTCCGGTCCGTGCACGAGCAGGACGTGGTGCGCGATGGCGTCGACGGCTCCGGCCGACGGGTCGACCTCGTGGACGGCGGGGTCGTGGAGGTAGCGGGCGACCAGTGAGTCGACGTCGCGGTCGAGGGTGGCCGAGAACAGCATCCGCTGCCCGTCGGGACGCACCTGGTCCAGGGCCTCGGTGACCTGCGGCAGGAATCCCATGTCGCACATCTGGTCGGCCTCGTCCAGGACCGTGATGCGCACCCGGTCCAGACGGCAGTCCTTGCGCTGGATCAGGTCGTGCAGCCGGCCGGGCGTCGCGATCACGATCTCGGCGCCCTCCCGCAGCGCGGCGGACTGCCGGCCGATGGAGACACCGCCGACGACGGTCGCCAGCCGCAGCTTCAGCGCCTGCGCGTACGGGGCGAGCGCCTCGCCGACCTGCTGTGCCAGCTCCCGCGTGGGCACCAGGACGAGCACGAGCGGCTGCTTGGGCTGTGCGCGGCGTCCGGCCGTGCGGGCGAGCAACCCCAGGCCGAAGGCGAGCGTCTTGCCCGATCCGGTGCGCCCGCGGCCGAGCACGTCCCGGCCCGCCAGCACGTTCGGCAGCGCGGCCGCCTGGATGGGGAACGGCTCGCTCACCCCGTGTTCGTCGAGCGTGCGCAGCACCTCGGCCGGCAGCCCCAGCTCCGCGAAGGACGCCACCGGCGGCAGCGCGGGCGTGGGAGTGGAGTCGGCGCGTGCTGATTCGCTCACGGGGAGCCTTCCTCTGAGGGGAACCGTACCGAGGAGGGCGCGGCGGGAGAACAGATCACGCTAGCACGGGTCCGGGGCGCGCCCGCCCGGAGCGGGAACGACCGCGACGCTCGCCCCGTATCCGGGCATAAAGCGACTTACTGGGATTCCATGGAGGGATGCCGCACCTCACGATCAGCCGCCGTGCCTTCACCGCCCTGCTGACGGGCTGCGCCCTGGCGGGCTGCTCGTCGGGAGGATCGGGGCCGGCCTCCGGCGGATCGACGCGGGACGCCGTCGGACGCGCGTACACGTTCCTGGACCGGCGGGTCGACGAGGCGGCGGGCACTCCCGGCGGGCTGCCCCGGAGCTACACCGGCGGGTACATGGCGCGCCATCACTCCACGGTGGCCTTCACCTACGACGTCGCGCTCGTGATCATCGCGTACTGCATGCGGGGCAGGGACGCGGACCTGGACCGGGCCGCCGCGCTCTCCCGCACCCTGGTGGCGCTCCAGGAGCAGGACGCCGAGGACGACGGAAGGCTGCGCCAGTCCTACGCGTCGGGTCGCCCGTCGGCGGGGGCGAGGGTGCCGGAGGCCGCCGCCGACGACGTCTTCACCGGGACCCTGGCCTGGGCGGGCCTCGCCCTGCTGCACGCGCACAAGGCCACGGACACGGCCGCGTTCCGCTCGGGAGCCCTGCGTGCCGCGCAATGGATCCAGGACACCACCTTCCGCTCGTCGGGCACCGCCGGGTACGCGGGCGGACTCACCGCCGCCGGGAAGAAGGTGGCCTGGCGGTCCAGTGAGCACAACGCCGATGTCGCCGGGTTCTTCCGGGCGCTCGGCAGCGCGGTGGACGACGACGCCTGGGGCGGCCGGGCCGACACCGCGGTGGCCTTCCTCGACGCCATGTGGGACGCGGACCGCGGCGCCTTCTGGACCGGCACCGGCACCGACGGCAGCACGGTGAACCGCAGCCCGGTGCCGGAGGACCCGCAGACCTGGTCGTACCTGGCCACCCGCGACAACCGCCATGCGACGTCCCTGGACTGGGCGCTGCGGCACCTCGCGGCGAAGGACAACGGCTTCGTCGGGGTGTCGGTCAGCGACGCCGACACCTCGAAGGTGTGGTTCGAGGGGACCGGCCACCTCGTGTGCGCGCTGCGAGCCAGGAACGGCGGCGGGGACGCGGCGCGGGCCGACCGGCTCCTCGCCTCCCTGCGCAGGGCGCAGTCCGACGCGCCGGGCGCGGACGGGTACGGGCTGGTGGCGGCCTCGTCCGACGGCCTGGACACGGGCGACGGCGACCGGCTCTACGCCAGTCTGCACACCGGGACCACGGCCTGGTTCGCCCTGGCCGGGCAGCGTGCCAATCCGTTCGTACTGGGCTGATCCCCCGGCCGCGCCGGTCGCGCCGTCAGACCAGCCACCACCAGCGGGCCACCAGAAGCGCCGCGACGACCAGCAGGACGACGAGCTCCAGCCAGAACAGCCGGTGATCGGCGCGCCGGTCCCGGCGGGTGAGTTCGCGGGCCCGCTCGGTGAGCGAGGGGACGTCGAACGGCCCCTGGCTCCCGGGGCTCTTGTGCGGTGTCATCGCGGCGCCGCCACCTTTCCGGTCTTCTCGGTCTTGTCCCAGGTCATCTGGGCGTGCCGGAGTTCCTGGACGAACGACGCGACCAGGCAGGCGGCCAGCAGCGAGCCGTATCCGGCGAGGTGGAGGAGAGGCGGTGCGAGCCACCGCATGCGGGTTCCGGTCAGCAGCTTGGCGCACCACGCGATGGGCATGGACAGGGCGAGCCAGGCGTAGACGGCGATCATCACCGGGTGGGACGTGCCGTCCTGCGGCACCAGGCCGATCCGGTCGAGCACGGGGACGAAGACGCCGGGCAGCGCGGTGATCACGAGGATGCAGAAGGCGATGGCGCCGGGATAGATCAGCGCCTCGAACCAGCTGCGGCGGAACGTCGACGGGTCGATCACCGCGCAGAGCAGCGTGATCAGCAGATAGCAGATCAGGTTGATCACCCACAGCACGTGGAACAGCGGCCAGGCGCGGTCGGGGTCGGTGAAGTACAGGAACAGCAGCGAGGCGGAGCACGCCACGAGGAGCACCGGAGTGGCGAGCAGCGAGAACCAGATCAGGCCGAACAGGAACGAGCCGAGCCGGTGGGTGCCGCCCGAGGTCCGGCCGCGGAACCAGACGTCGCGGTAGCGGCGGGTGACCTGGACGTTGCCGCGCGCCCAGCGCAGCCGCTGCTTCCACAGGCCCGTCAGCGTCGCCGGTTCCTCGGCGAGCACGGTGGCGAAGCCGTC
The DNA here is from genome assembly GCF_003259365.1 of Streptomyces sp. PsTaAH-137. GTDB lineage: Bacteria > Actinomycetota > Actinomycetes > Streptomycetales > Streptomycetaceae > Streptomyces. The sequence continues at coordinate 299,836 of NZ_QLLY01000005.1, forward strand.
GAAGACGACGCGCCGCCCGGCCAGTTGGGTCTCGAAGGTGGTGACGGTGTCCTCGGCGAGCGTGCCGGTGTCGAACCGGCCGCCGATGGCCTCCAGGTTGGCCCGGGTGTGCAGCTGGGCCCCGCCGGCCAGACAGGCGACGACGCCCAGGACGTTCTGGGCGCGGCGGGCGGCGGCCTGGGCGGTGATGTACTCGTAGGCGATGTAGCGGGTGAGGTAGTTGCCCTGTTTCCCGCTGCCCTCCTTGATGTACGCGGTCACGGCGCCCACCTCGGGGTCGGCGAGGTGCCGGGTCATCCGCCACAGCGCGTCGTGCTCGAAGACGACGTCGGCGTCCATGACGAGCACCGCCTCGGCCCAGTCGTCGTCCAGGACGTGGGCGAGGCCGTGGTTGAGGGTGTGGGCCTTGCCCTGGCCGCCCTGTTCGCGGCGCAGGTGGACCACCTGGCCGGGATGGCGGCGGATCAGCTCGCTCATCACGTCGGGCGTCTCGTCGGTGCTGGCGTCGTCGATGATGAAGACGCGCAGCCGGTCTCCCGGGTAGTGCAGGGAGAGCAGGGCCTCGACGGAGCCGGTGAGGACGGGGGCCTCGTTCCAGGCGGGGATGAGGATGGCGGTGCACGGCAGGTACAGGTCGTCCCGGTCCTCGTACAGGTGCCGGAACCGTTGCAGCCCGATGAGCAGGAACTGGAGCACTCCGACGACCAGCGGCACCGCGCCGAGGAAGACGATCACCTCGGCGACGGTGTGCGCGATCCCGCCCAGGACGTTCATCGCGCCTCCGCCTCGGCCAGGGCCTGCCGCACCCAGGGGAAGACCCCGACGGCGTCCGCCCGGTGCGCGTCGCTGCCCGCGACGAGCCGCACCCCGGCGCGGGCGAGGAGGGCCGCGGTGCGCGGGGCGGGGCAGCGCCACTTCTCGTTGAGTTCGACCGGGACACCGTGTCTGCGGCAGGCGCGGGCCAGCGGTTCGAGGAGCGTGGCGTCGACCGCCGCCTCGTCGAGCCCGGCCTTGGGCAGCACGCTGAACAGGTGGGCGACATGAGCGCTGCGGCCCGCGGGTACCGCGGCCACGGCCCGGGCCGTGGCCCGGACGAGGAGTTCGAGCGCCGTGTCGGGGGTGAGCGCGCCGGTGGCGAGCCGCTCGCGGACCTCGTCGGGGTGGGCGGGTCCGGCCGGGAGGGGGAAGCGGTGGTCGGCGAGGGCGACGTGGTCGATGCCGGTGAGGTCGTCCGGCAGGTCGATCCGGCCGTCGGTGTCCATGATCTTCGCCTCGACGCCGCAGACGAGGCTGACGGGGGTGGTGATGCGGGCGGCGCGCACGGCGGCCACGTACTGGGGCAGATAGGTGGTGTCGGCGCGGACGTGATCGGTGACGATCAGGGTGCCGAGCCCGGCGGTCTCGGCGGCGGCGACGACCCGGTCGAGCGGGTCGTGACCGTCGGAGAAGTCGGTGTGGGTGTGGAAGTCGGCGCGCAGGACCAGTGGGGGGCGCGGGCTCATCGCGGGCCTCCCGCGCCGGTCCCGGTCTCCCGTGCGTCCACCTTGCCCTCCATGGCTCCCATGTCGCCCAGTTCGGCGGGGTGCATGACGACGTCCTGCCAGTGCCGGACGACCGCGGTCTCGCGGTGGGCGATCCGGTCGGGCAGGTCGACGCCCAGGAGTCCGGCGACGGCCCAGCGGGGCATGTCGACCCCGGCGGCGACGGTCAGCGAGAGCCCGCCCGGCGGGCGCGGGTTGACCTCCAGGAGCGCGGGGCGGCCGTCGCGGTCCTCGCGCACCTGGACGTTGAGGACTCCGCGCAGGCCCAGCGTGTGCACGGTGGCCTCGGCGAGGGCGGACAGCTCGGGCGCGTGCAGGACGCGGCCCGCGACGACGATCCCGGAGTCTGTCTTGTCCCGGGCGCGCGGCACCGCGGCCACCACCCGTCCGGTGCCGTCGGTGAGCACGTCCACCGAGTACTCGGTGCCCGGCAGCATCTCCTGCACCAGGTACGAGCCGTCCTGCGGGAGCCGGGCGAGGCCGGCCGCGTCCTCGACGAGCGTCACCCCGCGCGAGCCGGATCCGGTCCGGGGTTTGGCGATGGCGGGGAAGCCGCCGTCGAACCCGTTCTCGGCACTGGCGCCCGAGGGACCGAGCAGGCGGGTGACCGGGACCCGTACGGCGCCCTCGCACGCCTGGGCGAGCCGCCATTTGTCCAGGCAGGTCTCCAGCCCGTCCGCGTGGGGGACCAGGACCCGTACGCCGGCGTCGGCGAAGCCGTCGGCGGCGCGGGCGAGCGCCACGAGCTCGGCGTCCACGGTGGGGACGAGCACGTCGACGGCGTATCTGCGGCACAGGGCCAGGGCGGCCCGCGCGAAGGCCGGGTCGTCGCCGGGCGGCAGCAGCAGCCGGTAGGCGCGGGGCACGAGGTACAGGCCCGCGCCGAGCGGGTCGATGTCGGCGGCGTACCGCTCGGCCGCGCCGTCGAGGGCGCGCAGGAAGCAGACGCCGGACGGTCCTCCGGCGCCGGTGACCAGCACTCTGGGCGGGCGGCCGAGGGGCGCCGCGAGATCGGGTCCCGCGACCGGGCCGGGCCGGGTCGGCTCAGCCATGGTCGCCTGCGAAGAAGCCGAGCGGAGTGGCGTCACGGATGACCTCCAGGGGTTCGGCGTAGCGGGCCTGGGAGAAGCGGCCCCAGTAGCGGGCGGTCGAGCGCAGCAGGTCCTCGTCGAGGTACCAGCGGCTGCCCGCCTGGGAGCCGTGCGCCCGGATCGCGGCGAGCTTGGCGTCCAGGTCGGACTCGCTCAGGCCGACGAATCGGTTGGGGTGGTAGGAAACGGTGGCCGACGGCGACTGGTAGCACGCGAGGCGTGGGACGCGCCGGCAGGCGACGAGCGTCGCCCGGTGCACCGCTCGGTGGTCCTGGTGGGTGTCGCTGGCGGAGTGCACGAGCACGACGTCCGGCCTGGTCTTCTCCACCGTGCGTTCGATGACGCGGACCGTGCTGCTGTCGTCGCTGATCGAGCCGTCCGGCAGGTCCTCCATGACGAGTCGCGCGCCCATGACCTCGGCGGCGCGCAGGGCCTCGCCGCCGCGCCGCTCGGGGTCGCCCCCGCCGCCGCCGTGGGAGAGGGTCAGCACGGTGATGTCCCAGCCCTCGGCGGCCCGCAGGTGGATGGTGCCGCCCGCGCCGATCTCGACGTCGTCCGGATGGGCGCCGACCACGAGCATGCTCACGGGCTTCGGCGCGGGGGTCGCGGCCGGGGGCACGAGAGTCTGGTGCCGGGCCCGGCCGACCGCCGCGACCAGTCCGGCCGTATCGCCGCGTTCGACCATGTCGGCGGCGCGGCCGCGCAGTGCGGCCAGCGCGCGGTGGGTGCTCGGTGCGTCGTCGGTGACCACGACCGGAACGCCGGGATTCTGCGCGTACCACGCGCCGAGGAACGCGGTCAGGTTCTCGTCGCCCCCGCCGAGCCCGGTGTCCCAGACGGCGATGTCCCAAGCCCGCACGGGTGACGGAGGTCTGCGCCCGGCTTCGAGGAACGCGGCGGACGATCCCACGGTGTGCACATGGGTCACTCCGTGGTTGCGCAGCGCCTCGGCGGCGGCGGACGCGATCCGCTCGTCACGGTCGGCCAGCAGGAGGCGGGCCCCGGACAGAACGGGCCGGGCGTCGTGCGCGGACGGCGCCCTGTCATCGGAGCCTGGCAAAGATTGGCTGGACATATCCGACATAAGGGCAACTGTACAGTCCGATTTACAGACCCCCGGGGGCCGAAAGCCCCTCCGGCACGTGGGCGTTTCCTCCGGCTTTGTTTATGCCGCCAACAGCGATAAAGGGGGACAATCGAGTCCGAGGACCTGGAGGAGCCATGGCGCAGACCCGCTTCGCCCCCGACCGGGGGCTGACCTCGCGCATGGTCACGACGATGTTCTTCATCGGACTGCTGTACGTCGTGATCGTCGGAGTGCTCGTCGTCCTGCTCAAGGGCGCGTGGGTGGTGATCCTGCTGTTCGCCGGCGCCCTGTTCATCGCCCAGTTCTGGTTCAGCGACCGCATCGCCGCCTTCAGCATGGGCGCCCGCGAGGTCACCGCCGAGCAGGCGCCGGAGCTGCACGCGGCGGTGGACCGGCTGTGCGCGCTGGCGGACATGCCCAAGCCGCGGGTCGCCGTCGCGGACTCGGACGTGCCGAACGCGTTCGCGACCGGCCGCAACCGGAAGAACTCGATGGTGTGCGCCACGACCGGCCTGCTGCGCCGCCTCGAACCGGAGGAGCTGGAGGGCGTCCTGGCGCACGAGCTGTCGCACGTGGCGCACCGCGACGTGGCCGTGATGACCATCGCCTCGTTCCTCGGCGTGCTGGCCGGGCTGATCACCCGGTCCGCCCTGTGGAGCGGCATGGGCCGCAGCAACCGCGACAACAACGCGGCAGCGGCCGTCCTGATCGTCACCGCGGTCAGCGCCGTCGTCTACGCCATCAGCTTCCTGCTCACCCGGCTGCTGTCGCGCTACCGCGAGCTGTCCGCCGACCGGGCGGCCGCGCTGCTGACGGGCCGGCCGTCCGCCCTCGCCTCGGCGCTGACCAAGGTGACCGGCCAGATCGCGCAGATCCCGACCCGGGACCTGCGCAAGGCCGAGCCGTTCAACGCCTTCTTCTTCGCCCCCGCGTTCAACAAGGAGAGCTTCAGCCGGCTGCTGTCCTCGCACCCCACGCTCGAACAGCGCCTCGACCAGCTGGGCCGCATCTCGGCGCAGCTCGGCCGCCCGTAGTCCCACGAAAGTCCCACGAAAAGCGCACCCCGGGCGTTCGCCGGGAGAAGGCACCACGGGAAGGAAATCAGGACGCCGTATGGGATTCCTCGACGCCATCCTCGGCCGGAGCAAACCGGTCCGGCCCGACCTCGACCAGCTCTTCGCCCTCCCCTCGGCCGCCATCACCTTGCAGGCGGCGGCGTCGCTCGTCCCGACCGGAGCGGGGTCCGTCTGCTTCGCGACCGTCGAGGGCGGAGCGTTCGCCCGCATCCAGGAGGACATGGGCGAACTCCTCGACGGCCCCGTGACGTTCACCCAGGACGGCCTCGGCTACACCTGGCTCGAAGTGCGTCACACGCCGGACGACGTGGCGGGTCTGGTCAACGACCTGCACGCGGTGAACACCTCGCTGGAGGAGAGCGGGTTCGGCCCGCACCTGCTCTGCTCCCTGGTCGGCTTCACGGACGGCCAGGGGCGCTCCGTCGCACTCGTCTACCTCTACAAGCGCGGCACCTTCTACCCCTTCGCCCCCAAGGAGGGGCAGAAGCGGGACAACTCCCTGGAGCTGGAGGTGCGCGCCGCCCTCACCGACGACCTGCGGGTGGAGCAGGACCTCGGCCGGTGGTTCCCCGTCTGGGACGCCCCCGGCCTGAGCTGAGCGGCGCGTCCGGCTACGGGAGCGTGTGCCCGGCCGCGCGGAAGAGCCGGTACCACTCCTCGCGGGTGAGCGGCAGCTCGGAGCCGGCCGCCGACTCGGCGACCCGGCCCGGGTTGGTGGTGCCGAGGACAACCTGCATGTTCGCCGGGTGTCGGGTGATCCAGGCGACGGCGACGCCGGTCGGCGTCACCTCGTACTTGGCGGCCAGCTCGTCCAGTACGTCGTTGAGTTCGGGGTGCGTCTCGCGGTCGCCGATGAAGACGCCGTCGAAGAAGCCCTTCTGGAACGGGGACCAGGCCTGAAGGGTCATCCCCTTCAGGCGGGAGTAGTCGAGCAGGCCGTTGTCCCGGCTGACCGACTGGTCGAGTCCGGCCATGTTCGCGGCGACCCCGGAAGCGATCATCGGGCAGTGGGTGATGCTCAGCTGCACCTGATTGGCGACGAGGGGCTGCCGCACCGCGGTCTTGAGGAGTTCGACCTGGCCCGGGGTGTGGTTGGAGACCCCGAAGTTCACGACCTTGCCGGCCGCGTGCAGCTCGTCGAAGGCCGCGGCCACCTCCTCGGGCTCCACGAGGGTGTCGGGCCGGTGCAGCAGGAGCAGGTCGAGGTAGTCGGTGCGCAGGGCCGCCAGCGACTCGTCGACGGTGCGCAGGATGTGCTCTTTGGAGAAGTCGAAGTACCCGGACCGGATACCGACCTTGCTCTGGATGACGATCGACTCCCGCTCGGCGGCGGTGAGCTTGACGGCCTGCCCGAACCGCTCTTCGCAGGCGTGGCGCGTGGGGCCGTAGATGTCGGCGTGGTCGAAGGTGTTGACGCCCGCGTCCCGGGCGCTGCCGTACAGCGTACGGATGTCCTCGTCGGGAAGGTCGGCGATGCGCATGAGCCCCAGGACGATGTTCGAGGCGCGCAGCTCGGTACCGGGGAAAGAGATCGTCTTCATGCCCGCATCCTCTCAGGCCGCCCGGCGGCTCGGCGGCACGAGATCCGCCAGGTGCCTGCACGCAATCTTCATGGATCGTCAGAACCCTTGCGCCTGTTACCCGGTTATGACATGGCGATCTTGACACTCGCCGTCGGCCCGCAAGTAGGTTCGGTATGCACTGATTTTTTTCCTTGTGACGAACCGGCGTCCCTCGCGCCGGGAGAAGGGATGCCTATGGGTAGCCACGCCCGCCCCAGCCGACTGCACCGCACCGGGGCCCGCGTCGCGACGGTCGCGCTGTTCGGCGCCTTCCTGCCGATCACCGCCGGGGGCCTCGCCCAGGCCGACACCGCGCCCGTCACGAACTCCGCGGGCGAGACCGACCGGGCGAGCGCCGACACGCTCGCGGCCTCCGGCCAGGACACGAGCGCGGCGGAGACCAGATCCACGTCCCAGGACGTACCGGACACCGCACTCGCCAACGCCTATCTGCTGGACGCCCGCGACGGCAGCCAGGAGCGCGAGATGTGGGCCGGGGCCCAGGCCGACCAGAGCGTGTCGATGGCCAGCACCACCAAGATCATGACCGCGCTCGTCGTGCTCCGGCACCCGGAGTGGCTGGACCGGCAGATCACGGTGAAGCAGGAGTACCGCGACTACGTCCAGGAGAACGGCGCCAGCACCGCGGACCTCCAGACCGGCGACACGCTGACCGCCCGCCAGTTGCTGCACGCCATGCTGATCCCGTCCGGCGGGGACGCCGCGATGGCCCTGGCCGACAGCTTCGGCACCGGGGACACCATGGACGCGCGGATCGCCGACTTCGAAAGCCAAATGAACACCGAGGCGCAGCAGCTGGGCATGACCGGCACGCACTTCGACTCGTTCGACGGCATCTCGCACGGCGACAACCGCAGCACCGCCCGCGATCTGGCCAGGCTGGGCCAGCGCGCGATGCTCAAGCCGGTGTTCGCCGACATCGTGAAGACGAAGAAGTTCGAGACCGAGGCCCCCGCGGCCAACGGCCGTACGCGCTACTACACCTGGGTCACCACCAACGACCTGCTGAGCAGCTACGACGGCGCCCTGGGCATCAAGACGGGCAGCGGCGCGGAGGCCGGTTACTCCCTGGTCTTCGCCGCGCAGCGGGACAACCGCACGCTGGTCGGCGCGATCGTCGGGGCCGACAAGGAGGTCTTCGCCGACGCCGCGAAGATCCTCGACTGGGGCTTCGCCCACTGACCGGGCACCCTCCACAGGCGTGGGCCCTGCTCCTCCAACTGACGGGAGGAGCAGGGCCCACGCTTGTGCGTAAGTCTCCGGAACGGGTGTGTCAGCGCTGCATGAGAGCGAAGACGCCCCAGCCGAGATGTTCACGCGTGGCGCGGGCGTACCGGGCGGGCTCGTCGGTGAGTTCCTCCCGTACCTCGGGGGCCATGGCGTCGTCCGGGTTGTCGTCGAGCCAGCGGCGCATGCTGAGCCACTGGGCGGCGGCGTACCGGTCCCAGCTGTCCTGGTCGGCCAGCGTCATCTCCACGACGTCGTACCCGAGATCCTGGAACCGCCCGATGAGGTCCGGGAGTTCGAGGAAGTCGGCGATGGCCGTGGCATGGCAGTCCTGGGCGGTCCGCTCGTCCGGCGGGGTCCGCCGCCAGTACGGCTCGCCGATCAGCATCAGGCCTCCGGGGCGCAGGCTGCGCCGGAGCAGCTCGATCGTTCCGGCGACGCCGTCGCCGATCCAGGTGGCGCCGATGCAGGTCGCCAGATCGACCGGCTCGTCCGCGACGTGGCCGGCGGCGTCCCCGTGCAGGAAGCGGACGCGGTCGGCGACGCCGAGTTCGACGGCGCGGGCCTTGGCCTGCTCGGTGAACAGGGTGCTGATGTCGACGCCGGTCCCGGTGAAGCCCAGGTCACGCGCCCAGGTGCACAGCATCTCGCCCGAGCCGCTGGCCAGGTCGAGCATCCGGGTGCCGGGGGCGAGGCGCAGCGACTCGCCGAGAGAGGCGAGCTTGACCGCGGTGAGCGGGTTGTGGATCCGGTGGCCGCTCTCGCGGATGGTGAAGATGCGGGGAAGGTCCATGACCTTGATCCTTTCTGTCATGCCTGGTGGAGGGTGTCGACGCGCCGGTCCTGCGGGACGGCGCACACGGGCGCAGAAGGATCAGGTGGATGTGAACGTGAAGGTGAAGTGAGTCGATGAGACACAGTGGAGACCCTTGGACAGGGGCCCCGCCGGACGGCAGGCGTGCCGGAACCGGTCCCCCGTAGAAGGAGAGGCGGGAAGGCAGGCGTGGGTCAGGACGAGGCCCGGGACGTGAGGATGATCCGGGCACCGCAGACGGCGGTGGTCTCCACAGCGACCATGCAACTCACCTCCTGGAAATCTCCGTGAGCGACCTTGTCGTCGCTTCACCGGCAACGATAACACCGGTCCTCTCACGGCCGCCGGAGACGGTCGAGGGCCGTCTCGGCCGCGGCGAGGTCCTGGGGACCGATGCCGATGAGCTTGGCTACGGTGATGTCGTCGGGTGTGCGCCGTCCGGCGATCCGCCCGGCCAGGACCTCGCCGATCTCACCGTCGACGCGCTCCGCGGTGATCTCGCCGCGTGCGATGGCGGCATGCACGTCCCCGTACTGCAGGGCCAGTTCGCGGCTGTCCACGACGATGCGGGTGGCGCGGTGCAGGCAGGCGCCGTCGAGTTCACGCTTGTCCGGGTCGTCGGCGCCGAGCGCGGTGATGTGCTGCCCGGGGCGGAGCCAGGAGCCGAGGAGGACGGGGGTGGGGCTCGCCGTCGCGGTGACGACGATGTCGGACCGGCGCACGGCCCGCTGCGGATCGGTGGCCGCGACGACCTCCACGTGCGGCAGGTCCTTGCCGAGACGATCGGCGAGGGCCGTCGCCCGGCGAGGGTCGCGGCCCCAGACGTGCATCTCGCGGATCGGGCGCACGAGGGTGAGGGCCCGCGCCTGGAGTCCGGCCTGCCTGCCGGTGCCGAGGACGGTGGCGGTGGTGGCGTCGGGACGGGACAGCGCGCGGGCGCAGACGGCTCCCGCCGCGGCCGTGCGGAGATCGGAGAGGTGGTGCTCGTCCTCCAGTACGGCGGTGACGGCTCCGGTCGACGCGTCGAAGAGCGCGACGAACCCGCCGCCTTCGGGCAGGCCGTGGGCCCGGTTGCCGGGGAACCAGTTGGCGATCTTGACGAGGAAGTGGCGGCTCCCGGGCAGGTGGGCGGCCTTGATGTGGGAGTCTCCGCCGTGGGCGACGGGCAGCACCATGACCGGCGCCCGGGCACCCTCGGTAGTGCTGTACGCGACGAAGGCGTCGGCGACCGGTTCCACGAGGTCGGCGAGGTCCACGGCGGCACGGATGCGGTCGGCCGGGTGGACGGCGAAGTCGGGCATGGGAGGCGTCCTCACTCGGGCAGGGTGTCGAGGGTCCCGCGGGCCACGACGCTCACGTCGCCGCCGACGCGGATGTTGTGCGGCGCGTCGGGGCGCCCCTGCGCCGTAACGGTGAGGAGGCTGGGACGGCCGGTGAAGCGCCCCTGCCTCAGGGTGAACTCCTCGTCGACGGGCACGAGTTGCTGCTGGGCCAGGTAGGCGCCGACACAGCCGGCCGCACTGCCGGTGGCGACGTCCTCCATGACACCGTCGTTGTTCCAGTGGCGGCCCTCCAACGCCTCGACGTCGAGCAGGTACGCGAACTGCGCACCGTACCGTCCGACCAGTTCCGCGAAGTCGTCGCGCACGATCCTCGCCTCGGCGAGACCTCCCACGACGGGCACGACGAGATACCGCAGGCCCGTGGAGACCGTGCGCAGCGGAAGGTCGGCGAGCGTCCGCTCGGGCAGGTTCAGGGCAGCCGCGATCTCCGCCCTGCCCCCCTCCGGGACGGTCGCGAGGAACTCCGGCGCGCCCTGGTCGAGTTCCGCGCGATACCCGCCGGTGATGGGCCGGGTGGACACCTCGACGGTCCTTCCGGTGAGGTGGAACGTCCAGCGCAGGGGGCCGGGTGCCCCGTCGCGCTCGTGGAGCACGGCGGCGGCGCCCAGGACCGGGTGTCCGGCGAAGTCGAGCTCCTCGAAGAGGTCGAAGATACGCGCGGTGACGTGCCGCACCCCCTCTCCTCGGCTCAGGAAGATCGTCTCGAAGTGGCGGAGCTCCTGGGTGATCGCCAGCATCTGCGCGGCGGAGAGTCCGGGATCGTCGGGGAAGACGGCAAGGCTGTTGCCGGTGTACGCCCGTGAGGCGAACACGTCGACGTGGCGATAGAGCAGGGGCATGAGGTTCCCGGGCGGTGCGAGAGCGGTCTGGTACGTGTCGACGCTAGGCGGCGCCGCTCGGGCCGTCATGGTCCAATCCGCGTAACGTGGACCAGGTGGATGGTGTGGTGCGACGGGTCCCGGCGTCACGGTTTCCGTCCCTGCTCGGCGACTGGCGTGCGGGGGACGGTTCGCTGGCGCGCCGACTGGCCGGCGCCGTAGAGAAGGCCGTGCGCGACGGGCGGCTGCCCCTCGAGGCGCGGCTCCCGGCCGAGCGTCTGCTCGCCGACGAGCTGGGCCTCGCGCGGGGCACCGTGGCGGCGACCTACCAGATCCTGCGCGACGAGCAGCTGATCGTGACCCGCACCGGGTCCGGCAGCACGGTCTCCCTGCCGCCCCGGCTGCACGACCGCCTCTCGCCGTGGGCCAGCGACCGGGGCGAGGCGGGCCGGGACGGAGCGCCGCTGGACCTCACCGTCGCGGAGCCCGCGGCGCCCTTCGACGAACTGCTCCGGGCCGTGCGCGAGGCGACCGAGGCACTCCCGGCCGCGCTCCTGGGGAACGCTTCCGCGGGCCTGCACACGGCGGTCGCCGCGCTCTACGACTCCCAGGGCCTCCCGACCGGCCCCGAGAACGTCCTTCTGACCAGCGGAGCCGACGCGGCACTGAGCCTCCTCACGGCCGCATACCTGCGCCCGAACAGCAGAGTCGTCCTGGACTCCCCCACCTACCCCGGCGCGCTCGCCCTGTTCCGGGCCGCCGGCGCCCGCCTGATCCCCCAGCCCCTCACACCCACCGGCTGGGACGTCCCCGCCCTGGACCGCACCCTCACCGAGGCCCGGCCGTCCCTGACCTACCTGGTCCCGGACTTCCACAACCCGACCGGCCTGCTGATGGGCGAGGAGGACCGTGCCGATCTCGGACGGCGACTGCGCGCCCACGACACCCTGCTCGTCCTCGACGAGACCATGCGGGACCTGGACCTGCGCGACGACGCCGCACCGCCGCCCCGGACCGCGGCGCGCGCCGGTGACCGGCGGGTCGCGTACGCGGGTTCCCTGAGCAAGTCACTGTGGCCGGGCCTGCGCGTGGGCTGGATCCGCGCCCACCCGGACACCGTCCGCCGCCTGGCGGCCCTCCCGCTCGCGGCAGCGCTGGCCCCCTCCCCCTTCGATCAGCTGGTGGCAGCCCGGCTCCTGGACCACAGGGAAGCGGTGCTCACCCGCCGACGCGCACAACTGCGCCTCCAGCGCGACCACTTGGCGACACGACTACGAACGTTGCCGTGGTGCCGCTTCCAGGTTCCGCAGGGCGGTCTGTCCCTGTGGCTGGAACTCCTCGACGCCGACTCCGGCCAGCTGACCACGCTGGCGGCCACCCGCAACCTCGCCCTCACCCCGGGCCACCACTTCTCCCCCGACGGCGCCCTGGACCGCTACCTCCGCATCCCGTTCACCCTGCCGCCCGAGGCACTCGACACGGCGATCGACAGGCTCGCCGAGGCGCATGAGGGGCTGGGGGGCGGGCGCTGAGGTTTCAGGGCCCGCCCCAGCTCACGCTCTCGTCAACCGAGAAACGACAACCGCACCTGCCGCCGCGCATTGTCCACGTTCGTGTCCACCAAGCACACGGACTGCCACGTCCCCAGTTCCAGTCCTCCCCCGATCACCGGCAACGTCGCATGGGGCGGGACGAACGCCGGGAGGACGTGGTCGCGGCCGTGGCCGGGGCTGCCGTGGCGGTGCTGCCAGCGGTCGTCGGCCGGGAGGAGGGTGTGCAGGGCCGCGAGGAGGTCGTCGTCGCTGCCCGCGCCCGTCTCGATGACGGCGATGCCCGCGGTGGCGTGCGGGACGAAGATGTTCAGCAGGCCGTCGCGGCCGCGGGCGACGTCGCGCAGGAAGGACTCGCAGTCGCGGGTGAGGTCGACGATCCGCTCGGCGGAGCCGGTGGTGACGTTCAGGACGTGGGTTGTGAAGGCATCGGACATAGGTGCCATTGTCGCCCACCAGGGCCGCCGAGCGACGGAAGGCCATCGCCCGGATCCCGCACCCTGGTACAGGGGTCCACCCAGCGAGACGGCATTGACGGTACGTCGACAGGTGGCTACGTTCTGGCGCATGTTGCGTTCAGCCCTGCTCACCACGCGCGGTCACATCGACCTGCTGCGGGTGGCCTCCGCCGCGTGTCGCCGCGGCTGCTGACGCCCTTCTTCTCGCTTTTCTTCTTCCTTCCCCTTTCGCTCCGTCTCGGTCCACGCCTGTGCCGACGCGTCGCTGAGGCACGCCCGGCGCCGCCTCGACCGCCACCGGAGCGCACCCTCCCCTGCCCTGGAGTGCCATGAGCATCAGCCATGCCCCGCCCCAGAAACCGTCCAGCGACGCATCCGGTCAGTCCGGTGAGGTGGATTCGCCCCCGCCCGCCGATCCCGCGTCCGCGCTGGAACTGGTGCCGATCGTTCCCTCCTCCGCCCGTCGCACCCGCCTCCCCCGGTGGCTGCGCCGCACCTCCGGTCCTCTTCTTCTGCTCGCCCTGTGGCAACTACTCAGCTCCACGGGTGTGTTGACCCCCGAGGTGCTGGCCTCGCCGGGCACCATCGCCGGTGTAGCGCGTGACCTGTTCGCCGACGGCTCGCTGCCCACCGCGATGGGCGTCTCACTGCAACGTGTCGCCCTGGGGCTGCTGTTCGGCGTCGTCGTCGGAGTCGGGCTCGCGCTGGTGTCGGGGCTGTTCCGGATCGGTGAGGACCTGGTCGACGCGAGTGTGCAGATGCTGCGGACCGTCCCCTTCGTGGGGCTCATCCCGCTGTTCATCATCTGGTTCGGGATCGGCGAGGCCCCGAAGATCGCCATCATCACGCTGGGCGTGTCGTTCCCGCTGTACCTCAACGTCTACGCGGGGATTCGCGGCGTCGACTCCCAACTCGTGGAAGCGGGCGAGTCGTTGGGGCTGAGCCGCTGGGGGCTCGTGCGCCATGTCGTGCTGCCGGGGGCGCTGCCCGGGGCCATGACCGGGCTGCGGTACTCGCTCGGGATCTCCTGGCTCGCGCTCGTGTTCGCCGAGCAGATCAACGCCGACGCCGGCATCGGCTTCCTGATGGTGCAGGCGCGGGACTTCCTGCGGACCGACGTCATCGTCGTCTGCCTGATTGTCTACGCGTTCCTCGGCCTGCTCGCCGATTTCGTCGTCCGAACCCTCGAAAGGCTGTTGCTGCAATGGCGACCGACGTTCACCGGCCGGTGACCCCGCCCGCCACCGCCCGCTCCGCGGTACGCGTCTCAGGACTCACCCGCGCCTTCGACGGACGGGCCGTCATCGATGATCTGCACCTTGACGTACAGGAGGGCGAGTTCGTCGTTCTGCTCGGACGGAGCGGGTGCGGGAAGTCGACGCTGCTACGGATCCTGGCCGGGCTCGACCGGGACATCAAGGGCACCGTCCTGGTGCCGCGCCGCAAGGCCGTGGCCTTCCAGGCGCCTCGCCTGATGCCGTGGAAGCGGGTGTGGCGCAACGTCCTGCTCGGCCTGCCGGGCTCCCCGGGGCGGGACGTCGCCGAGCGGGCGCTGGACGAGGTCGGTCTCGCCCACCGTACGAATGCCTGGCCGAAGACCCTCTCCGGCGGCGAGGCCCAGCGCGCCTCGCTCGCCCGGGCCCTCGTCCGTGAGCCCGAACTGCTGCTGCTGGACGAGCCGTTCGGAGCGCTGGACGCCCTGACCCGGATCAAGGCCCAGCGCCTGGTCGGCGAGCTGTGGCAGCGGCGGGGCTGCGCCGTCCTGCTGGTCACCCACGACGTCGAGGAAGCGGTACTCCTCGCCGACCGGGTGCTCGTGATGGACGACGGCGTCATCGCGTACGAGACCAGGATCGATCTGGACCGGCCGCGCGACATCGGCGACCCGCGCTTCGCCGAACTGCGGGCCGAGTTGCTGCGGCGGCTCGGCGTCGACGACAACACCGACAGCGGCGAGGCCATCGGCAGCGGATCCGGCGGTGGACCCCACCAGCAGGACGCGCAGGACGCTCCCTCGGCGACGGTCGCGAAGCAACCCGTCACCTGATCACGCCCGCTCCCCCACCTTCCCCAACTCCTCTCTCCCCGAACGGACTTCCACCATGCGACGCCTCCTCCCCCTCCCCGCCCTGCTCACCCCGCTGGCCCTGCTCCTCGCCGCCTGCTCGGGCGCCTCCTCCGCCACCACGTCCACCGCGGGTGCGGGAGGCGGCGGCACAGACGGAAAGGGCTCGCTCACGCTCAACGTCGGTGACCAGAAGGGCGGTTCGGAGGCCGTCCTGCGGGCCGCCGGTGAGCTGGACGACCTCGACTACAAGATCCGCTGGTCCACCTTCACCTCCGGACCACCGTTGCTCGAAGCCGTCAACGCCAAGGCCGTGGACATCGGCGGAGTCGGCAACACCCCGCCCGTCTTCGCGGCCGGCGCCGACTCGAAGATCAAGGTGGTGTCGGCCAGTCACGGCACCGCGAAGGGCGACACCATCCTCGTACCGAAGGACTCCTCGCTGCGTACACCGTCCGAGCTGAAGGGGAAGTCCATCGCGGTGGCGCAGGGATCGTCCGCGCACTACCAGTTGGTCGCCTCCCTGAAGAAGGCCGGGCTCGGGTTCGGGGACGTCAAGGTCAAGTACCTCCAACCGGCCGACGCGCTGGCCGCGTTCACCGGCGGCAAGGTCGACGCGTGGGCGGTCTGGGACCCGTACACCTCGCAGGTGCTGCGCGCCAAGCAGGGCCGGGTGCTCACCGACGGCGACGGGGTCACCAACGGGCTGGCCTTCCAGGTCGCCTCCCCGACCGCCCTCGCCGACAAGAAGAAGTCCGCGGCCATCAAGGACTACCTGGACCGGCTGCGGCGCGCCCAGAACTGGGTCTACAAGCACCCCGAGGAGTGGGCGAAGGTCTGGGCGAAGGACACCGGGCTGCCCTACGACGTCGCGCTCGACGCGGTGAAGCGGACGAACGGCACACGCGTGACCGTCGCCATCGACAAGGACGTCATCGCCTCGGAGCAGCAGATAGCCGATGCCTTCACGGAGTTGAAGCTGATCCCGCGCAAGGTCGACTTCTCGGAGTTCGTCGATACGCGGTTCAACGGCGATCTGCCCGCCTCCAGCACCGCCCCGCGCACCTACGCCAAGGAGTCCTGACCATGACCGTGTCCCTGCACTGGTTCCTGCCGACCGGTGGCGACGGCCGGAGCCTGGTCGACCGGCACGCGTTCAGCGGTGGTGCGCTGGGCGGCACTCCGGGCGGCGCGGTCACCGGGGTGCGGGCGCCCAGCCTGGACTATCTGATCCAGATCGCCAAGGCCGCCGAGCAGTTGGGCTTCGAAGGGGTCCTCACGCCGACCGGCACCTGGTGCGAGGACGCCTGGCTGACGACCGTGGCGCTCGCCCAGCACACACGCCGGCTCAAGTTCCTCGTCGCGTTCCGGCCCGGTGTGATCTCTCCGGTGCTGGCCGCGCAGATGGCGTCGACGTATCAACGCCTCACTCAGGGACGGCTGTTGCTCAACGTCGTCACGGGTGGCGATTCGGCCGAGCAGCGTCGCTACGGCGATCACCTCGACCACGACCGTCGCTATGCCCGCACCGACGAGTTCCTCTCCGTGGTGCGCGGCGTGTGGGGCGGGAGCGCGCAGGCACCGTACGACTTCGCGGGCGAGCACTACCGGATCGACGCGGGCTACTCGGCGCTGCCGCCCGAGCCCGTGCCGCAGATCTTCTTCGGTGGTTCGTCGGCCGCGGCCGGGCCGGTCGCCGCACGCCACACGGACGTCTATCTGACGTGGGGCGAGCCGCCGGAGCAGGTGAAGGAGAAGATCGACTGGATCCGGTCCCTCGCGGAGAAGGAGGGGCGGACCGTACGGTTCGGGATCCGGCTGCACACGATCACCCGCGACTCGGCGCGCGACGCGTGGACCACCGCCGACCGGCTGCTCGACGACCTCTCCCCCGAGACGGTCGCGGCGGCGCAGTCCGCGCTCGGGCGCAGCGAGTCGGTGGGACAGCAGCGGATGCTCGCACTGCACGGCGGCAAGCGGGAGGGCCTGGAGATCTCGCCCAATCTGTGGGCCGGGATCGGTCTCGTGCGCGGTGGCGCGGGGACCGCGCTCGTCGGCAGCCACGCCGAGGTCGCCGACCGGATCGAGGAGTACCACGCGCTCGGCATCGAGCACTTCGTCCTCTCCGGCTATCCGCATCTGGAGGAGGCGTACTGGTTCGGGGAGGGCGTGATCCCCGAACTGGTGGCGCGCGGGCTCGTGGCGCCGGTGGCGGCCGGGAGCGGTGCGCCGCTGCTGGTGGCCGGCGGGCGCTGAGTCCGGGCGGGCGCGGACGTGCGGGGCCCGGGAAGATCCCGGGCCCCGCACGAGTTGGTAGAAATGTGAACGAGATCGGGGTACGAGAGACGCCCGCCGGTACCGAGGGCGCGCGGCAGGTCGACGTCGTGGTCATCGGTGCGGGGCAGGCTGGCCTGTCCGCCGCCTTCCACCTGCGGCGGGTCGGCTTCGAGCCGGAGCGGGACTTCGTCGTCCTCGACCACGCGCCCCGGCCGGGCGGTGCCTGGCAGTTCCGCTGGCCCTCACTCACCTACGGCAAGGTGCACGGGATGCACTCGCTGCCGGGTATGGAGCTGACCGGCGCCGATGCGGCGCGGCCGTCGTCGGAGGTCATCGCCGAGTACTTCGACACGTACGAGAAGACCTTCGGGCTGCGGGTGCGGCGGCCCGTGGACGTGCGGCGGGTGCGCGAGGGTGACGGCGGGCGGCTGCTCGTCGAGACCTCGGCCGGAGTGTGGTCGACGCGCGCGCTGATCAATGCGACGGGGACCTGGGACCGGCCGTTCTGGCCGCGTTATCCGGGGCAGGAGACGTTCCTGGGGCGGCAGGTGCACACCGCGCAGTACCCGGGGCCCGAGGCCTTCGCGGGACAGCGGGTCGTCGTGGTCGGCGGGGGCGCGTCCGGGACCCAGCATCTGATGGAGATCGCCCCGTACGCCGCGTCGACGACTTGGGTGACGCGGCGGCCACCCGTCTTCCGCGAGGGACCTTTCGACGAGGATCGGGGCCGGGCCGCGGTCGCCCTGGTCGAGGAGCGGGTGCGACAAGGGCTCACGCCGCTGAGCGTGGTGTCGGTGACCGGGCTTCCGGTGAACGACGCGATCCGCGAGGCCCGGGCGAACGGGGTCCTGGGCCGGCTGCCGATGTTCGACCGGATCACGCCGACGGGCGTGGCCTGGGACGACGGGCGTGAGGTCGCGGCCGATGTGATCCTGTGGGCCACCGGGTTCCGTGCGGCGATCGACCATCTCGCTCCGCTCAGGCTGCGTGAGCCCGGCGGCGGGATCCGCATGGCGGGGACGCGCGCGGCGCTCGATCCGCGGGTGCATCTGGTGGGGTACGGGCCGTCGGCGAGCACGATCGGCGCGAACCGTGCGGGGCGCGCCGCGGTACGAGAGATCCAGCGGCTGCTCGACCGGGAGAACCCCGAGAGCCAAGCGGACCACGATGGTGGTGACGGCCGGAAGCAGGAGTCGGCCGTCGTGGCCTGAGCCGATCTGCGGGTTTGAGGGCGCGGCGAGTCCGGCCGCGCCCGCCGTACCGGCGTGGGCCAGAGCCCTCAGCCGTTCTTCTTCTCCGCCGCCTTGTTCTTGTTGAACTCCGCGACGTTCTTCTGGTGCTCGGCGAAGTCCGCGGTGAAGCGGGTGTCCCCCGGCTTGACCGTGACGAAGTACAGCCAGTCGCCCTGCGGCGGTGCGGCGGCCGCCTTCAGCGCCTGCTCGCCGGGGTTGCCGATCGGTGACGGCGGCAGGCCCATACGCGCGTACGTGTTGTACGGGTTGTCGCTCTTGGTGTCCTTCTCGGTGGTCGCCAGCGTGGAACGGCCGAGCCCGTAGTTGAGCGTGGAGTCCATCTGCAGCGGCATGCCGTGGTTCAGCCGGTTGTAGACGACGCGGGCGACCTTGCCCATGTCCTCCTTGTTGTCGGCTTCGGCCTCGACGATGCTCGCGATGGTGACGGTCTGGTACTGGCTCACCGTGTTCGGCTGGGCCCCCGCCGTGGAGTTCGGCCCGCGGAACTTCTTGTTGGCCGTGTCGACCATGTACGCGAGAAGGGACTGCGGAGTCGACTTGTCACCCAGGGGATAGGTCGCCGGGAAGAGGTAGCCCTCGGGGTTGCCCGCCGCGTCGCTGGGGAGCTTGAGGCCCGCCTCGGGAACGGCTTTCTTAGTGGTGCCGGCCGGCACACCGAGCACCTTGTCGACGGCTGCGTAGACCTGGCTCGACCGCCAGCCCTCGGGAACGGTCAGCGCCTGGGGAGCGCCCTCGTCGTCACCGAACATGGTCAGCGGTACCACCACGGCGGTGGCCGCCGCGACGGCCCCGGTCGCCAGCAGGGCGATGCGCCCTCTGCGTGTGAGTCGGATCGTGCTCCGTCGCGGAGTCTCGTTCAGCATGCGGGAACGGTAACCCGCCCATAAGGGTATTTACGGCATATCTTCACTCCGGAACCCGCACCGCCCCCGGGTGGGCCAGTGCCCGCGACGGTGCCCCGACGGCGCTCCGGCGTCACGCCGCCGTCTTCTCCAGCTGGGCGTCGCGCCGCACCAGGGCCGCGTACCGGCCGTCACTGTCCAGCAGCTCGTCGTGGGTGCCGCGCTCGACTATGCGGCCGGAGTCCAGGACCACGATCTGGTCGGCGTCGCGGACCGTGGACAGGCGGTGCGCGATGGTGAGCGTGGTGCGATCGGCCGAGAGCGCGTCGATGGCTTCCTGCACGGCGTGCTCGGTGCGGGTGTCGAGGGCGCTGGTCGCCTCGTCCAGGATGAGGATCGGCGGGTCGCGCAGGATGGTGCGGGCGATGGCCAGCCGCTGCTTCTCGCCTCCCGAGAAGCGATGTCCGCGCTCGCCGACCACGGTGTCGTAGCCGTCGGGCAGCGAGGCTATGTGGTCGTGGATCTGAGCGGCCCGCGCGGCGGCGTGCAGCTCCGCGTCGGTGGCGTCGGGCTTGGCGAACCGCAGGTTCTCCGCGACCGAGGCGTGGAAGAGATAGGCCTCCTGGGAGACGACGCCGATCGACCGCGCGAGGGTGTCGAAGTCCAGGTCGCGCACATCGACGCCGTCGACCGTGACCCGGCCGCCCGTGACGTCGTACAGCCGGGGCACCAGATAGCTGAGTGTGGACTTGCCGGAGCCGGTGGGGCCGACGACGGCGAGGCTGCCGCCCGCGGGAACCGTGAGGTCGATGCCGTCGAGGACCGGGCCGTGCCGGTCGTCCGTGACGTCGTAGCGGAACTCGACGTCCTCGAAGCGGACCTCTCCCTTGACGGCGTCGAGGTGGACCGCGTCCGCCCGCTCCGTGATGTCGATGGGCAGATCGAGGTACTCGAAGATGCGCTGGAACAGGGCGAGCGAGGTCTGGATCTGGACGCCGGTCTGCAGCAGGCTCACGGTCGGCCGGAACAGGCCCTGCTGGAGCGAGACGAACGCGACGAGCGTGCCGATGGAGACCGTGGGGCCGCCGAGCTGAAGGGCTATGCCGGCCGTCCAGTAGATGACCGCGGGCATGGCGGCCATGACGATGGAGATGATCGCCATGCGCCAACGGCCCGCCATGTTCGACCGGACTTCGAGGTCGACCAGGCCGTCCGACTCGTCGGCGAAGGACCGGGTGAGGGAGTCGGCGCGGCCCATGGTGCGGCCGAGCAGGATGCCGCTGACGGACAGCGACTCGGTGACCGTGGCGGCCATCGCCGCCATCTGCTTCTGGCGCTGGGTGGCGATCTTCTTGCGCTCGCGGCCGACCCTGCGGCTGATCCACACGAAGACGGGCAGCAGGAGAAGGGACACGATCGTGAGGCGCCAGTCGAGGGCGACCATCGCGATGATCGTGGCGACGACGCTCGTCAGGTTCGAGACCAGGGAGGTCGCCGTGGAGGTCACGGTCGCCTGCATGCCGCCGATGTCATTGGCGATGCGGGACTGGACCTCGCCGGTGCGGGTCCGGGTGAAGAAGGCGAGGGACATGCTCTGCAACCGGCCGTAGACGGCCGTGCGCAGGTCGTGCATGACGCGCTGGCCGACGGTGGTGCTGATGAGCGTCTGCAGCACGCCGAAGGCGCTGGTGACGACCGCGCTCACGATCATGCCGAGGGCCAGCAGGCTGAGCAGCCCGGTGCGGCCCTGCGGGATGGCGACGTCGAGGATCTCTCGAAGCAGGAACGGCGTCGCGACCGTGACCAGAGAGGCGGCGCCGACCAGTAGCCCGACGAGGGCGAGGCGGCCGCGGTAGGGGCGGAAGAGGGACAGGATGCGTCGGATCTGTCGCGGCTGCCCCGAGCTCTTGGCATCGGGGGGCGGCGTCCAGGTGATGTCGTCGCGGGGCATGGGCCTCCTAGATTCTGCGAAGTCGAGCGACTCGAGGAGCTTAGCTCATTGTTACCTATACTCACAATGCACAAAGTCCTGGTAATGTTCCCGGCATGAACACCCCGGACGCCGACGGGTTCCTCGCCGAACAGCTGCTGCGGCTGACCCGCCGCCTGCACCGCATCCAGAAGCGCCAGCTGGAGCCGGTCGGGATCACCCCCGCTCAGTCCCGACTGCTGCGCGCCCTCGTCCATTACGAGACGCCGCCCCGGATGGCCGATCTGGCCGATCGGCTGGAAGTGGTGCCGCGCGCCGTGACCACCGTGGTGGACGGCCTGGAGGCGGGCGAGCTGGTCCGCCGGGTGCCGGACCCGACCAATCGCCGGGTCATCCGGATCGAGCTCACGGAGCGGGGCCGGGCCGCCCTGCGGGAGCTGCGCAGCGCGCGCCGAGCGGCGGCAGAGGAGATCCTGGCCCCATTGGACACGGAGCAGCGCGCCCAGCTGACGGTCTTGCTGAACGCTCTGTTCGAAGCCCCGCGGGAGCGGGGCTGCTGACACCGCGGGCCGCTGATCGTCCGCCGACCTAGGAGAGGCCATGCCGCTGCTGGAGCCGAAGCCGGAAGCCCTGCGTCCGGGGTCCCGACCGTCCGACCCGGCGCCCGACCGGGTCCGGGACCGGCAGGCCGGCGGCACGCCCGAGCCGCTGCGCACGGACCTGACCGAGCTGCTCGGCGCGGACAAGGTGCTGACCAAGATCTCGGACCTGGTGCGCTACGCCTCGGACGCGAGCCCGTACCGCTTCGTGCCGCAGGTCGTGGTGGTCGCCGAGGACATCGACGACGTCTCGGCCGTGCTGTCGTACGCGCACGGCAAGGGCCGCGAGGTCGTCTTCCGCGCGGCGGGCACGTCGCTGAACGGGCAGGCGCAGGGCGAGGACATCCTCGTCGACGTACGACGGTTCTGGGCGGGCGTCGAGGTGCTCGGCGACGGTGAGCGGGCCCGTATCGGCCCCGGCACCACGATCGTGCGGGCCAATGTCACGCTCGCGCGTCACGGGCGGGTCCTGGGCCCCGATCCGGCGAGCGCGATCGCCTGCACCATCGGCGGCGTGGTCGCGAACAACGCCTCGGGCATGACGGCGGGCACGACACGCAACTCGTACCGGACACTCGCCTCGCTCACCTTCGTCCTGCCGTCGGGCACGGTCGTCGACACCGCGGACCCGCAGGCGGACGCGGATCTCGCGCAGGCCGAGCCGGCGCTGTGCGAGGGCCTGCTGGCGATCAAGAGCGAGATCGAGGCGGACGCCGAGCTGACCCGGCGCATTCGGGCCAAGTACGAGATCAAGAACACGAACGGCTATCGGCTCGACGCGTTCCTGGACGGTTCGACGCCGGTCGAGATCCTGCGCGGCCTGATGGTGGGTTCGGAGGGCACCTTCGGCTTCATCTCCGAAGTCGTCTTCGACACGCTGCCGTTGGACCGCAGGGTGTCGACGGCGCTGCTGTTCTTCCCTTCGCTGCCGGCGGCGGCAGCGGCGGTGCCGGTCTTCAACGAGGCGGGGGCGCTGGCCGTCGAACTGATGGACGGCAACACACTGCGCGCCTCGGTGAGCGTCCAGGGCGTTCCGCAGGACTGGGCCCAGCTGCCCAAGGAGACGACGGCGCTGCTCGTGGAGTTCCGCGCGCCGGACGAGACGCAGCAGGAGGCGTACGAGGAGAAGGCCGCGCAGGTGCTCGACGGGCTCGACCTGGTCGCGCCCGTCGCCTCGGTGACCAATGAGTTCACGCGGGACGCGAAGACGATCTCGGGCTTCTGGAAGGCGCGCAAGGCGTTCGTGACGGCGGTCGGCGGCTCACGCCCCTCCGGCACGACGCTGATCACGGAGGACTTCGCCGTGCCGCCCGGGCGCCTGGCGGAGGCCTGTGAGGCGCTGCTCGAACTCCAGACCCGGCACGGCTTCGACGCCGCTGTGGCGGGTCACGCCGCGCACGGGAATCTGCACTTCCTGCTGGCGTTCGACGCGGGGAAGCCGGCGGACGTGGACCGTTATGCGGCCTTCATGGACGACTTCTGCGCGCTCACGGTGGAGCGGTTCGACGGCTCGCTGAAGGCGGAGCACGCCACGGGCCGCAACATCGCGCCGTTCCTGGAGCTCGAATGGGGCCCCAGGGCGACGGAGTTGATGTGGCGCACCAAGCAGGTCATCGACCCGGACGGGGTGCTGGCCCCGCGGATCGTCCTGGACCGCGATCCGAAGGCCCATCTGCGCGGCCTGAAGACGATCCCGAAGGTCGAGCTGATCGCGGATCCGTGCATCGAGTGCGGCTTCTGCGAGTCCACCTGTCCCAGCGAGGATCTGACCACGACGCCGCGGCAGCGGATCGTGCTGCGCCGCGAGATGATGCGGCAGCCGTCGGGATCACCGGTCGAGGACGAGCTGGTCGATGCCTACGGGTACGACGCGGTCGACACCTGCGCCGGGGACTCCACCTGCAAGCTGGCCTGTCCCGTCGGCATCGACACGGGCGCCTACATGAAGGGCTTCCGGCACGCCCGGCACTCGCCGCGCGAGGAGAAGGTGGCCGCGCTCACCGCGAAGAACTTCAAGGCCGTCGAGGCGTCGGCCCGGCTCGCCGTGGGAGCCGCCGGAAAGATCAGTGACCGGCTGCTGACGGGCGTCACCGCCGCCGCCCGCAAGGCGATCCGCCCCGACCTCGTTCCCGAGTGGCTGCCGGAGATCCCCGCCGCGGCGGCCCGCACGATGCCGCGCACGACACGCCCGAGCGCCACGGCCGTCTACTACCCGGCCTGTGTGAACCGCATCTTCGGCACCCCCGGCGACGTCTCCCTCCCCCAGGCCGTCGTCGCGGTCTCCGCGCGCGCGGGCAAGCCGGTCTGGATCCCCGACGACGTCGCCGGGACGTGCTGCGCCACGATCTGGCACTCGAAGGGCTACGACGAGGGCAACACGATCATGGCGAACCGGATCGTCGAGGCGGCCTGGGGCTGGACCGCGGGCGGCCGTCTCCCGCTGGTCGTGGACGCGTCCTCGTGCACGCTCGGCATCGCGCACGAGGTGGTGCCGTATCTCACCGACCACAACCGCGCGTTGCACGCCGAGCTGACCATCGTCGACTCCCTGGTGTGGGCGGCCGAGGAGCTGCTGCCCCACCTCACCGTCGAGCGGACGATCGGCTCGGCCGTGCTGCACCCCACCTGCTCGATGGAACACCTGGGTGACGTGGACCAGTTGCGGGCGGTCGCCGAGGCCTGTGCCGACGAGGTCGTGATGCCGGACGACGCGGGCTGCTGCGCCTTCGCCGGCGACCGCGGCATGCTGCACAAGGAGCTGACCGAGTCGGCGACGGCGAAGGAGGCCGCGGAGGTCACCTCCCGCTCCTACGACGCGCATCTGTCGGCGAACCGGATGTGCGAGGTCGGCATGGATCACGCCACGGGCCGCACCTACTACTCGGTTCTCGTGGAACTGGAGCGTGCGACGCGGCCGGCGGGCGCCGGTCGCCCCGAGCACGGGAGTCCAAAGGCCCGGTAAAGAAAGTCCAACGCTCCGACCACGTGGGGCTCTTGCGCCCCGCCTGCACCGCCTCCAGGGTGGCTTGCGTTTGCCACGCACCGCACCCACCACCCTGGAGGTCCGATGCACGACGCCACCCCGCCTCTCAACACCCCTGAGAACGAAGGCCGTTCACGACGCGACGTCCTGCGCACGGCAGGCGTCGCGGGAGCCGGAATCGGGCTCGGCACGCTGGGGTCGGGAACGGCACACGCCGCGCCGTCCGCGGACGAGCCGACGCAGCAGAGCGCGGCTCCCGCCCGGCAGGGCGCCACGATGATCGGCGTACCGTTCGAGCGGCGCTCCACGGTGCGTGTCGGGATCATCGGCCTCGGCAACCGCGGCGGCAGCATGATCGACCTCTTCCTGGCGATGCCGGGTGTACGGGTGGTCGCGCTGTGCGACCCGGTGAAGGACAAGACCGAGCGGGCCGCCGCCAAGGTGACGGCCGCGGGCCAGCCGGCCCCGGCGACGTACACCAAGGGCGATCACGACTACGAGAATCTGTGCAAGCGCGGCGACGTGGACTTCGTGTACGCGGCGACCCCCTGGGACCGGCATTTCGAGATGGCGAAGACGGCGATGCTGAACGGCAAGCACGTCGGCGTCGAATGCCCCATCGCGCTCCAGCTCGACCAGCTGTGGGAGCTGGTGAACCTCTCCGAGCGCACCCGCCGGCACTGCATGCAGCTGGAGAACTGCTGCTACGGCCGCAACGAGATGCGGGTGCTGCGGATGGCGCACGCCGGCAAGTTCGGTCAGCTCCTGCACGGTGCGGGGGCGTACAACCACGATCTGCGCGGCCTGATGTTCGACCCCGACTACTACGAGGGCCCGTGGCGTCGCCTGTGGCACACCCGGCTGCGCGGCGATCTCTACCCCAACCACGGCTTCGGTCCGGTCGCCAACTACATGGACGTCAACCGCGGTGACCGGGTCACGCACATCTCCAGCTTCGGTACGCCGTCCCTCGGTCTCGCCGAGTACCGGGCCGCGAACATGCCCGCCGGCGATCCGAGCTGGAAGGAGTCCTACATCGAGTCGGACCGCACGATCAGCCTCGTCCAGACGGCGAAGGGCCGGGTGATCCGGCTCGAACACGATGTCAGCACCCCGCACCCGTACTCGCGGATCAATCAACTCGGCGGCACGAAGGGCGTGTTCGAGGACTATCCGGAGCGCATCTACATCGAGCCCGACCACAAGGACGACGAGTGGGGCGACTTCTCGACGTACGCCGACTGGGACCACTGGCTGTGGAAGGAGCACGCCGACCCGCCCGGCGGCCACGGCGGTATGGACTACATCATGGTCTACCGCCTGACGCAGACGATGCGGCTCGGTCTCGTTCCGGACTTCGACGTGTACGACGCCGCGACCTGGACCTCGCCGGTGCCGCTGAGCCATCTCTCCATCAAGGCGAAGGGCGCGCCGCAGCCGATCCCGGACTTCACGCGCGGCAAGTGGCATGAGAAGCGCGGCGGCGTCGACTCGGAGAAGCCGGCCGAGGAGTAGGCACCGCGGAGTACCGGGCGGTGCTGGTCGACGTCGGCCACGCGGGCGGGACATGCGGTCCCGCCCGCGTCGCGCCGGCTGAGCCGGGGCCCGGTGTCAGGTCGCCGCGAGTTCGGCCTTGTCCCCCATGACCACCACCGGATGCTGCGCGGGGTCGAGGGTCTTGAGCAGGTACTCCATGTTCGCCTTCGACTGGCTCACGCAGGCCGAGGTGCCGCTGCCGTGGTCCATGTGCAGCCAGATGCTGCCGCCCTTGGTCTGACCCTGCGGTCGGGTCGGGTCGTTCGGCGCGGTGCCCTTCACCCGGTTGTAGTCGATGGCGATGACGTAGTCGAAGTCGTGCCAGTGCGACTTCGCCCAGTAGTGCGGCGCCTGGATCGACGCAGTCTGCGTGTAGGGCAGCTTCGCCCCCGGATCGGCCAGCACACCACCGGCGTCGCTGAGCGTGAACACTCCGACGGGGCTGCGCTTGTCGTCCTCCCGGTGGTTCGTCGTCCAGCCCTTCTTGCCGTTGTGCCCGGACCAGCTGCGGGCCTTCTTCCAGGTGTCGCCCGACTTGGTGTAGACGACGATCGTCGAGTCCGCGGAGTTCTTCCCGTCCCCGTAGACCGCGACGACCTGCCGTGAGTTCGCGGGGATCTGCTTCTGGTAGCGGGCGCCGACGTCCGGGATCGTCTTCGAGTCGGTCCGGCGCGCCGCGTCGGTGTGCGCGCCGTCATCGGATCTGCGCGCTCCTGACGTGGCGCTTCCGTCGTCCGCGCCGCACGCCGCCACCGTCGTCAGCAACACCCCGCAGGCCGCCGCCGCGACACCCGCCCGAACCGCACCCGCAATACGCATGCGTTCCATGCTCGCACTCCGGCCGGCGAACCCCCGCGCCGGGCCCGGCCGCCGCGGTCGTACCCGGCCGAATCTTTGCCGCCCGGCGAAAAACCGTTTGCCTCCGGTCACTGAGGGGCGCGAACCTTTCACGGTTTGTTCCGCCCGCTTCCGCTCTGCCCGTCCGCATCCGGTCTCCACCCCTCCTGATCTCCTCCTTCTCCCTCTCCGCCGCCTCCGCGACCTCTTCCCTCTCTCCCGTCTCCGTCAACTCCGCCAGCCCCTTCCTCTTCTTATCGACATGTCGATACCTGGGACGTCATGCAGATCTCCGACCTTCCGTACTCCGATCCGGGTGTGGCCGACGCACGCTCCGGCCCCCGGTTCCTGCTCTGGCTCGGCCGGAACCAGATCGGTGGCCAGCTCAAGTCCCTCGCCTGGGGACTGCTCCACTTCAGCTCGGTCGCCGGCCTCCCGTACGGCGTTGGCTACGCCGTCCAGGCCGTCGTCGACCGCTCCGGCACCCGGCTCGCCGCCGCGGGCGGGCTGATCGTGCTGCTCGGTGTCGCCATCGCGCTCGGCGACACCATGCTGCACCGCACCGCGGTCACCAACTGGATCACCGCGGCCGCCCGGGTGCAGCAACTGCTCGCCCGCAAGACCGCCGCGCTCGGCGCCGCGCTGACCCGGCGGGTGGCCGCCGGTGAGGTCGTCGCGGTGTCCACCGGTGATGTCGAGAAGATCGGCTGGTTCGTCGAGGCGCTGTCGCGCTTCGCCGCCGCCGCGCTCACCGTCCTCCTGGTCTGCGTCGGACTCGTGGTGTACCAGCCCGCGCTGGGGGCCGTCGTCGCGATCGGCATGCCGGTTCTCGCGCTCGCCGTCCTGCCGCTGCTGCCCCGCGCCACCCGGCGCGCGGACCATCAGCGGGAGAAGGCGGGCCGCGCCACCGAACTCGCCTCGGACACGGTCGCCGGGCTGCGCGTGCTGCGCGGCATCGGCGGCGAGGAACTCTTCCTCGACCGCTACCGCCGTGCCTCGCAGGAGGTGCGCAGGGCCGCCGTACGCAGTGCCCGTATGTGGTCGCTCATCTCCGCGATCCAGGTCCTCCTTCCCGGGCTGCTGCTGATCGTGGTCGTCTGGTACGGCGTCCACCTGGCCCGCGAGGGCCGGATCAGTGTGGGTGAACTCGTCACCGTGTACAGCGCCGTGATGATCCTCAACTACCCGCTGCGGCACTTCGAGGAGATCGCCATGGCGTACTCCTTCTCGCGGCCGTCGGCGCAGCGCGCCGCCAGGGTGCTCTCGCTGCAGCGCGTCACCGAGCCCGCGGGCGGGCTTCTCGACGCGACCGCGCCGTCCGGTGATCTGTACGACCCGGCCACCGGCGTGCTCGCCCCGTCCGGGCTCCTCACCGCCGTGGTGTGCGGTGACCCGGATCTGGCGGGACGGCTGGCCGACCGGCTCGGCGGCCATCCGGCCTCGACGGAGCCGGCGGACACCCCGGACACCACGGACTCCGTGGACTCCGTGGATGGCACCGCCGCCGGTGCGGACGAGCGTGGAGCCGAGGAGACCGGGCTGCCGTCCGTCCTGCTGGGCGGAGTGCCGCTGGACGAACTGCCCTTGGACGTGGCCCGCTCGGCCGTGCTCGTCCAGGACAAGGACCCGGTGCTGCTCTCCGGGACGCTCGCCGAACTGCTCTCCGTACCGTCCTCGGGATCGGTCCGGCCGGACGAGGCGCTGGCCGCGGCGCAGTGCGCGGACGTCCTCGACGCCCTGGCACAGGCGTCCCTGGACGAGGACCCGATGAACGCCCGGATCACCGAACGCGGCCGCTCGCTCTCGGGCGGCCAGCGCCAGCGGCTGGCCCTGGCCCGGTCACTGGTCACCGACCCGGAGGCGCTGGTCCTCGACGAGCCCACGTCCGCGGTCGACTCGCACACCGAGGCCCGGATCGCCCAGGGACTGCGCGCCCTGCGGCATGGCCGCACGACGGTGGTCCTCACCTCGTCCCCGCTGCTCCTGGACCGCGCGGACCGTGTGGTGTTCGTCCAGGACGGCGCGGCCGTCGCGGTCGGCGAGCACCGCGAACTGGTGCGTACAGAACCCCGGTACCGCGCGGTCGTCACCCGTGAGACCGACGCGGAGCCCGCGGCCGTGCGCACGGGCCCACGGTCGGCTTCCGAAGCCGACATCGAGATCGACATCGAGGAGACGGCATGATCGGCGTAGCGCCACCGGCCTACGACCCGGCGGCCCCGACCACGGCGAACACCCTGCCGATCGGCGCGCCTGCGACGGTGCGCGGCTATGTGCGCGAGCTGTACCGGCGCCATCGGCGCGCCTTTCTGCTGCTCATCGGCGTCAACACGGTCTCGGTCGTCGCGTCGATGGTCGGTCCCTATCTGCTGGGCGGCCTGATCGAGGACGTCACGGCCGGTGCGGGCGCACTGCGCGACCTGCACCTGGAACGCGTCGTCGCCGTGTTCGCGCTCGCTCTCGTCGTGCAGGCCGTGTTCACCCGGCAGGTGCGGCTGCGCGGGGCGATGCTCGGCGAGCGGATGCTGGCGGATCTGCGCGAGGACTTCCTGGTGCGCTCGGTCGGGCTGCCGCCCGGTGTCCTGGAGCGGGCCGGCACGGGCGATCTGCTCTCCCGGATCACCACGGACATCGACCGCCTGGCGAACGCCATGCGGGAGGCCGTGCCGCAGCTGTCCATCGGTGTCGTGTGGGCGGCCCTGCTCATCGGCGGGCTCGCGGTCACCGCGCCGCCGCTCGCTCCCGCGGTCCTGATCGCGGTACCGGTCCTGGTGATCGGCTGTCGCTGGTACTTCAAGCGGGCGCCGTCCGCGTACCGCTCGGAGGCGGCGGGGTACGCGGCCGTCGCCGCGGCGCTCGCGGAGACCGTGGACGCCGGACGCACCGTCGAGGCGCACCGGCTCGGCGACCGCCGTGTGGAGCTGTCCGAGCGGCGCGTGAAGGAATGGACCGCGTGGGAGCGCTACACGCTCTATCTGCGCTCGGTCCTCTTCCCCGTGATCAACGCGGTGCATGTCCTGGTGCTGCTGTCCGTCCTCCTGGTCGGCGGCGTCTTCGTCCTCCAGGGCTGGATCGACGTCGGCCAGCTGACCACCGGCGCGCTGATCGCGCAGATGCTGGTGGATCCGGTGGGCCTGATCCTGCGCTGGTACGACGAGCTGCAGGTGGCGGGGGTGTCCCTGGCGCGGCTCGTCGGCGTCCGGGACATCGAGCCGGACGCGGGCGACGCCTCGGTACGCCCCGAGGGGCGTGACGTGCACGCGGACGAGGTGCACTTCGGCTACCGCGAGGGCGTCGACGTGCTGCGCAGGGTCTCCCTCGAGGTGCGGCCGGGCACACGGCTCGCCCTGGTCGGCCCCTCCGGCGCGGGCAAGTCGACGCTGGGCCGGCTGCTCGCCGGTATCTACGCGCCGCGCACCGGGCAGGTCACGCTCGGCGGCGCGGAGCTGTCCCGGATGCAGGCGGAGCGGGTCCGCTCGCACGTGGCGCTGGTCAATCAGGAGCACCACGTCTTCGTCGGCTCGCTCCGCGACAACCTGCGGCTGGCCCGCACCGACGCCGAGGACGCCGAGCTCTGGGCGGCGCTCGGCGCGGTCGACGCCGACGGATGGGCGCAGGGTCTGGCCGAGGGCCTCGACACCGAGGTCGGGTCGGGCGGGACGGCGCTCACTCCGGCGCAGGCCCAGCAGATCGCCCTGGCCCGGCTGGTCCTCGCCGACCCGCACACCCTGGTCCTGGACGAGGCGACCTCGCTGCTCGACCCGCGCGCGGCCCGCCACCTGGAGCGCTCGCTCGCCCAGGTGCTGGACGGCCGCACGGTCGTGGCGATCGCGCACCGGCTGCACACCGCGCACGACGCGGACGTGATCGCCGTGGTCGAGGGCGGCCGCATCCGCGAGCTGGGCAGCCATGACGAGCTGGTCGCGGCCGACGGGGCGTACGCCGCGCTGTGGCGGTCCTGGCACGGGTGACCGTGCCAGGGTGCGGTGGGCGGCCGGGCTCAGATGAAGTTGAGCGCGGCCGCGCACCCCACTCCGCCGAGCAGCATGAACACGGGCATGAGCACCTTCAGCTCGACCCAGCTGCCGGCCCGGAACCGCATGGGCTTGGGCGGGCCGATCGGGTACCAGCGCTTGCGGCCGACGGGGATGGGCCACAGGATCGGGCAGCCCGAGACCGTGAGCGCGTCCCCGATGTCGTGGACGAGGGCGCCGAGCACGATCGGCAGGCCCAGCCACAGGTACTCCTGGCCGGGGTCGGTGAACAGCCAGTCCGACCCGTTCGTCGGCTGGTCCAGCACACCGGCGAGGATCCAGGCGCTGGTGGCCGCGAGCAGCCACACCAGCACGTCGCTGCTGGATCCGCGGGCGGCCCGCCACAGCAGTCCTTCGATGGCGAGCACCATGTGGACGAAGAGGATGGCGAGGACGGCCCAGCGGCCGCCGGTGATCGCCGCGACCGAGGCGCCGGCGCCGATGAGGACGGCCCACAGCCACGTATGGGTGAGGGTGCGGTGTCCACCTGAGCGACGGGGGTCGGCCGGCTTCCTGGTCGCCTTGTAGACGGCGTACGAGAGTTTGTCGACGATCTCGCAGAGCCAGCGGGAGAGCGGGCCGAAGGCGCGCGAGATGGTCGCCGCCTTGTGGTCGAGGTCGGGGGCGAGTGCCGCACCCGCGCAGATCAGCGCGCCCACCAGGACGACCGGCCAGGGCATCGGATGCCCCGCGGCCGCCGCCGCCGCGCCCACCCCCAGCCAGGCCGCCGCTCCTGACAACGAGTGTGCCGGTCCCATCATTGTTCTGTTCCGCCCCTGTCCCACTTGTGCCGACCGTCCGCGTGGTGTCGACATGTCCCTTGCACCGACGCTCCGTTGACCCCTTGAGGGTGTGCGCACCCTGACGCCCCGTCGGCGACCCAGAGTAACCTTCGTGATCTTCGTACGGGCATCCGATTGCCGGATCGGAGCAGAAGGCAGGCAAGATGGTGACGTGACCCTTATCGATCAGCTCCCGCAGACCGCAGATCCGGACGCCCTCTACGACGCCTTCGAGTCGTGGGTGCAGGAGCGTGGTCTCACCCTCTATCCCCACCAGGAGGAGGCGCTGATCGAGGTGGTGTCGGGTGCGAACGTGATCGTGTCGACGCCCACCGGCTCCGGCAAGAGCATGATCGCGGCCGCTGCGCACTTCGCGGCGCTCGCCCGGGACGAGGTCACCTTCTACACGGCGCCGATCAAGGCGCTCGTCTCCGAGAAGTTCTTCGAGCTGTGCAAGATCTTCGGCACGGAGAACGTCGGCATGCTCACCGGCGACGCGTCGGTCAACGCGGACGCGCCCGTGATCTGCTGCACCGCCGAGGTGCTGGCCTCCATCGCGCTGCGCGACGGCGCCCAGGCCGACATCGGCCAGGTCGTCATGGACGAGTTCCACTTCTACGCGGAGGGCGACCGCGGCTGGGCCTGGCAGATCCCGCTGCTGGAACTGCCGCAGGCGCAGTTCATCCTGATGTCGGCGACGCTCGGCGACGTCTCGATGTTCGAGAAGGACCTGACGCGCCGCACCGGCCGCCCCACCTCGGTGGTCCGCTCGGCCACCCGCCCGGTACCGCTGTCCTACGAGTACCGGCTCACGCCGCTCACCGAGACGCTGACCGAGCTGCTCGACACGAGGCAGGCCCCGGTCTACATCGTGCACTTCACCCAGGCGCAGGCCGTCGAGCGTGCGCAGGCGCTGATGAGCATCAACATGTGCACGCGCGAGGAGAAGGACCAGATCTCCGAGCTGATCGGCAACTTCCGGTTCACCACCAAGTTCGGCCGCAACCTGTCCCGTTACGTGCGGCACGGCATCGGCGTGCACCACGCCGGCATGCTGCCCAAGTACCGGCGCCTCGTCGAAAAACTCGCCCAGGCGGGCCTGTTGAAGGTCATCTGCGGCACCGACACCCTCGGCGTCGGCGTCAACGTCCCGATCCGTACGGTGCTGTTCACGGCGCTCACCAAGTACGACGGCACCCGGGTGCGGACGCTGCGCGCCCGTGAGTTCCACCAGATCGCGGGCCGGGCCGGGCGGGCCGGCTTCGACACGGCGGGCTTCGTCGTGGCCCAGGCGCCCGAGCACGTCATCGAGAACGAGAAGGCGCTGTCGAAGGCGGGCGACGACCCGAAGAAGCGGCGCAAGGTCGTCCGCAAGAAGGCTCCCGAGGGTTTCGTGGGGTGGACGGAGAGCACCTTCGACAAGCTCATCACCTCCGATCCGGAGCCGCTGACCTCCCGCTTCCGCGTCACGCACACGATGCTGCTGTCGGTCATCGCCCGCCCGGGCAACGCGTTCGAGGCGATGCGCAAGCTGCTCGAGGACAACCACGAGCCGCGCAAGGCCCAGCTGCGGCACATCCGTCGGGCGATCGCGATCTACCGGTCGCTGCTCGACGGCGGCATCGTCGAGAAGCTGGACCAGCCGGACGCCACGGGCCGCATCGTCCGCCTGACCGTCGACCTCCAGCAGGACTTCGCGCTCAATCAGCCGCTGTCGACGTTCGCGCTCGCCGCTTTCGACCTGCTCGACAAGGAGTCGCCGTCGTACGCGCTCGACATGGTGTCGGTCGTGGAGTCCACGCTCGACGACCCGCGGCAGATCCTGCACGCCCAGCAGAACAAGGCGCGCGGTGAGGCCGTCGCCCTGATGAAGGCGGACGGGGTCGAGTACGAGGAGCGCATGGAGCGACTCCAGGACGTCTCGTACCCCAAGCCCCTGGAGGACCTGCTCTTCCACGCGTACAACACCTACCGCACGAGCCACCCGTGGGTCGGTGACCACCCGCTGTCGCCGAAGTCGGTGATCCGGGACATGTACGAGCGGGCGATGACCTTCACCGAGTTCGTCTCCCACTACGAGCTCGCGCGCACCGAGGGCATCGTCCTGCGCTACCTGGCCAGCGCCTACAAGACGCTCGACCACACGGTGCCCGACGACCTCAAGTCGGAGGACCTGGAGGATCTGATCGCCTGGCTGGGCGAGATGGTGCGCCAGGTCGACTCCAGCCTCCTGGACGAGTGGGAGCAGCTGGCCAACCCGGAGGTGATGACCGCCGAGGAGGCCCAGGAGAAGGCCGACCAGGTCAAGCCGGTCACCGCGAACGCACGTGCCTTCCGCGTCCTCGTCCGCAACGCGATGTTCCGCCGGGTCGAGCTCGCCGCGCTCGACAACGTCGAGGAACTCGGTGAGCTGGACGGCGACGCGGGCTGGGACGCCGACGCGTGGGGCGACGCCATGGACAAGTACTGGGACGAGTACGAGGACCTCGGCACCGGGCCCGACGCGCGCGGCCCGAAGCTGCTCATGATCGAGGAGGATCCCGAGCACGGCCTGTGGAAGGTCCGCCAGACCTTCGCCGACCCGAACGGCGACCACGACTGGGGTATCAGCGCCGAGGTCGACCTCGCGGCCTCCGACGCCGAGGGCAGGGCCATCGTCCGGGTCACGGACGTCGGTCAGCTGTAGTCGCCCGACCGGCCGGACGACAGGGTCCGGCCGCGTCCTCGCGCCGGATCCGTCCGGGCGCCCACACGAGAGAGAACCACGCATGACGAATCCCGCGGAGCGGCTTGTCGACCTGCTCGACCTGGAGCAGATCGAGGTCAACATCTTCCGTGGGCGCAGCCCGCAGGAGTCCCTGCAGCGCGTCTTCGGCGGGCAGGTCGCCGGGCAGGCCCTGGTGGCCGCGGGCCGTACCACCGAGGGCGACCGTCCCGTGCACTCGCTGCACGCGTACTTCCTGCGCCCGGGCCGCCCGGGCGTGCCCATCGTGTACCAGGTCGAACGGGTCCGGGACGGCCGCTCGTTCACCACCCGCCGGGTCACCGCCGTCCAGCAGGGCCGCACGATCTTCAATCTCACCGCCTCCTTCCACATGCCCGAAGAGGGAGCCTTCGAGCACCAGTTGCCGCCGGCCCGGGAGGTTCCGGACCCGCAGTCGCTGCCGACCATCGCCGAAGAGATCAAGGGGCATCTGGGGGCGCTGCCCGAGGCTCTGGAGCGCATGGCCCGGCGCCAGCCCTTCGACATCCGGTACGTGGACCGGCTGCGCTGGACCCCGCAGGAGGTCGAGAGCGCCGAGCCGCGCAGCGCCGTGTGGATGCGCGCGGTCGGTCCCCTCGGTGACGACCCGCTCGTGCACACCTGCGCGCTCACGTACGCCAGCGACATGACGCTGCTCGACGCCGTGCGGCTGCCGGTCGAGCCGCTGTGGGGCCCGCGCGGTTTCGACATGGCCTCGCTCGACCACGCCATGTGGTTCCACCGTCCTTTCCGTGCCGATGAGTGGTTCCTGTACGACCAGGAGTCTCCGATCGCGACGGGCGGCCGCGGTCTGGCCCGCGGCCGCATCTACGACGTCGAGGGGCGACTGCTGGTGTCCGTGGTGCAGGAAGGCCTGTTCCGGAAGCTCGGGTCGTGAGCGCCGTGGAGTCGGACGACCTGGAAACGCTGCTGGCGCAGTCCGTGCGGCTGCGCGAGACCGGCCACCGGGAGGAGGCACGCGAGCAACTGCTCGCCCTGCGCGCCCGGTTCCCCGAGGACGTCCGTGTCGCCTACCAGGCGGCGTGGGTCCACGACGTGCTCGGCCTCGAGGCGGAGGCCGTCCCGCACTATGTCGACGCGCTCGCGGGTCCGGGGCTGGCCACGGAGGAACGGCGCGGTGCGCTGCTCGGCCTGGGCAGCACCTACCGCACCCTCGGCCGGTACGAGGACGCCGTCGCCACGCTGAGCGCGGCGACCGTCGAATTTCCCGAGGACAACGCGCTCAGGACGTTCCTGGCGATGGCGCTGTACAACGTGGGGCGCTCTCATGACGGCATGCGGCTGCTCCTGACGGTGCTGGCAGCGACCAGCTCCGACCCGGACATCGTGGGCTACCGGCCCGCGATCGAGCACTACGCCCAGGACCTGGACGCCGTCGAGGGCGGCGGCTCCGCATAGGCCGTCCCGCCGTCGCGTTCAGCCTCGTCTGCCGAGGAGGCGCCCCCACAGGCTTCGGGCCGGCTCGGCCGGGGCGGGGATCGTGAAGTTCTCGGGACGCGTCGGGTCCTCGGGCGTTCGCGGTCCGTTGAGTGCGGGCCGTTGAGCGGTCAGGGGTGGCGCCGGTCGCAGTCGGCGGGCCTTGTCCAGGCTCATCAGCAGATGGGTCCGCAGCCAGCTGATCTCGTCCGGGCCGTCGGCGACGAGGATCCGCTCGACGACCTGTGCCGTGGGCGAGTCCGGCGCCCCGTACCAGCTCTCGTGGGGCCGCAGCCGCAGCAGGTGGGTCCGCTCGCGGGGGCTCTCGACCATCTCGGCGAGCAGGTCCGCGTCGAGGAACGTGGTGATCGCGGCGGCCCGCTCCCAGGGATCGCCGCACTGGCCGAGCAGATATCCGGCGTGCCGGGCCCGCCAGGTCCGTGGCCGCAGGTCCTCCCCGGCGGCGATCCGGACGCGCATCTCCGCCGGAGCCCGGCCGGTCAGGAGCGGGGCGTGGACCTCGGACCGCGCGAACTCCCGCAGTTCTTCCGCCAGATACAGCCACACCACGGTCCTGTACCGGTTCACGTAGAACTTCGCGGGCCTCAGCAGCCCGGCGCGGGCGAGCCGGGTGAAGCGGCTCGACGGAATGTCCATGATCGACGCGCCCTGCGCGGTGCCCACCACGCGGACCTGCTCACGCAGGGCGTCCGGAAATCCTTCGGCTTCGCGAATGCGGTCGATCTCTTCGCGCGGGACCCGGCGCAGCCCGCCGTCCGGTGCCGCGACGGTG
The DNA here is from genome assembly GCF_003259365.1 of Streptomyces sp. PsTaAH-137. Taxonomy (GTDB): domain Bacteria; phylum Actinomycetota; class Actinomycetes; order Streptomycetales; family Streptomycetaceae; genus Streptomyces. The sequence continues at coordinate 336,535 of NZ_QLLY01000005.1, forward strand.
CGGATCCGGCCGAGCCGCACGGCCAGATCGAACTCGCCTCGTTTGAGCCCCAGTTCACGCGCAGCGCTGCCCTGGGGCCTGGTCATGGTGTTGCCTTGCACGATGGTTCTCCCCCGTCGAACGGAACCGTCTGATCACTCTCCGTGACCGACTGGGAAAACCGTAGCGCGGATCGACCCTCCCCGTGCGAGCCTGTGGATAACTCCACCGCCGCCGAAAAACCGCAGGTCAGCGCTCCGCCGCGGGGGTCCTTTCCGGCTGTCGCTTGCCGACCCCGAGGTGTTCGCCGACCCGGTTGACCAGAAGGGTCATCTCGTACGCGACCTGGCCGATGTCGGCCTCCGCGTCGCTGAGCACGCACAGGCAGCTGCCGTCCCCGGCGGCCGTGACGAACAGGACGGCGTCATCGAACTCGATCATCGTCTGCCGGACGCCCCCGGCGCCGAAGTGCCGGCCCGATCCCTTGGCGAGGCTGTGCAGTCCTGACGAGACGGCGGCGAGGTGTTCGGCGTCCTCCCGGCCCAGCTCGGTACTGGCACCGGTGACGAGGCCGTCGTTCGACAGGACGAGGGCGTGGCGTACGTGTTCGACACGCCCCGTCAGGTCGTCGAGCAGCCAACCGAGTCCCGTGTTCTCCGCCATGTTCCTGTCTCCCCGATCCCCTGTGACTCCCCGTCCCCGGGCACGGCGCTCCCCTGCCCGGAGGATGTGTCTCGCAAGCCTTCCCCACGGCCGCGCTCCGGGCAAGCAGGATGGACCCATGGCACACAAGATGACCGATGAGGAATGGCATGCCTTCGTCTCCGAGGGCACGCGCACGGCCAAGCTGTCCACGGTGCGGGAGGACGGCAGACCGCACATCGCGCCGGTCTGGTTCGTCCTGGACGGCGACGACATCGTCTTCAACACCGGCAAGGACACGATGAAGGGCCGCAATCTGGCCCGCGACGGCCGCGTCGCCCTGTGCGTGGACGACGAACGGCCGCCGTTCTCGTTCGTGACGATCCAGGGCCACGCCGAACTCAGCGAGGACCCGGTGGAACTGGTGGAATCGGCCACCCGGATCGGCGGCCGGTACATGGGCGCGGACCGCGCCGAGGAGTTCGGCAGGCGCAACGGAGTACCCGGCGAACTCGTCGTCCGGGTCCGCGTCGACAAGGTCGTGGCGCTCGGTGACGTAGCCGACTGAACCGGCCGGGCCGGTCAGCCGACCGAGTCGAGCAGCCGGGCGGTGTACATCCGCCCGGCGTACTCGACGAGCCTGATCAGCACCTCCTTCCCCGAGTCCTTGTCGCGCGCGTCGCACAGCACCACGGGGGTCCCGCGGTCGAGGTCGAGGGCCTGTGCCACTTCGTGCGCCCCGAACGCCCTCGCGCCCGGGAAGCAGTTGACCGCCACGACGAACGGGATGCGGCGGTGCTCGAAGTAGTCCACAGCGGGGAAGCAGTCCTCGAGCCGTCGGGTGTCCGCGAGGACGACGGCGCCGAGGGACCCTTGCGACAGCTCGTCCCACAGGAACCAGAAGCGGTCCTGTCCCGGCGTGCCGAACAGGTAGAGCGACAGACCTGATCTGATGGTGATGCGCCCGAAGTCCATGGCCACGGTCGTGGTGGTCTTGCGGGCCACGGCCGCGGTGTCGTCCACCGACTGGCCCAGCTCGCTGAGGCGTTCCTCGGTGCGCAGCGGCCGGATCTCGCTGACCGCGCCGACCAGCGTGGTCTTGCCCACCCCGAAGCCGCCCGCGACCAGGATCTTCAGGGCCAGGGACGCGCCCTCGGCGGTGGCGTCAGAGTGCTCGGAGTCCATCGATGACTTCTCTCAAGATCGTTTCGGCCGGTAGCCGTGCGGGCGGAACGGGGCTGCTGACCGTGACGCAGCCCCGTTCGAGCAGGTCACCGAGGAGCACCCGGACCACCCCCACGGGAACCTGGATGCCGGCGGCGAGTTCGGCGACGGTCTGCGTCTCGGCGCGGCACATCTCGATGATCGACCGGTGCTCGGGCCCGAGGTCGGTGTCGTCGGAGACGTCCGACGACGCGGATTCCAGCGACACCAGGGCGATCAGGTCGCACTGCGCTCCCTGGGGGCCGGCCGAGGTCCGGCCGGCCGTCACGGTGTAGGGACGGACCATCGGGCCGGCCTCGTGATCGAACCACTGGCCGCCCGGTACTTCCGGACGGCCGCGCTCCTGAGGGCCCGCGCGGGTCTGCCAGGGGTCGTCGAACAGGTCGTCGTCCAGGTGATGCGGGTCGTCCGCGTCGTCGTCCATCGCGTGGCAACCGCTCGCTCAGACCGCGCCGGCCGACGACCCGCCGAACCGGGTCGGTGTACGCAGGTGTTCACCGACCCGCTTCACCAGGCGGGCCATCTCGTAGGCGACGAGACCGATGTCCGCCATGGCGGTGCTCAGGACCGCGAGGCAGGAGCCGTCACCTGCGGCGGCCACGAAAAGGAATCCGTCGTCCATCTCCACCATGGTCTGCCGCACACCGCCGGTGCCGAAGTGCCGGCCGGTGCCCTTGGCGAGGCTGTTGAACCCGGAGGCGACGGCGGCGAGGTGTTCGGCGTCCTCGCGGACGAGGCCGTTGGAGGCGCCGACGGCCAGCCCGTCGTTGGAGAGCACCACGGCGTGCCGTAGTTCCGTGACCCGCGTGACCAGGTCGTCGAGGAGCCAGTCGAGTTCGCCGGAGCCGTGGGCCGTGCCCGTCGTCGGTTCCTTGATCATGTGAGGTCTCCTCCGCTGCTGTCACTGCCTGGTGGACGTCCGCCGCCCCGGAGCCAGCCGTCCCGGAAGGACGCCATCCGGGCCCGGACCTGTTCGGGGGTGCGCTCCCCCGGCTCCGGAACACCACGCACGGAGGGCGGCCGGTCCTCGGGGCGCGTACGCAGTTGGGGCGCGAGACTGGCCTGGCGCACCCGGCGCGGCAGACCTCTGGTGTCCTCGGAGTCGTCGCCTTCCGGGCTCGGGGGCACGCGCGACCCGAGCGCGGTGACGCCGGGAGGATGCGGCGTTTCGTCGGGTGCCGGTCCCGCCGAGGGGGCGAGCGCCGGGCGGGATGTCGGTGCGGGGACGGGGTTTCCGTTCATGGGCGCTGCTTCGGGCTCGGGCACGCGCGCGTAGCGGCGCTCTTCTTCGGACGGTGGGTGCGGGGTGTCGGCGGTCTCGGCGACGTCCTTGTGCAGCAGGGAGGTCGGCATGAGGACCACCGCTGTGGTGCCCCCGTAGGGGGAGGTGCGCAGGTTGACCTTGATGTCGTGCCGACGGGCGAGGCGGCTCACCACGAAGAGGCCGAGCCGGTCGCTGTCGAACAGGTGGAGTGTCTCGGACTGCTGAATGCGTTCGTTCGCCTCGTCGAGGGCCTCTCTGCCCATGCCGAGACCGCGGTCCTCGATCTCGATCGCATAGCCGTTGGCGACGGGCTCGCCATTGATGCGCACTTTGGTGTGCGGAGGTGAGAACTGGGCGGCGTTCTCGACGAGTTCGGCCAGCAGGTGGGTGAGGTCGGCGACGACGGCGCCCGCGACGTCGACGGCCGCGAGGTGGCGTACCTCCACGCGCGCGTAGTCCTCGATCTCCGAGACCGCCGCACGACAGACGTTCGTCAGCGGGACGGGTACCCGCCAGGCGCGGCCCGGTGCGGCTCCGGAGAGGATGATGAGGCTCTCCGCGTGGCGGCGCATCCGGGTGGTGAGGTGGTCGAGGCGGAAGAGGTCGCCGAGTTCGCCGGGGTCCTCGGCGCGGCGCTCCATGCTGTCCAGGAGCCCGAGTTGACGGTGGACGAGCACCTGGCTGCGGCGGGCCAGGTTCACGAAGACACCGGAGATGCCGTTGGCGAGTTCGGCGCGCTCCACGGCTGCGTGCAGGGCCGCGCGGTGCACCGTGGTGAGCGCTTCCGAGACCTGTCCGGTCTCGTCCTCCGCGGGTGGCCCCTGGGGCGCCTCCGCCGCCACGTCGATCTCCTCGCCGGCCCGCAGTTTGCCCATCGCGTGCGGGAGTTTGCGTCGGGCGATCTCCAGGGCGGTGTTGCGCAGGCTGATCAGTTCGACCACGAGGCCGCGGCCGATCCGGACGGAGATCACCAGCGAGGCGGCCACGGCGACGAGGCCGAAGAGCACGGCCGCTCCCGCCGGTGTGAACAGCCCCCTGGTGAACGGACCGGCGCGGCCTGTGGTCGTGTCGGCACCGATGGCGCGCATGCCGTCCTGCACGGTCGCGTGTGCCACGACCCAGGTGTCCGTGGCTGCCGCGGCGAGCGCCTTGCGCCCGGGCCGCGCGCTGAGCGTCCGGTCCTCGACGGCGCGTACGTCGCCGTACGCGCTCCCCTCCGCGAGGCGGTTCCAGGCGGCTCGGTCGGGCCCGCGCAGATCGGTGGTGGCCGTGTCGGTGAGCGTCCTGCGGGTCTCGGCGGCGCCGATGAACAGCCGGAGGCGCACGTCGTCCAGGTCTCCGGTCAGCCGGGCGCTCGTCAGCAGGGCGTTCTCCCGGGACAGCATCTCGGCCGCGCGGCCGAATTCGAGCAGTACGCGCGCGTCGGAGCCCGATGCCGGGTCCTGGATGCCGGTGAGTGTCCCGACCGCGGTGAAGGCCGTGCCGATGCTCCCGGTGTACTGCCCGTAGGCGGTGTCCCAGCCGGTACGGCGCTCCAGGACCGCGACGCGTACGGAGCGCAGCTTCTCGGCGCCCGTGACGAAGGCGGCGAGCCGGTCGGCCACGCCGTGCGGCAGGTCGACGCCGTCGGCCACGGTGGTGTCCCGGCCCGTACGCAGGGCGGCGACTGCGCGATCGGTGGTGGTGCCGAGCCGCTTGAGCACATCGCCCCGGTCGGCCGCGGGCGCGGTGGCGTAGCCCACCGCCGCTTCCCGCTCCGCCTGGAGCGCCGTCACCGCCCTGATGACGGGCTTGCGCACCGTGGAGTCGACCTGCTGCGCCTGCCGGATCCGTGCGACGTCCTGGGTGGTGGCCACGGTCGCGTAGCCCCACAGGGCGAGCAGGGAGACGACGGGCACCATCAGCAGACAGATGATCTTCGCCCGGACCGTACGGGGGCGCAGATGGCGGCGGCCCGCGCGCGTGGGCCGCCCGTCCGGCAGGAGCCCGTCGGCGTCCTCGGCAGCGGGTGGTCCGGCGTGGGCGCGCCGTCCGCGCGCCAGGGGCGCGGGGGTCGGTGGCGGGCCTGAGCCGGGAGTACTGCGGGGCGGGCGCATGGGCTCCTCGATCGGGATGGGGGTCGGCGGACGCGTCGCGGCCGATGGTCAGCGGGCTGTGCTGCTCTCCAGTGCTTGCTGGGCCGACGCGGAGGCCCGCCGTTCGTGCGCGGTCGGGGACAGCGCGACGAACGCCGAGGTCAAGAAGAGGTACGAGCCCAGTCCCACCGCGAGAGGGAAGACGAACTGCATCACCGAGGCGCCGGGCAGCGACGTCGTCGCGGGGGTCACGCGCACGCTCACCGCGAACATGCCGGTGTAGTGCATGCTGCTCACCGCGCCGCCCATGACCAGGGACGCGACCGCCACCGCCGCAGGCGACTTGATGTTGAGGCCCGCCCAGAGCGCCACGGTGGCGGCGATGACGGCGACCACCACGGACAGCGCCACCAGGAGCGGGTCGTAGCTGATGCTGCCGTGCAGACGCAGGGCGGCCATCCCCAGGTAGTGCATGCTCGCGACACCGAGCCCGGTGGTGAGGCCGCCCAGGGCGAGGGCCCGGGTCCGCTCGCGGCTGTAGCCGACGGCGAAGACCCCGGCGCCGACGACGGCCATCGCGACGACGAGGCTCAGGATGGTGAGCGGCACGTTGTAGCGGATCTCGGTACCGGTGACGCCGAAGCCGAGCATCGCCACGAAGTGCATCGTCCAGATCCCGGTGCCGAGGGCCGAGGCCGCTGTGATGAGCCAGTTGCGCCGGGTGCGGCCGGTGGCGTTGAGGGCGCGCACGGTGCAGCGCAGGCCGAGCGCCGCGCCGATGCAGGCCATCAGATACGACAGCACGGGGGTCAGCCAGCCGAAGGTGGCGTGGTCCAGGTGTCCCATGGCTCAGGGACGCTAGCCCTGGTGGGGGCGCACGACTGGGGCGCATTTCGAAAGGTGTTGGAAGATGACTGAGATGCGGCACTGAACGACCGCACCAGGGTCGAACGTGTGCACCGTACGCGCTTGCGACCCTTTCGGTTCGGATGGGCATCTTTCGACGTTCCGTCCGCCTGCCGCGCCACCGTTGATGTCAGTGGGCTGCGCAATCATGGTGCGCATGAGCGATGACCCCACACGCGTGCAGGAGTTCTTCTCGGCCCGGGCCGCCGACTGGGACGCCCGCTTCCCCGACGACGGTCCGGCGTACGCGGCCGCGGTCTCCGCCCTGGGACTGCGTCCCGGCGGCAGAGTGCTCGACGCCGGGTGCGGGACGGGTCGGGCGCTGCCCGCGCTGCGGGCGGCCGTGGGCCCTGCGGGGTCGGTGCTGGGCGCCGATCTGACACCGGCGATGCTGGCGGCGACCGTGCGGGCGGGCCGGGACGGCGACGGGCAGTTGCTGCTGGCGGACGTGTCCCGGCTGCCGCTGCGGGCGGGTGTCCTGGACGCGGTCTTCGGAGCGGGGCTGATCTCGCACCTGCCGCATCCGGAGGAGAATCTCCGTGAACTCGCGCGTGTGGTGCGGCCCGACGGGATCCTCGCCCTCTTCCATCCGATCGGCAGGGCCGCCCTGGCCGCGCGCCACGGCCGGCAGCTCACCCCGGACGACCTGCGGTCGGAGCCCCGCCTGCGCCCGCTGCTGGCCGGATCGGGCTGGCGGCTGACGTCGTACGTCGACGAGGACACGCGCTTCCTCGCGCTGGCGGTGCGCGAGCGCTGAGCCGGTCCGGGCCTGCCGGGCCGGGGCTCGTCACCCGCTGACGGCGGCCACGAAGGCGTCCAGGGCGTCGAACATGACGTTGTGCCCCGCGCCGGGCACCTCGACGATCCGGACGCCCGAGGCCGTCAGGCGCTCCGCGCCGGGCAGTTCCCCGCTGAGCGCGCCCTGGACGTAGACCCGGTCGATCTCCAGCGCCTCCAGCATGGCGCGCACGGTGGGTTCCGTACCGCGGACGAGGCCGACGGCGCTGCGGTGCAGGGCGAGCGGGTCGGTGAGGCGCATGGTGGCCGCCCACAGGGGACCGACGTGCTCCAGCACACGCGCGTAGCCGCCCCTGGTCACGAACGTGTCTTCTTCGTAGGACGCGATTCCGCTGCTGCCCGCGGTGAGCGGCGGGTGCGGGTCGAGGTTGCCCTCGGTGACGACGAGCCGTGACACCAGGTCACGCCGTCGGTGCGCGAGGACGATCGCCACGGCGCCGCCCATGCTGTGCCCGACGATCTCCGCCCCGCTCACTCCCGCGGCGTCGAGCGCGGCGGCCAGGGCGTCCGCGTGGTCCTCCAGCGTGTAGCCGAAACCGGCGGGACGGTCGCTGATGCCGTGCCCCGGCAGGTCCACGAACAGCGAACGGCGGCCGGCCAGTTCGGGCCGGGCCGCGACATGGGCGTGATAGACGGTCGAGGCCGCGCCGAGGCCGTGGACCCACACCCGGGCCGGCTCCGCGCCCGCCACCTCCGTCCATCGGACATGGCTCCCCGACCCATCGAACGCCGCCTGTCGCATGACGCACTCCCGCCCGGATCGCTTGCCGATCCCCTCGACCACCACTTCCTGCGTCTTCGACGATACATCGGCTACGAAGTACTACGCATACGAGGTACCCCGGCGATGGTCACATGCGCCACAATGTGGGGATGCTGGAGCTCGCCATCCTCGGTTTCCTCTTCGACGCCCCCCTGCACGGCTATGAGCTGCGCAAACACATCACGGCGCTCACCGGTCACGTACGACCCGTCGCCGAGAGCACGCTGTACCCGGCGATCAAACGCATGGAGAAGGCGGGGCTGCTCACGCGGGAGACACAGCCCGGTGCGGTCGCGGCGCCCCGGCACATGCTGAGCCTCACGGAAGCGGGCCGCTCGGAGCTGCGGCGCAGGCTCCGGGAGCCCGCCCGCGCGGACATCACCGACGAGAACCGCTGGTTCACCGTGCTCGCGTTCCTGCGGCACCTGGAGGATCCGCGGGAGCAGGCGGACGTACTGCGACAGCGCCTCGTCTTCCTGGAGGAGCCCGCGAGCTTCTTCTACGCGGGTGAACGGCCGCTGCGGGCGGAGGAGTTGGACGACCCGTTCCGGCAGGGGATCCTGACCATCGCGCGAGCGACCAGCCGCACCGAACTCGTCTGGCTGCGCGACATGCTCACCTCGCTTTCGCCGGAGGCGAGTTGACGGTCGCCGTCCAGGAGTCGGCCCGGCCGCCTTCTGCCACCATGGCTTCAACTCGACGCCGCGTCGACGTACTTGATCGACCGATGACGATCAACTGGGGACGGTGGCCCTCATGCTCGACAGAGTCCGCAAGGCATGGAGCACGTGGCGCAAGAGGTCCGCACGCCGCGAGGAACGACGGCGGGACGAGGCGCAGGCGGCGCCCGGGCCCGGGCCGACGGCGGGCGGAGCGCGACGGGCGCCCAATCTGTTCGAAGCGGCGGCCGCCTACGTGGCGGCGTGCGCCGAGGACGACCAGGAACGCGTCGACGAGGCCGTGAGCTGGGTGGACCCCAACGCCCTGGCCTTCGGGGTCAACGAACTGGCGTGCCGGGCGATCGTCGCGCTCGCGCGGGAGCGCGACGAGTCGCCCCGAGCCGTCGCACGCAGCCTCCTCGGCCTGCCCGCCGCCTGACATCGCCGGGCACCTCTGTCCCCCACGGCACGTGAGGTACATGAGACACGTGAGGCACACAAAGCGCACACGTCTTGTCGACATGCCGTCCACCAGCCGCGTACACGTCCGTTCCGGCGACTGATTTTCCTGGTCATCGCCCCTGTACGACATCGTCCGCGACTGACTAAGGTCACGCCGACGGAACGAAGCTCAGGGGAGGCTGGCATGGCCGGGACGGACGACGCTGTCGCCACCGGGGACGACGCGCTGTACGTACTGACCGCGGTGCTGCTGACGCCCGCGAAGTTCCCCAGCGTGCTCGGCGACGACTACCCGGAGGCGTGCTCCGCGCTGGGGCTCGCGCCGCTGGCCGACGGGTACGGGCTGGTGCTCGGCCAGGACGGGGACGGCGCGCGTTGGACGGTCGTCGTCGACGACGTGTCCCTGGTCGCCGTCGCCATCGCGTCCTGGGACTGCGGCATGGAGTACGACCTCTCCCCCGACGAGAACAGCATGGTGTCGGCGCTGCCCGGCTGGCCGCTGGCGCTCGCGGTGTCGGCGCCGGGCGTTCCGGCGCCGCACGACCCCGCGCCCGACTCCGAGGCGGACGACGGGCCGCCGCTCACCCCGCCCGACACGGAGACGTGGGGGCCGGCTCAGCGGCGCCTGGGAGCGGACGAGATAGCCCTCCAGTGGGCCGAGTGGCGCGCACAGATCGACGACAGCCAGTTCGCCACAGAGGGAGCTGACGAAAGCACTGAAGGCACCGAGGTGACGGCGGACGCGGCGGGCGGCGACAAGCCCGCCGACGCGACGGACGACACCGCCGCGGCAGAATCCGACGACACGACCGCCCCGGACGAGCCCCATGCAGGCATCCGTCGCGTGTTGGCGGAGGTCCGTGCCTACGTGGACTCGCCGCCGCCACTGGGCCGCGTACGCTCGGCGTTCGCCTCCGGCGACGCCCGGACGCTGCGGGCCGACGGTCCCGGCTGGTCGATGGTGGCGCGGACGGACGACATCGCCTTCGTCCTCCTCGACGACGAACCGGGCGAAGTGCTTCCGGTCGGCCGGGGCGCCGAGCTGCCCGGCCTCCTCGAGGCGCTCGACAAGATGGCGGTGCGTCCGGTCTGAGCCGCCGCTGCCCCAGCGGTACGTCAGGTGTGAACCGTCGCTGCCACATAGGACGTTGACGCCCGATGTGGCCCCGCCCCATAGGTGCGCGCGTGCGGCGCGCCGACGATGAGGCCTCTTCATCCCCTCATGAGGAGGCCGTTCGATGCGTACGCCCAGAGCCGTTCCCCTGCTTGCCGCCGCTCTCGTGGTGCTGACCGCTTCCGGGTCGCACCTCGCGAGTGCGGCCACGCCCCAGGTCGCGCAGTGCGCACGGCAGGAGCACACGCGTGTGCCGGGCGCCGCCTTCCAGCAGCGGGCCTGTCTGGACGACCTGACCACGGCGGGCCTGGCGGGCACCGCGTACACCGACATGGCCGACCAGGCCGGGCTGACCGCCAAGGGCACCCTGAATCCTTCCGGCGTGCCGGGGATCCAGCTCGACGGCTACTTCCGCGACGGCTCGCACACGAACACCACGCACGGCTGGAACCACGACGCCCAGTTCGTGATCCGGCTGCCCGACCACTGGAACGGCGGCCTGGTGGTGACCGCCGCGCCGGGCAACCGCAAGCAGTACTCGACCGACACGGCCATCTCCGACCGCGTCCTCGCCCAGGGATACGCCTACGCCGCCACCGACAAAGGCAATACGGGGCCGGACTTCTACCGGGACGGTACGCGCGCCGGTGACGCAGTCGCCGAATGGAACGACCGCACCACTCAGCTCACGCGAGCAGCGAAAAAGGCCGTCGCCCTCCGCTACGGCCACTCCCCCCGGCGCACCTACATGACCGGCATCTCCAACGCGGGCTATCTCACGCGCTGGCAGTTGGAGAACCATCCCGAGCTGTACGACGGCGGCGTCGACTGGGAGGGCGTGTTGTGGACGGCGCACGGCCCCGGTCTGCTCACCTCGCTGCCGACCGCCGTGGCGTACGGCCGGGGGACGGCCGACGCGGACGACATGTACGCGGCCGGTTTCGCGCGAGGCTCCGAGTTCCTGTGGCCCTACCACCAGAAGGCGTACTGGGGGCTGACGCAGAAGGTGTACCGCGCCGCGTTCGACCCCGCGTACGACCCGGACTGTCCGGGGACCTCGGCCGGCTCGACGCTGGACCAGATCCTCGCGCCCTGCGCCTCCGACGCCTCCTACCGCTACACCGACCGCCCCGCGTCGGTCCGCCGGGCCGTCGAACGCGTGGCGCTGACCGGACGCGTCGGCAAGCCCCTGCTGACGCTCCAGGGCGACCTGGACACGCTGCTGCCGATCGCCACGGACGCCGACGTGTACGCGCGGATGACGGCCGCGCAGGGGCGCGAGCGGCTGCATCGCACGTACCGGATCCAGGACGGCACGCACACCGACGGCCTGTACGACACGTATCCGGACCGGCTGCGGCCGATCCTGCCGTGCTACCGGGACGCCTTCGACACGCTCACCACGTGGGTGGAGCACGGCACGAGGCCGCCCGCGGACCACACCGTGGCGCGGCCGGCGAGCGGTGACGTCGTCAACTCCTGCGACGTCGGTGCGTCGTAGGTCCGGCCTAGCGTCCTATCTCCCTGCGTGACACGCGGCGCAGCCGGCGCCGCTGTGACGGATCGAGCATCAGGTAGGCCGCGGTGGGCACGCCCAGCACGATGAGCAGGGCCGCCCACCAGGGCAGCCAGATCAGCAGGATGATCCCGGCCGCCACGCCTCCCACGGCGATCTTCGCGTTCCTCGACATGTGTCTGGCCTCCTTCGGGGCGGCTCGCCCTCGGATGGGTGGAGCGGGCTCGCCTCTGCTGTGAGAAACGGGCCCGCGTCGCCCACGGTTCCTGTGGACGACCCTGAGATGTCCCTGATCCCGCGCCCCGGGGCGCCCCTGGGCGGGGCGCCCTCCGCGGGGGCGTGTCAGATGTCGGCCCGCAGCGGCTCTCCCACTTCATACATGTGCCGCAGTGCCTGGCGGTAGGAGTCGATGAGACCGGTCTCCGTGAAGGGGACGCCGAGTTCCCGGCAGTGTGCCTTGACCATGGGCTGCGCGAGGCGCAAGTGCGGGCGGGGCATGCTGGGGAACAGATGGTGCTCGATCTGGTAGTTCAGGCCGCCGAGGAACCAGTCGGTCAGCGGGCCGCCCTTGATGTTGCGCGACGTGAGGACCTGGCGGCGCAGGTGCCCCCATTTGTCGCCGTCGGGGTCGGGCATCTCCATGCCCTTGTGGTTGGGCGCGAACGCCATGCCAAGGTGCAGTCCGAACAGTGCCTGGTGCAGCGCGGCGAAGGCGAGGGCGTGGCCGAGCGGCATCAGTGTCAGCAGCAGGGTGACGTAGCCGGCGACGTGGGCGACGAGGAGCGTGCCCTCCACCAGGCGCTCGCGGCCGCTCTGGCGGCGCAGGTCCTGGAAGCCGGACACCTTCAGGGCCAGGCCCTCCAGGAGCGTGAGCGGGAAGAAGAGCCAGGCCTGGTGGCGGGTGAGCCAGCCGCGGAAGCCGGTGCGCGTGGCGGCCTGTCCGCTGGTGAAGACGAGCACGTCGGCGGCGACGTCGGGGTCCTTGTCGATGTGGTTCGGGTTCGCGTGGTGCCGGTTGTGCTTCTGGTTCCACCAGGAGTAGCTCATGCCGAGCAGCAGATTGCCGTGGACGAGGCCGATGGCGCGGCTCACGGAGCGGTTCGCGGTGATCTGGGAGTGGCCCGCGTCGTGCCCGATGAACGCGGTGCGGGCGCCGAGTACCGCGAGGACGGGGGCGAGCGCCAGCACCCACCAGGAGGCGCCTATGAGTGCCACACCGGCCACCACGGCGGCGAGCGCGAGGGCGTTGCCCGCTATGACGCGCACGTACCAGCCCGTACGCCGGTCGAGCAGTCCCTGCCCTTTGACGTCCCTCAGCAGCGGGGTGAATTCGCTGCTCGTGTCGGGCGGGGACGGCGGTGCGGCGACGGCCAGCGACATGGCAGTTCTCCGGTCTGTGACGGGCGACGGCGTGGGGGCGGGCCGTGTGTCGGCCCGACCTCAACGAACGTACGGATCGGGCGCCTTGGGCAGCCATGGCGCCACCACCCGGCCTCCGAAGGGGGTTAGCCACACCCTTAGGGGTGGGGTGATTCAGGTCACGACCGGAGGGTGACCGTCCGCTCGGCGCCGGGGTGTAACCTCGGCGCCTCCAGAGCGGGTAGTCAAATTTGATGACCGGGACAATCGATGCAGAGATCGATTCTGATGAGTCCGAGCATCCGATGCCTTCGAGACGGAAGAACGAGGAAGCAGTCATCTCCGAGCACACGCATCCCGCGCCCACACCCGCCGAGACGGCGGAACTCGTGCGCTGCTGCGCCCTGTTCCTTCCCTCCGATCCGGCGCGTGCCTCGACCGTCGCCTTCTGGCGCCCCGACGGTGACGAGGTGCCCCTGCCGGCGGCGGGTTCCCGGGTCCGGGTGCCCCTGGTGCTGCCCGGCGAGGAGGTGACGGTGTCCGCCGTGGAGCTGCCGGTGCGAGTGGCGCTTCCCGTGCTCACGCGCGCGCGGGCGGCCGCGCACGCCGACCCGACGACGGCGTTCTGGGGCGCCGCCGCTCTGCTCGCAATGCAACTCGCCGCCCGGGGGCTGCTGTTGCCCGGACTGAGCGCCGAGGAGCACGACGCCTGGCGGTCCGGCCCGCTGGGCGCGGAGGATCTGGAACGGCTGCGCGAGCTGGCCGCCGCGATGCCACCACAGGCGCACGCTGTCCCGCTGGACGGACACGAGCCGCCCCGGCTGCACGCTCCGGAGCGGCTGCTGCGGGCCTTCCTGGACGCGGTGGCCGACACCCTGCCGCGCTCCCCCGCGGCGCAGGCGGCCACCGGGTCCGCCGTGTTCGCCGCGCGGGGTCCGCGCCGGGTGCCCGAGCTGCGTCCGTGGGCGGCGGACGTCGCGGCCGGGCACGACGCCGGGGTGCGGATCTCCCTGCGGGTGGAGGTGCTGGGCCTGGCGCCGGCCACCGAGGAGGAGACGCGGCCGTCCTTCCGGGCCGTGCCGCAGCTGCACAGCGTCGCCGACCCCACGCTGATGGCGGACGCGGCGGAGGTGTGGGCGGGCGACGGCCCGGCCGCGCGGGCCTTCGGCGCACGGGCCCGGATGGACGCGCTCCTGGCACTGCGGCGCGCCTCGCGCGCGTGGGCACCGCTCGCCCCGCTGCTGTCGGCCGCCGTCCCGGAAGCCGTCGAGCTGGCCGACGAGGAGGTCACAGACCTGCTCGGGGACGGGGCGCGGGCCCTGTCGGCGGCGGGTGTCGAGGTGCACTGGCCGAAGGAACTCGCCCGGAAGCTGACGGCACGCGCGGTGATCGGCCCCTCGGACGGGGACGGGGACGACCGGCTCACGTCGGGCGCGCCGTCGGTCCTGTCCGCCGACGCGCTGCTGGCGTTCGACTGGTGGTTCGCCCTCGGTGACCAGGAGTTGAGCAGGGCCGAGCTGGACGCACTCGCCGAGGCGAACCGGCCGGTGGTGCGGCTGCGCGACCAGTGGGTGCTGATCGATCCGGACGAGGCGCGGCGGGCCCGCGCCCACCAGGACCGCAAGGTCACCCCGGTCGACGCGCTGAGCGCCGTTCTGACGGGCTCGACGGAACTGGACGGCCGCCGGGTCGAGGTGCGCCCGACGGGCTGGCTGGAGGGGCTGCGGGACCGCCTCGCGGACCCCGAGGGGACGGACCCGGCCGAGCGGATCGAGCAGCCCGCCGCGCTGGCCGCCGAACTCCGCGACTACCAGCTGCGCGGCCTGAACTGGCTGGCCCGGATGACCTCGCTGGGCCTGGGCGCCTGTCTCGCCGACGACATGGGTCTCGGCAAGACGATCACGCTGATCGCGCTGCACCTGCACCGGCAGACCGGCGACGGGACCGCGGGCCCGACGCTGGTGGTCTGTCCGACCTCGCTGATGGGCAACTGGCAGCGCGAGATCGAGAAGTTCGCGCCGGGCGTCCCGGTCCGCCGGTACCACGGTGGACGCCGGTCCCTGGAGGACCTGGCGGACGGCGAGTTCGTCCTCACCACGTACGGGACCATGCGCCTCGACGCCGCCCGGCTGGCCGCCGCTTCGTGGGGGATGGTCGTCACCGACGAGGCCCAGCACGTCAAGAACCCCTTCTCGGCGACCGCGCGGGAGCTGCGCACCATCGGCGCACGCGCGCGTGTGGCGCTCACCGGCACGCCCGTGGAGAACAACCTCTCCGAGCTGTGGGCGATCCTGGACTGGACGACCCCCGGCCTGCTGGGCAGGCTCGGCACCTTCCGCACCCGGTACGCGCAGGCCGTCGAGGGCGGCAAGGATCCCGCGGCGGCCGAGCGGCTCTCCCGGCTGGTGCGGCCCTTCCTGCTGCGGCGCCGCAAGTCGGATCCGGGCATCGCGCCCGAGCTGCCGCCCAAGACCGAGACCGACCGGGCCGTGTCGCTGACCAAGGAGCAGACGGGTCTGTACGAGGCCGTGGTGCGCGAGACCCTGGCGGAGATCTCGGGCGCCGAGGGGTTCGAGCGGCGCGGTCTCGTCGTCAAACTGCTGACCGCTCTGAAGCAGATCTGCAACCACCCGGCGCAGTACCTCAAGGAGGACCGGCCGCGCATCGCGGGACGCTCCGGAAAGCTGGAGCTGCTGGACGAGCTCCTGGACACGATCCTGGCCGAGGGCGCGGGCGTGCTGGTCTTCACGCAGTACGTACAGATGGCCCGACTGGTGGAGCGGCACCTCACGGACCGGGGCATCACCAGCCAGTTCCTGCACGGCGGCACCCCTGTCGCGCGGCGCGAGGACATGGTGCGGCGCTTCCAGGACGGAGAGGTGCCCGTCTTCTTGCTCTCTCTGAAGGCGGCCGGTACCGGTCTCAATCTCACGCGAGCGGAACACGTCGTGCACTACGACCGCTGGTGGAACCCGGCCGTCGAGGCGCAGGCCACCGACCGCGCGTACCGGATCGGGCAGACGCGCCCCGTCCAGGTGCACCGGCTGATCACGGAGGGCACGATCGAGGACCGCATCGCCGAGATGCTCGTCCGCAAGCGGGAGCTGGCGGACGCCGTGCTGGGGGCGGGCGAGGCGGCCCTCACCGAGCTCAGCGACGCCGAACTGGCCGATCTGGTCGAGCTGCGAGGGGGATCGCGATGAGTGACCTGTACGACGACCAGGACGCGTTCGGCGAGGGCCGCGAGGCCGGCGATGCCCAGGAGCGCGTCTTCGCCGCTCTGCCGCCCGCCCAGGGCAGGGGCTTCGCCGCGACCTGGTGGGGTCAGGCGTGGCTGAAGGCCCTGGAGGACACGGCCCTCGACCTCTCCCAGCTCAAGGCGGGCCGCAGGCTGGCACGGGCCGGGGCGGTCGGTGCGGTGTCGGTACGGCCGGGGCGGATCACCGCCGTCGTACGGGACCGCGGCGGCGCGCTGCACCGCTCCGACGTGCTGCTGCACCAGCTGGACGGCGACGACTGGGACCGCCTCCTGGGCATGGCCGTCGAACGGTCGGGGCACATCGCCGCACTCCTCGACCGTGAGATGCCGCCGCACCTGGTGGAGGACGCGGCGGCGGCCGGTGTGGAACTCCTGCCGGGGATCGGCGACCTGGAGCCGCGGTGCGACTGTGACGCGTGGGACCACTGCGCGCACACGTCCGCGCTGAGCTATCAGGTGGCACGACTGCTCGACCAGGATCCTTTCGTGCTGCTTCTGCTGCGCGGGCGGGACGAGCGGTCCCTGCTCGACGAGCTCCAGGTGCGCAGCGCGGCGGCCGCCGCGCCCGCGCCGGCCGAGCGGGAGAGCGGAGAGCCCGGGGGCGTGGACGCCGCCGATGCCTACGCGTCGGCGATCGTCCTGCCGCCGCTGCCCCCGCCGCCGCTCCTGCCGGCCGAGCCCGGGCTGCCGCCGGTCCTGGACACCGAGACGGCGCCGCCCGGGGACACGGACGTCGACGCGCTGGAGTTCCTGGGCGCGCAGGCCGCCGCCGAGGCCCACCGGCTGCTGTCCGACGCGCTCACCACCGGTCATCCGCAGCGACCCGTCGCGGAGGAGTTGTCGCCGTCCGCCGATGCCGCGCGGCTCGCCGCGGCGGCGCCGCCGGAGCACGTCGCCGTACGGCTCGCGCGCGCGTCGGGCCGGGACCGGGAAGGTCTCGCGCTGGCCGCCCGCGCCTGGGAGCACGGGGGCGTCGCCGCTCTGGCCGTCCTGGAGGACGCATGGACTCCCGACGCCCGAAGTGCGGCACGCGCGCGTGCCGCACTCGAAGCGGCCTGGGAGGAGGACGAGCGGCCGGTCCTCAAGGGCGCGCGCGGGCGCTGGACGCTCTCGGACGGCGCCACCCAGCTGCGGCTCGGCCGCGACGGCCGCTGGTGGCCGTACCGCAAGGAACGGGGGCGCTGGGCCCCCGCGGGTCCCGCCGCGTCCGATCCGGCGGCCGCGCTCGTCACCGCGCTGGGCACCGGCCAGGCCTAGAGAAAACGGCCACGAGGCCGGGCCACGGTCACTCGCCGCGCGACCGGCATGGAGTAGTCCGACGGGACGAACGGCGCCCGGCGGGTGATCGTGGGTGGACCTCCCCGTGACGGGGAGGCCACTCTTCAGCCGGGGGGCGACCAGAAGGCGCAGGCTCATGGCCACTTTGTGCAGACCCGCTGTCTCCGTGCCCGAACACGTCATCACCATGGAAGAGACGCTCGCTCTGGCACGCTCCCACCACGCCGACCACCCTCAACTCCCGCTGGCGCTCCGCCTGATCGAGAACACGGGCGTGCAGACGCGACACCTCGTGCAGCCCATCGAGGAGACCCTGAAGCACCCGGGGTTCGAGGACCGCAACGCGCTCTACCAGGCGGAGGCCAAGGCCCGGGTGCCCGCGGTGGTGCGGCGGGCACTGGACGACGCGCAGCTCAGGGCCGCCGACATCGACGTGATCATCTACGTGTCCTGCACGGGCTTCATGATGCCGTCGCTGACCGCGTGGCTGATCAACGAGATGGACTTCTCCAGCGACACCCGCCAGATACCCATCGCCCAGCTGGGCTGCGCGGCGGGCGGCGCCGCGGTGAACCGGGCGCACGACTTCTGCACGGCCTATCCGGACGCGAACGCGCTGATCGTGGCCTGCGAGTTCTGCTCCCTGTGCTACCAGCCGACGGATCTGGGCATCGGCTCGCTGCTGTCGAACGGGCTCTTCGGCGACGGTGTCGCGGCCGCCGTGGTGCGCGGTCGCGGCGGAACCGGCATCACCCTGGAGCGCAACGGCTCGTACCTCATCCCGAAGACCGAGGACTGGATCGCGTACGACGTCCGCGCCACCGGGTTCCACTTCCTGCTCGACAAGCGGGTGCCCACCACGATGGAACCGCTCGCTCCGGCGCTCCACAAGCTGGCGGGCCTGCACGGCTGGAACGCGTCTGAGCTGGACTTCTACATCATTCACGCGGGCGGGCCGCGCATCCTGGACGACCTCAGCAAGTTCCTCCAGGTCCCGCCGAACGCGTTCCGCTTCAGCCGGGCCACGCTCACGGAGTACGGGAACATCGCCAGTGCCGTGGTCCTGGACGCGCTGCGCCGGCTCTTCGACGAGGGCGGCGCGCACGACACGGCCCGCGGGATGCTCGCCGGGTTCGGCCCCGGGATCACCGCGGAGATGTCGCTGGGCCGCTGGAGCCGCGCGGACGACCGTCAGCCGCTCGTGGAGGCCGTCGTATGACCGATGTGACCGAGGAGACCACCACCAGGCCGCCGGTCCGTCCGTGGCCGTCCCTGGACCTGCACGGGGTCGACTTCGACCCGGTGCTGGCCGAGCTGATGGCCGAGGGCCCGGTGACCCGGATCCGGCTGCCCAACGGCGAGGGCTGGGCCTGGCTGGTCACGCGCTACGACGACGTGCGCACGGTGACCAACGATTCGCGCTTCAGCCGTGAGGCCGTCGTGGGGCGCCAAGTCACCCGTCTCGCCCCGCACTTCATCCCGCAGGCGGGAGCCGTGGGCTTCGCCGATCCGCCCGACCACACGCGGCTGAGGCGGGCCGTGGCGGCGGCGTTCACGGCGCGCGGTGTGGAACGGCTGCGCACGCGCGCGCAGGAGATGCTCGACGAACTGGTGGACGGCCTGCTGCGCGACGGCCCGCCCGCCGATCTCACCGAGCGGCTGCTGGCCCCCTTCCCGATCGCCGTCATCTGCGAGCTGATGGGCGTGCCCGCGGCCGACCGGCAGCTGATGCACACCTGGACGCAGCTGATCCTGTCGTCGGCGCACGGGGCCGAGGTCAGTGAGCGCGCCAAGAACGAGATGTCGGCCTACTTCGCCCGGCTGATCCGCTCGCGCGACGACGGCACCGGCGAGGACGTCACCTCCCTGCTGGGCACGGCGGTCGGGGCGGGCGAGCTGACGGAGGACGAGGCGGTCGGGCTCGCGGTCCTGGTGCAGATCGGCGGCGAGGCCGTGACGAACAACTGCGGCAACATGGTCTACATCCTGCTCACGCGACCCGATCTCGCCGCGCGGCTGCGCGCCGAGCCGGAGCTGCGGCCCCGGGCCATCGACGAACTGCTGCGCTACATCCCGCACCGCAGCGCCGTCGGCCTGTCCCGGATCGCCCTGGAGGACGTCGACGTGGCGGGGGTGCGCATCTGTGAGGGCGACCCGGTCTACGTGTCCTACTTGGCGGCCAATCGCGATCCGGACGTCTTCCCCGACCCGGACCGCATCGACTTCGACCGCGCGGCGAACCCGCACGTCTCCTTCGGCTTCGGACCGCACTACTGCGTGGGCGGCATGCTGGCGAAGCTGGAGTCGGAGCTGCTGGTGGGGGCGTTGCTCGACCGCTTCCCCGGGCTGCGGCTCGACGTGCCGCCGGAGCAGGTTCCGTTCCGCAAGGGCGCGCTGATCCGCGGCCCCGAGTCCGTTCCGGTGACCTGGTCGGCGGCCGGATGACGGCGCTGACACCCTCGGAGGGGCTGCTGGTGCCGCCGGGACACGGCCGGACCGTGCAGACGGCGGCCCAGCAGGTCACCTTCAAGGTCACCGGGGACCATTCGAGCATCGCGTCCAGTTTCGAGGTCGTGGTGCCGCCGGGCTTCGACGTCGGGGCCCATGTGCACACGCGGAGCGAGGAGTTGTTCTACGTCCTCGAAGGGGAGCTGGACGTGCTCGCCTTCGAGCCGCGGGTGCGCACTCCCGACAACTGGCGGCGCTGGCAGTCACCTTCGGGCAACAAGGTGGTGCGGGCGACACCGGGCACGGTGATCGTGGTGCCGCCCGGCTGCCCGCACGCGTTCGCCAATCCGACGGACACGCCGGCGAAGATGTTCTTCCAGGCCTCTCCCCCGCCGGACCACGAGCGCTACTTCGAGGAACTGCTGGAGATCCTCTCGGCGGGCGGTCCGCCCGACCACGCGGCGATCGCCGACCTCCGCGCGCGCTACGACATCGAACAGCTGACGCCGCTGCGCCATGGTGGGCACCTCGACGAGAAGGCCGGCAGGAGGAGTTGAGGCCGGTGTTGTCGGCGGCCTCCGGACGGCGCTGACCGGGCCCGCACGATGACGTCCGCCACAGTGAACGTCTCGTGCGGGGCGCCGGCCGAACCGTGAGCCCTGGGGGCTAGCGGATGGGCATGCCGGACAGGGTGCGGGCGATGACCAGGCGCTGGATCTCGCTCGTGCCCTCGAAGATCGTGTAGATCGCCGCGTCGCGGTGCATGCGCTCGACGGGGTACTCACGCGTGAAGCCGTTGCCGCCGAGGATCTGGACGGCCTGGGCGGTGACCTTCTTGGCGGTCTCGCTCGCGAACAGCTTGGACATGGAGCCCTCGGCGTTCTCGAACTTCTTGCCGGTGGTCGCCATCCAGGAGGCGCGCCACACCAGGAGGCGCGCGGCGTCGATCGAGGTGCGCATGTCGGCCAGCTGGAACGCGACGCCCTGGTTGTCGATGATCGGGCGGCCGAACTGCTCGCGCGTCTTGGCGTACTCCAGCGCCTCCTCGTAGGCGGCGCGGGCGGTGCCGACCGCCATCGCACCGACGGCCGGGCGGGAGGCCTCGAAGGTCGCCATGGCGGCGTTCTTCACGCGCTCGCCGCCCTTCTGGGCCTTCTCGCGCGAGCGGGCCAGACGCTCGTCCAGCTTGTCCTTGCCGCCGAGCAGGCAGGAGCCGGGGATCCGCACGTTCTCCAGGACGACCTCGGCGGTGTGCGAGGCGCGGATGCCGTGCTTCTTGAACTTCTGGCCCTGGGACAGGCCCGGCGTGTTCGGCGGCACGATGAAGGACGCGTGGCCCTTGGAGCCGAGCGCGGGGTCGACGGAGGCGACGACCACGTGGACGTTGGCTATGCCGCCGTTGGTCGCCCACGTCTTGGTGCCGTTGAGCACCCACTCGTCCTTGGCCTCGTCGTAGACGGCACGCGTGCGCATGGCGGCGACGTCCGATCCGGCGTCCGGCTCGGAGGAGCAGAAAGCGGCCACCTTCACGTCGTTCACATCGCCGTACATCTGCGGGATCCAGGTGCCGATCTGCTCCTCGGTACCGTTGGCGAGGACGCCGACCGCGGCGAGGCCCGTGCCGACGATCGACAGCGCGATGCCCGCATCGCCCCAGAACAGCTCCTCCATGGCCATCGGGATGCCGAGGCCGCTCGGGTCGAAGAACTGCTGCGCGTAGAAGTCGAGGGAGTAGATTCCGAGCTTGGCCGCTTCCTGGATGACCGGCCAGGGGGTTTCCTCGCGCTCGTCCCACTCGGCGGCCGCGGGGCGGATCACATCGGCGGCGAAGCCGTGAAGCCAGTCACGGACTTCCTTCTGCTCGTCGTTGAGATCCATCGTGAACTCGGCCATGACCCCTCCAGGGCTTGCGTGCACTGCATATGTTACTTGCGGTAACGAGAGTCTGTTACTCGCCAGTAGATCGTGTCAACCTCCGAGCGAGCGTTCGATCCCGAAGTGGGGGCGGGTGTTACCTTTCGCGTGCGTCAAGCAATCGCACGGGCGGGGAGAGCGTCATGGAGACCAAGCAACGGACGGACCAGCGCGCGGAGCAGCAGACCGCCGCCGAGCGCCGGCGGCGCGAGCTGCTGGAGGCCGCGGACCGCGTGGTGCTCCGGGACGGTCCCGGCGCCTCGATGAACGCCATCGCCGCGGAGGCCGGGATCACCAAGCCGATCCTGTACCGGCACTTCGGCGACAAGGGCGGACTGTACGCGGCGCTGGCCAAGCGGCACACGGACGCCCTGCTGGCCTCGCTCCGGGCCGCCCTGGACGCCCCCGCGGAGCGCCGCGAGCGGGTCGAGGCCACGCTCGACACCTACCTCGCGGCGATCGAGGCGAGGCCGCAGGTCTACCGCTTCCTGATGCATCCGGCGGAGGGCGCCCCCGTCGAGGCGGGGTTCGACGTCGGGCGGCACTCCGCACCGCTGCTGCGCCGGATGGGCGAGGAACTGGCCGAGGTCATCGAGGAGCGGGTCGACCTCGGACCCGGGAGCCAGCAGCTCGCGCGCGTGTGGGGACACGGGATCGTCGGCATGATGCACGCCGCCGGTGACTGGTGGCTCGGCGAACGGCCGTGCTCGCGGGCCGAGTTGGTGCGGGGGCTCGCCGATCTGCTGTGGGGGCGGCTCGCCGCCGCGGGCGACAAGGCGGGCGGGCCCGGATTCTGACCCGGCACGGCTTCGCGCCACAGCCCTAGCGGGGCGCCTTCGCCCACGGCGCCTTCGCCCACGGCGCCTTCGCCGCCTGCCTCAGGACGCGGCGGCGGCGCCAGCCCGTGACGCGGTCCGCGTAGATGCGGCCCTCCAGGTGGTCGCACTCGTGCTGAAGGCACCGGGCGAACCAGCCCGTGCCGTGGACCACCACCGGCTCCCCCTTCAGGTTCTGGCCCTCCACGCGCGCGTGGTCGAAGCGCGGGGTGCCCGCCTCCAGGCCCGGCAGGGACAGACAGCCCTCGGGCCCGCGGATCACCACGCCGTCCGCCTCGACCAGGCGCGGGTTCACGAGGTACCCGACATGGCGGACATCGTCGTCGTCCTCGCAGTCGTACACGAAGACGCGCAGCGATTCACCGATCTGGTTCGCGGCGAGGCCGACGCCCTCGGCCGCGTACATTGTCGCGTACATGTCCTCGACGAGGCGTGCGAGGGACGGCCCGAAGTCCGTCACCTCCTCGCACGGGCGGTGCAGCACAAGATCACCGAGCAGGGTCAGGGGTCGTACGCGCCCGGAGGCGCCCGGTACAGAGCCGTGTCGCATGAGCGCAAGGGTACGGTCGAGCGGTACCCCGAGCCGCAGTTCGGGCTTGTCAGGGGATCTCGATAGGCTGGGCCAGGAAAGCGATGCCGGGGGCAGGCGCGGCGCCGTACGCAAGGAGGACCCAAGAAGATGGCAGGCAACTCGGAGTCGATGACTCCGCGGGCCAAGCTCGCCGTGACGGCGGGCAAGGCCGCAGCGGCGGTGTCGCGCGCGGCAGGCCGCGGCAGCGGTTCGGTGATCGGCGGCAAGGTCGCGCTCAGGCTCGACCCCGAGCTGCTCGGACGGCTCGCCCAGCACCTGGACACGGTGCTCGTCTCGGCCACCAACGGCAAGACGACCACCACCCGCCTCATCGCTGAGGCCCTGCGCGCCAGCGGCGAGGTCGTGTCGAACGCGCTGGGCGCGAACATGCCTGCCGGAATCACCTCCGCGCTGGCCGGTGGCTCCGACGCCAAGTTCGGCGTCATCGAGGTCGACGAGAAGTACCTCGCCGGGGTCGCCCGTGACGTGACCCCCAAGGCGATCGCGCTGCTCAACCTCTCGCGCGACCAGCTCGACCGCGCCGCCGAGACCCGCATGCTCGCCGAGAAGTGGCGTGAGGGGCTGGCCGGTTCGAAGGCCATCATCGTCGCGAACTCCGACGACCCGCTGGTCGTCTGGGCCGCGTCCTCCTCGCCGAACGTCGTGTGGGTCGCCGCGGGCCAGGAGTGGAAGGACGACGCCTGGTCCTGCCCCGCCTGCGGTGGTGTGATGCAGCGTCCCGGCGACGACTGGTTCTGCGGCGAGTGCGGTTTCCGCCGCCCGACGGCGAGCTGGGCGCTCCAGGGCGACTACGTCCTGGACCCGCACGGCTCCGCCTGGCCGATCCACCTCCAGCTGCCGGGCCGGGCCAACAAGGCGAACGCGGCCACCTCCGCGGCCGTCGCCGCCTGCTTCGGCGTCCCGCCGCAGGTCGCCCTGGAGCGGATGTACCAGGTGCAGGCCGTCGCCGGCCGCTACGACGTCGTGCAGTTCCAGGGCCGCGACCTGCGGCTGCTGCTCGCCAAGAACCCGGCGGGCTGGCTCGAAACGTTCACTCTGATCGACCCGCCGCCCACCCCGGTGATCCTTTCGGTGAACGCGCGGGGTGCGGACGGCACCGACACCTCCTGGCTGTGGGACGTCGACTACACCCGTCTGGCCGGGCACCCGATCGCCGTCATCGGCGACCGCAAGCTGGACCTCGCGGTGCGTCTGGAGGTGGCCGGCCTGCAGTTCCAGGTCTGCGACACGATCGATCAGGCCGTGCAGGCGTCGCCGCCCGGACGGATCGAGCTGATCGCCAACTACACCGCGTTCCAGGACGTCCGTCGCCGCGTCGGCAACTGACCCCGGCCGACCACGAGAGCCAGCGAAGGATCATGAGCATGAGTGACAGCAGCCTGCGTCTCGTGTGGGTCTACCCCGACCTGCTCAGCACGTACGGAGACCAGGGCAACGCCCTGGTGGTGGAGCGCCGGGCCAACCAGCGCCGCCTCCAGGTCGAGCGGGCCGACGTCCGCAGCGACCAGCCGGTGCCGACCTCCGGCGACATCTATCTGATCGGCGGCGGCGAGGACCGGCCGCAGCGGCTGGCCGCGGAGCGGCTGCGCCGTGACGGCGGCCTGCAGCGCGCGGTGGCCAACGGCGCCATCGTGTTCTCGGTGTGCGCCGGGTACCAGATCCTCGGCCACGAGTTCATCAACGACCTCGGCGAGCGCGAGCCGGGCCTCGGTCTGCTCGACGTCGTCTCGACGCGCGGCGAGGGCGAGCGGTGCGTCGGTGACGTCCTGGGCGACATCGACCCGCAGCTGGGGCTGCCGCCGCTGACCGGGTTCGAGAACCACCAGGGCATCACGCACCTGGGCCCGTCGGCCCGGCCGTTCGCCCGCACCCGCATCGGCAAGGGCAACGGCACGGGGGACGGCACCGAGGGCGCCTTCAACGACACGGTGTTCGGCACGTACATGCACGGGCCCGTGCTCGCGCGGAACCCGCAGATCGCCGACCTGCTGCTGAAGCTGGCGCTGGATGTCAACGCGCTGCCGCCCGTCGACGACCGGTGGTACGAGGCGCTCCGCAATGAGCGGATCGCTTCTGCGACGGCTGCGCAGCCCGCCTGACCGTCCGGTCTCTTCTGCCGCCGGCGGACACGGTCCCGCGCCCCTGAAGGGCGCTTCCGCGCCCATATGAGCGGGGCTGTCCACCTGGCGGACGCCCCATACGGGCGGCACCCCGGGCGCCGCTAAGGTACGGGCATTCCCGCCGGACGACGTGGTCCGGTCATCGGGCCACGTTTGCAAAGGTATTCCGGGCTTATGCGTATTGGTGTCCTCACTTCAGGCGGCGACTGTCCCGGCCTGAACGCGGTGATCCGTTCGGTCGTGCACCGGGCCGTCGTCGACCACGGCGACGAGGTCATCGGCTTCCACGACGGGTGGAAGGGTCTACTTGAGTGCGACTACCGCAAGCTTGACCTGGACGCGGTGGGCGGCATCCTCGCCCGCGGCGGCACCATCCTCGGCTCCTCGCGGGTGCAGCCCGCCCATCTGCGCGACGGGGTGGACCGGGCCAAGGGGCACGTCGCCGACCTCGGTCTCGACGCCATCATCCCGATCGGCGGCGAGGGCACCCTGAAGGCGGCCCGGCTGCTCTCCGACAACGGGCTGCCGATCGTCGGCGTACCGAAGACGATCGACAACGACATCGCTGTCACGGACGTGACCTTCGGTTTCGACACCGCCGTCGGCGTCGCGACCGAGGCCCTCGACCGGTTGAAGACGACCGCCGAGTCGCACCAGCGGGTGCTGATCGTCGAGGTCATGGGGCGGCACACCGGCTGGATCGCGCTGCACTCGGGCATGGCCGCCGGCGCGCACGCCGTCGTCGTGCCGGAGCGCCCCTTCGACATCGAGGAGCTGGCCGCGAAGGTCGGCGAGCGGTTCGACGCGGGCAAGAAGTTCGCGATCGTCGTCGCCGCCGAGGGCGCCAAGCCGCGCGCCGGATCGATGGCGTTCGACGAGGGCGTCAAGGACATGTACGGCCATGAGCGCTTCGCCGGGATCGCCCGCCAGCTCTCCATCGAGCTGGAGCAGCGGCTCGGCAAGGAGGCGCGGCCGGTGATCCTCGGCCATGTGCAGCGCGGCGGCACCCCGACCGCGTACGACCGGGTGCTCGCCACCCGCTTCGGCTGGCACGCCGTGGAGGCCGTGCATCGCGGGGAGTTCGGGCACATGACCGCGCTGCGCGGCACCGACATCGTGATGGTGTCGCTCGCCGAGGCCGTGGAGACCCTCAAGACGGTACCCGAGGAGCGGTACGCCGAGGCGGAGTGCGTGCTCTAGCCCCGCGCCTGCCCCCGACCCACCACAGAACTGCCCCCGGCCGATGTCCCGGCCGGGGGCAGTTCTAGTCTGGTGGCGCACAATCCGTACGAATCGAGCACCTGGAGCCGGCCGATGGACCACAGCGGGCACGGCATGGACGGCATGGATCTGCCGCCGTTCACGCTGGGGAACGGCCTTCAATGGTCGGCCGACCCCTTCTTCCTCGTCGGCTGCCTCCTCGCCCTCGCGCTCTACGGGTGGGGCGTCGTGCGCCTCGCGCGGCGCGGGGACTCCTGGCCGGTGGCCCGTACCGTCTCGTTCGTCGTGGGCGTGCTCACCATCGGTCTGGTGATGTGCACCAAGCTGAACGACTACGGCATGGTCATGTTCAGCGTGCACATGGTGCAGCACATGGTGATCAGCATGCTGTCGCCGATCCTGCTGCTGATGGGCGCCCCGATCACGCTGGCGCTGCGGGCGCTGCCGGTGGCGTCGAAACGCGGCAGCAAGGGCCCGCGGGAACTGCTGCTGATGCTGCTGCACAGCCGCTACATGCGGATCATCACGCATCCCGCGTTCACCATTCCGCTGTTCATCGCGAGCCTCTACGTCCTCTACTTCACACCTCTGTTCGACTTCCTGATGGGGTCGCAGATTGGGCACCTCGCGATGATGGTGCACTTCCTGGCCGTGGGCGTGGTGTTCTTCTGGCCGATCATGGGCGTGGACCCGGGACCGCACCGGCCCGGCTACGTGATGCGGATGCTGGAGCTCTTCGCGGGCATGCCCTTCCACGCGTTCTTCGGGATCGCGCTGATGATGGCGAGCACCACGATGGTCGGCACGTTCGAGAACCCGCCGGCCTCGCTGGGCCTCGATCCGATGGCCGACCAGACGGCCGCCGGCGGTATCGCCTGGGCATTCAGCGAGGTGCCGTCGGTGCTGGTGCTCCTCGCGCTGCTCTTCCAGTGGAAGAAGTCCGAGGAGCGGCAGGCGCGGCGCAAGGACCGCGCCGCGGACCGGGACGGCGACAAGGAGCTGGAGGCGTACAACGCCTATCTGGCCTCGCTGAACGCACGCGGGCAGTAGCGCCACGGGCCGTTCCCGGGTGAGGATGGCCTTCTGGCCGCGGCACGGGCGCCGCACAACACCGCCGTACGGCGTCCCGGCTGCCGGGAGGAGGGTGTGTGATGCCCGGATCCACGAAGACGATGGGCGTGTTCACCGTCGGTGGCCTGGTGGCCGTGACCGCCTACACGGTGGCGCTCGGCAGCAACGGCTGGCTCTGGTTCGGCTGGATCGTGCTGGGCCTGATCACGGTGGCGATGGTGGCCTCGCACAACCCCTGACACCCGGCCTGGGCGGGGGTTACTGTGCGTTCGCTTCCGTAAGTGCTGCATGGGGGAAGGCGACGGCCATGTTCTACCGACTGCTCAAGTACGTGATCCTGGGGCCGCTGCTGCGGCTGATGTTCCGGCCGCGCATCGAGGGGCTGGAACACGTGCCGGACGAGGGCGCCGCGATCGTCGCGGGGAACCATCTGTCGTTCTCGGACCACTTCCTCATGCCGGCGATCCTCAAGCGGCGGATCACGTTCCTGGCGAAGGCCGAGTACTTCACCGGGCCCGGGGTGAAGGGCCGGCTCACCGCCGCGTTCTTCCGCAGCGCCGGGCAGATCCCGGTCGACCGCTCCGGCAAGGAGGCGGGGCAGGCCGCGATCCGCGAGGGGCTCGGGGTGCTGCGCCGCGGCGAGCTGCTCGGCATCTATCCGGAAGGCACCCGCTCGCACGACGGCCGCCTCTACAAGGGCAAGGTCGGGGTCGCGGCGATGGCCCTGAAGGCGCAGGTCCCGGTGATCCCGTGCGCGATGATCGGCACGTTCGAGGCGCAGCCGCCGGGCCAGAAGATCCCGAGCATGCGCCGGATCACCATCCGCTTCGGCGAGCCGCTGGACTTCGCGCGGTACGCGGGGATGGACGGCGAGAAGGCGATCCTGCGGGCGGTCACCGACGAGATCATGTACGCGATCCTGGAGCTGTCCGGGCAGGAGTACGTGGACAAGTACGCGGCGCAGGTGAAGGCGGAGGCCGAGGAGGTCACGGCCCGGAAGTTCCCGCGGATGCCCTTCGGCTGAGACGCGGGCCGCGCTTCTCTGCGCTGGGCAGAAAACGGTGCGCCCGCGCCGCTGGTCGCCGTACGGTCCGGGCATGAAGACGGCTTTGGTGATCGGTGCGGCAGGGCAGATCGGGCGACCGGCGGTACGGGCGCTCGCTCAGGACGGATGGGCGGTGACGGCGGCGTCGCTCGGCGGCGGGCGCGATGCGGACTGGCCCGACGAGGTGCGGTCGGTGCGGCTCGACCGGGAGGACGGTGCCGCCGTCGCGGCGCTGGTCGGGGACGGCGTCGATCTCGTCGTCGACCTGGTGGCCTTCGGTGCGGCGCACGGGCAGCAGCTCGCGGGGCTCGCCGACCGGATCGGGTCGGCGGTCGTCGTCTCCAGTGCCGCGGTGTACGAGGACGAGCAGGGCCGCGGCTTTCACACGCAGGACCAGCCGGACGGCTGGCCGCACTATCCCGTGCCGATCCCGGAGAGCTGCCGGACGGCGGCGCCGGGGGACGGTTCCCGGGCGCGCAAGGTGCGGATCGAGCAGGACCTCCTCGCGCTCGGCGACCGGCTGCCGACGACCGTGCTGCGGCCGCCCGCCGTGTACGGCCCGCACTGCCGCACCCCGCGCGAGCTGTACTTCGTGAAGCGGAACCTGGACGGGCGCCGGACGCGCGTGCTCGCGTACAACGGCGCGAGCCGCTTCCATCCGGCGAGCGTGCACAACCTGGCGGAGCTGGTGCGGCTGGCCGCGGCCAGGCCCGGCTCCCGGGTGCTGAACGGGGGCGATCCCGACCATCCCACCGTCGGCGAGATCGGCGCGATGATCGACGCGCTGATGGGTGTGGAGACGGAGTCGGTGCTCGTGGACGGCCCGCCGCCCGCGCCGAACGTCGGGGACTCCCCGTGGTCGGTGCCGCACTCGCTGATCCTCGACTTGTCGGCCGCCGAGCGCGAACTCGGGTACAAGCCTGTGACGACCTACGCGGATGCGCTTCCCGAGACCGTCGAGTGGCTGGCCGCGCGGCTGCGTGAGCGGGACTGGCAGGAGGGCTTCCCGAAGATGGTGGCCGCGTACACGACCGGGATCTTCGACTACGCGGCCGAGGACGCCTGGCTGGCGACGCGCGGATAGCGGAACGGCCCGGCCCCCCCTCGGGGGGGCCGGGCCGTTCGTCAGGCGGCGGTCACGGCTTGGGGGTGGCGTGCGGGGTGCACGTCACGTCCTTGCTGTCGACCTTGCCGGTGAGCAGGTACGTGTCGACCCGGTCGTTGATGCAGGGGTTGGTCAGACCGGTGACACCGTGCGAGCCCGCGTCCTTCTCGGTGATCAGGCGGGAGCCCTTGAACCGCTTGTGCAGCTCGACGGCGCCCTCGTACGGAGTGGCCGCGTCTCGCTCGGACTGCACGATCAGGACCGACGGCAGACCCTTGCCGGTCCTGACCTCGGTCGGCGTCTGCTGCTTGGTCTTCCAGGTGGCGCAGGGCAGGTTCATCCACGCGTTGGCCCACGTCATGAACGGGTACTTCTTGTGGAGCTCGGTGTTGTCCCTGTCCCACTTCCGCCAGCTGGTCGGCCACTTGGCATCCGCGCACTCGACGGCGGTGTAGACCGCGTTGCCGTTCTCCGAGGACGCGTTGCCCGCGGTGTCCGACAGGTCGGGGGCGGCGGCGTCGATCAGCGCCTGCGTGTCGCCGGCGACGTACTTGCTCCAGACCTGGGCGGTGGGCGCCCACGCGGAGTCGTAGTACGGCGCGCTCTGGAAGAAGCCGATCAGCTCGGCCGGGCCGAGGACCCCGCCGATGGGATTCTTCTTCGCGGCGGCGCGCAGCGTCTCCCACTGCTGCTGGACCTTGGCGCGGGTGTCGCCGAGGTGGTAGGTCGCGTCGTTCTTGGCGACCCAGTCCTGCCAGTCCTTCCAGCGGCCCTCGAAGGCGATGTCCTGGTTCAGGTTGGCCTGGTACCAGATGTTGCTCTTCTCGGGGTTGACGACGCTGTCCACGATCATGCGGCGGACGTGGCCCGGGAAGAGCGTGCCGTAGACGGCGCCCAGGTAGGTGCCGTACGAGACGCCCAGGTAGTTGAGCTTCTTCTCGCCGAGCGCGGCACGGATGACGTCGAGGTCGCGCGCGGTGTTCGGCGTCGTCATGAAGGGCAGCATGTCGCCGCTCTTCTCGTAGCAGCCGTCCGCGTACTCCTTGGCGAGCTTGCGCTGGGCGCGCTTGTCCGCCTCGCTGTCGGGGACCGGGTCGGCCTTGGGGGCCTTGACGAACTCCTGCGGGTCGACGCAGGAGATCGGCGCCGAGTGGCCGACGCCGCGCGGGTCGAAGCCGACGAAGTCGTACGCCTTCGAGGTCTTCGCCCACAGCGGGTTCTTGGTGGTCACCCGGGTCGGGAAGCGCATGCCGGAGCCGCCGGGGCCGCCCGGGTTGTAGACGAGGGCGCCCTGGCGCTCGTCCTGGGTGCCGGTGCTGACGGCGCGGTCGACGGCGAGCTTGATCTGCTTGCCGAAGGGCTTCGCGTAGTCGAGCGGCACGGTGACGTAACCGCACTGGATCGGCTTGGCCAGACCCCAGTCGGCGGGACAGTCCTGCCAGTCGATGCCGTGCTTGGCCGCCCTGGCCGCGGCGATCGCCGCGCCCACGGCCTCGCGGTCGAAGCTGCTCGCGCCCTTCGAGTGCTGCGCCGAGGCGCTGGCGGACGGGGCGGTGACCGCGCCCGCTATCAGCGCCGCCACGGCGACGGCACCGGCGGAACCGGCCGCCACCCGCCGTCTGCCGCTTCCCGTCTGTCGAGTCCGTCTCAAGAGAGCCCTCCCGTACATGGATTCGATCATTACGTCGATCGGGTTGCCGACCGGTACGGGGATCCTGTCGGCTGTGAGCACCCTGAGGACAGTCGCGACGTCCGATCTTTACCAATCCGATAAACGGGATAACTCGCCCCGGTGAGCGGTCAGTCGACCAGACGGAGCAATGCCGCGTCCAGCGTGCGGCGCAGCCGCAGGGCGTCCGGGGCGACCGCGGTGACGAGGACGGCGGGACCCGCGAGCGGGGTGAGCGCGGCCGTGCCCCGCTCGTCCAGGACCGCGGCGGCCGGCCGGTCCGTCTCGAACTCCGGCCGTACGACGATCAGCTGGCCGAGCGCCCGGTGCCCGGCCAGGACGGCGGGACCGTCCCAGCCCCCGGGTGCGCCGGGGCCGCAGGCCAGTTCCTGGTCGAGGAGCGGGCGGCCGGCGCGGTGCACGGTCAGCCGGCTGGTCAGGCGGCCCGGCTCCTCCCCCACCCGGCCCAGCACCTGCTCCTCGCGCAGCACGAGCCGGGCGCCCGGGGCGAGCTCGGCGCGGGTGGTGACGCGCAGGTCGCTGCCGTGCGCCGAGATCAACTGCTCGGGCAGCCAGTCGAGGCGGGCGCCGTCGGCGACGGTGATCCTGACGTCGTAGCGGGCCTCGCCCTTGGCCTGTCCGGGCAGCGCGAGGGTGGCGGCGACGGAGCCGACGTGCAGCCGGGCGCCCTCGTCCGCGCGGGCCTCGACGGTGAAGCGGTCGCCGCCGAGGGGGCCGCTCATCGCGCCGACGAGCATGACGCGCGCCTCGTCGGCGTGCGCGGCCCGGGTGCGGCGCACGGCGAGCGAGCCCTCGCCCTCCAGAACCGGCAGGGCGGTGCCGCCCCGCCCGTCGCCGCGGGCGGCGATCCGGGCGGTGGACAGGACACCCGCGGTCATCACGCCGTCCAGGCCGCGAGCCGGCCGCGCGCCCAGGCGGCCACGTCGCCGACCC
Organism: Streptomyces sp. PsTaAH-137; assembly: GCF_003259365.1. Lineage (GTDB taxonomy): Bacteria > Actinomycetota > Actinomycetes > Streptomycetales > Streptomycetaceae > Streptomyces. The sequence goes on from NZ_QLLY01000005.1 coordinate 368,808, forward strand.
CGCCCTCGGACCGCAACGACTGGAGGACCACGGGCAGTTCGCCGCGCTGCGCCTTGGCGTCCGCGGCCATCCGGCCCAGATCGGAGCCGACGTACGGGGCGAGGTCGGTCTTGTTGATGACGAGCAGGTCGGCGGTGGTGACGCCGGGGCCGCCCTTGCGCGGGATGTCGTCGCCGCCCGCGACGTCGATCACGAAGATCTGGGCGTCGACGAGCCCCTTGGAGAAGGTCGCGGTGAGGTTGTCGCCGCCGGACTCCACGAGGATGAGGTCGAGCGGCCCGACCTCGTCCTCCAGGTCCTCGACGGCCTCCAGGTTGGCGGAGATGTCGTCGCGGATGGCGGTGTGCGGGCAGGCGCCGGTCTCCACGGCGGTGATCCGCTCGGGCGGCAGCACGGCTTCGCGCAGCAGGAACTCGGCGTCCTCGCGCGTGTAGATGTCGTTGGTGACGACGGCGAGGGACAGTTCGTCGCGCAGGGTGCGGCAGAGCGCGGCGACGGTGGCGGTCTTGCCGGACCCGACGGGTCCGCCGAGTCCGATGCGCAGGGCGCGCCGGGTTCCGTCGGGCCGCCGGGCGTCGGCGGAGACGGCGGAGGCTTCGTCGTGGGTGTGTCCCAGGTGCATGCTGATCACGGCTCCAGAGATGTGTCTGTTCAGCCCGTCCGGCGTTTGAGGACGAGGCCGTTCAGGCCGATAGAGGGGTCCGGGGGCGCAGCCCCCGGGGGTTCAGGACGCGAACAGCCGCACAGGCCAAGCGGCGTGCGTCTCCGCGCCGATCTCCAGCAGCGGAGCGCTTCCGGCGGGCAGGGCGTCGACCCCGAGGTCGACGGCTCGTCTCGCCGCGTCCACGGCGTCGGCGACGACCCGGTCGAGATCCGGCGCGAGCCGCGCCAGGGCCCCGGTCGCGTCGAACGGGTCGAGGCTCAGCAGCCGCACGACGGCGGTCGCGGGCCCGCTGATTCCCTCGTACGCGGAGCAGTACGCGGCGTCCTCGGGCCCGAGTCCGGCGGCCCGGGCGGTGAGCCCGAGCACCACCGGCTGGTGGGCGCCCTTGGGGAATTGCTGCGCCAGGGCGTCGAGTTCGGGGTGCGGCCAGGTGGCGCGGGCAGCCCGCATGAGCTGCCGGCCGAGCTTGCGGGCGGCGACCCGCAGCGCGGCCGAGGGAGTCCTGGCGTCGGCGGCCGCGTCGAGGGCGACCGGGTCGACGCCGAGCGCCGCCGCCGCGGCGAGGGCCGCCGAGACGGCCCCGCTGGTGTGCAGCCGGCCTCGGCAGAACTCCTCCAGGCTCGCACCGCCCGTGATGCGGCCCGCCTTCACCGCGGCCTCCGCCCCGCCGGAGTGGGCGTGCCCTCCGGCGGGGAAGCGGCCGTCGGCCAGGACGAGCAGGGTCGCGCGTGTCATCGGATACGTACCCGTTCCGTGCTCAGAACAGGAAGTACCGCTGCGCGAGCGGCAGTTCGGCGGCCGGGGCGGGTTCGACGAGTTCGCCGTCGATGGTCACGGCGAACGAGTCGGGGGCGACCTCGACGCGTGGCAGGGCATCGTTGTTGATCATGTCCGCCTTGGTGCGGCCACGGGTGGACCGGATCGGGACGAAGGACCGGTCGAGCCCGAGCCGCTCCACGAGTCCGTCCTCGATCGCCGCCTCGGTCACGAAGTTGAGGGAGTTGGCGGCCGGGGCCTTGCCGTGCGCGCCGAACATCGGGCGCGGCAGCACCGGCTGCGGGGTGGGGATGGAGGCGTTGGCGTCGCCCATCTGCGCGTAGGCGATCTGCCCGCCCTTTATGACCACCAGCGGCTTCACGCCGAAGAACCGCGGGTCCCAGAGGACCAGGTCGGCCAGCTTGCCGCTCTCCACGGAGCCGAGTTCGCCCTCGATGCCCTGGGCGATCGCCGCGTTGATCGTGTATTTGGCGACATAGCGACGCGCGCGCTGGTTGTCGGCGCGCAGATCGCCGGGGAGCAGGCCGCGGCGGCGCTTCATCACGTGCGCGGTCTGCCAGGTGCGCATGATGACCTCGCCGATGCGGCCCATGGCCTGCGAGTCCGACGACATGATCGAGATGGCGCCCAGGTCGTGCAGGATGTCCTCGGCCGCGATGGTGGTGGGGCGGATGCGGGACTCGGCGAAGGCGAGATCCTCGGGGACCGCCGGGTTGAGGTGGTGGCAGACCATCAGCATGTCGAGGTGCTCCTCGACGGTGTTGACGGTGTGCGGCCGGGTCGGGTTGGTGGAGGACGGCAGCATGTTGGGCAGCTGCACGGCGGTGATCATGTCGGGGGCGTGACCGCCGCCCGCGCCCTCGACATGGAAGGCGTGCAGGGTGCGGCCGCCGACGGCGTCGAAGGTGTCCTGGACGAAACCCGCCTCGTTCAGGGTGTCGGAGTGGACGGCGAGCTGGGCGCCGGACTCCTCGCAGACGTCGAGGCAGGCGGAGATCACGGCCGGGGTGGCGCCCCAGTCCTCGTGGATCTTGAACCCGCAGACTCCGGCGCGCAGTTGGTCGCGCATGGACTCCTTCGACATGGTGTTGCCCTTGCCGAGGAAGCCGATGTTGACGGGGCTGTTCTCCATCGCGGCGAACATCCGGGCGAGATGCCAGGAGCCGGGCGTGATGGTGGTGGCCTTCGATCCCTCGGCCGGTCCGGTGCCGCCGCCGACGAGCGTCGTGACGCCGGACGCGAGGGCCTCGTCGACGATGGTCGGCGAGATGAAGTGGATGTGGGTGTCGATGCCGCCGGCGGTGACGATCTTCCCGTTGCCCGCGAGGACCTCCGTCTCGGGCCCGATGACGAGATCCGGGTGGACGCCGTCCATGGTGTCCGGGTTGCCGGACTTGCCGATGGCGGTGATCCGGCCGTCACGGATGCCGATGTCGGCCTTGACGATGCCCCAGTGGTCGATGATCACGGCGCCGGTGATGACGGTGTCCGGGGTGCCCTCCGCGCGCGTGGCACGCGACTGGCCCATGGACTCGCGGATGACCTTGCCGCCGCCGAAGACCGCCTCGTCGCCGGAGCGGCCCGGGCCGCCGGAGCGGTCCTCCTCGATCTCGACGAACAGGTCGGTGTCGGCGAGCCGTATGCGGTCGCCCGTGGTGGGACCGAACAGGTCGGCGTAGGCGGCGCGGGACAGCTCAGGCATCGAGGGGACCTCCGGTCTCGCCGCGCAGGCCGGGGACGATCCGGCGGCCCGCGAGGGGTACGAGTTCGACGTCGACGGGGATGCCGGGCTCGAAGCGGACGGCGGTGCCCGCGGCGATGTTCAGCCGCTTGCCGCGGGCGGCGGCGCGGTCGAAGTCGAGACCGGGGTTGGCCTCGGCGAAGTGGTAGTGGGAGCCGACCTGGACCGGGCGGTCGGCGGCGTTGAGGACCGTCATGCGGGTGACGTCGCGGCCCTCGTTGTAGGCGACGGGCGCGTCGGCGAAACGGATCTCTCCGGGAATCATGGCTGCCGCTTCCCCGTCAGACGATCGGCTCATGGACGGTGACCAGCTTGGTGCCGTCGGGGAAGGTGGCCTCGACCTGCACGTCGTGGATCATCTCGGGGATGCCCTCCATGACGTCGTCGCGGGTGAGCAACTTCCGCCCGGACGCCATGAGTTCCGCGACGGTGCGGCCGTCGCGGGCGCCCTCGAGGATGTGGGAGGTGAGCAGGGCGACGGTTTCGGGGTGATTGAGCTTCAGCCCCCTGGCCCGCCGCTTCTCGGCCACGTCGGCGGCCACATGGATGAGCAGTCTTTCCTGCTCGTGCGGGGTCAGTTGCACGGTCCCACCTCACAGTCCTTCGCTCCGGGCCGTGCGGGGCCCGGCTGCCGCGGCCACCGCGACGGATATAGATGTAACACACAAGAAATGCGCATGATCTTGCGCACCCCGGTTACGAAAACCCCTGGTGGCGTGGGCCGCAGGCTAATGGCGCGGAGTTTCAGCGACGTTAACCGTTGCTTGACCGCGTCATGGTGATCAGCTGACCTCGCCCATGCTCATCAGGCCCCGCAGACCCGCCTGGAGGGACTCGACCGGCACCCGGTCGAAGAGCGCCTGCTGGGTGAGGAATCCCTGCGCCGCGGCGACCATCACCCGCGCGACGGCCTCCGGATCCGCGTCGGCGCTCATCATCCCCGCGCGCTGATACCCCTCGACGATCCTCACCCAGGCGGCGGTGACCTTGCTGAACCCGTCCTGGATCACCGCCGCGAGCTCGGGATCGCGCAGGGTCTCGGTCCACACCTGGATCATCAGGCGCGCGAAGACCGGAACGCCCGCCTCGCGCAGCCCGGGGCGCAGCCCGTGCACATCGCGGAGCACCTTGTCGATCAGCTCGTACGGCGGCGGGGGCGGGGCCTGCCGGCCCGCCTCTTCGTACACCGTCCGCACGTCGTCCAGCACCTCGGTGACGATGGCGCGGATCAGCTCCTCCTTGCCGCTGAAGTAGCGGTAGACCGCCCCGGCGGACAGTCCCACCTCCTTGAGGACGTCCTGCATGGAGGTGGCGTGGAAGCCACCCCGCGCGAAGCAGAGGGCGGCGCCGTCCATGATCTGCCGGCGGCGGGCGTCGAGGTGCTCCTGGGATACACGGGCCATGATCCCCAAAATAAAACGAACATTCATTCTTGACAAGGCGCGAGGCGGCCAGGACAGTGGGACCCGCTCGTAAAACGAACGCTCATTCTCTCAAATGTGCCGAACGCCCCCCGGAGGAACCGATGCCCGCCCCGGACCGGACGACCAGGAAGTCGGCCGCCGTCGTCATCCTTGTGCCCCTGCTCGCCGCCCTCGCCCTGTGGGCGTTCGCCTGGCCCGCCGCACGGACGGCACCGCGCGATCTGCCGCTCGGGGTCGCCGGACCCACCGCCGCGACGGCCCCGGTCGCCCGTCAACTGGAGTCACGGAAGGGTGCGTTCGAGATCCACCGGTACGCCGACGAGGCCGCCGCGCGGGCCGCGGTCGAGGACCGGGCGGTCTACGGGGCGGTGGTGGTGACCCCGGGCGGGCCGAAGCTGCTGACCGCGTCGGCGGCGAGCCCGGTCGTCGCGCAGCTGCTGGAGCAGGCGGTGACCGCACAGGCGCCGGCGGGGACGAAGGTGACCACGGTCGACGTGGTGCCCGCGCCAGCCGCCGACCCCCGGGGCGCCGCCCTGAGTTCGAGCGTGCTGCCGCTGGCCATCGCGGGGGTCGCGGGCGGCGCGATCGTCACCCTGCTGCGACTGCGCGGGGTGCGGGCCGCGCTCGTCCTGGTCCTCGCCGCGGCCGTGGTGGGCATCGCGGGAACCGCGCTCGCGGACAGCTGGCTCGGAGTGCTGACCGGCGACTGGTGGACGGAGGCCGGGGTGCTGGGCCTGTCGACGCTCGCAGTGGGCGCCACCGTCGCCGGACTCGCGGCGCTGATCGGACCGGCCGGGATCGGGGTCGGCGCGCTGCTGATGGTGCTGCTCGGCAACCCGTTCTCCGGCGTGGCCTCGGCGCCGCCGCTGCTGCCCGAACCGGTGGGAGCCCTCGGCCAGTTGCTGCCGCCGGGCGCCGGCGGCTCGCTGCTCCGCTCGGTCGCCTACTTCGACGGGGCGCGCGCCGGGGCGCCGACGGTCACGCTCGCGGTGTGGGCGGGGCTCGGCCTGATCGCCGTACTGCTCGGGGGGCTGCGCGCCCGGCGGGCGCCGGCCGGGCAGGACGCACCCGCCCCGGCCCTGGAACCTCAGCCGGTGGGCTGAGGTTCCGCCCGCCCCGGGCCCGGGCGGACACCGATCGACCGCGCGTCCCCGCTGTAGCGGACGGGGACGCGCGGTCTTCGCGTTCAGGGGGTGCGGCTACCTGGTCTCGGGGCCGCGGTGCTCGGCCGCGATGCCGAACCTCTGCCGTTCGCCCGGAGCGGACGACAGGGTGCCCACGCGGGAGACGGAGCTGATCACCGGCTCCTCGGCCTGCGGCCCCATTTCCTCGAGTCGCTCCAGGTCAGCGGCCGAGACGAGGGCGACGAGCGGCTTGCCGTGCCGGGTGACGACCACGCGCTCACCGCCGTACACCACGCGGTTGATCAATTCGGCGAGCTCAGCCCTGGCTTGCGTCACCGGAATCTCGTAGGCCATGCTCCCCATCGTACGTGATGTACATCCTGTACATTTTTTACAGGGGCGGCGCCCACAGCGCCCGCATCGCCTTTGGAGGCTCCATGACCCGCCCGTACGGCCGTTATGTCCTGCCCGAGTTCACCGAGCGCACCACGTCGGGGCAGCGCACCCTCGACCCCTACTCCAAGCTCCTGGAAGAGCGCATCGTCATGCTCGGGACCCCGATCGACGACACGTCGGCGAACGATGTGATGGCGCAGCTGATGCACCTCGAACACACGGCGCCCGAGCAGGACATCGCGCTGTACATCAACTCCCCCGGCGGCTCGTTCAGCGCCATGACGGCGATCTACGACACGATGCGGTACGTGAGGTGCGACGTGGCGACGACCTGCCTGGGGCAGGCCGCGTCGGTGGCCGCGGTGCTGCTGGCCGCGGGGGCGCCGGGCAAGCGGATGATGCTGCCCGGGTCGCGGGTGGTGCTCGACCAGCCCGCGCTGCCCGAGCCGGCCCAGGGGCAGCCCACCGACCTGGAGATCCAGGCCCGCGAGATGGAGCGCGTCCGGGCCCGGCTTGAGGAGCTGCTCGCACGCCACTCGGGGCGGCCGACAGAGCGGATCGGCGCGGACATCGAGCGGGACACCGTACTCACGGCGGAACAGGCGCTGGAGTACGGGCTGGTGGACCACGTGCTGCGGAGCCGCAAGAACACGCACGGCGTCCCGGGCGCGAGGTGAGGCGGCCGTGTATCCGCCCGAACTGCCACCGCTGCCCGCGCTGACCCGCGCCGAGTGCGAGCTGGTGGACGGCTATCTGGCCGTCGTCGATCTGATGGCGCGGATCAATCCGGCGCGCGGCGACGACACCTACCGGGGCCTGCGGGCGGCCCAGGCGCTCGTCGCCCGGGCCGCGGCACTCCGGGACGCCCTGGCCCTGATGCACCAGCGGGGCGAGAGCCGGGTGCACGCGGAGACCCTGGCGCGGGCGCTGCGCGTCCTGGACGGCGAGAGGCGAACACAGGCAGTCACATTGCCGCCAGAAAAGGTCACCTGATGGACAGTCGAAGTCGTTCGGCGCCCCTCGGTGACCACGTCGTCCGCGTCCGCGGCGAAACGGGCCAGATGGGGTACCGCCGGATGGCGTAGATATGAGTAGACGATGAAGACCGCAAGAGTTGCGCGACGGCGGTAGGCAGACACCGGAATTTTCGGTTCCGTGCCTGGTGCGGGCATGGTCGAGGGTGGCCGCCGGGCTCCGAAAGCCGCACTGTCCACCTGAACGGGTCAAGCGTGAGGAGCCTCACTTACCGCCGGTTCAGCTCGGTTTTCACCGCAGAGGTGGGTCAAGATCCCTTCCGACGACAAGCCCCCGCCGCCGCGGCGGGGCGGTCCGTGCGGACGCCGAGTCCTGCCGCCGCCCGGATGCCAGGTCGACAGAAGTGGATCGGCAGGAGTGGAGGACCCAGGTACGACGGGCCGCCGCAGCAGCCGCTGCGAGCAGTCCTTGGGGTGAAGCCGCGTCCCGCGGCCGGGCATCTTCGCCAGCCCGAACCCGACAGGTCATCCTTCGCAGGCGGCTGACGAAGGGTTGCGCATGACCGCGCTCAATCGTGTCCCCTCGCTGCTGACCAGGGCCGGCACCGCCTCGGTCCTGAGCCTCGCCGTCGCGGGCGCCGGACTGCTGGTCCCCGGCGCCGCGCCCGAGGCATCGGCAGCCGTGGCCTCGTCCAAGGCCCTCCAGGTCGCGGCCTCGAAGAAGGGGGCGCCGTACAAGTGGGGCGCCACCGGACCGCACCGGTTCGACTGCTCGGGACTCACGCTGTACTCGTTCAAGCGGGCGGGCAAGAAGCTGCCCCGCACCGCCGCGCAGCAGTACAACAAGACCCGCCATGTCTCCGGGGCCCACCGCAAGCGTGGTGACCTGGTGTTCTTCCACTCCGGCCGGAGCGTCTACCACGTCGGCATCTACGCCGGTAAGGGACGCATGTGGCACTCCCCGAAGACGGGGGCCGTGGTGCGGCTGGAGAAGATCTGGACCAAGAGCGTCTGGTACGGCCGAGTGCGCTGACGTTCGCCGTCGGCCAGGATGTGGTGACGGGCCGGGCGCCAGGCCCGCCGCCATGCCTCGATCGGCCGGGAAGGGTTACTCGCACCGCATGGACGAACGGAACGAGACGCCCCTGGAGCGGGCCGACCGGAACTACGGCGAGCTGTTGCAGGAGCTCCGGGTCACCCAGACCGGCGTGCAATTCCTGTTCGCTTTTCTGCTCACCCTCGCGTTCACGCCGCGCTTTCCCTCGCTCGACACGGTGCAGCGCGCCACCTATGTGACGACGCTGCTCCTCTCGGTCGTCGCGGCCGCCCTGCTGATGGCGCCCGCCGCGGTGCACCGGGTGCTGTTCCAGTTGGGGGCGAAGCCCCGGATCGTCCGGGTCTCGTCACGGCTCGCCGCGTGCGGCATGGCCGCGCTCTCCCTCGCGCTCACGGGTTCGGTGCTGCTGGTGGTCGATGTGACGGTCGGCCGGGGCGGCGGCATCGCCGCGGGCGCAGGAACGTTCCTGGTGTGCGCGGGGCTGTGGGGCGTGCTCCCCGGCCTGCTGCGCCGCTCCCTGGCGGGGCGGGCGGAGTCTCCGGGTGCTCCGGGTCCTCCGGGTCCTCCGGGTCCTCCGGATGCTCCGGATGCTCCTGGTACGGAGAAGTCGTCCGGCTGACCGGTGCTCAGCCGGTCGGGGACGGGTGGACGCCGCCGCCGGCCACGGCGTTCTTCCACGGCAGCGCGATCCACACCGTCTTGCCGCCCTCGGGGGTCGGGCAGACCGAGAGTCTGCCGCCGCACTCCGCCGTCAGGCAGCGGATGATGACCATGCCCCGTCCGTTGTCCTGCTGGACCGCGGCGGGCAGCCGCTTGGGATAGCGGGGGTGGCTGTCGGTGACGCCGATCCGCAGCCGCTCGTCCCGCTCCAGTTCCAGCTCGACGGTGAAGGTGGGGGACAGACCCCGGGTGTGCTGCACCGCGTTCGTCGCGAGTTCGGAGACGATCAGCCGGACCGTGTCGGCCGCGTCACCGTCGCCCGGCATGCCCCACTCCGTCAGCACGTTGCTCACGTACCTCCGGGCCGTGGAGACCGACGCGGGGTCGCTCGGCAGTGTGACGGATGCTTCCTGGTGGTCTGCCATGGCGAAGTCGTCCCTTTCCTGCCGGGGCCGCTCGACCGCCCGCCGCGGATGCTTCACTTCACCGGCCCCGGCTACTGCTTCGCGCCAGCGTGCCACTTGGATGCGCTTCCAGGGTGGCGATCCCCCAAGATATGCATATATCTGTCGCCCGAAGCGGTGAACTCTGCGACGGTAGACCGTATTTGGGCGAGCGCACGCCGGTTCCTCTACCGTCTGCTCAGGAGCCGTCACCGCACGGGCCGGGAGGGAGAACGGCCGCGCGGCCCGAGGGGCAGAGGAGTCAGCATGAAGTACGGTCCCGCGGTACGCCGCCGCAAGCTGGGTGCCGAATTGCGCGCGCTGCGCGTGGGTGCCGGCCTCACCAGTGGTGAGGCCGCGCGACTCGTCGGATGGCACCAGTCGAAGGTGAGCCGGATCGAGACAGGACGCAGTGGCGTGAAGGCCTCGGACGTACTCCGTCTGCTCGACGCCTTCGACGCCAAGGACCCGCAACTACGTCAGCTCGTGGTGGCGTTGGCGGGAACGGAGGACGTCGGCGGGAGTCACTGGTGGCACGCGTACCGCGGTCTGCTGCCGCCCGCTTACCGCGACTTCATCAGCCTGGAGTCACAGGCATGCCGGATCTGGACGCTGGAGAACAGTGTCGTGCCCGGGCTGCTGCAGACACCGGAGTATGCCTACGCGGTGACGCGATCCGTTCTCGGCGGCATGTCCGAGGGGCATATCGAGGCGCTGGTGGAAGTGCGTCTCGCGCGACAGGAGGTGCTGCGTTCGCAGACACCCCTGCAGTTGACGGCCATCCTCGACGAGGCGGTACTCCGGCGCGAAGTGGGCGGAAAAGACATTCTGCAAAGGCAATTGGCACATTTGGCCGAGGTGGCCCGGCTGCCGCATGTCCGGATTCAGGTGCTTCCCTTCTCGGCAGGTGGTCACCTCGGTATCACCGGGCCTTTCGTTGTGTTCTCATTTCCGAACACAACTGATCTGGATGTGGTTGTTCTCGACCATTTGACGAGTAGCCTCTACCTCGAGCAGAAAGAAGACCTCACGGCGTACACGGACGCCTTTGAAGCTCTTCTGGGACACGCTCTTTCGCCCGAGGACTCGCTGGAGTTCATCGCACAGATCGCCGGATAGCCGGGTGTGCGGGGTCGCCGACGCTCCGTCACGCTCCGGCACTGCGTCAGGGAGGCACCATGAATGCACTGCCTCGGTACGTTTCCGACAGCATGTCACTGAGCGGCGCACTGTGGCGGCGGAGCAGCCGCAGCACAGGCGCCAACAACTGCGTCGAGACGGCCCCCTTGTCCTCGGGGCCCGCGGCCGGTCTCCTGGCCGTCCGCGACTCCAAGGACACGGCGGGACCCGCCGTGCTGTTCGCTCCTCACGCCTGGGAAGGGTTCATCGGCTCCCTGCGCTGACCGCGCCCCGGGGAGCCGTTCGGCTGATCACCCGCACCGCCTCGGCGAGTTGCTCGTCGGTGAGGTCGGCGCGGGCGGTCAGCCGCAGCCGTGAGACACCGTCCGGCACCGAGGGCGGACGGAAACAGCCCACCGCCAGTCCCGCCGCCCGGCAGGCCGCGGCCCAGCGCACCGCTTCGTCGGGCGAGGGTGCGCGCACGGAGACCACCGCCGCGTCCGGGCGCACGGCCGACAGGCCCTCATCCGTGAGGAGTTGATGCAGCGTCGCCGCGACCTCGCGGGCCCGTGCCGCCCGCCGAGGTTCGCGGCGCAGCAGACGCAGCGCCGCGAGCGCGGCGCCGACCGCGGCCGGGGCGAGGCCGGTGTCGAAGATGAACGTACGCGCCGTGTTGACGAGGTGCTCGATGACCGGCGCCGGGCCGAGGACCGCGCCGCCCTGGCTGCCGAACGACTTCGAGAGGGTCACGGTGGCGACGGTGCCGGGGTCGCCCGCGAGGCCCGCCGCGTCCGGGGCGCCGCGACCGCCCGCCCCGAGCACACCGAGCCCGTGCGCGTCGTCGACGATCAGTCCGGCCCCGAACTCGCGGGCCACATCGCCCAGTTCGCTGAGCGGCGCGCGGTCCCCGTCGACCGAGAAGACGGTGTCGCTGACCACCACGGCCGGGCCGTCGTGCGCGGAGAGGGCCGCGCGGACGGCTCCGGGATCGGCGTGCGGCACGACCCGGGTGCTCGCGCGGGCCAGCCGGCATCCGTCGATCAGGGACGCGTGATTGGCCGCGTCGGAGACGATCAGCGAGCCCTGCGGAGCGAGCGCCGTGACGGCCGCGAGGTTCGCCGCGTAACCGGACGACAGCACGAGCGCCGCCTCGAATCCGCAGAACTCCGCCAGCTCCCGCTCCAGTTCGGCGTGGAGTTCGGTGGTACCGGTGACGAGCCGCGAACCGGTCGCGCCGCCGCCCCAGCGACGTGCCGCCTCGACCGCCCCCGCGACGGTCTCGGGGTGCCGGGCGAGGCCCAGATAGTCGTTGCTCGCCAGATCGAGCAGCGGGGAGTCGGCGGGACGAGGGCGCAGGGTGCGGACGAGTCCGGCGCTCTCGCGGGCGCGGCGCTGCTCGCCGAGCCAGCCGAAGGCCGGGGCGACGGCGGGGGCGGGGGTGCTGTGCGCTGGAGCCATGACTCCCTCTGTTTGTAGGTAATGCACAGACCCTAGTCGGCCCGCCACCGGCCCAGGGTGTGGCAATACCCACACGTCGAGCACCGTCCTTTGTACGAACTCTCCTTTCGCCGGAGCGCACCTTTGAGTCAGGATCAGGGCTCATGGACCTGCTGAACACGCTGGTGGACAAGGGGCTTCGGCGCGAGACGCCGAGCCGTGAAGAAGCGCTCGCCGTCCTGGCGACGCCGGACGACGAACTGCTCGACGTGGTGGCCGCGGCCGGCAAGGTGCGCCGCCAGTGGTTCGGGCGCCGGGTGAAGCTGAACTACCTGGTGAACCTCAAGTCGGGCCTGTGCCCGGAGGATTGCTCGTACTGCTCCCAGCGGCTCGGCTCGAAGGCGGAGATCCTCAAGTACACCTGGCTCAAGCCGGACGAGGCGTCGCAGGCGGCCGCCGCGGGTGTCGCGGGCGGCGCCAAGCGGGTCTGCCTGGTGGCGAGCGGGCGCGGCCCCACGGACAAGGACGTGGACCGGGTCGCGGCGACCATCGACGCGATCAAGTCGGAGAACGAGGGCGTCGAGGTGTGCGCCTGCCTGGGCCTGCTCTCCGACGGGCAGGCGGAGCGGCTGCGCGGTGCGGGCGCCGATGCCTACAACCACAACCTGAACACGTCCGAGGCGACGTACGGCGACATCACCACGACGCACACGTATGCCGACCGGGTCGACACGGTGCAGAAGGCGCACGCGGCGGGCCTGTCCGCCTGTTCCGGGCTCATCGCCGGCATGGGCGAGAGCGACGAGGACCTGGTCGACGTCGTGTTCGGGCTGCGCGAACTGGACCCGGACTCGGTGCCGGTGAACTTCCTGATCCCGTTCGAGGGGACGCCGCTGGCCAAGGAGTGGAACCTGACGCCGCAGCGCTGTCTGCGGATCCTGGCCATGGTCCGGTTCGTCTGCCCGGACGTGGAGGTGCGGATCGCGGGCGGCCGTGAGGTGCATCTGCGCTCGATGCAGCCGCTCGCCCTGCACATCGCCAACTCGATCTTCCTGGGCGACTACCTCACCAGTGAGGGCCAGGCGGGCCGGGCGGACCTGGAGATGATCGCCGACGCGGGGTTCGAGGTGGAGGGCACCGACCAGGTGACGCTGCCGGAGCATCGCGCGGGCGGCTGCGGCTCGGTGTGCGGATCCGAGGAGGGACCGGCGGCCACCACGGCTCCCGAGGCGACGGAGGCACGGACCGACCTGGTCGCCGTGCGCCGCCGGGGCGCCGGGACGGATCTCGCGCCCAATGCCTGATCCGCGTATCGAGGAACTGCTCCGGCTCGACCGCGATCACGTCTGGCATCCGTACGGTCCCATGCCGGGACGGCAGCAGCCCCTGGTCGTCGAGTCGGCGGCCGGGGTGCGGCTGCGGGTCGCCGGGCACGGCGAGCTGGTCGACGGGATGTCGTCGTGGTGGTCGGCGATCCACGGCTACAACCACCCGGTGCTCAACGAGGCGGCGCGCGGGCAGTTGAAACGGATGAGCCACGTCATGTTCGGCGGGCTCACCCACGAACCGGCGGTCCGGCTCGCGCAACGGCTGGTCGAGATGTCTCCGGCCGGTCTTGAACACGTGTTCCTCGCCGACTCGGGGTCCGTGTCCGTCGAGGTGGCGCTGAAGATGTGCCTGCAGTACTGGCGCTCGCTCGGGCGGCCGGAGAAGCGCAGGATGCTGACCTGGCGCGGCGGCTACCACGGTGACACCTGGCAGCCGATGTCCGTGTGCGACCCCGAGGGCGGGATGCACGGCCTGTGGGCCGGTGTGCTGCCCGAGCAGGTGTTCGCGGACGCCCCGCCGAGCGCGTACGAGGAGTCGTACGCGGAGCATCTGCGGCAGACCGTGGAGCGGCACGCGCACGAGCTGGCCGCCGTGATCGTGGAGCCGGTGGTCCAGGGGGCCGGCGGGATGCGGTTCCACTCCCCCGCGTATCTGCGGGTGCTGCGGGAGGCGTGCGACGCGCACGACGTGCTGCTGGTGTTCGACGAGATCGCTACGGGCTTCGGGCGCACCGGCGCGCTGTTCGCGGCGGAGCACGCCGCGCTCACCCCGGATGTGATGTGTGTGGGCAAGGCGCTGACCGGCGGTTATCTGACGCTGGCCGCGACGCTGTGCACGGCGCGGGTGGCTCAGGGCATCTCGCGCGGCGAGGTGCCGGTGCTCGCGCACGGTCCTACGTTCATGGGCAATCCGCTGGCGGCCGCCGTGGCCTGTGCCTCGATCGACCTGTTGCTCGGGCAGGACTGGCTCGGTGAGGTGAAGCGGATCGAGGCCGGGCTGCGGGAGGGTCTTTCGGCGGCGTCGGACGTGCCGGGGGTCCGGGACGTCCGGGTGCTCGGCGCGATCGGTGTCGTGCAGCTCGACCACGAGGTGGATGTCGCCGCGGCCACCCGGGCCGCGGTCGCCGAGGGGGTGTGGGTGCGGCCGTTCCGCGACCTCGTCTACACGATGCCGCCGTATGTCACGGGTGACGAGGATCTGGCGCGGATCACGCGTGCGGTGTGCGCCGCGGCGCGGGAAGGATGAACGGGCATGACCGTATGGGTGGTCTCCGGTACGGGGACCGAGATCGGCAAGACCGTGACGACGGCGGCGCTGGCGGCGGTCGCCGTACGGGCCGGGCGTTCGGTGGCGGTGCTCAAGCCCGCTCAGACCGGGGTCGCGCCGGGTGAGCCGGGCGATGTCGCCGAGGTGGTGCGGCTGGCCGGTGAGCGGGTGACCGGGATGGAGCTGGCCCGGTATCCGGAGCCGCTGGCGCCGGGGACGGCCGCGGCGCGGGCCGGGCTGCCGCCGGTGCGGCCCGCCGAGATCGCGGAGGCGGCCGGGAAGCTGGCGGCCTCGCACGATCTGGTGCTGGTCGAGGGCGCGGGCGGGTTGCTGGTGCACCTCGACGAGCGGGGGTCCACGCTCGCGGACGCCGCGCGGCTGCTCGGGGCGCCGGTGCTGGTGGTGGCGCAGGCCGGGCTGGGCACCTTGAACTCCGTGCAGCTGACCGCCGAAGCGCTGCGGGGCCGTGGGCTGACGCAGGCCGGGGTGGTCATCGGCGCCTGGCCCCGGGATCCGGGCCTCGCCGAGCGCTGCAACGTGGCCGACCTGCCGAAGGTCGCCGGGGCACCACTGCTCGGAGCGGTACCGGAGTCCTCCGGGGGGCTCGGAGTCTCGGAGTTCCGCGCCGCCGCTGGGGGGTGGCTGGCGCCGGAGCTGGGCGGGGTGTGGGACGGTGCGGGGTTTGCTCGACGGTGGGGTTCGTCTGCGGGTTGAGTGCGGCTGGTAGTCCGCCGGGTGCGCGCCGGTGGCCTCTTCCCGCGCAGTTCCCCGCGCCCCTGGGCAGTTCCCCCAGCGCGGCCCGGTGGCCGCTTCTCGCGCAGTTCCCCGCGCCCCTGAAGGCTGCGCTTCGCGCGCCTTCCCCTTGAGGCTGCGGCTCCGCCGCAGCCTCTGGTGATGAGATGGCGCACGCAGTGCGCATCTCAGGGGCGCGGGGAACTGCGCGCTCAGCCACACACAACCTGCACCCGGCACCCGGCAGAACGTGCGCGCCGCGTTGCCGTGTGCCCCGGGCGGGGAAGACTTCGGTCAGGAGACGACGGGAGGCGTGCGATGACGGATCGGCCCCGGAAAGCGGCGGACGCCGTACGGCACCCGGTGTTCGCCCGGTTCTACGCGGGGCTCAGTGAACGGATCGAGCCGTTCATGGGCCCGGTGCGGAGCGAACTGCTCGCGGGGCTCTCGGGCCGGGTGCTCGAGGTCGGGGCGGGGAACGGGCTGAACTTCGGGCACTACCCCGCCACCGTTGCCGAGGTCGTCGCCATCGAGCCGGAACGGGGACTGCGCCGGCTCGCCGTCGAGGCGGCGCAGCGCGCGGAGGTCCCGGTGGATGTGGCGCCCGGGGCTGCGGAGGCGCTGCCGGTGAAGAGCGAGGGGTACGACGCCGTGGTGCTCTGCATCGTGCTGTGCAGTGTGCGCGATGTGGCGCGGGCGCTGGGTGAGGTGCGGCGCGTGCTGCGCCCCGGCGGCGAGGTGCGGTTCTTCGAGCACGGCAGGGCGCCGGGCCGTGCGATGCGCGGGGTGCAGACGGGGCTCGACCGGACGGTGTGGCCGCTGCTCTTCGGCGGCTGTCACACGGCGCGCGACACGGTGGCCGACCTGCGCGACGCCGGTTTCGAGCTCGGGGAGCACCGGGCGCTGATCGTGCCGGATCGCGGGCCGCGGCTGCCGACCTCGTACTGCGTCCTCGGGACGGCCCGTCGTCCCTAGGGCACGCTCACCGGCTCCAGCCGTGCAGTTCCTTCTCGATGTCCTGGACGCTCGCGCCGTCGTGCTTCACCAGCCGGGCCAGTTCCCTGACCTGCTCCGGGGACGTGGTCACCGGCACACCGCTGGCGACCAGGTACGCGTAGGCGACGGCGGTGGCGTACATCGCGTTCGACCGTTCCAACGCCGGTACGTGGATGAGGAGTTGCAGCAGGGATGCGGCGCGCGCCTGCGGGGTGTCGTAGACCGGGAGGTCGAGTATCCGCGCGGTGTGCCGGGACACCGCCGCGACGAGGGCGCCCCAGTCCGTGACCTGCGGGTCGCCCGGGGTCTTCTGCTCGGCGACCATCAGCAGCCAGGCGAGGTCGACCGTGAAGTGCGGGGTGCCGCTCGCCTCACTCAACGGGGCGGCGCCGGCCTTCCGTGTCCGGGCCGAACTCCTCGGCGAAGACGGCCTCGTAGCGCTGCATGAAGTCGGCGGCGGCGTCGACGAACATGCGGCCCTGCTCGCCCGCGTCGCGCCGGACGAGCTCTTCGATGTAGCGGTTCACGCTCATCCCGCGGGCCAGGGCCCGCTCGCGGGCGGCGCGCGCGGTGTCCGCGTCCACCCGCACGTTCAGCTGCGTCTTCGGCATGCCCTCACGCTAGCGCCGGGCCGCTAGCACCGGCAAGGCCGTTGCCGGACACGCGAGTTGGCGGTCAGTCGCGCACGGCCGCCTCCGCGATGGCCGGGAGCGCCAGGTAGCAGAGGTCGCGGTACTGCATGTCGGCCCAGGCGTCCCCGTGCGGCCAGGCCGAGGTCTTGACGACGACCACGCGCCGGTCCCGGTCGGCGTACACGAACTGGCCGCGCATGCCGTCGGCGGTGACCCGGCGCCCCGTCACGTCCAGGGGCCACCAGTGGTGGCCGAACCCGGCGTGCGCGGTGATCGTGACCGGCAGTCGGCCCGGGTGCAGGAACGGCTCCCCCGGGCGGCTGGTCGTGTCGGTCCACTCCTGCGGGACGAGCCCGCGCCCGCCCCAACTGCCGTCCATCTGGAGCCATCCGAGGCGGGCCCAGTCGCGGGCCGTCGCCGCGAGCGAGCCGCCGGCCATGGCGACGCCGTGCCGGTCGTGGCCGACGACGGCCGGGTGCTCGGCGCCGAGGGCGTCCCACAGGCGGGAGAGATGGGTGGCGAAGTCGAGGCCGGTGGCGCGCTCGCGGACCCAGTCGAGGACGAGCGAGTCGGCGGTGCAGTACGTGAACGAAGTGCCCGGCGTACGGCCCGGCGGGATGCGCGTGAGCTGTTCGCGGATGCCGCCCTTGCCCTCGCGCACGGGGGCGACCAGGCGCGCGGCGGGCGAGGCCGGGTCTCGATGGTCCTCCACCCAGTCCACCCCGGTGGTCATCGCCAGCAGGTGACGGATCGTCACAGCACGGTAGCCGCAGGCAGGGTCGTTCAGTTCGGGGACGTACGAGCGCGCGGGCGCGTCGATGTCGAGCTCCGGGATGTCCCCGACCAGAAGGGCGAGGGCCGACTTGGTGGCGGAGTTGCCGAGCAGCCGGTCCTCGGGGGTGACGCCGTGGAAGTAGCGCTCGTGGACCAGGGTGCCGTCGACGATCACGACGAGCGAGGTGGTGCAGGTGAGTGCGAGGAACTCGTCGAGGTCCATGGTCCGGCCCGCCCCGGTGACCTTGGCGGAGAGCGGACGCTCGGCGCGGGGCCAGGGCTGCGGGGCGGCGGCCCGGGGGATCTCGGTGGTGCAGGGGATCAGCCGCTGCGGCTCCCGCAGCGACTCGACGTCGGGGCGGGTCCGGGGGTCCGCCGGTGCGGTGGCCATCAGGCGTCTTCTCCTACGGGTTCGGGGGCGCCGCCGCCCTTCCGGCCGGGCGTGTCCGAGAGCAGTTGCCGGGTGTACGGGTGCGCGGGCCGGTCCAGGACCTCGGCGGTCGGGCCCTCCTCCACGATCCGGCCGTCGGAGAGGACGGCGACGCGGGTGGCGAGGGAGCGGACGAGGGCGAGGTTGTGGGTGACGAACAGCATCGACAGGCCGCGGCTGGTGCGCAGTTCGTCGAGCAGGGTCACGATCGACGCCTGCACGGAGACGTCGAGCGCGGAGGTCACCTCGTCGCAGATCAGCAGCTCGGGCTCGCAGGCGAGGGCGCGGGCGATCGCGACGCGCTGGCGTTCGCCGCCGGAGAGCCGGTCGGGGCGCAGGTCGGCGACCCCGGGCGAGAGCATGACCTGGGCGAGGAGTTCGTGCACGCGCTCGGTGGCGGCGGCGCCACGGGCGAGACCGAACAGTTCCAGCGGCCGACGGATGATCTTGCCGACCGTCATCCGGGGGTTCAGGGCGAGGTACGGGTTCTGGAACACGTACTGGACGGACTTGCGCAGGTCGCGGCCGCGCTGCCGAGCCCCGGGCGGCATCGGTTCGTCCTGGAAGGTGACAGTGCCCGTCCACTCGTCGTGGAGTCCGCCGACGGCCCGCGAGAGGGTCGACTTGCCGCTGCCGGACTGGCCGACGACGGCCACGCACTCGTTGCGGCCGACGGTCAGGTCGATGCCGTGCAGGATCTGCCGGGAGCCGTAGTGAGCGGTCAACTCCTGCACGGTGAGGACGGGTTCGGGCCGCTCGGTGCCGGCCGGCGGGGCGACGGTGAACGTGAGCGGGCGGGCGCGGACGTGGTCCACCCGGCGGCAGCGGGCGCGCACGTCGCTGCCGGTGACGGCGGTCAGCTCGGGCTCCCGCTCCGCGCACGCGTCCTCGGCGAAGTCGCAGCGGTCGCGGAACCGGCAGCCGGTGGGACGGCGGCCCGGCGAGGGCGTGCTGCCGGGGATGCCGGTGAGCACGCGGGCCTCGTTGACACTGGGGACGGCGGTGAGCAGGGCGCGGGTGTACGGGTGCGAGGGCGTCGCGAAGACGGTCTCGCGCGGGCCGATCTCGACGATGCGACCCGCGTACATCACGGCGACGCGGTGGGCGAACTCGCCGACGACGGCCAGGTCGTGGGTGACGTAGACGGCCGCCACGTCGTGCCGGGCGCACAACTCCCGCACCGTGGCGAGGACATGGGCCTGCGTGGTGACGTCGAGGCCGGTCGTCGGCTCGTCCAGGACGAGGACCTTGGGGCGCAGCGCGAACGCCATGGCGATGCCGACGCGTTGCAGCTGTCCGCCGGAGAGCTGGTGCGGGTAGCGGCGCAGGAAGGCGTCGTCGTCGGGCAGCGCGACCTCGGCGAGCACCTCGCGGACGCGGGCGTCGCGCTCGGCCGGGGTGCCCGCGTGGTGCACGTCGAGCACTTCGCGGATCTGGCTGCCGATGCGCATCACGGGGTTGAGGGAGGCGGCCGGGTCCTGGGGGACATAGGCGACCTCGGAGCCGCGGCGTCCGCGGGCCTCCGCCGGTGGGGCGCCGAGCAGTTCGCGGCCGTCGAGGACGACCTCGCCTGCGTCGACGCGGGCGCCGCGGCGGGTGTGGGCGAGCAGGGCCGTGGCGATGGTGGTCTTGCCGCTGCCGGACTCGCCGACCAGGGCCAGGATCTCGCCCGCGGCGACGTCGAAGGAGATGTCGTCGACGACGTCGGGACCGGTGCGGCCGAGCACCACTCGCAGGCCGGTGACCGTGCACGAGGCCGTGGTCTCGGTGCCGGTCGGCTCGACGTCGGTGATCGGAGGGGTCATGAGGTGGCTCCCTTCGGGGCGGGGGCCGGCCCCGGCTGCCGGGTTGATGTGCGTTGCGGGCTGCGGCGTGCGTCGTGGCCGGTCGCGCAGTTCCCCGCGCCCCTGGGAGCGAGCTTCGCTCGCCCAGGGGCAGCCGCGCGCGACGCGGGTTTCAGGGGAAGGCGCGCGCAGCGCATGCCTTCAGGGGCGCGGGGAACTGCGCGCCCGGCCACGACGCACGCGCATCCGGCGACGAGACGGTTCACGACCGCTCACCGGCCCCGGAACCCGCCGCCGCGCGAGCGATGCCGTCGGCGATCAGGTTCGTGCCCAGGGCGAGCACGGCGATGGCGACGACGGGTGCCAGGATCGCCCACGGCTGGACGGCGAGGGCCAGGCGGTTCTCGTTGATCATCAGGCCCCAGTCGGCCGCGCTGGGGTCGGAGGCGAAGCCGAGGAAGCCGATGGAGGCGACCAGGCCGACCGAGTAGGTGAGGCGCAGCCCGAGTTCGGCGAGGAGCGGCGACGACATGTTCGGCAGCAGCTCGCGGAACAGGATCCGGGTGCGCTTCTCGCCGAGCGCCTCGGCGGACTGGACGAACTCGCGGGTGGCGAGCCCGGTCGTCATGCCCCGGGTGAGGCGGGCGACGCGCGGCGCGTGCGAGACGCCGACGACCAGGACGACGAGCCAGCGCTTGGGCCCGGCCACCGAGAGCAGCACCAGGACGAGCACGATCTGCGGGAAGGCGAGGATCACGTCGCAGACCCGCATGACGACCTCGTCGAGCCAGCCGCGCGCGTACCCGGCGACGAGTCCGGCGGCGACGCCGAGGACCATGCCGAGGACGGTGGCGGAGACGGCGGTGACGACGACCCAGTTGCCGCCCGCGAGGAGCCGGCTCCACACGTCCTGGCCGAGGTAGTCGGTGCCGAGGAGCGCGCCGGGCGCGGCGTCCGAGTAGGGGGCGCCGACGATGTCGTTCTCGCCGTGCGGGGAGAACAGCGGGCCGAGGAAGGCGATGCCCACGATGCCGACGGTGAGCACGAGGCCGACCCAGGTGCGGCCGGAGGCGAGCGCACCGCGCAGCCGGAAGCGGCGCGGGACGGGCTCCTCCCCGGTCGTGCCGGTCTTGGTGTCGAGCACAGCGGTGGCCA
Organism: Streptomyces sp. PsTaAH-137; assembly: GCF_003259365.1. Lineage (GTDB taxonomy): Bacteria > Actinomycetota > Actinomycetes > Streptomycetales > Streptomycetaceae > Streptomyces. The sequence continues at coordinate 389,722 of NZ_QLLY01000005.1, forward strand.
TCACCGCACCCCCGTCCGGAGTTTGGGTGTCACGAGGATGGTCAGGACGTCGGCGATCAGGTTCACGACGACGTAGACGGCGGCGATCAGCAGGGCGAGTGCCTGGATCACCGGGACGTCGCGGTTGCGTACGGCGTCGACGAGGGCGGTGCCGATGCCGGGATAGAGGAAGAGGCTCTCCACGACGACCACTCCCCCGGCGAGCCAGGCGAGCTGGAGCGCCATGACCTGGATGGCGGGGACGACGGCATTGCCGAGGGCGTGCCGGGCGACGGCGCGGCGCTCGGGGACGCCCTTGAGCCGGGCCATCTCGACGTAGTCGCTCTCCAGGACCTCGATGAGGCTGGCGCGCAGGATGCGGGCGACGTACGGGACGACGGCGAGGGTGAGGGTCGCGACCGGCAGGATCATGACGACGGGGTCGGTCCAGGGGCCGCCGGCCCAGGAAACCGCCACGGACGGCAGCCAGGTGAAGACGACCGTGGAGAAGACGGTGACCAGCAGGATGCCGATCACGAACTCGGGGAGCGCGGCGGTGCCGAGCAGCGCGACCTGGATGACGTGGTCGACGGCGCGGTCGCGGCGGCGGGCCGAGTAGAGGGCGACGAGCGCCGACAGCGGGGCGATGATCACGGCCGAGATGGCCACGAGGACGGCGCTGTTGACGATCTTCGTGCCGATGAGCGCGGAGACCGGGCCCTTGGTGGCGAGGGAGGTGCCGAAGTCGCCGGTGAGCACTCCGCCGAGCCAGGAGAAGTACTGGTGCACGGCCGACCGGTCGAGGCCGAGCTCGGAGCGGAGCGCGGCCAGGCGTTCGGGGGTGGCCGAGCGCCCGAGGATGGCTTCGGCCGGGTCGCCGAGCAGGTGCGTGGCGGTGAACACCAGCAGGGAGATCAGCCAGAGGGTGAGCACCGCCATGCCGACGCGGCGCAGCGCCCAGAGGGTCCAGGTGCGTATGGGGCTGGGGGCGTCGTCGCGGAGGAGGGACCCGTCCGCCGCGGGGACCGCCGCCGGCTCAGTTGCTGACCGAGACATTGCGGAACTCGTAGTTGGAGAGGGGCAGGTTGGAGTTCGGGGTGAAGCCGGTGACGTTGGCCGCGTAGGCGTCCACCTGGTTCTTGAACCCCCAGACGATGTGCCCGCCGCGGTCGTACTCGATCTTCTGGGCGGCCTGGAGCAGTTCCTTGCGCTTGTCGGCGTCGAATTCGCGTCGGGCCCGCGTCATGAGGCTGTTGAACTCCGGATCGTTCCAGTGGGTTTCGTTGTACGGGGAGGACTTCAGGGAGCCGGAGTCCACCTGCGGGACGTAGTTCCGGGTGATCCAGTAGTCCTGGGCGAGGGGCCAGCTGAGGTAACGGTCGCCGTAGAAGGTCGCGGCGTCGGTGATGCGGACGTCGACCTTGACGCCGGCGCCCTTGGCCTGCTGGGCGAAGAGCTGGGCGGCCTCGATGGAGCCGGCGCCGATTCCGGAGGAGGTGACGAGTTCGACGCTGAGGTTCTCGTGCCCGGCGGCCTTCAGGAGGGAGCGTGCGCGGCCCAGGTCCTGGTGGCGCTGGGGCAGGTCGCTCGCGTAGGCCACGTCGAGCGGCGCGTACATGTCGTTCCCGACGCGGCCCTGGCCGCCGAGCGCCTGCTCGACCATCTGGGGCCGGTCGACGATGAGCCGGAAAGCCTGGCGGACCCGGACGTCGTCGAAGGGGGCGGTGTCGACGCGCATCGTGATGGGGTTCCAGGAGCCGGTCTTGGAGATCAGCACCTGCCCGCCCTGGTTCTTGATCATGTCGATGTAGGCGGGCGGCAGGTTGTCGATGGCGTCGAGCTGGCGGCTCAGCAGCGCGTTGATCTTCGCGGTGTCGTCGGCGAAGTCGAGGATGACCACCTCGTCGAGGTACGCGGGCCGGCGCCAGTAGCCGTCGAACCGCCGGAAGGTGGACCGGTCGCCGGGCTTGAACGACTGGTACGTGAACGGTCCGGTGCCGACCGGCTTCTTGAGGTCGAAGTCCTCGGGGACGACACCGAGCGTGTACTGGGCGAGCAGATCCTCGAACAGCGCGTACGGAGTCTTCAGGGGGATCCGCACCGTGGTGGCGTTCTCCCGCTTCAGGCCCTTCGCGTCGAGCATCGCGAGGCTTCCGGCGCCCGCGGTGGGCGCCTTGGGGTCGACGACGCGGCGCAGGGTCGCGATGACATCGTTGGCATCGAGCGTCTTGCCGTTGTGGAACTCGATGCCCTCGCGCAGCTTCACCACCCACGTCTTACCGTCCTTCGACGCTTCGAGGGACTCGGCGAGCAGCGGCTTGATGCGGTACTCGGCGTCGTGCGTGAAGAGCGGCTCGAAGAGGTTCACGACGCGCGACTGGTCGGGGTATGTGAGCGGGCTGTGCGGGTCGAGGCTGTCCTTGGCGCTGCCGCCGCTGACGCCGACGCGCAGCGTGCCGCCGCGCTGCGGCTTCCCGTTCGAGGCGGCGACGGTGGGCCGGGAGCACGCGCTCAGCAGGCCCGCGGCGGGCACGGCGCCGGCGAGCAGAGCGCCGCCGCGCAGCACGCCGCGGCGGCTCAGCCCGCGGGACCTGACCCGGGAATCGTCGCCGGGCGGAGAAACACTGTCGGACATGGTGGGGCCTCGCCTCCAGATCACAAGACGTCAGTACGTTCACATGGCGCGATCGCCGCTCGGATGCTGAGAACATAGGGACGGCCGTGAGGGAGGTCAAGTGAGGAAGATCCAGGTCGCAGGCCGTGCGCCTGCGCTCCTGCCCACGATGAACACTTGTATTCCCCCCAATGAACAACCGGGCTAGAGAGCCGAGGGACAGACACCTATGCCGAACACACGGCACACCACGGACGACCGTGAATCCGCCCAGGTCAGCGAGGGTTCGAGCCCGTCGGGCAAGGTCCAGTCCCTGGAGCGCGCGATCAGCCTGCTGCGGGCGACGGCCGACAGCGCGCCGGACGGCGACACCGCCACGAATCTCGCCGCTCGTTGCGAGTTGAACCGGGCGACGGCCTGGCGGCTCCTTTCGACCATGGAGCAGTTCGGTCTGGTGGAGCGCAGCCCGGTCACCAACCGCTACACGATCGGCTTCGAGGTGGCCCGGATGGCGTCGGTCGCCGGGTACGACGGGCTGATCCGCCGCGCGCACGGCACGCTGCGCCGGGTCAGCGAGCAGACCGGTGAGACCGCCGACCTCGCGGTGGTGCAACAGCTCGGGCTCACCTATGTCGACGAGGTGGCGCCGCCGGTGGTGCTGAGCGCCAAGTGGCTCGGCCGGCAGGTGCCGTTGCACGCCACGTCCACCGGCAAGGCCCTGCTCGCCTGGCTGCCCGAGGAGGAGGGGGACGCGCTGCTCGGCGACGCGCTGGAGGCGTACACGGACACGACGATCACCGACCGGCGACGGCTCAGGGACGATCTCGAACGGACCCGGGAGCGCGGCTACAGCGTCTGTGTGGGCGAGATGGAACGCAGCCTGTACGGCGTCTCCGCGCCGGTGCTCGGCAGCCGCGGCCGGCCGTTCGCGGTGGTCAGCATCTGGGGGCCGCACGACCGGGTGCCTGAGTCGCGGTTCGAGACGCTCGGGCCGCTCGCGCGGGCCGCCGCGGAGGAGATCGCACGGGCCACGGAGACGCTCTGACAGTGGCTTGTTCGGCGTTCATTTGGTGCGGTGATCGCTCGCATCATGAAACGAGGGCTTGAGGTCACCATCGATCCGCGGTTACGGTCGTGACGTCCCGGCCCCGAGCCGCCCGTCCCCGAGCCTCTTCCCGTCGCCCGCCCGCCTCCCTCCCGAGAGGAACCGAAGCGACCCATGAACGCCATGAACGCCATGAACTCCATGAACCACGACGTCATCATCACCTGCGCCCTCACCGGCGCCGGTGACACCGTGCGCAAGAGCCCCCACGTCCCCGTCACCCCCGAACAGATCGCCGCCTCCGCGGTGCAGGCTGCCGAAGCCGGTGCCGCCGCGGTCCACATCCACGTACGCGATCCGGAGACCGGTGCGCCGTCCCGTGATCCGCGGCTGTACCGCGAGGTCGTCGAGCGCATCAAGGAGACCGGCACCGACGTCGTCATCAACCTGACCGCCGGCATGGGCGGCGACCTGGTCGTCGACCCCGACGAACCGCTGCGGCACCTGCCCGGCACCGATCTCGTCGGCGGCCTGGAGCGGCTGCCGCACGTCGAGCAACTGCTGCCGGACATCTGCACCCTGGACTGCGGCTCGCTGAACTTCGGCGACGGCTCGAACCTCTACATCTCCACGCCCGACATGCTCCGGGCCGGTGCCGCGCGCATCCAGGAGCTGGGTGTGCGGCCGGAGTTGGAGATCTTCGACACCGGACACCTGTGGTTCGCGAAGCAGTTGCTCGCCGAGGGGCTGCTCGACGACCCGACCGTGTTCCAGCTCTGCATGGGCGTCCCGTGGGGCGCGCCCGCCGATCCCGGGGTGCTCCAGTCGATGGTCAACATGCTGCCCGAGGGCGCGCAGTGGGCCAGTTTCGCGCTCGGCCGGATGCAGATGCCGTGGGTGGCGCAGTCGGTCCTGCTCGGCGGGCACGTGCGCGTCGGCCTTGAGGACAACCTCTATCTCGGCAAGGGCGTCAAGGCCACCAACGCCCAACTGGTGGAGCGCGCCGTGACGATCGTCGAGGCGATGGGCGCCCGCGTCGCCACGCCCGACGAGGCCCGCCTCAAGCTCGGCCTCAAGCCCCGCGGTTGAGCCCCGACCACTCCAAGGAGCCTTTGTTGAGTTCCCCTCGGAAGACCTCCCCCGAGTCCGTGCGCCGGGTCGCCTGTGTCGGCGCCGGAGTGATCGGCGGCGGCTGGGTCGCCCATTTCCTCGGCGGCGGCTACGACGTCACCGCGTGGGACCCGGCGCCCGACGCCGAGGCCCGGCTGCGTCGCCTGGTGGACGCGGCCTGGCCCGCCCTCGAACAGCTGGGGCTCGCCCCCGGCGCGTCGCCGGACCGGCTCACGGTCACCGGCACCCTCGAAGAGGCCGTCGCGGACGCCGAGTTCGTGCAGGAGAGCGCGCCGGAGAAGCTGGAGCTGAAGCGCGAACTGCTCGCGAAGCTGGACGCCGCGACCCCCGCCGGCGTCGTGATCGCCTCCTCCACCTCCGGCTATCCGATGACCGACATGCAGACGGCGGCGGCGACCCCGGGCCGGCTCGTCGTCGGACACCCCTTCAACCCGCCGTACCTGATACCGCTCGTCGAGGTGGCGGGCGGCGAGCACACCGACCCGGACGCCGTGGACTGGCTGTCCCGCTTCTACGAGAGCGCGGGCAAGTCCGTGATCACCATGGACCGGGAGGTCCCCGGCTTCATCGCCAACCGCCTCCAGGAAGCCCTGTGGCGCGAGGCCCTGCACATGGTGGCGAACGGCGAGGCGACAGTCGCCGACATCGACCGGTCCATCACCGAGGGGCCGGGGCTGCGATGGGCGGTCATGGGCCCGATGCTGACCTTCGCGCTGGCGGGCGGCGAGGGCGGCATGGCCCACATGCTCGACCACTTCGGGCCGTCCCTGAAGTCGCCGTGGACCCGGCTCGAAGCCCCGGAGCTGGACAAGGAGCTGTACGACGCCGTGGTCACCGGCTGCGACGACGCCGCCGCCGGGCGCACCGTGGCCGACCTGGTCGGCGAGCGGGACCGGGGCGTGATCGCCGTACTGCGTGCCACCGGACGGCTGCCCGGGACCGGTGCCGCGTGAGCGCCCTTCCGCTGTTCCACGAGACCGTGCGGCCGGAGTGGATCGACTACAACGGCCACATGAGCGAGGCGTTCTACGTCCTGGTCTTCGGATTCGCGACCGATGCGCTGATGGACCGTACGGGTGTGGACGCCGCCTACCGCGAACGCACCGGCTGCTCGCTGTACACGGTCGAGTCCCACGTCCGCTATCTGCGGGACGTCCCCGAGGGGACCGCGCTCACCGTACGGACGCGGGTGCTCGGCGCGGCCGGGAAGAAGGTGCGGTTCGCGCACGAGATGTTCGCGGGAGGCCCGGAGGCCGTCGCCACCATCGAACTGCTCGCGTTGTACGTCGATCAGAAGGCGGGCCGGGCGGTCCCCTTCCCCGACGACCTGCGGGACCGGCTCGCCGCCCTCGCGGAACCGGCGCCGGAGTGGGCGGGGCGGTCGGTCACCGGTCCCTGAAAACCGTTGCGGCGCGCGGCTCCGCCTGATTGCCTTCGCGCCATGAACGATCTCCGTGTCCGGTCCGCCGCCCCCACCGATCTCGACGCCGTGCTCGCCTTCTGGAAGGTGGCCGCCGAGGGCACCAGCATCAGTGACGACCGCGCGGGCGTGGAGCGCCTGGTCGCCCGCGACCACGAGGCGCTGCTGCTCGCCGAGCGCGACGGGGAGCTGGTGGGGACGGTGATCGCCGGATTCGACGGCTGGCGGTGCCATCTGTACCGGCTCGCCGTGCACCCGGACGCGCGGCGGCAGGGCATCGGCTCGGCGCTGCTCGCGGCGGCGGAGGAGCGGTTCCTCGCGCTCGGCGGGCGGCGCGGTGACGCGATGGTCCTGGACCGCAACGAACAGGCGCACCACGCGTGGAAGGCCGCCGGTTATGCCCCCGAGCCGCAGTGGAGCCGGTGGGTCAAGCCGCTCACCGAGCGGTAGCGCATCGTTTGCTTTGCCGGTCCTTTACCATGGGCGTGTGCCTCGCATCGCGCGAGGCACACCACGTTCCGCGGCGAAAGCCTCCAGTGAAAGGTGTGAGCGTCCGCCCATGGGCGAGCCTCCCAGTACCCGGTCGATCCCCCTGCGTGGTCCCCGTGATCGCGCGCCACAGCCGCCCCTGGCCGATCATGGGACGGAGGTGACGACCCGATGATGACCGAAGTGCTCCTGCTCGCCGTCGCAGTGCTGCTCTCGCTGATCTGTGGCGCCTTCGTCGCCGCGGAGTTCTCGCTCACCACCGTCGAGCGCGGCGAGCTAGAGGACGCCGTCGAGCGGGGTGAGCGCGGTGCCGCCGGTGCCCTGAAGGCCGCGCGCAACCTCACCTTCCAGCTCTCCGGCGCCCAGCTCGGCATCACGGTCACCAACCTGGTCGTCGGCATGCTCGCCGAGCCGTCGATCGCCAAGCTCATCGCGGGACCGCTCGAGGCCGTCGGCGTTCCCGGGAGCGCGTCGTCGTCGGTGGCGCTGGTGCTGGGTACCGCGCTGTCGACCGTGTTCCTGATGGTCGTCGGTGAACTGGTGCCGAAGAACTGGGCCATCTCCTCCCCGCTGGCGGTGGCCAAGCGGGTGGCGACGCCGCAGCGCTGGTTCAGCGCGCTGTTCCGCCCGTTCATCACGCACCTGAACAACACCGCGAACCGGCTCGTGCGCCGCTTCGGCATCGAGCCGACCGAGGAGCTGGCCTCCGCGCGCGGTCCGCAGGAGCTGATGGCCCTGGCCCGCCACTCCGCGAAGGAGGGCGCCCTGGAGGCGGACACCGCCGAGCTGTTCGTGCGCACCCTGAACCTGGCCGACCTGACCGCGGAGAACGTGATGACGCCGCGCGTCCAGGTCGTCGCCCTCGACGTGCAGGCGACCTGCGAGGACGTGGCGAACGCGACCCGCGCGACCGGCCTGTCCCGCTTCCCCGTCTACCGCGGCAACCTCGACACCGTCGTCGGCATCGCCCACATCAAGGACGTCCTCGCCGTGCCGGCCGACCGGCGCGCCCGCAAGACCGTCTCCGAGCTGCTGCGCGAACCGCTCCTGGTGCCCGAGACGCTCTCCGTCGACCAGCTCCTCGACCGGCTGTCCGGCAAGCGCACCATGGCCGTGGTCATCGACGAGTACGGCGGCACGGCCGGTGTGGCCACGCTGGAGGACATCGTCGAGGAGGTCGTCGGCGAGGTGCGGGACGAGCACGACCCGCACGAGACGCCCGACATCGCGGCCGCGGGCGCGGACGCCGAGGGCCGGACGGTGTACTCGGCCGACGGCGCCGCCCGCACCGACCAGCTCGCCCGGGTCGGACTGCGCGCGCCCGACGGCCCGTACGAGACCCTGGCCGGCCTCGTCGCCACCGAGCTGGGCCGCATCCCGGACATCGGCGACACCGTCGAGGTCGCCGGGTGGCGCCTCGACGTCGTGGACGCGCACGGGCACCGTGCCGCCCGCGTCCTGCTGCACGCCCCGCTCGCCGCCGCCGCGAAGGAGGAGGCCCGATGACCGCGATCCAGCTCCTGATCGGTCTGGCGACCCTCGTCGTCAACGCCTTCTTCGTCGGCGCCGAGTTCGCGCTGATCTCCGTACGGCGCAGCCAGATCGAGCAACACGTCGAGGAGGGGGCGGAGGGGAACCGCCGGGCCCGCAGCGTGCTGTGGGGTCTTGAGCACGTGTCGGCGCTGCTGGCCGCGGCCCAGCTCGGCATCACGCTGTGCACCCTGGTGCTCGGCATCGTCGCCGAACCGGCCATCGCGCATCTGCTGGAGCCGGTCTTCGACGCCGTCGGGATGCCGGACGGCCTGGTCCACCCGATCGCGTTCGTGATCGCGCTGGCCGTGGCGACGTATCTGCACATGCTGCTCGGCGAGATGGTGCCGAAGAACATCTCGCTCGCCGAGCCGGTGCGCGCCGCGCTGCTGCTCGGCCCGCCGCTGGTCGCCCTCGCGCGCGCCCTGCGCCCGGTGATCTTCGCCGTCAACGCCTTCGCGAACACGCTCCTGAAGCTGCTGCGCGTGGAGACGAAGGACGAGGTCTCGGCGACGTTCTCGGACAGCGAGCTGGCCCGGCTCGTCCGGGACTCCTCCGAGGCCGGCCTGATCGACGACCGCGCGCAGGAACGCCTGCACGACGCCCTGGAGCTGGGCCGCCGCCCGGTCAAGGACGTCGTGCTGCCGCTGGAGAAGGTCGTCTACGCGCGCGTGGGCGTCACTCCGGAGCAGTTGGAGCAGCTGTCCGCCGAGTCCGGGTTCTCGCGCTTCCCGGTCGTGGACGAGAGCCGGCGCATCGTCGGTTACCTCCATGTGAAGGACGCGCTGGACGCGATGCCGCGCGATCTGCCGTTCCGGGTGCCGGACATGCGGTCCATCGCACGGGTGCGCGAGGCGACGCCGCTGGACGACGTGCTCACCGCGATGCGGCGGAGCCGGACGCACGTCGCGGCGGTGCTCGGCGCGGACGGCCGCCTGGCGGGCCTGGTCACCATGGAGGACCTGCTGCGCGAGCTGTTCGGGCAGACCGTGTGAGGGTGCGGGCCGGGTTCAGTCCGTGGGCCGGGCCGCACGGTCCGGTGTGGGGGTCTCCAGGAGGCCCGGGCCGTGCGGGCCGACGCCCGCGGCGCCGAGCGCGGTGAGCACCGCGAGCAGCGTGGCCAGGCCCGCGGTGCCGAGCGCCGCCACCCAGTCGACGTTCAGCAGATTGGTCGCCCCGGCGACCAGGACGGCCGCCAGGGACTGTGCGAAGGTCCTGACGGCGCGCTCGGCGGTGGCCTTCCAGAAGGCCGCCGTCCACATGCTGCTCATGCCCATGACGCTCTCCCCGTTCAGTTCGGTGTTCTTGGCATACCGCCGCTCCCGCCCGCTGCCCAGACCTGTGGCGCGCGCGGCCGGGGAGGCCGGGATACGATCAACGGCGCCATGCAGATGAATGCCAACTACACCAGTCTTGTCGCGGTCGGCGACTCCTTCACCGAGGGCATGTCGGACCTGCTGCCCGACGGCTCCTACCGCGGCTGGGCCGACCTGCTGGCCGGCCGGATGGCGGCGCACACCCCCGGCTTCCGGTACGCGAACCTGGCGGTGCGCGGCAAGCTCATCGGCCAGATCGTCGCCGAGCAGGTCGACGTCGCCGCCGCCATGAAACCCGACGTCATCACGCTCGTCGGCGGCCTCAACGACACCCTGCGCCCCAAGGTCGACATGATCCGGGTCCGCGACCTGCTGACCGAGGCCGTCGAGAAGCTCGCGCCCGCCTGTGAGCAGCTGGTCCTGATGCGCAGCCCGGGCCGCAACGGCCCGGTCATGGAGCGGTTCCGGCCCCGCATGGAGGAGCTGTTCACCTGCATCGACGACCTCGCGGCCCGGCACGGCGCCCTCGTCGTCGACCTGTACGGGGCCCATGTCCTCGGCGACCAGCGGCTGTGGGACGTCGACCGGCTGCACCTGACGGCGGAGGGCCACCGCAGGGTCGCCGAGGCGGTCTGGCAGGCGCTCGGGTACGAGCCGGGCGACGACTGGCGTACACCGCTGCCGCCCGCGGTCGCGCCGACCTGGGTCAGGCGCCGGGTGAGCGACGCCCGCTTCGCCAAGCAGCACCTGGTTCCGTGGATCGGCCGCCGCCTGACCGGCAGGTCTTCGGGCGACGGCCGCCCGCCGAAGCGGGCCGACCTCGCCCCGTACGACGACTGAGCGCTGTGGGCGAGACCCCGTTCAGGCGACGGTGAGCACGAGCTTGCCCTGGAGGTGTCCCTGGGCGGCCCGCTCGTGGGCCGCCCGGGCCTGCGCGAGCGGATAGGTGCTGTCCACGGCGACGCGGACGGCGCCCTTGTCGACCAGAGCGGCGAGTTCGGCCAGCTGGGCGCCGTTCGCCCGGACCTGCGTGCCGGTGACGGTGACACCCAGTCGCGCGTTCTCTTCCTCGTCGAACTCTCCGAAGTACACCGGATACAGCGCCCCGCCGCGCTTGAGGGTGGGCAGGAAGCGCCGGCTGGCGGGGCCTCCGACGGTGTCCAGGACCACGTCCACGTCCCGGACGACGTCCTCGGGGCGCTGCCGGGTGTAGTCGATGTACGCGTCGGCGCCGAGGTCGCGCAGGAACCGCTCGTGGGCGCCGGAGGCGACGGCGATGACACGGGCTCCCTTCCAGGCGGCCAGTTGCAGGGCGAGGTGGCCGACTCCGCCGCCCGCGCCGTTGACGAGCACGGTCATGTCGTCGTTCAGGGCGACGGGCCGGTGCGGAGCGTCCTGGAACGGGGAGGGGTGTTCGTGCCCGACCTCGATCAGGTACTGCCACGCGGTCAGTCCCGACATGGGCAGCGCGGCGGCGTGCACGTGATCGACGGTGGCCGGTTTGGGCGCGAGGTCGCTCGCCGGTGCGGTGACGTACTCGGCGTAGGCACCGCTCTGCATCGCGTCGGGGAAGCGCAGCAGGCCCATCACCTCGTCTCCCGGGGCCAAGCCCCGGACGTCGTCGGAGACGGCTTCCACGACCCCCGAGATGTCCGTTCCGGGGATCAGAGGCAGGTCGAAGGGGGGCCTGAACGCGTCGGGGATGCCGGGCATGCCTTCGCGTACGTACCAGTCGGGCGGGTTGAGGCCGACCGCCCGCACGCGGACGAGCACCTCGCCCGGTGCCGGTGCGGGGACCGGCACCTCGTCGTACCGCAACACCTGGGGGCCTCCGAACTCGTGCAGCCGGATCGCCTTCATCGTGCGTGGGGGCATCATCGTCCTCCTGCTCACAGCAAGGGTTACGCTCTTCCGGATCAGTGAACCAAGTAAACGGTTCACTGATCCGAATATATGGATCGGTGAACCGGTTGGCAAGTGAGGACTGTGATGCGCGCCGACGCCAAGAGGAACCGCGACCACCTGCTCGCCGTGGCGCGCCCCGCCGTCGCCGAGCAGGGCATCGACGTCTCGATGCGCGACGTCGCCCGCAGGGCCGACGTCGGACTGGCGACGCTGCTGCGGCACTTCCCCACGCGCGAGGCGCTCATGGAGGCGCTGCTGCACGAGAGCTTCGAGGAGCTGACCGCCCGCGCGGACGGGCTCGCGTCGTCGCGGGAGCCCGCGGACGCGCTCGTGGCATGGGTGGGCGAGTGCGTCGCGTGGACGACCGAGTACCGGGGCGTGACCGTGCTGATGGCGGCCGCCATCGACGATCCCGACTCGGCCCTGCACGCCTCGTGCGTCACCTTGCGCGCGGCCGGTGCCGGGCTCCTCGTCCGGGCGCAGGAGGCCGGTGCCGCCCGGCGGGACATCGACGGTGAGGATCTCTTCGCCCTGATCGCCATGCTGGCGTGGGCCGGCGACCAGCCCTCGCTCGCCTCCCGCGCCGGACACCTTCTCGACGTCGTCACGCGCTCCCTGCTGGCGGATCGTGACATCCTTCGGGGCACCGCTTGACGACGGCGGCGGGGCGCGGAGCCGCTCCGACCGGTCGACGGGCGCGGCCGCGGGTGCGTGTGCGTGTGCGTGTGCGGCCAGCACCACCACGGCGCCTCTGACCTGTACGTTCCTACATGACATGGACGGTTCGGAGCCTGTACGGACGCCCGGTAAACTCCGTACACGTGACTGCGCCTGCCAAGCCCCGTATCCCGAACGTTCTCGCCGGCCGCTATGCCTCCGTCGACCTCGCCACCCTCTGGTCCCCCGAGGAGAAGGTGAAGCTGGAGCGGAAGCTCTGGCTCGCCGTGCTCAAGGCTCAGAAGGATCTCGGGATCGAGGTGCCGGACGCCGCGATCGCCGACTACGAGCGGGTGCTCGATCAGGTCGACCTGGGCTCGATCGCCGAGCGTGAGAAGGTCACGCGGCACGACGTGAAGGCCCGCATCGAGGAGTTCAACGCGCTCGCCGGGCACGAGCAGGTCCACAAGGGCATGACGTCCCGCGACCTGACGGAGAACGTCGAGCAGCTCCAGATCCGTCTCTCCCTCGAACTGGTCCGGGACCGTTCCGTCGCCGTCCTCGCACGCCTCGGCAAGCTGTCCGGCGAGTACGCCGAGCTGGTCATGGCGGGCCGCTCGCACAATGTCGCCGCGCAGGCCACCACCCTCGGCAAGCGCTTCGCCACCGCCACCGACGAGCTGCTCGTCGCGTACGGCCGGGTCGAGGAGCTGCTGAACCGCTACCCGCTGCGCGGCATCAAGGGCCCCGTCGGCACCGCGCAGGACATGCTCGACCTGCTCGGCGGCGACGCCGCGAAGCTGGCCGACCTGGAGGACCGGATCGCCGGTCACCTCGGCTTCTCGCAGGCGTTCACGTCGGTCGGCCAGGTCTACCCGCGCTCGCTCGACTACGAGGTCGTGACCTCGCTGGTGCAGCTCGCCGCGGCGCCCTCCTCGCTGGCCAAGACGATCCGGCTGATGGCCGGGCACGAGCTGGTCACCGAGGGCTTCAAGCCGGGCCAGGTCGGCTCGTCGGCGATGCCGCACAAGATGAACACCCGCTCCTGCGAGCGCGTCAACGGCCTGATGGTGATCCTGCGCGGCTACGCGTCGATGACCGGCGAGCTGGCGGGCGACCAGTGGAACGAGGGCGACGTCTCGTGCTCGGTGGTCCGTCGCGTGGCACTGCCGGACGCGTTCTTCGCGCTCGACGGCCTGCTCGAGACGTTCCTGACGGTGCTCGACGAGTTCGGCGCGTTCCCGGCCGTCGTCGCCCGTGAGCTGGACCGATACCTGCCGTTCCTCGCCACGACCAAGGTGCTCATGGCGTCGGTGCGGGCGGGCGTCGGCCGCGAGGAGGCCCACGAGGCGATCAAGGAGAACGCGGTCGCCTCGGCCCTCGCCATGCGCGAGCAGGGCGCCGAGCGCAACGAACTGCTCGACAAGCTCGCCGCCGACTCCCGGATCCCGCTGGACCGCGCCCAGCTCGACGCGCTGATGGCGGACAAGCTGTCGTTCACGGGCGCCGCCGCCGGTCAGGTCGGCCAGATCCTCGGCCGGGTCGAGGAGATCGTGAAGCAGCACCCGGACGCCGCCGGTTACACGCCGGGGGCGATCCTCTGACGCGGCTCACCGCGGCGGACCTGGAGGCCGCTCGTGACCGTCTGGTTCCGGACGTCGTCGCGAGCGGCCTTCGGGTTCTCTTCTGCGGCATCAATCCGGGTCTGATGACCGCGGCGACCGGGCACCACTTCGCCCGCCCCGGCAATCGCTTCTGGCCGGTGCTGCACCTGTCCGGTTTCACGCCGCGGCTGCTGAAGCCGGCCGAGCAGGACGAGCTGCTCACGTACGGGCTCGGCATCACGAACGTCGTGGCGCGGGCCACGGCGCGCGCCGACGAGCTGAGCGCCGGGGAGTACCGGGAGGGCGGCCGTCTCCTGGAGGAGAAGGTGGCACGGCTGCGGCCGGAGTGGCTCGCCGTGGTGGGCGTGACCGCGTACCGGTCGGCCTTCGGCGAGCCCAGGGCGAGGATCGGGCCGCAGGAGCGCACGATCGGCGGTGCGCGCGTGTGGGCACTGCCCAACCCCAGTGGCCTGAACGCGCATTGGACGGCGGCGACGATGGCGGAGGAGTACGCGCGGCTGCGCGAGGCCTCCGCCGGCGCGGCGCCGTCCTAGCGCTACGGCTTGCGGGCGACGACCCCGAACTGGGCGACCAGGGGGCCCTCTTCGGTGCCCTCGGTGCGCCAGCGCGCGCAGGAGACGAGGCCGGGCTCGACGAGCTCCAGGCCGTCGAGGAACGCGGTCACCTCGGCGCCGGTGCGGGCGGTGATCGGGGGTGTCGCATTCTCGTTCCAGAACTTCATCGCCGCCTCGTTGCCCTCCCCGCCCAGCTCCAGGGTGGGGTGGGTGAGGACCAGGTAGCTGCCCGAGGGGACGGCGGCGACGAGGTCGCGCACGATGGCGGTGGCCTTCTCGGTGTCGAGGACGAAGTTCAGGATGCCGAGCAGCATGATCGCGACGGGCCTGTCGAAGTCGAGGGTCCGCTGCGCGGCCGCGATGATCGCCTGCGGGTCGTGCGCGTCGGCGTCGACATAGCTGGTGGCGCCCTGCTCGGAGCTGGTGAGCAGCGCGCGGGCGTGGGTGAGCACGATCGGGTCGTTGTCCACGTAGACCACGCGGGCGTCGGGGGCGATGCGCTGGGCGACCTCGTGCGTGTTCTCCACGGTGGGCAGGCCCGTGCCGACGTCGAGGTACTGCCGGATGCCCGCCTCGCCGGCGAGGAACGTGACGGCGCGGCCGAGGAAGGCACGGTCGGCGCGGGCGACCTCGCCGATGCTCGGGTACATGGACGTGACCATGTCGCCGACCTGCTCGTCCACCTCGTAGTGGTCCTTGCCGCCCAGCCAGTAGTTCCACACACGGGCGTTGTGCGCGATGTGGGCGGAGATCCGCTGCTCGATGCCCTGCTGCTGCGCGCCGTCGTCGCTCATGTGCTCTCCGTTCCCGCGGTCCTGCCGGGGTGCCGCGTGCGGTGGTGATGAAGGGTGCCGCTGGTGATCAAGATGCCATGGTGGCACGGGAGTTCCGCGCGCGCGTCCCCGGATGAGCAACTGCCGTGCCTCCGAGCGCTGTTCGTCGCCGCTACGGCGGCGCCACATCGGTGACGACGGCCAGGAGCTGGTAGGGCTGGTCGTCTCCCTGGTGGGCCACGGCGAGGGCGACCCAGCGCTCGCCGACGCACCACGAGTGCAGTTCCTGGGCGCAGGCGCTGAGCCACCCCCAGGGCTCGGGCACCACCGCGCCCTGCTCCAGCGCGCGGGTGTGCACGCTCCACAGGCTGAACCGGTAGGGCGGTCCCCAGCCCTGCGTGAGCAGCGCCGACAGGGCGGCGCGGTCCGCCTCGGCCCGGTCCTCGGCCTCCTCGCGCGGTCCGTGCCGCCGGGTCAGCTCCGCCACCGCGTATCCGGGTCCGCCCCAGCCCGCGGCCGATCTGCCGTGGTCGTCCGGGAAGGGGGACGCCCACAGCTGGTCGATGGTCGCGCACTGCTCCGCAAGGTTCACCGTTCCAGTAAAGCGCCGACCACTGACAACGGAACGGCCGCGCGTCAGGCGTCCCTGCGGCGCACGCTCCACCAGCCGGCGAGGAGGGCCGCGGCGGCCCACAGCGCGGTCACGGCGAGCCCGGTCCAGGGGCCGAGGGAGCCCACGGTGTGCTCGCGCAGGATCTGTTGTCCGGCCCGGTCGGGCAGGTAGTCGGCGGCCGAGCCCGCCACGTCGCCGATCACGAACGACACGATCAGCAGGAACGGTACGAGGGTGCCGATCACCGCGACGGCGCTGCGCAGCACGGCGGTCAGGCCCGCCGCGAACAGCGCCATGAGCGCGAGATAGACACCGCCGCCGACGCAGGCCCGCACCGCGCCCGGGTCGCCGAGGCTGAGCGCGTCGTCTCCCATGAAGGCCTGCCCGGCGACGAACGCCGTGCAGGTGGTGGCCGTACCGACGGTGAACGCGCAGCCTCCGACGACCGTGGCCTTCGCCGCGTAGAACAGGCCGCGGCGCGGGACGGCGGCGAGGGAGACGCGCAGGGCTCCGTTCAGGAATTCGCAGGAGACGGCGGTGGCGCCGAAGGCGAGGGCGGCGATCTGGCCGAAGTTCAGGGCGTAGAAGGCGCCGAGGAGGAGGTCGTCGCCGCTGGTGACCTCGGACCGGCCGACGGTGGCGAAGACCAGGACCGTGATGCCGACGGTTGCGGCGAACACGGCGATCAGCGAGCCCAGGCTGCCGCGCAGCGATCTGATCTTGATCCACTCCGAGTGCAGGACGGAGAGCGGGGCGACTGCGGTAGCGGACATGGTCACGCCTCCTGGAGGGACGTCGCGGCGAACTCGGCGTCGCCTGCGGTCAGGGTGAGGTAGGCCTGCTCCAACGAGACCTGTTCGTCGACGAGTTCGAGGACGGGGACGCCCTCGGCCGCGGCCAGGGAGCCGACCTCGGCGGCGCGGGCTCCGTCGACCGTGCAGCGGCCGTCGTCGGCGAGCGTGACGCTGTGGCCCGCACGCGTGAGCGCGGCGCTCAGCCGCCGCGGATCCGTGCTGCGCACCCGGGCCCTGCGGACGCTGTGCGCGGCGATGAAGTCGGGCATCGGTGTGTCGGCGAGCAGCCTGCCCCGGCCCAGGACGACGAGGTGGTCGGCGAAGGTCGCGGTCTCGTTCATGAGGTGGCTGGAGACCAGTACCGTGTGTCCCGCGCGCGCGAGGTCGCGCAGCAACTCGCGGATCCAGACGATGCCTTCGGGGTCGAGCCCGTTGGACGGTTCGTCGAGGAGCACCACCTCGGGATCGCCGAGCAGGGCCGCCGCGATGCCGAGCCGCTGCCGCATGCCGAGCGAGAACGTCTTCACGCGGCGCTTCGCCACCGCGGCGATGCCCGCCTGTTCCAGCACCTCGTCGACGCGACGCGCGGGAAGGCGGTTGCTGACGGCGAGCGCCAGCAGGTGGTCGCGTGCGGTGCGCGCGCCGTGGGCGGCCTGCGGGTCGAGCAGCGCGCCCACGCGGCGCAGTGGCGCGTCGTACGCCGTGTAGGGGCGGCCGCCGATGTGCACCGTCCCCGAGGTGGGGCGGGCGAGACCGAGGGCGAGCCGCAGGGTGGTGGACTTCCCGGCGCCGTTCGGGCCGAGGAATCCGGTGACGCGGCCCGGCTCGACGCGGACGGTCAGCCGGTCCACCGCGCGGGTCGTGCCGTACTCCTTGGTGAGGTTCTGGACGTCGATGCTGGTCATGACGTCAGCCTTGTGGACGGGCCGGGGTCCGGTCCTCCCCCGCCGGTGGGCCGTGTCTCCCCCGTCCGGGGGAGCCGTGCCGAGTGGGCCCGCTGGCACGATGGCGGCATGCGCCGCTTCCCGGGACCGCTGATACGCGCGGTCACCTACACCCGCTGGCTCCATCTGCTGTGCGCGGCGGCGTTCGCCTTCGTGTGCGCCGCGGTCTTTCCCGGCCTCTCGTCGCCGACCGTGCGCGACTGGCTGCTCGTCTACGTGGTTCCCGTGCCGTTCCTTCTGCTGTTCGCCCTGGTCCCGGTGGCCCGGCGGGCGGAGGGGCTGCAGGCGCGGCTGATGCTGTTCCCGGGCGGGCACGCGCGCGTGGCGGGCGACGGCGCGGAGAGCGGGGTCTCGGTCGCGCCGTCCGCGTCCTGGCGGGACCGGGCGCGGACCGCCGTGTGGCTGGTGCTGCGGTTGTTCCTGGGACTGTCCACGGCCCTCGCGACGGGGCAATTGATGGCGCTGGTGCTTGAGTTGATCTCGGCCGCCGCCGGTCGGCCCGCCGGCTCACTCTCGGTGCTGCCCGTGCCGGACGCGGGCGCGGTGTGCGCGCTGCTCGTCCCGGTTCCCGTGCTGGCCCTGCTGTATCTGGTGGCCGGCGTCGGGTGGGTGCTCGCGCGGGTGGCTCCTCTGCTGCTCGGGCCGTCGGCGGCGGAACGGCTCGCCGCCCTGGAGGAGCGCACCGAGCAACTGCTGGAGCGCAATCGCATCGCGCGCGAGCTGCACGACTCCATCGGGCACGCCCTGACCGTGGCGGTGGTGCAGGCCGGTGCGGCGCGCGCGACGGGCGATCCGGCGTTCACGGAGCGGGCGCTTGACGCCATCGAGGAGACCGGCCGGGCCGCCCTGGAGGATCTGGAACGGGTCCTGCTGGTGCTGCGCGAGGCGGAGCAGCCTGCGGGCCGCCGCCCGACGCTCCAGGAGGCGGACCGGCTGCTCGACTCGGCGCGGGCCTCGGGAGCCACGGTGGAGGTGGCCGTGGACGGGCCCCTGGAGACGGTGCCGGGGCCGGTGTCCCGCGAGGGCTACCGCATCCTCCAGGAAGCGCTCACGAACGTCCTGCGGCACTGCGGCACCGTCCCGGTCACCGTGGCCCTCCACGTCGCGGACCGGCACCTCGTCCTGGAGGTCCGCAATCCGCTGCCCGCGGGCGGCCGTGCGTCCGCGGGCGGCGGTACGGGAAGCGGGCTGCGCGGGGTGCGGGAGCGGGCGGCGCTGCTCGGCGGGCGGGCCCGCACCGGCCCCCTCGGCGACGAATGGCAGGTCCACGTCGAACTCCCCGTGGTGTGATCTACGCTGACGCCGTGCCGCTCACTGTCCTCCTCGTCGACGACGAGCCCCTGGTCCGCGCGGGTCTGCGCGCCGTGCTGGAAGCGCAGTCCGACATCACGGTGGTGGGCGAGGCGGCGGACGGCGCCGCCGTGGTGCCCCTGGTGCGCGAGTTGCGGCCGGACGTGGTCGCCATGGACGTCAGGATGCCGCTGCTCGACGGGATCGAGGCCACCCGCGCGGTGCTGCGCGCCGTACCGGACCCGCCGAAGATCCTCGTCATCACGACCTTCGAGAACGACGAGTACGTGTACGGGGCGCTGCGCGCGGGCGCCGACGGGTTTCTGCTGAAGCGGGCGCGGCCCGCCGAGATCGTGCACGCCGTGCGGCTCGTCGCGGACGGCGATTCGCTCCTCTTCCCGGCCGCCGTGCGCAGACTGGCCGCCGAGTACGGCAATCCGTCAGCGCGGGCCGCCATGGCGCGGGCGGCGCTGACCGACCGCGAGTCGGCGGTGCTGCGGCTGATGGCGCGGGGGCTGTCGAACGCGGAGATCGCCACGGATCTCGTCGTCGGCACCGAGACGGTCAAGTCGCACGTGAGCGCCGTGCTGGCCAAGCTCGGGGCGCGCGACCGCACCCAGGCGGTGATCGCCGCGTACGAATCCGGTTTCGTCGCGCCGGGCTGACGCCCGGTCCGTCCGTTTCGCCCGCCGCCCGGCTGAGCGCCGGCCGCCACAGAAGTGCACCCGGCTCTCGCCGCTGCCCGTCCCGGCGAGTAGCATCCGGCGAACACGCGCACTAGCTGGGAGGACTGACGTTGGGGCGGCTGACCGGCGGGGATCCTTCTCTGCTCAGGCGGATCAACTCCGCGGTGGTGCTGCACGCGCTGCGCGCCACGGATTTCGCGACGCTCACCGAGATCACCCGGGTGACGGGTCTGTCACGGCCGACCGTCGAGGGTGTCGTCGAAGATCTCATCGGCGCCGGGCTCGTCGTGGAGACGGCCGTCGAGGAGCCGGGAGCGCGGCGCCAGGGACGGCCCGCGCGGAAGTTCCGCTTCCGGGCGGAGGCGGGGCATCTGCTCGGTCTGGAGATCGGGCCGCACCGGGTCGCCGCGGTGCTGTCCGCGCTCGACGGCCGGATCATCGGCACGGCCGCCAAGGACGTCGACGAGGCCGCTCCCGCGGAGGAGCGCATCGAGCGGCTGCGCGGGACCGTCGCCGATCTGCTGCGGCGCGCCGGGGTGGCCCGGGGATCGCTGCGGGCGGTCGGTGTGGGCAGTCCCGGGATCGTGGAGGCCGACGGCACGGTGCGGCTCGGTACGGCGCTGCCCGGGTGGACGGGGCTGCCGCTGGGCGAGCGCCTGCGCCGCTCCTTCAAGTGCCCGGTCATCGTGGAGAACGACGCCAACACGGCGGCCGTGGCCGAGCACTGGCAGGGCGCCGGCGTCGACTCGGACGACATGGTGTTCGTCATGGCCGGGCTCAGCCCCGGGGCCGGTTCGCTGATCGGCGGGCGGTTGCACCGGGGGTACGGGGGTGCCGCCGGGGAGATCGGGGCGTTGCATCTGCTGGGGCGCGGGGTGCGGCCGGAGACGTTGCTGTCGACCACCGACGAGCCGTTGCATCCCCTGGACGAGCAGGCCGTGGCGAAGGTGTTCGCGCTGGCCCGGGAAGGTGACGAGCAGGCCGGTGCCGCCATGGAGCGGTTCATTCAGCGGCTGGTGCACGACGTCGCCGCGCTGGTGCTCGCGCTCGATCCGGAGCTTGTGGTGGTCGGGGGGTGGGCCGCCGGGCTCGACGGGGTGCTCGATCCGTTGCGGCGGGAGTTGGAGCGGTACTGCCTGCGGCCGCCTCGGGTGGCGTTGTCGTTGCTCGGGGAGGCGGCTGTGGCCACCGGGGCCCTGCGCCTGGCCCTGGACCATGTCGAGGAGCAGCTCTTCGCCACTGAGGGGACTGTTACGGCTCGGCGGTGACGGGGCGCCTGCGCCGGATGCGGCGGATGCGGCGACGCGACTCCGCCGCTTCTGTTGCGGAGTCGCGGCGGGTGCTCGTGCGCTGTGGCTGAGCGCGCAGTTCCCCGCGCCCCCCTTGCGGGGCGCTTCGGCGTGCGTCAGATGGGAGGGTTCCGGCGCCGTGGGGCGCCCACCCGCGTGCCAGCTGAGGGGCGTCGGCGGGTGATCCGTCCTCTGGGGCTGAGCGCGCAGTTCCCCGCGCCCCTGACGGGGCGCTTCGGCGTGCGTCACATGGGAGGGTTCTGGCGCCGTGGGACGCCCACCCGCTGTGCCAGCTGAGGGGCGTCAGCGGGTGATCCGTCCTCTGTGGCCGGGCGCGCAGTTCCCCGCGTCCCTTTCGGGGCTCAGGAGGCCTGGGTGTGGGGGGCGTGGTGGATTTCCACGTCGGGGGTGTCGCCGAACGTCAGGCGGCAGGTGTCCGCTCGGTACGTGGCCATGGAGACGGCCGCCGTGATGCCCTCGCTGAAGTAGCGGGTGGTCACCACGAGGACGGGAGCGCCGGGGAGGCGGTCCAGTTCCTTGGCGTCGTCGGCGCGGGCCGAGCCCAGCTCGACCGCGCGGTCCTGGCCGTCGAGGCCGAGGCGCTGCAGCTCGCGCAGGACGGCACGCGCGCGGGCGGCACCGGACGGAGCGTCTATGGCCGTCAGGTCGGGCACCGACGCCGCGGGGACGTAGAGCAGCTCGGCGGCGACCGGCTGACCGTGCGACACACGCGTGCGGCGCAGGACGTGCACCCGCTCGTCCGGGGCGGTCTCCAGCTTGTCGGCGACGGCGGCCGGGGCCACGTCGAGGTCGCAGTCGACGGCCTGCCAGGCGTCACCGCTCGCGCCCGGCCAGTCGTGGCCGGTGGCGGAGACGTCCACCCCGACGCGCGGCGGCGCCACGGTGGTGCCGACGCCGCGACGGCGCTGCAGCCGGCCTTCCAGCTCAAGCTGTTCGAGTGCCTGGCGGAGCGTGGCGCGGGCGACGCCGAAGCGGGCCGCCAGATCACGCTCGTTCGGCAGGATCTCCCCCACGGCGAACTCCGAGTCGAGCGCCTCGCTGAGCACGGTCTTGAGGTGCCAGTACTTCGGCTCCGGTGCCGCTTCCAACTGCGTGGTCCCCACCCTGTCCTCCGCAACAGCCGTACTCCGGCGGCTTTTTAGCGCCCTTGTTTATTAAAGGTTCCTGCACTATCTCTGCGAGCGTAGGGCCGCCGTCGGACTTGGTCAAGACCAATCATCGATCGGCTGCGGTGCGCACAGGGGTCGTGCCGCAGAGCATTCATGGAGCGCCGCACGGTGTTCACACCGCGTTCGTGAGACATGGATGAACGTTGCATGAGAAGTCGCGTCGGAAGAGGCCCGAGAGCGGCCCTACGCGACGCGCAAGCTAGCGAAGCGCTTGCAGTTTGTCCGGGTTCCGCACGATGTAGATGTGCTGGATCCTGCCTTCGGAGATGCCCAGTTGGAAGAACGCGTCGGGCTTGCCGTCGACGAAGGCGAGCAGCGCGGGCGCGCCGTTGACCTCCGCGAAGCGGAACTCGAAGCCCAGGGAGGCGTCCTTCGCCGCGGCGCCGCGCAGGAACCGCCCCACCTTGTCGGCCGACTCGATGACGTGCAGCGGCGCCTTGGCCTTGCCGCCGCTGTCGCCCACGAGGCGGACGTCGGGGGCGAGCAGGGCCAGCAGCCCGTCGAAGTCGCCCTCGGTCGCCGCGGCGAGGAATCGCTCGGTGAGGTCGCGCTGCTGGGCCGGGTCGACGTCGAACCTGGGACGCCGTTCCTCGACGTGCTTGCGCGCGCGTGCGGCGAGTTGGCGCACCGCGCTCTCGCCGCGCTCCAGCACGGCGGCGATCTCCGCGAACGGCAGCCCGAACGCCTCGCGCAGCACGAACACCGCGCGCTCCAGGGGCGAGAGCGACTCCAGGACGACGAGCACGGCGAAGGAGACGGAGTCGGCGAGCACGGCCCGCTCGGCGGTGTCGGGCACGATCGGCCCGAAGTCGGTGACCAGTGGCTCGGGCAGCCAGGGGCCCACGTAGGACTCGCGGCGCGACTGCGCCTCGCGGAGCCGGTCGACGGCGAGACGGGTGGCGATGCGCACCATGTAGGCACGCGGTTCGCGGACCTCGCTCCGGTCGGCGCGCGACCAGCGCAGCCAGGTGTCCTGCACGACGTCCTCGGCGTCGGCGACGCGGCCCAGCATGCGGTAGGCCACGCCCATGAGGACGGGACGGTGCTCCTCGAAAGTGCGGAGAGAGTCGTCGGTCGGCGGGTCGGCGGCCACGCCCCCATCCCATCCGACGAATCGGGTCCTGTCCAGGCGGATCCGGACCGGGAGGTGCGCCCCACAGGGGCGTCGCATCGATCCCGACCCCTTGAACTGGACGCTACTGGGCGGTAATTGTTGCTGACAAGGAGTCTAAAGAACCGTCGCGGCGTGGCGGGGACAGGGAGCGAACGACATGGCGGAACAGGCGTCCTTCACCATCGAGAGCCCCGGCGGACCGCGCGAGGTGACGCTGACGTACGAGCGTGCGGGCGCCGGGGAGCCGCTGCTCCTGCTGCACGGGATAGGACACCACTGGCAGGCCTGGCAGCCGGTTCTGCCGATCCTGGCGGCCGAGCGCGATGTCATCGCCGTGGATCTGCCGGGATTCGGGGCGTCCCCCGCGCTGCCGGAGGGTCTCGGCTACGACCTGTCGAACGTGGTGCCCGTCCTCGACGCGTTCCGCCGCCACCTGGGCATCGAGCGCCCGCACGTGGCCGGCAACTCGCTGGGCGGCCTGCTCGCCCTGGAGCTGGGCCGCGAGAAGCTCGTACGGTCCGTCACGGCGCTCTCCCCCGCCGGGTTCTGGACGCAGGCCGAGCGCCGGTACGCGTTCGGCACGCTCCTCGCGATGCGGCAGGGCGCGCGGGCGCTGCCGCTGCCGGTGATCGAGCGGCTGTCCCGTTCGGCGGCCGGGCGGACCGCGCTGACCAGCACCATCTACGCGCACCCCGGGCGCCGTTCACCCGAGGCCGTGGTCGCCGAGACGCTGGCGCTGCGCAACGCGACCGGGTTCCGGCAGACCCTCGACGCGGGGCGCGAGGTCCAGTTCCGCGACGACGTCCCCGAGGTCCCCGTGACGGTGGCCTGGGGCACCCGTGACCGGCTGCTCGTGCGCCGTCAAGGGGTCCGCGCCAAGCAGATCCTGCCGGGGGCGCGGCTGGTCAGGCTGCCCGGGTGCGGCCATGTCCCGATGCACGACGACCCCGCGCTGGTCGCACGAGTCGTCCTCGACACCAGCCGCTGACCGCCGCCCGGCCCACACGCCCGAGCCCAGGGCGACGCCGGCGCCCACCAGCGCGCTGCCGGCGGCCTGGGCGAGGCCGTAGGTTCCCGAACCGACCAGGGGCGCCGTGCACGCGGCGGCGACCGGGATGAGGCCGGAGAACAGCGTGGCGCGTTCGGTGCCGATCCGCTGCATGCCCATGTACCAGCACACGAAGCCGACCACCGTGACGACCGCCGCCTGCCACACCAGGGCGGAGGTCTCCGCGGCGTCCGGGACGCGCAGCCAGGACGCGCCGTCCACGGCGAGGCCCACCGCCGCCGACTCCAGGGCGGCGACGGCGCACACGGTGCACGACAGCAGCCGCGGGCCGAGCGGTACGAGCACGGGTCCCGCGAGCACCGCGAACCCCACCTCCCCGGCGAGGGCGCAGGCGGAGAAGGTGATCCCGAGCGCGTCCGTACGCCCCCAGCCCTGCACCGTGAACGCTCCGGCGGCGACGAGCAGCGCGCCGTACAGGACCGCCCGCCGGGGCCGCCGCCCGGACAGGAGCGGCACCAGGACGGCGACCACGACGGGCGCGCATCCCACGAGGACGCCGGGGACGGCGGGCTCGGCGGAGCGTTCCGCGGCGAGCACGGCGAGGTTGAAGCCGACCATGCCGACGCCCGCGAGGAGCGCGAGCCGCGCCCATGAGCGGCCGCCGAGTGCGCGCAGCGGGGCGAGTCGGAGACCGGGCAGGAGCAGCAGGCAGGCGGCGCCGTAGCGCAGGAACTGGCCGCCCGCGTACGGGTAGGAGCCCAGGACGCTGTTGGCGGTGAAGGAGCCGCCGACCAGGACGCAGGCGAGGGCGGCGAGCAGGGAGCCTCGAAGTGACGACGCGTTCATGCGCTCGACGCTAGGAGCGGGAGTGGTCCCGCTGGAGAGCCAATTGATCGGGTGCTTCATGGACCAATCCCGGTTCGCCGGGGCCGTCCGAGGCGCTCGTCAGGGGCCGGTCAGCGGACGGTCAGCGATCGGTCAGCGGGCCGCACTAGATTCCGGGTCATGACGAACGAGACCCATGCACCCTCCGCAGCCTGGGAGTTGCTGCTGCCCGCCGTGGCCGTGCCGGTCCGGGCGCGCGGCCGCTCCTTGCGGTCCGCGCTCCGGGAGGCGGTGCGGTCGGGGCGGCTCGCGCCGGGTACGCGGATGCCGTCGAGCCGGGATCTGGCGCGGGACCTCGGGGTGTCGCGGGGCCTGATCACCGAGGCCTACGAGCAGTTGGGCGCCGAGGGGTATCTGCGCAGCGGCCGGGGTGCCGGGACCTGGGTCGGCGACGCGGTGCGGGCCGCGCCGCCGGGCGCCCACGACCGGGCGCCGCGGCCGGCCGCGGGGGTGCGGGCCGACTTCGTGGCGGGCAGCCCCGACCTGTCGCTGTTCCCGCGCGCCGCCTGGGCCGCGGCGCAGCGCGACGTGCTGGCGGGGCTGCCGCACCAGGGGTTCGGCTATCCGGACCCGCGCGGGCTGCCCCGGCTGCGGACGGCCCTCGCGGAGCTGCTGGCCCGGCGCCGGGGCGTGGTGACCGACCCCGAGCGCGTCATCGTGTGCTCCGGGGTGACGCAGGCGGTGACGCTGCTCGGTTCCGTGCTCCGGGCGCGCGGCCAGCGGCGCATCGGCGTGGAGCGGCCCGGCAGTCCGCAGTACGAGGACCTGTTCGCCGCGGTGGGCTCCACGGCGGTGCGGGTGGCCATGGACGCGGACGGGCTCGCCCTGGACGACCTGCGCGCCTCGGGGGTGCGGACGGTCGTCACGACGCCGTCGCACCACTTCCCGTCAGGGCTTGCGTACTCGGCGGCGCGCAGGACGGAGCTGCTCGCCTGGGCGCGCGCGTCGGACGGTCTGCTCGTGGAGGACGACTACGACGGCGATTTCCGTTACGACCGCGCTCCGGTCGGCGCGCTCCAGGGTCTCGACCCCGCGCACGTCGCCTATGCGGGCTCGGTGAGCAAGTCGCTGGCGCCGGGGCTGCGGCTGGGCTGGACGGTCGTGCCCGACGCCCTGGCCGAGGAGGTCGTGGAGCGCAAGCGCTACATGGACCTGGGTAACCCCGCGCTCGACCAGGCGACCCTGGCCCGGTTCATCGAACGGGGCGACTACGACCGGCAGTTGCGCCGCTGCCAGCGCGCCTACAAGGAGCGCAGGGACGCCCTCGTGACCGCCCTGCGGGACCGGTTGCCGGGGACGGAGGTGACGGGCATCGCGGCCGGTCTGCACGCCATCGCCACCCTGCCGGTCGACTCCGCCCGCGAGGAGGAGCTCCTGGACCGGTGCGCGGCCGCGGGCGTCGCCGTCCGCACGCTGGGCCACTACGGCGGGGATCCCGGCGACGACGTCTCCCTGGTGCTCGGATACGCGCACCTCTCCCCCGCCCGCATCACCGAGGGAGTCCGCCTCCTGGCGGCCGCGGCCCGGGAGGCGGACCGGCCGCGCGTGCACGGCGCGAGCCGGACTTCGTCCGGGCGGGGGCCCTCGCCGTAGCCGTCGCCACAGCCGGTGAGCAGGACTCCCTCGTGAACGCGGGCCGGGGCCGGAGCCCGGTCTCGCGCGCCTGGTTCCCCGCCGGTGGGAGCCGTTGTTCACTTGGGGTTCGTGTGGGTGCCGTGGTGACCCAGTAGGTGTGGCCTCGCGGCGCCGCGCGCTCGCCCGCGCTTGTTGTGGCACCGCACCGCCGTCGGAACCATCACTGGAGGCGCCCATGTCGCACCGTCCGTCAGATCAGCAACTGCCCGGCCGTCGAGGAGTGCTGCGCGGCGCGCTCGCCGCGTCGGCGGGGCTCGCCCTGCCGTCGGTCGGCGGTGTCGCGGCACCGGCGTTCGCCCTGTCGGGCCGCCTCGAGGCGGGCTGGGGCGTGCAGGCCGGTGATGTCTCCGCGCACTCGGGTCTGATCTGGGTGCGGGCGGACCGGCCCGCGCGGATGATCGTCGAGACGTCGGCCACCGAGTCGTTCAAGCGGGCGACGAGATGGCACGGCCCCCTGGTCGGCCCGGACACCGACTTCACCGGGACGACACGGCTGCGCGGCCTGCCGTCCGGGGAGCAGATCCACTACCGGGTGCTGCTCGCCGACCCGGACGATCCGCGGCGCACGGGCGAGCCGGTGGCGGGCACGTTCCGCACTGCTCGGACCGGACGCCGTGGCGGTGTGCGGTTCCTGTGGTCGGGCGACATCGCGGGCCAGGGCTGGGGCATCAACCCGGACCGCGGCGGCAACCGCGTGTACGAGGACATGCGCGCCCTGGACCCCGACTTCTTCCTGTGCAGCGGCGACAACATCTACGCGGACGGCCCGATCCTGCCCAGCGTGACGCTGCCCGACGGGCGGGTGTGGCGCAATGTGACCACCGAGGAGAAGTCGAGGGTCGCCCAGACACTCGGGGACTTCCGCGGCGCGTTCCGCTACAACCTGCTCGACGAGCACGCACGCCGTTTCAACGCCCAGGTCCCCACCGTCACCCAGTGGGACGACCACGAGGTCCACAACAACTGGTATCCCGGCCAGATCCTGGACGACGACCGCTACACGGAGAAGAACGTCGACGTGCTGGCGGCACGCTCACTGCGGGCGTTCAGCGAGTACTTCCCGATCTCGACGCTGCCGCCGGGCGACAAGGACGGCCGGGTCTACCGGGTGCTGCGCCAGGGTCCGCTCCTCGACGTGTTCGTGCTCGACATGCGCACGTACCGCAACGCGAACTCGCCCGACCGGCAGCCCGACGACGCGACCGGCATCCTCGGCGCCGAGCAGCTGGCCTGGCTGAAGCGGGAGTTGTCGCGCTCGCGCGCCACCTGGAAGGTGATCGCCTCCGACATGCCGCTGGGGCTCGTGGTGACGGACGGCGCCACGAACTTCGAGGCGGTGGCCCAGGGCGACCCGGGCGCGCCGCTCGGCCGGGAGCTGCAGATCGCCGAGCTGCTGCGGCACATCAAGCACCACCGGATCACCGGCACGCTGTGGCTGACGGCCGACGTCCATTACACGTCGGCGCAGCACTACGAGCCGTCGAACGCCGCGTTCCAGGACTTCGAGCCGTTCTGGGAGTTCGTGTCGGGGCCGCTGGCCGCGGGCGGCTTCCAGGCGACGAAGCTGGACGGGACGTTCGGACCGCGGCAGGTGTTCATCAAGGCACCGTCGCGGGCGAACACCTCGCCGATGGAGACACCGC
The DNA here is from genome assembly GCF_003259365.1 of Streptomyces sp. PsTaAH-137. Taxonomy (GTDB): domain Bacteria; phylum Actinomycetota; class Actinomycetes; order Streptomycetales; family Streptomycetaceae; genus Streptomyces. The sequence goes on from NZ_QLLY01000005.1 coordinate 417,852, forward strand.
CGTACTTCGGCGAGGTCGAGATCGACGGCGGCAGCGGGGAGCTGACCGTGCGGCTGCGCCAGGAGGGCGGGGACGTCCTGTTCGCCCAGACACTGCAGCCGGGACGGGTCGGACAGTAGCCCAGCCTTGACCACACCCGACCGGACAAAACAGGCATAAGCGTTCTTTACCCATCGGACACACATCGTTCGTGATCGCGCAACACCACTCCTTCACAGTGGATGCATGAGTCAAGACATGTCTGATGTGACGCGAGTGAAGCACGGCCGTCCCGTCCACCACTGGCGGCGGGATCTGGTCGAACTGGCCGCCCTGTTCACGGCGGTGGCCGTGGCCGACGCGGTGGCGAACATGATCGGGCACGGCCCCGACGGGCCCGCCCTGCTCGGAGTCTCGGCGGTGGCGCTGCTCGCCACCGCCGGCTTCCACGTGTGGTGGGCACGACGCCACGAACACGCTCCACCGACGGCGGATACCGGCGCCCGGCCGTCCGCCCCCGCCGAGGGCGGGGCGACGACGGCCGGGCGACAGGAATCCGACGCGCTCGACCCGGCACGCAGCACGCTGTGGCGGATGCGGACCACGGTGCGCGACGAGCCGGGTTCGCTCGCCGCGCTGTGCACGGTGCTGGCCGAGCAGCGGGTGGACATCCTCAGCCTGCAGACGCACCCGCTGGCCGACGGCACGGTCGACGAGTTCCTGCTGCGGGCCCCGCAGGAGACGGCCGCCGCCGATCTGACCCGGGTCGTCTCCCGGGCCGGTGGCACCGACACCTGGATCGAGCGCGCCGACACCCACGACCTGGTGGACGCACCCACGCGGATCCTGGGCCTGGCCACCCGCACGGCACAGGACGCCGCCGAACTCCCGCTGGCACTGCGCCAGTTGCTCGGCCGGTGCACCATCAGGTCACTGCCCGCAAAGTCCGCGGGCAGCGAGCCGGAGGAGGGCGGCTTCGACGCCACCGAGCTGCGGCTGCGCACCCCGGAGGGCGGTCTGATCACGGTGGAGCGGCCGTATCTGCCCTTCACCCCGACCGAGTTCGCGCGGGCCCGCGCCCTGGTGGAGCTGGACAGCAGGCTCGGCCCGCGGATCCCGCGCGGCCAGGACGTGCTCACCCTGCCCGAGGGCAACGAGATCACGGTGCGCCGCGCCGACCTCTCCGACGTGACGGCCGCCAAGGAGATGCACGAGCGGTGCTCGGCGCGGACGCTGAGCATGCGCTACCACGGCCCGGTCGGTGACGCCGACCGCTATCTGGGCCACCTGCTCAGCCCGCGCTTCGGCCGCACGCTCGCGGCGCAGACCGCCTCGGGCCGGATCGTCGCCCTCGGCCACCTGCTGTGGGACGGCGACGAGACGGAGCTCGCGCTGCTCGTCGAGGACGGCTGGCAGCGTCGCGGGGTCGGCGCCGAACTGCTCGGCCGGCTGGTCGCGATGGCCGTCGAGGCGGGCTGCGAGAGCGTGTACGCGGTGACGCAGGCGTCCAACACCGGCATGGTCGCCGCGATGCGCGGCCTCGGCCTGCCGCTCGACTACCAGATCGAGGAGGGCACCCTCGTGGTCACGGCCCGCCTGGACGCGACGCCGGTGGCGTCCCGGCTGCCGTACGAGACGGACGCCCAGGCATAAGTGGCGACAGCTACGCCTTCTCGGGGTCGGCGCCGGGTCGCTTCACGATCCGGTCGCCGGCCTCGACCGTCTTCCACAGCCTCCGCCCGACCCGCACCTTGGTGGTGTCGCCGTCGGCGAGCCGGATCTCCACGTAGTGGTACATGTTCGAGCCGTCGGTCATCCCGCGGGACTTGTCGACGACGACGCCGTCCCAGGATTCGTCTCGTCCCGCTTTGCGCGATGTGAACATGCTGCGAGTGTACGAGGCATCGACTCCCCGAGCGCCCGGTCGAGATCGGCCCACAAGTCGTCGACGTCCTCCAGACCGACGGACAGGCGCAGCAGCCGGTCGCCGACGCCCGCGGCCCGGCGGTCGTCGGCGGCGACCACGCGGTGGCTGATGGACGCCGGGTGCTGGATGAGCGAGTCGACGCTGCCGAGGCTGACGGCGGGGGTGATCAGGCCGACCCCGGCGATCACGGCGTGCGGGTCACCGGCCGGCTCGAAGGCGATCATCGCGCCGCCGGTCCGCGGATAGTGGACGCGGGTGACGCGCGGGTCACCGGTCAGCCTCCGTACCAGTTCCGCCGCGGTCGCCGATGCGGCCCGCACCCGTACGGGAAGGGTGGACAGGCCGCGCAGCAGGAGGTAGCCCGCGAGCGGGTGCAGCACACCGCCCGTCGCGAACCGCATCTTGCGCAACTGCCCCGCGAACGCCTCGTCGCAGGCCACGACACCGCCGAGGACGTCGCCGTGCCCGCCGAGGAACTTCGTCGCGCTGTGCAGCACGAGCCGGGCGCCGCTCTCCGCGGGCCGTTGCAGCACGGGCGTCGCGAAGGTGTTGTCGACGAGCAGCGGCACGGTGCCGCAGCCGTGGGCGACGGCCCGCAGGTCGACCTCCGCGAGCGTGGGGTTGGCGGGCGACTCGACCAGCACCAGGCCGGTGTCGGGGCGGATGGCGTCGGCGATGCCGGCCGGATCGACCCAGGTCACGTCGGTGCCGAGGACGCCCGTGTCGAGGAGGTGGTCGCTGCACCCGTACAGCGGGCGGACCGCGACGACATGGCCCAGGCCCGCTGAACGGCGTACCAGCAGGACGGCGGTCAGGGCGGCCATGCCGCTGGCGAAGGCGACCGCGGCCTCGGTGCCCTCCAGGCGGGCGAGCGCCGTCTCGAACCGGGCGACCGTCGGATTGCCGACGCGGCCGTAGACCGGCGGCCCGTCGTCGAGGGCGCCGTCGGCGGCGAACGCGTCGATCCGGGCGGCCTCGGTCCGGCTGTCGGCGGACGGGTAGGTCGTCGACAGGTCGATGGGCGGGGCGTGCAGGCCGAGCGCGGCGAGGTCGTCGCGGCCGGCGTGCACGGCTTCGGTGGCGAGGGCCCGGGTCCGGGGGCGCGCCACGTCCTGGTGGTGGTCCGTGGTGTGGTCCATGCCGCACAGCCTGGGCCGATGCCCGGCGGAACGGTTCAACTCCCGTGCTACGTTCGGCGGATGATCGATTCTGTCGTACTGGATCCGGTTGATCTGGAGATCCTGCGGGTGTTGCAGAACGATGCCCGTACGACGTACCGGGATCTCGCCGCGCGGGTCGGTGTCGCGCCCTCGACCTGTCTGGACCGGGTGGCCCGGCTGCGGCGCGGCGGGGTGATCCTCGGGCACGCGCTGCGGGTCGATCCGGCGCGGCTCGGCCGCGGCCTGCAGGCGCTGCTGTCGGTGCAGGTGCGCCCGCACCGGCGGGAGCTGGTGGGCCCGTTCGTGGAGCGGATCCGCGCCCTGCCCGAGGCACGCACGGTCTTCCACCTCACCGGACCCGACGACTATCTGGTGCAGGTCGCCGTCCGCGACATGGCGGACCTGCAACGGCTCGTCCTCGACGAGTTCACGTCACGGCGCGAGGTGGCGCGGGTGGAGACCCGGCTGATCTTCCAGCAGTGGGAGTGCGGACCGCTGCTGCCCCCGACCGGGTATCAGGGTGACGGAACCCCCTGACCCGTACGAGGATGTCCGCATGTCAGACACTGCGCACACCCCCCGCCAGGTCGCGGACGCCTACGTCGACGACCTGATCGTCCTCGACCCGGTCACCGGCACGTACCTGGGCGTCCCCACGGCCCACAGCAAGCTGCCCGATCTCTCGCCCGCGGGCCTGGACGCGGTCGCCGCGCTGGCGCGGCGGACGCTGGAGCGGCTCGACGCCGCGGAGCGCGAGCCCGCCGCCGACAGCGACGTCGAGCGGCGCTGCGCCCGGCTGCTGCGCGAGCGGCTGACCGCCGAACTCGCCGTGCACGACGCCGACGAGCACCTGCGCGCCGTCGCCAACCTGGGCTCTCCCGTGCACCACGTCCGGGAGGTCTTCACCATCACCCCCACCGACACGGACGAGGACTGGGCGGCGATCGCCGAGCGGCTGCGCGCGGTCCCCGCGGCGCTCGCCGGATACCGCGAGACGCTGACGCTCGGCCTGGAGCGCAAGCTGCACGGCGGCCCACGCCCGACCGAGACGTTCATCGGGCAACTCGGCGAGTGGGAGGGATGGTTCGAGGAGTTCACGCAGGCCGGTCCCGAGGCGCTGCGCGACGAGCTGACCGTGGCGGCGGGCGAGGCCGACGCCGCGATCCTGGAGCTGCGCGACTGGATGCGCGACGTGTACGCGCCCGCCGTCGAGGGCGCCCCGAACGTGGTGGGCCGCGAGCGCTACGCCCGCTGGTCGCGCTACTACAACGGCACGGATCTCGACCTGGACGAGGCGTACGCGTACGGCTGGAGCGAGTTCCACCGGCTGCTGGCCGAGATGCGGCTGGAGGCGGAGAAGATCCTGCCCGGCGCCGCCACCCCGTGGGTGGCGCTCGCCCACCTCGACGAGCACGGACGGCACATCGAGGGCGTCGAGGAGGTCCGGCAGTGGCTCCAGGACCTCATGGACGAGGCGATCGAGACGCTCGACGGCACCCACTTCGAACTCGCCGAGCGGGTACGGAAGGTGGAGTCGTGCATCGCGCCCGCCGGCAGCGCCGCGGCCCCGTACTACACGGAGCCGTCGGTCGACTTCTCCCGGCCCGGCCGCACCTGGCTGCCGACGATGGGGCAGACCCGCTTCCCCGTCTACGACCTGGTGTCGACCTGGTACCACGAGGGCGTTCCCGGCCACCATCTGCAGCTCGCGCAGTGGGCGCACGTCGCCGGTGACCTCTCGCGCTACCAGGCGACGGTCGGCATGGTCTCCGCGAACGCGGAGGGCTGGGCGCTGTACGCGGAGCGGCTGATGGACGAGCTGGGCCGTCTCACCGACGCGGAGACGCGGATCGGATACCTGGACGCGCAGATGATGCGGGCATGCCGGGTCATCGTCGACATCGGCATGCACCTGGAGCTTCAGATCCCGGCGGACTCGCCGTTCCACCCCGGTGAGCGGTGGACGCCGGAGCTGGCCCAGGAGTTCTTCGGCGCGCACAGCAGCCGTTCCGCCGATTTCGTGGAGAGCGAGCTGACCCGCTATCTGTCGATCCCCGGCCAGGCGATCGGCTACAAGCTGGGCGAGCGCGCGTGGCTGCTCGGCCGGGCCAACGCGCGGGCGGCGCACGGTGACGCGTTCGACGCGAAGGCGTGGCACATGGCGGCGCTGTCCCAGGGGTCACTGGGGCTCGACGACCTCGTGGACGAACTCTCCAAGCTGTAGGGGCGGTTCAGCAGCCGCAGTCGTCACTGTCGGCCGGTGCCGTCAAGGGGTCCGCGCTCTGCCGCGCGGGCCCCTCCCACGTCTCGTACGGGAAGCCCTCGCGCACCCAGTACTCGAAGCCGCCGAGCATCTCCTTGACCTGGAAGCCGAGTTCGGCGAGGGCGAGGGCGGCGCGGGTCGCGCCGTTGCAGCCGGGGCCCCAGCAGTAGGTGACGACGGGCACGGACCGGTCGAGGAGCTGTGCGGCCTGCTCGGGGATGAGCGCGGTCGGCAGGTGGACCGCGCCGGGCACGTGGCCCTGGTCCCAGGAGGCGGTGGAGCGCGAGTCGAGCACCACGAACCCGGGGTCGCCGCCGGCAGCGAGCGCGGCGGCGACGTCGGACACGTCGGCGTGGAAGGCGAGGCTCGCGCCGAAGTAGGTGGCAGCGGCGGCGGGCGAGGCGGGGGCGACGCGCAGCACCGGGTTGGTGGTGGCGGGCCTGTCAGCGGTCTCGGGCAGGGTCATGTCGGGTCCTCTCCAGCGAGTCGGCGGGGGCGGGTGCCGGTGCGGTCCCGGTCTCCCTGACCAGAAATCTACGGTCGGTGACCGTCTTCCTGAAGGGCCGATCCCCGGTATCCCGCTTGCCCTGCCGGGGATTCCACGGTTGGCTCGGCGCCATGACCGACGATTCCCCTGCCGATGCGCCGTCGTACGTGCCCGATGCCACGGACTGGCACATTCTGCGGGTGCTCCAGAGCGAGGGCCGCGCCAGCTACGCCGAGCTGGCGCGGGCCGTGTCCATGTCGCCGAGCGCCGTGACGGAGCGGGTGCGGCGGCTAGAGGAGTCGGGGGTGATCGCGGGGTACTCCGCCGTGGTCGTTCCGGAGCGGCTCGGGCTGCCGATCCTGGCGTTCGTCCGGCTCCGGTACCCGAACGGGAACTACAAGCCGTTCCACGATCTGGTCGCGGTGACCCCGGAGATCCTGGAGGCGCATCACGTCACGGGCGACGACTGCTTCGTCATCAAGGTCGCGGCGCGGTCGATGCGGCACCTGGAGGAGGTCTCCGGGAAGATCGGCACGCTGGGGTCGGTGACGACGAGCGTCGTGTACTCCTCGCCGTTGCCGCGGCGGGCGATCGGGCGCTGAGGCGCTGCCGCGCCGGTCGTCACCCCGCGTCCGTCCCCCGGTGCCGGACCTCCGATCCGTCCCGTCCCTTGACGATCTCCAGCTGGGCGTGGACGCGGCGGCGCAGGTCGCCGACGTGGCTGACGATGCCGACGCTCCGGTCGCGTTCGCGCAGGGAGTCGAGGACGTCGAGCACGTCGTCGAGGGTCTGGTCGTCGAGGCTGCCGAAGCCCTCGTCGATGAAGAGGGTGTCGAGCCGGACGCCGCCCGCCTCGTCCGTGACGACGTCGGCGAGGCCGAGCGCCAGGGCGAGCGAGGCGAAGAACGTCTCGCCGCCGGAGAGCGTCGCCGTGTCCCGCTCGCGGCCCGTCCACGCGTCGACGACGTGCAGCCCGAGCCCCGATCTGCCGCGCCCGGCGAGGGAGTCGGAGTGCACGAGGGTGTAGCGCCCGGACGACATACGGCTCAGGCGCGCGGTCGCGGCGGCCGCCACCTGTTCGAGACGGGCGGCGAGGACGTACGACTCAAGCCGCATCTTGCGGTCGTTGTCCGCCGCGGTGCCGGCCGCGAGGGCGGCGAGCCGGGCCACGCGGTTGTACGTGGTGCGCAGCGGGCCGAGGCGACGGGCCTCCGTGGCGGCGCGCCGGGACAGCCGGTCGAGGTCGGCGCAGCGGCGCTGGGCGGCGTCCCGTGCGGAACCCGCGGCCCGGACGCGCGCGTCGGCGGCCTCGGCCGCACTGTGGGCGGCCGCGACATCGGCCGCCGGACGGTGGGCGGCCGCGGCGGTGTCCTCCTCGGCGAGGACCGCGCGGACCGCCGCGTCCTCGGACTGCCAGGCGTCCAGGCGGTGCTGCAACTCGCGGTGGCGTGCGTCGTCGAGCTGGGCGGCGGCCGCGGCCTCCGGTGTGTCGAAGCCGGCCTTGAAGGCGGCGTCGGCGAGTCGCGCGTCCGCGTCCTTCAGGCGCTGCGCGGTGTCCTCGACGGCGCGGGCCGCGTCGGCCGCCGCGCCGAGCACGTCCACGAGCCGCTCCAGCTGGGCGGCGCGGGCCTCGACGCTCACCGCGGCGCCGCGCGCCTGCGCCAACTCGCCTTCCAGGGTGGCCTGTTCGCGCTCCAGCGCCTCACGGGCCGAGGCGCGGCCCGCGCTCCGGGTCGCCGCGTCCTGGCGGGTGGTCCGCCTGCGCTCGTGCTCGCTCTGCGCGTGCGCCAGCGCCTCGCGGGCCGCGTGCAGGGCGGACGCCTCGGCGCGGGCCTCGGCGTGTCGGTCCTGCAACGCGCGGGCCGCGTCGGCGAGTTCCCCGGCCGGGGCGTCACCGGCGGCGGCTCTCGCCGCGGCCAGCTCCTCCCGTACGACACCGGAGCGGCGCTCGGCCTCGGTGTACCGGTCCTCGGCGGCGCGGTGGGCGGCGAGCGCGGCCTCCTCGGCGGCGCGGTCGACATGACCCGCCGACTTCCGCTGGGGCGCCGGGTGTTCGGTGGCGCCGCACACGGCGCAGGGGGTGCCGTCCGTCAGCTCATCGGCGAGTTCGGCGGCGATGCCGAGCAGCCGCTGCTCCTTCAGGCGGAGCCAGTGCTCGTGGGCGCCTGCCGCCTCCTCGCGGGCGCGCAGGGCGTCGGCCCGCGCCGTGTCGGCCTGCCCGGCGAGCCGGTCGCGCTCCCGGGCGGCGCGGGCCTGCCGCAGCGCGGGCTCCAGCTGTCCAGCGAGGTGTTCGGCCCGGGTCGTGGCCTCCTGGGCGCGGTCGACCGCGTCCTGGAGTTCGGTACGGCGGGTGTCCCAGCGGGCGAGCCACTGCTCGGCCTCGTCGAGCAGCTCGGTGTCGGCGCGCTCCTCGCGGTCGAGGTCCGCGCGCTCCCGGCCGACCGCGGCGAGGCGTCGCTCGGCCCGGCGCGCCGCGTCGAGCCCGCCGAGTTCCTGGGCGACACGCCGGGTGGCCTCGGCGAGCGCGCCGGGGCCCGCGTCGGCGGCGTCCTTCAGTGCATCGGGCGCGTCCGACGCCGTGCCGGTCTCCGCGCGCAGGACGGCCCGGGCCCGCGTCTCCTCGTGGAGCGCGGAGCGGTGCTCGGCGTCGGCGGCCTCGCGCAGGTCGAGCGCGGGGGCGACCGCGGCGGCCTTGCGGCCCCGCTCCATCCGCTCGCGTACGGCACGCAGCTCCGTCTCCTGTGCGGCCAGCGCGGCCGCCCTGGTCTCGGCCTGGGCGAACCGGCGCTGAAGACGCTCCGTCTCCTGCGCGTCGGAGAGGTCGCGGCGGGCCGCGGTGCTCGCCGACTCGGCGGCGCCCAGGGCGAGATGGGCGTGCGTGTAGTGCTCCCGGGCCGTGGAGCGGGCGACGGCCGCCCAGCCGAGGACGGCCTCCGCGACACCCGGGTCGCCGGGCGCCGCGTCGACCGGCGGCGTCTCCACCACGTCCCCCGCGGCCTGCTGCATCCGGTGGGCGTCGGCCAGCAGCTCGGCGTCGCCCGCCGTCACCTGCTTCTCGGCGGCCCGCCGGTCCTCGGCGAGCCGCTGCTCCACGGCGGCGAACCGGCGCGTGTCGAAGAGCCGGCCGAGGAGCTTGCCGCGGGCCTCGGCGTCGGCGCGCAGGAAGCGGGCGAAGTCGCCCTGCGGGAGCAGCACGACCTGGCAGAACTGGTCCTTGCTCATGCCGAGCAGCTGGGTGATCTCCTCGCCGATCTCCTGGTGGGAGCGGCTGAGGTCCTTCCACTCCCCCGCCACGGCGTCGTACTCGCGCAGCCAGCTCTGCGCCTTCTCCGTCGTGAATCCCGTGCCGCGCTTCTTGGGTCGCGCGAACGGCGGCTGCCGGGTCAGTTCGAGCCGGCGTCCGGCGACGGTCAGGTCGAGGCGGACCTCGGTCCGCACTCCGGGCTCGGCGTGGTCGCTGCGCAGGTTCTGTCCCTGGCCGCCGGAGCCCTGCCGTGCGCCGGGCACCGATCCGTACAGGGCGAAGCAGACCGCGTCGAGGACGGAGGTCTTGCCGGCGCCGGTCGGGCCGTGCAGCAGGAAGAGGCCGGCCTCCGACAGGGCGTCGAAGTCGACCTCCTGGCTGCCGCCGAAGGGGCCGAACGCCGTGATGTGGAGGGTGTGCAGCCTCACCGGGCGCCCTCGCGCTCGTGCACCTCGTTCTCGAAGGCATCGGTCCGTACGGTGTCGAACGCGGCGCGCAGCACCACCCGCTCGTGCTCGTCGGGCCCGGTGCCCCGGACGTGGGTCACGAAGTCCTCCGCGATCTCGTGGTCGTCGCGTCCCTTGAGGCGCTCCGCGTAGCTGGCGTCCGGTTCGGTCTCGGTTCTGCGTGGGTCGAAGAGCAGGCTGAGGGTGTGCGGGAAGCGCTCGGTGAGCCGGGCCATCGGGTCGTCGGGGCGCACCGTGTCGGTGAGGGTGGCCTCCACCCAGGACTCCTCGTGCTCGGTGAGGGCGGCGTCGGCGAGCAGGTCCTCCAGGTCGCCGCGGATCCGGGCGAGCGGCCGCGGCACCGGGCAGTCGAGGCGCTCGGCGGTCACCGCGCCGTCGGCGTCGAGGTCGATCAGCCACATGCTCTTGCGGTGGTCGGCCTCGGAGAAGGAGTACGGGAGCGGGGAGCCGGAGTAGCGGATCCGCTCGGAGATGCGCTGGCTGCCGTGCAGATGCCCGAGCGCCACGTAGTCGACGCCGTCGAAGACGCCCGCCGGGACGGCCGCGACGCCGCCGACGGTGATGTCCCGCTCGCTGTCGCTGGGCGCGCCGCCGGTGACGAAGGCGTGCGCGAGGACGACGGAGCGGGTCCCGGCCGGGCGCTCGGCGAGGTCGGCGCGCACCCGCTCCATGGCGGCGGCGAGCACCTGCTCGTGGCCCGCCTTCGCGACCCCGAACTCGTCCTTGACCAGTGCGGGCTCCAGGTACGGCAGCCCGTAGAACGCCACGTCGCCGTGGTCGTCGGCGAGGACGACGGCCTCGCCGCAGCGGGCGGCCTCGGTCCGCAGGTGGATCCCGGCGCGTCCGATGAGCCCGGCGCCGACGCCGAGGCGGCGCGCCGAGTCGTGGTTCCCGGAGATCATCACGGTGGGCACGCCGAGGTCGGCGAGGCGGTGCAGGGCCTCGTCGTACAGCTCGACGGCGGCCAGCGGGGGCACGGCCCGGTCGTACACGTCGCCCGACACGACCACCGCGTCGACCTCGCGCTCGCGCACGGTGTCGACGAGGTGGCCGATGAACGCGGCCTGGGCACCGAGCATGTTCACCCGGTGGAACGCGCGTCCCAGATGCCAGTCGGACGTGTGCAGCAGCCTCATGGGACACGAGGCTAGCCGCTGGGTCGGACATCACGTGCGGAACGCCCTCATCAGGCGTCCCGCACCGTGACGTGTGTCACGCGTCAGCCGGTGGTCACCGTGAAGCTCTGGGCGGCCGATCCGTCACAGGCGCGCTGGGTGAGCTGTGCGCTGTTCGTGGCGGCGGCCGCCGCGGTGAGGCACTTGCGGCTGTGCCGGGCGGTGAGGTGATACCTCCCGGCGGCCTCCTTCACGGGGAGCCACTGCTGGTTCTGTCCGCCGCCGTACGCCCACAGCTGGAGCGGCGCGTTGTCGGCGGACGAGACGCCGGTCACGTCGATGACCTGCTGCGGGGCCGGGCGTACTCCGATGCGCCGGTATCCGCCGTCGGTCGCGGCGAGCCGGAACTGCTGCGCCTGGGTGCCGTTGCAGGCGTACTGCTGGATCGCGGTCCCGTTGACGGTGGCGGCGGCGCGGGCGTCGACGCAGGTGCCGTTGCCGACGTTCTTCAGGGAGTACCAGGCCGTCTCGGAGAGCGTGCCGTCCGGCGGGGTGGTGCCGCCGGCGCCGCCGAGCCACTTCAGTCCGTCGAGCAGGAACCGGTTCTGGGTGGCGCTGGCGAACGTCGACGACGTACGGGTGTCGGTGTCGTAGTTCATCGCGTTGTGGCCGAAGTTCGCGTAGAGCATCTTGTACTTCGTGTTGGTCCACAGGATCGGGTAGTAGCCGCTGTACCAGGACTGGTTCGGGTCGGTGCCGAGCGGGAAGCTGCTGGGGTCGACCGAGGCGAGGATCCTGATGTCCGGGTTCTGCCGCAGGTCGTTGGACCAGCTGTACCACTCGCTGACCGACGAGGTGAACGTGGCGGGCAGGTTCACGGTCGACGGGTGCGTGCGGTCCTCGACCTTGAGGGTCGCGGAGGTCGGGCCCCAGGTGTTGGACTTGAAGTTGCCGCTGCCCAGGAACGTGTTGTGGTACCAGGACCAGCTCGCCGCGTCCGTGGTGAACGCGGAGACGTGGAAGCCCATCCAGGCGCCGCCGCCGCGCATGTACTGCTCGAATCCGGTGCGCTGGGCGGCGGTCTGCGGCAGGTCGTCGAGGAACAGGACGACCTGGTAGGCGTTGACGCCGCCGTTGGCGAGCAGGTTCCAGTCGTTGCTGGCGGTGTAGGTGAAGCCGTTCGCGGCGGCCTGCTCGGGCAGCCAGTCGTTGGCCTCCTTCTCGAAGTCGATGTGCGCCGCGTCCCAGGTGCCGCTGTAGAGACCGAGCACCTTGAAGGGGGCCGCCGTGCTGCTCGCGTGTGCGGCGGGTGGCGCCGCGAGGCCGAGCAGGGCGGCGAGCAGGAGGAGGATCCGCAGGGCCGTGCGGGCGGATCGGGATCTGATGGTGTGCGGGTGCATCTGCCGGTCGTTCCCTTCTCTGCGAGGCGCGGTCTACGGGTAGTTGGTGAGGTAGGCGACGTTGCTGCCGGAGTTGGACGGTCCTCCGGTGTTGTTGATGACGTGGCTGATGGTGCCGGTGCCGCCGAGCGAGACGGTGACCATGTCGTGGAACCGGACCCCGGAGGTGTTCGGCACCTCGAAGGCACGGTCGGCGACGACGCTGGAGTTGGTGCTGAAGTAGCAGTAGCTGCCGAGTCCCCACGCCTCGTGACCGGTGACGGAGTCGGCGACCTTGTACGCGGGGTAGCCCTTGCCGCCGCCGTTCGTCCAGGCGGCCTGGTTCGGCGGGTCGTAGGGCATCTCGTTCTGGAAGAAGTACGTGCGGCCGCCGTTGCCGTTCCAGACGACCTGGGTCTTCTGGAAGTGCTCGACGAAGAGTCCGTACGCGGTCACGTTCGCGCCGTTGACGACGAGCCCGGTGTCGGCGGTGTTGGCGGTCCAGCCGACGGTGCCGCCGTTGCCGTGGTCGGCCCGCCAGATCCAGGTGTGGTCGACGACCGTGTTCGCGCTGTTGACGACAAGGGAGTTGGTCGCCTTGCCGACCGTGGCGCCGCCGATCCGGACGAAGAAGTCGGACAGCTGGATCGGGTCGGCCGCGTGGTTGGCGGACGCGCCGTTGGGGCCGATCCGCACCAGGGTCTGGGAGTTGGTGGTGCCCGCGTCGATCAGCAGGCCGGCCAGCTGGATGCCGTCGACGTCGGCGGTGCTGATCGCGGTGATCCCGCCGTCCGGGACGAGGGTGGCGAGGCCCATGCCGAGGACGACCGTGTCGGGCCGGGTGATGTTCAGGGTCTGGTCGAGGTGGTAGACGCCCGGAGTGACCAGGAGGTTCTTGCCCGCCGCGAGGGCCGCGTTCATGTCGGCGGCGGTGGCGCCGGGCTTGACGATGAAGAACTGGTCGAGCGGGAGTGACGTGCCCGCCGGGGTCTTTCCGCTCCATGTGGTGCCGACCGCGTTCGACCGCAGCGCGGGCATGAACACCTTGTAGGCGCCCGCCCCGTCGACGTACAGGAACGGCTTCTCGCGGATCGTCGGGGTGCTCGCGACGGTGGTGTACGTCGGGAAGGACTGGGCGGGTGCGCCCTGGTCGCCGACGAAGACCATGTTCCAGTTGGACCCCGACCAGCTGCCCATCTGGGAGTTGCGGGTGAGGAACTGCTGCTGGGAGCCGGAGCGGATCTGGCCGTCGACCTTGGTGTCGGAGATGAAGCCGCCGCTGGACCAGCCGCCGTCGTCGAGCGCGAGGTTGCCGCGGACATGCATGCGCCGGTAGGGGGCGGCCTGCGAGACGGCCCAGCGGTCCGTGCCGCCGGTCGGGTTGACCGACAGGTTCTCGGCGGAGCGCCAGAAGTTCTGCGTGGCGTTGCCCTGGAACCAGTCGGCCTCCGCGTGCACGGCGCCGTTGATGGTCACGTCGTCCGGGGAGAGGCCGAGCCCGGCGACCTGGGTGTAGAAGCCGACGTTGGCGTCGGCGCTGTAGGTGCCGGGCTTGAAGAGCAGGGCCTGGCGGGCCGAGCCGAACTGGTTGGTCTGCTGCTGGGAGAAGACCGCGTTCAGCTTGGACTGGATGCTGGAGGCGGACATCGACGGGTCGAAGACCGTCACGTTCGGGCCGAGGTCCGGGGTGCCCGGCGGGTTCGTCGTGCCGCCGCCGAGCGTGAAGGACTGCGCGGCGGTGCCGTTGCAGGTGTACTGCGCGAGCTGCACGCTGTCCGCGGTGGAGGCGCTGGGGACGTCGAGGCACTTGCCGCTGTTGCGGTTCACGAAGTGGTACGAGCCGTCGGCCTCGGCGACGGGCAGCCACTGCTGGTTGGCGCCGCTGGAGTACGACCACAGCTGGACGGCGGCGGAGTCGGCGGTGGACACGTCGGTGACGTCCCACGCCTTGGTGGTGTCGAGGCTGCTGTTGACACGGTAGTAGCCGCCGCTGGTGGCGACGAGCTGCCAGTTCTGCGCGGTGCTGCCGTTGCAGCCGTACTGCTGGACGGCGGTGCCGTCGGCACTCGCGGCCGCGCGGGCGTCGACGCACTTGCCGCTGCCCTTGTTGATCACGGTGGTGGGGCCGGTCGGGAGCGCGGCGGCCGCCCGGGACTGCGCGCTCGCCGGGGGCTGCGCGGCGAACTCGATGCCGGTGGCGGTCGTGGCCACGAGCGCGACCGCGGCGAGGACTCTCGGCATCCGGCGTCTGGACACGCTGCTGAGGACGGGTCTGGACAAGGAAGTCTCCTGTGGGGGGTGGGGCCTGAGGGGCGGTCAGCCGGTGTACTTGGCAAAGATGCCGGTGAACTGCCAGGCGCTCTGGGCCACGCCCGAGCAGGTGTCGTCGTTCGGGTAGGCGCCGGAGCAGGGCCGGTCGCGGTTGGCCGACCAGAACGTGAGCCGCGCGAGGTGGTGCTGCTGGGCGTAGGCCAGGATGGTCTGGAAGTCGGCGGGGGTGACGGTCTCGTTGTCGTCGGTGATGCCGTTCATGGACGAGATGCCCATGCCCCGGTACGCCTGGTCGTCGCTGTAGCCGTAGGCGCTCTTGAGGGCGTTCTTCAGGCCCTCGGCGGCCTTGGTGGTCAGCGTCCCCATGTTCTGGCCGGCGCCGCCGAAGTCGAACGGCATGATCGTCCAACTGTCTACGGTCAGACCGGAGTTCGCGGCCCGGTTGATCAGGCTGGTGTCGGGGCCCGACTGGTTCGTGCCGATCGTGACGTACACCTTGATGCCCGGGTTGGCGGCCTTGACGGTCTTGAGCGCGTCCACCGTGCGCTGCTGCACGGTGCCGTTGCTGTAGGCGTCGGCCTCCAGGTCGATGTCGATGGCCTTCAGCCCGTACGCGTCGATGACCTTCTGGTACGCGCCGGCCAGTGCGGCGGCGCTGGTGCAGGAGCTCTCCAGCTTGTTGCCGCTGTAGCCGCCGAACGACGGGATGACGTCGCCTCCGGCTCCCCGCACGGTGTTGATGGTCTGCTGGTCGACACCGCCGGTCAGCGGGCGGCCGCCGTCCCACTGCGGGTTGCAGGTGCCGTTGCTGAGGACGAAGGCGAGGGTGAACCACTTGACGCCGGTGGCGTTCATGACCGTGGTCGGGCTGGGCGTGTTGCCCCAGCCGTTGTAGAGGTACGGGGCGACGGCCATCGGCGCCGCGGCGGGCGGCGTTCCGCCGCCACTGCTCGGCGCGGTCCACTTCTGGTTCGCGGCGCCCGTGCAGCTCCAGATCTGGATCGGGGTGCCGTTCGCGGAAGTGTTGCCGGTGACGTCGGCGCACTTGCCGGACTGCTGCCCGACGAGGTCGCGGGCGGCGGACACCGTCCACTTCTGATTGGCGCTGCCCGCACAGTCCCACAGCTGGAGCCTGGCGCCGTTGGCGGTCGAATTGCCGGTGACATCAAGGCACTTGCCGAGGGCGCGGACGGTTCCGTCGGTGCCGACGGTCCACTGTTGCGCGGACGTGCCGTTGCAGTCGTAGAGCTGGACGGCGGTGCCGTTGGCGGAGCTCGCTCCCGCCACGTCGAGGCATTTGCCGCCGAGTCCGGTGATCGTGCCGGTGGCCGCGGCGGCGGGGGTCGCGGCGAGTGCGCTCGCCGAGACGGCGAGGAGTGCGGTGGCGAGCGCGCCGCGTATCACGGTGGAGCGCGTCGGAGCAGATCTAGGCATACGGGACACAGGGGTTCACAGCCCTTCATGGGAGGCCGTCGATGGGGGGTGACCGCTGTTCACAGGTATGAACAGCGGCTGCATTCATGAAGCTGTGGCGATCGGGAACCTAAAGGTCTGCACCAGAGCCGTCAAGAGATGAAGCCGAGATAGCCATCAACGGACTTGCAGCCACGAGGACTTGAACACAGCAAAGCCCCCGGTGGGCCTCCCGGGGGCTTCAACAGTACTTAATTCAAGGCGTGTTAAGAAGGGTGCTCACCGAAGCTGCCCCAGGGCTCAGGCAGCGGCCAGGCGGGAACCGGTCGGCAGTGCGTCGCGGAAGCGGTCGAGAACCGGGGCGAGCGCCTCGCGCGTCTCGGAGGTGAGGGTGACACCGCCGTCCGCGTCGACGCTGATGTGCCGGTCGAGCACGAACCAGCCCTGCGCAACATCGGCGCCGAGCGAGGTGAGGACGGGACGCAGCGCGTAGTCGACGGCGAGGACGTGCGCGGGCGAACCGCCGGTGGCGAGCGGCAGCACGGGCTTGCCGCGCAGCGCGTACTGCGGCAGCAGGTCGAGGAAGGTCTTCAGGACGCCGGAGTACGCGGCCTTGTAGACGGGACTGGCGACGATCAGGGCGTCGGCGCGGGCCACGAGGCCGACGGCGGCGGCGATGCCGGGGTCGGCGGTGTCGGCGGACAGCAGCCCTTCGGCGGGCAGGGAGCGGACGTCGAGGTGGCGTATCTCGTGCTGGTGGGCGGCGAGTTCGGCACCGAGATCGCGCACGAGGTGGGCGGTGCGGGAGGTGCCGGGGGCGGAGGCGCTGCCGGTGAGGGTGAGGAGGAGGGCCACGGGGTGTCCTTTGCGGGATGGGGAGTTCGTTCGTGGTCGGCTGCGGGCCGGTGGGGCCTCTCGCGCAGTTCTCCGCGCCCCCGGAACGGGCTTCGCTCGTCCAGGGGAGGGCTGCGCGCAGGGTGGGACGCCCCACCGGGTCGCGCTCGCCGACGGAACAGGGCGCGTCACAGCGGCCGTTGGGCACGGCGCGGGGATCAGATGCGGGCCGGGCGGATCAGAGCCGGCTCAGCCGGAGACGTGACAGGAGGTGCTGTTGACCCGGGCGAGATCGACATGGCGTCGTCGCGTGAGGTCGTGCCGTCCTGCGTCCATGGGCCGATTGAACCAGGTGCCGCCTACATCCGTCGAGACCCGCCCACGCCGTGGACAGGTCAGCCGTACGCCTCGCCGCCCAGCTCGAAACCCGCGGTCCCCGCGCTGACGTCCGCGAGCCACGACCGGAACCGGTCCACGTCCCCCTCGGGCAGCCCGATCTCGATGGTCACCGCCTCCGCGTAGCGGACGTCGCGCACCTCGCGCCCGGTGGCCCGCAGATCGTTCTCCATCTTTCCGGCCCGGCCGTGGTCGACGGTCACCGTGGCGAGGCGGAACCGGCGACGGGTGACGGTGCCGAGCGCGTCGAGCGCCTCCCCGACCGCGCCGCCGTACGCCCGGATGAGCCCGCCCGCGCCGAGCTTCACACCGCCGTAGTACCGGGTCACGACGGCGACGACGTAGCGCATGTCGCGCCGGGTGAGCATCTGGAGCATGGGCACCCCGGCGGTGCCGCCCGGCTCACCGTCGTCGCCGGCCTTCTGCACGGAGGCGTCGGCCCCGATGACGTACGCGTAGCAGTTGTGCGAGGCCGTGGGGTGCTCCTTGCGGACGCGCGCGAGGAACGCCTGCGCCTCCTCCTCGGTCGCGGCGGGCGCGAGCGCGCACAGGAACCGGGAGCGGCTGATCTCTGTCTCGTGCACGCCCTCGCGGGCCACCGTGCGGTACTCGTCCTGCATCCGACCAGCCTATTCGCCGGTGCGGCAGGGGTCGCCCCCGCCCGGTGCGCGAGTGACGATGTGATGGATACTCGCTCGTCGCCACTGTCATGAACGGGCTGCCGCGGGGCAGTGCACTCCCGTACGCGACCGACGACACCACCGAGCCGCCCGACGGAGAGCCCCCACATGACCGGCACCCAGGCCGACGCACCGCCCGCCCGCACCTCGCGCTGGCGGTCCTGGCTGCTGGAGGGCCTGAGCGAGCAGACGGCCCGCCATCAGGGCCCGCACGGCCGCGTCCCGGAGGAGCACCACGGGCACAAGTGGTGGCGCGTGATGTGTCTGACGGGTGTCGACTACTTCTCCACGCTGGGCTACCAGCCGGGCATCGCGGCCCTGGCGGCCGGTCTGCTGTCCCCGCTCGCGACGCTGGTACTGATCGCGCTGACCCTGCTCGGGGCGCTGCCGGTGTACCGCCGGGTCGCGAAGGAGTCGCCGCACGGCGAGGGCTCGATCGCGATGCTGGAGCGGCTGCTGCCCTGGTGGGCGGGGAAGCTGTTCGTGCTGGTCCTGCTCGGTTTCGCCGCGACCGACTTCATGATCACGATGACGCTCTCGGCGGCGGACGCGGCGGCGCACGTCGTGGAGAACCCGTTCGCCCCCGGCTGGCTGCACGACGCGAACCTGTGGATCACGCTGGTGCTGCTCGCGGCGCTCGGCACGGTCTTCCTGAAGGGCTTCAAGGAGGCCATCCGGGTGGCCGTCGTCCTGGTCGGCGCCTATCTCGCGATGAACGTCATCGTGCTGATCACGGCCGCCACCCATGTGCTGACCCAGCCGGTGAAGATCACCAACTGGTGGGACGCGATGACGGCAGAACACTCCTCGCCGTTCGTGATGGTCGGCGTCGCGCTGCTCGTCTTCCCGAAGCTGGCGCTCGGCATGTCCGGCTTCGAGACCGGTGTCGCGGTGATGCCGCAGATCCAGGGCGGCCCCGACGACACGTACGCCAAGCCGGCCGGCCGGATCCGCGACACCCGCAAACTGCTGACCACGGCCGCGCTGATCATGAGCTGCTTCCTGCTGCTGTCCAGCCTGGCCACGACGATCCTCATCCCACAGGACGAGTTCGAGGCGGGCGGTTCGGCCAACGGCCGCGCGCTCGCCTATCTCGCGCACGCCTATCTGGGCGAGGGCTTCGGCACGGTCTACGACATCTCGACCATCGCCATCCTGTGGTTCGCGGGCGCCTCCGCCATGGCGGGCCTGCTCAATCTGGTCCCCCGCTATCTGCCGCGCTACGGCATGGCACCCGAGTGGACGCGGGCGGTGCGTCCACTGGTCCTCGTCTTCATGGCGGCGGCCGTCATCATCACGCTCTGGTTCAACGCCAACGTCGACGACCAGTCCGGCGCGTACGCGACGGGCGTGCTCGTGCTGATGCTCTCCGCGTCCTTCGCCTCGACGGTCGCGGTGCACCGGCGCGGCCACCGGGGTGCGGCGCTCGGCTTCGGCGTGATCACGGCCGTCTTCGCCTACACCCTCGTCACGAACGTCGTGGAGCGCCCCGACGGCATCAAGATCGCCCTGATCTTCATCCTCGCGATCCTGATCTCCTCCTTCGCCTCCCGGGTCCACCGCGCGTTCGAACTGCGCGCGGGCGCGGTGACGTACGACGAGGCGGCCGTCCGGCTGATCGACGAGGCGGCGGCGCAGGGGCCGCTGCGCATCATCGCCAACGAGCCGCAGGAGCACACGACCGCC
The DNA here is from genome assembly GCF_003259365.1 of Streptomyces sp. PsTaAH-137. Lineage (GTDB taxonomy): Bacteria > Actinomycetota > Actinomycetes > Streptomycetales > Streptomycetaceae > Streptomyces. Next base: position 437,153 of record NZ_QLLY01000005.1, read on the forward strand.
GAGTACCGCGCCAAGGAGAGCGAGCAGCGCGAGGACACCCACATCCCCGACGACGGCCCGCTGCTCTTCCTTGAGGTGTTCATCCAGGACTCCTCCGACTTCACCGAGGACCTCGTCGTGCACGGCGACGAGAAGCACGGGGTACGGCGGCTGCGCGTGCACGGCCCGGGCGTGCCGAACACGGTGGCCGCGGTCCTGATGAACCTGCGCGACCGCACGGGCGAGGTGCCGCACGCCTACTTCAACTGGACGGAGGGCCACCCCGTCAGCCATCTGCTGCGCTTCCTCGTCTTCGGCGACGGCGAGGTCGCCCCGGTCACCCGCGAGGTGCTGCGTCGCGCGGAGGCCGACCCGGAGCGGCGGCCGCGCGTCCACGTGGGCTGACCCGCCGCGGAATCCCCGGGACGGCCGCGGGGTTGTGACAGCATCAGCGCCCGCTCACAGGAGGCAGTCATGTACGGCGACCAGGCCACGGTCCGCGCGATCCTCACCGAGTCAGGCGACACCTGGGCCGTCGTCGGTCTCTCCTCGAACCAGGCGCGGGCGGCCTACGGCGTCGCCGGCGTGCTGCAGCGCTTCGGCAAGCGGATCGTCCCGGTCCACCCGAAGGCGGAGACCGTCCACGGCGAACAGGGGTACGCCTCGCTCGCCGACATCCCCTTCCCCGTGGACGTCGTCGACGTCTTCGTCAACAGCGACCTGGCGGGCCGGGTCGCCGACGAGGCCGTGGCGATCGGCGCGAAGGCGGTGTGGTTCCAGCTCGGCGTGGTCGACGAGGCGGCGTACGAGCGCACGCGCGAGGCCGGTCTGGAGATGGTCATGGACCGGTGCCCCGCGATCGAGATCCCCCGGCTCGGCTGACCCGCCGCACCGCGCCCGGACGCGGGCGCAGGTGCGGGGCTCGGGCAGCCTGCACAGTGCTTCCCCCCACGGAAAGTGCAGGCCGCCCGAGCCCCTGGACAGGTGGCTCTGGGGTGGCGTCTACCAGACGGAGTCCATCGGCGCGATCGCCTGGACGGACTCGTCGGCCGGGGCGCCCGACCGGTTCGGCTCATCGGCCTGCTGCGGGTCGACGGGCGCCAGCCACACGCTGTCGGCACGCGTCGTCGTCGCCGCTCCGTGCGCCGACTGCGCGTGCGCCACGCCGGCCAGGGCGGCGACAGTCAGGGCGATGAGGGCTCCGATACGGCGTGCCATGTGGGTCATCGTCGTCCTTCCGGGCTCACGAGGCCGGTGGCGCCTGTGAGAAGACTTTTGGCAGGAACCGGGAGGGGCTCCACGGATAGAATGTTGCTCGTGCGGCGGCGCGGCCGCAATCGAATCCGCTGTCGTCTTGCTGCCTGGCGTAGGTACGCCAACAGGCCGCCGAGCGGGCGGCGTTGACCTTGACGGTTTGACGGAGGGGTTGGGTGGGAGAGAGCACCGCACCCAAGGACGCGCCCGGACGCGCGCTGCCGGGGCAGGCGTTGTCGGCCGCGGCGGTCGATCTGTACGGGCGGCTGTCCACGGGCCGGCCGACCGGCCCCGCGGACGGCGAGGCGCTCGAGCAGTTACGGGCCTGGGGGATGGTCGCGCTGCCCGAGGACGGGGCGCGTCCGGTGCCCTTACCTCCCACGGCGGCCGCCTGGTCGGTGGCCCGGGAGGCCCTGGTGCACCTCCAGGAGCAGACCCGGATGCTGATGGAACTGCCGGGCGCCGTCGAGCAGTTGAACCTGGCGTTCGCCCAGTCGCGGACGCGGGCGGCGGGCACCACCGGCTCGGAGTTCCTGTCGGACCGGGCGGAGGTCAACGAACGGATCGGGGCGATCCTCGCGTCCGCCCGATCGGAGCTGCTCGGCGCGCACCCGCACGGGCCGCGGACCCGGGAGCAGATGGACATCGGCGTACCGCGCGACACGGCGGCCCTGGAGCGCGGGGTGCGCTACCGGACGCTGTATCAGGACGCGGTCCGCGACGACGTGGTGACCTGCGAGTGGGCGTCGACGATGGCACCGCGCGGGGTGCACTTCCGTACGCTGGCGGACCCCTTCGAGCGGGTCGTCATCGTCGACGAGCGGGTCGCGATCATCTCCGACTACGTGGTCCCGGACGCCCCGGAGGGCGCGGCGTGGATCATCACGGACCGGGCGATGGTCGCCTTCTGCAAGCACGCGTTCGAGCAGGAGTGGCGGCGGGCCAGTCCGTGGCACGGGCAGCGCCGGGTGCGCGGGCAGAGCCCGGAGGGCGGGCTGCTCAGCCAGTTGCAGCGGGCGATCCTGCGGGCCCTGTCCGAGGGCGAGACCCAGGACGGGGCGGCGCGCCGGCTCCAGGTGTCGACGCGGAAACTGCAGCGCGAACTCGACCTGGTCCGTGCCGCGTGGGCGCTGCCGCAGGCGACCGTCGCGCAGCTCACCTTCCGGTGGGCGACCTCCCCGGAGCGCGAGGCGACGCGCGAGAAGGCCGCCTGGCGCCGGTCGCTGACGCCGGGCGACGGTCCCGGGCTCCCGGTCAACCGGCCAGCCACTCCAGCGCGGCCGTCGTCAGGGCCGTGACCCCGGTCGTGAGGGTCGGGTCGACGAGGGGCGCGAAGAACGGGGAGTGGTTGGCGGGGATGTCCCGGTCGGCCGTGCCCGCCTTCTGCGCGGCCGCCACCTGCTCGGGGTCGAGGCCGCCGAACATCCAGTAGCAGATGGGGGCCCCGGAGTCGGTGGCGAACAGGCCCACGTCCTCGCTGCCGGTCACCGGGCCCATGTCGAAGACCCGGTCGGGGCCGAGGGCGGTGCCCAGGGCCGTCATGGTGCGCGCGGTCGCCTTCTCGTCGTTGGTGAGGACCGGGAAGCTGTCGATCTCGGTGATCTCGGGGTCGCGTTCGGCGCCGGACGCGGCGGCCTCGGCGCGCACGATGCGTTCGACGGCGGCGAGGACGCGGGCGCGGGTATCGCCGCCGTACGTACGGATGTTGAGCTTCAGCTCGGCGCGGTCGGGGATGATGTTGGCCTTCGTGCCGGCCTGGAGCGCGCCGACGGTCAGCACGGCGGTCTCGCCGCCGGGGACCTCGCGCGCGACGACGGTCTGGAGACGGAGCACGGTCGCCGCGGCCATCACCACCGGGTCGATCGCGGTCTCGGGCCGGGAGCCGTGGGAGCCCTTGCCGTGCAGGACCACCCGGAGGGAGTCGGCTGCGGCGAACGCCGGTCCCGCGTGCCAGCCGACCGTGCCCGCGGGCAGCGGTGCCACGTGCTGGCCGAGGACCACGTCGGGGCGGCCGAACCGGTCGAGGAAGCCGTCGTCGAGCATGGCCCGGGCGCCCTGCGCGATCTCCTCGGCGGGCTGGAAGACGGCGACGATCCGGCCCGACCAGTGGGCGCGGGCGTCGGCGAGCAGCCGCAGGGTGCCGAGCAGGCAGGCGACGTGCATGTCGTGGCCGCACGCGTGCATCACGCCGTCGGTCTTCGAGGCGTAGTCGAGTCCGGTGCGTTCCCGCACGGGCAGGGCGTCGAAGTCGGCGCGGAGCAGGACGGTGGGGCCGGGGCCGTTGTCGAGGGTCGCCACGACGCCCGTACGGCCCACTCCTTCGGTGACCTCGTAGCCGCAGGCGCGGGCGCGCCGGGCGACCTCGGCGGCGGTCCTGGTCTCCTCGAAGGACAGCTCGGGGTGGGCGTGCAGATCGCGGTAGAGGTCGGCCAGGCCCGGGAGCAGGGCCGGGAGGCCGTCGAGCACGGCGGGGGTCTGGGGCTGGTCGGTCATGGGTCCTCCGGCGCGGGACGGGTGAGGGGTGTGCGGGCGGGGCGCGCTCAGGGCCGGTGGCCGTCCTCGTCGAAGGAGGCGAAGTAGGCGGCGGCCATGTCCTCGTCCCCGTGGCCCTGCTCGGCGGCGCGGGCCATGCGGGCCGCGCCGGCCTCGGCGACGTCGAGGCGGACGCCTGCGGCGCGGCCCGCCTCGACGATGAGCCGGGCGTCCTTGGCGGCCGTGCTCACCGCGAACTGGGCCGGGGTGAGCCGGTCCTCCCGGACCAGCGCGGCCTTCATCCGCAGATACGGCAGGTCGAGGCCGCCGCCCGCGATGGCGTCGAAGAAGTGGTCCGGGTCGACGCCGAGGGCCTCGGCGAGGGCGAGGACCTCGCCGGTGGCGCTGGTCGCCGCGAGGACCCAGCTGTTGGCGACGAGCTTGAGCCGGGTGGCGCTGCCCGCGGCCCCGTCCTCGCCGGTCCACACGGTGCGGGAGCCGACCGCGTCGAGGACCGGGGCGATCGCGTCGCGGTGCTCGGCGGGGCCCGCCGCGAGGACCAGCAGCTTGCCCTCCTCGGCGGGGCCGCGGGTGCCGAGCACGGGCGCGTCGAAGAAGACGAGCCGGTTGCGGTCGGCGAAGTCGGCCAGCCGGGTGATCGCGTCGATGCCGGCGGTCGTCGACTGGATCCAGGCGGCTCCGGGACGCAGCCCGTCGGCCGCCTGCTCCATCACGTCCAGGGCGGCGGGCCCGTCGTAGAGCATGGTGAGGACGGCGTCCGCGCCGGTGACGGCCTCGGCCGGGGTGTCCGTGACGTGCACGCCGTCGGCGGTCAGCGGTTCGGCCTTGGCGCGGCTGCGGTTCCAGGCCCGGACGGTGTGCCCGGCCCGGGCGATGTTCCGGGCCATCGCGGCGCCCATGATCCCGGTGCCGAGGACCGCCACGGTCGGCTTGTCGGTCGGTGCGCTCATGCCTTCGACTCCCTTGTGTGTGCCTGGTGCCGTGTTCACTCTGCCGCGCGTCCGGCGGGCCCGTCGACCCGGGCCAGCCGCAGTTCCGTCAGGTACCGCTTGGTGACGGTGCCGCCGTACGCGCGGTCGATGAGGCGGCCGACGCAGTCGAGGAGCCCGGCGCGGGCGGCCGGGGCCAGGGCGCGGGTGCCGGAGAAGGTGCACAACAGATCGAGGTACTGATCGGTGGTGAAGGTGAGGTCGCGGGTGTGGCGGCGGAAGACGGGCGGCTCGAACCGGTCGGCGCCAGGCAGCGCCGCGTTGCCCTGCGCGGCGGTGCTGCCGGGTGCCTCCTGGCTGTCGTACGGGATGTCGTCCGCGGCGGTGAGGCGCAGACCGGGCGGTGTGGCCGGGTCGAAGCGTTCGTAGCAGCGCTGTACGTCGACGAAGAACTGTTCCGTGCCGCCCGCGACATGATGGGTCGACAGGGTCGCGAGCAGGCCGCCGGGGCGCAGCGCGGCGGCCGACTTGGCGACGCGTACGGCGGGGTCGATCCAGTGGAACGAGGTCGCCGCCAGGACCAGGTCGAAGGGTTCGGGCGGCAGCGGCCAGTCCTCGAACGCGGCGACCTCCACGGTGGTGCCGGGGTGCCCGGCGAGGTTGCGGCGGGCGACGGCGGCCAGTTCGGCGCCGAGTTCGACGGCGACGATCCGGCAGCCGCGCCCGGCGAGCGGCACGGTCGCGAGGCCGGTGCCGCAGCCGATCTCCAGGACCCGGCAGCCGGGCCCCGCCCCGGCGAGCGCCGCCAGGTCGTCGAAGACCTGCGGCGGATAGCCGGGGCGGGCCCGGTCGTAGACCTCGGCGGCCTCGGTGAAGGTGCGGCGCAGGCGTTCTCGCTCGGTGTCGGTCACCCGGGCACGGTACGGAGTGCGCCCGGGCGGCGCACCTCACACCGCGCGGGCCTTCAGTTCCTTCAGGCGCAGCGACAGCGCCGCCGCGATCTCGTCCACGTAGCCGTCCCTGAGGAGTTCGGGGTGGGTGCAGGGCAGGTCGTGGTTGGTGAGGCGGCCGGTGACGTGGGGGCGCCAGGCCTCGCGGGTGAGCCAGTCCTCGGGGCGCGGGGCGGCCGCGGTGACGAAGAGGACGTCGCCGTCGTAGCGGCGGTGGGTGTGCTCGCGCATCATGCGGGCGTGGTTGGGGACGATGTCGACGATGCGGGACAGGGTGCGGTCGGTGAGGCCCGCCAGCGGGCTGCCTGCCTTGCGGAGGGTGGCGAGGACGTCGGCGCGGGTGCGCTCGGCGCCGCGTTCGAAACCGGCCATGCGCAGGACGGCGGTGAGCGCGTCGCCCTCCTCGGGTGCGGGGCGTTCGCGCCACTGCTCGGCGGGGAACGCGTCGAGCAGGGCGAGGAGTTCGACCTCCTCCCCCGCCTCCTGGAGCAGGACGGCGACCGAATGGGCGAGGATGCCGCCGACCGACCAGCCGACGAGGCGGTACGGGCCGTGCGGCCGGATCCCGCGGATCTCGGTGACGTAGTCGGCCGCCTGGTCCCACAGGGTGCGCGGCAGCGGGGCGTCGGAGGTCAGGCCGCGGGCCTGGATCCCGTAGACGGGCTGGTCCTGGCCGAGGCGGGCGGTGAGGCCCGCGTAGCACCAGGAGATGCCGCCCGCCGGGTGGATCGCGAACAGCGGCGCCTGGGTGCCGTCCGTGCGCAGCGGGAGGACGACGTCGAGGGCGTCGGCCGCGGCGGGTCCGCCGTCGTCGATGCGGGCGGCGAGGGCCGCCGGGGTCGGGGCCTCGAAAAGGGAGCCGATGGTGAGGTCGGCGCCCAGTTCCTCGCGGACCCGCGCCACGAGGCGCACCGCGAGCAGTGAGGTGCCGCCGAGGTCGAAGAACGCGTCGTCGGGGCCTGCCTGTCCGGTGCCGAGGACCTCGGCGAAGAGGCGGGTGAGGGTCTCCTCGCGGGGGTTCGCGGGGGGCCGTGCGTCGGTGCCGCCCGCGAAGACGGGTGCGGGGAGTTCGCGGCGGTCCAGCTTGCCGTTGGGGCTGAGCGGGAACGCGTCGAGCGGCACGATCGCGGAGGGCACCATGTGCTCGGGCAGTTCACGGGCGAGCGCCGTGCGCAGCGCCGTGGGGTCGGCGGTGCCCGTGACGTAGCCGACGAGCCGGTCGTCACGGACGAGCGCGCAGGCGCCGTCGACCCCTTCCCCGGCGGCGAGGGCGGCCTCGATCTCGCCGAGTTCGATGCGCTGGCCGCGCAGTTTGACCTGGTGGTCGGTGCGGCCCAGGTACTCGACCTCGCCGTGTTCGGTCCAGCGGGCGAGGTCGCCGGTGCGGTACATGCGGCCGGCGCCGAAGGGGTCGGGCACGAAGCGTTCGGCGGTCAGTTCGGACCGGTTGAGGTAGCCGTCGGCCAACTGTCGTCCGGCGAGAAAGAGTTCGCCCACGATGCCGGGCGGGCAGGGCTTGCCCGCCGGGTCGAGGACGTAGAGGCGGGTGTTCCAGACGGGGCGTCCGATCGGCACGGGCCCGGTGTCCTGCGGGTCGCACGCGTGGAAGGTGACGTCGACGGCGGCCTCCGTGGGGCCGTACAGGTTGTGCAGTTCGACGCCAGGCAGGGTCCGGGCGAAGGCGGTCGCGGTCTCGCGGGGCAGGGCCTCGCCGCTGCAGAACACGCGGCGCAGACCGGTGTCGCCGCACGAGGCCGCGTCGGGCCCGGCGAGGAACACCTGAAGCATGGACGGCACGAAGTGGCAGGTGGTGACGGCCTGTTCGCGGATGAGGCGGGCCAGATGGACGGGGTCCTTGTGGCCGCCGGGCTCGGCGACGACGAGGGTCGCGCCCTCCCGCAGCGGCCAGAAGAACTCCCACACGGACACGTCGAACGACGACGGCGTCTTCTGCAGCACCCGGTCGCCGGGCCCGATCCCGTAGGCGTGCTGCATCCAGCGCAGCCGGTTGTCGATCGCGGCGTGCGGGACGACGACGCCCTTGGGGCGGCCGGTGGAGCCGGAGGTGTAGATGACGTACGCGGGATGCGCGGGCGTGAGCGCGCGGCCCGGGGGCACGCCGGGGTACGAGGAGACGTCGAGGCCGTCGAGGACGACCAGCGGGGTGGCCGTGCCGGCGGGCAGCCGCCCGGCGCGGTCGGTGACGGCGCACACGGGCGCGGCGTCGTCGAGCATGTAGGCCAGGCGCTGCTCGGGGTAGTCCGGGTCGAGCGGGAGGTAGGCGGCGCCCGCCTTGAGGACGGCGAGCAGGGTCACGATCAGTTCGACGGAGCGCGGCACGCAGACGGCGACCAGATTGCCGGGCGCGGCGCCGAGCGTCCGCAGGTGGCGGGCCAACCGGTTGGCGCGGGCGTCGAGTTCGGCGTACGTGAGGGTGGTGTCGCCGTACACGAGGGCCGGTGCGTGCGGGGTCCGGCCGGCCTGCGCCTCGATCGGTCCGATGAGTGTGGTGGGCGGCAGGGCGCGCTCGGTGCGGTTGAACTCGTCGAGGACGAGGTGGAGTTCGGCGGGGGTGGCGATGGTGTGGGTGGCGAGCGGGGTGTGCGGGTCGCTGTCGGCGAGGCGTTCCAGCAGGTGGACGAAGCGGGCCTGGTGCGCGGCGAGGTCGACCTCGGTGTGGAGGGCGGGGTTGCCGTCGTGGTCGATGCGCAGGCCGCGGCCGTCGGCGCGGTCGTAGATGTTGACGGTGAGGTCGTCGACCGGGCCCGCGGACAGGTTGTGGGCGGTGGCCGGGGCGCCGGCGAAGTCGACGCCGTAGTCGAACGGCATGACGTTGACGAGCGGTCCGACGAGGCCGCGCTGCTCGCCGAGCAGCCCGAGGTCGCGCCGGATGTCCTCGTAGCGGTAGCGCTGGTGGCGGCGCACCTCGCGGATGCCGAGGACGACCTGGCGGACGAGTTCGGCGAAGGTGGCGTCCGGGGCGACGGTCAGCCGCAGCGGCAGCACGTTCATGACCATGCCGGGCACGCGCAAGGCGACGGAGCCCATGCGGCCCATCATCGGCAGGCCGAGGACGATGTCGTCGCGGCCGGTGGCGCGGGCGGTGTAGAGGGCCTGGGCGGCGACGAGGACGTCCGGCCAGGTGGCGCGGGTGCGGGCGGCGAGGTCGCGGAGCCGGTCGCAGACCTCGGGTGCCACCGTCGTCGTACGGCGGTGGAAGGTGCGGGACGGCAGCGCGCCGCGGCCCGCGAGCCGGGGCGCCTCGGGGCGGTCGGCGAAGGCCTCGGCCCAGTGGGCGCGGTCGGCGGCGAAGGCGTCGGACGAGCGGTACTCGGCGTCGACGGCCAGCAGGTCGGCGAGGGTCTCGAAGGTGCGGGGGCCCGGGTCGTCGCCGCGCACGAGCGCCGAGTACACCTCGGCGGTGCGGCGGACGAGGAGGGAGTGGCCGAAGCCGTCGATGACGAGGTGGTGGATGCGCTGGTACCACAGCCAGCGGCGGTCGCCGACGCGGAAGAGGGCGTGGGCGAAGAGCGGTCCCGCGGCGAGGTCGACGGGGGTCGCGAGATCGGCGCGCATCCGGGCGACGGCCTCCTCCTCGGTCAGGCCGTCGTGGACGGTGAACGGCAGCTCGACGTCGGCGCGGACCCGCTGGCGCGGGCCGTCGGGGGTGTCCTCCACTCGGACGCGGAGCGAATCGGCCTCGGCGACGACCCGGCGCAGCGCCCGCGCGAACACCTCGGGGTCGAGATCGCCCTCGATCACCAGGTACTCGGCGGTGTTCTGGGCGGGGCTGAGCGGGTCGAGTGCCTGGGCGAACCACATGCCGGACTGGGCGGCGGTGAGCGGCAGCACGAGATCGCGGCGGCCGGTGTCCGCGCTGATGACGGTCATGAGGGCGTCACCCCCAGGATCTTCGCCCAGGCCTCGACGGCGGGCTGCTCGGCGAGGTCGACGAAGGAGGCCGTCACGCCGTGGTCGCGGCGCCAGCGTTCGAGGAGGGTCATGACGCGTACGGAGTCGAGGCCGTGGTCGACGAGGTTCTCGTCGACGGGAATGTCGGCGGGGTCCTCGCCGAGGCAGTCGGCGACATCGGTGCGGATCTGTTCCACGGTGAGGGTCATGCGGCCCGTACCTCCTCGATGAGGGCGTCGGTCGTGGTGACGACGGCGCAGCGGCCGGCGGCCCAGCGCAGCGCCATGTCGTGGTCGTCGCGCGTGAAGTCGGCCACGGCGTCGGCGACGACGAACGCCTGGATGTCGCGCATCCACGCGTCGCAGGCGCTGATGAGGACGCCGATGTGGGCGTAGACGCCGACGATCACCAGTTGGTCGCGGCCCGCCGCTGCCATCAGGTCGGCGAGTTCGGTGCGCACGAACGCGCTGTACTTCCATTTGGTGAGGACGGTGTCGCCGTCCCGGGGCGCGACCTGCTCCGGAGTCGCGAGGGCCTGCGGGTCGTCGGCGACGCCCGGCCCCCAGAAGTCGAGCTGGAGTCCGCGTTCCTCCGGGGTCTGGCCGCCGCGCTGGGCCGAGTACACGACGGGCACGCCGAGCGCGCGGCTCTCCTCGATCAGCCGCGCGGAGTTGTCGAGCATGCCGGTCAACGGCTGCTGTTCCTGCGGGTACTTGGCGAGGAAGTGGTGCTGGAGGTCGTGGACGAGGAGGACCGCGCGGGCCGGGTCGACCGTCCAGGAGACCCGGTTGGCGGGGAGGTCGGCCGGGGCCGGGAGCGGATACGCGGCGATGGTGGGGAGCGCCATGGGGGGGGAATCTCCAGGTCTGTCAGTGCTGCTCGGCGGCGGACCGCTGCTGCTTCTTGCTGATCTTGCCGATGCCGGTCTGCGGGAAGGCGTCGACGAACTCGACGAGGTCGGGCACCTTGTACGCGGCCACGCCCCGCTCCCGGACGAACCGCTTCACGGCGACCGGCTTCAGGGGTTCGGTGTCCGGGCGCAGGATGACGTAGGCGAGGGACCGCTCCCCCAGGTACGCGTCGGGGACGGCGACGAGGGACACGTCGTGCACGGCCGGGTGGGCGAGGATGATGTTCTCGATCTCCTCGGGGGCGATCTTCTCGCCGCCCCGGTTGATCTGGTCCTTGGCCCGGCCCTCGACGATGAGATGGCCGGTGGGGGTGCGGCGGACGATGTCGCCGGTGCGGTAGAAGCCGTCGGCGGTGAAGGAGCGGGCGTTGTGCTCGGGGGCGCGCCAGTAGCCGCGGATGGTGTACGGGCCCCGGGTGAGCAGATGCCCGAACTCCCCGTCGGGGACGTCCTGGTCGGTGTCGTCGACGACCCGGATCTCGTCGTCCGGGGAGATGGGCAGGCCCTGGGTGGTGACGACGGTCTCCGGATCGTCGTCCAGGCGCGTGTAGTTGACGAGGCCCTCGGCCATGCCGAAGACCTGCATCAGGCGGCTGCCGAGCGCGGGCGTCAGCCTGCGGGCCGCGGCCTCGCTGTACTTGGCGCCGCCGACCAGGACGAGGCCGAGCGAGGACAGGTCGTGCCGGGTGTCGGGGCCCGCCTGGGTCCAGACGAGGGCGAGCGGCGGGACGAGCCCGGTCATGGTGACGCGTTCGGCGGCGACGATCGGGAACGCCGTGTCGGGGTCGCTGCCCGGCGACATGACCACGGCCCCGCCCGCGTACAGCACGCCGAGCCAACCGGGTGAACTCATGGGGAAGTTGTGGGCGGCGGGCAGGACGACGAGGAAGCGGGTGTCGGCGTCGACGCCGCAGATGTCGTTCGATCCCCACAGCGAGTACAGGTAGTCGTCGTGGGTGCGCGGGATCAGTTTCGGGCGGCCCGTGGTGCCGCCGGAGAGCTGGAGGAAGGCGAGTTCGTGCGGTTCGGGGCCGTCCAACTCGACCGGCTCGCCCGCGACTTCGGCCAGTGCCGTGTGCTCGCCGGGGTCGCCCACGACGAAGACGTGCCGCAGCGACGGCGTGCGCTTCTTGACGACGGCGGCGAGGTCGCGGTGGTCGAAGCCCGCGTGCCGGTCCGGGATGACGTAGGCGACGGCCTCGGCGAACTCGCAGAAGTAGGAGATCTCCGTCTCGCGGTGGGCGGGCAGCGCGTACACGGGCAGGGCGCCGATGCGGAACAGGGCGAAGACGACCTCGATGAACTCGCCGATGTTCGGCAGCTGGACGACGACGCGGTCCCCCTTGCCGATGCCTCGGGCGACGAACCCGGCGGCCAACTCGTCGGCCCGTCGATCGAGTTCACGGTACGTCCAGGTGCGCCGGGCGGGCGCCGGGTCGATCAGGGCGATCCGCTCGGGATGGCTCTCGGCGCGCTCGCGCAGGACGCCACCGAAGGTCTCGCCGCGCCAGTAGCCGGCCGCGCGGTAGCGCTCGGCGAACTCGGCGGGCCAGGTGGGCGCGTCGGTGCCCAGGGTGAGAGCGTCGGCGGTCACAGGGCGGCCCCCACGGCGTTGAGGAACGTACGGAACTTGGCGCCGGTCTCGGCGGTCTCCGCCTCCGGCGAGGACGCGGCGACGACTCCGGCGCCGGCGAACAGGCGCAGCCGGTTGCCCTCGGCCTCGGCGCAGCGGATGGTGACGACCCAGTCGCCGTCACCGTCGGCGTTCTGCCAGCCGACCATGCCGGTGTAGGCGCCGCGGTCGAACGGCTCGGACTCGGCGATCACCTGCCGGGCCAGGTCGGTCGGGGTGCCGCAGACGGCCGGGGTCGGGTGCAGGGCGCAGGCGAGGTCGAGGGCGGTGGTGCCGTCGGGGTCGGCGAGTTCGCCGGTGACCGTCGTCGACAGGTGCCACATCGCGGCCGTGCGGACGAGGGTGGGGCGCTCGGGTACGTCGATGGTGCGGCAGAACGGGGCGAGCGCCTCGCGCACCGCGGCCACGACCACGGCGTGCTCGTGCAGGTCCTTCGGGGATTCGAGCAGCGCGGCGGCCCGCCGGACGTCCTCGGCGAGGTCGGCGCTGCGCGGCGCGGAGCCCGCGAGGGGGTTGGCCGTGAGTCTCGGTCCCCTGCGGGCGACGAGGAGTTCGGGGCTCGCGCCGATCAGGGTGCGGCCCGGGGCGGTGGGCACGGCGAAGGTGTAGCCGGACGGGTCGCGGCGGGCCAGGCGGCGCAGCATCGTGGGGAGGTCGGGTGCGTGCGGGGCGGTGAGTTCGAGGGTGCGCGCGAGGACGACCTTGTCGAACTCTCCGGCCCGCATCCGGGCGACGGCCGTGGCCACGGCGGCGCTGTACTCCTCCGGCGCCGGTATCTCGCGCACCTGCCAGTCGGCGGCGTTCCCGGCGACCGGTACCGGCAGCGCGATCAGGGGGTCGCTCTTCAACGCCGGTGCCGTGCGTACGCGTTCGGGGACGGCCAGGGCGGGTGGGGCGCCCGGGGCGAACGGGATGGCGCCGAGCACCATGGGCCGGCGCTCACCCGTGCGCCGCCGGGCCTCGTCGAGCAGATCCTGTACGCGGGTCGTCAACGGGGCTGTGCTGTGCGGGAGTTCGGCGAGAGTGCCGTGGCCGAGGAAGGTCTGGTGCGGGGTGGCGATGAGGCGGTCGGTGGCCGGGCGGTACTCGTCGAGGAGGGCGGTCGCGGTGCCGGGGGTGACCAGTTCGGGTGTGGTGGCTGGTTCGTGGACGGTTGTCGTCATGGGTGCCTCCTGTGGGGTGGGTCGGCGTGTGGGGGGGTGCGTGGTCGGGTGCGGGTGCGTCGGGG
>NZ_QLLY01000005.1:450551-479633 GCF_003259365.1 Streptomyces sp. PsTaAH-137
CCACCGGCCCGCAGACGGCCGCGAGGCCCTCGTGGCAGCCCGGTGGCCGGAAACGGCGATGGGGGCCGCCCGGGAAATCCCGGGCGGCCCCCATCGAGGTACAGGCGGCTAGCCGAGCGCCTTGCCGGGGAGTTCGACCTTGGCGCCGAGTTCCACGAGCTTCTCCATGAAGTTCTCGTAGCCGCGGTTGATGAGGTCGATGCCGTGCACCCGCGACGTGCCCTGCGCGGCCAGCGCCGCGATCAGGTACGAGAAGCCGCCGCGCAGGTCGGGGATGACCAGGTCGGCGCCCTCCAGCTTGGTGGGCCCGGAGACGACGGCGGAGTGCAGGAAGTTGCGCTGGCCGAAGCGGCAGTCGGAGCCGCCCAGGCACTCGCGGTAGAGCTGGATGTGCGCGCCCATCTGGTTGAGGGCCGAGGTGAAGCCCAGACGCGACTCGTAGACCGTCTCGTGGACGATGGACAGGCCCGTGGCCTGCGTCAGGGCCACGACCAGCGGCTGCTGCCAGTCGGTCTGGAAACCGGGGTGGACGTCCGTCTCCAGCGCGATCGACTTGAGCTGGCCGCCGGGGTGCCAGAAGCGGATGCCCTCGTCGTCGATCTCGAAGGCGCCGCCGACCTTCCGGTACGTGTTGAGGAACGTCATCATCGAGCGCTGCTGGGCGCCGCGGACGTAGATGTTGCCCTCGGTGGCGAGCGCGGCGGAGGCCCAGGAGGCGGCCTCCAGGCGGTCGGAGAGCGCGCGGTGCGTGTAGCCGCCGAGCTGGTCGACACCGGTGATGCGGATGGTGCGGTCGGTGTCCATCGCGATGATCGCGCCCATTTTCTGCAGGACGCAGATCAGGTCCTCGATCTCCGGCTCCACCGCGGCGTTGGAGAGCTCCGTGACGCCCTCGGCGAGGACGGCCGTGAGCAGGACCTGCTCGGTGGCGCCCACGGAGGGGTACGGGAGGCGGATCTTGGTGCCGCGCAGCCGCTGCGGGGCCTCCAGGTACTGGCCGTCGGCCCGCTTCTCGATGGTGGCGCCGAACTGGCGCAGCACCTCGAAGTGGAAGTCGATCGGCCGGCCGCCGATGTCGCAGCCGCCCAGGCCCGGGATGAACGCGTGGCCGAGGCGGTGCAGCAGGGGTCCGCAGAGCAGGATGGGGATACGGGACGAGCCCGCGTGCGCGTCGATGTCGGCGACGTTCGCCGACTCCACGTGCGAGGGATCCATCACCAGCTCGCCCGGCTCCTCACCGGGGCGGACCGTCACACCGTGCAGCTGCAGCAGTCCGCGTACGACCCGCACGTCGCGGATGTCGGGGACATTGCGCAGCCGGCTCGGAGCGCTGCCGAGCAGCGCCGCGACCATGGCCTTGGGCACGAGGTTCTTCGCGCCGCGGACACGGATCTCGCCCTCCAGCGGGGTTCCGCCGTGGACAAGCAGTACGTCGTCAATGCCGGTGACGGTCATGAATCTCGCGTTCCGAAGAGGTGGGCAGGGGACCAAGGGACAAGGGTAAGGGCCGCCTCCCCCTGTTCCGTAAGCCCGCGGTCGGCCTGAAGCGTCATGACTTCGCTACAACACGAAACGTTCCCCGTCGGGCACAAGGGGTGACCGTTCCGTCCGGTGCGCCCCTTCCGCTTCCATGCGCGCCGACCTGCATGCATACGGGAGTTGCGCACGGCTCCCCGTACGGCGTGCAGATGCGGGATCATGTCTGGCATGACCGAGGTGTCCTCGCTCACAGGGCGGTTGCTCGTGGCCACACCCGCCCTCGCGGACCCGAATTTCGACCGGGCGGTCGTGCTGCTTCTCGACCACGACGAGAAGGGCTCGCTCGGTGTCGTCCTGAACCGGCCGACGCCGGTGGACGTCGGCGACATCCTGGAGGGCTGGGGCGAGCTGGCCGGTGAGCCGGGCGTCGTCTTCCAGGGCGGTCCCGTCTCCCTCGACTCGGCGCTCGGCGTCGCGGTGATCCCCGGCGGCGCCTCGGCCGACGGGCCGCTCGGCTGGCGCCGGGTGCACGGCGCGATCGGCCTCGTCGACCTGGAGACGCCGCCGGAACTGCTGGCGGCGGCCCTCGGCTCGCTGCGGATCTTCGCCGGGTACTCGGGCTGGGGGCCGGGCCAGTTGCAGGAGGAGCTGTCCGAGGGCGCCTGGTACGTCGTCGAGTCGGAGCCCGGGGACGTCTCGGCGACCCGGCCGGAGGGGCTGTGGCGGGCGGTGCTGCGACGCCAGCGCAGCGAGCTGGCGATGGTGGCGACGTATCCGGACGATCCTTCGCTCAACTAAGCGCCCTGGCGACTCTTCGCCCTGGGGGCAGGCTTAAGTACCCTTGGCGGTTATGAGCACTCTTGAGCCCGAGCGCGGGACAGGTACGGGGACCCTCGTAGAGCCGACGCCGCAGACGTCGCACGGTGACGGCGATCACGAGCGCTTCGCCCACTATGTCCAGAAGGACAAGATCATGGCGAGCGCCCTGGACGGCACGCCTGTCGTGGCGCTCTGCGGCAAGGTGTGGGTGCCGGGCCGTGACCCGAAGAAGTACCCCGTCTGTCCCATGTGCAAGGAGATCTACGAGTCCATGGGTTCGGGCGGCGACAAGGACAAGGGCAAGGACGGCGGCGGCAAGAAGTAGCCCCTCCCTCCTCTGTCGGACGAGGCCCCCGGTGTGCGGTGACGCACGCCGGGGGCCTTTGTGTTGCCCGTAAACCATTGCGCTCAATGGTCCAGTCCTTCTAGCCTCCGTCCTGTTGTGCACAGCGAAACAGCCATTGCGTATGTTGCAACGACTATTCGGAGGCGTTTCCGATGAAGCCCCTTGCCCGAACAGCCCTTCCGCTCACCGCCCTTGTGCTCGCCGCGGGCGCCGCGTGCGCTCCCGGCACGTCCGGCGGCGGCGACTCCGCGAAGGACGACAAGAGCGGCACGCTGCGCGTCTGGCTCTTCCAGGAGGTCAACAACGGCCCCAAGAAGAAGGTCATGGACGCGGCCGTCGACACCTTCGAGAAGGCGCACGACGGCGCGCAGGTGAAGATCGAGTACATACCCGTCGAGACCCGCGCCGAGAAGATCAAGGCCGCCTTCAACGACCCGAAGAGCGCTCCCGACGTCATCGAGTACGGCAACACCGACACCGCCGGATACGTGAAGGACGGCGGACTCGCGGACGTGACGAAGGAGTTCGGCGCCTGGGACGAGGCCGCCGACACCGACCCGACCGCCAAGGAGTCGGTGACCGTCGACGGGAAGATCTACGGCGCCCCCTACTTCGTCGGCGTACGAGCCCTCTACTACCGCACCGACGTCCTCAAGGACCTCGGCGTCGACGTGCCGAAGACGCAGGAAGAACTCGTCGCCACCGCCAAGAAGATCCACAAGGAGAAGCCCGAGCTGTACGGGCTCGCGGTCGGCGGCGCCTACACCTACGGTGCGATGCCGTTCATCTGGGCCAACGGCGGCGAACTCGCCGACAAGAAGGGCGACTCGTACACCTCGGCGATCGACAGCCCCGCCGCCCAGAAGGGCATCAAGGCGTACACCTCGCTCTTCGGCGACACCAACTGTCCCGCCGCCAAGTGCGCCGCGATGGGCGGCAACGACACCGTCACCGCCTTCGCCTCCGGCAAGGCCGCCATGGCCATCGGCGGCGACTTCAGCCACCAGGCCATGGAGGACGGGGCGGTGAAGGGCAAGTACGCCGTCGTGCCGCTGCCCGGCGTCAAGCAGGGCGACATCGCGCCCGCCTTCGCCGGCGGCAACAACATCGGCGTCCTGAAGAGCACCTCGCACCGCACCCTCGCCGTCGACCTCATGAAGCAGCTCGCCGGCAAGGACGCGCAGCGCGCCCTGTTCTCCGGGATGGGCTTCCTGCCGACCTACACCGACGTACGCCAGGACGTCGCCAAGGAGGAGCCGTTCGTCGCGCCCTTCGTGAAGACCCTCGGCGCCGGCGCGAAGTTCGTGCCCGCCTCGCCCGGCTGGGCGCAGATCGACGCCTCCCAGGTCCTGCCCACCATGTTCCAGGAGATCGTCAGCGGCCGTAAGGACGTCAAGGCGGCCTCCGGGGACGCCGCGAAGAAGATGGACGCCGCGTTCGGGGCCGCCGGGTGAGCTCCGTGCACGCGCGGGGCGGGAGATGGGCGCCCTGGCTCTATCTCGCCCCCGCGCTCGTCCTGCTGGGCGGACTGCTCGTCTATCCCATCTACCAGCTTGGCCTGATCTCGTTCCTGGAGTACACCCAGGCGCAGGTCAGCGGCGGTGCCCAGACCACCTTCCGGGGCTTCGGCAACTACCAGGAGCTGTTCTCCGACAGCCAGTTCTGGCAGGTGCTGCTCGCCACCGTGCTGTTCGCCGGGGCCTGCGTCGTCTCCACGCTCCTGGTGGGCTGCGCGCTGGCCGTGCTGCTCACGCGGGTGCGGGCCGTGCCCCGGCTCGCCCTGATGCTGGCCGCGCTCGGCGCCTGGGCCACCCCGGCGATCACCGGCTCCACCGTCTGGATGTTCCTCTTCGACGCGGACTTCGGCCCGGTCAACAAGGTCCTCGGGCTCGGCGACTTCTCGTGGACGTACGGCCGCTACAGCGCCTTCGCGCTGGTCCTGCTCGAAGTGGTCTGGTGCTCCTTCCCGTTCGTGATGGTCACCGTGTACGCGGGCATCCGCGCCATCCCGGGCGAGGTCCTGGAGGCGGCCTCCCTCGACGGGGCCTCGCAGTGGCGGACCTGGCGCTCCGTCACCGCGCCGATGCTGCGGCCGATTCTCGTCGTCGTCACCATCCAGTCGGTGATCTGGGACTTCAAGGTCTTCACCCAGATCTACGTGATGACGGGCGGCGGCGGCATCGCCGGACAGAACCTCGTCCTCAACGTGTACGCGTACCAGAAGGCGTTCGCCGGAAGCGAGTACAGCCTCGGCTCGGCCATCGGGGTCGTGATGCTCGTGATCCTGCTCGTGGTCACGCTCGTCTATCTGCGGCTGATGCGCAGAGAGGGCAGGGAACTGTGAGAATCCAACGGCCCTGGCGGCTCGCCGCGGAGGCGTCCGCGCTGCTGATCGCGCTCGTCGTCGCCTTTCCCCTCTATTGGATGGTGCTCAGCGCCCTCAAACCGGCCGGGGAGATCGAATCGACCGAGCCGCGCCCCTGGACCCTCGATCCGTCGCTCGACTCCTTCCGCCGCGTCTTCCAACAGGAGGAATTCGGCCGTTACTTCGTCAACAGCCTGATCGTGGCGGGGACGGTCGTGGTGATCTCGGCGCTCGTGGCGTTTCTCGCGGCGACGGCGGTGACGCGCTTTCGATTCCGGTTCCGTACGACGCTGCTCATCATGTTCCTCGTCGCGCAGATGGTGCCGGTCGAGGCCCTGACCATTCCGCTGTTCTTCCTCATGCGGGACTTCGGGCAGCTCAACACGCTCGGCTCGCTGATCCTGCCGCATCTCGCGTTCTCGCTGCCGTTCGCGATCTGGATGCTGCGCGGATTCGTCAAAGCCGTGCCCGAGGCCCTGGAGGAGGCCGCCTACCTGGACGGCGCGAGCCGTTCCCGCTTCCTGTGGCAGATCCTCTTTCCGCTGGTCTTCCCGGGCCTGGTGGCGACGAGTGTCTTCTCCTTCATCTCCACCTGGAACGACTTCCTGTTCGCGAAGTCGTTCATCATCAGCGACACCTCTCAGTCGACGCTTCCGATGGCCCTGCTCGTCTTCTTCAAACCGGACGAGAACGACTGGGGCGGAATCATGGCAGCGTCGACCGTGATGACCATTCCGGTACTGGTCTTCTTCGTACTCGTACAGCGGCGCCTGGTGTCCGGGCTCGGCGGCGCGGTTAAGGACTGAGCTTCATGGATCTGATTCCGGCCCCCCGATCGGTGGCCAGTTACGGCGATCAGTACCTCGCGGTCGGCGAGGACACCGGGATCGCCGCCGGCGCGGGCACCGAGGACACCGCCCGCTGGCTGCGCGCCACGGTCGGCGCCGCGACCGGGCTCGACCTCGCGCCCCGGGCCGAGGGCGACGATCTCGTCCGGCTGTCCGTCGACGACACGCTGCCGACGGAGGGTTACCGGCTCTCCGTCACCCCGCGCGGGGTCGACCTGCGGGGCGGCTCGCCGGCCGGGGTGTTCTGGGGCGCGCAGACCCTGCGCCAGCTCCTCGGCCCGGACGCCTTCCGGCGCGCGCCGCTGCCCGGCCGCGCCTGGCGGCTGCCGCTGACCGACATCGAGGACGGCCCGCGCTTCGGCTGGCGCGGCGCGATGCTCGACGTCGCCCGGCACTTCATGCCGAAGGACGGCGTGCTGCGCTTCATCGACCTGCTGGCCGCGCACAAGCTCAACGTCTTCCACTTCCACCTCAGCGACGACCAGGGCTGGCGCGTCGAGATCAAGCGCTATCCGAAGCTCACCGAGGACGGGTCCTGGCGCACCCGGACCAAGTACGGGCACCGGGCCTCGGAGCTGTGGGAGGACAAGCCGCACGGCGGGTTCTACACCCAGGACGACATCCGCGAGATCGTCGCCTACGCCCACGCCCGGCACATCGCCGTCGTCCCCGAGATCGACATCCCGGGCCACTCGCAGGCCGCGATCCACGCCTACCCGGAACTCGGCAACACCGACGTCGTCGACACGGCGGCGCTGCCGGTCTGGGACACCTGGGGCGTCAACCCCAACGTCCTCGCCCCGACCGAGACCGTCCTGCGCTTCTACGAGGGCGTCTTCGAGGAGCTCCTGGAGCTGTTCCCCTCGACCTTCGTCCACGTCGGCGGGGACGAGTGCCCGAAGGACCAGTGGAGGGCCTCGCCCACCGCGCAGGCCCGGATCGCCGAGCTCGGCCTGAAGGACGAGGACGAGCTCCAGTCCTGGTTCATCCGGCACTTCGACACCTGGCTGAGCGAGCGCGGGCGCCGGCTCGTCGGCTGGGACGAGATCCTGGAGGGCGGGCTCGCGCCCGGCGCGACCGTCTCCTCGTGGCGCGGCTACGAGGGCGGGATCACCGCCGCACGCGCGGGCCACGACGTCGTCATGTGCCCGCTCCAGCAGGTCTATCTGGACTACCGGCAGTCCGACGGCGCCGACGAACCCGTCCCCATCGCGTACGTCCGCACCCTGGAGGACGTCTACCGCTTCGAGCCGGTTCCGCCGCAGCTCACCGAGGAGGAGGCCCGCCATGTCATCGGCACCCAGGCCAACATCTGGACCGAGGTGACGGAGAACGCGCAGCGCGTCGACTACCAGACGTTCCCGCGGCTCACCGCCTTCAGCGAGGTCGCCTGGAGCGAGCTGCCGGAGCCCGGGGAGCGCGACTACGCGGACTTCGAGCGCCGGATGACCGCCCACTACCGGCGACTTGACGCCCTCGGCGTCGACTACCGGCGCCCCGGCGGCCCGTTGCCCTGGCAGCAGCGCCCCGGCGTGCTCGGCCGCCCGCTGGAGGGCCCGCCGCCGGCCGTGTGAACCGACCTCTCGCGGTGGGCCTCCCGGGTCCACCGCGACGGGGGTTCCCACGTCACCCCATACATCACCGAAGAGTGCCAATTCGTGCGCACGGGCGATGCGCTGTCATTTCGGTCATCTCCCAGGTGGAAGGGGCGAATGCCTCCTACCGGACCCCCTCTCCGGGCTCCGGGGAAGATGTGCCAGAGTTGCCACGTCGGGCCTGTCAGCACGTACCGTACGGCGGAACAGGCGTAACGGCGGGAACGGCGGTCACACGCGGACCACGCGGGGACCGGCGCACCGCCGGGCGCGCGGCCGGACATCGGGAAGGGGCAGCCGGTTTGACCACGCACGCACCGCAGGCGACACAGGCCGCGGTACTTCCGGGTTCGCTGGACGAGGCGGTCGCGGCGCTCGCCGCGCTGCCCACAGCCGTGCCCGTGGCCGGCGGCACCGACCTCATGGCCCAGGTCAACGCGGGTCAACTCCGTCCCGCCGCGCTGGTCGGCCTCGGCCGGATCAGCGAGATCCGCGGCTGGCAGTACCAGGACGGCCACGCGCTGCTCGGCGCCGGTCTGACCCACGCCCGCATGGGCCGCCCCGACTTCGCCGCGCTCATCCCGGCCCTCGCCGCGTCCGCCCGCGCCGCGGGCCCGCCCCAGATCCGCAACGCGGGCACGCTCGGCGGGAACATCGCCTCGGCCGCCCCGACCAACGACGCCCTGCCCGTACTGGCCGCGCTGGAAGCCACGTTGATCATCGCGGGGCCCGGCGGCGCGCGCCGCGAGGTCCCCGTCTCGCATCTGCTCGCGGGCATGGAGATGCTGCGGCCCGGCGAGCTGATCGGCTTCGTGCGGGTGCCGCTGCTGCACGCGCCGCAGGTGTTCCTGAAGGCGACCGGCCGGACCGGCCCCGGGCGGGCGACGGCCTCCGTCGCGCTCGTCCTCGACCCGGCCAGGCGCGGGGTGCGCTGCGCGGTCGGCGCGATCGCGCCGATGCCGCTGCGGCCGCTGGAGGCCGAGCAGTGGGTGGCCTCGCTCATCGACTGGGACGGCGAGCGCGGCGCGCTCGTGCCGGAGGCGATCCAGGCGTTCGGCGAGTACGTCGCCGCGGCCTGCATCCCGGACCCGGCTCCGGCCCCGGACGGCACGCAGGAGGCGCTGCCGCCCGCCGTGACCCATCTGCGGCGCACCGTCGCCGCCCTGGCCCGACGTGCACTCGGGAGGGCGCTGTCGTGACGAACGAGTACCCCGGACGCGACCCGCACGACCCGCACGACCCGCACGACCCGCACGACCCGCACGGTCGGCGGGACGGCTGGCAGCCGCTGCCGCAGGGCGAGTACGACTCCGACGCCACGGCCTTCGTCCAGCTGCCGCCCGACGGCTTCCCGGACGCGCCGCTCGCCGCGCCGGGTCACGGGTACGTCCCGCCGCAGATAACGGTGAGCCCGGCCACCGGCGCCGCCGGTGCCGACCCCGCGGCGACCGGCGTGTGGGTGCTGCCGCCGGACCTCACGGGCGCGGCCCCGCAGCCCGCCGACGGCGCGCAGGGCGCCGGGAGCGCCGATGCCGGCTGGCCCGAGGCCGGCAGCCAGGATCCGTACGCCGGCGGTGTCGCCGAGGCCGCGCAGGGGCAGACCGGGCAGTGGTCGATCCCCGTCGCGGGCGGTGAACTCCCCGACGAGTCGGGGGAGTTCACGACCTCCGCGCTGGCCTCCCAGTGGGCCGACCGGATGCCGCCCGCGACCCTGCCGGGCGGCGCGCCCGCGCCGTGGGCGACGCAGGACTGGGCGCAGGACCCCGCCCCGGAGCCGCAGGCACCGGAGCCCGAGCCGCAGCCCGAGCCCGAGGTGTCCGCGCGGGCCTGGGCCCAGGAGGCGCCCGCCCCCGTGCCGGACGCGCCTGCCGAGGAGCCCGAGCCCGAGCCGGAGCCCGAACCGGCCGTGGACGAGCAGCCCGAGCCGGCCGTCGAGGAGCCCGAGACCGCGGAGCGGCCCGCCGCCCCGGCGGACGAGGAGACGGTCCTGCCCGAGCAGGCCGCCGAACCCGAGCCCGAACCGGAAGCCGAGCCCGAGCCCGCGGCCGTCCCCCTCCACGACGACCACCCCCTCGCCAGTTACGTGCTGCGGGTCAACGGCGCCGACCGCCCCGTCACGGACGCCTGGATCGGCGAGTCGCTCCTGTACGTGCTGCGCGAACGCCTCGGCCTCGCGGGCGCCAAGGACGGCTGCTCGCAGGGCGAGTGCGGCGCGTGCAACGTGCAGGTGGACGGCCGCCTCGTCGCCTCCTGCCTGGTCCCGGCGGCGACCGCGGCGGGCAGTGAAGTCCGTACCGTCGAAGGGCTGGCCGAGGACGGGCAGCCCTCCGACGTGCAGCGCGCGCTGGCCGCGTGCGGTGCCGTCCAGTGCGGGTTCTGCGTCCCCGGCATGGCGATGACGGTGCACGACCTGCTGGAGGGCAATCCCGACCCCACCGATCTGGAGACCCGCAAGGCGCTCTGCGGCAACCTGTGCCGCTGCTCCGGCTATCGCGGCGTCCTGGACGCGGTGCGCGAGGTGGCGGCCGAGCGCCGGGCGTCCGCCCGCGCGGCGGCCGCCGAACAGGCCGACCGGGCCGAGCAGGACGGTCAGGGCGGCCAGGAGGACGAGGAGCCCCGCATCCCGCGGCAGGCGGGACCGGCCAGTGGTGACCTGTTCCAGGACGGAGGCCAGGCGTGACGAACGAGACCACCGAGGCCCCCGCGGGCCTGTCCCCGGAAGCGGAGGGGATCCCGCACGGCCTGGGCACGACCCTGCCCTCGGCGGAGGCCAGAGCGAAGGCGGAGGGCACCTTCCCCTACGCCGCCGACCTGTGGGCCGAAGGGCTCCTGTGGGCGGCGATCCTGCGTTCGCCCCACGCGCACGCCCGCGTGGTCTCCATCGACACCACCCACGCGCGCGAGATGCCCGGCGTGCGCGCCGTCGTCACGCACGAGGACGTGCCCGGCGGCCCGCCGGCCGGCCACCGCACCGCGGACCGCCCGGTCTTCGCCTCCGACGTCGTCCGCCACCACGGCGAGGCGCTCGCGGCGGTCGCGGCGGACCACCCGGACACGGCCCGGATGGCCGCGGCGGCGATCATCGTCGAGTACGAGATCCTCGAACCGGTCACGGACCCGGAGCAGTCCTTCGGCGCCGAGCCCCTGCATCCCGACGGCAATCTGGTCCGGCACATCCCGCTGGTCCACGGCGATGCCGAGGTCCAGGGCGAGGTCATCGTCGAGGGCCTGTACCGCATCGGCCGCCAGGACCCGGCGCCGATCGGCGCCGAGGCGGGGCTCGCCGTGCCGCGCCCCGACGGCGGCGTGGAGCTGTACATCGCGTCGAACGACCCGCACGGCGACCGCGACGCGGCGGCGGCCCGCTACGGCCTGGAGCCGGAGCGCGTGAAGGTCGTCGTCACCGGGGTGCCCGGCGCGACCGGCGACCGCGAGGACCCGAGCTTCCATCTGCCACTGGGCCTGCTGGCCCTGCACACGGGCTGCCCGGTCAAGCTGACGGCGACCCGCGAGGAGTCCTTCCTCGGCCACCCGCACCGCCACCCGACGCTGCTGAGGTACCGTCACCACGCCGACGCCGAGGGCAAGTTGGTGAAGGTGGAGGCGCAGATCCTGCTGGACGCGGGCGCCTACGCGGACACGTCGTCGGACGCGCTCGCGGCGGCCGTCGCCTTCGCCTGCGGCCCCTACGTCGTCCCGCACGCCTCGATCGAGGGCTGGGCGGTGCGCACCAACAACCCGCCGTCCGGGCATGTCCGGGGCGAGGGTGCCATGCAGGTCTGCGCCGCCTACGAGGCGCAGATGGACAAGCTGGCGAAGAAGACCGGCGTCGACCCGGCCGAGCTGCGCATGCGCAACGTCCTCGCGACCGGTGACGTGCTGCCCACCGGCCAGACGGTGACCTGCCCGGCGCCGGTGGCCGAACTCCTCGACGCCGTACGGGAGTTCCCGCTTCCCGCGCTGCCCAAGGACACCCCCGAGGAGGACTGGCTGCTGCCCGGCGGCCCCGAGGGCGCGGGCGAGCCCGGCGCGGTCCGGCGCGGGGTCGGCTACGGCATCGGCATGGTCCACATGCTCGGCGCCGAGGGCGCCGACGAGGTCTCCACGGCCACGGTCAAGGTCCACGACGGCGTCGCCACCGTCATCTGCGCGGCCGTCGAGACCGGCCAGGGCTTCTCGACGCTGGCCCGCCAGATCGTCCAGGACACGCTCGGTATCGACGAGGTCCACGTGGCCCCCGTCGACACCGACCAGCCCCCAGCGGGCCCCGGCTGCCGCGGCCGCCACACCTGGGTCTCCGGCGGCGCGGTCGAACGTGCCGCGAAGATGGTCCGCACCCAGCTCCTCCAGCCCCTGGCCCACAAGTTCGGGATGTCCACGGAGCTGCTCCAGATCGCCGACGGCAAGATCACCTCGTACGACGGTGTGCTGTCCACCACGGTCCAGGAGGCCATGGACGGCAAGGAGCTGTGGGCGACGGCCCAGTGCCGCCCGCACCCGACCGAGCCGCTGGACGCGCAGGGCCAGGGCGACGCCTTCGTCGGCCTCGCCTTCTGCGCGATCCGCGCGGTCGTGGACGTCGACATCGAGATCGGCTCGGTCCGGGTCGTCGAACTCGCCGTGGCCCAGGACGTCGGCCGCATCCTCAACCCCGGCCAGCTCGCCGCCCGCATCGAGGCGGGCGTCACCCAGGGCGTCGGCGCGGCCCTCACCGAGAACCTGCGCACCCCGAAGGGCATCGTGCGCCGCCCCGACCTGACGGGCTACGCGCTGCCCACGTCGCTGGACGCCCCGGACATCCGCATCGTGAAGCTCGTGGAGGAGCGCGACGTGGTGGCCCCCTTCGGCGCGAAGGCGGCGAGCGCGGCCCCGGTGGTCGCCTCCCCGGCCGCGGTCGCCTCGGCGGTCCGCGCGGCGACGGGCCGCCCGGTCAACCGCCTCCCGATCCGCCCCCAGGCAGCGGTGGTGACCCCGGACCCGGCACCGGTGATGGAGCCCCAGTCGTGACGCCGCCCGATCCCGAATCGCAGCAGCCCCGGGCCTACGAGCCCGCCCCGTCCCCGGGGAAGCTGCTGCTCTTCGTGCTCGCGTTCGTCGTCTTCGCCGTGATCGTCGTCGGCGGAGGCGTGATCCTCGTAGCGGGCTGAGTACGGAAGAACCCCGGCACCTTGTCAGGTGCCGGGGTTCCTCTTCAGAGGCCGTAACCGGAATCGAACCGGTGTGCTTCGCTTTGCAGGCGAATCCCTAAGCCACTCGGGCATACGGCCAAGCTCTTGCTGATGTCCTCGACCGTAGAGCGTGCCCCCGCCCGCCTCAAGGGTTCCGCGCGCCCCGCAACGGGACTGCCACACGCCGTTCATGAATGGACGGGCGTAGGACCAAGGGACCAGGGCGGGACCGACTCCGGACAGGGGTCAGGTGGGGTTTTGCCTCTTACGCTGATCGGCATGACCGCTCTCGACGACGCCGGCCCCGCAGCCCCGGACACCGCAGTTCCCGACCCCGACCGAGGCGGCGTGCTCGGGCGCGGGTATCGCGCGCTGAGCATCGGCATCGTCACGGTCATCGTGCTCATCGCCTTCGAGGCGACCGCCGTCGGGACCGCGATGCCGGTCGCCGCGCGGGACCTGGACGGGGTGGCGCTGTACGCCTTCGCGTTCTCCGCGTACTTCACCACCAGCCTCTTCGGCATGGTCCTCGCCGGGCAGTGGGCCGACCGGCGCGGGCCGCTCGGGCCCGTCGGCGCCGGGATCGGGGCGTTCGCGGCGGGGCTCCTGCTGGCCGGGACCGCGGCGAACATGTGGACGTTCATCGTGGGCCGCGCCGTGCAGGGCCTCGGCGGCGGGCTCGTCATCGTCGCGCTGTACGTCGTCGTCAGCCGGGCCTACCCGGCGCGGCTGCGCCCCGCGATCCTGGCGGCGTTCGCGGCGGCCTGGGTCGTGCCGTCGGTCGTGGGGCCGCTGGCGGCCGGGGCCGTCACCCAGCACCTCGGCTGGCGCTGGGTCTTCCTCGGCATCCCGGTCCTGGTCCTGGCACCTCTCGGGCTCGCCCTGCCGCACATTCGGCGGCAGGCGGGCGGATCGCCCGAGGGCCGGGCGCCGGAGCCGTTCGAGCGGCGCCGGATCCGGCTCGCGTTCGGCATCTCGGCCGGCGCGGGACTGATCCAGTACGCGGCCCAGGACCTGCGCCCGCTCTCCGTCCTGCCGGGCCTCGCCGGAGCCGCCCTCCTCGTACCGTCCGTGCTCGGACTGCTGCCGCGCGGCACCTACCGGGCCGTGCGCGGACTGCCCTCCGTGGTGCTGCTGCGCGGGATCGCGGCGGGCTCGTTCATCGCGGCCGAGTCGTTCGTGCCGCTGATGCTCGTCACCCAGCGGGGCGTCTCCCCGACGCTGGCCGGGCTCTCGCTCGCCGCGGGCGGCGCCACCTGGGCGATCGGCTCGTGGGCGCAGGCCAGGCCCCGCATGGAGCCGCACCGCGAGCGGCTCGCGGCCGTCGGCATGGTGCTGGTCGCCGCTGCCATCGCCACCGTGCCGCTGGTCCTGCTCGACGACGTACCGGTGTGGCTGACCGCGGTGGCCTGGGCGTACGGCTGCCTGGGCATGGGCATCGTGACCTCCGCCACCAGCGTGCTGCTGCTCCAGCTGTCCGCCCCCGAGGAGGCGGGCACGAACTCCGCCGCCCTCCAGATCTCCGACGGCCTCTCCAACACCCTGCTGCTCGCGGCGGGCGGCGCCGCCTTCGCGGCCCTCGGCGGGGGAGCGGTCGGCCACGGGGTGGCCCAGGGCGCGGGCGGCGCGCACCCGGCCGCGTTCGTCGCCGTGTTCCTGCCGATGGCGGCCGTCGCGCTGATCGGCGTGGCCGTGGCGACGCGGCTGCGGGCCCCCGCGACCGGCGAGGACGCGCCGGTGACCGCCGGCTGACTACCGGTGAAATGCGGGGAGTTGATCTGTGACGCACGTCCCAACCTGCGCCCGCCCGGCCTGGTGAGGCGGAAACGTCAACCTCGCCACCGGTAGGGTGGACCGGTTGTCATACGCCCCCGATCTGCCGAGCCGGAGACCGTGACCACCGCCAACGACGCCCCCAGCACCGCACCCACCGCCGCCCCGACCCCGTCCAGCCACCTCTCACCCGCCTTCCCCGGCCGCGCCCCCTGGGGCACGGCCAACAAGCTGCGTGCCTGGCAGCAGGGGGCGATGGAGCGGTACATCCAGGAGCAGCCCCGCGACTTCCTCGCGGTCGCGACCCCGGGCGCCGGCAAGACCACCTTCGCGCTCACCCTCGCCTCCTGGCTGCTGCACCACCACGTCGTGCAGCAGGTGACCGTGGTCGCGCCGACCGAGCACCTGAAGAAGCAGTGGGCGGAGGCGGCCGCGCGCGTCGGCATCAAGCTGGACCCGGAGTACAGCGCGGGCCCGCTCAGCAGGGAGTACGACGGCGTCGCCATCACGTACGCGGGTGTCGGCGTGCGCCCGATGCTGCACCGCAACCGCAGCGAGCAGCGCAAGACGCTCGTCATCCTCGACGAGATCCACCACGCCGGCGACTCCAAGTCCTGGGGCGAGGCGTGCCTGGAGGCCTTCGAGCCCGCCACCCGGCGCCTCGCGCTGACCGGTACGCCGTTCCGGTCCGACACCAACCCGATCCCCTTCGTCCAGTACGAGGAGGGCAACGACGGCATCCGCCGTTCCTCGGCCGACTACACCTACGGCTACGGCAGCGCGCTCGCCGACGGCGTCGTCCGGCCGGTGATATTCCTCAGCTACAGCGGCCAGATGCGCTGGCGCACCAAGGCCGGTGACGAGATCGCGGCCCGGCTCGGCGAGCCGATGACCAAGGACGCCGTCAGCCAGGCGTGGCGCACCGCCCTCGACCCGCGCGGCGAGTGGATGCCGAGCGTGCTGCGCGCCGCCGACGCCCGGCTCACCGAGGTCAGGAAGGGCATCCCGGACGCGGGCGCCCTCGTCATCGCCTCCGACCAGGAGCAGGCCCGCGCCTACGCCAAGCTGATCCGCGAGATCACCGGCACCAAGGCGACCGTCGTGCTGTCCGACGACACCGGCGCCTCGAAGCGGATCGACGACTTCAGCGCGAGCGAGGACCGCTGGATGGTCGCCGTCCGCATGGTGTCGGAAGGCGTCGACGTCCCGCGTCTCGCGGTCGGCGTGTACGCCACCACCATCTCCACCCCGCTCTTCTTCGCGCAGGCCGTGGGCCGTTTCGTGCGCTCGCGCAGGCGCGGCGAGACCGCCTCCGTCTTCCTTCCGACCGTCCCCGACCTGCTCGGCCATGCCAACGAGATGGAGGTCGAGCGCGACCACGTCCTCGACAAGCCGAAGAAGGAGGGGGAGGAGGACCCCTACGCCGAGTCCGAGAAGGAGATGGACGAGGCGAACAAGCAGGAGGACGAGGACACCGGCGAGCAGGAGCAGTTCTCCTTCGAGGCCCTGGAGTCCGAGGCCGTCTTCGACCGCGTCCTCTACGACGGCGCCGAGTTCGGCATGCAGGCCCACCCCGGCAGCGAGGAGGAGCAGGACTACCTCGGCATCCCCGGCCTGCTCGAACCCGACCAGGTGCAGCTGCTCCTCCAGAAGCGGCAGGCCCGGCAGATCGCGCACAGCAAGAAGAAGCCCGACACCGAGGCCGACCTCCTGGAGCTGCCCGCCGAGCGGCGGCCCGTCGTCTCCCACAAGGAGATGATGGAGCTGCGCAAGAAGCTCAACACGATGGTCGGCGCGTACGTGCATCAGAGCGGCAAGCCGCACGGCGTCATCCACACCGAGCTGCGCCGGGTCTGCGGCGGCCCGCCGAGCGCCGAGGCCACCGCCGGGCAGCTGCGGCAGCGGATCACCAAGGTCCAGGAGTGGGCGACCCGGATGCAGTGAACCGGGACGCGGTGAACCCGGGTGTGAACGCGGTCGCGGCAAACCCGGGTGGCAAGTGCGGGCAATCGCTCACAAGTCCGGCTTCCGGCTGACCGGATTCTGGACGGAGTCTTCCGCTCAGCGGGACGATCTCGCTAGATTCCGGGGACGCACACGCCCCGTGGCAGCGCCGCCGCGGAGCGCAGCCGGTACGCACGGAATGTGGAACGTACGCAGAAGTGGTCGCATGCAGCCGTATGCAGCCCAGCGCCTGATATCCGACCGGCGGCCTCTGACGCGCGTCGCCACGGGACCGGCGGCGCGACCGCCGGGCAGGGACCGCCGACCCTCACCACTAAGGAGTGGGCGTCGTGACCGCGGAGACCTCCCAGACGCTCGACCGGGGACTGCGCGTCCTCAAACTGCTCGCCGACACCGACCACGGGCTGACCGTGACCGAGCTCTCCAACAAGCTCGGCGTCAACCGCACGGTCGTCTACCGTCTGCTCGCCACGCTTGAGCAGCACGCTCTCGTCCGCCGTGATCTGGGTGGCCGCGCCCGGGTCGGGCTCGGCGTCCTCCGCCTGGGGCGGCAGGTGCATCCGCTGGTGCGGGAGGCCGCGCTGCCGGCGTTGCGCTCGCTCGCCGAGGACATCGGGGCGACGGCTCATCTGACGCTGGTCGACGGTACGGAAGCCCTTGCGGTCGCTGTCGTGGAGCCGACCTGGACCGACTATCACGTGGCGTACCGCACCGGCTTCCGGCACCCGCTGGACCGGGGGGCCGCCGGGCGCGCCATCCTCGGCGCCCGGCAGGGGGTGCTGCCCGAGACCGGCTACACCCTGACCCACGGTGAGCTGGAGGCCGGGGCCAGTGGCGCGGCGGCGCCCCTTCTCGGGGTGAGCGGGGTGGAGGGCAGTGTCGGCGTCGTCATGCTGGCCGACGCCGTCCCCGAACGCGTCGGCCCCCGCGTCCTGGACGCCGCCCGAGAGGTCTCGGACGCCCTGCGCTGACCGGTTTTCGTCCGCGGCTCTCGTCGTGGCTGGCCGCGCAGTTCCCCGCGCCCCTGGACGAGCGGAGCTCGTTTCAGGGGCGCGGGGAACTGCGCGAGAAGCGGCCACCGGAGCCGCGGACGAAGGTCGATCGCCGGTCGCGTTAGATTGGGGCCGTGCTCAATCGCCTCAGCCGACCCAAGGCCCTCGCCCTCTGCGCGCTCCCGGTGATCGCGCTGCTCGCGATCACCGCCCTGGCCCCGCTCCCGTTCTCGGTCGCCCAGCCGGGCCCCACGACGAACGTACTGGGGACGTCGGACGGCAAGCCGGTGATCAAGATCTCCGGCGCCGGCACCCGCGACACCAGCGGCCAGCTGCGCGCGGTGACGATCCTGGCGACGGGCCCCGACGCCTCGATCCACCTCTCGGACGTGGTCGACAGCTGGTTCCGGGACGACCGCGCGGTCATGCCGCGGGACGCCGTGTACCCGGCGGGCGACTCCACCAAGGAGATCGAGAAGCACAACCAGCAGGAGATGAAGGGCTCCCAGGACGCCGCCACCGAGGCCGCGCTCGCCTACCTCGGCGACGCGAGCAAGGACGTCCGGGTCACCCTCCAGCTCGGCGACGTCGGCGGCCCCAGCGCGGGCCTGCTGTTCTCGCTCGGCATCGTCGACATGCTCGACGGCGACGGCAGCGGCGGCGACCTGACCGGCGGCAAGTCCATCGCGGGCACCGGCACGATCGACGAGAACGGCAAGGTCGGCGCCGTCGGTGGCGTCTCGATGAAGGTGCAGGCCGCCGACCGCGACGGCGCCACGATCTTCCTCGTACCGAAGGCGGAGTGCGCGGACGCCAAGGCATCGGCGCCGAAGTCGATGCGGCTGATCCCGGTGACCACGCTCAAGGGCGCGGTCACCGCGCTGACGGACCTGGAGAAGAAGTCCGGCTCGGTCCCGACGTGCTGAACCGTATCCGCGTCTAGTCGCCGCCCTCCTTCACGAAGCCCTCCTTCACCATCCAGTCCAGGGCCACCTGGTGCGGGTCGTCGCCGTCCACGTCGACCTTGGCGTTGAGGTCCTGGGCGACCGCGTTGGTCAGCTTCTTCGAGATCGGGTCGAGGACATCGGCCATCTTCGGATACTTCTCGAACGCCTTGGAGTTGATCTCCGGAGCCGCGTTGTAGTTCGGGAAGAAGTGCTTGTCGTCCTCCATGACCTGGAGGTTCATCGACCTGATGCGGCCGTCGGTGGTGTACACCTCGCCGAAGGTGCAACTGCCCTTCTGCACCTGCGTGTAGATGATGCCGCTGTCCATCTGCGTGATGTTCGACGCGGGGATGCTCATCCCGTACGTCTTCTCCATGCCCCGCAGACCGTCGGCCCGGTTGGCGAACTCGCTCTCCACGCAGACCGTGACGGCCTTCGGGTCGGACTTCGCGAGCGCGGCGACCTCGGAGAGGGTCTTCGTGCCGTACTTCTTGAAGTTGGCCTGGTTCATGGCGAGCGCGTAGGTGTTGTTCAGCGGGGCGGGCGGCAGCCACGTGATGCCGTTCTTGGCGTCCGCGTCCTTCACTGCCTGCCACTGCTTCTGCGGGTCGGTGATCGGATCGGAGTTGCCGAGGTACGTGATCCAGGCGGTGCCCGTGTACTCGTACATGGCGTCGGCGTCGCCGGACTTGATGGCCTCGCGGGCGCCGACCGAGCCCTGGATGCCGGTGCGGTCGATGACGTCGGCGCCGGCCGCCTGGAAGGCGATGCCCATGATCGCGCCGAGGACGAGCTGTTCGGTGAACTCCTTGGAGGTGACGACGAGGTCGGCGCCCTTGAGCGGTTCGCCCTTGCCGATGGAGCCGGGGGAGACGTCGTCGACCATCGGGCTGCCGCTGGTCAGCCCGCACCCGGCGAGCAGGGCGAGCCCGGCGGCCGCCGCCACGGTCACGCGTACGCGGTGCTTCATGTTCGCGCCTCCAGTCCGCGCGGGCTGAGCAGCACCTCGGCCAGCGACGCCAGCCAGTCCACCAGCAGCGCGAGCGCGATCGTCAGGATGGAGCCGAGCAGCAGGATCGGCATGCGCTGATTGGTGATGCCGGCCTGGATGAGCGTGCCGAGGCCCCCGCCGCCGCCGAACACCGCGAGGGTGGCCGTGCCGACGTTGAGGACGAGCGCGGTGCGCACCCCGGCCAGGATCAGCGGCACCGCCAGCGGCAGCTCCACCCGGGCCAGCACCATCGCGGGCGACATGCCGATGCCGCGCGCCGCCTCCATGAGGGTCGGGTCGTTGGCCTTCAGGCCCGCGATCGTGTTGGAGAGCACCGGCAGGATCGCGTAGATGATGATGCCGATCAGTGCGGACCGCTGCCCGGTGCCCAGCCAGATCACCAGCAGGGCCAGCAGACCGATCGCCGGGGTGGCCTGCCCCATGTTGGCGAGGGCGAGCGCGAACGGCGTCGCCTTGCGGAACATCTTGCGGGTCAGCAGGATCCCCAGCGGGATCGCGATGATCAGCACGAAGAACGTGGAGATGACGGTCAGCTCGATGTGCTGCTTGAGGTCCTTCCAGACCTGGCCGTCGGAGAGCGCGTTCTTCGAGATGGTGTCGAGGTCGGCGTTGCGGAACCACAGCCAGGTGATCAGCAGCACCACCGCCACCAGCAGCGGCAGGAACGTCAGCTTCTGCCAGGTGAGGCGGCGCGGTTCCCGTGCCGCGGGCGGTGTCGCCTCCCGGTCGGTGGCGTCCTCGCCGTCGTCGCGGAACGCGAGGCCCATGACCTCGTGTTCGCCGTCGGGCCGCGTCCCCTTCGGGGGCGCGCCCTTGCGGTGCTTGCCGGACGGAGTCTCACTCACGCCTGCGCCTCCCCGTCCGGGGCCGTGGTGCCCTCCTGCTCCGCCTGCGTCTGCTGGGCGCGGGTCTCCTCCAGCTCGTGCTGGCTCTCGATGGCCTCCAGGCGGTCGGCCTCCAGGAGTTCGTGCACGGAGTTCATGAGCGTCTCCATGTCGACGACGCCCTCGTACTCGCCGCGCCGGCCGGTGACCGCGACCCGGCCCGCGTTGTCGGTGAGGACCGCCTCAAGCGCGTCGCGCAGCGTCGCGTCGTACGTCACCGTGTCGTGGACCAGGGTGCCCGCGCGGGCCAGCGAGCCCTTGGCGCGCATCAGGTCGCCGCGCCGCAGCCACTTGTAGGGGCGGCCGCGCCGGTCGAGCAGCAGCAGTTCGTTGGTGCCGGCCGCGCGCAGCTTGTTGAAGATGTCCTGGAGCGGGTCGTCGACGCTCACCGTCGGATAGTCGGTGACCTCCACGTCGCGTACGCGGCTGAGGTTGAGCCGCTTCAGCGCCGCGCCCGCGCCCACGAACCCGGAGACGAAGTCGTCGGCCGGGTTGGTGAGGATTGCCTCCGGGGTGTCGAACTGGGCGATGTGCGAGTGCTCGCGCAGCACCGCGATCCGGTCGCCGAGCTTGATCGCCTCGTCGAAGTCGTGGGTGACGAACACGATCGTCTTGTGCAGCTCGTGCTGGAGCCGGATCAGCTCGTCCTGGAGGTGGTCACGGGTGATCGGGTCGACGGCGCCGAACGGCTCGTCCATCAGCAGGACCGGCGGGTCGGCGGCCAGCGCGCGGGCCACGCCGACGCGCTGCTGCTGACCGCCGGAGAGCTGGCGCGGGTAGCGGTTGTGGAACTCGCCCGCGTCGAGCCCGACGAGGTCGAGCATCTCCTCCACCCGCGCCGAGACCTTCGACTTCGACCAGCCGACCATCTTCGGTACGAGGGCGATGTTCTGGGCGACCGTCATGTGCGGGAAGAGCCCGGAGGACTGGATCGCGTAGCCGACCTTGCGGCGCAGCTTCACCGGGTCCATGTCGGTGACGTCCTCGCCGCCGATCTTGATCCGGCCGCTCGTCGGCTCGATCAGCCGGTTGATCATCTTCAGGGTGGTGGACTTACCGCACCCGGAGGGCCCGACGAAGATGATGAGTTCGCCGGCCTTGATCTCCATGTTGACGTTGTCGACGGCCGGGTTGGGGTTGCCCGGGTAGATCTTGGTGAGGTTCTCCAGCTCGATGCTGGCGCCGGAGGTCTTCGGCGCCGGGGCCGGTTCGCCGGCGGGCATGGTCGGCTGGGCGGGCGTGGTCGGGGTGGTCTCAGACACGGATCCCCCTCGGGATGGTCAGCCGCCCGATCAGGACGTACACGGCGTCGAAGAGCAGGGCGAGGATGATGATGCCGAGGGTCCCGGCGAGTACCTGGTTCAGTGCGTTCTTGCTGCCCAGCGAGGCGATCCCGCGGAAAATCTCGTTGCCGAGGCCGGGACCGGAGGCGTAGGCGGCGATCGCGGCGATGCCCATCAGCATCTGCGTGGAGACCCGGATGCCGGTCAGGATCGGCGGCCACGCCAGCGGCAGCTCCACCCGCACCAGCCGGGCCATCCGGGACATCCCGATGCCCTTGGCCGCGTCGATCAGCTGCGGGTCGACACCGCGCAGGCCCACGATCGCGTTCCGCACGATCGGCAGCAGCCCGTACAGGGTCAGCGCGATGACGGTCGGCGCCACACCGATGCCGACCACCGGGATGAGCAGACCGAGCAGGGCCAGCGAGGGGATGGTCAGGATGGTGGAGGTCGCCGAGGTGGCCAGGTTGCCCGCCCAGTCGCTGCGGTACGTGATCACGCCGATCAGCGCGCCGATCACGGTCGCCAGCACCATGCACTGGAAGACCTCGCTGGCGTGCTGGTACGCGTCGAACAGCAGCTGCTGGTGATGGCTGCCGAGATAGTCCCAGAAGTTCATCGCGCCTCGCGCCGGGCGCTGTACGTACAGCCGCCGGGAATCTCCCGGCGGCCCCACGTCAGGAGTCGCCCGACGCCTGCTCCACCAGCGGGATGACGCGCAGCGGAACGGGGTTCTCCATGACGATCGCGGTGGAAGCCCGGACGATGCCATCAAAACCGACAACCAGGTCGATCACCCGCTGAAGATCCGCGTTGGAGCGCGCCACCAGCCGGCACAGCATGTCCCCGCTGCCGGTCGTCGTGTGCAGCTCCAGCACCTCGGGGACACCGCCCAAGTGCGCCCTGACGTCGGCTCCTTGCCCCTGCCGGATCTCCAGCGTGGCGAACGCGGTGACCGGGTAGCCGAGCGCCGCCGGGTCCACCTGCGGACCGAATCCGCGGATGACTCCGTTCGAGGTAAGCCGGTCCAGCCGCGCCTGCACGGTGCCGCGCGCCACCCCCAGCCGCCGGGACATCTCCAGGACCCCGATCCGCGGCTCGCGCGCGAGCAGCACGATGATCCGGCCGTCCAGCTGATCGATCCCCATGCCCGCCTCCGCAGTGGTCACCCTGTACACAAAGCCCGCCGATATCGGCCCCGCACTGGTCAGATTGCCCAGCGAATACGCAAACTATTGCGCACCTTGTGGAACGGCGGGAGCCTCCAGACATGACTGAGACAGCAGCCCACACTCCCAGCACCGCGCGCGAGGCCGACCCCTTCCCGGTGAAGGGAATGGACGCGGTCGTCTTCGCCGTCGGCAACGCCAAGCAGGCCGCGCACTACTACTCCACCGCCTTCGGCATGAAGCTCGTCGCCTACTCCGGACCGGAGAACGGCAGCCGCGAGACCGCTTCGTACGTCCTCACCAACGGCTCCGCCCGCTTCGTCCTCACCTCCGTCATCAAGGCCACTACCGACTGGGGCCACTTCCTGGAGGAGCACGTCGCGGCACACGGCGACGGCGTCGTCGACCTCGCCATCGAGGTGCCGGACGCGCGCGCCGCGTACGCCTATGCCGTCGAGCACGGCGCCCGCGGCATCGTCGAGCCGTACGAGTCGAAGGACGAGCACGGCACCGTGGTCCGGGCCGCCATCGCCACGTACGGCAAGACCCGCCACACCCTCGTCGAGCGCACCGGCTACGACGGCCCGTACCTCCCCGGCTTCGTCGCGGCCGCCCCGATCGTGGAGCCGCCGGCCAAGCGCACCTTCCAGGCCGTCGACCACTGCGTCGGCAACGTCGAGCTCGGCAAGATGAACGAGTGGGTGGCCTTCTACAACAAGGTCATGGGCTTCACGAACATGAAGGAGTTCGTCGGCGACGACATCGCGACCGAGTACTCGGCGCTGATGTCCAAGGTCGTCGCGGACGGCACCCTCAAGGTCAAGTTCCCGATCAACGAGCCCGCCATCGCCAAGAAGAAGTCCCAGATCGACGAGTACCTGGAGTTCTACGGCGGCGCGGGCGTCCAGCACATCGCGCTCGCCACGAACGACATCGTCGCCTCCGTCCGCGCCATGCGCGCCGCGGGCGTCTCGTTCCTGGACACCCCCGACTCGTACTACGACACCCTCGGCGAGTGGGCGGGCGAGACCCGCGTCCCCGTCGAGACGCTGCGCGAGCTGAAGATCCTCGTCGACCGCGACGAGGACGGCTACCTGCTCCAGATCTTCACCAAGCCGGTCCAGGACAAGCCGACCGTCTTCTTCGAGATGATCGAACGCCACGGCTCGATGGGCTTCGGCAAGGGCAACTTCAAGGCCCTGTTCGAGGCGATCGAAAGGGAGCAGGAAAAGCGCGGCAACCTGTAATCACGGGGTTCCCCCGCGCCCCTGAGACACTGCGGCATCCAGGGGGAAGGCTGCGCGCAGCGCATGCCTTCAGGGGCGCGGGGAACTGCGCGACCAGCCACGACGAGAGCCGCACTCGCCCCGGAACCGAACCCTCAGCGGCGCTTGGGCGCGGCCTGCGCCCTGGCGGGCGCCGGAGCCGGCTTCGGGGGCCACATCTGCGGGACGCCCCCCTCGGGCGGTGAGCCCAGCGCGTCCAGGGCCTCCTGGGCCTCGGGCCCGTACAACGGCGAGAACCCGGGATTGATGCGCAACGCCTCCCCGAGATGCCGCCGAGCCGCCCCGTACAGCCCCAACTCCCGCTCCACGGCCCCGAGATGGTATGAGTACGAAGCATTGCGCACCGTCCCGCCCTTCTGCCGATCGGTGGCCCGCCGCAAGAACCAGTGCGCGGCATCCTCGTCCCCGGCCCGGTGATAGGCCCACCCCAGCGCGTCCGCGACAGCGATCCCCGGCGCGCGTGACCACTCCGCCCGCAGCCGCGCCACGGCCGCCTCCGGGTCTCCGTGATCGGCCTCGAACCGCCCGAGGACGAGCGCGTCGTCCACCCCGTGCGCCCGCTGCGCGGCGACCCGCGCCCGCAGCGCCGCGTACTGCGCACCGGCGGCCCGCTCATCGCCCAGCGACTCGAACAGCTCGCCCAGCTCCAGCGCGTACTGCGGCTCGGGCCGCTTGGCCAGCGCCAGCTGATACGCCTTCACGGCCTCCGCGGTGCGCCCCAGCGAGGCCAGCGCCCTGGCCCGCCCGGCGAGCGCCCCGTGACAGGAAGGATCGGCGGCGAGCGCGGCGTCCTGGTGCCGCAGCGCGTCGGCCGGCTCCCCGCGGTCCCAGGCGAGGTCCCCGCCCCGCTGCAACAGCGCGGCCCGCTCCGCCGGGGTACCGGCCCGCGCCGACGCGTCGACGAGCACCGCGGCGGCGTCCTCCCGCCAGCCCCGGTCCCCGTACACGGCCGCCGTGCGCAGCGTCACCGCGGTACCGGCGCCCGAGGAGAGCCCGGACAGCTTCTCCAGGGTGCGGTCCGCGGCCTTGTAGTCGCCCGTACCGCGGTAGCCGTCGACCAGCGAGACGTACGACGACCAGCGCTTCGGCGCCAGCTTCACCGCGGCCTCGCCGTACTCCCGGGCGCCGCGCCAGTCGCCCCGGGCGGCCGCGAGGGCGGCGAGCCCGTCGAGCGCCTCGACGTTCCCCTTCGGTCGCGCGGCGAGCGAACTGCGCAGCGCCCGATCGGCCCTGGGGAAGTCGTCGGTCCGCGCGGTCCGCGAGCCCCGCTCCACGTAGGCGGCCCCGAGCGCCGCCCACGACAGACCGTCCCGCGGATGCGTGCGCACCCGCGCCTCACGTTCCCCGATCAGCGCGGTCAGATCCGGCAGCGCGGCCGGCGCCCCGACGGCGGCCGCGATCACCGCCCGCCCGGCCGGACCGGGCAGCGGCGCGGGCCTGCTCTCCTCGTCCGGCAGCAGCACCAGCACACCGCCGAGCACGGCGCACCCGGTGACGGCGGCGACGACCGCGCGCCGCACGGCGGGGGAGCGGCGGCGTGGGGCGGCGACGGGCTCCGGCACGGGCGCCACGGCCTGCGCGGAGGTCTGGACGTCCTCGGCGTTCTCGGCGATCTCCATGGCGCATACTGTGCGTCAATACGAAGAGCGCACGGTGGAGGCCACAGACGGGTTCACACCGATGGCCCCGAGTGCGAGGCTGTGATCATGAGCCGCACCCTCATCGAACTGCTCGGCGACGGGCTGCCCGCCGAGGCGATCGTCACCGATCCCGACATCACCGCCTCCTACGCGCACGACATGGCGAGTTTCTGCGACGCGGGCGCCCCGGCCGCCGTCGTCCTGCCCCGCACGGTCGAACAGGTCCAGCACGTCATGCGCACGGCCACCGCGCTGCGCGTCCCGGTCGTCCCGCAGGGCGCCCGCACGGGCCTGTCGGGCGCGGCCAACGCCAGCGACGGCTGCGTCGTGCTCTCCCTCACCAAGATGGACCGCATCCTGGAGATCAGCCCGGTCGACCGGATCGCGGTCGTCGAGCCGGGCGTCATCAACGCGACGCTGTCCCGCGCGGTCAACGAGCACGGCCTCTACTACCCGCCGGACCCGTCCAGTTGGGAGATGTGCACCATCGGCGGGAACATCGGCACGGCCTCGGGCGGCCTGTGCTGCGTGAAGTACGGGGTGACGGCGGAGTACGTGCTCGGACTCGACGTCGTCCTCGCCGACGGCCGCCTGCTGTCCACCGGCCGGCGCACCGCCAAGGGCGTCGCGGGCTACGACCTCACCCGCCTCTTCGTCGGCTCCGAGGGCAGCCTCGGCATCGTGGTGAAGGCGACCCTCGCGCTCAAGCCGCAGCCGCCCCAACAGCTGGTGCTCGCCGCCGAGTTCGGCTCCGCCGCGGCCGCCTGCGACGCCGTCTGCCGGATCATGGAGGGCGGCCACGTCCCGTCACTCCTCGAACTCATGGACCGTACGACGGTCAAGGCCGTCAACGCGATGGCGAACATGGGACTCCCGGAGACCACCGAGGCCCTGCTCCTGGCCGCCTTCGACACCCCGGACCCGGCCGCCGACCTCGCCGCCGTCGGCGCCCTGTGCGAGGCCGCGGGCGCCACCCAGGTCGTGCCCGCCGAGGACGCCGCGGAGTCCGAACTCCTGCTCCAGGCACGGCGCCTCTCCCTCACCGCGCTCGAAGCGGTCAAGGGCACCACGATGATCGACGACGTGTGCGTGCCGCGCTCGAAGCTCGGCGAACTCCTCGAAGGCGTCGAGCGGATCGCCGAGAAGTACGCGCTGACCATCGGCGTCTGCGCCCACGCGGGCGACGGCAACACGCACCCCACCGTCTGCTTCGACGCCCAGGACGCGGACGAGGGCCGCCGGGCCCGCGAGTCCTTCGACGAGATCATGGCGCTCGGCCTGGAACTCGGCGGCACCATCACCGGTGAACACGGCGTCGGCGTCCTGAAGAAGGAGTGGCTGGCCCGCGAACTCGGCCCCGTGGGCGTCGAGGTGCAGCAGGCGGTCAAGGCCGCCTTCGACCCGCTCGGCCTGCTCAACCCCGGCAAGCTGTTCTGATCACCCCTCACCGGTCACCCCTCACTGGCCGTCCGACTCGTCCGACCCCCACGGGTCGCGCAGGTAGAGGTCGTCGGCCGGGGTGGGCGTGAGCAGCTCGGCCAGGCCGGCGTCGATGCCGAGCCGCTCGGCCTCAGAGCCCGGCGGGACCGCCCGCAGGGTCCGCTCCAGCCAGGCCGAGACCTGCGCGGTCGGCGCTTCCAGCAGCGCGTCGCCGTCCGGCGAGGTCAGCGCCATCAGCACGACACTGCGTCCGTCCACCTTCGTCGGCCACACCCGCACGTCCCCGTGCCCGCACGGCCGGAACACGCCCTCCACCAGCAGTTCGCGCGCGAACGTCCAGTTGACCGGGTGGTCGGACCCGACGTGGAAGGTGATGTGCACGGCGTAGGGGTCGTTTGTCCGGTACGTCAGCCGGGCCGGGACGGGGATGCTTCGCTCGGGCGACAACACCAGCTTCAGCTCTAGTTCGCGTTCCACCACGGAGTGCATGTCGTGCGCTTCCTCTCGCCTGTACGGGTCCTGGAGCGGGCCCGTACAAGGTGAGAGGCCGATGTGGCCGCGGCATTACGCGAGTTCGCCGAAGTTTTTTTCCGGGCTCCGCGAATGCCCGGATAGTGGTCCGTAACGGCGGAGCGGCGCGGGCGGGCGCGGTGGTCTGATAGACGTAGAGGCCACAACAAGACCCCCGAGCAGATACGGGACGACGGACATGAGCGCCCCAACCCCGGCCCCCGGTGACGACAGGCCCCGCGAAGGCTACTACCCCGACCCGTCCATTCCCGGATATGTCCGGTACTGGAACGGTGCGGCCTGGGTCCCCGGCACCAGCCGCCCCGCGCCGTCCGACGGCGAACGGCTGCCGGCCCCGCCGGGCGCCACCGCCCAGCCCGCGCCCGCCGAGGAGACGGGCCCGGTCTTCCTCGACGAGGAGCCCTCCGTCCGTACGGAGACCGGACCGGAGACCGGCGCCGTCAGCAGCGTCGAGGCGCCCGCGGCGCAGCCGAGCGAGCCCTCCTCCGCCTGGCAGGCCGACGCCTCGCGGCAGTCCGGCTTCGGCGGCGAGCAGGACCGCCGGGTCT
Source organism: Streptomyces sp. PsTaAH-137 (assembly GCF_003259365.1). GTDB lineage: Bacteria > Actinomycetota > Actinomycetes > Streptomycetales > Streptomycetaceae > Streptomyces. The sequence continues at coordinate 478,642 of NZ_QLLY01000005.1, forward strand.
CCTGGGGGTCTCCCGACGGTGCGTCAGCCGCGCCCGAACCGGCCGCCGACGAGGCGCAGCCGCGTCCCGACAGCACCGTGTCGATCCGCGCCGTGCGGCCCGGCGCCGCGGCTCCGGTCCGCACCGAGGGCACCATGGCGATCCGCGCCCTGCCCAAGCAGCAGGCGACCCCGGCACCGGCACCGGCACCGGCGCCTGCGCCTGCGCCCGCCCCGGCCCAGCCGCAGGCCCCGTTGCCCACTCCCGTCACCCAGGGCCCGGGCGGCGGACAGCCCTCCTGGGCGCAGCAGGTGCACCAGCTCGCGACGCCTGCGCCTGCTCCCGCGCCCGCGTCGGAGAGCGGCGGTCCCGTCACCCCGTTCAAGCCGGTGGTCACCGATCCCTTCCTCGCCGCCGCGCAGGCCCAGGCGAGTGCGCGGCCCGCCGGGCTCGGCAAGCGGTTCGTCGCGCGGCTCATCGATTCGGTCGTTCTCGGCGCGGTCACCGCCGTCGCCGCCGTTCCTCTGGGGACCCGGGCGGCCGATCACATCGACGGCAAGATCGACGCCGCCAAGGCCTCCGGCCGGCAGGTCACCGTCTGGCTCATCGACGGCACCACCGGCGTCTACCTGGGCATCGTCCTCGGAGTCCTCCTCGTCTTCGGTGTGCTGTACGAGGCGTTGCCGACCGCCAAATGGGGGCGCACGCTCGGCAAGAAGGTGCTGGGTCTGTCCGTCCGGGACATCGAGGAGCACAGCTCCCCGACCTTCGGCGCCGCCCTCAAGCGCTGGCTCGCCTACAGCGTCCCCGGCGTCCTGGTGATCGGCATCCTCGGCGTCCTCTGGGGCGCCTTCGACCGCCCCTGGCGCCAATGCCTCCACGACAAGGCAGCCCGAACTTTCGTAGCAGCCGACTAGCCCTCCGCCGTGGCTGGTCGCGCAGTTCCCCGTGCCCCTAAAAGCCTGCGTCTCGTCGTCGACTGCGGCCCCGCCCCGCCTCTGCCGATGAGATGC
>NZ_QLLY01000005.1:479708-572538 GCF_003259365.1 Streptomyces sp. PsTaAH-137
CCGGACGGTCGCACCCGGCAAGCGAACAGGCGGGCCCGCTCACGCGCGGAGCGTCGCGCCGCCGTCGACGTACAGGTCGTGCATCGTGATGTGCCGGGCCCGGTCGGAGGCCAGGAAGGCCACCGCTTCCGCGATGTCGGCGGGGTCGGCGATGCGCCCGAGCGGGATCCCGGTCCGGTGCGCGGAGAGGTCCCCCTCGATGACGGACCGCCGCGCGGCGTCGACGTCGGCCCCGGACGATTCCCACATGCCGCGCTGCATGTCGGTGAGGGTCGACCCGGGACACACGGTGTTGCAGCGGACGCCCTGCGCGGCGACTTCGAGCCCGAGGCATTTGCTGAACATGACGGTGGCCGCTTTGGAGGCCGCGTAGGCGGCCATGCCCGCCCGGGGCACCCCGGCGGCGTTCGAGGCGACGGTGACGATGCTGCCGCGTCCGCGCGCGGTCATCCGGCGCGCGACCGAGCGGGAGACGTGGAAGACGCCGTGGGTGTTGACCGCGAAGGTGGCGGCCCAGTCGTCGTCGGTGAGGTCGACCGCGGGGGCGCCGCGCAGGATTCCGGCGACGTTGACGGCGATGTCGAGCGGGCCGAGCGTGGCTTCGGCGTCGGCGACGAGGCCTTCGACGGCCGCGGAGTCGGTGACGTCGAGCGCCCGGGCGACGACGCGATCGTCGGCGTACTCCCCCGCGAGCTTAGAGACGGCGTCGGCGTCCAGGTCGGTGGCGAGGACGCGGGCCCCGCGCCCGGCGAGCGCGGCGACGACGGCCTCGCCGATCCCCCGGCCCGCCCCGGTGACGAGGGCGAGCCGGCCGGCCAGTTCGGCTGTACCGTTGTCGGGGACGGATATCACTGGGCGAGCGCCTCCTTGACGTCGTCGAGGACGATCTGCGCGGCGAGCGGACCGCCGGCGCTGTTCCAGGCGGAGCCGTCGGTGACGACGACGTGGCCGTCCTTCTCGGCCCCGAGCCTGCTGAAGTTGGTGACCTTGCGGGCCTCGGCGTAGCCCTTCTCGCCGTCGGCCCTGCTGCCGAGGACGCCGAAGAACAGCCAGTCGCCGTCGATGGTGGAGAGCTTCTCCAGGGAGACCGGCTCGCTGTGTCCGGTGGAGGCGCCCTGCTGGTCCTTCGGCCGGTCCAGGCCGAGGGCCTTGAGCGTGGAGCCGACGTGGCCCTCGCCCTTGCCGACGACGGACGGGGCGCCGTCCTGCCAGCGGATGACGGAGACGGACGTGCCCGCGTTGTCGCCGAGCTTCTTCTTGGTGGCAGCGACCTGGGTGTCGAAGTCGGTCAGCCACTTCTCCGCGTCGGACTTCTTGTTGAGGGCGTCCGCGGTGTCGGTGAACGCCTGCTTCCAGTCCTCGTTGAGCTTGGCGGTGACGACGGTCGGCGCGATCTTCTGCAGCTTGTCGACGGTCTTCTTCGCGCCGGTCGTCTCGTCGAGCAGGATCAGGTCGGGCTGCAGCGCGGCCAGCTTCTCCATGTCGGCCTCGGCGACGGTGGCGACGACCTGGGCCGAGGACGCCTTGTCGGCGAGGTAGCTGGAGACGCCCTTCTGGCCGCGGCCCGCGGTGGTGCCGACCGGCGAGACGCCGAGGGCGAGCGCGGCGTCCGTGGTCGGCTCGCTGAGGGTGACGACCTTCCGCGGGTCGCTGGGCACCTTCACCTTGCGGCCCTGGGCGTCGGTGACCTGCCGGGTCGTCTCCGAGGCCGCCTTCGCCTTGCCGCCGGCGTCGTCGTCGGAGCTGTCGCTGCCGCAGGCACTGAGGAGCAGGGCTCCGGTGACGGCGGCGGCCGACGGGAGCAGGACCGCGCGGCGGGTGGATCGGATACGGGACATGACCGTGAAGCTCCTAAGAGGTGAGGGAGTTGAGCGGGTGGTGCGTGGGGGGAGTCAGGGGCGGCCCGGTTCAGGGGGACGCGGGGCCGAGCAGCCGGATCAGCGCGTCGGCGAGGGCGACGTGCCAACAGGCCTGGTCGTGGCCGCCGTTGTACTCGCTGCGGGTGACCCGGTAGCGGGCCGAGTGCAGGGTGTCGTAGAGGGAGCGGCAGTGGTCGACCATGGCGCCCTCGTGCAGTCCGACGTCGAGATGGACGGTGATCGGGCGCGGGGCGGCGGCCGCGTACCGGCCGACGAGCCAGGGCGTGCCGAGGACGGGGGCCCGTACGCCGGGCGGCAGTTCGGGCCGCCACCACAGGGACGGCGACTGGGCGACGACGTGCCCGAACCGGTCGGGGCGCAGATAGCCGGCGTGCAGCGCGGCCATGCCGCCGAGGCTCTGTCCGGCGACGACGGTGCGGTCGGGGTCCTCGGCGGCGAGGGGCCAGCGGCCCGCCGCCCAGGGCAGCAGTTCGTCGGCGAGATACGTCACGAAGGCGTCGCGTGCGCCGAGTTCACGGTTGCGGGTGTGGCGGTCGACGGCGTCCGGCGCGAGTACGACGAGCGGCGGGACGCGTCCGTCGGCGATGAGCAGATCGAGGGTGCGCTGGAGTCCTTCGCGGCCGAACCACATGTCGCCGTCGCAGAGGACGAGCGTGGGCAGCGGCGCGACGGCGGAGGCCGCGCCGGGCGGGACGTAGACCCAGACGTCACGGAATCCGCCGAGTGCGGCGGCGGGTGCGCGATGCCGTTCGACGCGGCCCGCCGGCACGGTGGCGGCACGCTCCGCCGGGGCCCACGCCTCGACGGGCGCCTGCGGCAGCGCGAAGACCGAGCCGTCCGAGGGGCCCCAACGAGTCGGCTGGGTCCGAGGGTTGAGCGGATCGCCGGCGGCATGGGCGGCCAGGGAACGCAGTCGCTCCTGGAGGACATCGGGAGCGGCGGGCGGCTCCTTGGCCGAGACGTCGGCGGCGATCCGGTACGAGCCGCGGTGGTCGGCGCGCAGCCGCAGCCCGAGGTGCCAGACGTCGGTCCCGGGTATCCGCTCCAGGAGCGAACCCGCCAGGTGCTCGCGGTCGACGAGCCGGTTCGCCATGAGCAGCACCTGCCGGGTGGCGCGGTGGCCGCGCCACAGGAAGGTGACCACGCGGTGGTCGGGCTCGCCGTCGATCTCCTCGACGAGCGGGGTGCCGTTCCGCGCCGCCTCCTGCCAGAACTCCTCGACGAGCGCCGCCCTGCGGGCCGGGTCGGCCTCGGCCACGCCCGCCGCGAGGCGCGCGATCCGCGGCCCGATGACGCGGACCGGCCGGTGGTCCGGCAGGGCGGCGGGCCGGGCCATGGACTCGGTCTCGGCATCGGACTCGGACTCGGACTCGGGCTCGGTTCCGGCGACCTGGACGCGCATGTCTCCCCTTCCCGTCGAGCGCCTCGAAGGCGTTTCCGGGCACCTCGCGGCGACCGGGCTTTTCGTCAACGTAATTGTTAGCAGATGAGGTAAGGCTAGCCTAAGCTAACCACATGCCCACTGGTACTCGCCTCCACCCCGGAGGAACACAGCGACTCCCGGCCACCGGCCGCGCACGCCCCCCACTGGCCGCCGGACTCGCGCTCGGTCTGGCGCTGCTGGCAGGGGCGGTGGCCCTGTCCCTGTCGGTGGGCACCGAGCACATCCCGCCGGGCGACGTCTGGTCGGCGCTGTTCTCGCCGTCCGGGTCCAAGGACGACAACATCGTCCGGGAGCTGCGGCTGCCGCGGACGCTCATCGGGGTCGCGGTCGGCGCGGCGCTGGGTCTCGCGGGCGGCGTGATGCAGACGCTGACCCGCAATCCGCTGGCCGACCCGGGGCTGCTCGGGGTGAACGCGGGCGCGTCGGCCGCCGTCGTCACCGCGATCGGCGTGCTCGGGATCACCTCGTTCACGGGCTACCTGTGGTTCGCGCTGGCCGGCGCGGCGGTGGCCGCCACGGCGGTGAACGCCCTGGGCGGCGCCCGCTCGGCTACCCCGGTACGGCTCGCGCTCGCCGGGACGGCCGTGAACGCGGCCCTGTTCGGCTACGTCAACGGCCTCCAGCAGTGGGATCTCAGCACCCTCGACTCGATGCGCCACTGGTCGGTCGGCACGCTCGCCAAGCGGGACCCGGACCTCCTGGTCACCGTCCTGCCGCTGCTGGCCGCGGGCGCGCTGCTGACGTTCGCGCTGGCCCGGCCGCTCGGCGCGCTCGCGCTCGGCGAGGACCACGCCCGCGCGCTCGGCACCTCGATCCGCCGCACCCGGATCCTGTCGATCGTCGCGATCACGCTGCTGTGCGGCGCCGCGACCGCCGTGTGCGGGCCGATCGGCTTCATCGGCCTGATGATCCCGCACGCCGTCCGCGCGTTCAGCGGCCCCGACCCGCGCCGGATGCTGCCGTACTGCGCCCTGTTCGCCCCGGCGCTGCTGCTCGTCTCGGACGTCGTCGGCCGGGTCGTCGTGTCCCCGTCCGAGATCGAGGTGGACATCGTCACGTCGTTCCTCGGCGGCCTGCTCTTCATCCATCTCGTCCGGCAGCGGAAGGTGGCCCAGCTGTGACCCGGGTACTGCCCGAACGCCCGCGGGTGCGGGCCGAGTTGCGCAGGGGCCGGCTCCGGGCCGGCCGGTTCTCGCTGCGGTTCGATCCGCGGGCCGTCCTCGTCTGTCTGGCGATGCTGGTGCTCGGCGCGGTGGTGACGGTGCTCTCGGTCGGCACGGGCTCGTACGCGCTCTCGCCGCCGGAGGTGCTGCGCACGTTCGCCGGGAACGGGCCGCCCGGCGCCGAGTTCATCGTCCTCGACCTGCGCCTGCCCCGGGTGCTGGTGGCGCTGCTCGTCGGGTTCGGGATGGGTATGGCGGGCGCGGTGTTCCAGTCGCTGACCCGCAATCCGCTGGGCAGCCCGGACATCATCGGGTTCGGCAACGGCGCGTCGGCGGGCGCGCTCGTCGCGATCATCTTCCTGAACGCGGGGGCGCCGCAGACGGCGCTCGGCGCCGTCGTCGGCGGCTTCGCGACCGCCGCCGCCGTGTATGTCCTCGCCTGGCGGCGCGGTGTGCACGGCTACCGGCTCGTGCTCGTCGGCATCGGCGCGTCCGCGGTGCTCGGCGCGGCGACCAGCTTCCTGTACGTGCGGGCCGACATCGGCAAGGCGGCGCAGGCCGCGAGCTGGATGATCGGCTCGCTCAACGACCGGGGCTGGCCGGAGGTCCGGATCGCCGGGCTCGGCCTCGTCGCCCTGGTCCCGCTGGTCCTGGTGTACGCGCGTCGGCTGTCGGTCCTCGAAATGGGCGACGACACCGCCGGCGCGCTCGGGGTGCGGCCCGAGCGCAGCCGGCTGGTGCTGCTGTGCGCGGGCACGGGCCTGACCGCGATGGCGGTGGCCGCCGCGGGCCCGATCCCGTTCGTGGCGATGGCCGCGCCGCAGCTGGCCCGCCGGGTGACCCGCGCGGCGGGCCCGAACGTGCTGCCCGCCGCCTGGCTCGGCGCTCTGCTGGTGGCAGGTGCGGATCTGCTCACGCAGCGGGTGACGGGCTCGGCGCTGATGCCCGTGGGCGTCGTGACCGGGGTCGGCGGCGGCCTGTATCTGGCGTGGCTGCTGCTGAAGGAGCGCCGGGCGCAGCACCTGTGACGCGGGGGACGCCGGTCCTCGTCCCCCGCGCCGGGGCTCAGCCGACCGGACGGCGCAGGACCGCGACCTCGCGGGGCGGCAGCACGATCCCGGAGTCCGTGAGCGCGGGACCGGCCAGCACCTCGCCGGTCGTGCCGGGCACGGTCACCGGCGCGTCGGTCCGGTTGACCAGGAACACGTACCGGTGCGTCGCGTCCCGCCGGACGACGTGCTCCACCGCTCCCCTTGCCTCCTCGGGGAGTTCGCTGCTCACTCCGGCGGGTCCGAGCAGCACGGGGAGCAGGGCGGCCAGGCCCTCGACGCCGAGGCGGGTGGAGACGTACGCGGCCGAGCCCGCGCCCGTCGTGCGGCGGGTGACGGCCGGGCGGGAGGCGTAGGAGCCGGTGCGGTAGCGGGCCAGGACCTCGACGTCCGGTCCTTCGACGCCGATCCGGTCGGTCCACAGGCTGCCGGTCGCCGCGTGCAGCGGGCCGTCGAGGCCGACGGTGTCGCCGTCGAGCAGCGGCCCGAACTCCTCGATGCGGATGCCGAGCAGCTCGCGCAGGGCGCCCGGGTAGCCGCCGAGGTGAACGTGGTCGTTCTCGTCGACGATCGCGGAGAAGTAGGTGGTCACGAGGTGGCCGCCGTTCTCGGCGTACCGGGTGAGCTCCTTGGCGAGCGGCTGCGGGACGACGTGGAGTACGGGCGCGACGACGACGTCGTAGCCGGACAGGTCGGTGCCGTGCGCGGGCACGATGTCGGCGCGGACGCCGAGACGGAACAGCGCCGTGTACCAGTCCAGGGCCTCGCGGTGGTAGTCGAGGCGGGAGGTGGGGTGGGAGTCCAGCTCACCGGCCCACCACGAGTCCCAGTCGAACAGGACGGCCACGCGGGCGGGTTCGCGCTCGCTGCCCGCGATCGGCGCGAGCCGTTCCAGGGTGCGGCCGAGGGCGACGACGGACCGGAAGAGCTCGCTGTCCTCCCCCGCATGGGGCACCATCGCCGAGTGGTACTTCTCGGCGCCCGCCCGGGACTGGCGCCACTGGAAGAAGCAGACGGCGTCCGCGCCGTGCGCCACGTGCAGCAGCGAGTCGCGGGCCAACTCACCGGGTTGCTTCGGCAGGTTGACGGGCTGCCAGTTGACTGCGCTGGTGGAGTGCTCCATCAGGAACCAGGGGCGGTGCCCCGAGATGCCGCTCGTCAGGCTGGCCGAGAAGGACAGTTCGTCGCGGTCCCGCGGGCCGGGAATGACGTAGTGGTCGTTGGCGACGAAGTCCACCTCGTCCGCCCAGTCCGCGTAGTCCATGCCCTTGGTGCCGCCCATGACCATGAAGTTCGTGGTGACGGGGACGTCGGGGGTGAGCTCGCGCAGCACCTCGCGCTCGGCGCGCAGATGGTCCTTGAGGGCGTCCGAGGAGAACCGCTTGAAGTCGAGCTGCTGGGTGGGGTTGGGGTGCGAGGCCGCGAGGCGCGGCGGCAGGATCTGCTCCCAGTCGCTGTAGCGCTGGGACCAGAAGGCCGTTCCCCAGGCGTCGTTGAGGGCGTCCAGGGTGGTGTGGCGGCGGCGCAGCCAGGCGCGGAAGGCGCGGGCCGCGTCGTCGGAGTAGTCGTAGACGTTGTGGCAGCCCAGCTCGTTGTTGACGTGCCAGGCGACGAGGGCCGGGTGGTCGGCGTACCGGGTGGCGATCTCCCGTACCAGGCGCAGCGCGTGCTCGCGGAAGACGGGCGAGGTGGGCCGCCAGTGCTGGCGGGCGCCCGGCCACAGGGTCTCGCCGGTCGCGGTGACCGGCAGGATCTCCGGGTGGGCGGTGGTCAGCCACGGCGGCGGCGACGCGGTGGCCGTGGCCAGGTCGACGCCGACGCCGTGCGCGTGCAGCAGGTCCATGATCTCGTCCAGCCAGCCGAAGTCCCAGGTGTCGGCGGTGGGCTGGAGCCTGGCCCAGGAGAAGATCGCCAGCGAGACGACGTTCACCCCGGCCTCGCGCATCAGCCGGACGTCCTCCTCCCACACCTCCCGCGGCCACTGCTCGGGGTTGTAGTCGGCGCCGTAGCCGAGGCGGCGGGTGCCGTCGGAGCCCTTCGCGTACGGGAAGCGGGAGGGAGTGGGGGCGGTCATGGGATCCTTCCGGTGCTGCGGGGTGAACTGGCTAACGCTGGTGCCTACTTGACGGTGAAGCCCTGCTCCTTGCCGTACTTGACCGATGCGTCCTGCCACGACTTCAGACCGGCGGAGAGCTTGGTGCCGGAGACGTAGGCCTTGCCGACGGTGTCGTTGAAGATCGAGTTCGCGTAGACCTGGTACGGCAGGTAGGACCAGCCGGACGGGACGTTCTTGGCCGACTCGGCGAAGATCTTGTTGGCCTGCTGGCCGCCGAAGTAGTCGAACTTCGCGTCCTGGAACTCCGTCGAGTTCAGGTCCTTCACGGTCGCCGGGAAGGCGCCCTCGTCGATGCGGGTCTGCACCCCGGCGCCGGCGGCGATGTACTTCGTGAAGGCGTAGGCGAGCGCCTTGTTGTCGTGCTTGCCGAGGTCGGGCACGGCCAGCGAGCTGCCGCCGTTCTCCGCGCTGGCGTGCTCGCCCGCGGTCCACTGCGGCAGCGCGGCCACCCGCCAGTCGCCGGAGGCCTGCTTCACGCCGGTGACGAAGTTGTTGGGCATCCAGGCACCGGTGGGCAGGGTGGCGATGGTGCCGTCGCCGAGGCCCTTGTACCAGTCGTCGGTCCAGCCGGTGACCGGTGCGACGAGCTTCTCGTCGATGAGCTTCTGCCACACCTCGGTGTACTTGGCGGCGGCCGCGTCGGTGAAGTCGATGCCGACGTTCGTGCCGTCGACCGTGTACGGGTGCGAACCCGCCTGCCACAGCAGGCTGGTGGTCATCCCGGCGTCGCCGACGTCGCTGGTGATGTACATCTTCGGGTTGGCCTTGTGCAGCTTGCGGGCGGCCTCCAGGTACTCGTCCCAGGTCGTCGGGACGGAGATCTTGTACTTGTCGAAGACCTTCTTGTTGTAGAAGAGAGCCATGGGGCCCGAGTCCATGGGCAGACCCCAGACGCTGTCGCCGTCCGCCACCGAGTTCCACGGGCCCGTGGAGTAGTCGGCCTTGAGCTTGCCCGCGCCGTAGGCGCCGAGGTCGGTGAGTCCCTTGGTCAGGGAGTACTGGCCGATCGCGTAGTACTCGACCTGCGCGACGTCGGGAACGCCCTTCTTCGCGGAGATCGCGTTCGACAGGGCCTTGTACTGGTCGTTGCCCGTGCCCGCGTTGACCACCTCGACGTGGACCTTCGGGTACTTCTTCTCGAACTCGGCGGCGACGCTCTTCACCGTGGAGTCCCAGGCCCAGACGGTGAGTGTGCCGCCCTTCTTGAGGGCCGCCTGGAGGTCGGAGGCGCCGACCTTCTTGTCGCCGGAGTCGTCGGAGCCGCCGCAGGCGGTCGCCCCGAGGGCGAGGGCGCAGACGAGACCTATGCCGCGCAGCAGGCGGCGGGTGTGCTTGGGCATGACGGATCTTCCACTTCGTCGTGGTTCTACAGAGGGTTGTCACGCAGCCGCCGGGCTACTCCTTGACGCTTCCGGCGGAGAGTCCGGACTGCCAGTACTTCTGCAGCAGCAGGAAGGCGGCGATGAGGGGGACGATGGTGAGCAGGGAGCCGGTGAGGACGAGGTTCGTCACGGTCTCGCCGCCGGACGTCTGCGCCTGCTTGTTCCAGGAGTCGAGGCCGAGGGTGAGCGGGTACCAGTCGGAGTCCTTCAGCATGATCAGCGGCAGGAAGTAGTTGTTCCAGGTCGCGACCGTGGTGAAGAGCAGCACGGTGACGGTGCCGGGCGCGAGGAGCGGCAGGGCCACCCGGAAGAAGGTGCGCACCTCGCCCGCGCCGTCGATCCGGGCGGCCTCCATCAGCTCGGTGGGGATCGCCTCACTGGCGAACACCCACATCAGATACAGGCCGAACGGTGAGATCAGCGACGGCACGAGGACGGCCCACGGGGTGTCGGTCAGGCCCATCTTGCTGAACAGCAGGAAGGTGGGGACGGCGAGCGCCGTCGCCGGGACCGCGACCGCGCCGATGACGACGGCGAAGACGCCTTTCTTGCCGGGGAAGTCGAACTTGGCGAGCGCGTAGCCGCCGAGCACCGCGAGGAACGTGGCACCGCCCGCGCCCACCACCACGTACAGCAGGGTGTTGAGGAACCAGCGGAGGAAGACGCCGTCCTGGTAGGTGAAGGTGTCGGCGATGTTGGACCACAGGTCGAAGTCGCCGTCGAACCACAGGCCGAACGAACGGGCCAGCCCCTCCTGGGACTTGGTGGCGCTGATCAGCAGCCACACCAGCGGCAGCAGGCTGTAGACGAGGACGACGCCGGTGAGCACGGTGAGCAGGACGCTGCGCCGGGGCCGGCCGGGTATGTGGCGGCGGGGGGTGCGCAGGCGCGGGGCCGCGGACCGGGACGGTGCGGGCCGGCGCACGGGGGTGCTGGTGGTCATCGCGCTCACGCTCCCTTGCGCATGCCGCGCAGCTGGACCACGTAGGCCACGATCATGGTGATCACGCCCATGACGATGGCGACCGTCGCGGAGTAGTTCTGCTGCTGGCCGGAGAAGGACAGCGAGTACGTGTAGTAGTTCGGGGTGAAGTCGGTGGTGATGGCGTTCGGGGCGAGCTTCTGAAGGATCGCGGGCTCGTTGAAGAGCTGGAAGCTGCCGATGATCGAGAAGATCGTGGCGATGACGAGGGCGCCGCGGATCGCCGGGAGCTTGATGGCCGTGATGACGCGCAGCTGCCCGGCTCCGTCGATCTCGGCCGCCTCGTACAGCGAGTGCGGGACGACCCGCAGCGCCGCGTAGAAGATCAGCATGTTGTAGCCGACGAACTCCCAGGTCACGATGTTGCCGATGGAGGCGAGGACCAGGTCCGGGGAGAGCAGGTCGGGCAGTTGGACGCCGAGCGCGCCGTCGATGTCGCCGACCAGGCCGTAGCGGGTGCCGTACATGAAGCCCCACATGAGGGTGGCGACGACCGCGGGCACCGCGTACGGGAGGAAGACGGTGATCCGGAAGAAGTCCTTGCCGTACAGCCGGCCGCTGTCGATCGCGAGGGCGACGAGCAGGGCGAGGCCGAGCATGATCGGCACCTGGATCAGCAGGAAGAGCCCGACGCGCAGGACGCCGTCCCAGAACTGGCCGTCCGACAGGGCGGCTTGGTAGTTGTCCAGGCCGACGAAGTGCGTTCCGCCGATGAGTTGTGTACGGAACAGGCTCAGATAGACGGAGTAGACGAGCGGCGCCAGGAAGACCAGCGTGAAGACGAGGGCGAAGGGGCCGATGAACCCCCATCCCGTCCACGAGCGGCGCGCTCGGCGCGCCGGTGACCGGCCGGGGCGCCGGCCTGCGGCGGCCGACGGTTGAAGCATCGTCATCGTGCGTCCCTCGCTCGTGCGTCCTCGCGGGCGGAGCCGAGGTGTTTACGCAAACATCGCTGCGCGTGAGCGGCTTGCGAGCTGTTATGTTTACGTAAACATCCGGTGGCCGAATGTCTACACTGCCCCACGGAGGACGGTCAAGAGTCGTCCGGCGAAAGGCCATTGACCGGACCGGCGGCCGACCGGCGAGCGGACACAGCGACGGGTGAGGCACACGGTGACAGGAACAACGGGGGGCGCGTCGGCCTCCGGCCGCGGGACGCGCGCCCGGAGCGTCCGCGGCGCCTCGATGGCGGACGTCGCACGGGTCGCGGGCGTCTCCTCACAGACGGTCTCCCGCGTCTCGAACGGCTTCCCGGGGGTGAACGAGGAGACCCGCGAGCGGGTCCTCGCCGCCATGAAGGATCTGGACTACCGGCCCAACAGCGCGGCGCGCGCCCTCAAGCGCGGCCAGTTCCACACCATCGGCGTCATCACGTTCACGCTGTCCACGACGGGCAACGTGCGCACGCTGGAGGGCATCGCGACCTCGGCGGCCCAGGAGGGGTACGCGGTCACGCTGATGCCGGTCGCGGTCCCGACGCAGGACGAGGTGCACGGCGCGTTCTCCCGGCTCGGGGAGCTGGCCGTGGACGCGGTGATCGTCATCATGGAGGTGCACCTCCTGGACTCGGGGCGGCTGACGCTGCCGCCGCATGTGCAGGTGGTGGTCGTGGACTCGGACGCGGGCGACCGGTTCGCGGTGGTCGACACCGATCAGGCGGGCGGCACGCGCGACGCCGTACGGCATCTGCTCGATCTGGGCCACGAGACGGTCTGGCATCTGGCGGGCCCCTCCGGCTCGTTCGCCGCGCAGCGCCGAACGGACGCGTGGCGCACGGCACTTGAGGAAGCGGGCCGCCCGGTCCCGGAACCGGCGCGGGGCGACTGGTCGGCGGAGTCCGGGTACCGCGCGGGCCTGGAACTGGCCGAACACCCGGACTGCACCGCCGTGTTCGCGGCCAACGACCAGATGGCCCTCGGCCTGCTGCGCGCGCTCGACGAACGCGGCCGGAAGGTCCCCGACGACGTCTCGGTCATCGGCTTCGACGACATCCCGGAGTCGGGCTCGTTCCTGCCGCCGCTCACCACGGTCCACCAGGACTTCGGCGAGGTCGGCAGGCGCTGCGTGGAGAGCGCGCTGCGGCAGGTGCGGCAGGGCGCGGCCGAGCGGGGGACGACGCTGGTGCCGACGCGGCTGGTGGTGCGTCGGAGCACGGGACCGGCCCCGGCAGGGTGAGAGCCGGGGCCGGGGCGCGTGCGTTCAGCGGGTGGCGCGTCGGGCCCGGCGGCCCCGCAGCCTCGGCGGGACGGCGAGCAGCAACAGGCTGTAGTACATCAGCGTGGGCACGACGAGTGCGAGGGCGAACGCGACGACCAGGGCGACGGCGGTGAGGTAGCCGTCGGCGTACATGTCCTCGATCCGCCGCTGGGCCCGCTCGCGGTCGTCCCCTTCGAGCAGTTCCGGGGTGGACTTCAGGATCCACAGCATCCCCAGCCGGCACACCACACCGGCCAGCAGGGTCGTGTAGTAGAAGGCCCCCACGAAGACGTCCTGGCCGCCGAAGGAGCCGATCATCTCCGTCGGGAGGGGGAGCACGACGACGGAGAGCAGCCACCCCATGTTCCACACCATCAGGGGGCGGGTGAGCTTGGCGACCGTCGAGAAGGCCCGGTGGTGCTCCAGCCAGATGTTCGCGATGACCACGAAGCTGAGCAGGAAGCTCCAGATCTGGTCGAGGTGATCGGTGATCACCTTGCTGGGGCCCTCGTGGGCGGACGCGGCTTCCGGTACGAGGTCGACCAGCGGCAGGATCAGCAGGGTGATGGAGATCGCGGCCACCGCGTCGGTGAAGAGCAGCAGCCGCTCCGCCGAGGCACCTCCCTCGATGCCGCGCGCGGCGGGGTCCGGCGGCTCTGCCGCGCCGGTCCCTCCCGAGCCGTTCTCGTCGACAACGCCACTGGCGCCCATGCGTTCGCACCTTTCCTCGTCCGCTTCGCGGGAGCGTGCCGCCGCTGCCGGAGCCCACTGCTCACGGATGGCGCGACGACCCTGCGGACTGTACCCGTGGCCCATACAAGCAGCGGCGACGGGGGGTACCGCTCGCCGCCGTCCGGCACTCTCTACTCGCCTTATCCACAAGGGAGTTGGAGGAGGACCGATCCAGGGGTCAGCCGATGCCGAGCCCTTCCAGGACGACCGCGCCGGGCAGTTCAGCGAGCGCCTTGCCCGGCACGATCAGCTTCCCGCGGCGGGTGCCGCTGCCGATCAGGACGTACGGGAGATCGACGACGGCGGCGTCGACGAGGACCGCCCAACTGGCGGGCAGTCCAATGGGGGTGATGCCGCCGTACTCCATGCCGGTCTCACCGACGGCGGTGTCCATCGCGGCGAACGAGGCCTTGCGGGCGCCGAGTTGGCGGCGCACCGCACCGTTCACGTCGACCTTCGTGGTGGAGAGCACGACGCACGCCGCGAGGGTGCTCTCGCCGCCGCGCTTGCCCGCGACGACGACGCAGTTCGCGGACCGCGCGAGCAGTTCGGGGCCGTAGTGCTCGACGAACGTGGCGGTGTCGGCCCACTCCGGCTCGGTGTCGACGTGGACCAGGTCCTGCGCGGGCACGGTGCCGCGCCAGTGCCGGACGGCGTCGGCGACGGGGCGGGTGAGCAGGTCGAGGACCTCGGGGGCCGGCCGGACGTGGTCGAAATCTCCGATGGGTGCACGCATGGCGGCACGCTAACAGCCGACGCGCGTACGCCCGTCGGACGTCTCAGCGTACGAACGGCACCGATACGGCCATGATCATCCGGGTCGGCACGGGGCCGTCGTTGCGGTACTCGTGCGGCGCGTTCGCCTCGAAGGTGACGCTCGCACCCTCGGGCACCTGGTGCGGGACACCGTCCACGACCAGGGTCAGCTCCCCCTCCGTCACATGGCAGAGCTCGATCGTCCCGTCGGGGTGCGGGTCGGAGGCACTGCCCTCGCCCGGCTGCACCAGCCAGTCCCACATCTCCAGGGGGCCGGGCGCCTCGGTCCCGGCGAGCAGCCGGTGATAGCTCCCGGCCTCCGTGGACCACAGGCGCACCGCCTGCTCCGCGGGCACGATCCGCACCTTGGGTCCCTGCTCGTAGTCGAGCAGCGTCGTGATGCTGATGCCGAGCGCGTCGCCGATCTTGACGACGGTGCCGATGCTCGGGTTGGTGCGGGCCTGCTCGATCTGGATGAGCATGCCCCGGCTGACGCCGGCCCGGGCGGCGAGCGCGTCCAGGGTGAAGCCGCGCTCGGAGCGCCAGTGCTTGACGTTGCGGGCGAGCGACTGGGTCAGCAGTTCGAGGTCCGACACATTCCGTCCATGGCCAGGGGTGAGCGGGCAGCAAGCAGAGAGCGGAGTTCAATATCCTGAATGACAGCGTTCAGGATATTGAACTACGGTGTGGTGCACTTCAGCGTTCATCGAACTGTACTGCGAGGTACGCCGTGACAGCACTCTTCGCCCTCGCCACCAGCCTCCTCATCGGTCTGTCCGACTTCGGCGGCGGGCTGCTGTCGCGGCGCATCCCGGCGCTCACGGTCGTGGTCGTCTCGCAGTCGATCGCGGCGGTGGTGCTCGGGGTCGTCGTCGCGGCGACCGGTGCCTGGCGGGAGGCAGAGCCGCGGCTGTGGCTCGCCGTCGTCGCCGGGCTGCTCGGGCCGCTCGCCATGCTCGCCTTCTACAAGGCGCTCGCTCTCGGACCGATGGGCGTCGTCTCGCCGCTGAGCACGATCGGTGTCGCGGTGCCGGTGGGCGTGGGGCTCTCGCTCGGCGAACGGCCGGGTCCGGTGCAGGCCGGGGGCATTCTGATCGCCGTCGTGGGGGTGCTGCTCGCCGGTGGGCCACGGCGGGGCGGGGCGTCGGTGCGGGGACGGACGGTGCTGCTGACGCTCGGCGCCGCGTTCGGGTTCGGGGCCGTGATGGCGCTGATCGCGGAGGCGTCGAGCACGGTGCCGGGGCTCTTCCTGGCGCTGTTCGTGCAGCGGGCGACCAATGTGGCGGTGGGCGGGGTCGCGCTGGCCGCTTCCTCGGGGCGCGGGGTTCGGGTGGCGCCGGACGGTGGCCTCGTGGCGTCGCTGCCGGCCCTCGCCGTGGTGGGGCTGGCCGATGTGGCCGCCAACGGTACGTACTCGCTGGCTGTTCAGCGCGGGCCGGTGACCGTGGCCGCCGTACTCGCCTATCTCTATCCGGTGATCACGGCGCTGGCCGCACGGGGGTTGCTGCGCGAGCGCTTGCGGGGCGTGCAGGCCGCCGGGGCCGGGCTGGCACTGGTGGGGACGCTGCTGCTGGCCACGGGGTGACTCCGTCGGTCCCGGCCCCCCTCGTCTGCGGTCCGTGGAGGCCGGTCGCGGCGGCAGGTCGGGCGGCTGAGGGCCGGTGGGGCTTCGGGGGGCTTTTGACGTTGAGGAAGCGGCTGCGCGAACTGCGGCGCGGCGCCGGGTTGACGATGGAGGAGCTGGCCGAGGCGTCCGGGGTGAGCACCCGTGCGATCAATGACATGGCAGGGGCGATCGCAGCTCGCTCCAGGGGCGCGAGGAACTGCGCGACCAGCCCCCACCGGGCCGCGGCGAACGAACGGCCAAGGGGCGCGGGCGGCCTCAGATCCGGTAGCGCCGCAGCGCCGGTACCGCGAACGCCAGCGTCAGCATCGCCGCGACCACCAGCACCCCGCCCCCGGTGACGGCCTCCCGCGCGCCGAACACCGACCCGGCCGAACCGTGCAGGACGTCAGCGAGCCGCGGGCCACCCGCGACCACCACCGTGAACACCCCCTGCATCCGGCCCCGCATCTCGTCCGTGGCCGCCGACAGCAGAATCGCGCCGCGGAACACCATCGAGACCATGTCGGCGACCCCGGCCACGGCGAGGAACACCACGGCGAGCCACAGACTGCGGCTCAGCCCGAACCCTGCGATGGCCGCACCCCAGGCGACCACGGCCCCGATCACCATCCAGCCGTGCCGCCGCGCCCGCGAGAACGTCCCCGAGAAGAGCCCCCCGGCCACCGCCCCGATCGGAATCGCGGCGAACAGCAGCCCCAGCGCGAGCCCCTCGCCGTACGAGCCGTACGTCTCGGCGGCGAGCTGCGGGAACAGGGCGCGCGGCATGCCGAAGACCATGGCGATGATGTCGGCGAGGAAGGACAGCAGCAGCACCTTGTGCGCGGAGATGTAGCGGAACCCCTCCACGATCTCGCGCACCCCGGCGCGCCGCTTGACCTCGGACAGCGGCGGCAGCGCGGGCAGCTTGTAGACGGCCCAGACGGTGACGCAGAGCGCGACGGCGTCGATCAGATACAGCTCGGGCAGCCCGATCACGGGTATCAGGACACCGGCGAGCAGCGGCCCCACGACCTGCCCGGTCTGCATGACGGTGGAGCCGAGCGCGTTGGCGGCGGGGAGCTGGCTCTCGGGCACGAGCCGGGCGATGGAGGCGGTCCGCGCCGGGGAGTTGAGACCCCAGAAGGCCTGCTGGAGGGCGAGCAGCACCATGAGCACGGCGACGGACTCGAGCCCGCTGACGGCCTGGAGCCAGAACAGCAGCGAGGTGACGGCGATGCCCGAGTTGGTGACGAGCAGCAGCTTGCGGCGGTCCACGCTGTCGGCGACGGCGCCGCCCCACAGGGCGAAGACGATCAGCGGGACGAGTCCGGCGAGGCTCGCCGCGCCGACCCAGGCCGAGGAGCCGGTGATGTCGTAGATCTGCTTCGGCACGGCGACGGCCGTGAGCTGACTGCCCACGGCCGTGACGATGGTCGAGGTCCACAGCCGGCGGTAGGCGGGGATGCGCAGCGGCCGGGTGTCCATGGCGAAGCGGCGCCAGCCGCTTCGCGGCTCGCTCGCCGCCGGTGGTTCGTTCGGCTCCTGCGGCTCGGATGCGGGTTCCGTGCCGGTACGGCTGTCGCTGGTGTCCACGTACTTCCTGCTTGCTCGGTACATCTATCGCGTGCAGGGTTCACTATCGCAGCACCGGCCGGAGCCGGGAACAGCGTCTCAGCCTCCGGTGATCAGCATGATCCCCATCACGATCATGGTGGCGGCGACCAGACCGTCGAGGACCCGCCAGGCGGCGGGCTTCGCCAGGAAGCGGCCGAGCAGCCGGGCGCCGAAGCCCAGCGCGGTGAACCAGCAGACGCTGGCCAGGACGGCGCCGAGTCCGAAGGTCCAGCGCAGCGCGCCCTGTCCGGCGGCGACCGACCCGAGCAGGAACACGGTGTCGAGATAGACGTGCGGGTTGAGCCAGGTCATGGCGAGGCAGGTCAGCACGGCCCGCCGCCGCGATCCGCTGGTCGTGCCCTCGGTCCGCAGCGCGTCCCCGGCCGGGGCGATCACCCGGCGGACCGCGAGCGCCCCGTAGGCGAGCAGGAACGCTCCCCCGATCCAGCCGACCGCCGTCACCGCCTCCGGGTAGGCGACGACGAGCGCGCCCACTCCGCCCACGCCCAGCGCGATGAGCACCGCGTCCGACACCGCGCAGATGCCGACGACGGCGAGCACGGCGTCGCGTCGCACCCCCTGGCGCAGCACGAAGGCGTTCTGCGCCCCGATGGCGACGATGAGGGAGAGACCGGTGCCGAAGCCCGCGAGCGCGGCGGCGAGTGAGGTGTTCATTGCTTCGACGCTACGGGGACGATCACCACGCGTACAGCTAAAGATTCTTACGTAACATTAGCGCTCGTGATGACTCCGGAACTGCCGCTCGACCAGGTCAGGACCCTGCTCGCGGTGATCGACGAGGGCACGTTCGACGCGGCGGCCGCCGCGCTGCACGTGACGCCGTCGGCGGTCAGCCAGCGCGTCAAGGCCCTGGAGCAGCGCACCGGCCGGGTGCTGCTCGTCCGCACGAAACCGGTGCGGCCCACCGATTCGGGCGCGGTCGTCGTCCGGTACGCGCGTCAGCTCGCCCGCCTGGAACGCGACGCGTACGCCGAGCTGGGTCTGACCAGCGAGGCCGAGGAGCCGACGCGGGTCTCGGTGGCGGTGAACGCGGACTCCCTCGCCACCTGGTTCCTCGGCGCGCTGGAACGGGTCGAGCGGACCCCGTACATCTGCTTCGAGCTGCACCGCGAGGACGAGGCGAACACCGCGGAACTGCTGCGCGAGGGCCGGGTGATGGCGGCGGTGACCTCGTCGCCCGAGCCGGTGACGGGCTGTTCGGTGCGGGCCCTGGGCCGGATGCGTTATCTGGCGGCGGCGAGTCCCGGCTTCGCCCGCCGCCACCTCGAAGGACCGCTCGCCGACGTGCTCACCACGGCCCCGGTGATGACCTTCGACCGCAGCGACGACATCCAGGACGCGTTCGTGCGCGGACTGCGCCGGGGCCGCGGCGCGGCGAGCCGGGTCCGGCACGCGGTGCCCACGTCGGAGGGGTTCGCCGAGTCCATCGCCCTGGGCCTGGGCTGGGGCATGCTGCCCGAGATGCAGGCCGAGCCCCTCTTCCGGTCCGGCCGCCTGGTGCCGCTCGCCCCGGACCGCCCGGTCGACGTCCCGCTCCACTGGCAGCAGTGGAAGCTGGACTCCCCCGCGCTCGCCGCGGTGGCGTCCGCGGTCACGGCGGCCGCCGGCGAAGCGCTGCGGGGCTTTTGAACCACGCACGGGTCCAGCCGCACCGGCCGGGACGGCACCCGCGACCGCGGAACTGATCATCTCGGATCAGGTGCCGGTGTCCTCCAGGTCGGCCAGGGCCACCAGTTGCTCCGGGGTGACGTCGGCCGGGATCGGCTGCGGCGCGGGCGTGCGCAGCGGCGGCTGCCAGCCCGCCTCCTTGTCCCAGGTGCGCACGACCCGGGCGGGCGCCCCCGCCACCACCGCGTGGTCGGGGATCTCGCCGCGCACGACGGCGCCCGCCGCGACGACGACGTTCCGTCCGATGCGGGCGCCGGGGAGGATCACGGCGTTGGTGCCGATCCAGCAGCCGGGGCCGATGTCCACCGGCTCCATCCGCGGCCACTGCTTGCCGATCGGCTGCTCCGGGTCGTCGTAGGAGTGATTGGTGGAGGTGATGTACACGTACGGGCCCATGTAGACGTCCCGGCCGATGGTCACCGTCGTGTCCGCGATGACATGGCTGCCGCGTCCGATGACGACGCCGTCACCGATGGTCAGGATCGGGTCGGGGCCGAGGTCGAGGTCGGGCATCATCCCGGCGGTCAGCGTGACCTGTTCGCCGATGATGCAGTGGGCGCCGAGCCGGATCCACGGCTCCCCGAACAGGGTGCCCTGCGGGAAGGCCAGCCGGGTGCCGCCGCCGATCGCGCCGAACGGATGCCCGCCGGTCTGCTCCGCCGTGACCGCGCCCCTGCGCTGCATCCAGCGCCAGCCCGCCTGGACGGCCCGATGGGCGAGACCGCCGCGGCCACCCCGGCCGCCCGGGCCGCCCGGGGACGAGAACACGTTCCATTTCATCGGCACGGCGCTACGTTACTCACCCGTACCGTCCGCCCCCACCTCACCGGCCTGTGATCTTCACCCCACAGGTACGGTTCGCTCTGGCGCGACACCATGACCGGAAACCATCGGGAAACAGAGGAGCAGGCATGGCCCACGAGGCACTCGTCACCGGGTTCGGCGACCACGAACCGGCGCTGGACCAGGAGTCGTTCGCGGCGCCGATGTCCACGCTGATCGGCGACGTCACCCTGCGCGCGGGCGCGAGCGTCTGGTACGGCGCGGTGCTGCGGGCGGAGTTCGAGCCGATCGTGCTCGGCGCCGACAGCAACATCCAGGACAACTGCACGGTCCATGTCGACCCGGGCTTCCCGGTGACGGTCGGCGAGCGCGTCTCGGTCGGGCACAACGCGGTGCTGCACGGCTGCACCATCGAGGACGACTGCCTGATCGGCATGGGTGCGACGGTGCTCAACGGCGCGGTGATCGGCGCCGGTTCGCTGGTGGCGGCGCAGGCGCTGGTCCCGCAGGGCATGGTGGTCCCGCCCGGCTCCCTGGTGGCCGGCGTCCCCGCGAAGGTGAGGCGCGAGCTGTCGGACGAGGAGCGCGAACTGGTCACGCTGAACGGCACCCACTACGTGGAACTGGCGAAGATGCACCGCGCGCTGTGACCGCGCCCGCCCGGGGCGCGGGCCGTCAGTCGGCGACGACGGCGGCCTCCGCCTGGGCGGCCTCGTGCGCGGCGGCGGCCTTGGCGGCCCGGCGCTTGACGATGAGCATCGAGGCGAGCCCGACGAGCACGGCCGCGCCCAGACCCACGTACGAGAAGCGCTTCAGCCAGTCCTCGGCGACCACGCCCACGTAGTAGATGACGGCGGTCGTGCCGCCGGCCCAGACCACGCCGCCGAGGAAGTTCGCGATGAGGAACTTCCAGTACGGCATGTGCAGCACGCCCGCGAGCGGGCCCGCGAAGATGCGCAGCAGGGCGATGAACCGGCCGAAGAAGACGGCCCACATGCCCCACTTCTCGAACGACCGCTCGGCGGTGGCGACATGGGCGGGCCCGAAGTGCCTGGGGAACTTGGCACCCAGCTTGGCCAGGAGTGGACGGCCGCCCTTGCGGCCGATCGCGTATCCGATGGAGTCACCGATGACGGCGCCCGCGCTGGCGCAGGCGCCGAGCACGACGGGGTTGACGTCACCGTGCTGCGAGGAGAGCAGCGCGGCGGAGACGAGGACGATCTCGCCGGGCAGCGGGATGCCGAGACTCTCCAGGCCGATGACGCCCGCCACCAGGGCGTAGATGGCGACCGCCGGAATCGTGTCGAGCCACTCCTGGATGTGCAAAGCAGCCGCCTCCCGTAAGACCCGCAAGTTCGGTGTACCCGGCGCGCGCCCTCCCCTGGGGCGCCCACGCCGGGAAGCCTACCTGTTCGCCCTGACGCGTCCGGGTCGACCGAACCACACCTGGCCGTGGGGCCGGAGGCTCCCCCGAGCGGCTGCCACCCGAGGTCGGGCACCAAGGTGAGGTTTCACGTTTTCATCACAACTTCATCACCCGGCATACATGCTTGCTTTAGCCACTCTTATCGTCGGGGCTACCGCACATCTCATGGGGGGATCTCATGTCGCACTTCCAGCCGCCGCCCGGAAACTGGCCGCCCGCCGCGCCTCAGCCATCCCGGACCCCTCTGTGGGGACGCAAGCGGTTCATGCTGCCCGCGATCGGTATCGCCTTCGTCATCGGCGTCGGCGCCGGCGGGGCCAGCCAGGACGACGCGACCGCCAACGCCGCAGCGAGCAAGCCCCGACCGACTCCCACCGCGACCGTCACCGCGACAGCAACGGCTACGGCCACCGAGACGGCCAGCCCGGAGGCGACCCCCACCGTCACAGCGACGAAGACCGTGAAGGTGAAGGTCACTGTCACCGCGAAGGCACCCGCCGCCGGCGGCAGCGGAACGTCCGGAGGGAGCGGCAGCAGCGGAACGTCCAGCGGCGGCTCGGGCGGATCTTCGTCCAACGGCAACGGGGCCACCGCGCTCTGCAACGACGGCACCTACTCCTACGCAGCCCACCACCAGGGCGCCTGCTCCCACCACGGCGGCGTCGCGACCTTCTACCGGTAAGCGCACGAGCACCCCGCCCGCGTTGCCCTGCCGGGCCGAGGGTCATTCGGGTCGCATCGTGGTGCGAGGGTCAAGATCCAGCCATCATGGACATCGAGGCCACACAACGCACATTCAGCACATATCTCGACAGCGTAACGCCGTAACCTTTAATGATCCTAGGACTGATTCAAGGCTACGCGCTGCGGACTCTTTCAGTGCTAGCACTGCCTGGCCGCCATGCAGGCCGAGATCCCTCGTCGCCCCTGACCTGCCCGATGACGCCCGGATAGTTTCTCCGTAGCGGGCTTCGGCAACCCGCAGAAGCGGGTCCCTTCCTGTTCCTTCAGGCGGGAGGCCCCTCTCAGGTTCCGAAGACATCCCGGTTCGAGCGGAGTCCCGTTCAGACAAACGATCGGCGAGCCTTCACCTGGCCGATCGTCAAGTCTGTCTCGCGAAAGGGGACTCACGTGGAGTCTATGCAGAAGTACAACTTGGGCCACAAGATGCGCGTCACGTCTCGTCCGGGGGTCCGGGGCTTCGAGCGCACCGGGTGGGCCCGGTGAGTAGCCCGGCCGGCCAGCGGGCAGTGCTGCTCCTGTTGGCCGGCGGGGGCACTTCGCTGTTGGCGCTGGAGCGCCCTTCATGGGGCGTGGCCCTTCTGGTCGGCGTGGGGGTGGCGACACTGCTCCACCTGCTGATGGAGCAGTGATGACCCTCAACACGGGGTTCCCTCGCCTTGATGCGGAGTTGAGGTCCTCCATGGCAGGCGTCCGGTCAGTCCCAGGCGGGTAGTTCCCTGCCATGGATGCGGGGGTTGCGGGCGTGGTCGGCGCTGCCGTGGGAGTACTGGGCGGGTTCGGGACTGCAGTGGTGTCGTCCCTGAGTCAGAACGCGCAGCAACGGCAGCAGCAGACGGTTGAGCGTGAGGCGCGTCTCGAACAGGGCCGCCGGGACGCCTACCTCGCCTGCATCGAGACTTCGAAGGGGATCACGGCGGACTGGTGGAAGCTGGTGAACTGTCTGCTGTCCAGCGACCGAACACCAGAGTTGTGCAGGCAATACGCGGAGACGGCACAGCATGGCTGGGTTGTGTTCACGAAGTCTGCGGACGCGGTGTGCATTGCTGGGCCGAACGCGATGGCGGCTGCCGTGCAGGCGCTGCGTGAGTCGATGTGGACCATGGATCGGGCCGGGACCGAGTGGTATGAGTGCGTGCGCTCGGGGGGTGTGGATCGGCTAGCCGCGTGTGAGGCCGCCTTCCGGGAAGCGGAGCGGACTCGAACGGATCAGGGGTTCGTGTTCCTCGCCGCCGCCCGGCGTGCGCTCGCTGCCGAGTAGGTGGTCACCGTGAGCGCCGCTCCGGCGACCTCGGGGCCGATCTCGTCCGGCAGTCTCCGGCAGGCAAGGTTGCTCACCGTGACTCCGCACCGGAAGCTGCCGGAC
The DNA here is from genome assembly GCF_003259365.1 of Streptomyces sp. PsTaAH-137. GTDB lineage: Bacteria > Actinomycetota > Actinomycetes > Streptomycetales > Streptomycetaceae > Streptomyces. Next base: position 502,634 of record NZ_QLLY01000005.1, read on the forward strand.
GAGAACCCTTGCAGCCGTCGGCTCGCCTGCCGCAGCGCATCCCGATGGCCGCCGAAGACACCCACCCGACACGTCGCCGCGCGGGGCACCGCGATCTCCACGCGGGGACGCCGGAGACCGACGACCGCGGCGGCGACGCGCGGGACTGTCAGCCGTTGGGGCGCAGCGTCCAGACGACCTTCATCTCGCCGGTGACGGCGCCGTCCTCGCGGCGGATCTCGATGGTGACCGGGAACTCGGGGCGCTCCCCCGCGTCCAGCTCGGCGACGACGTCCGCGGCCGGGCGGCCGAGGGTCGCGGTGGCGGTGACCGGGCCCATCGCCAGCTTCTTGTAGGCGATCTCGGCGCTGACGGCCAGCGGCACGGCGCGTGCGAGCTGGTCGCCGAAGGCGGCGAGCACGATGGCGCCGCTCGCGGACTCGCCGAGCGTGAACATCGCTCCGGCGTGCGGGCCGCCCACGTGATTGTGGTAGTCCGCCTGATCGGGCAGGGAGACCACGGCCCTTTCGGGGCTGGTCTCGTGGAAGTCGAGGTTCAGGGTGCGGGCCATCGGCACCGTGGCGGCGAGCATCTCGCCGATGGACATCTGGTCTGCGCTCATGAACCGCATGTTACCCACGGGTAGCCAGCCTGACCATCCCCGCTCGCGTCGCTGACCCGGCCGGATGGTTTGGCAAATGCGCGCGCGGCGGCGATAGTCCCCCAGTGACCTCAACCAAGACCTCGCGCCGACCCGTCTGGGCGGGGCGGAACTACACGCTCCTCGCCGGGTCGGCGTTCATCACGGCGCTCGGCGCGAACGGGGCGCTGATCGCCTCGGCGTTCGCCGTCCTAGAGGCGGGCGGCGACGGCGGTGACGTGGGTCTGGTGGCGGCGGCCCGCACCCTGTTCCTGGTGATCTTCCTGTTGGTCGGTGGCGCCGTCGCCGACCGGCTGCCGCGCCATCACGTCATGGTCGCGGCCAACGCCCTGAGCTTCCTCTCCCAGGGCGCCTTCGCCCTGCTCGTCCTCACGGGCGAGCCGCAGTTGTGGCAGATGATGGCGCTGAGCGCGCTGGGCGGCATGGGGCAGGCGTTCTTCAGCCCGGCGGCCGAGGGCATGCTGATGTCGACGGTCACCGCGGAGCAGGCGAGCCGGGCGTTCGCCCTGTTCCGGATGGCGATGTCGGGCGCCTCGGTGGGCGGTGCCGCGCTCGGCGGCGCCCTGGTCGCGGCCTTCGGGCCCGGCTGGGTGCTCGCGGTGGACGCGGCGGCGTTCGCGGTGGCGGGCGCGATGCGCTGCTTCCTCGACGTGAGCCACATCGCTCCGCGCGTACCGGGCGGCGGTCTCCTCGCCGACATGCGCGAGGGCTGGCGGGAGGTCGTCTCGCGGCCCTGGCTGTGGGGCATCATCGCCCAGTTCTCGGTGGTCATCGCCGTGGTGGGGGCCGCGGAGGCGGTGTTCGGGCCGCTGGTGGCCCGCGAGGAACTGGGCGGGGCCGGGCCGTGGGGCTTCGCGCTCGGCGCGTTCGGCGCGGGCACGATCGTCGGCGGGCTGCTGATGATGCGCTGGAAGCCGAAGCGGCTGCTGTTCGCGGCGACGCTGTCGGTGTTCTCGCTGTCCCTGCCGTCGGCGGCGCTCGCGGTCCCGGTGCCGCTGGCGGCCCTGGTCGCGGTGATGTTCGTCAGCGGCATCATGATGGAGGTGTTCGGCGTCTCCTGGATCACCGCCCTGCACCAGGAGATACCGGAGGAGAAGCTGTCCCGGGTCTCCGCCTACGACTGGTTCGGCTCGGTGGCGATGGTCCCGCTGGCGACGGCTCTCGCCGGACCCGCCGAGTCGGCGTTCGGCCTGAGTCCTTCGCTGTGGGGGTGCTCGGCGCTGGTGGTCGTCGCGACGACGGCGGTGCTCTTCGTGCCGGACGTACGGAATCTGCGGCGCAGGGAGTCGACCGAGATCGCCGGCGCCGTGGCGGCGACCGGCCCGGACGACGCGGCGGCAGTGGGCGTGACCGGCGCGGCCACGGCGGCGGTGACCGCGACCGAGCCGGTGACGGCCCCGCCGCGCGACACCCCGTGACCCCGCCTACCCCACGCGGAAGGAGCCGCCCGGCGGCTCCGGTGACGGCACGGCCTCGGCGTCCGTGACCGGTCGGGCGTCGCCAACGAACCGGCGCAGCGCGTCGCCGTGCTCGACCCGCGCGGGGAACGCGTCGCGCGCGGTGCGGCGGGCCAGCTCCGCCACGTCGAACTCGGCCCGGGAGGCGACGAGCACGGCGTTGCCGAACCGGCGTCCGCGCAGCACCGCGGGCTCGGCGATCAGCGCGACATGGGTGAACACCGCCGAGAACGTGGCCAGTTGTGAGCGCAGGAAGGCGAACGGGGCGCCGTCGGCGAGGTTCGCCGCGTAGGTGCCGCCGGGCCGCAGCACGCGGTCGGCCTCGTGCGCGTACTCCAGGGTGGTCAGATGGGCCGGCACCCGGGAGCCGCCGAACACGTCGGCGACGAGCGCGTCCGCGCTGTCCGCGGGCGCCGCCTCCAGCCAGGCCCGCGCGTCCCCGCCGTGCACGGTGATGCCCGCTCCCCCGTCCGGCAGCGGCAACTGCTCGGCGACGAGCTCCCGCAGCCCGCCGTCGGCCTCGACGACATGCTGCCGGGAGCCGGGCCGGGTGACGGCGACGTAGCGCGGCAGCGTCAGGGCGCCGCCGCCGAGGTGCAGCACGTCGAGCGGCGCCCCCGCGCCGGCGGCGCAGTCCAGGACGTGGCCGAGACGCCGGGCGTACTCGAACTCCAGGTGGGCGGGGTCGTCGAGATCGACGTACGACTGGGGTGCTCCGTTCACCGTGAGCAGCCAGGCCCGGCGCCGGTCCACGTCGGGCAGCAGTCGGGCCGTGCCGTGGTCGACGGCGCGGATGACGGGTATCGGCTCGGGGTCGGGTGCGTTCACCCGCCCATTGTGCCGGGCCCGGGGCCCCTGGTTCAGGGGTCCCGGGCCCGGCCCGCCGTCAGGCGCCGGGCTCCACGGTCGTCACCGTGCCCGCGCCGACGGTCCGTCCGCCCTCGCGGATCGCGAAGCCGAGGCCGGGCTCCAGCGGGACCGCCCGGCCCAGCTCGACCGTCATGGTGACGGTGTCGCCGGGCCGCGCGACGGCCGCGTCGCCGAGGTCGATGTCGCCGACGACGTCGCCGGTGCGCAGGTAGAACTGCGGCCGGTAGCCGGTGGCGACGGGCGTGCTGCGGCCGCCCTCCGTCGCCGACAGGACGTACACCTGCGCGGTGAACCGCCGCGCCGGCCGCACGCTGCCGGGCTCGGCGACGACGTGCCCGCGCCGGACCGCGTCGCGGGCCACCCCGCGCAGCAGCAGCGCGACGTTGTCGCCGGCCTGCGCCTCGTCCATCGGCTTGCCGAAGGTCTCGACGCCGGTGACGACGGTCTCCGTCTCCTTCCCGGACGCGGAGTCGTCCGACCCGTACACGCGCACGCGGTCCCCGACCCGCACGCGCCCGCGCTCGACCGCGCCGGTCACGACGGTGCCGCGTCCGCTGATCGTCATGACGTTCTCGACCGACAACAGGAACGGCGCGTCCACGTACCGCTCCGGCATCGGGACGTACGTGTCCACGGCGTCGAGCAGCGCCTCGATGGACGCCGTCCAGCGCGGGTCGCCCTCCAGCGCCCCGAGCCCGGACACCCGCACCACGGGCACGGACTCGCCGCCGTAGCCGTGCGCGGAGAGCAGTTCGCGCACCTCCAGCTCGACGAGGTCGGTGAGCTCCTCGTCACCGGCGTCCGCCTTGTTGATCGCGACCACGATGTGGTCGACGCCCACCTGGCGGGCGAGCAGCACGTGCTCGGCGGTCTGCGGCATGATCCCGTCGAGCGCGGAGACCACGAGGATCGCCCCGTCGAGCTGGGCGGCGCCGGTGACCATGTTCTTGACGTAGTCGGCGTGGCCCGGCATGTCCACGTGCGCGTAGTGCCGGGTGTCGGTCTCGTATTCGACGTGCGCGATGTTGATGGTGATGCCGCGCAGCGCCTCCTCGGGCGCCTTGTCGATGCGGTCGAACGGTACGAACGTGCCCCCGCCGCGCTCGGCGAGGACCTTGGTGATGGCGGCGGTCAGGGTGGTCTTGCCGTGGTCGACGTGGCCCATGGTGCCGATGTTCAGGTGCGGCTTGGTGCGCACGTATGCCGTCTTGGGCATGGCTGAGTGGTCCCTTCCGGAACTTCAGAAAGAAAGTGGCCTCCTACGGGGAGGCGGGGACCCCTGAGCCGGACCGACCCTCCCCCTGCGGGGTCCGCCGGAATGTCCGGGGAGGGTCAGCGTCGCGCGCCGTCAGCGGCTGCTGCGAAAAGTGCTGCGTGGAAGACGGCAGCCTGAGCAGCGTCCGCGACTGCGGACGGAGCTGCGAGGAAGGCGTGCCGGAACATGAGGCAGATCATGGCCGACGGATCGCCGCGCGTCGAACGATTTTCCGCGCCGCGAAGGGAGTTGCTCAGCCGGTCACGGTCCTACGTTCTTCAGGGCTTCCCGCACGGACAGCGGCGCGAGCACGTCCCGGTGGGCGGCGACGAAGGCCCGTACGGCGTCCGCGTCCGTCTTCGCATACTCGCGCAGCGCCCAGCCGATCGCCTTGCGGATGAAGAAATTCGGGTGCCCGGCCCGGCGGAGGCAGTAGGCGAAAAGACGGTCGGCGTCGGTCGCACCCCTGTAGCGGAGTTGGTGGAGCAGAGCGGTCCTGGCCACCCAGAGGTCGTCGTCCTCGACCCACGCGTCCATGGCCGCCGTGAGCCTCGGGTCGGCGGCGACGAGACCGCCCACCACATAGGCGGCGAGATGGTCGACGGTGTCCCACCAGGGGACGGTGGTGATCAGCTGCCGGGCGACGGGGAGGAAGTCCGGTGACAACAGGCGGACGTGGCGGCGCAGGCAGTCGACGGCGAAGTACGCGTACTCGCGCTCGGGCAGGGCCCAGCAGCGCAGCGCGAGGGCGGTGAGAGCGGTCTCGTCGGGGCTCGGGGTCCCCCGGAGGACCGTGCGGGACAGTTCCCGCCGCTCGGGTGAGGGCAGTCCGAGGAAGGGGGCGACGTCCTTCATGTAGGCCCGCATCCGCGCGGCCCGCCCGGGGTCGGCGGCGGCCGGGTAGACGGTGGTCAGCCGGTCGAGGACGGTGTCGGCCCAGGCGCTGGGCGGCGGCGGAATGACGGACACGTGCTTCCTCGTCCCTTCCCTGCCGGAGATTCCCCGGGGAGTTCCTTGTGGGAGAAGTGAGACACAACCTACGGCGATCTTATGTGTGTGTCGGTTAGTCTCCCCGGATGCTCGACACCGTCCCCGCCCGTCCCGCCGGGCTCGCAGCACGCTGCTCCAGGGTGCTGTTCTCCCCCTGGTCACGGCTGTCGCTCCTGATGGTGCTGCTGGCCGCGGCCGCCGCGTGCGTCCTGCTCTTCGAACCGCAGCGGCTCCTCCAGGACGGCTGGCCGCGCCAGTTGACCGGGGCGTTCGCGGTCGTGGCGTTCACCGTGGCCTACGGCCTGTGCACGGTCGCGTTCGTGCCGAGACCCCTGCTCAATCTGGCCGCGGGCGCGCTGTTCGGCTCCCAGCTCGGCCTGGTCGGGGCGATCGGCGGGACCGTCGTCGGCGCCGGTGTCGCGTTCGGCCTGGGCCGGGTCCTCGGCCAGGACGCACTGCGGCCGCTGCTGCGGGGCCGCTGGCTGAAGGCCGCCGACGGCCAGCTGAGCCGGCACGGCTTCCGCTCGATGCTGGCGGCCCGGCTCTTCCCCGGGGTGCCGTTCTGGGCGGCGAACTACTGCGCGTCGGTGTCCCGGATGCGCTGGGCCCCGTTCCTGCTGGCCACCGCGCTCGGCTCGATCCCGAACACGGCGGCCTACGTGGTGGCGGGCGCCCGCGCCTCCGCCCCCACCTCTCCGGCGTTCCTGATCGCGATGGGGTTCATCGCGGTGACGGGCCTGGCGGGCGCGCTGGTCGCCTGGTTCAAGCGGCACAAGTGGAGTCCCCCGCGCGAGCACTGACCGGGGAGCGGAGACCCGGTCCGAGCACCAGCGTCACCGCCACCGACAGCACCGCGAGGACCACCATCGCGGCGGCCGGCGAGGTGAGCTGTGCCAGCGCTCCCGCCAGCAGGGCCCCCACGCCCTGCATCGTCAGCATCCCGGCCGTGTGCAGGCCCAGGGCGTGGCCGCTGAGTTCGTCGGGGGTGAGCGCCACCAGGCGTTCCTGGAGGAGCAGGCTCGCCGAGAAGCCGATGGAGGCGACGGCGACCGCGGCCAGGGCCACGGGCAGCGACGGGCGCAGCCCGAACACCAGGTAGGGCGCGGCGAGGAGCAGCCGGAGCGGGGCGCCGAGGCGGGCCCGCAGGCGCGGGGGCAGGAAGCGGCCCGTGAGGATGTCGCCGGCGAGCATCCCGAGCGAGGCACTCGCGAGCAGCACGCCCGCGTGCACGGTGTCGTACGGGACGAAGAGGGCCTCGCAGCCGACGATCAGGCCGTTGGGCACCCAGAGCGCCAGGTACACGTAGCGGCGCGGCACCGAGGACCAGAGGAGGGCGTTGCCGCGCATCGTCTCGCGGAGGGAGGGCCGGCCTGCGGCCCGGGCCGGGCGTGCGCCCAGGCCGCCGCGGACCACCGCCGCCGACAGGACGTACAGACCGGCGGCGATCAGCAGGGTGCCGCGCGGGGACAGCGCCGTGACGAGGACGCCGCCGAGCGCGTACCCGGCGATCTGGCAGATGCCGCTGCTCATGTTGAGGACGGAACGGCCCAGCAGATAGCCGCCCTTGTCGAGGATGTCGGTGAGCAGGCCGTAGCGGACACCGCCGCCGAGCGCCGAGGGGACGCCCTGGAGGAGGACGAGGGTGAGCGCGGCGGCGGTCGGCAGGCCCGGCGCGGTCTGGAGCAGGGTGGCCAGGCACAGGAAGAGGGAGAGTCCGGCGAGGACCGCGCGCGGCGGCAGCCGGTCCGCCGCCGACAGCAGGGTGAGCGCGCCGACGACCTGGGCGAGCGCGGGCCCGAACATGGCGAGCGCGGACAGCAGCGGCGAGCCCGTCCGGGCGTAGACGAGCGAGCCGAGGGCGAGGCCGCCGACCGTCTGGGCGGCGACCTGGAGCGAGCAGGCGGCGAAGAGCGGAGTGAATTCGGGGGCGGCGAAGAGGTCCCGGTAGGTGCGCATGGGCAGAGGCTGCGCGGGTGCGGCGGCCGGACGTTAATGTTTCGCGCCACGGCGAAACGAACGAGGAGGCAGGGTGGGGATCTGGCAGGTCGACGCCGACACGCTGGCGGGCAGCCGGTTCGTGGTGTCGTCGCTCGCGGAGACGACGGCGAGCCTCAAGAAGCTCGCCGATCCGCGGGCCGCGCACCCGGGTGAGCGGCGCTGGCTGGACTCCCATCTGCCCGCCTACCGCGCCCGGCTGGCCGCGGATCCGGTGACGGCGGCGCTGCTCGACGCCGCGTTCGGGGCGACCTGGACCGCGGACTTCCTCACCCCGACCCCGTACGGGCGGTGCGATCTGGACCTCGACGAGGGGCTCGCCCGGATCGCGGCCACGCCGTCGGACGCGGTGCGCGCGGACCTCGCGCTGTCGTGCCCGGGACCGCTGCCGCCGCCGCTCGCGGGCCCCGACGACCTGGCCGAGCGTGCCGCGCGGTTCCTGGACTGGGTGTGGCGGGCGACGGTGCTGCCCGAGTGGCCGCGGCGGCGCCGGATCATCGAGGCCGATGTCGTCGCCCGGACCAGGGAGTTGTCGGTCGGCGGCTGGGCGGCGGCGTTCGGCGCGCTGCGGCCGACGATGCGCTGGCTGGGCGAGGGGCGGCTGCGGATCAACGCGCACGACTATCCGCCGCGGGACATCTCGGGGGCACGGCTGCTGTTCGTGCCGGTGACCCCGCAGCAGGGCTGGGTGTCCTGGCCGGAGCCGCCGCCCGGTGCGGCGGTGCCGCCGGACCGGTACGCGGTGGTGTACCCGTGCGCGGGCGCGCTCGCCGACGCGGGCCGGGTGGCGCCGCCGGACGGTCTCGCCGCGCTGGTCGGCACGGCCCGCGCGCGGGTCCTGATGCTGCTCGACCAGCCGTTGACGACGACGCAGCTGACCGCGCTGACCGGGCAGGGGCTCGGCTCGGTGGGCCGGCATCTGAAGGTGCTGGGCGACGCCCGGCTCGTGGGCCGGCGGCGGGCCGGGCGCTCGGTGCTGTACTTCCGCACCCAGGCCGGGGACACCCTGCTGTCGGCCCAGCGTGACCCGGATGTCTAGCGCACGTCGCCTTCCCGTCACTTTCGGCGCCTAGCGTGCCTCACGCGTGTGCCCGTGCCTCTGTGGTGACGGGGGCGCGTGCCTTCCCGTCCTGTCCGGTGCGCGCCCGCGGCCGGTCCCGTCTCCGGCCCCTGGATCGCGTACCTCTCCATGTCTTGGTTCGAATCATTCATTCTCGGCCTCGTCCAGGGGCTCACGGAGTTCCTGCCGATCTCGTCCAGCGCGCATCTGCGGCTGACGGCGGCCTTCGCGGGCTGGAGCGACCCGGGGGCCGCCTTCACGGCGATCACCCAGCTCGGTACGGAGACGGCCGTGGTGCTGTACTTCCGCAAGGACATAGCCCGGATCATCTCGGCGTGGTTCAGGTCGCTGACCGACAGGTCGATGCGGAGCGACCACGACGCACAGATGGGCTGGCTGGTGATCGTCGGCTCGATCCCGATCGGTGTCCTCGGCGTCACGTTCAAGGACCAGATCGAGGGCCCGTTCCGCGATCTGCGGCTCACGGCCGCGACGCTGATCGTGATGGGTGTCGTGCTCGGTGTCGCCGACCGCCGCGCCGCCCGTGACGAGCTCGGCGGCCGGCACCGCGCCGTCCGCACCCGCAAGGAGCTGAAGGACCTGTCGGTGAAGGACGGCCTGATCTACGGCCTGTGCCAGGCGCTGGCGCTGATCCCGGGCGTCTCCCGCTCCGGCGCGACGATCAGCGGCGGACTCTTCCTCGGGTACACCCGTGAGTCGGCGGCCCGCTACTCGTTCCTCCTCGCCATTCCGGCCGTACTGGCCTCGGGCGTCTTCGAGTTGAAGGACGCGACGGAGGGCGGGCACGTGTCGTGGGGGCCGACGGTGTTCGCGACGCTGATCGCGTTCGGTGTCGGGTACGCGATCATCGCGTGGCTGATGAAGTACATCTCCACGAAGAGCTTCATGCCGTTCGTGTACTACCGGATCGCGCTGGGCATCGCGCTGATCGTGCTGGTCACCGCGGGGGTGCTGAGCCCGCACGCCGCCGAGTCGGCCGGATAGCCGCGCCGCGTCCTCCGGATGCGGCCCGCACCACCCGCCCGTAACGTCACAGACGACCCGAACCACCTCATCAAGGAGTCGTCATGGGCGACAACGCCATGGACAAGGCCAAGGGCAAGGCCAAGGAGATGCTGGGCAAGGCCACCGGCAACGAGCGGATGAAGACCGAGGGCAAGGTCGACCAGGCCAAGGCCGACACGGCGAACATGGGCGACAAGGCCAAGGACAAGCTCAAGGGCGTACGTGACTCCCTGAGCGACGACGACAACTGACCGTTCCCCGCGGGCCTCGGGCCCGGGGCACGCTCAGGTGACGATCCCGGCGGCGGTCGCGGCCCGGAGCCAGTCGGGGAACTCGCCCGTCAGCCGGTCGTACAGCACCGCGTCCGGGATCAGCTTCGGGTCCTTGCCCGCTGGGAAGAACCCGGCGTTGTCGACGACGCGCCGGGCCGGCACCGCCAGCTCGTCCAGCTTGCGCAGGAAGTCGAACCTGTCCTTGCCGTAGCCGACGAACTGCCAGAACAGCGGCAGCCTGGCGGCCCTGCACAGGGTCTGCTCGGCGGCGCGCCGCGAGTCCGGGGAGCCGTCGGTCTGGAAGATGACGAGGGCCGGGCTCCGCGCGCCGCTGTCGAGGTAGTGGTCGATGACCGCGTCCATGGCGGCGGCGTAGTCGGTGGTGCCCATGTGCCCGTACGCACGGTGGAGTTCGGCGATCCGGCCCTGGTAGTCGTCGAGGCCGATGTCGACGGCGGGGCGGGCGTCGCTGTCGAAGAAGACGGTGGGGACGATCCCGTCGTCGTCCAGGTTCACCGACAGAGCCAGAACCTGCTCGGCGAGGTGCTGCATGCTGCCGTTCTTGTAGTACTTGCGCATGCTCCCGGACCGGTCGAGCACGAGGTAGACGGCGGCCCGCGCCCCGGTCAGGCCCTGCTTCTCCAGGGACACGGCGGCGGTCTTGGCGAGGCTGACGAGCCCGGCGGGGACCTTCTCGAAGTTGAGGGGCATGGGCCCATCCTCACAGGTCAACCGGCTAACCGAGGAAGTCGCGCACCAACATGACGAATTCCTCGGGGCGTTCGGCCCGCATGACGTGCCCCGAGTCGAGTTCGGCGTACGAACTGCTCAGGCCGTTGAGGTACGGGCTGCTGAACGCGACGAGCATCGCGAAGCGGGAGAAGGTCTCCGCGTCGTCGACGAGGTCCCGCCAGATCCGCATCACCGTCCGTACGTACGCGTCCTGCGCGGCGTGGGCGAAACCGGCCACGGGAACGAGGCGGCGCACCAGTTCGGGCCGGACGACGGCGCCGAGCGAGTGCCCGACGATGTCGGCGGGGCCCGCGTCCCGGTCCTCGATGACCGCGGCCAGTTCGTTCGTGAGCCCCTCCAGGGTGAGGTCGTCACCCGGGTCGGGGACGGGGTCGCTGCCGGACAGGTCGGGGAGGATCACGGTGTGCCGGTCGGTGAAGCGGTCCACCAGGGCGTCCCAGGTGACCGAGCCGGGGCCCGCGCCGTGGACGAGGACAAGTCCGGTGCCGTTGCCGTGAGTTCGGTAGGTCGTCATGCCGTGGAGCCTGGCACCGGGCCGCTCGCGTGAGGAGCGGACCGCTTTCCCTAGGACCGCCGGTCCTGGCCTGGGACGCCGAGCGGGCAGGATGGGCGCATGAGCATGGACCGCGGTCGACTCGCCGACTTCCTGCGCCGTTCCCGGGAGCGGCTGCGCCCCGGGGAGGTGGGACTGCCGGCCGGTCCCACCTCCCCGGGCTGCGCCGCGAGGAGCTGTCCCAGCTGGCCGGGATGTCGGCCGACTATCTGATGCGCCTCGAACAGGCCCGCAGCCCGCAGCCGTCGCCGCAGATCCTAGCCTCGCTCGCGCAGGCGCTGCGGCTGAGCCTCGACGAGCGCGACCATGTGTTCCTGCTGGCCGGACACCGCCCGCCGGCCGGTCCCCGCGCGGGCGAGCACATACGGCCCGGCCTGCTGTATCTGATGGACCAACTAGCCGGCAACCCGGTGCAGTTGCCCAGCGACCTGGGCGATCTCCTGGTGCAGAACGAGCTGGCGGAGTCGCTGTTCGGCTGCACCTGCACAGTGTCCGGGCCGGACCGCAATGTGGTCTGGCGCTGGTTCACCGATCCGTTCGTGCGGGAGGCCTATCCCCCGCAGGAGCACGAGCGGCACGGCCGGGAGCACGTCGCCGACCTGCGGGCCGCCGTCGCCCGCCGCGGCGCGGACGACGCACCGGCTCTGGCGCTGGTGGACCGGCTGCGCGGCACCGGCGCGGAGTTCACCGCGCTGTGGGAGCTGCACGAGGTGGCGGTACGGCGCGGCGGCCGCAAGCGGGTGCTGCATCCCGTGACCGGGCCGCTGGAGTTCGACATGGAGGCGCTGCTCGCCCCGGCGGAGGACCAGCGGCTGCTGGTGTTCACGCCGCCGCCGGGCTCGACGACCGTGGCAGCCCTGGAACTGCTGCGCGAGGCGGGGCCGGAGACGGCGCACCGCGGCCATCGCTGACGACCGCCGGATTCACCAGGGCAGGGGCCCCGAGGCGGAGAAGAATCCGCCGGTCGGTCCGTCCGGGCCGAGCTGCGCCATACGGACGATGACCTCGGCGCCCTCCTCGACCGTCTGGGTGCCGGAGTTGCCGTTGAGGTCGGTCTTGGTGAAACCCGGCTCGACGGAGTTGATCCGCATGTTCGGGAACGCCTTCGCGTACTGGACGGTCAGCATGTTCACGGCCGTCTTCGAGGCCGGGTAGGCGATGCCCGGGTAGAAGCCGGCGGGCGCGTCCGGGGTGGCGATCAGGGCCATCGAGGCGAGACCGCTGGCCACGTTCACGATGACGGGCGCGGCGGAACGGTTCAGCAGCGGCAGGAAGGCGTGGGTGACGCGGAGCGTGCCGAAGACGTTCGTCTCGAAGAGCGGACGCAGGGTGTCGACGGTCTCGTCGGCGGGGGCCACGATGCCGTTGTCGGCGGTGCGGCCCTCGATGCCGGCGTTGTTGACCAGTACGTCCAGACCGCCGTCGGCCTCGATGGTGGCCGCGGCGGCGGTGACGGAGTCCTCGTCGGTGACGTCGATGACGACGTGCCGGGCGCCCAGCTCCTCGGCGGCGCGGCGGCCCTTCTCGGCGTCGCGGCTGCCGATGTAGACGGTGTGTCCTGCTTCGACGAGGCGGCGGGCGGTTTCGCGGCCGAGGCCCTTGTTCGCCCCGGTGATGAGTGTCGTGGTCATGGGTCAAGCCTCCGGCGAAGCGTCCCGTCCAGCCAGCCGTCCCGTCTTCCTGGGACTGCCGGTACCAGGAAGATCCGCGCGCGAGGGGGCAGAGTGGGGGCATGAGCAACGACTTCGGGGACGCCGTGCGGCGCTGGCGGGACCGCGTCCGGCCCGAGTCGGCCGGGCTCACGCCCGTGGGGCAGCGGCGCGCCGCCGGGCTGCGCCGCGAGGAGCTGGCGCTGCTCGCCGGGATCTCCGCGGACTACGTCACCCGGCTCGAGCAGGGCCGGGCCAGTCACCCCTCGGACCAGGTCGTCGCGGCGCTGGCCCGCGCGCTGCGCCTTTCCGGGACCGAGCGCGAGCACCTGTTCCGGCTCGCGGGCCTGGTGCCGCCGGGCCGGGACCGGGTGCCGGGCACGCTCACGCCGAGCGTGCACCGCCTCCTGGAGCGGCTCGCCGGGACACCGGTCGCGGTCTTCGACGCCGCGTGGACGCTGCTGCTCGCGAACCCGCTCTACACGGCGCTGCTCGGCGAGCGCCCGCAGTGGCGCGAGCACCGGAGCAACGGCGTCTGGTGGACGTTCCTCGGCCCGCCCGGCCGGGTGCGGCAGAGTCCCGAGGAGCGCCGCGCGATGGAGGCGGCCCTCGTCGCGGACCTGCGGGCGACCGCCGTCCGCTACCCGGCCGACCCGGAGCTGTCCGCGCTGGTCGCCGAGGTGCGCGCGCGGAGTCCGCGGTTCGCCGCGCTGTGGGACGCGGGCGAGGTGGGACCGCACGAGGCGGCCCGCAAGACCGTCGACCATCCGCAGGTGGGCCCGCTGACCCTGGACTGCGACACCCTGACGGTCGCGGGCGACGATCTGCGCGTCATGGTCTACACGGCCGAGCCGGGCACCCCGGACGCCGACGCCCTGACCCTGCTCGCCACGCGGGTGGTCCCGGCGCTGCTCGTATCCTCACCCGCATGACACGCCACCTGGCCTTCGCCCGTCTGCACAACTTCCGTGACCTGGGCGGCTACCGCACCCTCGACGGCCGTACCGTCCGCCGGGGACGGCTGTACCGCTCCGACGCGCTGTCGAAACTGACCCCGGCCTCCGGCGACGATCCCGGGCGGGCCGACTGGGAGAGATACACCGGCCTCGGCATACGCACCGTGATCGACCTGCGCTATCCGTGGGAGATCGCCGCGAACGGCCGGGCGCCCGAGGTTCCGGGTCAGAGCTGGGTCAATCTCAGCGTGGAGCACCGCCCGTACGACCAGGCGGTGATCCCGGCCGACGTCGACCCGTGGCGCCATCTCGCCGACCGCTACCTGGAGGTCGCCCACGACGGCGCCGCCGAACTGCGGCAGGCCCTCGCCCTGATCGCGTCCGCCGAGGAACCGCTGGTCTTCCACTGCGCCTCGGGCAAGGACCGCACCGGCCTGCTCGCCGCGCTGGTCCTCGTCCTGCTCGGTGTGCACGAGGACGACGTGGCGGCCGATTTCGCTCTGACGGAACGCGCCAGGGACCGCCTCCTCGCCGACTGGAAGGCGGCGCACGAGGGCCGTGAGCCGAGCTGGCCCGGCTTCGGCCGCGCCCCCGAGACGATCATGCGGCTGTTCCTCGCGGACCTGTCCGCGCAGTTCGGGAGCGTGCAGGGGTACGTCAACGAACATCTGGGCATGGATGAGGAGTTGACCATTCAGCTCCGCAAGGGCTTGCTCAACTGATCGCCAACTCCCTGCCACAAACGATCACTTGACGCAGTCGACCGCTCGCTCAGGGTTCACATTCGGTCGTCGCGCGCTTAGCCTTGGCACATGCCACCTGCCGCACCCCAGCCTGCCCGGTCCGCCGAGGAAGTGAACGAGCAGATCCGGGGACTGTGGCTGCGCGCGGGCGGGCGGCTCACGGCCGAGCAGCGTGCGCAGTACGAGCTTCTGGTCACGGAGTGGGCCCAGGCCACGCGCACCGAGGTCGTCAAGGCCGCGTGACCCGGACCCGTCCGGTCAGCGTCCGCCCGCGACGCGCAGCACGGTACCCGTCGTGTACGCGGCGTCCGCCGAGAGCAGCCAGGCGATCGCCGCGGCGACCTCGTCGGCCGTGCCCGCCCGGCGCAGCGGAAGACCGCCCGCCATCCGTTCGGCCCGGTCCGGGTCGCCGCCCCTGGCGTGGATCTCGGTGTCGATGATGCCGGGGGCGACGGCGTTGACGCGGATGCCGGCCGGTCCGAGTTCCTTCGACAGGCCGACGGTGAGCGTGTCGATCGCACCCTTGGACGCGGCGTAGTGGACGTAGTCGCCGGGGCTGCCCAGGGTCGCCGCGGCGGAGGACAGGTTCACGACGGCGCCACCGCCCGAGGCGGCCATGTCGCGGGCGGCGCGGCGGCAGCAGAGCAGCACGCCGAGGACGTTGACGTCGACGATCCGGCGCAGGTCCTCGGTGCGTGCCTCGACGAGCGGGCCGAACGGGCCGGTGACACCGGCGTTGTTCACCAGGCCGGTGAGCGGGCCCAGTTCGGCCTGCGCCTCGTCGAACAGCCGCTCCACGTCGGCCTCTTGCGACGTGTCGCCCTGGAGGACGACGGCGCGGGCGCCGGCCGCGCGCACGGTGTCCGCGGTGCGCAGCGCGGCGTCCTTGTCGCGGACGTAGGACAGGGCGACGTCGTGGCCGTCCCGGGCGAGCCGCAGTGACGTGGCGGCGCCGATGCCTCGGCTGCCGCCGGTGACGAGCGTGATGGGGCGGGTCAAACGAGCCTCCTGGCGTTGATCAGGTCGCGCGAGGCGCACCGTACCAGCGCCACTTGCCGACCCTTTCGCGGCCCGGCAGATCACCGCGTCCGGTCGCCCACAGCAGCGTCGGCCAGGGCTCGGTGGCGGTGGGGGCGTCGGGGAAGAGCCGGTGCAGGGAGCGGGCGCACAGCCCGGCGGGCGGCTCGAAGGGGACGCCGAGGCCGAGCGCCATGTCGTGGGCGTGCAGCAGCGTCTCGACGACGCCCATCGCGGCGAAGCCCTCGGGGTCGGCGGCGCCGAAGACGTGATGGCCGCGGGCGTCGGCGGGGGTGGCCCGCACCACGGCGACGAGCAGCCCGCCGCACGCCTCGAGCACGCCCAGCAGTCCGGCGGGGCC
The DNA here is from genome assembly GCF_003259365.1 of Streptomyces sp. PsTaAH-137. Classification (GTDB taxonomy): domain Bacteria; phylum Actinomycetota; class Actinomycetes; order Streptomycetales; family Streptomycetaceae; genus Streptomyces. Next base: position 518,231 of record NZ_QLLY01000005.1, read on the forward strand.
CGCCTCCGGCTCCGCGGTGACGGTGTTGGCGGGCCCCTGCGGGCGGCGCCGGGAGAAGCCGAAGCTCACGTACGCGTCGGCGAGCGGCCGGGTCGAGCCGATCTGGGCCGCGTACGCGAAGAGGTCGTCGGCGAGGTGCTCGCCGGTCTCCCAGCACGTCCACTCCAGCGGTCCGGCCGGGACGTGCCAGTCGGCCCCGGTCGCGGCGCTCAGCGCGTCGACGGTGATCCGGACGGCGTGCGCGACGTCGTCGGCGGTGACGGGCCCGGGTACGGGGGTGTTCGGCTCCTCTGACATGGGGTGACGGTAACAGCGACCTGGCGCACGCCTCTTGGCTGTGCGCGCCGGGGGCTCGACACTGACTCGATGACGCAGCGTGTGGAACTCGCGACCGTCCTCGACCGGCTCGCCGTCGACGAGTTGGTGACCGACTACGCCGTGACCGTGGACGACGGGGACTGGGTCGCGTACCGCGCCCTGTTCGCGCCGGACGGCCGCGCCGACTACCGGGCGGCGGGCGGTGAGGAGGGCGGCGCCGAGGAGATCGCCCAGTGGCTGACCCGGACCATGGAGCTGTTCCCGATGCGCCAGCACCTGATCGTCAACCGCCGCGTGCGCTTCGGCCGTCTGGAACGGGACGTCGGCGACACGGCCGTGGTCCAGGCGGACTACATCAACCCCATGCGGTTCACGGGCGCGGACGAGGGCGGGGCGCCGGACTTCGTGTGCGGCGGCCGGTACGCGTTCGGGCTCGTCCGTACGCCCGTGGGCTGGCGGATGCACCGGGTGACCGTGCACGAGAAGTGGCGGCGTGCTCCGCAGCGGTCGGCCACCGGCGTGTGAGCCGGGCGGTGCCCACTGTCGTTGATCGCCGCCGACGCGCACACTGAGGGCACGTGACCGGTGACGGCGGCAGTCGTACGAGGTGGGAGGCGCGGCGGATGCGGGGACGGTGGCAGCGGCTCGGGACATCGCCCTGGTGGCGCGGGGCCGCGGCGGCCGGGGCGGGCGCGCTGCCCGCGCCGGCGTTCCCCGCGCCCGCGCTGTGGTGGTTGGCGTACGTGGCCCTCGTCCCCTGGATGCTGCTCGCGCGCTCGGCGCCGACGCCGCGCCGCGCCGCCCTGGACGGCTGGCTCGGCGGCCTCGGCTTCATGCTGGCGGTGCACCACTGGCTGCTGCCCAGCCTGCATGTCTTCACGGTCGTCCTCGCGGCGCTGCTCGGCGCGTTGTGGGCGCCGTGGGGGTGGCTGCTGCACCGGCTGCTGCACGACCGGCCGTCGCCGCGGCAGTCCGTGGCCGCGCTGGTCGCGGTGCCCTCGGCGTGGCTGATGATCGAACTGGTCCGGTCCTGGCAGGGGTTGGGCGGCCCGTGGGGGATGCTCGGCTCCAGTCAGTGGCAGGTCGGCCCGGCGCTGCGGCTCGCTTCGGTGGGCGGGGTGTGGCTGCTGAGCCTGCTCGTGGTCGTCGTGAACACCGCGGTGACGCTGCTCGTGATCGCGCGCGGCGCCCGCACCCCGGCGGTGGCCGGACTCGTCGCGACGGTCGCGGTGACCACCGCCGCGTCGGCCTGGGCGCCGCGCCCGCAGACCGACGGCACCGCCCGGGTGGCCGTCGTGCAGGCCGGGACGATCGTCGGCGCCGAGCGACGCTTCGACCGGGAGGAGGCGCTGACCCGGCGGCTCGCGGGGCGGGACGTCGACCTGGTCGTCTGGGGCGAGAGCAGCGTCGGCTTCGATCTGGCCGCGCGCCCCGATCTGGCCCGTCGGCTCGCCGCGCTGTCCCGGCTCGTCGACGCGGACCTCCTGGTCAACGTGGACGCGCGCCGTTCCGGGGGCATCTACAAGAGTTCGGTCCTGATCGGGCGCGACGGTCCGACCGGCCCGCACTACGACAAGATGCGCCTGGTCCCGTTCGGCGAGTACGTGCCCGCCCGGTCCCTGCTCGGCTGGGCGACCTCGGTGGGCAAGGCGGCCGGCGAGGACCGCAGGCGCGGGACGCACCAGGTCGTCATGGACGCCGGGGCGCTGCGGTTCGGGCCGCTGGTGTGCTTCGAGTCGGCGTTCCCCGACATGACGCGGAATCTGACCCGGGACGGTGCTCAGGTGCTGCTCGCGCAGTCGTCGACCTCGACGTTCCAGCACAGCTGGGCGCCCGAGCAGCATGCGTCGCTGGCCGCGTTGCGGGCCGCCGAGAGCGGGCGGCCCATGGTGCACGCCACCCTGACCGGGGTCTCCGCCGTGTACGGCCCCGATGGTTCACGGGTCGGCCCGTGGCTCGGTACGTCGTCGAGCACGGCCCGGGTGTACGCGGCGCCGACCGCCCACGGCACGACGCTGTACGTGCGCTTCGGCGACTGGCCGGTGCATGTCGCCGGGGCGGTGTTGCTGGTCCTGGGCGCAACGGAAGCCGCCCGCCGCCTCCGCCACCGCAGCCTCCCGCCCCACGCACACGCCGGTGGGGGCTTCTCGCGCAGTTCCCCGCGCCCCTGACGCATGCGCTGCGCGCAGCCTCCCCTGGACGAGCGGAGCTCGTTTCAGGGGCGCGGGGCTGCGCGAGAAGCCCCCACCGGCCCGGGGACGACGACGGACCGGTCTCAGCCCAGAACGCCCCGCACAACGCGCTCACACAACTCATGCGTAGCCAGCGCATCCCGCCCGCTGACCACCGTCCCGTCCCGCACGGCGTCCAGGAACGTCAACGCCACCTGCTCGATCCCCCGCTGCCGAGCCACCGGCACCCAGTCCCCCCGCCGCCGCACGGACGGCTGCCCCTTGTGATCGACCACATCGGCGAGATTCAGGACCTGCCGCTTGGTGTCCTGCCCGGAGACCTCCAGGATCTCCTCCGTCGACCCGCTGAGCCGGTTCATCACACCGAGCGCGGTGAACCCGTCCCCGGCGAGCTGCAGCACGACATGGTGCAGCAGACCGTCCTCGACCCGGGCGCGGACGGTGACGTCGTCGATCGTGCCGGGCACCAGGAAGCGCAGGGTGTCCACGACATGGATGAAGTCGTCGAGGATCATCGAGCGCGGCTCCTCGGGGAGCCCGACCCGGTTCTTCTGCATCAGGATCAGCTCGCGGGGATGCTCCACGCACTGCGCGTACCCGGGCGCGTAACGCCGGTTGAAGCCGACGGCGAGGCTGACCCCGCGTTCCTCGGCGAGTTCCACCAGGCGTACCGAGTCGGCGAGTTCGTAGGCGAGGGGCTTGTCGACATAGGTCGGGACCCCGGCTTCGAGCAGCCGCGTCACGATCTCGGGGTGCACGGCCGTCGGCGCGTGCACGAACGCGGCGTCGAGCCCCTGAGCGAGCAGCGCGTCCAGGTCGGCGTGGCGCTGAGCGGCCGGAACCCGGTACTGCTCGGCGACGCGCGCGAGGGTCGCGGCGGTGCGGGTCTGCAGATGCAGCTCGATGCCGGGCTGTGCGGCGAGCACGGGCAGATAGGCCTTCTGGGCGATGTCGCCGAGTCCGATGCAGCCGACCTTCACGTCCCGTACTCCTCTGTGTGCGTCCCCGTGGTGTGCGTCTGGGCAGCATACGGCGGGGCCGGGGCGCTCCACCCTTTCACCCCGGCCCGCCTCTTCACCCGTGTGGGGCAACCTCGCCGATTCCGGTTCCGCCACCGCCCCGAGGTCCACCAGAGTGGCGCGGGTGCTCAGAACCACCAGCTCAGCCACGCTTCTGCTGACGGCGGCGGCCGCGGCCGTCACCGCTGTCACCGCCTCGGGATGTGTGAGCGTCAGCGCGCCGCCCGCTCCGGCCGCGCCCACCCCGTCCGCCACGGCTCCCGCGCCGCGCCCGGAGGGCCACTCCGCCGACCGGCCGCTCGTGCAGGGGCCCGCCCGCGAGGCCCTGCAACGGTCCGAACCGTCCCCGCACCGCTCCCCCGCCGTCCAGCGGCCCGCCGAGCCACCCCGCGTTCCCGCGCACCACGCGGTACCGGCCGCCCCGCGCAAGGCGCCGGACCCCGTCGCCCCCGCGCGGACCAGGGCGCCCCGGATCGACCGCCCCGCCGTTCCGGCGCCGCCGCCGAACACCGACGTCTGCGCCCTCGGCCGCCAGTACGGAGGCTGGTCCCCGGACAGCCCTCAGGCGACCATCTGCAAGGACACGTACGGCAGCTGAAGCCGTCTCCTCATCGCCCCGTCAAGAACCGCTCCGCGGCGGCCCGAGCGGCTCCCCGCCGGGCCGGCCGTGCCCTCCGCCCTCATCGGCGTCCCCGTCGGGCAGCCCCGCAATCTCCCGCTGGAGCCGCGTCAGCGCGGCCCGGACCCCGACCGCGTGTCCGTCGTCCGCCGCGTCCCCGAGCGCGGCGGACGCGGCGCGCGCCCGGGTCAGCTGGCCGCGGGCCGCACCGGGGCGGCCCAGCTTCACATAGTCGCCCGCCAGGCTCAGATGCAGCGACGGGTACAGGGCCCGCAGCGCCAGTGACCGCGGCTCGGCGCAGGAGTCGGCGGCCGTCAACGCCCGCAGGTCCCAGGCCAGTTTGTCGGACGGGTCGGTCTGGGTGCGGGCCAGGTAGTGCGCGAGCGTGCAGCGGTGCAGCGGGTCGCCGTCCTCGCCCAGGTCCGCCCACAGACCGAGGAGCCGGTCCCTCGCCTCCTCGCGGTCTCCGGCGTGGTGCAGCATGACCAGCTGCCCGATCCGGGTGGGCAGCGCGTCGTCCGCCGCCTGCTCGCGCTGCTGTGCCAAGGGTGCCTCCAAGCTCGGAAACCGGCTCGCCCACCGGTCACGGCTTCCGACGCTAGCCGCCGCCGACGGCGATCCAGGGCAGGCGCGGCCTCAGCCGAGGTCCGGGATGCGCCAGTCGATCGGCTCGTGGCCCTGGGCCGCCACCGCCTCGTTGATCTGCGTGAAGGGCTGCGAGCCGAAGAACTTCTTCGCGGACAGCGGCGAGGGGTGCGCGCCCTTCACGACGATGTGCCGGTCGGTGTCGATGAGCGGGAGCTTCTTCTGCGCGTAGTTCCCCCACAGCACGAAGACCGCCGGGTCGGGCCGGTCGGCGACGGAGCGGATCACGGCGTCCGTGAACTTCTCCCAGCCCTTGCCCTTGTGCGAATTGGCCTCTCCGGCCCGCACCGTGAGCACCGCGTTCAGCAGCAGGACGCCCTGCTGGGCCCACGGCATCAGGTAGCCGTTGTCCGGAATGGGGGTGCCCAGCTCGGCCTGCATCTCCTTGTAGATGTTGCGCAGCGAGGGCGGGGTCTTCACCCCGGGGCGCACCGAGAAGCACAGGCCGTGCCCCTGGCCCTCGCCGTGGTAGGGGTCCTGGCCGAGGACGAGGACCTTGACCCGGTCGTACGGTGTGGCGTCGAGCGCGGCGAAGACCTGCTCGCGCGGCGGGTAGACGGGACCCTGGGCGCGCTCCTCCTCGACGAACTCGGTGAGCTCCTTGAAGTAGGGCTTCTGGAGTTCCTCGCCGAGGACGCCGCGCCAGGACTCGGGCAGCATCGCGGTGTCGGTCACGTCAACAACCTCCGGGGTACGAGCACTTGCACAGCCGCGCGCGCCGTCATGACACGCACGGCCGCATCGACACCCAAGAACCTACCGGCGGCCACTGACAATCCGGACCGGCCCCCGCTACCAGCTGGTCTTGCGCTCCAGCTCCCACATCAACATGATCGTCGACGGGTCGAGGGCCCGCTCGCCGCCGGCGATCTCCTCGCTCGCGGCGATGTACTGCTTGCCCTGCCACAGCGGCAGCAGCCGGACGTCCTCGGCCATGATCTGCTGGGCCCGTGCGAACTGGCGCACCACCGCGCCGCGGTCGCTCTCCCGGCGCGACTGCGGCAGCAGCTCGTCGGTGATCTCCCGCGAGACGTACGGCGTACCCACCGCGTTCTCCTCGCCCACGAAGGGGGCGATGAAGTTGTCCGCGTCGGGGAAGTCGGGGAACCAGCCGCGCCCGAAGACCGGGTACTCGCCCTTGCGGTATCCGGCCTCGAAGGTGTTCCAGGGCCGGCTCTCCAGCTTGACCTCGAACAGCTTGGACGCCTCCAGCTGCCGCTTCAGCTCCTCGAACTCGGGCTTGGTCGCGGACCCGTACCGGTCGGTGGTGTACCAGAGGGTGAGCGGTACGGGTTCGTGGATGCCGGCCTTGGAGAGGATCTGCGCGGCCTTGGCCGCGCTCGGCTCGCCGTAGTCGTTGAAGAAGTCGGTGGTGTGCCCGACGAGGCCCGCCGGGACCATGGAGTAGAGCGGGCTGACGGTGTCCTGGTACACGGTGTGGGCGATGGCGCCCCGGTCGACGACCTGCGCGACGGCCTGGCGCACCGCCTTCTTGGCCACCCACGGGTCCTGGGGATTGAAGACCAGGTAGCTGGTCTCCATGCCCGCGCCCTCGACGAGCTGGAGGTCCTTGTCGTTCTTCTTGTCCTGGAGCTTCACCGCGTCGGAGGCGGCGAGACCGCGGAAGGTGACGTCGATCTTCTTCGACCGCAGGGCGGCGACCATGTCGGACGAGGACGTGAAGTAGCGGATCGTCACGGCGGCGTTCTTGCGGTCCGCGAAGCCCTTGTACGCGTCGTTCTTGACCAGCTCGGCCTTGTCGCCGGGGCTGTAGGACTTCAGCGTGTACGGGCCCGAGCCGGACACCTCGCGGTCCGTGCGGACGGACTTGGCCGGGTAGTCGTCGGGGTCGACGATCGACATGGCCGGGGTGGCGAGCACGTACGGGAACGTGGCGTCGGCCTTCTTCAGATGAAACGTCACATCACGATCGCCCTGCGTCGTGACGCGGTCGAGGCTGCCGAGCAGCCCCTCGGGGCCGCCCTTGACCCCGATCGTCCGGATCCGGTCGATGGAGTACTTCACGGCGGCGGCGTCGAGGGTGTCCCCGTCGGAGAACGTCATGTCCTCCCGCAGCCGGCAGTGGTACAGGCGGTTGCCGGTGCCCTTGAAGGAGCACTCGGCCGCGTCCGCCTCGGGCTGGGCGGCGCCGGAGGGGAAGGCGACGAGCGTCTGGTACACGTTCCGGAACAGCTCCCACGAGCCGTCCCAGGACGCGGCGGGATCCAGCGTGCTGGGCGCGCTGGTGGTGCCCACCACGATCGGTTTCTCGTCCTCGGAGTCGCTCGCGTTCACCACCCCGCACCCGGCCAGCAGGGGTATGAACGTAGTCGCCGCCAACACGCGGGGGGCAAGCAACCGTCTGAACACGCGCACGCTCCTCGTTCGGCCATGCCATGGGGATCGGCAGACCATATCGCAGTGCCCCACCGGATCAACTACCTGATCCGGCGGGGCACTTGAGCTGCGAGAGGTTTGTCTGTTGACGCCCAGAATCTGACGCGTCAGGCGACGCCCGCGTTGAGGAAGATGCCGCCGTCGACGACGAGCGTCTGCCCGGTGATCCAGTCCGACTGGGCCGAGGTGAGGAACGCGGCGGCGCCGCCGATGTCCTCCGGCACGCCGAGCCGGCCCAGCGGGTAGGCGGCCGCGGCCTCGGCCTCCCGGCCCTCGTAGAGCGCCTGGGCGAACTTGGTCTTCACGACGGCCGGGGCGATCGAGTTGACCCGCACCTTCGGCGCGAACTCGTGCGCCAGCTGGAGCGTGAGGTTGACCATGGCGGCCTTGCTGATGCCGTACGCGCCGATGAACGGCGAGGCGGAGACCCCGGCGACGGACGCGATGTTGACGATCGCGCCGCCGTTCTCCTTCTGCCATGCCCGGTACGTCTGCTGCGCGAAGCCGAGCGCCGAGACGACGTTGGTCTCGAAGACCTTCCTGGCGACGTTGAGGTCGAGCTCGGCGATCGGGCCGAACACGGGGTTCGTACCGGCGTTGTTGACGAGGAAGTCGACGCGGCCGAACGCCTCCATGGTGCGCTCGACGGCGGTGGCCTGGTGGGCCTCGTCGTGCGCCTTTCCGGCCACGTAGATCGCGCGGTCGGAACCGAGCTTCTCCACGGCCTCCTTGAGCGCGTCCTCACCGCGGCCGGTGATGCACACGCGGTCGCCGCGCGCGACGAGCGCCTCGGCGATGCCGTAGCCGATGCCCCGGCTGGCGCCGGTGACGAGGGCGACCTTGCCCGAGATTTCAGTCATGTCCGTTGTCCCCAGCCTTAGTTGAGCGGTCCGCCGGCCACGTACATGACCTGGCCGGAGACAAAGCCGGCCGCCTCGCCCGTGAAGAAGGCGATGGCGTTGGCGATGTCCTCGGGACGGCCCACGCGCTGCACCGGGATCTGGGTGGCGGCGGCCGCCTGGAACTCCTCGAAGCCCATGCCGACGCGCTCGGCGGTGGCCGCCGTCATGTCGGTGACGATGAAGCCCGGGGCGACGGAGTTGGCGGTGACGCCGAACTTGCCGAGTTCCTTGGCCAGGGTCTTGGTGAAGCCCTGCAGACCGGCCTTGGCGGCGGAGTAGTTGACCTGGCCGCGGTTGCCGAGCGCCGAGGACGAGGACAGGTTGACGATGCGGCCGAACTTGGCGTCCACCATGTGCTTCTGGACGGCCTTCGACATCAGGAACGCGCCACGCAGGTGCACGTTCATGACGGTGTCCCAGTCCAGGGCGCTCATCTTGAACAGCAGGTTGTCGCGGAGCACGCCCGCGTTGTTGACCAGGATGGTCGGGGCGCCGAGCTCCTCGGCGATGCGCGCGACGGCGGCCTCGACCTGCGCCTCGTCGGACACGTCGCAGCCCACGGCGAGGGCCTTGCCACCGGCGGCGGTGATCTTCTCGACGGTGTCCTTGCAGGCGGCCTCGTCGAGGTCGATCACGGCGACGGCGCGGCCCTCTTCGGCCAGACGGATCGCGGTGGCGGCGCCGATGCCGCGCGCGGCTCCGGTGACGATCGCTACGCGCTGCTCAGTGGTGGACATGCTCTTCGGTCTCCTCGCCCTAGAGGTCGGCTGCTCGGCTGGGAAGTCGCTGAGCAACCGCTTAGTACCCTGTGCGTGTGACGCTAGAAGTCCTGACACCCGGTGTCAACGTACCCACCGGGTGCCTCTGATCACTCAGCGCACCAGAAGGGTGAGCAGCCGGTGCGCCTCGGCCTCCGGATCGCTGGTCAGACCGGTGTGCACCGGCCCCGGCTGCACCACGGTCGAGCGCGGCGCGACGAGCCAGCGGTAGCGCCGCCCGGCGTCGTCCGCACCGGCCTGTCCGGCGCCCGCTCCCCCGGCGCAGTGCCGCTCGACGGCGCCGAGCAGGGCCCGCACCCCCGCCACGTCCGCCTCGGGGTCGAGGGCGAGCAGCCGCGCCTCGTCGAGATGGGTGAGCGCGGTGACGTAGGACCGGGCGCGGCAGTACACGACGACCCCGGCGTTGATCTGCTCGCCGCGTTCGACACGGGGCACCACACGCAGCAGGGCGTACTCGAAGACGTCGCGGGTCTCACGCTCGCTCATCGGCCGGCTCCTTCGTACGTGATCCAGCCCGTGGCCCGGGGTGCGGTCGCGGCGGCGCCCTTGGGCAGGTAAATCCGTTCATGAAGGCCCGGGGCGCGTTCGAGCAGGGTCTCCACGTACGCGCGGCGCACGGCGTCCGGAGTGTCGAACCCGGGCTCGTCGGTCAGCCACACATCGGGCACGTCGGCCGCCGCCTCGGCGAGCAGCTCCTCGGTGACGCGCGGCGCGAGGTCGGCGGCGGCCGCGGCGAGGTCGGGCCCGAAGGGGGCGAGGGCGTGGTCGGTGGCGTCGTACGGCTTGCCGGCCCAGGCCGGGGCGCCACGCCAGTTGTGGTGCCAGATCATGGAGGCGCCATGGTCGATGAGCCACAACTCGCCTTTCCACACGAGCATGTTGGGGTTCCGCCAGGAGCGGTCGACGTTGTTGATGAGCGCGTCGAACCAGACGATCCGCCCGGCCTGGACCGGGTCGACGGCGTACGCGAGCGGGTCGAAGCCGAGCGCCCGCGGCAGGAACGCCATCCCCAGGTTGATGCCGCCACTGTTCTTCAGCAGCCCCTGCACCTCGGTGTCGGGCTCACCGAGCCCGATCACGGGGTCGAGGTCGAGCGCGACCAGACCGGGCACCCGGAACCCGAGCCGCCGCGCCAGCTGCCCGCAGATCACCTCGGCGACGAGCGTCTTGCGCCCCTGCCCCGCGCCGGTGAACTTCATGACGTACGTGCCGAGATCATCCGCCTCGACGAGCCCCGGCAGCGAACCGCCCTCACGCAAGGGCGTGACGTAGCGGGTGGCAAGGACCTCTTTCAGCATGTTCCCAGGCCATTCATCTAGTCCACCGTGTAAAAGGCAGCATAGTAACCGAGAGTGATGACAGGCGAGGAGCGGCCGCGTGCCGCCCCGCACCCGGGTGCACCGTCATCCACCGAGACCGGGCAGGAGCACCAGACCGATCAGGACGACCGGCGCGAGCACCATCGTCGACACGTGGGCGAGCAGGGCCCTCGGCATCCGCAGCACGGCGAAGGACACCGCACCCACCACCAGCCAGCCGACATACAGCTTCCCGGCGGACTGCCAGGCGGTGGTCTCCTCCGCCCGGGTGGTCGGGTCATGGCCGATGACGCCGACGGCCATCAGGAGCACCACGGCGCACACGAGCAGGTCACCGAGAACGGCGATCACGGCGACGGGCCGGTCGGTCAACTTGCCCTGCGCCCAGGGGCGTATCTCGCTCATGCGACCGGAGCCTATCCACTCCCGGAGCCGCCCCACGGGCCCAGCGCCCCGGGCCCGGCGAGCACCGACCCGAACCGCCCGAGCCGCACGTCCCGCCACCCCGCGCATGTCGGTATCTGCATGTTAGACGTCATTGCCGACGTCACAGCGGGGTCATAGCGTGGTGAACGCGGCCCGGTGGAACACCGCGGGCCGGCCTCTCCCACGCAACTCCTGAAGGCGGTACACCCATGTCCCGAACCACGCTGCGCGAGCTGAACGGCTTCGACCAGACGCCCGCGACGCTGGCCGACTCGACGCTGATCCTGATCGACTTCCAGAACACCTACACCCAGGGCGTCATGGAGCTCGACGGCTGGGAGAAGTCCCTCGACGCGGCCGCGCAGCTGCTGTCCCGGGCGCGCGCCGCCGGCACCAAGGTCGTCCACGTCATCAACGACGGCGGCGAGGGCACCCCGTACGACATCCGGGCGGAGATCGGCCAGATCCACCCGAAGCTCACCCCGGTCGACGGTGAGCCGGTCGTGGTGAAGCAGGCCCCGAACGCGTTCGTCGGCACCGACCTGGACACCCACCTCAAGGAGGGCCAGGACGTCGTCATCGCGGGCTGGATGACCCACATGTGCGTGGCGTTCACCGCCCAGGGCGCGTTCCTCAACGGCAACCGGCCGACCGTCGTCGCCGAGGCCACCGCGACCCGCTCGCTGCCGGTCGCCGGCACCGACCTCGACGCCTGCCAGGTGCACTACAGCGCGCTGGCCACCATCGCCGACCTCTACGGCGTCGTGGTCGGCACGCAGAAGGAGATCGTCTGATGAAGCTGCTCCGTCCGGCCGCCGCGCTGGCCGCCGCCGCCGTGCTCGCCGTCACGCTGTCGGCCTGCGGCGGCGACTCCGAGGCCGCCACCCGCGCCGACGGCGGCAAGAAGCCCGCCGCGACGAACCACGCCGAGGACACCACGACGCTGCGGCAGCTGATGAAGCTGGACGAGACGCCCGCGAAGCTGTCCGACGCCACGCTGGTTCTCGTCGACTACCAGAACGTGTACACCGGCGGCCCGATGGAGCTGACCGGCTGGCGCGCCGCCGTCAAGAACACCGAGGCGCTCCTGGAGCGGGCCCGCGCGGCGCACACGCCCGTCGTCCACATCGTGGAGAAGGGCTACGACCTGAAGTCGAAGGCGGGACAGATCATCCCGGCGCTCAAGCCCGCCAAGGGCGAGACGGTCGTCGAGAAGGCCGTCCCCAACGGCTTCCACGACACCGACCTCGACGCGGTGCTGAAGAAGACCGGCCGCAAGAACGTCATCATCGCCGGGTTCATGACCCACATGTGCACCCTGTTCACCACCGAGGGAGCCGTCTATCACGGCTACCGCCCGACCGTGGTCGGCGACGCCTCCGCGACCCGCCCGCTCCCGGTCAACGGCAATCCGCGGGGCATCCCGGCCCAGCAGGTGCACGAAGCCGCGCTCGCCACGATCCAGGACCGCTTCGGCGTGGTCGTGCCGAAGCAGCGCGACATCAAGTAGCCCGCACCCGGCCCCACGCCCGGCCGGGGAGGAGCCCCGGCTCCTCCCCGGCTCCTCCCCTCCCTCGCCCCTCTGCTCCCCCACATCCCCACATCCCCCCATCCCCCCATCCCCCCAACAGAAGGTTCCCCCCATGCCCGATCAGCAGCTCACGACATCCAGATGGAGAAGACGAAGATGGCTACGCGCAGAGGTTTTATCGGAGGCGCCACCGGCGTCGGCACCGCGGCCGTGCTCGGCTACTCGGCCGCCCCGAGTTCCGCCGACACCGTGACCGCCGCGACGGTCACCCAGGCGCAGGCGCGCGAGTCGATGTTCGCCGTGAACGCGGGCATGCGCGCCAACTACGCCACGCTCAAGGCCGAGTTGGTCAAGCACCTCGCCCCGGTGGTCGTCGTCCAGAACGACGCCAAGGGCGGCCGGTTCACCCTCGTGACCAAGGACGGGCAGGAGTCCGTCAACCCGGTCGCGCCGACCTTCGAACTGGCGAAGTCCATCGCCCACACCCCGCTCGGCGTCTTCTCGGTGATCGCGTCCTACCTCGCGGACAAGATCCCGAACCTGCCGAACGCCGACCGCATCGACCCGCACGACCTGATGATGGTCGCCTACAACGACGACACGTCCACGGCGTGGATCGAGCCCCTCAAGGCGTACGCCGCCAAGCTCTCCACCGCCCGCCAGAACCTGCCGGCCGCCGGTCTTCCGGCCGCCCTCCAGACGTCCTGCGCCGCGATCCTCGACGGAGCACTCGCCTTCATCAAGACCTCCGTCGCCGCCAAGCACTTCGACATGGCGTCCTTCGAGCAGTTCTCCGGCAGCGTCTACCCGGCCATCCGCACCAACATGGAGCATGCCTCGCAGGCCCAGATCAAGGGTGTGCAGGACATCATGAAGACCTGGCGCGCCAAGGTCGGCGAGAGCGCGTGGACGGACCTCTACTGCGTGGTGATCTCGCAGTGGACCACCAGCGTGCTCAACCAGAACACCATCATCATCAAGGACTGCATGAACGCGGCGAAGGTCGCCACCCACCTCATCGACCTGCCCGGTCTCGAGCCCCCGGCCGACCCGGTCTTCACCGCGCTCGACAACCTCGCCCGCATCGTGCAGGACAACATCGCCGCGGAGATGGTCTTCCCGAAGGACACCGTGGTCGCCGACGCCCTCAAGGGCCAGCAGGACCTTCTCTCCGACGAGATCCTCAACCAGCTCGGCACCGTCAACGTGACGGCCCAGGCCGCCCCGCTCTACAACACGGTCGCCACGCCGGGGGTGTGCCCGGTCCGCAAATAATCGCCCGCACGCCCATCGGGTTTGAAGACGGATCGACGGAGTACTCGCTTAACCAGTTCTTATCACCACTGGTTGGAGGCGAATGATGGGCATCATCGCGTGGATCGTCATCGGACTGCTCGCAGGAGCGATTGCCAAGCTGCTGCTGCCGGGCAAGGACCCGGGCGGCATCATCATCACGATGCTCATCGGCATCGCCGGTGGTCTTCTGGGCGGCTGGCTCGGCAAGGTCATCTTCGGGGTCGACTCCATCGACGGCTTCTTCAACCTGTCCACGTGGGTGGCGGCCATCGTCGGCTCGCTGATCCTGCTGATCCTGTACCGCGTGATCACCGGTAACCGACGTCGCGCCTGAACCCGCTGACGACGCCCCGTGCGGGGCACCCCACCAGGGGTGCCCCGCACGGTCGTCTCACGGTGTCGGGATCGCGTCTACGGGAATGACGTGATCTTGGACGGGACGGTACTGGTGCCCGAGGTCGGAGCGCCGGTGTTGTTGACGACGTGGGCGTACTGGCCCTTGCCGCCCAGCGAGATGACCTGGATGTCGTGCAGCTTGATGCCGGACTTCACCGGGACCTGGAAGCCGTGCTGCTGCACGATGCTCGGGTCCGAGGTGAAGTTGCAGTAGCTGCCCAGGCCCCACGCCTCATGGGTGTTGACGCTGTCGGCGACCTTGTAGGCCGCGTAGCCGACGATGCCGTCGTGGGTGATGGAGGCGGCGTTGGGAGCGTCGTACGCCTTCTCGTTCTGGAAGAAGATCGTGCGGCCGCGTTCGCCGTTCCAGAGCACGTCGTACTTGTTGAAGTGCTCCACGAACAGACCGGTGGCGAGGACGTCGTCGCCGTTCACGACGAGCCCGTAGTCGGCGCGGTTGGTCTCCCAGCCGACGCCGTCGCCGTGGTCGGCCCGCCAGATCCAGGTGTGGTCGACGATCACGTCGTCGCTGTTGACGACCACGGAGTTGGTGGCGAGGCCGGGGCCCGCGCCGCCGATCCGGATGAACACGTCCTGCATGGAGGTCGGGTTCGCGGCGTGGTCGGCGCTCGCTCCGGCCCCACCGATCTGGAGCAGCGTGTCCGACTTCTTGGAGCCCGCGTCGATCAGGAACCCGGCGAGCTTCACGCCGTCGACGTCGGCGACGTGCATGGCGTCGACGCCGTTGTCGGGAACGATGGTCGCGAGGCCGAGGCCGAGCACGACCGTGTTGGCGCGGTTGACGTTGATGGTCTGGTCGAGGTGGTAGACGCCCGGGGTGAACAGCAGGTTCAGGCCCTGGGAGAGCGCCTGGTTGATGGTGGCCGCGGTGGCGCCGGGCTTCACCACGTAGAACTGGCTCAGCGGGAGCGAGGTCCCCGCGTTGGCCGGCCAGGAGACGCCGCGCGCGTTGGTGCGCTTGGCGGGCACGAACACCTTGTAGTCGTTGCCGTCCAGATAGAGGAACGGCTTCTCGCGGGAGACCGGCGTGTTGTCGAGCGTGGTGTACGGGCCGGTGTCGAAGTTGGTCGCCGGAGCGCCCTGCACACCGCTGAACGTCATGTTCCAGACGCCGTTGGTCCAGCCGCCCACCGAACTGTCGCGGGTGTACCACTGCTGCTGCGAGTACGGGCCGACCGTGCCGTCGATCTTGGAGTCGGCGATGTAGCCGCCCGAGGCCCAGCCGTAGCCGTTCGGCGCGAGGTTGAGGCCGCCGGTGACGTGCATGCGGCGGAACGGGGCGGCCTGCGCGACGGCCCAGCGGTCGGTGCCGTTCACCGGGTTGAGGGAGAGGTTCTCGGCGGAGCGCCAGAAGTTCTGCGTGGCGTTGCCGTTGAACCAGCCCGCGTCGACCGTGACGTCACCGTTGATCTTCGTGTCGTCGGGGTTGAGGCCGAGACCGGAGATCGAGGTGTAGAAGCCGAGTTGGGCGTTGATGTTGTTGTACGTGCCCGGCTTGAGCAGGAACTGGTAGCGCTGCGAGCCGAACTGGTTCGACTCCTGCTGGGCGAAGACCTGGTCGAACTTGCCTTGCAGATTGGCCGTGTTGGGGTCGACGACGATGACGTTCGGGCCGAGGTCGCCGCCGCCCTCGACGGGCGGGGTGGTGGAGCCGGAGCCGGTGTGCACCCCGACCTCCCACAGCGAGTAGCCGTAGCCGGTGGCGCGGGTGGTTCCGTAGATCCGCAGATAGCGGCCGGTGCCGCTGACGTCGTAGGAGGTGGTGCCGCCGGTCGCGCCGGTGACGTCCTTCAGGGTCGTCCAGGTCTGCCCGTCCGCGGAGGCCTGGATCTTGAAGGCCTTGGCGTACGCGGCCTCCCAGTTGAGGTCCACCTTGCAGATGCTCTGCGACGAGCCGAGGTCCACCTGGACCCACTGCGGGTCGGTGGCGGCGGACGACCAGCGGGTGGCGGTGTCGCCGTCGAAGGCGGCCGAGGCCGGGGTGCCGCCGTTCTCCGTGGAGGAGGCGGTCGCGGGGCGGCCCTTGGCGGCGTTCGCGGTCGAGCAGCCGTCGGCCGGCGGGGTGGTCCCTGAGCTGCCGAAGACCTGGAACTCCCAGAGGGAGTAGCCGTACTGGGTGGCGCGGGTGACGCCGGTCATGCGGACGTACCGGCCGGAGCCGGAGACGTCGAGGGTGTCGGTGCCGCCGTCGGAGCCGGTGACCGACTTCAGGTCGGACCAGGTGCTCCCGTTGTCGGAGACCTGGATCTTGTAGTCCTTCGCGTAGGCGGCCTCCCAGTTGAGGACGACCTTGCTGAGCGTCGCCGACGCCCCGAGGTCGACCTGGAGCCACTGGGCGTCGGTCGCCGCGGACGACCAGCGGGTGCCGGTGTCACCGTCGACGGCATACGCCGCGGGCGTGCCGCCGTTCTCGGTGGAGGAGGCCGTGACGGCCTTGCCCTGGGAGAGCGGCGTGTCGGCGGCCGCCGCCGAGGATGCCTGGGCGGGGAAGCTCAGCAGCGCCGCCGCCGTGGCGAGCGCGATCCCCAAGGATCTGTGTCTCATGCGTGTCACTCCGTGCGGGGGTGAGGGTGAAACGGCCCGAAGCAGCCTTCACCAAGTGAGCGCACGTCTGGATGGACGGGCGCGGTGGAGCGCACTCCTACCGTGTCCGGAAGAGTTCAACGGCCAGAGAAGAGAACTTAGTTCGCGGTTTGATTTAAGGGCCGAGGTAATAGTTCGGCAAGACCTCGGGAGCGTCTTCTTTTCACAACTCGAACGGGCCGATCACCGACGGCGCGACGAGAGGAACCCGCACACGCCGCCCACCTGGCCCGACGGCCCGTGCGCCACCCGGGACCTGTCAGGGAATGGAGGCAAGCGAAGTGCGTGACACGAGCCGTCCCGCCTCGAACAGCACCGCGTCGTCGGCCAGCACGCGCGCCGCGGGCAGATCGTGGCTGATGAACAGCAGAGCCGTCGCGGACGGCGCGAGCAGCCGGGGCAGCGCGTCGAGGACCCGCTCGCGGGAGGCGGTGTCCAGGGCCGATGTCACCTCGTCGCACACCAGCAGCGCGGGTCGCGCGGCGAGGGCGCGCACCAGCGCGCAGCGCTGCAACTGGCCTCCGGAGAGCTGTCCGGGGACGCGGTCGAGGAGGGCTGCCTCCAGGCCCAGGCGCTCGGCGGTCCCCCGCACCTCGGCCGCCGCCTCCGCTCGGCTCAGGCCGCGCAACAGGCGCCCGGTGTCCGCGAGTTGGCCGATGAGCGGGCGGCGCTTCTCGAAGGAGTCGGGGCTGCTCTGATGCACGTACTGCACCGCGCGGCGCTGTGTCGTGTCGCGCCGGTCGATGCGTGCGGGGAGCGGCGCCCCGTCGAGGCGCACCTCCCCCGAGGTCGGTCCTGTCAGGCCCGCGAGGACCCGGGCGAACGTCGTCTTGCCCGAGCCGGAGGGGCCGAGCAGCGCGGTGCTGCTGCCGGGCGGGAGGGCCAGCGACACCGGGCCTGCGAGGAGGCTGCCGGTTCCGCGCCGTACGACGACGCCCTCGGCCACGACGCCCCGGTCCGGCGCGGAGGGCGGGCTCGTCGGCGGGGCGGCCGCTCGGCGCGCGGAGTCGGTGCGGCGCTCGGCGGTGAGCAGGGCGCGGGTGGCCGGATGGCGTGCGGTGCCGGGTCCGGTGCTGCCGAGGATGTCGGGGGTGGGGCCCTCGTCGACGGCGCGGCCGTGTTCGAGGACGGTGACCCGGTCCGCCGTGCGGCGTACGAGGGGCAGGTCGTGGCTGAGGAGCAGGATGCCCGCGCCGTCGTCCGCGAGCTGCCGGACCGTGCGGCCGAGGGCCTGGGCCAGGGCGGGGTCGAGGCCGCTGGTGGGCTCGTCGAGGACGAGCAGGCGCGCGCCGGTGACCAGCGCGGAGGCCAGCGCGAGGCGCTGCTGCTGGCCGCCGGAGAGCTGGTGCGGGAAGCGGCGGTGGGTGGTGGCCCGGTCGAGTCCGGCGGCGGTCAGCGCGTCGGCGGCAGCCGTCCTGCGGGCGGCCCGGCCGGTGTGGCCGAGCGCGGCGAGTTCGGTGAGCACCGCTCCGACGCGGCGGACCGGGTCCAGGACGGATTCGGGGTGCTGGGGGAGGTGTGCGGCGCGGCCCGCCCGCGCGGCCCTGCGGGCGTCCGGGGTGAGCGTCAGCAGGTCCGTGCCGTCGAGGAGGACGCGGCCCGTCAGGTCGACGGCCGGCCGTGCGGCGCCGAGCGCGGCCAGGCCCAGGGTGGTCTTGCCGCTGCCCGAGGGGCCGACGACGGCGACCACCGTGCCGGGTGCCACGGTCAGCCGCACAGCGTCGAGCAGCGGGCGGGGCGCGCCGTCGGCCCGCGCCGAGATCCCGGGTATCCGGAGCAGCGGGGCGGTCACACGGTCCTCCTCGTGCGCGCGAGGACGCGGTCGACCAGCAGGTTGCCGCCGACGCACAGCGCGGTGAGCAGCGCCGCGGGCACCAGTACGGCGGCGGGCTGGGTGAACAGGGCGTCGCTGTTGCGCTCGATGAGGACGGACCAGTCCGGCGCGGAGGCGGGCAGCCCGAGGCCGAGGAAGTTGGCGGACGCCAGCAGGTACAGCACGACGGAGAACCGGCCGCCCGCGTCGGTGGCCAGCGGCGCGGCCAACTCCCGCGCCAGATGCCGCAGATGGATGTACGCCCAGCCGTGGCCCTGCATCCGCAGCGCCTCGACGACCGTACGGGAGCCGGGCGCCAGAGCCGCACCGCGCACCAGCCGGGCGACGGCCGGGACCTGGAGCGCTCCGGCGACGGCCACCAGCCAGAACCACGCGCGGTGGCCCGTCGCCGCGAGCGTCATCAGCACCAGCAGGCCCGGAAAGGCGAGAAGCAGGTCCATGGTCCGCATGACGGTCTCGTCGAGGACCCGGCGCGGACCGGCGGCCAGCAGCCCCAGCGGAATCCCGAGCGCGGTGCCGACGGCGAGGGCGGCCAGGGCACTGCCCACGACCGACGCGCCGCCGTGCAGGACGAGCGCGAGGACGTCGCGCCCCAGCACGTCCGTGCCGAGCGGATGCCCGGCGCCGGGCGGCTGGGACGGCAGCGCGCCCGGGCGGGGCTCCGCGTCCCCGGCCACCAGCGGTCCGAGTACGGCCAGCAGGACGGGTACGCCCAGCAGGAGCAGGGCGATCCAGGGGCGACGGGCCCGCTTCGTGGCCGTACGCCCTCTCACGCCGTCACCTCGCGGCGAGGTGCGAGCCGGTGGGCGACCAGGTCGCCCACGAGGTTCACGGCGACGGCGGTGCCCGCGAACAGCAGCGCGTACGTCTGCACTTGAGGCATGTCCCGGTTCTGGACCGCCTGGACGAACCCGTCGCCGAGTCCGCTGAACCCAAACACGGCCTCTACCACGACCGCGCCGCCGAGCAGTCCCTCCACGCAGCGCGCGTACTGCTGCGCGGCCGGCCCGAGCGCGCTCGGCAGCACATGGCGCAGGACCACGGTGCGTTCGCGCAGGCCGAGCAGGCGCAGATGGTCGGCGACGGCGCTGTGCCGCTGCTCCGCGACCCCGGCGCGGATCTGCCGCGCCAGATCGCACAAGTGACGGGCCGTCAGCACGAATACGGGGAGCACCAGGACGGCCGGCTGGGCGAGCAGCGCGGCTCTGTCCATGCCCACGGCGGTGGCGGGCAGGAGCCCCGCGGCCAGGGACACGGAGGCGACGAGCAGCAGGCCGAGCACGAACTCCGGTACGGCGTGCAGCACGACCGCGGCCGTGTTCAGGGCGCGGTCGACACGGCTGCCCTCGCGCAGCCCGGAGACGGTTCCGACCAGCGGCGCGACGACCGTGACCAGGAGCAGTGCCGGTACGCCGAGGAGCAGCGTGACGCCGACGCGGCGGCCGATGTCGTCCCCGACGGGCACGCCCGTGGTCAGGGAGTTCCCGAGGTCGCCGGTGAGCAGCCGGCCGAGCCAGTGTCCGAAGCGGGACCAGGCCGGTTCGTCCAGGCCCAACTGTGTGCGCAGGGCGCTGACCTGCTCGGGCGTGCCCAGTTCGCCGCGGAGCACGTCGGCGGTGTCGCCGGGCAGCAGCGAGCCGACGGCGAACACGGCGACGAGCACCACCAGGCACTGGGCGAGGGCGAGCAGGCAGCGCCTCAGGACGTAGGCGCGCACGGCGTCAGCCGGTGCGGACCCGGTCGAAGCGGGCCCAGTCGTGCGAGTTCGGGGGCGCCGCGCGCAGGCCGGTCACCGATCGTGCGACGGCGTCGTTGGCGTCGGAGAAGGCCCACACCAGGAGTCCGGACCCGTCGCGGGCGAGCTTCTGGGCGCGGGTGAGCAGGGCGAGGCGGTCGTCTTCGTCGCGACTGGTGCGGGCCCGGTCGAGCAGGGCGTCGAACTTCTCCGAGGCGTACTGGGTCTGGTTGCGGGCGGCGCCGCCGCGCACGCGCTGCTGGAGGAAGTCGGAGACCGGGAGGGTGGAGGTCGTGTTGAAGGCGGCGACGCCCTTGGTCCTGATCTCGCTGAAGTAGGTACTGGAGGCACGGGTGTTGGCCGACAGTTTCAGGCCCACCTCGGCCAGTTGCCGCGCCATGAGGTCGGCGGCCGGTTCCCAGGCGGCGTCCACGGAGCTGGTCTCCACGGTGATGCGCAGCCCTTCGGCTCCGGCCGCCTCGACGAGCCGGCGCGCCTCGCCGACGTCCCTCTTCCGGGGTTCGAGCCCTTCGGGGTAGCCGCGCAGCCCGAGCCCGAAGAGGTCGTTGCCCGGCTCGCCGTGTCCGGCGAGCGCGATCCTGACCAACGCCTCGCGGTCGATGCCCAGTTGCACGGCCCGTATCAGCCGGGGGTCGTCGAAGGGCTTGCGGCCCGTGCGCAGCAGGAGTTGCTGGGCCGTGGCCCGCTTCGCGGTCAGCAGCCGCACCGAGCCGGTCTTCTTCAGCCGCTCCACGGAGGCCCCGGCCATGTCGGCGCCGTAGTGGACCTGGCCGGAGAGCAGGGCGTTGAGCCGCGCCGACTCCTCGTTCGCGGGGACGATCTCCAGCTCGGCGATGTGCGGGGCGCCGTCCCAGTGGTCCGCCCAGCGCCGGTAGCGGGCGGTCCCGCCGGGCGTGAAGGACACGTAGGTGAAGGGGCCGGAGCCGACGGGCTTGCGGAAGTCGGTCGTCCCGGCGGGCATGATCTCGGTGCCCGGGCCCGCGAACACGGTGGGGAACTCGAAGTTGGGGGCCTTCAGCACGAGGACGACGGACCGTGCGCCGTCGGCCCTGCTGGCGTCGAGGTCGATCGCGGAGAGCAGCACCTGCGAGGGGGAGCCGGTCGCGGGGTCGGCGGCGCGGCGGTAGCTGTAGAGGACGTCCTTGGCGGTGACCTGCTTGCCGTCGTGGAAGCGGGCCTCCCGCAGCCGTACGCGCCAGCGGGTGCCGGAGGCGTCGCTCTCCCAGGACTCGGCGAGCCGCGGGCGCACGGACATGTCGTCGGCGTAGGTGCCGAGCGTGTCGTAGAGGGCCTTCGCGCGGGCCTGGTCGACGAAGTTGGGCGCGACGTGCGGGTCGAGGGTCTCCTGCGAGCCGCCGGACGTGAACGCGGCGCGGAACCGGTCGGTGCCGCCGCCGTCCTTCGTGTCGCCGCCGCAGCCGGTGAGCAGTCCGCTGCCGGCGAGCGCCAGCGCGCCCCCGGCCGCCAGCACTCCCCGCCTGCCGGGCTGGGGGCTCCTCGTCGTCTCCGTCCGGGCATGCGTCGGCACATCGATCCTCTCCGGGGTGTCCTCGCCCCTGCTGCTGGACCGGCGACGGGTCAGTCTCCTGGCTCCCGGATCGTCGCTCGCCTCCGCCTTCCCGTCCGCGGGCGCGGACAGTGGCGTGCGGGAGACTCGCTTCCCGGTCACAGTGGCGGGACCGCGCCGGATTCGCACCGGCTTCCTGGTTCCCTTCGCCTCGTGCGCTCATTGTGACGTACAGGGATGCGAGAGCCGCAGGCCGGTGGCCGTTCGCGGACTCCGGGCGATGTGATCAGCTGTCGGGGCGGGTCGTCGCGCCCGCACACCCCGCAGGCCCCGGACAGGAGACAGCGCACCATGACGAGCACCACCCCGCTCCCCGACTGGCAGCACTGGCAGACGGGTTGGGACCGCCAGCAGGAGTGGTACATGCCCGACCGGGAGGAACGCTTCCGGGTCATGACCGACGCGGTCGAGGCGGTCGCGGGCCGGACGCCGCGCGTCCTCGACCTCGCCTGCGGCACCGGCAGCATCACGGACCGGCTCCTGCGCCGGCTGCCCGACGCCGAGGTCACCGCCGTCGACATCGATCCGCTGCTGCTGACCATCGCGCGCGGCCACTTCTCCGGTGAACGACGTGTGAGCTTCGTCGTGGCGGACCTGACGGACCCGGGCTGGACGCGCCTCCTCCCCCACACGTCCTACGACGCCGTGGTCACCGCCACCGCCCTGCACTGGCTGGACACCGCGCCGCTGGCCCGCCTGTACGGCGATCTGGCGGGCCTGCTCCGCGCGGGCGGCGTCTTCCTCAACGCCGACCACATGAAGGACGAGTCGGCGCCCGGCCTCAACGCCGCCCTGCACACCCTGCACACGGAACGGCAGGCCCGCGCGCGGGAAGAGGGCGCCGTGGACTGGGCCGACTGGTGGCACGCGGCGGCAGCCGATCCGCTCCTGTCCGAGGTGGCCGCCGAGCGTTTCGCCCTGCTCGGCGACCCGCGCAGGCCCAAGCCCCCGGGTGAGCCGCGCGACCGTCCGACCGCCACCCGCTGGCACGTGGAGACGCTGCTCGCGCGGGGCTTCAGCGAGGCACGACAGCTGTGGTGCTCCACGAGCGACGCCCTCGTGGCCGCGCTGCGCTGAGCCCGGTGCCGATGTTTCCCCCGATGGGATGACATGGCCGGTCGTGGTGACGCCGGAGAGCACGGGGCCGAGTTAGGAGATCAGCGGGGCGTTGAACATTCCGGGACGACCGTACGTACCGGAGTGGGAACCCCCCACGGACCGGCCCGCTCGATCGAAAGGAACCGACGGCATGACCGTTTCGCAGGAGTCCGCCCCTACCGATCCCTCCGTCCCCACCGGCCCCACCGCTCCGGGCCCGTGCCGCCGCAGTGTCGTCGCGGCGGTCGGCGCGGTCGGGATCGCCGCGGCACTGACCGCGTGCGGCTCCGGCGACGACGGCGGGTCGCAGCCCGCGGACAGCGCGACGGCCGCCGGCGGTGACGCGCTCGCCAGGACCTCGGACATCCCGGAGGGCGGCGGCAAGATCTTCGCCGATCAGGGGGTCGTGGTGACGCAGCCCAAGAAGGGCGAGTTCAAGGCGTTCACCGCCACCTGCACGCACCAGGGCTGCAAGGTGACGAAGGTCGAGGGCGGCACCATCGACTGCCCGTGCCACGGCAGCAAGTTCTCCATCGAGGACGGCAGCGTCAAGAACCCGCCGGCGACCCAGCCGCTGGCCGCGAAGCAGATCAAGGTCAGCGGCGACTCGATCACCCTCGCCTGACGGGCGCCCGCGACCGCCGCGGTCGAAGGCGTCAGCGGCGCTTCCACGCGGCGAGCACGTCCTGCGTCGTCGTCACGGTGGCGACCAGGGCGAGCGTGTTGCGGATCATCGCCGGGGTGTAGTCGGAGGGCACCCCGGCGATGGCGTCCCCGGGGACGACCACGTCGTAGCCGAGGTTCACGGCGTCGAAGACGGCGTTCGGTATGGCTACGTTGGCGGAGACCCCGGTGACGACGAGGGTGCGGCAGCCGAGGTTGCGCAGCAGCGGGTCCACGTCCGTGCCCGCGATCGGGGAGAGCCCGTGCAGCCGCCGCACGACGAGATCCTCGTCGGCGACCTCGATGGGCGGCGCGATCCGCACGGCCCTGCTGCCGGTGAGCTGCTGCACGGGCAGGCGCTCGGCGGCGCGGAAGAGGCGGCCGTTGCGGTTCGCGCCGCGGCCGTCGGGGCGGCGCTCCGCGACCGCGTGCAGCACCTGCGCCCCGCTCTCGTGCGCGGCGGCCACCAGCCGCGCGACCCGCACGAGGGCTCCCGACTTCCGTGCCTCGTCGGCCAGTTCGGGCAGGGCGCTGTCGGTGCCGACCACACCCTGCTGGCACTCTACGGTGAGCAGTACGGTGTGGGCCGGGGCCAGCAGTTCGACCAGCTTCTCGTGTGTCGGCATGATTCTCCCTGCCCGTCGTCGGTCCCGTGGGGGCTGGTGGAGAGTAGCCACCATTGCGCCCGGAGGGAAGAGCCCCCATGCTGCTTTTCTGACATACCGTCAGCACAGGTGGAGGAGAGCAGCCATGACCGTCGCCCAACGCAGGGGCCGCAGAATCATGATGAGCCCCGACGAGCGGGACGCCTTCCTCGCGGAGCAGCGCACCTGCCGGGTGGCCACGGTGTCGGCCGACGGCACCCCGCACGTCAGCCCGCTGTGGTTCCTGTGGGACGGCGCTTCACTGTGGCTTTACTCCCTCGCGCGCAGCCGCCGTTGGGCCGATCTGCGGGCGGACGGGCGGGTGGCCGTGGTGGTCGACGCGGGTGACGACTACGGCGAGTTGCGCGGTGTCGAGCTGTCCGGCCGCATCGAGTTCGTCGGCGAGTCCCCGCGCACCGGCGCACCGTGCCCCGAACTCGACGCTCCGGAGAAGCAGTTCGCCGAGAAGAACTTCGGGCTGCCCACCATGGTGTACGACGGGCGGCACGCCTGGGCCCGGCTGACCCCGGACAAGATCACGTCGTGGGACTTCCGGAAACTGGCCGAGCTGTAGCGATACGGCCGAGCTCCGCACCGGCCTTGCGCAGTGCGCCGACGGCTGCCCTGATGGACGGCCGCCGGTCGGCGTCCGCCCGCCAGGCCACGTACACATGGCGCCGCACCTGCTGCCGCACCGGCACGGTCACCACGCCCTCCGGTACGGGGTCGCGTCCGAGGAGCGGCGCGACGCACACCCCCAACCCCGCCGCCACGAGACCTAGTTGAGTGTGCGTCTCGGCGGCGCGATGAACGATCTGCGGCTCGATCCCCTTGGCCCGCAGCGTGAACATCAGCCACTCGTGACAGAACTCGCCCTCGCCCCAGGTGATCCACTCGTCGTCCGCGAAGTCCTCCAGCCCCACCTCGGCGCGGCCGGCGAGAGGGTGGCCGACGTGCAGGGCGACATCGGCGGGGTCGTCCATGATGCTCGCCCTCACCAGCCCGTCGGGAAGCGGCATCGGCTTGTTGTACCAGTCGAGAGCGACGGCCAGATCGAGGTCACCGCGCAGCACTCCGGCGACCCCCAGCTCGGGCTCCAACTCCTTCGACCGCACGCGCAGTTGCGGGTGGTCGGCGCGCAGCGCGGCCAGGGCCCCCGGGAACAGGCCCCGCGCGGCGGTCGGGAACGCCGAGATCCGCAGCTCCCCCACGACCTGTCCGCGCTGCGCCTCCAGGTCGGACTGGGCCAGTTCGACCTGGGACAGGATGCGCGCCGCGTGATCGGCGAGCAGCCGCCCCGCATCCGTGAGACGCACCCCGCGACCGTGCTTGGCGAGCAGCCGCTGCCCCGCCTCACGCTCCAGCTTGGCCATCTGCTGCGAGACGGCCGAGGTGGTGACGTGCAAGGCGTCGGCGGCCCCACTGACCGACCCGTACCGAGCCAACGCATCAAGCACCCGCAACCGCTCCAGGTTCAACATCCCCCGATGCTAAACGCCCCACCTCAAGCAACGGCCCGCCGTCTTGGGCAATCAGCCGCCACCCCAGCCCCACCCCCGCCGTCCTGGGCAATCTGCCGCCGCCCCAACCCCGCCCGCCGTCTTGGGCAATCTGCCGCCAAGGGCGGCAGGGTGGGCAAGGCGGCCCCCCGGCGCGGGGCGAGCGCCCATCAGGCCCGAGCCCCGGCCCCACCCGCCCAGCACAAACCCCGCCGACCGACACCGACCCCGCCCACCCCACAACCCCGCTCACGCATACCCCCGCCACCCCCCAGGCCGCACCGCATCAGCCACCACCTCGGCAACCCCCGCAACCTCATCCACCCCAACCCGAGAAACAGTGATCCGCACCCCCGGCCCGGCCCCGATACGAAATCGCGCCCCCGGCGCCACCGCCCACCCGGCATGCAACAACCGAGCCACCGCCCCGGTCTCGTCCGGCACGGGCACCCACACATTCATCCCGGAGCGCCCGTACGCCACGACCCCCCGCTCCGCGAGCCCCGCGATCAACGCATCCCGCCGCGCCCCGTACGACGCGGCGACGGCCCGCGCGTCGACGGCCCCGCTCGCCCACAGCCCGGCCACGGCACGCTGGGTGAGCCGGCTGACCCAGCCGGGCCCGAGCCGCTGCCGCCCGCGCACCCGGTCGACGGTGCCGGCGTCACCGGTGAGGACGGCGAGCCGCAGATCGGGCCCGTACGCCTTGGCGACCGAGCGCACGAACGCCCAGCGCCGGGTGACCCCGGCCAGCGGATGCAGCGGCAGATCGACGATGGCGTGCCCGTGATCGTCCTCGACGAGCAGCACGTCCTCGTACCCGGCGAAGACCGCGCGCAGCGCCGCCGCCCGCTCGGCGCTCACGGCGGCCCCGGTCGGATTCTGCGCCCGGCAGGTCACGACGACGGCCCGGGCGCCCTCGCGCAGCGCCCGCTCCACGTCGTCCGGCGACGGACCGTCGTCGTCCACCCCGACCGGCACGATCCGCAGCCCCAGCGCGGGCACGAGGTCGAGCATGCTGCCCCACCCCGGGTCCTCGACGGCGACCGCGTCCCCGGCCTTCAGGTGTACGGCGAGGACCCGCTCGATGGCGTCGAGCGACCCGGACGTCACGGCGATGGGCCCCTCGGGCACCCCGTCCGCGTCGAACGCCGCGCGGGCCGCCCGCACCAGCCCGGGCTCCATCGAGTCGCTGCCGTACAGGACGGGATCGGCGTCACCGGCCGCGGCCGCTTCGGCGAACACCCCGGCCAGCTTCGGCAGCAGCGCGACGTCCGGATTCCCGTCGGAGACGTTCCGCACCCCTGGCGGCACCTCCACGCGGATGCTCTCGCGGGCGGTGATAGCGGGCTTCGGGCGCACCCGGCTGCCGCGCCGCCCGGCCGTCTCGATGACCCCACGCTCGCGCAGGGTCCGGTACGCGGCCGCGACCGTATTGGGATTCACTCCGAGCCGCTCGGCCAACTCCCGCATCGGCGGCAGCAGTTGTCCCGGCTCCAGGCCACCGTCGGCCACCGCCTGCTCGACGCTCGCGGAAATCTCTACTGCGCGACGCCCTCTGATCGGATACTCTCCTAGCACAAACCACAGTTTGCACTAGTGCAATGGAGTTCGCAACATGAGCACGGCCGCCGAGCAGCAGTCGCAGTCCGAGCCCGACGCCTACACCCCCACGGACCGCACCGTCCCCACCCGGTCCAAGGAGCGCGCGTCCTACGACCGCGCCCTTGTGCACGCGATACTCGACGAGGCGTACGTGTGCCATCTCGGCTTCGTGCGCGACGGCGCCCCGGTGGTGCTGCCCACCCTCTACGGCCGGGTCGGCGACCGTCTCTACGTCCACGGCTCGACCGGTTCGCGTCCGCTGCGCATGGCCGGACAGCAGGACCCGGGGCTCGCGGTCTGCCTGACGGTGACGCACGTCGACGGACTGGTCCTGGCCCGCTCGGCGTTCCACCACTCCATCAACTACCGCTCGGTGGTCATCCACGGCACCGCGCACCAGGTCACGGACGCGGACGAGAAGCGGCGCGCGCTCGACGCCCTCGTCGACCACGTCGTCCCCGGCCGGGCCGCCGACTCCCGTCCGGCCAACGCCAAGGAGCTCGCCGCGACCGCCGTGCTCAGCCTCGATCTGGCGGAGGTCTCGGCGAAGGTGCGCACCGGCGGCCCGAACGACGAACCGGAGGACATGGACCTGCCGCACTGGTCGGGCGTGGTCCCGCTCCAGAAGGGCTACGGCCCCCTGGTCCCGTCGCCCGATCTCGCCGCCGGCATCGACGTTCCGGGCTACCTCCGGGAGCTGTGATGCTGATCCACCCCTGGGACGCGGCGCGCGGCGACACCGAGTGGCAGCAGTGGCTGGCCGCGCACGACTTCGGACAGCTCGCAGTCAACGGACTCGCGGGCGAGCCCCCGTTCGTCCAGCCGATGCACTTCGCGTACGAGGCCGGGCGCGGCGAGCACGGTGAGGTCCTGGCCCACCTGGCCCGCCCGAACCCGATGTGGCCCGCGCTGGAGGCCCACCCCGAGGTACTGCTGAGCGTCGTCGACGACTACGCCTTCGTCCAGGGCCCCTGGCAGGCGCTGCCCGGCTCCCCGCCCGAGCACGGCACGCCGACCAGCGTCTACACCGCCGTCCAACTGCGCTGCACCGTGCACGTCGTGGACGACCCGGAGGAGAAGGCCGCGCTGCTCAACCGTCAGGTGGGCCGCTTCCAGCCGCCGGGCATGTCCGCCACCGCCGCCGTCGGCGAGGCACCGTACGGGCGCCTGCTCTCCGGTATCCGGGGTCTCCGGCTCGACGTGACCGACGTCCGCGCCAAGTTCAAGTACGCGGGCCACAAGCCCGAGGAGGTCCAGGACCGGATCGCCCGGGGGCTGGCCGAACGCGGCGATCCCCGTGACGCCGCCGCGCTCGCGGCGCAGGAGCGGCGGCGTCAGGAGGCGTAGCGCCCTGGCGTCAGCGGACCGAGCGGGCCTCCGCGACGGCGAGGCCCGCCACCGCGACCAGCATCAGCGCCGTGCCCGCCACGGTGGCCGGGGTCAGCTCCTCGCCGAGCAGCGTGACGGCGATGGCCGCCGCGCTCACCGGTTCGAGCAGCATGATCACGGACACGGTGGCGGAGCGCACGACGGCGGCGCCGGCGAAGTACAGGCCGTAGGCCAGCGCGGTGGGGATCGACGCCATGTACACCAACAGGGCGAGCACCGTGAAGAGGTGACTCGTGTGCGGGACGAACCCGTCGGCCGCTCCGAACGGCAGCAGCAGGACCGTGGCGACGGCGAAGGTCCCCGCGGTCGTCCCGAGCCCGTCGCCGCTCCGCCCGTCCCGGCCGAACCACCGGGTGAGCAGCGTCATCACGGCGTACCCGGCCGCCGACACCAGCGCCCACAGCACGCCCGCGGGCCGGACCGTCGCGCCTCCGCCGCCCAGGACGAGCACGGCGAGCCCGCCGAGCGCACCGGCGACGGCGAGCAGCCCGCCCCCGCCGAGCCGCTCCCCCATCGTGACCCGTGCGCCCGCCGCGATGAGGACGGGCCCGGCGCCGAGCGTGACGACGGTGCCGACCGCGAGCCCCGTCGCCTCCACGGCGGCGAAGTAGGCGGTCTGGAAGACGGCGAGCGAGAGCCCGAGCACCCCGAGCCGGACGGCCGTCCGCCCCCGCGGTTCCCGTACCGCGGCGCGTGGCGCGGAACCGCGCAGCAGCCGCGCCACGAGCAGCAGCAGGAATCCTCCGGCGCACCGCCAGAACGACAGGGCGCCGACTCCCAGATCGCTCACCCGGAACAGCAGCGAGGCGGCGGCGCCCGCGGTGCCCCAGGCGAGTCCGGCGACGATCAGATGGACGAGGCCGCGGGCGACCGGCAGTCGGCCGGAGGCGGGCAGCGCGGAAACAGCGGGCGCGGCAGAGCCGGCCCGGACAGCATTCGACACGTGGTTCTCCACGGAAGGCGGGCCCCGGAGACGTCACGGGGCCGAAGGACACGGACCGTCGTCGGCGAGCAGCCGTGCCCCCGGTGTCCAGCCGGGAAGAACATCCGCCACCCGCACAGGGCCCGACGAGCCGCCCCGGCGGCGATCACGCGCGTACGCGGATCCGCGGGGTGCCCGGAAGGGGCCCTAGCCGGCGGTCGGCGGCGGAAGAACGAGCCAGTGCGTATGCATGATCGACACCTTAGACAGGGCTCTTGGACGAGGACAACACGGTTTCCGGCTCGACGGCCGCGGGCGGGGCGGCCGTCTTCGACGACTGCGCGATGAACGCCCCGACCAGCACCACGGCGCCCCCGAACAGCTGCGGCGCCGACAGATGCTCCCCGAGCATGATCCAGGCGAGCACGGTCGCGATGACCGCCTCCAGACAGGCCACGACCCCGGCCACCTGCGGCGAGAGCCGCCGCACGGAGACGACGCCGGTGACGTACGCGACGACGGTGGCGAGCAGCACGATCCAGCACAGCAGCAGCCAGGCGGGCACGGCGGTGCCGTTCATGTCGGCGCTGCCCGCGAGGACCGACCAGTCCATGCCCCAGGGCCGGGCGATGACGGTGAGCAGCGCGGCGCCGACCAGCAGCCCGTACGCGATCACGCCGAGCGGATCGGGGACGGACCGCCCGTCCTCGCCCGCGTCGCTGCCCTGGTCGGACAGGACGAAGTAGCCGACCTGGCAGCAGGCGGCGCCGAGCGCGAGCAGCAGCCCGAGCACGTCGAAGCTGAGCCCCGACCACACCTCGACGACACAGGCCAGGCCGCCGACGGCGAGGACCACGCCCAGCGCGGCGGCCCGGGTCACGGGCTTGCGCTGGACGAACCGCACCCAGCCGAGCACCAGCGCGGGCGCCAGATACTCGATGAGCAGGGCGACACCGACGGGGATGCGGGAGAGCGCGGCGAAGTAGCAGGCCTGGACACCGGCGACGGCGAGCAGCCCGAACCCGGCGAGGAGCAGCGGGCGTTCCCGGACGAGCGCGCGGTTGCGCCACGCGACCGGCAGCATGACGAGCGCGGCTCCGGCGACCCGCAGCCACACCACGTGCAGCGAGTCGAGCCCCGCCTCGATCAGCGGCTTGGCCGCGACTCCCGAACCGCCGAAGGCGAGCGCGGAGACCAGGGCGAGCCCGAGACCGAAACCCCGCCCGGCCGACCCCCGGCTCTCCTGTGCCGCCGTGGACCCCTGAGATCCCTGTGACCCGTGCATCGGCACATCATGACAGGGCCGGTCATGACCGTCACCCCTGATGACCCCTGTCTCACGGCGCGGACACCGGTACCCCTCGATACCCGTCCATACCTGGTCAGTTCAGCCGCTGCCGCAGCCCTTCGACGTCCACTCCGACCCGGCCGAGCACTTCCACGGCCCGTGACTCCCCGTCCCCGGCGAGCGCGGCCAGCACGTCGACACCGCGCGCCCGCTCGTCACCGCGCCCCGCGGCCCGCCGGGTGCCCGCCTCCATCGCGGCGGCCGCGGCGGGCGACCAGCCGGGAACGCCGCCGCGCACGACGGGCACGGCTCCGGAGTCCTCGACCGTTCCCTGCCACTGGAGCCCGTAGCCGATGCTGCGCTGCACGAGATAGCCGAGCAGCCGGGCGACCTGCCCGCCGTCGGCAAAGGCCGCGCGCACGTCCGGGTCGGTCTCCAGGAGGGAGTGCAGCAGATGCGCGGAGTCCACCTGCCGGTCCCCGTCCCGCACCGCGCGCCGCCGGGCCCCCGCGACGACCAGGGCCAGCTCGTCGCTGAGCGGGGCGTCGTCGGGATCGGGCGGGAGGTGGCCGCACGCGTCGGCGCCGGAAGGGAAGGAGCTTTGCACGTACCCCACCCCATCAGGCGCGATGCACCGGAGCATCCCCGGAGGGGAGCATCTTCGCGTCCGACGCAAGGTGGGCACGGGCGAGCGACGTCTCCTCCTTGCGGATGACATCGCGGAGTTCTACCCGGAGGGGCGCGAGTCCTTCCGCAGTGCGCCCCGAACGCAACCGCGACCCCCGCGCCGCTCGTCCGTCACAGTCATGGAGAGCAGGTGCTGGCTCGTGGCCCTGCCCGCGACGGACGGCAGGCTCTACGTGTACCGGGTGTACGCGCCGGACGACGCGCTGCCCGCGGACCTGTTCTGGGACGCCTGGCACTGCCACGACGAGGGCCCGCACCCGCGCGCGTACGACCTGTTCGACGCGGCGGAGATCCAGTTGCTGAGCTGAGTGCACGGGCCCCGTATTTCTGACGGTTCATCAGTATTGAATGTTCGAGGCCACCCGGCTACGTTCCGCGACGACGCATCATGGCTCACTACTCGTAAGGGGTGGCCGCATGGCCGAAGTCAGCGCGGAAGCACGCATCGAGGCACCGGCCGAGAAGGTCTGGGCCACGCTCAGCGACCTCTCCGTGTACGGGGAGTGGAACGCCACCCACACCAGTTTCCCGAAGGGACCGCCGACGTCCCTGGAGGTGGGCGGGCAGTTCGAGGAGAACATGAAGCTGATGGGCTTCCCGGCCGAGGTCACCTGGACCGTCGAGGACCTGGCGGACGCCCGCACGCTGGCGATCCGGGGCAAGGGCCCGATGGGCGTGAACGTCGGCACGCGCTACACCCTGACCGCCGACGGCGACGCGACGACGGTCCGCGTCGACGGCGAGTTCACGGGCGCGGCGGTCTCCCTGATGGCGGGCAAGCTGAAGGACTCGGCGACGGCGGCGCTCAACGAGTCGCTGCGCAAGCTGGCCGGCCTGGTGACGTGACGCCGCGTTCCTCCGTACACGTAGGTCCTCCCTACGCACATGAAGAGGCGCCCCGCACATCTCGTACGGGACGCCTCTTCACCTGTCTGTCCCCGGCCTCGGCCTGGGCCCGCACGGGGCTCAGTCCTCGTCGGCGAGGATCAGGTACAGCTTCTTGCGCGCGTCGTTGATGACGGCAAGGGCCTTCTCGCGCTGCCCCTTGCTGCCGGTCTTCCAGACCTGGCCGAACGCCTCCATCAGACCGAAGCCGGCCTGCCGGATCTCGTTCATGGCCTCCCAGTCGACGCCTCGGCCGGCCTCCTCCCAGGGGGCCTCGGGGCCCTCCTCGGCGGCGGTGCGGCCCGCGTCGGTCAGCGAGAAGAGCTTCTTGCCGCCCTCACTGGCGCTGGCGATCAGACCCTCGTCCTCCAGCAGCTGGAGCGTGGGGTAGACGGAGCCGGGGCTCGGCTTCCACGCGCCGCCGCTGCGCTCGGCGATCTCCTGGATCATCTCGTAGCCGTGCATCGAGCGGTCCTTGAGCAGCGCCAGGATCGAGGCGCGCACATCGCCGCGCCGGGCCCGGCCGCGCGGGCCGCCGCCGCGTCCGCCGCGACCGCCCCAGGGGCCACCGGGTCCGGGGCCGAAGCCCGGCCCGAAGGGCCCGAACGCCCGCCGCTCCTCGAATCCGGGCCGGCCTTCGTGACGGCCGGGTCCGTAGTGTCCATGTCCGTGGTCGTGTCCGTGGGTACGCATAGGAATCAGTCCTTTCATAACTGATCGGGGTTTTCGTCGACCGCGACCGTTGAATCACTGACCGATCGCGATGCCTCAACGATATATCGGAAGACTTCGTTTGGCAACAGTCGGCGAGAGCGGCCGTGTCGGCGCAGGTCAGGCGAGGTGCGGTGGCTCGGGGAGGTCCCTTACGGTCGCTGATATGCGCATTCGAATCGTGGACGCCTTCACCTCCCGCCCCTTCGCCGGAAACCCCGCCGGCGTGCTGCTCCTCGACGCCTTCCCCGACGACGTCTGGCTGCAGAACGTGGCGAAGGAGGTCAACCACGCCGAGACGGCCTTCGCGCACCCGCTGCCCGGGGGCGGCGACGCGGACTGGGCGCTGCGCTGGTTCACGCCCGCCACCGAGGTGGCCATGTGCGGTCACGCGACCCTCGCGACGGCGCACGTACTGCACTCGACGGGGACCACGAAGGGCGCGGTCCGGTTCGCCACCCTGAGCGGGGTCCTCGTGGCCACGCCGAACGAGGACGGTTCGCTCACCCTGGACTTCCCGACCGCCCCGCTCACCGAGGAGCCGGTGCCCGAAGGCCTCGCCGAGGCGCTCGGCGCCCGGCCGCTCTCCGTGCGCGACACCGGCCCCTCGGTCGGCGACCTGCTGGTCGAACTCCCCGACGAGGCCACGGTCCTGGGTCTCGCCCCGGACCTCAAGGCGCTCGGCGCGCACTCCGCCCGCGGGGTCATCGCCACCGCTCCCGCGGAGGACCCGGCCAGGGGCTACGACTTCGTGTCCCGCTGCTTCTTCCCAAACGTCGGCGTCGACGAGGACCCGGTGACCGGCAGCGCGCACACCGCGCTCGCCCCGTTCTGGGCCGACCGCCTCGGCCGCTCCGATCTGACGGGCCTCCAGGCCTCGGCCCGCACCGGCCTGGTCAAGGTGTCCCTGCGCGGCGCGCGCACCCTGCTCACGGGATCCGCGGTGACGGTGATCGACGGCGAACTCAACAGCCGTCCCTGAGGCGGACGGCGATCAGGCGGTGGGCAGCCAGTCCACCTTCCCCGCGAGCAGCGCGTAGCCGACGAACGCGCCGACGTCCAGCAGGGTGTGGGCCACGACCAGTGGCCCGACCCTGCCCCACCGCCGGTACAGATACGCGAAGACGACGCCCATCGCGAGGTTCCCGAAGAAGCCGCCGATGCCCTGGTACAGGTGGTACGAGCCGCGCAGCACGGACGACGCGACGAGCGCCGTGCCGGGCGTCCATCCCAACTGGCCCAGCCTGCGCAGCAGATAGCCGACGACGATGACCTCCTCCAGGACGGCGTTCTGCGCCGCCGAGAGGATCAGCACCGGGTACTTCCACCACACGTCGGGCAGCGCCTCGGGCACCACGGTGAGGTTGAACCCGAGCCCCCGGGCCGCCAGATAGAAGGCGATCCCGCAGCTGCCGATCACGGCGGCGATCGCGGCGCCGCGCGCCGAGTCGAACCACGGCCGGGTCCGGTCGAAGCCGATCGTGCGCAGGCTCCCGCCCTCCCGCAGCAGGAGGTGCGCGACGAGCGCGACGGGCACGAGGGCACTGGCGATCCCGAACAATTGCCACGCCAGATCCAGCCATGGACGCCCGGGCGCCGCCGAGGCGTTGAGGGTCGCCGCCTGGTCCTTCAGACCCCCCGGTTTGGTGACCGATCCGACAAAGCTGATCAGCGCGGACACGCCACTCGCACCGAGCGAAAGCCCCAGAACGAGCAGTGTCTCGTCCCGCAGAATTCGCCGTGAAAGCCGCTCGCCGGGAAAAGATCCGGCCACCGACCCTGGTTCCACCTGCACACCTGCCTTAGTTGTGTATTCCCGCCTCATCCCTCACGTCGCCCCGCTAGGGTCTCGAATGCAGGTACGAAGATCGCGCGCGACAGGCCGAGGGGGACGGGGCGCCGCAGTCCGGCGAACCGCTCCCCTTCCTTGCTTCACCGCTTATATCGCAACTGCCTTCAAGGCTCAGGGAGGGGCTCCAACGTCATGGGACGTCACAGCAGCATGCCCGACGCATACGGGACGGCCACGTCCGACCACCGCCCGCGATCGCGCGGCCGCACGGTGGCCATCGCGACGGCGCTGGTCCTCATCGTCGCGGCGGGCACGGCCGTGGCGCTCCGCAGCGACCTGCTCCAGCTGGGCGGCTCCTGTGGAAAAACGGTCCATCTCAGCGTGGCCGCCTCCCCCGACATCGCCCCCGCGCTGCGCGCCGCCGCCACGCACGCCCGGGACCAGGAGCTCACCTCGGACGGCGCCTGCCTGGACGTGGCGGTCTCCGCGCACGACTCGTACAAGGTGGCCGACACCCTGCGCGCCGGAAAGACCAAGGCGGACTTCCAGGTCTGGGTGCCGGACGCGGAGCTGTGGATCAAGCGGGTCGAGCAGAACGACAAGGCCACGAGCGTGTCGACGACGGGCACCGTGGCCACGTCACCGATCGGCGTGGGCATGGTCGCCTCGGCCGCCAAGTCCTTCGGCTTCCCCGACAAGAAGTACAGCTGGACGGAGCTGGCGGGCGCCGCGCTCCAGGAGAACAAGCTCCGTCTGGGCGCCGCCGATCCGGCCCGCAGCGCGACGGGGCTGCTCGCGCTCACCAGACTCGCGGCGGCCTCGGCGACGTCGGGTGACGACGGAACTCAGGCCGCCGGCATGGCGAAGATCCTCTCCCAGCGCACGTCCGACAGCGACGGACAGCTGATGGACACGGTGGCCCGTGACGACTCCGGCACCGAGCGGGGCAACCCGAAGCGCAACGAGGCACTGGTCCTCTCCGAACAGGCCGCCTTCGCGCACAACGCCGAGGTGGGCGACTCCGGCGCCCTCGACCTCTTCTATCCCAAGGACGGCTCGCCGGAGCTGAACTACCCCTTCACGCTGGTCGACGAGTCCTCCCTGAGCACGGAGGAGAGCCGCGCCGCCGTCCGCTTCATGACGCTGCTCAACACCTCCGAGGGCCACCGGATCCTGAGCAAGTACGGATTCCGCGACGAGGACGACTCGGTCGTGACGTCGGTGGCCGAGGGCGCCGGCGGCCGCACACCGCAGCCGTACGCCGACGCCGTCGCGGAACCGGCCACGGACGAGCAGTTGGAACAGACCCTCGGCATGTGGACGATCACGGTGCAGAGCGCCCGCGTCCTCGTGGTCGTGGACGCGTCCGGCTCGATGGCGAACCCGGCGCCGGGCCGCACCGAGTCCCGGATGGAGGTGACCAAGGCCTCGATGCTGGCGGCCCTGTCCACCTCCTTCACCGACGAGGACGACATCGGTCTGTGGGAGTTCTCCACCAAGCTGGACGGCGACCGCGACTACAAGAAGCTGGTCCCGACCGCGCGCCTCGGCGACCGCACCGGCTCCGGCACCCAGCGCGAGCGCCTCTCCGCCGCGTTCGCCGCGCTCCAGCCGGTGCCGGACGGCGCGACGGGCCTGTACGACACGACGCTCGCCGCCTACAAGGACGCCAAGGCGTCGTACAAGAAGGGCAAGTTCAACGCCGTGGTCGTGGTGACCGACGGTGTGAACGAGGACCCCGGCTCGATCTCCCGCAGCAGTCTGGTCCAGCAGTTGCAGTCGCTGACCGACGCCGAGCGGCCCGTGCCGCTGATCGCCATCGCCGTCGGCCCGAACACCGACAAGGACGAGATCGAGCAGATCGCCGAGGCCACCGGCGGCTCGGGCCACCAGGTCCGCGACCCCGCCGACATCCAGCAGGTCATCCTGAAGGCCATCATGGAGGCGGGCGCGCGCACCAACTGAGGCCGCCGGCCGATCGGTGCCGCTCAGCGCAGCGGCACGGCGGGCTCCGGCAGTCCGACGGGCCAGGTGTGGACCGGTTCGCCGAGGAGCATCAGCTCCGCGTACCGGCGGGTGGTCGCCGCGAGCGCCGCGTCCCGGGCGAGGCCGCTCTCCAGCGCCCGGTGGTAGGTCGCCGCCTGCCACTGCGCCCCGTTCGTCCGCAGGCGGCAGCGCTCCTCGATGACCCCCAGGTAGTAGTCCCGGTCGGCGGGTTCGACACCCCACGCGTCGAGCCCGGCGGCCGCGAGCGGCAGCAGCTCGTCCTGGACGAGCGCCACGGCCGCCACCTGCTCGGTGCCGCCGAACCGGCCCCGGCGCGGCCACTCCAGGCGCGCCTCGATCCCGTACCGGCAGGCCGTGTCGAAGTTGCGGGACGCCGCGTCGAAGGAGAGCCGCGACCACACGGGACGCGCGTCCTCGGCGAGCGCCCGTACGACGCCGTAGTAGAAGGCGGCGTTGGCGATGACGTCGGTGACGGTGGGCCCGGCGGGCAGCACCCGGTTCTCCACCCGCAGGTGCGGCACCCCGTCGGCCACCCCGTACACGGGCCGGTTCCACCGGTAGACGGTGCCGTTGTGCAGCACGAGTTCGGCGAGGCTCGGTGTGTCGCCCTTCTCGATGACCTCCAGCGGCCGTTCCTCGTCGAGCAGCGGGAGCAGCGGCGGGAAGTACCGCAGATTCTCCTCGAAGAGGTCGTACGCGGAATCGATCCAGCGCTCCCCGAACCAGGTCCGCGGCCGTACTCCCTGCGCGACGAGTTCCGGCGGCCGGGTGTCCGTCGACTGCTGGAACAACGGCGGCCTCGACTCCCGCCACAGCTCCCGCCCGAACAGGAACGGCGAATTGGCACCGAGTGCAATCTGTACGGCGGCGACCGCCTGCGCCGCGTTCCACACATCGGCGAAACGCCCCGGTGTGACCTGGAGGTGCAGCTGCACCGAGGTGCACGCCGCCTCCGGGGCGATCGACGCGGAGGTGCAGCTCAGCCGCTCGACACCGTCGATGTCGAGGAAGAACTCCTCGCCCCGCGCGGCCACGATCTGGTCGTTGAGCAGGGTGTAGCGGTCGACGTCCGACAGATTCGCGGAGACGAGGTCCTCGGCGCTGAGCGTCGGCAGAATACCGATCATCACGATTCCCGCGGCGACCTCATTGGCTTTGCGGTGCGCATAGCCGAGGCCGGTCCGCAGCTCCTCCGCCAGCTGGTCGAGCACCCGCCCGCCGAGCCGGTGCGGCGCGATATTCACTTCGAGATTGAACATGGCGAGTTCCGTCTGGAAATCGCGGCTCGCGATCCTCTCCAGTACTTCCGCATTCATCATTCTCGGCAGGCCGTCGGGCCCGGCGAGATTCAGCTCGATCTCCAGGCCCATGAGATTCTTGGGCCGGTCGAACCGCTTCTCGTCCAGCAGCCTCTGGAGTCCCTCGAGACACTCCCTGTGCTTGTCCCGGTAGCGCCGCCGATCCGCCATGTCGACCGCACCCGCAACGACCTTCTCCCCCATGGAAGCGTCCCTCCTCGCACGGGCAGCCCGCCCACCCGGCCGTATGTCACGGTGGATGATGCCCAGGCAATGTGATCGATAACGCCCCGCTCGGGCCCGCGGGGCAGTACGCTCCACGCTGTTACCCCGAGGCACATTCCTTAGGCATGCGGCCCCGCGCAGATTCACCGGACAGGGATCTGGTGAAAAACGCCGACGAGAACCGGCCGACCGCTTGACCTAAAGACAGCCAGGTCAGAGTCAGGCCACTCACGGAAACCACGAGAAACGCCCGCAAATTAGCCCGGGAACTGCGGCTGATTAAGTCCTTGCCGACGTCACGGCGTGTGGTAGCCGAAACATCGAGTGAACATACGTCGTATAAACTCCGCGAACGAGACAGAGTGTGGGCGCCCGTGGCCTATGCCCCCGCCCTCTCTGGCCCGCCACGCACCTTCTGTGTACTCACGTGCCCCCAGCAGCAGACAGCGCCGTCCGCTCTCCCGCACCGCCCCCAGCACCATGTGCCTGTCGAATGAGAGGCGACCCACCATGCCGCTGCATGTCCCTCCGGCCCCCGCGCCCGCCCTGCGCACCGTCCTCACGGCTCTCGGCTCCCCCACCGCCGTCCGTGAGGCCCGCACTCCGTCACTGCGTGCCATCCAGGGGCCCGCAAGCCCCGAACTCCCGCTTCCCGTCCATGTCCTGGACCACATCACCGAGAGCACGGGCCCCTCGCGCGCCCGTCTCACCGGCTGGCGTTTCCTGATCCGCTCGGGGGAGCGGGCGGTGGCCGCCGCCGACACCATGCTCACGCCCGACGGCTGGGCCTTCTCGCACTTCTTCGAGGGCCCCTACGTCGCGTCCACCGAGCGCGCCCTGCGCCAGGCGGAGGCCCTGCCCCAGCACTACCAGCCCCGGCTGCTCTCGGTGCCCGAGCTGTACATGCTCACCCTGTGGCTGCACGGGGACCACACCGCCGACGCGGCGACCGGTCATCCGGCGGCCGACGACATCCTGGTCCCGCTCGCGCCGGCCCCGCCCGGCATAGCGGCCCACCGCCCGCACCGCGTCGCCGAGTTGCTGCCGGTCCTCACCCACCGGCTGACGCCCGCGCGCGCCACGACCCTGCTCGCCTGACGCGGCCGGACAGCACATCGCTCGACCCGCCCGAAGACCTGTGCCCCGCACCGCCCGCCGTCCGGTCGCGGGGCACAGCCCTGTCCGTAAGTGTCCGCCCCGCCCGGACTAGCCCCATCCGGCCACCCCGAACCACCCGAAGGGACAGTGCCGTTGAGCTGAACCGTCCGCACGGGTGACGCGTCTCCAACCTGTGAGGACCGCTGCTACGAAATCCCTGCGGATTGACGCCCACAGGGCAACACTGGGTTCCGACCGACTGACAACGGGGGTGCGGCCATGAGCAAGCCTTCACGCCGCAGCACGGACAGCGACACCACCGTCATCGACATCACTACGCAGCGAAAGATCCCATCCATGTGCCAGCACCAGTCACCGTGCCCGACAGCAGACTCCGCGGACCGGGAAGCCGCCCTTCCAGTGGCCCACCACCCGGAGCAGGGCTGGAGCCTTCTGTGCAACGGAGTCCTCCTCTTCGAGGACACCGGTGAACTGCTGCCGAACGGCACCATCATCGCCCCGCACCGCCCACTGGGCCGCGTGGTAACAGCGGCCTAGCACCCCGCCAGGGGCGCGGGAAACTGCGCGACCAGCCACAGACAACGGCTGGCCGCGCACTCACCGAAAGAGCACCAGCGCTTGGCGCCCCGACAGGGGCGCGGGGAACTGCGCGACCAGCCCACCACAAGGGCCGGCCGCGCTCCCCCGTCAGCTCACCCCTCGTAGGCGTCCATAGGCGGGCAGGAACACACCAGGTTCCGGTCACCGAAGGCCTGGTCGATCCGCCGCACCGGCGGCCAGTACTTGTCAGCCGCCACAACCCCCGCCGGGAAAACCCCTTCCTCCCGGCTGTACGCGTGCTCCCACGACGCCCCAAGCATCCCGGCCGTATGCGGCGCATTCCGCAGGGGATTGTCATCCCCCGGCCACTCGCCGGAGGCGACCCGCTCGATCTCCCCCCGGATCGCGATCATGGCGTCGCAGAACCGGTCGAGTTCGATGAGGTCCTCGCTCTCGGTCGGCTCGATCATCAGCGTCCCGGCGACCGGGAACGACATGGTCGGCGCGTGGAACCCGTAGTCGATGAGCCGCTTGGCGATGTCGTCGACGCTGACCCCGGTGGCCTTGCTGACCGGCCGCAGATCGATGATGCACTCGTGCGCGACGAGCCCGCCGGGCCCGGTGTACAGCACCGGGAAGTGCGGTTCGAGCCGCTTGGCGATGTAGTTCGCCGACAGCACGGCCACCTGGGTGGCGCGCTTCAGACCCTCGCCGCCCATGAGCCGCACGTACGCCCAGGAGATCGGCAGGATCCCGGCGGAGCCCCACGGCGCGGCGGAGATCGGCCCGACCCCCGTCTCGGGACCGGCGCTCGGCTGCAGCGGGTGGTTCGGCAGGTACGGCGCGAGGTGCTCGCGCACACCGACCGGACCGACACCCGGGCCACCGCCACCGTGCGGGATGCAGAACGTCTTGTGCAGGTTCAGGTGCGAGACGTCGCCGCCGAAGTGCCCCGGCTTGGCGAGCCCGACGAGGGCGTTGAGGTTGGCGCCGTCCACGTACACCTGGCCGCCGGCGTCGTGCACGGCGGCACAGATGTCGGCGACGTGCTCCTCGAAGACACCGTGCGTCGACGGGTACGTGATCATGAGCACGGCGAGCTGATCGGCGTAGCTCTCGATCTTGGCGCGCAGGTCCTCGACGTCGATCTCGCCGTCGTCGGCGGTCTTGACGACGACGACCTTCATGCCGGCCATGACGGCACTGGCCGCGTTGGTCCCGTGGGCCGAGGACGGGATGAGGCAGACGGTCCGCTGCTCGTCGCCGTTGGCCCGGTGGTAGCCGCGTACGGCGAGCAGCCCGGCGAGTTCGCCCTGCGACCCGGCGTTCGGCTGGAGGGAGACCTTGTCGTAGCCGGTGACCTCGGCGAGCCGCTCCTCCAGCTCACGGATGAGCGTGAGGTAGCCCTGGGCCTGCTCGGCGGGCGCGAAGGGGTGCAGCTGGCCGAACTCGGGCCAGGTGACCGGCTCCATCTCCGTCGTCGCGTTCAGCTTCATCGTGCAGGAGCCGAGCGGGATCATGCCGCGGTCGAGCGCGTAGTCGCGGTCGGCGAGCCGGCGCAGGTAGCGCAGCATCGCGGTCTCGGAGCGGTACTGGTGGAAGACGGGGTGGGTCAGGTACGCGTCGCCGCGCAGCAGCGCGTCCGGCAGCGTGTCCTCGGTCGCGTCGTCCAGCGCCTGGATGTCGGCGCCCTCGACGCCGAAGGTCTCCCAGACGATGCCCAGCTGGGAGCGGGTGGTGGTCTCGTCGCAGGCGACCGAGACGTGGTCGGCGTCGACGAGCCGCAGGTTCACCCCGTTCTCCCGCGCGGCGCTCACCACGGCGGCGGCCCGGCCCGGCACCCGCACGGTGACGGTGTCGAAGTACGCCTGGTGCACGACCTCGACGCCGCCCGCGGTCAGACCGGCGGCCAGCAGGGTGGCGTAGCGGTGGGTGCGCCGGGCGATGGACTTCAGTCCGTCCGGCCCGTGGTAGACGGCGTACATACCGGCCATGACGGCGAGCAGTACCTGCGCGGTGCAGATGTTGCTGGTCGCCTTCTCCCGGCGGATGTGCTGCTCGCGCGTCTGGAGGGCGAGCCGGTACGCCTTGTTCCCGTCGGCGTCGACGGACACTCCGACGAGCCGCCCGGGCAGGGACCGCGCGAACTTCTCCCGTACGGCCATGTATCCGGCGTGCGGTCCGCCGAAGCCCATCGGCACACCGAACCGCTGCGTCGTGCCGACGGCGATGTCCGCGCCCAGCTCACCGGGCGAGGTCAGCAGCGTCAGAGCGAGCAGGTCGGCGGCGACGGTGACGATCGCGCCCAGCTCGTGCGCCTGGTCGACGACGGGCTTGATGTCCCGAACGGCGCCGGAGGCACCCGGGTACTGCACGAGCACGCCCACGACACCGCGCTCGGCGACCTCGCTCGGGATCCCGTCGCTCAGGTCGGCGACGACGATCTCCACCCCGGTCGGCTCGGCGCGGGTCTGGATGACGGCGACGGTCTGCGGCAGCGCGTCGGCGTCGACGACGTACACGCCGTTCTTGACCTTGCCGATGCGCCGCGACAGCGCCATGGCCTCGGCGGCGGCCGTGCCCTCGTCGAGCAGGGAGGCGCCGGAGGTCGGCAGGCCGGTCAGCTCGGCGACCATGGTTTGGAAGTTGAGCAGTGCCTCCAGGCGGCCCTGCGAGATCTCCGGCTGGTACGGCGTGTAGGCCGTGTACCAGGAAGGATTCTCCATGACGTTGCGCAGGATGACGGGCGGCGTGAACGTCCCGTAGTAGCCCAGCCCGATCATGGATCCGAGGACCTGGTTGCGATCGGCGAGGGAGCGCAGCTCGGCGAGCACCTCGGCCTCGGTGCGGGCCGCGGGCAGCTCCAGCGCCTCGGCGCTCTTGATCACGTCCGGCACCGCGGCCGCCGTCAGCTCGTCGAGCGAGCCGTAGCCGACCTGCGCGAGCATCTTGGCCTGGGCGGCGTCGTCGGGACCGATGTGACGCTGCTCGAAGGGGATTCCCTGCTCCAGCTGCGCGAGCGGAATGCGGTTGGCTGTCATGGCGGAGGCCTCCTGGTCACTGCGACCTGCGAGGGGCACCACGGCGCTGGTGCCCGGACGGCCTCCCCCTCTGTCATCTCAACCTGAGAGCTTCACCGGCCGCCCCGCACGATCACGAGGGCACACCGGCTTTCACCGTCGGTGAGGGCGGGAACGTGCACCCCGCCCTGCTTTCCAGAGTGACCTCGTCCGTGCGGTACGGGGGCCTGAGAGATTCCGGGGAGGATTTGCTCCTTCGGCGCCCTCCGACGACAGTCGGAGGACTCTCCCGCACGGGGTCAGCAGCCGCTTGCCAGCCTACCAGCGGCGACTTGAGCCCCTCTCGAGTGGCCGCCTCCCCCAATGTGCTCTTTCGTAGTGCTTACAGACGAGTTGCGACAGCTGGAGGGCCCGTGCAGACCGACATCGATCCGCGCAACCTGATCGGCCGCAAGGCGCTCGACCGCAACGGGACGAAGATCGGCACCATCGACGAGGTCTACCTCGACGACGCCACGGGCGTTCCGGAGTGGGCGGCCATACGGACCGGCCTGTTCAGCCGGGACGCCTTCGTCCCCCTGGAGCCGAGCGAACTGGTGGACGGCACCCTGCACGTCCCCTTCGAACGCTCCCTGATCAAGGACGCCCCCGACTTCGGCGTGGGCCGCCACCTCTCCCCCGAACAGGAACTCCAGCTCTACCACCACTACGGCCTGGACATCACGGCCCCGGACACCCAGGACATGACGTTCGGCCACATCGCCGGCACCCCGGACCCAGAAGCCCCGTAAGGGTCGCGGGAAACCGCGCGAGAAGCCCCGTGAGGGGCGCGGGGAACTGCGCGACCAGCCACAACGAACGCGCACCCGCCCCCACACCTCACCCGGCAGACGCCGATCGCACGCCCCCCTCGACAAGCGGCAACGGATCAGCGGCCTCCAGCAACGGATCATCGACAGAGAACGTCCGCACGCGTCCCGGCTCAACGGAGTAGGGCGTCTCGAACCGCACGGTGACCCGCCCGAGCCCACTCCCCTGCACCCACCCGGCCCCGAACTCGGTATGCCGCACATCGTGCCCCGCCATCCACCGCCGAGCGGCCGGCTCCTCAGGGACGCCGTCCCCCACGGTCGCTTCGGCAACCGCCACCTCCTCGACGGCCCCCGTAGCCCCTGCTGCCTCCTCCTCCGAGGCGGCAGCGGCGGCGGCCTGCGCGAACAGATCCTCCTGCGTGAAGTCGGCGAGCCCGGTGACCCCGACCCCGAGCAGCCGCACGCCCCCGGTGGTGTCCACCCCCTCGAGCAGCCGCGCGGCAGCCTCCCGCACCACCCCCGGGTCGTCGGTCGGCCCGCGCAACGTCTCGGACCGCGTCAAGGTCGAGAAGTCGTACCTGCGCACCTTCAGCACCACGGTCCGCCCCGACCTCCCGGCACCCCGCAGCCGCTCCACACACCGGTCGGCGAGCCGCTGCACCTCCATGCGCACCCGCACCCGGTCATGGATGTCGACGTCGTACGTGTCCTCGACGGAGACGGACTTGGAGTCCCGCTCCGCGACGACCGGCCGCTCGTCCCGCGCGAGCGCCATCGCGTACAGATGGCTTCCGTGGGCCTTGCCCAGCATCCGTACGAGCTCGTCC
Source organism: Streptomyces sp. PsTaAH-137 (assembly GCF_003259365.1). Classification (GTDB taxonomy): domain Bacteria; phylum Actinomycetota; class Actinomycetes; order Streptomycetales; family Streptomycetaceae; genus Streptomyces. The sequence goes on from NZ_QLLY01000005.1 coordinate 562,862, forward strand.
TCGCCGGCTTCGGCGATCTCCTCGACGGTGTTGATCCCGGCCCGGCGCAGATGGTCCCCGGTGGCCGGTCCGACGCCCGGCAGGATCCGTACGGACTTCGGCCCGAGCAACTCCCGCTCGGTGCCCGGCGGTATCAGCAGCAGCCCGTCCGGCTTGGCCTCCTCGGAGGCGATCTTGGCGAGCATCTTGGAGACGGCGAGCCCCACGGATCCGCTCAGCCCGGTCACCCGTCGGATGTCACCGCGCAACTTCAGCCCCACGGCTTCCGCGGAACGGGCGTCCCAGGCCCTCTCACCGGCCTCCAGATCGACGAACGCCTCGTCGAGGCTCAGGGGCTCCACCAGCGGCGAAAGCTCCCGCAGAAGGGCCATCACCTGCTCGCTGATCTCCCGGTAGAGCCGGAACCGGGGCACGAGGTACGCGGCGTTCGGCGCGAGCCGCCGCGCCTGCCCCATCGGCATCGCCGAGTGCACCCCGAACCTGCGTGCTTCGTACGAGGCGGTGGCCACGACCCCGCGCGGCCCGAGCCCGCCCACGACGACCGCTTTCCCGCGCAGGCTGGGCTTCGCCGCCTGCTCCGCGGAGGCGTAGAAGGCATCCATGTCGAGATGCAGAATCGTCGGTGCGGTTCTCACACCACCGATGCTGCCCTACGCCACTGACAACGCGGCCGCACGACGGTCACACGGCCCGGTTGCGCCGCCTCGCCAGCTCGTCCGCGGGATTGGTCCTGACGATGGTCTCGCCGGTGTCCACCCGCTCCCCGTGCAGCTGGGACAGCGCGCTCTCCACGTCCCGCCAGACGACCCCCACGGCGATGCCGAAGATCCCCTGCCCGCCCTGGAGCAGATCGTGGACCTCGTCCGGCGACGTGCACTCGTACACGGTGGCGCCGTCGCTCATCAGGGTCATGCGCTCCAGGTCCCGGAAACCCCGCTCCCGCAGGTGCTGCACCGCGGTCCGGATGTTCTGCAGGGAGACCCCTGTGTCGAGGAACCGCTTCACGACCTTCAGGACGACGACGTCCCGGAAGCTGTAGAGCCGCTGGGTCCCCGACCCGTACGCGGGCCGCACACTGGGCTCGACCAGGCCGGTCCTGGCCCAGTAGTCGAGCTGCCGATAGGTGATTCCGGCCGCCGCACACGCGGTCGGTCCCCGGTATCCGATCTCCTCGGAAGCCGCGTCGCCGTCCGCCCCCACCGCCGCAGGCACTGCCTGCGGGCGCTGCGGAGTGTGATCGGCCGCGCTGCCGTGAAACGTGTACGGACCGCCCGTAGCCGTACCGTCGCCGCTGCTTCTCACGCCGACCTCCTCTTATGACCTGCCTTCACGACGGTAGGCAGTCACTGGGGGTGCGTCAACGAACGCCACACTCGCCACGCCGAGTGATAATCACCCTAAGAGTGGTTTCCCGTACCCCACCGCGGGGAAAGGCTAGCCGAATGCGCCGAGGCGGCCGCCCTCGGGCGACCGCCTCTCTTCACGACCCGCGCGTCACTATCCGCCGGTCACTGACTGTTCGTCCCGAAATCTTCGGGCGAGATCTGGTCGAGGAACTCGCGGAACTTCTCCACTTCGTCCTCCTGCTCGTCCGGAATCGCGATCCCGGCGTCGTCGAGGACACCGTCACTGCCGAAGATCGGCGTTCCGGTGCGCAGGGCGAGGGCTATGGCGTCCGACGGGCGGGCACTGACCTCCACCCCGCTCGCGAACACCAGCTCCGCGTAGAAGACGCCTTCCCGCAGGTCCGTGATGCGTACTTCCGTGAGCTCCTGCCCGACCGCCTCCAGCACGTCCTTGAACAGGTCGTGCGTCAGAGGACGCGCGGGGGCCATGCCCTGCTGAGCGAAGGCGATGGCCGTCGCCTCCCCCGGTCCGATCCAGATGGGGAGGTAGCGGTCGCCTCCCACTTCACGCAGGAGCACGATCGGCTGGTTGGAGGGCATTTCGACCCGGACACCTACGACGTCGAGCTCGTTCACACAGCAACCCTAGGACGTGCCCGGCAGGTTTGGGTAGTCGGGCATGCGCCGCATGCCGGGCCGGCGGCGCTCACCCGCCCCTGCGATCAGGGAAGACGCACCCCGAGAGCGGTCTGCACAAGTGCCGCGTGCAGCTTCACCGTGAGCCCCGCGAGCTCCTTGGCGCGCGCCTGCGCGAGCGTCCTGGTCTGCGGGTTGCGGTGCACCTTCAACGGTGCGACGACGGAGTCCACCAGGCCCGCCTCGCGGTCCGCGGCGGCCCGCATGACCCGCAGGTGGCGCGGGCCGATGCCGAACCGGCCCAGCTCGCCGACCAGCTCGGCGACCAGGACCGCCGAGGCGTCGTAGCCACCGTCGGGCAGCTGGGCGATGAGCCCGTAGGACTCCCACTCGTCGAGCTCCGCCTCGTCGATCCCGACAGCGGCGAGCAGCTCCTCCCGGCCGACGCGGGCGGCGGTCGGAACCTCGCTCTCCTCCGCGACCGCGTCACCGGGCCGCCCCGGCGCGGGCACGGGCAGGGACTCGCCCCGCTCCAGGGCGTCGAGCTGCTCCTTGATGACCTTCAGCGGCAGGTAGTGGTCCCGCTGCATCCGCAGGACGTGGGCGAGTCGCTCGACGTCCTCCGGGCTGAACTTGCGGTAGCCCGAGGGCGTCCGCTGCGGCTCGATGAGCCCCTCCGACTCCAGGAAACGGATCTTGGAGATCGTGACTTCGGGAAACTCGTCGCGCAGCACGTTCAGTACGGTGCCGATGCTCATCAGCCGACTGTCCGCAGTGGCGGTGCCGCTGCCGGCACCGCCCCTCGGTGTGTGAAGCATGGACCTTCCTGACGGTTCGCTGGTGGGTCAGATACCTCGCTGGGTCGCCGCGTAGAAAACCAGCCGGTACTTGCCGATCTGCACCTCGTCGCCGTTGTTCAGCGTCACCGAGTCGATGCGCTCACGGTTCACGTACGTACCGTTGAGGCTGCCGACGTCGGCGACGGTGAACGAGCCGTCCTGGAGGCGACGGAACTCCACGTGGCGGCGCGACACGGTCACGTCGTCCAGGAAGATGTCGCTCTGCGGGTGACGGCCCGCCGTGGTCAGCTCGCCGTCGAGGAGGAAGCGGCTGCCCGAGTTCGGACCGCGCCGCACCACCAGGAGCGCCGAGCCCAGGGGCAGCGCGTCGACCGCGGCCTGCGCCTCGGGCGACAGGGTCGGAAGCTGCGTCTGACCGGTGGCCTCGGGGTCGTAGGACTCGAGACCGGAGATGGAGATCGTGGAGGTGGTCTCCGACGGCCCCTCGGCCGCAATCCCGCCCCGCAGCGGCGCACCGCAGTTGGAGCAGAACCGGCTGTTCTCGCCGTTCCGGTTCCCGCACCTCTGACACACCAGAGCCGACATGGACGGATCCTCCTGCCGCGGCTGCCCCGCGGGGGCTTGGGACGCGTACGGGCCAGGGCCAAACCCTCCACCCGTACTTGAGGTTGACGGTTCCCCGAAACCTATGCGGCCGGAACCGGCAGGGTCAACAGCCGACGCGCCCTGTCCGCCCGAATTGTCACCGCCGACCTGGTCCCGGAACAGCGGGCGCTCGCCCACCTGCGTCTCCGGCACGTCTCCCTGGCGCGACGCACGGTGACGACCATCCTCACGTGCGCTCTTGCCGAACAACTTCGCAAACAACTTCACGGGCGATTCCCCTTGACCGAAACAGACCCGCCCGTGGGGCAGGACGAACCCTGACTGCACACATCGGCGTACATCACGAACACGGACATCCTCACAACGTCCGTATCCGCCAAACAGTTTCCACCACGCACCCCGCCTACGGTGCGCCGACCCCCCGCAACCTCATGCCCTCGCACTACATCCCCCATGCACATACGCCTCACTGGGAGGACGACCGAGCGTAATCAGGCTGTCGCGCCGCCCGCAAGGCGTCCACGACGATCTTCTCCGAACGGCTCACATCCACGGTGGCCTGCTCCTTCTCCAGCGTCTGCACCACACCTCCGGGGATGTTGAGGGCCGGTTCGAGGTCCTGCGGTTTGCCGATGACCTTGAAGGTGTACGGCTGAGTGATCTTGTGTCCATCGACGCTGACCCCCTTCCCTCCGGTTCCGTCCGTCAGGTACGTGTTCGCCACGACACGCACCCCGTTCACCTGGATCGCCTCGGCGCCGGCGGCCCGCAGCTCCTGGATCGCGTCGAGCAGCATGTCCGCCTCGACGGCGCTCTTCGGATCCCTGACGGTCATCGTGATCCCCGGGCCCTGCGCCGCCACGGTTCCCGCCAGAATGCCGAGTTGACGTTCCTTCTCGACCGTCTGCTTACGGGCCTCCTCGGCCTGGTCCGAACTGTTCTCCAGTTCGGTGCGCTGGTCCTCGAGACCTTGCTTCTCATCTTCCAGACGCTGAGTCCGGTCATCGAGTTCATCGAGGATGCGCACGAGATCTTCCTGACGCGCACCGCGCAGCGCACTGTTGTCGCTGTTGGACCGCACCTGGATGGCGAGCCCGAGGCCCAGGACGAACAACAGCACGGCGACGGTGAGTTGAGCGCGTGACACGCGCGGCGGCCACAGTCCCTTCACCAGCCGCTGACGCCCGGTCAGCTGCGGTTCGCCCACCGGCTCCGGCCGGGCCTCGTCCGGCGCGGCCGCCCGCATCTCCGCCGGCAGCTCCTCGCGCAGCCGGTACGTGGGCTCGGCGCCCTCCGGAGCCTCACGGGGCTCGGGGTTCTGCGGAGTCTCGTCCGGATTCATCGGCCTCACGCCCGGAACACGTGCCGCCGGATGGCGGCGGCGTTGGAGAAGATCCGGATGCCGAGCACCACCACGACACCGGTCGACAGCTGCGCGCCCACGCCCAACTTGTCGCCCAGGAAGACGATCAGCGCGGCCACGACGACGTTCGACAGGAACGACACGACGAACACCTTGTCGTCGAAGATCCCGTCCAGCATGGCGCGCAGCCCGCCGAACACCGCGTCGAGCGCCGCGACGACGGCGATCGGAAGGTAAGGCTCCACCACCGCCGGAACCTCGGGACGGATGAACAACCCGACCACGACTCCGACGACGAGGCCCAGTACGGCGATCACGATGTGCCCTTCTGCTCTGCTCTCGGCTGTGCTGTACGTACGATCACGCTGGGCGCGGCGGGGATCTTGACGTCGTCCTGCGTGGAAATGCTGTTCCGGATCCCGAAGTTCTCCGTGAGGGCATGCAGGTACAGCCCGTCGGAACTGTTCTGGAACCGCGTGCTCAGCCGCTGCCCGTCCCCCACCGCGAGCACCGTGTACGGCGGCACCAGCGGCTTGTTGTCGACCAGTATCGCGTCACCGGCGGCCCTGATGGCGGACAGGGCGGTGAGCCGCTGCCCGTTGATGCTGACGGCCTCGGCCCCGGACTCCCACAGGCCGTTGACGACGCGCTGCATGTCCCGGTCGCGCACCCGGCCGGTGTCGGAGAAGTCCGCGCTCTCGCGCGGTCCTCCGGTACCGCTCTGCGCGGATTTCGCGTCGTCGACGACGAGCTTCACGCCGGGCCCGTGCACGGCGACGGCCCCCGACAGCATCCCCACCAACTCGCCCTGCTCACCGCCGTGCTTCTTCAGCGCCTCGCGCTGCTTGTTCCCCACGTCGGTGCGGAGCGAGTCGACCTGGCCCTCCAGCTTGTCGGCGGACTCGCTCTCCTGGTCGATACGGTCGATCAGCTCTTCGCGTTCCTTGGCCACGACCGGCGCCGCGATCCGGGCCTGGGCGGCCCCCACGGTGACGACCAGCGCGGCCAGCACCAGGCCCGCCGCGAGCCCCAGCTTCGCCCGCAGGGTCTTCGGCAGCCCGCTCTGCCCCTGAGCCCGCTTGCGGGCCGCGGCCTCCGCGTACCCGTCGTCGAGGCTGTGGTCCATCACGTTCGTCAGCAGCGACATGGACGCATCGGGGCGCCTGGGGCGCTTGGGGCTGCTCCGAACGGGGTGCTGCTGCGGCATGCCGCACATCGTCGCACGACGTGCCCGCTACCTCCGAATGGCCCCACGGACGAACCGGCCACCGTCGCACTGGACGGTGGCCGGCCCGCCGCCGGCTCAGCGGCCCGCGCTGTCCACGACGGCGGTCCACTCGTCGAGCAGCTGCTGCGCCGAGGCGTCGTCGGGGCCCTCGGCCCACAGGTGGGTCACGGCCTCGGCCGGGTCGGGCAGCACCATGACCCAGCGTCCGTCGGCCTCGACGACCCGCACCCCGTCGGTGGTGTCCACGGACCGGTCACCGGCCTCCTCGACGACCCGGCGCATGACGAGCCCCTTGACCGCCCACGGGGTCGCCAGGTCCCGCTTGAGCACGTGGGCCCGCGGGATCCGCGCGTCGATCTGGCTCAAGGTCAGCTGGGTCCGCGCGACAAGACCGATGAGCCGGACGAACGCGGCGGTCCCGTCGAACACGCTGCTGAACTCGGGCACGATGAATCCGCCGCGCCCGTCGCCGCCGAAGATCGTCCCGTCGTCGCGCCCCACGCGCGTGAGGTCGTCGGGCGAGGTCGTCGTCCACTCCACCTGCGTCCCGTGGTACGCGGCGACCTGCTCCGCGATCCGGGTGGTGGTGACGGGCAGCGCGACCCGTCCGCTCCGGCGATCGGCGGCCACGAGGTCGAGCATCACGAGCAGCGCCCGGTCGTCCTCGACGATCCGCCCCTTCTCGTCGACGAGCGACAGCCGCTCACCGACCGGGTCGAACCTGACACCGAAAGCGGCCCGCGCCGAGGCGACGATCTCCCCGAGCCGGACGAGCCCGGACCGCCGCGCGTCGGCGGTCTCCGTGGGCCGCGACTCGTCGAGCCCCGGGTTGATGGTCAGCGAGTCGACCCCGAGCCGCCCCAGGAGGCTGGGCAGCACGAGCCCGGCACTGCCGTTGGAGGCGTCGACGACGACCTTGAGGCCCGCGTCGGCGATCCCCGTGGTGTCGACGTTTCTCAGCAGCGATCCGGTGTACGAGTCGAAGACGCTGGAGGGGAAATGCAGGTCCCCGATCTCCCCCGGGAACGCCCGGCGGTACTCCTGACGTGCGTACACGCGGTCGAGCTTGCGCTGGCTGCCCTGGGAGAGGTCGGCTCCGCGCTCGTCGAAGAACATGATGTCGACGGAGTCCGGTACGCCGGGTGTCGTACGGATCATGATCCCGCCGGCGCTGCCTCGGGCGGTCTGCTGGCGGGCCACCGGCAGTGGCACGTTCTCCAGGTCCCGTACGTCGATGGCGCTGGCCTGCAAGGCGGAGATGACGGCCCGTTTCAGCGCCCGCGCGCCACGGGAGTGGTCACGGGCGGTCGTGACGGTGGACCCCTTCTTGAGGGTCGTCGCGTACGCACCCGCGAGCCGCACCGCGAGTTCCGGGGTGATCTCGACGTTGAGGATTCCGGAGACCCCGCGGGCCCCGAACAGATGGGCCTGACCGCGGGACTCCCAGATGACCGACGTATTGACGAAGGCGCCGGCCTCGATCGTCTTGAACGGGTAGACCCGCACATTGCCCTGGACGATCGATTCCTCACCGACGAGACATTCGTCGCCGATGACGGCACCGTCCTCGATCCGGGCGGCCCGCATGATGTCGGTGTTCTTCCCGACGACGCAGCCGCGCAGATTGCTGTGCTGTCCGATGTAGACGTTGTCGTGGACGACGGCCTTGTGCAGGAAGGCCCCGCTCTTCACGACGACGTTGGACCCCACGACGGTGTGTTCGCGAATCTCCACATCGGCTTCGACCTTGGCGTAGTCACCGATGTAGAGCGGCCCGCGCAGCACGGCGTCCGGATGCACCTCGGCACCCTCCGCCACCCACACACCCGGAGAGATCTCGAAGCCGTCGAGTTCGACGTCGACCTTTCCTTCGAGGACGTCGGCCTGGGCCTTCACATAGCTCTCGTGGGTACCGACGTCTTCCCAGTACCCCTCGGCCACGTATCCGTAGACCGGCTTGCCTTCCTTCATCAGCTGCGGGAAGACATCGCCGGACCAGTCAACGGGCACATCGGCTTCGACGTAGTCGAAGACCTCGGGCTCCATGACGTAGATGCCCGTGTTCACGGTGTCCGAGAAGACCTGTCCCCAGGTCGGCTTCTCGAGGAACCGTTCCACCTTGCCCTCTTCATCGACAATGGTGATGCCGAATTCGAGGGGGTTGGGCACGCGCGTCAGACATACGGTGACGAGCGCGCCCTTTTCCTTGTGGAAATTGATGAGCTCGGTGAGGTCGAAATCGGTCAGAGCGTCACCGGAGATGACGAGAAACGCATCGTCCTTCAGCGCCTCCTCCGCGTTCTTCACGCTTCCGGCGGTGCCGAGTGGCTTCTCCTCGTTGGCATAGGTGAGCTCCATTCCGAGCTCTTCGCCGTCTCCGAAGTAGTTCTTGACGAGCGAAGCCAAGAACTGAACGGTGACTACGGTTTCGCTGAGCCCATGCCGCTTGAGCAACCTCAGCACATGCTCCATGATCGGCCGATTGGCGACCGGCAGGAGCGGCTTGGGCATACTCGAGGTCATGGGGCGAAGGCGCGTGCCTTCGCCTCCGGCCATCACGACGGCCTTCATGTCGGAAGCGTCCTCCTTGAGAGACGACGGTCTGACCGACTGCGCTCGTCAAGTATCACTCACCACGGTGAACAGCGGGAGCGCCCTGGCCTCATCCGACGCTGGATGGCGAGCTCAATCGGCCGTGGAGTCCGCTCTGACAAGGCGGCGGACCTGGACCACGTAGAGGATCCCTGCCCACCAATACAGCGTTGTACCCCATCCAGCGAACGCCCATCCGAAAATAGCAGCGAGTTCGTGGATCCAGCCACTTCCGTCGCTGAGCAGCAAGAGCGGGAAGGCGTACATCAGGTTGAAGGTGGCCGCCTTGCCGAGGAAGTTCACCTGGGGCGGCGGATAGCCGTGCCGCCTGAGGATCCCCACCATCACCAGAAGGACCAGTTCTCGCGCAAGCAGTGCAGCCGTCAACCAAATGGGAAGAATGTCGCGCCAGGTCAATCCGACCAGGGTGGACAGAATGTAGAGCCGGTCGGCCGCGGGATCGAGCAGCCGGCCGAGGCTGCTGATCTGATTCCAGCGGCGCGCGAGCTTCCCGTCGAGATAGTCGCTGACACCGCTCAGCGCGAGCACGAGCAGCGCCCATCCATCGCTCTTCGGCCCACCGAACTCCGGCCTGAGGATCAGCCACAGGAACAGGGGTACGCCGACGAGCCGCGCCATGCTGAGGATGTTCGGGATGGTGAGGACCCGGTCTGTCTGGACACGGGTCTCCTGGACCTCCACCCGGGGGCCTCCTGGGTAATTAAGCCAACGATGCCCCCTGACTTTACCCTCAGCCCTGCCCGGCGGACGCGAGGGGTCCCCTCAAACGCAGAAAGCCCCCGTGCCAATGGCACGGGGGCTTTCTCAAAATTTGTTCGGCGGCGTCCTACTCTCCCACAGGGTCCCCCCTGCAGTACCATCGGCGCTGTAAGGCTTAGCTTCCGGGTTCGGAATGTAACCGGGCGTTTCCCTCACGCTATGACCACCGAAACACTATGAAACTGACAACCGCACCACGCCGTGACCATGGCATGGGGTTGTTCGTGGTTTCAGAACCAACACAGTGGACGCGAGCAACTGAGGACAAGCCCTCGGCCTATTAGTACCGGTCACCTCCACACCTCACGGTGCTTCCAGATCCGGCC
>NZ_QLLY01000006.1:0-2840 GCF_003259365.1 Streptomyces sp. PsTaAH-137
CACTGGCCATCTGAAAGATCCCCTCGCCCCACACCGAGATCATCACGGCACGAGGCGAGACACGGACCTCAGTTCTAAAACACGGCCTAGGGGCTCTGGGGGTCGAGTTTCAGCATCGCTTCCTCGTCCGGGGAACCGGCCGGCGCCTGGTACGCCACCAGGCGCTGGCCGCCGGTCCTGGCCAGCTGCATGACCTCGAACGTCAATGTCATCGTGCCCGCCTTCGGGTGGGCGAAGGTCTTGGTGCCGCCGCTGCGCTCCTGCACGTCGTAGCGGTCCCAGATACGGGTGAACTCCGGCGATTTGAGAAGGAGTTCACCGACGAGCGCGGTCAGCCGCGGGTCGTCGGGGTCGCCGCCCGCGATGGCCCGCAGATGCGCGACCGACGCCGTCACCGTCTCCTCCCACGGCACGTACAGCTCACGGCCGACCGGGTGCAGGAAGAGGTAGCGGGTGATGCTGCGCTGCTCGGGCGGCCAGTCCCACAGGCCCGGCAGCAGGCGGCGGCCCGCCGGATTCGCGGCGAGCATGAAGTTGTAGCGGTTGACGACGTACGCGGGCAGCGGGCGCAGCGCCTCCAGCATGGTCAGTACCGACGGGCGCACGGTGTCGTCGTCCGTGGCGCGGGGCTCGCCGGATCCGGAGGACCGGCCCGAGGCCAGTTCGGCCAGGTCGTGCAGCCGCTCGTAGGCGTCGCCGCGCAGGCGCAGGGCGCGGCCGATGGCGTCGATCACGGAGGTCGAGGGGTTCGTCTCGCGGCCCCGCTCCAGGCGCGTGTAGTAGTCCACGCTGACCCCGGAGAGCGTGGCCAGTTCCTCGCGGCGCAGGCCCGGGGTGCGGCGCAGTCCGGTGCCCGCGGGCAGGCCGACGTCCTTGGGAGTGACCTGGGCCCTGCGGGCCCGCAGATAGCGGCCCAGTTCCGTGGTTTCAGCCATGCTTTCCATTCTCCACGGCCGCCGGGTGCGGTGAGGGGGTGTGTCAGGGCCAGGAACGCCCCACCCCGGTGAAGCGCGGCCTGCCACCTTCGCGCCGCCGGTCCCAGAGTGGTGGTCGTAGCGAGTGGCCGGGGGCCCCGGGCCCAGGGAGTGCATGTCACAGGGCCGCGGCCCGGCGCCCCCGCCCACTCGCCCGTACCGGAACCGACCTGGAGGCCGGCATGACCGTCGCCACCGCAGTCCCCGCCACCCGCGTGGCGCCCGGCGCCGAGGCCGTACCCGGCCCCCGTCGGCCGCCCGCCGCCTTCGCCCTGATCGCCGCGCTGCTCGGCTTCACCGTCATCACCATCGACGTCTCGGCGGTGAACATCGCGCTGCCCGCCGTCGGCGCCTCGCTGCACGGCGGCATGACCGGCCTGCAATGGGTCGTCGACGCGTACACGCTGCTCTTCGCCGGGCTGATGCTGTCGGCCGGCGCGCTCGCCGACCGGGCCGGGGCCCGCCGCGCCTACGCGTTCGGCGTCGGCCTGTTCACCCTCGCCTCCCTGGCCTGCGGGCTCGCCCCCGGGATCGGCGCGCTCGTCGCGGCGCGCGTGGTGCAGGGTGCGGCGGCGGCCGTCGTCATGCCGGCCTCGCTGTCGCTGATCCGGCAGGCGTACGACGACGCGCGGCACCGGGCGCGGGCCATCGCGCTGTGGACGGTGGGCGGTTCGGTCGCGATGGCGGCGGGGCCCGTGCTCGGCGGGGTGCTGACCGAGTCCGTCGGGTGGCGGGCCGTGTTCTTCCTCAACCTGCCCGTCGGCGCGGCGATCCTGGCCGTGCTCGTACGGGTCGCGCCGTCGCCGCGCAGGCCCGCGCCGATCGACGTTCCCGGGCAGATCACGGCCGTGCTCGCGCTGGCCGGGCTGACCTTCGCCGTGATCGAGGGCGGGCATGCGGGGTGGACCTCGGTGCCGGTGCTCGGGTCGCTCGTGATCGCCGCGGTGTCCGCCGTCGCCTTCCGCGCCGTCGAGAAGCGGCACCGGGCGCCCGTGGTGCCGCCGGCCATGCTGCGCGACCGCACCGTCGCCGTCTCGCTCGCCGTCGGCTTCGCCCTGAACCTGGCCTTCTACGGCCTCGTCTTCCTTCTCGGGCTCTACTTGCAGCAGGCGCGCGGCATGTCGGCGCTTGCCGCTGGTCTGGTCTTCGTCCCGCTCTCGGTGATCATCACCTCCACGAACCTGGTCTCCCCGCGCGTCGCCGAACGCATCGGTCGCCGCCCGGTCATCGTCATCGGCCAACTCGTCCTGTCCCTGGCCATGTTCGTGCTCCTCCCGCTCGACGCCGGTACGCCGATGTGGCTGGTGCTGCTGCTCCTGGTGCCGACCGGGCTCGGCGGAGCCTTCGCCGTTCCGGCGCTGACGGCTCTGCTGATGGACTCGGTGCCGGGTCCTCGTTCCGGAATCGCGTCGGGCCTCCTGAACGCCCTCCGCCAGACCGGCGGTGCGCTGGCTGTGGCGCTGTTCGGGGCCCTGGTGTCGGGCGACGGCTTCTCGTTGCCGGGCATGCGGGTCAGCCTGCTCATCGCGGGCTGCGTGCTGCTGGTGACGTCGGCCCTGGCCGGGCTGCTTCTGCCCCGCAAGAGCGAATGACGGCCAGCCGTGAGCGTCGCCGGGTGCGGCCCGGTGGCCTCTTCCCGCGCAGTTCCCCGCGCCCCTGAGCCATGCGCTGCGCGCAGCCTCCCCGACAGAGGCTGCGCCTCCGCCGCGCCTCTGTCGATGAGATGCCGCACGAAGTGCGCATCTCAGGGGCGCGGGGAACTGCGCGACTAGCCACGACGGTGGCGCGCGTGGGGTACGGCCTGGGGGCGCGGGGAACGGCGCGAGAAGCGGCCACCGGGCCGCGCGCGAAGAACGACCTAGGGGC
>NZ_QLLY01000006.1:2850-522746 GCF_003259365.1 Streptomyces sp. PsTaAH-137
GGCGCGGGGAACTGCGCGACCGGCCACGACGGTGGCGCGCGTGGGGTACGGCCTGGGGGCGCGGGGAACGGCGCGAGAAGCGGCCACCGGGCCGCACACGAAGAACGACCTGGGGGCGCGGGGAACTGCGCGACTAGCCACGACGGTGGCGCGCGTGGCGAACTGCCTGGGGGCGCGGCGAATGGCGGGAGAGGCGGCCACCGGGCCGCACGCGAAGAACGACCCAGGGGCGCGGGGAACGGCGCGAGAAGTGGCCGCCGGGCCGCGCGCGAAGAACGACCTAGGGGCGCGGGGAACTGCGCGTCGCGGGGCGCGATGTGATCAGCCGCGACCGGAAGCGCGGGCGTAGCGGGCCGGGGGGATGCCCACCACTCGTTTGAAGTGGCGGGTCAGATGGGACTGGTCGTAGAAGCCGACGTCGGCCGCGACCTCCCCGGCGGGCCGCCCGGCAAGAAGGAGCCGCCGGGCACGATCGACCCGCCGGGCCATCAGGTACTGATGCGGAGCGATCCCGTACGCGGCGCTGAACGACCGCACCAGATGCGCCGGATGAGCACCGAGCACCCCCGCCGCCTCCTCCAGAACGACCCCGTCCACCACCCGCGCGTCGAGCAACTGCCGCAACCGGTCCGCCACCCGCCGATCGGGCGCGACCCGCACAGGACCACCGAAAGCCGGCCGCAGCCGCTCCCGCAACCGCTCACCCACAAGAGCCAGCCGCGCCGCCGCCTCCAGCTCGTCCCCGGGACGGACCAGCGCGGTGTGCAGCTGCCCGATCCGGTGCCGCAGAAGTGGATCGACCAGGTCGGGGGAGTCCGCCGCGGCCCCGACCAGCGAGGTGTCGAGGGGGCCGTCGTCCGAGGCGTCCAAGTACAGGACGCGCTTGCGGAAGCCGTCCGGCGTCGCGGCCGAACCGTTGTGCGGGACACCCGGCGGCAGCAGCGAGACGGTGCCGAGCGGGGTGCCGTGCTCGTGCCGGTCCAGGTCGTAGCGGACCGCGCCCTCATCGACGATCAGCAGCGTCCAGGTGTCATGGACGTGCATCGGGTAGGAGTGCCGCGTGAAATGGGCGTGGAAGACCTCCGTGACGCCCTTCACCTCGGGGCGCCACGCGGTGATCCGGTCCGGATCCGGTTCGCGTCCCGCCATGCAAAGAACGTACAAGACGCGAATGCGCCCCGCGCGGGAGTCTCACGGCATGAGCACCGACCACGACACCGCCGCCCCCGTCCGCTTCGACACCAAGATCGCCGTACTGCTCCGGGACGACCTGGAGACCTGGCAGCGGCTGAACGTGACCGCGTTCCTGGTGAGCGGCCTCGGCACCCAGCACCCCGAGGTGATCGGGGAGCCGTACGAGGACGCCGACGCCACCCCGTACCTGCCGATGCTGCGCCAGCCGGTCCTGGTCTTCGAGGGCGGCAAGGAGACGCTGAAGTCGGCGCACGCCAAGGCGCTGCAACGGGGCCTGCCGCGCGCCGTGTTCACCTCGGACCTGTTCACGACGGGCAACGACCGCGACAACCGCGCGGCCGTCCGGGCCGTGTCCACGGACGGCCTCGACCTGGTCGGTATCGCCGTGTACGGGCCGAAGAACGCGGTCGACAAGATCCTGAAGGGCGCCCGTATGCACCCGTGAGCAAGTGCGGCCCCGTACAAAGGCAGGAGCCCCGCTGCCGTGAGGCGCGGGGCTCCTTGGGTACTGCTCTAGGTTCCGGATCAGATCACGCCGGCACCTGCCGGTGTGACCTCAGTGATCGGAAAGGTCACATGGGGGTGACGTTCTCCGCCTGCGGGCCCTTCGGACCCTGCGTGACGTCGAAGCTGACGGCCTGGTTCTCCTCGAGGGAGCGGAAGCCGTTCGCGTTGATCGCCGAGTAGTGGACGAAGACGTCCGGGCCGCCGCCCTCCTGGGCGATGAAGCCGAAGCCCTTTTCAGCGTTGAACCACTTCACGGTTCCGGTAGCCATAAGCCCTCCTATGGGCCAAAGGGTTGCCCTGCTCCAGAACCTGCAAATGCGCTTGCGAACAACTGCAAAAGTCTGAAAACGACGAGAGCCCGCGGTCACATGCTCCGCAGGCTCTGTACTGCAAGGGAAACCAAACTGCAACTTGCGGCGAGCCTAGCACGCAGGCAGCCGAACGCAATAGAGGGCAAGATCACGTCACCCACAGGTTTGACGTGATCCCGATTCGGGTTGACAGAAGCCACCCGAGGGGCCCGAGGCCCGCACCGTATCTCATGGGGTCTAGCCTCGCGATGTGGACAATTCTCCCGAGACTCCCCAGGCCGCGCGGCGCACCCGTCCGCGCGTGGGCCACATCCAGTTCCTGAACTGCATGCCCCTCTACTGGGGGCTGGCCAGGACCGGTTCGCTGCTCGACTTCGAGCTCACGAAGGACACCCCCGAGAAGCTCAGCGAGCGGCTGGTGCAGGGCGCTCTGGACATCGGTCCGATCACCCTCGTCGAATTCCTCAAGGCCGCCGACGACCTGGTGGCCTTCCCCGATCTGGCCGTCGGCTGCGACGGCCCCGTCATGTCCTGCGTGATCGTGTCGCAGGTGCCCCTCGACCAGCTGGACGGCCGCCGGGTCGCCCTCGGCTCGACGTCCCGTACGTCGGTCCGGCTCGCACAGCTCCTGCTCGCCGAGCGCATCGGTGTGTCGCCCGACTACTACACGTGCCCGCCGGACCTCGGCCTGATGATGCAGGACGCCGACGCCGCCGTCCTCATCGGTGACGCCGCGCTCCGCGCCAACCTGCACGACGCGCCGCGGCTCGGGCTCCAGGTGCACGACCTGGGCGCCATGTGGAAGGAGTGGACGGGGCTGCCGTTCGTCTTCGCCGTGTGGGCCGCCCGCCGCGACTACGTGGAGCGGGAGCCGGCGATCACCCGCCAGGTGCACGAGGCGTTCCTCGCCTCGCGCGACCTCTCCCTCGACGAGGTCACCAAGGTCGCCGAGCAGGCGGCCCGCTGGGAGGCCTTCGACGAGGCGGTCCTGGAGGAGTACTTCACGACCCTCGACTTCCGCTTCGGTCCCGCACAGCTGGAAGGCGTCACGGAGTTCGCGCGCCGGGTCGGGGAGACCACCGGATTTCCCGCCGATGTGAAGGTCGAACTTCTCGGACGATGAGAGAACGGGACATTCGCCGGAATTCAACGATGAGCCCCACGTGGAATTCCGGTGAACACCGTCCTATTTCTCTGGGGCCGATGTGAAATCGGGCTAAGCCGAACGCCGTATGAGCCGTGCGGTGAAGGGCCTACGCTGCTGGGGAGCGTGCCGTCTCAGGACCCGGGGGAGGTTCTTCGCATGCAGCCCCTACAGGCCGACGAGCCGACGACGGTCGGTCCCTACCGCCTCCTGGGCCGGCTCGGGGCCGGCGGGATGGGCCGGGTGTACCTGGGCCGCAGCGCGGGCGGCCGGACCGTCGCCGTCAAGATCGTCCACCCGCACTTCGCGCTCGACGACGAGTTCCGGGCACGGTTCCGGCGCGAGGTGGCCGCGGCCCGGCGGGTCGGCGGCGCCTGGACCGCGGCGGTGCTCGACGCCGACCCCGAGGCGCCCGTGCCGTGGGTGGCCACCGGATACGTCGCCGGGCCCGCTCTCGCGCAGGCGGCCGGTCCCGGCCGGGCGCTGCCCGAGCACTCCGTACGGGTCCTGGGCGCCGGGCTCGCCGAGGCGCTGGCGGCCGTGCACGGCCTGGGCCTCGTCCACCGCGACGTGAAGCCCGGCAACGTCCTCCTCACCGTCGACGGCCCGCGCCTCATCGACTTCGGCATAGCGCGGGCCACCGACGGCACCGCCTCCCTCACCTCCACCGGCGTCTCCATCGGCTCGCCCGGCTACATGGCGCCCGAGCAGATCCTCGGCAAGGGCGTCACCGGCGCCTCCGACGTCTTCTCGCTGGGCGCGGTCCTGGTGTACGCGGCGACGGGGGAGTCCCCCTTCCCCGGCGACTCCTCGGCCGCGCTGCTCTACAAGGTCGTCCACGAGGAGCCCGAACTGGGCGCGCTGAGAGGTGAGTTGCGGGACGTCGTCGCCGGGTGCCTGGCGAAGTCGGCCGCCGACCGGCCCGGACCCGACGAGGTGGCCCGCCGCCTGGCGCCCGAGGGCGCGGCGGCACTGGTCGCGGCGGGCTGGCTGCCGGGGGCGCTGGTCGAGCAGGTGATGCGGGGGGCCGCGCGGCTCCTCGACATGGAGGGCGCGGACCCGGCCACGGGGCCGGTCGGCTTCAGCAGCCCGGCCGTCACCGGTGGCGCGCCGGGCGTCTTCGGGCCGCCCGACCCGTCGTACGCGGCCGTGCCGCTGCCGCGCGGCGAGGCCACGGTGGGGGACGCGGCCAAGGGCGGGCCGGCGGACGCCAGGCCCGGGCGGCTGTCGATGTCCGTGTCGGCGACCTCGACCCCGGCGACGGCGAACGGGCGTGGCCGCAAGGTCAGTTGCTCGGTCGCGCTGGCCGTCGCGGGAGCCCTGGCCGCGGTCACGGTGGGCGGGATCCTGGTCGTGAACATGCTGCCGGGCTCCAGGAACGACGCGTCGGGCGGTGCGGCGGACGGCGCCCACCCCACGGCCTCGGCCCAGCCCTCGGTCTCCGCCTCGGCATCGTCGCCGCAGCCCTCCGGCACCGTCCCCTCCTTCTACCTCGGCACCTGGGAGGGGAAGGCCACGGTGCTGGGCATCCAGGCCGACACCTACCGCGTGGAGCTGAAGCAGACGCGCGTCGGCGGCCGGCTCGGCACCGTCACCTCGACCGACCTGACGGGCAACCGCTGCGTCGACGAACTGACCCTGAGATCCGCCACCGCGACCGAGGTCGTGGCCAGCGGCAAGAAGATCTCCGGCGACGCCTTCAAGTGCGCCGACGGCTCCAGCACCGTGCACCTCTCCCGCGACGGCGCGGGCCTGCGCTACACCTCCGAGTACCCGAAGGCGGGCAACCCGACGGCGGACCTGAAGCGAGTGGGCCGGTGACCGACCCGCTGGTCCTCGTCGCCACCCTGTGGGGCGCCGTCACCGGGCTGCTCCTGCCGCGCGCCGCGTACCGCCTCTCCGTCGAGCCGGACGAACCCTGGCGCCCGGCCCGCGGCTGGCTCGGCGTCCGGCCCGGTCCGCCCGCCGCGCTCCTGGCCGCCGTCACCGCCGTCGCCTGCGCGCTGCTCGCCGCCGCCACGGACACCCGCCCCGAGCTGGCCGTCTGGCTGCTGCTCGCGCCGCCCGCCGTGCTCCTCGCCACCGTCGACCTGGCCGTGCACCGGCTGCCCGACGTGCTGACCCTGCCGCTCGCGGGCGCGGCCCTGCTCGCGCTCGGCGCCGCCGCGCTGCTGCCGGAGCCCGGCGGGTCGTGGCGCGGGGCGGTGCTGGGGGCGCTCGGCCTGGGCGCCTGGTACCTGCTGCTGCACCTGATCAACTCCCGGGGCATGGGCTTCGGCGACGTGAAACTGGCCGTCGGCCTCGGGGCGGCGCTCGGCTGGTACGGGCTCGGGGTGCTGTTCATCGGCGCGTTCGCGGGCGTGCTGCTCAACGGCCTGTACGCGCTCGCCCTCGTCGCCGCCCGGCGGGCGGACCGCAAGACGCTGATCCCGTTCGGCCCGTTCATGATCCTCGGGGCGTTCGCGGGGGTTCTGCTGGGCGCTCTGGCGGCCTGACGTACGCTGAGAATTCAGCTCTACTCCTCTGAAAGGGGCCCGCACGGTGACCGAGAAGGCCGCACTGCAGTCCGTCCTCGACCGTGCCGCCGCCGGCGGGCGCATCACCCCGGAAGAGGCCGTCGCCCTGTACCGCGACGCCCCGCTGCACGCCCTGGGCGCCGCCGCCGACGCGATCCGCCGCCGCAAGTACGCGGGCATCGAGCACATCGCCACGTACATCATCGAGCGGAACATCAACTACACGAACGTGTGCGTCACGGCGTGCAAGTTCTGCGCCTTCTACGCGGCCCCGAAGGACACCAAGAAGGGCTGGACCCGCGACCTCGACGACATCCTGCGCCGCTGCGCGGAGACGATCGAGCTGGGCGGCACCCAGATCATGTTCCAGGGCGGCCACCACCCGGACTACGGCGTGGAGTACTACGAGGAGCACTTCTCCGCGATCAAGAAGGCGTACCCCGAGCTGGTCATCCACAGCCTGGGCGCCTCCGAGGTCGAGCACATGGCCCGCATCTCCAAGGTGTCGGTCGAGGAAGCGATCCAGCGGATCCACACCGCGGGGCTCGACTCCTTCGCCGGGGCCGGCGCCGAGCTGCTCCCGGAGCGCCCGCGCAAGGCCATCGCCCCGCTGAAGGAGTCCGGCGAGCGCTGGCTGGAGATCATGGAGACCGCCCACAACCTGGGCGTCGAGTCGACCTCCACCATGCTGATGGGCACCGGCGAGACCAACGCCGAGCGCATCGAGCACCTCCGCATGATCCGCGACGTGCAGGACCGGACGGGCGGCTTCCGCGCCTTCATCCCGTACACGTACCAGCCCGAGAACAACCACCTCAAGGGCCGCACGCAGGCCACGCTCTTCGAGTACCTGCGCATGATCGCGATCGCCCGGATCTTCCTGGACAACGTCCAGCACATCCAGGGCTCCTGGCTGACCACCGGCAAGGAGGTCGGCCAGCTCTCCCTGCACTACGGCGCCGACGACCTCGGCTCGATCATGCTGGAGGAGAACGTCGTCTCCTCGGCCGGTGCCAAGCACCGCTCGAACCGCATGGAGATCATCGACCTGATCCGCAAGGCGGGCCGCGTCCCGGCGCAGCGCGCCACCACGTACGAGCACCTCGTCGTGCACGACGACCCGGCGAACGACCCCGTCGACGACCGGGCCTCCTCGCACATCTCGTCCATCGCGATCGAGGGCGGCACGGCGCACCCCGAGCTCAAGCTCGTCTCCACCAACTAGTGCTGACCCTGCACACCGTCGACGACGGGTCGTCCGTCGTCGTCGAGGGCGACCGGATCGCCGCCGTCGGGTCGTACGAGGACGTGGCCGCCGCGTATCCGGGGGCCCGGGTGCGGCGGTGGCCCGGGATCCTCACTCCCGGGCTCCTGAATCCGTACGGCCCGGAGATCCTGGAGCACACGTACCACCCCGATCCGCGCGAGGCCGACACGTACGGCACCGTGCCGATCGGCGGGGCTCGGGCGCGGGAGATCTTCCGCGCCGATCCTTCGCTTCTCGGGGCCAGTGCGCGGCGGGGGGTGCAGCGGTTGTTCGCGCACGGGACGGTTGCCGTCGCCGGTGAGCTGCGCTCCAAGGCCGTCCTCGAGGTGGCCCGGCGCTCGGGACTCGCCTTCGCGGCCCGCCCCGACCGCCTCCCCGGTCCCGTCTCCCTCTCCCCGAAGCCGCTCGTCCTCCTCCCGGCCCTCACACCGGGCGCCCCCGCCCGCTTCGCCGTCTTCAACGTCCCGACCCGCCCCGACCTGGTCACCCACGGCGCGTCCACCTGCGTGGCAACGGTGATCGAGGGCCGCCTGGTCTTCCGGGCCCGCTGAAGCCGGCGGCCGGTCGTTCGTCCGCGGCCCGGTGGCCGCTTCTCGCGCAGTTCCCCGCGCCCCTGGGCGAGCGGAGCTCGTTTCAGGGGCGCGGGGAACTGCGCGACCAGCCACGACGGTGGCGCGCGTGAAGAACTGCCCAGGGGCGCGGGGAACCGCGCGGCCGGCCCCACCTACGCGCGGCCGACGGCGTACCCCCTGACACAATGGCCGGGTGACCCGTGCATCCCTGGACAAGCAGCCCCGCGAAGTCGCCTCGATGTTCGACGACGTGGCGGAGAAGTACGACCTCACGAACGACGTGCTGTCCCTGGGACAGGCACGGCTGTGGCGGAAGGAGGTCGCGAAGGCGGTGGACGCCCGCCCTGCGCAGAAGGTCCTCGACCTGGCCGCCGGCACGGCGACGTCCTCCCAGCCCTTCGTCCAGGCCGGCGCCTACGTCGTCCCCTGCGACTTCTCGCTCGGCATGCTCCGGGTCGGCAAGCAGCGCCACCCCTGGATGCCGTTCACGGCCGGGGACGGCACGAAACTGCCGTTCAAGGACGACACGTTCGACGCCGTCACCATCTCCTTCGGCCTGCGCAACATCCAGGACACGGACCAGGCGCTGCGCGAGCTGTACCGGGTCACGAAGCCCGGCGGCCGCGTCGTGATCTGCGAGTTCAGCCACCCCACGGCGGCCCCGTTCCGCACGGTCTACACCGAGTACCTGATGCGCGCCCTGCCGCCCGTCGCTCGCGCCGTCTCCTCGAACCCGGACGCGTACGTGTACCTGGCGGAGTCCATCCGCGCCTGGCCGACCCAGCCGGAGCTGGCCGTCCGCCTCCAGGGCGCCGGCTGGCAGAAGGTCGCCTGGCGCAACCTCACGGGCGGCATCGTCGCCCTGCACCGCGGCACCAAGCAGACATTGGATCTGTAACGGTTCAACCTCACTGATTTCGCAGGGCGTTGAAGGGAACCGGCGCGGCGGGAAGATATGTCCGTTGAATGCGTGGTGACGCCTCGTGACGGGGCGGCACCTGTGCGTCCACGGATCGGAGCGCCCCATGACGTCGTTCTGCCCGCATTGTGGAGCCGAGGCTCCGACTGAGGGCCGCTTCTGCATGAGATGCGGGAAGGAGCGCTCACCGCAGTTCCCGCCCCCGGCGACCCCGACGGCCCTGGACCAGCCCCTGCCCCCGGTCCCGGCCACCCCGCCGCCCTCGGCCCCGCCCCCGTCGGCCCCGCCACCCCCGCCCGGCCCTCCGGCGCCCGCCGGCCCGTCGCCGGTCGGTGCCTTCTTCGGGCGGGCCTTCCGCGGTGACTGGGCCGGTGCGGCGCAGGCCGCGCTGTGGCCCGTGGGGCTGCTGCTCGTCGGAGCCGTGGCGCTCGCCGTCCCCGGCTACGGCCAGAACGCGGACGCCGATGACTTCGTCGGCTTCGGCGACCGGCTGCGGCTCGCGCTGACCGTCCTGATGCACGGCCTCGGCGGCACCTTCCGGGCGACCGCGTCCGGCGGCGACAGCGGCTCTTCGCTGTTCGACAGCTCCACCGGCACATCGGCGGGCGCGATCGACCTCTTCATGCCGCCGCTGCTCGTCCCCGTGCTGTGGTGCACGGCCCTGCTGATCGGCGTACGGATGCTGCGGACGCGCCTGCTCCTTGCGCCGCCGTCGCCCGAGCGCACCCTGGGCCTGGAGACCGCCGTCCGGGTCGGGCTGCTCGCGATGGGCGGCACGGTCGTGCTCGCGCTGTTCGGGCAGCCGACGATCCAGCAGGTGGAGTTCCACAGCGCCCCGTTCCTGGTGGCGCTCTGCACGCTGGCGCTCGGCGCCGTCGTCACCGTCGCCGTGTTCCAGCGGGCCGACATCGCGCAGTGGCTCGCCGTGCGCCCCGGTGTCGCCGCCGCGGGCCGCGCCTTCGGGTCCGCGGTGCGGGCCATGGCCTGGGTGCTGCCGCTGGTGCTCATCGCGGGCTTCGTCGTCGGCATCGTCGCCGACGACGGCCGGGACGGCGGCGACGTCGACAGCGCCACCGGCGGCAGCGTCGCCGCGGGCATCGTGCTGCTCGCGCTGTATCTGCCGAACCTCGCGGTGACCGGCCTCGGCTTCGTGTGGGGCGCGCCCGTCGAGGCCGATCTGCGCGGCTCGGGCTTCGGCGGGAGCCAGTACGAGCACGACAGTTACGGACTCGGGCGGCTCGGCGACGACGTCAACAGCGGTGCGGTCGTCGGAGTACTGGCGTTCGGGCTTGTGCTCGCGCTGCTGGTCGGCGTGCTCATCGCCCGGCGCGCGCGGGACCGGCGCGAGCTGTATCTCGGCGGCGGCTTCTTCTACGCGCTGCTGCTCGTCCTGGGAGCGGTCAGCGGGTTCTCGATGGAGACCTCGGGCGGCCTCACCGGCGAACTCTCCTTCGGGGGCACCGGCGAGGGCGGCCTGGACCTGCCGCAACTGCTGCTGTTCGGGCTGCTGTGGGTCGGCGGCGGGGTCGTCGTCGCGCCGTACCTGCTGCGGCTCGGCGCGGCACAGGCCCCCGCCGCCTCGCACCAACCGCCGCCCCCGGCCGAGGACTTCGCCGACGCGCCCACCCGGACCGGCTCCGTGCTGCCCCCGCCGCCGCAGGGCCCGCCGACCCCGCCGCCCGGCGTGTACGGCGTCCTCTTCGCCGCTCCTCCGCCCCACCCGCAGGAACCCGACCGGCGCCTCGGCGTCTGGATCGGCACCCTCCTCGGCGCCCTCGTCATCGGCGGCGGCGCCGCGGCCGGCGTCCTGCTGCTCCGGGACGACGGCAACGGCGCCGCGGACGACGCCAGGGACAACGCACCCGTCGCCGTGGAGACCGCACAGACCGACGGCACCGGGGCCGCGACCCAGCAGCCGACCCCCTCGCCCCCGCCCACCACGAACCAGGACACCGCCGTCCCCTCGGCGACCCCCGGGATCCCCGCGGGCTACCGCCGGGTCGTCGACCCGAAGGGCTTCGCCTTCGCCGTGCCCGAGTCCTGGAGCCGGACCGGCGTCAAGAACAACAGCCAGATCACCTACGCGGGCGGCGGCACCGGCCCGGAGAAGTACCTCGTCGGAGTGATCCCGATGGCGCCCTACACCTCGTACGAGAACCTCCAGAACCTGGAGAAGCACGCCGTGGACGACCCGAAGAAGTCGGGCTACCGGCGGATCAGGCTGGAGCCGAACACCTTCCAGGGGCGGCCGGGCGCCCTGTGGGAGTACACGTACGAGGACGAGAGCGGGCGGACCGTCCACGGCATCGACCAGTCGTACATCGCCGCCGACGGCACCGAGTACGCCATCTTCCTCACCGGCTCGGACGCCGGCTGGGCCGCGCTCCAGGAGACGTACCGGATCGGGCTCGACTCCTGGGGGCTCACCGACACGAAGTGAACGGCAACGGCGCGGCGGGCTCGCCCAGTTCGCGGCGCATGCCACCGCCCCGCGGACCGGGACCGCGGGGCTCGCGCACCCCGGCGCCCCCGCCGCCCTCGCCCTCCCCGAAGTCGAACCAGACCGTGACGGCGGCGTCCCGGGGGATCTCCACGCCGGGCGGCGGGTACTGGCGCACCACATGGTCCACGGCGGCCTCGGCGAGCGCGGGACGGTCCGCGGGCACCAGCCGCAGACCGTACGCGAGCGCCGTGGCCTGCGCGTCGACCGCCATCAGGCCGACGAGCGTGGGCACATGCACGTCCGGCGGGTCGGGTGTGCTGGGCGTTTCGGGCGTCTCGGGCGTCTTCGGCACAGATGTCACCCCCAGGCGGTACCGGAAGGGTAGACCGCGCCACCGACGCCCGGAAGGCCGCGGGCGGACGCCCTACAGCACCAGCCGGAAGCAGTGCCCCTGACGGCCCGTCGGCGTCACGAACGTCTCGGTCCGCTCCATGCCGAGGCGCCGGGTCACCGCGATCGAGCGCGTGTTGAGGGCGTCGACCATCGCGACGACGCTCTCGACGCCCGCCGCGCGCAGCCGGTCGACCGTGGTGAGCGCCGCCGCGGTCGCGTAGCCCTTGCCCCAGTACGCGCGCCCGAGCCGCCAGCCGATCTCGATCTCGCCGACCGGGCCCCAGGCGTGCCGCCACGGCTGGGCCCCGGCGAAGCCCATCACCTCGCCCTCCCCGTTCACCAGGGACCACAGGCAGTAGCCCAGTTCGGCGTCGTGCATGCGCTGGCGGGCCGTCGCCTCGTGGTGCACCGACAGCTCGGCGGCGGCGGCCCGGCCGCCGAGGAACTCCATGACGTCCGGGTCGTCGAACACCCGGTGCCAGGCGAAGGCGTCCTCATGGGTGGGGACGCGCAGATCCACGGCGGGAAGAGTTCGGGTCATGGGCTGGCCCTTCGGGTGAGTGATCGATACCGCTGAATAGACTGCCCATGTCCGTGCCCCGCGGCACACCGTTTTCGAACCTGGGGAGAACCCGCCGTGACCGAACAGTCCAAGCCCCTCACCGAGAACACCGCGGACGTCATCGTGGTCGGCGCGGGACCCGCCGGTTCGACGACCGCCTACTACCTCGCCAAGGCGGGCCTGGACGTCCTGCTCCTGGAGAAGACGGAGTTCCCGCGCGAGAAGGTGTGCGGCGACGGCCTGACCCCGCGCGCCACCAAGCAGCTCGTCTCCATGGGCATCGACATCTCCGAGGAAGCGGGCTGGCTGCGCAACAAGGGGCTGCGCATCATCGGCGGCGGCGTCCGCCTCCAGCTGGACTGGCCGGACCTCGCCTCGTACCCGGACTACGGACTCGTCCGCAAGCGTGACGACTTCGACGAGCAGCTCGCGCGACAGGCGCAGAAGGCGGGCGCACGCCTGTACGAGCAGTGCAACGTCGGCGCCCCGATCATCGACGACCGCACCGGCCGCATCACGGGCGTGCACGCCAAGCTCGGCGACGAGAAGCGCGAGGTCACCTTCCACGCCCCGCTGGTCGTGGCGGCCGACGGCAACTCGACCCGGCTGTCCCTGGCGATGGGCCTGCACCGCCGCGAGGACCGCCCGATGGGCGTCGCCGTCCGTACGTACTTCACGTCGCCGCGCCACGACGACGACTACCTGGAGTCCTGGCTGGAGCTGTGGGACAAGCGCGGGCCCGGCGAGGACCGGCTGCTGCCCGGCTACGGCTGGATCTTCGGCATGGGCGACGGCACGTCCAACGTCGGCCTGGGCATCCTCAACTCCTCCAAGGCGTTCCGCGAGCTGGACTGGCGCGAGGTGCTGAAGGCCTGGTGCGCGTCGATGCCGGAGGACTGGGGCTACACGCCGGAGAACATGACGATGCCGATCCGCGGCGCCGCCCTCCCGATGGCCTTCAACCGCCAGCCGCACTACACCAAGGGCCTGCTCCTGGTCGGCGACGCGGGCGGCCTGGTCAACCCGTTCAACGGCGAGGGCATCGCGTACGCCATGGAATCGGGGCAGATCGCCGCGGACGTCATCGTGCAGGCCCACGCCCGCCCGACCGACACCAGCCGCGAACTCGCCCTCCAGCGCTACCCGCAGATCCTCAAGGACACCTACGGCGGCTACTACACGCTGGGCCGCGCCTTCGTGAAGATGATCGGCAACCCGAAGGTCATGAAGATCGCGACGCAGCGCGGCCTGACCCACCCGGTCCTGATGAAGTTCACCCTGAAGATGCTGGCCAACCTCACCGACCCGACGGGCGGCGACGCGATGGACCGGATCATCAACGGGCTGAGCAAGGTCGCGCCGAAGGCCTGACCCGGCCCGATTCCGGACCGCCTGATTCCGGGCCGCCCGATTCCGGCCGGCCCGGTTTTGCCCGGTCAGGAGGCTCGGGGCACGCTGGACGCATGATTTTCATCGCTGTGAAGTTCACCGTCCGCCCCGAGCACACCGACTCCTGGCTGGAGAAGACCGCCGCGTTCACCGCCGCGACCCGCGCCGAGGAGGGCAACCTCTTCTTCGACTGGTCGCGCAGTGTCGAGGACCCGAACCAGTTCGTCCTGGTCGAGGGCTTCCGGGACGGCGACGCGGGCGCCGCCCACGTCGGCTCCGACCACTTCAAGGCCGGCCTCGACGCCATGGCCCCGCTGATCGCGAGCACCCCCGAGATCATCAACGCCGAGATCCCGAACGAGGGTTGGGGCCCGATGGGGGAGCTGACGCCGCAGGCGTGACGCCTCGCGCGCGGAGTTGTTCGTGATGCTCCTGTGACGCTCCTGTGGGCAACGATCGCCCCGGGTGAGTGGTCGGAGGGGGTGAGCCGGTGTGCGGCTCACCCCCTGCGACCTTCACGAGAGAGCGTTGATGAGACGTCACATCCGCCGGGCCGGCTCCCGCGCCGCCCTCGGCCTCGCCGCCGCCGCGGCGCTCACCTGCGGCTTCGGTGCCGCCGCACCCGCCGTCGCCGCCGATGACGCCCCGCTCGCGGTCGCCATCACCGGCGAGAACCACGTCGACCTCTCCCTCACCGGGGACAACGGCGAACCGTCCGAGCCCCAGGTCACCCTGCGCCTGGCCGCCCCGGGCAGCGACGAGCCGGGCGACGACGGAGTCATCCCCGTCGTCCACCACGGCGAGTACAAGATCAAGATCGATGCGTCCGGGCTCAAGGGCGTTGCCGCGGTGAAGCTGCCCTGCGCGGCCGACGGCCTGACCGCCGAGTGCTCGGGCTCCGAGATCAACGCCGGTTCGGACTACAACCGGCTCGGCGGCATCCGGCTCGACGTCAACAGCGAGAGCGCGGCGGGGGACTTCGGCTCCATCAGGATCACCGGCGAGGGCGCGGGCGTCACCTTCGCCCCGCTGACCATCGACGTGCTGGTGGGCGGCCCCGAGTTCAAGAACCGCAAGCTGAGCGAGCCCCGGGGCTTCGAGGCGGGCGACGTGTACGACGCCCCGGTCGGCTTCCGCAACGAGGGCGGCATGGCGGGCGACGGCGCGGTCCTGCGCTTCCACGGCTCGCGCGGCCTGAGCTTCCTCGACAGCTACGGCAACTGCGCGTACAAGAAGACCACCGACGGCCCCCTGCTGCACCAGGGCGTGGACGCGATCTGCACCGTCCCGGGCACCTTCGAGGCGGGCACCGCCTACACCGTCGCCGAACCGCTGAAGGTCCGTACGGCCGATTTCGCCCTCGCCGACATCTTCAGCTACGGCTTCTCCGCGGTCTCCCCGGCCAAGGCGAAGGCGCTGCTCACCGAGGACGGCTACACGCCGGGCACCGGCGGCTCGCTCACCCTGAAGGAGCTCCCGGGCGCCTCGGCCGCCGACTACACGCGCTACGCCGAGCTGGACCTGCCCACCTCCAACACCTACGACCTGGTGCTGACCGGCGCCTCGGCGAAGGGCAAGGCGGGCGACACGGTCAAGGCGGACATCGGCTTCCGCAACGACGGCCCCGGCTGGATCAGCGCGCTGCGCTCCGGCGGCGAGTCCATCGGCTTCACGGTGGCGGTGCCCAAGGGCGCCACGGTCACCAAGGCCCCGGACCGCTGCAACTTCACCACGATCGACGAGGGGGTGAAGGGCTATCTGTGCTGGGTCTCCACGCCCCTGCTGGAGGACGCGAAGCTGACCTTCCCCTTCGAGCTGCGGATCGACAAGGTCGTGAAGAACGCCAAGGGCAAGGTGGCGCTCCCGTCCTGGGACAACCCGAGCGAGCCCGAGCAGTCCAACAACACCGCCTGGATCGTGCTCAACGGCACCGGCGACGGGCAGGGCGCCGGCGGCGCCACGGACGGCGGCTCCTCCGCGAGCCCGTCGCCGAGCGCGAGTGACGGAAGTTCGTCCGGTTCGTCTGGTTCATCCGGTACGTCGGGTGATTCCGGCTCGTCCGCCGGGAGTTCGGGGGAGCAGGGCTCGGGCGGCGGGCTCGCGCTGACCGGTTCGGGCGGCGTGCTGCTCATCGGCGGCATCGCCGTCGTCGTCCTGGGCGCGGGCGCCGCGGCCGTCATCGCCGCGCGCCGCCGCAGGACCGTCTGACAGCGGGCGTTCAGGCGCTCGTGAGAGCGCGCACAAAGGCCGCCGCACCCCGGGGAGGGGAGCGGCGGCCTTTGCCGTGTACGGGGTTCCTCAGAGGACGCGGACCGCGCCGCTGGCCGGGTAGCCGGACAGGTCCTGGATGACAACGCCCTTCGAGGGGTTGGCGGCGTCGAGGTACTGGCCGTTGCCGATGTAGACACCGACGTGGTACGCGGAGCCCGCGCCACCCCAGTAGAGGATGTCGCCGACCTGGACGCTGGAGAGCGAGACCGAGGTGCCGGCCGTCGACTGCTCCTGCGAGGTGCGCGGCAGGTCGACACCGGCCTGCTTGAACGCGGCCTGGACGAGGCCCGAGCAGTCCCACGAGCTGGGGCCCGTACCGCCCATGACGTACGCGTCGCCGACCTGGGCCTTCAGGAAGCTGATGACCGAGGCCACGGAGCCGCTGGCGGGCGCGCTGACGGTCTCGGTGGAGGCGGAGAGGGTCGTGCGCTCGCTGGAGCGCGAGGCGGCCTTCTCGGCGGCCTCCCGCTCGGCCTTGGCCTTGGCGGCGGCCTCGGCCTTCTTCTTGGCCTCAGCCTTCTTCTCCGCCTCGGCCTGGTCCTTCTTGGCCTGGTCCGCGGCCTTGGCGAAGGCCTCGTCACGCTCCGCCTGGAGCTGGTAGTTGGCCGCGGCCTGCTGGGTGGCGTCCGCGGACTGGGCGACCTGCGAGGAGAGGTCGGCGGTGAGCGTGGGCAGTTCGATGGTCTGCGTCACGGGCTCGGCAGCGCTGGCCGCACCCGACGCACCGGCCACTGCCAGGGTGCTGAGGACGCCACCAGTAACTCCGGCGCGCAGGGCCATCTTCGAGGCGCTGCGACGGGGCTTCCGGTGGCTGGGTATGTGAGCGGTGTGGGACATGAGTACAACCGCTATCAGGGCTTCACGGTTCTCATCAAGAAACGTGTGGTGCGCCACAGTTGTGAAGAGCGGGCACGAATTCCACACCCCACAGCTCTCATTGACGCCGTAACGGGCAATTCGGGCAGGATCTGATGCGGTCGATCAAGGCTGTGATCATGCGGTTTCTGTGAAACGCCCGAATTGCCCTGGGCCTACCACCGGTTGAGGCCGTTGGCCAAGCCCGGTTTCCGGGACGTTACGTGGCGCGTGACGCAGGTCACAGTCGACCCCTAGGGGCGGCCCTGATGTCCACTTCCGTCCGCGCCCCTCCCCCTGACGCGTGAACGCCGCGCACTATCAGCCAAAGGTGTCCAACACCAATTTGCCTGTGGCTGCTTCCTCTTGATAGTGAACGCACCCTCCTGACCAGGGGTAACCGGTCAAGTTGTCACCTCTGGTGATCACTCAGGCGCTTCGAGTGTGAAGATCACCGCTCATCCGACTTCATGATCCTTCGTCAGGTGGTGGAGATCACAAAGTAGTTGGCGTACCCCGTGTCGCAGATCACAGAGGAGCAGGCATAAGATGCGGGGCAAGTTGGGCTTGTGACCTGCTTCACATGTAAGCGATCTTCGACCGTTTGCAGGGGGAGCCGGGGTCGCGGGCCCGTGCAACCGCCAGCAGTCAGCGCCGACTGAGAGGAGCGAGGAGCGGTGAACGCGTATGCGCCCATCCTCGTACTGGGAGCCCTCGGGGCAGGCTTTGCGATCTTCTCCGTGGTCATGGCCACGCTTATCGGTCCAAAGCGGTACAACCGGGCGAAGCTCGAAGCGTACGAGTGCGGCATCGAGCCCACCCCCACGCCGGCCGGCGGCGGGCGCTTCCCCATCAAGTACTACCTGACGGCGATGCTCTTCATCGTCTTCGACATCGAGATCGTCTTCCTCTATCCCTGGGCCGTCACCTTCGACGCCCTGGGGGTTTTCGGGCTCGTGGAGATGCTGCTCTTCGTGCTCACCGTCTTTGTCGCGTACGCGTACGTATGGCGGCGCGGCGGCCTGGAATGGGACTGAGCCCCGTACAGGGGAGACCGGGAGCCACAGACCAATGGGACTCGAAGAAAAGCTGCCGAGCGGATTCCTGCTGACGACCGTCGAGCAGGCCGCGGGCTGGGTGCGCAAGTCGTCCGTCTTTCCCGCCACGTTCGGCCTCGCGTGCTGCGCCATCGAGATGATGACGACGGGCGCGGGCCGCTACGACCTGGCGCGGTTCGGCATGGAGGTCTTCCGCGGATCGCCCCGCCAGGCGGATCTGATGATCGTCGCCGGGCGGGTGAGCCAGAAGATGGCGCCCGTCCTGCGCCAGGTCTACGACCAGATGCCCAACCCCAAGTGGGTCATCTCCATGGGCGTCTGCGCCTCGTCCGGCGGGATGTTCAACAACTACGCGATCGTGCAGGGCGTCGACCACGTCGTCCCGGTCGACATCTATCTGCCCGGCTGCCCGCCCAGGCCCGAGATGCTGATGGACGCGATTCTCAAGCTCCATCAGAAGATCCAGTCCTCCAAGCTCGGCGTGAACGCCGAGGAGGCGGCCCGTGAGGCGGAGGAAGCGGCGCTCAAGGCGCTCCCGACGATCGAGATGAAGGGGCTGCTGCGGTGAGTGACGCGCAGAGCGACGGGGCCAACCCCGAGAAGGACCTGAGCGCCTCCAACCTGCCGGGGCAGCGGGGCGACGCCGGCGAGGAGATCCGCGTCCAGCGCGGCATGTTCGGCGCCAACAACGGCGGCGACACCTCCGGCTACGGCGGACTCGTCCGCTCGATCCGGCTGCCCGGCGAGGCCACCCGCCCGTACGGCGGCTGGTTCGACGAGGTGGCCGACGAGCTGGAGGGCGCCCTGGAGGAACAGGGCCTCGTCCCCGAGAACGCCATCGACAAGACGGTCGTCGACCGCGGCGAGCTCACCTTCCACATCGAGCGCGAGCACCTGGAGCGCGTGGCGCGGACGCTGCGCGACGACCCGGCCCTGCGCTTCGAACTGTGCACGGGTGTCTCCGGGGTGAACTACCCCGGCGACAAGGGCCGCGAGCTGCACGCCGTCTACCACCTGCGGTCGCTCACCCACAACAGGCTGATCCGCCTGGAGGTGTCGATGCCGGACGCGGACCCGCACGTCCCGTCCCTGGTCGCCGTGTATCCCACGAACGACTGGCACGAGCGCGAGGCGTACGACTTCTTCGGCATCGTCTTCGACGGCCACCCCGCGCTGACGCGGATCATGATGCCGGACGACTGGCAGGGCTTCCCGCAGCGCAAGGACTATCCCCTCGGCGGCATCGCCGTCGAGTACAAGGGCGCCCAGATCCCGGCTCCGGACCAGCGGAGGTCGTACTCGTGACCACACCCCAGGCAACCCCGCGCGAGACCACCGAGGGCACCGTCTACACGGTCACCGGTGGCGACTGGGACGAGATCGCCCAGACCGCGGCGAAGTCCGACGACGAACGCATCATCGTCAACATGGGCCCCCAGCACCCGTCCACGCACGGCGTGCTCCGTCTGATCCTGGAGATCGACGGCGAGACGGTCACCGAGGCCCGCTGCGGAATCGGTTATCTGCACACCGGCATCGAGAAGAACCTCGAGTACCGCACGTGGACGCAGGGCACCACGTTCGTGACGCGCATGGACTACCTGACGCCGTTCTACAACGAGGCGGCCTACTGCCTCGCCGTCGAGAAGCTCCTCGGCATCGAGAACGACGTACCGGACCGGGCCTCGATCATCCGCGTGCTCCTCATGGAGCTGAACCGGATGTCCTCGCACCTGGTCTGCATCGCCACCGGCGGCATGGAGCTCGGCGCGACCACGATCATGATCTACGGCTTCCGTGATCGTGAACTCATTCTCGACATCTACGAGTTGATCACCGGCCTGCGCATGAACCACGCGTACATCCGGCCCGGCGGACTCGCCCAGGACCTGCCGCCCGGCGCGGTGGACCAGCTGCGCGAGTTCGTGAAGAAGATGAAGAAGAACCTTCCCGAGTACGACAAGCTCGCCACCGGGAACCCCATCTTCAAGGCCCGTATGCAGGACGT
This sequence comes from Streptomyces sp. PsTaAH-137, assembly GCF_003259365.1. Taxonomy (GTDB): domain Bacteria; phylum Actinomycetota; class Actinomycetes; order Streptomycetales; family Streptomycetaceae; genus Streptomyces. The sequence continues at coordinate 22,260 of NZ_QLLY01000006.1, forward strand.
CGGCTACCTCGACCTGGCCGGCTGCATGGCCCTCGGCGCCACCGGCCCGATCCTGCGCTCGGCCGGACTGCCGCACGACCTGCGCAAGGCGCAGCCCTACTGCGGCTACGAGACGTACGACTTCGAGATCCCGACCGCCGACACCTGCGACTCCTACGGACGCTTCCTGGTCCGCCTGGAGGAGATGCGCCAGTCGCTGCACATCATCGAGCAGTGCCTGGACCGCCTGGAGCCGGGCCCGGTCATGGTCGGGGACAAGAAGATCGCCTGGCCCGCCCAACTGGCCCTCGGCCCGGACGGACTCGGCAACTCGCTCGACCACATCAAGAACATCATGGGCACCTCCATGGAGGCCCTCATCCACCACTTCAAGCTGGTGACCGAGGGCTTCCGCGTCCCGCCGGGACAGGCGTACGCCGCCGTGGAGTCGCCCAAAGGCGAGCTGGGTGTGCACGCCGTGTCCGACGGCGGCACCCGCCCGTTCAGGGTCCATTTCCGCGACCCGTCCTTCACCAACCTTCAGGCGATGGCCGCGATGTGCGAAGGCGGCCAGGTCGCCGACGTCATCGTCGCGGTCGCGTCCATCGACCCCGTGATGGGAGGCGTCGACCGGTGACGACCAGTTCCACAGGTTCCGCTGGGCAGGGCGTCAGCCTCGGCATGCCGCAGCTGCCCGCGCCCGGCTATCCGGACGACGTCCGAGCCCGCCTGGAGACGGACGCGAAGGCGATCATCGCCCGCTACCCCGGCTCCCGCTCCGCCCTGCTGCCGCTGCTGCACCTCGTGCAGTCGGAGGAGGGCCATGTCACGCGGACCGGCATGCAGTTCTGCGCCGACATGCTCGACCTGACCACCGCCGAGGTCACGGCCGTCGCGACCTTCTACACGATGTACCGCCGCAAGCCGAGCGGCGACTACCAGGTGGGCGTCTGCACCAACACGCTGTGCGCCGTCATGGGCGGCGACGCCATCTTCGAGACGCTCCAGGAGCACCTCGGCGTCGGCAACAACGGCACCACGGACGACGGCAAGATCACGCTGGAGCACATCGAGTGCAACGCCGCTTGTGATTTCGCTCCCGTGGTGATGGTCAACTGGGAGTTCTTCGACAACCAGACGCCCGACTCGGCCAAGCGGCTCGTCGACGACCTGCGCGCCGGAGCGCAGGTGTCACCCACCCGCGGCGCTCCCCTGTGCACCTTCAAGGAGACCGCCCGCATCCTGGCCGGCTTCCCCGACGAGCGCGAGGGCGCCGTGGAGGCCGGCGGCAGCGCCGGTCCCGCCTCGCTGATCGGGCTGCGCCTGGCCAAGGGCGAGACGCCGCCCGCGCGCGTGGTCCACCCGCGCGGCGAGGCCCATGACACCGAACCGCCGCACGACCCGTCGCCCAGCGAGCACCTCAGCTCGCACGACGCGCCGCAGGACACATCGGCCTCCGACCCCGAGCACCCCGCGGGGCCGACCGCCGAGGAGGGGGAGTGATGACCTTGGCCGCCGAAGTCAACGACCACGACACCAGCCCGGAGAAGCTGCTCGCTCCGGTCCTGTCGGCCTTCTGGGACGAGGACAGGTCCTGGTCCCTGGACGTGTACCGCCGTCACGAGGGCTACGAGGGACTGCGCAAGGCCCTCGCCATGTCACCGGACGACCTCATCGCGTACGTGAAGGACTCAGGGCTCCGCGGACGCGGCGGCGCCGGGTTCCCCACCGGGATGAAGTGGCAGTTCATCCCCCAGGGAGACGGCAAGCCGCACTATCTCGTCGTCAACGCCGACGAGTCGGAACCGGGAACCTGCAAGGACATCCCCCTTCTCTTCGCGAACCCGCACAGCCTCATCGAGGGCATCGTGATCGCCTGCTACGCGATCCGGTCCGAGCACGCGTTCATCTACCTGCGCGGTGAAGTGGTCCCCGTGCTGCGGCGGCTGCACGAGGCCGTGCGCGAGGCGTACGAGGCCGGGTTCCTCGGGCAGGACATCCTCGGCTCCGGTCTGAACCTCGAACTCACCGTGCACGCGGGCGCGGGCGCGTACATCTGTGGCGAGGAGACCGCACTCCTGGACTCGCTCGAAGGCCGCCGTGGCCAGCCGCGACTCCGCCCCCCTTTCCCCGCGGTCGCGGGCCTCTACGCATGCCCCACTGTGGTGAACAACGTCGAGTCCATCGCGTCGGTTCCCGCGATCCTGAACCGCGGGAAAGAGTGGTTCAAGTCGATGGGCAGCGAGAAGTCCGCGGGCTTCACGCTCTACTCGCTCAGCGGCCACGTCACCAACCCCGGCCAGTTCGAGGCCCCGCTCGGCATCACGCTGCGCCAGCTCCTCGACATGAGCGGCGGGATGCGGGCCGGCCACCGCCTCAAGTTCTGGACACCGGGGGGCAGTTCCACCCCGATGTTCACCGAGGAGCACCTCGACGTCCCCCTCGACTACGAGGGCGTCGGCGCCGCGGGCTCGATGCTCGGCACCAAGGCGCTCCAGTGCTTCGACGAGACGACCTGCGTCGTGCGCGCCGTCACGAGGTGGACCGAGTTCTACGCCCACGAGTCCTGCGGCAAGTGCACGCCCTGCCGCGAAGGCACGTACTGGCTCGTCCAGTTGCTCCGCGACATCGAGGCCGGCAAGGGCTCGATGGAGGACCTCGACAAGCTGAACGACATCGCCGACAACATCAACGGCAAGTCGTTCTGCGCCCTCGGCGACGGTGCCGCCTCGCCGATCTTCTCCTCGCTCAAGTACTTCCGCGACGAGTACGAGCAGCACATCACGGGTAAGGGCTGCCCCTTCGACCCGGCCCGCTCGACCGTCTGGGCCGACCGGACCGACCAGCACCGCACGGAGGTGACCGCGTGACCGTCACGACCAACGCTCCCTCCGGGGGCGGCGAGGCGGCTGTTCCGCCGGAGGACCTCGTCTCCCTCACCATCGACGGCATCGAGATCAGCGTCCCCAAGGGGACCCTGGTCATCCGTGCCGCCGAGATGCTGGGCATCGAGATCCCCCGGTTCTGCGACCACCCGCTCCTCGACCCGGCCGGCGCCTGCCGCCAGTGCATCGTGGAGGTGGAGGGCCAGCGCAAGCCGATGGCGTCCTGCACCATCACCTGCACCGACGGCATGGTGGTCAAGAGCCAGCTCTCCTCCCCGGTCGCCGAGAAGGCGCAGAAGGGGGTCATGGAGCTGCTGCTCATCAACCACCCCCTGGACTGCCCGGTCTGCGACAAGGGCGGCGAGTGCCCGCTCCAGAACCAGGCCATGTCGCACGGCCAGGCCGACTCCCGCTTCGAGGGCAGGAAGCGGACGTACGAGAAACCGGTGCCGATCTCCACGCAGGTGCTGCTCGACCGCGAGCGGTGCGTGCTCTGCGCACGCTGCACCCGGTTCTCCAACCAGATCGCGGGCGACCCGATGATCGAGCTGATCGAGCGCGGCGCGCTCCAGCAGGTCGGCACGGGCGAGGGCGACCCCTTCGAGTCGTACTTCTCCGGGAACACCATCCAGATCTGCCCGGTGGGCGCGCTGACCTCGGCGGCGTACCGCTTCCGCTCGCGGCCGTTCGACCTCATCTCGTCGCCGAGCGTGTGCGAGCACTGCTCCAGCGGTTGCGCGACCCGCACCGACCACCGGCGCGGCAAGGTCATGCGCCGCCTCGCGGCCAACGACCCCGAGGTCAACGAGGAGTGGATCTGCGACAAGGGCCGCTTCGGCTTCCGGTACGCACAGAAGCCGGACCGGCTCACCACGCCGCTCGTCCGCGACGAGGAGACCGGTGAACTGCGGCCCGCGTCCTGGCCCGAGGCCCTGGAGGTCGCGGCCCGCGGGCTGACCGCCGGGCGCGGCCGGACCGGAGTCCTCACCGGCGGCCGGCTCACCGTCGAGGACGCCTACGCGTTCAGCAAGTTCGCGCGGGTCGCGCTCGACACGAACGACATCGACTTCCGCGCGCGCGTGCACAGCAGCGAGGAGGCCGACTTCCTCGCGGCCCGGGTCGCGGGTCGCGGGCGCGACCTGGACGGCACAGGCGTCACGTACACGAAGCTGGAGAAGGCCCCGGCCGTGCTCCTGGTCGGCTTCGAGTCGGAGGAGGAGGCGCCCGGCGTCTTCCTCAAGCTCCGCAAGGCCTGGCGGGCGCACGGGCAGCGGGTGTTCTCGCTCGCCACGCACGGCACGCGCGGCCTGGAGAAGGCCGGCGGCACGCTGCTGCCGGCCGCGCCCGGCACCGAGACCGAGTGGCTGGACGCCCTGTCGTCCGGTGTCGGTCTGGAGGCCGGGGGAGAGGCGGCGGGCGAGGCGCTGCGCGCCGAGGGTTCCGTGATCGTCGTCGGTGAGCGGCTCGCCGCCGTCGCCGGCGGGCTCACCGCCGCCGTCCGGGCCGCCGCCGCGACCGGCGCCGCCCTGGTGTGGGTGCCGCGCCGGGCCGGTGAGCGCGGTGCCGTCGAGGCGGGCGCGATCCCGTCGCTGCTGCCCGGCGGCCGTCCGGCGACCGACCCGCGCGCGCGTGAGGAGGTCGCCTCGGTCTGGGGTGTGGCCGAACTCCCGCACCGCTACGGCCGCGACACCGGCCAGATCGTCGAGGCCGCCCTCACGGGTGAGCTGCGGGCCCTGGTCGTCGCGGGCGTCGAGGTCGCCGACCTGCCGAACCCGGCACGCGCGCGTGAAGCCCTTCACGAGGTCGGTTTCCTGGTCTCCCTGGAGCAGCGGCCGAGCGAGGTCACCGACCACGCCGACGTCGTCCTGCCGGTGGCCGCGGTCGCCGAGAAGGCGGGCACCTTCCTCAACTGGGAGGGCCGGGCCCGGATGTTCGAGGCCGCGCTCAAGCCCGACCAGATGACGCGCCGGGTCGCCCCGACCGACGGGCGCGTGCTCCAGATGCTGGCCGACGCGATGGACATCCACCTCGGGCTGCCCGATCTGCGCACCGCGCGCGGTGAGCTGGACCGGCTCGGCCACTGGGACGGACCGCACGCCACCGAGCCCCTGGAGACCGGCGCGGTGCTGCCGCGGCCCGCCTCCGGGGAGGCCGTGCTCGCCGGGCACCGGCTGCTGCTCGACCAGGGCCGCCTCCAGGACGGCGACGAGGCGCTCGCCGGGACCCGGCACGCCGCCCACGCGCGCGTGTCCGCCGCGACGGCCGCCGAGGCGGGCGTCAAGGACGGCGACGTGCTGGCCGTGACCGGTTCCGCGGGGAGCGTCCGCTTCCCGCTGGAGATCACGGAGATGCCCGACCGGGTCGTCTGGCTGCCGCTCAACTCCGTCGGCGGGGGCGTCGCTTCGGACACCGGTGCCGTCCCCGGCGACCTCGTGAAGATCGGCCCGGCCGTCGCCGAGGCCCCGGAGGTGCAGTCATGAGCCCCATGGCCCTGAGTCCGCTCGCGGCCGAAGACCTGTCGATGTTCGGCCGCGACCCGTGGTGGCTCGTCGTCGTCAAGGCGGTCTTCTGCTTCGCCTTCCTGATGGTGACCGTGCTGTTCTCCATCGTGTGGGAGCGCAAGGTCGTCGCCTGGATGCAGCTGCGCATCGGCCCCAACCGGCACGGCCCCTGGGGCATGCTCCAGTCGCTCGCCGACGGCATCAAGCTGATGCTGAAGGAAGACCTGATCGTCAAGCGTGCCGACAAGGTCGTCTACATCCTGGCGCCGGTCGTCGCCGCGATCCCCGCGTTCATGGCGATCGCCGTCATCCCGTTCGGCCCGGCCGGCAACGAGATCTCGATCTTCGGCCACCGTACGACGATGCAGCTCACCGACCTGCCGATCGCGATGCTCTACATCCTCGCGGTCGCCTCCGTCGGTATCTACGGCATCGTCCTCGCGGGCTGGTCCTCCGGATCGACGTACCCGCTCCTGGGCGGTCTGCGGTCCTGCGCGCAGATGATCTCGTACGAGATCGCGATGGGCGCCGCGTTCGCCTCGGTGTTCCTGTACTCGGGCTCGATGTCGACCTCGGAGATCGTCGCCCAGCAGCACGACCGCTGGTACATCGTGCTGCTGCCGGTCTCGTTCCTGATCTACATCGTGACGATGGTCGGCGAGACGAACCGCGCCCCGTTCGACATGCCGGAGTCCGAGGGCGACCTCGTCGGCGGCTTCAACACCGAGTACTCGTCCATCAAGTTCGCGATGTTCATGCTCGCCGAGTACGTGAACATGGTGACGGTCTCCGCGGTGTCGGTGACCCTCTTCCTGGGCGGCTGGCGCGCGCCGTGGCCGGTCTCCACGTTCTGGGAGGGCGCGAACCACGGCTGGTGGCCGATGCTCTGGTTCGTCATCAAGGTGCAGCTGCTGCTGTTCTTCTTCATCTGGCTGCGCGGCACGCTCCCGCGCGTGCGCTACGACCAGCTGATGAAGCTCGGCTGGAAGGTCCTCATCCCGGTCTCCGTGGTCTGGCTGATGCTGGTGGCGACCGTGCGCACGCTGCGCAACGAGAACTACGACTTCGCCGACATCGCCCTGTACGTCGGCGGCGGCATCCTCGTGCTCCTGCTGCTGTCCTTCGTCGTCGACATCTTCCGCGACCGGGGCGCCAAGCAGGTCGGCGAGGGCGGTGCGGCCGAGGAGCCCGCGGCCTTCGACCCGATGGCGGGCGGATTCCCCGTCCCGCCGCTGCCCGGACAGACCCTGCCGCCCGTCCCGCGTCGACGCCCGCGCCGTGAGCGGGAGTTGATTGTCAGTGGCGGCCCCGATACTGCGAGTGACGGACCGAGTGACGCTCGTGACGGAAAGGAGGCGTCCGATGGCTGACGAGACGAACGAGAAGGACACCAGCCCCGGGTTCATGAATCCGGTCGCCGGCTTCGGCGTGACCTTCAAGGCCATGTTCAAGAAGCGGCTGACCGAGCAGTACCCGGAGCAGCAGAAGACCACCGCTCCCCGCTTCCATGGCAGGCACCAGCTCAACCGCCATCCGGACGGCCTGGAGAAGTGCGTCGGCTGCGAGCTGTGCGCCTGGGCCTGCCCGGCGGACGCCATCTACGTGGAGGGCGCGGACAACACCGAGGAGGAGCGCTACTCCCCGGGCGAGCGGTACGGCCGCGTCTACCAGATCAACTACGCCCGCTGCATCCTGTGCGGCCTGTGCATCGAGGCGTGCCCCACGCGCGCGCTCACGATGACGAACGAGTTCGAGCTCGCGGACAGCAGCCGGGCCAACCTGATCTACACCAAGGAGCAGCTGCTCGCCGGCCTGGAAGACACCATGGTCGACAGCCCGCACGCCATCTACCCGGGCATGGACGAGACGGACTACTACCGGGGCCTGGTCACCGAGGCCGCGCCCGGCACCGAGCGCCAGGTCGCCGTCTCCAAGGGCGAGAAGCCGTCCGAGGCCGCGGAAGAGGCTGAGGAGGTGGAGGCATGAGCGCGCTCGCCGCCTATTCGACCTCCACCGGTGAGGCCTTCCAGTTCTGGGTCCTCGGCACCGTCGCCGTCATCGGCGCGCTCTGCACGATCCTCATGAAGAAGGCCGTGCACAGTGCGCTGTGCCTGGCCGGGACCATGATCATCCTCGCGGTCTTCTACCTGGCCAACGGGGCGTATTTCCTGGGCATCGTCCAGATCGTCGTCTACACGGGCGCGATCATGATGCTGTTCCTCTTCGTCGTCATGCTCGTCGGCGTCACCGCGGCGGACTCCCTGAAGGAGACCATCAAGGGGCAGCGCTGGCTCGCCGCCGCGTGCGGTCTCGGCTTCGGCATCCTGCTCATCGCGGGCATCGCGAACGCGTCACTGACGCAGTTCAACGGCCTGGGCAAGGCGAACGCGAACGGGAACGTGGAGGGCCTGGCCTCCCTCATCTTCACCAAGTACGTCTTCGCCTTCGAGATCACCGGCGCCCTGCTGATCACCGCCACCGTCGGCGCGATGGTGCTCACGCACCGGGAGCGCACCGAGCGGGCCAAGACCCAGCGGGAGCTGGCCGAGCAGCGCGTGCGCGAGGGCAAGCACCTCCCGCCGCTGCCGGCCCCGGGTGTCTACGCCCGGCACAACGCCGTGGACATCGCGGGCCTGCTGCCCGACGGCACCCCGTCGGAGCTCACGGTCATGCAGACGCTGCGCGAGCGCGGCCAGATCCGGGACGTCTCCGGTGAGGCGCTCGATGACCTCAAGGCCCTGGAGCAGCGGTCGGCCGAGCGCCTGGAGCGCAGCGAGGAGGCGTCGAAGTGAATCCGGTCAACTATCTGTATCTCGCCTGCCTGTTGTTCACCATCGGCGCCACCGGCGTCCTCATCAGGCGGAACGCGATCGTCGTGTTCATGTGCATCGAGCTGATGCTGAACGCGTGCAACCTCGCGTTCGTCGCGTTCTCCCGGATGCACGGCAATCTCGACGGCCAGATCATCGCGTTCTTCACGATGGTCGTCGCCGCCGCGGAGGTCGTCGTGGGGCTCGCGATCATCGTGTCGCTGTTCCGTTCCCGCCACTCGGCCTCGGTCGACGACGCCAGCCTGATGAAGCTGTAAGGGGTCGGAGAAATCGTGAACAACCTGATTGCGCTGCTCGTCGCGGCGCCACTGCTCGGAGCGGCCGTACTCCTGTGCGGCGGGCGGGCGTTGGACCGGGTGGGCCATCTGCTCGGCACCCTGCTCGCGGCCGTCTCCTTCGTGATCGCCGTCGTGCTCTTCTCCGACATGCTCGGCAAGGGCCCGGAGGACCGCACGCTCACCCAGCACCTGTACAGCTGGATCCCCGTCGAGGGCTTCCAGGCGGACATCGGCTTCCAGCTCGACCAGCTGTCGATGACGTTCGTGCTGCTGATCTCCGGTGTGGGCACGCTGATCCACCTCTACTCGATCGGGTACATGGAGCACGACGAGCGGCGCCGCCGCTTCTTCGGCTACCTGAACCTGTTCGTCGCGGCGATGCTCCTGCTGGTCATCGCCGACAACTACCTGCTGCTGTACGTCGGCTGGGAGGGCGTGGGCCTCGCCTCGTACCTCCTCATCGGCTTCTGGCAGCACAAGCCCAGCGCGGCCACCGCCGCCAAGAAGGCGTTCCTGGTCAACCGTGTCGGTGACATGGGTCTGTCCATCGCGATCATGCTGATGTTCACGACGTTCGGGACGTTCGCCTTCGGGCCGGTCCTGGACAGCGTCGGGGACACGTCCGAGGGCAAGCTCACCGCGATCGGCCTGATGCTGCTGCTCGCCGCGTGCGGCAAGTCGGCGCAGGTGCCGCTCCAGTCCTGGCTCGGGGACGCGATGGAGGGCCCGACCCCGGTCTCGGCCCTCATCCACGCAGCGACCATGGTGACCGCGGGTGTCTACCTGATCGTCCGCTCCGGCGCGATCTTCAACGGCGCGCCGGACGCCCAGCTCGTCGTCACCATCGTCGGCGCGGTCACGCTGCTGTTCGGTGCGATCGTCGGTTGCGCGAAGGACGACATCAAGAAGGCCCTCGCCGGGTCGACGATGTCGCAGATCGGCTACATGGTGCTCGCCGCGGGCCTCGGTCCCATCGGCTACGTCTTCGCGATCATGCACCTGGTGACGCACGGCTTCTTCAAGGCGGGGCTCTTCCTCGGCGCCGGTTCGGTCATGCACGGCATGAACGACGAGGTGGACATGCGGAAGTACGGCGCGCTCAGGAAGTACATGCCGGTCACCTTCGTGACGTTCGGCCTCGGATACCTGGCCATCATCGGCTTCCCGGGGCTGTCCGGCTTCTTCTCCAAGGACAAGATCATCGAAGCGGCGTTCGCGAAGGGCGGCACCGAGGGCTGGATCCTCGGCTCCGTGGCCCTGCTCGGCGCGGCCATCACCGCGTTCTACATGACCCGCGTGATGATCATGACTTTCTTCGGCGAGAAGCGCTGGCAGCCCGACGCGGAGGGCCATGAGCCGCACCCGCACGAGTCGCCGTCGTCCATGACGATCCCGATGATCGTGCTCGCGGTCGGCTCGGTCTTCGCCGGTGGCTTCTTCTCCATCGGCGACCGCTTCCTGCACTGGCTGGAGCCGGTCACCGGCCACGACCACGGGCACGCGCCGATCAGCGCGGGTGTCGTCACCGGGGCCACCATGGTCTGCCTGGTGATCGGTGTGGCCGTCGCCTGGCTCCAGTACGGGCGCCGCGAGGTCCCCGTCGTCGCACCGCGCGGCTCGCTGCTCACGCGTGCGGCCCGCCGCGACCTGCTCCAGGACGACTTCAACCACGTCGTCCTGGTCCGCGGCGGCGAGCACCTCACGCGCTCCCTGGTCTACGTCGACCACACCCTGGTCGACGGAGTGGTGAACGGCTCGGCGGCTTCCGTGGGCGGCCTCTCCGGCCGGCTCCGCAAGCTCCAGAACGGCTACGTGCGCTCGTACGCCGTCTCGATGTTCGGCGGTGCGGCGGTCATCGTCGCGGCGACCCTGCTGATGAGGGCGGTCTGATACCGATGTCCTTTCCTCTGCTGACAGCGACGGCGGTACTGCCGGCCGTGGGCGCCATCGCCACGGCCGCCGTACCGGCGAAGCAGCGCACGGCGGCCAAGTGGCTCGCGCTGTTGTTCTCGCTCGGGACGCTGGTGGTCGCTGCGGTGGTCGCGGTGCGCTTCGACCCGTCGGGCGCGCGCTACCAACTGACCGAGTCGCACTCCTGGATCAGGGACTTCGGAGTCCGCTACGAACTGGGCGTGGACGGCATCGGGGTGGCGCTCATCGCGCTGACCGCGCTGCTGATCCCGTTCGTGATCCTCGCGGGCTGGAACGACGCGGACCCGCTGGAGACCGGCAGCACCAGGTGGCGGCCGACGCAGGGCTTCTTCGCCCTGATCCTCCTCGTCGAGGCGATGGTGATCATCTCCTTCGAGGCCACCGACGTCTTCCTCTTCTACATCTTCTTCGAAGCCATGCTCATCCCGATGTACTTCCTCATCGGCGGCTTCGGGGACCGCGCGGGCCCGCACGGCGAGAAGGAGGCCGCGACCCAACGCTCGTACGCCGCGGTCAAGTTCCTCCTCTACAACCTCGTCGGCGGGCTCATCATGCTGGCGGCCGTCATCGGCCTGTACGTGGTCGCCGGGAGCTTCTCGCTCTCGGAGATCGCCGAAGCCCGCGCGAGCGGCTCGCTGGACATGGCGACCAACACCGAGCGGCTGCTCTTCCTCGGCTTCTTCTTCGCCTTCGCGGTGAAGGCCCCGCTGTGGCCGCTGCACACCTGGCTGCCGAACGCGATGGGCGAGGCCACGGCCCCGGTCGCCGTACTGATCACGGCCGTTGTCGACAAGGTCGGCACCTTCGCGATGCTCCGCTTCTGCCTCCAGCTGTTCCCGGAGGCCAGCAAGTGGGCGACGCCGGTCATCCTCGTCCTGGCGCTGATCAGCATCGTCTACGGCGCGCTGCTCGCGGTCGGCCAGCGCGACATCAAGCGGCTGGTCGCGTACGCGTCGATCTCGCACTTCGGCTTCATCATCCTGGGCATCTTCGCGATGACCAGTCAGGGCCAGTCCGGCGCGACGCTCTACATGGTCAACCACGGTATTTCGACGGCCGCGTTGATGCTGGTCGCCGGGTTCCTGATCTCGCGGCGCGGCTCGCGGCTCATCGCCGACTACGGCGGTGTGCAGAAGGTCGCCCCGGTGCTCGCCGGCACGTTCCTGATCGGCGGCCTGGCGACGCTCTCGCTGCCGGGGCTCGCGCCGTTCGTGAGTGAGTTCCTGGTCCTGGTCGGCACGTTCTCGCGCTACCCGGTCATCGGCATCATCGCCACCATCGGCATCGTGCTCGCCGCGCTCTACACGCTGGTCCTGTACCAGCGCACCATGACCGGCCCGGTGAAGCCGTCGAACGAGGGCATCGCCGACCTGAAGGCGCGCGAACTGACCGTCGTGGTCCCGCTGATCGCCGTACTGATCTTCCTGGGTGTCTACCCGAAGCCGCTGACCGAGCTGGTGAACCCGGCGGTCAAGCACACCCTGTCCGACGTCCAGAAGAAGGACCCGAAGCCGGAAGTGGAGGCGGCCCACAAGTGAGTTCCCTGCTGAGTGCTCCAGCCGTCCACAGCCTGTGGACAAGTGCCGCCGATCCGATCTCCAAGATCGACGCACCGAAGATCGAATACGGGCAATTGTCCCCGACCTTGATCGTCATCGGTGCCGCCGTCCTGGGGATCCTGGTCGAGGCGTTCGTGCCGCGTAAGTCCCGTTACTACGTCCAGGTGTTCCTGTCGGTCGTGGCCCTCGCGGCGGCCTTCGCGGCCGTCGTCGGCCTCGCCGCCGGCGGGTACGGGACGACCAAGGCACACATCGCGGCCATGGGCGCGATCGCCGTCGACGGCCCCGCGCTCTTCCTGCAAGGCACCATCCTGCTGGCCGGGCTCGTCTCGATCTTCACGTTCGCGGAGCGGCGGCTCGACCCGGAGGCGCACGGCAACCGCGTCGACTCGTTCGCCGCGCAGGCCGGTTCCGTACCGGGCAGCGAGAGCGAACAGCGCGCTGTGAAGGCCGGGTTCACGACGACCGAGGTGTTCCCGCTCGCGCTCTTCGCGATCGGCGGCATGCTGGTCTTCCCCGCGGCGAACGACCTGCTGACGCTCTTCATCGCCCTGGAAGTCTTCTCGCTCCCGCTGTACCTCCTGTGCGCCGTGGCCCGCCGCAAGCGGCTCGTGTCGCAGGAGGCCGCGGTCAAGTACTTCCTGCTCGGCGCCTTCGCGTCCGCGTTCACCCTGTTCGGCATCGCGCTGCTCTACGGCTACGCGGGCTCGGTCTCGTACGCCAAGGTCGCGAGCGTCGTCGACGGCACGGTCACCAGCATCGACCCGGCCCTCGCCGACACGATGGGCAACGACGCGCTGCTCCTCATCGGCGTCGCGCTCGTCGTCATGGGCCTGCTGTTCAAGGTCGGCGCCGTCCCGTTCCACATGTGGACGCCGGACGTCTACCAGGGCGCCCCGACGCCCGTCACCGGCTTCATGGCGGCGGCGACCAAGGTGGCCGCCTTCGGCGCGCTGCTGCGGCTGCTGTACGTGGTCCTGCCGGGCCTGCGCTGGGACTGGCGGCCGGTCATGTGGGCGATCGCCATCGTCACGATGCTCGGCGGCGCGATCGTCGCGATCACCCAGACCGACATCAAGCGGCTGCTGGCGTACTCGTCGATCGCGCACGCCGGGTTCATCCTGGCCGGTGTGATCGCGACGACGCCCGAGGGCGTCTCGTCGGTGCTGTTCTACCTGGGCGCGTACTCCTTCGTGACCATCGGCGCCTTCGCCGTGGTGACGCTGGTGCGCGACGCGGGCGGCGAGGCCACGCACCTGTCGAAGTGGGCGGGTCTCGGCCGCAGGTCGCCGCTGGTCGCGGCGGTCTTCGCCGTGTTCCTGCTGGCCTTCGCCGGTATCCCGCTCACCTCCGGCTTCGCGGGCAAGTTCGCCGTGTTCAAGGCGGCTGCCGAGGGCGGTGCGGGCGCGCTGGTCGTCGTCGGTGTGGTGTCCTCGGCGATCGCCGCGTTCTTCTACATCCGCGTGATCGTCCTCATGTTCTTCAGCGAGCCGAAGGCGGACGGGCCGACCGTGGCCGTGCCCTCGCCGCTGACCATGACGACGATCGCGGTGGGCGTCGCGGTCACGATCGTGCTGGGCCTCGCGCCGCAGTACTTCCTGGACCTCGCGAGCCAGGCCGGAGTCTTCGTCCGGTAGTCCCGCAGCGCACGCGTGAGCCGGTGCCCGGCGCCCTGGGAGGGGCGCCGGGCACCTCTGCGTGCGGCCGGTTCTCCCGAGCCTGTGGATAACTTTCGGGGTTGTCGGTGCGGACCCCTATCGTTGGCGGAGCAGTCGGACGACGGACGGGACAGACGGTATGAGCGAGGTGACGGAGAGCGAGGCCCTTGCCACGCTCCACCGCGTCTTCGGGTACGACGCTTTCCGCGGTGAGCAGGAAGCGATCATCGAGCACGTCGTGGCGGGCGGGGACGCCGTCGTCCTGATGCCCACCGGTGGCGGCAAGTCGCTCTGCTATCAGATCCCGGCCATGGTCAGACCCGGTACGGGCGTCGTCGTCTCGCCGCTGATCGCGCTCATGCAGGACCAGGTGGACGCGCTGCGGGCGCTCGGCGTGCGCGCCGGGTTCATGAACTCGACGCAGGACTTCGACGAGCGGCGGACCGTCGAGGCCGAGTTCCTCGCCGGTGAGCTGGACGTGATCTATCTCGCCCCGGAGCGGCTGCGGATCGACAGCACCCTCGACCTGCTCTCGCGCGGCAAGATCTCCGTCTTCGCGATCGACGAGGCGCACTGTGTGGCCCAGTGGGGGCACGACTTCCGGCCCGAGTACCGGGCGCTGTCCGTGCTCGGCGAGCGGTGGCCCGACGTGCCGCGCATCGCCCTCACGGCGACCGCGACGCACGCCACGCACCAGGAGATCACCCAGAGCCTCGGCATGCCGCGGGCCCGGCACTTCGTGGCCAGCTTCGACCGGCCCAACATCCAGTACCGGATCGTGCCCAAGGCCGAGCCGAAGAAGCAGCTGCTGACCTTCCTGAAGCAGGAGCACGAGGGCGACGCGGGCATCGTGTACTGCCTGTCGCGCAGGTCCGTGGAGGCCACCGCCGAGTTCCTCAGCAAGAACGGGATCGAGGCCGTGCCGTACCACGCGGGCCTCGACGCCGGGACGCGCGCGGCGCACCAGTCCCGCTTCCTCCGTGAGGAGGGGCTCGTGGTCTGCGCGACCATCGCGTTCGGCATGGGCATCGACAAGCCGGACGTGCGGTTCGTGGCCCACCTCGACCTGCCGAAGTCCGTCGAGGGGTACTACCAGGAGACCGGCCGCGCGGGCCGGGACGGGCTCGCCTCCACGGCCTGGATGGCGTACGGCCTCCAGGACGTGGTGCAGCAGCGCAAGCTGATCAACATGGGGGAGGGCGACGAGGCGTTCCGCCGCCGGGCCTCCTCCCACCTCGACTCGATGCTGGCGCTCTGCGAGACCGCGCAGTGCCGGCGCGCCCAGCTCCTGACGTACTTCGGGCAGGAGGCCCCGGCGGCCTGCGGCAACTGCGACACCTGTCTGACGCCGCCCGAGACCTGGGACGGCACGGTCGCCGCGCAGAAGATCCTGTCCACCGTGGTGCGGCTGGACCGGGAGCGGCGGCAGAAGTTCGGCGCGGGCCAGATCATCGACATCCTGCTCGGCAAGCGCTCGGCCAAGGTCATCCAGTTCGACCACGACCAGCTGTCCGTCTTCGGCATCGGCGAGGAGCTGAGCGAGACCGAGTGGCGGGGCGTGGTGCGGCAGTTGCTGGCGCAGGGGCTCGTCGCGGTCGAGGGCGAGTTCGGGACGCTGGTGCTCACCGAGGAGAGCGGGAGCGTGCTGGGGCGGGAGCGGGAGGTGCGGCTGCGCAAGGAGGCGCCGCGGCCGGCCTCGTCCCGGTCCGCCCCGCGCGAGCGCAAGGCCAAGACCGTCGCGGCCGATCTGCCTGCCGAGCTTCAGCCCGTCTTCGAGGCGTTGCGGGCCTGGCGCGGGGCGCAGGCCAAGGAGAACGGGGTTCCGGCTTATGTGATCTTCCATGACGCCACGTTGCGGGAGATCGCTCTTCAGCGGCCTTCTTCGTTGGGGCAGTTGGGGACGCTCGGCGGGGTCGGTGAGAAGAAGTTGGCCACCTGGGGGCCGGGGGTGCTGGAGGTTCTGGCCGGGCTCGATGGTGCCGGTGCCGGTGCCGGTGCCGGTGGCGGTGGCCGTGATGGGGTGCCGGAGTTCGATCCCGGGCCCGAGCCTGATTTCGGGCCGGAGCCGGAGCCGGAGGATGTCGACTGGTGACGGCCGGTGGGGGCTGGTCGCGCAGTTCCCCGCGCCCCTGGGTTGTTCTTCGGGTGCGGCCCGGTGGCCGCTTCCCGCGCAGTTCCCCGCGCCCCTGAAAGATCCGCGTCTGCCCTGCCGGGCTTCGTCGCTACCTGCGGCCCGGTGGCCCTGCTTCGCGCAGTTCCCCGCGCCCCTGAGATGCGCACTTCGTGCGGCATCTCATCGGCCCCCTCAAGGGGAGGCTGCGCGAAGCGCATGCCTCAGGGGCGCGGGGAACTGCGCGACCAGCCACGACGGTGGTGCACCCGGGAGGCGACCCAGGGGCGCGGGGAACTGCGCGAGAAGAGGCCACCGGCAGTCAGTCGGGGTACGAGCTATGGGCGCGCCACGATGCGGCCCGTTACCTCGCCCAGGGACAGTCGGGTGCCGGACGGGCCCGGGGCCCAGGCCGTCAGCGTGACCTCGTCGCCGTCCTCCAGGAAACCCCGTTTGCCGTCGGGGAGTTCGAGAGGGTGTTGGCCGTTCCAGGTCAGCTCGATGAGGGAGCCGCGCTCGTGTTCGGCGGGGCCGCTGACGGTGCCGGAGCCGTAGAGGTCGCCGGTGCGCAGCGAGGCGCCGTTGACCGTCATGTGGGCCAGCATCTGGGCGCCCGTCCAGTACATGCCGGAGAAGGGCGGCTCCGAGACGACGTGGCCGTTGACGGCGACCGTGATGTGCAGGTCGTAGCCCGCGGGGTCCAGGCCGGGGTCGGCGTCGTCCAAGTAGGGGAGGAGCGGCACCGTGCGCGCGGGCGCGGGGACGCGGGCCGCGTCCAGGGCATCAAGAGGCGTGATCCAGGCGGAGATCGAGGTCGCGAAGGACTTGCCGAGGTGCGGGCCGAGCGGCACCGTCTCCCAGTTCTGGATGTCGCGCGCCGACCAGTCGTTGAGCAGGCACAGGCCGAAGACGTGATCGCGGTAGGAGGAGAGGGGGACGGACGTGCCTTGGGGCGACGGGACGCCGACGACGTAGCCGACCTCGGTCTCGATGTCGAGGCGGACCGACGGGCCGAAGACGGGGGCCGGGTCCTGCGGGCCCTTGCGCTGGCCGCTGGGGCGGACCACGTCGGTGCCGGAGACCACGACCGTGCCGGCGCGCCCGTGGTAACCCACCGGCAGGTGCTTCCAGTTGGGCTTCAGCGCCGCCTCGTCCGGGCGGAACAGCTTGCCGAGATTCGTGGCGTGGTTCTCGGAGGCGTAGAAGTCGACGTAGTCCGCGACCTCGAACGGGAGGTGCAGGGTGACCTCGGCGAGCGGGTGCAGATGGGGGCGGACGGCGTCGCGGTGCGCCGGGTCCGTCACCCATGACGTCACGGCGCGGCGCACGTCCGACCAGGCCGTACGGCCCGCCGCGAGCAGGGAGTTGAGCGTGCGCCGGGCCAGGAGCGGGCTGTGGGGCGAGCCGAGGGCCTCGGCCGTCGCGCCCGCGTCGAGGACGTGGCCGCCGAGGCGGACGCCGACACGCGGGCTCTCGCCGGCGCGGCTGAAGACTCCGTAGGGGAGGTTGTGCGGGCCGAAGGGGTGGCCTTCGGGGAGGTCGAGCGGGTCGACGAGCGGGGTGTGCCCGGACGCGGCTGCGGCTGCCATGCCTACGTGCCTCACTTTCGAGACGTTCGAGGGTGGATCACAGGGTGGATCACACAGGTGGGCCACACGTTACGTGGACGCCGGGTGTTCGGGCAGGGGCTAAAGAGTTCGTAATGTCCGAATGACCCGTTGTTGGCGTGGTCACTTCCGGCATAGCGTCTATGTCGGTTCGTAGGGGGATCAGGACACGTGGGGGGCCCGTGGCCAGAAAAGCCGGTGACGCACGCGGTGGCGCTGGACCGGTACCGCTCGCCGTGGACCGCGAGGTGCCGGGCCTGATCGTGAAGTTCGGCGACTATCCGCTGCACCACGGAGGCGTGGGCGCCATCCGCAGCCTGGGCCGCCTCGGCGTCCCCATGTACGCGATCACCGAGGACCGTTGCACCCCGGCCGCCGCCTCCCGCTATCTGCGCCGGGCCTTCTCCTGGCGGACCACCGGCGCGGAGGCGCCGGAGCACCTGGTCGACGGGCTGCTCGGGATCGCGCGGCGGATCGGCCGGCCCGCCGTGCTGATCCCGACCGACGAGGAGGCGGCCGTGCTCATCGCCGAGCACCAGGGCCCGCTGGCCGACGCGGGATACCTCTTCCCGCCCGTCGAGCCGGCGCTGCCGCGCCGCCTGGCCAGCAAGCAGGGCCTGCACGAACTGTGCGCGGAGCACGGGTTCCCGTCACCTGCGGCGGCCTTCCCCGAAAGCCGCGCGGACATCGAGGAGTTCGCGGCGAAGGCCCGCTTCCCGGTCGTGGCCAAGAACCGCGAGGCGTTCACCCGCCGGGCCCGCCCCGCGGTGGCCGGGACCACCCGCATCGCCACCCCCGAGGGCTTGCGCGCCCTCGCGCGGGACTGGGGCGAGCGGCCCGGCGTGATCCTCCAGGAGTATCTGCCGCGCGAGGACGCCGAGGACTGGATCGTGCACGCGTACGTCGATCAGGACTGCGCGCCCCGGGCGATGTTCACCGGGGTCAAGGTCCGCTCCTGGCCGCCGCACGCGGGGATGACCGCGCGCGCGTACGTCGTGGACAATCCGGACCTCGCGGACCTGGCCGCGCGCTTCGTCAAGCAGATCGGCTTCACCGGCGTCATCGACCTCGATCTGCGCTTCGACCGGCGCGACGGGCGCTACAAGCTGCTGGACTTCAATCCGCGGATGGGCGCCCAGTTCCGCCTGTTCGAGAACGAGGCGGGGGTGGACGTCGTCCGCGCCCTGCATCTGCACCTCACCGGCCGCGACGTCCCGGAGGGGGAACAGCGGGCGGGGCACCGGTACATCGTCGAGAACATCGACCTGCCGGCCCTGCTCGCGTACCGGCGCGGCGGCTACACGACCCCGCACGCCCCGACCCGCGCGAGCGGCACGGAGCTGGCGTGGTGGGCGGCCGACGACCCGTGGCCGTTCTTCACGATGCTGGCCCGGTTCGTGAGACCCGGCGTCCGGCATCTCTACCGGCTGTGGCGGACCAGCCGCCGCGGCGGCACGACCGGCACCTCCGTCTAGAGGGGGCGGGGACCGGCGAGCGGCACCACGGAGCAAGAGACGCAGTGGCAGAGCGACTGCCGTCCCGGGGAGGGGACTTCGTGATCCATCCGGTAGCTGTCATCGGCGCGGGCCCGTACGGCCTGTCGAGCGCCGCGCATCTGCGGGCGCGCGGCCTTCCAGTCAGGGTCTTCGGGGAGCCCATGGTGAGCTGGCGCTCGCACATGCCCGAGGGCATGATCCTCAAGTCGGTGCCGTCCGCGTCGAACATCGACGCGCCCCAGCGCGGCCACGACCTCGTCGACTACTGCGACGCGGCCGGCGTCAGGCGCCTCGTCACGGACGAGGACCTGGTCAGCGCCGAGGTCTTCGTCCGTTACGGGGACTGGTTCCAGCAGCGCTTGGTGCCCGCCCTGGAGCGGGTACGGGTCGTGTCGGTCGACCGGCGCGGCACCGAGGGCTTCGAGCTGAAGCTGGACTCCGGCGAGCTGTTCACCGCACGCGCCGTCGTCGTCGCCAGCGGCCTGTCGGGCCTGGAGCATGTGCCGCGCGAGTTCGCCGCGGCCGCGCCGGACGGACCCTCGCCCACGGGCCCGCTCTCGCACAGCGCCCAGCACCACGACCTGTCGCGGTTCTCCGGCAAGGAGCTGATCGTCGTCGGCGCGGGCCAGTCCGCCCTGGAGACGGCGGCGCTGGCGGCCGAGGCCGGGGCGAGCGTACGGGTCGTGGCGCGCGGCCGGGACCGGGTGCGGTTCGGGGTCCCGCCGTGGGAGCAGCCCCGGCTGCGCCCGGCGACCCCGTTCGGCAACGCCTGGTCGCTGTACGCGCTCACGTACTACCCGCACCGGTACCGCCAACTGCCGCCCGGCCTACGGCACTACCTGGTCAAGCGCGTGCTCGGCCCGCTCGGCGCGTGGTGGCTGCGGGAGCGGTTCGAGGGCAAGGTGGCCGTGCGCGAGGTCGCGGCGGTGCGGCGGATCACGGTGGCGGGCGGTGCGCCGGTGGTACAGGTGGGGACGCTCGGCGGACGGCGTGAGGAGCTGACCGCGGACCATGTCGTCGCGGCGACCGGGTACCGGGTGGATCTGGCGGCGATGCCGTTCCTCGGCGACGGCCTGCGCACGCGCCTCGCGGCCAGCCGGGGCACTCCGCGGCTGGGCCCCGGCTATGTCTCCTCGGTCCCCGGCCTGTACTTCACCGGCATGCTGGGCGGGTCGTCGTACGGCCCGGTGATGCGGTTCGTGTGCGGCACCGAGTTCGCCTCACCGCGCCTCGCGGCCCATCTCGCGGCCCGGCACGGCTAGCCGAACACGAGTGCGTCAGCCGGCCGCCGCGCGCCGACCCGAAGAGATGACAAGCCGGTCCGTGCTGCCCGCGCGGGCGATCGGCGCAAGGGCGGCCGGTACGCGTCGGTCCCCCGGTGCCGTCGGTCCGTATTCTTCGGATCATGCCCGCACCCGCATATGCACTCATCGCCACTGACCTGGACGGCACGCTGCTGCGAGGGGACGACACCGTCTCGGACCGGACGCGGGAC
Source organism: Streptomyces sp. PsTaAH-137 (assembly GCF_003259365.1). GTDB lineage: Bacteria > Actinomycetota > Actinomycetes > Streptomycetales > Streptomycetaceae > Streptomyces. Next base: position 42,591 of record NZ_QLLY01000006.1, read on the forward strand.
GCCCTCACGCGGGCCGCCGCGGCCGGGGCCCGGCACATCGTGGTCACCGGGCGGCCGGCACCCCGGGTGCAGCCCCTCCTCGGCGATCTCGGCGGGGCGGGGCTCGCGGTGTGTGCGCAGGGCGCGCAGTTGTACGACGCGGCGCACGACCGTCTGCTCTGGTCGCTCACCCTCGACCGGGAGCTGGCCGAGCAGGCGCTCGGGAAGATCGAGGCCGAGGTCGGACAGGTGTACGCGGCCGTGGACCAGGACGGCGTGGACGGGCTGACGCTGATCGAGCCCGGCTATCTGATGCCGCACCCGACGCTGCCCGCGGTGCGGGTGCACCGCAGGGCCGAGCTGTGGGCCGAGCCCATCAGCAAGGTGCTTCTGCGCCATTCCGAGCTGGCCGACGACGAGCTGGCCGCCGTGGCCCGCGCGGCGGTCGGCCCGCTCGCCACCGTCACCATGTCGGGCCCCGGCACCGTCGAACTCCAGCCGCGCGGCGTCACCAAGGCGACGGGGCTCGAACTCGCCGCCGAGCGGGTGGGCGTGGGTCCCGCCGACACCATCGCCTTCGGCGACATGCCCAACGACGTGCCGATGTTCGGCTGGGCCGCGCGCGGGGTGGCCATGGCCAACGCCCACCCCGAGCTGAAGGCCGTCGCCGACGAGGTCACCGCGTCCAACGAGGAGGACGGGGTGGCCGCCGTCCTGGAGCGGCTCTTCGGGAGCGGTGCCTGACGGCACCACGCTCACCCCCGCAGCGCCGCCAGCGCCGCGAGTCCGAGTGCCGCCACCAGCGCCCACAGCCCGCCGCGGATGAAGGTGTACTTGCGGGCCAGGATCGTACTGACGTCGTGGAACTGGGTCAGCAGCCATTCGACGGGTGCCCGGCCCGCCTGCTCGACCAGCCGGGCCAGGCCCTCGACCGTGGCGTCGCGCAGCGCGTCGCCGTAGTACGTGACCTGCCCGGTCCGCTGCGCCCGGCGGGTGCCGGAGAACGGCAGGACCGCGCAGATCAGCAGACCGATTCCGGCCAGCCAGGCCGCCCCGGCCACGGCCCACAGCGCCAACTGGCCGCCGGCGGCCGAACTCATGCCGCGGGTGCCGACGAGGACCGGGAGCGTCAGACCGCCGGAGAGGAGGACCGAGGCCTTGGTGTCGGCACGGGACAGATCGGCCCGGGCGGCGTCGAGCAGCCGCTCCGCGACGTAGCGGGACTGCTCGGCCTCCGTCGCGGCGTGCGGCCGTGGTGCGGGCAGGGTCATCGGGAGTCGTCCGCGGGCGGTGCGTACGGATTCGAGTCGTCGGCGGTGGCGCGCTGGGGCGGGGCCGACGGCATCGGAGGAGCGGCGGCCGGCGCGGCCGGGGGCTTGTCCCTGGGCTCCTCCTTGAACAGGGGGACGTCCCCGGTGTCCCGCTCGGGCGGCACCGGCAGGGCGGTGGCGGGCTGCGGCAGGCCCTGGTCCAGGGCGCCGCCGGAGGTGGCCCGGGCGTAGTCGATGAGCCGCTGCACCTGGTCCTCGACCTGGTGCCGCTGGACCACTCCCGCGTCGATCAGCCGGCTGAGGTAGTCGAGGGCACCGGTGCGCTGCTCCTTCGCCTGCTCCTGCAACTCCTTGAGGATGACGCCTGCTTGAGCCGGGTCACTGGCCAGCAGGTACTGGTACTGCATGGCCTCGCCGCCCGCGATGAGGCGCCCGGCGAACTCCATGTTGGCCTGGGTGCGCAGGTGGTGGGCCTTGTCCTTGGCCATGTCCACCTCGGTGGAGTGCGACACGGCGATCATCTCGCCCATGTGCTTCTGCGCGGCCGCGCCCAGGTCGATGCGGACGAACACCCGCGTGACCAGGCCCAGATCGGCACCGAAGTCGGCCCAGCGGCCGGTCGCCAGCTCGTCCTGGATCGCCTCGTCGGCGGCCTGTGCCCGGTCGAGCCCGTACTGACGGGAGATGCCCCGCAGCCGGGCGAGCAGTTCGGGGCGCAGCATCTGCTCGACGTTCACCACGCGCCGGTCGGCGGCGCGATGGAAGTCCTGAACCTCCCAGTTGACGTCCGCCTCGGCGGTGAAGTCGGCGCGGTCGCCCTGGGAGGGCAGGGGCACCCGGAAGGAGACCTGGTGCCGGCCGCGGGCGATCCAGCACACCGAGGTGGGGCGGCCCATGAACGGCTTGTCGACGTGATCGGCCCCGCGCACGGTCACCACGCTGTGGCCGCCGTTCTTGTAGAACATCACGGAGGCCACCTGCGCGCTGCGGTGCTTGTAGCCGCTGTCGGGAGTGAACTCCCTGATGAACGGCCCCAGGAGGGGGTGCGGGAGCTGGATCTCCATGTTCTGCGGGGGTCGCGGGTTCTGGGGGTACCGAGGAGCCCCCCACTGGTTCGTGGACATCAGCGTGCGCCTTCTCCCTGGACCGCGTGGCGCAGCAGCCGCGCGTGGTCCTCAGCAAGTGGTGTGTACTGGTCCTGCGTCAGTTCGGTCAGCAGGGACAGCAGTCGTTTCCTGTCGTCGTCCGTGTGCACCGACAGTCCCAGGAACCGGGCGAGGTGCCCGGCCCAGGGCTGCCCCTGCGAGGCGGTCAGCCAGCCCTCCACGATGCCGAGCGCGGCCTCGTACGAGCGGCTGGTGTTGAGCGCGGTCCACAGCAGATCGGCCAGGGCGGGCGCGTGCTCCTCGTTGTCGACCGCGAGGGCGATCAGGAGCGGTGCGTCACCGAGGCCGGCCACGCCGGGTACCGGGTCCCAGACATGGGCCGCCGGGGTCTGCGCCAGGCTGAGCGTGCTCTGCAGGCCGAGGTTCTGCTCCTCGATGCGCGGGTGGGCCAGCCAGGACCTGACGCGCCGGGTCGGCAGGGTGTCCGTGGTGGTGCCCGCCAGTTGGGCCACGCAGTCGGCGGCGTCCTGGCGCAGTCCGGCCTCTCCGTCGGAACCGTCCTCCTTCCAGGTGCCGATCGCCGCGAGCAGATCGAGCGACTCGGCCAGGGAGGCGGTGGCGTGGCCCCGGCCGAGCACGGTCGCGGCGGTCCTGCGCAGTCCCGCCGAACCGCGCCGGGCCCAACTGCGCACCAGCGAACCGACCGCGGGACCGATCTCGGGGGCGGTGACGGCCAGATCGAGCGCGGTCGCCGCGAACTGACGCTGCCGCCACCGCTTCGACGCGGCCATCGGCTGCACCAGCTCCTGCACGGTGTCGGCGCAGTCCAGGCGGCACAGCACGCCGGTGGCGACGGCGGCGCGCACCCACACCTGGGCGCGCGGGTCGTCGCAGAGCGAGGCCAGCCAGCGCAGCACCGGACCGCGGGCGCCCGGCCGGTGCTCCCACAGGTGCTCCAGGACCGCCCCGGCGAGCCGGTCCCCGGCGAACCGGACCGTACGGACCGGAACCTCGGCGTCGCCGAGGGACTCGGTGCCCGGCTCGGTCACGGCGCGGGCGGCGGCGAGGCGGGCGTCGAGGCCGTCGTTGAACACGAGCCGTCCCGGGGCGCTGCCCGGGTCGGTCGTCACGGCGAACTCCCAGGCCAACTGCTCCGCCGCCTCCGTCACAGCGCTGACGGAGGCTCCGCCGAGCACGGCGAGCGCGATCCGGAAGGCGGCCTCGCGCAGCCGCGGCAGGCTCTCGGAGGCGAGCCCGCCCGCAAACCACTCGGTGGCCTGCGCGGTGGCGAACCCGCGGCAGGCGGCGCTCAGTTGGGCCTCGGTCAGTTGTCCGTCGACGTGCTCGGTGATCCGGTCGGCGAGCCGCGCCGCCTCGGCGGGCAGCAGGGTGCCGAGGCCGAGGGCGGAGTGCGTCGCTTCGGCGCCGGCGAGTCGCCGCCCGAGCGGCGTGCGGTCGCCGAGCGCCGCGAGCAGGCACTGTTCCAGGACGCCGAGCGGGTTCGGCGGCGTGTGGGCGGCGTGGTGGCGGTCGGGCGGCGGTGCCGGCACCCCGGGGTCGGGCGCCCGCAGCAGCACCGCGAAGGCGCCGCGCTCCGTCAACTGATGGCGCAGGTGGTCGAGTTGGACGCCGCTGGACGCCGTGGCCCGCTCCAGCGCGTATCCCCGGCCCTCCTCGATGTGCTCGCCCTCCAGCCGGTCGAGCTCGGTGGCGGTGTCCAGGCGGGAGACCTTGCCGCGGGTCACGTCGTCGAGGAGGGACAGCGCGGTGAACATCCGGCCCGTGCCCGCGCGGCCGTGCAGGACGAGGAGGTGGTCGGCTGCCAGGCGTCGCTTCAGGTCGGCGTAGCCGTCCGGCGTACAGAACGTGTCGCGCAGCCGGCGCAGCTCGTCGTCGGTGACCGGGCCGGCCACCAGCCGGGCGGCACCGCCGGGACCGGAACCGTAGAAGTTGATGGTGCCGACCTGGTCGGCACCCACGTATGTACTGGAGTCCCGCAGGTCGAAGGCGGTTCGCGTGGCGCGGTACGTGCGGGACGCGGCGCCCGCCGACTCCGGCAGCTCGTCGTCGGCGAGCTGCGCGTCCTGCGCCGCGTCCAGCTTGTCGTCCTTCGGGTTCCTGGGCTCCTTCGCGGGGCCGGGCTCCTTCTCCGGCGCCTGGGCGGCATCCTGGTCCGGGCTCATCGCTCACCGTCCGCGGGGCGGCCGATGTTGAGCGTGCCGATGTGGTCGACGTCGGAGACGACACTGCCGCTGCCGGTGTGGCTGATCGTGCGGTACGGGGCCGCCGCGGGAGGCGGCGGCGTGGATGGGCCGCCTTCCCGGCCTTCCCGGCCGGAATCCCGCGCCGCTGCCCCCTCCGCCGCCTCGGGCACCTCCGGCGGCACCGCGAGCCCCGGCACCTGCATCCACACGGTCTGCTTCCCCTCCTGCAGGGGCACCTCGTAACGGCGGTACCGCTCGGGCTCCACCCAGCGTCCGCCCCGCACCACGGCGTCCTGGTGCAGCCGGTCGGAGACGGCGACCAGCAGCGTGGCCCCGGTGGCCGCGCCGAGGACGGACTTGGCGGTGGAGCTGTTGCCGATGCGGCAGGCCAGGTCCACCGAGCGCCCCGACCAGCCGTGCGCGTCGACGGTGGTGGGACCGATGGTGAGCCCCGCGCGCAGCAGTACCGGTTGCGAGCGGCCGCGGTTGGCGGCGCGCAGGTCCTGGTGCAGGTACTCCAGCCATTCGCCCAGCACCCGGGTCGGCGGGACGTGCGGGGCGAGCAGGGCGAGGAGCCCGTCGCCGCGGTCGTCCGCGCGATACTGGTCGGGGGCGATCCTGGCCTGCTCGAACGCGCCGCGGGCCAGGGAGTGCAGGGTGGCGCGGAGCGCGGGGCGCTCGGCCTCGGGAACCCGGCTCGACCCCTGCACGTCGAGGCTGATGCTGAGTCGGTACTGGGCTTCGGGCTCCATGCGGGCTCCAAGTGCGGTGATGGCAAGCGCGGTTGAGGTGGTGGGGTCAGGCCCTCACTGTCCCGCGGTCGCGGGGATCCGGCTGTATCCGTTTACACACCCCGCGGTATCGGTCTCACGGCGTGGGTCCGGCCCCCGCCAGCAGGCGCAGCGGCTCCAGGTTCGCGACCCGCAGGATGCTCGGGCCGGTCTCCACGAGGCCGCGCTCGCGCAGCAGCCGCAGCGCCTTGGCGACGGCCTCGCGGGTGCAGCCCACGGCCGCGGCGAGTTCGTGCTGGGCCAGTGGCAGGGCGATGGTGACGACCGTGCCCTGCGTGCGCCCGGTGCGCTCGGCGAGTTCGACGAGGGCCCGGCACAGGCGCTGCAGCACGGTGAGGGAGGCGAGGGCGCGCCGCTCGCGGTCGGCGCTGCGCAGTCGCTGCGTCAGCTGGCCCAGGACGAGGGCGGTGACGTGCGGCCGCTCCGACAGGAACCTGCGGAACGGGTCGCGGGGGACGACCAGGCCGGTCGTCGGGCTGAGGGTGGTGACCGACGCGCTGCGGGGCCGTCCGTCCAACGCGGCCATCTCGCCGATGAGTTCACCCTCGCTGCGCAGCCCCAGGATGAGCTGTCCGCCCCGCTCGGTGGCGATCCAGGCGGCGCACCAGCCCGTCAGGAGAAGCACGAGGTGGCTGCTGCGCTCCCCTTCGGTGAGCAGCGTCTCGTGCGCCGCGAAGGTGCGAGTGGTGCCCAGCGCCGTCAGCGTCCCGCGGTCGGCGGGGGAGAGCTGCGGCAGAAAGGCCTGATGTTCCCCGAATAACCCCATCCCGCCTCCCCCGACCTGCGCGTTCAACTCCACAGTAGCCACGGGGGAGCCGTCGCGTGAGCGAATCGGGGGGAGGCGGGATGGTGAAGATGGTGCGGGTGAGGTCCCGGCCGTACGCGCTATCCCGCCGTGCGCGGAATCCGCTCCTCCCACGTCCGGTGGAAGACGACCTCGCCGCCGTCCCGGCACACCACCTCGTTCGACGTCACGAACTCGGTCGCCGTGCAGGAGATCTCGGAGCGGGTCTGCACCGTCGCGTCCCACGCCATGTCGGGCCGGTGCAGCCGGATCGACCAGTCGGAGCGGGTGTGCGCCGACAGCGGATCGTCCTCCCGGATGGTGTAGGTCTCCAGCGCGTCCTCGGTGAACTCCAGGCCGTCCGGGTAGATCCGCGTGCCGCCGTAGCGCGGGTCGACCTCCAGCTTCCACTCGCCCTTGGCGACGTCCCGGACGACGAGCCGTTCGGGGCGCTGCTCCTCCAGTGAGGCCGGGTAGACGACGCCGAGCGGCGGGGACTGCTCCGGGTCCTCGAAGGTGATGGTGCCGCCCGGTTCGGCCGACCTCACCGGGAGTTCAAGCGCGCTGCCCAGCGGGTTCAGCGTGAACCCGGCCTGCGATCCGGCCTGCGGCCACACCCACGGCCAGTACGCCGAGGAGACCGCGAGCCGGATGCGGTGGCCGGCCGGGAAGGAGTGGCCGATGCCGTTCAGCTCGAAGGTGACGTCCTCGGTGGAGCCGGGCAGCCAGGGCACGTTCGCCGAACGGCCGTGCCGGGACGAGAGGTTGAGCACCCCGCGGGTCACCAGCGTCGAGGAGCCGTCCGGGGCGATGTCGCAGAGCCGGGCCACGATCTGCCCGCGCGACGCGTCCGACGACACCCGCAGGGTGACGCGCGGGCGGCCGAGCACCTGGACGTCCTCGGGCACCTCGAACTCGAAGCAGGCGCTCTGGGCGTCCTCGTCCCGCTGGTCGGGCGGCAGGTCCGCGTCGTTGCCGAACGGGAAGAAGCGGCCCGCGTCCAGGCCCGTGTGCTGCGGGGAGCGCACGACGACGGGGGAGCCCTGAAGCGCGTAACCCACCGTGGTGACGTTCGGGGACGGCCAGGACGGGTCGCCGACCCAGTGGCCGGGCAGGGTGTCGTAGACCGTCGCGGGCGGGTGCGAGTCGCTGAGGTACGAGCGGAGCTTCGGCTCGGCCATCACGCCGGTGTCCTCGCCCTTCAGCCAGTGGTCCCACCAGCGCAGCGTCTCCTGGAGGAAGCCGATCGCGGGGCCCGGCGGCAGGCCGCGGTCCGGGTACTGGTGCGACCACGGGCCGATCAGTCCGCGCACCTGGTCGTCCGGGAGGTGCTCGACGAGCCGGAGGACCGTGTCGCGGTACGGGTCGTGCCAGCCGCCGACCGCGAGGACGCCGGCCTTGATCGCCGAGTAGTCCTCGCAGACGCTGCCGTGCTTCCAGTAGGCGTCGCGCGTCTGGTGCTTGAGCCAGGTGTGGATGAACGGGTCCACGGCTTCCAGGCGCCGGGTCCACATCTCGCGCCAGCCGTCACCGACGAACTGCGGGTCCGGCGGACGCGAGACGAACGCCAGCATGGTGGCCGCCCACGCGTGCATGTCCACGGCGAGGACCGAACCGCCGGTGTAGTGCACGTCGTTGTCGTAGCGGTCGTCCGTGGAGCAGACCGTGACGATCGCCTTCAGGGGCTCGGGGGCGAGGGCCGCGATCTGGAGGGAGTTGAAGCCGCCCCAGGAGATGCCGAACATGCCGACCTTGCCGGACGACCAGGGCTGCTCGGCCAGCCAGTTGACGACCTCGACGCCGTCGCTGAGCTCCTGCGCGTCGTACTCGTCGCCCGGCAGGCCCTCGGAGTTGCCGTGGCCGCGCACGTCGACGCGTACGGAGGCGTAGCCGTGGCCCGCGTACCAGGGGTGGCGCTGCCAGTCGCGCGGCGCCGTCCAGTCCGAGAGCCGGTAGGGGAGGTATTCGAGGAGCACCGGAACCGGTTCGTCGGTGACCGGACGCCAGACCCGGGCGAAGAGCGTCGTCCCGTCGGAGAGGGGTACGCGGATGTCCTCACGAGTCGTGCCGTAGGGGAACTCGGTCCGGATGCGGGGGGATGCAGTGCTCATGGTGATACCTCAGTGAACGGGGTGCATGGTGCGGCGCAGCCACGGCGCCAGGGCGACGACGGCCACGCCGACCGCGATGGCGATGGCGCCGTTGACGCCGAAGTACGCGGGGTTGGAGACCTCGCCGTAGAGCTTCACGGTCTGTGCCTGGATGCCGTTGGCGAGGGCGAGGGAGAGGAACCAGAGCGACATCGTCTGGTTCGCGAAGGCCTTCGGGGCGAGCTTCGTGGTCGCCGACATGCCCGACGTCTCAAGGAGGATGTCGCCGAGGCCGAGCAACAGGTACGAGCCGACGATCCACCAGGCGGACATCAGGTACGTGTCGCCGCTGTGCCCGGACGTGGGCAGCACCATGAGGACGAAGGACAGGCCGCCGAGGATCACGCCGATGGCGATCTTGTTGGAGGCGTGCGGCTGGCGCGGGCCCATCCGGGCCCACACGGTGGCGACGACGGGCGCGAGCGCCACCTCGAAGGCGCCGAGGGCGGAGGCGTACCAGCTGGCCGGGAAGTGGAAGCCGAAGATCTCGGTCCTGGCGTTCGTCGAGGCCAGCAGCATCATCGTGGAGTAGGCCTGGAACAGGATGAAGTTGAAGGCGACGGAGGCCAGGAAGAGCACCACGTAGGGCTTGAGCCGTCCGCGTTCCTCCGTCGTGACCCGGGGGCTCCTGAACATCACCACGAAGTACACGACCGGCGCGATCACCGAGATGATCGTCAGCAGGTCGACGAAGCGGTCCATGGTCAGCCAGCCCACGGCCGCCAGGAGCCCGGCGAGCGCGGCCACCACGACGGCGCCGACCACGATCGTGCGGACCGCACGGCGCAGCGCGTCGTCGGGCAGCCGGTACTCGGCGGTGGCCTTGCGGCCGGCCAGGTGACGGCGTCCCGCCACGTACTGGATCAGGCCGAAGGTCATCCCGACGGCGGCCGCCGAGAAGCCCCAGTGCCAGCCCTTGTGGTCGCCGAGCCAGCCGGTGATCAGCGGTCCGGCGAAGGCGCCGATGTTGATGCCCATGTAGTACAGGGCGAAGCCGGCGTCGCGGCGCTCGTCGTCGGTGCGGTAGAGCTTGCCGACCATGGTGGCGACGTTCGGCTTGAGCAGGCCGGTGCCGGCGCTGATCAGGCCCAGGCCCACCCAGGTCATCGTCGCCGTCGGCACCGCCATCGAGTAGTGGCCGCAGGCGATGAGGATGCCGCCCCACAGCACGGCCCGGTAGGAGCCGAGGATCCGGTCGGCGAGCCAGCCGCCCGCGACGGAGACCAGATAGACGAGCGTGCCGTACGCGGCCGAGACCGACGCGGCGGTGCCGGGGTCCATGCCCATGCCGCCGTGTGCGACGGTATCGGCGAAGAACAGGACGAGAATGGCCTGCATGCCCAGGAACGAGAAACGTTCCCAGACCTCCAGGCCCGACAGCGTGAGCAGCCCGCGGGGCTGCCCGAAGAAGGCGGTGTTGTCGCCCGGCGGCGGCTGGTCGGCCGCGTTGTCGGAGTCCGTGGCTATGCGGGACAAGTGGTGTACTCCCGGTCGTATCGGCTGATCAAGAACATACCGGGGGTGTCTGGGACCCGCTCGATCTGGGTTGCACGGGCGGGCGCCCCCTGTGATCGAAACGCGACCGGATACGCTGACTTGGGTGATGGCAGCGACACATCGACAATCCGGGCCATCGACCGAATGATCGATCGAGATCGAAGCCGGGAGCGACGTTGCGAGCGAGGTCCGAAGCAGCGCCGGGACCGGCCGAGGGACCGGCCGGGATCGACCGCGTTCCGCCATGTGATCGTCGTGATCGTCAGCAGACAGGAGACCCACTCGTGACCGTCGTCGGGACTTTCGGTCTCAGCGTGAGGGACCAGGCTCTCGAAGCCGATGTCCAGGCCGGATTGGCGGCTGTCGAGGAGGGACTGCTCGAGGCCACCAAGAGCGAGGTTCCCTTCATCACGGAGGCCGCCCAGCATCTGGTGCGGGCCGGGGGCAAGCGGTTCCGGCCGCTGCTCGTGGCGCTCGCCGCGCAGTTCGGCGACCCCTACGCGCCGGGCGTCGTGCCCTCCGCCGTCGTCGTCGAGCTGACCCACCTGGCCACGCTCTACCACGACGACGTGATGGACGAGGCGGACGTGCGCCGCGGGGTGGCCAGCGCCAACGCCCGCTGGGGCAACTCGGTGGCCGTGCTCACCGGTGACTTCCTCTTCGCGCGCGCCTCGCACATCCTCGCCGACCTCGGCCCGGACGCCGTGCGCATCCAGGCGGAGGCGTTCGAGCGCCTGGTCACCGGCCAGATCCTGGAGACGGCGGGCCCGTCCGACGGCCGCGACCCGGTCGACCACTACCTGGACGTGCTCGGCGGCAAGACCGGCTCGCTGGTCGCCGTGGCCTGCCGGTTCGGCGCCATGATGTCCGGCGCCGACGAGACCGTCGTGGACGTCCTGACGCAGTACGGGGAGCGGCTCGGCGTCGCCTTCCAGCTCGCCGACGACGTGCTCGACATCGCCTCCGACTCGCACGAGTCCGGCAAGACCCCGGGCACCGACCTGCGCGAGGGCATCCCCACGCTGCCGGTGCTCCGGCTGCGTGAGCGCGCCGAGCTGCTCGGCCTCCCGGAGGACCGCGAGCTGGTCGAGCTGCTCGACTCGGACCTGACCGACGACGCCCGGCTCGCCGAGGCCGTGGCGCGGCTGCGCGCCCACCCGGCCCTGGAGCAGGCCCGCCGGGACACGGTGCGCTACGCGGAGGACGCCCGCGCGGCCCTCGCCCCGCTCCCGGAGTGCGAGGCGAAGGCGACGCTGGTGGAGCTGTGCGACGCGGTGGTGCACCGCGCCGGCTAGGACGGGTCACCACAGGGGCCGGACCGGGGGTGTGACGCAGGTCACACCCAAGGGTCGGCCCCTTCGTGTCATCCCGTAGGTGTACGCGGAGTTGATCCCGCGGGCTGACGCCTCAGCGTGGCCGGTTTGGTCAGATTGAGTACACCACTCCCGACCAATTCGGGTGAGAATGGCGGCTTGGGGTGGACGCCGCCGCCGATCACGGAGGTAGGGCAACAGACATGGCACCGTACGAAACCGAAGACAGCCAGGGCGGCCGCAGCGCCGTGCGCCGCAAAGCCGTCCGGTACGCGGTCCCGGTGACCGTGGTGGGGGTGGCCGCGGCGGCCATCGGACTCGTCCCCGCGCTCGCCGACTCCGGCGACCCGGACCTGCCGAAGATCAGCGCCCGCGAACTCATCGAGAAGATCGCCGCGTCGGACACCGAGCAGCTGTCCGGAACCGTCAAGATCCACACCGATCTGGGGCTGCCCTCGCTGGGCGGCGCCGCGTCCTCGTTCGGGGGCGGCGCGGGCAAGGGCTCCTCGTCGGCCGACCCGAAGGAGAAGCTGACCGAGCTGGCGAGCGGCACCCACACGCTGCGGGTCGCGGCGGACGGCCAGGACCGGCAGAAGCTGTCGGTGCTCGACGACGCGTCCGAGTACAGCGTGATCCACAACGGCGACGACCTGTGGGCCTACGACAGCGCGTCGGACGAGGCCTACCACGCCACCACCGAGGGCAAGGGCGACACGGGGCAGCGGAGCTCCGGAGCGCCCGCCACGCCCAAGGAACTGACCGACGAGATCCTCAAGGCGTCCGGCGACCACACCTCGATCACGGTCGACGGCACGGCGCAGGTCGCGGGCCGGGACGCGTACCGGTTGCAGATCAAGCCGAAGCAGTCGGGTTCGACGGTCGGCGCGGTCACGGTCGCCGTGGACGCGAAGACCGGCACGCCGCTGAAGTTCACGCTGACCCCGTCGAGCGGCGGCGCGGCCGTCGTGGACGCGGGCTTCACCAGCGTCGACTTCGGCAAGCCCGCCGCCTCGACCTTCGACTTCAAGCCCGCGAAGGGCACCAAGGTCACCGAGGCCGACGACGTGCCGGCCCAGGACCGCCCGGGCACGGGGCACGAGGAGTTCAAGGGCGCCCAGGGCCTCGACGGGCTCGACGTGATCGGTGAGGGCTGGACCTCGGTCGCCGAGCTGAAGCTGCCGAAGGAGGCGGCGGGCCTGGCCTCCGGGGCGGGCAGCGCCGACCTGCCGGCCGACGCCTCGCAGTTCCTGGACTCCCTCGGGGACCGGGTGAAGGGCGACTTCGGCTCGGGCACGGTCTACTCGACGCGCCTGATCAATGTCCTGGTCACCGAGGACGGCACGGTCTACGCCGGCGCGGTCACCAAGGACGCGCTGGTCAAGGCGGCCGACGCGGGCTGAGCCCGGGTGCGGCGACGACAGTGACGGTGAGGGGGCGGTGCGCACCCGGGCGGTGCGCACCGCCCCCTCACCGTCCGGCATATGAGTCCGGTTCATGAGGAGGGGTATGGCGGCGTCGGCCGGCCCGGACGTCTCGGTGATCGAGACCCGGGAGCTCACCAAGCGGTACCGCGGGGGCCAGCTCGCCGTCGACCGGCTCAGCCTGACCGTCCCCGAGGGCGCCGTCTTCGGTTTCCTCGGGCCGAACGGCTCGGGCAAGACCACCACCATCCGCATGCTGATGGGCCTGATCGAACCGACCGGCGGCACCGCCCGGGTCCTCGGCAACCCCATGCCGCGCGCGGTGCGGGCCGTCCTGCCGCAGGTGGGCGCGCTGATCGAGGGGCCCGCCCTGTACGGGTTCCTGTCCGGCCGGGACAATCTGCTGCGCTTCGACGCGGCGGACCCCACCGCCGACCCCCGCACCCGGCGCACCCGGGTCGCGCAGGCCCTGGACCGGGTGGGCCTGACGCCTGCCGCGGCCAAGAAGGCGAAGGCGTACTCGCTCGGCATGAAGCAGCGCCTCGGCCTGGCCGCCGCCCTGCTCCAGCCGCGCAGGCTGCTCGTCCTGGACGAGCCGACGAACGGCCTGGACCCGCAGGGCATGCGCGAGATCCGGACCCTGGTGCGGGAGCTGGCCTCCGACGGCACCACCGTCTTCCTCTCCTCGCACCTCCTCGACGAGATCGAGCAGGTCTGCACCCACGCGGCCGTGATGGCACAGGGCAGGCTGCTCACCCAGGGCCCGGTCGCCGAGCTGGCGGCGGGCGCCCGCGGAAAGCTCACCGTCACCACCCCCGACCCGGCGGACGCCCGTCGCGTACTGAAGGAGCACGGCATCACGGTCCTGGCGGCGGAGGGCGAGCGGGTGACGGCCGAGCCGCCGCCCCCGGAGACGGATCTCGCGGACCTGACCGCGGCCCTGGTGGCGGCCGGGGTGCGGGTGCGCGGGTTCGGCGTCGAACGGGCGTCCCTGGAAGACGCGTTCGTCGCCCTGACCGGGGAGGGCTTCGATGTCGCGGGCTGAAGCGGCGGCGACGCCGGTCCGGGCCGTGTGGACCCTGGGGCTGCTGCGCTCCGAACTGACGACCACCTTCCGGCGCTGGCGCACCCTCGCACTGCTCGCGGTCCTGACCGGGGTGCCGGTCCTCATCGGCATCGCCGTCAAGATCGAGACGGGCGACGGCTCGGGGATCGGCGGGGGCGGCGGCGAGAGTGCCGCGGGCCCGGCCTTCATCGCGCAGATCACGAACAACGGCCTGTTCCTGGTCTTCACCTCGCTGGCGGCGACCCTGCCGTTCTTCCTGCCGATGTCGGTCGGGGTGATCGCGGGCGACGCGATCGCGGGCGAGGCGAACGCCGGGACGCTCCGCTATCTGCTCGTCGCCCCCGCGGGCCGCACCCGTCTGCTGCTCACCAAATACGCGACGACCATGGCGTTCTGCCTGGTGGCGACCCTCGCCGTGGCGGTCTCGGCGCTGATCACCGGCGCGATCCTCTTCCCGCTCGGCGACCTGGTCACCATCTCCGGTACGCGGATCAGCTTCGCGGACGGCCTGTGGCGGGCCTTCCTCATCGCCCTGGTCGTGGCGGCCTCGCTGCTCGGGATCGCCGCTCTCGGCCTGTTCGTCTCGACGCTCACCGGAAGCGGTATCGCGGCGATGGCGACCACGGTGGGGCTGCTGATCACGGTCCAGATCCTCGACCAGATCCCGCAGCTCCACGCGATCCAGCCGTACTTCTTCTCCCACCAGTGGCTGTCCTTCGCCGACCTCATGCGCGAACCGGTCTACTGGACCGACCTGGTCAAGAACCTGGAGATCCAGGCGCTGTACGCGGCCGTGTTCGGCTCGGCGGCCTGGGCCCGCTTCACGGCGAAGGACATCACGGCGTAAGGGTCAGCTCGCGTACGGGAACGCGGCGAACGGCGCCTCCCGCGCGAAGAACGTCTTGGCCTCACGCAGCGCCCGCTCGTCCTTGAGTACGTCGCCGGGCTTGCTGCCGTTGCCCAGCAGGACGCCGCCGAACCGCATGCCCAGGTACGCGGCCGAGTTGTTGAGGGTGCCGACCAGCGGGTCGGCGACCTCGGGCTCCTCGTGCGCGAGCGCGGTCACGCCCCACAGGGTGCGCCCGGCGAGGGTCTGCTTGAAGTCGACGCCCGGGGTGCGCAGCCAGCCCGACCAGTGGTCCAGGTAGCGCTTGGTGGAGGCGGAGACGGAGTACCAGTACAGCGGCGAGGCGATCACCAGATCGGTGGCCGCCAGCGTCGCGTCCAGGAGGGTGGCCGTGGGCCCCTCCGTCGGCCGGACGTGGTCGCTGTCGTGGCGCAGGTCATCGAAATCGGGGAGCGGGTGCTCGGCGAGATCGATCCAGCGCTGGGTGACGCCCTGCGGCAGCTGCTCGGCGGCCTTGCGGGCCAGCGCCTCGGTATTGCCGCCGGGGCGGGCGCTGCCGAGGACGAAGAGGAAGCTGCGGGTGGCTGCGCCGGTGTCCGTGATCGTGGTCATGGTTCCCCCAGTGGTGCGCGTACGCCTTATAGATGCGTGTGCAGTATATGCAGGTGCATCGAGATGGCGGTAGGGGGCGTTCGTTGCGCGCGGCCCGGTGGCCGCTTCTCGCGCAGTTCCCCGCGCCCCTGAGATGCGCACTTCGTGCGCCATCTCATCAGGGAAGGCGCGCGAAGCGCAGCCTTCAGGGGCGCGGGGAACTGCGCGAGAAGCGGCCACCGGCCGTCAGATGGCGACGAGGCCCCGTGGGGCAGACGCGGATCTTCCAGTCGGCGGCACCCCGGGAGGGCGTCAGCACACGCAGAACTCGTTGCCCTCCGGATCCGCCATCACGATCCACTCGCCGCCCTGCGCCTTCACCCGTTCCACGACGCGCGCGCCGAGGCCGGTGATCCGGTCGGCCTCGGCGTCCCGGTGGCCCTGGTCCGGGTGGAGGTCGAGGTGCAGCCGGTTCTTGACCGTCTTGGCCTCCGGCACTCTCTGGAACAGCACCCGCCGGCCGAGCCCGGCCCCGGTCCGCTCGTCGACCGGGTCGTCCGGGTGGCGCACGGCGATCAGGTCCTTGAAGGCGCGCCGCCCCTGGAACGCGACGGTCTCCTCCTCGGGCAGCGCGCCGACGCCGATGAGCTGGTCGATCAGCGCGGCGTTGTCCTCCACCTCATAGCCGAGCGCCGCCGCCCAGAAGACGGCCTGGGCGTGCGGATCGGCGGCGTCCACGACGAGTTTCCAGTGCAGAGTCATGTGTCAGTTATAGAGCCGGGCACCGACAACATCCGGTCAGCGCGCGGTCTCCCGCTGCACCTCGGCCCCGGCCGGGTCGGGCACGGTCGCGGCGGCAGCCGCCGCCCGCGCCAGGCGCGCCCGCCCGGCCCGCGCGGAGCGCAGCGCGTCCCAGGTCAGCACCGCCAGCGCCGCCCACACGAGCCCGAACCCGGCCCACCGCTCGGCCGGCATGGCCTCGTGGAAGTACAGGATGCCCAGGGCGAACTGGAACACCGGCGCCAGATACTGGAGCAGCCCGAGCGTGGAGAGCGGCACCCGGATCGCGGCGGCGCCGAAGCACACCAGCGGGATCGCGGTGACGAGCCCGGTCGAGGCCAGCAGCGCCCCGTGCCCGAACCCCTCCTGGGCGAACGTCAGCCGTCCGTGCGCGGCGAGCCACACCAGATAGCCGAGCGCGGGCAGGAACTGCACGGCGGTCTCGGCGGCCAGCGACTCGACCCCGCCCAGATTGACCTTCTTCTTCACCAGGCCGTACGTGCCGAACGAGAAGGCCAGCGCGAGCGAGATCCACGGCGGCCGCCCGTACCCGACGGCGAGCACCAGCACTGCGAGCAGGCCGATCCCCACGGCCGCCCACTGCGCGGGCCGCAGCCGCTCCCCGAGCAGCAGCACGCCGAGCGCGATGGAGACGAGCGGATTGATGAAGTAGCCCAGGGACGCCTCGACCACGTGCCCGGCGTTCACCGACCAGATGTACAGGCCCCAGTTCACGGTGATGACGGCGGCGGCGACGGTCACCAGGCCGAGCCGCTTCGGCTGGCGCACCAGCTCGCGCAGCCAGCCCCACTTGCGGACGAAGAGCAGCGCGGCGCCCACCACGACCAGCGACCACACCATCCGGTGCGCCAGGATCTCCCCGGCGCCCGCGGGCTTGAGCAGCGGCCAGAACAGGGGGACGAGCCCCCACATCACATAGGCCGCCGCGCCGTTGACGACCCCGGCCCGCCCCTGCATGTCCTTCTCGCCCTCGGCCAACGCAGCCCCTCCTCCAGACGCACGGCAGCCCCGCGGCGGCCACCTCGAAGGTAGCGCCGCGGGGCGGGCGTGTCATTCCCGTATCGCGATACGGTCCTGACGGTTCGGGCTGTTCCGGAACGGGCTACTTCAGCGCCTCCGCGATGGCGTCCGCGACCGGAGTCGTCGGGCGGCCGATGAGCCGCGCGAGGTCGCCGTCGCCCCGCGCGAGCAGGCCCTTCGCGATGGCGGCGTCGACGTCCACGAGGATGTCGGCGAACGGGGCGGGGAGGCCCGCGCCGACCAGCACCTCGCGGTTCTGCTCCGGCGTCACGTTCCGGTAGACGACGTCCTTGCCGGACTGCCGGGCCACCTCGGCCGCGTACTCGACGAGCGACCAGGCGGTGTCGCCGCTCAGCTCGTACGCCCGGTTCTCGTGGCCCTCGCCGGTCAGTACCGCGACGGCGGCCGCCGCGTAGTCGGCGCGCGAGGCCGAGGCGACGCGGCCCTCGCCCGCGCTCGCCACGACGGCGCCGTGCTCCAGGACCGGGGCGAGGTTCTGCGTGTAGTTCTCGTGGTACCAGCCGTTGCGCAGGAACGTGTACGGCAGCCCCGAGTCGAGGATCGCCTGCTCGGTGACCTTGTGCTCGTCGGCGAGGGCGAAGTCGGCGTCGGGGCCGCCCAGGACGCCGGTGTACGCGAGCAGCGCCACCCCGGCCTCCTTCGCGGCGTCGATCACGGCCCGGTGCTGGGCCACCCGCTGCCCGACCTCGCTGCCGGAGACGAACACCACGCGGTCGCCGGCCCGGAAGGCGTCCTTCAGGGTCGCGGGCGCGCTGTAGTCGGCGATCCGCAGCTCGACTCCGCGGGTGGCGAGCTCTGCGCCCTTCTCCTGGCTGCGGACGACGGCGGCGATGTCCCCGGCGGGCACTCCCGCGGCGAGCAGCCCTTCGACGACGAGGCGGCCGAGGTGGCCGGTGGCACCGGTGACGACGAGACTCATGTCCGAAAACTCCTTGATGCGGCTTCTTGCGCGTTCTCCCTCACCGTAAAGCCTGCACTGTGGATTCGTAAGTACCCACTTTGAAGTAAGGTACTGGCATGGGAGTGAGCAAGGTGCGGGAGTGGACGATGTCCCCCGGCGAGGGGCTCTGCCCGCAGCGCCTCGTCCTGGAGCACGTCACGAGCCGCTGGGGCGTCCTGGTGCTGCTCGCCCTCTCCGAGCGCTCCTTCCGCTTCAGCGAGCTGCGCCGGGAGATCGGCGGCGTCAGCGAGAAGATGCTGACCCAGACCCTCCAGACCCTGGAGCGCGACGGCGTCGTCCACCGCGACGCCAAGCCCGTCATCCCGCCGCGCGTCGACTACTCGCTCACCGCGCTGGGCCGGGAGGCGGCCGAGCAGGTGCGGGCGCTCGCGGAGTGGACCGAGCGGCGCCTGGACGCCGTGGTCGAGGCGCGGGAGAGGTACGACGAGGCCCGGGTCTCCGGGTCGGCCGGGTGACGTAACTTCGCCGTGCGGAGGGCGGCGTGGTCGTCGAGGGCCGTTCGGCCCGGAATGGCCGTGCCCGATGCCGGGCAGACGCTTGGACGGGGCGTCGCTCCACATCAAACCCGCCATCCTTCCGTGCGCCCCCTGTCCGCCTCCCGCGATGTGCTAGGCCGCCCGGCATCCTGAAGGCGGGACGCTCGTCGCCGTTCCGAATTCGGGGGTTCATCTTTGACATGGGGACACGGGTATCGCCGCTGAAAAAGATCGGCGGCCGGCTGCGGTCCGGGTTCGACCGCGGCCGGCGCAGAGAGGAGCTGGTGCTCCAGCTCATCGGCCAGCTCGCCAGGGTGGCCGAGGAAATGCATCGCGCGAACGTCGTCCAGGCCCAGCGTGTGGCGCTGGAGCAGATGGACCGCGCCATCGACGACCCCACGCTGGCCGCGGCACTGAGCACGCTGCCCAGCCTGACGGTCCAGAAGCGACGGCAGATGCTCTTCGTGAACCGGGAGTACGCCGTGGTGCTGCTGGCCCACCGGGTCGGCATGCTGTCGTGGAACGAGACGCTGGGCCAGCTCAGGGTGCTGTGCCGCAACGACCTCTTCCGTGAGTACTGGGGACGCACGGTGGACCATCGTCGCAGCTACCCCGAGTCGTCACTGGAGGGGCGTGTGGGGCAGATGGTCGACGCGATGCTGGAGGAACTGGCCGACGAGCCCGAGGAGTGGTGGGTCGTCGGCATACAGGATCCGCCGTCTTCCTGAATACGCCGAAGCGCTGATTCACGGAGTACGTGCGTCATATGCAGTGACCAATCGCGGGGTCACGCGTTTGTGTGTCGGGGGCGGCTTCTTCCTGCCCCCGCATTGCAGTGGCAGTACGCTGCGGCCGCCTTCCGCTGAGGGGGCGGCAGGCGGGGACTCCTCCGCAGGCGCCCGTTCCTCCCCGCCCTGTGGAGAGGACAGAGTTGAAGATTCACCACCGTCTGGGAGACGCCCCCAGGGTGCGGGGCTGTGTGACGGGTGAAGGATGCCCCGACGTGTTCCAGCTGATCGACGGGGACTTCGCAGTGATCGGCGCGGCCTACGACGCCGAACTGCCGTCGGGCGTGACGCTCGGCCCGGGACAGCGCCTCGTCGTGGTGGACCGGGACACCCTGGTCCGGGCCCGGCGCGACATCCCCGACTTCTGAGCCCGGCCGAGGACGCCGAAAGGGGCCGGTGCCACCGACTCGGTGGCACCGGCCCCTTGTGCGTGGCGCGCGGTCAGCCGACCACGGTCCAGGTGTCGCCGCCCGCGAGCAGCGCGGCGAGGTCGCCCTTGCCGTTCTGTTCGATCGCGGCGTCGAGCTGGTCGGCCATCTGGGTGTCGTAGACGGGCCGTTCGACGCTGCGCAGGACGCCGATGGGGGTGTGGTGCAGGGTGTCCGGATCGGCGAGCCGGGAGAGTGCGAAGGCCGTCGTGGGGGACGCGGCGTGGGCGTCGTGGACGAGGATGTCGGAGCGGTTGGCGTCCGTGACCGGGACGACCGCGAGGTCGCCGGTGGCGGGGTCGCGGACCACGCCCTTGGAGCCGTCGGCGCCGAAGGTGATCGGCTGCCCGTGCTCCAGGCGGATGACCGCCTCCTCGGCCTGCTGCTTGTCCTTGAGGACCTCGAAGGCGCCGTCGTTGAAGATGTTGCAGTTCTGGTAGATCTCGACGAGCGCCGTGCCCTGGTGGTCGGCGGCCGCGCGCAGCACCGAGGTCAGGTGCTTGCGGTCGGAGTCCACGGTGCGGGCCACGAAGGACGCCTCGGCGCCGATGGCGAGGGACACCGGGTTGAAGGGCGCGTCGAGCGAGCCCATCGGGGTCGACTTGGTGATCTTGCCGACCTCGGAGGTGGGGGAGTACTGGCCCTTGGTCAGGCCGTAGATCCGGTTGTTGAACAGCAGGATCTTCAGGTTCACGTTGCGCCGCAGGGCGTGGATCAGGTGGTTGCCGCCGATGGAGAGGGCGTCGCCGTCGCCGGTCACCACCCACACGCACAAATCACGGCGGGAGGAGGCGAGTCCGGTGGCGATGGCGGGGGCGCGGCCGTGAATGGAGTGCATCCCGTACGTGTTCATGTAGTACGGGAAGCGCGAGGAGCAGCCGATGCCGGAGACGAAGACGATGTTCTCCTTCGCCAGGCCGAGTTCGGGCATGAAGCCCTGGACGGCGGCGAGGATCGCGTAGTCACCGCAGCCGGGGCACCAGCGGACTTCCTGGTCCGACTTGAAGTCCTTCATGGACTGCTTGGCCTCGGCCTTGGGGACCAGTGACAGAAGCGTCTCCGTGCCGCCCCCGGTCCCCTCCGTGGTCTGCGTGTCAGCCATCGATGGCCTCCTTGAGAGCCGTGGCGAGCTGCTCAGCCTTGAACGGCATTCCGTTGACCTGGTTGTACGAGTCGGCGTCCACCAGGTACTTGGCCCGGATGAGGGTGGCGAGCTGACCGAGGTTCATCTCGGGGACCACCACCTTGTCGTAACGCTTCAGGACCTCGCCCAGATTCCGCGGGAACGGGTTGAGGTGGCGCAGATGGGCCTGGGCGATGTGCTCGCCCGCGGCGCGCAGGCGGCGGACGGCCGCGGTGATCGGGCCGTAGGTCGAGCCCCAGCCGAGCACCAGGGTGCGGGCCTCGCCCTCGGGGTCGTCGACCTCGATGTCCGGCACCTCGATGCCGTCGATCTTGGCCTGCCGGGTGCGGACCATGAAGTCGTGGTTGGCCGGGTCGTAGGAGATGTTGCCCGTGCCGTCCTGCTTCTCGATGCCGCCGATCCGGTGTTCGAGGCCCGGGGTGCCGGGGATCGCCCACGGGCGGGCCAGCGTCTGCGGGTCGCGCTTGTACGGCCAGAAGACCTCGGTGCCGTCGTCCAGTGTGTGGTTCGGGCCGGACGCGAACTGCACCCGCAGATCCGGGAGTTCGTCGACCTCGGGGATCCGCCAGGGCTCCGATCCGTTGGCCAGGTAGCCGTCGGAGAGCAGCAGCACCGGG
This sequence comes from Streptomyces sp. PsTaAH-137, assembly GCF_003259365.1. Taxonomy (GTDB): domain Bacteria; phylum Actinomycetota; class Actinomycetes; order Streptomycetales; family Streptomycetaceae; genus Streptomyces. Next base: position 63,867 of record NZ_QLLY01000006.1, read on the forward strand.
GTGCGGTAGGTGACGGCGATCCGGGCCGCCTCGATGGCCGCGTCGAAGCAGTCGGCCGGGGTGCGGGGGGCGACGATCGGGACCGGCGCCTCGCCGTTGCGCCCGTACATCGCCTGGAGCAGGTCGGCCTGCTCGGTCTTGGTGGGCAGGCCGGTGGACGGGCCGCCGCGCTGGATGTCCACCACCAGCAGCGGCAGTTCGAGGGAGACCGCGAGGCCGATGGTCTCCGACTTCAGCGCCACACCGGGGCCCGAGGTCGTGGTCACCGCGAGGCTGCCGCCGAAGGCCGCGCCCAGCGCGGCGCCGATCCCGGCGATCTCGTCCTCCGCCTGGAAGGTGCGCACGCCGAAGTTCTTGTGCCGCGACAGCTCGTGCAGGATGTCGGAGGCCGGGGTGATCGGGTACGAGCCCAGGTACAGCGGCAGATCCGCCTGCCGGGACGCCGCGATCAGGCCGTAGGACAGCGCCAGGTTCCCCGAGATGTTGCGGTAGGTGCCGACCGGGAACGCGGACTGCGCCGGGGCCACCTCGTAGGAGACCGCGAAGTCCTCGGTCGTCTCGCCGAAGTTCCAACCCGCCCGGAACGCGGCCAGGTTGGCATCCCTGATCTCGGGCTTCTTGGCGAACTTCGCCTTGAGGAACTTCTCCGTGCCCTCGGTCGGCCGGTGGTACATCCACGACAGCAGACCCAGCGCGAACATGTTCTTCGAGCGCTCGGCCTCCTTGCGGGAGAGGTCGAACTCCTTGAGCGCCTCCACCGTCAGGGTGGTCAGCGGCACCGGGTGGACGTGGAAGCCGTCGAGCGAGCCGTCCTCCAGCGGGCTGGCCGCGTAGCCGACCTTCGCCATCGCCCGTTTGGTGAACTCGTCCGTGTTGACGATGACTTCGGCGCCGCGCGGCACATCCCCGATGTTCGCCTTCAGGGCCGCCGGGTTCATCGCCACCAGTACGTTCGGCGCGTCGCCCGGCGTCAGGATGTCGTGGTCGGCGAAGTGCAGCTGGAAGGAGGAGACGCCCGGCAGCGTGCCGGCAGGGGCCCGGATCTCCGCCGGGAAGTTCGGCAGAGTCGACAGGTCGTTGCCGAACGAGGCGGTCTCCGAGGTGAACCGGTCGCCCGTGAGCTGCATACCGTCACCGGAGTCACCCGCGAACCGGATGATGACCCGGTCCACACGCCGTACGTCCTTGCTGGATCCACTCGTCGGTGTGCGCTGTTCCCCGACCACAGCACTGTCGGCCTGCTCGGTTGCGCTACTGACCTGGCTCGTCACTGAACTGGACCTCCCTCGAGGCGGCTGTGCGGGCAGGGCCGTCGCACCGGCCTTCCCCAGCCCACCCTACGTCTGTAAGGGTCACCTTCCTCTGAGCAATCGCGATCCTGGATCGAGAAAAGAGCCGGTCTCGACGCAGCCTGTATCTGACAGAGTGTCAGCTACTCAGGAGTTCAGGTAGGTGAGCACGGCCAGAACCCGGCGGTGATCCCCGTCACTCTGTGACAGGCCCAGCTTCAGGAAGATGTTGCTCACGTGCTTCTCGACCGCGCCGTCGCTCACCACGAGCTGCCGGGCGATCGCCGAGTTCGTCCGGCCCTCCGCCATCAGGCCGAGCACCTCGCGCTCGCGCGGGGTGAGGTTCGCGAGGACGTCCTGCTTGCGGCTGCGGCCGAGCAGCTGGGCGACGACCTCCGGGTCGAGCGCGGTGCCGCCCTCGGCGACCCGCACGACCGCGTCCACGAACTCCCGGACCTCCGCGACCCGGTCCTTGAGCAGATAGCCCACGCCCCGGCTGGATCCGGCCAGCAGTTCGGTGGCGTACTGCTCCTCCACGTACTGCGACAGGACCAGGACCCCGAGGTCGGGGAACCGGGCGCGCAGCTTGACGGCGGCGCGCACGCCCTCGTCCGTGTGCGTGGGCGGCATCCGTACGTCCGCCACGACCACGTCCGGGAGCTGCTCCTGCTCGCCCAGCTCCGTGATGGTCTTGACCAGCGCCTCGCCGTCGCCCACCCCCGCGACGACCTCGAGCCCGCGGTCGGTCAGCAGCCGGGTCAGCCCCTCCCTGAGCAGCACTGAATCCTCGGCGATGACCACCCGCACCCTGTCCTCCACGTTTTCCGGCCCCCCAACGCCCCGGGACACCTGTCACCGGGGCAGTCATGAACAGGACCAGCATCGCAGGAACCGCGGACGGGCGGGGGCTGAGCGGCGCGAATACCCCTGGCGCTGTCGTGGGCCGTTACGCCCGCCGCCAGGGCAGCTCGGCGGTCACCCGGGTCGGTCCGGCGGCGGGGGAGTCGACCAGCAGGATCCCGTCGACCGCGCCGAGCCGCTCGGCCAGGCCCGCGAGACCCGAACCGGCGTCGGCCGCCGCGCCGCCCACCCCGTTGTCCTGGACCTGGAGCATCAGCCGCTCGCCGCTGCGCCACACGTCGACCGTGGCCCGGGTGGCCCGGCTGTGCTTGCTCACGTTCTGGAGCAGCTCGGAGACGGTGAAGTAGGCGATGCCCTCGATGGCGGGCGCCGGGCGCTCGCCGAGGTCCACCTCCACCGTCACCGGCACGGTGCAGCGCGAGGCGACGGAGGACAGGGCCGCGTCCAGGCCGCGGTCGGTGAGGACCGCGGGGTGGATGCCGCGGGCCAGGTCGCGCAGCTCCTGCAACGCGGTCTTCACCTCGCCGTGCGCCTCGTCGACCATGCGCGCGGCGGCCTCGGGGTCCTCGGCGAGCTTCTCCTTCGCGAGGCCCAGCTCCATGGCCAGGCTGACCAGGCGGGCCTGCGCGCCGTCGTGCAGGTCGCGCTCGATGCGGCGCAGGTCGGCGGCGGCCGTGTCGACCACGACGCCCCGGTCCGACTCCAGCTCCACCACGCGCGAGGCGAGCCGCGACGGGCCGAGCAGCCCGCCGACCATCAGCCGGTCCACCGTCGTCAGGCCCCGGACGATCCACGGCGTCGCGAGCACCACGAGCAGGCCGGCCAGCGAGGTGACCGTGATCTCGAAGGGGTTGTCCAGGTACACGGAGTGGTGGGCGTCGCCGTAGAGCTGCAGGCCGCCCTGGCCCGCGTACATCGGGAAGACCCACCGCCACAGCGGGTACGTGAACAGCGACCAGCCCGTCACCCAGAACGTCAGCGCCACCGAGAACGCGAAGGTCGCCCACGGGAAGTGCAGCACCCCGTACAGCAGGTGCCGCCACGAGACACCGCTCTTGAGCGTGGCGCCCGTCCACGCCAGCGGGCCGTTGCCCTTGCGCGGGCGGACCGGCTCCGGCGTGCCGACGTCCAGGCCGAGCAGGCCGCGCGCCCGGGCCCGCTCCAGGGCGCCGAAGCCGCGCGCCCCGGCGAGCCCGGCCGCGAGGACCGGCACCCCGATGAAGGTGATCAGCAGGCCCGCGCCGAGCGACATCATCGTCACCGACCAGACGAAGAAGACGATGCTGATCGGCAGGGACAGCAGCTGGTAGCAGAACTCGCGCCAGGCGCGGCCCTCGACCGGCGCGCGCAGCCAGGCCGGCAGCCGGTTCAGGCCGCGGCGCGGGGCACCGTCGTCGCCGTGGTGGCCGTGACGCCGGCCGTGATCGTCGTACGAGTACGCGTACTCGTCGCCGTATCCGTACTGCTGCGAGGCCATCGCGGTGCCGTCCGTTTCTGCTGAGAGGGCTGGTGTGCCGTTCTGATTCCAGGGTCCTCGGCGCCGGGGGACCGGGCCATGCGGCGGGTCGGCGTCTTTGGCCGGGGGTTTTCCCTACCCCCGGTCGCGCCAGGGCAGCTCGGCCGTCACCGTCGTGCCGGCGCCCTCCGGCGAGTCCACGACGAACAGGCCGTCCACCGCGCCGAGCCGCTCCGCGAGGCCGGACATGCCCGTGCCCTTGCCGAGGCTCGCGCCGCCGACGCCGTCGTCCTGCACCTGGATCAGCAGCCGGTCGCCGCTGCGCCACACGTCGACGCTGGCCTGCGTGGCGCGGCTGTGCTTGCTGATGTTCTGGAGCAGTTCGGAGACGGTGAAGTAGGCGATGCCCTCGATCGCCTCGGCGGGCCGGGCGGGCAGCTCGGCCGTCACCTTCACCGGGACCGTGCACCGCACGGCGACGGACGACAGGGCCGCGTCCAGGCCGCGGTCGGTGAGGACCGCCGGATGGATGCCGCGGGCGAGGTCCCGCAGTTCCTGGAGGGCCAGCTTCACCTCGCCGTGCGCCTCGTCGACCATGAGCGCCGCCGCATCCGGGTCCTCCAGGAGCTTCTCCTTGGCGAGGCCGAGCCCCATCGCCAGGTTCACCAGGCGGGCCTGCGCGCCGTCGTGCAGGTCGCGCTCGATGCGGCGCAGGTCGGCGGCGGCCGTGTCGACCACGACGCCCCGGTCGGACTCCAGTTCGGCGATCCGCGCCTCCAGCTCGTCCGACGGCGAGAGCAGCGCGCGGACCATGGCCCGGTCCGCGTTGGCCAGCCCTCGCGCGATGAACGGCAGCACCGGCCACAGCACCAGCAGCGACGGCAGCATCAGCGCGAACGTCAGCACGCTCCACGGCAGCCGGATCACCTCGTACAGCACGGCCCGCCAGCCCACCGGGTCCTTCAGCCCGTTCCAAAGCCAGGCGAAGAAACCGCCCGCGTTCCGCACCGGCAGCGGGCTCGGCTCGTCGATCCGCACGCCGAGCAGCGCCCGGGCCCTGGCCCGCTCCGCCCGGCCCAGCAGCCGCGCGCCGCGCAGCCCGCCGGCGATCAGCGGCAGCCCGATCACGGTCACCGTCAGCCCGGCGCCGAGCGCCAGCATCGTCACGGCGTACACGAAGCCGACCACCGCCAGCGGGAAACTGCTCAGGAGATACGCGATCTCCTTCCAGGTGTGCCGGTCGAGGGCGAGACGCGCCGGCGGCAGCACGGGACGGGCGTCGTCCGTGCTGCCGGGGACGCCGTCCGTGGCGTCGGGAACGTGGAGCGGTTCGGTCATAACCGAAAGAGTGCCCTGCGCCCGACGCGCGGCGCCATGAGGCGGACCGCCCGGCAGGAACGGGGGATAACCCCACCTCGCCGACCACACGCCCGGCACCGGGCTGCTTACCGTTCCTTTAACAGGCCCTAGACTCCCTGTCCGTACAGATCGTCGAACACGAACCAACAACGAACACGCGAGGGGCGCTGAGACGTGACCGTCATCGCGGCGGACTACTTCCACTCGTACTCGGTGGTCGGGCTGCTCGCCGTCGTCGGCGTGCTCTTCGTCGCCGTGGCCTTCGGCGCGGGACGGCTGCTGCGCCCGGTGGTGCCCACCCCGGAGAAGCTCCTCACGTACGAGTGCGGTGTCGACCCGGTCGGCGAGGGCTGGGCGCACACGCAGGTCCGCTACTACGTGTACGCGTTCCTCTACGTGATCTTCGCGGTCGACTCGATCTTCCTCTTCCCCTGGGCCACGGTCTTCGCCGCGCCGGGATACGGCGCGACGACCCTGGTCGAGATGTTCATCTTCCTGGGCTTCCTCGCCGTGGGCCTGCTGTACGCATACAAGAAGGGCGTCCTTACGTGGGCGTGAGTGACGTGGACGTGAGTGCTGTGACCCCCTCGGAGCCGGTGCCCCTGCCCGACCCGATCGGCCCGAAGAAGCTGGGCGTGCTCTCGCGCCTGGCGCCCGAGCCGATGAAGGTGGTCCTCAACTGGGGCCGCCGCTACAGCCTGTGGGTCTTCAACTTCGGACTCGCCTGCTGCGCCATCGAGTTCATCGCCGCGTCCATGGCCCGGCACGACTTCATCCGCCTCGGCGTCATCCCGTTCGCCCCGGGCCCGCGCCAGGCGGACCTGATGGTCGTCTCGGGCACGGTCACCGACAAGATGGCCCCGGCCGTGAAGCGCCTGTACGAGCAGATGCCCGAGCCGAAGTACGTCATCTCCTTCGGCGCCTGCTCCAACTGCGGCGGCCCGTACTGGGACTCGTACTCGGTGACGAAGGGCGTCGACCAGATCATCCCGGTCGATGTGTACGTGCCCGGGTGCCCGCCCCGCCCCGAGGCGCTGCTCCAGGGCATCCTCAAGCTCCAGGAGAAGATCGCGCGCGAGTCGCTGGGCGAGCGCTACGCGTCCGCCGACGCTGCGGCCGGACGCCCTTCGACGGCGGCCCTGAGCAGTGGTCTCGTCCAGCCGCCGACGCCTTCCGGGGGTGAGCGATGAGCTGGCTGCCGGAAGGCGTCGAGGTGCTCTTCGGCGCCGACGCCACGGTCGAGGAGGCGTACGACCTGCTGACGGTCGACGTCCCGGCCGCGGAGTGGATCACCGCTCTGGAGACGGCCCGTACGCGCCTGGGGTGCACGTACTTCGACTGGCTGAGCGCGGTCGACGAACCCGGCACCGGGTTCCGCGTCTGCGCGCACGTCGCGGCCGTCGCGCCCGGTTCCGTACGCCGTCTGCTGCTGCGCACGACGGTGCCGCATGCGGCACCGGTGCTCGCGACGGCGGTCGGCGTGTACGCGGGCGCCGCCTGGCACGAGCGCGAGACGCACGAGATGTTCGGCGTCGACTTCACGGACCATCCCGGGCTCGACCCGCTGCTGCTGCCCGACGGCTTCGAGGGGCATCCGCTGCGCAAGGACTTCGTGCTCGCGGCGCGGGTCGCGAAGGCGTGGCCGGGGGCCAAGGAACCGGGGGAGCCTGCGGCAGGGGCTGGGCACGGGGGGCCCAAGCGCCGTCAGATGCTGCCGCCCGGTGTGCCCGATCCGAACGAATGGGGCCCGCTGAAGGGCCAGTTGCCGCCCGCTCCGGCGCGACCGGCCCGGGGCGCGGGGCGCGCGGCGGGCGCCGCTGCGGCCGGTGCCGGTGCCGGTGCCGGTGGGCGTGCCGCGGGGGAGCGTCCGGCGCGGCGCACCCGGTCGGCGAGCCAGGGGTCGGCGAGTCAGGGTGCTGCCGAGACGGGTGCGGCTGCGCTGGAGGCTCCGGCGGCCCCCGCCGAGGCTCCGCCGGAACGTCCCGCACGACCCGCCCGCCGTTCGCGCAGCGCCTCGCAGGGCTCGGCGAGTCAGCAACCCGAGCCGACGACGGACGCTCAGCCCGGGCCGGAGGCCGAGCCCGCACCGGAGTCAACGCCCGAGCCGACGGCGAAGCCCCGTACGAGCGACGCCCCGTGGCACCACGCCAAGCCCGCCTTCGACGAGAAGCCGAAACCGGCCGCGTCGGAGGAACCGGCCGCGTCGCCGGAGCCGGCACCCGAGAGCAACACCCCCGACGACTCCGGCACCGCCGACGAGTCCGGCACCACCGAGGGAGGCACGCAGTGAACGACGCTCTCGACGTCGCCCTGCGCCTCGTCGTCGTCTTCGTCGCCTTCCTGGTGCTGCCCCTGGTCGTCGGCCAGACCGAGCACAAGGTCATGGCCCACATGCAGGGCCGGCTCGGTCCCATGTACGCGGGCGGCTTCCACGGCTGGGCCCAACTCGTCGCCGACGGGGTCAAGTTCGCGCAGAAGGAGGACGTGGTCCCGGCCGATGCCGACCGCCGCGTCTTCCAGCTCGCCCCCGCCGTCGCCCTCCTGCCCTACCTCCTCGTGCTGCTCGCGATCCCGGTCGGCCCGGGCGACGGCGCGGTCGGCCAGGTCATCGACGCGGGCATCTTCTTCGTGCTCGCGGTGATGGGCGTCGGCGTGCTCGGCTCGCTGATGGCGGGCTGGGCGAGCGCCAACAAGTTCTCCCTCCTCGGCGGCCTGCGCACGGCCGCGCAGCTCCTCGCGTACGAACTGCCGATGCTGCTCGCGGCGGCCTCGGTCGCGATGGCCGCCGGAACGGTCTCCCTGCCCGGCATCCTCGACGCCTTCGAGTGGTGGTGGCTGCCCTGGCAGATCGTCGGCGCGCTCGTCTTCTTCGTGGCGGGCCTCGCCGAACTCCAGCGGCCTCCCTTCGACATGCCGGTCGCCGACTCCGAGATCATCTTCGGCGCGTACACCGAGTACACGGGCCTGCGCTTCGCCCTGTTCCTGCTCGCCGAGTACGCGGGCATCGTCGTCCTGTGCGGCCTGACCACCGTCCTCTTCCTGGGCGGCTGGCACGGCCCGTGGGGCGCGGACGGCCTCGGCTGGGTCTGGACCCTGCTCAAGACCGCGGTCCTCGCCTTCGTCGTGATCTGGCTGCGCGTCTCCTACCCCCGTCTCCGCGAGGACCAGCTCCAGAAACTCTCCTGGACCCTCCTCGTCCCGCTCGCCCTGGCGCAGATCGCGCTCACCGGCATCGTGAAGGTGGCGATCTCCTAATGCCCCCGATTCCTGGGTCCGGCCTCGCCAAGGGCCTCGCCGTCACCCTCCGCACGATGACGAAGAAGACCGTCACCGCGCAGTACCCGGACACCCAGCCCGAACTCCCGCCGCGCACCCGGGGCGTGATCGGCCTGTTCGAGGAGAACTGCACGGTCTGCATGCTGTGCGCCCGCGAGTGCCCGGACTGGTGCATCTACATCGACTCCCACAAGGAGACGGTGCCGCCCGCCGTGGAGGGCGGCCGCGAGCGCTCCCGCAACGTCCTCGACCGCTTCGCCATCGACTTCTCCCTCTGCATGTACTGCGGTATCTGCATCGAGGTGTGCCCCTTCGACGCGCTGTTCTGGTCCCCGGAGTTCGAGTACGCCGAGACCGACATCCACGAACTCACCCACGAGCGCGACAAGCTCCGCGAGTGGATGTGGACCGTGCCGGCCCCGCCCGCCCTCGACCCGGCGGCCGAGGAACCCAAGGAACTCGCCGCGGCCCGCAAGGCCGCGGAGAAGCTGGCGGCGGCGCAGGCCGCCGAGTCGGCCCCCGCCGCACCCGGAGAGGAGGGCACCGGATGACCGGCCCCGCAGCCCTCGCGGCCTCGGCCGCGGGCAACCACGGCTTCCTCTCCCCGACCGGCGTCGAGATCGCCTTCCTCCTCGTCGGCCTGGTCACCTTCGGCGCCGCGGTCGTCACCGTCACCACCAAGCAGCTGGTGCACGCCGCCCTGTGGCTGGTCGTCGCCCTCGGCGGCCTCGCCGTCGAGTACCTCCTGCTCACCGCCGAGTTCATCGCGTGGGTGCAGGTACTGATCTATGTGGGATCCGTCGTCGTCCTCCTGCTCTTCGGCCTGATGCTGACCCGTGCGCCCATCGGCCGCTCGCCCGACGCCGACAGCCCCAACCGCTGGGCGGCCCTGGCCGTCGCGGTGGCCTCCGCCGCCGCCCTGGTCTGGGTCGTCGTCGACGCCTTCCGTACGACCTGGATCGACCTGGACCACGGCGCCGCCCAGAGCAACACGGCGGTCACCGGCTCGGTCCTCTTCCGGCACTGGGTGCTGCCCTTCGAGGCCCTGTCGGTCCTGCTGCTCGCGGCCCTGGTCGGCGCGATCGTCCTGTCCCGCAAGAAGAACACCGGAGCGGCGAACACCGCGGCGACGGAGGGCACCCGCTGATGCATCTCGCCTATCCCACCGTCCTCGCCTCCCTCCTCTTCTGCACGGGCCTGTACGGCGTACTGGCCCGCCGCAACGCGATCCTGGTCCTGATGTCCGTCGAGCTGATGCTCAACGCCGTCAACCTGAACCTCGTCGCCTTCGACGTCTGGCTCCGCGACACCCTGCACGCGGGCCAGGCCCTCACCCTGTTCACCATCGCGATCGCCGCCGCCGAGATCGGCATCGGCCTGGCGATCGTCCTGGCCGTGTACCGCAACCGCGGCACCTCGGACATCGACAGGCTCCGCGACGCCGCCGAACCGCACGACCCGGACGACGACCCGCACGACCCGTCCGACACCGGCGCCGCCGCAGACGGCCCCGCCGCACCGGCCGGCCCGGCGGACGAGAAGGCAGAGGCCACCGCGTGACCACCACGACCCTCGCCGTCCTCGTCCCCCTCCTGCCCTTCCTCGGCGCGGTCGCCGGACTGCTGCTCGGCCGCACCGCACCCGGGTTCGTCCGCCCGCTCGCCGTCCTGCCGACGCTCGCCGCGCTGATCCTCGCCGCGGCGGTCGCCGTCCAGCAGGGCGGCGGCTCGGGCAGCGGCACCTCGGCCCTCGACGCGCACACCGAACTCACCCCGACCGGCTCCGTGCCGATCGAACTCGCCCTGCACATCGACGGCTTCGCCGCCCTCGTCGCCGTCCTGGTCGGCCTGGTCGCGACCTGCGTCCAGCTCTACTCGACGGGCTATCTCCGCGACGACCCGCGCTACGCCAGTTACGCCGCGATCGTCTCCCTGTTCACCTCCGCGATGCTGCTCGTCGTCTACACGGGCGACCTGATGGTGCTGCTGGTCGGCTGGGAAGTCATGGGCATCTGCTCGTACTTCCTCGTCGGCCACTACTGGGAGACCCCCGAGGCGCGCGCCGCCTCCCTCAAGGCATTCCTCGTCACGAAGCTCGGTGACGTCCCCTTCCTGATCGGTCTGTTCGCGCTCGCCACGGACGCGGGCTCCTTCCGCATCACGACGATCCTCGGCAAGGTCACCGGCGAGGGCGGCCTCGACCACCCGACGCTCATCGCGCTGCTGCTGCTCGCCGGAGTGGCGGGCAAGTCCGCGCAGTTCCCGCTGCACACCTGGCTGCCCGACGCGATGGCGGGCCCCACGCCCGTCTCCGCGCTGATCCACGCCGCGACGATGGTCGCCGCCGGTGTCTACTTCGTCGCCCGTCTCCTCCCGGTCTTCGCCGCCTCCCAGGCGGCCATGGTCGTGCTCGCGGCGATGGCCGGCGTCACCATGCTCGGCTCGGCGCTCGCCGCGCTCGCCCAGGACGACATCAAGCGCGTCCTCGCGTACTCGACGATCGGCCAGCTCGGCTACATGACCGGCGCCCTGGCCGTCGGCGACCGCGGTGCCGCCGTCTTCCACCTCCTCACGCACGGCGCCTTCAAGGCGCTGCTCTTCCTCGCGGCGGGCGTGGTCATCCACGCCGCCGGCACCAACTCACTGGCCGCGATGTCCCGCATGGGCAACCTGCGGGCCCGCGTCCCCGACGCCTTCTGGACGATGACCGTGGCGCTGCTCGCGCTCGCCGCGATCCCGCCCTTCAGCGGCTTCTTCTCCAAGGAGGCGGTCCTCGGCGCCGCCGAGCACACCGCCACCGGCCATGCCCTCGGCGGCCAGGCGATCCCCGCCGCGTCCGGCTGGATCGTCCTCGTCGCCGGGCTGTTCACGGCCCTGCTCACCGCCGCGTACGCGACCCGTCTGTGGCTGCTGGCCTTCAACGGCCGCGGGCCCGAGGCCCCCGACCACGGCAGGCAGCCGGTCGTGATGACCGCTGTGCTGTGGATCCTGGCGATCCCCTCCTTCGCCCTCGGTCTGGCCTTCCTGCGGCTGCCCGACTGGTTCGACGGCCACTCGCTCGCCCCGACGCTGACCACCTCCGTCCTCGGCACCGGCTTCGCCCTCGTCGGCGGCCTGGTCACCTACGCGGCCTGGCGGCACACCACCGCGATGGCGGCCCGCGCCTCCGTCCCGATCGGCGCCGTCGCGGTCGACACCGAGCAGGGCGACGGCGGGCTCGTCGAGGCCGAGGCCATCGCGAGCCACACCCCGGCCTACGGCGATGTCGCGAGCGCCCCCGACCCGGCCGACCCGGGCCGGCTGGTGCTGGGCCCGCTGCACCGGCACGCCGCCGCCGGCTTCCACCTGGACGCCCTCTACGCGGCGCTCTTCGTCCGCCCCGTCCGGGCCGCCGCCGCACTGGTCGGCTTCCTGGACCGCGCGGTCGTCGACACCTATGTGCGGGGAGCGGCCGAGGCGCCCAAGGCGCTCGGCTGGGCCGTGCGCCGCGCCCAGACCGGAAACGTGCAGACCTACCTCAGCGCACTGCTCGCAGGCACCGTCGTCCTGGTGGTCGCCGTCGTCCTCGTCGCCACCGCCGGAGCGTGAGCAGCCGTGATCGATATCAGCGAATCCGTGATGCAGTTCCTTCTCGCATTGATCGTCGTCGGCCCGCTCATCGGCGCCGTCCTCGCCCTTCTGCCGGCCCCGCCCGGACTGAAGGGGAAATCCCCGGACCAGGCCGTGCTCCGCCACGGCGTGACCGTGACCGGCGCGATCCTCGTCGCCGCGATCGTCCTCGCGCTGGGCTTCGACCACGACCAGCCGTCCAGGATGCAGGCCACGACGGACATCAGCTGGATCCCGGCGCTGCACGTGCGGATCCACCTCGGCATCGACGGCATCTCCCTCCCCCTCCTGGTGCTCACGGCGCTCCTGACGTTCCTGTGCGCGCTGTACTCCTACTTCAAGATGCCGACCGGGCCGTCCCCCAAGGCGTTCGTCGCCCTGATCCTGCTCCTGGAATCGGGCACGCTGGCGACCTTCGCCGTCCTCGACCTCCTGCTCTTCTTTCTCGCGTTCGAGATGGTGCTCATCCCGATGTACTTCCTCATCGCCCGCTGGGGCGGTGCCGAACGGGCCGCGGCGGCCTGGAAGTTCATCCTCTTCACCCTGCTCGGCTCGGTCGTGATGCTGCTCGGCATTCTCCTTATCGGCGTTAAGTCGGACACGTTCGACATGATGGCACTCGCCACTGACAACGGCCGGGGCCTGAGTACGTCCGTGCAGGTCATCGCCGCTTTGGCGATCGGGATCGGGCTCGCCGTGAAGACCCCGATGTGGCCGCTGCACAGCTGGCTGCCGGACGCCCACACCGCCGCCCCGACCGTCGGCTCGGTCCTGCTCGCCGGTGTGCTGCTGAAGATGGGTACGTACGGATTCGTCCGGATCCTGCTCCCGATCGCGCCCGACGGCTTCCGCACGTTCGCGCCCTACCTCGCCGCCCTCGCCGTCATCGGGATCATCTACGGATCGTTGGCCTGCCTGAACCTGGCCAAGCAGGGCGCGAAGGGCGACCTCAAGCGCCTCATCGCCTACTCCTCCGTCGGCCACATGGGCTTCGTGCTCCTCGGCATCGCCACGATGAGCCCGACCGGCGTGAACGGCGCCCTGTTCGCCAACATCGCCCACGGCCTCATCACCGGCCTGCTCTTCTTCCTCGTCGGCGCCCTCAAGGACCGCACCGGCACCAGCGACCTCGACACCCTCGCCGAGCAGGGTGGCATGGCCCTGTACGGCAAGGCCCCGCGCCTGGGCGGCCTGCTCGCCTTCGCCGCCGTCGCCTCGCTCGGCCTGCCCGGACTCGCCGGATTCTGGGGCGAGATGCTCGCCCTGTTCGGCGCGTTCAGGCCCGCCGACGACCTCAGCCGCCCCGCCTTCCTCGTCTTCATGGCGATCGCCGCGCTCGGCACCCTGCTCACGGCCGCGTACATGCTCATCCTGGTCCGCCGCGTCTGCATGGGCCCGCGCCCGCAGCAGACCCCGGCACTCGCGGACGTACAGGCGTACGAGTTCGCCGCCTGGACCCCGCTCGTCGCCCTCACCGTCCTCGCGGGCCTGTGGCCCGCCGCCCTGCTCGGCCTCACGAACCCGGCCGTGCAGAAGCTCCTCGCAGGAGGCCTGAAGTGATCGCCGTCGCCGCGCCCTCCGTGGCGTCCCTCGTCCAGTCCGTCGACTGGGTCGCGATCGCGCCGCCCACGATCGCCGCGGTCGTCGCCCTCGTGGTCCTGGTCGCCGACCTGTTCGTGGGGGACGCGCGCAAGGCGGTCCTCGGCTGGATCTCCGTCGCGGGCCTGGCGGCCGCCGCGCTCGCGCTGATCCCGCTGATCGGCGACGAACGCTCCACCTTCTGCCTCACCAACGCCCCGTATGAAGCCTGCAGCTACACGGCGGACCGCTTCACACTCGTCGTCCAGTTCCTGGTCCTCGCGGGCGCCCTGCTCACCGCGCTCCTGTCGATCAGCGCCCTGAAGGACGCGAAGAACGCGAACAAGCCGCTCCCCGAAGGCGAGTACTGGTTCCTGCTCCTGGCCTCCGCGGCGGGCGCCGCCCTGCTGCCCGCCTCCCGGGACCTGGCCACGCTCGTCGTCGCCCTGGAGGTGGCCTCGCTGCCCGCCTTCGCCCTGGTCGGCCTCAAGCAGGGCGACCGGCGCTCCTCGGACGCGGCCCTGAAGTTCTTCCTGTCCTCGGTCACCGCGACCGCCGTCACCCTGCTCGGCGTGAGCTTCGTCTACGCGACCACCGGCAGCCTGCACCTGACGCGCGTGGCCTCGGAACTCACCCACGTGAACGGCCAGTTCCACACCCTCGCGCAGGCCGGCGTCGCGCTCACCCTCGTGGGGTTCGCCTTCAAGACGGCCGCCGTCCCGTTCCACTTCTGGGTACCCGACACCTACGTGGGCGCGCCACTGCCGATCGCCGCCTACTTGTCGGTCATCGGCAAGGCGGTCGGCTTCTCCGGCCTCATCCTCGTCACCGTCGTCGCGTTCCCGTCCTACGCGGACGTGTGGGGCCCGGCGCTCGCCGCCCTGGCCGCGCTGACCATGACCGTCGGCAACGTCGCCGCCCTGCGCCAGCAGGCCACGCGCGCGTACAGCGCCGTACGGCTGCTCGCCTGGTCCTCCGTCGGCCAGGCCGGCTACCTCCTGGTGCCGATCGCCGCGGCCGCCTACGCGGACGACCCGCAGAAGTCGATCGGCTCCACCCTCGCGTACGCCCTCATGTACGCGGCCGTGAACCTCGGCGCCTTCGCCGTGGCCGCCCTGGTCGCCCGTACGAAGCCGCTCAACCGCGTCAGCGACTACCGGGGCCTGTACGCCTCGCGCCCGCTCGCCGCGCTCGTCCTGGGCTTCTTCCTGCTGTGCCTCGCCGGTCTGCCGCCGGGCATCATCGGCCTCTTCGCCAAGGTCACCGTCTTCTCGGCGGCCGTCGACGCGGGCCTGGGCTGGCTCGCCGTCGTCATGGCGGTGAACGTCGTGATCGCGCTCGTCTATTACCTCCAGTGGACCGCGGCCCTCTTCCGCGCTCCCGAGGGCGAACCGGCGGCCCACCGGATCCCGGCCCCGCTCACCGCCGCGATCGCCCTGACGGCCGTCATCGGCGTGGCCCTCTCAGGAGCTCCACAACTCATCCTTCACTTTGTGAACAATGGACTGTTCTTGTGACAGGGCGACAACCTGACGAGCCTCTTTGGTACGTTTTCAGGTCGCCTGCTTCAGGCATGCCCTCGTCATCCCCGATACCCAGGAGCAGTACCGTGTTGAGCGGCTTCAAGACCTTCATCCTCCGCGGCAACATCATCACCACGGCGGTCGGCCTCGCCATCGGAACGGCGTTCACCGCCCTGGTGACGGCCTTCACCACCGCCTTCATCACCCCACTCCTGGGCTGGGCCACCGGCTCCATCGGCGACTACTCCGACGCGGTCTTCGAGGTCGACGGGGTGAAGTTCTTCTACGGGAAGTTCATCGACGCCACGATCGCCTTCTTCATCACCGCGGCCGTCCTCTACTTCCTGATCGTCATGCCGATGATGAAGTTCCAGGCCCGCATGGACCGCAACAAGCCGGTCGACATCAAGGCCTCCCTGCGCGACTGCCCGCGCTGCTACGCGCAGATCCCCGGCATCGCCAGCCGCTGCCCCCAGTGCACAAGCGAGATCGAGCCCGACCAGAAGGCCCTGGAGATCGCCGGCCTGCTCCCCGAGCAGCAGCAGGCGCAGGAGAAGGTCTGACCCGTACGGCCTACACGCGGACCCCGCCCTCCCGGCCGCGCACAAGGGAACTAGTCCTCCTCGTCTGGCGTTGACCAGTACGGGAGGGTCCACTGGACAGGGACACACACGCGACACGCGCACCAGTGGCCAGCAAGAGACAGAGCAGTGGGTTCCCCTGCCGCACCACCAGGAGGGCGTACCGTGCACCGCCGGCACAACGGGCTGAAGACCGCCGTACTCCTCGGAGGGCTCTCCGCCCTCATTCTCGTCATCGGGAGTTTCTTCGGTCGTACGGGGCTGATCATCGGCCTCGTCATCGCGATCGGGACCAACGCGTACGCGTACTGGAACAGCGACAAGCTCGCCCTGCGCGCGATGCGGGCCCGCCCGGTCAGCGAGTTCGAGGCACCCGCCCTGTACCGGATGGTGCGCGAGCTCTCCACGCAGGCCAGGCAGCCCATGCCCCGGCTGTACATCTCACCCACCGAGGCGCCGAACGCGTTCGCGACGGGCCGCAATCCGCGCAATGCCGCCGTGTGCTGCACCGAGGGCATCCTGCGCATCCTGGACGAGCGCGAGCTGCGCGGCGTCATCGGGCACGAGCTCAGCCATGTCTACAACCGCGACATCCTGATCTCGTCGGTCGCCGGAGCCCTCGCCTCGGTGATCATGTTCCTGGTGAACTTCGCGTGGCTGATCCCGGTCGGCCGCTCGAACGACGACGACGGACCCGGCATCTTCGGGATGCTCCTGGTCATGATCCTGGGACCGCTGGCCGCGTCCCTCATCCAGCTCGCCATCAGCCGCTCGCGCGAGTACGAGGCCGACGCCTCCGGCGCGCAGCTGACCGGCGACCCGCTGGCCCTGGCCAGTGCCCTGCGCAAGCTGGACGCGGGGACGAAGCAGCTGCCGCTGCCGCCCGAGCCGCGGATCGAGACGGCGAGCCACATGATGATCGCCAACCCCTTCCGTCCGGGCCAGGGAATGTCGAAAATGTTCTCCACACACCCGCCGATGGCCGAGCGCATCGAGCGGCTGGAGCAAATGGCAGGAGGCCCCCGCCGGTGAAGACCGTCCTGAACGTCATCTGGCTCGTCCTGAGCGGCTTCTGGCTGTTCCTCGGGTACGTGCTCGCAGGCGTGCTGCTCTGCATCACGATCATCGGCATCCCGTTCGGCATCGCCGCGTTCCGGATCGGCATCTACGCCCTGTGGCCCTTCGGGTACACCACGGTCGAACGCAGGGACGCCGGCGCGCCCTCCTGCGTCGGCAATGTGCTCTGGCTGATCCTCGCGGGCTGGTGGCTGGCGCTCGCCCACATCTTCACCGGCATCGCCCTGTGCGTGACGATCATCGGCATCCCGTTCGGCATCGCCAACTTCAAGATGATCCCGATCTCCCTCCTCCCGCTCGGCCGCGACATCGTCCGCACGGACCAGCCGTTCGCGGCGCGGTAGGGGCGAAAGGGGGCGCTCCGCGAGCGCGCTCACGCCTGCTGAGATCGGGGTGTTCCGGAAGCGGCGGTAGCCCGCACCCGCGCGCCCGGTCACGACACCGGTGCCTCCGGCCGGAAACGCCCCGGACCGCACCCGATTCCTCGCAACCAGAACCGGCCTAGTTGTCGTCTTTCAGGGCAGTAATGGATCAAGGGACCGCGGCGTCGTCGCACAGCCCATCCACAGCAACGCCCCACGAAAGAAAGGCAGTTACGGCATGGGCATCATCAGCTGGATCATCCTGGGCCTGCTTGCCGGTGCCATCGCCAAGATTCTGCTCCCGGGGCGCGACCCGGGCGGCCTGGTCGGCACCACGCTCATCGGTATCGCCGGCGCCTTCATCGGCGGCTGGATATCGGCCCAGTGGCTCGACCGGCCCGTCAGCAAGGACTTCTACGACGGCGCGACCTGGGTCTCCGCGATCGGCGGCGCGCTGGTGCTGCTGATCCTGTACCGCATCTTCTTCGGCAACTCCCGCGAGCGGCACTGATCCTGCGACGCGGCGCGTCCCCCGCACCCGCTGTACGGCCTCCTCGCCGCCCGAGTTGACGGTCCGGCACCCGTCGGCGGCGTCGGCTCGGTACGGGCGCCTACGCGGCCGCCAGAGCCCCCTCCCGCAGGTCGGCCGACTGGGGAGGCTGTTTCCCCCGCGAACTGATGCGGGCGCGGCACATGCGTCGAGGGGCGGCACCCACGGGTGCCGCCCCTCCACACGTCCGGCTCGCCGATCCGGTGATGGCTACCGGTAGTTCACGAACTGCAGCGCGAAGTCGAAGTCCTTGCCCTTCAGCAGCGCGATGATGGCCTGAAGGTCGTCACGGCTCTTGGAGCTGACCCGCAGCTCCTCGCCCTGAACCTGCGCCTTGACGCCCTTCGGGCCCTCGTCGCGAATGATCTTCGCGACCTTCTTGGCGTTCTCCTGCGAGATGCCCTCCTCGATGGAGGCGAAGATCTTGTACTCCTTGCCGGACAGCTGCGGCTCACCGGCGTCCAGGGACTTCAGCGAGATGCCGCGCTTGATCAGCTTGGACTGGAAGACGTCGAGGATGGCCTTGACCCGCTCCTCGGAGTTGGCCTCCATCAGGATCTTCTCGCCGGACCAGGAGATGGAGGCGCCGACGTTCTTGAAGTCGTAGCGCTGCGAGATCTCCTTGCCGGCCTGGTTGAGGGCGTTGTCGACCTCCTGCCGCTCGACCTTCGAGACGATGTCGAAACTGGAGTCGGCCATGTCCTGTGGCTCCTTGTATCGGGGGTGTGACGACGGCGGACCCGGCACAGACCGGGCCCTGGGCGGGTGCGCACCGCTGAGCCGCACCCGGTGCAAAGCCTAGCCACCGCCCCGTCCCCGCCCGTCGATCAATCGGGTGGCGAAGCACCCCCTTCCATCGGGTATTGTTTACGTCGTTGCCAACGAGCACCGCCGAGAGGCGAGGCCCAGGCAGCAAACCCAAGGCGGTGTGCCCGAGCGGCCAAAGGGAGCAGACTGTAAATCTGCCGGCTCAGCCTTCCCAGGTTCGAATCCTGGCGCCGCCACACTTGGGGAGACCCCCTCCGGACTACGGAAACGTAGTCCGGAGGGGGTTTCTGTTTTCCCCGCCGCAGCCACACGCCCATCCCCAGTCCCATCCCCAGTCCCGGACCATCTGCCGGTCGACAAGGCGATGGCCGGCACCGGCACCGGCACCGATGCGAGCCAGCCGTGTGGACACCCCGGAGCGCGGCGCAGTCGTCCCCCATTTCCCGCCCTTTCCTAATCCCGTAAATGCGAAAACACCCGTTTTTGCGATGAATGCCGAACCCGCCCCCATGTGGCCATGTTCCGTATTTCTCTGCTCCAGGCGAATGAATGAGCGCGAGGCGGACGTGACGTTTCTTCCCGGTGTCGAGTTCAGTGCGTTCGACGGGCCGCACGCGGCTGCTCGTCACTTCACTGTTCGTATGGGAGAAACGATGATCCGCAAGGTTCTGGCCGGCGTCGCGCTCACGACCGCCGCCGCGGCTGCCACCGTTGGTGCCGCCGGGGGCGCCTCCGCCACCACCGGTGGCCCGCAGGCCGAGACCATGACGAGCGCCGCCGACGCCAACGACGCCGCGCGCGCCGCCGGTGAGACCGGCTACGCCACCGGCTCGACGGAGTTCGCCACCGACCACGGTGACGTCACCATCGCCGGCGACCCCGGCGGCGTGGCCAACGCCTACGGTGCCCCGTTCGTCAACGTCGACCTGCGCTGCGCCGTCCCCGCCACCCAGGGCGTCGGCGGCAACGTGCTCGGCGGCCCCGTCGCCGCGTGCGACACCGCCCCCGTCGACCAGTTCGACGCGCCCGAGCGCATCCTCTGACCCCCGGTCAGGGCGCCTTCCGCGCCTGACCGGCAGGTGACCAGGGCGGCGGGGTCCGCCGGTTCCGTGTCCCTCCTTGCACGGAGCCGGTGGGCCCCGCCCACCCGTCGCCCTCGGTACGGAAATGCCGCCTAAGGGGTGACGTCGAGTGAATCGAACGTCGCGCTCCGGTTATCAATGAGGACCCCAACCAGGAGGTCTTTCATGTCTGTCCTGCTCCCCAAGCACCTCAAGTCGCTCGGCACCGCCACCGGCGCCGCGCTGCTCCTGCTCGCCGCGCCCGCCGCGGTCGGCGCCGCCGAGCCGTCCGAGTCCGTCACCGTCGACCCGACCGGCACGGTCGCCGACGACGGCACCGTCACGCTGTCCGGCACCTACCGCTGCACCGCCGGCCTCGCCCCCGTCCTCGTCTCGTCCTCCGTCCGCCAGACGCCGGACGGCCCGCGGCGCGGCATCGGCGGGAGCGTCGCCGACTGCGACGGCCGCGAACACACGTGGCGGAACACCGGCCGGGTCCCCGCCGGCACCGTCGAGCCGGGTGCCGCGCAGGTCGAGGCGACGGTGATGGAACTGCGCCCGCAGGGCGGACTGCCGCTCCCGCACTTCCACGCCTCGCGCGACCAGGACGTGACGCTGACCGCAGCCGCCAAGGACTGAGGACAGCAGACACCGCCGCCCAATTCCGCGCGCCAATTTCCTGGGCGCGGAATTGGCCGACGCGGAAGTGAATACGCGGGCGTCGCCGCGCCTCCGGCGTGCCATGAATTCGGACGTCGGACGGCCGTCTCCGCGATCTTTAATGTCGCGGATCCCGAAAAGCCGCCGAGCGACCCGGCTTTCTCAACGGAACAGCTGCACGTACCCCTCGCGCAGCGGCCCGCCGACCAGTTCCAGAACCTCGGCCACGGCCGCCGCCAGCGGCTCAGGGTCTCCGCGTTCCGCGACGGTCCGGTGACCGTGGAGGAGGGCTTCCCCGAGCCGCGGATCGGCGGCGAGGAGCCGACGGGGCAGCCAGCGGCCGATTCCCGTCCAGGCGCCGAGGTGCGCCCTGTTCCGTAGACGAAGACCATCGTGCCGCGGCACAAAACCCTGTCCCGCCGTAGGACCTCCGGGACGTCGGCGAGCGTGTGCACGGTCCCGCCGACCCCGTTCAGGGGCGGGTTTCACCGTGTGCCCGCGACGATCACCGCGCAGACTGAACCCATGCCGACCACAGCGCGCCGCCGAAACTGCCCCGAGTGCCGTCGCGACATCGCCGTCGTCGCAGGCCGCTTCGCCCGCCACGATCCGCCCGGCGCACGCGACGCGGGCGAACTCGTCTCCTGCCCGGGCTCCCGCCGCCCGGCCCAGCTGGGAGCCGTGCAGGACGCCCTCGACGGGTACGTCGTCCCGCACGTGCCCGGGCAGATGCCGCTGTTCTGAGAACGACGGCGGTACGCGGATCAGTTCCCGGCGACCGACTTCACCGCCACCGAGACCGGCGCCGATCCGGAGATCAGCTCCAGGGTCAGGCCGGCCGTGGCGGGCGTGTCCAGCAGCTCGGCCAGGACGGCGGCCACGTCGTCGCGCGGCACCGCTCCGCGCCCGGTCGACGCCTCCAGTCGTACGAGGCCCTTGCCCGCGTCGTTCGTCAGCGACCCGGGGCGCAGGATCGTCCAGTCCAGGCCCGTACGGCCGCGTACGGCGTCGTCGGCCGCGCCCTTGGCCCGCAGGTACGCGTCGAAGATCTCGTCGCCCTCGTGCGAGGCGTCCGCGCCCATCGACGACACGACGACGTACCGGCGCACCCCGGCCCGCTCCGCCGCGTCCGCGAACAGCACGGCGGCGTCCCGGTCCACGGTGTCCTTGCGTTCGACCGTGCTGCCCGGACCCGCGCCGGCGGCGAAGACGGCCGCGTCGGCGCCCTGCAGATGTGCCGCGACCTCCTCCACGGAAGCGGACTCCAGGTCGCACAGCACCGGCTCCGCACCGGCCGCCCGCAGGTCGTCGCCCTGCTCGGCCTTGCGGATGATGCCCGCGACCTCGTTCCCGCGCGCGGCGAGCAGACGCTCCAGCCGCAGCGCGATCTGACCATGACCACCAGCGATGACAATGCGCATGATTCCGACCGTACGCCGAGCTCGGGCGGTTGACCGTGCAACCACCTCGAAACGGGCGTCACGCGCGAGCAGTTGCCCAGGCGTAGGGAGCCCCGTCTACGCGGGCCCGCCGCCGTGCTTCGCCGCCCGCCCCTGCCGCGGCAGATCCAGGGCGACCGCGGCCGCCGAGTCGCAGTACTCGCGCACCGCGCTGGTCCGGGCCACCACCCGCCCCCGGTGCACCACGATCCGGCTGTACGCGAGTGACAGCGCCCCCGCGAGCCGGTCGCCCCGCACGGCGAGCAGCTCGGCCGGGAACCCGGCCTCCACCCGCACCTCCGGCAGCCCGAGCGCCGCCCGCGCCGCCGAACTCACCGCGTCGTACGCGTCCTCGGGCCGCAGCCCGTACCGCGAGGCCAGCAGATAGGCGGCCTCCAGCGGATCGCCCCGGCCCACCGGGTTCGACACGTCCCGCATCGCCCCGCTGCCCGCGGCCACCCGCACGCCGGCCGCCCGCAGCAGCCGGACCGGCGCGACACCGCGCCCGTCCACCCCCGCGCAGCCGCCCTGCGGCAGACAGGCGACCGTCACCCCGGCCGCCGCTAGCCCGTCCACGGCCCGCCGCACGGCCTGCGCGGGCATCCGCGCCAGACCGCCGAGCGGGCCCACGACGACCCCGGTGCGCAGCCCGCCCGCGACGGCAGCGAGCCGCCCGAGCCGCGCCGGGTCGGCGCCGTCCGTGTGCAGATCGACCGGGCAGCCGTGCTCGGCGGCGACCTCCAGCACCGCTTCCACATAGCCGGTCGGGTCGGGGTCCAGGTCGGGGCAGCCGCCCACCACGGAGGCGCCCATCTTCAGCGCGTCGCGCAGCATCGCGAGCCCGTCCGCCCCCGCGACCCCGGTCAGCAGCCGGGGCATCGCCACCGTCCGCAGATCCGCGAGGCCCACCAGCGAACGTCGCGCCTGCAGCACGGCCTCCAGCGACCCGAGGCCCTCCATCTCGCCGAGCCGCACGTGCGAGCGGAGCGCGGTGGCCCCGTGCCCGAGTTGCAGCAGGGTCGCCTCGGTGGCCCGGCGCTGGACCTCCTCGGCGTCATGCGACACCGGGCCGTCGCCGTCCGCCGACAGGGCGGTGTCACCGTGCGCGTGCGGCTCCGCGGGCGCGGGCAGCAGCAGGTAACCGCTCAGGTCCACGCGTGAGCCGTGCCCGGTGAGGCTGCCGGCCGTGCCGACCGCCTCGATGCGCCCGCCGCCCAGCCGCACGTCCACGGTCCTGCCGTCGGTGAGCCGGGCGCCGCACAGCAACAGGCCGGAGCCGTCGGGCGCGTCGTCGGGGGAGCCTGGGGAGCCGGGCGCGGGCGGCTGCTGCGGTGGACTGTCGGGCATCGCGCTCCAGAAAGCTCGGGAAGCTGGATCCCGGTACCGGATCCCAGTACCGGATCTCAGGAACAAGATCACGCGGAACGGGTCGAGCCTAGGACGGCGAGGGGCGCGCTTCGAGGAGCGCCGCAATAGTCGTACTGATGGGGTCTCAGGGGCCCGTGTGCCGCTCGGGACAGGGGCTCGTCCTTCCCGGTGGCCGGGCCCGCGAAACGGATTTGGGCGATCGGCGCGCAACCGTGTAATGTCTTCCTCGCTCGCCCCAATAGCTCAGTCGGTAGAGCGTCTCCATGGTAAGGAGAAGGTCTGCGGTTCGATTCCGCATTGGGGCTCTGGTACACACACCGCTCGCGGTGCGCGTATCAAAGCGGTGTAGCTCAGTCGGTAGAGCAAGCGGCTCATAATCGCTGTGTCACCGGTTCAAGTCCGGTCACCGCTACTGACAGTAGCCGATTGTGGGGTCGGTCCTTCGATCGGCTACTCTTTTATGCGTTATTCCAGTCCCATCCGTTCGTCAAGGAGTGCACTCACGTGGCTGCCACCGACGTCCGCCCGAAGATCACGCTGGCCTGCGTGGAGTGCAAGGAGCGGAACTACATCACCAAGAAGAACCGGCGTAACAACCCGGACCGTCTTGAGATGAAGAAGCACTGCCCGCGTTGCAACGCGCACACCGCGCACCGCGAAACGCGATAAATCAGGTTCGCACACGAGGCCGTCCCCGTCAGGGGGCGGCCTCGTGTCGTTGAATCACCCGTTTCCGCAGGTCCAGGAAGACAGGAGGTGCCGAGCCCATGGCGCTCGACCAGTCCTTCGTGGGGCGGAGCTACCCGCCCACCGCCCCGTACGAAGTCGGCCGGGAGAAGATCCGCGAGTTCGCCGAGGCCGTGGGGGACGCCAACCCCGCCTACGCCGACCGCGCGGCGGCCCAGGCGCTCGGCCACCCCGACGTGATCGCCCCGCCGACCTTTGTGTTTGCCATCACGTTCAAGGCCGCCGGCGATGTCGTCCACGACCCTGAGCTCGGGCTCGACTACAGCCGGGTGGTGCACGGCGACCAGAAGTTCGCCTACAGCCGTCCGGTGCGGGCCGGGGACCTACTCTCCGTGACATCGACCATCGAGGCGATCAAGTCACTCGCGGGCAACGACATCATCGATGTGCGCGGTGAGGTGCACGACGAGAACGGTGAGCACGTCGTCACCGCCTGGACCAAGCTCGTCTCGCGCGCCGCAGAGGGGGCCTGACCATGGCTACGACCATCACGTACGCGGACGTCGAGGTCGGCGTCGAGCTGCCCGCGCAGACGTTCCCGGTGACGCGCGCCACGCTGGTGCAGTACGCCGGCGCCTCCGGTGACTTCAACCCGATCCACTGGAACGAGAAGTTCGCGGTCGAGGTCGGTCTGCCGGACGTCATCGCGCACGGCATGTTCACGATGGCCGAGGCGATCCGCGTGGTCACCGACTGGGTCGGGGACCCGGCCGCCGTCGTCGAGTACGGCGTGCGGTTTACCAAGCCGGTGATCGTGCCGAACGACGACAAGGGCGCCGAGATCGAGGTCAGCGCCAAGGTCGCGGCCAAGCTCGACGACAACCGGGTCCGGGTCGACCTGGTCGCCACGAGCGCCGGGCAGAAGGTGCTCGGGATGTCCCGGGCGGTCGTTCAGCTGGTCTGATCGTGCCTGCGTAGGTGCAAGTAAGGGGCGCTCTCCATGGCGGGGCGCCCCTTACGCGTACCCGGGGTTGACTTAGATAGTGATTGGCCACTAACTTACTCGCATGGTCAGGATGAGTGCGGAGGAGCGGCGCGAGAGCGTCATCCGCGCGGCGATCACCGAGTTCGCGCGGGGTGGGTACAACGGCACCTCGACCGAGGCGATCGCCAAGCGGGTGGGTGTCTCACAGCCGTACCTCTTCCGGCTCTTCCCGGGCAAGCGGGCGATCTTCCTCGCCGCGGCCCGGCGCTGCTGCGAGAGCACCACCGAGGTGTTCCGCAAAGCCGCCGAAGGGGTCGCTCCCGAGGAGGTCGAGGAGGTGCTGGGCGGCGCGTATCTGTCGCTCATCGCCGACGACCCGGACATGCTGCTCATGCAGATGCAGATCTACGTGGCCGTGGCCGCCGCCGAGGCGGCCGGTGACCCGGAGTTCGGCGAGGAGCTGCGCGGGGCGTGGACGGAGATGTACGACACGGTCCTGCTCGCCCTGGGGGCCGACACCGAGCAGACGACCCAGTTCCTCTCCTACGGAATGCTGATCAACGTCCTGGTCTCGATGGGCTTTCCGCCCGGGCACCGGGTCTGGACCGGCTGCGGCAAGCCGGAGTGAGCGCGGCGAGTGCGGAAGGCCGCCTTTTTGCGGCCACCAAAGTTAGTCATCAATAACTAATCTTCGGAACTCCAGCGGATCTTTCAGGGGGAAAGATGTCCCAACCAACGGCACCGGAAGCATCGCGCGGGGGAGCGGTCTGGGCCCTCGTCATCACCAGCGTCGCCGGATTCATGGCGGCCCTCGACAATCTCGTCGTCACCACGGCCCTGCCGTCCATCCGCCAGGATCTCGGCGGCGCCCTCGACGACCTGGAGTGGACGGTCAGCGCGTACACGCTGACCTTCGCCGTGCTGCTGATGTTCGGCGCCGCGCTCGGCGACCGGTTCGGCCGCAGGCGGCTCTTCCTCATCGGCATCGTCATCTTCACCGGAGCCTCGGCCGCCGCGGCGATGTCCACCGGGATCGACGCGCTGATCGCCGCCCGCGCGGTGCAGGGCGTCGGCGGCGCGATCATGATGCCGCTCACCCTGACGCTGCTCAGCGCCGCCGTCCCGGCCGCCAAGCGCGGGATGGCGTTCGGCATCTGGGGCGCGGCGAACGGGCTCGCCGTCGCCTCCGGGCCGCTCATCGGCGGCACCCTCACCGAACACGTGTCCTGGCACTGGATCTTCTGGCTGAACGTCCCGGTGGGCCTCGCCCTGCTGCCCCTCGCGCGGCTGCGCCTCAAGGAGTCGCACGGCACCGGCGCCCCGCTCGACCTCACCGGCACCCTGCTCGCCAGCGGCGGCCTCTTCGGCATCGTCTACGGCCTGGTCCGCGCGCCCATCGTCGGCTGGAGCGACACCGTCGTCCTCACCGGCCTGTTCGCGGGCGGCGCCCTCCTCGTCGGGTTCGTCCTCCACGGCATCCGCGCCGAGAACCCCATGCTCCCCATGCGGCTCTTCCGTTCCCGCGCCTTCGCGGGGATCAACGCCGCGAGCATGCTGATGTTCCTCGGCATGTTCGGCTCGATCTTCCTGCTCAGCCAGTTCCTCCAGGGCGTCCTCGGCTACTCGCCCACCGAGGCGGGCCTGCGGATGCTGCCCTGGACCGGCATGCCGATGCTGGTCGCGCCGATCGCCGGGTATCTCTCCGACCGGATCAGCGGCCGCACCATCGCCGCCGCCGGACTGTTCCTCCAGGCGCTCGGGCTCGCCTGGTTCGCCGCCGTGATCTCCGTGGACGTCTCGTACGCGGCCCAGTTGCCGGCCCTGATCGTCAGCGGCGTCGGCATGGCCCTGTACTTCGCCCCGGCCTCGAACCTGGTCATGGCCAGCGTCCGCCCCGAGGAGCAGGGCATCGCCTCCGGCTCCAACAACGCGCTGCGCGAGGTCGGCGGCGCGCTCGGTATCGCGATCATGGCGTCGATCTTCTCGGCGCAGGGCGGCTACGACTCCGCGAAGAGCTTCGTCGACGGCATCCAGCCCGCGCTGTGGGTGGGCGCCGCCCTGGTCGCCGTCGCGGGAGCCGCCGCCCTGGCCATCCCCGGCACCCGGCGCACGGCCGACGCGGCACTGGAGCCGGTCAAGGTCCTCGAGAACGCCTGACAGCCCCACCTCGTACGGAACCGGTACGCGCCCGTAGCCCATGTCCGTAGTCGAAGTCCGTCGTCGAAGGAGCACGTCATGCCGACCCTGCCCCGGACCACGCCGAACCCGCCGCCCGAGGGGGCCGAGGTGCTCGTCTTCGCCTCGCGCTTCGAGACCCGCACCCTGTGGGGCGCCCTGAAGTTCTTCGCCCGTACGCCCACCGTCTGGCGCCAGGTGGGGCGCGCCCCCGGCGCCTACGGAGCCACCCTGAAGGCGGCGCCCCTCAAGCGGACCTTCTGGACGCTGTCCGCCTGGGAGTCGCGCGAGGCGCTGAAGGACTTCGCGGCCTCCGCACCGCACGGGCCCGCCGCCGGGGGCCTGCGCGGACAGATGAAGGACTCGGAGTTCCTCACCTGGAAGGCGCCCGCCGGCGACCTGCCCCTCGACTGGGAGGACGCCCTGCGGCGGTTCCGGTGAGACCCGGCAAGGACACGGCCCCGTCGGCGCGGCGGGGCCGTTCTCGTACCCTGGAGCGCGTGCAGGAACTCCACGACGCCCCTCTCGCCCCCCTGACCACCTTCCGGCTCGGCGGGCCCGCCACCCGGCTGCTCACCGCGACCACCGACGCCGAGGTGATCGACGCGGTGCGCGAGGCCGACGCCACCGGCACCCCGCTGCTGATCGTCGGCGGCGGCAGCAACCTCGTCATCGGCGACGCCGGTTTCGCGGGCACCGCCCTGCGGATCGCCACCGAGGGCTTCGAACTCGACGGTACGAAGCTGGAGTTGGCCGCCGGTGAGGTGTGGACGGACGCCGTGCGCCGCACCGTGGAGGCCGGCCTCGCGGGCATCGAGTGCCTCGCCGGGATCCCCGGCTCCGCGGGCGCGACCCCGATCCAGAACGTCGGCGCGTACGGCCAGGAGGTCTCCGCCACGATCACCGAGGTGATCGCCTACGACCGCGAGGCGGGCGAGACCGTCACGATCCCGAACGCCGAGTGCGCCTTCTCGTACCGGCACAGCCGCTTCAAGGCCGAACCCGATCGCTATGTGGTGCTGCGCGTGCGGTTCGAGCTGGAGGACGCGGGCGGCCTCAGCGCGCCCGTCAAGTACCCGGAGACCGCGCGCACCCTCGGCGTCGAGGCGGGTGACCGGGTCCCGGCCGTGACCGCCCGCGAGACCGTTCTGAAGCTGCGCGCCGGCAAGGGCATGGTGCTCGATCCGGAGGACCACGACACCTGGTCGGCCGGGTCGTTCTTCACCAACCCGATCCTCGACGACGAGGAGTTCGCGGCGTTCCACGCGCGCGTGGCCGAACGTCTGGGCCCCGACGCGAAGGCGCCCGCGTTCCCGGCGGGGGAGGGGCTGACGAAGACCTCCGCGGCCTGGCTCATCGACAAGGCGGGCTTCACCAAGGGCTACGGCAGCGGGCCGGCCCGTATCTCCACCAAGCACACCCTCGCCCTCACCAACCGCGGCGGGGCCACCACCGAGGACCTGCTGACGCTGGCCCGCGAGGTCGTGGCGGGCGTCAGGGACGCCTTCGGCGTGACCCTCGTCAACGAACCGGTCACCGTCGGCGTCCGTCTCTGAGCTGCGGTTTTCAGACATTGACCTGGTAGGGGTCCGCCCCTGATAGTGACGGCGTCGACAAGTTGTTCGACACGCACATCAGGGGTGGGGACCACAGATGCAGGAGACCAGCGGGCAGTCCGTGCTGCCCGAGTACGAGCGCGCCGAACGACTGCTGCGCGCGGGGGAGTTGAAAGCCGCCCGGGCCGAGGCGACGACGGGCCTCGACGAGCACGGGCCGCGACCGGGCCTGTACCTCGTCCTCGCCCGCGCCCACGAGGCCGAGGACGACGACGATCACGACGCCGAGGCGGAGCGCGCCTACCGGGCCGGTCTCGACGCCCACCCGGACGATCTGGACCTGCTCGCCGCGTATGCCGCGTTCGGGCAGGCCTGCGACGGACTGGAGCACCCGGGGCGGCAGTCGCGCGGGCGGGCGGCGGCGGAGCGGCTGGCCGAGCTGGCCCCGGACTCCCCGCAGGCACGGCAGGCCGGTGGCGCCCCCGTGCCCAGGCCGCCCTCCGAGGCGCAGATCCAGCGCCATGACGCCCGTACCGTGCTGCTCACGGGTGTCGCCCCGACGGCCGCCGCCGAGGAGGCCGCGCAGGCCGCCGCCGCATGGCCGCACGACCGGCGCCTCGCCGTGCGCGCCGCGACGCTGGCCGAGCTGGCCCGGCCCGTCGCGGCACCCGCGCGCGTGGTGCTGAGCCATCCGTACGCGGTGGCGCTGCTGCTGGCCGTGGCCGCCTCCGCACTGCTCCTCACGGTGACGGCGTTCGAACTACCGTCCTGGCTCCTGCTCGCCGTCTTCCTGCTGTCCGCCCCCGTGCGCCAGGAACGGACCCTGCTGCGCCGCGCGCGCCGGCGGGCCCCGGCCGGACTGCCGGTCGAGCACCGGGAGCCCGCGCCGGGCGCGCCCGACATCCCGCCGGTGAGTTCCCGGCAGAAGGCGGTGGCGGCCTGCGCGGCGCTGGTCCTGGTGGCGTCGGCGGTGGGCTCGGCGGCGTGGAGCTACTCCCGCAGCGTGGCCTATCCGCACTACGCGGCCGCGGTGCCGCGGACGTTCCACGGCCTGCCGCAGCTCGGCGACAGCCCGGTGCTGAACATCTACGCCGCGCTCCTGTCCCAGGAATCGATGCCCCGTCCGACCGACCGACTGCTCGCCGCGTACGGGGAGGAGGGCTCCGCGCAGCCCGCCGTGCTGCTGTTCGGTTTCACGGGCGATCTGCACGACGTCGAGCCCGCGGACGTCACCGGCGTCTTCCGCGAGGGCATCGAGATGACCGGGGCGCAGGTCACCGGGGCCTGGCGCGCCGCGCCGGGGGAGCTGGGCGGCCGTGTCCAGTGCCTGACGTTCCGCTCGTTCCTCAAGGGCGCCCCCCAGGGTGCCTGCACCTGGGCCGACCGCGGCAGCTTCGGAACGGTCCTGGTCAGCGCCGAGGGCGTGAGCCACGCCGACATCGAGCGCACCGCCGCGGAGCTGCGCCGGAAGACCCTGACGCCGGGGGACGCCGGCGCGGTGTGAGCCTCAGTAGGCCACCCCCACGCCCTGCTTCACCGTCGCCGGGTCGTCCGTCATCGCCAGCATCGCGTGCGCCACGTCCGCGCGGGCGATGAAGCGGCCCGAGCGCGGGAAGCCGCCCACGACCTTCCGGTAGGAGCCCGTCAGCGGCTTGTCCTGGAGCCGGGGCGGGCGCACCGACGTCCAGTCGGTCGCGCTGCCCGCCAGCTCGGCCTCCATGGCGGCCAGATCGACGTACACCGGCTTCAGGGCGACGCCGACGAGCCCGATCATCAGGCGGTCGGCGAACGGGGACCCGGGAGGCTGCGGGCCCACCGGGCCCGCGCTGACCACGAGCAGCCGCCGGACGCCCTCCGCCTCCATGGCGCGCAGCACCGACCGGGTCAGCATCGTCGCGATGCCCGCGTCCGACCGGCGGCGGGCGCCGAGTCCGGAGAGGACCGCGTCCCGTCCCGCGACGGCCGGGCGCAGCGACTCGGGGTCCGACAGGTCGGCACGGAACACCTCCAGGCGCTCGCCGGTCACGGTGAACCGCGCGGGGTCGCGCACCACCGCCGTCACCGCGTGCCCGGCGTCCAGGGCCTGCCGGACGATCTCCTGCCCGATGCCGCCCGTCGCACCGAAAACCGTTAGCTTCATGACGTACCTCCAGGTTCGGTCACTCGCGTGGAAGAGGAGTGGGTGAGTACTCACTCACCCCCGCTCACCCTTAGAGTGAGTGAGTACTCACCCCCGCGTCAAGGTTGGTTGGAACCCGCATGGACCAGAAGCCGGCCCGCGTCCGCATCGTCGAAGCCGCTCACGAACTCATGCTGAGCATCGGCCTCGCCCGCACCACCACCAAGGCGATCGCACAGGCGGCGGGATGCTCCGAGGCGGCGCTCTACAAGTACTTCGCCAACAAGGAGGAGCTCTTCGTGACGGTGCTCAACGAGCGCCTTCCGAAGCTGGGTTCACTCCTGGGCCGCCTCCTCGCGGACGGCGTGGGCGACTCCGGCCGCACGGT
Organism: Streptomyces sp. PsTaAH-137; assembly: GCF_003259365.1. Classification (GTDB taxonomy): domain Bacteria; phylum Actinomycetota; class Actinomycetes; order Streptomycetales; family Streptomycetaceae; genus Streptomyces. Next base: position 94,593 of record NZ_QLLY01000006.1, read on the forward strand.
CGAGGAGAACCTCAGGGACATCGCCGTCGAAGCGGCCCTCTTCTACGAGCAGACCTTCCCGATGGCCGCGTCCCTGTACGCGGAGCCCAAGCTCAAGCGCCGCCACGAAGAGGTGATGCGCGAACTGGGCAAGGGCCCGCACAAGCCGATCCAGGGACTCGACGCCTATCTGCGGGCCGAACAGCGGGCGGGCCGCATCGGCGCGGACGCCGACACGTACGCGGCCGCGTCCCTCCTCCTGGGCGCCTGCGCGCAGCGCGCCTTCGCCTACGACATGTCGCCCGACGGCAAACCGCCGCAGCCGGTCGACGAGTTCGCCGCGAGCATCGCGCACACGCTGCTCACCGGGATCGCCTGACCCGCCTCACGCGGCCAGCCAGTCCTCCACGCCGCCCAGGAGCTTCTCCTTGACCTCCTCGGGCGCCGCGGAGCCACGGATCGACTGCCGGGCCAGCTCGCCCAGTTCGGCGTCCGTGAACCCGTGGTGGCGGCGCACCAGCTCGTACTGGGCGGCGAGGCGCGAGCCGAACAGCAGCGGGTCGTCGGCGCCGAGCGCCATCGGCACTCCGGCGTCGAAGAGCGTGCGCAGCGGCACGTCCGCCGGCTTCTCGTAGACACCGAGCGCGACGTTCGACGCCGGGCAGACCTCGCAGGTGACCCCGGACTCGGCGAGCCGCCGCAGCAGCCGCGGATCCTCGGCGGCCCGCACCCCGTGCCCGATCCGGTGGGCCTCCAGGTCGTCCAGGCAGTCGCGCACCGACGAGGGGCCCGTCAGCTCGCCACCGTGCGGCGCGGACAGCAGCCCGCCCTCGCGCGCGATGGCGAAGGCCCGGTCGAAGTCCCGCGCCATCCCGCGCCGTTCGTCGTTGGAGAGCCCGAAACCGACGATGCCCCGGTCCGCGTACCGGACCGCGAGCCGCGCCAGCGTACGGGCGTCCAGCGGGTGCTTCATCCGGTTCGCGGCCACCAGCACGCGCATCCCGAGCCCGGTCTCGCGCGAGGCGCTGTCCACGGCGTCCAGGATGATCTCCAGCGCGGGGATCAGCCCGCCCAGTCTGGGCGCGTACGACGTCGGGTCGACCTGGATCTCCAGCCACCCCGACCCGTCGGCGATGTCCTCCTCGGCGGCCTCCCGCACCAGCCGCTGGATGTCCTCGGGCTCCCGCAGGCAGGACCGCGCCGCGTCGTAGAGCCGCTGGAACCGGAACCAGCCGCGCTCGTCCGTGGCCCGCAGCTTCGGCGGTTCCGCCCCGGTCAGCGCCTCGGGCAGCCGCACCCCGTACTTGTCCGCGAGCTCCAGCAGGGTCGTGGGCCGCATCGACCCGGTGAAATGCAGATGCAGATGGGCCTTGGGCAACTGACGTACATCACGTCCTTCACGCTCCATCCCAAGATCCTGCCGTACGTACCTGTAGTACCGGTAGCGGCTTTCCACCTTCGGGGGCTCGCCCGAACGAAGAAACGGGCCGCCTCCTTAAGAAGGAGACGGCCCGCCCACGGGAATCCGGCTCAGTCGCGGGCCTCGGCCAGCAGCTTCTGCATCCGGGAGACACCCTCGACGAGGTCCTCGTCGCCCAGCGCGTACGAGAGGCGCAGGTAGCCCGGCGTGCCGAAGGCCTCGCCCGGAACCACGGCGACCTCGGCCTCCTCCAGGATGAGCGCGGCCAGCTCGACCGAGGTCTGCGGGCGCTTGCCGCGGATCTCCTTGCCGAGCAGCTCCTTCACCGACGGGTACGCGTAGAAGGCACCCTCGGGCTCCGGGCAGAGCACGCCGTCGATCTCGTTGAGCATCCGCACGATCGTCTGACGACGCCGGTCGAAGGCCTTCTTCATCTCCTCGACGGCGGTCAGGTCACCGGAGACGGCGGCGAGCGCGGCCGCCTGCGCCACGTTGGAGACGTTCGACGTCGCGTGCGACTGAAGGTTCGTCGCGGCCTTCACGACGTCCTTCGGGCCGATGATCCACCCCACGCGCCAGCCGGTCATCGCGTACGTCTTCGCCACACCGTTGACCACGATGCACTTGTCGCGCAGCTCGGGCAGGATCGCGGGCAGCGAGGTGAACTTCGCGTCCCCGTAGACGAGGTGCTCGTAGATCTCGTCCGTCATGACCCACAGCCCGTGCTCCACGGCCCAGCGGCCGATCGCCTCGGCGTCGGCCTCGCTGTACACGGCGCCCGTCGGGTTCGACGGCGACACGAAGAGCACGACCTTGGTGCGCTCGGTGCGCGCGGCCTCCAACTGCTCGACGGAGACGCGGTATCCGGTCGTCTCGTCGGCCACGACCTCCACCGGCACGCCGCCCGCGAGCCGGATCGACTCCGGGTACGTGGTCCAGTACGGCGCCGGGACGATGACCTCGTCGCCCGGGTCCAGGATCGCGGCGAACGCCTCGTAGATGGCCTGCTTGCCGCCGTTGGTCACCAGGATCTGCGAGGCGTCGACCTCGTAGCCGGAGTCGCGCAGCGTCTTCGCGGCGATCGCCGACTTCAGCTCGGGCAGCCCGCCGGCCGGCGTGTAGCGGTGGAACTTCGGGTTCTTGCAGGCCTCGATGGCCGCCTCGACCACGTAGTCCGGCGTCGGGAAGTCGGGTTCACCGGCGCCGAAGCCGATCACCGGACGCCCGGCGGCCTTGAGGGCCTTGGCCTTGGCGTCGACCGCGAGGGTCGCGGACTCGGAGATCGAGCCGACACGGGCGGAGACCCGGCGCCCGGTAGGGGAGGAACCACCAGCGGAAGGAGAAGGAGTTGCAGCGCTCATAACCCCATCGTTCCAGACCGGAAACCCGCCCGGCACACGGGTTTCCAAGACCACCGGATCCACCGTTGATCGACTTCCCGTCCTTGTTCGTTCGACGGAGGGCCGCGAAGCACGTACACTCACTGCTCGTTGGCCTTCACCGGCCGCACTTTCCAACCGCACTCCGTGCGGTTCGGCGGATGCGGTACGTTGGGGGAAACAAAGGGTCGTAGCTCAATTGGTAGAGCACTGGTCTCCAAAACCAGCGGTTGGGGGTTCAAGTCCCTCCGGCCCTGCTACACACACCTTCGCCAGGATGTGTGCGCATGTACGTACTGCATTGCACGGCTGTGCGGCTCAACCGGGCGCGGCACGGCCACGACCCGGAATCAGGTGAGGACGAGTGACGGACGCCGTGGGCTCCATCGACATGCCTGATGCCGAGGATGAGGCCCCCGAGTCGAAGAAGGCTCGGAAGAAGGGCGGCAAGCGCGGCAAGAAGGGCCCCTTCGGCCGTCTCGCGCTCTTCTACCGCCAGATCATCGCTGAGCTCCGCAAGGTCGTCTGGCCGTCGCGCAGCCAGCTCTCGACGTACACGACGGTTGTGATCGTCTTCGTCGTCATCATGATCGGTCTCGTCACCGTGATTGACTATGGGTTCAGCCACCTCGTGAAGTACGTCTTCGGCTGAGCCGAAATGCGGAGGGCGCCTCTTCGGCGCCCCTTTCGCGTGTTCCACCCCCTTGTATCCAGGAAGAAGCAGCCACCGTGTCTGACCCGAACCTGAACGACGCCGTCGAGCCGCGCGCGGACGACGCGGAGTCCGTGGAGGACCAGCTCGACATCGTCGAGGCGGCGGACGCCGAGGACCCGGACCAGGCCGAGGCTGCCGACATCGCCGCCGGTGAGCCCGCCGAGGAAGCCGCTGTCGAGGTCGAGGCCGCCGACGCGGACGACGACACCGAGAGCGACGACGAGACCGACTCCGACGAGTCGCCCGAGACGGCCGAGGCCGCCGACGAGGAGCCCGAGGAGGAGCAGGAGCCGGTCGACCCGGTGACCGCTCTCCGCGACGAGCTGCGTGGTCTGCCCGGCGAGTGGTACGTCATCCACACCTACGCGGGCTACGAGAAGCGCGTGAAGGCCAACCTGGAGCAGCGTGCCGTCTCGCTGAACGTCGAGGAGTTCATCTACCAGGCCGAGGTTCCCGAAGAGGAAATCGTCCAGATCAAGAACGGCGAGCGCAAGAACGTCCGGCAGAACAAGCTGCCCGGTTACGTTCTCGTCCGCATGGATCTGACGAACGAGTCCTGGGGCGTCGTCCGCAACACCCCCGGCGTCACCGGCTTCGTGGGCAACGCGTACGACCCGTACCCGCTGACCCTGGACGAGATCGTCAAGATGCTCGCCCCGGAGGCCGAGGAGAAGGCCGCCCGTGAGGCCGCCGAGGCCGAGGGCAAGCCGGCTCCGGCTCGCAAGGTCACCGTCGAGGTCCTGGACTTCGAGGTGGGCGACTCGGTCACCGTCACCGACGGCCCGTTCGCCACGCTGCAGGCCACGATCAACGAGATCAACGCCGACTCGAAGAAGGTCAAGGGCCTCGTCGAGATCTTCGGCCGCGAGACCCCGGTCGAGCTCAGCTTCGACCAGATCCAGAAGAACTAGTACCTCCCAGCAGCATCTGGGCACATAGCTTCCGAACAGGTCAGATGGGCTCTCAAAAGCCTGTCTGACCTGCTCGGTTTTTAGCCGCGCATGGATACCCGTTATCGTTGTGCGGTATGCCTCCATCCGGATGATCTGGACGATCATCGTGCACGGGTGGCGGCTGAACACTCTCACTAAGACCCGGAGAGAGAGCACATGCCTCCCAAGAAGAAGAAGGTCACGGGGCTCATCAAGCTCCAGATCCAGGCCGGCGCTGCCAACCCGGCCCCGCCGGTCGGTCCCGCGCTGGGCCAGCACGGTGTCAACATCATGGAGTTCTGCAAGGCCTACAACGCCGCGACCGAGTCGCAGCGTGGCTGGGTCATCCCGGTGGAGATCACGGTTTACGAGGACCGCTCGTTCACCTTCATCACCAAGACCCCGCCGGCCGCGAAGATGATCCTCAAGGCCGCTGGTGTCGAGAAGGGCTCCGGCGAGCCCCACAAGACCAAGGTCGCCAAGATCACCGACGCCCAGGTCCGCGAGATCGCCACCACCAAGATGGCCGACCTCAACGCCAACGACCTGGACGCCGCGTCGAAGATCATCGCCGGCACCGCCCGTTCCATGGGCATCACGGTCGAGGGCTGATCCCAGCTTTCGCAGCCCCTCGTAGGCAGAACACCGTGGTAGGGCCTGCTCGGCCCGCACCACGACTCCTCAGACACACACAGGAGCAGTAGTGAGCAAGCGCAGCAAGACTCTCCGCGCTGCGGACGCCAAGATCGACCGGGACAAGTTCTACGCCCCGCTCGAGGCGATCCGTCTCGCCAAGGAGACCTCCGCGACGAAGTTCGACGGCACCGTCGAGGTCGCCTTCCGCCTGGGCGTTGACCCGCGCAAGGCCGACCAGATGGTCCGTGGCACCGTGAACCTCCCGCACGGCACCGGCAAGACCGCCCGGGTCCTGGTCTTCGCGACCGGTGACCGTGCTGCGGCCGCGGAGGCCGCCGGCGCCGACATCGTCGGCTCCGACGAGCTCATCGACGAGATCTCCAAGGGCCAGCGCCTGAACGAGTTCGACGCCGTTGTCGCCACCCCGGACCTCATGGGCAAGGTCGGCCGCCTCGGCCGCGTGCTCGGTCCGCGTGGCCTGATGCCGAACCCGAAGACCGGCACCGTGACCCCGGACGTGGCCAAGGCCGTGAACGAGATCAAGGGCGGCAAGATCGAGTTCCGCGTCGACAAGCACTCGAACCTGCACTTCATCATCGGCAAGGTGTCCTTCGACGACACCAAGCTGGTGGAGAACTACGGCGCGGCCCTCGACGAGATCCTTCGTCTGAAGCCGTCCGCCGCCAAGGGTCGCTACATCAAGAAGGCCGCCATCGCCACCACGATGGGCCCCGGCGTTCCGGTCGACCCGAACCGCACCCGCAACCTCCTCGTCGAGGAGGACCCGGCCGCGGTCTGAGCCCCACAGGCTCGCTGAAGTCGGCTACGGGCCCCGCACCTTTCGAGGTGCGGGGCCCGTTCCTCTTTTCCGGCCCGCCCACGGGCGGGCTGCGCTAGCGTCGCGGTGATCGACCCGGGGGAGCGGATGAGGCACGGACGACTGGTGGTGCTGGCCACCGTGGGCGCACTGCTCACGGCCTGCGGCGGCGCACGGGACGCCGGTACCGACGACGCGGCGGCCGACGCGCTGCGCACCGCCCGCCAGAAGGTCACGGCGGCCGGCTCGGCCCGCGTCGACGCGACGATGCGCACCGGTGGCACCCTCTCCTCGCGCTCCACCGGCACCCTCAGCTGGTCCCGCGGCGTCGAGGGCACGGTGACCGTCCGGGTCACCGGCGGCGAACTGGCCGCCTCCACGAGGAGGCTGGGCGGCGACCCGTCCCAGACCCGCTTCCTGCCCGACGCCTACTACACGCGGATGACGGACGCCTTCGCCGCCGGGCAGGACGGCAGGCACTGGATCCGGCACCCGTACGACACGGCCGGTGACCTCACCCCGGCCGAGGCTCTGAAGACGCTCGGCGCGGCCGACGACGTCCACCGGGTGGGGCGGGCGACCGTGCGCGGCACCGCGACCACCCACTACCGGGGGACCGCGGGGAAGCAGCGCCTGGAGGTGTGGCTCGACGCCCGCCACTTCCTGGTCCAACGGGCCTACCGCGAGGGCGAGTTCACCGTCACCGTCCACTACAGCGACTACGGCGCCCCCGCCGCGGCCGAGCGGCCGCCCGCCCACGACACCGTCGACTTCGCCGACGTGGCCGCGGGCGGCTGAAACCGGACGACTGTTTGAGGCGTCCCCTAGGGTGCGAGGGGTACACGCGTTCCAAGGGGTGGTTCTGAGATGACTGTTGTCGTACGACGCACGGTCGGCGCCGTCGCCGCGACCGCACTGCTGTGCGCGGGAGCCGTGGCGTGCGACGGCGGCTCCGGCGCGAGCGGCTCGAAGTCCGCGTCCGAGTCCGGCGGCCACCAGGCCGCGTCGCAGGCGCTCACGGCCGCGTACAAGAAGACCGCCGAGGCCAGGTCCGCCAAGGTCACGATGGTGATGAAGACGCCGTCGTCACTCGGCGGCGGCACCATGAAGCTCTCCGGCACCATGGGCTGGAACCCGACCGTCATGGATATGACCATGAAGGGCTCGGGCGTCGGCGCCGGCGGGATGGACATGCCGAGCACCGTCCGCATGATCATGCAGGACGACGTCATGTACGTGGACGGGGGCGCGGCCGCCGCCCGGAAGACCGACGGCAAGCGCTGGATGAAGCTGGACCTCGCCGGCCTCGGCGCGCAGGCGGGCGGCCTGAGCAGCATGGAGCAGGACCCGGCGCGGCAGATCGCCGTCCTTCTCGACTCGCCCAACCTGAAGCACCTGGGCTCCGCCACCGTCGACGGCGAGCGGACCGAGCACTACAAGGGCACGCTGACGGTCGAGGAGATGATGAAGTCGAACGACTCTCTGAAGGTCCTCGGCGCGGACGAGCGCAGCAGCCTCCTGAAGAACGTCAAGAAGGCCGGGATCAAGGACTACGACACCGAGCTGTGGGTGAACAAGGACGATCTGCCGGTCCGGATGGACGTCACCATGGGCAGCTCGCAGGGACCGGTCGAGATCTCGGAGACGTTCTCGGACTACGGGGCCGCCGTGAAGGTCGAGACCCCGCCCGCGGGAGAGACCTTCGACCTCATGAAGTCGGTCGGGAAGCTCGGCGAGGGCGCTCTCCAGGGCTGATTTGCTTGACGCGGCCCCGTTCCCGTACTCTTCCGAAGAAGCCAAAGACCGCTGGTCGTCGCTGTGTTCTCGCAAGAGGGTGCGGTGGCCGAAGGATCCGCTGAAACTGCGGACGACCCGCGCAGGTGACTGAGGAAGTGCTCCCGTCCGGATCCGTCCGTACAGGTCGAGCTCACGCCCCAAGCGCCTGCGCTGGGGCGTTTTGTTTTGTCGGCCCCTTCTGAGCGGTCCTCATCACCCGGAAGGAGGCCGACGCTCTATGCCGACGCCCGACAAGGCTGCCGCGGTAGCCGAGCTCACGGACAAGTTCCGCAGCTCGAACGCCGCCGTGCTGACCGAGTACCGGGGTCTCACCGTGGCCCAGCTCAAGCAGCTGCGCCGTTCGCTCGGTGAGAACTCCGAGTACGCCGTGGTGAAGAACACGCTGACCAAGATCGCGGCCAACGCGGCCGGGATCGACACGCTCGACGACCTGTTCAACGGTCCGACGGCGGTTGCCTTCGTCACCGGTGACCCGGTGGAGTCGGCGAAGGGTCTTCGTGACTTCGCCAAGGACAACCCCAACCTCGTCATCAAGGGCGGTGTCCTTGACGGCAAGGCGCTGTCCGCCGACGAGATCAAGAAGCTCGCGGACCTCGAGTCCCGCGAGGTTCTGCTCAGCAAGCTGGCCGGTGCGTTCAAGGGCAAGCAGACGCAGACTGCTCAGGTCCTCCAGGCGCTCCCGTCGAAGTTCGTCCGCACCGCGGAGGCGCTTCGGGCCAAGCAGGCCGAGCAGGGCGGTGCCGAGTAATTCGGCTCGCACCTTGACCGCCGCCTGAGGCGACGGTCGAAGCGGGCCGACAGTACGCCCGCCTACATGGACAACCGGCACCAGCCGATTTAGTGGAAGGATCGCCCATCATGGCGAAGCTCAGCCAGGAAGACCTGCTCGCCCAGTTCGAGGAGATGACCCTCATCGAGCTCTCCGAGTTCGTGAAGGCCTTCGAGGACAAGTTCGACGTCACCGCCGCCGCGGCCGTCGCCGTCGCCGGCCCCGCCGCCGGTGGCGCCGCCCCCGAGGCTGCCGAGGAGCAGGACGAGTTCGACGTCATCCTCACCGGCGCCGGCGAGAAGAAGATCCAGGTCATCAAGGTCGTGCGCGAGCTCACCTCCCTGGGCCTCAAGGAGGCCAAGGACCTCGTCGACGGCACCCCGAAGCCGGTCCTCGAGAAGGTCACCAAGGAGGCCGCTGAGAAGGCCGCCGAGTCCCTCAAGGGCGCCGGTGCCTCCGTCGAGGTCAAGTAAGACCTCTTCGAGTCTGCCGACTCTTCTGCGGTGAAAACTGCTCCCCCGGGAGCTGTAACACCGACGTACCGAAGGGCGATCACCCAGTTGGGTGGTCGCCTTTCGGCGTTGTCTGGCACGCAGGCCGAGGGTGCCTTGCACTGTCGGTCGCGCGGAGTATGGTGATCTTCGTTGTGCCTGGCGCCACCCCTGTTCGGCCAAGAGGGGGCCTTGACGAACAGCACGCAGCGCGCAATTCTCAGGACGCGTCGTCACAACACGATCCGATTCCGAGGCATGGATCGACGGCGAAGAGGGCAGTAAGGATGTGCGCTCCGCGTACAGGGCATGCCGCACACAGTGAACGGTTGAGAACAACGAGGGTGTCTAAAAACCCGCACTGGACATCAGTGGGCCTTCTGGCTACACTGTCCCTTTGCGCTGCCTGTTAGCTGCTCCCTGCCCGTCACCAGGGGCATGCCCTCGCTTGAGCACAGTGGACTGATTCGGCCCTGACCAGGGCTTATCTTCCCTCTGCACGGCTTGGGACCGGTACGCGCGTAGTGAGTCCGAGCCCTCGGAAGGACCCCCTCTTGGCCGCCTCGCGCAACGCCTCGACCGCGAATACGAACAACGGCGCAAGCACCGCCCCGCTGCGCATCTCCTTTGCAAAGATCAAGGAGCCCCTCGAGGTTCCGAACCTGCTCGCGCTGCAGACCGAGAGCTTTGACTGGCTGCTCGGCAACACCGCCTGGCAGAGTCGGGTCGAGGCGGCTCTTGAGTCGGGTCAGGACGTCCCCACCAAGTCCGGTCTGGAGGAGATCTTCGAGGAGATCTCTCCGATCGAGGACTTCTCCGGGTCGATGTCGCTGACTTTCCGCGACCACCGTTTCGAGCCGCCGAAGAACAGCATCGACGAGTGCAAGGAGCGCGACTTCACGTTCGCCGCTCCGCTCTTCGTGACGGCCGAGTTCACCAACAACGAGACCGGCGAGATCAAGTCCCAGACGGTCTTCATGGGCGACTTCCCGCTCATGACCAACAAGGGCACCTTCGTCATCAACGGCACCGAGCGTGTCGTGGTGTCCCAGCTGGTCCGCTCGCCGGGTGTCTACTTCGACTCCTCCATCGACAAGACGTCCGACAAGGACATCTTCTCCGCCAAGATCATCCCGTCCCGGGGTGCCTGGCTGGAGATGGAGATCGACAAGCGCGACATGGTCGGTGTGCGCATCGACCGCAAGCGCAAGCAGTCCGTCACCGTCCTGCTCAAGGCTCTCGGTTGGACGACCGAGCAGATCCTGGAGGAGTTCGGCGAGTACGAGTCCATGCGCGCCACCCTGGAGAAGGACCACACCCAGGGCCAGGACGACGCGCTGCTCGACATCTACCGCAAGCTGCGCCCGGGCGAGCCGCCCACGCGCGAGGCCGCTCAGACGCTGCTCGAGAACCTCTACTTCAACCCGAAGCGCTACGACCTCGCGAAGGTCGGCCGCTACAAGGTGAACAAGAAGCTCGGCGCCGACGAGCCGCTGGACGCCGGCGTGCTCACCACCGACGACGTCATCGCGACCATCAAGTACCTGGTCAAGCTGCACGCCGGTGAGACCGAGACGGTCGCCGAGTCGGGCCGCGAGATCATCGTCGAGACCGACGACATCGACCACTTCGGCAACCGCCGTATCCGTAACGTCGGTGAGCTGATCCAGAACCAGGTCCGTACGGGTCTCGCCCGTATGGAGCGCGTCGTGCGCGAGCGCATGACGACCCAGGACGTCGAGGCGATCACCCCGCAGACCCTGATCAACATCCGCCCCGTGGTGGCGTCGATCAAGGAGTTCTTCGGTACGTCGCAGCTGTCCCAGTTCATGGACCAGAACAACCCGCTGTCGGGGCTGACGCACAAGCGTCGTCTGAACGCCCTCGGCCCGGGTGGTCTCTCCCGTGAGCGGGCCGGCTTCGAGGTCCGAGACGTGCACCCGTCGCACTACGGCCGCATGTGCCCGATCGAGACCCCCGAAGGCCCGAACATCGGCCTGATCGGTTCGCTCGCCTCGTACGGACGGATCAACCCGTTCGGCTTCATCGAGACGCCGTACCGCAAGGTCGTCGACGGTGTGGTCGGCGACGACGTCGACTACCTGACCGCCGATGAAGAGGACCGCTTCGTCATCGCGCAGGCCAACGCGCCGCTGAACGACGAGTTCCAGTTCGTCGAGAACCGCGTGCTGGTCCGCCGTCGTGGCGGAGAGGTCGACTACGTGCCCGGCACGGACGTCGACTACATGGACGTCTCGCCGCGCCAGATGGTGTCGGTCGCGACCGCCATGATCCCGTTCCTCGAGCACGACGACGCCAACCGTGCCCTCATGGGCGCGAACATGATGCGTCAGGCCGTGCCGCTGATTAAGTCCGAGGCGCCGCTCGTCGGCACCGGCATGGAGTACCGCTGCGCCACCGACGCCGGTGACGTGCTCAAGGCCGAGAAGGACGGTGTGGTCCAGGAGGTCTCCGCGGACTACATCACCATCACCAACGACGACGGCACGTACACCACGTACCGCCTGTCGAAGTTCTCCCGCTCCAACCAGGGCACTTCTGTCAACCAGAAGGTCGTCGTGGACGAGGGCGCGCGGATCATCGCCGGTCAGGTCCTGGCCGACGGTCCCGCGACCGAAGAGGGCGAGATGGCCCTCGGCAAGAACCTGCTCGTGGCGTTCATGCCCTGGGAGGGTCACAACTACGAGGACGCGATCATCCTGTCGCAGCGCCTCGTGCAGGACGACGTCCTCTCCTCGATCCACATCGAGGAGCACGAGGTCGACGCCCGTGACACCAAGCTGGGCCCGGAGGAGATCACCCGGGACATCCCGAACGTCTCCGAGGAGGTCCTCGCCGACCTCGACGAGCGCGGCATCATCCGCATCGGTGCGGACGTCGTCGCCGGCGACATCCTCGTCGGCAAGGTCACGCCCAAGGGTGAGACCGAGCTGACGCCGGAGGAGCGCCTGCTGCGCGCCATCTTCGGTGAGAAGGCCCGTGAGGTCCGTGACACCTCCCTGAAGGTGCCGCACGGCGAGATCGGCAAGGTCATCGGCGTCCGCGTCTTCGACCGTGAAGAGGGCGACGAGCTGCCGCCGGGCGTGAACCAGCTGGTTCGTGTCTACGTGGCGCAGAAGCGCAAGATCACGGACGGTGACAAGCTCGCCGGCCGCCACGGCAACAAGGGTGTTATCTCGAAGATCCTTCCGATCGAGGACATGCCGTTCCTCGAGGACGGAACTCCGGTCGACATCATCCTGAACCCGCTGGGTGTGCCGTCCCGAATGAACCCGGGACAGGTCCTGGAGATCCACCTCGGCTGGCTCGCCAGCCAGGGCTGGGACGTCTCCAACCTCGGCGACGAGTGGGCCCAGCGCCTCCAGGCGATCGGTGCCGACCGCGTCGAGCCGCGTACCAACGTCGCGACCCCGGTCTTCGACGGTGCGCGCGAGGACGAGCTCGCGGGTCTGCTGGAGCACACCATCCCGAACCGCGACGGTGACCGCATGGTCCTCCCGTCCGGCAAGGCGCGGATGTTCGACGGCCGCTCCGGTGAGCCGTTCCCGGACCCGATCTCCATCGGGTACATGTACATCCTCAAGCTGCACCACCTGGTCGACGACAAGCTGCACGCCCGTTCGACCGGTCCGTACTCGATGATCACCCAGCAGCCGCTGGGTGGTAAGGCTCAGTTCGGTGGCCAGCGCTTCGGTGAGATGGAGGTGTGGGCGCTGGAGGCGTACGGCGCCGCTTACGCCCTCCAGGAGCTGCTGACGATCAAGTCCGACGACGTCACCGGCCGCGTGAAGGTCTACGAGGCCATCGTCAAGGGCGAGAACATCCCCGAGCCCGGCATTCCCGAGTCCTTCAAGGTGCTCATCAAGGAAATGCAGTCCCTGTGCCTCAACGTGGAGGTGCTGTCCTCGGACGGCATGTCCATCGAGATGCGCGACACCGACGAGGACGTCTTCCGCGCAGCGGAGGAGCTCGGCATCGACCTGTCCCGGCGCGAGCCGAGCAGCGTCGAAGAGGTCTGACGGGAGTTTCGGTGCGGGGGCTCAGGGATGAGCCCCCGCACCGACCCCGCGACCCCCGTTTCAGACCACAGACTTACAACCCTGAGAGGGATTGACGCATAGTGCTCGACGTCAACTTCTTCGATGAGCTCCGGATCGGTCTGGCCACCGCTGACGACATCCGTCAGTGGAGCCACGGCGAGGTCAAGAAGCCCGAGACCATCAACTACCGCACCCTCAAGCCGGAAAAGGACGGGCTCTTCTGCGAGAAGATCTTCGGTCCGACCCGGGACTGGGAGTGCTACTGCGGCAAGTACAAGCGCGTCCGCTTCAAGGGCATCATCTGCGAGCGCTGCGGCGTCGAGGTCACTCGCGCCAAGGTGCGTCGTGAGCGGATGGGCCACATCGAGCTGGCCGCTCCCGTCACCCACATCTGGTACTTCAAGGGCGTCCCGAGCCGTCTGGGCTACCTCCTGGACCTGGCTCCGAAGGACCTCGAGAAGGTCATCTACTTCGCCGCGTACATGATCACGTACGTGGACGAGGAGCGCCGTACCCGCGACCTGCCCTCCCTCGAGGCGCACGTCCAGGTCGAGCGTCAGCAGGTCGAGAACCGCCGCGACTCCGACCTGGAGGCCCGCGCCAAGAAGCTCGAGACCGACCTGGCCGAGCTCGAGGCCGAGGGTGCCAAGGCCGACGTGCGCCGCAAGGTGCGCGAGGGTGCCGAGCGCGAGATGAAGCAGCTGCGCGACCGCGCCCAGCGCGAGATCGACCGTCTCGACGAGGTGTGGAACCGCTTCAAGAACCTCAAGGTCCAGGACCTCGAGGGCGACGAGCTGCTCTACCGCGAGCTGCGCGACCGCTTCGGCACGTACTTCGACGGTTCGATGGGTGCCGCGGCGCTGCAGAAGCGCCTGGAGACCTTCGACCTCGAGGAGGAGGCCGAGCGTCTCCGCGAGATCATCCGTACCGGCAAGGGCCAGAAGAAGACCCGTGCGCTCAAGCGCCTCAAGGTCGTCTCCGCGTTCCTGCAGACCAGCAACAGCCCCAAGGGCATGGTGCTCGACTGCGTGCCGGTCATCCCGCCGGACCTGCGTCCGATGGTGCAGCTGGACGGTGGCCGCTTCGCGACCTCCGACCTGAACGACCTGTACCGCCGCGTGATCAACCGCAACAACCGCCTGAAGCGCCTTCTCGACCTCGGTGCGCCCGAGATCATCGTGAACAACGAGAAGCGCATGCTCCAGGAGGCCGTGGACGCCCTCTTCGACAACGGTCGTCGTGGTCGCCCGGTCACCGGTCCCGGTAACCGCCCGCTGAAGTCCCTGAGCGACATGCTCAAGGGCAAGCAGGGTCGTTTCCGTCAGAACCTGCTCGGTAAGCGAGTCGACTACTCGGCGCGTTCCGTCATCGTCGTCGGCCCGCAGCTGAAGCTGCACCAGTGCGGTCTGCCCAAGGCCATGGCGCTGGAGCTCTTCAAGCCGTTCGTGATGAAGCGCCTGGTCGACCTGAACCACGCGCAGAACATCAAGAGCGCCAAGCGCATGGTGGAGCGCGGCCGCACGGTCGTGTACGACGTCCTCGAAGAGGTCATCGCCGAGCACCCGGTTCTGCTGAACCGTGCTCCCACCCTGCACCGCCTCGGCATTCAGGCCTTCGAGCCGCAGCTGGTCGAGGGCAAGGCCATCCAGATCCACCCGCTCGTCTGCACCGCGTTCAACGCGGACTTCGACGGTGACCAGATGGCCGTCCACCTGCCGCTCTCCGCGGAGGCGCAGGCCGAGGCCCGCATCCTGATGCTGTCCTCGAACAACATCCTCAAGCCCGCCGACGGCCGTCCGGTGACGATGCCGACCCAGGACATGGTCCTCGGTCTGTTCTTCCTCACCACCGACGGTGAGCTCCGTGACACCAAGGGCGAGGGCCGCGCGTTCGGCTCCGTCGCCGAGGCGATCATGGCGTTCGACGCCGGCGAGCTGGCGCTGCAGTCGCCGGTCGACATCCGCTTCCCGGTGGGCACCATCCCGCCGCGCGGCTGGACCCCGCCGGTGGCCGAGGAGGGCGAGCCCGAGTACCAGGCGGGCGACAGCTTCCGGCTGCGCACGACCCTGGGCCGCGCGCTCTTCAACGAGCTGCTGCCCGAGGACTACCCGTTCGTCGACTACTCGGTGGGCAAGAAGCAGCTCTCCGAGATCGTCAACGACCTGGCCGAGCGCTACCCCAAGGTCATCGTGGCGGCGACGCTCGACAACCTGAAGGCGTCCGGCTTCTTCTGGGCGACCCGTTCCGGTGTCACCGTGGCCATCTCCGACGTCGTCGTTCCCGAGGCGAAGAAGGAGATCGTCGCGGGCTACGAGGCGCAGGACGAGAAGGTCCAGAAGCAGTACGAGCGCGGTCTCATCACGAAGGAAGAGCGCACTCAGGAGCTCATCGCGATCTGGACCAAGGCGACCAACGAGGTCGCCGAGGCGATGAACGCGAACTTCCCGAAGACCAACCCCATCTTCATGATGGTTGACTCGGGTGCCCGAGGAAACATGATGCAGATGCGTCAGATCGCCGGTATGCGTGGTCTGGTGTCGAACGCCAAGAACGAGACGATCCCGCGTCCGATTAAGGCTTCGTTCCGCGAAGGCCTGTCGGTGCTGGAGTACTTCATCTCGACGCACGGTGCTCGTAAGGGTCTGGCGGACACCGCCCTGCGTACCGCCGACTCCGGTTACCTCACCCGTCGTCTGGTCGACGTCTCCCAGGACGTCATCATTCGCGAGGAGGACTGTGGCACCGACCGCGGTCTGAAGCTGACCATCGCCACCCGTGGCGAGGACGGCGTCCTGCGCAAGGCCGACGACGTCGAGACCAGCGTGTACGCCCGCATGCTCGCCGAGGACATCGTCGTCGACGGCAAGGTCATCGCGCCGGCCAACGTCGACCTGGGTGACGTCCTCATCGACGCCCTGGTCGCCCACGGTGTCGAGGTCGTCAAGACCCGCTCGGTCCTCACCTGCGAGTCCGCGGTCGGCACCTGTGCCTTCTGCTACGGCCGCTCGCTGGCGACCGGCAAGCTGGTGGACATCGGTGAGGCGGTCGGCATCATCGCCGCCCAGTCCATCGGTGAGCCCGGTACCCAGCTGACGATGCGTACCTTCCACACCGGTGGTGTGGCCGGTGACGACATCACCCAGGGTCTGCCCCGTGTCGTCGAGCTCTTCGAGGCTCGTACGCCGAAGGGTGTCGCCCCGATCTCCGAGGCCGCGGGCCGCGTCCGCATCGAGGAGACCGAGAAGACCAAGAAGCTCGTCGTCACCCCGGACGACGGCAGCGACGAGACGGCGTTCCCGATCTCGAAGCGTGCCCGTCTGCTCGTGGGCGAGGGCGACCACGTCGAGGTCGGCCAGAAGCTGACCGTGGGTGCCACCAACCCGCACGACGTGCTGCGCATCCTGGGTCAGCGTGCCGTCCAGGTCCACCTGGTCGGCGAGGTCCAGAAGGTCTACAACTCGCAGGGTGTGTCGATCCACGACAAGCACATCGAGATCATCATCCGGCAGATGCTGCGCCGCGTGACGATCATCGAGTCCGGCGACGCAGAGCTGCTGCCGGGCGAGCTCGTCGAGCGCTCGAAGTTCGAGACCGAGAACCGTCGTGTGGTCACCGAGGGCGGTCACCCCGCCTCCGGCCGTCCGCAGCTGATGGGTATCACCAAGGCCTCGCTGGCGACGGAGTCCTGGCTGTCGGCCGCCTCCTTCCAGGAGACGACCCGAGTGCTGACGGACGCGGCGATCAACGCCAAGTCCGACAGCCTCATCGGCCTCAAGGAGAACGTCATCATCGGTAAGCTCATCCCGGCCGGTACGGGTCTGTCCCGCTACCGCAACATCCGGGTGGAGCCCACCGAGGAGGCCAAGGCCGCGATGTACTCGGCCGTCGGCTACGACGACATCGACTACTCGCCGTTCGGCACCGGCTCCGGCCAGGCCGTTCCGCTGGAGGACTACGACTACGGTCCGTACAACCAGTAAGCGAGCAGCTGTTTGAACCGCAGGGCGGTCATCCCGGGGAGTTCGGGGTGGCCGCCCTGCGGCGTGTTGCCGCATGATGGAGTGCACATCAGCTCATTCCGGGGGAAGTGGTCTCGTGTCGAATCCGCAATGGCAGCCGGCGCCCTGGCCGCCGCAGCAGAACCAGCAGGCTTCGATGCTGGCCGCGCACTCCGACCGGGAGCGGGCCGTCGATGTGCTGCGGGCCGGGTTCGCCGAGGGGCGGCTTCAGCAGGCGGAGTACGAGAAGCGGGTGGAGCGGGCCTATCAGGCGCGCACCGTGGGGGAGCTGAGCACGCTCGTCGCGGATCTGCCGCAGGGGCCCGTGGGGCCGCAGCAGGCGCCCATGGCGGGGCACATGGCGCCGGTTCCGCGGACCTTTCTGCCGGCCCCGGCGCCGCCCACCAACGGCAAGGCGATCGGCGCGCTGGCCTGTGGCGTGGGGACGTTCTTCTGCGGGGGGCTCACCGCGATCCCGGCGGTCGTCCTCGGGCACATGGCGCGGGGTGAGATCCGTCGCACCCAGGAGCAGGGGGACGGGATGGCCGTCGGCGGCATCGTGCTCGGCTGGCTGTGGATCGTCGGCTGGGCGTTTCTGCTGCTCATCATCATGATCGGGGTCGCGAGCTCGGGTTCCGGCTGAGGCGGGTCCGGGGCGCGATCCGGCCACGCTCCGGAAACCCCCGACTACCGGGGCGAATGCCGCACGCGGGGGCGAGAAGTCCGGCGTGTCGGAGTGGGCTGCATTTGTTTTGACCGAAGTCCGTGAGGTAGGTACGCTCAGACCTTGTGCCTGGGGTGTGCCTGGGCTCGTGTGCGTGTCATCAGCCGCACGGCGAGTCCGGATCAGGTCGCTCAATCTGATCACGGCCACCGCAATCTGCCGCTTCCCGCTCTTGAGCGGGGGTCTGCAGTATTCGACACACCCGACCGCGTGGGTCGGCAAAGTTCCAGGTTAGCTTTACTACTCGGCACACAGAAACCGGAGAAGTAGTGCCTACGATCCAGCAGCTGGTCCGGAAGGGCCGGCAGGACAAGGTCGAGAAGAACAAGACGCCCGCACTCGAGGGTTCGCCCCAGCGTCGCGGCGTCTGCACGCGTGTGTTCACGACCACCCCGAAGAAGCCGAACTCGGCCCTCCGTAAGGTCGCGCGTGTGCGTCTGACCAGCGGCATCGAGGTCACGGCCTACATCCCGGGTGAGGGACACAACCTGCAGGAGCACTCCATCGTGCTCGTGCGTGGTGGCCGTGTGAAGGACCTGCCCGGTGTTCGTTACAAGATCATCCGCGGTTCGCTCGACACCCAGGGTGTCAAGAACCGCAAGCAGGCCCGCAGCCGCTACGGCGCCAAGAAGGAGAAGTAAGAATGCCTCGTAAGGGCCCCGCCCCGAAGCGCCCGGTCATCATCGACCCGGTCTACGGTTCTCCTCTGGTGACCTCCCTCATCAACAAGGTGCTGCTGAACGGCAAGCGCTCCACCGCCGAGCGCATCGTGTACGGCGCCATGGAGGGCCTGCGTGAGAAGTCGGGCAACGACCCGGTCATCACGCTGAAGCGCGCGCTCGAGAACATCAAGCCGACCCTCGAGGTCAAGTCCCGCCGTGTCGGTGGCGCGACCTACCAGGTGCCGGTCGAGGTCAAGCCCGGCCGCGCCAACACCCTCGCGCTCCGCTGGCTCGTCGGTTACTCCCGCGCCCGTCGCGAGAAGACGATGACCGAGCGTCTGATGAACGAGCTGCTCGACGCCTCCAACGGCCTCGGCGCTGCCGTCAAGAAGCGCGAGGACACGCACAAGATGGCCGAGTCCAACAAGGCCTTCGCGCACTACCGCTGGTAGTCGCTACCCACATCGAGACCGAGAGAAGACTGAAGCCTTATGGCTACCACTTCACTTGACCTGGCCAAGGTGCGCAACATCGGCATCATGGCTCACATCGACGCGGGCAAGACGACGACGACCGAGCGGATCCTGTTCTACACCGGCGTCTCGTACAAGATCGGTGAGGTCCACGACGGCGCTGCCACGATGGACTGGATGGAGCAGGAGCAGGAGCGTGGCATCACGATCACCTCTGCTGCCACCACCTGTCACTGGCCGCTCGAGAACGACGACTACACGATCAACATCATCGACACCCCCGGGCACGTCGACTTCACCGTTGAGGTGGAGCGCTCCCTGCGTGTGCTCGATGGTGCTGTGACGGTGTTCGACGGTGTCGCCGGCGTTGAGCCGCAGTCCGAGACGGTGTGGCGTCAGGCCGACCGTTACGGCGTGCCGCGCATCTGCTTCGTGAACAAGCTGGACCGTACCGGTGCCGAGTTCCACCGCTGCGTCGACATGATCGTCGACCGCCTCGGTGCGACCCCGCTGGTCATGCAGCTCCCGATCGGTGCCGAGGCCGACTTCCAGGGTGTCGTCGACCTCGTCACGATGAAGGCGTTCGTCTGGTCGGCCGAGGCCGCCAAGGGCGAGGCGTACGACATCGTCGACATCCCGGCCACGCACACCGAGGCTGCCGAGGAGTACCGCGGCAAGCTGCTCGAGGCCGTCGCCGAGAACGACGAAGAGATGATGGAGCTGTTCCTGGAGGGCACCGAGCCCACCGTCGAGCAGCTGCACGCCGCCGTGCGTCGCATCACCATCGCCTCCGGCAAGGGCGGCGACACCACCGTCACCCCCGTGTTCTGTGGCACCGCGTTCAAGAACAAGGGCGTTCAGCCCCTGCTCGACGCCGTCGTGCGCTACCTGCCGACCCCGCTCGACGTCGAGGCCATCGAGGGCCACGACGTGAAGGACCCCGAGCTGGTCGTCAAGCGCAAGCCGTCGGACGACGAGCCGCTGGCCGCCCTCGCGTTCAAGATCATGAGCGACCCGCACCTGGGCAAGCTCACCTTCGTCCGGGTTTACTCGGGCCGCCTGGAGTCCGGCACCGCGGTGCTGAACCCCGTCAAGGGCAAGAAGGAGCGCATCGGCAAGATCTACCGCATGCACGCGAACAAGCGTGAGGAGATCGAGTCGGTGGGCGCCGGCGACATCGTCGCCGTCATGGGTCTGAAGCAGACCACCACGGGCGAGACGCTCTGTGACGACAAGCAGCAGGTGATCCTGGAGTCCATGGACTTCCCGGCGCCTGTCATCCAGGTCGCCATCGAGCCGAAGTCCAAGGGTGACCAGGAGAAGCTGGGTGTCGCCATCCAGCGTCTCTCGGAGGAGGACCCCTCCTTCCAGGTGCACTCGGACGAGGAGACCGGCCAGACCATCATCGGTGGTATGGGTGAGCTCCACCTCGAGGTGCTCGTCGACCGCATGAAGCGCGAGTTCCGCGTCGAGGCGAACGTCGGCAAGCCGCAGGTCGCGTACCGCGAGACGATCCGCAAGGCCGTCGAGCGCGTGGACTACACCCACAAGAAGCAGACCGGTGGTACCGGTCAGTTCGCCAAGGTGCAGATCGCGATCGAGCCCATCGAGGGCGGCGAGGCGTCGTACGAGTTCGTGAACAAGGTCACCGGTGGCCGTATCCCGCGGGAGTACATCCCGTCGGTGGACGCCGGTGCGCAGGAAGCCATGCAGTTCGGCATCCTCGCCGGTTACGAGATGACGGGCGTCCGCGTCACGCTTCTCGACGGTGCCTACCACGAGGTCGACTCCTCCGAGCTGGCCTTCAAGATCGCCGGTTCGCAGGCCTTCAAGGAGGCCGCGCGCAAGGCGTCCCCCGTGCTCCTTGAGCCGATGATGGCCGTCGAGGTCACCACGCCCGAGGACTACATGGGCGATGTCATCGGCGACATCAACTCCCGCCGTGGCCAGATCCAGGCCATGGAGGAGCGCAGCGGCGCTCGCGTCGTGAAGGGCCTCGTGCCCCTCTCGGAGATGTTCGGCTACGTCGGAGACCTCCGCAGCAAGACGTCGGGTCGCGCGAGCTACTCGATGCAGTTCGACTCCTACGCCGAGGTTCCGCGGAACGTCGCCGAGGAGATCATCGCGAAGGCCAAGGGCGAGTAACTCACTCGAGTTCACGCTTTAGGCTTGACTCCGGAGCCCGACCGGGCATTCAGGGGCGTATGTCCCTGAATGCCCTCGGGCCCGGGCTTTCCAGCAAAGATCACCTGGCGCCGATGAAGCAAGGCGTACAGAACCACTCCACAGGAGGACCCAGTGGCGAAGGCGAAGTTCGAGCGGACTAAGCCGCACGTCAACATCGGCACCATCGGTCACATTGACCACGGTAAGACGACCCTCACGGCCGCCATTACCAAGGTGCTGCACGACGCGTACCCGGACATCAACGAGGCGTCCGCGTTCGACCAGATCGACAAGGCTCCTGAGGAGCGCCAGCGCGGTATCACGATCTCGATCGCGCACGTCGAGTACCAGACCGAGGCGCGTCACTACGCCCACGTCGACTGCCCGGGTCACGCGGACTACATCAAGAACATGATCACCGGTGCCGCGCAGATGGACGGCGCCATCCTCGTGGTCGCCGCCACCGACGGCCCGATGCCGCAGACCAAGGAGCACGTGCTCCTGGCCCGCCAGGTCGGCGTTCCGTACATCGTTGTCGCCCTGAACAAGGCCGACATGGTGGACGACGAGGAGATCCTGGAGCTCGTCGAGCTCGAGGTTCGTGAGCTCCTCTCCGAGTACGAGTTCCCGGGCGACGACGTTCCGGTCGTCAAGGTCTCCGCTCTGAAGGCGCTCGAGGGCGACAAGGAGTGGGGCAACTCGGTCCTGGAGCTCATGAAGGCCGTCGACGAGTCGATTCCGGAGCCGGAGCGCGACGTCGACAAGCCGTTCCTCATGCCGATCGAGGACGTCTTCACGATCACCGGTCGCGGTACGGTCGTCACCGGCCGTATCGAGCGTGGTGTCCTGAAGGTCAACGAGACCGTCGACATCATCGGCATCAAGACCGAGAAGACCACCACCACGGTCACCGGCATCGAGATGTTCCGCAAGCTGCTCGACGAGGGCCAGGCCGGTGAGAACGTCGGTCTGCTCCTCCGTGGCATCAAGCGCGAGGACGTCGAGCGCGGCCAGGTCATCATCAAGCCGGGTTCGGTTACCCCGCACACCGAGTTCGAGGCGCAGGCGTACATCCTGTCGAAGGACGAGGGTGGCCGTCACACCCCGTTCTTCAACAACTACCGCCCGCAGTTCTACTTCCGTACGACGGACGTGACCGGCGTCGTGACCCTCCCCGAGGGCACCGAGATGGTCATGCCGGGTGACAACACCGAGATGAAGGTGGAGCTCATCCAGCCCGTCGCCATGGAGGAGGGCCTCAAGTTCGCCATCCGTGAGGGTGGCCGGACCGTCGGCGCCGGCCAGGTCACCAAGATCAACAAGTAAGCACTGCTTACCTGTTGGGCTTGATGCCCGGTAGCTCCAGCGAGCTCTGAAAGGGCCCGTACGACTTCGGTCGTACGGGCCCTTTTGCATGCCGCGGCCTCGGTCAGGGCGTGCGTGCGGGCAGATCCAGTTCCGCCCAGACCGTCCTGCGCGGGCCCTGGCCCTCGGCGACTCCCCAGCGGTCGGCGAACGCCGTGACGAGGAGCGGGCCCCGGCCCGCCCCGGCCCCGGGCGGGGCGGGCCGGGGCACGGTCGGCGGGCGGAGGCCGGGGCAGGCGACCCCGATGCGCAGGGTTCCCGCGTCGAGGTGCAGGTCCACGCGGAAGTCGCGGCCCGGGAGGCCGGCGTGGCCGATCGCGTCGATGGCGAGTTCCGCGAGGACCTGGGCCCCGCGCTCGACCGTCGCAGGCGCCAGGTCCCAGGTGCGCAGTTGTTCCGTGCCGAGGAGACGGGCGAGGCGGGCTCCCCGCGGGGTGGGAGGCAGCTGGACGCCGAAGTGCAGGGCCGGACGGTGCGGTGGGGCGAGGAGGTCCTGGTTCATGTCACCCAGCCTGTGCGTCCACGCTTGTCACGAAAGGGGACACACCGGGCTCAATGAGTGACGCTCCGTGCTGCCCGGCGAGAGGGGCCGGAACTCAGGCCCTCGCCTGCGTCGGCCGCCACAGCCACGGGCGGGCGTCGGGGGAGAGGCCCACGGCCGTCGGGCCGTGCCGGTCGACCACCAGGGAGGGTCCGTCCAGGGTGACGGGGTCGGTGGCCGGGCGGATGACGCGGCCGTTCTCCAGGAGCTGCACGCGGCCGTCGGTGCCGAGCCCGAGCAGGTGGTCGCCCGCGGCCGACACCGGGCCGTACCCGGGGAAGTCCACGGCCGGGCCGTTCGGGCTCAGCAGGCGGGGAGAGGCGGGCGGCCGGTAGTAGAGGCGGCCGTTCGCCGCGGCGATCGGGTCGGCGGGGACGGGCAGGCCCGCGAGCGGGGCGGGACCGTCCGGCGTCCAGTGATGGACCGTGTCGCGGCCCGGGGCGTACACGTGCACCTGCCGGTCGGCGCCGACGACCGCGGTGAGGCCGTCCTGGACCTGGCCGCCGCCGAGGTCCCGCCACGGCGACCAGCTGCCGTTCGTGTCCCGTACGCGGGTGCTCACGCCCTGCGCGGCATTGCGGACGAAGAGATGGACGCGGCCGTCGGGCGCGGTGACCGCCACCGGGACGCCGATGCGGCGGCCGCGGTCGGCGTCGGCGCCCTCGGGGTTGCCGAGGCTCGTCCAGGAGCCGTACCGGCCGGGCCCGCGCTGTTCCAGGGCCACGATCTCGCGGGCGTCCGTCGCGCCCCGGCCGCCGATCGCCGCGAACCGCAGCCCGAGGACCAGATGGCGGCCGCCGGGCAGGGCGGCGCCGCCGAGGACCGGGGCGAGCGGGCCGCCGCCGAGATCGACGGGGCCGCCGAACTCCCCGTCGGCCCGCTCCTCGTACCGCACCGCCCGCAGCCCCAGCACGCCGTACGCGGTGAGGGTCCCGTCGCTCTTCGGGAAGAGGGTGAGGCGCGGCCCGGGATAGCGGTGGTGGGTGGCGCGGACCCAGCCCTTGCGGTTGGTCAGCGGGCGGTCGCCGCCCACGTTGTAGTCGCCGCAGCCCGACGGGTTGCCGCAGCTCCAGTCGGGGCCCGCGCCGTAGGGGACGAGATGGGCGGCCTTCGGGGCGAGCACCTGCGGCGGGAGGTTCTTGGGCCAGTGGTGGTTGTAGTAGCCGCGGAAGGCGGTGACGGCGACGGCCGGCGGCCCGGACGTCGCGCCCTGCGTCCAGCGGATCAGCGCGGCCCAGGCGAAGCAGGCGACGGCGGTGTGGTCGGCGTGGTCGGAGTAGCCGGGCTGTTCGCTGTCGCGGATCTGGGTGGCCCGGTCGCTCGCCTGGAGGTCCGGATCCGGGTCGAGGGTGTGCACCAGGGTGGGCCGGTAGCGCTCGAAGAGCTCTACGAGGACGCCGGTCAGCGTGGCGTGGTCGTACGTCTGGACGGTGCGCAGCGGGGAGCCGTCCGGGACGAGCGTGTGCAGCAGGAGTCCCGGCTCGCGCCACAGCGCGGGGACGCCCATGTGGCCCGCCGGGGTGTGCATCGCGAGGTCGAGATGGACCAACTCGACGCGGCGGCCCCGGTGTTCGAGGGAGTTGACCTCCACCTGGACGCCGCTGCGCAGGCGCAGGGCGGTCACGTCCCAGCGGGTGAAGACGGGCAGCCCGAGCTGGGTCGCGTAGGACTGGCGCAGGCCCTGGTGGCGGGCGGCGGAGTAGGCGGCCTTGTTCGGGGCGGGCTGCCGGTCGTCGGGCGTCTTGTTGCGTCCGTCGGCCTCGCCCGCGGTGACGTACACGCAGACCAGCGGCGTACCGGTGCCGAAGGCGTGCTGGGCGTCCGGGTTCATGAAGTACAGGTCGTCGTCGGGGTGGGCCAGGACCTGGAGGAGAAGGGCGCGCTCGGCCTGGGCCGCGGGCAGGCCGGAGGCGGGGGAGGGGGCGGTGAGGTGCGGCGGGGGAGCGGAGACGTCGCGCGCACAGGCGGTGAGTCCGCCGGCGGTGGCGAGAGCGGCGCCACCGCCGAGGACGACGGACCGCCGGGACAAACTTCTCTCAAGGGGTTTTTCGGGCCTCGGTATCGCAGGTCGATTCCGCATGAGGGCGTGCTCCGTCCGCTGTCGAGGCAGCGGTCGGTGGTGCGCTCGCCTCTGTTCAGGTGTTCCGGTGGTTCACCTGGAGAGAGGGTCGCCGGGGTGCGCGGGTTCCATGCGCGTACATGTTCCGTTCACCCTCACGGGGGCGCGAGAACGGACGGTGCCCCCGTCCTCGGCGTACGAGGACGGGGGCACCGTCAGGAGATCCGGCAGGTCGTCAGTGCCGGGCCGCCTGGGGCTTGGCGTCGACCAGGACGGCCGCGCAGATGCCCGCGAGGAGCATGGCGCCCACCGCGTACCAGATCGCGTGGGTGTAGCCGTGGACGATGCCCGCGGCGACGACCTGGTCCTTCTTCGACGGGTCGGTCATGTGGGTCGCGATGTACGAGCCCGTGGCCGAGGTCGCGATGGTGTTCAGCAGGGCCGTGCCCAGCGAACCGCCCACCTGCTGCGAGGTGTTGACCATCGCGGAGGTGACACCGGCGTCCTGCGGGCGGATGCCGCTCGTCGCCGTGGAGAAGACCGGCATGAAGGTGAGGCCCATGCCGAGGCCGAGGATCAGCTCGGCGGGCAGGACGTGGGTGGCGTACGAGGAGTCGACGCCGAGCTGGGTGAGGATCAGCAGGCCGCCGGCGGCCAGCACCATGCCCGGGACCATCAGGGCGCGGGCGGGGACCTTCGGCAGCAGGCGGGCCGAGATCTGCGTCGAGCCGATGATGATCGCGACCGACATCGGCAGGAAGGCCAGACCGGTGCGGACCGGCGAGTAGCCGAGGATGCCCTGAAGGTAGTAGGTCATGAACAGGAACAGACCGAACATGCCGATCGTGGCCAGGCCCATGGTCAGGAAGCAGCCGGCCCGGTTGCGGTCCTTCAGGATGCGCAGGGGCAGCAGCGGCGACTTGGCGCGGCTCTGCCAGAGGACGAACGCCACGAGCAGCACCGCGCCGCCGATCAGCAGCGAGACGACCATCGAGTCGCCCCAGCCGCGCGGCTCGGCCTCCGAGAAGCCGTAGACGATCGCGACGAGGCCGCCGCAGCCCAGGATCACGCCGGGCACGTCGAGCTTGATGTCCTTGTGGCCCGCGCGGTCGTGGAGCAGCATCACGGCGCCGATGACGGCGACGATCGCGATCGGGATGTTGACGTACAGGCACCAGCGCCAGTTCAGGTACGAGGTGAGGATGCCGCCGAGCAGCAGGCCGACGGCGCCGCCCGCGCCCGCGAGCGCGCCGTAGATGCCGAACGCCTTGCCGCGCTCGCGCGGGTCGGTGAACGTCGTGGTCATCAGCGACAGCGCCGACGGGGCGAGGATCGCGCCGAAGACGCCCTGGAGGGCACGCGCGCCGAACAGCATGCCGGGGCTCTGCGCGGCGCCGCCGATCGCGGAGGCGAGCGCGAAGCCGATCAGGCCGATGATGAAGGTGCGCTTGCGGCCGACGAGGTCGGCGACCCGGCCGCCGAGCAGCAGCAGGCCGCCGAACGCCAGGGTGTAGGCCGTGATGACCCACTGGCGGTTGCCGTCGGACATGCCGAGGGCCGTCTGGGCGGACGGCAGCGCGATGTTCACGATGGTCGCGTCGAGGACCACCATCAGCTGGGCCAGGGCGATGACGACCAGGCCCCACCAGCGGCGGGGGTCGGGCGCATCGGCCGCCGGTGCGGCGGGGGAGGCCGGCGCCGTCCGGTTGGCGCCGACGGATATGGAGTCGCTCATGGGCGAGGTGTCGCTTCCTGTGGGTCGCGTGAAGGAGGTGGGCGCGCGCCGCGCGAAGAAGGGGCGCGGCGGCCGGGGCTCTGCACAGAGCCTGATCATCAGTATCGCTGACTATCAGAATCAGGATACGCTATGCGGCATGACGGACGATCCCTTTTTCGCGGCGCCCCTCACGCACCGCCTCGGGTACCTCGTCAAGCACGCTTTTCACCAATTGTCCGGGATGCTCGCCGAGGCGCTGGAGCCGTACGGCGTGAATCCGCGCGAGGTGGGCGTGCTGTCGGTCATCGCGGCGGACGGCGAGGAGCGCTCGCAGCACGAACTGGCCCAGCTGGTCGGGGTGGACCGCACGACGATGGTCGCGCTCATCGACGCCCTGGAGGGCAAGGGGCTGGTGGAGCGCCGCCGCAGCGCGGTGGACCGCCGGCGCAACGTCGTGGCGCTCACGCCCGCGGGCGTCGCCTGCCAGCGTGACGCGGACCGGGCGCGGATCGAGGCGGAGCGGGCCTATCTGGCGCCGCTGGACGAGCAGTCGGCCGCGGCGCTGACCGAGACGCTGCGCACGCTGTACCTGGCGCACGCGGGTAGATAGCGGCCCTGCGCGCGGGAGCCGTCGCCGCGGGTTTGACCTTCGTCACTCTCGGGGTAGTCTCTACGGCCCGATTGGCCCCGGACATGCCCCGTATGGCAGACTAGCGGGGTTGCTCGGTTGAGTGCCGATGCTGTGCGCCTCCCGTCGGGAGGACCGGAAGCGAGTCCCACAGTACTCGTCGCCCTATCTGTCGCTTGCGGCAGCACTGGGGCGGACGTACGGGAATCTTTCGGGAAGCTCAGCGCGGAACTCCAACCAGGCACCTGGTGGGTTTCTTCCCCCAGCCTTGCGGCCTCGGGCCGCGGTTCCTGTAGCAGGGAAATCCATACGGATATTTCTGTCAGCAAGACCGCGACACGCCCGACCGCGTGGGTCGGAGGAAGTGTGAAACAGGGCCCCCAGGAGCCAGAGCGTTCGAGAGACAGGACTACTAAGTAGCCATGGCGGGACAGAAGATCCGCATCCGGCTCAAGGCCTACGACCACGAGGTCATCGACTCCTCGGCGAAGAAGATCGTCGAGACGGTGACCCGCACTGGTGCGTCGGTCGCGGGCCCGGTGCCGCTGCCTACCGAGAAGAACGTGTACTGCGTCATCAAGTCGCCGCACAAGTACAAGGACTCGCGCGAGCACTTCGAGATGCGCACGCACAAGCGCCTGATCGACATTCTCGACCCCACCCCCAAGACCGTTGACTCTCTGATGCGACTCGACCTCCCGGCCGGTGTCGACATCGAGATCAAGCTCTAAGGGCCGGTGATCGATAATGGCTAAGCAGATCAAGGGCATCCTGGGCGAGAAGCTCGGCATGACGCAGGTGTGGGACGAGAACAACCGTGTTGTTCCGGTCACCGTCGTCAAGGCCGGCCCCAACGTCGTGACCCAGGTCCGCACGAACGATGTCGACGGCTACGAGTCCGTCCAGATCGCGTTCGGCGAGATCGACCCGCGCAAGGTGAACAAGCCCCTCAAGGGCCACTTCGCCAAGGCCGACGTCACCCCCCGTCGTCACCTCGTCGAGATCCGTACCTCGGACGCTTCCGAGTACACCCTCGGCCAGGAGATCACCGCTGAGACCTTCGAGTCCGGCATCAAGGTGGACGTGACCGGCAAGAGCAAGGGCAAGGGCTTCGCCGGTGTCATGAAGCGTCACAACTTCGCCGGTGGCAAGGCATCGCACGGTGCCCACCGCGTGCACCGCAAGCCGGGCTCGATCGGTGGCTGCGCCACCCCCGGCCGTGTGTTCAAGGGCCTCCGCATGGCGGGCCGTATGGGCAACGAGCGGGTCACCACCCAGAACCTGACCGTCCACGCCGTTGACGCGGAGAAGGGTCTGCTGCTCATCAAGGGCGCGGTTCCCGGTCCGAACGGCGGCCTCGTCCTGGTCCGCACCGCGGCCAAGGGGGCCTGAGGTAACCGATGAGCACTGTTGACATCCTTTCGCCGGCAGGCGACAAGACCGGGACGGTCGAGCTCCCCGCGGAGATCTTCGCCGTCGAGAAGATCAGCGTTCCGCTGCTTCACCAGGTCGTAGTCGCGCAGCTGGCCGCTGCCCGCCAGGGCACGCACAAGACCAAGACCCGTGGCGAAGTCCGTGGTGGTGGCAAGAAGCCTTACCGCCAGAAGGGCACCGGCCGCGCCCGTCAGGGCTCGACCCGCGCGCCGCAGTTCGCCGGTGGTGGCGTCGTGCACGGTCCCGTGCCGCGTGACTACTCGCAGCGGACCCCGAAGAAGATGAAGGCTGCCGCGCTGCGTCACGCCCTCACCGACCGGGCCCGCAACGCTCGCATCCACGTCGTCTCCGGCGTGGTCGAGGGCGAGGTCTCCACGAAGGCCGCCAAGACGCTGTTCGGCAAGATCTCGGAGCGCAAGAACCTGCTCCTGGTCGTCGACCGCGCCGACGAGGCCGCGTGGCTCTCCGCCCGCAACCTGCCCCAGGTCCACATCCTGGAGCCGGGCCAGCTGAACACGTACGACGTTCTCGTCTCGGACGACGTGGTCTTCACCCAGGCCGCTTTCGAGTCCTTCGTGTCTGGCCCCAAGGCCGCTGACACCGAAGGGAGCGAGGCCTGATGGCTACGCGTCACCCGAGCATCGCCTCGAAGGCCGCCAAGGCCGCCAAGGCCGCGCGCGTCGCCAAGGCGAAGCGCATCGCCACCGAGGGCAAGATCGCTGTCGAGCCCACGCCGCTGAGCAAGTCCTTCTCGGACCCGCGCGACGTTCTCGTCAAGCCGGTCGTCTCCGAGAAGTCGTACGCGCTTCTCGACGAGGGCAAGTACACGTTCATCGTGGCCCCCGGCGCCAACAAGACCCAGATCAAGCAGGCCGTCGAGGCGGTCTTCTCGGTCAAGGTCACCGGCGTCAACACGATCAACCGTCAGGGCAAGCGCAAGCGCACGCGCACCGGGTTCGGCAAGCGTGCCGACACCAAGCGCGCGATCGTGACCCTTGCTGAGGGCGACCGTATCGACATCTTCGGCCAGGCCTCCTAACGGAGCGCCCGGTCCGAATATCGGACGAGGACTGAGAAATGGGAATCCGCAAGTACAAGCCGACGACGCCGGGCCGCCGTGGCTCCTCCGTCGCCGACTTCGTCGAGGTCACGCGGTCCACGCCGGAGAAGTCGCTGGTCCGCCCCCTGCACAGCAAGGGCGGTCGTAACAACTCCGGTCGCGTGACCGTTCGCCACCAGGGTGGCGGACACAAGCGCGCCTACCGCGTGATCGACTTCCGTCGTCACGACAAGGACGGCGTGCCGGCCAAGGTCGCTCACATCGAGTACGACCCCAACCGCACCGCCCGCATCGCCCTCCTGCACTACGCGGACGGCGAGAAGCGCTACATCCTGGCCCCGCGCGGTCTCGCGCAGGGTGCCGTGGTGGAGAACGGCCCGGCGGCCGACATCAAGCCCGGTAACAACCTGGCGCTCCGCAACATCCCGGTCGGTACCACGATCCACGCGATCGAGCTCCGTCCCGGTGGTGGCGCCAAGTTCGCCCGCTCCGCGGGTGCCTCCGTGCAGCTGCTGGCCAAGGAGGGCGCCATGGCGCACCTCCGTATGCCGTCCGGTGAGATCCGCCTGGTCGACGTGCGCTGCCGCGCCACCGTCGGCGAGGTCGGCAACGCCGAGCAGAGCAACATCAACTGGGGCAAGGCCGGCCGCATGCGCTGGAAGGGCGTCCGCCCGACCGTGCGTGGTGTCGTCATGAACCCGGTTGACCACCCGCACGGTGGTGGTGAAGGCAAGACCTCCGGTGGTCGTCACCCGGTCTCGCCGTGGGGCAAGAAGGAGGGTCGTACTCGTGATCGCAACAAGGCGAGCAACAAGTACATCGTCCGCCGCCGCAAGTCGAACAAGAAGCGCTAGGAGCGGGTTTAGATGCCGCGCAGTCTCAAGAAGGGACCCTTCGTCGACGGCCACCTCGTAAAGAAGGTGGACGTACAGAACGAAGCCGGTACCAAGAACGTCATCAAGACCTGGTCCCGTCGCTCGATGATCATCCCCAGCATGCTGGGCCACACGATCGCGGTGCACAACGGCAAGACCCACATCCCGGTGTTCGTCACCGAGTCGATGGTCGGCCACAAGCTCGGCGAGTTCTCGCCGACGCGCACCTTCCGGGGGCACGTCAAGGACGACCGGAAGTCGAAGCGCCGCTAACGCGGGGTGGAATCGACTATGACTAACACCGAAGGGACAACCATGGAAGCCAGGGCCCAGGCGCGGTACATCCGCGTCACGCCCATGAAGGCCCGCCGCGTGGTGGACCTCATCCGTGGCATGGATGCCACGGAGGCTCAGGCGGTCCTGCGTTTCGCCCCGCAGGCCGCGAGCGTGCCGGTCGGCAAGGTGCTGGACAGCGCCATTGCCAACGCCGCGCACAACTACGACCACCCGGACGCTTCGTCGCTGTTCATCAGCGAGGCGTTCGTCGATGAGGGCCCGACCCTGAAGCGGTTCCGTCCGCGTGCCCAGGGCCGTGCCTACCGGATCCGCAAGCGGACCTCCCACATCACCGTGGTCGTCAGCAGCAAGGAAGGAACCCGGTAATGGGCCAGAAGGTAAACCCGCACGGGTTCCGGCTCGGTGTCACGACCGACTTCAAGTCGCGTTGGTACGCCGACAAGCTGTACAAGGACTACGTCAAGGAAGACGTCGCCATCCGTCGGATGATGACGTCCGGCATGGAGCGCGCCGGTATCTCGAAGGTTGAGATCGAGCGCACCCGTGACCGCGTGCGTGTGGACATCCACACCGCTCGTCCCGGCATCGTCATCGGCCGTCGTGGCGCCGAGGCCGACCGCATCCGCGGTGACCTCGAGAAGCTCACGGGCAAGCAGGTCCAGCTGAACATCCTCGAGGTCAAGAACCCCGAGACCGATGCTCAGCTCGTGGCCCAGGCCGTCGCGGAGCAGCTGTCCTCCCGCGTCTCCTTCCGTCGCGCCATGCGTAAGAGCATGCAGTCGGCGATGAAGGCGGGCGCCAAGGGCATCAAGATCCAGTGTGGCGGTCGTCTCGGCGGTGCCGAGATGTCCCGTTCGGAGTTCTACCGCGAGGGCCGTGTGCCCCTGCACACGCTCCGCGCCAACGTGGACTACGGCTTCTTCGAGGCCAAGACGACCTTCGGCCGCATCGGCGTGAAGGTCTGGATCTACAAGGGCGACGTCAAGAACATCGCCGAGGTTCGCGCCGAGAACGCCGCTGCCCGCGCCGGCAACCGCCCGGCCCGTGGTGGCAACGACCGCCCGGCCGGCCGTGGTGGCCGCGGTGGCGAGCGTGGCGGTCGCGGTCGCAAGCCGCAGCAGCAGACGGCTCCGGCCGCCGAGGCCCCCAAGGCCGACGCGCCCGCCGCTGCCGCTCCGGCTGAGAGCACCGGAACGGAGGCCTGACCGAAATGCTGATCCCCCGTAGGGTCAAGCACCGCAAGCAGCACCACCCGAAGCGCAGCGGTATGTCCAAGGGTGGCACGCAGGTTGCGTTCGGTGAGTACGGCATTCAGGCCCTCACCCCGGCGTACGTGACGAACCGTCAGATCGAGGCCGCTCGTATCGCCATGACGCGTCACATCAAGCGTGGCGGCAAGGTCTGGATCAACATCTACCCGGACCGTCCCCTCACCAAGAAGCCTGCCGAGACCCGCATGGGTTCCGGTAAGGGTTCGCCGGAGTGGTGGATCGCCAACGTCAAGCCCGGACGCGTGATGTTCGAGCTGTCGTACCCCAACGAGAAGATCGCGCGTGAAGCCCTGACTCGTGCGGCCCACAAGCTGCCGATGAAGTGCAAGATCGTTAAGCGCGAAGCAGGTGAGGCGTGATGTCGGCCGGGACCAAGGCGTCCGAGCTGCGCGAGCTGGGCAACGAGGAGCTTCTCGCGAAGCTCCGCGAGGCCAAGGAAGAGCTGTTCAACCTCCGCTTCCAGGCGGCGACCGGTCAGCTCGAGAACCACGGCCGGCTCAAGGCCGTCCGCAAGGACATCGCGCGGATCTACACCCTCATGCGTGAGCGCGAGCTGGGCATCGAGACGGTGGAGAGCGCCTGATGAGCGAGAAGACTGTGACTGAAGAGACTGCCGCCCGCGGCTTCCGCAAGACCCGTGAGGGTCTTGTCGTCAGCGACAAGATGGACAAGACCGTCGTCGTCGCTGTCGAGGACCGCGTCAAGCACGCGCTGTACGGCAAGGTCATCCGCCGTACGAACAAGCTCAAGGCGCACGACGAGCAGAACGCCGCCGGCGTCGGCGACCGCGTCCTCCTCATGGAGACCCGGCCGCTGTCGGCGACGAAGCGCTGGCGCGTCGTCGAGATCCTCGAGAAGGCCAAGTAATTCGCAAGACTCTCTGACGGGGATCCCCCTCAGAGTTCGTTCCGCCAGGCTCCCGGGGCGGTGCAGTTCGCTGGACTGCCCCGGGGGAACCGGCAGACAAACAGGAGATAGACGTGATCCAGCAGGAGTCGCGACTTCGCGTCGCCGACAACACGGGTGCGAAGGAAATCCTCACCATCCGTGTTCTCGGTGGCTCGGGTCGCCGCTACGCGGGCATCGGTGACGTCATCGTCGCCACCGTCAAGGACGCGATCCCCGGTGGCAACGTGAAGAAGGGTGACGTCGTCAAGGCGGTCATCGTTCGCACCGTCAAGGAGCGCCGCCGTCCGGACGGCTCGTACATCCGCTTCGACGAGAACGCCGCCGTCATTCTGAAGAACGACGGCGACCCTCGCGGCACCCGTATCTTCGGCCCGGTGGGCCGTGAGCTGCGCGAGAAGAAGTTCATGAAGATCATCTCGCTCGCGCCGGAGGTGCTGTAAGCATGAAGATCAAGAAGGGCGACCTGGTCCAGGTCATCACCGGTAAGGACAAGGGCAAGCAGGGCAAGGTCATTGCCGCTTACCCGCGCGACGAGCGCGTCCTGGTCGAGGGTGTCAACCGGGTCAAGAAGCACACCAAGGCCGGCCCCACCGCCTCCGGCTCGCAGGCCGGCGGCATCGTCACCACCGAGGCCCCCGTCCACGTCTCCAACGTCCAGCTGGTCGTGGAGAAGGACGGCAACAAGGTCGTGACGCGCGTCGGTTACCGCTTCGACGACGAAGGCAACAAGATCCGCGTTGCCAAGCGGACGGGTGAGGACATCTGATGACGACCACCACTTCCCCGCGTCTGAAGCAGAAGTACCGCGACGAGATCAAGGGCAAGCTGCAGGACGAGTTCTCGTACGAGAACGTCATGCAGATCCCCGGCCTGGTCAAGATCGTGGTCAACATGGGTGTCGGTGACGCTGCGCGTGACTCGAAGCTCATGGACGGTGCTGTCCGCGACCTGACCACCATCACGGGTCAGAAGCCGGCCATCACCAAGGCCCGCAAGTCCATCGCGCAGTTCAAGCTGCGTGAGGGCCAGCCGATCGGTGCCCACGTCACGCTTCGTGGCGACCGCATGTGGGAGTTCCTGGACCGCACCCTGTCGCTCGCGCTTCCGCGCATCCGCGACTTCCGTGGTCTGTCCCCCAAGCAGTTCGACGGCCGTGGCAACTACACCTTCGGTCTCACCGAGCAGGTCATGTTCCACGAGATCGACCAGGACAAGATCGACCGCGTCCGGGGTATGGACATCACCGTGGTCACCACGGCGACCAACGACGCTGAGGGCCGTGCGCTCCTTCGTCACCTCGGCTTCCCGTTCAAGGAGGCGTAAGCGAGATGGCGAAGAAGGCTCTGATTGCCAAGGCTGCTCGTAAGCCCAAGTTCGGTGTGCGTGGCTACACCCGCTGCCAGCGTTGTGGCCGCCCGCACTCCGTGTACCGCAAGTTCGGCCTGTGCCGCGTCTGCCTTCGTGAGATGGCTCACCGTGGCGAGCTGCCGGGCGTGACCAAGAGCTCCTGGTAGTCCCCACTTTTAGGGACTGCCTGGATCTCTCGGTAAGTAAAGGGTCGGCAGTGGCCCCCGCTCTCATGGCTTAGGCTAGGAGGGTTGGGCGCTTCTGCCGCCCTGACCGACTTACTACGCCGTAGGTCCCCGCGCCGCACCCGTCCCGCCCCTGTGTGGGGAGAGGGATGGCGCATACAGGAAACCCCGGCGAGAGAGGCCGAAGGCCAATTCATGACCATGACTGATCCGATCGCAGACATGCTTACGCGTCTGCGGAACGCGAACTCGGCGTACCACGACACCGTGGCTATGCCGCACAGCAAGATCAAGTCGCACATCGCCGAGATCCTCCAGCAGGAGGGTTTCATCACCGGCTGGAAGGTCGAGGACGCCGAGGTCGGCAAGAACCTCGTCCTCGAGCTGAAGTTCGGCCCGAACCGTGAGCGTTCGATCGCCGGCATCAAGCGCATCTC
The DNA here is from genome assembly GCF_003259365.1 of Streptomyces sp. PsTaAH-137. GTDB lineage: Bacteria > Actinomycetota > Actinomycetes > Streptomycetales > Streptomycetaceae > Streptomyces. The sequence goes on from NZ_QLLY01000006.1 coordinate 129,737, forward strand.
CAAGCCGGGTCTGCGCGTTTACGCGAAGTCCACCAACCTGCCGAAGGTCCTCGGTGGCCTGGGCGTGGCGATCATCTCCACGTCGCACGGTCTCCTGACCGGCCAGCAGGCAGGCAAGAAGGGCGTGGGTGGGGAAGTCCTCGCCTACGTCTGGTAGCGGAAGGGAACAGGAGGAAACAGCTATGTCGCGTATTGGCAAGCTCCCCATCACGGTTCCCGCCGGCGTGGACGTCACCATCGACGGCCAGACGGTCACGGTCAAGGGCGCCAAGGGCACCCTGAACCACACCGTCGTGGCGCCGATCGAGATCGCCAAGGGCGAGGACGGCGTCCTGAACGTCACCCGCCCCAACGACGAGCGTCAGAACAAGGCCCTGCACGGCCTGTCCCGCACGCTGGTGGCGAACATGATCACCGGCGTGACCACGGGTTACGTGAAGAAGCTCGAGATCAGCGGTGTCGGTTACCGCGTCCTGGCGAAGGGCTCCAACCTGGAGTTCTCGCTCGGCTACAGCCACTCGATCACGGTCGAGGCGCCCGAGGGCATCTCGTTCAAGGTCGAGTCGCCGACCAAGTTCTCGGTCGAGGGCATCGACAAGCAGAAGGTCGGCGAGGTTGCGGCCAACATCCGCAAGCTGCGCAAGCCCGACCCGTACAAGGCCAAGGGCGTCAAGTACGAAGGCGAAGTCATCCGCCGCAAGGTCGGAAAGGCGGGTAAGTAAGCCATGGCATACGGTCAGAAGATCGCTAAGGGCGACGCTTACAAGCGTGCGGCTATCAAGCGCCGCCACATCCGTATCCGTAAGCACATCTCGGGTACGGCCGAGCGTCCGCGCCTGGTCGTGACGCGCTCGAACCGCAACATCGTGGCCCAGGTCATCGACGACGTTAAGGGGCACACCCTCGCGTCGGCGTCGACCCTGGACACCTCGATCCGCGGTGGCGAGGGCGACAAGTCCGCCCAGGCCAAGTCGGTCGGCGCCCTGGTCGCCGAGCGTGCCAAGGCCGCCGGTGTCGAGGCTGTCGTGTTCGACCGTGGTGGTAACCAGTACGCCGGGCGCATCGCCGCCCTGGCGGACGCCGCCCGCGAAGCCGGACTGAAGTTCTGATCCGGTTCCGTAGCTAGCGGAAACAGAGAGAGGTAATTCCAATGGCTGGACCCCAGCGCCGCGGTGGCGGTGCCGGTGGCGGCGAGCGGCGGGACCGGAAGGGTCGCGACGGTGGCGCTGCTGCCGCCGAGAAGACCGCGTACGTTGAGCGCGTTGTCGCGATCAACCGCGTCGCCAAGGTTGTGAAGGGTGGTCGTCGCTTCAGCTTCACTGCGCTCGTCGTAGTGGGCGACGGTGACGGCACCGTGGGTGTCGGTTACGGCAAGGCCAAGGAGGTGCCGGCCGCCATCGCCAAGGGTGTTGAGGAGGCCAAGAAGCACTTCTTCAAGGTCCCCCGTATCCAGGGCACCATCCCGCACCCGATCCAGGGTGAGAAGGCTGCCGGCGTCGTGCTGCTCAAGCCCGCGTCCCCGGGTACCGGTGTTATCGCCGGTGGTCCGGTGCGCGCCGTGCTCGAGTGCGCCGGCGTTCACGACATCCTGTCGAAGTCGCTCGGCTCCGACAACGCGATCAACATCGTGCACGCGACCGTGGAGGCCCTCCGTGGTCTGCAGCGCCCCGAGGAGATCGCGGCCCGCCGTGGTCTGCCCCTCGAGGACGTCGCCCCCGCGGCTCTGCTCCGTGCGCGTGCCGGGGCTGGTGCGTAATGGCGCAGCTCAAGATCACGCAGGTGAAGTCGTACATCGGCAGCAAGCAGAACCACCGTGACACCCTGCGTTCCCTTGGTCTCAAGGGCATCAACACGCAGGTCGTCAAGGAGGACCGCCCCGAGTTCCGCGGCATGGTGCACACCGTCCGCCACCTCGTGACGGTTGAGGAGGTCTGATCATGGCGGAGAACAACCCGCTGAAGATCCACAACCTCCGTCCGGCCCCCGGTGCCAAGACCGCGAAGACCCGTGTCGGTCGCGGTGAGGCGTCGAAGGGTAAGACGGCCGGTCGTGGTACCAAGGGCACGAAGGCCCGTTACCAGGTTCCGGAGCGCTTCGAGGGTGGCCAGATGCCCCTCCACATGCGTCTCCCGAAGCTGAAGGGCTTCAAGAACCCCTTCAAGGTCGAGTTCCAGGTCGTGAACCTGGACAAGCTCGCCTCGCTGTACCCCGAGGGTGGCGAAGTCACCGTCGAGGGTCTGGTGGAGAAGGGTGCTGTCCGCAAGAACAGCCTCGTCAAGGTCCTCGGCCAGGGCGAGATCACCGTGGCGCTGCAGGTGACGGTGGACGCCGTCTCCGGCTCCGCCAAGGAGAAGATCACCGCCGCCGGCGGTACGGTCACCGAGCTCGTCTGAGTCCATCGGACGTCTCGATGACGTGAGCGATCCCTACCGGGGATACCCCACAAAAGGGGTATCCCCGGTTGGTCGTTCCTAGGGGGGCATGTACGCCGGTAAGGTGGCCTCCGCTGTTAATTTCTGGGATCTGTGTGCCCCCGGCACCAATCACGGACCTTGACCGTTACGTATTCGTCGAATCCTCAAGACCGTCACCTCTGACGCACGCGCGCGGGGGTCGCAGGAGGCACCGTGCTCACCGCGTTCGCCCGGGCGTTCAAGACGCCCGACCTGCGCAAGAAGCTGCTCTTCACGTTGGGCATCATCGTGATCTACCGGCTCGGCGCGCATATCCCGATCCCCGGGGTCGATTACTCGAACGTCCAGACGTGCATGGATCAGTCCAGCTCCACGACCGGCCTGTTCGGCCTGGTCAACATGTTCAGTGGTGGCGCGCTGCTCCAGATCACGGTCTTCGCGCTCGGCATCATGCCGTACATCACCGCGAGCATCATCCTTCAGCTGCTCACCGTGGTGATCCCGCGCCTGGAGGCCCTCAAGAAGGAGGGTCAGGCCGGTACCGCGAAGATCACGCAGTACACGCGCTACCTGACCGTGGCGCTCGCCATCCTTCAGGGCACCGGCCTGGTGGCCACCGCCCGGACCGGCGCGCTCTTCCAGGGCTGCTCCGTCGCGAGCCAGATCGTCCCGGACCAGTCGATCTTCATCACGGTCACGATGGTCATCGTCATGACCGCCGGTACCTGCGTGATGATGTGGCTCGGTGAGCTGATCACCGACCGCGGCATCGGCAACGGCATGTCGATCCTGATGTTCATCTCGATCGCCGCCAGCTTCCCGGCCTCGCTGTGGGCCATCAAGCAGCAGGGCTCGCTGGCCGACGGCTGGATCGAGTTCGGCACCGTCATCCTCGTCGGCCTGGTCATGGTCGGCCTGGTGGTCTTCGTCGAGCAGGCCCAGCGCCGTATCCCGGTCCAGTACGCGAAGCGCATGATCGGCCGCCGGTCCTACGGCGGTACGTCTACGTACATCCCGCTCAAGGTGAACCAGGCGGGTGTGATCCCTGTCATCTTCGCCTCGTCGCTCCTCTATATTCCGGCCCTCGTCGCCCAGTTCGCCGGTGGCAACTCGGGGTGGAAGCTGTGGATCGACGACCACCTGACCAAGGGAAATCACCCGATTTACATCGTCACGTACTTCCTCCTGATCGTTTTCTTCGCGTTCTTCTACGTGGCGATCTCGTTCAACCCCGAGGAAGTCGCGGACAACATGAAGAAGTATGGTGGCTTCATCCCGGGCATCCGGGCTGGCCGACCGACCGCTGAGTACCTCTCCTACGTGCTCAACCGGATCACCTGGCCGGGTTCGCTGTACTTGGGTCTGATCGCTCTCGTACCGACGATGGCGTTGGTTGGTTTCGGGGCAAGCCAGAACTTCCCCTTCGGCGGCACCAGCATCCTGATCATCGTGGGTGTCGGTCTTGAGACGGTGAAGCAGATCGAGAGCCAGCTCCAGCAGCGCAATTACGAAGGGTTCCTCCGCTGATGCGAATCGTCCTCGTCGGGCCGCCCGGTGCTGGCAAGGGAACGCAGGCCGCGTTTCTCGCCCAGAACCTGTCGATCCCGCACATCTCCACGGGCGACCTCTTCCGTGCCAACATCAGCAAGGGCACGGATCTCGGCAAGCAGGCGAAGTCCTACATGGACGCGGGCCAGCTGGTACCGGACGAGGTCACCATCGGGATGGCCAAGGACCGCATGGAGCAGCCGGACGCCGTGAACGGCTTCCTGCTCGACGGCTTCCCTCGCAACGTCTCGCAGGCCGAGGCGCTCGACGTCGCCCTCAAGGCCGACGACGTGAAGCTGGACGCGGTCCTGGACCTGGAGGTCCCCGAGGACGAGGTGGTCAAGCGCATCGCCGGCCGCCGCATCTGCCGCAACGACTCTGCGCACGTCTTCCACGTCGTGTACAAGCAGCCCGAGGCCGAGGGCGTCTGTGACGTCTGCGGCGGCGAGCTGTACCAGCGCGACGACGACAAGGAAGAGACCGTCCGCAAGCGGCTCGAGGTCTACCACACGCAGACCGAGCCGATCATCGACTACTACCGGGAGCAGGGGCTCGTCGTGACGATCTCCGCCCTCGGCAAGGTCGAGGAGGTCACGGCGCGGGCCATGGAGGCCCTGGGACGCTAGTCCCTCGCATGTCTGTACGTGGCTGAGGCCGCGGTTCCCCGTCCGGGGGGCCGCGGCCTTAGTGTTGGTGTACGTACACCACGTACCGGATGACGGAGAGCGCAGGCCCCCATGGTTCAGATCAAGACCCCCGACCAGATTCGCAAGATGCGGGAGGCGGGGCTTGTCGTCGCGGCGATCCACGCCGCGACCCGGGAGGCGGCCGTGCCCGGCGCCACCACCCGGGACCTGGACGAGGTGGCGCGCAAGGTGCTGGACGAGCACGGCGCGAAGTCGAACTTCCTGGGCTACGGCGGCTTCCCCGCGACGATCTGCACCTCGAAGAACGAGGTCGTGGTCCACGGCATCCCGAGCGAGAAGGTCGTCCTGGAGGACGGCGACATCATCTCCATCGACTGCGGCGCGATCGTGGACGGCTGGCACGGCGACGCCGCGTACACCGCGTTCGTCGGCTCCGGTCACGCTCCGGAGCTGATCGAGCTGTCCCGGGTGACCGAGGAGTCGATGTGGGCGGGCATCGCGGCCATGAAGGCCGGTAACCGCCTGGTGGACATCTCCCGGGCCATCGAGACGTACATCCGCCGCCAGCCCAAGCCCGGCGGCGGCAAGTACGGGATCGTCGAGGACTACGGCGGCCACGGCATCGGCACCGAGATGCACATGGACCCGCACCTCCTGAACTACGTCGAGCGCCGCCGCGGCAAGGGCCCGAAGCTGGTCCCCGGCTTCTGCCTCGCCATCGAGCCCATGGTCGCCCTGGGCACCCCGCGCACCGCGGTCCTGGAGGACGACTGGACGGTCGTCTCCACGGACGGCACCTGGTCCTCGCATTGGGAGCACTCGGTGGCGGTGACGGAGGAGGGGCCGCTGGTCCTGACGGCTCCGGATGGCGGCAAGGCGAAGCTGGCGGAGATGGGGATCACGGCTGCGCCTGACCCGCTGGGGTGATCCCGGGGCGGGCCCGGTCGCCGGTCGGAGGCCGGCGCAGCCGCGCGAAGCTTGTGAGGCGCCCCGGCCGCCGATCCCGCGAGCGGGGCGTCCTGGCGGAGGCGGGGATCACGGCTGCGCCTGATCCGTTGGGGTGAGCCGGGAATCGGGTCCGAGTGGCGGGCTTAGTGATCTCTCTGGTAGGGGAGAATCCCGGGATTCGTCTTTCCGGGGGTACTGACGTAGACTGACGCGTCGGCTCTCGTGTATTGGCATGTCTGCATGCGAAGCGGGAGTCGATCAAGGTAGTCGATTCGAAGGGCGAAGCGTGGCCAAGAAGCAAGGTGCCATCGAGATCGAGGGCACTGTCGTCGAGTCTCTTCCGAACGCCATGTTCAAGGTCGAGCTCCAGAACGGCCACCAGGTCCTGGCACACATCAGCGGCAAGATGCGCATGCACTACATCCGTATCCTCCCTGACGACCGGGTCGTGGTGGAGCTGTCTCCGTACGACCTGACGCGTGGCCGGATCGTCTACCGGTACAAGTAGATCTTGCCCGAGTCCCGCTTCCTGCGGGCCGCCGGCAACTGACCCGGAGAACCTCACCCATGAAGGTCAAGCCGAGCGTCAAGAAGATCTGCGACAAGTGCAGGGTGATCCGCCGTCACGGCCGGGTCATGGTGATCTGCGACAACCCGCGCCACAAGCAGCGCCAGGGCTGACGCACGACTTACTGCAGTTCGTTCGCAGAGATTCGCGCGACGCACGCAACACATTGAGTACATATGCAGAGCCCGCCGGCGGTGGATCACTCCACCGTGGCGACACCCTCAGTCGGAGGCTGAGGACCCAGGTAGTACCTCATACGGCGCCTGGGACCGGTTCTGCTGCAGACCTCCGAATATCAACAGGAGCCATGAATGGCACGCGTTGAAGGCGTTGACCTCCCGCGCGACAAGCGCATCGAGGTCGCCCTCACCTACGTGTTCGGCATCGGGCGTACGCGCGCCCAGCTGACGCTGGACACGGTCGGTATCGACCGCAACATCCGTGTTCGCGACCTGAGCGAGGAAGACCTCGTCAAGATCCGCGAGTACGTGGACCAGAACTTCCAGACCGAGGGTGACCTCCGTCGCGAGATCCAGGCCGACATCCGCCGCAAGGTCGAGATCGGCTGCTACCAGGGTCTGCGCCACCGTCGTGGTCTGCCGGTCCGCGGCCAGCGCACCAGCACGAACGCTCGTACCCGCAAGGGCCCGCGTCGCGCCATCGCCGGCAAGAAGAAGCCGGGCAAGAAGTAGTCCTCAGCGGACGCTTTTCAGCGGTCTTCGCTGTAGGACCGACCACCTCCCGTAGGAGAACGACATGCCCCCCAAGGGACGTCAGGGCGCTGCCAAGAAGGTGCGCCGCAAGGAAAAGAAGAACGTCGCTCACGGCCACGCGCACATCAAGAGCACGTTCAACAACACGATCGTGTCCATCACGGACCCGACCGGCAACGTGATCTCGTGGGCCTCCGCCGGCCACGTGGGCTTCAAGGGTTCGCGCAAGTCGACCCCGTTCGCCGCGCAGATGGCCGCCGAGTCGGCCGCGCGTCGCGCGCAGGAGCACGGCATGCGCAAGGTCGACGTGTTCGTCAAGGGCCCGGGTTCGGGTCGCGAGACCGCCATCCGTTCGCTTCAGGCGACCGGTCTTGAGGTCGGCTCCATCCAGGACGTCACGCCCACCCCGCACAACGGCTGCCGTCCGCCCAAGCGTCGCCGCGTCTGACCTGACGCAGCACTGCTTGGTCTGAGGTTTTCGGGCGGTACGGCTCCTTCGGGTCGTGCCGCCCGTACCCTTGTACTACCTCAGGGCATCAAATAGTGGGTGCCCCTGACTGAAGGATCGCAACATGCTGATTGCTCAGCGTCCCTCGCTGACCGAAGAGGTCGTCGACGAGTTCCGCTCCCGGTTCGTGATCGAGCCGCTGGAGCCGGGCTTCGGCTACACCCTCGGCAACTCCCTCCGCCGCACCCTCCTCTCGTCGATCCCCGGCGCTGCTGTCACCAGCATCCGCATCGACGGTGTCCTGCACGAGTTCACCACCGTGCCGGGCGTCAAGGAGGACGTCACCGACCTGATCCTCAACATCAAGCAGCTGGTCGTCTCCTCGGAGCACGACGAGCCGGTCGTGATGTACCTGCGCAAGCAGGGCCCGGGTCTGGTCACCGCCGCCGACATCGCGCCCCCGGCCGGTGTCGAGGTGCACAACCCCGACCTCGTCCTCGCCACGCTCAACGGCAAGGGCAAGCTGGAGATGGAGCTGACCGTCGAGCGCGGTCGCGGCTACGTCTCCGCCGTGCAGAACAAGCAGGTCGGTCAGGAGATCGGGCGCATCCCGGTCGACTCGATCTACTCGCCGGTTCTCAAGGTCACGTACAAGGTCGAGGCCACGCGCGTCGAGCAGCGGACCGACTTCGACAAGCTGATCGTCGACGTCGAGACGAAGCAGGCCATGCGTCCCCGTGACGCCATGGCGTCGGCCGGTAAGACCCTCGTCGAGCTGTTCGGTCTCGCCCGCGAGCTGAACATCGACGCCGAGGGCATCGACATGGGTCCGTCCCCGACGGACGCCGCCCTGGCCGCCGATCTGGCGCTGCCGATCGAGGAGCTGGAGCTCACCGTTCGGTCGTACAACTGCCTCAAGCGCGAGGGCATCCACTCCGTGGGTGAGCTCGTCGCCCGCTCCGAGGCCGACCTGCTCGACATCCGCAACTTCGGTGCGAAGTCGATCGACGAGGTCAAGGCCAAGCTCGCCGGCATGGGCCTTGCGCTCAAGGACTCGCCTCCCGGGTTCGACCCGACCGCCGCCGCCGATGCCTTCGGTGCCGACGACGACGCCGACGCCGGGTTCGTCGAGACCGAGCAGTACTAAGAGCTCGGGACCGGCTGTTTGATTTCGGCTGCCGACCGGCTCCGGCTGGTCGCGCAGTTCCCCGCGCCCCTTACGGGGCGCGGGGTCTCCGACGGGCAAACCTGCCCGCTCGGACACTGACCTCGGTACCTGATACGGCCGGGGCAGACACCAAGGAGAAACACCATGCCGAAGCCCGCCAAGGGTGCCCGTCTGGGCGGCAGCGCTGCGCACGAGAAGCTGCTTCTCGCGAACCTCGCGAAGTCGCTCTTCGAGCACGGCAAGATCACGACGACCGAGGCCAAGGCCCGTCGTCTGCGTCCGTACGCGGAGCGTCTGGTCACCAAGGCGAAGAAGGGCGACCTTCACAACCGCCGTCAGGTGCTCACGGTCATCACGGACAAGAGCGTCGTCCACACGCTCTTCACCGAGATCGCCCCGCGCTACGAGAACCGTCCGGGTGGCTACACCCGTATCACCAAGATCGGTAACCGCCGTGGCGACAACGCGCCCATGGCTGTCATCGAGCTGGTCGAGGCCCTGACGGTCGCGCAGCAGGCCACCGGTGAGGCCGAGGCCGCCACCAAGCGTGCCGCCAAGGACGCCGAGCCGAAGACCGAGGCTCCGGCCGAGGTCGTCGAGGACGCCAAGCCGGCCGACGAGGCCGCCGCTGAGGAGTCCAAGGACGCCTGAGGCCCCGCGCCTCACGTGTTGAGCGGGTCCGCCCTCCGGGGCGGGCCCGCTTTTCCTGTCTCTAGCGAGGGATTGTTGTAGTGAGTGATGAAGCAGCGGACGGGTTCGTGCGCGTACGGCTCGATCTGAGTTACGACGGCAGCGACTTCTCCGGGTGGGCCAAGCAGGCCGGCGGGCGGCGGACCGTGCAAGGGGAGATCGAGAGCGCGCTGCGGACCGTGACCCGGTCGGAGCGGACGTACGAGCTGACCGTGGCCGGGCGCACCGATGCCGGGGTGCACGCGCGCGGGCAGGTGGCGCACGTCGATCTGCCGGAGGACGTGTGGGCCGAGCATCAGGAGAAGCTGCTGAAGCGGCTCGCCGGGCGGCTGCCGAAGGACGTACGGGTGTGGTCCGTGGCGGCCGCGCCGAGCGGGTTCAACGCGCGGTTCTCCGCGGTGTGGCGGCGGTACGCGTACCGGGTCACCGACCACCCGGGCGGCGTCGACCCGCTGCTGCGCGGGCACGTGCTGTGGCACGACTGGCCGCTGGACGTCGACGCGATGAACGCCGCCGCGCGGGACCTGCTCGGCGAGCACGACTTCGCCGCGTACTGCAAGCGGCGTGAGGGCGCCACCACCATCCGGACCTTGCAGGAGCTGAGCCTCGTGCGGGGGGAGGACGGGGTCATCACGGCGACCGTGCGGGCCGACGCCTTCTGTCACAACATGGTGCGCTCGCTGATCGGCGCGCTGCTCTTCGTCGGCGACGGACACCGGACGGCGGAGTGGCCCGGCAAGGTGCTCGCCGCCGGGGTGCGGGACTCTGCCGTGCACGTCGTGCGGCCGCACGGGCTCACGCTGGAGGAGGTCGGCTACCCGGCCGACGAGCTGCTTGCCGCCCGCAATCGCGAGGCGCGCAACAAGCGGACCCTGCCGGGGGCGGGCTGTTGCTGAAGTAACTCGTGTACATCCCAGGCAACTTGGATATGCTTCCGCGATCCGGCCACGGGGAAACGAATGGGGTGGTCGGGTGACAATGCGGTTGTGCGGGACCTGGGGGGTTTCCGTCGATGGCTTCATTCACCTCGGTGCGGCCCAGGGGGCGCCGCGCCGCACCTCGGCATGAGGCCGAGCAGTTCGGGTTGCTGCCGCTGCCGCCGTCGGACCGGGAGAAGTACTCCTACTCCCGTCGGCGGCTGTGGATCCTGACGCTCGGCTCGCTCGTCAGCTTCGGCTGTCTGGTGGTCAGTCAGTTCCAACTCGCGCTCGCCGCACCGCTGTTGTGGGTGTACGCGCCGCTGCTGCTGTTCAGCGTCGGCTACTACCTGGTGTCGCTGCGGGTGAACGGCTTCAGCCGGGACTTCGACCTCAGGCGCCACCGCCGCCTGGTGCGGAACTGGCGGCCCGAGAGCTATCCGTCCGTCGATGTCTTCCTGCCGGTGTGCGGGGAGCCGATCGCGGTGCTGCACAACACCTGGCGGCACGTGCGGACGATGGCCGACCGCTATCCGGGGGTGTGCCTGCCGTTCGTCCTCGACGACGGAGCCGACCCCGAACTGGCCGCCATGGCACGGGACTTCGGCTTCCGGTACGGCACCCGGGAGAACCGGGGATGGTTCAAGAAGGCCGGCAATCTGCACTTCGGGTTCGGCCGCTCCGACAGTACGTACATCCTGATCCTGGACGCCGACTTCACCCCGCGCGCCGATCTCCTCGACGAACTGCTGCCCTATCTGGAGCGCGACGACGGCGTCGGCATCGTGCAGTCGCCGCAGTACTTCCGGGTGCTCGACTCGCAGAACTGGATCGAACGCGGCGCCGGTGCCGTGCAGGAGCTGTTCTACCGCTCCGTGCAGGTGTCCCGGCAGGGCAGCGACGGCGCGATCTGCGTGGGCAGTTGTGCCGTGTACCGGCGGACCGCGCTGGAGGCCAACGGCGGCAGCACCCTCATCGAGCACTCCGAGGACGTGCACACCGGATTCGATCTGCGCGGCCTCGGCTGGGATCTGCGGTACGTGCCGGTCGCCCTGTCCACGGGGGTGTGCCCGGACAGCGTGGGGGCCTTCTTCAACCAGCAGTACCGGTGGTGCTCGGGCTCCATGAGCCTGCTCGGCAGCGCCAAGTTCTGGCAGCGGGAGATCAAGCTGTCGAGCCGGCTCTGTTACCTGTCCGGGTTCCTCTACTACATCCACACGGCGCTGTTCACCTTCGCCGCCCCCGTCGTTCCGCTGGTGCTGCTGCTCGCGCTGCCGGGCAAGCTGCTCGCCGAGAACCTGGTCCTGGTGCTGCCCAGCATCGTCTACACCACGATCGTCTTCCCGATGTGGCACCGGACGCCGTACCGCCTGGAGGCCTGGGCCGCCCGCCTGATGTACGGCTGGGCGCACGTCTTCGCCATCTGGGACATCCTGCGCCGCAACCGCGTGGGCTGGCGGCCCACCGGCTCGTCCGGCGCGAAGAAGGACAAGACCCGCAGGTTCTGGATCGGCATGTGGGCGTGGAGCGGCGGGACCGCGGTGCTGTGGGTGGGCGCCGCGGTCTGGCGGATGCTCACCATGAACCCCCCGGACTTCGCCCTGATCCTGTCCTCCGGCCTCTTCTACGCACTCGTCGTGGGCCGGGTCCTCGTGCAGCCCAGAGCGGAGAGAGCCACGTGACACCGACGCGTACGACCGGCAAGGCCCTGCGCGGCGCGGGCCTGGTCCTGGCCGCCGTCCTCGCCCTCGGCGGCTGCTCCCAGGGCGGCGGCTCCGGGACCGGGCCGGGCGCCCAGGGGCCGCACGGGGATCCCAGCCGGTCGGCACAGGCCTCGGACGGGGCCCCGGCGCCCTACGACGTGACCCCGCTCCTCAAGCCCGCCAAGAAGTACTTCGGTGCGGCCGTCGACGGTGCCCCGAACTCGATGAGGCCCGTCGAGGCGTACGCGCGGCTGACGGGCAAGCGGCCCAACCTCGTCGAGTACTACGCGGCCTGGGGCGACGGCTTCGACGCCGCCGGGGTGCGCAGGGCCTGGGACGGGGGCGCGCTGACGCTGATGTCCTGGGAGCCGTTCGACATCACGCTCGCCGATATCGCCGCGGGCAAGGGGGACAGGTATCTGATGTCGTACGCGGCCGCGGTGAAGAAGCTGAATCTGCCCGTGGTCATCGACTTCGCCGATGAGATGAACGGCCCCTGGGAGAAGTGGGGCACCCGGCACGCCACCCCGCGGCAGTACGTCGCGGCCTGGCGGCACATCCACGACACGTTCGCCGAGGCGGGGGCCTCGAACGTGATCTGGGCCTGGTCGCCGAACGTCGTCGACCCGATGCCCGACGTGCGGCTGAAGCCCTACTACCCGGGGGACCGGTACGTGGACTGGGTGGGCCTGGTCGGGTACTTCTCGGGGCCCCGGGCGACCTCGTTCGACGCCGTCTTCGGCCGGACGCTCACGGAGGTACGGGCCTTCACCGGGAAGCCGGTGCTGCTCCTGGAGACGGCCGCGGACCCCGGGCAGCGGCGCAGCGCGGACGTGCGCCACCTGTTCGCGGGCGTCGAGGGCGACGACGACATCGTCGGGTTCGTCTGGTTCAACTTCAAGAAGCGCGCTGACTGGCGCCTGGAGGCGACCCCGGCGGGGCTGGAGCAGTTCAGGAAGCTCGCCGCGGACGACCGCTTCGGCTTCGACGTCCGGGACCCGCGATGAGCGCCCTGCACGGCTCCAGAAGCGGCTCCAGGCCCGACGACGAGACGTTCGCGCTGCGGACCGTGACGCCGCACGTGCCCGTCCAGCCCACCGGGCAGGCCGAGCCCGGGACGCCGGGCTACGAGATACCCGAGACGCCCGAGGCCGGCTGGGACATGGCGGCCAGCCGCCGCCGCTCCTGGGTCAGCAGGGGCGTGCTGTTCTGCATCCTGGCCATCCAGGCGGTCCTGTCCCTGCGGCTGTCCAACACCGCGTTCCAGGACGAGGCGCTGTATCTGACCGCCGGGCACGCCGAGCTCGCGCAGCTGCTCCACGGCACTCCGCTGCCGAAGGACTACGCGGCCTACTTCTCGGGCTCCCCGCAGCTGTACCCGGTGCTCGTGGCCCTGGTCGACGGCCGGTTCGGGCTGTCCGGCGCGCGTGCCCTGGGCCTCGTCCTCATGCTGGCCACCACCGGTCTGCTGTACACGATCACCCGGCGCCTCTTCAGCGAGCGGGCGGCGCTCGCCGCGGCCGGGATGTTCGCCGTCACGCAGTCGACGATCGTCATGGGGCACTTCGCCACGTACGACGCGATGGCGCTGTTCCTGCTCGCGGTGGCCACCTGGATCGTGGTGCGCACCGACCGGCTGCCCGCCGTCGCGGGTCTGCTCGCCGTGCCCGTCGCCGTGCTCGCCGTCGGCGTGAAGTACGCGTCCGCCCTGTACCTGCCGACGATCCTCGGGCTCGCGCTGCTCACGGCGTGGCCGCGGCGCGGCGCCCGGTCCGCGATCCTGCGCGTGCTGCTGCTGGCGGTTGGCGTCGGCGCGCTGCTCGCGTGGGGCGCGCACGCCACCGATCTCCTCGCGGGCGTGCGGCAGACCACCACCGACCGGGTGCACGGTGCCGACAGCGGCCCCTACCTGCTGGAACAGTCCGCGAAGTGGGGCGGCCTGATGTTCCTCACGGCGGTCGGCGGCGCGATCTCGTACGTGTGGCGCAGCCGGCTGAACGAGTCGCCGCTCGCCCGCAGACTCGGCAACCCGGGCCGTGTCCGGCGGCTGCTGCTCGGGCTGCTGCTGTGCGGCACCGCGCTGCTCGCTCCCGCCTACCAGATCCATCTGGCCACGGTGGTCTCGCTGTTCAAGCACATCGGCTTCGGGCTGTTCTTCGCGGCGCCGATGGCGGGCGTCGGCGTGACCCGGCTGATCGGCGCGCACTTCCGCCATCCGCAGCTCGGCATCATGCTGTGGACGGTCACGCTCTGTCTGGGCATCCAGCAGGCGGACCTGCGGTTCGGCCTGTGGCCCGACTCCGCGCGGATGATCCGGACGATCTCCGCGCGGGTGGACTCCCACGGGCGCTATCTGAGCTCGACGCCCGAGGTGCCCGCCTACTATCTGCGGGCGAAAACCAGCCACCGGCAGTGGCAGAGCGTCTTCGGGATGGAGTACAAGGACGGGAAGGGCGGGTACCACGCCGGGGACGACGCCTACCGCTCGGCGGTCCGCGACGGGGCGTTCGACCTGATCGTCCTCGACGGGCTCACCAATCCCCGGGTCGACGACATCGTCGCGGCCGCGATCCAGGGCAACGCCCACTACCGGCTCCTCGCCGAGCTGCCGTTCCGCAACTCCGCCGGCACCGGCCGCTACCGGATCTGGGTGAGGACCCGGGGCTGAGCCCCGGGCGCCTCAGCGCTGCGCGGCCTCCGAGGCCTGGACCTCGCCGCGCTGCTTGATCTTCTGGAACGTGTACTCCTGAAGGTCGTCGCCGAGCGCGAACAGGACGCTGTCCTTCTTGGTGGCGTCCGTGCCGTTGGTGCGGCCGCCGTTGGTGAAGTACGCGTACCGGCCCACCGAGTTCGCGGTCTGGCGGCACACCGTCGTACGGCAGAACGTGGGGACGCCGGAGCCCGGCAGCGACAGGACGCCGCCGTCGAAGTCGTACTGCTCCTTGGCGCTCGTGGCCTGCTTCTTGCTGTCGAAGACGGCGACGCCGATGGTGACCGCCGACCCGCTCTTGTAGTAGGTCGCGCGGATGACCTGGGTGCAGCCGTTCTTCTTCAGGACGCCGGCCAGGCCCTTCTGCACCGCGGCGGTGCAGTCGGCGGTGCGGCTCGTGGCGCCCTTCGTGTACGTGTGGCCACCGAACGTGAGCGTCTTGCCCGGGAACATCGTGTCCGCGCTGAGCGGTGCCGTGTCCTTGGCCGCGCTGTCGATGAAGTCGTTGGGGTCCAGCGGCGGCGGCGCGGACGTCGGCTCGAAGGACGGCTCCGAGGTCTTCTCCTCGCTCGGGATGTCCGCGGTGCTCGGCAGCTGGTCGGCCGGCTTGTTGCCGGCGTCGCTGCTCCTGTTCGCGGAGACGATTCCCCAGGCCACCGCCGATCCCACGGCGAGCGTGGCGACCACGGCGCCGCCGATCAGCAGCCACCGTCGCTTGCGGGCGCGTGCCTCCGAGGCCTCGGCGAGCGCGGCCCAGTCCGGAGCGTTCCCGTTGTCATTGGCCCCCCATGGGGGTCCCCCCTGCCCGAAACTCATGGGGCGCATCTTAAACGTGGCGCATGAGTGCCGGGAGTCCGAGCGCGTTTTGACCCGCGCGGGGGCCCACGGGTAGTCTCGCTAGACGTTATGTGTATTGGCTCGCTCATTCTCATGTGAGACGCCCTTACACGGGTTCCCTGGAGCAGTTACCAGTGGGCGGCATACGGGCGCTGAACCCGGCACTGTCGTCCCCAGCTGCACGATCGCTTCAGTGATGCCATTTTCAGCACCCATCCACTGAAGAAGAAGGCTGCTAAGTGCGTACGTACAGCCCTAAGCCCGGCGATGTGACTCGCCAGTGGCACGTCATCGACGCGCAGGACATCGTCCTGGGCCGTCTGGCCACCACTGCCGCGAACCTCCTCCGTGGCAAGCACAAGCCGACCTATGCCCCGCACATGGACATGGGCGACTTCGTCATCATCATCAACGCCGACAAGGTTCACCTGTCCGGCAACAAGAAGACCCAGAAGCTGGCGTACCGCCACTCCGGCTTCCCGGGTGGTCTGCGCTCCGTCCGTTACGACGAGCTGCTGGCGAAGAACCCCGAGAAGGCCGTCGAGAAGGCCATCAAGGGCATGATCCCCAAGAACACCCTGGGCCGTCAGATGCTCTCCAAGCTGAAGGTCTACTCGGGCGACCAGCACCCGCACGCTGCCCAGCAGCCGGTGCCGTTCGAGATCACCCAGGTCGCGCAGTAGTTCCGGCCACACCCCCAAAGACAGAAAAGAATCTGAGGAGCATCGTGGCCGAGACCACCGCCGAGACGCCGGTCGAAGAGATCGTCGACGTCGAGAGCTACACCACCGAGTCGGACGCGCCTGTCGAGGGCGAGTACACCTCGGAGTCCAACCCCGCGCGCTTCGGCGACCCGCAGCCGGCCGCCGGCCTGGGCCGTCGCAAGAACGCCATCGCGCGCGTCCGCATCGTGCCGGGCACGGGCAAGTGGAAGGTCAACGGGCGCACGCTCGAGGACTACTTCCCGAACAAGGTCCACCAGCAGGAAGTCAACGAGCCCTTCAAGGTGCTCGAGCTCGACGGCCGCTACGACGTCATCGCCCGCATCTCGGGTGGCGGCGTCTCCGGTCAGGCCGGTGCCCTGCGCCTCGGCGTGGCCCGCGCGCTGAACGAGGCGGACGTGGACAACAACCGCCCGGCGCTCAAGAAGGCCGGTTACCTCAAGCGTGACGACCGTGCGGTCGAGCGCAAGAAGGCCGGTCTCAAGAAGGCCCGCAAGGCCCCGCAGTACAGCAAGCGCTAAAGCTCGCTGCCTGCTTGTTTTTCCCGTTCGCCCCGGCGGCACTTCGCGTGCTGCCGGGGCGTTCGGCTTTATGGTCGACTTGTTTTCAGTTCGGAGGACACCAAGTGGGACGACTCTTCGGCACGGACGGTGTGCGCGGCGTGGCCAACGCCGACCTGACCGCCGAGATGGCGCTCGGTCTGTCGGTCGCCGCGGCGCACGTACTCGGTGAGGCCGGTTCGTTCGAGGGGCATCGGCCCGTCGCGGTCGTCGGCCGTGATCCGCGCGCCTCGGGCGAGTTCCTGGAGGCCGCGGTCGTCGCGGGCCTGGCGAGCGCGGGTGTCGACGTGCTGCGCGTCGGCGTGCTGCCGACCCCGGCGGTGGCGTACCTCACCGGCGCGCTCGGCGCCGACCTCGGCGTGATGCTCTCCGCGAGCCACAACGCCATGCCGGACAACGGCATCAAGTTCCTCGCGCGCGGCGGCCACAAGCTGGACGACGCCCTGGAGGACCGCATCGAGACGATCTACCAGGAGCACCGCACCGGCGCCCCGTGGGACCGTCCGACCGGCGCCGGCGTCGGCCGCGTGAAGTCGTACGACGAGGGGCTCGACCAGTACATCGCGCACCTGGTCGGCGTGCTGCCGAACCGGCTCGAAGGGCTGAAGATCGTCCTCGACGAGGCGCACGGCGCGGCCTCCCGGGTCTCGCCCGAGGCGTTCACCCGCGCCGGGGCCGAGATCGTCACCATCGGCGCCGACCCCGACGGGCTCAACATCAACGACGGGTGCGGCTCGACCCACCTGGACCTGCTGAAGGCCGCCGTCGTCGAGCAGGGCGCCGACTTCGGCATCGCGCACGACGGGGACGCCGACCGCTGCCTCGCCGTGGACCACACCGGTTCCGAGGTCGACGGCGACCAGATCATCGCCGTGCTGTCGCTGGCCATGAAGGAGCGCGGCGCCCTGCGCCACGACACCGTTGTCGCCACCGTCATGTCGAACCTCGGGCTGAAGCTCGCCATGGAGCGCGCGGGCATCACGCTCGTCCAGACCGCGGTCGGCGACCGGTACGTCCTGGAGAACATGAAGGAGCACGGGTACGCGCTGGGCGGTGAGCAGTCCGGGCACGTGATCGTCCTGGACCACGCGACCACCGGTGACGGCACGCTCACCGGGCTGCTGCTCGCCGCGCGGGTCGCGGAGACCGGGCGCTCGCTCCAGGAGCTCGCGTCCGTCATGGAGCGGCTGCCGCAGGTGCTCATCAACGTGCCCGACGTGGACAAGTCGCGGGTCGGCTCGGCGCCGGAGATCGCCGCCGCCGTGGCGGACGCCGAGGGGGAACTCGGGGCCACCGGGCGGGTGCTGCTCCGGTCTTCCGGGACCGAGCCGCTGGTGCGGGTGATGGTGGAGGCCGCCGATATCGAGCAGGCCCGCGCTGTCGCCGGGCGGCTGGCCGATGTGGTGAAGTCGGCGCTGGGGTAGCGGTTCGGCGGCTGCGGGGGACTGTGCGGTGCCGGGTGCCGCTTTCGTTGTGGCTGGTCGCGCAGTTCCCCGCGCCCCTTACGGGGCGCTTCTCCTTGCCCTCCGCCAGAGAATCTTCTGGATGACGAGCGTCAGCGTGCCCGCGAGGACGATGCCCAGCAGGTTCAGGAGGAGCTGTTCCGTCGATCCCCACGCCTGCTTGTACTCGCTGTAGCTGAAGGCCACCGCCGCGTTCGCCGCCGCCGGGACCGTCGTCACCGAGATGGCGACGCCGACCAGGGCGCCCGACTTCGCCGAGGTGAGGGAGAGGGTTCCGGCGATACCGGCGAGGACCGCCACCACGAACGAGAACCAGTCGGGGTTGTAGATGAAGCTGGTGTTCGGCCGGTTGTCGCCCTTCAGGCCGGCGTCGCTGAACAGGTGCACCGCGTCCATGAAGTAGCTGAAGCCCACCGTCACCAGCATCGACACCGCGAATCCGACGAGCAGCGCGACCACCGAGCGCAGTGCGAGTCGCGGAGCCCGCCGCACCAGGGACGTGCACACGCCCGCGACCGGGCCGAAGTCCGGGCCGACCGCCATCGCCCCGACGATCAGAATCGCGTTGTCGAGCACCACGCCGCAGGCCGCGATCATGGTGGCGATCACCATGAAGGCCAGATACGTCACGGAGAGCGTGGACTCCTCGTGCGTCGCGTCGACGAGCTGCTCCCAGATGACGGCGTCCGCGCCCTCGCCCGGTGCGTCCTCCTCCGCCTGGTCGGCGTGTTTCGAGAGGGAGAGGTCGATGTTCTCGACGGTGATGGCCCCGGACTCGTCGATTCCCAAATCCTTGAGCCGGTCGATGAGTTCGTCGCCGGCCTCGCGGGCGACATCGCACATCACGACGTCGCCCGCCGGGTTGCGGGCCGCGCCCGGCAGCACCGCGAGGTGCGTGGTGCCGACCGTCTTCTCGATCAGGCGCACCACGTCGTCCGTGGTGCCGGCCGGGGTGATCAGGCGCAGATGCAGCATGACGCCTTTCTAACAGCCCCGGCCGGCCCGGTGACTACAGTTTGCGCAGGCGCAGCCGCTGCACCTTGTGGTCGGGGCCCTTGGTGATGACGAGGCTCGCGCGGCCGCGCGTGGGCGCCACGTTCTCCAGCAGGTTGACCCGGTTGACGGTGCGCCAGGTGGAGCGCGCGTAGTCGAGCGCCTCCTCCTCCGAGACCTGCGTGTACTTCTGGAAGTACGAGGACGGGTTCTGGAACGCCGTCGCGCGCAGCTTCTTGAAGCGGTTGAGGTACCAGCGCTGGATGTCCTCCTCGCGCGCGTCCACGTACACACTGAAGTCGAAGAAGTCGGCGAGGCCGACCCGGGTGCGGCCGTCCTTGCCGGGCAGGGCGGGCTGGAGGACGTTGATGCCCTCGACGATGAGGATGTCCGGGCGGCGCACGACGAGCCGCTCGTCCGGCACGATGTCGTAGATCAGGTGGGAGTAGACGGGCGCCGTCACCTCGTCCTTGCCCGCCTTGATGTCGGCGACGAACCGGGTCAGGGCCCGCCGGTCGTACGACTCGGGGAAGCCCTTGCGCGACATCAGGCCGCGGGCCTCCAGCTCCTTCGTGGGCAGCAGGAAGCCGTCGGTGGTGACGCGCTCGACGCGCGGGTGCTCGGGCCAGCGGGACAGCAGTGCCTGGAGGAGGCGGGCGACGGTCGACTTGCCGACCGCCACCGAACCCGCGACCCCTATGACGAAGGGCGTGCCGGACTGGGAGCCCTTCTTGCCGGCGTCGCCGAGGAAGGTGTTGAGCGCGCTGCGCAGTCCGTCGGTGGCGCCGACGTAGAGGTTCAGCAGGCGGGAGAGCGGCAGGTAGATGTCCCGTACCTCGTCGAGGTCGATGACGTCGCCGAGGCCGCGCAGCCGCTCCAGCTCCTCGGCGGTGAGGGGCAGCGGAGTCTTGTCGCGCAGCGCGCTCCACTCGCCGCGGGTGAGGTCGACGTAGGGAGTCGCCTCCGGCCTGTGCCGGTGGGCGCTCCGCAGGTTTTCGGAGACCGGAGAGATCACAGTCCATTGTTACGGCTGTGTGGCGCGACGTGGGGGTGGGGTGCGTCACGCCGGGTGGCCCTTCATCTTCCCGCCGTCACAGGTCGTGCACACCTGTGGACCTGAGGTGGGGACGGCGCCTACGTTCAGAGGACCTTGCGGGACAGAGCCGGTCCCGTCGGGCGGGAGGTGAGACGTGATGTCCGTACTCCGGGTGCCGGCGTTCGTCCGTACGTGGGTGGGAGCGGGTCGGGGCGAGGACGAGTGGGCCGGGCGGGTCCGCAGTGAGCTGGCGGACGAGCTGCCCGACGAGGACATAGGCGAGGACCTCGACGACTGCCTCGACCTGTACGAGATGGGCAGCAAGCCGCGCTGCGAGGAGGCCGAGTACCTGCACATGGTGCAGGACGCGCGGGACCGGATCGCGTGGGGGCACTGATCGGGGCGGACACGGGCCTACCCTGCGCAGTATGTGCGGAATCGTGGGATACGTAGGTTCACAGTCGGCTCATGACGTGGTGCTGGCCGGGCTCAAGCGCCTTGAGTACCGGGGGTACGACTCCGCGGGGATCGCGGTCCTCGCCGACGGTTCGCTCGCCGCCGTGAAGAAGGCCGGCAAGCTGGCCAACCTGGAGAAGGCCCTGGTCGACCGGCCGCTGCCGGCCGGGTCCACGGGCATCGGGCACACCCGCTGGGCCACCCACGGCGGCCCCACGGACGCCAACGCGCACCCGCATCTCGACAACGCGTCCAAGGTCGCCGTCGTCCACAACGGGATCATCGAGAACTTCGCCGACCTGCGCGACGAGCTGTCCGCGCGCGGGCACACGCTGGCCTCCGAGACGGACACCGAGGTGGTCGCGCACCTGCTGGCGGAGGAGTTCACGGGGGACCTGGCGGAGGCGATGCGCCGGGTCTGCCGCCGTCTGGAGGGCGCGTTCACGCTGGTCGCGGTGCACGCGGACGCGCCGGACGTGGTGGTGGGGGCGCGCCGGAACTCGCCGCTGGTGGTGGGTGTCGGGGAGGGCGAGGCGTTCCTGGCGTCGGACGTGGCGGCGTTCATCGCGCACACCCGCTCGGCGATCGAGCTGGGCCAGGACCAGGTCGTCGAGCTGCGGCCGGACGCGGTCGTCGTGACCGACTTCGACGGGCGCCCCGCCGACGTGCGCAGCTACCACATCGACTGGGACGCCTCCGCCGCCGAGAAGGGCGGCTACGACTACTTCATGCTCAAGGAGATCGCCGAGCAGCCGAAGGCCGTCGCCGACACGCTGCTCGGCCGGATCGGCGCCGAGGGGCAGCTCACGCTGGACGAGCTGCGCATCCCGGCGCAGGTGCTGCGGATGGTCGACAAGGTCGTCATCGTGGCGTGCGGGACCGCGTTCCACGCCGGGCTGATCGCCAAGTACGCCATCGAGCACTGGACCCGCATCCCGTGCGAGGTCGAGCTGGCGAGCGAGTTCCGCTACCGGGACCCGATCCTCGACGCGCGGTCGCTGGTCATCGCGATCTCGCAGTCCGGCGAGACCATGGACACGCTGATGGCGCTGCGGCACGCGCGCGAGCAGGGCGCGACGGTCCTCGCGATCTGCAACACCAACGGTTCGACGATCCCGCGCGAGTCCGACGCGGTGCTGTACACGCACGCGGGTCCCGAGGTCGCCGTCGCCTCGACGAAGGCGTTCCTGACGCAACTGGTCGCCTGCTATCTCGTCGCGCTGTACCTGGGCCAGGTGCGGGGCACCAAGTGGGGCGACGAGATCGCCGCCGTCGTACGGGAGCTGGGGCGGATCGGCGAGGAGGTCGAGCGGGTCCTGGAGACGATGGAGCCGGTGCGCGAACTGGCCCGCTCGCTGGCCGGCCAGGACACCGTGCTCTTCCTCGGGCGGCACGTCGGGTACCCCGTGGCCCTGGAGGGCGCGCTGAAGCTCAAGGAGCTGGCGTACATGCACGCCGAGGGGTTCGCGGCCGGGGAGCTGAAGCACGGGCCGATCGCGCTCATCGAGGACGGGGTGCCCGTGGTGGTCGTGGTGCCGTCGCCGCGAGGGCGTTCCGTTCTCCACGACAAGATCGTCTCCAACATCCAGGAGATCCGGGCGCGCGGGGCGCGGACCATCGTCATCGCGGAGGAGGGCGACGAGGCCGTGGTCCCCTACGCCGATCACCTGGTCCGGGTACCGGTCACGCCGACGCTGCTCCAGCCGCTGGTGGCCACGGTGCCGTTGCAGGTGTTCGCGTGCGAGCTGGCGACGGCGCGCGGGAACGAGGTGGATCAGCCGCGGAACCTCGCGAAGTCGGTGACCGTGGAATGACGGCGCGACCATAGGGTGCTCGGCATGAGCATCATCGGGGTCGGGATCGACGTGGCCGAGATCGAGCGGTTCGGGGCCGCGATGGAGCGTACGCCCGGGATGGCCGCGCGGCTGTTCACGGACGGGGAGCTGGTGCTGCCCAGCGGGGAGCGGCGCGGGGTCGCTTCGCTGGCTGCCCGGTTCGCCGCCAAGGAGGCTGCCGCTAAGGCGTTGGGGGCGCCGGAGGGGCTGCGGTGGGGGGATGCCGAGGTGTACGTCGAGGAGAGCGGGCAGCCTCGGCTGAGGGTGACCGGCACGGTGGCTGCGCGCGCCGCCGAGCTGGGTGTGCGGTCGTTCCATGTCTCGCTCAGCCATGATGCCGGGGTTGCTTCGGCGGTGGTGGTGGCGGAGGGGTGATGGTGCCGGGTGCCGCTGCGTCGTGGCTGGTCGCGCAGTTCCCCGCGCCCCTCAAGGCATGCGTTTCGTCGCCGGCTGCGGGCCGGTGGCCGCTTCTCGCGCAGTTCCCCGCGCCCCTGAGATGCGCACTTCGTGCGGCATCTCATCAAGGGGAGGCTGCGCGCAGCGCATGCCTCAGGGGCGCGGGGAACTGCGCGCTCAGCCCCCACCGGGGCCGCGGACGAAGACGAGACCTAGGCGCCCCGGACGTCCCGCCAGGCCGAGGGGACCGCAGCCGCCACGTCCTGGGCGGAGACCGGCGCGCCGTTCGAGGCGAAGCGGGCCGAGAGGCCGTGGAGGTAGGCGGCTGCCGAGGCGGCGTCCAGGGGGTGGAGGCCCGCGGCCAGGAGGGAGCCGGTCAGGCCCGAGAGGACGTCGCCGCTGCCCGCCGTGGCGAGCCAGGGGGTGCCCGTCGGGTTCACGCGCGTCGGGAGCGAGGAGTCCGGGGGCGCGATCAGGGTGGTCGAGCCTTTCAGGAGGACCGTCGCCGCGTAGCGGGACGCCAGGGACCGTACCGACGTCAGACGTTGGCCCTCCACCTCGTCGCGGGCCACGCCCAGCAGGGCCGCCGCCTCCCCGGCGTGCGGGGTGAGCACGGTGGGCGCCGTGCGGGAGCGGACGGCGTTCACGTCCGCGAGCCGCAGTCCGTCCGCGTCGATCAGGACCGGCACGTCGGAGGTCAGGACGTCGAGGAGCCCGGAGGCGTCGTCGCCCAGGCCGGGGCCGATCACCCACGACTGGACGCGCCCCGCCTTGGCGGGCGGCCCCGCCGACACCAGCGTCTCGGGGAACCGGGCGAGAACCGCGTCCGCTGCCGGCCCCACGTACCGCACCGCGCCCGCGCCGCCGTGCAGCGCCCCCGCCACCGCGAGCACCGCCGCGCCCGGATAGCGCTCGGAACCGGCGACGACGCCGACCACTCCGCGCCGGTACTTGTCGCTCTCGCCGGTCGGCTCGGGCAGCAGCGCCGCCACGTCCGCGTGGTGCAGCGCCTCCACCGCGGCCTGCTCGTACGGCGGTTCCAGGCCGATGTCGACCAGACGCAGCACGCCCGCGTACTCGCGCGCCGGATCGACCAGCAGCCCCGGCTTGTACGCGCCGAAGGTGACGGTCGCCGTCGCCCGGACCGCGTCGCCGTGCACCTCGCCGGTGTCCGCGTCCACGCCGCTCGGCAGGTCCACGGCCACCACGAGCCCGCGCGCGGCCTCCGCGAGCCGGGCGGCGCGGGGCCGCAGCCCGCCCCGGCCGCCGATGCCGACGATGCCGTCCAGGACCAGGTCCGCCCGGGACACCGTCTCCTCGGCCGTGTCCGATTCGGCGTCCGCCACCGTGCCGCCCGCCGCCCGCAGGGCCGCGAGGCCGCCCGCGTGCGCCCGGTCCGGGGAGAGCAGCAGCGCGGTGACACCCGCGCCGCGGCGGGCGAGGCGGGCGCCCGCGTACAGCGCGTCGCCGCCGTTGTCGCCGGAGCCGACCAGCAGGGCCACCCGGGAGCCGTACACCTTGCCGAGCAGGTCCGCGCAGGCCACGGCCAGGCCCGCGGCGGCGCGCTGCATCAGGGCACCGTCCGGCAGGCGCGCCATCAGTGCGCGTTCGGCGGACCGGACCGTTTCCACGTCATAGGCAGTGCGCATGTCACCGAGTGTCCCCCAGGAGGCGGGTGCGCAGCAGGTCCGCCGTCTCGGCAGGGTGGGTGGACCAGCCATTGTGCGCGCCCGGGAACACGGCCGGGGCCAGGCCCAGACGGGCGGCCATCAGGGCCGCGGGGCGGTGGGGGAGATGCGGGCGGGTCTCTTCGCCGTACGCGAGTGTCAGCCGGTCCCGCACCGTCGCGAGGGCGTCGAGATCGGGGACGTACGCGGCGAAGCTGCGGTACTCGTGCTCCACGGCCAGCGGCGCGTTCACCGCGAGGCGGAGCAGCATCTCCCGTGTGCGGGGCGGCAGTTCGGGACCCCGCATCCACGTGGCCGCTCCCATCGCGCCGCCGATGCCGCGCAGGAACCGCTCGCCCGCCGCCTCCTGGCCCTCCCGCGTGAACAGCTCGTGCACCTCGTCGAAGAACGCCAGCTGCTCGGCCGCGTCGGGGAGCACCGACCACGACGGCGGCTCGTGAGCGACCGCCCGGCGGACCCGGCCGGGGTGGCGGGCGAGCAGGCCGAGGGCGACGATCGCGCCGCTCGACGCCCCGGCCACGTACGCCGGTTCGCCGGGTGACACGGCGTCCAGGAGGCGGCGCGCGTCGTCGGCGTGGACCTCGACCCGCTGCTCGGTGTGCGGGCCGTCCAGGGCGCTGCGCGAGTAGCCGCGCGGGTCGTGGGTGAGGACCGTGAAGGTGTCGGCCAGCGTGTCGGCCACCGGGTCGAGGACCGCCGCGTCCCCGCCCGCGCCGGGCAGCAGGAGCAGGACGGGACCGGCGCCGCGCAGCTCGTGATGGAGCGTCGCGCCCGGGACGCGCAGGGTGCTCTGCCTGATCAACTGCTCTCTCCCTCGGGCCAGTTGGAGAGCGCCACGTGCAGCGCCTCCAGGGCGGCGGACCAGGACCGCTCCACATCGCGGTTGTGCCGGAAGCCGCCCGCCAGCTCCAGGGCGACGAAGCCGTGGAACGTGCTGCGCAGCAGGCGCACCGCGTCGGTCAGGGCCGGTTCCGTCAGGCCGTAGCCCTGGAGCAGGGCGTAGGGGCCGGTGAGATTGCGGCGCAGGCCCGGGTGGTCGTCGAGCGCCGTCGGCCCGAGCTCCGCTTGCGTCGCCGCGTACCGGCCGGGGTGCTCCCGGGCGAAGGCGCGGTAGGCGTGCGCGAAGGCGAGCAGCGCGTCGCGCCCGGCGCGGCCCGCCAGGGCGTCCGAGATCCGGTCCGCGAGGTCGAGGCCCGAGAGGACCGCGACCCGCTCGCTCAGGTCGGAGAGGCTGCGGACGTGCGCGTACAGGCTCGCGTCCTTCACGCCGAAGCCGCGGGCGAGCGCCGCGATGGTGATGTTCTCGAAGCCGACCGTGTCGGCGAGATCGGCGGCCGCGGCCACCACCCGCTCGCTGGTCAGGCCCGCTCTGGCCATCATCTTCCTACGACCCCTTCGTCAAAAACTATGGCCCCTAGGTTTTTGCTTACGGTACGTAGGAACGCGTAGGCCGATCAACCGCTTTTCGGGTTCCGTGCCGCGCGGCTGACCGGGAACCGGTGCGGCGCCGGGTTCCCCTCATGCCCATGACCAGCACCCCCGTGCGCGGCGGACTCGCCGCGCTGCTCGCCCTCGCCGTGGCCCTGCCGCGGGCCAGGCCCTCGCGGACCCCGGACCGCCGGTGCCGTCCGCGTCCACGGCGCCCGCTCCGGCCCCCGAAGCGGTCCCCGAGGCCGGACTCGTGCCCGGCGTCAGGCAAGCCCCGCACCGCACCTGGCCCCAGGACACCCCCGACCAGTCGCTGCCCCCGCACGTCTACACGCCCAGCGCGGAGGAGGACGCGATGGAGCCGCCGCTCGCGCCGCCGGGCGCCGACGCGCTCATCGAGTACGTACCGCCCGGCGACGCGCTGTCCCCGGCGGGCTCCGGCGGTGCGCCCGGACCGCTCGCGGCGGCCGCCTGCACCAAGAAGACCGGCCCCTACCAGCGCCAGGTCGAACGCTGGCTGAAGCGCAAGGCCGACGGGAAGCAGTCGCCCGCCGACTGCCGGGCCATCCGCGCCTTCCAGACCCGCCAGGGCATCCGCCCGAACGCGGGCTTCGCCGGACCCGTCACCTGGGGCCGGATGCGTGCCATCAGCGCCCGCAAGAACCCCAACGCGGCGAAGAAGTGCCCCACGCGCGCGTACCGGCTCGCCTGCGTCGACCTGCCGCGCCAGCTGATGTGGGTCAGCAAGGGCAAGAAGATCGTCTACGGTCCGGTGCCGATCCGCAGCGGACGGGCCGGGAACCGCACCCGCACCGGCTGGCACAAGGTCTACTGGCGGCACAAGAACCACTGGTCGTCGCTGTACAACAGCCCCATGCCGTACAGCCAGTTCTTCAGCGGCGGCCAGGCGTTCCACGGCATCTACGGCAATGTCTACAGCCCGCCCGGCTCGCGCGGGTGCGTCAATCTGCGGCTGTCCGACGCCAAGCGGTTGTGGGGCGTCCTCAAGGGCGGCGACCGGGTCTACGTATGGGGCCGCAAGCCCGGCACCTGACCCGATGCCCGGCTCTCCGGGGAGTTGTCGCACCCCTCTGAGACACTGGGCCCACCATGAACGAGAACGTGACTGCCCCGCTTCGCGCCCGTGCCGAGATCGACCTGGCCGCGCTCAAGGCCAATGTGCGGTCCCTGCGCGCGCACGCGCCGGGGGCCGCGTTCATGGCCGTCGTGAAGGCCGACGCGTACGGGCACGGGATGCTCCCGGTGGCCCGCGCCGCGAAGGAGGCGGGCGCCGAGTGGATCGGCACCGCCACCCCGGAAGAGGCCCTCTCACTGCGCGCGGCCGGCGTCCGGGGCCGGATCATGTGCTGGCTGTGGGTGCCCGGCGGGCCCTGGCGCGCGGGCATCGAGGCGGACCTCGACATGTCCGTGGGCGGCCTGTGGGCGCTGCGCGAAGTGACCGCCGCCGCGCGGGAGCTGGGCCGCACCGCGCGCGTCCAGCTCAAGGCCGACACCGGGCTCGGGCGGGGCGGCTGCCTGCGCGCGGACTGGCCCGAGCTGGTGCGCGAGGCGCTCGCCGCGCAGGCCGCGGGCCTGGTCACCGTCACCGGCCTCTGGTCGCACTTCGCCTGCGCCGACGAGCCCGGACACCCCTCCATCGCCGCGCAGTTGGCCGAGTTCCGCGAGATGGTCGGGTACGCGGAGGACGCGGGCGTCACCCCCGAGGTGCGGCACATCGCCAACTCGCCGGGCACGCTCACCCTCCCCGAGACCCACTTCGACCTGGTCCGCCCCGGCATCGCCATGTACGGCATCTCGCCCAGCCCCGAGCTCGGCACCCCGGAGGACTTCGGCCTCCGCCCGGTGATGACCCTGAAGGCGTCCCTCGCGCTCGTGAAGCACGCGCCGGGCGGCCTCGGTGTCAGCTACGGGCATCACTACGTCACGCCCGGCCCCACGACCCTCGGCCTGGTCCCGCTGGGGTACGCGGACGGGATTCCGCGGCACGCCTCCGGCACCGGGCCCGTCCTGATCGGCGGCAAGCGGCGCACGGTCGCGGGCCGGGTCGCGATGGACCAGTTCGTCGTCGACCTCGGCGGGGACGAGCCGGCCGCGGGCGACGAGGCGGTGCTGTTCGGCCCCGGCGACGCCGGGGAGCCGACCGCCGAGGACTGGGCGGCGGCATCGGGCACCATCGCGTACGAGATCGTCACCCGCATCGGTTCGCGCGTCCCGCGCGTCTACGTCGGAGAAGCGGCCGGGACGCCGGACGCGGAGCGGGCCGACCGGACCCGCGCCGTGTGAAGCACGGACCGACCGGGAACCCCGGGACCACCGGGAAGCACAGCACAGCGGAGCACCGGCGCGCACAGCGAGGGAGCGGCACGTGAGCGAGACCAGCGCACAGGCCACGGCGGCCGTCACCGAGGCGGCGGCCGCGGCCTCGGGGACCTGGCGGCGGGCCGGCCTCGCGGGCGCCGCGGTGGGGGTGATCGCCGCGGGCGCCGCCGCCGGGGTCGCCGTGGAGCGGCTCACCGTGGGCCGCGGGATGCGCAGGAAGGCCCGGCTCGCCCTGGACGCGTCCGGGCCCTACGGATCGCTGCGCGGCCTGCCCGGGAAGGCGTACGCGTCCGACGGCACCGAGCTGTACTACGAGGTCGACGAGGTGGAGACGGAGGACGCGGACGCCACCGGCACCCGCAGACGGCGGCTGTTCGGCCGCAAGGCGCCCGCCCCCGTCACCGTCGTCTTCAGCCACGGCTACTGCCTGAACCAGGACTCCTGGCACTTCCAGCGCGCGGCCCTGCGCGGTGTCGTGCAGTGCGTGTACTGGGACCAGCGCAGCCACGGCCGGTCCGGGCGCGGGGTCGAGCAGACGGAGAGCGGCAGCCCGGTCTCCATCGACACCCTCGGCGGCGATCTGAAGGCCGTCATCGACGCGGCGGCGCCCGAGGGCCCGCTCGTCCTCGTCGGCCACTCCATGGGCGGCATGACCGTGATGGCGTTCGCCGACGAGTACCCGGACCTGGTCCGCGACCGGGTCGTGGGCGCCGCGCTCGTGGGCACGTCCTCGGGCCGGCTCGGCGAGGTGAACTACGGGCTCCCGGTCGCCGGGGTGAACGCGGTGCGGCGGGTCCTGCCCGGCGTCCTCAAGGCCCTCGGACAGCGCGCGGAGCTGGTCGAGCGGGGCCGCAGGGCGACGGCCGACCTGTTCGCCGGGATCATCAAGCGGTACTCGTTCGCGACCCGGGACGTCGACCCGGCGATCGCCCGGTTCGCCGAGCGGATGATCGAGAGCACCCCGATCGACGTGGTCGCCGAGTTCTATCCGGCGTTCCAGGAGCACGACAAGACGGCCGCGCTGAGCCGCTTCGCCCAGGTGCCCGTCCTCGTCCTCGCGGGGGAGCAGGACCTGGTGACGCCGAGCGGGCACAGCGAGGCGATCGCGGAGCTGCTGCCCGACGCCGAGTTCGTGCTCGTGCCGGACGCCGGGCACCTGGTGATGCTGGAGCACCCGGAGGTCGTGACCGACCGTCTCGCCGATCTGCTGGCCCGTACGGGAGCGGTACCGGCAGCCGCTACCGTGGGGATTTATGGAGACACCGGCAGCACCGCACGACCCGGCGGCTGAACCCGCCACCCCCGAGACCCCCGCCGCGCCCGGCACGCCCGTTTCTACCGTCAGGGTCACCGTCACCTCCCCGGACGCGATGGGGGAGCTGGGCCTCGCCCTGGCGAAACGGCTGCGCCCCGGCGACCTCGTGATGCTCACCGGTGAGCTGGGCGCCGGCAAGACGACCCTGACCCGCGGCCTCGGCGCGGGCCTGGACGTGCGCGGTGCGGTGACCTCGCCGACGTTCGTGATCGCCCGCGTGCACCCGCCGCTCGGCACGGGCCCGGCGCTGGTGCACGTCGACGCCTACCGGCTCGGCGGCGGGCTCGACGAGATGGAGGACCTGGACCTCGACGTCTCGCTCCCGGACTCCGTGGTCGTCGTGGAGTGGGGCGACGGCAAGGTCGAGGAGCTCTCCGACGACCGGCTGCACGTGCTCATCGACCGGACCACCGGCGACACCGACTCCACCGACGACACCGTGCGCGTGGTGACGCTGCACGGCATCGGGGCGCGCTGGACCGAGGCGGACCTGGCGTCGCTGGCGGGCTGACCTCGCCCTTCCCCGTACATCCCGACAGGGCGTCGGCAACATGTTGCGCGACGCCCCTTCGGCGTGTTCACATGGAAGCCGGTCTTGGTTAGGTCTACCTAACCACGATTGCTCAGGCGGCCCCGGGAGGCGTCCATGTCGGCATCGGAACGTGAGGCGGAGACCCGCGTGGCACCGCTGCTGCCGCGCGCGGGGCGGGACGTGGCGCGCGGGGTGTCGATGGCGGAGCTGCTGGCCTCGTGCGCGGCGGCACGCCTGGTGTCGACGCCGCCCGCCCAGGCGGGCGCGGCGCCGGCCACCGCTGAGAAAACCCGTCGGAGCTAGGCCCTAGGGGACCACGACGACGACGCGGCCGAAGGTGGCGAACTCCCACATCGCGTTGCCGTCGGCCCGCGACTCGCGGATGCCGCCGGTCTGCTTCGTCGGGTCGGGCTCGGGCGTGGAGCCGTCGACCGCGGCGCTGAACCCGACCACCACGCCGTTGGCACTGGCGAACCGCACCACGTGCTCGACCGGCGTCCCGTCGGTGCCCGGGATCGCCCCCGAGCGCGAGTTCACCGTGTACTTGCCGGGCGCCGGGTCGACCGTGCCGGGCGTCACCTCGTACGTGCGCTGCACCTTGCCGTTGCCGCCGACCAGCCAGACGCGGTCCGCCTCCAGCGCGTAGACCACCCGCTCGCCCTTGCCGGACTGCGCGGGCAGCGCCTTCGGGTCCGCCTTCTTCTTCGGGGACGCCGAGGACGAGGTGGAGGAGGACGCGGAGGGCTTCGACGTGCCGAGGTCGGCCGGTGCGCTGGCCGATGCCTGGTAGGCGAGGAAGCCGACCACGGCGAGCGCGCCCGCGGTCAGCGCGGTCACGAATCCGGTGCTGCTCCGTGCCACCAGGTGCCTGCCTCTCGGTGTTCGACTTCTCCGGGTGACGGTAGCAGCCGGGACCGGGCGCTCCCCTGGTTGTCGGCGGTCCGGACGTGTCCGCTCTTGTGTGGTCGTAGGCTGTTCGCGTGCTGTTGCTCGCTGTGGATACCGCCACCCCCGCCGTCACCGTCGCCCTGCACGACGGCTCCTCCGTCGTCGCGGAGTCGAGCCAGGTGGACGCCCGCAGACACGGGGAGCTGCTGCTGCCCGCCGTCGACCGGGTGCTCCAGGAGGCCGGGCTGAAGCTCGACGCCGTCACCGGGATCGTCGTGGGCGTCGGCCCGGGCCCGTACACCGGACTGCGGGTCGGCCTGATGACCGCCGACACGTTCGGGCTCGCGCTCGACGTGCCCGTGCACGGCCTGTGCACGCTGGACGGGCTCGCGTACGAGGCCCAGGTGGAAGGCCCGTTCGTGGTCGCCACCGACGCCCGGCGCAAGGAGGTGTACTGGGCGCGCTACGACGACCCGCGCACCCGCGTCACCGAGGCCGCCGTCGACCGGCCCGCCGACATCGCCGAGCAGGTCGCGGGCCTGCCCGTCGTCGGCGCCGGCGCGCTGCTCTACCCCGAGGCCTTCCCGGACGCGCGCGGCCCCGAGCACGTCAGCGCCGCCGCGCTGGCCGCGCTGGCCGCCGAGAAGCTGGCCGCGGGCGAGGAGCTGCTCGAACCCCGGCCGCTGTACCTGCGCAGGCCCGACGCGCAGGTCCCCAAGAACTACAAGGTGGTCACTCCCCAGTGACCTCCGACGGCATCCGCGAGATGCGCTGGTGGGACATCGATCCCGTACTCGCCCTGGAGAAGGACCTCTTCCCGGACGACGCCTGGTCGCGCGGCATGTTCTGGTCCGAGCTGGCGCACGCGCGCGGGGTCGGGTCGACGCGGCGGTACGTCGTCGCGTACGACGATGACCGGCTGCTCGGCTACGGCGGGGTCGCCGCGTCCGGGGACCTGGCCGACGTCCAGACCATCGCCGTCGCCCGCGACCAGTGGGGCACCGGGCTCGGCGCCCGGCTGCTCACGGAGCTGCTGCGGCACGCCACCGCCTTCGAGGTCGCCGAGGTGATGCTCGAGGTGCGCGTCGACAACACCAGGGCGCAGAAGCTCTACGAGCGTTTCGGCTTCGAGCCGATCGGCTTCCGCCGCGGCTACTACCAGCCGGGCAACGTGGACGCCCTCGTGATGCGCCTCACCACTGAAAAAGCGACCGAAGAGAAGAACCATGGCTGACGAACCGCTCGTCCTCGGCATCGAGACCTCCTGCGACGAGACCGGCGTCGGCATCGTCCGCGGCACCACCCTGCTCGCCGACGCCGTCGCCTCCAGCGTCGACGAACACGCGCGCTTCGGCGGCGTCGTCCCCGAGGTCGCCTCCCGCGCGCACCTGGAGGCGATGGTCCCGACGATCCAGCGCGCCCTGAAGGACGCGGGCGTCACGGCGAAGGACCTCGACGGCATCTCCGTCACGGCCGGGCCCGGCCTCGCGGGCGCGCTCCTCGTCGGTGTCTCGGCCGCGAAGGCGTACGCGTACGCGCTCGGCAAGCCGCTCTACGGCGTCAACCACCTCGCCTCGCACATCTGCGTCGACCAGCTGGAGCACGGCAAGCTGCCCGAGCCGACGATGGCGCTGCTCGTCTCCGGCGGGCACTCCTCGCTGCTGCTGTCCACCGACATCACCTCCGACGTCCGGCCGCTCGGCGCGACCATCGACGACGCGGCGGGGGAGGCGTTCGACAAGATCGCGCGCGTGCTCAACCTCGGCTTCCCCGGCGGCCCGGTCATCGACCGCTACGCCAAGGAGGGCGACCCGAACGCCATCGCCTTCCCGCGCGGTCTGACCGGCCCGCGCGATCCCGCGTACGACTTCTCCTTCTCCGGCCTCAAGACCTCCGTGGCCCGCTGGATCGAGGCCAGGCGGGCCGCCGGTGAGGACGTGCCGGTGCGCGATGTGTCGGCGTCCTTCCAGGAGGCCGTCGTCGACGTGCTGACCCGCAAGGCCGTCCGCGCCTGCAAGGACGAGGGCGTCGACCACCTCATGATCGGCGGCGGTGTCGCGGCCAACTCGCGGCTGCGGGCGCTGGCCCAGGAGCGCTGCGAGCGGGCCGGGATCCGGCTGCGGGTGCCGCGCCCCAAGCTGTGCACGGACAACGGCGCGATGGTCGCCGCGCTGGGCGCCGAGATGGTGGCGCGGAACCGGTCGGCCTCCTCGTGGGACCTGTCGGCGGACTCCTCGCTGCCGGTGACCGAGACGCACGTACCCGGCCACAGCCATGAGCACGACCACGACCATGTCCACGAGGTCAGCAAGGAGAACCTCTACTCGTGAGCGTCGCCCTGATGTGGGAGGCCCGGGCGGTCGCCGGACGCGGTGACGATCTGCTCGCCTGGGCCAAGGCGCAGCCCCTGCCGACGGAGCGCGAACCGCTGCGCCGCGAGACGCTGCGCGCGCCCCAGGACCGGGTCCTCGTCATCACCTGGTGGGACGCCGCGTACGACGCCGACCTTCCCGAACTGCCCGAGCCGGACGGCGATCTGGTGACGCGGGCGGTGCACCGCTGGCGGTTCGAGACCGCCTGAGCCCACTCCGCCGGTGGCCCGAAAAGGGCTGTTTCGCGGTGGTGTGTATCCGAGTTTTTCTGAGATTTTCCGAAGAGTCGGGGCGAGAGGTTTACCGTTGTAATAATTCGGACTTACGTTCCCTGAGTGACTGAGAAGAAACGGTTCCGTGGGCGTGCGGTGAAGGCCGCCGGTGTCGTGCTCGGCTGCGCCCTCGTGCTCGGCGGCGGGGGCGCCGGCTGGGTGTACTGGCACCTGGACCACAACATCCGCAGCGTCGACATCGACAGCGCCCTCGGCGACAACCGCCCGGCCCGTGCCGACGAGGCGAGCCCCTCGCCCTCGCCGTCGGCCTCCGCGTCGCAGGAGCCGGTCGAGAAGGGCGTCCTGAACATCCTCGTCCTCGGCTCCGACTCGCGCTCCGGCAAGGAGAACAAGAAGCTCGGCGGCGGTGACAGCGGCGGTGCGCGGTCCGACACCGCGATGGTGCTGCACCTGAACGCCGACCGGTCCGAGGCGACCGTCGTCAGCATCCCGCGCGACACCCTCGTCGAGCGCCCCTCGTGCCCGACGGAGTCCGGCGGGACGACCGCGGTCGCGTACAACGTCATGTTCAACAGTGCCTACTCGCTGGGCGGCCCGGTCTGCGCGGTGAAGACCGTCGAGACCATGACCGGGGTGCGCATGGACCACTATCTGGAGGTCGACTTCGCGGGCTTCGCGAAGCTCGTCGACGCGCTCGGCGGTGTCGACATCACCACCGACGAGGACATCGACGACGACCTCAGCCAGCTCCATCTGAAGGCGGGCCCGCACCATCTCGACGGCAGGACCGCCCTCGCCTTCGCCCGGACCCGGCACGGCGTCGGCGACGGCAGCGACCTGGGCCGCATCAAACTCCAGCAGCAGCTGGTGAAGGCGCTGGCGGACGGAGTGTCGGCCTCCGGCCTGCTCACCAGCCCGGCCCGCCTCTACCAGGTCGCGGACGCCGCCACGGGCGCCCTCACCACGGACACCGGCCTCGACTCGCTGAGCAGGCTGACGGGCCTGGCCCGCAGCCTCCAGGACCTGTCCGCCGACTCCGTGAAGACGGTGATGATGCCCGTGGTGCAGGCCCCGTCCGACCACAACCGGGTGGTGGCGGACGAGCCGGAGGCCAAGGACCTCTGGGAGTCGCTGCGTTAGCGGGGTACGGGAGTGGGGGCCGGCGCCCCCACCAGCATGGTCGGCGCCCCCGCCACCCGCGTCAGGAACACCGTCGCCGAGGCCTTCCCGTAGGGCTTCGGCATGACCTTGCGGCGCAGTTCCTCCGGCTCGACGGCCGACCCGCGCTTCTTCACCGTGAGGACGCCGACCCCGCGCTCGCGCAGCAGCGCCTTCAACTTCTTCACGTTGAAGGGGAGTTGGTCGGTGATCTCGTACGTGGCCGCGTACGGCGTCGGCCGTGCTTCGTCCGCCGTGACGTACGCGATGGTCTCGTCGAGCAGGCCGCCGCCGACCTGCTCGGCCACCTCGGCGACCAGGTGCGCCCGGATGACGGCGCCGTCGGGCTCGTACAAGTACCGTCCCACCGGGCGCACTTCGGGGTCGGGCAGGCCGCGGCCGGTCAGTGCGCGCGGGCCGGGCAGCAGGGTGGCCCGCATCCGTCCGGGCTCGGTCCCGAACCACAGCACGGCCTCCTTCACGTCACCCCCGTCCGAGATCCACTCGGCGTCGGCCGCGTCCGGGATCGCCTCGTGCGGGATGCCGGGCGCGATCTTCAGCGCCGCGCGGGGCGCCTTCAGGGCGGCGGCGACGGCCCAGGACAGAGGCGGGGAGTAGGCCTCGGGGTCGAAGATGCGGCCGCGGCCGCCCCGGCGCGCGGGGTCCACGAACACGGCGTCGTAGGGGGCCGTGTCGACCTCCGTGACGTCCGCCTCCCGCACCTCGATCAGCTCGCCGAGCCCCAGCGCCTCGGCGTTGGCCCGGGCGACGGCGCAGGTCAGCGGGTCACGGTCGACGGCGAGGACGGAGATCCCGGCGCGGGCCAGCGCGATCGCGTCGCCGCCGATGCCGCAGCACAGATCGGCGACGGACCGTACGCCCAGCTCCTTGAAGCTCTCCGCGCGGTACGTGGCGACGCTCGTCCGGGTCGCCTGCTCGACGCCGTTCGCCGTGAAGTACATCCGGGCCGCGTCGCTCGCCCCGAATTTCGCCGCCGCCCGCTGCCGCAGCCGGGCCTGGGCGAGCGCGGCCGAGACGAGGCCGGCCGGGTGCTCGCGGCGCAGCCGGGTGGCGAGCGCGAGCTCCTGGGCCGGGTCGTGGTCGCGCAGGGCGTCGAGCAGCGCGCGGCCCTCGTCGGTGAGCAGGGCGGCGAAGGAGGCGGGGTCGTTCACCCGGCCCATTGTCCGCCAGTCGGTGGACGATCCCGTGCACGGCGGTGGTGTCGGCCCCTGATCAGGGCGTTGAGCTGCAAAGATCCGGCGCCATGCAACTAGTACGACAAAACGAAAAAAGCGGCAGAAGGCGGACGGCGCGACGGCTCTCGGTCGCCGTCCTCGCGGCCTGCGCCCTCGCCTCCGGCTGCGCCGCGGGCGGCGACAGCACGACCGTGCGCCCGGCCCCCGGCCAGCAGCCCCTGAAGGCCCCGCCGGCCCAGGCCCTCGACTCGTACGCCACCCGCCTCAAGGCCGAACGCGCCCGCGTCGTCACGGCGGCCAAGCACTGGGGTCTGGCCAAGCCGCCGCTGACCGCGCCGGCCCCGCCCGCGCACAAGCCGCACATCGAGCCGCGCAAGGGCTTCGAGGTCGACGACCAGAAGGAACTGGGGCTGCCCCCGGTCTTCACGACCATCCCCACCAAGCAGAAGATCGTCTTCCTCACGATCGACGACGGCGCCGAGAAGGACCCGGCGTTCGTGAAGATGATGAGCGACCTGAAGATCCCGTACACCGCCTTCCTCAGCGACTACCTCGCCAAGGAGGACTACGGCTACTTCACGACGATGCAGAAGGCCGGGGTGGGCCTGAACAACCACACCCTCACCCACCCCTACCTGCCGGGCCTGTCCTACGCGGGACAGAGGCGCGAGATCTGCGGCATGCAGGACGTCATCGAGAAGCACTACGGCAAGCGCCCGACCCTCTTCCGCCCGCCCTACGGCAATTACAACCAGGCCACCTTGAAGGCCGCCAAGTCCTGCGGGGTCAAGTACGCGCCCATCTGGAACGCCGAGGTCTTCGTGGACCGAATGGACTATCGCGAGTGGGACCGCGACATCCATCCGGGCGACATCATCCTCACGCATTTCCGCGGTCGCGAGGACTGGAAGGGCACGATGCCCGACATGATCCGTACGTTCATGAAGTACGTCACCGCCAAGGGGTACGCGGTGGCACGCCTGGAGGACTACCTGTGACGACCCATGGGGCGGGGAGCCGTGTCCGGCGGCCCGGGGCGCGGGCGGCGATCGTCTGCGCCCTGGCCGCCGCGCTGCTCACCGGGTGCGCGCAGTCCGTCGACCCGATCGAGCGGATGGGCCGCAAGGCGGCGCAGAAGGTCCGCAGATCCGATCCGCCCCCGGCGGCCGGCGCGCCCGCGCCGGACGCCCACCGCCGCTGGGGCCTCGCCGCCCCACTGGCCCCGGCACCGAAGCCCAGCCGGGCGCTCGCGGCCCGCGCCCCGGGCGCGGTGCCGCCGGTCATCGACCACGTGCCCACCCGCGACAAGGTGGTCTTCCTGACCTTCGACGACGGCGCCGAGCGCGACCCCCGGTTCGTCGACATGGTCCGCGAACTGCGGCTGCCGATCTCGATGTTCCTCGCCGACTCGGCCGCGGCGACGGGCTACGACCACTTCGGGCAACTGAGGCGGCTCGGCGCCCAGGTGGAGAACCACTCGCTGACCCACCCGTTCCTGCCCGGCCGGGGCTACGTCGACCAGCACGCCGAGATCTGCGGCCAGCAGACCCGGCTCAAGTCCCGCTTCGGCGCGGCCCCCCGGCTGTTCCGCCCGCCCTACGGCGACTACGACGCCGACACCCTGCGCGCGGCCGCCGACTGCGGCATCGACGCGATCGTCCTGTGGCGCGCCTCGATGCAGATCAACGACCTCCGCTACGCCGACGGGGACCGGCTGCGCCCCGGCGACATCATCCTGGCCCACTTCCGCGGCCCGGCCGACCTGAAGGGCACGACCCTGACGGAGATGACCTCGCGGATGCTGCGGCGGGTCCAGGAGCAGGGATTCACGGTGGCCCGCCTGGAGGACTACGTCTGACCCCGCCCCTACGTCGGAACCCGCTGCCAAGCGGCGGCCGCCAGGGTCGCCGCCCACAGCGCCCCGAACAGCTGCACGGAAGCGGACCAGGGCCGCCGCAGCCACAGGAACATGGCCCCGAAGAACAGGCCCGCCGCCGCGCCGCCGCCCCAGAGCCACACCTCGGTCCAGTCCGGCCGCGCCGCTTCCGGGTCCGTACCGCCGAGGCCCCGCAGCGCCAGGCTGAACACCACGAGCGCCGTGTAGGCGATCTCCAGGAGCACGACGAGCGCCACCAGGCACCCGCCCGCGAACCAGTCCTCGTCCGGCCGTTCCATGTCACACCCCGCCGCGCAGGACGGACCCCGTGGGCGAGAGGTGGGCGGCCCGGGGCCGGAAGGCCGCGTTCACGCCGAGCGCGGCATCACCCGCCGGTGACGTCGGGGTGCGGTGGTGACCGGTCATGCCAGGACTCTCGTACGGAACCGTGGGCTCCACCCGTACGTTCCCCGACCGAGACCGATCCGTGGCCGGTCGGAAGCCGTCGGGCGGGCCGGGATCGGGGGCGGGACCGGGGCGGGATCGGCGCCGCGCGGACAGCTCGATTAGCAGTCCGCTTGACCGAGTGCTAATCGCGGTCATAGTCTCGGCTCTGGCACTCCCCGTAGGAGAGTGCCAATAGCGACGGGCAGGTCCGGCACCCGCGACGACGGATCCACCTGGTCGCCACCTCAGACAGTTAACCCCGTGAGATCTCCGAAGGGGGAGGTCGGATCGTGACGACCACCAGCTCCAAGGTTGCCATCAAGCCGCTCGAGGACCGCATTGTGGTCCAGCCGCTCGACGCCGAGCAGACCACCGCCTCTGGCCTGGTCATCCCGGACACCGCGAAGGAGAAGCCCCAGGAGGGCGCCGTCCTCGCCGTCGGTCCGGGCCGTTTCGAGAACGGCGAGCGCCTGCCGCTCGACGTCAAGGTCGGCGACGTCGTGCTGTACAGCAAGTACGGCGGCACCGAGGTGAAGTACAACGGCGACGAGTACCTCGTCCTCTCGGCCCGCGACGTGCTCGCGATCGTCGAGAAGTAATCCGCTGACGGATTAGCCGCTTCACCGAAGCGACATTGCTTTGCTTTCGATCTGCGCCCCTGGCACCCGCGATGTACATCAGCCGGGGTCGGGGGCGCGGTTCGTTTTCACACCATGCTTCACCCTAGTTTTCCGAGAGGGCTGAAACGCTCCCATGGCGAAGATCCTGAAGTTCGACGAGGACGCCCGTCGCGCCCTTGAGCGCGGCGTCAACAAGCTGGCCGACACGGTGAAGGTGACGATCGGCCCCCGCGGCCGCAACGTCGTCATCGACAAGAAGTTCGGCGCCCCCACCATCACCAACGACGGTGTGACCATCGCCCGTGAGGTCGAGGTCGACGACCCGTACGAGAACCTCGGCGCCCAGCTGGTGAAGGAGGTGGCGACCAAGACCAACGACATCGCGGGTGACGGCACCACCACCGCCACCGTGCTCGCCCAGGCCCTGGTCCGCGAGGGTCTGCGCAACGTCGCCGCCGGTGCCTCCCCGGCCGCCCTGAAGAAGGGCATCGACG
Source organism: Streptomyces sp. PsTaAH-137 (assembly GCF_003259365.1). GTDB lineage: Bacteria > Actinomycetota > Actinomycetes > Streptomycetales > Streptomycetaceae > Streptomyces. The sequence continues at coordinate 169,096 of NZ_QLLY01000006.1, forward strand.
CCGCCGTCAAGGCCGTCTCCGAGGACCTGCTCGCCACGGCGCGCCCGATCGACGAGAAGTCCGACATCGCGGCCGTCGCCGGTCTGTCCGCCCAGGACACCCAGGTCGGCGAGCTCATCGCCGAGGCGATGGACAAGGTCGGCAAGGACGGTGTCATCACCGTCGAGGAGTCCAACACCTTCGGCCTGGAGCTCGACTTCACCGAGGGCATGGCCTTCGACAAGGGCTACCTGTCCCCGTACTTCGTCACCGACCAGGAGCGTATGGAGGCCGTCCTCGACGACCCGTACATCCTGATCCACCAGGGCAAGATCGGGTCCATCCAGGACCTGCTCCCGCTCCTGGAGAAGGTCATCCAGGCCGGCGGCTCCAAGCCGCTGCTGATCATCGCCGAGGACGTCGAGGGCGAGGCCCTGTCGACCCTGGTCGTGAACAAGATCCGCGGCACGTTCAACGCCGTCGCGGTCAAGGCCCCGGGCTTCGGCGACCGCCGCAAGGCGATGCTCCAGGACATGGCCACCCTCACCGGTGCCACCGTCATCGCCGAAGAGGTCGGCCTCAAGCTGGACCAGGCCGGTCTGGACGTGCTCGGCACCGCGCGCCGCGTCACCATCACCAAGGACGACACCACGGTCGTCGACGGTGGCGGCAACAAGGCCGACGTCGAGGGCCGCGTCAACCAGATCAAGGCCGAGATCGAGAACACGGACTCCGACTGGGACCGCGAGAAGCTCCAGGAGCGCCTCGCGAAGCTCGCCGGCGGCGTCTGCGTGATCAAGGTCGGTGCCGCGACCGAGGTCGAGCTCAAGGAGAAGAAGCACCGTCTGGAGGACGCCATCTCCGCGACCCGCGCCGCGGTCGAGGAGGGCATCGTCTCCGGTGGTGGCTCCGCTCTGGTGCACGCCTCCAAGGTCCTGGAGGGCTCCCTCGGCAAGGAGGGCGACGAGGCCACCGGCGTCTCCGTCGTCCGCAACGCCGTCGTCGAGCCGCTCCGCTGGATCGGTGAGAACGCCGGCCAGGAGGGCTACGTCATCGTCTCCAAGGTCAAGGAGATGGAGAAGGGCCAGGGCTACAACGCCGCCACCGGTGAGTACGGTGACCTGGTCAAGGTCGGCGTCATCGACCCGGTCAAGGTGACGCGCTCCGCCCTGGAGAACGCCGCCTCCATCGCCTCGCTGCTCCTGACGACCGAGACCCTCGTCGTCGAGAAGCCGGCCGAGGAAGAGGCCGACGCCGGTCACGGCCACGGCCACGGTCACTCGCACTGACCCGAGCGCTGGTTGAGGCCCGTCTCCCCGTCGCGGGGAGACGGGCCTCTTCGCTGCGGTGGCGGGTGGCGGGTGGCGGGTGGCGGGTGCCGGGTGCGTCGTGGCTGGTCGCGCAGTTCCCCGCGCCCCTGAAACGAGCTCCGCTCGTCCAGGGGCGCGGGGAACTGCGCGACCAGCCCCCACCGGCCGTCAGCCGGGCGACGGACCGGTTACTGCGGGCCGTACTTGCGGCCCGTCCGCGACGTCACCCCGCCGAGAAGCCCGCGCGGGGTCACCTTCACCACGCCCATCAGCGCCTTGTAGCGCGGATCCGGGATCGACAGGGACTTGCCGCGGGAGAGGTCGGTCAGGGCCGCCGAGACCAGCTTGTCGGCGTCGAGCCACATCCAGTTCGGGATGTTGTCGGTGCCCATGCCGGCCCGCTGATGGAACTCCGTACGGACGAAACCGGGGCACAGAGCCATCAGCCGCACCCCGGACCCCGCCAGATCCTTAGCGGCGCCCTGCGTGAACTGCACGACCCACGCCTTGGACGCCCCGTACGTGCCACGCGGCACGAACGCGGCGACCGACGCCACGTTGACCACCCCGCCGCGCCCCCGCTCCCGCATCGCCGAGGCCGCCGCCGAGGTCAGCCGCAGCACCGCCTCGCAGTGCACCTTGAGCATGGTCAGCTCGTCGGCCATGGAGACGTCGAGGTAGCGGCCCTTGTTGCCGAACCCGGCGTTGTTCACGAGCAGGTCGACCGCGGCCTTGCGGTCGCTCAGCCGCTCCTCGACCGCCGCGATGCCCTCCTCCGTGGCGAGGTCGGCGGTGAGCACCTCGGCCTCGATGCCGTGCCGGTCGTGCAGCTCCGTCGCCTGGTCCTGGAGGCGCTCGGTGTCACGCGCGACGAGGACCAGGTTGTGGCCGTCGGAGGCCAGGCGCCGGGCGAACGCGGCGCCGATGCCCGCGGTGGATCCGGTGATCAGTGCCGTAGTCATGGCCCCAGGTTAGTGACGGCCCGGGGGTGCCGGTGATCACCGTCCGGGTCAGGAGCCGTACTTCGCCACGTACTCCCGCGCCGCCCGCAGCTCCTCCGGATGCAGCGCCTCGCCGGCCGCGAGCATGCTCGGCAGCAGCGACCGCTCCGTGGTCACCGCGCGGAACGCGAGCTGGACCGTCACGTCGTGATCGGGACGGTGCACGACCTCGATCGGGTCCCCGGCGCGGATCTCGCCCGGCTCGATGACCCGCAGATACGCGCCCGCGGCCCCCTCCTGCGTGAACCGCTTGACCCAGCCCTTCTCGCCGAGGTGCCCCTGGAACGTCCGGCACGGGATCCGGCTGGACGACACCTCCAGCACCACGTCGGAACCGATCCGCCAGCGCTCGCCGATCCGCGCGCCCGAGACGTCGAGACCCTCGGTCGTCAGGTTCTCCCCGAAGGCGCCGCTGGGGAGCGGCCGGCCCAGGGTGCGCTCCCAGGCGTCCAGGTCCTCGCGCGCGTACGCGTACACGGCCTGGTCGTCGCCGCCGTGGTGCCGCTTGTCGCACACCGCGTCCCCGGCGAGGCCGCTGCCGCCGGTGCCCTTCGGTCCCGGCGCGGCCACCCGCACGGGCCCCTCGACCGGCCGCTTGTCGATGCCGGTCACGCCCTCGGCCTGATCGGTGTACTCCACGGCCTTGCGGTGCCCGAGATTGAGCGACAGAAGCTTCATACCGGCCACGCTACGGGACCCCGCACCAAAGCCGCCACGCATTATTCGCGGTAATCCCCAAGCCGGGCTTATGCTTGAGGGGTGATCGAAGCCCGCCACCTCCGTGTCCTGCGCGCCGTCGCCGCCACCGGCTCCTTCTCGGCGGCCGCGCGCGAGCTCGGCTGCACCCAGCCCGCGGTCAGCCAGCAGATGAAGGCCCTGGAGACCTCCACGGGCACCCCGCTGCTGATCCGCACCGGCCGCGAGATGCGGCTGACCCAGGCGGGCGAGGCACTGGTGCGGCACGCGGCGGGCATCCTCGCCGGGCTCACCGCCGCGGAGGAGGAGGTCGCCGCGATCGCCGGGCTGCGCGCCGGGCGGGTCCGCCTGGTGTCGTTCCCCAGCGGCAGCTCGACGCTGGTCCCGACGGCGCTCGCCGCGCTGCGCGCCGAGCACCCCGGCACCCGGGTCTCCCTGGTCGAGGCCGAGCCGCCGCGCTCGGTGGAGATGCTGCGCGAGGGCGACTGCGACGTCGCGCTCGCCTTCCGGTACGAGGGCGCCCAGGCGGCGGAGGACTGGGACGACCTCGTCGTGCGCCCGCTGCTCGCCGACCGTCTGGTGGGCCTGGTCCCCGAGGGGCACGCGCTGGCCTCCGCCGGTGAGGTCACCATCGACGCGTTCGCGGACGAGCCGTGGATCGCGGGCTGTCCGCGCTGCCGCCGCCAGCTGGTGGAGGTGTGCCGCGGCGCCGGGTTCGCCCCCCGCATCGACTTCGCGACGGACGACTACCCGGCGGTGATCGGACTCGTCGGCGCCGGGCTCGGTGTCGCCGTCCTGCCCGAACTGGCCATCGAATCCGTTCGGCCCAAGGGTGCACGCACAGTGACGGTCGAGCCGGCCGTGCAGCGCGAGATCGTCGCGCTCACCCTGCCCGATCTGGCCCAGGTACCGGCCGTCGCCGCGACCCTCGACCATCTGGCGCGGGCCGCCGACAAGGCCGCCGCGCGCTGAAACGCCCGTGGGCGCACCGGGTGCGCCCACGATTGGAGAAACGTTCCTTCAGGGTGTCTTCGATGCCGTCAGTTCGATGAGGCGGCGGCCGTGGAGTGCGCGCCGCCCGTCGACGACGCGGTGACGAGCCGGTTGCGGGCCCGTCCCATCAGCTCCTCGCGCTCGTCCTCGGTGAGGCCGCCCCACACGCCGTACGGCTCGCGCACCTGTAGTGCGTGAGCAGCGCACTCCGCGCGTACCGGGCACCGCATGCAGACCTCCTTGGCCGAGGTCTCTCGGGCGCTGCGGGCCGCGCCGCGCTCCCCCTCGGGGTGGAAGAAGAGCGAGCTGTCGACCCCGCGGCAGGCCGCGAGCAGCTGCCAGTCCCACAGATCTGCGTTCGGTCCGGGAAGGCGGGAGAAATCTGCCATTGGTGTGTCCCCTTGTTGCCGTTGTAGCCGGTGTGACGCGGAACGGTGCCCATGACCGTACATCTACTGTCTAAGGAGATGAAAATATGACTCATTGCGAATCTAGCTACAGACACCAGCAAAAGGGAAGAAATGCCGCTAAATGGGGCATAGGTTGTGGTGAAACCTTGAGGGTCCGCCGCGCTGCTCCCGTTGTGTCCGGCCCCTCACGTAGAGTGCCGAACCAGGCCGTCTGACCCGTAACTCTTTCGAGTGACCATCGTTGAGAGTGCTGAGGCGGTTGAAGGAACAAGCTCTCGGGCATCTGTCCGAATGGCTTGCCGAGTGTCGACCGCACAGGTGACGATTCGTACAAAGCCTGGAGGCTCAAGGTGACGCGCATCAGCTGCGGAGGACGGTCATGACATCCGTCCTCGTCTGCGACGACTCCCCGCTTGCCCGAGAGGCGCTCCGCCGCGCGGTCGCGACCGTGCCCGGCGTCGAGCGCGTGACGACCGCGGCCAACGGCGAGGAAGTCCTCCGCCGCTGGGGCGCCGACCGCTCGGACCTGATTCTGATGGACGTACGCATGCCGGGTCTCGGCGGCGTCGAGACGGTGCGGCGGCTGCTTTCGGCCGATCCCGGTGCGCGCATCATCATGCTCACCGTGGCCGAGGACCTGGACGGTGTCGCGCTCGCGGTCGCCGCCGGTGCCCGCGGGTACCTGCACAAGGACGCCTCGCGCGCCGAGCTGCGCGCCACGGTGACGCAGGCCCTCGCCGACCCGACCTGGCGGCTCGCCCCGCGCAGACTGCGCTCGGCCGAGATGGGCGCCGCGCCCACCCTCACCGCGCGCGAGATCCAGGTGCTGGAGGGCATGAGTCACGGCCGGTCCAACGCGGAGATCGGGCGCGAGCTCTTCCTCTCCGAGGACACCGTGAAGACGCACGCGCGACGGCTGTTCAAGAAGCTCGGCGCGTCCGACCGGGCGCACGCGGTGGCGCTCGGGTTCCGTTGGGGCCTCGTGCGGTGACGCTCCGCTCGGAGCGCCGCACGCGGGCTCCGTTGTGCCACGCGATGTCGTCGGCCGGCCGTGGCCTCGTCGTGGCTGGTCGGGCTCCGCGGCGGAGCCGCTGATGGACGCGACCCCGCGCCCCTGACGGGGCGCGGTGGGGGACTTCGCTCCGCGTTTCGCGCGCGATGCCGCATCCTTGATGGTGTGGAGTTCCGCGGGGACGACGAATCGGGCGAGCAGGGTCAGCGAGAGGGGAGGGCGCAGGAGATGAGTTCCGGCGCACCTGCCCCGAACGCTTCGGGCGCCTCGGGCGCATCGGTCCATCACGCTGTCGACCACGCTGTCGATAACGCTTCGGTGCACAACCAGGGACGCGATGCCGCGGACCGCACCGCGGCAGGGCACCATAGGTCGATGCGCGACGACGAGGGAGCGGCCCAGCAAGGGGCCATCGGTACGCTCGTCGGCCGGGCGGTCGACGGTGACGCGCAGGCGACGCACGATCTTCTCGCGCACGTCCACCCCCTCGCCATCCGGTACTGCCGGACCCGGCTGTCCCGGCTCCCGGGCGACGCCCGGCACTTCGTCGAGGACCTCGCCCAGGAAGTCTGCGTCGCCGTCCTGCTCGCGCTGCCGCGCTACAAGGACACCGGCCGGCCCTTCGAGGCCTTCGTCTTCGCCATCGCCGCCCACAAGGTCGCCGACCTGCAGCGCGCCGCGATGCGCGGGCCCGGCTCGACGGCCGTGCCGTCCGACGAGATGCCGGAGCGGCCCGACGACTCCCTCGGCCCGGAGGAGCGCGCGCTGCTCAGCAGCGACGCCGAATGGGCCAAGAAACTCCTCGCGAACCTCCCGGAGAACCAGCGGGAGCTGCTGCTCCTGCGCATCGCCGTCGGCCTCACCGCCGAGGAGACCGGGCAGATGTTGGGCATGTCACCCGGGGCCGTGCGCGTGGCCCAGCACCGGGCGCTGAGCCGCCTGCGGGCGCTCGCCGAGCAGTAGCACAGACCCCGGCCGCGTACGTGGGAACGTACAAAGAAGGCCGATGATCTTGCTCGTGGAATGAGACACGGCCGTAGGCCGTTAGCATGGACACCCGCACCGATCAAGGCCATTTGGAGAAGGTGTCATGACTGCGAACGTCGACGGCGTGCCCGGTAAATTCGCGACTCTCGGGCTCACCTACGACGACGTGCTGCTGCTGCCCGGCGCGTCGGAGGTCCTCCCGAACGCGGTCGACACCTCGTCCCGCATCTCTCGCAACGTCCGGGTGAACATCCCGCTGCTCTCCGCGGCGATGGACAAGGTCACCGAGGCCCGTATGGCCATCGCCATGGCCCGCCAGGGCGGCGTCGGCGTGCTGCACCGCAACCTGTCGGTCGAGGACCAGGTCAACCAGGTCGACCTCGTGAAGCGCTCCGAGTCCGGCATGGTCACCGACCCGATCACCGTGCACCCCGACGCGACGCTGGCCGAGGCCGACGCGCTGTGCGCCAAGTTCCGCATCTCCGGTGTCCCGGTGACCGACGCGGCGGGCAAGCTGCTCGGCATCGTCACCAACCGCGACATGGCGTTCGAGAACGACCGCAGCCGTCAGGTCCGCGAGGTCATGACGCCGATGCCGCTGGTCACCGGCAAGGTCGGCATCTCCGGCGTCGACGCCATGGAGCTGCTGCGCCGCCACAAGATCGAGAAGCTGCCGCTGGTCGACGACGCCGGTGTGCTCAAGGGCCTCATCACCGTCAAGGACTTCAAGAAGGCCGAGCAGTACCCGAACGCCGCGAAGGACGCCGAGGGCCGGCTGCTCGTCGGCGCCGCCGTGGGCGCGAGCCCCGAGGCGCTGGAGCGGGCGCAGGCGCTGGCCGCCGCCGGTGCCGACTTCCTGATCGTCGACACCTCGCACGGTCACAACAGCAACGCGCTGAGCTGGATGTCGAAGATCAAGTCCGCGGTGAACGTGGACGTGATCGGTGGCAACGTGGCGACGCGTGACGGCGCCCAGGCGCTCATCGACGCCGGTGTCGACGGCGTCAAGGTCGGTGTCGGCCCGGGCTCCATCTGCACCACCCGCGTCGTCGCCGGCATCGGCGTCCCGCAGGTCACCGCGATCTACGAGGCCGCGGTCGCGGCCCGCGCGGCCGGCGTCCCGGTCATCGGCGACGGTGGCCTCCAGTACTCCGGCGACATCGGCAAGGCGCTGGCCGCCGGTGCCGACACCGTGATGCTCGGCTCGCTGCTCGCGGGCTGCGAGGAGTCGCCGGGTGAGCTGATGTTCATCAACGGCAAGCAGTTCAAGTCGTACCGCGGCATGGGCTCGCTGGGCGCCATGCAGTCGCGAGGCCAGGGCCGGTCCTACTCCAAGGACCGCTACTTCCAGGCCGAGGTGGCCTCCGACGACAAGCTCGTGCCCGAGGGCATCGAGGGCCAGGTGCCCTACCGCGGCCCCCTGGCCAACGTGCTGCACCAGCTCGTCGGCGGTCTGCGCCAGACCATGGGCTATGTCGGCGCCGCCACCATCGACGAGATGGAGTCCAAGGGCCGCTTCGTCCGCATCACGTCCGCGGGTCTCAAGGAGAGCCACCCGCACGACATCCAGATGACGGTCGAGGCGCCGAACTACAGCCGTAAGTAGTCGCAGGTCGTAGCGGTGGGGGCGGTTCCGGGATCACCGGGGCCGCCCCTTCCGTATGCGTCAGGGATACTGGACGGGCAGGCCCCAGAGGGACCCAGATGGAAAGGCGCCTCCCACAGTGACTGAGATCGAGATCGGGCGCGGCAAGCGCGGCCGCCGTGCGTACGCGTTCGACGACATCGCCGTCGTACCGAGCCGGCGTACTCGCGACCCGAAGGAGGTCTCGATCGCCTGGCAGATCGACGCCTACCGCTTCGAGCTGCCGTTCCTGGCAGCGCCCATGGACTCCGTCGTCTCGCCCGCGACCGCGATCCGCATCGGTGAGCTCGGCGGGCTCGGCGTGCTCAACCTCGAGGGTCTGTGGACCCGGTACGAGGACCCGCAGCCGCTGCTCGACGAGATCGCCGAGCTGCAGCCGGAGGCCGCCACGGCCCGCCTCCAGGAGATCTACTCGGCGCCGATCCAGGCCGACCTGATCAAGCAGCGCATCAAGGAGGTGCGCGACTCCGGGGTCGTCACCGCCGCCGCGCTCTCCCCGCAGCGCACCGCCGAGTTCTCCAAGGCCGTGGTCGACGCGGGCGTGGACATCTTCGTGATCCGCGGTACGACCGTCTCCGCCGAGCACGTCTCCGGCGCCGCCGAGCCGCTGAACCTGAAGCAGTTCATCTACGAGCTGGACGTCCCGGTGATCGTCGGCGGCTGTGCCACGTACACCGCCGCGCTGCACCTCATGCGGACCGGCGCCGCCGGTGTGCTGGTCGGCTTCGGTGGCGGCGCCGCCCACACCACGCGCAATGTGCTGGGCATCCAGGTGCCGATGGCGACCGCCGTCGCCGATGTCGCGGCCGCCCGCCGCGACTACATGGACGAGTCCGGCGGCCGCTACGTCCACGTCATCGCCGACGGTGGCGTGGGCTGGTCGGGCGACCTGCCCAAGGCGATCGCCTGCGGTGCCGACTCCGTGATGATGGGGTCGCCGCTGGCCCGCGCCACGGACGCGCCCGGCCGCGGTCACCACTGGGGCATGGAGGCCGTCCACGAGGACGTGCCGCGCGGCAAGAAGGTCGACCTGGGCACGGTCGGCACCACGGAGGAGATCCTCACCGGCCCCTCGCACATCCCGGACGGGTCGATGAACTTCTTCGGCGCGCTGAAGCGGGCCATGGCGACCACGGGCTACAGCGAGCTCAAGGAGTTCCAGCGGGTCGAGGTCACGGTCGCGGACTCGCAGCACCGCCGCTGACGCCGTGTCGTAGCAGGACAAAGGGCCGGGCCCCGCCGAGAACGGCGGGGCCCGGCCCTTTTCGCTGTGGCGGTGTCGCCTAGAGCGCGGCCTTCTTGGCGGAGCCGAACGCCGCGAAGGCGCCGATGGCCATGAAGAGGTACTCCTTGAAGTCCGCGGCTTCCTTCCACGCGCTGTTGATGTCACCGAAGTGGTCGGTGAGCGCCGTGAAGAAGGAAATGTTCGCCATGTCGCCGAGGTACATCGCGACGCCGGTTATCTGGCCCAGGTACACGGCGGCGACCGAGACCACCGCGGCGAGGACGGGCAGCACCGGGTTGCGTCCGCCGACCTTGCCGACGACGAGGCCGACGACGAAGCCGACGCCGATGGCCGCGTAGCCGATCTCGTGATCGGTGGCCTTCATGATGGCGCCGTAGGCCCAGGCCAGGATCAGGGCGACGACCACGCCGGCGACGATGCCGAGGGCCGGGTTCCCGCCGCCGGCCGGGGCCTGCGGTGCCGGGGCGAAGCCGCCCGGGCCCGCCTGCTGCTGCGGGAACGGCGCGTACTGCTGCGGAGCCTGGCCGGGCTGCGGCTGCTGCTGCGGGTAGCCGTACCCGGGCTGCGGGGGCTGGCCCGCGGCGGGCTGCTCCTGCGCGTAAGGGTTGCCGTCCTGAGGCTGGGGCTGAGGTGGCTGTGGCGGCTGGGTCATGCGGTCCCCCCGAAGTGTGAACGTGGGCACGAATGTGCCCAGAGAGGCCGCAGAGTAGCAGTCAGAGGCGGTGTGCCGCCCCTGCCGGGGTCGCGCCTCTGGTGTCCAGGAGCAGCTGGGCCTTCACCGCGAGGCCCTGGAGGTCGTACGTGCGGTGGTGCTGGAGCAGGATCGTCAGGTCGGCGTCGGCCGCGGCCTCGTAGAGGGAGTCCGCGCGCGGGACCGGGCGTTCCAGGACGTTCCAGGACGGAACGTAGGGGTCGTGGTAGCTGACGGCGGCGCCGAGCTGCATCAGGCGGGTCGCGATCTCCTCGGCGGGGGTGCCCTGCTGGTCGGCGAGGTCGGGCTTGTAGGTGACGCCGAGGAGGAGGACGCGGGCGCCGCGGGCCGACTTGCCGTGCTCGTTGAGGAGGGTGGCGGCGCGCTGGACCACGTAACTCGGCATGTGGTGGTTGACCTGGCGGGCCAGTTCGACCAGGCGCAGCGGGCGGGTGGGCAGGTGGGGCGAGGTCAGGTCCTGGGCGAGCGCGTGGCCGCCGACGCCGGGGCCGGGGCGGAAGGCCTGGAAGCCGAAGGGCTTGGTCTCCGCGCAGCGGATGACGTCCCAGAGGTCGACGCCCAGGTCGTGGCAGAGCACCGCCATCTCGTTGACCAGGGCGATGTTGACGTGCCGGTAGTTGGTCTCCAGGAGGTGGACCGTCTCCGCCTCGCGCAGTCCGCGCGCGCGGACCACCTTGTCGGTGAGGCGGCTGTAGAAGGTGGCCGCCGACTCCGTGCAGGCCGGGGTGTGCCCGCCGATGACCTTGGGGGTGGCGGAGTAGGGGCGGGCGCGCAGGCCCGCGTCGATCCGGCCCGGGGCGTGGGCCAGGTGGAAGTCGCGGCCCGCGCGCAGCCCGGAGCCCTCTTCGAGCAGCGGCAGCAGGGCCGTCTCCGTGGTGCCGGGCGGTACCGGCGACTCGACGATCACCGTGGTGTGCGGGCGCAGATGGGTGGCCAGGGTGCGGGTCGCCTCGATCACCGGGGTGAGGGACGGGCTGCCGTCCGCGCCGGGCGGGGTCGGGGCGCAGATCACCGCGGTGCGGACGCGGGCCAGTTCGGCGGGGTTCGCGGTGGGGCGGAAGCCCGCGGCGAGCATCCGGCGGACGTCGGCGGCGGTCAGGGCCGCGGCGTCGCCGTCGCAGGGGAGCCGGCCGGCGGCCAGGTCGCGGGCGCGGGCGGGGTCGTGGCCGACGGTCGCGATCCTGGCGGCGACGGCGGCCTGGGCGAGCGGCAGGCCGAGGTGGCCGAGGCCGACGACGGCGAGGTCAGCGGGCATGGCGGTGGCCGTCCTTCCCGGGAGGCGGACCGGCGTTAGCCGGAGCGGGACGTGGTCGCAAGCCCTGTGGACAGAACGGGCGAGCGCACAGTCAGACTAGGAGTAAATATGACCGATATGTCTCATTGCTAAGTAATGACTTTCGGGCATGTCGCCGATCGCGCCGAAGGTTGTCCACAGGCGGATGTCTGCTGGTGGCCGGAATCGGGCAGGAGGGTCAGAATCGGGAGCAGGCCCGAAACTCCCGGGACCACGCAGCACCTGCCGGTGAGGCCGGCGCCGACGACAGCGGGAGGCAGCAGTGAAGGCAGCGACACTGGGACCCGAGCAGCGCGCGGAGGCTCTGGCGGCGATGGCCGAGCGGGAGCTGGACATCCTGGTGGTGGGCGCGGGGGTGGTCGGCGCGGGCACCGCGCTCGACGCCGTGACCCGCGGTCTGTCCACCGGGCTCGTCGAGGCCAGGGACTGGGCGTCCGGCACGTCGAGCCGGTCCAGCAAGCTGATCCACGGCGGGCTCAGGTATCTGGAGATGCTGGACTTCGCGCTCGTACGCGAGGCACTGAAGGAGCGCGGGCTGCTCCTGGAGCGGCTCGCGCCGCATCTCGTGAAGCCGGTGCCGTTCCTGTATCCGCTCCAGCACAAGGGCTGGGAGCGGCTGTACGCCGGGTCGGGCGTCGCCCTGTACGACGCGATGTCCATGGCGCGCGGGCACGGGCGCGGGCTGCCCATGCACCGCCATCTGACCCGCAAGCACGCGCTGCGGGTGGCACCGGCCCTGAAGAAGGACGCCCTGACCGGGGCGCTCCAGTACTACGACGCGCAGATGGACGACGCCCGCTACGTCGCCACGCTGGTGCGCACCGCCGCCATGTACGGCGCCCAGGTCGCGAACCGGGCGCGGGTCATCGGGTTCCTGCGCGAGGGCGAGCGGGTCGTCGGCGCGCGCGTGGAGGACGTGGAGGGCGGCGGCGAGTACGAGATCCGCGCCCGCCAGGTCGTTAACGCGACGGGCGTGTGGACCGACGACACCCAGGCTCTGGTCGGGGAGCGTGGGCAGTTCCACGTACGGGCGTCGAAGGGCATCCACCTCGTCGTGCCGAAGGACCGGATCAACTCGACGACCGGGCTGATCCTGCGCACCGAGAAGAGCGTGCTGTTCGTCATCCCCTGGGGCCGGCACTGGATCGTGGGCACCACGGACACCGACTGGGACCTGGACAAGGCCCACCCGGCGGCCTCCAGCGCCGACATCGACTACCTCCTGGAGCATGTGAACTCCGTGCTCGGCGTGCCGCTCACGCGCGACGACGTGCAGGGCGTGTACGCCGGGCTGCGGCCGCTGCTGGCCGGGGAGTCCGACGCCACCAGCAAGCTGTCCCGCGAGCACACCGTCGCGCACCCGGTGCCGGGGCTCGTCGTCGTCGCGGGCGGCAAGTACACGACGTACCGGGTCATGGCGAAGGACGCGGTCGACGAGGCCGTGCACGCGCTCGACCAGCGGGTCGCCGAGTGCGTCACCGAGGACGTACCGCTGATCGGGGCCGAGGGGTACCGGGCGCTGTGGAACGCGCGGGCGCGGATCGCCGCGCGGACCGGCCTGCACGTGGTGCGCGTCGAGCACCTGCTCAACCGGTACGGGTCGCTGGCCGAGGAGGTGCTCGACCTGATCGCGAAGGACCCCGGGCTCGGCGCGCCGCTGGGCGGGGCCGACGACTATCTGCGCGCCGAGGTCGTCTACGCCGCCTCGCACGAGGGCGCCCGGCACCTCGACGACGTGCTGACCCGGCGGACCCGGATCTCCATCGAGACCTTCGACCGGGGGACCCGTTCCGCGCGGGAGGCCGCCGAGTTGATGGCGCCGGTGCTCGGCTGGGACAAGAGCCAGGTGGAGCGGGAGGTCGAGCACTACGAGAAGCGGGTGCAGGCCGAGCGGGAGTCGCAGTTGCAGCCCGACGACCTCACCGCCGACGCGGCCCGGCTCGGGGCGCCGGACATCGTGCCGCTGTCGTAGCCGGGAGTCCTGGCGTAACGGCCCTGGGTGGATGCCGTGTTGAGCACGCCCGGGGCCTTGCCCATGCTGACCTGCGAGGGAAGAGTGTGACCTGCGGCGGGGCGGTGAACGGCGGTGAGCCGGTCGGAATCCGGCGCAATGAGGGCGTGGCCACGGGTATGGCCAGGTGTGTCCGGAGTGCGCGCGTGACGGTCCGTCCGGTCCCGCCGTCCCACGAATGGGACGGTTCCGGGCGCGTGGTCCCAGGGGTGACCCTGGGCGTCAAGTGGTCCTGGTGTGAGGGACAATGAAGGTTCTGTCAGGGCGGGTTGCAGAGGGGACGCATGTCGGACGCGGAGCGGGCGGGCGAAACCCGTCAGGACAAGAGCACTCGTCAGGACTCTTCCGTGTCGGACGGGGCCGGGACCGGTGCCGAGTCCTCAGCGGGCGCCGAGGCGTCGCGGGGCGCGGAGGGCCGACTGCTCGCCGGGCGCTACCGCCTGGGCGATGTGCTCGGCCGCGGCGGCATGGGCACGGTGTGGCGCGCCAAGGACGAGACGCTGGGGCGCACGGTCGCGGTCAAGGAGCTGCGCTTCCCGACGAGCATCGACGAGGAGGAGAAGCGCCGCCTCGTCACGCGGACGCTGCGTGAGGCGAAGGCGATCGCCCGCATCCGCAACAACGGCGCGGTGACGGTCTTCGACGTCGTCGACGAGGACGACCGGCCCTGGATCGTGATGGAGCTGGTCGAGGGCAAGTCCCTCGCCGAGGCCGTCCGCGAGGACGGTCTGCTCGAACCGAGGCGCGCGGCCGAGGTCGGCCTCGCCATTCTCGACGTCCTGCGCTCCGCCCACCGCGAGGGCATCCTGCACCGCGACGTGAAGCCCTCGAACGTGCTGATCGCCGAGGACGGCCGCGTCGTCCTCACCGACTTCGGCATCGCGCAGGTGGAGGGCGACCCGTCGATCACGTCCACCGGCATGCTCGTCGGCGCTCCCTCGTACATCTCTCCGGAGCGCGCCCGCGGCCACAAGCCGGGGCCCGCCGCCGACATGTGGTCCCTGGGCGGTCTGCTGTACGCGGCCGTCGAGGGCGTGCCCCCGTACGACAAGGGCTCGGCGATCGCGACGCTGACCGCCGTGATGACCGAGCCGGTCGACCCGCCGACCAACGCGGGACCGCTGGCACCGGTGATTTACGGACTCCTCGCGAAGGACCCCGCGCAGCGGCTCGACGACGCGGGCGCGCGGGCGCTGCTCAACGACGTCATCCACGCGCCGGAGCCGAAGGCCGCCCCCGAGCCCGAGCCGGTCGAGGCGACCAAGGTCGTACCGCTGCCGCCGCTGCCGCCGGAGTACAAGAGGCGTTCGGAGAAGGCCGGTTCGGCCGCCGCCGGGGTCGCCGCCAAGAGCGGGGAGGCCGCCGAGCGGCTGCGCGGCGCGCTCACCTCGGTGCGCAAGGCCGCCGCCACGGCCGTCGCGGAGCGTTCCGCGAGCCCGGCGCCGGGCGCCCCGGCGAAGAAGGCCGCGATCACGGACGTCGTGCCGCGCCGCACGCTGGTGATCGCCGCGGTCGTGGCCGCGCTCGTCGTGGTCGGCACCGTCCTCGCCTTCGCGCTGAGCGGCGGCGACGACCAGGGCGGCAAGGCGGGCGGCGACAGGACCGCGCCCTCCGCCGGAGCCACCGCGGGCGACGACGACGCCAAGGGTGACGACAAGGGCGACAAGAGCGGCAAGGACGACGGCAAGAGCGACGAGGGCAAGGGCGCCGGCGGCGACCCGAGTTCGTCCGCGTCGCGGAGCGCGAGCGCGTCGGCCTCGCCGAGCGACGACTCCTCCGGCAAGGGCTCCGGTTCGGCAGCCGAGACCACGTACAAGCACAGCCAGGGCTTCAAAATAGGTCTGCCCAAGGGCTGGAAGTACGTCTCCACCAGCGCCGCGGGTGCCCGCTTCACCGGCCCCGAGGGGCAGAAGCTGCTGGTCGGCTGGACCACCACGCCGAAGTCCGACCCGGTGGCCGACTGGAAGAACCAGGAGCGCTACATGCAGCGCTCGAACTACCACCGCATACGCATAGCCGGGGTGGACTACCGGGGCTGGAACACGGCCGACTGGGAGTTCACCTACACCGACGGAGGCACCAAGTACCGGTCCGTGGACCGCGGATTCGTGGTGAACGGCTCGCTGGGGTACGGGCTGATGTACACCGCGAAGGACGGCGACTGGGACGGCGCGCTCCGCAAGTCCACCTGGAAGACCTTTACCCAGAGCTTCACCCCTAAGTCCTGAGTCCGGGCCCCCTGCCGCACTGGGGCCCCCGCAAGTCCTGAACCTTCTCCCTCGATGCCGTTCGGCACGTATCGTGAGTGCTTGCGAACCGTACGCAGCCGTATGCGGACGCATCAGTACGGGTAACGGGTCGCAAAGCGAACGGATTTGACCGGGCGGAGCGCGGGAGGCGTCGTGGACGAGTACGCGGGACGGGTGCTCGCCGACCGGTACCGCCTGCCGCTGCCGGCCGCCGACGGCTACGACGCCTACGACACCACACGGTCCTGGGCGTCCCGTGCCTTCGACACCTACAGCGGGCAGGAAGTCCTGGTCCGGCAGGTGCCGTTGCCCGAGGTCGTCGAGGCCGAGGTGCTCGACGCGGACGGGCTGCCGGAAGGGTTCAGGCCCGGGGCGCCGCCGGTCCGCCAGTCGGCCGAGCCGTCCGTCTCCCGCGCCATAGAGGCCGCGCAGGCCGCGGCCCAGATACCCGACCACCCCCGGCTCGACCAGGTCTTCGACGTGTTCGCCGAGGGCGGGTCGCTGTGGGTCGTGAGCGAGGTGGTGGCGGCCCGGCCGCTCGCCGCGCTGCTCGACCGGGGGCCGCTGAGCCCCTACCGCGCCGCCGAGATCGCCGCCGACGTCCTGACCGCCTTGCGGGCGCTGCACGCGCACGGCTGGGTGCACCGGAACATCACGGCGCGGACCGTGCTCGTCTGCGACGACGGACGGGTGGTCCTCACCGGGCTCGCGGCCGGTGCCGCCGAGGAGGCCCTGTGCGGATACGACCCGCGCCCCGCCCCCGAGCCCGAGCCCGAGCCGGAGCCCGAACCCGCGCCGAAGCCCGGGCCGCCGGTCCTGTCCAAGCCGCCCGCCCCCGCCCCCGCCCCCGCGATCGAGTCCGGGGACTTCCGGGCCGCCCGCGCCGGGGCGATCGCCGCCTACCGGGCCGGTGCCCGGGCCGCCGCGGGACAGCTCACCGGACAGCCCGCCGAGACGCCCGCGGGACAGCTCGACGACCCCTACGGCGTACGGGACTCCTGGCACGGCGCCACCCGGCGGCCCGCGGCCGAGGAGCCGCCCGAGCCCGCCCCGGCCGTGCAGCCCACGCGGTGGAACGAGCTGATACCCGGCGCCGAGAGCGACACCGCGCCGCCGGAGGACCCGCCCGCCCCCGCCCCCGCTCCCGGCAGGGCGGCGCTCACCACGCTGGACGCCGAGCGCGCCCGGCAGGTCCGGATGACCGTGGTCGGGCCCGTCACCGAGCGCTGGGCGCCCGAGCAGGCCTATCCCGTGCAGGAGAGCTGGCAGCTCGCCGCACCCGTCGGGCCCGCGACCGATCTGTGGGCCCTCGGGGCGCTGCTCTTCCGCGCCGTGCAGGGACACGCCCCCTACCCGGAGGAGTCCACGCCCGAGCTGGTGCAGATGGTGTGCGCCGAGCCGCCCGCGTTCGCCGAGGAGTGCGGGCCGCTGCGGCCCGTCGTGGAGTCGCTGCTGCGCCAGGACCCCACCGAGCGTCTCGACTTCGAGGAACTGGGCGGCTGGCTGCGCTCGCTGGTGCGCTCCGCGCCCGAGCCCGACGCCGGGCAGCATGTCGTGCCCGCGCCGGCCTACGACGCGACCCGGCTGCCGATCAAGCGCCGCAGGGGCGAGCTGGTGCGCAGGCGGCGCGCGGGGCGGGGAGCGGGCCGGCACAAGCGCGGCCGCGACGAGCGGATGCCCCAGCCCGTCCGTGCGGCCGAGCCGCCCCGGGCGCCCAAACCGGCCAAGGCGCCCAAGGCGCCCAGGGCCCCCCGCGAGCCCCGGATGCCCGCGGCGCCCAGGCCGCCCGCGCGGGAGTCCTCGGCGCGGCAGCCCCGCCGGCCCAGGTCGCTCGGGAAGCTGCTGGTCACCCTGGTCCTGCTCGGACTCGTCGGCGCGGTGGCGTACGCCATGGTGTTCATGCCGAAGTCCGGGTCCGGCGGCCAGGACGGCACCCGGGAGAACGCCAACTCGGTGGGCGGCGCGCCCCGGCAGACGCCCAGGAGTCAGGAGCCGTCGGCGCCCGCCCCTTCGAAGTCGCCCAAGGGGAAGAGCAGTTCCAAGCCGTCCTCCACCCAGCCGCAGTCCGACGTCGCCGCCGGGTTCACCCTGCGCAAGGACCCCGAGGGCTTCGAGGTCGCCGTCGCCAAGGGCTGGCAGCGGGAGGGGAAGAACGGGCGGGGGCAGGTCGTCTACTCCCAGGGCGACTTCGAGCTGCTCGTCGTCCCCGGACGCGACTCCACGGCCACGTACGGCCGCGACCCGATGAAGTACCAGCGGGAGGACGAGCGCGAGCTCCAGCCGTTCCGCGACTCGACCTGGGCCACGTCCAGCGGGATGAAGACCATCGACGTGGGCGGACGGACGATGGCCGAGGGGCAGTTCACCTGGCAGGGCGGCGACGGCAAGCAGGTGTTCGTGCGCAATCTCGCCATGGTCGTCGGCGGCAAGTACCACGTCGTGCAGGTACGCGGTCCCGAGGCGGAGCGCGACGAGGTGTCGCGCCTCTTCGACCAGGCGTCTTCCACGTACCAGTACGGAGGTTGAGCACCTCCGCGGCGCCTCCGCAGCACCCCCCGCGGGTATCCCGCAGGTACCTCCGGGCGACGGGAAAGTGAACGCGACGCGCGTCACAGTGCTGTTTCCATGGGCCCCCGCCTGTTCCTTGAGTGGCGCCCGCTCCCTAGGGTGGGCTCTGTCAAGACCTTTGCGGGGGAACGTGAATCAGATGCAGGGCCAGCTCCTCGCGGGCCGCTACCGGCTCGGAGAATCGATAGGCCGCGGCGGCATGGGCCGTGTCTGGCGGGCGCACGACGAGGTTCTCCACCGCTCGGTCGCCGTGAAGGAACTGACGGCTGCTCAGTGGGTCTCCGAGGCCGACCGGGCCCCGCTCCTCGCCCGTACGCAGACGGAGGCGCGGGCCGCCGCACGCATCAACCACCCGGCCGTCGTGACCGTCCACGACGTCCTGGAGCACGACGACCGGCCGTGGATCGTCATGGAGCTGGTCGAGGGCCCCTCGCTCGCCGACGCCGTCAAGGAGCACGGACGGATCGTCCCGGCGGAGGCGGCCAGGATCGGCCTGTGGACGCTGCGAGCGCTGCGCGCCGCGCACCGGGCCGGGGTGCTGCACCGCGATGTGAAGCCCGGCAATGTGCTGCTCGCGCGCGACGGCAGCGTCAAGCTCACCGACTTCGGCATCGCGCAGGTCGAGGGCGACTCGACCATCACCCGCACCGGCGAGATCGTCGGCTCCGTGGACTATCTGGCGCCGGAGCGGGTCAGCGGCTCCGAGCCCGGCCCCGCCTCCGACCTGTGGGCGCTGGGCGCCACGCTGTACACGGCCGTCGAGGGACGCTCCCCGTTCCGCCGCACCTCGCCGATCAGCACCATGCAGGCCGTGGTCGAGGAGGAGCCCGAGATCCCCGAGCACGCGGGGGAGCTGGGTCCCGTCATCGCGGCGCTGCTGCGCAAGGAGCCGTCGGCGCGGCCCGCCGCCGACGAGGCCGAGGTGATGCTCGCCGAGGTCGCCGAGGGCCGCCGCAGCGGCGGGGCGCAGGCGTACGTGCCGACGCAGGTGCATCCGGCGTCGGCGCCCACCGCGGTGACGCACGCGCCGGACCGGCACACCCCCGCACCGCAGCCGCCCCTCCAGCACACCACCACGGCCACGCCCGCCGGGACCCGGCAGCGGCGCTGGCCGATGTGGGTCGCGGGTGTGGTCGCGGCGCTGCTCGTCGGGGGCGGCGGCGCGTTCGGCGCGCTCTCCTACCTGGACCACCGCGACTCCGACTCGTCGGCCCGGCAGGACACCAGCGGCGGCGGCACCGGCGGCACCGGCAGCACCGCGCCGCAGAGCCCGACGCCCTCGGGATCGGCCTCGGCGAAGCCCGGCACCGCAGGCATCCCGGCGGACTGGGAGCAGGTGCGCGACCCCGCGGGATTCACGCTGACCGTGCCGCCCGGCTGGCACCGCCTGGACTCCAGCACGGAGACCCAGATCGACTACGGCCCCGGCGACGGACAGCGCTTCGTCCGCATCGGCATCGACAGGTCCTCCGACTGGCCGGACTCGTACCAGCACCAGCTGGACCTGGAGAAGACCCTTCAGAAGTCGCTGCCCGACTACAGCCGGGTGTCGCTGGAGGCCAACACCTTCCGGGACCAGAAGGGTTCGCTCTGGGACTTCACCTGGACCGGCGGCTCCAAGGACTCGGGGCCCGGGCCGCGCCGGGCCATCGAGGAGACGTACGTGGCGCACGACGGCACCGAGTACGCCCTCTATCTGTCCGCCCCCGCGGGCGCGTGGCCGAGCGCCCGCCAGCAGTTCGAGAACATCCGCAAGGGCTGGCTGCCCGCCGAGTAGCAGGGCCGGTGCCCTGACCGGAACGTCCCCCTCAATACGGACACCCGTGCGGCATGATGGGGCGTATGGGGACCGAGGGGGACAACGCCCGTGTGATCGGCGGGCGTTACCGGTTGGAGGCCAGGATCGGCCGCGGCGGTATGGGCGTCGTCTGGCGGGCCACCGACACGCTGCTCGGGCGGCAGGTCGCGGTCAAGGAACTCGATCTCGAACTCGGTCTCGGCGAGAGCCTCTCGGAGGACGACGCGCGCCGGCAGCGGGAGCGGATGCTGCGCGAGGCGCGGGCCGTCGCCCAGCTGCGGCACCCGAACATCATCGTGGTCCACGACGTCGTCCTGCACGACGAACACCCGTACATCGTCATGGAGTTGGTGAGCGGTGGCTCGCTCGCCGACCGTCTCGGCCGGGAGGGCCCGGTGGACACCACCGAGGCCGCCCGGATCGGGCTCGCGCTCCTCGGCGCGCTGCGGGCCGCGCACACCGCCGGGGTCCTGCACCGCGACCTCAAGCCCGCGAACGTGCTCCTGGAGACGGGCGCCGGCCGCGTCGTGCTCACCGATTTCGGGATCGCGCAGGTCGAAGGGGCGTCCACGCTCACCGAGACCGGCGGCTTCGTCGGCTCGCCCGAGTACACCGCGCCCGAGCGGATGGCGGGGGAGCGGGCCGGGGCGGGCGCCGACCTGTGGTCGCTCGGCGTGCTCCTCGTCGCCGCGCTGACCGGCGAATCACCGTTCCGCCGCGACTCGCTGGGCGGTGTCCTGCACGCGGTCGTGTACGAGGAGATCCGCCCGCCCGCCGAGGCCGAACCGCTGCTCCCGGTGATCCAGGGACTGCTCCAGCGCGCACCGGACCGGCGCCTGGGACTCGACGAGGCCGAGCGGCTGCTGCGCGCGTACGTCGCCACCGGGGCCACCCCGCAGCCCGCCGTGCCCTACGCGGCGGACGACGCCCGCGCCCTGTACACCCCGACCCGGCGGGAGGGGCCCCCGGCGGGCGCGCGGCGCGTCCCCTCGACCCGGGTGCTCCTCGTGGCGGCGGCGCTCGCGGCGGCCGTCGCGGGAGCCGCGATCGCGGCCGCCGTGCTCCTCTCCCGGCAGGGCACCGGCGACAACGAGCCACCGGTCACCACGAGTTCGGCGCCCGGGCGGTCGTCGGCGTCGGTCTCGCCCACGCCGACCGTCACCGTCACCCGCCGGGAGACCCGCACCACGACACCGCGCGCCTCCGCCCCCGACGGATACCGCATCGCCCACGACCCCGGCGGGTTCCGGCTCGCCGTGCCGGAGGGCTT
This sequence comes from Streptomyces sp. PsTaAH-137, assembly GCF_003259365.1. Classification (GTDB taxonomy): domain Bacteria; phylum Actinomycetota; class Actinomycetes; order Streptomycetales; family Streptomycetaceae; genus Streptomyces. Next base: position 190,277 of record NZ_QLLY01000006.1, read on the forward strand.
CAGGCGGGAGACCGACGGCCCGCGGATCTTCTACATGTCGCCGGACCGGTCCTTCCGGATCGGCGTCAAGGTGGCGGACACCGAGAGCGGCGGGCCGGGCACCGCGCAGCGGCGGTCGGCCGCCGACGGGCCGAGGAACAACCCGGGGTACCGGGCCGGGAAGGTCACCGACACCACCCACGACGGACGTGCGGCCGCACTGTGGGAGTTCACCTGGGACGGGTTCAGCGCGGGCGAGGGCGCGCGGCACACCGTCGACCTGTGCTGGGAGCAGGGCGGCCGGATGTACGACGTGTGGGTGTCGTCCCCGGCCGGCGAGGCCGGTCAGGGGCGCGCCCACTTCGACGCGGCCGTCGACACGTTCGTACCGGCCGCCCGGGACTGACCCGTGGCGTGGGTGCGCATCAGCGCGGTCACAACTCCGTGACCCCGGTGGATACCGGGGCGCCCGCACTGTAGGGATAGGGCCATGAGTGACAACGGGGGAGCACCCTACGGGCCGGGCGAGCCCACCAGTTTCGGGCTTCAGCCACCACGGCCGCAGCCGTCGCACGTCCCGCACCCGGACAACCCGTACGCGCAGCCCGCCCCGGCCCCCGCCGAGCGGCCCACCCAGGCGGTACCGCCGCAGCAGCCGGACCCGGGCGCGGGCCGGGTCGTCGCCGGGCGCTACCGGCTGCTGAGCAAGCTGGGCAACGGCGGCATGGGCACGGTGTGGCGGGCCAAGGACGAGACGGTGGACCGGGAGGTCGCCGTCAAGGAGCCCCGGCTGCCCGACCAGCTGCCCGAGCGCGAGCGGTCCAACGCCTTCGAGCGGATGCGCCGGGAGGCGCGCGCCGCGGCCCGGCTCGACCACCCGGCCGTGGTGAACGTCCACGATGTCGCCGTCGAGGACGGACAGCCGTGGATCGTCATGGAGTTCGTGCAGGGCCGCTCCCTCGGCGAGGCGCTGAAGGAGGGCACGCTCGGCGTGCGGGAGGCCGCGCGGATCGGCCTGGAGGTGCTCGGCGCCCTGGAGGCGGCCCACGCCGCCGGGATCCTGCACCGTGACGTCAAGCCGGACAACGTCATGCTCGGCCGCCACGACCGGGTGATCCTCACCGACTTCGGCATCGCCCAGATCGAGGGCGAGACCAATCTGACCGACACCGGCGGCTTCGTCGGCTCGCCCGAATTCATCGCCCCGGAGCGGGTGTTGGGCCAGCGCCCCGGGCCCGCCTCCGACCTGTGGTCGCTGGGTGTCGTGCTGTACGCGGCCACCGAGGGCGTCTCGCCGTTCCGCCGCAGCAACACCCCGGCCACCCTCCAGTCGGTGCTGAACGCGACGCCGGCCGCGCCCGCCACGGCGCGGGGTCCGCTCGCCGACGCCATCAACGGACTGCTCCAGAAGGACCCGGCCCACCGTCCGAACGCCGCGCAGGTCCGCGCCCTCCTGGAGCGCGCCGTGGCGCCCGCGCCGCCCACCCAGGTCGTGCGGATCGGCCCGGCGCAGGGAAGCGGCATCCGGCTCGGCCGCAAGGCGCTGACCGGGATCGCGGCGGGGGCCGTCGTCCTGGCCGCCGTGGCGTACCTGGTCCTCGCCAAGCCCTTCGCGGGGCCGCTGCCGGACGGCTGGAAGCAGCACGACGTCCCGGAGCTGAACGCGACGGTCGCCGCGCCCGCCGGATACACGGAGTCCGAGCCCGACGCGGACGCCGCCGAGGACGAGCACTGGGTGCGGTACACCGACGCGAGCGGCGCGGTGTTCGTCCGGCTCTCCGTGCTGCGCAAGGCGGACGACACCCTTGGCCGGATCGCCAAGGACGGCGTCTCCCAGGCCTTCGCCGACAACAAGGACTTCGAGTCGTCCGGCGACTCGAACCTCGGCATGGCCTCGGACCCGGCGCCCAAGGGCGATCCCAAGGAGACCTCGTTCCATGGCGACGACACGGCGGGCACGAACACCGTCTCGTACCGGACCGCGGAGAGCAGCGGCTCGCTCAAGCGCGAGGTCCGGATCCTCTACGTGAAGGTCAAGAACGACATGTACGAGCTGATGATCGGCTACCCGCACGAGGGCGACTTCGCCGACCGCGGCCGCGCGGTGGCCGACGCCGCCGTCGCCAACCTGGAGATCGAGAACTCCTGACGTGGACGCAACCGGGGGACAGCAGGACCAGGGCCGGCTGATCGGCGGCCGCTACCGGCTCGCCGAGCGGATCGGCGCCGGAGGCATGGGCACCGTGTGGCGCGCGGTCGACGAACTCGTCGGCCGCGACGTCGCCGTGAAGCAGCCGCGGCTGCCCGGCGACCCGCACGGCGAGGCCCAGCAGCGCGCCTACGCCCGCCTCCGGCGCGAGGCGCGGGCCGCGGCGGGCGTCGACCATCCGTCGGCGGTCACCGTGCACGACGTCGTCGTCGAGGACGACCTGCCGTGGATCGTCATGGAGCTGGTGCGCGGCGAGTCGCTGCACGAACTGCTCGCGCGGGGCCCGCTCGCCCCGCCCGAGGCGGCCCGGATCGGGCTCGCGGTGCTGGGCGCGCTGCGCGCCGCGCACGCCAAGGGCATCCTGCACCGCGACGTGAAACCGGCGAACGTGCTGCTCGGCCCGCACGGCCGGGTCGTCCTCACCGATTTCGGCATCGCCCACATCCAGGGCGAGGAGTCGCTGACGGTCAGCGGCGAGTTCGTCGGCTCGCTGGAGTCCATCGCGCCGGAGCGCATGTCGGGCGACGGCGCCGGACCGGCGAGCGACCTGTGGTCGCTGGGCGTGCTGCTGTACGCGGCCGTGGAGGGCTGGTCCCCGTTCCGCCGGACGACGCTGGAGTCGACGCTCGCCGCGATCCTCTCCTTCGACCCGCCCGCGCCCGAACGGGCCGGTGCGCTCGGCCCGTTGATCGCCCGGCTCATCGTCAGGGACCCGGCGATGCGCCCGGACGCGGCCGAGGTGGCCGAGGAGCTGACGGCGGCCCTCGACCCGGGAGCGGCACCCGCGCCCCGGGCCGTGGAACCGGCCGGGCCCGAGTCCGAGCCGGTCGCACCGCGGCCCGAACCCGACCCCGGGCTCGCGGCCGAGCCCGGGACCGAAGCCACCCGCAGCGCCGCCCCCGTCAAGTCCCGCCGCACTCCCGCCCTGCTGGCGGCCGCGCTGGCCGGTGCGCTGCTGGTCGGCGGCGGGGTCTGGCTCGGCACCTCGCTGGGTGCGGGCTCCGGGGACGGCGGTGCCGGTGCCGAGTACAGCGAGGGGTCCGCGGCGCCGCCCGTCGAGCCGTCCGGCAAGAAGACATCCGACCGGCCGTCGGCCTCTCCGTCCGCGAGCGCCGAGAAGGGCTGGACGACGCGCGAGGAGCCCGGCGTCCACGCGCTGATCCCCGTACCGGACAAGCTCACCGACGTCTACCACGACCCCTCCGACGACGGAGTCCGCTACACCGACCCCAAGAGCGACGTGACGCTGAGCCTGAAGCGCTGGACGACGGGCACCTCCACGGCCTTCGCCTGGGCGACCGGCGCGGGCGACGCCTACGCGGCGGGCGGCGCCACCGACATCACCAAGAAGGTCACCCGGACCACCTTCCACGGCATGGACGCCGCCGAGCTCGACATCACGTACCGGAACGCGAACGACGACGCCGTCATGCGGGAGAAGCGGCTGTACGTGGTCGGCGACCAGGGCCGCTACGACTTCGGGGTGAGCATGCCCGAGGACGGCGGGGCGGCCGAGAAGCAGGGCACCGACGTCTACGCGAAGGCGTGCGCGGGGCTTCAGCTGGAAAAGAGTTGAGAGGTGATCACCGGTACCCGCAAAGGCCCTGATCAGCGGCTTTGCTGCCAGTGATCGCTGGCGCGGTGTGTGGACGCGGTGAAGGGCGATTACCGACGGGTACCCAAAGCGTGCGCCGAGGCTTACGCTCCCCTTCATGACGGAGTCGCAGGCCACCACAGAGCAGACCGAGACGACCGGGACGACCGGGACGAACCCGATCGCCGCCGCACCCGAGGGCGCGCGCACGGTCACCGACGTGGTCACACCCGAGCTGATCGCCCAGCTCACCCGTGACGTGGCCGGCTCGGGCCGCACGGCGAACCACACGCCGTTCACCGGGGAGAAGCTCGCCGACCTGCCCGAGTCGACGCCCGAGGACGTGGCGACGGCCTTCGAGCGGGCCCGTGCGGCCCAGGCCGTCTGGGCGAAGACCCCGGTGCGCCGCCGGGCCGCCGTCCTGCTGCGCTTCCACGACCTGGTCCTCGCCCGCCAGGCCGAGGTGCTCGACCTGATCCAGCTGGAGACCGGCAAGGCCCGGCTGCACGCGCACGAAGAGGTGCAGGCCGTCGTGGTGGCCGCCCGGCACTACGGCCGCAAGGCCCCGGCCTACCTGAAGCCGAAGGGCCACACCGGCGCCGTGCCGACGCTCACCAAGGTGACCGAGCTGCGCCAGCCGCGCGGTGTCGTCGGCCAGATCGCCCCCTGGAACTACCCGCTGGAGCTGTCGGTCGGCGACGCGCTCCCGGCCTTCGTCGCGGGCAACGCGGTCGTGATGAAGCCCGACACGGAGACCTGCCTGACCGCGCTGTGGGCCCGCGACCTGCTCATCGAGGCGGGGCTGCCCGCCGAGGTCTTCCAGGTCGTCCTCGGCGAGGGCCCGGTCGTCGGCCCCGAGCTGGTCCGCCACGCCGACTACGTCTCGTTCACCGGCTCCACCCGCACCGGCCGCGAGGTCGCGCAGGGCGCCGCCGCCCGGCTCGTCGGCGTCTCCCTCGAACTCGGCGGCAAGAACGCCATGCTGGTCCTCAAGGACGCCGACGTGGAGAAGGCGGCGGCCGGAGCGGTGCGCGCCTGCTTCTCCTCCGCGGGCCAACTGTGCATCTCCATCGAGCGGTTGTACGTCCACGAGTCGGTCGCCGACGCGTTCGTCTCCCGCTTCGCAGCCCGCACCAAGGCGATGCGGCTCGGCACGTCCCTCGCCTACGGCGCCGACATGGGCTCGCTCGTCGGCGAGCGCCAGCTGGAGACCGTGACCCGGCACGTCGAGGAGGCCGTCGCCAAGGGCGCCACCGTCGTCGCGGGCGGGGTCGCGCGCCCGGACATCGGCCCGTACTTCTTCGAGCCGACCATCCTCGACGGCGTCGAGGCGCCGATGGCGGTCTGCGGCGAGGAGACCTTCGGCCCGGTCGTCTCCATCTACCGGTTCAGCGACGAGGACGAGGTCATCGCGCAGGCCAACGCGACCGCGTACGGCCTGAACTCCTCGGTGTGGACGAAGGACGCGAAGCGCGGCCACGAGGTCGCGGCCCGGCTGCGCACCGGCACGGTCAACATCAACGAGGGCTACGCGCCCGCCTACGGCTCCGTGCAGTCGCCCATGGGCGGCATGAAGGACTCCGGCCTCGGCCGCCGGCACGGCTCCGAGGGCATCCTCAAGTACACCGAGGCGCAGACCGTCGCCCACCAGCGCGTGATGCCGATGGCGCCGTCGTTCGGGATGAGCGACGAGAAGTACGCGGCGTTCATGACCCGCAGCCTCGGCCTGATGAAGAAGTTCCGCCTCAAGTAGACCCGTGTCGTTCGAAGGAGAACGTGTACGTGACTGAGGACGCCTACGACTACGACGTGGTGGTCATCGGCTCCGGTTTCGGTGGCTCGGTGTCGGCCCTGCGGCTGACCGAGAAGGGCTACCGGGTCGGAGTGCTCGAAGCGGGACGCCGGTTCACCCCCGGCACCCTGCCCAAGAACTCCTGGGACATCAAGAACTACCTCTGGGCGCCCAGGCTCGGTATGTACGGCATCCAGCGCATCCACCTGCTCGGCAACGTCATGGTGCTGGCGGGCGCGGGTGTCGGCGGCGGCTCCCTGAACTACGCCAACACCCTCTACGTCCCCCCGAAGCCGTTCTTCGAGGACCCCCAGTGGAAGGACATCACCGACTGGGAGGAGGAGCTGAAGCCGTACTACGAGCAGGCGCAGCGCATGCTCGGCGTCCGGCTCAACCCGACGATGACCCCGGCCGACGTGCACCTGAAGGCGGCGGCGCAGTCGATGGGCATCGGCGACACCTTCCACATGGCGCCGGTCGGCGTGTTCTTCGGCGACGGCGACGACGCCGACGGGAGCGCGAAGGCCGAGCCGGGACGCCAGGTCGCGGACCCGTACTTCGGCGGCGCGGGCCCGGCCCGCAAGGCGTGCACCGAGTGCGGCGAGTGCATGACGGGCTGCCGCCACGGCGCGAAGAACACCCTGAACGAGAACTATCTGTACCTCGCCGAGAAGGCGGGCGCGGTGGTCCACCCGATGACGACGGTCATGTCGGTGACCGACGACTCGCAGGGCGGCTACGCCGTCGCGACCCTCCCCACCGACGACAAGAAGAAGGCGGAGGGGCGGGTCTTCACGGCCCGCAAGGTCGTCGTCGCGGCCGGCACGTACGGCACCCAGACCCTGCTGCACCGGATGAAGGCCAGTGGCCATCTCCCGTACCTGTCCAAGCGGTTGGGCGAGCTGACCCGTACCAACTCGGAGGCGCTGGTCGGCGCGCAGACCACCGACCGCCGCTACCGCAGCAGGCACGGCGGGGGCCGGGTGGACTTCACCCGCGGCGTCGCCATCACGTCCTCGATCCACCCGGACGCGAACACGCACATCGAGCCGGTCCGCTACGGCAAGGGCTCGAACGCGATGGGCGGCATGTCGATCCTCCAGGTCCCGTACGCTGAGGGCTCGTCCAGGGTCGCGGGCTGGCTGGCGAACGTGGTCAAGCATCCGACCCTACTGGCCCGCTCGCTCTCCAACCGCCGCTGGTCGGAGAAGACCATCATCGGGCTCGTCATGCAGTCGCTGGACAACTCGCTGACGACGTACCTGAAGCCGGACGGCGTCGGCAAGGGCCTGCTCACCGCGCGGCAGGGGCACGGCGCCCCCAACCCCGCGCAGATCAGGGCGGCTTCGGAGGGCGCGGCCGCGATCGCCGCGGAGATCAACGGCTTCGCCGGGTCGAACGTCGGCGAGCTGATGGGCACCCCGCTGACCGCCCACTTCCTCGGCGGCTGCCCCATCGGCGACAGCGCCGAGACCGGGGTGATCGACCCGTACCACCGGGTCTACGGCCACCCCGGCATCTCGGTGGTGGACGGCGCCGCGGTCTCCGCGAACCTGGGCGTGAACCCGTCGCTGACGATCACGGCGCAGGCCGAGCGCGCGATGTCGTACTGGCCCAACAAGGGCGAGGAGGACCGGCGCCCGGAGTCCGGCGCGGCGTACGTCCGGCTGTCCGCCGTCGAGCCGAAGAGCCCGGCGGTCCCGGCGGACGCGTTCGGCGCGCTGAAGCTGCCGTTCCTGGGGATACCGGCGGTGCCGCCGAAGCAGCCGTAGCGCCTAGGCGTCGTCGCTGACCTTGCGGCGGCGCACGGCGTAGACGACACCGGCGCCGGCCAGGACGGCGACGCCGCCGACGATGCCCACGGTCGGCAGCATCGAGCTGGAGCCGGTGGAGGCGAGCGAGCCGGCCAGCGGGGTGCTGCTGGACTGCGGGGCCGGGGTGTTGCTCGGCCTGGGCTTCGGCTGTGCCGTGGCCGGCGGGACCTTGCCGGGCTGGGCCGTCGCGGGCAGGATCTCGAAGTTGTACTCCTGGTCCTCGGGCACGCTGTCCGAGCAGACGCCGTCGGCGTCGACGCTGGTGGCGAAGGCGAACGAGGCGCCGAGCCCGGCCGGTGCCTTCGCGTCGACCGCGATGCGCAGCTTGACGTCGGCGTGCGCGCCCGGGGCGAGCGGACCGCCGTTGCCGAACGACTCGTGCGTGCTGCCGAGGCCGGAGTCGGCCTTGTGCCAGGCGCTGCCGTCGAACCACTGGACGTGCAGGTACCGGGTCGTCTCGGTGGCGTCCTCGCCGTCGTACGCGTACGAGAAGGCGATCAGGTCGGCGGACCAGGACACGAAGGCCTTGCCGGTGTAGTTCGAGACCCGGTAGGTGAAGTCGTGCCAGCCGGAGCCCGCCACGATCTTCGAGGGCAGGCCGCGCAGCTCGGCGAGGGTGCCGGGGTCGTCCTCGAACTCGGTGCACTCGTCGACCGGGTCGGTCGTCTCCGGCGGTGTGCTGCGCGGCGTCTTCGCGGGCGCGATCTGGGCCGGGGTGCGGTCGTCGGCGGTGGGCGTCGTCTCCTCGGCGGCCGGGGTGGTCCCGGCGTCCGACGGGGGCGTCTCCTCGGCGGACGCCGACTCGGTGGCCGACGGGTCCGGTGTCGTGGCGGTGGTCTCGGTGGTGGTGCCGGGGACCCCGTCCGCGAAGGCGCCCGGGGCGGAAAGGAGGGCGATCGGCGCGATGGCGGCCGTCGCGGCCGCCGTCACCAGTGCGCGGCGTAGCTTCATGGGGACCTCGATGGGTATGGCCGTGGGTTCGGCATGTGTGACCGGCGATCCCTGTGAATGGTTGTCCCGAACTTCACAGAATCTTTATGAGAGGCGCATCACGGGATTGTCATGTCTGCGCCGTACAACCTTTTCGGAGATGTCTGATCGTTACTCAAAGGGGGGCTAAAGGGCTGGCAAATATCGCAGGTGGGGGGCTTTGATTGCGGCTCGGTGCGGGTGCTGTGAGCCCGCACCCAGGAACGCTTGAGGTGGGGAAAGAACGTGAAGTCAGAGCTGGGACGGATGCTGGCCGGTGTGTGTGCGGTGGCGGCTCTCGCCACCACGGCGGCGTGCGGTTCGGGTGGGGGCGACGACGCGAAGGGTGACGGCGGCAAGCCGGCGGCCGCGGCGTCGAAGGCGGAGACGGCCGGACTGAAGGCGCTGACCGAGGCGGAGCTGACACGGGCCGTCCTCGCCAAGGGGGACGTCAAGGGCTACCGGGTCGGGAAGACGCCCGACGCCGAGATCCCGGATGTGAGCGTGCCCGCGAAGCCCGCCTCCTGCCAGGCGATCGCCGACATGATGCTGCTCGGCACCGAGCCGGACGCCAAGGCCCGCGTCTCCCGGTCGCTGTCGAACCTGAAGGCGACCGACGCCACGTTGATCCGGGTCGGGCTGCTCGCGCAGCCGGAGGCCGACGCCAAGAAGGTCGTCGCGGACCTGCGGACGCAGAGCGAGAAGTGCGCGTCGTTCGAGCACACCGACTACCAGTACACGAAGGTCGCGCCCCTCGACGCTCCGGCCGTCGGCGACGAGGCGGTCGCGTACTCGATGACCGCGAAGATCGAGGGCGACGAGATCCCGGCGACGTACACCGTCGTGCGCAGCGGTTCGACGCTGGCGGTCTTCTACGGGGCGAACCTGCTGAGCGCGAAGCAGGCCAAGGTGCCCGAGGACATGATCGAGGCGCAGGTCGCGAAGCTGGAGCGGTGACCGGGAGGAACTGAGAGCGCGGGGCCCCGCAGGAAAGGTCTGCGGGGCCCCGCACTGTCGGCTCCGACGTCAGGGCAGCGCCGGTGCCGAGGGAGCGGCGCCGGGGGGGTGCGCCGCGGGTCTGGGGTGGATCTCAGGGTGGTGCGGGCCGGGCAGGGGACGTGACGTGCGGGGTGGGGAGGTCCTGCGCGTCGTGCTCGGGCTTGAGGTCTGTAGGGGGAGTGGGAAGGGAGGCCGACCGGCCCCGGGCGTCCCCGGGACCGGCCGTTCTCTTGGGTGACCGGGCTGCTGTCCCCTGCCGTCCGGTCACAATCACTGAAGCGAGGTCCCACGACGTACGGCGTGGCCGTGACGTCTCATCGCTCCAGCGGAGCCACGCGTGGTTTTGAACGGCCCGCCCCTGGCTGGCACGGACATCGGGACCAACGAAGCCCGTGTGCTTCGGGTCACGCGCCGTACGGGTGAGTGCGGAACCGAACTGGGATACGGGTCTCAGATCTTGCCGCGACTCAGCTCCAGCAGGGTCATGGCGAGCGCGGTGCCGGGCCGGCCCAGCGCCTCCCGGTAGCGGCCGAGGATCTCCATCTCGCGGGAGAGATTGACCCGCCGCCCGCCCGAGGTGATCCGGGCCTCCTGGACGACGGCGGAGACGGCCATCCGTTCCTGGACGAGCCCGATGATCCGGTCGTCCAGCGCGTCGATGCGCTCGCGGGCGCCGGAGATGATCTCGGTGGTGGTCTCGTGGGTGGCGGTCATGGGCGGGGCTCCAGTCTCGGTGAGGTCAGTGATGTCCCCCGGCCGACAGTCCCCGCAAACGCCAGGCGCCCCGGGCCTTGTCGGCCCGGGGCGCCTGGGAAGTCGCTTGTCAGTGGTTCAAGCGGCACGACCATGGCGACCGGCGGGCCGGCTGCCATAGGTAAAGACGAAGGTCGTCGTGAGCTTGAACATGACGGGGAGTATAGCCCTCCGGCGATTGAGGAGCGGGGTCCGGGGCGGAGCCCCGTGGCCTGAGGGCCGGCGCCGCCGAACCGGTAGAATCGCAGGCACCGACCCCCGTAAAGCCGCCGGAAGGCAACCCGTGTCATCAGCGACCACCGCTGCCGCCGCCCCCGACACCGTCCTGGTCGTCGACTTCGGCGCGCAGTACGCCCAGCTCATCGCCCGCCGCGTCCGTGAGGCCCGGGTCTTCAGCGAGATCGTTCCCTCGACCATGCCGGTCGAGGAGATGCTCGCCAAGAACCCGGCGGCGATCATCCTCTCCGGCGGCCCCTCGTCGGTCTACGCGGAGGGCGCCCCGAGCCTGGACCGCGCGCTCTTCGAGGCGGGCGTCCCCGTCTTCGGCATGTGCTACGGCTTCCAGCTGATGGCGACGGCCCTCGGCGGCACCGTCGACGACAACGGCGCCCGTGAGTACGGCCGCACCCCGCTCACCGTCTCCAAGGGCGACTCGACGCTCTTCGAGGGCACCCCGGCCGAGCAGCCCGTGTGGATGTCGCACGGCGACGCCTGCTCCGCCGCCCCCGAGGGCTTCACCGTCACCGCGTCCACGGACGTCGTACCGGTCGCCGCCTTCGAGAACGACGAGAAGAAGCTGTACGGGGTCCAGTACCACCCCGAGGTCATGCACTCCACGCACGGCCAGCAGGTCCTGGAGCACTTCCTCTACCGGGGCGCGGGCATCAAGCCCACTTGGACGACCGGCAACGTCATCGACGAGCAGGTCGAGGCCATCCGTGCCCAGGTCGGCGACAAGCGCGCCATCTGCGGTCTGTCCGGCGGCGTCGACTCCGCGGTCGCCGCGGCCCTGGTCCAGAAGGCCATCGGCTCCCAGCTGACCTGCGTCTACGTCGACCACGGCCTGATGCGCAAGGGCGAGACCGAGCAGGTCGAGAAGGACTTCGTCGCGGCCACGGGCGCGAACCTGAAGGTCGTCGACGCCAGCGAGCGCTTCCTCAACGCGCTGGCCGGGGTGAGCGACCCCGAGACCAAGCGGAAGATCATCGGCCGCGAGTTCATCCGCGTCTTCGAGCAAGCCCAGCTGGAGATCCTCCAGGAGGACGGCCCCGAGGTCGCCTTCCTCGTGCAGGGCACCCTCTACCCGGACGTCGTCGAGTCCGGCGGCGGCACCGGCACGGCGAACATCAAGTCGCACCACAACGTCGGCGGTCTGCCCGACGACATCGAGTTCGAGCTCGTCGAGCCGCTGCGCCAGCTGTTCAAGGACGAGGTCCGCGCGGTCGGCGCCGAGCTGGGCCTGCCGGACGAGATCGTCCAGCGCCAGCCGTTCCCGGGCCCGGGTCTCGGCATCCGGATCATCGGCGAGGTCACCAAGGACCGGCTCGACCTCCTGCGCGAGGCCGACGCCATCGCCCGCGAGGAGCTGACCGCGGCCGGCCTCGACCGCGAGATCTGGCAGTGCCCGGTCGTCCTGCTCGCGGACGTCCGTTCGGTCGGCGTCCAGGGCGACGGCCGCACCTACGGCCACCCGGTCGTGCTGCGCCCGGTCTCGTCCGAGGACGCCATGACGGCGGACTGGACGCGGATGCCGTACGAGACGCTCGCGAAGATCTCGACCCGCATCACGAACGAGGTCGCGGACGTCAACCGCGTCGTGCTCGACGTGACGTCGAAGCCCCCGGGCACCATCGAGTGGGAGTAGTCCCCACGGCTGTGTGAGAGTGCCGTCCGCCTCCGGGTTTCCCCGGGCGGGCGGCACTTTCGCGTGTCCGGGTCTCAGGTGCGCTTCATGGTCCGCACCCCGCCGTCCGGCGTCCACACCTCCACCACCAGATACGTGTCGTCCTGCACATACGTCCGGGTCACCTCGGTCACCTCGACGCGGAACAGATGGAACGACGACGGGTCGGGGACCGCCACCTGACCGGTGTACCGGGAGATCGTCGCCTCGTCCTCGACGAGCAGCGCGCGCCCCGAGACCCGTACGTCGCCACCGCCCATGGTCGTGCCCTCACCCGGGTTCGCCTGCACCGCGCACCGCGGATCGCGCAGCAGGTCCAGCGCCTTGAGCGACCCCGGCATCATGCCGAGCCACAACTCGCCGTCCAGGAAACGGACTTCGAGGCCCGAGGTGCGCGGTGAGCCGTCCTTGCGCAGGGTGGCGAGGACATGGTGGGTGAAGGCGCCGAAGCGGTCCTCCACGGTCTTGGCGAGGTCGGGTTCCGCGGTCGAGAAAGCTGCCCAGTTCGACGTCATGCGCCGAGTCTGCCCGGTATACCCGACATCCTCTGTCGCCCATCCGGGACGACCCGCCGCATTCTCTTCACAGCCCGGCCCTGTTCCCTTCGAGGTCACGGAGGTACCTTCCGCTGCATGTCGACGCAGAACTCCGGACCCGTGCCCGCCCCCGCCCCGATACCGACGGACCAGCTGCACTTCGCCATGCCGCCGGTGCACACCAGCGCCGCCGACGAGCGGCGGCACCGCAAGGAGCGGCTCGCGGGCGCGCTGCGGATCTTCGGGCGGCTCGGTTACGAGGACGGGGTCTCGGGGCACATCACCGCCCGCGACCCGGAGTTCGACGACTGCTACTGGGTCAATCCGTTCGGGGTGCCGCTGCGGCACGTCACCGTCGGCGACCTCGTCCTGGCCAACGGCGAGGGGCAGGTCGTGGAGGGCCGCCACCACGTCAACCAGGCGGCCTTCACCGTGCACGCCGAGGTGCACCGGGCGCGGCCCGAGCTGGTCGCCGTCGCGCACTGCCACTCCACGTACGGGCGGGCGCTGTCCGCGCTCGGCGAGCTGATCGAGCCGATCACGCAGGAGGCGTGCGCCTTCTACGAGGATCACGCGCTGCTCGACGAGTACACCGGGGTGTCCGTCGACGCCGGGGAGGGCAAGCGGATCGCTGTCGCGCTCGGCAGCTACAAGGCGCTGGTGCTGCGCAATCACGGGCTGCTGACCGTCGGGGACTCGGTGGACGCGGCCGCCTGGTGGTTCATCGCGCTGGAACGGTGCAGTGAGGTGCAGCTCGCCGCGCGGGCCGCCGGACGGCCCGTGCTCATCGATCGCCGCCAGGCCGTGGAGACCCGGGACCGGACGGGCGGTGACCTTGTCGCCTGGATCAACTATCAGAGCCTGTGGCACGACATCACCCGCAGCGAGCCGGAACTCTTGGGGTAGCCGGTCGTGTGCGGGTGCGTGGGGGCTGGTCGCGCAGTTCCCCGCGCCTCTGAGGCATGCGCTTCGCGCAGCCTCCCCTGGACGAGCGGAGCTCGTTTCAGGGGCGCGGGGAACTGCGCGACCAGCCACGACGGTGGCGCGCGTAGGGACTCAGCGGAAGTCTCTGAGCACGACCTGCTTCGTCACGGTGAATTCGTCCTCCGTCAAGACGCCCTGGCGGTGCAGATCGCCCAGTTCCCGTAGACGGCGGAGCAGGACGTCGTGGTCGGCGCGGGCCGGACCCGGTACCCCCGGCAGGGAGCCGCGGGGCGCCGACGGGTGCGGGAGGCGGGCCGTGACCGCCGCCGCGACGAGCGCCGTCAGGAGGTCCTTGCGGGCATTGCCCCAAAGATCAAGGGCGTACGGGTCCTTCTCCGGCGGGAGCTTCACGTGCGGGGCGATGTGGTCCGTGGGGCTCTTGGTGACGAAGCGCAGGAACCCGTCCTCGTAACCGGAGTTGGGCAGCCAGTCGACCCCGTCCAGGTCGCCGAGGGCGATGATGCGCGGGCCCGTCGCCCGCTTCACCCGGTCCGAGGTGTCGCTCCAGTCGATGCGGACCCGGCTGCCGTCGAAGGAGACCATGCCGTCGCTGGAGCGCACCGAGACGGGGACGGCGGGACCCGGCACGAGGTATGACTCGGCGGGCCCGTCCGGGAGTTGTTCGAGCAGCAGTGCCTGCCGTATCTCCTCGGCGAGATACTCGGCGACCCCCGACCGGTCGGAGTCGACCGCGAGGCGGTAGGGGTCCGCGGTGTCCGGGAGCCGGCCACCGGTGGCCTGGAGGAGCGGATCGGCGGCCTCCCGCAGGGTGAGGCGGAGCCGGCCCCGGCGGCGCTCCGGCTCGTAGGAGACCCCCGCGACGGCCGTCAGCGGCACGTCGATCTCGCCGTACGTCTGCCGCAGCAGCGCCACACTGCGGTGCAGACCTGGGGTGATGCGGACCAGGTTGCCGTCGAAGGCCCAGGTTCCGTCACGCTGGATGATCTCGGCCATACGGAAATTCTCGCAGTGTCGTCAACACTTCGGTCAATGCGGGCGAAAGCCGTTCAGTCTCCAGGGGTGGACCTGCGCGCCGGAGCGCACGCCCAGTACGGCACAATTCCCTCTCATCACAAGGAAGTTGACTGGGGGAACAACGGTGGCGGTGCAGGAAGCGCGGCAGGGGCAGGACTCGCACGGGGGCGGCTGCCGTTGCGGCGACTGTCCGCACGGCGCACGCCAGGGGCACCGCAGGGCGGTCGCCGCGTTCCTGGCCAAGCGGGACGAACTCGCGGCCGGCACCGGACTGCCGCCCGCCGTCGCCCACTCGGCCGGGGCTTCCCGGCAGTGGATCTCCGACGAACTCACCCAGTCCGCGCAGGCCGTGGCCGACCGGAGCCGGGAGGAGGGCGCGGCCTGGCTGGCCGGACTGTGGCCGCGCACCCTGTACGTCGTCTGGGGCGCGGCCGGGCTGCTCCTCCTGGTACAGCTGCTCACGGCGCTCGGCGCGGGCTGGACGGCCGCGCGCACCGCCGGGCTCGTCGCCGCCGTGCTGGTGGGGGCGCTGCTGACCGGCGCCGCGTACTGGCACCGGGCGCGCGGCGGGGTGCTCGCGCCGCTGATCGGCGAGGACAACCGGCTGTCGTCCTCGCGGGCCGTGGCCGGTGCCGTGGTGCTGCTCTCGGTGTACGCGGTCCTCGTCCTCGCCGGTGAACTCGCCGCCGCCTCCGGTCCCGCGCACCGCGACGCGCTCATCGACGGCCTCGAACTCGCCGCCGGAGCGGGCCTGTTGACGGTGCTCGCCGTGGTCTGCGCGGTCGCGGTGCTGGTGCGGCGGGTCGTCGGGCTGCGGGTCGCCGGGCAGCGCCTGCAGAAGGTGCGGGCCGCCCGGCCGCGCGCCGCCGACCTGCTCACCGACGACTCGGGGCGCGGCAGCTTCACCGACACGCAGTACGTGGCCGTGTGCGCCGCCGCCGTGATCTGGGCCGGGGCGCGGCTCGCCCGCCGCCCCGACCAGCTTCCTGACCTGCCGTGGGGGCTCGCCGTCCTCGTCGTCGTCTCGGCGGCGACGTATCTGGCCGGAAAGTACGCCGAGGGCGGCCGTCCGGTCATCCTCTCCGTGGTGCGGGCCCGCGAGGCCGGTGACCTCGACGCGCCCATCCGGACCGGCGACGACATCGAGATCCGCGGCGCCGGGTTCGTCCCGCCGGGCGCGGGCGGCGCCGATCAGCTGGCGCGGGTGGCGGTGCGCATCGGTCCTGTCCATGTGCACGTGCCGCTGGTGCCGGTCGCGGGCGGGTTCACCAACCCGGCGGACGCGCTGCTCACCGTGCCGGTTCCGGTGGACGTCGAGCCGGGCAGGGTGGAGGTCCAGGTCATCACGGCCACGGGCGTCGAGACCAATCGCTGCACGATCGACGTCACGGATTGAGCCGTACTGGGCCCGTACCGATCAGTACTGAGCCGTAGCCGCCTTTCGTACGTATGGTCGGGTAAAGGCGTGTGGAGCGCCCAGGGCGCGAGAGGCGGCGGAGCGGCGATGGCTCACGGCATGCGGACCGACGCGTACACCGGATATGTCGACAGGGGGCGTGGGGACTGGCGTGCGACCGCGCAGCGGTACGCGCTGGTGCCGCTCCGTCTCTTCCTCGGCATCACGTTCATCTACGCGGCGTACGACAAGCTCAGCGACAGCGCGTTCTTCAAGGCGTCCGGGGCCGGGTCCATCGGGGAGCAGATGCGCGGGGTCCGGGACGGTTCCGCGATTCCGGCGCTCGTCGATCTGGCGCTGAAGTCTCCTTCGGGGTTCGGCTACGCGATTGCCTTCGGCGAGCTGGCGGTCGGGATCGGTACGTTGCTGGGGCTGCTGGCCCGGATCGCGGCGGTCGGCGGGGCGCTGATCTCGCTGAGCCTGTGGCTGACGGTGAGCTGGCAGACGGAGCCGTACTACCTCGGCAACGACCTGGCTTACCTGATGGCGTGGCTGCCGCTGATCCTGGCCGGGGCGGCGGTGTGGTCGCTGGACGCGTGGTGGCGGGGCCGACGCCGGGGCTTGTAACTAGGGCCGGTTGTCGCTCGAGCGCGGCCCGGCGACCGCTTCTCGCGCAGTTCCCCGCGCCCCTAAAACCAGTCCGTCACGCGCGCCTCTCGTCGTGGCTGGTCGCGCAGTTCCCCGCGCCCCTGGGTTGTCGTTCGAGTGCGGCCCGGTGGCCGCTTCTCGCGCAGTTCCCCGCGCCCCTGAGATGCGCACTTCGTGCGCCATCTCATCAGAGAGGCGCACCACCGCCGCCCCATCAGGAGAGGCGCGCCACCCCTGCCCCCACCGGGAGGCACACCACCGCGCCCCCCATCGGGAGGCACACCACCGCGCCCCCATCGGGAGGCGCGCGAAGCGCAGCCTCAGGGGAGGCGGCGCGAAGCGCCTGCCTCAGGGGCGCGGGGAACTGCGCGAGAAGCCCCACCGGCGCGCGCACGACGAACGACCTAGGGGCGCGGGGAACTGCGCGAGAAGCCCCACCGGCGCGTGGACGGAGTGCGACCTAGGGGCGCGGGGAACTGCGCGAGAAGCCCCACCGGCGCGCGGACGGAGAACGACCTAGGGGCGCGGGGAACTGCGCGACCAGCCACGACGAGAGGCGCGCCCGGGCTATGGGCGGGCCGAGTTCTGGGCGCGGCGGCGCCGGACGGAATGGGTGACGGTGCCCACGGCGCCGGCCAGGCAGAGGCCCCCGAGCACCAACGGAATCGCCACGAACCACGGAGTGGACCACGCTCCGCCGGCATCCCCGAAATACACCACGGCGGTCACCATCAGCACGACCCCGGCCAGCAACCGCCCCGGCCCGAATTCACGACGCACGGGAAACCTCCACCTGTCCGACCCCGACCTCGACATGCAGCTCGACCGTGCCGGAGGCCTTGGTGCCGGCCGGAGGGGCGAGCGTCGCGCGCTGATCCACGCCCGGCTGTACATCCACGTCCTTCGAGGCGTCCCCGGGCAACTGCACGTCCCCGACCCCCACCTCGGCATGCAGTTCCACCGTGGCACCCGCGGGCACGATCACCCGCGCCTGCCCGGCCCCCACCTCGACATGCACGGACACCTTCTTCCCCGCACCGGGCCGCACCTCGGTGAGGTCGAGCGTGCCGACCCCGGACCCCAGCTCGTACTTGGCGGAGACGTCGGAGGCGCTCGCCGGTACCCAGTCCCGGTGCATCCACCGCGTACTGATGTTGGAGGGCAGCGCGGCGGACGCCGTGAGCAGCCCGGCCGTGATGACGGCGAGCACGATCGAGCCGACGCCGGTGCGCCCGCGGAAGGCGCTGACCGCGATGCCGAGCCCGAACACGGCCAGCGCGCAGGCGAGCCCGGTCTGGAGGCTGTGGCCGAGCGAACGGTCCTCCCAGGTGACCCCGGCCCCGACGAGCCCGGCGACGACCGCGCCGAGGAACGTGAGCGCCCCGATCCCGCGCGGCCCGGGCGGCCGCTTGGGTGCCACGGGCCGCCCCCACCCGCCGGCACCGCTCCCGGAAGATGCCCCGGAGGCGGCCCGCGCCAGGTCCGGCGGCCCCCAGAAGTACCCGGTGCCCCCGACGTGCGTACCGTCCTTGACGATCGGGTCGCGCCACCACGACGGCGCCCCGGCCACCGGCGGCGCCTGCGCCTCGGGCGGCGCGTCGGCGACGGCCTGGGCCGCGACCGGATCGGCCTCGGCGGTGGTGGTGCGCCGCTGCGACCAGTACCCGGAACCGGCCAGGAGCAGGGCGAGGACGGCGGCGAAGGACAGCGCCCCGCCGTTGTTCAGCATGGAGAGGAAGACACCGCAGCCGACCAGCGCCGTGACGATCGCGGCGAGGCCAGGACCGTCGACCCGGCCGGTGAGCAGCTTCCTGAACTCGTTCTCGTCCTCGTCGTCGTAGGCCACGAACAGCCACGCGAAGCCGTAGAAGATCAGGCCGACCCCGCCGGTCACGGCGAGCACGGCCAGGCCGATCCGGAAGATCACCGGGTCCATGTCGCAGTGCCGGCCGAGCCCCGCGCACACCCCGCCCAGCGTCTTGTGGCGCCGGTCCCGGCGGAACCGGCGCAGCGGAGCGGGCTCCGGCTCCGAACCCGGGGCAGCGGCGGCGGCCGGGGCATCCTCGTGCGTCATACGTCCATGGTGGCGGGCCGGGGCCGCCGGCGGGAGTCGGGACAACCCTGGCCGGACCCTGAGATCGTCCCTGAGGCACCCGCCGCGGCCGGCGGGAAGATCAGGGACGTATCCGGGCCCGACCCTGATGCCCCGCCCCGCCCCGCCGTGTGACGATCGGTGCCATGCCGGAAGCAGCGACCGCCCCTCTCGTGGAAGACCCGCGGCCGCCGCGCAAGCTCTACCGAAGCAGCGACGGACGCTGGCTGGGCGGAGTCGCGCGGGGCCTGGCCGGGCATCTCGGCCTGCCCGTCGTCTGGGTGCGGCTGGTCTTCGTCGGCCTGTTCATGGCCGACGGGCTGGGCGCCCTGCTGTACGCGGCGTTCTGGTTCTTCGTCCCGCTGGGCGTCGGCGGTGTCGGCGCCGACCGGCCCCTGACCTCGTCGGTCCTCACCACGGAGATCTCCGCCGACGGCCGCCGCAGGCTGGTGGCGCGCCGCCCCGACAAGGGGCAGATCCTCGCGCTCGTCCTGATGGTCATCGTCGCGATGATCTTCGTGCAGAACGTGCACCTGTCCGGCAACACCAAGGCCTACCTCGTCCCCACCGTGCTGGTCGGCGCGGGCGTCGCCCTGGTCTGGCGCCAGGCGGACAACGCGCGCCGGGCCCGCTGGGCCGAGGTCGGCCGCCGCCGGCGCACCCTGAACCTGCTGCGTGCCGCTGCCGGGGTCCTCCTGGTCGGCGCGGGCGTGACCGGCATCTTCGTCACCCAGGGCTCCACCGAGCACCTCGGCTCGATCCTCCAGGCGGCGCTCGCCGTCCTGGTCGGCATCGCGCTGCTCGCGGGCCCCTATCTGATCCGCATGACGCAGGACCTCTCCGAGGAGCGCCTGATGCGCATCCGGGCGCAGGAGCGGGCCGAGGTCGCCGCCCACGTCCACGACTCGGTGCTGCACACCCTGACCCTGATCCAGCGCAACGCGGACGATGCGGGCGAGGTGCGCCGCCTCGCCCGCGCCCAGGAGCGCGACCTGCGGGCCTGGCTCTACAAGCCGGCCGCCGCCGAGAACCCGCAGGAGCCCGAGACGGTCGCGGAGGCCGTGAAGCGGGGCGCGGCGGAGGTCGAGGACAAGCACGGCGTCCCTCTGGAGGTCGTGGTCGTCGGCGACTGCCCGCTCGACGAGGCCCTCACGGCACAGATGCAGGCCGCGAGGGAGGCGATGGTGAACGCCGCCAAGTACGGTGGCGAGGGCGGCGCGGTGCAGGTCTACGCGGAGATCGAGACGACGTCCGAGGGGGTCGAGGTGTTCGTGTCCGTACGCGACCGTGGACCGGGCTTCGACATGGACGCGGTGCCCGCCGACCGCATGGGCGTAAGAGAATCGATCATCGGCCGGATGGAACGCAACGGCGGCACGGCCCGTCTGCGGGCGGTGCCCGACGGCGGCACGGAGGTCGAACTGACCATGAAGAGGGCGGAGAGGACGTCATGACCGACGCAGCGGCGGAGCAGGGCCCCGGACGGCACGTGCGGGTGGTCCTGGTCGACGACCACAGGATGTTCCGTACGGGCGTCCAGGCCGAGATCGGCCGCACCGAGACGACGGGCGTCGAGGTCGTCGGCGAGGCGGCCGACGTCGACCAGGCGGTCACCGTCATCACGGCGACCCGGCCCGAGGTCGTCCTCCTCGACGTGCACCTCCCGGGCGGCGGCGGTGTCGAAGTGCTGCGCCGCAGCGCCCAGTTGATGGCCGACGCCGAGAACCCGGTGCGCTTCCTCGCCCTGTCCGTGTCGGACGCGGCGGAGGACGTGATCGGCGTGATCCGCGGCGGCGCCCGCGGTTACGTCACCAAGACCATCACCGGCACCGACCTGGTGGATTCCATCTTCCGCGTCCAGGACGGCGACGCGGTGTTCTCGCCGCGGCTCGCCGGTTTCGTGCTCGACGCCTTCGCCTCCACGGACGCGCCGCCGGTCGACGAGGACCTGGACCGCCTCACCCAGCGCGAGCGCGAGGTGCTGCGCCTGATCGCCCGCGGGTACGCGTACAAGGAGATCGCCAAGCAGCTGTTCATCTCGGTGAAGACGGTCGAGTCGCACGTCTCCGCGGTGCTGCGCAAGCTCCAGCTCTCCAACCGGCACGAGCTGACCCGCTGGGCGACGGCGCGGCGCCTGGTCTGAGCGCCGGCCCGCTCTCCTTACTCGCTGGACGGAGCGCGCGCCTCTGTGCCCTTATGGCTGCATGATGTCCACCGACCGGCTCCTCGCGTTCGCCGCGATGTCCCTCCTCCTCATCGTCATCCCCGGCCCGAGCGTCCTGTTCGTCGTCGGCCGGGCCCTCTCCCAGGGCCGCCGCGCCGCGCTGACCACGGTCGCCGGGAACACGGCCGGGTCGTACGTCCTCGTCGCCGCCGTCGCCCTGGGCGTCGGCGCGGTCGTGGAACGCTCGATCGCCGTCTTCACCGTGCTGAAGCTGGCGGGCGCCGCCTACCTGGTCTACCTGGGAGTGCAGGCGATCCGCCAACGCCGGTCGCTCCAGACGGTGTTCGCCGCGGCTGACGGGCAGCCCGCGAAGAGCTCGCGCACCTTCTGGGAGGGGTTCGCGGTCGGCGTCGCGAACCCCAAGACGATCGTCTTCTTCGCGGCGGTCCTGCCCCAGTTCGTGGACCGCGAGGCGGGCCACACCGCGCTCCAGATGCTGCTGCTCGGTCTGGTCTTCAACATCATCGCGGTGACGTCCGACAGCATCTGGGGTCTGGTGGCGGCCACGGCCCGCGACTGGTTCGCCCGTTCACCGCGCCGGCTCGCCGCGGTCGGCGGGATCGGCGGGCTCGCGATGGTCGGACTCGGGGTCACGGTCGCGGTGCAGGGCCGCAAGGACTGACGTACGGGCGTCTGGTGGCGCCTACTTGCCGGAGCCGACGTGGTGGTCGCCGCGGCGGACGTGCTCCGCGCCGACGCGGCGTGCGCGCCGTCCGTCCCGCCGCAGGCGGTCAGCGAGAGGCCGGCGGCGGCGATGACGAGGGCGAGGGCGGAGATCTTCTTCTGACAGGGGAGTCGTGGAGCGGTGACGAAGGGCGGCCGATCGGGTTCACGCGGCCGTCGCCGCACAACCATCCGCCGTTCATACGCGTCTCGCAGACGACCCACCTTCACGTCCAGGAGGCACCGTGTCCATCCGCAGACCCGTCCTGTCGACCGCCGTCGCCGCCGCGATGATCGGCTCGCTCGGCGTTCCGCTCTTCGCCGGGACCGCCTCCGCGCAGACCCTCGCCACCACCGTGCGCGAGGACTTCGACGGGGACGGCTACCAGGACGTCGCCGTCGCCGCCCCGCAGGGGAAGGTCGGCGGCCACACCTGGGCCGGGTACATCACGGTGAGCTACGGCTCGGCGCACGGCATCGACAAGGCGCGGACCACGGTCATCAGCCAGGACACCGCGGGGGTGCCCGGGGCCTCCGGTGACGACCACAGGTTCGGCTACGCGATGGTCTCCCGCGACCTGGACGGCGACGGCCTGACCGACCTGGCCGCGGTCTCCGGCGAGTACGACGCGACCGCCGGCACCAACGGCGCGGTGACCGTCCTGTGGGGCCGCAAGGGCGGTATGACCGGTGCGGACGCCGCCCGGATCGCCGCGCCCGCGAACACCTCGGTCGGCGAGGACCTGACGGCCGGCGACTTCGACGGTGACGGCCACACCGACCTGTTCATGGACCACGGCGACGACTACGACTACCACGCCGTCCTCTACGGCCCCATCGGCCGTGACGGCGCCCCCGCGCGCGAGCAGCAGGTGAAGGTCTACAGCACCGACAACTTCATCGACACGACCGCGTCGGGCGACTTCAACGGCGACGGCATCGACGACCTCGCGACCTTCTACGTCTACGAGAACCACGCCGAGGGCGGCAAGCTCTGGCTCGGCACCAAGAACGGCCTGTCGGCCACCTACACGGCCCTGCCCTCCGCGGCCGCCGCCGCGGTCGGCGACTTCGACAAGGACGGCAAGGCCGACCTCGCCACTCGCGTCTGGCCGGGCGAGCTCACCGAGGGCACGGAGACCGACCCCGGCACCGTCAAGATCTTCTACGGCTCGGCGACCGGCCCCAGCAGGACCCGTACGACGACGATCACGCAGAGCACGTCGGGCGTGCCCGGGGCGAGCGAGAAGGGCGACCAGTTCGGCTCGCGCCTGAACGCGGCCGACGTGAACGGCGACGGCTACGCCGACCTGGCCGTCGGCGTCCCCGGCGAGGCGATCGGCACCAAGAAGCTGGCCGGTGCCGTGGTGCTGCTCAAGGGCGGCAGCGGCGGACTGACCGGCACCAAGGCGCAGGCGTTCCACCAGGACACGGCCGGGGTGCCGGGCGTCGCGGAGGCCGGTGACGCGTTCGGCGGCGCGGTGCGGCTGCTCGACGTGACGGGCGACGGCAAGGCGGACCTGGTCGCGGGCGCGCCCGGCGAGGACCTGGGCAGCGTCGTCAACGCCGGCGCGGTGTGGCAACTGCGCGGCGCCACCGCCGGGTTGACGGCCGCCAACGCGGTGGCGGTCAACCCGACGGACATCGGGGCCCCGTCGGCGAAGGCCTGGTTCGGCGCGAACCTGAGCGGGGACAACGGCCTCTCCGTGCCGATTCCTTAGCGCACACCGTCCCGAGGACCGTGGGGCCCCGGAAAACCGGATGCGCCCGGCCGCCCGCCGCCCCTACGGTCCTCGGATGGTCACTGGAGACGACGACGGCTACTTCCCGGAATCCATCGCGGCGGACTACGACCGTTCCTCCGCCTCCATGTTCACTCCCGAAGCGCTCGGTCCCACGGTCGGCCTGCTGGCCGGACTCGCGGGCGAGGGGCCCGCGGTGGAGTTCGGCATCGGCACCGGGCGCGTGGCCCTGCCGCTCGCCGCGCGCGGGGTCGCGGTCCACGGCATCGATCTGTCGCGGGCCATGGTCGACCGCCTGCGCGCCAAGCCGGGCGGCGAGCGGATCCCCGTGACGATCGGGGACTTCGCGACGGCGCGGGCCGACGGGGCGGGCGGCTTCTCGCTCGCCTACCTCGTCTTCAACACCATCGGCAATCTGACCAGCCAGGACGCCCAGGTCGACTGCTTCGTCAACGCCGCCGCCCATCTCGCTCCCGGCGGCACCTTCGTCGTCGAGGTGGGGGTGCCGGAGCTGCGGCTGCTGCCGTACGGGCAGGAGGCCGTGCCGTTCCAGGTCGGCGACACCCGGTGGGCGTTCGACCGGTACGACACGGCGACCCAGGCCATGAGCTCGAACTACTTCAGCGTGGACCCCGGGACCGGTGAGGGCACGTTCTGGTCCATCCCCTTCCGATACGTATGGCCGTCCGAGCTCGACCTCATGGCGCGGATCGCCGGGCTGCGGCTGCGCGAGCGCTGGGAGGGATGGGCCCGGGAGCCGTTCACGAGCGAGAGCCGCACGCACGTGTCCGTGTGGGAGAAGCCCGCCGACTGAGCCGGGACCGGCCTCACGCCACCCGGGCGGCTCCCGCGAAGGGCATCTGGTCGATCGGCGCGATCCGCACCGGGGCGCTCGGGTTCGGGGCGTGGATCATCTCGCCGTTGCCGATGTAGAGGCCGACATGGCTGATGCCCGAGTAGAAGAAGACGAGGTCGCCCGGCTGCAACTGGGACCGCGACACGCGCTGCCCCGCGTTGATCTGCGCGTAGGTGGTCCGCGGGATGGAGACGCCCGCCGCGCGGTACGCGGCCTGCGTCAGGCCGGAGCAGTCGAAGGCGTTCGGACCGGTCGCGCCCCAGACGTAGGGGCTGCCGAGGGCCTGCCGCGCGTACGCGATGGCCGCCGCCGTACGGGAGTTGGGCGCGTCGGCGACGGCCGGGTCCGTCCGGCCGGGGGCGTCGGACCGTGAGGCGCGGCCGGTGCCGGACCCGTTGTCGGACCCGGTGCCGGACCCGGTGTCCTGGGTGGCGGCGGCGCGCTCGGCCGGGGAGAGCCGGTCCAGGAGGCCGCGGGCCTCACCCAGCTTGTGCGTGACGGTCTTCTTCTGCCGGGCCAACTCCTGCTGCTTGGTGCGCAGTTCGGAGACCTGGCTGTCGGCCCGGCTGCGCAACTGCTCCACGTCGCGCAACTGGGCGCGCACCCGCGTGATCGTGGCCGCCTGCCGGGTGCCGACCCGGTCGGCGAGGGACGCCTCGTCGAGATAGCGGCCGGGGGAGGAGGAGAGCAGCAGTTGCAGGGACGGGTCGATGCCGCCGGTGCGGTACTGGGCGGCCGCCGTCGAGCCGAGGCGCTGCCGCTCGGAGTTGAGGGCGTCCTCGCGCCGGGCCGCCTCGTCCTGGAGCGACCTGACCTTCTTGCGGGCCCGGTCGGCGTCCTCCCGCGCGCCGTTGTACTTGTCGGTGGCGACCTCCGCCTCCTGGTAGAGCTGGTCGACCTTCGCCCTGACCTGAGCGGGGCTGAGCTCGGGCTCCGCGTGCGCCGTGCCGCCGTCGAAGGCGGTGGCGCTCGCCGCGGAGGCGAGGGCGAGGGTGGCCGCGGTGCGGGCCGTCTGGCCGCTGAGCGAGCGCTGCCTGGGCTTGCGATGCGCCGGCACGAAGCGCCACGTCCTTCCGGGTCGTACGCCCGCCGTCGTCATACGCCCGGCGACGGCCCGCACAGGGGGAACGGGCCGCCGCCGGACTCTCCTCGGCGGTGGTGTCCGACTGCCGCCCCTGGTCCGGGCGGCGGTGGGGAGCCGGTCACCTGGGCATGGACGCTAAACCTCGGCGTAACGGGTTGGTGATGGATTGTTCGGAACTGCTCCCTTTGTTGTTGATCACGTCAGAGGGTGACAGTCCGGTGACCGCGAGTGCTCACGGGGGATCGGTGACGGGGCGTCCCATCCGTCCCGTTAGGCTCCGCAACCATGGACGTACTCATCCATCTCTTCGTCGGCCTGCACATCATCGGCATCGCCTCGCTGCTCGGCGGCTTCCTCACGCAGATGTCGGCGATGGGCAAGGGCACCGCCCGCTTCAACAAGGCGATGCTGCACGGCGCCCTGACCATGCTGGTGACCGGTGTCGCCCTGGTCGGCCTCAATCAGGCCGACGACAACACCGTCAACAACATCAAGATCGGCGTGAAGCTCGCGATCCTGATCGTGATCCTCGGCATCGTCTACGTGAAGCGCGACGAGGAGAAGGCCGAGAAGGGCCTGTTCGCGACGGTCGGCGCGCTCACCGTCGCGAACATCTTCATCGCGGTCCTCTGGACCTGACGCCTTCGGTCCCTCGGGTCCGGGGAGTCAGGCGGGGCGCACCACGCTGTGGATCGACGAGGTCCCGTCGTAGTAGATCGACTCCTCGCGCACGTACGCGCCCGGCTTCGGGGCGTGGATCATCATCCCGTCGCCGAGGTAGAGGCCGACGTGGCTGATGTCGTCGTAGAAGAAGACCAGGTCACCGGGTTGGATGTCGGAGAGCGAGACCGTCGTCCCGACCTCCACCTGGTCCCAGGTGGTGCGCGGCAGCGTGATGCCGGCGGCCTTCCACGCGGCCTGGGTCAGGCCCGAGCAGTCGTAGGAGTCGGGGCCGGTGGCACCCCACACGTACGGCTTGCCCTCCTGGGCCTTGGCGAAGGCGAGCGCCTGGGCGGCCTTGGCGGCGTAGCCGGACGAGGAGCCGGTCGAACCCGAGGAGCCTGACCCGGTGCCGGTCGAGCCGGAGCCCGCAGCGTCCTCCTGGGCCGCCTTCTCCGCGGCCTCCTTGCGCTTGGCCTCCTCCGCCTCCTTCTGCTTCTGCGCCAGCTCGGCGGCCTTCTTGCGGGCCTCCTCCTCCTTGGCCTTCGCGATCCGCGCGAGCCGCGCCTTCTCCTCGGCGGTCAGCTTCGACAGCAGCCGGCGCGCGTCCGCCAGCTTCGTCTGCACGTCCTGCTTGGAGCTCTGCAGGTCGTCCTGGGAGCCGGCGAGCTGGCGCAGGTTCTCCTGGGCCTCGGTGCGCTTCTTCGCGGTCCTGCGCTGCTCGTCCTGGAAGTCGTCGACGGCCTTCTTCTGCTCGTTCGTCATCCGGCTGAGCAGCTGGTCCTGCGCGAAGTAGTCCTCGGGGTTGTCGGCGAGGAACATCGTCGCGGTGTTGCTCATCCCGCCCGAGCGGTACTGCTCGGCGGCGAACCGGCCCAGCTCCTGGCGGGCCTTGTTCATCTTCTCGGTGCGCTGCGCGATGTCGTCGAGGAGCCGGTCGACCTGCCGCTTCTTGCCGGCGGTCTGCTCCTTGGCCGCGTTGTACTTCTGTGTGGCGACCTCGGCCTGGCGGTACAGGGTGTCGACCTTCTTCTGGACCTCTTCCAGGCTCGGCCGGTCCGGCTGCGCGGGGGCGGCCTGCGCGGTCTGCGAGAGCAGGGCGACAGAGGTCAGGGCGGCGGTCGTGATGCCGATCGCGGGGGTCGTGCGAAGACCGCCGGCGAGTCGGGAGCGGTTGCGCGGCTTGCGGTGCGACGCCAAGACTGGCGACTCCTTCCGTCATCCGCCTACCGGGTTAGCTGTCGGGTTCGGGCCTACGGAAGGTTGCCCTACGGTCCACGCCCCGTGCTGCCGGGCCGTCGAGCCGATTCACCCCAAGGTCGGTGGGTCCCCGGTTCCCTGCCTCACGGCGTACGGAACTCGGCGGGGGCTGCCCGCTCGCCGCGACGACCGCGGGCGGGGGGACGGACTGCCCGCGCAGCACCGTAGCCAACTCGTGTTGCTGCTGTGAAGGTTGATGTGCGATATGCCCGATACATTTTCGTGACCTTGGTGCGGACGAGGGACCGGAGGGCCGCCGGGGACCCTTTTCTTGATCCTTTTATCCGGCTGTGTACCGATGTGACGGCACGGGCGCGACCGAGTGATCTGCGTCATGGTCCGCGTCGCGGGGAGCGCGCCGCGCCCGGTCCCCGCAGGGCGGTGGAAGCCCGGTATCGCAAAGGCGGCGGCGGTGTGTCAGTGGGGCGGCCTAGACTCGTACGGCGATGAGCAGCCTCTTTGACGACAGTTTCCTGGCCAGCCTCCAGAGCGGCGCGGAGCAGCCCCCGCCGCCGCCCGAGGACCCCGCGGACCACGGCGCGCCGGAGCCGATTCCGGACGATCTGTTCGGCGGGAAGTTCGACGTGCCCCCGGCCAGGGACGCGTACTACCGGGACGGCGCCCCGCGGCCGGCGGTCGACCCGGAATCCCTCCTGGAGGGGTTGAACGAGAATCAGCGCGCGGCCGTCGTCCACGGCGGCTCGCCCCTGCTCATCGTCGCGGGCGCCGGATCCGGCAAGACCCGCGTCCTGACGCACCGCATCGCGTACCTGCTCGCCGAGCGCGGCGCCCACCCGGGCCAGATCCTCGCGATCACGTTCACGAACAAGGCCGCGGGCGAGATGAAGGAGCGCGTCGAGGCCCTGGTGGGCCCGCGGGCGAACGCGATGTGGGTGTCGACCTTCCACAGCGCCTGCGTGCGCATCCTGCGCCGCGAGAGCAAGAAGCTGGGCTTCACGTCCTCCTTCTCGATCTACGACGCCGCCGACAGCAAGCGCCTCATGGCCCTGGTCTGCCGGGACCTGGACCTGGACCCGAAGAAGTTCCCCCCGAAGTCCTTCAGCGCGAAGATCAGCAACCTGAAGAACGAGCTGATCGACGAGGAGGACTTCGCCGCCCAGGCCGCCGACGGCTTCGAGAAGACCCTCGCCCAGGCCTACGCGATGTACCAGTCCCGCCTCCGCGAGGCGAACGCGCTGGACTTCGACGACCTGATCATGACGACGGTCAATCTGCTGCGCGCGTTCCCGGACGTCGCGGACCACTACCACCGCCGCTTCCGCCACGTCATGGTCGACGAGTACCAGGACACCAACCACGCGCAGTACGCGCTGGTCAAGGAGCTGGTGGGCCCGGCGGACGGCGAGGGCGCCGACCCGGCCGAGCTGTGCGTGGTCGGTGACGCCGACCAGTCGATCTACGCCTTCCGCGGCGCCACGATCCGCAACATCCTCGACTTCGAGGAGGACTATCCGAACGCGACGACGATCATGCTGGAGCAGAACTACCGCTCCACGCAGACGATCCTCTCGGCGGCCAACGCGGTCATCGAGCGCAACGAGTCGCGTCGCCCCAAGAACCTGTGGACGAACGCGGGGGCGGGCGCCCAGATCACCGGCTACGTCGCGGACACCGAGCACGACGAGGCCCAGTTCATCGCCGACGAGATCGACCGCCTCACGGACGCGGGCGACGCCCAGGCCGGCGACGTCGCGGTCTTCTACCGGACGAACGCGCAGTCCCGTGTCTTCGAAGAGGTCTTCATCCGCGTCGGCCTGCCGTACAAGGTCGTCGGCGGCGTCCGCTTCTACGAGCGCAAGGAGGTCAGGGACGTCCTGGCCTATCTGCGGGTGCTCTCCAACCCGGAGGACTCCGTCCCGCTCCGCCGGATTCTGAACGTGCCGAAGCGCGGCATCGGCGACCGCGCCGAGGCGATGATCGACGCCCTGTCGCAGCGCGAGAAGATCTCGTTCCCGCAGGCCCTGCGCCGCGTCGACGAGGCGTACGGCATGGCGGCCCGGTCGACGAACGCGGTGAAGCGGTTCAACACGCTCATGGAGGACCTGCGCACGATCGTCGAGTCCGGCGCGGGCCCGGCGACGGTCCTGGAAGCGGTCCTGGAGCGCACCGGCTACCTCGCCGAGCTCCAGGCCTCCACCGACCCGCAGGACGAGACCCGCATCGAGAACCTTCAGGAACTCGCGGCCGTGGCGCTGGAGTTCGAGCAGGACCAGGCGCAGGCGGCTTCGGAGGGTGAGAGCACGCAGGAGGACGGCGCGGAGGCCCCGGTCTCCGGCGGCACGCTCTCCGACTTCCTGGAGCGCGTCGCCCTCGTCGCGGACTCCGACCAGATCCCCGACGAGGACGAGGACGGCAGCGGCGTCATCACCCTGATGACCCTGCACACCGCCAAGGGCCTGGAATTCCCGGTGGTCTTCCTGACGGGCCTGGAGGACGGCGTCTTCCCGCACATGCGCTCGCTCGGCCAGACCAAGGAGCTGGAGGAGGAGCGCCGGCTCGCCTACGTCGGCATCACGCGTGCGCGGGAGCGGCTGTACCTGACCCGGTCCACCATGCGCAGCGCCTGGGGCCAGCCCTCGTACAACCCGCCGTCGCGGTTCCTGGAGGAGATCCCGGCCGCGCATCTGGACTGGAAGCGCACGGGGCCCTCGACCCCGGCGGCCTCGACGAAGAGCATGGGCGGCGGCATCGCGGCCTCGCTGTCCTCGTCGCGCTCGCGCTCGTCGACCCCGGCCTTCGCCACGCGCCGGGCGACCGAGAAGCCGGTGGTGTCCCTGGCCGTCGGCGACCGTGTCACGCACGACCAGTTCGGCCTGGGCACGGTGGTCGGGGTGAACGGCTCGGGGTCGAACGCGGAGGCGACGATCGACTTCGGCGACCCGAAGCCGAAGCGGCTGCTGCTGCGGTACGCGCCGGTCGAGAAGCTGTAGCGATCCGGGAGACAGGCTCTAGGTGGGATCCAGGCCGTGGCTGCGCAGCCACGGCAGCGGGTCGATGGCCGAGCCGCCGCCGGGCCGTACCTCGAAGTGCAGGTGCGGTCCGGTCGAGTTCCCCGAGTTGCCCGACCGCGCGATGACGTCACCGGCCTTGACCGGGCCGCTCATCACGGTGTGCGCGGAGAGATGGCAGTACCAGGTCTCCGTGCCGTCCTTGGCGGTCACTATCGCCATGTTCCCGTACGCGCTGTTCCACTGCGTCCGCACGGTGCCGTCCGTCGCGGCCATCACCGGGGTCCCGTAGCTCACGGGGAAGTCGATGCCGCTGTGCGAGGACATCCAGTTGACCCCGGCCTGACCGAAGTACGCGCTCAGCCCGTGCTGCTTCACCGGGATCACGAACTTGGGGCGCGCCGCCTCCTTGCGCGCGGCCTCCTCGGCGGCCTTCTTGCGGTCGGCCTCCTGCTTGGCCTTCAGGTCGATACGTTCCTGGGTGCGGCTCGCCCGGTCGGCGAAGTCACCGGCGTCCTGGGAGAGATCGGCGAGCTGGGTGTCCAGCTTGTTGTTGGCCGCGGACGGCTTCACCGCGGTCGCGTCGGACGCGGTCATCGCCTGCGTCTCCGTGTCGTCGCCGCCTCCGCCGACCCCGACCGAGGCCGCCGCGATCCCGGCGATGCCGACCACGCACACCGACGGCACGGCGACGGTCAGCAGCGCGGAGCGCTTGGCGGGGGTCCGGCGCCGGGACCGGCCGCGGGCCGCGGCACGCGGGGTGAACTCCCGCTCCTCGGCGACCGGTTCGGGGTGCTCGGCGACCGGCTCGACGCTGTCGTGCGGGTCCTCTTCGGGGGCCTGCTCGTGTACGACGTCCAGATGGCCGGTGTCCAGGAGACCGGTGTCCAGGTGGCCGGTGTCCGTGGGGGAGGGGGTTCCCGTGGAGTTCCACTGCGTGGCGTCGTACGCGCCCGTGTCGTAGGCCGTCGCCCCGAAGACCGGCGACTCGAAGGTCTGCGTGTCGTGGGCCGGCGCCTGGAAGGTCTGCGTCTCGAAGCTCTGGGCCGCGAAAGTCTGCGTCTCGTAGGCCGGGGCCTCGAAAGTCTGCGTGCCGCCGTACGTCGTCGTGTCCCACTGCCCGGTGTGCTGTCCGGTGTGGTGGCCCGCCGCGCCGGACTGGGCCGGGATGGTGCCGGTCTGCTCGTGGCCGCCGTACCCGTCGTACCCGGGAGTGGGCCAGGCGCCGGTCGTGTCGTAGCTGCCGGTGTCGTACGAGGACGCGTACGGGGCGGTGTACTGCTGCTGGTGGCCGGGGTCGGCGTACCAGTGGCCGGTGTCGTGGGACCCCGTGTCGTACGGGGTGTCGCCCGGCAGGTCACCGAAGAGCGGATCGGTGGCGAAGCTGGTCGTGGAGTAACCGTCGTGTGCCGCGTAGTGCGCGGTCCCCGACGGATGACGGTCGTTCACCAACTTCTCTTTCGCCTCGACAACAGGGGCTGCCAGAGCAGTGCGGCGACTGTACCCGGCAGTACGAGGGCTCGACAATCTTCCGCAGGTTTCCCGCCCCGCAGAAACGGGCAATCGCCCGTCTTTCGGTGGACTGTGGGCAGAGCTTTGGCGCTGAGTTCGAGAAACGTTCGACCTCAGCGCCGTGTGTGGCGGCCTTCAGGCCCGTGTCAGGCCACCGTCAGACCGCCGACCGAGTCGGCGGCGCGCACTCCTTCCGTCGTCGGCGCGGCGTCGAGGACCTGCCGGACACCGGCCGCGACCGCCGGGTGCACCGGCAGCGCCAGATGTCCGATGCCGGTCACCCGCACGTTCTGAACGAGCAGGTCGGGGTGGTCCACGCAGGCCGTCTCCAGCGGAACCATCAGATGGTCGAGGTCGCTCCAGAAGCTCACGAAACGCGTCCGGCACCCGGGCGCCGGCTCCTTCAGCTCCTCGATCACCGACGAGCCGGGCCGCATCTGCCGCACGATCGGATGCGCGTCCGCGAGCGGCACGACCCGGGTGCCCGCGTGCGGGGTGCCGAGTGTGACGAGGGTGCGGACGTGGGCGTCGCCGCCCAGCCGCTGTACGTAGTAGCGCGCGATGAGGCCGCCCAGGCTGTGCCCGACGATGTCGATGCGCTCCTGCCCGGTGCGCTCGCGCAACTGCGCCACATGCCGGGCGAGCAGGGTCGCCGCGGCGCGGATGTCGCAGGTCAGCGGCGAGTAGTTGAGCGACTCGACCGGCTGGCCGCCGTGCTGGGCCAGCGCGCGGCGCAGCAGCACGAAGACGGAACGGTTGTCGATGAAGCCGTGCAGCAGCAGCACCGGGGGCTTCGCCGGGGCCGGCAGGCGGGGCGCGGCGACCGTCGTCGCCGCTTCCACCGCTGCCGTCGTGTCCAGGGGGTTTTCCGGCGCCGGGTCCGTGTCGTGCGGCGGAACGGGCGGGAGGGCCGGTGGCCTTGGTCGTTCGGGGAGGACGCCCGAGGGGTAGAGGAGCAGATGCCCGGCCAGGATCGCCAGCTCCAGCGCGGTCGCCTTCAGCAGCGCGATCGAGAGACCGGCCAGTCTCGTGGGCAGCAGATGGCAGTGCGGGCGAAAGGGCAGCGCCCTCGTGACCTTCATCGGTCGACCTCCCGTCGGCGCACGGGAGCCCAACTGTCCCCCGTGAGCACTCCTGAGGAGCCGGCCGAGCAGGCGGATGCGCCGGGGGCCGATGTACCGACGCATCAGCCCGGGCGAGTCGGTCCGCACGACGACGGGAGCACCGTGCCACCGTGCCGTGCGGCTGACGGCGCGGTGGCGCGGCGATCTCGTAGCGGCTCCCCTCGCGCCCGTCCCGGATGTGGCGGGTGTGCCACCCAACGGGGATGCGGCGCGCAGCGAACGTGTCCCACGTGTGATTTCCCCCTCGCTCCGCACCGTGAAACGGGCGGTTGCGGGATGCTGTCGATAACGTTCGTTCACTTCGGTTGTCCACGACGGGACAGCCGGGGGCAGTCGCTTCAGGGAGGCAGTGATGGGTGTGGCAGCCGGTCCGATCCGCGTGGTCGTCGCGAAGCCTGGGCTCGACGGCCACGATCGCGGGGCCAAGGTGATCGCGCGTGCCCTGCGCGACGCCGGTATGGAGGTCATCTACACGGGGCTGCACCAGACGCCCGAGCAGATCGTGGACACCGCCATCCAGGAGGACGCCGACGCGATCGGTCTCTCCATCCTCTCCGGCGCGCACAACACGCTCTTCGCCCGCGTCATCGAGCTGCTGGCCGAGCGGGACGCCGCCGACATCAAGGTCTTCGGCGGCGGCATCATCCCCGAGGCCGACATCGCTCCGCTGAAGGACAAGGGCGTGGCGGAGATCTTCACCCCCGGGGCGACCACGGCCTCCATCGTCGACTGGGTCAGGACCAACGTCCGCCAGCCCGCAGGGGCGTAGCTCTCCGGGGGCGAGCGGTGAGGGTTCGTCGCCGGGTGCGCCACCGTCGTGGCTGGTCGCGCAGTTCCCCGCGCCCCTGAGATGCGCACTTCGTGCGCCATCTCATCGGGGAGGCTGCGCGCAGCGCATGCCTCAGGGGCGCGGGGAACTGCGCGAGAAGCGGCCACCGGGCCGCGCCCGGCGACGAACCCTCAAGGCCCGGGCCAACCGTCAGGCACCCGGCACCAATTCGTCCCGCATGGCCCGGCGCAGCCGCAACGTGCCGGCGAGGCGCTGGAAGGCCTCCGCCCAGTAACCCCCCGCCCCCGGCGCCGACCCCTCCGGCTCCTCCACGGCGGCGGTCAGCGCCTCCAGACGGTCGACCTCCGAGGGGTCGAGGCAGCGCTCGGCAAGCCCCATCACCCCGCTGAAGCTCCACGGATAACTCCCGGCGTCGCGCGCGATGTTCAGCGCGTCGACGACGGCCTGCCCGAGCGGCACGGCCCACGGCGTGGCACACACCCCGAGCAGCTGGAACGCCTCGGAAAGCCCGTGCGCCGCGATGAACCCGCCCACCCACTCGGCCCGTTCCCCCCGCGGCAGCGCGGTCAGCAGCTTCGCCCGCTCGGCGAGGGACACCGCGCCGGGCCCCGCGGCCCCGGCCGCCGTGGCGGACCCGAGCAGCGCCCGCGACCACCCGATGTCCCGCTGCCGCACCGCCGCCCGGCACCACGCGGCGTGCAGCTCGCCCTGCCAGTCGTCGGCGACCGGCAGCGCCACGATCTCCTGCGGGCCGCGCCCGCCGAACCGGCCCGGCCACCGGTCGAGCGGTGCGGCCTCCACCAGGTGGCCCAGCCACCACGACCGCTCACCCCGGCCGGCCGGCGGCTTGGCGACGACCCCGTCGCGCTCCATCGCCGCATCGCACTCGTGCGGTGCCTCGATGGTGATCGTCGCCGTCGTCCGGTCGAGCGCCACGCACGACAGGGCCCGGTCCGCCATGCGCCCGGCGAGCGCGGAACCCGGCAGTGCGGACAGCAGCTCGGCCGCCGTCGCCCGCACGTTCCTGCTGCGGTCGCCGAGCGCCCCCTCCAGGAACGGCTCGTCCGCGTCGCCGAGCCCGGTGCGCAGGGAGTCGAGGAACATCAGCCGGTCCTCGGCCCGCTCCGTGCCCCAGGTGCCCGCGAGGAGCGTGCGGGCCGCTTCGGGGTCGTGCGCGCGGACGGCGGAGAGCAGCGCCACCCGCTCCGCGAACAGCCCCTCCTCCCAGAGCAGCCGGACCCGCTCGGTGTCCTCGGGGTCGGGCAGCGCCGCGCTCGCCCCGGGAGTGGCGCGCAGCGCGAACTTCCAGTCCGGGTTGAGCCGGCCCAGCCACAGCGCGCGCGGCCCGGCGAAGGCGAGCGCCTGGGGACGCAGATCGGTGCGGCCGCGAGCGGCGTCGAGCAGCGCGGGCAGCAGCTCGGGCGGTGGTCCGTACCCCTGCTCGTTGGCCGTGGCCAGCCATTGTGGGAGCAGTTCGAGCAGGTCGGGCGTGGAGCCGCGGCGGGTGGAGCCGGTGCCGGGGCGGTCGGTGAGCAGCATCGCGAGGCGTCGGCGCGCGGCCGCGGGCAGCGGCGGGCGCGGGTCGTCACCGGCGGGCTCGGGCGGCGCCACGGCCGGTGCCGGACGCAGGCCCGCGCGGCGCCGCACGGTCTGGGCGGCGGCCTCGTCGAGCAGTGCGCGCGGGCCGGTGCCCGAGCGCCGCTCCGTGCCGAGCAGGGCGGTCGTGACGAGGCTGTCCCAGGAGTCCGCGGTGGTCGTGGCGGTCCGCGTCATGCTGGATCCCTTCTGTTCTGTCGAAGTCGATTCGGTGGCAACGCCCGTCTCAGCACAGCGATATGACCTCACCGGCGGCCCCGGTCCAGGTGGCCAGCGGGCGGAACCCCCGGTGCCCGCACTCGCCGAACACCGTCACCGGCGCCCCGCCGGACACCGAGGCCAGTCGCCACAGCCCGGAGGTCGCCGCCGCCTGCGGGACCAACGGCAGGGCCGTCTTCCCTTCCGCGTCGGCCAGTTGCCAGCTCCCGCTGTCCGGGTCCCGGGCCGGTATGACGTCCGCGAGCGTCACCGGCCACGACTCCAGCCACGGGTCGGCGGTGAGGGCTTCGCCGTACGCCGCGAGCGCCGCGCCGACCCCGACTCCCGCCGGGCGGACGTCCTTCGGCTGAGCCGTCCCGAACTGCTCGTCCAGCTCCGCCCGCAGCGTTCCTCCGGGATGTCCCGAGACCGAGGCGTCCAGGGTCAGGCCGGCGGGCAGCGCCAGCGCCGGGGCGCGGCCCGCGGCGCCGTAGGAGAGGAGCAGCGCGGTGCGGTGCGTCGCCGTGCCGTACAGCCAGATCCGGCGCGTGGTGAGGTGCCCGTCCGCCGCGTCGTACTGGGCGAGGATCAGCCAGTCGTCCCGCTGCGCGGGCTGCTCGGCCGAGGTCGGCAGGCCGACCCGGGAGCGGACCGTGGCCGCCAGCTCTTCGGGCAGCTCGGCGCGGTGCAGCCAGCCCTGATCGAGGAGATGGAGCAGCGCGCACTCCTCCAGCAGCCGCACCGGCCACCCGGCACCGGACCCCGGTATCGCCCCCAACTCCCGCACCCGTGCGGCGAGTCCGGGGGCCTGCGCGTCGACCATGCGGGCCGCCGTCTCCTCCCACAGCCCGTACCCCGCGCGCTCGGCCTGGGCCAGACCGCCGCGCAGCAGGTCGGTCAGGCGCTGCTCCAGCTCGGTGGCGCCCGCGGTGATGCGCTGCGCGCGCCGCTCGGCCCTGCGCCGGGCCGCCTCCGGATCGGCCTGCGCGGTCGCGGCGGCGCCGTCCGGAGCGGTCCGCTTCGCCGCCGCCCGCTGTCTGCGCCCCGCGAGCCACTGCTCCGTCCACTCCGGCGGCGCCTGCCCGTCCGGTACCTGCTGGGCGCCGCCCGACCAGAGCAGCAGCAGTCCCAGCGCGTGCTTGCACGGGAACTTCCGGCTCGGACAACTGCATTTGTACGCCGGGCCGTTACCGCCGCCGTCCGCGCCGGTGTCGACGATCGTCTGGTACGGCTTGCTGCCGCTGCCCTTGCACAGTCCCCACACTGCCCCCTCGTCCGAACTCCCGGTCTGCGACCAGGGTCCCGCCGTCCCGAGCTTGCTTCCCGCTTTGCGTGACGCGGCGTCAGGCGCCAGTGCAAGCACCTGGTCCGCCGTCCAGCGCACCCCCTGCTGAGTCATGTCTCCGACGGTAGGTCCCGCCACTGACAATCTCCCCGGAAACCGTTCTGACCTGCATCGATCGTGAGCGCGAGGTCGATTGTCAGTGGCGTGGTGCACCGTGGAATCCAACGCGCGGCGAAGGCGGTCGAACCGTCCTGCCGTGCTGGTTCGAGCTGGGCGATTCGAAGTGATGCGACGCGCGCTGGACGCGAGTTGGAGGGGGACAGCCATGACCGTTTCTGTCGAGGAGCAGGCCGGGTCCGACACCGGGGACCAGGCGCTGCGGCCGCACGCCGAGCATGCGTTCGCGCACGAGCTCGCCGCGCTGGCGGCGCAGGACGACCGGCCGCGGCCGGCCCGCTGGCGGATGTCGCCGTGGGCCGTCGCCACCTATCTGCTGGGCGGCACGCTGCCGGACGGCACCGTGATCTCACCGAAGTACGTGGGCCCGCGGCGCATCGTCGAGGTGGCCGTGACGACCCTGGCGACCGACCGGGCACTGCTGCTGCTCGGGGTCCCGGGGACCGCGAAGACCTGGGTCTCCGAGCATCTCGCCGCGGCCGTGAGCGGCGACTCGACCCTGCTGGTGCAGGGCACGGCCGGCACCCCGGAGGAGGCCATCCGCTACGGGTGGAACTACGCGCAGCTGCTGGCGCACGGCCCGAGCCGGGACGCCCTGGTGCCCAGCCCGGTCATGCGGGCGATGTCGGAAGGGATGACGGCGCGGGTCGAGGAGCTGACCCGTATCCCCGCCGACGTGCAGGACACCCTGATCACGATCCTGTCCGAGAAGACCCTGCCGATACCGGAGTTGGGCCAGGAGGTGCAGGCCGTCCGCGGCTTCAACCTGATCGCGACGGCCAACGACCGGGACCGCGGCGTCAATGACCTGTCGAGCGCGCTGCGCCGCCGGTTCAACACGGTGGTGCTGCCGCTGCCCGCGAGCGTCGAGGCGGAGGTCGACATCGTCTCCCGCCGGGTCGAGCAGGTGGGCCGCGCCCTCGAACTGCCCGCCGCGCCCGACGGCATGGACGAGATCCGCCGCGTCGTCACCGTCTTCCGTGAGCTGCGCGACGGCGTGACCTCCGACGGCCGTACGAAGATCAAGTCGCCGAGCGGCACCCTGTCCACGGCGGAGGCGATCTCCGTGGTCACCAGCGGACTCGCCCTGTCCGCCCACTTCGGGGACGGCGTGCTGCGCCCCTCCGACGTCGCCGCGGGAATCCTCGGCGCCGTGGTCCGCGACCCGGCCGCGGACCGGGTGGTCTGGCAGGAGTACCTGGAGGCCGTCGTCCGCGAGCGGGACGGGTGGAAGGACTTCTACCGGGCCTGCCGCGAGGTCAGCGCATGACGGGCCCGCTGCTGCTCGGCGTGCGCCACCACGGGCCGGGCTCGGCACGCGCCGTGCGGCGCGCGCTGGACGAGACGGGCCCGGCGGCCGTCCTCATCGAGGGACCGCCCGAGGCGGACGGCCTGGTGCCGCTCGCCGCCGAGCCCGACATGCGGCCACCGGTCGCACTCCTCGCCCATGTCGTGGACGAGCCGGGGAAGTCGGCGTTCTGGCCGTTCGCCGAGTTCTCGCCCGAGTGGGTCGCGATCCGCTGGGCCCTGGAGCACAAGGCGCAGGTCCGCTTCATCGACCTCCCGGCCGCGCACAGCCTGGCGCTGCGCGACGCCGAATCGCCGGGCGGGG
The DNA here is from genome assembly GCF_003259365.1 of Streptomyces sp. PsTaAH-137. Lineage (GTDB taxonomy): Bacteria > Actinomycetota > Actinomycetes > Streptomycetales > Streptomycetaceae > Streptomyces. The sequence continues at coordinate 228,672 of NZ_QLLY01000006.1, forward strand.
AAGGGCCGGACGAGGAGGCGCGGGAGGAGGACCCCGTCCGCATCGACCCCTTGGGCGTCCTCGCCGAGACCGCCGGGTACGACGACGCGGAGCGCTGGTGGGAGGACGTCGTCGAGCACCGCGAGGGGGACGCGTTCGCCGCGCTCGGCGAGGCGATGGGCGCGCTGCGGGATTCGTACGGCGACGGCGGGCACGGCCGCGACCTGGTGCGCGAGGCGTACATGAGGCTCCAGATACGGGCCGCGCAGCGCGAGTTCGGGTCCGGGGACGAGGTCGCGGTGGTGTGCGGGGCGTGGCACGTTCCCGCGCTGCGTCGGAAAACGACCGTCGGCGCCGACCGGGCGCTGCTCAAGGGGCTGCCGAAGGCGAAGGTCGACATGACCTGGGTGCCGTGGACCCACCGCCGCCTCGCCCGCGCCAGTGGCTACGGCGCGGGGATCGAGTCACCGGGGTGGTACGGGCATCTGTTCAGCGCCCCCGACCGGCCCGTGGAGCGGTGGCTGACCAAGGTCGCCGGGCTGCTCCGCGCCGAGGACCGCATCGTGTCGTCCGCCCATGTCATCGAGGCCGTCCGGCTCGCCGAGACCCTCGCGGTGATGCGCGGCAGACCGCTGGCGGGACTGACCGAGACCGTCGACGCCGTGCGGGCCGTGCTCTGCGAGGGCTCCGACGTTCCGCTGGCGCTGATCCACGACCGGCTGGTGGTCGGCGACGACCTGGGCGAGGTGCCGCGGAGCGCGCCCGCGGTGCCGTTGCAGCGCGACCTCGCCAAGCAGCAGCGCTCCCTGCGGCTGAAGCCGGCCGCGCTGGAGAAGGAGCTGGACCTCGATCTGCGCGGTGACACCGACGCCGCGCGCAGCCGACTGCTGCACCGGTTGCGGCTGCTCGGCATCGCCTGGGGCGAACCGGCACGGTCCGCGCGCGGCTCCACCGGCACCTTCCGCGAGAGCTGGCGGCTGCGCTGGGAGCCGGAGCTGTCGGTGCGAGTCGCCGAGGCCGGGGTGTGGGGCACGACCGTGCTCGCCGCCGCCACCGCCAAGGTGGAGTCCGACGCCATCGGCGCGTCCGCGCTCGCCGACGTCACCGCGCTCGCCGAGCACTGCCTGCTCGCCGGTCTCGCGGACGCGCTGCCCACCGTCATGCGGGTGCTCGCCGACCGGGCCGCGCTGGACGCCGACGTCGGCCATCTCGCCCAGGCGCTGCCCGCCCTGGTCCGCGCGCTGCGCTACGGCGACGTGCGCGGCACCGACACCGCCGCGCTCGCCGGGGTCGCGGCCGGCCTCGCCGAGCGGGTCTTCGTCGGGCTGCCCCCGGCGTGCGCGGGGCTCGACGCCGACGCCGCCGTCGACATGCGCGGTCATGTCGACGGGGTGCACGGAGCCGTCGCCCTGCTGGAGGACGCCGGGCTGCGGGACCGTTGGCGGGCCGTGCTGCGCACCCTTGCCGGGCGGGACAGTGTGGCCGGGGTGATTCGTGGGCGGTGCGCGCGGATTCTGCTCGACGAGGGTGAGCTGACCGACGACGACACCGCCCGCCTCATGAGCCTCGCGCTGTCCCCGGGCACGCCGCCCGGGGAGGCCGCCGCCTGGATCGAGGGGTTCGTCGGGGGCGGTTCGGGGGGTGGGCTGCTGCTCGTCCACGACGAGCGGTTGCTGGCGCTGGTGGACGGGTGGCTCACCGGGGTGTCGGGCGACGCGTTCACCGACGTACTGCCGTTGCTGCGGCGCACGTTCTCGGCGTACGAGCCCGGAGTGCGCCGTTCTCTGGGCGAGCTGGTCCGACGCGGCCCGGGCGTCTCAGGTTCGGCGTCCACCGCGGGCGGCCTCCCCTTCGGCTTCGCCGCCGACCTCGACGAGCCCCGCGCCGACGCCGTGCTCCCCGTGGTCCGGCTGCTCCTCGGGGCCGGGGCCGGGGCCGGGGCCGGGGGTGGTGACGGATGACGCCCCGTCTGCGGCCCGGTGGGGCTTCTCGCGCAGTTCCCCGCGCCCCTGAGGCATGCGCTGCGCGCAGCCTCCCCTGGACGAGCGGAGCTCGTTTCAGGGGCGCGGGGAACTGCGCGAGCAACCCGGCACCGCGTGCACACGCGAGACGAGCACGGCCCGGCAAGTGAGATGGCGTATCGACGAGCAAGCGGAGGCGGGGACATGACGGAAGAGCGGTTGCGGCGTTGGCGGCTGGTGCTCGGTGGGGACAGCGCCGACGGCACCGGATGTCAGCTCGAAGGGAAGGACGCCGCGATGGACGGCGCCCTGTCCGCGCTGTACGGCTCGGGGAAAGGAAAGGACCGCCCCACCGGCGGCAGCCGCACCGCGGGGCTCGGCGCCTCGGCCCCCTCGGTGGCTCGCTGGCTCGGAGACATCCGCACTTACTTCCCCTCCTCCGTGGTCCAGGTGATGCAGCGCGACGCCATCGACCGCCTTGGCCTCTCCGCGCTTCTCCTCGAACCGGAGATGCTGGAGGCCGTCGACGCGGACGTGCACCTCGTCGGCACGCTCCTCTCCCTGAACAAGGCGATGCCGGAGACCACCAAGGAGACGGCGCGGGCCGTCGTCCGCAAGGTCGTCGACGACCTGGAGAAGAAGCTCGCCACCCGCACCCGAGCCACCCTCACCGGTGCCCTGGACCGCAGCGCCCGCATCAGCCGGCCGCGCCACCACGACATCGACTGGAACCGCACCATCGCGGCCAACCTCAAGCACTACCTGCCCGAGTACCGCACGATCGTGCCCGAGCGGCTCATCGGCTACGGCAGGGCCGCGCAGTCGGTGAAGAAGGACGTCATCCTCTGCATCGACCAGTCGGGATCGATGGCGGCGTCCGTCGTCTACGCCTCGGTGTTCGGCGCCGTACTCGCCTCCATGCACTCGATCTCGACCCGGCTCGTCGTCTTCGACACGGCGGTGGTCGACCTCACCGACCAGCTCGACGACCCGGTCGACGTGCTGTTCGGCACCCAGCTCGGCGGCGGCACGGACATCAACCGGGCCCTCGCGTACTGCCAGTCGCAGATCACCCGCCCCGCCGAGACGGTCGTCGTGCTCATCTCCGACCTCTACGAAGGCGGCATCCGCGACGAGATGCTGAAGCGGGTCGCGGCGATGAAGGCGTCCGGCGTCCAGTTCGTGACGCTGCTCGCGCTCTCCGACGAAGGCGCGCCCGCCTACGACCGGGAGCACGCGGCGGCCCTCGCCGCCCTCGGCGCCCCGGCGTTCGCCTGCACCCCCGATCTCTTCCCCGACATCATGGCCACCGCCATCGAGAAGAGGCCCCTGCCGATACCGGACGCGACGGCGGATACCGGGGGAGCGGCGGCGAACCGGATATGAGTACCCATCGGTAGCAAGGGTGCCCACAGGGCTTGCGCAGCCTCCCGCGTCCCGTGCGAGGATCGGCGGACCGTGACTTCTCCCGCCGTTTCCCTCGCCCCCACCGTGCGCCTGGCGCACGCGGTGGGCGGTCGGCGCGCGCTGCGACTGGCGCTGCTGTTCGGCGGGTTGCTCGTTCTCGTCCTGCTGTGCGGCGGCCGGGCCCACGCGTCCGACGCGTCCGACGGGTCGGCAGGCATCGTTCCGGCCGCGGGTCTCTCCGTCGAGCCGCATCTGCCGGCGGCTGGGCAGAAGCCCGCAGGCAAGCCCGTGGAGAACCACGTACGGAAGTCCGCGCAGAAATCCGCGCAGAAAGCCGTGACGAAGGCCGGGCGGGACACCGGAGCCGTGGTGCACCACGTTCGGGAGGCGGTGGACGCGGTCGCCGAGCGCGCTGACGCCCGTACACCGCGCACGCCCCTCACCGGCACGGTCCGCACCGTGGTGCGTCATGTGGCCGAGCCGGTCGAGGAGTTGGCCGGTGCGGTGTCGAGGCCGTTGCCGGAGGTGCCCGGCCTGCCCGGTCTGCCCGGCGCCGGGGCCGAACCGCCGGTCCCCTCCACCGGCGACACCGTTCCGCGGCCCACGACCACACCCGCCCCCGCCGACCGCGAGGCGGCGCAGCACCCGACGGCGAAGACGCGGCAGTCCGCCGACGTCACGGGATGGGACACGGCGCGGTTCGGCGACGGCTCCGCGACGGGTGCCGGGCGGTCGGCAGCCGGTGCGCGGCACACCGAGGCGCGGCCCGCCGCACCCTCCGTGCCGCCCGGACCCGACCACGCGCCGGTGGCGAACACGTCCCTGGGGGACGGCAGTTCGACGCGCCACGGTGATCTGCACGCGGCGGCGTTCGGCAGCCGCCTCCCCGTTCTGCTGACGCCCGGCGCCACGGCGTCCGGTGATGCTTCGCCGGTGTTCGACCGGCTTCGCGAGATTCCTCAATTCCCCGGCTAGGGCAGCCCTCTCCCCGCTCGTGACCTGCCGCGCGGGGGCGGAACAGGTCTGCCCGACACCCGGAAACCACCGGAATTCGAAGGAATCACGTACGCATGAACAAGAACATCCGCCGCTCCATCGTCATAGCCGCCGGCGTCTCGGGCGCCTGGGCGCTCGGCTCCGCCGTGGCCAGCGCCGACGAACTGCCCGCCCACTCGATCTCGTTGCCGGACGTGGCCGGTGACACCGTCGCCGACGTGCAGGACACGGCATCGCACGTCACGCAGAAGGCCGACGACACCGTCACGCACGCCAAATCCACGGCCAAGTCCACGGCCAAGTCCACTGCCCAGTCGACGAGTAGGGCCGCCACCGAGGCCGCCGCCCCGACCGCGACCACCACGACCGCGACGAATGCCGCCACCCACACGGCCACTCATACCGCCACCCACACCGCCGCCAAGGCAACGGCCACCAAGGCAACGGCCGCGAAGGCGAAGGCCGTGGACCCCGCCGAGGCAGCCCCTCAGGTCACCGACGAGGTCGACTACCTCTTCGGCCCCCTCTCCGCCTTCGCCTCCGAGCTCCAGCAGCAGACCGGCGAGCAGCTCCGCGACCAGGTGACCGCCACCGGGCAGTTCGCCGAGGTGTACGCGCAGCACCCCGAGAACGCCCTCGATGTCGCGTCCCCCGTCGTCGACGAGACCGCCGCGGCCGTCCTGCCGCCCGTCGCGGCCACCGCCGTCCACGGCGTGCTGCCCGTCGTGGGCCGGGCCGTCGGCGATGTGACGGTGCTCGCGGACAACGCGGTGGTGGGAGACGTGGCGCCGTTCGCGACCACGCTCGTCGGGGACGACGTGGCGCCGTTCGCCCATGGGGTCGCCGGTGACGTCACCCCCTTCGCTCAGGCGGTCGTCGGGGACGACGTGCGGCCCTTCGCGGGCGGCGTGGTCGGCGCCGTGCAGCCGCTCGTGCGGACGGTCGCCGAGCACGTGGAGCCCGTCGTCGGCGGCGTCACCACCAGCGCGCACGGTCTGACGCGCGGTGTCACCGGCGACGTGACGCCCTTCGTGCACGGTGTCGTCGGGGACGACGTCGCGCCGCTGGCCGCCGGGGTCACCGGGCAGGTCGCCCCGTTCGCGCAGGACGTCACCGGCACGGTGGCCGCCGACGCGCGGCCGCTCGCGGGCAACGCGGTCACCGGTGCGCACGGTGTCGCCCGCTCCGTCGCCCCGAGCTACGTCACCGGCATCTGAGCGGTTCCGTGAAATTCCGGGCAGGAGATCCGGAGAGATCGCGCGACGATCTCGTGAGACCGACGCCACACCAGGACCCGGACGGCCGAAAGCCATCGGCCCGGCCGGATCCGCAACAGGCGTGAAGGCGGGTGTTCCGTGGGGACGGGACGCCCGCCGCGGGCCCACCGCGCACCACCGGGCCCTTCGGGTGGCCTCACCGTGTGTACCCCCCGCACGGTGAGGCTGCGGACGGCCGCCCCGGGACCGGTCGAACAGCCCGCTCTGTGACCGGTATCACCGCTCAGGTGTGATCTGCGATTTAGAAGGCATCGGTGAGCGGCGATAACCTGCGAGACGGACATGCCGCGTACCGGCCACCGTGTACGCCTCCCTAGTGACAGCGGAGTCACAGTTGCCCATCGCGGCACGCCCACGCAGACAGCAACGCAAAACCGCGAATCACTGATAGGGACGGACGCGCGTGGACCTGTTCGAGTACCAGGCGAGGGACCTCTTCGCCAAGCACGGTGTACCGGTGCTGGCCGGTGAAGTCATCGACACGCCTGAGGCAGCCCGCGAGGCGACCGAGCGGCTGGGCGGCAAGTCCGTCGTCAAGGCGCAGGTGAAGGTCGGCGGCCGCGGCAAGGCCGGCGGCGTGAAGCTGGCGGCGGACGCCGACGAGGCCGTCGCCCGCGCCACGGACATCCTCGGTATGGACATCAAGGGCCACACGGTCCACAAGGTGATGATCGCCGAGCTCTCCCCCGAGATCGAGGCCGAGTACTACGTCTCGTACCTCCTCGACCGCACCAACCGCACCTTCCTGGCCATGGCCTCGGTGCAGGGCGGCATGGACATCGAGGAGGTCGCGGAGAAGACCCCCGAGGCCCTCGCGAAGGTCCCGGTCAACGCCGTGGACGGCGTGGACATCGCCAAGGCCCGCGAGATCGTGGCCCAGGCGAAGTTCCCGGCCGACGTGGCCGAGGGTGTCGCCGAGGCCATGGTCACCCTGTGGGACACCTTCGTCGCCGAGGACGCGCTCCTCGTCGAGGTGAACCCGCTGGTCAAGACCAAGGACGGCCGCATCCTGGCGCTCGACGGAAAGGTGTCTCTCGACGAGAACGCCGACTTCCGTCAGGCCGACCACGAGGCGCTCGAGGACAAGGACGCAGCCAACCCGCTCGAGGCTGCTGCCAAGGCCAAGGGCCTCAACTACGTCAAGCTCGACGGCGAGGTCGGCATCATCGGCAACGGTGCCGGTCTGGTCATGTCGACCCTGGACGTCGTCGCGTACGCCGGTGAGAACCACGGCGGCGTGAAGCCGGCCAACTTCCTCGACATCGGCGGTGGCGCCTCCGCCGCCGTCATGGCGAACGGCCTGGAGATCATCCTCGGCGACCCGGACGTCAAGTCCGTGTTCGTCAACGTCTTCGGCGGCATCACCGCCTGTGACGAGGTCGCCAACGGCATCGTCCAGGCGCTTGCCCTCCTGGAGGAGAAGGGCGAGAAGGTCGAGAAGCCGCTCGTCGTCCGCCTCGACGGCAACAACGCCGAGCTGGGTCGCAAGATCCTCTCCGACGCCAACCACCCGCTGGTGCAGCGCGTGGACACCATGGACGGCGCGGCCGACAAGGCCGCCGAGCTCGCGGCTGCGAAGTAAGGGACGAGGGACTAAACAGCCATGGCTATTTTCCTCAACAAGGACTCCAAGGTCATCGTCCAGGGCATGACCGGTGCCACGGGCATGAAGCACACCAAGCTCATGCTGGCCGACGGCACCAACATCGTCGGCGGCGTGAACCCGCGCAAGGCCGGCACGACCGTCGACTTCGACGGCACCGAGGTCCCGGTCTTCGGCTCGGTCGCCGAGGCGATGGAGAAGACGGGCGCCAACGTGTCCGTCCTCTTCGTCCCGCCGGCCTTCTCCAAGGCCGCCGTGGTCGAGGCGATCGACGCCGAGATCCCCCTCGCCGTCGTCATCACCGAGGGCATCGCCGTCCACGACTCCGCCGCCTTCTGGGCGTACGCGCAGTCGAAGGGCAACAAGACCCGCATCATCGGCCCGAACTGCCCCGGTCTCATCACCCCGGGCCAGTCGAACGCCGGCATCATCCCGGGCGACATCACGAAGCCGGGCCGCATCGGCCTGGTCTCGAAGTCCGGCACGCTGACGTACCAGATGATGTACGAGCTCCGTGACATCGGTTTCTCGTCGGCCGTCGGCATCGGTGGCGACCCGGTCATCGGCACCACGCACATCGACGCCCTGGAGGCGTTCGAGGCGGACCCCGACACCGACCTGATCGTCATGATCGGTGAGATCGGCGGCGACGCCGAGGAGCGTGCGGCGGACTACATCGCCAAGCACGTCACCAAGCCGGTCGTCGGCTACGTCGCGGGCTTCACCGCCCCCGAGGGCAAGACCATGGGCCACGCGGGCGCCATCGTCTCCGGTTCGTCGGGCACCGCCCAGGCGAAGAAGGAGGCCCTGGAGGCCGCCGGCGTCAAGGTCGGCAAGACCCCGACCGAGACCGCCAAGCTGGCGCGCGAGCTGCTCAGCTAAGCGTTTCCCGTACGTCGCAGAAGAGGGCCCGCACCGGCACGGTGCGGGCCCTCCTCGCGTTCCGCCGCTACTCGGCGACCGGCGCCAGCCGCTCGGGACCGCCGCTCAGCCGCTTCTTCAGCGCCTCGCGCAGCGCCAGGTCCTGCTCGGTGAGATGGCCGGGGCCGGTCAGCGGCGGCACCCCGCTGATGGGCGCCCCGGGCGCGGGCGTCGGATCGTAGTGCGTCGGCGCCACCCGCAGCGTCAGCACCGTCATGCCGACGATCAGGGCGGTGACGGCGATCGCGGTCCTGGTCCAGAAGCGGACCCGCTTCTCGCCCGCGCCCCGCACCAGCGTCGACCCCGGCGCGTCCAGCTTCTCCGCGCCCGCCAGCTCCGTCAGCCGCCGGTGCAACTGCTCGGGCACGGCGAGGTCGGGCAGCTGTTCGGCGACGGCCTCGCGGGCGTGCAGGATGCGGTTGGCGGCGGCCGGGGTGCTGGCCTCCGTCTCGGCCGCGGTCTCCGGCAGATCGAGGCCCACACCGTCGTAGAGCAGCAGCGTGCGCCGGTAGGCGGGCGGCAGGCTCTGGAGTACGTCCATCAGCTTGCGGTCGTCCGCGTCGGCGGGCGGCGCGTCCGGCTGGCGGTGCGCCGGGCGCAGCCGGTGCCACGGCGACATCGCGTACTCGTACGCGGCGGCCCGCACCCAGCTCACCGGGTCCGGGTCGACCGCCACCTCCGGCCAGCGCTGCCAGGCCAGCTGGAAGGCCCGCTCGACGGACTCGCGGGCGAGCGTGCGCCGCCCGGTGAGCAGGTACGTCTGGCGTACGAGGTGCGGGGCGCTGTGCGCGTAGAGGGCGTCGAACGCCTCGGTGGCGCTGCGCGGCCGGTCCGGGCCGTCACCGGGCTCCGACGGTTCCGCGGGCGCTTCCCGTACGGCGACCGGGGCGGCCGGTGCGGACTTCTCGGCCCGCGCGTCAGCCTTCGTACGTGTTTTCGCCGCCGGACGGGCGTCGGTGCCCGCTGCCCCGGTCTCCGCCCGCCCCAGTTCCGCGAGCAGCCGGGCGTACGCCTCCCGCTTGCGGCCTCTCGGGGCCGTGCGGCCCGTCTCCCAGGAACGGACGGTCTCGCGGGTCACACCGACGCGCTCGGCGATCTGAGTCTGTGTCAACGACCTCGCCACACGAAGCCTGCGGCGCTCGGTGGGCGTCGGCAGTGGTGTCGCAGGGCTCTGCGTCATGGGGAACTCCACACACCCTTTCGCGCGAAAAAGTACATAAACGTATCTTCAGCGACACATCCGCAGTTCGCCTGTTACGCGGTGAAAGCGCGTGTCGTTGGGAGCATGGGCCGGTGACCCAGATGACCGGCCGTGGACTGTCCTTGCCCCTGCTCCTGAACCGGGCGCGGGAACGGGCGCCGGGCCCGGCCGCCGGGGCCCTCGGCGGGGCCGTGGCGGCCGGGCTCGGGCTCGGGGTGTGCGCCGTTCTGGTGATGGTGCTGTGGATCAGCTCGCCGTACCCGGACAGCGGACCCGGCGCCGCCCTGCACACCGCCGCCGCGCTCTGGCTGATCGCGCACGGAGCGGAGATCGTCCGCACGGACACGCTGTCCGGGGCACCCGCCCCGATGGGCCTCACGCCGCTGCTGCTGCTCGCGCTCCCGGCGTGGCTGGTGCACCGGGCCGCCCGGGACGCGGCCGAGGACGCCGAGAACGCCGCGGGCGCCGAGGGAATCGGTGTCTGGGGCGGCGTCGTCCTCGGCTATCTGCTGGTCGGAGCCGCTGCCGCCGCCTACGCCGGGGGCGGCGAGATGCGGCCCTCCTGGGTGAGCTGCGGGGCGCATCTGGCGCTGGTCGTGGCCGTGGCGGCCGGGACCGGGGTGTGGACCGCGCACGGGCGTCCGCGCGGCCCGCTGCCCGGGGCGCTGCGGCGCTGCACGGACGTGCTGCCCCGGGTCTTCGTGACGGAGGTGCTGCCGGTCGCCGCGCGGGCGGCCGCCGCGGGGCTCCTGGTGCTCGTGGCGGGCGGTGCGCTGGTGATGGCCGTGGGGCTCGTGTGGCACGGGGGAGATGTGCGGGAGTCGTTCGTCCGGGTGACGGGGGCGTGGTCGGGGCGGTTCGCCGTGCTGCTGCTCTGCGTCGCGCTCGTGCCGAACGCCGTGCTCTGGGGCGCCGCGTACGCGCTGGGCCCGGGGGTGGTGCTCGGCGCCGGGCAGACGGCGGGGCCGCTGGGCGGCTCCGGAAGCGCGCTGCTGCCGGCCTTCCCGCTGCTGGCGGCGGTGCCGTCCGGGCCCGGGACGCCGTTCACCTGGGCGGTCGCGCTGGTGCCGGTGACGGCGGCGGCGACCGTGGCGTGGTTCGTCACCGGGGCCGGTGAGGCGGCCGAGTGGACGCGCGGCCGGATCGCGTACGCGGTGACGGTGGCCGCCGGGCTGTGCGGGGCGGCGATGGCGTGCCTGGCGGTGGCGTCCGGCGGGGCGCTCGGGGTGGCGGCGCTCTCTGCGTTCGGCCCCGTGGGCTGGCTGACCGGGGCGGCCGCCGCGGGCTGGGTCCTCGCGGTGGGGCTGCCCGTGGCGCTGACGGTGCGCTGGTGGCGGGGCCGGGACGCGGTGGTCGGCCCCCGGGTCTCGGCCTGGTCGGGCGCCCTGCGGGACCGGCGGCGCCGCCGCGCGGAGGACCGGGCGCGGGCCCGGGCGGTCGGTGCGCAGCAGGCACAGGCGCAGGCCCCGGCGCCCGATGCCGCTGCCGACGACCCGTTCGAACCCTTCGACTACTACTTCGACGAGTCGTCCCGGGGCGAGCGCTGGGCCTTCCTGAAGGACGCCTCGGCCCCGGCGCCGACCGCGGAGACCCCGGCCGACCCTCCGGACAGGCCCTAGTCCGAGCCGAGGAGCGGCCGGAGCTGCTTCGGCAGGATGTCGTCGCAGGACTTCTGCGCCTGGTTCGTCAGCGCGTCCGAGCGGCACTCGTAGAAGTCGCTGTAGACCATCCGGACCGTGAACAGGGACGCCACGAGCGCCAGCGCGAGCCCGCCGGTGACCAGACCGCTGACCGCGGCCGTCGTCTGCGGGCGGGTGCTGTCGGGGACCGCCGGGGCGGGCTTGTCCGGGTCCGGGTTGCGCGGCTTGGCCCGCAGCGAGCTGATGCCCCAGTACAGCGCGAGCGCGCCGAGCAGCAGTGCCACGTACGGCCAGTTGAACAGGGCGAAGAAGAAGCCCCACATGCCGGACAGCAGGGCATAGCGGGCGCGGCGCTGGGCCGGGTCCGTCGGGTCCCAGCGCATTCCGCCGCCGGGGCCCGGCCCCTGTCCCTCGGGTCCGCCCTGGCCGCCTCCCGGACGGGGACGGTCACCGAAGCGGCCGCCCTGGGAGCGGCCGGGCTGGCGGTCGCTCCACTGGCTGCCCCACGGCGAGTGGCCACCGCCGCCGCCCTCGGGGGCGTCGGAGCCCTCCGGGCGGCGCGGCTGCCACGGGCGGTCGGGGGCGTCCTCGGGCGGCGGGGCGAACGGATTGTCGGCCTTGGGCGCGGCCGTCTCCTTCGACGGGGACTCCTCGGAGGAGGGGCCTCCTGAGGGCCCGGACGGCTCGGACGGCTTGGAGGGCGACGTGGGTCGGCCTTCGCGCAGCAGGACGGCGCCGGCGGGCAGCGTGTGGCGAAGGCTTCGGTCCGGCATCAGGTGTGCGTCTTCCCCTAGGTCGATGGCCAGGTCTGTTCTCGATCGCTTGGTTCGTTCTTTACGTCAACGTCCCATGGCCGCTCAGCGTTCCGTGCCGCTGACGCTACCTGTAGCTCCTGCCCCCGTCCCGTGGGGGCCGCCGGGCGTGCCGGTATCGTTGCTGCCGGTCGGCCGCTTCGTAGGGTTCCCCGTATCGGGGAGGTCGAAGCCTTCGTACGACCGTACAAAGACACGTGACAAGAACACGCAAGACGCTCTCCAGAAAGGGCCCCGCCGTGGCCAAGGCCAAGCGCCTCGTCGTGCTGGTCTCCGGATCAGGTACGAATCTGCAGGCCCTGCTCGATGCCATCGCGGAGCAGGGAACGGCGGCCTACGGCGCCGAGATCGTCGCCGTAGGGGCCGACCGCGCGGACATCGCGGGTCTGGAGCGCGCCGAGCGAGCCGGGCTGCCCACCTTCGTCTGCCGGGTCAAGGACCACGCCTCGCGCGAGGACTGGGACCGGGCGCTCGCCGAGGCGACCGCCGCGTACGAGCCGGACCTGGTGGTCTCCGCGGGCTTCATGAAGATCGTGGGCAAGGAGTTCCTCGCTCACTTCGGCGGCCGGTTCGTGAACACGCACCCGGCTCTGCTGCCCAGTTTTCCCGGTGCGCACGGCGTGCGCGACGCACTCGCGTACGGCGCCAAGGTCACCGGATGCACCGTCCACTTCGTCGACGACGGCGTCGACACCGGGCCGATCATCGCTCAGGGCGTGGTCGGGATCCGTGATGAGGACGACGAAGGCGCTCTGCACGAGCGCATCAAGGAAGTCGAGCGCACGCTGCTCGTCGATGTCGTGGGGCGTCTGGCCCGTAACGGCTTCAGCATTGAGGGACGAAAGGTAGTTATCCCGTGACCGCCGAGAGCAACAAGCGGCCCATCCGCCGGGCGCTGGTCAGCGTCTACGACAAGACCGGTCTGGAGGAGCTGGCGCGCGGGCTCCACGAGGCGGGCGTCGAGCTCGTGTCGACGGGCTCCACCGCCGGGAGGATCGCCTCCGCCGGGGTGCCGGTCACCAAGGTCGAGGAGCTCACCGGGTTCCCGGAGTGCCTGGACGGGCGCGTGAAGACCCTGCACCCCAAGGTGCACGCGGGCATCCTCGCCGACCTGCGCCTGGAGGACCACCAGAAGCAGCTCGCCGACCTCGGCGTGAAGCCGTTCGACCTCGTGATCGTGAACCTGTACCCGTTCAAGGAGACCGTCGCCTCCGGCGCGACGCCCGACGAGTGCGTGGAGCAGATCGACATCGGCGGCCCGTCCATGGTGCGCGCCGCCGCCAAGAACCACCCGTCGGTCGCGGTCGTCGTGAACCCGGCCGCGTACGGGGACGTGCTGAAGGCCGTCGCGGACGGCGGGTTCGACCTGACCGCCCGCAAGCGCCTGGCCGCCGAGGCGTTCCAGCACACCGCCGCGTACGACGTGGCCGTGGCCTCCTGGTTCGCCGCCGACTACGCGGCCGCCGACGACAGCGGTCACCCCGACTTCCTCGGTGCCACCTACGAGCGCAAGAACGTCCTGCGCTACGGCGAGAACCCGCACCAGGGCGCGGCCCTCTACGTCGACGGCACGGGCGGCCTGGCCGAGGCGGAGCAGCTGCACGGCAAGGAGATGTCGTACAACAACTTCACGGACACGGACGCCGCACGCCGTGCCGCGTACGACCACGAGGACCCCTGCGTCGCGATCATCAAGCACGCCAACCCGTGCGGCATCGCCGTCGCCTCGAACGTCGCGGAGGCGCACCGCAAGGCTCACGCGTGTGACCCGGTCTCCGCGTACGGCGGCGTCATCGCCGTGAACCGGCCGGTCACCAAGGAGATGGCGGAGCAGGTCGCCGACATCTTCACCGAGGTCATCGTCGCGCCCGACTACGAGGACGGCGCCCTCGAAGCCCTCACCAAGAAGAAGAACATCCGCGTGCTGCGCGCCCCGAACGGCCCGGCCGCGCAGGTCGAGACGAAGCAGATCGACGGCGGCGCGCTGCTCCAGGTCACCGACCGGCTCCAGGCCGACGGCGACAACCCGGCGTCCTGGACTCTGGCCACCGGCGACGCGCTGTCCGCGGGCGAGCTGGACGAGCTGGCGTTCGCCTGGAAGGCGTGCCGGGCCGTGAAGTCCAACGCCATCCTGCTCGCCAAGGACGGCGCCTCGGTCGGCGTCGGCATGGGCCAGGTCAACCGCGTCGACTCCTGCAAGCTCGCCGTCGAGCGGGCCGGTGAGGAGCGGGCGCGCGGCTCGTTCGCCGCGTCGGACGCCTTCTTCCCGTTCCCGGACGGGCCGCAGATCCTGATCGACGCCGGTGTGAAGGCGATCGTGCAGCCGGGCGGCTCGATCCGTGACGAGCAGGTCGTCGAGGCCGCCAAGAAGGCGGGCGTGACGATGTACTTCACGGGGACGCGGCACTTCTTCCACTGATCCCCGCGGGCCTCGGTGCCGTACGACGAGGGCCCGCCGGTCACCGACCGGCGGGCCCTCGTCGTGTGTGTGTCAGGGCTTGACCTTGACGGCGATGGTGCCCGCCGCCTTGTCGTGCCAGCCCTGCTGGCGGCCGGAGTTGTCGAAGAACGGCGACAGGTAGACCAGGAGCATGCCGATACCGCAGGCGAGGTAGCCGGCGTACGGGATGACCCAGCGCACCAGACCCTTGCCGAGGCCGGGCTTCTGGCCGTTCTCCAGGCGCAGCACGCGGATGCCGACGGCGAGCTTGCCGAGCGTGGCGCCCACGAAGGAGATCATCAGGACCTCGTACAGCAGCGTCACGGCGAGCATGCCGAGCGCGATCGGGAGGATCTTGCCGATCATGTCCGAGCTCGCGTTGTTGACGCAGGTGTCGTACGTGGTCGACGCCGGGTCGCAGTCCGAGGCGGACTTGATGCTGTCCACGAACATCGGGCCGATCAGCACGAAGTAGATGATCGAGTACAGGACACCGTCGATCAGGCGGGCGCCGAACCGGCGGCCCATGCCGGCGACCGGCGGCATTCCGGGCTGCATGCCGCCCTGCGGGTACTGCGGCATCCCGCCCTGCTGGGGGTAGGCGCCGGGCTGCTGCGGATAGCCGTAGCCCTGCGGCGGGACGCCCTGCGGCGCCTGCTGCGGGTAGCCGTAGCCGGGCTGGCCCTGCGGGGGCTGCTGGCCGTACGGGTTGCCGCCCTGAGGGGGGTGCTGGCCATAGGGGTTGTTGGGTTCGCCGAAACTCATGGCGGGATCCTCCGGGGACGTGAGCGGGAACGTCGCGGACCTGCGGAGGATCACCACGCCGTGGCGGTCGCGTGAGCGGCAGTCCCCCTTGCCGCTGATCCGCGGCACTGCAGAGATCATGGTCGTGAACCGGCCACCGTGTTGTCCAGCGGGCGGCCGGTGCTGTTGTGCAAGTGCAACTTGGGTGATCCAGGCCCGCCCTGAAAGAATGCACGGCATGACCGCCCAGATTCTCGATGGCAAGGCCACCGCAGCCGCGATCAAGTCCGATCTGACCGTCCGCGTGGCGGCCCTGAAGGAGAGGGGGGTCACACCCGGTCTCGGCACCGTCCTCGTCGGGGAGGATCCCGGCAGCCAGAAGTACGTCGCGGGCAAGCACCGCGACTGTGCGCAGGTCGGCATCGCCTCCATCCAGCGTGAACTGCCCGCCACGGCCACGCAGGAGGAGATCGAGGCCGTCGTCCGCGAGCTGAACGAGGACCCGGCCTGCACCGGCTACATCGTCCAGCTGCCGCTCCCCAAGGGCATCGACGAGAACCGCATCCTCGAACTGATGGACCCCGACAAGGACGCCGACGGCCTGCACCCCATGAACCTGGGGCGCCTGGTGCTGAACGAGCCGGCGCCGCTGCCCTGCACCCCGTTCGGCATCATCACGCTGCTGCGCCGGCACGGCGTCGAGATCAAGGGCGCGGAGGTCGTGGTCGTCGGCCGCGGTGTCACCATCGGCCGCCCGATGCCGCTGCTGCTCACCCGCAAGTCGGAGAACGCGACCGTCACCCAGTGCCACACCGGCACCCGTGACCTCGCCTCCCACCTCCGCCGCGCCGACATCATCGTCGCCGCCGCGGGTGTCCCGCACCTGATCCGCCCCGAGGACGTCAAGCCGGGCGCCGCCGTGCTCGACGTCGGTGTCTCGCGCGACGCGAGCGGCAAGATCGTCGGCGATGTCCACCCCGGTGTCGCCGAGGTCGCGGGCTGGATCTCCCCGAACCCGGGCGGTGTCGGTCCGATGACCCGCGCCCAGCTCCTCGTGAACGTGGTGGAGGCCGCCGAACGGAACGCCGACGGTGTCCGCTGAGGCCTCGGGGGGCACGCCGGTGAACGGCTCGGGGAAGGCGTCCGAGGAGACCGCCACCGAGACCGCCACCGAGACGGCCACCGAGACGGCCGCCGAGCCGGAGGGCGGCAAGAAGCGCGGCACGCGCCGGTTCCCCCTGTGGACCCGCGACACCGCGCGCCCCGAGGGCGGCGGCCGCGCCGCTCCCGGTGACGCCCCGGCGCCCGCCCGCCAGTGGCCGCTGATCTCCGTCCTCGCGGTGACCGGACTCGGCCTGCTGCTCACCGCGTTCGACGTGTTCCGGGTCGGCACGATGCTGGTGGGGCTGGCCCTCATCGGCGGTGCCGTGCTGCGCTGGGCGCTGCCCGGTGTCGGCATGCTCGCCGTGCGCTCCCGCTTCACGGACATGGTCACGTACGGGCTGCTCGGCCTCGCCATCGTGCTGCTCGCGATGATGGCGCAGCCCCATCCCTGGCTGCGGATCCCCTTCCTCCAGGACACCCTGCACTTCACCGTGCGGTGACGGGCGGGACTCCCGTGGCGGAGTCCCGCCCTCCTTGTGTGGGGATGTCCGGTTAACTTCCGGGATCTGTCGTACGCGACCGGACAACGCGCCTACTCTGGCCGTTCCGGGGCCCTCCCGGACAAGTGCGGGCGTCGCGGGTCCGGTGGTGTGCGAGGGGGCACACCCTGGTGTCGAATGGTGTCGAACGCCTCCGTGCGCCCCCGTCCGGGGAACTGACATCCTGGCTACTCACATCCCATTGGGTAGCCAGTGGGGGGCCGACGCGCGGCGCGGCGCGGGCCATGCACGCACGCAATGGGGGGAATAGGGGGAAGGCAATGCCTCGTTGGAGGGCGCTACCGGACGAACTCGACCCGCAGGTCAAGGAGTTCGCCAGCCAGTTGCGCCGGCTGGTGGACCGCAGCGGGCTCGGGATCGCCGCGTTGGCGGACCGCACCGGGTACAGCAAGACCTCGTGGGAGCGGTATCTGAACGGACGGCTGCTCGCGCCCAAGGGCGCGATCGTCGCGCTCGCCGAGGTCACCGGCACCAATCCCGTCCACCTGACCACGATGTGGGAGCTCGCGGAGCGCGCCTGGAGCCGTTCCGAGATGCGCCACGACATGACCATGGAGGCGATACGGATATCCCAGGCGCGCGCCGCGCTGGGAGAGTTCGGATCGCCCGCCGCCCAGTCGACGGGCGGCTCGGGCAGGAACGGCCAGGTGACGGCGTCCCGGTCCACCGGGGTGGCGGAGCCGGTCGCGGCCCCGGCCTCGTCGGGTGTGCCGCCGCAGGGCCGGGGCCAGGCCGCCGAGGGGTCCGGCCAGTTCGGCCCGCCGCCCGTGGTGTCGCCGGACCCGTCGAACTCGGGCAAGCAGGGCGGCAGACGGCGTCTGTTCATGGTCGTCGCGGGTGGCGTCGGCGCGGCCCTCGTCGTCCTCATCGCCTACGTCATGACCAGCGGCGGCGGTGACAAGGGCGCCGATGCGGGGCCCTCGAAGTCGCCGACCACCAGCGCCCCCCAGCTGCCCGCGGGCGTCCAGTGCGTGGGCGACGGCTGCACCGGCAAGGACCCCGAGGCCATGGGCTGCGGCGGCGATCTGGCCGACAGTCCTACGAAGACCGCGCTCGGCACCACCAATGTCGAGGTCCGCTACAGCAAGACGTGCAAGGCGGCCTGGGCGCGGATCCAGTTCGCGGCGCCCGGCGACAGCGTGACGCTCTCCGTGGGTGCCAAGACGTCGAAGAAGGGCCTGGTCGGCGACGCGGACACGGACGCCTACACCCCGATGATCGCGGTCGGCTCGGCCGCCGAGGCGAAGGCCTGCGGTGCGCTCGCGGCGGGCCAGAAGGGCTGCACTCCGTAACCCTGACAGGCCCCCGGACCGCAAGCGGGCCGGAAGCGGACAGGGCGCGGCGGGAAGCGGTCGGGAAAGGTGTGCATGGGGGAGCGCGTCGGGGGAAGGCGGTCAGTACCCCCACGGGATGGCCACACGGTGGCACCCTTGGCGGCCGCCCGCCCCCTCTCCCCCCGGGGCGGCGGCCGCCCCGTGTTCCGGTCGGCGGACCGGCTGTGGGGTGAGCCACACGGACCCGGGGGTCGCGTCCGGCCGAGAGGCGATAGCCTGACGAGCGGATCTCTTGGTATCAAGAGATCGATCAAAAGCCTCGCTGTCATACGGAGAACGCCATGACCCGCACTCCCGTGAACGTCACCGTCACCGGCGCCGCCGGCCAGATCGGCTACGCACTGCTCTTCCGCATCGCCTCCGGCCAGCTGCTCGGCGCGGACGTGCCGGTCAAGCTGCGCCTCCTGGAGATCACCCCGGCGCTCAAGGCCGCCGAGGGCACCGCGATGGAGCTCGACGACTGCGCGTTCCCGCTCCTTCAGGGCATCGACATCACCGACGACCCGAACGTCGCCTTCGACGGCACCAACGTCGGCCTGCTCGTCGGCGCCCGTCCCCGCACCAAGGGCATGGAGCGCGGTGACCTCCTGGAGGCCAACGGCGGCATCTTCAAGCCCCAGGGCAAGGCCATCAACGACAACGCCGCGGACGACGTCAAGATCCTCGTCGTCGGCAACCCGGCGAACACCAACGCCCTCATCGCCCAGGCCGCGGCCCCGGACGTACCGGCCGAGCGCTTCACCGCCATGACGCGCCTCGACCACAACCGCGCGCTGACCCAGCTCGCGAAGAAGACCGGCTCCACCGTCGCCGACATCCAGCGCCTGACGATCTGGGGCAACCACTCGGCCACCCAGTACCCGGACATCTTCCAGGCGTCCGTCGCGGGCAAGCCGGCCATCGAGGCCATCGGCAACGACGAGAAGTGGCTCGCCGAGGACTTCATCCCGACCGTCGCCAAGCGCGGTGCCGCGATCATCGAGGCCCGGGGCGCGTCCTCGGCCGCCTCCGCCGCCAACGCCGCCATCGACCACGTGTACACCTGGGTCAACGGCACGGCCGAGGGCGACTGGACCTCCATGGGCATCCCGTCGGACGGCTCCTACGGCGTCCCGGAGGGCCTGATCTCCTCCTTCCCCGTCACCACCAAGGACGGCAAGTACGAGATCGTCCAGGGCCTGGAGATCAACGAGTTCTCGCGTACGCGCATCGACGCGTCCGTCAAGGAGCTGGCCGAGGAGCGCGAGGCCGTGCGCGGTCTCGGCCTCATCTAGGTCTCCTGGATCTTCCCGCTCTGACCGCCCGCGGTCGGGTCGTTCGCGACTCGCCGCGGGCGGTTTGCGTTTGTGCGGGCGCGTGCGGCTTCCGTCGTGGCTGGTCGCGCAGTTCCCCGCGCCCCCGAAGGGCGGGCTCCGCGCGCCTCGGGGGACTATGCTGCTTCCTTCGTAACTTCCGTACCAGTGACGGCAGTTCGAACAAGCGGCATCCGTGGAAACATTCGGGGGAGTGGCGTGAGTACCGCCTATGTACCGCAGCAGTCGGCATCACCGGGCACCGGCGACGGTGGGGTGGGACCCCTGCCGTCGGCGAAGCCGCCGTACGCCAGTGAGGCCACCCGGCTGCTGTGCGCCGGGACCTATCTCGACCAGGACTACCGGGACCGGGTCGTCGAACAGCTGCATCTGCACGAGCAGCGCATCGCGGCCCCGTCGCTCGGCTTCGACGCCGCCCGGGTCCTCGCGCACGCGCTGCGCGCCCGGCGCCTCGAAGTGGCGTGGGCCGGGGCGGTGCTCGGCCTGTGGGTGGTGGGCCTGCCGCTGACCGGCTACTGGATCCTCGCGTTCCTGCTGCCGTCCGCGCTGCTCGCGCTCGGCGTCTGGGTGCGCGGCCCGGAGCAGCGGCCGCCGGTCTACCGCAGGGCGGCCGCCTGGTACCTGCGCTGGTGGGGCCGGATCCTGCTGACCCTCCTGCTGGTCGCCACCGTGACCATGGCCACCGGCGACGGCGACGACTACGAGAGCTTCTCCTACGGGCTCCGCTCGGGCCTGCGGGACGGCCTGCCCGACGCCCTGAGCTGGCTGGTCCCCGAGAGCGCCGGTTCCGGCGACGCGCTGCACGGCTGGCTCACGCTGCTCCTGTTCGCCCTGGTCGCCGCGTGCGCGGTCGCCCAGCGGGAACAGCTCGCGCGGGTGCTCGGCACCGACCTGTCCGAGGGCCGCTTCGCGAACGCCTCCGCCGACCCGGCGGAGAGCGCCCAGGGAGCCCGCTTCGCCCGGGTCATGCGGCGGATCAGATCCGAGCAGCACGCGCCGCTGATCATGTACCACGCCGTCCGCCCGTTCTGCGGCGCCGGCGAACCCGTCGACACCTGGACCCTCGCCGTCGAGCTGCGCCCGGACCGGACGAAGAAGCAGCAGCCGCTCAACAACCGGGGCATCCTGGAGAAGATCCGGCCGCTGCTCGAACAGCTGCGGTTGCCCGCCGAGTTCGCGAGCACCACCGTGCGCGACCGGCTGCGCTGGCTGGAGATCGACGAGTGCGTCTTCCTGCCCGTCGAGGGCCTCGCCGCGCGCGAGGACGCCCCCTACCGGCCGGAGGCGTTCGAGGAGCACCGGGAGCGGTCCGTCGAGGAGGGCGCCGAGAAGCGGAGGCACTTCCTGCGGATCCGGGTCGGCGGCTGGGAGGAGGAGCTGGTCGTCAGCGTCTTCGTCCGGGTCCACACCCAGGGCCGGATGCTGATGCTGGAGATCGCGCCGCACGTCCTCGCCCCGATCCGCGAACCGTTCCGCGACGCGGACCGCACCGCCCACCAGTTCCGCCACAACAACCCGTTCGGCAAGGCGGTCTGGGGCATCACGCGCGTGCCGGGATCGCCCGCCCGCTCCCTCGTCACCGTCGGCCGGTGGATCGGCTACGGCTGGCAGGTGCTCACCGGCGGGCACAGCGGCGCGCTGCCGGACGGCCCCGCGCTGTCGGTGCGCGAGCTGGGCTCGGAGGGGCCCGGCTCGCTGTTCCAGCAGATGGACGTCGAGCGGTATCTCAAGTCCGTCCAGGACCGGATCGCGGGCGGGGTGCGCCAGGCGCTCGCCGAATCCGGTTACCAGACCGGCGAGTTCGTCCAGAAGATCGTGAACATCAGCAGCGGCGGCGTGAACATCGACCGCGTCGAGGACTCCACCTTCGCCGTCGGCAGCCACGCCAGCGCGACGTCGGGCAAGGCCGAGGACGCCCCGGCCAAGAAGGGATCAGACGATCATGACAGCGAATGACGAGCCCTCGGTCAGCATCGGCGACGTCCACGGCAGCACCTTCGCCATCGGCAGCCACGCCCACGCGGAGAGCCACACGCACGGCGCCCCGCAGCGCGACGAGACGATGGCCGAACTCCTCGAAGCCGTACGGGAATTGCGCGCCGATCTGACCCGGCTGCGCGACGACGGGCAGCTCCGCGCCCTTGATGCCGAACTCGCCGAGACGGAGGGCGAACTCGTCCGCACGGGCAGCGCCCCCGCGACCCGGCTCGACCGGCTGCGCGCCCTGCTCGGCGATTCGCAGGCGGTCCTCTCGCTGTTCACCTCGGCGGGCACGGTGGCCGCCATGCTGGGGAACCTCAGATGAGCGGGCGTCATTGGAACGAGGAGACCCAGCGCTGGGAGGAGGCGGGTTCGGGTCCTGCGACGATGTCGTCACCGCCTCCGCCACGGCCGGAGTTCGCGCCGCCGCCCACGTCCTGGCCCGAGCCGGAACTCGCGGGGCCGGCCGCGTCGCCGCCGGCCGGGCGCAACCGGCGCTTCGTCCTGGTGATGGTGGGCGCCGCCGTGCTCGGGGCCGCCGTCGCGTCGACGGTGGTTCTGGTGGGCCGGGGGGACGATGCCGGGCCGGACCCGAAGCAGACCCGGGCCGCCGCCTCCGCATCCCCGAGCGCCGAGCCCACTCCGACCCCGACCCCGACTCCGACGGCCACTCCGTCGGCGACCGGCGAACTCCCCGCCGATTACCGGGAGGTCTCCGACGCGGCCGGGTTCACGCTCGCGGTGCCCGAGGGCTGGGAGCGCACCGAGAGCGCGCAGGGCGTCTTCTACACGTCCGCCGACGAGACCTCCCTCATCCAGGTCTTCACCATCGAGGAACCCGACACCACGCCGCTCGCCTCGCTCCGCACCGCCTCCGAGACGCTGTCGTCGACCAACCCCGGGTACGAGGAGGTGTCCCTCGCGCAGACGGCGGCTCCCGAGGGGGCCTCGGACGCCGTCACCGACGATGCCGCCGAGTTGGTCTACGCGTATGACAGCAAGAAGCTGGATGCCCGGAGGAAGGTCGTCGACTTCTCGTTCACCGCGCAGGACGGGGCGCAGTACGCGGTGCTTGTAGCGGGCCCCGACACCGACTGGCCCACCCAACGCACCCGCCTCACCACAGCCCTCTCCCGCTTCAGCCCCGGCCCGTAAGGGGCCTTCCGGATGCGCAGTTCCCCGCGCCCCTGGCTTGTCGTTCGTGTGCGGCCCGGTGGCCGCTTCTCGCGCAGTTCCCCGCGCCCCTGAAGGCATGCGCTGCGCGCAGCCTTCCCCTGAGGCTGCGCTCCGCGCGCCTCTCTTGATGAGATGGCGCACGAAGTGCGCATCTCAGGGGCGCGGGGAACTGCGCGACCAGCCACGACGGTGGCGCACCCGACGAACTACCCAGGGGCGCGGGGAACTGCGCGACCAGCCACGACGGTGGTGCACTCGACGGTCTACCTAGGGGCGCGGGGAACTGCGCGACCGGCCACGACGGTGGTGCACCCGACGGACTACCTAGGGGCGCGGGGAACTGCGCGGGCAGCCCCAACCTGGGGCGTGCGGGGCTTGGATCGGAGGGGGGTTTCGGTGATGGAGAGGGCGGCCAGCAAGGCCACCGCGCTGACCCCCGCCGCGACGAGGAAGATGTGATGCGTCGCCGAGACGACGGAAGCAGCCGAACCGCCGTGCCCGGCGGCACTGTTGAACAGCGAGCCGAACACAGCCAGCCCCACCGAGGCCCCGATGGTGCGGAACAGGTTGCCGCTGGCAGAAGCGACCCCCAGATCCTTCATCTCCACGCTGTTCTGCGCGATGGTCAGCACCATCTGCGTGAAGAACCCCATGCCGACCCCGGTGAGCACCATGAAGAGGGAGGCGGCGGCGCGGGAGGTGTGCGTGTCCATGGTGGAGAGCAGCAGGGTGCCGACGGTCAGGAAAGCCCCGCCGAGCACCGGGAAGACCTTGTAGCGCCCGGTACGGGACATCACCCGCCCGCCGATCTGGGACACGACCACCACGGGCGCCATGAGCGGAAGCAGCAGCAGCCCCGAGCTGGTCACGGACGTGTGCTGCACGGTCTGCTGGAAGAGCGGGAGATACAGCGAGGCCCCGAACATCACGGCACCCAGGGCGAACATCATCACCGAGGCCAGCCCGAAATTGCGGTGCGCGAAAATCCGTAGCGGAAGCACCGGCTCGGGCACCCGGCGCTGGACGAGGACGAACGCGGCGCCGGCCACCACGGAGACGACGAGCAGCCCCACG
Source organism: Streptomyces sp. PsTaAH-137 (assembly GCF_003259365.1). Taxonomy (GTDB): domain Bacteria; phylum Actinomycetota; class Actinomycetes; order Streptomycetales; family Streptomycetaceae; genus Streptomyces. The sequence continues at coordinate 252,194 of NZ_QLLY01000006.1, forward strand.
ACCTGCCAGGACCCCCACGCGTACTGCACGCCGCCCCAGGTGGTGGCGAGCACGACGGAGCTGATGGTCAGGGTCAGCAGGGCGATGCCGGGCCAGTCGATGCGGACCCGGGCGCGGTCGGCCGGGCGGTCGGCGGGCAGCATCAGCAGGCACCAGACGAGGGCGACGAGCCCCAGCGGCAGATTGAGGTAGAAGGCCCAGCGCCAGCCGAGGTGCCCGGTGACGAGGCCGCCGACGAGCGGCCCGCCGATGGTGCCCAGCGCCATGACGGCGGCGGTCATCCCCTGGTAGCGCCCGCGCTCGCGGGGCGGCACCAGGGACCCGATGAGCGCGAACGCGAGCCCGCCGAGCCCGCCGGCGCCGAGCCCCTGCACCACGCGGAAGCCGATCAGCTCCCCCATGTTCCGGGCGGCGCCCGACAGCACGGACCCGGCGAGGAAGACGCCGATCGAGATCAGGAAGACGCGCTTGCGGCTGTAGAGGTCGCCGAGCTTGCCCCAGACCGGGGTGGAGACGGCGGTGGTCAGGGTGTAGGCGATGACGACCCACGACAGGTGGGAGGCGCCGCCGAGGTCCCGGACGATCGTCGGCATCGAGGTACCGACGATGTTGTTGTCCAGCATCGACAGGAGCATCGCGAGCATCACGCCGAGCATGGCCCAGCGCACAGAGACGGAATCAGGCATGCCATCGAGAAAAGCACACTCGTTAAATAAGTGCAACGAATCAACTTTTTGAACAAGACAACCCAAGGGGTGTAGGCTGTGATCATGACCGTCGAACCCCTGGGCCGTCGCGAACGCAAGAAGGCCGCCACCCGCCAGGCCCTCGCCGACGCCGCGCTGCGGCTCTTCCTGGAGCACGGGTACGACGGCGTCGGCATCCGCGACATCGCCGAGGCCGCCGACGTCTCCACGACCACCCTGTTCAAGCACTTCTCCGGCAAGGAAGCCCTGGTCTTCGACCTCGACGAGGGCCAGGAGGAGGACCTGGTGGCGGCGGTCCGGGACCGCCCGGAAGGCCGTACGATCCTCGGCTCACTGCGCGAACTCGCGCACCGTTACCAGGAGTTGGACCCGTCCGACGCCGACGCGGCCCGCTTCCGCGAACTGGTCGACGGCACCCGGGCGCTGCGCGAGTACGCCGAGCGGATGTGGCTGCGGCACCGCACCGCGCTGGCCCGCGCCATCGCCGAGGACACCGGCGCGCCCGAGGGCGATCCGGCGAGCGAGGCGCTGGCCGCCTTCGCGCTCCAGGCGATCCGTGTGGGCGACAGCCCCGAGGGCGTCGACATCGCCTTCGACATCCTGGAGCGCGGCTGGGACGCCACCCGCCGCGCGTGATGCAGCGCACTTCTGCCGACCGTTCACGCATGTTCTCCGCACCCCCGGGCAGGGGCCATCGACGTCACCCCTGAACGAGCCGGCCGGCCGTTCACGGCGGTGCACGGGGGCAGCTCATGAACGGAAGGCGAAGCAGGACGTGTCAGCACAACAGACCATCCATGTCGGCGGAGAGTGGCGCGGTGCCGCCTCAGGGGCGAGCCGCGAGATCATCGACCCGGCGGATGCCGCACCGTTCGCCGTGATCGCCGAGGGCGGCGCCGAGGACGCGGACGCCGCGATCGCCGCTGCCCGGCTCGCCTTCGACGAGGGCCCGTGGCCGCACACGCCCGTCGCCGAACGCGCCGCGCTGCTGCGCCGGGTCGCCGACCTCCTCGTACGGGACCGGGAGAAGATCGGCCTCCTGGAGAGCCGCGACGCCGGGAAGACCGTCGAGGAGGGCCGCGTCGACGTCGACTGCGTCGCCGACGCCTTCCGCTACTTCGCCGACCTCGTCGTCGGAGAGGGCGCAGGACGGGTCGTCGACGCGGGCTCCGACGAGATCCACAGCGTCGTCGTGCACGAACCCGTCGGCGTCTGCTCGATGATCACGCCCTGGAACTACCCGCTCCTCCAGGCGAGCTGGAAGATCGCCCCGGCGCTCGCCGCGGGCAACACCTTCGTCATCAAGCCGAGCGAGATCACCCCGCTGACCACGGTGGTCCTCGTCGAGCTGCTGGTCGAGGCCGGACTTCCGGCCGGAGTCGCCAACCTCGTGACGGGACCGGGGAGTTCGGTCGGCGCACGCCTCGCCGACCACCCCGACGTCGACCTCGTCTCCTTCACCGGCGGCCTGGTCAGCGGCACGAAGGTGGCGCAGGCCGCCGCCGCGTCCGTGAAGAAGGTCGCCCTCGAACTCGGCGGCAAGAACCCCAACGTCGTCTTCGCCGACGCCTGCGACACCGAGGACGGCTTCGACACCGCCGTCGACCAGGCGCTGAACGCCGCGTTCATCCACAGCGGCCAGGTCTGCTCCGCCGGTTCCCGGCTCATCATCGAGGAGTCGGTGCGCGAGCGCTTCGTCGCCGAACTCGCCCGCCGCGCCGAGAAGATCCGGCTCGGCCGGGGCACCGAGAAGGACGTCGAGTGCGGGCCGCTCGTCAGCGAGCAGCAGCGCGACAAGACCGAGTCCTTCGTGGCCTCCGCCCTCGCCGAGGGCGCCGTGCCCCGGTGCGGCGGCAAGCGCCCCGAGCCCAGCGACGTACGCCCGGCCACCGGCTACTTCTACGAGCCGACCGTCCTCGACCAGTGCCACCGCGAGATGCGGGTCGTGCGCGAGGAGACCTTCGGGCCGATCCTCACCGTCGAGACGTTCCGCACCGAGGACGAGGCCGTCGCCCTCGCCAACGACACCGAGTACGGGCTCGCGGGCGCCGTGTGGACCGCCGACGCCGGGCGCGCGCGGCGCGTCGCCGGGCGGCTGCGGCACGGGACCGTCTGGATCAACGACTTCCACCCCTACCTGCCGCAGGCCGAATGGGGCGGCTTCGGGAAGAGCGGCGTCGGCCGTGAGCTCGGCCCCGCCGGGCTCGCCGAATACCGCGAGACCAAGCACGTCTACCAGAACCTGGCGCCCGCGCCGGTGCGCTGGTTCGCGGGCTGATCTCTTTCGGTTGCCGGTCGGGCGCGCCACCGTCGTGGCTGGTCGCGCAGTTCCCCGCGCCCCTGAGATGCGCACTTCGTGCGCCATCTCATCGACAGAGGCGCGCGTCAGCGCAGCCTCAGGGGCGCGGGGAACTGCGCGACCAGCCCCCACCGGCCCGCAGCCGCCCCCCCCCGACCGAACCCCCCACCATCAAGCGAAGTACCTTGCCAACCAACGGAGTTGACGCATGCCGGAAAACCCCGAACAGCCCCAGCACACGTACGACTACGTCATCGTCGGCGGCGGCACCGCAGGGTCGGTGATCGCCTCCCGGCTCACCCAGGACCCGAACGTCACCGTCGCCGTCATCGAGGGCGGCCCCAGCGACATCGGCCGCGACGACGTACTGACCCTGCGCCGCTGGCTCGGCCTCCTCGGCGGCGACCTCGACTACGGCTACACCACCACCGAGCAGCCGCGCGGCAACTCGCACATCCTGCACAGCCGCGCCAAGGTGCTCGGCGGCTGCTCGTCGCACAACACGCTGATCTCGTTCAAGCCGCTGCCCGGCGACTGGGACGAGTGGGCCGCGGCCGGCGCCGAGGGCTGGGACCACCAGGCGATGGACCCGTACTTCGGCAAGCTGCGCAACAACATCGTCCCCGTCGACGAGCAGGACCGGAACGCCATCGCCCGCGACTTCGTCGAGGCCGCGCAGACGGCGACCGGAGTGCCGCGCGTCGAGGGCTTCAACAAGGGCCCGTTCAAGGACGGCGTCGGCTTCTTCGACCTCGCCTACCACCCCGAGAACAACAAGCGGTCCTCCGCCTCCGTCGCGTACCTGCACCCGCACATGGAAGCGGGCGACCGCCCCAACCTGACGCTCCTGCTGGAGACGTGGGCGCACAAGCTGGAGTTCGTCGACGGCACGCGCGCCAGCGGCGTGCACGTGCGCACCAAGGACGGCGAGGAGCAGCTGATCACCGCGCGGCGCGAGGTCGTCGTCTGCGCCGGGGCCGTCGACACGCCCCGCCTGCTCCTGCACTCCGGCATCGGCCCGAAGGCCGACCTGGAGAAGCTCGGCATCCCCGTCCTGCACGACCTGCCGGGCGTCGGCGAGAACCTGCTCGACCACCCCGAGTCGGTCATCGTCTGGGAGACCGACGGGCCGATCCCCGACAACAGCGCCATGGACAGCGACGCGGGCCTGTTCGTCCAGCGCGACCCGGACGCGGCCGGGCCGGACCTGATGTTCCACTTCTACCAAATACCGTTCACGGACAACCCCGAGCGGCTCGGCTACGAGAAGCCCGAGCACGGGGTCTCCATGACGCCGAACATCCCGAAGCCGAAGAGCCGCGGCCGCCTGTACCTGACCAGCGCGGACCCCGAGGTCAAGCCCGCCCTCGACTTCCGGTACTTCACCGACGAGGACGACTACGACGGGCAGACCCTCGTCGACGGCATCCGCATCGCCCGCGAGATCGCGAAGACGCAGCCGCTCGCCGGCTGGCTCAAGCGCGAGGTGTGCCCGGGGCCCGACGTCACGGGCGACGAGGAGCTGAGCGAGTACGCCCGCAAGGTCGCGCACACCGTCTATCACCCCGCGGGTACTTGCCGAATAGGGGCCGCTGACGATGAACTCGCCGTGGTCGACCCCGAGTTGAGGGTCCGCGGGCTTCAGTCCATCCGTATCGCCGACGCGTCCGTCTTCCCGACGATGCCCGCGGTGAACCCGATGATCGGGGTGCTCATGGTCGGGGAGAAGTGCGCCGAGCTGATGGGTGGTGATGCGTGATGAGTACGGCTACTGAGACGCGTACGGAGACGGGGACCGAGACCGTCTTCTCCGTCCGCAACCTGTGGAAGGTCTTCGGCCCCAAGGCCGAACGCGTGCCGCAGCAAGCCGAGTTGGCGGACCTGGACGCCGCCGAGCTGCGCGCCCGTACCGGCTGCACGGCCGCCGTCCGCGATGTCTCCTTCGATGTCGAGCGCGGCGAGGTCTTCGTCGTCATGGGCCTGTCCGGCTCCGGCAAGTCCACGCTCGTCCGCTGCCTGACCCGGCTCATCGAGCCGACCTCGGGCGAGCTGGCCATCGACGGCGAGGACGTCCTCGCCATGGACAAGTCCCGGCTGCGCGCCCTGCGCAGGCGCCGCGCCGCCATGGTCTTCCAGCACTTCGGCCTGCTGCCGCACCGCACCGTCCTCGACAACGTCGCGTACGGCCTGGAGATCCAGGGCGTCGGCCGCGCCGAGCGCCGCGCCAGAGCCGCCGAGGTCGTCGCGAAGGTCGGCCTGGAGGGCCTGGAGTCCCGCCGCCCCGGCCAGCTCTCCGGCGGCCAGCAGCAACGCGTCGGCCTCGCACGGGCGTTGGCCGTCGACCCCGAGGTCCTGCTCTTCGACGAACCGTTCAGCGCGCTCGACCCGCTGATCCGGCGCGACATGCAGGAAGAGGTCGTGCGGCTGCACCGCGAGGAGGGCCGCACGATGGTCTTCATCACCCACGACCTGACCGAGGCGCTGCGCCTGGGCGACCGCATCGCCCTGATGCGCGACGGCCGGATCGTGCAGCTCGGCACGCCCGAGGAGATCGTGGGCGCGCCCGCCGACGACTACGTACGGGAATTCGTCCGTGACGTCCCGCGCGAGCAGGTCATGACCGTCCGCCGCGCCATGCGCCCGGCCGACAACGACGAGGCCCGGCGCGGCGCCGCCATCGCGCCGGACGCCACGGTCTCGGAGGCCATCGAGGCCGTCGCGCGCACCGGTTTCGCGGTACGGGTCATGGACCAGGGCCGCTGCCTGGGCATCGTCGACCACGAGCGGCTCATCGCGGCCGTCGGCGGCGCCCCGGCCCCCGCCGCCCCGGCCGCTGCCGTCACGGGCGAGGAGGCGGTATAGATGACCGCCGCCGTCACCGCCGCCCCGCCGTCGAAGACCGGCACGGGCGGCCTCAGGAACCTCACCCCGCGCCATCGCGCCCTCGGCAAGCTCCTGCTGCTCGCCGTCGCCGCGGCGGTGCTCGTGCCGATCGCCACCGCTCACTGGTCCGGCGCGGCCTGGCCGCACGCCCTCACCGTCGACATCTCCGAACCGCTCGGCAGGGCCAGCGACTGGATCATCGACAACCGTGACAGCTCCCCGCTGTTCATCTACTTCCTCGGCCACATCAGCAACGCGCTCATCGTCGCCATCCGCGCCGTGTACGTGGTGCTGCTCGCCGCCGGCTGGGCGGGCGTCACCACCGCCGCGGGCCTGATCGCCTGGCGCGTCGCCGGGTGGCGCCTCGCGGCATCGGCCGTCGTCGCCTTCCTGGCCTGCGGCGCCCTCGGCATGTGGATCCCGACCATGCAGACGCTCGCGCTGATGGTCGTCGCCGTGCTCGCCTCGGTGATCCTCGGCGCCCTGCTCGGCCTCGCCGCGGGCCTGAGCGAGCGCATGTACCGCATGCTGCGCCCGGTCCTCGACACCATGCAGGTGCTGCCCGCGTACGCGTACCTCCTGCCGGTCGTCCTGATCTTCGGCATGGGCGTCCCGGCGGCGGTCCTCGCCACCGTCGTCTACGCGGCGCCGCCCATGGCCCGCCTGACCGCGCTCGGCCTACGCTCCGCCGACGGCGGCGTCATGGAGGCCGTCACCTCGCTCGGCGCCACCGCCCGCCAGCGCCTGCTGTCGGCCCGCCTCCCGCTGGCCCGCAAGGAACTCCTCCTCGGCCTCAACCAGACGATCATGATGGCGCTGTCCATGGCCGTCATCGCCTCCGTCATCGGCGCCGCCGGTCTCGGTGACCGCGTCTACCAGGCCCTCGCCTCGGTCGACGTCGGCGCCGCGCTCGCCGCGGGCATCCCGATCGTGCTGCTCGCCGTCATCCTCGACCGGGTCACCGGCGCGGCGGGCGAGAAGCTCGGCTCGCACGAGGCGCCGGCCCGCTGGAAGTGGGGCGTCGTCGCGGCCGGCACGGTCGTCGTCGCGCTCGTGGTCCGTTTCGTCGCCGGCCTCGACTGGCCGGACGCCTGGGTCGTCAAGATCGCACCCACCGTCAACGACGCCGTCGACTGGATGACCGACCACCTCTACACCGGCGTCCCGTACGTCGGCGGCACCGCCGACTGGGCCGCGCACTTCACCACCTGGGTCCTCGACCCGGTCCGCTCGGGCCTGACCTGGCTTCCGTGGTGGTCCGTGCTCCTGATCGTGGCCGCGCTGGCCTGGCTGATCGGCACCTGGCGCACCGCGCTGACCGCCGTCCTCGCCATGGCGGCGATCGGCTACCTCGGCGTGTGGAAGGCGTCCCTCGACACCCTCTCCCAGGTCCTCGCCGCCGTCGCGGTGACCCTCGTCCTCGGCTTCGCGACCGGCATCGCGGCGGCCCGCAGCAACCGCTTCGAGCGCCTGCTCCGCCCGGTCCTGGACGTCTTCCAGACGATGCCGCAGTTCGTGTACCTGATCCCGGTCGTCGCCCTCTTCGGCGTCGGCCGCGCCCCGGCGGTCGCCGCGGCCGTGGTCTACGCGCTTCCGGCCGTCGTCCGCATCACCACGCAGGGCCTGCGCCAGGTCGACCCGGCCGCGCTGGAGGCGTCCCGCTCGATGGGCGCGACCACGGCCCAGCAGCTCCGCCAGGTCCAACTGCCGCTCGCCCGGCCCGCGTTGCTCCTCGCCGTGAACCAGGGTGTCGTCCTGACCCTCGCCGTCGTCATCATCGGCGGCCTGGTCGGCGGTGGCGCGCTCGGCTACGACGTCGTGTTCGGCCTCGCCCAGGGCGACCTGGCGACCGGCCTGGTCGCGGGTGCCGCGATCGTCTGCCTCGGCCTGATGCTGGACCGGGTGACGCAGCCGACGGGCCGCCGTACGCACGAAGGAAAGGGGGCCTGAGCAGTATGAAGCTGAAGCGCACTCATCGCTACGCGGCCGTGATCGCCGCGTCCGGAGCCCTTCTCGCCGTCACCGGCTGCGGCGCGGCGGACATGACGAAGCAGTCGTCGCCGTTCGCCAACGCCAAGGGCGCCAAGACGGTCACCCTCTCCGTCCAGTCCTGGGTCGGCGCGCAGGCCAACGTGGCCGTCGCCCAGTACCTCCTCGAACACGAACTCGGCTACCGCGTCGACACCGTCCAGGTCGACGAGGTCCCGGCCTGGGACGCCCTCAGCCAGGGCCGCGTCGACGCGATCCTGGAGGACTGGGGCCACCCCGACCAGGAGGCCCGCTACGTCAAGGACAAGAAGACGATCGTGAACGGCGGCGGCCTCGGCGTCACCGGCCACATCGGCTGGTTCGTCCCGACGTACTTCGCGAAGCAGCACCCGGACATCAAGAGCTGGAAGAATCTGAACAAGTACGCGGATCAGCTCAAGACCGCCGAGAGCGGCGGCAAGGGCCAGCTCCTCGACGGCTCACCCTCGTACGTCACGAACGACAAGGCCCTCGTCCAGAACCTGAAGCTGGACTACCAGGTCGTCTTCTCCGGCTCCGAGGCCGCGCAGATCACGCAGATGAAGCAGTTCGCGAAGCAGAAGAAGCCGTTCCTGTCGTACTGGTACACCCCGCAGTGGCTGTCCCAGCAGGTCCCGATGACGGAGGTGAAGCTGCCCCCGTACAAGGAGGGCTGCGACGCCGACCCGAAGAAGATCACCTGCGCCTACCCGACGACCCCGCTCCAGAAGTATCTCAACGCGGACTTCGCCGAGTCGGGCGGCGAGGCGGCGGACTTCCTGAAGAAGTTCCGCTGGACGACGGACGACCAGAACGAGGTCTCCCTCCTGATCGCCGACAAGAAGCTGACGCCGGAGGCGGCGGCGAAGAAGTGGGTGGACGGTCACCGGTCCACGTGGAAGGCGTGGCTGGGCAAGTAGCGTCTTCGCCTCAGCCTCGGTCCCGGCAGCCCCGGCACAGCCCGCCCGGCAGCGCCTCGGGCCTCCCCGGCCGCCCGCAGTCCGTGCACTCCATGAGGGTGCGGGGTGCGGGCGGCGGTGTGTCGCGGGTGGCCCGGGTCCGTTGCGGCGGCAGCTTGTCGCGGAGGCGGACGGCGAGGAAGGCGCGGGGCGAGTGAACGGTGGCGGGCAGGCCGCCGGTCATGGCCTGGGTGAAGAGCTGCGGGTCGGGCTCGCGGGCGATCCACTCGGCGGCTGCCGCCTCCAGCGTGGCGCAGTCGGCCGCCGAGAGGGTCAACCGGGGATCGCGCAGCCCGAGTTGGGCCAGGCGGCGGTACGCGTCGGAGCGGGGCTTCCGCGGCTGCGGTTCTTCGGCTTCGGCCTCCGGTACGTCACCGTCGAGGAACCGGGCCCACCACTCGTCATCCCGTGCGACCCGGGACCAGTACGTGTGGAACACCCAGCGCGTCGTGCCGTTCTCGGCGCCGGGTTCGGACAGTCGTCGTACGCGGCGCAGGTGCCCGGCGGCGGACAGCTCGTTCAGCGCGCTGCGCACGGCCGCCTGACCGTAGAGGGGCTGGGCCTTCGCGAGCGTTTTGGCGTCTATGGCGCCTTGCTCGGGGAGCGCGTCGATGAACCCGGCGAGGTAACGGGCCCGGAGGGGCAGGTGCGCGAAGGAGTCGCGGCGCAGGGGGCCTTGATCCGGGGTGCCGCGTTTTCCGTAGCCGGGGTTGGCCAGGGGGTGTGCGGGCGAGGGCAGCACGGAGATAGTGTTTTCGACAGCCACGGGATCGCTTTCATAGGGTTCGATCTTGCGGTCAGACCCCGGCAGGTGTTGGTAGCACCTGACCGGGGTTGTTTGTTGCCGCGACCGTAAAGGGTGGCGACCATGCGTGGCAAGCCGAACGCGGAAAGTGACCGTGGCTGGTCAACGGGCAGGGAGGGAGGGTGGGTTGAGACCCGGCCACCCATTCCTCACAAGCGTCGCTCGGGTGTCGCGGCTCGAAGCTCAGGCGGATTTCAGGCGGTGCGGGCGTGGGCCAGGAAGGCGTTCCAGGCGGGCGCGGCGGCACTGAAGGTGGGGCTTTGGGGGCCGAGCTTCGAGTCGCGGATGTGGACGCGGTCGGGGCGTACGGCGGCTTCGAGGCAGTTGCCACCCTGGCTGTCGCTGTAGCTGGACTTGAACCACGTCAGGCTGGCGTTCACGTTTCCTGCGCCACCTTTCTGATGAACTCGGCCGAATCCTCGGGGCTGAGGGCGTGCATGCGGATCATGTCATGGGTGCGGGTGAGCGCACTGACCTTGTCCGGGTCGGCATACAGGGTGCTGGTCTCCGGCCCCTCCACGTACGCATAGTGCTCGTGGTCACCGGTCTCCAGAAGGGCGATGGCGCCGTTGAGCGCAACCCCGTAGGCCCGCCCGAAGGGCAACACCTGAATCAACACGTTCCGCAACTCGCCGACCGCCAGCAGGTGTTGAAGCTGCGACGCCATGACGTCCGGGCCGCCCACCTCGGACCGCAGCGCGGCCTCGAACATGACGAAGCTGAACAGGACGCCGGGACGCGCCCCCAACGCCTCCTGCCGCTTGAGCCGCCCGGCGACGCGCTCCTCGACGGTCTCGTCGTCGAGCGGCGGCGAACTGGCGCCGATGAGCGCCTTCGCGTACGCGGGCGCCTGGAGCAGTCCCGGGATGAGCAGAGGCTCGTACGAACTGACGGCGATGGCGTCCTTCTCCAGCGCCATGAACTCCTGCGACCGCTGCGGATGCGGCTCGGGCTTCAGGTACTCCTGCGCGGCGACGATCTTCCCGCCCGCGCCGCAGAGCTGGTCGGCGATCTGGAGGAGCCGGAGGGTGGGCTTACGGCGCCCGTTCTCCATGGACTTCACGTACTCGCAGCCGTACCCGGCCTCTTTCGCCAGTATCTCGCGGTCGACCCCGGCTTCGGTGCGCCAGAGCTTGATCTGGCTGCCGCAGTAACGCCACGCGAGATTCGTCTCCGTCGCCGACATCCGCACGCACCACTTTCCTCAGGGACCACGCCAGGTACAACTACCCGAAGTACACGCGTCGTTACTCCCGAGAGTACGCGGCGAGCCGGAACGGTGGACGTATGCAGAGGACACCGCCGACGCGGCTACCCCAGGACATCGAGTGGCGCCTGCCGCGTCAGGCGCGGAGCGTGGGGAGGGCGCGGCTGCTGTTCCGCGAGACGGCGGTCCGCTGGGCCCTGCCGGCGGCCGTCACGGACACGGCGGAACTGCTGCTCAGCGAACTGATGACGAACGCGTACCGCCACGCGAAGGCCCCGGCGGACCGGGAGATCCGGGCGCGGGCGACCCTGACGGGAACGGTTCTCCGGGTGGCGGTGACGGACGCGAGCGCCGAACTGCCGGTCCCGCGCGCGGCGTCTCCGGACGAGGAGTCGGGGCGGGGCCTGGCGCTGGTGGAGATGCTGGCGGGGGAGTGGGGCGCGGAGGCCAGGAAGGAGGGGGTCGGCAAGGTGGTGTGGTTCGAACTGGAACTCGCGGCCTCCGCCGACTGCCGCCCCTGACCACCACCACCATCACCCCTGTGGGCGCAATTGGGTATATGTCGGCGCTTTTCGGCCACAAACGCCACGGAGCCTTGTACTGCCCTTGTCCGCGGGGCGATGGTCCAGGCATGGAACCTGGGTTCATCGGGCGGAGCGACGTGCCCGGCTTCGAGGAACTGCTCGCCGCCGCCCGGTACTCAGCCTGCCATCTGGGGATGCGTGACGTGTACGGACTCGGGGACGACACGCGCCCGGCGTACTGGGCGCCGTGGGCGGACCTGATCGACCGCACCGCCGTCCGGGGCATCAGAATGCGCCGGGCCCGCATCGTCTCCGAGCCCGTCACCCCGTACATCGAGTACGAGCACGCCGGAACCCTCGTCAACGTCCGGACCGGCGAGGACGTCCGCTGGCTCCCACGGCGCCAGACCTCGGACATCGCCCTGCCGGGCAACGACTTCTGGCTCTTCGACCGTTCCGCGGTGCTGTTTAACCACTTCACGGGCGAGGGGAACTGGAGCGAGCCCAAGTGGGAGATCCGCACCGAACCGACGGTCATCCAACTCGCGGCGAGCGCCTTCGAAACGGTGTGGGAACGAGGCGTCCCGCACAAGAACTACACCCTCTGACGGGCCCGAGCGGGCGCGGCGGGCCCGTCACAGGATGTGGATGCGCTCCAGTTCGCCGTCCGCGCTACGGATCATCAGCTCGTGTCCCTTGGCCCGCTCACGCTCGACGAATCCGAGCAGCAGCAACGCCCGGTTGATGACGTCGGCCTTGCTGACGCGCCCCGACTCCGCCAGTTCGTTGACCGCGACGACGGCCGGGGGTGCCAGGGTCACCGAGAAACGCTCGCTGGCCGGGTGCTCGGGGTGCGGTGCCGCCATGGTGCTCGCTCCTGTCGATGGGCTCCGTGCGGACCTTGAGTGAACCACGTTGTCATCAGCATCGCACCACATGTGCACCACATTCTGGAGCCGGGCGGCAGCGTTCCTGGGTAGTTGCAAACGCCGAGGCCGCGCCTGACGGCGCGGCCTCGTACGGGACTTGCGTGAGGGCTAGAGCTCCGCGGCGGCGGCGCGCGCGAGGGTGCGTGCGGCGGCCGACCGGTCGGACTTCTTGGCCTTGGAGTCGCTCAGCGTCTTCGCGGCCTGGGTCAGCGTCTTCTTGCCCGGCTTCTTCGACGGCGACTGCGACAGCGCGCTGGCGGCCGCCTTCTTCTCCGTCTTCGTCGCGCTGCGCGAGGCCACGGTGCTGCCCGCGCCGGTGGCGGCCTTCTTCCCGGTCTTGGCCGATGCCTTCTTGCCGCCGGAGGTCTTGCTGCCGGAGGTCTGCGACAGGGCGCTGGCGGCCGCGGCCTTCGCCGATCCGCTCCTGCTCTTCTTCGTCGCCTTCGCAGCGGCCGACGCGGCCTTGGGCTTCGTGTTCTTCTGGCCTGCCATGTGCGTTTCCCCTCTCGGGTCGATCCCGATCCGTTCACTGGCGTGGTGAGGCACGAATACCGAGGAGGGGGACGACATCGTCATCGTTGTCGTCCCCCTCCGGCTGCGGTCGGCAGACCGCCGGCGGTGTGCCGCCGTCAGTCCTTGAAGACGTCCTTGACCTTCTCCTTGGCCTGGCGCGCGTCACCCTGCACCTGGTCGGCGCGGCCCTCGGCCGTCAGCCGCTCATTGCCGACCGCGCGTCCAGCGGCCTCCTTGACCTTGCCCTTGGCCTGCTCGGTCTTCGCCTGGGTCTTCTCGTCTGCAGCCATGTCAGTCCTCTCAGAGAAACACTGTTCCGCTCGGCGGTCGATCGGAGTTCTCGCTCCGCCGCCCAGACGCGCATGGTCAGCGCCTGGACGGCGGGTCTGGGTGACGGGTCTCAGCGGCGGGTCTCAGCGGCGGGCGAGCCGCCGGGGCCCACCGGGAACGCCCTGGAGCCCGTAATACCCGAAGAGTTCGGGCTCCATTTCCGCGGTGAGCTCGCCGTCCGTATCGATGGACGGGGCGTCCTTCACCTTCTGCTTCGGCCAGGCCACCTTGACGTACGAGGGGGCCACCTTTGCCGAGCCGAGGGGGACGAAAGTAATGCGCTTTCGCGTCGGCAGACCAATGGTCACGGCGGCGAAAGAGGGGCGGTCGTCGGATGTGTCGACGTATACCGACTCCAGGGTGCCGATTTTGTGACCCTCTGCGTCGACGACATCCTGGTCGCGCCAGTCACGAATATTCTCGGCGACGAACAAAGCGTCCAGCTCCTAGATTTGCTCGCATTCTCCGGCAATGGCAATGGCAATGGCATCCCGTGAAATGGAATGGCACATCGAACCGGAGCCGCTGTCTCGGTCAGATACGACCGGGGCCGGGCGTGCCGGGGGTGCCGGGCGTGCGGTGGGAGCCGTAGTGGGTGCCGATCTGCTGGTGGTAGTCGGCGTTGCCCAGGTGCTTCTCCTTGTCGAACTCGGGCGCGCTCTTGATCTCGTCCTTGGAGCGCGAGACCTGGATCGTCTTCGCCTCGGCGTCGACCGAGACGATGGTGCCCGCCGGCAGGAGGACCTCCTTGCCGAAGATCCAGACACCGGTGTCGACGACGATGTACTGCGAGTCCACGTCGGCGGAGTGCTTGTCGACCTTGCCGATGTGCCCGTCGGTGGCCTCGACCTTGAAACCGGTGAGGTCCGAGCCGGTGGTGTACCCCGAAGTGGCCGAGTAATTCCAGATGTTCTCAGTCATGAGCAAACCTCCGTGCGGGAAACGGTGTTGAAAGTGGCGGACGTTCAGCCCGCGCACCAACCGAGTGGCCACTCACGGCCCAGGCAAACAAGACCGGTGGAGATTTTCTGAATTTGCTGTGCGCACGCCATTCGCGGGTCGGTGGGCTTGAGTCTCCCGTAGGGGGAGACGGCAAGGTGGGGGCATGGACGGCGACGCGCTCTACTCGATCGGTGAACTGGCCCGGCAGACCGGCCTGAACAGTGAGGATGGGCGGAACACCACCGCATACAGTCGGCAGGTGAACGACATCGTCATCCTGCACGTGGACGCGACACCGTCCGCCCCCACCCTCGTCCTTCGGCCCTGGTGCGGTGAGGACACCACAGCCCTGATCGAAGTGTTCCGTGATCCCGTATTGCGCCGCTGGACCAGCTCGGCTGTGGAGAACGACGAGGATGCGACGCGGTGGGTGCGAAGCCAGGAATGCGGCTGGGCAGCGGGGGACCGGCTCGGGTTCGCGGTACTTGAAGCGCAACCCGGTTCGCCTCACGGCCAGTTGGCGGGCCACGTAGTCCTCAAAGAGCTGGCCCCCGGCAAACCGTCGGCCGAGGTGGGCTACTGGACCGCGGCACACGCCCGCGGCCGAGGCGTGGCGCCGCGCGCACTGGAGGCCCTCACCGGATGGGCCTTCGACGCCCTGCGAGCCAACTCCGAGACACCCCTTGAACACCTGGAACTCCTGCACCAGGTGGACAACCCGGCGTCGTGCCGCGTGGCGCACAAGAGCGGCTACACCCTCGACACGACCCTGCCTCCGGCGCCACCGACCTTTCCCCACGAGGGGCATCTGCACATACGGCGTAGGACCACCTGAACTCCGCTCGCCCGGAGCGTCCCCCGCACGCGCCGTACAACTACGCTCCAACAGCACAACCGGTCCTGGTCAAGGGGGAGATGGTGAACCGGCCGCTGCTGTTCCTCGATGTGGACGGGCCGCTCAACCCCTATGCGGCCAAGCCGCAAAGACGCCCTGCCGGCTACACGACAATCCGTGTTCCCCGAAATACCGCGGAGGACGACGAGACCCCCTCGTTCCGACGACGGCCCCTGCGCGTCTGGCTCAACCCCACACACGGGCCGGCTCTTCTCCGGCTCGACTACGACCTGTGCTGGGCCACCACCTGGATGAACGAGGCCAATCGCTGGATCGCTCCGGTACTCGGCCTGCCCGAACTCCCCTTCGTCGACTTCGGCGAAGCCCTGCTCCAAGAACGCCCCGACGGCGTCCACTGGAAAACCGGCCCCCTCGTCGACTACGCCGACGGCCGCCCCTTCGCCTGGGTGGACGACGAACAGAGCAGCCTCGACGAGCTACACGTGGCCGCACACCACCCAGGGCCCGGCCTCCTCCACCACGTCAACCCGCGAGTCGGCCTGGCAGAGGACGATTTCCAGAGGCTTGCCGAGTTCGCGCTCGGGTTCTGACCACGACCAGACCTGCACACATCTCCGCCCTGTCGCCACGTGGCGGAGGAAGCGGTGACCGGCATTCAGTCGAAGGTGCGCATCACTATCCAGTAGTCGTTGTCTTCCACGGTGACAGCGCAGAGTCGCTTCCCGTCAACTGACAGAGCCACAAGCTCGGGAGAATCGGTCGCTGCGGAAACCCGCGACGGAAGCCCACTCCCGATGGGATCCCTGACCGCCATCCAGCCGATGGAGCTTCCTCCGCTACCGGGCGGGAGGACGAGGAAGGAGCCGTCGGCGGAGTACAGGGAGCACCGTAGGGCGAGGCGATGCCAGGCGGCGTCGAGTTCATCGGCGGCCTGGGGCGAGGCGGCGGAGATGGCAGCGGTCGGCGTGACGTCGATTCCGTTCACGGCAAGGACGGCCGCCCGGACCGTGGTGACACTCTGGGATTCATGCGGTCTCCCCATGAGCTGCAGCCCGCAGCGTGTGAGTGTGTCGCGCCAGTCCTGCTGAATGCCGGCCTCCTCGGCTCGGGGTCCGCCGTAAGGGACGCCAACTACCCCTGCCCTGGACCGATTCCCGTAAGCCGCGCTTTGAATGCTTCAAGCAAGGGTTCCAGGTACGGATCCAACTCCGGCAGCCCGCCAACGAAGGAAACCAGCTTTCGGGTACCGGCGCAGGGTTCGATGAAGGTGGGTGGGTCGCCGGTGACCTCGCGTACGGAGGGGTGCTCGTCTCTCCTTCGGGCGAGGCCATGCTGTTCATCAAGCCGGATGACTGGGGCAAGTTGGAGCCCCGGCGGCGGGAGTTGGGGCCGGAGCGCCGAGAGTTGGCCAGGCGGGCCGGGCTGGACGACGGGAAATGGCGTGAGCCCATGTTCTCCATGGTGTGACGCGCAAGGGGGGAACAACCCCTACGCAGAACAGTTCACGCAGGTCGTGCCAGTTCCTCCGCGATCCCCCGCACCCCCTCCGCCGCCCGCCGCTGCAACCCCGGACCGAACGTGATCCGGGTCGCCCCCGCCGTGCCCCACTCCCGCAGTACGGAGCCGTCCGCCGGGGCGCCCGCGTTGATCGGGCCCTCGATGGCCGCGCGCAGGTGCGGCAGGGCCGTCAGTGGGGCGGCGATCGGGTAGACGCAGTCGGCGCCCGCCGCGATGTAGAGGCGGGCGCGCTCGATGGCCTCCGCCACAGGGTCGGCGGCGCCTCTGATGAACGTATCGATACGGGCGTTCAGGAAGATCGCGGAACCGGCCGCCGCGCGGAACTCCGCCAGCCAATCGGCTTGTGCGCGAGGTGATTTCAGGCCGTCGTCGCGGGTCGAGTCCTCCAGGTTGCAGCCGACCGCGCCTGTGTCCAGGAGTCTGGCCACCAGTTCCTTCGGGGGAAGGCCGTAGCCGTCCTCGATGTCCGCGCTGACCGGTACCGACACCGAACGCGCGATGCGGTGCACCGCCGCGAACATCTCGTCGGCGGGCGTGGAGCCGTCCTCGTAGCCGAGCGAGGCCGCGACCCCGGCGCTCGGGGTCGCGAGTGCCGGGAAACCGGCCTCCTCGAAGGCGCGGGCGCTCGCCGCGTCCCACGGGCCGGGGAGGACCAGCGGGTCGCCGGGGGAGCGGTCGTGGTGCAGGGCGCGGAACGTCGCGGCCGGGTTCACCACCCTGGGCCTCCTGGTTCGATGCGGCGGGCGACCATCAGGCGGTTCCAGCTGTTGATGACCGTGATCACCCCGATGAGGTGGGCGAGTTGGGGCTCGGTGAAGTGCTCGGCCGCCGTTGCGTAGACGTCGTCCGGGACGAAGGCGGCCGTCAGGAGCGTGATCGACTCCGTCAACGCCAGCGCCGCCCGTTCGCGCTCGCTGTACAGGTCGCCGGCCTCGCGCCAGGCGTTGAGGAGCGCGATGCGCTTCGCGCTCTCGCCGTTCTTCTCCACCGCCACGTCGACGTGCATGTCCAGGCAGAACGCGCACGCGTTGATCTGCGAGGCGCGGATCATCACCAGTTCGGCGAGGACCGGATCGCCGAGGCCGCGCTTCGCCGCCGCGCCCGCGGTCTGGAGGGCGCGGAGGACGTCCGGCTCCAAGTGGTGCGTGCGAGTGCTCACTTGGCGGGCTGCGGCTTGTAGTGGCCGGCGACCATGCGGGTGGTCACGCCGAAGCGGTTCCAGGCGTTGATCGCCGTGATCGCCGCGATGAGCTGCGCCAGCTCCTTCTCGTCGTAGAGGCGGGCCGCCTCCTCGTAGACGTCGTCCGGCACGAAACCGTCCGTCAGGACCGTGATCGCCTCCGTCAGCGCCAGCGCCGCGACCTCCTTCTCCGTGTAGAAGTGCCGGCTCTCCTCCCACGCGCCGAGCTGCACGATCCGCTCGACGCTCTCGCCCGCCGCCAAGGCGTCCTTGGTGTGCATGTCGAGGCAGAACGCGCAGTGGTTGAGCTGCGACGCGCGGATCTTCACCAGCTCGAACGTCACCGGGTCCAGTCCCTTACGGGCGGCGGTGTCCAGCTGGATCATCGCCTTGTAGACCTCGGGGGCGTGCTTGGCCCAGGCCAGGCGCGGGGTGTGCTCGTGGACGTACTCGGGAGTCGTGCTGTTCGTGTTCGTGGTCATGCTGCGAGCCTACGAAGGCATTAGCCCACGTGTATGGTCCATTTCCATGGCAAACGAGTGGGCCACTTCGCCGTCCGGGCAGGCGCTCGGCATCGATCTGCACATCGAGCCCACGGGCGCGTACGGGCTGCGGCGCGGGCTCACCGACGCGCTGCGCGAGGCCGTACGCGGCGGACGCCTCGCCCCCGGGACCCGGCTGCCCTCCTCGCGCACCCTCGCCGCCGACCTGGGCATCGCCCGCAACACCGTCGCCGACGCCTACGCCGATCTCGTCGCCGAGGGGTGGCTCACGGCGCGGCAGGGGTCCGGCACCCGGGTCGCCGAGCGGCCCGTCGAAGCGCCCCGCCCGGCCCCGACCCCGGCCCGCCGGGCCACCGGGCCGCTGGTCCACAATCTCCAGCCCGGCAGCCCCGACCTCGCCTCCTTCCCCCGCGCCGCCTGGCTCAAGGCCGCCCGCCGCGCCCTGACCACCGCCCCGAACGAGGCCCTCGGCTACGGCGACCCGCGCGGGCGGCCCGAACTGCGGGCCGCGCTCGCCGGGTATCTCGCCCGGGCCCGCGGGGTGCACGCCGACCCCGAGCGCATCGTGATCTGCTCCGGGTTCGCGCACGGGCTGATGCTGCTCGGTGACGTGCTGCGCGGGCGGGGGGCCGGTGACATCGCCGTCGAGTCGTACGGGCTGCCTCCGCACTGGCAGATCCTGGACCGCGCCGGGCTGCGCACGCGGCCGCTTCCGCTCGACGAACTCGGCACCGGGGCCGATGACCTGGGGTCTGCCGGGGCCGTGCTGCTCACCCCCGCGCACCAGTTCCCGATGGGTGATCCGCTGCATCCGGACCGGCGGGCCGCCGTCGTCGACTGGGCGCGGCGCACCGGCGGGCTCGTCATCGAGGACGACTACGACGGGGAGTTCCGTTACGACCGGCAGCCCGTCGGCGCGCTCCAGGGGCTCGACCCGCACCGGGTCGTGTATCTCGGCACCACCAGCAAGTCGCTCGCGCCGGGGCTCCGGCTGGGGTGGATGGTGCTGCCGCCCGGGCTCACCGAGGAGGTCGTCGCCGTCAAGGGGGTCAGCGACTGGTCGTGCGGGGTGCTGGATCAGTTGACGCTCACCGAGTTCCTGAACTCCGGGGCCTACGACCGTCATCTGCGCGGGGCGCGGCTGCGGTACCGGAGGCGGCGGGACCAGTTGGTCGCCGCCCTCGCCGAACGGGCGCCCTCGGTCCGGGTCACCGGGATCGCCGCCGGGCTGCACGCCGTCCTTCCCCTGGCACCCGGCACCGAGGACTCCGTGGTGCGGGCTGCCGCCTGGCAGGGGCTCGGTGTGGTGGGTCTCTCCAGCTACCGGCACGCCGATGTCTCCGGCGCCGATCCGCTCGATGCCCTGGTCGTGGGGTACGGGACGCCTCCGGATCATGGGTGGGCGGGGGCGCTGGACGCGTTGTGCAGGGTGCTGCCGTAGCGGGCCCGAGCTGATTTCGCGCAGTTCCCCGCGCCCCTGGGTAGTTCGTCGTGTGCGCCCCGGTGGCCGCTTCTCGCGCAGTTCCCCGCGCCCCTGAAGGCATGCGCTGCGCGCAGCCTTCCCCTGAGGCAGCGCTCCGCCGCGCCTCTCTTGATGAGATGACGCACGCAGTGCGCATCTCAGGGGCGCGGGGAACTGCGCGACCAGCCACGACGAGAGCCGCGCACGAAGAACGACCCAGGGGCGCGGGGAACTGCGCGATCAGCCACGATGGTGGCGCGCACGAGGGACTGCCTAGG
The DNA here is from genome assembly GCF_003259365.1 of Streptomyces sp. PsTaAH-137. Lineage (GTDB taxonomy): Bacteria > Actinomycetota > Actinomycetes > Streptomycetales > Streptomycetaceae > Streptomyces. Next base: position 272,096 of record NZ_QLLY01000006.1, read on the forward strand.
GGCGCGGGGAACTGCGCGATCAGCCACGACGGTGGCGCACTCGGAGACCGGCCCGAGCTACGGCGCGGGGAACCGTGGAAGGAGACCCGGCCGAGCTACGGCGTGGCGTCCGGTGGTGGTGGGGTCTCGCCGAAGCGGGCCAAGGCGAGGGCCCCGGCCACCGCCACCCCGAAACCGACCACCGCCACCCACCCGAGCCCACCCCGCGTGCGGTCGCCGAGCCAGATCACACCCACCAGCGCCGGACCCACCGTCTCCCCGATGACCATCCCGGCCGTCGCCACCGTCACGGAACCCCGCTGCAACGCCGACGTCAGCAACAAGAACGCCGCCCCACCCCCGACCAGCAGTGCGAACGTCGCCGGGTTCGTCAGCAGCGCCCCGGGCGACACGTCGTCGATCAGGCGGACGCTCACCTCGACCACCCCGAAACCGAACCCCGAACCCAGCCCCAGCGCGAGCGCCCGCCCGCGCCCGGGCAGCCGGCCCGCGACGGCCCCCACCCCGAGCACCCCGACGGCCACCCCGAGCATCGCCCACCGCAACGCGTCCGACCCGGCCCGCGCCCCCTCCGCGCCGGAGGCCAGCGCCAGCATCGCGAGCCCGCCGCACACCGCGGCCACGGCACCCCACTCGGCCCCGCTCAACCGCACCCGCAACAGCCGCGCCGCGACCACCGCGGTGACGGCCAGGCTCGCGGCGAGCGCCGCCCCCACCGCGTAGATCGGGATGCTGCGCAGCGCCACGACCTGGAAGACGAATCCGACCCCGTCGAGCCCGAGCCCCGCGACATAGCGCCACTGCCGCAACGCCCGTACCAGCAAAGCCGGATCGACCCCGGAACCGGTCCCCGGCGGAGCCGCCCGCGCGGCCATCGCCTGGAGCACGGAGGCCGTTCCGAAACAGACGGCCGAAGCCAGCGCGCAGAGCATTCCCAGAGTCACACAGGGCATCTTGGGGTACGCGGGTGCGTGGTCATTGCAGGCGCTCTCTAATGTAGGCGCGGAGACATCACCACACACGGGGGAACACACATGGCAGACAGCATCACCCGGCGGCGCCTGCGCTCCGGCACCGTCGTGCTCGGCGGCGTGGGACTGCTCGCCGCGGCTCTCACCGCCTGCGACTCCGACCCGGACAAGCGCTGCGTCGACCGCGACAGCTACACCACCGGGAAGGGCTACAAGGTCGTCGACGACAAGTACTGCAAGAGCACCAAGTCGTCGGCCGGCAACACCGGCTGGTACTACGGCGGGTCCAAGAGCGGCAGCCGGATCAAGAGCGGGTCGTTCACCAAGTCGTCAGGGGGTTCGGGAGGCGGCTCCGGGGTCTCGCGCGGCGGATTCGGCGGCAAGGGCGGATCGGGCGGCTGAGCCGGACATGCGCAGACACGCCATCACCCCGCGTCCCGGCTGGCAGGGGATCGTGGAGGAGCAGGGGCTCATCTACCCGCTGACCCGCTACCCGGACGACTCGCTGCGCCCGTACTGGGACGAGAGCGCCTACTACGAGTTCTCCCTGCCCGAGGTCGAGGCGCTGGAGGAGGTCGTCGAGGAGCTGCACGCCATGTGCCTGGCCGCGGCCGGGCACATCGTCGACCGGGACCGCTTCGCCGATCTCGGCATCACCGACCCGCGCGTCGTCGCCGCCGTGACCGAGTCCTGGCACCGACGGGCCGAACTCCCCTCGCTCTACGGGCGGTTCGACCTCCGCTACGACGGCACGGGCCCGGCGAAGCTCCTGGAGTACAACGCCGACACGCCCACCTCCCTCGTCGAGGCGGCGAGCCCCCAGTGGTTCTGGATGGAGGAGCGCTTCCCCGGCGCCGACCAGTGGAACTCCCTCCACGAACGCCTCGTCGACGCCTGGAAGAAGCAGGCCGCCCTGCTGCCGCCCGGCAGCCCCCTGCACTTCGCGCACTCCGCCGCCGACGAACTCGGCGAGGACCTGATGACGGTCGGCTACCTGAAGGAGACCGCGGAGCAGGCGGGCCTCGCCACCGACTGGATCTCGATGGAGGAGATCGGCTGGGACAGCCTGTCGGGGCGCTTCGTCGACAACCAACTCCGCTTCATCCGCAGCTGCTTCAAGCTGTACCCGTGGGAGTGGCTGACCACGGACGCGTTCGCCGAGCACGTCCTGGACACCCTCGACAACGGCGGCGGCACCGGCAGCACCCTGTGGATCGAGCCCGCCTGGAAGATGCTGCTCAGCAACAAGGCGCTGCTCGCCGTCCTGTGGGAGCTGTACCCGGACCACCCGAACCTGCTGCCCGCCTACGTCGACGGCCCGCGCGACCTCGCCACCACCACCGGCTACGTCGCCAAGCCGCTGCTGGGCCGCGAGGGCGAGGGCGTCACCCTCCACGGCCCAGGGTCTCCATCCGGCGAGATTCCCGAAGAGCCCTGCTGCTACCAGGAGTTGGCGCCCCTGCCCGACTTCGACGGCAACCGCACCGTGCTCGGCGCCTGGGTCGTCGACGGCGAGGCCGCCGGGCTCGGCATCCGGGAGTCGGCGGACCTCGTCACCGACGGATACGCCCGCTTCCTCCCGCACGTCATCCTCTGACCCCCTGGGGTACTACGCGCCCAGCACCGCCCGCAGCTGATCGAGCCCCCAGTCCAGATCCTCCTTGCCGATCACCAGCGGCGGCGCGATCCGGATGGTCGACCCGTGGGTGTCCTTCACCAGGACACCCCGGGCCATCAGCTTCTCCGAGATCTCCCGGCCCGTCCCGTACGCGGGATCGATGTCGACGCCCGCCCAGAGCCCGCGGCCCCGCACCTCCGTCACCTTCCCCGTCCCCGCCAGCACGCCCAGCTCGGCGTGCAGATGCTCGCCCAGCTCGGTGGCCCGCCGCTGGAACTCCCCGCCGCGCAGCATCGCGATCACTTCGAGACCCACCGCGCAGGCGAGCGGATTCCCGCCGAACGTCGACCCGTGCTCGCCCGGCCGGAACACGCCGAGGACGTCCCGGTCGGCGACCACCGCCGACACCGGCACGACCCCGCCGCCGAGCGCCTTGCCCAGCACGTACACGTCCGGCACCACGCCCTCGTGCTCGCACGCGAACGTCCGGCCGGTCCGGCCGAGCCCCGACTGGATCTCGTCCGCGATGAACAGCACCCCGCGCTCGCGCGTCAGCTCCCGTACGCCCGGCAGATAGCCGGCGGGCGGCACCAGGACCCCCGCCTCGCCCTGGATGGGTTCGAGGAGGACGGCCACCGTCTCGTCCGTGACCGCGGCCCGGAGCGCGTCCAGATCCCCGTACGGGACGATGTCGAAGCCCGGCGTGTACGGGCCGAAGTCGGCGCGCGCCTCCGGGTCCGTGGAGAAGCTGACGATCGTCGTCGTACGGCCGTGGAAGTTGTCGGACGCCACCACGATCCGGGCCCGCCCGTCCGGCACACCCTTGACCCGGTAGCCCCACTTGCGGGCGGTCTTCACGGCGGTCTCGACGGCCTCCGCGCCCGTGTTCATCGGCAGCACCATGTCCTTGCCGCACAGCTCGGCGAGCTGTGTGCAGAAGTCGGCGAACCGGTCGTGGTGGAAGGCGCGCGAGGTCAGCGTGACGCGCTCCAGCTGGGCCTTGGCCGCGTCGACGAGCCGCCGGTTGCCGTGCCCGAAGTTCAGCGCGGAGTAGCCGGCGAGCATGTCCAGATAGCGGCGCCCCTCGACATCCGTCAGCCAGGCGCCGTCGCCCGTGGCGACGACCACCGGCAGCGGGTGGTAGTTGTGCGCGCTGTGCGCGTCGGACGCGCCGATGTAGTCCTGCGTGGCGTGGTCGGGAGTCACAGAAGTCACGGGATCTCCGTTCGTACGGCACTCGGCGAGCGGTGCGGGACGGGCTTGTGGCCCGTTCCTATCGTGGCTCGCATGCCGGACGCGGAAACCTCGCCCGGGGCGCGCCCGGTAATGTGAGAACGGAGCCGTGACTGGCGCGCTGGGATGGGACCGACCATCGGGGAGCGGCTCGTGAACTGTGTGCCGTGCGCCTGGGCCGACCGCGAACCGATTGTGTCCGGAGGCAGCCCCATGACCCACCCCGACCTCACCCCCGAGTCCACCGCGTACCGCGCCGCTCTCGACGTCGTACGGAGCGTCGAGCCGCGCATCGCCGACGCCATCGGCCAGGAACTCACCGACCAGCGCGAGATGCTCAAGCTGATCGCGTCCGAGAACTACGCGTCCCCGGCCACGCTCCTGGCCATGGGCAACTGGTTCAGCGACAAGTACGCCGAGGGCACCGTCGGCCGCCGCTTCTACGCAGGCTGCCGCAACGTCGACACCGTCGAGTCGATCGCCGCCGAGCACGCCCGCGAGCTGTTCGGCGCCCGGCACGCCTACGTCCAGCCGCACTCCGGCATCGACGCCAACCTGGTCGCGTTCTGGGCCGTCCTCGCCGACCGCGTCGAGGTGCCGTTCCTGGCGAAGACCGGCGTCCGGCAGATGAACGACCTCAGCGACGCGGACTGGGCCGAGCTGCGCCAGGCCTTCGGCAACCAGCGGATGCTCGGCATGTCCCTCGACGCCGGCGGCCACCTCACCCACGGCTTCCGCCCGAACATCTCAGGAAAGATGTTCGACCAGCGTTCGTACGGCACCGACCCCGCCACCGGCCTCATCGACTACGAGGCGCTGCGCGCCCAGGCGCGGGAGTTCAAGCCGCTGATCCTCGTCGCCGGGTACTCCGCGTACCCGCGGCTGGTGAACTTCCGGATCATGCGCGAGATCGCCGACGAGGTCGGCGCGACGCTCATGGTCGACATGGCGCACTTCGCCGGTCTCGTCGCGGGCAAGGTGCTCACCGGCGACTTCGACCCGGTCCCGCACGCGCAGATCGTGACGACCACCACCCACAAGTCGCTGCGCGGCCCGCGCGGCGGCATGGTGCTGTGCGACGACTCGCTCAAGGACCAGGTCGACCGCGGCTGCCCGATGGTGCTCGGCGGCCCGCTGCCGCACGTCATGGCCGCCAAGGCCGTCGCCCTCGCCGAGGCGCGGCAGCCCGCCTTCCAGGACTACGCGCAGCGCATCGTCGACAACGCGAAGGCGCTCGCGGAGGGGCTGACCCGGCGCGGCGCCACCCTCGTCACGGGCGGCACCGACAACCACCTCAACCTGATCGACGTGGCCTCCTCCTACGGCCTCACGGGCCGCCAGGCCGAGTCCGCGCTGCTCGACTCGGGCGTCGTCACCAACCGCAACGCCATCCCCGCCGACCCGAACGGCGCCTGGTACACCTCCGGCATCCGCATCGGCACCCCGGCGCTCACCACGCGTGGCCTGGGCACCGCCGAGATGGACGAGATCGCCGCGCTCATCGACCGGGTCCTGACCTCCGCCGAGCCCGGCACCACCAAGTCCGGCGCCCCCTCCAAGGCGAGCCACGTCCTGGAGCAGAAGACCGCCGACGAGGTCGCGCAGCGCGCCGCCGACCTGCTGGCCGGCTTCCCGCTGTACGGGCAGATCGACCTGGGCTGAGCGGCCTCGGCCGAGTGGCCCGGGGCGAGCCCCGCTTCAGCCGACGAGCTGCTGCCGCGGTTCCCGGGGCACCCGCCCCGGGAACCGCGGCAGCCGCCCGCGGAACCACCACGCCGCCGCGGCCAGCCCCACGAGAAGTCCGCCGAGCGCCCACAGCACCCGGTCCCACAGCGGTACGCCGCCGTGCGCGTCGGCGCGCTCCGGCGGGAACACCCCGGCGCGGCGCAGTTCGGTGACGAGTGCGGGGGAGACGCGGTGCCAGCGCAGGTCGTCGTCGTTCACGTCGACCATGGGGTCGGTGCGGATCCACGGGGTGCCGTCGGCGGCGACGACCAGCTGGTCCTGGCGTTCGATGGCCGTGTCGGTGCCGGGCGCCCGCCGGGTCTCCGGCCAGCCGCCCACCCCGGTCATCCCCCACACGATCGTGGCCTCCACGGGCGGGAAGTCGCCGTCGTCCCACTCGCTGGGCACCGGCTCGGTCACCGCGTCGAACTCGGCGGTCAGCCGTTCGAGACGGGCGAAGTCCGGGTCCTCGTAGTGCAGGGACACCGAGGGGCCCGCCTCGGCGCCCGGGGCGATCACCACGGCCAGGTCGGGCACGTCCGCCGAGCCCGGACCCACCGGTCTGGCCTGGGCGGACCCGCCGGTCACCAGCACCAGCAGCACCGCCGCCGACACGGCCGAGCCGGCCGTCCGTACCCCGCGCATTCCGCACCCCCGACGCAGCGCCCGGCGTGATCCGGGTCACGGGAACACCGTAGTGGCACAGACCTGTCGTGCACCTGCCCCCATTCCATGAGAGACACCTGAGACAATGGGGGCATGGCCTCTGATCGTCCTCGCGTGCTTTCCGGAATCCAGCCCACCGCCGGCTCGTTCCACCTCGGCAACTACCTCGGCGCGGTCCGCCAGTGGGTCGCCCTCCAGGAGTCCCACGACGCCTTCTACATGGTCGTGGACCTGCATGCGATCACCATTCCGCAGGACCCCGAGGTGCTGCGCCAGAACACCCGGCTCGCCGCCGCGCAGCTGCTGGCCGCGGGGCTCGACCCGGACCGGTGCACGCTGTTCGTGCAGAGCCACGTCCCCGAGCACGCCCAGCTCGCCTGGGTCATGAACTGCCTCACCGGCTTCGGCGAGGCCAGCCGGATGACGCAGTTCAAGGACAAGTCCGCGAAGCAGGGCGCCGACCGCGCGAGCGTCGGCCTGTTCACGTACCCGATCCTCCAGGTCGCGGACATCCTCCTGTACCAGGCCAACGAGGTCCCGGTCGGCGAGGACCAGCGCCAGCACATCGAGCTGACCCGCGACCTCGCGGAGCGGTTCAACGGGCGGTTCGGCGAGACGTTCACGATCCCGAAGCCCTACATCCTCAAGGAGACGGCGAAGATCTTCGACCTCCAGGACCCGGCGATCAAGATGAGCAAGTCGGCGTCGACGCCGAAGGGCCTCATCAACCTGCTCGACGAGCCGAAGGTCACCGCCAAGAAGGTCAAGAGCGCGGTCACCGACACCGACACCGTCATCCGCTACGACGCCGAGAAGAAGCCCGGCGTCAGCAACCTGCTGACCATCTACTCCACCCTCACCGGAACCGGTATCCCGGAACTGGAGCAGAAGTACGAGGGCAAGATGTACGGTGCGCTCAAGACGGACCTGGCCGAGGTCATGGTCGATTTCGTGACTCCGTTCCGGACCCGCACCCAGGAGTATCTGGACGACCCGGAGACCCTCGACGCGATCCTGGCCAAGGGTGCGGAGAAGGCGCGGGCCGTCGCCGCCGAGACCCTGGCCCAGGCGTACGAGAAGGTCGGCTTCCTGCCCGCCAAGCACTGAGCCCGTACGCCTCGCGCAGCAGCAGTTTCACCACCGCCCGCCCGCCACTCGACGACAGGAGTACGACGTGGGGACCGTAACGATCGGTGTCTCGATCGCGGTCCCGGAGCCTCACGGCAGCCTGCTCCAGGAGCGGCGCGCGGGCTTCGGCGACGCCGCGGCGCACGGTATCCCCACGCACATCACCCTGCTTCCGCCGACCGAGGTGGACGGTGGGCAGCTGCCCGCGATCGAGGCGCATCTCGCCGAAGTCGCCGCCAGTGGGCGGCCGTTCGCGATGCGGCTGTCCGGCACCGGTACCTTCCGGCCGCTGTCGCCGGTGGTGTTCGTGCAGGTCGTGGAGGGGGCGGAGGCGTGCACCTGGCTCCAGAAGCAGGTGCGGGACGCCTCCGGGCCCGTCGCTCGTGAGCTGCAGTTTCCGTATCACCCGCATGTGACCGTCGCGCACGGGATCGACGAGGCGGCGATGGACCGGGCCTTCGCCGAGCTGGCCGATTACGAGGCCGCGTGGCCGTGCACCGGGTTCGCCCTCTACGAACAGGGAGCGGACGCCATCTGGCGCCGCCTCCGCGACTTCGCTTTCCCGGGCCCCACGGTGCCCCCGCAGTCCCCACGCCAGGGCGCCGCCAACACAGCCCAGCGCCCGCCCCGCTAGGGGGCACGGGGCATCGGGGCTGCTTTCAGCCCCGACAGGGGCGCGGGGCTGTGCACATCAGCGCCTCCGGCGCGGGGCGCGATCAGCCCCGATAGGGGCGCGGGGAACTGCGCGAGAAGCCCCACCGGGGCTGCACCCGCGAACGGCGCTGTACTGGCCGCCCCTTAGAGCGCTCACCCCGCACCGGGGTGCCGCCTTGCCCACCCTGCCGCCCCAGGCGGCAGATTGCCCAAGGCGGGCGGCGGGCCGAAGGGCCCCGTCAGGGGCGCGGGGAACTGCGCGAGAAACCCCACCGGGCGCGCACCCGCGAACGGCGCTGTACTGGCCGCCCCTATGGCGCTACACCGGCAACCGGCGGAACAAGGGACGCGGGACGTGGCGGAGGCCCGCCATCACCATGCGGAGGGCGCCCGGGACCCAGACCGTTTCCGAGCGGCGACGAAGGCCCAGCTCGATGGCGGAGGCCACCGCGTCCGGCGTCGTGGCGAGCGGCGCCTCGGCGAGCCCCGCCGTCATCTTCGAGCGCACGAACCCGGGCCGCACGACCATGACGTGCACCCCGGTCCCGTGCAGCGCATCACCCAGCCCCTGCGCGAACGCGTCGAGCCCCGCCTTGCTCGACCCGTAGATGAAGTTGGAGCGCCGCGCCCGCTCACCGGCGACCGAGGAGAGCACCACCATCGAGCCGTGGCCCTGGGCCTGGAGCGCCCGCGCGCACACGAGCCCGGCCGACACGGCGCCGGTGTAGTTGGTCTGCGCGACGCGCACGGCGGCGAGCGGATCGCCCTCGTCGCGGGCCTGGTCACCGAGGATCCCGAAGGCCAGCAGCACCATGTCGATGTCGCCCTCGGTGAACACCTTGCCGAGCACCTCCTCGTGCGACTCGGAGTCCAGCGCGTCGAAGGCGACGGTGCGGACATCGGCACCGGTCCCGCGGAGCCGGACCGCGGCCTCGTCGAGCGCCGGGGACGGCCGCCCCGCCAGCCACACCGTGCGGGTGCGCCGGGTGATCAGGCGGCGGGCCGTGGCGAGCCCGATCTCGGACGTGCCGCCGAGGACGAGCAGGGACTGGGGGAGGCCGAAGGCGTCCTTCATGAGAAACGAACTCCAGTGCAGGTCAGAGGGAGAGGCGGCGGGACAGGTCCGAGCGGAACACCCCGGCCGGATCGAGCCGGGCCCGCAGGGCACGGAAGTCGGCGAGGCGCGGGTACATGGCGTCGAGGAGTTCGGGCCGCAGCCGCGAGTCCTTGGCGAGGTAGACGCGGCCGTCGGCGGCGGCGACCTCGTCGTCGAGCTCGTCGAGGAAGGCGCCGAGGCCCGGCAGGTTCGCGGGGATGTCGAGGGCGAGGGTCCAGCCCGGCATCGGGAAGGACAGCCAGCCCGGGTCGCCGTCGCCGAACCGCTTGAGGACGGCGAGGAAGGACGGGCAGCGGCGCGCGGAGATGCGCTGCACGATCCGGCGCAGGGCCTCCTCCTTCCCGTACCCGACGACGAACTGGTACTGCACGAACCCGCCGCGCCCGTAGACCCGGTTCCAGTGCGGCACTCCGTCGAGCGGGTGGAAGAAGGTGGCCAGCTTCTGGAGTTCGCCGGTGCGCAGCCGGGGCGCCTTGCGGTACCAGAGCTCGTTGAAGAGGCCGACCGAGGTGCGGCCCAGCAGCCCCTCGGGGACGAGGGCGGGCGGCGCGGGCAGCCGTCCGGGGCGGAAGTCCAGCGGGGCGCGGCGGGCGCGGGCGGGCAGCGCGTCGAGCGGGGCGTGGTCGCCGCGGGTGAGGACGGCGCGGCCGAGGGCGGAGCCGCGCGCGAGCAGGTCGATCCAGGCGACGGAGTAGCGGTAGCGGTGGTCGGTGGCGGTCAGCCGGGCCATCAGGTCGTCGAGGTCCGTGGCGCGCTCGGTGTCGACCGTCATCAGCGAGGTCTCGACGCGCTGGAGCCGGACGGTCGCCGTGAGGATGATCCCGGTCAGGCCCATGCCGCCGGCGGTGGCGTCGAACAGCTCGGTGCCGCGCTCCACCATCCGCACCTCGCCGTCGGCGGTGAGCAGTTCGAGGGCCTCGACGTGCCGGGAGAAGGAGCCGTGGACGTGGTGGTTCTTGCCGTGGATGTCGGCGCCGATCGCGCCGCCGACCGTCACATACCGGGTCCCGGGGGTGACCGGCACGAACCAGCCGAGCGGCAGCAGGACCTCCATGAGCCGGTGCAGCGAGACGCCCGCGTCGCACAGGACGGTGCCGCCCGCGGCGTCGATGGCGTGGATGCGGTCGAGGCCGGTCATGTCGAGTACGGCGCCGCCCGCGTTCTGCGCCGCGTCGCCGTAGGCCCGGCCGAGCCCCCGGGCGATGCCGCCGCGCCTGCCGCTGACGGCGCACTCCCGGACGGCGGCCACCGTCTCCTCGTAGCTGCGGGGGCGCACCAGATGTGCGGAGGTCGGGGCGGTCCGGCCCCAGCCGGTGACCGGCACGGTGTCGTAGCCGGGGCTCGTGGGGACCGAGGGTGAAGGGGCTGCAGCCATGACGGCGACCGTATCGTCCGGAGAAGGCCGCTTTGCCCCAAATCTCATATTCCCTCACCGAAATGGGTGATTGAGGGGGTGTCATCCGAAATGGTGCGGGCTGCGGGACGGTCGGCCTCCACAGTGAGCCACATGGACGACATCGACCGCCGATTGCTGTCAGCGTTGCGCGACTGCGGCTCGGACCGGCGCGTGGCGGCGGCCGCGCGAGCGCTGTCCTGGGCCGGGGAGCACGGAGCGCTCTGGCTCGCCGCCGGGCTCGTGGGCGCCGCCGCCGACCGGGAGCGCCGCCAGGGCTGGCTGCGCGCCACGGCCCTGACCGCGGGCGCGCACCTGGCCAGCATGGGCGTGAAGCGCGTGGTGCGCCGCCCGCGCCCCGAGGCGGGCGCCGGGATCGAACCCCTCGTGCGCACGGCGGGCCGGCACTCCTTCCCCAGCTCCCACGCGACCGCGGCGGCCGCCGCCGCGGTCGCCTACGGCGCGGTGCGGCCCGTCGGCGCGCACCTCGCGCCGCCGATCGCCGCCGCCATGTGCGTCTCGCGGCTCGTCGTCGGCGTGCACTACCCGTCCGACGTGGCGGCGGGCGCGGCACTCGGGGCGCTGACCGCTCGGCTCGGGGCGCGCTGGGCGGCCGCCGGGGGTGCGCCCCGATGACGGAAGGCGCCAAGGGCGCGGCGGTCCTGGAACGGCCGCACGAGGTACGGCAGCGGGTCACCCCGCTCGGACTCCCCGCCGGGCTGCTGCGCACCGCACGGCCCCGGCAGTGGGTGAAGAACGTCCTCGTCGTCGCGGCCCCCGCCGCCGCGGGCGAACTCTTCTCCCGGCACGCGCTCACTCAAGTGGCTCTGGTCTTCTGCCTGTTCACCCTCGCCTCGGCGGCGGTGTACCTGATCAACGACGCGCGCGACGCCGAGGCCGACCGCGCCCACCCGGTCAAGCGGAACCGCCCGGTCGCCGCCGGCCAGGTGCCCGTACCCGTCGCCTACGCCACGGGCGCGGTCCTCGCCGCCCTCGCGCCCACCGTCGCGGCGGCGCTGTGCAACCCGCTGACCGCCGCGCTGCTCACCGCGTACGTCGTCATGCAGCTCGCCTACTGCGTCAGCCTCAAGCACGTACTCGTCGTCGACCTGACCGTGGTGACCACCGGGTTCCTGATGCGGGCGATGATCGGCGGGCTCGCGCTCGGCATCCCGCTGTCGCGCTGGTTCCTGATCACCACCGGCTTCGGCGCGCTGTTCATGGTCTCCGCGAAGCGGTACTCCGAGGCCGTGCAGATGGCGGGCAAGGAAGGCGCCACGCGGGCCCTGCTGAACCAGTACACGACCGGCTACCTGCGCTTCGTCTGGCAGCTCGCGGCCGGGGTCGCCGTGCTCGCCTACTGCCTGTGGGCGATGGAGGAGGGCGGCGTCGCACGCACCAGCCTGCTGCCCTGGCGGCAGCTGTCGATGGTGGCGTTCATCCTCGCCGTGCTGCGCTACGCCGTCTTCGCCGACCGGGGCACGGCCGGCGAACCGGAGGACGTCGTGCTGCGCGACCGGGCCCTCGCCGTCATCGGCCTGGTGTGGCTCGCCATGTACGGGCTCGCGGTCGTCGACTGGTGAGCCGGCTGCGCGCGCTCGGACCGGAGCTGGCCGCCTTCGCGGGGGTCGGGCTCTGCGCGTACGCCGCCGACCTCGGCCTCTTCGTGTGGCTGCGCGGCCCGGCCGGGTTCGACCCGCTGACCGCCAAGGCGCTCTCCTTCGTGGCGGGCTGCTCGGTGGCGTACGCGGGCAACGCCCTCGGCACCTACCGGGGCGCGGCGCCGCAGGTCACGCGGCTGCGGCAGTACGGGGTCTTCTTCGCGGTGAACGTGGCGGGCGCGCTGGTGCAGTTGCTGTGCCTCGCCGTGTCGCACTACGGATTCGGGCTGACCTCGCAGCGGGCGGACACCGTATCCGGGGCCGGGATCGGCATGGCGCTGGCCACGGTCCTGCGTTTCTGGGGTACTCGGACTCTGGTCTTCGGCGCGGACGCCCACCGCGCGGGACCGGTGGAATCGGCCGATCAGGGCAGGGTTGGATCATGGACTGGCTGAAGAAGCTCCCCGTCATCGGGCCCCTGGTGAGCAGGCTGATGCTGACGCACGCCTGGCGCGCCTACGAGCGGCTCGACGCGGTGCACTGGTCGCGGCTCGCGGCGGCGATGACGTTCATCAGTTTCCTCGCGCTGTTCCCGCTGCTCACCGTGGCCGCGGCGATCGCCGCCGGCACGCTGTCCACCGCGCAGCAGCAGGAACTCCAGGACAAGATCGGCGATCAGGTGCCGGGCATCTCCGACCAGCTGGACATCCAGGCGCTGGTCGACAACGCGGGCACCGTCGGGATCGTCGCCGGTGCGCTGCTGCTGTTCACCGGTATCGGCTGGGTCGGCTCGATGCGGGAGTGCCTGCGCGCGGTGTGGGAGCTGCCCGACCCCGAGGAGAACCCGGTCATGCGCAAGCTGAAGGACGCCGGGATCCTGGTCGGCCTCGGCGGCGCCGGGCTCGCCTCGATGGTGGCGTCCACGGTCGCCTCCACCGCGGTGGACGCCACCGCGGACGGGCTCGGCCTCGACAAGAACGGCTGGGGCGGCTTCCTGCTCCAGGCCGCCGCGTTCGCCATCGCCGTGCTCGCCGACTTCCTGCTGCTGCTCTACGTCCTGACGCTGCTGCCCGGGGTGGCGCCCGAGCGCCGCGATCTGGTGACCGCGGCGCTGATCGGCGCCGCCGGGTTCGAACTGCTGAAGCTGCTGCTCGGCGGCTACATCAAGGGCGTCGCCGCGAAGAGCATGTACGGCGCGTTCGGCACGCCGGTCGCCCTGCTGCTGTGGATCAACTTCACGGCGAAACTGCTGCTGTTCTGCGCCGCGTGGTCGGCGACCGGCGTCAGCTCCGCTTCTGAGCAGGCCACTTCTTCCGCACCACGAACACCGCGGCGGCCAGCACCACCAGCGACCCGCCCGTGATCGCCAGCGCGATCCCGACTCCGCTGGAACCGCTCGTCGAGGTGACCGCCGCGTGCGCGTTCGGCTTCGCGGGACCCGCGTCGCCCTTCGGCGCGGCCGAGCCCGACGGCGCGGCGGCCGTCTTCGCCAGCACCAGATGGCCGACCGGGGAGACCTTGCCGTCGGCCTCGAATCCCCAGTCGAGCAGGCGCGCGGCCTCCTTGTAGACCGCGAAGGACTCCCTGGAGCTGGGGTTCATCACGGTGACGAGCAGCTTCTTGTCGCCGCGCTGGGCGACACCGGTGAAGGTCGCGCCCGCGTTGGTCGTGTTGCCGTTCTTGACGCCCGCGATGCCCTTGTACGGCGAGATGCCGTAGTCCCCGGTGAGCAGCCGGTTGGTGTTCTGGATCTCGAAGCGCTCGGTCGTCTTCCCCTTCTTCTGCTTCATGGGGAACTTGGCCCGCGCCGTCGCCGCGTACTCGCGGAAGTCCTCGTCGTGCAGCCCGGAGCGGGCGAACAGCGTCAGGTCGTACGCGGACGAGGTCTGGCCCGGCATGTCGTAGCCGTCGGGGCTGACCACGTGCGTGTCGTGCGCCTGCAACTCGTCGGCCTTGGCCTGCATGTCCTGCACGGTCTGCGGGACGCCGCCGTTCATGGCCGACAGCACGTGCACCGCGTCGTTGCCGGACTTCAGGAAGACGCCCAGCCACAGATCGTGGACGGTGTACGTGAAGCCCTCCTTGACGCCGACGAGGCTGGAGCCCGCGCCCATGCCCGCCAGGTCGGAGGGGACGACCTTGTGCGTCGTCGTCTTCGGGAACCGGGGCAGGACCGTGTCCGCGAACAGCATCTTCAGGGTGCTCGCGGGCGGCAGCTTCCAGTGCGCGTTGTGCGAGGCCAGCACCTCGCCGGACTCGGCGTCGCTGACGATCCACGACTTCGCCGTCAGGTCCTTGGGCAGCACCGGGGCGCCGGCGCCGAGCTCCACCTGGGTGCCCGCCTTGGCGAGACGGGCACCGCCGACGTCCGACATGGACGCCGGGGGCTTGTCGTCCTTCTTGTCCGCGGCCGCCGCGGCGGGAGCGATCCCGGCCAGCGTCAGGCCACAGGCCGAGAGGACGAGCGCGGACTTCTTCAGGTACGAGGTGACGTACGACTCATGGGCAGACACGGACGAGAACGTACAGGTACCTGGCCCGTAAGTCTCCGCCGAGGTGTCCTGTGTCCGCGCCGCCCCACCCCGGCGGCGGTGCGCGGCGCGCGCTGGCGATACTGAACGCATGAAGCTCAGTCGCCCCGTCTCCTGGTTCCTGCTCGCCTTCGGGGTGTGGTCATGGATCATCTGGATCACTTTCGCCAAGAATCTGTGGAAGGACGGCAGCGGCCTCGCCTTCGACGACGCCGGGGACCCGACCGCGTACTTCTGGGTGCACCTGACCCTCGCGATCGTCTCCTTTGTCTTGGGGACGGTGGTCGGAGTGATCGGGTTCCGTGGCGTGCGTGCCCTGCGCGGCACTCCGTAGCGGCGGCCGGGCATGGTCGTCGTCCTCGTCCTCGTCGCCGTCGTCGTGCTCGCGGCGTTCGCCGGGCTGCACTACTACGCGTACCGGCGCCTCGTACGGGCCTCGACGGCCGGACCGGGGTGGCCCAGACGCCTGGGCGCCGCCGTGTTCGTGGCGGGTCCGGTCCTGATGTTCGCGGCGCTGGCCGCCGAGCGGGCCGGAGCGCCGTTCCCGCTGCAACGGGCGCTCGCCTGGCCGGGATTCCTGTGGATGGCGTTCGCCCTCTACCTGCTGCTCGCGCTGCTGGTGGGGGAGGCGGTACGGCCACTGCTGCGGCGGGTGCTCGACCGGCGCGCGGGTGGTTCCGAGCCCGCGCCCGAGGCGCCTGAGCCGGAACCGGAGGCCGCGTCCGAACCTGCCCCCGTCGCCGCTCCCACCCGGCGGCTCGTCCTCGCCCGGACCGTGGGCGCCGCCTCCGCAGTGGCCGCCGCGGGGATCGTCGGCAACGGCGCGTACGGGGTGCTGCGCGGGCCGAAGGTGAAGCGGGTGACCGTCCCGCTGGCCAAACTGCCGCGCGCCGCCCACGGGTTCAGGATCGCCGTGGTCAGCGACGTGCACCTCGGCCCGGTGCTCGGCCGGGGCTTCGCCGAGCGGGTCGTCGACATCGTCAACGGCACCCAGCCCGATCTGATCGCGGTCGTCGGCGACCTGGTCGACGGCAGCGTCGAGGACCTCGCGCCCGCCGTGGCCCCGCTCGCCCGCCTCCGCTCCCGCCACGGCACGTACTTCGTCACCGGCAACCACGAGTACTTCTCCGGCGCCGACCCGTGGGTGGCGCACGTCCGCGAGATCGGGATGCGGCCGCTGGCCAACGCCCGGGTGGAGATGGGCGCCTTCGACCTCGCGGGCGTCAACGACATCAGCGGCGAGAACTACGGCGAGGGCCCCGACTACGCCAAGGCGCTCGGCGACCGCGACACCTCCCGCGCCGCCGTGCTCCTCGCCCACCAGCCCGTGATGATCCACGAGGCCGTGAAGCACGGCGTCGACCTCCAGCTCTCCGGCCACACCCACGGCGGACAGCTCTGGCCCGGCAACTTCGTCGCCGACGCGGCCAATCCGACCCTCGCGGGCCTGGACACCTACGGCGACACGCAGCTCTACGTCAGCCGGGGCGCCGGGGCCTGGGGGCCGCCGGTGCGGGTGGGGGCGCCGTCCGACATCACGGTCGTCGAGCTGGCGTCCCGTCAGGCCTGACCGAATACCGACGCGCTGTCGGTGACCGCACTGGCACTCAGCGTGTCCATGCCCCAGCATCTTGTGTCGCGGCTGTGCGGTTGCGGCGACGGACGAGGGGGAGGTGGCTACGTGTGTTGCGGCGCAGTGCGTTCAGACTGCCCCGGCACCCGGCCTCGGTGGGGCTCGCGCGGTTGCGGGTGCGCGATCATCTCGCGGTCTGGGGGCACACAGCGCCGGCTGAAGCGCTGGACACCGCGGTTCTGCTCGTGTCCGAGCTGGCGACCAACGCCGTGCGGCACGGTCCTGTGCGGGAGCGTGAGTTCGAGGTCGCGGTGACGGTGCTCGCGGACGGCTCGTGCTTCATCGAGGTGTCGGACGCGGGGGTCCACGACGGCATCGGCCGGGGTCTTCGCCTGCTCGACGCCCTGGCCGAGACCTGGGGCGTCTGGCACCGGGGCCCCCACGGCAGAACAACCTGGGCCCTGATCCGCTCCTGACCACCCCCGACATCCCGCCACGCGCGCCACCGCCGTGGCTGCTCGCGCAGTTCCCCGCGCCCCTGGGCAGTCCTTCACGCGCGCCACCGCCGTGGCTGCTCGCGCAGTTCCCCGCGCCCCTGGGTTGTTCGTCACGCGCGCCACCGTCGTGGCTGGTCGCGCAGTTCCCCGCGCCCCTGAGATGCGCACTTCGTGCGGCATCTCATCGACAGAGGCGCGGCGGAGCCGCAGCCTCTGTAGGGGAGGCTGCGCGCAGCGCATGCCTCAGGGGCGCGGGGAACTGCGCGGGAAGCGGCCACCGGCGCGCGCACGACGAACGACTCAGGGGCGCGGGGAACTGCGCGATCAGCCACGACGAGAGCCGCGGACGAAGTGCTACCCAGGGGCGCGGGGAACTGCGCGACCGGCCGGGGCGCGGCGCGTGCCCGGTGATGGGGCGGAACCGATCCCTACGCGCGCCGGCGCCCGGTAGGGCGTCGGCGGCGCAGAGCCAGCAGACTCCCGCCCGCCAGTGCAGCCACCGCGGCAGACCCCCCGAGCGCCCACTCCTCCCGATGCTCGGCGGAACCGGACCCACCGCCGGAGGCCAGCGCCCCGGCAGCCGGCGACGCCGAAGACCTGGGCTGCTCGCTCAACGGCACGACCAGCTCCCCGACCGCACTCACCCGAGCCCAGGCCGAGAACCCCCAGTCGAGCAGCGCGGCCGTCTCCTCGTACACCTCGGCCCCGGCCCCGGGATGCATCACGGTCACCAGCAGCGTCCGCCCGTCACGGGTGGCGGCACCCGTGAAGGTGTTCCCCGCGTTGGTGGTGTAGCCGTTCTTGACGCCGATCAGCCCCCGGTACGGGGTCACCCCCTGCCCGGTCAGCAGCCGGTCGGTGTTCTGGATCTGGAACGTCTTGGAGCCACCCGCGGGGAAATCGGCGACGCGCGTGGAGCAGTACCCGCGGAAGTCGTCGTTCTTCAGCCCCGCGCGAGCGAAGAGCGTGAGGTCGTACGCGGAGGAGAGCTGCCCCTTGTGGTCGAACCCGTCGGGGCTGACGACATGGGTGTCACCGGCCTGGAGATCGGCGGCGCGGGCCTGCATCTGCGCGACGGTCTCGTCGACGCCGCCGTTCATGTGGGCGAGGACGTGCACGGCGTCGTTCCCGGAGCGCAGGAAGACGCCCTGCCACAACTGGTGGACGGTGTACGTGGTCCCGGCCTGGATGCCGACGAGGCTGGACCCGTACGGGATTCCGGCCAGGTCCGCGGCGGTCACCTTGTGCTTGTCGGTGCTGTGGAACTTGGGCAGGACGGTGTCGGCGAAGAGCATCTTCAGGGTGGAGGCGGGGGCCAGCGCCTTGTGCGCGTTGTAGGAGGCCAGCACCTCACCGCTGTCGTTGTCGGCGACGAGCCACGCGCGGGCCTTGAGCCCGGGCACCTTCGGCGCACCGGCACCGCGCCGCACCTGCACCCCGGACGCGCCGAGCCGCGCACCGCCCACGACCTGAGCGGCGGACGCCCGCTGCGCGGGCAGGGCGAGCGCGGCGGCCGCCCCGGCGCCGAGGCCGAGCGCGGCGCGACGGCTGAACCGGGAGGACGACGGTTGCTGCGGGGACGAGGCTGTGCCGGGCATCCCGCGAAGGTACAGCTCAAAGCTGAGGTAAAGGTAAGAGGGGTCGGTCTACGGGATGTACGGGGATCACGGGTACTCCGGCGTCCTCGGCCGCGTCATCCCCGGCAGGAAGTCCGTGAACAGCTCGTGCACCTCCAGCACGAGCGGCCGCAGCACCCGGAACCGGGCCAGCGCCACCCCCCGCGTCGTCAGCCGCGCACCCCGCCCGGCCAGGCGCCGGCTGCGCTCCCGGCCCTCGGAGGAGTCGAAGACCCAGTACAGCACGAGGCCCATCTGCGACAGCCACATCAACTCCGGCAGGATCTCGCGGAGTTCGGCCGGCACCTTCGCCCTGGAACCGGCGAGCACTTCCTGGTGCACGGAGATCGCCGCCTGCCGCGCGTGCTCCGACTCGGGCGAGAACGGGCTGAGCGGCGACTCCGGATCGGCCGCGTTCTTGAAGAACTGCGCCGCGAACTCGTGGTACGGCTCCGCGATCTCCAGCCAGACGCCGAGCACCCCCGCGAGCCGCTTCTCCAGATCGGTCTCCGTGTCGAGCACGGACCGGACCGCCGCCTGGTGCTCGGCGGCGATCCGGTCGTAGAACCCCTGGATGAGGTGTTCCTTGCCCGCGAAGTAGTAGTACGCGTTGCCGACCGAGACCCCGGCCTCCTGGGCGATCGCCCGCATCGTGGTCTTGTCGTAGCCCCGCTCCCGGAACAGCCGCATCGCGGTCTCCAGGATCAGCGCCCGCGTCTGCTCGCTCTTCACGGTCTTCTCTGCTGCCACGCCGCTGAGCCTAATCGGCCGTGCGGCAGCCGCTGTCGCACCCGGCGGCCGGTGCGGCCCGCTGCTCCCCGTACCCGTAGGCGTCGTGGAACCAGCCGCCGTCCGGGTCGTACCGCCAGCCGTCCGCACGCCGGTGGGCCCCGCCCCCGGCCTGCGCGCCCCACTGGGCCTCCCGGTACCTGGCGGCCCTGAGCACCATCTGCTTGGCGACCTTCATCCCGGTGGGCGTCGCCATCCGGTGCGCGGTGGGCCGGTACTCGCGCAGCGCCCACATGCACACGACCCAGGCGGCCTGGCCCCGGTAGACCTGCCCGCCGTCGGCGATCACGGTGATCTCGCCGAGCGTCGCCGCGTGATCCAGGTCCGGGAAGAGCCGCCGGGCCCGCCCGTGCCCGGCCGGGACCAGATCGAGCGGCACCAACTGCCGCTGTTTCACCAGCCAGTTCCGCACGAAGGTGCAGAGCCGGCACTCGGCGTCGTACAGCACCGTGAGCCGGCGGACCGGGACGTCCCCCCGGGCGTCCCGGTCCGTCTCCCCCGATTCCCCCGTGACTCCCACCGCACTCACATCCCGGCCGCCGGAGCGGCCCACCCCTGCGGCGGGACCGGCGGCCGCTGCTCACGCTCCATGAGCCCGCGGCGCCGGATCTTGTTGAGGACGTAGACGTTCCCCAGGTGCATCGCGCCGAGCACGAGCAGGACGACGCCGAGCTTCGTCGACAGGGACTCGAAGACCTGGCGCGTGGTGGTGATGTTCTCGTCGCCGCTCAGGTAGAGGGCCACGAAGCCGAGGTTCACCAGGTAGAAGCCGACCACCAGAAGGTGGTTGACGGCGTCCGCCAGCTTCTCGTCGCCGTGCAGCACGTCGGAGAGAAAGATCCGGCCGTTACGGCTCAGGGTGCGTGCCACCCAGACGGTCAGTCCGATGCTGACGACGAGATAGACGACGTACGCGACGACTGTGAGGTCCATGCCCCACCCTCCTTGAACGCGTTCAAAAACGCTGACAGGGATGAATGTAGCCCTGTTTTTGAACACGTTCAAGCGAGTGTCGCCCTACGGGGCCGGACGTGACGCGGGTCTCAAGTGCGGGCCAGTTCCGGGCGCTTGAGGTAGTCGGTGAAGCCGATGACGTTGCCCCACGGGTCGGCGAACTCGACGACGTATCCGGTGGAGGTGGAGAAGGGCGGGTCGAGGAGGTCGATCCCGGCCGCGGTCAACTGCTTCCCCGCGGCCCGCGCGTCGCGCACCTCCAGCCACAGCCGCGCCGCGGGCCACGCGGGGGAGCGGTGCCCGAACTCCTCCTCGGCGCGCAGCAGCAGCCCCGGGGTCTCCTTGCCGGCGCCGAGCAGGGCGATCCCCGCCTCGTCGAAGCGCACCTTCACGGAGAAACCGGCGCGCTCGTAGAAGGCGACGGCCTCGCCGAGGTCGCCGACGGGGAGCAGGGCGTTGTCGAAGCCGAGGACGCCCAGGGCATCGAGTCGATTGTCAGGTGACATTCCGTCAGATTAGCGGTCGAGTCGGTCAAAAGACGTGCAGCGGGGGCGGGCCGATTGTCAGTGGTGGCCCGTACGGTCCTGGTCATGGGGAGAGTGACGTTCGTCGACGAGACGACAGCAGGGGACAGGGACACGGCCTTCGGCCTGGAGATCGCCGAGGAGCGGCTCACCGTGCGGGAGCTGATCCGGCGGCGGGTCTTCCAGGAGGTGTCGGAGTTCAACGCACGCGGGTCCGACCAGGTGTTCCAGGGCCTGGTCCAGCCGGAGCACACGGAGCGCGTGCTGAACGGGTACGCGCTGCGCACCCCGCGCCGCATCGACCCGGAGGCCCAGGCGGCCCGCGCCCTGACGGCGTTCGGGGGGAACGGCTTCCTGGTGCTGGTCGGCGACCGCCAGTTCACCGACCCGGACGAGGAGATCGAGCTGGGGCTCGGCGCCGAGGTCACGTTCCTGAAGCTCGTCGCGCTGGTGGGTGGCTGAGCGTGAAGATGCAGATCCGGCTGGGGAGGGTGCGGGACCACGCGGCCGCGCTGGACGCCGCCGCGCTCGCGCGGGAAGCGCTGGACGCGGCGACGACCAGAGAGGGGCACAGCGCGGACGTGTGGAACCGGATCGTCGCGTTCGTGGAGTCGCTCGACACCGCCCTGCGGGCCCGCACGGCACAGGAACTGCGCCGGCTGCACCCGAAGCACCGCGCCGACGAGCACGCCCGGCCGCAGGTGCTGCGCCTGCTGACCGCCGTCGGCGCGGACCTGCCCGGCGACCCGCTCGCGGCCGAGCGGACCGCCGAGCTGGAGCGCTTCGGCCTGGAGCCCCCGGTGTCGTACGGGAACGGCGTGGCGGCGGTCGCCGGGGCCGAGCTCGCCGCCGGCCGCCCGCTGTCCGCGCCCGTGGTGGCGTACGTACGCCGATGCGCCCTGGAGACCTACAGCGACCGGGAGACGACCGCCTTGGCCAGGAAGCTGACGGACCCGGTGCTGAGCGTGGGGGAGCAGTGGGCCGAGCGCGCCCTGGCCCACGCCACCGACGACGACGCCTGGCAGGCGCTGCTCGCCCACGCGGCGACGGCGACCTCGGCGAAGCCCACCGCCAAGTGGGACGCGGCCGCGCTCGCCCTCGTCGAGCCGCTCGGCGCCGAGGCCGTGCGGACGGCGGTGCTC
The DNA here is from genome assembly GCF_003259365.1 of Streptomyces sp. PsTaAH-137. GTDB lineage: Bacteria > Actinomycetota > Actinomycetes > Streptomycetales > Streptomycetaceae > Streptomyces. The sequence continues at coordinate 293,828 of NZ_QLLY01000006.1, forward strand.
GACTGGCTGCCGCTCGCCGGCCGCCCCCGCACCTTCGAGCTCAACGCCTACCGGTACGGGCCGGACACGAACCTGACCTGGGACCCGTTCAACGCCAACGCGCTGCGCGGCCTCACCTGGATCCTCGCCCTCCTGCCCGCCCACCCGGACACCGCCCGCGCGCTCGGCGCGCTCGTCGAGACCGCGCTCAAGAAGGTGCCGGGCCTCGGCCCGGTCAACCCGAAGGTGGCGAACGCGGGGGTCAACGCGCTGGCGAGGATCGACAGCGAGCCCGCCCTCGCCGAGCTGGCCCGGCTGGCCACCCGTCTCACCTACAAGGCCACCGTCAAGCTCCTGGAGGCCGCCCTCGACGCCCGCGCGACCGCCATGGGCCTGACCCGCGAGGAGATCGAGGAGCTGGCCGTACCGGCCTACGGGCTCACCGAGGTCGGCCGCAGCGAGACACGACTCGGCGATGTCACCGCCCGGCTGGAGGTGCGCGGCACCAAGGCCGTCCTCGGCTGGGTGAGCGCCACCGGCAAGAGCGTGAAGTCCGTCCCCGCCGCCGTCCGCCGCGACCACGCCGACGAGCTGAAGGAGCTCAAGGCGGCCGTCAAGGACATCGACAAGATGCTCAGCGCCCAAGTGGAGCGCCTGGACCGGCAGTTCCTCGCCCGCCGCGTCTGGTCCCACGCCGCCTGGCGCGAGCGGTACCTCGACCACCCGCTGGTCGGCGCCCTCGCCCGCCGACTGCTGTGGACCGTGGACGGCACTCCGGCCGGCTTCGCCGACGGGGAGCTGCGCACCCTCACCGACGACCCCGTCACCACCGGTACGGAGGTCACCCTCTGGCACCCCGTCGGCCGCGACCCCGCCGAGGTCGTCGCCTGGCGGGACTGGCTGGAGCGGCACAAGGTCACCCAGCCCTTCAAGCAGGCCCACCGCGAGGTGTACCTGCTCACCGACGCCGAGCGCGCCACGGGCACGTACTCGAACCGGTTCGCGGCGCACATCGTCCGCCAGCACCAGTTCCACTCCCTCGCCGCGGTCCGCGGCTGGCGGAACAAGCTGCGGCTGTGCGTGGACGACGAGGCGCCGCCCGCGACCCGCGAGCTGCCGCAGTGGGGGCTGCGCGCCGAGTACTGGATCGAGGGCGAGGGCCAGGAGTACGGCGTCGACACCACCGAGTCGGGCAGCTATCTCCGGCTGCGCACCGACCAGGTCCGCTTCTACCCGATCGACGCCCCGGAGAACTCGGCGCACTGCTGCGGCGGCGAATACCGCATGTGGCTGCGCGACGGCGCGGAGCCGGTCGAGCCGCTGCCGCTCACCGCGATACCGGAGCTGGTCCTCTCCGAAGTGCTGCGCGACGTCGACCTGTTCGTGGGCGTGGCCAGCGTGGGCAACGATCCGACGTGGCAGGACGGCGGCCCCGGCGGCCGCTTCCGGGAGTACTGGACCTCGTACGGCTTCGGTGAGCTGAACCAGAGCGCCGAGACCCGCCGCGCCCTCCTGGAGCGCCTCGTGCCGCGGCTCGCGATCGCCGACCGCTGCCACCTCGAAGGCCGCTTCCTGCACGTCAAGGGCGAGCTGCACACGTACAAGATCCACCTGGGCTCGGGCAACATCCTGATGACGCCCAACGACCAGTACCTGTGCATCGTGCCGAAGTCCGGCGGCGCGGGCGCCGACACCGGCTATCTGCCCTTCGAGGGCGACCGGGTGCTGGCCGTCGTCCTCAGCAAGGCGCTGCTGCTCGCCGAGGACACGAAGATCACCGACCCGACGATCCTGAGCCAGATACGCCGCTGACGCGGTCCTGAACGGGCGTGGGCCCCGCTCCCACGGGGGGAGCGGGGCCCACGGCCACGTCACGACGACCGGAAGGTCAGTAGCGGCGCGTGATCAGCGCGCGCTTCACTTCCTGGATCGCCTTGGTGACCTCGATGCCACGCGGGCAGGCGTCCGTGCAGTTGAAGGTGGTGCGGCAACGCCACACACCGTCACGGTCGTTGAGGATCTCCAGGCGCTGCTCCCCGGCCTCGTCACGCGAGTCGAAGATGAAGCGGTGGGCGTTCACGATCGCGGCAGGACCGAAGTACTGGCCGTCGTTCCAGAACACCGGGCAGGACGACGTGCACGCGGCGCACAGGATGCACTTGGTGGTGTCGTCGAAGCGCTCACGGTCCTCGGCGGACTGAAGGCGCTCACGCGTCGGCTCGTTCCCCTTGGTGACCAGGAACGGCATGACGTCCCGGTACGCCTGGAAGAACGGGTCCATGTCGACCACGAGGTCCTTCAGCACGGTGAGGCCCTTGATGGCCTCGACCGTGATCGGCTTCTCGGGGTTGATGTCCTTGATGAGCGTCTTGCAGGCAAGGCGGTTCTTGCCGTTGATGCGCATCGCGTCGGACCCGCAGATGCCGTGCGCGCAGGACCGGCGGAAGGTCAGCGACCCGTCCAGGTCCCACTTGATCTTGTGGAGGGCGTCGAGGACACGCTCCTTGGGGTCGATGTCCAGCTGGAAATCTTCCCAGGTCGACTCGGCCGAGACCTCCGGGTTGAACCGGCGGATCCGGAAGGTGACCGTGATGAGGTGCGAGCCGTTGTCCGCCTCGAGCGCCTCGAGCTTGTCCATGGTCGGAGTAGCCATCAGTACTTACGCTCCATCGGCTGGTAGCGGGTCTGGACGACCGGCTTGTAGTCGAGACGGATCGTCTCCGTGCCGTCGTCGCCGACCTCGCGGTACGCCATGGTGTGGCGCATGAAGTTGACGTCGTCGCGGTTCGGGAAGTCCTCGCGGTAGTGACCGCCGCGGGACTCCTTGCGGGCGAGCGCGCTGGTCGCCATGACCTCGGCCAGGTCGAGCAGGTTGCCCAGCTCGATGGCCTCCAGGAGGTCGGTGTTGAAGCGCCGGCCCTTGTCCTGGATCGAGACGTTCAGGTAACGCTCGCGCAGCTCGGCGATCTTCTCGACGGCCGTCTTGATCGTCTGCTCGGTGCGGAACACCATCACGTTGGCGTCCATGCACTCCTGCAGCTCGTTGCGCAGGACCGCGACGCGCTCGGTGCCCGTGGAGTCGCGCAGCCGCTCGACCTGAGCCTCCACCAGCGACGCCGGGTTCTCCGGCAGCTCGACGAACTGAGCCGTGTGGGAGTACTCGGCGGCCGCGATGCCCGCACGACGCCCGAAGACGTTGATGTCGAGCAGCGAGTTGGTGCCGAGGCGGTTGGCGCCGTGCACCGACACGCAGGCCACCTCACCGGCGGCGTACAGACCGGGGACGACGGTGGTGTTGTCCGCGAGGACCTCACCCTCGACGTTCGTCGGGATGCCGCCCATGGCGTAGTGCGCGGTCGGCTGGATCGGGATCGGGTCCGTGTAGGGCTCGATGCCGAGGTACGTGCGCGCGAACTCGGTGATGTCGGGCAGCTTGGCATCGAGCTGCTCCGGCGGGAGGTGCGTCAGGTCCAGGTAGACGTGGTCGCCCTCGGGGCCACACCCGCGACCCTCGCGGATCTCGGTGTAGATGGAGCGGGAGACGACGTCACGGGACGCGAGGTCCTTCATGACCGGCGCGTACTTCTCCATGAAGCGCTCGCCGTCCTTGTTGCGGAGGATGCCGCCCTCACCACGGGCGCCTTCCGTGAGAAGGATGCCCATGCGCCAGATGCCGGTCGGGTGGAACTGGAAGAACTCCATGTCCTCCAGCGGCAGCCCGCGCCGGTAGCACGCGGCCTGGCCGTCACCGGTCAGCGTGTGCGCGTTCGACGTCACCTTGAAGAACTTGCCGGTGCCGCCCGAGGCGTAGATGACCGACTTCGCCTGGAAGACGTGGATCTCGCCGGTGGCCAGCTCGTAGGCGACCACACCGGCGGACTTCTTGACGCCGTCCTCCTCGACGAGGAGCTGGTCCAGGACGTAGAACTCGTTGAAGAACTCCACGCCCTCCTTCACGCAGTTCTGGTACAGCGTCTGGAGGATCATGTGGCCCGTGCGGTCCGCGGCGTAGCAGGACCGGCGGACCGGCGCCTCGCCGTGGTTACGGGAGTGACCGCCGAAGCGGCGCTGGTCGATGGTGCCGTCCGGGGTGCGGTTGAACGGCAGGCCCATCTTCTCCAGGTCGAGGACCGAGTCGATGGCCTCCTTCGCCAGGATCTCGGCGGCGTCCTGGTCGACCAGGTAGTCGCCGCCCTTGATCGTGTCGAAGGTGTGCCACTCCCAGTTGTCCTCCTCCACGTTCGCCAGCGCGGCGGCCATGCCGCCCTGCGCGGCGCCCGTGTGGGAGCGGGTGGGGTACAGCTTGGTCAGCACGGCGGTGCGGCTGCGCTTCGTCGACTCGATGGCCGCGCGCATGCCCGCGCCGCCGGCGCCGACGATGACGGTGTCGTACTTGTGAATCTTCACGGTTTCGCTCGCCTCGGCTTTAACGGATGTTGGGGTCGAAGGTGAAGATCACCAGCGTGCCCAGCAGGACGGTGAAGACCGTCGCGGCGTACAGCAGGCCCTTCAGCCACATACGGGCGTTGGGGCGCTCGGCGTAGTCGTTGATGACGGTACGCAGGCCGTTGGCGCCGTGCAGCATCGCGAGCCACAGCATCAGCAGGTCCCAGCCCTGCCAGAACGGGGACGCCCAGCGGCCGGCCACGAAGGCGAAGCCGATCTTGGAGACGCCGCCGTCGAGCACGAGCTGGATCAGCAGGTGGCCGAGGACCAGGACGACCAGGACGACACCCGACAGGCGCATGAACAGCCAGGCGGCCATCTCGAAGTTGCCGCGCGTGGAGCGCGGGGTCTTCGAGGTGCGCTTGCGCGGGGCCTCGATGTACGGCGCGGGGTTGTCGACGTCGTAGAGCGAGACGCCCTCGACGGGGCCGACGCCGGAGGTGGCGGAGGTGGTGTCAGCGACTGAGTTGTTTGCAGACATGGTCTGGCCTCAGCTCCCGAAGAGTTCACGGACGGCGTGGCCGAGGACGGGGTACAGGGCCCCGACCATCAGGACGACCCAGATGCCCACGACGGTCCAGAGCATCTGCTTCTGGTAGCGCGGGCCCTTCGACCAGAAGTCGACGGCGATGACACGCAGGCCGTTGAGCGCGTGGAAGAGGATGGCGGCGACGAGGCCGTACTCCAGCAGCGCGACGATCGGCGTCTTGTAGGTGGAGACAACATCGTCGTACGCCTCGGGGGAGACGCGGACGAGAGCGGTGTCCAGGACGTGTACGAACAGGAAGAAGAAAATGAGGACACCGGTGACTCGATGAGCCACCCACGACCACATGCCTTCCCGGCCGCGGTACAGCGTTCCAGCCGGCACGGAAGAACCCTCCGGGAGCGGGGACTGAGGGCCGCGCCGGCTTCGGTGTCGGTCGGGCCCGGCCGGGTACGGTCCACCGGCCGCTCGTCATCGTATCGACGAGTTGTCGGCTCGCTCGCCCGGGGGCCTCCGGTGTGATCAAACAGGCAATCAAACAGGCACGTACGGGCTATTGCCGACGCTTTGCCGCTCAGCTGTACGGTCCGCCGCCGCCGGGGCCGCCGCGGGATGCGGGCGCTCCTGGACGCTCAGCAGATCCGGGAAGTTCCGGACCAGGCGGACGATGCGCCCCCGGGCGAGTCGCCGCAGCTCGTCGGCGGCGAGCACCCGCTCCTCCTCCCGGTCGTTGCCCAGGCGGTCGCGCAGGGCGCTGAGCAGGTGGTCGAGGGCCTCGTCGGGCGCCGTGTCGTCCAGGCAGACGACGAAGGCGTGCCCGAAGCGGTCCTGGTAGGCGGCGTGCGCCGCGGCGAGCGCGGTGTGCGCGGCCGAGTAGACGGCGGCGACCGGCGGCAGCGGCAGGCTCTCGCGGACCAGCGCCTCGGTGATGTCGGCGGGCCTGAGGTCGTACGACGCCTCGTCGGCCGCCGCGAGCAGCGCGTCGAGGTCCGGGTACGGGCGGTGCGCGGCGAGCCGCTGCGCCCAGGCGCGGCTGGCGCAGCAGGTGTGCAGGGCCTGTTCGGCGGCGTGCCGCGGCAGCGCGTTGAGCCTGGTGAGTCCCTCGTGCGGTGTGACCTGCGCCGGTATGGGCAGGCGGTCGGGGCCGAGAGGGGGGCGGTGCGCGGACAGCGGGTGCCTCCGGCGGCTGGGATCGGCGGTGCGGGGTGCTCCGGCCATTCTGATGACTGCTTCGGTCATTCTGACGGCGCGGCGCCTCATCGGGTTGTGCGATGAAGCGGAGTTTGTTTGTGGCGTAACGCTAACGAGGCTTGATTGCGAGTGTCCGACGGATGCGCGAATTTCACCCGGACGGGGAGTTTGATGGCTTGAAGTGGACGGGCGAGGTCCCCGTCGGTCTGCGCCCGCGCGCCGTGGCGCCCACGATGAGTCTGCGACCGCGGGCCGAGAACGGCCGGTCGCGCAGTTCCCCGCGCCCCTTCGGGGCGCAGATCGGAGCCGGGTTGTATGGGCAGTGAGCGAAAGGTCCTCGTGGGGGCGGCCGTGGTGGTGGCCGCCGGAGTCGTCGGGGCTGTGCTGCTGTGGCCGGACGGGGACGACGCGGGCGGGACGGCCGCGCGGGAGTCCTCCGCGGCCCCGTCGTCCCCGTCGCCCAGCCGGTCCTATCCGCTCTCCACGCCCCCGCGCACGATCCCCGCGGTGCGGGACTTCACTCCGGCGCACGGGCCCGGCTGGAAGCCGGACGGCGGGCGGGTCGTCGTGCGCGACGGCGCGCTGGCCGACGAGGGGCGGCTGATCGCCGGCGAGCTGGACCTGACGTACGCGGGCGAGGACGCGCAGGCGGGCCCGGGCGATGTGGAGCTGGCCCTCGGCGGGGCGTCCGGCGCGGGCGCGGAGTCGTACCGGATGACCGTCGCGGACGGCACGGTGCGGATCGTCGCGCCGCGGGACACCGGCGTCTTCTACGGCACGCGCACCCTCAAGCAGGAGGTGCACGACGGGGGCACCGCGCCCGAGGGCGTCGTCGCGGACGAGCCGGCCAAGCCGCAGCGCGGGTTCAGCCTCGACATGGCGCGCAAGCACTTCTCGGCCGCCTGGATCAAGGACCGGGTCCGGGAGCTCGGCGACCTGAAGTTCAACCAGCTCGGGCTGCACTTCTCCGACGACCAGTCCTTCAGCATCGAGTCCGACTCGCACCCCGAGATCGTCTCCTCCGAGCACCTGACCAAGGCGCAGGTGCGGGAGATCCTGGCGCTCGCCGAGCAGCGGCACGTCACCGTCGTGCCGGAGATCGACTCGCCGGGGCACCTGGGCGCCGTCATCAAGGCCCACCCCGACCTCCAGCTGCGCGACGTGGGCGGGGTGGCCACGCGCGGCGCCATCGACATCTCCGAGCCGGCCGCGGCCGACATCGTCGACGACCTCCTGAAGGAGTACGCGGGCCTGTTCAAGGGCGCCTACTGGCATCTGGGCGGCGACGAGTACCAGGCGCTGACGCGGACGAACCCGGAGGCGTCCTTCCCGCAGCTGGCACGCGCCGCACGCCAGAAGTACGGGGCGAACGCGCGCGTCCAGGACCTCGCCCAGGGCTGGCTGAACGACCGCGCCGCGACCATGAAGCCCTTCGACCGCCGCCTGAAGGCGTGGAACGACGGGTTCTTCACCGGCGGGGTCGTCGAGGCGGACAAGAAGCTGGAGGTCGCGTACTGGACGGGCAAGGAGATCGGGGCGCGCGACCCCGTCTCCTATCTGAGCGCCGGACGGAAGCTGACCAACTACAACGACGAGTACCTCTACTACGTCCTCGGCCAGCCCAACACCTTCGTCTATCCGACGGGGGAGCGGATCTACGAGAGCTGGACCCCGCTGGTGGTGCGCGGCACCCGCCCGGTCCCCGAGAAGTACGACGACCAGATCCTCGGCGGCTCCTTCGCCGTCTGGTGCGACCTCGCGCAGTCGCAGACGCAGGAGCAGGTCGCGCGGGGCATCAGGATGCCGCTGCGGGCCACGGTGCAGAAGCTGTGGGACGCGGACAGGCCCGAGCTGACCTGGACGCAGTTCAAGGAGTTGGCCGACCGGCTCGACGGCTGAGGGGCAGGCTGTCCCAGTTTGCGTTTCCGGTGGCGAAGTCCCGTACGCCTGTGGTGTATTCGGCCCGGGCCGCGATGAACACCGGGACGGGGGCACGGGCATGGGCTACTGGGGCTACTACGTGGTGGCCAGAAGCGAACGACCGCTCAAGGAACTGGACGCGCTGGGCGGGGTCCGCGACGCGCTGACGCTCCTGGAGGAGCGGGCCGGGGGCTGGCAGGTGTGGGAGTGCCCGGGCGGCGGGGCCGACGGGGAGCAGGCGCCGGATCCCGGCGGCATGAACACCCTCGCCGCCGAGACGGGCGCGCCCGCGCTGTTCGCCTACGTCATGGACAGCCGGTGCGCCGTGGTGGAGGCCGCCGCGCCGAGCGGCGGGGCCTGGACGACCTGTCTGGGCCGGACCGCGATGGCGCGGTACATCGGCGGTGACGAGCGCGCCCTGGAGGACTACTTCCTGCCGCCGGGCGACGCCGCCGAGCGTGCCGTCGCCTGGGCCGGCGAGGGCGGGCGGACCGTCGAGCGCGGGCCGCTGCTCGATGTGCTGCGGGCCCAGGCCGAGCCGTCGGCGGAGGAGCTGTTCTTTCGGTTCCTCGACCGGCTCGGCGTCGTCGCGATGTGACGTTTCGCCGCGGCACGTGGCCCGGACCCGGCCGCCCCCTCAACGGCCGGGGCCGCGCCCGTGGGAGGTAGTGAGTAACCCATGCGCCGCGCGCGGCGCAAGCAAGGGCGCAAATCGGGCGGGCACGGAACGGCCCCCCTCTCCGCGGAGATTCCGCGCAGAGGGGGGCCGCTTCGTGCGGTGCGGTTACGGCGCCAGGTTGGTGCCCAGGCGGGCGCCGGCCGGGGAGCCGATCTGCGTCACGCCGTAGTACTTGGCGGTCGACAGGCCGAGGCCGCTGCTGTTGCTCGGGACGTAGAGCAGCGTGCCGTTGCCCGTGTCCTCGCCCGCGACGCCGAGCACCAGGTCGGCGCGGCCGTAGCCGGACAGGTCGGCGAGCGCCGCCGCCGAGCCGAGGTTGTCGTTCGTCTCGGTCGAGCCGGGGACGCCGGGCTCGTCCTGCGAGACGGCGATCGCGCCCGTGCCGGTCAGGCCGGACGAGGAGCCCTTCAGGAGCAGCGACGTACCGGCGTTGGACTGGTTCTTGCCGCTGCGGGTGATGTCCTCGTTCGGGGCGCCGGTGAGGACGTCCGCGTAGCCGTCGGCGTTGTAGTCGCCGACCGCGACCGAGGCGCCCATGGCGTCACCGGACTCGGAGGCGCCGGGGACGCCGCTGGTGGACTGGTGGACCGTCGTGACCTTCGTGCCGAGGCCGGTGCTCGCCGCGCCGTAGACCGCGGTGACCTGGCCGCCGGAGTGCGCGGCCGACTCGGAGGTGTACGGCTGGCCGATGACGATGTCGTCGACGCCGTCGCCGTTGAGGTCGCCGGAGGCTATGGAGCGGCCGCCCTTGACCGTGAGCGTCGCGGCCTTGCGCAGACCGCCTGCGCCGCCCTTGTACCAGACGACCTTGCCGAGGCTCGCGCCGTCGCGGTAGTTGAGGGCGACGTCCGCGTAGCCGTCCCGGTTGAAGTCGCCGGACGTGGCGTCCAGGTAGGACAGGTTGTCCTCGGAGGTGGTGACCATGGAGTCGCTGTCCCAGCCGTCGCCGTACCGGGCCGACCAGGTGCCGCCGAAGCCGCTGGAGGCGGCGAAGACGTCGGCCGTGCCGTCCGCGTTGAAGTCGCCGACCGCGACGGCCGAGCCGAACCGGGCGCCCGACAGGTCGTAGCTCGCGTCGAGGTTCACGCCGGTGCCGGTGGTGAAGCCGGGGCCGTACACGATGGTGTAGGCGCCGCGGTCCTTGTGACCCGTGGTGTCGTCCTCGCCGGGCTGGCCGACGACGAGGTCGGTGTAGCCGTCGCCGTTGACGTCACCGGTCGCGGTGGACGCGCCGAACTCGTCGCCGCTCTCGCCCGCGCCCGGGATGTCCCCGGTGGACTGCGAGATCAGCAGCTTGCCGGTGGTCGTCGGGCCGGCGGTGGCGCCCGGGACGATGGCGACCTGGCCGCCGCTCGCGCCCTTCGGGACGCCCGCGACGAGGTCGGTGGTGGCGTCGCCGGTCAGGTTCTGCGAGGGCAGCGCGTGGGAGATGCCGGGGGCCGCCGCCTGCGTGGCGATGCGGCTCAGCTTCGGGTACAGGTTCGCGCCGGGGCAGAGCGTCGAGTTGGTGTCCTTGTGGCCGAAGACGCGGGGCAGCGTGATGGTCTGGCCCAGCGGGACCTTGTTGCCGTCCGTGCCGAGATCGCCGTTGGACGTCAGGGTCACCTTGTCGGTCGGCACGATGCCGTACTGGCCGAACTTCCAGGCGACGACCCGGGAGATCGCGTCGAGCGCGGCCTTGGTGGGCTTCGCAGTCTCGAAGTTGCCGATGTAGGAGATGCCGACGGTGTCGGTGTTGAAGCCGTAGTCGTGGGCGCCGTGGACCGGCAGGTCCATGCCGCCGCTGCGGCCCTCGAAGATCTGGCCGCAGCGGTCGACGACGAAGTTGTAGCCGATGTCGTAGTAGCCCTTGGCGATGTGCTCCTGCTGGATCTCGCGCAGCCGCTTGGCGGACTGGGAGCAGGGCACCGCGTTGTCGGAGTCGACGCCGGTGTGGTGGACGACGGCGGCCTTGATCTCCGTGTCGTACGTGGGCGTGCCGTCGTAGTTGGTGCCGGCGCCCCACTGCTTCTGCGTGATGATGTGCGGCTTGACGACCGTCGACGGGAGGGGCGCGGGCGGCGTCTGCGGCGCGGAGGTGGTGGGCGCGGCGGAGGTCGTGGCGGCCTTCGGGTCGTCCGAGGCCGGGGCCGAGCTCTCCGGAGCGGAGGACTCGGGAGCCGTCGAGACCGAGGGGTCCGGGGACTCGGCGACGGCCGGGGGCGTCGTCTCCTCGGAGTACGCGGCCGGCTCGATGCCGGTGCCCTTGGCGGAGCCGGTGCCCGCGTCGATCAGCTTGACGTTCATGCCGGAGGGCAGGCCGGACGCCTCGCCGTCGGCGTCGACCACCCGCACCTCGACGCCGTCCGCGTCGGCCTTCGTCGGCACGGACGCGGTGCCGCCGCGCAGGGCGGCCCGCTCGCGCTCGGCGCCGTCCGCGTCGATGGTCTCCTTCGGCAGCGTCGTCCACGCGCTCCAGTCGCCCGACTCCGCGTCGCGCGAGCGGAACTGGGCCGCGCCGTCGAGCTTGTCCTCGGGGTCGCTCCAGGTCACCGTCACCGCGCTGAACAGCTGCGTCGACTTCTGCGGCACGACCTTGCGGTCGTCCTTCGTCTGCATGCTCACGGTGTGCACGGCCGCGGCCCGGTGCGCGGGCACGCCGTCGGCGGTGGTCCCCGGGTCGGCCATCGCGTACGTCACCACGCCGGCGCCGCCGAGCACGACCGCACCGGCCGTGATCCAGACCCTGCCCCTGAGACTCAGCGGCTTGTACGCGTGCGCGGCGCGTGTGTCCGGCGCCTTACCGCGCGAATGTCGCGGGCTCACTTGCCCCACCCCTTGAAGAAGTTCACCGAAGAAGTTCACACCTGCCCCGCGCGTCCCGCGGGTAGTTGTCCTATTCAGCGAAAGACCGCCGAGGAACGTCACCCGTTGTGCGGATGTGCCGTACGTCACTCGGCGGGACCGGGCATAAGAGCGGTGTAGGCATATGCCCAAGCCGGGTTAAAGCTCGCCAATCAGGCAGCCAAAGAATGTGTACAGCCTCGGTTTCCCCTCCCTCGCGTGGGTGAATTCACGCAGGTCAAGCGGGCATCCGGCGATCTAGGTTCGGGTCATGTCCTACACCTCCGCGCCCGTCCCCGCTCCGCTCCCCGCACCCGAGACCGCCCCCGTCGAGACCCTGTTCCCCCGTGAGGAGTCCCAGCCCCGCGCCGTCTACGACGCGATCCGCGACGAACTCCTCCTCGACGGCCGCAGCCGTCTGAACCTCGCCACCTTCGGCACCACCTGGATGGAGGACGAGGCCCGCCTCCTGATGACCGAGACGGCCGACAAGAACCTCGTCGACACCGAGGAGTACCCGCAGGTCGCGGACATGGAGGCGCGCTGCGTCCGGATGCTCGCCGACCTGTGGCACGCCCCCGACCCGGCCCGCGCCACCGGCTGCTCGACCACCGGGTCCAGCGAGGCCGCCATGCTCGCCGGACTCGCCCTCAAGCGGCGCTGGGAGCGGCGCCGCCGGGACGCCGGGCGCGACACCGAGCGGCCCAACATCGTCGCGGGCGCCAACGTCCAGGTCTGCTGGAAGAAGTTCTGCTCCTACTTCGACGTCGAGGCGCGGCTCGTCCCGCTCGCGCCCGGCCGCCTGCACCTCACCCCGGAGATGCTCGGCGAGTACTGCGACGAGCGCACCATCGGCGTGGTCGGCATCCTCGGCTCCACCTTCGACGGGTCGTACGAGCCGATCGCCGATCTGTGCCTCGCGCTCGACGGCATCGAGGCGGCCACCGGGCACGACATCCCCGTCCACGTCGACGGCGCGTCCGGCGCCCTGGTCGCCCCCTTCCTCGACCCCGACCTGCTCTGGGACTTCCAGCTCCCGCGCGTCGCCTCCATCAACACCTCGGGGCACAAGTACGGGCAGGTCTTCCCCGGGCTCGGCTGGGCGCTGTGGCGGGACGCGGCCGCGCTGCCCGCCGAACTCGTGCACCACGTCGACTACCTGGGCGGCGAGATGAACACCTTCTCGCTCACCTTCACCCGCCCCGCCTCCCACGTGGCCGCGCAGTACTACACCTTCCACCGCTACGGGCACGCCGGGCTGCGCCGCCTGCACCTGGAGTCCCGGCGCACCGCGCGCGGCCTCGCCGCCGGTATCGCCGACCTCGACCTCTTCGAACTCCTCAGTGACGGCGACGAGTTGCCCGCCTTCGCGTTCCGCCTCACCGACCGCGCCCACGCGCTCGGGCTGCACGAGCGCGGGATCGCGCTGGCGATGCGGGCCCGCGGCTGGCAGGTCCCGGCCTATCCGCTGCCGACCGGGATGACCGACACCTGGGTGCTCCGGGTGGTCGTCCGCACCGGGTTCACGCCCCGGCTCGCCGCGCTCTTCCTGGACGATCTGCGCAACGCGGCCCGCACGGTGATGCGGGCCACCGTCGACGTGCGGCTCCGGACGACCTGACGGCGCAAAAGGTTGTACGAATCCGCGCAACTTGTGGTGTGAGAAGCGACATGTGAGAAACCCGTGACGCCCGGGTCACGCTGTTCGCTGGGGCAGTTACCGAGCGAAACTGAGGGGGACTCACCATGCCACAGGGCGAGAATCCGACGGCCGCCGACATGAGACGGCACGCCACGGCGTTCGTCGCGCGCGTCGCCTCGTCACGCCTGCCGCTGGACCACTCCGTCGCCAGCCTGCGCGTCGTCGACTTCCTCATCGACGGACTGCGCAAGGGAACCCCGGAGCGCGAACGCCCGGACGCCGTCCTGTTCGCACTCGGCGCGTACGTGGGCGAGGTGCTGGTCCGGCGGGCCGGTGCGGTGTGGGTGGACCTCGACGCGCACCAGCGCGCCTACTTCGGGCAGCGCGTGGGCGTGCGGATGCCGGACGGCCGGGTGTGGAACCCGCTGGGCAAGGTCGTTAACCGCTACGAGGTCGGCCCCGAGGAGTCGCTGCGGACCTTCTATCTGACCCTGCCCGGCCGCACGGCGGGCCGGACCGCGGAATGCGCCCTGTGACACTTCTGTGCGAAGCGGCGCTGATCGACTCGGGGAACGTGGACGGCTGAGGCGCCGCTGTCCTGAGTGACGTACGAAGGAAAGCGGTTGGGGCAGGGAGGGGAGCCTCGTGGTACGCGTGAGTACGACGAGGAGCTGGGTGCCGCCGTCGCGCGGGCCCAGGAGGGCGACGAGAGCGCGTTCGCCGCTGCCTACCGGCTCGTCCAGCCCGGACTGCTCGGCTATCTGCGCGGGCTCGTCGGCGACGAGGCGGAGGACGTCGCCGCCGAGGCCTGGCTGGAGATAGCCCGGGACCTCGGACGGTTCCGCGGCGACGGCGCCGGGTTCCGCGGCTGGACCGCGACCATCGCCCGGTACCGCGCCCTCGACCTGCTGCGCCGGCAGAAGGTGCGGCCCCGCCCGTCCGGCACCGAGCAGGACGTCCTCGACCTGCCGGGCGCCCACAACACCGCCGAGCAGGCCATCGAGCTCCTCTCCACCGAACGCGCCCTCGCCCTCATCGCCCAACTGCCCCGGGACCAGGCCGAGGCGGTGCTCCTTCGGGTCGTCGTCGGCCTCGACGGGCCCGCCGCCGCCCGCGTCCTCGGCAAACGGCCCGGCGCCGTGCGCACGGCCGCGCACCGCGGACTGAAGCGGCTCGCCCGGCAGCTCTCGACCACAAGCGGAACGCGCGAGGGCACCCATGACGGCCCGGATGAGCTGGGGGAACCGGGTGAACCGAAGGACAAAGGGTGATGAGGTGTGACGGATGCCGTCCGCCGCACGCTGAGTGGGTCGAGATGACTGACGAACACGCGCAGACCCTGGGCGACGCGCTGGCCGCCGCGGTCCGGGCCCAGCAGCCGGCCGAAACGGCCGGGGAGCGCCTTGCGCTGGCCGCGTTCCGCGCCGCGCGGGACGCGGGTGCCCTCGCGGCGGCGCCCCGCCGCCGTGACGACTGGCGGCCCCAGAGCGCTGTGGAGCGGGCGAGAACAGGCTGAGAAGCCGCCCTGTGTACGGGACGGCCGAGGTCGCCACCCCCCACAGGAGAGACCCCGGCCGCCGCGCGGTACGGGTCGCGAGCGGCCCGTACTCCCTTCAGCGCCGAGGGTGCGTTTTCTGTCACACCCCGCTGTGTGCGCCATTGGTTGCCCGTTGTACAAACATGGACGCGGCGGCGTTTCAGGCCGTAGCGTTCTGATTCGCGCTGGGGGCGCACGAGACCAAGTGGGCAGGGACTGGGAGTGCTGGGGGACGACGCGGAGCTGACCGCCGCGGTACTTGCGGCACAGGACGGGGACGAGGCCGCGTTCCGGACTGTGTACCGCGCCGTGCATCCGAGGCTGCTCGGATATCTACGCACGCTCGTCGGCGAGCCCGACGCCGAGGACGTCGCGTCGGAGTCCTGGCTGCAGATCGCCCGGGACCTGGAGCGGTTCGAGGGCGATGCCGACCGGTTCCGCGGCTGGGCCGCGCGGATCGCGCGCAACCGCGCCCTGGACCACATACGCATGCGGGGACGCCGGCCCGCCATAGGCGGTGACGAGACCGAGCTCACCGGCAGACCCGCAGCATCCGACACCGCCGACGAGGCGATGGAGTCCCTTGCCACCGGCGACGCCCTGGCGCTGATCGCCCAGCTGCCCCAGGACCAGGCCGAGGCCGTCGTGCTGCGCGTCGTCGTCGGCCTGGACGCGAAGAGCGCCGCGCAGACCCTCGGCAAGCGGCCCGGAGCCGTCCGCACCGCCGCCCACCGCGGCCTGAAGCGGCTCGCGGAGCTCCTCGGCGCCGATGCTCCGGACCCCCCGGAGACCCCGAAAGAACCCGGAGCCCTCGTCGCGCTGCCGCAGCCGAGGAAACCGGGAACACGCACGGTGACGTCCGCCGGTGTGACGCAATCGCGTACGCGGACGCAGAAGGACATGTGATGGCCGACGAGCACGACAAGTGGCTGGACCGCGACGCGGCGGAGCGTGTGCTGCGCGGGGAGCCGCTGGAGGCCGTCGACGACCACGACGCGCGACGGGCCGGCCGGCTGACCGGGACGCTGGACGCGCTGAGCGCGCTCCCGTCCCGCCCCGGTGGTGAACTCCCGGGCGAGGAAGCCGCGTTGAAGGCGTTCCGCGAGGCCCGCGCCGAGTCCGCGGTGGACGCGGCCGTGACCTCCGTGACCTCTGTGGGGGCCGTCGCCGGCTCCGGACGGCACCGCGCGGGCGCCGCCGTCACCCCGCCGGGGACCAGGCTGTGGGGCCGCCCGGTGCGCTTCGGGCTCGTCGCGGCCGTCGCCGCGTGCATGGTCGGCGGAGTCGCCGTCGCCGCCGGGACCGGGGTGCTGCCCTCGCCGTTCGGCGACCGGAACGAGCCGGTGCCGGCCTCCTCGATCTCCGCCGCCGGCTCCGAGCAGCCGCTCTCCACGGCATCCCCGAGCCCCACCGTCGGCGGCGCCGAGACGCCCGAGGGCTCGGTGCGCCCCGGCAGCGGCTCCACCGCACCGGACCGCACGGAACCGTCCCCGAAGAGCACGGGCACCTCGCAGGCCCCGGTGCCCCGGCCGACCGACAAGGGCACGCTCTCCGAGACGCTGCGCCGCGAACTCACCCAGGGCTGCGTCAAGTACCGCACCGGGCGGCTGACCTCCCAGGAGAGACAGCGCCTGCGGGACTCGGCGGAGGGGTACGGCCGGGGCCCCTCCGACATCGCCAGAATCTGCGACCGGGTCCTCGGCGACAGCGGCGACCACGGCGACGGTGACGACGAGGACCACGGCTCCGGGTCCGAGGGGCACAACGGCGTCCAGGACGGCGACGACGACAGCGAGGGCAACGGGTCCGGCAACGGCTACGGCGACGGCGACGGCTACGGATTCGGCAACAACAGCATCCACACCGACAGCACCGGACACGGCCGCGGCGACGACAAGGTCGGCTACTACACCGTCAAGCCCGGCACGGGCCCGAGCGCGAGCCAGTCCTACAGCGCCGCGCCGCAGCTCCCCTCCGCCTCGCCCTCACCGTCCGCCTCAGACGGCGTCGAAACGCGCTGACCTGCGAAAACGCGGTCGCTCATCTCTCCCGAAAACTTCTCGTAGAAAAATCTACGCAACGGGTGTGACGTTTTCGGGGCCAGTGACGCAGTACTGAGTGAGCCGACTGGTCATCGGCCGCGCACGAGCCGGGGTTCCCCCCGTACCTTCGGCTCAGTGCCACTGGCGTGGGTGGGACACGTTCCCCCGGTCCCACCCACGCCGCTCGAACTCCCGCCGTCACCAGTAGACGACGACCTTGTCGCCGGCTCGGACCTGGTCGAACAGGCTCGCGATCTTCGCCTTGTCCCTGACGTTCACACAGCCGTGCGAGGCTCCGGCGTAACCGCGGGCCGCGAAGTCCGACGAGTAGTGCACCGCCTGGCCGCCGCTGAAGAACATCGCGTACGGCATGGGCGTGTGGTAGATCGTCGAGACGTGGTCCCGGGACTTGAAGTCCACGTGGAAGACGCCCTCGCGCGTCGGCGTGTACTGGGACCCGAACCGCACGTCCGTCGTCATCAGCCGCTTGCCGTCGATCATCCACGACAGGGTCCTGCTGGTCTTGCTGATGCACAGCACCCGGCCCGTCATGCAGCGCGGGTCGGGCTTCGCCGCGGGCTGACCGCCGGACGCGTACAGCTCGTCCCGGGTCGGCTCGTGGGTCATCCTCAGCAGCCGCTGCCAGGTCACGGTGTCGGTCGTCCCGGTGCGCTTCAGCCCGCGCTTGCCCTGGAACCCCTCGACCGCCTTGACCGTCGCGGGTCCGTACGTCCCCGTCGGCCCGTCGAACAGCCAGGCCACCTGCCGCAGCCGCGCCTGCAACTCCCGCACTTCCTGCCCCTTGTCCCCGGCGGCCCACAGCGCCTTGCCCGGCTCCGGAGGCGCGGTGGCGGAAGAGGACGCCGAGCCGGGGGCGGACGGCTTGGCGTCGTCGCCCGAGGCCGAGGCCGGGGGAGCCGTGGACTTCGACGCCGACGGGGCCGCGGACCGGGGCGCCGACGACGGCGCGGCCGAACCGCCCTCGACCGCCACCGCCTTGCAGCCGCCGACCAGGGCCAGCACCCCGGTGACGGCGAGAGCGCTCCGTATGACAGCTGTCCGCATGATGTCCCCCGTCAGTCGCGTCGTTCCCTTGTGTCTCTACTGATGCTTCCCGGCGCCGAAACGTTGCGAACTGCCACTACAGTCCGTCCCGAGGGTCGATGACTACTGGTAAGTAACCGCTGGAGGCACCACCATGGCGCGCGCATCCGAGTCCGGACTGCCCATCGAGCCGGTCTACGGCCCGTCGGATCTCGACGGCTGGGACCCGGAACAGAAGCTCGGCGAACCGGGCGGCTATCCCTTCACCCGCGGCGTCTACCCGACCATGTACACCGGCCGCCCGTGGACGATGCGCCAGTACGCGGGCTTCGGCACGGCCACCGAGTCCAACGCCCGCTACAAGCAGCTCATCGCCAACGGCACGACGGGCCTCTCGGTCGCCTTCGACCTGCCCACCCAGATGGGCCACGACAGCGACGCGGCCATCGCCTCGGGCGAGGTCGGCAAGGTCGGCGTCGCCATCGACTCGGTCGACGACATGCGGGTGCTCCTCGACGGCATCCCGCTGGACAAGGTGTCCACGTCGATGACGATCAACGCCCCCGCCGCCCTGCTGCTGCTCATGTACCAACTGGTCGGCGAGGAGCAGGGAGTGGCCGCCGGAGCCCTGACCGGCACCATCCAGAACGACGTGCTCAAGGAGTACATCGCCCGCGGCACCTACATCTTCCCGCCCAAGCCCTCCCTCCGGCTGATCGCGGACATCTTCAAGTACTGCCGGGCCGAGATCCCGAAGTGGAACACCATCTCGATCTCCGGCTACCACATGGCCGAGGCGGGGGCCTCGCCCGCGCAGGAGATCGCCTTCACCCTCGCCGACGGCATCGAGTACGTGCGCACCGCCGTCGCCGCCGGCATGGACGTCGACGACTTCGCCCCGCGCCTGTCCTTTTTCTTCGTGGCCCGCACGACGATCCTCGAAGAGGTCGCCAAGTTCCGCGCCGCGCGCCGCATCTGGGCCCGGGTGATGAAGGAGGAGTTCGGCGCCGAGAACCCCAAGTCGCTGATGCTCCGCTTCCACACCCAGACGGCCGGGGTGCAGCTGACCGCCCAGCAGCCGGAGGTGAACCTCGTCCGGGTCGCCGTCCAGGGCCTCGGCGCCGTCCTCGGCGGCACCCAGTCGCTGCACACCAACTCCTTCGACGAGGCCATCGCCCTGCCGACCGACAAGTCCGCCCGCCTCGCCCTGCGCACCCAGCAGGTCCTCGCCTACGAGACCGACGTCACCGCCACCGTCGACCCCTTCGCCGGGTCCTACGTCGTCGAGAGGATGACCGACGACGTGGAGGCCGCCGCCCTCGCCCTCATGGAGCGGGTCGAGGACATGGGCGGCGCGGTCGACGCGATCGAGCAGGGCTTCCAGAAGTCCGAGATCGAACGCTCCGCCTACCGCATCGCCCAGGAGACCGACTCCGGCGAGCGCGTCGTGGTCGGCGTCAACCGCTACCAGCTCGACGCGGAGGAGCCCTACGAACCGCTCCGCGTCGACCCCGCCATCGAGGCCCAGCAGGCCGAGCGCCTGGCGCGGCTGCGCGCCGAGCGGGACCAGAAGGCTGTGGACACCGCGCTGGCCGCCCTGAAGGAGGCCGCCGCCGACGAGACGAGCAATGTCCTGTACCCGATGAAGGACGCCCTGCGCGCCCGCGCCACGGTCGGCGAGGTCTGCGACGCGCTGCGTGGGGTGTGGGGCACGTACGTCCCCTCCGACACGTTCTGACCTGCGGTTCCTTGATCGTCTCCGTGATGTGGAACCCCGGCGCGGAGTGTCGTACCCATGTGCGACACTCCGGGCATGCTGGGTGTCATCGATCTTCCGACCTATCTCGCGGGCCTCGTCCTCATCGTCCTCCTCCCGGGGCCGAACTCGCTGTACGTGCTCTCCGTCGCCGCCCGCCGCGGCATACGCACCGGCTACAAGGCGGCCGCCGGAGTCTGGTGCGGCGACACCGTGCTGATGACCCTGTCCGCCGCCGGTGTCGCCTCCCTGCTCCAGGCCAACGACGTGATCTTCAGCATCGTGAAGTACGCGGGCGCCGGCTATCTCACCTGGCTCGCGATCGGCATGCTGCGGGCCGCCCTGTCGATGTGGCGCACCCGCCGCGAGCGGCTCGCCGCCGAGGTGTCCGGGGAGACGCCCGCGGAGGCCCAGGAGCGTCCGTTCCGCCGTGCCTTCGTGATCAGCCTCCTCAACCCCAAGGCGATCCTGTTTTTCATTGCCTTTTTTGTCCAGTTTGTGGACCCGTCTTATGCCTATCCGGCCGTCTCCTTCGTCGTCCTCGGCGCCTTCGCGCAGGTCGCGAGCGTGCTGTACCTCTCGGCCCTGATCTTCAGCGGCACCCGGCTCGCCGCCGCCTTCCGTCGCCGCAAGCGGCTGTCCGCCGGGGCCACCTCGGCCGCCGGGGTGCTGTTCCTCGGCTTCGCGGTGAAGCTGTCGCTGGCCAGCGTGTAAGCCCACGGTGAGCGTGGCTCGATCGAGTGATCCGAGGCGGATCTCCGGCGCCGCCGGTTACGCTCATGGAGTGTGACTCCCGAAGGAGGATGCCGTGGCTGCCGTACTGCACGAGATGACGATCGGTGAAGCTGTCGACCGTCTGTCCCAGGCACTGCCCAGGCACCGTGTGGAGGTCCTGAAGGGGAACATCGTCGTGACACCGCCGCCGGACGGGCCGCACCAGGAGACGCTGGACGAGCTTGGATACCTCTTCCGGCAGGTCGGAGGGCGAGACGCCGGGATCAAGGCGTTGGCCGGCATCGGCCTCTGGCTCGGCACCGGACCGGACGACCGTGCCGAGCCGGACTGGGCGATCGTCGAGACCGATTACAAGGACGCTCACGTCAAGCAGAACTACTACGCCGCGAACGTCTTCCGCCTCGTGCTCGAAGTAACCTCCTCCAACTGGGAGAACGACCTCATCACGAAGGTCGAGTCCTACGCCGCTGCACGCATCCCGGTCTACGTCGTCGCCGATCGCAAGCACGACCAGGTGGTGCTGTTCAGCGAGCCACTGGGCGAGTCCTACGGCGAGCGCACGGTCTACAAACGAGGTGAGACGGTTCCCGTGCCCAAGAGCGTCGGCGTGGCCCTTGAGCTTCCCGTCGAAGTGCTCCTCGACGGTGACGGCGACTGACCTCACCTCCCGGCCACGACCCCGGCCCGCGCCAGATACTCCGCCACCCCCTCCGCGCCGTCCCCGGCCCACCCCACATAGCCGTCAGGACGCACCAGGAAGACACCGGTGCCGTACGCCTCGTACGCGGGGACGGAGACGGTGCGGACCGACTCGCCGTCCAGCGTCGGCAGCCCGGCCGTCCCCACTCCGAGCAGCGTCCAGTGCGGTCCCCGGAAGGCGTCGAAGAGGCGGATCCCGCCGGGCCGGCCGTCCGGCGCCCGGTCGCCCGCCCGCAGCGCGTCCTCCGACAGCTCCGTGCGGGTCTCCACGGTCAGCGCCGACTCCCGGTAGCCGATGCCCAGTTGGCGCAGCTCGCCGCCGCGCCTGACCGGGGTCTCGGACCGGTGGATGCGGGTGCTGACGCCGAGGATGTCCGCCGCGACCGGTATCCGCTCCTCCTCATAGGTGTCCAGGAGTGACTCGGGGGCCCCGGCGAGCACGGCCGCCAGCTTCCACGACAGGTTGTACGCGTCCTGCACGCTCGTGTTCAGCCCCTGGCCGCCCGCCGGGGAGTGGATGTGCGCCGCGTCGCCCGCCAGGAAGACCCGGCCGGACCTGAAGCGGTCCGCGAGTGCCGCCCGCGCCCGGAAGTCCGAGGCCCAGAGCACCTCCGCGACGTGCTCCTCGCTGAGCACCGTACGGCTCGCGAGGAGCTTGGCCACGCCCGCCGGTGAGGTGTCGGGGAGCGCCGACTCGTCCGTGTACTGGGCGACGAGCTGGAAGACCCGGCCGCCGTCCGGCGACGGCAGCGGGCAGAACGCCACTGTGCCCTCCGGGGCCTTGGGCCACACGTGCCAGTGCGTGTCCGGGACCGGGGCGTCGTCCGTCACCCGCACGTCCGCGACCAGCATCGGCTTCGCGTCCACCGTCTCACCGGTCATGCCGATGCCGAGCAGCCCGCGGACCGTCGAGCGGCCGCCGTCCGCCGCCACCGCGTACCGCGCGCGGACCGTCGAGCCGTCGTCCAGCTCGGCCGTCACCCCGCTCGCGTCCTGAGCCAGGCCCGTCAGCCCCGCGCCGAAGCGGACCTCTCCGCCCAGCTCCCGCAGCCGTGCGTGCAGCACCTCCTGCGTGCGGGCCTGCGGGATCAGCCAGCCGTCGGGGAACGGGACCTGATCGCTCGGCTCGGAGCGCTCCATCATGTCCCACTCCTGGCCCGGCTCGGCGCCCTCCCACATCCGCATCGTCGGATACTCCGTGCCCGCCGCGCGGATCGCGTCCAGCACCCCCAGGTCGTACAGCACCTCCTGCGTGCGCGGCTGGAGCCCCTTGCCGCGCGACCCGGGGAACAGCCCGGCCGCCCGCTCCACCAGCAGGGCATCGACCCCGCGCCGCGCCAGATCCGCCGCCAGCACCAGGCCCGTCGGACCCGCGCCCACCACCAGTACGTCCGTCGTCGCCACCGCCATCACCCTCGCTCCTTAACGACGTTAAGTTTGATGTGTCGAGCATCGCCTTAACGGCGTTAAACTGTCAAGCGTGGCCGACGACAAGAACCCGAAAGACGTGAAGAACCCGAAAGATGCGAAGAAGCCCCGGCTCGACAAGGCGCAGGTCGCCGACACCGCGCTGGACCTGCTGAACGACGTAGGTCTGGAGGGCCTGACGCTCCGCGCCATCGCCAAGGAGCTGAACGTGCAGGCGCCCGCCCTGTACTGGCACTTCAAGAACAAGCAGGCGCTGCTCGACGAGATGGCGACCGTGATGTTCCGGCGCATGGTCGGAGCCGAGGAGGCGCACACGACCGTCGGCTATGAGCCGCACCGGCCCCACGGCCCCTGGCAGGAGTGGCTGATGCTCGGCAACCGGCAGCTCCGCGCCACGCTCCTGCGCTACCGCGACGGCGCCAAGGTGTTCAGCGGCTCACGGTTCACCGGGACCGACCACGGCCCCGAGATGGAGGCGAACCTGCGCTTCCTCACGGAGGCCGGGTTCACCGCCGACCAGGCCGCCTGGGCCAGCTCCACCACGTACATGTACACGCTCGGGTTCGTCACCGAGGAGCAGGGCATGCAGCAGCAGGCCCCGGACGCCCCACGGCCCGTGGACGTGGCGGAGCGGGCCGAGCTGCTCGCCGACTATCCGCTCGCGGCGGCCGCGGGGGAGCGCCTGTTCGCGGGCTACGACGAGCGGTTCGAGGAAGGGCTGCGGCTGATCGTCGCGGGGATCGAGGCGCGGTACGGGGTGCGCTGACGCGGCGCCCGGGTCACCGAACGGCCGTCAGCGCCCCGCGCAGCCGGGGCGTCGCCCACCGCTCCACGTACCGGTTGATCAGCCACGCGAGGACCAGCATCGACGCGACCGTCCCCGCGAACGTGACGGACGACGGCAGTCCGGCGCGCCGGTGCAGGAAGCCGATCACCACCCAGCCCAGATGTTCGTGGACCAGGTAGAAGGGGTACGTCAGCGCGCCCGCCGTGGTGAGCCAGCGCCAGTTCGCCCAGCCCGTGCGGCCCACGGCGATCGCCGCGACCGCCGCGAAGCCCAGCGTGACCACCGCGACGATGCCGAGCGAGGAGCGCTGCGAGAAGGCGTGTGGATCCGGCGCGTGCCACAGGCCCGCCACCGCGTAGTGCTGCCCGATCGCCCAGCCGACGGCGACGATGCCCCAGGCCAGGACGTCCCGCCGGTCGCGGTGGACCAGATAGAGGCCGATGCCGCCGATGAAGAACGGCGCGTACTCGGGCATCAGCAGCACCCCGAGGAACGGCTCGCCCGACGCCTGGGCCAGCGCCGCCGCCAGCGTCCACACCGCGCAGAACAGCACGACGCGCTGCCGGGTCGCGCCGGGCAGCACCACGCACAGGGCGAACAGGGCGTAGAAGCGCAGCTCCGCCCAGAGCGTCCAGCACACGCCGAGCACCCGGTCGGCGCCCAGTGGTTGCTGGAGCATGGTGAGGTTCAGCAGCGCGTCGCTGGGCGAGACCGTCGCGTAGGCCACCATCGGCAGCGCGAAGACGGCCGTCACCAGGACGATCGCCACCCAGTACGCGGGGAGGAGCCGGGCCGCGCGGGACGCGAAGAAGGAGCGCAGCGGGCGGCCCCAGCCGCTGCGGCAGATGACGAACCCGCTGATGACGAAGAAGACCTGCACGCCCAGGCAGCCGTACGCGAACAGGCCGTGCAGCGTGGGGAACTGCTCGCGCGGTGACGTGCCCCAGGCGCTGGCGACGTCACCGCCCCGGCCGCCGTAGTGATAGGCGGCGACCATCAGCGCGGCGACCAGCCGCAGCCCGTCCAGGGCACGCAGCCGGCCCTCGCCGCCACCACCGGCCCTGCCCCGCGAGGGGGACGGAGCCGAGCGCGGAACCGGCGGGGCGTCCGGCGTGCTGACGACCGTCTCGGTCACGGGAACTGCTCCCTGCTGTGCGTCGTGGTGCCGCGGGGGCGGCGGCGGGTCACAGCCCACACTAGGCAGCGGCACAGCAGGAGTTGGAGCGTCGCGGGGCCGGTTCGCCGAGTGCTCGCGAGAACGTCATCCGCCGGTCACCCGCCGTCAGCCGAGATAGCGGCGCAGATTCAGCTTGCCCCACAGCAGGCTCGTCGCGAACGACAGCGCCATGACCGTGGCGAGCAGGCCGACCAGGATCAGCCCGGCCACCGGACCGCTCCAGTCCGGCGACACCAGCGGCCGCACGATCTCCTCGACGAACAGCACGTGCACCATGTACGCGCCGAGCGCGGCACCGGCCAGCTTCTGGAGCAACGGCCGCCACTTCTCCGGCACGTTGACCCGGCTCACCAGCAGCAGCACGCAGATGAAGCTGACGGCCACGAACAGGTGCGCGTTGGGGATCACGTAGTGGACCTGCGTGTTGTACCAGAGGCACGCGGCCATCGCGATCGGCAGCAGCACCATCAGCGCCTTGCGCCAGCGCACGACCCCGGCCGGGACGGCGAAGAGCATCGCGCCGCCGACCGCGTACACCAGCGAGTAGGTGCTGAACCCCCAGGCCACGGTGGGCATGTCGTGGCCGGTGGTCCGGGTGATCGTGTCCAGGACGCTGGGCAGGACGGCGATCCCGAGCAGCACGGCGCCCAGGCCCCACGGGCGCTGGCCCGCCTTGATCAGCATGGCGAACGCGAGGAGCACGATGATCGGGATGTACGTGTACATGAACCACAGGTGGTACGCGGGCTCCACGGAACCGACGAGGGAGTCCACCGCCAGCTCGGTCATCGGCCGCTCGTTGCGGTCGCGCAGCCACGCCCACAGCAGGTACACGGCGGTCCACGCGAACAGCGGGACCGTGTTGCGCACGAGCCGCTTCCACATGCGCGCGCTGTCCTTCGGCGGCGCGCCCACGAGCACCGCCCACCCGGCTATCGCGAAGTACATCGGGACGGCGAACGGGTTGATCGCCTCGGCGACATGCCCCGCCCAGTACGAACCGGAGCCGTTCGCCGGGTCGTTGCCGGTGGACCGGATGAACTGGGAGCCGACGTGCCCCAGCATGACGATCGCGGAGCAGAGCAGCCGCATCAGGTCGACGTCGAAGCGGTGTTCGCGCTTCGGGGCCGGCAGCGTCACGACCGCCGGGGCGGCCGAGGCGTCCGGGGCGGACTCGGGCGGGCTGAGGGTCGTCTCGGGTTGCACGGCGCGCCTTTCGGGGGCGGGAGGGTGAGGGACGGGGGCGGAGCCGCTCGGCGCGGTCATCGCCGGGCGGTGCGCCGGACGGTCCTGCCGACCACGCGCCGGGCCTTGCGCGCCCGGAGCTTCGCGCGGGCCTGCGGTCCGGCGCCGGGCAGGTCGAGTTCGGCGAGACGCGGCTCGGGGAAGTAGAAGCCGGGCAGCGCGGCGAGGTGCTCGCGCAGATAGCTCTCGGCGTGCTCGCGCGACTGCTCCTGGAGGCCGGGCTGCATGCAGAAGCCGATCGTGCGCACCAGCGGCGCCAGTGTCGCGGGGGCCTCGCCGACGAGGGCCGCGTCCGCACCGGCCGCGAGGTCCGGCACCACGTGGTCGATGATCGCCAGCGGGACGCGGTTGCTGTTCTGGTAGGGCTTCAGCCGCTCCATCACCAGCGCCGTGCCGACCCGGCCGACCGGGATGCCGTAGTACGCCGACGCGGTCACCATCGCCGTGGAGAAGCAGCCGACGACCAGCTCGGGCCGGGTGTGCGCGTACAGCGTCTCGGCCAGCAGCGGCGCGTCGAGGACGGTGAGCCGGACGCCCGCGTCGGCGGCCGCCTTGCTCAGCGCCGCCGAGTAGCTGGGCGGCGCGGTCGGGTGCGGCTTGAAGACGACCGACCGGTGTCCGGCCCGCGCGGCGGCGGCGAGCATCGCCACGTGCAGGTCCTCCTCCTCGGCCGCGCTCAGGATGTTGATGGCCGCGAGGTACTGCCCCAACAGCACGGCGGTGGGCGCCTGTTCGCGTACGGGCGTCAGGCGCGGGTCGTCGGCGGCCGCCCCGGCGATCTCGTCGAGCACCGCCCGGAACGCCTCGTCCGGCACGATCTCCGGCTCCACGTCGAACTCGGAGAGCAGCAGCGGGCGAAGCCCCGGCACCAGGTCGAGGTGGAGCAGCCGCTGGATGCGCGAGCCGATGGAGAGCGGCAGCCGCTCGCGGGTCGGGCCGTAGCTCATCAGGCCGTCCGCGTACACGTGCACGGCGCTCTCCGAGAAGATCGCCGCGAGCGCGCGTCCCGGGTTGACCTGGATCGACTCGACGGCGAGCTCGACCTTCTCGCGCGGGTCGATGTCCCAGGCGAGCCGGAAGGCCCGCTGCCACAGCGTCGCGTCGTCGCCGCGCGGGCCCCAGACGCTGGGGTGGTGCGGGCGGATCGCCTCGTTCCAGCTGACCACGTGGTCGAAGCGGCGGACGATCTGCTCGTAGCCGTGCATCTCGTCGAGGCGCAGCGCGGTCTCCGGCACGGTGGCGTTCTGGGAGACCAGCAGGATGCGCCGGGTGTCCTCGCGCGGGCCGAACTGTTCCGCGTCGAGGGCGGCGGCCAGTGTGGCCGCGCCGTACAGCGTCGAGACCTGGAAGATCTGGGTGGTGCGGTGCGTGCGGTTCTGCATGGTCAGGCAGCCTTCCGGCCGTCGCGCAGGCGGCTGAGGATGCGGCTCCGCTTGCTGTCCATCGATCTGAGGGTCTCCTCCAGCACCTGCTCGGGCATCCGGTGGAGGGCGGCGCGGGCCTCGCGGCGCAGTCGCCGGGCCGCCGCGGTGTCGTACTCGTCCGCCTTCGCCAGGTGGAAGGCGATCATCGCGCAGTACGTCCGTACGGCCTTGGGGAGGAAGCGGTCGGCCTCCGGGTCGTTCTTCACGTCCTCCAGGAGGAGGTCGTAGGCCGGGATGAAGTCCAGCTGGCGGTCGTCCTTGATCTGGGTCAGGGAGGTCGCCACGCCCCGCCGGTAGAAGATGCCGTGCAGGCCCACGGCCGCGTACGTCCGCGCCGTGAGGTGCAGCCGCCAGATCCACAACCGGTCCTCGGCGGTGCGCAGTTGGGTCGCGAAGCGCATCCCGCCGTCGGCGAAGAGATGTCCGCTGTAGATGCCGGCCCAGACGAAGGGGTAGTCGACCATCGTCTCCCGGTGGGCCGGCGCGATGCCGTCCCGGGTCGAGAACACCGTGTCGCGGGCGCCGGCCGGCGGTCTGCGCACGACCCGGTCCCGGCCGGTGGCCTGGACGTGGTCGGTGCGGGCGAAGTCGCAGCCCAACGCCTGTATTCGGTCGACGAGTTCGGGCAGATAGCCGGGGGCGTACCAGTCGTCGCCGTCGAGGAACGTCAGATAGTCGCCGTGCGCCGCGTCGATACCGGTGTTGCGGGCCTGCGCGATGCCCCGGTTCTCCTCGTGCCGCAGCAACCGCGCGTTGGGGAGCTTCCGCGTCCAGCGGTCGATGATCTGCGGGGTGGCGTCCGTGGAGCAGTCGTCGACGATCAGGAACTCGAAGTCGGGGTGCACGTTGCCGACGAGACTTCGCAGGGTGCTCTCGGCGAAGGCCCCCACATTGTGCATGGGGACGATGACGGAAAGTATCGGCACGCGTGCCACTCCAAAAAAATGTTCGAGCCTGGAACGGGTTGTGCCACAGGTTATGGATGTTCCCGGTGTGAACGGTGACTGGAGAAGCGCTGTTGGGTGAACTCTGATTACGTGCCAGATGAACTGTCGGAAATCCCGAAGATCCCGCGCAGTTCCGCGATGTTCGCCTGTGTGGTCTTCCACAGGGTCTCCTGTGCGGCGCGCACGTCCGCCACGGCGGCGTCGTGGTCGTCGAGGAGCGCCGCCGCCCGCTCGGCGAGCCGCGGCCCGAGATCCCGGTCGTGCACCGAAAGACCCCACTCCGGGCGGTCGATGTCCGACAGGAAGTACGCCAGCTTCGGATGGGAGACGAGGCTGAGGATCGGGGTGCCGCAGCCGAACGGGATCATGCCCGCGTGCCCGCGCATCCCGATCACCAGGCGCACCCCGCGGTACAGATCGCGGATCGCGTCGTTCGACAGCGCGTAGAGCCGCTCGACGGGCAGGCTCAGGCCGTGCTCGCGGCGCAGGTCGTGCACGAACTTCTCGTCGGCCGGCATGTGGGCCGCGTACCGCACGTCGGCCCGCTCGCCCAACTGCCGCAGCGCGAAGGCCATTTCGGCGAGGAAGTGCCCGTAGTCGTGGCCGAAGCGCAGCCCCGCCCGGTCGTACGCGCAGTTGACCAGGACGGTGTCGGAGCGCGGGGTCCGCTCGGCGGGCGGCACGAGCAGATCGGCCACCGTGGTCGGGCACGGCTGGTGGCGGACCCGGTCGCGCAGCCCGGCGGGGAGCAGCTCCCGCACCCGGTCGATCGAACCGTGGTTGCGCAGCCCGAAGAACGCCGACCGCTCCACGAGCTTCCGCAGGCTCTCGGCGAACCGGGTCCTGCGGTACTGCTGCCCGTCGAACACGTTGTAGCCGACCGCGAACACCGCGAGCGGCGCCGTGAGCCGGCCGAGCAGCTCGTCCGGCATGTTCCACTGCCAGTGGCTGTTGCTGTTGGGCGAGGTGTCCGGCAGGAAGAGGCCGCCGCCTCCGACGACGACACCGCGCCGTGCGTTCAGCCGCTCCAGCGCCGCCTCGTCCACCAGCAGGTGCGCGTGCTGCTGGTACCAGCGGCGCGGACCCGTGTCCGTACCGAAGCACTGGCGGACCGCCTCCGGCAGCACCTTGTCGCCCGCGTTCTCGTTGCCCTCCGCGAACAGCGCGACGTGCGCGAGCTGTTCGGACGCGGGCGCCGGGTCCGGTGCCGCGCCGGGCTCCTCGCGCGTACGGACGTACCAGGCGTGGCACCCCGCGTCCGTCGGGTCGGCGGTCAGGCCCTGCCGGGCGTAGGCGTGCGCGTCCGCCTCCCGGCCGCACAGCCAGGCGAGACGGGCGAGCTGCGCGAAGGCACGCGGCGCGGTGTCGGGGGAGGCGGCGGCCAGCAGCAGATGGGTCTCCGCCTCGGCGTAGCGGGACAGCGCCATCAGGCACAGGCCCAGCGTCTCGTGGCAGCGCGGCGCGTCCGCCCGGTCGTCGAGCACCGGGGCGAGCACCGCGACGGCCTCGTCGTAGCGGCCCTGCTGCCGGTACACGTCCGCGACCGTGCGGGCCAGATCGAGCGAGGGCCGGGTCTCCAGGAGCGGCGGCGCGAGATGCGCGACCAGCTCGGGGTGCTTGCCGCCGGGCAGCGCGCGGTACGCGGCCCGGAACTCCTCGTCGTCCAGCTCGAAACGGGCCCGCGCCTCGGCGGCCGGGCCGTACCCGGGCGCGTCCGACGGGTGGCTGAAGTGCAGCACCGCGACCTGCGGCGGCACCGGAAGCCCGTCGTGCAGGCGGCGCGTGAGGAAGTCGAAGCGCGCGTCGACGGCGACCTCGGCGTCGCCCTTCTCCGCGTCCGCGCGCTGTACGACCTTCAGCCCGTCGGGCAGCACCGAGCGCCGCTCCGCGCCCGTCTCGTCGCACCACACCTGCGGCACGGCGGCCACCCCGCGCCGCAGCCGCAGCAGTTCACCGAGGTCGCCGAGGACGACCATCGCCGGGTCGAGCGCGATCACGGTGTCGTGGTCCGGCAGCCGGAGCATCTCGTCCCGCGAGCCGGCGCGGCGGGTGATCAACCGGGGGTGCAGTCGGCGCAGGCCGTCGAACTCGGCGTCGGGGAGCCCGGGATGGAGGACCACCACGTCCTCGCACACGGCCGGATTGCTGAGCACCAGGCTGCGCAGCAGCGTGGCCACGGCGGGCAGCGCGTCGGCGTCGGTGTGGACGGCGAACGCGATCCGCCGCTTGCCGGTGACGGCGGAGCGGTCGTCGGCGCGGGAAATCGTCATCGCAGGGCGGTCCTCATCGTGCTGTCGTCTCGTTGCGTCGAGTGGTCCGCGACCCACGCGGCCTCCGCCGGGCGCAGCGCACCCGCGCCGGACGCCGGGAAACCGATGAGGTCGAGGCGGGGGGTGACGTCCAGGAAGTCCAGCAGGCGCAGCACCGTGAAGGCGGTGCTCGCCTCCTCGCCCCACGCCGGCTCGCCGAGCAGCGCGGGGTCGGTCAGCGGGCGGCGCAGCGAGACGTCGCCGATGTGCTCCTGCGCGCCGGGCACGAGCCGCTGCCGGACGATCCGGCGCCAGCGCGGCGCCGCCTCGTCGAACACCAGCCGGATGCCGGTCGGCGCGGTCCACGGGGGGCCGTCCCAGGGGGTGGCGCCGCGCGGGGTCACGGCGTGCAGATCGGTACGGGCGCCGCCGCGGAACCCGTCGCAGCGCACCACCACGTCGTAGCCGTCGAGCACGGCGCCCGCCCCGGCGTCGGTGCTCGCGACCACGCCCACGCTCTTGCCGTCGAGCAGCGCGCGCAGGCCCGCCACCCCGACCGGCGTCACGGCGTCGGGCAGTGCGTCGGGCACGGCGTCCCGCTCCACCAGCCGTCGGTAGGTGCCGTACAGCTCCGCGAGACGGCGCACCGCGGGATCGCCCGCGCCGTCCCGGACCGTCCGCCGCCGGACCAGGTCGGCCACCTGCGGGGTGAGTGCGGAGGGCGCTGCGGCGGGGCTGCTCAGGGCGGCCCGCAGTGCCGCGGTCTCCTCGGTTTCGTCGCCTACGAGGTCGGCCAACTCGGCGAGGACAGCCCGCCGTTGGCGCAGGGTGTCGATCCGGCGGACGGTGCCCGGGGCGCCCTCGCCGTCCGGGACCAGGGTGAGATACCGCTCGTAGGACTCCAGCGCCTCGGCGTCGCGGCCGAGCCCGTCCAGGGCCGCGCCGTGCAGCCGCCAGGCCGCCCGGGAGCGCTGCCGCAGCCGGGTCGCGGTCCCGGCGACGCTCAGGGCCAGCTCCGCCGAGGCGTCGCCGCCCGTCTCCAGGGCCCGCTCCCCGACGCCGAGCAGCGCGTCGAACGGGTCGGCGGCGGGGCCGTCCACGGCGGCCGTCAGGGTGCCGATGGCCTGGGTGAGCCGGGTCTGCCGGGGGATCAGCGGGGCCGGGGCGCCCTGCTCCGCGAGATAGGCGCCGCACCGGTGGACGCTGCCCGCGTACAGGGCGGACCTGGCGGCGTCCCGCTGCCGCGCCTTGAAGAGTCCCGCCAGGGGGTTCGTCATGCGCTCACCGTTCTTGTGTGCTCCCAGTCGTTCCCGGACAGGACCGGTCCGCGCCGCGTGCGGCCGGAGGCCCGAATGTGCCCCACCGCACGGCGCCCCGGGCGGCTTTCCGGTGGACGGCGGATGAACTCTCCCCGCCGCGCGGTTCCCCGCGCCCCTGGGTGGTTCGTTCGTCCGCGGCCCGGTGGCCGCTTCTCGCGCAGTTCCCCGCGCCCCTGAGATGCGCACTTCGTGCGCCATCTCATCGGATGAGGCGGCGCGAAGCGCCTGCCTCAGGGGCGCGGGGAACTGCGCGAGCAACCACGACGGTGGGACGGATGACGCGCAGCGCGACCGGCCCCGGGTCACCCCTTGACCGACCGCCACGTCCGCCGTGCGCGCCGCGCCACCCGGCGGGCCGTGGAGTTGCGCGGCAGGAACGCCAGGCGCTGCGGGATGCCGCCGGGCAGCCCGAGCACGGTCAGCCGGCGCTTCTTGAAGTACCGCTGAACACGGCCGTCGAAGTGCTGGGAGAGGAACCGCTCGGCCGCGGGCCGCAGCGCGGGCAGCACCTGCGGCTGCATCGCGAAGCTCACCGCGGTCACCAGACCTTCGAGCTGCTTGGGCGGCAGCGGGTCGGCCGGCGTCTCCGCCTCCAGGTCGGGCAGCAGCGCGTCGGCGAGGACGACCGGCACCCGGTTGCTGTTCTGGAACGGCGCGAGCCGGTCGAGCAGCGTCCCGGTCCCGATCCGGGCGACCGGAAGCCCGTAGAACGCCGACGCGGTGAACAGCGCCGTGGAGAAGCAGCCGACGACCAGCGCGGGCCGCGCCCGCGCGAACAGCACCTCGGCGAGGACCGGCTGGTCGATCACGGTGAGGTCGACGCCGAGCCGCTCCGCCTCGGCCTCCAGGGCCAGTTCGTAGTCGGCCGGGGCCATCGGGTGCGGCTTGAAGACGAGCGAACGGTGGCCGCGCGCGACGGCCCCGCGCATCATCCGCACATGGAGCTGGGTCTCCTCGGCGGGCGTGAGGATGTCCAGCGCGGACAGGTACTGGCCGAGCAGCAGCGCGGCCCCGTCGGGCACCGCGGGCACCTCGCCGCTCGCGCCGGTCAGGGAGCCCATCACCTTCAGGAAGTTCTCGGCGGGCACGATCTCCGGCTCCACGCCGAACTCGCTGAGCAGCACCGGCTTCAGCCCCGGCACCAGATCCAGGTGGAGCAGCCGGCGTACACGCGTCCCGACCAGCGGGTCGATCTTGTTGCGGGTGGGGCCGTAGCTCATCAGCCCGTCCGCGTACGCGTGGATCGGCGCACCCGTGAAGATCTGGGCGAACGCCAGCGCCGGATTGACCTGGAGGGACTCCAGGACCAGTTCGAGCCGGTCGTCGTCCAGCCGCCACAGCGTCCTGAAGTACCGCTCCAGGAGCGGGATGTCGTCCTGGCGCGGACTCCAGGACGCCGGGTGCAGCGGGCTGATCGC
Organism: Streptomyces sp. PsTaAH-137; assembly: GCF_003259365.1. GTDB lineage: Bacteria > Actinomycetota > Actinomycetes > Streptomycetales > Streptomycetaceae > Streptomyces. The sequence goes on from NZ_QLLY01000006.1 coordinate 326,802, forward strand.
GTCGTTGAAGAGCAGCACCTCGTCGAAGTGCTTGCGCAGCGCGCCGAACCCGGGCATCTCGTGCACGGGCGTCGAGGTCTCGGGTACCGACGCGTTGTTGAACACCAGCAGGATGCGGCGGTCCGGTTCGCGGAAGCGGTCCGCCTCGATCGCCGCGGCGATGGTGGCCGCGCCGTACAGCGTGGAGGCGCAGAAGATCTGGGTGGTACGGGGCATCAGGCGGCCGCCTTCGCTGAGGTGACCCGCCGCCGCAGCCTGCGCAGCCGCGCGGCCCGGTCCAGGTCCATGGTGTCGAGGACGTCGGCGAGCAGCGGCTGCGGCATCCGGTCCAGCGCCGCCGCGCTCATCGTGCGCAGCCGCTTGGCGACCGCGGGCTCGAACTTCTCGATCTCCGACAGGTGGTGGGCGATGATCGCGCAGTACGTGCGAACGGCCTTCGGGAGCAGCTTGTCCGCGTCCCGGTCCGCCGCCGTCTCCGCGAGCACCTCGTCGAAGGCGCGGATGAAGTCGAGCTGGCGCACGTCGCCGATCTGCGTCAGGGACGTCGTCACCCCGCGCCGGTAGAAGACGCCGAGCAGGCTGACGGCGGCGAACGACTCGGCCTCCCGGTGCAGCCGCCAGATCCACGGACGGTCCTCGGCGGTGCGGAGTCCGTCGGTGAAGTGCAGCAGCCCGCGGTCGAGCAGCCGCCGGTGGTAGACACCGGCCCAGGCGTACGCGTAGTCGACCGAGGTGGTGCGGTCGGCGGGCAGGATCGCCTCGCGCGGGACCAGGACTTCGTTGCGCACGCCCACCGGCACCCGGGACACCGAGCGGGCCCGGCCCTTGGTCTGCACATGGTCGGTGCGCACGAAGTCGCAGCCCAACTCCTCGATGGAGCCGACCAGTTCCGCCAGATACCCCTCGGCGAGCCAGTCGTCGCCGTCGAGGAACGTCAGGTACTCGCCTCTCGCCGCGTCCAGGCCCGTGTTGCGGGCCGTCGCGAGACCTCCGTTCTTCTCGTGTCTGACCAGGACGGCCCCGGGCAGCTCGCGTTCCGCGCGCGCGAGTATCGCGGGGGTCTCGTCCTTGGAGCAGTCGTCGACGAGAATGAATTCGAAATCCTCGCGTGTGTTTGTGCGAAGGCTGCGGAGGGTGTCGGGCGCGTATTGCTGCACGTTGTAGAACGGCACGATGACGGAGAGCTTGACCACCCGTCGGACGCTAGGGGACCGCCTGACATGCGGATTGGACGACGGCTTGATGTCCGATGAACGACATGTGTCGGAATGGTGAACCACGGCCGCCGCAGCCGAATTCCCGGGCTGATTCGCCATTCGGCGATCTGTTGTTAACCGTTTGTTGCGTTCTGGTTGGGCCGCGGCTCGGAATCCCTTTCTACGTTCTTCCACGTGCCAGTAAGCAATACGACGACCGAAAAGGCGCCCGGGGGACAGCTCAGGGCCGCCGTGCTCGCCGACTCCGACACCCGCTGGAAGTGGGGCTCTCTCACCGCCGCCCGCCTGCTCGGCGACGACGCCCGGCTCGACGGATACCTGCTCCGGGGCCGCGCCACCCCGACCCCCCGCCAGCTCGGCGAGGTCGGCGTGCGCGCCGACCGCATGAGCGAGGTCACCGCGGTCGAGTTCCTGCGCGAGATGGAGCGCGCGCACCAGGAGTACGACGTGGTCGTCCTCGCCCTCGTCGGCGGAGCCGTCCAGGCCGTACTGCACGGACTCGGGCACCTCTGGCGCGAGGTCGCCGACCGGCCGGTGATCGTCACCGGCTACGTCGGAGTCGTCTACGAGAAGCTGGCCGACGGGCTGCTCCTGCGCCACGGCGCGGACGTCGTCCTCGCCAACTCGGCCTACGACGCGGAGCGTTTCCGCACCGTGTACGAGGGCGTGGGCGCCGACGCCTCCGCGGTCACCGAGTGCGCGCTGCCGTTCCTCGGCGGCGCCCCCTACACCGACGAGCACGACCCGTACACGGTCGTCTTCGCGGCGCAGCCGTCCGTGCCGGACACCCCGGCCGACCGGATGTACCTCCTCGAACGCCTGGTGCGGCACGCCCGGCAGCACCCCGACCGCGAGGTCCTGCTCAAGCTGCGCAGCAAGCCCGGCGAACACACCACGCACATCGAGGAGATCCCCTACCAGAAGCTCGCGCAGCGCATCGAGACGCCCGCCAACTTCCGTCTCGTGTACGGGAACATGGGCGAGGTCCTCGACCGCACCGACCTGCTCGTCACGGTCAGCTCCACCGCCGCCCTCGAAGCCCTGCACCGGCGCATCCCCACCGCACTCCTCACCGACCTCGGGGTCCGCGAGGCTCTGGGCAACCACCACTTCACCGGCTCCGGCTGCCTGGTCTCCTGGGACCAGCTCGACGCGGGCCTGCGCCCCGAGCCCGACCCCGCCTGGGTCGCCCGGCAGGGCGTCGCCGCCGACGGCAGCTACGAGCGGGCCTTCGACGGGGCGCGCGCCAAGGTCGCCGCCCTCCTCGGCCGCGACCGGCAGGCCCTCGCGCCGTACTACTCCCGCACCACGGCCCCCGGCTATCTGCCGCGCATCCTCGCCCGCCACCACCTCGCGCCCGACGGCAGCCCGCTGCCCGGCGCACCGGCGGGCGACAAGGACCCGGGCGCCGTCCGCCAGATCGTCCGCAGGGCCGCCCGCGGCGCCTACCGGCACGGCGTGCAGCGCGTGGCGCCCGTCATCCGCCGGATGGGGGAGCTGTGACCCCCCGCACCCCTGAACTCCCCGAACGTCCTGAACTCCCCGAAGGAGCACCGCACATGACCGACCCGGAAGCGGTCCAGGCCGCCCCCGTTCGCCGCGTCCTCGCCGTGATCCCGGCGCGCGGCGGCTCCAAGGGCGTACCGGCCAAGAACCTCGCCCCGGTCGGCGGCGTGCCCCTGGTGGCCCGCGCCGTGCGCGAATGCCTCGCCACCCGGCACGTCACCGACGTCGTGGTCTCCACCGACGACGCGGCCATCGCGGCCGCCGCCCGGGAGGCGGGCGCCGAGGTCGTCACCCGGCCCACCGCCATCGCCGGCGACAAGGCCACCTCCGAGGCGGCCGTGCTGCACGCCATGGACGCCCACGAGGCGCTCCAGGGCGCGGCCGTGGACGTGGTGCTGCTCGTGCAGTGCACCAGCCCGTTCATCGTCCGCGAGGACATCGACGGAGTGGTCGCCGCAATCATCGAGGGCGGCGCCGACAGCGCCCTGACCGTCGCCCCCTTCCACGGCTTCGTGTGGCGCGACGCCGCGGACGAGGCGCAGGCCATCGCGGGGGAGCGGGCGGCCTCCGTCGGCGGCTCCGGCACCCTCCTCACCGAGGCGCCCGCCACCAGCGGCGGCTACGGCGTCAACCACGACAAGTCCTTCCGGCCGCGCCGCCAGGACCGCCCCCAGGACCTCCTGGAGACCGGCGCCGTGTACGCGATGGAGGCCACCGGCTTCCGCCGCCACGAGCACCGCTTCTTCGGCCGTACGGAACTGGTGCGCACCGACCCCGCGCGCGTCCTGGAGATCGACGACCCGCACGACCTGGCCCGCGCCCGCGCGCTGGCCCCCCTCTTCGACCAGCGCTCGCTTCCCACCAAGGAAGACATCGACGCGGTCGTCCTCGACTTCGACGGCACCCAGACCGACGACAAGGTGCTGATCGACTCCGACGGACGGGAGTTCGTCACCGTGCACCGCGGTGACGGCCTCGGCATCGCGGCCCTCCGCAAGAGCGGCCTCACGATGCTGATCCTGTCCACGGAGGTGAACCCGGTCGTCGCCGCCCGGGCCCGGAAGCTCAAGATCCCGGTCCTGCACGGCATCGACCGCAAGGACCTCGCACTGAAGCAGTGGTGCGAGGAGCAGGGCATCGCGCCGGAGCGCGTGCTCTACGTCGGCAACGACGTGAACGACCTCCCGTGCTTCGCCGCAGTCGGCTGGCCCGTGGCGGTCGCGAGCGCCCACGACGTCGTACGCGGCGCCGCACGCGCGGTCACCACCGTCCCCGGTGGCGAAGGCGCGATCCGAGAGATCGCCAGCTGGATCCTCGGCCCCTCTCTCGACACCCTCGAAACCAAGTAAGGAACGCATCCCACATGTCTGCTCTGAACTCTCGCCTCCGCACCTTCGGTTCGCGCACCGCGGGCCCCGGTCAGCCCGTCTACATCACCGGCGAGATCGGCATCAACCACAACGGTGACCTGGAGAACGCGTTCAAGCTGATCGACGTCGCCGCCGAGGCCGGCTGCGACGCCGTCAAGTTCCAGAAGCGCACCCCCGAGATCTGCACCCCGCGCGACCAGTGGGACATCGAGCGCGACACCCCCTGGGGTCGCATGACCTACATCGACTACCGCCACCGCGTCGAGTTCGGCGAGGACGAGTACCGCCAGATCGACGAGCACTGCAAGAAGCGCGGCATCGACTGGTTCGCCTCCCCGTGGGACACCGAGGCCGTCGCCTTCCTGGAGAAGTTCGACGTCCCGGCCCACAAGGTCGCCTCCGCGTCGCTCACCGACGACGAGCTGCTGCGCGCCCTGCGCGCCACCGGCCGCACGGTCATCCTCTCCACCGGCATGTCCACCCCGAAGCAGATCCGCCACGCGGTCGAGGTCCTCGGCTCGGACAACATCCTGATGTGCCACGCCACGTCGACGTACCCGTCGGTGGCCGAGGAGCTCAACCTCCGCGTCATCAACACCCTCCAGGCCGAGTACCCGAACGTCCCGATCGGCTACTCGGGCCACGAGACCGGCCTCCAGACGACCCTCGCGGCCGTCGCCCTCGGCGCCACCTTCGTCGAGCGCCACATCACCCTCGACCGCGCCATGTGGGGCTCCGACCAGGCCGCCTCGGTGGAGCCGCAGGGCCTGACGCGCCTCGTCCGCGACATCCGCACCATCGAGGCCTCCCTCGGTGACGGCGTCAAGAAGGTCTACGAGTCCGAGCTCGGCCCGATGAAGAAGCTCCGCCGTGTCGCGGGCGTCGTCGCCGAGTCCGAGATCGCCGTCGCCGCCGGTGAGCCGGTCGGCGTCTGATCCAGTACGTCACGGGCGGTCCGGCACGGGTGACGTGCCGGGCCGCCCGGGCGTCCCTCGGGAGGGGTCGCATGTCCACCAGCGGTACGTTGTGCTTCGTCGAGAGCCCGGTACAGCTCCTCAACGTTCTCGAATGGGCCCACCTCGATGGTGGCCACGCCACCGTCGTCGTGCTCTCGCCCACCGACCCCATGACCCGCGGCCAGCTCCGCCGCGTCGCCGAACTCGCCCGCGAGGAAGGCCACACGGTGCGCTGGGAGGAGGCGCGCGGCGGCGCCGCCGCTCCCTTCCAGACCATCGGCGGCCTCGCCGGGCCGCTGCGCTCGGCGGACCGGATCGTGCTCGGCGACCCCTTCTCCCGCTACGTACAGCTCCTCCTGACCATCACCCGCGCCCGCGACCTCGTCGTGGTCGACGACGGCACCGCCACCATGGAGTTCGTCACCCAGCTCGCGGGCGGCGAACGTCTCGTGCGGTGGCACCGGCGCGGGGGCCGGCCCGGGCCCCGCGACCTCGTCTTCGGGCCCGTCGCCTCGGCGGCCCGAAGACGGCTCACCCCGCGCGCCGGTGGCCGCCGCTCCGTCTCCCTGTTCACCTCCATGCCGGTGGAGGGGGTGCCGGAGGGAGTGACGGTCACCGAGAACACGTACGCCTGGACCCGCTCCCGGTTCGGTCCGCCGCGGCTGACACGCGGTGCAGACCTGGTCGGAACCTCCCTGGTGGAAACGGGAGTCGTCGACCTCGACCGCTATCTCGTCGCGGTCAGCGAGTTGGCCGCCGCGCACGGCGCCACCCGCTATTTCGCGCACCGGCGCGAGAGCGCCGACAAGCTTCACCGGCTCGCCACCGAGACCGGCCTGGAGGTCGTCCGCCCGGACCTCCCCCTCGAACTCATCGCCCGCCGCGGTCCCATCGGCCGTACGATCCTCAGCTTTCCGTCGACCGTGGTGCACACGCTGCCGATCGCGCTGGAGGGCACGGGGGTGAAGGTCGCCGTCTGCGAGATCGATCCGGCCTGGCTGACGGAGGGCGTCTCCGCGCACGCCCAGGGTTTCCTGGCCGGCATCGCGGGGTCCGCCCGCGGCGTCCGAACCGTATGACGCGGCGCCGTTCTTTCCGGGCCGTTCTCCGAGCGCGCCCCGGTGGCCGCTTCTCGCGCAGTTCCCCGCGCCCCTGAGACGCGCACTTCGTGCGTCATCTCATCAGGGGAAGGCGCGCGAAGCGCAGCCTTCAGGGGCGCGGGGAACTGCGCGACCAGCCACGACGAGAGGCGCGCTTGAGGAACTGGTTTGAGGGGCGCGGGGAACTGCGCGAGAAGCGGCCACCGGCTCGCAGCCGGGTACGAGGCCGGTGTCAGAGGCTGCGCGCGGCGATGTTGCCGTAGCTCGTGGTGGCGTGGATGGTGAGAGCGGCAGCGCCCCCGTCGGCGTTCCGCAGCGTGTTGGTGATCCGCCCGTAAGAGGTACCGGCATCGAGCGTCGCGGAGACACCGCGCGCGGCGCCGACGCTCACATCCCCGGACTCGGTGCGCAGCGTCACCGTGCCGCCGCCCGCCTCGGAGACGGTCAGATCGCCCTTCATGGTGCTGATCTCGGCATCCCCCGTCAGCCGCCCGACGACGATGTCGCCGCCCTTGAGGCTGAGGCGGACACGCGCGGCCTCGTCCAGCTTGACCGGCCCCTGCGCACTCTCGTAGGTGACGTCACCGAGCCGCCCGACCCCCCGCAGCTCGGCGGCGGCCGCGGTCGCCTCGACATGCGAGCCGGCCGGCAGCTGCACGGTCACCTCCACGGCGCCGGACGGACCGAAGAGCTGTTTCTTCGCGGCGGCCGCCGCGATCCGCAGCCGGCCGTCGGCGTAACCGACCTCGACCTGCCCGGCCGCCTTCACGTCGCGGCTCTTCGTGGCGTCGGCCGGCCGCACCTCGACGACCGTGTCCGCCCGGTCGGCGGCGATGAACTGGATGCGGCCCGCGGGGATGTCGATGACGGCGGAGATGGTGGCGGGGGTGGCGAACTTCTGCATCACTGGCTCCTTGGCTCATCGTTTCTGATGAGGAAAACGCTACGTTGCGTTCATAGATTAGGCAACAGCAACGTTGCGCATAATTTCAGTTGGTCCAGTTCAAGGCGGCAAATTCGTTGCAATTGATTCCCAGATAACGCAACGCCTCCACTCCCGACCGTTGCAATAGATCGATAGTGAACGCTATAGTCACGACGGCAGGACGCAGCGGGGGCCAGTACGGACGAAGGAGACGGCGATGCCGGGAGGCAGGCTCAGCCAGCAGGAACGGCAGCAGATCGCGCTGGGACTGGCCGACGGCCTCGCCTACGCCGAGATCGCCCGGCGCCTGGACCGCCCCACCTCGACCGTCACCCGCGAGGTGATGCGCAACGGCGGCCCGACCTCGTACCGCGCCGACCTCGCCCACCGCGCCACCGAGCAGCGCGCCCACCGGCGCAAGCAGGCCGCGCCCCGGGGCGCCCAGCAGCCCGCGCGGGCCGACGGGCGCGACGACGCGGCGGTGCGCGAGTTCGAGGAGACGTTCACCACCGTCATGATGGCCTCGGGCATGCCCAAGATGATGGCCCGCGTACTGTCCAGCATCTGCCTCAGCGACGAGGGCAGCCTCACCGCGGCCGAGCTCGTCCAGCGGCTCCAGGTCAGCCCGGCCTCCGTCTCCAAGGCGATCGCCTTCATCGAGGGCCTCGGCATGGTGCGCCGGGAGCGGGACGAGCGCCGCCGCGAGCGCTATGTCGTCGACGACGACATCTGGTACCAGTCGATGGTCGCCAGCGCCCAGGCCACGGCCCGGATCGTGGCCATCGCGCGCGAGGGATCGGGCCTGCTGGGCCCGGCCACCCCGGTCGGCGTGCGCCTGGAGAACATCGCCCGCTTCCTCGACTTCGTCTCCGAGAACACCGCCCGCGCCGCCGAGCAGGCCCGCGCGATCCTCCATACGAAGCCGGGTGCGCAAGGCGCCGGTGAGTCGACTCCCGGGGAGTGACGGTCGCACACCGCTCGAATCCGGCTGGACCGCAGGTCGAAAGAGTCTGCATACCCTCTCTGTGCGATCGACATGCGCAGCTCCGCCAGATTTCTTACGTCAATCTGGCTGAACTTTTGTTGATCGACCGTTAGTTGGCCCCTGCGTCGCCCTACCCTTCACAGGGTGAACCAGATGAAGTCCCGAGAGTCCGAGGCCGACCAGCCGGGTGAAGCCGCCGGGGAACCCGCCCCGGGCGCCGTGCTCCCCGGCACGCTGCCCGAAGCCCTGCGTGCCGAACTCATCGCCTTCCGGCGCGACTTGCACATGCACCCCGAGCTGGGCAATCAGGAGTTCCGCACCACCGCCGCGCTCAAGGCCCGCCTGGAGCAGGCGGGGCTCGTACCCCGCGTGCTCGGCATGGGGACCGGGCTCATCTGCGACATCGGCACCGAGGACGGCGAGTGGCGCGGCGGGCGCGGGATGTTCGCGCTGCGCGCCGACATCGACGCGCTGCCCATCCCGGACACCAAGGTCACCTGCGCCTACCGGTCCACCGTGCCCGACCGCGCGCACGCCTGCGGGCACGACGTGCACACCACCGTCGTGCTCGGCGCCGGACTCGTCCTCGCCGACCTGCACCGCCAGGGCCTGCTGCCGCACCCGGTGCGGCTGATCTTCCAGCCCGCCGAGGAGGTGCTGCCCGGCGGCGCTCCCGACGCGATCGAGTGCGGAGTCCTGGACGGCGTACGGAAGATCGTCGGGGTGCACTGCGACCCGAAGGTCGACGCCGGACGGATCGGGCTGCGGGCCGGGGCCATCACCTCGGCGTGCGACCGCCTGGAGGTCACCCTCGACGGGCCCGGCGGGCACACCGCGCGCCCGCACCTGACCACCGACCTCGTCGTCGCCGCCGCCAAGGTCGCCACCGAGGTGCCCGCGCTGGTCGGGCGCCGGGTCGACGCGCGCTCCGGGCTCTCCGTCACCTGGGGGCGCCTGGAGACCGGGCACGCCTGCAATGTGATCCCGCAGCACGCCGAGCTGTCCGGCACCGTGCGCTGCCTGGACCTGGACGCGTGGCGGGCGGCGCCCGATCTGGTGCACGCCGCCATCCAGGAGATCGCCGACCTGTACCGGGCCAAGCCGGTCGTGAACTACGTACGCGGGGTCCCTCCGGTCGTCAACGACCCGGCCGTGACCGACCTTCTCCGCGACGCGATGACCGCCCGCCTCGGTGCCGACTCCGTCGAGGACACTCCGCAGAGCCTGGGCGGGGAGGACTTCTCCTGGTACCTGGAGCACGTTCCCGGCGCCATGGCCCGCCTCGGCGTGAAGGCCCCGGGCGACCGGGTCAGCCGCGACCTCCACCAGGGCGACTTCGACGCCGACGAGTACGCGATCACGGTGGGCGTCGAACTCTTCACAGCCGCCGCCCTCTTGGACGCCGACCTCGCCTGACCCGCGCCACGGCGTGGTCTTTCGTGCGCGGCCCGGTGGCCGCTTCTCGCGCAGTTTCCCGCGCCCCTGAGGCATGCGCTCCGCGCAGCCTCCCCCGATGAGATGGCGCACGCAGTGCGCATCTCAGGGGCGCGGGGAACTGCGCGACCAGCCGCACTCGACCGGCACCCGAACACCCCGCGAAATGACCCCCTTTGCACCCGGCGTCCCCCCACGACACCCAGATGTAACCAACCCCCGCCACGATCCGGTAACGGCGGTGCCCAACCCGCTTCCGCCCCCCTTCTACGCGCGTTACGCTCCGCCGAACTCAACGCCCTTCGCGGCGTGTTGACGAAGGAGCAGCCCATCATGCGTCGTTCTGTCACGTCCCGGCTCACGCGGACCGCCGTGGTCGTCACCGGTCTCGCCCTCGCGGCCACCGCCTGCGGTGGCACCAGCGGGGACAAGGCCGCCTCCGAGGGGAAGAGCAAGAACCTCGGCATCGGCCTCGCCTACGACGTCGGCGGGCGCGGTGACCAGTCCTTCAACGACGCCGCGTACGCGGGCATGAAGAAGGCCACCGACGAGTTCGGCTACAAGAGCAAGGACCTGGAGCCGAGCGACGGCGAGTCCGACGCCGACAAGACGGCCCGCCTGGAGTCGATGGCCAAGCAGGGCTACAACCCGGTCATCGGGGTCGGCTTCGCCTACGCGCCCGCCGTGAAGGCCGCCGCCGCGAAGTACCCCAAGACCTCCTTCGGCATCGTCGACGACTCCACGATCACCGCGAAGAACGTCGCGGACCTGGTCTTCAGCGAGGAGCAGGCCTCCTACCTGGCGGGCGTCGCCGCCGCGAAGGCCACCAAGTCGAACACCGTCGGCTTCGTCGGCGGTGTGGACGTGCCGCTGATCCACAAGTTCGGCGCGGGCTTCGAGCAGGGCGTCAAGGACACCAACAGCAAGATCAAGGTGATCCCGCAGTACCTGACCGAGACCGCGGCCGAGGGCGGCTTCTCCAGCCCCGACAAGGGCAAGACCGCCGCCGAGGGCCAGATCGAGAAGGGCGCCGACGTGGTCTACCACGCGGCCGGCCTGTCGGGTCAGGGCGTCATCCAGGCCGCCGCCGCGCACAAGGTGTGGGCGATCGGCGTGGACTCCGACCAGTACCAGCAGGAAGCCCTCGCCAAGTACAAGGACTACATCCTCACCTCGGCCACCAAGGACGTCGGCGGCGCGGTCTACAAGCTGGCCAAGTCCGTGAAGGACGGCAAGCCGCTGTCCGGCGTGACCCGGTTCGACCTGAAGGCGGGCGGCGTCGGCATCACGGACACCAACCCCAAGTTCACGTCCATCGCCGGCCTCGCGGACGCGGTCGCCAAGGCCAAGCAGGACATCATCGACGGCAAGATCACCGTCGCGACGAAGTAAGACGGAGCGAGACAGGCAGAGCAGCACGGAGCACGACGGAGCGAGACGAAGCGACACGCACGCTCGACGGGCGGGGCGCGGACCGGCACGACCGGTCCGCGCCCCGCTTTGCTGCGTCGCGGACGCACCCGTCACGCACCGTTCACCGCGCCCGACTTAGGGCTTTCAGTACAGCCCGATAACAGTGGGGCGAAGGGGGTTTTATGTTCTGTCTACGCGCGTTAATCTGCGGCGAAAGCAGCGCCGTCCGGAACGCCGTCGGTGCATGTACGAAGGAGCTCATCCCATGCGCCGGGTTTCCCGAATAGCGCTCGCAGGCACTGCGACCGTCGCCCTCGCCGCGTCCCTCGCCGCCTGCGGCGGCACGTCCTCCGACGCCTCGAAGCAGAGCGACGGCGGCAAGTCCAAGGGTCTCGCCATCTCCTACGACGTCGGCGGCAAGGGTGACCAGTCCTTCAACGACGCCGCGTACGAGGGCCTGAAGCAGTCCGAGAAGGCCTTCGGCTACAAGGGTACCGACGTGGAGCCGAGCGACGGCGAGTCGGACGCCGACAAGACCGCGCGCCTGGTCGCTCTCGCCAAGCAGGGCTACAACCCCATCGTCGGCATCGGCTACGCCTACGCGCCGGCCGTCAAGGAAGCCGCGGCCAAGTACCCGAACGTCACCTTCGGCATCGTCGACGACTCGACGGTCCAGTCGAAGAACGTCGCGGACCTCGTCTTCAGCGAGCAGGAGGCCTCGTACCTGGCCGGCGTCACCGCCGCCAAGGCGACGAAGTCGAACGTCGTGGGCTTCGTGGGCGGCGTGGACGTGCCGCTCATCCACAAGTTCGAGGCCGGCTTCGAGCAGGGCGTCAAGGACACCAACAAGAAGGCCAAGGTCGTCTCGCAGTTCCTGACCGAGACCGCGGCCGAGGGTGGCTTCTCCAGCCCCGACAAGGGCAAGACGGCCGCCGAGGGCCAGATCGACAAGGGCGCCGACGTGGTCTACCACGCGGCCGGCCTGTCCGGTCAGGGCGTCATCCAGGCCGCCGCTGAGAACAAGGTGTGGGCGATCGGCGTCGACTCCGACCAGTACAAGCAGGAAGCCCTCGCCAAGTACAAGAAGTACATCCTGACCTCCGCGACGAAGGACGTCGCCAAGGCCGTGTACAACCTGGCGAAGTCGGTCCAGGATGGCAAGCCCGAGACCGGTGTCATCACCGGTGACCTCAAGTCCGGAGAGGTCGCCCTGGCCGGCTCGAACCCGGAGTTCGCGAAGAACGCGGACCTCCAGAAGGCTCTGAAGACTGCCCAGGAGAAGATCGTCAGCGGCGAGATCAAGGTCAACACCAAGTAGCCGTAACCAGCGGGACACGTTCTGGGAACGGGGTGCGGGGAGGCTGAGTACGACGCCTTCCCTCACCCCGTTTGTCCGGATTGTGCCCAACTCGCAGTGCCGTAGGGGCTCTACGCGCGTAGTCATAGGCGTCGGCCCCCTGTCCATTCCACAGGAGTGTGCGCCATCAACGCGTCCAGCAGCCCGCCGGCCGTCGAACTGACCGGCATCACCAAACGCTTCCCCGGCGTCGTCGCCAACCACGACATCCACCTCACCGTCCACAAGGGCACCGTCCACGCCCTCGTCGGGGAGAACGGTGCGGGCAAGTCGACGCTGATGAAGATCCTCTACGGCATGCAGAAGCCGGACGAGGGCACCATCGCCATCGACGGCGAGACCGTCTCGTACGCCTCGCCCGCCGACGCCATCGCCCGCGGCATCGGCATGGTCCACCAGCACTTCATGCTCGCCGACAACCTCACGGTCCTGGAGAACGTGGCGCTCGGCAGCGAGAAGCTGTACGGGATCGGCGCCAGGGCCCGACGGAAGATCCTGGAGATATCCGAGCGCTACGGCCTCGGCGTACGCCCGGACGTCCTCGTCGAGGACCTCGGCGTCGCCGACCGCCAGCGCGTGGAGATCCTCAAGGTCCTCTACCGCGGCGCCACCACCCTGATCCTCGACGAGCCGACCGCGGTGCTCGTGCCGCAGGAGGTCGACGCGCTCTTCGACAACCTGCGCGAGCTCAAGGCCGAGGGCCTGTCCGTCATCTTCATCTCGCACAAGCTCGGCGAAGTCCTCTCCGTCGCCGACGAGATCACCGTCATCCGGCGCGGCACCACGGTCGGCACCGCCGTCCCCGCCGAGACCACCCCGCGCCAGCTCGCCGAGCTGATGGTCGGCTCCGAACTGCCGACTCCGGAGACCTCCGAGTCCACGGTCACCGACCGCCCGGTGCTCACCGTCGAGGGCCTGCGGCTGGACGCCGAGGGCGGCCGTCCGCTGCTCGACGACATCTCCTTCACCATCCACGCCGGTGAGGTCCTGGGCCTCGCGGGCGTCGAGGGCAACGGCCAGACCGAGCTGATCGACGCGATCATCGGCCTCAAGCACGCCGACTCCGGCACCATCGCGCTGGAGGCCGACGAGATCACCGCGTGGTCCACCCGCAAGCGCCGCGAGCGGGGCGTCGGGTACATCCCCGAGGACCGCCACCGCCACGGGCTCCTCCTGGAGTCCCCGCTGTGGGAGAACCGCATCCTCGGCCACGTCACCGAGAAGCCCAACGCCAAGGGCGTCCTGCTCGACATCAAGGCCGCGCAGGCCGACACCCGGCGCATCGTCGAGGAGTACGACGTGCGCACCCCCGGCATCGACGTCACCGCCGCCTCCCTGTCCGGCGGCAACCAGCAGAAGCTGATCGTCGGCCGCGAGATGAGCCACAACCCGCGCTTCCTCATCGCCGCGCACCCCACGCGGGGTGTGGACGTCGGCGCACAGGCCCAGATCTGGGACCAGATCCGCGAGGCCCGCCGCGAAGGACTCGCGGTGCTGCTGATCTCCGCCGACCTCGACGAGCTGATCGGCCTCTCCGACACCCTCCGCGTGATCTACCGCGGGCGGCTCGTCGCCGACGCCGACCCGGCCACGATCACGCCGGAGGAGCTGGGCTCGGCGATGACCGGCGCGGCCTCCGGCCACCTGGAACACGTAGAGCACGCACCACAAGACGCCGACGTTCCGGCGACCCGTCAGCCGGAGGACGAGTCCTGATGGCCATGAAGAACACGTTCGACAAGGAGCGGCTGCTCCTCGGGGCGGCCGGTCCGGTCATCGCCCTGGTGACGTCGGTCGTCCTGACCTCGATCGTGCTGGTGCTGTCGGGCAAGAGCCCGTTCCAGCCCTACACGATCATGTTCACCCAGGCCACGTACTCCGACGTACAGGTCCTGATCATCAACCAGGCGGCCATGTACTACCTGGCCGCCCTCGCGGTGGCCATCGGCTTCCGGATGAACCTCTTCAACATCGGCGTCGACGGCCAGTACCGGCTCGCCGCGATGGTCGCCGCCATCGTCGGCGCGAAGGTGGCGCTGCCCGCCGCCCTCCAGCTGCCGATGCTGATCATCGTCGCGATGCTCACCGGCGCCATGTGGGCCGGCATCGCGGGCATCCTGAAGGTGACGCGCGGGGTCAGCGAGGTCGTCGCGACGATCATGCTGAACTCCATCGCGTCCGGCCTGATCGGCTACCTCTACCTGCCCGAGATCTTCGGCGTGCAGGTCGGCAACAACAAGACGACCGGCACGATGCACGAGTCCGGCTGGTTCCCCGGCATCAACATGGGCGCCTCCGGCGAGATCTACGGCTTCGTGGTCATCGCCGCGCTGCTCGGCGTCGTCTACTGGTTCGTCCTCAACCGCACCCGCTTCGGCTTCGACCTGCGCGCCACCGGCTCCTCCGAGTCGGCCGCGGCCGCCTCCGGCGTCGACGCCAAGCGCATGGTGCTGACCGCGATGCTCGTCTCCGGCGGCCTCGCGGGCCTGGCCGGCATGCCGCTGCTGCTCGGCGAGGCGCACACCTACAGCCTCACCTTCCCGACCACCATCGGCTTCACCGGCATCACGATCGCCCTCCTCGGCCGGAACAGCCCGGTCGGCATCGCCTTCGCGTCCCTCCTGATCGCCTGGCTCGACAAGGCCTCGCAGCAGCTCGACTTCGAGGGCTACGACAAGGAGATCGCGACGATCATGCAGGGCATCATCGTGATCGCCGTCGTCGTCTCCTACGAGTCCGTACGCGTCTGGGGGCAGCGCCGCCAGCAGCGCCGGGTCGGCATCGAACTCGGCACCGCGCTCGCGCGGCCCACCGACACCAACGACCTCAAGAAGGAGGTGGCTGCCCGATGAGCACGGCTACGGTCCTCGACAAGAAGCCCGCGTCGCAGCCCGCACCCGGCGGCCGCCGCAGAATGTCCCTGCCCGTCACGATGATCGTCATCGCCGCGGTCCTGGTGCTGACCTCCCTGGTCCGCCTGATCACCGACGCGGACGGCATCACGAACGTGAGCCAGATGGCGACCGCCCTCCAGCTCGCCGTGCCGATCGGCCTCGCCGGGCTCGGCGGCCTGTGGGCCGAGCGCGCCGGCGTGGTCAACATCGGCCTCGAAGGCATGCTCATCCTCGGCACCTGGTTCGGCGCCTGGGCCGGTTACCAGTGGGGCCCGTGGGTCGGCGTCCTCGCCGGCATCATCGGCGGCGCCATCGGCGGCCTGCTGCACGCCGTCGTCACGGTCACCTTCAACGTGAACCACATCGTCTCCGGTGTGGCCATCAACATCCTCGCGCTCGGCGTCACCCGCTACCTCTCCAACTTCACGTTCGAGGGCGTCGAGGGCGGCACCACCAAGCAGTCCCCGCCGGTCGACTCGCTCGGCACGATCACCGTCCCGGGGCTGTCCGACTGGCTGACGACCCTGAACGAGAAGCACTGGTTCCTGATCTCGGACATCGCCGGTCTGCTCGGCGGTCTCTTCACGGACCTGTCCCCGCTGACGATCGTGGCCGTCGCGCTCATCCCGGCCACCTGGTGGATCCTGTGGCGCACCTCGTTCGGGCTGCGCCTGCGCTCCTGCGGCGAGAACCCGGTCGCCGCCGAGTCGCTCGGCGTCAACGTCATCAAGTACAAGTACATCGCCGTGATCATCTCCGGCGGGCTCGCCGGTCTCGGCGGCGCGTTCCTGTCGATCGTCGCCAACCCCTTCTACCTGGAGGGCCAGACCGCCGGCAAGGGCTACATCGGCCTCGCCGCGATGATCTTCGGCAACTGGATGCCGGGCGGACTCGCCCTCGGCGCGGGCCTGTTCGGCTACACCGACAGCCTCAAGCTGCGCGGCGGCACGGAGAACGTGCACGCGCTGCTGCTCCTCGTCGCCCTGCTCCTGGTGATCGGCGCGGTGTGGATGCTGGTGCGGAAGAAGTACGTCGCCGGCGCGGTCTGCGCCGTCGTGGCCGTCGGTACGGCAGCCTGGTACGCCACCACGGACGACGTGCCGACCCAGCTCGTCACGGCGACTCCGTACATCGTCACGCTGCTCGTCCTGTCCTTCTCGGCGCAGCGCCTGCGCATGCCGAAGGCGGACGGCCAGCCGTACCGGAAGGGCCAGGGCACGTGACCTCCGCCCCGGACGTCGACTGGGAAGCACTGCGGCAGGCGGCCCGCGAGGCCATGTCCCGCGCGTACGCCCCGTACTCGGGCTTCCCGGTCGGCGCGGCGGCCCGCGTCGACGACGGCCGCACCGTCACCGGCTGCAACGTCGAGAACGCGTCGTACGGGCTCGGCCTGTGCGCCGAGTGCGGACTGGTCTCCCAGCTCGCCGCGACGGGCGGCGGCCGCCTCACCCACTTCACGTGCGTGGACGGCAAGGGCGAGATCCTGATGCCGTGCGGCCGCTGCCGCCAGCTGCTGTACGAGTTCGGGGGCGACCGGCTCCTGCTGGAGACGTCCGCCGGGGTGCGCTCGCTGGGCGAGATGCTGCCCGACGCCTTCGGCCCGGAGCACCTCGTCTGACCTTCTTCACCACGGCTTGCGGCCGCTTCTCCTTCGGGAGGAGCGGCCGTTGTCGTAACCCCACAAAGTGTGCGGGCCGAATCGCTCGCCTACCGGGCTTCAGCGCAGGGTGTCTGCCGTGATGGTCTCGGATGAGAACGCGATCCGTCTTGTGAACTGTCTCTAAGGGAGAAGGCCGAGATGCCCGAGAACGAAGCGGTAGTGGTGACCGGTGCCGGAGCGACGACCCCGGTGGGCGGGGACGCCGCGGCCACCTGGGCGGCCCTGCTGGCGGGCACGTCCGGCGTGCGCGCCCTGACGCAGGAGTGGGCCGAGGAGCTGCCGGTGCACGTCGCCGCCCCGCTCGCCCACGAGCCGACGGAGGAGCTGTCCCGGGTCGAGGCGCGCACGCTGGACCGCGTCGAGCAGATCGCGCTGGTCGCCGCCCGGCAGGCGTGGCGGGACGCGGGTGCGCCCGAGGCCGACCCCGTACGGATCGCCGTCGTGATCGGCACCGGCACCGGCGGCGTCCTCACCACCCTCGGGCAGGACGACGTCTTCGAGCGGTCCGGGGCCCGCAAGCTCTCCCCGCACACCGTGCCGATGCTGATGCCCAACGGTCCGGCCGCCCGGGTCAGCATGGACCTCGGCGCCAAGGGCGGCGCCCGCACCCCGGTCAGCGCCTGCGCCTCGGGCGCCGAGGCCCTCGCGCTGGGCCTGGACCTGATCCGGGCGGGCCGCGCGGACGTCGCCGTCGCCGGGGGAGTGGAGGCGTGCCTGCACCCCTTCACGCTCGCCGCGTTCGCGCAGATGAAGGCGCTGTCGCCGCGGGCCGACGACCCCGAGTCGGTCTCCCGTCCCTTCGACACCGCCCGCAGCGGCTTCGTGATGGGCGAGGGGGGCTGCGTCCTGGTCCTGGAACGGGCGGGCTTCGCCCGGGCCCGCGGCGCCCGCGTCCTCGGCACGCTGGCCGGCGCCGCGGTCGGCTCCAGCGCGGACCACATCACCGCCTCGGACGCCGCGGGCCAGGTCGCGGCCATCGAACTCGCGCTGCGGGACGCCGGATTGGGCCCGCGCGACATCGGCCATGTGCACGCCCACGCGACCTCCACCCCGTCCGGCGACCTCGCCGAGGCGGCGGCCGTGCGGCAGGCGATCGGCGACCACGCCCCGGTCAGCGCCACCAAGTCGATGACCGGCCACATGCTCGGCGCCTCGGGCGCGCTCGGCGCCCTGTCGGCGCTGCTCACCCTCCGGGACGGCGTCGCCCCGGCCGTGCGCAACCTGGACGACCTCGACCCGGCGGTCGACCTCGACGTCGTACGCGGCGAGAACCGCACCGGAAGCTGGCACGCGGCCCTCGCCAACTCCTTCGGTTTCGGCGGCCACAACGTGAGCCTGGTGTTCACGGGCAACCGGTGATCCCGGCGGGTCTTCCCGCCCCGCATCTATGCGCGTAGAGTCAGTCGCGTCACCTGTAACGGCCCCTGGAAGGAAGTGCCATGGACGTCATCTCCGTCATCCGTACGAAGCGGGACCGGGGCCGGCTGAGTGACGAGCAGATCGACTGGGTGGTCGACGCGTACACGCGCGGAGCGGTCGCGGACGAGCAGATGTCGGCGCTCGCCATGGCGATCTTCCTGAACGGCATGGACCGCGCCGAGATCGCCCGGTGGACCGCCGCGATGATCGACTCCGGCGAGCGGATGGACTTCTCGGTGCTGGCCCGCCCGGCCGCCGACAAGCACTCCACGGGCGGTGTCGGCGACAAGATCACGCTGCCGCTCGCGCCGCTGGTCGCCGCGTGCGGGGCGGCCGTGCCGCAGCTCTCGGGGCGCGGCCTCGGCCACACCGGCGGCACCCTCGACAAGCTGGAGTCGATCCCCGGCTGGCGCGCGGACATCACCAACGACGAGATGATGCGCACCCTGGAGGACGTCGGCGCGGTCATCTGCGCGCCGGGCAGCGGCCTCGCCCCGGCCGACAAGAAGCTCTACGCGCTGCGCGACGTCACCGCGACCGTGGACTGCATACCCCTCATCGCCTCGTCGATCATGTCGAAGAAGATCGCGGAGGGGACCGGCTCGCTCGTCCTGGACGTGAAGGTCGGCACCGGCGCGTTCATGCGGGAGCTCGACCAAGCCCGTGAACTGGCCCGCACCATGGTCGGATTGGGCACCGACCACGGGCTGCCGACCGTCGCCCTCGTCACCGACATGAACACCCCGCTCGGCCTGACGGCGGGCAACGCCCTCGAAGTGCGCGAGTCCGTCGAGGTGCTCGCGGGCGGCGGCCCCGCCGACGTCGTCGAGCTGACCCTCGCGCTGGCCCGCGAGATGCTCGACGCGGCGGGCCTGAAGGACGCCGACCCGGCCAAGGCCCTCGCCGACGGCTCGGCGATGGACGCCTGGCGGCGCATGATCGCGGCGCAGGGCGGCGACCCGGACGCGGCGCTGCCCACGGCCCGCGAGACCCACGTCGTCACGGCCGCCTCCTCGGGCGTCCTGACCCGCCTCGACGCCCTCTCGGTGGGCCTCGCCGCCTGGCGCCTCGGCGCGGGCCGCGCCCGCAAGGAGGACCCGGTGCAGGCCGCCGCCGGCGTCGAACTCCACGCCAAGCCCGGCGACTCCGTCTTCGCCGGCCAGGTCCTGATGACCCTGCACACCGACACCCCGGAGCGGTTCGCCTACGCGCTCGAAGCACTGGAGGGCGGGTACGACATCGCACCGGCCGGCACCGTGTTCTCGGCGGGGCCGATCGTGCTGGAACGTATCGGCTGACCTGGGGTTTCCTCATTCGGGTGAACGGGACCGGTGGACCATCCCCGGTCCCGTTCGGCATGCTGGTATCGGTGACGACCGATAGGAGCACCGCCATGAGCGCACTCGCCGTCGAGCCCGGGCCCGCCCGCGGCTCGGACTGGGACGCGACCGTCCGCCTCTGGGAGGAGACGGACGCTCCCGAGGGCTGCAAGGTGGAGATCATCGAGGGGATCGTCACCTTGGCACCGCCGCCTTCCGAAGAGCACAACGACGCAGCTGAGCTGGTCACCGAGATCCTCTGGCCCGCCCGGCCGGAGGGCTGCGGGATCTACCAGACTCTGGGCCTGGTAGCCGCCGATGCCGCCGGCCTCTACATCCCCGACCTCTGCGTCGTCCCGAGGGCCGCTCTGCGCGAGGGCCGTCGCGTCCAGGCGGCGGAGGCCGAACTCGTCGTCGAGATCACCTCTCAGGGCAACGCGAACCACGACCGGATCAAGAAGGCGCACGGATACGCAAAGGCGGGCGTGCCCCTCTACCTGCTCCTGGACCCCTGGCAGTCCGGACGGCCGACCGCGACCCTGTACGGCGAACCCGCGAACGGGACCTACCGGGTGCTGGACTCGGTCGAGTACGGCGAAGGACTGCGACTGCCCGCGCCGTTCGACATCACCCTCGACACCGGCGTGCTGCCCCTCAGGGACTGAGTCACCCCAACAACGCCGCAACCACCACAAGAACCGGCACCGCCACCATCGTCGACAGCAGGATCGACTCCCGGGCCAGGCGCTCGCCCACCCGGTACCGGCTCGCGTACGTGAACAGGTTCTGCGCCGCCGGAAGCGCCGACGTCACCACCACGTCCAGCAGCCGCGCCCCGTACAGCCCGAAGAGCGACGCCGCAAGCGCCCAGGCCGCCACCGGCTGGCCCACCGACTTCAGCGCCGTCGACAGCAGCACCGGCACCCGGTCCGCGCCCCGGCCGCCCGGCCACGAACTCCCGCACAGCGAGATGCCGAACGCGATCAGGATCGCGGGCACCGACATGTTCCCGATCAGTTCCAGCGGATCGAAGACCGGCGAGGGAACCGTCCAGCCGGTCGCCGACACCAGCACCCCGGACAGCGAGCCGATCGCGATGGGATTGCGGAACGGCGTCAACAGCCGCTGCGCCCACGACAGTCGGGCCCCCGACCGTGCCTCGGACAGATCGAGGACCGTCAGCGCCACCGGCGTCACGAACAGCTGCTGGAAGAGCAGCACCGGAGCCACCAGCGAGGCGTCACCGAGGACGTACACGGCGATCGGGATGCCGAGATTCCCCGCGTTCACGTAACTGGAGCAGAGCGCCCCGACCGCGGTGCGGCCCACGCCCCAGCCGCGTACGACACCCACCGCGATGAAGACCCCGGCGGTGATCGCCGTGGACAGCGCCGTCACCAGCAGGCTCGGCGACAGGATCAGCGACAGATCGGCCTTGGCCAGCATCGTGAAGAGCAGCGCCGGGGTCGCCACATGGAAGGCCAGCCGGGTGAGCACCTCCCGGCCGCCGTCGCCCAGATAACCGCGCCGCCCGATGACGTAACCGACCGCGATGACGAGCGCGATGACCGCGAATCCGTTGAGTACCCCCTGCACGTACTCCACCCTCGGACGCGGAAGAACCGCAGGTCAACGTTGATCAGCATCAACGTGACCCAGCCCACGCCGAAGCCCGGGACCGCCACCGATGAGTTCCGGCCGCCCGGCGGGTCTCGTCTTGCGTGCCTTCCTTCCCCGCTCCCTCCGTCGTGGTCGTCGCCGGGCCGATCCGCCCCGCCGACGTGCCCGAGCTGTGCGACCGTGTCCGCGCCGCCCGCCGGGGCGACGGCGGGGACATCGTCTGTGACGTCTCGGGCGTCACCGCGACCGATCTCGCCACCGTCGACGCGCTGGCCCGGATGCAGCTCGCCGCCCGGCGGGCCGGCGGACGGATCAGACTGCGCGATCCGTCCCCCCGGCTCGCCCTGCTGCTAAGCCTGACCGGCCTCGGGGACGCCCTGGGCATCGAGCCGCTCGGGGACCCCGAAGAGCGGGAACCACCGCTTGGAGAGGTCCAGGAAGCAGTGGAAACCGGCGATCCGACCCTCTGAGATCTCCAGGACCTGGATGGCCCAGGGCACGAACCCGCCGCTGTCCGGGTCCGGCTTGTAGTGGGCGAACGCCGGTGTCCCGTTCGCCGAGACCGGCAGCAGGCGGGAGCCCGCGCACTCGTGGCCCAGCGTGACCATGAAGCCCGTGATGTCGTCCGTGCCGCGCAGCCACAGGTCGAACGGCGGCATCGTCATGACGGCGTCCTCGGCCAGCAGCTCGGTGAGCGCCTTCATGTCGTAGCCCTCGAAGGCCGAGACATAGCGCTCCAGGAGCTTCTGCTGCTCCTCGTCCAGCGGGTTCGCCGTCGCCGAGTCCGCCGGAGGGGCCTCCGCGAGCGTGGCCCGCGCCCGCTGGAGCGCGCTGTTCACCGAGGCCACCGTCGTGTCGAGCAGCTCGGCGACCTCGCTCGCCCGCCACGCCAGGACCTCGCGCAGGATCAGCACCGCCCGCTGCTTCGACGGCAGTTGCTGCAGGGCCGCGACGAACGCGAGCCGCACCGACTCCCGCGCGACCGCTGCCTCCGCCGGGTCGTGGACGGTCGGCAGCACTCGCGCGTCGGGCATCGGCTCCAGCCACACATTGTCCGGACGGGGGGTGAGGGCGGCCTGGGCGAGCGGGGCGGCCGCCGTCAGGTCCATCGGCCTGGCCCGCTTGTTGCCCGCGTTCAGCGAGTCCAGGCAGACGTTCGTCGCGATGCGGTAGAGCCAGGAGCGCAGGCTGGAGCGGCCCTCGAACGTGGCGAAGCTGCGCCAGGCGCGGACCATCGTGTCCTGCACGGCGTCCTCCGCCTCGAACGCCGACCCCAGCATCCGATAGCAGTACCCGGTCAGCTCGACCCGGTATTTCTCCAGGTCGTCGAGGCCGGGCCTCGTCGCGGTGTCACTCATCGTCCAACGCCCCCATCGCGGCTGTGATCGTCAGCACATCCCCAGTACTTCGCAAGCTACCGCAGCCCACTGACAACGGCCCCCGGACCGGCGAAAAGCGCAGGTCCGGAGGCCGTGAAGAGAAGCCGAGAGGGGTGGGTCAGTGTGCGGAGACCGGCACCCCGGCGTGCCGCTGCCGGGTCCGTGCCGCGTACGTCCCCCACACCGTCAGCGCGACGACACCGAGCACGGCGACGAAGCCGAGCCCCACCGTGCCGTCCCAGCCCGCCGCGTGGAACGCCAGGGCGCCCACCGCCGAGCCGACACTCGATCCGATGTAGTACGCGGACTGGTAGAGCGCGGACGCCTGCGCCCGGCCGTGCGTCGCGGTGTGGCTCACCGAGGACGAGGCCGTGGCGTGCCCGGCGAAGAAGCCCGCCGTGATCAGCACCAGGCCGATCAGCATGACGAGGAGGTGCGGCACCAGTTCCAGGACCAGGCCCGCCGCCGTGGTGCCCGCCGCCAGATAGAGCGTGCCGCGCCGCCCGAGCCGTCCGACCAGCTTCCCGGCCGTCGACGAGGAGACCGTGCCCACCAGGTACACGAGGAAGATCGAGCCGACGAGGCCCTGGGAGAGCGAGAACGGCGCCTCGGTGAGCCGGTAGCCGATGACCGTGTAGGTCGCGCCGAACACCATCATGAACAGCGCGCCGATCACGTACAGGCGGCGCAGCAGCGGGTTGGCGAGGTGGCCGCCTACCGTGCGCGCGAGGGCGCGCGGGTGCAGCGAGCCCGCCGTGAAGTGGCGCGGCGCCGGCAGCAGCGCGCGGAACGCGACGGCGCACGCGACCGCGATGACGCCGATGGTCCCCACGGCCACCCGCCAGCCCCACGCCTCGGCGAGCCAGCCGCCGATGATGCGGCCGCTCATCCCGCCGATGGAGTTGCCCGCCACGAACAGGCCGATCGCCGTGACCAGCGCCTTCGGCCGGACCTCCTCCGCCAGGTACGCCATCGCCGAGGCCGGCAGGCCCGCGAGCGCCGCGCCTTGCAGCACCCGCAGCGCGACCAGTACGTCGAGGGAGGGCGCGAAGGGCACCAGGAGTCCCACCACGACCGCCACCGTCAGCGACGCCGTCATCAGCGTGCGCCGCCCGAACCGCTCCGACAACGCGCTCAGCGGCAGTACGCACACGGCGAGCGCGAAGGTCGCCCCGGACACCGTCCAGCTCGCCGCGCTCGCGCTCGCGCCGTAGTCGGCGGAGACCAGGGGGAGCAGGGCCTGGGTGGAGTACAGCAGCGCGAAGGTGGCGACGCCTGCGAGGAAGAGGGCGAAGCTCATCCGGCGGTAGCCGGGCCCGCCCGGGGCCATGCGCGAGTCGCTGGGGGACGGATGGGCGGCGACCGCGTGGGTGACGGCCGCCCGGCTACTGGCAGGAGACATGTCACGAACGTAGGACGGTCCGACTCATGCGTCCAATGCATGGACACTCCATAATCGTTCCCATGGAGCATGAGCACACGTCAGCGCGGCGCGAGACCATGGTCAGTGACACGGAAGACATCGTCACCCTGCTGGCGCCACGGCTCTCCTACTTCGCCGCGGTGGCCCGCACCGAGCACGTCACGCGCGCCGCGCAGGAGACGCAGGTGCCGCAGTCGACCCTCTCGCGCGCGATGGCGCGGCTCGAACGGGACCTGGGCGTCGACCTGTTCGCCCGCCACGGCCGCACGGTGTCGCTGACCCCCGCGGGCCGCACGTTCCTCACCTCCGTCGAGCGGGCCCTCGCCGAGGTGGAGAAGGCCGCCGAGTCCGTCCGCGCCGACGCTGACCCGGCCTCCGGAAAGGTCGCCTTCGGCTTCCTGCACACCATGGGCGTCGAAACGGTGCCCGGCCTGATCAGCGCCTTCCGCGCGGAGCATCCCCGGATCCGCTTCAGCCTCGTACAGAACTACGGCGAGGCGATGCTGGAGCGGCTGCGCGCGGGGGAGCTGGACCTGTGTCTGACATCGCCGCTGCCCGACGCCCCCGACCTGGTCGCCCGCCGCCTCGACGAGCAGCGGCTCCGGCTCGTCGTCCCCGAGGACCACCGGCTCGCTGCCCGCAAGCGCATCCGGCTCGCCGAGTGCGCCGACGAAACGTTCGTCACCCTCGAACCCGGCTACGGGCTGCGCCGCATTTTCGACGACCTCTGTAAGAAGGCGGGCTTCAAGCCCCGCGTCGCCTTCGAGGGCGAGGAGGCCGAGACGCTGCGCGGCCTGGTCGCGGCGGGCCTCGGCGTCGCGCTGCTGCCGCCGCCGACCGTGCCCCGGCCGGGCGTGGTCGAGCTGACGGTCACCGGCGGCCGCGCGGTCCGCGAGATCGGCGTGGCCTGGCTGGACGGCCACCCGGACACCCCTCCGGTGGCCGCGTTCAAGGAGTTCCTGCTGTCACGGCGGGGGCGGCTGCTGTCGCAGGGGCCGGGGACCCCGGCCGGCTCCGCCGGGACGTGAGCTACGGGGCCAGCGTCCGGCCGAACCCCGCCGCCAGCGGCATCCGCAGCCCGATCGGCGGGGGCGCCGCGAGGGCGTCCTGCAACGGGCGGGAGAACGGGCGGCCGAAAAGGGTGCCGAGGGCGAAGTCCACGGTCAGCGCGGAGACTTCGGAGCGGTGCTGGGACATGGTGTGGCCGTCCGAGTGCACCTCGAAGCGGCACACGTCCCGGTTGGCCTTCTTCGCCCGCCCGGCGAGCCGGAACGACAACTCCGGGTCGGTGCGCCGGTCGTCCGTGCCGTGCACGATCAGGACGCTGCGGCCCGCGAGCTGTTTCACCGGTTCGGGCGGTGCCGCGACATCGTCCTCGGGCAGCCAAGGGGCGAGTGCGAGCACGGAGTTGACGGCCTCGTGGCCGCCCGCGTGCAGCGCCGCGCGCCCGCCCATGTCCTGGCCCACGAGACAGATCGGCACGTCACCGTAGCGGCGTACGACCTCGTCGGCGGCCCACTCGGCGTCCCGGGCCAGCTCGGCCTGCGGCCCGTTCCACCCCCGGTACCGGTAGTGCACGGCATGGGTGACCAGGCCCTGTTCGCGTCCCGCGCGCGTGAGCCTGCGCGCCAGCGGCCGCAGCAGCGGCGCCGCGAACGGCGAGGGTCTGCGGGTGGACGTCTCCTCGCCCGACGGCAGCAGCAGCACCACGCCGCCGACCGCCCCGGGCACCGGCCCCACCGCCTTGCCGA
This sequence comes from Streptomyces sp. PsTaAH-137, assembly GCF_003259365.1. Lineage (GTDB taxonomy): Bacteria > Actinomycetota > Actinomycetes > Streptomycetales > Streptomycetaceae > Streptomyces. Next base: position 352,530 of record NZ_QLLY01000006.1, read on the forward strand.
GCCTGGCCTCGCGGGCCGGCATCGCTCGCTCCTGCATGACAGAACAGTGTCAGAAGCATGGATGTACGCCACCCGTCCGCAGGGTCACTGTTGCGTATCGGCAGATCACGTTCTCCGCACTTTCTGGCGCGTACTTGACCCGACCCGGCGCGATCTACGCGCGTAGGAGTTAGAGTGCGGAAATGACGAGCCAGACACAGAACGTGCCCACCGCGGAGCAGATCCGCCGCGCCCCCAAGGTGCTTCTCCACGACCACCTCGACGGCGGCCTGCGCCCCGGCACCGTCGTCGACCTGGCGCGCGAGCAGGGGTACGAGAGCCTGCCGGAGACCGACCCCGACAAGCTCGGTACCTGGTTCCGCGAGGCGGCCGACTCCGGCTCCCTGGAGCGGTACCTGGAGACGTTCGCCCACACCTGCGCCGTCATGCAGACCAAGGAGGCGCTGTTCCGGGTCGCCGCCGAGTGCGCCGAGGACCTCGCCGAGGACGGTGTCGTCTACGCCGAGATCCGGTACGCGCCCGAGCAGCACCTGGAGAGCGGCCTCACCCTCGAAGAGGTCGTCGAGGCGGTCAACGAGGGCTTCCGCGAGGGCGAGCGCCGCGCGAAGGAGAACGGCCACCGCATCCGCGTGGGCGCCCTGCTCACCGCGATGCGGCACGCGGCCCGCGCCCTGGAGATCGCCGAACTCGCCAACCGCTACCGCGACCTGGGCGTCGTCGGCTTCGACATCGCGGGCGCCGAGGCCGGCTTCCCTCCCACCCGCCACCTCGACGCGTTCGAGTACCTCAAGCGCGAGAACAACCACTTCACGATCCACGCCGGTGAGGCCTTCGGGCTGCCCTCGATCTGGCAGGCGCTCCAGTGGTGCGGCGCCGACCGCCTCGGCCACGGCGTGCGCATCATCGACGACATCAAGGTCGCCGACGACGGCACGGTCCAGCTCGGCCGCCTCGCGAGCTACGTGCGCGACAAGCGGATCCCCCTGGAGATGTGCCCGACGTCCAACCTCCAGACGGGCGCGGCCGCTTCGTACGAGGGCCACCCCATCGGCCTGCTGCGCAAGCTGCACTTCAGGGCCACGGTGAACACGGACAACCGCCTGATGTCCGGCACCTCGATGAGCCGCGAGTTCGAGCACCTGATCGACGCTTTCGGCTACACGCTCGACGACATGCAGTGGTTTTCCGTCAATGCGATGAAGTCAGCATTCATTCCTTTCGACGAACGACTGGCGATGATCAATGACGTCATCAAGCCCGGATATGCCGAGTTGAAGTCCGAGTGGCTCTTCCGCCAGACCGCTTCGACCAGCGGTTCTGTCGCCGAATAGGCAATTTCGAGCACCCAGAAGGCGGCCGCGGATTCCGACGCGCGGCCGCTTTCCGGTGTTTGCGGACGTGTCGATGGCGTGTTTACGGTCGTGGACCGCTCAAGCCCCGTCTACGACATATGTCACGAGGACGCATTCCACATGAAGCAGTCTGCTGTGAAGACCCTCGGTGTCGCCGCTCTCGGTGCCGCCTTCGCCGCCGCCGGTGCGGGTGCCGCGAACGCCGCCCCGGGCGTTCCCGACGCCACCGCGACGCTCGACTCCGTGACCCAGAACCTCCCCACTGAGTCGCTCACCAAGACGCTCCCCGGCGCCCCCGAGTCCCTGGCCGCCGGCCACAACGCCCTGGGCACCATCGCCACCGCCGCCCCCACCATCGAGAAGGCCGCCCCGGCCGCCCTCCCCCTCGACGGTGCCGGCCCGGTCGCGGGTCTGCTCGGCGGCCTCCCGGTCAGCGGCCTCGCCGGCGGCCTGCCGGGCCTGGGCGGCTGACCCTCCCGCACACAGCTCAGGGGCGCACCCGCGGTCTTCGCGGGCGCGCCCCTGTGGCGTGCGTACGGTCACCTGAGTACGGTCACCAGGCCTGGCGGGCCTTGTTCTCGGAGGGGAACAGGATCCACAGCGCGATGTAGAGCAGGAACTGCGGCCCGGGCAGCAGGCACGAGACCAGGAAGATCACGCGCATCGTGGTCGCGGAGGTGCCGAAGCGCCGTGCCAGCGCTGCGCACACTCCGCCGATCATCCGTCCGTCGGTGGGGCGGGCAAGGGCGGTCATGAGGGGCTCCTTCGCGAACCGTCGTCGGCTGTGCTTACGCCATCGACACTACGGTGACGAAGCGGTCATAACGTCAGCTCACGGGGCGATACCGACCCTGGTAATCGTCGGGGTCCGACCCTGAGCCGGCTCCTCCAGAAGGAGGGGCGCCCCCTCGGACCTGTGGCGGATCCGGGCCCGGACGGTCGGCACCACGGCGAGATGGGCGACGGCGACGCCCACGCTGTTCAGCAGCACCGAGTCGATGTCCACGACCTGGCCGGGCACCCCGGTCTGCAACAGCTCGATGCCGAGCGAGATCAGCGCGCCCGCCGCGACCGTACGCACCAGCGAACCCCACACCGACACGTACAGGCGTCCGCCCGCGAGAGGCAGCAGTACGCCGAGCGGCGCGAGCAGGACGAGACCCTCGCCGATGCGCTGCGCGCCCTCGCGCCAGCCCAGTGCCAGATCGGCCCGGATGCCGGCCAGCGGATGCAGGTTCGCCGCGCTGACCCACGGCACGTCCAGAGGGCGCAGCGTGATCCATGCGACGAGGAAGAGATGCACGGCGAGGAGAGCGAAGCCTGCCGTACGGAAGCGGACGGCGGCCGTGGGGCCGCCTGAGCGATGGCGCTGCACGCTCCCCAAGACGCCGAGTGCGGGACGAACGGTTCCGGGTGGGTTGGGCTGGGCGGCGATGACGTGGGTCACGTGGTGTGTTCGGGTGCGGGCCGGTGGGGCTTCTCGCGCCTTGGGCAGTCCGTCACGCGCGGCTCTCGTCGTGGCTGGTCGCGCAGTTCCCCGCGCCCCTGAGACGAGCTCCGCTCGTCCAGGGGAAGGCTGCGCGCAGCGCATGCCTTCAGGGGCGCGGGGAACTGCGCGAGAAGCGGCCACCGGCCCGCGGATGGCGACGAGACGTGGGCCTTCAGGGGCGCGGGGAACTGCGCGACCAGCCACGATGGTGGCGCGCGTCAGCCGACCGTGCGGGCCGGGGCCGGGATGGTGCCGGGGCGGGCCTTCACGGCGTCCGTGCACTCGTAGTCGCGCAGCGGATCGTCCACGGGCCCGCCGAGCACCACGTGATCCCCGTCCTCCGTCGTCATCTTGCTGTTCGCGAACGTACAGACGATCTGGGCGAGGGCGTACGGGGAGAGATCGTCCGGCGGCGTGCTCAGCCGCAGCGCGTCGGACGGATCACCGGTCGCGGGGCCCGAGACCTTGAGGCGCGTGCCCACGTCCGTGGAGAACCCGGCCTGCCGCTCGTCGGCCGACGGCCGCCGCGCCAGCTGCCCCAGCAACTGCTGGGCGACCACGGCGCGCTCGGAGGACTGGCCGCGCTCCAGCGTGACCGTACGGTCGACCGTGACGAGCTGCGACGTGCAGACGAGATAGACCTGGACCCCGAACTGGCCGCCCGCGGGCGGCTCCGTCGATGTCAGGCTCGTGCTCGACAGGGCGCAGCCCACGCGCGTGGGCGCGGCGCCGAACTCGGTGGGGACCTCGGTCGGCCGGATCCCGCACCCGGCGAGCAGCAACGCCGAGAGCCCCAGCAGGACCGACAGCCTGGTGCGCGGCCTCACGTGGCGGCACCGCCTTCCTGGGAGCCCCCGGCCTTCTCGGGACCGTCGGGTACGTCTGATGCGCCGTCGTCGATGTCGTCGTCGATGTCGTCGTGGGTGTCGCGCGGCAGCCGCAGCGTGAACACCGCGCCCGCGTCCGGCGAGTTGGCGGCGGTGATCTCCCCGCCGTGGATGTGCGCGTTCTCCAGGGCGATGGAGAGCCCGAGACCGCTGCCCTCCGAACGCGGCCGCGACGCGCTGGCCTTGTAGAACCGGTCGAAGACGTGCGGCAGCACGTCCTCGGGGATGCCGGGCCCGTGGTCCATCACGTCGATCACGAGATCGCCGCCCGCGCCGCTCTCCGGCGCCTCCTCCGTGCGCACCGACACCCGTACCGGCGAACCGCCGTGCTTGAGCGCGTTGCCGATCAGGTTGGCGAGGATCACGTCGAGGCGGCGCGGGTCGACGCGGGCCATGATGCCGCGCTCCGCGTCGAGGTCGACGGCGTCCAGCCAGGCGCGGGCGTCGATGCAGGCGGTGATCTGGTCGGCGATGTCGACGTCGTCGAGGACGAGCCGGGCGGTGCCCGCGTCGAAGCGGGTGACCTCCATCAGGTTCTCCACGAGATCGCCGAGGCGCCGGGTCTCGCTCACCACGAGCCGCACCGCGGGCTCGATCATGGGATCCACCGAGCCCGTCTCGGCGTCCAGCTCCTCCTCCAGCACCTCGGTCACCGCGGTGATCGCGGTCAGCGGGGTCCGCAGCTCGTGCGACATGTCGGCGACGAACCGGCGCGAGGACTCCTCCCGGGCGCGCATGTCGGCGACCTGCTTCTCCAGGTTCTCCGCCGTCTTGTTGAACGTCCGTGACAGCTCGGCCAGTTCATCGGTGCCGGACACCCGCAGCCGGGTGTCCAGCTTGCCCTCGCCGAGCCGGCGCGCCGCGATCCCCAGCCGGTGCACGGGCTTGAGCACGGTCGTCGCCGCGGCCTGCGCGAGCAGCGCCGAGCCGATCAGCGCGAGCCCGGTGGCGATCCCGAGCGACCAGGCGAGCGAGCTGAGGTCCTTCGCCTCGGGTTCGAGCGACTTCAGCATGTAACCGGTCGGCCCGCCCGCCACCTTCGCGCCGCCCACCAGGAACGGGTCGCTGTCCTGCGTGGTGCGCTGCCAGTACAGGTGGTACGCGTGCTTGTTGCCGGACGTGACGGCCTGCTTGCGGTTCACCGCGTCCTGAAGGGAATCCGGTACGTCGGCCAGCGTGAAGGCGTCGAGATCCGAGTTGCCGACCACCTGACGGCCGTTCTCGTCCGTGCCGATGAGCAGCACGCTGAAGTGCTGGCTGCTGTCGGCCATCAGATTCGCCGCGTGCTGCAGCTCGCCCTGCGTGGGATGTTCGGGCAGTACGGCCGCCCGGTTCTGCATCTCCTGCTGGAAGTCGCTCAGCGCCGCGTCCTGGGTGCGGGTGAGCACGGCCTCGCGGTTGAGCCAGTACGCGATACCGGACGCGGAGACCGCGGCGGTCAGTGCCACCAGGGCGAACACGACCACGAGCCGCAGCCGCAGACTGGTGAAGCGCAGCCCCGCGAGTATCGCCTTCTTGGCCGCGGCGAACGCACGGAGCCGGCCGTGCCCGTTCTCGTCGTGCGGCTCGGTCACTGAGGCGAGTCCAGCCGGTAGCCCACGCCGCGCACCGTCCGGATCAGGGTCGGCGAGGACGGCACGTCCTCCACCTTGGCGCGCAGCCGCTGCACACAGGCGTCGACGAGCCGCGAGTCACCGAGATAGTCGTGCTCCCACACCAGACGCAGCAACTGCTGCCGGGACAGCGCCTGTCCGGGCCGCCGGCTCAGCTCCAGCAGCAACCGCAGCTCGGTGGGCGTCAGTTGCAGGTCCTCGCCGTTCTTGGTGACCGTCATCGCGGAGCGGTCGATGACCAGCGAGCCGAACGACGCCGCGTCATTGGCCTCGCGCTCGCCGCGGCGCAGCACCGCGCGGATCCGGGCGTCGAGGACCCGGCCCTGCACGGGTTTCACCACGTAGTCGTCCGCGCCGGACTCCAGACCCACCACCACGTCGATGTCATCGCTGCGCGCGGTGAGCAGGATGATCGGCAGCTGGTCGGTGCGCCGGATGCGACGGCACACCTCGAATCCGTCGATGCCCGGCAGCATCACATCGAGCACGATCAGATCCGGCCGCTGCTCGCGCAGCAGCTTCAGACCGTCCTCGCCGGTGGCAGCGGTGGCCACCCGATGACCCTGGCGGGTAAGGGAAAGCTCCAGGGCCGTACGGATGGCGTCGTCGTCCTCGATCAGCAACAGGGAAGGCACAAGCGCCATTCTGGCCCATGACTGGCTCTTAGTTCGACCGCTGGAGCCCTCCCACACCCGACCCGCACAGCCGGAATCCCTGTGACAGGTCTGTGACAGTCGGCGGACACCGTCATGAAGTCACCCGGGCAAGCTTTTGGACATCGCAAGGAACCACCGCGATGAGCAAGCGAAACACCGCAGGAAGAACCGGACTCCACGACGGGGGGCGCGAGATGAACACGCTGCACAGCACCAGCTCGAGCGCAGTTGTCACGCGCCTGCACGACGTGACGGTCCGGGCCGACCGACACGAGAAGTCCGGTGCCGTGAGCGGGCGGGGGTGCGCTCGCGGCACCGGGCGTCAGCACACGTCGTACATGACGGTGCTCGACGGGTACGAGGCGGTGGCCGACGGGGGTCACGGGGGTGGCCACGGGGGAGCCGCGTACAGGGAGGAATCGGGGGATCAGCGTCGTCCGTCGCTGTCGGAGGCCGAGTTCACGGCCTACGTCCAGGAGCGGCGCGCCTCCCTGTACGCAACCGCCTACCACCTGACCGGTGACCGGTTCGAGGCCGAGGACCTTCTCCAGAGTGCTCTGTTCTCGACGTACCGGGCCTGGGACAGGATCAGTGACAAGGCGGCGGTCGGGGGGTACCTCCGCCGCACCATGACGAACCTGCACATCAGCGCGTGGCGCCGCCGCAAGCTGAACGAGTACCCGACCGAGGAGCTGCCGGAGACGGCCGGCGACACGGACGCGATGCGCGGCACCGAGCTGCGCGCGGTGCTCTGGCAGGCGCTGGCCCGGCTTCCCGAACTGCAGCGCACGATGCTCGTGCTCCGCTATTACGAGGGTCGTACGGACCCCGAGATCGCGGAGATCCTCGACATCAGCGTCGGCACGGTGAAGTCCAGCATCTGGCGGTCGCTGCGGCGGCTTCGTGAGGACGAGGTGCTCAGCTTCGGCCGTGACCAGGAAGAGTCCTTCGGCGAGCTTGTCGCCTGAGGCTGGGGGGCAACGGGGGCCCTGTTCGGGGGAGCGGGGCGTTACGGGGATGGCAGCGGGACCGGAGGGCCGGGGGGTCTTCCCGGTCCCGCTCTTTTTTTAGGCGCGTTGTCGGGTGCGCCTCCGGTGGGGGCTGGTCGCGCAGTTCCCCGCGCCCCTGGGTAGTCGTTCGTGTGCGGCCCGGTGGCCGCTTCTCGCGCAGTTCCCCGCGCCCCTGAAGCGAGCTGCGCTCGCTCAGGGGAAGGCTGCGCGCAGCGCATGCCTTCAGGGGCGCGGGGAACTGCGCGACCAGCCACGACGAGAGCCGCGCCCGAAGGACTGCCCAGGGGCGCGGGGAACTGCGCGAGGCGTGGTCGCCGGTTGTCAGCCGGGGACGGTGCAGCGGCCGGCCGCTGCGGCGGCCAGACGACCCAGGGCCGCCTCCTTGCCACAGGCGTGCGCGCCCAGCGCCACCTGGCGCTCCACGATGGCGCGTTCGGCGCGCATCAGACGCCACCCGCGGCGCAGCAGGAACGGAACCGACTTGCGCCCCTCGCGCAGGTCACGGAGCAACCGGCGACGGAACGTCGTCGATGGGCGCCCGCGCAGGCACAGCGCATCGGCCAGCACCCCGAGCTCCCGGCACCGCGCGACGATGTCGGCCGCGAAGATCCCCTCAGCGATGAACAGGGGAGTGCGCCCGATGTCGAGCGCCGTCTCACCCACGCGCGAGCTGGTCGCGATGTCGTACACGGGCACGCCGGTACGCCCCTTCTCGCACAGCGACACGATCGCGGCGACCGCCACATCGGCGTCCCAGGAGTCGGTGGAGTCCCAGTCGATGTCCGAGGTGCCCGGCACCAGCGGCAACGTGGGATCGCCCGCCTCCTTGTAGAAGTCGTCGAGGCAGAGCACGGGAAGCCCCGAGCGTGCCGCGAACGACGACTTGCCGGAGCCGGAGGGGCCGGACAGCAGGACGACCCGGGTGGGTATCGGAGGATGCGTGCTCACGAGAGAACAGTGTGCGCCATCGGGGCCCGGCCGCCGACCCCGCGTCGTGTCCCTGTGGCGGGCGCCACGTCAACTACGCTACGTGGTTACGCGGTTACCCGTTCCGCATGCCGAACTCCGAAAGGTCCAGGCGCAATCCCATGGCCCGACACGCACAGTCCACGTCCTCCACCCGTACCCGTCGCTCGCTGCTGAACGCCGGCCTCGTCGTGGGTGCCGCAGGCGCGGCCCTCGTCGCGGGCGGTGGCGCCGCCGGTGCCGCGGTGCCGACCGGTGACGGCTCCGACCTCACGAGCGCGACCCAGGCCGCCACGGGCGCCCTGCACGGCTCGACGGCGACCGGTCTCGGCACGCTGAAGACGCTCCAGCTGGACCCGCTGGCCAACACCGGCGTCGACCCGCTGGACAACGCGGTGGGCACCCAGCTCGCCGACTTCGCGCCGCTCAGCACGGCGGCGGTCACCGCGCCGCTGACCAGCGGCGGTTCCCTGGACGATCTGCCGCTGGTGGGTCCGGCGACGCACCTGCTGCCGAACTGACCAGGACGGCCCCGCCCCCTCCCGGACGGAGAAGGGGACGGGGCCGCGGACCCTGCGGGGGGCTAGTACGAGGAGCCGGACGCGCCCAGCGAACCCGTCGGGTGCCAGACCGTCTTCGTCTCCAGGAAGGTCGTCAGGCGGCCCGTGCCCGGGTCGGCCGTGAAGTCCTCCACAGGCTGTGGACGGCGTACGCGCTTCAGGTTGTCCGCCGCCGCGATCTCCAGCTCCTTGGCGAGAGCCGCGTCCGCGCCGGTCAGGTCGATGCCGTTGACATCCTGGTGGGCGGCGAGCGCCGGGGCGATCTCCGACGCGCGGCCGGACAGGATGTTGACGACGCCGCCGGGCACGTCCGAGGTGGCCAGCACCTCGCCGAGGGAGAGGGCGGGCAGCGGGGACTTCTCGCTCGCGATCACGACCACCGTGTTGCCGGTGGCGACGACCGGGGCGATCACCGAGACCAGGCCGAGGAAGGACGACTCCTGGGGCGCGACGACCGTGACGACACCGGTCGGCTCGGGCGTCGAGAGGTTGAAGAACGGGCCCGCGACCGGGTTCGCCCCGCCCACGACCTGGCCGACCTTGTCGGTCCAGCCCGCGTACCAGACCCAGCGGTCGATCGCCGCGTCGACGACCGCGGCCGCCTTCGACTTGGACAGCCCCTCGGCCTCGGCGACCTCGCGCGTGAACTGCTCGCGGCGGCCCTCCAGCATCTCGGCGACGCGGTAGAGGACCTGCCCGCGGTTGTACGCGGTCGCGCCCGACCAGCCGCCGAACGCCTTGCGCGCGGCGACGACCGCGTCCCGGCCGTCCTTGCGGGACGACAGCGGCGCGTTCGCGAGCCAGTTGCCCTTACCGTCCTGCACTTCGTATACCCGGCCGCTCTCGGAACGCGGGAACTTCCCGCCCACGTACAGCTTGTAGGTCTTGAGGACACTCAAACGGTCAGACACTGAGGTACGCCTCCAGGCCGTGACGGCCGCCCTCGCGGCCGAAGCCGGACTCCTTGTAGCCGCCGAACGGCGAGGTCGGGTCGAACTTGTTGAACGTGTTGGCCCAGACGACGCCCGCACGGAGCTTGTTCGCGACCGCGAGGATGCGCGAGCCCTTCTCGGTCCAGATACCGGCCGAGAGCCCGTACTGCGTGTTGTTCGCCTTGGCGACGGCCTCCTCCGGCGTACGGAAGGTGAGGACCGACAGGACCGGGCCGAAGATCTCGTCGCGGGCGATGGTGTGCGCCTGCGTGACGTTCGTGAACAGCGTCGGCGCGAACCAGTAGCCGGACGACGGCAGTTCGCACGGCGCCGACCAGCGCTCGGCGCCCTCCGCCTCGCCCGTCTCGGTGAGCGCGGTGATCCGGGCCAGCTGCTCCGCGGAGTTGATCGCGCCGATGTCGGTGTTCTTGTCCAGCGGGTCGCCGAGGCGCAGCGTGGTCAGGCGCCGCTTCAGGCTGTCGAGCAGCTCGTCCTGGATCGACTCCTGGACGAGGAGGCGCGAGCCCGCGCAGCAGACCTGGCCCTGGTTGAAGAAGATCCCGGTGACGATGCCCTCGACCGCCTGGTCGAGGGGGGCGTCGTCGAAGACGATGTTCGCGCCCTTGCCGCCGAGTTCGAGCGTCAGCTTCTTGTCCGTCCCCGCGAGGGTGCGGGCGATCTCCTTGCCGACGGCCGTGGATCCGGTGAACGCCACCTTGTTCACGTCCGGGTGCGCGACCAGCGCCGCGCCCGCGTCGCCGTACCCGGGAAGGATGTTGACGACACCCTTGGGCAGGCCCGCCTGGCGGCAGATGTCCGCGAAGAACAGCGCGGAGAGCGGGGTCGTCTCGGCGGGCTTGAGGACCACCGTGTTGCCCGTGGCGAGCGCCGGGGCGATCTTCCAGGCCAGCATCAGCAGCGGGAAGTTCCACGGGATGACCTGGCCCGCGACGCCGAGCGCCTTCGGGTCCGGGCCGAAGCCCGCGTGGTCGAGCTTGTCGGCCCAGCCCGCGTAGTAGAAGAAGTGCGCCGCTACGAGGGGGAGGTCGGCGTCCCTCGTCTCCTTGATGGGCTTGCCGTTGTCCAGCGTTTCCAGGACCGCCAGCTCACGGCTGCGCTCCTGGATGATGCGGGCGATGCGGAAGAGGTACTTGCCGCGCTCGGCGCCGGGCAGCGCCGACCACTTCTCGAACGCCTTGCGGGCCGCCTTCACCGCCCGATCCACGTCGGCCTCACCGGCCTGCGCGACCTCGGAGAGCACCTCCTCGGTGGACGGGGAGACGGACTTGAAGACCTTGCCGTCCGCGGCGTCGGTGAACTCGCCGTCGATGAACAGCCCGTAGGACGGGGCGATGTCGACGACCGAGCGCGACTCGGGCGCCGGGGCGTACTCAAACAGGTTTGCCATGGTGATCAGTCCACCGTCACGTAGTCGGGACCGGAGTAGCGCCCGGTGGTGAGCTTTTGACGCTGCATCAGCAGGTCGTTGAGAAGGGACGAGGCGCCGAACCGGAACCAGTGGTTGTCGAGCCAGTCCGCGCCCACCGTCTCGTTGACGATCACGAGGAACTTGACGGCGTCCTTCGACGTGCGGATGCCGCCGGCGGGCTTCACGCCGACCTGGATGCCGGTCGCGGCGCGGAAGTCGCGGACCGCCTCCAGCATCAGCAGCGTGTTCGCCGGGGTGGCGTTGACCCCCACCTTGCCGGTCGAGGTCTTGATGAAGTCCGCGCCGGCCAGCATGCCGATCCAGCTCGCGCGACGGATGTTGTCGTACGTCGACAGCTCGCCGGTCTCGAAGATGACCTTCAGCCGGGCGGGGCCGGAGGCCTCCTTCACGGCGCGGATCTCCTCGTAGACCTTCAGGTACTTCCCGGCGAGGAAGGCGCCGCGGTCGATGACCATGTCGATCTCGTCGGCCCCGGCCTCGACGGCCTCCCGGACGTCCCCGAGCTTCACTTCGAGGGCGGCGCGGCCGGCCGGGAAGGCGGTGGCGACCGAGGCCACCTTCACCTCGGTGCCGGCCACCGCGGTCTTCGCCGTGGCGACCATGTCCGGGTAGACGCAGACCGCCGCCGTGCGGGGGGTCGTGCGGTCGGTCGGGTCGGGGTTGACGGCCTTCGCGCCGAGGGCCCGGACCTTGCCCGGGGTGTCGGCGCCCTCCAGGGTCGTCAGGTCGATCATCGAGATGGCCAGGTCGATGGCGTGCGCCTTCGCCGTGGTCTTGATGGAACGGGTGCCGAGCCCGGCGGCCCTCGCCTCGAGCCCCACCGCGTCGACCCCGGGCAGCCCCTGGAGGAAGCGGCGCAGGGTGGCCTCGGAGGCGGTGGCGTCGGCCAGGGCGTGGTCTTGGGCGGGTGCTGATGCGGGTGCAGTGGACATGGTCACGAGGGGAGCATATCTACGCGCGTAGCGGCTGTACAGGGGTCGCTCCCCGACGACGCGATGGGTTGTCGCCCGGGTGCGCCACCGTCGTGGCTGGTCGCGCAGTTCCCCGCGCCCCTGAGATGCGCACTGCGTGCGCCATCTCATCACCAGAGGCGCAGCCTCTGAAGGGGAGGCGGCGCGAAGCGCCTGCCTCAGGGGCGCGGGGAACGGCGCGAGAAGCGGCCACCGGCCCGCACTCGATGAACGACCCAGGGGCGCGGGGAACGGCGCGAGAAGCGGCCACCGGCCCGCACTCGATGAACGACCCAGGGGCGCGGGGAACGGCGCGAGAAGCGGCCACCGGCCCGCACTCGATGAACGACCCAGGGGCGCGGGGAACGGCGCGAGAAGCGGCCACCGGCCCGCGGGCGAAGTGCGGCCCAGGGGCGCGGGGAACTGCGCGAGAAGCGGCCACCGGCCGTCAGTCGACGAACTACCCAGGGGCGCGGGGAACTGTGCGACCGGCCCGCACCGGGGCGCACCCGAAGGACTGGCCGGGCCTGCGTCAGGCACAATCGACGCCATGACGAAGGAACCCGGGCCCACCCACGACCGCGCATACAGGTCACCCGCCGGCATCGCGGGCGGCTGCCTGCTGCTGGCGCTCGGCGTCTGGCTCGGCATCGACGCGGTGATCGGCGGATCCGGCCGCACCCCGTGGGTGGCCCTCGCGGGCCTGCTGCTCGTGGTCCCGCTCGTCGTCGCGTTCACCCTCCGCCCGGCGGTCTTCGCGGGCGAGGACCGGCTGCGGATCAGAAACCCGTTCCGGGCCATCACCCTGCCCTGGTCGGCCGTCTCGGGCTTCCGCTCCGGGTACTCCAACGAGGTCTTCGACCAGTCCGGCATTAAGTACCAGCTGTGGTCGATCCCGGTCTCCCTGCGCGGCCGCAAGAAGGCCCAGCGCAACCTGGCGAGGGCCGCCGCCGCGGACGACCCGGGACGGCGCTCGATGATCGGCACGGGCAGCATCCAGACCCGTTCCACCCGCGCCGCGACCGACCAGGTGATGGACGAGCTGCGCGAGCTGAGCGAGGCCCGCGCGGCGGAGCCCACGGCGCAGGGCGAGCCGGCGGTCCGCTGGGCCTACGAGATCATCGTCCCGGCCGCGATCGGCGCCGTACTCCTCGCCGTCCTGCTCGCGACCGGCTGAGTCACGGCGCGCTGGGCCACACCAGCGCCATGTACGCCCCGCAGTACGCGGCCCCGAGCACGGCCCCCGTCACCCCCAGCAGCCGCACCCGCCGCGACGTCGTCCTGGCCAGCGCCAGCGCGAGCGGCAGCAGCAGCGGGAAGCCGGGCAGCAGGAAGCGGGCCCGGGGGAAGTAGACGCCGCCGCTGCCCAGCACGATCACCAGCAGCACCCCGGTGAAGACCAGCAGCGGCAACGGCTGACGGTCCGCGAGCGACAGCAGCCACAGCACCGCCGCCGCGATCAGGGTCAGCGAGACCAGCACCAGGAACAGCTCGGGCGTCGAGTCGTACGCCAGGTACTCGCGCATCCGGCGCAGCGTCTCCACGCCGCCGTCCAACTGGTTGTGCCACAACCGCTGGACGGCGAAGTAACCGTCCCAGCGGCCGAGCCGCAGCCCCACCCAGCCGACGTACGCGCACCAGCCCAGCGGCGCGAGCAGCCCACCGGCCAGCACCCGCCACGACCGATGGCGGCGCAGGGTCAGCAGCGCCGACAGGGAGACCGCCGCGGCGATCGCGATGCCGGTCGGCCGGGTCAGCCCGGCCAGCGCGGACAGCGTGCCCGCCCACACCCAGCGGCCGGTGAGCACCGCGTACAGCGACCAGGCGACGCACGCCGTGAACAGCGATTCGGTGTACCCCATCCACTGGACGAGCCCGACCGGCAGGCACGCCCACAGGAAGGTCAGGGTCACCCCCACCCGGCTGCCGTACAGCCGGTCGCCGACCGCGAAGATCCCCCACGCGGCGACGAACGAGCAGGCCACAGCCAGCACGAGACCGACACTGGCGCGCGAGCCCGGGGTCACCGCGGCGAGCGCCTTCACCAGGCCCGGGTAGAGCGGGAAGAACGCCAGGTTGTTCGCGTTGTACGCGGTGCCGAGCGCGTGGGCGTACCCGTGGTCGGCGATGCCCAGGTACCACTTCGAGTCCCAGTCGCGGGCGAGCGTCGGCCAGACGCCGTGGCCCTCCTTGTGCGCCCAGACCGCGAGGACGAGCAGCGAGAAGAGACGTACGGCCGCGAACGCGGACAGGGCGGGGAGCGCGCGGCGCAGCGAGCGGGCGGCGCGGGCGCGCAGGCGGACGATCGCCGGTGGGGCGGGGCGGCTCCTTCTGGCGTGCGGGAGGAGAAGGGCCTCGGGGGCGGCGCTCGGCGGCACGGAGGGGGCTCCTGGGGAACGGGGACATGGGCCGGGGGCAACGTTCCCGTCGCCCCCTGCCCATGCCTGCCTCCCCGGCAGGAACCACCCGTCCGAGGGACCGGCGCGCCCCAATCAAGCCCCTCCGGCGATCGAGGAGCGGGGTCCGGGGCGGAGCCCCGCGGCCTGCGCTAGATCCCCGCCGCGCGGGAAAGGTCCCGCTTGATCTCCGTCAGGAGTCCGGCCGCCCTGGTGCGGGCGGCACCCAAGGAGTCCCGGTCCGCCACCGGAACCACGACCTCCAGGTAGCACTTCAGCTTCGGCTCCGTGCCGGACGGCCGCACGATGACCCGCGCGCCGTCGAGCGCGTACCGCAGCCCGTCGGTCGGCGGAAGACCACCGGCCCCCTGGGACAGGTCCTCGGCCGACGTCACCGCGAGCCCGGCCAGCACCGCCGGAGGCGTCTCGCGCAGGCGCCGCATGGCGTCGGCGATGAGCGACAGGTCCTCGACCCGCACGCTCAGCTGGTCGGTGGCGTGCAGCCCGTGGGCGAGCGCCAGATCGTCCAGCGCGTCGAGCAGCGTACGGCCCTGTTCCTTGAGCGCACTGGCCAGCTCGGTGACGAGCAGCGCGGCCGTGATGCCGTCCTTGTCGCGCACGCCTTCGGGGTCGACGCAGTAGCCGAGCGCCTCCTCGTAGCCGTAGCGCAGGCCCTCCACGCGCGCGATCCACTTGAAGCCGGTCAGCGTCTCCGCGTACGGCAGGGACGCGGCCTCGGCGATCCGGCCCAGCAGCGACGACGACACGATGGACTCGGCGAGGACGCCGGTGGCGCCCCGGCGCACGAGGTGGGCGGCGAGCAGCGCGCCGACCTCGTCGCCGCGCAGCATCCGCCACGCGGCACCGTCGCGGACGGCGACGGCGCAGCGGTCCGCGTCCGGGTCGTTGGCGATGATCAGGTCCGGCGCCTCGGCGAGCGAGCCGGCCGTCGCGAAGGACAGGTCCATCGCGCCCGGCTCCTCCGGGTTCGGGAACGCCACCGTCGGGAAGTCCGGGTCCGGCTCGGCCTGCTCGGGCACGAGCACCGGCGCGGGGAAACCGGCGCGGGCGAACGCGGCCAGCAGGGTGTCCTTGCCGACGCCGTGCATCGCCGTGTAGACGGCGCGGGCGGTGCGCGGCGAACCGGGCGCCAGGACCGCGTCCGTGCGCGCCAGATAGGCGTCCAGGACGCTGTCGTCCAGGGTCTCCCAGCCCGACTCGGGCCGCGCCACGTCGTCGAGGGACTTCACCGCGGCGATCTCGGCGGCGATCTCGGCGTCGGCGGGCGGCACGATCTGCGAGCCGTCGCCGAGGTACACCTTGTAGCCGTTGTCCCGGGGCGGGTTGTGCGAGGCGGTGACCTCGACGCCCGCCACCGCGCCCAGGTGCCGGATCGCGAACGCCAGTACGGGCGTGGGGAGCGGCCGGGGCAGCACCGCGGCGCGCAGCCCGGCGCCCACCATCACGGCTGCCGTGTCGCGCGCGAAGTCCGCCGACTTGTGGCGCGCGTCGTAGCCGATGACGACCAGGCCGTCGCCCTGTCCCTTGCCCTTCAGGTACGCGGCGAGGCCCGCGGCGGCGCGGACGACCACCGCGCGGTTCATCCGCATCGGCCCCGCGCCCAGCTCGCCCCGCAGGCCCGCGGTGCCGAACTGGAGCGTGCCCGAGAAGCGGTCGGCCAGCTCCGTCAGGTCCCCGGCCTCGATCAGCGCCGCGAGCTCGTCGCGGGTCTCGGGGTCCGGGTCCTCCGCGAGCCAGGCCTTCGCCCGGTCGAGCAGTGCGCTGCCTTCAACGGTCACGGTGACTTCCTTCGGACGACTGGTTCGTACGGACGTGGGGGCGGGCTCAGATCTTGGCGAGGACCTGGGTCAGCAGCTCGCCCATGCGGACGGCGGAGTCACGGCCGGCCTGGAGCACTTCCTCGTGGTTGAGCGGCTCGCCGGACAGGCCCGCGGCCAGGTTCGTCACCAGGGAGATGCCGAGCACCTCCGCGCCCGCCTCCCGGGCCGCGATGGCCTCCAGGGTGGTGGACATGCCGACGAGGTCGGCGCCGAGGATGCCGGCCATCCGGACCTCGGCCGGGGTCTCGTAGTGCGGGCCGGGGAACTGGGCGTAGACGCCCTCCTCCAGCGACGGGTCGATCTCCTGGCACAGCTGGCGCAGGCGCGGCGAGTACAGGTCGGTGAGGTCGACGAAGTTGGCGCCGACGATCGGCGACGTCGCCGTCAGGTTGATGTGGTCGGAGATGAGGACCGGCTGGCCCGGACGCATGCCCTCGCGCAGGCCGCCGCAGCCGTTGGTCAGCACGATGGTTTTGCAGCCCGCGGCGGCCGCCGTGCGCACGCCGTGCGCGACGGAGGCGACGCCCCGGCCCTCGTAGTAGTGGGTGCGGCCCAGGAAGACCAGGGCGCGCTTCTGGCCCACCTGGTACGAGCGGACCGTGCCGCCGTGGCCCGCCACCGCCGCGCCGGTGAAGCCGGGCAGCTCGGTGAAGGGGAACTCGGCGTCCGGCGCGCCCAGCGCCTCGGCGGCGGGCGCCCAGCCGGAGCCCATCACGAGGGCGACGTCGTGGGTCTCGGCACCGGTGAGCTCGCGCAGGCGCGCGGCGGCGGCGTCGGCGGCGGCGTACGGGTCGCCCTGGATGAGGTCCGGAGTAACAGATGCGTTCACGCGTTTGAGAGTAGCCGGTCATGTCCTACGCGCGTAGATGCTGATGGTCACGGGAATGCGATCGTTGTCTTGTCGTTTCCGACGAGAGCGCTCCGCTGGGGTGCGGGATCATTCGTCCCCGGCGCCGTCGAGGCTGGTCGGGCCGTTCTTCGCCCGCGGCCCGGTGGGGCTTCTCGCGCAGTTCCCCGCGCCCCTGAGGCATGCGCTTCGCGCAGCCTCCCCTTCAGAGGCTGCGGCTCCGTCGATGAGATGCCGCACGAAGTGCGCATCTCAGGGGCGCGGGGAACTGCGCGAGAAGCGGCCACCGGGCGTCAGTCGGCGTGCAACCCAGGGGCGCGGGGAACTGCGCGACCGGCCGCGACGGGGGCGCGGCCGGACGTGATCAGCACGGGCGCTTGCGGAGTTCCATGACGTAGTCGTGGGGGGCGCCCGCCGAGTCGGCGGCGTCGGCGATCTCGCCGAGGTAGCGGGCGGAGGGGAGGCCCCCTTCGTACCCGTTCAGTACATAGACCCAGGCGGGCTCCTCGCCCTCCAGGGTGTCGATCCGTACGCGCATCCGCCGGTAGATGTCGAGCCCGACACCCTCCCAGCGGTCCATGGAGTCCTCGTCCATCGGAGCGATGTCGTACAGCGCGACGAAGACCTGCGAGCGCGGCGCCTCCACGATCGTGGCCAGCGAGCCCTCCCAGCCCATCTGCTCGCCCCCGAACGTCAGCCGCCATCCGGTGAGCCAGCCCGTCGAACGCAGCGGCGAGTGCGGGGCGCGGCGGCTCATCAGCCGCGCGTCGAGGTTGCCGGCGTACGCGGCGTAGAGCGACATGGGTCCGAGGGTACGACAGGGACGGCCGGGACCCCGGGTGAAGTCCGTACCAGGCAGGATCCACGGCACGCACCCCGACAGGACGCCCCATTGTTGCGTGCGGGACAATGGGGCATGTGACTCGGATCGTGATCATCGGTGGCGGACCTGGCGGATACGAGGCGGCACTGGTGGCCGCCCAGCTCGGCGCGGAGGTGACCGTCGTCGACTGCGACGGTCTGGGCGGTGCGTCGGTGCTCACCGACTGCGTGCCGTCGAAGACCCTGATCGCCACGGCCGAGGTGATGACCACCTTCGACTCTTCGTACGAGGAGTTGGGGATCATCGTCGAGGACGACACCCCGGACCCGGACTCCCCGGCCCGCGTCGTCGGCGTCGACCTCGGCAAGGTCAACCGCCGGGTGAAGCGCCTCGCGCTCGCCCAGTCCCACGACATCACCGCGTCCGTCACGCGTGCGGGCGCGCGCGTGCTGCGCGGCCGCGGCCGGCTCGACGGCCAGCAGGACCTCGACGGCTCCCGCAAGGTGATCGTCACCGCCGCCGACGGCACCGAGGAGACCCTCACGGCCGACGCCGTGCTGCTCGCGACCGGCGGCCACCCGCGCGAGGTCCCGGACGCCCAGCCCGACGGCGAGCGGATCCTGAACTGGACGCAGGTCTACGACCTCGATGAGCTCCCCGAGGAGCTCATCGTGGTCGGTTCCGGTGTGACGGGCGCCGAGTTCGCCGGCGCCTACCAGGCCCTCGGCTCCAAGGTCACCCTCGTCTCCTCCCGCGACCGGGTGCTCCCGGGCGAGGACCCGGACGCCGCCGCCGTCCTGGAGGACGTCTTCCGGCGCCGTGGCATGAACGTCATGGCCCGCTCGCGCGCCGCCTCCGCCAAGCGCGTCGGCGACCGCGTCGAGGTCACGCTCTCCGACGGCCGGGTCATCTCCGGCACGCACTGCCTGATGGCGGTCGGCGCGATCCCCAACAGCGAGGGGCTCGGCCTGGAGGGCGCCGGGGTCAAGGTGAAGGACTCCGGTCACATCTGGACCGACAAGGTCTCGCGCACGACCGCTCCTGGCGTGTACGCGGCCGGAGACGTCACCGGAGTGTTCGCGCTGGCGTCCGTGGCCGCGATGCAGGGGCGCATCGCGATGTACCACTTCCTGGGCGACGCGGTGGCCCCGCTGAACCTCAAGACGGTCTCGTCGAACGTCTTCACCGACCCCGAGATCGCCACGGTGGGCGTCTCCCAGGCGGACGTGGACGGCGGGAAGTTCGACGCCCGTGTCGTCAAGCTGCCGCTGCTGCGCAACCCGCGCGCCAAGATGCAGGGCATTAGGGACGGCTTCGTCAAGATCTTCTGCCGCCCCGGCACCGGCATCGTGGTCGGCGGTGTGGTCGTGGCTCCCCGCGCTTCGGAACTGATCCACCCCATCTCGATCGCGGTCGACAACAATCTGACGGTCGAGCAGATCGCGAACGCGTTCACGGTGTACCCCTCGCTGTCCGGATCGATCGCCGAGGTCGCCCGGCAGCTGCACACGCGCAAGCTCGCCGAAGAGGGCTGACCGGCCCGTTGTCACACTGAGTCGCGGCCCATGCGGGAGGCATAGGCACGGCGGGTAGGCACCCCGCCGTGCGTATACCACTTCCGGGGGTCTGGCATGAACAGAATCTGTAATTCGGCGCAAACTGCTGAAACCAGACGGTCGTTGGGGTTACTGTCAGTTTCGTGTTCGCTGCAGAACGTCGTCAATTGATCCTCGAAATGGTGCGAGCCAACGGGGCTGTATCGCTCCGTGAACTCGCCCGCGTCGTCCAGACCTCCGAAGTGACCGTGCGGCGGGACGTGCGCGCACTGGAGGCAGAAGGACTCCTCGACCGCCGGCACGGCGGTGCGGTATTGCCGGGCGGATTCACGCGGGAGTCCGGTTTTCCGCAGAAGTCACATCTCGCGACCGCAGAGAAAACGGCCATCGCCGATCTCGCCGCGGGTCTCGTCGAAGAGGGCGAGGCCATCGTGGTGGGCGCGGGGACGACCACGCAGGAGCTGGCCCGCCGGCTCGCGCGTGTGCCGGGCCTGACCGTCGTCACCAACTCGCTCCTCGTCGCCCAGGCGTTGGCCCATGCCAACCGGGTCGAGGTCGTCATGACCGGTGGCACGCTGCGGGGTTCCAACTACGCCCTGGTGGGCAGCGGTGCCGAGCAGTCCCTCCAGGGGCTGAGAGTGTCGCGGGCGTTCCTGTCCGGGAGCGGCCTGACGGCCGAGCGCGGTCTGTCCACGTCCAACATGCTGTCGGCGTCGGTGGACCGGGCGCTCGTCCAGGCCGCCGCCGAGGTGGTGGTCCTCGCCGATCACTCGAAGCTCGGCACGGACACCATGTTCCAGACGGTGCCCACGGATGTGATCACGCGTCTCGTCACCGACGAGCCGCCCGCCCACGACGACCGCGCCGCCACCGAGTTGCAGGCGCTGGCCGACCAGGGTGTGCAGATCGCCGTCGCGGGCTCGGGGCCTGGCTCCGCCGGGGGCGGTGACTCCGCTCCGGCACGGCAGTCCCGCAGGGATGTCCCGCTCCCGGTCCAGCGCCGCGGCCAACTCCCCGGCGGGGGACACCCATTGCGGAACGCTGCCGCGATGGAACCAGCCCCGGAGCGCTCGGCGAGGGTGGCCGATCTACGACGCCGCTAGGGCCTGGGGCTCCGCCCCGGACCCCGCTCCTCAATCGCCGGAGGGGCTTGATGTGGCTGATGTGATCGCCGCCGGGGGCGCGGGGAACTGCGCGCTCAGCCACGACGGACGCGCACCCGGCGACGAGCCGTGGTCAATCGCCGGAGGGGCTTGACCGGGTGATGCCCCGCAGCGTCAACGTCAGCAGGCGATCAGCCAGGCCCGGGTCGGACGGGGTCTCCTCAGCGGCCAGCGCGATCGCGTTGGTCAGTTGCAGCAGATCCGAGATGGAGACGTCCCGGCGCACAGCCCCCGACTCCTGGGCCCGCGTCAGGAGCGCCTGCCCCGCCTCGCGCATCGGCGCACTGCACCGGGCGAGAGCGGAACTGGCGTCCTGGGACGCCGACATGAGGGCGCCCGACAGGCCGCGGTACTCGCTCGCGTGGGTGATGATGTCCCGCAGCCACGCCACGAGTGCGGAGCACGGCTGCGGGGCGTCGAGCAGCGCCCGGGAGCGGTCGAGGAGTTCGGTCACGGCCTCCTCGAAGACGGCGCTCAACAGCGCGTACCGGTTGGGGAAGTGCCGGTACAGGGTGCCGATGCCGACCCCGGCGCCGCGCGCCACGTCCTCCAGGGACGCCGACGTCCCGTGCTCGGCGAACGCCGCACGGGCGACGACGAGCAGCCGCTCGTAGTTGCGGCGCGCGTCCGCCCGCATGGGTCGGGCACCGGCGTGCGCGGTCTCGGGCGTCATGAGCTCTCCCAGGGTGCGGGCCTTCAAGGATGCCTGATCGTTCCGGTACGACGGCGAAGCGCCCGCCGGCCCCTCGCGGGGCCAACGGGCGCTCGGTACAACCGGATCGGACGGTCAGTCCTTGATCTCGCAGATGGCGGCACCGGAGGTGAGCGAGGCGCCGACCTCGGCGGACAGGCCCTTGATGGTGCCGGACTTGTGCGCGTTGAGCGGCTGCTCCATCTTCATGGCCTCCAGGACGACGATCAGGTCGCCCTCCTTGACCTCCTGGCCCTCCTCGACGGCGATCTTCACGATCGTGCCCTGCATCGGGGAGGCGAGGGTGTCACCGGAGGCGGCGGGGCCGGACTTCTTGGCCGCGCGCCGCTTGGGCTTGGCGCCCGCGTTGAGCCCGGTGCGGGCCAGCGACATGCCCATCCCGGCGGGCAGCGACACCTCGAGACGTTTGCCACCGACCTCGACGACGACGGTCTCGCGGCCGGCCTCGTCCTCCTCACCGTCGGCCGCGGGCGCGGCGAACGGCGGGATGTCGTTGACGAACTCGGTCTCGATCCACCGGGTGAAGATGGTGAACGGCTCGTCGGAGCCGGTCAGTTCGGGGGCGAACGCCGGGTCGACGACGACCTTGCGGTGGAACGGGATGGCGGTGGCCATGCCCTCGACCTCGAACTCGGCCAGCGCGCGGGAGGCCCGCTCCAGGGCCTCCTTGCGGGTGCGGCCGGTCACGATCAGCTTCGCGAGCAGCGAGTCCCAGGCCGGACCGATCACGGAGCCGGACTCGACACCGGCGTCCAGACGGACACCGGGGCCTGCCGGGCCCTCGAACCTGGTGACGGTGCCGGGCGCGGGCAGGAAGTTGCGGCCCGGGTCCTCACCGTTGATCCGGAACTCGAAAGAGTGACCGCGCAGCACGGGGTCGCCGTAGCCGAGCTCCTCGCCGTCGGCGATCCGGAACATCTCGCGGACCAGGTCGATGCCGGCGACCTCTTCGGTGACCGGGTGCTCGACCTGGAGGCGGGTGTTGACCTCCAGGAAGGAGATCGTGCCGTCCGCGCCGACCAGGAACTCGACCGTGCCGGCGCCGACGTAGCCGGCCTCCTTCAGGATCGCCTTGGACGCGGAGTACAGCTCCTCGACCTGGGCGTCCGACAGGAACGGCGCCGGGGCCTCCTCCACCAGCTTCTGGTGGCGGCGCTGGAGCGAGCAGTCACGGGTCGAGACGACCACCACGTTGCCGTGGGAGTCGGCCAGGCACTGGGTCTCCACGTGCCGGGGCTTGTCCAGGTAGCGCTCCACGAAGCACTCACCGCGGCCGAACGCGGCCACGGCCTCGCGCACCGCGGAGTCGTACAGCTCCGGCACCTCTTCGAGCGTGCGGGCGACCTTCAGGCCGCGGCCGCCGCCACCGAAGGCGGCCTTGATCGCGATCGGCAGGCCGTGCTCCTCGGCGAAGGCCACGACCTCCTCCGCGCCCGAGACCGGGTCCGGGGTGCCCGCCACCAGCGGGGCACCGGCGCGCTGCGCGATGTGCCGGGCGGCGACCTTGTCACCGAGGTCCCGGATGGCGTGCGGCGGCGGACCGATCCAGATCAGCTCCGCGTCCAGCACGGCCTGGGCGAACTCCGCGTTCTCCGACAGGAATCCGTAGCCCGGGTGGATGGCGTCCGCGCCGGAGTCCTTGGCGGCCTGCAACACCTTGGCGATGTCCAGATAGCTCGTCGCCGGGGTGTCACCACCCAGCGCGAAGGCCTCGTCGGCCGCGCGGACGTGCAGAGCGTCCCGGTCCGGATCGGCGTAGACGGCAACGCTTGCGATCCCGGCGTCCCGGCACGCCCGGGCCACGCGGACAGCGATTTCGCCACGGTTGGCGATGAGCACCTTGCGCACGATGGCTCCCTCCTTGAAACAAGCCGAGTTTAGGGACAGCCGACACGGGCTTACGACCCATCCCCAATGGTGAGCTTGCCCACACGGAGTGTGACTCGAGGGCTGCTCGGTCCCGGAAATCCCTTGTCGCGCCTGGCTGCAGGGGATCCCTCGGTCGAACCCTATCCCCGCTGTGTGGTCTAGGTCTCTGTGAGACCGCGCTGCGGCCGGTCGGCTTTCTTTGTGGAGTCCCTACGAATGGCCCAACGATTCTTTGCCTTCGCCAGAACCCTTGTCGGGAGGTTTACCCGTTAGTAGCGTTCGCGATGTCTCGACGTACTCGCAGTAACAGGCGATGGCTCAGGGGAAAGTGGGTGGGGCCGGTGGCCCGCAGGCCGGTGGCGTGGGTGGCCGCGATCGTGCTCATCGCGGAGGCGCTCGGAATCGCCTTCCTGAACTGGTTCCTCGGCCTGGTGGTCGACCACCAGGAGATGTCCCTGGCCGGTCTCGACCCGCGTGCGATGTCCGTCGGCGCCTGGGTCGCGGGCGGCGTCTTCGGCCTCTACCTGCTGCTGTGCGCCGTGGTGCTGCTGCGCGCCGCGATCACCGACCGGGCGCCGGGCGGCTTCGGACGGATCCTGCTGATCAGCGTGGCCGTGGTGCACGGGCTGCTCGGTGCGTTCGCGATCGGCCTGGTGGGCTGGCTCGCGTTCGTCGCCATGATGGTCGTGCTCGGCCTCGTCGTGCTGACGCTGGTGGCCTACGACCGCCGGGACAAGACCACGCAGGACGCGCGGCCCGCGCCGCCGGCCGGGCCCGCTAGCCCTCCGGCGCCCACAACTCCGTGACGCTGACGCCCAGTTCCGTCAGCAGGCGGCGCAGCAGCGGCAGCGACAGCCCGATGACGTTGCCGTGGTCGCCGTCGATGCCGTCGATGAAGGGCGCCGAGCGCCCGTCGAGGGTGAAGGCGCCCGCCACGTGGAGGGGCTCGCCCGTCGCCACGTACGCGGCGATCTCGGCGTCGGTCGGCTCGCCGAACCGGACCACGGTGGACCCGATGCCCGAGGCGTACCGGCCGGTCGCGGTGTCGTAGACGCAGTGGCCCGTCTGGAGGGTGCCAGCGCGGCCCCGCATCGCCTTCCAGCGGGCCGTGGCCTCCTCGGCGTCGGCGGGCTTGCCGAGCGGCTCGCCGTCCAGATCGAGGACGGAGTCGCAGCCGACGACCAGCGCGTCCCGGGCCTCGGGCCGGGCGGCCACGACGGAGGCCTTGGCCTCGGCGAGGGCGAGCGCGAGCTCCGCCGGGGTCGGGGCCGTCACGGCGTCCTCGTCGAAGCCGCTGACGATGACCTCCGGCGCGAAACCGGCCTGCCGCAGCAGACCGAGGCGGGCGGGGGACTGGGAGGCCAGGATCAGGCGGCGAGACGGCGTCATGGCAGCCAGCGTATAGAACCGCCCGCCGCTCAGAACACGCCGAGCAGAAACATGATCAGCACCATCGCGAGTGCCAGCACGAAGCTCGCCCGCCGCAGCATCCCCTGCGTCGCGCGAAGTTCCTCGGGAGGCTTGTCCTCGGGATCCGACCACAGCACGCCACCGATACTGCGACGCGCTCGCGCGGGGCGCCTGAGTACGCGTACTCAGGCGCCCCGCGCGAGCGGACTATTTTGTTCCGGCCGGCTCACGCGGGCCAGTAGGTACGCGACCAGCTCGCCGGGCCCGGGGCGGGCAGCCGGCGGCCGGCGATGCGGGAGGGGTCGGCCCACGCGTCCCGCTCGGCCGCGGCCGCCGGGGCTTCGGGCGCCGCCGCGGCCCGGGCCTGGACCACCGCCAGTGCGGCGGCCAGCTCCTCGGGGGTCGGGTTTCCTCGTACGACCTTGATCATCATGACCGGGGCTCCTAGAGGGGGATGTTGCCGTGCTTCTTCGGGGGCAGGCTCTCCCGCTTCGTGCGCAGCTGACGCAGCCCCTTCACGACGTGGGCGCGGGTGTCCGACGGCAGGATCACCGCGTCGACGTAGCCGCGCTCGGCCGCCGTGTAGGGGTTGAGGAGCGTGTCCTCGTACTGCTGGATGAGCTGCGCCCGCGTCTCCTCGACGTTCCCGGCCGCCTCGGCCGCCGCGATCGTCTTGCGGTGCAGGATGTTGACCGCGCCCTGCGCGCCCATGACCGCGATCTGGGCGGTGGGCCAGGCCAGGTTCAGGTCGGCGCCCAGGTGCTTGGAGCCCATGACGTCGTACGCGCCGCCGAACGCCTTGCGCG
Source organism: Streptomyces sp. PsTaAH-137 (assembly GCF_003259365.1). Classification (GTDB taxonomy): domain Bacteria; phylum Actinomycetota; class Actinomycetes; order Streptomycetales; family Streptomycetaceae; genus Streptomyces. The sequence continues at coordinate 377,818 of NZ_QLLY01000006.1, forward strand.
TGATGATCGTGATCAGCGGGACGGTCGCCTCGGCGTACGCGTAGATCAGCTTGGCGCCGCGCCGGATGATGCCCTCGTGCTCCTGCTCGACGCCCGGCAGGAAGCCGGGGACGTCGACGAACGTCAGCACGGGCACGTTGAAGGCGTCACACGTGCGGACGAACCGCGCGGCCTTCTCGCTCGCGTGGATGTCGAGGCAGCCGGCGAACTGCATCGGCTGGTTGGCGACGATGCCGACCGGTCGGCCCTCGACCCGGCCGAAGCCGGTCAGGATGTTCGGCGCGAACAGCGACTGCGTCTCGAAGAACTCGGCGTCGTCCAGGACGTGTTCGATCACCGTGTGCATGTCGTACGGCTGGTTGGCGCTGTCCGGGACGATGACGTCCAGCTCGCGGTCCTCGTCCGTGACGGCCAGGTCGGCCTCCTCGGGGAAGGCCGGCGGCTCGCTCAGGTTGTTCGACGGCAGGTAGGACAGCAGCGACTTCACGTACTCGATGGCGTCCTTCTCGTCACCCGCCATGTGGTGCGCGACGCCGGAGCGCGAGTTGTGCGCCCGCGCGCCGCCCAGCTCCTCGAAGCCGACGTCCTCGCCGGTGACCGTCTTGATGACGTCGGGCCCGGTGATGAACATGTGGCTGGTCTGGTCGACCATGACCGTGAAGTCGGTGATCGCGGGGGAGTAGACGGCCCCGCCCGCGCACGGGCCGACGACCAGGCTGATCTGCGGGATGACGCCCGAGGCGTGGGTGTTGCGGCGGAAGATCTCGCCGTACATGCCCAGCGCCATCACACCCTCCTGGATGCGGGCGCCGCCTGAGTCGTTGATGCCGATGACCGGGCAGCCGGTCTTCAGCGCGAAGTCCATCACCTTCATGATCTTCTGGCCGAAGACCTCGCCGAGCGCGCCGCCGAAGACGGTGAAGTCCTGCGAGAAGACGGCGACGGGACGGCCGTCCACGGTCCCGTACCCGGTGACGACGCCGTCGCCGTACGGCTTGTTGGCGTCCAGGCCGAAATCGGTCGAGCGGTGCCGCGCGAACTCGTCCAGCTCCACGAACGAGTCCTCGTCCATCAGCAGGTCGATCCGCTCACGGGCCGTCAGCTTGCCCTTGGCGTGCTGCTTCTCGACCGCGCGGGCCGAACCCGCGTGGGTCGCCTCGTCGATCCGGCGCCGCAGATCCTCGATCTTGCCTGCGGTGGTGTGGATGTCGGGCTTCTCTTCCAACTCGGACATCGGGATGCGGCTCCCTGCCTGGTCAGTTCGTGGGGTGGGGGACGGTGCGGTGGCTACTGACTCGTAGCGTAGTGGCGCGAATACGGCTCGGCAGTGCGGCGTTTGCCACACCTACGCTGGGTTGCATGACGCCGCGAGATGGTTCAGACGTGCACGGGAACAACCGCTGGTCCGACCTGGACCGGCCACCGCTGGGCCAGGCGGGGCTGCGCCGCTCCCTCCTGCGCGGGGACGGGCTGTGGTCGTCCCTCGAAGTGCTGCCCCGTACCGGCTCCACCAACACCGACCTGGTGGACCGGGCCTCCTCCGGGGCCCTCGCCGAGGGGGCCGTGCTGATCGCCGAGGAGCAGAGCGCCGCGCGCGGGCGGCTCGACCGGCGCTGGTCGGCTCCGCCGCGCTCCGGGCTGTTCTTCTCGGTGCTGCTCAAGCCCGGGGAGCACGAGGTGCCGGTGGAGCGGTGGGGGTGGCTGCCGCTGCTCGCCGGGGTCGCGCTCGCCACGGGGCTCTCCTCGGCGGCCGGGGTCGACACGGCGCTGAAGTGGCCCAACGACCTGTTGCTCACCGTCGGCGACGAGGAGCGCAAGGCCGCCGGCATCCTCGCCGAGCGGGCCGGCGCGGACGGGGTCGTCGTCGGGATCGGGCTGAACGTGTCGCTGCGCGCCGACGAGCTGCCGGTTCCCACCGCCGGGTCGCTGGCGCTGGCCGGGGCCAAGGTTCTTGACCGGGAGCCGTTGCTGCGGGCCGTTCTACGGTCGTTCGAGCGCTGGTATCTGGAGTGGTGCGCCGCGCAGGGGGACCCCGGGGTGTCGGGGTTGCAGGCGACGTATGCGGCGGGGTGCGCGACGCTGGGGCGCACTGTGCGGGCCCAGTTGCCCGGGGGGCGGGATCTTGTGGGGGAGGCCGTCGCCGTGGACGCCGACGGCCGCCTGGTGATCACCCCGCCCGACGGCTCCCCCGAACCGGTCTCGGCCGGCGACATCATCCACCTCCGCCCTGCCTAGACCCGCACCACCGTCGTGGCTGGTCGCGCAGTTCCCCGCGCCCCTGAGCGAGCGCAGCTCGCTCAGGGGCGCGGGGAACTGCGCGAGAAGCGGCCACCGGGCCGCAGACGAGGGGACACGGAGGGACCCGGTGCGAGCGGAGTGACCTGGCGCACAGGGGCTGCCGTACAGTTGAGCCCGGTCGATACCTGACCGCGGCAGATCGGAAGGGCAGCAGGCGTGAGCGTCGACGACTCGGGCTCCGGCACGGGTGGCCAAGGCGACCCCGAAGAGGCCGAAGAGCACACCGAGGATCAGGATCCCCTCGCCCTGCGGCTCGAAGGGCTCATCCTCGGCGCGGAGCGCCGCTACACCCCGTTCCAGGCGGCCCGCAGCGCGGGCGTCTCCATGGAGCTGGCCTCCCGGTTCTGGCGGGCCATGGGCTTCGCCGACATCGGGCAGGCCAAGGCGCTGACCGAGGCCGATGTCCTGGCGCTGCGCCGCCTCGCCGGTCTCGTCGAGGCGGGGCTGCTCAGTGAGGCCATGGCGGTGCAGGTGGCCCGGTCCACCGGGCAGACCACGGCGCGACTCGCCGAGTGGCAGATCGACTCGTTCCTGGAGGGGCTCACCGAGCCGCCGGAGCCGGGAATGACCCGTACCGAGGTCACGTATCCGCTGATAGAGCTGCTCCTGCCCGAGCTGGAGGAGTTCCTCGTCTACGTGTGGCGGCGGCAGCTGGCCGCGGCCACCGGGCGGGTCGTCCAGGCCGGGGACGACGAGGAGATGGTGGACCGACGGCTCGCCGTCGGCTTCGCCGACCTGGTCGGGTTCACGCGGCTGACCCGGCGGATGGAGGAGGAGGAGCTCGGCGAACTGGTCGAGGCCTTCGAGACCACGGCCGCCGACCTGGTCGCCGCGCACGGCGGGCGGCTCATCAAGACGCTCGGCGACGAGGTTCTGTTCGCCGCCGACGACGCCGGGATCGCGGGCGAGATCGCGCTGCGGCTCATCGAGACGATGAGCAACGACGAGACCATGCCGGAGCTGCGCGTCGGCATGGCGTTCGGGACCGTGACGACCCGGATGGGCGATGTCTTCGGCACCACCGTGAACCTCGCGAGCAGGCTGACCTCGATAGCGCCCCGGGACAACGTGCTCGTCGACGGCGCCTTCGCCGAGGAACTGATCCGCACCGGCGACGCGCCGACGTCGGAGGCCGAGGCCGCCGTCGAGGCGCAGAAGGCCGAGGAGCACGGCGAGGAGCCGCCGTCGTACCGGTTCGCGTTGCAGCCCATGTGGCAGCGGCCCGTACGTGGTCTCGGTGTCGTCGAGCCCTGGACGCTGACCCGCCGCACCTGACACCCTCCGGTTAACGCCAGTTAACCGCCAGTGGAGGTGCGCAGTCGTGGGTGAGGACCAGCGGTTCGGGGAGTTCGTCGGCGTCACACGGCACGAGGACGGCACCGTCGCCGAGCTGACGCTCGACCGGCCCAAGGCCATGAACGCCGTGTCCAGCGACATGGCCCGGTCCATCGGCGCCGCGTGCGAGGCGCTGGGTGCCGACAGCGGCGTACGGGTCGTGGTCGTCACCTCCAGCAGCGAGCGGGCCTTCTGTGTCGGCGCCGACCTGAAGGAGCGCAACTCCTTCTCGGACGCCGAGCTGGTCCGGCAGCGGCCGGTCGCGCGGGCCGCCTACACGGGCGTACTGGACCTGCCGATGCCGACGATCGCCGCGGTGCACGGCTTCGCGCTCGGGGGCGGGTTCGAGCTGGCGCTCGCCTGCGACCTGATCGTGGCCGACGCGAGCGCCGTGGTCGGGCTGCCCGAGGTGTCGGTCGGGGTGATTCCCGGCGGTGGCGGTACGCAGTTGCTGCCGCGCCGGGTCGGGGCCGCGCGCGCCGCCGAGCTGATCTTCACCGCGCGGCGCCTCGAAGCGCCGGAGGCGCGGGAGCTGGGGCTCGTCGACCAGCTCGTGGACGCGGGGCAGGACCGTACCGAAGCGCTCGCGCTGGCCGCCCGGATCGCCACCAACTCGCCCGTCGGGCTGCGCGCCGCCAAGCGGGCGCTGCGGCTCGGGCACGGGCTCGATCTGCGGGCCGGCCTTGAGGTGGAGGACGCGGCGTGGCGGTCCGTGGCGTTCTCGGGGGACCGGGCCGAGGGGGTCGCCGCGTTCAACGAGAAGCGGGCGCCTCGGTGGCCCGGGGTTTGAGCCCTGGGCGGTCCTTCGTCCGCGGGCCGGTGGCCGCTTCTCGCGCAGTTCCCCGCGCCCCTGGATGCGAGCTGCGCTCGCCCAGGAGCCCTTGATCGGGTGTACACAATTCACCGTAATGCCGGGAATGTCCCTAACCTGGACTAATGGGAGAGGATGTCCGGCTGCGGGCCGTCGTGATGCTCGCGCAGGGCATGGCGGCCGCGCAGTCCCCGCGGGAGTCCTGGCGGGCGGCCGCGCTCGGGGCCTGTCATGCGCTGTCGGGAAACTTCGCCGCGCTTTCGGTCTGGGAGCGCGAGCGCGGGCAGCTGCGGGTCCTCGCCAATGTCGGGGAGCGCACGGCCGGCGAGGAGGAGTTCCCGGAGGACGAGACCTATCCCGTGCACCAGTTCCCGGAGATCACCGAGTTTCTGCACGAGCGGTGGGCCGGGGGCGGCGAGCCCGACGCGTGGGTGGAGACCGCCGCGGGGCCCGTCGAGGACGCCGGGTACTGCCATCAGCGGGTGGCGGCGCTGCGCCGCCGGGGCCGCGGGAGCTGTGTCGTCGCGCCGGTCGTGCTGCACGGGCGGGCGTGGGGCGAGCTGTATGTCGCGCGGCCCCGCGGCGTCCCCGCGTTCGTCCCCGCGGACGCCGACCTCGCGACCGTACTGGCCTCCGTGGTGGCCGCCGGGCTCGCGCAGACCGAGCGCCTGGAGGAGGCCCGGCGGCTGGCCTTCACGGACGCGCTGACCGGCCTCGCGAACCGGCGGGCCGTCGACATACGCCTCGACCGGGCGGTGGAGCGGCACCGGGCCGAGGGCGCCGTGGTCAGCCTCGTGGTGTGCGACCTGAACGGGCTCAAGCGGGTCAACGACACCCTCGGGCACGCGATCGGCGACCGGCTCCTCGAACGGTTCGGGTCCGTGCTCTCGCTGTGCGGCGCGATGCTGCCCGGGGCGCTCGTGGCCCGGCTCGGCGGCGACGAGTTCTGCCTGCTGGCCGTCGGCCCGCCCGCCGACGACGTGGTGCGGGTCGGCGACGAGATCTGCTCGCGGGCGGCGGAGATGGACCTCGGCGAGGGCGTCGCGGTCGGCATCGCCTCGACCGGCGACCCGATCGGGGAGGTCAAAAGCGCGCGCCGGCTGTTCCGGCTCGCGGACGCCGCCCAGTACAAGGCCAAGGCGCTGCGCGCCGCGCGGCCGGTGGTCGCCGGGCGGGACGGCGGCCTCGACGATCCCGTGGTCCGGCTCGCCGACGCCCCGCCGCCGGTCACCGGGGAGCGGGAGCGGCGCCGGATCCGGGGTCTCGACCAGTAAGGGTCTTTCCCGGAACTCGGTCGTGACATCCTGAGATTCACTGCGTACGCTCCTGAATATGGATATGCACACTGTGGTGGTGGGGACGGCCGGGGTCACGGCCGCCGATGTCGTCGCCGTCGCCCGCCGCGACGCCCGGATCGAACTCTCCGCCGAGGCCGTCGCGGCGCTGACCGCGGCCCGCGAGATCGTCGACGCGCTCGCCGCGAAGCCCGAGCCGGTCTACGGCGTCTCCACCGGGTTCGGCGCCCTCGCCACCCGGCACATCAGCCCCGAGCTGCGCGCCCAGCTCCAGCGCAACATCGTGCGCTCGCACGCCGCCGGCATGGGCCCGCGCGTGGAGCGCGAAGTGGTGCGCGCGCTGATGTTCCTGCGCCTGAAGACCGTCTGCTCCGGACACACGGGCGTACGGCCCGAGGTCGCGCAGACGATGGCGGACGTGCTCAACGCCGGCATCACCCCGGTCGTCCACGAGTACGGCTCGCTCGGCTGCTCCGGCGACCTCGCCCCGCTCAGCCACTGCGCGCTCACGCTCATGGGCGAAGGGGACGCCGAGGGCCCCGACGGGGTCGTCCGGCCCGCCGGTGAACTGCTCGCCGCGCACGGCATCGCGCCGGTCGAGCTGCGCGAGAAGGAGGGGCTCGCCCTCCTGAACGGCACCGACGGCATGCTCGGCATGCTCGTCATGGCCCTCGACGACCTCGACAACCTCTACAAGGCCGCCGACGTCACCGCCGCGATGTCGCTCGAAGCGCTGCTCGGCACCGACAAGGTCCTCGCCCCCGAGCTGCACGCCATCCGCCCGCACCCGGGGCAGGCCGCCTCCGCCGCGAACATGCTGGCCGTGCTGAAGGGCTCGGAGCTCACCGGGCACCACCAGGACGACGCGCCGCGCGTGCAGGACGCGTACTCCGTGCGGTGCGCTCCGCAGGTCGCCGGGGCCGGGCGGGACACCATGGCGCACGCGCGGCTCGTCGCCGAGCGGGAGCTGGCCGCCGCCGTCGACAATCCCGTGGTGCTGCCCGACGGGCGCGTGGAGTCCAACGGCAACTTCCACGGTGCGCCGGTGGCCTACGTCCTCGACTTCCTCGCCATCGCCGCCGCCGACCTCGGCTCCATCGCCGAGCGGCGCACCGACCGGCTCCTCGACAAGAACCGCTCGCACGGCCTTCCGCCGTTCCTCGCGGACGACGCCGGGGTCGACTCGGGGCTCATGATCGCGCAGTACACGCAGGCCGCGCTGGTCAGCGAGCTGAAGCGGCTCGCCGTGCCGGCGTCGGTCGACTCGATCCCGTCCTCCGCGATGCAGGAGGACCACGTGTCCATGGGGTGGTCGGCGGCGCGCAAGCTGCGTACGGCTGTCGACAATCTCGCGCGGATCGTCGCCGTCGAGCTGTACGCGGCCTCCCGGGGGGTCGAGCTGCGGGAGGGACTGGTCGCCGCGCCCGCGTCCCGGGCCGTGATCGCTGCCGCTCGGGAGGCCGGGGTTCAGGGGGCCGGGCCCGACCGGTTCCTGGCGCCCGATCTCGCCGCCGCTGATGTGTTCGTGCGGAGTGGGGCGCTCGTCGAGGCTGTCGAGGCGGTGACCGGGGCGCTGGCCTAGGGGGTTCGCGCCTTCTCGTCTGCCGTGTGCGGACCGTTTGCGGGCGCGGGTGCGCTGCGGCTGGTCGCGCTCACGCGGCGGAGCCGCATATCGACACAGCCCCGCGCCCCTTACGGGGCGCCCCATCTATGGGGCGCTCCTACTCCACCGTGCGCTCCCTGCGGACCGAGTACGCCACGAACGCCACGCCCAGGCCCAGGAAGGCCGAGCCGCCGACGACGTACGGGGTCGTGTCCACCGTTCCCGTGTCGGCCAGGCGGAGTTGGTGGTCGGACTGGGTGTCGACCGTGGCGGCGGTGCGCTGCTGGTCGGCGGTGGTCGTGTTCCCCGGGGTCGCGGTGGCGCTGGGGACGAACCACAGGGCGCCGAGGAGCGTTCCGGCGGCGGTGGCGGTGAGCAGTGATCGACGTGCGACGGACACGGAAGCGATCCCCCTTGTGGCGCTGGCGAATTGGCCGTGTGGGCCGATCCTAGTGACAGGGGCGGGTCACGTGAAAGTCGCGCGGGTCGCGGGCCGTACGCTCCGCGTCATGAGTACTGATGAGACGTCACGCTTTGTTCGCCTGAAGGTGGAATTGGTCCTGGAGGTCGTCGACGGGGAGGCACTGACCGGCGGCGCCCTCCAGCGCGTCGCCGAGTCCGCCGCCGAGGGGGAGCTGCCGGAGGGCGAGCGGGCGCACGCGGAGAGCGCCGTGCAGGAGGACGAGGCGGAGGCCGTCGCGTACCTGGTGGACCCGTTCGACCTGGTCGCCGACGTGCCCGGTGCCGAACTCGTCCAGGCCTCGTGGTCCAGCGAACAGGTCGACTACGACCCCGATTCGCCGGACTGGGACCTCGACGAGGATGATGACGGGGAGGACATCGAGAACGACGTGTAGCGGCTGGTGCGACGGGGAACCCCGGGGCGGATACAGCCGCCCCGGGGTTCCGCTGTTACCACGGGTGCATCGCTGGTCACCCCAGTTTTCACGTGGTGTCCCCCACATCGGGGCTTCTCGGGAACGGGCCGGAGCGGTCATTGCGTTATGTATGGGTAGGGGGAACCCCTGTGTTCCTTCGGGGTGATCCCGGAAATCGGCGACGATGGAGAAGCGTGTGATGACGGACGGTAAGCGGCGCAAGGGTCTGATGGCCGCGTCCGCCCTGCTCGGCGGTGTTCTGGTGCTCTCTGCGTGCAGCGGTGGCGACGGCGACAGTGCCGCGTCGGGCAGCGGTGAGAAGACGCAGCAGCAGGCCGACGAGGCCGCGGCGAAGAAGACCTCCGAGGCCGACATCAAGATCGCGCCCAAGGACGGCTCCGACAACGCGAGCATCAACAACGCCGCCAAGGTCACCGTGAGCAAGGGCACGCTCACCGAGGTCACGATGACCACGGCCGACGGGACCGCCGTCGCGGGCCAGATAGCCGCGGACAAGAAGAGCTGGAAGCCGACGAACCAGCTGGAGCGCGCCACCTCGTACAAGATCGCCGCCGTCGCGAAGGACTCCGACGGCCGCGCCGCGCACGAGAACTCGCAGTTCACGACGGTCTCCCCGGCCAACAGCTTCATCGGCAACTTCACGCCGGAGGACGGCTCCACCGTCGGTGTCGGCATGCCCGTGTCGATCAACTTCGACAAGGCGATCACCAACAAGTCGGACGTGCAGTCCCACATCACCGTGTCGTCCAGCAGCGGCCAGGAGGTCGTCGGCCACTGGTTCAGCGCCAACCGCCTGGACTTCCGCCCCGAGGACTACTGGAAGGGCGGCTCCACCGTCACCCTCAAGCTCGACCTCGACGGCGTCGAGGGCGCGAGCGGCGTGACCGGCGTGCAGCAGAAGACGGTCACCTTCAAGGTCGGGCGCAACCAGGTCTCCACGGTCGACGCCAAGACCAAGCAGATGACCGTCACCCGTGACGGCAAGGTCGTCAAGACCATCCCGATCTCCGCCGGTTCGCCCGAGAACAAGACGTACGAGGGCCAGATGGTGATCTCCGAGAAGTTCAAGGAGACCCGGATGAACGGCGCGACGGTCGGCTTCACGGACGACGACGGCAAGGGCGAGTACGACATCAAGGACGTGCCGCACGCGATGCGCCTGTCGAACTCCGGCACCTTCATCCACGGCAACTACTGGGGCGCCAAGTCCATCTTCGGCTCGGTGAACACCAGCCACGGCTGCGTCGGCCTCTCCGACGCCAAGGGCGCCAATGACTCCAGCACCCCGGGCGCCTGGTTCTACGACAACTCGATGGTCGGCGACGTCGTCATCGTGAAGAACACCGGCGACAAGACGGTCCAGCCGGACAACGGCCTCAACGGCTGGAACCTGAGCTGGGCGGACTGGAAGGCCGGCTCCGCCGCCTGACCCGCCATCTCTCTCGCGGAACCCCGGTGCACCCCGTGCACCGGGGTTCCGCGCGTTCAAGGTCTCACCGTGTTTTTATCCGGCACACATGCAGACCGCATGCTGCTCACAGCTCACTGCCAAGCGCCGTCCTTACTGTCCGGTCCATGTTCCTCACCTACCTCAGGCGCGAATTGAGGCGGCGCCGGAAGGCGGCGCTCGTCGTCGCCTCCGGGCTCGCGCTCGGCATCGCGCTGGTCATCACGGTCACGTCGGTCTCGGCCGGGATGAAGCAGGCCCAGAGCAAGGTCCTCGAATCGCTCTACGGGCTCGGCACCGACATGACGGTGACCAAGGCCGCATCCGCTCCCAAGAGCGGCGACCGCCCCAACTTCAAGTTCGACGCCAACGGCGACGACGACTCCAGCAAGACGCAGTCGACCGACCGTGTCATGACGTCGGGTGGTCAGACACTGAAGTCGTCGCTGGTCGACGAGGTCGCGGACCAGAAGGGCGTCTCCGCCGCGACCGGCGCCCTGACCCTCAGCGTCATGAAGGTCTCCGGCCAGTTCACCCAGGGCCAGGCACAGAGCCAGTCCCAGGGGCAGGGCCAGGGCGGTCCCTCCGGTGAGGGTGGCGGCGGCGAGGGCGGCGTGCAGGGCGGCGGCGCCAACTTCGACGTCAACTCGTACTCCGTGTACGGCATCGACGTCGCGCACCAGGGCCTCGGCCCGCTCTCCACGATGGAGATCACCAAGGGGCGCACCTTCAAGTCGGCCGAGACGAACGCCAAGGTGGCGGTCCTGTCGAAGTCGTACGCCAAGGAGAACTCCAAGGCCGTCGGCGACACGCTCACCATCAACAAGGTGAAGTACAAGGTCATCGGCATCGCGCAGGCGAGCAGCAGCGACTCGACCGGCGACGTCTACCTGCCGCTGAAGCAGGCGCAGACGCTCGCCGACGCCAAGAACAAGGTCTCCACCATCTACGTGAAGGCCGCCGACTCCAAGCAGATCGACACCGTCAAGGCGACGATCAAGAAGAACATCTCGGGGACCACGGTCACCACCTCGTCCGACCTCGCCGACACCGTCTCCGGCTCGCTGTCGACCGCCTCCAACCTCGCCTCCAGCGTGGGCAAGTGGCTGTCCGTCGTGGTGCTCGCCGCGGCCGTCATCGTCGCCGCGCTGCTCACCTCGTCCGCGGTCTCCCGCCGCGTCCGCGAGTTCGGCACGCTCAAGGCGCTCGGCTGGAAGTCCGGCCGGGTCACCCGGCAGGTCGCCGGTGAGGCGATCGTCAACGGGCTCATCGGCGGTGTCCTCGGCATCGCGCTCGGCGTCGTCGCCGCGTACGCCGTCACGGCCTTCAGCCCGACCCTGACCGCGTCCCTCGGCTCCACCGGCGGTGGCGGCGGAGGCGGCATGGGCGGTCCCGGTGGCGGCGGTGGCATGGGCGGCGGCCCCGGCGGCGCCTCGTCCGCGGCCGGCACCATCGACGTCGCGCTCTCCGCGCCGGTCAGCCTCTCCACGATCGCGCTCGCCGCGGCCCTGGCGATCGGCGGCGGCCTGGTCGCCGGCGCGTACGGCGGCTGGCGGGCCTCGCGGCTGCGCCCCGCGGACGCGCTGCGCCGCGTCGAGTAGCCCCACCGCCCTTTCCCCCGACAGGAGTTCCACCATGTACGAACTGCGCGGCGTGACCAAGCAGTACAAGCGCGGCAAAGAGACCGTCGACGCCCTGCGCGGTGTCGACCTGACCGTGGAGGACGGCGGCCGGCTCGTCATCCAGGGCCCGACGGGCGGCGGCAAGTCGACGCTGCTCCAGATGCTGGGCGGCCTCGACCGGCCCACCGCGGGCAGCGTCCACCTCGACGGCACCGACCTCGCGACCCTCTCCGAGGCGAAGCTGACCAAGGTGCGCAGCGAGAAGATCGGCATCATCTTCCAGTCCTTCAACCTGATCCCGACGCTCACCGCGCAGGAGAACGTGGAGACCGCGCTGGTCCCGCTGGGGCTGAAGGTGGCGGAGCGGCGCGAGCGGGCGGCCGAGGCGCTGAAGTCCGTAGGGCTGGGGGAGCGGCTGACGCATCTGCCGTCCGAGATGTCCGGTGGCCAGCAGCAGCGTGTGGCCATCGCCCGCGCGCTGGTGAAGAACCCCAAGGTGCTCCTCGCGGACGAGCCCACCGGCAACCTCGACGAGTCCATGCGCGACGAGATCATGGACGTACTCGAAGGGCTGTGGCGCGAGCACAACCTGACGTTCATCATGGTCACCCACGACTCGACGCTGGCGAAGGCCGCGCCTCGGTTGGCGACCATCCGCAAGGGGCGGATCTCCGTCTCGGAGAACGTTCGCGCGGCCTAGCTTGGGCGCGGGTCCCGGGGCTCTGCCCCGGACCCCGCTCCTCAATCGCCGGAGGGGCTCGATCACCGGCGCTTGATTCGGGGTCTCATGCCGTTCTCATCCGGGCCTCACAGAACCCTTACAGCCGCTCAATACGGTTCCGCTGATTCCTGTCAGCGCCCCCGATCCCGCGGGCCGTCATCCGGCGAGGCTGCCACATGTTCTTCACCTACCTCAGGCGCGAGTTGCGCCGCCGCAGAAAGGCGGCCCTGGTCGTCGCCTCAGGGCTCGCCCTCGGCATCGCGCTCGTCATCGTCGTCAGTTCGGTGTCCTCCGGCATGAACAAGGCGCAGGACAAGGTCCTGCAGTCCCTGTACGGGCTCGGCACCGACATGACCGTCACCAAGGCGGCCGCGGCGCAGACCGGGGACAACGGGCGGCCGAACTTCAAGTTCGGAGCCCAGGACAGCGACTCCGACAAGGAGCAGTCCACCGACCGCGTCATGGTCCAGGGCTTCCAGACCCTCGCCTCCTCCACGGTCACCAAGGTCGCCGGGCAGAAGGGCGTCGCCGACACCGTGGGCGGCCTCAACCTCCAGGTCATGAAGGTCAGCGGGCAGTTCACGCGCGGCCAGTTCAAGCAGGACCAGAGCCAGGGCCAGCAGGGTCAGGGGCAGGGCGGTCCCGGCGGCCAGAACGGTGGCGGCAACGGCCAGCCGCAGGGCCGCGTCGAGGGCGGCGGCGCCAACTTCGACGTCAACTCCTTCTCGGTGTACGGCACCGACGTCACCAAGCAGAACCTCGGCCCGCTGACCACCTCGAAGATCAGCAAGGGCCGGACCTTCAAGACGTCCGAGACCGACGCCAAGGTGGCCGTGGCCGACGCCTCGTACGCCAAGGAGAAGAAGCTCGCCGTCGGCGACAACGTCACCATCCACGGTACGAAGTTCAAGGTCATCGGCGTCTCCACCGCGGACAGCGGCGACTCGGCGGCCAACCTCTACATCCCGCTGAAGCAGGCGCAGACCGTCGCCGACATGAAGAACAAGGTCACGACGGTCTACGTCAAGGCGACCGACTCCCAGCAGATCGACTCGGTGAAGTCGGCCATCAGCAAGAACGTCTCGGGCACCACGGTCACCACCTCCGCCGACCTCGCCAAGACCGTCTCCGGCTCGCTCTCCACGGCCTCCTCGCTCGCCTCGAACGTCGGCAAGTGGCTGTCCATCGCGGTGCTCGTGGCCGCGTTCCTCGTCGCGGGCCTGCTCACCTCCTCGGCGGTCTCCCGCCGCGTCCGGGAGTTCGGCACGCTCAAGGCGCTCGGCTGGAAGTCCGGCAGGGTCACCCGCCAGGTCATCGGTGAGGCCGTCGTCAACGGGCTCATCGGCGGCGTCCTCGGCATCGCGGTCGGCCTGGCCGGCGCCTACGTGGTCACCGCGATCAGCCCGACCCTCAGCGCGTCCCTCGGCTCGACCGGTGGCGGCGGTGGCGGCTTCGGCGGCGGGGGCGGCATGGGCGGTCCCGGCGGCGGTGGCCCCGGCGGGATGCGGCAGTCCGCGAGCAAGACCCTCGACATCGCGCTGACCGCGCCGGTCTCCGGCACCACCATCGCCCTCGCGGTCGGCCTCGCCGTCGCGGGCGGACTGATCGCCGGTGCGTTCGGCGGCTGGCGGGCCTCGCGCCTTCGCCCGGCGGACGCGCTGCGCCGCGTCGAGTAGTCCACCGGCCGACCCGACTTCCTTACGTACCACAGGAGTTGCCCCATGTATCAGCTCAGAGGCGTCATCAAGCAGTACCAGCGCGGCAGGGAGCGCATCGACGCGCTCGCCGGGATCGACCTGACCATTGGCGACGGCGACCGGCTCGTCATCCAGGGTCCGACCGGCGGCGGCAAGTCGACGCTGCTCCAGATGCTGGGTGGCCTCGACCGGCCCACCGCGGGCAGCGTCGAACTCGACGGCACCGACCTGGCCAAGCTGCCCGAGGCCCGGCTCACCAAGGTCCGCGCCGAGTCCATCGGGTTCGTCTTCCAGTCCTTCAACCTGATCCCGACGCTCACCGCGCAGGAGAACGTGGAGACCGCGCTGGTCCCGCTGGGCCTGAAGGTGGCGGAGCGGCGCGAGCGGGCGGCCGAGGCGCTGAAGTCCGTAGGACTGGGGGAGCGGCTGACGCATCTGCCGTCCGAGATGTCCGGCGGTCAGCAGCAGCGCGTCGCCATCGCCCGTGCACTGGTGAAGAACCCCAAGGTGCTCCTCGCGGACGAGCCCACCGGCAACCTCGACGAGTCCATGCGCGACGAGATCATGGACGTCCTGGAGACCCAGTGGAAGGAGCACGGGCTCACCTTCATCATGGTCACCCACGACTCGGCGATCGCCCGCAAGGCACCGCGCCTCGCGACGATCCGCAAGGGCCAGATCAAGATCACCGAGAACGAAAAGGCCAAGTAAAGAAAACCTGGTGATCGGTGCAACCCGGGAACCCCCTGAGCCATCTGTACGCCCGGGGGGTTTCTCATCAGGCCCCCTGCGGTGAACACCGTTCCCAGGGGGGAAAGTTGCACAGACAGCCACATTCTCGGACGCGTCGGGCGGCGCTCGTCGCGGGCGCCGCCGCCGTCGCCGTGACCGCGGGCGTCGCCCTGCCGGCGCACTCCGCGCCCGCGGCCGCCGCGCACCGCACAGGCGCGGGGCAGCAGTTCAAGCCCAAGACGCACATCACGCTGATCACCGGCGACCGGGTCGCGGTGGACGCCAAGGGCCGGCCGGCCGGGGTGGAGCCGGCCGCGGGGCGCGCGCACATACCCGTGCAGACCCGCACCGTCGCGGGACACACCTACGTGGTGCCGCTCGACGCGCAGCGCCTGATCGCCGCCGGAAAGCTCGACCAGCGGCTCTTCGACATCACGGAGCTGTCCAAGGCCTCGTACAAGAAGGCGCAGAAGAGCGGCCTCAAGGTCATCGTCGGCTACAAGGGCGCGGCGGCCGGTGCCCGGGCCGAGGTGCGCGACGCCGGTGACACGACCGTGCGCCGCTCGCTCAAGGCGCTGAACGCGGACGCGGTCACCACGCCGAAGTCCGACGCGGTGAAGCTGTGGGACGCCGTCACCGACCAGGACGGGTCCACCGCCTCCGGCGTGAGCCGCGTCTGGCTCGACGGCATCCGCCGGGCGAGCCTGGACAAGTCCGTGCCGCAGATCGGCGCGCCCACCGCCTGGGCCGCCGGATACGACGGCAAGGGCGTCAAGATCGCCGTGCTCGACACCGGCGTCGACGCCACGCACCCCGACCTGAAGAGCCAGGTCGTCGAGTCGAAGAACTTCTCCGCCGCCCCGGACGCCACCGACCACTTCGGCCACGGCACCCATGTCGCGTCCATCGCGGCCGGTACGGGCGCGAAGTCGGGCGGGAAGTACAAGGGCGTCGCCCCTGGTGCCAAGCTGCTCAACGGCAAGGTGCTCGACAACGACGGCTTCGGCGACGACTCCGGCATCCTCGCGGGCATGGAGTGGGCGGCCGCGCAGGGCGCCGACATCGTCAACCTCAGCCTGGGCGGCGGCGACACCGCCGAGATCGACCCCCTTGAGGCCGAGGTCAACAAGCTGTCGCAGGAGAAGGGCATCCTCTTCGCCATCGCGGCGGGCAACGAGGGCCCGAACTCGATCGGTTCGCCCGGCAGCGCCGACGCCGCGCTGACCGTCGGCGCCGTCGACGACAAGGACAAGCTCGCCGACTTCTCCTCCACCGGGCCGCGCGTCGGCGACGCCGGCATCAAGCCGGACGTGACCGCGCCGGGCGTCGACATCACCGCGGCCGCCGCGCCGGGCAGCGTCATCGCCCAGGAGGTCGGCGAGAAGCCGGCCGGGTACCTGACCATCTCGGGTACGTCGATGGCGACGCCGCATGTCGCCGGTGCCGCCGCGATCCTCAAGCAGCAGCACCCGGACTGGACGTACACGCAGCTCAAGGGCGCCCTGGTCGGCTCGGCCAAGGGCACCGCGGGGCTCACCCCGTTCCAGCAGGGCAGCGGGCGGATCCAGGTCGACAGGGCCATCGAGCAGACCGTGTTCGCCGAGTCGGTCTCCGTCGGGTTCGGCGTCGCGCAGTGGCCGCACACCGACGACAAGCCCGCCACCAAGCCGGTCACGTACCGCAACACCGGCACGAAGGACGTCACCCTCGACCTGACGGTCCAGGGCACGGGCCCGAAGGGGCAGCCGGCTCCGGCGGGCTTCTTCACGCTCGGCTCGACGAAGGTGACGGTCCCCGCGGGCGGCACCGCCTCCGTCGACGTGACCGCCGACACCCGCCTCGGCGGCACCGCCGACGGCGCCTACTCGGCGTACATCACGGCGACCGGCGACGGCCAGACCGTGCGCACCGCCGCCGCGGTGCAGCGCGAGATCGAGTCGTACGACGTCAAGCTCACGCACCTCGGCCGCGACGGCAAGCCGCTGTCGACGTACCTGAGCGACCTGATCGGCTACACCGGGCTCGGCAAGGACCAGGTCTTCTCCGCGGAGCCCAGCGACTCCGGCACGGTGACGCTGCGCGTGCCCAAGGGCGACTACCTCCTGGACGCGTGGCTCGCCAAGGACGTCGTCGACTTCAAGGGCGGCGTCGACTGGTTCGTCCAGCCCAAGCTGGCCGTCACCAAGAACATCACGCTGACGCTGGACGCCCGTAAGACCAAGAAGGCCGACATCACCGTGCCGGACACGGCGGCGAAGCCGGTCAGCGCGAGCATCGCCTACGCCTATGACCCGGCGGAGATCGGTCTCGTCCTGCAGCTCGGCTCGTTCGCGGACGTCCGCATGGCGGGCCTCGGCCCGGACGTGTCGAGCGGGCTGTCGCAGACCTGGTTCGGCCAGTGGCGCAAGGGAAGCTCCGCCGAGTACGACGTGGCGACCGCGGCCAAGGTCAAGCACATCGTCGGCGACAAGTCGAAGCACTTCAAGAAGTCCGAACTCGCCACGGTGGCCAACACGCTGGGCTCGTCGGTGGCCGGGAAGACCGGCGCGCTGACGCCGGTCGGCGTGCTCGCCGACGACCTCGTCTTCGGCGCCCCCGTCGAGCAGAAGCTGCCGGGCACCCGCACCCTGTACCTGTCGGCCGGTGAGCGCGTCCAGTGGACGTACGACTTCCTGCAGTTCGCGGGCAAGGACGCCGACGGCAACCCGGTCCCGGACGCCTCGTACTCGCTGGGCACCCCGCAGACCTTCAAGGCGGGCAGCAAGTACGCGAAGACGTTCAACACGGCCGTCTTCGCGCCGCGCGTGGGCGGTGACTACGGGCTCTTCCGCGACGGCAACGACATCGCCGGCTACGTGCCGCTGTTCGCCGACGGCAAGACGCACGCGGGCTCCTCGGACGTCACCTCGGTGGCGACGACGCTGTACCGCAACGGCACCAAGATCGGCTCGAACAAGGACCCGCTCTACGGCGAGCCGTTCACCGTGCCCTCCGGCGACGCCGCGTACAAGCTGACCACGTCGGTGAAGCGCAGCACCAAGGTGTCGGCGGTGTCCACCCGGGTCGACGCGACCTGGACGTTCCGCTCGAAGAAGACCGCCGACTTCGTCACGCTCCCGGCGGCCGGCGTCCGCTTCACCCCCGCGGTCGGCTCCGACAGCCGCGCCACGGCGGGCAAGACCCAGTCCGTCCCGGTCACCGTGACCGGTGCGGCGGCCGGCTCGAAGCTCAAGTCGCTGTCGGTCTACGTCAGTTA
This sequence comes from Streptomyces sp. PsTaAH-137, assembly GCF_003259365.1. GTDB lineage: Bacteria > Actinomycetota > Actinomycetes > Streptomycetales > Streptomycetaceae > Streptomyces. Next base: position 395,534 of record NZ_QLLY01000006.1, read on the forward strand.
CGACGACGGCAAGAACTTCAAGAAGGTCACCGTCAAGAGCGGCAAGGTCAGCGTGAAGAACCCGGCCAAGGGCAAGGGCATCACGCTCCGCGCCAAGATCACCGACAAGAAGGGCAACACGTCGACGATCACGATCTACAAGGCGTATCTCGGCAAGTGATGTGACGAGCGTTCCCCGCGCCCCTCCAGGGGTGCGGGGAACTGCGCGAACGGCCACGACGGGAGCCGCGGGAGACAGGCCCTAGTGGGGCACCTGCGTGGCGTCGGCACCCCAGCTGGCCAGCAGTCGCAGCGCCTCCGCCGAGGCCGTCCCCGGTTCCGCGTGGTACACGGACAGGAACTGCCCGTCGTCGTCCGGCAGGTGCAACGTCTCGTAGGACAAGGTCAGTTCACCGACCAGCGGATGCCGCATCCGCTTCACCCCGTGCCCCTTCTCCTTCACGTCGTGCGTGGCCCACAGCTTCCTGAACTCCTCGCTCTTGACGGAGAGTTCACCCACCAGCGCCGACAGCTCCGGGTCGTCCGGGTTGCGTCCCGCGTAGAGCCGCAGATAGCTGACCATGTCCGATGCCTTCTGCTCCCAGTCGCGGAACAGCTCGCGGGAGGCCGGGTCGAGGAACGTCAGCCGCGCCCAGTTCCGCTCGGCCGCCGCCAGCGCGCCCCAGTCGCCGAAGAGGGCCGCCGCCATCCGGTTCCAGGCCAGGATGTCCGAGCGCGCCCCGCCGATGTACGCGGGCACACCCTCCAGGTTCTCCAGCAGATGCCGCAGCGCCGGCCGCACCTGCTGCTGCCGCCGGGGCGCCCGCTGCTTGCGCCGGGTCTGCGTCGGCTTCGCCAGATGGACCAGATGGGCGTGCTCGGTGTCGCTCAGCCGCAGGGCGCGCGCGATCGCGTCGAGCACCTCCGCCGACACATTGCGCCCGTTGCCCTGCTCCAGGCGGGTGTAGTACGCGACCGAGACCCCGGCCAGCTGGGCCAGCTCCTCGCGGCGCAGTCCCGGGACCCGGCGGTGCCGCCCGGCCGACGGGAGCCCCACGTCCTCGGGCTTGAGCCGGGCCCGCCGGGTGCGCAGGAACTCGCTGAGCTCGGCGCGGCGGTCCAGGGTCGGGTTGTCGTCCATGCTGTCCAGTATTCCCGGTCGTACGACAGTGAGCCTGACCCCGCCAGTAGTAGGACCACTGGTCGTACGCAAAGGGGTGACCTGCGCGGATGTCGCAGCAGGGGTCCGGCTCGGGCAGGCTGGAATCCATGACCACCACTGTTGCCGCATACGCCGCGCCCAGCTCCAAGGCCCCGCTGGAGCGCACCACCATCGAGCGCCGTGACGTCCGCGAGCACGACGTTCTGATCGACATCAAGTTCGCCGGAATCTGCCACTCCGACATCCACCAGGCCCGTGAGGGCTGGGGCGAGGCCATCTTCCCGATGGTCCCCGGGCACGAGATCGCCGGTGTCGTCGAGGCCGTGGGTTCCGGTGTCACCAAGTTCAAGGTCGGCGACCGGGTCGGCGTCGGCTGCATGGTCGACTCCTGCCGCGAGTGCGAGAACTGCCTGGCCGGCAACGAGCAGCACTGCCTGCGGGGCAACGTCGGCACGTACAACGCCGTCGGCCACGACGGGGAGCCCACCTACGGCGGCTACTCGCAGAAGGTCGTCGTCGACGAGGCGTACACCCTGCGCATCCCGGACGGCCTGTCGCTGGACGTGGCCGCGCCGCTGCTCTGCGCCGGCATCACCACGTACTCCCCGCTCAAGCGCTGGGGCGCGGGCCCGGGCCGCAAGGTCGCCGTGGTCGGCCTGGGCGGCCTCGGTCACATGGCCGTCAAGCTGGCGCACGCCATGGGCGCCGAGGTGACCGTCCTGTCGCAGTCGCTGCGCAAGAAGGACGACGGCCTGAAGCTGGGCGCCGACCACTACTACGCGACCAGCGACGAGCAGACCTTCAAGGACCTGGCCGGTTCCTTCGACGTCATCCTCTCCACGGTGTCCGCACCGCTGAACTTCGGCGCCTACCTGAGCCTGCTGAAGACGAACGGCGCCCTGGTGAACGTCGGCGCCCCCGAGGAGCCGATCTCGCTCAACCTGTTCTCGCTGATCGGCGGCAACAAGGTGCTCGCCGGCTCCGCGATCGGCGGCATCGCCGAGACCCAGGAGATGCTCGACTTCTGCGCCGAGCACAACCTCGGCGCCGAGATCGAGCTGATCGAGGCCAGCCAGGTCAACGAAGCGTACGAGCGTGTCATCAACTCCGACGTGCGCTACCGCTTCGTGATCGACACGGCCACCATCTGAGCCCGTGCTGAACCACCTCTCATGACCTGAGAGGTAATCGACGCCCTCCCCGGGCTCCCGGCAGGATCCCCCTACCTGCCGGACCCGAGGAGGGCTCGCTCATGACCGCCTACGCCATCGCCGTACTGCGCCCCACCCAGCCGCCGCACCCCGACGTCCTGGAGTACATCGAGCGCGTCCAGGGGACCTTCGAGCCCTACGGCGGCCGCTTCCTGTCGCACGGCAAGCAGGGGGAGTGGATGGAGGGGGAGCGCCTCGGCGACCTGGTCATCGTCGAGTTCCCGGACCTGGACCGCGCCCACGCCTGGTACGGCTCCGACGCCTACCGGGAGATCCTGCCGCTGCGCGCGGACCACATCCCCGGCGAGCTGGTCATCCTGGACGGGGTGCCGGCGGGGTACGACGCGGGGCGCACGGCGGCGCTGCTGCGGGGGACACCGGCGGAAGCCGTCGTGTGACACCCCCGGCCGGTGTGATGTGCCACAGCGCGGAGCTGTCACGGGAGGCGGGGCGGCCGGGGTCTTGTGTGCGAAGGCGGCCACGGAGGCCGCCACCACAGGAGGCCACCATGAACGCGCGCTTCAACCTCTTCGACAGCCCGACCGCGGCGAAGGTCGCCAAGCGTTTCTACAACGTCTCGCTCGCCCTGGAGGGCTCCACGCTCCCCAAGACCCTGCGGGAACTGGTGCAGCTGCGGGTCAGCCAGCTCAACGGCTGCGGCTTCTGCGTCGACGCCCACACCAAGGAGGCCGCGCTCGCGGGCGAGAGCGCGGTGCGCATCAACCTCGTCGCGGCCTGGCGCCACACCACGGTGTTCACCGACGCCGAGCGCGCGGCGCTGGCCCTCGCCGAGGAGGGCACCCTCCTCGGCGACCACGGCGTCTCCGACGAGACCTGGGACGCGGTGCGCAAGCACTACGACGACGACGAGGTCGGCACCCTGGTCTGCCTGGTCTCCCTGATCAACGCGGCGACCAGGATGAACGTGATCGTGCACCTCGCCGGCGGCTCCTACGAGCCGGGCATGTTCGCCGCCGTGGCGGACTGAGGAGGGGATCAGGGCACAAGGTGCCCGAGGTCCAACCCGGACACGGGATAAGGCCGTTCGGCGGGAAGCAGCCGGGCGGCCCGTTCCTCGTCCCCGTCACCGACGGCGGCCCGCACCTCCCGCGCGAGCGCCGTCACGTCCGTGATGCCGACCGTCCACTCGTCCGCGTACAGCGGCACGGCCGCACCGGACAGCCCGAGCTGCAACGACCGGTGCGCCAGCGGCCGCAGCGACAGATCCCGCTCGGGGTCCCACTGCACCCGCGCAGGCGACCGCTTCAACTCCCTTTTCCAGGAAGCCTGATCGTCGTGCACCTCGCGCGTGTAGCTCGACAGGCACGCGTGCCGCAGCGCCCACTCGAACCCCTCCCGCGAGATCTCCACGGCGAGCACGACCTCCTGCCCCGGCTTCTCCGCCCAGCCGCAGCGGTACATCATCCACAGGAACGACGGCTTGATCCACGTCATCCGGTCCCGCTTCCACAGCGCGGGAAAGCGCCCGTCGCGGGCTGCGGGAAGGCCGATCCCGGGCGCGTACGCCTGGTAGACGGTGATCGTCGACTCCGTGTACGCGGCGCGGATCTCATGGCGTGGTGCTGCTGTCATGGTATTCAGGATGTGGCGGCGCGGGTGGGGAGGCCAGCGGTTTTCTGTGCGGGCCGACCGTGGTCCTCCGCGACCTCGCACCACACCGTCTTGTCGTACGTCCCCTGCCGTACGCCCCATCGCAGCGCGACCGCGCCGACCAGCGCCAGCCCGCGCCCCGACTCGTCGTCGGGCACCGCGTGCAGGAGCACGGGCAGTGCGCGCGGGTCGGGGTCGGTGACCTCGATCCGCGTACGGCCGTCGCCCTCCTGCCGCACGAGCACGGTCACCGGTGTCCCCTCCCCGAGATGGTCGATCACGTTCGTCACCAACTCGCTGACGCAGAGCTGCACTTCGAAGCCGTGGCCGCGCAGCTTGTGCCGCAACTCGGGTACGGCCTTCGGGGTGGCCAGCAGGTCGATCCTCGTGGGCTGAGGCGGGTGGGGGCCGGTCATGGGCGGACGCCTTTCTGTGCCGGGTGCCGTGTGCTCTGTGTGACGAACTACTCACACCTTGACGTCGGTCCACGTACCGTAAAAGGGATTCCGTGTCCGCAGACCGGCCTGCGGACGCCTCTCACCCGGACGGTGAACGAGGGCGCGACGCAGGGACATCGACGGCTCCATGAGCGTCCCGACCTTCTACGGCAAGGAGCTGCGCTGGAAGCGCGAGGCCGCGGGGCTCTCCCTGGAGGACCTGGTACGGGGGAGTTACTACGGCAAGACGTACCTCAGCGACATCGAGCGGGGGGAGCGCCGGATGCCGCTTGATCTGGCGCGGCATGCTGATCAAGTGCTGGGTACGGACGGTTACTTCGAGCGCAACTGTGAGGATGTGCGCAGGGCGCGGAGGGGTACACACGCCGAGTACTTCGCGGACGTGCTCGCCTCGGAGCGGCGTGCGATGGAGATCGAGGAATGGGGGCCGTGCCTGCTCCCCGGCCCGCTCCAGCTGGAGCCGTACATCCGGGCAGTGGTACTGGCCGCCCACCCGTCGACCTCCGACGACCTGCTGGCGGCGAAGGTCGCGGACAGGCGCAGCCGCGCCGATCTCGTCGAAGAGTCGGACGGCCCGGAGACCTGGGCCGTGTTGCACGAGTCGATCCTTCACGAACCGGTCCTCCCACAGGGGGAGATGGCGGAACAGCTTGCCCACGTGGCGGCGCTCGCCCGTAAACGCCGATTCATTCCGCAGATCCTTCTGCGGAATGCGGGGCCGCACCCCTTCATGATGGGCACGGCGAGGTTCTTGACCTTTCCTGACGAACCACCGCTCATGTACACGGAGAGCATGTACAGCGGGCAGTTGATCGATGACCCCGCTCTCGTGCGGCAGTATGCGAAGGCGTACGACCGCCTCAGAGCCACCGCTCTCGCTCCAGAGGCGTCCATCAGGCTGATCGAAGCAGCGGCGGAGGACTACCGAAATGGCAAGCACCCCGAACGATTCGAACCCCCGACTGTGGCGTAAGAGCAGCTACAGCAACGGCGATGGCGGTCACTGCGTCGAGGTCGCCGACGGAGTCCCCGGTGTCGTCCCGGTCCGCGACAGCAAGAACCCGGGCGGCCCGGTCGTCACCGTCACCGGCAACGCCTGGCGGGCGTTCGTCGACTCGCTGTGAACTCAGCGCAAGCGATCACGGTCAGGGGCGGGCGGATCACCGAGATCCGTCCCTACTGTTGGGACCCCTGCAGGTACTGCGCCCGGCCGTAGCCGAGAGACCAGTCGGCCTCGCGGTTCTCATGGATCACGATGAAGACGTTGTGCGGTGCGACCTGAGTCCGCTCGGTGAGCCGCCGGCAGATCTGCGCGTACATCTGACGCTTCTGCTCGTCGGTCCGGCCACCCCGCATCGTGATGTCGATGTAGACGATGCCGTCGTCGCGAGGGACGTCGAGATAGGTCCCGTGCCGAAGTGCTCCGGCCGTGCCGTCATGGTTGGTCAGGATCTGGAACCGGTCCTCGGGCGGGAACCCCATGGACTCGGTGAGGGCCTGTTGGACGGCATCTCCGACAGCGTCGAGACGAGACGGCTCCATCCGCAGGACATCGATACGGACCAGAGGCATCGAGATCACCCTCCCAGGCAGGGCCCTTGTGTATTCGAGCAGGCGATCACCAGTGGTCGCACCATGACTGTACATACCAATAGGTACAGGATGCCACCAAGTCATTGCCGGCGTCTGGGGGCTACCCGTGCGGCCCGATCGTCACCGTCACCGGTACAGCCGTGTGGGCGTTCGTCGACTCGCTCTGAACGCCCCGGCGGCCCTGCACCTCCGGATAATGTTGATTGGTGTACCGGGTTGTGGGGACAGCCGGAGCGCCTTGGGGAGGGCATGCGGAACATGAGTCGTCGTTCTGGTGGCGTAGTCGGCGTATGGGCCGAGATGCAGAGGCAGCAGCAGCGTCAGGCGGAGACCGAGGCCCGGCGGCAGCGGCTCGAACAGCAGCAGGCCCGCGCCCACCAGCGCCGAGCCGCCCAGAGCCACCGCGAGTACCGGCAGGCCGAGGCGGCCCGCCGTACAGAGGAGCTGGACGCGCAGATCGCCGCTCTCCAGAGCCTCCTCGTCACCGGGTGCCGGACGCCCGCCTTCAGCGTGTCGTCGCTGATGCGGCCTGAGCGGGTCGCACCGTTCGCGCCGGGGCAGTTGGGGCAGCCGGTGCCCATGCCGGTCAGCGACCATTACCAGGCACAGGGCGGCTGGACAGCCAGTCGCCGCGCCCAGGCCCAGGTCGAGGCGAGGGCGCGCTTCGAACGCGACTGGCACGCAGCACAGGCCGCTGAGGCGCGACGCCTCCAGCAACTTGCCGAGTACCAGAGGGAGTACGAGCGGTGGGCGGACGACCAACTGGCCGACACCCGGCGGCACAACGCCGGTATCGCCGAGCTGACAGAGCGGGTACGCCGACGCGACCCTGATGGCGTGGTCGAATACTTCTCGGCGGCGCTCTACGCATCCACCGCGTGGCCGGAGGGATTTCCCCGCCAAGTTGTCGCCGCCTTTGACCCAGCGGCCGGACAACTGGTGCTGGACTGGGAGCTCCCGGGCTACGACGTCGTCCCCGAGGCCAAGGCCGTCCGCTATCTGTCCAGCACGGACCAGGACAAGGAGACACCGCGACCGGTCGGCCAGCGCCGTTCGGTGTACCGCGAAGTCCTGGCGCAGTGCATGCTGCTCGTACTGCACGACGTCTTCGCTGCGGACGAGTCCGGCGTGATCGAGTCCGTGACACTGAACGGTTTTGTGGACGGACACGATCCGGCGACGGGCAGGCCGGGACGCATCTACCTCGCGACCGTGATGGCTCCGCGCGCGACCTTCCGCGGGCTGCACATCGAGCAGGTGGACCCTGGTAGCTGTCTGGCTGATGCGCTGCGCGGACAACTGTCCACCCGTCCGGACCAATTGGCGTCGGTGCGGCCGGGGCGTGTACCGGACGACATCGGACAGCGAATCGTCACCCACGGAACGGACGACGACCCGGATCTGTACGCCATGGATCCGATCGCGTTCGAGAACCTGGTCGCCGAGCTGTTTCGCGCCATGGGGATGCAGGCAGTCACGACCCAGCGTTCCAACGATGGTGGTGTGGATGTCGACGCTCTTGATCCGGCACCGATCACGGGCGGCCGAATCGTCGTTCAGGTGAAGCGCTACCGCAACACTGTGCCTCCGACAGCGGTCCGCGACCTGTACGGCACGGTCCAGGACGCCGGCGCCAACAAAGGTGTGCTGGTCACGACATCGAGGTTCGGCCCGGGCTCGCACACGTTCGCCAACGGTAAGCCGCTGGAACTGATCTCGGGAGCGGAACTCGTCGACCTGCTCCATCGTCACGGCCTCCGTGGACGCCTGGGCGACAGCGCCTCGCCCGCCGCGGCGGCTCCCACGGCGACGATTCCGGACCCCCGGCTTCCCGACGACTACAACGTCCTGGGCATGTCGTGGACTGGAGACGTCAGCCTCGATGTCTGCGCCCTCGTCTGCCGGGACAACCGGGTGCTCAGCGACGACCACTTCGTGTTCTTCAACAACCGGCAGACTCCTGACGGTTCCGTGCGCGCCCTTTCTGCCACCGCACCGGACAAGGCCGCCATCTGCGTCTCCTTCGACGGACTGCCCGCCGCCGCCAACCGGTTCGTGCTGGTGGCTGCCGTCGACCCGGAGGCCGACCCCGACGCGGACCTCTCCGGGTTCACGAACGCCGGTATCCGACTGCTGGACCCCGCGCTCACGGAACTGGGTCGGCTGGAAGTCTCCGACGGCCGGTCGGGCGAGACGGCCCTCGTCCTCGGCTCGTTCCGCCACCGCCCCAACGGAGACTGGGATTTCGTCCTCGGGGGCAAGGGCTACACGGGCGGCCTGGAAGAGCTCGTGCGCGATTTCGGCATCGACGTCGAGTGAGCAGCCGAAATGGCAAGCAGCTGCAACGACTTAACGGCCGGGCGCCCCGAAACGCGCCAGAAGGTGCCACACCTTCTTGACCGCCTGCGGGTCATGACGGCCGGTGCGCGCGGCATCCCCGACGATGCGGGGATCGAGTACGCCGTCGACGGCGATGCGCGCGCCCAGGTCGACGTACTCCTGACCCCGGTAGCCGGGGTGCCGGCGCAGTTCCTGGACCGTGAGCCGGAAACCGGGGTGCCACTCCACGGGACAGCCCAGGCGCAGAGCCGCGGCCTCCACATCGGTGCCTCGGTAGCAGGGATCCAGGACCAGCGCCTCCATGTGGCGGTCCGGCCGGACCTCGCCGTGGACCTGCGCCTCGATGTAGTCGTCGAGGTCGTCCTGGCGATCGGCGAGGGCGAGCTCGACGAGCCCCATCCGCGCCGCGACACCGAAATCAGAGGGCTCCAGGAAACTGTCCGGGTAGCAGAACGTGGTCCGCGCCAGCGTGGCGGCGGCCAGCCGGAAATGGGCCGAGCCGAACCGTGGCGCCCCGCCGACCGGCTTGCGGCGGAAGTTCAACGCGCCGTAGACGGGCCGCTCATGAGCCGGGGCCTCGTCGTAGGCACCGTCGAAGATCCGGCTCTCCCAGCGCCATCGGTCGCCGCCCGGATGCGCGGTCAGCCCACCGTTGCTGGTCCCGGTGACGAACTGCGAGCGGTAGACGCCGTCCTGGACCATGGCGTCCAGGATCGGCGTGCCGTTCAGGAGCCGGTCCGGATGGAAGTTGAGAGTCACCCGTGACGCGGGGTCGACCGGGGACCCGGACGACAGCCCCGCGACATGGCCGAGGGCGCGTTCCCGTGCTGTCAGAGAGGCTGCGGAGGTCATGCGCGCAGTGTTCCGCAGGACGATCGGCCTGCGCACGCGGATTGTCTACCGGTGCCCCACCGGGCACGACACCCCGGTCCCCCCGATCCCGCAGTACCCGCCCGGATTCCTGTCCAGGTACTGCTGGTGCTCCGGCTCCGCCGGATAGAAGGGGCGGTCGGCGGCCGGGAGGATCGCCGTCGTGATCGTGCCGTGTCCCGAACCGGTCAGCACCTGCTGGTACGCCGCACGCGAGGCCTCCGCCGTGGCGGCCTGTTCGGGGGAGTGGGTGTAGACCGAGGAGCGGTACTGGGTGCCCACGTCGTTGCCCTGGCGGAAGCCCTGGGTCGGGTCGTGGTTCTCCCAGAAGAGCTTGAGCAGGGACTCGTACGGGATCACCGACGGGTCGTGGACGACGCGGACCGCCTCCGCGTGGCCCGTCAGGCCCGAGCAGACCTCCTCGTAGGCGGGGTTCTCCGTGTGGCCGCCCTGGTAGCCGACGAGCGTCGTCCACACGCCCGGTGCCCGCCAGAAGACGCGCTCGGCGCCCCAGAAGCAGCCGAGCGCGAAGTCGGCGACGGCCAGGCCCTCGGGGTACGGGCCCACCAGCGGGGTGCCGAGGACCGTGTGGCGGTCCGGGACGGAGTAGCCGGGGTCGGGGCGGCCGCGCAGGGCCTGCTCGGGGGTGGGCAGGACCGGGGTCCGGCCGGAGAATGTCATGGGGTGCAGCCTCCCGGAGGTCGACGTCACCCCCGACAACAAGCGGGGCGCGGCCCGCGATTCCGGGGTCAGGCCGACAAGGTCGCCGGACTGCCCCCGTTCGCCTCGTAACCGGCCACGGCCAGCGCCCGGTACACGGCGTACGACGCCGCAGGATCGGCCTCCGCCGTCCACGGCACGGCGCCCACGTGCCCGTCCACCCGCACGAGCTGCTGCATCGCCTCCGACCAGCGCTCGCCGCGCACCAGGAAGAACACCAGGAGATGCCGTACGTGGGCGAGCATCGGGTCGTCGGGACGGGCCGCGTGCACCGCGAACAGGGCGCCGTGCACGGCCTTGGAGACGACCTCGCTCTCGTAGAAGCCGCGCACCAGGTTCAGATCGGGCATGTGCTCGTACAGCGCGAAGAGCGGCAGCGCCGCCAGCAGCGAGCCGCGCGGGGCGCGCGCCGCGGCGGCCTCGGCGAAGGCGAACGCCTGCTCGCGCGAGCCGTGCCACTTCTCGCACCAGTAGCGCAGCCCCGCCAGGTGCGCGCCCATGTGCCCGGGCGCGGTGTCCAGGATCTTCAGCCAGACCTGCTCGAACTCCGACTGCGAGTAGCCGAGCCCGCGGGCCACCGCGAGATGCGTGATGTGCGGGACCGGGTCACCCGGCGCCAGCAGCGCGGCCTGCTCAAGGGCGCCGCGCGCCTCCTCCAGGATGATCCGCTGCTCGTCCTCGGTGCCGCCCCCGCGCCACGCCTGCTGCACCAGGAACTCGGCGAACACCTGTGCCCCGCCCGCGTCCTTGGGCTGCTGCGAGCGCCAGGCGTGCAGCCACCCGGCGCCGAGCCGCGGCGTCTGCGCCAGCTCGATGGCGGCGGCCCCGGCGATCGCCTGCACCCGCTCCCACCGGGTCTCGGTCTCCTTGCCGGTCCCGGCCAGCAATTGCGAAGCGGCCGTGAAATCCTGATTGCGCTGGACGACGGCCATCACGTCGAGCAGATCCTGGTCGGGGCCGGGCAGCCGGACATCCAGGTCCTCCTGTCGCATGAACCCGTAGTCCGCCGGATCGGCGGCGTCCGGCGACCCCGGTGCCACCTGACGGATGCCGCCGCGCCTGCGCAGCATCACCACCCAGGCGATCATCAGCACGGCCATCAGCCCCCAGAGAATTCCCATGCTTCAAAGCTAACCGAGGCGGCGACGGCTCCACGGCCCACTACCCTCGGGGCTCATGAGCGACACGCACAGCCAGAGCGAAGCCCGGCGAGGCTTCGAGACCACCGCCATCCACGCCGGGAACACGGCCGACCCCGTCACCGGCGCCGTGGTCCCCCCGATCTACCAGGTCTCCACGTACAAGCAGGACGGCGTCGGCGGTCTGCGCGGCGGTTACGAGTACAGCCGCAGCGCCAACCCCACCCGTACCGCGCTGGAGGAGAACCTCGCCGCGCTGGAGGACGGCCGCCGCGGCCTCGCCTTCGCGTCGGGCCTGGCCGCCGAGGACTGCCTGCTGCGTACGCTGCTCAGCCCGGGCGACCACGTGGTCATCCCGAACGACGCGTACGGCGGCACGTTCCGCCTGTTCGCGAAGGTCGTCTCGCGCTGGGGCGTCGAGTGGTCCGTCGCCGACACCAGCGACGCGGCGGCGGTCCGGGCCGCGCTCACCCCGAAGACCAAGGCCATCTGGGTCGAGACCCCGTCGAACCCGCTGCTCGGCATCACCGACATCGCCGCCGTCGCCCAGGTCGCCCGGGACGCGGGCGCCCGCCTCGTCGTCGACAACACCTTCGCCAGCCCCTACCTCCAGCAGCCGCTGGCGCTCGGCGCGGACGTCGTCGTGCACTCCATGACCAAGTACATGGGCGGCCACTCGGACGTGGTGGGCGGCGCCCTGATCGTCAACGACGAGGCGCTGGGCGAGGAGCTGGCCTACCACCAGAACGCGATGGGCGCGGTCGCCGGGCCCTTCGACTCCTGGCTGGTGCTGCGCGGCATCAAGACGCTCCCCGTCCGCATGGACCGGCACAGCGAGAACGCCACCCGGGTCGCCGAGATGCTCGGCCGCCACCCCCGCGTCACCAAGGTCCTCTACCCGGGCCTGCCCGAGCACCCGGGCCACGAGACCGCCGCGAAGCAGATGAAGGCGTTCGGCGGCATGGTGTCGTTCCAGGTCGAGGGCGGCGAGGCGGCGGCCGTCGAGGTCTGCAACCGCGCGAAGCTCTTCACCCTCGGCGAGTCGCTGGGCGGCGTCGAGTCGCTCATCGAGCACCCGGGCCGGATGACCCACGCATCGGTCGCGGGCTCGGCCCTGGAGGTTCCGGCCGATCTGGTCCGGCTCTCCGTCGGCATCGAGTCGGTGGACGACCTCCTCGCCGACCTGAAGCAGGCGCTGGAAGGCTGAGGCAGCCGGGCTCACCAGCCCGTCAGCGGTGGAGTCGTCTCCGACGGCGGCTCCACCCACGGCCGCGCCATGCTCGCCCACACGACGAACGCCAGCGCCGCCACGACCAGCACGCACCACATCGTCCGCCGGACGACCCGGCGCCGGCCCAGTGCCCGCCCGCCCCTGCGCATCGCCTCCGCGCACAGCTCGGCGGGGACCACCGGCGGCGGCGCGGTGTCGAGCACCGCGCGCACCGTCGCCGACCTGCGGTCCTCCAGGCTCATGACCGGTCCTCCGGGCTCATGTCGAGGCCGTATTCGGCAGCGGCGGTACGGACCCCGGGCCGCGCGGCGGATGCAGCACCAGGCCCATCGCGCGCGCCTGCACGGCACGGACCCGCTCCATGGGCAGCCCGAGCAGCGCCGCCACCTGCTCCTCGCCGACCCCCTCGAACAGCCGGAGTACGAGAACCAGCCGCTCCTGCGGCGTCAGCTGCCCCAGGACACCGCCCGGCCGGCCGTGCCGGTGCCGGCGCAGCCAGGTGCCGCGCGCGAAGCGGACGGCCAGGTCCTTGCGGGCGCAGTCGTAGGGATCCTCCCCCCGAAGACGGTCCCAGGAGGCATACGTCCGGGCGAGGGAAAGCGTGAGAAGTCTCCGTGCGCGCGGATTGTCGTCGGCGGGCTCCGCGGTCAGCAGCGTCGCGGCATGGAGCAGCCGCCCGGCCGCGCCCGCGACGAACGCCTCGAACTCACGGGCCCGACGGGCATCCCGGGACGCCTGCCGATCGCGCACTCTTCATATGAGGCCTGCCGCGGCCCCCCGGTCAAGAGGCGGGGAACCGCGGCAGTGGGGATGTCCGGGAGCCGCCGCCTCTCAGGAGTCGGCGGACGGAGCGGCCTGGCCCGACTGGCGCGCCGAGAGGGCCGTGTTGAAGCGCGTGAGGAGCGCGCAGAACTGCTCGCGCTCCTGCGGCTCCCAGTCCTGCGTCAACTGCGCCATCAACTCCTGCCGCGACGAACGGACTTCGTCGAGGCGGGCGAGACCGCGCGGGGAGAGCTGGAGCACGACGGCCCGGCCGTCCTCGGGATGCGACGTGCGCTTCACGAGACCGGTGTCGACGAGCGGGGCGACCTGGCGGGTCACCGTCGAGGAATCGATCCCCATGCTCGCCGCGAGCGCCTTGACGCCCATCGGACCTTCTTTGTCGAGGCGGTTGAGCAGCAGATACGCGGCTCGGTCCATGGAATTGCGCACCTGCCCGACCCCGCCGAGCCGGGTCTGTTCGGCGCGACGGGCGAAGACCGCCACCTCGTGCTGCAGCGTTTCGAGGAGGCCGGTGTCGCCGGCGGTCGACATGTCCATCGTTTCCTGTGGTGTGGGCATGGCCGGGGGCTCACTTCATGCGTGGGTGGTGGATTGCACTCAATTACGAGATTGGCCCACAGAGTACGCGGCGAAAGCGCTGGCCGTACCGGCCGTGCGCAATCCGGTCTCGGAGGCTGAACATCCCGGGTGACCCACGGCGTGAGCTGCGAGACTTCCGTCATGAGCTACAGCGCGTCTGACTCCTTGCCTTTCCCGGCCGCGGTCACTCTGGACGACGTACGCGGTGCGCAGAAGATGCTCTCCGGGGTGTCCCGGGTGACAACGATGGCGCACAGTCACCACCTCTCCCAGCTGCTCGGATCTCCGGTCCATCTGAAGTGCGAGAACCTCCAGCGGACCGGTTCCTTCAAACTGCGCGGCGCCTACGTGCGCATCGCCGGGCTGCTGCCCGAGGAGCGGGCCGCCGGAGTGGTGGCGGCGAGCGCGGGCAACCACGCACAGGGGGTGGCCCTCGCCTCCTCGCTCCTCGGCGTGCGCTCCACGGTGTTCATGCCGGTCGGCGCACCCCTGCCCAAGGTCGCCGCGACCCGCGACTACGGCGCGGAGGTCCGGCTGTACGGCCAGGTGGTCGACGAGACCCTGGCCGCCGCCCAGGAGTACGCCGAGCGGACCGGCGCCGTCTTCATCCACCCCTTCGACCACCCGGACATCGTGGCCGGGCAGGGCACGCTCGGCCTGGAGATCCTGGAGCAGTGCCCGGAGGTCCGCACGATCGTCGTCGGGATCGGCGGCGGCGGCCTGGCGGCCGGCCTCGCGGTCGCCGTCAAGGCGGTCCGCCCCGACGTGCGGGTGATCGGCGTGCAGGCGGCGGGCGCGGCCGCGTACCCGCCCTCGCTGGCGGCCGGGCGCCCGGTGGCGATCGACGCCCCGGCGACGATGGCCGACGGCATCAAGGTGGGACGCCCCGGCGACATCCCGTTCCGGCTGGTCGCGGACCTGGTCGACGAGGTCCGTACGGTGACCGAGGACCAGCTCTCCAGCGCCCTGCTGCTCTGCCTGGAACGCGCCAAGATGGTCGTCGAACCGGCCGGCGCGAGCCCGGTCGCGGCGCTGCTCGCCGACCCCGCCGGTTTCGAGGGCCCGGTCGTCGCGCTGTTGTCCGGCGGCAACGTCGACCCGCTGCTGATGCAGCGCGTCCTCACCCACGGCATGGCGGCGGCGGGCCGTTACCTGTCGCTGCGGCTGCGCCTGACCGACCGTCCGGGCGCGCTCGCCACGCTTCTGGGGGTGTTGTCAGTGGCGGACGCTAACGTCCTCGACGTGGGCCATGTGCGCACCGATCCGCGGCTCGGACTCACGGAGGCCGAGGTGGAGCTGCATCTCGAGATGAAGGGCCCCGCGCACTGCGCGGCGGTCGGACAGGCGCTGCGCGAGGCGGGCTACACGGTCACCGCCCAGTCCCTCGGCGGGGCTCTGGGGGAGTCCGCGTAAATCCGTTGCCGATACGCGATACATCGCGTTAGCGTGTGGTCCGCGTCACGCTTCGCCAGGCAGGCGCTGCCCGGCAAATCTACAATTTCTTCATAAATGGGACGCGTGCCGATCATTTGGGGGAACCACATGCAAGGCGCCATCTACGCCGAAGGTCTGGTCAAGACCTTCGGCGACGTCCGAGCTCTGGACGGGGTCGATCTGGACGTGCCGGAAGGCACCGTCCTCGGCCTCCTCGGGCCGAACGGAGCAGGTAAGACGACGGCCGTGCGCTGTCTGACCACGCTGCTGACGCCGGACAGCGGCCGGGCGGTCGTCGCGGGCATCGACGTCGTCAAGAATCCGAACGAGGTCCGCCGCTCGATCGGCCTGTCCGGCCAGTTCGCCGCGGTCGACGAGTACCTGACCGGCCGCGAGAACCTCCAGATGGTCGGCCAGCTCTACCAGATGCGCGCCAAGGAGGCGAAGGCCCGCGCGGCCGAGCTGCTGGAGCGGTTCAATCTCGCGGACGCCGCCGACCGCCCCTCCAAGACGTACTCCGGCGGCATGCGCCGCCGCCTCGACCTCGCGGCCGCGCTCGTCGTCTCCCCGCCGGTGATGTTCATGGACGAGCCGACCACCGGCCTCGACCCGGTCAACCGGCAGCAGCTGTGGGAGGTCATCCAGGAGCTGGTCGCGGGCGGCACCACGCTGCTCCTCACCACCCAGTACCTCGAAGAGGCCGACCACCTCGCGCACGACATCTGCGTCGTCGACCACGGCCGCGTCATCGCCCGCGGCACCTCCGACCAGCTCAAGGCGCAGACCGGCGGCGAGCGCGTCGAGGTCGTCGTGCACGAGCCCGAGCACATCGGCGCCGCCCGGGAGATCCTGGCCGGCTTCGGCAAGGGCGAGACCACCGTCGCCGAGCACACCCGCAAGCTCACCGTCCCCGTCACCGGCGGCGCCAAGCTGCTCGCCGAGGTGATCCGCGACCTGGACGCCCAGGGCATCGAGATCGACGACATCGCCCTGCGCCGCCCCACCCTCGACGACGTCTTCATCTCCTTGACCGGCCACCTCGCGGAAGCCTCGGAGCAGGACGAACAGGAGACCCGCTGATGAGTGCCGTCACCGAAAGCGTCCGCGCCCCGCGCGCGGCGGGCGGCATCGGCCAGTCCGTCCGGGACTCCCTGGTCGTCGCCAAGCGCAATCTGATCCGGATGACACGGATCCCCGAGATGATCCTCTTCGGGATCATCCAGCCGGTGATGTTCGTGGTGCTGTTCACGTACGTCTTCGGCGGCTCGATCTCCATCCCGGGCGCGGGCACCAGCCCCGCCGCCTACAAGGAATTCCTGATGGCGGGCATCTTCGCCCAGACCGTCACCTTCGCCACGGCCGGTGCGGGCGCGGGCATCGCCGACGACATGCACAAGGGCCTCATCGACCGGTTCCGCTCACTGCCGATGGCGCGCGGCGCGGTGCTCACCGGGCGCACCCTCGCCGACCTCGTGCAGACGGCCGTGACGCTCGCCGTGCTCGCCGCCGTCGCCCTGCTCGTCGGCTGGCGCACCCACGAGAACATCGGCAAGGTCCTCGCCGGCTTCGGCCTGCTCCTGCTGCTCGGGTACGCGTTCACCTGGATCGGCGCCCTGATCGGCCTGTCCGTGCGGACCCCCGAGGCGGCCACGTCGGGCGGTCTGATCTGGCTCTTCCCGCTGACCTTCATCTCGAACGCGTTCGTGCCGGTCAACGGCATGCCGAAGTTCCTGCAGTACGTCGCGGAGTGGAACCCGTTCAGCGCCACGGTGTCGGCGGCCCGCGAGCTGTTCGGCAACACGATCGACGGCGTGCCGAAGTCGGTGACCGGCGCCTGGCCCATGGAGCACCCCGTGTGGGCCTCCCTGATCTGGTCGGTGCTGATCATCCTGGTGTTCCGCACCCTCGCCGTCCGCAAGTACCGCAAGGCGGCCGGCTGACCTGCTCCGCACGCGAAGAGGCCCCCGCAGCGTGATCGCTCCGGGGGCCCACTCGTACGACAGTGAAGGCGTCAGCCGCTGTACGGCTCCGCCTTGAGGATCTTGACCGAGGCCAGCTTGCCGTTCGGCAGCTCGTACTCGGCGTCCTCGCCGACCTTCTTGCCGTTCACGCCCGTGCCCAGCGGCGACTGCGGCGAATACGTCTCGATGTCGGAGCTCGCGTACTCGCGGGAGGCGAGCAGGAACTCCAGGGTGTCGTCCTCGTCGCCGTCGAAGGCGATGGTGACGACCATGCCCGGCGCGACGACGCCGGAGGCGGCCGGGGCCTCACCGACCTTGGCCTTCTCAAGGAGCTGGGTCAGCTGGCGGATGCGGAGCTCCTGCTTGCCCTGCTCCTCCTTCGCCGCGTGATACCCGCCGTTCTCGCGCAGGTCGCCTTCCTCGCGCGCCGCAGCGATCTTCTGCGTGACTTCCTCGCGCGCGGGACCAGACAGGTACGCCAGCTCGTCCTTGAGCTTGGTGTGCGCCTCCTGCGTCAGCCAGGTGACGTCTTCGCTGGTCTGGGTCACAGGTCGCTCCTCGTAGGTACTGGGATACAAAGCATCGCCCTACCCAGAAGGATGTTCCCTCTCGGGTGGGCGAAACCACGAGCCTAACAATTCGCCGCCCAAAGGGGGAGGACATAAGGCATCAGTTTTACGTCAACGCAGGTCAGCCGCGATCACTCGGCTCAATCGGCGTGGCAGCCGAGCAGCTCGGCCGTCGTTCCCCTGCCCCCGGATGTGCGGAGCGTGACGACCTTGTCGATCCGGTCCTGCTTCTGGTCGAAGCGGAAGTCGGCGCGGCCCACCTCGGAGCCGACCGCGTCCTGGGAGCGGATCGTGCAGTAGCCGGAGGTGCCGGAGTCCTTGCGGATCTCCAGATGGACCTTGACGTTGTCGTCGTAGGTCTTGAACGCGATGACCTCACCGCTGAACTTGGCTCCGCCGGCGATGTAGTACCAGCCGAACCAGACCATCATCGCGGCGAACAGGGTGCCCAGCACGATCGCGGCCACCCGCAGCTTGCGGTCGGCGCGGGCGTCGGAGTCACGAGGGGAGCTGTAGCGGCCCTCGGGCAGGTGCTGCTGCACGGCGCTCATCAGCCAGTTCCTCTCGCCTCGCCCGTCAAGATGCGGACGCCGGAATTTTCGGCCCCCCGGTTCGGTCACTATAGAAGCCGCCCATTGCACCGAAACACACCAGGGCGCCCCATCTCACCGAGGATCTTGTCTTGACTGAGCAGCTGCGACTGATGGCCGTTCACGCCCACCCCGACGACGAGTCGTCGAAGGGCGCGGCCACCATGGCCAAGTATGTGTCCGAGGGGGTGGACGTGCTGGTCGTCACGTGCACGGGCGGCGAGCGCGGCTCCATCCTCAACCCCAAGCTCCAGGGGGACACGTACATCGAGGAGCACATCCACGAAGTGCGCAAGAAGGAGATGGACGAGGCCCGCGAGATCCTCGGCGTCAAGCAGGAGTGGCTCGGCTTCGTCGACTCGGGCCTGCCCGAGGGTGACCCGCTGCCGCCGCTGCCGGAGGGCTGCTTCGCGCTGGAGGACGTCGACGCGGCGGCCGGCCGCCTGGTCCGGCAGATCCGCGCCTTCCGGCCGCAGGTCATCACGACCTACGACGAGAACGGCGGCTACCCGCACCCCGACCACATCATGACCCACAAGATCACGATGGTGGCCTTCGACGGGGCGAACGACCCGGTCGCGTACCCGGAGGCGGAGTTCGGCCCGGTCTTCCAGCCGTCGAAGCTCTACTACAACCAGGGCTTCAACCGCCCGCGCACCCAGGCGCTGCACGACGCGCTCCTGGCACGCGGCATGGAGTCGCCGTACGAGGACTGGCTGAAGCGCTGGGACGAGTTCGGGCGGGTCGAGCGGACCCTCACCACGCACGTGCCGTGCGCCGACTTCTATGAGATCCGCGACAAGGCGCTGATCGCGCACGCCACGCAGATCGACCCCGACGGCGGCTGGTTCCGCGTCCCGATGGACGTCCAGAAGGAGGTCTGGCCGACCGAGGAGTACGAGCTCGCGAAGGCCCTCGTCGACACCTCCCTCCCCGAGGACGACCTCTTCGCCGGCGTGCGCGAGAATGCCTGATGTGATTGCGAATCTGGCATTGACCCATCTCGTCCCTCTGGCCGCGACCGAGGTCGACGAGGACAAGGTGACCCCGGGCGTGCTCGGCTTCATCGTCTTCGCCGTGATGGCCCTGGCCGTGTGGGGCCTGATGAAGTCGATGAACAAGCACATGCGCAAGGTCGACTTCAAGGAGAAGACGTCCGAGCCGGCCGCCCCGGCGGCCGCGGACGACCGCCGCACCTCCGCCTGACGCACCGGCCGGCGACCCCTTCACGACCCCGCTGAGCAGGGCCGTGAAGCGGGTCGTCGGCATGCGATGAGTTCCGCGGTCGCGGGGAGTCGTACCGGTATGAGCCTTGTACTGATGCACGCGGTCGTCTCCGTGGACGGCTACATCGCCGATGCCGACGACCAGGTCGGCCGCCTCTTCGACTGGTACGGCAACGGGGACGTGCCGATCGTCGAGGACGCCGGGTTCCGGGTGTCCGAGGTCTCCGCCGGCTACACCCGCCCGCTGTGGGACAGCCTCGGCGTGACCGTCATGGGCCGCCGCCTCTTCGACCTGACGAACGGCTGGGACGCGAAGCCGCCCGCCGGTGAGCACGTCGTCGTGGTCTCGCACCGGCCCCGGCCCGCCGACTGGCACCCCGAGGCGTCCCACTACCACTTCGTCCGCGACGTGCCCGAGGCCGTCGCCACGGCCCGGGAGCTGGCCGGCGAGCGGTCCGTCGCGATCACCGCGGGCGACATCGGCGGCCAGGCCTTCGCCCTCGGCCTCGTCGACGTCGTGGCCATGGACGTCGCCCCGGTCGTCCTCGGCGCGGGCAAGCGCTACTTCGGCTCCGCCGCGGGGGAGCGGCTCCTGGACGACCCGCACGTGGTCGTCCAGGGGGACCGGGTGCTCCACCTCCAGTACCGGACGCGCGTCAGGGCTGCGGAGTCGTCATGACCACGCCCATCGTGTCCCGGGCGTGCCGGTTCGGGACCATGCCGAGCCGCCACGCCTGCCAGCCCGTGTCCAGGTCCACGCCCCGCTCCAGCAGCAGCTGGTACGCCTCCACGTAGTCGTCCAGCTTCCCGTCGCGCGTGGGATGCGTGGCCCGGCCGAGCCGGCCCAGCTCCTCCTGCGCGACCGCCGTGCCGACCTCCGAACCGCCCGGCGAGGCGTACGGCAGCAGGGTGCAGCGCAGGAAGACCGCCCAGTCCTCGCCGCGCCGGTCGCCGTACGAGGCGAAGAGCGCCTGCGCCTCCTCGCACAGCGTCATCGCCTGCTGGAGCCGCGCGTTGCCCGCGTCGACGACCGCCAGCTCCAGGCACGTCCATCCCTCGCCGTGCGCCACGCCGATCCGCTGGAAGTCGGCGCGGGCGTCCACCAGGAGCTGGCGGGCGAAGCCGGAGTTGCGCAGCGAGCCGGTCTGCACGGCCCGCTGGTCGCGGGTGACCCGCGCCGAGTGGTGCCGGGCGCACGCGAGCCCGTACACGTCCCGCATCCGGGAGAACATCGTGCGGGAGCGCTCCAGCTCGCGGACCGCCTGGTCGAGGTTCCCGGTCTCCTCCAGGGCCTGGCCCAGGTAGTAGTACGTCCAGGCCTCACCGCGCGCGTCCTCGTTGTCCCGGTGCCGGGACGCCGCCTGGCGCAGCCCGTCGACCGCGACCGACGCGTCGCCCTCGACGAGCCGGGCGCGGGCCAGCTGGGTCATGGCCCAGGCCTCGCCGCGGGCGTCGCGGGTGCGCCCGTACAGGTCCAGCGCGGCGCGCAGCTCGTCGTCCGCGCGCGGCACGTCGCCCATCCGCAGACACAGCTGGCCGAGCTGGAAGTGGGCCCACGCCTCGCCGTGCAGCGACTCGTTCTCCCGGTGCAGGGCGAGGGCGTCGGTGAGCAGGGCCAGCGACTCGCTGACGTGGGCGCGGTCGCGCTCGACGGCCGCGAGCGCGTGCAGGGTCCAGCCGCGGTCGCCCTTCGTCTCGGGCGTCGTCTGCATGTCCAGGGCCTCGCGCAGCCGCTCGGCGGCCTCGGTGAGCTGGCCCTGGTGGTGCAGGGTGATGCCCAGCGAACACAGGGCGCGCGCCTCGCCCGCCCGGTGGTGCGCCTCGCGGTACAGGTCGACCACCGACGACAGCGTGGTGCGCGCCTTGTCGAGCTCACCGAGATGACGGGCCGCGATACCGGTGCGCCACTGGACCGACCGCACCAGCAGCCCCTGGTCGATGGCCTGCGTCAACTCGCTGATCTCGCCCAGGCGGTAGAGGTCGCCGCGCAGCAGGCAGTAGTCGCACAGCGCGCCGAGCAGGCCGAGCACCGCGTCCTGGTTGACGCCCTCCGCGTGCCGCAGCGCCGCCGTGATGAAGCTGGACTCGTCGTCCAGCCAGCGCAGCGCGGCGTCCAGCGACGTGAAGCCGTGCGGGCCCATCTGGCCGGCCCGCGTCGACATGTTGCCGTCGACCAGGCGGATCACCGAGTCGGCCAGCTCCGCATAGTTCTTGATCAGCCGCTCCTGGGCGGCCGTGCGCTCCTGCGGCTCCTCCTCGTCGGCGAGGCGGGCCTGCGCGAAGGCGCGGACCAGGTCGTGCAGCCGGTAGCGGCTGCCGCGGACGTGGTCGACGAGACCGGCGCGGGCCAGCGCGGTCAGATGCCGGGTCGCCTCCGTGTCGTCCGTGGCCAGCAGGGCCGCCGCCGCTGCCGCGCCCAGCGAGGCCCGGCCCGCGAGCGCGAGCCGCCGCAGCAGCCGCCGGGCCGCGTCGGACTGATCGGTGTAGCGCAGCCACAGCACGCGCTCGACCGGGTCGACGGGGCCGTACGCGCTCAGGTCGGCGGCGAGCTGACGGGTCGAACGCGGCCCGATCGCGGACCCCGCGATGCGCAGCGCCAGCGGCAGACCGCCGCACAACTCCCGTACGGCGTCGGCGGACTCGGCGTCGTACGGCCCGCCGGTGTCCTCCGCGGACTCCCGCAGCAGCTCGTCCGAGCCCGCCGCGTCCAGCGCCTCCACGGGCAGCTGGTGCACCCAGGCGGGCATGTCGTCGCCGAGCTCCAGCGGCTCCCGGCAGGTGACGATCACCAGGCTGTCGGAGCGCTCGGGGACGAGGGTGCGCACCTGCCGCGCGTCGGCCGCGTCGTCGAGCACGATCGTCACCGGAAGCCCGGTCAGATGCTGGTGGTACAGCTCGCTCAGCCGCTTGACCTGCTGCTCCGGCGTGGAACGCTCCCGGAACAGCAACTGCTCGCGCGGGGCGCCGAGACGGTTCAGCAGATGCAGCAGCGCGTCCCGGGTCGACAGCGCGGGCCCGTCCGCCCGGTCGCCGCGCAAGTCCACGACGCAGGCCCCCCGGAACTGGTCGCGCAGGTCGTGCGCGGCCCGCACCGCCAGCGTCGTGCGGCCCGAGCCGGGCGTGCCGTGCAGCACGACCACCGTCGGTTTGGTCTCCGTGCTGGCCCGCGCCGCGTGCACCCACTGCGCGATCCGCGCCATCGCGGCCCGGCGCCCGGCGAACGGGCCCTGCGGCTGCGGGAGTTGGCCGAACGACTGCTCCAGCACGCTGCGGCGACGGGCGGCCGCGCTCCGGTCGGGCCTGCGCCCGCCCGGCACGACCGTCTTCGTGCCGACCGACCCGGTGGACGCGGCGAGCACCCGCTGCTGGTCCAGGAAGGGCCGGATGCCCCGCACTTCGAGCGCGGTCAGCCACTGAAGGCGCAACTGCTCGGGCCCGCCCGGCTGGTTCCGGGCGCCGGCGCTGCGGCTGGCCGCCGGCACGTGCGACGCGGTCACCTTGACGACGGTCGCGGCGGCCCCGAGCACCGCCACGGCGGCGCCCACCCCCAGCGCCGTCCCGGTGCTCGTGCCGACGATCAGGTCGGCCAGGCACGCGGTGACGGCCCCGACTCCGGCCACTTGCAGAGGAGTTGACCCGCCCTGCTTGGCGAACCGCTCCCCGAACGTCATCTGCCCGGCCGCCGCCTCGTCCAGCGACCGGGTGTACGCGGCGTACTCCTCGGCCGCCGTCTGCTCCATGGCGTCCAGCGCGCCCCTGGCCCGGGACAGCAGTACCCCGGCATCCGTCCGCCCGCCCGAGCGCCGTACCTCCTCCTCCACGGCGCGGGCCAACAGCCGCTCGGCCTCCGCCCGATGGCTGTCTCGCATCTTCGGTCCCCCTCCGGTCGCGACAGTTCCCCGTCAATTGTCCTGCGTATGGGGTGTCGGCGCGAGGGGCCCGGCGATCAGAGGCCGGGGCGGTGCCGCGCCCGCGGGGGTGAATTCGGCCGGGCGGGGCGGCGCCCTCGCGAGCTTCCCGGCCGGAATCGGGCCCTGTGAGAGGCTGGACCGCATGAACAGGCTGGCTGGTGTGACCTCGCCCTATCTGCTTCAGCACGCTGACAACCCGGTCGACTGGTGGCCCTGGGAGCCGGGCGCTTTCGAGGAAGCGCGACGGCGTGACGTACCCGTGCTGCTGTCGGTCGGGTACTCGGCGTGCCACTGGTGCCACGTCATGGCGCACGAGTCCTTCGAGGACGAGGCCACCGCCGCGCTCGTCAACGAGAACTTCGTCGCCGTGAAGGTCGACCGCGAGGAGCGGCCCGACGTCGACGCCGTCTACATGGAGGCCGTGCAGGCCGCCACCGGGCACGGCGGCTGGCCCATGACGGTGTTCCTGACGCCGGACGCCGAGCCGTTCTACTTCGGGACGTACTTCCCGCCCGAGCCGCGGCACGGGTCGCCCTCCTTCACGCAGGTGCTCCAGGGGGTGCGCGACGCGTGGAGCGAGCGGCGCGGGGAGGTCACCGAGGTCGCCGGGAAGATCAGCGCCGATCTCGCGGGGCGGGAGATGACGTACGGCGGCACGGAGGTGCCCGGCGCGGAGGAGCTGGGGCAGGCGCTGCTCGGCCTGGTCCGCGAGTACGACGCCACGTACGGCGGGTTCGGCGGCGCGCCCAAGTTCCCGCCGTCCATGGTCATCGAGTTCCTGCTGCGCCATCACGCGCGGACCGGCGCCGAGGGCGCGCTGCAGATGGCCGTCGACACCTGCGACCGGATGGCGCGCGGCGGGATCTACGACCAGCTCGGCGGCGGCTTCGCCCGCTACTCCGTGGACCGCGAGTTCACCGTCCCGCACTTCGAGAAGATGCTCTACGACAACGCGCTGCTGTGCCGCGCGTACGCGCACCTGTGGCGCTCCACCGGCTCGGAGTCCGCCCGGCGGATCGCCCTGGAGACCGCCGACTTCATGGTCCGTGAACTGCGCACGAACGAGGGCGGTTTCGCCTCGGCGCTGGACGCCGACAGCGAGGACCCGGCGACCGGCAAGCACGTCGAGGGCGCCTACTACGTGTGGACCCCGGCGCAGCTCACCGAGGTGCTGGGCGAGGAGGACGGGCGGCTCGCCGCCCGGTACTTCGGGGTCACCGAGGAGGGCACCTTCGAGGAGGGCGCCTCCGTCCTCCAACTCCCGCGGACGGACGAGGTGTTCGACGCGGCGAAGGTCGCGGACATCCGGCAGCGGCTCACCGCCGCCCGCGCGGAGCGGCCCGCGCCCGGCCGGGACGACAAGGTCGTCGCCGCCTGGAACGGTCTGGCGATCGCCGCGCTCGCCGAGACCGGCGCCTACTTCGGGCGGCAGGACCTCGTGGACGCCGCCGTGTGCGCGGGCGATCTGCTGGTGCGCCTGCACATGGACCCGCAGGCCCGCCTCTCCCGCACCAGCAGGGACGGCCGCGCCGGCGCGAACGCGGGCGTCCTGGAGGACTACGCCGATGTCGCCGAGGGCTTCCTCGCGCTGGCCTCGGTGACGGGCGAGGGCGTCTGGCTGGAGTTCGCCGGGTTCCTGCTCGACCACGTACTGGACCGGTTCGTGGACGCGGAGAGCGGGGCGCTCCACGACACCGCCGTCGACGCCGAGCAGCTGATCCGCCGCCCGCAGGACCCGACCGACAACGCCGCCCCGTCCGGCTGGACCGCCGCCGCGGGCGCCCTGCTGTCGTACGCCGCCCAGACCGGCTCCGAGCCGCACCGCACCGCCGCCGAGCGGGCGTTGGGTGTCGTGAAGGCGCTCGGGCCGCGCGTGCCGCGCTTCATCGGGAACGGTCTGGCGGTCGCCGAGGCGCTGCTCGACGGGCCCCGCGAGATCGCCGTGGTCGGGGAGGTCGGCGGGCGGCTGCACCACACCGCGCTCACCGGCACGGCCCCCGGCGCCGTCGTCGCGGCAGGACCCGAGGGCAGCGACGAGCTGCCGCTGCTCGCGGACCGGCCGCGGATCGAGGACCGGGACACCGCCTATGTGTGCCGGCACTTCGTGTGTGACGCACCCGTGACCGATCCCGACCGGCTGGGACAGATCGTGGGCGAAGCGACGACCTGACGCGTCCGGTGCGGCGCCGGGTGTCACTGGACCGGTGCACAGGCCGTTTCCCGCACGGCGGTCGCTGAGATACGTAGGACATGATCCGCTCTCTCGCGACCGCCGCGCTCGCCGCCGCGTCGCTTCTCGGCGGCGCCTCCCCGGCGCTCGCGCTCACCTCCGACACGGTCCACCGGGGCGTCACCGGCTGCTTCTCCTGGTCCTGGAAGGACGGCGGCGCCCTGACGACGACCGTGTACTACCGCAACCGCTGCGACACCGCGCACACCCTGCGCGTCCGCTGGTCCTCGGCCGCGTCCGGCAACGAGGACATCAAGGTCGGGGCCGGGGAGAAGGGCTCGACGTGGAGCTTCGTCTCCCTGAAGCCGCTGGGCTTCGCGGACCTGGGGCGGGCCTAGCCGTACGGCCTAGAGCCCCTGCTGGACGGTGTCCAGGGCGCGCAGCACCAGGGCGCGCAGGTCGTCCTCGTGGTCGTGCTCGGCCCAGTACATCGTCGCCTGCATGAGGGCGCCGACCAGGGCCATCGCGTAGACGCGGACCTCCAGGCCGTCGGCGTCGCGGCCGGTGCGGTCGGCGATCACCTGGCACATCAGTTGGCCGGTCACCGACATCGACTCCATCATCCGGGAGCGCACCGCGGGCGTCTCGACCTGGAGGCGGGTGCGCAGCCGGACGACCTCGGGGGGCTCGCTCGCGAACGCCAGCTCAAGGGCGTGCTCGACGACGTGCCGTACGGAGTCGATGATCGGCTCGTCGGCGGGCCGGGCCCGCAGCTCCCGCTCCAGGACCGGGTCGAACTCGTCGGTGAGGACGATGTCTTCCTTGGTCGGGAAGTAGCGGAAGACGGTGGACGGCGAGACCTCGGCGGCCTCGGCGATCTGCTCGACCGTCGTCGCGTCGTACCCCTGCTCCTCGATCAGGCGGTACGTCGCCTCGCGGATCGCCGTGCGGGTCTTGATCTTCTTGCGTTCGCGGAGCCCGACCTTGGGCCCGGACTCCGCGGACGTCTGTGCTGACGCGGCCATGGCGCTCATTGTCAGGCATCGGCGCTGACCGGGGCCACCTCCGTACCGGGTGAGGTGGCGTCGGCGGGACGGACGCGGCCGGGCATCAGGGCCGCCGAGAGCAGCGCCGCGGCCAGCGCCACGATGCCGATGACGACCAGGGCGAGGTCCATGCCGTGGACGTAGGCGGAGTTCGCCGACGCGGCGAGCGCGTGGTCGCCGAGCCGGGCGGCCACCACATGGGCGCCGGTCACCGAGTCGCGGGCGAGGTCCGCGGCCTGGCCGGGCAGCCCCGTGGTGGTGAGCCGGTCCGTGTAGGCGCCGGCGACGAGCGCGCCGAGCAGGGCCACCCCGAGCGCGCTGCCGGTCTGCCGCACGGTGCTCAGCAGGCCCGTGCCGCGCCCGGCCTGGTTCCTGTCGAGCGCGGCCATCGCGCCGCCCATCGCCGGGATCATGGCGAAGGCGACGCCGATCCCGGCGATCGACAGCCACAGAGCGGTGAACCCGTAGCCCGAGTCGACGGTGGTGCGGGCGCCGAGGAACGCGGCGAAGGCGAGCACCGCGAGCGCCGCGCAGATCACCGACCGCGCCCCGAACCGGACGACCAGCGGCTGCGCGAGCCGGGCCGCGAGCAGCATGCCGCCCATCAGCGGCACGATCCGCACCCCGGTGCCGAGCGCGTCGGTGCCGAGGACGGCCTGGAGGTACTGCGGCAGCAGGAACAGCACGCCGGACAGGACGAACATGCCGAGCGTGGCGGCCAGGGTGTTGCTGAGGAAGCCGCGGTGGGCCAGGAGCGAGAGGTCGAGCATCGGCCGGGTGCCGCGCCGCTCGCGCAGCACCAGCGCGGTCAGCAGCACGACGGCCGCCGCGAACCCGCCGACGACGAGGGCGTCGCTCCAGCCGCGGCCCGGGCCCTCGATGATCGCGTAGATCAGGCTGCCGAGGCCGAGCGTGGTGAGCACGGTGGAGACGGTGTCGACCTTCGGCGCGGCCGGGTCGCGGCTCTCGGGGAGCAGGAACAGGCAGGCGGTGATGCCGAGGGCGACCATCGGCACGTTCAGCACGAAGACCGAGCCCCACCAGAAGTGGTTCAGCAGCCAGCCGCCGACGATCGGGCCGAGCGGCATGCCGAGCGCGGAGGCCGCCGAGATCATGCCGATGGCCTTGGTCTGCTCGTCGCGCGGGAAGAGCGAGGGCAGCACCGACATCGCCAGCGGCATCACGAACGCCCCGCCGACGCCCATCAGGGCGCGGGCCACGATGACCCAGGTGACGTCCTGCGCGAGGGCGCCGACGACGGAGGCGGCGAGAAAGACGCCGAGCCCGCCGATGAGCATCCGGCGCCGCCCGAACCGGTCGCCGAGCAGTCCGGCCGGGAGCATCAGGGCGGCGAACACGACGATGTACGCGTCCGCCATCCACTGCTGCTGGCCCGTGCCGGCGCCGAGGTCCGCCGAGATCGTCGGCAGCGCCACATTGAGGATCGTCATGTCGAATCCGAGGACGAGCATGCTCGCGACCAGGGCCCCGAGGGCCCACCAGCGCCTGGGATCCAGGCGCGACTCCGATGGAACAGTGACAGTAGCCATGAATTGAGAGTAGCTGTCAGTTCGTAGTGTCTGTCAATGGGGAGTGGCTCCTGGGATACTGGAACCGGGCACAAAAAAGGGCCGCGGCTGGGAAGCCGCGGCCGGGAGTGCTGGGTGGTGGGCGTCAGCCGTGCTGGTACGCCACCAGGGAGATGCCGACGTAGTGCACGACGAACGCCGCGAGGGTGAAGGAGTGGAATACCTCGTGGAAGCCGAACCAGCGCGGGGACGGGTTCGGGCGCTTGATGCCGTAGATGACCCCGCCCGCGCTGTAGAGCAGTCCGCCCACGACGACCAGCACGAGCACCGCGATGCCGCCGGTCCGCATGAAGTCGGGCAGGAAGAAGACGGCGGCCCAGCCCATCGCGATGTAGCAGGGGGTGTAGAGCCAGCGCGGGGCGCCGACCCAGAAGACGCGGAAGGCGATGCCCGCGACGGCCGCCGCCCAGATGCCCCACATGAGGGCGTCGCCCTTGGTGCCCGGCAGCAGCAGCATCGTCAGCGGCGTGTACGTGCCGGCGATGATCAGGAAGATGTTGGCGTGGTCGAGGCGGCGCAGCACACCGTCGGCCCGCGGGCTCCAGTTGCCCCGGTGGTAGAGCGCGCTCACTCCGAACAGCAGACAGGCCGTCAGGGCGAAGATGCCGCAGGCCACGCGGCCCCGGGTGGAGTCGGCCAGCGCGGTCAGGACGAGGCCGGAGATGAGGACCGCAGGGAACATGCCCGCGTGCAGCCAGCCCCGGAGTCTCGGCTTCAGGGCGGGCGATTCGGTGAGTCCGACGGGGGGACCGGGCTGCTCTGCGGCGACGCTCATGCCCGGCATCGTACCTACGCGACCGTAAGTAACAGATAGGGCCAGCCCCCGTATCCGGGCTGGGGGGAACCCGAATTCATCGATCGTTAAGCCTCCGGAGGCCCTCCGGTCCGAGTGGCAATGCTCACGTCGCTCACCTGTGAGCCCCCCTGGACAGATGGGCGAAACGGTCGGATGATCAAATGAGTGCGGTCGGCACCGGATGAGCGCTCCACTGGGAAACAGTGCGACGGGAGGCGCAGCGTCCGGGTCGCAGCCCCCACGGGGCAACCAACTCAACACCCTCTTTAGGAGCGATCGTGGCGCGCGACATCGCGGCTCCCCTCTCCCGGACCGACACAGCCCCTGTTTCCCAGGACCCCGCCCCTCTCCCGACCAACCACAAGGAACTGATCTCGTGGGTCAACGAGATCGCTGAACTGACGCAACCGGACCGTGTGGTCTGGTGCGACGGCTCCGAGGCCGAGTACGAGCGGCTCGCGGAGGAACTCGTCGCCAAGGGGACGTTCAGGAAGCTGGACCCGACGCTGCGCCCGAACTCCTACTACGCCGCCTCCGACCCGACCGATGTCGCGCGGGTCGAGGACCGGACGTTCATCTGCTCCGCGAAGGAGGAGGACGCCGGCCCCACCAACCACTGGAAGGCCCCCGCCGAGATGCGGGAGATCTTCCGGGGCAACGAGGGCAACGGCGGGATCTTCCGCGGCTCGATGAAGGGCCGGACGATGTACGTCGTCCCGTTCTGCATGGGCCCGCTCGGCTCGCCGCTGTCCGCCATCGGTGTCGAGATCACCGATTCGGCCTACGTGGCCGTCTCCATGCGCACGATGACCCGGATGGGGCAGCCCGTTCTGGACGAGCTCGGCGAGGACGGCTTCTTCGTCAAGGCCGTCCACACGCTGGGCGCCCCGCTCGCCGAGGGCGAGGCCGACGTGGCCTGGCCGTGCAACAGCACCAAGTACATCTCGCACTTCCCCGAGGACCGCGAGATCTGGTCCTACGGCTCCGGCTACGGCGGCAACGCCCTGCTGGGCAAGAAGTGCTACGCCCTGCGCATCGCCTCGGTGATGGCGCGGGACGAGGGCTGGCTCGCCGAGCACATGCTCATCCTCAAGCTGACCCCGCCGCAGGGGGAGTCGAAGTACGTCGCCGCGGCCTTCCCGTCCGCGTGCGGCAAGACCAACCTCGCGATGCTGGAGCCGACGATCTCCGGCTGGACCGTCGAGACGATCGGCGACGACATCGCCTGGATGCGGTTCGGCGAGGACGGCCGGCTCTACGCGATCAACCCCGAGGCCGGTTTCTTCGGCGTCGCGCCCGGCACCGGCGAGCACACCAACGCCAACGCCATGAAGACCCTCTGGGGCAACTCCGTCTTCACGAACGTCGCCCTCACCGACGACAACGACGTGTGGTGGGAGGGGATGACCGAGGAGACCCCGGCGCACCTCACCGACTGGAAGGGCAACTCCTGGACGCCCGAGTCGGGCGTCCCGGCCGCGCACCCCAACGCCCGCTTCACCACCCCCGCCGCGCAGTGCCCGATCATCGCGCCGGAGTGGGAGGACCCGAAGGGCGTGCCGATCTCGGCGATCCTGTTCGGCGGCCGTCGCGCCTCGGCCGTGCCGCTGGTCACCGAGTCCTTCGACTGGAACCACGGCGTCTTCCTCGGTGCGAACGTGGCCTCCGAGAAGACGGCGGCCGCCGAGGGCAAGGTCGGCGAGCTGCGCCGCGACCCGTTCGCGATGCTGCCGTTCTGCGGCTACAACATGGGCGACTACATGGCCCACTGGGTGAAGGTCGGCGCCGACAAGGACCAGGCCAAGCTCCCGAAGATCTACTACGTCAACTGGTTCCGCAAGGACGCGAACGGCCGCTTCGTGTGGCCCGGCTTCGGCGAGAACTCCCGCGTCCTGAAGTGGATCGTGGACCGCCTCGACGGCCGCGCCGAGGGCGTCGAGACGCCGATCGGCGTCCTCCCGGCCAAGGGCTCCCTGGACACCGACGGGCTCGACCTGCCCGAGGCCGACCTGGACTTCCTGCTCTCCGTCGACAAGGAGGTCTGGCGCGAGGAGGCCGCCCTGGTCCCCGAGCACCTCAACACCTTCGGCGCCCACACGCCGAAGGAGCTGTGGGACGAGTACCACGCGCTGGTGAAGCGCCTCGGCTGACCGTCCCGCCCGCATGACCGGCGAGGTCCCGTACAACGGCGTACGGGATCACGGGCCCGCCGCTCTCCCCGTGCCGTCCCCGCGCAAGCCCCTGGGGACGGCGGGAGGCGGCGGGCCCTCGCCCGTTCACCGCCGCGCCGCGCCCGTCAGGGGTTGCGCTCCTCCAGGTACCGCGTGTGCGACTCCTGGCGCCGCGCCTCCGTCTCCCGCAGCGTGCCCACGATGCCGGTCAGCTCGTCGTGCACGACGGTGAGCTGACGCTCCAGGTGGCGCTCGGGCTGCTCCTGGCCCGGCGCGATCCGGGTCCACCAGCGGGTACGGGCGTACGTGTCCACGGCCTCCGGCACGTCCTGCCGCACCGCCCGACCGAGCGCGTGCAGCGCCTCCGGGTCCTGCGCGAGCAGCTCGGCGGCCCAGCCCGGATCGAGCAGCGCGGTGAGGAGTTCGTCGAGCTGGGTGAGCCGGGCGGCGGCGACCGGCGGCACGTCGACCTCCGCGAGATAGTCCCGCAGCCGCCCGAAGTCCTCGCGCACCTCGCCCAGTTGCTCCGACGGGTCGGGGAACCCGGGCGGCGCGGGCCGCTCCGGCGGGGCGACCAGCGCGCCCGCGCCGTACAGACCGGCCACGACCACCGGCCAGTACGGGCCCGCGACCCCGGCGAAGGTCAGCGCGAGCCCGGCGATCCCGCACGCGCTCCCGGTGAGGTTCTTCCGGGACTCCAGGAACCTCAGGACGCCTCTACTGGTAGCCACGGATCTCCTCCAGGGCGCCGGACAGCGAGCCGCCCACCGCGTCGAAGAGCCGGCCGCCGGTCAGCTCGGCGATGTCCGTCAGTTCGCCGCGGGAGGCGTCGCCGAACAGGATCGGGAAGACGGGGATGTGCTGCTGCTCCTGCCCGAGCGAGCGGTAGAACCGGCCGAAGTCCCCGGCCTTGGCGCCGGTGGTGTTCTCGCCGTCCGTCATCAGCACGATCGACGTGAACGTGTCGCCGTCGCCCTTGCCCAGCTGCCGGTACGCGGCTTCGAGCGAGGTGTAGACGGCGGTCTCGCCGGACGCGCTGAGCCCGGCCGTGTCCTTCTCGATGGCGTCGAGTCCGGTGCGCGGCGACGCCGGGTCGACCACATGGGTGCGCACCGACTTCACGCCCGACCCGAACGGCATCAGCGTCACCTCCTCGCGCTCCCGGAAGTCCCCGGTCAGCCCGTGCAGCGCCGCTTTGAGCGCGTCGAGCCGCCCGCCCTGCATCGACCCCGAGGTGTCGAGGACGTACACCGTCCGCGAGGGGCGGCGCAGATCGTTCTCGTACGAGGACAGCAGCCCGTCGGCGACGGTGCGGCTGCCCGGGAACGGCAGTTCGCGGCGCCTGGCCGGGTCGAGCCCCGGCGCGAGCGCCACCCCGGCGACGACCGGGCGGCGGTGCGTCGTCGTGGTGATCGTCCGCTGGAGGGCCGGGGTGCGCAGCGTCTCGGCGAGCCGGCGCACGTCCTCGCGGGTCGCCGCCGGGGTCCCGGCGAGCGAGGAGAGCGGGTAATCGGCGGTGACGACGCCGTCCTTGGGGCGGATCACGGTCAGGCCGGGGATGCCGCTGAGCACCGACTCGTAGTTGAGCAGCGCGTCGACGTCGCCGCGACGCCGGTACGCGGCCGCCAGCCACCCGGAGGAGCCCGAGGTCAGCTGCTGCCCCTTGAAGAACTCCTTCAGCCGGGGCCGGGCCGTGTCCACGTCCTTCGCGGTGAGCGCCGACTGGGCGCCGGAGAGCGCGGAGGCGACGGAGATCAGCGTGGCGAAACCGGAGTTGGAGCGCGCCGGGTCCGTCATCCCGTACGTCAGCCTGCCGTCCGCGACGGCCTGTTCGACCTGCTTCCAGGTGACGTCGGACGGCTTCCAGCCGAGCCGTCCCAGCGCCTCCCGGCGGACGCCGAGGGCGACCGGGCTCGCCATGACGGACGTCTCGGAGACGATCCGCTTCGCCGCCTCCCGGTCGAGGCGCAGGTAGTCGTCGGACGACAGCCACACCGCGTCGTACTTTCCGTCGGCCTTCCCGGAGGCGAGCAGCCGTACGGCGTCCAGGGTGCCCATGTAGGTGGGCCGGACGGTGATCCCGGTCTTCTCGCGGGCCGCCTTCAGGGCCCCGGTCATGTCGGACAGCTCGCTGGAGGCGAGGACGCGCAGGGTGCCGGGGGTGGGGCGGTCGTCGGGCGTCGCGCTCTCCTTCTGCTGGGTGCAGCCGGTGAGGAGCGCCGCGACGGCGACGGCGACGGCGGTGACGGTGCGGACTCTTCTCATGCGAGCCCTCCGTCCAGCGCGCCGCGCGACCGGCTGCGCTCCAAGTAGGCGCCCGCCTGCTGGAGTTCGGAGGTCAGGGACTCCACGGTCGTCGCCATCGCCTCGGCCGCCTGCACCTTGTACGTGTCGATGGTGTCCAGCGTCCGGTAGATCTGCTGGAACGCCGAGCGCAGCGTCTCCGCGCCGACCGCCGGGTCCGCCGCGATCCGCTGGATCTCGCCGCTCTGCGTCGCGAGCATCTCGGCGTTGCCGCGGATCAGGTCCTCGGTCGTCCCGCGCAGGGCGTTGACCTGCTCGATGACCTTCTTCTGGTGGTCGAGCGCGGACGCCAGCATCACGGAGATGCGCAGCGCCGACACCGTGGTGGTGGCGGCCCGGTCGACGCCCTTGATCAGCTCGTCGTTGTTGCGCCGTACGACGTCCATCGCCAGATAGCCCTGCGCGCACACCGCGAGCTGGGTCAGCAGGTCCTGGTGCTTCTGCCGTACGGGGAACAGGACGTCGGCGCGGAGCGCGTCGGCCTCCTGCGCGTCGGCGACGGCGCCGATGTGGCCCTCGACGGCCTGGTCCAGGGCGTCGGTCAGGACCACGTACTCCTGGAGCTTGCCCATGGTCTCCCACAGGCGGACCCGCTCGGTCTGCAACGCCGCGTTGTCCCGGCGCAGTTCGTCCTGCCCGCCGCGCAGCGAGCCCACGATCCTGTTCAGCGTGCCCTGCGCGGAGGCGTACTTGGCGACGTGGTCGCGCAGCCGGTTGCCGCCGGGCAGCTTCGAGAGGAACCTGCGCCCCTTGCTCGCGGGCAGGTCGCGCGGGTCCAGGTCCTCGACGACGCGGCGCAGCTCGACGAGCGAGGTCGCCACGTGCGACTGGGCGTCACCGCCGTTGTCCGGGAGGCTGCGCAGGGTGCGCTCCAGCATCCGGTTCGACTGGGCGGCGGCGGCCCGCATGTCGCCCGCGCCGAGCCCGGTGATCTCGCCGACCTTGCCGGCGAACTCGGGGGAGCGGGCGTCCAGCGCGGCGAGGTTCTCGACGTACGCCGCCGCCTTCGCCGTCATGTCCGCCCGGACCTTGTCCTCCACCGGCACCAGGCCGCCCGCGCTCTCGCGGGGCACGGCGGTGACGGGTGTCGGCGGGGTGAGCGTGAAGGTGCTCTCCGCCGGGCCCTGCGAGGTGTTCTCCGTGGCCATGATGTGTGTCCCCCCGTTCAGCCGCGTGCCCGGCGGGCCATGTCGTGCAGCACCTTCGAGGTGGGCACGGGCGCCTGCCGGACGCCGGTCAGCTGCTGCTTCAGATAGGTGTCCGCCGAGGCGAACTCGGTGTCGGTGCCCTGCGGCCGGAACCCGTGCCGTACGGCGAGCGCCCGCAACTTCGGTTCGGTGGAGAGGAGTTGGGCGAGGGCCCGGCCGTTCTCGGTGAGCGGTACGGCCGTGTGGTCGCTGTTGACCGTGGTGTCCGGGTAGAGCACCACCAGGTCGTCCGGCTGCTGCCCGTTCGCGAGCAGCGCCGCGACCTGCGACTCGTAGACGAGCACGAGCGGATTGCCCGCGCCGCTGACGAAGTCCCGGAACACGGCGTCCGAACTCGACTGCTGGGCGCCCTGCACGGAGATCAGCTTCTTCAGCAGCGGCGCCGTGCGGTCCAGGCCCGCCTCGTCGGACACGACCCGGCCGCCGTTGGCCACGTACGAGGTGGCGGCGAGGTAGAGCGCGCCGGAGTTGGAGGACTCCGGGTCGGTGGAGGAGATGAAGAGCGTGCCGCTCAACTCCCCGTACTTCCCGGCGCCCTTGAGCTGCTGCCAGGTGCGGTCGTGCCGGGCCGCGTCCAGGTAGGCGCTCATTTTCAGCGTGCCCCGGTGGGCGGTGTCCAGGGTGGCGAGGCCGTTGTCCGCGAGCACCTTGGCCGCGCCCCGGTGGGCGACCACCACCAGCGGCGAGTAGAAGGGCCGCGGGAGCGCGCCGCGCACCTTGTGGCGGCTCGCCAGCTCGACGGCCGGGGCCTGGCTGGAGGGGAAGGCGAGGTCGTACCCCTTGAGGTCCAGGCCCTCCATGGCCCAGGACCCGGAGGTCTCGGCCCGCACGGTGAAGCCCTTGGCGGCCAGCGCCCGCTCCACGTCCTTGTCGGCGAAGAAGTCGGCCTTCTCCGAGCCGATCACCATGCGCACGGTCTTCGTTGCCGTGCTCTTGTCGTCGTCCCCTGCGCTGTCGCTCCGCCCGGCGAGCACGGCGGCGGCGACACCTCCCAGGAGGAGGACGGCGAGGATCATTCCCGCGATTCGTCTCACGCCGAGCAGCCTGCTCGCGGAGGCCAACATTCCCCGGCGGGGCGGGTGAACGGAGGGTTACGGCGCGGTCCCGGTATGCAACGGGAGGTACGTCACGCGCGAAGCGTCACGCGGAGACCAGGTGTCCGGCGCCCGCGTGGTGCTCCATGCGCTGTGCGGCCAGGATCGCGGCGGCGGTGTCCGCGCGGGACGCGGCGACGACCAGGGCGCGGCCCGCGAGGGCGTGCGCGCGCTGGTGGAGACCGGCGAGGTGGGGCTCGTGGATGGCGGCGGCCACCGCGGAGCGGACCGGCGGGTGGCCGCCGCGCAGGCGGGTCACCTGCTCGGCCAGCGCCTCCGCGGCCTCGTCCAGCTCCGTGCCCGGCGAGAGCTGCCGCAGCTCGTCGGTGACCGCGAGCAGCGCGGACAGGTGCCCGGCGAGCTGGATGTCCAGCTCCTCCTCGCGGGAGCGGTGCGGGAAGGAGTCGTGGCCGGCCGCCATCGTGTGGACCGACTTGGTGCGGATCGGCTCGTACATGGCGACCTCCGGGCAGCGACGGGCGACTGACTTGGTCTCCATCGTACCTTAGAAGCTGTCTAATTTAGAACTTGTCCAAAGAAGACCGCCTCCGGCGCGTCACGGCTGGCTGTAGCCGTCCAGGAAGGTCCCGATCCGGGTCACGGCCTCCGTCAGCTGCTGCACCGAGGGCAGGGTGACGACGCGGAAGTGGTCGGGCTCGGGCCAGTTGAAGCCCGTCCCGTGGACGACCATGATCTTCTCGGCGCGCAGCAGATCGAGCACCATCTGCCGGTCGTCCTTGACCTTGAAGACCTTCGGGTCGAGGCGCGGGAAGAGGTACAGGGCGCCCTTGGGCTTCACGCACGTCACGCCCGGGATCTGGGTCAGCAGGTCGTAGGCGACGTCCCGCTGTTCCTTCAGCCGGCCGCCCGGCAGCACCAGATCGCTGATCGTCTGGCGGCCGGTGAGCGCGGCGACGACCCCGTGCTGGCCCGGCATGTTCGCGCACAGGCGCATGTTCGCGAGGATCGTCAGGCCCTCGATGTAGGACTCGGCGTGCGCGCGCGGACCGGAGACGGCCATCCAGCCGACGCGGTAACCGGCGACGCGGTACGCCTTCGACATGCCGTTGAAGGTGAGCGTCATGACGTCCGGGGCGATGGCGGCCGTCGGGGTGTGCGTCACCTCGTCGTAGAGGATCTTGTCGTAGATCTCGTCGGAGCAGACGAGCAGATTGTGGCGGCGCGCGATGTCGGTGAGGCCGCGCAGCATCTCGTCGCTGTACACGGCGCCGGTGGGGTTGTTCGGGTTGATGATGACGATCGCCTTGGTGCGGTCGGTCACCTTGCGCTCGATGTCGGCGAGGTCCGGCATCCAGTCGGCCTGCTCGTCGCAGCGGTAGTGGACGGCCGTACCGCCGGAGAGCGAGACGGCCGCCGTCCACAGCGGGTAGTCGGGGGCCGGGACCAGGACCTCGTCGCCGTCGTCGAGGAGGGCCTGCATCGCCATCACGATCAGCTCGGAGACGCCGTTGCCGATGAAGACGTGCTCGACGTCTGTTTCCACGCCGAGGGTCTGGTAGTGCATCATCACCGCGCGGCGGGCGGCGAGCAGGCCCTTGGCGTCGCCGTAGCCGTGGGCGTCACCGAGGTTGCGGAGCATGTCCTCCAGGATCTCCGGCGGGCACGCGAAGCCGAACGCCGCCGGGTTCCCCGTGTTCAGTTTCAGGATCCGGTGCCCCGCCGCTTCCAGCCGCATCGCCTCCTCGAGCACCGGGCCCCGGATCTCGTAGCAGACGTTGGCGAGCTTGGTCGACTGGATGAGCTGCATGCTCAGACTTTACGGCGGTGTTTCGCCCGGGCGCGCGCGGTTTGCGCCACAGGCGGCGGGACGCGGCGGGGGCACTGCGGATGCGGTGGCACGGGGTGCCGGGTGTCTTCGGATTACGGGGTGGAGGGTGCGGCGGAGCTTGGAACGAGCTGGTCGCGCGCGGGGGTGAGATGGGCCACTGGCGGGTGCTCCGGGGCCTCGGCGGGCGTCCCGTCGAGGATGGCCCGTTCGGCCGGGGTCGCCTGTTCGATCCACTCCGGGGCCAGGGCCGCGTACGTGGTGACGTCGTGCCAGGCGCCCTGGGTGCGGAACAGCCCGCGCAGGGTGGCCTCGGGGTGCAGGCCCGCCGCGAGCATGATGTCCCGCATCCGGGTGTGGTCGGCGCGGTGGCCCGCCCAGATCCGGTACAGCCCGAGCCGGCCGAAGCCGTGGGCCATGAGCAGCCGCCCCGCCTCGTGGCCGTGGCCGCGCATCGGGGCGCCGGGCAGCAGGACCAGGCTGGTCAGCATGGCGTTGCGGCCGTACTCCTCGACGAGCAGGCCCATCATCCCGACCATCGTGTCGTCCCCGGGGGCGCACACCGCCATCGTGTGCTTGCGGCGCGGGTACGAGAACGGCTGCGTCAGGCACTGGACGAAGGCGTCCTGCGCCTGCCGGGCGTCCATCCGGTCGATGCCGAGATACCGGGTCAGCACCCGGTGGGTGTGGATCCGTTCGAACGGGGCGTGGTCGGTGGGACGCAGTTCGCGCAGCCAGAGGTGGTGGCCGTGGAGGTCGGGCAGCTGGTTCACGCGGCGGCTCCCGCCGTCGCGCGGCCGACGAGCCGCTCCAGGTCCACGTAGTAGCGGCCCGACGCGACCGGTTCGCCGAGCAGGATCCGGCGGGCGGTGTCGGTGACGAGGGCGCCGCCGAGCGCCACCCCGCTGGCGAGCTGGGGCCAGCTGGACAGGGTGGTGCCGATCCGGCGCAGGGCGTCGGTCATGGCGGGGCTCAGGTTCTCCTCGTCGCAGACGTCGAGGAGGTGGGCGAGGGCGTCGGCCGGGGCGAGGCCGCGCACCTGGGCCGCCGTCAGGCCGCCGCCGCGGCCGTGGAAGAGCGGGCGGTCCGGCTCCAGGTCGAAGCGTTCGACGTCGAGCAGCCCGCGGTCGTTGGCGTCCATCAGGACGGGGACGCGACGGGCCCGGGCGTGCTCGCGCACGGCCGTCTTCACCCAGGGGGTGTCGCACTCCTCCACGACCAGGTCGAGGCTCTGCTCACCGGCGCCGACGAACGCCCCGACGCTGTCCTCGGTCAGCCCCTCGGGCCACAGCTCGATGTGGAGATAGGGGTCGGTCTCGTACATCTGGCGGGCGCACAGCACGGTCTTGGCGAGGCCGAGGTCGTGCACGCCGGCCCGCAGCCGGTTGAGGTTGCTCAGGCCGATGTCGTCGAAGTCGGCCAGCCGGAACGATCCTCCTACGCCCTCCATGGCACAGGTCAGCGCGGCGCTGTTGCCCACGGAGAGGCCGACGACCCCGATCCTGCGGCCCCGCAGGTGCTCCTGCTGGGCGCTGGTGATCTTGTCCCGGTTGCGGTCCGTGCGCACCCGGCGGAACTCCCGCTCGGGCAGCACCCGGACGAGGCGGCCCGACCACGGGTACCAGACCCAGGTGCCGTACCGGCGCGGGTCGGCGCCGTCGAGCAGTTCGGCGACGGCGGCCTCGTGCGCGGGCCCGGCCGGGGCCTCGCCCGGACGCAGGCAGCGCACGAGTTCGGTGAGCTGGTCCGCGAGGCGGTCGTGCGTCTCGCGGATGTCGCCGGAGGCGCGCAGGGAGTCGAGGCGGGCCCGGTCGGCGGGGTTGACGGGACGCAGCAGGACGGGGCGCCAGGGGGCCGGTGCGGCCGGGGTGTCCGGCGCTCCTCGCATACCTGCGCGGAGAGTGACGGAGGGGGCGGTGTTGATCACGGGTAGTGAAATTAGCAGCGCGAAAAGGTACGAAGGGGGCGCGCAAGGGTTTTGCGCTACGGGAAAACATGAACGATTCGTACTCTGAAACACCTGTCGTTCGAGCGAATGTTCGAATATCGCGTTACGGTGGGGTCATGAGTCAGGTGGGTCAGGCGAGTCAGGCGCTTCAGGGGTCGCTCTTCGATCAGGCCGAGGAGATCGCGCTCGGCCCGCTCGCCGGGGTGCGGCGGACCGTGCTCGGGGCCGGCGCCTGGATCGACGTCCTGCCCGGCTGGCTGCGCGGTGCCGACGTGCTGTACGAGCGGCTGGCCCGGGATGTGCCCTGGCAGGCCGAGCGGCGGCAGATGTACGAGCGGATGGTCGACGTGCCGCGGCTGCTGAGGTTCTACGGCGCCGGGCGGGAGCTTCCGCATCCGGTGCTCGGTGCGGCCCGGGACGCGTTGTCCGCGCACTACGCGGAGGAGTTGGGCGAACCGTTCACCACCGCCGGGCTCTGCTTCTACCGTGACGGGCGGGACAGTGTCGCCTGGCACGGGGACCGGATCGGGCGCGGGGCCCGTGAGGACACCATGGTCGCCATCGTGTCCGTGGGGGCGCCCCGGGATCTTGTGCTGCGGCCTGTGGGCGGTGGTTCGGCTGTGCGCCGGGCACTGGGGCACGGGGATCTCATCGTGATGGGGGGATCCTGCCAGCGGACCTGGGAGCACGCGATCCCGAAATCGACCCGGGCGGCCGGGCCCCGGATCAGTGTGCAGTTCCGGCCGAGCGGGGTTCGGTGACGGTGGCGTCGCCGGGTGCGCCTCCGGTGGGGGCCGGTCGCGCAGTTCCCCGCGCCCCTTGGTTGTCGTTCGGGTGCGGCCCGGTGGCCGCTTCTCGCGCCGTTCCCCGCGCCCCTGAAGGCATGCGCTGCGCGCAGCCTTCCCCTGAGGCTGCGCTCCGCGCGCCTCTCGATGGGGGGCACGGTGGTGTGCCTCCCGGTGGGGGCAGGGGTGGCGCGCCTCTCCTCAGGAGGCGGCGGTGGCGCGCCTCTCCTGAGGGGGCGGTGCTGGCGCGCCTCTCTGATGAGATGGCGCACGAAGTGCGCATCTCAGGGGCGCGGGGAACTGCGCGACCAGCCCCCACCGGCCGTCAGACGGATGACGACCCAGGGGTGCGGCGTACCGAGTGGCCGGCCAGGATGTCGGTGCGGGTGCCGTTTTCGATGACCGGCTTGCCGTCGATCAGGACGTGGGGGATGCCCACCGGGAGGGTGCGCGGCGCGGCGAACGTCGAGCCCGCCGCAACCGTCTCCGGGTCGAACAGGACCAGATCGGCGCGGTAGCCCTCACGGATCAGGCCCCGGTCGGGGAGCCGCAGGCGGGCCGCGGGCCGGGACGTCAGATGCGCGACCGTCTCCTCCAGGGACAGCACGCCCAGATCACGCGCGTAGTGGCCGAGGTAGTGCGGAAACGTGCCGTACGCGCGCGGGTGCGGCTTCGTCCCCTGGAGGATGCCGTCGCTGCCCCCGGTGTGCACCGGATGCCGCATGATCGCGCGGACGTTCTCCTCGTGCCCGACGTGCTGGAGGATCGTCGAGCCCAGGCTGTCCTCAAGCAGCAGGCGGCGCGCGGTGGTCCAGGGCGACTCGGCGTGCTCGGCGGCCGACTCGGCGACCGTCTTGCCGACGTACGAGGCCAGCGCGGGGTTCGTCGTCCCCGAGATCTCGATGCGGTCCCACTCGATCGGCACGCCGTGGCAGCCGTCGGAGCCGATCACCTCGACGTGCTCGCGGATCCGCTCGCAGGTCGCGTCGTCACGGAGCCGGGCGAGGGTGGCGTCGGGGCCGCCCTCGTTGGCCCAGCTCGGCAGCATCGCCACGAGCGTGGTGGCGCCCGGCGTGTACGGGTACGTGTCCAGGCTGATGTCGGCGCCGCCCGCGATCGCCTCGTCGAGGAGCGCGAGGAGATCGACTCCCTTGCCCTTGTTCACGCCGAAGTTCATGGTGGCGTGGGCGAGATGGAGGGCGCAGCCCGCGGTGTTCGTCAGCTCGACCATCTCGCGGTACGCGTCGAGCGCGCCGGCCCCGTAACTGCGGTGGTGGGGGCAGTAGTAGCCGTCGTACGCGGCCACCGTGCGGCACAGTTCGGTGAGTTCGGCGTCCTTGGCGTACATGCCGGGCGTGTAGGTGAGGCCCGAGGACATGCCGACGGCGCCCTGTTCGAGGCCCTCGGCGACGAGCCGCTTCATGTGGTCCAGCTCGGCGTCGGTCGCGTCGCGGTCGTCCCAGCCGACCGCGTACATCCGGACCGTGCCCTGGGGGATGAGGTAGGCGGCGTTCACGGCGATGCCCCGGTCGAGGCGGTCCAGGTACTCGCCGACGGTGCGCCAGTCGAAGTCGACGGAGGTGTCGTCGGGGCCGCCGCCGTTCCAGCCGGTGATGGTGCGGCGGACCTGGTCGAGGGTGCGGTTGTCCACCGGGGCGTAGGACAGGCCGTCCTGGCCGAGGACTTCGAGGGTGACGCCCTGGGCGGCCTTCGCGCTGTGGTCCGGGTCGCGGAGCAGGGCGAGGTCGCTGTGGGCGTGCATGTCGATGAAGCCGGGGCTGAGGGCGAGGCCCTCGCCGTCGAGGGTTCGGGTCGCCGTGGGGCGGGGGCCGTCGCCGGGGCGGTGGATCTCCGCGATGCGGCCGTCGTCGATGGCCACGTCGGCGCGGTAGGAGGCGCCGCCGGTGCCGTCGATCACTCGGGTGTTCTTGATGACCAGGTCCACTGGGGGAGCCTCTCGTCTGCCGGGTTGTCGGAGTGGTGGCGTCTGCGGGCCGGTGGGGCTTCTCGCGCAGTTCCCCGCGCCCCTGAAACGAGCTCCGCTCGTCCAGGGGCGCGGACGGCTGCTAGAAGAACGTCCGTACGTAGTCCACGACCGTGCCGTCGGCCTCGACCACCGGGATCAGCTGCCACTTGTCGAACGCCGTGCAGGGGTGCGACAGGCCCATGCCGAGCCAGTCGCCGACCTCCAGCTCGGCGTCCGGGTCCAGGCGGAGCCACCCGTGCTGGTCGGACAGGCCCGTCACCGTGACCCCGGACGCGTCGCGGACGGTGTCCCTGCGGACGGCCTGGGCCTCGGGGAGGTCGAGGTCGTGGGCGGCGTCGCGCTTGCCGGCGTTGATGAAGGCCTGGTCCGGCGCGGGGCGCGAGACGACCTGCGCCCACAGCCGGAACGCCGGGTGCAGCGCGCCCTCCTCGGGGACCCGGTTGAACGGCGTGAGGTGGCGGTAGTGGCCGTCGTCGTGCGAGACGTATGCGCCGGAGCGCAGCAGCTTCAGGACGGGCAGGGACAGTTCGGGGATGTCCGCGAAGACGTCCGCGACGGCGTCGAACCAGGCGGAGCCACCGGCGCTGACCACGATCTCGTCGGTGCCCGCGAACCGCCCGGCCTTGTCGAAGTCCACCGCGAGCGCCACGAGCCGCCGC
This sequence comes from Streptomyces sp. PsTaAH-137, assembly GCF_003259365.1. Taxonomy (GTDB): domain Bacteria; phylum Actinomycetota; class Actinomycetes; order Streptomycetales; family Streptomycetaceae; genus Streptomyces. Next base: position 438,444 of record NZ_QLLY01000006.1, read on the forward strand.
AGCCAGGCCCGGACCCGGTCGCCGTCGGCCTCCGGCACCTCGCCCTCGTACCCGGCGACGCCCACGAGCCGCAGCCGGTCGGCGCCGGCCACCGCGTCGGCGACCGCCGCGCACTCGGCCTCCGTGCGGGCCCCGGTGCGCGCGCCGATCCCGGCGCCGAGCTCCACGACCACGTCGACCGGCCGGGTGGCGCCCGCCGCCGCCAGAGCGGCCTGCATCAGCTCCACGCCGCGTACGGAATCCACGTAGCAGACGAACCGGAAGGACGGGTCGGCGTCGAGTTCGCCGGACAGCCAGCGCAGCGCGGCCGCGTCGACCAGCTCGTTCGCCAGGAAGATCCGCTCGATGCCGAACCGCCGTGCCACGCGTACCTGGTGGGGGACGGCGAGGGTGATGCCCCACGCGCCGTGCTCGATCTGCCGCCGGAAGAGCTGCGGCGCCATCGACGTCTTGCCGTGCGGGGCGAAGGTGAGGCCGTGGCGCGTGGCGTACGTCTCCATCAGCGCGAGGTTGTGCTCCAGGCGCTCGGCGGAGAGCGTGAGGACCGGCGTGGTGAAGCCGTCCGTGAAGAGGTTGAGGCGGCGGGCAGCGAGCTCGGCGACCGTGGCGCCCTCGGCCTCGGGCGGCAGGCCCTTGAAGCGGAAGTCCACCCGGTCCTGGGCGAGTGCGTCCAGCGGGTCCGGCGCGTCCAAGCGGTCGGCGGTCATGGAGCCCTCCTCCAGGCGGACTGTTGCATTATTTGCAACGGTCATTGCGTATGTCGCTCACTGCTGTCTAACATCCGAGCCGATGCCGGGTCAACGAAGTCGTCGGCCCACCCCGCCGCGAGGAGGACGCCCCATGAATGGCACGCCGGTGGACGTCGTCGCGCTCGGCGAGTCCATGGTCACGTTCCGGCCCACCGTGCCGGGACGCCTCGCCGACGTGCCCTCCTTCGACCGCGGGATCGGCGGCGCCGAGTCCAACGTGGCGTGCGTGCTGGCCGCCGGCGGACACCGCACCCGCTGGGTCAGCCGGGTCGGCGCCGACGGCTTCGGCGACCACCTGGTCGAGGCCGTCGGCGGCTACGGCGTCGACGTCGGTGCCGTGCGCCGCGACCCCGCCCGCCCCACCGGCATCTACTTCCGCACCGCCGGGGACCGCGGCGGCGACTCCCACGAGGTCGCCTACTACCGCGCCGGATCCGCCGCCTCCGCGATGTCCGTCGACACCCTGGACCTCGACGCGCTGCGCTCCGGCCGCGTCCTGCACCTGTCCGGCATCACCGCCGCGCTCTCCGCCGACTGCCTCGGCCTGCTGTACGCCCTGACCGACGGCTCGACCCCGGGCACCGTCTCCTTCGACGTCAACCACCGCCCCGGCCTGTGGCGCGACCCCGACGACGCGCGGGTCCTGCTCGACCTCGCCCGCCGCGCCGGCCTCGTCTTCGTCGGCGAGGACGAGGCCGAGGACGCCTGGGGCGTCACCGGCGGACCCGACGCGATCCGCGCCGCGCTGCCCGAGCCGTCGCTCCTCGTCGTGAAGCAGGGCTCCGCGGGCGCCGTCGCCTTCGATCAGGACGGCCGCCACTTCGAGCCCGCCCCGCGCGTCGACGTCGTCGCCGCCGTGGGCGCCGGTGACGCCTTCGCCGCCGGGTTCCTCTCCGCGACCCTGCGCGGGCTGCCCACCGCCGCCCGGCTGCGCCACGGCCACCTGTGGGCCGCCGCCGCCCTCACCGTCCCCGGCGACCTCGCCGCGCCCCCGAGCCGCGCCCACGCCGACCGGCTGGTCGCCCTCGGAGCGGACGCGTGGGGGACACTGCACCTCGGCCCCGGCTGGACCGAAGCGACCGAAGCAGCCGACAGCGGGGCCGCCGAGGAGGTACGTACGCCATGAGCCAGACCGTCGACCGCGCGCTCAGCATCCTGCCGCTGCTCGCCGAGGGCCCCGCCGACCTGGGCCAGGTCGCCGACCGGCTCGGCGTCCACAAGTCCACGGCCCTGCGGCTGCTGCGCACCCTGCACGAGCACGGGCTCGTCCACCGCCAGTCCGACCAGCGCTACCGGCTCGGCGCCCGCCTCTTCGCCCTCGCCCAGGAGGCCGTCGAGAACCTCGACGTGCGCGAGATCGCCCACCCCCACCTCACCGCGCTCAACGAGAAGTGCGGCCACACGGTCCACCTCGCCGTGTACGAGGAGCACGAGGTCCTCTACATCGACAAGGTCGAGAGCCGCTACCCGGTGCGCATGTACTCGCGCATCGGCAAGCCCGTCGCCATCACCGTCGCGGCCGTGGCGAAGCTGCTGCTCGCCGACCGGTCCGAGGCCGAGCGCCGCGCCCTCGCGGAGAAGCTCGACTACCCCATGTACACGGCCCGTTCGACCCCCAACGCCCCCGCTTTCCTGCGGGAGCTGGAGAAGGTGCGCGAACAGGGCTGGGCCACCGACCTGGGTGGCCACGAGGAGTCCATCAACTGCGTCGGGGCGCCCATCCGCGGCGCCGACGGCCGCGTCGTCGCCGCCATGTCGGTCTCCGCGCCGAACGTGGTCGTCACCGCCGAGGAACTCCTCACCCTCCTCCCGCTCGTGCGCCGCACGGCGGAGGCCATCAGCCGGGACTACTCCGGTAACCCCCCAAGCAAGGAAGCCAGTTCACGATGACCGAGAAGATCGCCCTCACCCCTGCCACCCACACCACCCCGCCCGCGAAGTTCTCGCACGGCGTCAAGAAGGGCAACCTCCTTCAGGTCGCGGGCCAGGTCGGCTTCCTCCCGGCCGTCGAGGGCCAGGCCCCCACCCCGGCCGGTCCGACCCTGCGCGAGCAGACCCTCCAGACCTTCGCCAACGTCAAGGCGATCCTCGAAGAGGGCGGCGCCACCTGGGACGACGTCATGATGATGCGCGTCTACCTGACGGACGTCGACCACTTCGCCGAGATGAACAAGATCTACAACGAGTACTTCGAGGAGCAGGGCCTCAAGGCCCCCGCCGCCGCGCGCACGACCGTCTACGTCGGTCTGCCCAAGGGCCTGCTCATCGAGATCGACGCGCTCGCCGTCCTCGGCTGACCGTTCCGCGCGTTCTGAACCACCCGCAAGCCGTACGTCGTCACGGCACGGCCCACCCGCTCCCGCAGCGCGGTGCGCCGTGCCGCGATCCCCCCTGCCCTGAAAGCTTCATGCACTTACGAGGTCAACGATGTCCCCGTTCGCTCTCGCCGCCCCGCTCGCGGCCCCCACCGAGGCACCGCCCCACACCGGCGGCCTGCTCACGATCATCGACGGCACGGCCGGTCTGCTGACCGTCGCGTTCCTCGGGATCGTGCTGCTGCTCTTCCTGATCATCAAGGCCCGCATCCAGCCGTTCGTGGCCCTGCTCGCGGTCTCCATAGCCGTCGGCCTCGGCGCCGGCCTGTCGGTCACCGAACTCTTCGGCACCGTCCAGAAGTCCGACGCCGTCTCCACCATCGAGTCCGGCATGGGCGGCACCCTCGGACACGTAGCGATCATCATCGGCCTGGGCACCATGCTCGGCGCCGTCCTGGAAGTCTCCGGCGGGGCCGAGGTCCTGGCCTCCCGCCTCCTGAACCTCTTCGGCGAGAAGCGCGCCCCCCTCGCGATGGGCCTCACCGGCCTCATCTTCGGCATCCCCGTCTTCTTCGACGTCGGCATCTTCGTCCTCGCGCCGATCGTCTACGCGGCCGCCAAGCGCGGCGGCAAGTCGATCATCCTGTACTGCATGCCGCTGCTCGCGGGCCTGTCGATGACGCACGCGTTCCTGCCGCCGCACCCGGGCCCGGTCGCCGCCGCGGGTCTGCTGAAGGTCGACCTCGGCTGGGTCATCCTCATGGGCATCGTCTGCGGCATCCCGGCCGTGCTGGCCGCCTGGGGCTGGGCCGCCTGGATCGGCAAGCGGATCTTCGTCCCCGTACCGCAGGACATGGTGGAGGCCGCCGAGGAGGCGAAGGCCGCCCTGGAGGCCGAGCAGCGTGCCTCGGGCGTCGTCCCGACCGAGAAGCCGGTCCCGCTGGGCACCGTGTTCACCATCATCGGTACGCCGCTGGTGCTGATCCTCCTCGCGACGTTCTCCTCGATCGCCTTCGACCCGTCCACGGGCCGCTCGGTCATCGAGTTCTTCGGCCACCCCTTCGTCGCGCTGACGATCGCCCTGCTGATGGCCTACTACCTGCTCGGCATCCGGCGCGGCTGGTCCCGCAAGTCCCTGGAGACGGTGTCGACGGCGTCGCTGAAGCCGGTCGGCAACATCCTCCTGGTGGTCGGCGCGGGCGGTGTCTTCGGCGCCGTCCTCAAGGCGAGCGGCATCGCGGACGCGCTGGCCGACACGTTCAACGGCATGGGCCTGCCCGTCATCGTCCTCGCCTACCTGATCTCGCTGGTCCTGCGCGTCGCCCAGGGCTCGGCCACGGTGGCGATCGTCACGACCGCGGGCATCGTCGCCCCGCTGCTCTCCGAGGGTCACTACTCGCAGGCGTTCACCGCGCTGGTCATCATGGCGATCTCGGCGGGCTCCATCTTCGCCTCGCACGTGAACGACGGCGGCTTCTGGATGGTCTCCAAGTACTTCGGGATCAGCGAGCGGGACACGCTGCGCACCTGGACGGTCCTGGAGTCGGTTCTCTCCGTCGCCGGGTTCGCGGTGGCGGCCGTGGTCAGCCTGTTCGTCTAGCTCATTTCGTCTGGCTCATTCGTCACGCGGAGGGACGGCGCCATGGCTCACCGTAGTGAGCGGCGCCGTTCCGCCCGTTCGTGACCAGGACGTAAGGGGCCGGGGGCCCCGGGACACAGAGTCGTCCGCCATACTTCGGCGCGTGGAGCAGCGTATGGACAGTCAGAAGGTCACGCCCGTCGCCGGCGCCGGTTTCGACCCGGCGTCCGTCCCCGGTCTGACGTCTCCCGCGAAGGAGACGGTTGTCGAGGACGCCCAGGCCACCGAGGCGGAAGCGGACGAGCCCGCGGGGGAGGTGAGCACGCCGTCCCTGGAGAAGGAGACGCCCGAGCGGGAGGACGCCGAGGACAGTGCACCCGAAGCGGCCGAGGACGCCGACGCGGAGGAACCCGCGAAGACCGACGAGGCCGACAAGGCTGACAAGCCCGCCAAGGCGGAGAAGGTCGACGGCGCCACGCTGGAGGCCAAGGACCGTCGCGGCTCCATCACCGTCGACGAGACCGGCGTCCGGTACACCCTCGACGACCAGCAGGCCGACTTCACCTGGGACGAGATCAGCGCGGTCGAGTACGGCACCTCGCGCAAGCGCCTCACGGTGACGGTCCACACGCCCAACAGCCGCTGGTACCCGAACGATGTCGAGGCTCCCGACAAGTCCCGCCTCAAGGAGTGGACCGAGAGCCTCGACAAGGCGCTGGACGCCTACTTCGAGGACTGAGGTCCGCGAAGGTTCCGGCAGCGCCGCCGGGGGAGCGGCGGCGCTGCCCGTTCTTGTCGGCCGGCCGGACTACAGGCCGTGCACGTGCGCGCCGACGGCCGAGGACCAGGCGTTGCCGGCCGTCGCGTCCCAGTTCGTGGACCAGGTCATCGCGCCGCGGATGCCGGGGTACGTCTTCGACGGCTTGAAGGAGCCGCAGTTGGTGCCCTTGGCGAGGCAGTCGAGCGCGTCGTTGACGACCGACGGGGCGACATAGCCGCTGCCCGCCGCGCTGGACGAGGCCGGGACACCGAGGCCGACCTGCGACGGGTCGAGACCGCCCTCCAGCTGGATGCAGGCGAGCGCGGTCAGGAAGTCGACCGTCCCCTGGCTGTAGACCTTGCCGTCGCAGCCGAGCATCGAACCGCTGTTGTAGTACTGCATGTTGACCACCGTGAGGATGTCCTTCACGGCGAGCGCGGTCTTGAAGTACTCGTTGGCCGTGGACTGCATGTCGATGGTCTGCGGCGCCATCGTCAGCACGAATCCGCTGCCCGCCTTCGCCGCCAGCGACTCCAGCGCCTGTGACATGTAGGTGGAGTTGAGGCCGTTCTCCAGGTCGATGTCGACGCCGTCGAAGCCGTACTCCTGCATGAGCGCGTAGAGCGAGTCGGCGAAGTTCGTGGCCGAGGCGGAGTCGTTGATCGAGACGGTGCCGTTCTGGCCGCCGACCGAGATGACCACCGACTTCCCGGCCGCCTGCTTGGCCTTGATGTCGGCCTTGAACGCGTCCTCGGTGTAGCCGCCCAGGCCCGCCGAGTCGAGCGTGAAGTCGACCGCGCCCGGTGTCGTCGTGGCGTCCGCGAAGGCCACCGCGACGATGTCGTAGTCGGACGGCACGTCGCTGAGCTTCTGGACCGCCGCGCCGTTGTCGAAGTTCTGCCAGTAGCCGGTCACCGCGTGAGCGGGGACGGCGGCCGCGGCGCTCTGCGCGGTGGGGGCCGCGTCCGCGCTGCCGGCCGTGGCCATGAACAGACCGGTCGCGGCGAGGGCCGCGGCCGTGAATCCGCCGATGAACGTGCCGAGTCGGCCGTGCCGGCGAAGGGAGTGCGTCATTCTCTGCCTCCGAGTGGGGCGAACCGTGGGGGAGTTGGGGAAGCAGCTGCTGGAGATACAAACTGGTCCAGACCAATGCCCCTGTCAAGGGTTCCGACAGTGCGGAGGTGATGGTTCCGGGCCAACTCCTGCCCATCCGGCCATGAACAGTGAGAAGTTGGGTGTTCAGGAGCGCTCACGTGGATATGGTGCTCAGGCAGAACGCCGTCAGGAGGAGCAGCGCAGAGCGACCGGGGGTGCGCGCGTGCCGACCGCCATAGCCGTGACCGACCCCGACCTCGTGCTCACCTCGCCGGACCGGCACACTCCGACGGCCTCGGTGCTGCCCGTGGGCGAGGCGCAGGAGCGGTATCCGCTCGACCGCGCGATCATCGACGTCCACACCCTGATCGAACAGCACGGCTATGTGATCGTGCTCTGCCCGCAGTCGGCACCGGACACGGTCCTGCACCGACTGCACGCGATCCGTTCCGTGCTCGAAAGCGACCGGATCGCGATCCTGCGCCCCGAGCTGCCACCGCTCGGGCTCGCCGTACTCGCTCTGCAACTGCGCCAGTTGTCGATCTGCGACTTCAGCCCCGGTGTGCTCGCCTCGGCCGCGCGCCTGCTCGCGCACTACGTGTACGCGGGCGCCGTCGTCGGCTCCGTCGCCAAGCTGGACCGGGTCCCCGTCACCCTGCGCGCGCACGCCAAGTCCTGGTCACCGAACGCCCAGTTCGCCGTCGTCGCCTCGCCCCAGCCCGAACTGGTCCGGCTCACCGGGGCGGCCGGCGAGGCGCCGGGCGGGCCCTCCTTCGGCACGCACCTCTTCTACGCCACCGGGCAGAGCGCCGCCGACTGGGTCACCGGCGAGCTCGCCCGGGCCTGGCGGGTGCACGGGGTGACCGAGGCGCGGCTGCCCGCCGAGTCGGCGCGCTGGTGGGCGACCGGGAAGCCCGGCAGCCCCGGCCGGATCGTGGAGTTCGCCGCCGCCATCCCCGACATCTCCGTGCTCTACCAGCTCGTGTCGTCCGTGCGGCGCGAGGACTGCCGCTGGTGCGGGCTCGAACTCATCGGTGACCGCTGCGGGTTCTGCGCGGCGCCGCTGTCCGACGGCGCGCCGCCCGAGCGGGTGGGCGGCGGGCGGCAGACGGCGGCGCTCCGGCCGGCGGCGGCCTCGGCACGGGCCGCATTGCCGCGCGGCCCCCATTGACCCCGTCCCGCCAGCCGTCCCGTCGTCTACCCACGAGGTTGTCCCGTCCATGAACTCACGTCAGCGCCGCGGCGTCATACTCCTGGTCGTCTCGGCCCTGTGCGCCCTCGGCGCGTTCGCCGGTGTGCTGTCGGTGATCAAGGACGTGAACTCCAAGGTGGGCCCGGAGCGGACCGCGTACCGGCTGAAGACGGACATCGCCCCGTACAAGGAGCTGACGGCGGACCAGTTCGAGGAGGTCGACATGCCCGAGCGCTGGCTGTCGTCCACGGCCGTCACCCGGATCGGCGACATCCGCGGCAAGATCGCCGTCACCCAGCTGAAGAAGGGCTCCCTGCTCCAGGCCGACATGATCGTCTCCCGGCCGCAGCTCAAGGCGGGGCAGCAGGAGATCGCCATCATGATCGACGCCGAGACGGGCGTCGCCGGAAAGATCAACCCCGGTTCTAAGGTGAACATCTACGCCACCTTCAAGGCCGCCAACGACAAGCAGCGCGACCAGTCGAAGGTCATCGTGGAGAGCGCCGAGGTCATGGACGTCGGCAAGCTCACCCCGATCGACCAGCAGGGCGCCAACGCCTCCGACAACAACGGGATACGGCGGCAGGGCGAGGCGGTACCGATCACCTTCGCGCTCGGCGCCGCCGATGCCCAACGGGTCGCGTACGCCGAGTCGTTCGCGACCCACGTGAGGCTGGCACTGGTCGCACCGGGCAGCGACGGGGCGGTCCCGCCGGGCGACCGGACGTACACGCTGGACGAGGACAAGTAGGGGGTCGGGTGATGGTGATGCGCGCAGTTCCCCGCGTCCCTGGCGCCGCCTTGGGCAGTCTGCCGCCTGGGGCGGCACGGGTGGGCGAGGCGGCGGGTGCCGGGGGCGTGTTCGTGGGGCGGTGCGCGCAGCGCGGACCGGGGTACCCGTACACCGAGGAGGCCCGGTGACCACTCGTATTCTGCCCGCCGTCGGCGATCCCGACAGCGCCCGCGCGCTCATCACCCTGCTCTCCCAGCTCCCCGACACGGAGCCGGCCCCGCCGGTCCCCGACTCCACGGCGCTGCTCGACCTCCTGGCCCGCCTCGCCGCCGAGTCCCTGGACGAACTCCCCGAGGTCGTCCTCGTACACGAACGCATCGGCCCCGTACCCGCCCTGGACCTCATCCGGGACCTGGTCCTGCGCTTCCCGGCGGTCGGCGTCGTCCTCGTCACCGCCGACACCAGCCCGGCCCTGCTCACGGCCGCCATGGACAGCGGCGCCCGCGGCATCGTCGCCTTCCCGCTCAGCTACGACGCCCTCGCCGAACGCGTGCACGCCGCCGCCTCCTGGTCCGCCGGTATGCGCCGCCACCTCGCGGGCAGCACCGGCAACGAACTCGTCCCCGCGGGCGGCGGCGGCCGCGTCGTCGCCGTCACCGGCGCGAAGGGCGGCGTCGGCACCACCCTCACCGCCGTCCAACTCGCGCTCGCCGCAAGCGCGTCGGGCCGCTCGGTCGCCCTGCTCGACCTCGACCTCCAGTCCGGCGACGTCGCCTCCTACCTCGACGTCCAGTTCCGCCGCTCCGTCGCCGACCTGGCCGCCATCACCGACATCACCCCGCGCGTCCTCCAGGACGCCGTCTTCACCCACGAGACCGGAATCGACCTCCTCCTCGCCCCGGCCGACGGCGAACGCGGCGAGGAGATCACCGACCGCGTGGCCCGCCAGGTCGTCCACGCCCTGCGCGCCCGTTACGAGGTCGTGGTCGTCGACTGCGGTACGCAGATGGGCGCCGCCAACGCCGCCGCGATCGAACTCGCCGACCAGACCGCCCTCCTGATCACCCCGGACGTCGTCGCCGTCCGCGCCGCCAAGCGCATGATCCGCCTCTGGGACCGGCTCCAGATCCGCAAGGCCGAGGAGACCCTGACGGTCGTCAACCGGTACGCGCGCTCCGCCGAGATCCAGCCGACCCTGGTCGAGCGCGTCACCGGCACCAGGACGGCCCGCACCACGATCCCCGCCGCCTTCCGGGAGCTCCAGGCCGCCGTCGACGCGGGCCGTATGCAGGACCTCGACAACCGTTCCTCGGTGAAGCAGGCGATGTGGACGCTGGCCGGCGAACTCGGCCTGGTCGCCACCCCGGCCCCCGACGCCACGGCCGGCCGCCGCACCCGCCGCCGCGGCGACAAAGGCGCCGTCACCCTCGAATTCGCCGCGATGTTCCCGCTGGTGCTCGTCGTCATGGGCCTGCTCTGGCAGTGCGTGCTGTACGGATACACGTACTCACTGGCCGGGAACGCGGCGGACGAGGCGGCACGGGCCGCGACCTCGGCCCAGGCGGGCACCGGCGACTACGGCGGCGCCTGCCAGACGGCGGGCCGTAAGAACCTGCCGTCGGCGTGGAGTGGCGCCACCATCAGCTGCGCCCCCGAGGGCACGGTCATGAAGGCCACAGTGCAGGTCGACGTCCCGCTGTTCTTCCCCGGGGTGAACCCCGGGTGGTCCGTCACGGGTGAGGCCGGGGCGGCGACCGAAGAGGATCTGGGACAGTGAAGCGCCCCATAGGGGCGCGGGGAACTGCGCGACCAGCCACGACGCACCCGCGCCTGAAGGACGACCGGGGCGTCTCCATGCTGGAGTTCGCCGGCTTCCTCCCCTTCCTCCTGGTGATCGGTATGGCCGCGATCCAGCTCGGCCTCGTCGGCTACGGCGCCAACCAGGCGGGCAGCGCCGCCCGCGCCGGAGCCCGCGCCGAATCCCTGAACCCGGGAACCGGCGCGACCGCCATCGCGGAGTCGGCAAGTGGCTGGCTGCACCCCAGACCGAGTGGCTGCGGCGGAGGCGGCCCCACGGTCACCTGCACCGTCACCGTCCACGTCCGGGCGATCATCCCCCTCTTCGACGGATGGGACATCACCCGCACCGTGACCATGCCCAGCGACCAGACCGACCAGGGGAGCTGACATGAGCCTGCGCTCCAGAGTGGTCGCCACCCGCGACCCCGCCGGAGGCGAACCGTCCCGCGACGACGGCCTCGTCGCCGTCTACCGCGCCAAACTCCTCGAAGAGATCGACCTCGCCGAGATGTCGACCCTCGCCGCGGTGGACCGCCGGGCCCGCCTCGAACGCGTGCTGGGCCACATCATCAGCCGCGAGGGCCCGGTCCTCTCCTCCACCGAACGCACCCAGCTGATCCGCCGGGTCGTCGACGAAGCGCTCGGCCTCGGCATCCTCGAACCGCTCCTCGCGGACGCCTCCATCACCGAGATCATGGTGAACGGCCCGGACGCCATCTTCGTGGAACGAGCGGGCCGCGTGGAACAGCTCCCGCTCCGCTTCGCGTCCCCCGAACAACTCATGCAGACCATCGAACGCATCGTGTCCACCGTGAACCGCCGCGTCGACGAGTCCAACCCCATGGTCGACGCCCGCCTGCCCACCGGCGAACGCGTCAACGTGATCATCCCGCCGCTCGCCCTGACCGGCGCCACCCTCACCATCCGCCGCTTCCCGCGCGCGTACAGCCTCAACGAACTCCTGGACCTCGGCTCCCTCGACCAGCACATGCTGATGCTGCTCGCGGCCTGCGTCCGGGCCCGCTTCAACATCATCGTCAGCGGCGGCACCGGCTCCGGCAAGACGACCCTCCTGAACGCCCTCTCCGCGCTGATCCCGCCCCACGAGCGCATCATCACCATCGAGGACTCGGCGGAGCTCCAGCTCCAGCAGGACCACGTCATCCGCCTCGAATCACGGCCGCCGAACGTCGAGGGCAAGGGCCAGGTCACCATCCGCGACCTCGTCCGCAACAGCCTGCGCATGCGCCCCGACCGCATCATCGTCGGCGAGGTCCGCGGCGGCGAGACCCTGGACATGCTTCAAGCCATGTCCACGGGCCACGACGGCTCCCTCGCGACGGTCCACGCCAACACCGCCGAGGACGCCCTCACCCGCCTCCAGACCCTCGGTTCGATGTCCGAGGTCGACGTCCCGTTCGAGGCCCTGCGTGACCAGATCAATTCGGCCGTCGACGTCCTCGTACAGCTCACCCGGCACGCCGACGGCTCCCGCCGGGTCACCGAGATCGCCCTCCTCGTCAGCCACGGCCGCGAACAGTTCACGATCGCGACGGTCTCCCGCTTCGCCGCCCAGCCGCACACCTACGGCGAGGCCGGCCCGCGCCGCGTCCACGGCTACTACGAGCATCTGCCGCTGCCCCGCCGCGTCGCCGACCGGCTGTACGTGGCGGGGGAGTCGGTGCCACCGGCCTTCGGGGTGGTCGAGTCCGTCGACGTACTGAACACCAGGGAGGCCACGGGATGACGAACCCGGTGCTCATCGCCCTCGGCGCCACGGTCCTGGCCTGCGTCGTCGCCGTCGCGGGCGTCCACGTCTACGCGTCCGGACGCGCCCAGCGCCAGGCGCTCGTCGACCGCCTCGACGACTACCCGGCCGGCGGCTACGGCTCCGGCGCGGGCGGCCGCACCCGGCGCTTCCGCTCCGTCGACCACCGTCTGCGCCGCACCCGCCTCGGCAAGGCGCTGCACCTGCGCCTCTCCGCCACGGGCCTGGACGTCACCCCGGGCGAGTTCTTCGTCTACGTGGCCGTGGTCGTCGTCGTCCTGTGGCTGATCGCGGCGACGGCCCTGGCCCCGTTCTTCGGGCCGATCGCGGGCGCGGTGGGCGTCTGGGGCGCCGTCATCTTCCTCAACTGGCAGCGGCAGAAACGCATCGAGGCGTTCATCAACCAACTCCCGGACGTGGCCCGCCTCCTGGCCAACGCGACGGCCGCCGGCCTCGCCCTGCGCACTTCACTCGCGATGGCGGCGGAGGAGCTGGAAGCCCCCGCGGGCGAAGAACTCTCGCGCGTGGCCGACCAATTGTCACTCGGCCACTCGGTCGACGACGCCCTGGACGAACTGGCGACCCGCCTCCCCTCCCGCGAACTCATCGTCCTCGTCACCACACTGGTCCTGGCGAACAAGGCGGGCGGCACGGTCGTCTCCTCCCTGCGCAACCTCACCCAGACCCTGGAGGACCGCAAGGAGACCCGGCGCGAGATCCGCACGATGCTCTCCGAGGTCAACGCCACCGCCTTCACGGTCCCGCTCCTCGGCCTGGGCTCGCTGATCCTCATCAACGCGTCGAACGACGGCGCCCTGGCCCGGGTGACCGGCTCCCCGATCGGCCAGACCCTGATCCTGGTCTCCCTCGGCCTCTACGCGATCGGCTTCTTCGTCATCCGCCGCCTGGGAAAGATCGAGGTCTGAGGCACCATGTCCACCCCCCTCCTCGGCCTCCTCCTCGCCCTCCTCATGGGCCTGGCCGTCCTCGGCGTCTTCCTGGGCGTCCGCATGTACCGGGCCGACGCCAAGATCCCCAGCGACCTGGCCCTCGCCCTGGAGGTCGGCGCCACCCGCGTCTCGGCCCCGTCCTCGGCGGTCGACCGCCTGGGCATGCGCTTCGCCCCCTTGATCCTGCGCCTAATGGGCCCCCGCCGCGTCGACGCCAAGCGCCGCCGCATCGACATGGCGGGCAACCCGGGCGGCCTGACCATCGACCGGTACGCGGCGCGACGGGCGGTGTACGGGGCCTTCGGCGTCGTCATGGCCCTGGTCTTCCTCTCCAGCGGCTCGCCCCTCCTGGCCGTACTCACGCTCGCCTTCGGCGCGTTCGCCGCCGACGCGCTGATCCTCCAGGCCGTGCGCGAACGCAAGGACGTCATCGACCGCACCCTCCCCGACTTCCTCGACGTCCTCGCGGTCGTCGTCTCGGCGGGCCTGGGCTTCCGTCAGGCCCTGGACCGGGTCGCCGAGAAGTACGAGGGCCCGTGGGCCGACGAACTCCGCATCACGTTGCGCCAGATGGACATGGGCGTCCCGCGCCGCCAGGCGTTCGACGAACTCCGTCGCCGCAACTCGTCCGAGCAGGTCGCCCAGTTCGTCTCCGCCCTTCAGCAGGGCGAGGAACTGGGCTCACCCATCGCGGACACCCTCATCCAACTGGCCACGGACATGCGCCGCACCGACGCCCAGAACTCCCGCCGCCGCGCAGCGAAAACAATCCCGAAGGCAACGATGGTCACCCTGGTCTTCATGCTCCCGGCCACCATGATCCTTATCGGCACGGGCATGTTCCTGGGCTCTGGCTCCAACTTCGGCTCAATATTGGGGCGTTGACTGGCTACAGTGTTCCCGACCATTGTTGGCAGTTGCGAACGCGATGGGGAGGGGGGCGAGAATGCGACGGACATCCCCGCATGAACTTACGGTCAAACGACAGCAGTTAATTGTCGAATCTGAGTACAAGCGGTTGCTGGTCGCGTACGTTGCGTACGGTACGCGCGCGAGCGTGGCCGTCGCACGGGGAAGGAGAGATCGTGACCAGGGATCGGCTCATCGGGGTGTGGGTCAAGTGGACGATTTCGGTGTCGGAGCGGGTTCGCGGGGCGCGGCGAGATTCCGGTGCCGGGTTCGTGGAGTACGCGGGGCTGATGATTCTGATCGCGGGGATCTTCTTGGCCATCGATGCGCTCGGGCTCGACGGCAAGATCTCTCAGGCGATCGGCAACGCGGTCGCCCGCGTCACCGGCGGCGGCTGAGGGCGCTTCGTCTCAGCGGTGACCGGGGGTCCACACTCCCGATCTATATCTGGCTCACAGGGATACTGCTCTTCGCCGCACTCGCCTTCTTCGCCTTTGCGCAAGCCGCTTCAGTACGGAACGGTGCCCAATCAGCCGCGGACGCCGCGGCGCTGGCAGCCGCACAGTCCTCGCGCGACGAGTTGATGGTCGGCTTGGGAGAGGCCATCGACGATGGCGGCGACTGGTTGGACTGGCTCGATGGGCAGAACCTCGTCGGGACGGACGCCCAGGCAGCGGCGGCGCAGCTGGCCGCCGACAACGACTCGGACGTGATCGCGGGCCCCGACGCCACGCAGGTCAACGGATTCCCTGGCTACCGAGTCGAGGTACGGACCCGGTACACGGTGGGCGACACGGTCATTCCCGGTACGGAGAGCAAGCACGCCACGGCCCACGCCACCGCGGTGGTCCAGCCACGCTGTGAGTTCCCCGCGGACGCGGATTTCAAGAAGGCCGTCCAACTCGAATGTGACGGGACTCCATTTGAAATCGACCCAGAAGATTTCCACCTGGAGGACCTGCCCGACGCGTCGGCTCTGTTCTCCGTCCACTTGGCCGACTGACGAGAAAGGGAAGCCGTAGCGATGAACCTTCGGCGCACTACGACGACCCGCCGGGCACTGGCCGCGGTGGCGATCACAACGGGCCTTGTCCTCTCCGCGACAGGCTGCGGAGGCGGTGACGACAAGGGCGACGACGCTCCGAAGTCCTCCTCGAAACAGAGTGACGCCGGAGACAAGCCGACGGCGTCATCATCGGCGGACGCCGAGCAGACGCTGGCCGAGGTGAAGAGCAACGGCATCACTCTCACGGTGACCTCGGCCAAGCGTGACCAAGGTGGTTACGTCACTGTCAGCGGCTCGGTGACGAACGGGACGTCTGGCATCTGGCTCGCCACCGAGTGGAAGAGCGACGAGAGCGAGTTGCAGGGAAACGCTGCCTCCATGGCCGGTGCCAGCATCGTCGACCAGGCGGGCAAGAAGAGGTACCTGGTGCTCCGGGACACTCAAGGACGCTGCCTCTGCACCAAGTTCCAGGGCGGTATCGACCCGGGTAAGACCTCCGACTGGTTCGTCCAGTTCCCCGCGCCCCCCGAGGGCACCACCTCCGTCCAGCTCCAGATCCCCACCATGCCCCCGGCCCAACTCGACATCACCGAGGGCGATTGACATGCCCCGCCATCACCTGACCGCCGCCACGCTCACGGTCCTCCTGCTCGCCACCGGCACCGCGGTGGCGCACGCCGATGACAAGCCCTCCGCCCCGCCCGGCAGCACCACCACCTCGGCGCCCCCGGACGTCGACGCCAACAGCCCGGGCCTCAAACTGGCCGACGGCGCCACGCTGGCGCCCGCCAAGGTGCTGGACATCAAGTCGGTCGTCGAGGACCTCTCCGGCGACGAGCGCCGCTCCGACACCAACGAGACCGTGACGTTCGCCCTCCAGGCCGAGGTGCTCTTCCCGAAGGACAGCGCCAAGCTCAACCCCGACGCGCAGTCCCGCATCCAGGCGATCGCCGACGAGATCAAGTCCCAGAAGGCTTCCACGGTCCGGGTGTTCGGGTTCACCGACAACCTCGGCTCGTACGCGCACGGCCTGACGCTCTCCAAGAAGCGCGCGGAAGCCGTCCACGACCAGCTGACGGCAGCGCTCGGCGCGGCCGGCGGAGACGTCACCTTCCAGGTGCGGGGCTACAGCGAGGACTACCCGATCGCGGACAACGGCAGCGAGGAAGGCCGCAAGAAGAACCGCCGCGTGGAGGTCTCGTTCCCGAAGAGCGGCTGAGCCCGCGCGACCCGGCCTAGACCTTGCTCCAGTAGGCCATGTCCACGGACAGGAAGGCGATGTCGGGCATGGCGGTCGACTTCACGTCGATGACCATGGAGGCGAGCCGCCCGTCGCCGCTGCGGACACAGAACTGGGTGCCGGCCGCCGAGGCGGCCAGTGGCCACGTGTGGCTCTTCTTGCCGGTCTTCGTCTTGGTCATGAGGTCGCACATGTCGCGATCGGCGTCCGGCGTCCCGAAGATCTGCATGAACACGGCCGTGTCGCTGGTCAGTTCGCAGCCGGCCTGCCGGCAGGAGAACCGGATCTCGCCCTTGCGGTCCTTGCGCTGGTACGGGGCGTCGAAGCTCAGCGAGTTCTTCGCGTCCAGCCACATCTGCGACTCCCCGTGAACCGTCGGCTCCGCGGCCGGGCTCGTAGCAGCGCCGGGATCGGCGCCGGAGCTGTCGTCGGCGGCATCCGCCTGCACCCCCGACGCGGACGCCGACACGGACGGGGACGCCCCGGCCGAGGCGCCCGCGGACACCCCGGAACCGTTCCCCTTGTCGCGGCCGAACAGCCCGCCCGCGTCGCCGACCGTCCACGCCAGCACCGAAAGCACCAGCACCGAAGCCGTCACGGCCGCGCCGACAGCCAGCCGGACACCACGTCTTCGTACGGGAAGCCCGCTCGGCTCGGTCGGTGGAGCCCACGGGTTCAGGGGCGCCTGCGGCGAAGCCACCGTGAAACGAGCCGTGTCCGCCGAAGCCGAAGCCGAAGCCGAAGCCGAGCCCGGAACCGGCCCCGGCACCGGAACCTCCGTCCCCACCACCTCCCGCCACACCGCAGAAGCCCCACCCGCACCCGCGGCACCCCCGAGCCGTTCCCGGCACCACTCCACGATCTCGGCGGGAGTGGCCCGGTCGGCCGGATCGGCGGCGAGGCAGCGGGCCATCAGCGGCCGCAGCTCCTCGGGGAGCGGCGACAGGTCCGGCCGCTCGTGGACGATGCGGTACAGGACGGTGACCCCGGGCCCGTCGCCGTACAGCGGAGCGCCCAGCGCCGCGAACGCCGCCGTCTGACCGAGCGCGAAGACGTCCGTCGCCTCCGTGACCTCGGTGCCGGACGCCTGTTCGGGCGCCATGTACTGGGGCGTGCCGATGGCCAGGCCGCCGCTCGTCGCCGTGTACGAACTCAGCCCCGACGCCAGCGAGATGCCGAAGTCGATGACGCGCGGACCGTCACCGGCGAGCAGGACGTTCGAGGGCTTCAGGTCGCGGTGCACGACCCCGGCCGCGTGGATGGCCTGCAACGCCTCGGCCACGCCCGCCATCAGCCACAGCACCGCCGGCACCGGCAGCGGCCCGCGCCGCGCGACCGCCTCCGACAGCGAGGGGCCGGGCACGTACAGCGTGGCGAGCCACGGCGGATCGGCGTCCGCGTCCCCGTCGATCAGCTCGGCCGTGTACGCGCCCCGCACCCGCCGCGCCGCCTCCATCTCCCGGCGGAAGCGCCGCCGGAACGACGGGTCGTCGGCCAGCTCGGAGCGGACGACCTTGAGCGCCACCGGGCGGCCGCCCTGCGTGTGCGACAGATAGACCCGGCCCATGCCGCCCGCGCCGATCCGCGCCGCAACCCGGTAACCCGCGACCTCCACGGGATCGTCGGCCTGCAACGGCCCGAAACCCGCCCCGGCCTGCCCCGCGTCCCCCCTGAGCTCCATGCTCCCCGGGCCCCTTCCCCTGCACCCCTGCACCCCGGTCAACAGATGGTTGACCCCTGCACGTGAAGCAGCAGCTTATGCCGCCCCGGATGCCCCGATGCCCCAGGAGTCGCTAGAGCCGCACCGGCAGCGAGTCCACCCCGTACACGATCGACAGCTTGCGGAACTCCAGTTCCCCGGGGGCCACCGCGAGCTGCAACTCGGGGAAGCGGCGGACCAGTTGGGGGAAGGCGGCGCGCAGTTCCATCTTGCCCAGCTCGGCGCCGATGCAGCGGTGGATGCCGTAGCCGAAGGCCAGGTGGGACGCGGTGGGCGGGCGCGAGGGGAGAAAGGCGTCCATGTCGTCGCCCTCCGCGCCGAGCCGCGGGTCCCGGTCGGCCGCGCTGAGCGACACGATCACGATGTCGCCGCTGGATATCGGTAGGCCGCCTATCTCGACGTCCTCGCGGGCGAACCGCGGGAAGGCCGTCTGCACGACCGTCAGATGACGCAGCAACTCGTCCACGAACGGCGCCGCGACCGCCGCCGGGTCCTCCGCGTCGCGCAGCGCCGCGAAGTGCTCCCGGTCGCTGAGCATGATCATGGTGCCGAGCGCGAGCATGCTCGCCGTCGTCTCCAGACCACCGGTCAGCACCCCGTCCGCGAGGCCGGTCAGCTCCTCGTCGGTGATGTTGTCGCCGTGCTCGCGCACCAGCATGCCGAGCAGGCCCTCGCCCGGATCGCGCCGCTGCTGGGCGACGACACCGCGCAAGTAGTCGAGCGACTGCGACACGGCCCCGAACGACGCGCCCGCGCCGCCCAGCACGTCGAACCGCGCCACGGAGAACTGCTGGAACGCCTCCCGCTCCTCATAGGGCACGCCCAGGAGTTCACAGATCACCAGCGCCGGCACCGGCATCGCGAAGTGCTCGACGAGGTCGGCCGTGCCGTCGGGCGACTCGCGCACCGCCTTCTCCAGCTGGGCCAGCTGCTCCTCGACGATCGCGTGGATGCGCGGCGTCAGCCGCGACAGCCGGCGCATCGTGAACTCGGGTGTCAGCAGCCGGCGCAGCCGGGTGTGGTCCGGCGGGTCGCAGAAGCCGAGCCCGCCCGGGTTCTGGTCCTCGCCGGCGCCGCCCACGCCCACCAGGTGCCGGAAGTCGTTGCTGAACGCCTTGGCGTTGCCGAGGACCTCCTTCGCCTCTTCGTAGCCCGACACCAGCCAGACCGTCATGCCGGGGATCGGCAGCCTGCTGACCGGCTCCCGGTCGCGCAGCGCGCCGATCTCGGGGACCGGGTCGACCCCCTCGCGGCGCAGCGGCAGCAGCGCACCGTCGGGCAGCTTCGACAGGATCGACAGATCCAGGCCCGTCCCCTTTCTCCGCAGCCGGGAGAAGTAGAGGCGGGTCAGCCAGCTCGCTATGGCGGAACGTGCAGATCGTACGTACATGTGCTCGCGTCTCTGCGGTGAAGTGGGACGGACGGGCCCGATGTGGGGGACGTGGGCCAAGGTGGTCAAGCGGCGGGGGTGCGTCAAGGGTATGTGCGCCCCCGGGGGGCCGGGAAAGAGGGCCAGCCCCTGAGAAGACCCTGTGGACATCCCCCGTACATCCCTGAGGACACCCCCCGCCCTCGGACCTCTACCGGGGCAGCGGCGGCAGGTAGCCCGTCGCGCCGTCCGTCAACTCCCGCAGGATGTCCATGTGGCCCAGGTGCCGGGCCGTCTCCTCCAGCATGTGCACCAGCACCCAGCGCATCGACACCGTTCTGCCGTCCCAGGCCGTGCCCGTCTCCTCCAGGCCGGTCCCGGCGATGGCCCGGTCGGCGGCGGTGCGCGCACGCGCGTAGAAGGCGAGGAGGCTCTCGACGGTCTCGTCGTCGGCGGCCACGATGTCCTCGCCCTGGTACGGGTCGAACCACAGCGGCTCGCTCTCCCGGCCGAACGTGTCGCAGAACCAGCTGTACTCGACCGTCGCCAGATGCTTCACGAGCCCCAGCAGGTTCGTCCCCGACGGCGTCAGCGGCCGCCGGGCCCGCGCCTCGTCGAGCCCCTGGAGCTTCCACACGACACCGTCCCGGTGCCGGTCGAGCGCCACGTGCAGGCTCTCCTTCTCCGTGCCCTCGTACGGGACGTGCCGCGTCGTCGGCGTGCTGGTCATCGGTGGTCCTCCCCGGTTCGGTGGGCAGAAAGTAGCAGGACCCCCGGACAACGGAAGGGCGTGGAAAAAGGGGAGGAGCGCTCCGGTCTTCCCTGGGACCATGGGTGTCATGAACGGCGAGGACACCAGGGACACGGGCGGCACCACGGGACAGGCGGAGCACACGGCGCACACGGCAGACAGGTCCTACGAGGACCTGGTCGCCGAGGCGGTCGCCGCGCCCACCGAGGGCTGGGACTTCTCCTGGTTCGAGGGCCGCGCCACCGAGGAGCGGCCCTCGTGGGGCTATGCCCGGCTGATGGGGGAGAAGCTCGCCGGCGTCGACGCGGCGCTCGATCTGCACACCGGCGGCGGCGAGGTGCTCGACCTGGCCCCGAGCCTGCCGCGCCTGACGGCCGCCACCGAGGGCTGGCCGCCGAACGTGGCGAAGGCCTCCCGCCGGCTCGCCCCGCGCGGCGTGGTCGTGGTCGCGTCCCCCGACGACGCCCCGCTGCCCTTCGCCGACGCCACCTTCGACCTGGTCACCGCCCGCCATCCGGTCCGGGCGGACTTCCCCGAGATCGCCCGCGTGCTGCGCCCCGGCGGCTCCTACTTCGCCCAGCACGTCGGCCCCAGCAGCGTGTTCGAGGTCGTCGAGTACTTCCTCGGCCCGCAGCCGGAGGAGGTGCGCCGGGGCCGCGACCCGCAGAAGGAGGCCGGGCAGGCGCGGGCGGCGGGCCTGGAGATCGTCGACCTGCGCGCCGAGCGGCTGCGCATCGAGTTCCACGACGTCGGCGCGGTCGTCCACTTCCTGCGCAAGGTCGTCTGGATGGTCCCGGGCTTCACCGCGGAGGCGTACGAGCCCCAACTGCGCGCCCTGCACGAGCGGATCGGGAAGGAAGGGCCGTTCGTGGCCCACAGCTCCCGCCACCTGATCGAGGCCCGCAAGCCCGAGGCGCGCTCCTCGCATTGAGCAAAGGGTGCAAACCGGGCGCCTGGAGCAACCGATTCCGCATCGTTACCGAGACGCACTCGATCCTCACGTAAACCTCACGTAAGTTCAGACCAACGGCAATTCGCGCCAGCAAAGCTGCGCGGCGGTACCGCGCGGTGGAGGGGGCTGCGCGGTACCGCTTGCCACCTCCCGGGCCCGGCACCGTCGCCGCGCGACCCGAATGCGCCATATCTGCGACGCCCTTCGCGGCCCGCCCCGGCGGCGTCAACCTCGCGCCTGACACGGGAGAGGGACCCCGAACCTCCGGCGAAGCGCCTGTGAAGACGGTGTCAAAGACGCCTGTGGGCCCGCTGTGCAGCGGCCGGAAAGCTACCTCCAGCAGTCGCCGGGCGATTGCGGAGAGTAGTTGTGGCACGCCGATGGAGGCATCCGCACTTACGAAGGGTTATGGTGGAAACCCCCCCTCGGGCCGGTCCGTCTCCCCCCCACGGACCGGCCCGTTTTTTGTCCGCACATACGGACACGTCAAGCCCCGCTCAGGGACCCGCCGGGGGCGAACCGGATCAGCTGCGTCCGGCCCAGATGTTCGTACCGGGCGTGGAGACCGCGAACGAGTCGATTTCGGTCAGTTCGCCGTCCGTCAGCTTCGGAGCGGCCAGCGCCGCCACGTTGTTCTCCAGCTGCCGCACGCTGGAGGCGCCGATCAGGGCCGACGTCATCCGCTCGTCGCGCAGCACCCAGTTCAGCGCGAGCTGGGCCAGGGACTGGCCGCGGCGCTGCGCGATGTCGTTCAGCCCGTTCAGCCGGCGCACCACGTCCTCGCTCAGCAGGTTCGGGTCGAGCGACTTGCCCTGCGTGGCGCGCGAGCCCTCCGGGATGCCCTTCAGGTACTTGTCCGTCAGCAGGCCCTGCGCGAGCGGCGCGAAGGAGATGCAGCCCATGCCCGCCGTCTCCAGCGTGTCGAGCAGCGCGTCGTCCTCGGTCCAGCGGTTGATCATCGAGTAGGACGGCTGGTGGATCAGGGCCGGGACGCCCATCTCCTTGAGGATCCGCGCGGCCTCGGCCGTCTGCTCGCTGGTGTACGACGAGACGCCCACGTACAGCGCCTTGCCCTGCTGCACCGCCGAGGCGAGGGCGCCCATCGTCTCCTCGAGCGGGGTGTTCGGGTCGAAGCGGTGCGAGTAGAAGATGTCGACGTAGTCCACGCCCATCCGCTTCAGCGAGGCGTCGAGCGACGACATCAGGTACTTGCGGCTGCCCCACTCGCCGTACGGGCCGGGGTGCATCAGATAGCCGGCCTTCGTGGAGAGGACCAGCTCGTCGCGGTACGGGGCGAAGTCCTGCGCGAAGATCTTGCCGAAGTTCAGCTCGGCCGAGCCGGGCGGGGGACCGTAGTTGTTCGCCAGGTCGAAGTGGGTGACGCCGAGGTCGAAGGCGCGGCGCAGGATCGCGCGCTGGGAGCCGAGCGTGCGGTCGTCCCCGAAGTTGTGCCACAGACCCAGCGAGATCGCGGGCAGCTTCAGGCCGCTGCGGCCGGTGCGCCGGTACTCCATCGCGTCGTAGCGGTCCGCCGAGGCCACATAGGGAGAGGTGTCGTTCATGGGTACGAAACTACGTCAGGGTGCTGTCGGTGCACTGACACCCCACAGCTCCCACCCGGTTTTGCGGCTGTAGGCTTTCGCCTTCGGGGACCGTCGTCTGCACGGAGGGGCAAAAGACCGTGAACCTGCGGGACAGGCTGCGCGGCCTGCTGGTCAGGCTGTACGCACGCCGGGTCGAAGGCCACCTGGACCACGACCAGGTGCCCAAGCACATCGGCGTCATCATGGACGGCAACCGGCGCTGGGCGAAGGCCGCCGGCTCCACCCCGGCCCAGGGGCACCAGGCGGGCGCCGCCAAGATCGAGGAGTTCCTCGGCTGGTGCAGCGAGACGGACGTCGAGGTCGTCACCCTGTGGCTGCTGTCGACGGACAACTTCGACCGGCCCGCGGAGGAACTGGTCCCGCTGCTCGGCATCATCGAGGACACCGTCCGCGCCCTCGCGGCCGACGGCCGCTGGCGCGTCCACCACGTGGGCACCCCCGACATCCTCCCCGAGGGCATGCAGGGCATCCTCAAGGAGGCCGAGGAGGCCACCGCCCAGCGCGACGGAATACTGGTCAACGTGGCGATCGGCTACGGCGGCCGCCAGGAGATCGCCGACGCCGTCCGCTCGATGGTCCTGGACGCCGGGGAGAAGGGGCAGTCGATCGAGGAGCTGGCCGACGCCGTCTCCGTCGACCTGATCGGCGAGCACCTCTACACCAAGGCCCAGCCCGACCCGGACCTCGTCATCCGCACCAGCGGCGAGCAGCGCCTGTCGGGCTTCATGCTCTGGCAAACGGCCCACTCCGAGTACTACTTCTGTGAAGTCTTCTGGCCTGCCTTCCGCAAGGTCGACTTCCTGCGCGCGATGCGCGACTACGCCCTCCGGCACCGGCGTTTCGGCGGCTGATCCGCCCGCACCCGGACCGCACCCGGGGGACGCACGACATCAGGAGTTAACGCACGCGCCGCCCTATGCCCTGGCATGGCTGCGCGTGTTCGAGGGAATAACCCTCCCAGGTCGGTGTCCGCACCAAGGACACCGCATCTCAGCGGGCGGCACGGGGCCGCCCGCCCGGGAGGCCCTTTGCACCAGGACGACCGCACACGAACCCGTGCGGATGACGACTTGGAGGGCCGGCTCTCGGCCCGCTGCGCGGGGCCGACGACCGGCAGCCTTCGCCGGTACCCCCGGCCCAGAAACTCCTCCGTCGCTCCCCGACCTCATCCGAGGGGGTACGTCCTTCCGTGGTGACCAGCAACAAGCGCCTGCGTAAAGCCGAACGGCGCACTTATGTTCTCGACACCAGCGTCCTGCTGGCCGATCCCAATGCCATGACCCGGTTCGACGAGCACGAAGTCGTGCTGCCGATCGTCGTGGTCACGGAGTTGGAGGCCAAGAGGCACCATCCCGAGCTCGGTTACTTCGCCCGGCAGGCCCTGCGCCTGCTGGACGACTACCGGGTTCGCTACGGACGCCTGGACGCCCCGATCCCCACCGGAGACCTGGGCGGCACGCTGCGCGTCGAGCTCAACCACTCCGACCCCGCCGTCCTCCCTGCGGGCTACCGCCTGGGTGACAACGATTCCCGGATCCTGGCAGTGGCCCGCAATCTGCAGGCCGAGGGATTCGACGTCACGGTCGTGTCGAAGGATCTCCCGCTCCGGATCAAGGCGTCGTCGGTCGGCCTCCTCGCCGAGGAGTACCGCGCCGAACTCGCCATCACCGACTCCGGTTTCACCGGAATGTCCGAACTGACCCTCTCCGGCGAGCAGGTCGACCTGCTCTTCGAGGAGGAGACGCTCTACGTTCCCGAGGCCGCCGACCTCCCCGTGCACACGGGCCTGACGATCCACTCCGAGCGCGGCAAGGCCCTCGGCCGGGTCACGCCGGAGGGCAACGTCCGGGTGGTGCGCGGCGACCGGGAGGCCTTCGGGCTCAAGGGGCGCAGCGCCGAGCAGCGGATCGCGCTCGATCTGCTCCTCGACCCGGACGTCGGCATCGTCTCCATGGGCGGCCGGGCCGGCACCGGCAAGTCGGCGCTCGCCCTCTGCGCGGGCCTGGAGGCCGTCCTGGAGCGGCGCCAGCACAAGAAGGTGATGGTCTTCCGTCCGCTGTACGCGGTCGGCGGCCAGGAACTCGGCTATCTGCCCGGCAGCGAGGCCGACAAGATGGGGCCGTGGGCGCAGGCCGTCTTCGACACCCTCTCGGCCGTGACGAGCCGGGACGTGATCGAGGAGATCACGGCCCGCGGGATGCTGGAGGTCCTTCCGCTCACCCACATCCGCGGCCGCTCGCTGCACGACGCGTTCGTGATCGTGGACGAGGCCCAGTCCCTGGAGCGCAATGTCCTGCTGACGGTGCTCTCCCGCATCGGGGCCAACTCGCGTGTCGTCCTCACCCACGACGTCGCCCAGCGCGACAACCTGAGGGTCGGCCGGTACGACGGTGTGGTCGCCGTCGTCGAGAAGCTGAAGGGGCATCCGCTGTTCGCCCACGTCACGCTGACGCGCTCGGAGCGGTCGCAGATCGCGGCGCTGGTGACCGAAATGCTGGAGGACGTCCAGATTTAAAGCAGTTGGACCCGAAAGGGTGCTCGGCAGGCGCCGCCCGGAGAAGCCAGAGAGCTTAGCCGGGCGGCGTCTGTGTGCGCGGGCGTTTCCTGAATTCCCCTGCGCCAAACGGGGTGTGAGCTTTCCCACGCAACGCAGAATTGCCTTGCGGCGTCCGAATACGGCAGAGTCACGGTCCTGTCAGGCCCCGCATACGACACTTGCGTACCCCCAGCGGTACAGAACCACCGCAGTACCAGCTGCACCTTGAACTCCATAACGGCCGTCGTATGCCGCCCGCGCACCACGCGGCGCTCCCCGCAAAGGAGTTGCCCACCGGGCCCGTGCCTCCCGTGACCCCGCAGTTGGGAGGCCAGCGTTCAGGGGCACGATTGCGTCCGCGACGGTCACACTCAAGCGGGCGATGCTGGAAGGAAACCGTGTGAGCCGGATTTCGGTCCGGGGATTCGCAGTGGCTTCGGCCACCGCGGTCACCACTGTCGGCGCCGTCGTGGGTGTTGCCTCGGGCAGCACCGCTCAGCCTGCTGAGGCTGAGGCCACGGCGAGCGACGCGACCCTCCTCGCCGACATACCCGCGGGCCAGCAGGCCCAGGTTCAGACCTCGTCCCTCGAGCAGCAGGCTCAGACGCAGGCCATCGCCGCGGACAACGCTGCGCAGAAGACCGCGGAGGAGGCGGCCCGCAAGAAGGCCGCCGACGACGCCGTCGCGAAGCAGCAGGCCGCGCAGGACGCGAAGGAGAAGGCCGAGAAGGAGGCCAAGGAGCGCGAGGAGGCCAAGAAGGCCGCCAGCCGCTCCGAGACCCGCGACGCCTCCAGCTTCAGCACGCAGTCCTCGTACTCGGTCGCACAGATCCAGGCGATGGCGCGTCAGATGGTGCCGTCCGGCCAGTTCCAGTGCTTCAGCAACATCGTGAACCACGAGTCGAGCTGGAACTACCGCGCGACCAACGCCTCGTCGGGCGCCTACGGTCTCTTCCAGGCACTGCCCGCCTCCAAGTACTCCTCGGCGGGCGCCGACTGGCAGACCAACCCGGCCACGCAGATCAAGTGGGGCCTGAACTACATGAACGACCGTTACGGCAGCCCCTGTGACGCCTGGTCCTTCTGGCAGGCCAACAGCTGGTACTAGAACGCGATCGCGTGCGCGTTCAACCTTCCGGAGCCCCTCACCGTCCTTACGGTGAGGGGCTCCGGCCGTATCAGGATGTACGGTCGGTGTGAAATGCGCCCCAGGGGGAACTGGGGGTGCTGCCACGGGGACCCCCGCGGGGGAAATCAGAGGACGGATCATGTCGCGAGTTCCAGGCTGGCTCGGCCGGGTAGGGGCCGGAATCAGCAAGGTCGGTGAGCGCCTGGACGAGCGCAGGGCCGAGGCCGAGCGGGACGGGGACGACCCGGCGCCGCGCCGCAGCCCCACGCCTCCCGAGGAGGTCGACGGGACGTCGGGCGACCAGGTTCCCGCACCGCCGGCGTACGCGCCCGCCGTGACGGCGCGTCCCGAGCCCGTGGCCGCCGTGCCCTGGGGGCTGCGGGTCGCCGCCGAGGCGGGGTGGCGGCTGCTGGTCCTCGCGGGCGCGGTCTGGATCCTGATGAAGGTCATCAGCTCCGTGCAGTTGGTGGTGTTCGCGTTCGTCGCGGCGCTGCTCATCACGGCGCTGCTCCAGCCGACCGTGGCCCGGCTGCGCCGGCACGGGGTGCCGCGCGGGCTCGCGACGGCGCTCACCGCGATCCTCGGCTTCGTCATCATGGGGCTCGTCGGCTGGTTCGTGGTCTGGCAGGTCCAGGAGAACATCGACACGCTCTCCGATCAGGTCCAGGACGGCATCGACGAGTTGCGCAAGTGGCTGCTCAACAGCCCCTTCCACGTCACCGAGGACCAGATCAACGACATCGCCAAGCAACTGCGCGACGCGATCGGCGCGAACACGAACGCGATCACCACCGCCGGTCTGGAGGGCGTCACCGTCATCGTCGAGGCGATGACCGGCATCCTCCTGGCGATGTTCTCGACGCTGTTCCTGCTCTACGACGGCAAGCGCATCTGGGAGTGGACCCTCAAGCTCGTTCCCGCGCAGGCCCGGCCGGGGATCGCGGGGGCGGGGCCGCGGGCCTGGCGCACGCTCACCGCGTATGTCCGCGGGACCGTCATAGTCGCCCTCATCGACGCCATCTTCATCGGCCTCGGCATCTTCTTCCTCGGGGTTCCGATGGCGGTGCCGCTCGCCGTCTTCATCTTCCTGTTCGCGTTCATCCCGCTCGTCGGCGCCGTGGTCTCCGGTGCGCTCGCCGTCGTCGTCGCGCTGGTCACGCAGGGCGTGTTCACCGCCGTGATGGTGCTGGTCGTCGTGCTCGCCGTGCAGCAGATCGAGGGGCACATCCTCCAGCCGTTCATCCTCGGCCGTGCCGTCCGGGTCCATCCGCTGGCCGTCGTGCTCGCCGTCGCCACCGGCAGCATGGTGTCCGGCATCGGGGGCGCCGTGGTGGCCGTCCCGCTGGTCGCCGTCACCAACACCGTCGTCGGCTATCTCCGCAGCTGGTCCCAGGAAGCCTCCCTCCGCCACTCCCCGTCCCCCCACGGCGCCACAGCCACCCCGGTGGCCCCGGTCTCCCCACCATCGGACACCCCCACCAACTGAGCACACCGCCCCGGCCCCTGGGCAGTCCTCCGAGCGCGCCACCGTGGTGGCCGGCCGCGCAGTTCCCCGCGCCCCTGAGATGCGCACTTCGTGCGCCATCTCATCAAGAGAGGCGCCCCCGCGGCCTCTAGGGGAGGCGGCGCGAAGCGCCTGCCTCAGGGGCGCGGGGAACTGCGCGAGAAGCGGCCACCGGTGCGCACGCGGCGACGAGACGCAAAAGGTCGGCCCCGGCACAGATACGTGCCGGGGCCGACCCATGGACCCGCTTACGCCAGGATGGCTTCCGCGTCGAGCGTGACCGCCACCGCCTGAATCACAGAAGCGATCTTGAACGCCTCCTGCACGACCTCCCGGTCGACCCCGGCCTTGCGCAGCACCTGCTCGTGCGAGTCGAGGCACATCCCGCAGCCGTTGATCGCGGAGACCGCGAACGACCACAGCTCGAAGTCGACCTTGTCGACCCCGGGGTTGCCGATGACGTTCATCCGCAGACCGGCGCGCATCGTCCCGTACTCGTCGTCCGAGAGCAGGTGACGCGTGCGGTAGAAGACGTTGTTCATCGACATGACGGCGGCAGCCGACTTCGCGGCCTTGAACGCCTCCGGCGACAGATTCGCCTCGGCCTCCGGCGCCAGCTCGCGCAGCACGTGCGGCGAGCGGGACGCGATGGCGGTCGCCAGGACCGTGCCCCACAGCTGCTGCTGCGGCAGGTCCGAGTTGCCGATGACCGAGCCCAGGTTGAGCTTCAGGTCCTTCGCGTAGTCCGGTATGGCGGACTTCAGTTCGTCGAGAGCCATGTCAGTACCCCTACCCTTCCGTCACTCGCCCGAGAGCAGCGCGACCGGGTCCAGGGTCTCGTCGCCCTTGCTCCAGTTGCACGGGCAGAGCTCGTCCGTCTGGAGCGCGTCGAGGACCCGCAGGACCTCCTTGGGGTTACGGCCGACGGAGCCGGCGGTCACCATCGTGAACTGGATCTCGTTGTTCTGGTCGACGATGAAGACGGCACGCTGCGCGAAGCCGTCCTCGCCCTCGATGCCGAGGTCACGCATGAGCTCGTGCTTGGAGTCGGCCAGCATCGGGAAGGGCAGGTCCGTCAGGTCCGGGTGGTCCTTGCGCCAGGCGTGGTGCACGAACTCGGAGTCGCCGGAGAAGCCGAGGACCTGCGCGTCACGGTCGGCGAACTCGTCGTTCAGCTTGCCGAAGGCGGCGATCTCGGTGGGGCACACGAAGGTGAAGTCCTTGGGCCACGCGAACACGATCTTCCACTTGCCCTCGTAGGTCTTGTGGTTGATCTGCTCGAACTCCTGGCCTTTCTCCAGCGAGACGCAGGCGGTCAGGTCGAACTCGGGGAACTTGTCACCGACAGTGAGCACGCGCTCTCCTTGCAGCTAGAAAGGTCCCTTTTTGAGGGACTTTTCTGTGGGTTGGACTGTGAGCGATCGTGGCACAGAGTGCATTGATTACGGAAATAGCTAGACTCGGTCGTGTTGATCGGAGGTGGCTATCAGTGGCCGTCAGCAAGGGGAAGCCCGCGGGTGGGCGGCGCAGGCAGCCGAGCCTCGCGCAAATGCGGGCGTTCGCGGCGGTCGCGGAGCATCTGCACTTCCGGGACGCCGCAGCGGGGATCGGGATGAGCCAGCCCGCGCTGTCGGGAGCCGTGTCGGCCCTGGAGGAGGTGCTGGGGGTGACCCTTGTCGAGCGTACGACGAGAAAGGTGCTGCTCTCGCCCGCCGGGGAACGGATCGCGGTGCGGGCGCGCGCCGTGCTCGACGAGGTCGGGGCGCTGATGGAGGAGGCCGAGTCGGTCCGGGCGCCGTTCACGGGCGCGCTGCGGCTCGGGGTGATCCCGACCGTGGCCCCGTACCTGCTGCCGACCGTGCTGCGGCTCGTGCACGAGACGTACCCGGAGCTGGACCTCCAGGTGCACGAGGAGCAGACCTCGTCGCTGGTCGAGGGGCTCGGGGCCGGACGGCTCGACCTGCTGCTGCTCGCCGTGCCGCTCGGCGTGCCCGGAATCGCCGAACTCCCGCTGTTCGACGAGGACTTCGTGCTCGTCACGCCGCTCGACCACTGGCTGGGCGGCCGTGAGGGGATTCCGCGCGAGGCGCTGCGCGAACTGAATCTGCTGCTGCTCGACGAGGGGCACTGCCTGCGCGATCAGGCGCTGGACATCTGCCGGGAGGCGGGCCGTGGTGACGCTCCCGTCACCACGACCGCCGCCGGGCTCGCCACCCTGGTCCAACTCGTCGCCGGCGGGCTCGGGGTGACGCTTCTTCCCCGTACCGCCGTGGCCGTCGAGACGAGCCGGAGCAGTCAGCTGCTGACCGGGTACTTCGCCGAGCCGGCGCCCACGCGCAGGGTGGCTCTCGCCATGCGCGCGGGCGCGGCTCGCTCCGCCGAGTACCGGGAGTTGGGGTCGGCCCTGCGGGATGCCCTGCGGGGGCTGCCCGTTCGGATCCTGGGGGACTGAGGTTCCGCGCGTCCGCCGGGTGCCGGTCGAGTGTGGCCGGTCGCGCAGTTCCCCGCGCCCCTTTCGGGGCCCTACTCCGTGCGCAGGCCCTCCGGGCGCATCAGGCGGTACAGCGGCGGCAGGCTCAGCAGGGTGACCGCCGCGATCGCGGCCAGGCCCACGCCCGCCAGCGGCAGGAACGCCAGCCAGTCCGTCACCGGGGCGCCGACCATGCGGAGCATCAGGGTGCCGAGGGCCAGGCCGCCGCCGACGGCCACCACCATGCCGAGGGCGACCGGGATCGCCGTCTGCCACAGGACCGACCAGGCCAGGGTCGAGCGGCGGGTGCCGTAGGCGACGAGGATCGACAACAGGCGCCTGCGGTCGCGGAGTTGCTCGATCTGCGAGACCAGCAGCGACGCCGCGATCAGCGTCATCGTCAGGGCGGCGGCGGAGAACAGGCCGCGCCGGATCGCCTCGTACTCGTCGTTGAACGCGACCGACCGGAACGCGGAGACGTTCATCGTCGGGTCGAGCCGGTAGGCGGTGTTGCGGACGTACTCGGCGGCGTCCGGCACGTCCGGGTCGAGCTGGATCTGCGTGCTCACCATCCCGTTGGTCAGGTCGCGCACGTCGACGGTGGACGGGGTGGCGAGGATGCCGCCGAGGTGCCGGCCGTTCGGGGCGCGCCGGGACGGGACCGTGCGGGCGTCCTTCGGCACCGTCCAGTGGGCCTTCGTACCGAGGTCGTCGATGACGAGCCGGGCGCCCGGCTTGCCGTCCCTGGTCAGCGTCTCGTCGTCGTCGTTGAAGTCGGACCCGGTGACCCGGAAGACGTCGCCGTCCTTGCAGGAGGGCAGCTTCGCCAGCTCGCGCAGGGTGCCGCAGGAGCCGACGGTGAGCGGCACGGTGGGCTGGGCGACGTCGGGGCTCGGCTTCGAGCCGACCGGGGTCATCGAGCTGTCGATGGTGCCGATCACCTTGCGCACGCCCTTGGTCGTCTCCAGCTCCCGCACGATGCGCTCGGCCGTGCGGCCGGAGGTGACGTCGGCGTTGGTCCCGATCTGGGCTCGCGTCGTGTCCTGGCCCGTGGACTCGCTGAAGTTCCCGTCGATCCCGCCCAGATACATCTGCAGGGCGATGCCGCCCGCCACCGCGATGGTGATCCCGGCGACTGCGCGGCTCGCGCCGGTGCTGTGCAACTGGAGCCTGCGCACGGCCAGTTGCCACGGCACCGGGCCGCCGCGCAGCCGGTGCACGACCGCCTCCACCAGCCACGGCAGGACGAGGACCAGGCCGATCAGGGTGAGCGCGATGCCGGCGGAGGTCTGGAAGACGCCGAACGAGCCGAGGCTCGACACCGAACCCGTC
The DNA here is from genome assembly GCF_003259365.1 of Streptomyces sp. PsTaAH-137. Taxonomy (GTDB): domain Bacteria; phylum Actinomycetota; class Actinomycetes; order Streptomycetales; family Streptomycetaceae; genus Streptomyces. Next base: position 469,907 of record NZ_QLLY01000006.1, read on the forward strand.
GTCAGCAGCAGCGCGGCACCGACCACCGGCACCACGAGCCGCCACCACAGGCGGCGGGAGCGGGTGCGTCCGCCGCGTACGACACCGAGCGGTTCGATCGTCACCGAGCGCAGCGCGAACACCGTGACCGCGACCGCGGAGACCGGCACGGCCACCAGGACGAGGACGGCGAGGGCCGGTACGGGCGAGAAGTCGGAGGGGAACCCCGACAGCCGCCAGATCTCCACCACCCCGAGCAACTGCCGCCCCGCAAGGAAGAGGACGACGCCGACGACGAGACCGAGGAGCGTGCCGAACAGGGCCTCGCCCGCCGCCGTGCGCCGGGTCGTGCGGGCGTCCGCGCCGACCAGCCGCAGCGCGGCCAGGCGCCGGTCGCGCCGCTCGCCGCCGAACCGGACGGCCGTCGCGATGAAGATGGCGACCGGGACCAGCAGCACGACGCAGGCCAGCACGATGAGCACGATGAGGCTCGGGTCGAGGGCGGGCCGCTTGTAGCTCATCCCGAAGTGGTCGATGCGGGCGGTGCTCGTCCCGTACTTGAGTGTGTCGCTGCCCGCGTAGAAGTACAGCTCGAAGGGGGTGTCCAGGCCCGCGTCGCCGATGGTGCCGACGATCCGGTAGGCGTAGCGCTCCTTGAGGAGCTTGCCCTCGGGGGAGTCGAGGAGCTTCCTCAGGGCAGGCGAGACCACCATCTCGCCGGGGCCCGGCAGTTTGTCGACACCCGGAGGCACCGGCGGGTGCGCGCCCTCGGGGCGCAGCAACGAGCCGCTGACGAACTCGTCGCGGAAGTCGGACGAGGCGCTGGCGACGATCATCGTGTCGTCGGCGGGCTTGAGGACGTGGTCGACGCCGACGCCCAACAGGCGGGCGTCGCCGCGCTCGTCGCGCTCGTGCATGAACGTCGGCACCGAGGCCGCGCCGAGCAGCACGGCCACGCCGAGGGCCACGCCCACGGCGGTGAGCAGGGTGCGGATCCAGCCCTCGCGGCCGCCGGACACGGCGAACCGCATGCCGAGGGCGAGGTCGCGGGCGAAGCTCATCGGGCGAACTCCATGTCCCGCGACTTGCCGTCCCGTACGACGATCTCGCGGTCGGAGTAGGCGGCGACCCGGGCCTCGTGCGTGACCAGGACGACGGCGGCGTTCGCGCCGCGCGCGGCCTCGGTCAGCAGCTCCATGACCCGCTCGCCGTTGAGGGAGTCCAGGGCGCCGGTCGGCTCGTCGGCGAAGAGCAGGCGCGGGTTGGTGACCAGCGAGCGGGCCACGGCGACGCGCTGGCCCTGGCCGCCCGATATCTCACCGGGGCGCTTGGCGGCGAGGTCGTCGACCTCAAGCCGCGCCAGCCAGGAGGCCGCCTGCCGCTCGGCCTCCTTGCGCTTGGTGCCGTTCAGCCGCAGCGGCAGCGCGACGTTCTCCACGCAGGTCAGCTCCGGGACCAACTGCCCGAACTGGAAGACGAAGCCGAAGTCGGTGCGGCGCAGGGCGCTGCGCTCGGCGTCGGACAGCGTGGTCAGCTCGCGGCCGTCGTAGGTGATGGAGCCGGAGTCCGGGGTGACGATGCCGGCCAGACAGTGCAGCAGCGTCGACTTGCCGGAGCCGGAGGGGCCCATGACGGCGACGACCTCGCCGGGGTGGACGGAGAACGAGGCGCCGTCGAGCGCGGGCGTCGGGCCGTACGCCTTGTGCAGATCGGTGGCGGTGAGCAGGGCACCGGCGGGCGTGGGGGTCATGCGGGACGGACCTCCGCGGCGAGACGGTCGAGGCGCGCGGCGGTCAGTTCGAGCCAGCGCAGGTCGGCTTCCAGGTGGAACAGGGCGTGGTCGCAGATCAGCTGGTCGGCGAGGTCGCCCTTGCGCTTGCGGTCCGTGAGGATGCGCATCAGGCGCAGGTGCTCGGCGCGCTGGGTGTCGAGGATCGTCGCCGCGTCGCGCTCGGTCAGCAGCGCCAGGACGACCTTCGTGTAGAGCGTCGACTGGAGGTACGGTTCCGGCTTCTCCGGGGTCGCCAGCCACTGCCGTACGTCGGTGATGCCGGCGTCGGTGATCGCGTACCGCTTGCGCTCCGGGCCGTCGCCGGCCTCTATCCCGTCGACCTCCACGAGGCCGTTCTTCAGGAGGCGGGACATGGTCGAGTAGACCTGCCCGTAGTGCAGCGGCTTGTCGTGGCCGAACGTCGAGTCGAAGGTGCGCTTGAGGTCGTAGCCGTGCCGGGGGCCGGCTTCGAGGAGCCCGAGAAGGGTGTGACCGATGGACATGACGACGACTGTACACCGTGTGTATACCCGGGGTGTATAGCCGCTCATTCGTCTGCGGCCCGGTGGCCGCCTCTCGCGCAGTTCCCCGCGCCCCTGAAGCGAGCTGCGCTCGCTCAACTCAGGGGCGCGGGGAACTGCGCGACCAGCCCCCACCGGCCGTCGGTCGAAAGTCAGCCGCCGGTCGCGGGGCCGCCGTCGCCGTCCGGGTTCGAAGGCGGACGCCCCCGTCGGGGGATCGGGCCGGCCCCGCCAGGGAGCCGGCCCGAATCGGCCAGAGCGCGTCGCAGCAGAAACTCGATCTGCGCGTTCGCCGAGCGGAGCTCATCGCCGGCCCACCGCGCGAGCGCGTCGTACACGGCGGGATCGAGGCGCAGCAGCACCTGCTTACGCGGGCGGGGAGTCACTGGTAGAGCGTCCCGGTGTTCAGCACGGGCTGCGCCGCACGGTCCCCGCAGAGCACCACGAGCAGGTTCGAGACCATGGCGGCCTTGCGCTCCTCGTCCAGCTCGACGATGTCCTGCTCGGAGATCCGGGCGAGCGCGGCCTCGACCATGCCGACCGCGCCGTCCACGATCTGCCGCCGCGCGGCGACCACGGCGCCGGCCTGCTGACGCTGGAGCATCGCCGAGGCGATCTCCGGCGCGTACGCGAGGTGCGTGAACCGGGACTCGATGATCTGGACCCCGGCCGCCTCCACGCGCGCGTGCAGCTCGACGGCCAGCTTCTCGGTGATCTCCTCGGCGTTCCCGCGCAGCGACAGGCCGCCCTCGTCATGGGCGTCGTACGGGTACTCGATCGCGATGTGCCGGACCGCCGCCTCGGTCTGCGTGGAGACGAACTCCAGGAAGTCGTCGACCTCGAAGGTGGCCTGCGCGGTGTCCTCGACCTTCCACACCACGACCGCGGCGAGCTCGATCGGGTTGCCGTAGGCGTCGTTGACCTTGAGGACGGCCGTCTCGTGGTTGCGTACGCGCGTCGAGATCTTGGTGCGCGAGGTGAGCGGGTTCACCCAGCGCAGGCCGTCGGTGCGGATCGTGCCCCGGTAGCGGCCGAAGAGCTGGACGACGCGGGCCTCGCCCGGCGCCACCATGTTCAGCCCGCACATGGCGAAGACGGCGGCGATCGCGAGCACGATGCCCACCGCGATCAGGACGGCCTTGGCGCCGTTCGAGTCGAGCCCCGCGCCGACGGCGACGAGCCCCGCCCCGACGACGAGTCCGACGAGGCCGAGCAGCAGGGCGAGACCGCCGCCGATGCTGGTGGCCGTGAATTCGCGCACGCCGGTCCTGGGCATCTGCGGCACGTCGGGTGTGGCGTCCGTCTCGGGCATGACTGTCCCCGTTTCCCTGAAGCCTTGCTGAGCTGCTGGTTCACGCCGGAGGTGACGCGGACCCTGTCTAGCAAAGTGATATCACTTTAACCCGAACGGCAACCTTACGCACCTGTTGCTCGTCGGATCTCTTGGGGCGCGTGCTGATTGTCACGTCCCGAAAAGCCCGGACGGTCCGGTTTTGGTCGGTAGGCGCGGTGTTAGCTTCATGCACTGATTAGGCCTGCTGGGGGTGGAAGGGCCGGGTTCACAGGCCGGTGCGGCATGATCCGCGCACCGGAGCACGCCGAGAACGACGAGATGCGGAGCGGTAGACGTCATGGGCCGAGCGGAAGAGCGGCGGGCACGGCAGCGCGGGGGCGCACGCCGTGCCGCGCCCGCCCCTGCGACGGGACACCGTGCCGAGGGCGGGCGCGCGGACCGTAGGAAGAGCAAGGACGACCGGGGGTTCATACGCAGGATGTTCACCTGGAAGAAGATCCTGGGCGCCTTCTTCGGCGTCGTGCTGCTCTGCATGGGCGCGTTCGTCGTGCTCTACATGATCATCGACGTCCCCGACGGGAACAACCAGGCGAAGCTACAGAGCAACGTCTTCAAGTACAGCGACGGCAGCGTCATGGCCCGCACCGGCGACGTCAACCGCGAGATCGTCGACCTGTCGGAGCTCACCCCCGAGGTGCAGCGCTCCTTCGTCGCCGCCGAGAACAAGTCGTTCTACACCGACAAGGGCGTCGACCTGAAGGGCACCGCCCGCGGTCTGTTCAACACCCTGTCCGGCAAGGGCAAGCAGGGTGGTTCGACGATCACCCAGCAGTACGTGAAGAACTACTACCTCACGCAGGACCAGACCGTCACGCGCAAGCTGAAGGAACTGGTCATCTCGCTGAAGGTGGAGCGGCAGTACTCCAAGGAAGAGATCCTCGCCGGGTACATCAACACCAGCTACTACGGCCGCGGCGCCTGGGGCATCCAGGCCGCCGCGCAGGCGTACTACGGGATCGACGCCTCGAAGCTGAGCCCGAACCAGGGCGCGTACCTGGCCGCGCTGCTCCAGGCCCCCAGCCAGTACGACTATTCGAGCGCCACCCCCACCGGCAAGAAGCTCGTCAAGGCCCGCTGGAACTACGTCCTCGACAACATGGTCGAGATGCACTGGCTCGACGCGGGCAAGCGCAAGGACTACACCTTCCCCACGCCGCACAAGCCGAAGGCCGCCTCCGGCCTCACCGGCCAGGAGGGCTATCTCTACGAGGCCGCGAAGGCCGAGGCCATCAAGGACCTCGACATCCCCAAGGAGAAGTTCGACGCCGGCGGCTACACGATCACCCTCAACATCGACCGCAAGAAGCAGCAGCAGCTGGAGAAGTCGGTCAAGGACCAGCTGACCGACAAGCTGGACACCAAGCACAGCAAGACCGACGCGGACGTGCAGGCCGGAGCGGTGTCGGTCGACCCGAAGACCGGCAAGGTCCTCGCGATGTACGGCGGCGAGGGCTACCCCGGGCACTACACCAACAACGCCACGCGCGCCGACTACCAGCCCGCCTCCACGTTCAAGCCGATCATCCTGGCGGCGGCCCTCGCCGACGGCGCCGAGAACGAGTCCGGCCAGCAGATCAAGGCGAGCACCAGCTACGACGGCACGAGCAAGCGCCCGGTGGAGGAAGGCGGCACGAAGGTCGGCTTCGCCCCGCCGAACGAGGACGACCAGGACTACGGGCCGGTCACCGTGCAGACCGCCATGAACAAGTCCATCAACTCCGTCTTCGCCCAGATGGGCGCCGACGTCGGCATGGACAAGGTCATGGAGACGGCCAAGGCGCTCGGCATGAACTCCGACGACCTCAAGCCGTACTACGCCCAGACCCTCGGCACCATGGGCGCGAGCCCGCTGGAGATGGCCGGGGTCTACGCGACGCTCGACAACCACGGCAAGAAGGTCACCCCGAAGCTCCTCAAGTCGGTGTCCTACGGGGGCTCGAAGGAATCGCTGCCGGACGCCATCGGCAGCCAGGTCCTGGAGCACGGGGTCGCCGACTCGGTCACCTCGGTGCTGACCGGCGTGGTCGACGACGGTACGGCGAAGGCGTCGGTCCGCGACAACCCGGCGCGCGACGGCCAGCAGGTGGCGGGCAAGACGGGTACGTCGGACTGCAACCGCTCGGCCTGGTTCACCGGCTACACCCCGGACCTCGTGACCTCCGTCGGCCTGTTCGGTGAGGCCGCCGGGAAGCGCACCCTGTCCTGCGACGACAAGAAGACACCGGTCGGCAAGGGCGGTCAGGTCTCGCTGAGCGGCGCGGCCGGCGGCGGCCGGGTCAACGGTGGCGCGTTCCCGGCCCAGATCTGGGCGCAGTACACCTTCAACGCGACCGGCTCCAGCGGCAAGTTCAGCCTGGACACGGACATGGGCGCGGGCGTCAAGCCCACGACGTCCGCCCCGGTCACGCCGAGCGACACGCCGAGCCAGACGCCGAGCCAGACGCCGACGACGAAGGCGCCGAGCCAGACGCCGACGACGCCGAGCCAGGAGCCGACGACCCAGACGCCGACCCAGACGCCGACGACGGAGGAGCCGCCGCCGTCGGACTCCCCGACGATCGAGATCCCGGAGAACCCGGTGAACGGCAGAGAAGAGCAGTAGCCAGGGCGGTACGCCGAAGGGGCGCCGGATGTTCTCCGGCGCCCCTTCGGCGTTCCTGCACAGCCCTCGCGCGCCCTACGAGGCGCCGCCGCCCGGCCGCGCCAGCTCGAACCAGACCACCTTGCCGGTGGACAGCCGGGTGGCGCCCCAGCGTCTGGCGAGACGGTTCACCAGGAACAGGCCGCGGCCGCCCTCGTCGGTGGCGCGCGCCTGCCGCTGCCGGGGCAACTGCGGTACGTCGTCGCCGACTTCGCAGCGCAGTACGTCGGTGCGCAGCAGCCGCAGCGTCACCGGCCGGGACGCGTACCGCACCGCGTTCGTGACGACCTCGCTGACCAGCAGCTCGACGGAGTCGGTCAGCTCCTCCAGGCCCCAGCGGGCCAGCGCGCTGCGCGCGAGGCGCCGGGCCCGGGAGGGCGCGGCGTCCTCCGGTTCCAGGAACCAGTACGCGACATCGCTCGGCGCGATCCCGTCGAAGCGGGCGGCGAGCAGCGCGATGTCGTCGTCCCGGTCGCCCGGGCCGAGCATGTCCAGCACCTCGTCGCAGAGGGCCTCCAGGGGCGGCGGATGGTCCGGGCCCGTCAACTGGGCCGTGTTCGCCAGCCGTTCGCGCAGCTGCTCTATGCCCGTCCACACGTCACGCAGCCGGGACTCGACGAGCCCGTCCGTGTAGAGGAGCAGGGTCGCCCCGGCGGGCGCGTCCAGCTCCACGGCCTCGAAGTCGACGCCGCCGACGCCGATCGGGGCGCCCGGCGGCACCCGCAGCACCTCCGCGCGCCCGCCCAGGTGCAGCAGGACCGGCGGCGGATGCCCGGCGTTGGCGATCGTGATGCGGTGCGAGACCGGGTCGTAGACCGCGTACATGCAGGTCGCCATGCGGTCGGTGCCGAGCCGCTGCGCCTGCTCGTCGAGATGGTGCAGGACCTCCTGCGGCGGCAGGTCGAGCCCCGCGAGGGTCTGCGCCGTCGTGCGCAGCTGGCCCATGATGGCCGCCGACGTCATCGAGTGCCCCATGACGTCACCGACGACCAGGGCGACCCGGCTGCCCGGCAGCGGGATCGCGTCGTACCAGTCGCCGCCGACCCGCGCCGTCTCCGCCGCCGGCAGATAGCGCGAGGCCAGCCGGACGCCCGTCGGACGCGGCAGGGTCTCCGGGAGCATGGTGCGCTGCAACTCGTCGGCGATGTACGCCTCGCGCCCGTACAGGACCGCCTTGTCGATGCCGAGCGCGCTGTGCGTCGCCAGCTGCCCGGCCACCAGCAGGTCGTCGGGGTCGAAGGCGATCCGGTCCTGGCGGCGCAGGAAGACCGCGGCCCCGATCACCCTGCGGCGCCCGCGCAGCGGAGCCAGGATGACCCGCTGCCCGGTCGGCAGCGACGGCTCGCCGCCCAGGAGTTCGGGCAGCGCGGCCTGCGCGGCCGTCGTGTTCGCGAACACCGGGCGCACGCCGCGCAGCACCTCGGCGAGCGCGCCGCCGACCCGCACCTCGCACAACTCGGAACTGCCCGCTGCCAGTTCCGTCTGCGGCGCGAGCGGCACGGTCAGGATCGAGCCGTTCTCGGTGTCGACGTCGTCGGCGTCGGGGATCCGGTCGGTGCGGCGCAGACGGAGCACCATCGGGCCCGTCGGCCGCTCGTCACCGACGGGCAGCGGCTCGCGGAGATAGACCAGGATCGCGTCGGAGAACGTCGGCACCGTGGCCCGGCACAGGCCCATCACGATCTCGTCGAGGTCGATACCGCGCGCGATCCGCCGGGTCGCGGCGCCCACGAACCGCAGCCGGTCCCCGTCCCGGCGCATCGCCACCGGCTGGCCCGTCGGACGCGGCTGCCCGGAGCGCCGCTCGGCGCCGTCCGGCGGACCGGACGGATCGGGGCGCACCGGCTCGGGCGACGGCGTCCGCGGCTGCGAGTGCTCGGCGCCCGCGGCGTCGGAGGCGTCCGCCGTGGATGAGGGCGTGGCGGAGCGGCGCGGCTGTTCCGGTAACCCGCTGGAGCCCTCGGCGGACTGCGGGGTGTGCCGCAGCGCCGCGCGAGGGTCCGCGGGGCGGGCCGCCATGCCGTGATGGCGGCCTTCGTGGGAGCCTTGATAAGAGGCTGAGTGCTCCGTCACGCGTGTCGAATCCGTCCGTCCGGGGCTGCGCGCCGTGCCACTGGTGCCTGCAGAAAGGCCGATACCCGGAACGCGTGCCCAGGGAACGGAATCCCGGCGCCGCACGGTACGGAGACGTCTGCGGGCAGGTGTCTGTCGGCCATCTCGGGTGGAGGCAGGCTGAGTTGACGGTGCACGCCGTCCGGTCCACCCACGCTCACGGTCCCGCCACCCCTCGATGACCTCGTTGACATCGTGTCAGACCCACTACGCGTGCGAAGAGTTGCTGCCTGAACTCCACACATCTGCAGGGTGTCCGCTCTTGCGGAGGACGATCCTACGTTTCCTCCCCGGGGGCGCATCAAGGGTCTCATGAGGACACATGCGCGGGCGTACGGTCCCAGTCGGCGGGCAGCTCCGGCACCGGCCACGCCGGATCGGGGCGCCAGCGCTCCCAGCCGTCGGCGAACGGATGGCCCCAGCCCTCGATCACCTCGACCGCCCGCGCGCCCGCCTCCCGCACCCGCCGGGCCTGCTCCGCGCTCATCAGGCCGACCGCCTGGGCCTGCGCGAACTCGTCCTCGTCGTGCCAGCGCCAGCTCCGGTCCTCGTACACCGACAGGTCGAGGAAGTGGTCCTCGGAGTCGACCCCGCCCGACCAGCGGGTCCGCGGCTGTTCGAGGTTCACGTACCAGTTGCGGAAGCGCCAGCCCTGCTCCCAGAACAGCCACACCGACCACGGCTCGCCGGGGCGCGCCAGCTTCAGCACGCCCGCGCCGAACCAGCGGTCGCGGCGCACCACGCGCGGCTTGGTGTAGCGCGTCGCCAGCGGCTCGCGGTGCAGCGGGGTGCCGTCCGCGAGCACCGGCCGGACGCACTCGGTGCCGGGGGCCATCCAGGCGGCGAGGAGTTCGTCGGTGTCCTGGACGACGGTGACCGGACGGCAGATGTGGACCGGGCCGGAATCAGGGTGTCCCGTATTGGCGCGATAACGCCACAGGATCCGCTCACCGGGCGCCCAGCGCCCCTCGCCCGTCCGGTCGTTGTCTGTCATGGACAGATATTAGGTGCCGCTGGCATACGACGGCAGCGACCGGCGTCACGATTACGTCATCCGGCCATCAGTCGTTACGGACGGGTCATCCGCAGGACATCGAGCGCCTCGTCCAACTGGGCCTCCGTCAGGTCGCCGCGCTCGACGTAGCCGCCCTCCAGGACGACCTCGCGGATGGTCCTCCGCTCCGCTAGGGACTTCTTGGCGACCTTGGCCGCCTCCTCGTAGCCGATGTACTTGTTCAGCGGGGTCACGACCGACGGGGACGACTCGGCGTACTCGCGGGCGCGCTCGCGGTTGGCGGTGATGCCGTCGACCGTGCGGTCGGCGAGGAGCCGCGAGACGTTGGCGAGCAGCCTGATCGATTCCAGGACATTCTTGGCGATCACCGGAAGCATCACGTTCAGCTCGAAATTGCCCGCCGCACCCGCCGTGGCCACGGTCGCGTCGTTGCCGATCACCTGAGCGGCGACCATCAGCGTCGCCTCGGGAATGACCGGATTCACCTTGCCCGGCATGATCGAGGAACCGGGCTGGAGGTCGGGGAGGTTGATCTCGGCGAGGCCCGTGCGCGGACCGGACGCCGCCCACCGCAGATCATTGGCGATCTTCGTCAGGCCGACCGCGATGGTGCGCAGCTGTCCACTGGTCTCCACGATGCCGTCGCGCGCGCCCTGCGCCTCGAAGTGGTCGCGGGCCTCGGTCAGCGGAAGCCCGGTGGCGCGGGCCACCTCGGCGATCACGGCCGGGGAGAACCCGGGCGGCGTGTTGATCCCCGTACCGACCGCCGTGCCGCCCAACGGCAGTTCGGCGAGGCGGGGGAGCGAGGCGGTGAGGCGCTCGACGCCGTAGCGGATCTGCGCCGCGTACCCGCCGAACTCCTGGCCCAGCGTCACCGGCGTCGCGTCCATCAGGTGCGTACGGCCCGACTTCACGACGTCGGCGAACTCCTCCGCCTTGCGCTCCAGGGACGCGGCGAGGTGCTCCAGGGCCGGGATCAGGTCGTGCGTGACGGCGGCCGTCGCGGCGATGTGGATCGAGGAGGGGAAGACGTCGTTCGACGACTGAGAGGCGTTGACGTGGTCGTTCGGGTGCACGTCACGGCCCAGGCGCTCGGTGGCCAGGGTGGCCAGCACCTCGTTCGTGTTCATGTTCGACGAGGTGCCGGAGCCGGTCTGGAAGACGTCGACCGGGAACTCGTCGTCCCAGCGGCCCTCGGCGACCTCGGCCGCCGCGTCCGCGATGGCGCCGGCGATGTCCTTGTCGAGCACCCCCAGCTCGGCGTTGACCTTCGCGGCCGCGCCCTTGATACGGGCCAGGGCCTCGATGTGGGCGCGCTCCAGGCGCTGTCCGGAGACGGGGAAGTTCTCCACGGCGCGCTGGGTCTGGGCCCGCCACTTGGCGGCGGCGGGGACACGGACCTCGCCCATGGAATCGTGCTCGATGCGGTAGTCGGTCATACCCGGTACAGCACGTGCACCCGCGCCGGTGTTCCCGGCGCTGAGCCGGACGGACCGATGAAGGGGGCTCGGGCCCGTCCGGCGGATACGCGCGTGAGGCGCGCGTGCGGTCAGGCCAGGCCGGGGCCGCGCACCGGGATGGTCGTGAAGGTCGGCTCGGGGGCCGGGTTCTGGAAGAAGTCGTTGCCCTTGTCGTCGACGACGACGAACGCCGGGAAGTCCTCGACCTCGATCTTCCAGACCGCCTCCATGCCGAGCTCCTCGTACTCGACGACCTCGACCTTCTTGATGCAGTCCTGGGCGAGACGGGCGGCCGGGCCGCCGATCGAGCCGAGGTAGAAGCCGCCGTGCGCGTCGCACGCGTCGGTGACCTGCTGGGAGCGGTTGCCCTTGGCCAGCATCACCTTGGAGCCGCCCGCGGCCTGGAACTGCTCCACGTAGGAGTCCATCCGGCCGGCCGTGGTCGGGCCGAAGGAGCCCGACGCGTAGCCCTCGGGCGTCTTCGCGGGGCCCGCGTAGTACACCGGGTGGTCCTTCAGGTACTGGGGCATCTCCTCGCCCGCGTCCAGCCGCTCCTTGATCTTGGCGTGCGCGATGTCACGGGCGACGACGAGCGGGCCGGTCAGGGAGAGCCGGGTCTTGACCGGGTACTTGGTCAGCTCGGCGAGGATCGCGTCCATCGGCTGGTTGAGGTCGATGTTCACGACATCGCCCTCTTCTTCCAGGTGCTCGTCGGTGGTCTCGGGCAGGAAGCGCGCCGGGTCGGTCTCCAGCTGCTCCAGGAAGACGCCCTCGGCGGTGATCTTCGCGACGGCCTGGCGGTCGGCCGAGCAGGAGACGGCGATGGCGACCGGGCAGGAGGCGCCGTGCCGCGGCAGGCGCACCACGCGCACGTCGTGGCAGAAGTACTTGCCGCCGAACTGCGCGCCGATGCCGATCTTCTGCGTCAGCTCGAAGACCTTCTCCTCCAGCTCCTTGTCCCGGAAGCCGTGGCCGAGCGCGGAGCCCTCGGAGGGCACGTTGTCCAGGTAGTGCGCGGAGGCGTACTTGGCGGTCTTCAGCGCGTACTCGGCGCTCGTACCGCCGACGACGATGGCGAGGTGGTACGGCGGGCACGCGGCCGTGCCGAGCGAGCGGATCTTCTCCTCCAGGAACTTCATCATGGAGGCCTCGTTCAGGACGGCCTTCGTCTCCTGGTAGAGGAACGACTTGTTGGCCGAGCCGCCGCCCTTGGCCATGAACAGGAACTTGTAGGCGCCGCCGTCGGTCGCGTACAGCTCGATCTGCGCGGGCAGGTTCGAGCCGGTGTTCTTCTCGTCCCACATGTTCAGCGGGGCCATCTGCGAGTAGCGCAGGTTCAGGTTCTTGTAGGCGTCGTAGATGCCCTTGGAGAGCGCCTTCTCGTCCGCGCCCTCGGTCAGCACGTTCTGCCCGCGCTTGCCCATGACGATCGCGGTGCCGGTGTCCTGGCACATCGGGAGCACGCCCGCCGCCGCGATGTTCGCGTTCTTCAGCAGGTCGAGCGCCACGAACTTGTCGTTGTTCGACGCCTCGGGGTCGTCGACGATGCGGCGCAGCTGCGCGAGGTGGGCCGGGCGCAGGTAGTGCTGGATGTCGTGGATCGCCTCTTCGGCGAGCTTGCGCAGCGCCTCCGGCTCGACCTTCAGGAACGTACGGCCGTCCGGCCCCTCGGCGGTGGAGACACCCTCCGAGGTCACCAGGCGATACGGGGTGGTGTCCTCGCCCTGGGGGAGCAGATCGGTGTACGCGAACTCAGGCATCTCGCCCATTCCTCTTTCGACCGGTGGCAGCTGGCATCCGTTGGCAGCGCCAACCAGGTTAGAACCTGCTCGCGCGGCCGGGCCTGTGAGGTAAGGCTCAGTCGGTCCCGGTTCGGTGCCCGCGCACCCTAGTCGCGATCTATCGCGTTTGGGTACGCTGCTGTCGTGGACCTTCAAAAGAGCCCCGAGCCCAGCGCCCCCGTGGCGGAGCCGACCGACCTGCGCGCGTCCGACGCGGACCGCGACCGCGTCGCGGACATCCTGCGCGAGGCGCTGGCGGAGGGCCGGCTCGACGCGGAGGAGCACGCCGAGCGGATCGACGGGGTGTACCGCGCCAAGACGGTCGGTGAGCTGGAGCCGCTGGTCAGGGATCTGCCCGGCGCGCACGCGGGCGGACCGTCCGTCGCCTCCGCGGCGCCGGACCGGCCGGCGCCCGGCACCATCCCGCCGCTGCCGGGGGAGAACCTGGTGGCGGTGTTCAGCTCCACCACCCGCAGGGGCCGCTGGCGCGTGGGCCGGCGCACGCACGCGTACGCCGTGTTCGGCAGCGTGGAGATCGACCTCAGCGAGGCGATCTTCGAGTACCCGCAGGTCTACATCAAGGCGGTCTCCGTCTTCGGCAGCGTCGACATCCGCGTCCCGGAGAACATCTCGCTGCGCGGCAGCGGCGGCGGCATCCTCGGCAGCTTCGACGTGGACGCGCTGGACGCGCCGGAGCCGGACGCCCCGGTCGTCTATGTCGACGGCGCCGCGGTGCTCGGCAGCGTCGAGGCGAGACCCAAGCGCGGAAAGATCGTCGCGAAGATCGAGAAGCACCTGCGCAAGCACTTCGGCTGAGCCCGCCGGAAGCCTGCGGCTGAACTCCCGTACGCCCTCGGGAACTTCCGTGCTTCGGAACTCAGTGCATAGGCGTCGACACAGCGGGTAGAGCTTGGGGCATCGTCTACCGGTCGTTCAGCGATCGACCCTGTTGCCTCTGAAGCTCGCGAAAGCCGCCGTAAGCCGTCGTCAGGAGTAGACCGTGCTGCATCCGCCGCATCAGTCCTCGCAGGTAGCCGCCGTTCCGCAGCAGCGGGTGCCCGTGCGGGACCGCGATCAGGACGCACCGTGGCACACGGAGGCCGTGTGCAGGCGCGACGAGGCGGGACTGTTCTTCGCCCCATCCAAGGAGCCCACCGCCGCGCGCCTCGCGCGCGAGGAGGCGGCCAAGCGGGTCTGCGCCCGCTGCCCGGTCCTGGTCGAGTGCCGCGAGCACGCCCTGCTCCAGCCGGAGCCGTACGGGGTCTGGGGCGGCCTGACGGCGGCCGAACGCCGCGTCGTCCTCGCCCGCAGGCGCCGCCGCGACGTGGAGCTCAAGAACACGGGGCGCCCGGTGGCGGCGGCAGGCTAGCAAGCGCCGAGGCGCAAAAAGGCGCCCCGTGCGACGGGGCGCCCTCAGCCGAGATCCGGGCCCGCTACTTGGCCCGGTCGAAGTCGATCGCGGAGTAGGCGCGCAGCTTGCTCAGCCGGTGCTCCGAGTCGATCTGCCGGATGGTCCCGGACTTGGACCGCATCACGAGGGACGACGTGGTCGCCCCCTCGGACTGGTACCGGACCCCGCGCAGCAGCTCGCCGTCCGTGATGCCGGTGGCCACGAAGAACACGTTCTCCCCGGAGACCAGGTCGTCGGTGGACAGCACCCGGTCCAGGTCGTGCCCGGCGTCGAGCGCCCGCTGCCGCTCCTCGTCGTCCTTGGGCCACAGCTTGCCCTGGATCACACCGCCCAGGCACTTCATGGCGCAGGCGGAGATGATGCCCTCCGGCGTACCGCCGATGCCGAGCATCAGGTCGATGCCGGTGCCCTCGCGCACGGCGAGGATCGAACCGGCGACATCGCCGTCCGAGATCAGCTTGATCCGGGCGCCGGTCTCCCGGATCTCCTTGATCATGCCCTCGTGGCGCGGCCGGTCGAGGATGACGACGGTGACGTCCTCGGGGGCGCGCCGCTTCGCCTTGGCGACCCGGCGGATGTTCACCGACACCGGGGCGTTGATGTCCACGTAGTCCGCGGCTTCCGGGCCGGTGACCAGCTTGTCCATGTAGAAGACGGCGGACGGGTCGAACATCGTGCCGCGGTCGGCGGCGGCCAGCACCGCGATCGCGTTCGGCATGCCCTTCGCGCAGAGCGTCGTGCCGTCGATCGGGTCGACGGCGATGTCGACCTCGGCGCCGGTCCCGTCCCCGACGTGCTCCCCGTTGAACAGCATCGGGGCCTCGTCCTTCTCGCCCTCGCCGATGACGACGACACCGTTCATCGACACGGTGGAGACGAGGGTCCGCATGGCGCGCACGGCGGCGCCGTCCGCCCCGTTCTTGTCGCCGCGCCCGACCCAGCGGCCGGCGGCCATGGCGGCCGCCTCGGTGACGCGGACCAGTTCCAGGGCGAGGTTGCGGTCGGGGGCCTCGGAAGGAACCTCGAGTTCGGACGGCAGCTGGTGATGCTGATGCTCGGTCATCGAGACGCACCTTTCTGTTCCGGCGTTTCCTGCCGGGATACGACGACGGCCGGATGAGGGTTGATGTGCCCCGACTCTATCGCTCGTACGACAATCTGAGCAGACCGCCCCACGAATGAGCGGATACGTTCATGACAGGTATGCACATCGGTGTGCATACCGGGCCGCGAACGGGGACCTCCCGGCGGAGATCGTTCGGCCACCTGCGACGATGGGCGGGTGGCAGGAAGAAATGGCAAGAAGACGGTGGGCAGCCTGGTGCTGTCCCTGGGTGTCTGCGTCGTGGCGGCGGGCGTGATCTACGTGTTCGTCCCGCACGACGATTCCAAGGAGACGCCTGTCAAGCGCGTGGACTACCGGGTGGAGCTGCTCTCGGCCCGCCGCGCGGCCTCCTATCCGGTGGCCGCCCCCGAGGGCCTGGCGAAGTCGTGGAAGCCCACGTCCGTGCGCTACGACGGCGAGGGCAACGAGGCCTGGCACCTCGGCTTCCTCGACCCCGACGGCCAGTACATCGCCGTCGAGCAGTCGACCGACAAGCCGACCCGTTTCATCGACGAGGCGAGCCAGGGCGCCGAGGAGACCCGCCACGAGCAGACCATCAACGGCGCGCGGTGGCAGCGCTACACGGGCGAGAAGTACGACGCCCTGGTCCTGAAGCAGAAGAACGCCACGACGGTGGTGACCGGCACGGCGGGCTTCGACGGCCTGACGAAGATGGCCGAGGCGCTGAAGATGGAGCGCGACACGTCGGTGTGACGTGTCGCGCGGTCGCCCGCACCCGGGTTGTCGTTCGTGTGCGGCCCGGTGGCCGCTTCTCGCGCAGTTCCTCGCGCCCCTGAGACGCGCACTTCGTGCGGCATCTCATCATGCGAAAGGGCCCCGGCTTCTGGGGGAAGCCGGGGCCCTTTCGGGTGCGTGGGGGCTCAGACCGTGGTGATGACCTGGTCGAGCTCGAGGCGCGGGGAACGGGGGAACCAGGCGTTGTCGCCGGGCTTGCCGATGTTGATGACCATCAGGGGGGTGTGGTCGTCGTCCAGGAACTCCTTCTGGACGCCGGCGAAGTCGAAGCCGGTCATCGGGCCCGCGGCCAGACCGGCGGCACGCACGCCCATGATGAAGTAGCCGGCCTGCAGCGTGGCGTTGACCAGCGCGGCCTGCTCGCGGACCGGGCGCTCGGAGAAGAACGCGTCCTTGGCCTGCGGGAAGTGCGGGAGCAGCTGCGGAAGCTCCTCGTGGAACTCGTTGTCCGCGGAGAGGATCGCGACCAGCGGGGCCGAGGCGGTCTTCGGCTGGTTGCCCTCGGCCATGTGCTTCACGAGGCGCTCGCGGGCCTCGGGGGAGCGGACCAGGGTGATGCGCAGCGGCGACTGGTTGAAGGCGGTCGGGCCGTACTTGACCAGGTCGTAGATCGCCTGGACCTGCTCGTCGGTCACCGGCTCGTCGGTGAAGGTGTTCGCGGTGCGGGCCTCGCGGAAGAGCAGGTCCTGGGCGGCGGAGTCAAGAACGAGGGACATTGATCAACCTTCTCGTACGGATCAACTGATGTCCCCGACCCTACGCCGATGAGGTTCAACTTTCAACAAACACCCTCGTGACCCTCTTCACAAGGGCCCGCGAGGCCGCAGCGGTCACTCCTCCGGGTCGCCCTCCGCCCCGTCCCCGTCGGCCTCCTCGGCCAGCGCCGCGTCGAGCCGGGCCCGCGCCCCGTCCAGCCAGCGCCGGCACACCTTCGCCAGCTCCTCGCCCCGCTCCCACAGCGCGAGCGACTCCTCCAGGGACGTGCCACCGGCCTCCAACCGCCGTACGACATCGATCAGTTCGTCCCGGGCCTGCTCATAGCCGAGCGCCTCGTCGGCCGCCTTCGTGGTCATGCTGTTGTCCGTCCTCACGCTTCGGTTTCTGTGACTCGTACGGTGAACTCGCCCTCGGCGACCCGGGCCCGCAGCTCCTCGCCGCCCGCCGTCTCGTCCGGGCCGCGCACCACGTGGCCGTCGGCCTTCTGAAGGACCGCGTAGCCCCGCTTGAGGGTGGCGGCCGGGGAGAGGGCGACC
Source organism: Streptomyces sp. PsTaAH-137 (assembly GCF_003259365.1). GTDB lineage: Bacteria > Actinomycetota > Actinomycetes > Streptomycetales > Streptomycetaceae > Streptomyces. Next base: position 487,066 of record NZ_QLLY01000006.1, read on the forward strand.
ACGCGCGCGTGCGTGTGCGTCAGCTCCGACTCGGCGCGGTCCAGGAGATGGCCGAGGGTGCGGCGGCTGCGCTCGGTCAGCGCCGTGATCTGCGCCTCGCGGTCGTCGACCATCCGGTGCGGGTCCTCTATCGAGGGCCGGGCCAGCGCCGCGGCGAGCCCCCGCTCCTCCCGGTCGAGGAACGCCTCCACGCTGCGCCGGGCCCGGTCCCGCAGGAACCGCACCCGCTCGTACTCCTCACCGACGTCCGGCACCACCTTCTTGGCGGCGTCGGTCGGGGTGGAGGCCCGCAGGTCGGCGACGTAGTCGAGCAGGGGGTTGTCCGGCTCGTGCCCGATCGCGGAGACGACCGGCGTCCGGCACGACGCCACGGTCCGCACCAGCTGCTCGTCCGAGAACGGCAACAGGTCCTCCACGCTGCCGCCGCCGCGCGCCACGACGATCACGTCGACCTCGTCCAGCGCGTCCAGCTCCTTGACCGCCTGGACGACCTGCGGCACCGCGTGCACGCCCTGCACCGGCACATTGCGCACCTCGAAGCGGACGGCGGGCCAGCGGTGCCGCGCGTTCTCCAGGACGTCGCGCTCGGCCGCCGACGCCCGCCCGCAGACCAGGCCGATCAGCTGCGGCAGGAACGGCAGCGGCTTCTTGCGGTCGGCCGCGAACAGCCCCTCGGCCGCCAGCGACTTCTTCAGCATCTCCAGACGCGCGAGCAGCTCACCGACGCCGACGGGCCGGATCTCGGCGGCCCGCAGCGAGAGCTGGCCGCGCGGCGCGTACCACTCCGGCTTCGCGTGCACGACGACCCGGGACCCCTCGCGGACCACGTCCGCCACCGCGTCGAACACCTGTCGGTAGCAGGTGACCGAGACGGAGATGTCGTGCGACGGATCGCGCAGCGTCAGGAACACGACCCCCGCGCCGGGCCGCCGGGACAGCTGCGTGATCTGCCCCTCGACCCACACGGCACCGAGCCGGTCGATCCATCCGCCGATCAGCCGGGACACCTCACCGACGGGGACCGGGGTGTCCGGGGACGTGTTGACAGCCATGCCGCGAGCGTAGCCGCCTGCACCGACAGCCTGTGGGTCACACGGGTTGTCCTGAGCGTGCCCCGGCGCGACCTGCCGCACGGCGCCGCCCGCCGTCCCTAGCGTCGGCCGGTATGACAAACCTGATCAGGACCGCTGTCCCGGTGGCCGTGGCGGCGACCGGCGCCGTGTGCGCCTGCGCTCTGGTGGCCGCCTCACCGGTCAGCTCCGCGCCCGCCGCCCCGGCCCGTGACACCGTCTCGGTCGGCAACCCCGTCGCGGGCAGTAACGGCTTCGGGGTCGTCACCGAGGACGACGCCTACCTCGGCAGCACCGAGTCGGAGGGCCCGGTCGCCGTCGGCGGTGACCTCCGCTTCGGCGCCGGCTACAACGTCTCGCTGAACACCGCGGGGTCCTTCGTCGCCCCCGGCGACACGCAGCCCACCGCGCTGCTCGTCGGCGGCCGGGTCCGCTACGACCAGAGCGACCCGTCCGGCGTCCTCAAGGTCCTCCAGAACGGCTACGTCAAGATCGGCGACATGACCGGCGGGCAGGCCCTGGACACCGACGGCAACGGCGCCGCGGCCAACACCCACGTCGACGCCCAGGGCGCCGCGTACGACGCCACCCCGCGCATCGAACTCAGCACCCGCGAGGCCGCCGCGAAGGTCGGCGCCTCCGGCCTCATGGACTTCCCCGGCCTGTTCACCACGTACCGGGAACGGGCGACCGAGATGGCGAGCTGCGCCAACAACGTCACCCTGCTCGACGGCAACGGCGACCCGCTCCCCGACCAGTCGACGGTGCCCGCGAACTCCCAGATCAAGCTCCGCCTCGACACCACCCGCACCAACGTGCTGCACCTCACCGGCGCGATGCTCGACAACATCTCCACGCTGACCCTGCTCAATCAGCCGACGGCCGCCGCGCCCCTGGTCGTCGTCGTGGACACCACCGCCGAGGGCGGCGACTACACCTGGCACGCCCCGACCATGGCGGGCGTCGGCGACTCCCAGAACCACATCCTGTGGGACTTCCCGGACGCGACCAGGATCACCAACCCCGACGGCGACGAGATCGAGGGCACGGTCTACGCCCCGAGCGCCGAGTTCATCGACCTGGACTCCTCGAACATCGAGGGTGACGTCATCGTCAAGTCGCTCGTCCAGGGGTCGACGGCGGCGGTCGGCGGGAACGCGGTCAACGCGGGGGAGATGCACTACCACCCGTTCGACGGGGTCGTGCGGTGCGACGACGAGACGTCGCCGACACCTACGCCCACTCCGACTCCGACTCCGACTCCGACTCCGACGCCGACTCCTACTCCGACGCCGACTCCTACTCCGACGCCGACGGTGACGCCGTCGCCGGACAACGGCACGGCCACGCCGAGCCCGAGTCCGACGCCGACTCCCACGCCTACCCCGACCGGCAGCCCCTCGCCCACGCCCACCCCCTCCGAGAGCACCCCGACGCCCACGCCCACGCCCACCTCCTCCCCGTCGCCGAGCAGCCCGACGCCCACCGCCACGGCGCCCACCACGGCCCCCGGCACGCCCACCCCGACCCCCACGCCCTCGCCCACCGGCCCCGCCCTCGCCCACACCGGGTCCGACCGCCGCGGCACCGCCGTCATCGGCGGCATCGCGGTGGCCCTGGTGGCCGCCGGTGCCGGAGCCCTGGCCCTGGGACGGCTGCGCAGGAACGGCCGCCACCGCTGACCCGGGCACCCCGAGCGGGGCGGGCGGCACCCGGCTACACGGGATCCGCCGCCCGCCCGCGCTGCGCCACCAGCACCACGAGCCCGACCACCAGCCAGATCGCACCCACCACCTGCGCCGTCCCCGAGGCCTCCACGATCACCGCGACGGCGATCGCCGCACCGACCACCGGCACCAGCAGATGCCGCCACCAGCTCACCGGCCCGCCCTGCCGGCGCACCACGAACCAGCCCACGACACTGGCGTGCAGCAGCGTGAACGCGGTCAGCGCGCCGATGTCGACCACCGACGTCAACTGGTCGAGACCGTCGTCACGGCGGGCCGCCCACACCGCCGCGACCAGCGTGATCACCGCCGCCACCAGCAGCGCGGCGCGCGGCACGCCCGAGTCCGTCCGGGACAGCACCTTCGGCAGCCGCCGGTCACGGGCCATCGCGAACACCAGCCGGCCCGCCGCGGCCTGCCCGGCCAGCGCCGCGAACGCCGCGCCGATCGCCTTGCTCACCGCCACCAGATCGTGCAGCCAGCCGCCGACCGACGCGTCCACGGTGTCGTAGAACGCGGAGCCCTGCTTCGCCGGATCGGCCGCCATCTGCGCCGACGACACCGGCTCAAGCAGCGCCGCCAGGTACGTCTGCGCGACGAACAGCACACCGGTGAGCACCAGGCAGAACAGCACCGCCCGCGCGACCTTCGCCGAACCGCCGGTGACCTCCTCGGCGAACGTGGCGATGGCGTCGAAGCCCAGGTACGAAAGGACGGCCACCGACACCGCGCCGAGCACCGCCGACAGCGCGAACGCGCCCTGGGTGCCGTCCCCGGTCAGCGGCGACAGCCAGCCGCGCTGCGCCCCGTCCGTCGCCAGCACCACGATCGCCGAGACGATGAAGATCACCAGCACCACGATCTCCAGCGCCAGGACCGCGAAGCCGACCCGGGCCGCGGCCCGTACGCCCCACAGGTTGAGCAGCGTCGTGATCACCACGGCGAGCGCCGTCCACACCCACCGCGACACGTCCGGCACCAGCGAGTTCATCGCGATCCCGGAGAACAGGTACGCCACCGCCGGGATCAGCAGATAGTCGAGCATCGCCATCCAGCCCGCGATGAACCCGGGCCCCTTTCCGAGCCCCACGCGCGCGTAGGCGTACACGGAACCCGCGCGCGGGGCGACCCGCACCATCTGGGCGTAGCTGAAAGCGGTGAACGCCATGGCGATCGTGGCGACGACGTAGACGAGCGCGACCGCGCCGTGCGACTTCGCGTCCAGGGTGCCGAAGACGCCGACCGGCGCCATGGGGGCGATGAACAGGAGCCCGTAGACCACCAGATCCCGGAAGCCGAGGTTCCGGCGAAGTTTGCCGTCCGGGACCTCGGGGGTCCCGGGGACTTCGGACGCGGCTGGTACGGACATCGTGCCTCCGTTGATCGGGCAGGCTCCCGGGCTTCACCAGTCTCCCCAGCCGGGCGATCTTTGGCCTGCTGGGGTCGGCCTTACGATGGGGGACATGACTGCTACGACTGGCTCCCGCCGTGTCCTGCTCGCCGCTCCCCGTGGCTACTGCGCCGGTGTGGACCGTGCCGTGATCGCCGTCGAGAAAGCCCTGGAGCAGTACGGGGCCCCGATCTATGTCCGCCACGAGATCGTGCACAACAAGTACGTCGTGCAGACCCTGGAGCGGAAGGGCGCCATCTTCGTCGAACAGACGGAGGAGGTCCCCGAGGGCTCGATCGTGATGTTCTCGGCGCACGGTGTCGCACCGACCGTCCACGCGGAGGCCGAGCGCGGCAGGCTGGCGACGATCGACGCCACCTGCCCGCTCGTCACCAAGGTCCACAAGGAAGCGATCCGCTACGCCAACGACGACTTCGACATCCTCCTGATCGGCCACGAGGGCCACGAGGAGGTCATCGGCACCTCTGGCGAGGCCCCGGACCACATCACGCTGGTCGACGGCCCCGAGGACGTCGCCAAGGTCGAGGTCCGCGACCCGGAGAAGGTCGTCTGGCTCTCCCAGACCACGCTCTCCGTCGACGAGACGATGGAGACCGTCGACGCCCTGAAGACCAAGTTCCCCGGTCTCGTCTCCCCGCCGAGCGACGACATCTGCTACGCCACGCAGAACCGCCAGCTCGCCGTGAAGCAGATGGGCGCCGAGTCCGACCTCGTCATCGTCGTCGGCTCGCGCAACTCCTCCAACTCGGTCCGTCTCGTCGAGGTCGCCAAGCTGGCCGGCGCGAAGGACGCGCACCTCGTGGACTACGCGAGCGAGATCGACGAGTCCTGGCTGGACGGCGTGACCACGGTCGGCGTCACCTCCGGGGCCTCCGTGCCGGACGTCCTCGTTGAGCAGGTCCTGGAGTACCTGTCGCAGCGCGGCTTCGCCGACGTGGAGATCGTGAAGGCGGCCGAGGAGTCCATCACCTTCTCGCTGCCCAAGGAGCTCCGCCGCGACCTGCGCGCCGAGGCCGCCGCCCTCGTGGAGCGCGCGGATTCCACCTCCGGGAAGTGACCGTGCGTCTCCCGTCGTAACGTGGAGCGCATGGAGATCTTCGGTGTGGACATCGGCGGATCAGGGATCAAGGGCGCTCCGGTCGATCTGGAGCGCGGCGATCTCGCCGAGGAGCGGTTCAAGGTGCTGACCCCGCAGCCGGCCACCCCCGACGCGGTGGCCGACGGGGTCAAGCAGGTCGTGGAGAACTTCGCGGGCGGCTGCGACCGGGTCGGCATCACCTTCCCGGGCGTCGTCACCGGCGGCTCGACGATCCGGACCGCGGCCAACGTGGACAAGAGCTGGATCGACGTCGACGCGCAGGCCCTGCTGAGCGAGAAGCTCGGCGGGGTGCCCGTCACGATCCTGAACGACGCGGACGCCGCCGGCGTCGCCGAGATGCACTTCGGCGCCGGCCGCGGCCGCAAGGGCACGGTCCTGCTGCTCACCCTCGGTACGGGCATCGGCAGCGCCCTCTTCACCGACGGCACCCTGGTGCCCAACACCGAGCTGGGTCACCTGGAGCTGCACGGTCACGACGCCGAGAAGCGGGCCTCCACCAAGGCCCGCGAGGACGAGGATCTGAGCTGGGAGCACTGGTCCAGACGCGTCACCAAGTACCTCGCGCACGTCGAGATGCTGTTCTCGCCCGAGCTGTTCATCATCGGCGGCGGCATCAGCCGCAAGGCCGACAAGTTCCTGCCGCTGATCAAGGGCATCAAGGCGGAGATCGTCCCGGCGGAGCTGCAGAACAACGCGGGGATCGTGGGAGCGGCGATGGCGGCGCGCGAAGCCTGAGCCCGGGACCGGCCCTAGGCGCGCCGCGGCTTGGGCGTCTTCTGGGGCCTGGCCTGCTCCTGCTGCCCGGCCGGGCGCTGGGCGGCCGCGGCCCTGCGCCGCGCCATCAGCCGTACCTTCCGTACGGCGGCGACGAGAGCGGCGACGAGGGTGCCGCCGTACAGCCAGCCCGCGCTCGTCGCCAGGGTCGTCACCAGGCCCGCGAGGTGCCCGCTGATCCCGTCACCGCCGTCGCCGACGAAGAAGGCGCCGAGGGCGAACGCGATGGGCACCGCGACCGGCGCCGTCACCAGGTCCGCCTTGCGCACCCAGCCCGCGGTGAGCCCGCTGACCAGCACGAAGAACACGCCGTACACGGCCACGGCGCCGCCGAACAGCAGCCCGTCGAGGAACCCGAGCACCAGCATCGACGCGGCGGCGAACAGCCCGCTGCCCAGGCCCGTCAGTCTCGGGTCGGGGAACCTACGGAGCGCGCGCACCAGCGGCGGCATCGGCCGGCCCTCGCCGCCGCCCGCGCGGTAGACGGTGGCGGACTCGGCGGACGGCGCCACGGCACGCCCGTCACCGGGCTCGCCCTGCGCCTGCGGGGGCAGCGGGGTCCGGCCGCGGCGGGGCCGGGATTGCGGGGGACGCGTCCTGTGTTGCTCCACAGGCCCAACATAGGTGGGCTTATAGGCGCAATACGCCGCGGGACACGCGCTTAGTTCAAGCTTGACCGTTGTTGGTTCGGGTGTTCGACGCGTCGCCGGGCCGGGGGCGGCGGGGCCGTAGACTGGTGGACCGCCCCCACCCACCTCTTGTACGGGAAGTCGCAACGTGTCGCTCACGATCGGAATCGTCGGTCTGCCCAATGTCGGCAAGTCGACCCTGTTCAACGCCCTGACCAAGAACGACGTGCTCGCGGCCAACTACCCGTTCGCCACGATCGAGCCGAACGTCGGCGTGGTGGGCGTCCCCGACACCCGCCTCACGAAGCTGGCGGAGATCTTCAGCTCCCAGAAGGTCCTCCCGGCCACGGTCGACTTCGTCGACATCGCGGGCATCGTGCGCGGCGCCTCCGAGGGTGAGGGCCTGGGCAACAAGTTCCTGGCGAACATCCGCGAGTCCGACGCGATCTGCCAGGTCATCCGCGCCTTCAAGGACGAGAACGTCGTGCACGTCGACGGCAAGGTCTCGCCCAAGGACGACATCGAGACGATCAACACCGAGCTGATCCTCGCCGACCTCCAGACCATCGAGAAGGTCCTGCCGCGCCTCCAGAAGGAGTCGCGCATCAAGAAGGACGTGGTCCCGAAGGTGAAGGCGGTCGAGGAGGCCAAGGAGATCCTGGAGAAGGGCGACACCCTCTTCTCGGCGGGCATCGTCCAGGGCTCCGGCAAGGAGGAGCTCCTCCACGACCTCCACCTGCTCACGACCAAGCCCTTCCTCTACGTCTTCAACGTCGACGAGGACGAGCTGACCGACGAGACCTTCAAGGCCGAGCAGCGCGCCCTGGTGGCCCCGGCCGAGGCGATCTTCCTCAACGCCAAGCTGGAGCAGGACCTCGCCGAGCTCGACGAGGAGGACGCCATGGAACTCCTCCAGTCGGTCGGCGCCGAGGAGCCCGGCCTCGCCACCCTCGCCCGCGTCGGCTTCGACACCCTCGGCCTCCAGACCTACCTGACGGCCGGCCCCAAGGAATCCCGCGCCTGGACGATCAAGAAGGGCGCCACGGCCCCCGAGGCGGCCGGCGTCATCCACACGGACTTCCAGAAGGGCTTCATCAAGGCCGAGGTCATCTCCTTCGACGACCTGGTCGAAACGGGCTCGGTCGCCGACGCCCGCTCGGCGGGCAAGGCGCGCATGGAGGGCAAGGACTATGTGATGCAGGACGGGGACGTGGTGGAGTTCCGCTTCAACGTCTGACGCATCCGGCGAAGGTCCGTCCGATCCGCGGCAGAGCGGGTTGGGCGGACCTTTGGTGTGCATGCGCCGAGGCCAGCGTCAGGTCGGCAGCAGCTCCGCGTGGTCGCAGCAGGCGGTCAAGACGGGGTCCAGGCGTCGGCGAAGTCGCACTGGAGGTCCGTCCAGCGGCGAGCCTCGGCGGGGGTGGGGCTGGGCCGGCCGAGGCGTCCCACGCCTTCGACCCACTGGTCCCAGAGGCCGTCGGGCCGGGTGAAGCGGCGGGCGTGGGCGGTGCCGAGGCGATCGTCGAGGCGAAGCAGGGCCCCGAGGGCAGCGGTCTGGTCGTAGTAGAGGTCGGTGCGGGCCAAGTAGTGATCGAGGTAGGCGGTGAGGATCTCGGCGTCCGCGACGGTGCCGAAGCGGGCCAGGGCGAAGCAGTAGGCCCCTCCGGAGTAGCAGACCTCGCTGGCCAGGAGCAGGTCGCCGATGCGCGTCCGGAACCGTTCGCGCCGGTCGACGCCGATCAGCCAGGCGGCGGTGAGACGTGAGCGCCACTCGTAGCCGAGGAGGGCTCTCAGTTCTTCGTCCGTGATCGTGGCGGCGTCGTCGAGCAGGTGCCGGGTGAAGCGCGTGGTGTGCCGCCACCGGGGGCTCAGAAAGCGGCTGCTGTTCAGGACGAGGTAGCGCGGGAGGCCGCCGTAAGTCCTTGACACGTATCTCTCGACCACGTGGCCGTGGCCGATCTCCTCGGGGCGCTGGGACGGCATCGGTCACCTCTCCGGTTGCAGGTCGGCGCGATCGATCCGGCAGATGCGGGCCGAGGGCCGACCCGGGCCCGCGCCGGCCCGGAATCCCGTCGTCCCCCCAGAGGCGTACGGGACAGATCCCGTACGCGCCGGGCACGGCGTCGAGTACGCGCAGGAGGGGCAGGGGTGGCGGTCGCACATCAGAGCAGTCTGGCTGCCGGTCCGCCCGGTGCGCCATGGAATTGGCTGCCACGGCACCCCGCCCACTCCGCTGGACGGAGTCGGCATCGAGCGGCACCACGTCGTCGGTCATGCCGGAAGCGGGGGACGGCACATCGAGCTCTTCGCTGCTCACCACGTAGCGCTGCCATCCGACCCCGGCTTGGAATCGCGCCAACCAGACCCTGGCCGTGTGGCCGGGGTGATTAGGGTCGTCCGGTGACCTCTGAACCGAACCCGGTCGGCCCGACCGCCCCGACCGGCCCGCTGGACGCCCTCGACCGCCGGATCGTCGCCGCCCTCCAGATCGACGGCCGTGCCTCCTGGCGGCGGATCGCCACCGCGCTCGGGGAGCCCGAGCGGAAGGTCGCCCGGCGCGGTCTTCGGCTCCTGGAGAGCGGGGCCGTGGCGGTGCGCGGGCTCGTGGTGCGGGGTGAGACGGTGATCCTGCGCATGAACTGCCGGCCCGGCGCCGTCCGCGACACCGCCGTCGCCACCGCCCGCAGGGACGACGCCATCTTCTCGTACGTGCTCGCGGGCGCCGCCGACTGCGTGGCCGAACTCCAGTGCCAGCCGGGGGAGTTGGCGCGTCTTGCGCTGGACGAGGTGCCCGCGCTGCCGGGGCTCGTTGCGCAGCAGGTCTCCCCGGTGCTGCGCTACTTCCGCACCGTGCACGAGTGGTCGCCGGGCATCCTCGGCGACGACGAGACCGCCGCGCTCGTCGGGGAGACGGCGCGGCCGGTGGACGACATCGGGGTGCCGGCCGTCCTGGACGGGCTCGCGCCGGACGAGCACGCCATCCTGCGCGCGCTCGCCGAGGACGGCCGCAGCACGCACGACGAACTCGCCGCCGTGGCCGGGGTGTCGGTGGCGACGGCGCGGCGCCGCGTGGAGTCGCTGACCCGGCAGGGCGTCGTCAGCATCCGGGCGGCCGTGGAACCCGCGCTGCTCGGCCTGCCGGTCGAGGCGCTGCTGTGGATCAGGACCCGGCCCGACGAGGTCGAGGAGGTGGGGCGGCTGCTCGTCGAGTCGCCGCTGGTGCGGTACGCGGCCGTGGTGATGGGCGAGCACCAGATCCTGGTCGACGTGACCCAGCCGTCGAAGCAGGCCCTGCACGCGTTCCTCACCGAGTCGGCGTGGGTGCGGCGCGCCGAGGCCGTGCAGTCCCATCTGGTGGTGGAGGCATGGAAGCGCAGCGGGGTGCCGGCTCGTGGAGTCTCGCTCTTCCCTGTTGCCGGTGGGTGACCATAAGTTTCACTTATGTGAATTGGGCGTCTGAAAAGTTCACAGGTGCAGAACTGTTGACTGAAACAATCAGTTGACCGCAGTGTGGGGGCGCACACCGTCGCCTCCCGCACGAGGACCGCCATGCCCCTGAGCCCCGCCGAAGCCGACGCGCTCTGCGCTCTCGACGCCGTCGACCTCGCCGCCCGGATCCGCCGCCGCGAGCTGTCCGCGCGCGAGGTCGTCGCCGCCCACCTCGACCGGATCGAGCGCGCCAACCCGGCGATCAACGCCATCGTCACCCTCGACCCCGAGGGCGCGACACGGGCCGCCGCGTGGGCCGACGAACAGGCGGCCTCCGGAGCCGAGTTGGGGCCGCTGCACGGGCTGCCCATCGCCTTCAAGGACACCCACCTCACGCGCGGGATGCGCACCACGCACGGCTCACCCCTCTTCGCCGACCACGTCCCCGACGAGGACGAACTCCTCATCCAGCGCATCGAGTCGGCCGGCGCCATCCGCATCGGCAAGACCAACGTGCCCGAGTTCGCGGCCGGTTCGCACACCTTCAACACCGTCTTCGGCGCGACCCGCAACCCGTACGACACCACGCGCTCGGCCGGCGGCAGCAGCGGCGGCGCCGCGGCCGCGCTCGCCGCCCGGCTGACCCCGATCGCCGACGGCAGCGACATGGGCGGCTCCCTGCGCAACCCGGCCTCCTTCTGCAACGTCGTCGGGCTGCGCCCCACCCCCGGCCGGGTACCGGCCCTGCCCTCCGGCGACGTCTGGGAGACCCTGGCCGTCGCCGGGCCGATGGGCCGCACCGTCGCCGACACCGCGCTGCTGCTCTCGGTCATGGCCGGGCCCGACCCGCGCAGCCCGCTCTCCCTGGAGGTCCCGGACCCGGCCTCGTACCGCACCTCCCTGACCCGCGACCTCACGGGCCTGCGGGTCGCGTACGCGCCCGATCTCGGCGGCCGCGTCCCCGTCGACCCCGAGGTGCGCGCCGTCGTCGACCGGCAGGCCGCTCTCTTCGAGGACCTGGGCTGCCGCGTGGTCGAGGACTGCCCGGACCTCGACGCCGCCGAGCACGCCTTCCGCACGCTGCGCGCGCACGCCTTCCACCAGGCGTTCGGCCCGCTCCTCGACGCCCACCCGGGCGCCCTCAAGCCCAGCCTCGTGTGGAACATCGAGGAGGGCCTGAAGCTCACCGGCGCCGAACTCGCCCTGGCCCGCGGCGAACTCACCCGGCTCCATCTCGCCGCCGTCGCCTTCTTCGAGCGGTACGACGTGCTGATCGCGCCGGTCAGCCAAGTCGCGCCGTTCGCCGTCGAGTCGGAGTACCCCGGCGTCATCGACGGGCAGCCGCAGCACACCTATCTCGACTGGATGCGCTCCGCGTACTTCCTCTCCGCCCTGGGCGCACCCGCCCTCTCCGTCCCCGCCGGGTTCACCCCGGCCGGGCTTCCCGTGGGCCTGCAGATCGTGGGCCCGCCGCGCGCCGAACGCCTCGTCCTGGAGGTCGGCGCCGCCCACGAGGCCGCCACCGGACACGGACGGCACGCACCCACCCTCCCGTAGGTGCTCAACTCCCCTCAGCTGGAGCCCCGATGAGATCACCGCACGCGCTCTGGGCCGCCGTGCCCGTCCTGGCCTTCCTCAGTACGCCGTACCTGCCGTTCGTCAACGGACCGCACCTATGGCTCGGCATCCCGTCCGTCCTGTGCTGGTGCCTGATCTGGACGGCAGGCACGACGGCGGCCCTCGCCCTCGTCGACCGGCTCGCCCCGGCCGCGGACGACGAAGAGACCGCGAAGGAGGACGTACGCGCATGAACGCCACCATGGTCATCACGGTCCTCGGCATCGTCGTCATCGCGCTGGTCGGCGTCAGCGGACGCCGCGCCCCCAGCAGGGAACTGGGGGAGTGGACCGTCGGCAAGCGCCGCTTCTCCACCTTCACCACGTGGTTCCTGCAAGCCGGTGAGTCGTTCACGACGTTCAGCTTCCTGGGCCTCGCGGGCCTCGCGTTCGGCGCCGGTGTCGCCGCGTCGTACGCCCTGTGCTACCTCGCCATCAACTTCGTCCTCCAGTACTTCACCGCCCCGCGCATGCGTGAACTCGGTCTGCGCGGCGGTTACTTGACCCAGGCGGACTTCTTCGTCGACCGGTACCGCAGCCCGCTGCTCGGCAAGGTCGTCGCCGTCGTCGGCGCGGTGTTCCTGCTGCCGTACCTGCAACTCCAGATCACCGGCCTCGGCATGATCGTGCAGCTCGCCACCGGCAGCCGCACGGGCGGCAACTGGAGCATGGTCCTCGCCACGGTCCTGACCGTCGGCTTCGTCCTGTGGTCCGGCATCCGCGGCATCGCGCGCGTCGCGTACCTCAAGGACGCGCTGATGATCGTCGGGCTCGTGGTGCTGGTGGTGGGGGTCGCGGTGTCGGTGCACGGCGGCATCTCGGGCACCTTCACCACGATCCGCGACGCCCACCCCTCGCTCCTGACGCTCGATCAAGAGGGCTACGACAGCACGTTCTTCGTGACCGCCGTCATCATCTCCTCGATCGGCGGCGGGCTCGGCACCATGGCGCACCTGTGGCCGCCGGTGCTCGCCGCGGGCAGCGGGCGCTCCCTGCGCTCCAACGCCGTCTGGCTGCCGCTCTACCAGATCGCCCTCGGCATCCCGGTGATCGTCGGCTTCGCGGGCGTCCTGCTGCTGTCCAAGGACGCGGCCCCCAACTCCGTCGCCCTCACCCTCGCCGGGCAGACCCTGCCGGGCTGGCTGGTCGGGCTCGTCGCGGTCGCGGCGGCCTCGGCGGCGATGGTGCCGTCCGCCGCGATCGTCGTCGGCATCTCCAGCCTGCTCTCCCGCAACCTGTTCCCCGCCCGCACCGCCCGCGCCCAACTCCGTACGAACCATGTGTGCGTGGTGGCCGCGGCGGCCCTGGCCCTCGTACTCGGCCTGCTCCGCCCCGGCCTCCTCGCCGACATGCTCCTCCTCACCTACGGCGGCCTCACCCAGCTCGCCCCGGCGATCGTGATGGGCCTGGCGAAACGGGTCCGCCTGGGCGCGGTGCCCGCGCTGCTCGGGATCGTGGCCGGGGTGGCGGTGCTGACCTGGCTGACGTTCGGCGGGGGTGTCGATGTCGGCACGGTGGATACGGGGTTGATCGCGCTCGGGGTCAATGTGGTGGTGACCGTGGTCGCGCAGGTGCTGGTGGGGGATCGGCGGGCTGAGCGGGAGCGGGCCGTTGAAGCCGTGGGGGCCGGCGTGGGCTGAGGCCCGGAGCCGTGGGCGGGGGCCCGCCGAAGCGCCTGCCCGGCGCCGGGGGGGGGGCTCAGCGTACGGTCAACTCGCCCACCGCGACCGGCGATCGGCCCGTCTCCGTGATCCGTACGAACCGTCCCCGCGTGCCCGCCTCGAACGGCACCCAGCGCCGCCCGTCCGCCGACACCTCCGCCCGGTACGCGCGCGTACGGGTCACGGTGATCTGCCGGAGGGTCTTCCGGCCGCCCAGGTCGACGGTGAGGGAAGCGCCCGGGCGGGTGGGGAGCCAGGTCGTCGACGGGTTGCCGTCGACGGCGGCGCCCGCGTACTGGCCCGGGTCCTCGGACGTCGCCCGTGCCGGGCGGCAGCGGGCCAGGTCGGTGGTCGGGGTGAGGTCGGGGCGGCGGGTGGGGAGGGTGAGGCCGTCCGTCGTCACCGTGCGGCGGCCGTTCGGGGTGTCCACGGCGAAGGGGGCGCCGGACGTGAGGCGCACGGTGGTGCGGCGGGCGCCGAGCGCGATGTCGTACGTCCGGCCCCGCCAGTGCAGGCCCCTGACCGTGACGCCCTTCGCCAACTGGGGCGGCAGCATCGGGTCGAGCCGCACGGCCGCGCCGTCCTCCAGGCGCAGCCCGGTCAGACCGTGCGTGAAGACCTGGAGGAAGCCGCCCTTGCCGGTCAGGAAGTCCTGCGCGGGCGCGCCGGCGAGCGCGTCGTCGCCGCCCGCCTTGTCGCCGCGCGCCTCCGAGAACGTGCCGAACGGCTCCCGGAAGAACGGCCGCGAGGCCCGCTCCAGGAACGTGTACGTCGAGCAGCCCGGCTCGCCGATCGCCGCAGCCGCCGCCGCGTGCACCGAGTCGGTCATCGCCGGACCGCTCCGGTCGGTGTGCGCCGCGTAGTGGTCGAGCGTCGCGGCCGCCGCGCCCTTCGGCATCGGCCGCCAGTCCAGCGGATACAGCAGCAGCACGGCGTCGGCCTGCTTGATGTCGGCGGCGCGCGCGGGATCGTAACCGGCGTACTGGAGGAAGATCTTGCGGCGCGCGTCGTACGGGATCCGCAGCCGCTCGGCGATCCGAGTCCAGTCGGCGCCGGGACTCTCGCCGACGAGCCGGGCGGCCTTGGCGGCGGCGCGCAGGGAGGTCGCGGCGACCGCGTTGGTGTAGACGCCGTCGTCGACACCGTTGCTGTACTCGTCGGGCCCCGCCACGTTCTTGATCGAGTACGAGCCGTCCGCCTTGTTCGGCGTCACCCGCGAACTCCAGTACTGGGCCAGCCCCTTGAGCAGCGGCCAGCCTCGCTCGCGCAGCCAGTCGCGGTCGCCGGTGGCCTGGTAGTACTGCCAGGCGGCGAGCGCGATGTCGCCCTGGAGGTGGTTCTGGGTGACGCAGTGCGGCGGGTACCAGCTCTGGCACTCCTTCCAGAGGTCGCCCGAACTCGCGCTCGTCCAGGGGTACATGAGGCCCTTCACCGACGTCTTCAGGGCGTTGTCGGCCGCCGCCCTACGGGTGCGGTAGCGGTACGCGAGGACCGGCTCGGCCAGCTCGGGGCGGGTGGCGAGCAGCGAGGGGAACATCCATGTCTCGGCGTCCCAGAACACCATGCCCGCGTAGTTGTCGCTGCTCAGACCGGCCGGCGGGATGCTGTCGCGGGCGCCCGCGCGGACGGAGGCGAGCAGGCCGTACTGGGCCGCGCGCACCTGCGCCTGGAGCTCCGGGGCGCCCTTCACCTCGATGTCGGACGACCACAACGCCCGCCAGGCGCGGGTGTGTTCGTCCTTCAGCGCCTCCCAGCCCGCTGCCGCCGCACGCTGGGAGGCGCGCACCGCGCCGGTGTGCGGGGCGCGCGAGGTCAGCGCGGTGTCCACGCCGACGTACTTGGCGACGTCGTAGCGCGTTCCCGAGGCGGCGTCGAACTCCGCCGACGTGCTGCCGCTCAGGCCGTCCGAGCGGCGCGGTTCGTGGGTGCGGCCGGGGGAGCGCAGGGTCGAGGCCACCGTGCCGGTCGTCCCGGTCCCGTCGGCGCGGAAGCCGACGGCGACCGTGCGCTTGCCCGCCGGGCCGGTGCCGGTCGCCTTCAGCCTGCGGGCGCCGCGGCCGTCGATGCGGTCGGTCACGGTGATCCTGCCCGACCAGTGCGGGGTGACACGGAGGCGGACCGCGCCGACATGGGCGCGGGCCCGGTCGGCCAGCACCTCGTAGGAGAGGTCGGTGCGGCGGCCGTCCTTGTGGACCCAGATGAGCGAGGTGGTGACCGTGCCGCAGCGCAGGTCCACGCGCTGCCGGTAGCCCGTGGTGCGGCTGTCCGGGCCGTACGTCTCGCCGCGCGCGGTCACCTCCAGGGCGGTCCAGTTGGGGAGCGCGGCGAGGGCCTGGCGGTGGGCGGTGTTCTTCGGGCCGCGCGCGTAGAGGCCGGAGACGAAGGCGCCGTCGTAGCGCGGGGTGTAGAGCGGCCAGCCGGTCTTCTCGGCGGGGGTGCCGTGGGCGTAGCCGGTGCCGGTGGAGGGGACACGGGCGCCGAGGTAGCCGTTTCCGGTGTACGCCGAGTAGGGGTTGGCGGGGTCGGCGGTGCGGGTGGTCAGGGTCCAGGTGGGGGAGGCGCAGGTGGGGGTTTCCGGGGCGCGGGGCGGCAGGAAGGCGGCGGTGGTCAGGGCGAGGGTGAGGGGGAGGGCGGCGGTGAGGGCTCTTCGGGGGGTGGTGGTCACGGGTCGAGCGTGCGGGGTGGTTGGTGCCGGGTGTGTCATGCGCGCCGGGGTTTAGGCGGTCCGGGTGGGTTCGGGTGGCGTTTCGGGTGCGGGGCGCGTCGTGGCCGGTCGCGCGGTTCCCCGCGCCCCTGAAAGATCCGCGTCTGCCCCACGGGTCTCTCGTCGCGACCTGCGGGCGGTGGCCGCTTCTCGCGCAGTTCCCCGCGCCCCTTGCGGGGCCCTTGGCGGGGCTTCTCGTGCCCCGCCCCGAGACTCTCCGTCAGCCGGCCAGGCCCGTTTTCAGGCCCGCGCCGCAGAGGGGGATCACTGCGGTGCGGGTGTTGAGGGTGGGGCCCAGGGGGCCGTCGTCGCGGGTTGCGGCCCAGCAGGCCACGCCGGTCGACTCGACGTACAGGCCCCGCGAGGCCAGATCGAGCTGGGCGTGCCGGAGCTGATCCTCCGTCACCGTGTGGAAGGCGCCCCCTGATTCCCGTACCGCACGAAGAATCTGCCGGGCCCGCGGCGGCCGGGTGATCGCGATGCCCTCGGCGAGGGTGGCCGCCATGGGCGTGGTCCCGACCAGGTCCTCGGCCCCGGCCCGCCACGCCTCCGCCAGCGGCGCCACCGCGGCGGCCTGCACCGCGTGCAGCGCGGGCCGCCGGTCGATGAGCCCGGCGGTGTGCAGCTCGGCGACGGCGAGCGCGGCCCCGAGCAGCAGCGTGCCGTTGCCGACCGGGACGACCAGCACCTCGGGCAGCCGCCCGCCCAGGTCCTCCCACAGCTCGTGGACGTACGTCTTCGTGCCGTGCAGGAAGTACGGGTTGTACACGTGGCTGGCGTAGAAGACTCCGTCCTCGTCCGCGGCGGCCCGAGCCGCCCGCGCCGTCGCCTCCCGGTCGCCCTCGACGACGAGCAGCCGGGCCCCGTGCGCCCCGATCTGCTCCAGCTTCTTCGGGGACGTGCCCCGGGGGACGTAGACGGTGCAGGGCAGCCGCGCGCGGGCGCAGTACGCGGCGATCGCCGTCCCCGCGTTGCCGCTGCTGTCCGCGATCACCCGCTCGGGCCCGAGCCGGGCGGCCAGCGCGGCCAGCATGACGGCGCCGCGGTCCTTGAACGACAGCGTCGGCATCAGGAAGTCCAGCTTCGCCGAGACCCCGTCGGTGAGCGGCACGAGCGGTGTGCGCCCCTCGCCGAGGGTGCAGTCCGGCGTGGGCAGCGGCAGGCACTCGGCGTAGCGCCACAGGGAGTTGACCCGGCCGGTCAGGGACTTGAGCGAGGCGGGCGTCGGTGCGTGGTCGAGGTCGAGTGGTCCGCCGCAGTTGGGGCAGCACCAGGTGAGGGACCCGGACGGGACGCGGGTGCCGTCCAGCGGGCAGTAACAGTCGGGCAGCGCGGTCATGAGAAGAGCGTAGGCAGCCCGGCGCGTCCTGAACCGTACGCACGGCCGACACGGGCGCCGATGTGTGAATGGCTCACTACCTGGAGAAAGTCCCTGCGTAAAGCCCTGAGCGCCCGTAAGTCATCACATCGAGTGATTCCTTGGCCTTTGCTTGCACGCCTCAACCGACGGTTGCCAGGCTGTCGCTGTCTGTCAATCAATGTGATGGGGGTTCCGCGGTCGGCGGTCGGGGGAGACCGCCCGGGGACCCGCGGGGAACGAGGGGAACAATCAGTGTCATTCGGTGAGCAGCCGGCGTACCTGCGCGTCGCGGGAGATCTCCGCGAGAAGATCGTCAACGGCTCGCTTCCGCCGCACACCCGCCTCCCTTCCCAGGCCAAGATCCGCGAGGAGTACGGGGTTTCGGACACGGTCGCGCTCGAAGCCCGCAAGGTGCTGATGGCGGAGGGGCTGGTCGAGGGCCGCTCGGGTTCGGGCACCTATGTGCGCGAGCGGCCGGTGCAGCGCCGCGTCGCCCGCTCCGGATACCGCACGGGCGGCGGCTCCACCCCCTTCCGCCAGGAGCAGTCCGACCCTTCGGCGCGCGGCACGTGGGAGTCGCGCAGCGAGCAGACCGAGGCGGACGCCCCCCTCGCCGAGCGGCTCGCGATCCGCCCCGGCGACCGGGTGATGCGCACGGCGTACGTGTACCGGGACGCGGGCGAGGCGATGATGCTCGCCACCTCGTGGGAGCCGCTGGCGGTCACCGGCCGCACCCCGGTGATGCTGCCCGAGGAGGGCCCGCTCGGCGGCTGCGGCGTGGTCGAGCGCATGGCGGCGATCGACGTGATCGTGGACAACGTGACGGAAGAAGTGGCCGCCCGCCCCGGCCTCGCCGAGGAGCTGAGCGCGCTCGGCGGCGTGCCGGGCCACGTCGTCATCGTCATCCACCGCACCTTCTTCGCCTCGGGACGGCCGGTCGAGACGGCCGACATCGTGGTCCCCGCCGATCGCTACCGGATCGCCTACCACCTGCCGGTCAAATGACCCCGCGCCCACCGGCGCGCCCGCACCCGTCACCGCCGTCCGCTGGCCGGACGCCTCGTCCGGCTCGCGATATCCGGAGTTAACCGGGCCCCAACTCCCGTAACCGGCAGGCAATCCGGCGCTGCCCAGACTTGTCATGCACGGCTCCTACCGTCCTTCTGCGTACCCGCCGTACCGGTATACCGCTACCAGCCGCTACGGCCAGGCCCCGCTGACTGACGGACGAACGGGAAGCCGACGATGACCGAGACCGCTCTGCCCACCGCCGAACCGGCACCGCCCCAGCCGCCGAACCGGCAGGCACCCCAGCGCAGTTACGCCAAGCTGGCGGCCGACGAATCCCGCGAGGACTTCTCGCTGCGCTATGCCCCGCACTCCTACCGGCGCTGGTCGCCGACCATGGTCGCCTCGACCGCGCTCGGCGGCATCGCCTATCTCGCCGACTTCGCGATCGGCGCGTCCATCGTCTTCACCTACGGGTTCACCAGCGGCTTCGCCTCGATCCTGTGCGCGGCGACGATCATCTTCCTGACCGGCATCCCGATCGCCCGCGCCTGCGCCAAGTACGGCCTGGACATGGACCTGATCACGCGCGGTGCCGGGTTCGGCTACTTCGGCTCGACGCTCACGTCCCTGATCTACGCCTCGTTCACCTTCATCTTCTTCGCGCTCGAAGGCTCGATCATGGCGCAGGCCATGCACGAGGTGGTCGGGCTTCCGCTGCCCGTCGGCTATCTGCTGACGACGCTCATCGTCATCCCGATCGTGTTCCGCGGGATGGGCGCGCTCGCCAAGGTGCAGGCCTGGACCCAGCCGGTCTGGCTGATCGGTCTGGTGCTGCCGTTCGTGATCCTGGCCTTCCACTCCCCGGGCTCGTTCGGCGACTTCACCCACTTCGGCGGCACCGAGGGCGCGGGCAGCGGCTTCTCCTGGCTCGGCTTCGGCCTGGGTACGGGCGTCGCGCTCTCCCTCATCGCCCAGATCGGCGAACAGGCCGACTACCTGCGCTTCATGCCGGCCAAGACCGAGCAGAACCGCAGGCGCTGGAACCTCGCCGTGCTCGCCGCGGGCCCCGGCTGGGTGATCATCGGCGCCGCGAAGCAGATCGGCGGCGCGCTGCTCGCCTTCGTGGCCCTCGAAGCCGTCGGCAAGACCCACGCGCTCGAACCGATCGCCCCGCAGGTCGAGGCGCTGAAGCCGTGGCTCGGCTCGGTCGCGCTGCCCGCCGCCGCGCTGTTCGTGATCGTCTCCCAGATCAAGATCAACGTCACCAACGCCTACAGCGGCTCCCTGTCCTGGTCGAACTTCTTCTCCCGCGTCACCCACCGGCACCCCGGCCGCGTCTGGTACATCTTCCTCAACCTCGCCATCGCGCTGACGCTGATGGAGATGAACATGTTCGCCGCGCTGAACAAGCTGCTCGGCTTCTACTCGAACGTGGGCATCGCCTGGATCGCGGCCGTCGCCGCCGACCTCGTCATCAACAAGCGGGTGGGCTGGAGCCCCAAGTACATCGAGTTCAAGCGGGCGTATCTGTACGCGGTGAACCCGGCGGGATTCGGCTCGATGGTGATCGCGTCCGTCGTCTCGATCCTGGCGTTCTTCGGGCTCTTCGGGGAGTACGCGGAGGCCTTCTCCACCTTCATCGCCGCCGGCCTCGCGCTGATCCTGTGCCCGACGATCGCCTGGGCCACGAAGGGCAAGTACTACCTGGCCCGGCCGAACCCGGTGAACGGTCCGGACGTCACCCTCGCCGAGGGCACCGACCTCACCGCCACCCACACCTGTGGCGTCTGCGAGACGGCGTACGAACTTCCCGACATCGCCGACTGCCCGGTGCAGGCCGGGCCGATCTGCTCGCTGTGCTGCTCGCTGGACGCGGAGTGCGGTGACGTGTGCACGAAGAAGCCGACGGGGGAGCCCGTTCTGATGCCGATGCCCACGGTGCGCAGGGACTGAACGGTACGGGTGGGACTCAGGGGGCGCATTTATGCAAATGCGCCCCCTTGGCGCCTGTCGGCGATGGCTTGTTGCGTATCTCTTTGTGCCAACACGTATCCGCTCTGTGAAGGTCAGGCGTAGGCTCGGGCATATGCGGATTGTGGTTTCCTCAGGACGCGTGGGGGGTGGAGCACGATGCGAGCCGGGGTCGGGCCGATCAGGGAGGGGCGGCGCACGATGAACGACGGCACGACGACACTTCCGTGGCTCGTCATACGCCAGGACGACAATGGCAACCGCTATCGCGTGGGCCGCTACGCGACCAGGGCGGAGGCCCAGCGCATCGCCGACAGCCTCGATGCCCACGGCCACAAACAGCTGTACTGGGTCGAGCGCCTGGCGGAGAACACCACCACGGTGCGGAACGGCACGGTGCGCTGACGGGGCCGTAGGCTCCGCCGCATGACTGATCAGACCGAACCGGTCGTCGTGGTGGTCGCCGCCGCCCTGTACGACACCGACGGCCGGGTGCTCGCCGCGCGGCGCAGTGCGCCTCCGGAGCTTGCCGGGCGGTGGGAGTTGCCCGGGGGGAAGGTCGAGCCCGGGGAGCTTCCTGAGAGTGCCCTCGTCCGTGAACTCCGCGAGGAACTGGGCGTCGAGGCGCGGCCCGTGTCCAGGGTTCCCGGTGAATGGCCGCTGAAGCCCGGTTACGTCCTCCGTGTCTGGCGCTGCGCTCTCGACTCGGGGGCGCCCGAGCCCCTCCAGGACCACGACGACCTCCGCTGGCTGGCCCCGTCCGACATCTGGTCCGTGAACTGGCTGGACCAGGACGTCCCGGCGGTGAAGTCCCTGACGGAGCCCTAGACCCGCGCCTCTCGTCGTGGCTGGTCGCGCAGTTCCCCGCGCCCCTGAGATGCGCACTTCGTGCGCCATCTCATCAGAGAGGCGCACCGCCGTCGCCCCATCGGGAGGCGCGCGGAGCGCAGCCTCAGGGGAGGCGGCGCGCAGCGCCTGCCTCAGGGGCGCGGGGAACTGCGCGACCGGCCACGACGGTGGCGCGCGTGAGGGACCACCCAGGGGCGCGGGGAACTGCGCGAGAAGCGGCCACCGGCCCGCGGACGAAGAACGATCCAGGGGCGCGGGGCAGTGTGCCCGGGGCGGAGTCGTACGCCGTACGTACCAGCCCGGTAGGGCTTCCGCGATAACACCCCACCCGTACGGGTATATCCCGATTAACCCTATGAAATCGGGCAGAACCTCTCGCGGGTCAGGGAAGTGATCGGTGTGCTCCACACCCAGGGCGATGTCGCCGAGTGGGCCTTCCCCGCCGACCCCATGGCCGTACGGAGGGCCCGCACGGCGGTCCGGGGACAGCTGGCGGCCTGGGACCTGGACGAGCTGAGCGACATCACGATTCTGCTGGTCAGCGAGCTGGTCACCAACTCCCTGCGCCATGCGTCGGGCCCGATCGGAGTGCGCCTGGTCCGCCCGGAGGGCAGGGCGGGGGCGCTGCTGGTCGAGGTCTCGGACCCGCTGCCCGACCCGCCCAGGGCCCGTACGGCCACCCCCGACGACGAGGGCGGCCGCGGCCTGCAACTGGTGGCCGAGGCCTCCCGGCGCTGGGGCACCCGGCCGGGCGGCGCGGCGACCGGCGGCAAGACCGTGTGGTTCGAGCTGGCCCTGCCCGGCTGAGACCGCCCGGCCGCACCCGCCCCGGTTAAGTAGGTCGCACCTGGTTAAGAGACGGGAATGTGGAACTCGACTGGAGAACGCGGTGTGTGGACGCACCTGCACTCTGGGTACGGAAACAGTCGGTCCCGACGGGCCAAAAAGGGTCGGGACCGTGGTGTGATCGTGAACACCGTGTCGTGCGGCTCCGTAGTGCTGGATACTGCGGGCAGCCGCCCCGGTGACCGGTGCCGGACGCGGTGAGCTGGAGGGGACGGTTCGCGTGAGCGAGATACCAGCGAAGGCCGGGGCGTCCAAGAACGCCCCGGACGCGGCGTCGACGCCGGATGCGGGCCGGACGTCGCCGGAGCAGGCGCAAGCGGAGATCGGGCCGATCGCCGACATCTGGCAGACGAGTCCGCCCGGGTCGATCTACGACTACATCAAGGTCGCCTCGTTCTCGATCGGCCCCGACGGGCTGATCGACCAGTGGAGTCTGCGGGCCGCGCAGATCTTCGGCATCACGGCCGGGGACGCCGTGGGCAAGGACCCCGTCGAGGCGTTCGTCCCGCCCGAGCTGCGCGACCGCGGCCGCCGCAAGATGGCCGAGATCCTGGACGGACGCGAGTGGACCGGCGTCGTACCGTTCCGGACGCGCGGCGAAGGGCCGGGTGATGCCGGGGAGCCGTACGGTACGGCCGAGGTCTATGTGATGCCGACGACCACCGAGTCCGGTGAGCGTGCCGCGGTCTGCGTCGTCGTCGACGTCCAGACCCTGCGGAGCATCGAGACGGACCTCGCCGCGTCGCAGTCGATTTTCGGTCAATCTCCCTTCGGCTTCCTGCTGTTCGACACCGACCTCAAGGTCCAGCGGGCCAACCGCACGTTCACCTCGGTCTTCGGCGGCCACGTCGACGACCACCGCGGCCGCACCGTCCACGACTACCTGCCGCGCCACGAGGCCGACCGGGTGCAGGGCGCGCTGCGCCGGGTCCTGGAGACCGGCGACGCCGTCACCGACATGCAGCTCGTCGGCCCCGCCCCGGACTCGTCCGAGCGCCGCCACTGGTCCATCAACCTCTATCGCGTCCACACCGGTTCGGGCCGGCCCATCGGCATCGCCGGGCTCGCCAGCGATGTCACCCGGCGGCACGCCGCCGCCCGCGAGGCCGCCCATGCCCGGCGCAATCTGGCCCTCCTGAACGAGGCGGGCGCCCGCATCGGCAACTCGCTCGACCTGGAGACGACGTCCCGCGAACTCCTCGACGTGGTCGTGCCGGGCTTCTGCGACCTGGCCTCCGTCGACCTGTACCAGGGCCTGCTCTCGGGCGACGAGACGGCGCTGGCCAACCACCGGCTCGCCGACGGCAGCGCCGAGCTGCGCCGGGTCGCCGCCGCGAGCGCCGTGGCCGACGTGCCCTTCCTCGACCTGGGCGGCGAGGAGCCGGTCGGCGTCGGCGCGGTGCACCGCTTCGCGTTCAACTCCGCCTGCGCGGACGCCCTGCGCACCGCCCGCCCGCAGACCCTGCCCGCGCAGCCCGGCGGCCTCGTGCAGTCGACGCTCGCCGTGCCGATGGTCGCGCACGACACGGTCGTCGGCCTCGTGCAGTTCTCCCGCACCAAGGGCAGCGAGCCGTTCAACGAGCGGGACCGGGCCCTCGCCATGGAGCTGGCCGCCCGCGCCGCGGTCTGTATCGACAACGCCCGCCTCTACCGCCGCGAGCACGAGCGCGCGCTGATACTGCAACGCTCCCTGCTCCCGCCGGACAACCCCGAGGCGTCCGGCCTCGACATCGCCTGCCGCTACCTGCCGGGCAACGCGGCGACCGAGGTCGGCGGCGACTGGTTCGACGTCATCGAACTCCCCGGCCACCGCACCGCGCTGGTCGTCGGTGACGTGATGGGCCGCGGCCTGCGCGCCGCCGTCGCCATGGGTGAACTGCGTACCGCCGTACGCACCCTGGCCCTGCTCGACCTCGAACCGGCCGAGGTGCTCAGCGCGCTCGACGAGATCGCCCGCGGTCTCGGCACCCCCGGCGGCGTCCAGCAGGCCACCCGCGCCGCCCGCACCGCGAACCAGGGCGGCGAGGACCTCTCCGAGGTGTACCTCGCCACCTGTGTCTACGCGGTCTACGACGCCGTCACCCGCCGCTGCACCTTCGCCAACGCGGGCCACCTCCCGCCGGTCCTGGTCGAACCCGGCGAGGGCGCGCTGATGCTCGACGTACCGCCGGGCATGCCGCTCGGCGTCGGCGGTGAACCCTTCGAGGAGGTGGAGGTCGAACTCCCGGAGGGCTCCCTGCTCGCGCTCTACACGGACGGCCTGGTCGAATCGCGCGACCACCCGCTCGACGAGGGCCTGTCCGCGTTCCGGGCCGCCCTCGACGACCCGTCACCGGCTCTGGAGGACGTCTGCGACCACGTCCTCAACACCCTCGACACCCACCACGGCGAGGACGACATCGCCCTGCTGATGGCCCGCATCCAGGGCCTGCCGGCCGGGAACGTCGGCGACTGGACGCTGCCGCGCGAACCCAAGTCCGTCGGCCGGGCCCGCGAGCTGACGCGCACCCAACTGCTCGCCTGGGATCTGGAACCCCTCGTCGACACCACGGAGTTGCTGGTCAGCGAGCTGGTCACCAACGCCCTGCGGTACGGCGAGGGCGAGATCAGGCTCCGGCTGCTCCTCGACCGCTCGCTGGTGTGCGAGGTGTGGGACGCCGGTCTCGTGCAGCCGCGAAGGCGGCGCGCCCGGGACACCGACGAGGGCGGCCGCGGACTCCAGCTCGTCGGTCTGCTGAGCGCGTCCTGGGGCTCGCGGCGCACCCCGCGCGGCAAGACCGTCTGGTTCGAACTCCCGCTGCCGGACGGCAACGCGGGGATGGTCGACCCGACGGAGGCCCTGCTCAGCCTCTTCTGAGGGCCGGAGAACTCAGGAACCGCTCTTCAGCGCGGCCAGCCTGGCCTCGATCTCGGCCGCGTCGCCGAGCGAGTCCAGCTGCTCGAACTGCGCGTCGAGGGAGGACTCGGCCAGCTCCTGCTTGCCGAGCGCCTTCGCCTCCTCGCGCCGCACCTTGTCCTCGAAGCGGCCCAGCTCGCTGGTGGGGTCGAGGACGTCGATGTTCTTCGCCGCGTCCAGCATCTGGTTCTGCGCCTGCGCCGTCTTGGCGCGGGCCACCAGCTGATCCCGCTTCGACTGGAGTTCCGTCAGCTTCGTCTTCATCTGGTCGAGCCCGGACTTGAGCTTGCCGACCACCTCGGTCTGCGCGGCGATCGTCGGCTCGGCGTCCTTCGCCTCCTTCTCCGACTGCAACTGCCGGCCGAGGGCGACCTTCGCGAGGTTGTCGAACCGGTCGGCCTCCGCCGCGGTCCCGGCCGCCCGCAGCTCGTCCGCCTTCTTGCTGGCCGCGAGTGCCTTGCCGCCCCACTCGGCGGCCGCGTCCACGTCCTCCTTGTGGTCCTGCTCCAGCATCCGCAGATTGCCGATGGTGGTGGCCACAGCCTCCTCGGCCTCCGCGATGTTGTTCGTGTAGTCGCGGATCAGCTGGTCGATCATCTTCTGCGGATCCTCCGCGCCGTCGAGCAGCGCGTTGATGTTGGCCTTCGCGAGCTGCGCGACCCGGCCGAGGATGGTCTGCTTCGTCATGGTCAAGTCCTCACGTACGGGGTGAACAGGTGGGTGGGTGAAGAGGGTCAGAAGCGCCCGCCGCCGCCCCGGCGGCCGCGCGTCCCCCCGCCGCCGAAGCTGCCGGGCCCGCCCCCGCCGCCGAACCCGCCCCCGCCGAACCCGCCGCCTCCGCCGCCCATGCCGCCCCTGCCGCGCCCGCCGTTCAGCAGTCCGCCGAGGATGATCCCGCCGAGCACCGCGCCGCCCATGCCGCTGCCGCCGCGCCCGCCGCCGCCCCCGTACGGATTGCCGTACCCGCGCACGTCCCGCTCGGCGAGCGCCTGCGCCTGCCGGGCCAGCGCGTCGGCCTGCTGCGCCTCGGCGAGCGCGGCGGCCGGGTCGCTCTCCTGCCCGGCCTGCGCGTTCGCGAGCCGCCGCTCGGCCTCCGCGAGCCGGGTGCGGGCCTCGCTGCCGACGGCGCCGCGGTGCGTGGTGATGAAGTCCGAGGCCGCGCCCGTACTGCTGCGCGCGGCGAGCAGGGCCTGGCCGAGCAGGGAGCGGGCGCGCGCGGTGCCCGCCTCCCGCTCGCGCGCCGCCACCAGCGCCTCGTCCAGCACTGTGTCCGCCTCCTCGACCCGGCGCAGCGCGTCGATCGGGTCGTACGGGCCCGCCGCCAGCTCCGCGCGCACCTGGCCCACGACGGACTCGACCCGCGCGATACGGCCGCGCAGATCGGCGGTGGACACGTCCTGACCGGTGCCCTCCAGGAGGCCGTGCGCGTCCGCGAGGTCGGTGTCGGACTCGGTGAGCGCGGCGGGCAGCTTCTCGTCGGCCTCGGCCAGCTCACCGGCGAGCCGGTCGATCGCGGTGACGAACGTGGCGGCCTGGTCGACGGCGCCCTCGGCGGCCCGCAGATGGACGGCGCCCTTGCCGGCCTCGCCCGCGTCGACACTGCCGCGCGCCTGGTTGAGCTGGGTGGTGGCGAACACGAGCCGGTCCTTGGCCTGCTCGACATGGCCCACGACGCTCTGGAGCGCGGACGCCGCGTACCGGGTGCCGAGCGCGGTCATGGTCTCCTGCGCACCCGTCGTGCGCGCCGCCAGCTCGCGGAAGGCCCGCTCGGCGTGGGCCAGCGCCTCGGGCGCGTTCTGCTCCAGGGCGCGCAGCCGGTCGAAGTCGGCGGACTGCGCGTCGAGCCCTTCGCCTGCCCTGGTGCACCGGCTGACGATCTCCTCCAGCATCCGCCGCTTCGTCGCGTCGTCCTCGGGGAAGGCGTCGTCGAGCTGCTGGCGGAGCTTGAACGCGGCCGTCAGCTCGGTCTGCGCGGCCGCCAGCGCCGTCTGGAACTCCTTCACCGCGTCCTCGCCGAACTGCGCGGTGGCGAAGCCCAGCTCCTCGGTGCTGGTGCGCACCGCGTCGTCGGTCTCGACCAGCAGCAGCCTGGCCTTCTTGTCCAGCTCGGGCAGCGGGGTCTCCTGCGGCTTGCCCCAGCCCTGCGCGCCGCCGCCTGACGGGCGGCCCGTGCTCCCGCGCCGCTTGCGGCGGGTGTAGGCGAACGCGGCCACGGCACCGGCGCCGCCGACGGCGATCACGGGCAGCACCAGGTCACCCGCGCCGCTGCCGCCGGAGTCGCCCGCGCCCGGGTCGGGGTTGCCGGGCGTGACGGTCGGGGTGGGCACGGGCCGCCCCGCGACGGCGGCGCCGATGCCGTTCGCCGCGCCGACGGCGGCGCCCGCCCAGTCGTTCTTGCGCAGCGCCGGTTCCACTGCGGTCTGCGCGATGTCCTGGATCTGGGCGTCGGTGAGCCGGGAGTCCTGGTCGACGGAGAACGCGTACTGCCGGTCGTGGGTGGCGACGGCGAGCAGGACGTCGTTGAGGCCGAGCCCGTTCTTGTCGGCCGTGGCATCGGCCCAGTCCTGCGCCGAGCGGCCGGAGAAGCCGCGTACGTAGACGACGAAGAGCTGGATGCCGCGCGCGTCGTCGAGGTCGGCCAGCGCGTCGGCGGCCGCGTCCTTCCGGTCGCCGAGGGCGTTCACCTTGTCGGTGAGCTGGCCGGTGCGGGACAGGGTGACCGGATCGTCGGCGTGGCCGGGGGACGCGGGCAGCAGCAGCCAGGCCAGGGTGAGCAGCACGGCTGCGGCCGTCCGCGCGGCTATCGGGCGCACAGAAGCGGCGGGCGTCACGTTTGGGAGCGTATGTCCGTAAAGAAGGTGCCGCGACCGGGGCGCCCCCACAGCACCCTCACGGTCGCGGCACCCGTCTGTGGGGCCGGAGCGTCAGACCGAGAACCGCTCCTCGGCCAGCAGTGGCCGCACGCGCGCCGCGAAGCCGCCCGTGCGGAACGGCCGCTGCAGGAGCCCGGGCCGCAGCTGCTGGGCCAGCGCGGCGGCGATCATGCCCTGGTCGAGCGCGAGCACGAAGTCGCTGACCCGGCCGGTCGTGACGTCCACCGAGTCGCGGAAGCCGTACCTGTCGTCGTACGCGCCGAAGTCCGCGGCCAGCGCCTTCAGGTTCGCCACCGCCTCCCGGCGGGCGTACGGCAGTGCGAGGAAGGAGGCGTGCGGGGTGACGACGCCGAGCGAGTGGTAGCCGTCCTCCTGCATGCCGAGCGCGTCGACGCCGTACTCGCGGTAGCCGCCCTCGGGGATGTTCGCCGGGGAGAACCCCCAGTAGCCGTATCCCGCCTCCTCCAGGCCGTGCTCGATCTGGCCGCGCACATAGCGGGCGTGCGTGACGCCCCAGGAACCCGGCGACCACTCCGGCTCGGGCACGAACAGCGGCACCATCAGCGCCTCGAACATCGAACCGCCCCAGGTGGGCACGAAGGCGCGGCCGCGGTAGGTGTAATGGCCCTGCCAGACGCGGACGCCGTCCATGGCGACGTAGGAACCCTCCTGCTCCTGCTCCTGACCGCTGCCCGGCAGCAGGGTCCGGAAGAGGTGCCAGTAGTGGTCGGCGGGCAGGCTGCCGTCGGCGATCCCGAGGTAACTGGCCATCCGTGGCTCGGTGTTGAGGGCGCCGTAGTGGTGGCCCGTCGGTTCGCCCTTGCCGGGCTTGTCGGGCCAGAAGCCGCCGCGCAGCTGGCCGGGGCCCGCCACCGGGTCGGCCGGGTCGTACGGCGTGTAGTAGTACGACCAGTCGGCGCCGGCCAGCAGCTTCGCGACGCGCGGGCGCAGCGCCGGGGCGGCGTCGGCCGCGATCCGCAGCCCGGTCACCAGCCAGGCGTTGTCCACCGAGGACAGGAACGGGCGGACCGTGTCACCGGTCGCCGGCCAGGTCGTCAGGACGCTGCCGTCGTGCGCGTCGTACCAGTTGAACCAGAACCCGTGCGCCCGCTCAAGACGTTCCACGGCCGCGACCGTCCGCGTCAGCCTGCGCTCCATCTCGCCCCGGGTGATCACCCCGAGCCCGCCCGCGGCGGCCGTCGCCCACAGGCCGCAGCCGATGTTGGTCGGCGAGGTCTGCACGGACGGCACGGGCGTGCCGCTGCCGCTGACGTCGATCTTGTCGGCGGCGAGCCCGAGGCCGGTCGTCATCGCCTCGATCGAGCGGTACGTGGCACGGAACCAGGTGCGCAGCAGGGCCGGGTCGACGGCGGCGGAGGCGCTCGCGGCCGGGGCGGCGCCCAGCGTGAGCGCGGCGCCACCGGCACCGGCGGCCATGAGGAACGTACGGCGATCCATGAAGGTCCTTCTCCCGGGAGGTCCGAACGGGCAGCTGTGGAAGGGAAGTTCGTGGTGCTCGTGCTGTCGGGGCGGGCGGGTCCTGCGCTGATCAGGTGTGCGCCGGACCCGCCCGTGGTGGACCCGCGAGGTCAGGTGTCGCGGGCCCCGGGACCGGGACGGCGGGGGTCAGGGTCCGCGGTCCCGTGAGCCGCGGGCGAGCCCGGGGGATGGGCCGCCCGCGGCGGATCAGGGGTGGGCGGCGGCGACGTGGAGGTCGAGCCGCCGCCCACCGGCATGAGGGGTCAGATACGCGGCAGCGCCTGCTCGCGGCCGAGCCCGCCGAGCCAGTGCGCGGCCGGCTTGGGCGTGCGCGCGAACGTCTCGCCGTCCCAGCCGATCAGGCCGAACGTCGCCTTGTAGGTGCCCCACTCGTAGTTGTCGAGCGCGCTCCAGGCGAGGTAGCCGCGGACGTCGATGCCGTCCTCCATGCAGGCCGCGACCGCGTCGAGCGCGCCCGCGTAGTAGTCGATCCGGCGCTGCTCGTCGCCGGTGGCGATGCCGTTCTCGGTGACGACGATCGGGGTGTCCGGGCCGATCAGCCCGGCGGTGTGCCGGATCGCGTGGCCGACGGCCTCCGGGTAGTACTCCCACGAGGTCAGCGTGCGCTCGGCGTCGGCCGGGGCCGGGATCGGGCCGTCCGTGCCGATCTTCGTGCGGGTGTAGGACTGCACGCCGATCCAGTCGTCGCCGCGCGCGGCCTCGATGAAGATGTCCTCGCGCGGGTGGCGGTAGGCGGCGGTGACCTCCTCGGCGCCCGGCTCGGCCTGGTAGACCTGGTTGGCGATGGTCCAGCCGACCTTGATCTCCGGCTTGATCGAGCGCACGGCCTTCACGGCGGCGTGGTGCGCGGCGATGACCGCGTGCGTCGTCTCCTCGTCGGGGAACGGCAGCCCGGCGGGCGGGAAGCCCTGGTCACCGCGCTTGGCGAGACCGGCCATCACGGCGATCATGTTCGGCTCGTTGATGGTGCAGACGTGCTCGACGCCGTCGGCGATGATCGGCGCGCACTCCTCGACGTACCGCGCGAACAGCTCGACGGCGCCCTCGGCGGTGAAGCCGCCCAGGTCCTCGAACCACTGCGGGATCGTGAAGTGGTGCAGCGTGACGTTGGGCCGCAGACCGCGGGCGATCGCGCCGTCCACCATCCGGCGGTAGTGGGCTATCTCGGCGCGCGAGAAGTAGCCGCGGACGGGCTCGATGCGGGCCCACTCGACGCTGAACCGGTAGTCGGTGAAGCCGAGTTCGGCGAGCAGGTCCATGTCCTGCTCCCAGCGGTGGTAGCTGTCGCAGGCGTCGAGGCTGGGCTCCTGGATCCCGGCCGCAGGGTCGTGCTCCTTGCGCCACCAGTCGCTGTTGACGTTGTTGCCCTCGATCTGATGGGCGGCGGTCGAGGCGCCCCACAGGAAGCCGTCGGGGAAGGGCGTCGTGCGCGTCGGGGCAGGGGTGAGCGTCATGGTGATGATGCCTGTCTTTCTACGTGCGTGTGTGGGGGGCCGGGACGGACCGGATACGGCCTACTTCATGCCGGCGGTGGCGATGCCCTGGGTGAAGTGGCGCTGCAGGACCGCGAAGACGACAAGCACGGGGAGCACGACGAGCAGCGAGCCCGCCATCAGCATTCCGTTGCCGCCGCCGACCGTGCGGTTCGGGTCGTTGGCGAAGGTCGCGAGGGCCACCGGGAGGGTGTACTTGTCGGGGTCGTTGGTCGCGATCAGCGGCCAGATGAAGTTGTTCCACGACCCGAGGAACGTGAAGATCGTCAGCGTCGCGAGGGCGGGCTTGACCAGCGGAAGGACGATCCGCCAGAAGATGTACCACTCGCCGGCGCCGTCCATCCGGGCCGCTTCGAGCAGCTCGTCCGGGATCGACTGCATGAACTGCCGCATCAGGAAGACGCCGAACGCGCCCGCCGCGAAGGGCAGCACCAGGCCCGCGTAGGTGTCCAGCAGGTTCAGCTGGTTGATCAGCACGAACAGCGGCAGGACCATCAGGTTCGCCGGGACCATCAGGGCGGCGAGCACGACGCCGAAGACCTTCGAGCGGCCGCTGAAGTTCAGCTTGGCCAGCGCGTAGCCGAGCATCGAGCAGAACAGCAGGTTGCACACGGTCACGAGCACGGCGACGATCACCGAGTTCAGGAAGTACCGCGGCATGTCGAGCTGGTCGAGCAGATCGGTGAAGTTCTTCAGCGTCCACTCGGAAGGGATCCAGACCGGCGGGCTCGCGGTCAGGTCCTTCTTGGTCTTGAAGGCGCTCAGCGCCATCCACAGGAAGGGCGCGGCCATGACCAGCAGACCGAGCGAGGCGACGACGTAGAGCAGCGGCTTGCGGCCTCGGCCGGCGGGCCGGCGGGCGGGGGTGACGGCGCTCATTTCGTGTTGTCCTTCATCAGTCGCAGCTGCAGCACCGTGATGCCCATGATCACCACGAACAGGACGTACGCCATGGCGCTCGCGTAGCCCATGTTGAAGAACCGGAAGCCCTGGAAGTACATGTCGAGCGACACGGTCAGCGTGGAGTCGGAGGGACCGCCCTGGGTCATCACGAAGGGCTCCTCGAAGACGTTGAGGTAGCCGATCGTCGTGATGACCGTGGCGTACAGGAGCGTCGGGCGCAGCAGCGGCACCGTGATCCGGCGCAGCTCCTGCCAGGCGCTCGCCCCGTCGAGCCGGGCGGCCTCGCGGACCTCGGCCGGGATGGCCTGGAGTCCGGCGATCATGAGGACCATGACCGTACCGAGGTTGCGCCACACCGCCATCACGATCAGCGACGGCATGGCCCAGGTCTCCGAGCCGAGGAAGTCCGGTGCGGTGAAGCCGAGTTCGTCACCGAGCCCGGCGATCAGTCCGTCCGAGGGGTCGAGCACGAACCGCCACACGATGGCCACGGCGACGATCGTCGTGACGACCGGCGCGTAGAAGCCCACCCGGAAGAAGGTGCGGGCGCGGTCGATCCCGTTGTTGAGCAGCACCGCGATCAGCAGCCCGAGCCCGATGGTCAGCGGCACCCCGATGACCACGAAGTACGCGGTGTTGAACATCGCGCGCAGGAACTGGTCGTCGCTGAAGAGCTTGGTGTAGTTCTCCAGGCCGACGAAGTTCGCGTCCATCGGCTTGCGGACGTTGCGCTGCCCGAAGTCGGTGAAGCTCATCACGAGCGTCGCCACGATCGGGAAGAGCATGAAGACGCCGAACAGCGCGAGGAACGGGGTGGAGAACAGCCAGCCGGCCAGGTTCTGCTTCCCCATCGAGCGCTTCCTGCGCCGCCCCGCGTCCTGCGGGGACCCGCCGTCCGGGACCTTGTCGGCCCCGGAGCGCGCGGGTGTGGGTGTCGTGGTGGACATGGTCCGCCCTTCGGACGTCCTCCGGTGTGTGCCTGGACGGCCGGAGGGTGGGGGTTTCTTTCGTGAGGCGGGTTACTTCTGGACGAGGCCCTCGATCTCGCTCTGCGCCTTGTCGAGCGCGGCCTTCGGGGAGGACTTGCCCTGGGCGGCGTCCTCGATCGCGGTGTCGATCTTCGAGGTGATCTCGGACCACTTGGGCTGGGCCGGCGAGACCTGCGCCGACTCCATCTGCTTCTTCCAGACCTTCATCTTCGGGTCGGTGGCCAGGTCACCGGACTTCCAGGCCGTCATGTTGGCCGGGAGGTCCTTGGTGCGCTGGAACCAGTCGGCCTGGCCCTCGGTGCCCGTGAGGTACTGGACGAGCTTCTTGGCGGCGGCCTTGTGCTCGCTGTCCGCGGAGATCGTCAGGGCCGAGCCGCCCGCCATGGAGGCGGAGGTCTTGTCGGTGGGTACGTTGGCGATGGCCCACTTGCCCTTGAGGTCGGGGTAGTTGTCGTCGAGCAGGCCCATGTGCCAGGGGCCGCCGAAGAACATCGCGACGGCGCCGGTGTTGAAGTCCTTGGTCACGTCGTAGCCGGGGCGCACCGACTTCGCGGCGAGGCCCTTCTTGAAGTAACTGGTGTAGTTCTCCAGGGCCTTGACGGCCGCCGGGCTGTTGGCGACGGTCTCGCCGTCCTTGGTGACGATCTGGCCGCCGGCCGAGTACAGGAACTGGTAGAAGCTCTGCACCGAGTCCAGGCCGTTGGGCTGGATCGACAGGCCGTACTTCGAACCGGCCTTCTGGTACTTCTCCGCGGCCGTCTTCAGCTCCGCCATGGTGGCCGGGGCCTTGTCGATGCCCGCCTTCTTGGCGAGGTCGGTGCGGTAGTAGAGGACGCGGGTGTCGACGTACCACGGCACGCCGTAGGTCTTGCCGTCGTACTCGCCCTGCTCCCAGCCCGCCGGGAAGTAGTCCTTCTCCTTGAAGGTCTTGGTGTCGACCGGCTCCAGGGCGCCCATGTCCGCGAACTCGGTCATGTAGCTGCCGCCCATCTGCATCACGTCGGGCAGCTTGTTGGCGGCCGCGGCGGCGACGAGCTTCTGGTGGGCGACGTCCCAGCCGATCGGGGTGACCTTCACCGTGATGTTCGGGTTGGCCTTCTCGTAGACCTTGGCGACGTCGGCGAGCTTCTCACCCTCGGTGCCCATGGCCCAGACGGTGAGCGTCTGCTTCGCGTCGGCCGCGACCGAGTCGCCGCCGGAGCCGCCGCAGGCGGTGAGGGTCAGCGCGGACGCCAGGCTGACGGCGATCGCGGCGGTGGTTGCGCGGCGGTTCATGGACGGCTCCTCCTTGAGCGGACCGTGGAATGTATGCGCTGTCTGTAAGCGCATACATCACTCTGTGGCAGCCGCCTCCGATGTGGCAAGAGGGGTCTTGGTCACACTCCCGTAACGGGACGGAGAGCTGTGGGACCGCCGGGCGCGGCCGGGCGTGACCTGGGCGCCCGCCCGCATGGGGCGAGCGTAAAACAGACATTCCACTTTGAGACGGACCACCTCGGAAGAATTGGCCTGTACCGGATGTGATCTCTGTCCTAAGGTCGCGGCCATGACAGTCTTCTCGCACGATTTCCCGTTCGACCCGACATACGGCTACACCCTCGCCGACCTGCGCGGCGTCGGTGCGCCCGACGGTGTCCCGGCCGACTTCGACGCCTTCTGGCGCGGTCGGTACGAGGCCGCGCGGGCGGTGCCGACCAGGCCGGAGATCGGGCCGCTCGTGGAGGAGCGCGACGGCGTCCGCATCTTCGAGGTGACCTACACCTCGGTCGGGGACGTGCGGCTCGGCGGCTGGCTGGCGCTGCCCGTGGACGGTCCCGCGGAGCACGGCTTCGTCATCGGGCACGGCTACGGCGGCCGTGACGCGGCGGGCCCCGACGTGCCGCTGCCGCTGCCCCGGTCGGCGGCGATCCTGCCGTGCGTGCGGGGGATGGTGGAGCGCGGGCTCGTCGACGGGGTGCCGTCGGTCTCCGCCGAGCATGTGCTGCACGGGATCGCTTCGCGGGAGACGTACGTCATCGGGGAGTGCGTCGCCGATCTGTGGTGCGCGGCGTCGGCGCTGCTCGAACTGGTCCCGGAACTGGGGGAGTCGGTGGCTTCCGGCGACGGCCTAGGCTACCTCGGGGAGAGCTTCGGCGGGGGGCTCGGGGCGCTGGCCCTGCCCTGGGACGACCGGTTCGCCGCCGGTGAGCTGACGGTGCCGACGTTCGGCAATCATCCGCTGCGGCTGACGCTGGACTGTGCGGGAAGCGGGGCCGCGGTCCGGCGCCACCACTCCTTGCACCCCGAAGTCGTCGATGTGCTGGGCTACTTCGACGCGGCCACGGCGGCGACGCGCCTGACGAAGCCGACCCTGGTCGCCGCCGCCCTCTTCGACCCGTCGGTGCCGCCGCCGGGGCAGTTCGCGGTGTTCAACGCGCTGGGTGGGGGCGGGGAGTTGCTGGTGCTGGAGGCCGGCCACTTCGACTGGGAGGGGGAGCCTGCGGCGCGGGTCGAACTGGCGGCTGCCAAGGGGGAGTTCTTCGGGAGGGCGCTGAAGTGAGGCGGGGCTAGCCTTCGTCTGCGGCTCCGGTGGGGGCTGGTCGCGCAGTTCCCCGCGCCCCTGGGTTGTTGTTCGTCTGCGGGTGGGTGGGGCTTCTCGCGCAGTTCCCCGCGCCCCTGAGATGCGCACTTCGTGCGGCATCTCATCAAGAGAGACGCACCCTTGGGCGGCGGCCCCGCAAAGAGGCGCGGCGAAGCCGCAGCCTTAGGGGGAGGCGGCGCGAAGCGCCCGCCTCAGGGGCGCGGGGAACGGCGCGGGAAGCGGCCACCGGCCGGCGGTCGGGGAACGACCTGGGGGCGCGGGGAACGGCGCGGGAAGCGGCCACCGGCCG
>NZ_QLLY01000007.1 GCF_003259365.1 Streptomyces sp. PsTaAH-137
AGGGATCCCACCGATCCGCTCGCGCCGCGGACCGCGGCGCCGCAAGCCCGCGAAGCTCCACGCGGACAAGGGCTACGACTACTCCCACCTGCGGCGATGGTTACGTCAGCGTGGCATTCAGCAACGCATCGCACGCAAGGGAATCGAGTCATCACAGCGACTGGGACGCCACCGCTGGACCGTCGAACGCACCATGTCGTGGCTCGCCGGCTGCCGCCGTCTCCACCGCCGCTACGAGCGCAAAGCCGAGCACTTCCTCGGCTTCACGAGCATCGCCTGCACCCTCATCTGTTACCGCAGACTCGCCAAATGAGATGACGTCTTACAAGGCGTCCATGGTTGTCGGCCCGGCCGCGCATCGCCCGACCGGCGTCACAACGTAGACGATGTCGCGGATACCGATCGTTCCCTTCCCGGGCTCGGGGTCGATGAACGGGCAGATGGATTCCACCCCGTCCACAACAACCCGATAGGTCACCGGCCAGGCACGCTTCTCGTCCCACCCCAAATAGGCGCCGCCGGATCCCGGACCCGGGTCTCCGACCACCCGCACACCGTCCTTGCCGCACGGCGGGCATCCGACGATCAGGGCGTCCGACGCCGACGTGTTGACCAACCGCACCGCCAGCCCCTCGTGCTCAGGACTGGAGCCGAAAGTACCGCACCCCGCCATCGCCAGGACCGCGGTGACCGATGCGACGCTCAACACCACTGGCGTTCGCCGTACGACGCTCAGGGGCGACGCCGCACCCTCACGCCCCACTAGAGAAACTCTCAACTTCGGACACCCCCGCGATCACAAAAATGAACCCAGATCATCGCAGGTCAGAGCCACGCCATACAACGCCCCCAATCGAGCACCGTCCTGCCTGTCCGTCCCTGCACATGCGCAGAGACGCGCAAGCGTCAACTGGCGCCCTGAGCAGAGCAGCTCCAAGCCCCCCACCGGTGGCCGGCGGCAGGTCTCGTCGGGCTGGTTGGGCCGAGCGTTCACACAGCCGTCGCCGCGCCAAGGTAAGGGGCGAAATGCTCGGCTACCTCTGCCGCCACAGCCACCGCGTCGAGCGTCCCGTCGACTTCGATGACCCGGATGCCCAGACGACGGGCGTTCTGGGCTGCGTCCTCGGCGACCAGCCGGTCACGGGCGACACGGTTGGCCTGGGCGCGGGCCGGATCGGTGACAGGGACGTTGAGAGTTCCCGCGCGTGCGAGGTTGAGGAGTTGGTGCCTACGGAAGTCCTCGGTGGGGACGAGGACGATCATTCGCCGGAGTGAGTCGAGCAGCGGCGCGACCAGCTCCGGTCGCAGCCCCCACCCCTCAGCGATCGCAGGCCGGCCGGTGAACAGTGCGCGCAGGTCGTCCAACACCCACTCGAAGCGGACCGGGAAGCCGGCCAGCGTCTCGGCAGCCATCTCCTCCGGGCCCTGGCTCACCCAGACACGGTCGGGGGCGGGATCCTCCACGGGCTCACCCAGGGCGACACGACGGGCAATACGGCGATCCTGATGGCCACGGGCGTCGTGAGAGTCGTAGTGATACACCGTCAATCCGTACTCACCGGCGATGAGTTCGGCGACAGTGGACTTGCCGGACCACTGTGCACCGCCGATCCACAGCG
Source organism: Streptomyces sp. PsTaAH-137 (assembly GCF_003259365.1). Classification (GTDB taxonomy): domain Bacteria; phylum Actinomycetota; class Actinomycetes; order Streptomycetales; family Streptomycetaceae; genus Streptomyces. Next base: position 1,620 of record NZ_QLLY01000007.1, read on the forward strand.
CGCGCTGCAGGCTGCCATGTGGATCCCAGACGTCTGACATGAGAGTCCTCCCGTTGGAGACCGGCACAGAGCCCCGCTCGGCAACGATTTTCCTGGTTTGCCAGCAAAAATTGCAGTCTTGTCTTCGCTGAGCGATTGGCAGAGAGTGGAAAGGGAGGGGTGAATCGTTCCCTTCGCGCGCTCCTGACCGCAGCCTGACCGGCCGAGTCGTTGATACGGCGCGCCGCTACCAGACCCGCCCGGCCTGGTGGCCGCCCGCGCGCTCTTCGGGATCGGAACCAGATCGCCTGTTCCGTGCCGCCAGAGTGGAGTCACAGCGAGCGGACTCTCGGTTGCAGATCTACCGCCACCTAGGTTTACACGACCGATTCCGCCTGCCTGCATGAACGCATCTGGGCCCCCTACCAAGCACGCGTCAGCGTGCGTAGGGTCCCGGGCCATGAACATAAATGGGGAACCCGGGATGCCTGACGCCGAGGACATGTACAAGATCGGACCGCTGATCTACAACCAGGGGCACGTGCTGGTGTGGAAGGAGAAGCACGGAGTCCGGGAGGAAGCACTCATGCACGACCGGGCGATCGTCGCGGTTCGCACTGGCAGCGCCTACGACGAGGATGGTGAGCAGTTGTTCCGGGCCTGGGTGGACGCGAACGAGCTTCCACAGGTCCTGAGCCAGTGGGCCAACGTTCTGCGCTGACTGTCCGTCGCAGATCTGACGTCGCTTTCATCGCAGTCGAGAGCGGAGCGCGCGGAGCCTTCAGGGACGTACGGCGGTGAAAAGTAGCCGGAGCGTGGCGTCGTTGAGCAGGGCGCCCCGCAGATCGGGGTCAGCCATGTGCGCCTGGGCCATGCCCGCTCTCGCGAGCAGAGCGTGGCGCAGGTCGGCCTCGGTGAAGACGGCGCCGCTGACGTCGGCCCGGACAGCTGCCCTGCGGCAACGGCGTACTGGACTGAGGCATTCGAGCGAACTACGAGTTCGCGTCGTTTCTGCAAGCCTGCCTGGGACAACCGGACGGGCGGGTTCGGCAGTGAGCCCAAGGCGAACCTCACGCCCTCGGCGAGGGGTTCGCCGCATTCCTGTGTGATCGGCCGGCCCCAGGGTTCGAGGACTGGGGCCGGCCGGTGATCGGCAGTGCACCCCGCCGTTCCGACCACTGCAACGAGCGGCCGAAGGGCGCGACACGTTCCGCCGGACTGCGCGTTGGCGCAGATACAGGAGTGGGCCCGGCGACTGTGACGGCGCCGGGCCCCGGTGTCATCACCAGCGGAGCGTCGATCGCGCTCAAGAGCGAGGAGGCGGAGAAGAGCGGCTGCATCTGCTGACGGGTCGACGCATGGTGTGTGCCCTGACGCGGGTGGTCGGGAGAGGCAGCCGCGACGTCGCCTCGAACGCAGGAAATGCCGTTCTCTGATCTCGTCGACTGCATCCGCGGTGCACGTACGAGCCTGGGCGGGTCTACCCGACAGGAAGGGCGCGCCCGGCCTCGTACGCAAGCCACCTCACGGGTCTGCGGTCGGAGGCCGTTGCGCGGAGGCGGGTGGTGCCGGCAGTGTCACGCCCCTTGCGGGTGGCCTCCGTCTCCTTCGGCAACGAGGCGTTCGCTCCCGGGATTCTCGTCTGCTTCGGCGATGGTGACATCGATCTGGCCGTCGCCGGTGGTGTCGAACTGGTACAGGTCGGCTTTGCCGTCACCGGTGGTGTCGATCATCCAGACGTCGGGCTTCCCATCTCCGTTCGCGTCGGCGCTGAGGACGACATGATGCTCGTCGCCTTGGGTCTCGATCACTTCACCGGGGGTGCTTGTGATGTCCATGGCGCCCAGTTGCCCCCTTGCCGAGAGGTGAAACGAGCACAATCCTGGGACGGGCCTGCTGCCGAGGCTGCGGTACTGCTCGCTCCGGCATCCCGGTGCGCGGATGGATCTGTGTCCGTAGTCCCACAGTCGGGCGGCGTCGGCGATGACGGCATCGACTACGGAGTCTCCAGGGCTCGATTGCGCCGCGCCAGTTACAGAACAGGGCGAGGAGGACAGCTTCGGCATGAGCCACGAGAACCAGGGCCCCAAGTGTGGTGGCTCACCTGCCTTTACAGCCGCCGGTCGGACCCTGCCACAACTGTGACTGCTGGAGCATCTCGGTCCCCTCTGCCACAGTGACCCGATTCGGGCCTACGGCACACGGTACGGATCAGAGGGCGGCGAGACTCGCCCGGGCCGCTGCCATGAAAGCGCTTTTGTGCCCTTCGACATGGTCGTTGACCTCGGCGTCGCCGATCTCGCGCCACACCGCTTGGTTCAGTGCCCGCGCATACGCCTGCACGGGGCCGTGGAGACTGGCGTGACACAGGAGCACCAGGTGCCGCTCGGCGACCCACAGTCTGCCCATGGCCGCCGAGGCGACGGCGTGCCATCCTTCGTCCTCACTCCCGTTCTCGCCTTCGCCCCACCTCTCTGGGCGTCGATACGCAACACCTTCGGCGTCCTGCACACAGGCCAGAAAGTCCTTGATCGCCTGCAATTGCTCAGCCCGTCGGCTCTCACGCCCGGCCTGAACCTGCCGACGTTCCTCCAGCCGTTCAGCAGACCGCTGAGTGGCGCGCTGGGACAGAGCCGTCAGACCTCCGCCGAGCACGACACCGAGGAGAGAGAACAACGGCGCCCACACCTCTGCCGTCACAAGCCAGCCCCCTAACAGGCGTCGTCCGCGTGCTCGCGGAACTGTTCACGGTTCATGACCTTGCCATCGACCCACCACCGTCCAGGGACCAGACGCTCGACCTCGGCGGCTTTGAAACGGGCGACGCCTCGGTACTCGACCACGATGTCCCCGTGTTCCGGCGATTCCCTGCCGACCACGAATTCCACTGCGTAGAACCCGGCGGCCGACAAGGTTGTGGCTGGGCGGGCAGCGCCTCGCCAGTTCCTGGGCGGCTGGTAGACACCGATCTCCTGTTCGCCCGTGACCGAGTCGGGTGGCCGCACCGACCATCCCTCCAGGACACCAGGATCGGAATGCCCGGACTCCTCGGCGACGTGCCGGATGCTGACCTTTGCCATATGGGCACCATCCGCGCAGGGCCGCAGCACGGCCCGCAGATCGCCGTCAGTTCCCCTCCCGACCGCCACCAGCGAACGTTCCGGCGGAGTACAGCCCACCGCCAACGCCGCCAGTACGGCCGCCACGCCGGCATTTCGAAGCACGCGCACCGCCCCCGTCCTACGCCCCTCTACGCGTGTCGCCCCCACACTCTTCTCCCTACTGTGCATCCCAGACGAATCCGTCTCCGGGCTGGAGGGAGTCAATAGTCAATCCTTCACGTATCCGCTGTAGATGAACCCGGCCCTGTGGTCGATGCGTTGTCGAGGTTGTTCGTCGTCGCGTACCAGGAGCCTCTTCCAACCTGATGAGTCTGACCGCGAGTTGGACTGCTCTGCATAACGACGAAGCTGCTGGTAGACGGGTTGTCGACCAAGATCAACCGTCGCTCTAGGAGCTCCGCGTGCTTGTCTATCCGTCGTCGATCGACCTGTCCAGTCGCACCCTGCGGTGCCTGGCGGGACACCTCGCCACCCGCCGAGGCGAGATCGGCACCCGGTGGCGGAGGCTGACCGCCGGACGGCAGGCCCTCCTCGCCCTGGCGTATCTGCGGTGCGGTGACACCTACGCCCAACTCGCCGCCGGATTCGGTGTCGGCATCGCCACCGCATACCGCTACATACGCGAGGCCGTCGATGTCCTGTCCATGCTCGCGCCCACCCTGGACGAGGCGATGTGCATCGCACGGGCCAAGGCGTTCGTGATCCTGGATGGCACCCTGCTACCAATCGACCGGATCGCCGCCGACACCCCGTACTACTCGGGCAAACACAAGCGGCACGGCATGAATGTCCAGGTTCTCGCCGATCCCTTCGGGCGGCTGCTGTGGGCGTCGCCCGCCCTTCCCGGCTCCACGCACGACCTGACCGCCGCACGCATCCACGGGATCGTCGACGCGCTCGCCGACGTCAACCTCAAGGCTTACGCCGACAAGGCGTATCAGGGTGCCGGCCGCTCCGTCCGGGTCCCCTTCCGGGGCCGTCGCCTCAAGCGATGGCAGCGACGGCACAACAGCACGCACGCCAAGATCCGTTGCCTCGGCGAACAGGCCATGGCCACCCTCAAGGGCTGGCGCCTGCTGCGGAAGCTCCGCTGCAGCACCAACCGCATCACCGCGATCGTCCAAGCCGTACTCGTCCTCCACCACGCGTCAGCGTGAGGATGGAAAAGGCTCCAGATGTTGTTGTACTTGTTGATGCAACGCCAATACGTGTGAACGACGAAGTTCGCAACAAGCACTCGGGCCGCTACCGAGGCCCTTTTGTCGGTCAGAGCTCCTCGCCAAGGCGATCACGCCATCGCCTGGAAGTACCGGACGGGCTCTCCGTGGGTGGGTGGACTGTCCATCGCCGTCCGCATTGCCGACCGCGCCCACACCACCCGCAGCCGATACCGTCCGAACCGGCCCAGCACAGCCCGGCCGTCATCGCTCTCGCGCACACGCTCTACGAGGCACTCGGACTCAACGCGGCCGGGCGCTCCGGTCAACCGCCGTTTCTGAGGCGCAGGTCCCGGTGCAGGAGGTACGCCGTCGCCACGGTGACCGGCCCGCACACCGCGGGCCCGACCTGCCACGGCAGCCCCGTCCACACGGACAGCAGGCCCACCCCGACACAGCCGACCACCGAGACGAGCAGCAGCGTCTTGCCGAAGGGGCGCCACACGAAGAGCCCCGGATCGCGTGGTCTGAGGAGCAGGACCACGCTGAAGACCAGTGCCTGCACGGCCAGGAGTGCGGCGAGGGTTCCCGCGGCGGCGATCGGCTGGGGCTCGTCGCGCGGGGCGTCGGAGGAGTCTTGCCGGGAGCCGGCATAAGCGACCTCGACGACCGTGCCGCGCCAGAGGGTCGCGGTGACCTGGTCGCCCTCGCCGAGTGCCTCCAGTACAGGCCCCGGGTCGCCGAACGGCACGGTCGTCGTCCCGTACGGCGCGGGGCCACGCAAGGTGGCACGCAGGTGTCTGACGCGGGTGTCGGTGCCCTCGACGGTGAACGTGACCTCCCGCAGGCACTCCTCCCCCGTCCCGGTGGCCGTGCGCTCCGAACACTCCACGGCCGCGCGGTAGTCCCGGTAAAGACCGCGCTCGTCCGGCAGCCACCAAGCGAAAACCGCATAGCAGGCGCATGAGGAGAGGAGCGCCGCAACGATCAGCAACGCGCCCCGGAGCAGGTTCCGGCCCGGTCCCGGCACGGCCGCCTGCGCCTCGTCACCGCACGCCGTGCGCGCTCTCACCCTGGCCATCATCGATCCCCCGCCCGCCGGCCCGCGCCGGACATGGTCAACGACACCAGTCTCACCGGGCCCTCAGACGCCGGACCAGGTGATCGGTCAGCAGCGAAAGAGCACCTCTCACTGCCGGGTTCCCACTCCTCGCTATGAGACCGACGAGCGCGGCTCTCCGCTGCCGACGTGGCGATGGTCGCGGCTGGCCCTGGCCGTGTTGCGGATCCGCTTGGTGCGGCCGGCATCGGCGAGGATCTCGACGGCCTCGGTGTCCGTCCCGGCGGCGGTCTTGAGCTGGAGCCAGTTGGACGACGCGAGCAGGGCGTCCGGCTGCCAGGGCAGCTTGAGTGTGACAGCGCGGAGGAGCGCCCACTCTCGCAGGCGCTGAGCCAGGAAGGGGTTGCCGATCGTTGCCCCGGCCATCGCGTGTGCCCACTCCTCGTAGGCGTAGCCGGCGTAGAGGCAGGTGGCTCGACGGTCCACGTACCGCACCACGGCGGACTGGGCCATCGCCTCGTCCGGATCGGTGAGCACGCGACTGACCAGATAGGCCGCGTCCGCGTCGGCGACCTGGTGCAGCTGGTCGAGATAGGCCACGAAGCGGACGTGCTCGTCCGGGTTCTGCAGGATGTCGTGGACGTCCATACAACCCGCTCCTCACTCACGACCAGGACACCGTTGTCGAAGCGTACGCTCGCACGGACCAGGTCAGCGCCGGCAATCGCGCACCAGCGGGCCTGGGCGGACTCGGCCCGCCAGAACACCACCGTGAGCGCGGCCTCCGGGCCGCCCGCCCCGTGGCCTGGAACTCTTAACGAAAAGCTCTCGCGGTCTCTTCTGGATCCTCGCGTCTCGGTCCGGCGGCGTAAGCCAGGGGTGGTGCGATTGCTTGGGCATCGGCCCCCTCACCAACCCAGAGCCCGATGAACAGCGCGGCGGTCGCTTCCAGGAGTCCAGCTCGTTCGAGACCGCCGCCGGCCAGAGGCTCGCAGCCGACATCCCGCACCAACTGGTGTACGAGCGCGAGCGCCGCTGCGTCGTCTCCACAGACCGGAACTGCCAGTGGCCGCTCATCGAAGACGGGCGGCGTCATGCGCCACACGTCCTCGTGGCAGAGATTGAACGCCTTGACCACATGAGTTCCCGGGGCCGCCGCAGCCAGTTGCTGTGCGGCCGAGAGGCCGCTCTGCGTCAGGAGCAAGAAGCCCGTACCGACAGGATTGGAACAGTCGATCAGCACCTTGCCGTCCAGGACTGCCCGCAGTTCCCGCACCACGCTCGACCCCACACCGAAGGGCAGCGCGGCCAGCACCACCTGACCGAACTCGGCCGCCCCACGCAGACTGGCAGGCTTCGCGCTGCTCCCCAGGCGCGTCGCGAGCCGCTCCGCCTTGCGCACGTCCCGCCCTCCGACCAGCACGTCGTGCCCGGCCCGCACCCAGTGGGTGGCGAGCGCGTTCGCCATGTTGCCCGTGCCCAGTACGCCGATTCTCATCACGCATTCCCTCCCAGGACCTGCTTGGAGTGATCGCAACGACGCTAGAGCGCCCGTCGGGCACCATGTGGTACGTGACGACCGACGCTTTCCTGGCCGACTGCCGTGCCCGCCTGGCTTTCGACCTCCTGTCCAACACCTGGAACGCCGTCGTGCTCTGGGCCCTGCGCGACGGTCCCAGACGACCGGTCGAACTACGCTCACAGATCGGGGGAATCAGCTCTAAGGTCCTCACCCAGACACTGCGACGCTTGCAGGCCAATGGCCTGGTGGACCGGCAGGCATACCCCGGGGCACCGACGCGCGTCGAATATCAACTGACCGCCTTGGGGCGGACTTTGCTCGCGCCCATCGACGCTGTCGGAGCATGGGCCTTCGAGCATGGCGATGAACTCATGGCCGCCCAGGAAGCCGCCTGCGCTGCCACTCCCCCGTCCTCCTCAGAGTGACCGCAGAGGCCGTAATGCCTTCACACTTTTCGTGTCACACCCGTCGCGTCACGCCCGAAGGAAAGCAAGGACAGCGAGCACCCTGCGGTGGCCCTCCGTGTCGACCGGCAGGTCCAGCTTGTTGAAGATGTTGCCGATGTGCTTGTTCACAGCGGCCTCGCTGACGAAGAGATGCGCGGCGAGGTTGGCGTTGGAGCGGCCCTCCGCGAGCAGTGCGAGGACCTCGCGCTCGCGCGGGCTGAGGCGCTCCAGGGGGTCCTTCTGGAGCCGTACGAGCTGGGTGATGACCTCCGGGTCGACCACGGCGCCGCCGGCCGCGACCCGCTCGATCGCGGCGGTGAAGTCGGCGACCCTACTGATCCGCTCCTTGAGCAGGTAGCCGACGCCGGCGCCGCCGCCGGAGTCGAGCAGGCGCAGCGCGTAGGAGCGCTCCACGTACTGGCTCAGGACGAGCACCGGCAGATCGGGGAACTCCTCGCGGAGCAGCACCGCCGAGCGCAGTCCGTCGTCGCTGAGCGAGGGCGGCATCCGTACGTCGGTGACGATCAGGTCGGGCCGGTCGGCGCGGACCGCCTCCACGAGCGCGTCGGCGTCGCCGACGGCCGCCACCACCTCGTGGCCGACCCGCTGCAACAGTCCTACGAGTCCTTCGCGCAGCAGCACGGCGTCCTCGGCCACGATCAGGCGAAGCGACACGGAACCTCCACATGCAGCAGGGTGGGGCCCCCGACCGGGCTGGAGACGCGCATCCGCCCGTCGAGCGCCGTGACGCGGTCCGCGAGGCCCGTCACACCGCTGCCCGTCGGATCGACCCCGCCGCGGCCGTCGTCCGTGATGTCGAGGAACAACAGGTCGGCATGGTAACGCCCGCGCACCTGGGCGCTGTTGGCGCCACTGTGCTTGGCGATGTTCGTCATGGCCTCGTTGATGAGGTAGTACATCGTCGTCTCCAGCTTCCTGGGCAGCCGCTCGGGCAGCCGCAGATCCACGGTGACCGGGATGGGGAACCGGCCCGCGTAGTCCTCGATCGCGGCGACTAGCCCGTGGTCGGCGAGGACCGGCGGGTTCAGGCCCCGGACGAGCGCTCTCAAATCCTGGTGTGCGGTGGAGAGTTGGAACTCGGCCTGGGTGAGCAGCTCGGACTGCGAGGAGTCCTCCGGGATCTCCAGCCGCAGCATCGCGAGGGTCATGCCGAGCGAGACGAGGCGCTGCTGCGCCCCGTCGTGCAGATCGCGCTCGATGCGGACGCGCTCCGCGTCGAAGGAGTCGAGCAGCCGCGACTGCGAGGCGCGCACCTCGCGCAGCTCCTCGCCCAGCTCCTTGTCGCGCGGCGCGAGGAACGTACGGGCCATGGCGGCGCGCGCGCCCGCCCACGAGGTGACCGTGTACGGGGAGGCGAGCAGCACGATCGCCCCGAACACCGTCCACGGCCAGGTGTCCTTGCCGGTGGAGGCGATGGTGGTGGCCGGGATGCCGAAGGAGAAGCCGAGGACCATCAGGTCCATCCACCACAGCGCCGCCGCCGACAGCAGCGTGAACATCAGCTCGCGCCACGTCACTTGCTCCTTGAGCCGGGTCGCCGCCCAGGTGCGCAGTCCCGGGGCTTCGGGCGCCCGGTGCGGGTCGGGCAGCGGGTCCTTGTCCACCAGGCGCAGGCGGAGCCGCTCGACGCGCGCCACGAGTGTGGCGGCGAGGACCATGCCGACCAGCGGCGCGATCCCGATCAGGACGACGAGCAGGGCGAGCCCCGCCGCGAGGCCCAGGGCGAAGACCAGGACGGCGGCGGCGCCGACCACGACACCGCCGCTCAGGTAGGCGAGGGAGCGCCAGGGCCAGCTGGAGGTCAGGAAGCTCAGGGGGCGCTGAGCCATGGCCTGCCAGGCCGTTGTGGGTTGCATGAGATCAACGTAACCGCCGGACGCAGCGAAGAAAGTGGAGCTGTCTCTACCTCGGAAGTAGAGAGAAGGTCAGTGCCCCGGCCACCGCTGGTGAAGTGAACTCGTGGCATGACGACAACGAGGCAGACCCCGGTGCAGGACGCGGTCGAACTCCACGGTGTGCGCAAGGTCCACGGCGCCGGCGGACGGCAGGTGACCGCCCTGGACGGCGTCTCCATCAGCTTCCCGCGCGGCACCTTCACCTCGATCATGGGTCCGTCCGGCTCGGGCAAGTCGACGCTGCTGCAGTGCGCGGCGGGTCTGGAGCAGCCGACGGACGGCCGGATCGTCCTTGCGGGTGTGGACATCGGCCGGCAGAACGAGAAGGAGCGCACCAAGCTGCGCCGTGACCACATCGGGTTCGTCTTCCAGGCCTTCAACCTGGTGGAGTCGCTGACGGCTGCACAGAATGTCGAACTGCCCTCCCGTTTCGCCGGCCGCAAAGTCAGCCGCGAGCAGGTCGCGAACGCACTCGGTGCCGTCGGCCTCGCCGACCGCGCGGGCCACCGCCCCAGCGAGCTGTCCGGCGGCCAGCAGCAGCGCGTAGCCCTCGCCCGCGCTCTGGTCACCCGCCCCGATGTGCTCTTCGCGGACGAGCCGACCGGTGCCCTGGACACCGTCACCTCCCGCGAGGTGCTGACGATGATGCGGATGCTGGTCGACCGGGAGGGCCAGACGACGCTGATGGTGACGCATGACCCGGTGGCGGCGGCCCAGGCCGACGTCGTCGTATTCCTCAAGGACGGCCGCGTCGCCGACCGCGTCCCGCTCGACCGCGCGTCCGGTGGCGACAACGCCACCGCGATCGCCACACACATGGCCCAGCTGGAGGCGTGATGCTGATCCTGGCGAACGTACGCGAACGCTGGTCGTCCTTCCTCGGTGCCTTCATCGCTGTTCTGGTGGGCGTCGCCCTGATCACGACCACGCTGGTCATCTACGATTCCGCCCGCGCCACGACCCAGGCCCGCTACGAGGGCACCGCCGCGATGGTCCTGCCCCAGCAGGCCCTCGACGTCGACGGCAGCACCGAGGACCGGATGCCGTGGAGCAAGGGCGAGGCGGCGCCCTTGGTCGCCGGGCTCGACCAGGTCCCCGGCGTCGGCGCCGTCGTCGTCGACCGCTCCTTCTACGCCCAGGCGTTCAAGAACGGCGAGCCCGTCACCGACGAGGGCGCCGCGGAGTCCGGGCACGGCTACGACAGCGTTCTGATGGCTCCCTACGGACTGGTCTCGGGCCGCCCCCCGCACTCCGGGCGCGAGGTCGTCGTCGACAACACGCTGGGCGCCGCCGTCGGCAGCGAACTCACCGTCAACATCGCCGAGGGCCGCAAGCCCTTCACCGTCGTCGGCACCGTCGACGGCCCCGGTTTCTACTTCAGCGAGTCGTTCGCCGCCCAGCAGCAGCCCGGCGTCCGCGCCATCGGCCTGGTCGCCGCCAAGGGGGCCGACACCGGGGTCCTCGTCGACGCCGTCAAGAAGGTCGTCGGCGACAAGGGCGACGTCGTCACCGGCGACGGCCGCGCGGAACTTCAGCCCCAGTACATCGAGCACAAGCGGTTCCTGGGCGTCCAGCTCATCAGCGCCATGGCCCTGCTCGGCCTGTTCACCACCGTCTTCGTCGTCGCCTCCATGCTGGTCCTCGCCACCGGGATGCGCCGCCGCGAGATCGGCCTGCTGCGGAGCATCGGCGCCTCACCCCAGCAGATCAAGCGCATGATCCTCGGTGAGGCCGCCGTCGTCGGCCTGCTCGGTTCGATCGCCGGCTGCGCCGCCGGTGTCGCCGCCGCCCCGCTGCTGCGCGACATCCTCAACGGCTTGGACGTCACCCCGCCGGGCATGCGGGTCACGGTCGCCGCCTGGCCGCTGCTGACCGGCTGCGCCGTCGGTATCGGCGTCAGCGTCATTGGCGCCTGGACCGCGGGGCGCAAGGCCGCGGCGGTCGCCCCGATCGAGGCCCTTCTCAACAGCCGCTCCCCCAACAACGCCATGAGCCGCGGCCGTTGGGCCGCGGGACTCGCCGTCCTCGGCGCCGGTGCCCTGCTCGCAGGCGGCACCGCCACCTCCAGCGCCGACCACCGCATCAACATGGCGATCTTCGCCACCATGACGCTCATCGTCGCCGCCGCCCTGCTGACCCCCGCCTTCATCGGGCCCGTCGGCCGCTTCCTCACCGCCCCGTTCCAGCGCGGCGGGTCGGCCGGACCAGTCCTGATCCGCGCCGAACTCGTCGCCAACCCGCGGCGCGCCGCTTCCCTGGTCGCCCCCGTCATCGCCGCCGTCGGCTTCGCCGTCCTGCTCAGCGGCATGGTGGAGACGATGCGGGTCGCCTACCCGGCCGGCGAGGCCCTGAAGGTCGCGGGCCAGACGATCGTCACCCCCGACGGCACCCCTGGCAACACCGACGAGGTCGTCACCGCCAACCCGGTCGGCAAGGCAGCCTTGCCCACCCGGGCCTTCGCCACCACGGACCAGATCGTCCTGGACGTCCTCGGCAGCCGCGACCAGCGCTGGAGCAAACCCGGCGCGGCCGTCCTCGGCAAGCACGTCGCGAGCGACCTCGGCGTCAAGCAGGGCGAGAGCGTCCCCGTCCGGTTCGCCGACGGCGCCACCGTCACCCTGCGGATCTCCCAGGTCCTGCCCGACGACCCGGCTCGCGGAGACTTCGTCGTCGCCCGTGACCTGGTCCGCGCCCACGACCCGGCCGCCCTCACCGACGACATCTTCGTCCCCGGCGACGCCCAGGCGTCCGGCGCCGTCCCCGGCACCGCCCTGCACGACGCCGCGGAGTACGCCCTCGCCGACTACGAGACCGACGCCAAGCTCACCGACAGCCTGGCCATGATGCTGATCGTGATCGCGGTGGGCTACAGCGTCGTCGCCGTCGTCAACTCCATGGCGATGGCCGCCCACGGCCGCCGCCGCGACTTCGGAGTGATGAAATCCGCCGGCGGCACCGACCGCCAACTGCTGCTCACAGCAATGGGCGAAACCTTCCTGATCATCGTCATCGGCGCCGCGTTCGGAGTCCTGGTCACGTTGCCCCCGCTGGCCGGCATGGCCTCCGGCCTCTCGCAGGCCAACTCCTCCGGCACCGGCCTGCACCTGAGCACCGGCACCCTGACCATCGCCATCCTCGGCACCCTCGTGGCCGCCGTCCTCGCCGGGGTAGCGGTCACCGCGAAGACCCTGCGCAGGCAGGCCGCGTAGCCCCTGGCTTCAGAAGGCGAACTGGCCCGAAAGCACGGACCGAAGCGGCCCCGGACTTCCTCTCCGGGCGCTGCACCCGCTCAGCATCCCGCAGGCCCGAGCGCGTCCGAGAAACAGGCCCAGCAGCAGGGAGGGAACAGCGCCGCCGATGAGCGTGCTCACAAAGCACCGTGACCCCCGTCAGGTCCGCAACGCCGGCGGCTGCCGGAACCCACGGACTGACCGCGACGACCAGCGCCCACGCCAGAACCGCCGCAGCGCGCAGGAGGCGTCGGTCATCGTTAGCGCCGCAGCCCGCCTCGTTGCCCGTCACCTCTCCCAGGGGCGTGTGACGGGATGCTCCCACGCAAATTGAACGCGTTCACCCCTGGTGCGACGGCCCCGTCCCCTTCATGAGGCATGCCGGCGGGCCGTTCGCGGCGGGGGAAGCCCGCGCTTATGCCCTTCGACCGCGTAGGTTCTGAGCATCGCCGACACCCGGGCCCGGGACGCGCCATGCAGGTACGGGATGGCGTTCTCCAGATACCGCAGCTCATCGAGAAGACACTCCAACACCGTGAAGTAGACATTGCCTGCGCGGTAGGCATCAGCGCCGTCGTAGAGCTCCTCCACGAAGTCGAAGCACCGGCGCAGCAGACCTTGGTTCATCTCCGGTTGCTCGAGGGCGGGCTGCATCACGCCACGCGTGAGGATCTCCAGTAGAAACTCGTACATATCCAGGCCGGTTCCTGACGTGGGGACCGCCTCACCCGGCCCGAGTCCATACATCTCCCCCGCCAGAGGCCGCGTCTCCGGGACCCGTACGCTCATCAACGTCAGAACATCATCGTGGTCAAGCACTGCGCCCCCCTCGTCAGGAGGTCACGGTACTTCGCGCACGTCTCCGGCCATGCACAAGCTTTTTGGCTGCCGCGGCCACCTCTCCCCGGCCCTCGCAACATCGCCCCCGGTCCCGATGAGAGCCCCGAAGTCCCGCACCAGATCCTGGTGCGGGCGCGGCGTCACGTCTGCCGCAGCGCTGGCTTCCGCTACTTGGTGGCCCCCTGCGCGAACCCGTTGTAGATGTAGCGCTGAAGGAAGAGGAAGACGAGCAGCGTCGGAAGGATGACCAGGATCGCTCCGGCCGAGATCGCCTCCCAGTGCGCTCCGAACGGTCCCTTGAAGCGGAAGAGGGCGGTCGAGATCGTCCCCTTGTCCTCTGAGGGCATGTAGAGGAACGGGATGTAGAAGTCGTTGTACGTGGTGATGCCCTTGACGATGACGACCGTGGCGATCGCGGGCTTGAGCAGCGGCAGGATGATCTTCCGGTAGATGGTGAAGGTGTTCGCACCGTCCAGGCGTGCCGCTTCGTCGAGGGAGACCGGGATGCCTCGGATGAACTGCAAGAAGATGTAGATCGAGACGATGTCCGTACCCATGTAGAGCAGGATCGGCGCCCACCGCGAGTCCACCAGACCGAAGCTGTTGACGACCTGGAAGGTGGCCACCTGCGTGGTCACGCCCGGTACCAGGGTCGCCACCAGGAACAGCGCCATCACCGTCTTCTTGAACCGGAAATCGAAGCGGTCGATGGCGTATGCCGTCATGGAGCCGATGAGCACGGTTCCGGTGATGGAGAACAGGAGGATGAACGCCGTGTTCCCGAGCGCCCTCAGCATGTGCCCGTCGGTGAACGCGGTGGCGTAGTTGGCGAGGTTGAACCAGTCGTGCGGAAGGCTCAGCGCGCCGCCCTCGGCCACCTCACGGGAGGTCTTGAGCGAGGTGAGCAGGACGACGACGAGTGGTACGAGGACGACGAGGGAGGCGATGACGAGCGTGAGGTAGCTCAGCGCCGAGCCGGTGCGCAACCGCCCGCGCGGAGTGGACCGTCGGCCCGTGGTGAGCGTGGTCATACGAGGTCCACCTTGTCGTCGGGCACGAGTCGCCGCTGGATCCAGGTGACGACCAGAATGATCAGGAGCAGCACGACGGCGCAGGCCGAGGCCAGGCCCGTCTTGTTGAACTGGAAGGCGAGCTTGACGGTCTGGATGACGAAGGTCGAGGTGCCGGTCGCACCGCCGGTCATGATGTACGGGATCTCGAAGACGGCCAGCGAGCCGGAGATCGCCAGGATGACGCTGAGGCTGACCACGGGCCGGATTCCGGGGGCGATGATGTGCCGGAACTGCTGCCAGCGGCTCGCCCCGTCGAGCTGCGCGGCCTCGTACAGCTCACCGGGGATCGACTGGATCGCGCCGAGGAAGAGCACGAAGTTGAGGCCGGTGAACCGCCATACGGAGACACCGGCGAGCGCGGTGTTGGCGGACTCGGGGTCGCCGAGCCAGGCGTGGTCGCCGCCGGCGCCGAACCAGGACAGGACCGAGTCGAGGGTGCCGCCGTCCTGGAAGAAGTACAGGAAGACGAAGCCGATGGCGACGCCGTTGATGAGGTAGGGGAAGAAGAGGACCCCCTTGAAGAAGTTGCGGAAGCGCAGGTCGAAGCTGAGGATCGTCGCGAAGTACAGGGCGATCACGATCTGCACGGCGGACGCGGCCAGGTAGTAGAAGCTGACGAAGAAGACGCGGAACAGTTCGGGGCGCGTGAACAGTTGGGTGTAGTTCTCGAACCCCGTGTAGTTCCGGTCGGGGCTGACGCCGTCCCAGTCCGTGAAGCTGTAGTAGATCATGTTGCCCACGGGCACGTAGGTGAACGTGATCAGCAGCGCGAGGGGCACGAGCAGGAACAGCCACGGAGTGATCCTGCGGAGCGGATGGTCGTGCCAGGACCGGCTGGTCGGGGCGGGGTGGCGAGAGCGGCCCCGGGCGGGAGCGGCGCGCCGCCCCTGTGCTGGTGGCGCTTTCGACGAGGTGTCGGTCATGCGGGGACGGCCCTTTCGTGATCCGCGACGAGCAACAGATGGGTGAGGGCCCGGCCTGGAGGGGGCGCGGGCCCCGTGCGCGTGCGCGGTGGGTCAGTTCCCGGCGAGCGATGCTGCGTCGGCCCAGCGTTTGTCCAGGCCGGCCAAGTAGTCCTGGAGGGAGCCCTGTTCGGCGCCGCGGGCGATGTCGATGAGCTTCTGTCGGTAGTCCGGCTTGGAGAGACCGATCTCGGCGGCGTCGTCGATCGCGTTGACCTGCTCCGTCTTGGATTCGGAGCGTTCGATGAGCTTGACATCGTTATCCTGGAAGGGCTTCAGGACGTCGGGGAAGCTCATGGAGGTGAGGGCCGAAACGCCGCCCTCCTTGGCGGCGAAACCGGACTTCTCGGTGAACCAGTCGATCCAGGCGCGGGCGGCCGGCTTGTGGTCCGAGTGGGTGTTCACGGCGAGTTGGTAGTCGGAGACGAGTGTGGCGCAGAACTTTCCGTCCTTCTGCGCGGGAAACGGCATGAAGCCGATGTCGTCCGGGTCCTCGCCCGCCGCCGTCGCGGCACCGCGCATCTGGTTCACGGCCCAGGAGCCGAGCATCATGCTGCTGATCTTGCCCTTGGCAAGCTGGGTCTTGGAGTCCTCCCAGTTGGTGGTCGTGGGGTCCTTCTCCGCCAGCTTGTCGTGGACGATGTCGTACAGAAGGGTATCGACGACGTTCAGCTCGCTGCCCGCCTGCCACGGCTTGTCGGCCGAGGCCAGCGCGTCCCACGCCTGGCCGTCACAGGTCACCGAGCCGACGTTGTTCGTCCAGGCCCCGCTCAGCGGCCAGCCGTCCTTGAAGTTCGTGTAGTAGGTGGCGCCGGTCCTGTCCCGGACCCGCTTCAGGTCGTCGAGGAACTCCTTCGGGCTGGTGGGCCACTCCTCGACGCCGGCCTTCTTCCAGACGGCCTTGTTGTAGACGAAGCCGTTGGCGGTACCGAAGTTGGCTATCCCGTACGTCTTGCCGTCGACGTCGGTCTTGCCGGTGAAGCGGTAGGTCTTCGCCATCTCCTTGGTGTCGCCGAGCGGGGCGAAGAACTTCGGGTAGTCGCCCTTGGCGATCGCGCCGGGGATCAGCAGGACATCGCCGTAGTTCTCGGTGTTCATCCGGATCTTCACCTCCCCTTCGTAGTCGGTGATGCCCTGGAACTTGACGTCGACCTTGGGGTAGGTCTTCCTGAACTCGGCCGCGTACTTCTTCATCGTGCCGTCCTGCACGAGGTCGGTGCGATTGGTCAGCACCGTGATCGTGCCGGACACCTTGGCGGGGTCGGAGGGAGAGTCGGCCGCCTCCCCCGAGGAACTCCCTCCGCCACCGCACCCCGCGACGGTCAGCAGTGCGGCGGCCAGCGCCATCGCGCTCAGCGGCTTCGTCCTCATGTGCCCAACTCCTTCCAAGGGTCACGGCTCAGGCCCAGCGGGCTGACGGCACTATGTCAGCCATCAATGAACCGGTAAAGCCTCGATTTCCCCCGCGATACCTAATCGTTACCGTGCTCCCTTTCGAGATATCGCATCCAGGCGCCCCCACCTGGCCTGATCCGTATAGGGGCGTCATCGAACGAGTACTAGACCGGTTTACAACTCAGGGGTTAGGTTGGCGGACGTCTCATACGAACCGGGCCCGCGTCCGTCCGATTGGAGTCGCCTAATGAAGGCCAATGCCCAGCTCAGCGAGGGGTGGAGTCTCGAGAACGAGGGGACGCGCATCGCCGCCGAGGTCCCCGGCTGCGTCCACGCCGACCTGCTCGCCGCGGACTTGATTCCGGACCCGTTCATCGGGCGGAACGAGCAGGACATCGCCTGGGTGGGCCGCCGCGCCTGGACCTACACCCGCGACCTGGCGGCCGACGACACCTCCGACGCCGCCTTCGAGCGCACGGACCTCGTCTTCGACGGTCTGGACACCGTGACCCGGATCGCCTTGGACGGGCAGGAGTTGGGCCGCACCCGCAACATGCACCGCGCGTACCGCTTCGACGTCACGGGCCGCTCCGGCGAACTGAGCGTCACCTTCGGCTCGGCCTACGAGGAGGCGGCCACCGTCAAGGCGCTGACGGGCGAACGGCCCAACGCCTATCCCGAGCCCTTCCAGTACATCCGCAAGATGGCGTGCAGCTTCGGCTGGGACTGGGGCCCGACCGTCGTCACCGCCGGCATGTGGCGGTCGGTACGGCTCGAGCGCTGGTCGACGGCCCACATCGCCCGGGTCCGCCCCCTGGTCACCGTCGACGGCACCCGAGGCCGGGTGGAACTCCGCGTCGATCTCGACCGCACCGCCACCGGCGCCGGACGACGCCTCGCCGCGCACGCCACGGTCGCGGGGACCACCGCCGTCACCGAAACCGACGGCGACACCATCACCCTCGTCCTCGATGTCCCGGACGTACAGCTGTGGTGGCCGCGCGGACACGGTGAACAGCCCCTCTACGACGTGGAGTTGACGCTCACCGCCGACGGCGAGCAACTCGACGCGTGGCAGCGGCGCATCGGCTTCCGCACGGTCGAGATCGACCGCTCCCCCGACGAGACGGGTACGGGCTTCACCTTCGTCGTCAACGGCGTACGCATCTTCGTGCGCGGCGTCAACTGGATCCCCGACGACGTACTGCCCTCCCGCACCACCCCAGAGCGCTACCGCACCCGCCTCGAACAGACGGCTGCCGCCAACGTTGACCTGGTCCGCGTCTGGGGCGGTGGCATCTACGAGGACGAGGCCTTCTACGACGTCTGCGACGAGCTCGGCCTCATGGTCTGGCAGGACTTCCTGTTCGCCTGCGCCGCCTACCCCGAGGAGCAGCCGCTGCGCGGCGAGGTCGAAGCGGAGGCCCGCGACAACGTGGTACGCCTCATGCCGCACGCCAGCCTCGTGGTCTGGAACGGCAACAACGAGAACCTGTGGGGCTTCCGCGACTGGGAGTGGGAGGACACGCTCGAAGGGAACTCCTGGGGCGAGGGCTACTACCTCGGCCTACTCCCCCGCGTCGTCGCCGAACTCGACCCCACTCGCCCCTACCTCGCGGGCAGCCCGTGGTCCGGCTCCTGGGACCACCACCCCAACGACCCCGACCACGGCACCCACCACGCGTGGGAGGTGTGGAACCGACGGGACTTCACCGAGTACCGCGCCGACGTGCCCCGCTTCGTCTCCGAGTTCGGCTGGCAGGCACCCCCGGCCATGGCGACGCTGCGCCGCTCCCTGCCCGGCGAGGATCCGGCACCCGATTCGCCCGGGATGCTCCACCACCAGAAGGCCGAGGACGGCAACGGCAAGCTGAACCGAGGCCTCGCACGCCACTTCACCCTGCCCGAGGGCGACTTCGACCGCTGGCACTATCTCACCCAGGTGGTCCAGGCCCGCGCCGTCGCCACCGGCATCGAGCACTGGCGAGCCAACTGGCCGCGCTGTGCCGGAACGATCGTCTGGCAGATCAACGACTGCTGGCCGGTCAGTTCCTGGGCCGCGATCGACGGCGACGGCCGCCTCAAGCCCCTCTACCACGAGCTTCGCCGTCTCTACGCCGACCGCCTGCTCACCGTGCAGCCCCGAGCCGAGGGACCTGAGCTCGTCCTGTCGAACCAGGGCGCGACTGCGTGGAGCTGCGAGGTGACGCTGCGCCTGATGCACGCCGACGGGACGCTCGGCGCGCGCGTCCACCTCCCGGTGACTGCCGGAGCCCGCGAGACTGTACGGCTGCCCGTGCCGCCCGAGGTCACCCCGGCCGCCGGCTCCGGCAAGGAGTACCTCGTCGCCGACGCCGACGGCCTGCGCGCCCTGCACTTCGAAGCGCGCGACAAGGACTTCGCCTACCCCGAGCCCCGCTTCGACATCGCCGTCGAGACCGTCGGCCAAGAGCGGGATACAGTCGACGTCGTGGTTACCGCCCTCACTCTCGTACGCGACCTGCTCCTGCAGCCCGACCGCATCGCACCGGACGCACGGGCCGACCGCGGCCTGATCACGCTGCTGCCCGGCGAGTCCACCCGCATCCGTGTGCACGGCACACAGGGGGCGGGCGCCAACACCGTCAAGTCCGCACTCTTCTGCGTGGAACCCGCGTGAGCGCACCCACGCAGCGCGTCACCATCAAGGACGTCGCGGCCGCCGCGGGAGTGTCCAAGGGTGCGGTCTCGATCGCGTTCAACCACAAACCAGGTCTGTCCGAGGCGACCCGGGAACGGATCTTCGCGGTGGCCCGGGAGATGGGCTGGGCCCCGAACTCGTCGGCCCGCCGCCTGTCCCGGCAGCACACGGACACGGTCGGCCTGGCGATCTGCCGACCTGCTCGCCTGCTCGGGCTCGAACCGTTCTACATGGAGTTCATCTCCGGCATCGAGAGCGTCCTCGCCGAGCGCTCGTGCTCCCTGCTGCTCCGTCTGGTCTCCAGCAGAGAGGAGGAGGTGGAGCTGCAACAGACGTGGTGGCGCGAACGGCAGGTCGGTGGCTCGGTCCTCGTCGACTTCGACCAGGACGATCCCCGTATCGGACCGCTCAGGGAACTCGGCATGCCGGCGGTCGCCGTCGGGCATCCCGATCTGACCGGCGGCATCCCGTCGGTGTGGACCGACGATGCCACCGCCATGGGCGAAGCCGTCCGCTATCTGGCCGCCCTCGGCCATCGCAGGATTGGCCGGGTCGGCGGACCCGAGTCCCTGGGCCACAGCGCCATCCGGGAGGAAGCATTCCGGCGGACGCTGGAGTCCCTGGGACTCGACGGCACGCTGCAGATGGCGTGTGGCTTCGCCGGGGAGGAAGGCGCGCGGGCCACCCGCTCGCTGCTGCTGCGCGCGGAGCGGCCCACGGCCATCGTCTACGACAACGACATCATGGCCGTGGCTGGTCTCGGTGTGGCGGCGGAGATGGGTGTGTCCGTGCCGGACGAACTGTCGCTGCTGGCCTGGGACGATTCGCAGCTGTGCCGTCTCACGCACCCGACGCTGTCGGCGATGAGTCACGACGTGCACGGCTTCGGCGCGGATGTCGCCCGGGTGCTCTTCGACCTCATCGAGGGCAGGACCGTCACCTCTCATCCGGTGCCCATGCCGTCCCTCACCCCCCGAGCGTCGACGGCGGCACCGCGTCTGCGGCAGGGCTGACCGGTCGCACGTGTGTGGGC
This sequence comes from Streptomyces sp. PsTaAH-137, assembly GCF_003259365.1. Classification (GTDB taxonomy): domain Bacteria; phylum Actinomycetota; class Actinomycetes; order Streptomycetales; family Streptomycetaceae; genus Streptomyces. Next base: position 22,035 of record NZ_QLLY01000007.1, read on the forward strand.
CCGCCCTCGTAGGGCGGGCCCACACACGTGCCCTCGGGTGTCAGAGCTTCACCTCACCCTGGTTGAGGACGCGCGGGTGGAAGTAGCCGGCCTGGAGCTCGGCGTTGGAGTTGTTCCCCCGCAGCTGCTCCGACCACATCATGAAGTAGGCCCAGCGGGTCTGGCTGTCGAGGAGCGAGGCGTTGGGGATCTTGCCCGTCTCGGCCAGGGCGATCGGCTTGCCCGCCGCGATCGACTGCATCTGCGTGTAGTCGGACGAGCTGGGATAGCTCTTGTACCAGACGTCGAGGGACACGACGTCCACGTAACTGGCGCCCGGGTAGTAGTTCGACCAGCCGCCCGCCGGATTGTCCTGGACGTTCCACACCCAGATCAGGTTGTCCAGGCCCTTGCCGACGAGGTAGTCATGGGTGATCTTGTAGAGCTTCGCGCTGCCGTTGGCGCCGGGCCGGTGCCCCCACCAGTTCCAGGTCTCGTTCATCTCGTGCAGCGGGCGGAAGAGGACGGGGACGCCCGCGCTCTTCAGCTGCTGGAGATAGGGAACCGCTTCGTCGAGGCGGCGCTTCCACGCGGTGTTCAGCGCCGTGCCGTCGGTGACGATCTGGCTGAACTGCGTATCGCTGATGCTGGACTTGACGCCGCCCTCGAAGGAACAGGAACTGCCCATGGTCGGCGGGCAGACGTGCCAGGTCAGCGCCACGAGCGAGCCGTTGCTCCATTCGGTCTTCGCCTGGTCGATCACGCGCTGGCGGTTGGCCACGTCCGCGGCGTTGAACATCAGGTCACCGCCCCACAGACCCGGGTACTGCCCAGTGACGTCCTTGACCTGCTGGGTGTACTGGCCGGGGTTACTGGCCGGCTCCTTGTTGTGCTGGCCGGAGACGATGTTCGAGCCACTGATGGACTTCAGGTAGTCGATCACCTGCTGGCGCGAACGGCCGGGGAACGCGTGCGCGTCGGGGGCGAGTGTCATGGTCACCAGGGCGGAGACGAGGAATGCGACGACCAACGCGAGTCCGCGCGCACGCGTCAGCGGTTGCCTGGACATGTGTCTGGACATGTGTCTGGACATGGCAGTGCTCATTGAGTCGGGTCCCCTTTCCTCGGAGCGTGGATGACGTCCGTGCTGGCGGGCCACTCTGCACACCGCCGACATCGTTGTCTAGACGTTGAGCAAGTTAAGTAAAAGGCCAGTAATATTGAGGGAGTTGAGACATCTCGCATTGCTGCTACAGGGATGTTCGTACTCAACCGGTCCATAATCAGAGGGCCATGAGCGACCAGCGGGTGACCATCAAAGACGTCGCGGCGCGAGCCGGTGTGTCCCGGGCTGCGGTCTCCCTCGCCTTCGGTGGGAATCCCGGCCTCTCCGACGCGACACGGGCCCACATCCTGGACATCGCGCGGAGCATGGGCCGACACCCGGACCGCTCTGCCCCGGCGCGCAATCCTGTGGACTCGAGGACGATCAGCCTCGTCGTCCGGCGGCCCGCGCAGCAACTCGGCCTCGAACCCTTCTACATGGCGTTCGTGTCCGGTCTGGAGAGTGTCGTCTCCGACCGCCGCGGCGCGGTACTCCTGCGCTTGGTGAAGACCCTGGACGAGGAGATCGACCTGGCGAGCCACTGGTGGCGGACCCGGCGGATCGCAGGCTCGGTCCTGGTCGACTTCCGCGAACACGATCCGCGCGGGCCCGTCCTCGCGCGCCTCGGTATCCCGGCCGTCGCGATCGCGCACCCAGCGCTGGCTCGGCCGTTCACCTCACTGTGGACCGACGACGCCACGGCGGTCGGCGAAGCGGTGCGCTATCTCGCGGCGTTGGGACACCGCTCCATCGCCCGGGTGGGAGGCGCACCGGAGCTGGGGCACAGCGTCATCCGGTGTGCCGCGTTCAAGAAGACCATGGCCGAACTAGGGCTCGGCGCGGGGCAGCAGCTCGACACCGACTTCTCCGGTGCGGCAGGCGCCAGGGCCACCCGTTCCCTCCTGACCGCTGTACGCCGTCCCACGGCGATCGTGTACGACAATGACGTGATGGCGGTCGCGGGCCTGGCGGTCGCCACCGAGATGGGCCTGCGCGTCCCCACCGACCTCTCCCTGCTGGCCTGGGACGATTCGCAGCTATGTCGTCTCACGCACCCGGCGCTTTCCGCGATGAGCCACGACATCCACGCTTTCGGCGCCGAGGCCGCCCGAACGCTCTACGCCCTCATCGCAGGCGATCGTGTCAGGGGACATCCGGTGCCGGCACCGGTCCTCACTCCGCGCGGCTCGACGGCCGCGCCCGGGCACCCGGACTGATGGCGCGAGGGTGACGGTCCCGCACCCGAGTGTGTGCTCGACGAGCTTCTGGATCCGTTGGTGACTGCGGTCGATGCACCAGAGCCCCGCCGCGGTGAATCCGCCAGCGGCTGCCGGGCTCTGCTGCCGCGATTGCGGCCAGTTGTGTCGTCTCGGCCTGGTGATGCCCGGGGCGTCCAGGGAACGTCTGGTTCGCATCGCGATCGATGTGACGTTCTCCCGCTTCGCAACGCCCGCCGCCTCCCCGGTGGTGCCTTTCGGGCGGACCGTCCTCCCCTGGTGGGGCAGCGGCGTCTGCCGGACTCACCGGTCATGCACGGGCCCGAGTCCGGCAGTTCGAGGAACGAAATCGCCAAGAGGTGAGGCGCTGGGACTGTAGCGGGTGTCGCCGCCGCTGATGAAGACTCCCGCGATCGGCGATCGGCGATCGGCGATCGGAGCAGGCGCCAAGGGGGACATGACGGAGGCGAAGACGCGGCGGATGCGTTAGTGACGGTCCCCGAGGGGCTGGGATGCCTGTCCTCAGCCGTCCTCGCCCGGGCGGGCCGTGTGGCGTGGATGGCCGTGCGTGCGGCGGCGCTCTTTCATCTCCGCTTCGTAAAGGTGGTCGCGGCCGCCGACGAGCTTCTCGCGGGCGTCGCGCTCCAGAGCACGGTACGGCTGGTAGTACGCGGCGTCGTACTCCTCAATGACCTGAAAGGTCCAGCGTCCCTCCAGGACGTTACGGCCGACGAGTTCATCATCGACACGGTCCGCCCACACGCCGTGACCGGCCGAACGCAACAGGTCGACGGCCCGTCCGAGTTCGAGATCGGCAGTGCCGGTCAGCCGATGGAACGCGTAAAGGTGGCCGCGTGCCTGTTCCACCGTCTCCAGAGCCTTCGACAACGATCCCAGGGCCTCGACGGTCTCGTCGGTGACGCCCGTCGGGCGCCGGTGGCCGGGGTCCGGCCGGTCTTGGTTGGCATTCATGTCCCAGTGGTCCCCACGCGACGGCCCGCCATCCCGGACCTCGCCGATCCCTCACCCATCGGGTGAACCGTGCGAGGGCTTCACCCGCGTACTGGTGTGCGCACGACCGTGGGGAGGCCCGAAGTGGACCAGACTCTGTCGTTGTCGGCGTCGGCCAGCGCGACCAGAGCGGTGGACAGCCGCTCCCAGGTGTAAGCACGATGCACGTATGGAACATGGCTTCCCGTGGGGGTCCACACCGACCGTCGATCTCCGTCTTTGGTGCCCCGACGCCATCGTGCTGTTTGACTGGCTGATGAGCACCGACCTGAACGCGGTGCCGATCACGCACCCAGCCCAAAAGCAGGCCCTTGCAGACCTGCTGGTGCGCTTGGAGGACGAGGACGTCATCGAGTCGACCGCTGAACAGATTGCTGCAGCCCAGGAGGAGGTAGCCAAGGATATGGGCTGGTAGAGGCGCGGATGGCGAGCCAAGAACGGTGACAAGCCATCAAGGTTCAATGGCATGGCAGGGGACAGCTGGTGTCCCGCGTCATCGGTCTTGCATCGAAGTCGGATCACCACAGTTCATGGGCAGGGGTTGCCCCTGACGGGCGCGATGCTGGTCCGTACTATCCCAGGGTGTCCTCCCCTCTTATATCGACCCCGCGCCGCCGACTCGCCACGATCGGCACCCTTGGGGGCCTGTGCCTGTTCGCCTGGTGGTCCGTACAGCCCGTCGGCGGCGACTGCCCCGACGAGGGTCTGACTCTGTCCTCCGATCCGTTCGGGTCCACCTACGACCCTGCCGACACAGAAGGTGGAGGCGACGTCGAGTACGAAGGCCGGTACACGCCGCTCGAAGGGCCGGCGCCCAGTCCTACCGCAAACGCTGACGTTGCGGCAGTCCCCGATGCTGCGGTCGGACCGGGCGACCACGACCCGTGCGGGGCGGAGACCCGGCACCCACGCCTGTACGGCTGGCTCGGTCTGTAGACAGTGGGCTCAGCCGAGACCACGATGGGCGGCCCACAACACCCCGGCACGGCTGGCAGCGTCTGCGACGAGGGACGTCACTTCGGGTGTCTCGGGGACCGGGAACGAGACGTACGCGCCCCGACCACCGCCGACGGGGCGGCCGTAGGCCTTTACCGCGAGGTGACCGTCCGGGAGAAGCCGGACATTGAGTGTAGTGAGCGTGAAGGCTTCACCGCGTCGAGTGTCCGTCCAGCGCAGCGCCGGCGGGATCACGACGTTGATTGCCAGAGCACTCACTTCCAGGTCGCTGCCCATGAAGGGATGATCTCACGCGAGCCCCGCCGTACGGCCACCGTTGGCCTGCGCGTGGGCAGCGTGATCACGGCGCGAAACACGCTCCAACTGAGTGCTTGGTCCGGTAATTCGTCAGGTCCAGCGCCAGTCAGGGCTGGCTTCCCCGGTGAGGCGGCGGGGCTCCGTGTTCTGGGAAAGCCGCCACCCACGCCAGAGGAACGGTCCGGCTCCGGCGGCTGCATGTCAGGGCCGGAGCGCTGTCGGACTGAACGCTGAGACGCGTCCAGGGTCTACTCCTGGGCCTGCCTCGGGTCGATCGGGATTTCGCGTTCCGTATTCTCGGCACGCTCCTCGGCATGCAACTGCCGCGCCACCGTCCCACAGCAGCGGTCGTACTGGTTCTGCCAGTCCGTCAGGAAGGTGTCGTAGCTGGACTGGCCGACCAGCTTCAGATCCGATTCATCGTTGTGCCAGATGCCGTTGCTCGTCCAGTTCGAGGAGCCGACGAACACGATTCTGGAGTTGGTCGCACCCGCGTACCCACCGCTGACCATCATGTACTTGTCGTGCGTGTAGTGCAGAGCGTTGCCGTTCGCGTCGGTGCCGCGGGTGGTGTCGTGCAGGTCGATATTCGTCCGGTTCTTCAGGTAATTCTGCACGCTGCTGTCCACCTGGCCGGCGGTGAAGAGGATGTGTATCTTGACGCCGGTTTGCGCCAGGCTCACCAGCTTCTTAGGCAGCTCCAGATAGTTCCGGTCGCCCGGCTGTCCGTGAGAGGTCCACTCGAACATGGCGATATTGATCGCGGCCGGCGCCTTGACGTTGTTCAGAAAGTCGACCCAGGTGTCGCTTCGGGTGCGCGCCTTGGGCCACTGGTAGGAGGGCGGAGACAGCGTCCTGGCGGCCTGGCCGCTGGTGGAGTTGTAGTAGTCGGGCACCAGCGGGCCCGGACCACCCGATGCCCCCTTGGCCATGGCGGTGAAGTAGCGGAGGTAGGAGTTGTACAGGTCGACGTTGCCCTTGACCGTGGCGCTGCTGTTCCACGCGGTGTTGGCCTGGGCGGAGGTCGGGTTGGCGCTGCTGACGGTCACGGTCCTGTTCGCCTCGCTCCCACCGCTGAGCATGTAGTACTTCGCGTGCAGGGCGGAGCCGGCGTAGTGGGTCAGGCAGCCGCCCGGGCACAGCGCGGCGAAGCTGGAGGCTTTCGGGTCGTTGCCCAACTCGTTGACCATCGACTGCCATATCGCGTTGTCGCTGTGAGAGTCCATCAGGGCCTTGACGATGACGCCGCGCTGGTGCGCGGCTATCAGGGCGTTGGCGAAGTCCGGGCCCGGCTGCGTGCTGCCGATCGAGTACATGGCGACGCGTATAGTCTGCCCGCAACTGGCGCTGTCGATCGATTCGATGATCGGTCCCATGACGTTCATCCGGGCGTCGGCGGCCTCTGGATCGTTGAAGCGTGCGCCCGGAGTCGAGGTGAACGGCCGGGATTCGCAGCTGAGCGGGGCCTTGGCCTTCTTGACCGCAGCATGCGCGGTGGTCGGCCACAGTGCGCTGACGGCCAGCGCTGTGATCAACGTGAGTGTTCGCTTCATGGGCGGGCCTTTCGCTGGGCAGGGTGACGGACTCGCCCGTCATGCGTTCGGGTGAACTACTCTCGCTTTGCTATCAGGTGGCGTTGTTCGCCCGAGCAACGGGGGGCACCGCTGAGTCGCCAGCCGTGGCGATGCGGATGCGCGTCGAAGGCGGGGGCGGGGGCGTGGGCGGGAGGAGGTCAGTACTGGAACAGCAGACTCGCCGAGGCGTCCAAGGGTTGCCCGAGGCAGCACGGAACCTTGTGGGGTGCCTGTCGCTGATGGTCAGGCTCTCTCTTCCATACAGACGGGTGGCCATCGCCTGCTCGCCGGCACAACGGATCGTGACGTGGGTGGTGTTGTGGCGGCGCATCCGTCCCTTGCTCGCTCTCACGTCAGCGTGCACGGCCGGCGGGACGTCGAGGGCCATCTGACGATCGAGTGCCTACAGGCCGAGCGTCAGAGACCGCTTTTCAGGACGAGTTGCACCAGGCCGACCCAGGGGGACTCGCCGCTCTTGTGGACCGCACGCACCCTCCACTGGCCTGCCGGGAGCCGCACGGCCGCCTGTTCCGGCCGGCCCCCGCCGGGATAGTCGTCTCCCAGATCACGGCCCGCTTCGGCCGAATCCATCAATACCGCCGGGCCGTCGGTGACCCACAAGCCACCGTCCTCCCAACCGGTGTCCGGATCGGCCAGAACCGCCTCGGCGGTCGCGAACAACTCGGACTCGGAATCTGCAGCCAGCCACCTCACGAACAGACGCCTCTCCGGCAGGAAGCACGTCTTCGCCGGTTCGTCAGCCAGGACCAGAGCAGTGGCGGCGTTCGCACCCACCGCGATCACACCGGCCCAGTCCTTCACCTCGCAGGCGCGGTCGTAATCATCACGGCCATCGGCGTCTCCGAGGATGGAGCCCTCTTCCGTGCATCCACCCCAGGCGCACACCGAGGACTCCGGAACGACGATCAAAGGGCCGCCCATCGACCTGACCCACACCAACCCAGTGCGGTCACAGCGATCAGTGTCATGAGAAGCGTCCATGAGCGCAGTCTGCCGACCTCCACCGACACTGCTCGAAGGCGACTGCCCGGCCGGCCCCCTGCCGCTCCCCCACCGATCCGCGCCCTGCACCACCACAACGCCACGACCCCACAGCCCGATGCACCACACCCCCACCACACACCCCGGGCACCGCTCCCCCGCCGACGCCCCGGCACGGCACACCTCGCCCTGCGCACAACAGCCACACGCGCCACCCCACCAGTCGGCCGACTACGGCTGCCTGGCGATCATGATCTCGCCTTCCGGGGGCACTGGTCCTGTCACGCAAGGACGACGAACGAAGGAGCTGAAGTGGTATCGCGAAGGACTGACAGTGACCAAGGTAGAGCGAGGGTGACTGGAGCAACCAGGGGCAGGAGCCAGGCCCGGCGCCGCGAACCACGTCTGTCCGGGTTGGCCACCGTCCTGGCACTGATCGGATTCGTCGTCTGCGTGGGGCTGTTGCTCTTCGTGCGTTTCGCTCACTGGGCCGGGAACCATCCCGGGGCAGGCGCCTTGTGCATAGCCCTCACCATCCCCTTGTCCTACACCCTTCTGCGCTCGATGCCCCGCCCGCGCGAGCTGCGTGCGGCCGCACGGGCCGGCATGGCCCAGGCGGACCGAGACGCTGCCGCGGCCTCGGGACACGCCTACGCCGCCACCCACGAGGGGGTGTACATCCAGCCCCCAACGGACGTGCACGACGGTCGGACCGTCGCGCTTCCGCCTCACGCAACAGAACCACTTTGACCATGACTGTCCCCATCTCACACACCCGAGCGTGGCAGGAGTGGTGACGCAGCCTGCGCAGTTCGGGCACCCGAACCAAAGCTTCGGAGCAGCCGTCTGCGGTGGCCGACACATCAAGCCTCGTTCTTCTTGCGGCATGAAAAGTGCTCGGGCAGCCCTTCGTGACGACCTCCGGCGGCGAACTGTCTACTCCTGGGTGCGGTCGCCAGGAGCCGCCGTCAGCGTCGGCGGCTGGGCTCCGGCCAGTGGGGTCCGGGTGAGGCTGCCCCAGTTGCTGGCATCTTGGCTGAGCGTCGCGTCCAGCAATTCCATCGCCTCTTGCGCGATGGTCTGCCGGTCATCGCCCGCCGCTTCGCGACGCTCGACATTTCTGATGATCCGCTGGAGTTCCGCGAGAATCAGGCTCCGCTGCTGCCAGAGATCGTGATGCCGCATCAAGCCGCTCCACGCAGTGACCACGCCGATCACGCCTGCTACCGCAGTACTGGCCAGCCCGAGCCAGGGAGCGTAAGCCCGCCAGGCCGCGACCGCTACACCCAGCACCGCGATGAGTCCGTTCAGTGCGGCGATCCCCACCGTGGTCCGCCGCGCCTTCATCTTCATCAACTCGCGAGTGCGGGTGTACTCCCTTCGGAAGTGCTCCAGGTAGTGGGTGGTCACCTCAAGAGCGTCGGCTCCGGTCGGAGGCGGTTCCGTCGGGCGCATGCCCGTGAACTTCTGCTGCCCTATGGCCTGTTGCTCCGTTCCCGACCCCTGAGTCATGCACTTGACCCTAACCCCAGGCTGCCTGAACGCACCGTCGATCAGATCGGTCGATCAGACCGTCGGTGATACGCAGGACCATCAGGCCATCCGCGCTGGTTCGCACCAAGTCCGACGGCAGCGGACGCCTCGCCCACCCCGACACCGTCCACCACGCACGCCAAAGCACCCGAATCCGCGCCGCCCGTTCCGGCTTCTGGGAGCTGGCACACACGCCACACCTGAAACCACGGGCTGCGGCTAGTCCTGGTGAGGCACGGGCCAAGAGCTCCGGGGCAAGCTCCGAAAGCGTCCAGGACCAAGACCGCGCGCACCCGCCTCTGAATGCCTCCGAGGAGACACAGGGGCAGCAGCCCGGAACGGGCAGCCAGTGGAACGTCTACGTGACCGCGGGCGACCTGCACGAGCAGCTGCTCACCAACCTGCCGATCTCACCGGATGTCCCCTACACGGCCGCCATCAGGCAGCCGTCGGGTGCACCGAGCGACAGGACCGGACCCGCCTCGGACGCACCCGCTACTTCGTCGCCCCCCGCCGCCGCGCAGTCGGTGCCCGCAAAGGCCCCGGCACCGTCGCCATCGTCGTCGACCGCAGGCTCCAGGCTCGCCGAGACCGGCAGCAGCAACGACACCGAGATCCTGGTGGGAGCAGCCACTGCGGTCTGCGTGGCGGGCGCCGGTGTACTGCTCGCGGCGCGTCGCCCGCCACACAGGCCGGCGCGCGGCGCTGACCACGCCCCATCGCCCCGGGGCGCGCCAGGACCTGGACAGCGGGCTCCACTTCAAGAACGAGTGGGAGCACAAGATCTACGCGGTCCTCTGGCGAAGGAGCGCCGAACGGCGCAGTCAGCAGCTTGTCCGGCTCCGCGAAGGCAGGTGTTTGCGCAGGAAGGCGACCTCCCGCTCAACAGCTTCCTCGTGGGACTCCTGGAAAGCCGCGTAGTGGCGGCCGGAGAGGTGGAGCACCTCTCCGCCGGGTGCCGCGGCGGCGGCTCGCAGCGCGGGGCCGGGGAGCGTGCTGCGGTCCTGATCAGCGACCACCACGAGGAGGGGACACCGAATCCGGGACGCGTGTCGGCCGGGACGGTAGCCGCCCATCTGGAGCGCGATCCGGGCGGCGACCGTCTGCTTCCAGCCTTCGTAATGGCGGTCGGGGTCCAGAGCACGGTCGCCGTCCAGCGCGTCTTCTGTGGTGAGGGAGGCGACGTCGCCCCGCGCACCGGCCGTACGGATCAGCACAGGACGCCGTCCGAACAGGCTTCCCACGGAGTCCACGACGGCCAGGGTCATGAGACGCAGGACGGCCACGGGTGTCATGGCGCGCAGCGCGTTGGGAGCGAGGGCGCGGCCGTCGGCGAGCGGGGACTGTGCGATCACCGCGGCCAGCCGACCGGGGTCCTCCGCCGCGACTTGGAGGATGTGACCGCCGCCGAGAGAGAAGCCCCACAGCGAGACGCCTTCTGGATCTACGTCGGGAAGCCCGCGTGCAAAGCTGATCGCGGCCTGCCAGTCGGCGCGCTGCTCGGCGAAGCGGACGACCTGGCGCGGGGTGCCGCCGCTCTCTCCGAAGTGCCGGTGGTCGAATGCGAGTACGCCGAATCCCGCGGTGTTGAAGGGCAGGGCGAAGCGGTCCGAGGCGGGCTCCTTCGTCACGGCGGTTCCGCCCGCCATGATGACGCAGCCGCCGTTGGTCCCTGGGTAGTACCAGGCGGCGCACGTCGTATCTCCGCTGGTGAACCGGACTTTCTCGCGCAGGTCGTCGAGGGACACGAGGCCTCCTTGCAGGTTGGGGATCGGGCGCCGGGTCGCGGACGGCGACCCGGCGCATCAGGGGATGCGATCGCATCAGAAGGGGAACCAGTTGCGCGGATCGATGATCATGAACGTCTCCCTCCTTCACTGGAGTCCCCCTGCAGTGGTCCGGGGACGGCACGGAGTGTGGAGCTTTCATGCTGGTACGGGGGCCGCTGGAAGAGGCTGTGCAAGTGGGCGAGATGAGCGAAACTGGGCTTCATGGCCAACACTTCGGCGGATTCGGTACTCGGCCTCACCGATCAGCGGCTCGTGGCGGCTCTGCAGTGCGACGGGCGCCTCACCGCGGAGGGCGCCGCGCGGGTGCTCAGCCTCAGCCCTGCCACCATGCGCCGCCACCTCAACGCACTCACCGCCGACGGCACCGTACGTGTGGTCGTCTCCCCCGTCGCCCGGCCGCGCGACGGCGGCTCGGCAGGCGCGCTGTTCCTCCGGATCAAGGTGCTGCGGGGAAAACTCGACACGATCGTGAGCGCTCTCGCAGCGCGCGACGACATCCCCTTCATCGACGTCACCACCGTCGGCGATGAGATCTTCGCGGTGGCCAGAACCGAACCCGGCTCACGCGACCCACTGGTGTTTCGCCGGCTCCCGGCGACGCAAGCTGTCACGTCGCTGGAGAGCGCCACCGTCCTGCACGTCTTCCGGCTCGCCTCGGAATGGAGACACGCCGTCCTTACCCCGGCCGAATGCACAGCTCTGATCCCCGCCGATTCGGCACCGAGGGCAATGCCCGCCCACTCCCCGGGCCCGTACGGGGTCGACGCCGACCCGGTCGAGCAGTCCCTGATCGACGCCCTCGCTCCTGATGCCCGTCTCCCCGCGACCGCACTGGCTGCCCGCACCGGGCATCCGGAGACAACGGTCCGCCGCCGCCTCGCCCAACTCACCGCTGAAGGAAGGCTGGTGACTCAGGTCCTGATCGATCCCCGGCGCCTCGGGTTGCCCATCGAGGCCAAACTCCTGTTGCACGTGGCACCCGACCACCTGGCCGCCGCAGGACGGGCACTGGCCGACCACCCAGCCGTACACAGCGCGTTCGCAACCACGGGCCCGTCCAACCTGCATGCGGCGGCCTACTTCCCCGACCTCGCAGCCCTCTACGCCTTCCTCTCCCGCGACCTGGTCGGGCTCGGCATCACGCAGATCGAGACCGCCCTCGTCGGCCGTACCGCCAAACGCACACCGCCGCTGGGGCCCACGCATTCAAAGTGAGAAGGGTGCGGTTCCTCCTCGGAGAATGGCTGAGCTGGAACAATGGCGCTGCGCGCTGTCCTGGGAAATAGGTGGGTCGGTGAGGATCCCTGGACAGGCGTGGGGCGACCGTGTTCGATGTGTGCTGGTCGGCTAGGGGGGAGGACCACTGCCATGGCTTGTGCGCCGCCTCTAGTGCGAGTTGTCGTCGCCGAACTCGGAGAATGCTTGTCAGGGCTCCTGGCAGGAATGGCCGCGGATGGACTGATCTTCTTCACCACGGACGGCCTGGGGCTCGTCGGCACCGTTGGGCGTATTCAGATCATCTGCTTCGTCGGCTTGGCATTGCTCTGGGCGGTCAATTTCCTGGTGTCTCGACCGCGTCAACTGCGTGCGTTCGGCTCTGCTGTGCCAGTTGAAGACCCGTCCGTGCTGAGGCCGAACGAGGAGCAGACCCGCCATCTGCGGCGAGGCCGAGTTCGTGTGGCGGCCTTCGTTCTCCTGGTCACGCTGGGAAGCGCGTATGTCCTCCAATTCCCTTTCTTCGGCCTGGGAATTCAACTGGTCCTGTGCCTGGGGCTCGTCCACACGTGGCGGACCACGTTCCGGTGGGAACGTCGACACGGCGTCCATCTGTGGAAACCGGCGCTGTCTGCCGTGGGCCGTGAGAACTGGCGTCGCTCCCCGTACTATGCAACGCCTTCACGGCCCATCTCCCTCGCTCACAACAGCTGACAAGCTCTCTCCAGAAAGTTCCTCATCAGGCGGTGAGCTGGTAGCGGTGGTGGTGAGGGCTGGGAAAGGCGTTGGTACTCGCGGGCCGTTTGAAAGGCCCAGCAGCCCGTCGATCTCGCGTGCACGTACTCTTCCCACCACCCGGCCAGAATGCAGGTGGGATGGCGCCCTTGCCACGCTGTCGTGCGGGGCCGTCCCGGCGGGGTCGGGCGATGTCCGATTGACAGGGCGCCACCACGAAACGCACTGCTGACCAGGTCTTCAGGCCGGTACGGCGGCGCCGTGACCGACCGTGGTGAGCGCTTCGAGCCGTTTGATCCTCCGCCGCACCACGTACAGCGGGATCACGCCCACGATCCCGAAGGACATGTCGATCACGGACCACCAGAAGGGGATGTCCCGGATCGGTCCGCAGACGAGCGCGAGCGGGATGATGCCGGCGCACGCGATCATCCCGAACTCGATCACCCAGATGTTGCGCACCGGGTCGCGGTACGGCCCGTAGAACGCCACGGCGATGACGAGGTGGGCGAAGGCCAGCCAGTCGGTGCCGTAGAGCAGGAACGGGTGGTCCGCGTCGGTCTCGTCGAGCCCGACGCGGACGCGCCGTATCCACTCCATCAGGCCGGGCAGGTGATCGCCGACGGACATCCCGTTCAACAGGTGCTCGGCCCAGCGCAGTTCATGCACCAGCGGGAAAGCGGTTGCCCCGCTGAGAACCAGGCACACGACGAAGGCGGCCAACCACACGCGGATGCCCTTGAGCAGGGCGGCTCTGTCGCTCATGGCAGCAGAGTACGTCGTTTTTGAACATGTTCGAAATGTGGGTGCGGTGAGGCCTTCGTCACCTGCCATCCGTCACCTGTCATCCGTCATCGGGGGCTCAGCTTCCCCCGCTTCAGATGCAGTACGTCGTCCGAGGCGCGGGCCACCTCGCGGGAGTGGGTGACGACGATGACGCACTTGCCGTCGTCGTGGGCCAGCTTCCGGAAGAGGTCGATGATGTCCTGCGCCGTGTCCTGGTCCAGGCTCCCGGTGGGTTCGTCCGCGAAGAGGATGTCGACGTCGCAGGCCAAGGCGCGGGAGATGGCCACGCGCTGCTGCTGGCCGCCGGACAGACGGTCGATCCTGCGGTTGCGGTCCTCCGGCGGGATGCCGGTCGCGTCGAGGAGCTCCTCGGCCCGGCGCCGCCGGCCGCGGTGCCGAGTTCCGGTGATCTCCATCGCGGAGGTGATGTTCTGCAGAGCCGTCATGTAGCCGAGCAGGTTGAAGGACTGGAAGACGGTGGCCGCGTGCTTGCGGCGGTAGGTGTCGAGGCCGAGCCGGTTCAGGTCCGTGCCGCGGAAGCGGATCGAGCCCGAGGTCGGGGCGTCCAGACCGCTGGCGAGGGAGAGCAGGGTGGTCTTGCCGCTGCCGGAGGGGCCGATCACCGCGTACATGCGGCCGGACTCGAAGGCGTAGTCGACGCCCTTGAGGACGGCTCGCTGGGCGCTGCGGCCGCCCGCCGGGTAACGCTTGACCACGTCGGCCAGTTCGAGGACCGGGGCGGAGGTGTGCGTGGGGACGGGTGCGTCGATCGTCATGGTCAGTCGCCCCTGGTGAGGATTTCGCGCGGCTTGAGGCGCAGTACGCGGTAGCCGGGGATGAAGGTCGCGGCGGCGGCGATGCCGAGTCCGGCGGCGCCGACCTTGCCTATGTCGCGCGCGGTCAGCCGCACGTCGAGTTCGTCGATCGGGGCGGCGTCGGGTTCCTCCTCGGGTGTGTCGGAACCCGTGGAGTCCGCGTACTTGTTGCCCTCGTCCTGCTGGGCGTCGCTCTTCGCGTTCGAGACCTCCCCGGCCAGCAAGCTTCCTCCGGCGCTCTGGGCGAGTGCCTGGCTGGCGGGGACGGCGAGGCCGACGGCGATGAGGGCGCAGGCCGCGATCTCCAGCAGGTGCTGGCCGAGGAGCCGGGGCCTGCTCTCCCCGAGCGAGAGCAGGATGCCCAGTTCCCTGCGGCGCTCGCGCAGCGAGCTCGCCACGATCAGGGTGAGGATCGCCAGGCCCGCGACCGAGACCAGCCACACCGTGAGCGAGGCGAAGCCGGCGGTCTTGGTGATGGGCCCGGTGAGCTGCTGGTACTGCTTGTCGTTGAGCTGGATCGGGTAGATCTTGGCGTCGAGGCCAAGCTTCTTCGCGTCCTGCTTCAACCGGTCCAGGTCGTCGGGACCCCGCAGGGTGAAGGTGGCCTCGTGGACGCTGGAGCCCTGGGAGGTCGGCGGAACGGCTGACAGCGCGCCGGCGCCTTCGGGCGTGGTGTAGATCTGGTTGCCGGGCTCGGACAGCGCGGGGACGTAGTGGCCGCTGGAGCGGGTGTCGCTGGTGTAGACGCCGCCGACGGTGAACTCGATGTCCTCGGCCTTGGAGATGTCGCCCGGGAACGAACGAACCTTGATCCTGTCGCCGACCTTGAGCTTGTTCTTGTCGGCGAGGCGCTGCTCGACGAGCAGGACGTTGCCCTTGGTGTCCGGCCCGATGCCGTGGCCGGCGATCAGCCGGGCGCCGCCGTTGCGGAAGGCCGACATCGCCGTGGTGTCGCGCACCCCGGAGACCTTGAGGAAGTCGCCGCTCTCGGTGTCCGTGGCGGGCGGCGGCGGGACGGCCCGGTAGACCTGGAGGTCCTTGGAGGGCAGCGCGGCGGACTCCACCTCGTAGCTGAACCGGGAGACCGAGGGCGACGCCCCGAGCTTGTCGACCTGGCCGCTGCGCAGCTGGTCGGCCGGGTCGATCTGCAGCCCGGTCTGGCCCCCGTCCTGTGCCCGGCCGGACTCCATGAGGGCGTTGACGTCGAAGGACAGGGTCGCCACGGCCCCCACCTTTTCCTTGGCGGCCGCGGCGGCACGGTCGGCTGCCGTCTGGATGAGGAAGCCGGAGAGCACCAAGGTGCACACGACGAAGAAGAGGCCGGTCAGCATGAAAGTCTTGCCGAGCGTGGCGGTCAGGCGCCACCAGGCGCGTTTGAACAGGTTCATCGAGGTCTTTCCTGCCGGTGATTTCGGGGAACGCCGACGACCGTAGGAGACCGGGGGTATGAGCAGGCTTTCGCTGTGCGGTGACTTCCCGATGCCACCAAACCTCGTTCAAATGTCGTCTCTGGTAGAGATGGGGCCCAGGATATTGATCGAGCTGCGGAACACATGGACGGCAATGCGCGTACTGATCGTCGAGGACGAGGAATTCATGGCCGAGGTCATCGAGATGGGGCTGCGCAGGGCCGGTATCTCCGTCGATGTGGCCCATGACGGGGCCGTGGCCCTGGAGAAGCTGGCCGTGAACGACTACGACATCGCCGTCCTGGACCGCGACCTTCCGGAGGTGCACGGTGACGAGGTGTGCCGACGGATGGTCGCGGCCCATCCCGGGGTGCGGATCCTGATGCTGACGGCCGCGGGGCGGCTCGGCGACAAGGTGGCGGGGCTCGGTCTGGGCGCCGACGACTACCTTCCGAAGCCTTTCGACTTCCCCGAACTGGTGGCGCGGCTGCGGGCGTTGTACCGGCGCACGACTCCGGCCCACGCGCCGGTTCTGCGCTGTGCCGACGTTTGTCTCGACACGCATCGGCGTCGGGTGGAACGGGCGGGCCGGGAAATTCGGCTGACGCCGAAGGAAATGTCCGTACTCGAATTGCTGATGCGCGCGGACGGCGGTGTTCTCAGTTCGGAAGAGCTGTTGGAGAAGGCGTGGGACGAAGCCGCGGATCCGTTCACCAAAGCGGTACGTCTGGTGATTCACACGCTGCGCAAGAAGCTGGGTGACCCGCCCCTGCTGCACACCGCGGTGGGCGCCGGCTACTACCTGTCCGAGCAGCCGTGAGAGGCCCGCGCAAGCTGAGCATCCACACCCGTCTGGTCGCCGGATTCGCCACCGTGCTCCTCGGCACGGGCGTGCTGATGGTGGCGGCCGTGTACCTGGGCATGCGGTACCTGCCCGACTACGACCTGGCGACGGTGCCGCAGTACGTCCCCGGGCGTTCGACCGAGGACGGCCCGCCCACCGATGTCGGTCCGGCGCCGGACGACAACTCGTACGCGCGCACCTCTGTCGTCCGGACCAAGGAGGACGTCTGGTCGACGGTGCTGGCCGTATCGGTGGGCGGCTCGGCGGTCGCCGCGGGCGTCGGGCTCGTGGCGGGCTGGTTCTGGTCGCGGCGGCTCCTCGCTCCCCTGCACACCATCAACGTGGCCGCGTCCCGGGCGGGCGAGGGCGATCTGGCCTACCGCATCGACGCCGAGGGGCCGGACGACGAGCTGAAGCAGCTCGCCGACACCTTCGACGAGACGCTTGCCCGCCTCGAGCGCTCCTTCGAGGCACACCAGCGGTTCGCCGCCAACGCCTCGCACGAGCTGCTCACGCCGCTGGCCACGACGCGCACAGCCCTGCAGATCGCCGCGGAGCATCCGGGCGAGGAAGAGTTCTCGCGGCTGATCCCGAAGCTCCAGGCCACCAATGAACGCAGCATCGGCATCGTCCACGGCCTCCTCCAGCTCGCGGCCGCCGAGCACGCCCGCCCCGACACCGAGACGATGGACCTGACGGAGCTCGTCGCGCGGGGCTGCGAGGAGTTCGCGGGAACGGCGGTCGAGCGGGGCCTGCGGCTGGAGACCGACCTCGAAGAGGACCTGCTGGTGCACGGCAACCAGGCGCTGCTGCGCCAGTTACTGGAAAATCTCCTCGACAACGCGATGGCGTACAACGTCCCCGGTGGCTGGGTGCACGTGTCCGCGTACGCCGTCGACGGCGTCACGCTCGACGTTTCGAACTCCGGGGCCATGGTGGAGTCCGAGCACCTGGACCGGATCTTCGAGCCGTTCTACCGGCGGTCCGCCCGGGTGCGCAGTGACCGCAGCGGCCACGGTCTCGGCCTTGCTCTCGCGCAGGCCGTGGTTCGGGCGCACCACGGGACCGTCGCGGCGTCGGCGAACGCGGACGGTGGGGTGACGATCCGGGTGCGTCTGCCCGGGGCGTGAGATCGGCGCGAGGGCGGACTCCGACGACAACGACAACGACAACGTCGGGTACCGCAGGGCAGGGATCCGGGCACGGCGGGCGTGCACGGGTAGCCGACGGCGACGAGTACACAACGGTGCGAGCGGGGCTCGTAGCGGAGGTTGAGGCCGGGATCACACGGCACGCGACCGTCGCGATGGCACGTCTGCAGTAACAGATGGCACCCGGTCGGCATGTTCGCGAGAAGGCGCCCCGAACGAAACGGCTCCGCTCAACCTACTCAAGGGCTGTCCCGTAAACCTCAGCCGTGGGCCAGACGATCTGTTGTGACAACCTGAACGTGATCACGGCTGTGGACGAAACCTTGGAACCGGCTCCGCAGCCCTTGGTGAATGTCCAGGTTGAGGGAAGGGCTTGCGGAGTGGGTGTTGACGTGATGCTGATGCAGGTGGCGCAAGGCGGGACGAGCCCTAAGAGGCGTCGGCTGACCACGGTGGACTTCGCCCGGGACGCGGCGGACCTGTTCTCCGCTCTGTGCGCGAACAGCGGATTGCCCATGCTCAACCGCGTGGACCCGTACCGCACCCGAATCCTCACATCGGCAGACATGCCACAGTTCATCTCCGAGATCGATGCCACTTGCGACCTGACGGTTGAACGGGCCACGCGAGACATCCTGCAGAGGATTCGGAGCCTGGCAGCGCGCTGTGCTGAAGCCGGGAACTTCGAACTCCACCTGGTGGGCGACTGAGGGGCGCTCCCCTAGGCATGTGACCAGAGTCAGTCGATTACGGGGCACCCCTCGGCTGGGGGTCAGTGGGTTGAGTGGGCGGTCTGAGCTTGTTCTTTAGTCTCTGAGCCCGTCAGTTCGACAGGGCGGCTGTGAATGTCTCCTGGTGAGCCGCCAGCCATCCCTGGATGCGGTCCCAACGTTGCCAACCACCGCGTTCGGACAGCGCCCGGGTATAGACGGAGTCACCGCCGGCCACGCGGTCGGCGACGAAGGCCCGGCAGGATGCGGTGGCCTGTTCGATGACGCCGGGCAGTTCAGTGCGCTCCTGCCGGGAGAGGCCGTAACTGTCGGCGAGGATCCGCAGTCGCGTCGGGGTGTCCAGTCCTGTGGGATAGAGAGCTGCCGCGGACGTGGGATCGAGTATGGGTACCCAGTAGCGGGCGGTCATAGCGACGTCCCACACGGCTCGGCCGGGGGCGGCCAGGTCGAAATCGATCAGTCCTGCGGCGCGGCCGTCACGGAAGACGACGTTGTCCGGGCATACATCGTTGTGGCACAGGATCGTTCCTCCGGCGGGGTCGGCCAAGGCTCGTGGCCACTCGACGCTTATGTCCACCGCGATGGTCGAGCTGGCGTCGTGCAGGTGCCTCAGCAGGTTTCCCACCGATCTCAGCGCGGTCTCGGTCATCGCCCAGCGCGGAAACGGCGGCAGAGCGACGTCGCCGGGTATGAAGGTCAGCTGCTCGCGGCCGTTCGCGGCGAGACCGACAGGCTTCGGAGCCGATTCGAACCCGTAATCCTTGAGCGCGAGGAGATGAGCGTGGAGGGCGCGCGCGGTAGGCGGCGCCGGACGTTCCACCAGGGCGCCGCGACGGAAGACCGCGCCTGCGTTCACCATGCCGCCGACCAGGGCCTGGCCCTCTGCCACCTCACCCTCAGCCGTCATACCGATCACGGTATCGCCACCCCCTGGGCTGGGACCGGCGTCGGCTGCGGGAACCGGAAACGGCGGACCGGTGGATCTGGCTGACCACCACCGCTTACACCCAGCCCCGACCGGCCCGTCCGGTCGGCCAAGACTTGCGACACCCCTGGGAGAAGCCGACCACACCGCACCGGCTCACCCCCGCGCGGGTCCGGCGGACATATCGAAACCTCCGCCAGCACATGCCCTGTCCCGCCAGAGCACCGAACCCCCACCGGCCCATCCCCCGACGACCACCCAGCAACCCGAACAGACGCCGAACACCCCGCTACGACGTGGAGTAAAAACCGCAGGCTCCCACCGAGCCCGTGATCCGACGAACCCGACGAACCCGACAGACCCGCCGGACCCGACGAATCAGCTCCAGCCCTCCTGATCGCCACGCAGCGCAAGAAGTCCTGTCATGGCTCGAAGGCGCGGGCGACGCGATGCCATGACCAGCCAGGGAGTCAGAGCCTGGAGGGTCACTCCCGCCGCTGATCTCGCTCCTGGTGGCGCTCTGTCCATCTGTCCCGCGAAGCCCTACTATCCGGTAGCTCCGTGTCGTCTCCCTGGGTCCCCCACACCTCACGTCGGAGGTTCTGATGCGCCGTCGATTCACCGTGTCGCTGGCCTTGTTGGGTGCGTTGAGCGGTCTGCTGTGCGCGGCGCCCACGGCCTCGTCGGCCGGTGTGCACCGGCCTGTCGTCCTTGTGCACGGGTACAACGCCGACCCGGGAGTCTGGGGCTCGCTGGCGGACGACCTCAAGGCCTCGGGATACAGCGACGGAGAGGTCTTCCGCTGGTCCTACGACACGCACGCGTCGGTCAACGAGACGCTCGCCGGGCAGTTCGCCGCGTACGTGGACAGCGTCCGTGCCCAGACGGGCGCCGACCAGGTCGACGTCGTCGCGCACTCCTTCGGCAGCCTGCCGCCCCGCTGGTACCTCGCCTTCGGCAGCGGAACGCAGCACGTCGCCCACATGGTCTCGCTCGGTGGCCCCAACCACGGCACGTACACGGCGTGGGCCTGCGCCGCCTGGGACCAGGCGTGCCGGGACATGTCCCCCGGCAGCTACGTCCAGAAGCACCTGGCTGCAGGAGACGAAACCCCCGGCGCCACCCGGTACGCGACGTTCTGGTCCAACTGCGACGAGGTGATCAACCCCGACAGCAGCGTGTTGCTCGCCGGGGCTGTCAACACCGAGGCCGGGTGCCTCGACCACAACGCCCTGCTCGGTGACGACGGCGTCTCTTCCGGCGTGCGCGCCTTTCTCGTGACGCCGTGACGGCATAGCGCCGTGACGCCGTGCCAGGTCGGCACTTCGACGGCTGCTCGTCTCAAGACGCTCATCCGCTGCCCGCCCCGATGTAACCCGCCCTGTTTGGATGTACACCGATGCCAACAGGCCCCCCACCATCAGGAGTTCTCGTGCCGCGTAACCCGCACCACCGCTTGCGCCAAGCCCTTCCAGCCGCACTCATCGCCTTGGCCGCGGTCGCTACCGGAGCACCGGCAGCCCACGCGGCGCCGTCAGCTCCAGCGCTGCGCGTGCTGACGTACAACACGTTCCTGATGAGCCAGAACCTGTATCCCAACTGGGGTCAGGAGCACCGCGCGACGGAGATTCCCAAGGCGTCGTTCTTCCAAGGCAATGACGTCGTCGTCCTCCAGGAGGCCTTCGACAACTCCGCCTCCGACAACCTCAAGCGCGCGGCGTCCGGTACCTACCCGTACCAGACCCCCGTCGTCGGACGTGGCACGAGCGGATGGGACGCCACGAGCGGGTCCTACTCCTCGACCACACCGGAAGACGGTGGCGTCACGCTCCTCAGCAAGTGGCCGATCGTGCACAAGGAGCAGTACATCTACAAGGACGCCTGCGGCTCCGACTGGTGGTCGAACAAGGGGTTCGTCTACGCGGTTCTCGACGTCAACGGTACGAAGGTGCACGTCGTCGGAACGCACACACAGTCGACCGACTCCGGCTGCGCCGACGGCGAGGCGCAGGCCGACCGCGCCAAGCAGTTCCGGGCCATCTCGGCCTTCCTGGCCGAGCGCGACATTCCCGCCGACGAGGAGGTGCTCGTCGCCGGGGACATGAACGTCGACTCGCACGGCCCGGAGTACGCCTCAATGCTCGCGAACGCCGGCCTCGCCCCCGCCGACAGCCGCACCGGACACCCCTATTCCTTCGACACCGAGGACAACTCCGTCGCCCGCTACCGCTACCCCGACGACCCTCGCGAGGACCTCGACTACGTGCTCTTCAAGCAAGGGCACCCGCGTCCCGCCCGCTGGAACAACGAGGTCATCGCCGAACACAGCGCCCCCTGGACGGTGTCGAGCTGGGGCAAGTCCTACACCTACACCGACCTCTCCGACCACTATCCGCTGGTGGCCTCACCACGCTGACACCCCGCCGAAACAGGCGTGAGGTGTATCCGCCGACCACTTCCAGGGTCAGCAGCATGTAGGCGCGTTCGGACAGGTCCTCGGGGACTTCATGTCGGGAGAGGGCCCTGGGGTCGAGCGTGGAGAGGTGGGTTCCAAGCGCTGCCTATGTGGTGTCGATGACAGGTACGAAGCTCCGATCAAGGGAACAGGGTCTACGTCGAATCAGTGAGCCGGGGCAGCATAGCCGGGTGGATGATCTGGCATAGGGGGCCCCGGAGCGGGAAAGTCGCTGGTCAGCACGGGATGGGATCTCTAGGCTGGGCACATGGCCAACGGGAAGACCTCATACGTCTGCCTCTCATGCCGGGTCTCGTACAAGCAGTCCTACGACCGGGCAAGGGAGCGGCTCTGCCCGCGTTGTGCTGGGCCGATGATCCATGCGGGCTCGGCGTTTGCCGCGCCACGGCGGCGAGACACTGCAGCCTGGCGGATCCTCACGGTGTTGCTGAACGCCGGCGTGGGCTTCCACAAGACCTGCTGTGGTGGACCGGGGTACCGGCCCCGGTCCCTTCGCGATGTGCGCGATCGGTTGACACACGCCCGGCGCAGCGGCGAACCCGTCAGCAAGGCACTCGTCCGCTATCACGTGCCCTGATCATGACCCCGAACGCCCAACTGGCCAACTGGCCAACTCAAGCTCCCGCACACCTCTTGAGCCGAAGCCCAGTAGCTGTCATCACCAGAGCCGGATTGGCACCAGCTCCGAGCGTGCGGCCAGTGGTCGTCCACGGGACTCCTCTGTCGGGCGAGGTCATCCGCCAAGCCTGACCGAGCCGAGGCCCGACGGCATATGGCGCATGGCGCATGGCCTGGGCTACGGCCTCGTGCGCTGTGGCGAGCAATCCAAGGTCCGGAGTAGGCGGGTGGTGCACACGCATGCTCTGCCACTCGGATTCCGCCATGGGTGCGGTATCGAGATCGAGCACCTCGAACCGACCGGCCAGGTGCACACAAGGTGCCGCCTGGCGAATGTCGTTCAGGTTTGCCCCGTCGTGCCAGGTGAAGGCGATGCCGCTCCTTTCGCAGGCAAGGAGCTCGTGACGCGATGCCGAATCCGCCGACCGGTCTCAGGCAGAGGGACGGCGCTTACCGCCGCCGCGGCCATTGAGCAGCATCAGTTCCTTCAGGTGGGCGCCTTTGACCCAGGCACCGAGCAGGTCGCGGTGCATGGCCACGATGTCCTGCCGTACAGCCAGGCCAAGGGCGGCCTTCGTGAACGCGCGGCAGGTGGTGACGAACAGGGCGACGTCCGCGCCGTGCTCGAGGCGGGCGGTGCCGACGAACTTCTGCATGTCCTGCGAGGACACACTCCGCTCGGGCGCGTACTTCTTGACCTGGACCACCAGCTTGCGGCCGTCGGCGAGGTAGCCGACGAGGTCGGCGCCCAGGTCGCCACTCTTGCCGCTGACCACCACCTGCGTGCAGCCGTCGCGCCGACACAGATCAGCGACGTACTGCTCGAACTCCTGCCAGGACAGCGCATCGACCTGCGCCATCGACATCTCCCGCGCCTTGGCTTCCTCCTGCGCCCGCCACACCCGGTCCCCACCGACCGCCCGCCGGTGCGCCCGCAGTACGGCCCAGCCCACAGAGGTCACCACGGCCAAACCGAGAACGGTCACCAGGACCGGCCACACCCTCGACCAGTTCGCGGCCGCCCACACCACGACGGCCGCCGTGATCAGCAGGCCTAAGATCTGTATCTTCTGACGCGCACTCTTACGTAATCGTGGGCGTCGTCGCCGCTGCCGTCGCGCTCCCATCGCTCCCCCACTCCCCCGAGCCTGTGATCCGCAGTGTGAAGCGCCGTCAGAAGTCGGGCAAGAGGGCCTCGTCCACCTCCCAGGTCCGCCGTCACCACGCTCGATGGCCGAATCGGACCGGATAGGAGACGGTCGACCTCGGAGCCGGTTTGGTGCCCCAGCCCTCGAAATGCACCGGGTAGGCCGCGTTCGGCCTGGGCCCCCTGGACAGCTCCTCTCGCCGGGCTGGGCCCGGTGGTCAGCCCGGCGAGCTGGCCACCGGGCTCCGGCACGAAGGCACGGTCCGACAACTCAGTGAGCGACCAGTTCGACCTCGAAGCCGTCACTGTTCTCCAGATACGCGGCGTACTGGTGAGGGCCGCCTGCGCGGGGGTGACGGTCAGGGAAGAGCAGAGTCCAGCCCCGCTCAAGGGCCTTTTCGGTGAGGGTGTCGACTTCATCGGCAGTTGCCACGTGGAAGGCGAGATGGTTGAGCCCTGGTGCGCAGCGGTCGTGTCGATGTCCGGTGAGGGCGGGAGACTGCTCGAAAACGAGATAGGTGTGGCCTTGCCGCCAGCTACGTCCGTTCTCCCAGTCCTGATGGAGGGTGTAGCCGAGGTTCTCCAGGAGCCACCCCCATTCCGTAATGGCTCGGGCGAGGTCGGGGACCCAGATCTCGACGTGATGGAGGGCACCTGTCGGCGGAGAGGCCGTGGAGGTGGTGGGGTCCGGCACGAGCGCGTTCTCCCGCGAGTCGGCGGTGTTTGTTTAGGTCAGAGCAGGCTATACAGGAGGCATCGAACGACGGGCGACAAGGTCAACTTCCCTACGTGTACGGGTTTCCGGCCGCCTGTCGACAGCCCGCACGAGGGGTCTGGAGCCGATCAGGACTGGGGCGACTGGCAGAGCCTCGGCGCCTACAGAGCCCTTGCCCACAGCCATCAGCCCTCAGTTCGATCCGACCGACCGGTGGCCGTACGGCTCGGGCACCTCTCAGGCAACGATCCACAAAGTAGTGGTCAGTGCCCCCAGGGCCGCGCCCGCCACGGTCTGCGCCACCGTGTGGTATCCCAGCGCCACACGGGACCAGCACACGACCACGGCCCCCGCGTACCCCACCAGCCACCACGGGGTGTGCACGACGGCGAGCAGCGCGACCGTGGCCGAGGCGACCGCCGAATCGACGGAGATCTTCCAGACGGTGTTCACGCTCAGCAGGACGACGGTCATCAGCCACAGCGCAACCATCGCCAGGATGACGTCCGTTGGGGCGTGTCCCCAGCTCATCAGAAGTGCGCCGGTCCCGACGGACGCCAGGATGACGAAGAAGATGGGCGCCCGTTTCGTGCGGTCCACGACGTGGCGGTCGCCCCATGCACCCCGTTTCCGCTCGTACTCGATGTACCCGGCGGGTACCAGGCCGGAGCAGATCGCGCCCAGAAGCCCCCAGGCCAGGCCGGTGAGTCCACCCACGACGGCCCCGATCCCGAGCATGCCGGCCACGAGTACATTGCGCGGCTGGAGGGCATCCGTGACGACGCGGGCGACGGTGTTCGATGTGCTGAGGGACGGCCGGGCAACGGGCGCGTTCACTGTCGTCCTCGTCCTTCGTCTTCGTTGTCGAGCAAGACGAAGGAGTGTACCGAGTTGAACCCGGTACAACCGCAGCACAACCTGGAGCCCCGACCGCCCGTCCCACAAGTGCCCCTGTTCGCCGCTTGAGTTGGAGCCCCCGTGCGCATACGGACTCGTATACGGACCTACGTCATGGTTGTGCCGGTCGCCACCGCGGCCACCGCAGTTCTGCCTCTTGGCGCGCCCGCGACGGCGGCCGCTCCGGCGGTGGCCTCGCCGAGGGTGTCGGCCAGTGACGTGAACGGCGACGGCTTCGCGGACCTCGCCGTGGGGGTGCCGGACGCCACCGTCGACGGCAAGGCCAGGGCCGGATACGTCGACGTGGTCTGGGGCGGGCCGAAGGGGCTCGGCAAGAGTGGCGACACCCGGGTCACCCAGGCTCTGCCCGGTGTGCCCGGCACCCCGGAGAAGGGTGACCGGTTCGGCGCCGCGGTGAGCACGGCCGACATGAACGGCGACGGCAGGACGGACCTCGTCGTCGGCGTCCCCGGTGAGGACGTCAACGGCTCCGGTGCCGACGCGGGTACGGTCGTCGTCATCCACGGCGCCAGGGGCGGTCTCGGCACCGGCGCCACCGTCGTGAACGGGCCCTCGTCGTCGACGGCGTACGGGACGTCCCTTGCGGCCGCGGACCTCACCGGCGACGGCAGAGCGGACGTGGCGATCGGCGCGACGGACAGCGTCGTACTGAAGCCGGGCGGCGGTTCGGCGACGACCGTGTTCACCGGGGCGATGGGGGGACGCGCTCCCGTTCTGGCGACCGGGGACCTGGACGGCAGCGACGACGGCGTCCCCGAACTGGCCACCGGGTACTGGTCGACAACTCCCTTCACCCAGTCACACGTACGCCTGTGGAGCTGGTCCCCCGAAGAGAAGTCACTGGCCAATTTCTGGAACACCGACAACGCCGGCGTCTCGGCCCTGGCCGCCGGTGATTTCGACGGGGACGGCCACGACGATCTGGCGCTCGGCGAATGCCGGGAGATCGCCGACGAGAACATCGACGACCCCTGCGGTCCCGAGGAACTCGCTCTGGGCGGGGGCATCAAAGTCCACTTCGGCGCTGGAATCCCCTGGAACTTCGGATACCGTCAGCAGAACCTGAACCAGGAAACCCCCGGTGTCAGGGGCGCCGCCGAGTCCGACGACCACTTCGGTGCGGCCCTCACCGCCGCCGACGTCAACGGTGACGGCCGCGACGATCTGATCGCCGGCGCGCCCGGCGAAGCCATCGGTGATCGCATCGGGGCGGGCGCCGCGACGCTGCTCCTGGGCGGTCCGAAGGGTCTCCTCGACGCCGGCGGAGCGGGTCACTCGGTGGCGTTCCACCAGAACACCCCGGGCGTTCCCGGCGCTGCGGAACCGGGCGACGCGTTCGGCTCCGCGGTCGCGACGGGGGACTACGACCACGACGGCACGACGGACATCGCCGTCGGATCGCCGGGGGAAAACAGCGGATCGGGCGGCATCTGGGTCCTCCCCGGGGCATCCGCCGTCGGCTCCTACGACTTCACTCCCGGCAAGCTCGGCCTGCCGGCACCGTCGAGCGCCCTGAGGTACGGCGGGATCCTCGGCAACCGCTGATGTCGGACGAGTGCCGAAGGCCGGGGTCTGCGCGGCGAGTCGGACCGAGCGGCTGCGTCCTCAGGCCGACTCGGCGTGGTCCTGATCCGGGCTGACCGGCAGGCCACGGTGTCGGCCGCGCCGGCCGTGCGTGTCACCCTTCCCGCCGTGGATCAGACGTAGTCGGTGTGGCGAACCGCGTCGCGACGAAGTGACCTCCGGACGCTCGCTTCTGTGCCGGTTGGTGTGCTCCTTCGGGTGGGCCATGCGGTCTTCCAGGCGGTCCATGCCGAAGAGGAGCAGCCCCATCACCGGCAAGAGCGTGAACGCTATGTAGAGCATCAGGAGCTTCCTCCCCGTGGTCGCACTCTTCGGCTGCCCGGCCCGGAAGCGTTCACCGGCGCAGCTGTGTGGAGGTTGTGTGACGCAAGGAGTGCACCGTCCAACTGGCATGTTCGAGGGCTTCGTTGTCACTCCCCGGGGAGGTTTTGCCGGGCGTCGCGCGGACAAATGTGCTGCCAGGCACGCCGGAATCGGCGGCCGCCCGGCGCCTGGATGCGCCGGGCCGTCCCACGCTGTTCGCGGCGGAGAGGAGTACGAGGATGACAGAGGACCTGCCCGCTCGGCCGGCGCCCGGCCCGATGGGAGAGCACGACATCACGGCCGGCCACCTGAGAGGCCCGGAGCTCGTCGGCTACAAGGTTGAGGCGACGGACGGCACGGTGGGACGGGTGGACGCCGTCTCGAACGAGGTCGGCCCGGAGCATGTCGTCGTCGACACCAGGGACGTACTGCTGGGCAAGAAGGTGCTGCTGCCCATGGCGGCCGTCGTCGGGATCGATGAGGAGGCTCAGCGGCTGCGTGTCGGGCACGACGCGGAGAGGATCAAGGGCGCGCCGCGCTTCGACCGCGACATGCGGGTCACCGATCCGAGCTTCCGCGCACTGATCGACGAGCACTACGGACGGCCCGGCACCGTCTGAGAGGAGCATGCCCGGCGGCAGACCATCCGTTCGACGGCGCCCGAGTGGAACACGGTCGGCCGCGGCCCTGCTTGGTGGGCGTACCTCTTCGGGGCGCCTCACCACCTCTGCGTGCCGGGCGCACCCTTGAAGGGGCCCTGCACTTCTCCGGTGATCCAGCCGCCGTAGAAGTCGCCGTCCTGTGCCGTGACCACCTCCCCGGCGACGGTGCACCGGTCCATCAGGCTCGGGTAGAAAGCGATGAACCCGGCGAGCTGTGCGTAGTCGGGCTCGGGGTGCGGATAGCTCCAAGCGGCGCGGCGACGCACGTCGTCTCCCACCACGACGTCCCAGTACTGGGCCGCGCCCTTCCACTCACACCAAGTACGCCGACCGTTCGAGCGGATCAGCAAGTCGGTCCGGACATCCGCCGGAGGGATGTAGAAGACCGGTGGATGGCTGGTCTCAAGCACCCGGATCGCCCTGCCCGTGTCCGCGACGACCTGGCCTGCGCATTCGATACGCACGGTGCGGTCGTCCGCCCGCACGGCGGGTGGACGGGGGTAGTCCCACACGGATTCGTTCGCCCGTGGTGCAGTAAGTGAGGCGGGTTCGTCTCCTTGCAGGTGGTCGAGATACACCTCGTCCTCGTAGCACCAGGCCCATTTCTGGCCGGGGCCACGCGAGGACGCCACCGGGTGGCCGCTCGACTCGAAGTGGGCCGTGGCATGCGCACCGGGCGAGCTGTCGCTGCACCCCACGTGACCGCAGGCCAGACAGAGCAGCAGGTCAGTCCTGGTACGGCCCTGCTCGGCACAGCGCAGGCACGTCTCACTGAGCGGAGTCGACGCCGGATCGGCGGTCAGCGCATGTGGACAGGTGCGGCCCGAGGGGCGCCCCCCGTCGGGCCGCACCACCCACCTGCTCATCGGTGGTCACCAGGCTGCACCGCTCCGCAACGCTGTCCCTGCTGTGGGGCAAGCGCGTGGGCCCGGGCGCTCACTCTCGCCTCGACGGAATCGAGGGCTGGCACGGTGGCTTCTCCGCCTACTGTGATCATGTGGACTATTCGCTCGTTCACCCGGCATGAGATGCAGGCGGCGGACACCCCTCGTCGGCCGCGGCCGCACGACGGGAGTACCTGCGTAGAAGCGGCCAGCCGATCCGCTTATTTCCGCAACGAAGTCATCATCGGCTGATCCAAAGCTGGGCGGACTCGTTCTTCGCCAGGTCATGACCGGAGCATCACGTGATCCGGCCGGCGATCGGTCTCACGAAGAGGCGGCCGGCCTTTCCAGCCCCAGACGGGTCAGGGCTCGGTCATGGACGCGGCTCAGGAGCAGCAGGGCGCAGGTGGCGCCGATCAACGCACAGAACATGTCCCACTGGGTGTCCCAGACGTCTCCCTGAGTTCCCAGGAAAGCGTCGGCGGCGTCGCCTCCGGTGACCGCCGCGAGCCATTCCAGCATCTCGAAGACGGCACTGAAGGCCAGGCAAGCGCAGATGGTGAGCGGGGGGAGCCAGCGGCTGCCGCGCAACGGCGATGTCCGGACGAGGAGTTCGCGTACCAGGACGGCGGGGACGAAGCCCTGCATGAAGTGGCCGAAGCGGTCGTAGGGGTTGCGGTTCCATCCGAGCCAGTCGCGTACCCAGTCCCCTGCGGGCACCTCCGCGTAGGTGTAGTGGCCGCCCACGATGAGGACCAGGGCGTGCGCCGCCAGCAGCCCGCACAGCAATCCGCTCAGAGGGAAACGGTGACGCAGCAGGATCGCCAGCGGCAGTCCCACCATCACCCATACCGTCTCCAGCAGCCAGGTCGTCGGATCGGCCGCGCCGAACCGCGACACGACGAGCGCGGCGGCCACCGTGACGGCGAGGGCAGCCGGCAGACGACGCCGGGGCAACAGGCCCAGGGCCGGCGTCGGGGCGGGGGTGCGGTGGGTGGCGGTCATCGCCTGCTCCTCATGTTTCGGTGCGGGCCACCACTGTCGGGCTCGGACGCGAGCGCTCTCATGAGTACGGGTACTCAAAGCACCGCGCGGCACCTCCCCGGTCGGGGTGAGTGATCGCGGCACCCGGTGCGGGACAGCACAAACGCGTAGCGGCACGTCTGGCACGAGAAGCAGACCGTCAACGGCCCTGTCGCTGTTCGTGTGGGGCGCCCGCCCCGCCCGAACCTCAGGGGCCCCGCACCATGTGGGCCGTGCGGCGAGAATGGTCACCATGACCGAGGAATTCCTGTGGGTGTACGAAGGCACCGGGTTGGAGTGGCTGCACGACCGGCTCGGCCGCCCGGACAGCGGAGGGCCGGGACACGTCGTGTCCGAGCTCGTGCCGGGCGGGTTCGAGGCTTACGTGCGCATCTTCCACCGGTTCGAGGCAGGAGACGGCTCGGGGCGGACCCGCACCTGGAGCTCCCTTGCCGCGGAGTCGCGCACCGCTTTCCACCCCGAGCTGATGTCCCGCGCGCTGACCGGCCGCCTCGACGCTGTGGGCGAGCTGCTGTGGGAGGTGTACGACGGCGTCCTCGATCCGCACAGCCGAGCGGCGCTCGCAGGGCTCCTGACCGAAGTGACGGGCGACCAAGCCGTGTACTTCGCCTACGATCTGCCCGCGCTGATCCACGGGGCGACCAGTCCCCTCGTACACCGGTCCTCGCTGGCCGCCCTGGAGGAGGTACGGAGATCCGTGGCGGACGTCGTGGGCGACAGCGGTCCGGAATTCTGGTGGCCCGAGGACCGCAGCTGGGTCGTGACGACGGACTTCGACCTCTTGTCCACGTACGTCGGTTGCTCCGCACGCACCGCCGAGCTTCTCCACGCCGACGGAGCACTGGAGACAATCGCCGTCACCCCGTCCACCCGCGTCGACAACGCTGCCGAGCAGTACCCGTCCCGGTGAATCAGGAGACGCAAGGTGTGGAGGGGTAGCGGACCCGCTTGGGCGCCGGCTGGTCGTCCGGCTCGCGTTGTGCCTAGTACGCCTCGTCGTGATTGAGGCCGAGGACTGAACGGACCCACTCAGCGATGAACTTCTTGCCGCTGACCTGGAACATGAGCGCATTAGGGCCTGTCTTGTGGGCCCTTTGAGCTGATCAGAGCCCTGACCCTGTGTTCACGGAACGAAGGGAGTCGCATGTCCCGCGTTACCGCTGAAGACGAGACAGAGATGAAGGGGATCACCTTTCGTGCCTGGCGTGGAAAGCACTATGTGACGCTGGCTGAGCTACTGGTTCGCCTCGGTAGCTTCGGCCTGGACATGAGGTGGCGCGTTGAATTCGACGAGATCGTCGACCCTCGCTGTGCAGAGATGGAGAGACGGTCTGCTGCCGCAGGCATGGACACGTTGACATGTTGTCCTTGACGACCCCCTTCCTCCAGTTGATCGACGCCGAAGCACGTGGATTCGCCGACGCCAAGCTGGTGCTCGTCCTGAGCGAATGTGACAGCTCTTGGTGGGACGTCAGGGCAGTCGACGCACGTATACTCAGCGAACTTCGCCGTCATTACCCAGAAGCCGAGGACCTCTGAACGGGCGCGTCACGCGGTGTTGTTGGCCAGAGCCAGCAGGCTGGAGCGGTCACCATTGAGGCGGTCTCGGTCGACGTTCCCGGAGATGCCTCGCACCGAGCCGGTGGACGTGTGCTGCCAGACGGTCCAGAACGGGAAGCCCGACGGAACGCGGGGACTGCCTGCGGATACCCAATGGGCCACCCACAGCGGGCTTCTGGTGGACAGGCCGCTCCAGCCGCCGGTGCAGGAGTTCCACCAGCTCGCGCTGGTGTAGATCACGGCCTCGCGGCCCGTGCGGGCCTTGTACGTGTTGGCGAAGTCGAGGATCCAGGACTGCATCGCCGCGCGCGTCTTGCCGTAACAGCTTCCCTCTATGTCCAGTACACCGGGCAGCGTCACGTTGTCGCGGGACCAGGCGCCACCGTTGCCGACGAAGAAGTTCGCCTGCGCCGCGCCCCCGGACGTGTCGGGCCGCGCGAAGTGGTACGCACCCCGGATCACGCCGGCGTTACGGGCACCCAGGTAATTGGTCCTGAACGTGGGGTCCTTGTACGTGGTTCCCTCGGTTGCCTTCATCCAGGCGAACTCGATGCCCACGCTGCGGACCGCAGCCCAGTTGATGCCGCCCTGCCATTTGGAGACGTCCACACCCACGGAGTTGGCCAGGATGTTCGCGTCCGGCGCCGCGTCGAGTTCCAAGCGCCGGTCGTCCGCCTTGAAGTCCTTGCTGTCCTGGACGTAACCCACGCCCATGTAGCCCTTGCCCGGCGGGACGCCGCCGTGCGACGGCAGCGGCGCTGAGGACGCGGTGCCCGACATCAAGCTGAGGGTCAGTGCCGCGGCCAGGCCGGCCACGCCTGCCGCAGTACGAGTGCGCCGCGTGGACCCGAGGGAAAAGCTCCAGGGGAACAAGGCATCCTCCTGTTAGGTGGGGGGTGAGATGCAGTGGTGACGAGTGGTACTTCGGTGCGGTGGATCTCGGCGCGCCGGAGTGGGAGCGCGGCGCGGCAGGCAGAAAGAGGCGGGACATGTATCCGGTCAGCAGCGGCTGGCCGGAGGCACACCCCGGAAAGATCTACGCGCGTTCAACCAACCCGACAATGACGCACAGGGGTACGGAATCGAGCACACGTAAACAGTCGGTTCTCCGCCGCGTCAGCGGCCTGGATCACCATGTACCTGAGGAGCTACGGCAGCAGATCGGCCTCGCCAGAACTCTGTCAAGTACGTTAAACGGAAGCACTTTTGGCGACCCAAGACAGTGAGCTGATCGGAGCCATCACCACACAGAGCCCGTCTGGGAGAGCCAGCCGTGACACGGCGGAGGGAGATACCCTCTTCATGCCCACGGCAAAGCGGAACGCAAACCGGCATGGTCGAGGAGTGGCGGACGCCGGACGCGCGGCGCGACCGGCGGCCGCCGAAGTGCTCGACACGATGGAGAAGTGTCCCGGGTCCGGACGGTCCGAGGGGGGCGGACCCTGTTGCGTGTCGGCCTCAGGTCCGCCCCGTCATCGTTCCGAGAAACTCGATGTCAGATGACGCCCTGGGCCAGCATCGCGTCGGCGACGCGCTCGAAGCCCGCGATGTTCGCGCCCGTCACGTAGTCGCCCGGGGCGCCGTAGCGCTCGGCGGTGTCGTGGCAGGTGGCGTGGATGTCCTTCATGATGTGCGCCAGCTCGTCCTCGACGCGCTGTGCCGTCCACGAGGTACGGGCGTGGTTCTGCGCCATCTCCAGCGCGCTGACCGCGACACCGCCCGCGTTGGCCGCCTTGCCGGGGCCGAAGGCGACGCCCGCCTTCTGGAGCAGGTCGACGGCTTCGGGGGTGGTCGGCATGTTCGCGCCCTCGGAGACCGCCTTCACGCCGTTGCGGATCAGCGCGGCCGCGTCGTTCGCGTCCAGTTCGTTCTGCGTGGCCGACGGCAGCGCGACATCGCCGGGGACGTCCCAGACGCGTCCGCCGGGCACGAAGCGGGCGGAGGAGCCCCGGCGCTCGGCGTAGGTGTCGACGCGGCCCCGTTCGACCTCCTTGATCTGCTTGAGCAGGTCGAGGTCGACGCCCTTCTCGTCCACGACGTATCCGGAGGAGTCCGAGCAGGTCACCGGGTTCGCACCGAGGGAGCGCAGCTTCTCGATGGTGTAGATGGCGACGTTGCCGGAGCCCGACACCACCGCCGTCTGCCCCTCCAGGTCCTCGCCGCGCTCGCGCAGCATCGCCTCGGCGAACAGCACGTTGCCGTACCCGGTCGCCTCCGGGCGGATCAGCGAGCCGCCCCAGCCCTGGCCCTTGCCGGTCAGGACACCGGCCTCCCAGCGGTTGGTGATGCGCCGGTACTGGCCGAAGAGGTAGCCGATCTCGCGGCCGCCGACGCCGATGTCGCCCGCCGGGACGTCGGTGTGCTCACCGATGTGCCGGTACAGCTCCGTCATGAAGGACTGGCAGAAGCGCATGACCTCGGAGTCGCTGCGCCCGTGCGGGTCGAAGTCGCTGCCGCCCTTGCCACCGCCGATGCCGAGACCGGTCAGCGCGTTCTTGAAGATCTGCTCGAAGCCCAGGAACTTGATGACGCCGAGGTTGACCGACGAATGGAACCGCAGGCCGCCCTTGTACGGGCCGAGAGCGCTGTTGAACTCGACGCGGAAACCGCGGTTGACCTGCACCCGGCCGCGGTCGTCCTGCCACGGCACCCGGAACATGACCTGTCGCTCCGGCTCGCACAGCCGCTCCACCAGCCCCGCCTCGACGTACTCGGGGTGGGCTTCGAGCACCGGCACCAGAGTCTCCAGGACCTCGTGAAGGGCCTGGTGGAACTCGGGCTGGGCAGGGTTGCGTCGCTCGATCTCGGCGAGGGTGCTGCCGAGTATGTTCTGCATGTCGGATCGCGTCGTCACGGAACGCCTTTCTGGCACGGCTGCCACCAGATCCGAAACGCGTGCGGCTCGCTCCGGCCCGGTCCATCGTTGAGCGCTCGGCGCCGTTGCCGGGCGCGGGACAAGATCAGTGTTACGCCCATGTAAACACCTCGACCGGTCGAGGAACCAGGAGCGGCCCACCATGCGAGACCCGGACCCGCAGGGGTGGGCCACCCGTACGCCTCGGCCCGGCAGGGCCGGGCCCGGTCACCCGGCCGGGGATCAGTCCACGTCGGAGCGGGTGGTGCCCATGGACAGGCCGGCGACCCAGTTGATGGAGGCCGTCGTGTCATCGGTGCCGAAATAGGTGCCCCAGCGCGGTTTGTTGCCCAGATCGTCCCAGGTGCGCGCGCCGGTCCGGGAGGCGAACAGGGCTCCGTCCTTGTATACGGAGAGCGTTCCCGCGCCGTCCGCGTCCGTGGTGATGCCCAGCTGGATGGAGTGCCACTCCCCCGCGGTCCAGGGAGTGGTGCCGATGGAGATCCAGGTCTCGCCGGGCGCCACGTACCAGACCTTGAGCTGATCGTCCTCGACCTTCATCAGCACGGGATAGTTCTGGCTGTTCTGGTCGTTGGTGCCGTTGGACTTCCACTGGAAGACGGTCTGCGCGTTGCCCGTCTTGGTCATGGAGTCCCAGCCGAACCAGTACGTACTGTCGTCTCGGAAGGTGTACTCGCCCGAGGAGGTACGAACGCTGTGCGCCTCGCAGCGCGGCGTCCCGACCGGCTTGTTGAACTTGAAGAAGGGGCCGTGACCGTCGCCCCAGTCCCCCGTCGTGACGCTCCCCGGGCTGTCGCAGAGGGTCGTCACGAAGACGCCGACGCCCTGCGAGGCGTCCGCGTCCCAGATCACGGACGCCTCGGCAGGAGAGGCGGCCAGCACGGTGGCGCAGACGGTGGCAGTGGCGGCGGCTGTGCAGGACCAGGCACGCAGTGGGGTGCGGTACACGGGATCACCTTTTCGATCGACTCGCGCACTGTTGTAGCGCCAGCCGTCACAACGCTCAATATTTTTGGCTGAGTTGATCGTCTCGATCGTTTGAAGGGGACCTGCGACTCGGGGCGCTGGTCCTCGCGCACCCGGGACCAAAGTCGCCATCTGCGCCGATTCGCCCCTCTGTGAGGCTTCCGTTACATATTCGACGGGAATCGCACACAGCTGCTCCGTAGGTTCACAGGTGTCGCAAGGACGACATCTCACCCACAGCGGAGCAAGAAGGTAATCGATATGTCGATTTCTCGTCGTGTACTACAGATCGCGGCCGTCTCCGGTCTCGTCGCCGGCCTCACGGTCCCGGCCGCCGCCGCGTTCGCGGACTCCGCCGCGCCACAGCCCGATCAGCAGACCGTCTCCTCGCCCTCCCCCGCCACCTCGCAGTCCTCGTCGGACCAGGGCAAGGAGCAGCAGTACTCACTGAGCAACGGCGCCCAGGCGCACGTGTACTCCCTTCCCGACGGGTCGTACATGGCCTGGATCACGGTCAAGGGGCAGCGGGTCGCGAACCTGAGCTCCGGCAGTGGGAGCAGCACGGTGAACGGCTACCGCTACATCCTCAACCAGGCCAACGGATTCGTGGGTGTCGTCCACCCCGACGGCTGGCACAGCGAGCAGGACAAGCCCGACCCGGCCCACCAGAAGAAGCACCCCGACAACCACCAGAAGGACCAGAAGATCCACCCGAGGCCCCACCAGGACACCCGCGACCAGCGGACCGCGCAGCACGACTCCCAGACGGGCGCCACGCGCGACAAGGGCACCTCGGCCGCTGTGGCGGGCGGGCGCGAGGGGCGGCTGCCGCAGGGCGGCGTGCGGGCCGGTGCCGAAGGCGCCTCCTCGCACGGCTCCGACACCCCGCTCATAGTGGCGGCCGGCGGTGGTCTCGCCCTGGCAGGCGCCGGCTTCGGCTACCTGGTCGTCCGTCGCGGCCGCCGCGAGGAGTCCTGAGCCCGGCGCGCCCGTCTCCAGGGAGACCTCGTGACAATTACGACCCCTCGTGCGCCGAGGCGGGACGCCGGTGGCAGCCGCGCATCGCGCCCTGCGATGCGGTGCGCGGCGAGCCTCGCGCTCGTCCTGACGGCCGGCCTGTCCGGTCTGACGGCCTGCTCACCGGCTCATCCCGCCGCCGAGGACGTACATGTGACGAACAGATCCGCCCGCCACGCCCAGCACGCCGCGGCCCCACTGCCACGATCGCTCCCCACCGGCCTGCGCATCCCGTCAGCCGGTGTCGACGCATCGTCCATGCTGCGGCTCGGGCTCGGCCCCGACCGCGGCCTGGAGGTACCGCCGGCCGACAAGGGACAGGAACCCGGCTGGTGGACGGGATCGGTGACGCCCGGCCAGCGGGGAGCCGCCGTGATCGTGGCGCACTACGACACCGCGAACGGTCCCGCGCTGCTGCGCGACGTAGCCCTCGTCCGGGTCGGCGACGAGATAGCCGTACCCCGCGCCGACGGCCGCACGGCCACCTTCACGGTCCAGGAGATCCAGCAGGTCGCCAAGGACCGCTTCCCGACACGGAAGGTGTACGGCCCGACCAGCACCCCTCAACTCCGGCTCATCACGTGTGGCGGGCCCATCGTCGACGGCCATCGCGCCGACAACATCATCCTGTACGCCGCACTCACATCATGACGCCCGCGCACCGACACGTTTTTGCGCGCCCGACTCCAGCATCCCAAGGAAGGACACCCATGTCCCACGACGCCACCCCCCGCTCCCGCACCCGGCGCACCACGCTCGCAGCGCTGCTGCTGACCACCACGGTCACCGCGACGCTCGCTGTCGCGGGTTCCGCGTCGGCCGCCTCCGGCGACGGCCATCAGGCCCCCCGGGCCGGTTCGACGTACGGCGGCTACGACGGCGACTACGGCAAGGGCTGGACCGACAACTACCGCTACGACAAGGACTACGGGAAGCCGTGGGGCGGCGGCGTCACGGACAAGCAGAGGATCGCCGACGTGGCCGTGACCGCCTCCGGTCCCCGCCAACTCGACCACAACCAGGAGCAGCGCTGGGTCGTCGAGTTCACCAACAAGGGCTCCGCCACGGCCAAGAACGTCCGCTCCAGCACCACGATGCCGAACGGCATCAGGTACCTGGCGCACCGCATCAGCGAGGGGCATGCGTCCGAGACGCTCACCAGCGACGGCCGCATCGTGCTCAGCATCGGCGACCTGGCTCCCGGCCGCACGGTCCGCCTCGAGATAGCCGGCCGCGCGCCGTCCTACGGCGGAGGCACGGTGCAGCTCTCCACCTCGGTCACCGCCAGCGGCCCGGAGCGCACCACCGGCAACAACACGGCGGTCGTGCAGACGCGCATCGCCTGAGCCGGGCCGCTACGTACGCATCGCCTTGGGCAAGCGGGGCCGGGGACCCGTCCCGCACGAGCGGGTCCCCGGCCGGGTCAGGTCAGGTCAGGTCAGGTCAGGTCAGGTCAGGTCAGGCGGACGGGACGGCGGCCAGCAGGTCCGCCGGAACTCCGCCCTTGTCGGGAGCGTAGTAGTTCTTGATCTCGGCCTCCCAGACGTCCACCCGGATCCGGTCGGCGGCATCGGGGGCGAACGCGTTGAACAGTGCTTCGATGTTGGGCAGTTCGAAGCCGACGCCTCTCATCATGCCGATGAAGACGGGGCGGGTGACGGTTCCGCTGCCGTCCACGTCACCGAAGCGTGCGAAGCCGGCCGCGAACGCGTCGACGGCCCCGCTGAAGCGTTCCGGCGACAGGACGCACGCCTGGAACTCCTCGTACGTGATCCGGCCGTCGCGGTCCGTGTCGAGTTCACGGGCCAGGGTCTCCCAGTAGCGCCGGAACCCGGCGCGCATGGCCTGGCTGCGCGCCTCGTCGGCCTCCGGCACCGCCGCGGCGACCCGGTCGCTCATGAGCGTGAAGTCGGCGGCTTCCAGGACCCCGTTGCCGTCGGCGTCGAACAGGGTGAAGACCAGTTTCACACGTGTGACTGCTTCGGAGCGCATGTGCGTCTGCCTTTCATGAGGTCAGGAGACGGCCTGTGTGCCGGCCGAGCTGCAACTATGCGGGGCTGCGGCACCGGCGTCCGGAGAAGACCGGCCCCTCAGCAGAAAGAGTGAAGATGCTGACGAACCGGCATGAACGAGTGGCGGTCCGGTTGAACCGGCGCGCACGGCTCACTCGCCCCGCGGGTTGCACCTCCCTCGCCTTCCTCGCGCCCTACCCGTGGTCGCGGACCGCCGCTGATGATGAACCGACCGCAAATGCGTCAGCGCGTTCGCACACTGTCCTGTCTTTCAGGTCCTGGGAGGTGTGCGGAAAGGAGCACACGTTGTTACTTCTCGTCTCCCCGGACAGCGTCGAGGAAGCCGTCGAATGTGCGAAGGCCGCGGACCATCTCGACATCGTGGATGTGAAGAGACCCGCCGAGGGCTCGCTCGGCGCGAACTTCCCGTGGGTCATCAAGGAGATCCGCGGCGCGGTCCCCGCCGCCAAGCCCGTGTCCGCGACCGTGGGAGATGTGCCGTTCAAGCCGGGCACGGTGGCCCAGGCGGCGCTCGGCGCGGCCGTCTCCGGAGCCACCTACATCAAGGTCGGGCTCTACGGATGCACGACCCCCGAGCAGGCTGTCGAGGTGATGCGCGGTGTCGTGCGGGCCGTGAAGGAGTACCGACCGGACGCCTTCGTCGTCGCGTCGGGTTACGCCGATGCCCACCGGATCGGCTGCGTCAATCCGCTCTCCCTGCCGGACATCGCCCTGCGTTCGGGTTCCGACGCGGCCATGCTCGACACCGCGATCAAGGACGGGACGCGTCTCTTCGACCACGTACCGCCGGAAGTCTGCGGTGAGTTCGTGCGCCGGGCCCACGAGGCGGGGCTCCTCGCCGCCCTCGCGGGCAGTGTGAAGGCGAACGACCTCGGCACGCTGACCCGTATCGGCACCGACATCGTGGGCGTACGCGGGGCGGTCTGCGAGGGCGGCGACCGCAACGCCGGCCGAATCGAACCGCACTTGATAGCCGGTTTCCGCGCGGAGATGGACCGGCATGCTCGAGAACACGCGGCCACCGCCGCCGCGGGCTGACCGCCGACATGTCGATGTCGTTCGAAGCGGCGGTCCTGCGCACCCCCGAGAGCCGGTTCACGGTCGAGAAGGTACTGCTGCGCACGGGTCCGGCCGAGGACGAGATCCTGGTGCGGATCGCGGGCTGCGGCATGTGCCGTACCGATCTCGCGGTCCGGGGCTCGGCAGGCCGCTCACCGCTGCCGGCGGTCCTCGGGCACGAGGGTGCCGGGATCGTGGCCGAGACGGGCGGGCCGCACACCGGCTTCAGCGAAGGTGACCATGTCGTCCTGAGCTTCGACTCCTGCGGCCACTGTCCGAACTGCCTGAGCGCCTCGCCCGCCTACTGCGACTCCTTCGCCGCGCTCAATCTGTTCGGAGGGCGCACGGAGAACGCCGCGAGGTTCACCGACGCGACGGGAGAGGCGTTGGCCCCGCGCTGGTTCGGTCAGTCGTCGTTCGCCGAGTACGCGGTGGTCCCGGCCCGCAACGCCGTACGGGTCGACCCCGCCCTGCCCGTCGAACTGCTCGGCCCCCTCGGATGCGGCTTCCTCACCGGTGCCGGAGCCGTCCTCAATTCCTTTCGCGCCGCACCGGGCGAGACCGTGGCCGTCTTCGGTGCGGGAGCCGTCGGACTCGCGGCGATCATGGCCGCCACCGCCTCGGGCGCGGCGACCGTGGCGGTCGACCAGCACCCCGAACGGCTCGCCCTCGCGGAACGCTACGGCGCCACACCGCTGCCCGCCACAACGTCCGACCTGTCCACCCGCATCCGACAACTGACCGACGGCGGGGCGCACTTCGCCCTGGACACCACGGCCGCCCCCGCGCTGATCAACGACGCGCTCCGGTCCCTGCGCCCGACCGGCCGGCTCGGCCTGGTGGCCCGGCTGCACACCGCCCTGCCGATCGAACCCGGATCGCTGGACCGCGGCAGAACGATCTCCCACATCTGCGAAGGGGACGCGGTGCCGGGCCTGCTGATCCCGCGGCTGATCGCCCTGTGGCAGGCGGGCCGGTTCCCTTTCCACGAGCTGATACGCACGTACCCCCTGGCCGACATCAACGAAGCCGAACGCGACTGCGAAGCGGGACGCGTCGTCAAACCGGTCGTGGTCCCGCAGGAGCGCCGATGAGCACAGCACACGCCAACGGAGGACACGTGTTCGCCACCCCCCAGCACGACACGGGCGTCGAGGAGGGTGTGGGGACGACCGCACTCCTCGTCGCCGCCGCGCGGGCCATCGAGACCCACCGTCCCGACTCTCTTGCTCGTGACCCCTTCGCGGAACACTTCGTGCTCGCCGCCTCGGCGTCCGCCGGATGGCCGACCCGCTTGCGGCACGTGCCGGACGGGGACGCGAACCCGCTGTGGGGACGTTTCGCGCGCTACTTCGGCCTGCGAACGAGGGTCCTCGACGACTTCCTGCTCCAGTCGGTTCGGACGGCAGGTGCCCGACAGGTCGTCCTGCTCGGTGCGGGACTGGACACCCGCGCCTACCGGCTCGACTGGCCCCCTGGCACAGTCGTCTTCGAGATCGACAAGGCGGAGGTTCTGGCGTTCAAGCACAAGGTGCTCGACGGCCTGTCGGCCAGTGCCAAGGCGGCGCGCGCACCGGTGCCGGTCGACCTCCGCGCCGACTGGGTGGCGGCACTCGCCGACGCCGGCTTCGACCGATCCGCGCCGACCGTCTGGCTGGCCGAAGGGCTGCTGTTCTACCTCCCCGCCGACGCCGAGAGGTCCCTCGTCGCCGCGGTGGACCGGCTGAGCACGCCCGGCAGCGCCCTGGCGTACGAGGTCAAACTCGAACCGGACCTGATGACGTATCGCGACAGTCCGCTCTACACCTCGACGACCCAGCAGATCGGCATCGACCTCCTCGACCTGTTCGCGAAGGAACCGCGACCCGATTCCGCGGGTGCTCTGGCGGACACGGGCTGGTCCACGTCGGTGCACACGCCCTTCGAGTTCACCCGCCGACACGGGCGCGGTCCCCTGCCCGAGGAGAACGACGCCCTGGCGGGCAACCGGTGGGTGTTCGCACGCAAGCCGTGAGCACCCGCGGACGCCCTGCCTCACGGCTGGTTACCCCTGTCGCACGCCCACTCACCCCGGGCTGAAGTACCGTCCCCGCGTGACCTACTACCTCGCCAGCACGCCCGTCGACTTCTCCAACGAGCCCACAAAAACCGAACTGAGCGACCTGAACGACGCACTCGCGCCCTACGACCCCCGAGGCTCCAGAGGAAGCCTTTCCTGGCGTCAGGACGCCGCCGGGAACATCACGTTCAACCTCGTTGTGGAAACTGCCGACGATCAGGAGGCCAAGAGGAAGGCGCAGAGGATCCTCACCGCGGCGCTGTCCGCGACCGGCCATCGAAACGCCACCGTGCGGGCCGAGAACATCCAGATCATCCCCTGGAAGTAGCGCCGTGCCCCGGGCTCCGGCCGGCACCACACCCCAACGCCCGGGCCCTGCCCGTCACACTTGGGTCATGGTGTCAGCGAGGCGCGGGATACCCGGCTACAGGCGGCAGCTGATCTCCAGGCCGTCTTCCACGGGGAAGGTGACGCTGTGGTAGCCGTTGGTGGTGTCGCGCACGTGGTCCAGGTAAGGGGCGAGGTCGGGCAGTTCGACATCGTCGGCCACGACGAGGGTGCCGGGAGCGAGGTGCGGCTCGAGAAGCTGCAGGACGGGCAGGCACAGGTCCTTCCAGCCGTCGAGGAACAGGAAGCCGACCGGGTTCTCCAGCCCGGCGAGTGTCTGCAGGGCGTCGCCTTCCAGCACGGTGATCACATCGTCGAGCCCCGTGTCGGCGAAGGTGTGACGGGCGGCCGCTGCCTTGGTGCGGCTCATCTCGGTGGTGATGACATGCCCGGTGCCGTTGTCGCGTACGGCTGCGGCCAGGTGAAGCGTGGAGATTCCGTACGAGGTGCCGAACTCGACGATCCGGGCGGGCCGGGTGGCGCGCACCAGGTTGTAGAGGAGCTTGCCGCCGTCGGCGGAGATCGGCATGTAGATGTCCTGCGCAGCGTCGGCGAGTTGCTGCGGCGTCAACGTGTCGCGGTCGGTCAGGTGCTGAGTGTTCTGGCCGTCGCGTTCGGCGGCGTCGAACATCCGGGCCAGAGCGGCAGCGACGCCCGGTTCGGCAAGCGTGTGCGTGTGCGTGGTCACGGGGTGGTCTCCTGGTAGCGGTAGGAGGAATGCGGGCGGACGGCTTCGGGGGCCGTCCGCCCGCAGGGATGCTGGTATCAGGCGGTGTAGGCGCCCGCGTCGATGTCCTCGGTGAGGGTGGGGCCGCTGGGCTGCCACGTCAGGAGTTGTCGGGTGGCCGTGCTGTT
Organism: Streptomyces sp. PsTaAH-137; assembly: GCF_003259365.1. Classification (GTDB taxonomy): domain Bacteria; phylum Actinomycetota; class Actinomycetes; order Streptomycetales; family Streptomycetaceae; genus Streptomyces. The sequence continues at coordinate 64,273 of NZ_QLLY01000007.1, forward strand.
GGCCGTCATCGTCGAGGCGAAGAAGTGTCCGACGAAGCCGAAGTGGGCTCCGGCGTTCTCGGGTGCGACGGAGACGACCGGCAGGCCGAGGCTGCGGCCGATGGCCTCGGCGATCTCCTTGGTGGTGACGCTCTCCTCGGCCACGGCGTGCAGGCGCGTGCCGGCCGGGGCTTGTTCCATGCCGAGCCGGATGAGGCGGGCGGCGTCGGTGCGGTGCACCGCCGACCAGGTGGTGGAGCCGTCACCGATGTAGCCCGAGGCGCTCTGCTTCCGGGCGGCGTCGGTCAGGAAGTTGACGAATCCCCAGTCGCCGCGGCCGTGCACGCTCGGCGCGAAGCGCACGACGACGGCCCGCACGCCCTTGGCGACGTAGTCGAGGGCGAGGTTCTCGCTGCCACCCCGGTTGGAGTCCGGGCCGATGGCGGGTGAGACGTCCGTCTCGGTGGCCGGCCTGCCTTCCACGAGGCCGGACAGCGCGGATGCGACGAGCAGGGGCCGGTCACTGCCGGCCAGGACGTCTCCGAGTGCGGCGACGGCGGCGCGTTCAGCGCGGTCGGATTCTGCCGGGTTGCCCCAGTCGTGCTTGTTGGCGAGGTGAATGACGGCGTCGGACCCGGCCGCGCCGCGCCGCAGTGCGGCGAGGTCGTCCAGGTCGCCCCGCAGAGCGGTCGCGCCCTTGGCGGTCAGCCTCTGTTCACCTTCATCGGACCGGGTGAGGCCGATGACCTCGTGACCGGCAGCGAGGAGCTCGTCGACGACGGCGGATCCGATCCAGCCGGTTGCTCCAGTGATAAATGCACGCATGAGCGTGGCCTCCCTCTGCCCCGGTGGGGCTGTTACGGACGGAGTTGGGGATTGTTCATCCGGGTACGGCGTCGGCCGACCGCGGAGAAGTGTGAGAGCCCGGCGTCAGCGCAAGGGCTTCCGGCGGGCGCGCCGGGTGCCGATGACGACGAGTCCTCCGGCGATCAGAACCACAAGCGCAGCGACGCGCAGGGCGGTGTCGGCGCCGTTGGTGAAGGCATCGGTGACTGCCTGGTGGTGGGACGGCGCGAGGGTGAGTGCGTCGTTGACGGTGCGTGGGACGGGCGAGCGTTCCTTGAGCGCCGCGGGCAGGTTGTGGGTGAATCCCGCGGTCAGGATGGTGCCGACGACGGCCACGCCCAGGGCGCTGCCCAGTTCTCGGGTCGCCGACTGCAAGCCTCCGGCGATACCGGCCCTCTCCACGGGCAGCGCCGAGGCGATCTGTGCGGTCAGGCAAGGGGCGGCCAGCATGATGCCCAGACCGATGACGACCAAGGCGGCCGCGTAGACGGGGTAGGTCATGGCGGAGGCGTAGGAGAGCGCCACCAGTCCGGCGCTGCCCAGCAGGAAGGCCGCAGCCAGGGTGGCGGGAGCTCCGATACGGCGTATCAGGGCGGGCACGTAGCGGGTGCCGACCAGAAGCGGGACGGTCAGCGGAATGATCCCGAGGCCGGCTTGCAGGACGGAGAAGCCGCGTCCGTACTGCAGCAGTGAGGCGTTGACGTAGAAGAGGCCGAAGTTGCCGAAGAAGACGACCGTCATGCCGAGGCAGGCGCTGCTGAGTCCCGGGCTGCGGAAGAGTCGGGGGTCGAGCATGGGATGCGCGACGTGCCGCTCGACCACTGCCCAGCTCACGCCCAGCACCACGCCGGCGGCGAAGGCGGTGAGCACGACGGTGCTGCCCCAGCCCTGTTCGGGTCCTTCGATGATGCCGATGAGCAGGGCTACAACGGCAGCCACAAACAGCAGGGTGCCGGGCAGGTCCAGCGTGCGTTCGTGTCGTGGGCTGCGCGGTGCGGATCGTGCCGCCCAGGCCAGGCAGCCGACGGCGATGACCGCGACGGCGACGAACAGAGTGCGCCAGGATCCGGCGGTCAGCAATGCGCCACCGCCGACGTTGCCGACGACACCGCCGATGCCGGAGGCCGCCGCCCAGATGGCCAGGGCATGGGTGCGGCGTTCAGGTGCGGTGGCGTGCAGCAGGATGCCGACGCAGTTGGGCAGGACGCACGCGGCGCCGAGGCCGGTGACAGCACGGCCCATCAGCATGATGGCAACGTTCGGCGCGGTGGCCGACACGATGGCTCCGGCCGCGAATATGGCGAGCCCGGTCAGGAGTGTTCCCTTGCGGCCGAGCTTGTCGCCGGCCGCACCGGCGGGGATGACCAGGCAGGCGAAGATCACCACGTAGGCGTCGACGATCCACAGCAGATCCGACGAGGTCGGCTCCATGGAGCTGGCGGCCAATTCAGGGACAGCCAGGTTGATCGCCGCGACGAAGCCGACCACCAGTGCGGTGCACACGCTCATGCACGCGAGGACCGGGCTGGACCTCTGTGCGAGGCGCGCGGGACTTTCCAGCGTGGTGGAAGCCATTGCTCTCGATTCCTTCATCGGATGCGTTGCACGAAGCACGGCACGCGGCACAGGGCGGAAGCCCGATCAGCCTTTTCGAGTCACCGTGCACCGTAAACGTAGCACACATGCGGTACACGGTGTCTCGTTTATAGTGAGGGCATGATGGAAGGCAACGGCCGAGGGCGGCCACGCAGTGAGAGCGCACGGACGGCCGTGCTGCACGCGGTCGACGACCTCCTGGTCGAGGTCGGCTATGCGGCGCTCACCATGAAGGGCATCGCGGAGCGGGCCGGCGTGGGGCGGCAGACCGTGTACCGCTGGTGGTCGAACAAGGCAGAGGTGCTGTACGAGGCGAGCGTGCTCGACGCCCAGCATGAGCTGGCGGTGACCGCGACGGGCGATGTCCGCAAGGACGTAGAGACCTACCTTGACGCTCTGGTCACTTTCTTGGCCCGTTCCCATGCAGGAGCGGCTTACCGGGCCCTTGTGGGAGAAGCCCAGCACGATCCGGACGTCGCCCGTTTGCTGGCCTCCCGCGACGTTCTCGGAGACAGCGCGGCAGAGACGGTGGACGCCGCGCGGACAGCCAGTGGCACGACTCTGTCCATTCAGCAGGCGACCGCGCTCCTGATCGGGCCGCCCTTCTTCCTGATCCTGTCCGGCCACAATGCGAACGACATCGACACCAAGGCCTTGGCGCACCAGTTCATGCAGGTGGTGGGCTGCCCCTGAGGGGCCCGCGTTGGCGGTCGGTACCTCTTCGCCGAGTACGGCAACCTTGGTTCAAGAGCGGCCACGACGCGGCAGCGGCCTGAGACCGGCGCAATGTGGGAGTCCTGCGCTGTCGTCAGGATTCGAATCACGGGTAATCGGGCCGGCATGACGTGGGCACGAGTGATCTTTGTCTGGTTGGTTGCCGGTCTGCTGTGGGGAACGGCGATGCACCTCGCGGTGGACTGGTCCTGGCCGCAAGGGTTGTGGTCGGGGGTCGGCTGGGGCCTGATGTGTGGAGTGGCGTTCGGGCTCTGGATACGGAAGCGGGCACGCGCACATTCGTAGACGTCCCACCAGGCGGCGAACCGTTCCATGACGTCGGACCGCGCCCGCCGCTCTCTCGGAGCTGAATCCATCAGGCCTTGGGAAGCAGGCCGTCCGCAGAGCCGCTGGTGCTCGTACAGAACCGACGGTGTCGACGACAACGAGGAGCAGGTCGGCTCCACTTGGGTTCTACGACGCCACGGCCACGCAGGGCAAGTCGGTGAAGATCTCGACAAAGGGGTACGCGCATGCTTTGGGTCAGATCGTACAGACGCACGGATGGCACGAGGGTGCGCGCGTACTTCCGGTGGGCAGCCGACGCTCGACGGCAGGTCGCGATCTTCATCGGCGTTGCCGTGGTGGTCGTCGTGGGTGGGAACTCGATGAACTCTCCGCAGAATACGAGCGAGGGGAATGGCGGCACTCCTCGTCCAGTCTCGACGAGTGGCGTCTACCCAGTTCATCTCCCAGGCTGGAGCAAACCGAAGAAGCCGAAATCCACTGCCTCCTACCCCGTGAAGTTCAGCGATGAGCGGTGACGATTAGTCAGCGGGACGCCACAGGGCAGGGACCACCCGGCCCCAGCCAGCCGACCCAAGCGGAGCGTGATCGTGCGTCATGGACGCGGATACGCATCTACGCATCAGAGTCCGTCGGGGCGGATACCGTCCGCCGCTCCGAGAGCGCGAAATCCGGCCCACTGCCCGGAAGTGGAGCCCGCACCCAGGCTCAGGCCCGACACCGAGACCGCCTTCGAGATCTTCCGCGGTCAGGCCGAAGCGGTCGCGGCACGTCCGGTCGTTTCGTACGGGCACCAGACGCCGGGCTTTGCGGTTTGACAGCACCTCATGCCGTCGGCGCTATGGCCCGGGGTCTTCACTGTGCGATATGCACTCGATGGGCGATCGGTGCAACCGTCAAGGGATGCACGACGGAATACGTGCCAGTCCTAGATGAACAGATCGCCTCAGGAGGTCGACCGTGAACCATCCTTTTCCCGTGCGTCGCGCTGCGGCCTGTGTCCTCACTGCCGGTGTCATCGGAACCTCTGTCCTGACGGCCGCGTCGGCGGAAGCCGCTGCACGGGGCGTCGAGAGCGAACCGACGCCGGTGAGCCGCGTCGATGTGCAGCGCTACCTCGGCCAGTGGTATCAAGTCGCCGCCGTCCCCGCGGTCTACGAGGCTCAGTGCCACAAGAACTCGAAAGCGCGCTACAGCTTGAGCGCCACGGGAACGGTGTCCGTGAAGAACTCCTGCTCGTCCTACTTTGGACTCACCAGCAGCGTTCGCGGCGACGCGAAACCACTGGACGCCACCAACGCGCGCCTGAATGTCTCCTTTCTCGGTGTGAACGGCCACTTCGCCCACGGGAAAGACGCCAACTACATCGTGATCGGGCTGGATCGCGACTACCAGTGGGCGGTTGTCACCGACTCTGAACGTCGCAGCGGCTTCGTGCTCTCGCGCACGCCACAACTCGACGCCGCGCAGACAGAGGCGACACGAGCCGCCCTGCAGGCCGCCGACGTGGACCCTTGCTCAGTCAAGTACACGCCGCAGGACGGCGGCAACAGGACCACGGCCCGGTACTGCTGAAGCAGCGACCGGCAAGGTTCGCACGGATGACACGGGCTCACGGTAGGGCCGACGAGGACCGCTGCTCGGGGAGGGGCCGGACCCCACGACGCCGAAGCCTGGAGCAGGCGTTCAGCAGGCGGCACTCCGCCGGCGGCATGATCCTTCTCGGACCGATGCCGACCTGAATACTCGAACGGCTCAGCCGCACAGGCGCTGACGGACTCTTCCAGGTGCACGCCCCTTGTCCTATGCCCTTGATGCGCTGCGTGGCTGAGCGCTTCTCCGCAGGAGCAGGATCACGACACAGCCGCCTCCGGACCCAGTCCGGGCCCACCCGCGCCGTCGCCGCGTGTCAGATCTAGCGATGGAACTACTCCGCGAGCTCAAACACACATCCGCCCTACCGGATTAGTGTTCCATCCGCTTACACGTTCGGCTTAAGACGCCTTATATACGAGTATGCAAATCAGGGTCTCGGGTAACGGGGGTGAGCAATATTGGAGACAATCCGGGCGGTAGCGCATGAGCATCTCGGTCGACACATTTCCCGCCATCGCCTCAGCCCGCCGGTCGGGTGACGCACGAGAGATCAGCAGGGCCTATCTTGCTCGGCTCTGCGCCCTGGAGGAGGGCACCGCCGCACACAGCCAGGTTCGCGGCGCGCTGATCGAAGTGAACATTTCCCTGGTCGAGTTCGTGGCTTCCCGCTTCAAACGTCGTATGCACGAGGATCGCGAGGACATCATTCAGGTCGGCACGATCGGATTGATCAAAGCCATCGACCGATTCGAACTCTCCCGCGAGACAGAATTCACATCGTTTGCCATTCCGTGCATCTCCGGCGAAATCAAGCGCCACTTTCGCGACACTTCTTGGGCAGTGCACGTACCCCGCCGACTACAGGAGGCACGGCTGCACCTCTCGCGGGCGACCGAAGAACTGCGGACCCGACTGGGGCGTGCACCCACCACCGCAGAACTGGCCGAACTGATGCAGCTCGGTCACTCGGAGATCACCGAGGTACAGAAAGCAGCCAACGGATACAACAGTGTCTCCGTGGACGCCGCCGTCAGCGGACTCCACGACGAAAGCCAAACCTTGCTGGCCAACTTCATCGGGATGGACGAAGACCGATACGAACTGATCGAGAATATGCAGACTTTGGCGCCTTTGATCGCGGGGCTGCAGGAACGAGACCGGCTGTTGCTCCATCTGCGTTTCGTCGAGGAACTCACCCAGCAAGCCATCTCTGAAGCCATCGGCTGCTCCCAGATGCATGTCTCGCGCCTCCTCATCCGTATCATCGCCGAACTGCGAGCCGGGATACTGCAAGGCCACTGATCAGAAACGCGGAAGCCGTCGGGCGTCGATCCGGCGCCCTACCCCGGACCAGCGAGGGGGTCCGGGCGTCACACGGCAATCTGGCGAATTCGCTCCACGGAGGGTTCCGTCGCCGCCGCCTCGGCGCCATTCCCCCCCACGACGGACAGCAGTTCCTGCTTGTCATGGCTTTCGCTTTCGGGAACGGCGGTGTGCGCAAGGAAAAGATGAGAACGGATCGACCAGTGAGCGTTTTCGGAGTGGCCACCGATCGGGTGACGGGACGGCGTGACGTTGGGGTACGCAACGGACAGGGCTCCCGTGCCGTTGAGCGAGGTGTTCGACGTCTCAACTCAGCAGCACAGGAGCCCTGTTGGTTCCGTATCCTGCCGCACTCGACCTGCCCCACGCCCTGGTCGAGTGGGTCACCATGCTCATCGTCACCCGCGAGGGTGACCGGCGGTGCAAACTCCCGCCGCACCGCCGTGCGCTGGTCGCACTCGTGTACCTGCGCCGCCACGACACCCTTGCCCGTATCGCCGCGGCCTTCGGGATATCCGTCGGCACCACCCACGCCTACGTCACCGCGGTCACCAATCTGCTCGCCGAGCAGGCGCCGGGCCTGCTGAAGACGCTGCGCGCGCACGACCCGGACCTCGTCCTCCTGGACGGCACGCTCGCTGAGTGCGACCGCGTCGGGGACGGCAGGGCGGACTACTCGGCGAAACACAAGCGGCACGGGGTGAACGTGCAGGTCGTTACGGACCCGGCCGGGGAGATTTTGTGGCTGTCGCCGGCGCTGCCGGGCCGGACCCACGATCTGACGGCAGCCCGCACCCACAAGATTCTCCGGATCTGCGCGCGCCAGGGCGTCCCGATCCTCGCTGACATGGCCTATATCGGTGCAGGCGGCTGGGTCACCACCGCCAAGCGCCGGCCGCCGGGCGGTGAACTCACCCTCACCGAGCGGACCGAGAACCGGGCCTTATCCGCGGCCCGGGCACCCGTCGAACGGGGCATCGCGCGGCTCAAGTCCTGGGAGATCTTCCGCAGATCCCGCATCAGCCCCAACCGCATGAGCGTCATCACCAAAGCCGTCCTCACCCTGGAGAAGCAACGCTGAAAACGCTCAGTGACTGGCAGGTCAGCTCCAGGCCGAGCGGGGCTCTCCACGCCCTTGTGCGGGTGTGGAACGGCCCCCGCCCAGCGCAGCCGCGCCCGGCCGAGGTGTTGCTGCGCGGGGCCCATGAGCTCGGGCACGTATGTCTGTCACTGCGAGTCGACCAGGGCGGTCAGCGCCTTCGGTCCCAGGCCGGAGGTGTCGAGGAGTACCTGACCGTCGCCGAATGAGCCGATCGCCTTCATGACCAGCCGTTTCCCGCACCGTTGGGACCCGGCCATCTTCGAGGGGCGGGTCCCAACGGTGCGCGAAGGGCATCTCCGTTCGTCCCCTTCCCTGTTGACGATTGCTCTGCACAGGGGCGGCGACCGAGCGGAAACTGCCTCAGGGCGACTCCTCTCAGTGTGTCGGGGCCGACGGCGAGAGCAGTTGCTCGTACCGGTCACGCCATGGAAGGGCCTCCTCCAATTGGGCGCCAAGTGCTATCAGCGTCGCCTCGTCCGCCGGACGGCCGACGAGCGAGACCCCGATCGGGATGCCCTTCTCGGCCGTCCAGTACAGCGGAACGTTCATCGCGGGCTGGCCCGTCATGTTGTACGGGCTCGTGAAGGCGCTGAAGGGGGTCTGGCGATGCAGACTGACGAGCGGATCGCCGGATTCGTCGAAGTACTCGACAGGTCGCGGCAGGGTCGCCAGCGTCGGGGTGAGGACGACGTCGTAAGCGGCCGTCGCCCGGATCGCCCGTCGAGAGGCACGCTGCATCCCGGTGATCGCGGCGGCGAACCGTTCGCCCGACAGGGTCCGTCCGTATTCCCGCCAGGCCCGGGTGGCCGGCCGCAGCAGGGCCTCGCGGTCCGCGTCCAGGGCGTGGCCGAGTGACTGGACGCCCCAGGCCGTCACGAAGTGGTCGCCGATCTCGGGGCCGAACGGCGTGGGGATGTCCTCAACGATGTGTCTGAGGCTCTCCAGTAGCTTCGCGGCGTGCTCCCACGCGGCGACGCACTCCGGATCGACGGTGATTCCGTCGTCGGCGGGCGTCGCGTACCGGCCGATGCGCAGTCGGCCGGGAGGGCGCTCGGCGTGCCCGAGGAACGTTTCGCCCGGAGGCAGCGGCGGCGCCCAGTGCGGATCCCCCGGCTCCGGTCCGGCCAGCGCGTCCAGCAGCGCCGCCGCGTCCCGCACCGAGCGCGCCAAGGGGCCCTGCACGGACAGGTTGGTGACCTCGGCGCCCGCGGGTCCCGAACTCACCCGCCCCCGTGAGGGCTTGATGCCGACCAGGCCGCAGATGCTCGCCGGGATTCGGATCGAGCCCCCGCCGTCGCTCGCGTGGGCGACCGGCACGAGACCGAGCGCCACGGCGACCGCGGACCCGCCACTGGAACCGCCCGCCGAAAGCGCCGGGTCCCAAGGGTTGCGGGCCGGACCGCGGACATCGTTGTCGGTGTAGCAACAGCAGCCGAATTCCGGGGTGTTGGTCTTGCCGATGCTGATCGTGCCGGCCGCGCGCAGCCGAGTGACGCTGTGCGCGTCGGCCGACGGCACGTGCGACAGGAACGCCTTCGACCCGTACGTGGTCGCCACCCCGGCGGTGTCGGTCAGGTCCTTCACCGCGGTCGGCACACCGAACAAGGGCGAGGGGTGTTCCGCTCCCGGGCCTTCCCGCAGCGCGGCAGCTTCGGCAAGTGCCGCATCGGGTGTGCGGGTGACGAAGGCACCGAAGCGCTCGTCGTAGGCCTCGGCGCGGTCGAGGTGGTGGCGTACCAGCTCCTGCGGACTGGTGTCGCCCGCGCGGACGGCGGCGGCCTGCTCCAGCGCGGTGAGCGCGTGCAGGGCGGTCGGAGTGTTCATGCGGTGCTCCCTTCCTGGCGGTCGTGCTGGAGGTCGGCGACCTGGCGGGCCACGGACTCCTCGTGCTCCTTGAGGTCGCGTACGGCGTCACGCGGGCGCCAGCGGCCGGTCATGACGAAGACGAAGGGCAGGAACAGCACCTGTCCGCCCAGGCACACCCACCACCAGGTCTGCCACGCACCGGGGTTGTCCGCGCTGGCCTGCTGCACGTCGGCACCGTGCTCGCGCAGGATCTTCAACTGCGGCGCCGCCTTCTGCACGACCCGCAGCCCCTCGGCACCCACCTCATCCTGTGCGCGGGCGAGCAGCGCCGGGGGCACCTTGCCGGGACCGTAGGTGTCGAGTTCGGCGAACAGCTTCGGGTGTGCCTCGGTGATGGCCAGCGCAGGAGCCGCCCGCACGGAGGCCGCCTTCACCTCGGCCCCGTGTTCGATCAGCGGCGTCACGGTGTTCACGACGAGCGGGACGCACGCGGCGGAGAGCGCCACCGTGATGCGCACGATCCAGCCCCAGATGGCCAGGCCCGTGGCGGTGGCCGCCGGGTTGTGCCGCTCCACGGTCTCGGTGAAGCTCGCCATCCACGGCGAGTAGGCGATACCGCTGGTCACGCCGATCCCGGCGACGATGAACGCGAACGTGTAGTACCCGGTGTGCTGTTGAGTGGCGTGCAGCGCGAACGCGAGGGTGAACCCGACCGAGCCGACCCCGCCCACCAGCATGAACGGCTTGCGTACCCGCAGCCTGTCGGAGAGCAGGCCGGAGAGTACCAAGGAGATCGCGTTGGCACCCCAGTACCAGTTGAGCAGGGCGTTCGCACGCTGCGCCGAGTAGCCGAAGGCCGTGGAGAAGTAGAGGACGAAGTTGCCCACGGCCGCGTAGTAGAGGAGCAGGTAGAGACTGATGGCGACGGCGGAACCGATGACGTCGAGGCGCAGCATCTGCCTCCACTGACCGTGCAGTGCCGCGTCTGTGTCGATGCCCTTGGCGCGGGCCTCGACCAGCGCGCGGTCGCGCAGGCTCACCATGATCTGGTCGCGCAGGGCCGGGGCCAGTTCCCGCAGCCCGAACAGGGCGATGACGAACAGGACGAGTCCGCTGATGCCGGCGAAGCGGATCTCGTCCTGCCAGCTCGTGTCACCTCCGTAGGTGCGTGAGGTGACGGCCGTGACCACGAGGGAGCCGATGATCGGGCCCATGGTCCAGTACCCCATGGCGGAGGCCCGGCCCAGCTGTGGGGAGAAGTCGCGGATCAGGGCAGGGGTGGCGACGAGGATCATGCCTTCGACGAGGGAGATGGCGCAGTAGGTGAGCAGATAGCTCGTCTTGCCCGGAGCGTTGGGCAGCGCGAACGTGGTCAGCAGGCCGACCAGCAGAAGTCCGTAGACCACGATGTTCGCCCGGCCCCAGCGGTCTGCGAGCCCGGCCACCAAAGAGGCGAACGCGCCGACCGCGTTGGCGGCCACCGAGATGTACACGAAGTACAGGAACGTCATGTGGTACTGGCTGATGATCGCGGTCGACACCGCGAACTGCACGTACAACTGGTAGTAGAGAACGATCGTGACGAGCACGACGATCCCCAAGTACCAGTATCGGGCCCCGCGTTCGGGATAGCGGTCGAGCCGTCGTCCGCCCAGCCCTCTGAGGGCGGACGAGGCCGGCCCCGCGGCTCCCGACGTTGTCGTTGTCGGCGACGAGATCGACACCTTGCCTCCTGTGCTGGTCAGCCGCACGCCTGAGCACGTGCTCGCCGCCGCGACGCTAGTACCGACTAGTCGGTACGGAGAAGGGGTCGTCACGATATTTGTTCAGCCGCCGGCTCGGACGTCCGGCCACGGTAGAGCTGTGGGTACCAGCGCAGATCGGCGACGAGGGCCTTACGCGGGGCGCTGTGCGGGTGTCGCGGCCTTCGTTCGTGGGCGGCGTCGGCCTCTTTGCCGCGGCCTCCTGATCCTCAGGCCCATCACGCACGACCGGCCATCTCCCGGCCTGTACGTCTCACCAGCCGGAGTGGGCCCCACGCAGGTCCGATAGCACTCCGGGACTGCCGGGAACCAGCGTGATGCTGGCCCCGCCGCCAGTCTCCGGACACTCGAACCGCGCTTTCAACTCCGGTTGGAGGAGTCCCGCGCGCACCTACAGGTCATGACCGCTCCGTGAGGAAGGCCACCACTGCGTCCAGGAACTCTGCCTGCCCTTCGACGTTCGCCATGTGCACCGTTGGCAGAACAGTGAAACGCGCGTTCGGAATGGTCTTGGCGAGCTCCCTGCCGTGATCGGCGGACGTGACGGTGTCGTGCTCGCCGGCGATGACCAGTGTCGGGTTGTGGATGAGGGTGGCAGTGCGACGAAGGTCGTAGTCGCGCACCGCGGCCCAGCTGCCTGCCACGCCCTCGCGCTGCGTGGTGAGCAGGGTGCGGCGGAAGCCTTCGACCACCTCGTTGTCGCCTTGGAGCATGCGGGCCGGGAACCAGTTATGGAGGAACGTGTCTGCGGTGGTCTCCATGTCGGGGGCTTCCAGTAGTTCGGCAATCGGCCGGTCCCACTGCTGCGGCGGTCCGAGGTACGCGGCGGTGTTGGAGAGCACCAGTCGCTCGACGCGCCGGGGAACGTGAATGCCCAACCACTGCGCGACGATTCCACCCAGGGACAGGCCCAGCACGTGGACCCGCTCCAGACCCAGACCATCCAGCAGTTCCACTACGTCACGCCCCAACCGGTCAAGGGAATACGGGCCGTTGGGAGCATCCGAGGCGCCGTGGCCGCGCGCGTCGTAGCGAAGCAGCCGAAAGTGCTCGCTCAGTGTGGGCACTTGACCGTCCCACATGTGCAGGTCGGTGCCGATGGAGTTCGAGAGAAGCAGCACCGGCTTGTTCTCGTCACCGTCGAAGCGAAAGGCGATGCGGACGCCATCGCCGGTGGTGATGGCGGAACGGGTACCAGAAGTCATGTCAGCTCCAGCGATCGAGCGGTTATGCCCTGAGCCTATGAACGCCACTTGCAGACTTCTATTACAAACATCGGACGAGCCTTGTAGCTTGCTTGGACAATGTCGAACTTCACGCTCCACGAGTTGCAGTGCTTCGACGCCGTTGTGCTCGACGGCGGCTTCCAGGCCGCCGCCGAACGGCTGCACCGCTCGCACCCTTCGGTGTACGCCGCCGTCTCCAAGCTGGAGCGTCAGCTGGGCCTGGAGCTTCTGGACCGCTCGGGCTATCGGGTTCAACTGACCGAGGCGGGACGTGCCTTCCACCGCAAGGTGCGCTTCCTGCTGCACGAGGCCGACGAGCTGCGGTCCTTCGCCGCGCAGCTGGCGATGGGCGAAGAGGCCGAACTGCGCGTGGTGCTCGGCGACCTGTGCCCGCTTCCAGCGGTACTCGGGATGCTCAGTCGCTTCTTCGCGCAGCACCCGCAGACACGACTGCACCTGCAGTTCGAGACGGTCACCGGCCCTTGGGAGCGACTGCTGGAGGACGAGGCCGATTTCATCGTGCACCGCGTCCCCCATAGCGACGTGCGGATGGAGTCGATCGGTCTGGGGCACGTCGCTCTCGTGCCCGTCGTCGCGCCCGGCTTCCTGCCCTTCCCTCCGGACATCGACATCACGCCGCAGCGCATGCGGGCCTTCACCCAGTGCGTCGTCCGGGATTCAGCGCGGCATCCGAGCGAACAAGGCCATTTCCTGGTCGCAGGCGCCCTCCGTAGCTCCGTTCCGGACCACCTCATGAAGAAGGAGCTCATCGTGCACGGCATGGCATGGGGACACGTGCCGCGGTTCATGATCGAGGACGAGTTGCGTGACGGCACCCTGCTCAGCATCGCGGGACGGCACTTTCCCGGCGTGGTCGAGGAACTCTCGGTAGCCCGCCGGCGGGACCGCCCTCACGGCCCGGTCGCTGACCGGCTGTGGGACTTTTTGGCACGCCATGCACCCGTGCTGCCAGTGGCATTGGGTCTTGTGCCCATGGCGGACGAAGCGCCGTGATCCGACAGGGGGCATGGCCTCGATCGCCATGGCTGTGCGACATGGCTTCTCCGGCGGGCTCGGGTCAGTGCTTACGCGCGAGCCCGTCGTCCGCCCGGGCGATTCGACCGGCGGATGTGGATCGTGGGCGGCGCCCTGGTCCCGTTCCGCGGCCGGCAGGTCGGCTCCTGCCGCCGCAACGACCGGTTCTCGGCGAACGTGCAGGTCATCGTGGACGGTCCCGCAAATTGCCTGCTCAAGAGGCGATGGGATGATCGTGCCGTGATCGGTGAACCCGAACGTTCGCGCAGGTTGCCCCCCCCCCCCCGATCAGAACCCCCGAATGTGCCTGGCCGCGCTGCATGAGCTGGAGGACGAGGACGTCCGCAGCGGTTCATATACGGCTTTCGACGGCGCCTCTGAACTGCTGACTGCGTTGGACGCCGGGACATGGGCACTCGTGACCTCGAACTACGAGCACCGGGTACGCGGACGTTTCGCACGGACGGGTTTGCCGGTCCCGAAGGTCGTCGTAGACGCGGCCGCCGTGACGGAGGGCAAGCCGTCGCCGGTGCCGTATCTGCAGGCGGCCGCGCAGCTCGGTGCCAGGCCGGAGGATTGTCTGGTCATCGAGGACGCCCCCTCCGGGGTGCGGTCCGGGCTGCGTGCCGGGCTGACCGTCCTGAACTGCCGAACGGCCAAGCCGCAATGGAATAGTCTTCCCGTTCACCAGGTTGAGGCCGCGCTGCTTCGCCGAGTCCACAATCACTGTTGAGGGGGGCGGCGCAGATGGTCGCAGCACGCATGGCAGCCGCCGTGCTGGCCACATGGGCCACGTTGATCTTGCTGCTACTCGCGCCGTTGCCCCTGCCAGAGCATTGGCGTTACTACATCTACTCACCAGCGAGTGTGGGCCTCTGGTTACTGACCATGCTCGTCGCCCCTGTCGTGGTCTGCACCGTGAAATGGCCATGGATCTCGACGGGCGGCAGGTGAACCCCGAGCTACGTACGAGCTCGCGAGCGACACGTCTTGGGGCTACGGACACCTCGACCATTTAGCCAGGCTTCTTGCAACCTTCGGCAACTGCCGTTCGTGTTGAAAGCAGTTCCGAATGCTCCAGCACGCCGAGCAGCTCGTCCGAGAGGTCGACAGCGTTCAGGCCGGCTCCTGGTCGAGCTGCGGATAGCCGATCTCGCGGATGTCCTGGGCCAGGTCCGCCAAGGCGACCTCCGGGTTCAGCAACGATACGAGTTCCTGGTTCAGCGGCCTCAAGGCATAGAGCCGGCTCACCGCCCCCAGGTCGATGGAGACCTCGTAGTAGTCCTCGGCGAAGCGCTGGAAGGCTGCTGGAGAGCGATCGACCAACAGGCCGAATCCGGGCCGCGATTCAGCTGGCGTGGAGCCTCTACTCGTCGAGGCCGCTGTCGACGGACGCTTCGAGGCACTGCGGCGGGTCGAGCCTTCTCTCCAACAGGCTCTGTAAAACAGGGCGTTGTCACCAGCCGCGCCTATGGTGACCCCCGCAAGATCCCCACGGCGGACGCCCCGTCGATCGACAGGGTGGGCCGGTGCAGCAGGATCCGCAACGCGCCCGCCGGGAGCGCGTACGGCCAACATTCAACGCGTGCATCCAAGCGATCCGCCTCGACTTCGTCGCCGAAGTTCGCGCCCTTGCTTCACCCACCTTTCGAGTGCCCGCGCTCTCGTGCCAGCTGAAATGCACACGTGCCAAATCGAGCGCTCAGCGGCCGACCCGATGAGCTGGATCTTCGAGGGTCAGGTACCCCGCAGGCCCCACGCATCGAGTCCGCCGTAGACATGGGCCCTGAAGCAGTGGGGGGCGTCAAAACCCGAGGCTTCGCCGCGGTAGACGGCGATCAGGGAGTCCTTGCCCCGCCACCAGGTGTCAGCAAGTCCCTCGACTTCAGGTACCGGCTCGAATCCGTCGAGGTCCAGCTCCTCAACGGCGTCACCCTGGATCTTCGTGATCGTCTTGGCCCAGTGACTCGCATGGTCGGCCAGCGCCAAGGCTTCCACCCAACCCTCTGTGCTGGCGTGCAGCGGTGTCCAGTGGTCGGCGTCGATCCCGAACTCGCCTCCCGGCCCGATCATGAACCCATAGGCCATCGAGACGCGACAGCCGCCCGCGGAGAACCGCCATCCGCTCACGGGCGAGCCTTCGGGCACACCGGCTTCCAGAACCCGCGGACCGCCCTCGTATACGGGGGCAGGGGGCAGAGCAATGCCACCCCAGCGCTCTTGGAAGGCCACGGCCCGGTCGATCTCCGCAGGAGGTATCCCGTGTTGTAGCCATGCCTCCCGATGAAGGGTGAGGTCGCGGCGGGGAACACGCAGCCCGTGCGCCTCGATGAAGGAGCGGGCTCGTCGGCTCAGGCCTTCGGGCGCCTGAGGGATCAGTGGCCATCGAGTGTCCGCCGTCATGACTTCTGTTTTCCGCAGGGAGAGGTCGATTCGGCCGGGCGCGGCGGTGCGAACGGCCGCGAGGCGCGGGACCGACGGACGAGGTCGCCGCCGGCGCCTCCGGTGAGCCAGGAACCGTCACCCAAGGGAACCAGTTCGTACGGATTGCTGGCCTCGACGGTGATTTCGCCGCTGAGGGTGCCGGTGCGTACGTCGACCAAGTGATAGCGGAACCACTCCTCCTCATCCTGACTCCCCCCACCCAGGGTGACGATGGCCGTGTCCTCGGTCAGGTAGCCGCCGCTCCATTCCACGAAGGCCTCCTCCGGGTCGTAACCGAAGGCTTCAATGGGGAGAGTGAAGACCACGCCCCCGTCGGGGTGATCGTGGAAGGCGACGTCCGCCTGTCCGTGGTCCACGGTCATGAACTGCTGCCCTGACGGCGCCAGGTCGATCAGGCAGCGGTCCGACCATGGGTATGTCACGAACTCCGGCTCGCTGTCCGCTCCGCCCGTACCCCGGAGAATGACGGAGCCGTCCTGGCCCTCACCAATGTCGAGATAGACGCTGCCGTCCACGGGATGCACGTGGTGCGATGCACCATGTCCGACCGTCTCCAGCTCCCTGCGGGCCACAACCACACCGTTGTCGGCGTCGTGCACCACCCACTGGTCCCCGCCCCCGCGTCCCGCCATCGCGTCCGGCCGATAGACCCACAATGTCCGGCCGTCCTGAGACAGCGCACAGCCAGGCCAGTGGCCACGGGGTACATCGGAGTGCGGTTCGAAGTCCGAGGCCCATATGAGGTCGCCGGCACACGAGAGGCAGACGACTCCGTTCAGCGTCGTGTATACGACCCGCTGCAGATCCTGCCTGACCGCCGACGCTACGACCTCGTCACCATCCCGCGGCTGGAACACCGCTGACGGCTCAAGCGTCCCGTAGACGCCGTCGCCCACGACGTAGGCATGGATCCGCCCATCGCGATGACGAGTGACGGCCTTCGGTGTTGGCTGAGGAATCATCCGCCGAGGCTAACGCCCGGGCCGGGCTGCTCCGGAACGGGGCGCTGGGGCCCGGGCTGAGTAGGCGCGGGTCAGAAGACGCTAAATGGCCATGTGTATCGGTCGGTCAACTGCTATGACCGACTGGGATATCCGACCTGGCAGGAGCCTGCTGACCCACCGGGTGCGCGGCACGCCGTCGCTTTCCAGGAAGGCAGCGCAGAGCAACGGATGGTGTTTGCCGAGGGGCGGGGCCAGGGCACAGGCGGCTCGGGCATCGGCCACGTGTGCCTCCCACGTGAGAAAGAGCAGCAGGCCCATCGTGAAGGTGTGCTGGCAGTCCCGATAGCGCCAACAACTTCGTTGCCGTGCGGGGGCGTCGGCGCGAGTGGAGAACTGCCGCATCCGCCGCGATGCGCGCCGGCGGTCCACGGAGGTTCTCCTCCGAAGGACCGCCTGCCTTCCCAACGAATCGACACACAGCTTCAACGCACCAGCCCTGGGCCGGCGCCGCCGCACAAGCCGGTCTCGGCGAGTTGAGTTCGAACCGCAGGTTGTTCCGGCCTACGTGCCGCCCAGGCCGCAGTCGCGCAGGCCGCTCGGCCTGTGTGCGGCGTGGGGTTAGAGGTGACGTTCGGAGAAGAACTTCCACACGAGGGAACTCATGTCCGGGCCCGAGGGGTCGGCGAACGGGCCGCTGCCTCCCCCGGGCCATTTGTGCTCCAGACCCTCCACGTCGTACTTCTCTATCAGCGTGGGCCCGCCACCTCGCGCTGTGTACACGGTGTGGGTGTAGGGACGCTCCCCCGGCGCGGCCACCCGGCTGGTGCCATCGGGTACATCGTCGACGTCTCCGTCAAGGATGCCGTCGGGGGCGAGATCGTCGACGGCGGCCCAGTGCGAGGCCAGGCGGTCGCCCACCCATGGCGGCACCGTGGTGTCGGCACTCCCCTGTTCGATCAGCAGCGCAACTTGACGGGCGCGCGGCCCCATCTCGGCGTGAGCGAGCTTGGCCGTGTCCAGTGGACTGACCGCGTCCGGGTCGGGCTTGACCTTGTCGAGGGCGTACTCCCCGCCGGCCACGGAGGCTGCCGAGGCGTACATGTCCGGGTACGTGACCGCCATGATCACCGCGAGAGCGGCGCCCGAGGAGGCACCTGCGACGTGCACCCGTGTGGCGTCAGCGTGGTAACGCTGCACCACATCGTTCGTGGCGCCCGCGATCAGGGACGGCTCACCACTGCCCCGGTGCTGGTGCGCGGGTTCGAACGCGTTCCAGCAGGCCAGGCCGTTGCGCAGCAGGTCCTGTGAGGGATAGACGACGATGAAGCCCTCGGCGTCGGCGATCCGGTTGAACCCGGTGAGGTCCTTCATCGAGTTGATGCCGGACCCGGTCATACCGCAGCCGTGCAGTGCCACCACCACGGGCAGCTTCTTCCCGGGTCCGTAGCCGGGCGGCAGGTGCACCTCGTAGTCCACCTTGCCCGCGGCGCTGATGTAGGCGCTCCGCTCGTCGTGTCCCGCGGCAGCAACCGCCCTGTCGGTCAGGAACGTCAGCGACATGCCCATTGTTGCGGCGACGACCAGTGCGCGCCGGAGCCTTGCTCCCATCACAGTCCTCCCGTGGAAGTGATCAGATCCCGCACATCATGGGCTCCGCCCTTTCCACCGGCCAGAGGCCGCTGCCCAACCGTCTGGCGCAAATCGTGGGCCGATTCACAGCGCCTTCAGGCGACAACGGTCATGGGGCATGGATGCCGGTGCGAGGTAACGGCGGTTGTGTCGCCCTCGTGTGGCATTCCGTCAGGCCGGGGTTCCGGGATCAGGTTCGCGCGGCAATCGGTGACACAGATAGGTGGACCCACATCCAGGACTTTGAGTGACTAGTCCTATATAAGTCGGTTTGGCTTGCTTGTGTCGTTGGCGTACCCGTGAGAGGGCGTGACCGTATGGAGCTGCGTCACTTCAGATACTTCATCGCTGTAGCGGAGGAGCGGAACTTCACTCGTGCCGCTGAGGCATGTCATGTGGTCCAGTCCACGCTCAGCCAGCAGATCGAGCGGTTGGAGAAGGAGCTGGGCACTCAGCTGTTCGCCCGGACCAGCCGAACCGTGCGGCTCACCGCGGCGGGCGAACACCTCCTGCCGCTGGCCCGCCGGGCTCTCGAAGCCGCGGACAGTGTCACGACCGAGGCGCACGCCCTGTCAGGCTTGCGGACGGGAACCCTGCGCCTCGGCTTCATCCAGTCTTTGGCGTGCCCCGTGGACACGATCGCCGTGCTGGACGACTTCCACCAGGCGCACCCGGAGATCGGGCTGCGGATCCTGAACGCGCCCAGCCCCAGCATGGTCGATGCCGTCGTGTCCGGTGAGCTCGATCTGGCCGTGGTGGGACTGAGCCCGCGTCAACTCCCGGCCGAACTGACCCACAAGCGGCTCGGGCGCGACGCTCTGGTCGCTGTCGTCAACCCTGACCACGAGCTGGCCGGTCAGGAGAGCGTCACGCTGCGGCAGCTCGCCGAGGTTCCTCTGGTGCGCTTCCGGCAGGGCACGGGACTCCGCCGCCAGGTCGATGAGGCGTTCTCCCGGGCTGAACAGCGTCCGCGCAACAGCATCGAGGTGTTTCACCTGCAAGACATGCTGCGCATGGCCGCACGCGGATTCGGGGCGACCGTGGTGCCCCGGTCGGCGGTAACCGGAGCGCTGGCCCCGACCTTGTCCAACGAGCCCATCCGAGTACTGCCGATCACGGACCGCGGAGCTGTACACCCCCTCACGGCGGTCTACCGGCACGGAGAGTTGTCCGCGTCCGCCTCCGCGTTCCTCACCACACTGCTCCGGCACTTCTCCGCTCAACAGGACGCGGAGTGAGGGTCGGCGCCGGCGGCACGGTTGAGCGCCCGACCCAGACCGGCCAAGGGGTACGCGCTCTGTCCGCCGACGGCGCAGTGGCCTTCACCATCCACGACGACCACCGGCAGCGGGAGTCACTCACCGGACTCCAGGGAAACGGCACGTGCGGTCGCCTCACGGGCACATCCCGCGAAGCGGCCGCCGATGCCTATCGCGGCCCGATCCCCTCCAGCACGCGGTGGAGGCCGCCGAGATCTTGAGACGGGGCGTTGTTGCGGTAGCACATCGGGGCCGCGCGGCGCGTCCGCGCGCATCCGTCATACGGCCAGGATCGCCTGCGCGGCGGCGTCGGCGGCCACCGGGTCGCCCGCCTCGATGGCTTCCAGCAGGTCTTGGTGCGCGTCCGTGGTCGAATGGCGCATGTCGTCGGCCAGGATGGTGTCGCGCAGCGCGGTGCTGAGAGTTGTGTAGAGGTCGAGGAGCAGCGGGTTGTGACCCGCTCGGGCCACGCACAAATGGAAGGCGATGTCGGCTTCCACGAACTCCTTCAACTCTTCTGCCTTGTAGTGGAGTTGACGGCGCGCGGCGATGGCGCGCAGCTCCTCCAGATCGGCCGGCGTGCGCCGCCGCGCGGCCAGGCGCGCGGCGACCACATCGAGGCCTTGGCGGACCTCCTCGACGTCACGGTCGGCCACGTCCGCGAGCAGGCGGGTCAGTGCGACGCTCGTCTCGTCGGAAGCTGTCACGTAGGTACCGTCGCCCTGCCGGGTGGCGAGCAGGCCCGCGTGCACGAGCGCGCGGACAGCCTCACGCACGGACAGGCGGCTCACACCGAGAGTTCGCACCAGTGAACTCTCGGGAGGGATCTTCTCGCCCACCGGCCAGCGTCCGCTGGTGATCTCCCGACGCAGCTGGTCGATGACCACATCCACCAGGGATGTGCGTCCCACGTTCTTCATGTCTTCCCGTCCGTCATGATCTGCGGGCACGCCCGATGCCCGAGCCGATTATGCGCAGTGCAGCCCGCCATGGCACTCATGATCTCGCAGAACCTCTTCTCCAGACATCAGATGTCTGATACTTCTATCGGCCAGTTCGACAACTCGGCGATCATGCGTGGGGAGATGACTGGATGAACCTCGACCAGCGGCTGCGGGTCACGGGGGTGCGCACCGGCGAGGGCGAACCCCGGGATCTGGTGATGGAGCGGGGACGGTTCGTCCCCGGCGCGCCCGAGGAACCAGGGGCTCTTGCGGGGGCGGAGACAGTGGTCGACGGAGCCGGTCTCCTGGCGCTGCCCGCCCCCGTGGACGCCCATATGCATCCGGACAAGACGACCTGGGGCGAGCCTTGGCTCAGCCGGGAGTCCGCCGACTCGCTGGCCGCGCTCATCGCGTACGACGCCTCGGTGCGCGCCGGGATGAGCCCGGTCGCCGAACGGTCGGGGGCCCTGCTCGACCATGCGATCGCGCACGGCACCCGCGCCGTGCGCGCCCATGTCGACGTCGCCCCGCAGTACGGCCTCGACAACGTGCTCGGTGTGCGGAAGGCGGCCGCGGCGCGGGCGGATCTGCTGGACACGCAGATCGTGGCGTTCCCCCAGCTGGGCGTGGTTGCCGCGCAGGGCACCGACGTCCTGCTGGAGCAGGCTCTCGACGAGGGCGCGGACGTTCTGGGCGGCCTGGACCCCGTCGGCATCGACGGCGACGGCGCCGGACAGCTCGATCTGCTCTTCGGGATCGCCCAACGGCGCGGGGTCGAGCTGGACATCCACCTGCACGACCGGGGCGAGATCGGCCTGGAGCAGATCCGGCAGATCGCCCGGCGGACCGCGTCGGCCGGCCTCGGCGGCCGGGTCACCGTCAGTCACGCCTTCGCCCTCGCCGACCTCGATGCCCCCGAACTGGCCCGCACCGCCGAGCTGTTGGCGTCCGAAGGCGTGAGCGTCACGACGTGCGCGCTGGGCGCCGACCCCGTGGTCCCGTTCCAGGCCCTCGGACGCGCCGGAGCACGGGTCGCGATCGGCTCGGACGGGGTGTGCGACCCATGGACGCCCTTCGGCAACGCCGAGATGATGGAGCGGGCTCACCTCCTGGCCTACCGCACCGACGCCCGTACCGACCGCGAACTGGCCGCCTGCTACGCCCTGGTGGCCGATGGCGGGGCGGACCTGCTCGGTCTGGACCGGATCACCTTCGAGCCGGACAGTCCCGCGGACTTCATCCTGGTCGACGCCCCCTCGGTCGCCGAGGCCGTGGTGCGAAAGCCCCGGCCCCGTCTGGTCGTCCGCGGCGGACAAGTCATCGCCCGCGACGGCGTGCTCCTCGGCGCGGCAGGTGCCCCGTGCTGAGGCGGCCCCTGGTGACCGCGGCTGCCGCGCTGACGCTCCTGGCCGGGTTGGCCGGCTGCGGCGGCGGGCCGGGCGGTCTGCGCCCCGCGGTCGCGCTCGACCTGAAGACGGCGACGCCGAAAGCGACCCGGCCGCTCGACTCCATCACCTGGAACCTGCCCTACGAGCCGCAGGGCCTGGACCCGATCAAATCGTTCAACTACGCCGAGAACACGGTGCTGTCGAACCTGTGCGAGAGCCTGCTGCGCCTCACCCCCGACTTCAAGATCAAGCCCGGTCTCGCGACGAAGGCGGCCAACCCGACCCCCACCACCTGGGTGTACACCATCCGCGACCACGTCACCTTCTGGGACGGCAGCCCGCTGACCGCGCAGGACGTCGCCGCCAGCCTCGCCCGGCACCTCGACCCGAAGCTGGGCACCTGGTGGGGCGACTACTTCCAGAACGTGCGGAGCGTGCGCGCGACCGGCCCGCTGAAGGTCACCGTCACCCTCAAGAAGCCCGACGTCCTGTTCAACCAGGCGATGGCCACCGCCGCCGGCGCGGTGGAGCAGAAGGCGCAGATGGAGCGCACCGGCGAGAACTTCGGCACCCCCAAACAGGGCGTGATGTGCACGGGCCCCTTCGAGTTCACGCGCTGGCGCTCCGGCGACTCGCTCACCATCACCCGCAACGACCACTACTGGGACCGCGACCACCGCGCCGTGTCGAAGTCGCTCACGTTCCGCTTCATCGCGGACGAGACCACGGCCGTCAACGCGCTGCGCTCCGGCGAGGTCGACGGCCAGTACTTCTACCTGCCACCGGCCGCGATCGGCCAGCTCCAGTCCTCGCCCACCGGAACCGTCACCCTCGGCCGTTCCCTGAGCTACTGGGCCCTGCTGGACTCCACCAAGACGGGCCCGTACGCGAACCGCGAGGTACGCCAGGCCCTCTCCGCCGCCCTGGACCGCGGCGCGCTCGGCGCCGCCGTCTTCCAGGGCACCGCACCCGCCGAACGCGCCCTGGCCGGCCCCGCGTACTGGGGCTACGAGAAGCAGACCTTCCAGGACGCCTACGACCGGCTCCCCCACGGCAAGGCCGATCTGAAGAAGGCCAAGGCCCTCGTCGCCCGGGCCGGAGCCGCGGCGAAGGGGAAGATCACCATCGCGGTGCAGGGCAGCTCCGCCGTCCACGAACAGACCGGCAACCTCATCAAGGCCACCGGCAAGCAGCTCGGCCTCGACATCGAGATCCGCGTCGTGCCCGTCGAGCAGTACGGCAACCTCTACAACGATCCCAAGGCGCGCCGCGGCATCGACGCCTTCCTGTCGACCTGGTACGGCAACGTGCCCGACCCCCTCGACGCGTACACCGTGTTCCTGGGCAACGGCGACAACAACTTCAGCGGGTTCCAGGGCGTCGACGCCGACGTGCGCAAGGCCCGCGCGACCGCCGACCCGGCCGCCCGCGCCCGCCTCGTCACCCGCGTCCAGCGCGGCGTCGCCGACGACGTGACATGGATGCCGCTCAACAACCTGCCCGTGATCCTCTACATGAGCGACCGGGTGACGGGCGCCGTGCCGTCCTTCCCGTACCTCTACTACCCGTGGGCCACCGGACTGGGGGGACGCTGAACCCGATGAACGCCACCGTCAAGTTCGTTCTGCTGCGGCTGATCGGCCTCGCCGCCGTGCTGCTCGTCGCCTCCTTCCTCGTGTACGGGCTGCTGTACCTGGTGCCCGGCGGACCCATGTCCTTCCTGCTCGGCAACCGGACCGCGACCCCGGAGCAGATCGCCACGGTTCGCGCCCAGTACCACCTGGACGATCCCTTTCTCGTGCGCTACGTCCGCTGGCTCGGCGACGCGTTCGGCGGCGACCTGGGCCGCTCCCTGGTCTACCGGCAGGACGTCACCGCGCTCATCGCCACCCGGATCGCCACCACGCTGTGGCTGGTCTGCTACTCGTCCGTCCTGATCGTGGTCGGCGGACTCGCGGCGGGCAGCCTGGCCGCACTGCGCGGCGGGCGCACCGACGCCCTCGTCAGCGGGGTCTCCTCGCTGTTCCTGGCCACGCCGGTGTTCGTCGTCGGTGTCGTGCTGGTCATCGTGTTCGCCCGGGGGCTCGGCTGGTTCCCGGTGTTCGGCGCCGGTGAGGGCTTCGGCGGCCGACTGCACCACCTCACCCTGCCCGCCCTCACTCTCGCCATCGGTTCGGCCGCGTACCTGGCCCGCATCACCCGCGCCTCCGTGCGCGAGGAGATGGGCCGCGAGCACGTGGACACCGCGCGGAGCCGCGGCCTCTCCGAATCCCGGATCGTGCGCCGCCACGTGCTGCGCAACGCGGCCGTGCCGGTGACCACCGTCGTCGGCCTCACCGTCGCCGGCCTGCTCGCGGGTGCGGTCGTCGTGGAGAACGTGTTCGCGCTCGACGGCATCGGCTCGCTCCTCGTCCGCGCGATCATGCAGCGCGACTTCGCCGTCGTACAGGCCGTCGTCCTGGTCCTGGTCGCCTCCTTCGTCGTCGTCAACCTCGTCGTCGACCTCCTCTACTCCGTCCTCGACCCCCGGATGGCCCGATGACCACCGTGCTCCTCGCGGCCCGCAGAGCGGTGCCGCGCGACCCCCTCGCCAGGGCCGCCGCCCTCCTCCTGGCCGCCGTCGTCTGCCTCACCCTCGCGGCGCCGCTCATCGCGCCCTACGACCCCGACCTGCCGGACCTGTTCAACACCCTCGGCTACGCCGCCCCCGGCCACTGGCTGGGCGGCGACGCCCTGGGCCGCGACGTGCTCTCCCGGCTGATCTGGGGCGCGCGGCCCACCCTCCTCGGACCGGTTCTCGTCATCACCGTGTCCGCGGTCATCGGCACGGCCCTCGCCATCACCGCGGCCTGGTGCGGCGGCTGGGTCGACACCGTCGTCTCCCGTGTCCTCGACGTGCTGTTCGCGGTCCCCGGCATCGTGTTCGCCCTGGTCGCGGTCGCGGTGATGGGACCGGGCCTGACGCCGGTGGTCGTCGGACTGACCGTGGCCTACACCCCGTACGTGGCCCGCGTGGTGCGCAGTGCCGCACTGCGGGAGCGGGCGCTGCCCTACATCGCTGCGGCCTGGGTGCAGGGCCGGCCCGCCCTGACCATCTGCCTGCGCCACCTGCTGCCCAACCTGCGGCCGCTCGTCGTGGCCCAGTCGGTGTCCGCGCTCGGCTACGCCGTGATCGACCTGGCGGCGATCTCCTTTCTCGGCCTGGGAGTTCAGCCGCCGACCGCCGACTGGGGACTGATGGTCAAGTCCGGTCTGGACAGCGCGATGCGCGGGAACGCCATCGAGGCCGTCGCCGCGGGCGCCGCGATCGCCCTCGTGGTGTGCGCGGTCAACCTCCTCGGCGACCGGATGGAGAAGAACCGATGACAAGCCCCCACTCCCCCGCGATCCCCCCGGACTCCGACGACGATCCGCTGCTGGCGCTGCGCGGCTTCGGCCTCGACCTCCCCGACACCGGTACCACCCACGGCCTCCGCCGCGACCGGGCCGGCGCGCGAGAACCAGGACGCCGCGTGATCGTCGACGGGGTCGACCTCGTCCTGCGACGTGGCGAGGCGGTCGGGCTGGTCGGCGAGTCCGGCTCGGGCAAGTCCATGACCGCGCGAGCCGTCATCGGCCTCACCCCGCCCGGGGCCCGCACCCACGGACACATCGTCTTCGACGGCCGACGGGTCGACACGCTGAGCCGTCGCGAACTGCGTGCCCTGCGCGCGCGCCGCATCGCCATGGTCTTCCAGGACCCGCGCGCCCACGTCAATCCCGTCCACAGCATCGGCGACTTCCTGACCGAGGCCCTGGTCACCGAGCGCGGTGTGCCGCGCCGGGAGGCCGAGCGACGGGTGATCGGCCTCCTCGCCGACGTCGGCATCCCCGACGGAGCCCGACGGCTGCGCCAGTACCCGCACGAACTCTCCGGCGGCCTGCTGCAACGCGTCATGATCGCTTCGGTGCTGGCCGCGGAACCCGACCTCGTGCTGGCCGACGAACCCACCACGGCCCTGGACGTCACCGCCCAATCCGACGTCATGGCGATCCTGGACGAGGCCCGCCGCGAGCGCGGTACGGCGCTGCTCCTCATCACCCACGACCTGGAACTGGCCGCGGCCACCTGCGACCGCCTCGCCGTCATGTACGCGGGCCGCACGGTGGAGACCCAGGCCGCGCACGCGTTGACCGAACGCCCTCGGCACCCCTACTCCGCCGGACTGCTCAGGTCCCGGCCCGGCCTCGACGAGCGGGTGCACAGACTGCCCGTGATCCCGGGCCGACCGGTCGCGGCGTTCGAGGCACGCCAGGCGGGCGCGGGCTGCTCGTTCGCACCTCGCTGCCCGCACGCGGCCCCCGCGTGCGAACAGCAGCAGCCGCAGTACCGAGAACTGACGGACGGCGCGCGCGTGGCGTGCCTGCGGGCCGAGGAGGTCGCGGCATGGTGAACGACCGGAAGAACATGACGGTGCCCGCCCCGCGCGAGGCGACGGAGAACGGGACGTCGGCATCGCCGGTCCTGGAGGCCGTCGGGCTGGGCAAGACCTACGGGGACGCCGTCGCGGTGGACGACGTGTCGTTCACACTCGCGGCGGGTGAGTGTCTGGCCGTGGTGGGAGAGTCGGGGTCGGGCAAGACCACGGTCGCCCGGATGCTGCTCGGCCTGGAGAACAGGGACGCGGGCGTACTGACGGTGTGCGGGCGCCCGCGCCCGGCGCGCGGCCGGCTGTCCTCGCGCGAGCGACGCCGACGGGCCCGGGAGATCCAGATCGTCTTCCAGGACCCCTACTCCTCCCTCGACCGGCTGCAGAGCGTCGGTGACGTCGTCGAGACCGCGCTGGCCCTGCACTTCCCGATGGAGGCGGCCGAGCGGCACCGGCGCGTGGTGGAACTCCTCGACTCGGTGGGACTGGCGGAGCGGCACCTGCCGATGCGGCCGGCCCAGCTGTCCGGCGGGCAGCGCCAGCGCGTCGCGCTGGCGCGCGCCCTCGCCGTCGAACCGCGCATCCTCGTCCTGGACGAGGCCGTCGCCGCGCTGGACGTGTCGATCCAGGCACAGATCCTGAACCTGCTGGCGGATGTCCGCGAACAGCGCGACATCTCCTATGTGTTCATCTCCCACGACCTCGCGGTCGTCCACCAGATCAGCGACCGCGCACTGGTCATGTGCGGCGGCCGGGTCGTCGAACAGGGGCCCACGGGCCGCCTGCTGACCGACCCGCGCGAGGAGTACACGCGCCAGTTGCGGGCCGCGGTGCCCGGCCCCGGCTGGCAACCGTCCCGGCGCACCCGACCGGCATGACGATGGGCGAAGGGACGGCCGCTCTCCTCTTTCGGTCGCACACGGTCGCCCGGAATGCCTGACGGGGTCACCGGGTGCAGCACAGCGGCGCTCCGACAGGGGCGCCGTTTGGCGTAGCAGCGCGCGCCGGCGCCGGAGACGCGAACCGCGCCACGTCGTGCAGCGAGCCGTTCAGCATCCGCCGCCCGTTTGCCAGGCCGCGCGGGGAGGGGGCCCTCCCGTGGCCTTCGACGAGGTCGAGCGGGAGAGCCCCCCGTTCGGCCGTCGATCCAGAGCGGAATTCAGGTCGGCCCATCGACTGAACCGATCGATGGACCGCGGCAAGCACATGGCGACCGCTTCCTCCTGGGCCTTGCGAGGCGACGACGTCCCCAATCGGTCGGCGTGATCGATCCATCGCATGTCGAACATTGGTGCAAATAGGGCATTTCATCTTACGTTTTGGATGTGAGCGGCGCCCGTAGCCCCCAAGACGCGAAAGAAGACGACCATGAGTTTCACCCTCCCCACGGACACCCAGTCCCGTCCTGTCGCCGTCATCGGCGCGGGCACTCTGGGCCGGCGGATCGCGATGATGTTCGCTACCCGCGGCGGAACGGTTCGCCTCTTCGACTCCGTGCAGCAGGCCGGTGACAACGCGCTCGCCTACATCAAGGAGCAGCTGCCCCACGTCGCCGCTGGAATCAAGGGAGGTACGCCCGGCACGGTGGTGGCGACCACCGACCTGGACGAGGCGCTGGCGGATGCCTGGCTCGTCGTCGAGGCCATCCCCGAGCGCCTGGACCTGAAGAAGGAGATCTTCGCCGAACTCGACCGCACCGCGGGCACCGACACGATCCTCGCGAGCAACTCCTCGTCGTATCCGACGAGCCAGTTCAGCGGTCAGCTCGATCACCCCGAACGCGTGCTGAACATGCACTTCTACATGCCGCCCGCGATGACCGCGGTCGACCTGATGTCGAGCGGCCACACCGACCGCGGGGTGTTCGATCTACTGCTGCGCGAGCTGCCGCACTACGGCGTCTTCCCCTTCGAGGCCCACCGCGAGAGCACCGGCTTCATCTTCAACCGCATCTGGGCCGCCATCAAGCGCGAAGCCCTCAGCGTCGTCGCCGAGGGCGTCTCGAACCCGGCCGACATCGACGCCATGTGGAAGATCAACATGGGCACGCCCCAGGGGCCGTTCCGCCTCATGGACCAGGTCGGACTCGACGTCGTCCTGGACATCGAGAACCACTACGCGGCGGAGAACCCGCACCTGCCCACCGGGCCCCGCGAGCTGCTGCACCGCTATGTCGACGCCGGACACCTCGGCGTCAAGACCGGCCGCGGCTTCTACACCGACTACACCCCCACAGCCTGACAACCGCCACCCCGGCTCGCCTCGGCCTGGCCCTGACCGCCACGCCCCGGCAATAGCTGGCCACCACCAGAACACACCATCCGCAAGGAGTTTCATCATGACCGAGCGCGTTGCCGACATCATCAGCCCGATCACCGACACCCCGCTGCCCGACCGTGTCTCCCTCGACGAGGCCCGCGCCGCCGGTCGGTTCGGCCACTCCAAGCCGACCATCGACAACAGCATCGTGCTCCTGATCGACCACCAGATCGGCCTGATGGCCAGCTCCCGCGACACCTCCAGCGCGGCCGAACTCAAGAGCAACGTCGTCGGCCTCGCCCGCACCGCCAAGGCCCTCGAACTGCCGGTCCTGATCACCTCGTCCAACGCCCAGTGGCAGAACGGCGACATCCTCCCCGAGATCAAGGAGCTCTTCCCCGAGGTCCCGATCATCCGCCGTACGGGCATCATCAACGCCTACGAGGACCCGACCTTCCGCGCCGCCCTGCTCAAGCTTCTCGAGGAGACGGGCCGCACCCACATCATCCTGGCCGGTGTGACCATCGGGACCTGCACCCTGTTCCCCACGCTGTCCCTGCGCAACGACGGCTACCAGGTCTTCCCCGTCATCGACGCCGCCGGCGCCTGGAACCACTACGAGGCCGACGCGGCACTGGCCCGCATGGTCCAGGCCGGCGCCGAGCCGGTCAGCACCTTCGCCCTGGCCTGCGAGCTCCAGGAGGACTGGAAGAACTCCTACTCCAGCGCCATGCTCGACCCGTTCAAGCAGAACCTGTCCGAGTACGGCTTCGTCCTCGAGAACTTCTGGAACAACGTCGGCGGCCATGTCGTCCCCGACCCGTTCGACGCTGCCTCCTGACACCTCCGTGCATGACAGCGGCCCCGGCACACCGCCGGGGCCGCTGTCATCCGCGCCGATCTGGGGACCACCCGCCGTTGAACACTGTCGTCGGGGAGGACGAGGAAGTCCGGCGCGCCGCACCGATGAGGAATCCGTAGTGATCCCGCAGCCCGGTGAGGCGCCGGTCCCGGGCACGTGGAGCGAGCCTCTCCGACTGCGGCGACCGCACCCCGAAACCGGACGGCACGGTCCACCACGAGCCGAGACGAGAACCCCATGAGCCATCCCACGGAGGCCGTCACCTCCCTCATCACCCACCACGTCAAACCGGACAGCCACGACGCCTACGAGGACTGGCTCGACCGCATCATTCCCGCGGCATCCGAGTACTCCGGCCACCAGGGCATCAACGTCCTCCGCCCGGCCGACAACGATCACCGCTACACCCTCGCCCTGCGCTTCGACACGCACGGCAACCTGATCAACTGGCTCGAGTCCCCCACCCGCGCCGCGCTCATGGACGATGTCGCCCCGCTGCTCTCCCGTGAGGAGGACATCAACGTCCACCACGGCCTCGACTTCTGGTTCCCCGTTCCCAGCACACCTGCGGGCGCTCCCGTTGCCGCGCCCCGCTGGAAGCAGTGGCTGGCCACCGTCGTCGCCCTCTACCCCCTGACCCTCGTGGTCCCCACCGTCGTCTCCCACCTCGGTGACTGGCTCGCCATACCCACCTGGCCCGCCCTGCGCGGCCTGCTGGTCGTCGCCATGAACGTGGCCCTCCTCACCTTCGTGATCATGCCCCGCTGGACCCGCCTGCTGCGCCCGTGGCTCTACCGGCGGCCCACGCACGGCCGCACCAGCAGGAACCAGAAGGGCACCTCGAAGCCATGACGACCGCCGGCCAGGCGGCAGCGTCGGCTTCCGCTCGGCCGATGATCGCGCGGCGAGAGCGGTTGGCCCCGTCGACGGGCGTGTGCCCGGGTGCGGCCCGGCAGACGGGCACCTAGCGTGTGGGCATGCCAGACATCGATCTCGTGCCGCTGCCCGTCGAGCGAGTGGTGGACGTCCTCGGCCTCGGACACAGCGTGTTCGACACATCGCTCAAGCCGTACACGTCCTGGTCCCTGTCAGCGGTCGCGCACCACCTCGACGCGATCGACTCCTCCTGCTGGGCCGCCCTCGACCCGGCCGCGGAAGGCCGGCTCGCCGGATTCGTCCTCGGCTCCATGGGCTTCGACCAGCGCGCCGACTGGGGCAACCTCGAATGGATCGCCACCGACCCCGCCTACCGTGGGCAGGGCCTGGCCCACCGACTGGTCGAGCGGTGCTGCGAGCAGCTCGTGAAGGCAGGCGCCACCGCCGTCGTCACCGACGTCGAATCCCGCAACACCGCGTCGGCCACGCTGATGCGCGGACACGGCTTCAGGGAGGGCGCGACCGTCACCCTCTTCGTACGCGACACACCGCAGGCGGCCACACAGGCCCCGGACCTGCACTGAAATCTTCCAGCGTCATGGATTGCTGCCGCCTACGGCTCGCGTGTCAGGACTGGTAGCCCTCGACCTGGCGGGCCGGTCGCACACGAGCCTCGTCCGGATTCTCACCGAACTCGGCTTTCGCGCGTCGTTGCCGCAGAAGGTCCCAGCACTGGTCGAGAGCCTGTTCCACGGATGCCAGGCGCTCGTGCTCGGTGGCGGTGTCGATGGTGCCGTCCGCGACCGCGGCACGCAGCCGCTTCTCGTCGTCGACCATGGCACTGATCCGATTCAGGATCTCCTGCTGCTCCATGTCCCATGCCTCCGTAGCTGCGTGCCCCCGCTCAACTCTAGAAACCGCGGCCCCCGGTCGCGACCCGACCGTTGGCTCCGCCGCGTCCGTTGTACGAACCTGCAGATCCCTCTCGGGCATCGTGGATCAGACAGCGGACGCGCTCACCGGGGCAACGGTCGGGACGCTTGGTCGGGGTGTCAGTGCGCGGCGGCGAGGCTCTTGCCGGCCTCGCGGGCGGCCTCGTGGGCGTTCGCCTTCAGCTCCGCGCCGAGGTCCTTGAACTGGTCCAGGGCCGGGTTCACGCCGACGAGGGTGAATTCCCGCTCCACCACCGTGACATCGCCGCCCCAGACATCCACGAGGATGCGGCGCAGGTAGTCGGTCATGTGGTCCCAGCCCTCGCGCGGGGTGCCGGCACCGTAGGCGCCGCCGCGCGTGACGAGCAGGACGACCTTCTTGCCCTCCAGAAGCCGGTCGGACGGGTCGCCGCTGGCGATCACCAGGTCGATCCAGGTCTTCAGGTGCTGGGAGACGCCGAAGTTGTAGAAGGGCGAGGCCAGCACGACCTGGGAGGCGTCGGTCAGCTCGGCGCGGAGTTCGGCGGCAAGAGCGACGGCCGCCTTCTGGCCGTCCGTGCGCTGGTCCTCGGGCGCGTAACCGGCGCTGACGGCGTCGGCCCAGGCCTGCGCAGGGAGCGGATTCGTGCCCAGGTGGCGGGTGACGATCGGCTCCTGCGGGTGCTCGGCGGCCCAGGTGTCCACGACGAGGTCGGCAAGCTCCGAGCCGGCGGAGGCGGGGCCGAGGATGCTGGCATCGATACGCAGAAGGCTCATGGGGAACTCCTCAAGACGTGAATTGAATGTTCAATCCAGATGCTGACATCTTTGGATTGAATGTTCAACCCCGGTATGCTCGGCGTCGTGAGCGACGACGACATTCCTTGGCTGACCTGTGAGGAGACCCGAGGCTGGGTCCATCTGGTCGGAGCGCTCATGGCGCTGCCCCCGACGATCGACGCCCAGCTCAAGCGGGACGCGGGTCTCAACTTCTTCGAGTACTCGATCCTCGCCGAGCTCTCCATGAGCCCGGGGCGTACCCGTCAGATGCGCCTGCTCGCGCAGCTTGCGAACGGCTCGCAGTCCCGTCTCTCGCATGCCGTGCAGCGGCTGGAGAAGTTCGGCTGGGTGCAGCGGCGCGCCTGCCCCACCGAGAACCGCGCCGTCGAGGCGGTCCTCACCGACTCCGGCATGGCCAAGGTGGTGGAGACCGCTCCCGGTCACGTGCGCGAGGTACGCAGGACGGTCATCGACGTGCTCAGCCCACAGGAGCTGGAGCAGTTGCAGCAGATCTGCCGCAAGGTGCTCGCGGCCACCAGCCCTCAGACGCTGGACGTCATCGACCACGTCCCGCCGCCGTCCGACGCGCAGTGCGGCTCCCCGGAGGCCTGACCGGCACCTACGGGGGGCCTGCCGTTCCAACGTGAAAAGTGTGGTGCCCCCGGAGCCGGAGTCCGGGGGCACCACACCTTCCCCTGGCTAGGGGAGGGTCCATTTCTGGTTGGGGCCGGTGTGGCAGGTCCACAGGTGGACCGGTGTGCTGTCGTTCCACGTACCGCCGGAAGCATCCAGGCACTTGGCCGACTGCGGATTACGGACCGTGCCGTCCGACTGCGCCACCCACTTCTGCGCACCCGAACCATTGCACCCGTACAACTGCACCTTCGTCCCGTCCGCACTCCCCCCACCAGAGATGTCCAGGCACTTGCCCAATGCCCTCAACGTCTGGTCAGCAGCCACCGTCCACTGCTGCGCACCCGACGTATTACACGTATAGATCTGCACCTGCGTGCCATCCGCGGTCGCCGCACCCCGCACATCCAGACACTTACCATTCACCCCCTTCACCAGCCCCGTACGGGAGGTGGGCGGTGGTGTGTCCGATGTCTTGATGCGCACGTTGCGGAATGCCACGTCGTCATCGGTCCCGTGGTTCTGGAGGCCGATGTATCCCTGCTTCAGGCTGCGGGCGGGATCGGTGTTGGTGAAGTCGTTGATCTTCCGGCCGTTCAGGAAGATCTCCAGCCGCTCGCCGGTGACCCGGAGCTCATACGTGTTCCACTCCCCCGGCGGATTCAGCGCGGCGTCGCGTGCCGCGAGGTCGGCCGACTTGAAGCCGTAGACCGATCCCGTGGTCCGGTCGGCCGAGTCCGTGGCGTCGATCTGGATCTCGTAGCCGTTGTCCACCGCCGACCACGGGTCGTCGGAGGCCGGGAAGCCCACGAACACACCGGAGTTGTCGTCG
The DNA here is from genome assembly GCF_003259365.1 of Streptomyces sp. PsTaAH-137. Classification (GTDB taxonomy): domain Bacteria; phylum Actinomycetota; class Actinomycetes; order Streptomycetales; family Streptomycetaceae; genus Streptomyces. The sequence goes on from NZ_QLLY01000007.1 coordinate 97,736, forward strand.
CCGGCCATCCGCCAGTCCAGCTTGAGGCTGTAGTCGCCGGTGAACTCCTTCGCCTGGTACCAGAGCATGCCCAGGCCGTCGTGCGAGGTCAGGGTCCCGTCGGCCAGGGTGAAGCCGCCCGGTCCCGCCTGCTTCCAGCCGGTGGTGGACGACCCGTTGAACAGCGAGGTGTAGCCGGTCTCCGGCCGGCAGTCCGCCTCGGTCATGCCGGCCGCCCAGCGGATCCCGCCGAGCAGGTGCCGGGTGAACGCGGCGTCCGTGTAGGACTCCTCGGTGTGACCGCCTCCGGTGTAGAAGGCCCGGCCACCTTGGTAGTCCTTGCACCAGGCGATCGGATGGTCGCCCGCCATGCTGCCGCCGGAGTAGCTGGACTCGTCGAGCGAGGCCAGAACATGGGCCGACGTGCGCGGATTGGCACGGTAGTTGTACCACTCGTCGGTGCGCTGCCACGTCGTCGGCAGATGGGCCGTGGCGTCGTGCGCGCGGTCCTCCACCTTGACCGTGGCGGACTGGATCGCCGGATGCGACTGGAACAGCGCCCCGGCGAGACCCTCGTAGAAGGGCCAGTCGTACTCGGTGTCGGCGGCGGCGTGGATGCCCACGTAGCCGCCTCCGCCCTTGATGTAGCCCTCGAACGCGGTCTGCTGGGCGCTGTCGAGTACGTCTCCGGTCGTCGAGAGGAACACGACCGTCTTGTACTGGCCGAGGTTGCTCGTGGTGAAGGCCGCCGCGTTCTCGGTCGCGTCGACGGTGAAGTTATTGGCCGCGCCGAGGGTGCGGAGCGCCGTGATGCCTTCGTCGATCGACGAGTGCCTGAAGCCAGCCGTCTTGGAGAAGACGAGCACTTTGTACGCCGGGTCGGCGGCGGCAAGGGCCTGCTGTTCGGCGGCGGGAGCCGTCTGTTCGGCGGGCTGCGCCACGGCTTGCGGGGTCAGGAGCAGAGCCGAGCCCGCGCACAGGGCGAGCAGTGTCTTCGTTCCGGTCCGGCTGAGGAAACGTGGTCGTGCGGCAGGTCTGGTACGCATGATGGGGTGCACCTCCGTCGCGTTACGGCAGCGTCCAGCGCTGGTTGGCCTCGCCATGGCAGGTCCACAGGTGGACCGGTGTGCTGTCGTTCCACGTACCACCGGAAGCATCCAGGCACTTGGCCGACTGCGGATTACGGACCGTGCCGTCCGACTGCGCCACCCACTTCTGCGCACCCGAACCATTGCACCCGTACAACTGCACCTTCGTCCCGTCCGCACTCCCCCCACCAGACACATCCAGGCACTTGCCCAACGCCCTCAACGTCTGGTCAGCAGAAACCGTCCACTGCTGCGCACCCGACGTATTACACGTATAGATCTGCACCTGCGTGCCGTCCGCGGTCGCCGCACCCCGCACATCCAGGCACTTGCCATTCACCCCCTTCACCAGCCCCGTACGGGAGGTGGTGGTCCCGGTCGTGAAGGAGAACTCGTCGATGTCGAAGAGCGAACCGGAGCCGCCCTTGAAGACGAGGTACAGGTTCGTGGAGGCCGCCGGCTGATTCCTCAGGTCGGCGGTGACGTCCTGGAAGGTCTCCCAGTCGCCGGTCACCGGCACCGTGGCCGTGCCGAGGAGTGTTCCGGTGGCCGAGCCCGCTCGGACCTCGATGGTGCCGCCGACTCCGCCCGAGGACACCCTCGCGGTGAACTTGGTGGCGTTGGCAAGGGCGTAGGGGGTGAAGGAGATCCAGTCGCCGTTCTCGATGTAGCCGACCGTCTTGCCGCCGTGCGCCGGAGTGTGGCTGACGACCTGGACACCTGAGGACGTCGAGTAGTGCTCGCCCTGGCGGTGGCTGGGCTGGACGATGCGCTGGGCGTGGGAGGTCAGCGCGGGCTGGCCGTTCGCGCCCTTGTCGGTGTACTCGGCGTCGACGACGCCGAATATGTTCGCGTTGGGGTCGTGCTCGCCGTCGGCCAGGGTCTGCAGGGTGCCGGAGCAGCCGGTCGTCGAGGTCTGCGGGTGGCCGTGGCTGTCGTGGCCGACGATGAAGGTGACCTTGACCTTCGCGCAGTCGATCGTGCCGTCCTCGGGATCGGTGACCGTCACCTTGAACGGGATGGCGTCGCCGAAGTCGTGAATCGCGCCGTCCAGCGGCAGTTCGACCTTGACCGTCGGCGCCGTGTTTCCGACGGTGATCTGCACCGACGCGGTGGCCGACTTGCCGGTGGAGTCCGTCGCCTTGAGCGTCGCCGTGTACTGGCCGTTCGCGGTGTAGGTGTGCGAGGGGTTGGCCGCCGTGGAGGTTCCGCCGTCGCCGAACGTCCATGCGTACGTGAGGGCGTCGCCGTCGGCGTCGGAGGTGCCGGCGGAGGAGAAGGTGACGGCGAGGGACGCCTTGCCCGAGGTCACGTTCGCTTTCGCCTGGGCCACCGGGGCGTGTCCGCCGGTGACGTGCTCGATGCGGTACAGGGCGGAGTTGGCGTCACCGTTGAAGTAGCCCGTGCCGTAGTCCAGGACGTACAGCGCGCCGTCCGGTCCGAAGGCCATGTCCATGACCTGCGTGCCACTCCAGGGGAAGGCGTTGATGGACTGCACGGTGCCGTCGCCGGCCTGCTCGATGCGCTTGATCCACCGACGGCCGAACTCACCGGCGAAGAAGTCTCCGTCGTAGGCCTCGGGGAACTTCACGTCGGAGGTCGAGGCGGCGTCGTAGCGGTAGACGGGACCGCCCATCGGGGATTCGGAGCCGGAGCCGAATTCGGGCACCGAGCCGCCGTCGTACGGGATCCAGGCCGCCTGCGCCGGAGGCAGGTCGGTGAGTCCGGTGTTGCGGGGAGAGGTGTTCTTCGGCGCGGCGCAGTCGAACGTGGCCCCGGACGTGCTGGTGGCGAAGTCGTAGTCGACGTAGGCGTCGTTCTTGCCGGTGCAGTACGGCCAGCCGAAGTTGCCGGCCTTGGTGATCCGGGCGAACTCGACCTGGCCCGCGGGACCTCGGCCGGCGTTCGCGGTTCCGGCGTCGGGGCCGTAGTCGCCCACGTACACGGTCCCGGTGGCCTTGTCGACGCTCATCCGGAACGGGTTGCGGAAGCCCATCGCGTAGATCTCGGGGCGGGTCTTGGCGGTGCCCGGGGCGAAGAGGTTGCCTGACGGGTTCGCGTACGAGCCGTCCGCGTTGACCTTGATGCGCAGGATCTTGCCGCGGAGGTCGTTGGTGTTGCCGGCGCTGCGCTGGGCGTCGTACGCCGGGTTGCGTGAGGCGCGCTCGTCGATCGGCGTGTAGCCGTCAGAGGCGAACGGGTTGCTGTCGTCGCCCGTGGAGAGGTAGAGGTTGCCGGCTTTGTCGAAGTCGATGTCGCCGCCGACGTGACAGCAGATGCCGCGGGAGGCGGGTACGTCGAGGATCTTCTTCTCGCTGGTCAGGTCGAGGGTGCCGTCGGCCTTGAGGACAAAGCGGGACAGCCGGTTGACGCCGTCGAAGGGGGTGAAGTCCGCGGCGGCGCCGTCCGCCGGGGCGTCACCCGCGGGCGTGCTCAACTTCGGTGCGTAGTACAGGAACACGAAGCGGTTGGAGGAGAAGCCGGGGTCGACACCGATGCCCTGGAGGCCCTCCTCGTCGTGGCTGTAGACATCGAGTTTGCCGGACACCTTGGTGGTGCCGGCGGCGTCCGTCAGCCGCAGCGTTCCGTCGCGTGAGGTGTGCAGGACCGAGCGGTCCGGCAGGACGGCCATGGTCATGGGTTCGCCGGTCTCGGCCACGCCCTTGGCGAGGGTGACCTGCTGGAAGTCCTCTGCCGCAGCGGCCTTCTCGGGTTCCGCGGCGGCCGCGACCGGGGTCAGCGCGCCGACGGCGAGCAGGATGGAGCCGAACAGTGCGAGGAGTCGGTGGCGGGGTCTGTGGCGTTCTGGAGCTCTCGTGGATCCGGGCATGCGTCTGCGCACGGGTGCCTCCCATATGGGGGGTGAAGGCCTGAACAGCCTGAACAGGTCGTGCAGAGGGAGAACTCGGCGCGCGCCGTCGCGCCACTTCGGCCCGGTCCTCTCTGGGAGTTGACCGGTCCATCAGAGGAAGTTAGCGGCCTTGGTCTGCTCCCGGAAGGGCTATGACAGACTCCTGGCGCTCTTTCTCCTCAAGCAGGACAAAGCCGTGGAGGGGCGGTTGGCCTGACCGCTCGACGCTCACGCGTCCGGGTCAGGCAGCACCAGTCGACCGTCGCGCAGCAGCTGCATGAGCTCACGGGCGATGTCCTGGGGCTCGGCGCCCTCGGGGTTCGCCCTGAAGCGGTCGGCGGCGGTTTCCGCGATGAGCACCGCGATGCGCGCGGAGAGCTGTACGGCCATGTCGTCCGGGTCGGTCTCGCCGCGCTCAGCGATGGCCTCCGCTGTCGCACTGCGGTGCTCGGCGAGGGTGTCCCACAGCCGCGCGCGGGCCGCGGGCGCCTCGTCGATGACGTCCCGGGCCATCAGGACGCTCTTGCATTCCTCGGGTGTCATGGTGAGGCGGGCGAGGATGGCCCGGCTGAGAACGGTCGCCACGTCGGCGTCGGCCGGCTGATCGCGCAGGGTGCTGAGGTAGGGGCCGTACCCTTCCTGGAACCCTTCGAGGACGATCATTTCCTTGCTGCCGAAGTGCCGGTAGATCGTGACGGGGCTCAGATCGATGGCGTCGGCGATCGACTCGAGAGTGGTCTGCTCATAGCCGTCGGCGACGAACCGGCGCATCGCCTCGGCCACGATCCGCCGCCGGGTCAGCACGGCCTTCCGCTCTCGCAAACTCATGCCGTCATCTTATGCAACCGTCTTTCATTCAGCGGATGCCCTTGACCCTGAGGATGCACAGCGCGGCAGCCAGGCCCGCCACGACCGTGCCCACGAAGGAGGCCTCGAACCCGCCGATCCTCGTGAGAACGCCGGCGATCGACGGTGCGACCACGAGCGGCAGGCTGTTCGCGGCCTGGAGGATGGCCAGGTCCTGGGCCGCGCGTGAGCGGTCCGGCAGCACGTCGACCATCAGGGCCGCGTCGACGGCGAGGTAGGCCCCGAACGCGATCCCACCCGGCCCGTAGAAGGCGATCAGGGCCCATGGCTGTGCGGTCAGGATCAGCGGGACCGCGCCCGCCGCGATGAGGATCGGCGCGCCGATGACGAAGGGCTTGCGTCCGATCCGGTCCGAGACCGGCCCCGTGAGCAGGGCCGCGGCGACCGACCCGACCGACATCACGAGGGTGCAGACGGCCAGCAGGTCACCGGCCTTCTGCGTGCCGAGCCCGAGGTAGCCGGTGGCCACGAAGAACGCGTACATCACCGTCATGAACAGGGCCAGGGCGAACAGGAAGCGCCCGGTGAACACCCACCAGAACTGGCCGCCCTTGGGGAGTTCGAAGGAGCGCAGGAAGCCGCGGATGCCGCCCGGTGTGCGTGCCTGGCCGAGGCTCGACACGCGCGGCAGGAGGACCACCATCACGAGCGCGGTCAGCAGGAAGACGGCGGGCAGGACGGAGAGGCCCGTCTGTGGCCGCGTGATGTAGGCGGCGGCGAAGAACCCGCCGATGACGCCGCCGATCAGGTTGCCCGCGCCCATGAGTGAGGAGATCAGGCCGAGTCGCCGTGCGTCGACGACGTCGGGTACGACGGCGGTGGACGCGGCGATGCTCGCGTTGAGCGCCATCATGAACGCGATGTAGCCGATGACGACCAGGAACCCCGCGCTGCCGAATCCGGCGAGGGCAAGCCCGGTGGCGCCGAGCAGACCGCTGCCGGCGAGCCACGGGATCCGGCGGCCGAACCGGGAGCGGGTGCGGTCGGACAGTGCCCCGGCGAAGACGATCGCGAGGACGGAGGCGACCGCGCCGAAGGTGGTCAGCGTGGCGTAGAAGCCGATCGGGTCGTCCGGGGCGATGCTCTTCGACGCGGCCTGAAGCAGCGTCGAGACGCCGTGGTTGGCGAGGGACAGGCCGAATGCACCGATGAACAGCCCTGTCCCGACCATGACGTTCTTCTTGGCCGAGGTGGCGGCTGGGGCCGAGGTCGTCGGGGCGACGGGCACCGCTTCGGTCATGACTGGGCTCCTGGTCTCGGCCCGCGGTAGGCGCGGGCGGTGAAGGTTGCGGTGTCCGTGGGCGCGGAGAGGCCGGTCACGGTGATGTGGGCGGTGTCGCCGTCCCGCAGATCGAGGTAGTTCTCGGAGAATCGCGCGCCCGGGTCGTCGCAGGTCACGCGCGCCTGAAAGCTGTAACCGCGTGAGGTCAGCTTCAGTACGCCGCTGCTCTGACCGGTCGCCTCGTAGGTGGTCTCCAGTGTCGATGCGGGCCAGTCGATGTCCTTGATCCGCCCGAACAGCAGGCGGTTGCCGGGCACGGCGCCGTCGGTGCTGGACACCCAGGCGACCCGGTCGGGTCCGCTGCCGATCCGGTCCGCTGGCGCACTCCACACCTTGCGCGAGGTCCCGGCCGGAACGTCGACGGTGACGTGCTCGGCGAGGATCACCGAGCCGTCGAGGCGGAGCACCTCGACGGCGAGCACGCTGCGCACCGGCCGGACACCGCTGCTGGTGATCCAGAGGTCGAGGCCTCCCGACTCGTCCCGTACGAAGGACGCGAGGACGGGCCGGAAGGCGCGGCGCACCGCGTGGTAGGCGGCTTTGGGCCGCAGCGCGTGGTCGATGAGTGACCAGCTCACGCCCGGCCACGGGTCGTTGAGCTGCCAGATCAGGGCGCCGGAGTTGCCGGGCTGACGCCGTCGGTAGTGCTCGATGCCGAACTTCAGGCCCTCCGCCTGTACCGCCATCGTCGCGTCGATGTAGGAGTCGAGGTCCGTGGGCAGACCGGTCTCGGCCGCCAGCAGCAGTTCGGCCTTGCGGACCGGGTTGTCCTTGACGTGTGCGTCGAACGTGGGCGAGTGCAGGGTCAGTTCGTCGGGGCTGATCCACTGCGCGAGGGTGGTCCGCTCGGGGGCGGCGATGATGCCGAACTCGCTGATGAACTTGCCGGTGTCGAACCGGTAGCGGTCGAAGTGCATGGCCTCGCCGCGGTCGGTGTACTCGACCGGCGACGGAGCGCCGACGTCCAGGCCGTGCCAGACCTCCCAGGCGTGCCGGTCGCCGTCGAGCACGCCGTTGACCCCGGCGGGATCGTCCTGTCCCCACGGGCTGCCCGGCCAGTACGGCACGTCGGGGTGGTGTGCGGACACCGCGGCGGGCAGTGTCTCGTGGAAGAAGCGGCTGCCCCATTCGCCGGACGCGAGGTCGCCGTTCCTCAGCTGGTGGATCGCCTGGACCTCGTTGTTGCCGGCCCAGAGCGCGAGGCTGGGCCGGTTGCGCAGGCGTCGGACCTGGTGGACTGCCTCGGCAGCGACCTCCGCGTTCAATTCATCGGCGTTGTCGGGGTAGTCGAGGCAGGAGAACATGAAGTCCTGCCAGACCAGGACGCCCAGTTCGTCGGCCGCGTCGTAGAAGGCGTCGTCGCCGTAGACGCCGCCTCCCCACACGCGGAGCATCGTCATGTTGCCCGTGGCGGCCAGGCGTACGAGTTCGTGCTGCGTCTCGTCCGGCACGCACCCGGGCTGCATCGACGCGGGGACGACGCAGGCGCCGCGCGCGTAGAGCGGAACGCCGTTGAGGACGAAGCGGAACAGCCGTCCGCCGTCCGGGTCCGGCGAGCGGTCCAGCTCGACGGTGCGCACGCCGACGAGTTCGGACCGCCTCGCCACCACCGTGTCCGCGTCGCGGATCTCGACGGTGAGGCGGTAGCGGTCGGGGGTGCCCAGATCGTGGGTCCACCATGGCCTGACATCGGTGACGCTGAACGTCGCGCAGGCCTGCGCGTCGAGCACCGGCTGCTCGGCGACGCATTCGCCGTCCCACAGGATGCGGGCGGTCAGCGGCGCGTCGGTGAGGCGGTCGACCTGGACATCGACCGAGAGGTCCGCGGTGCGGGCCGTCGTGTCGAGAGCCCGGGTGCGGAAGTGGACCTCGTTGAGCGCGGCGCCCCGGTCGTGCACCAGTTCCACCGGTCGCCACAGACCGATCGAGGGCAGGCGCGGCGCGAAGTCCCAGCCCCACGAGTAGGTCGGCTTGCGGCGCTGCACCGACGTCGGTTCGAACCGGTCGCCGGACAGGAGTGCGCTGGGCGGTGAGTCGTCGGGGTCGAGCCCGGCCAGAGGCGGATCGAACCGTACGAGAAGCTCGGCCGGTCTTCCCGCGTGGCGGGTCACGTCGTACTCGGCGGGCCGGAACATGTTGGCGTGCCGTCCCAGTTCATCCCCGTCGAGCCAGACGGTGGCGACCGTGTCGAGGCCGTGCAGCACCAGGCGCAGCCGCTCGCCGGCCCCGGCGTCCGGCAGGTCGACGCGGCAGCGGTACCACCACGACCGCGCCTCGACCCAGCGTGCGGCCTCCTCGTTCCGGTCGCGGTAGGGGTCGGCGAACCGGCCGGCCGCGACGAGCGCGGCGTGCACTCCGCCGGGCACGGGCGCGGGGATCCATCCTTCGTCGGGCAGCGCTCCGAACGGGGCGCTCTCGGCCAGCTCGAAGTCGGTGAGGGGGAAAGGCATCAGGCCTCCTGCGGGTGCGCGGCTCGCGCGCAACGGTGGGCGATTTCGGCGATGCGGATCGCGCGGGCGTCGGCCCCGCCGGGCAGCGGGATGCGGCGGGGGACGTATCCGAACGCGAGGTCGTCGGCGGGGTCGTAGAAGGCGATCGCGCCGCCGGCACCGTCGTGGCCGACCGCCCGTGCGCTGCCGTAGCGCAGGTGATCGGCGCCGGGCAGCTGAAACGCGAGGCCGTAGCGGAAGTAGCGGCCGGTGGTCAGGTCGTCGCCGGCCACCTGAAGCTGACTCACTTGAGCCAGCGCGTCCGGGCCCGCCACTTTCGGTAGGGCGGCGTACATCGCGGCCAGGCCGCGGGCCGAGGCCACCGCCGCGGCGGCGGGCGCCCCCGCGCGTTGCAGGTCGCGGTGGTTGGCGCGTTCCCAGAGCGGCACCGGGAAGTCGTCGGCCGCGGACCAGCCGCGGTCGCGGCGCGCGGCGAGCAGTTGGGCCAGCGGCGCCAGTTCCTCGGCGTCGGGCGCGTCGACGGCCACCGTTCGTCCGTCGAGCGAGGCGTCCGTGCCGAGATGCACGTCGACCGTGTGGGGACCCGTGATGTCCTGCGCGAACACGTCGGCGAGGGTGCGGCCGGTGCACCGCCGCACGATCTCGTCGGCAAGGGTGCCGATGGTGAGCCAGTGATAGCCGAAGCCGGCGCCGGGCCGCCAGAGCGGTCGCTGCGCGGCGAGCCGGACGGCCAGCGGCTCGTGGCGGAGGAAGTCCGCGTCCCGCAGGCCGCCGTCGACGGTCACGAGTCCGGCCTGATGACTGAGCACCTGCCCGACGGTGATCGCACTCTTCCCGGCCGCGGCGAACTCAGGCCAGTAGTCGGCGACCGGACGCTCGGCGTCGAGGTGCCCGCCGTTCAGTAGGTGAGCGACGACGACGCCGATGGCTCCTTTGCCCGCCGAGAACACCGGCAGCAGGTTGTCGGGTTCGAGGCCCGTCGAAAGGTCGACAACGGTTCGACCGTGGTGGCGAATCGCGAGCTGCGCCTGGAAATCGTCGTCTGCCGCCAACTGTTCGAAGGCATCCACCACTTCGGTGAACCGTGGATCCCTTGTGCCGTGCCGCGTCATCGCGTGCTCCCCTCACCAGGTCGATGCGGCGATGGTGGCACAAATGTAAGTCACTAACAATTGTTAGACTCTAACGTTTTCTGTAGACAGGCGGGCCCGACACCCTGCGGGGAGTTGCACACGGGGGCGCCCGACCTCGAAGCGCCGCGGCACCGCATGGCGACCTGGCCGATCGAGGCCCCGGGAGCGCGCCACGGACGGAGGAAACTGGCCATCCTGGCTGTCGCTGCTCCAGCGAGCCGGCGCAGCCGACACGAGATGCGACTCCCGGACGGCTCGCTCAAACCTCCGCACGCACCTCAATGATCATGAAACAGGGCGCCTCAGCCGTCACATCAGACTCTGGCGCCCCATCAACCTCGTTGCTCTCACACGAAGACGTCGCACTTCACCTCCGCGCCGAGTCGCATCCCCCGCACCTCGCCCCACTCCGGTTTCTGGCCATCCGCATCGCCTTCTTGTGAGCCATTCGCACCGCTGGCTACGATCCCGCTCGTTTCGCTTTCTACACATCCTGCACAACTCCTTCGGCTTGTGAGGAACATGCGTGGAGTCGTCCACCCAGGCGGGAGTGCCGGACCGGCGCGGTGAGTTACCGCGGCCCCGGTGGTTCAAAGGCCGCAGCTCCGCCCGCCCGCCGAGGAAGGCAGCCGAACGGGACTTCCGCCTCTTCTGGTGGGCGAACGCCGCCGACGCGCTCGGCACCCAGACGTCAGGCGTCGTTCTCCCGCTTCTGCTGCTGAGCCTCGGCTACTCCCCGCAGACCGCCGGCCTCGTCGCCGGCCTGTCGGTCGGCTCCGGCCTGCTTCTCGGGCCACTCGCCGCAGTGCCCGCCGACCGCGGAGCCCGCAAGACCATCATGTTCTGGTCCGCACTCGTCGCCGCCCTCGCCATGGGGTCCGTCGCCCTCGCCCTGGTCCTGGGCCGACTCACCCTGGCGCATCTGCTGGCCGCCCTCGCGGTGGAACGTTTCTCCACCGCCTGTCACGACGCCGCTTCGCGCGGCACCGTCGTCCTCCTGTGCCCGCCCGACGGCCAGCCCCGCGCCGTCGCACGCCTCGCCGCGGCCGACCAAGGCGCCCTCGTCGTCGGGCCGGTTCTCGGCGGCGCCGCCTACCAGCTCCTGCGCGCTCTGCCCTTCCTGGCCGACGCCTTGTCCTACGCCGTCGCCGCCCTGTGCGTCCGCGCGATGCGCACGGACCTGAAAGCCGCTGCCGCGCAATCCGGCGACGGACTGGTGCGCGAAGCCGCGGCCGGGTTGCGCCTGGTGCGCGGCCACCCTCTGCTGCGTCTCGTCCTCGTCTGGATCGCGCTGGTCAACGGAGTCGCCGTGACGCTCTACTACTGCACCCTCTTCGCGCTGGAACGTTTCGGCAACGGTGCGCTCCCGGTCGGTCTCGTGCTCGCCGTCACCGGCGCCGCGGGACTCGCCGGGTCCCTCGCCGCGCCGCGCGCGGCGTCCCGCCTCGGTGCCGCCCGCGTCCTCGTCGCGGCGACCTGGCTGCTGATCCCGCTCGCCGCCTCCCTCGCCCTCGCCAACGGGCCGTGGACCTACGGGATCCTGCTCGGGGCACTCAGCTTCCTCATACCGCTTCCCGCGATCGTGCTGCAGTCCCGCGCTCTGCAGGCCACCCGGCCCGAACTCCAGGCCAGGGCGGGGGCGGTGCTCGCGACCGCCGCCGGAGCAGCCGCGGCGCTCGCCCCCGCTCTCGCCGGTCTGCTGACCGCTGAGACAGCGGCCGCCGTACCCGCCCTGGGCTGCGCCGCCCTGCTCACCCTGCTCGCCGTGCACACCACGCGGCGCTCCGCACTGATCGGGGCGTCCGCATGAGCCGCTTCCAGGTCTACCGCGCCCAACTGCCGGAGGTGTGCCCCACCGACGCGCTCCGCATGGTGGTCACCGCCGACGCCGAGGGCCGCTGCGAGATCTTCGCCTGGGACGCCGCCGCGCGCCGGGCGCGGCAGGTCACCGACCGGCCCGAGGGCACCCTGCACGGGGCGATCGACGCGGATGCCCACGTGTGGTGGTTCGCCGAGGACGCCCACGGCCTGGGTCACTGGCGATTCCAGCCCTTCGACGGCGGCCCCGACCGGCCCGGTCTGACCGGAGCCCCCGACGGCACCGCCCGCGGTCTGGCCGTCACCTCCTCCGGCACCGTGGCCGTCGGCACCGGCCTGGACACCGGCACCGCGGTGCACATCGGAATGCGCGGCGGCCCGGCTCGCGAGGTGACGCGCGTCGACGGTCCCGCGTCCCTCGCCGGACTCGCCCCCCGGGGCGATCTGCTCGCCCTCACCCGCGCCGCCGGATCGTCCCGCGCCGTCACCCTGCTCGCGCCCGACGGCACCGACGCCGACGTCCTGCCGGGCGACGGTCCGCACGGCAGGCTGTGGAGCCTCGGCTTCAGCCCCGCCACCGACACCCCCGCCACCCTGCTCCTGGCCCGCGAGCACCAGGACCGCTACGTCCTCGCCACCTGGACGGCCGCCACCGGCATCGTCACCCACGAGTGGAGCGCCCTGGACACCCAGTTCACCGCCCGCTGGTACCCCGACGGCGACGGCGTCCTGGTCCGCCAGGACCGCCACGGCGTCTCGCTGCTGCACCGCGCCGACCTCACCAGGCGCACCCTGGACCGCGTTCCCACCCGCGCCGGGACCCTCCTCGACGCGGCCCCGCGCCCGGGCGGCGACCTGCACACACTGTGGACCGACACCACTCACCCGCCCCGCATGGTCTCCACCGCCGACACCCCGCTGCCGCCGCTCGGCACCGTCGAGGGACGTGTCCCCGCGATCCAGCGCGACGTGCGCACCCCCGGAGCCGACGGGCCGGTGCACACCCTGCTCAGCCTCCCCGAGGACCGGCCCGGCCCGCACCCTGCCGTGTTTCTCGTCCACGGCGGCCCCGCCGACCACGACCGCGACGCCTACGACGGAACCGTGCACTCCCTCGTCGCATCCGGCTTCGCCGTCGCCCGGGTCAACTACCGCGGCTCCACCGGATACGGCCCCCGCTGGCAGCGCGCCTACCGCGACGGCGTCGGCCACACCCAGGTCAACGACCTCGCCGCCGTCCACGCGGACCTCACCCGCCGTCGGCTGATCCGCCCCGACGCCTGCGGTCTGTGGGGGACCTCCTGGGGCGGCTACCTCGTCCTCCTCGCCCTCGGCACCCGGCCGGGAGTGTGGCGGGCCGGTGTCGCCGTGAAGCCCGTCGCCGACTACGCAGCCGCGCACGCCGCCGCCACGCCCGCCGTGCGCGCCCTGGACGAGCGCCTGTTCGGCGGCACCCCCGAGCAGGTTCCGGACGCCTACGCCCACAGCTCCCCGATCCGCTACGCCCACCGCGTTCGCGACCCGCTGCTGCTCGTCGCCGCCACCCACGACGTCAAGTGCCCCCCGCAGCAGATCCGTTCCTACCTCGCCGCCCTCGGCGCGACCGGCGCCGACCACGAAGCCCTGTGGCTCGACACCGGACACGACGGCTACGACGGCGCCGACCACGTCCACGTACTGCGCCGCTCGGTGCACTTCCTCGACGAGCGGCTGCGCGGCACCACCCGCACCACCCCACCCAGACGCCCCGCCGCACCCGCGGCGGGGTCAGCGCACCATCCCGTAGAGCACTGACACGAAGGAGAAGCCCATGCACAAGGACGTCATCCACAACGACCCGCTGGCCGAGGACGAGACGAACCGCAAGCCGAGCGTCGGCATCACGGTCACCGTCCCGTTCCGCAACGCCGAGGACGGCGACGACACCGTCGAGGACTAGTCCTCCACCGGCCGGCCCCGCGCCCGGGGCCGGCCGGCCCTTACCACCGTCAGGAGGAACCGCCCATGCGCGTACTGCTGGTCAACATGCCCTGGTCACCGATCGACCTGCCGTCGCTGGCACTGGGCATCCTCAAAAGGAGCGTGGACGAGCGGGTGCCCGGCGCGAGCGCCGAGGTCCTGCACGCCAACCTCATGTTCACGGACTGGATCACCGAGCGCACCGAGTTCACCGGTGACGACTACGAGTACTACGCCCTGTCCTCGTACTTCATGGGCTGCGGCGACTGGGTCTTCTCCTCCGCCCTGTACGCGGACCCGGACTGGCGTACGGACGAGTTCACCCGCACGATGACCGGGAAGCTCAAGTCCGCCCGTATGAAGATGACCCACGAACTGCACCGCATCGCGCCGGAGTTCGTCGAGATGATCGCCCGCCGCATCGTCGAGAGCGCCCCGGACGTCGTCGGTTTCACCTCGACGTTCCAGCAGAACACCGCGGCGCTCGCCGCCGCCCGTCGCGTCAAGGAGCTGGCCCCGCACATCGTCACGGTCATGGGCGGCGCCAACTGCGACGGCGAACAGGGTGCCACCGTCCACCGCAACTTCCCCTTCGTCGATCACGTGGTGCGCGGCGAGGGCGAGGCCGCCTTCCCCGAACTCCTCACCGCGCTCGGCGAGGGCGGCGACCTGGGCACCATCACCGGCCTGTGCCACCGCGACGCGGACGGCCGCAGCATCGCCAACCCCATGGCCACCCGCCCACTGCCGCCCGCCGCGATCCTGCCGCCCGACTACAGCGGCTACTTCGAACGGCTCGCCTCGTCCGTCGCCCGCAACTGGGTCGAGCCGAAACTCGTGGTCGAGGGAGCCCGCGGCTGCTGGTGGGGCGAGAAGCACCACTGCACGTTCTGCGGGCTCAACGGCTCCTTCATGGAGTTCCGCTCCAAGAGCCCCGACACCTTCTACGACGAGATCATGGAACTGGCCCGCCGCCACCGGGTCCTGGACATGTACGTCGTCGACAACATCCTCGACATGCGCTACCTCACCACCGTGCTGCCCCGCATCATCGACAGCGGCTACGACCTGCGCCTGCACATCGAGATCAAGGCGAACATGAAGCGCAGCCAACTGCGCACCCTCGCCGACGCCGGGCTCATCTACGTCCAGCCCGGCATCGAAAGTCTCAACAGCCGCGTCCTCGACCTGATGGACAAGGGGGTCAGCGGCTGCCAGAACGTCCGCATGCTCCGCGACGGTGCCGAGACCGGCCTCTCCGTCGCCTGGAACTACCTGCACGGCTTCCCCGGGGAGAGCGCCGAGGACTACGACCCCGTCATCGCCCAGCTCCCCGCCCTCGAACACCTCGACCCGCCGGTCGACCTCTCGGCCCGCATCGCCATCGAACGCTTCAGCCCCTACTTCGAGCGGCCCGAACTGGGCTTCACCGGGCTGCGCCCCGAGGCCCACTACCGCTTCACCTACGACCTGCCCGAAGAGGAGCTCTACGGCATGGCGTACGTCTTCGAGGCGCCCGCCCGCGGCATCGGCGAGCCCACCGTCGGCGCCCTCAACTCGGCGCTCGCGGACTGGAAGAAGCATCACACCGACGCCCGGCTCACCCACGACGACCACGGCGACCGCATCGTCCTGGTCAGCCGCCGCCGCACCTTCACCTGGCGCGCCATGGAACTCACCGATCCGTTCGAGCTGGCCGTCTTCCGCCTCCTCGACCAGCCGCACAGCGTGCAGGCCCTCACCCGCAAGGCAGGGGCTCTGCTCCCCGCCACCGCCCGCGACGAGGCGCAGGTCCAGGACCTGCTCGACGCCTGGCTCGCGCTCGGCATCGTCTTCACCGACGGCGGCCAGTACGTGCACATCGCTCCGGCGGCCGTCAACGAAGACCTGCTCCGGCTGGACTTCATGCGGCACACCCACGCCGCCGTCCCCGAGCCGGCCTGACCCCACCCGTCCCGCACGCGATCGGAGGAACTGATACATGACGACGACGCTCACCACGCCCACCGTCCATGCGTGGCGCGACTACGACCTCGAAGCCTGCGCCCTGCCGGGCATGTCCCTGGGCGAGGTGGCACTGCCCGGGCCGGCCCGCGGCCAGGCGGCCCGCTTGTGGGGGCTCGGCGCGCGCCGGGTGCACTTGCCCGTGCCCGTCGATCTGACGGACGGCGCGGATCCGGCCGCCGCTCTGTACGGCCTGTCTCTGGTCCGTGACCTGACCGCACGGGCTGTGCTGGTCGAGTGGGAGCTGCGTCTCGCTCCCGGTGCGGGTCAGACCTGGCGCCGGCTCAGCCATCTCCAACCTCCCACCGCCCTGTACGGCCCCGACGACGCCGACGACTCGCTACGCACTTGGCGACGAGGCCACTACCTGTGCAAGTGCCTGTGGCGCCAGGGCCCCGGCTTCATCCAGATCCGCGACCGCCGCTGGGGCGAACTACGCCGATTCACCGCCGACGAGCCCGGCTACGACACGGCGATCGGCGACCTGGACTACGGCGCACTCCGCTCGGCCGTTCCCGCACCCATCCTGGAGGAGTTCCGTGCCGAGCAACTCATCCTGGAGATAGGTGCGTTCGCCTGGTGGGTGCCGTATCGGGTGAACCGCTGGCTCCAGCAGTCGATCGCGATCTGACCGGCCGGAGAGGAAAGAGAGCTTGGCGGCGTGCGGCGGCCGTCACCAGCCGCCGCACGCCCACCACCAGCGTGGCCCGACGGGGGGCGTTGGAGCCACGCAGAACCCAAGTGCCCTGCCTATGAATCCCTATGCCCCCACAGCGGAGGTCCGTCTCCAGCTCGGCGGCAGAAGATCCCACGAGCCGTGGTTCAACCACTCCCCGAATCTGACGGGCCGGGCGCCACTGCCGTGGTCCAGGGAAAGCGGGACGATGAGGTCGGAGGTGGCCCGCCCGTCCCACCAAACCGTCCCGCTGAGTGGGCCGGTCCGCACCAACAGGGTGGAGAAGCCGCACCCGTGCTCCTGAATGACGACCGCACCGGCCGTCTTCCGGTCCTCGAACCTCTCGACCTCGTCATCCCGGGCACGCCAAGCTTTCCTGTAGGCGCACTGCGCGGCCAGATCAGGCAGTCGGCTACGGGGTTGCCGTGCGGAAGAGGGTCAGCAGGGTTCGGGCCGGCAAGGTGTCCGGGTCGAAGTACTGCTTGGCCAAATCAGACGGCACGGTCCTTCCGTGCATGCGGATCTCTTGGCACGTGAAGCAGAACGCCGCTTCGAACAAAGCCAGATCGAGAGAGTCCTCGTACGCCCTGACGCCCCAGCCGGGCGAGAAGCCGCAGCGGTGCTGTTCGCCGCCGGACAGGCTCTCGACCAAGGACAGGGCCGTGGCTACTTCGCTCCCGATCCAGTGGGCGACCGTCGTGCCGGGGTAGGGGGTATCCGGGCCGGCGGGCAGACCGGAGATGCGGACGACCTCGATCAGCGCTGTAGCGGCGACGGCTTCGGCGGGGAGATGCATCAGCTCAGTCTGCCCGCAGGTTCGACGGCTGGGGCAGGGGTCCAGGTATCCGGCCCACTTTCCCTCGACGGATCACGACGACGCGCGGGGAACGAGGACGGCTTCGGCGGGCGGGGCGTCAGGCACGGCGGTTCCGTTGATCTGTGCGTCGATGATGTCCGCGACCAAGGCCGGCGAGATGAAAGGCAGGCGGACGGTGGTGAGCGGAGGGTTCTGGAGGGTTGCCGTCACCAGGTCGTCGGCGCCGACAACCGCCACGTCGCCGGGAACGGTGAAGCCCGCGCCCTGCAGCGCGTGCAGGAGGAGCGCGGCGTACTCGTCGTTGTAGGCGAACACGCTGTCGAGCCCGAGATCGCCCCAGGCCGCGGCCAGTTCGGAGGCTGACGCGCGCGTGTACTCCATGGGGACCTCGGTCACGGTCGCGATGCTGCGCGCGGCGACGGCTCGAACGCCCTCCAGACGGGGGCGGGCGAATGTGTCCAGGCCCCGTTCACGCGGCATGATCACCCCGAGGCGTCGTCGTCCTCGCGCGACCAGGTGCTCGGCGGCGATCTCTCCGATGCGGGCATGGTCGAACGGCAGCGCGTGCACGCCCTCCACGGGATGGGCTGCCAGGGCCAATACCGCGCCCACGCCCGCGCTGCGCAGGACCTGAACCGCCTGAGCCGTGAGGCGGTCGCCGTCCAGCGCCAGGACCGCCGCCGGCCGCAACTCGGCCCAGGCCCGCGCGCCCGCGGAGGCGTCTGCGTACCGTCCCGCGTGCAGAACGGCCGTGTACCCGCGTTCCTCCAGCTCGCTGTGCAACGCGTCGAGCCATGTGCTGACCAAGTGGCCGACCGCGGACACCGAGGCCGGGATCAGCACCAGATTGCTGTGGCCCGCGCGCAGGGCCCGGGCGGCGGCGTGCGGCACGTAGCCCAGCTGCCGGGCAGCCTCCTGCACCCGGGTGCGCGTCGCCTCACTGACCCGGTGCGTCTGGGTGTTGTTCAGCACGAAGGACACGGTGGCGCGTGACACCCCCGCGAGCCGGGCCACGTCCGTGCTCGTGACCGAGTTCGCCACCATCGTTCTCCTCGCGTTCGATCTGTCGCCTGCTGAGCGCACAGCGCGTGCGTCGTGCGCTGCACCTGCACGTTACACGCGTCACACACGGGCGGCACGCGCCGCCCGAGCACTCACGAGGGCAGGTCGCCAATCAGGCTTTTGTTACACGTGCAACAACGGTCCTGTTTCGGATTTCCCCCGACGTCTAGGCAAGAGCGGACCGGGGTGTTACACAGTACCCATTCGTTGCTGACACGTGTAACTAATGTGGTCGCCGTTCCCGCTCCCTTGCTCCGCCCTGCCCTGCCGCGACCGCGCCTTCCCTCCCTCCCCCTACCGGGGCTGCGCCGTGTTTCAAGGAGACCGTCATGAGTAGATCCGCGACCCAGATACCGGCACGGAAAGCGTCGGCCGACCGTCCCGGCGGTGGTGCGCTCACCCGGCTGCTGGCCATGCTGGCCCTCGGGAACACCGCGATGTACATGGTCTACATGGGCGTCGGCCAGGTGCTGCTGCCGCTGCAGGTGGAACTGCTGGACCCGGCGGACAAGGTCGCCAACCTCGGCCTCGTCTCCGGCGTCTCCGCGGTCTTCGCCACCCTCTTCAACCCGCTGGCGGGACTGCTGTCGGACCGGTCCCGGCGGCGGAATCCGTGGATCCTGGGCGGCGGGCTCGCCGCCCTGGGCGCACTCGCCCTGCTCGGCGCGATGCGCACCCTGCTCCTGGTCACCATCGGCTGGTGCCTGGTGCAGGCGATGATGAACGTCTACCAGGCCGCGATCACCGCCGTCGTCCCCGACCGCGTACCGGTTGAACGGCGGGGCCTGGCATCGGCCATGGTCGGCATCGGCACCCCGCTCGGCGTGATCGCCGGCGTCACGCTCGCCGCCTCCTTCGCGCCCGACGCCCTCCACACCGGATATCTCGCCCTCGGCGCGGTGATCGCCGTGGTGGCCGTGCTGTTCACGTCTCTGGTGCGCGAGCAGCGCCTCCCCGCCGTGGCGGCGGTGCCGCTGGTGCGGCAGCTCGCGGCGTTCGGCACCGCTCTGAAGGCGGGCGACTTCCGGTGGGCGTTCATCGGCCGGTTCCTGATGATGCTCGGCTACTTCATGGTGACGCTCTTCCAGCTGTACATCCTTCAGGACCACATCAGTCTGCCCGCGGACCTCGATCCCGCCGCGGCCATGACGATCCTGTCCCCGCTCAACGCCCTGTGCATGCTGCTGGCGACGGTCGTCGGCGGGCTGCTGTCCGACCGGATCGGCCGGCGCAAGCCGTTCATCGCGGTCTCCTGCGTCCTCACCGCGCTCGGCATGATGATTCCGGTGGCCAGCCCCACCTGGACCGGCATGCTCGTCTTCGCGGCCGTCACCGGACTGTCGTTCGGCTGCTTCATGGCGGTGGACACGGCTCTGGTCACCCTGGTCCTGCCGAGCGCCGACGACGCGGCACGGGACATGGGCGTCCTCAACATCGCCAACGCCGGCCCCCAGATCATCGGCCCGTTCCTGGCCTCCCTCGTCGTCGCCTCCCTCGGCGGCTACGACGCCCTGTTCGCGGCAGGCGCGCTGGTCACCGTCGTCGGGGCCCTGTCCGTCATACCGATCCGCGGCGTGCGCTGAACCCACCCGCCCCCAGCCCTTCGTAGAACCCTGGAGAACCCCTCATGACCCCCGCACCGCGCAATGACGGCCACCCGTACCAGAACCCCGCCCTGCCCGTCGACGAGCGGGTAACCGACCTGCTCGCCCGGATGACACTGGAGGAGAAGGCCGGCCAGCTGTTCCACACCATGCTGCCCCTGCACGCCGACGGACACCCCGTCGAGGCGGGCGACGAGACGGCCATGATCCCCACCGACACCAGCGGCCTGATCGGCTCGAAGCTGCTGAGCCACTTCAACCTCCTGGGCGGCACCGGGCCACGGCAGATGGCCGAGTGGCACAACGCGGTCCAGGAACTCGCCGCCGCCACCCGGCTCGGCATCCCGGTCACCGTCTCCACCGACCCCCGCCACTCCTTCACCACCAACATCGGCGCCTCGATCAGCGCCGGAGCGTTCTCCGCCTGGCCGGAGCCGACAGGGCTGGCCGCCGTCCGCGACCCCGAACTCGTCCACCGCTTCGCCGACATCGCCCGCCGCGAGTACCTGGCCGTCGGCCTCCGCGTGGCCCTGCATCCGCAGATCGACCTGGCCACCGAGCCTCGCTGGGCACGCCAGTCGGGCACCTTCGGATCCGACGCCGCCCTCACGAGCGAACTCGTCCAGGCGTACATCCGCGGCTTCCAGGGCGAGACCCTCGGCAGCGACAGCGTGGCCACCATGGTCAAGCACTTCCCCGGCGGCGGCCCACAGAAGGACGGCGAGGACCCGCACTTCCCGCACGGCAAGGAGCAGATCTATCCGGGCGGCATGCGGGACCTGCATCTGGAGCCGTTCAAGGCCGCCATCGCCGCCGGAGCCTCCCAGATGATGCCGTACTACGGACAGCCCGTCGGCACCGATTGGGAGGAGGTCGGATTCGGCTTCAACAAGGGCGTCGTCACCGGGCTGTTGCGTGAGCGCCTCGGATTCGACGGGATCGTCTGCGCCGACTGGGGCCTGCTCACCGACGCCACGATCTTCGGCGAGAGGCACGGGGCCCGGGCCTGGGGCGTCGAGCACCTCACGCTCGCCGAGCGCACCGCGAAGGCACTGGACGCGGGCGCCGACCAGTTCGGCGGTGAGGCCTGTCCGGAGGTCGTCGTCGGACTCGTCCGCTCCGGGCGGATCAGCGAGGAGCGCGTCGACGCCTCCGTACGGCGTCTGCTGCGCGAGAAGTTCGTCCTCGGCCTGTTCGACCAGCCGTACGTCGATCCCGGCCTGGCCGAGGAGATCGTCGGCGCCGACGAGTTCCGTACCGCGGGCGAGGCCGCACAGCGCCGCTCGCTCACCGTCCTGGTCAACCGCGACGCCACGCTGCCGGTCGCCCGGCCACGCCCGAAGCTGTACGTGGAGGGCGTCGACGCACAGGCCGCGTCCGCGTACGGGGAGTTGACCGACACCCCGGCCGACGCCGACCTGGCCGTGCTGCGCCTGCACACTCCGTACGAGCACCGCGACAACAAGTTCGAGGCGCTGTTCCACACCGGCCGGCTGGACTTCACCGAGGAGGAGCTGAAGCCCGTCCTCGCCGTCCTCGACGCCGTACCGACCATCGTCCTCCTCCACCTCGAACGGCCCGCCGTCATCCCCGAGATCGCCGAGCGCGCCGCCGCGGTCGTCGCCGACTACGGAGCGAGCGACGCCGCCCTGCTCGACGTCGTCTTCGGCCGTGCCGTGCCCGAGGGCCGCCTGCCGTACGAGCTTCCGCGCTCCATGGCCGCCGTCGCGGCCTCCCCCAGCGACGTACCGAACTCCACCCAGGACCCGGTCTTCCCGTACGGAACCGGACTGTCCCTCTGAACCACCGGGGGCGGCGCACATCCAGCCCCGCAAGCCGCCCCCGGTCCCGCACCGTCCGACCATCCGAGCCGCACGCAGAGGACCACAGCCATGACTCGCGCCCCACGCCGCAGACGCACCCTTCTCGTTCTCGCCGCCACCGCCGCTCTCGCCTGCACGGGCGTGGCCGCTTCCGCGACCACTCCGGACGGCTCCCCGCGGTCCGACCGGTCGTCCCGCCCTCTCGCGGGCCTGCGTGTCCTGCTCTCCAACGACGACTCCATGCAGGCCTCGAAGCCCAGCAATGCGGACGGGCTCGGCCTGTACGAGATCCGCAGGGCTTTGTGCGCGGCCGGTGCGGACGTCGTCGCCATCGCGCCCTGGCAGGTGCAGTCCGGCAAGGGCACGGCCGTCACCAACGGCGGCACGCTCTCCCTCAGCCACCGCCCCCAGCCGCGCGCCGGGTACGAGAAGGACTGCTCCGGCACCCGCTCCGGATCGCCCGTCTACGGGGTGTGCCTGGCCACCGGCCCGTGCGGCCCGGACTCGCCCAGCGCCACCCCGGCGGACACCGTCAAGTTCGCCCTGCGCGGCGGTCTCGCCGCCCGGGCCGGCTGGAAGGACGGCCCCGATCTGGTCGTCACCGGCATCAACTCGGGCCCCAACATCAGCGCCCAGGTCAACGACTCGGGAACCGTCGGTGCCGCGGTCGCCGCCGTCGACGAGGGCGTCCCCGCCGTCGCCCTCTCCTCGTCCGGCGACGCGAGCCAGCGCGACTTCCCGGTCGCCAACTACCGCGCCCACGCCCGCTTCGCCGCCGGCTTCATCGCCGGACTGCGCGAGCGGGGCCTGTTCACCGACCGGTTCGCGCTCAAGGTCGACTACCCGGACGTCAGCGCCGGGCAGAAGGCCAAGCCTCCGGTGTGGACGAGGGTCGGCCACGGCAAGAAGGTCTGGCACGCCTACGAGGCCCGTACGCCGGGCGGCGACCTCTTCGACATCGTCCCCGGCGTCTGCGACGACAAGCCGGCCAGCGACTGCACCGAGACCGTCGAGAACGCCGACTCCACCGCTCTGCTCGACCAGGGTCACATCGCCGTCGCCCCCATCACCGCCGACCGCACCTACGGTGTGCGTGCCGACGGGGCCGGGCAGCGCGAACTGGCCCGCCTGAAGTGGTACGTCGAGCACGAGGCTCCGCGTTCCTGACCCCGACCGGCCGTCCGCGCCCCTCTCCCTGACCCGAGGGCCCGCGGACGGCCACCCCCAGCGCCGTACCCCCACAACCGTCCGGAGAACAACCCATGACCACCATCGCCACGTCGTCCCAGCCCGTCGTCCGCACGAGCGCCGGCCCCGTCCGCGGCGAGCGCCGCGCCCACGGAGCACGGTTCCTCGGGATCCCCTACGCCCAGCCGCCCGTCGGGCCGCTGCGCTTCGCCGCACCCGTACCGGCCGAGCCCTGGACGGACGTGCGCGACGCCACCGCGTACGGGCCCACCGCGCAGCGCCGCCAGTTGTTCGACGTCACCACCATCCCCGAACCGAGCATCCCGGGCGAGGGCATCCTCAACCTCAACGTCTTCACCCCCGACACCGCGCCGGGCGCGGGACACCCCGTGCTGGTGTGGATCCACGGCGGCGGCTTCCTCGCCGGCAGCGCGGCCAGCCCCTGGTACGACGGCGACTCGTTCAACCGCGACGGCATCGTCGTCGTCTCGATCGGTTACCGGCTCGGCATCGAGGGCTTCCTGCACCTGCCCGACGCGCCCGACAACCGGGGCGTACGCGACTGGATCGCCGCCCTCGAATGGGTCCAGCAGAACATCGCTTCCTTCGGAGGCGACCCGCGCAAGGTGACGATCGCCGGCCAGTCGGCGGGCGGCGGCGCCGTGCAGACGCTCCTCGCCACCCCCGCGGCCCGCGGTCTGTTCCGCGCAGCGATCTCGGCGTCCGGCGCCGTGATGCGGCCCCAGAGCCGGGAGGCCGCCGAGGCCGTCACCCGGCGGCTCGCCGAGCACACCGGCAGCGCCGTGACCGCGGCCGCCCTGGAGAACCTCTCCGACGCCGAACTCCTCGCGCTTCAGGACGCGTCCAGTTCCCCCGGCACGCCCCTGGCCCTTGCCCCGTTCGCCGACGGCCGACTGATTCCCGAGCCCGTCCCCGACGCGCTGACCACGGGGGACGCGGGAGCCGACATCCCTGTGATGCTCGGCTTCACCGCACACGAGTTCAACGCCGCCCCGCAGCCCGACGCCACCGCCGAGAGCCTGCGCGCCGTGCTCGCCGCCCTCGGCCTCGACGAAGCGGGCATCCGTGCTTTCCTCGAGACGTACGGCGGCGGGGAACCCGGCGTGTTGCAGAGCCAGGCCATGACCGACAGCCTCTTCCGCGCGCCCGGCCTCGCCCTCGCCGAGGCCCGTGCCCGGCGCGGTCGGCCCACCTGGCTCTACGAGTTCCGGCTGCGCTCCACCGCGCCCGGCTTCACCGGCCTGGCCCATCACTGCACGGACCTGCCGTTCGCCTTCGACCTCCTGCACGCCGAAGGCGTCACCGCCGCCCTCGGCGACCGTCCGCCCCAGCACCTCGCCGACGCCGTGCACGCCGCCTGGACGGCGTTCATCCGCGACCTCGACCCAGGCACCGACTGGCCCCCGTACACCGCGTCACTGCGCGAGACCCGCATCTGGGACACCACTCCGCACACCGACGCCGACCCCCTGCACCGCGTTCGAGCGATCTGGTGCACCTCGTAGCAGGCGCTGGAGATGCCTGGCGCGCGGCGCGGCCGATGAGTTTGCGGCTCCCCACCGGTCCACACTCGTGACACACCCGCGAAAGGACACCGTCGTGCCGGAACTCCTCGTCGACTTCATCACGTCCCTCGACGGCTACGCGTCGGGCGAGGGATGGCCCGGGTTCTGGGGCCTCGAAGGCCCTGAATACCTCGCATGGCTCGGGGAGCAGCCCGAGGCCACTTACCTGATGGGAGCGAACACCTACCGCCTGATGTCGGGCTTCGCCGCGGGCGCGGTCCCGGAGGGCCAGGACGAGTTCAGGCCCGAAGAAGAGGCGTCCGTCGACGAGCTCACCCAAGCGACCAAGCTGGTGTTCTCCTCCTCGCTGAAGGAGCCACTGACCTGGGCCAACTCCACGCTCGTCCGGGACGACGCCGTCGAAGCAGTCCGGGCCTTGAAGTCGAGTGGCTCGGGGCTCCTCAGCACGATCGGCAGCCTCAGCCTGTGCCGGTCCCTGCTCAGCGCCGGACTCGTCGACCGCTTCCGGGTCGTGATGTTCCCGGTGATCACCGGCGCCACGGGTGAGGAGCGGATCTACGACGACTACCCGGACGTCGCTCTCGAGATGATCGAGCACCGCACCTTCGACGGCCGCATCCAGCTGGTCGAGTACAAGCCCCGCGTGCTCGATCACCCGCCACTCGGCTCTCCTGCGTGACGGCGTCCCCGACCGCCGGTCTGGGCTGCCACAGGTCTGGCGCCCAGCCGGCGCGCGGAGCGAAGCTTTCGTGTGCACAGCCCCGGCACTACGGCCTGTCCGGCGGATCTCGATCAACACGTCTTGACCTCAAGCTTGGCTGAGGTCCCATGATCGAGCTATGAACGAGATGCTGAGCAGCACCGCGAAACTCAGGGACCACTCCGAAGTCGCCACCCTCATCAGCGCCTTCTTCCGCACCCTGGACGAGCAGAGGTTCGACGAGGGCTGGGCCGAGGCCTACTTCACCGATGATCTGCGCACGACGACGCCGCTCGGCGTGGCCGAGGGAGCCGATGCCGTGCGTCATTTGGAGGAGGCCATCGGCCGATTCGCCGCCACCTTGCACATCTCCTCCGACGTCCTGTTCCGGGCAGAGCCGGGCGCGCGGACAGCCCGTGCGTCCTGGAACGCCCATATGACCCACGTCCACCTCGACTCCACGCTCCGAGCACGGGGCGCGGACGCGAACCCCCTCTTCACCGTGGGCGGTACCTACGAGGCGGAGCTGCGACGTACAGAGGAGGGCTGGCGCTTCAGCCGCATGTCGGTGCGGGCCATCTGGACCACAGGTGAGCCGCCCACGCTGCCGGGCTGAGGCCCGCCCGGTGGATCAAGGACGTAGCTCGGGCGTGCTTCCTGGGCGCTCCCGGTGTGCCGCCTCGTTGAACGGATCCTCGGCGCTGCCGCCCGCGGCTGAGATCAGTGATCTCCCGCCCGTTGGAAGATCTCCGAGAATTCGTCGTTCTCGATCAGGCCGAGTCCTCACCTTCGCCGGGCAGGAACGACACCTGGCAGTGCTCCATGCGCACCCGATACCAGGGCTCGTCCCACCCGCGCTCGAACGGTTCAGACGACAGCGACGTTCTCCCGGTCGAGCCCGCCCGGGCCCTGCCCCCAGTGGTAGGAGCAGGGCCAGGGCGGGTGGAGCGTCAGCGCACGTGGACGGCGCCGGTGTGGGCGTTGAGGGTGTAGTGGTGGCCGTGGGCGCGGGCCATGGTGTGGCCGGCGTCCAGGGCGGCGATGCGCACTCCGTGCCGGGTGATCCAGGCCTGGTAGGTGCCGTTGGGCAGCTTGGTGACGTGGGCGATGTCGCCGTCCCCGAGCCGCACGTCGCGGGTCTTGCCGGTCTGCTTCGTGTGGTGCTTGCTCTGGTGCTGCGGCACGTTCTGCTCGCTGTGCCAGCCGCCGGGGTGCACCACGCCGACGAAGCCGTTCGCCTGGTTGAGCTCATACGTGTAGCCGTGTACGCGCTGGGACTTGTGCGCGGAGTCGAGCGCCGCGATCCGCACACCCTTGTGCGTGATCCAGGCCTGGTAGGTGCCGTTCGCCAGCTTGGTGACGTGTGCGGAGCTGCCGTCACTGAGCGGCAGGGTCTCGGTGTGGCCTGCCTGAGTGCTGTGCCGGGCGGCGGCCGCGGGAGCGGCGGTCGGAGGAGCGGCTTGGGCGGTGGCGGCGACGGCGGTCACGGCGCCGAGGCCGAGAACGGCGGATGCCAGAGACGTGCGGAGAATACGAGAGGTCTGCATGCGCCGGCCCCTTTCCATGAGTCGAACGAATCGAGCGGGTTGGCTGAGTCGAACGCGTCGTGTGGACCGCGTACTCATGAAGCTAGGAGCCTCACATCAAGGCATTCCATATGAAACATCACAGACGCGTGACAGCGCCGCATTGATCCAGAGATATGGATGAAAGGCCCGGTCGCGGCGGGCCCTTCGCCCCCGGCCGTGAGTCCCGCGCCCGCCTCTGATCAACCACTCGGGGCACCCACGGCTCGCCCGACCAGCACCGGGCATGAAACGGGCACACCCCAACCGGCTGACGGGCAGCGACCAGAGGCACTCCCCCTGGCGCGGTCCGTCTGATGCCCGACTGTGATCAACGAGCGCACAACCCGGTGCGGGTCACGGCTGTCTGAAAGGCGCCGGAGGATGATCCTCCGGCGCCTTTCGGTACAGAGATCGGGGATCAGGTGGGGAAGAAGGTCTGGAGAGCCGTCGTGTCCGGTGGCGCGGCGGCGCTGTTCACGGCCGTGGCCGCGGTGCCGGCCGGGGCGGCAGAGGGCGGGGTCTCGTTCACCCGTGTCCAGGTGAACGGTGGCAAGCCGATCGTGATCGGGGTGTCGAAGGAGGTCGCGGTGCCCGCTTCCTTCCGGATGGCGACCACCCACAAGTGGAAGTGGCCGGCCGTGTTCCTGTACCGCGGCAAGGCCGATGATCGGCTGTGGCACGCCATCGAGACGAGCGACTGCATCACGGTGAGCTCGGGCGTCTGCGACTTCAAGGAGACGATGTACTTCGACCCGAGCGAATGGGACATGTACAACAGCGAGGCCGGGGCCTGGAAGGTCGCGGCCGAGGTGCACTTCCAGGGCGGCGGCGGTGACACCGACGACGAGGGACTCACGGCCTACGTCAAGCGCAACTCCCGCCTGTTCGTGAACGCCTCGCCGGAACCGGTCTCCAAGGGCAAGACCATCACCGTGACCGGAAAGGTCACGCGGGCCAACTGGGAGACCAGGAAATACGTGTCCTACGCAGGCCGTCTGGTGAGCCTTCAGTTCAAGCCCACCGGTAGCGCCTCCTACACCACGGTGAAGAAGGTGTATGCGAACGGTTCGGGGAATCTCAGGACGACCGTGAAGGCTTCCAAGACGGGCACGTGGCGCTGGGCGTACTACGGCAACACCACCACCGGGCCGTCGACTTCGTCCGGGGACAACGTCGTGGTGAAGTGAGTTCCTCGCGCCGCCTCTGCCTGGCGGCGATGCGTCCCACCGGAGCGGCCGGCCACCCCGGTGGCTGGCCGACAAGGGGCGGACGATCGAACACCACGACGGCGGTGAGCGCGAGAGAGGACGTTGTCGGTCAGTGAGTGCGGCGCCGACGCAAGTAGTCGCGGAAGCTGTCCGACTGCGCCCACCCGCCGAGGACCACGAGTCCGACGGCAACGATCACAAGTAGGACTTTGATTAAGTCGCCCATGAGCTACCGGTTCCCCCGATTTGTCGGGCCACTCGGTGACGTCCGGGTGGGCGGCGGCTCCTTCTCATCGGGCACGTCCTTTCCGCACCATTACTTGGTCTAGACCTTGACAGGTCCATACCATTTCGCTTGAGTCGGGAGACACGGTCACACTCACCCCTGCAAGGAGTGGTCAATGTCCAGACAGCGCCTCCTCGCCCTCCTCACCGCCCTAGCCGTCGCGGTGGGAATCGCCCTCCTGGGGCCGATGACAACCACCGCGTCAGCCGCCACCTGTGCGGCAAGCTGGAACTCGTCCGCGGTCTACACCGGTGGCTCCACGGCGTCCTACAACGGCCACAACTGGCAGGCCAAGTGGTGGACGCAGGGCGAGACGCCGTCGGCCGGCGGCTCCGGAGTCTGGTCCGACCAGGGCTCCTGCACCGGCGGTTCAGGGGGCAGCGGCGGCGGAAGCAGCTGCGACTACCCGGCGTGGGTCGCGGGCCGCGCGTACGCAGCCGGTGACATCGTCAAGTACACCAACGGCAGCTACTACAAGGCGTCGCACGACAACCCGGGTTACGACCCGACGATCAGCACCTGGTACTGGGACCCGTACACCTGCGGCGGCGGCACGACGCCTCCCACCAACGGCTCGTTCGTCGTGAGCGAGGCCCAGTTCAACCAGATGTTCCCGAACCGGAGTTCCTTCTACACCTACAGCGGCCTGACCGCCGCGCTCAGCGCCTACCCCGGCTTCACCACCACCGGCAGCGACACCGTCAAGAAGCAGGAGGCCGCGGCCTTCCTCGCCAACGTCAGCCACGAGACCGGCGGCCTGGTCTACGTCGTCGAGCAGAACACCGCCAACTACTCCCACTACTGCGACACTTCCCGTTCCTACGGCTGCCCGGCGGGCCAGTCCGCGTACTACGGGCGCGGTCCGATCCAGCTCAGCTGGAACTTCAACTACAAGGCGGCGGGCGACGCTCTCGGCATCGACCTGCTCAACAACCCGAACCTCGTGCAGACCGATCCGGCGGTCGCCTGGAAGACCGGCCTCTGGTACTGGAACACCCAGACCGGCCCCGGCACCATGACCGGACACAACGCCATGGTCAACGGCGCCGGCTTCGGCGAGACCATCCGGTCGATCAACGGCAGCATCGAATGCAACGGCGGCAACCCCGCCCAGGTCCAGAGCCGGATCAACGCCTACCAGAGCTTCGCCTCGATCCTCGGCGTCCCCACGGGCGGCAACCTCAGCTGCTGACGATGCCCGTCCACTGACCACCCCCGGAGAAGACCCTCGGTTGCGGCCCGGCTGTCATGGCCGGGTCTTGACCGAGGGAGGGCGAGAGCTCGCATGTGGGCGCCGCACAGTCCCGGGGGCAGGCCGTACGACGCCTGCGAGAAGCATGGCACTGCCGTCCTTGAGCGCGGGCAGAAAACCACACCGTTCTCCTCTCCGCGGGCAGCCCCGCGCGACCCGCACCACGTGAACGGGGCCGAACCGCTGTGCCCGCCGTCCGTTCGGCGCAACGCGGGCGGCGTTCACTCGGGCGCAGTACTGCTACGCCGCTGAACTGCGCCAGCGCTGCACGAACCACGCGCATCGCCGCACCTCCCGGCCACCGGCCCCTCTGCGCGCGCCGCTCAGGGGCCGTTGAGTCGATACGAGGAGCGGCTCACCGAAAGCGGCACGACTGTGGTCGCGGCCGGCTCCTGATGGAGGAATGCGCTGATGCGTTCGCTGAAGATAGCCACCGGCACCGTCCTGGCAAGCACCGCCCTGCTCATCGCCGCGCCGATGGCCACGGCGTCCGACTCCCAGTGCGACCCGGCCACCGCGGCCGCCACCGAAGCCGAGTCCGCCTACAAGGCCGCAGTCGCCGACTACCAGAAGCAGATCAACGCGGGCGGACACCCGGGCCAGGCCGAGCAGGACAACGTCGACCAGCTCAAACAGAAGTCCGACTCCGCCGCCTCCGAGGCCCAGCGCATCTGCGGTGACACCGTCATGAACCCCACCCCCACCGCCCCGTCCACGCACAAGCCCACCGGCGCCATGCACACCGGCAGCGGGTCCACCAGCGGCGACTCCTCCACGTCCGCGCTGGCTGCCGGAGGCAGCATCGCCGTCGCCGCGGCCGCCGGCTACGCGCTCGTACGCCGCGCCAGGTCCTCCCGCAACCACTGACCGGCAACGCCTGATGCGCGCCGCCCACGAGGGTGGGCACGACCTCCCAGGCGGCGCGCGCCCGGCGCAGACCCTGGGCCATCGGGAGGGAGGTGAGAGCGGGTGTCTGCCTTCAACGCTGGATCAGCTCCGCCCGGCGGGCGGCGAGTGAGCAAAGTGATCAAGGGTCTGTTCCTGGTCCTGATCGCCTCGGTCGCTTTCGCCTTCACGACCACCGAACAGGGGCCACCACAACCCACGTCCGCCGCCCAGCAGAGCGGCGGCCCACACGAAGCCGCAGCCGCGCCCCTGCCGGCCGCACGCCCGCTGCGCGTCACCGTCCCCGCCATCGGCGTCGACGCCCCGCTCACCGACCTCGCCCTCCAGGACGACGGCCACCTGGCGGCCCCGCCGGAGACAGACGCGAACCTCGCCGGCTGGTGGGCTCACGGCCCCTCCCCCGGAACCCGGGGCACCGCCATCATCGCCGGACATGTCGACATCCCCGCAGGACCCGCAGTCTTCTACAACCTCGGCGCCCTCCGCTCCGGCATGCGTATCACGATCTCCCGCGCCGACGGCACCACCGCTCGCTTCACCATCGACTCCATCAACGTGTACGACGCCGCCGACTTCCCCGACGACACGGTGTACGCCGACACCGGACGCCCCGAACTGCGCCTGATCACCTGCGGCGGCGGCTTCGACCGCGCACGCCGGCAGTACAGGGGCAACGTCGTCGTCAGCGCCCACCTCACCCGGTAGAACACCGGACGCGGGCCGTCACCGGGGCGCACCGCACGCCGGATCGGGCCCGTGCCGAACTCCGCCTCCGTGCCGGTCAGCCCACCGTCCATTTCTGGTTGGCGCCGCCCGAGCAGGTCCAGATCTGCAGCCGGGTGCCGTTGGCCGAGTTGTTGCCCGTCACGTCGAGGCACTTGTTGGCCTGCGGATTGACGATGTCCTTCGCCGAACTGACCACCCACTTCTGCGCGGCGGTGCCGTTGCAGTCGTAGAGCTGGACCGGCGTGCCGTCGGCGGTGCCGCCGCTGTTCACGTCGAGGCACTTGCCGAGGGCGCGGATGGTGCCGTCGGAGCCCACGGTCCACTGCTGCGCGGCCGTGCCGTTGCAGTCGTAGAGCTGGACCGGGGTGCCGTTGGCGGAGTTGGCTGCGGCGACGTCCACGCACTTGCCGGCGAGGCCCCGGATCGCGCCGCCGGTGGGAGCGGGAGTGTCGCTCGTCGTCACCGACACCGAATCGACGACCAGTTGAGCGGGGAAGGTCGTGGAGCTGTTGGGATCACCCGGCCAGTAGCCGCCGACGGCCAGGTTGAGGATCAGGAAGAACGGCTTGTTGAACGCCCAGGTCTTGCCACTCACGTCGGCAGGTGTGCGCGTCTGGTAGACCACTCCGTCGACCGACCACTTGATCGAGTTCGGTGCCCAGTCGACGGCGAAGGTGTGGAAGGCGTCGGCGAAGGCCTGACCGCCCGGCAGCGAGTAGCCGGCTCCTACGCCGGCCGAGCCGGAGTAGCCGGGCCCGTGGATGGTGCCGTGGACGATGGAGGGTTCGAAGCCGACGTTCTCCATCACGTCGATCTCACCCGAGTTGGGCCAGCCGACCGAGCCGATGTCGGTGCCGAGCATCCAGAAGGCGGGCCACATGCCCTGTCCGCGCGGAATCTTCATGCGGGCCTCGACGTGCCCGTACTGGGCGCTGAACTTTCCCGACGTGTTCAGTCGGGCCGAGGTGTACTGGCATGTGCCGTACCAGCACTGGTAGTTGGCGGGATTCTCCTTCTTCGCCGTGATCACCAGATGGCCCTGACCGTCCAGGGCCGCGTTGTTCGTGCCGGACGTGTAGTACTGGCGCTCGTGGTTGTTGACGTTGTCTCCGGTCTCCAGCGTCCACTTCGACGAGTTGACCGCACTGCCGGCGGCGCCGTCGAAGGTGTCGGAGAACGTCACAGCAGCGGCATCCGAAGGCCCCGCGTGGGCGAGGCCGGTTGCTGCGGAAGTGACCAGAAGGGTGGATAAGGCGCCGAGCAGGCATCTGCGAAGCAAGTGGTGGGGTCTCACGTCTCGGTCCTTCCTGGGCGGTCGGGCACTCATGGGCCACGGCCGAGGTGGAGGTGAAGGCGTTTCATTTGTTGATTTAAGAAGTGAAGTAAGTGAGCGTCAAGATGCTGGTACGGACCAAATGGCGTCCCCTCGACGCTTCCTGACTACTCGTCATGCACTACGGGGATTGAGCAGCGGCGGAATCAATGGCCCTGGCACGACGGCGTTTTCGACCCGTGAGACGGTTACCGTCATGACACCAGTCGCGCCGGGCAGTGAAGTCGTCCTTGAGACCAGCCGTTTGCTGCTCAGGCCGTGGCGGGTGGAGGAAGCTGCCGTTCAGCGTGAACTGTGGACCGAACGCGATCCGCACCGACACGGTGGGGACGACCGGCCTGCTGGCGGTGGAACGGAAGGAATCCCGTGACGTCATCGGCTACTGCGGGCTGATCGACACCGGCCGAGGGGCGACGGGTGAGCCGGAGATCGCATTCGAACTGCTGAAGCGAAGCCAGCGTCGGGGGTACGCGACCGAGGCCTCGCTGGCGGTTCTGGAATGGGCGCGATCGTCTGGGTACGAGCGGCTGTGGGCCACCGTCTGGGACTGGAACACCGCTTCTCGCCGGGTGCTCGCCAAGATCGGATTCACCGAGACCGACAGGAAGGAGGTGGACCCGGTGCGCGGGACCACCCTTTTCGTCACGCTACGGCTCTGACCACGCCCAGCTCTCAGGATTCCTGGCCGGTCGAGGCGAGGACGATCTCACGGATGGTGACGTTCGGCGGCTGCTGATAGGCGTACGCGATCGCCTCCGCCACGACCTGCGGATCGAGGGCGCCACCGGCGGACTGTTTCCATTCCGCGTAGTCGTTCTTGATCTGCTCGTCGCTGGTGTGCGAAAGCAGCTCGGTCTCCACCGCTCCCGGAGCGATGGTGACCACGCGGACTCCGGACGGGGCGACCTCTTCGCGCAGGTTCTCCGACATCGCGTGCACGGCGAACTTGGTGCCGACGTACGCGGTGTGGTTGGGAAACGTCTTACGGCCGGCGATCGAACTGATGTTGATCACCGTGCCGGCCCTGCGGTCGATCATGCCCGGCAGAACGGCGCGCGTCACGTGAAGGAGCGCCTTGACGTTGAGGTCGATCATGCGATCCCACTCGTCTTCGGGCTGGTCCACGATCCTGCCGAGCAGCATGGCCCCCGCATTGTTGATCAGAGCGTCCACCGGGCCGTACCGCTCTTCGGCCTCGCGGACCGCGGCCGCGACGGCGGCGCGATCGGTGACGTCGACCTTGCGGCACAGCGCGTCGGGCAGGTTCAGCCCCTCGAGCTTGTCCAGCCGTCGGGCGAGGAGCAGCAGCGGGTGCCCCTGCCCGGAGAGCAGGCGTGCGGTGGCGGCGCCGATACCGGAACTGGCACCCGTGATGACGATCAGCGGCTTGGCCATGGTGGGAGCCTTTCGGTGGAGGACTCGCGGGTTTTCCGAGAGCCCGGACGTCATGCCGTCGACGCGGGAGTTTTCTGTCCGCACTCCAGGTAAACACCGGTGGCGGCACTCCGCGTGCGGACACCGGAGGCATTGATCCACGCGGGTTTCCGAATCCTTGGCGTATCGCGTCGGTACACCAGCTCTCGGCAGGCGGCCGTTCGGCATTTCTGCGCACAGCGTTGACGCGTCCCCGCCACATGGCTACGTTCCCCTCGAACCT
Organism: Streptomyces sp. PsTaAH-137; assembly: GCF_003259365.1. Taxonomy (GTDB): domain Bacteria; phylum Actinomycetota; class Actinomycetes; order Streptomycetales; family Streptomycetaceae; genus Streptomyces. Next base: position 131,520 of record NZ_QLLY01000007.1, read on the forward strand.
GACCCTCCCCGCACCTCCGCACCCCCCACCATCGCCGGAGAGCCCGCCGCAACGCTTTGACAACGTTGTCAGCTCTCCTGCGTCACCCCTTGCGCCGGCCGGTGGGCCCAGCACCGCGTCCCACGGTCCGCGCACACGAGGAGGCACGAAGGACATGAGACGTCCCTTACGGTCATCCGCCGCGCTCGGCATCGGTCTCGTGGCGGCCGGCGCGCTCGCGGTGGCCCAACTGGCCGGCCCCGCGGTCGCGGCACCCCGTCCCGCGGCCCTGGTCACCGCCCCGGCCACCCTGGTCAATCCCTTCATCGGCACCTCGAACCAGGCCAACGACTTCCCGGGCGCCGACGCACCGTTCGGCATGGTGCAGTGGAGCCCCGACACCCCCTCGCGGCCTCCCGGCGGCGGCTACGAGTACAACGACAAGTCGATCACCGGCTTCAGCCTGACCCACATCGCCGGGCCCGGCTGCGGCGCGGCGGGCGACGTGCCGGTGCTGCCCACCGTCGGCGCCGTCGACACCAAGGCGAGCGTCGCCTTCAGCCACGCCAACGAGTCGGCGTCGGCGGGCACGTACAAGGTGGCCCTGGACAACAAGGTCACCACCGAGCTGACGGCGACCAAGCGCAGCGGCATGGCGCGCTTCTCGTTCCCCTCGACCACCCAGGCCAATCTGGTCTTCAAGCTCACCGGCAGCCAGAACGGCGCGAGCAACACGCAGTTCACCAAGGTCTCCGACACCGAGGTCAGCGGGCAGGTGACCAGCGGCCGCTTCTGCGGCGCCGGCAACACCTACACCGTCTACTTCGACATGGTCTTCGACCAGCCCTTCTCCACCAGCGGCACCCCGGCCGCCGCGCCGACACTGCGCGGTAAGACCGACAAGGGCGCGGGCAAGAACGCGGCGGAGAAGCCGAACCACCCCGTCCTGCACGGCGCCACCGCGAAGAGCGGCACCTCAGTCGCACCGCAGGCCGCTGCGAACAACGGCTACGTCACCTTCGACGCCACCAAGCACCCCGTGGTGCAGGCGAAGGTCGGCGTCTCCTACGTCTCCGTCGCCGGAGCCAAGGCCAACCGCACGGCGGAGAACTCCGGTTGGGACTTCGACGCGACCCGCAACGCGGCCCAGAGCGCGTGGAACACCGAGCTGGGACGGGTGCAGATCGGCGGCGGCACGGCAGCCCAGCAGCAGCAGTTCTACACCGCGCTCTACCACTCGCTGCTGCACCCGAACGTGATCAGTGACACCGACGGGCAGTACCCGGGCTTCGACGGCAAGGCCCACACCGTGGACTCCGGCCACCAGGCCGCGTACGGCAACTACTCCGGCTGGGACATCTACCGCTCCCAGGCTCAGCTGGAGGCCCTGGTGGATCCGCAGGCCGCATCCGACACCGCCCAGTCCATGCTCGACGACTACCGGCAGACCGGCATCTTCCCGAAGTGGTCGGAGAACAACGGCGAGTCCTACGTCATGGTCGGCGACCCCGCGGCCGCGATCATCGCCGACTACCACGCCTTCGGCGCCCGGCAGTTCGACACCGCCGAGACGCTGCGCGCACTGGTCGCCCAGGCGTCCAAGGCGAACAACGACCGCCCGGGCCTGAACTACCTCGACTCCCCCGGCTTCATGCCGCACAACGGCAGCTACGGCTGCTGCAACTTCTACGGGCCGGTCGCCACGACGCTGGAGTACAACACCGCGGACTTCGCCCTCTCCGCCTTCGCCGGCGCGCTCGGTGACAGCGCGAACCAGTCGAAGTACGCGACTCGCGCCCAGAAATGGCGCAATGTCCTCAACCCGGCCTCCGGTTTCGTCGAGCCGCGCAACGCGAACGGCTCCTGGACCGGTGGCTTCGACCCGACCAGCGGCACGGACATGGTCGAGGCGGACTCCTGGATCTACACCGGCATGGTGCCCTTCAACGTGCGCGACCTGGCCCGCGCCAAGGGCGGCAACACCGCGATGAACCACTATCTGGACACCGTCCTGCGCAGCTTCACCGGCGCCAACGGCTACGCCTGGGTCGGCAACGAGCCCAGCATCGAACTGCCCTGGGAGTACGACTACACCGGTCAGCCCTGGAAGACGCAGGGCACCGTCCGCGCCGTCCAGCAGCAGATCTGGTCCGCCACCCCCGGCGGTCTGGCCGACGGCAACGACGACTTGGGCGCCATGAGCGCCTGGTACGTCTTCTCCGCGCTCGGCATGTACCCACAGACACCGGGCACCGCCGACCTGGCCCTGGGCTCGCCGCTCTTCCCGCAGGCCGTGATCACCCTGCCCTCCGGCAAGAAGCTGACCGTCAACGGCAACGGCGCCGCCGACAACGCCCCCTACGTCCAGTCCGCAGCCTGGAACGGTTCGGCGTGGAACAACGCCTACGCGCCCACCTCCGCGCTGACCACGGGCGGGACCCTGGACTTCACTCTCGGGACAAGCGCCAACACCGGCTGGGCCTCGGCAAGTTCAGCCGCACCGCCGTCCTACGGGGGCGGCACGACATCACCGACGATCCCCCGAGTGGGGCCGGTCGTTTCCGGTGTCACCGCCTCCGGCGGCGGCAGACTGTGCGTCGACGTCGCCAACTCCGGCACGGCCGACGGCACCGCCACCCAGATGTGGGCCTGCAACGCCACATACGCCCAGGACTGGACGGTCGCCTCGGACGGCTCCCTGCGTTCGCTCGGCAAGTGCCTGGACGTGGACAACGGCGGCACCACCAACGGCACCAAGGTCCGGTTGTGGACCTGCAACGGCACAGGTAGCCAGCAGTGGCGCGCCGGGACGAACAACTCCCTGGTCAACCCGCAATCCACCCTCTGCCTGGACGACCCCGGCAGCTCCACCGCGGGCGGTACCCAGCTCCAGCTCTACGCCTGCAACGGATCCGGTGCCCAGAACTGGACGCTCCCGACCACCGCCCAGTCCCTGAACCGCAAGGCGGCAGCCGATCCCTCCGACGCACCGCCCTGGAAGCCGGGCCACAGCCCGACCTCCGCGCCGAGGGACGCGACACGGCGGTGAGCGCCACGTCCTGACTCCGAGACTCGTCCGGCCGCCCCCTCCCCGGGACGGCCGGGCGAGTCGTCATCGGCAGCGGGGGGCGCAAGAACGTGAGCCGGAGACGACCGAGAACCTCAGTGGGCCGGGCCCCACACCGCGCTCGGCGACGGCAAGGCGGACCTGGTGGCCTCGGCGACCGGCGCCAACGACAACAACGGCGTGGTCTGGCTGATCCCCGACGTGCTGCGGGCGGACGCCGGGGACATCCGTGCGGTGACGCTGGACAGCCCCGGCGTCCCGGGCAGCACCACGCCGTCGCCCGGCCGCGGCCCCACCCGGCACCGCATCACCGTCCTGGGCCCGCTGCTCGACACCGACGGCGACGGCCACCTCGACGTGGTGATCGGCTCCCCCGGCTACCTGGATCCGAAGAAGCGGGACCTCGACGCGTTCTGGGTCCTGCGCGGCACCGACCGGGGGATGACGTACCAGCGGCACTTCACCGCGGCGGACCTCCGCTGAGCTGGTTCGCAGATCGTCCGGCAGCACCTCGTACGGCCACGGGTGGACGCCGGCCTCGTTCCGGCCCCTTTGTGACACCGCACAACAAGGTTTCGGCCTGGCTGTGCGGGCGCCGCCAGAACGCCCCTCCTCCTGTACGCCCGCCCGGGCGGCTGATGCCATGCCCGGCATGTCCTCACCCGCATCCCGCTCGACGCGCGCTCCGGCCCCTCCCCTCACCCGCATCACCCTCGCCCACCGTCGGAGAACGGTCGCACGGGAGCGTCGGCCGTGACCGGCGGCGACGGGCAGTCGTTCGCCGTCGTGGTCTTCCTCGGCTTCGTCGCCGTGTCACTGCTGCTGTGCGGGCTCGCGGCGGCCGACCTGGACGACCCCGAGCACTTCTACGCGGGAGGCGGCGCCGCCTTCGGGCCGGTCGGTGGCGGGCTGGCCATCGCCGGTGACTACATCTCCGCGGCCACCCTGCTCAGCACCACGGGGGCGGTCGCCCTGGACGGCGCCGACGGCATGCTGTTCGCCGGTGCCACGGTCCTGTCGCTGTTCCTGGTCATGCGGATCCTGGGCGAACCGCTGCGCCGCGCCGGCGTGTTCACCCTGGGCGACTTCCTCGCCGACCGGCTCGACGACCCGTCCGTCCGCCGGGCGCTGGGTGTCGCGAGCCTCTTCGTCCTCACCCCGCTGCTCCTGGTGCAACTCACCACCGCCGGGCGCATCTTGGCCGCCATGTTCGGCCTCCCCGACGGCGCGCTGACCGCGTGCACGATCGCGGGCGGCGCGCTCATGATCGCCTACGCCGCGATCGGCGGCATGCGCGGCGTGGGCTACGTACAGATCCTCAAGGTCGGCGTGGTACTCATCGCCCTCGCGCTCCTCGCGGGGATCGTTCTGGCCCGGTACGGCTGGTCGCCCCTGGCTCTCTTCGACGCGGCCCGCGACCGCTCAGGAGCCGGCACCGCCTACGGACGACCGGGCCTGCACTTCGGCCCGTCCCTCGCGGGCCGCCTCGACCTGATCAGTTTTCAGGCCACTCTCCTGATCGGCGCCGCCTGCCTGCCGCACCTCACCATGCGGCTGCACCCGCTCAAGGACGCCCTCACCGCGCGGCGCGCCGTGGGCTGGGCCGTCGGCCCCGTCGCCGTCGTCTGTACCGGAGTGGTCGTGGCAGGGCTCGGAGCCTGCGCCCTCATCGGCCGTGACGCGATCCGAGCGGCCGATCCCGGAGGGGCGACGGCCCTTCTCATGGTGACGGGCGCTCTCGACCCCGTCGCCGGGGGCGCGCGGCACAGCATGCTCTTCGCCGTCGTCGCGTGCGCCGTCTTCGCGACGACCCTCGCGGCCGTCGCGGGCATCACGCTCGCCGCCGCCTCCAGTCTCACGCGCGACCTGGGCCGCCGGTCCGCCCACGGCGCCAAGAACTCGTCGGCCGCCGGCGAGATCCGGCGGGCGCGTCTGGGCATCGTGGCTGTGGGAGTCGTCGCCGTCGTCCTGTCGGCGGCCCTCGCCGACCGTGGCAGGCTGACGCTGATCTCGCTGTCGTTCACCGTCGCGGCCTCGGTCCTCGCCCCGGTCCTGTTGTACGCGCTGTTCCTGCCGAGGTGGTCCGCCACCGGTGTGCGCTGGACCGTCTACGGGACCATTCCCCTCATCGTGCTGCTGCTGACCGGTTCCCCGGCCGTCACGGGCTCGCCCCTCGCGGTCTTCCCCGACCACGACCTCCACTGGTTCCCGCTCCAAACCCCTGGGCTGATCACCATCCCCGTCGGCTTTCTGCTCGGCCTCGTGGGCCGCCCGCGTTCCCGTGCCACGTCGCCGCAGCAGGTGTGGCAGGAGCGGGTGACGGTGGGCCGGGGCAGGAGCGAGTGGCCGTAGCTCCGCTGTTGTGGAGGGTGGTTGGTCCGGGCCCGCGTTCCGGGAGTGCCGGAACGCGGGTCCGTGCGGACGGTCGGCGGGTCAGCCGCCGATGGCCGATTTCTGCGCATCGGTGATGATCGCCGTCGCGTCCTCGGGAAGCAGGAACCCGGCCGAGGCGGACGTCTGCGCGGCAGCGCGCACCTTGTCCACGTAGTCGGCGTGCGTCGGGTAGAGCTCGCTGAGCACCGGCTCCGCGGTGGCCGGGAACGACGGGTCGGACGGGTCGCCGTCGTCGTGCTCGTCCCAGGCGTCGGTGTCGCCGTTCCACGGGTCGCGCGCGCCGTACAGGCCGCAGAAGACACCGCTGCCCGTGGTGTCGCGGGAACCGGTGAGCGTACGGGTGGGCACCGTAACGTCGGGCAGGCGGACACCGCCGGAGGCCAGCCCAGTGGCCGGGTCGCGCAGGACGGTACTCAGGGGCTGCGCGCTCGGCGGGCGCGCACCGCCCCGGGCCCAGGCGGCCAGATGACGCAGCGCCGCGTTCATCGCCCAGTGTCCCGGCCCGTCGTTGAAGGGGGCCGAACCGGCGGCGCAGTCCGGCGACGGCGCGGCCGACCCCGCCGACTTCCGCACGGTCGCTTCGCCGAGGTCGTAGGCCCACTGATCGCCGTGCGCGGTGCCGGCGAGCTCCCAGTGAACGACACTGTCCGTGTCCGGTTGCCGTGCGAGCGCGGCGCCGGGCACATCCGTCTCAGTGAGGACGACGAAGGTCGGCACCGGCAGGTCGGTCCTGATCCGCGACGGGTTCGGCATCAGGAGGGTGTCGGCGAGCACGCCGCTGATCGGAGCGGCGACCGCGCTGTTGCTGTGCACCATGAAGCCGTCGTAGACCTCGGACACCGGCTGAACGGCGTTGGCGTACGTCGTCATGAAACCCGCCGACTGCGACTCACCGTCGGCGAGCAGCGTCCGGACCGGGAGGCCGCCGAGCGGGTCGGCGCCGTCCGGAGTACGCAGCGCCTGGCCCGCCTGCGAGAAGATGTCGTAGGCGAAGGCGTCACCGGGGTGGACCAGGCTGCCGTACCGGGCCGGGTCCCAGCCCTTGAGGCCCTTGATCTCGCCGAGTCCGCCGTTGATCCCGACGGCCTGTGCCGAGACACCGACCCAGGCGTAGCCCTCGCGCAGCAGTTCGTCCCGCTCGAACCAGTAGTCCGGGGAGAGGTCGAGCTGGCCGCTGACGTTGAGCCACTCCACGACGACCGTGCCGTTGAACTTCGCCGGGTCCGCGGGGCGGCGCACCAGCAGGCGGCTCTTGTACGCGGCGGTCCCGGACGGGCGGACGTTCCAGCGCCCGGAAGAGGTCCACACTCCGGATTTGGCGTACGAGGTGGCGGTGCCCGAGAGGAAGTACTCCCTTTCGGTGTAGCCATAGGAGCCGAGGTCTTCCGCCGCGGCGAGGAACGGGAAGCCGTGACTGCCCGCGGGCGGCACGGTGACTGTGGGATGCGCGGCCGCGGCGGGTGAGGCCGCGGCCGAGGGGGCGGAAAGGATACCGAGGAGAGCGCCTAAGAGCAGCGCCCACAGCGCGGTGACGGTGACGGACCGTCGGCGTAGCCGGGCGAGTATGCGCACGAGTTGCCTCCGTGAATGCGAGTCCCAGTGGGCTGAGACCGGAGTCTCGACGGACGCTGTCGGCCTGCCATCGGTGAATCCACCGGTGTACCGGGAGCGGTGCTACGTGACCGGTGAGAGGTGAGTGGCGACCGGCCGCAGGCAGAGCGGTGACGACGGACGAACGTACGCACTGTGGCTTACCGCTCTCGACGGGCAGTCCGATGAGTTCTCGGAGCCGGGCGGGTCTTCCCTGGCAGATGCTGTGATCGGCCGATGGAGGACGCCGTGGGAGATGTCCGGTCGTTGGATGTCTGGTCGATGGTTCACGAGGAGCGTGCGGCGCTTCTCGATGACCTTGAGCGCTTGGACGATGATCAGTGGGGGGCGCCGTCGCTGTGTGCACAGTGGACCGTGCACGACGTGGTCGCCCACATGGTCGACACGGCGCGGACCACGCGCGTCGGCTTCCTGGCAGGACTGGCCCGGGCTCGCTTCGACTTCGACCGCCAGAACAGCCGCGGCGTCGCGCGCGAACGCGGCGCTTCACCGCAGGAGACGCTGGAGCGGCTTCGGCAGGTGGCGTCGCGCAGGTCGACCCCGCCCGCGCCGCTCGACAGCAGGCTTGTCGAGGAGATCGTGCACGGCGAGGACATCCGCCGCCCCTTGGGGATCTCCCGCTCCTACCCGCAGGAGGCTGTCGTCAGATCGCTGCGCCTACAGGCTCGCACCTCCGCCTTCTTCGGCGGAGCCAAGGACCTTGTGGCTCACACCCGGCTGACAGCTACGGACGCCGACGTGTCGATCGGCGAAGGCCCACAACAGGTGAGCGGACCCGCGCTTTCCCTGCTCCTGGCCGTCTCCCGACGGCGCGTGGCGCTGGACGACCTCGGCGGACCGGGAGTCGCCGGGCTGGCGGCAGCCCTCTGACGATCCGCCGTCCGGCCTTCGCCGCCGGAGCGGCCCGGCGCCGCCGCTCAGTCGCCGTCGAAGCCACCCGAGTCCACGTCGGCACCGTCCCCGCTGTCCCCCCAGTCGGACGCATCGGGCGGCCCCGCCCCCGCACTGCGCAGCGTCCTTACCTTGTCGCAGACGAAGACCCCACTGATGAGGCCGGCCACACACGCCAGCATGAGAGCGGTCCCGGAGAAGAGCACGGCCGACCACCGTGGGCTCTCCGTGTCCACGTCGAAGACGATGAAGAGACCTACGGCGGGGAACACTCCGAAGATCCAAGAACCGCACACATTGATCAGCGTCATGCCCTCGTGGAGACCGGAGACATCGTCGACGTCCCGTCGGGTCGCCGACTTCCCCGGCCATGCGACCGGAATCAGAGCGACCGCCTGGAAGGCCACGCAGGCGAGTTGGATCACCCCGTACTGCGCGAACGAGGGTGGGCGCGACCAGCAATACACCAGCCCCGTCACCGCACAGATCCACGAGCCCATGTTGCCGACGACCACCCACACCGAGCGAGACCGCACGAAGTCGACCACCGCGTCGACGACGTCCTCCCACTCCCAGTCCCGGCTGTACCGTCTCCGTCGGTGGCTGCTCCTGATGCTGTCGAACATGCGCCGCCCCCCATGTCCCAGTGCATTGCCCTGCCTTGCATCATGCCCACGCCGCGGCGGATTACCGTCCGCCCCGGGGGCACGGCACGACCGGGCGGCCACGGCAGGCCGATCAGGCTGACGACTGCCTCGCCCCGCGCGTGAACAGGGACGTTCCTGGGCACGGGACAGGATCATGACAGAGACAGAGACCACCACAACCGCCGCCCGCCCTGCTCACCCGGTCCGCCAACTCCTCGCCGCCTCCGTCGGCAACGCCGTCGAGTGGTACGACTGGTACGCGTACACGTTTCTGGCGACGTACATCGCCGACCAGGTCTTTCCGAAGAGCGCCGGCAATTCGCTCGTCCCGCTCCTGTCGACGTTCGCCGTCTTCGCCGTCGGGTTCTTCATGCGGCCCGTCGGAGGTCTGCTGATGGGCGCGGTCGCGGACCGGCACGGCCGCCGCGCCGCCCTCACGGTGACCATCCTGCTCATGGGTTGCAGCAGTCTTCTGGTCGGCATCACACCGATGTACGCGGCCGTGGGCGTCCTCGCGCCGGTCGTGCTCGTGCTCGCCCGGCTGCTCCAGGGCCTGTCGGTGGGCGGGGAGTTCGCCGCGTCGACGACGTTCCTCGTGGAATCGGCGGGTCCCGGCCGACGCGGGCTGTTCTCGTCCTTCCAGTACGTGTCCACGTCGATCGGCCAGCTGATCGCGTCGGGCGTCGCCGCGCTGCTGGTGAGCATCCTCGCCGAGGGGCAGATGGACGGCTGGGGCTGGCGGGTGCCCTTCCTGGCGGGGGCGGTGCTCAGCCTCGTCGGGTTCTGGATCCGGCAGGGCGCGCAGGAGACCCGCACGCAGCGCCAGGAACGGCCCGGCCTGTTCGACGCGCTGCGCCGGCACCCGCGCCAGTCGCTCCTCATCTGCGGCATCACCGCGGGCGGCACACTCGCGTACTACACGTGGACGTCCTACCTGCCGACGTACGCGGAGCTGAACACCGACATCGACAAGTCGCAGGCGCTGCTCGCCGGCACGATCTCGCTCGCCTTCTTCGCGCTTCTGCAGCCGGTCGGCGGAATGCTCTCCGACCGCTTCGGCCGCAAGCCGCTGCTGCTCTTCTTCGGGCTCGGGTTCGCGCTGCTGAGTGTGCCGTTGCTGCACACGCTGACGGGGTCATTCGGTTCGCTGCTGCTGACGCAGTGCGCGGGCATGGTGCTGCTCACCGGCTTCACGTCGATCTCGGCGGCGGTCAACGCGGAGGTGTTCCCGGCGCGGGTGCGGGCGGCCGGGATCGGGTTCCCCTACTCGTTGACGGTGGCGCTGTTCGGCGGCACCGCACCGTACATGGGCACCTGGTTCAAGGAGATCGGGCACAGCGGACTGTTCCCCTGGTACGTCGCCGTGCTCTGCCTCGTGTCGTCGGCGGTGTACCTGCGGCTGCCCGAGACCGCACACCGGGAGCTCGACCGTTAGGGCTCCTGCGGTGAGGCGATGCCGTCACGTCCCGGTGCAGCGGACCTCACGGTTTGTGGGTCACCCAGAGCAGTTCCGCCGGCCAGCGGTGTGCCCAGTCGGGCGGGTCGGTCTCGTTGTAGCCATTGGGCGTTCCGAGTCCGGGGCGCGGCTCGATGAGGTCGTCGATGACGAGACCCGCGCCGCACAGGACCCTGACCCAGTCGCCGTAGGTGAGCTGATAGCTGGTCGCGCCGTCGCCTTCGGCGATGGTGTTCAGCCCGAAGTAGTCCTGCTGCAGCGTCGTGGTCACGCGACTGGCGGCTTCGTCGTAGCAGGCTTCGAACCATGGGCTGGCGACGTTGAACACCAGGCGCCCGCCTCGGCTCAGCACGCGTGCTGCCTGCGGGACGGCGAGGTGCGGGGGCGCCCAGCTGAGCCCGCCGAAGTCGCAGAACACCAGGTCGAAACTGTCGTCGGCGAACGGGAGCTGTTCGGCGGCGCCCTGCACCAGCGGGTAGCGGGCCTCCCCCATCGCTCCCGCCGCTGCGGCGAGTTGGGCTTCGGACAGGTCGATCCCGACCACGCCGGCGCCCTCGGCGGCGAGCGCCCTGGACCACTGGCCGGCGCCGCAGCCGAGTTCGAGGACCCGCTTGCCGGTGACGTCACCCAGGGCACGCAGGTGTGCGTCGGGGATGGAGTACATGCCCCAGAGCCGGGGGGCGGCGCCGATGTGCGGGTCGTGCTCGTCCTGGTAGGCGCTGCTGATCCGGTTCCAGAGCCGCCGGTTCGCGGGGATGCTGTCCACGTGCCGACTCCAGCATCAGGTACTGCGGCCGGTCAACACGATTAAGCCGGTCCGGCGGATCATGCGACGGGCCGGCAGTTCGGATCGGCCGACCCCCGCACTGGCCGACTCCGAACAGCGGCGCACTCGGCCGTCCGCTCACACCGTTGTTCCCGAGGCCCACCGCAACGCTGTCATCGCTCACATCATGGTCGACGGTACCGCCGCCGCGATCGACTTCTACACCGAAGCGTTCGGCGCGGAAGAGCTGTTCCGGATCGGCAGCCCGGACGGACGCGTCGTGCACGCCGAGGTCAGCGTCCAGGGCTCCAGGATCATGCTGGGCGACGCCGAGGGGCCGTACTTCAGCGCACCGACCACCGTCGGCGGCACCACCGTGGGCCTGCACGTCTTCGTCGAAGACGTCGATGCGCTCGCGCAGCGGGCTGTCGCAGCCGGTGCGGAGCTGCTGCAGCCGCCGGCCGACCAGTTCCACGGTGATCGCACGGCCATCCTGAGGGACCCCTCCGGGCACGTCTGGGTCTTCCTCACACACGTGGAGGACCTGACACCGGAGGACATCGCCCGCCGGGCCCGCGAACTCCTTCTCTGAACAATGGTCTGAACGACGATCCGCCGGACAGGCCCTGGGCCGTCGCTCCCGCTGGGCGGTCAGTGCTTCCAGTAGCCGCAGAACATGATGTGGTCCTTCGGTACGCCCTGTGCCACCCAGTGGCGGCGCAGACCGGTGGCGAGGCCGGACTCACCGACGACCCAGCCGTAGAACGGGCCGTCCGGGCGGGGGAGTTCGCGGGCGCGGGCCAGCGCCGCGGCTCCCGGGACCGGCGGGCCGGTGTCGCCGCGCTCGACCCAGACGATCTCGACGCCGTCCGGTGCGGTGAGTTTCTGCCGGTCCTCCGGCGTCGGCACCTCGACGACGGCCGTGCCGGTGGTGTCCGTGGGCAGCGAGGCCAGCACTCCTGCGAGGGCGGGCAGCCCCGACTCGTCGGCGGCGAGCACGACGTGGCGCACTCCGTCCGGCGCCCGGTAGCCGATGCCCTCGTCGACCAGGACGACGGCGTCCCCGACGGAACACTTCTCCGCCCAGGTCGCGGCGGGGCCGGGGGCCGCGCCGTCCTCGTGTCCGTGCAGCACGAAGTCGACGTCCAGCTCCGGGCCTTCGGGGCCGTGCGGGCGGTGGGCGCGCACCGTGTAGTTGCGCAGGACGGGCCGGGACCCCTTGGGGGCGGTGAGGAGTTTGAGGTAGCTGAGGGTGTTCAGCCGCTCGGGCACCCGGTCGAGCGAGGCCGCCGTGCCCTCGGGGGCGGGCAGGAAGAGGCGGAACCACTGGTCGTAGCCCATCGGACGGAAGCGGTCGATGTCGCCGCCGCCGAGAGTGACGCGCAGGAAGTGGGGCGAGAGCCGCTCCCGCCGCACGACGTGGAGGCGCAACGGCTCCTGTGTCTCGGGCTTGGTGCGGGTTGTCGTGATGTTTCCCCGTGACATGTCCGGCGTCTCCTCAGCGGCGGGCGGTGGCGGGGTCGAGCAGTTCCTGGATGCACAGGCCCACGTCGTAGGGTCCCCGCGCCTCCGTCAGGAAGCCGAGGCGTACGTCGTCGGTGGCGCCGTCGGCCCCTTCGAGGCGCAGGACGAGCCCCCGGCGGTCGAGGCGGACGGGCCTGATCCGGTCGATGCCGGACAGGTCGCCCTGCCGTGCCAGTTCGGCGAGTTGGACGAGGATGTCGGCGTGTCCCGTGTCGAGGTGTCCGAGGAGTTCCGCCTCGCGCGCCGCCAGCGGGTCGGGGGTGGCCGCGCCGAGCGTCGCGGCGTCGAGGGTGCGCACGGTGTCGTCCACGGAGAGTGCGACTCGCGCGGGCCGGAGGACGAGGGTGTCGGGACCGGCCGGGGTGAGGCGTCCGCTGAGCGCGAGACGGGCGCGCACCCGGTCCCGTACGGCGATCGGCGCGATGTCGGTGAACTCCGCGTAGGCCGCGAGGCCGGAGCCGGGAGCGGCCGCGAGTTCGGCGGTGAGGCAGGGGTCCGCGGGGTCGAGCAACAGAAGACGGGACGCCGCGTCTACGGTGTGCAGCGCCACGCATTCGTACCGGAGGTCACCGCGGTTCACGCTCAGCGCCAGGGAATCGGCGGCGGCCAGAATCGTCCGGGCGCGTTCGGCGTCTGTGAGCTCCGGAGGCGTCACAAGGTGGACCATCTTCCCTCCTCGGGTTAGGTAAGGCTCACCTTACTTAATTGCTCACGGTGAAGACACCCGGGGCACGCCTGGGGTGATGACGATTCCCAGCCAGTCCTATGCATCTCAGCCATTTCGCAACGCCCATGACAACCCTTCGCCCATCCGGCCTGTCCAACCTAGTGAGAGAAAACAGCAAGTAAGACCACAAGGGGGAAATATGCGACTCACGCGTTCCGTGCTCTCGCTGGCGGCCGTGTCAGCACTTGCTGCCGGCTCCACCGCCGTCCTGGCGTCACCGGCGTCCGCAGCGCCCAACACCACCCCGCAGAAGGTGTGCGGCAGCGGCTACAAGACGGTCAACTCCGCAGCGGTGGGCTCGCTCGGCACCATCTACCTGACCTACAACTCCGCCAACGGCCGCAACTGTGTCGCCACCATCCGCAGCACCCCGGGCGCGGCCGTGGACATGTCGGCGTATCTGTACGTGAGTGACACCGGCCAGGGTGCCTCCGACAGCGGCGCCTTCACCTCGTACGCCGGTCCGGTCTCGGTCTACGGCAAGGCGCACTGCGTCGACTGGGGCGGCAACATCAAGAACGTCTACGTCTCCGTCTACGGCTCCAACTGCAGCGCCCTCAAGGAGCACCGGGTCACCTCGGTCCGCTGACCCTCTCCTGTCGTCCGCTTCACGATGTGGGCCCCGCGCACGATTCCTGTGCGCGGGGCCCACGGTGCTGTCCGGATCGCCGGGGCGGTCAGGGCGCGACACCGCGCGCGAACGTCGCCTCGTCCGTCCTGCGCTCAGGTCTCGCGCTGCGGCTCGTACGCGTCGGCCTGCAGTCCGAACGTCCAGGCGACGCCTTCGCGCGCGGTTCTCGTGCGCGGCGGCACGCGCAGCCAGTAGGTGCGGTGGGTGCCGTCGGGCTCCGGGGTGGAGTTGACGACCTCGACCATCACCACGTCCTCGTCGCCGGGGAGCTGGACCCGCCACAGGATGCCGGTGGCGTCCCGGTGCACGGGCTCCGCGCCGGACTCCGTCAGATAACGGTCGTAGCCGAAGTGCTCCAGCATCACGCGGCGCAGTTCCGCGTTCTCCTCGTCGCGGATGCGTTGTGGGGTCAGCCCGGCGAGCCCGGTCAGGAAGTCGGCGGGCACCGGCATGCCGCGCCAGGCGTGGAGCGCGAACCCGTCGGGGAAGGCCAGGGCGGGTCCGGTGGCGCTGTCGAGGCGGCCCGCCTCGTCGCGGTGCAGTTCCGTGGGCCGCTCGCACACCACGGCCACGCGCTCGTACGGCCACCACCAGCCGGCCGACCGGGCGACCTGGGCCAACCCCTCCAGTCGGAGGTCCGACCCCGGGCCGGAGGAATCGAATGCGCTGAGCCAGGCGGCCTCGTGCTGGCCGAGCACGGCGTCCAGGAGCAGGAGCCGGATCGCCGTCTCGCTTCTCCGGTCCCGGGCGCCCGGGACCGTACGGGACGGCGCGGCCAGGTCTTCCACGATGCCCGTTCTGATCCGGTCGACCAGCATCCGAGTGGTGTCCCACAGGCGGCCTCCCGTGGCGTTCCAGTGTGCGCCCCAGCCGCCCGGGCCGAGCTGTGCGTGCAGCCGCTCACGGGCCTGGGCCCATGGTCCGTTGCGCACCAGATCTCTTACGCAAGCGCCTGGTTCGCCCGCCTCGGCGAGCCGCACGAGCAGCGTCACGGCAGCGCGTGGCGAGTCCGCCCACACGATGCGCTCGGGCTCGGCCAGCCCGGCCTCGCGGTAGGCACGCCGCACACCGGCCTCGGCCGCCTCCCGGTCGGCGGGTCCGGTGGCGGCCGCGACCGCCCGCCAGTGCGCCAGGTCCACCGCGGCGCCCACCGGATCGTCCTGGCCCCCCGCTCCGACCGGTGCCTCCGTCCCCGGCATCGACGCCGTCTGCTGTGCCCTCATCGTGTCGGTCATCCCCCGCATCTCTCCGTCCGCGCTCACTCGTCGACCTGTTCCCGTCCCCGCCCAGCCCCGCCGCTCAGTCCGCCACGAGCCGCACCGAACCCGGCACGTACTCGCGCTGCCGGATCACCCGGAACCAGCCCTTGGGCAGCGGGATCGCCGCATGCTCCTCGTGCACCACCCGCCCACCGTCGGGCAGATGGAGCAGCAGCGGCCCGAACGGGCCCGGCTCGCGCACCAGTCGGCCGGGGCCGACGACCGCGTGGGCGTGGCCCGTGACCTCACCGAGCGCGAGCACCAGCCGCCCGCGGGCGTCCCGCGGCTCGTCCGCGGCGTCCGCCACGTGGGAAGGCACCGCGCCCTCCGCGAGCGGCACGATCAGCACGTCTCCCTGCCGGTACATGACTCTCCCGTCCCACGGTCCGCCGAATGCGGCCGCGTCGTTGCCGACGGTAGGGGCAGGGTCTGGCAACGGCCGTCGGGCGCCCCCGCGGCCGCCGTTGTCAGTGCCGGTTGGTACAACTTCAGTCCAGCGGAGATCGCGGACGGCGCGAACAGATCGGGAACGGGGCGGACATGACCATCGGAAACCACTTGCAGGAGCTGCACGGCCTGCCCGCCTTCGACTTCCCGGAGGGGGACGCCGAGCAGGCGCCGCCGCTGCCCGCCGCCGACTCGGTCGCATGGCGGATCTCCGTCGAGTCGTACGACAGCGAGGAGTCGTGGCCGGAGGCGTTCGCCCGGTTCGCCGATGCCGTGGACCTCGGCCGCGTCAAGGCGATCGTCGTCGGCTCGTGGAGCGACCCGTACGAGAACGGGCCGGAGGCGGTCATCGCGGCGCTGCTGGAGGTGCGGGACCGCCTGACGGCGCTGCGCGCGCTGTTCCTGGGCGACATCGTCCTCGAGGAGTGCGAGATCTCCTGGATCACGCAGGGGGACGTGACCCCTCTGTTGAACGGCTTCCCGGAGCTTACGGAGTTCGCGGTGCGGGGCGGGACCAGCCTGGCGTTCCCGGCGGTGCGCCACGACCGGCTGCGCTCGCTCACCGTGGAGACGGGCGGCCTGCCCGCCGAGGTGGTGCGCGGCGTCGCGGCGAGCGACCTGCCCGCCCTGACCCGGCTGACGCTGTGGCTGGGCACGTCGGACTACGGCGGTGACTCCACGGTCGCCGACGTCGAGCCGTTGCTGACGGGCGGCCGGCTGCCGGCCCTGAAGCATCTGGCCCTGTGCAACAGCGAGATCCAGGACGGCATCGCGGCCGCCGTGGCGGCCGCGCCCGTGGTGGCCCGGCTCGACACGCTGGACCTGTCGATGGGCGTCCTCACCGACGACGGCGCCACCGCGCTCCTCGCGGGCCAGCCGCTCACGCACCTGAGCAAGCTCGACCTGCACCACAACTACCTGAGCGAGGGGCTGCGTCAGCGTTTCCTGGACTCCCTGGTGCCCGCGGGCGTCGAGGTCGACCTCGACGCGGACGACGCGGACGAGGACCAGGACGGGGACACCGTGTGGCGGTACGTCTCGGTCGGCGAATGACCGGGCGCACCACACCCGCGGGGCCGGAGGGCGCACCGAACACCGAGGGCTTGCCCGCGCTGGGCGACGCCCCGCTCCGTCTCGCGGTCGTCGGCAACCCCGGCAATCGTCGGGTGGAGCTGTTCACGGCCGCCGTCCGGGGCGCGGGGCTGCCGGCGCCGCGCGTGATCGCGTGGCGTGACGTACTGCGCGACGGCGGTGCCTCGTTCGCCGACGACGAGATCGTGCGGATCGACTCGGCGGGCGAGGACGAGGAGGTCGAGCGCGCCCTGCGGGACGTGTCCGATCCGACGCGCGTCGAGGGCGGCGCCCGGTGGTACCGGCGGTTCCTGGCGGCCGTGCGGTCCCTCGACGGCGGGGTCCGGCTCGACGATCCCGACGACGTCGCCGTGCTCTTCGACAAGCGACGCTGCCACCGGGTACTCGCCGATGCGGGGGTGGCCGTGCCGTCCTCCCCCACGTCCGGCGGCGCCGCCGACGTGCGCGGCTGGGACGACGTGCGGTTGCTGATGGCCGAGCACGGGATGCCCCGGGTGTTCGTCAAGCCGTCCCACGGGTCATCGGCCTCCGGGGTGCTCGCCCTGGAGACGGCCGGCCCCGGCCGGATCCGCGCCACGACGTCCGTGGAGCTGGCGGACGGCGCTCTGCACAACTCCCTGCGCGTGCGGCGCTACACACGGGAGGCCGACATCGCCGCGATCGTGGACGCGCTGGCCCCGGACGGGCTGCACATCGAGCGCTGGCTGCCGAAGGCGTCGCTGCACGGGCGGGCGGCCGACCTGCGCGTCGTCGTGGTCGCCGGTCGCGCTACCCACGCCGTCGTGCGCACCAGCCGGACCCCTCTCACGAACCTCCATCTCGGCGGTCTACGCGGTGAGTGGGCCGCAGCCCGGCAGGCCGCCGGCACGTCCTGGGCGCACGCACTCGACCTGTGCGAGCGCGCCGCCGCCTGCTTCCCGCGCACCCTCTGCGTCGGCGTCGACCTGCTGCCCTCGGTGGGCTGGCGGCGCTTCACCGTCGGCGAGGTCAACGCTTTCGGCGATCTGCTGCCCCGCCTGACCGGGCTGCCCGGCAGTGGCGCCGAGGGGCTGGACACGTACGCGGCCCAGGTCGCCGCCGTGCTCCGCCACTTCCCCGACGCCGCGCACCCCGCGCGGGCCCCGGCCACATTCGGCGCCCCGCACCGGGCGGCTCCCGCCGCCGTACACCCGCTCGCAAGGACCCGCGATGCCCGCCCCTGACACCACCTCGCCGCCGCCGACCGCCCCGACCACCACAGGCGGCGCGACGACCGATCCCGACATGAACGACGTAGTGGGCCGCGACGACCTCCTGCTGCTCACCCTCGACACGCTGCGCCACGACGTGGCGGTCGAACTGGCCGAAGCGGGCCGTATCCCTCATCTGGCACGTCATCTGCCGGGCGGCGCCTGGGAGAAGCGGCACGCGCCGGGCAGCTTCACATACGCCTCCCACCAGGCGATGTTCGCCGGTTTCCTGCCGACTCCCGCGACGCCCGGCCCGCATCCACGGCTGTTCGCGGCGCGGTTCGCGGGCAGCGAGACCACGGCGGGCCGCACCTATGTCTTCGATTCCCCGGACCTGGTGTCGGGCCTGGCCGCGGCCGGATACCGGACGGTGTGCGTCGGCGGCGTCGGCTTCTTCAACCGTCAGGGCGCCTTGGGAAGCGTCCTGCCCGGTCTCTTCCAGGAGAGCCACTGGGAGCCTGAGTTCGGGGTCGCCTCGCCCACGTCGTTCGAGGCGCAGGTCGCGCGCGCGGAGCAGGTCGTCGCCGAACTCCCCATCGAGCAGCGGCTGTTCCTGTTCGTGAACGCCTCGGCCCTGCACCAGCCCAACTGGTTCCACCTGCCGGGCGCCACGCACGCGGCAGGCGACACCCGCCGGACCCATGCCGCCGCCCTGGAGTACATCGACCGGCACGTGGGACGGCTGTTCGCGGCGATGAGCGCGCGCCGCCGCTGTTTCGCCATCGTCTGCTCCGACCACGGCACCACCTACGGGGACGACGGCTACACCGGCCACCGCCTCGGCCACGAAGCGGTCTGGACCGTGCCCTACGCCCACTTCTTCCTGGAGCCGACCGCATGACCACCCTGACCGAAGCGGCCGGACACACCGGGACCGTACCCACCGACACCCCGCGCCCATATCAGAGTTACGTCTACGCCTACCCGCACAAAACCGCGTACCGGCCGCTGCCCGAGCGTCCCGCGCTGCGCGACCTGTGGCGCGACGAACCCAAGAGCGCGCTCTCCCTCTACCTCCACATACCGTTCTGCGAGGTCCGCTGCGGCTTCTGCAATCTGTTCACGCGCGTCGGCGCCCCGGACGAGCTGACGGGCCGCTATCTGGACGCCTTGGAGCGGCAGGCCGTGGCGGTGCGCGAGGCGCTCGGCGACGATCCGGACGTCCGGTTCGCGAACGCGGCGTTCGGCGGCGGCACCCCCACCTTCCTCGACGCGGACGAGCTGACGCGCCTGTGCGACATCGCGGAGCTTCGGATGGGCGCGGACCTGCGGGCGGTGCCGCTGTCCGTGGAGACCTCCCCCGCGACGGCCACGGCGGACCGGCTAGCGGTCCTCGCCGAGCGCGGCACGACCCGGCTCAGCATCGGCGTGCAGAGCTTCGTCGACGCGGAGGCCCGCGCCGCGGTCCGTCCACAGCGCCGCGCGGACGTGGAGGAGGCGCTCGCACGCATCCGGGACACGGACATCCCCATACTGAACATCGACCTGATCTACGGCATCGACGGCCAGACCCCGGCGAGCTGGCGCACCTCCCTCGACGCGGCGCTCGCCTGGCGCCCCGAGGAGCTGTACCTCTACCCGCTCTACGTCCGCCCGCTGACCGGTCTGGGCCGCGGCGCCGCCCCGCTCACCGACCGGGCCTGGGACGAGCAGCGGCTGCGCCTGTATCGCCAGGGCCGCGACCATCTCCTGGAGCACGGCTACGAGCAGGTGTCGATGCGCATGTTCCGGCGCGCGGACGCCCCCGCGCAGGGCCCGGACGACTACGCCTGCCAGACCGACGGCATGATCGGCCTGGGCTGCGGCGCCCGCTCGTACACCTCGTCGCTGCACTATTCCTTCGAGTACGCGGTCGACATGCGGGAGATCCGCGCGATCATCGACGGCTACGCGGCCACCCTGTCCGAGGAGTTCGCGCGGGCGCGGCACGGGCGCCGTGTCGACGGGCGAGAAGCCAGCCGCCGCCATCTGCTGCAGTCGCTGTTGCAGGCCGAGGGCATGCCGCTGGACGACTACCGGATGCGGTTCGGCGCCGGCCCGTTCGACGACTTTCCGGCCGAGCTCGCCGCGTTCGCCGCACGCGGCTGGCTGGAGCCGTGGGACGACGGGACGCGGCTGCGGCTGACACCCGAGGGGCTTGCGTACTCGGACGCGCTCGGGCCGGAGCTGTTCTCCCCCGAGGTGCGCGCCGCGATGGCCGCGTACGAACCGAGGTGAGCGGGCCGATGGATCTGACGATGCTGTACCGGGGGCCGCTGTCCTCGTGCGACTACGACTGCCCGTACTGCCCGTTCGCCAAGCGCCGCGACTCCACCGCGCAGTTGCGGGCGGACCGCGCGGCGCTGGAGCGGTTCACCGGCTGGGCCGCCGGACAGCGCGAGGACCGGCTGTCCGTCCTGTTCACGCCGTGGGGCGAAGGGCTCGTACGGTCCTGGTACCGCAGGGCGATGGTCGAGCTCTCGCACCACGAGCACGTCGCACGCGTCGCCATCCAGACCAATCTGAGCTGCCGCACGGAGTGGCTCGCCGACGCCGACCTCGACACGCTCGCCCTGTGGTGCACGTTCCACCCGGGGCAGACGCCCTACGAGCGGTTCCTCGGCAAGACGCGGGAGCTGGCGCGCCGGGGTGTGCGGTTCAGCGTCGGCGTGGTCGGCTTCCCGGAGCATCTGGAACAGGCCCGCACACTGCGCAAGGCGCTGCCGCCCGAGGTGTACCTGTGGGTGAACGCGGCGGAGGGCCGCACGTACACGGACGAGGAGGCCGCCGCCTGGACGGCCGTCGACCCCCTCTTCCCGTACAGCAGGCACCCGCACCGCTCGGCCGGGCTGCCCTGCCGCACCGGTTCCTCGGTCGTCTCGGTGGACGGCGACGGGACGGTGCGCCGCTGTCACTTCGTCCGCGCCGAGCTGGGCAACCTGTACGACGGTTCCTGGCGTGCGGCGCTCGCGCCGCGGGCGTGCCCGCTGGCGGTCTGCGACTGTCACATCGGCTACGTCCATCTGGAGACGCTGCCGCTGTACGACGTCTTCGCGGGCGGGGTCCTGGAGCGGATCCCGGCGACGCCGGTCCGAACGGCCAACTGAACCCGCGTCGAGCAGAATCAGTGAGGGGACAGTCCATCGGCGGCGGTCGCAAGGGACGCGGTCCGCGCCTGGACCTTCCGGTTCTGCATGCCGGTCAGCGCCCGCACGAAGGCGACGGCGGTACCGGCCGCCACGATGTCGAGGGCGTCGGCGAAGATCACCAGTCCGGTGGCCGACGTGATCTCGTCCAGCGTCTCGGCGCTGTCGTACAGGTTGCCCGCGATCCGCCCGATCAACAGGTCGCCCAGCCACAGGAACCACCACAGGTCCACCATCCAGGCCCGCCCGCGCCCGAGTTCGAGTTCGGCGCTGCTGGCGTGCCAGGTGTCGAGCGCGATGCGGCGCGGGAACCACAGGCTGACGACCGGCACGAAGAAGCCGAAGATCGCCCAGGCCCGCGCCTTGCTCTGCCCGGACGGCACGAACACGTGAGCGTTGTCCCGCACTCGCAGGAACCAGGCGATGAAACCGGCCGCCGATGCGGCCAGGGTCAGCAGTTGGATGCGGCCCGACCAGACGTACAGCTCGTCGACGCGCCGGGCGTCGGCGTCATCGAGCCGGGACCAGTCGCCGCCCGCCGCGTCGGCGAGGATCCGGTATTCGCCGACGCCCGCGAGTATGGCCGCGAGATCGGCCGCGGCGACCAGGCACAGCAGGGCCACGGCCAGCGTGGCGAGCCCGTTGGGCGAGCGCAGCAGCGCCCAGCGGGCCTCCGGGTCGTACGGAGTGGACGGTGCCCGCGGTGGCAGCGGCGCGTCCGCGACCAGGTCGGGCCCCGGTGCGGGGGTCAGCTCCGCGACCACGGCGGCCGCGCACCGGGAGCACAGTCCGTCCTCGACCAGAGCCTGATTCTTCCCGCATTTCTTGCACAGCACGGCCGCGCACCCTCCCCAGGGACTGCCGCGTTTCCTCCGGCCCCCCGGCCGCGCGACCTGCGAACTTTACCCCAGGGTCGGCCGCTCGGCCGGGGGCGAACTCGTGGGATCACGGGCGGGACAGGATGTGGTGGGCGCGCGGCGCCGGATGCGTAGGCGCGGAGCGCTCGCCGGCCCCCAGGGGTCGGCGAGCGCTCCGGTGGCGTGCGGGACCGGGTCAGTGGCCGGACACCGTGCCGGACAGTTCGTTGGTGCCCTTCGGCAGGGTCACGGACGTCAGCTTCTTGCTCGAGTCCAGGTCGACGGCGTGCAGTTGGCGCTTGCCCGGTTCGGAGACGTACGCCGTGTGGTCACGGACGAACAGGGTGGGCCTGGGCTGCTGCCAGTCCAGGGGCTCCGTCCAGTCGCCGACCGTCTCGATCTTCTTCTCCACCGTGCCGGTTTCCGGGTCGATGACGTGGAGGACGCCGTTGGTGCCGAGGACGAGTGCTTCGCCCTGCGGGCCGCGGGCGAGCGAGCGGAAGGAGTAGCTGGTGCCGAGGTCGACCAGCTTCATCTTCGTGGTGCGGGTGTCGATCAGCGATATGCGGGTGGGGCGTTCCAGTTCCGCGTCGGGGTCGGTCTTGTAGTCCCCCAGGAGGACCGGGGAGGCGTCGCTGCCCGCCTGATTGCCGGTGCGGGCGTAGTCGTCGGGTGCGTCGACCTTGGTGAACTCGCCGGCCTTGTAGAGCAGTACGCCGTCCTCGCAGCCGAACCCGACCACCTCGCCCTTCGCGGCGGCCTCTCCGTGCACGCCCGGGCAGTTCTCGGCGCGCGCGATCTCATTGTTGTCCTTGTCCAGGACCAGGGCGCCGGTGCGCTTCCCCTCGGTGCCGAGGGTGGTGACGAGTTCGCCGTCGGCCAGTTCGATGGCGACGCCGTGGTGGGGCTCGGCGGACGTGTAGGTGCGGGTCCGCGGCTTGCCTGCGTCGCCGAGTGCGGTGGGGTCGAAGGCGTTCACCTGGCCCGTGCCGTCGGTGAACAGGACCGTCCTGCCGGCGTGCCGCACGACGTGACCTGGCTTGGAACCCTTGAACTCGGTGTCCGTGAAGGTCTGCCGGGTGGCGTCGAAGAGGCGGAAGCCGCTGTCGGTGGAGATGACGACGTGGTCGTCGTCGCCTGCGGGACTGACCCGGTTGAAGCCGGGCAGCTCGATCGTCTTCGCCAGCTTCAGCGTGTCGCCGTCGAGGACGTACAGTCCCCCGTCGTACGAGGCGACCAGCGGGTTGTCGACCGGGGCGGCAGCGCTGCGCTTGGTCTGCTTGGATTCGGCGTCGGACGAGGCGTCGTCGGTGCTGCCGCAGGCGGTCAGCGCCATCGATGCCGCCAGTGCGAGGGCCGTTCCCGTGAGCGTTCTGGCGCGCGTCGGGTTGTTCATCGCGTGTGTTTCCTCTCCGGCCCCGTACGGGGCGGTTCTTTATGGGGGGGGGTGGCGCGGCCGGCGCTCGGTGTGGCGGGCCGCAGAGTTCGTTCAGTCGGCGCTGAGGCCCTCGGCCATGGCCGTGGTGTTGGCGCGCATCATGTCCAGGTAGGTGCCGGCGCCCTTGCCCTTCTCGGTCAGCGACTCGGAGTACAGGGCGACGACGTCCACGTCGCCGCCCATCTCCTGGCGCAGGACCTCGGCGAGCCGGGTGGGCTGGGAGGAGTCGGCGAACACGGTGCGTACGTGGGCCTTCCGCATGGCCTGGGTGAGGGAGCGCAGGTCGGAGGAGCTCGGTGAGGCGAGGGTCGTGCCGCTGGGTATGACGGCGCCGATGACGCGGAGACCGAAGCGGTCGGCGAGGTAGCCGAAGACGTGGTGGTTGGTCACCAGGGCGCGCCGGTCCTCGGGGACGGCGGCGAAGGACTTCTCCATCCATGCGGTGAGGTCGGCGAGTTGTCCGTCGTAGCGTTCGGCGTTGTCCCGGACGGCCTTCTCGTCCACGTCGTCGACATGCTCGACGATCCGGTCGGCGATCAGGCCGGCTGCTGTGCGCACCCGGTCGGGGTCGGTCCAGAAGTGCGGGTCCGGCGCTCGGGCCGTCTCCTCGTCGGGGCCGCCGTCGGCGTCCGTGTGGAAGGTGAGCGGGTCGGCCGCGTCGCCGGCCGCGAAGGCGGCCACACCCGAGGTGCGGGCCGCCTCCACGTGGCGCAGGACGTTCTCCTCCAGGCCCAGCCCGTTGTAGACCACCAGGTCCGCGCTCTCCAGTTCGGCGGCCTGCACCGCCGACAGGCCGAAGGAATGAGGGTCGGCGTTCGGCTTCATCAGGACGCTGACGTCCGCCTCGTCCCCGGCGATCTGCCGGGTGATGTCACCGAGGATGTTGGTGGTCACCACGATCCGGGGCCGGTCGCCGTCGCCGGTCGCGCAGCCGGTCGCCGTACCGGCGATGACGAAGAAGCTGACCAGGGTGAGCACCAGGGCGCGCAGCCGCGCCGCTCCCACGCGCACGCTCATCGTCCCGTCTCCACCATCAGGGACGGCCGGACGTCCAGGTCGAAGGTGCGGGCGACCCGGAGGTCGTCGTTGTAGTCGATCTCGTACACGCGCTTGCCCGGGGCGTCGTTGAGGTAGGCGCGGCTGCGGTCGACCTCGATGACCGGTGCCGTGGTTCTGTCGGGAGTGGCGGATGCGTCCTTCACCAGGGGATCCGTGACCGCGGTCTCCTTGCCGCTGCCTACGTCGTAGCCGTGGAGGGTTCCGTCGGACTCCAGGACGAGCAACGGCGCACCCTCGCCTGCGGTGTTGGCGGCGATCACAGGTCCGGTCTCGACCCGGGTCCAGGACCGCTCGGTCACATCGAGGACCCAGACGGCCTTGTCACCGGCGGGGGCGGCGAGGGTGCTGCTGCCCGGACGATGCCGGAACTGCGTGGCCCGCTCCGCCTGGGGCACGTCGTCGCCGTAGGGGATCTTCTCGGTGATGAAGGTGCCGTCGTCCTCGTGGACGAGCAGGGCGCCGTCGGCGCAGCCGAGGACGATCCCCCGACGGGTGAGCGCGTCGCCCTTCGGGTCCTCGCACTCGGAATCCGGAGAGGCCACGCGCCGGCCCGATCGGTCGAGAACGACGACCTTCGCGGGGCCGTCGCCGTCCTCGGTGAGGGCGATGAGGTGTTCCGCGTACGGCACCACGGGCGCGGCGTAGGTGCCGGGAAGCCGGGCGGGTGTGCCGGTCGTGCCCTTCTCCAGGTCGGCGCGGGCATGCACGCGCGCCTTTCCGTCCGCGCCCGTCACCACGGTCGCGCCGGCGTCGCTGCGGACGCTGGTGCCGGTGCCGCCGCGGAGTTCGCCCACTTCCTGGATCTTCGCCCGGTAGTAGTGCACATGGTCTCCGTGGTCGACCATCCACGCGCCGCTGTCGAGGACGTGCGTGACGCCGGTGCCGTGGAAGTAGCCGAAGCGGCCGTCCGTGGTGAGGGCGGTGATCCCCGCTGTGCGTGCCGTCTCGTGGACCTTCCCGCTGATCAGGTCCAGGAGTCGGGTCTCTCCGGTGGCGCTGTCCCCCAGCAGCAGCCGGGACTGTTGCTCGGCCGCCTCAGTGGCGCCTTCGACGTAGCCATGGGGAGTTGCAGAGGGGGAAGCCGTTTCCGATGCGGATGTGGGGTCGCCGTTCCGGCTGGTCTGGTCGGCGCACCCCGCGGTCAGCAGGACCGCGCAAAGGACGGGCGGCGCCAGGGATATGACGCTTCTTCGGACGAACAAGGAGACCGCCTCAGGTTTCGTTCGGTCGGGTCGTGGGGGCATGGGCGGGGACGGCGGCGGGTCGGAGGGGGTCCGTGCGGCGTCGGTGCCGTGCCCCGGACGCCAGATGGGACAGGAAGAAGAAGCTGACGGCGCAGGCCGACACGGTCGCGCCGGCCGCGGTCCTGAGATGCCAGGAGAGCAACAGGCCGCCGAAGGTGGCGGTCGCGCCGACAACGGCGGCGAGCACCATGACTCCGCGCACACTGCGGGCCCAGGGCAAGGCCGCCGCGGGCGGGGCGATGAGCAGGCCGAGGACGAGCAGTGTTCCCACGATGTGGAAAGAGGCCACGATCGCCAGGGCCAGCAGACCGAGCAGCACGGCGTGCGCGAGCCGTGGACGCAGACCGAGCGTCTTGGCCTTGCGGTCGTCGAACGCCAGCGCCAGGAAGGCGCGGTGACCGAACACCGAGAGGACCAGCGCCAGGAGCAGCGCCGCCCCGAGCAGGTACAGGTCGCTCTCGCGCACCGCGAGGACGTCGCCGAAGAGGAACCCGGTGAGGTCCACGGCGAAGGACTGCGAGCGCGACACGATGATGACGCCGATCGACAGCATTCCGACGAAGAGCAGGCCGATTCCGGTGTCTTGGGACAGCCATGGAGTGCGGCCGAGCGCGGTGACGCCTGCCGTCATGACGGCCGCGCTCACCACCGCCCCCACCAGCAGGTTGCCCCCGAGCAGCGCGGCGACCGCGACGCCCGGCAGCAGGCCGTGGGACATGGCGTCACCGAGGAAGGCCATCCCCCTCAGCACCACCCACGTCCCCGCGAGGGCGCAGATCGCCGACACCAGAATCCCGGCCCACAGGGCACGCTGCACAAAGGCCACCTCGAAAGGGGCCGTCAACCACTCCATGCGCTGACACTACAATGACAATCATGTTCAACAAACCCCGCTCGGGTCTCCGCGACGCCGGGACCGACGGACAGCGCATACGCATCACCGACCTGAACGCGGGCTATCCGGGCCGCCCCGTCCTCCATCAACTGACCTTCGACATAACGGCGTTGACGATGTCGGCGCTCGTCGGGCCGAACGGCAGCGGGAAGTCCACGGTGCTGGGCGTCCTCGCCCGCGTGATCGACCCCACATCCGGGCAGCTCCACTACGCCGCGGGCCGCCCGCCCGCCTTCGTCCCCCAGCGCGGCGCCGTCGGTGACGCCCTTCCCCTCACCGCGCGGCAGACGGTGGAGATGGGCCGCTGGGGCCAACGCGGGCTGCTGCGGCGGCTCAATCGCCATGACCGGGCCTTGGTCGACTCCGCGATGCAGCGGCTCGACATCACCGACCTCGCCACCCGCCAACTCGGCGAACTGTCCGGCGGGCAACGTCAGCGCGTCCTGATCGCCCAGGGTCTCGCCCAGAACTCCGACCTACTGCTCCTGGACGAGCCGACCACCGGGCTCGACCCCGAGGCCCGGGAGCGCATCACGGTCCTACTGAGGGACCTGGTCTCCGACGGCACGACCGTCATCCAGGCGACTCACGACCTCCAGGCCGCCCGCTCCGCCGACTCCTGCCTGCTCCTCAGCCAGGGCAGGCTCGTCGCGCAGGGCCCGCCCGACCAAGTCCTCACTCCCACAGCCCTGTCCAGAATCTGGCAGCCCGCGTGAGCGGGCCGAGCGCCTACATCACGCCGCCGTCGCCGACCCCTCGCGCGCGCCGTGCGAAGTGACAGTCGACCGCGTCAGGACTCCGGGAGGAACGCGCCGAGGAGAGCTTTGAGAGCCGTGGCATAAGTGTCGCGGCCCTCGACTTCGTCCAGTTCACGGACCCGCGCGAGCGCCGGGAGCCGGTCGGGGTCGAACGAGGCCATGGCCTGCTGGCGCTGGTTGGGGCTGCGGGGCGGGGTGAGGGGGTGCTCGTCCAGCAGTTCCCCGATGGTGAAGTGCCAGCAGGTACGGAAAGCGGTGGACGCCCGGCGCGGCCCCAGCCCCGCACTGAGGAAGTCGGCGAGGCAGGCATCGCTGAACGGCAGCGCGTTGCGGGCGACGAGTTCACCCCGGATGAGGATGTGCAGCACCCACACGTGTTGCGCCATGTAGCCGTGCGCGGTGACGAGCCGGTTGAACAGCCGCGCACCGGGGGTGTCACCGGCGACTTCCACCGGCAGTTGGGCCGCGATGTCCTCGAGGATCGCCACCAACAGAGCGTCACGGTCGGCGACGTGCCGGTAGAGCGAGGTGGCGGCGGTGCCGAGCTCGGCGGCGACGGCCCGCATGCTCAGCGCGTCCAGCCCTTCACGCTCGATCAGCTCCCGGCTGGCCCGGGTGATGACCTCAGGCGTCAGCCCCGGGCGCGGCTGCGATCGCGGCTTCCCCCGCGACCGCCGAGCGCCCTGCGAGCCGGCCGTCTTCGAGGGGTCGTCCATGCACCCATGATCTCACCCGCCGACCCACCCATTGAAAGTTAGGGCAACCTTATGCGTACAGTGTTCGCGTCGCGCTGCCCGAGATGGCGCGCGGGACGACGGGAGTACGAAGCAATGACGGATCCGCATATCAGCCCGGACATCAAGACGTCACCGAACGGCCACCCCGACCGCACCGCACCGTCGCCGCGGGCGCACCTGGTGCTCGCCGCGGCCTGCATCGCCCAGGTGATGGTGGTGCTGGACGTCAGCGTCGTGAATGTGGCGTTGCCGTCGATCGCGTCCGATCTCGGGTTCGCCCCTGGCGGTCTGTCCTGGGTCGTGAACGCCTACACGCTCGTCTTCGGCGGACTGTTGCTGCTCGGCGGGCGCTTCGCCGACCTGGTGGGACACCGCGTCGCGATGCTCTGGGGGCTCGCGCTGTTCGGTGTCGCGTCGGTGATCGGCGGCCTGGCGCAGACCCCGGGTCAGCTCATCGCCGCCCGGGCCGGTCAGGGACTGGCGGGCGCGCTGCTCGCTCCGCTCAGCCTCGCCGTGATCATGGTGGCTTTCCCCAGTGGCAAGGCCCGCTCCCGGGCGGTGGGGATCTGGGCGATGGTGGCGGCCGCGGGCAGTGCGCTGGGAGTGCTGCTGGGCGGGCTGCTGACGGACTGGCTGTCCTGGCGCTGGGTGCTGTTCGTCAACGTACCCATCGTCGCCCTGGGGTTGTCCGTCGCCTGGGTCTCCCTGCGCACCCCAACCACTCCGCTGCTAAAGCGACTTGACGTGCCGGGCACCTGCCTGTCAACGGTCACTGTCACGGCCCTGGCCAACGGGCTGATCCAGGCCGGCGAGCACGGCTGGGGTGCCTCCTCCGCCGTCCTCTCCTTCGGGATCGCCGTCGTGACCGGCGTGGTCTTCGTGGTCTGGGAGCTGCGTGCGGCGGCCGAACCGCTCGTCCGATTCGGCGTGTTCCGCGAACGGTCGGTCTGGGTGGCCAACCTGGTGGTCCTGTTCATCGGCGCGGCGACCGTCGCCGGGTTCTACTTCGCGTCACTGTTCCTGCAGAACGTGCTTCACTACTCGCCCCTGCGGGCCGGCGCGGCCTTCCTGCCCTTCTGCCTCGGCACCATCACCGGGTCGATGCTCTCCGGCCATCTCACCGCCCGGCTGGGCACTCGTACGGTGTTGGCCACGGGCCTGGCCCTCGGGGCGCTCGGCATGACGCTCTTCGGGCTGATGGACGAGACATCGACGTTCCTGAACGGTTTCCTGCTGCCGTCGGTCGTCGCCTCGGTCGGCGTCGGGCTCTGCATGGTGTCCAACACGACGCTGGCCACCTCCGCGGCCGCCGCGCACGAGGCCGGACTCATCAGCGGGCTGGTCAACGCCGCACGTCAGATCGGCGGCAGCCTTGGGCTGGCGATCCTCACCGCGGTCGCCGCAACCCACGGCGGGTCACCGTCCTCCGCCGCCGACCGGACACAGCAGTTGGTCGACGGATATGAGCGAGCCTTCTTCGTCACCGCCGTGTTCTGCGCCGTGGCCGCCCTGATCGCGGCCCTGTTCGCCCCCCGGCGCGCCCGCCGCGGACCACGCCCACTCCCCAGCCGAAGCCCAAGCCGAAGCCGAAGCGCCTTCGGCCTGAGAGGGCGCCGAGGATCGGTGTCAGTCTCTGCCCTTGAGGGTGTCGCGAGCCGCGAGGCGGAAGCCCCCGACCGCTTGGCAGAGGGCGTGTTTCCGCTGCGCGGCCAGGGCGGGGTTCGGGGAGAGCGGGTTCGTGCGCCCCGTGGCAGCCGCTGGCTATGGCGCGGGGCGGACTGGGGTGCTCTGTACGGGAGTCCGCGGACGCTGCGATGATCGCCGATCATGCAGCTCGAAGAACTCGGCCCCGTCGAACGGCAGTTGTGGAACGCGTACGCCCAGGGGCAACCCCTCGCCGTACGCCCCGACTCACCGCGGGCCGCCCGCCCCTCCATCCGGGCCGAATGCATCACGGCCCTGCTCCTCGGTGCCGGTCCGGAGCCCGGGCCGGGTGGACGTCCCGCGCTGCGCCTGAGCGGTGCGTCCATCACGGGCACGCTGGACCTGCAGTTCGCCGACATCCCCGTACCCGTCGTCCTGACGGACTGCCATTTCGCGGAAGCCCCCGTCGTGCGAGGCACCCAGTTCCGCGAACTCGCCTTCACCGACTGCGCGTTGCCCGGACTGATCGCCGACACGGCTCAGGTCCAGGGCCGGCTCGTCCTCTCCCGCTGCCGACTGTCCGGGCCCCTCGTGCTCACCCGTACCGAGATTCAGGGCGATCTGGATCTGACGCACTCCGTGATCAGCGCACCGGGTCGCGAGGCCATTTCCGCCGTAGGTCTGAACACGCACGGCGATCTGCTGTGCTCCCACCTGACCGTGCACGGGAGCACGCGCGTGACAGGCGGCTGCGTGACGGGCGAGTTCGACCTGGAAGGCGCGCACCTGAGCAACCCCGGCGGCACCGCAGTTGACGCCTACCACATGCAGATCACCGAGGATCTCACCTTCCACCCCGGATTCAGCGCCGAGGGAAAAATCATTCTCTCGGGTGCCAAAGTGGGCGCGGCCATAGGTTTCTGCGGCGCCCGTCTGGACAACCCCGGCGGCACCGCCCTGGAAGCCGTGGATGTCACCGTCAGCCGCAACTTCGACCTCGGCCTCGGCCTCACCACGAACGGTGGCATCGAGCTCGACGGCACCCAGATCGGCACGCGCCTCAGCCTCCACGACGCCACCCTGGTCCACCCCACCGGCACAGCCCTGTCACTGCGCCTCGTACAGGCGCGAGAGACCGACCTGCGGACCCGCACGGTGATCGACGGCTCGGTCGACGCCGGCAACGCCCAGCTCGGCGTCCTCTACGACGCACCCGCCACCTGGCCCGCCCAACTGCGGCTGTCCGACACCTCGTACGACTCCCTTGCCACTCCGCTCACCGCCACCGAGCGGCTCGCCTGGATCCAACGCAGCCCCGACGCATACCTTCCGCAGCCCTACGAGCAACTCGCTTCCGCCTACCGGCGCCTGGGGCACGAGGACGAAGCCCGTACCGTCCTGCTCGCCAAGCAACGTCGCCGCCGCTCCGGACTCCGCGCGCACGCCCGCGTGTGGGGCTTCATCCAGGACGCGACCGTCGGCTACGGCTACCGGCCCGCCCGCGCCGCCCTCTGGCTGATGGCTCTGCTGGCTCTGGGCGCGGCCTTCTTCGCGGCGCATCCCCCGGCTCCGCTCGAAGCCGCCAAGGCCCCGCCGTTCAGCCCGGTGTTCTACGCCCTCGACCTCCTCCTCCCCATCATCGGCTTCGGCCAGAAGGGGGCGTTCGCGCCCCACGGCGCCGGCCAGTGGATCGCGTACACGCTGACCACCGCCGGATGGGTCCTCGCGACGACAGTGACCGCCGGAGTGTCCAGGGCCCTCAGCCGCCAATAGCCCGGACAGCCGCCGCTGCGGGTCCCTTGCCGGAACGACACCACTCCCCACCTTACGCAACAACCGTTGATTTTAGATTTCGAAAGAATCATTGACGCGCAGTAAAGCGAGTGCCATTGTCCACGGCATCACGCCCGATCCGTGCCGCGCTCTCCCCCACCGCGCACGCGGCACCGGCACCCCTTGGCGGGCCGGTGCCGTGCGGGCTGCCACTCTTTCCAGCCAGGAGAACAGCAATGACGCTCAACAGTGGGACGACGACGTCCCAGGGCCCCACCGCGGACACGGTCCACAGACGGGGCTACGCGGGAACACTGGCTGCCGCCTGCGGCGCGGTCTTCGTGGCCCAGGTCGCCAACGCCCTGCCGGCCTCGCTGAACGGGCTGCTGCAGGAGGACCTGAACACCCAAGGATCCCAACTCACCTGGATCACGGCTGCGTTCATGGTCGCCGTCGTCTGTTTCGAGTTCACCTTCGGCGTCCTCGGTGACCTCTTCGGGCGGCGCAGACTCGTCGTGACCGGCACACTGCTCCTCGCCGCGGGCAGCAGCGTGGCCGCGCTCGCGCCCACCGTGCAATTGCTGTGGATCGGCGCGGCGCTCAACGGGCTGGGCGCGGGCGCCATGTTCCCCGGCTCGCTCACCGCGATCACCGCCGTCACCAGCGGAGCGCGGCAGCGGGCACACGCGGTGGCGCTGTGGAGCGGATTCCTGTCCGCCGGTGCGGCGGTCTCGCCTCTGCTCGGCGGGATGTTCGCCAAGATCGGGTCGTGGCGCGGATCCTTCTGGGTACTGGTCGGACTCGCGCTGGTCAGTGCGGTGCTCACCCTTGCTCTGTCCGGGGAGTCGAAGGCTCCGCAGGGCCGCCGGCTCGACGTGCCCGGTCAGATCACCTTCGCCGTCGGTCTGGTTCTGGTGCTCTACGGTGCCGTGGAGGGGCCGGAGTCGGGCTGGACCACGGTTCCCGTCATCGGCGCGTTCGCGCTGGGCGCCTGTTTCCTCGCCGGTTTCGTGGTGGTGGAACTGGGCGCCGCCTCCCCGATCTTCGACCTGCGGCTGTTCCGCAACCGCGGTTTCGCGGTGTCGTCCGTCGTCGCGGTCTTCGGCATGCTGTCCTTCCTGGGCGCCTGCTTCGCGACGAGCATGTGGCTGGGGCCCGTACAGCACCAGGACCCGATCCGTGTCGCCGTTCCCTTCCTGCTGCTCCAGGGACCGGCTTTCGTGCTCATCCCGCTCGTGTCCCGGCTTCTGCACCGCGTCGCCCCGTCCGTCCTGCTCACCTGCGGTTTCGTTCTGATGGCGGTCGGCTGCCTGCTGTGTTCGCGGCTCGACGTCACCGACCGGGGACTCGGCGGATTCGTCGTCCCGGCGCTGCTGATCGGTATCGGGTTCACCCTGACCGTCAGTTCGGTGACGGCCGTGGCCCTCGACAGCGTCCCGGCACAGCTGGCCGGCATGGCGAGCGCCACCACCAACATGCTGCGCGACCTCGGCTTCGCCCTGGGCCCCGTCGTCGTCGGCGCCATCGCGCTGAGCAACGCCGGGTCGGTGTTCACCGACGGCCTGTCCGGAGCCGAACTGCCCGCCGCCCAGAAGGCGGCAGCGCATCAGATCGCCGAGGCCGGCGGGCCCATCGCCGTGAACAGTCTCCCGGCCGGAGCGCCGGGATCCGCCGCGCACGGGCTCGCCTTGGACGCGCTCGGCAGCGGGTTCGGCACGGCATTCACGGTCTGCGGTGTGGCGGCCGGCGTGGCCGCGCTGCTCGCCGCCGTGGGGATGGCCGGACTGCACTCCCGCCGTTCCGCCGAGGACGTGCCGTCATCGCTCGAAAGCGGCGGCCCGGCGGCGGCTCCCGCCGCCCTGGGGCACTGACCTCAGCCGCTCCGCCCGCCGCCCCGCAACGGTCGGCGGCGGGCGAGTCGCCGGCTTCGGCTCCCGACCGCGTGACCAGAGCAGGGGCGACGCCTGGTTCAGGCGTCCGCCGCCGTACGGCGCACCAAGCAGGTTCCCCCGCAGTTGCCGCCCGATATCGCAACGTGCGGGTTCGAGGCCACCGAGCTGCCCCTGGAGCCCGGCGAGGTGCTGGGCGGGTTCCTCGGCGCGCTCGAGGTCGCCTGCTCAGTTCTTGCTCAAATGGCGTGCCATACGACGGGTTTCGCCCTGATGATCAAATATGGGCCGGGCAGGAGCGACGGAGCGCTGATGGCCCGGCCGCGGTGCGGGATACAGCAAGGGGGATGCAATGGCCAAAGCAGTACGGGTCTCACAGGGTGAAATGTGGATCACCTGTCACGTCTGCAAGAGCGATCTCTTCCGCGAGCGAGGAGTGAAACTCAACAGCACGGGCGGGGAGTTCTTCAATGTGGCCTGGGCCGATGAGACGGCTACGGGGCTGATCTGCCTGCGTTGCGGTTACGTGCACCTCTTCGTCAACCGGCAGCTGCAACTGCACCGCGCCAAGGACTGACCCCAATCACGGAAGACCGCCGGGGCAGCCGGATCCGCCGGTGAGCGGCCAGACCATCAGGGCCTGTCGGGCTTATGGGCCAGAAGGCAGGCGTGCGGCCGGCTCACCCGTCCGCCTGGCTCCTGCTCCAGCCGCGCGGTAACCACGAGTCCGGCCTCGTCCAGCAGGCCGACCATGTGGTCCACGGGCAGGAAGTACGACTCGTAGGACACCGGACGGCCGTAGCGTCGGGTCGGCCGCAGGTGTTCGTCGCCGACGTAGTCTCCCCAGAGCAGGAAGCCGCCAGGTGCGAGCGTGCGGTGGAATTCGGCGAACACCTCCGGCAGCCACCGCGGAGGCGTGTGGTGGGTGGAGTACCAGGCCAGGATGCCGCCGAGTTCGTCGTCTCCCGTGTCCAGGGCGGTCATCGAGCCCTCGGTGAACCGCAGGTCCGGATAGGCGTTACGGGCCAGCTCGACCATCCGCGGTGACAGATCGACGCCGAAGGCGGGCACGCCGAGCCCGGCGAGGTGCGCCGTGATGCGACCGGGCCCGCACCCGAGGTCCGCGACCTCCCCCGGCCCGGCCGTCCGCACCATTTCGGCGAACCCCGCCAGCATCGCGCGGGACAGCGGATCCATCTCGGCCGGAGGCGGGACGCGTTCGACGTAGTCGGCGGCGACCGTGTCGTACGACTTCCGGACAGCGGTCAGAAACGAAGGCTCGGTCATGTCGGCGACCCTAAAGCGGGGCTCTGACAGCGCTGGGACATCGGTTCAGAAGGCGTAGCGAATCCGTAGCCACGGGGCGTGGGCGGTGAGCAGATCTGTGAGGCGGGTGAGGGCCCGTTGTTTGATCTGTACCTGGTAGCGGACGTTCAGGGCGCCGTTCTCGGAGCGCTTCGTCTCCTGTGCTTCCGGCTGCCACAGCAGTTCCTCCGCGCGGGGGTGCCAGCCGAGGTTCACCTCGTGCAGCTGCTGGTTGTGCGTGAGCATGATGATCTCGGCGGCAGCCTGATGTTTCACGCGCTCGGGCAGTACGTCGTCGAGATGGTCGAACAGTTCGGCCCAGTCGCGCTGCCAGCCGGGGCGCAGGACGACCGGAGAGAGGTTGAAGTGCACCTCGTACCCCGCGTCGACGAAGTCCGCGGCGGCGGCGATCCGGTCGGCGATCGGGCTGGTGCGGATGTCCAGCCGGCGCGCGTCGGCACCCGGCATGAGCGAGAAGCGGACGCGTGTGCGTGCCTGGGGATCGAGGTTGAGCAGGTCGGGGTTGACGAACTTGGTGGCGAACGACGCTTTGGCGGTGGGCAGGTGCCGGAAGGCGTTGATGTAGTCGGCGGTGTTGTCGCACAACAGCGCGTCGACCGAGCAGTCGCCGTTCTCCCCGATGTCGTAGACCCATGCGTGCGGATCGCACTGGTTGGGTTCGCTCTTCGGTCCCTGGGCGCGGACGTGCCGGCGGACGTGGGCGAGGATGGCCTCGATGTTGGTGAAGAGGGTGATCGGGTTGGCGTATCCCTTGCGGCGCGGGACGTAGCAGTAGGCACAGGCCATGGCGCAGCCGTTGGAGACGCCGGGGGCGATCCAGTCCGCGGAGCGGCCGTTGGGGCGGGTGACCGGGTGGCGCTTGACGCCGAGGACCAGGGTCTCGGTCTTGATCCGGGTCCAGCGTCCGATGTTCCCTTCGTTGCCGTGCAGTGAAGGGATGCCCCAGTGGCTGGCGACCTCGGTCACCTCGGCGTCGGGCAGCCGGGCCATGATCTGCCGGCCGCGCGGCGAATCGAGCGCCTCCCGCTCCGCGTAGACGGCCCGGATGTCGAGCAGCCGCCGCGCCTGCGCGCTGTCGCGGAATCCGCCGTCGGGCGGGCCGGGCGACGGAGTGTCGTCCCAGCCGAACAGGGCCTGCTGTCCGTCCTCGGCGGGCAGCGGGTCGTCCGGGGGACGGTTCACGCGGGGGTACCTCCGGAGTCGGCGGTGCGCCGACGCACCGTAGGACCTGTCCCTGCAAGCCTACGAGCCGCCGCGGGCCGCGCCCGCCGTCATCGGCACTCCACGAGGCGAGGAACACCGGAGTGTGCTGTGCCGGAGCAAACGCCGGATAGCCGCCCCCGAAGTGCGCCGAGTGATCAATGTGGCAGAGACTTGGCCCTGGCGAACAGAGCAGGACAACCGGGAAGGCGGCATCGGCACGTGGCCCACACACCTTCTGACGGCCCGACCAACGCAGGCCGGAAGCGCATGCCGGAGACCATCGCGGACATGCCCCGGCACGTGCGGGAGGAACTGGCCCGCAGGTTGCGGCGCACCAAACGGGCCTACCGCAAGCAGGACGTCCAGGTCGTCGAGAAGCCCCTGCTCAAGCGGGCCGTCAGCGCCTCGGCGCTCGGCAACTGCATGGAATGGTTCGACTTCGGCGTCTACAGCTACCTCGCCGCGACCATCGGCAAGGTCTTCTTCCCCGGCGCCTCCCCGGGCGCCCAGCTGATCTCGTCGTTCGCGACATTTGCTGCCGCGTTCGTGGTGCGTCCGCTCGGCGGTCTCGTCTTCGGCCCGCTCGGCGACCGCGTCGGACGGCAGAAGGTCCTCGCCACCACCATGATCATGATGGCGGCCGGCACGTTCTCGATCGGCCTCATCCCCAGTTACGCGACGATCGGCATCGCCGCTCCCATTCTTCTGCTGCTCGCCCGCATGGTGCAGGGCTTCTCCACCGGCGGCGAGTACGGGGGCGCCACCACCTTCGTCGCCGAGTACTCGCCCGACCGCCGACGCGGCTTCCTGTCCAGCTGGCTCGACTTCGGCACCTTCGTGGGTTACGCCCTCGGCTCCGCGCTGGTCACCGTGCTGAACACGGTCTTCACCGAGGACCAGATGTTGTCCTACGGCTGGCGGCTGCCGTTCCTGATCGCGGGACCGCTGGGCGTCATCGGCCTGTACATGCGGCTGAAGCTGGAGGAGTCGCCCGCCTTCCAGCAACAGCTGGACGAGCACGAGAAGAGCCTCGCGCAGGACTCCGTCGGCAGCGAGTTCAAGACCATCGTCAAGGAGCACTGGCGCCCGCTGCTGATCTGCATGGGCCTGGTCCTGCTCTACAACGTCACCAACTACATGGTCACCGGCTACCTGCCCACCTATCAGACCGAGACCCTGGACCGCTCCCAGACCTCGGCCGACGTCCTCGTCCTCATCGGCATGGTCTGGATCGTCCTCCTCATCACCTTCCTCGGGCGCCTCAGCGACCACATCGGCCGACGCCCGCTCTACGCCGGCGCGGCAGCCGCCATGATCGTCCTTGCCATCCCCGCCTTCCTCCTCATCAAGGCGCACGGCACCTGGCCACCCATCTTCGGCGTGCTGATCCTGTCCACGCTCCTCGCCTGCTTCGCCGCGCCGAGTGCCGCCACGCTGCCCGCGCTGTTCCCCACCGCCGTGCGGTACGCCGCCATGGGCATCGGCTTCAACTTCGCCGTCGCGGCCTTCGGAGGCACCACCCCGCTGATCACCGAAACACTCGTCAACGCGACCGGCGACAAACTCATCCCCGCCTACTACCTCATGGTCGCCGGCGTCATCGGCCTCATCACCGTCAAGTTCCTGCCGGAGAGCGCCCAACTGCCCCTCAACGGCTCACAGCCGATGGTCGCCTCCGCGGAGGAGCAGCAGGAACTGATCGACACCTCTCAGGACCTGTACCAGTACGCCAAACAGAACACCCCGCCGGCCGCGTCCAACCAGCAGTCTCAGTAGGGCAATCCCTCCGTCGCCGCCCGCAACGCGGCGTCGAGGCACGCCCCGATCTCGGCCCCGGACGCTCCCGGCCGGTCCCCGTAACGCCGCGCGAAGTCTTCCGCGGCCGCGCGCAGGGCCCCGTTGAGCGTCGCGGCGTGCACGGCGGTCCGCAGGGAGTCGGCGTCGTTCCCGGAGCGCTGCGCGAGAAGCCGGGCGAGGACGGGCAGCGCGTCGTCGTGGGCCTGGAGCCAGACGGCTCGCAGCGCGGGGTCGGTCGAGGTCATGCGGATCAGGTCGAGTATCGCGGGGGTACCGGGAGGCAGGTCGCTGATCCGGCAGGTCTCCGTGAAGAAGTCCAGCAGGCTCATGTCCGTGGGCCAGTGGCGCAGTCGGTCGACGACGAAGTCCAGTCCCGCGGCGAGCAGCGGCAGGACGCAGCTCTCCTTCGTGGGGAAGTAGCGCCACACCGTACGGGCGGACACCCCCACCGCCTCGGCGATCTGCTCCCCCGTCGTGGCGGTGACGCCCTGGGCGGCGAACAGGCGGACCGCCTCATGGGCGATCTGAAAGCGCAGAGCCGTCTTGCGCCGCTCGACGAGGGAGGGCCTCTCACCCTCCGGCGCCGCTTGTTCCTGACCTCTCGACGGCGCCACACGCACCCTCGCCCCACCGCCCTCGATCGCCCGGTGCACGCAGCATAGCGGCGGCATGCCCGGCCACCAGAGGGTTTGTCGGCCGCAGGCTCCGGAGCGCGTGCGGCCCTTCCGGTTGGCGCCGGAGATTTCAGATGCAGACACCTTGTCACTCAGTGACAGCCACTCCTACTCTCGGGTAGGCAACCGGCGAGTAACCACACCTCTCGTCCGTGGCTTGACATGCGCATGCAATACGGCCGTGCGCTTAGGCGGCAGGACCTGCCCCTTTGAGCCCCCGGCCCAGCCCTCAGTCCCCCACTCGATGGAGCCCGCATGCCCACCCCCAGCCGCCGCGCCGTGCTGAGCGGCGCCGCCGGACTCGCCGCCGCCGCTCTCCCGTCCCGGGCCCGCGCCTCGTCGGCAGCCCCCGCACGCGTCCGGCCGACCGAGGAAGAACACCGGGTCGTCGTCATCGGATCCGGCTTCGGCGGCGGCGTCGCCGCACTGCGACTGGCCCAGGCCGGCGTCACCGTCACCGTGCTGGAACGCGGCCGCCGCTGGCCGACCGGCCCGAACGCCGAGACCTTCCCCCGCGTGTCCGGCCTCGACAAACGCGCCCTTTGGTACGGCACCCTGCCCGAAGCGATCAGGCCGCTCGCCCGCCTGATCGGCACTCCCCTGAACTTCGCCCCCTACGCCGGACTCCTCGAACCCGTGCTCGGCGAGAACATCCTGAGCGTCTGCGCGGCCGGGGTCGGCGGCGGATCACTCGTCTACCAGGGCATGACCCTCCAGCCCTCGGAGGCGGTGTTCAACACCTGGCTGCCCGCCGGCCTCGACTACGCGCGCATGGACCGGATCCACTATCCGCGTGTCGCCCGCATGCTCCAGGTCGCCACCGCACCCGATGCACTGATCGACACGCCCACCTACTACGCGGCCCGTACCTTCGCCGAGCGGGCCCGGCGGGCCGGCTACGACGTCGAGAAGATCCCCATGCCGATCGACTGGGCCTACGCCCAGGCAGAGTTGCGCGGCGAGATGAAGCCGTCGTACACGAACGGGGACTGCGCGCTCGGCGTGAACAACGGCGGGAAGCACTCCGTCGACGTGACCTACCTCCACCAGGCCGAAGCCACCGGCAAGGTCACCGTCCAGACCCACCACAACGTCACTTCCGTGGCACGGGCCGCCGACGGCCGATGGGAAGTCTCCGTCGACCGCACCGACGACTCGGGCACCGTGCTGGAGCAGAAGATCCTCACCTGCCGCGCCCTGATCATGGCGGCCGGCAGCGTCAACACCAGCAAGCTCCTCGTCCGTGCGGGCGCCACCGGCGCCATCCCCGACCTGCCCGACGGGGTCGGCTCCGGCTGGGGCACCAATGGCGACCGCATCTACGCCTGGACCGACCTCCAGGAGGACTTCGGCAAGGAGCAAGGAGGCCCGGTCGTCTACGGCAGCAAGGCCTGGGACGATCCAGCCACCGCGAACACCGTCATCCAGGCGTCCCTTCCTCCCCTGGGCCTCGACACCAGGACGACCATGCTCGTCGGCTTCGGAGTGAGCGCCGACCGCGGTCAGTTGCGCTACGACTCCTCCACCGACTCCGTGTCCCTGCACTGGCCGCGCAACGGGGACACGGGCAGCCATCGCGCCATCCACCGCCGGGTCACCGAGGTGTCGCGCGGCCTCGGCGTCCTGACCGACACCAACGCCTTGGTCAACAGCACCTGGCACCCGCTGGGCGGAGCCCCCATGGGCACCGTGTGCGACCTGAACGGCCGCGTACAGGGCCAGAAGGGACTGTACGTACTCGACGGCGCGCTCATCCCCGGCACCACGGGCGCGTGCAACCCGTCCATGACCATCGCCGCCGTCGCGGAACGGGCGCTCGACACCATCACCGCCCAGGACATCGACACCGTCATCTGAACCGATCCCAACACCGCCAGCTCACGAACGACGAGCGAGGAGAACACCTTGAGCCGCAAGAGAGCCCGTTCCCGTTGCACATCCCCCATCGCGTCGCCGCTCGCCCTCGTCGCCGCAGGCGCGCTGTGCGTGTGCGCGGCGGCGGTACCGGCCTCCGCACAGGACACGGCCCCCGTCGTCTCCCGCGGGGTCACCATCCCCGCCTTCTACACCCCGCCCACCGAACTGCCCGCCCAGGACGGCACGTTGCTGCGGACCGGGGCGATGCCGCTCGGCCTGAGCATCCCCGGCCTCGACGGCCACCCGATGCCGGGCACCGCGACCCGGCTGATGTACAAGTCGACCGACTCGTCCGGGCAGCCGGTCGCCGTGACCGGCGCGTACATCGAGCCCACCGCCAAGTGGAAGCACTCCGGACCGCGCCCGCTGGTCGCGGTGGCACCGGGCACCATGGGCCAAGGCGACCAGTGCGCCGCCTCGTTCGCCCTGGAGCATCCGCTCACCCTCAACGGCGACACGGTCTCCGTCGGCTACGAAGCACTGGCCGTCTACCGCATCCTGGCCACCGGAGCCGCTGTCGTCATCACCGACTACGTCGGCCTCGGTGCCACCGACCGGCTCCACACCTATGTCAACCGCCTGGACGAGGGCCACGCCCTGCTGGACGCGGCCCGCGCCGCGCGCGCCGTACCCGGAGCGTCGGTCACCTCGGCCTCCCCCACCGGGCTGTACGGCTACAGCCAGGGCGGCGGTGCCACCGCGGCCGCCGCCGAACTCCAGCCCTCCTACGCCCCCGACATCCCGCTCGCCGGCACCTACTCCGGTGCTCCGCCCGCGGATCTCACCTCCACCATGAAGGGCATCGACGGCAGCGCTCTGGCCGGCGCCCTGGCCTGGTCGATCAACGGGTTCGCCCAGGCCGACCCCGATCTGCGGGCGGTCGTCCGAGCGAACATCAACGAGGCGGGCAAGGCAGCCCTGGACGACGCCTCCACCATGTGCGTCGGCGACGCGCTGTTCGGCTACGGCTTCGCCAAGAGCACCAAGTGGACCAAGGACGGGACCTCCATCGCGGACGTCATCGCCTCCGAACCGCGTGCGCAGGCCGCCCTGGACCGACAGCGCATCGGCACGCTCAAGCCGGCCGGTCCGGTGCGGGTGGCCACCGGTATCCACGACGACATCGTTCCGCACGGGCAGGCCCGGCAACTGGCCAAGGACTGGTGCGGCAAGGGCGGCGACGTCACGTACAAGGCCATCGCCCTGCCGAACCTGGGCGACAAGATCCTGACCAACCATCTCGTGCCTCTCCTCACCGATCAGGGTGACGCCGTCTCCTGGCTGGAGGACCGCCTCTCGGGCAAGCCGGCCACGTCGAACTGCCGGACCATGCCGGTGCAGCCCTGAGCCGACCA
Source organism: Streptomyces sp. PsTaAH-137 (assembly GCF_003259365.1). Lineage (GTDB taxonomy): Bacteria > Actinomycetota > Actinomycetes > Streptomycetales > Streptomycetaceae > Streptomyces. Next base: position 172,931 of record NZ_QLLY01000007.1, read on the forward strand.
TCCTGGATGGTCTTGGGCCGGGCCGGGCAGGGGCCCGACAGGGAGGTGGCCGCCATGCTGCTCGCTCTGATTCTCGTACTGCTCCTGCTGATGCGTCCGCTGAACTGGGGGACGGTGCTGCTCGGACTGCTCTTCGCCCTGTTCTGTGCGGGGGTGCAGCTGAAACGGCCGAGGCTCACGATCGCGGGCGGCATCGGGATCGCGCTCTTCCTGCTGTTGGGGCTCTGACGCGGACATGTGTTGCACCAGGAGGCCGTCACACTCGGCCTCCTGGTGCGACGCAATGCGGCGCAGGGCCTGATCACGGGGCGTTCCGTCCGCGCTCAGGCCGCGTCGCCGTCGCTCTCCAGCTCCCTCTTGAGGTTCGCCAGCGTCCTGTCGATGTTGCGCGCCTGAAAGGCGGCGAAGGTGTGACCGGAGGTGGCGATCCTGTCGAAGGCATGGGCGACGAAGGTGGGCCATGCGCGCCGGTCGTCGGTCCAGGTCTCCGTCACACGTGTGCCGTTCCCGGTGGGCTCGAAGCGGTACTCCCACGTGGCGATCGGGCCGGGCAGACGCGGTCGGCGGACACCGATCGCGTGGACGCGGAAGGCGAAGCGGCTGCCGGGGTCGGCTGCCGTGACGGTGCAGCGGGTGACCCACCGAAAACGTCCGCGCTTGTTGCGTCCGACGAAGGTGGTCCCCAGCGCGGCAGGACCGGCCGGAGAATCGTCCGTCGTGCCCCGGTTCTCCGGACTCCAGCGGCCCATGTCCGCGGGCCGGCTCACGGCTTGGTAGGCGACATCGGGCGCCACGCCGACCACGATGCTGCTGCTCACGGTGAATACGCGGGTCACTGCAGTTCCCTCCCGACGGAACAACTTGCTACTGCCGAGTAGAGATCATAGGGATCGCGGCGCGGATCGCGCGCCGCTGCGGTGGGCGGAGATGCCGAACGCCAGCAGCCAGTAGCTGAGGAGCGCCCCCATCAGTGCGGTGGAGCCCCAGCCGTTGGCTGCGTAGAAGTGCGCGGGAATGTTGCCGAAGAACAGGGAGGGCACGAAGGCCAGGTTGACCGCTGCCAGGACGTACGCCGACCTGCCCGTCCAACGCGGCAGGAGCCGCGTGCGTGAGACGGCGAAGCCCAGCGCGGTGAGGAACAGCGCCAGCATCAGGCGGGAGATCGACCCGTAGAGGATGTAGGTGCCGCTGACCGCGATGGTCGGGTCGATCGGGCGGTCGGCGGCGATGACCGCTCCCGCCTCCAGACCGCTGGAGACCAGGGTGATCGTCGCGTAGACCAGACCCGCGGCGAAGGCGATCGAGCCGGCCCACTCGTACTCCGGGCTCACCCGCTTGACCAGTTCCCGGAACGCGGTCACGAACACGAGCAGGAAGGCGAGGGCCAGGATCCCGATCAGCAGCCTGCCCAGCACGTTCGCGTCCGGCGGCGGGCCCGAGTAGACGAAGTACAGGGGCACTTCGATGATGAAGGCGGCCGCGGCGGCGATGCCCGCGGCGCCGGTCAGGCGCCGCGCGAAGGTCTCGGTCATGGGTGTCCCCCGGTGGGTGTGGTGGGTGCTTTTCGTCGGCTCGTTCGCCGACACCAAGCAGCCTGCCCTGCGCCGGGGCCCGCGTCGGTGGGTCTGAACACCGAAGTGGGGGTGGTCCCAGCACCACCGTCCGCAGCCCCGGGCCCCGAGGGGTCGCCATTTCAGCCGGAAGGGGTGATTGATCCGGCCAGGTACGTCTCAGGATTCCGACAAAGGCGCAGGTGAACGGCCTATGGTCACGGCGCCGCGCGCGCGTTCCGTCGAGACGGCCGCCATGGCGTCGAGCGACGCGTCGGCGACGGGCAGCAGATGGGCGTCGACCCAGGTGTCACCGTTCGAGGCGTTGGCCCAGGGGTCCTCGATCACGACGGCGCCGGGCACGGTGCCGTGGCAGAGGACCCAGTGCGGTACGTCGAACCCCAGCATGTCGGCGAGCGAGACCAGCAGGAGCACGCTCTCCCGCCGGTCGAGGGTGGCGCGGATGTCGGTGATCGACAGCCGGCGCGCGTCGACGGGGACACCGATCCGGGCGGCCTGTGTGCGCGAGGTGCGCTGGAGCAGAGCGCGCCACTCCTGTTCCTCGGCCGGGAGGTGGTCCAGCAGGACGGGTGCGTCCGTGTCGAGATGGATCGTCACCGGGGACGTCGGCCACGCCCGGCGTACGGCGACACCGAGGCCCACGGGCTCGCAGGCGGGGAAGTTGGTCGCGTCGCGCCACAGGGTCAGCTCCGCCTCGCGGTCGAGGTCTCCACGCGTGAGAGTCCCCATGTGGGTCTGCGCGATCAGCGCGGTGACGGCGCCGCACGTGAAGTGCGTGGTCTGGCCGTAGTACGGGGGCTCGGGCACCGCGCCGTCGTGCAGCCAGCGCACGTATCCGCTCGCGGGGCCGTCCTCCGTCGCGGACTGTGTGAGCGGCGGGGACAGTTGTACGAAGCCCGCGGTCGCGGCGGCCTCGTGGTCGGCGGTCCAGCCTTCCCACTTGACCTGGGCGAGCCCGTGCCGACGGGCATGCTCGACGACGGCCGCAGCGGCGGCCGGTGCGTCGCCGACGGCGTCGACGATCTTCAGGTACGCCGTGTGCGGACGGGCCGTCACCAGCGCCGCGGCGGACCACTCCCCGCCGTCGCCGCCCGGGACAGCCACCAGGTGCGGGGATTGAGCGGAGCGGTCGACGGTCTTCCAGCGCTCGGGCACGTCCAGGTGTCCGAGCCGCTCCAGCAGGGCCGGTGACGTGTCGGAGTCGAACGGGACGACGGTGCTGTTCACGGGTGTGTCCTTCGGGTCCTTCGGGGCTTCGTCTCGGTGGGGCGGCGGGTCATGCGCGGGACTGCCGGAGCACCCACACGAAGTACGGGGCGCCGACCAGCGCGATCATGAGGCCAGCGGGCATCTGGGCGGGCGCGACGAGGGTGCGGCCGAGTGCGTCGGCGACGCAGACCAGCACCGCGCCGAGCAGCATCGCGACGGGGATCGCCCGGCCGTGCCGGGCGCCCACCAGCGACCGGGCGAGGTGCGGGGCGACGAGCCCCACGAACCCGACGACGCCGACCGCCATGACGCTGAGCGCCGCGAGCACCGCGGCGATCGCGAGGGCGATGAAGCGGGTGCGTTCGACCTTGACGCCGACGATGCGCGGGGTGTCCTCGTCGACGGCGAGCAGGTCGAGACGGCCGCGCAGGGCGAACAGCACGGGGAGCGCGAGCGCCAGGGCGACCGCGACCGGTACGACGTCGGGCAGCGTGCGGCCGTAGGTCGTGCCGGAGAGCCAGGTGAAGATGCGGGGCGTGTTGTACGGGTCGGCGCGCAGCAGGAGGAAGGTGGTCACGGCGCTGAGTCCGTAGCCGCAGCCGATGCCGATCAGGACGAACCGGTCGGGCAGGAAGCCGCCGCGCCAGGACAGCAGGGCGATCAGCGCGAAGGTGGCGAGTCCTGCCGCGACCGCCACCGCGATGAGCACCGGACGGCCGCCGGGCAGGCCCGAGGTGACGACGCTCGCCGCCCCCAGTCCTGCGCCCGCCGTGATGCCGAGTACTCCGGGCTCGGCCAGGGGGTTGCGGACCGCGCCCTGGACGACGCATCCGGCCAGTCCGAGTGCCGCGCCGGCGACCACCGCGGCGATCACGCGCGGGACCCGGTCGTCGAGCGCCTGGCCGATCAGGTCCGGGGCGGTGCCCTGGGCCCACAGCGCGATGTCTCCCGCTCTTAGCCAGAGGCTTCCCGCCAGGACGGCGACGAAGGCCGCCACGGCCAGGAGTGCCAGCGCGCCGGACACCACGAGGAGGAAGGCGCGCCGTGACCGTGCGGCGACCCGCGCGTGGGGTGGCCGTCGTACCTGGCCGGTGTCGCGCAGGCGCAGGGCGAGGACGACGATCACCACGGCGCCGAGCAGCGCGGTGGGCACGCCGGTGGGTATGGACGCGGCCCCGTCGGCGCCCTGCACCGCGCGCAGCACCGCGTCCGCGAGGAGGATGAGCAGCGCGCCGAGCAGCCCGGCCGCGGGCACCGCGTACAGGTGCCGGCGCAGCGCCCGGACCCGCCCCGCGATCAGGCGGACCAGGACCGGGGCGCCGAGGCCGACGAAGGAGATCGGGCCCGCGAGCGTCACCGCGGTGCTGGTCAGCAGCACCGCGCAGAGCACGGCGGTCACGCGGGTGGAACGGACCGGCACACCGAGGCTCGACGCGGTGTCGTCGCCGAGGTTCATCACGTCCAGTCGCCGCGACAGGGCCAGCGCGAGGCAGAGCACCACGGCCACGAGGGGCCAGGCGCGTACCGACGCGTCGATGTTCAGCTGGGCGAGCGAGCCGCTCCCCCAGGCGAACAGGCCGGTCGTGTTCTGGTTGAACAGGATGAGGAGCGCTCCGGTCGCCGCGTCCAGCGCCATCGCTATCGCCGATCCGGCGAGGATGAGGCGGGTGCCCGCGGTGCCGGCGGCCCGGCCTGCGAGGAGCAGCACGACCGCCGCCGCGGTCAGGCCGCCGACGAAGGCGACGGCGCCCGACGCCCACAGCGGGACGGAGAGGCCGAAGGCCGCGACGAGGGTGAGGGTGAAGTAGGCCCCGGCCGTGACCGCGAGGGTGTCGGGGGACGCCAGGCTGTTGTGCGTGACGGACTGGAGCAGCGCTCCGGCGGCGCCGAGGGCGAACCCGACCGCCACGCCCGCGAGCAGGCGCGGCAGCCTGGAGCCGGTGAGGATCTCTCCGACCGGTGCCCCGCCGGTGTGCTCGCGTTCACCGGCGAGGTACCGGACGAGGTCGGTGACGCCGACACCCGAAGTGCCCTGCGTCAGGTGCCACATGCCGACGAGCGCGGTCACGGCGAGGAGTGCCACGAGGACCGCCGCCCCGGTGGGGCCGCCGCCGCGCTCGGCGCGCGGCAGCGGGTTCCCGCCGGAGGTCGGCGTCAGCGGTGTGCGCGCGTCTCGCGAAGAGCTCACATCGCGAGGCGTGGTCACGTCTTGCGGTGAGTTCACTTCTTGTCGAGGACGTCGACGTACGCGTCGATCGCCTGCTCGCAGGAGCGCGGGCCGCCGGCGCCCCACACCCGCGACGGGAAGGAGTGCGCGCGGCCTTCCTTGACGGCCGGGATGGTCTTCCAGATCGGGTTCTTCTTCAGCGCCGCGACGTAGCCGCCGGCTCCTTCGTCGTTGGCGTAGAAGAGGTTGGCGTCGCCGACCGCGGTGAGGCCCTCGACGTCGGTCTGGGCGAGGCCGTAGGACTTGTCGACGCCTCCGTCCCCGTGGTCCTTGTTGACGGCGGCGGTCCACGCCGGCTTCATGCCGAGTTCCTTGCCTATCTCGGTGAACAGGGCGCCGTCGCTGTAGGGACGGACGGTGAGGTTGCCGCCCTCCAGCCAGCCGTCGAAGAACAGGAAGTCCTTCGTCGGCAGGTCGGCGTCGGTGACCTGCTTCTTCGCCGTGGCGAGGTGGTCGTCGAACTCCTTGAGCACCTGGTCGGCCCGCTCGGTGCGGCCGGTCGCCTTGCCGATCATGCTGAACACGTCGCGCATGTTCCCGATCGGGTCCTTCGGATCGGCGCCCCGGGTGGCCATGACGGGAACGCCGCGCTTCTCCAGCTTCGCGAGGGTCTCGTCGTCGGCGTCGAACGCCTCCACCACGATGAGGTCGGGCTTCGCGGCGTACAGGGTGTCGAGGTCGGGCTCCTCGCGGGTGCCGATGTCGGTGACCCCGCTGGGCAGCTTCTCCGCGCTGACCCAGGTGCTGTATGCCTTCGCGTCGGAGACGGCGGTGGGGGTGACGCACAGGGTCAGCGCGTCCTCGACCTGCTGCCATTCGAGGACGGCGATCCGCTTGGCGGGCTTGTCGAGCTTCACGGTCCGGCCGACGCCGTCCTTGAAGGAGACCGGCTTCGTCGAGGTGGTCGTGGTGTCCGAGGCGCAGTCCTTCGACGCGGGCGACGCGCTGGCGCTGGTGTCGGACGCGGCGCTGTCGACGTCGGTCGTGCCGCAGGCGGTTGCCGTTGCGGCGAGGAGAACGAGCCCGGTGGAGGCTGAAGCCGCCAGGCGACGGGCACGGTTCATGGAGGGTCCTCTTTCTTGTTTCCTGTGGTGTGTCAGTAGTGCGCGGAGGCGGATGTTCCACCTCAGGTGCCTCGCCTCAGGCGGGATGCCGCCCGATGGGATCGATGCGGAGGCGGCCGGTGCGGGGGTCGGTGAAGACCTCGACCCGGATGTCGTAGACCTCGCCGACGTTCTCGGCGGTGAGGACGTCGGCGGGTGCTCCGGCGGCGTGCACGCGGCCGGAGCGCATCAGGACGAGCGTGTCCGCCACGCGGGACGCGTGGTCGAGGTCGTGCAGCACGATCCCGACCGCGACGCCGTGCTCGACGACGAGATCGCGCACCAGGTCGAGCGTCTCGATCTGGTAGCGCAGGTCCAGGTGGTTGGTCGGTTCGTCCAGCAGGACGACGCCGGTGTCCTGGGCCAGGCAGGCCGCGAGCCAGACGCGCTGCATCTCGCCGCCCGAGAGCTCGCCGACCGGGCGTCCGGCCATGTCCCGTACGCCGGTGACGCCCATGGCGTGGTCGATGGCGGCCCGGTCCTCGGCGTCGAGGCCCGCGAAACCGCGGCGGTAGGGGTGGCGGCCGAACGCCACGACCTCCGTCACCGTCAACCCCTGGGGCGCGGGCCTCGACTGGGAGAACAGCGTGACCTCACGGGCGAACTGACGGGCGCTGAGCAGGGCCGCGTCACGCTCGTGGCCGCCTTCGGGGGCGTCGAGCGTGACCCGGCCGCCGTCGAGCCGGTGCAGACGGCACAGTGCCCGCAGCAGCGTGGACTTGCCGCTGCCGTTGGGCCCCACCAGCGCGGTCGCGCGGCCCGGAGCCAGGTCGATGGAGACGCCGTGCACCACCGGGTTGCCGTCGTAGCGCAGGACGAGGTCGTGCCCTGTGAGGGCGGCGACCGGTGTGGCGGGGCCGATGACCGGGCGCGCTGTGTGCCGGTTCGGGCGTGTGAACATCGATGAGTCCGGACGGTCGGAGGGGCGAGGAGTGCGGCACCCTCCGTCCGGCCTGCACCGGGCCGGGCCGCGAGCGCTCCCGCGCACGGGCAGCACCGGGCACGTCGAGCAACAACTAAGGGTTACCTAACTCCGGGAAGGTTATATTCCGCTCGCCGTGTCGACAATCAGGAGTTCTGGACACCCGATACGGGATTCCGGACATCGCCGGATTCATCGAGGGCGCCGTCGGCCGCGCCGAAGAACGCGCCCGGCGTCGTTCCCATGATCCGCCGGAACGCGGCGATGAAGGAGCTGGGTTGCGCGTAACCCAGCACCTCGGAGACCGTCATGACGTCGAAGCCCTCGGAGAGCAGCGTCAACGCCCGGTGCGCGCGCAGCATCTGCCGCCACTGCGCGAAGGAGAGACCTGTCGCGTGACGGAACGCGCGGGTGACCGTCCGGTCGCTGATCCCCAGCGCCTGCGCCCAGTCCTCCAGCGAGCGGTTGTCGCCGGGGTCGTCCAGGAGGGCTTCGGCGATGGGGTCGATCCGGGTGTCGTTCGGCAGGTGCAGAGTGAACTGGCGCTCGGAGGGCTGGAGTACGTCGAAGACGACCGACTCCGCCCGCGCCCTGGCGGCCGTGTCGAGATCCGTGCGGGACAGATGGGTCAGCAGCGACTCGAGCAGCGGTGTCATCGCGATCGCCGTCGGTTCCCCGAACGCGAACGGCGTGTGGTCGGGGGCGAAGAAGGCGTCGTGGAACTTCGCACCCGCCGTCGCCCGGCCGCCGTGCGCCACCCCGGCGGGCATCCACAGCCCGTGCCCCTCGGACACGGTGAAGACGCGGTCCTCCACACGGGATGTCAGCGTTCCCCCGCGTACCCAGACGAGCTCGTGCACGGGGTGCGAGTGCGGCGCCCACTCGGTGGGGACGCGGGGAATCCGGAACCCGGCGGTGATGACGAACGGGGCTGCCGCCTGCTCCGGGACGGTCCCGTCCGGGCGCCCCGCGGCGTCCGCCGCGGGCGGCGCCGACCCGGGGCTCGCTTCACCGCGGGCCGATCGAACCATGCGGGCGAGTCTATCCGGGGCCCGCATCGGCCCTCCGGGCCCCTCACCAGCGGCGATCCCCGGCCCGGCCCCGCCGTGGCCTGCGGCCCGTGGTCGAGGGGGGCCCTGTCACACCCCTGATCGCCGGACCCTGGCACAGCACGGCCTGTCTGCGCGGCGGCGTACGAGGCAGCATGAAAGAAATGTGGCAGGACCACCGACCACCCGGCCGGCGAGCGACCGCGACCGTAACGTCGGCAGCACGCCGCACAGCAGCACCTTTCGAAGCAGCACCTCACGAAGACGTCCAAGGAGCGCACCTCATGAAGCACATCAAGCTCGGTGACCTCGACGTGGCCCGGATCGGACTGGGCGCGATGGGCATGTCGCACGCCTACACCGGCGCCGGAAGCGACGACGCCGAGTCCATCCGCACCGTGCACCGGGCCCTTGAGCTGGGCGTCACCCTGATCGACACCGCCGAGGTCTACGGCCCGTACATCAATGAGGAACTCATCGGCCGGGCCCTGAAGGGGCATCGCGACGAGGTCGTCCTGGCCACCAAGTTCGGCCTGATCTCCCACACCGGCCGCGACGGCGGCGCCGACAGCAGCCCCGCCAACATCCGGGCCGCCGTCGAGGGCTCCCTCACCCGGCTGGGCACCGACCACATCGACCTCTACTACCAGCACCGCGTCGACCCCGGTACTCCCATCGAGGACGTCGTGGGAACGCTGGCCGAGCTGGTCGGTGAGGGCAAGATCCGCCACATCGGGCTGTCCGAGGCGGGCCCGGGCACCATTCGCCGCGCCCACGCGGTGCATCCGGTGACCGCTTTGCAGTCCGAGTACTCGCTGTTCACCCGCGACCCCGAGGACCATGTCCTGCCGGTGCTGCGCGAGCTGAACATCGGTCTGGTTCCCTTCTCGCCGCTCGGCCGGGGCTTCCTCACCGGGACGATCCGCTCCACGGACCAGTTCGCGGACGACGACTTCCGCGCCGACAACCCGCGCTTCAGCACCGAGAACTTCCAGCACAATCTGCGTCTGGCCGACCAGGTCGCGGCCGTCGCCGCGCAGATCGACGCCACCCCGGCACAAGTCGCCCTGGCCTGGCTGCTCGCCCAGGGCGACGACATCGCGCCCATCCCCGGCACCCGGCGCGTCTCGCGTGTCGAGGAGAACGCCGACGCCGACTCCGTGCGGCTGTCCGCCGAGCAGCTCGCCCGGCTCTCCAGCCTCCCGTCGGCCGCGGGCGACACCCACAACGCGGCCCAGATGCGCTTGATGGAGCGCTGACCGGCAGCCGGGAAAGCCGCGGGCGAGGCGGCCCGCTCGCCCGCGGCCGTGGAATTTGAGGTCGAACGACCTCGGGGAACACGCTCCCGGGGCGACGACGACGCGAGGGAGATCCGGTGCCCAGCCAGCGGTCCATCAGCGAGGCGGAGAAGCTCGCGGAGGCGAAGCTCGGCGGTATTCCGGTCCGCCGGGAGCAGATGGCCGCCGTGGCCAACATCTACCGGGCCGCCTCCGCCGTGCGCCAGCACCTGGAGAACTCGGTGCTGCGGGGATCGGACCTCACCTGGACCGCCTTCGTCGTGCTGTGGGTGGTCTGGGTCTGGGGCGAGTCGGAGACCCGGCGCGTCGCCGAGGAAGCGGGATTCTCCAAGGGCACCCTGACCGGCGTGGCCCGCACCCTGGAGTCGCGCGGGCTGCTGCGCCGGGCCGGTCATCCGACCGACGGCCGGCTCGTGCTGCTGGCCCTCACCGACGAGGGTGAGGACTTCATGCGCCGGGTGTTCCCGGCGTTCAACGACGAGGAAGCGTTCGTCACGTCGCGGCTCAGCGACGACGAGTGCCGCAGCCTTGCCGACGGGCTGCGCAAGGTCGTGCTCCAGGTCGAGGAGGACGGTGAGGACCGCCGCCGGTCGCTGCTGAACGGCGAGGCCCCGACGCCGCGTCGCAGCGGCCGCCGGTCCAAGGGCTGACCCGTCGTCGGGATATCTCCTCAGTTCCCTTCCGCCGCGGCCTCGACGAGCGCGCCGAAGAGGCGCTGTTGGGCCGGGTCCTCGTGCGCAGTGTCCTCGGGATGCCACTGCACTGCCACGAACAGGGCGCGGGCGACGGCGAGTTCGACGCCCTCGATCGTTCCGTCGGCGGCGCGGGCGGTGACGTGCAGCCCCTCCCCCAGGCGGTCCACGTGCTGGTGGTGGTAGCAGGATGCCTCGGTCTTGTCCGCGCCGGTGATGCGGGCCAGGGCCGAGCCTGGCGCGAGCGCGACGGGGTGGCGTACGTGGCGGTGTTCACGGCGCGGACCGCCCATGTCCTGGTGGAGGGTGCCGCCCAGGGCGGTGTTGACCACCTGTAGACCACGGCAGATCGCCAGGAGCGGCAGCCCGGCCGCCAGCGCCTGCCGGGCGACTTCGAGGTCGAACGCGTCCTGGAGGTCGTCGACGTCGTAGACCGCCTCGTGGGCGCCCGCCGCACCGTAGCGGGACGGGGCGAGGTCGCCGCCGCCGGGGAGCAGAACGCCGTCGAAGCGGGCGAGGCGGCCGGCCACGTCGCTCTCGGCCGGGTTGGAGATCTCCGCCGACTTCTCCATCAACGTCCTCGCCCGCCTCCTCGACGTCCCCCCGGAGGACAACCAGCAGCTCATCGACTGGGGCAACCGCATCATCGGCAACACCGACCCCGACTACGCGGACGTCCTCCTGCACAGCGCGGAGAGCGAGCAGTACCGTGATCTGCCGTTCCGCTCCCCCGCCTCCCCCGAAGTCTTCGAGTACGGGCGTGAACTGGCCCGGCAGCGGCGCGGCAAGGACGGCACCGACATCGTCTCCCGGCTCGTCAACGAGACCCCGCGCGACGGTGTCCCGCTCTCCGCCCAGGACTTCGACAACTACTTCCTGCTCCTGGTCGTCGCCGGCAACGAGACGACCCGGCACGCCATGCTCGCCCTCCTGCAGCACCCCGAGCAGCTGGCCCGGCTCAAGGACGACCCCTCGCTGATCCCGTCCGCCACCGAGGAGTTCCTGCGCTGGGCCTCTCCCGTCTACCACTTCCGCCGCACGGCCACGCTGGACGTCGAGCTCGGCGGCAGGCGCATCAAGGAGGGCGACAAGGTCGTCATGTGGTACGCGTCCGGCAACCGTGACGAGGCCGTCTTCGACAACCCCTACGACCTGGACGTCGCGCGCGAGAACAACGACCACGTCACCTTCGGCAAGGGCAGCCCGCACCTGTGCCTGGGCAACCTCCTCGCCCGTACCGAGATCCGCATCATGTTCGAGGAGCTCGTCCCGCGCCTCGCCGACATCAAGCTGGCCGGTGACGTCCCGCGCGTCCGCTCGAACTTCGTCAACGGCATCAAGAAGCTGCCGGTCGAGGTCACCCTCGCCTGACGGGCCTCATCCTCTCTGTAACAAGATCGGGCAAAAGTTACCGACTCGTATGCCGTGACTTCGTTGATGCCAGCCAGTAGAACTCGTTTCCCTTCTCTCAATCGTGAGGAAGATCACATGGCATCAATCAGGCAGCCTGGGCCCACATCTGATGGGGTCTCACGTCGAAGACTCATAGTGGGAACAGGTTCTATTTTGGGGGCGGCCGCCTTGATCGGCGGCACCCCGACGGCATACGCGCAACCGCTCGCCGCGACCGACATCCCCGACGGCGCCAACGTCCCGGTCATCATCATCGGCACCGGCTACGGCGGCGCCGTGGCCGCCCTGCGCCTCGCCCAGGCCGGCATCTCCGTGCAGATGATCGAGATGGGCCAGGACTGGGTCACGCCGGGTTCCGACGGCAAGATCCACCCGAAGGTCACCAGCCCCGACTACCGGTCGTTCTGGATGCGCACCAAGACCAAGGCGCCGCTCAGCAACTTCCTCGGCTTCCCGATCGACAAGGCCGTACCGAAGTACGCGGGCATCCTGGACGCCGAGGACTTCGCCGGGATCACCGTCTACCAGGGGCGGGGCGTCGGCGGCGGCTCCCTCGTCAACGGCGGCATGGCCGTGACGCCCAAGCGGCAGAACTTCGCGTCCGTCCTGCCGACCGTGAACGCGGACGAGATGTACAACACCTACTACCCGCGGGCCAACGCCGGTCTCGGCGTCGGGCTCATCGACCCCGACTGGTTCGAGCGGACGTCGTACTACCAGTACTCGCGGGTGGGCCGTAAGCACGCCCAACGCTCGGGGTTCGGCTGGACGTTCGTACCGGACGTCTACGACTGGAACTACATGGTCGCCGAGGACAACGGCACCGTGCCGAAGTCGGCGCTCGGCCAGGAGATCCTCTACGGCAACAACTACGGCAAGAAGACGCTGGCCAAGACCTATCTCGCCCTGGCCAGGGCGACCGGCCGCGTCACCATCTCCCCGCTGCACGAGGTCACGTCGGTCTCGCCCGCCGCGGGCGGGGGCTACGTCGTGGCGATGAAGCAGATCGACACCTCCGGCAACACTGTCGCCACCAAGTCCGCGAAGGCCGCGCGGGTGTTCTTCGCCGCGGGCAGCGTCGGCACCAGCAAGCTGCTCGTGAAGCTCAAGGCCACCGGCGCGCTCCCCGGCCTCAACGACCAGGTGGGCCAGGGCTGGGGCGACAACGGGAACGTGATGGTGGGCCGCGCCAACCACCTGTGGGACGCCACCGGTGACGTGCAGTCGACCATCCCCTGTTCCGGCATCGACAACTGGGACGCGGGCGGCGCCTTCGCCGAGGTCGCCCCGCTGCCGACCGGGATCGAGACCTTCGCCTCGTTCTATCTCTCCATCACCAAGAACACGAACCGCGCCGCGTTCTCGTACAACGCCGGTACCGGCGGGGTGGACCTGTCCTGGCAGACCGCCTGGAAGCAGGACTCCATCACCATGGCGAAGACCATCTTCGACAAGATCAACAAGAAGGAGGGGACGATCTACCGGACCGATCTCTTCGGCACCAACAAGATCTGGGGCGACCACCTCACGTACCACCCGCTCGGTGGCGCGATCCTCGGCAAGGCCACCGACAACTACGGCCGCTTGGCGGGCTATGCGGGGCTGTACGTCATCGACGGCGCCCTCATCCCGGGCAACACGACCGTGAACCCGTTCGTCACCATCACCGCTCTCGCGGAGCGCAACATCGAGAGGATCATCGCGACCGACCTCTGATGCCCCCTCCCCCGCACCCGTCCCGGCCGGCGGGCCCGCGACTGACTCAGCGGGCCCCGGCCGGGTTGGCGTCCTCGCCCAGGTAGGTGCCGTACCCGTCGGCGACGAGCGGGCCGTCGAAGACCAGCACCTCGTTGACCAGACCGCCCTTCTGGTTGCGGTAGTTGATCACCAGGCAGTCCACGCCGGCATAGCTGCCCACCACCTCGAACCGGAGGTCGGGGATGCGCCGCAGCCCCTCCTCCCAGTAGGCGCGCAGCGCGCCCTTGCCGCGCATGACGCCGTCACCGCCGAGCAGCTGCGCGGCCACGGGCGACCGGAACGTCACGTCCTCGGCGAAGTGGGCCAGCAGGGCGTCCAGGTCGTGCGCGTTCCACGCCGTCACCCAGGAATCCACGAACGTCTGTGCGGTCACCTGATCCATGGACGCACGGTACCGCTCCTGAGGAACGTGAGTCGTTGGAGTGGATCAGCGCAACCTCCGGGCCCGGCTTGCCGTTACTCCACGCGCAGTGATCAATCTCTGACGACCAAGGAAACACATCATGCTGAAGAAGGTCATGGCCTCGGCCGCCCTCGCCACCTCCGTTGTCGGCATCTCCGCCGCCACCGCCGGACAGGCGCTCGCCATCGGGGACGAGCAGGGCACCACCTCGGCCAGCGGCAACGGGTCCCAGTCGGAGGTCGGCAACTCCACCACGGAGGGTTCGCTGAGCCCGCAGGTGGGCGCTGTCCAGGGGTCGCTGAACAAGCTCTGCGTCGGTCTGCCCGCGAAGGCCAACGCCGGGTCGCTCGTCGGCATCCTGGTCCCCGTCGCCGCTCAGGACATTCCCGTCCTGTCCGCCCCGCAGAACCAGCAGTGTGCCGACAACTCCACCCAGGCCAAGGGTGACGAGCCGGCCTCGCACATCCTGCACGGCATCCCGGTGCTCTCGGGCAACGGCGTTCACAACAGCTGAGCCGGCAGGCTCCCCGTGGGCGGCTGACGTCGTGCGTCACGACGTCAGCCGCCCACACATCTGTGCGGATATCCTGGCGGAATGGCGGACAGAACCAGCGGCGAGCAGCAGATCGACGGGCGCTCCACCCGGTGGGACGAGCACAAGGCGCAGCGTCAGGTCGAGTTGGTGGACGCGGCGGTCGCGCTCATCGAGGAGGAGGGCGCGCGCTTCCGGGTGCAGCGGCTGGCGGAGCGGGTGGGCCAGTCCCGGTCGGTGCTCTACCGGCACTTCAAGGACCGGGCCACTCTGGACGAGCTGATCCGCCGTCGGGTCGTGGAGTCGTTCATGCGCGGGATGGAACCCACGCTGACCTTCGAGGGCACGATCGAGGAGTCCGTGGAGCGCGTGGTGGGCGCGCATCTGGACTGGGTGTCGCAGCACCCGCGCCTGTACGCGTACATGGGTGTCGGTGACCACGCGATGGGTGACGGCTCGCTGGTCGCGGACACGAAGACGGCCATCGCGCTGATGCTGAGCGAGCGGTTCGGCGACGTGGTCAAGGCCCTGGGGGTGCCTCAGGCGCCGATCCGTTCGGTCGCGGTGGGCATCGTGGGGTTCGTGGACACCGCCGTCAACCAATGGGTGCGCGACCCCGAGCGCGAGGTGTCCGAGGAGGAGTTGCGCGCGATGCTGTGCCGTTCGGTCTGGGCGGTGCTGGAGGCGACGCTGCGGGATCTGGGCGTGGAGCTGTCGCCGCAGCAGCGGGTGGCGGATCTGGAGGGGGCCTGAGCCCCCTCCGCCGCCGGTGTCAGGGGCGTACCGCCCGGGCCTCCTGCGCGGCCCGGCGCAGGGACTCGGTGTCCGTGAATTTGACGCGGGGACGGCCCGCCGCCTCGCCCGCCGCCCGTTCCGCACGGTCGATCGCGCGCCACGCGTCGAGCCCCAGCGCCTCGGTCACCGCACCGGCGCCGCGCACCGGCTGCGCGAGGCGGCCGGCGGCGAAGTCGTCCAGCAGGGACTCGACGGTCTCCTGGGCGCAGGTCTTGTTCGTGCCGATGAAGCCGGTCGGCCCGCGCTTGATCCAGCCCGCGACGTAGACGCCGGGCTCGACCCGGCCGCCCTCGTGGGGAACGATGGCGCGGTCCTCGTCGAAGGGCAGGTCCGGGACGGGCCGGGCGCGGTAGCCGACGGAGCGCAGGACGAGGCCGGTCTCCAGGCTCCGGGTGTCCCCGGTGGGGCGGGCGCGGACGGTGCCGTCGTCGTCGGTGTGCAGCGCGGTGGCGGTGATCTCCAGGGCCGCTACGGATGCCTCGCCGGTGAGCCGGACCGGGCTGGTCAGGAAGCGCAGCACGATGCGGCGGCGCCCCTCGACCGGGGTGCGGCTCGCCAGTTGTGACAGCAGCCGGGTCTTCTCGTTCGTGTCGGGATCGAGGCCGTCGGGCCAGCCCTCGACGCTCACGTCCACGTCCTTCAGGCCCGCGAGCGCGAGGAGTTCGGGCACGGTGAAGGCCGCCTGGGCGGGGCCGCGCCGGCCCAGGAGGACGACCTCGCGGACCTTGCTGGCGCGCAGTGCGGCGAGCGCGCGGTCGGAGATGTCGGTGCGGGCCAGGGCTTCGGGGTCGGCGGTGAGGATGCGGGCGACGTCGAGCGCCACGTTGCCGTTGCCGACGACGACCACGCGTTCGGTGTCCAGGTCGTAGGTGTCGTGGGCGCGGTCGGGGTGGCCGTTGTACCAGGCGACGAAATCCGTCGCCGAGGCGCTGCCCGGAAGGTCCTCGCCCTCGATGCCGAGACGCTTGTCGGTCGCGGCGCCGACGGCGTAGAGCACCGCGTGGTGCTCGCGCAGCAGGTCGGCGTGGCTGAGGTCGGTGCCGACCTCGACGCCGAGGCGGTAGCGGAAGCCCGGCTGGGACTCGATGGTCCAGAAGAGCTCGGTGACCTGCTTGGTGTCCTGGTGGTCCGGTGCGACACCGGCCCGCGCGAGACCGTACGGCGTGGGGAGCCGGTCGTGGACGGTGACGCGCACGCCGGGGTGGCGCAGCAGCTCGTCGGCGGCGAAGAGGCCGGCGGGGCCGGCACCGATGACGGCGACGGACAACTCGCCCGCCGGGAGGCTGCGTTGCTTGGGCACGACGTACATCGGCGTGCGGTCGGCGTGCGGATTCTGCTTGTAGTAGTCGGCGTTCAGCTCCAGGAACGGCAACTCCGTGGCGCTCAGCGCAGTATGGGGCTTGAGCGCGTCGACCGGGCAGGCCGTCGTGCAGGCGCCGCAGTCCACGCAGGTGCGCGGATCGACGTACAGCATCTCGGCCGTCCCGAAGCCGGGGTCGCCGGGCGCGGGGTGGATGCAGTTGACCGGGCAGGCCAGCACGCACGAGGCGTCGGCGCAGCAGGATCGGGTGACGACGTACGGCACGGCGGTCTTGTCTCCGTTCGGGGAACGTGCGGGGCCTGCGGGAGGCTCAGTCGGTGTGCAGCGCGGGCTCGCCGCGGAAGCGCGCCGGGCGGCCGTCGATGCGCAGGGCCTTCCACAGCGGGCGGGACACCTTGTTCATCAGGCCGATGTCCTGGGCGAGCATCCGCACGTCGGAGAAGAGGTCGTGGAGCATCCGCTGCCCGGCCTCGGACTTCCAGAAGACGTCCTTGACGACCCAGGCCGGGATGCCGACCTGCGCGGCGGACCTGCGGTCGGGGATCATGATGACGTCGCACAGGATCCGCATGATCAGCGGGAAGAGCACGGACAGGGCACCGCGGCGGGTCTTGCCGTAGCGCGGGACGCGCAGCCGCAGGAACTCGTGGGCGAAGGAGATGTGCCGGGCCTCTTCGGCGATGTGGATCTGCATGATCCGCTGCGGGAGGGGGTGGACCGGCTCCCCGCTGCGCAGGGCGCCCTTCTGCAGGTGGTCGATGGGCTCCTCCCCGGCCAGGATGCCGGTGAAGAACGCCTCCGGGTAGAGGGAGCCGAAGAGCGGCAGGACGCGGCTGACCTGGCGGAACCAGCGCTTTCCGCCGGCGGTGTCCACGCCGGTGCGGTTGACGAGCTCCTGGAACATCTGGGTGTGGTGGGTCTCTTCGGTGATCTCGTGGGTGAGATACCTGAACTCCTGGTCCTGGTTGCCCAGTTGGTAGACGTAGTCCAGTGCTCCGCGCATGAGGAGGTTCTCGAACTGCATGCCCACCTTGGCGATGACGGCCCAGCGCCAGACACCGATGCGGATCTGCGTCTCGAGGGGCTGTTCCTGGTACCAGGGATGGGCGCCGAGGGCGTCCGCGCTGGTGAGCACCCAGCGCGGGTCGTCGAGGTGCACGGCGAACTCGGGATCGTCCCACTTGATGTCGATGAACGCGTTGAAGTTGACGTTCACGGAGCCCTCGGACAGGGTCCGCAGGCGCTCGTCGTAGAGCTTCCTGGTCAGATTCGCAGTCATCTTCGTCCTCGGTTGTCTGCTCGGCCGCCGGAGGGGGGAGGCGGGTGCGCGGGCCGGTGCGGTGGTGCGATGGGGATGCGGTGCGGTCGTACGGGGGTGTGGTGCGGGCCGGGCGCTCAGGCGGCGCGGGACGCTTCCTGGGCGTCGGCGCCGGCGGTGTCCGGGGTGCCCGCCTTGTCGAAGCGCAGGGGGCTGTCGTCGATGGGGGCGTTCTGGAGCAGCGCGCGGTCGCGGTAGTAGTTGTTCCACAGGCGCCACGGGTCGCGGGTGCCCTGGCGCGGCATGACCTCGTTGGCCCGGGCGATGTAGCCGGAGGTCAGCGCCTCGCCCATGACGGAGAACTCCGAGCGGTCCCGGGCGGAGGCGACCGGGGTGGCGATGTCGTGTCCGTGACGTCGCATGTGGGCGAGCAGGCGGGCGGTGTAGGCGGCGGCCAGGTCGGCCTTCAGGGTCCAGGAGGCGTTGGTGTAACCGATGACGAGGGACATGTTGGGGACGCCCTCAAGGAGGACCGCCTTGTAGAGGACGCGGTTCTTGACGTCCACCGGGCTGCCGTCGACGGTGAGGGCCATGCCGCCCATGAGGCGGACGCTCAGGCCGGTGGCCGTGATGACGATGTCGGCCTTCAGCTCCTCGCCGGACTTCAGGCGGATGCCGTCGGCGGTGAAGGTGTCGATGTGGTCGGTGGCGATCGACGCCCTGCCGCTCTTGAGCGTCTTGAACAGGTCGCCGCCGGGAACGACGCAGAGGCGCTGGTCCCACGGCTTGTAGTTCGGGCTGAAGTGGCGCATGTCGACGTTCTTGCCGGCCTGGGCCCGGACCAGGCCGAGGAGCACCTTGCGGGCGAGGCGGGGGTACTTGCGGCAGAAGGCGTAACTCCCGCGCTGCAAGGCGATGTTGCGGGCGCGGACCAGCTTGTACGTCAGCCGGGCGGGGGCTCGCAGCTTCTGCAGGACGGAGGTGAGCGGGTCCACCTCGGGCAGCGCGAGGACGTAGGTGGGCGAGCGCTGCAACATGGTGACGTGCGCGGCGGTGTCGGCCATCGCGGGCAGCAGCGTGATGGCGGTGGCGCCGGAGCCGATGACGACCACGCGCTTGCCGGTGTGGTCGAGGCCCTCCGGCCACTGCTGGGGGTGGACGAGCGTGCCCTGATAGTCCGCCTCGCCGGGGAACTCCGGGCGGTAGGGCTGGTCGTAGTCGTAGTAGCCGGTGGCTCCGACGAGGTATCCCGCGCTGTACGACTCGTGCTCGCCGGTGCCCTCGTCCTCGACCTCGACGGTCCAGCGGCCGGTGTCGTGCGAGAAGTCGGCGCTGATCGCCCGGCGGCCGAAGCGGATGCGCTCCAGGACGCCGTCGTCGGCGGCGGCGTCCTCGACGTACTGCCGGATCTGCGCGCCGCCGGCGAGGATGCGCGCGTCGCGCCAGGGGCGGAAGCCGAACCCGAAGGTGGACATGTCGGAGTCGGAGCGGATCCCGGGGTACTGGAAGAGGTCCCAGGTGCCGCCGACGCGTGCGCGGCGCTCGAGCACGACGAGCGAGGCGGCGGGATTGTCACGCAGGACGTGACGGGCGGCACTGATGCCTGATATTCCGGCGCCGATGACCAGGACGTCGACGTGCTGCTGCTCCATCGCGGAGGATCCTCACTCTCGCTCGCGGGGCCCCGGAAGAGGCAGGGGCGGAGGGTTGCCACCGTCCCTCGGGGCGGCGGCGGTTGCTCGGACGCGTGGTTGCACTTCTGCGTGTTAACCGCAATTTACCTGCGACACGGTGTTTCAGATACCCTCGGTAACATGACCTAGGTCACAGAAAAATGGGGGTTCATCGGAATGAACCCCCACAAGCAGCCCCACGGGCAGCCCCAGCCGCGCCCTACTCCATCTCGCCCGTCTGCGCGGGCAGTTGGCGGGCGGTGCTGTCCAGCAGGCCGAGCGCGGCGGAGACGGCGGCCGTCGCGTCTCCCGCCTCGACGGCCGCGGCGAGCGTGTCGTGGTCGGCGGCGCCGTCGGCCTCGAAGGAGTGCAGGCGGCGATCGCCGCGGACGCTCTCGGCGAGTGAACGGCTGAAGCTCAAGTACAGCTCGACCAGCAGGTCGTTGTGGGAGGCGCGGGCCACACCGAGGTGGAACTCGACGTCCGCGGCGACGAACGCGTCGATGTCCCGGGCCGCTCCCGCCCGCGCACGCTCGGCGAGCGCGCTCCGCAGGGCGACCACGTCCGCGTCGGTCCGGTGCTGCGCGGCGAGGTTGGCCGCGATGACGTCGAGTCCGCGGCGGACCTCCAGGACGTCCCCCTCGGACGCCTCGGTCAGCCGGCGCCGGATGGCGACGTCGGTGGGATCCGTGGCCACGACGAAGGTGCCGTCCCCCTGACGCGTGGCGAGCAGCCCCGCGTGGACGAGGCCGCGGACGGCCTCGCGCACGGACGCCCGGCTGACGCCGAGCCTTTCCGTCAACTCCGCCTCGGTCGGGATCCGGTGCCCCAGAGTCCAGTTTCCGCTGGATATCTCCTCGCGAAGCGCCCTGCTGACGCTCTCCACCAATGAGACGCGCTCAATTTGTTTCATCGCGGACCCTTCCCCGAAACATCAGACAACTGATAATCCTACATCCAGCGGCCAGAGTTGGGGCCGCCCACCGTCCCGCGCCCGCGACCGGTGAAGCCCGAGATCCCGGCTCGGCTGCCACGTCTGCGCACCTCTCGAAGGAGGTAGGTCCGATGCACGACGCCTCGGAACCCGCAACGCACAGCCCGGCACATAGTGCCACCACCGCCCAGGTCCGCCCCGGGCCTCCGGCGACCGACGCCCTCTCGGCCGTCGGCCGCGCGCTCGACGCGATCGGTCTGAACCGGGCCCACAAGCTCATCCTGCTCATGGTGCTGCTCGGCGCCTTCTTCGACGTCATGGAGGAGAACTCGCTGGGCGCGGTGGGCCCGGCGCTGAAGGACGTCTGGTCCCTCTCCACCACCGAGCTCGCCTTCCTGCAGACGGTCACGATCAGCGCCATGATCATCGGGAAGGTGGTCACCGGGGTCATCGGTGACTACAAGGGCAGGCGCTTCGCCCTGGCGTTCAACCTGTTCCTGTACTGCGCCGGCGCCCTGATCTGTGCCACCGCCCCCGGCTACGCGGTGCTGGCCCTCGGCCGGTTCGTGGTGGGCATCGGGCTCGGCGGGGAGATGGCCGCCGGAATGACCATGCTCAGCGAGCTGGTGCCCACGCGCTTCCGCGGCGCGATGGTCGCGTCCCTGAACGTCGGCGCAGGCGGGCTCGGCAACATGCTGTCCTTCGGCTTCGCCGCCCTGGTCCTCGGCCCGCTCGGAAACTTCTTCGGCGGCCCGGAGACCAGCTGGCGATGGATGTTCGGCCTGCTCGTGATCCCCGCGGTGCTCGTCGTCCTCTACCGCCGCTACCTCCCCGAGACCCCGCGCTATCTGGCCTCCCGCGGCCGTGTCGACGAAGCCAACCAGGTGCTGACGCGCCTGGCGTCGGGCCGCCTGAAGGACACCGGCGCGAAGGTCGTCGAGTACGTGCCGCTGTCGGCGGGCGCGGCCGCCGGGCCGCAGAAGGTACGGCTGTCGGAGGTCTTCCACGGGCGGCTGCTGCGCCGCACCGCGGCGCTCGCGGTGGCTTCCTGGATGAGCTTCGGCGCCCAGGTCACCGTGCTCGTCCTGATGCCCACCATCCTGGTCGACCAGGGCTACTCGATCACCAAGAGCCTGACGTTCACCATGGTGATGAACGTCGGCAGCCTCCTGGGCGCCGCCGCCGCGACCTACGCAGCCGCCCACTGGCCGCGCCGCCTCGTGACCACCGCAGGAGCCCTCGCGGCCTGTCTGACCGCGCTCACCTTCGGCTTCCTCGCGCACGGCTCCGCACTGATCCTGCTGCTCGGCGGGCTGTTCCAGTTCTTCGTCCTCATGCTGAACAGCACGATCTTCGCGTGGGCGCCGGAGCTGTACCCGACCCGGATACGGGCGTTCGGCACCGCGATGATCGCCGTGCAGGGAAACATCGCCGGCGCCCTGGTACCGCTCGGAGCAGGGCTCCTCCTCGACAGCTCCGGCGTCGTCGCCGTCTTCGGGGTGATCGCCGTGATGTACGCGGTCATGGCCGCCGCGGCGCGCCTCGCCCCTGAGACCTTCGGCAAGCGCCTCGAAGACATCAACTCCGAACCCGTGCAGACCGCTTGACCCACCCGCAACGCGCCGCACGGGCACGAGGCCGTGCGGCGCGGCCCTACAGAGAAGGAACCCCGATGGATCGCCTGCATGTGTCCGCCACCTCGCACTGGCCCAACTACCTGCCGGAGTACGTCGCCCGAGAACTCGGCTACTACGAGGACGAAGGGCTCGACTTCTCCCGCTCGGCCCCCGACGACTGGACGGACGTACTGACCGACCTCGCCGAAGGCCGGGCCGATGTGGTGCTCGGCGGACTGTGGGTCCCCGCGATGTTCCACGGCCGTGGCCGCGAGTACGTTCCCTTTGCCCAGCTCAACGGCGTGAACCCCAAGGTGCTCGTCACCCGCGAGCCGGTCGCGGACTTCTCCCTCAAGGACCTCGAGGGCAAGGTCGTCCTGGCCCCCGGCGCCGGCGGCACCGCCCCGTACGTCCACACCGCCGGACTCATGCGGCAGGCCGGTGTCGATATGGCGCGGGTGCGCTGGGTGCGGGACCTGTCCGGCTCGCTGCTCCTCGACATGTTCCTGCACGGGGCGGGTGACGCGCTGGTCACCGATGCCGTCAACGGCGCGTTCCTGCAGCGCGCGGGCCAGGCGCACATCGCCTTCCGGCACGACCGGGCCGGTGGCGCCATGCCCAACAGCGTCTACTACACCTCGCGCGCCGTACTCGACCGCGACGACAAGGTCATCGGCCGTTTCTGCCGCGCCCTGCGGCGCGCGTACGACTGGCTCGGGCAGCACGAGGCGGCCGAGCTGTCGGACCTGCTCAAGCGCGAATGGCCGGGCCTCGACACGGAGTTCCTGGTCACGGTCGTCGACGATCTGCGGGCCAGTGGCCTGTGGGACGACATCCGCATCGACGAGCAGGGCCACGACTCGTGGATGCGGATCCTGGCGGACGACGGTCTCATCGACGCACCGATCCCGTACGCCGATCTCGTCGATCCCCGACCGGCCGCGGAGGCGACGGTGGTGCGTCCGTGAGCGGCCTCCTGATACTGAACCGGTCCGAGGTCCGCGCCACGCTCGACATGGCCCAGGTCGTCGAGGCGGTGGAAGAGGCCCACGCGGCCCTGTCGTCGGGCACCGCGGTGCAGCCGCCGCGTTCCGTGGCCGAGGTGCCCGGCACGTCGACCATGCTGGTGCCGATGCTCGCGGCGGTCGGGCCGCACGGCGCCGCCGGCGTCAAACTGCTGGCGGACACCCCCGACAACCGGGCCCGCTCGCTGCCCACCCAGCAGTCGCTGATCCTGCTGGTCGACCCCGTCACGGGAGCTCCCGAGGCGCTCCTGGACGGCGCGGCCGTCACCCAGTTCCGTACCGCGGCCGCCTCCGCGGTGGCGACGCGGCACCTCGCCCGTCCGGGCGGATCGCCGCAGACCCTCGGTCTGGTGGGCGCGGGCAACCAGGCGCGCACCCATCTCGCGGCCATCCGCCACGTCCGCGAGATCGACCGGGTCGTGGTGTGGAGCCGCAGCGCGGAGACGGTCGAGGCGTTCCGTGAGCACGCGCGGGAGCACGCGGCGGGTGTGGAGGTCGTCGTCGGTTCCTCGCCGGAAGAGGTGGTGCGCGGCGCCGACATCGTGTGCACGCTGACCCCGTCGCACACCCCGCTGGTCGAGGGCCGCTGGTTCCGGCCGGGACAGCACATCAACGCGGTCGGGGCACCGCCCCGGCCCGACCACCGCGAGATCGACACCGAGGGCATCGCCCGCAGCCGGGTCGTCGTCGACAGCTACGACACGGCGCTGGCGGAATCCGGTGACATGCTCCTCCCTGTCGCCGAGGGCGCGATCACCACGGACCATTTCCGCACCGAACTGGGCGCGGTGATCAACGGCAGCACGCCCGGCCGACGCCACGAGGACGACATCACGCTCTACAACTCGGTCGGCGTCGGCATCCAGGACATGTCCACCGCCCGCCTGGTCGTGGACATCGCCCGGAGCAAGAACCTCGGTACCGAGCTGCGGATGTCCTGACCCGCCCCGGAAACGCGCTGCCCGCCGCTCGCCGGGATCGAGCCGGCGGGCAGCGCCCCCTCACACCCCGACGCCCCTCACACCCTGACGCCCTCGTCTCCTCCGGCCACGCTCAGAAGCCCCGCCAGACGTTGTCGAAGGCGGCGTCCTCGATCTCCTTGCGCTGCCGGACGGCTTCGAGTTCCATCACCGCGTTGCCGACGGCGGCCAGCACGGCGGTGACCGCGTCGTCGCCGATCTCCCGGTCCGCTTCCGGGTCCTCGTCCGCCGCCCCGGCCGCCGCCACCAGGACCGCCAGGACGGGGTCACCCGACGCACGGCGTTCCTCGGCGCGGGCGCGGGCCTCCGGGTCGACGTCGACACGTCGCCCCAGCAGTGGCTTGCGGCGGCCTCGCCCGCGGGTTCCCGGCCCGGCGCTCTCCAGCTCCTCGACATACGCGGCGGCGAGTCCGTTGCCGCGCCGCCACAGCCAGTCCTCGACCGTCTCGAAGGGCTCGTCGCGCACCAGCGCCGCGGCGGCCTCGTCCAGGAGCCGGTCACCCGTCCGCGTCGGCGGACCGGGCACCAGCCGGTCCTCGGTGAGGGCGAGCGCGCCGGCGCCGACCAGGTCGATCGCCTCGGCACCCGCGAGCGCGAGGGAGAGGTCGCCCTGCTCCACATCGCGGCCCTGCGCCGCGTCCAGGGCGACAAGGGCGAGATCCCGTGCAGTGGTCATCAGCACTCCAGGTCGTTCGTGAGCCCCCTTCGGGCCGAGTCTCCCACGGCCCCTCCCCCACCGCTCCGGACAGCGCGGCGATCCGGGGGTCCCGCTTCAGAGCTTTCGGCAGTACAGCGCGTCCGGAGTTCCGGCGCGGCCGATGGCTGTCGAGAAGGCGAGGCCGGCCGCGTACTCGTCGGCGTCGCACTGCGCCTTGTAGAAACCGCTCGCGTAGTCGCCGCCCTCCCCGGAGGCGGGGCGGGAGTCACCGCGGTCGTCCCACAGAGTGCGGCCGGTGCCCGCGAGAGGGACGCGCGCGAGTGAGCACAGGGCGGCGGAGACCTTGTTGCCGCGGACGCTGTAGCCGGTCATGAACTGCCCGGTCGCGCACTGGTACTTCGTGAACCGGCTCGCCCAGTTCGTGGTGACGTTGGCCTCCGAGGTGACCTTGACAGGCGCGCCGGAGCCCGCGAGGTCCGCGATGCCGGCGTCGGTGCACAGGCCGCCCTGGCCCCGCTGGCTGATGCCGATCAGCCGCTGGTCGTCGGGGCAGGACAGTTTCCGGGCGCCGCTGTCCCAGTCCGCGGCTGCCCTCAGTGAACGGTTGGCGTCGGTGTGCGTGGCCTTCAGCATCGACCACGTACGCACGGATGGGACGGGTCCCTGCTGTCCGGCGGCGGAGGTGAGGCGGCGCCACGCGGTGCCGCGCCAGTCGTCGGCGTCCAGGACGCTGCGCGCGGCACCGCTGGTGTCGTAGCGGATCAGACCCCATTGATTGCCCTGGTCGCCGTCCTGGAAGCCGACGGCCGGCCAATACGCGAAGTCGAGGTCGTGGTCGACGAGGAAGTCGACGGTGTTGGCGAACCAGGTTCGCTCCTTGGCGTCCGCGTCCTTGCCGACGCCGAACTCGCTGATCCACACCGGCGCGGTGAAGTGGCGGTCGGGGGTGTCCGCTACATAGGAGGCGGTGTCGCGCATGGTCCGGAACAGGTCGTCGCGGCTGAGATCGCGGTAGCGGGCGTCGGTGGTCTCGCCGACGCCGGTCGCGCCGCTGTGCCTCGGGCCGGTGTAGCCGTAGAAGTGGGCGGCGTAGACGAGCTTGTGGGAGCGGACCAGCGTGTTCGACAGGATGGCGAGGGGTTTCAGCATCGGACGGTCGTGCCAGAACCCGTCGACCGGGATTCCGGCCCAGTTGATGCCTTCGACCATGATGAGCAGGTCCGGGTTGGCGTCCTTGAGGATCAGGTCGCCGGCCTGCTGGGCGGCGGCGGCCCAGTCGTGGGAGTCGCCCAGTCCCCAGTTGGGGTCGTCGAGTACGTCGCGGCGGACCTCGTTGCGCAGGTCGGCGCCGACGACGCGGGGGTTGGCGCGGTAGCGCTTGGCCATGAAGACCCAGTCGTCCAGCCACTTCTGCGTGCTCTGGCCGCTGTTCCAGCGTTCGTTGCCGTCGACGCCGCAGCACCAACGGGTCGTGGTGGTGTGGTTGTTGAGGATGACCGCGAGCCCGGCGTCGGTGAGCGCGCGGACCGTCCGGTCGAACACCTCGAGCGGGCGCAGACCATTCAGCTCCGGGTTGGCGGTCAGCCCGGTCACCGGCTTGGTGTCGCCGATCATCTCGTCGGAGAAGGGGAGGCGGACGCTGTTCAGCCCGAGGCCCTGGAAGTCGGCGACGATCCGGCTCATCGGCACCCGGTCGAGGCCGAGCGGCGCGCGGTGTCCGACCTCTCCGGCGTGGTTGTGCGCCGGGTCGTCGACGGAGCCGGAGCCGTCCCATGTGCCGCTGGCGCCGTGCCAGTTGCCCGACTTGAGCTTGAAGCGTCTTCCGTCGGCGTCGACGACGTAGCGGCCGCGCGTGCTGAGCGGCGCGGTCCAGGAGTCCGCGAGGCCCGCTGCCGGAGCGGCCCGGTTCTCCCCGGCAGTGGCGGGCGTCGGCACGGCGAGCGCGACCAGCAGAGCGGTGACCGCGCAGGAGATCGCACTGGGGAAAAGGCGCACGACAACACCCGTCTGCCGACGATTCGGGCCTCGACGATAAGGCAGGCGGGCACGGTTTTGAAGGTCGCGTCGGCGGGAGAGGGGCTCCGCACGTGCGGAGCCCCTCTCCCGCCGGATCGCTCGTCCCGTCCCGGAAGCGGACGGGTGCGGGATCAGCTGAGCGTCTTCACCGCGGCGGCGTCGTACGGCTTCAGCTCGTCGAAGCGGTCGTCGAGCACCTTGGCCGCCCATTCGGGGTCCTGGAGCAGCGCGCGGCCGACGGCGACCATGTCGAACTCCTCGGCCTCCAGGCGGTCGAGGAGGTTGTCGATGCTCTTGACCGGCGAGCCCTCGCCCTGGAAGGCACCCATGAAGTCGCCGTCGAGGCCGACCGAGCCGACGCTGATGACCTGCTTGCCGGTGAGCTTCTTCGTCCAGCCGGCCAGGTTCAGGTCGGCGCCGTCGAACTCGGGCAGCCAGTAGCGGCGGGTGGAGGCGTGGAACACGTCGACGCCGGCCGCGGCGAGCGGGGCCAGGATCGCCTCCAGTTCCTGCGGGGTCTCGGCGAGCCGGGCGGTGTAGTCCTGCTGCTTCCACTGCGAGTAGCGGAACAGGATCGGGAAGTCCGGGGAGACCTTCTCGCGGACCGCCGCGACGATCTCCGCGGCGAACTTCGTCCGGGCCACCGGGTCGCCGCCGTAGGCGTCGGTGCGCCGGTTCGTGCCCTCCCACAGGAACTGGTCGAGCAGGTAGCCGTGGGCGCCGTGCAGCTCCACGCCGTCGAAGCCGATGCGCTCGGCGTCCGCGGCGGCCTGGGCGAACGCGTTGACGACGTCGTCCAGGTCTCCCTGCGTCATGGCCTTGCCGGTGGCCTCGGCGCCCGCGGTGACCAGGCCGGAGGGGCCGACGGCGGGGGCCTGCGGATACGGGGCGTCGCCGTCCTTGCGGACCATGCCGATGTGCCACAGCTGCGGGACGATGGTGCCGCCCGCCGCGTGCACGTCCTCGGCGACCTTTGCCCAGCCGGCCAGCTGCTCCGTACCGTGGAACCGGGGCACCCGGTCGCTCTGCCCGGCCGAGTCGTGACCGACGTACGTCCCCTCGGTGACGATGAGACCGACTCCGGCGGCGGCCCGCCGCGCGTAGTAGGAGCGCACGTCCTCTCCGGGGATGCCGCCCGGGGAGAACATGCGCGTCATCGGGGCCATCACGATCCGGTTCGGAACGGTGAGGCCGCCCAGCGCGATCGGGCGGGACAGCAGGCGAGCCGCGCGTGAGGCGGGCGTCGTGGCGGTCACAGGTACTCCTCGAAGAATGCAGGGTTAACCGGTTGGTATGTGAGCGTGCATTGTTACAGCCTCTGAAGTAACTGCTCGTACGGGGTGCGCATTCCCCGCGCGCGGTTCGCCCTGGTAGGGGGACCGTACGTAGCGTGGGGGCATGATCGGTATGACGCAGATCGAGAGCGACGAGGCCCGTCGGATCGTGGAGGCCGAGCTGGTGCTCCCGGCCGGTGAGCTCCTCGACATCGCCGAGGCGCGGCACCCCGGCGGCAGGGGTGCGCTGGGGCTGGAGTTCGGCCGCTACGCGGGGAGCGCGAGTCGCTACCTGTTCGCGACCGAGGTGGAGGACGAGGAGGGCACCGTCTGGCGGCTGCTCCTGGACGCGCACTCCGGGGAGATCGTTCAGGACGTGGAGGTGCCCGAGGAGGAGACCTCGCCGGCGTCCGAATGACGCGGTGCAGGGCGGGTGCGAGCCGTGATCGGGCGTGTCACTAGCATGTGCTCATGGTGTCCTTCGTTCCGTCGCTCGTCTGCCTCTTCTTGTTCTGTGTGGGCGTGGCACGGGACCGCCGCCGGGTCAGCAACGCCGTCCTTCTGGGGCTCTCCGTCGTCTTCGCCGCGATAGCGCTGTTCCTGAAACTGGCCACGGAGAAGGAGGAGTTGGGCCGCGGTCTGGCGATCGCGCTCTTGATCCTGGCGGTGCTGGGCGTCATCACGCTCGCATGGTTCCTGATCGCCAACGGGATCACCATGGTCCGCAAGGAGGGCCGGAGCCCGGCGAACCTGCTCTCGCTCGGAGCAGGTCTCGCGCTGGTCGCGCTGCTCGCCCTGCTGGCCACCGCGCTGGTCCTGCACACGCACACACTCCTGGTGGCCGCGGCCACGGCCATGGCGCTCTGCGGATACGTCGCCTTCCTGTTCCTGTGCTTCCTCGTCTACGGAGGGCTGTACGCGCGTCTGCGCATCCGGCGCCGAGCGGACTTCGTGGTGGTCCTCGGCTCGGGCCTGATCGGCGGCACCAAGGTGCCGCCGCTCCTGGCCAGCCGTCTCGAACGGGGCCGCAAGGAGCACGCCAGGCTGTCCCGCAAGGGGAGGCGGCCGGTGCTGATCACCTCCGGTGGGCAGGGACCCGACGAGAAGCTGCCGGAGTCCCACGCCATGGCCGACTATCTGACGGCCGAGGGCTTCCCCGCCGACCTGATCACCCGCGAGGACCGTTCGACGACGACGGACGAGAACCTGGCGTTCAGCAAAGTCCTGATGGAGAAGGTGAATCCGGACTATCGCTGCGTGATCGTCACGAACAACTATCACGTCTTCCGCGCCGCGGTCATCGCGCGCCGCACCGGCGTCCGGGGCCACGTCGTCGGCTCCCCCACGGCCTCGTACTTCTGGCCGAGTGCCGTGCTCCGCGAGTTCGTGGCCCTGCTCGTCGCCTACCGCCGTACCAACGCGGCTCTCTTTCTGCTCGTCCTGCTGAGCGGTCTGTTCATCTGGTGGCTGGGGTGGCCTCCCACCCCCTGACGCACCCTCTTCGTGCGCGCCGTCAGCCCGCGTCCGTCCTCTTGCTCCGCAGTACGTCGTCGAGGTCCTGCTCGCGCCAGCGGCGCAGCATGTCGTGGAAGGCGACGGCTCCGTACGGGTAGGCGGTCGGGCCGTTGGGGCGGCCCCGGCCTTCCCGGTTGTAGTAGCCGGGGGTGCACTCGGCGTGGAACCACTCGTGGTCCGGGGCGTCCTGGGCGCAGACCGCGAGCCAGGCGTCCACGGCCTCGGGGCTCGGCTCCAGGACGGCGTTCCGCTTCTCCGCGCCGGCGATCAGCGCGGCCCCGTGGGTGGCCTGTTCGTCCAGGATGTGGGTGAAGTTGACGCTGCTGGCGTTCTGCAGAGGGCCCATCATGAACAGGTTCGGGAAGCCGTGGCTGGTGAAGCCGTGCAGGGTCCGCGGGCCCCGCTCGGCGAGCGCGTCGAGGAAGCGGATGCCGTCGGTGCCGGTCACGGGCAGTTTCCCGGAGGTGATGCCGGAGACGCCGACGGAGAATCCGGTGGCGAACACCAGACAGTCGACCTCGTACTCGACCCCGCCCACGACCACGCCGTTCGCGGTCATGCGCTCGATGCCGTGGGTGTCGGCGGTGTCGACGAGGGTGACGTTGTCCCGGTTGAAGGCGGGCAGGTACGTGTCGGAGAACGTGGGCCGCTTGCACGCGTACCGGTACCAGGGCCGGAGGGCCGCCGCGGTGTCCCGGTCGGTGACCTCGGTGGTCACGCGCTCCCGTATCCGGTTCATCGTGGCGTGGTCCGCGGCCTCGTAGGCCGTCTCGAAGTCCGGTGCGCCGTCGCGGCGGAAACTGGGCAGCAGCTTTTCGAGCAGGCCGGCCGACTCCGTCCAGCCGTCGGTGACGAGATCCCGTTCGGCATCCTCGCCGGACACGATCCGCAGGAAGTTCTCGCGCCGTTCGGCCGCCCAGCCCGGACGGTCGGCGCCGACCTCTCCCGGTGTCATACGTCGCTGGCCACGCACGTCCACGGCGGACGGGGTGCGCTGGAAGACGTACAGATGTCCGGCGTCCGCGGCCAGCATCGGGATCGCCTGCACGCCGGTGGCGCCCGTGCCGACGACGCCGACGCGCTTGCCCGCGAGGCCCGTCATGCCGCCGTCGGGGCCGCCGCCGGTGTAGCCGTAGTCCCAGCGCGAGGTGTGGAAGGTGTGCCCCTTGTAGTCCTCGATGCCGGGGATGCCGGGCAGTTTGGGCTCGGAGAGGGTGCCGGTGGCGGTGACGACGTAGGTGGCGCGGAAGCTGTCTCCCCGGTCGGTGCCGACCAGCCACTGGTGGGCGTCCTCGTCCCAGGTGAGCGAGGTGGCGGTGGTGGAGAACAGGGCGTCGTCGTACAGGGCGAACCGCTCGGCGATCCGCATCGCGTGCTGCCGGATCTCCTCGCCCGGCGCGTATTTCCACTCCGGTACGTAGCCGGTCTCGTCGAGCATCGGCAGATAGACGTGCGACTCGATGTCGCAGTGGATGCCGGGGTAGCGGTTCCAGTACCAGGTGCCGCCGAAGTCGCCGCCCTGCTCGACGACGCGCACCTTCGCCAGGCCCTCGCGGCGCAGCCGGGCGCCGGCCAGGATCCCGCCGAAGCCGCCACCGACGACCGCGACGTCCACCACGTCCCGCAGCGGCTCCCGCCGTGTCGGCTCCCCCGCGTACGGATCGTCGGCGAAGTACCCGAACTCGGCCGTGGTGGAACGGTATTGGCGCGTGCCCTCGGGGCGGACCCGGCGCTCCCGCTCGATCCGGTAGCGCTCGCGCAGGTCTGCCGCCTCCTGCGGGACGGGGGGCGTGGCGCGCTGGGGCAGGGTCATGCGGCGGATTCCTCTCGTGGGGGGACATCTCGTGGGGAGACGTACAGCCGACTCCGTGCGGGGCGAGCCCTGGGTGGGCCTTCCGCACGGGCACCGGTACCGTAACCCAACAACCGGACAAGGCTGTCCGGTAGGGGTGTGGTTTGCGCCAAGCGACCCCACTCGCCCACCAGTTGGAAGGAGCACGATCCCCCCATGACCACGTTCCGTGCATCCCGCGGCGCCCTGGCGGGCCTCGCCGCCGTCGGCTTGTTGGCGTTGGCCGGCTGCGGCACCGAGACCGCCGCAGGACCGGCCTCGAAACCCGCGGTGTCCGGCGAGGGCCGCACCATCAGGGCCACCCAGGTGTCACACGTCACCGACGTGCACGAAGCCACCGGCATGACGCTCCTCGAAGGCCCGGTCCTCACCGGGGACGACGAGCTGTACGTCACGGACGTCACCGCCCCGCCCGGCGAACCCAAACTCATCTCCGTGGACGTGGGAACCGGCCGGCACAAGGGCATGTACACCGACCGGACCGGCGCGTACACCTCCGCGCAGATCAGCCCGTACGACGACCGCGTGTATCTGACCGAGTACCAGTCGGGGGCCGTCATCAGCCTCGCCCGGGACGGCTCGGACCGGCGCACGTTCTTCCCCGGCGAGGTCGACGGCTCGCTCATGAACCCCGACGACATCGTCTTCGACGACGACGGAAACCTGTACGTCAGCGATCTGCACGGCATGGAGACGGGCAAGGCCGACGGCCGTATCGTGCGCATCGACCGCGACGGCGCCAAGGCCACCGTGCTCGCCGACGGGCTCGCCCACCCCAACGGGGTCATGTTCGACCCCGGGCAGCGGGGCCTGTGGATCAGCGAACTCGCCCGGAACACCGTCTCGTATCTGCTCCTGGACACCGACCGGACGTCCGTGACGTCCCGGCACGAGGCGATCCACGTCGACGGCGGTGTGGCCCAGACGGACTCCATCGCGGTGGACGCCGACGGCAACCTCTACCAGGCACTGCACGGCAGGCCCGCCATGGCCGTCTTCAGCAAGTACGGGCAGCGCCTGGGCACGGTCGAGGTACCGGCCGGGGCGGCGAAGGGGCTCCTGTCGGCGACCAATGTCGCGATCACCCCGGGCGGCAGGGCCGCCTACATGACGGTCAGCGGTCCCTCGGGCGGATACGTGTACACCTTCTCCGCGCTGGCGAAGGGCATCCGTCTGTCGAACGGCGGCTGACGACGACCCGCACACGTGTGACCGGCTCCGGTCACACGTCGGTGTCCGTCTCGACCGGGCGCAGCGGTCCCACTTCGATGCCGAGCAGCCGCCAGGCCGCCAGCGCCTGACGCTCGCGCTGTTCGAGGGGGCCCGCGACGGCTCCCGAGACCATCGCCACCGCGAGCATGAGGTCGTCGACGGACCGTTCGGGGCCGTCGGCCGGGCATCCGGCGAGGACGGCGCGGACCCGGTCGGACAGTTCCCTGCCCTCCTTGTCGTCGCCGCGCAGCCGCAGGAGGTCGACGAACGCGGTCGACCTGGTCACGTGCCAGGTGACCACGCCGAGCACGCTCTTCAGCGTCGCGTCCGGCTCGTCGGCGGCCCGCTCGATCTGCCGGACGTTCTCGCCCAGGACCGCCGAGGCCAGCGCCGTCCGGTCGGCGAAGTGCCGGTAGAGGCTGCCCTGGCCGACCCCGGCGCGGCGGGCCACGGCGGACAGCGGGGCGTTGAGCCCCTGTTCGGCGAAGACCTCGCGGGCGGCGGTGATCAGGGCGGCCCGGTTGCGGGCCGCGACCCGGCGCCCCTGGTTCGCGGGGCGGGGCTGCACGGGGTCGGCGGGGTTGGTCACCTCGGCAGCGTAGTACGGAGCCCATCAGCACGAACGAGCGGCAAGCCCCTGCGCCTCACGGCTCAGGGGCTTGCCGCTGCGATCGGTCAGCTGGTGAAGCGGTCGGGGTCGGGGCCGGTGCGCTCGTCGCGGTTGAGGGCCGAGATCTCCCCCAGGTCGCCCTCGGTCAGCTCGAAGTCGAAGAGGTCGAAGTTCTCCTTGATGCGCTTCGGCGTCGACGACTTGGGAAAGACGATGTCGCCGCGCTGGATGTGCCACCTCAGGGTGACCTGCGCCGGGGTCTTGCCCACGCGGTCCGCGATGCGGCCGATGGTCGGGTCGTCGAGGACCTTGCCCTGCGCGATGGGCGACCACGCCTCCGTCGCGATGTCGTGCTCGGCGCCGAAGGCCCTGGCGTCGTCCTGGGTGAGGTACGGGTGCACCTCGATCTGGTTGACCGCGGGGACCACCTCGGAGTTCTCCAGGAGGCGGCGCAGGTGGTGCGGCTGGAAGTTGGACACACCGATGGCCTTGGCGCGTCCGCTCCGGTAGATCTCCTCCAGGGCCTTCCAGGTCTGCGTGAAGTCACCCTTGTCCGGCAGCGGCCAGTGGATGAGGAACAGGTCGAGGTGGTCCAGGCCCAGCTTCTCCATCGTCCCGTCGAAGGCGCGCAGGGCGTCGTCGGGGTCGTGGGCGTCGTTGTTGAGCTTGCTGGTCACGAAGACGTCGGCGCGGTCGAGTCCGGAGTCCCGGACGGCCTGTCCGACCTCCTTCTCGTTGCCGTACATCTGTGCCGTGTCGATGTGCCGGTATCCGGCCTCCAGCGCGGCGAGCGTCGTCTCGCGGGTCTCCTCCGGCGGGATCTGGAAGGTGCCGAAGCCCAGCTGCGGGATCTGAACGGCGTTGTTGAGGGTGATGGTGGGAACGGAGGTCACGCGAATATCTCCTGTCTCTGGGGCTCTGGTGGGTTCTGCTGGGGATGCTCAGCCGGCGATGCCGCGCAGCGGGGTGTCGGCGGGCAGGACGCGGACGAGCTTGCGGTTCACGAATTCGCGCATACCGAGCTCGGACAGTTCGCGTCCGTACCCGGAGCGCTTGATGCCGCCGAAGGGCAGGTCGGGCTGGGTCGAGGTCGGGTGGTTCACCCAGACCATGCCGGTCTCCACCCGCTCCGCGACGCGGCGGCCACGCTCTGCGTCGGCGCAGAAGACGGAGCCGCCGAGGCCGTACGCGCTGTCGTTGGCGAGGGCGATGGCCTCGTCCTCGTCGGCGACGCGGTAGACGACCGCGGCCGGTCCGAAGAGTTCCTCGGCGTAGGCGCGCATGCCCTTGTCGACGCCGGTGAGGATCGTCGGCTCGACGAAGGCTCCCGGCCGGTCGATCCGGTGTCCGCCGGTGACCAGTTCCGCGCCCTGTTCGACCGTCTCGCGGAGCTGGTCGGCCAGGTCCGCGGCCGCCTGCTCGGAGGAGAGCGGGCCGAGGGTGGTCGACTCGTCGGCGGGGTCGCCCGGCTCCAGCGCCTCGAACCTGCGGCGCATGCCGTCCACGAAGTCGTCGTGGATGTCGTCCAGCACGATGAAGCGTTTGGAGGCCACGCAGCTCTGCCCGGTGTTCGCCATGCGGCCCGCGACGGCGGCGTCGATCGTGCGG
Organism: Streptomyces sp. PsTaAH-137; assembly: GCF_003259365.1. Lineage (GTDB taxonomy): Bacteria > Actinomycetota > Actinomycetes > Streptomycetales > Streptomycetaceae > Streptomyces. The sequence continues at coordinate 207,455 of NZ_QLLY01000007.1, forward strand.
TCGAGGTTCTCCCGGTCGAGGACGATGAAGACGTCGCTGCCGCCGAGTTCGAGCAGGCTCGGCTTCATATTGCGGCCGGCCCGTTCGGCGACCTTGGCGCCCGCGGCCTCGCTGCCGGTCAGCGAGACACCGCGTACGACGGGGCTGTCGATGATGCGCTGGATCTCGTCATGGCCCACGAAGAGGTTCACGTAGACGCCCTCGGGAGCTTCGGCGTCCCGGAAGAGCTTCTCCAGGGCCAGCGCCGACCGCGGGCAGATACCGGCGTGTTTCACCAGGACCGTATTGCCGAGCACCAGATTGGGGCCCGCGAAACGCACCACCTGGTACAGCGGGAAATTCCAGGGCATGACCCCCAGCAGCACGCCGAGCGGCTCACTGAGGAGATATGCCTCGGCCTCCTTCACGTCGAGGGGCTCGGCGGCGGCGAAATCGGGGCCGTTCTCCGCGTAGTAGTCCAGGATCGACGCGGCGAGATCGACCTCGCCGCGGGCCTCGGATATGAGTTTGCCCATTTCCAGCGTGATGGTCCGAGCGAGCTCTTCCTTGTGGTCTCTCATCAGCTCGGCCGCACGTCCCACCACCGCGGCACGCTCGGTGATCGGCCGTTTCCGCCATGCCTGAGCGGCTTGTTCGGCCTTCTCCAGCACGGCGTCGACTTCCTTGCCCTCGATGGAGGAGAACTCCTCGACCGTTTCCCCGCTGAACGGATTGACGGTCGCGAATCGGCTCTTGCGCTGCTCCGACATGTGAAAACTCCAGAACACATACGACGACTGGCGGAACGGGTCCGGAGGCCGGGCTTCCGCCTCGCACTCCGGGGTGCCCTTGCATATCGGCTTCAAACCATGCAAAGCGGCTGCTCCGGGACCCGTCTGTTGTTCGGTGTGCCCCGCTCGCCCCGGTGGCATATCGGGACTTTCGTCCTCTCTCCTTCGCCCGGTCAGGGCGTCACGGGTCGCCACTCGAACATCAGGATCGTGGCGTCGTCACGCAGGCGGTGATCCTGCGCATCGAGCAGGGAGTGGATGAGGCGGCGCAGCGTCTCCGGCGCCAGCTCCCCGGTGGCCGTGGCGCGGATGACGTGGTCCGCGAAGCGTTCGAGCCCCAGTTCGCTGCCGTCGGCGGTACGCGCCTCGGTGACGCCGTCGGTGTACATGAGCACGCGGTCCCCCGGCTTCAGGGCGAACTCGTGGGCGTCGCGCGGGCCGGAGATGAACCGCGAGGTGTATCCCATCGGCGGCTGCGCCCGGCGTTCCAGCGCGCCGACGAGCACGTTCTGGTCGCGGATGAGGAGCGGCGGCGGATGTCCGCAGTTCACCCAGCGCATCAGGCCGGTGGACAGGTCGACCCGTGCGAGCACGGCGGTGCAGAACTGGTCGGGCAGCCACTCGATCAGGGCGTCGTCGACGGCCGCGACCACGTCGGGCAGGTCGGCACCGGTCCGCCGCGCGTTGCGGCACGCGGCCAACGACACCACCGCGGTCAGCCCCGAGGCGAGGTTGTGGCCCACGGCGTCCACGATGCCGGCGTGCAGGGCGTTCTCGGACAGGGCGTGGTCGTAGGCGTCGCCTCCGACCTGGTACGCCGGTTCGAGCACCGCCGTGGAGACGGTGTGCCCGGTGCCGATGGTGCGCGGCGGGAGGTAGGCCCGCAGCAGTTCGGCGGGCAGTTCCATGGGGGCGGTACGGGACCGGCGCACGAAGCTGTCCTTGTAGGTCCGCTTCGACGTGACCATCATCGCGAGCAGCGCCGCCAGGGCCCGTCCGCGTCGCAGGACTCCGGAGTCGAGGGCGGGCGCCTTGACCGCGAGCACGCCGAGCCGTTCGGATCCGTCGATCAGCGGCAGCCATGCGGTCAGTCCCTCGTCGTCCTCCTCGACGCGCAGGGACTGGGTGCGGTAGCTCCAGCCCGCGAGCGAGGTGTCGATCGCCAGGGGGGACACGGTCGCGTTCAGCGGTGTCAGACGGCGCTGCTGGATGTCCGCGATGTAGACCACGGCGCCGCGCAGTCCCAGGGCCCCGGAGGCGCGCGCGACGGCTGTCACCAGGTCGAGCGGGAGGTTGCGCGGATCGGCGAGGAATTCGCCCAGCAGGCCTTCGGCCGATTCGGGGACCGTCATCTCGCTTCCCTTGGTTGTTCCGGCGACCGTCGGGCGGTGTCGGGCGGTAGCGCCACAGGGTCCGCCGTGCGGTGCCCGCGAGCGCCTGTGGTTGCCTGATGGGCCCTGGATATCAGGGCTTCCGCGGGGTCGCCATGCGGAAGGACGGCCGCCCGTTCCGTGGTCCGTCCGGGGCGGGTCAGTTCTGCCAGCGGTGGACGGGGGTGTTGGCCATCTCGTCCGGGCAGTCGTCGCGCCGGTGCCGCGTCCGCCGGTCGCGCAGCCAGTCGGACGTGGCGAGTGCCAGCGAGGCCAGCATCGCGACGAGTGCGGCGATCAGCGCCACGAAGAGGGCACCGCGGTAGTCGTCGCCGCGGCCCAGCACCAGGTAGTACAGGCCCGGCAGGGCCGCGGTTCCCACCGCCGCGCCGAGCCGCTGTCCGGTCTGCAGCGCGCCTCCCGCGGCGCCCGCCATGCGCACCGGCACGTCCCGCAGGGTCATGGTGATGTTGGGCGAGACGACGAAGCCGCCGCCGATGCCGCCGACGAAGAGCGCCGGGGCGGCGATCCAGGGCGCCGCGTCCACGGGCGCGTAACGGAGCAGCAGCGCCGTCACGCCCAGCCCGACGATGACGGCCGTGAGACCCCATACGGTCAGTCGGCGCCCGAACCGGTCCACCAGGCGGCCGGCGAGGACCGCCGCGCTCGCGGAGCCCACGGCGAACGGGGTGACCGCGAGGCCCGACCGGAGCGGGGAGAAGTCGAGGCCGTGCTGGTAGTAGAGCGCGAAGACCAGCCAGACACCGCTGAACCCGATGAAGTACAGCGTGCCGACACCGGCGCCGATCGCGTAGCCCCGCACGGTGGTGAACAGGCGCGGGTCGAGCAGCGGCTGCCCCTGCCGGGCGACGAGCCGGCGCTGCCACCAGGTGAAGGCGGCGAGGATCGCGGCGCCGACGGGGAACAGCCACCACAGTCGCCCGATGCCGCCGGAGTCGGCCTGGACCAGCGGATACATGACGGCGAGGACTCCCACGCCGAGGAGCAGAACGCCGGGTACGTCCACGGAGCCCTTGCCGGTTCGCCGGACCCGTGGCAGCAGACGCCGCCCGAGCAGGACGGCGACGACGCCGATGGGCACGTTGACGTAGAAGATCCACCGCCAGCCCTGCGGTCCGGAGGCCAGGGCGAGGATGGCGCCGCCGGTGATGGGGCCGACGGCGGACGAGATGCCCACGACCGCCCCGAACAGGCCGAACGCACGGCCGCGCTCGGCGCCCCGGAACATCTGCTGGATGAGCGCCGAGTTCTGCGGGGCCATGCAGCCCGCGGCCAGTCCCTGGGCGAGCCGGGCGACCACCAGCAACGTGATGTCGGGCGCCGCGCCGCAGGCCGCGCTGCACAGGACGAACGCCCCCAGTGCCAGCAGGAAGATGCGCCGTCGGTCCAGGGCGTCCCCGAGACGTCCCGCGGTGACCAGGGCGAGGGCGAAGGTGAGGGCGTACCCGGACACCACCCACTGCACCTGCGCGGCCGAGGCGTGCAGATCGCGCTGCACGGTCGGCAGGGCCACGGCGACGATCGTGACGTCCAGGAGGCTCATGAAGCCCGCGACGAGCGTGACCCAGAGCGCCTTCCAGCGTCGCGGGTCCGGTACGTATGCGTCGGACCCGGCGCCCGGGGTACGGGCAGGATCGGACTCCGCCATGGGCATGACGATCAGGCTCCGCTCTTCGGCGGACGTGTGCTCGTTTCACCCTTGCGCGCAGACATCATGCTCCACAGTCGAACAAAGATCGCAAAGCGGCGCACCCGCAGTCGCGCCCGCTCGTCGACGAGCGGGCCGCGGAGACTGGTGCTGCTTCAGAGTGACCCGAAAGGACAGGACGTATGCGCAGTGTCGGGGTGGAAGAGGAACTGCTGCTCGTGGACCGCGACAGCGGCGAGCCACGCGCCATGTCGAGCGCGGTCATGGCCGTCGCCGCGCGGGAGGACGACGCCGACTTCGAGGCGGAGCTGCACCGCGAGCAACTGGAGTTCAACACCCGCCCGCACCACTCGATGTCGAACCTGGCCGAGGAGATCGTCCGGTGGCGGGCGACGGCCGCCGACCACGCGGAGAAGCTGGGCGGCGCCGCCGTCGCGCTCGCCACCTCGCCCCTGCCGGTGAGCCCCACCGTCGGCACCGGAAAGCGCCACCAGTGGCTGGCGCGGGAGTTCGGCCTGACCACGCAGGAGCAGCTGACGTGCGGCTGCCATGTCCATGTGGGCGTCGAGTCGGACGAGGAGGGCGTCGCCGTGCTGAACCGGCTGCGCCCCTGGATGTCCGTGCTCGTCGCGCTGAGCGCCAACTCGCCGTTCTGGCAGGGCGAGGACTCCGGCTACAGCAGCTATCGCAGCCGCGTATGGGGGCGTTGGCCGACCGCGGGGCCCGTTGAGCTCTTCGACGACGCCGCCGCGTACCACCGCGAGGTCCAGGACATGGTCGCCACCGGTGTCGTACGGGACCGGGGCATGGTCTATTTCGACGCGCGGCTCTCCGCCGCCCATCCGACCGTGGAGGTGCGCGTCGCGGATGTCTGCCTGGAGCCGTTCACGACCGTCCTGCTGGCCATGCTGGTACGTGGTCTGGTCGAGACGGCCGCACGTGACTGGCGGGCCGGTGAGCCCGCCGCCCCGCACCCGGTGTCCCTGTTGCGCCTCGCGTCCTGGCGCGCGGGCCGGTCCGGGCTCGACGGCGAGCTCGTGAGCCCGTTGTCGATGCGTCCCGTACCGGCCCGTACCGCGGTGGAGTCCCTCGTGGAGTACGTGCGGCCCGCCCTGGAGGACGCGGGCGACTACGAGGAGGCCCGCACCCTGCTGTCCCGGCTGCTGCGCGACGGAAGCGGTGCCCGCGTGCAGCGCGAGGTCCACCGGCGCACCGGCGAGCTGCGCGAGGTGGTGGAGGAGTGCGTGCGCCGGACCCACAGCGGCATGTGACACGCCCCCCCGCCCACGGTCCGCGGGCTCACACAAGGGCCGCGACCAGGAAGGCGAAGGCGGCGATGATCACGCCGACGCGGGCGTAGTGGTACCGGTCCCAGCGCTTCATCTGCTCCTTCCAGTCGGCCGGCCGGGTCTCGGGGGTCCACGTCTTGCCCCGGTTGTTGATCGGGACGAGCAGCAGGAGCGACATGACCACGCTGACGATCAGCAGGGCGGCGCCGGCGACGACGAGACCGGTGCCGTGGTCGCCCCATCGCGCGGCGGCCCAGACACCGGCGAGGACGAGCGAGCCGATGTACCAGAACGGCATGACGGCGCCGAGCATCCGGCCCCCGTGGGAACGGGCCTGCTGATTGCTGTCGTCCGAGAGGCCGTTGAAGATCGGGTTCATGACGAAGGCGACGGAGAACTCCACCCCCACCATCACGCCGACGACCACGGTGGTGAACACCTCAAGTGCGTTGAGCATGATGACCCCTCCTGGGATCTAGCGCTGCTAGCTGATGGGGCAACGCTAGCGCTACTGCCGCTCGATTGTCTAGCAATGCTAGGATCAACTTATGTCGGTACAGGAACGCAAGGAGCGCGAACGAGCGGGCCGCGAACGGCTCATCGTGGCCACGGCCCGCGAACTCGCCGAGCAGCAGGGCTGGGACGCGGTCACCACGCGCCGGCTCGCCGAGCGCATCGAGTACAGCCAGCCCGTCCTCTACAGCCACTTCCGGGGCAAGCGCGAGATCATCGGCGCCGTCGCCCTCGAAGGCGCCACGGAGCTCGCCGCGGCGCTGCGGTCGGCGACCGCTGCGGCGGATGACGCCCACGCGCGGGTCACCGCCCTCGCCCGCGCCTATCTCGACTTCGCCGAGCGCAACCCGGCGGTCTACGACGCAGTCTTCCGGCTCGACGGCGGTCTGGCCTTCGCGGACGAGGCCACCCCGGAGCCGCTGAAGGACGCCTTCGCCGCGCTCCTGGAGACCCTGGACGAGGTGGCCGGGGACGACGTCCACCCTGGCCTGTTCACCGAGACGTTCTGGGCGGCCCTGCACGGGCTGGCCACCCTCAGCCGGGCGGGACGGCTTCCGTCGGCCGACGCCGAGCGGCGCGTGGAGCTCTTGGTGGACCGGCTCGCCGTCCGGTGACGACGGGCTCCTCCTCGATGCCCTGTCAGGCGGTTTCGGGGGCGGCCGCGGGAGGTTCGGCGGGCCGGGGCGCGGTCATGTCGAGCAGCAGCAGGGCATCGTGGTCGGGACCGCCGGGCTCGGCGGTGTAGACGCCGATCCGCTGTCCCGGCGCGCCTTCGACGTGCAGGGACTGCGAGGTGAGGGTGACCGTGCCGATCCGGGGATGCCGGAAGGTCTTCTGCGCGGGCTTGCGGCCGGTGACCTCGTAGCGTTCCCACAGGCCCGCGAAGTCGGGGCTCTTCAGGAGCAGTTCGCCGACGAGACGGGTCAGGTCGGGGGCGTCGGGGGCGGTGCCGGCGACGGCACGCAGCCGGGCGACGCAGCCGGTGACCTGGCGGTCCCAGTCCGGGAACAGGTCGCGGGCGGCCGGGTGGAGGAAGAGATAGCGGGCGAGGTTGCGGTGCTTGGCCGGCCAGTCCTCCAGCCCCGCGTAGAGGGCGAGCCCGCCGGGGTTCCAGGCCAGCACGTCCATGCTGCGGCTGATCACGTAGGCGGGGTGGGGGCGCAGCGACTCCAGCAGCAGCTTCAGGTGGGCGCGCACCGTGCGGCTGGGGGCCGGGGGCGGTTCGGGGGCGTAGCGGGCGGCGCGGGCGGCGAGTTCGCGCAGGTGCTGGTGTTCCTGGTCGTCCATGTGCAGGGCGCGGGCGAGGGAGTCGAGGACGGCGGGGCTGGGCCGGGTCTCCTTGCCGCGCTCCAGACGCACGTAGTAGTCGATGCTGATGCCCGCGAGTGTGGCCAGTTCCTCGCGGCGCAGCCCGGGGGTGCGGCGGACTCCGGTGCCGACGGTGAGGCCGACGTGGCCGGGGCTGGTCCGGGTGCGGCGGGCGCGCAGATAGCGGCCCAGCTCGGCGCCCTCGCTGTGCGCGCTTGCGGTTGCCATGCCTCCAGTCTCACCCGTGGGGCGGGCGCCTCGCGGCCGGGAAGGGGGCCCTGTCATTACCCCTGAAGAGCGCGCCCTGCCGCAGGGGAACGATCCGGGCGAGGGTGGGACGAGGAAGACGCCCGTCCCTTCACCGACGCCCGGGTTCCGACCGGCGCGACCTGCCGGTCCGGGCGAGACTGGGAGACCGGGCACCACTCTGGGCCGGCCGCCCCGCCCAGTACGACCCCGTTGGGAGCCACATCCGATGCGCGCAGCAGTGATGTACGGAGCCGGCGACGTCCGCGTCGAGGACCGGCCCGACCCGAAGATCGTGAAGCCCGCCGACGCCGTGGTCCGTGTCGTCGCCTCCTGCGTGTGCGGCAGCGACCTGTGGCCCTACGGATCGATGCCCGCCACCGGCACCGGCCGGCCCATGGGGCACGAGTTCCTCGGCGTCGTCGAGGAGACCGGTGCGGACGTGCGCGGGCTGACGGCGGGCGATCTGGTCGTCGCCCCGTTCACGTACAGCGACAACACGTGTGACTACTGCGCCAAGGGCCTGCACATCTCGTGCCGCGACGGTGGCCGGTACGGCTTCGACGGCGTCGACGGCGGGCAGGGCGAGGCCGTCCGTGTCCCGCATGCGGACGGCACTCTGGTGAAACTGCCGGTGGCCGCCGACTCCGCGCTGGTGCCCTCCCTGCTGGCCCTGTCGGACGTGATGACCACCGGCCACCACGGCGCGGTCACCGCGGGCGTCGGCCGCGGCGACGTGGTGCTGGTCGTGGGCGACGGTGCGGTGGGGCTGTGCGCAGTGATCGCCGCGCGGCGGCTCGGTGCCGAGCGGATCGTGCTCGCCGGACGCCACGAGACCCGGACGGAGCTGGGCCGTCACTTCGGCGCCACCGACGTGGTCGCCGCGCGCGGAGAGGAGGGCGTCGCCCGGATCCGGGAGCTGACCGGCGGCGTGGACAAGGTGATCGAGGCCGTCGGCACCCGCCAGGCCCTCGACACCGCCCTCGGCGCGGTCCTGGACGGCGGCACCGTCAGCCGGCTCGGTGTGCCGCAGTACGAGCAGGGTCCGATCGGCCCGGCCGAGTTCATGCGCAACATCACCCTGACCGGCGGCGCCAGCCCCGCCCGCGCCTACATCGAACAGCTGCTGCCCGACGTCCTGGACGGCACCATCGCCCCCGGGCGCGTCTTCGACCGGGAATTCCCGCTCGCCCAGGTGCCGGACGCCTACCGCGCGATGGCCGACCGCCAGGTGCTCAAGGCGCTGATCCGCCCCTGACGCCGGCCGCTCCCCCGTCGGCCGCTGCCGCCGACTCCGCTGGCAGCGGCACCGGATGAAAGCGAGAGCGACGAACTTCACGGTGTCCTGGCGCGCGACGCGTTCGCTGTGGTTACCTGACGTCATGACCGTGCTCGTGACCCGTCGCCACGTCGACTACGCGCGTGTCACCACCACTGGTTGTCACGCCGCGAGCTGACGACGCGCTGCGGCCTCGGACCTGCCTTCTGACCAGCGGAAGACGGGTTTCCGACAGTTCCGCGCTCCGTCTCTGACCGGGATCTGACCGGGATCTGACCGGGATCTGACCGGGTTCCTACCGGCTCCCCACCCACGCCGTACGTCGCATCGACACGCCCGCTCGCCGGGTGGTGCTCCGTGCGCGCGCCGCACCACGGCCGTTCCGGATTCCGGCGTTCCCGTCTGCCGTTCCGCTTTCCTCCTTCCCGACCTTCGTCCAGGGAGCATCGTCATGAGCCAGCCCATCGACTCCGTCACCGCAGGCCACACCCCCGAGGAGACGCCCGCCGGGCCCGGCCCCTCGGCCTGGTCCTTCGAGACCCGGCAGATCCACGCGGGGGCGGTGCCCGACCCGGCGACCGGCGCCCGTGCGACCCCGATCTACCAGACGACGTCGTTCGTGTTCCGCGACACCCAGCACGCCGCCGACCTGTTCTCACTGGCCGAGCCCGGCAACATCTACACCCGCATCCACAACCCCACGCAGGACGTCCTCGAGCAGCGGATCGCCGCGCTGGAGGGCGGTGTCGCCGCCGTCGCACTGGCATCCGGACAGGCCGCGGAGACGCTGGCGCTGCTCACCCTCGCACGTGCCGGAGACCACATCGTCTCCAGTACGTCGCTGTACGGCGGCACGTACAACCTCTTCCGGCACACGCTCCCGAGGCTGGGCATCGAGGTGTCCTTCGTGGACGACCCCGACGACCCGGAAGCGTGGCGGGCGGCGATCCGGCCCCGCACCAAGGCGCTGTTCGCGGAGACACTGGGCAACCCCCGCGGGAACGTGCTCGACGTGCGGGCGGTCGCGGACGTCGCCCACGAGGCCGGTGTGCCGCTGGTCGTCGACAACACGGTGCCCACGCCCTACCTGCTGCGCCCCATCGAGCACGGGGCGGACATCGTCGTGCACTCGGCGACCAAGTTCCTGGGCGGACACGGCACGGCGATCGGGGGTGTCGTCGTCGACGGCGGCACCTTCGACTTCGGCGCGCACCTCGAGCGGTTCCCCGACTTCACCGAACCCGACCCGAGCTACCACGGCCTCCGGTACTGGCCGGCTCTCGGTCCCGGCGCCTTCGCCGTCAAGCTCCGGGTCCAACTGCTGCGCGATCTCGGCCCGGCGCTCTCCCCGCACTCCGCGTTCCTGCTCCTGCAGGGCGTGGAGACGCTGAGCCTGCGCATCGAACGGCACACGGAGAACGCCCTCGCGCTCGCCCAGTGGCTGGAGCGGCGCGACGAGGTCGCCGCCGTCCACTATCCGGGCCTCGAATCCAGCAGGTGGTACCAGGCGGGGCAGAAGTACCTGCCGCGCGGATCGGGTGCCGTCGTCTCCTTCGAGCTTCGGGACGGCGTGGAGGCGGGCCGGAGGTTCGTGGACGCGGTCGAACTCTTCAGCCACCTCGCCAACATCGGCGACGTCCGCAGCCTCATCATCCACCCGGCCTCCACCACCCACAGCCAGCTCGACGAGGAGCAGTTGGCGGCCACCGGCGCCGCTCCCGGTCTGGTGCGCCTGTCGGTCGGCATCGAGAACATCGCCGACCTCAAGGCGGACCTCGATGCGGGGTTCCGCGCCGCGAAGGGCGCGTCCTCCTGAGCACCGCGCCGACGTCCCCACGGGTTCCCCTCCCCCGGGCCACCGGAGCCTGGCAGGAGGGGGACCCGGCCGGGCGCCGTCGCTGGTACGACCACCCGGCTCCGTTGCCGTTGGAGGCGGGCGGTGAACTGCCGGGCGTACGGGTCGCCTTCGAGACGTGGGGGCGGCTCGCTCCGGACGCGTCCAACGCCGTTCTGGTGCTGCACGCCCTCACCGGCGACAGCCATGTCGCCGGGCCGGCCGGGCCCGGACACCCGACGGCCGGCTGGTGGGACGGCCTCGTCGGGCCGGGTCTCGCCCTGGATACCGACCGCTGGTACGTTGTGGCCCCGAACGTCCTCGGCGGCTGCCAGGGCAGCACCGGCCCCGCGTCCCTCGCTCCCAACGGACGGCGTTGGGGCGGCGCCTTCCCGTTCCTGACCCAGCGTGACCAGGTGGCGGCCGAGGCCCACTTGGCCGACGCGCTCGGCATCGACCGCTGGGCGCTGGTGGTCGGCGGTTCGATGGGCGGGATGCGGGCGCTCGAATGGGCGGTGTCCCGTCCGGAGCGCACCGGCGCGCTCCTCCTGCTCGCCACGACGGCCGCCGCGAGCGCCGAGCAGATCGCCTGGGCCTCGGTCCAGCTGCACGCCATCCGTTCCGACCCGCACTGGCGCGGCGGCGACTACCACGGGACGGGCCGCGGTCCCGTCGCCGGACTGGCGCAGGCCCGCCGGCTCGCCCATGTCACGTACCGCAGCGAGCAGGAGCTCCACGTGCGGTTCGGTCGCGTTCCCCAGGGTGCGGAGGATACGTGGGCCGGCGGTCGGTATCAGGTCGAGTCGTACCTCGACCACCATGCCGCCAAGTTGGTGCGCCGGTTCGACGCGGGGAGCTATGTCGTGCTGTCCGAGGCGATGAACAGCCATGACATCGGCCGTGGCCGTGGCGGCGTCCGGCGTGCCCTGCGCCGGGTGACCGCCCCGGCCCTCGTGGCCGCCGTCGGTTCCGACCGTCTCTACCCGCCTTCCCAGCAGGCGGAGTTGGCCTCCGGCATCCCCGCGGCCGACGCCGTCCGGTCGATCGACTCCCCCTACGGCCACGACGGCTTCCTCATTGAAGGGGAACAGGTCGCCGCGCTCGTGGGTGAGCTGCTTCCGCACCCGCGCTTCCGTCTTCAGCGCCGACGGGACGGGAGTACCGCGTCGTCGTAGGGCGGGGCGGTGGCCGCTCCGTGGGCTTGCGCGCCGGCCCGGATCCGCCGGTCTGCAATCCCGTGGGGCCCTGCCCGGCCTCCATCGGCTTGCCTCTCACCCGCACGTCAAGGGTTAGCGTCCGCGCAGCGTGCACGGTGCACGGTTTCGGAGGTCAGCCATGTCCACAGCGTCCGTCAGTCGCGAGATCCACTTGGTCGACAATCCCCACGGTCTGCCGGCTCCGGAGCACTTCCGGGTGGCCGAGGTTCCCGTACCTCGTCCGGCCTCCCGCCAACTCCTCGTGCGCAACCGGCAGTTCCTGGTCTTCGCGGGGCTGCGCACTCTGGTCTCGCGGCAGGGCGAGGGGTTTCCGATCCCGCCGCTGAAGCCGGGCGAGACCTTGCTCGGCCCGGCGCTCGGCGAGGTCGTCGAGACGGGGCCGGGGGTCACCGACGTACCGGTCGGGACTCTGGTCACGCACATGCTGGGCTGGCGGGAGTACGCGGTGGTCGACGCGGACGCCGTGCAGGTGGTTCCGGCCGGGCATCCCGATCCTGTGGCGCTGCTGTCCACGGCGTCAGCCGCTTACGGGGCGCTGACGCGTCTGACCCGGTTGCGCGAGGGCGAGACGGTTCTGGTGACGGGCGCGGCGGGCGGGGTCGGCTCACTGGCCGGGCAGGTGGCCCGGCTGCTCGGTGCCGGGAGGGTGGTGGGCACGACCCGCAGCCCGGGCAAGGCCGAACGGCTGCGGCGGGAACTCGGGTACGACGCCGTGGTGGTCCCCGGCACGGAGCCGCTGGCCGACAGGCTCGCCCAGGCCGCGCCCGACGGTTACGACGTGATCGTGGACACCGTCGGGGGCGAACAGCTCACCGCGGCGCTGGAGGTGGCCCGGACCGGGGCCCGGGTGGGCCTGGTCGGGGCGCTGTCGGGGCAGTTCGACCCCGCGCTGGCCGGGGGCACCGCGCCCGCGGCGATCGACACGTACCTGCTCGTCCGGCGATCGGTGGCGCTGCTCGGCTATCAGGGGGGGCGACCATCCCGGGGTGGAGGAGGAGTGGCACGAGAAGCTGGCGGACTGGCTGCGGACGGGAGACATCGTCTTTCCGTACGTGGCGCTGCCGGGCATGGAGCGGGCGCCGGGGGCGTTGCAGGAACTGCACCGGGGACGTCACTTCGGAACCCTGGTGGTGCAGGTCTGACCGGAGCGGCCACGAGGGGGATCCTGAATGCGTATCGGAGACGCGGCGGCCGCCGCGGGCACGACCCCGCGCGCACTGCGCTTCTACGAGGAGCGCGGTCTCCTCCCGCCCCCGCACCGCACGACGACCGGGCAACGGGTCTACGCCGAGCGGGATCTGGCCCGGGTGCGCGTCATCCGGCGCCTGCTCTCGCTCGGCCTGACCGTGGAGGACGTGCGTGCCTGTGCCGACCGCATCGACCTGCTGGTCGCCGGGCCCGTCCAGCGGTGCGTCGCGCCTGCCCCCGGCGAGGCACCGGGCGTCGTGCAACTGCGGATCGACGCGCTCGACGCCGAGATCACCCGGCTGACCGCGCTGCGCGACAGCCTCGCGCGTCAGATCGCGGCACCCTGACGGCGCAGGGCGTCAAGCGCATCAGGGGCGTCAGAGGGCGGCGGCGATCACAGCAGCGCGATCAGCTGCTCACACGCTTCGACGCACGCCGTGGTGGCTTCGACGCACAGGCGACAGTGGTCATGCATCATTTCGTGCTCACGGCACTCGCGTTCGCAGCGCAGGCACGCGCTGGTGCAGCTCTGCAGCAGGCCGATGAGGCCCTCCCGGTCGGCATGGCCGCTCTGGCGCAGGAGAGCCGAGGCCGTCGCGGCGCAGAGCGTCGCGCAGTTCTCGGCGGCCGCCGCCGCACGGGCAAGGCCTGCCGTGTCCTCCTCGGACAGGCAGCCGTCGGCGCACGCCGTGCAGGCCGCCACACAGCCCAGTGCGGCTTCCACCGCCCGGGCGGTGGCCGCGCGGGTCTCCGCCGCTGCGGAGACGGGGTGAGCCTGGAGAAGCCTCTCGGCAGAGAACATGAGCTTTCGTCTCCTGAATCGATGGGGTGCGAAGCAGGGCAAACAACCCTCGGCCCACCCATCGTGTTCGATGGCCCGGGCGTCCGCCACCGGTCACGGGCCCGAGGCAGGGGTGAGGTCGCGGACGTGGGGCACGGCGCGGCTGAGCCCGAAGACCCCGGCACCGATCAGCACCGCTCCGGCGGCCTCCGGCACGAGGTACCAGCCCGTGCGGATCGTCTCCTGGAACAGGAGGATCCCGAGCACCAGGCTGACGGTCGCGTCGCCGATGGTGAGTGCGGGCTGCGAGGCCGCCAGCGAACCGGCCTGGAGGGCGTTCTCCAGCAGCAGCACGGCGGCGATGCCGGTGAGGGCGAATCCGTACGTCTGCCAGCTGGTGAGGAACGCGGCAGCTCCGTGGTCGGAGAAGGTTCCGGTCGCGGACTTGAGCAGGGCCGCCGTCAGGGCATTGGCGACCGCCGACGCGGTACCCAGGCAGGCCGCTCTGACCAGGGGCGAGGACCGGTTCCGTGCCACGAGCACGGTCGCGCCGACCACGCCGAGGCAGACGACGAGTGCGGGTGTCCACCGGCTCATCGGCGCGTCGCTGGAGCTGCCCGACGGCGCGGCCGCGCCGAGCAGAAGCCCCAGACCGGCGACGACGCTCGCCACGGCCCACCACCCGGCGGCGGGGAGCCGCCGGTGCAGCAGCGGCATCGCGATGATCAGTGCGAGCGGAAGTTCCAGTACGAACAGGGGCTGGACCAGCGCCAGTGGCCCGAAGGCGAGGGCCAGGGCCTGGAAGAGCGCCGCACCGATCACACCCGCGATGCCGACCACCCACGCAGGCCGGCGGACCAGCGCGAGCAGCAGCCGCAGACCGCCGCCCTCGGGGACGGTGGCGGCGGCTTTCCGCTGGAAGGCGGTGCCGGTGGCATTGCTGGCCGCCCCGAGAACGGCGAAGACCACAGCGAGGAGAAGCACGTTCGCGATGCTGCCCCGAACCGGCGGAATCCGGCGTCCTGCCCTGCCGACGTCACTCGAACGCACCAGGCGGGTGCCATGTCGATGGGGGCACGGACGCTCACGCCTGAGGAGTCCTCTGCAAAGCCGAACGGCGGGCCGTACGGTGGCCGCGGCGCCCGCCCATCAGCGACGTTCCGCGAGGCGCCGTGCGAGATCGAGCAGGTCGGCCAGGCGCAGGACCCGCCCGTCGAAGCCAGGGAGGGGGACGTGGAGCGGTTCGGTCCAGCGGGCGGGGACGGAGTCCAAGCCGTAGTAGGCGCCCGCCAGGCCTCCGGTGACCGCTGCGACGGTGTCCGTGTCGCCGCCGAGGTCGATCGCCGCCCGGATCGCGTCCTCGAAGTTCGCGGTGGTGCGCAGGGCCCAGACCGCTGATCCCAGGCAGGGCCAGACTGCACCGTTGAACTCGGTGGCCTTTTCGGGGTGCCAGTCGGGCGCGAGGACCGTGGCGTAGCGGGTGCGGTGGTCGGAGTGGACGTGGGACAGGACGTCCGGGAGCGCGGTGAGGGGGTCGGTGTCCTCAAGGGTGAGGCGGACGAGTTCGTGGAAGATCGCGGTCCCTTCCCAGGCGGCACGGTCGCCGTGGGTGAGGGCGGCGATGCGACGGGCCGCATCCATGGTGGCCTCTCGACCGGCAGCCGCGAAGTGGACCGCGGAGGTCGACGCCCTCATCAGCGAGCCGTTTCCCGCTGCCCTGCCGGTGACCTGGAAATGGATCGGGGCGGTGAGGTCCCAGGGCATTCCGTTGGTCAGGACGTCCTCGGTCTGCAGGCCGATGTCCTTCGGCTCCGCGGCAGCCCATCGCTGGAAGCGCGTGAACAGGTCCGGCAGGTCCAGTCCGTCCCGCTCCAGCAGTGACTCCGCGACAAGAACGGCCATCTGTGTGTCGTCGGTCGCCTCACCCGGATCCCAGCCACCGCCGCCGCACATCTCGCCGCCGCCTCCCGGCACGGGAAACCGCGCGGAGAACACACCCTGGGGCCCGAACTCGAACGGACCGCCCAGAGCATCCCCCACCGCCGCACCGACCACCGCACCGGCGGCACGCTGACCATGTTTCATCCGTGCAGATTATCTGTGCGCGACGGAACCCGGTCCGCGCCAACTCGCGCCAGAAGCAGAGAAGTACGGAAGTGCGGAAGTACCCCCTGGCCCTGTCGAGCACCGTCCCACCGTTCTTCAGACAACGTCGAATTCATTGCCCTCCGGATCTTGCAGGGCGGCGACGTAGGACCCCGTGTCCGGCTCGTCCCTGACCTTCAGCACGGTGGCACCGGCCTTGACCAGGCGGTCCACCGTGGCCTTGACCCGCTGTGCGCGGACGTCCAGCGGGATGTCACGGCCACCGCCGACCTTCAGGTCGAAGTGCCACCGGTTCTTGGCGGTCTTGGGCTCCGGGACCTGCTGGAACCACACTCTCGGGCCGCGTCCCTCGGGGTCGACGATCGACTCCGGTACGTCTCCGGCACCGGCCGGCAGCTCCTCCTCGGGCACTCCGATCGACACCCAGTAGGCGCGCCACGTCGCGTGGCCGGCCGGCGCGGGCTCCGGCACGTAGCCCAGGGCCTCGGCCCAGAAAGCCACCATTCGCTGCGGGTCGGAACAGTCGATCGTCAGCTGCATCGTCATCTCCATGGGCAGAGCATCCCAGGCGGGTCCGACAACGGGGCCACGGCCGGGAACCAGCCGAGCGGAATCCCCACGTCCGCACGCCGGGACAGCCGATACTTCAGTCCGGGACACCATGCGTCCTCGAACGCACTGGAGCGGTGCGCCAACGGCACCGCCCGATCCATCTGCGCCATCCGATCCATCTGATCCATGTGATCCGCCCGATCCATCCGATCCGTCTGATCCGTCTGGTCGTAGAAAAGAGGATCGATCATGACCGCTCCCCTTCCCGTGGTCTTCATCCACGGGCTCTGGCTGCACAGCACCTCCTGGCAGCCCTGGATCGACCTGTTCCGCAGCGAGGGTTACGAGCCGTCCGCGCCCGGCTGGCCCGGCGACCCGGACACCGTCGAGGAAGCGCGCCGGAACCCGGAGAGCATCGCCGACCACGGCATCGACGACGTCGTCGAGCACTACGCGCGGCTGATCGAGTCCCTGCCGACGCGGCCCCTTCTGATCGGGCATTCGTTCGGCGGCATGATCGCGCAGAAGCTGCTCGGTCAGGACCGCGCCGCCGCGGCGGTCGCGATCGACGCCGCGCAGATCAAGGGGGTGCTGCCGGTGCCGCTCTCCGCGCTGAAGGTGACGTTCCCCGTCTTCAAGAACCCGGCCAACAAGCGCCGTTCCGTCTCGCTGACCGAGGAGCAGTTCCGGTTCGCCTTCGGCAATGCGATCGCCGAGGAGGAGTCGACGGCGCTGTACGAGCGTTGGACCATCCCCGCGCCGGGCAAGCCGCTGTACGAGGCCGCCTCCGCCAACTTCAACCCGCACTCGGCCGCGAAGGTCGCCACGGAGAACAGCGGCCGCGGTCCGCTGCTGCTCATCTCCGGCGGCAAGGACCACACGGTCCCGGAGTCCGTCACGCGCGCCACCCTCAAGCAGTACCGGCACTCCGACGCCGTCACCGACATCCTCAACTTCCCCGACCGCGGGCACTCCCTGACGATCGACAGCGGCTGGCGCGAGGTCGCGACCACCGTGCTGGACTGGCTGGGCAAGCACGGCGGGTCGAGTGCCGAGGACGGCCGATGAGCACCTCCGGGGCCCTGGCCGGCCGGACCGCCGTCGTCACCGGCGCGGGCGCGGCATCGGGCTGGCGGTCGTCGAGGCCTGCCTCGCGGCCGGCGCCCGTGTCGTCGCGGGCACGAGAACACGCACCGAGGCTCTGGACCTGCTGGTGAAGCAGGGGGCCGAACTGACCGTCGTGGAGGTCGATCTCGCGCTGCCCGAGGCCCCGGCGGAGCTGGTCGCCGAGGCCGTCGCGGTGCACGGCAGTGTCGATGTCCTGGTGAACAACGTCGGGGCGGTGCGTCCCCGCCCGGAGGGGTTCCTGAGCGTGACGGACGACGAGTGGGAGTGGACGTTCACGATCAACTTCATGGCGGCCGTCCGCGTCACCCGGGCCGCCCTGCCCCATCTGATCGCCGCCGGAGACGGGCGCATCGTCACCGTCTCCTCGGTCAACGCCCGGCTGCCCGACCCGCTCGTCATCGACTACTGCGCGGCGAAGGCCGCGTTGACCAACATCTGCAAGGCCCTGTCCAAGGAGGTCGGGCCGCGCGGAGTGCGGGTGAACACCGTCGACCCCGCCGAGGTGGCGCAGGGCGCGGCGGCCCAGGCGGTGACCGGCCGCTTCAGCCGCCCGTCGGAGATCGCCGATCTCGTCGTCCATCTCGCCGGCCCCTCCTCGGCGAACATCACCGGGGCCGACTTCGTCATCGACGGCGGTCTCGTCGACTCCCTCTGACGGCCCGTCACGACGTCATGCTGTCAACCGTTCCAGGGTGGCGGCATGACGGCTCACGTCCGCTCACGCGGTGGGCTTGCGCACCCGTTTCCCTTCCAGGGGCGGCGCAGTGACGCCCCCGTGCGTCCGGCACTCCGGTCGCGCACAGCCGGGTGCCGGACGGCGTACGAGCGTGAAGGCCAGCGCCGATCCGACGACCAGCACCACCGCGCAGATCGGCATGGCCCGGCGGAACGCCGCACCGAAGGCGTCGGCCGATCGGTACGCTTCCGCGCCCATCCCGGTCAGCAGCGGCAGCGCGGCCACGGCGACGAGGCCCGCGACCCGCGCCGCCGCGTTGTTGATGCCACTGGCCAGACCGGCCCGGGAGGCGTCGACGGATCCGAGGACCGTGGACGTCAGCGGCGCGACCAGGACGACCATGCCGGCGCCCATGACCAGCACGGCGGGCAGCACGTCCGTGAGGTAGTCCGCGTCCTGCCCCACCCGGAGCATGAGCAGCATCGCCGCCGCGCACAGCAACGGCCCCACGGTCAGCGGGATGCGCGGGCCGATCCGGTCGGCCAGCGCGCCGGAGCGGGCCGAGAACAGCAGCATGAGCGCGGTCGTCGGCAGCAGCGCGCTCCCCGCCGCCAGTGGCGAGAAGCCCGCCACCACCTGCAACTGGAGCGCGGCGAGGAAGAAGAAGCCGCCGAACGCGGCGTACACGCACAGCGTCACCAGGTTGACCGCCGTGAACTGACGTGAGGCGAAGATGTCCGGCGGCAGCATCGGATCGGCCCGATGCCGCTCCACGTGGACGAAGGCGATGCCCGTCAGCACCCCGGCCACCGCGCAGAGCGTCACCGCCCAGGATCCGCCGCGGGCCTCGATGAGCGCGTAGGTGATCAGGGCGAGGGAGACGGCTCCGAGAGCCGCCCCGAGCACGTCGAACCGTTCGTGGCGACGCCCGTCGGACGACTCCGGTACGTGGCGCAGGGCGACCGGGACGCACAACAGGGCCAGTGGGATGTTCAGGAAGAAGACCCAGCGCCAGCCCGGGCCGCCGACCAGATAGCCGCCCAGGAACGGCCCGATGGCGGAGCCGATACCGCCGAACCCCGACCACACGCCGACCGCCCGGCTGCGGTCGTCCGGGTGGAACGACGCCTGGATCAGCGCGAGCGAGCCAGGGCCCAGCAGCGCTCCGCCCACCCCTTGCAGGGCGCGCGCGGCGATCAGCACCTCGGCGTTCGGCGCGAGCCCGCACATCAGCGAAGCCGACGCGAACCACACGACCCCGATCACGAAGACGCGCCGCCGGCCGTAGGAGTCGCCGAGGGATCCGCCGAGCAGGATCAGCCCGGCCAGGGTCAGCATGTACGCGTTGACCGTCCACTGGAGGCCCGCGAGTTCGGCGCCCAGGTCCTCGCCGATGCGGGGCAGCGCGACGTTGACGACGGTGGAGTCCAGCATGGCCATGCTGGATCCGAGCACCGTGGTGAGCAGGATCCATTTGCCCTGGGGCGAGGCCAGCCGGACATTCGACATGCCCCAGGTATACAGCGCCCGGCCGCCGACACGGCGGAGCGATGGGATGCGGGACCGTGCGCGGCGCATGCGACACGCCTCTGTTCCGCATGTCCGCTCAGCACCGTGCACCTTTTGTCATATATTGCGCTCGTTTGATTCTTCGGTTCGGTCCACTGTCGAAAGGCTCTCCGTGCATCCTGTCTCCCGACGCGTCGCGTCCGTGGGTACCGGTCTCCTGATCTGCGCCGCGCCGCTGGCCGCGACGCCGGCCGCCGCCGACGCCGCCACTCCTCAGGCCGTCGTCGCCGCGGCCCCGCAGCAGGCCCCGAAGCCGACGCTTTCGGCCAAGGCGACGGTGAAGTCCGCCAAGGCATGGCAGGAGTTCCGTGTCTACGGCTCCTCCACGCGGCTGGCGTCGGGCACCCGCGTCACCCTTCAGCAGCTGCAGAAGAAGGGGTGGGTCAGCCTCCCGATCCACATGAACACCACCCGCAGCCACGCCTACAACCTGCGCGTGAAGCTCGGCATCAAGGGCCTCAACAAGCTCCGGATGGTGGGCGGCGGGGCCGTCTCCAACACCGTCCAGGTCACCATCCGCTGAGAGTCGAGCGGCGTAGGCCGAGCCGCCCCTGCCATGACCGGGTCACCGGGTCGTGGCAGGGGCGGCTCGGCTTGCGCCGCTCAGTCGGACACGTCCCGCGCGGCGGCCGCCTCCTCCAGGAGGGACCAGCCGTCGAACTCCACGGGCCGACGCCCCTCGGACCGACGGCCACGGGCCGACGCCGCGTCGAGGAGGGCGCGGACGGCGCCCGGTTCATGGAGGTTCAGGGAGGCACCCCGGACGTACCCCACGTCTCCGGAGCCCAGGGGAGCCCCGCCCGGGACGAACCGGCCCGGCTCCGCGGCGAACACGATGCGCAACGAGGGGCCGCTGCCGACCGGTTGGGGATGCAGCCAGAGGGTCTCGCGGCAGGCTCGGCCCTGGTCGGTCACGTCGTGAGTGTGGCGGACCGTCCACAGATACGTGTGCCCGTCGGCGATCAGCCTGCGGGGTTTCCTGCGGTTGCGGGGCATGCGGTGAAGAGTAGAGGCGCCCTGGTTTCGGTGCGCGGGCACGTCGCAGAATCCCCACAGGACGATCGCTGACGGCCGAACCCCGGAACGGAGAACATGTCCGACGAAACCTGGCAGGAACCGGCTCTCCCGGCCACGCCCGCCGTCGACCGCACCCGTCTCGACTTCTCACCCTGGCTGTTTCCCGCCGAGGCCACGGAGCAACAGCGCTCCCGCCAGGCCGAGTTCCGCCGGGAACTGAACAAGCGCGCCGGATTCACCGTCGCGGACGACTGCTTCGTGTCCGAGCTGGCCTCCGTACAGAACGACACGCTCCGGCTGGGGGCCCGTACGACCGTCGCCGCGGGCGCCTACCTCACCGGCGACGTCACCACGGGCCGCGACTGCACGATCAACGCGTACACCGTCGTACGAGGACGAACAGCGCTCGGCGATTCCGTACGGATCGGCGCGCACACCTCGCTCCTGGGCTTCAACCACACCTACACCGACCCGGACACGGAGGTGCACCGTCAGCCGCTGACCAGTGCCGGCATCCGCGTCGGCGATGACGTCTGGATCGGCTCACACGTGGTGATTCTGGACGGGGTGGAGGTCGGCGACCGTGCTGTCGTCGCGGCCGGCGCGGTCGTCACCAAGGACGTTCCGGCGGGCGCCATCGTCGGCGGCAACCCGGCGCGCGTCATCAAATGGCGTGTTCCAGGGGCCCGGCCGTCCGGCGGCACCGACGGTCTGGCCGCCGCGGTGTCCGCGTTCGCCGACCGGGCCCGCGCGCGGGCCGGTGCCCTGCTCGACCGCTGCTTCACACCCGCGGCGGACGGCGGGTTGTTCGTCGACACACCCCACGCGGCACCGACGGTCCGCGCCCAGTGCGACGCCGTCGAGATCTCGTACCTCCTGCTCGGCCACGCTCCTCCGCACCTGCCGCAGGACAACCTGATCGAACGCCTCCGGAAGTGGCAGGATCCGCGGACCGGCATGGTGGGCCCGCTGCTCCCCAACGGCTCCCAACGGCTCCCAATACCGGGCCTGTTCGATCCGGAGGCCGACTACCACGTCCTGAGCGTCGGCTACGCGCTCGACCTCCTCGGCAGCCGCTTCGAGCACCCCGTGCACGTGGTCGCCGAGGCCCGCCCGAAGGAGGTTCTGGCCGGACTGAACCGGCAACCCTGGGACACGAACGCGTGGGAAGCCGGGAACTGGGTCGACGTGCTGTCCACCGCCGCCCACCGGAACCTCGCCCTCGGCGTCCCGGGACAGCCCGGGGCCGTGGAGGCGCTCTTCGGCTGGCTGCTCACGCAGGCCAATCCCCAGACGGGCATGTGGGGTTCGCCCCGGGCCGACGACGGCCTGCTTCAGATCGTCAACGGCTTCTACCGGGCCTCACGGGGAACCTTCGCCCAGTTCGGAGTCCCCCTCCCCCACCCCGAACGAGTCGTCGACACGGTGCTCACCCACGCACGCGACGTCCGCGTCGTCCGCCCGGAACAGCAGAACGCCTGCAACATCCTGGACATCGCGCACCCGCTGTGGCTGACCCGCCGGACCGGCCACCGGGCCGAGGAGGTCACTCAGCTCGCCCGCACGCTGCTGACGAACGCGGTCGGCCACTGGACGGATCAGCAGGGCTTCGGGTTCCGGGCTCCCCATCCCACGACGGCCGGCCTGGCGACCACCGTGCCCGGGCTCCAGGGGACGGAGATGTGGCTCGCTCTGATCTGGTACCTCGCCGATCTCGCCGGTGTTTCGGACGCACTCGCCTATCGCCCACGGGGCGTGCACCGACCGGAGCCCGCCGGCACGCTCGCGCGGACCCGGTGATCAGCGGGGGTCAGGCCCCGGCCTGGGCGTCGCGGACTCCGAGGCGCAGGTGCTCGACGTGGAAGAGGGCCTGGTCGAGGAGTTCGGCGACGTGGTTGTCGTAGAGGGCGTAGATGATCGAGCGGCCGTGCCGTTCGCCCGTGACCAGGCCGAGGTTGCGCAGCAGGCGCAGTTGGTGGGAGCAGGCGGAGGCCTCCATGCCGACGGCGTCGGCCAGGTCGCCGACGGAGCAGGGTCCTTCCTGGAGGCGGGCCAGGATGTACAGCCGCGAGGGCGTGGCGAGCGCCTGGAGGGTGGCGGCCACGTCGGCGGTGCCGACCGCGTCAAGGCGCTCGCGGGTGGTGGCGCTGCTGGCGGTGTCGATTCCGTGCCCCATGGAGCCATCATACTGATGACACCTGAAGACCTGTTCATGCGTTCCTGTATCGTGGCGGCTGTCCCACCGGCCACCCGTGAAGGGTTGTTCTGTCATGTCCTCCGTCCTGGATGCCCTGGATCAGCAGCCCACGCGGGCCGGCTCCGGGCCGTGTCCGGCCCCTCCCCGGCGGCGTACGCGGGCACTGGCGCTGCCGGAGACCCGCTGGGCGCTGGCCGCGCTGGTGCTGTTCCTGATCGCCCTGCCGCTGCACCTGCTCGACGCTCCGGTGTGGGCATGGGCGCCGCTCTTCGCCTGCGCCTACGTCGCGGGCGGCTGGGAACCGGGTTGGGAGGGCCTCAAGGCGCTCAGGGACGGGATCCTGGACGTGGATCTGCTGATGGTGGTCGCCGCTCTCGGCGCCGCCGCCATCGGCCAGATCCTCGACGGGGCGCTCCTGATCGTCATCTTCGCGACCTCCGGCGCCCTGGAGGCGGTGGCCACCGCCCGCACCGCGGACTCCGTGCGCGGCCTCCTCGATCTCGCCCCCTCCACCGCGACGCGGCTCCTGCCGGACGGCAGGGAGGAGACGGTCACCGCGGTGGAACTGCGGATCGGTGACACCGTCCTGGTACGGCCGGGCGAGCGGGTCGGCGCCGACGGGCGGGTCCTGGAGGGGGCGAGCGACGTCGACCAGGCCACCATCACCGGCGAGCCCCTGCCGGTGGCCAGACAGGCCGGGGACGAGGTGTTCGCGGGCACGGTCAACGGCACCGGCGCTCTGCGCGTCCGTGTCGAACGGGACCCGTCGGACTCGGTGATCGCCCGGATCGTGGCGATGGTCGCCGAGGCCTCGGAGACCAAGGCGCCCACGCAGTTGTTCATCGAGCGGATCGAGCAGCGGTACTCGATCGGCATGGTCGTCGCGACCCTCGCCGTGTTCGCCGTCCCGCTCGCCCTGGGCTCCGCGCTCCAGCCCGCCCTGCTCCGGGCGATGACGTTCATGATGGTCGCCTCGCCCTGCGCGGTGGTCCTGTCCACGATGCCGCCGCTGCTGTCCGCCATCGCCAACGCGGGCCGCCACGGCGTGCTGGCCAAGTCCGCCGTGGTGATGGAGCGCCTGGGGCAGGTCGACACCGTCGCCCTGGACAAGACGGGCACGCTGACCGAAGGCACGCCACGCGTCACCGACATCCGTCCCCTGCCCGCCTCCGGGCTGGACGAGGACGGTCTGCTGTCCCTCGCGGCCGCTGCCGAGCACCCCAGCGAGCACCCGCTCGCCCGCGCGGTCGTCCGGGCCGCGCGCGACCGCGGCCTGGCCGTCGGTGAGGCGGGCGACTTCGTCTCCGTACCCGGTCAGGGCGTCACGGCCGTCGTCGACGGCCACCTTGTGCGGGTCGGATCACCGGACCGCCTCTCCCCCGCCGACGACGCGGAGGAGGGTTGTGCGGCGCGGTCCCTCGAGGACGAAGGGCGCACCGCGGTTCTCGTCCTGCGCGACGGCGTGCCGGTCGGGGTGCTGGGCGTCGCCGACCGGCTCCGCGCCGACGCACGGACGACCGTGGCCGCGCTCACGGAGCTGACCGGCCGCGCTCCGGTCCTGCTGACCGGCGACAACGAGCGTGCCGCCCGCCGTCTCGCCGCCGAGGTGGGCATCACGGACGTACGCGCCGGTCTGCTGCCCGAGGACAAAGTGGCCGCGGTCGAGGAGTGGCAGGCCGCCGGGCGCCGGGTGCTCCTGGTCGGCGACGGCGTCAACGACGCTCCGGCCCTGGCCGCCGCGCACACCGGTGTCGCCATGGGGCGGGCCGGTTCCGATCTCGCGCTGGAGACCGCGGACGCCGTCGTCGTCCGGGACGAACTCGCCACGATCCCGGACGTGTTGAGCCTCTCGCGCGCGGCCCGCCGCCTGGTCGTGCAGAACCTGGTCGTCGCCGGGGTCTTCATCACCGTACTGGTGGCCTGGGATCTGATCGACGCGCTCCCGCTGCCGCTCGGTGTCGCCGGGCACGAGGGTTCCACGGTCGTCGTCGGTCTCAACGGCCTCCGCCTGTTGCGGGACTCCGCATGGCCCCGCCCCGTCAAGGACATGGCATGAGCAGACGCTCCCGACGCCCGCGCGCGGCAGCCCCGGACGGGGCACCGGGCGGTGCCCGCTGCACGGTCACCGTCTGCCGCGGCTGCTGCTGCGGCACCCCGGCCAAGGTTCCTCATCTCGACCACGCGGCCCAACTCGCGGACCTGCGCTCGGCGTTGGCCGGTGTGGCCATGATCCGGCGGACCGACTGCCTCGACGCGTGCGAGCGGGCCAACGTCATCGTCGTCCAGCCCTCCCCCGAAGGCCGCAGGGCCGGCGGCCGGCCGGTCTGGCTGGGCCAGGTCAACGACCCGGGCGCCGCGGCCGACATCACCGCCTGGGTCGAGGCCGGCGGCCCCGGCCTGGCCGACCCGCCGGGCGTTCTCGACCTCTACGCCTTCCAGCCCTCGCGGCGCGTCCGGAACGAGTTCGAGGACTGATCGCGACCTCATCGGTGGAGCAGTGCGAGCGCCTGACGGAGGTTGTGCTCGGCGATCTGCGCCATGAACGCCCGGTCGGGGAAGTCCCCGTCGAGCAGGCGCAGGGGGCCCGCCGTCAGGGAGAGCCGCTGGGCGAGCGTGTAGAGCGCGAGCCGCTCCTCGTCGAGGCCCTCCACCGCCAACGGCCGGTAGGAGTCGTGCAGTCGGATCCGCAGGAAGACGTGCTCCCATTCGACGTCGAAGTACATGGTGCCCTCGATGTCGATGACCACGGGATGTCCGTCGGCGTCCACCAGCACGTGATCGGGTCCTAGTTCGCCGTGTACGACCGCGTACTCCGCTCGCGGCCGTACCGCCGCCGCCAGTGCCAGAAGCGGCTCCTCCAGCCGGTCACGGGCCGCCGCGATCCGCGGATCGCGGACCGCCGCCTCGGCGAGGTCCCGCAGCGCACGGTCGAGGACCACGCCCTCGCACGAGGTGCCGCGCGACGTCCCTCCTCCGTCGACCACGGCCACCTTGCCGTAGGCGGTCGCCCGATGGCCTCGCATCGCCGCCAGCGCCTCTGCGAGCCGGGCCAGGGCCGGTGCGGCGGCACGCGGGTCCCGCGCGAGCAGCGCTTCCAGGTTCTCGCCCCGCAGGTCTTCGACGACGGCCAGATCGGCCGCGCAGTGGGCGCCGCCGCGGTCGACGAGACGGATCGCCGGGACGCGGACGCCCAGCGCGTCGAGTCGTGCGTGTGCGGCCTCGAAGAGGTCGAGCCCGAGGCCGGGCGAGAAGGGGTCGGTGAGGTCGTCGTCGCCCTCGGCCGTCGGCCAGTAGTTCTCGGCGTCGTCCCAGACGTAGGCGATCGCCGTCGTCGCGTCGTCCATCCGCAGGCGGTAGACGCCCTTCTTGCTGCCGCCCGCGACCCGCTCGACCGACTCCAGCCGCCGCCCGCCGCCGAGTGCGGCACGCGCCGCACTCGCCGGCCCATGCCGCACCGCTCCTGTGGTCGCCACGTTCCGGTCCGCCTCCCTGTCACGACGATCCGCGCACCTTACGGGCGCGTCGGCGCGGAGGCGACGGGTTTGTTCCGGCGGTCCGGGAACTCCCGTGCAGGTCCCCGGTGTTCGCCGGGAACCTGCACGGTCGTGGAGGCCGACGGGCGCGCCGTCAGATGCCGCAGGAGGACGCGGACCAGTAGCGCGAGCTCTGGCTGCCCAGGTGGGCGTGTGTGCTGTGGCCGGGGTAGCCCGGGCCGAGGATCTCGTTGAAGCCGTGGTTCCGTGCCTGCTTGACGATCTCGCAGTACGAGGGTGTGCCGACGAGGTCGATGCCGCGGCCGTAGAGATGGTTGCTGTTGGCCGCGCCGCCGACCGCGTTGTTGCAGGCGGTGGAGCGGAAGCCGCTGCTGGTGGTCAGCGCGCGGTCGCCGAGGGCGTGCCGCAGGGCCTCCAGCTTCCACATCTGTTGCAGCGCGTTCGCCTTCGCGGCGGCTGCCGACACCGCGCCGCCGGACCAGTCCGCGTTGCAGCGGTTCATCTCGGCGTAGGTGAAGTGCGCCGGGGTGCAGTCGCCGTCTTGAAGCGCGTAGAGCTTGCTGAAGGTCTGCGCTCCCGCGATGCCGTCCGCCGACAGACCGTAGGCCTGCTGGAAGCGGGTGACGGCGGCCTTGGTGCCCGCGCCGAACTCGCCGTCGATCGCGAGGACCGCGCCGTATCCGGGGTACCCGGCGACCCGGATCTGCAACTGCCGCACGTCCTCACCGCTGGTGCCCTGAGCGAGGGTCCGGTTCCAGGTGTAACAGTCGTCGGCGTGCGCGGTGCCCGTGGTGGCCGCCGCACCGAGCATCGATAGCGACGCGAGCATGACAAGCGTGAGAAGCGTACGAAGATGGCGTCTTAACACGGTGCCTCCCGAGGTGAATGCCACAGAGAATCAAGGATCCCTGACACTGCACGGGCCTGCTACGCGCGTCAATAGGGCCTGCGACGACGGCCCGCCGGGTGCCCGGAGGAGTTCCTCGGGCACCCGGCGGGTTCGCGCGTCGACGGTGATCCGTCAGGGGCGTTTGGCGCGCAGTGCGGCCGGCAGGGACCAGCGGGCGCGCTTGGACGTGGTGGTCTTGTCGGTGTCCGGCGCGGGCTGCCGATCGGCGTCGGCGGCGGACCGGGTGCGCCACCAACCGCGGCGCCCCTCCTCGGACTTCTCGGCCGTCGCGGTCTGCTCGGGCGCGGGGCGCGGGTGCCACCAGCGCACGCGGCGCGGGTGCAGCGCACGGCCGAGCCTGCGGCCCAGAACGAGGTAACCGAGGAAGGCGCCCGCCGAGTTGAGGATCACGTCGTCGATGTCGAACGCCCGGCCGGTGACCAGGAGTCCCTGGGCGACCTCGACGGTGAGCATCACGAATGCGGTCATCAGCACGACCCGGACCAGCCCCCGGGTGCGCGGGAAGAGCACCGGCAGCAGGAAGCCGAACGG
Organism: Streptomyces sp. PsTaAH-137; assembly: GCF_003259365.1. GTDB lineage: Bacteria > Actinomycetota > Actinomycetes > Streptomycetales > Streptomycetaceae > Streptomyces. Next base: position 235,099 of record NZ_QLLY01000007.1, read on the forward strand.
CACTCCCAGCACGATGTTGCCGCCCACCTGTTTCACGGTGTCGCGCCAGTCCGGCTGATCGAAGTACAGGCGAATGGAGTCGCCCGGATGCAGGTTGGTGTGCGTCAGCGCCACGGACGCCGGCGAGGGCACGAGCGTCGCCCTCGCCAACGCCACGGCGAACGCCACCATGCAGACGAATCCCAGCGCCATGACAAAGGCGCGCGCCAACTTCCAACCCCATGTGTGCCGTCGTAGCCGCGGCTCGCGTTCCATGGACACCCAGATGCCCCGGAGTTGACTCTCTACGCACCGGCGGAACGGAGAACACCGAGGGATCGACAGGGCAGGTTCTAGGTCAGCGTCAGGAGGTGGTCGAGCACGGCCGCGTCGGCCTTCACTCCGTCGTGGAGGTGGGTTTCCGAGACCCAGGGGCGCAGGTCACGGACGAGCGATGCCGTGGTCAGGGACTGGTCGTGGTCGACGAACATGTCCTGGCGGTACACCGCCGCGGCCGTCGGGACCTTGTTGGCCGCCAGGCGGTCCAGGTCGTAGAGGGCCGGCCAGTCCGTGCGCCGGGCGAGGGCGTCCGCCGTCGCCTTCAGGGGGACGAGCGCCGGGTCCTCGTCGAACATCCAGGGGTACATCATCTCGCCGGTGAAGTGCAGCGGGCCGTCGCCGGTCGCGTCGAATTCCGGGAACTCGTCCCGGATCCGCTGCGCCGACCAGGCCGTGGCCCGGCCGCCCTGGGCGTAGATCGCCTCGTGCAGGACCGCGTACAGGGGGCGCGGCGCCAGCGAGACCACCGCGTCGACGCCGCGCAGGAACGGGTCGGAGAGCGCGGGCCCGTGCGGGCCCGGCACGAACGCGCACTCCAGGAGGTAGTGGAGCGTGTCGAAGCCCGACGCGGTGCCGAAGGTGATGCCGAGGGTCTGGAAGCGGCGGACCGACAGACGCTCGCCCGACGGCATGCGGACGTCGTGGTCGGCCAGGTGCGCGGCGACTCGCTCGGCCAGGGCCCGGTCGGCCGGATAGCGGTCGAAATAGCGGGTGTTGGCCGTGGCTGTGCGTCGGTACGCGGCGCGGTAGACGTCGTCCGCGTGGGCGGTCAGGGTGGGCAGGCCGCCCGTGATCAGGGCTCGCGAGAGGCCCTCCGGGGCGAGGCTGAGGTAGGTGAGCGTGGTGAAGCCGCCGAAGCTCTGGCCGAGGACGGTCCAGGGGCGGTCGCCCTGGAGCCGGCGGCGCAGCAGTTCGGCGTCGCGGACGATGGAGTCGGCGCGGAAGTGGGTGAGGTAGGTCGCCGCGTCGGGGTGGGCGGCGAGTGTGGTGCGGTCGGCGGGAGTGGAACGGCCGGTGCCGCGCTGGTCGAGGAGGACGACGCGGAAGTCCTTGAGGGCGCGGCGCAGCCAGGCGCCCGCCGCGTTGGGGCGTTCCGCGCGCCCGCCGGGACCGCCCTGGAGCCAGAGCAGCCGCGGCAGATCGCGGCCCGCCGTGCCCTCGAAGGCCTCGGCGACGACTTCGCGGGCGAAGACGGAGATGCTCGGCCCGTCGGGGCGGGTGTGGTCGAGCGGTACGTCGAGGGTGTGGTCGATGCAGACGAGGCCGCTGTGGCGGTACGTGATCTGGTCGTCGGTCAAGTCCGGCTCCTGGGCGGTGGGTTGGACCCGTGGATCCCTGCGGTCGGGTGTGCGGGGCGGCGGTCAGTAGCCGGCGACGCCCAGTTCGCGGCAGATCTCGACCAGGTCGGGGTGCACGTACACGCCGTCCTTCTCGACGCACTCGCCGTCGAGGTAGATCGACGGGCCGAGGATCGAGCCGTCGGTGTGGGCCGCGGAGACCCACGGCTCGCCGCCGATCCAGGCGCCCTTGGTGCCGATTCCCAGCTCGACGCAGCCGAAGACGCGCTCGTCCTCGACGATACGGCCGGTGGGCGCGGGCACGCCCGGGTTGAAGCCGAGCGACCAGTGGGCGACGCGGAACATGTTCGGGTCGTCCCAGGACTCCATCCAGCGGCGGAAGATCTCGGCGGCCTGGCCCTCGCCGTCGATCTTGGTGACGACGCCCTTCTCGACGGTGCAGCGGACCGGGGTGCGCAGCAGGCCGAGCTGGTCCGGCGGCCACAGGGCGCCGTCGAAGACGAGGACGCCGTCCTGGGTCTCCTCCAGGGGGTTCCAGGAGATCTGGCCGGAGAGCATGACGGTCTCGCCGGGCTTCTCGGCGGGCTTGCCGCGCAGGTTGATGGGCCGGTCGCCGTTGCGTCCCGTGATGTCGGTGCCGTTGGCGGAGGTGATGCGCACCTCGTCGGCCTGCTCCAGGAGGTGGACCAGCGCCTTGCCGAGCTTGATGACGCCGTCGAAGTCGGGGCGGCCGACGGTCGCGACGAGCATGTGCACGTCCATGGCGGTCAGGTTGGTGTAGCGGCAGCCGTTGGCCATGGCGCGGCGGAACGCGTCGGAGTGCATGACGTAGGAGACGGCGAACTCGATCCACACGTCGGCGTCGGCGATGGCGCCGGCGACGGGCCGCGGCGGTTCCATCGACGAGCTGGGCATCGTCTCGGACCAGACGACGACGGGGTGCGCCCCGGCGGCCGCGACGGCCTGTGCGGTGGCGTCGACGACGCGGCGGTCGCTGCTGGTGTCGCCGGTGAGGACGACGTGCTCGCCGGGCTTGACGAGCATGACCTGCTCGACGAGCTTGCGGGCGGCGAGGGCGAGTTCGAAGCTCAGGTACTCGGCGCGGGGTTCGAGCCGGCTGAACATCTCCATGGGGATCTGTCTCCTTGAGGTGGTGCGTGTGGGAGAAGGTGGTTCGGGGGGCGGGTTCGGCTGTCAGCTCGCCTTGATGATCTGGGCGGAGTCGCCCAGGGAGCTGCCCGCGATGAGGCCGGCGCCGACCAGGTTCAGTTCCTCGTCGGCGCGGGGGCCGCGCCACTTGCGGTAGCCGACGCGCACGGCGAGCGCGGCGAGGACCATCCAGCAGGCGTTGGGCGTGAGGATCAGCAGACCGGTGGCGAGCATGACGCCCATCTGCCGCCTGGTGCCGCCGATGAGTTGGATCAGTGCGCCGGGAACGGCCCAGATCAGCAGGGTGCGCAGGACGCCGGGTTCGCCCAGGCCGTTCTTGACGGTGTCGGCGTAGACCTTGGCGACGGGCGGGATCAGGCCCTGCTTGAAGTACGACTGCCAGAGCACGGCGACGACGGCGAGCGCGGCGGCGAAACCGATGAGGGCGGCGCGGAACTGCTCACGGCGCCCCTCACGCTCGTACGGGTCCCAGGGCCGGTGGTCGCGGCGCAGCAGCCACCCGGCCTTCAGGTCGTAGCCCATGTCGGCGAAGGCGGGGCCGGTGGCGGACACATAGCCGACGAGGAGCGCGAGCGGCACCGAGGGGATGCCGCTGAGCAGGCCCAGGACCAGGAAGATCAGGGTGACGGCGAAGGAGGGGAACCAGCCGGACTGCATGGCGGCGAGGCCGACGATCAGCTCGTGCACGAGGGCGGCGAACGCGGCGAACAGCACCCAGCCGAGCAGGCCGAGCGGGCTCATGTCGCCGATCAGGCCGCCGAGCACCGCGAGCAGGACGGCGCCGGCGACGAAGAGGGCGTAGCCGCGGACGAGGGAGCGGCGCAGGGCCTTCTCGTCGACCGTGTACGCGGTGGTCTCGTCGCGGTCCGACGGTGCGGGGCCTGCGGCGGGCTGTTCCTGCCGCGCCGGGCGTCGGCGGACCAGCATGAAGACGGCCTGGCCGAGGGCGACGACGCCCGCGCCGACCATCACACCGTGCGGTACGTATCCGGCGCCGAGGTCGGTGTGGAACAGGTCGGGGCTGAACTCGCGCAGACCGAGGCCCACGCCGAACATCAGCAGCGCCCAGACGTTGCCGAGGAAGGCGACGCCGGCGGCGGACAGCGGCAGGCTGAAGAGGGTGCCGCCGAGGCCGACGAGGGTGCCCGCGCCGAGGACGAGGGCCCGCTTGCCGCCCTTGTCACCGGCCTTGATGGTCTCCGCGGCCGCCTGCCCGGGCGGCCAGGCCGCGTCGGCGGGGAGCAGCCGGGAGCCGAACGAGCGGTACAGCACCCAGGTGTCGATGAGCAGGCCCGCGAAGGAGCCGATGAGCATCGGCCACACCAGGTCCTTGCGTCCGAAGACGTAGGGCACCGCGATCGAGGTGAGCAGGGCGTTGGCGGAGGCGAAGGTGGCGGCGGAGATGGCGCTCTGGGCGAGGTTCTGCCGGTGCACCGAGCGCATCGAGCGCAGCCCGGCGAGCGGGATGCGGCCGATGAGCATGGCGATGAGGGCGCCGACCACCGAGGTGTTGGCGGAGATGCCCAGCTTGGCGACGAGATCCGCGCCGATGACGGCTCCCACGACGGAGAGCACGGCGAGGACGATGAACACGACGGGTTCGGTCACCCTCGGGTGACCGGAGCCGGAGGTGGTGACGCCGGGACCGGAGTCGGCGGGCGGCGGCGCGGTGGCCGACGGCGAGGTGTGGTGCGACACGGGGACACCCCTTGCTGGGTGGGCCCGTCCCTGGAGGGGGCGGGACTTTTCGGGCAGGCAGCGGCAAGCCGCGTACTCCGGTGCGGGTCACGTCGTACGGGCGGGTGGTCCGGCGGGCGGTGCCGCCGGGCCGGGTCAGGAGCCGAAGGCGGCCGTGGCCTCCTCGGCTCCGGCCAGGACGAGTTCGGTGATGCGGTCGGCGGCGCGGGTGACGCGGTGCGCGGGGCCGATGACGGTGAGCGAGGCGGCGACGGTGCCGGCCTGGAACACCGGGGCCGCCACGGCGGCGACGGCTTCGTCGTACTCGCCGTGGCTGACGCTGTGTCCCTGGGCGCGTACGTCGGCGTACCGGGCCAGGAGGGCGTCGAGATCGGTGACGGTGTGGTCGTTGAAGCGCTGGAGCGGGGTGGCTCCGAACAGGCGCCGCAGCTCCGCCTCGGGGTAGTGGGCGAAGATGGCGTGTCCTGAGGCGCCGGCGTGGCCGGGCATCACGGCGCCGACGATCGCGGTGTAGCGGACCGGGCCGGTGCCGTCGACGGCGGCGGCGCACCGGTATCCGGCGCCCTGCGGCACGTTCAGGACGACGCTCTCGCCGGTCTCGCGCAGGAGCCCCGCGAGGATCGGGCGGACCAGGGACGGCAGCACGCCGCTGTGTTCCCCGGCGCGGGCCAGCCGGGAGACGGCGGGGCCGAGCCGGTAGCGACGGGTGGTGGAGTCGCAGGTCAGGAAGGAGCGGGAGGCGAGCGTGGTGAGGATGCGCTGGGCGACCGCCTTGTCCCAGCCGTGCCGTCGCGCCATCTCGCTGACACCCCATTCGGGGCGCCGCTCGGTGAACGACAGCAGGGCGAGCAGGGCGCGGTCGGCTCCCTGAAGGACGCCGGGCTGCGGCGGGGCGAGCAGCGTGTCGGCCTCGTCGGGCCGGTCCGCCTGGTGGGCGGTTCCGTCGGCGGCCGTACCGTTCGCGTACGCCTCTGACATCGCCTCGCTCCTCTCCGTCGCCTGCGTTCGGTGCGCTGAGCGCAACGCCGTTGCGCTCAGCGGCGAGAACTATGAGTTCCGTGGGGCGTGGGTGTCAAGAGTTTTCTTCAGCACGTCCCGGTGACGGTGTGACGGCCCCTGGCCTGGATGTTTGACCGGACGGACCGCTCGCCAGAACTGGAGGGTGAGCGCTTCGCCGAAGGGATCGAGTTGAACACTCCGCACCCCGACAACGCCGCGGCCTGGACGACGTACGGGCGGTTCCAGCTCGACCGCGGCTACATGCCTCCTGCTCCGGCGCGGCTGCGGTGGGGGTTCTGGGACGACGTCGGCCCGGGGGCCGAGGTGCTCGGCCCACTCGCCGGCCGGCGCGTGCTGGACATCGGATCCGGCGCCGGCCACTACGCCGTGCATCTGGCCACGACGCACGGCGCGCTCGTCGACGCGATCGACCTGTCGCCCACCCAACACCGGCGCGCGACAAGCCACTTCGGCGAGGTGCCGGGCATCCGGTTCCTGCACGGTGATGTGATCGAGCACCTGCGGCGGGCGGCGCCGTACGACGCGGCCTTCGGCATCTGCACGCCGGCCGGCATCGACCCGCACGCGCTGCTGCCCGCGCTGCGCGACGGACTGCGGCCCGGCGCCCCGCTGGTCTTCTCGGTCCTGCACACCAACACGCACGGCCAGGGCCCGTCCTCCGGCGTGACGCCCCGCCGGGAGATGCTCGGGCTCAGAGGACTGACGCCGATGCCCGTGCAGACGTGGGTGCTGACCGGCGAGGTGTGGGAGGGCCTGCTGGGCCAATACGGCTTCGTCGTGGAGAGGTCCGAACTGCTCCGCGCCCCGGCGCCGGACAATCCGGTGGTCGTGCAGTTGGTCCGGGCCCGCCGCCGTCCCGACCCCGCGGCCCGGATCTCCTGCCGTCCCCGCACCCGCGGTGCCCCTGTGCCGCACGCGGCGATCGGCGTCGGCGCGATCCTCCTCGGGGAGCACGGACTGCTGCTGGGCCGCCATCACCGCGGCACGATCGAACTGCCCGGCGGCACCGTGGAACCGGGCGAAGCTCTAGAGGCAACGGTCGTCCGTGAACTCGCCGAGGAGACCGGGCTGCGCGCCCGCCCCGAGGACGTCACCCTGCTGGGCACGCTCGTCGACCACGTCGAGGGCGTCGTACGCGTCACGGTCGGCGCGGTCGTCTCCTCCTGGCGGGGCGAGCCCGCCACCCAGCCGGACGAGCGAGTCGGCGACTGGGGATGGTGGCCCCTGGAGCGGCTCCCGGACGGCCTGTTCGACTGCAGCGCGCAGATCCTCACCGCCTGGCGCCCCGACCTGCCCATCGACGCCCCGCACGCCCACTTCACCCCGTACGCGCACCGCGCTGTGCCGACGGAGGGCGCCGGGACCGCCCCACCGTCTTCCTGACCGCGTACCTTCTGCGGTCCCTCGGCTTCACCGGTGATCGCGCGCTGATGCGCATGACCCGATGTCACCGCGCCCTGTAATAAGTGAGCCCTCACGCGCATTGCTTGGCGTAAGCACGAACACGAGGGGACGGCGCGTGACACAGGCCCAACGCTTTCGGGAGATGTACGAGGAGTGCTATCCGCGCGTCCTCGCCTATGCCACCAGTCTGGTGGGCCGACAGGTGGGCGAGGACATCACCAGCGAGACCTTCACGGTCGCCTGGCGGCGGGTACGGGACATCCCGCGGCCCGCACTGCCCTGGCTGCTCGGCGTGGCCCGCAATCTGGTGCGCGAACTGCGCCGCAAGGACAGTCATCAGTACGCCCTGGCCGCCGAGGAGGCCCGGCGGATCGGGCGGAGCGGCGGGGCGGACAGCGGTGACGTCGCGGCGGACGTGACCGACCGGGAGGCGGCGCTGCAGGCCCTGGCGAGCCTGTCCGACGCCGACCGGGAACTGCTGACGCTGCTCGCCTGGCACGGGCTGACCGCGAAGCAGGCCGCACGGGTCATGGGCTGCGCCACGGCGACGCTCACCGTCCGGCTGCACCGGGCCAGACGCCGCCTGGAGAGGGCGCTGCAGACGGCATCCGTGCCGTCGCCCCCGGCACCGGACGCGCGCGCCGCCCACCTCGACGACCACAAAGGAGCACTCACGTGAAGACCAGCGATGACACCTCCGGGCGTCCCGACGCCCTGCGGGCCCTCGCCGCGGCCCGGCCCGACGAGCTGGACCCGGCCCGCCTGGCCGGCTCGGCCCGCCAGCGCGAGGACCTGGCCCGCATCCTCTCCGAGGTCCCGGACCGCTCCGCGTCGTCGCCGCGCGGCCGCCTGGTGCTGAAGCCGCTCGGCGCGGTCGCGGCGCTCACGGCCGTGGCCGCGACCGCGGTGGTCGTGACGAGCCTCGACGGGCCGTCGTCCCCGGCCGGGCGGCCCGAGGCCGGCCCGCGCTCCTCCGCGACCGCCGTGACCGACGCCCGACTCGTGCTGCTCAGCGCGGCCACGAAGGCGGAGGCGGCGCCGTCCGAGGGCACGTACTGGCAGACCGACACGCGCTCGGAGGTCGTGGACGTGGTCGGGAAGGAAGGGCACCTCTTCGCCGTGCACGACGTCTCGTCGTCGCAGTGGTCGGTGGGCGTGCGCAAGGGGACGGACAGCCTGCTGGTCTCCGGGCTCGGCTCCACGGTCGAGCCCCGCACGGCGGCCGACAAGGCGCGCTGGCGGGACGCGGGTTCGCCCGGCACGGTCGAGGCCACCGTCTCCTCGGCGGACGACGGCCCCAAGCGGGCGTACACCCTGGGAACCGGGCACCCGACGGTCGACCGGACCGCCCTCGGCGACAGCATCTACGCCCTCGGCCCGCGCAACGTCACCTACAAGGAACTGCGCCGACTGCCCACCGACACCGCCGCGTTGCGCCGGATGCTGGAGCGGCTGTACGCGCAGGACGGCGCCGCCGAACAGGGCACCGAGCGCTCGGCGTGGCTGCTGCGCGTCGCGGCCGACCTCGTCACCATGCCGGTGGAGCCGGGTGTCCGGGCCGCCGCGTACCGGGTGATGGCGGATCTGCCCGGCGTGCGGATGACCGACGACGTCAGCGATCCGCTGGGCCGCAAGGGCGTCGGCGTCATGTTCCCCGGAACGAACAGGACTCCGCTGGGCAGCGTGCGGGAGCGGCTCGTCGTCGACCCGTCCACCGGTGAACTGCTCGCCGACGAGACCCTGCTCGCCGAACCCTCGGCCAGGGCACGGGACGCGGGTCTGAAGGCGGGCACCGCGGTCACCTACTCCGCCACCACCAAGGCGACCTGGTCCGAGGACCAGATCGCGGTGCCGGGGAACGCCCGCCACTGACGCGGCGGGCAGGAATCCACCGGGTATGCGTTCGGTCGTCGCGGGCAGACGGGGGACGTGCTCCTGAGCCCGGCCCCCGCCCAGGAGCACGTCACTTCAGCGCGCAGACGACGCCCACGGCGATGGTGCCGGTGGCGACGCCCATCATGACCAGGCGTGCGAGGCCTTCGAGGTCGCGTGGCTCGTCGTGGTCGAGGGGGCATGCGCACAGCCCGTCGGGGCAGTGCGGGGCGTCCAGCCAGTACGCGTCCGTCAGACGCGCGTAGTCCCGGTGAGAGAAACGGTTCAGCTCGTCGTCCATGCTCAGTCCAACCTGCCCGGGCGGATAGCGGCACGGCCGTCGGTGCGAAAAGCCCGTCGGTTCATGCGTCCGTGCATCCGCAGCTCACTTGGTGAACGCGGCGGCCCGGCCCACCACGGTCGGGCCGCCGCGCGGCGCCGGTCCGGCCCCGAGGGGTGTGAACGCCGGACCGGCGCCGAGCTCGCGGCCGGCTGTGCACCACCCCGCCGTCCCTGGCGGTGAACCGCGCGCTCTCGCCGGGTCAACCGGTACGGCATCCAAGGGGTTCTTGGATGCACTCCTTACGACTGAACGCACGCTTCCCGTGTTGACGATCGGCGACGGCCGCTCGAACGCACGTGGGTCGCCTCACCCGGAGTTGTCAGCGGTCCGCGCCGAGGGCGGTGACCGCCGCCTTCGCCGCGTCGGCCAGGAGCTTGTCGTCGGCCTCGGTGTCCTTCGCGCCGTCGCGGTAGGTCAGGATCGCCATCACCAGCGGCTTGCGGCCGGGCGGCCAGACGACCGCGATGTCGTCGCGCGCCCCGTAGTAGAACCCGGTGCCGGTCTTGTCCCCGACGACCCAGCCCTTCGGCACCCCGGCCCGGATGGTCGTGTCGCCCGTGGTGTTGTTCCGCAACCAGGTCGTCAACTGGCGCCGCTCGGCCGTGGGCAGGGTGTCGCCGAGGACGAGGTCACGCAGGTCGCCCGCCATCTGACGGGGTGTCGAGGTGTCGCGCCGCTCCCCCGGGGTCCACTGGCTCAGGAACGGCTCGACGCGGTCGGTGCGGGTGACCCTGTCGTCGAGTTCCTCCTTGAGGAACGTGCCCAGCCGGCCGGGTCCGCCCATGTCCTTGAAGAGGACGTTGGCGGCGGTGTTGTCGCTGTAGCGGACGGCGGCGTCGCACAGCGCGCGCAGACTCATGCCGGTGTCCACGTGCTTCTCGCTGACGGGCGAGTTGGCGATGACGTCGGCGCGGTCGTAGTGCAGGACGCGGTCCATGCCGTCGCTGCCGTTCTTCTTCAGGACGGCGGCGGCGAGGAAGGACTTGACGGTCGAGTTGTAGGAGAAGCGCCGCTTGTCGTTCCAGGTGACTTCACGTCCGTTGCCGGTGTCGATCGCGTAGAGACCGAGGTGCGCCCGGTAGGTGCGCTCCAGTCGGGCGAAGGCGTCCTTCGCGGCGGCGTCCGCGGAACGGTCGGCGGCCGCCGTGGTGGCCGCTCCGGTGGTGGTGGCGCGGTCGTCCTGCCCGCAGCCCGTCGTGGACAGGACGGCCAGGACGGCACTCGCGGCCAGAACGGCGCGGCCGGCACCGGCGGATCGGCGACGGCTCGGTCGGTGGTGCTGCATCGGTCGAGTCCCTTCGACGGGTCCCCGGGCCACGGACCAGGGAGGATCCAGGGCGCAGGGGGGTAAGGACGACCGGTTTCCCTTACGGGTCGCGGCCGAGGCGTCGGTGACGCCCCGCCGCACACCCTTGCCGGTCGGGCGGCACGGGAGCCAATACATTCACCCCGGTTTCCATGCCGAATCCGCATAGAGTGGCCGGGTGGATCTGCTCGGAGCATGTCGCGCCTTCGTCAGCGTCAGTGACCACAACGGTTTCACCGACGGCGCGGCGGCCGCCGGTGTCTCCCAGCCGGTCGCCAGTCGCCGCGTCGCCGCGCTCGAAGAGCTGCTGGGGGCGCGGCTGTTCGAGCGGACGGTGCGACGGGCCGTCCTGACCGCCTTCGGCCGCGAGATGCTGCCGCACGCCAGACGGCTCGTCGAGGACGCGGACGGGCTGCTTCACGAGGCGGCGGCCGCACACCGCAGGCCCTGGCGGCTCGCCGTGCCGGACATCTGCACGACGAGCGGTCTCGCCCGGTTGATCGCCGCTGGCCGCGGGCTCGGGATCGCCCTGGAGACCCGTACCGAACCACCGGCCCGGCGCGCCGAACTCCTGCTCGCGGGACGGGTGCAGGCCGCGCTGCTCGCGGTGCCCGCGGCCGAGGCCGTGTGGCCGGTGGCGCTCGGCCTGGCCGCCGCCGAGGATCCCGGCGAGGGATACCTCCACGTGGAGACGCTGCGGCTGGGGCGCACCGGGCGCGGACCGGCCCGCCGGATCTGGCTGCAGCCCGAGGACGACGTGCCGCACGTGCGGGATCCGCTGGCCCGTCTGCGCGACGCGGTGGGGCTGCGGCCCGCGCAGCTGACGGAGGCGAGGGACCTGACCACGGCGGCGGCCGAGGTGCACGCGGCGCCCGATCTCCTGCTGTGCTCGGCCGCCCAGGCCCGCGCGCTCGGCCTGCACTGGCGGCCGATGGGCGAGTTCACGCCCGTACGCGGATACGTGCTGCGCACGGCGGCGCAGGACGCTCCCCCGGCGGCGCTCACCCGGCTCGGCGTCCGGATCGGCCGGTGCCTCGGCGCCGACGACGGCCCCGGCCAGGGATCTCCGGCCCAGAACGCCGGCGACACAGCGACCGAAGGAGTCGGCGCATGACCACCGAAGCTCTCCTGCGCGGGGTGCGCGAGGAGCTGACCGACGGCGGGCTCCGCGCGAGCCTTCTCGTCCGCGACCTCGGCACGGGCGAGGAGATCGGCATCGACCCGGACGTGCCGCTGCCGTCCGCCTCCCTGGTGAAGCTGCCGCTCGCGCTGGCCACGGCGGACCGGATCCGGCGCGGGGAGCTGGACGGCGCGCACCCGGTCGAGGTCGCGCCGGGGCGGATCACCACGGCCGGTCCGACCGGTCTGAGCCGCTTCCGCCACCCGGCCCGCGTCGCCCTCGACGATCTCCTCTACCTGAGTACGTGCCTGAGCGACGGCAGGGCCGCCGACGCCCTGTTCGATCTCACCCCGCCGGACGTGGTCACGGCGCAGCTGCGCGCCTGGGACCTGACCGGCATCACCGTGCGGCACCGCACCGAGGAGCTGACCGAGACGCCTCAGGAACATCTGGGACCGGGCCAGGCGCATCTCGCGCACGCGCTGGCGATCGGGGCGAGCACGGCGGGGCGCGGCCATCGCGTTCCCCAGCTGGACACCAGCCGGGCCAACACGGGCACCGCCCGCGCCTGGGCCGATCTGCTGCAGGCGCTGTGGCTGCCGTCGGCGGTGCCGGGCGCCACGGCCGCCCGGGTGCGGGAGCTGATGCGGCACAATCTGATCCGGCACCGTCTCGCACCTGACTTCAGCTCGGACGCGACCGTCTGGTCCTCCAAGACCGGCACGCTGCTCAATCTCCGGCACGAGGCGGGGGTCGTCGAGCACGCGGACGGTCAGCGCTTCGCCGTCGTGGTCCTCACCGAGTCCCTGGTTCCCGCCGGGGTCCAGCCCGGTGCGGAGGCGCTCATGGGGCAGGCCGCACGGGCCCTGCGCGACCACCTGCGACGCCGGGTCGGTAGCGCGTGAACGGCCTTCCGGAGGGGCCCGCGAGCACCCCCAAAGGGAGACCGATGGACCCCATAACCGATACTTATGAGGTCATAGAACGGACCCGCCTATCAACTAAGGCTTGCCTTACTTTAAGATTCTCTTCGAGCACCACCCGCCCCACTCGAAGGGAACCTCACCATGCCTCGCCCTCTGCGGGTCGCCATCGTCGGCGCCGGCCCTGCCGGTATCTACGCCGCTGACGCGCTGCTGAAGTCCGCGACGGCCGTCGAACCCGGGGTGTCCATCGACCTCTTCGAGCGCATGCCGGCCCCCTTCGGCCTGATCCGGTACGGCGTGGCTCCCGACCACCCCCGGATCAAGGGCATCGTCACCGCCCTGCACCAGGTCCTCGACAAGCCGCAGATCCGCCTCTTCGGCAATGTCGACTACCCGCGTGACATCGACCTCGACACGCTGCGCTCGTTCTACGACGCGGTGATCTTCTCCACCGGCGCGACCGCCGACCGGGAGCTCCGCATTCCGGGGGTCGAGCTGGACGGTTCCTACGGCGCGGCGGACTTCGTCTCCTGGTACGACGGGCACCCCGACGTGCCCAGGACCTGGCCGCTGGAGGCCGAGAAGGTCGCCGTGCTCGGCGTCGGCAACGTCGCGCTGGACGTCGCCCGCGTCCTGGCCAAGACCGCCGACGAGCTGCTGCCGACCGAGATCCCGGCGAACGTGTACGACGGGCTCAAGGCCAGCCGGGCCAAGGAGATCCACGTGTTCGGGCGGCGCGGTCCCGCGCAGGCGAAGTTCAGCCCCATGGAGCTGCGCGAGCTGGACCACTCCCCCAACATCGAGGTCATCGTCAATCCCGAGGACATCGACTACGACGAGGGGTCCATCGCCACCCGGCGCGGCAACAAGCAGGCCGACATGGTCGCCAAGACGCTGGAGAACTGGGCGATCCGCGACATCGGTGAGCGGCCGCACAAGCTGTTCCTGCACTTCTTCGAGTCGCCGAGCGAGATCCTCGGCGAGGACGGCCGGGTCGTCGGGCTGCGCACCGAGCGCACCGAGCTCGACGGCACGGGCAACGTCAAGGGCACCGGCACGCACACCGACTGGGACGTCACCGCCGTCTACCGCGCGGTCGGCTACCTCTCCGACGAGCTGCCCAAGCTGCCCTGGGACGTGGCCTCCGGCACCGTTCCCGACGCGGCCGGGCGGGTCATCGAGGACAGCGGGGACCACCTGGCGTCCACGTACGTCACTGGCTGGATCCGGCGTGGTCCGATCGGCCTGATCGGTCACACCAAGGGCGACGCCAACGAGACCGTAGGCAGCCTCCTGGAGGACTTCGCCGAGGGCCGGCTGCCCGCCCCGGCGTCCCCGGCCCCGGAGGCCGTCGACACGTATCTCGGCGACCGGGGTGTCCGGTACACCACGTGGGAGGGCTGGCACAAGCTCGACGCCGCCGAGCGCGCCCTCGGTGAGCCGCACGGCCGCGAGCGCGTGAAGCTGGTCGAGCGCCACGAGATGCTCGACGCCAGCGGCGCCTGACCGTTGCCCGCGAGGAGGGGCCGCGTCGACCACGACGCGGCCCCTCCTCGTTTCCCGGGATCTCAGAGCCCCAGCAGGTCCACCACCTCGGTGAGGGAGGTGACTTCGTGGGCGTGGTAGAAGGGCGCCGACGGTTCGGTCCCCCGGTTCAGGTACACCGTGTCCCGGACACCGAGATCGGTCGCCGACTGCAGGTCGTAGCGCGGGCTCGAGGAGATGTGCATCGTCTCCTCCGGGCGACAGCCCAGTTGTTCGTACGCGAACTCGAAGGCCTGGAGCCGGGGTTTGTAGGCGCCGGACATCTCCGCCGTGAACACGGCGTGGAACGCGGCGCCGAGCCGGGCCACGTTCTGTACGGCCTGGTCGGTGGCGGCGTTGGAGCCGTCCGGCCTGAACTCGATTCCGGCGCTCGCGCAGGCGCGCTCGAAGGCGCGGGAGATCACCTCGTCGTAGGGGCGCCAGTCGCCCATCGCCTCGTCGAGCTGGTAACAGGCGAACCGGTGGGCGAAGACGTCGAGTTGACCCGGTGCGGCGGTGCACATGGGGGCCAACCGGTCCGCCACAGGCGTTGATTCCCGCAACCGGCGTCCGTCGCGCACCGGTTGCCTGCGGCAGGCATATACAGAGGGTCTGTGCCTGATCGCCCTCAGCGCCTAAAGTGCTGTCCAGACCTCCGCTTCGGCGGGCGCTCGCGCATATGCCGTGCGGAGGTCGAGGCCCCCAGTCCCAGGGCCGCGCCCAGAACGGCCGGAGCGGCGTCCTACGCCGACACGCTGCCCGGCCCTCCGTCCTCGTGGGCCAGCCCGGGATGCCTCCCGCACCTCCCGGCCCCGTCGAGGGCGAGGTGCGCGCCGCGCCCGGGAGGGGAGCCCCGGCGCCGCGCACGGGCGGCCGCCGCCGGCGCGGGCCCCCGGGTCCCCGGCGGTGGCCGCCGTCGAACATGACGAACAGCAGTCCGAACCGACGTGCCCCACAGTGCTGTTCACGCCAAACGAACCGCAGTTTCCACGCATCCTCAGTTCCGCAACCTTGCGTTAACCCCACGATCGCCATTGCACAGCTAACCTGCTTCTTGACCATCAGTTGACCTTCTGTTGGCATTCTCTTGATCAATGAACATCGGGAGGGGAGTCACGTGTGGCGAGGTGAGGGGTAGCGCGGTGGACATACCGCCGTGCGCCGTCGCGCCACCGCAGTCGCGGCACGCCGTCACACGCCCATTCGCTCCCGCACACACGTCCGAGCAGACCGGGGCGACCGCGCCCCGCAAACCCCCGCCCCTCCCTACCGCGACAGAGCAGTCGCACCCGTCCTGCAAGCCCGACGCGCTCCCCACAGCGCGCCAGGAGGAATCAACGCATGCAGCCCCTCATCGACAACGCCCGCACGTTCGGAAGGCGCCCTGAGGAGTTCGCCCGGCTCGCCGACGGCCAGTCGCCGCAGGTTCTGTTCATCACCTGCTCCGACTCGCGCGTCGTACCGGCCCTGATCACGGGCGCCCGCCCCGGTGAGCTCTTCGAGCTGCGCACCGCGGGCAACATCGTGCCCGCCCATGCCACCGACCGCCCCTGTGGCGAGACCGCCACCATCGAGTACGCCGTGCAGGTGCTCGGGGTCCGCGACATCGTCGTCTGCGGGCACTCGCACTGCGGCGCCGTCGGCGCCCTGGTGCGCGGCGACGACCTCGACGCCGTACCCGCCGTGCGGGACTGGCTCGCGCACGCCGCGGACGCGCCGTCCGCCGCCGACCCGGTGGACCCGACCGTTGCGGAAGCCGTACAGCGCCACGTGCTCACCCAGTTGCTCCGGCTGCGCTCCTACCCGTGTGTCGAACAGCGGCTCGCGGAGGGGCAACTGCGGCTGCACGGCTGGTACTACGAAGTGCACACGGGAAGGGTGCACGAACACCGCGCCGCCACCGACTCGTTCGAGACTCTGTGAGTGCCGTGATGACCGCGAAGGCCAATTACCCTCACTTCAAGCAGGACTTCACCGCCTCACTCGTCGTCTTCCTCGTCGCGCTCCCCTTGTGCGTGGGTGTCGCGGTCGCCTCCGGAGTGCCCGCCGAACTCGGCCTGGTCACCGGCATCGTCGGAGGCATCGTCACCGGTCTGATGCGCGGCAGCAGCCTCCAGGTGTCCGGCCCGGCAGCCGGGCTGACCGTGCTCGTCTACGAGGCGGTGCGGGAGTTCGGTCTTCCCGGGCTCGGTGTCGTCGTGCTCGCCACCGGACTGCTGCAGATGGGCATGGGCGCGCTCAAGGTCGGGCGCTACTTCCGGGCCATCTCGGTCTCGGTGGTGGAGGGAATGCTGGCCGGCATCGGGCTCGTGCTCATCGCCGGCCAGCTGTACTCGATATTCGCGGCGGAGGCGCCCGAGTCGGGGATCGGCAAGGTCGCCGGACTGCCCGGCGCGTTCGTCGACGCCCTCGGCAGCACGACGTCGATCGCCTCCCTCGCCCTGGGCGCCGGCACCGTCGCCGTCCTGGTGCTGTGGAAGCGCCTCCCGGCGCGGGTGCGCGCGGTGCCCGGTCCGCTGGCGGCGGTGGGCCTCGCCGTCCTCGCCGTCCTCGTCCTGGACCTGCCGGTGGCCACGGTCGAGGTCAGCGGGCTCGTGGAGTCGGTGCAGCCGCCGTCCCTGGACACCTTCACCGATCTCGCCGGGCTCAGCCTGGCCGGGACGATCGTCGCGTTCACCCTGATCGCCTCCGCCGAGTCGCTGTTCAGCGCGGCGGCCGTGGACCGGATGCACGACGGCCCCCGGACCTCGTACGACAAGGAGTTGCTGGCACAGGGCGCGGGCAACACGGTGTGCGGGGTGCTCGGCGCGCTGCCGATGACCGCGGTGATCGTGCGCAGCGCCGCCAATGTGCAGGCCGGTGCCCGCACCAAGGCGTCGCGGGTCCTGCACGGCGTGTGGCTGCTGCTGTTCGCGGCACTGCTGCCGGCCGCGCTGGCCTACATCCCGGTCCCGGCGCTCGCGGGTGTGCTCGTGCATGCCGGGGCGAAGCTGATTCCCGTACGGACCGTGGTGGGTCTGTGGCGCGAGCAGCGCGGGGAGGTGCTGATCCTGGCGGTCACGGCGGTGTCGATCGTGTCGGTCAGCATGTTCGAGGGCGTCCTCGTGGGTGTGGCGCTGTCCGTCGTGAAGACGGCGTGGGACGCCTCCCAGGTCAAGCTGGAGGTGGTGGACAAGGGAGCGGGGCCGGTGCAGGCGCATCTGTCGGGCAACGCGACGTTCCTGCGGCTGCCGAAGATCCTCGACAGCCTGGAGGCGCTCCCCCACGACCGGCCCGTCGAGGTGGATCTGTCGGGGCTGCACCACCTCGACCACGCCTGCCGGACGGCGCTGGAGAGCTGGGCCCAGCGGCACAGCTCCGCCGAGACGGAACCGGTGAAGGTCACGTCGGGCTGAGTCACCCGATCCGGATCCGGGCCCGACCGCCGTGCGCCTCCACGGCGGTCGGGCCGCACCGCGTTCCGCCCGGTGCTCGCGTCAGTCGTCGAGGACGGCGGCGACGGCCTCGATCTCGACGAGCTGGTCGTGGTACCCGAGGACCGTGACCCCCATGAGGGTGCTCGGAACGTCGTGCGCGCCGAAGGCCTCCCTGACCACGGTCCAGGCCGCGACCAGATCCTCCTGCCGGGTCGAGGCCACCAGGACGCGGGTGCTGATGACGTCCTCCAGCGTGGCGCCGGCCGCGGCGAGGGCGGTTCTCATGTTGGCGACGCACTGCGCCGCCTGTCCGGCGTGGTCGCCGACGGCCACGGTCGCGCCGTCCGCGTCGAGGGGGCACGCCCCCGCGAGGAAGACGAGCCGCGCGTCGGCGGGCACGGTCGCCGCGTACGCGTACTCGGCGACGTCCGACAGGGCGGCGGAGCGGATCAGGGTGACGGAGCGGGGCACGGGCCTGGGGGTTCCTTTCCGGCGGCTGCTCCCCGGTACGGGAAGCCCGGTCATGCTGCCACAGGGCCCGCGCCTCCGCGCCCGGATTACTGGGCGGCCGGAGAGCAGCGGTCGGACAACTCGGCCTTGTCGCAGGGAACTTCAGGCGTTGACATCGAAGGGAACCCCGTCGGGCAGGGCGGCGGCCAGATGGCTCGGGAAGGCCGAGTCCTTCAGGCCGAAGGTGGCGCTGCCGAAGTCATGGGCGCTCAGAGCGTCGCGCAGACCGGACGGATAGCCGTTCCAGCCGACGAGGGTGGGGAACTGCCAGGTGCCGCGATGGTTCTCCGGGGGCTCGTCGCCGGCCGTCGCGGCGCGGAAGCAATGGGTGCGGATGCCGTCCTTGTGGTAGACGATCTTGGGGTGGGTGCCGTCCCAGCGGATCTGGTCGCGGGTGTGGACGACGAAGTCGCCGTGCGCGGAGGTGGCCACGTACTGGGCCGTGCCGTCCTTGACCCAGACGACGACGTGCTCCCAGTCGTGCCGGTGCCCGCCGAGGCCGCTGCCGGCCACCGCCTGGTCCTTCTCGAAGTAGAGGCCGTACATGACGGCGCACCAGCCGTTGTTGCACTTGGTGCGGGCGTAGCCGTTGGTGTTGCCGAGGTCCTCGGCGTCGCGGCACTGGCCGTTGAGGGCGCCGCTGGGGTTGAGTCCGCCGTTGAAGGTCCCGTCGGTGCCGATGGCGGGTGTCGGGTAGCAGCCGTCGGTGTCGTAGTCGTACGCGGGCTGGAACGTGGCCTCCGTGCCGTCCGCGTTGCCGGGCAGGGCGCCGGGCGGTGCGGCGAAAGCGCTGCCGGCGAGTGCCACGACCAGGGCGAGGGCGCCTCCGGTGACGAGGGACGCTCTGCGCAGGGTCCGGGTGGGCTTCACCATGCTCTCCTGTCACTGCGATGGGGGGATGACGCATGCAGTGAATGTCATGCCCCTGTCGAGTGCGGGAGACTCGGGCTCCGCGCCCGTAAGTTGGCCGTGGTGCGTACCGGTGCGTCAGCTCGCGAGGCCCTGCGGCTGGGCGTGGCCGGTGAGGGCGCGGACGAAGGCGTCCTCGGCCTCCGCGCTGAAGAACCCCCTGATGCCGCGCAGGAGTTGGAGCGCAGTGCGCACCCCGGCGGGCAGCGGGCCGTACAGGGCGGCCGCGAGCGCGGGGTGCTTGTCGGGCGCCGTGCGCGCCGCTTCGAGGTGGAAGTGGGCCTGGGCCAGATCGCCGCTGCCCGCGTGACGCACGGCGCAGCTCACGTCGTGGGAGGCGCTGCGCGAGACCTCCAGCAGCGACTGGATCCCGGTCAGGTTCCGGTCGTCGACGGGGGCCGGGAGCGTGGCCCATTCGCGTACCGCGGCGCTGAGATGGCCGTCGGCGCGGTCGAGGATCTTCGCTATGGCGGACAGCCGCCCCGCTTCGAGATGAGTCTGAGGTGTCATGCCGAATCCTTTCATCCCCCCGGTGCCAGAGCCGTGTCTCCAGCGGTATCACCCGGCTCGACCCCGGCGAAGCCCCGCGAAGGGGGCGCACCGCATGCGCAGAGAGAGAGCCTCCGGCGCATGGGGGGAGAATTGAGGCACGGAGCGGCGCACGTGCGCCGGTCGGTCTAGAAGGCTGCTTCGAGGATTTCCGTGACGGAATCGGCGGTCACCGGGCGGGGGTTGGGGTGGGGCGCGGCGGCGACGCGTGCGGCGATCGTGGGCAGTCCGTCGTGCGGGACGCCGAGGGCCGCGAGCGTGGTCGGGCCGTCGTAGGAGCGGGCGAGGCGGGCGACGGCCGCCACGGGGTCGGCGCCGCCGGTGGCGCGGGACAGCCGGGCGGCGGCGTCCGGGGCGGACGGCAGGTTGAAGGCCATCACGTGCGGAAGGAGCAGGGCGTGCAGGGGAGCGTGGGGCAGGTCGTAGGTGCCGCCGAGGGCGTGGGCGAGTTGGTGGTGCAGGCCCATGCGGGTTCCGGCGAGGCACAGCCCGGCGAGCCAGGCGCTGGACTGGAGTCGGCCGCGGTGTGCCGGGTGTGCGGGTTCGGCGAGCACGAGGGGCAGGGCGGTGAGGAGGCCGGCGGCGGCCTCGGTGGCGAGCGCGTCGCTGACGGGGGTGGCGTCCGGCGCCCACAGGGCTTCCACGGCGTGGGCGAGCGCGTTGAGGGCGCTGGTGAGGGTGAGGCCCGGCGGCAGGGTGAGGGTCAGTTCGGGGTCGTAGACGATCGTGCCGGGTGCGATGTCCGGCGCGCGGCGAGTGGTCTTCACGCCGTTCTCGGTCTCGCCGAGGACGGGGGTCGCCTCCGAACCGGCGTAGGTGGTGGGGACGGCGATCTGCGGGATGCCGGTGCGCACGGCGAGCGCCTTGGCCAGCCCGACGGCGGAGCCGCCGCCGATCGCCACGACGCCGTCGGCGGACACCTGGTCGACGAGGCGCAGCGCGTCGGCCGTGACCGCCACCGGGGTGTGCGCCGCGGGGCGGCCGAAGCGGGCGGCGAGCCGTGGGCCGAGGGCGTCCGCGAGTTCGTCGGCGGGTGTCGCGGCGGACGGGGTGGAGACGAGCAGGACGCGCCGGACGCCGAGGCGTTCGCACTCTCCGGGGACGGTGCGGCGGGCGCCGGGGCCGATGAGGACGCGGGCGGGCAGCGTCTCGTGGACGGTCACGGGCGGGGGCCCTGCGGGGTGGTCGGTCATGGCTCCGTTCTCCGGTGGGAGGTGTCGTCGGTGGGGGCTCGGTGACGCCTGCCGGCTTCGGGCGTGGGGTGGCCGGAAAGCGTGCGGCTGTCAGACGGTGCGTTGCACGGTGATCGGGAAGTCGACGTGCCGGAACGGGTTCGGCAGGCCGTGGGCGGCGGCCCGCTCGGGGTCGTCGACCTCGGCGAAGTCGCGGATCAGGCTCTCCTTGACGCCGAAGACCGCGTCGGAGTCCAGGTAGGGCGAGCCGGCGACGAACAGATGGGTGGTCAGGGTGCGGGTCGCGGGCGACGTCACCTCCACGTGGAGGTGGGCGGCCCGGAAGCCGTGCCGCCCGGTGGCGCGCAGGAGGTCGCCCACGGGGCCGTCGGTGGGGATCGGATAGTGGCGCGGCACGATGGTGCGGAACCCGAACCGGCCGTCGTCGTCGGCGGTGAACAGTCCGCGCAGATTGCGGTCCGGGACCGCGCCGGGGCGCTGGACGTCGTAGTAGCCGTCGGCGTCGGCCTGCCACACGTCGACGTGGGCGCCCGCGACAGGGGTGCCGTCGCCGTCGGTGACCCTGCCGGTGACCAGGCACGCCTCGCCGCCCGCGGCCGCGTCGTCGATGGTGTCGCCGAGGGCGCGCGGCGGTGAGTCGACCATGTGGAAGGGGCCCTCGACGGTCGATTCGGTGAACCGGCCGCCGGACGGGCGGGCCAGGGTCTCCACGAGCATGGAGAGCCCGAGCACGTCGGACAGCATGATGAACTCCTGCCGGGTGTCGTCGCAGGTGTGGCCCGTGTCGGTGAGGAAGCGGATCCCGGCGGCCCATTCGTCGACGGTGAGGTCCACGTCCTTGGCGAAGGCGTGCAGGTGGTGGACGAGTGAGCCGAGGATCTCGCGCAGCCGTGGGTCGGGGGTGCGGGCGAAGCTGGCGGCGACGATCTCGGCGGAGCGCTCCGCCGTGAACAGCGACGCGGGCGCCGGTGCGGCGGGCTCCGGGTCGTTCTGGACGTGGGTTCCGGCGTCGGTCTGGTCGGTGGTCATGGTGCTCCTGCCCGGCTCGATCGGGTGCGTGTCCTTGCCCATCACATCACCGCCGGAGCCAACTCCTCCGCACTCTCCCCCAGTTGGCCGAGGACCATTTTTCGACGCTCGGGTCAGGGCTTGAGCCAGACCCGGAGCGGTCCGACGGTAGTGAAGCCGTGGCGCAGGGCGGCCGTCAGGTCGTCGCCGTGTTCGTAGCCGACGACGGGCAGGCCCGGGCCGAGGTGACGGGCCGCGTCCAGGACGCCTGGCCAGACGGTGTCCGGTGCCGGGTCGCGGGAGAAGACGTTGGAGACACCGAGCGCGCCGGCGCCCCGGTTCAGCACGGCGCCCGAGGACACGCGCCCCCGCGCATCCCGCCCGGCGATCACGTGGACGTCGGGCAGGTCGAGGAGGCCGGCCCCGAAGAGGTCCGCGTCGCCGTCTCCGTCGTCCCAGGCGAGGGCCCAGGTACGCAGGGTTTTCGCGTCCCGCACCACGTCCCGGTCCGGGACGGGTCCCGGGTCAGACCCCGGGGCGGGCACGTCGGCCGGCCGGTGGATCCAGGTGGCCTCGAACAGCACGTGGAACCCGGCGCCGGTCAGGTCGAGATCGCCGAAACTGTCCTTCACGGTGGCGCCCGGCGCGGTCGTGTCGATCCGCCGCACGAGCGCGGCCGGGTCCGCGCCGGGCACCAGCGTCACCGCGTCCGGGTAGTACGGGGGCGTGCGCACCGGGGACGCCCAGGCGTCGTCGGTGAACGTGCCGGTGGCGCCGTACGTACGGCTCATGGCGGCGCACCACAGAGCGTTGTTGCGGGCACACGTGTGGACCGGTGACTGCTGCGGGACCGTCGTCATGAGGCGTGATCATGGTCGATTGGGGGTGTCGGCGCCACCGGATTCGGGCGGCGCCGACACCCCTGCCGGGCGACGGTCAGGCCGTCGTCAGGGTCAGGCCGTAGCGGTTCAGGATCTCGTTGATCGGCTGGTACCAGGTCTCGCCGCCGGAGGAGCAGTTGCCCCAGCCGCCGGAGGTGACGCCCTGGGCCTGGTCACCGCTGATGAACGAGCCGCCCGAGTCGCCGGGTTCGGCGCACACGTTCGTCTTGGTCATCTCGCGCACGGCGCCCTGGCTGTAGTTGACGGTCTCGTTCTTGGCGAGAACGGTGCCGCAGTGCCAGTGCGAGGTGGAGCCGGAGCGGCAGATGGAGGCGCCGACCGGGGCCTCGTTCGAGCCGCGCACGAGCTGGTCGGAGACCGTGCCCCAGCCCAGCACCACGGGCACCGTCCACCAGCCGCTGCCGACGTTGACCCAGGCGTAGTCGTTGTCGGGGAACGACGAGCCCTGGATGTTGCCGATGTACGAGCCGTCCCAGCCGTTGACGCCCTGGCCCGCGCCGCCGCAGTGGCCGGCCGTGACGAAGCCGCCCTGCACCGAGAAGCCTATGGAGCAGCGGACATTGCCGGTGTAGAAGGGGTCGCCGCCGACGGTACCCGCGGCCCGGGTGGTGGGCGCGTGGTCGGTGGTCTCGACCTTCAGGGCGCCGCCGGCCCGGCGGGCTCGCGCGAGGAAGTCTTTGACATCGTTGTCGCGCTGCTGTCCCGCGACGACGTCCACGACGACACTGTTGGCCTGCCAGTCGACGCGCCAACTGGCAACGCCCGTGGGGGCTTTGAGGTCGTCGATGCGAGCCTTGGCGGCATCGAGCTGTTCGGCGCTGCGGGTGACGAGTTCGACGTCGGCTCCGGTGGCCCGTACGGCGTCGGCCTTGGCGTCGTCGGCCAGGGCGACGGTCAGCCGGCCGTCACGCGCGGTGAACCAGGATCCCGCGTAGGCGGATCCGGCGGCCCGGCGCGCCTTCTTCTCGGTCGCGGCGGCCGTCTTCTCGGTGGCGAGCCGCGTCTCGGCCTGGGCGCGGGTGAGGCCGAAATCGTGCTGCATGGCGGCGAGTACGCCCTCGGAGGCGGGGGTCTGCGCGGTGGCGGTGGCGGCCGGGACGAATCCCGCCGTCGCACAGGCCCCTGTCACGACGAGGGCGGAGAGGGCGGTGCGCAGGGAGGTGGTGCGTCGTCTCGTACGTCTCATGGTGCGACCCTTCGTTGTTCCAGTGATGTGGGGGTGGAACCGAACGGAACAGCACGGCACATGCTGGGAGCGCTCCCCAGGGGTGCCGGTGGCGCAGCCTAGCGAGGGATCATGGACAGGTCCATGCCAATCACGGGCGCGATCCGGCCATGGTCGACGCCGCTCAGAGATGGGCGCGCAGCGCGAGGGCGATCTCGTCCGCGTGCTCCGGGGTGACCCACTCGCGCTCCGGGCGACGCAGCAACTCGAAGACACCGGGCCCTCGTTGGGCCGCGGGCAGATCCGCGGCGCGGGGCACGATGTGGAAGTGCACGTGCGCGAAGCCGTCGGCCTCGGCGAACTGGACGACGTACGTCTTGGCACATCCCGTGACCGCGCGCAGCGCCCGCGAGACCGCCACCTGCCAGCGGCCCAGGCTCGCCGCCTCGCTGTCACCGAGGTCGTGCACCGCGGTCACATGGCGCCGGGGCAGCAGGACGAGCCAGCCCGGCAGCGCGCTGGTGAAGGAGTGGGCGACGCGCCAGTGGGCGTCGTGAGCGATGCGCTCGCGCGCCGGCAGTTCGTCGAACCGGGCCTCGTTGGCGCAGGGGTAGCAGCCGGCGGGGGTGGACGTCGTGGGTGGGAGCGAGGTCATGGGGCCACGGTGCCGTATCGCGCGGGGTCCTTCCTCAAGATCCGTGCGACTAGGATCCGTGCCATCCGGTCAAGGGGAGGGAACCATGGGGAGCAGTGGGAGACACAGAGGCAGGTCCGTCGCGCTCGCGGCGACGGTGTGTGCGCTGGCCTGGGCGAGCGGCTGCACGGAAGGCACCCCGGCCGCGGCGGGGCACACCACCGCGGCGGCGGCGAGATCGGCCGAGCCGTCGAAGGCCGCCGTACCCGCACGCGTACTGTCACAGCGGGAGTTGAAGGCCGCCGCGCTGCGCGAAAGTTCGCCGATCGACGCACGGCCGTTCGCGATACGCGCCGGAAGTGCCGACCCAGCCGACTGCACGCCGGTCCTCGCGGCCGCGCAGGGCCAGAGCCAGCGGATGCCCCGGGGCATGGTGCACGGCCAGGTCGGGGCAGGGGGCCAGGTGGCGGCGGAGGTCTTCCTCACCGCGTACTCGGCCGAGGACGCCGCGCGGGTCATGGACGACCTGCGAGCCGCGCTGCGCACCTGCCGAGCCTTCCCGACCCTGAACGGCGGCGGGAAGTGGAGCGACATCCGTGCGGCAGAACAACTCGACTCAGGTGAGGAGGAGTTGGCTTTCCGAGCCAAGCTGGTCCCGGTCCCGGACACCCCTGCGCTGGCGACCGAGGTGAGGGTCGTCCGGGTGGGCGCGACGCTCGTCACGTTCGCCACCAATGACATGAGCGGCACCCGCGACGAAGTGAGTACCCCGAAGGACCTGGTACACCGTCAGGTAGCGGCGCTGCAGAAGGTCCTGGCCGCCTCCGCGACATAGACCACCGCCGTACGTGCACACGAACGGCCTGTTTCTCAGCCGGCCAGCAGGGCCCGTAGCCACTGGTCCTCGCGTTGCTCGATGTATTCGGCGTCGTTCCGCCAGGCGTCGCCGTGGCCCTCGGCCCACAGGCGTGCCCAGGGCTGGGCCTCCTGGGCGGCCTGCTCGCGCAGGAAGTCGTGCATGGAACGCGTCCGGCGGCCCAGCAGCGGGACCAACCGACGGCGTTCGGCCTCCGCGAGACCGTAGGCGTCGGCGAAGACGCGCAGTCGGTCCGCGGCGTCCGGGCACTGCCAGTCCGGATGCGCGGACAGCGGGACGAACCCGTGCAGGGCGTAGGCGACGTCCCAGAGGCGCGAGCCGGGGCCTGCGGTGTCCCAGTCGATGAAGGCCCACCGCGTCTCGTCCGCGATCACGAGGTTCCAGGGGGCCAGGTCGTGGTGGGCGATGATGTCAGCGCCCTCGGCGGGGATCAGCGTCTGCCAGTGCGCTTCGGACGGTGGTGTGAAGTCCTGGACGGCATCGTGGAAGTCCCGGATCAGCCGTGCGACGCGGGCCAGTTGTCGAGCGGGTTCCAGCAGCGGGAACCGATCGGGCCAGACCACGTCTCCCGGCATGAAGGTCAGGACCTCACGCCCCTGATCGTCGATGCCGAGCGGGCGGGGTGCCGCGCCGAATCCCACCTCGTGCAGGTGGGTGAGCAGGGCATGCACGGCGGGGGTCCATGGCCCGGCCGGGCGGCGGACGGTGTCCCCGACACGAACGACACCGTCACTGGCGTTGCCGCCGGACAAAGGCTGTTCGTCATGGTGCCGCATCGAGCCAGTGTGTCGGATCGGCTCGTCGCGATCACCCCGTTAAGCGGGCAGCCCCAGGACCTCGCGCACCGTGCGGACGACGCCGTTGTCGGTGTGGGCGGGGGCGCGGTGGCGGGCGCGGCGCAGGACGTCGGGGTGGGCGCCCTCCATGGCGTACGACCAGTCGGCCGCGTCGAGCATCTCCAGGTCGTTGAGGTAGTCGCCGAAGACCATGGTCTGGGCGGGTGTGATGCCCAGTTCGCGCTGGAGGCCGCGGACGGCGACGCCCTTGTTCGCGGTGAGGTTCATGACGTCGACCCAGTGCGCGCCGGAGACGACGACCTGGTGCGTCTCCCTGAGCGCCGCGAGGGCCGGTGCGACGGTCCGTTCCGCCTGGCCGAAGTCGAAGACGGCGACCTTGATGACGTCGTCGTCGACGGCCGTGATGTCGTCGACGACGAGGTGGTTGCGGTAGTACTTGCGCACCTCGGTCATGAACGCCTCGTCGGAGCGCTCCACGTACGCGGACTGCTTGCCGCACACGACGACGCCCAGGTCCCCTCCCCCGCCGCCCGCGCCGGCGCTCTCATCGACGAGTTGACGAATCGACTTGACGATCCAGGAGACGACCGCCGCGTCGAGCACGTTCGAGCTGAGTTCGGTGCCGCCGCGTACGACATAGGTCCCGTTCTCCGCGACGTACACCATGCCGCCGTCGTCCGCGGCGGCGAACTGGGCGGCGAGCGTGGCGTACTGGCGGCCGCTGGCGGGGCAGAAGACGATGCCGCGCCGGTCCAGTTCCGCGAGGAGCGGCCAGACCTCGTCCGGTATGCGTCCGTCGGCGTCGAGGAGGGTGCCGTCCATGTCGGTGACGACGAGGCGGATGTCGGGCGGGGTGGTGGGGAGGGCGGTCCGGTCTTGCTGCGTGGTCACGGTGGTTCCTGGTTCTGAGGGGCGGTCAGGTGGCGAGGGCCGGGTGGGCCGAGTCGACGACGAGGGTGCGCAGGCGGTCCGTCGCGTGGGCGCGGGCGCCGGTCAGTTCGGGAGCGGGCAGGCGGGCCGCGGCGACCGGGACGGGGCGCGGGCCGCGGCGGAAACGGGCGTCGAGCGCGGGGACCAGGTCGGGGCCCCAGCTCCCGCCGACGACGACCGTGCGGGGATCGGCGAAGGCGACGGCCGCCGCGACGACGGCGCCGATCGCGCTGGTGAGGACTTCGCGCGCGACCCGGTCCTCGGGCGCGGCGAGCCGTGCGCGCAGGGCGGCGACGTCGACGGCCGTGGAACCCGCCCGGCGCAGGCCGAGCGCGGCGAACACCTCGGTCAGTGGCAGGGCGGCGCCGTCCGGGCCGGGCACGTACAGGTGGGCGATCTCGCCGGCGAAGCCGTGGGCGCCGCGCCGTACGTCGCCGTCGCAGACGACGGCGCCGCCGAGTCCTTCACCGAGGTGGAGGTAGACGAAGTCGTCGACGCCCCGGGCGCAGCCCTCGGCGCGTTCGGCGCGGGCCGCCCAGTTGACGTCGTTGTCGACGTGGACGGATCCGTCGGCGCCGATGTACGGCGCGAGGACGCCCGGCGGGTCGAGGTCACCCACGAGGAACGGCGCGTCCGGCAGGTGCGCGAGGCGGCCGGTGCCACGGTCGACGGGGTCCGCGGCGCTGACGACGGCGGTGCGCAGCCGGTCCCCGGTGCGCCCGGCGAGGCGTCGCACGGCCGTGTCCAGGGCGTCGCCGACGGCCTGCCGGCCCGCGTCCCGCCCGAGCGGCGTCTCTTCGCGCGCCCGTACGCGGCCGAGGGCGTCGACGGCCTCCGCGGTGATCCCGTGCGGAGTGATCCCGACGACGAGCGCGGCGCCGAGTCCGGGTGCCAGGCCGTAGTACGAGCCGACGCGGCCGCGGCCCGTGGTGCGCTCCCCCGTGTCGACGACCAGGCCCACGGCGGCGAGCCGTCGCACGCTGTCGGAGATGGTGGGCCGGGAGATGCCGGTGCGGGCGGCGATCTCGGCCCGGGTGAGGCGGCTCTCGGACATCAGCGAGCGCAGCACGTTCTCGTCGGTGAGCGCGCGCAGCATCTCCAGGGAGGGGCGCGGCATGGGGTGCGACGAGGGCATGTCCTCAGTCTAGCCACTCAAGTAAGGAGTCCTTCCCAAATCTGCCTGCCCCCCCCTGACCCCCTGATCCCCCTTGCTGTCCCCTTGA
This sequence comes from Streptomyces sp. PsTaAH-137, assembly GCF_003259365.1. Taxonomy (GTDB): domain Bacteria; phylum Actinomycetota; class Actinomycetes; order Streptomycetales; family Streptomycetaceae; genus Streptomyces. The sequence goes on from NZ_QLLY01000007.1 coordinate 263,211, forward strand.
TCGTGCGGATCTACGCGCCGTACGGTCCGGGCATCCGATCTGATCAGGAGCGTGCGATGGACCGGCTCACGGTGAACGGCGCGGTGCTGCGCCACGACGATCTCGGCCCCGGAGACGGTGTGCCCGTCGTGCTCGTGCACGGCCATCCCTTCAACCGGAGCCTGTGGCGCCACCAGACCGGTGCCCTGACCGCCGCCGGGTACCGGGTGCTCGTGCCGGATCTGCGCGGTTACGGGGAGAGCGAGGTCACCGAGGGCAAGGTGCCGCTGTCCCGGTTCGCCGACGACGTGCTGGCCCTGCTCGATCACGCGGGCGTGGATCGGGCGGTGGTCGGCGGTGTCTCCATGGGCGGGCAGATCGCCATGGAGTTCCATCGGCGCCACCCGCACCGGACGTCGGCGCTGGTGCTGTCCGACACCTCGGCGCCCGCGGAGACCCCGGAGGGCAGGGAGTTCCGGGCCCGGCTCGCGGACCGGCTGCTCGCCGAGGGCATGTCCGGGTACGCCGACGAGGTCATCGACAAGATGCTCGCCGCCTACAACGTCACCACGCTGCCGCAGGTCGCCGCCGATGTCCTCGCGATGATGCGGGCCACCGATCCGCGGGGCGCCGCCGCGGCCCTGCGGGGGCGTGCCGAGCGGCCCGACTACCGGGAGTCGCTGGCGGCCGCCCGGGTGCCCGCCCTGGTCGTCGTCGGCGCCGACGACGTGTACACGCCGGTCGCCGAGGCCGAGGCGATCGCCCGGCTGGTCCCCGACGCGACGCTGGCGGTGATCGAGGGGGCCGGGCATCTGCCGGGGGCCGAGCAGCCGGAGCGGTTCAACACCGTGCTCCTGGACTTCCTGTCCTCCCACGTGCCCCGGTGACCCGCTTCTCGGCGCGCGCGGGCGGGCGCGTCGTCCTGCTGGACCGCGGTGCCGCGGGAATTGGCCGGTCGGGGTGAATCCGCCTACGTACACGACGAGTCGGTTCCGGGAGGACACAGACGTGTCCGTGGCCCGTACCACCACTTCCGCCGCGACCGGGCGCCGGTGGACCTGCTCCGTGGCGGTCGGTGTCGGCGAGGCTCCGGTCTCGGCACCCGGCCGGGGCGTACGCCGACTGCGCCGCCGGGCCGATCGGTCCTCAGCACGCCGCAGGAGGGCGGCGTGGACGGGTCAGAGCACGCGGTGCATGACGTGCAGGCCGACGCGGCCGTGGCGCGGATGGTCGAACGCGTCCGGCACGGTGCCCAGGACGGTGAAGCCCAGGGAGGTCCACAGCCGTACGGCCGGGTTGGTCTCGACGACGGCGTTGAAGACCATCGCGCGGTACCCGTCGGCCTTCGCGGCAGTCAGGACGTGCTCGGCCAGCGCCCGGCCGTAGCCGTGGCCGCCGTGGGCCGGGTCCACCATGAATCCGGCATTGGCGACATCACCGGCCGGACCGCCGTAGTTGGGCTTCACGTACGCGGTGGCGACGATCTCGCCCGCCGCGTCCTCGACGACGAGGACCCGCTTGCCGGCGCCCTGCGTCCACAGGTCGCGGGCCTCCGCCTCGCTTGTGCCGGGGTCCCAGGTGTAGGTCTCCCCCGCGGCCACGATCTGCCGCCAGAACGGCCAGACGCGCTCCCAGTCGTCGGCACGGAAGTCTCTGATCCTCATGCGGCCGAGTCTGGCACAGCACCGTCGTGACCTGGTCAGTTGCCCCAGTTGGAGATGCTGGTGGACAGCTGGTTCATCACGTTGGCGATGCCCTCGCCGAAGGGTGTGGGGGCGATGAGGACTCCGAGGACGAGGGAGACCAGCATCACGAAGAACGTGTCGACCCGCTTTCTCGGGGCGACGGGGCGTCGCAGCAGAAAGAAGGCGATGATGCCCAGTAAGACGGCGACGTCGATGGTGATCATGTGACGGCCCTCCCCCTGTCGACTGACGGGCGCCGACCCCCTCCCTCCTGTGTAGCGGCCGCCCTGTTCGCTGTCCCCGCCCCGTTCCGGGTTGGCCCGAAGCGGCCCGCATGCCCGAAACCGGGTCGGGCGTCCAATCCGACCCCGGTTGACCGGGCGCGACCGGGCCGTCGTAGGGTCCCCTTTTGTCCGTAGCGCAGGTCCCCCTGCACCGCACCCACCTGGAGTTTTCGCCGTGCCCGCACCGTCCACCGCCCCGGCCCCGATCTATGACCAGCTGGTCGACGAACAGGGCGACGTCCTGGCCGTCGCCCGCGAAGCGGCGCAGGAGACCGAGCGCACCGCCGAGAACGTGCTCGACTTCGGCCACGCCCCGGAGGCCGAGCAGACCGCCTGAGGCCGCCGGCCGGACACACCACGACCACCGGCCCCTGCCGTCCCTGGTCACGACCCCGTGCACACCTATTGACGCGTTTTCCAACCCGTCGGTAGCTTCGAATGTCAGCGCGCTGAAATCCCCTGTCTCATACGGAACTTGGCCATGAGCCGAGCCGGTTTCGAAGGAGCTGCAGATGGTGATTCGCGCGTTCCGGGGCGGACGTACGACAGCAGTCGCGGTGGCGTCCGGCGCGGCCCTCGTGGGGCTGGCCGCACCCGCCCACGCCACCGGTGAGACCCTCCCCTACGTGGCGCTCGGCGACAGCTACAGCGCGGCCTCCGGCGTGCTGCCGCTCGATCCGTCCGCGTCGCTGCTGTGCGCCCGCTCCACGAAGAACTACCCGCATGTCATCGCGGCGCGCACCGGCGCCACGCTCAAGGACGTGACCTGCGGCGGCGCACAGACGAAGGACTTCGCCGCGGCCCAGTACCCGGGCGTCGCGCCGCAGCTGGACGCGCTCGGCGCGGACACCCGCCTGGTGACGATGACCATCGGCGGCAACGACAACAACACCTTCATCAACACGATCCTCGCGTGCGCGAGTGCCGGGGTGCTCTCCGCCGGTCAGGGCAGCCCCTGCAAGGACCAGAACGGCAGCAAGTTCAGCGACGACATCGACACCAAGACGTATCCGGCGGTGAAGGCCGCGCTGCAGGCGGTGCGGAACAAGGCCCCGGACGCGCGCGTCGCGATCCTCGGCTATCCGTGGATCATGCCGGCGAAGGCGCAGTCGGGCTGCTTCGCGAAGATGCCGATCGCCACCGGTGACGTGCCGTACGTCCGTGACATCCAGACCCACCTCAACACGGCGGTGCGGCGGGCCGCGGCCGAGACGGGCGCCACGTACGTGGATCTGGCCCAGGCGTCCGAGGGCCACGACGCCTGTCAGGCGAGCGGCACCCGCTGGGTCGAGCCCGCGCTGTTCGGCACCAACTTCGTGCCCGTGCATCCGAACGCGCTCGGGGAGTCGGCCATGGCCGACCTGACGACGGGCGCGCTGGGCCTGGGGTGATCCCGCACCCCTGAACGGCTCATTCCGCCAGGGAAGCGCGCGAGGTACCTGCCTACGGTGAGGCGTCAGGATCTCGAGGCTTCGGCAGGGCGGAGAACCCGTGGGCGGCGAGCGGCAGGGCACCGGCGGGCGACGCGGTCTGTGGATCGGCGGCGCGGTGGCGGTCGTTGCCCTCGGGGCGGGCGGCTGGGCGCTGACGGCGTCCGGCGATCCCGCCCCCAGGACCGGTCCGCTGACGGCCGCGGAGATCCGCGGCGCCGCCGACGGGTTCCTCGACGCCTGGGCCGACGGCGACGCGGAGCGGGCCGCGGACCGCACGGACGACGTACCTGCCGCGGCCAAGGCGCTGCGCGACTACCGGGAACGCGGTCACCTCACCCCCGTACACCTCACGGCGGGCACCCCGAAGGGCGCCCGCGTCCCCTTCGCCGTGCGCGCCCGGTTCTCGTACGAGGGCGGGCGCGCACCGGTGTCGTACGACTCGGGGCTCACCGTGGTGCGGCGGGCCGGGGACGGGGAGCCCGTCGTGGCCTGGCGGCCGGCCGTGCTGCATCCCCGGCTGGTCGACGGCGCCCGGTTCGAGGCGCGGGAGACGACTCCCGCGCGCGTGGACGCTCTCGACCGGGCCGGTCGGCGGCTGGACACCCGGACCTTCCCGTCGCTCGCGCACGTGGTGGACGGGCTGCGCGGCCACGGCGGATCGGCGGGCGGACGGCCGGGCGTCGAGCTGCGGACGGCTCCCGGCGGGCAGGTGCTGGCGTCCGTGCCCGAGGGGGCGCCCGGGCGGGTGCGGACCACGATCGACGCGCGCGTCCAGAAGGCGGCCGAGCGGGAGGTCGCGCTGCGGTCGGACGCCTCGCTGGTGGTCGTCAAGCCGTCGACGGGCGAGATCCTGGCCGTCGCGGGTTCCGGTGCGAAGGGTGCGGACACGGCGCTGCGGGGGCGGCTCGCGCCGGGCTCCACCATGAAGATGATCACGGCGTCGCTGCTCCTGGAGAAGAAGCTCGCCGCCCCCGACCGGCCGCATCCGTGCCCGAAGAACGCCTCGTACGGCGGCTGGACGTTCCACAACGTCGACGACTTCGACATCGTCGGCGGTACGTTCCGCAGCAGTTTCGCCGCGTCCTGCAACACCGCCTTCATCACGCAGGCGGGCAAGATCTCCGACGACGCGCTGTCCCGGCAGGCCCGGGACGTGTTCGGGATCGGGGAGCGCTGGTCGGCCGGCGTCGACGTGTTCGCCGGCGCGGTCCCGGTCGAGCACGCCGCGTCGAAGGCGGCCTCGATGATCGGGCAGGGCGAGGTGCGGATGAACCCGCTGACGATGGCGTCGGTGATCTCCACCGCGCGGACGGGGCAGTTCCGGCAGCCCTACCTCGTCGCCCCGGACGTCGGCCACCGCACGCCGGTCACGGCGCACCGGCCGCTCGACGCGACCGCGCACGCGCAACTGCGTGACCTTCTGCACACGACGGCGACCTCGGGTTCCGCGTCCGGCTCCATGGCGGGGCTGACCGGCGACATCGGGGCGAAGACCGGGTCGGCCGAGGTCATCGGGCAGAAGAAGCCCAACGGCTGGTTCGCCGCCTGGCACGGCGACATGGCGGCGGCGGCCGTGATGCGGCGCGGCGGCCGCGGCGGCGAGTCGTCGGGGCCGCTGGTGGCGGCCGTCCTGAAATCCGCACAGTAGAGAAACAGGAGCGCAACAGAAGCGGGGACGGCGCACAGCGGCGCCCTCCGGCCATGCCGCTCCGCCGGACACTCAACTCGTCGGCGGACCCGCCCCGTTCAGGTCCATGACCGCCGCACCCCTGACGACCTGGCGGTTCCGTCACTCCGGATCCGGGCCGCGGACGCGTCAGGGCCGCACGTTCGTGCTCGTATGCTCGGGGGACGAACGCCGGATCGATCTTGGAGTGACGCAGGTGGCGCGACGGCCGACCCTGACCGCGACGTGGGACCGCTTCGTGGCCTCCGACCCCGGGCTGCTGCGGCTGATGGCCGGCGTGCGCACCGTGGCCGCGATCGGGCTCACGCTCGGCGTGCTCGCCCTGCTCGGCACGGACGTGACGCACATGGTCTCGGGCGCGATGGCGGCGATGGTCGGCACCTTCGCGATCCGCGAGAAGACCGTACGAGGACAGGCGTTGACCCTCGCCCTCGGGCTGCCGACCGCGCTCGTGGCGATGACGCTCGGCGCGCTGCTGCACAGCCTGGTCGTCATCGGGGACGCGTTCTTCGTCGCCCTCATCTTCGGCGCGGTCTACAGCCGCAGATTCGGCGACCGGGGAACGGCGCTCGGCCTGATCGGTTTTCAGGTGTATTTCGTGTCCCTGTTCGTGAACGCGTCGGTGGATCAACTCCCCCTCCTGTTCGGTACCTTGGCGATCGCGTTCGCCTGCAGCGCGGTGGCCAGGTTCGCGCTCGTGCCGGAGACTCCGCAGCGGGTGCTCGGGCGGCTGCGCGACGCGTTCCGGGCGCGGCTCGCGCAGCTCGTGGACGCCCAGACCCTGCTGCTCGACGCGGCACCGGAAGACCTGGACGACGTCCTCGACGATCTGCGGCGGCGCACCGCCCGGCTGCACGAGACCGCGCTGATGATCCAGGGCCGCCTGGAGGACGGCACCCGCGACGACGCCGCCGCCGCGCTGATCCAGCGCCGTGTCGCCGACGCCGAGGTGGCCGCCGAGCGGCTCGGCATGCTGCTGCTCACCGCCCGCAGCTCCGAGCGCGCCGACACCCTGACCCTGCATCTGCCGGGCGCCCCGGTGCCCGCCACCGGCAAGCTGCTGCGCGCCGAGGACGAGTCCACCGCGCTGCTCCGCCGCGACCTGGGCGCCCTGCGCCTGATGGTGGCCCGCCCGGCCGAGGCGAACCGCGGCACGGCCGTCGCCCACGTCCGCAACCGGCTGCTCGGTTACCGCGACGAGGAGTGCATCCCGCCGGGCACGACGCTCGCCGTGCAGGACGTGTTCCGCGGCATCGGTGAGGCGGCCCGTTCCGTCCTGGGTCTGCGGCTCGCGCTCGACGGGCCGCAGGACGAGTCGGACGACTCCCCCGCGACGACCCGCTCGCGCGAGGAGTTCGACGCCGAGGACGTCTCCATAACGAGCACGGAGCAGGACGAGCCGGCGGAGCCCGCGGGTTTCCAGCGGCCCACCACGCGGGCCGCGTTCCAGGTCGCCGTCGGTTCGGCGCTCGCCATCGTCGGCGGCGAGTTCCTGTCCTCGCAGCGCTGGTACTGGGCGGTCCTGACCTGCTGGGTCGTCTTCCTGAACACCGCGTCGACGGGCGAGATCGTCGTCAAGGGCTACCGGCGGCTGCTCGGCACCGTGCTCGGGGTCGTCGCCGGTGTGGCGCTCGCGGGCGCCGTCGGGCACCACACCTGGCTGGCGTTCGTGCTGGTCCTGGTCTGTGTGTTCGCGATGTTCTTCACCGCTCCGCTGTCGTACGCGCTCATGTCGTTCTTCGTGACGGCGATGCTGGGCCTGCTCTACACCCTCCTGAACACCTACAGCCTCGACGTGCTCGTCCTTCGCATCGAGGAGACGGCGCTGGGCGCGGCCTGCGGCATCGTCGCGGCGATGCTGGTGCTCCCGGTCCGCACCGACCGGCGCACCGACGAGCAGCTCGCCGCCGTCCTGGAGCGGCTCGGTGACGTCGTCGAGGGCGCCGTGGAGCAGCTCAGCGGCGGTCCGGCCGTCGACCTGCTCGACAAGGCCCGCGACCTCGACACGGCGCTGGACGACCTGCGGGCGGCCACCCAGCCGCTGACGCACCCCATCACGCCGCTGCGCGAGCGCCGGCAGACCGCCCGCTATCTGGTGGCGCTCCTGGAGACCTCGGCCTATCACGCACGCTCGCTCGCGGCGACGGCCGAGCTCGTCCCGTACAGCAAGCGGATCGGCGCGGATCCGCGCCTGGCGCGCGCGGCACGGCGCATCGACCACAACATCGACGTGCTGGTCGCCCATGTGAACGAGACGGAGGACACGGGCCGCGTCGAGTCGGGCGCGAGCATCACGGCGATGCTGGAGACCGACGGTCTGGGCATGCCGGCCGCGAACACCGTCACGTTCCGCGTGCTGCGGCATCTGCAGCGTCTCGACGAGGGCATCACCGGTCTGGCCCGGCCGCTGGGCGTGCCGGTGGGCCCGCGCGCGTAGGACGCCGTCTCGCCCGAACGGATGTGCGTCGCGGGGCCGCGGGATGGCAGGCTTGTCCCGGGCACGTGTGCGTGCCGCACCTTCTCGACCTGGAGTTCTTCGCATGACCGTCCCCGTCACCCGCGGCTTCGTGGGGCGCCCCCGCAGGCATGATCCGGGGCTGCCGCCCGGCCAGTACGACGCGCGGGACGACTGGCCCGTCCTCTCCGCGGAGGTGACCCCGCGGATCGCCGAGCGGGACTGGACCTTCCGTGTCGACGGCCTGGTCTCCGAGCCGCGCACCTGGACCTGGGACGAGGCGCGTGCCCTGTCCACGTCCGCGTACGAGGGCGACATCCACTGCGTGACGGGCTGGTCGAAGTTCGGGGTGCGCTTCGGGGGCGTGTCGCTGGACACCTTCCTCGACGCCGTGCGCCCCGACGCCTCGGCCACCCACGTGGTCGCGTACTCCCACACCGGCTATTCGGCGAACCTTCCGCTCGCCGACGTCAGCGACGGCAGGGCCTGGGTGGCCTTCTCCCACGACGACGCGCCGCTGCCCGCCGAGCACGGCGGGCCCGCCCGGCTGCTGGTGCCGCACCTGTACTTCTGGAAGAGCGTGAAGTGGCTCGCGGGCCTGCGCCTCCTCGACCACGACGAGCCGGGTTTCTGGGAGCAGAACGGGTACCACGCACGGGGCAACCCCTGGGAGGAACAGCGGTACTCCGGTGACTGAGACGACCTTCACGCCACCCACCCGGTTCGCCGTGCCCGGCCGGATCGAGGTCGGCCGGCAGACCGCGGCCGCCTGGCAGCGCGCGGTGATCACCGAGATCCGGCGCGAGACGCCCCGCGCCTCGACGTTCCGGTTCGCGGTCCCGGGCTGGCAGGGCCATCTGCCCGGCCAACACCTGATCCTGCGGCTGACCGCCGAGGACGGCTACACCGCGCAGCGCCACTACTCGCTCGCCTCTCCCCCGGACGACACCGGGCACATCGAGCTGACCCTCGACCACGTGGACGGCGGCGAGGTCTCCGGGCATCTCCACGCCGTCGCCCGGGTCGGCGACACGGTGGAGGTCCGCGGCCCGCTCAGCGGCTTCTTCGCGTGGCCCGGCGACCGGCCGGCGCTGCTGATCGGCGCGGGGTCGGGCGTGGTTCCGCTGATGTCGATGCTGCGCCACCACCGGCTGCGGCGGCCGGCCGTCCCCCTGCGCCTGTTCGTGTCCGCGCGCACGGGCGAGGAGCTGATCTACGCCGATGAGTACGGGGACGAGACGACGCCGGTGCTCACCCGCGAGGGCGAGCGACGGCGCCTGGCGGCCGACCATCTGGCGCCGTGCTTCACGCGGGGCGCGCCCGCGTGGGAGGCGTACGTGTGCGGCTCCAACGCGTTCGCCGAGCACGCCTCGCGGTTGCTGGTCGACCTCGGTCAGCCCGTGGAACGGATCCGGATCGAGCGCTTCGGCTAGTCCCGCAACGGCGGAGGCCGGGACCCCGCCGTGTGGTGGGGTCCCGGCCTCCGCCGCGTACACGCTGAGGATCAGAGCTGGCCGGACTCGGCGATCGTGATCTTGGCGGCGGTGGCACCGCTGCGCGAGCCGAGCGACTCGATCTTCTTCACGAGCTCCATGCCGTCCTCGACCTCGCCGAAGACGACGTGCTTGCCGTCCAGCCAGTCGGTGACGATGGTGGTGATGAAGAACTGCGAGCCGTTGGTGTTCGGGCCGGCGTTGGCCATGGAGAGCAGGCCCGGCTTGGTGTGCTTGAGCTGGAAGTTCTCGTCGGCGAACTTCTCGCCGTAGATGCTCTTGCCACCCGTGCCGTTACCGGCGGTGAAGTCGCCGCCCTGCAGCATGAACTGCGGGATGACGCGGTGGAAGGACGAGCCGGCGTAGCCGAAGCCCTTCTCGCCCGTGCACAGGGCACGGAAGTTCTCCGCGGTCTTCGGGACGACGTCCTCGAAGAGGTTGAACGTGATCCGCCCGGCGGGCTCGTCGTTGATCGTGATGTCGAAGTAGGTCTTGATTGCCATGGGCGCAATCCTTTCATCACGAGCCCCGAAATGCCGATTCGGGCGGGCGGTGTGGCCGCATCCGTACGGTCCGTAGCGTTCCGGCCGCGCAATGTGGCCGAGTCGGACCGCGGCGCGGGAGGATTCCACCCGCCACCACAGCTTGTGAGACGAGTACCAGGGCTGCCTACGATGACGCGAGGCCCCACGCTCGGCGGTGGCCATCGACCGGGAGGGGACCCCCATGATCATCTTTGGCACGCGCGGTTACGTGTATCAGCTCGCGATGCTCACGCTCGTCTGCGGCGGCTGCGGCAACCCGTCGGCGCACTCGCTGCGCAAATACCTCACGAAGTTCACCCTGTTCTTCATCCCGCTGTTCCCGATCTCGACGAAGTACCGCACGCAGTGCACGTTCTGCGGCATGGAGCACCAGCTGCCCAAGGAACAGGCGGAGGGCATGCTCGCCACGGCCGTCGCCCCGCAGGGCCACCCGTCGCAGCAGCAGTCGCAGCACCACCAGGGCTGAGCGGCGCGCCGGGCAGACGACAGCCCCGCCGCCTCGCAGGGGGGATAAGCAGAGGCGGCGGGGCTCATGCTCGAGCGCCCGGGGGGTGGGGCTGCCAGAGCCTGTCCGTTGTCTGGTGCCCGGGATCGGTGCGAGCATGCACACCCGTTTGCGGAAAACTTCGGGCCGCCGCCGGGCACCGGGGCGGCAGGCTCCACCACCGCGCCCTGACGCCGGGTGACGGCGCGGCGGTCCACGACTCCCCGTACCGGGAGATCGGACGCCGGAACACGCGACGTTGACCGAAAACTCTCGCTCAACGGCACATCGAAATCGCACGGACCAACACCTTCCGGTGATTCTCCCCGCGCCAACACACCCACCCCCACCTCGACTTCACGGCCCGTATAAGGTCGGATCGGCAGCTACCACGATCAGTCGAGGCAGGGGCGAGTTCACGACGAAGTCGCCCGCCGGGAGAACTGCCCGGCTTGTCCGGTCTTCCCGTCGCGCGGCGTGACTAGCATGAGCGTTCGTACGGTCCGGAAGATCGGCGTCCTCTTCGGCGCGGACAGCCCGGATCCGCCGCCGACCCGACCGGTCGAGTGGCCGCTCCCCGCACGCAACGACCGAGGGACCGCGGAATGTCAGTGCCTGCTCCACCCTCCTCTACCCGCTCTCAGCCGAAAGCCGGGGCGGGTCGACCGTCGCTGGTCGCGGTGCTCACCGTGCTGGTGGTGGCGGCCGCCGCGGCAGGCGGCGCGGCCGCGCTCGCTCCTGCTGCCGCGCGCACCTGGGCGGTGTGGACGGCCCTGACCGCCTGGGCGTGCCTGGCCGTCGTCCTGGCCGTGCACACGGTGACCGTCGGCCGCGCCCGACGTGACGCGGAGGCGGCTCGCGCCGAACTGGCCCTGGCGAACGGCCGGTTGACCCAGCAGTCCGCCGAGGCGGCCCAGCTGGTGAACGTCACTTTGCCCGGCGTGGTGCGGCACCTCCAGGACGGCCGGCTCCCCGCCCCGACTCCGCCCTACGATCCCCAACTGGCCCGCATCCTCCAGGAGTTCACGACTTCGCTGAGCGAGGCCGTGCAGCAGGCCGCGCGGACCGCCGCGGAGCGTGACGCCGCCCGCAACGAACTGCGCCAGGCGGCAAGCGAGTTGGAACTCCTGACCGCGAAGACGTTCCCGGCCGCGGTGGAGCGGCTGCGCGAGGGCGCGTCCGCCGACACCGTGCTCGCCGAGCCGACCTGGCCCGAGAACCCCCTGTTGAGGGTTCCCGCCGAAGCGTTCCTGCGGGAACTGGCCGTGAGCGAGCGGCGCGGCGCCGCCGCACAGGCCGCGTCGGCGAAGGCGCTCGGCCGGGTGCAGGCGAAGGCCGTGAGCATGCTCGCCGACCTGCGCACCATGCAGGAACGGCACGGTGAGGAGGTCTTCGGGGACCTGCTGCGGCTCGACCACGCCACTTCGCAGCTCGGGCTGATGACGGACCGGCTGGCGCTGCTCATGGGCGGCCGCTCCAGCCGCGCCTGGAACCGGCCGATCGTGATGGAGAGCGTGCTGCGCGGTGCCGTCGGCCGCATCGCGGCCTACCAGCGGGTGCGGCTGCACTGCGCGACGGACGCGGCGATCGCCGGCTTCGCTGCCGAGGGCGTGATGCACCTGCTCGCCGAACTCATGGACAACGCGGCGAACTTCTCGCCGCCCATCGACGAGGTGCACGTGTACGTGGAGGAGCGCTCCGCCGGGCTCGTCGTGACCATCGAGGACAGCGGCCTGAAGATGGCCGACGCGGCGATGCGGCGCGCCGAGGACGCGGTGTCCGGTCAGGTCACCGACCTGGCCTCGCTCCAGGGCACCCGGCTCGGGCTCGCCGTGGTGGGCCGGCTCGCCGCCAAGTACGGCATCGCGGTGAACTACCGGCCGTCCTCGCGCGGCGGCACCGGCGTCGTCGTCCTGCTGCCGCCGCAGGTCCTGGCCCAGCAGCGCGAGCAGGCACCGCCCGTCAACATCCCGCGTCCGGCCCCCGCCGAGCGGCACGAGCGCGCCGACGCCCCTGCCGCGGACGCCACGCCGGTCACCCCGGCCGCCCCCGCCGCCGCCCCAACGGACAGCCCGGACACCGTGCACCTCATGAACGCCGCCGGCAGCGCGAACACCACGGCACCGGCCGAGCCGCGCCCCGCCGGTGCCGTCGGGTCGACGCCGAACGGGCTGCCGGTCCGCCCGCCGGGCCGCACGATGGCCGCGGTCGAACAGGAGCGCTCGCGCCCCGCCCCCGCCGCGGACCGCACACCGTCCAGGGACGCCGGTGCCCGCTTCGGCGCCTTCCACGCCGCCCGCAGGGCGAAGGAAGCCCGCACGACCGAACCCCAGAACGCCGAGGACACCGACGCCCGCGGCACCGACCGGCCGGGCGCCACGGACTGACCCCCCGGCACCGCCCGGCCGCTCCACCCCACTTCGCACCGCTCTTCACCGCTCTACACCGCTCTACACCGTGAGATTGGAGGCACGGGCAGCCCTCCGGACCGCCGGAAGGGCCGTCCCGACCCCGCCATGCAGACCACTGACACCAGCCTGACCTGGCTCCTGGAGAACCTGCTCGAGCGCACGCCCGGCACCCGGTACGCCCTCGTCCTGTCCCGCGACGGTCTGAAGCTGTGCTGGAGCGAGCATCTGACGCTCGACCAGGCCGACCAGCTCGCGGCGATCTGCTCCGGGATCCAGGCGCTCGCCCAGGGCGCGTCCGTGGAGTTCGGCAACGGCAGCGGCGGCGTACGGCACTCGATGACCGAGTTCCACGGCGGGCTGCTCTTCATCGTGGACGCGGGCGAGGGCGCGCACCTCGCGGTCGTCGCCGACGAGGAGGCCGACCCGGGCGTCGTGGGCCACCAGATGTCGGAGCTGGTCGAGCAGATCGGGGAGCATCTGCGGGCCGCTCCGCGCCAGGCCGGCGCGGGAGGCGGAGTCCAGTGACGCGGCGGCCGGTGGACACCGGTGCCCCGGACCGTCTGTACACGGTCACCGGGGGCCGCAGCCGCGCCGACGACGCCTCCTTCGACCTGGTCACCCTGGTGGTGAGCGAGTGCGAACCGGCCTCCGGAATGCAGTCCGAGCACGTCCGCATCCTCGAACTGTGCCGGAGGCCCACGGCCGTCGTGGAGGTCGCCGCCGAGCTGAAGCTGCCGATCACCGTCGTCCGGATCCTGCTCGGCGACCTCCAGGCGGGCGGCAAGATCACCGCCCGTCATCCGGGGGCCGCCGCGTCCGTCGCCGAACTCCCCGATTCCGCTCTTCTCAAGGAGGTGCTCCATGGGCTCCGCAACCTCTGAGCTGCCCGCACAGCGCACACCGCTCGGCGCCGGCGCGGACACCGGCCTCAAGATCGTCGTGGTCGGCGGGTTCGGGGTCGGCAAGACCACGCTGGTCCGCTCGGTCAGCGAGATCCGCCCGCTGAACACCGAAGAGGTGATGACGCAGGCGGGCGTCGGCGTCGACGAGACCTCGGCGGTGGCCTCCAAGACGACGACCACCGTCGCCTTCGACTTCGGCCGGATCAGCCTCAACGACCACATGGTGCTCTACCTGTTCGGCGCCCCCGGCCAGGAGCGGTTCTGGTTCCTGTGGGACCGGCTGTTCTCCGGGACGCTGGGCGCGGTCGTGCTCGTCGACACCCGGCGCATGGACGACTCGTGGTACGCGATCGACCGCCTGGAGCACCACGGCACCCCGTTCGTGGTGGCGGTCAACCGGTTCGACGACGAGCCGGTGCGGCACTCCCTGGACGAGATCCGCCAGGCTCTCGCGCTGCCCGCGCACATCCCGATGGTCGACTGCGACGCACGGGTCAGGTCGTCCGGCAAGGACGTGCTGATCACCCTCGTCGACCACCTCTACGCCATCGCCATGGCCCAGGAGACGACACCGTGACGGAAACGACGCCCCCCGCCGTATCGGCCTGCCCCGCGCACGCGGGCGCCGTCCCGCTCAGCGGCCTGCAGTACCAGCAGACACCGTCGCAGCTGTACCGCGCGCTGCGCTCGGAGCACGGCCCGGTGGCGCCCGTGCTGCTCGACGGGGACGTGCCCGCGTGGCTCGTGCTCGGCTATGCCGAACTCGGCTATGTCACGTCGCACGACGAGCTGTTCGCGCGGGACTCGCGCCGCTGGAACCAGTGGGAGCACATCCCGGCCGACTGGCCGCTCATGCCCTTCGTCGGGTACCAGCCGTCGGTGCTGTTCACCGAGGGCGACGAGCACCGGCGGCGCGCCGGGGTGATCACGCACGCCCTGGAGCAGGTCGACCAGTTCGAACTGGCCCGGGACTGCGCCCAGATCGCCGACCGGCTGATCACCGCGTTCGCGGGCAGCGGGCAGGCCGAGCTGATGTCCGCGTACGCGCACGCGCTGCCGATGCGCGCCGCGGTGCAGATGTGCGGGATGCCGGAGCTCGCCGACGAGACCCAGGACCTGGTCGACGATCTGCGGATCTCCCTGGACGCCAACGAGGGCGACGACCCGGTGGCGGCGTACGTCCGTGTCGGTGAGCGCATCGCGCGCCTGGTGCGGGAGAAGCGGGAGCGGCCGGGCGCCGATGTGACGTCCCGGATGATCCTGGACCCGGCGGGGCTGACCGACGAGGAGATCGTCCAGGACCTGATCTCGGTGATCGCGGCGGCCCAGCAGCCGACGGCGAACTGGATCTGCAACACGCTGCGGCTGCTCCTCACCGACGAGCGCTTCGCGATCAACGTCTCCGGCGGCAGGCTGAGCGTCGGCGAGGCGCTGAACGAGGTGCTGTGGCTGGACACCCCGACGCAGAACTTCATCGGCCGCTGGGCGGTGCGCGACACCCAGCTCGGCGGCCGCCAGATCCGCGCGGGCGACTGTGTGGTGCTTGGGCTCGCCGCCGCGAACTCGGACCCGCAGATCTGGCCGGAGGGCCACGTCGGCGCGGAGAACGCGGCGCACCTGTCGTTCAGCAACGGCGAGCACCGCTGCCCCTACCCCGCGCCGCTGCTCGCCGACGTCATCGCGCGCACCGCAGTGGAGACTCTCCTGGACAAGCTGCCGGACCTGGTCCTGGCGGTGGAGCCCGCCGATCTGTCCTGGCGGCCGTCGATCTGGATGCGGGGGCTGACCGCGCTGCCGGTGAGTTTCACACCGGTCGTCCAGTAGTCCTCCAGTGGGCCGCCCCTCGGCCGTCAGTACTCGGTGCGCATGGCGGCCCGTACGTCGTCCAGGGTCTGTTCGGCCACGGCGTTGGCGGTCTCGTTCCCGGCCCGCAGCACGTCCCTGACCAGCTGCGGGTCCCGGGCACAGTCGGCGCGGCGGGCCCGGATCGGCGCCAGGCGGGTGTTCACCGCCTCGGTGGCGCGGCGCTTGAGCGCCGCCCCTCCCCCGTCCCCCAGCTCCTCGGCGACCCGGTGCGGGTCGGTGCCCTCGCAGAGCGCGGTGAGCAGCACCAGGGAGGAGACCTCGGGGCGGGTCCCGGGCTCGTAGGTGATGCGGCGGTCGGCATCGGTCTTCGCGCCGCGCAGCAGCCGCGCGGTCTCGTCGGCGTCGGCGGACAGCGCGATGGCGTTGCCCCGGCTCTTGCTCATCTTGGTGCCGTCGGTGCCGAGCAGCAGCGGCGCGTCGGACAGCAGCGCCTCGGGGCGCGGGAAGAGTTCCGTGCCGTGGCCGTAGCGGTCGTTGAAGCGGCGGGCGACGGTACGGGTGATCTCCAGGTGGGGCAGCTGGTCCTGGCCGACGGGCACCAGGTTGGCCTTGACGGAGAGGATGTCGGCGGCCTGGTGGACGGGGTAGGTGAGCATGAGGCCGCTGACGGCCGACTGCCGGGAGTGGGCGATCTCGTCCTTCACGGTGGGGTTGCGGTTCAGCTCGGCGACGGAGACGAGGCTGAGGAACGGCAGCAGCAGCTGGTTGAGGGCGGGCACGGTGCTGTGCGTGAAGATCGTGGACCGGGCCGGGTCGATGCCGATGGCCAGGTAGTCGAGGACGAGATCGGCGACGTACTCCTTGAGGTTCTCGGCCACGTCGCGGTCGGTGAGGACCTGGTAGTCGGGGACGAGGACGAAGGTCTCGACGCCGAGATCCTGGAGTCTGACGCGGTTGTGGAGCGTGCCGAAGTAGTGGCCGAGGTGCAGCCGGCCGGTCGGCCGGTCGCCGGTGAGTACCCGGAAGCGTCCCGGGTCGCTGCGGACGAGCCGCTCCAGTTCGGCGCTGCGGGCCCGGGCCGCGGCGGTGCCGAGGACGTCGGTAACGGGGCGTTCGACGGTGGTGGTCATGGTCTCTCCCTGTGGTTCGACGGGTCGTGGTCGCCCTCGGGGCGGCCCGGCCTCCGTCGGCGGAGATCCGCGGGAGGAAAGCAAGAGGGGCCGTCCGGGGACGGCCCTTGTTCGTGCATGGCTGTGGCCGCCTCTAAGTGAGGCGCCACCAGTTCAGACACGTGGAACGAAGCATGTGTACGAGGCTAACACCCGGGCGGGGCCTCAGGGGGCGACCGGGGTGAACGTCACCGGCAGCGACTGCGGGCCGCGGGTGAACACGCCCTGCTCCACGGGGTCGAATCCGTCGGCGAGGCGCACGTCGGGCATCGCGTCGAGCAGTTGGTTCACACCGATCTCGACCTCGGCCTTGGCCAGCAGGGCGCCGACGCAGAAGTGCCGGCCGAGCGCGAAGGCGAGGTGGTCGGCGGCGGCGGAGAACGCCGTGGTGGTGGTGAGGTCGTCGCGGAAGATGTCGAAGCGGTCGGGGTCGGCGTACCGGTCGCCGTCGCGGTTGGCCGCGCCGATGAGGCAGGTGACGGTGGCGCCCTTGGGGACGGTGCCGCCCGACAGCTCCACATCGGTGGCGGACTGCCGCATGATCATGTGGACCGGGGGCGTGTGCCGCAGCGTCTCCGCGAAGGCCCGGTCGATCAGCGAGCGGTCCTCCCGTACCGCGGCCAACTGCTCGGGGTTCACAAGGAGGTTGGCGAAGATGCTGGCGATCGCCTTGTCCGTGGTCTCGCCACCGGCCGCGAGGAGCAGGCTGCAGAACGCCTTGATGTCCTCGTCGCTCATCCGTACGCCGTCGACCTCGGCGGCGCACAGGGCGGAGAGCAGGTCGTCGCCCAGGTTCTCGCGGCGGGCCTGGATGATCGGGATCATGTACTCGGCGAACTCGACCCGGGTGCGCTCCCCCGCCGCCGTGACGTCCGCGTCCCCGGCGAGGTTGCCGAGGAAGGCGATGACGGCGGTGTACCAGCCGTGGAAGCGGGCGTGGTCGGCCTGGTCGAGGCCGAGCATGTCGGCGATGACGTTGACCGGGAAGCGGGTGGCGTAGTCGCCGACGATGTCGGCGGAGCCGGTGGCGCGGAACCGGTCGATCAGGGCACGGGAGTTGCGCTCGATGACCGGCAGGAACTTCTCCTGGAGGTCGCTGCCGCGGAAGGCCGGGGCGACCAGGGCGCGGCGCACGGCGTGCTCCCGGCCGCTGAGCTGGAGGATGGTCTTGCCGTGGACGGGCTCCAGCTGCCAGTCGTAGTTGTCGGTGGTGAACTGGCCCGCCTTGTCCTTGAAGACGCGCTCCACGTCGGTGTAGCGCGAGACGATCCAGCTCTGCGTCGCCTCGTGCCAGAGGAGCGGCGCCGACTCGCGCAGCACGCGGTAGGCGGGGTAGGGGTCGGCGGCGAACTCCGGCGACAGTATGTCGGGGATCTGCGCGGTGGACATGGCGCTCCCTGAGGTGGGATGTACGGACGGTTCACCTCAGGCTATTGATCACCCTTGACCCGGAACAGCCCTCTCCACGCCGACAGTTGAATGATGAACGCATACCGTGGCCGGAAACCGACCACGGTATGCGGCTCGCGTCAGCCGTTCGGGAGGATCACCGCACGGCCGTTGATCTTGCCGTCGTGCAGTCGCTCGTACGCCAGGGGCGCGTCGTCGAGAGAGTACGTCTCGGTGTGCACGGAGACGGCTCCGGCCCGGGCCAGGTCGAGCACCTCGATGAGCTCACCGCGGCTGCCCCAGTAGGGCGCGGTGACGCTGACCTCGAAGTTGGTCGCGCCGAAGCCGACGGGGAGCAGGCCGCCGCCGATGCCGACGAGGGTCACGTCGCCCTCGATGGCGGCGACCGCGCCGGCGGTCTCGACGGTGGGCTGGACGCCGACGAAGTCGAAGACCGCCTCGGCGCCGCGCCCGCCGGTCAGCTCGCGCACCTTCGCGGCGGCGTCCTTGTCCGAAAGAATCGCCTCGTGGGCGCCGACGGTCCGGGCGAGGGCGAGCTTGTCCTCGGTGACGTCGAGGGCGATCACGCGGGCGGCGGTCATGGCGCGCAGCAGCTGGATGGCCACGTGGCCGAGCCCGCCGGTGCCGATGACGACGGCGGTGGAGCCGGGGACCAGCTTGGGCAGCGAGCGCTTGATCGCGTGGTATGGGGTGAGACCGGCGTCGGTGAGCGGCACGGTGGCGACGGGGTCGAGGCCGTCGATCGGCACGAGGTGGCGCGGGTCGTCGACGATCATGTACTCGGCCATCGAGCCGGGGGCGCCGAGTCCGGGCGGGCGGATCCCCAGCTCGTCGGCGCGCAGGCAGTAGTTCTCCTTGCCCTGGGCGCAGTTGGCACAGGTGCCGCAGCCCCACGGGCCGTAGACGGCGACGGAGTCGCCCTCCTTCAGGCCGGTCGCGTCCGCGCCCGCGCCGAGCGCGGCGACGGTGCCGACGCCCTCATGGCCGAGGGTCAGCGGAAGCTCGTAGGGGAATCCCTCGGCGGGCCAGCTCATCACCGCGATGTCGGAGTGGCAGACGCCGGCCGCGGTCACCTTCAGGAGGACCTGACCGGGACCCGGCTCGGGGTCCGGGACGGTGACGACCTCGGGTGCCGCTCCGACGGTCCGGTACTGAAGTGCCTTCATGACTCGACTCCTTCGTCGCTCTCGCTCGCCCCCGCCCTTCCACAGTAACCCCCTCGCGTCCCAATGGGACATGTGTCCCAATGAGACATGCGACACGACAAAAAAAGGACCCCGACCGTACGGGGGAGAACGGTCGGGGCCTTGGTTCAAAGTTTAACAGCGAACCAACCGTGCTCCACCCACCTCGGCGGTTTCCGGCGGGTGAGATGGGACACACCCACTCAACTGCCGCACATGCCGCGCACTGAATCTACCCATAAAGTGACAAAACTAGAAATCACGGCAGCCGTCACGGGAGTCTCAGTGGTCGAGTCGCAGTCCGTCCTCACCCCGCCGGCGAAGGCCGCACTGTTCCTCGTGGCCACTGTCGCGCCCGGCGGCGAGAGCGTGGTGCGCGACGCCCTGGAGGATCTGTCCGGGCTGCTGCGCTCGGTCGCCTTCCGCTCCCCCGACGACGGCCTCACCTGCGTCGCCGGGATCGGCTCGACCGCGTGGGACCGGCTCTTCACCGGTCCACGGCCGCGCGAGCTGCACCCCTTCCAGGCCCTGGCCGGACCGCGCCATCTGGCCCCGGCCACCCCCGGCGATCTGCTGTTCCACCTCCGCGCCCGCCGGATGGACCTCTGCTTCGAGCTGGCCCGTCTGCTCGTCGACCGGCTCGGCTCCGCCGTGACCGTCGTCGACGAGGTGCACGGCTTCAAGTACTTCGACGAGCGCGACCTGCTGGGCTTCGTCGACGGCAGCGAGAACCCCGTCGGCGGGGCGGCCGCCGACGCGGTGTACGTGGGCGACGAGGACCCGGACTTCCGCGGTTCCAGCTATGTCGTCGTGCAGAAGTACGTGCACGACATGGCGGCCTGGGAGGCGCTGCCCTCCGACGAGCAGGAGCGGGTCATCGGCCGCACCAAGACCGCGAACGTCGAGCTGGCCGACGACGTCAAGCCCGCGAACTCGCACGTCGCGCTGAACACGATCGTCGACGAGGACGGCACCGAGCGGCAGATCCTGCGCGAGAACATGCCGTTCGGCAGCCTCGGCCGGGGCGAGTTCGGCACGTACTTCATCGGCTACGCGCGCACCCCGGACGTCACCGAGCGGATGCTGCGCAACATGTTCCTCGGCGATCCGCCCGGCAACCACGACCGCATCCTCGACTTCTCGACGGCCGTGACGGGGTGTCTCTTCCACGTGCCGAGCGCCGACTTCCTCGACGACCTGCCCGACCCACCGCCCACGGCGGCCGACCTCGTCGGCGGCTCGCTGGGCATCGGCAGCCTCAAAGGAGCCTGAGCATCATGAGCACCCCCACTCCCAGCACCAATCTGCACCGTGAGCTCGCGCCGATCACGCCCGCCGCGTGGGCGGAGATCGAGGAGGAGGCGCGCCGCACGTTCCGGCGCCATGTGGCGGGCCGCCGCGTCGTGGACGTCACCGGCCCCGACGGGCCGGAGCTCGCGGCCGTCGGCACCGGCCACCTCACGGAGATCGCGCCGCCCGCGCCGGGTGTCACCGCGCGGCTGCGCGGGTCCCGGCCGCTGGTCGAGCTGCGGGTCCCGTTCGTCGTGAGCCGGGACGCGGTCGACGACGTGGAGCGCGGGTCCCTCGACTCCGACTGGCAGCCGGTCAAGGACGCGGCGCGGTCCATGGCGTTCGCCGAGGACCGGGCGATCTTCGACGGGTACGGGGCCGCGGGCATCGCCGGACTGCGGGAGCGGAGCTCGAACCCGGTGCTGAGCCTGCCGGCCGAGCCGCGCGACTACCCGGACACCATCAGCCGCGCCCTCACCGCGCTGCGCCTGGCGGGCGTCGACGGTCCGTACGCGCTGCTGCTGGGCGCCGACGCGTACACGGCCGTCAGCGAGACCTCCGACCACGGCTACCCCGTCGCCAACCACCTGAGCCGGATCCTCGACGGTGAGCTGATCTGGGCCCCGGCCCTGGACGGCGCGTTCGTGATCTCCACGCGCGGCGGCGACTTCGAGCTGCGGCTCGGCCAGGACCTGGCGATCGGCTACACGGCGCACGACACGAGCGGCATCGAGCTGTACTTCCACCAGACGCTGACCTTCCTTCCGTACACCGACGAGGCCGTGGTCGCGCTGAACGCCTGAGGGGACGCGTTTCCGGTGCCCGCGGACGGCACGATTCAGGTCGCCTCCGCGCCGTGATCCGGCCACCCGAGGGGCCGAATCGCGCGCCCCGCGTCCCTCCCGCACCGCCGCCCGGGCCGAGTCCGCGCCTCCTCCCCCGGCCGGCGGCGAAAGACCCCGGCCAGTTACCCCGTGCGTACGAACTGGCCGGTCTTCGCGTCGACCTGATCGGTGGCATGGGCATCCAATGACGAGGGAGCGCGGAACGGCCAGCTCCGCGCGCACGACCGAGCACTGCGAGGCGATCCGATCCATGACGGAATCCACGACGGAACCGGCCCGCCAGGCCCCCCACACACCGCACACTTCCAGCTCATCGACCGGCCCGATCCCCTTCCCGCAGGACCGCGGCTGCCCCTACCACCCGCCTGCCGCCTACGCGCCCCTGCGCGACGAGGGCCCCCTCAGCCAGGTCACCTTCTACGACGGCAGCACCGTCTGGGCCGTCACCGGGCACACCCTGGCCCGGGAACTGCTCGCCGACCCCCGGCTGTCGAGCGACCGCGAACGGCCCGGCTTCCCGGCGCCCACCGAACGGTTCGCGAAGGCCGGCTCGCGGCGCGTGGCGCTGCTCGGCGTCGACGATCCCGAACACAACGCCCAGCGCCGGATGCTGATCCCGAGCTTCTCGCTCAAACGGATCACCGGACTGCGCCCCGGCATCCAGCAGACCGTGGACCGGCTGCTCGACGCGATGGAACGACAGGGACCGCCCGCCGACCTCGTCAGCGCGTTCGCCCTGCCCGTGCCGTCGATGGTGATCTGCGCGCTGCTCGGAGTGCCGTACGCGGACCACGAGTTCTTCGAGGAGCGGTCACGGCGGCTGCTGCGCGGCCCGGCCCCCTCCGACGTACAGCGGGCCAGGGAAGAGCTGGAGGACTACCTCGGCGATCTGATCGACCGCAAGCGCGCCGATCCCGGCGACGGGCTCCTCGACGAACTCATCCACCGGGACGGACCGGACGGGCCGCCGGACCGCGAGCAGTTGATCGCGTACGCCGTCATCCTGCTCGTCGCCGGGCACGAGACGACCGCGAACATGATCTCGCTCGGCACCTTCACGCTGCTGCGCCACCCCGAGCAACTGGCCGCACTGCGCGAGGGCCGCACCTCGACGACCGCCGCGGTGGAGGAACTGCTGCGCTATCTGTCCATCGCGGACGGCCTGCTGCGGATCGCGAAGGAGGACATGGACGTGGCCGGGTCGACCGTTCGGGCCGGTGAGGGCGTCGTGTTCTCCACGTCGCTGATCAACCGCGACGACGGGGCCTTCGCGGCGCCGGAGAGCCTCGACTGGGACCGCAGCGCGCGCCACCATCTGGCGTTCGGGTTCGGCATCCACCAGTGCCTGGGCCAGAACCTCGCGCGCGCCGAGCTGGAGATCGCCCTCGACGGTCTCCTGAACCGGTTCCCCGCGCTGCGGCTCGCGGCCCCCGCCGAGGACATCCCGTTCAAGCCCGGGGACACCATCCAGGGCATGCTCGAACTGCCGGTCGCGTGGTGAGCGCCGTGCGGGTCGAGGTCGACAAGGACCGGTGCGTGGGCGCGGGCATGTGCGCGCTGACCGCGCCGGACGTGTTCACGCAGGACGACGACGGACTCAGCGAGGTGCTCCCCGGTCACGCCACGGCGGCCGGGGAGCATCCCCTGCTGAAGGAGGCGGTGCGGGCCTGTCCGGTCGGCGCGGTGGCGCTGACCGACGAGGAGAACACCTAGGGCGCACGTCAGCCGTGCGGCACCACCGCGACCGGGCACGGCGCGTGGTGCAGCACGGCGTGCGCGACGGACCCGATGCGGGCGCCGACGGCGGTGCGCCGGGCCCTGCGTCCGACGACCAGGAGCTGGGCCCCGGAGGCCACCGACAGGAGCACCTGGCCCGCGCTGCCGATCTCGACGTGCTCGACGACCGGCACGTCCGGGAAGCGCTCCCGCCAGGGGGCGAGGGCGGCGCCCAGGGCCTTCTTCTCGTACGGCTCGATGCCTCCGGACTCGTCGAGGAGCTGGAGCGAGGCCGGGCTGTAGGCGAACACCGGCGGCAGGCTCCAGGCGCGCACCGCCCGTACCGTCGCGCCGCGGGCGGCCGCGGTGCGGAAGGCGAACTCCAGGGCGGCGGCGCTGTCCTCGGCGTCGCCCTCCTGGCCGACGACGACCTCGCGTCCGGCCGCCTCCCCGCTCGCCTCGTCGCCCGCCCTGACCAGGACCACGGGCCGCTCCGTCGTGGCGACGACCTGCTGGCCGACGGAGCCGAGCAGGAATCCGACGAGGGTGCCGTAGCCGCGCGAGCCGAGCACGAGGAGTTCCGCGTCGCGCGCGGCGCCCGTCAGCGCAGCGGGGGCGCCGTCGTCGAGAACGTCGATGGTGACGGAGAGACCCGGGTGGCGCTCGGCGATCTCCTGCTCGGCGTCCTCCAGCAGGTCGTGCGCCCACTGCACGCGCGCGGCCTCGTCGGCGGCGAGCGCGAGGCTCTCCGGCACGGCCTCGCTGACATGCACCAGACGCAGCGGAAGTTCGCGCCGTACCGCCTCGCGTGCCGCCCAGGCGGCCGCCGCCGCGCTCTCGGGTGATCCGTCCACTCCCGCGGTGATCGGCCGGGCCATGGGACCGCCTCCCTCATCCGTGCACTGCACTGTCGGTTGTCGCCCGTTCCGCACCGCCGCGGACGGGCCGCTGTCGTCGATCTTGCCCTACTGCCGGGTTTGTCCCCACCGCAGTCTCGCCGACGCGGCGGTCCGGCGCCGTCGAAGTGACGCAAGTGGCCTGCTTTCACCGGGTGTTCATCTGCGATCCGTCCCGCCCCGTTCCCCGGGACGGCGCGGCGATCTACGCTCGGCGGCGCTCCGAGCCCCACCGACGAAAGGCCGACTCCGTGCCCGACAGATCCGCGGCGCCCGCGCGCCGCCTCGCCGTGCTCGGTCTGGCGACCGCCCTCGCCCTGACCGTGCCCGGCCCGCTCGCCTCGGCCGCCGCGCCGCAGGACCGCCCCACCGCCTCCGTCGACCCGCTGATCGGCTCGGCGAACGGCGGCAACACCTATCCCGGGGCCACCCGCCCGTACGGCATGATCGCCTGGTCCCCGACCAGCACCACCGGCGACCAGACCAACACCGGTGCGGCGAACGGCTACGCGTACAACACCACCCGGATCCGGGGCCTCAGCCTCACGCACGTCAACGGCGCGGGCTGTCATCCGGGCGCCGCGGGCGACGTGCCGATCATGCCGTTCGTCGGCGACGTCACCTCGTCCCCCTCGGCCGACACGAAGGACGCGGTGTACGCGTCCGACTTCTCGCACACCGACGAGCGCGCGGTGCCCGGCCGTTACACGCTCGGCCTCGCCTCGGGCGCGAAGGCCGACCTCGCGGTGAGCCGCCGCGCGGGCGTCGCCGACTTCGCCTTCCCCTCCGACAAGGCCGCCTCGCTGCTGTTCCGCACCTCCAACTCGCTCAACGGCAGCGAGGACGCACACGTCGAGATCGACCGGGCGCACCGCAAGGTCACCGGCTGGGTGCTGACCGGCGCGTTCTGCGGGCGCCGGGCCAACGGCGGCACCAACAACCGCAAGAGCTACTACAAGCTCTACTTCAGCGCCTCCTTCGACCGGGCCTTCGCCTCGTACGGAACCTGGAAGGACGCCACCGTCTCCCCCGGGTCCACCAGCGCGGACGGCGGCGAGGGCTACGCGACCGGCGCGGACCGCGCGGGCCGCGGCTCCGGCGGCTGGGTCGGTTTCGACACGGCGTCTGACAACGATGTCCACATGCGGCTCGGGATCTCGTACGTGTCCCTGAAGGGCGCCGAGACCAACCTGCGCGAGGAGATCGCGCCGCGGGCGAGCGTCGACGCGGTGGCGGCCGAGGCGCGCGGCGACTGGGACCGTGAGCTGGGTGCGGTGCGCATCTCCGGCGGGAGCCAGGCGCAGCGCACCTCGTTCTACACGGCGCTCTACCACTCCCTGATGCAGCCCAACATCGTCAGCGACACCGACGGCCGCTATCCCGGCATGGACGGCGCCCCGCACCGCCTCGCGCGCGGGCAGAGCGCGCAGTACAGCAACTTCTCGGGCTGGGACCAGTACCGCGCGCAGATCCAGCTGCTCGCGCTGCTCAAGCCGAAGGTGGCCGGGGACTTCGCGCAGTCGCTGTACAACTTCGCGCGGCAGAACGACGGCGTGTGGGACCGCTGGGTGCACATCAACGGCGCCACGCACGTGATGACCGGCGATCCGTCCGCCGCCACGCTGGCCACCTTCTACGCGATGGGCGTACGGAACTTCGACTACGAGGGCGCCTTCGAGTCGCTGGCGCGGCAGGCGACCGAGCCGCGCGACGCGGGTCTCTCGGACGCCGGCTGCCCCGGGCAGTGCGAGGGCCAGCGCCCGAACCTGGCGCAGTACCTGACCTCGCACTACGCGCCGCAGGACGTGTGCCACTGCTGGGGCGGGGCAGCCGAGACGCTGGAGGACTCGGTCGCGGACGCCGCGCTCGGCTCGTGGGCGAAGCTGCTCGGCCGGGAGAAGGAGGCCGCGTACTTCACCGAACGCGGGACCTGGTGGCGCAATGTGTTCAACCCGGAGACCGGTTACATCCAGGCGCGCAAGGCCGACGGGTCGTGGGTGACCCCGTTCAGCCCCGGCAGCGACCTGGGGTTCGCGCAGGGCACGAGCGCCACGTACACCTGGATGGTGCCGCAGGACGTGCAGGGCCTCGCGGACGCGATGGGCGGCCGGGAGACCGCCGCGAGCCGCCTCGACGGGTTCTTCCACAAGGCGGACGGCTCCTGGTCGGTGAAGGGCGGCGACGCGCTGCGCTACGACCCGACGAACGAGCCGGGCATCCACGCGCCGTGGCTCTACAACGCGCTCGGTCAGCCCTGGAAGACGCAGGCCACGGTCCGCGAGATCGTCGACACCGTGTACGGGACCGGGCCCACGGGCCTGCCCGGCAACGACGACCTCGGGACCATGTCCGCCTGGTACGTCTTCTCCGCGCTCGGCCTGTACCCGAAGGCGCCGGGCAGCGGTGACCTGCTGCTCGGCGCCCCGCTGTTCCCGCACGCGGTGGTGGACCGGCCGGGGCGTACGGACCTGGTGGTCGACGCCCCGGCGGCCGACGACGCGCACGCCTACGTCGCCGGGGTGCGGCTCGACGGCCGTGACCACGACCGGTCCTGGACGGACGCGGGCCTTCTGCGGACCGGTGGCACCCTGTCCTACCGGCTGACGGATCAGCCGGACACGCAGTGGGCCACCGATCCGGCGGGGCTGCCGCGCTGACGTGACGCCCGGGGAGGGTCAGTCCTCGCCGACGACCTTCCCCGGGTTGAACAGGTCCAGCGGGTCGAGGGTCTGCTTCACGGCACGCTGCAACGAGAGCACGGACGGACCGAGTTCGTCGCGCATCCCGGCGCGCTTGAGCAGCCCCACGCCGTGCTCTCCGGTAACGGTGCCGCCCGCGGCGATCGCGGCCTGGAGCAGTTCCTCGAAGGCGGCCTGCGCGGCGACGCGGGCCGCCTCGTCGCCGGGCTCGGTGATCAGCAGCGGATGGAGATTGCCGTCGCCCGCGTGCGCGATGGTGGCGATGCGCACGCCGTGCCGGTGGCCGATCTTCTCGATGGTGGCGAGCATCTCAGGCACGGCCGAGCGCGGCACGCACAGATCCTCGGTGAGGACCGGGCCGAGCCGCTCCAGCGCCGGATAGGCGAGACGGCGTACGTCGAACAGGGCCTCGGCCTCGACGGCGTCGGTGGACTGCTCGGCCCACAGCGCCCCGGCCTCCCGGAACGCGGCGGCCATGGCGTCCGCCTCGGCCGCGCCCGCGTCGCCGGGGGCGTCGATCCGGGCGAGCAGCATGGCCTCGGCGCCGGGCTCGATGCCGAGGTGCTTCCAGTCCTCGACCGCCTGCATACAGGCCCGGTCGAGGAGTTCGAAGGCGGCCGGGGCCAGGCCGCGGCTGGTGACCAGGGCGACGGCGGCGCCCGCGGCGACGAGGCTGTCGAAGGCGCCGACGACGGTACGGGGCTCCCCCACCGGGGCGGGCCGCAGCTTCAGCGTGATCTCGGTGACGACGCCGAAGGTGCCCTCGGAGCCGACGAACAGGCTGGTCAGGTCGTATCCGGCGACGCCCTTGGTGGTGCGCCGGCCGAGCCGGACGCGGGAACCGTACTCGCCCGCGGGGCCGCCCATGACGACCTCCATCCCGAGGACGTAGTCCCGGGTGACGCCGTACTTGAGACAGCAAAGCCCGCCCGCGTTCGTCGAGACGTTGCCGCCGATCGTGGACCAGGGGGCGCTGGCCGGGTCCGGCGGATACCACAGGCCCTGCTCGGCGACGGCGGCCTTGAGGTCGTTGTTGACGACGCCGGGCTGGACGACGGCGATCAGGTTCTCGGTGTCGATCTCCAGGATGCGGTTCATCCGCGACACGTCGAGGACCATGCAGCCGTCGACGGCGTTGGCGCCGCCCGACAGGCCGGTGCCCGCGCCCCGGGTGACGACAGGTATCCGCCGGGCCGCGCACTCCCTGACGACGGCCTGGACCTCGTCGGCGGACGTGGCGCGCACCGCCGCCAGGGGCCGGCCCGCGGGCGCCCACTCGGCGTCGTCGTGGCCGAGTGAGGCGAGCACGTCGGGGTCCGTGACCAGGGTGCTGCCGGGGAGCGCGGCGGCGAGTTCGCGCACCGCCCCTGCTGTGTCTGCCGTGTTGATGGCGTACCTCCTGAGCAAATGTGCATGACCGGCGAGTTCGCGGGTAACTGCCGAACACCATGATGGAACAGGGTGTTGCGCCGGCTCACGGCGCGGGAGGGACGGTGGATTCCACCATGAGCGGGACGGACGTCACGGCGCAGAGGACCCGGACCACGGACGGCGAGGCATCCGCGTACGAGATCTCCGACCCCGGCCGGGTGGCGCCACTGGACGCGCGGGAGCTGTCGCGCCAGTTCTTCCGGCGGCTCGCGGAGCTGGAGGAGGGCACCGCCGAGTACCAGTACACGCGCAACACGCTGATCGAGATGAACATGTCGCTGGTCCGCTTCGCGGCCGGTCGTTTCCGGCACCGGGGCGGTTCCACCGAGGACTTCGAGGACATCGTCCAGGTCGGCACGATCGGTCTGATCAAGGCGATCGACCGGTTCGAGATCTCGCGCGAGGTCGAGTTCACCTCCTTCGTGCTGCCGTACATCAGCGGCGAGATCAAGCGCTTCTTCCGGGACACGACCTGGGCCGTGCACGTGCCGCGCCGGCTGCAGGAGATGCGGCTGGAGCTGGCGAAGGCGCGCGACGAGCTGTGCAGCCGCCTGGACCGGGAGCCGACCACCTCCGAACTGGCCACCCTGATGGACCTCTCGGAGGGCCAGGTCGTGGAGGCCCAGCTCGCCTCGAACGGGTACACGTCGGCGTCCCTGGACGCGGCGCTGACCGGTGGTGACGCCGGGCAGGACGGCGAGTCGGTGCTCGCCGACTTCATCGGCGTCGAGGACGGGGCGATGGAGCTCGTCGAGGACTTCCAGTCGCTCGCCCCGCTCCTGGCCGGGCTCCGCGACCGGGACCGGCAACTGCTTCACCTGCGGTTCGTCGAGGAGCTGACCCAGGCGGAGATCGGTGAGCGGCTCGGGTACTCGCAGATGCACGTGTCCCGCCTCATCAAGCAGCTGATCTCCCGGTTGCGGTCCGGGATGCTCGCCGAGGCGGACACCGTCTGATCCGAGGCGAGCCTTCAGGAGGGCAGTGTCAGCACTGCCCTGACGCGTTTGCCGACGGGCACCCGCTCCACGGTGACCTCGGCGAGCGCGTCCACGATCTCCAGGCCGTGCCCCCCGATGCGCCCCGGGTCCTTGGGGTAGCGCAGGGGCACGGCCGCGCTGCTGTCGTAGACGGTGACGGCGATGTGCCGCGTCGTCCCCTCCAGCTCCAGGACGTAGGGGCCCGCGCTGTGCCGGTCCGCGTTGGTGACCAGTTCGCTCACGATGAGCATCACGTCACCGGTCACGTGGGCGTCGAGACCCACGCACCACTCCTGGCGGAGGCGGGTCAGGAAAGCGCCGGTGAAGGCGCGCGCGTCGGCTATGCAACCCGGTTCACCGGTGTAGTGCGTCACCTGCCGCAGCGGCTCGACCGACGCCTCGAAGCCCGATCGGATCACTTGTCCGCCCATGCACTCGGTGTACTCGCTCATCCATGTCTCTCTCGCCGGCCGGCCCGTGTGGCGAGGCCCCCGCAGCCATGCTGATACCCCGACTCGGGCTTCGCAGTCCTGATCGGTCGGCCGAGTGACCGCATCGGGTTCCGGTCGTTTGACGGTCGTCGACACGTCTCGTGGTCCGACGTGTCGTTCGGTCC
This sequence comes from Streptomyces sp. PsTaAH-137, assembly GCF_003259365.1. GTDB lineage: Bacteria > Actinomycetota > Actinomycetes > Streptomycetales > Streptomycetaceae > Streptomyces. The sequence continues at coordinate 292,608 of NZ_QLLY01000007.1, forward strand.
GTCCTCCGATCCGAAAGGCCCGATCATGTCCGTTCTTCGAACCGGCCGTCCGGTCAAGCGCACCAGGATAGCCAAGGACCGCGCCGAGGCTGCACTCGTGGCGCAGTACACGGCGCTGGTACGGCTCGCGTACCTCACTCTTCCCGCCGCCCTCTCCCGCCATCGCAGGGTGCTGCTGGCCCACGGAGCCGCGCAACGGGCGCTGCCCGGGGCGCGCGGCACGCTCGTGCCCCGCCCGCGCGGTCCGCAGGACGGCGACGCCGTCACCGGTGACGCCCTGCGGGTACGGGTCCTGCGCGCGGCCCTGTCCGCCGCCCACCGCCCCGCCGGCTGGCCCGGCGCCCTGCCACCGCCCCGGACCCTGGTGCCGAGGCTGCCCGTGGTGTGGGGGCTGCGGCTGTTCCCGCACGCGGGCGGCGCGGAGGAGATCGCACTGGGGCAGGCGCTCGCCGACGCGCCTGCCCCGACGCGTGCCGCGTTCGTGCTGCGCCGCGTCGACGGTCTGCCGGACCGACGGACCGCGGCGCTCCTCGAGGCGGCCGGGGTGCCCGACGCCGCGACGAGCGTCCGGGCGGCCAAGGCCCTGGACAAGGCCGCGGGGGCCGCCGCGGAAGCCCTGCTGTGCTCCCAGGAGTTCGACGCCTGTTCGGTCCAGAGCCGGCCCACCGACCTGGTGCGTCGGGGCCGGCGCAAGCGGGCCGCGTGGCTCGCGGGCGCGACCGCCGTCGTCGCGCTGGCCGCGGTGATCGTCCCGCAGGCCACGGACGGCTCCGGGCGGCCGACCACGTCGGCCCGCGCGGCCATGCCGCCGTACCTCTCGGCCGACCGCCTGGTGCGGACCGCCCCGGACCAGTGGGCGGACACCTCCCGCGTCGACTTCACGGCGTGGCCGGCCCGCGGCGACCGCACGGACGACAAGGACCTGCTGTCCCGTGCGCTCGCCACCTGGGCGGAGCCCACCACCGACGTGCGGGTGACGTCGACGCCCGGCACGCCGGTCGACGCGCCGCCGCGCAGTCCGCAGCTGCTGTACGCGGGCGACCTCGGCGGGCGGGGCGTGGTCCTGTTCAGCGACGGCGACCGGCTGGCCCGGTACACCGACGCCGACGGCGACAAGCCCGCCGCGCTCGACCTCGCCCGGGCGGACGACGCGGACGTCACCACGGCCGCCGTCGTCGTCCTGACCAGGTCCAAGGGCTCGGCCCGCTATCTGACCGCCCCGTGGGTCGCCGAGTCGACGACCCGCGATCTGCTGCGGCCCGACAGCCCGGCCGAGCCGCTGCACGTGTCGGGCGACGGAGTGACCGACGCGGTCCCGGTGGTCGCGGCCGGGAACTGCTCGAAGCGTCCGGTGCTGCAACTGCGCTCCTCGTCGCGGATCGTGGAGCACCACGCGTTCGTGGTCGCGGATCTCGGCGGGCTCTCGCCCGTGCACCTCACGTACACGCCGCTGCCGGGGCACGGCACTCCCCCGGCGCGGCAGCCCCGTGAGGCGACGAGCAGTCAGGCGCTGCTCGCGTGGGCGCGCGGCGCGTGCCGGCTCGGGTCGTGGGAGGGCGGCGCCGTGAGCGCCGTCAACGCCTGGGACTTCGCCGAGCAGGAACTGCCCGAGGGCGGCGGCCACGCGGTGTGGATGTGTGCCCGCGCCTCGACGTGGCGGGGTCCCGGCGACGTGGCCCTGCTGCTGCGGACGCCCGCTTCGTCGCTGACCGCGCCCGCCGAGCTGGTGGGGCAGGCGCGGAACACGGCGGCGTGCAGCCGGTTCGGGCAGCACGTGGTGGCGTCGACGCGGTGGAAGTCGCCGAAGGAGCACTGGTACCTGGTGGCCGCGGGCAGCCGTGCGGTCGTCGGGATCTCGGCGAGCGGTGCGGTCGACACCACCCGTCCCGGTCGCACGATGGCGGTGCGGGCCCCCGAGGACGGCACGGTCCGGGTCACCGCGCGTCTCTCCGCCGAGGCCGGTGGGGAGCGGCTCTCGGAGGTGGGCGCCGAACAGCGCTGAAAGCCCCCGGCCACGGGGCCGGGGGCTCGGTACAGGGTGGAGCGGCCCGCGCGTGCGCGGGCCGCTCCCCTGTTCAGCCGGAGTGCTCCGCGTCCCCGGACACCACCAGGAACGCGTCCGTCTTCAGGTCCATCACCACACGCGCGGAGCGGCCCTGGGCGCGCAGTCGCGCCGCGTACTCCTCGGCCGGCCAGGACCCTCGCGGGCCTCCCGCGGAAAACCGTCGCAACACCTCTGCACGCATCTCTCCGGCACCTCCACCCGTCGCACTCTGACGGTTCGCCCTCGCCCTGTGGCGTCCCGTCGTCCCTGTTCTCCGCCTTCCCGCTCATGTCGCGTACATGCACGGCCCTTCCCCACTTGCGTGGCGACCCGTTCGGCCCAGCGCTGCATCCGGCGCCGGGCCCGCCGGGGAAGGGCTCACGAAGGCGTCTGTCCACCGTTCCCCCGGGAGTCGTTCGTGCGTGTCCGTGTCGTCCTGTTCACCTCCGACCTGCGGGTGCACGACCATCCGCCGCTGCGGGCCGCCCTCGACGCATCCGACGCGGTGGTGCCGCTGTTCGTCCGGGACAGCGGGATCGACGCGGCGGCGTTCACCGTGCCGAACCGGGAGGCGTTCCTCGCGGACTGTCTGCGGGATCTGGACGCGGGGCTGCGCGAGCGCGGCGGACGGCTGATCCTGCGGGACGGCGAGGTGACGGACGAGGTCGCCAAGGTGGTGTCGGAAACCGACGCGTGCGCGGTGCATCTCGCGGGCGGTGTGAGCCGCTACGCGCGGCGGCGCGAGGACGCGCTGCGCGACGCGCTGCGTGGTCTGGGCTGCGAGGTGGTCGTCCATGACGCGGTGGTGACCTGTGTGCCGCCCGGGGAGGTGGCGCCCGCGGGCAAGGACCACTTCGCCGTGTTCACCCCCTACCACCGGCACTGGGACCAGCAGCCCGTCCGCTCCGTGGTGCGCGCGCCGCGCGCGATCACGGTGCCCGAGGGGGTCGGCTCGGCGCCGCTGCCGAAGCGGAGCGAGGTGCCGGGGGTGTCGCCGGGGCTCGCGGAGGGCGGTGAGGAGGCGGGCCGCAAGCGCCTCACGGCGTGGCTGCGGTCGGGGATCTCCGCGTACGAGGACCGCCACGACGACATGGCCGGTGACGCCACCTCGAAGCTCTCCCCGCATCTGCACTTCGGCACGATCGGTCCGGTGGAGGCGGCGACGCGTGCGCGGGCCGCGGGCGGCCCGGGCGCGGAGGCGTTCGTACGGCAGCTCGCCTGGCGGGACTTCCACCACCAGGTCCTCGCCGCGCGCCCGGCGGCGGCGCACGCCGACTACCGCAGCCAGGGCGACCGCTGGCGCACCGCGCGCTCAGCGCGCGAGGACATCGAGGCGTGGCAGGAGGGCCGCACCGGCTATCCGGTGGTGGACGCGGCGATGCGGCAGCTTCGGCACGAGGGCTGGATGCACAACCGGGGCCGGCTGATCGCGTCGTGCTTCCTCGTGAAGACGCTGTACGTGGACTGGCGGGTCGGCGCCCGGCACTTCCTGGACCTGCTGGTGGACGGCGACGTGGCGAACAACCAGCTGAACTGGCAGTGGATGGCGGGCACCGGAACGGACAGCCGGCCGAACCGGGTGCTCAATCCGCTGGCACAGGCCGAGCGGTACGACCCGGACGGCGCCTATGTGCGGCAATGGGTGCCGGAACTGGCCGAGGTGGAGGGCGGCGCGGTGCACCGCCCGTGGAAGCTGAAGGGCCTGGAGCGGGCCGCGCTCGACTATCCCGACCCGATCGTCGAGTTGTCGGACGGCCTCGCGCGGTTCAAGCGGGCGCGGGGTCTCGACTGATCTCCGGGTACAGCCGCCCGATCTGGAGCAGCGCCTCCGGCAGGGTCGACGGCCGCAGCGCGCCCCGCACGCTGCGGCCCGCCCAGCCGGGGCCGCACAGCATCACGGCGGGTTTGCCGCGGGCCCCGCGCACGCCCCAGTGGGTCTCGGCGAGGTGGCGGGCCAGCGGCAGGCTGGCCGTGGAGCGGGCCTGCGCCCACAGCACGACGACGCGCGGCCCGGTCCTGCGCACGGCGGCGGAGACCGCCTCGACGGGCACGGCGGCGCCGAACATCCTTTGCGGTATGCCGAGTTCGGCGAGCGCGGCGCTCAGCGCCTCCAGCGGCAGCACGTGCTGTTCGGCGGGTACGCAGGCGAGGACGAGCGGCGGCAGCGTGGACACCGGGGCGACGGGGACGGCCTGGTGCAGGGTGCGGGAGACGTGCCAGGACAGCAGGTGCTCGACCTCCACGTACCGGTCGCCCGCCTCTTCCCACTTGCGGCCCACCGCGTGCAGCACCGGCACCATCACGTCCTGCCAGGTGTGCACCAGGCCGTAGGTGCGCACGGCGTCGGTGAACAGGCCGTGCACGGTGGGTGAGTCGAGCCGGGTCGCGGCGCGGGAGATGCCCCGGGTCAGCCGCTCCAGCGCGGCGGGGGTGGGGGCTCCGGCGGCGACCCGGCCCTGCCGCGGCAGCGAAGCGGGCCCCGTCACCAGTCGCTTGCGGGCCAGCCGTGCGGCCTCGGCGGGCGGCAGGCCCGTCGTGGTGAGCCGGCACATCTCCTCGACGACCGCGATGTCCTCGTCCGTCCACCGGCGGTGCCGGCCCCTGGAGCGCTGGACGGGACCGAGGCCGTAGCGCCGGTCCCAACTGCGCAGAGTCGTCGGCGACACGCCGAGCCGGCGTGCGAGGGCTCCCGTGGTGACACCGGGGCCTTCCTGCGGCGGTAACGCCTGCCGTGCCTCTCGCCCCTCGTCCATCGCCTCACGATACGACGCACAACCGATGCGGGTTGCCGGGATGGCGAAGCCGTTTCCAGGATGACCGGGCCACGGCCGGATGTGGCGCCCGTCCGCCCGGTCATGGCCGCCACGAGGTGAGTTCACGACCGTTTCCAGGAGTTGACGAGACATCGATGAGCACAGCGGTGCGACGGCGCTCACCCGATCTGCGCACGGCCTCGGAGGCCGTCCTGGCGGACGGGATCGCCGCCGGTGACCCGGCGTGTCTCGCCGAGGTGTACCGGCGGTGGGCGCCGCTGGTGCACCGGCTCGCCGGGCGGGCGCTCGGCGACGCCTGCGACGCCGAGGACGTGGTGCAGCAGGTCTTTCTCGCGGCGTGGCGCGGCCGTTCCGGTTACCGGCCCGAACTCGGCTCGGCGGCGGCCTGGCTGACAGGCATCACCCGGCGCCGGATCGCGGACGCGCTCGCGGCCCGCGCCCGCCGTGCGACCCTCGTCGACCTGGCGGCCTCCCGGCACACGGCGGAGACGGCCTCCGTGGACTCGGTGCTCGACCGGATCGTGGTGACCCAGGAGCTGGCGAGGCTGCCGGTGCAGCAGCGCACCGTGCTGTGTCTGGCGTTCTACGAGGATCTGACCCAGCCGCAGATCGCCGAGCGCACCGGCTGGCCGCTGGGCACGGTCAAGAGCCATGCGCGGCGCGGCATGCAGCGGCTCAGCGTGCGTCTCGGACTCGTCCGGGGTCACGGCTGAGAAAAATCGGCTGCGGTGTGCATCCGTAGCGCACGGAACCCGGGAAGAAGGGGTGCGCCTCGGAGGACTCCGCTGCCGCGCGGCCGAGGGTGGCCCGGACCCCGCCACCCGGACGGTCGCAGCGAAGCGGACACCGCCGAGGCCGCTCGCGTGGGCGAAGGCTCACGACTAGGCTGGATGATCATGAATGCGCCTTCCGTCCAGTTCCGTGACGTTCCCGAGTCGGAGATCCCCCGCGCCCTGGCTCTCGCCTACCTCGTCTTCCACGAGACACCGGAGAGCGACCAGCGGCGCCGGCACGAGAAGATGCTCGCCACCTGCCTGCGGATCGGCGCGTACGAGGGTGACGAGCTGGTGGGTTTCGCGGCCGCGCACCCCTTCGAGCTCTCCGTGCCCGGGGGCGGCGCGCTGTCCTGTCCTGGGCTGACGTTCGTCTCCGTGGCACCGACGCACCGCAGGCGGGGTGTGCTGTCGGGGATGATCGGCGAACTCTTCGCGCGCTGCGTGGCCCAGGGGGCGCCGCTGGTCGCCCTGTGGGCCTCGGAGGCGTCGATCTACGGGCGTTTCGGCTTCGGCCCGGGTACGTACGGCACGACGGTGGAGATCGACACGCGCCGTCCGCTGGCCCTGCGCATCGCGCCGGATCCCCGCCCCCTGCGTCTGGTCGACGCCGAGGCGGCGCCCGATGTGCTCGGTCCGTACTTCGAGGGCACCAGGTCCCGTCGGGCGGGGCGGCTCGCGCGCACGCGCGACTGGTGGCGCGAGGAGTGGCTCGCCGAGAAGGACGAGGAGGACGAGGAGTTCTCGCCGGCCCGGGTGGTGGCGCTCGGCGAGCCGCTCGCCGGGTACGCGATCTACCGCACGAAGCAGGGCGACGCGGCGTCGCAGGCGAAGGGCCTGGTGCGTCTGGACGAGCTGGAGGCGGACTCACCGCAGGTCGCGGCGGCGCTGTGGAGCTATCTGGCCGGGATCGATCTGACGGACCGGGTACGGGCCTGGGGGCGGCCGGTCGACGATCCGCTGACGTTGTTCGCGGGCGATCCGGACCAGGTGCGGGTCACGGAGGAGTTCCCGGCGCTGTGGGTGCGGCTCGTCGACGTCCGCGCGGCGCTGGCGGCCCGTTCCTGGAGCGCGCCGGTGAACGTGGTGCTCGACGTCCGCGATCCGCGACTGCCCGCCAACGAGGGCACGTTCCGGCTGATCGCGTCCCCCGACGGCTTCTCGTACGCCCCGACCGGCGATGCCGCCGACCTGTCCCTGGAGGTGCGCGATCTGGCCTGCGCCTTCATGGGCTCGGTGACGGTCCGCGCGCTGGTGACGGCCGGCCTGGTCACCGAGCACACGCCGGGCGCGGCGCCGATGCTCGACGCCGCGCTCTCCGCCGGGTTGCTGCCGCACACGGCGGACGCGTTCTGAACTCCTGCCGCCGGGACGGGAGTTCGGGTTCAGTGCGGTGTCAGCACTCCATCTTCCAGGTGTGCGAGTCGCCGCTGTCGTTGCCCCAGCCGTCGTGGGGGATCTCCTGGCCGGGTGCCAGACAGACCGTGCCGAGGCCGATCAGTCCGGGGTTCTCGTAGACCTGGACGTGGTCCTTGATGCCGGGTCCTGAGATGCCGTGGTTGGCCCAGGAGGAGTCCTCGTCCTGGATGCCGGGCTCCCAGTCCCGGTCGTCGCCGGACCAGTTCCAGCGCATTCCGGTGTAGTCGGCGTCGGTCCAGGCGCAGAATTCGCCGCTGGGGCACTGGGCGGCGTACGCGGTGGTGGTGACGGCGGCGCCGCCGAGGGCGAGAGCGGCGGCGGCGAGCAGGGCGAGCGGATGCTTCACGGGGTTCCTCCGGTGGTGTCGGGCGTGGTGCGCAGAATCCGTGCGGAGACGTCGAGCGCATGGGATCGCAGGTGCTGCCACGCGGTCAGGTCGGCCCGGTGCCGCTCGCGCACGGCGGTGAGCGACCTGTGCCGGTAGGCGGCTTCGGGCTTGAGGTTGTTGACGACGGTCGACACCCGGAACCAGCGCTTCTGGTCGCCGTAGAGCGTGCGCTGGGCCGCGGCGAGGCAGCCGTCGGTGTGGGCGCGGACGGGGATGCCGTTCGCCAGGGTCAGGGACAGTTCGGCGGGCGGCCTGCCGAACAGGGCGTCGGCGACGCGCTCTTCGTCGGCCGCGCTCCTCGCGCGCTGTCCGGGCCGGGGCGGGGTGAGACCCCGATCGGTCAGACAGCGGTCGGTGAGCACCTGTTGGGCGGCTCTGATGGTGTCGTCCGGCGAGCGGGCGGGGCCTGTCGGACGGCTCGCGCAGCCGGCGAGCAGCAGGGCGCCCGTGACGAACGCGAGCGCCCGGACGCGGGGGCGATGGATCATGGCCGGTTCAGCCCCGCTCGCATCCCATGGTGTTGTCGCTCACGCCGTCGAATTTGTCGGCCCACTCCCAGTTCTCGGAGTAGTCGTCGCGACGGATCTCCCGGTAGAGGCAGTGGGAAACGGTGTAGCTGATCGCGTAGACGCTCTGGCCGACGCGCGATTCGAAGGAGGCGGCACGGCGCTGCGTGCCGTTCTCGGCCTCCGCGTATCCGGGTGGCGCATAGCACCATGCCTGGCCGTGCTGGCCGGATTCGGTCCAGAAACAGACCTGTCCCGGGCCTTTCGCGGCCTGAGCGCCGGACGCGGCCGGGACGAGTGCGGCGGCGACGAGCAGTGCGACGGCGCATGCGGATCTGTGTTTCATGTGGGCGGCCCCGAGGTGGTGGTTCTCACTGTGCGTGACCACACTCCCCGTGCCCACCCGCCGTCACGCGCGCATTCACCCGCGACGGCGATTAGTCAGGTCATACCGACGCCCACACGGGCGCCTCGGCGCGGGGCACGGTGCGGGCCATGCGCAGGGCGTCCACGGACTCGGCGAGCAGTTCGTACTCGGTGGTGTCGTCGCGGGTGGCGACCCGGACGAGGCGGCCGCCCGCGAGCTCCTCGGCGACGCGCTCCTGGTGCTCGGTGTCCGCGCACCAGGCCCGCAGCAGGGAGGGCACGTCGGGGGCGTCGGCGGCGACCGGCATCAGGGCGCCCTCGGGCACGTGCGGCAGCTCGGGCCGGGGGTCGAGACGTTCGGCGATCCACGTGGCGCGGTCGCGCAGCCACCACAGGGCGAGGGGGAGGGTCGGGGCACGGTAGGTGCCGAGCGGGACACCCACGCGCTGCCCGCCGCATATTCCGTATGCGGTGACGTGGCACAGGAATTCGTCGTGCACGATCTCCCCCATTGCCTGGCGCCTATGATCACTTTCGCGGTGGCGAGTGATCAGTAATCGACCCGTACGGCGGGAGCAGCCGTTCCATGGGTCTGCCGACTACCGCGGCCCGCCGATTCCGAACAATGTTCAACCGTCCCACTTGTCGAGTATCGGCACTCGCCGCTCCCTGTCACCACGCTTTTCACGCCAGTCTTCCGGCATATTCGCGGCCTCCGTTGGCCGAAATGCGCCGCGTCGACGACACTGCACACCATGCACTCACATGACGTACTCATTGAGGGTTACAACCGCATTAAGGAAGAGGTGCACGCGGTCGTCGAGGGGCTTTCTCCGGAGCAGTTGCAGGCGCGTCCCGGTGACGGCGCGAATTCCATCACCTGGCTGATCTGGCATCTCACGCGGGTGCAGGACGACCATGTCGCCGACGCGGCCGGGACCGACCAGGTGTGGCTCGCCGACGGGTGGGCCGAGCGCTTCGATCTGCCGCTCTCGAAGACGGACACCGGGTACGGGCACACGGCGAAGGAGGTCGGCCAGGTGCGTGTCGCCTCCGGTGACCTGCTGCTCGACTACTACGACGCCGTGCACGAGAAGACCCTGAGCCACCTCTCCGGGCTCACACCCGCCGATCTGGACCGGATCGTCGACGAGCGCTGGGATCCGCCGGTGACGCTGGGGGTGCGCCTGGTGAGCGTTCTCTCGGACGATCTGCAGCACGTGGGGCAGGCGGCGTACGCGCGGGGACTGCTCTGACGAACCCTCGCCGGCGGGCCGCGGGGCCCCTTTCGGAGCGGCGCCGGACCTCGGGTCCGGCGCCGCTCTCGCACGTTCCGAACTCCTTGTCGCTCCAGAGGTCTTGACAACGCGAATGGTCTGGACCAACTTGGGCGCACGACAGCGGTGGCCACCGTCGTTCACATCCGCCCTTCTCCTCTCCCCCGGAGGCATTCTGTGGACCGTGCACGTCATGGCAGACCCGGCGCACCCCGGCGCCTTGCCGCAGCGCTCGCCGTCACCTCGGCGGCCGCGCTCGGTGTGACCGCGCTCGCCGCCCCCGCCCAGGCCGCCGACGTCAACGTCGCCAAGAACGCGGGCTTCGAGTCGGACCTGAGCAACTGGACCTGTACCGCGGGCAGCGGCGCCACGGTCTCCTCCCCCGTGCACGGCGGCGCCAAGGCGCTCAAGGCCACACCGGCGGGCCAGGACACCGCCCAGTGCAGCCAGACCGTCGCGGTGAAGGCCAACTCGACGTATACCCTGAGCAGTTGGGTGCAGGGCAGCTATGTGTACCTCGGGGCGAGCGGCACCGGGACCACCGACGTGTCGACGTGGACGCCCGGCGCCTCGTCGTGGCAGCAGCTGACCACCAGCTTCAAGACCGGCGCGAACACGACGTCCGTCACGATCTACACGCACGGCTGGTACGGGCAGGGCGCGTACTACGTCGACGACGTGAACGTCTTCGGCCCCGACGGGGGCGGCGGCACAGACCCGGTGCAGATCCCGGGCACGCCGTCCGGGCTCGCCGCGGGCGCGACCACGTCCTCCACGGTGGACCTGTCCTGGTCGCCCGTCTCCGGCGCGACCGGCTACAACGTGTACCGGGGCGGCACGAAGGTCGCCTCGACCACGGGCGCGTCCGCCACGGTGACCGGACTGAGCGCCGACACCTCGTACAGCTTCCAGGTCAGTGCCACCAACGCGGCCGGTGAGTCCGCCAAGTCGACCGCGGTGAGCGCGCGGACGGCGGCCACCGGGGGCGGGAACCCCGGCGGCGGCACCGTGCCCAAGCACGCGCTGACCGGCTACTGGCAGAACTTCAACAACGGCGCCACCGTGCAGAAGCTCCGTGACGTCTCCTCGCAGTACGACATCATCGCGGTGTCGTTCGCCGACGCGACGACCACGCCCGGCCAGATCACCTTCAACCTCGACCCGGCCGTCGGCTACGCCTCCGCCGCCGACTTCAAGGCGGACATCGCGGCGAAGCACACGGCGGGCAAGTCGGTGATCCTGTCGGTCGGCGGCGAGAAGGGCAGCATCTCGGTCAACAGCGACGCCTCCGCGACCGCGTTCGCCAACAGCGCGTACGCGCTCATGCAGGAGTACGGCTTCGACGGTGTCGACATCGACCTGGAGAACGGCCTCAACTCCACCTACATGACGAAGGCGCTGCGGGCGCTCGCGGCGAAGGCGGGCTCCAAGTTCGTCCTGACCATGGCGCCGCAGACCATCGACATGCAGTCGACGTCCGGCGAGTACTTCAAGACGGCGCTGAACGTGAAGGACATCCTCACGGTCGTCAACATGCAGTACTACAACAGCGGTTCGATGCTCGGCTGCGACGGCAAGGTCTACAGCCAGGGTTCGGTGGACTTCCTCACCGCGCTCGCCTGCATCCAGCTGGAGGGCGGCCTCGACCCGTCGCAGGTCGGGCTCGGCGTGCCGGCCTCCACGCGCGGCGCGGGCAGCGGTTACGTGGACCCGTCCGTGGTCAACAACGCGCTCGACTGCCTTGCGCGGGGCACGGGCTGCGGCTCGTTCAAGCCCGGGAAGACCTACCCGGGGCTGCGCGGCGCGATGACCTGGTCCACGAACTGGGACGCCACGGCGGGCAGCGCGTGGTCCAACTCCGTGGGGCCGAAGGTGCACAGCCTGCCGTAGCCACGGCGACCGTGCCGTTCGGATGAACGGCACGAGATTCTCGGATCGGCCCCAACAGGCTCGCTGTACCGGCCTGTTGGGGCCTCGCCATGTCCGCCCCCGGTCAGCCGCCCATGAACAGCATCGTGCCGTCGGGCCCGAACGCTTCGAGGCGTGCCCCGTGCTCGACGGTGCGGCTGACCGTGCAGTGCTTCTCGTGGGTCAGCCGGATACCGCGCTCCAGGGCCTCGGCCGCGGCGGTGTCGCCCTCCGGCAGCGTGATCTCGTAGGAGACCTTGAAGGTGCCGACGCGGCCGTCGTCCTCGGGGCGGGAGACGGACTCCACGGTGATGCGCAGATCGTCGTGGGGCACGGTGCGGGCGGTACGGTCCACGACGAGTCCCCCGCAGCCGCCGAGCGCCGCGAGAAGCAGCTCGACGGGGGTGAAGGAGGGCTGGGAGCCGGGGACGTCCGCGGGCGCCATGCGGACCTCGGCTCCCCGGTCGTTGCGGGCGGTCCAGTCGCGTTCGCCATTGCGTACGGTTTCGATGCGGTAGTCGGCCATGACGGAACCGTAACCAGGCTCAGGGCGTCTGCACGTCGCCACGCGTGATGGAGGCGACCGTGTCGCGGTGGGCGAAGTCGCCGGGCGGGATGCCCGGGTGGTGTCCGGGCAGCGGGGCGACGGGCGCCGCGACGGGCCCGAGCGTGAGCCGGGAGACGATCCGGTAGCGGTCGCCCCGGTAGAGCGAATGGACGTACTCGACGGGCCGGCCCTCGGTGTCCGAGGTGAGGCGCTCGACGAGCAGCGCCGGGGACAGCTCGGGCACCTCCAGCAGATCGGCCTCGGCGCGGGTGACGACCGTGGGCTCGATGGCCTGCACCGCTTCCTGGACGTGCACGTCGTGGTGGGTCCGCAGATGCTCGTACAGGTCACCGTCCTCCAGTTCCCGAGCGCTGAGGCCCGGGACGAGGTCGGCGCGGATGTGCAGGTGCTCGATGGCCATCGGCGCCCCGTCGACGAGGCGGAGGCGGGCCACGTACACGATCTGCGCGGCGGGTGAGAGCCGCAGCTTGCGGCCGACGCGGGCGCCCGCCGGGATCGTGGTGAACTCCAGGAGCCGGCTCGACCAGGCACCGGACGCCTGCGGGAGCGTCAGCCCCGTTTCCTGCGGGACGAGTTCCTGGGTGATCTTCTCGGGGGCGACGAACATCCCGCGGCCGTGTTCGCGAACGAGAAGTCCGGCGGCGACGAGTTCATCGACGGCAGCGCGCAGCGTGGGCCGGGAGACGCCGAGACTCGCGCACAACGCCCGTTCGGACGGGATGGCGTCGCCGGGGCGGTGGGACTCGATCAGTTCGAGGATGTGGTCGCGCACCCGCTCCCGCTTGAGCACCGCACCCTGCGCATCCCCCTGCGCGTCCTTCACGTCCGCCTCCCTTACGTACGTACAACCAGTTGCCTTACCAGTTGACCACGCAGCCGTGGTGATCGCCAAGCGCTTGCCTAACTACCCATGTTTTACCAGGGGGTTGACGGGGCCAATGGTCTATGCCAGCTTTCTGCCTCATCAGAGGTCACCTGACCAGTTGCCAACTGGTCAGGTCCGTCCCCCAGAGGTGAACCGTGAAGCTCCGCTTCCTCGCCGGCCTGTCCGCGTTCGTCGCGGTCGCCGGGCTCAGTGCCTGCAGCAGCTCGTCCGGCTCCGACGGAGACTCGGCCGGCGGGCGCACCAGGATCGACGTGTGGCTGATGCGCGACAGCGTGTCGGCCGCCTTCCAGAAGGACTTCGTGAAGGGCTTCGAGGCCGCGCACCCCGACATCGACGTGCGGGTGCAGATCCAGGAGTGGGACGGCATCGGCGGGAAGGTCACCGCGGCCCTCGCCAGCAACGACGCACCCGACGTGATCGAGAGCGGCAACACGCAGGTCGCGCAGTTCGCCCAGAGCGGCGGGCTGACCGACCTGAGCGGCAAGGTCGACGATCTCGGCGGCAAGGACTGGCTGAAGGGGCTCGCCGAGCCGGGCGCGTACGAGGGCAAGCAGTACGGCATCCCGTACTACGCCGCGAACCGGGTGGTCGTCTACCGCAAGGACCTGTTCGAGAAGGCCGGTGTCGACGCGTCCACGATCAAGACGCGGGACCAGTGGGTCGCGGCCACCCGCAAGCTGAACAAGGGCAAGCAGCAGGGCATCTACCTGCCGGGGCAGAACTGGTACACGTACGCGGGCTTCGTCTGGGACGAGGGCGGTGACCTGGCCGAGGAGTCCGGCGGCAAGTGGAAGGGATCCCTGGACTCGCCCGAGGCCGGGCGGGCGATGGCCTTCTACAAGAAGCTCCAGGCGCTCGGCAAGGGCCCCAAGGACTCCGACGAGGCACAGCCGCCGCAGGCCGAGGTGATGGCGAAGGGCGAGGTCGCCCAGGTGATCTCCACGCCGGGCGGGGCGAACGTCGTCGCCCAGAACAACCCGGAGCTCAAGGGCAAGCTGGGCTTCTTCCCGATCCCCGGCAAGACGGCCGGGACTCCGGGAGCGGTGTTCACGGGCGGCTCGGACCTGGTGATCCCGGCCGTGGCCAAGCACCAGGAGGAGGCGTACGCCTTCGTCAAGGCGCTGACGGGCGACGCCTGGCAGAAGAAGCTGGCGGTCGCCATGAGCTACGTGCCGAACAGGACGACGCTCGCGAGCGCGGTCTCCGCCGATCCGGGAGCGTCCGCGATGGCGGTGGGCGCGGCCGTCGGGCACGCGACGCCGAACACGCCGGGCTGGGCGGCCGTCGAGGCGAAGAACCCGATCAAGGACTATCTGACGGCGGTGCTGACCGGTGGCGACCCGGCCGGTGAGGCGAAGAAGGCGTCCGAGGCGATCACGTCGGCGATGAACGCCGGTTCCTGACGCCCACGCCCTGTCCCCGGCTCCCTCGGGCCCGGCGTCCTCGCCGGGCCTCGCCTCCCCGAAAGGAGTGTGCGCCGTGTCGGTCGTCCGCGAGCGGACCGCGCCCCGCCGCCCTCTGTCCCGGCCGGCCCGGCGCCCACCGCGCCCGCCCCGCCGCCCCACCATGTCCGGCGTCTGGCCCTACCTGCTGATCGCCCCCGCCGTGCTCGGCATGCTGTATCTGCTGGTGTACCCGCTGGCCCGGACGGTCCTGATCTCCTTCCAGGACTTCGGACTGCGCCAGCTCATCCTGGGTGACGCGCCCTTCGTCGGGTTCGACAACTACACGACCCTGCTCACCGATCCGCGCTTCTGGACGGTGGTGCGCCGCACGTTCCTGTTCATGGCCCTCAGTGTCGCGCTCATCATGGTGCTCTCGACGCTGGTGGCGCTCATGATCGAGCGTCTCGGCCGGTTCGGGCGCACGGCGGTGCTCAGTGCGCTGGTGCTCACGTGGGCGATGCCGGTGGTGGCGGCGACGACCGTCTTCCAGTGGCTGTTCCACTCGGAGTTCGGCATCGTCAACCACGCCCTGACCGGGCTCGGGTTCACGTCCTTCGAGGGCTATCCGTGGCTGGCGCACGGCTCGGCGGCGTTCGCGATCCTGGTGACGCTGGTGGTGTGGCAGTCGGTGCCGTTCGCGGCGATCACCCTGTACTCGGCGCTGACCACCGTGCCGGCCGAGCTGTACGAGGCGGCCCGGATCGACGGCGCGTCGGGGCCGCGGATCTTCCGGTCCATCACGCTGCCGATCGTGCGGCCGATCTTCATGCTGGTGCTCTCGCTCGAAGTGATCTGGACCTTCAAGGCGTTCGTGCAGATCTGGGTGATGACGCGGGGCGGTCCGGGCGACGCGACGACGATCCTGCCCGTGTACGCGGTGCAGACCGCGCTCGCCCAGCAGCGCTACGACCTGGGCTCCGCGGCGTCCATGATCACCGTATTGCTGATGTCCGGGGTGCTCGTCGCCTACTTCCGGCAGATGTTCCGACAGGAGACCGAGCTGTGAGCACGCCGCGCGCACTGCGCCGCCTCCCGCTGAACATCGCCGCGACCGTCACGGTCGTCGTGTGCCTGTTCCCCGTGTACTGGATGGTCACCACGGCCTTCAAGCCGTCCCGGGACATCCAGTCGGACAACCCTCAACTGCTGCCGCAGAGCTGGACCTTCGACCACTTCCGACGGGCGGTCGACGCCGACGGGTTCGGGCTTTTCTGGCGCAACAGCGTGCTGGTCACCCTCGCCGCGGTGGCACTGGCGCTGCTCGTGGCGCTCGGCGCGTCGTTCGCCGTGGCCCGGATGCGCTGGCGCGGCCGGCGGCACTTCATGCTGATGGTGTTCGTCGCGCAGATGGCACCGTGGGAGTCGCTGATCATCCCCGTGTACATCATCTCGCGGGACACCGGGATGCTGGACCGGCTGCCCACCCTGACGCTCGTCTACTTCATGATGACGCTGCCGTTCACGATCGTGGTGCTGCGCGGCTTCATCGCGACGATTCCCCAGGAGCTGGAGGAGTCGGCGCAGGTCGACGGCTGTACGCGGGTCGGCGCGTTCCGGCACATCGCGTTTCCGCTGCTCGCGCCCGGCCTGATGGCGACCTCGCTGTTCGGCTACATCACGGCGTGGAACGAGTTCGCGTACGCCAACTTCCTCATCATCAAGGAGCAGGACCACCGGACGCTGCCGGTGTGGCTGTCCTCCTTCCAGAACACGTTCGGCACCGACTGGGGCGCCACGATGGCCGCCTCCACCCTGTTCGCGCTGCCCGCCCTGGCGATCTTCCTGCTGCTCCAGCGGCATGTGACGTCGGGTTTCGCGGCCGGCGCCGTCAAGGGCTGACGCCCTCGCCTCGGAGGTTCTCCGTGCCCGCACCCCTGCCCGCACTCGTCCCTCTCCCCACTCAACTCACCCATCGGCCCGGTCATTTCACTCTGTCCGGAACGACGTCGGTCCGGGTCTCCCCCGGCGCCGGAGCCGCCGCCGATCTGCTCCGCACCCTCCTCGCCCCCGCCACCGGGCTGCCGCTGCCCGTCTCCCCCGACGGCGCGTTCGTGCTCGCGCTCGATCCGGACCTCGGCGGCCTGGGCGCCGAAGGCTACGGCCTGACGGTCGCCCCGGACGCCGTCCTCCTGCGCGCCGCACACCTCACGGGGCTGCTGCGCGGAATCCAGACGGTGCGTCAGCTGCTGCCGGTCGAGGCCCTCTCCGGGGCGCCTCGGCCAGGCGTCGCGTGGCGGCTGCCCTGCGTCGAGATCACGGACGTGCCCCGGCACTCCTGGCGCGGCTTCCTGCTCGACGTGGCCCGGCACTTCCAGCCGGTGTCCGTGCTGCGCCGCACCGTCGATCTGCTCGCTCTGCACAAGCTCAACGTGCTGCACCTGCATCTCACCGACGACCAGGGCTGGCGGATGCCGGTCGCCGCGTACCCGCTGCTGACCGAGGTCGGCGGACGGCGCGCCGGCCCCGTTCCGCACGAAGGGGCCTATACGCGCCGGGAGTTGCTGGACCTTGTCGCGTACGCCGCCGCCCGCGGTGTCACCGTCGTCCCGGAGATCGAGATGCCGGGCCATGCGCGGGCCGCGCTCGCCGCGTACCCGGAGCTGGGCAACGTTCCCGGGCGGCGGCTGGACGTGTGGCCCCTCTGGGGCGTGTGCGACACGGTGTTCGGTGTCCACGAGCCGGTCCTCGACTTCTGCCGCGCCGTTCTCGACGAGGTCGTCGACGTCTTCCCGTCCCGGCACATCCACATCGGCGGCGACGAGTGCCCCACCACCGAGTGGGCGGCGAGCCCGGTGGCGCGGGCCCGGGCCGCCGCCGAGGGGCTGGCGCACACGGACGCGCTGCGGGACTGGTTCCTGGGCCGGATCGGCGCCCATCTCCTCCAGCGCGGACGGACCCCCGTGGTGTGGGCCGAGACCGGGGAGGGGCTGCCCACGGAGTTCGCGGTGATGTCCTGGCGCGATCCCGAGCACACCCGGATCGCGCTCAAGCGCGGCCACCCCGTGATCAGCAGCCAGCACCGCGCCTCGTACCTGGACTACGCGCAGACCGACTCCCCCGACGAGCCGCACGCGGAGCCGGGCCTGGTGCTCGGGCTGCGCACGGTCCACGAGCACGAACCACCGACCGACCCGGACGTCTCGGGTCGTCTGCTCGGTGTGCAGGCCCAGTTGTGGACCGAGTACGCCCCCACGGTCGGCCACATCGACCGCAGGGTCTTCCCCCGTCTGTCCGCGCTCGCCGACCGCGCCTGGCACGGCTCCCCGTCGTGGGAGGACTTCCGTGTCCGTCTCGGCGTGCACGGCGCCCGGCTCGCCGCGCTCGGCGTGCGGCACGGGCCGCTCGACCCGTACGTCCCCGACCCCCACCGTTCCGGAAGGGAACAGTCATGAGAAGGACCCCCAGAGCGACCAGGACGACCGCGTCTCCCCGGACGCGCACGGCGCTCGCCTGCGCCGTCGCCGCCGCGCTCGGCTGCGCGAGCCTGCTCGCGCTCCCGCAGGGCGCCGCGGCCGCCGACAGCGGGCTGAGCGTGCAGTACCACACGGGCAGCACCGGCAGCGATCAGGCGGAGCCCTGGCTGAAGGTGCGCAACACCGGCTCCTCGGCCGTCGCCCTGAGCGATGTCAAGATCCGCTACTACTTCAAGTCCGACTCGGCGAGCGCGAGTTACCGCTTCGCCTGCTCGTGGGCGGTCAAGGGCTGTGCCCGCATCACCGGCACCTTCGGCACGCTCGCCCATCCGACCGCGACGGCCGACCGGTATCTGGAGATCGGGTTCACGTCCGACGCGGGGACGCTCGCGGCCGGCGCCGACACGGGCGACATGCAGCTGCGCTTCTACCGCGCCGACTGGCAGCCGCTCAACCAGGCCGACGACTACTCGTTCGGCGCCACGCAAGCCGCGTACGGGAACTGGTCGAAGGTGACGGCACAGCTCAAGGGCGCCACCGTGTGGGGCACGGCGCCGGAGGGCAACGACCCGACGGATCCGACCGATCCCACGGACCCGACCGACCCCACCGACCCGCCCGGGAGCGGCGCGACCCTCTTCGACGACTTCTCCTACACGGCGTACAACGACCCGCGGATCGCGGCCAACGGCTGGAGCGTGCGCTCCAACTCGGGCGGGCCCGGGGTGCCGGGGGCGACCTGGGCGCCGGAGAAGGTGACCTTCCCGGTCGTGTCGGGGAACTCCGTGATGAACCTGGAGACGTCGACCTCGGGCACGGGCGAGAGCACGAAGCAGACCGAAGTGCTCACCAAGGCGACCAAGTTCAAGAACGGCACCTACGCGGCGCGGGTGAAGTTCGCGGACGCGCCGAAGAGCGGGCCCGACGGGGACCACCTCGTCCAGACGTTCTTCACCATCAACGACCTGAAGGCGCCGATGGCAGACGACTACGCCGAGTACGACTTCGAGTACCTGCCCAACGGCGGCTGGGGCGAGCCGTCGAACATCCTCTACACGACGTCCTGGGAGACGTACAACCCGGATCCGTGGCAGGCGGTGAACCAGCACACAGAGGGCCGCCAGAGCTACGCCGGCTGGCACGACCTGGTGCTCACCATCGACAACAGCTCCATCCACTACTACGTCGACGGTCAGCTGTTCGGCACGCACGACGCCGCGTACCTGCCCGAGCGGCCGATGTCGATCAACTTCAACCAGTGGCTGATCGACCTGGCCGGGAACACGAGCACCAGTGCGCGCGCCTACGACCAGCAGGTCGACTACGTGCTGCACGTCAAGGACCAGGTCCTCACTCCGGCCCAGGTGGCGGCGAAGGTGGCCGCCTACCGCTCGGCGGGCACGGCGTTCGAGGACACGGTGCCGTCGTCCTGAGGTGATCCGCCCGGGGGCGGGGAGTCCGCGCGCCCCACACGCCCGGACTCCCCGGTGGTGCTCCCCCACCTCTGACGGCCGGCCCGGGAGTCGGCAGCGGCCGCCGCGGGCCAGAGTCTGCCGCGCGGCGGCCGGGATCTCATCCCGCACCCCCGGCTTTAGGTAACCTTGTGTGTTGAATCAGTGGCGAGAAGTGACGGAGGCGGGGCGTCAAGACCCTTGCGGCGCCAAGGAGTTGCTGTCGCGAAGAGGCCCGTCTGGCGTGAACGCCCCGCTTCAAGCAAGGCCTGAAGTCCGCCCCTGGTCCTGTCCGGGCAAGCGCTTGCCGCACCAGGCGCAGTATCCCGCGGCCGCGTCGTCGGTGACCCGGCCGCACTCCGCGCAGACACGCGGCAGCAGACAGGGTGCCTCGCCGCCCTCCGCGGTGACCGGTGCGACGGCCCGGCCGATGGTCATGCCGGGGCGCCTGCGGTGCGCGGTGAGGTAGACGAGCCCGTCGTCGCCCGCGCTGACGGCGCGCTCCTCGCCGCGCGGCACGAACAGCAGGGTGCCCGGCGCCAGTTCCTCCTCCGCGCCCGCCCGCCACAGGGTGCCGCCGCCCTCGGCGATGAAGAGCAGCACGTCGAGGTCGGGCTCGACGTGCGGCGTGCCGCGGGTGCCCGGCCGGAGCCGGATGACGTTGGCGTCCAGTTGCCGGGCCGCGCCGTCCAGGCGCCACAGCGCTCCGGTGGCGCCGGTGTCCGCGGCGGTAAGGACGTCGGCGAGGGTGACGTGAGCGGCGGGCATGATGTCGTACTCCTCCGTGATGTTCGGGCCATCGGCAGCCTACGGAGTCCGCCGTCGGGCGGCATCCGGTGCCCTCAGGAGCCTTCGAGGAACGTGGTCACCAGGGGTGTGGCCGTGTCGGCGAACTCCTCGAAGTAGGCGTGGCGGCCGCCGGGGATCAGGCTCAGCCGGGCGCCGGGGATGCGTTCGGCCAGCAGCGGCGCGTTGGCCGCCGGGTTGAAGTCGTCGTCGGTGCCGTGCACCACGAGGGTGGGCGCGGCGATCCGCGGCAGCGCGTCCCAGGCGTCGTGCCGGGCGCTGGCGCGCAGATGGCGGCGGCGGGCGTGCGGGGGCATCGCCGGGTCGCCGAGGGTGTGGAACGGGCCGGGACGCGTGGCGGTGTACGCGGGGGTGTACATCAAGTCGAGAAGAGCCGCGCGGGCCAGGTCCGGGTCGGGATCGGCGAGGGCCTTGCGGACGGCGGGGCCGCGCTCGACGCCGTGCGGCGCGCCCGGTGACGTACAGCCGAGGACGAGGCGGTCGACGCGGCCGGGGTGGTCGGCGGCCAGCCACTGGGCGACGCGGCCGCCCATCGACGTCCCGTACACATGGGCGCGCTCGACACCGGCGGCATCGAGGACCGCGACGGCGTCCCGGGCGAAATTCCGGGTGCTGTACGTGTCGGTGTCCGGGGCGTCACTTTCGCCGGTGCCGCGCCAGTCCATGACGACGGTGGTGAAGCGCGCGGCGAACCGGTCGCGCACCGAATCCCACCAGCGGTGATGGTTCGACTGGCCGGCCAGCAGCAGCAACGGGGCGCCGCTGCCCAGGACGTCGTAGAAGAGGGCGGATCCGTCGGACGCCTGTGCGTGGGGCATGGTCCTGGATTCTCTCTCATCGCAACTCCCTCTGCGCAAACGGTGGACTCCACAACATCACTCTGCAATTCTCCAACAACTGAATGCAAGAACACGATGGCAATCCTTCGCGTCACTCACCCAGCTCACCTCATTCGCTTCACCGCGCCGACGGGCGCGGGGACAGGGGAGTCATGATCGGACAGTTCGTGCCGGGATCCGGCAGACGGAGAGCGGGGGGTGGGTGGCGCGGCCTCGCGGTGGCGCTGCTCGCCCTCACCCTGGCGTTCCTCGGTCTTCCGGCGGTTTCGGCGCAGGCCGCGGGCGGGCCGAACCTCGCCGCGGGTGCCGCCGCCAAGGCGAGCAGCTCCAACGCGGAGTACGTCGCGGGGAACGTCTCGGACGGCAACGCCTCGACCTACTGGGAGAGTTCGGGCTCCAGCTTCCCGCAGTGGGTGCAGGTCGACCTGGGCACGGCGGCCCGCGTCGACGAGGTCGTGCTGCGCCTTCCGGCCGCGTGGGAGAGCCGCACGCAGACGCTGTCGGTGCAGGGCAGCGCGGACGGACAGACCTTCGACACCCTGAAGGCGTCGGCCCAGTACTCCTTCGCGCAAGGATCGTCGAACACCGTGACGGTGTCCTTCGGCGCGACGCAGACCCGTTATGTGCGGGTCGTGATCACGGCCAACTCCGGCTGGCAGGCGGGCCAGTTGTCGGAGCTGGAGGTGCACGGCAGCAGCGACTCCTCGGCGAACCTGGCGCGCGGGCGCACCTTCACGGCGAGCTCGACGACGCAGACGTACCTGGCGGCGAACGCCGGTGACGGCAACGCCGCCACCTACTGGGAGAGCCAGAACAACGCGCTGCCGCAGTGGGTCCAGGTCGACCTGGGCGCATCCGTGCAGGTGAACCGGGTGGTGCTGCGGCTGCCGTCGACGTGGGAGACCCGGTCGCAGACGCTGACGCTGCAGAGCAGCACGAACGGCAGCGACTTCTCGGATCTCGTCGCGTCGAAGGCGTACGAGTTCAACTCGGCGAACGGGCAGGCCCAGACGCTGACGTTCAACACGGTGACGACGCGCTACGTGCGGGTGAAGGTCACCGGGAACACCGTGCAACAGGCCGGTCAGCTCTCTGAGTTGGAGGTGTACGGGCCGACGAGCGGGGACACGACGGCACCGTCCGCGCCCGGCTCGCTCGCGTACACCGAGCCCGCGACCGGGCAGATCAAGCTGACGTGGAAGGCGGCGACCGACAACGTCAAGGTCACCGGCTACGACATCTACGCCAACAACCAGCTGCGCGCCTCGGTCGACGGCGACACGCTCACGTACACGGACAACCAGCCCGCGTCGGCGACCCTCACCTACTACGTGCGCGCCAAGGACGCGGCGGGCAACCAGTCCGCGAACAGCAACTCCGTGACGCGGACGGGTGCTTCGGGCGACACGCAGGCGCCCACCGCGCCGTCGAACCTCGCCTTCACGGAGGCCACGGCGGGCCAGGTCAAGCTGACCTGGGGCGCCTCGACCGACAACGTGAAGGTCACGGGCTACGACATCTACGCGAACGGTTCGCTGCTGAAGTCGGTGGCCGGTGACGTCACGACGTACACCGACACCCAGCCGCAGTCGGCGACCGTCACCTACACCGTGCGGGCGAAGGACGCCGCGGGCAACGCGTCGGCCGCCAGCAACTCCGTGACCCGCAAAGGCTCGACGTCCAACGACGCGAACCTGGCCGTGGGCAAGCCGGTGTCGGCCTCGTCCTCGACCTTCACCTACGTCGCCGAGAACGCGGTGGACGACGACACCAGCACCTACTGGGAGGGCGCCGCCGGGGCGTATCCGGGGACGCTGACGGTCAAGCTCGGCTCCAACGCGGACCTGTCGTCGGTCGTAGTCAAGCTCAACCCGGACGCGGCCTGGTCGGCGCGGACGCAGAAGATCGAGGTGCTCGGCCGGGAACAGAAGGCGTCGGGCTTCACGACGCTGGTCGCCGCGAAGGACTACTCCTTCTCCCCCGCGAGCGGCAACAAGGTGAGCATCCCGGTGAGCGGCCGCGTCGCGGACGTGCGCCT
This sequence comes from Streptomyces sp. PsTaAH-137, assembly GCF_003259365.1. Lineage (GTDB taxonomy): Bacteria > Actinomycetota > Actinomycetes > Streptomycetales > Streptomycetaceae > Streptomyces. The sequence goes on from NZ_QLLY01000007.1 coordinate 315,510, forward strand.
CTCGATCACCGCCAACTCCGGTTCCTCGGGCGCCCAAGTGGCGGAGTTCCAGGTGCTCGGCGCTCCGGCGCCCAACCCGGACCTGGTGGTCACGGGCATCACGTCGAAGCCGGACGCGCCGGTCGAGTCGGACAAGATCACGCTGTCGGCGACGGTCCGCAACGCGGGCACGCAGGCCGCCGACGCCACCGACCTCGACTTCCTGATCGGTTCGCAGAAGGTCGGCACCGCCTCCGTGGGCGCGCTCGCGGCGGGCGCCACGGCGACCGTCAGCGCGGACATCGGGGCGCGCGACGCGGGCACGTACACGGTCGGCGCGGTCGTCGACCCGAGCGGGCTCGTGATCGAGCAGAACGAGGGCAACAACAGCTACACGAGTCCGACGTCGCTGGTCGTCAAGCCGGTGACGAGCGCGGACCTGGTGGCCTCGCCGGTGGCCTGGTCGCCGAGCGCGCCCGCCGAGGGCGACACGGTCAACTTCACGGTCGCCATCAAGAACCAGGGCAACCAGGCCAGTTCGAGCAGCGCGCACGGGGTCACGCTGACGGTGACCGACTCCGACGGCACGGTCGTCAAGACGCTCACGGGTTCGGCGAGCGGCGCGATCGCGGCCGGGAGCACCACGGACCCGGTCAAACTGGGCAGCTGGACGGCGGGCAAGGGCAAGTTCACGGTGAAGACGGTGATCGCCGACGACGCCAACGAGCTGGCCGTGAAGCGCGCCAACAACACGTCGTCGCAGCCGCTGTTCGTGGGGCGTGGCGCGAGCATGCCGTACGACATGTACGAGGCGGAGGACGGCACGGCGGGCGGCGGCGCGAAGTCCGTCGGCCCGAACCGCACCGTCGGTGACCTGGCGGGCGAGGCGTCCGGCCGCAAGGCCGTCACCCTCGGCTCGACCGGTTCGTACGTCGAGTGGACGACGAAGGCACCGACCAACACCCTCGTCACCCGCTTCTCGATGCCGGACTCGACCGGTGGCGGCGGGACCAACTCCACGCTGAACGTCTACGTCGACGGCACGTTCCTCAAGGCCATCGATCTGACGTCGAAGTACGCGTGGCTGTACGGCAACGAGACCGGGCCCGGCAACACGCCGAGCGCGGGCGGGCCGCGGCACATCTACGACGAGGCGAACCTGCTGCTCGGCACGACCGTGCCCAAGGGCAGCAAGATCCGGCTCCAGAAGGACGCCGCGAACGGATCCACGTACACCATCGACTACGTCAACCTGGAGGAGGCCACTCAGCTCGCGAACCCGGACCCGGCGACGTACGCCGTGCCGACCGGCTTCTCGCAGCAGGCGGTGCAGGACGCGCTGGACAAGGTGCGGATGGACACGACGGGCAAGCTCGTCGGCGTCTACCTGCCGGCCGGTGACTACGAGACGTCGAACAAGTTCCAGGTGTACGGCAAGGCCGTGAAGGTGGTCGGCGCCGGTCCCTGGTTCACCCGGTTCCACACGCCGTCGTCGCAGGAGAACACCGACGCGGGCTTCCGCGCGGACGCCACGGCCAACGGATCGACGTTCGCGCACTTCTCGTTCTTCGGGAACTACACCTCGCGCATCGACGGCCCCGGCAAGGTGTTCGACTTCGCCAACGTCGCCGACATCACCATCGACGACATCTGGAACGAGCACACGGTGTGCCTGTACTGGGGCGCCAACACCGACCGGGTCACCATCAAGAACTCCCGGATCCGGGACACGTTCGCCGACGGCGTCAACATGACGAACGGCTCGACGGACAACCACGTCGTGAACAACGAGGCGCGCTCGACCGGTGACGACAGCTTCGCGCTGTTCTCGGCGATCGACGCGGGCGGCGCGGACGAGAAGAACAACGTGTTCGAGAACCTGACCTCGCTGCTCACCTGGCGGGCCGCCGGTATCGCGGTCTACGGCGGGTACGACAACACGTTCCGCAACATGCTCGTCGCGGACACCCTCGTCTACTCCGGCATCACGATCAGCTCGCTGGACTTCGGCTACCCGATGAACGGCTTCGGCACGGGCCCGACGAAGGTCGAGAACACCTCGATCGTCCGCTCCGGCGGGCACTTCTGGGGCGGGCAGACCTTCCCCGGGATCTGGATGTTCTCGGCGTCCAAGGTGTTCCAGGGCATCCGCGTCAACGACGTCGACATCCTCGACCCGACGTACAGCGGCATCATGTTCCAGACCAACTACGTGGGAGGCCAGCCGCAGTTCCCGATCAAGGACACGATCCTCACCGACGTCACGATCTCGGGCGCGCACAAGAGCGGCGACGCCTACGACGCCAAGTCCGGATTCGGACTGTGGGCGAACGAGATGCCGGAGTCCGGACAGGGTCCGGCGGTCGGTGAAGTGACCTTCCACAACCTCAAGTTGAGCGACAACGCGGTGGACGTCCGCAACACGACGTCCACGTTCAAGATCAACCAGCTGCCGTAGCGAGGCGGCACGGTACGACGGGGTGGCCGGGCCTGTGCCCGGCCACCCTTTCCGTGCGCGCGCGATCACCGGGACGCCCCTCCGACGCCACTAAAGGAACCGGGGTTTCATTACCCCTCTCGCCGTGCTAGCTTTGCGTCACGCCTTAACGGAACGGCAGCACCTTTAAGCAGGAGGGGTCGACATGGAGTACCGACAGCTGGGGGCGTCCGGCCTGAAGGTTCCCGCGCTGAGCTTCGGAGCGGGGACCTTCGGCGGGCGCGGACCGCTCTTCTCGGCCTGGGGCGACGCGGGGGTCGACGAGGCACGACGGATGGTCGACCTCAGCCTGGAGGCCGGCGTCACCCTGTTCGACACGGCCGACGTGTACAGCGACGGCGCCTCGGAGGAGGTGCTCGGCGCGGCCCTGAAGGGACGCCGCGACCGGGCCCTGATCTCGACGAAGGCGGCGCTGCCCACCGGCGACGGGCCGAACGAGGCCGGGGTCTCGCGCTCGCGCCTGATCACGTCCGTCGACGCGGCCCTGCGCCGGCTGGACACCGACTACATCGACCTCTTCCAGCTGCACGCCTACGACGCGAGCACCCCCGTCGAGGAAGTGCTCGCCACGCTGGACGACCTGGTGAAGGCGGGCAAGATCCGCTACACCGGGGTCTCCAACTATTCGGGCTGGCAGCTGATGAAGGGGCTCACGGAGGCGGAGCGGCACGGGCGCCCGCGGTTCGCCGCGCACCAGGTGTACTACTCGCTCGTCGGCCGGGACTACGAGTGGGAGCTGATGCCGCTCGGACAGGACCAGGGTGTCGGCGCGGTGGTGTGGAGCCCTCTCGGCTGGGGCCGACTCACCGGGAAGATCCGGCGCGGGCAGCCGCTGCCCGCGGACAGCCGGCTGCACAGGACCGCTCAGTTCGGGCCGCCGATCGAGGACGAGCAGCTGTACCGGGTGGTCGACGCGCTCGACGACATCGCCGAGGAGACGGGGAAGGCGGTTCCGCAGATCGCCATCAACTGGCTCCTGCGCAGGCCCACCGTCTCCTCGGTGCTCATCGGGGCCCGCAACGAGGTGCAGCTCCGGCAGAATCTCGGCGCCGTGGGCTGGGAGCTGACCGCGGACCAGGTGGAGAGGCTGGACGCGGCGAGCGCGGTGAAGGTGCCGTATCCCTATTACCCGTACCGGACGCAGGCCGGGTTCGCCCGGCTCAATCCGCCCGCCGTCTGAGCCGCCCGGACCGACACCCGGTCCGGGCGCTACCCGAGCGCGAGCATCGCCGCGGCGACCTCGTCGGCCGCCGCGGCGGGGAGCGCGGTGGCGGCGTCCTCCAGGACGAGCAGCCGCGCACCGGGGATCTCGCGGGCGAGCGCCTCGCCGTTGCCGACAGGGAAGAACCTGTCACGGCGGCCGTGCACGACGAGCGCCGGAATCCCGATGCCGGACAGGCGCTCGCGCCATCGGGGCGCACAGTCGAGCCGGGAGAACACCATGCCCAGGTGGTTCGCCGTCCGGAGCGCGGGCGCGGTGCCGGGTGTGCGGTCCCAGACGCGCGCGGCGACCTCGCGGGCGGCGACGGGATCGTCGCCCAGGATCTCCGCGCCGGCGCCCGCGAAGTCGGCCACCGCCTCGCGGTCTGACCAGTCGGGCATCGGGTGCCCGAACAGCCGGCTCATCGTCGGCCCGTCGTGGTCGGGGAGATCGTCGTCGACCGGTCCCGGGGCGACGGCACGGGTGCCGACCAGGGTGAGCGCCGAGAACGCGTCCGGATGGTCGAGGGCCGCCACCTGCGCCACCATCCCGCCGACGCCGATCCCGGCGAGGTGTGCGGGTGCGCCCCCGAGCACGTCGGCCAGCGCCGCCACGTCGGCGGCGAGGTCGCGCAGGGTGTAGGCGGGCGCCTCCGGATCCACCGTCGTCGACTCCCCGCTGTCGCGCAGGTCGTAGCGCACGACGCGGCGCCCGCCGGCGGCGAGGCGCTCGCACAGGGCGTCGGGCCAGGAGAGCATCGTCGTCCCGCCCACGAGCAGGACGAGCGGGGCGTCGTCGGCCCCGAACGACTGGACGCCCAGGGCGATCCCCTTGACATCGACTGTGGTCATGCGGCTCTCCTGTGAAGGTCGTAGGTCAGGTGGGTCGTGGTCGACGTCGGTGTCACGCTCCGCCGGACCAGATCGCGCGGCACCGCGCCGCTGAACAGGGGTGTTCCCGCGCCGAGCACGACGGGCGCGAGATGCAGCACCAGGACGTCGGCCAGGCCGGCGTCGATCGCCGAGCGGACCGTGGCTCCGCCGCCCATGAGAACGACGTCGAGGTCCCTCCCACTCTGCGCCGACGTCACCACCGCACGCTCGCGGGCGACGGCGACGGCGTCGGGCAGGCCGGTGGTGACGAAGGTCCAGTCGAGGCCGGAGAGCCGCACCGAGGCGGGCGGCGAGCTCGTCACCACGACGAACGCGGGCGTACCCGCCTCGGCGGCGCCGTAGCCCACCGTGTCGCTCCAGCCGTGCGGCCCGTCCACCACGTCGAACAGTCGGCGGCCGAGGACGACGGCGCCCGAGCGGGCGGTCGCCTCCCGCAGGATCCGGCGGTCGTCGGGGTCGTCGGAGAAGGCCCAGGTGTGCAGAGCCTCGCCGCCGGTGCCCAGGCCGTTGTCCGGACCGGGGTCGGGGCCGGTGACGAACCCGTCGAGGGAGACCGAGATGTCGGCGATGATGCGCGTCATGCACGGCAGACCGGATCCGCCGCCGGGACTCATCGATCACGCACGAAATCTCCGTTCCCCGAGGAGTCAGGGCACCTCACATCGGGGTGTCAACCGAAGGTTGACACCCCTGCACTGTCAACCTACGGTTGCCTCATGACGAATCCATCGGATGCCGTGGACACCACGGGCATGACCTCGTCCGTCCGCCTCGACGACCTCATCGACGCCATCAAGAAGGTCCACACCGACGCCCTGGACCAGCTCCAGGACGCGGTCCTCGCAGCGGACCACCTCGGCGACGTCGCCGACCACCTCATCGGCCACTTCGTGGACCAGGCCCGCCGCTCCGGCGCCTCCTGGACCGACATCGGCAGGAGCATGGGCGTCACGCGCCAGGCGGCGCAGAAGCGCTTCGTGCCGAAGGGCTCGGAGAGCGACCTCGACCCCAGCCAGGGCTTCAGCCGCTACACCGAGCGCGCGCGGAACGTCGTGGTGAGCGCCCAGCAGGAGTCGCACGCCGCGAAGAACACCTCGATCGGCACCGCGCACCTGGTCCTCGGACTGCTCCACGAGCCGGACGGCTTGGGCGCCCGGGCGATCGTGGCGCAGAACGTGCCGCTCGACACCGTGCGGCAGGCCGCCGCGGACCGGCTGCCGGCGGCGGCCGACGAGTCCCCGGCGCTGATCCCGTTCGACGCGGAGGCCAAGAAGGCCCTGGAGCTGACGTTCCGTGAGGCCCTGCGCCTGGGCCACAACTACATCGGCACCGAGCACATCCTGCTCGCGCTCCTCGAGCAGGAGAACGGCACGGGGGTGCTCTCGGAGCTCGGCATCACCAAGGAGGCGTCCGAGGCGGACATCACCGCGGCCCTCGCCGAGCTGACGAAGAACGCCTGAACCCACAGGAAAAAGCGAGGTGGTCCGGCCGGGCCTCAAGGCCACAAGTGGGAAACTGCTCCCATGACTGACCGCTCAGGAACCCCCGCCCGGCCGGACGACCTCGTCGACATCGACGCCCTGGTCGACGCCTACTACACGAGGGAGCCCGACCCCACGCGCCCCGAGCAGCGTGTCGTCTTCGGCACGAGTGGCCATCGCGGCTCCAGCCTCGACGGCGCCTTCAACGAAAAGCACATCGCCGCGATCACCCAGGCCATCGTGGAGCACCGCACGGCCGAGGGCATCACCGGCCCGCTGTTCATCGGCCCCGACACGCACGCCCTGTCCGCACCCGCCCTCAAGACGGCGCTCGGGGTGCTCGCGGCGCACGGCGTGCGCGTCATGGCCGACGCGCACGGCGACTTCGTGCCGACGCCGGCGCTCAGCCACGCGATCCTGCGCTGGAACCGCACCGCGGGCGGCGGACCGGACCGCGCCGACGGCATCGTGATCACTCCGAGCCACAATCCGCCGCGCGACGGCGGCTTCAAGTACAACCCGCCGCACGGCGGTCCGGCCGACTCGACGACGACGGCATGGATCGCCGAGCGAGCCAACGAGCTTCTGGAGGACACCGGTTGGCAGGCGGCCACCGGTGACGACTCCGCCTGGGAGCCGTACGACTTCCGCGAGGCCTACGTCGAGGACCTGAAGGACATCATCGACGTGGACGCCATCCGGTCCGCGGGCGTGCGGGTCGGCGCGGACCCGCTGGGCGGGGCGAGCGTCCACTACTGGTCGCGGATCGCCGAGCTGTACGGCCTCGATCTGACGGTGGTGAACCCGAAGACCGATCCCACCTGGCGGTTCATGACGCTGGACTGGGACGGCAAGATCCGGATGGACCCCTCCTCGGCGCCCGCGATGGCCTCCGTGCTCGCCCGCCGCCACGACTACGACCTGCTGACCGGCAACGACGCCGACGCGGACCGGCACGGCATCGTCACGCCCGACGCGGGTCTGATGAACCCGAACCACTATCTCGCCGTCGCCATCCACTACCTCTTCAGCCACCGCCCGCAGTGGTCGGCGTCCGCCGCGATCGGCAAGACCCTCGTCTCCAGCGCCGTGATCGACCGGATCGCCGCCTCCCTCGGCCGGCAACTCGTCGAAGTCCCCGTCGGCTTCAAGTGGTTCGTGCCGGGACTCGTCGACGGGTCCGTGGCCTTCGGTGGCGAGGAGAGCGCCGGAGCCAGCTTCGTCCGCAAGGACGGCAGCGTGTGGACCACCGACAAGGACGGCATCCTGCTCGCGCTGCTCGCCGCCGAGATCCTCGCGGTGACCGGGAAGACGCCGTCGGTGTACTACGCCGAACTCGCCGCCGAGCACGGCGCGTCGGGCGCCGCCTACGCGCGGATCGACGCCAAGGCGACCAAGGAGCAGAAAGCCCGCCTGGCGAAGCTCACCGGCGACGCGATCACGGCGGACACCCTCGCGGGCGAACCGATCACGGCCCGGCTCTCCGAGGCGCCGGGCAACGGCGCGGCGATCGGCGGCGTGAAGGTGACCACCGAGAACGCGTGGTTCGCGGCGCGGCCCAGCGGCACGGAGGACGTGTACAAGATCTACGCCGAGTCGTTCCGCGGACCGGAGCACCTCGCCCAGGTGCAGAGCGAGGCCCAGGCGATCGTCGACGCGGCGCTCAGCTAGCGGAGGCCTCGGGCAGGCCCGGGACGTCTGCGACGCTGTCCACGACGTGGGTGTGCGGGTGGGCTTCGAGCTGCTCACGGGTCAGCTGGCCCGTGAGCACGCCCACGACGACACCCGCGCCCGCGTGCGTCCCGGCCTCCAGGTCGACGACCGTGTCACCGGCGACGAGCACCGTGCGCACGTCGAACACCCCGCACTTCTCCATCGCCCGGTGGATCATGTACGGGGCGGGACGGCCCCGGCGCACCTCGTCGGCGGTGACGACGGCGTCGAGATTGCCGCCCTCCTCGGCGGACCAGCCGAGCGAGGCGAGCAGCGGGAGCGCCACGTCGGCACTGAATCCGGTGGTCAGCGCGATCTTGACGCCGCGGGCGCGCAGTTCGTCGAAGGTCTTGTCGGCGTGGGCGATCGGCTCCGGCGGCACCTCCTCGTACCGCCGCTTGAGGTAGGTACGGAAGACCTCGTACTGCCGCTCCACGAGGTCCGCGTCGGGCGTGCCGCCGCCGATGCGGACGAGTGCGGCGATGGCCTCCCGCTTGTCGGTGCCCATCCAGGTCTGGAGGTCGGCCGGGTCGACGGTGACGCCCGTCGCCTCAACGGCGTGGCGCAGCGCCTCGTAGACGGCGCCGTGCTCCTCGATCGTCGTTCCTGCCATGTCGAAGACGGCGAGTTCGATCACTGGGTGTCCTTAAGCGTGTGGTGAGCCTGCGTGGGATGAAGTGACGTGTCGTCGGTGCGTTCCCGGGCCGCGACGGTGCGGCCCCCGACGGTGTTCTCGATGGTGAAGGTGGCCATCGAGGGCAGATAGCGGTCGTCGGCGTACTCGACGGGCGTGCCGTCGCGGGTGAACGCCAACCGTCGTACGCGCAGCAGGGGTTGGCTGGCCGCGATGCCGAGGAGGTCGGCGTCCTCCGGGTCCGCGGCGATGGCGTCGATGGTGTGGCGGGCGTGGTGGAGGTCGACGCCCCGGGCGGTGAGGGCCTCGTAGACGGAGCCCGCGTCGGGGTCGACAGCGAAGAGGTGGACTCCCGCGTCGAGCAGGAACGTCGAGCGCTCGACCATCGCCGGTACGCCGTCCAGCTTGCGCAGCCGGATCAGGTCGACGACCGCCTCGCCCTCGTCGAGACCGAGGCGGGCCGCCGCCTCCGCGCCCGCCCGGCGGCGGGCCACCTCGACGGTGAACTGGCCCGGAGTGCGGCCGATGGAGCGCGCCCACTGGGTGAACGACATGAGGGAGGCGAACGGCTGGGACGGGGTGACCCTGCGGGCCACGGGCGGCTTGCCCCGGCCGCCCACGAGGTGTCCTTCCGCGCGCAGCTGGGCCAGTGCCTGACGCACCGGACCGCGCGAGGTGCCGAACTCCTCGCACAGCTGGGACTCACTGGGCACGGGCTGCCCCTCGGGCCACTCCCCCGCCTCGATCCGGCGCCGGAACTCGGCGCCGAGCCGCTGGTGCAGCGGCCCGCTCTCCGCACTTGTCTTCACAAGTCGAGTTTTACAGTTCCGCCCCGAACAGGACAAGGTCCCGATTGATCGACAGCTGGTAAACACTCGGGAAACTTGTATAGACAGCCCTTGCTGGGAGCGGGCCGCGCTCCGCAGGCTGGTCATCATGAGCATCGCAACAGCACTCTCCCCCGCCGCGGAGCTGCCGCGCGGCCACAGCGACCTCGTCGTCGTCGGCGCCGGCATCGTCGGGCTCGCCCACGCCGTCGAGGCGGTGCGGCGCGGCCTCAGCGTCACCGTCGTCGAGCGGGACCGGCGTCCGGTGGGCGCGTCCGTGCGGAACTTCGGGCACTGCTGCGTCACCGCGCAGGAGGGCGATCTGCTCGGCCTGGCCGAGCGGTCGCGCACCGGCTGGCTGGACGCCGCGGGGAGGGCGGGGCTGTGGGCGCCGGAGGCGGGTGCCCTGGTGGTGGCCCGTTCGGCGACGGAGCTGGCGGTCCTGGAGGAACTGCGCCGGACGCGCGGCGCGGACGCGGTGCGGATGCGCACCCGGGACGAGGTGGCGGACACGCTCGGCCGGGCCGCGGACGCGCGCGACGACCTGGTGGGCGGCGCCCTGCTCCCGGCCGACCTGCGGGTGAACCCGCGCGAGGCGGCGCCACGGCTCGCGGCCTGGCTGGCGGAGCAGCCCGGGGCGACGGTGGTGTGGGGCACGAACGTGACGGGGGTCGAGGAGGGCATCGTGCACACGGCCCGCGGCGACCTCCACGGCGAGCGGATCCTGCTCTGCGTCGGCCACGACCTGGACCGGCTGCACCCGGCCGAGGCGGAGGCGCACGGGATCGAGCGGTGCCGACTGTCGATGGCGCGGATCGCGGCACCGGAGGCGTTCCGCACGGACGCGGCGGTGCTCACCGCGACCTCGATGCTGCGCTACGACGCGTTCACGGCGACGCCGTCCGCGGCCGCGCTGCGCGCCGAGGTGACCGCGCACAGCCCCGAGTTGCTGGACGTGGTGGCCAATGTGATGTTCACGCGGCTGCCCGACGGCACGGTCCTGGTCGGCGATTCGCACGCGTACGACGCGACCGAGATCCCCTTCCAGGACGAGGCGGTCTCGGCACTGCTGCTGCGCGAGGCGGCCCGGGTCCTGGGCGTGCGCGAGGTGCGGGTCACCGAGCGCTGGCAGGGCGTGTACGCGAGCAGCCCGCGCGGACCGCTGCTCGTCCGGGACGTCGCGGCGGGCGTGCGGGCCATCTCGGTCACCTCCGGGGTCGGGATGACCCTGTCCTTCGGCCTGGCGGCCGCGACCTTCGACGGGGACCTCAAGACCACCGACTGACACGGCCCCTGGGGGCCCGGCGAGGAAACTCTCCCGGGCCCCTTTCGCGCGCCCGGCCCCGGATCGAGGGTTGATCAAATCTTTGCCGTTGGCCGGATCTATCCGGTTGCCCGAGGCGACCATCACCCAGGACTCCGCACACGGCGGATTTGCTATGGGGATCAGTCGCTTTACCTTTTTGACGCACGGCCGAAACCGACGGGGTGACCCCGTTCGCCGCGTTACGGGCGCATTGACCGACCCCGCCGCCATGACACACGCTCGACACATAGATGCCGTGTACAACCGGTTCGGGTCCGATGGCACTCACCCCTGCTTTCTCGCAGGTCACACCGGCCGCACCGGTTGCGACACGACGGAACGGCAAGCGGGAGGAAGCATATGTGCGGCATCACCGGCTGGGTCTCCTTCGACCGTGACCTGCGGACCTCGCACGACACATTGGATGCGATGACGGCCACCATGGAGTGCCGTGGCCCGGACGACCGCGGCACCTGGATCGACGGCCCCGCGGGGCTCGGCCACCGCCGGCTCGCCATCATCGACCTGCCGGGCGGACGGCAGCCGATGACCGTGGAGACACCGGGCGGCACGGTCGCGATGGTGTACTCCGGCGAGACGTACAACTACACCGAGCTGCGCGCCGAACTGGCCGCCAAGGGGCACCGGTTCAGGACCGACTCGGACACCGAGGTCGTCCTGCGCGGCTACCTGGAGTGGGGCGAGGAGCTGCCCCGGCGGCTCAACGGCATGTACGCCTTCGCCATCTGGGACGGCCGCACCGACAAGCTCGTCATGATCCGCGACCGGATGGGCATCAAGCCCTTCTACTTCTACGAGACCCCGGACGGCGTGCTGTTCGGCTCCGAGCCCAAGGCGATCCTCGCCAACCCGCTCGCCCGGGGCCGGGTCTCCCTGGAGGGGCTGCGTGAACTCTTCACGTTCGTGAAGACTCCGGGGCAGGCGGTGTGGGAGGGGATGCACGAGGTCGAGCCGGGCACGGTCGTCACCGTGGACCGGTCCGGGCTGCGGGCACGCGCGTACTGGACGCTGGAGACGAAGGCGCACACCGACCACAAGGACACGACGATCGCCACGGTGCGCGAGCTGCTCGACGACATCGTGCGCCGCCAGCTCGTCTCGGACGTCCCGCGCTGCACGCTGCTCTCGGGCGGTCTGGACTCCTCGGCGATGACCGCGATCGCCGCTCAGCAGCTGGCCGGGCGGGGCGAGACGGTGCGCAGCTTCGCCGTCGACTTCCTCGGGCAGGCGGAGAACTTCGTCGCCGACGAACTGCGCGGCACGCCCGACACCCCCTTCGTGCACGACGTGGCGAAGGCGTCCGGCACCGACCACCGCGACATCGTGCTGGACTCGCACGCGCTGGCCGACCCCGAGGTCCGCGCCAAGGTCATCCGGGCCCGTGACCTCCCGGCCGGCTTCGGTGACCTGGACGCCTCGCTGTACCTGCTGTTCAAGGCGATCCGCGAGCACTCGACCGTCGCGCTCTCCGGCGAGTCCGCGGACGAGGTGTTCGGCGGCTACCTCCAGTTCTTCGACGAGGAGGCGCGCGCCGCGAACACCTTCCCGTGGCTGGTGAACATGGGCCGGCACATGGGTGACGACGCGGACGTGCTCCGCCCGGACCTCGCGCGCCGTCTCGACCTGGGCGGCTATGTCGCCGACAACTACGCGGGCGCCGTGCGCGGCATCCAGCGGCTCGACGGCGAGAGCGACTTCGAGTACCGGATGCGGCGGATCTGCCATCTGCACCTGACCCGCTTCGTCCGGGTGCTGCTCGACCGCAAGGACCGGGCGAGCATGGCGGTGGGCCTGGAGGTGCGGGTGCCGTTCTGCGACCACCGGCTCGTCGAGTACGTGTACAACACGCCCTGGGCGCTGAAGTCCTTCGACGGCCGGGAGAAGTCCCTGCTGCGGGAGGCGACCGCGGATGTGCTGCCGAAGTCGGTGTACGACCGGGTGAAGAGCCCGTACCCCTCGACGCAGGACCCGAAGTACGCGGTCGCGCTCCAGGACCACACCAAGGATCTGCTGGCGCGCCCCTCGCACCGGGTCTTCGACATCGTCGACCGCGACCGGGTGCACCGGGCCGCGCACCGCGAGGCCCCGCAGATCACCCAGGCGTCGCGGCGCGGCCTGGAGCGCACGCTCGACCTGGCGCTCTGGCTGGACATGTACAACCCGGAACTGGCACTGGACTGACCTTCCCGGCTTGTTCGGTGGCCGGTCGCGCAGGGATGTGCCTATACTCCCGGCCGCATCGCGTGCCGGTCACCGACCCGGTGAGGCATGGAGGTGCCGGAGTTGCCTTCTGGAGGCAATCCAGTATGTCTGTCCAGCTCAATCACACGATCGTCCACGCCCGGGACAACCGGGAGTCGGCGGAGTTCCTCGCCCACATCCTCGGTCTCAAGGTGGGCGCCGAGTGGGGCCCGTTCGTCGCCCTCGACCTCAGCAACGGCGTCACCCTCGACTTCGCGTCCGTCCCCGCCGGATCCATCGTGACCCAGCACTACGCCTTCCTCGTCACCGAGGAGGAGTTCGACGGCGTCTTCCAGCGCATCAAGGACGCCGGAATCACCTACTACGCCGATCCGCACGGCGCGCGGCCGGGCGAGATCAACCACAACGACGGCGGTCGTGGCGTGTACTTCATGGATCCCGCACGCCACGGCATGGAGGTCATCACCCGCCCCTACGGGGGCGGCGACGGCGCCTGACGCCGACCGGAACACATCCCCCTTCGGGCCGTCCGTGCGGCGGCCCGAAGGGTCTCAGCCGAAGTCGGTGACGGCGAACACCAGCAGCACCGTACCGACCACGACCGCCGACACCGCCAGCGCTCCGAGGCCCAGCGCCAGGCGCCGGGCGGGGCGACAGACAAGTTCGGCATCCTCCTGGCGGACCGTCGCCGAACACGGCAAGGTCGCCAGACCGTAGGTCACCAGGCCCGCCACACCGACCGTCAGGCCCAGTCCCAGCCACGTCACACCCGCGGACATAAAGGACATGTATCTGATTCTGGGCCCTGTGTGACGATCCCGCTACGGCAGGCTCCGGCCAAGGTCCTCAGCCGGCGTAGACGTCCTCCACGTAGCGCCCCTCGGCCACGAGTCCGGCGAGCCATGCCTCGGCCGCGCTCTCGTCCGCGCCGGGCGTGCGCTCCCGGTACAGCGCCCGGAACGCGGCCCGTACCCCGGGCGCCATGCGGGCGCCGTCGCCGCAGACGTAGACCCGGGCCCCGGCGTCGAGGAGCCGGCCCACTTCGGCGGCCTCGGCGGCGATGCGGTGCTGCACGAACGCGTGCCCGTCGACCGGTGCCTCGCTGAAGACGGGCCGCAGCGAGATCGTCCCCGCGGCGTCCGCGGCGCGCAGTTCGCCGGCGTGCAGGAAGTCCCGGTCGGGGTGGTCGCAGCCGAAGTAGACGAGGGCGGGCGGGAGCCCGGCACCGCGTTCGGCGACCGCGCCGCGGAAGGGGGCGAGGCCCGTCCCGGCCGCGATCATGATGACCGGTTCGGGCGCCTCGGGCGCGATGCGGAAGACGTCGCGGCACGGCTGGACGCGGCCGAGGACCACCGCTCCGGGCCGCAGTCCGGCGAGATGGGTGGAGCCGGTGCCCCGGTGGCGGCCGCGGCCGGAAGCGGCCGGTGCGTCGAGGACGGACACCATCAGGTCGATGTGGCCGGGTTCGCCCGTCGCGGAACTGGAGGAGATCGAGTAGTGGCGCGGCCGCAGGGGCGGAAGCACCTCGAGGAGGGCCGGCCAGGTGAGCGCTCCGCGCAGCGCCGGGTGGTCCTCGACCAGTTCGACGAAGGTGCGCGGGTCGTCGGCCGGGAGCGCCTTCAGGGCGGCTGCCTCGGGCGGGCAGGGGTTGGCCGCGGCCAGCACGGCCACCGCGTCGGCGGTGGGACGGTGCCGCAACTCGACGTGCCGGGTGAGGAGTTCGCGTACGGTCAGCGGCCGGTCGACGGCGAGCGCGGTCCGTCCGGGCCGGTGGTCGCGCAGGTCGAGCAGGGTGTCCGGGTCGAGGCCGAGCGCCGCCGTCGCCCGGTCCACGAGGGCCGCGTCGTGGGCGGGGAGCACGGCGAGGTGGTCGCCGGTGCGGTACGTCGTTCCCTCGGGCAGGGCAAGCCGCAGGAACCGCTTGGCGCGGGGGTGCCCGGGCGCCGTGAGGTCGTAGGACTCGGTGACGGTCAGCTCGCCGAGGCCGTGCCGGGTGGCGGCGGCGTCGAGCGGGCCGCCGGTCAGGACTCGGATCTCGTACGGCGTCGAGGACGCGGGCGCGGCGCCGGTGGCGTCCGGGTCGCCGTAGCGCTCCAGGAGGGCGGCGCGCAGCCGGGCGGTGAAGGTGCGCACGGTGCCGTTCAGGTCGCCGGAGGCGTCGGCGGCGGCGCGCTCGCACAGACGGTCGGAGCCCGCCGCGGCGAGGCGCTCGTCGATGCGGGTGGGGACGTGCTGGTAGGTGGCGGCCCAGTTGCGGTCGCCGACGCCGAGGACGGCGTACACGACCCCGTCGGGAATGTCGCCGGGGATGTCGTCGAGGGCGGCGGCGAACTCCCGTGCGTCGTCGGTGGGCCGGCCGTTGTAGGAGGCGGCGACGATGATCACCGGCCGGTCCGTGGGCAGGGCGCCCGCGTAGGCGTCGAGCGGGGCGACCTCGGTGGTGCAGCCCAGGGTGGCGGCCTCGTCGGCGAGTTGCCGGGCGAGTCCCGAGCAGGTGCCGTAGTTGCTGCCGTGCAGGAACAGCGCGCTCGTGCCGGGGCGCACGCGCACCGGCAACTCGGCGGTTTCCACGCCCCGTTCGGATCCGGTGGTGGTGCCCGAGCCGGGCAGTGGGCCGCGGCGGCGGTCGGCCGGGGTGCGCGGGGCGAGGGTGAGGGTGAAGCCGTCCGGTTTCATGGTGAGGGTCTCCTTCACCGTGAGCCGGTAGTCGGCGTGGTCGCGCAGCCGGTAGCGGTGCACCAGCATCGCGAGCAGCATGGTGGCCTCGTGCAGGGCGAACTGCCGCCCGATGCAGGCTCGTTCGCCGGTGCCGAACGGCTTGAAGGCGTGCACGGAGCGGGCCGCCTCGGCCTCGGGGGTGAACCGGCCGGGGTCGAAGCGCTCGGGGTTGTCGCCCCAGACGGGCTGTCGGTGGAGCATCGGCGCGAGGACGGTGACGCCCTGTCCGGCGCGCAGCGGGATGCGTCCGCCGAGGAGGGTGTCCTCGCGGGCCTGCCGGCTGAAGGCGGCGGCCGTCGGCCACAGCCGCAGCGCCTCGTTGAGGACCTGCCGGGTGTAGGTGAGGCGGCCGATGTCGTCGAAGCCGGGCTCGGGATCCGCGGTGTCGCCCCACAGGTCGTCGACCTCGCGGCGTACGAGGTCGAGGGCGGCGGGGTTCTTGGCGAGGTAGTACAGGGCGAAGGACATCGCGCCGGACGTCGTCTCGTGTCCGGCGATGAGGAAGGTGATGACCTGGTTGCGGATGTTCGCAGTGTCCAGCGTCGAACCGTCGCGGGGGTGTTCGGCGGTCAGCATGAGGCCGAGCAGATCGTCACCGGCCGCCTCCGTCCCCCGTACGCGGGCGGTGATGACGTCGTCGACGACCTGCGCGAGGTGGTCGGCGTCGGTGCGGAACGCCGCGTCGACGGCCGTGTGATCGCCGCCGGGGACGCGGGCGAGGCGCTTCATGCTCCATTCCAGGCAGCGCACCATCGATTCGACGAAGGGGTGGGGCTCCGCGCTGTCGAAGGACCCGAAGTCGTAGCCGAATCCGGCGAGTCCGATGGTGTCGAGGGTCATCCGGGTCATGTCGGCGGGGACGTCGACGGGGCTGCCGTCGCGGGCCGCGCGGTCCCAGCTGTCGATGACGCGGCGGGCGACGCGGTACATCACCGGGTGGTACGTGCGCATGGAGCCGAGCGCGAAGGCGGGCATCAGGATGTCGTGGGCGCGGGCCCAGTTCGGCTCGTCGTTGTAGGCGGTGAACAGGCCGTCGGCGGCGAACTCCCGGACGTTCTGCAGGGCCGGGCCGACGTGTTTGGCGAAGCGGTCCTCGTCGGCGAGTTCGGTGACCAGGCCGAGATCGGCGACGAACAGGGCGTCGCGGCCGTGCAGCCGACGCACGAGGGCCGGGCCGTGCTCCCGCATCAGGCCCATGACCTGCTGGAGCGGGGCCGCGCCGGGGCCGGTGGCGGAGATGTCGATGAGCGGAAGGCCGTCGGTGGGGGGCGGCGGGAGCAGCGCGTTGTGCGGCATGGTGCGACAACTGCCTTTCGCGAAGCGGTGGATCGGAGCTTCCAGCTTGCTGCCGCTCCCCCGCCGGTCGCCGCAGGTCCACTACATGATTGTGTAGTGACCGGCGGCGCGCCGGGGTTGTGCCGGACGCCGGTCCGTGACATGCCCGGCGGGAGGTGAGGGTCCGTGGACGCGGTGGTGTGGCGCAATCGCGCGATGGTGCTGTTCGACCGGATCCCGATGCCGGTCGCGGTGTGCGATCCGTACGGCACCGTGCGGCTGGCGAACGCGGCGCTGGCCGCCGAGTGGGGCACCACGCCGGGCCGGCTGAAGGGCCGGGACATGCTGGATCTGTTCCCGCCGCTGGACGCGGCGCAGGTGGAGCGGATCGCCGAGGCCCTGAAGCTGCGCCGCCGTTCCCGTTACACGGTGTCGGTGACCTGGCGGGACACGCACGACGCGCGGCGGCACGGCGAGCTGATCGTCGACCCGGTGAGCGACGCGCCGAACGCGCTGCCCGATCTGCTGGTGATGCTGCGTACCGCTCCCGCCCCGGCGGCGGACCGGGACGAGCCGTCGACCGACGCGCTGCACCCGAACGAGAAGCGGATCCTGGCGCTGCTCGCGGCGGGCGCGACGACCGCGCAGGCAGCGCGCGAGACGGGCCTGACGACGGACGGCGTCACGTACCACCTGCGGCGGCTGTCCAGCCGCTGGGGCGCGGCGAACCGTACGGAACTGGTGGCCCGCGCCTATGCGTCGGGGGTTCTGGTGCCCGGGGTGTGGCCGCCTCAGCCGGCGTCGTCCAGGCCGGGGACCGGCGCGCCCGAGGGGAACTCCGCCAGGACGTAGGCGTCGTACAGCTCTTTCCAGGCGGGCCCTGACGACGCCTCCGCCTCGCCCCGGTCGGCCGCGTCGAGGGCGTGCAGGCAGACCTCCCAGCCCGCGGCGTTGCGGGCCGCGGTATCGGCGCTCTCGAGGACGTTCGTCAGGGTGAGCCGGGTGCTGCCGTCGCCGAGCGGTGCGACGTCGAGCCGGAGTTCGTCGCCGCCCCAGGTGTAGGCGAGGTGGTGCGGGGCGTCGGCGGTGAGGACGGTGCCGGTGGACTCCGGCATGTGGGGGTCGTCGAAGAAGCGGATCGTGGCTCCGGGGCGCAGTTCGTCCACCTCGAACGCCGAGGGGAACCAGCGGGCCAGTTCGGCGGGGTCGCTCGCGTAGCTCCAGACCTGTTCGACCGGGCGCCGGTAGGTGCGGGTGAGGCGGACGGCGGGGCGGCCGTCGTCCAGGGTCAGGTAGTCGCCGGTCAGGATCGTCATGCGCGCGCACCTTCCGCGGTCCGAAGCGATCTGGAGTGACCTCGGGGACAGGGAGGGTTCTCGGGCGTCCCGTGAGTCGATTCCAGCCTCTCACCGCACACGAAGCGCCGCCTCCCGCGGTAGCGGTGGTACGTCCCGCGTTTCCCGGGCAGGCTCGTGGACGTCCGTATCCGGTTTTTCAGGGAGATGTCTCATGGACGGCAACGCCTCGCTCGGCAAGAAGGGCTTCAAGCGCTCCCGCAGTCACTTCGCCGACCGGATCACGGCCGACGGCCGGGACGGCTGGCCGGTGGAGGCCGGCCGGTACCGGCTCGTCGTCAGCCTGGCCTGCCCCTGGGCGAGCCGGGCGCTCGTGGTGCGGCGGCTGCTCGGCCTGGAGGACGCCCTGCCGCTCGCGGTCACCGACCCGATCCAGGACGACCGCAGCTGGCGGTTCACGCTCGACCCGGACGGCCGCGACCCGGTGCTCGGCATCCGCTACCTCAGTGAGGCCTACGACGCCCGCGAGACGGGCTATCCGGGCGGGGTCAGCGTGCCGGCGATCGTCGACGTACCGTCCGGCAAGCTCGTGACCAACGACTACCAGCAGCTCACCCTCGATCTGGCGACCGAGTGGACGGCGCTGCACCGCCCCGGCGCCCCCGATCTGTACCCGGAGCCGCTGCGCGACGAGATCGACGACGTCATGGAGGGGATCTACCAGGACGTCAACAACGGCGTGTACCGCGCCGGGTTCGCGACGAAGCAGAGCGAGTACGAGGCCGCGTACGGCGATGTGTTCGGCCGGCTCGACCTCGTGTCGCGGCGGCTGGCCGGGCAGCGGTATCTGGTCGGGGACACGATCACGGAGGCCGACGTCCGGCTGTTCACGACGCTGGTGCGGTTCGACGCCGTCTATCACGGTCACTTCAAGTGCAATCGCAACAAGCTGACGGAGGACCCGGTGCTGTGGGCCTACGCGCGGGATCTGTTCCAGACGCCGGGCTTCGGCGACACGGTCGACTTCGACCACATCAAGCGGCACTACTACCAGGTGCACACCGGGATCAACCCGACCGGGATCGTGCCGCTCGGCCCCGACCCGTCGGGCTGGTCGGCCCCGCACGGGCGGGAGCGGCTCGGCGGCCGGCCCTTCGGTGACGGGACGCCGCCGGCTCCTCGGTAGGGTCGGGGTGTTCGTTCCTCCTGGTCACGGAGTCGCCATGCCCCGCCCTCATGTGCTGTTGTCCGCCGCCGTGTCGCTCGACGGGTGCCTCGACGACACCGGGGAGGGGCGGCTGCTCCTCTCCGGTGCGGAGGACTTCGACCGGGTCGACGCGATCCGCGCGGAGAGCGACGCGATCCTGGTCGGCGCGGGCACCCTGCGGGCCGACCGGCCCCGGCTGCTGGTCAACTCCGCGGCGCGGCGCGCCGAGCGGGTCGCCGGCGGGCGGCCCGCGTATCCGCTGAAGGTGACGGTCAGCGGGTCCGGGGAGCTCGATCCCGGCGATCCGTTCTGGACGACGGGCGGCGAGCGCCTCGTCTACTCCACGGACCGGGGCGCCGCCGTCGCCCGCGCCCGGCTCGGCGACGCGGCGCACGTGGTGGGGCTCGGGGCGGCTGTCGGCTGGGCGGCGCTCCTGGACGATCTGGGCGGGCGTGGTGTGCGGCGGCTGATGGTCGAGGGCGGGGCGCGGGTGCACACCCAGTTGCTCCAGGAGGGCCTCGCGGACGAACTGCGGCTCGCCGTCGCCCCGTTGGTGGTCGGCGAGCCGGACGCGCCGCGCTTGTTCGGTCCCGGCGCCTATCCGGGCGGGCCGCGCAGCCGGATGCGGGTCCTGGACACGGAGCGGGTCGGCGACGTGATCGTCACGCGGTACGCGCCGACGGTGCCCGGGACCACGGACAAGCCCACGGCGGCGGACCGGCACTGGCTGCGGCTCGCCTGCGACCTGGCCGCCGACTGCCCGCCCTCGGAGACGGCGTTCAGCGTGGGCGCGGTGGTGGTCGCGGCCGACGGCACGGAGCTGGCGCGGGGGCACTCCCGGGAGGGCGGCGACCCGGTCGTGCACGCCGAGGAGGCCGCGCTCGCCAAACTTCCCGTCGACGACCCGCGTCTGGCGACGGCCACCGTCTACAGCAGCCTGGAGCCGTGCGCCCGCCGCGCCTCACGGCCGAAGCCGTGCGCGCGGCTGATCGTCGACGCGGGGGTGCGGCGCGTCGTGACGGCCTGGCGCGAGCCGGACACCTTCGTACCGGGCGCCGACGGGATCGGCGTCCTGGCGCAGGCGGGTGTCGTCGTCGCCGAGCTCCCGGAGTTCGCCGAGGCGGCGATCCTCCCCAACCGCCACCTGGTCACGCCGCCGCTCTCCTAGGGCCTGTCTCTCAGATCCCTCCGTCCGCCCGGAGGGCGGGTCCTGCGGCGGCTGGTGCGTGCTCTCGGCGCGCCGGGTGCACGGCCTCGTACTGGACGTACTCGGCCTTGTGCCCGGTGCGGCGAGAGCGCGTGCCAGGCGTCGCGGGGCAGGAGGGATCTGGGAGACGGGCCCTAGCCGTACGACGACGACAGCGGCGAGCCCGAGGGCCAGGCCCAGCGCGGTCCGCACCCCGAAGGGCTCGCCGAACATCAGGGCGCCCCACACGGCGGTCACCGGCGCCATCAGGAACATCAGCGTGTTCACGCGGGTGAGGCCGTCGCGGCGCAGCACGACCCAGTACAGGCCGTAGCCGCCGAAGGTGGACAGGCCGACGAGCCAGGCGAGGGAGAGCCAGAAGGACGGCGCGGCGGGCGGCGTCGCCTGTCCGGTCACCACGGCGAGGAGCGTGAAGACGACGGCGCTCGTCGCGCAGTGCACGCCGAGTCCGACCATCGGCTCCACGCGGGTGGTCGAGCGGCTCTCCACGAAGGTGGCCGCGACCAGCGACATCATGCCGAGGAAGGGGATCCCGTACGCCCACGGGGGCACGCCCGTCACGGCGGTCGCGTCGGCCGTGGTGACGACCAGGACACCGGCCAGACCGAGGCAGAGCCCGGCCCACTGGCGCGCGGTGACGTACTGGCGCAGCAGCGGCCCGGCGAGGGCGCCCGCGACCAGGGGCTGGGTGCCGTCGATGAGAGCGGTGGTTCCGCTGGAGACGCCGAGCTGGATGGCGTAGTAGACGGTCAGGAGATAGCCGCTCTGCGAGAGGGCGCCGACGGCGATCTGCCGCGCGAGGCCGCGCACCGTCAGCTCGCGGGCGGCCCGGCGCCCCACGACGGCGGCGAGCACGAGCGCCAGTGGCAGGAACCGCCACATGAGCGTGGTCACGGCGCTCGCCTCCGCGGCGCCGAGCTTGGCCCCGATGAAACCGGAGCTCCAGGTGAGGACGAAGCCGATGGACAGCAGCACGTTCATGGTGGGAACACCACCTCGGGACGACAGCGGTCGGAACAGGAAGCGCGAGTAGACAGATCTGTTTACTCTGCGGCCACGACCGCCACTATACAGATCGGTATAGTCTTGCGGTATGGCTGCCTCTTCCGCCCCGCACGTCACCCCCGCCGTCGACCCGGACCGGCCCGATCTCACACCCGCCGCACGGCGGGTCCTGGAGACCGCCTCACGGCTGTTCTACGAGCGCGGGATCCACGCCGTGGGCGTGGATCTGATCGCCGCCGAGGCGGGGGTCACGAAGAAGACGCTCTACGACCGGTTCGGCTCCAAGGAGAGAATCGTCGTCGACTACCTGGCCACCCGGGACGCCCGCTGGCGCGCCTTCCTGGCCGCGCACCACGATCCGGCGACCCTCACGCCCACAGAGCGGGTGCTGGCGGTGTTCGACGCCTCGCAGGAGTGGATGGCCGCGCACAGCGGCAAGGGCTGCAGCATGGTCAACGCGCACGCCGAGATCAGCGATCCGGCCCACCCCGCGTACGCCGTCATCACCGGACAGAAGCAGTGGATGCTGGAGCTGTTCACCGGCCTCGCGCACGAGGTGTCGCCCGACGCGGCACGGGAGTTGGGGCGTTCGCTGATGCTGCTGCACGAGGGCGCCCTCGTCTCGGACGGTCTCGACGTGTTCCCCGACGCGTTCGGGCGGGCCCGCAGGCTGGCGGCGTTCCTGCTCTCGGCCGCACAGGAAGCACGGTGACCTGGGACCCGGACGCGCCGGGCGTCCTGCGGCTGCCGTCGGGGCGGCTGGTACGGGGGCGTGGGCTGCGCGCGCCGCTGCCGCCCGGCCCGCACCCCTCGTACGGCCTCTATCTGCTGGGGCAGCAACCCCCGCCCTTCGACTGGGAGTTCACCTGGCTGCGCTGGCCGGACTTCCGGCTGCCCGCGGACCGGCGGCGGGCCCGCGAGGTACTGGCCGACGTGTGGCGGCGCAGCGCGGACGAACGGGTGGAGGTGGCGTGCGCGGGCGGGCGCGGCAGGACCGGGACGGCGCTCGCGTGCCTCGCGGTGCTCGACGGCGTCCCCGCGGCCGACGCGGTGGCGTACGTGCGCCGCCACTACGGCCCGCACGCGGTGGAGACCCCGTGGCAGAAGCGGTACGTGCGCCGGTTCGCGCCGCCGGGAAAATGAGTTGCGCCGCTCCCTGACCCGCTGCGCACCATAGCCGGGTCACAGCCCTCACGGAGCAGGAGAACGGAATGCGCCGATTCCTCGAAGCAGTTCAGCGCCCACGCCGGACGATTCTCGAGGACTCGACCTTCCATGCAGACCCCGCAGTTTCGCACCACCCTGAACATCGGCATTCTCGCCCACGTCGACGCCGGTAAGACCAGCCTCACCGAGCGGCTCCTGTTCGACACCGGGGCCATCGCCCGTCTCGGCAGCGTCGACGCCGGTGACACCCGCACCGACACCGGCGCCATCGAGCGGCGGCGCGGCATCACGATCCGCTCGGCCGTCGCCGCGTTCACCGTCGGCGACACCCAGATCAATCTCATCGACACCCCGGGCCACAGCGACTTCATCGCCGAGGTGGAGCGGGCCCTCGACGTGCTCGACGGGGCCGTCCTGCTGATCTCCGCGGTGGAGGGCGTGCAGGCGCAGACGCGTGTGCTGCTCAAGACGCTGCGGCGGCTCGGGCTGCCCACGCTCGTGTTCGTCAACAAGGTCGACCGGGCGGGCGCGCGCACCGGCCCGCTGCTCGACGACATCCGCCGCAGGCTCACCCCGTACGTGGTCCCGGTGTCCCGGGTCCGCCGCGCGGGCACCCCGCAGGCCGAGGTCATCGCCCGGGGCCTGGACGACGCGGCGGCCCGGACCCTCGCGGAGGTGGACGACA
Organism: Streptomyces sp. PsTaAH-137; assembly: GCF_003259365.1. GTDB lineage: Bacteria > Actinomycetota > Actinomycetes > Streptomycetales > Streptomycetaceae > Streptomyces. Next base: position 338,823 of record NZ_QLLY01000007.1, read on the forward strand.
CGGTTCTCGCCGCGCTGGTCGACGGACCGCCGCCGACCTCCGGCACGCTGCGGCGGGCGCTGGCCGCCCGGACGGCCGAGGGCCGGGCGCATCCCGTCCTGTACGGGTCCGCGCTCGGCGGCCAGGGGGTGCGGCAACTCGTCGACACGATCGTCGAGTTCCTGCCCCCGGCGGGCGGGGCGGACGCGTCGGCGCCGCCCGCCGCGACCGTCTTCGCGGTGCGGCGCGGGCCCGCCGGTGAACGGGTCGGATCCCTGCGGGTGTACGACGGTGAGCTGCGGGCGCGGCAGAAGGTGACGTTCCTGCGCCGGGACGCCGACGGCGGCACCCAGTCGGTACCGGCGCGCCTCACCGGGCTGCGGGTCGTCGGGGCGGAGGGCGAGGTCGCGGGGCCCGGCCGGATCGCCGAGGTACGGGGCGTCGCGGGCATCCGGGTCGGCGACCGGCTCGGCCGTACGGACGACGGCCGCACCCGGTTCGCGCCGCCCACGCTGGAGACCGTGGCCCGGGCCGTGCGGCCCGGGCAGGGTGCGGCGCTGCGCGCGGCCCTGCTCGACCTCGCCGACCAGGATCCGCTGATCCACGCCCGTCCGGCCGCCGCCGGAGCCACGGGGCTGCTGCTGTACGGGGAGGTGCAGAAGGAGGTTCTGGGGGCCACGCTGGCTGAGGAGTTCGGCATCGAGGCGGTGTTCGAGCCGAGCCGGATCCGGTGCGTGGAGCGTCCGGTGGGCATCGGCGAGGACGTCGAGGAGATGGGGCACCGCAGTACGACCGGGCTGCCCGCGACCGTCGGCCTGCGGGTCGCGCCCGGGCCGCCCGGTTCCGGCCGGGTCTTCTCGTACGAGACCGAGCTGGGCGCCCTGCCGCGGGCGTTCCACCAGGCCGTCGAGGACACGGTGCTGGGCGCGCTCGTCGCGGGCGGGCTGCACGGCTGGCCGGTGACGGACTGTCATGTCACCCTGATCCGATCGGGGTTCGACTCGCCGGTCAGCGTGGCGGGTGACTTCCGCACGGTGACGGCGCTCGTGCTGCGGCGGGCCCTGGAGCGGGCCCGCACCCGGGTCTTCGAGCCCGTGCACACCTTCGAGGCCGAGGTTCCCCTGGACTCGCTCGCCCCGGTGAGCGCGCGTCTTGCCTCCCTGGGGGCCGAGTTCGGGCGGACCTCGGGCGGCGACACGTCGTGGCTGATCACCGGGGAGCTGACGGCGCGTGCGGTGCGGGAGATCGAGGTGGCTCTGGCGGGGCTCACGCGCGGGGAGGGGGTGTGGTGGTCTCGGGTGTCGGGGGATCGGCCCGTGCGGGGGGCTGTGTGACGCTTCGTGGCCGGGGGCCGGTTCGGTGGGGGCTGGTGGCGCAGTTCCCCGCGCCCCTGGAAGATCCGCGTCTGCCTCGCGGAGGGCTCGTCGCCATCTGACGGCCGGTGGCCGCTTCTCGCGCAGTTCCCCGCGCCCCTCAAAGACCCGCGTCTGCCCCGCCAAGGGCTCGTCGCCATCTGACGGCCGGTGGCCGCTTCTCGCGCAGTTCCCCGCGCCCCTCAACCCTGCCAAGGTCTCGTCGCTACCTGACGGCCGGTGGCCCTGCCTCGCGTAGTTCCCCGCGACCCTGGGATGCGGCTTCCCGCGGTGAGCGCAGCCTTGAGGGGAAGCTGCGCGTCAGCGCAAGCCTCAGGGGCGCGGGGAACTGCGCGACCAGCCACGACGGTGGCGCGCTTGACGGCTATGGCGGCGTCGGGGACGCCGTGGCGACGGCGAGTGCTTCGGTGTGCAGGGCGGCCGCGACGCGGGTCACGGCCGGGGCCGCTGCGTGCGGGAGCCGGGCCAGGAGGAGGCGGCGCTGTTCCTGGGGGCCGCCGCGCACGGGCAGGATGCGGACCCCGGGCGGCGCCACGGCGGCCAGCGTGGCCGGGACCGTGGTCAGGCCGCAGCCCGCGGCGACGAGGTGCAGCTTGGCCAGCCAGTCGCGGGCGGTGAGGACGATCTCGGGCCGTTCGTCCAGGCCCGGCCACACCCCCATCAGCCGGTCCTCCCCCGAGGACGAACCGGCGATCCACCGCTGTCCGCGCAGATCGGCCACGTCCACGTACGCGCCCCTGGCCAGCGGGTGGGTGGCGGGCACGGCGAGGCACAGGGCGCGTTCGGTCAGCGTCCGCAGGGCGAGCGGGGGCGACTCGGTGTCCGGTGCGCGGAACGGCGGGCCGGAGGCGAGGAGGGCAAGGTCGATGCTGCCGGCGCGCAGGGCGCGGGCCAGGGCGGGGGTGCCGCCCTCGCGCCCTACAACCCGCAGTCCGGGGTCGGTGCGGCGCAGTTCGGCGAGGGCCCGGGGCACGAGGACGGCGCCCGCGCTCGGCACCCATCCCAGACGGACCGTCCCGCCCTGCTCCGGCAGCCCGGACAACTCGCGCGCGGTGGCGTCGATCTCGTCGAGGACGGTCGTGGCGCGGCGCATGACGATGCGGCCCGCGTCGGTGAGCCGGACGCCGTCACGGCGCCGCTCCAGAAGTTCCGCGCCCGCCGCGCGCTCGATGGCGGCGATCTGCCGGGAGACCGCCGACTGGGTGTAGCCGAGGGAGGCGGCGGCTGCCGTGAAGGTGCCCTGCTCCGCCACGGCACGCAGCACGCGCAGCGCGGTCAGCGACACATCGGTGAAGTCCATGACGTTTACGCATACCACGAGTGCCGAACTTTCGTTGGACTCATGGAGGCAGGCTTTCTAGCGTGGAGCCATGACCGCTTCTCGAATCGCCCTCGTCACGGGCGCCAACCAAGGTCTCGGCCGGGCCCTCGCCGAAGGACTCGCCGCCGGTCTGAACCCCGACGATCTGGTGCTGCTCACCGGCCGCGACCGGCAGCGGGTGGCGGACGCCGCGCGGGAGGTCGCCGCGGCGCCCGCGACCCGGGCCCGCGTGAGCGGTGAGGTCCTGGACGTCACCGACACCGACGCCGTCGCCCGGCTCGCGGAGGAGCTGCGGGTCCGGCACGGCGGGGTCGACATCGTCGTGTCGAACGCGGTGGCCCGGCTGCTGCCCGGTGAGTCGCAGGCCGAGCGGGCCGACGAGTACATCGACGTCTCCAACACGGCCACCCACGCGGTCCTGCGCTCCTTCGGGCCCGTCCTGCGCCCCGGCGGCCGTCTCCTCGTGGTGGCCAGCAGCCTGGGCACCCTCGGGCATCTGCCGAAGCGCCTGCACCACCTCTTCGACGGCGCGGACCTCGACCAGGTCGAGTACGCCGTCGAGTCCTGGCGCAGCGCCGTCCACCAGGGGACGGCGGCGGAGGACGGCTGGCCGCTGTGGCTGAACGTGCCGTCGAAGGTGGCCCAGGTGGCGGCCGTGCGCGCGGTCGCCGCCGAGCGCCGCGACGGGGACCTGGCCGCCGGCACCCTGATCGCCGCCGTGTGCCCCGGCATGGTCGACACCGCCACCTCACGCCCGTGGTTCGAGGACTTCAGCCACGCCCAGTCGCCCGCGCGGGCGGCCGAGGCCGTGCTGAGCCTGCTCCTCTCCGAGCGGGTCGATCCCGCCCACTACGGCGAACTGGTCCGGTTCGGCACGGCGTTGGACTGGCACTCCGGCACCCCGTCGACGGAGCAGGACCATCTGCTCACCCCCTGACCGCATCCGCAGGAGTACGCACATGAACACCCTCACCACCCCGTTCGGATTCGCCAGCACCGCGGCCGAGGTGTCGGACGGGATCGATCTGACCGGCCGCCGCGCCGTCGTCACCGGCGCCTCGTCGGGGCTCGGCGCGGAGACGGCCCGCGCCCTGGCCGCGACCGGCGCCGAGGTCACGCTCGCGGTGCGCGACACGGCGGCGGGCGACCGCGTCGCCGGGGAGATCACCGCCGCGACCGGCAACCGAGCGGTGCGCGCGGCACCGCTCGACCTCACGGACCCCGCCTCGATCACGGCGTTCACCGACGCCTGGCAGGGACCGCTGCACCTCCTCGTGAACAACGCCGGCGTCATGGCCTGCCCGGAGCGGTACACCGAGCAGGGCTGGGAATGGCAGTTCGCCACCAACCACCTGGGGCACTTCGCCCTCGCCACCGGACTGCACCGGGCGCTGGCCGCCGACGGCAACGCCCGTGTAGTGGCGGTCAGTTCCTCGGGGCACCAGCTGTCGCCGATCGTGTGGGACGACCCGCACTTCGCCTTCCGCCGCTACGACCCCTGGCTCGCCTACGGTCAGTCGAAGACGGCCAACGCGCTCTTCGCGGTGGAGGCGAGCCGCCGCTGGGCCGACGACAACATCACCGCCAACGCGCTGATGCCGGGGGCCATTTACACGAATCTCCAGCGCCACACCGACGGCCGGGGCAGCGGCCGGATCCCCGCCGAACGGATCAAGACCGTGGAACAGGGCGCCGCGACATCAGTACTCCTCGCCGTCTCACCGCTCCTGGAGGGCGTCGGCGGACGGTACTTCGCCGACTGCCAGGAGGCGGAGGTCGTCGACCGCAGGACCGGCACACTGAACGACGTGGCCCGCTACGCCGTCGACCCGAAGGGGGCGCGCCGCCTTTGGGACCTCTCGGACGAACTGCTCCGGCAGGGAAACGACTTGGGCACGGCGGCATCGCGGCAGGCGTGATCTGAGCACGGCGCGGGAACTCGGGCTCCATGGGTAAGGAGGTTTCCCACATGAAGCCCAGGGCTGTTGCTGCGCTCCCCCCGTGGGCGAAGATCGCCGTCGTGGTCGTCGTCGTGGTGGCGCTGGTCGCCACCGGGCTGCGCCTGATGAACCGTCTCGACGGTTTCTTCGGCACGGAGACCCACGACCGGTCGGGCCCCGCGCTGCTCAAGTCGGTGCGTGACATGAGCCGTTACGACGCCGCATCGGGGAACTTCCAGGTCGTCGTCGATCTGGAGAAGGACACGAAGTACCTGCCGGACGCGATCCGCGGGACCCGGACCCTGTACATCGGGGCGGGAACCGTCGACGCGTACGTCGATCTCGGAAAGGTGGACCCCGGAGACGTCCAGGTGAACAAGGACCGCACGTCGGCGACGCTGCATCTGCCGCACGCGAAGCTCGGCAAGCCCGCCCTGGACACGGACCGCTCCTACGCGGTGTCGAAGCAGCGCGGGCTCCTCGACCGGCTCGGCGATCTGTTCTCGGACAACCCCAACGACGAGCAGGCGGTGCGCAAGCTGGCCGCCCGCCACATCGGGGACGCCGCGAAGGACAGCGGACTCACGGGGCGCGCCGAGGGCAACACCACCGACATGCTGGAGGGGCTGCTGCACTCACTGGGGTTCGAGAAGGTGAAGGTCACCTACGGGACCTGACCGCTCGGGCCGGGACGTGAAGTCCCCGCCTTCCCACCGTGGTCCCGGTGTCCGGAGTACTCCGGACACCGGGACCACTCCTGTGCGCGGAGCCCGTCAGCGTGCCGTACGGGTGCCGACGACGACCGTGGCGTACAGGTCGTCGTCCTCGACCAGGCGGGCCGCGAGGCCCGCGGCGCGTACCGCCGCCAGCGCGGTGTCGGCCTGCCGCTCACTGGTCTCCACGAAGAGCCGGCCGCCCGGCGCGAGCCAGCGCGGCGCCTGCTCCGCCACCCGGCGCAGCACGTCGAGGCCGTCCTTGCCGCCGTCGAGGGCGAGCTGCCGCTCGTGGTCGCGGGCCTCGGACGGGAGCAGCGGCAGGTCGCCGGTGGGGACGTAGGGGCCGTTGGCGATGAGGATGTCGACGCGGCCCGCGAGATCCGCGGGCAGCGGGTCGTACAGGTCGCCCTCGTGCACCTCGCCGCCCAGCGGGGCGAGGTTGCGGCGGGCGCACGCCACGGCGGCCGGGTCCAGGTCGGCGGCGTGCAGCCGTCCCGGGGCGCGTGCGGCGAGGACGGCGGCGACGGCGCCGGTGCCGCAGCACAGGTCGACGACGGTGGCGCCGGGCCGCGTGCGGGCAAGGGCCTGGCGGGCCAGGAACTCGGTGCGGCGGCGCGGCACGAAGACCCCGGGGTCGACGGCGATCCGCAGCCCGCAGAACTCGGCCCAGCCGACGACGTGCTCCAGCGGAAGACCCGCGGTCCGCCGCTCGACCATCGCGGCCAGTTCGGCGGGGTCGCGGGCGGAGGCGTGCAGGACCCGGGCCTCGTCCTCGGCGAAGACACAGCCGGCGGCGCGCAGCGCCGAGACGAGGAAGGCGGGCGGGGGCGGTACGGGTGACGGGGACAGCGACATGGGTGTGGTGTGACCTCTCGGGACGCCGACGGGGCTCCCGGCCGTCGCGCGGTCGCGCGACGGCTCAGCGCGAGCGGTCGTGGCGCGCGGCGCGAGCAGGGAGCTCCTGACCTGGTACAGCGAAGATCGGGCTCACCTCCTCGTTCCCTCGTGGCGCTGTGGGGCCCGGTCACACTACCGCACCGCACCCGGCACCGGACTGATCCCTCCGCTTCCCCGCTACTGTGGCGCGCGACGGGACGGCGGGAGCGACACCGGGAGCAGCGTATGGACAGCGAGAGCGCCGAGGTCGCCGCGCGGCGGTTCGTCGACGTGTGGCAGGACGGCTGGGCGCAGCACGACGTGGAGGCGCTGCTCGCCCTGTACGCGCCGGACTGCGTGCACCGGTCGATGCCGTTCCGGGAGCCGCATCGCGGGCGGGACGCGCTGGCCGCGTATCTGCGGTGGTCGTTCGCGCAGGAGCGGCCGGTGGACGTGCGGTTCGCGGCGCCGGTGGTGGGTCCCGGGCCGGTGGCGGTGGCCGAGTTCCGGGTGCTGGCCGAGGAGGACGGCAGGCCCACGACGCTGGCCGGGTGTGTGTTCGTACGGTTCCGGGCGGACGGCCTCGCGGTGGAGACACGCGACTACTGGCATCAGGCGGACGGACATCAGGAGCCCGCGGGCGATCTGTTCTTCACCGGGTGACGAAGAGGCCGAAGGGACTCAGCGCTGCCTGCGCAGGGCCCGGTCCGTCACGGTCAGGGCGACGAGCAGGACGCCGAGGACGGCGGAGACCGTCGCCATCAGGTGCAGTCCCGCGTCGTCGGCGCGCTGCCCGTAGGCGAGGGCGATCAGGCTCGACGCGGTGATGGCGCCGATGTACTGGGCGGTGCGCTGGAGCCCCGCGGCGGCGCCGATGTCGGCGGCGGGCGCGTACTCCTGGACCGCCGCCTGGTTGCTGGTGCCGATGAGGCCCTGCGGGATGCCGAAGCAGGCGCCCGCGAGGAGCAGCACGGCCAGCGGTGTGGAGCCGGAGACGAAGGCGAGCAGGGCCGCTCCCCCGGTCAGCAGCGCGCTCGCGACGATCAGCGGGGCGCGGATGCCCTTGGTGCGGGCGCCGATCAGGGAGCAGGACAGCGCGGCCAGTGACATGGGCAGCATCAGCAGCCCGGTGTGCCCGGAGGAGTAGCCGCGGCCCTCCTCCAGCCACTGGGTGAAGCCGTACATGACGCAGTAGATGAGCAGATAGCTCAGGCCGTGCCGGAGGTAGGTGCGGGCGAGGGGACCGTTCCCGGCGAGCATCCGTACGTCGATGAAGGGCGTCCGGCAGCGCAGTTGCCACCACAGCAGGGCGGCGGTGAGCACGGCGAACGGGGCGAGCAGCCACCACAGGGGGTGGGACAGGTCGAGGAGGAAGAAGACCAGGACGGTCAGGGCCGTGGAGAACAGGCCGATGCCGAGCGGGTCGAGGGCGAGCCTGGGGGCCGGTTCGCCGGACGTGCCGCGCGGCGGATCGGCGGGGATCCACAGCACGGCGCAGCAGAACGCGATCACGGACACCGGCACGTTCACGGCGAAGATGCCGCGCCAGCCGACGACCGTGACGAGCAGTCCGCCGAGTGTGGGGCCGACGGCGGCGCTGCCGAGCGCCGCGAAGGAGAGCCGGGCCATGACGGGCCGCGGCGGGCGGCGGCCGACCCGGCGGCCCTCGTCGCGCAGGACGGCCATCGCCGCGGGGTACGCGGCCGAGGTACCGATGCCGAGCAGCAGCCGGGAGACGACGAGCCAGCCGAAGGCGGAGGCGAACATGCCGACGAGGCCCGAGGCGCAGACCACGACGAGGCCGACGAGGAACACCCGGCGCGGGCCGAGCGCGTCGGCGAGCTTGCCGAGCACGGGCTGGGCGACGGCGCTGGCGAGGTAGAGCACGGAGATGAGCCAGGCGGTGTCGGCGGCGCCCACGCCGAAGTGGTGCCCGATCGCCACCAGGCCGGTGGAGATCATCGTGGTGTTGAGCGGGTTGAGGACCGAGCCCAGCAGGAGCGGTGCGGTGAGGCGGGCGCGGAAGCCTCCGCCCGTGGGGGCGGGTGCGGTGGTGACCGTCTCCGCTATGTCCCCGCTCACCGCTCCACCAGCCGTCCGAGCAGCACGGTCGCCTCGGCGACGAGACGGCGCTCGGCGGGGTCGAACTCGGCGTCGATGGCCTGGGCGAGCCAGCTGTGCTTGGCCGCGCGGACGGCGACGAGGGTGGCGCGGCCGTCGTCGGTGATGGAGACGACGGACTGCCGCCCGTCGTTCGGGTCCGGGGTGCGGGCGACGAAGCCGCGCTCCTCCAGGGCGCCCAGGGTGAGTCGCATCGACTGCGGTTTCACGTACTCGGAGCGGGCGAGCGCCGCCGTGGTGGCCGGGCCCTCCGTGTCGAGGCGGGCGAGCACGGTGCGCTGGGTCGGGGTGAGCAGGCTGTCCGGCGACGCGGTGCGCAGCCTGCGGGAGAGCCGGCCGACGACGGTGGCGAGGTCGGCGGCGACGCGCTCGCCGTGCGGCTCGGGGGCTGCGGATCCCTGCGTTCCTGACATGCCTCCACCGTAGGAGATAGACAGGAAGCCTTGCAAGTTTTCCTTACCACCTCAGGCCGGGCAGGCCCTCCTATGACTGGCCGGAGAGCGCCCCGAGAAGTGCTCGCGCGCACAGATCGCGCACCTGCTCGCGGGTGAGTTCCGGTTCATCGAGCCAGTCCAGGCAGACGGCGACGAGGAAGGCGAGCCAGCCGCGTACGGCAAGGCGCAGCGCGGCCGGTTCCGGGAGCGTGCCGGTGATCTCGGGGTCGGCGGCGAGGGCGGCCAGGATCTGCTGCTCCTGCGCGGCGAGCCCGTCGCGGTAGACGGCGCGCACGGTCGGGTCGCCCGCGGACTCGGCGCGGTGGAAGGCGCGGAAGCCCTCGGCGTGCGCGGCGACATAGCCGAGAAAGGTGTCGAGCCCCGCGCCGAGCTGCTCGCGCACCGGGATGCCCGGGACCGCGGCGGTGAGCCGCAGCATCCGCTCGCTCTCACGGCGCACGACCGCGGAGAAGAAGTCCCGTTTGTTCGGAAAGTAGTGGTAGAGGAGCCCGCGGGAGACGCCCGCGATCTCGGCGACCCGCTCGATCCACACATCGTCGTACGGACTCTGCGCGAACAACGAGGCGCCCACGGAGAGGAGTTGTTCCCTGCGCTGCTCCGTGCTCATTCTGCGCCGGGTCGTCCGCTCTGCCGTCATGGCCGCACCCTACTGGACGAACGCCTCCTTACTTGACGTGAGTTCAATAACAGCCGCACACTGAGGCGCATTATTGAATCCACGTCTAACAAGCTGCCTTCGGTGCCTCAATCCATCGGTGGCGCAGGGGAGATGGGCTCGATGGCTCAGATGACACAGCTGGCCGGCGCCACGCTGCCGCGGGGCTTTCGCAGTGCGGAGCAGGGCTGGCCGCGCCTGGACCGGATCCCGCACCCGCCGCGCCGGGTGCCGCTGATCGGTGATGTCGTGGGCGCCAATGTCCGTACGCCGTTGCAGGACTCCATGCGGATCGCCGCCGACCTGGGGCCGATCTTCCGCCGCAAGGCGTTCGGCAAGGAGATCGTGTTCGTGTGGGGTGCGGAGCTCGCGGCGGAGCTGGCCGACGAGTCGCGGTTCGCCAAGCACGTGGGGCTCGGCGTCGCCAATCTGCGTCCGGTCGCCGGGGACGGCCTGTTCACCGCGTACAACCACGAGCCCAACTGGCAGCTGGCGCACGACATCCTGGCGCCCGGGTTCAGCCGGGAGGCGATGGAGGGCTATCACCCGCTGATGCTGGACGTGGCGGGGCAGCTGACCCAGGCGTGGGACGCGAGCGAGGCCGCGGGCCGCTCGGTGGACGTACCCGGCGACATGACCAAGCTGACCCTGGAGACGATCGCGCGCACCGGGTTCGGGCACGACTTCGGGTCCTTCGAGCGGGAGCGGCTGCATCCGTTCGTGACGGCCATGGTGGGCGCGCTGTCGTTCGCGCAGCGCCGCAACGTGGTGCCGCCGCTGCTCGCGTCGCTCCAGCGCGGCGCCGAGAGGCGCAACGCGGCGGACCGCGCCTTCCTGAACCGCACCGTCGACGACGTCATCGCCGCGCGCCGCGCCTCCGGCGACGGCCCCGGTGATCTGCTCGACCGGATGCTGGAGGTGGCGCACCCGGAGACGGGTGAACGGCTCGCGCCCGAGAACATCCGCCGCCAGGTCATCACGTTCCTGGTGGCCGGCCACGAGACGACGTCCGGGGCACTCTCCTTCGCCCTGCACTACCTCGCCCAGAACCCCGCCGTGCTGGCGGCGGCGCAGGAGGAGGTCGACCGTGTCTGGGGCGATGTGGACGTCCCCGCGTACGAGCAGGTCGCCAAGCTCCGCTATCTGCGGCGGGTGCTCGACGAGTCGCTGCGGCTGTGGCCGACGGCCCCCGCGTTCGCGCGCGAGGCGATCACCGACACGACGCTCGGCGGGACGCACCCGATGCGGCGCGGCGCCTGGGCGCTGGTCCTGACGACGATGCTGCACCGCGACCCGGTGGCGTGGGGCGACGATCCGGAGTCCTTCGACCCGGACCGGTTCGCGCCGCAGGCGGTACGGGCCCGGCCCGGCCATGTCTTCAAGCCGTTCGGGACGGGCGCGCGGGCCTGCATCGGGCGCCAGTTCGCCCTGCACGAGGCCACGCTGGTGCTCGGTCTGCTGCTGCGCCGCTACGACCTGCGGCCCGAGCCCGCCTACCGGCTGAAGGTGACGGAGCGGCTGACGCTGATGCCGCACGGGCTGCGGCTGCACCTCACCCGGCGGTAGCCCGCGCGTACCTGGTTAGGGTGCGCACATGAGTGACCCTGACACGTATCCGGGCGCCGGTGACGGCGAGGTCCCCTTCGGAGGTCCTCCAGGTACACCGGATCTGCGCGGCCCGCTGCGCTATCTGTGGTGGCTGATGGCCCGGCAGCGCGGGCGGGTCGCGGCGGGCGCGCTGCTCGGCAGCGCGTGGATGGTGGCGCTGACGCTGCCTCCGTACGTGCTGTCGCGGACGATCGACGAGGGGCTGCTGACCGGCGACTCCGGTGCTCTGTACGGCTGGTGCGGTGTGCTGCTCGGGGTCGGCGCCGTCACCGCCTGGCTGGCGATCATGCGGCATCGCACCATGACCCGGGTCCGGCTCGACGCCACGTTCCGCACGACACGGCTGCTGACCCGGCACGCGACCGTCCTGGGCGCGGTGCTGCCGCGCCGGGTCGCGGCCGGGGAGGCCGTCGCCCTCGGCGTCGGCGACGTGGCCCGGATCAGCCAGACCCTGACGATGGCCGGCCCCGGCGTCGGCGCGGTCGTCGCGTACGTCGTGGTGGCCGTACTGCTGCTGTCGATATCAGGGCTGCTCGCGGCGGTGATCCTGCTCGGAGTGCCGCTGCTCGCCTGCTGCCTCGGGCCGCTCCTGACGCGTCTCCAGGGCGCCGAGTCGGGGTACCGCGAGCAGCAGGGCGTGCTGGCGGCGAGGCTCGCCGATCTCGTGGGCGGGCTCGGGGTGCTCGGCGGGCTCGGCGGCAAGGACGTGTACGCGCGGCGCCTGCGCCGGGACACGGTCCTGCTGCGCGACGAGGGCTATCGGGTGGCCCGGGTGAGCAGTTGGATCCAGGCTCTGGCCGTCGGGCTGCCCGCGCTCTTCCTCGCCTGTGTCACCTGGCTCGGCGCGCGGATGGCGGCCCGGGGCGAGATCTCCGTGGGGCAGTTGGTCGCCGTGTACGGCTATGTGGCGATGCTGGTGATCCCGGTGGAGTTCTTCATCGAGGGCGGCTACGACCTGGGGCGCGGTCTCGTCGCCACGCGTCGCGTGCTGCGGTTCCTGACGCTCGCGCCGCAGTCGCCGGAGCACCGCTCCCCCGTCGTCGGGCCGCCCGTCGGCGCGCCGCTGCACGATCCGGTCTCCGGGGTGCGGGTGGCGCCGGGCCGGCTGACGGTCCTGGCGACGGCCCGGCCCGGGGACGCGGCGGCGGTCGTGGACCGGCTCGGCCGGTTCGCGCCGTCGACGGCCACGTGGGGCGGGGTCCCCCTGGACACGATCGAGGCGGCGGAGGTGCGGCGCCGGGTGCTCGTGGCCGACGCCGAGGCGGACCTGTTCTCCGGAACGGTCCGGGAGAGCGTCGCGGGACGGCACACGCCGGACGACGACACGGTGACCCGGGCCCTGCACGCCGCTGCCGCCGACGACGTGATCGCGGGTCTGCCCGGCGGCGCCGACGCCGAACTGTTCGCCCAGGGACGCAATCTGTCGGGCGGCCAGCGCCAGCGGATACGTCTGGCGCGGGCTCTGCTCGCCGATCCGGAGGTGCTGCTCGCCGTCGAGCCGACCTCGGCCCTGGACGCCCACACCGAGGCGCGAGTCGCCGAGCGGCTGCGGTCCGCCCGGCAGGGCCGCACCACCCTGGTCACCGGCACGTCCCCGCTGCTGCTCGACCGGGCCGACATGGTGTGCTTCCTCGTCGACGGGACGGTCCGCGCCGTGGGCCCGCACCGTGAACTGCTCGCCCGCGACGCCGAGTACCGCGCGCTGGTGGCCCGCGACGCGGGCGAGACCGGGCCGGACGGCCCCGCCCCGGACGACGACACCGTGCCCGCACAAGGAGGCGCCGCGTGAGTACCTCTTCCCCGCTCCCCGTCGCGGGACGGGCCGCCGTTCGCCGCGCCGCTCTGGACCTCGTACGGGCCGATCGTGGCGCCTTCGCGGGCGTCGTGGTGCTGAACTGCCTCGCCGCGGGCGCCGGAACCGTGGGCCCGTATCTGCTCGGCCGGATCATCGACGACGTGCGGGCGGGCACCACGGTCACCCACGTCGACCGGGCGGCCCTCGCCATCCTCTGCTTCGCCGTGGCGCAACTCCTGTGCGCGCGCTGGGCCCGGCTGGTCGGGCACCGGTTCGGGGAGCGGGCGGCGGCCCGGATCCGGGACCGGTTCGTGGAGCGGGCGCTGGCCCTGCCCGCTTCCGTGGTGGACCGGGTGGGACCCGGCGACCTCACCAACCGCGGCACGGAGGACATCGCCATCGTCGCGACGACCCTGCGCGACGCGGGGCCCGACGTGTCCGTGTCCCTCGCGCAGGCGCTGATCCTGACGGGCGCGGTGTGGGTGGTCGCCCCGTCGCTCGGCGCGGTCGCGCTGCTCGCGCTCGCCGGCATCCCGGTCGCGGTGCGCTGGTATCTGCGGCGGGCCCGCACCGCGTATCTGGCGCAGGGCGAGGCGGACTCGCACCGCGCCGAGCAGTTCGCGGCGACCGCCGCCGGGGCCCGCACCGTGGAGGCGTTCGGACTCCAGGACCGGCGGGTCGCGGCCTCCGAGCGGGCGATCCGGCACAGCCACCGCACCCGGATGCACACCCTGCACCTGCGCAGCGTGCTGTTCCCTTCGGTGGACTTCTCCTACGTGCTCCCGGTCGTCGCCGTCCTCCTGGTGGGCGGCACCCTGCACGCCCACGGGGTGCTCAGCGTCGGCGCGGTCGTCACCTGCGCCCTGTATCTGCGCCAGTTGTCGGCGCCGCTGGACACGATCCTGCTGTGGGTGGAGCAACTGCAGAGCAGCGGCGCCTCGTTCGCCCGCGTGGAGGGCATCGGCACAGCCGCGTCCGCGCCGTCGTACGACCCCGTTGAGCCGGCCGGTGACGCCGTCGAGCTGCGCGGGGTGCACTACGCGTACGAGGGCGGGCGCGACGTGGTGCGGGGCGTCGACCTGAAGGTGCGGCCCGGCGAACGGCTCGCGCTGGTCGGGCCTTCGGGAGCGGGCAAGACCACGCTGAGCAAGCTGCTCGCGGGGATCGACGCACCGCACTCCGGGACGGTCGCCGTGGGCGGCGTCCCGGTTACCTCGCTCGGGCCCGAACGGCTGCGCCGGCACATCGTCCTCGTCACGCAGGAGCACCATGTGTTCCTCGGCTCCGTCCGCGACAACCTGCGCCTGGCGGCGCCGGACGCCGACGACGGCCGGCTGATGTCCGCGCTCACCGCGGTCGGCGCGCACTGGGCGGACACCCTGCCGCAGGGCCTTGACACCGAGCTCGGAGCGGGCGGCCTGCGCCTCGACGGACCGCAGTCGCAGCAGCTGGCGCTGGCCCGCGTCGTGCTCGCCGATCCGCACACCGTCGTCCTGGACGAGGCCACCGCGCTACTCGACCCGGCCACGGCCCGGCACACCGAACGCGCTCTCGCCGCCGTCCTGCGCGGCCGCACCGTCATAGCGGTGGCCCACCGGCTGCACACGGCGCACGACGCCGACCGGGTCGCCGTGATGGAGGACGGCCGCCTCACCGAACTCGGGCCGCACGACGATCTGGTGGCGGCCGACGGGGCGTACGCGGCGCTGTGGCGCTCGTGGCACGGAGGGGTCTGACGGCTCCGGAGGTCCGGGCGCGGGGGCCCGCTACTCGTCCGCCGCGGTCTCCAGCGACGCGACGTCGAGCACCCCGTCCAACTCGGCGAGCACCGCCACGAGTCCGGGCACCTCCGCCGCGCCCTCGATCTCCATCCGGACGGCGATGGTGCCGCGCCGGCCCGACGACCCGCCGTCCCAGTCGGTGCGGTCGGTACGCACTTCGAGGACGCGGAAACCCCGGCCCGTGCACTCCTCCAGAACACGCGTCAGGACGCTGCCGCCGACCTCGTACGCGAGATGCAGGCCCGTGCGCCGCTCGGTCGCCAGGGCGGGGATCCGGCGGCTCACCCAGGGATAGCCCCGGACCACGAGGAAGTGACAGACCGTCGCGGCGATCGCGAGCAGCGGCAGTCCGCCGCCGCAGGCCATCCCTATGGCGCAGGTCAGCCAGACGGTCGCGGCCGTGGTCAGGCCCCGGACGGCGTCCCGGCGCACGAAGATCAGGCCGCCGCCGATGAATCCGATGCCCGACACGATCTGCGCCGCGACCCGGGACGGGTCGAGGGCGACTCCGTCCATGCCCAGGACGGAGTTGAAACCGTGCTGGGAGACTTCCATGAACAGGGCGCTGCCCACGCCGACGAGCGTGTGCGTGCGCAGGCCCGCGCTCTTCTGCTGCACGGCGCGCTCGGCGCCGATCAGCGTCGACAGGACGAGCGCGAGCGCCAACTCGGCGAACTGCCGGGCGCCTTGCCCCGCCGCGGGATCGAACAGCGGCAGTGCCTGCGATGACACGAGTGCGTTCCTCCTTGCCCGGTCGGTTCCCGATGGACTCTTCAACCGTGTACGAGCCTAGTCCCGCCCCATTGGCGAGGGATTGTCAGACCCCTGCGCAAGAGTGGTGTCATGCAGGGAACCTGGAATCTCGACACACACGACCGGCCGACGAAGCACCACGAGCTGGCGGCGGCCCAAGCCTGTCTGCGGCTGCTGCACACGGCGCGCGCCGCGCTGTCCGGCACGGAGCCACCCGGGACCGCCTCGGTCCTCGCCGTGCCGATCGCCGAGGCGGACGAGGCGCTCGCGAGGGCGGGCCTCGCGGGCAACGAGGCGTGGCTGCTGGAGCGGATCTACGACCTGGGGCCGGACGACACCTCCCCTTGACGTCACACTGGGCTCATGGATCACAGCCGGGTCGATGCCTACCTCCACCGCATCGGGGCCGAGCGCCCCGCCGCGCCGACCGCCGAGGCGCTGCGCGCGCTGCACCGGGCGCATCTTGGGTCGGTGCCGTTCGAGAACCTGTCGGTGCACCTGGGTGAGGACGTCGTGCTCGAACCGGCGGCGCTCGTCTCCAAGGTGGTCGACCGGCGCCGCGGCGGCTTCTGCTACGAACTGAACGGGGCGTTCGCGGCGCTCCTCGAAGCCCTCGGCTTCGCGGTGACCCTGCTTCAGGCGCGCGTGGTCGGCAAGGACGGCCGGCCCGGCATCCCCTACGACCACATGGCGCTGCGCGTGGGCACCGCGGACGGCGCGGAGCTGCTGGCGGACGTCGGCTTCGGCGCGTTCTGCGCCGAGCCGCTGGGGTACGGCGAGCGGGGCGAGCAGCGGGATCCGGGCGGTGTCTTCCGGGTCGAGGAGGCCGCGCACGGCGATCTGCTCGTGCTCCAGGACGGCAGCCCGCAGTACCTCCTCGACCAGCGGCCGCGCGAGCTGCGGGACTTCGAGGCGGGCTCCTGGTACCACCGCACCTCGCCCGCCTCGCACTTCACCCAGTCCCTGGTCTGCTCGCTCCCCACCGACGACGGACGGATCACCTTGAGCGGTCATACGCTCACGACGACGGCCGCCGGTGCGCGCACGCAGACCGTCCTCGACACCGACGCCGCCGTGCTCGCCGCGTACGACCAGCGCTTCGGCATCGTTCTCGACACCCTCCCGCCGGAACCCGAGTCCGCCGAAGGCTGACCCTGCCTCCGGTCCGCTGGTTATGCTGCCGCCGAACCGTTCAGGAAAACGCTCAAACGAACAGCGGGTTGCGAGGGGGCCATCAGCATGCGCGAACCGGTCGATCTCAGGCGGCAACGGATCCTCGCCGTGGTGCAGTCGCGCGGCGCGACACGGGTCAGTGATCTCGCCGCGGAACTCGCGGTGTCGGTGGTGACGCTCCGCCGCGACGTGGAGGAACTCGCCCGCGAGGGCAAGCTGCGCCGCGGCCACGGCGTCGCGCGCCCGATGCTGCCGGAGACCGCGCAGGCCGCCCCGCCGGCCGACCCGCCGTCCGACGGCGGGCCGGTCGCCGTGGTGGTGCCGGAGCGGCACGCGTATCTGTACGAGATGCTGCACGGCGCCCGCACCACGTTCGAGGAAGCCGGCATCCGGATCGGCCTGCACATCGCGCCGCCCGTCGCGGGAGCCGAACAGCCCATCGTGGAGCGGGCGTTGGCGGACGGCGCGCGCGGCCTGCTGATCGCCCCGCGCTGGCGCAGCCGGGCCACGGAAGAGGCCGACTACACGTGGCTGGCACGGCTGTCCGTGCCCGCGGTCCTGATGGAGCGCAGGCCCCGGGCGGGCAGCGCGCTGCATGCCGTCGACACCGTGTGCACGGATCACTGGTACGGCGTCCATCTCGCGCTCGACCACCTCACCGGTCTCGGCCACCGGCGGATCGTGCTCGCCGCGCGCGACGACAGTCCGACCGCGCGCGCCCTGCGCTCGGCATTCACCGAGATCGCCGCCGCGCACCCGGACATCGACCGGTGGGCCGTGGCGCTCAGCACCCCGGCGGCGGCGCCCGACCCGGACACGGCCGCGGCCGAACAGCCCGTCGAACTCCCCTCTCTACTGGCGGAGTTGGATGCGACAGCCGCACTCCTGCACGGCGACGTGGACGCGCTGATGCTCGTACAGAAGCTGCGGGACAGCGGGGTGCGGGTGCCGGAGGACTGTTCGGCGATCGCGTACGACGACGTGGTCGCCGGGCTCGGCAGCACGCCGTTGACGGCCGTGTCGCCGCCCAAGGCGGAGATCGGCCGGGCCGCGGCGGAGCTGTTGCTGCGCCGCCTGGAGCGGGGAGCGTCGTCGGGTCCGGCCCGGCGCATGGAGGTGCTGCCGGATCTGAAGGTGCGCGGTTCCACGCAGCAGGCCGCCACAACTGACCTTCAGCAATGAGCGTTTGACCGCTTCATTTTCTTCTGATCGATCTATTGACCGAGACCGCTCAGCCGATCAGGATTCCCGTGACTCGAACACGCAGGAGCCGCGGGAGGCGCCCATGCCTGGTCGACAGAGCCGTCGATCCATGCTCGCCGCGATCACCGCGCTGCCGCTGACGGGCGCCCTCGGCGCCTGCAGCGGATCGGACAGCGCGTCGCCGCAGAGCAGCAGCAAGACCGGTACCAAAGGCAGCAGAGGCACGACCACCATCACCTTCTGGTCCGCGTTGCGCGGCAGCCAGGAAGTGGTGGACGAGTTCAACAGGACCCACGACCACATCCAGGTCCGCTTCGAGCAGATACCCTCCGGCAACGCGGGCGGCTATCTCAAGCTCAGCAACGCGGCGCGGGCGGGGAACGCCCCCGACGTCGCGACCATCGAGTACCCGCAGGTGCCGGGGTTCGCGATCGACGGTGTCGCCCGCGACATCACCTCGCTGATCAGCGACGACCTGCGGAAGAAGCTGCTGCCGCAGGCGCTCGGCCAGACCACGTTCGAAGGCCGCACGTTCAGCGTGCCGCTCGACGTCGAGCCGACGGTGCTGCACTACCGCAAGGACCTGTTCGACAAGTACGGCTTCGAGGTGCCGGTCACCTGGGACGCGTACGCGGACCTCGCCCGCGCCGTGCGCCGCACCGGCGGGAAGCGCAAGGTGTGCATCTTCTCCCTCGACATGGGCCTGTACTCGGGGCTCTGCTGGCAGGCCGGGGCCCAGTGGTTCGACACGTCGAAGGGCGCCTGGAACGTCTCGCTGGCCGACGCGCCCACCCGCCGCGTGTCGACGTACTGGCAGCGTCTCATCGACGAGGACCTCGTCTACGCCAACAACCCCAACAGCCGCGCCAACGACGCCCAGATCGGCAACGGTCTGGTCCTCACCCGGCACAGCGGCGCCTGGGACGCGGGCGCGCAGATGAACGCCCGCCCCGAGCAGAAGGGGCTGTGGCGGATCGCCCCGCAGCCGCAGTGGGACCCCGACCGGCCCGCCCTCGGCACCAACGGCGGCTCGACCTTCGCCGTCACCAAGGACAGCGCGCACCCCGAGGCCGCCATGGAGTTCATCGAGTGGCAGGTCTCCAGCCCGGACGCGCTCAAGGCCCGGCTCTCCAGCGGCGCCAGCAGCCAGTACCCGGCTGTCTCCGAGCTGATCCCGGTCGGCCGCGCCGCGTTCGACCGCACGTACTACGGCGGCCAGGACATCTACACGCTGTTCGAGCAGGAGGCCCACAAGATCCGCGACGGCTGGGTGTGGGGACCGCGGATGACCGCGACGGCGTCGGTCATGCAGGACGCCTTCACCCGCGCCGCGGCCGGCTCGGGAACGCTCGAATCGTCGATGCGCGCGACCCAGGTCGGCACGATGCCCGACCTGAAGGCGCTCGGCCTCAGGACCACCCAGCACACGACATGAACGCCCGCACTCCGAAAGGCAGGTGACTCCCATGACCGCGACCACCCATGCCCCCGCGACGGCGTCCGCACCGCCGCGCGACGAGGACGCCTCGGGGCGCCGGGCGCAGCGCACGGCGGGCCGCCGTCGAGGCGGCGCCGCGGGCGTCCTCATGGCCCCCTTCTTCGTCCTGCTCGTCCTGGTCTTCCTGATCCCGGTGGCCACGGCGGTGTGGCTGAGCTTCTTCAGCGACGACCAGCCCGGCCTCGGCTTCGGCCCGGAGCGCACGGTCTTCGTGGGCCTGCGCAGTTACGCGGCCGTGCTCACCGACCCGACGTTCCTGTCCGGGCTCGCCACCGTCGGCCTGTACTGCCTGATCTACATCCCGCTGATGGTGATCGGCTCGCTCGCGCTGGCGCTGCTGCTCGACTCGGGCGTCGTACGGCTGCGGGCCTGGGCCCAGCTGGGCCTTTTCCTGCCGCACGCGGTGCCCGGGATCATCGCCGCGCTGATCTGGCTGTACCTGTACACCCCGGGGATCAGCCCGATCATCGAGGCGTTCGCCAAGGGCGACATCACCGTCGACTTCCTCGGCCTGCACACCACGATCCCGTCGATCGTGAACATCGCCCTGTGGTCCAACCTCGGCTACAACATGGTCGTCTTCTACGCGGCTTTGCAGGCCGTCCCCCGTGAGGTCCTGGAGGCGTCGGTCGTCGACGGGGCCGGGCCGGTGCGTACCGCGCTCCAGGTCAAGACCCCGCTGGTGCGGTCGTCGATCGTCATGGTCGCGATGTTCACCCTGATCTGGGCGCTGCAACTGTTCACCGAACCGGCGCTGCTGCACCAGTCGTCGGCGATGGTCGGCGCCCGCTTCTCGCCGAGCATGTACATCTACGACGCGGCCTTCAGCCGGAACAACTACTCGCTCGCGGCGGCCGCCTCGGTGATCCTCCTCGTCATCACGATCGCCGTGTCCTACGGCGTCACCCGCTGGACCAACCGTGTCGAGGCCGCAGAGGAGAACGCCCGATGAGCACCGCCGAGTTGAGCCGTTCGTCCCTGCTGCGTCCGCGTTTCCTCGGCCGTGCCGTGGTCAACGTCGTCGTCGTGATCTCCGTGATGTACACCGTGCTGCCCGCGCTGTGGCTGGTCCTCGCCTCGACCAAGACGCGGGACGCGCTCTTCCAGAGCAGCATCTTCTCCCTCAGCGACTTCTCCCTGGTCCAGAACCTCAAGGAGCTGTTCGCGATGGACGGCGGCCTCTACAGCCGCTGGTACGGAAACAGTCTGCTGTACGCGGTGCTGGGCGCCGCGATCGGCTCGATGATCTCCGTCGCCTGCGGCTACGCCTTCGACAAGTACCACTTCCGGCACAAGGAGAAGCTGTTCGGCCTGGTCCTCGCGGCGGTGATGGTGCCGCAGACCGTCCTCGCGCTGCCGCTGTACCTGATCGCGTCCGAGGTCGGCGTGGTGAACACTTTCTGGTCGGTGTTCATCCCGGTCCTCTTCAACCCGTTCGGCGTGTATCTGGGCCGCATCTTCTCCCAGGGCTATGTGCCGAACGAGGTCCTGGAGGCGGCCCGCGTCGACGGCGCCGGCGAGCTGACCACGTACGCGCGGGTCTCCCTGCGGATGCTCGCCCCGGGCCTGATCACGGTCTTCCTCTTCCAGCTCACCGCGATCTGGAACAACTTCTTCCTGCCGATGGTGATGCTGTCCAATCAGAATCTGTACCCCGTCAGCCTCGGCCTGTTCCAGTGGAACAGCCAGGCGACCGTCTCTCCCGAGTACTACCCGGTGGTGATCATGGGCTCGCTCCTCGCGGTGCTCCCCCTTGTCCTCGCGTTCATCCTCCTCCAGCGGTTCTGGAAGGCCGGCCTGACGGCGGGGGCGGTCAAATGACCCTGCCGCGCGTGGCGTTGGCCATGTCCCCCCAGGCCGCGGCGGCCGTCTTCTCGCCGCGGTCGCTGGCCGCGCTCACCGAGGTCGGCGATGTCGCGCCGCTGCCCGCCCTGTCCGACCTGTCAACCGCCCGGGCGACGGAGGTGCTGGCCGACACCGAGATCCTCGTCACCGGCTGGGGCTGCCCGAAGCTCGACGCGGACGTCCTCGCGCGGGCGCCGCGGCTCAGGGCGGTGGTGCACGCGGCCGGTTCGGTACGCGCTCATGTCACCGACGCCTGCTGGGAGCGGGGCATCGCGGTGTCGTCCGCGGCGGCGGCGAACGCGCTGCCGGTCGCCGAGTACACCCTCGCGATGATCCTGCTCCACGGCAAGCACGTCCTGGAGCGGGCCCGCGAGTTCCGTACGACACGCGCCCGCGACAACTGGCTGCTCACGACGGGCCACGTCGGCAACTACCGCCGCACCGTGGGCATTCTGTCCGCTTCCTTGGTCGGACGCCGGGTCATCGAGCTGCTGAAGCCGTTCGACTTCGAGGTGCTGCTGCACGACCCGTACGTGTCCCCCGCCGAAGCCGCCGAGCTAGGCGTCACCTGGGTCGAACTGCCCGAACTGTTCACCCGTAGCGACGTGTTGAGCGTGCACACGCCGCTGCTGCCCGCCACCCGCGGTCTCGTCAGCGGCCCGCTGCTCGGCTCGCTGCGCCAGGACGCCGTCCTCATCAACACCGCGCGCGGCGCCGTCATCGACCAGGACGCGCTCACCGACGTGGTGCGCGCGGGCCGCATCCGGGCGGTCCTCGACGTGACCGACCCCGAGGTGCTGCCCCCGGAGCACCCGCTCTGGGACTGCCCGAACGCCCTGATCACCCCGCACCTCGCCGGTTCCCAGGGCAGTGAGTGGGAGCGGCTGGCCGACACGGCCGTGGCAGAGGTGGCGCGCTGGGCCGCGGGCGACGGTTTCGCCCATCCCGTACGACGCGAGAGGCTGGCGTTCCTGGCATGACCATTCCGTTCGAACTGCCCGACGAGAACCGCGAGCTGAGCCCGTTCACCGGCTTCACCCGCGCCCACTGGGAGGCCGTCGCGGACGGTCTTCTCGGCGCCGCCTGGCGCTGGGCGACGCCCGAGGGAGCCTTCCTCGACCTGCCGGGCCGGCCCTCCGCTTCCGGGGTCCGCTCGGACGGCCTGGAAGGGTACGCGCGGACGTTCCTCGCGGCCGGTTTCCGGGTCGCGGGCGCCGAGGGCAAGGACCCGCACCACTGGCTGGAGCGGTACGCGAGCGGACTGACCGCCGGGACCCGCACCCCCGGCGGGGACGACGCGGAGTCCTGGCCGCTGATCCTCGACCACCACGTGCAGGGCCAGCCGATGGTGGAGTCGGCGTCGGTGGCGCTCGGCCTGAAGCTGACCCGGCCGTGGCTGTGGGACCGGCTCGACGACGCGACGCAGGACCGGGCGGAGAAGTGGCTGCGCGGCGCGATCGACCACACGCCCGCGCCGAACAACTGGTATCTCTTCCCCTTCATGGTGGCGTCGTTCCTGGAGGAGGTCGGCCGCGGCGACGCGGCGACGACCCGCGCCACGGACCGCGCCCTGGAGCTGATGGAGACCTGGTACCGCGGTGACGGCTGGTACGCGGACGGCGACGGCCGGGCCTTCGACCACTACAACGGTTGGGCGCTGC
Source organism: Streptomyces sp. PsTaAH-137 (assembly GCF_003259365.1). Lineage (GTDB taxonomy): Bacteria > Actinomycetota > Actinomycetes > Streptomycetales > Streptomycetaceae > Streptomyces. The sequence goes on from NZ_QLLY01000007.1 coordinate 361,576, forward strand.
ACCTGTATCCGCTGCTGCACGCCCATCTGTCGGGCGACGCGGCGCTGTCAGCGCGCTTCGGCCCGCGGCTGCGCGAGCACCTGGAGGGTTTCGCCCTGATGTTCGGCGGCGACGGCGCCCCGCTCCACTACGGCCGCTCGCTCGCCTACCGCTTCGCCGCGTCGGCGGCGGTCGGCCTGGGCGCGGTCACCGGGGACACGCCGCTGTCGCCGGGCGCGTCACGGCGTCTCATCAGCGGCAACCTGCGCTACTTCCTGGAACGCGGCGCGGTCACGGACGAGGGGCTGCTGAGCCTCGGCTGGCACGGCCCGCACGCCGCCACGCTCCAGCCGTACTCGGGCCCCGCGTCGCCGTACTGGGCGTCGAAGGGGTTCGTGGCGCTGCTCGCCCCGGAGGGCGACCCGCTATGGACGGCGCCGGAGGAGGCCCAGCCCGGCGAGGGCCCCGACCGGGTGCTCGCGCTGCCCGCGCCGGGGCTCCTCGTGCAGTCCACGCAGGCCGACGGGATCGTGCGGCTGCACAACCACGGCAGCGACCATGTCCGGCCGCACGAGGGCGAGTTCGCCGCCCAGAACGACGCGCACTACGGCCGTCAGGCGTACTCCACGCACACCGGGCCGACGTCCCTCACGAACGTCGCGGACAACCATCTGTCCGTCGAGATCGGGGGCGTCGCCGGTGTGCGCAGGCGGCTCCATCCGCTCGGCGCCGGGCACGGTGACGGGTGGGGCTGGGCGGCGTCCTGGTTCCGGCCGACGTTCGCGTCGGGGCCGCCGATGCATCCGGGGCTGCGCGTCGAGAGCGTGACCGTGGCGCGGGGCGCCCACGAGCTGCGGGTGCACCGGGTCGTCGGCGCGCCGCACGGCTCCCGGGTGACGCTGACCGGCTGGGCGACGGAGGCACTCCGCTCGGAGCTGACCGGGCTGCACGGCTGGGGCCCCGGGGACCGGGTCCGGGCGCCCGAAGGCACGGCGTACGAGCCCTGGGTGCGGGTGCCCCGGCTGTCGGCGCAGGTGGAGGGGACGGCGGTGTTCGCGGCGCTGGCCCTGCTCGGCGCGGCCGACTCCACCACCGAGCTCGACGGTGCCGTGGCCGGGACCACCGTCACGGACGGCGAGCTGACCGTGCGCTGGGCCGACGGGTTCGAGACCGTGGTGGAGTTCGGCGAGTCGCTGACCGTGCGCTGCGGCTGACGTCACGACGGAGGGACCAGCTGCGCCTCGACCGCCGGGGCGTAGCGGTCCACGACCGCCTCGATGTCCGCGGCCCGCACCTGCGGGCCGCGGGCGATGCCGTACATCACGCCGAGGCCGAGCAGCAGCGACACGGCGAGTTCCGCGCGCAGCCCGGCGTCCGAACCGGGCAGCCGGGCGGCCAGGCGTTCGCTGACCTGCGTACGGAAGTTGGCGCGCAGGATGTCGCCCTGCGCGCCGTGCAGCGGGGCGAACACGATGCGCAGGATCGGGTCGGCGCCCCGCTCGGACTGGCCGCTGAGGACGCAGCGGACCATGTGCCGGCCCAGGTCCTGAAGGGGTGCGTCGAGAAGGATGTCGACGTCGGCCTCGAAGTCCATGACGCTCGCGAAGAGCGCGTCCTTGTTGCCGAAGTACTTGAGGATCAGGGGCGGGCTGACACCGGCCCGGTCGGCGATCGCCCTGAGCGTGATGTCGCCGTGCGCATGCCGGGCCAGCAGATGCCGGGCCGCCTTCACGATGGCGGCCCTGCTCGCTTCCGCGTCGCGCCGGACGGCGGGCCGCGCCGTGGTCATCGCCTCATGCTCCCTTCGCCGTCGCCAGCGGGGCCGGTGCGCCCGCGCCGGTCCGCTCGGCCCCATGGTCGGACGGTACGCACAGGGCGACGGCGGCGGCCACCAGCGCGACCGTACCGGCCATGACGAAGGCGAGCCGGTAGCCGTGCAGGGTCGACACGTCGGTGCTCCCGAGGCGCATGGTGTGGTGGACGAGGACGGCGGTCACGGCGGCGCTGGAGACGGCCTGTCCGATGGTGCGCATCAGCACGTTGACGCCGTTGGCGGAGGCGGTGGCGGTGGGCGGGACGGCGCGCAGGATCAGGGTGGGCAGGGCGGAGTACGCCAGGGTCGTGCCGGTGGAGACGACGGCGGCGCCGACGAGGATCACCCACAGGTCGGTGCTGTCGACGACCCGGATCGCGTAGCCGAGGGCGAGGACGACACCGCCGACGGCGAGGGTGACGCGCGGGCCGCGGGCGGCGGAGATGCGGGCCGACACCGGGGAGAAGAACAGCATGATGACGCCGCTGGGCAGCATGCACAGACCGGTCGCCACGATCGACAGGCCGAGGCCGTAGCCGGTCTCCACGGGCGCCTGCACGAGCTGCGCGGTGACCAGCGAGTTGGCGTAGAACGCGAAGCCGGTGAAGAGCGCCGCGACGTGCGGGAGGCCGACCCGGCGGCCGACGGCGAGCCGCAGGTCCACCAGGGGGCGGGCGGCGCGCAGTTGCTGCCAGGACCACAGGGCGAGGACCAGGACGGCGCCGGTGAACAGGCCGAGGATCCGGGTGCTGCCCCAGCCCCACTGCCCGCCCTGCGAGACGCCGAGCAGGAGACAGACCAGGCCGGTGGCGAGGCCCAGCGTGCCGAGGACGTCGAAGCGGCCGGGGTTGCGCACCGGCGACTCGCGGACGGCCCACCAGGCGGCGGCGAGTCCGAGGGCGCCGAGCGCGGCGGTCGCCCAGAACATCACGTGCCAGTTGGCGTACTGGACGATGAGCGCGGCGAGCGGCAGGCCGAGGGCGGCGCCGATGCCGACGGTGGAGCTCATCAGGGCGACGGCGGATCCGGTGCGGTGGGGCGGGAGTTCGTCGCGCAGGATGCTGATGGACAGCGGTACGACGGCCGCGGCGGCGCCCTGGAGCGCGCGGGCCGCGATGAGGACGCGGATGTCGGAGGTCAGCGCGCACAGTACGGAGCCGGTGGTCATCAGGGCGAGGGCGATCAGCAGGACGCGGCGTTTGCCGTACATGTCGCCGGCCCGGCCGAGTACGGGCGTGAGGACGGCGCCGGCGAGCAGGGTGGCGGTGACCATCCAGGAGACGGCCGAGGGCGACGCGCCGGTGAGCTTCGGCAGGTCGGGCAGGAGCGGGACGACGACTGTCTGCATGACGGCCATGAGGATGCCGCCGAAGGCGAGGACGGGGATGGTGAGCCGTTCCGGCAGGCGGGGCCGGACGGCCTGCTCGGGCAGCGTCGGTATCGGTACGTGGTCCATGGGGCTCCTGCGGGGTGCGCGGGCGCGGCGCGGGAGGCGCGGCGCCGGGCCGACGAGGCGGGTGAACGGGCCGGGTGAATGCTCATTCACCCGGCTGGTGAATCAGTATTCACCAGCCGGTGCCCGCCTGTCGCCACCCCGCCCCCGCGCGGATCCGCCCCGGTCGCGCCATACTGCCGCAATGACCTCACCAGACGTCCTGCGCTGCGGACTTGTCGGCACCGGCTCGTGGGCCGGCCGCACCCATGCCCCGGTCCTGAAGGACCACAAGAACACGGATTTCGTCGGCGTCTGGGGACGCAGGCCCGAGGCCGCGGCAGAGCTCGCCGCGGCGCAGGGGACGACGGCGTACGACGACGTGGACGCGCTGTTCGCGGCGTGCGACGCGGTGGCGTTCGCCGTGCCGCCGGACGTGCAGGCGCCGCTGGCGGCGCGGGCCGCCGCGGCGGGCTGTCATCTGCTGCTCGACAAGCCACTCGCCACGGAGCCGGTGGCGGCGCGCGCGGTCGTCGACGCCGTGGACGCCGCGGGGGTGGCGTCCGTGGTGTTCTGCACCATGCGCTACTCCCCCGCCACGGCGGCCTGGATCGCCGAACAGGCAGCCGTGGAAGGCTGGTTCACCGGTCGGGCCGACTGGTTCGGGGCGCTGTACACGCCGGGTGACGACGCGGAGATCCGGGCGACGACTCCGTGGCGTGCGGAGCGGGGCGCCCTGTGGGACGTGGGCCCGCACGCCCTGTCGGTGCTGCTGCCGCTGCTCGGCGACGTGACGTCGGTGACGGCCGGGCGGGGCCCCGGCGACACGGTGCACCTGGTGCTGCGGCACGACTCCGGCGCGTCGAGCAGCGCGGCGCTGAGCCTGACCGCTCCGCCGGAGGCGGCCGGGGTCACGGTCGAACTGCGGAGCACGGCAGGCGTGTCGACGATGCCGTCCGGTCGCGGCAATGCGCAGGAGTCCCTCGCCGTGGCGGTCGACGTCCTGCTGGAGTCGGCGCGCACCGGGGTGCCGGCCCCGTGCGACGCGCGGTTCGGGCTGCGGCTCACGGAGATCCTGAGCGCCGCCGAACGCGCGCTGCCGTCAGCCGGTGCCGAACCAGGTATCCGCGAGTGACGCGAGGTCGCGCACCCCGTCGGGCGGCGGCACCTCCCGCAGGTACCGGGGCAGATTGCTGTACACGTGCAGGAGTGTGTACGCCATGACGGTGCGCGGGTCGGGCGTGCGGCCGTACGCCTTCGTGAAGCGGGTCATGAGGCGTCGGTCGCCGCGGGTCACGAAGAGTCCGACGGCGACGAGGTCGTAGTCCGGGTCGCCGGTCATCGCGGGCTCGAAGTCGAGCAGGCCGGTGAGCCGGGCCCGGCCGGCGCCGTCGGGGGCGACGAGCAGGTGCTGCCGCATGAACTCCGTGTGCAGCAGCGCCCGCCGGTCGCCCGCCCGTGGCGCGGCGGCGTCGAGGAAGCCGTCGATCTGCGCGCACCACTCCTTTGGCAGTTCCCGTGCGCGCTGCCGCCGTACGGCCCCGGCCCGCTGCGCGGCGACGAAGCCGTCCCAGTCGCCGGGCCCGATGGCGTCGGCGAGCGGCGCGGGGTCGAGGGCGTGCAGCGCGGCGAGGAGTTCACCCGCGGTGTCGACGAGCCGGTCCTGTTCGGCGGGCGTCAGGCCGGGCCAGGCGACGGCGAGGTCCCGGCCGGGCAGCCGGGACATGAGGACGTAGTGCCAGCCGTCCTCGTACGGGCCCGAGGCGAGCGGCTGCGGTGTGGCGACCGGCAGCCGGCCGTGCAGGAACTCCAGCGTCCGGGCCTCACGGAGCCCGTCCCCGGCGGCCATGGCCGGGAACAGCTTCAGGACGTGCGCGGCGTCGACCGCGTAGACCGGCTGGCTGCCCTCGGTGAAGCGCACGGGGTCCACGCCGGCGAACCCGAGCCGGGTGCAGAGGTCGAGCACGCCGGGGCGCAGCAGGGGCTCGTCCGGGACGATCCGGCTCCAGGCTTCGTCGGTGTCCACGCGCGGCAGCATGATCGGCAGGGTAGGCCGCCGGGGCGCGCCCGACAATCGACTTACCCTGTGCGCATGCCGCTCGAGATCAGCGCCACCAACCCCGAGCACCCGGTGCTCCTGCTCGCCCTTCCCTGGCACATTCCGCTGGAGGAATGGCCCGAGGAATACCTTGTGCCGCTTCCGCGCGGTATATCCCGGCACGTGGTGCGCTATGCGCGCGCCGGTGACGAGGTCGTCGCCGTGAAGGAGCTCGCCGAGCGCCCCGCGCTGCGCGAGTACGAGATGCTGCGCACCCTGGACCGCCTCGGCATACCCTCGGTGGACCCGCTGGCCGTGGTCACCGGGCGGGAGCAACCGGACGGCGCGCCCCTCGAACCGGTGCTGATCACTCGGCACCTGGGCGGCTCGCAGCCCTACCGTTCGATGTTCGAGACGACGATGCGCCCGACGACCGTGCACCGTCTGATGGACGCGCTCGCGGTCCTGCTGGTCCGGCTCCACCTCTCCGGGTTCGCCTGGGGCGACTGCTCCCTGTCCAACACGCTCTTCCGCCGGGACGCGGGCGCGTACGCCGCCTATCTCGTGGACGCCGAGACGGGCGAGCTGCACCCGAAACTGAGCCAGGGGCAGCGGGAGTACGACATCGAGCTGGCGCGGGTGAACATCAGCGGCGAGATGCTCGACCTGGAGGCCTCCGGGGCGCTGCACCCGTCGATCGACCCGATCGAGTTCGGCGCGGAGATCGAGCAGCGCTACACGAACCTGTGGAGCGAGCTGACCCGCACCTCGGTGTACCCGGCGGGCAAGCACCACTACATGGAACGGCGCATCCGGCGGCTGAACGATCTCGGGTTCGACGTGGCCGAGATGCAGATCTCGCGCTCCCCGCGCGGCGACGAGGTCACGTTCGTGCCCAAGGTCGTCGACGCGGGGCACCACCAGCGGCAACTGCTGCGGCTGACCGGCATGGACGCGGAGGAGAACCAGGCGCGGCGGCTCCTCAGCGATCTGGAGAGCTGGATGGCGACCCAGGACGACGCCCCGGACGCCCGGCCCGAGGTCCTGGCCCACCGCTGGGTGCGCGATGTGTTCCGGCCGACGGTCCGCGCGATCCGCGACCGGCTGCCCACCCCGATGGATCCGGCCGAGCTGTACCACGAACTCCTGGAGCACCGCTGGTACATGTCCGAACGGGCGCAGCACGACATCGGTCTGGACGCGGCGGCGGAGGACTATGTCCGGCAGGTCGGCAAGCCGGAGGAGTGAGGGCGGGGCCGAAAAGCGCCGGGATGACCGGGCGCGGCCGGTGCCGTGGCCGCTACGTAATGGCGAGTGACGGCACCGGCCGCAGCCAGTGACCTCCGGATCCGTCTTCGGCCAAGTGCGGGACGTGCGTCGTGCAACGCATTTTCCGGCCACATCCGGCGAAATACGTGGCCCGGTCCAGCACTCTCTTCCTCAGGCGGCCCAGAGGCTCGCGGGTTACTCTCCGCCAGGAAATTTCGGCCATTCTCCAACCGCCCGGCACAGGTGCCGCATCACTGTGTCTACCTGCACACAGTCGATGAAACTGCCTGGTGAACAACCCCGCACGGCCCATCATGACGGACCGTCTGATCGTTTTCTTCGGGCAATGTTTATTACCAAAGATGTTGGGAGTATTTAGACTGCTGACGCTCAACTCAGCGTGTACGAAGAGGGATTACCCACATGAACAAGAAGGCGCTCCGCGCCCTGCTCCGTGAACGGCGCGCCCTCATAGCCCCCGAGTCCCACGGCTTCACCCGCCCCACGGGCCAGGGCCGCCGCGCACCGGGCCTCTCCCAGCACCAGGTCGACCAGTTGCTGCACCGGACGCTGGGGACGTACCACCGGCTGGAGTCGGGGAGCTATCCGAACCCGCCCACCGTTCTGCTGCGCGATGTCGCCCTGCTCTTCGACCTGGACGAGCAGGAGTGGGTTTCCCTGTGCCGCTACGCCCTGCTTCAGGACCCGCCCGGACCGCTGCACCAGTCGTCGGGCAAGGAGATTCCGGGCTTCTGGCAGGACGCGCTGGACAGCATGAGTCACATGGCGTACATCTCGGACGCCTCCTGGGACCTCATCGCCTACAACAGCGCGTTCGCCGCGCTGTTCCCCGACCTTCGCGTGCCGAGCAACACCATGCGGTGGATGCTCCTCGAGCCCCAGGGACGGGAGTTGCTCATCGACTGGCACAACGCGTGGGCGCCATGGGTACTGCCTCAACTTCGCGCCGCCCTCGCCACGCGCCCCGACGACGAGACGCTGCTGCAGATCGAGAAAGAGGTCCTCGCCGATCCGGAGACCTCGGCGACCTACGAGACGGGCGCGACCCTCATCCACGCGGACGGTCACGAGCGGCCGATCCAGCATGCGATCAACGGGCCGGGTTGGGTGTCGATCTGCGCGGCACAGCCCATGACCGCCCCCGGATCGCGGCTTTTCATCCTGGTCTTCCGGCCTGGGTACCAACGACCCGTCCACCACCGGCAACTGCTCCGCGCTCCCGCCTCGGTGATGGACGGCTCTGACCACTAGACGTATGACGCCGGGTGTCAAGTACCTTGAGCGCACCCCCCGCACTCCGCCCGGCACAGTGGGAGCAGTCGCATGCCCGCCTACGTTTCACCACCTCGCTCCGTCCTCGGTACCCACAAGGTCACGACGGAGGAGATAGCAGACGACATACGGGCGCACCACCGCGAGCATCCACGCCTCGGCGCCTTCTTGCGCGTCGTCAACAACTGCGGTGTGCGCACCCGGTACTTCAGCCGACCGCTCGACTCGCCCACCGTCTCGGGGGAAGCCGATGTGCACACCCGCACTCAAGTGGCCTTCGACGACGCCGTCGACATGGCCGAGCGGGCGGCGCTCACCGCACTCGAGGCGGTGGACCTCGCTCCCGGGGACATCCATGCCATCGTCACGACCCACGCCACCGGCTATGCCGTCCCGAACCTCGACGTGCACCTCATTCACCGTCTGGGCCTGCGTCCCACCACTCGCCGCATCGCCCTGACCACCATGGCGTGCGCGGGCGGAGCGCACGCCCTGCTCCGTGCAGCAGACCTGGTGGCCCTGCGACCGAACGAGAAGGTCCTGGTCGTGGCCGCGGAGGTGCTGTCGACCGCGTACAACCACACTGCGTCGACCATCGAGGCCATGATCTACAAGGCGCTCTTCGCCGACGCGGCCGCAGCCACCGTGGTCAGCGCCGCCCCGCTCGCCGCCGGCCTCGCCATCGAGGACACCCTCGAATACACGCTGCCCGAGAGCTTCGACCGGTACCGGGGGCGCCTGGACGCCCACGGCATGCACTTCGATTCCACGAAGCAGGCCCCGAAGGCACCGACAGCGACCTTCCCCGCACTGCTCAACTGGCTCGACGGGCGTCCCGTCGACTTCGCGGCGATCCACCCGGGCAGCCCGCGCATGGTGAGCGACACGGCGGACGCCCTGGAACTCGGTACGGAGCACACACGACATTCGATGGACACGCTGGCCGACGAGGGCAACATCGGCGGGGTCAGCATCCTCCGCGTCCTCGAACGTACGCACACGGCACCGCCGCCCCCGGGAAGCCATGGCGTAGTCGTCGCCTACGGCCCCGGCTTCACCACCGCCGCTCTCCACGGCCACTGGCACGGCTGATCCACGGCTGACCCCCGGCCCACAAAAATGTCCCCCTGAGACTCGTGTCCCATCGGGACACAAAGGTGTACCCTCGGAGGCATGAAGGCGAACGAGCCCACCACCCCGCCCCCCGCGGACCGCCGGCAGCTGAAGGCCCGGCGGACGCGTGAGGCGCTGGCCGAGGCAGCCGTCGCGCTGGTGCTCGAGCGGGGCCTCGCGGAGGTCACCGTCGAGGCGATCGCCGAGCGCGCCGACGTCACGCGCCGCACCTTCAGCCGGCACTTCTCCGGCAAGGAGGACGCGGCGCTCGACTTCACCCGAGCCGACGGCGCCCGGATCAACGCGGCGCTGCGCGAGCGCCCCGCGGCCGAGCCCCCGCTGCTCGCCTACCGCAGGGCGGTCGCCGACTGGCTCGCCGACCGTGCGGCCGTCGGCTGGCACCACCGGCCCGAGCAGCGTCTGCTGTACGCGGCCGTGGACCGCGAGCCCACCCTGTTCGCCGCGTACGAGCGGATCCGGGTCGACGCCCAGGACGAGTCCGTACGCATCATCGCCGACCGGCTCGGCACCGATCCGGCCCGGGACCTGCGCCCCGAGGTCGTGGTCGGCGCCGCGGCCGGCGTGCTGACCGCCGCGCTGCGCACCTGGGCGCGCGACGACAGCACGGACGCCGAAGACCTCGCCGACCTGGTGGCGCGGGCCTACGACGCCCTCATTGGGGAGGCCGCCCGATCGGCGGCGACCTCCGAGGAAGCAACCAGAGAGTGACACGCACCATGAGCACCACCCCCGCCCCCGCATCGACCGACTACGCCACCGAGTTCGCCGGGAAGACCGCCCTGGTCACCGGCTCCGCCTCGGGCATCGGTCTGGCCACCGCCCGCCGTCTGGGCCGTGGCGGCGCCAATGTCGTCATCGCCGACTTCAACGAGCAGGGCGCCAAGGAGGCCGCCGAGGCCCTGGCCGCCGAGGGCATCAAGGCGGCCGCCGTCGCCCTCGACGTCACGCAGGCCGCGTCCGTCGAGGCCGCCGTGAAGTTCACCGTCGACACCTTCGGCGGGCTCGACCTGGCCGTGAACAACGCCGGTATCGGCGGCCCCAGCGCCCCCACGGGCGCGTACGACATCGACGCGTACAACCGCGTGATCCGCACCAACCTGGACGGCGTCTTCTACTCCCTGCGCTACGAGCTGCCCGTCATCGAGGCCGCGGGCAAGGGCGGCGCGATCGTGAACGTCGCGTCGATCCTCGGCTCGGTCGGCTTCGCCGGCTCCCCCGCGTACGTGGCGGCGAAGCACGGTGTCGTGGGCCTGACGAAGACGGCCGCGGCCGAGTACTCCGCCAAGGGCATCCGGGTCAACGCGGTGGGCCCGGGCTTCATCGAGACCCCGCTGCTCGCGCAGATGGACAAGGCCGCCCACGACGGCCTGGTCTCGCTGCACCCGGCGGGCCGCCTGGGCACGTCCGAGGAGGTCGCGGAGCTGATCGTGTTCCTGCTGTCGGACCGCGCCTCGTTCATCGCGGGCAGCTACCACCTGGTCGACGGCGCCTACACCGCCGTCTGATCCCCTCCGGTCCAGGGCCCCCGGCGACGTTCCGTCTCTCGTCGCCGGGGGCCCTCCCCATGCTCCGAGTCATGGAACGGCCCCGGCTGGGCAGGCGTGGGACTTGACCCATGCGGCAGGAGGGGCGCGGCATCGCCATGCGACAGCAGGAAGCACAGGCCACAGCCACCACGGGCAGGGCGCGCGAGTCGTACTTCGACAACGTGAAGTACCTGACGATCGTGCTCGTCGTGTGCGGGCACGCCTGGGAACCCCTGACCTACGGCTCGCGCGCGGTGACGGCGCTCTATCTCACCGTGTACGCCTTCCACATGCCGGCGTTCGCCCTGATATCCGGCTACTTCTCGCGCAGCTTCGACATGGCGCCCCGGCGCCTGAAGCGGCTGCTCACCGGGGTCGTCGTGCCGTACGTCGTGTTCGAGGTGGCGTACACGCTGTTCTACCGGTGGGCGCAGGACGATCCCGGCTATCCGATCAGCCTGCTGGATCCCTGGTACCTGATGTGGTTCCTGGCCGCGCTGTTCGTCTGGCGGCTCTCGACGCCGCTCTGGCTGCAACTGCGCCATCCCGTACCGGTGGCGCTGGCCGTGGGGACGGCCGTGTCGATGTGGCCGGGGGCCGGCGGGGATCTGGCACTGCAACGCGTTTTGCAGTTCCTGCCGTTCTTCGTGGTGGGTCTGGTGCTGCGGCCCGAGCACTTCTCGTGGGTGCGCACCTGGCGGTTCCGGCTGGCCGCGCTGCCGGTGCTGCTCGCCGCCGTCGTGGCGGCGTACTGGGTGGCGCCCTGGTTCGACGCGGGCTGGTTCTACCACCGCGGCAGCGTGGTGGGGCGCGGGGTGCCGGCGTGGGCGGGCCTGTGGGCGACGCCCGCGCTGTTCGTCCTCGCGCTCGTCCTGACCGCCTGCTTCCTGGCCTGGGTACCGGGCCGGCGTCTGTGGTTCACGGCGCTGGGCACCGGGACGATCTACGCCTATCTGCTGCACGGGTTCGTCATCAAGGCGTCCCGGTTCGGGGACTGGTACGCCCACCCGTGGCTGCACACTCCGTTGGGCGAGGTGGCCGTCACAGTGGCGGCCGTCGCCCTGATCACGGTGTTGTGCACGGAGCCGGTGCGGCGCGTGTTCCGTCCGGTCGTCGAGCCACGCATGGAGTGGGCGTTCCGCCGGCCCCGGCCGAGGACTCCGGCCGAGCCCCGGGCGCCCCGGGAGAAGGTCACCTCATCCGGCGGGTGACGGACTGCGCGGAGGCGAGCAGGCAGTGCATGCGCTCGGTGAGGGAGCCCAGGTCGTCGGCGGGGGTGTGGAAGGGGATGCGGACGTCCGCCTGGCCGCGCGTACGCTCCAGACGCAGTGTCAGCCCGTGCCGGTCGACGGCGAGGGGCTGGACGCGGACGACGCCGTGCAGGCTGTCGGGCGCGATCAGGCGGGTCAGTTGCTCGATGGCCTCGGGGTGCGCCTCGGCCAGATGGGTGAGCAGGCGCGACTCGGCGAGGGCGAGCGGGTCGGGGGCGGTCGCGGCGAGGTCGTCGAGGTCGATGCCGATCCGCTCGGTGCGGGTCTGGAGCACGGCCCGTTCGGGGATCAGCAGCAACTCCTCACCGTCCGGGACCAGCTCGCCGGAGAGCCACAGGCGGGCGCGGACCCGGTCGCGGACCGGGACGGGCGCCGCGTCGGCGAACTCCAGGAGGGTCGTGGGCCGTCCGTGCGGCGCGCACAGCACGGCCGCGGCGAGCACACTGTCCGGCGGCGGGCTGACGCGTACCGTGCCGTCCTCCGCGGCGACGCGATGGGCGCCGACGAGGTCGTCCTGCCCCACATCGGTGGTGACACCGCAGGTCCACGCGGCGGCGAGCACGGAGCGCGCGCGGGCCGCCGCGGTGGGGACGGCGGTAGCGATCTGTCGGACACCCATCCGAACCTCCCTTAGGTAAGCCTCACCTAACTTAGCGGAGATCGTCGCCGAGGGTCCACCCCGCCGCGCTGTGTCGGCGCGGCCGGATCGGCGCCGCGTGCGTTTGACTCGGTCCGTGCGCCGTTACCTCGTGTTCGTCCTCGTCACCGCCGCGGCGGCCGGGGCGCTGGCCCTGTCGCTGCTCGTCTCGCCCTGGTGGTGGTGCGCGGCGGGCCCGCTGCTCGCGCTCACCGCGCTGGGCGCGTGGGACCTCGTCCAGGCCCGGCACTCCGTGCTGCGCAACTATCCGCTCCTCGGGCACTTCCGCTTTCTCATGGAGGCGCTGCGGCCGGAGATGCAGCAGTACTTCATCGAGCGCAACTACGACGGGCGCCCCTACGACCGGGACGTGCGCGACATCGTCTACCAGCGGGCGAAGTACGCCGAGAACCGCTCGGCCGAGGAACCGTTCGGCACCGAGCGCGACGTGTACGAGCAGGGATACGAGTTCCTGGTGCCGTCGCTGCGGCCCGTGGACCCGCCCGAGCGTCCGCCGACGGTGCGGATCGGCGGACCCGACTGCTCACGCCCGTACGACATGGCCCTCCTGAACGTCTCCGCGATGAGCTTCGGCGCCCTGTCGGCGCCCGCGATCCGCGCGCTCAACAAGGGGGCGGCGCTGGGCGGCTTCGCGCACGACACCGGTGAGGGCGGCCTGTCCGAGCACCACCTCGCGCACGGCGGCGACCTGGTGTGGGAGATCGGCACCGGCTACTTCGGGTGCCGCACGGACGACGGCGGATTCGACCGCGCCCAGTTCGCCGAGAAGGCCGCGCGCGAGCAGGTCAAGTGCGTGTCCGTGAAGCTGTCGCAGGGCGCGAAGCCGGGCATCGGCGGGGTGCTGCCGGGCAGCAAGGTGAACGCCGAGATCGCCCGCGTACGCGGGGTGCCCAAGGGCGAGACGGTGGTGTCGCCGCCCTATCACCGCGCCTTCGACACGCCACGCCAACTGGTGCTCTTCCTGGCCGAGTTGCGGCGACTCGCCGACGGCAAGCCGGTCGGCTTCAAGCTGTGCGTGGGCTCGCGCGCGCAGTTCCTCGCCGTCTGCAAGGCGATGCTCGCCGAGGGGGTCACCCCGGACTTCGTGGTCGTGGACGGAGCGGAGGGCGGCACCGGCGCGGCTCCCCTGGAGTTCGCCGACCACCTCGGCATGCCGCTCACCGAGGGCCTGATCACCGTGCACAACGCCCTCGTCGGCACCGGGCTGCGCGACCGGATCCGGATCGGCGCGAGCGGCAAGGTCGCCACGGGTGCCGACATCGTCAAACGCCTGCTCCAGGGAGCGGACTTCACGAACGCGGCCCGCGCCATGATGTTCGCGGTCGGCTGCATCCAGGCGCAGCGCTGCCACACCAACACCTGCCCGGTGGGCGTGGCGACCCAGGACCCGCGCCGGGCGCGGGCGCTCGACGTGCCGGACAAGGCGGAGCGCGTCCACCGTTTCCAGCGGGCCACGGTGCGCGGCGCGGGTCAGATCATGGCCGCGATGGGCGTGCGCGATCCGCGCGAGCTGGGCCCGCACCAGCTGATCCGGCGCATCGCACCCCACGAACTGCGCCCCTACGCACGCCTCTACGACTGGCTGGAGCCGGGTGAGCTGACCGCCGGACCGCCCCCGGCCTGGGCGTCCGACTGGGCGGCCGCCGACCCCGACCGGTTCTGATCCCGCGCGCCACCCGCATGCGCCAACTCCACGCGAACGGGGGGTGAATATGCCATCCGCCCACACGGCGGGAACCTGACCGGCATCATGCGGCCATGGACGGTACCGCGCTCCTGCGGGAGCTCTTCACGCCCGACGAGTACGACGCGGTCCGCAGACATGCGGATCACCTGGGTGTGCCAGTCATCGAGTACGTTCGCCGCTCGGCCGCGGAACGGGCCCTGGAGCGGCTGCACCTGACCGAGGCCATCGAGACGCAGGCCCTTCAGCCCGGCAAGCCGTCGATTCCGCAGGTGGAGCGGGCCCGCTGCGGCGACGGAGCGTCCTCACCGGCCCTGGAGCGCTTTCTCGACGCGCTGGCCCACCCCACCGAGAGTGACTGACACCGCCTGATTCCGCGGGATGCGGGCAGGCGAAGGACAGGACGTCGGCGAAGGCAGGCCGATGGCCGAGCCCTCGAAACGAACCCGCATGGGGATCACGTTCCCCGGGAATGGGCCTCGTTGTCGCAGCAGGGCACAGCACGACAAGACCCACAGAGGCTCATGGAGAAGGGGAGTGATCGTCATGCGTGCGTTCACGGACGCTCAGGGGCGTACCGCACGCGTGGAGTATCTGATGCCGCAGGGGGCCGGAGCCCCTCGTCTGGCCCGCCGTCTGACCCGGTCGTTCCTGGCGGGGTGCACCGACGACACGGCGGCGGACGCGGAGCTGGTGGTGACGGAACTGGTCACCAACGCCACCCGGGCGTCCGACAGCCACTGCCGGATGAGCCTGCGCATCGACGCGGACGAGCTGACGGTGGCGGTGCACGACGACGGGCCGGGGCTGCCCCGCCTGAGGCCCCCGTCGCAGTCCGCCGAGTCGGGCCGCGGGATCACGCTGGTCCGCGCGCTGTCGCGGCGCTGGAGCGTGGAGCCGCATCCGCAGGGCGGCAAGACGGTGCGGGCGGTGCTCGCACCCTGCTGAGCACCGCCCGCGGACGTCGCCTCCCGGCGGCTTCCGCCGCTCAGTGACCTCGCGTGATCCAGTCGTCGAGGTCGGGCGCCTCCGCCCCGATCGTGGTGCTGTCACCGTGTCCGGTGCGCACGACGGTCTCGGGCGGCAGCGTGAGCAGCCGCTCGCGGATCGAGTCGACGATCGTCGGGAAGTCGCTGAACGTGCGGCCCGTCGCTCCCGGTCCGCCCTTGAAGAGGGTGTCTCCGGTGAAGACGATGCCGAGCGCGGGCGCGTACAGACTGACCGCTCCGTGGCAGTGCCCCGGGGTGTGCAGCACGGTCAGCTCGACGCCCGCCACGGTGAGCCGCTGCCCGTCGGCGAGTTCGCCGTCGGGCCCGCGGTCCGGGTGCGTCAGCTTCCACAGGTCGAGGTCCGCCGGGTGGAGCAGGATCGGCGCGCCGGTCCGCTCGGCCAGCGCGGGCGCGGCGTCGATGTGGTCGTCGTGGGCGTGGGTGCACACGACGGCGACGAGCCGGCGGTCGCCGACGGCGGCGGCGATGGCGTCCGCGTCGTGCGCGGCGTCGATGACGACGACCTCTTCGTCGTCACCCACGAGCCAGACGTTGTTGTCGACGTCCCAGGTGCCGCCGTCGAGGGAGAACGTCCCCGAGGTGACCAGGTGCTCGATGCGCGCGCCGGTGCTGTTGCCGTCGGTCATCAGAACACCACCACCGAACGCAGCACGTCACCGTGGTGCATCCGCTCGAACGCCTTCTCCACGTCCTCGAGCGCGATGGTCTCGGTGACGAACGCGTCCAGGTCGAGGCGGCCCTGGAGATACAGGTCGATGAGCATCGGGAAGTCACGCGAGGGCAGGCAGTCGCCGTACCAGGACGACTTGAGCGCGCCGCCGCGCCCGAACACGTCGAGCAGGGGCAGGTCGATGCGCATCTCGGGGGTGGGCACGCCGACGAGGACCACGGTGCCCGCGAGGTCGCGCGCGTAGAAGGCCTGTTCGTACGTCTCGGGGCGGCCGACGGCCTCGATGACGACGTCGGCGCCGAAGCCGCCGGTCAGCCGGCGCACGGCCTCGACCGGGTCGGTGGTGCGCGAGTTGACGGTGTGCGTGGCGCCGAGCTTTCGGGCCGTCTCCAGCTTCTTGTCGTCGACGTCCACGGCGATGATCTTCGAGGCGCCGGCCAGCTGGGAGCCGACCACCGACGCGTTGCCCACGCCGCCGCAGCCGATGACGGCGACGGAGTCCCCGCGGCCGACGCCGCCGGTGTTGATGGCGGCGCCGATGCCGGCCATCACGCCGCAGCCGAGCAGTCCGGCCGCGGCGGGCGAGGCGGACGGGTCGACCTTGGTGCACTGGCCGGCGGCGACGAGGGTCTTCTCGGCGAAGGCGCCGATGCCGAGGGCCGGGCTGAGCTCGGTGCCGTCGGCGAGCGTCATCTTCTGCTTGGCGTTGTGGGTGTTGAAGCAGTACTGCGGGCGGCCCCGCAGACAGGCCCGGCACTGCCCGCACACCGCACGCCAGTTGAGGATCACGAAGTCACCGGGCTCGACCTCGGTGACCCCCTCCCCCACCGATTCGACGACGCCCGCCGCCTCGTGCCCGAGCAGGAACGGGAAGTCGTCGTTGATCCCGCCCTCCCGGTAGTGCAGATCGGTGTGGCAGACCCCGCACGCCTGGACCTTCACCACGGCCTCGCCCGGACCGGGGTCCGGCACGGTGATCGTCTCGATCGCCACCGGAGCACCCTTCGCCCGCGCGATCACGCCCTGCACCTGCTGCGCCATGACGGTCAGCCTTCTTTCTCTTCGCGGTTGCCGCACACGTTCTTACGTCCCCCATCCTCACCCATGATCATGACCCGGCACAGTTCCGGTACGCGGGCACGGCCGTTCTAGGCTTCCCGCGTGCCTCCTCCCGCCGTCGCCTCGTCCGCCCTGCTGCCCGTGAACGCCACCCTGGCGGTGGTCCTCGTCGCCCTGTTGCTGGTGGCGGCCGGGGTGGCCGCCGTCTTCCGGCTCGCGCCCGACGCCTCGTGGTCCCGCGCGCGGGACATCGCGGTGGCGGGGCTGCGGGCCGCTCTGCAACTGGGGGTGGTCTCGCTGGTGATCGGCTGGGTGGTGCAGCACGGGGCGGCGCTCCTTGGCTTCGTGCTGCTCATGTTCGCGGTGGCGGCCCGGACGGCGGGCCGCCGCATCACCGCGGGCCGCGGCTGGGCCTGGGCGGCCGTGCCGATCGCGGCGCCGGTGGCGCCGGTGGTCGGCGTCCTGATCGGCTGCGGGCTCCTCCCGGCGCGGGGCATCGCCCTGATCCCGGTGACCGGCATCCTCATCGGCGGCGCGCTCACGGCGACGGTGCTGGCGGGCCGCCGCGCCCTCGACGAGCTCACGGCGCGCCGGGGCGAGGTGGAGGCGTGTCTGGCCATCGGCCTGCTCCCGCACGAGGCGCGCCTGGAGATAGCCCGCCCGGCGGCGTCGGACGCGCTGCTGCCCGGCCTCGACCAGACCCGCACGGTGGGTCTGGTCACGCTCCCCGGCGCGTTCGTCGGCATGCTGCTGGGCGGAGCGTCGCCGGTGATGGCGGGCGCGGTGCAGCTCTTCGTCCTGGTCGCCCTGCTGGCCGTGCAGGCGGTCGCGGTGGCCACGACCGTGGAACTGATCGCGCGTGGCCATCTGCGCCGTCCACCGGTGACGAGTGCGTGAACCGGTCCCGGAATTCTCTGGTCGCGGGTGCCGGGCGCGCCCTACGTTCGGGCTCATGACCGACGACTGCTATGCGCATCCCCGGCTCGCGGCGATCTACGACGCGCTCGATCCCGACCGGGGCGACCTCGCGCTCTACCTCGGGATGGCGCGGGAGTTCGGGGCGCGCCGGGTCCTCGACATCGGCTGCGGTACGGGCGTCTTCGCGCTGCTGCTGGCCGGGCGCGGGATCGAGGTCGTCGGGGTGGATCCCGCCGCGGGCTCCCTCGACGTGGCCCGGGCCAAGCCGGGCGGCGAGCAGGTGCGCTGGTTCCTCGGCGACGCGTCGGCGCTGCCTCCGCTGCGCATGGACCTCGCGACGATGACGGCGAACGTCGCCCAGGGCATCGTCGATCCGCCGGCCTGGCGGACGACGCTGCGCGCGGCCTTCGACGCGCTGCGTCCCGGTGGCCGCCTGGCCTTCGAGACCCGGGTGCCGGCCGCCCGGGCGTGGGAGCGGTGGACCCGGGAGCACTCCCACCGCGTGACGGACGTCCCGGGGATGGGCACGGTCACGTCCTGGGTGCAGGTCCTCGATGTGAGCCCGCCCATGGTGACGTTCCGCTGGACCTATCACTTCGCGGCCGACGGCCGGACGCTCGTCTCGGACTCGACGCTGCGATTCCGGGAGCGGGAGGAGGTGGAGCAGGACCTGGTCAGCCATGGCTACGTGGTGGAGGAGGTGCGGGACGCTCCCGACCGTCCGGGCAGGGAGTTCGTGTTCGTGGCGCTGCGCCCGTGAACGCCTCAGCCTGCGCCGTACTCGTGCGGACGCCCGCCCTGCCACTGGATGGCCGGTGAGTCCCCGAGCACGAGCTGATCGGCGTCGTCGAGCCCGGCGCGCCGCAGGAACTCGATCACATCGCGGTCGCTGTGCGCGAGCCCGAGCCGCACGGCACCGACGGTGACCCGGCGGCCCCCGCCCGGCGCCGGACGCTGCACGACGATCTCGGGGAACCCGTCACCCGCGCGCGCCCCCGTCATGAGCGACCGGTCCCTTGCCGCGCCCTGCGCCTGAGCTCGGCCTGGTCCCCGGGGCTGAGCCGCTCACCGGCCAGCACCCGGGACAGGTGCAGCAATCGCCGCCGCAACGCCGTGCGGCCGGGCTCCCGCGCAAGTCGCTCGTACGTCTCGGTCCACTCCCGCTGTGTCTGGACAAGGTCATCGGTGACGGAGTTCCGCATGCCCTCAATAGAGCACGTGTTCGATTTTCAGTGCAAGCGGACGCCCGGGGGCGCCCGTGCGACGGCCTAGCTCTCCGGCGCCAGAGTGCGCAGGACGTCGAATTCGTTGCCCTCGGGGTCGTTCATGACCACCCAGCTCCGGCCGGAGCCCTGACCCACATCGGCCTTGGTGGCACCGAGGCCGACCAGTCTGGCCACCTCGTCGTCGGTGCTGCGGTCGATCGGGCTGACGTCCAGGTGGAGCCGGTTCTTCACGGCCTTGTCCTCGGGCACCCGGATGAAGACCACGGTGGGAGGCATCTGCCGCGCCCGCACCTCCTCGACCGTCGGCTCCCACGAGCCGATCTCGACCTGGCCCTCCGTCCGGTCGATCACCTCGAAGTCCAGCACCGCGCACCAGAAGGCCGCGAGCCTCTCCGGGTCGTGGCAGTCGACGACGAGTTCCGTGAACCTGCTTGTCATGTCTCTCCTGGATATCGCGTACGGATCTTGCGCGGATCGCCACAAGCAAGCCCCAGCCGAACCACACGGCACAAGGGGTGGGCGGAACAAACGGCGTACGCTCCGGATCATGTCTGTCTACGAGAACATCCAGATCGCTTCGCTCCAGGGCGGCGACGCCGACCTCGCGCAGTACGAGGGTCAGGCCGTCCTGGTCGTCAACGTCGCTTCCAAGTGCGGCCTCACGCCGCAGTACACCGCGCTCGAAGAGCTCCAGAAGCAGTACGCGGGGCGGGGTTTCACCGTGCTGGGCGTCCCCTGCAACCAGTTCATGGGGCAGGAGCCCGGGAGCGCCGACGAGATCGCCGAGTTCTGCTCGGCCACGTACGGCGTCACGTTCCCCATGACGGAGAAGGTCGACGTCAACGGCGCCGACCGGCACCCGCTGTACGCGAACCTGGTGGAGACCGCGGACGCCGAGGGGCACAGCGGTGACATCCGCTGGAACTTCGAGAAGTTCCTCGTCGGCCGGTCCGGCGACGTCGTGGCCCGCTTCTCGCCGCAGACCGTCCCGGACGCGCCCGAGGTCGTCGCCGCCGTCGAGAAGGAACTCGACGCCGCCTGACCGCGCGCCCGCCATGGTCCCGTCACGGTCGTCGTGAACGGGACATGGCACGGGCACGGCACGATCCCGGCCCGCTCCAGGGAGGTGTCCGCCATGCGTGATCTCGACAGCCAAGTCCCGTACTGGGACGGGGTCGCCGCCTCGAAGACGTTCACTCATCCCCTTCATCCACCGTGGCTCAACGAGCTCGGCGGAACCGGTGATGAAAGCGGGCGCACCGCCGTGCTCGACTACGGATGCGGCTACGGGCGCACCCTGGGTGAGCTGGCCGGACACGGTTTCCGCGACCTCACGGGTGTGGACAGCTCGCCCGGGATGATCGAACGGGCCCGGCGCCTGCACCTCACGATGCGGTTCGCCGTCCTGGACGCGCCGCCGGAGCTGCCGTTTCAGGATGCCGCCTTCGACGCGGTCCTGCTGTTCGCCGTGCTGACCTGCGTTCCGGGGGACGATGCCCAGCGCCGGCTGGTCGGCGAGCTCCGCCGCGTCCTCAGGCCGGGCGGAGTCCTCTACGTCAGCGACCTGCTGTTCCAGGACGACGAACGCGATCGCGCCCGCTACGACCGCGACGCCGATCGCTACGGCCGCTACGGCGTGTTCGAGACCTCCGACGGGGCCGTCTGCCGACACCACTCGCGCGAGTGGCTCACCACCCTGCTCGGCGCCTTCGACGTCGTGGCCACCCGGGCCGTCCCCGTGGCCACGATGAACGGTCACCGGTCGACCGGCGTCCAGATCCTCGCCCGCGCGCCCGGGCTCAGCCGGCGGCCCCGCCGCCGTCGGGCCCGAAGAACGCCTTGAGCGCCCGGTGGACCTGGTCCGTCAGGTCCTCGTCACCGGCGGCCACGAGCGCGTACGTACGGCGCAGGAAGCGCCGCAGGGCCGAGCTGCCGAACTCGACGACCGCGAGGCCCCGCGGCGCGTGCAGCTCGACGGCGGTACGGGTCCGGCCGCTCGGCCAGACATGCACGTCACCGGCGCCCGAGGGCGCGCGCAGGCCCTCGTCGAGGAGCGAGCGGGCGAAGGCCCAGGTGACCTCGGTTCCGGTGAGGGTGACCTCGGCCGGGAACACCAGGCTGATCGCCAGCGGGTCGGCCGAGGCGTAGCGCAGGGCGACGGTGAGGCCGCGTTCCGGTGCGGTGTTCCCGGCGGCGACGAGCCGGGCGCGCGTCGGTTGTTCCAGCGTGACGGGGAGGGTGGTCGTCATGGCAGGCTCCCTTTCTGCTGCGCTGCGGCTTCCCGATGCCGGTTCGACGCGGCGGGCGGGAGACGCGTTACGGCGTTGGGCGAAAAGCCGATGTGACCTGCGCCACTCACCCCTCCATCATCCGACAAAAGTCGCCTGAGCGGATAAATCACCCTCCGCGGTCGACTCCTCGGCCCGAGAAGACCGATCACGCGCGCGCCATGCGCCGCCCCCCACCCCGTTGCACGATGGCTTCATGCTCTTCGCCCGGCTCGCTCAGGTGTCCCAGGACGTCGCCGCCACCTCGGCCCGCACGCGGAAGATCGCGCTGCTCGCCGAGCTGTTCCGGGACGCCTCGCCCGACGACGTCCCGATCGTCATCCCCTACCTGGCGGGACGCCTCCCGCAGGGACGGCTCGGGATCGGCTGGCGGGTGCTCGCCGACCCGGTCCCGCCCGCCGAGGAGCCGCGGCTCAGCGTGCAGGACGTGGACGCCGCACTGAGCACCGTCGGCGATGTCTCCGGCACCGGATCACAGGCGGAACGCAAGCGGCTGGTGGCCGAGTTGATGGGCGCGGCCACCGCGGACGAGCAGCGGTTCCTCGTCGGCCTGGTCACCGGCGAGGTGCGCCAGGGCGCGCTGGACGCGGTGGCGCTCGAAGGGCTCGCCCGGGCGACGGACGCGCCCTCGGCCGACGTGCGGCGGGCGGTGATGCTCGCGGGCGGGCTGCAACCGGTGGCACAGGCCCTGCTCGCGGAGGGGCCCGGCGCGCTCGACGCGTTCCGGCTGACCGTGGGCCGCCCGGTGCAGCCGATGCTGGCGCACAGCGCGGCGACGGTCGAGGCCGCGCTCGACAAGCTCGGGGCGTGCGTGGTCGAGGAGAAGCTCGACGGCATCCGGGTCCAGGTGCACCGGGACGGGGACGACGTGCACGTCTACACCCGCACGCTCGACGACATCACCGAGCGCCTGCCCGAAGTGACGGCCGCGGTGCGGGAGTTCGCGGGCCGGCGGTTGATCCTCGACGGTGAGGTCATCGCCCTCGACGCCACCGGCAGACCGCGCGCCTTCCAGGAGGTGGCCGGGCGGGTCGGCTCACGCGTCGACGTGGCCCGCGCCGCCGAGGCGCTCCCCCTCTCCCCCGTCTTCTTCGACGTGCTCTACGCGGAACCGGAGGCGGGAGCGGAGGCGGACGGGCCCGATCTGCTGGACCTGCCGTTCGGTGAGCGGCACGACCGCCTCGTCCGGCTGGTGCCGGAGCCGATGCGGGTGCGCCGGTACGTCGTCGAGGACGGTGCCGACGCGGGGCAGCGGGCCGCGGCCGGGCGGTTCTTCGCCGACACCCTCGCCCGCGGGCACGAAGGTGTCGTCGTCAAGGAGGTGGACGCGCCCTACAGCGCGGGCCGCCGGGGCGCGTCCTGGCTGAAGGTGAAGCCCGTGCACACCCTGGACCTGGTGGTGCTCGGCGCCGAGTGGGGGCACGGGCGGCGCACCGGCAAGCTCTCCAACCTGCATCTCGGGGCCCGGCGCGACGACGGCTCGTACGCGATGCTCGGCAAGACGTTCAAGGGGCTCACCGACAAGCTGTTGGCCTGGCAGACCGTGCGGCTGGGGGAACTGGCCGTCGAGGACGACGGGCACGTCGTCACCGTCCGTCCGGAGCTGGTCGTCGAAATCGCCTATGACGGGCTCCAGCGGTCGACGCGCTATCCGGCGGGCGTCACTCTGCGGTTCGCGCGTGTGGTGCGGTACCGCGACGACAAGACGGCCGAGCAGGCCGACACGGTCGACGCCGTCCTCGCCGCCCACCCGCACCTGCTCGACGCGGATGCGGGCACCGATACCTGACTTTTTCTTTGCCAAAAGATGAGCCGTATAAGGTGACTGCGACATTGAAAGATGCATTCGCCAATTAACGGGCGCCGGGCCGCGGCCCGAGCAGCCCTCACACGATGCACGCACGGACAAGGGGAGAGACGTGCCCGCTTCACGGCTCAGCAGGACACCACTGCCAGGGATCGGCCATCGCTACGACCTGACCACCCGCGAACAGCGCCGGCTTTCGGTCGTCGCGCACCGGGACGGGGGCCGGACGCTCAGCGCGTACCAGGCCGACGATCCCGACGCGTGCGCCCTGTCGATGAAGCTGACCTCGGGTGAGGCGGCGTATCTCATCGACGCGCTGATGCCCTCGCACCACAGCCCGAATCTGCTCCACACCACCGATCTGGGCCTGGTGGCCGAGCGGATCGAGATACCCGGGGCCTCCTACTGGAACGGCCGGCTGCTCGGCGAGACCGCGATGCGGACCGAGACCGGCGCCTCCATCGTGGCCGTGCTGCGCCGCGCCGAGGCGATACCGTCGCCGGCGCCGGACTTCCGGCTCGCGGGCGGGGACACCGTCATCGTGATCGGTACCCGTGAGGGCGTCGAGGCGGCGGCCGCGATCCTGGGGCGGGAGTGATCGGATGCATTCCGCTGTCTTCCTCATCGAGTTCGGTGCGATCATCCTGGCCCTCGGGCTGCTCGGGAGGCTGGCCGGACGGCTGAGCTTCTCGCCGATCCCGCTCTATCTGCTGGCCGGTCTCGCCTTCGGCGAGGGCGGGTTGCTGCCGCTCGGCGCGAGCGAGGAGTTCGTGGAGATCGGCTCCGAGATCGGGGTCATCCTGCTGCTCCTGATGCTCGGGCTCGAATACACGGCGAGCGACCTCGTCAACAACCTCAAGACGCAGTACCCGGCGGGGCTCGTCGACATGACGTTCAACGCCCTGCCCGGCGCGGCCGCCGCGCTGCTCATGGGCTGGGGCCCGGTCGCCGCCGTGGTGCTCGCGGGTGTCACCTGGATCTCGTCGAGCGGCGTCATCGCCAAGGTGCTCGGCGACCTCGGACGGCTCGGCAACCGTGAGACACCGGTCATCCTGAGCATCCTCGTCCTCGAGGACCTGGCGATGGCCGTGTATCTGCCCATCATCACCGCCCTGCTGGCCGGAGTCGGCTGGGCGGCCGGCGGGGTCACCCTCGCCATCGCGCTCGGCGCGGCGGGCGTGGTGCTGTTCTGCGCCGTCCGGTTCGGGCGGCAGATATCGCGGTTCGTGTCGAGCGACGACCCGGAGAAGCTGCTCCTGGTGGTGCTCGGCCTGACCATCCTCGTGGCCGGGCTCGCCCAGCAGTTGCAGGTGTCCGCCGCCGTGGGGGCCTTCCTCGTCGGCATCGCGCTCTCCGGTGAAGTGGCCGAGGGCGCACACCAGTTGCTGCTGCCGCTGCGCGACCTGTTCGCGGCCGTCTTCTTCGTCTTCTTCGGACTGCACACCGATCCGGCGAGCATTCCGCCGGTGCTGCTGCCCGCGCTGCTGCTGGCCGTGGTCACGGCGTGCACGAAGATCTTCACCGGGTACTGGGCCGCGCGGCGGGCCGGTATCTCGGTGAAGGGCCGGTGGCGGGCGGGCGGCGCGCTCGTGGCGCGCGGCGAGTTCTCCATCGTCATCGCCGGTCTCGCGGTGACCTCGGGCATCGAGCCCCGGCTCGGTCCGCTGGCGACCGCGTACGTCCTGATCCTCGTCATCGTCGGACCGCTCACCGCCCGGTACACGCAGCCGCTCGCCCAGCGGTTCTTCCGGGCGAGGACGCCCGAGCCCGTGACCGTGCCGGCGCCGCGGGCCGCCGAGGAGACCACCCAGGTCGACGAGCAGATCCGCTGACACGGGACCGCCCGCACGGACGGCGACCGGGGAGAGAACGGGCTCGTTCTCTCCCCGGTCGCCGTCCGTGAGCGCGGCGCTTAGCGTGGGTGGCGAGGTCGGGGGGTGTCCCTGGGTGTCTGGAGGCCACCAATGGATCGCACGCCCGAATCTGCCGGTGCCACCACCGAGGCCGGTACAGGAACACCATCGGCGGGCGGAGCTCAGGTTCCGTACGCAGGCGGCGGCAACCACGAGCACCGCTGGCTGATCCTCGGAGTCATCGGGCTCGCGCAGCTGATGGTCGTGCTGGACGCGACGATCGTGAACATCGCCCTGCCGTCGGCGCAGAAGGATCTCGGCTTCTCCGACGGCAACCGGCAGTGGATCGTCACCGCCTACGCGCTCGCGTTCGGCAGCCTGCTGCTGCTCGGCGGGCGCGTCGCCGACCTGGTGGGCCGCAAGGCCATCTTCCTGACCGGCCTCGTCGGGTTCGCCGCGGCCTCCGCGCTCGGCGGTGCCGCGACGAGCTTCGGGATGCTGGTGTTCGCGCGGGCGCTCCAGGGCCTGTTCGGCGCGCTGCTCGCGCCGGCCGCGCTGTCGCTGCTGACCACGACGTTCACGGACCCGAAGGAACGCGCGAAGGCGTTCGGCATCTACGGCGCCATCGCGGGCGCGGGCGGCGCCGTCGGCCTGCTGCTCGGCGGTGTCCTCACCGAGTACCTGGACTGGCGCTGGTGCCTGTACGTGAACCTGGTGTTCGCCGTCGTCGCGCTGCTCGGCGGGGCACGGCTGCTGCACGGCGGCCGGCCCGCGGACCGGCCCAAGCTGGACGTGCCCGGCACGATCCTGGTGTCGGTGGGTCTCTTCTGCATCGTGTACGGCTTCAGCAACGCGGAGACGCACGACTGGGGCGATGTCCTGACCTGGGGCTTCCTCGTGGTCGGCGTGGTGCTCCTGGCGGCGTTCGCCTGGTGGGAGACGCGGGCCACGCATCCGCTGCTGCCCCTGCGGGTGATCCTGGACCGGGACCGCGGCGCGTCCTATCTCGCGATGTTCATCTCGGGTGCGGGCATGTTCGGCGTGTTCCTGTTCCTGACGTACTACCTCCAGCAGATCCTGCAGTACTCGCCGGTGCTCACGGGTGTGGCGTTCCTGCCGATGGTGGCCTGCATGGTCGTCTCGTCGGTCATCGCCACCAACTACCTCGTCCCCCGGCTCGGCCCGAAGCCGATCGTGCCGCTGGGCATGGCGCTGGCCGCCGCCGGCATGGCCTGGCTGACGGCGCTCGACCTCGACAGCAGCTACGCGCCGCACGTGCTGCCGCCGCTGCTCGTGGCCGGTGTCGGTCTCGGTCTGATCTTCGCGACCGCCATGAACCTGGCCACGTCCGGGATCGCGGCGCACGACGCGGGCGTCGCCTCCGCGATGGTCAACACCAGCCAGCAGGTGGGCGGTTCGATCGGAACGGCGCTGCTCAACACGCTGGCCACGAGCGCCGCCACGAACTACCTGGTCGGCAAGCAGCCCACCCCGCAGGTGCAGGCGAAGGCCGCGATGGAGAGCTACTCGACCGCGTACACATGGTCCGCGATCTTCTTCGCGGTGGGCTTCGTGGTCACACTGGTGCTCTACCATCCCGGGCCGCCCCGGCAGATGTCCGGCGACGGCGGCGCCGTGCACATGTAGGGAGCCGTTCACCCGGCAGGTGAACGGTTCGGCTACTCCATTCACTGGGCATACCCCCTCTGCAAAGTCCGCCCGTCCCGGGTGCGCACCGGGCGGGCGGCGGTGCGGTGGCGGGGCTCGGTGTGGAGCGAGGGGGACGTCATGCGCGGTGTGCCGTACGAGGTGTACCAGGTGGACAGCGAACGGCTGGCGACGGCTTTCGTCGAAGTGGCCGACGCCTCGGTGCGCGGCGGCCCGCAGGCCCTCGCGACCCTGGTCACCTGCTGTGTCACCCTGCTGGAGGTGCAGTCGGCCGCGGCCGTGCTCAAGCCGCCCACCGGGCGGGTCGAGGTGGCGGCATCCGACAACCGCGGGTTGCGTCTGGAGCGGGCCGCGCTGTCCTGGGGCGAGGGCCCGGGTGCCGACTGCCGCGCCTCCGCGCAGCCGATCCGCGGAGTGCCGCTCGCGCATCCGTACGCGCGGGCCAACTGGCCGTCGTACACGGCGATGGCGCGCTCCCTGGGTTTCGCGTGCGTGGTCGCGGTGCCGCTGCGCACCGCGGAGCGGGCGGTCGGCTCGCTCAGCCTGCTGTCGGAGCGGACGGGACCGCCGGGACCCCTGCAACTGCGCCTCGGCCAGCATCTCGCCGACGCCACGGCACGCGGTGTGCAGCCGCACCTGCCGGCCTCCTGATCCCCCCCCTGCCCCTGTCCACCCCTACCCCGGGACTGATCGCATGGTCACCAGACGCAGCGCCGGAATCCTGCTCTTCCGCCGGACACCGGACGGGCCCGAAGTGCTGCTCGGGCACATGGGCGGCCCGTTCTGGGCACACCGCGACGCGGGCGCCTGGTCCGTCCCGAAGGGTGAGTACGGGGACGACGAGACGCCCTGGGACGCGGCGCGGCGCGAGTTCCAGGAGGAGCTGGGGCTCCCCGCGCCGGCCGGGGCGCCGCTGTCGCTCGGGGAGGTGGTCCAGTCCGGCGGCAAGCACGTGACCGTGTGGGCGGTGGAGGGCGATCTCGATCCGGCGGACGTGATGCCGGGCACCTTCACGATGGAGTGGCCGCGCGGCAGCGGCCGGACCGCCGAGTTCCCGGAGCTGGACCGTGCGGCGTGGTTCGGCCTCGATGCGGCGCGGGCCGTGATCGTGCAGGCGCAGGCGGCGTTCCTGGCCCGGCTCGCGGACCAGGTCTGACGGGCGGCGCGCCGGGTACTCGGGGCTGCCCCGCGTTGCGCGGCCCAGTGCGGCGCGGGAAGGTCGAAGGAACCGCGCTCAGGAGGTCGCCCCCATGCCCATCGCGACGGTCAACCCCGCCACGGGTGAGACGCTGCGAACGTACGACGCCCTCTCCGACGAGGCCGTCGAGGAGAAGCTCGCTCTGGCGTCCCGCACGTTCGACACGTACCGCACGAGTACGTTCTTCGACCGGGCCCGCCTGCTCCAGCAGGCCGCCGATCTGCTGGAGGCGGACGCCCCGGACATCGCCCGTGTCATGACGACGGAGATGGGCAAGCCGGTGGCCGCGGCCCGCGCCGAGGCGCTGAAGTGCGCGAAGACGATGCGCTGGTACGCGCAGAACGCGCAGGGGCTGCTGGCCGACGAGCATCCGTCCGACCAGGACGTGAAGGACTCCGGAGCCGCCCGCGCCCTGGTCCGCTACCGGCCGCTCGGCGTGGTGCTCGCGGTGATGCCGTGGAACTTCCCGCTGTGGCAGGTCGTCCGGTTCGCCGCGCCCGCCCTGATGGCCGGCAACGTGGGCCTGCTCAAGCACGCGTCGAACGTGCCGCAGACCGCCCTCTACCTGGAGGACCTGTTCCGGCGCGCCGGATTCCCCGAGGGCTGTTTCCAGACGCTGCTGATCGGGTCCGGCGCCGTCGAGGGCATCCTGCGCGACGAGCGGGTGGCCGCCGCGACGCTCACCGGCAGCGAGCCCGCGGGCCGCTCGGTCGCCGCGATCGCAGGCGACGAGGTGAAGAAGACGGTGCTGGAGCTCGGCGGTAGCGACCCGTACGTGGTCATGCCGTCGGCGGACGTCGCCAAGGCTGCGAAGACGGCGGTGACGGCGCGGGTGCAGAACAACGGGCAGTCGTGCATCGCCGCCAAGCGGTTCATCGTGCACGACGACGTCTTCGAGGAGTTCCGGGACGCGTTCGTGGCGGGGATGCGGGAGCTGAGCGTCGGTGACCCGCTGGACGAGGCGACGGACGTGGGGCCGCTCTCCAGCGAGCAGGGGCGCGAGGATCTGGAGGAGCTGGTCGACGACGCCGTGGAGAGCGGCGCGACCGTGCTGTGCGGCGGGCAGCGGCCCAAGGACTTCGCGGACCGCGGCTGGTTCTACGAGCCCACGGTGATCGCCGATGTGACACCCGAGATGCGCATCCACCGTGAGGAGACGTTCGGCCCGGTCGCGACGCTGTACCGGGTCGCCGATCTGGACGAGGCGATCCAGGTCGCCAACGACACGCCGTTCGGCCTGAGTTCGAACCTGTGGACCGGCGACGAGGCCGACATCGACCGGTTCGTCCAGGACAGCCAGGCGGGCGGGGTCTTCGTGAACGGCATGACGGCCTCGCACCCGGCACTGCCGTTCGGCGGCGCCAAGCGCTCCGGTTACGGCCGTGAACTGGCGGGCCACGGCATCAAGGAGTTCTGCAACATCACGACGGTGTGGGTCGGGGCCTGAGTGGTTCCGGTCGCACCACCCTCCAAACGATCAAAACGTTCAACTTGGTCGTGTCTCTTGAGCGTTTGAATCTCCGGGTGCTAGAAACCGCTTACTCCCAGCGGCCCCTCCAGCATCCCGGAGCTCTTCATGACGTCGCCGTCCCTGCCCTGGTCCCGTCGCTCCTTCCTCGCCACCTCGGCGGCCGTCGGGGCCGCGTTCACCGTCGGAACGCCCGGCCCGGCGGCCGCCGCCGCGGACGCGTCCTCAGCCGTGGACGACGAGTTCGCGGCTCTGCGGGCCAAGTGGCGGGCCCTGTATCTCGGCGAGGGCTTCAGCCCGACCGCCGAACCGTTCAAGTCGAAGCTCGCCGCCCTCGGCACGCAGGCGAAGGCCTGGCAGGACGCGATGGCACCGGCCACCGGATCGCTGTGGCCCGACGCCGCGTTCGGCGACCCGGATCCCGACACGGACACCGAGTCGTACGGCTACTCCGAGAAGATCCAGACGAGTTACGAGCGCGTCCGCTCGATGGCCGAGGCCTTCTGCCAGCCCGGCACGGGCCTCACCGGCGACGCGTCGCTCAGGACCGCCGTACTCGCGGCCGTCGACCACCTGGGCGCACAGGTCTACAACAAGACCCAGAAGCAGTACGGCAATTGGTACAACTTCCAGATCGGCGCGCCGCAGCGTCTGCTCGACATCTGCGTCCTCATGTACGAGCACCTGAGCGCGGCGCAGCTGACGGCGGCGATCGAGGCCGTCGACCATTTCGTCCCGGACTCGCTGGTGGCGTCGTACTCGGGGACCAGCACCGGCGCCAACCGCATCGACCTGTGCCGGGTCCTCGCGCTGCGCGGTGTCCTCGACGGCACGGCCGCGAAGATCGCGCTGGCCCGTGACGCCGTCTCGCCGGTGTTCCCGTACGTCACCTCGGGCGACGGCCTGTACGCCGACGGCTCGCTGATCCAGCACACGTACGTGCCGTACACCGGCTCCTACGGAGCGGTCCTGATCGACGGCCTCGGCAAGCTGTTCGCGCTGCTCGGCGGGTCGACGTGGGCGATCACCGACAGCAGGCGGCAGATCTTCCTGGACTCGGTGGAGGCCGCCTACGCTCCGTTCCTGCACGACGGTCTGGTGATGGACAACGTGGCCGGGCGCGCGATCAGCCGCGGTCTCGTCGCCACCGACACCCTGAAGGTCCAGCAGGACGACCACTCCCGGGGCCACGGGATCATCGCCTCGGTTCTGCTGCTCGGGCAGGGCGCGAGCGCCGAGGAGAACGCGCGCTGGCGGGCGCTCGCCAAGGGCTGGTTCACGCGGGACCGGTACAACGACGTGACGAGCGGCCGCACGCTGGGGGTCGCCGCGCTCTCCCGGGTCACGGCGCTGCTCGGCGACACGGGGGTGAAGGCGGCGGCCGAGCCGACCGGACACCGGATGTTCCCGTCGATGGCGCGGGCGACCCATCGCACGAACCGGTTCACGGCGTCGGTGTCCATGTCGTCGAAGGCGATCACGTTCTACGAGAACGGCAACGGCGAGAACATCCGCGGCTGGCACACCGGTTCGGGAATGCTGTACTGGTGGGCCGCCGGCGACAGCGCGGGCGGCGGGCAGTACAGCGACGGCTTCTGGCCGACCGTGGACCCGTACCGGCTGCCCGGCACGACGGTCTCGCGCAAGGCGCTCGCGGACGGCGAGGGCGGCACGTGGGGCGCGGCCCGGCCGGACACGACCTGGGTCGGCGGGACGACGGACGGGGCGTTCGCGGCGGTGGCCCAGGACACCCGCGGCCTGTCGTCGACGCTGCGCGCGAGGAAGGCGTGGTTCTTCCTCGACGACGCGGTGGTGTGTCTGGGCGCCGGGATCACGGGTACGGACGGCGCGGGCGTCGAGAGCGTGGTGGACACGCGCAACCTCGGGGCGTCGGGCACGGCCCGCCTGACGGTGGACGGCCGGACCCGGGCGACCGCCCTCGGCTCTAAGTCGACGGTCCAGGGCGCTCTTTGGGCACATCTGGACGGGCACGCCGGCTATGTCTTCCCCGGCGGTGCCGCGCTCACGGCGCTGCGCGAGGAGCGTACGGCGACGTGGAAGAGCATCAACGGCGGCGGCTCGGACGACCCGGTCACCCGCCGGTACGTCACCCTGCTCGCCGACCACGGCACGGACCCGGCCGGCGCCTCGTACGCGTACCTGCTGCTGCCGGGCGCGAGCGAGGCGCGCACCGCGGCGCGGGCGGCGGATCGCGGCTGGGCCGGCATCACCGCCAACTCCGCCGCGCAGCAGGGCGTCCGGGTGCCGTCGCTCGGCCTCACGTCGGCTGTCTTCTGGGAGCCGGGGACAGCGGGCCCGGTCACCGTCGACGCGCCGCTGATCGTGCAGATCAGGGAGCAGCGCGACGGCACGGCGACGGTGTGCGTCAGCGATCCGAACCGGGCGGTGAAGGCGGCCACGCTGGTGTGGCGGCGGCCGGTCGCGTCCGTGATCTCGAAGCCGGGCTCGGTGACCGGGGCGGCGGTGGGGCGGGAGTTGAAGCTGACGTTCGGTGATCTCGGCGGGACCGGAGGGCAGACCCAGAAGGTCACCGTGAAGCTGGCTTGAGCGACGCGCCGCACGACTCCCGGACCCGCAAGTCGGGCAGGATGTCGAGGTGTTGTCCCGGCTCGCGGGCGCCTGACGGCTCGGCGAGCCGGGACAGCAGCAGTTCGGCGGCGCGCCGGCCCACGGTCCGCTTGGCCGGGGCGACCGCGGTCAGCGGCAGATCGGCGAGGGCGGCCACCTCGTCGTCGTACGTGATGACGGCCAGGTCGCCGGGGACGCGGATGCCGTGGGCGCGCAGCCGGGGCACGAGGACGATCGCGTCGACGTCGCTGTGCAGGATCGCGGCGCTCACGCCGTGCTCCTCGACGGCCGTCCGCAGGTAGCCGAAGGTCCGCTCGAAACGCTCGGCCTCGCCGACGGGCTGCGGCGGGCGTGCCATCACGGGCGCCGCGTCCAGGCCCAGCGCCGCGACGGCCGCTTCGTGGCCGCGCCGCAGCTCGGCGGTGGTGGGCGAGTCCTGGGCGGCCAGCGCGATGCGGCGATGGCCGAGCGCAGCAAGATGGCGCACGGCCTCGGCGGCGCCGTGGGCGTGGTCGGAGCGGACCCGGTCGAGGGCGGCGGCGGGGTGGCCGTGCGGCGCGGTCCGCTCGACGAGGACGGTCGGCACGGGCCGCTCGGTGATCCGCAGTCCCTCCCCCGGGCCGGGGCTGCCGGTCTGCCAGCTGGGGGTGAGCAGCAGCCCGTGCGCGCCGGACGCCAGCAGCCGGTCGGCCTGGGCGCTGTCCTCGCCGGGCAGGTACTGCGACAGGGCGACGACGAGCCGGGCGCCGCGCGCCTCGACGGCCTCGCGGGCGCCGCGCACCACCTCCGCGTAGTAGTACTCGGTGGTCGGCACGACCATGCCGACGACGACTCCCTGGCCCAACACGCCTTCAGGGACAGGCGGTTCGGCACTCTCCTCTGTCCGGACGACGGACCCGTGCAGCCGCCGGAGCCTGCCCTGAGCGGCGAGGGTCTCCACGTCGCGGCGGAGCGTCACCGGCGAGACGCCGAGTTCGCGCGCGAGGTCGGCGACGCGCAACGTGCCGTGTTCCTGGACCAGTCGGAGGACCATCGCGTGCCGTCGGTCGACGTGCTGCCGCATGACGTGGGCCTCCCCGTGGCACGGACCGGCGCGGGCGGCGCCGGGGTCGGCGTCATCGTATCGATCACCTTCGTCCAGGGAACGGGCGCGTCACGGACCACGCGTTCACCCGTGCCCACCTCCCCCATTCACCCTGCCGTCACCGGGCGTTCGGCGCCGGGGTCGACCGTGTGCGCAGATCACCCCGATCGCGCAGTTGTCCGCCATTCCGTGTTCCCGCGCCTCAGGAGGCACCATGTCCCCGCTCGTCCCCGGTTCACGCAGCGCCGCCCGTGGCATGCGCCGCACCGTCGCCGCGGGTGTGCCGCTCGCCGCGCTGGCCGCGCTCGCCGTCGCCGGGACCGCGACGGGTGCCACGGCCGGTTCCGGCAAGCCGTCCGGCAGGGCGGCCGAGGTCACCGGCAGCGCCACGCTCGGCGATCTGCCGCTCGGCGGGTTCAGCAACAGGCTGCTGCCGGGCACCGTGGCCGACGACCGCGGGGTCGACCTCGGCGGCATCGGCTCCGACATCTACCCGACGGGCCGCAAGGGCGAGTTCTGGACCGTCACGGACCGCGGCCCCAACGGGCAGATCAAGGTCGACGGCAGCAAGCGCCGCACGTTCCCCGTGCCCGGCTTCGACCCGGCGATCGTGAAGATCCGCGTCACCGGCGACCGGGTGAAGGTGGTCGACGCGATCCCGATCACGACCCGGTCCGGCAAGGCCGTCACCGGCCTGTCGAACCAGGAGAGCCGCGACGAGAAGCCGTACACGTACGACGCGCGGACCCCGCTCTCGTACGACCCGAACGGTCTGGACACCGAGGGCATCGTGCGGGCCGCGGACGGCAGCTTCTGGCTGGTCGACGAGTACGGGCCCTCGCTCGTGCACGTGTCGGCGCGCGGCAAGGTGCTCACCCGCTACGTGCCGAAGGGCCTGAACCTGAAGGGCGCCGACTACCCGGTCGTCGAGGCGCTGCCGTCGGTGCTCCTGAACCGGAAGATCAACCGTGGTTTCGAGGGCCTGGCGCTGCTCCCGAACGGCGATCTGGTGATGGCGTTGCAGAGCCCGCTGTCGCTGCCGGACGGGGATGCCGGGGAAGCCTCACGGAATACCCGCCTGTTCCGTTTCTCCCCGAAGAAGCAGGCGGTGACGGCCGAGTACGCGTACCGGTTCGACGCGGTGGGCGATGTCGACCCGGGTGAGGACGACACCTCCGAGCTGAAGATCTCCTCCGTCGTGGCGCTCGGCGGCGACCGGCTGCTCGTCGAGGAGCGCACCGACAAGGCGGCCCGCCTCCAGGAGGTGCGGCTCACGCGCGGCGCCGACATTCTGGGCGACCGGTGGGACGACGCGACGACGTCGCCGTCCCTGGAACAGCTCGACGACCCGGCGGCATCCGGTGTGCCGGTGCTGGGGAAGCGGCTCGTGGTCGACCTGAACACCGTCGACGGGGTGCAGGACAAGATCGAGGGTGTGGCGGTCGTCGGACACGGCACGCTGGCCCTGATCAACGACAACGACTTCGGGATGACCGACGGCACGGGGGCGTTCGACGCGAACGGGCGGCTCGTGGACAGCGGGATCGAGACCCGGGTGACGTACGTGAAGCTGCCCAAGGGCGCGCTCTAGTCGAATCCCGTACGGTCCGGATCCCCGGGCCGGGCAGGGGACCAGGCTCTCCAGGTCGCTCGGCAGCAGTCCGCTCGGCCTGCCGACCCCGGGGCATGGGCGGCATGCCCATGCCCCGGGGTCGGCGTCCCGACGGGAGGTCAGCCGCGCGCGGCCAGCAGGTGGTCCATCGCCAGCTGGTCGAGCCGCTCGAACGCCATGCCCCGCTCGGCGGCCCCGGTCACGTCGAACTCCTCGAACGCGCTCGTGTCGGCGAGCAGCGCCGCCAGGCCGTCGGCCGCGGTGGGCTGCGCGAGTTCGTCCAGGCGTGAGGCCCGCAGCGCCTCCTGCACCTCGGGGTCCGCGCGGAAGGCGGCGGCGCGGTCCTTGAGGATCAGGTAGTTGCGCATGCAGCCCGCGGCGGAGGCCCACACCCCGTCGAAGTCCTCGGTGCGCGGCGGCTTGAAGTCGAAGTGGCGCGGGCCCTCGTAGCCGGCCGTCTCCAGCAGGTCGACCAGCCAGAACGCGGCGCGCAGGTCCCCGGCGCCGAAGCGCAGGTCCTGGTCGTACTTGATGCCGGACTGGCCGTTGAGGTCGATGTGGAACAGCTTGCCCGCCCACAGTGCCTGCGCGATGCCGTGCGGGAAGTTCAGGCCCGCCATCTGCTCGTGGCCGACCTCCGGGTTCACGCCGTACATCTCGGGCCGCTCCAGCCGCTCGATGAACGCCAGCGCGTGCCCGACGGTCGGGAGGAGGATGTCGCCGCGCGGCTCGTTCGGCTTGGGCTCGATGGCGAACTTCAGGTCGTAGCCCTGCTCGACGACGTACTCCCCGAGGAGGTCGAAGGCCTCCTTCATCCGGTCGAGGGCGTCACGGACGTCCTTCGCGCCGCCCGACTCGGCGCCCTCACGGCCACCCCAGGCGACATACGTCCGCGCGCCCAGCTCGGCCGCGAGGTCGATGTTCCGGATCGTCTTGCGCAGCGCGTAGCGGCGCACGTCACGGTCGTTGGCGGTGAACCCGCCGTCCTTGAAGACGGGGTGCGTGAACAGGTTCGTGGTCGCCATCGGCACGACGATGCCGGTGGCGTCGAGCGCCTGCCGGAACCGCTTGATGTGCGACTCGCGCTCGGTCTCGGAGGCACCGAACGGAATCAGGTCGTCGTCGTGGAACGTGACGCCGTACGCGCCGAGTTCGGCCAGACGCTGCACCGACTCCACCGGGTCGAGCGCGGGCCGGGTGGCGTCGCCGAACGGGTCACGGCCCTGCCAGCCGACCGTCCACAGTCCGAAGCTGAACCTGTCGTCGGGAGTGGGCTGGTACGTCATCTCGCGGCTCCCTCGCCGTTGCCCGGTGCGCGGCAACACGTGCCGCGCAGCCATTTCGTCATGGCGCTTTACAAATTAGTATGCGGGCACGCC
Source organism: Streptomyces sp. PsTaAH-137 (assembly GCF_003259365.1). Taxonomy (GTDB): domain Bacteria; phylum Actinomycetota; class Actinomycetes; order Streptomycetales; family Streptomycetaceae; genus Streptomyces. The sequence goes on from NZ_QLLY01000007.1 coordinate 397,502, forward strand.
GCTGGGAAGGGTCACCACGGGTACGAGTTCGTTCGAGCTGTTCGCGCGAGCCGTTCGTTCAAGTCAGGAGAGCCGCATGTCCGCTGCCGACGGTCCCCTCGTCGTAGGGATCGACAGTTCAACGCAGTCCACCAAGGCACTGGTCGTCGACGTCGCCACGGGCGCCGTGGTGGCGAGCGGGCAGGCGCCGCACACGGTGACGACGGGCGCGGGCCGCGAGAGCGACCCCGAGGAGTGGTACGGGGCCCTGCGCGAGGCTCTCGCCCAGTGCGGGGACGCGGCCCGGCGGGCGTCCGCGGTCTCCGTCGGCGGGCAGCAGCACGGCCTGGTGACGCTGGACGCGCAGGGGCGTCCGGTGCGTCCGGCGCTGCTGTGGAACGACGTGCGCTCGGCGCCGCAGGCCCGACGGCTCGTGGACGAGCTCGGCGGGCCGAAGGTGTGGGCCGAGCGCTTCGGCAGCGTTCCGGCCGCCTCCTTCACGGTCTCCAAGTGGGCGTGGCTCGCCGAGCACGAGCCGGAGGCCGTGCGGGCGACGGCGGCGGTGCGGCTGCCCCACGACTATCTGACCGGGCGCCTGACCGGCACCGGCACGACGGACCGCGGTGACGCGTCCGGTACGGGATGGTGGGCGACGTCGGCCGAGGCGTACGACGACGACGTACTGGCCCGGGTGGGGCTCGATCCCGCTCTGCTGCCGCGCGTGGTGGGACCGGGCGAGGTGGCGGGGACGGTGCGCGACAGCGACGGTGAACTGCCCTTCTCCAAGGGCACGTTGGTGGCCGCGGGGACCGGGGACAACGCCGCTGCCGCGCTCGGCCTCGGGCTGCGGCCGGGCACTCCGGTGCTCAGCCTCGGCACCTCGGGGACGGTGTACGCCGTGTCGCGGCACCGGCCCGCGGACCCGTCGGGGACGGTCGCCGGGTTCGCGGACGCGCGCGGCGACTGGCTTCCGCTGGCCTGCACCCTGAACTGCACCCTCGCCGTGGACCGGATCGCGGCGCTCCTCGGCCTCGACCGGGAGGCGGTGGAGCGGGGCGGCACGGCGACCGTGCTGCCCTACCTCGACGGTGAGCGGACCCCCGACCTGCCGGACGCCTCCGGCCTGCTGACCGGGCTGCGGCACGACACCACGGGCGGGCAACTGCTCCAAGCGGCGTACGACGGGGCCGTGCACGCGCTGCTCGAAGCGCTGGACCGGGTGCTCGAAGGCGATGCCGAGGGCGCCGACCCCGCCGCTCCGCTGCTGCTCATCGGGGGTGGGGCGCGCGGCAGGGCCTGGCAGGAGACGGTACGGCGGCTGTCCGGGCGGGGCGTCCAGGTGCCCGAGGCCCGCGAACTGGTGGCGCTCGGCGCGGCGGCCCAGGCGGCCGGTCTCCTCACCGGCGAGGATCCGGCCGCGGTGGCCCGGCGCTGGGACACCGCGCGCGGCCCGGTCCTTGACCCGGTGGCCCGGGACGAGGAGACGATGCAGCGGATCTCGGCGGTCCTGGCCGACGCGGCGCCGCTGCTCGGACGGCGGTGAGCGGCCGGGGCGCGGACGGCGCCGGGCCGGGCCCGCGCCGCCGGGGCGGTCCTGCGACGATGTGCGCATGACCGCACCACTGCACCGATCGCGCCCGGGGACGCCGGACACCCAGCAGGCCATGCGCCGCCGCAACCTGTCCCGGGTGCTGCACACGGTGGCCGCCGAGGGCCCGTTGTCGCGGGCTGCGGTGGCGCAGCACATCGGGCTGACCAGGGCCGCGGTCTCCACCCTCGTCGACGAGCTGACCCGGGCCGGGCTCCTGGAGGAACTGGGCCCGCAGCGGCCCGGCGGCGTGGGTCGCCCCGGTACCGCGCTCGCCGTCAGCGGCCGGGGTCCGGCCGGTCTCGGGGCCGAGGTGGGCGTGGACCATCTCGCGGTCTGCGCCGTCGATCTGCGCGGTGCGGTACGCGCGCGTGCCGAGCGCCGGGTCGACAACCGGGGGCGCGCCCCGAAGCCGGTCCTGGCCGAACTCGCCGAACTGGTGCGGCTGGTGACCGAGGAGGCGCAGGCTGCCGGGCTGCGTCCCGCGGGGCTCGCGGTGGCGGTGCCCGGCCTGGTGGGGCGCGACACCCGTACGGTCGTACGCGCCCCCAACCTCGACTGGCACGACACCGATGTCGCCACCCTGCTGCCGGTGGACGTGCCGCTGACCGTCGACAACGAGGCGAACTTCGGCGCCCTGGCCGAACTGTGGCTCGCCGACGGCGCCCCGGCCGACTTTCTGCACGTGTCGGCCGAGATCGGCATCGGCGCCGCGCTCGTCGTCGACGGACGACTGCTGCGCGGGACGCGGGGGTTCGCGGGCGAGCTGGGCCATGTGCCGGTCCGGCCCGAGGGCCCGGCCTGCCCGTGCGGCGGGCGGGGCTGCCTGGAGCAGTACGCGGGCGAAGGGGCGGTGCTGCGCGCCGCGGGCATCGCGCCGGGCCCCGACCGGGTCTCGCTGCTGGCCGAGCGGGCCGCGGACGGCGACACCGCCACCCGCAAGGCGCTGCGCGGCGCGGGCACCGCTCTCGGGATCGCGCTGACCGGCGCCGTGAACCTGCTCGATCCGCGCGCCGTGGTGCTCGGCGGCGCCCTGTCCCGGCTCGCGCCCTGGCTTCTGCCGCCGCTGGAGAAGGAGTTGACCCGCCGGCGGGCGGCCCCGGCGGACGGCGTACTGGTGTCAGGACTGGGGCCGGACGGGCCGTTGCTGGGGGCGGCGCACTCGGTGATGCGCGGGGTGCTGGACGATCCGGTGGGGGCTGTGGGCTAGGGCCGGCAGCGCGCTTCTGAGGGCGCGCCGGGCTCCCTCCGGGAAGGCTGGGACGGTGTCGTCCAGCACGGTCGACTGCCAGAGGTCGGTACCTCTGACGCGTCTCTGACATGCGGTTATACACATCGCAAGGGTTGTCCACAGATCCGTCGTGCCCTCTTCCGCCCCAACCCGAGGGCCCCGTACCGTACTTCGCGTGAGGCGTCGTGCTCCCGCTCCTCCGGCGGTCGTACGCGGGTCCGGTCGTCGGTGTCCGGCTCCCCCTCCAGCCACCGGCCGCCCACCCCACGCAGAGCGGAGCACTCCCCCATGAGCGACCCCCGTGTGCTGACGGTCCGGCCCGAACCCGGCGAGTACGCCTGGACGTTCGGCGGCGTGCCGCCCGTCGCGCGCATCGCCCCCGGGACGGTGCTCGATCTGTACACGGAGGACTGTTACGGCGGCCGGGTGCGCTCGGAGAAGGACCTCGTGTCGGAGGTCTGCACATCCGGGTACCTCAATCCGCAGACGGGCCCCTTCCACATCGAGGGCGCCGAGCCGGGCGACACCGTCGCCGTGCACTTCGTCTCCGTGGAGCCCGCCCGGGACTGGGCGGCGTCCACGACGGTGCCGCTGTTCGGCGCGCTGACCTCGACGCCCACCACGGCGACCCTGCAACCGCCGCTCCCGGAGCGGGTCTGGATCTGGCAGCTCGACCACGACAGGCGAACCGCCCGGTTCGCGGCGCGTGACGGCGACTTCGCGGTGGACCTGCCGATGGACCCGATGCACGGCACGGTCGGCGTGGCGCCGGCCGGTCTCGAAGTGCGCTCGGCGCTGGTGCCGGACGCGCACGGCGGCAACATGGACACCCCCGAGATGAGAGCGGGCGTCACCTGCTATCTGGGAGTGAACGTGGAGGGCGCGCTGCTGAGCCTCGGCGACGGCCACGCCCGCCAGGGCGAGGGCGAGACGTGCGGGGTCGCCGTCGAATGCGCGATGCGCACCGTCGTGATCGTCGAGCTGCTGAAGGGCGTGGCGACCCCGTGGCCGCGCATCGAGTCGGACACCCACATCGTCTCTACGGGTTCGGCCCGTCCTCTCGAGGACGCGTTCCGGATATCCCAGCTCGACCTGGTGCGGTGGCTCGTACGGGACTACGGCTTCAGCGAGTTGGACGCGTACCAGTTCGCGTCGCAGACGGTCGAGTCACCGCTGGCGAACGTCTGCGACACCAATTACACGTGCGTCGCCAAGCTCCGCAAGGAGTGGCTGCCGGCGCGCGAGACGCACCGCGGGATCCACGCGCGGCTGCGTGAGATCGCGGCGACACTGCCGCGACCGGAGCCCTTCCGGAGCACGTAGCACTACCGGTTCACCACTGCCGGTTCACTCCCCCACCGTCCGCGCCAGTCGAAAAGGCAGGATCGTCATGGACCGAGCAAGACACCCGTTCTCCGGCGGCACCACCCGCCGCCGTCTCCTTCAGGCCGGGGCGCTCGCCGCCGTCCCCGGTTCCCTCCTGGCCGTGGGGCGTGCCGACGCCTCGGCCGCCGCGGTCGACTACCCGGCGGCCCAGTCGGTCCCCGCCAGCACCTCCAACTACACGGCGTCCAGCCGGCCCTCCTCGTATCCGATCGACTACGTGATCATCCACGTCACGCAGGAGACCTGGGCCGACGCCCTCGCCATCTTCAAGAACTCCGCCAAGCAGGTCTCCGCGCACTATGTCGTCCGGTCGGCCGACGGACACATCGCACAGTGCGTGCGCGAGAAGAACATCGCCTGGCATGCGGGGAACTGGGACTACAACACGCGCAGCATCGGCATCGAGCACGAGGGCTGGGTGGACCAGCCGGAGTACTTCACGGACGCGCTGTACGAGCAGTCGGCGGCGCTCACCGCGTCGATCTGCGCGCGCTACGGCATTCCGGCCGACCGCGAGCACATCATCGGGCACGTCGAGGTGCCGGGCGCCACGCACACCGATCCGGGTCCGTACTGGGACTGGACGCGCTACATCCGGCTGGTCAACTCGGCCTGAGCGGAGCGCCGTTCGCGCCCGGCCGACGGTGACCCGGCCGGGCGTGGCGGATCTTCACGCACGTGTGCGGCATGTGCCACCTCACGCGATCGGCGCCGTTCTCCTTGTCGCCCTCCCTCCCCGGAGCGACGATGTCCCCACTGTCGTCACTGTCGTCAGTCGTCAGGAATGTCTCGGGGAGGCAGCGTTGACCGATCCATGGGTCGCCCTGGAGCCGGGCGCCGACGCGTCCGAGCGGGTGCGGGCGCTGCGCCGTGCTCATGACCGGTTCACCGCGGCGGGCACCGTCGTGCGCCCGGTACGGCCGGTGGTCGCCGCGTCCTGGCGCCGTTCGGCGGGCGCGCACGTCAGCCCGGACGACTCGGCGGCGGTCGAGCTGACCGACGGCGAGCTGGGCGCGTATCGCGCGCAGCATCCGCTGGCCCGGGTGATGCCGCTGTTCCGGGAGCTGATGGGGACGTTCGCGACGGACGGCGAGCACCTGCTGGCGGTGTGCGACGCGCAGGGCAGACTGCTGTGGGTCGAGGGCCACACCGATGCGCGGCGGCGGGCCGGCCGGATGAACTTCGTACCGGGCGCCCGCTGGTCGGAGTCGGCGATGGGGACGAACGCGCCGGGCACGGCGGTCGCCGTGGACCGCGCGGTGCAGGTCTTCGCCACCGAGCACTTCATCCGCGAGGTGCAGCCGTGGACGTGCGCGGCGGCGCCCGTGCACGATCCGCGCACCGGCCGGCTGCTCGGCGCGGTCGACATCACGGGCGGCGACGGCCTCGCGCATCCGCACAGTCTGGCGTTCGTGCAGGCGGTGGCGCGGGCCGCCGAGTCCCAGCTCGCCCTGCTGATCCCGCCGTCCGCCACCGACCGGGCACTGCGGCTGACCGTCCTGGGACGCGACGAGGCGCTGCTGCTCACCCCGACCGGCCACAAGCTCCGCCTCAGCCGCCGGCACAGCGAACTGCTCGTCCTGCTGGCCCGCCACCCGGAGGGTCTGACCGGTGACGAACTGCTCTGCCATCTCTACGAGGACGAGACGGTGACGCCGGTGACGCTGCGGGCGGAACTGGCACGGCTGCGCCGGGTCCTGGGCCCCGGCCTCCTCACCTCGCGCCCCTACCGCCTCACGGCCCCGGTCGAGTCGGACCTGGAGACGGTGGAGCGGCGGCTCGCCTCGGGCGCGGTCACGGCGGCGGCCTCCGCCTACTCCGGTCCGCTGCTGCCCGCGTCGCAGGCCCCGGCGGTGGCTCGTATACGGCGCAGGCTCGCCGGCGGGCTGCGCGCGGCCCTCATCGCCCGCGGCGACCCCGATCTGCTCGCCGACTGGGCGCACGCCCCGTGGGGCGAGGACGACCTCGGCGTCTGGCAGGCTCTCGCGGCGGCGCGGCCGACGCCGCCGGTCCTGGCCCGGCTCGCGGCGCTCGACGAGGAGCAGGGCGCGCCGGGTCCGTACGCAACGTAGCTGCAACGTACGGGTTCCTAGCCTCCTGAGCGCAAGCTGCCCAACGGCGGGCAGCCGAGACAGGAGGCACCTCACGATGACCCGCTACGCAGCCCCCGGCACTCCGGGCTCCGTCGTCTCCTACGAGGCCCGCTACGACCACTTCATCGGCGGGGAGTACGTGCCGCCCGCGCGGGGCCAGTACTTCGAGAACCCGAGCCCGGTCAACGGCCAGCCGTTCACGGAGATCGCGCGCGGCACCGCCGAGGACGTGGAGCGCGCCCTCGACGCCGCGCACGCCGCCGCACCGGCCTGGGGCCGCACCTCGCCCGGCGCCCGCAGCGACATCCTCCTGAAGATCGCCGACCGCATGGAGCAGAACCTCGAACTCCTCGCGGTCGCGGAGAGCTGGGAGAACGGCAAGCCCGTCCGCGAGACGCTGGCCGCCGACATCCCGCTGGCCATCGACCACTTCCGCTACTTCGCGGGTGCGGTCCGGGCGCAGGAGGGCAGCCTCTCCGAGATCGACGACGACACCATCGCGTACCACTTCCACGAGCCGCTCGGCGTCGTCGCACAGATCATCCCGTGGAACTTCCCCATCCTGATGGCGACGTGGAAGCTCGCCCCGGCCCTCGCGGCGGGCAACGCGGTCGTCATCAAACCGGCCGAGCAGACCCCGGCGTCGATCCACGTCCTGATGGACCTGATCAAGGACCTGCTGCCGCCGGGCGTCGTCAACATCGTCAACGGCTTCGGCGTCGAGGCGGGCAAGCCGCTGGCCTCGTCCGCGCGCGTGGCGAAGGTGGCCTTCACCGGCGAGACCACGACGGGCCGGCTGATCATGCAGTACGCCTCGGAGAACATCAAGCCGGTCACGCTGGAGCTGGGCGGCAAGAGCCCGAACATCTTCTTCGACGACGTCTGGGCGAAGGACGACGACTTCCGCGACAAGGCTCTCGAGGGCTTCACGATGTTCGCCCTCAACCAGGGCGAGGTCTGCACCTGCCCCTCGCGCGCACTGATCCAGCAGGGCCACTACAGCGAGTTCATCGACGCGGCGATCGCCCGCACCGAGGCCATCAAGACCGGCCACCCCCTGGACACCGACACGATGATCGGCGCCCAGGCCTCCAACGACCAGCTCCAGAAGATCCTCTCCTACCTGGACATCGGCCAGCAGGAGGGCGCGAAGGTCCTCTCGGGCGGCCAGCGCATCGAGTACGACGGCGAACTGGCGGGCGGCTACTACGTCCAGCCCACCATCTTCGAGGGCTCCAACCGGATGCGCATCTTCCAGGAGGAGATCTTCGGCCCGGTCGTCTCGGTCGCCTCCTTCGCCGACTACGACGACGCCATCAAGATCGCCAACGACACGCTGTACGGCCTGGGCGCCGGCGTCTGGACCCGCGACATCAACACGGCCTACCGCGCGGGCCGCGCGATCCAGGCGGGCCGCGTCTGGACCAACTGCTACCACGCGTACCCCGCGCACGCGGCGTTCGGCGGCTACAAGCAGTCGGGCATCGGCCGGGAGAACCACAAGATGATGCTGGACCACTACCAGCAGACGAAGAACCTTCTTGTTTCCTACAGCGCTCAGAAGCTGGGGTTCTTCTAGAGCATCAAGTTGGGGGCCTGGAAGGAGCTTTGCCGTTTCAGGCCCCCACAGGGCGTCGCCACTATCCGTGACCAGTCAGCAACCTTCTGACCCGATTCACCACGAATCTGCGCCCGCCCAGGACCAGCCACGGACCAACTGGGGCGCTACGTTGCAGCGCCCTCAGTTGTGCGAAGCATGCGAGGAAGAGCAGACGACGTCGGGTGGTGGGCGTGATCACACGGCAGTGTGCTCTCGGGTGGTCTCAAGGTCGTTGAGCACCGCGAGGACCGGTCCCCAGCACATGCCAACGGTGTCTCGGTCCGGGATGACGCCGCGTTCTCGTTGCTTGCGGAGGTGGACGAAGTTTCGATACTCACGGACGATCGCCATGAAGTCATGGGCGTCCATCTGAATCCACCCTCGGGTACGAGCAGTGTCGAGCAGCAGGGCAAAACTTGCCCGTTCAGGGGCAACGCGCCTCTCGCCCTGGGGGAAGCCTCGTTGCAGGATTGGATCTCTGTGGATCAGTACGTCGAGGAGAAGCGCTTCCGTGAAGCTGCCGATGCCGATAAGCGCCATACCGTACGCACCGTGCTGCTCGCAGATCTGTGTTTCGGTGACCCTCTCCATGAGCTGTTGCAGGAACTCCTCGCTGCTGACGAGGGGACGGATTCGCTCTTCCAGGTCCTCGGGAGCGGAGAACAGCGTGCTGTGACCGTCGGTGCCGACCTCTCCCAGGACAGGGCGCCCGGCGACGTAGGTGACGGCCACCCGCTCTGCTGCGAGAAGACTGTTCAGCTCTTGGCGGATGAGGTCGGCGGACGACTCGCCGTCGTCGTACTCGAGCGGGTCACAGATGCGGCAGAGCAGTCGACTGACTGCGGCGAGGTCATCGGTATCGGCCATGACGTCCGTAAGCCAAGCGATGCGCGGTGAGCCGTCGTAGTCGGGAGGTGACGGCCAGGCTGCGCGTCGCAGGAGTTGTTCCAGCTGGTAGCCGCGCCGTTCGAAGGGGCCGTCAATGTCGACGATGAGACGAGCAACGCGCTCGAGGGTCAGGATATCGAGCTTCTGCATCAGTACGCTTCCTTGTCTGCCGGGTGCTGGGCCTGTTCGAAGGCGCGGATGAGACGTTCGGTGATCACGCGTCCGCGTCGTTTGAAGCCGAGTTCGGTGAGGGCCTGACCGACGCGGGTGTCGCGATCGAGCTGGTACCCGTCGCTCAGAAGCCAGGTGGCCAGCGCGAGCAGGTCGGCGTCGCTGTAGTCGGCGGTGCGTCCTCCTTGAGGCATGGTGGGGCGTGCGCCGCGCCCGACCGCCGGAGGCGGAGCCGGCGGGTTGTGGACCGGATCGGGGGTTGGTGCGCGGTCGGCCCGTTCTGTGGCATCACGCCAGATGTCGAGGAGCCGTTCGAGTTCGGCGCTTGGGTTGGCGAACCAACTGGACGCCCAGATGCGGTGGAAGCGCCATCCCAGGCGTTGCAGGTGTTCTTGGCGCAGTCGATCGCGGTCGCGGGCGCTGGGAGCTCGGTGGTAGCGGTCGCCATCTGTTTCGACGGCGAGGACCATCTGTCCGGGCCGTGTGGGGTGGCCGAGCGCGAAGTCGATGCGGTAGCCGGACACGCCCCATTGCGGTGTGACCGGGACGTCAGCTGCTTCGAGGGCGGCGAGGACCTGTTGCTCGAAACCGTTGAGGTTCCAGTCGGTGCGTGCGCTGCCGGTGCGCTGGAGGTCTCCTCCGTGCGAGGCGTACTCCAAGAACGCGCGTAGCATTTCAGGGCCACGGTGGCGGGCGGCCAGGAGCTTGGACGGGTCAAAGTCGTGGTGGGTGAAGGAGGTGACGACTGTCATCGACTGGCGGGCGCGGGTAATCGCCACGTTGAGGCGGCGCTCTCCCCCCTCGTTGTTGAGCGGGCCGAAGTTCATGGCCAGGCGTCCGTTGGCGGCTTTCCCGTAGCCGATGCTGAGGATGATGGCGTCACGTTCATCGCCTTGGACTTGCTCGATCGTTTTGACGAAGAAGCGTTGGCGCGGGCCTGCGTCGGGGCTGAAGTAGTCCTGCAGGTCCGGGTGGCCCTTCAGAGCTTGGGTCAGAGCCAGTTCGATCCGCTCTGCGTGCCGCTGTCCCATGGTGATGACTCCGAGGCTCTGGCCCGGTGTGTGGGTGGCGTGTGCCAGAGCGAGGTCGACGACTCGTTGTACTTCTTCGTCAGAGGAGCCGGATTGGCCGGGGCGGACCTGGGCGTCGACGATGTCCAGGCGTAGCGGACTCGCCTGGGTGGTGCCGGGAAAGGTGACGAGTGTGTCGTTGTAGATGGTGTGGTTGGCGAAGGCGATGAGGCGTTCGTCGCGGCTGCGATAGTGCCATTTGAGGGTGTGTACGGGGAGGTGGCTGCACAGCATGTCGAGGAGGGATTCGAAGGCATCTGGTGCGGCGTCGCCAGACTCGTCGTCATCGGAGTCTTCGTCTGCGCCGCTGAGAAGCTTCTGGAAGAAGGTTGTCGGGGGGAGTTGGTGCGGGTCGCCGGCGACGATGACCTGGTGGGCGCGCATGATGGATGTGATGGCGTCTTGCGGAGGGACCTGGCTGGCTTCGTCGAAGATGACGACGTCGAAGAGGCGGGTGGCGGGAAGGACGCGGCTCACGACGAGTGGGGACATGGCCCAACACGGTTTGGCGGCCATGAGGACGTCCGGCGCTTTTTCAACCAGTCTGCGGAGGGACAGGTGTCGGGATTTTCGGTGGGCCTGGGTGCGCACGAGGGTGTTCTGGTCGGGGTGCGTATCGCGGGCTTTCCGCAGGCGGGTGGCGACCTCGTATCGGACGCGAGCGGGGTTGAGGTCTCGATGGGTGCGGTCGAGACGTTGGAACTGGTCGATCGTGTGATCGTGCTCGGTTCCGACGAAGGAGCGTAAGTAGGGGTGCTGCATGTGGGCCTCGTCCAGGACAGAGGCCCACCAGAGGTGGTTCAGGGTTCCGACAGCGACGTCGGGCGCGGTTCCGGCTTCGGCGAGCTCATCCAGAAAGTGGCCGAGCCCGATCGACTCCAGTCGGTCGGTGAGCTGGTTGAGCTCGGGCATCCGCAACAGCGTCGCGCGGTCCTGGTCAAGTCGCTGGATGAACCGGTCCACCTCGTCGGTGGACGTGTTCTCCCACCCGTCCCAGCGCACGCATAGGGCGATCGCAGCCAGCTGATCACGCGCCTGCGTGAAGGAGGCGACAGCGGTGGACAGCCCAGGGACGGCCCACGGGCTGCTGTCATCAGTCGCAGCATGTTGCTGCCACCTGGCCTTCTGATCGGCAGCTTCCGTGAGTGCCGCGTGCAGCAAAAGGCGGGTTCGACAACCGTCCTTGGCCAGTCCCCGCGCTCTGGCTGTCAGCTTTCGACGTTGCCACCAACCGACCTTCAATGAGCGCTCCTTGCGCCAGGCGCGGTCGGCTGTCGCGGCGATCATGTCGTTCAGGCCGGAGTCGAAGACGGCTACCTCAAAGCGGCTGAGGGTGGTGGTGACGTCGTGCAGCAGGGTGAGGAGGGATTGCCATCCATGGACGTCGTCGGCCGGTCGCAATCCCGCTGCGTTCACGAGCTTCACGACGGTGCGTCGGGCATCTGTCAAAGCACGGCCGGTGAGTTGGTCGAGGCTGGCTACGACGGAATGCAGTTCGTTGTCGGAACGGACCGGCAAGTGAGACCAGGGGGAGGATCCGCGTCGCACCAGAAGGCCGTTCTTGGCCACAAGGGCGCGCAGGTCGCTTTCGGTTTGGAGCAGCTGCTCTCCGTGGAGGCGGTACAGGTCGCCGCCGCGTAGCCGCAGTCGGGTGTGCTGGTCACGAGGGCTGGCCATGAGGCGCGTGATGAGTTGGTACGGGCTGATCTCCCAGGGCGCCAGAGCCTGGTGAAACTCCTGGACGTGCCGCAGGGCCTGCCCCCGATGGCCATCAAGACTTCGGTGGAGACCGTCCGGGCGGGGTGGAGGCTCTTTCCCGGCGCGTTCCAGGGCCTCATACAGCTGCTGGGCGGTCTGGCGGCGGCTGAGCTTGTTGCCATGCAGGTCGAAGACCAGTCCATCGAGGTCGACCTCGGCAAGGCTGTCGGTCACCGCTTCGATGGCGGCACGCTTCTCGGCGACGAAGAGCGTCCGTTTACCCAATGCCGCGAAGACGGCGATCAGGTTGGCGATGGTCTGGCTCTTGCCCGTTCCGGGTGGTCCCTCAATCACGAGGTGAGAGCCGGCCAACGCGGCGCTGATGGCCTTCTGCTGAGAGCCATTGGCGTCCTGTACCAGATACTCCGACCGAGGTGCGGTGGAGTCCGCGCTGGAGGGCACGTGAGAGGCCCCCTCCGCACGCAGAGCACGTTCGGCCTCTTTGTCCTTGGCAAGGGCCGCTACAACCTGGTGGCTCGCCAGCAAGTCGACGGATCGGGCGAGGTCGTTGACCATGGGAAGCCGGTCGAAGCTGAAGACGCCGGCCACCACACGCTCTTCCAGTTCCACACTGAGATGGCTGCGGGTGCAAGCCGTTTGCAGCACCGCATAGGCGCAACGGGTACGCTCAGCAGGATCCGCGCACTCCTCCACCGCGTTCGCGATCTTGTCAGAGAGCTCCTCGATATCACCATCCAGGCCGTACTGGCGGCTCAGGGCGTAGAGCAAAACCGGGTTGATCTCGGCTTCACTCACTCCTTCGAGGACGAAGTCGCTCTCCGTCGCGGTCCGCGGTTCAATGGTCAGCGGCTGCAGGAGAAGGGGAGCACGCAGGGCTGCGAGCGGACGACTCCCACGCGTTGTTGGGGGCTCGACACGCACCAGGCCAAGCGCCAGGCGCCCGACCTCGATGCCTTGTTCCTCCGCTAGTTCGACCATCTTGCGGCGGAGACCACGCGCTCGCACCCACGCCGTTTTGTGATCATCAGAGGCTGGGAAAAGGCTGGCCAGTCGGGTTGTGCGGCCGTTCAGTAGCGGGGTGAGTGCCTGTGGCGCCGCATAGGTGACGTCCAGGGTCGCCCGCTTCGTGTCTTTGAAGTGCAGCAGCGTGTTGTAGGGGCCGAAATCGATCAGCGCATCGGACCACTGTTGTGCGCAGACCTCCACCGCCCGGCGGCGTGTAGGTCCCACGTGTTCGTCCACGTCTCCCCCTTGGCTGAACTGGGCTTTTAGCTCCGACCTCGTACGGGTCGCTGTCCGCTCTCGGACCGAGACGAACAGATCAACATACGAGCGGAAGAGGTCATGCCACAGGCAAAATTGGGACACGCAAGGGGCGCGTCGGAAGCACACACGGCGCAGATGCGGCGCACTTTCGACGAACAGGTCTCTGCTGGTGCACAAGATGGCCTTGGCTGCGGAGCCAGAATATTTCGCTTTACTCAGCTTCGATCACGACGTGCCACTGTCGAGTGCCGCCTCTTAACCTGCCGCAGGCACCACGTCGACATCAGCACTGTCGAGAACCTTGACTTGCCACGATCGCTACATGCACGACCGCGGCGCTCTTCGGGACCGCCTGAGAGGCGACCACGTTGCCCAGAGTTGATCTACGCGAGGTGAACTCAGTTCCAGCCAATTCGACATTTCACATGCCATGCGCACTTGCGTGCGCCGGGCCACCCCTAACTACGTTCCCCGCCAGCCAACAGAGGCAACGGCATAGGGGGATGAATGGCCAGGACCGCGCGGCAGACGATGAACGCACTCCGACGCCCAGCGAGCATGTATGTCCACTCCACCCAGGAGCTCGTCGCCCAGGTCGAGTCAACGGCTGCTGCCGTCGACAAGAAGCGGCGCAAAAGAGGGCAGAGCGCGCTCCGCAGGAAGCCCACACTTCACCCCGTCGCCCGCGCACAGTCAGGCTCCACGATTGAACTGACGCCTTGGCAAGTACTGCACGCCCTGGCGCGCGGATACGTGTTGTCAGGCCAGGGCATGGGGCACGGACTCGCAGAGCACTGGCTGAGTCTGAAGTTCTGCGAAGCCCTGGATGGGAACCGCGCCCGCGCCATGGACCTCACTGAGAGAGGCCGTACGCCTGAGAGCTGGTACAAGGGGATGCAAGCGCGCGAGTTGGCCGTGGGGTTTGGACTCGCAGCAGCGGAACACATCGTGCAACAACGCTATCCGGGCCACATCACCTCTGTGGTGGATACGGGGACGGTCCTGCGTCCCGGCTGGCCGCCAAACGTCTCCCAGCGCAGCAAGTCCTCGCGGCCGCGCCCTGACTACATCCTTGAGGCTTGGAAGCCCGGCGAACCTTCGAAGATCACGTTCGTATCGTGCCGCGGCAACCATCAGCAGCCCAGCAAGCGGGGTAGCAAGACGCGCAGCACCACCCTTCAACAGTTGGTCAAGGGTGCCGAGCTGACCGAGGGCATGCAGATCGGAGACTGGAACACCACTGCCAGCCTGATGCTCTCGACCGAACTCATCGGTCAAGGCGGCATCGTGGTCAACGTGATCGAGTCACCAGGTGACGCTCAGCTCCCCCTCCGAGTGCCAGGAGCGCCCGGGAACGCAGACGACGAGATCAGAGATAGACCGGGCATTCCCTACCCCAACGCAGTTCAGATCCCTGCCCGCGAAGGGCAACGAGCGCACCGAGTCGACGGTTTTCAAGTAGGTCCTGACGACCTCGCGTGGTTCGGTCAACTCCTTGCTCGAACAGGGGCAGGCGGCCTGACGGCCTTCGCAGGCGGAGGCCCAAACACAGCCCGCTACCTGACCGCACGCCAAGGCCAAAAGCACTACCAGGTGCCCCTTTTCGCCGCCACGTCAAGTGTCGATGACGCAGAAATTTATGTTGGTGGGGTCAAGTTCGTCGGAACCGATCACGTCTTCCGGCTGGGATCCATACGCGTTGAGGCTTTCTCCGGAATGGCCGAGAACCTATACAAGCTGATCAAAGAGGGAGAGGTGGAAGAGTATCGGCGTGTAGCCCACGACCTGAGTTCGACCTGGGTCGATATCGAGAAAGCGGAGCTGCCTACAAGTCCCCTTTCGCTTCAACCGGACGGCACCGTGATGGCGCTGAGGATCTTGCCGCTGCGAGGACAGCGCAAGTCCTGAGTCGCCGTCTCCAATGAGGGGTTTTCATCCTGACGCGGCAGCGAGGTGAAGGACGAGGACGGCCTTCACGATCGCGGTGATGCGGTTGGTGCTGCAGCGCAGCTTTCGAAGCAGGCGCCAGCCCTTGAGAGCTGCCATGGCCTGCTCGCCGACACAACAGATCTTCGCGTGCGTGGTGTTGTGGCGCCGTTGCCATCGTTTGAGACGGCGCCCCTTGAACGGAACGCGGATGTTGCGAGCTGCACCCTGATACGCCTTATCGGCGTAAGCCTTGAGGTCGGTTTCGACGAGGGCGTCGATGATGCCGTGCTCGCGGGCCGCTGTCAGGTCATGCGCCGCACCGGGCAGCGCGGGCGAAGCCCACAGCGGCCGGCCGAACGGATCGGTCAGCACCTGTACGT
>NZ_QLLY01000008.1 GCF_003259365.1 Streptomyces sp. PsTaAH-137
CGGGCCGGTGGCCGCTTCTCGCGCCGTTCCCCGCGCCCCTGGGTCGTTCTTCGTGTACGGGCCGGTGGCCGCTTCTCGCGCAGTTCCCCGCGCCCCTGAGGCAGGCGCTTCGCGCCGCCTCCCCTTGAGGCTGCGCTCCGCGCGCCTCCCGATAGGGGGCAGCGGTGGCGCGCCTCTCTCGATGGGGCGGTGGCGCGCCTCTCCTGGTGGGGCGGCGGTGGCGCGCCTCTTTGATGAGGTGGCGCACGCAGTGCGCATCTCAGGGGCGCGGGGAACTGCGCGGCCAGCCACGACGAGAGGCGGGGGTGGGGGCTGGGCTAGTGGCGGACTGCCCATCTGGCGGGGAGAGTTGTTGCCGCGTAGCCCAGGGTCAGGGTTGCCGCGGCGAATCCTGCGTAGAGGGGGAGGGGGATGTACGGGGAGCGGCCCGTCAGGGCCTGGGTCATGGGGGTCAGGGTGGTCAGTGCGATCACCGTGCCCAGGGTGATGCCCGTGGCGGTGACCAGGAGGGCCTCCCAGTGGATCATGCGGAGCACCTGGCGGCGGGTCGAGCCGATGAGGCGGAGGGTGCCGAGCTCGCGGCGCCGGTCAAGGACTGTCATGACCAGGGTGTTGGCGGCGGCGATCGCCGCGAAACCGCCCAGCACGGCGGCCATGGTCGTGTTCGCCCAGGCGTTCAGCTCCCGGTCCAGGGACCGCGCCGCCGTGTAGTCGGACAGGTCGTGTGCCGTGCCGCCCTTGGTCCAGAGTTCGGTGGCGTACGGGTTTGTGACGTGGCCCGCCAATGTTGAGCGCGGAAGCGTGACCTGGGCCAGGCCCAGGCCGCGTTCGTACGTGGCCGAGACCCTCGGGGACGCCTTCGTGCCGTCGGGGAGGCGCAGGGCGACGCGGTCGCCGACCCCCACGTCCAGGCTGTCCGCGAGGGTGGCGTCCAGGGCGACGCGGTCCGGGGAGGAGAGGTCCACGGCGCCGTGGGTGACCTTCAGGTCCTGGACGCGCGTGAGGGATTGGGCGGTGCCGGTGACGGCCTGGGTGGAGGCCGGCATCAGGGATCCCGCCGCCGGGACGAGGACCGAGGTGCGGGAGATGCCGATCGCCGCGGTGACCCCGGGGGCGCGGGCCGCCTCGGTGAGCGCATCGGGGGCCAGGCCCGTCGGCGACGTGACGATGCGGTCGGCCGTGATGCCCGCCTTCTGCTGGTCGGCGGTGGCCCGGTCCTCGCTGGTGTGCAGGAAGACCAGGACGGACGAGAAGGCCATCGCCAGGACGATCGGGGTGATCGCGGAGGCCAGACGGCGGGCGTTGGAGCGGGAGTTGGCCGCCGCCAGGGAGGCCGACGCGCCCGCGCCCCGCAGCGGGAGCCCGAAGAGCGCGGCGCAGGCGCGGGCCACGAGCGGGCCGAGCAGGGCCACGGCGAGCATGAAGCACATGACGATGCCGAGGGCGGTGTTGGCCGCGTCGTCACCGCTGAGCTGCCCGGCGACCGCGGCGAGGACGACCCCGCCGACCGCCGCCGCGATGCCCAGCGGCGTGCGGATCCAGCCGACGCGCAGCCGCTCCACCGACGCCTCGGCGAGCGCCTGCCCCGGCTTGCTGCGGGCGGGGCGGCGGGCCGCCAGGTAACCGGCGAGGAGTGCGGTGAACAGGGCCGCGCCCACCGCCGCCACGTACGGGATCCAGGAGACGGAGAGGTCCACGGCCTGCGGGACGGCGCCCTTGTCGCGGAGTTGGCCGAACCACCAGTGGGCGAGCGCGGTGCCGGGCAGGCAGCCGAGGGCGCCCGCGACAGGGGCGACCAGCAGGGTCTCGGTGGCGATGGCGCGGCGGATCTGGCGCGGGGTGGCGCCGATGGCTCGCAACAGGGCGTACTCGCGGGCCCGTTGGCCGACGGAGAGGGCGACGGTGCCGGCCGCGGTGAACACGGCGACCAGGGTGGCGATGCCGCCGAAGGAGCCGCCGAGGCCGATCAGCGTCTCCTTCGCCTCGCCCAGGCTCGCGTCCTCGACGGCGCCGCGGTCGTCGCCGGTGTGGACGTGCGCCGTCCTCGCGCCGGACAGGGCGTGCGCGACCTGGGAGCGGAGCGTGTCCGTGGAGATTCCGGGCCGGGGCAGGACGGCGATCGCGTCGATCCGTCCCGGATGCCCTGAGGCCCGTACGGCGTCGGAGTCGGCGAGCCAGACCGTGCCGGCGGCTCCGTTCGTCGTGCCGGAGACGCGGTAGGTGCGCTTGCCCTCGGGGGTGGTGAGCGTGACGCGGTCGCCGGTGCGGGCGTCGCCCGCGGTGACGATCTCGCCGGAGCGCGGGGCGCGGCCGGAGGTCAGCCGCTCGCCGGTGAAGGCGGTGGAGGCCCAGTTGTGGGCGTCGGCGGCGCGGCCGTCGTGCCGGACCGGGAAGGTGAGGTCGGCGACCGCCGTACGGGCGCCGGGGGCCTCCCCCGCCTTCTTCACGAGGGATTCTGCGAGCCGGGCCCGGTCCGGGAGCGGGACCGCCTCGTCGGAGCGGGTCTCGCCGGAGCCGGTGATCCGGTGGGCGCGCTGGTCGGCGGCGACCACGACGGGGGCGTTCGCGTAGCGCTCGGGCGGGACCGACGCCCGTATCCCGGTCTCCAGGAGGATGCCGCACGCCGAGGCGATCAGGGCGGCCGTCATCAGCGCGACGAAGGTGCCCGCGAACGCGGCGGGCTTGAAGCGGACAGCGGCCCTGGCCAGGCCGTTCGGACGGAACATCAGGCGGCCGCCGGAACAGCGGCGCGGGCGGTGAGGGTGGTCATGCGGGCGGCGATGGCGTCGGCGGACGCGCCTTCGAGGTGGTCCACGATCGAGCCGTCGACCAGGAACAGGACGCGGTCCGCGTGGGCGGCGGCCACCGGGTCGTGCGTGACCATGACGACGGTGGCGCCCATCCGGTCGACGGCGCCGCGCAGCAGTCCCAGGATCTCGCGGGCCGTCGTGGTGTCGAGGGCGCCGGTCGGCTCGTCGGCGAAGATCACGTCGGGGCGGGTGACGAGGGCGCGGGCGATGGCGACGCGCTGCTGCTGGCCGCCGGAGAGTTCGCCGGGGCGGCGCCCGCCCTTGTCGCCGAGGCCGACCCGGGCGAGGACGTCGGCGGCGCGGCGGCGGTCGGGGCGCTGTCCGGCCAGGCGCATCGGGAGCAGCACGTTCTGCTCGACGGTGAGCGAGGGCAGGAGGTTGAACGCCTGGAAGACGAAGCCGAGCCGGGTGCGGCGCAGTTCGGTGAGCTTGTTCTCGTTCAGCCCGGTGATCGTCGTGCCGCCGAGGACGACGGTGCCGTCGGTGGGGCGGTCCAGGCCCGCCGCGCACTGGAGGAACGTCGACTTGCCGGAGCCCGAGGGGCCCATCACGGCGGTGAACGTGCCGCTGGGCAGGGCGAGTTCGATGCCGCGCAGGGCGTGGACGGCGGCCGCCCCGCGACCGTAGCGCCTGCGTACGCCGCGCAGTTCGACCGCCCATCCGCCGCCGCGCGGTGCCTCGTCGTGGTCGTGACGCTGGCGCTTCTTGCGCAGGCCCATGGTCGTCCCCTCGTGCTGCGTGCTGCCGGTTTCCGTACCTCGAACGTACGGATTTCAGGGGGTCGCGAACCATGAGGGCGGCTGGCGGATCGGGGGTGGGGAGAACCCCACCTCGGGACCTTCGGCCCGCCGCGCGAGTACTTTGGTAAGCTAACTATTGACGTTTTCTTGACGATCCCTTTACCAAGGCTGGTCGCCAGTACAAGGAGGAACGGGCCCATCGGACACGCAGACACCCTGATAGCCATGGGCGGCGCCTTTCTCGCCGCCGCCGTTCTCGCCCGCCTCGGCGGGCGCATCGGACTTCCCACCATTCCGCTGTTCATCCTGGCCGGGATCCTGCTCGGCCCCCACACACCGGGCGTCGTGCTCCTGTCGGACCCGCACGACCTGGAGATGCTCTCCGCGCTCGGCCTGGTCCTGCTGCTCTTCTATCTCGGCCTCGAGTTCCACATCGACGACCTCAAGGCGGGCGGCCGCAAGATGGCCGTCGCCGGCGGGACGTACCTCGCGCTGAACGTCGGCGCCGGCCTCGGCTTCGGATTCGCCCTCGGCTGGGGCACCTCCGAGGCTCTGGTCCTCGCCGGGGTACTCGGCATCTCGTCGTCCGCGATCGTCACCAAGGTGCTGGTGGACACCGGGCGTCTCGGCAATCCGGAGACCAAGCCGATCCTCGGCATCATCGTGGTCGAGGACATCTTCCTGGCGCTGTACCTCGCCGCGCTTCAGCCGATCCTCTCCGGCGCCGACTCGCTGTCCGCGGCGGTCATGGACGGCGGGAAGGCGTTCGGGTTCCTGCTGCTGCTCGCGCTCGCCGCGCGGTTCGGGACCCGGGTCGTCGGCAAGCTCTTCAACACCAAGGACGACGAGCTGCTCGTCATCTCCTTCCTCGGTGCCGCCGTGTTCGTGGCGGGGGTCTCCGAGTGGTTCGGGGTGGCCGACGCCATCGGGGCGTTCATGGTCGGGCTCATGCTCGGGTCGACCTCTTCGGGCGCGCGCATTCTGAAGCTGGTGCATCCGTTGCGGGACGCCTTCGGCGCGATCTTCTTCTTCGGGTTCGGGCTCTCGATCGATCCCGGGGATCTGCCGAGTGTGGTGTGGCCGGTGCTGGCCGCTGTCGCGGTGACGCTGGTGATGAATGTGCTGGCCGGGCTGGGGGCTGCCCGGGTGTACGGGTTCGGGGCCGGGCCCGCCGCCAATATCGCTACGACGTTGTTGGCTCGGGGGGAGTTCGCGTTGATCCTTGCCACGATGGCCGCCGGCGCGGGGCTCGACGCGCGGCTTTCGCCGTTCATCGCCGGGTATGTGCTGGTGCTTGCCGTTCTTGGGCCGTTGGCGGCCGGGCGCTCCGCTTGGCTGGCTCGGATTCTGCCCGGGGGGCGGGGGCCTGTGGCGGTGGAGGAGCGGGGCGGGGCCGGGGTGTGATCTTTCGGCGCCGGGCGCGGGTGGGGTGCGGCTGGTCGTGGGGTTGCCCGCGCCTTTGATGGGGTTGTCGGTCGGGTGCGGCTCCCGTCGTGGCTGGTCGCGCAGTTCCCCGCGCCCCTGGGTCGTTCCCCGTCCGCGCGCCGGTGGCCGCTTCTCGCGCCGTTCCCCGCGCCCCTGGGTCGTTCTTCGTGTGCGGGCCGGTGGCCGCTTCTCGCGCAGTTCCCCGCGCCCCTGAGGCAGGCGCTTCGCGCCGCCTCCCGATGAGGCGGCGAGGGGGTCGCCTCTCTTGATGAGATGGCGCACGAAGTGCGCATCTCAGGGGCGCGGGGAACTGCGCGACCAGCCACGACGGTGGCGCGCGTGAAAGATCGCCCAGGGGCGCGGGGAACTGCGCGAGAAGCGGCCACCGGGGCGCGCTCGGGGACGAGAGCTGGTTCCGTGTCTCAGCGGCAGCGTTACGCGTCGCGGCAGATCAGGAGGAGGGCCCTGTCGTCGTTGACGTCCTTGGCGACGGCCTCGATCAAGTGCCAGGCCGCGCCGTGGAAGCCGCCCTGGACGTAGCGGTCGGCCTCGCCCGTGAGGCGGTCGATGCCCTCGGCGATGTCGCGGTCGGAGGTTTCGACGAGGCCGTCGGTGAAGAGCATCAGGACGTCGCCGGGCCGCAGAGAACCCTTCATGGCGTCGAACTCGGCGCCGTCGTAGACCCCGAGGAGCGGGCCCTCGGCGGCCTTCTCCTCCCAGCGGCCCGTACCGGCGCTGAGCTGGAGGCCCGGCGGGTGGCCGGCGGAGTAGAGCTCGTAGTCGCCCGACTCCAGGTCCAGGACGAGGTGGATGGAGGTCGCGAAGCCCTCGTCCCAGTCCTGGCGGAGCAGATAGCCGTTGGCCGCCGGGAGGAAGGCGTGGGGAGGAAGGGAGCCCAGGAGGCCGCTGAAGGCGCCGGCCAGGAGCAGGGCGCGGGATGCCGCGTCCATTCCCTTGCCGGAGACGTCCGTCAACACCACTTCCAGCGTGCGGCCGTTGTTGGTGCGGGCCGCGACCACGAAGTCACCGGAGAAGGACTGCCCGCCGGCCGGCCGCAGCGCCATCTCGCGGTGCCACCCGACCGGCAGCTTCGGCAGCCGGGACTGGGTGCGGATGCGCTCGCGCAGGTCGAAGAGCATGGTGCCGCCGCGCCGCCAGGGCACCCCGACCCGGCTGCGGAACTGCGCTATCAGCAGCCCGAAGAAGCCGCACGCGGCGACCGTGAGCACGGTGCCGGGCGTGACCGCCGCCGGATGCTGCTCGTAGGGGCCGAGCTGGTACGACTCGACGATCAGCGCCGTGGCGGCGGCCGCGTACAGGCCGAGGAGGCTGGCCGGGCGCAGCAGCAGACCGCCCGCGACGATCGGCAGGACGAGCACGGCCGGGGAGCACCAGACCGGGTTGAGGATCGTGGCGCAGGCGATCAGGGGGATCATGAGGAGCAGGCCGGCCAGGGCGATCCAGTCCGAGCCGTCGCCGCGGAAGTAGTCCACCCCGGACTTGCGCACGGCGGTGCGGACCCGGTGGACACGCATTCTCAACCGGGCCGGGAACGTCTCGGCTTCCGCGCGCTGTTCGCGCGCTCGCCCGTCTCGTCGTACGGCCATTGCTCGTGGACCTTATCCATCGGGCCTGGACCTGTGCACGGGAGGTCCCACTTGTCCCCCTTTCCGGGCACGTCCGGGGCCGGGACGGGACGGTAAATCCGGTCGCTCGTGTCCCGCTCGCCCTGGTAGGCATGGCGGATGACGATCGAGCTACGCACGCTGAGCCGCGACGAGCACGACCGCTGGTACGAGCGGCTGATCCTGGCCTTCGGCGGGGTGCCGGAGCCGCCGCAGGAGCAACGGCTGATGGACGACCTGACGGAGTTCGACCGGTCGATCGGGGCGTGGGACGGCACGGAGTGCGTGGGGACCGCGAGCGCGTTCTCGTACCGGGTCGCCGTGCCGGGCGGCGCGTTCCTGCCCGCCGCGGGCGTGACGATGGTGAGCGTCGCCGCCACCCACCGCAGGCGCGGCGTCCTGACCTCGATGATGCGGCGCCAGCTGGACGACGTACGCGCGCGGGGCGAGGCGCTCGCCGTGCTCACGGCGTCGGAACCGGCGATCTACGGCCGGTTCGGGTACGGCATCGCCACCCGGCAGCTGGCCGTCACCCTGGAGTCGTCACGGGTGCGGATCGAGGCGCCGGACGGGACGGACGAGGTCGCGCTGCGGTTCGCGGACGTGACGGAGGCCGCCGAGCGGTGCGAGGCCGTGTACGCGCGCACCATCGGCACCCGGCCGGGGAACCTGGCCCGCTCCCCCGGGTGGGAGCGGCTGCCGCTGCTCGACCCGCCGGAGGAGCGGAACGGGGCCTCGCCGATGCAGTGCGTGCTCGCCGAGCGGGCGGGTGAGCTCGTCGGGTTCGTCCGCTTCCACATCAAGCCCGACTACGCGTGGTCGGTGCCGACCGGCCGGATCCAGGTGCGCCACGTCAGCGCGCTCGACCCGGCGGCGTACGCGGCGCTGTGGCGGTTCCTGCTCTCCGTCGACCTCACCGAGTTCGTGGAGGCGCGGAACCTGCCGGTCGACGATCCGCTGCTGTCGATGGTGTCGGACATCCGGCGGTGCGCCGTCCGGATGCGCGACTCGATGCACGTACGTCTGGTGGAGGTGGGCGCGGCGCTCGCGGAGCGTACGTATCTCACGCCCGTGGACGTGGTGTTCGAGGTCGAGGACGCCTTCTGCCCCTGGAACGCGGGGCGTTGGCGGCTGACCGGGGACGCGAAGGGCGCCTCCTGCGAGCGGACCGACGACGCCGCCGAACTCTCGCTCTCCGTGAGGGAGTTGGGGGCCGCCTATCTCGGCGACACGTCACTGGCCGCGCTGGCGGGGGCCGGGCGGGTGCGGGAGTTGCGGCAGGGGGCGCTCGCGGAGGCGTCGGTGGCGTTCGGAACCACCGTCGCGCCGTGGCTCCAGCACGGGTTCTAGTACGCGCCGGGAGGCTGGCAGGCCGGGCACCAGAAGAGGTTGCGGGCCGCCAGTTCGGCGGTGCGGATCTCGGTGCCGCACAGGTGGCAGGGGTGCGGGGCGCGCCGGTAGACGTAGACCTCGCCGCCGTGGTCGTCCACGCGCGGCGGGCGGCCCATCGCCTCCGGGGTGTGCTCGGGGCGGACCGTGTCGATGCGGTTGAGGCGGACGCCTTCGCGCATGAGCAGCACCAAGTCGTCCCAGATGGCGGTGAATTGCTGCTCGGTGAGCGCTTTGCCCGGGGTGTACGGGTCGATGCCGTGGCGGAAGAGGACCTCGGCCCGGTAGACGTTGCCGACGCCCGCGATGACCTTCTGGTCCATGAGGAGCGCGGCGATCGTGGTGCGGCTGCGGGCGATACGGGCGTAGGCCCCGGCCAGGGTGTCCGTGGGGCGCAGCGGGTCCGGGCCGAGGCGGTCGTGTATCGCCTGCTTCTCGGCGTCTGTGATCAGGGCGCAGGTCGTGGGGCCGCGCAGGTCCGAGTAGTGGTTTTCCGTCCGGAGGCGGAGGCGGACCGTGTCGGTGGGAGGCGGGGCCGGGGTGTCGCCGAGGGCGTACTTGCCGAAGAGGCCGAGGTGGATGTGGATCCAGCTCTCGCCGAAGCCGAGGAACAGGTGTTTGCCGTGGGCCTCGGTGGCCGTGAGTTCCTGGCCCGTGAGGAGGGCTGCCGCGTCGGAGAATTTGCCCTGGGGGCTGGTGACCTGGGGTTTTCGGCCCGAGAAGCGCTCCGCGTGGTCTTTTGCCAGGCGGTGGATCGTGTGGCCTTCGGGCACGGCCGTCGGTCTCCTCGGGTGCGTTCGGGTTGCTGTCCCTGGGGCTCTGCCCCAGACCCCGCTCCTCAATCGCCGGAGGGGCTTGATTTGCCTGAGGCGGCTTGAAGGGCCGGAGGGGCTTGATTTGCCTGAGGCGGCTTGAAGGGCCGGAGGGGCTTGGTCGGGACGACGGAGGGGCCTGAACGGGATCGGTCGGGCCCCTCCGGAAGGTTCAGCCCTGCGGGTGGTGGGCCGGGATCGCGGGGAGTTCGCCGGTCTCCTCGTAGCGGGTCAGCATGTCGATGCGGCGCTGGTGGCGCTCCTCGCCCGACCAGGGGGTGCTGAGGAAGGTCTCGACGAACTTCGTCGCCTCCTCCTGCGTGTGCATGCGGCCGCCGACCGAGATCACGTTGGCGTTGTTGTGCTCGCGGCCGAGGGCCGCGGTCTGCTCGCTCCAGGCGAGAACGGCGCGGACGCCCTTGACCTTGTTCGCGGCGATCTGCTCACCGTTGCCCGAGCCGCCGATCACGACGCCCAGGGCGTCGGGGTCCGCCGCCGTGCGCTCCGCGGCGCGGAGGCAGAACGGGGGGTAGTCGTCGACGGCGTCGTAGATGTGGGGCCCGCAGTCGACGGGCTCGTGGCCGTGGGCCTTCAGCCATTCGACCAGGTGGTTCTTGAGTTCGTAGCCGGCGTGATCGGAGCCGAGGTAGACGCGCATGGCTCCGAGTGTGGCACGGCGGACGCCGGGTAGTCGCTGGCGGGGCCCTGACCTCCTGATTCACCGGCGTAACAAAGACAACAATCCGGAGTCAGCCCTTCCGCACGGGCCGATCCCGGGCTTTGAATGCCAGGGCTCGCCCCACCGAGACCTAAGGAAGTCTGCATGTCCACGCAGTCAACCCTGGCACCGAACGAGACACCGCCCGAGGGAGACGGCCTCAAGGCCGGACTCAAGAACCGTCACCTGTCGATGATCGCCATCGGCGGTGTCATCGGCGCCGGACTGTTCGTCGGATCCGGCTCCGGGATCGCGGCGGCCGGACCCGCCATCCTCATCTCGTACGCGCTGGTCGGCGCCATGGTCGTCCTGGTCATGCGGATGCTCGGCGAGATGGCCGCCGCCCGGCCCTCGTCCGGCTCCTTCTCCGCCTACGCCGATCAGGCGCTCGGGCGCTGGGCCGGGTTCTCCATCGGCTGGCTGTACTGGTTCTTCTGGGTCGTGGTGCTCGCCGTGGAGGCCACCGCGGGGGCGACCATCCTGAACGGGTGGATACCGGCCGTGCCGCAGTGGGCCTGGGCGCTGATCGTGATGATCGTGCTCACCGTCGTGAACCTGGCGGCCGTCGGTTCGTACGGAGAGTTCGAGTTCTGGTTCGCCGGGATCAAGGTCGTCGCGATCGGCGCCTTCGTGATCATCGGGCTGCTCGCCGTGTTCGGGGTGCTGCCCGGCTCGGACAACCCCGGCAGCGGGTTCGGACACCTGACCGACGCGGGCGGGTTCCTCCCCAAGGGGCCCGGCGCCATCCTCACCGGTGTGCTGATGGTCGTCTTCTCCTTCATGGGCTCCGAGATCGTCACGCTGGCCGCCGGTGAGTCCGAGGACCCCCAGAAGGCCGTCACCCGCGCCACCAACTCGGTGATCTGGCGCATCGGCATCTTCTACCTCGGCTCGATCTTCGTCGTCCTGACGCTGCTGCCGTGGAACGACCCGTCGATCGTCAAGGACGGCTCCTACGTCGCCGCCCTGAACTCCATCGGCATCCCGCACGCCGGCCAGGTCATGGACGTCATCGTGCTGACCGCCGTGCTGTCCTGTCTGAACTCCGGGCTCTACACCGCCTCCCGCATGGCCTTCTCGCTCGGGCAGCGCGGTGACGCGCCGAAGGCGTTCGCGAAGACCACCTCGCGGGGCGTGCCGCGCACCGCGATCCTCGGCTCGGTCGTCTTCGGCTTCCTCGCCGTCTGGTTCAACTACCAGTGGCCGGACACCGTCTTCAACTTCCTGCTCAACTCCTCCGGCGCGGTCGCCCTCTTCGTCTGGCTCGTCATCTGCTTCACGCAGCTGAAGATGCGCGGCATGATCCTGCGCGAGCAGCCGGAGAAGCTCGTCGTGAAGATGTGGCTGTTCCCCTACCTGACCTGGGCGACGATCGCGATGATCTCGTTCGTCCTCGTCTACATGCTGACCGACGACGCCGGGCGCGAGCAGGTGCTGCTGTCCCTGCTCGTGGCGGTGTTCGTGGTGGCCTTCGCGCTCGTACGGGAACGGGTGCAGAAGCGCGCCGTCACGAGCTGATCCGCTCCACGGTCGACCCCGTTCACGGTGCCGCGGCTACGGCCGCAGCACCGTGAACGTCTTTTTGATCCGCTCGTACCGGGCCTTCGCGGGCCCCGCCACCTGCGGCTGGTACCAGGTGCCGATCTGGTACGAGCGTGATTCCTGGTCGAAGCCGAGGAGTTCGGCGTGCCAGCGGCGGCCGTCGAGGGTGAACAGGTACTCCCAGACGACCGCCGGGCGGCCCCGGAAGGTCGTGCGGTCCAGCCGGATCTTCACGTAGTCCTGGCCCTGGTGGGCGTCGCGCTCGGACTTCTGCCAGGTCGTGAGCAGGTCGTCCTTGGCGAGCGCGGACTGGGTGACGACTTCCTGGGTTCCGTCGGGGGCCGTGTAGTGCACCTCCGACGCCGTCTTCACCGCCCGCTTCCAGCCGCGCGGCGGCACCCAGGCGTAGCCGACCTCGCGGATCGAGCCCGGGGGCAGGGTCTGGGCCGTGGGCGGGCGTGAGGTGCCCTCGACCGTGGGCGGGCGGGTGCCGGCCGAGGTGCTCGCGCCGCCCGCCTGTGCGCCTCCCCCGCCTCTGTCGCCGGGCAGCGTGAGCGCGAGGGCCGCCGCGACGCCCCCGGCCAGCGCCACGGCGACGGCGATCAGCAGGCCACGGCGCCGGGGCCCGCGGTGCCGTGCCGGGGGCGGGCCGGGCAGATCCGTGCCCGGCACCGGTTTCGCGCACTCGGTCGGGGCCTCCTGCCGGGAGGCCGCGGGCCGGGCGGGCGGCGGCGGGACCGGGCGGCGCAGGCCGATGTCCAGAGTGGGGGTGCTCGGGCGGGCGACCGGCGCCGGGGCGGGCGGCGCGAGCGCCTTCACGACCTCGTCGAGACCCGGGCGGTCCTCCGGCTCCTTCGCCAGCAGCCGGGTCAGCAGCGGTGTCAGCCGGCCCGCCCCGGGTGGCAGCCGGGGCTCCTCGTACAGGACGGCGTGCAGCGTCGCGAGGGTGGTGTCCCGGCTGAACGGGGAGCTGCCGCCGAGCGCCGCGCAGAGCGTCGCGCCCAGCGACCACAGGTCGGAGGGCGGGCCCTGCGGCCTGCCCGAGATCCGCTCCGGCGCCATGTAGTCGGGCGAGCCGACGAGCATGCCGACCATGGTGAGCGCCTCGGTGTCCTGGATGGCGGCGATCCCGAAGTCGGTGAGCATGACGCGGTGCCTGCCCACGCGTTCGAGCAGGACGTTGCCCGGTTTGATGTCGCGGTGCAGGACGCCGCCCGCGTGCACCTCGCGCAGCGCCTCGGCCAGGCTGCGGCCGATCCTCGCGACGTCGTCCACGCCGAGCGGTCCGTCCTCGACGAGGGTCTGCTCCAGGGAGCGGCTGTCGATCAACTCCATGACGATCCACAGCCGTTCGCCCTCGTCCACGACGTCGTAGACGCCGACCACGCCCGGGTGGTCGATCCGGGCGGTGGCGCGCGCCTCGCGCAGGGTGCGCTCGCGGCGGGTGCGGGCGTCCTCGGGGTCGAGGCCGTCGATGCGCATCTCCTTCACGGCGACGGGCCGGTCCAGCATCTCGTCGGCCGCACGCCACACCCGCCCCATGCCCCCCTGGCCTATGTGTTCGTCCAGGCGGTAGCGCCCTGCCACCACTAATCCCCGGACGCCTCCGCTTGCATTTCCTGACTGCCCAGGCAATCGACTGCACCCCCGAAACACAGAGAAACACAAAATCGATACATCACGCCGTCCCAGCATAGTGGGGAGAAATCTTGTGGTACCTCTTCAAGTACTGCATCAAGCACTGCGAATTCGGACGCGGTTGCAGGCGTCACGGGGGAAACAGAAACACCAAGGGGGACGAACATGAGTTCAGTTGCGCGCACACGACGTCGGGGTGCCACGGCCGGGTCGCTGCTGACCGCGGCCGTCGCGGCGGCGCTGGTCCTGCCCGCGGGCGCGGTCGCGGACGACACACCAGGTGGGAGCAGCGAGGGCGGCAAGGTCATGAGCAAGGCGCCCGACGGCGTCCGGCCGGAGACGACGCTGCCCGAGAAGATCACGGTCGACAACACGACGGGAAAGACCAAGGGTCTCGTCGCCACCGTCAGCAACAAAGGCACCAAGGACAGCGGGAAGATCTCTTTGGCGGTCGTCGGATTCGACGGCCTCACCGTGAAAGATGTACCCGGCTGCACACCTATTCCGGAGAACAAGCTGCCGAAGGGCTCGAACAGCGGATTCACCTGCCCGCTGTCGAATCTCGCGGCCGGGAAATCGAAATCGTTCAAGGTCGCCGCGACTTTCGATCTGGCGAAAACCGGGAAGATCTGTCTGCCGGTGCAGAGCGCGGACGGCAGGACGACGTTCTGGCAGCAGGGCCCGGTGCCGTTCGGCACGACCAGCCCCTCGCCGAACGCGCCGGTGACACCGCTGCTGCTGAACACCGTCAACAAGCCCGCGACGCCGGCCGGGGACAAGGGCGGCGATGCGGGCTCCGGCAAGGGTTCCGGCAAGGGCGAGCTTCCCTCGACGGGCCCCGCCGACCGGGTGCTGCCGCTCGGTGCGGTGGGCGCGGCGCTGATGGCGGCCGGCGGGGCGGGCCTGTGGTGGACCCGCCGCCGGACGGCCTGACGGAACCCCCGGGCCGCGCGCCCCGGAAACACCGGAAACACCGGAAACACCGGAAACACGGAAGAGGTTCGCCGTCGTGACGGCGAACCTCTTCCGGAGGAGCTGGGGAACCGCTGCCGCTACTTGTCGGCGAGCTTCCAGGCGGCGGGCAGCGCGCCCATGGCCAGGACGGCCTTCAGCGCGTCGCCGATCAGGAACGGGGTGAGGCCCGCGGCGAGCGCGGCGCCCAGGCTCATGCCGGTGGAGAGCGCCAGGTACGGGACGCCGACCGCGTAGACGATGGCCTCGCCGATCAGGAAGGCGCGGGCGGTGCGCCACACCGAGCGGTCGTCGCCGCGGCGGGCGAGCGCGCCGACGGCGGTGGCGGCGAGCATCAGGCCGATGACGTAGCCGAACGAGGCCGTCGCGTATCCCGAGCCGCCCTCGGCGAACCACGGCATGCCGGCCATGCCCGCGAGCGCGTACAGCGCCAGCGAGAGGAAGCCGCGGCGGGCGCCGAGCGCGGTGCCGACGAGCAGCGCGGCGAAGGTCTGCCCGGTGACCGGCACCGGCGAGCCCGGGACGGGGATCGCGATCTGCGCGGCGATGCCGGTGAGCACGGCGCCGCCGACGACCAGCGTGATGTCCTTGGCGCGGGAGGCGGGGAGGAGGTCGGCGAGGACCTTGCCCGGGCGGGCGACTGCGGCGGCGGTACTCATGGGGACTCCGCGAGGTTCGTGGGTGGGCAGGGGTGGGACGTCGTGACGCTATCCCAGGAGGGTCGGGCCGATCACGGTCACCGGTCGACAAAGGCTTGAGCACCGCGTTGGTGGGCTCTGTACAAAGAAGCGCGTGTACACCACATACGGGGTGACGCTCGTCACTGGGACGGGTCCGTTTTGCGTGGGAGGGCGCGCGAAAGCGAGACTGTAGGTTCCCGCCAATGCTCAGATCGGCTGAACCTCCATGCACGACGACGTGACCCCCGAACCGCTCGCCGGGGGCCTCAAGCAGCGCCACCTGACCATGCTCGGCCTGGGCGGTGTCATCGGGGCGGGGCTCTTCGTCGGCTCGGGCGCCGGGATCCAGGTCGCGGGCCCCGGCATCGTCCTCTCGTATCTGATCGCGGGCGCCATCGCGATGTGCGTGATGCGGATGCTCGGCGAGATGTCGGCGGCGATGCCCGCGTCCGGCTCGTTCTCGGTGCACGCGGAGCGGGCGCTCGGCCGGTGGGCCGGGTTCAGCGCGGGCTGGCTGTACTGGTTCCTGCTCGTGGTGGTCCTCGCTGTGGAGGCGACGGGCGCCGCGCAGATCGCCAACGGCTGGGTGCCGGGCGTTCCCCAGTGGGCCTGGGTGCTGCTGTTCATGCTGGTGTTCACCGCGGCGAACCTGGCGGCGGTGAAGAACTTCGGCGAGTTCGAGTTCTGGTTCGCCACCCTCAAGGTCGTGGCGATCATCGCGTTCCTGGTGCTCGGCACCCTCGCGATCTTCGGGCTGCTCCCCGACACCGACCCGGTCGGCCTGACCCATCTCACCGGTGACGGCGGCTTCCTGCCGAACGGCTGGCAGGGCGTGGTCTCCGGGGTGCTCGCGGTGGTCTTCGCGTTCGGCGGTCTGGAGGTCGTCACCATCGCGGCCGCCGAGTCCGACGACCCGGTGCGCTCGGTGGCGCGGGCGGTGCGCAGCGCGGTGTTCCGGATCCTGTTCTTCTACGTCGGCTCGATGCTGGTCATCGTCACGGTGCTGCCCTGGACCGCGCAGCAGGCGGGCATCAGCCCGTACGTCACCGTCCTGGACTCGATCGGCATCCCGTCGGCCGGCCAGATCATGAACATCGTCGTCTTCGTGGCGCTGCTGTCCGCGCTCAACGCCAATCTCTACGGCTCGTCCCGCATGATCTTCTCGCTCGCCGAGCGCGAGGAGGCGCCCCGGGCGCTGCTGAAGGTGAGCGGGGGCGGGGTGCCCCGGCGGGCGGTGCTCGCGTCGGTGGCGTTCGGCTTCGTGTCCGTACTGCTCAATCTGGAGTGGCCGGACAGCGTCTTCCTCTACATGCTCAACTCGGTCGGCGCGGTGCTGCTGTTCGTGTGGGCGCTGATCGCGCTGTCCCAGCTGAGGCTGCGGCGCCGGATCGAGCGGGAGGCGCCCGAGCGTCTCGTGCTGCGGATGTGGGCGTTCCCCTGGCTGACCTGGGCGGCGCTCGCGGCCATGGCGGCGGTCTTCGTGCTGATGCTGACCGACGACACGGCCCGGCCGCAGCTGCTGTGGTCGACGGGGGCGACGCTCGTGGTGCTCGCGGTCGCGGGTGTGCGGGAGCTGCGCGCACGGCGTGCCTGACCGTTCACCGAATGTCGACATGGACGTCGCCGAGTGTGAGCGTCGTGTCCGTATTCCGGAAACGTCTTCCCTGTAGGCGGAGTGCGCCCTCAGACTGTGGCGGTTTTACGCGCTCATTACATGGGTGCATCCGCACCCCGTCTCAGCTACTGAACAGGGCAATTCCATGTCTCGGACGTCAGTGCAGCCAAGCGAAGAGGTTGCCGACGCGAAGCCGGTGGACACCTCGTCGCTCTCGCCCGGCCTGAAGCAGCGCCACCTCTCCATGATCGCGCTCGGTGGCGTGATCGGCGCGGGGCTCTTCGTCGGCTCCGGCACCGCGATCGCCGCGGCCGGTCCCTCGATCATCCTCGCCTACGCGATATCGGGCGCCCTCGTGATGCTCGTGATGCGCATGCTGGGCGAGATGGCGGCGGCGTACCCGGCCTCCGGCTCGTTCTCCGTGCACTCCGAGCGGGCCATCGGTCCGTGGGCCGGGTTCACGGCGGGCTGGGCGTTCTGGTTCCTGCTGTGCGTGGCGGTCGGGCTTGAGGGCATCGGTGCGGCGGACATCGTGCACGGGTGGATACCGGGCGTGCCCGAGTGGGCCTGGGTCGCACTGTTCATGCTGCTGTTCACGGGCACGAACCTGGCGGCGGTGAAGAACTTCGGCGAGTTCGAGTTCTGGTTCGCGACGCTGAAGGTCGCCGCGATCGTGCTCTTCCTGGTGATCGGCGTGCTGGCGATCCTCGGCGTCCTGCCCGACGTCGACGCGCCCGGCATGTCCAACCTCACCGGCCACGGCGGCTTCATGCCCAACGGCACCGAGGGCCTGATCGTCGGCCTGCTCGCCTCCGTCTTCGCGTACGGGGGCCTGGAGACCGTCACCATCGCCGCGGCCGAGTCGGAGCACCCGGTGCAGGGTGTCGCCAAGGCGGTCCGTACGGCGATGTGGCGCATCGCGCTGTTCTACGTCGGCTCGATGGCCGTCGTCGTGGTGCTGCTGCCGTGGACGGCGAAGGAGATCCCGACCAAGGGCCCGTACGTCGCCACGCTCGACCACCTCGGCATCCCCGGCGCCGGCCAGATCATGAACGTGGTCGTCCTGATCGCCCTGCTCTCCGCCATGAACGCCAACATCTACGGCGCCTCCCGCATGGCCACCTCGCTGGTCTCGCGCGGCATGGGCCCGAAGGCGATCGGCAGGATCCACGGCGGGGTGCCGCGCGTCGCCGTCACCCTCTCGGCGGTCTTCGGCTTCGTGTGCGTGCTGCTCAGTTACTGGCGGCCCGACGACGTCTTCGCCTGGCTGCTCAACACCATCGGCGCGATCATCCTCGTCGTCTGGTTCTTCATCGCGTTCTCCCAGCTGGTGCTGCGCCGCAAGCTGGAGCGCGAGGCCCCGGAGAAGCTCGTCGTGAGGATGTGGGCGTACCCGTACCTCACGATCGTCGCGCTCGTCGGCATGGTCGTGGTCTTCGTCCTGATGGCCCGTGAGGCCGACACGCGGGTGCAGCTCTACTACACGGGCGGCCTGACGGTGATCCTCGCGGCGATCGGCTACACGCGGCAGAAGCTCGCCGAGAAGAAGTAACCCTCTCCCCCTGCACACCTGAAGGACCCCGGGCCGGTCGGCCCGGGGTCCTTCTCGTTGCGCGCGGCACTGTTGCTGTTAGCCTGCACTTGCGAATAACTTGCAATAAGCAGTCGGAGGGCACGGTTAGACATGGCCACGTACACGCTTCCTGAACTTCCGTACGACTACGCCGCACTTGAGCCGGTCATCAATCCGCAGATCGTCGAGCTGCACCACGACAAGCACCACGCGGCGTACGTGAAGGGCGCGAACGACACCCTGGAGCAGCTGGCGGAGGCCCGGGACAAGGAGCAGTGGGGCTCCATCAACGGGCTGGAGAAGAACCTGGCCTTCCACCTCTCCGGCCACATCCTGCACAGCATCTACTGGCACAACATGACCGGTGACGGCGGCGGCGAGCCGCTGGCCGCCGACGGTGTCGGTGACCTCGCGGACGCGATCACGGAGTCGTTCGGCTCGTTCGCCGGCTTCAAGGCGCAGCTGACCAAGGCCGCCGCGACGACGCAGGGTTCCGGCTGGGGCGTTCTCGCGTACGAGCCGGTGAGCGGGCGGCTGATCGTGGAGCAGATCTACGACCACCAGGGCAACGTGGGACAGGGCTCGACCCCGATCCTCGTCTTCGACGCCTGGGAGCACGCCTTCTATCTCCAGTACAAGAACCAGAAGGTCGACTTCATCGACGCCATGTGGGCCGTCGTCAACTGGCAGGACGTCGCCAAGCGCTACGCCGCCGCCAAGGAGCGGGCGTACAACCTGCTCCTGGTTCCCTGAGCCACCGGCTCCCCCGTACGCCCCGCCTCGTGATCGTCTTCTCAACCTTCACGCGCGCGGGCGGCTGAAAAGGACAGACCCCGCGAGGACGTGACTCGCGGGGTCTGTCGGCATGCGGGGTTCCGGGGCATCGTCTGTTCATGCCGACCACACAGGTACGGGCCTGCCAGACCTGCAAGTCCGACGAGCCGCACCGTCATCTGACGGCGGAGGAGGACAAGTGGCTGCGCGACAGGCGCGGCCTCAAGGACACCGACAGCACCCACGTCTGGTGGAGGTGCACCCGGGAAGGCTGCCGCACGATGCGGCACTACTGGGACAACCGCCAGTGGGAGCAGCTGCCGCCTCCCGACGAGAGCTGACTCAGTCGAAGACCGGGCCCTGCGTGCGCGTCCGCTTGATCTCGTAGAAGCCCGGGACCGACGCGACGAGCAGGGTGCCGTCCCAGAGCTTGGCGGCCTCCTCGCCCTTGGGGGCCGGGGTGACGACGGGGCCGAAGAAGGCGATCTGCTCGCCGTCGGAGCCCGGCACCGCGATGACCGGGGTGCCGACGTCCTGGCCGACCTTGTCGATGCCTTCCTTGTGGGAGGCGCGCAGCTCGGCCTCGTACTTCGTGCCGTCCCAGTGGTCGAGGAGCGAGGCGGGCAGGCCGACCTCCTCCAGGGCGCCGGCGACGGCCTCCTTCGTGGGGCCCTCGCCGCGGTTGTGGATGCGGGTGCCGAGCGCGGTGTACAGGGCGCCGAGGACCTCGGGGCCGTGCTCCTCCTGCGCGGCGATGACGACGCGGACCGGGCCCCACGCCTTGGTCGCGAGCATCTCCCGGTACTCCTCGGGCAGCTCGTCGAGCCGGTTCTCGTTGAGGACGGCGAGGCTCATCAGGTGCCAGCGGACCTCGACGTCGCGGACCTTCTCGACCTCCAGCATCCAGCGCGACGTCATCCAGGCCCAGGGGCACAGGGGGTCGAACCAGAAGTCGACGGGGGTCTTCTCAGCCGTGGTGGACATGGCTCTCCTCAGAAGTCACCGGGGTGGTCTTGCCTGCGGCAACGCGACGGCCGCCGCCCTCATTCCCGTGCGAGGATCGTAGGAGCTCGAACAGTCCCGAAGAGTCCCGCACAGTCCCACAAGGACGCCGCCCCGTACGAAGGAGTACCGCCCGTGCCCGGAGAGAATCTGTCCCGCGACGAGGCCCGCGAGCGGGCGGGCCTGCTGTCCGTCGACGGGTACGAGGTCGCGCTCGATCTGCGCTCGGCGGTCGGCGACGCCCCGGCGGACGGGCCGCGCACCTTCCGGTCCGTGACCACGCTCCGGTTCCGGGCGAACGAGGCGGGGGCGAGCACCTTCGTCGACCTGATCGCACCGTCGGTGACGGCCCTGACGCTGAACGGCGAGGACCTGGACCCGGCGGCCGTGTTCGACGGCAGCCGCATCCACCTGGAGGGCCTGGCGGAGGACAACGAACTGGTCGTCGACGCCCAGTGCGCGTACTCGCGCACCGGCGAGGGCATGCACCGCTTCGTCGACCCCGAGGACGGCGAGGTCTACCTCTACACGCAGTACGAGCCCGCCGACGCGCGCCGCGTCTTCGCCAACTTCGAGCAGCCGGACCTGAAGGCGCCCTACCGCTTCTCCGTGCAGGCGCCGCAGGGCTGGACGGCGTGGTCCAACGGCGCGGGTGAACTCGTCGACGGTGTCTGGCAGTTCGCGGAG
Organism: Streptomyces sp. PsTaAH-137; assembly: GCF_003259365.1. Taxonomy (GTDB): domain Bacteria; phylum Actinomycetota; class Actinomycetes; order Streptomycetales; family Streptomycetaceae; genus Streptomyces. The sequence goes on from NZ_QLLY01000008.1 coordinate 20,003, forward strand.
ACCAAGCCGATCTCGACGTACATCACCACGGTCGTCGCCGGCCCGTACCACTATGTGACGGACTCCTACGAGCGCGCCTTCGACGACGGCTCCAAGCTGGTCATCCCGCTGGGCGCCATGTGCCGCAAGGGGCTCGCGCCATACTTCGACGCCGACGACATCTTCGAGATCACCAAGCAGGGTCTCGACTTCTTCCACGACAACTTCGACTACCCGTACCCGTTCGGCAAGTACGACCAGGCGTTCGTGCCCGAGTACAACCTCGGCGCGATGGAGAACCCGGGGATCGTCACCTTCCGCGAGGAGTACATCTTCCGCGGCAAGGTCACCACGGCGTCGTACGAGCGTCGCGCGAACGTGATCCTGCACGAGATGGCCCACATGTGGTTCGGCGACCTCGTCACCATGCAGTGGTGGGACGACCTGTGGCTGAAGGAGTCCTTCGCGGACTTCATGGGCTCGTTCTCGATGGTGGAGGCGACCCGCTTCACCAACGGCTGGATCACCTTCGCCAACAACCGCAAGGCGTGGGCCTACCGCGCCGACCAGTTGCCGAGCACCCACCCGGTCACCGCCGACATCCGTGACCTGGAGGACGCCAAGCTCAACTTCGACGGCATCACGTACGCGAAGGGCGCGAGCGTGCTGAAGCAGCTCGTCGCCTACGTCGGACGGGACGCGTTCCTGGAGGGCGCGCGCCGCTACTTCAAGCGGCACGCGTACGGGAACACGCGCCTCGGCGATCTGCTGTCCGTCCTGGAGGAGACCAGCGGGCGCGACATGGCGTCCTGGTCCCGGTCCTGGCTCCAGACCGCGGGCGTCAACTCGCTGACCCCGCAGGTGATCCTGAGCGGCGAGGGCCGGATCACCGAGCTGGCCGTGGTGCAGGAGGCCACGCCTCTCGCCCCGGCGGACCACCCCGAGCTGCGCCCGCACCGGGTCGCGGTCGGCCTCTACCGGCGTACGGCGGAAGGCGCCCTGGAGCGGTACGCGCGCGCCGAGGCCGACGTAGACGGGCCGCGCACCGTGATCGGCGAGCTGGCCGGGGCCGAGGCGCCCGAGCTGGTGCTGGTCAACGACGACGACCTCACGTACTGCAAGATCCGGTTCGACGAGCAGTCCCTCGCCACGCTGCGCGAGCGGCTGGGCGACATCACCGACCCGCTGGCCCGCGCGCTGTGCTGGTCGGCGCTGTGGAACCTGACGCGGGACGCGCTCATGCCGGCCCGGGACTTCATCGGACTCGTGCTGCGGTTCGCCGGGCGCGAGTCGGACATCGGCGTCCTTCAGATGCTGCACGCGTGGGCGCGCGGCGCGCTGGTGCACTACGTGGCCCCGGAGTGGCGCGAGGAGGGCGGGCGGCTGCTCGCCGAGGGCGCCCTGAAGGAGCTGCGGCTCGCCGAGCCGGGCAGCCAGCACCAGCTGACGTGGGCCCGCTTCTTCGCGTCGGTCGCGTCCAGCGAGGCCGACCTCCAGCTGCTCTCCGGGCTGCTGGCGGGCAACGCGAAGATCGACGGCCTGGAGGTCGACCAGGAGCTGCGCTGGGCGTTCCTGGAGACGCTCACCACGCAGGGCGTCGCCGACGAGGCCGCGCTCGCCGCGGAGCTGGACCGGGACGACACCGCCTCCGGCAAGCGGCACCAGGTGCGCTGCCTGGCCTCCCGCCCGTCGGCCGCCGTCAAGGCGCAGGCCTGGGCACAGGTCGTGGAGTCGGACGCGCTGAGCAACGCGCTGGTGGAGGCGACCATCGCCGGGTTCCAGCAGTCGTCGCAGCGCGAACTCACCGCGCCGTACGCCGAGAAGTACTTCGCGGCGATCGAGCGGGTCTGGGCGGACCGCTCGATCCAGATCGGCATGGACGTGGTGCGGGGCCTCTTCCCCGACTTCCAGGACTCGCCGGAGACCCTGTCCGCGACGGACGCGTGGCTGACCGCCCACGAGGACGCCGCACCGGCGCTCCGCCGCCTCGTGCTGGAGTCCCGCGACGACCTGGACCGGGCGCTGCGCGCGCAGGCGTGCGACGTGGCGGCCGCCGGATAGCCGGCACCGCTGGAGGAGTCACGGGGCGGGCGCTCGAAAAAGCGCTCGCCCCGCGCACGTTCTCCGTGCTTATGATGCGCGGGATGACTCACTTCTCCCTCTCTTACGGATCGGGGGACTCGTTCGCGCAAGGTGAGTGCTGATGGCACACCACCTCGTGAACGGGATTCCGGACCGCCTGTCGATGTGGCAGCGCGTACGTGCGTACGCCGTGCCACCGTCCATGATCGAGACCTGTACCGCGCGGCGTACCGCCGGTGACTGGGCCGGGGCCTGTGCCGCCGCCCGGGTCGACGTCGATCTCGAACTGCGCGCCGTGCGCCGTCGCCACGGCTCTGAACTCACCCGACGCCTCCGGGCCGATCTGCGGTGCCTCGCACCGGATCTGCTGCGCTGGCACCTGCCCCGGATCGCGCCCGACGGGCGGCTGCGGCCCGCGCTGACCGTCGCTCTCGCCCGGTACGGGCCGCTCCGGCTCGTCGTACGGACGCCTCCGGCGACGGCGGACGGTGGACAGCGGCTCTCCCTGTCCTTGTGGGAGGGGCCCGGGACCGGGCCGGCCCGCCCGCATCCCCATCCGTATCCGGCACGGCGGTTCCGGTTCGATCTGCACCGGCATCTGTGGGACGCCGGGCGCAGCCCCGATCTCGCGGTGCGGGCCGAGGCCGGGTGGGCCGTCGAGGGCGAACTGCTGCTGCGGGCCGAACGGGGTTCCCCACGTGGGGCGTTCACCGTGCGGCGCGGCGCCCGTGACCACGACGTCCTCGAACTGCTCGCCCCGGACGACAGTCATGCGCCGGTCTGCCGTGCGGTGCGCGACGCGCTGCCCGCGCAGGTCGTCGCGGCGCTTCCGGTGCTGCCGGAGGCCGCGGTGCGGCCGTTGCCGGATCTCGCACTGCTTCGGGCCGGGCTCGTCTCCGTCGGGCGGCTGCATCCGCTGGTCGGGGCGGCGTTGGCGGGTGACTGGGATTCCGGCGGGGCTCGCGATGCCGGTGATCCTTGTGGTTCCGGTGATCCGCATCGGGTGGAGTGCCGGGGTGAGGTGCACCGGATCGCGTTGCGGGACGGGGTGCTGTCCGCCGTCGACCACGATCCTGGCCAGTTGCGGCGCGAGGCGTTGTTGATGGCGTTCGGCGGGCCCGGGCTTCCTTGTCTGCGGGCCATCGATGCCGTGCATCGGGAGCCGGAGGCGTTGCCTGCCGTGCGGGAGCGGTTGTTGCACGGGGACGGGGTGGGGGCGCTGGCCGTTGTCGAGGGGTTGCTCGGGAGCGGGGCCGTGCTGCGGTCCGGGCCGTTGCGGGACGCGTTGGAGTCTGCGGCCCGGCGGCTTGTCGGCCATGGCCTGTTCCGGGCCGGTCTCGATTCCCCACGTCCTCCCGGCGGGGGCTTCTCGCGCAGTTCCCCGCGCCCCTGAGAACCAGATCCCACGCGCGGCTCTCGTCGTGGTTGCTCGCGCAGTTCCCCGCGCCCCTGAGGCAGGCGCTTCGCGCCGCCTCCCCTATGAGATGGCGCACGCAGTGCGCATCTCAGGGGCGCGGGGAACTGCGCGACCGGCCACGACGCTCCCGGAGCCGACCACACCACCTCTCCACCCCTCCTTCATCCCAGGTGATGCTCATGACGAACGACAGCCAACTTTCCCTCGCCGACGCCCTGTTGGGCATGCTCCGGGCGTCGGAGTTCGAGTCGCGGGCCGATGAGCAGCTCGAAGCGCTCACTCTCGCCGTCGCCGCCGATCTGCCGGTGCTGCTCTGGGGCGAGCCCGGGATCGGGAAGACGGCGGTGCTGACGCGGCTCGCCGAGTCGCTCGGGCTGCCGTTGACCACCGTGATCGCCAGCGTGCACGAGCCGTCCGACTTCTCGGGGCTGCCGATCGTGGGCGACGACCCCCGCCGTGCAGGGCGTGCCGATGGCGCCGCCCCAGTGGGCGGTCGAACTGGTCAGGGCCGGGCACGGCCTGCTCTTCCTCGACGAACTGTCCACCGCCACCCCGGCCGTCCAGGCGGCACTGCTCCGCGTCGTCCTGGAACGCCGGGTCGGCGCCCTCCAACTCCCGCCGGGAGTAAGGATCGTGGCGGCGGCCAACCCCCGGGCGTCGGCCGCCGACGGCTGGGAGCTGAGCCCGCCGCTGGCCAACCGGTTCGTGCACCTGCACTGGGTGCACGACCGGGACGTGGTGGTGCGCGGGCTCGGCGGAGTCTGGCCGCGCGCCGAACTGCCCCGCCTGGACCCGGCGGCGCTGACCCCGGCGGTGGCGTACGCGCGGCGCGCGGTGTGCGGGTTCCTGGAGGCCAGGCCCACGCTGATCCACCGGCTGCCGAACAGCGAGGCACGGCGCGGCGGCGCCTGGCCCTCGCCGCGCAGCTGGGAGACCGCGCTGACGCTGCTGGCCTTCGGGACCGCCGCGTCGGTCTCCCGCGATGTGCTGGCGCTGCTGGTGCGCGGCGCCGTGGGCGACGGCCCCGGGCTCGAACTCCTCGCCCACCTCGACCGGATGGACCTCCCCGACCCCGAGTCCCTCCTGTCCGACCCGCCGACCGCCGAACTCCCCGAACGCGGCGATCTGCGGCAGGCCGCCCTCGAAGCGGTGATCGCCGCCGTCGGGGCACGGCCGGAACGGGACCGGTGGGAGGCCGCCTGGAACGTCCTGGTCCGCGCCCTGGAGAGCGGCGCCCCCGACCTGCTGGTCGCCCCGGCCTCGGCGCTGGCCGCACTGCGCCGCGACGACTGGGAGGTGCCGGACACCGTGGAACGGCTGGCCGGGGTCGTCGGGATCTCCCAGCGCGCCGAGCGGTCGGTCGCCAGGACCGTGGCGGGCGTCGCCACGGCGGTACGCCGATGAGCGCGCCCGTACGGCGGCCGCTGCCGCGCCCGATGCCGCGGCGCCCCGAGCCCGCGGCGCCCCGGACCGAGCCGGTCCGGCCCGCGCTCCCGCTGGACGTCGACAAGTTGCTGGCCGCCCGGCTGCACGCGGTGAAGGTCCGCCCCTATCTGGCCGCTGCGCTCTTCGCCCTGCACGTGGTCGAGGACCCGTCGGTGCCGACGATGGCCGTGGACCCGTACTGGCGCTGCTACGTCTCGCCCGGCTTCGTGGACCGCACCCCCGTCGAGGACCTGGCGGGCGTCTGGGTGCACGAGGTGTCCCATCTGCTCCGGGACCACCACGGCCGGGGCGAGCGGTACGCCCGCGCGCACGGCGAGCACGGCCCGGGCGAGCGGCTGCGGCGCAACATCGCCGCCGACTTCGAGATCAACGACGACATCTACGGGGACGGGCTGAACCGTCCCGCGGGGGTCGTGCTGCCCGCGATGCTCCGGCTCGACGACGGGCTGCTGATGGAGGAGTACCTGCGGACGGCGTCGATGGCCGGCCTCGGCCCGGAACTGGCCTGGCTGGACTGCGGCAGCGGCGCCGACGGGCACGCCCGGCCGTGGGAGCTGGGGCCCGAGGGCGCGCACGGGCTGACCCGGCAGCAGCGGGACGCGGTGCGGTTCCGGGTCGCGGAGGGGATCAAGGGCAGACCGGGTTCGGCGCCGGAGGGGTGGCGGCGGTGGGCGGACGAGGCGTTCCACGCGCCGCAGCCCTGGCGGCAGTTGCTGGGGGCGGCGGTGCGGTCGGCGGCGGGGGCGCCCGGGGCCGGCGAGAACCACAGCTACCGGCGGCCCGCGCGCCGCTCGGCGAGTCTGCCGGGGGTCGTGCTGCCCGGTCTGCGGCGCGATCCGCCCCGGGTGTGCGTGGTGATCGACACGTCGGGGTCGGTGAGCGATGCCGAGCTGGGGTGCGCGCTGCTGGAGGTCGCGGCGATCTCGCGGGCCGTGGGCGGGCGGCGTGATCTGGTGTCGGTGATCTCGTGTGACGCGGCGGCCAGGGTGGCCGTGCCGTTGTGCCGGGCGGAGAGTCTGGAGCTGGTCGGGGGTGGGGGGACGGATCTTCGGTCCGGGTTCGCCCGTGCGCTGCGGGGGCCTCACCGGCCGGATGTGATCGTGGCCCTGACCGATGGTCAGACTCCCTGGCCGTCCGAGCAGCCTCCGTGCCGGGTGGTGGTGGGGCTGTTTCCTCGGCCCTCGGGGGCCGTGGACGAGGATGATCCGGAGTATGTGCCGGAGGGGGCGCCTGAGTGGGCCCGGGTTGTCGAGATCGGGTGAGGCCGGGGCCGGGGCACAGGCCGGACGAGCGCTCGCCCCGCGCCGGGGTGCCGCCTTGCCCACCCTGCCGCCCCTGGCGGCAGATTGCCCAAGGCTGCGGCGGGCGGGCGGCAGACTGCCCACGGCGGCGACGGGCGGGCGGCAGACTGCCCAAGGCTGCGGCGGGGGCGGTGTTACCGAATGGGGGCATCCTCGGGCGTAACCTCCCGTGCGGCCTGGGGTTTTCGGCAGGTTGGGGGGCTGACTTTAGGGCGGGCTTGTCCGGGTTTGCCGACAGGGGTGTAACAGCGGTTAGCGGGGGCGGTGCCGGTGGGCACAACCACCTCATGAACCACAACACCCCCCTCTCCCCCCGCCCCCTGCGCCACCTGGTCACGGCCCAGCGGCGCGTCCTGAGCGGTGCCCAGTTGAAGGCGCACGGGGTCCCGGCCGCCGCCGCGCAGGAGCAGTGCCGGGCGGGCGGGCCCTGGCAGCAGCTGCTGCCGGGGGTGTTCCTGCTGCACCCGGGGCCGCCGACCGGTGAAGAGCGGCTGCACGCGGTGCTGTTGTACGCCGGGCGGATTCCGCAGCGGCGCGTCCCGGGCGTGCCCGTGCAGCCCGCCGCGGGCGAGCCGCACGGGGCGCCCACCGCCTCGTACACCGACGTGCTCGTCACCGGGCTGGCGGCGCTGGCCCTGCACGGGTTCTCGGCCGCTCCCCCGCTGCTCTCCCTCGACCACGTCGACGTGCTCGTGCCGCGCACCCGGCGGCTGCGGTCGACCGAGTTCGCGCGGCTCGTGCGCGCGCCGGGGCTGCCGGTTCCCGTCCTGCTCGACGGGGTTCCGGTGGCGCCGGTGCCGCGGGCGCTCGCGGACGCCGTGGCGCAGCTCTCCGACGCGGAGGCGGTGCGCCGGCTGCTCACCGAGGCGGTGCGCGGCGGCCACTGCGACCCGGCGTCCGTCGTACGGGAGTTGACGGCGGCCCGGCTGCTGACCCGGCCGCACGTGGTGGCCGCCGTGGACTCGCTGCTCGCGGAGGGGCGGGCGATCGCCGAGGACCGGCTGTACGCGATGGTCCGCGAGGGCGGCCTGGAGGACCCGGTGTGGAACGTGGACCTGCGCCTGCCGGGCGGCCCGCACCTGGGCGGGGTGGACGCCTACTGGCCGGACCACGCGGTCGCCGTCGAACTGGACACGCGGGCGCCCAGGGCGGGCCTCGGCGGGGACGACGACCCGCTGTTCAGCCAGTACGTCCGCAAGCGCGAGCACCTGGAGCGGCTCGGGATCACGGTCGTGCACATCACGCCGAGGAAGCTGCGCGAGTCGATCGAGCAGCAGGCCGCCGTCGTCCGGACCGCGCTGATGGCGTCCGGCGACCGGGACCCGGCGGCCTATGTCGTGGTGCTGCCCCGGTAGTGACGGACCGGGGCGGCGTCAGGAGGGGAGCGAAGGGGCGGGGCCGCGCGAGGCACCGCCCCTTCGCAGGGTCGCCTCCTACTTGCGCAGCACCAGCTCCGTGTTGCGGTCCCCCGGCGTGCCCGACAGCGTCGCCCGCGATCCCGGGGCGTTGAAGGCGAGTTCGCGGTAGAGGGCGGCCAGGCCGGTCTGGCTGAGGTCGGAGAAGTCGGTGCGGTGCGGCGCCGAGGACTCGATGAGCGTGGTGAACAGCGAGAGCGTGCCGTCGTGGTTGTCGGTGATCTCGATGATGCGGGCCAGCTGCGGGAAGTCGACGTGGGAGGCGGTGGAGATCTCCCAGAAGCCGGCCGAACCGCCGGTGCCCTTGTGCGGGGTGATGGCGTTCTTGTGGCTGTGGCCGTTGACCCAGGCGACGACCGGGCGGTGGGCGGCGAGCAGCGCGGCGAGTTCGTCGCCGCCGTGGCGGCGCTCGCCGGGGTGGCCGGGGTCCTCGTTGAGGTTGCGCATGGTCTTGCTGGTGTGGTGGGAGAAGACGACGACGTGGTCGCCGTCGCGCTCGGCCGCCTTCAACTGAGCCGTGAGCCACTTGAGTTGCGTGGTGCCGAGCGAGCCCTCGTAGTGGCCGCCGGGGTCGGTCGAGTCGAGGCTGACGCCGACGACGTCGTCCGAGACGCGGAACGTGTAGTACTGGGTCTTCGCGGCGAGGTTGGCCTGCGTGTAGCCGTGGCCGACCGGGCCGGGCCCGGTCCTGGCCGGGTCGAGGTGGGCCGCGACGTACTCGGTGGGTGTGAAGGGCGCGCGGGACTCGTCGGGGGTGACCGGGCGCATGTGCCGGGCCTGCGCGCGCAGCAGCCGCTCGAACTCCCGGCCGCGCGGGTCGCCGCCCTGCTTGACGTTGTCCCAGATCGCCTTGCCCTGGGCGGCCGGGAGGTCCATCAGCTTGCGGCCGCCGACGGCGAGTTCGGCGAAGTAGGAGTCGCCGGGGGCGTAGCAGCCGCCGGGCAGCGCGTCGTGGTTGCCGACCGTGGAGTACCAGGGCAGCTTCAGGCCGGGGCTGCGCACCTCGGAGATCGCGGCGGCCAGGAAGCCGTCGAGGCGCGGGAAGCGGTGGTCCCGCTTGTCGGTGTCGCGCAGCGCGGAGTCGGGGTGCCAGTAGAGCGGGATGCCGCTGTTCTGGACGCCCTCGTAGTGGCGCGGGTCGCCGGTGTTGGGGGTGATGCGGCCGCCGCTCATCGCGGTGAGGAACCAGTCGAGTTCGCAGCGGGCGTTGTTGTCGGTGTTGTCGCCGGTCGTCATCACGAAGTGCAGCGGCGCCGCGGTGACCGGCGCGCCGCGCAGGGCGTTGACCCGCTCGACGAGCGCCACCGCGCCCGCGACGGACAGCGACTCCTGCGGGCGCCAGGCGCTCGACGTCTGGGAGCGCAGGTACTCGTAGCGCAGCGGGTGCTGGACGTCGACCAGGTGCAGGTCGGTGAACTGGACGAAGGCGGCGAGCGCGGTGCGGCGGGCGGCGCGGCCGGAGCGGGCGGCCCGCAGGTCGGAGCGGACCACGCGCGGCCAGGCCGGGCCGTCGCCCAGGCGCCGGAAGCCGGAGCCGTGCCCGGTGGCGACGGAGTCGAGGGTGGTGCCGCGGGTGTACGGGACGCGGGCGGCCTCGGACGCCTCCGGGAGCTCGCGGGTCAGCGCCTGTGCGGGTGCGGGACCGGCGGCGGCCTCGTGCCCGCCGGGGCCCAGGAGGTAGCCGAAGCCGGCGATCGCCGCCGTCCCGGTGAGCGCGCCGGTCGCGGCCAGCACGGTACGGCGGTCGATGTCTGCGGCGGCCTTGGTGACAGAGCGTGTGCGCGGCATGGCGCGGTCTCCCCGAGTGCGAACGCTTCGACAGTGGCGGCCGGGCGGCGCCGTTGGGCACTGCCCGTCCGTACTGGATGGTTGGCATCGGGGGTGACCTGCGCGTGAACGGCGACGCAACGCGCAGCGCCGATCACCGTACGTGGATCACCGGACTCCGCGCCGGGGCGCGCGTCAGGTCCGTGTTGTCATGCGCGGGAGGGTGAGCCGCTCTCTCGCGGTCACTCTGTGTTCACCTCGCGGGGAAGGGCGGGCCCCGCGCCGGGCTTCGGGTGCAGGTGTCCGTCGCCCGGGCGCTCGCGCCACAGGGCGAGCCCGACGTCGACGAGTTCGACCCGGGGCAGGTCGGGGACGGCGGCCAGATCGTGCCAGGCGGCCATGTCCGTGGAGCCGTTCTCCTCGTGCCGCAGGGTGCCGCCGGTGATCGCGCCCTCGTAGACCAGGCGCAGTCCGTGGAAGTCGGCGACCTTGCCCAGCTTGCGGGGGTAGCGGCGCAGCACGGAGTGGACGCCCAGGAGGGTGCCGGGCCTGAGGGTGTAGCCGGTCTCCTCGTCGACCTCGCGGATCACGGTGTCGTACGGGTCCTCGCCGTGGTCCATGCCGCCGCCGGGCAGCGTCCAGCGGCGGCTGCCGTCGCCCGCGACCCAGCGGGCGAGGAGCACCTGTCCGTCCCGCACGCACACCGCGTACGCGGCCACCCTCAGCTCTTTGTGCATTCCCGAACGCTAGAGGCATCCGGGCCGATGCGCAGGGGGATGGGCGGGTTTCGCCCGGTGCCGGGGGCCGGGCTCTACGCCCGTAGCGGGGGCAGGTGAACCACGAGATCTTCAAAAGCGTTCAAGGGACTGGACAATTACGTCCGGATGGCGGGGGTTTGGGCGCGGTGGCGTATGGCGGAATGCCGCCATGGCCACCTCCCGTCTCGGGCAACTCTCCCCAAACCGTGGTCACTTACGTAAAGCTGAGCGGTCATCCGGCACCGAAATCCGGAGTCGTTCCGATCATCTCGATCGTCCGTCTTCACCTTACGTAGCAGGGATGCTGATGACCCTCGATCCCCAGCGCGCACCCATATCCGGTGCGAGACGCGCGGCCCGGCTCGCGGCCGCCGCGGGCCTGGTGGCCGCGCTCACCACGGCCGGGCCGATATCCATGGCCGCCGCGGCGGGCACGGACGCCGCGCCGGCCACCGACCCCGCCGTCAAGTCGGCCAGCGACAAGCTCGGCTCGCACGACGCCGAACTGCTCGCCGCCGCCAAGGCGGACCACGACAAGAACGTGACCGTCATGGTCGCCACCGCCCCCGGCAAGACGGAGGCCGTGGCCGAGCAGTTCGACTCCGTCAAGGGCGGCTCCGTCGGCCGCACCTACGACAAGCTCGGCTATGTCCGGGCGACGCTGCCCACCGGCAGGGCCGAGGCCGCCATCAAGGCCGCCGAGAAGCTCGACTCGGTGCTCGGCATCGATCTGCGCCAGGAGATCGCGCTCGACGACCCGACGCCGTCCGCCGACACCACCAAGGGCGCGTCGCGGCACTCCACCGGCTCGTACAGCGGTCCGGGGAAGAACACCCCCGCCAAGAACCCGTACAACCCGTCCTTCGAGACGGGCGCCGTCGACTTCGTGAAGGACAACCCGAAGGCCGACGGGCGCGGTGTCACCATCGGCATCCTCGACTCCGGTGTCGACCTCGGCCACCCGGCGCTCCAGAAGACCACGACCGGCGAGCGCAAGATCGTCGACTGGGTCACCGCGACCGACCCGATCGTGGACGGCGACGCGACCTGGCGGCCGATGGTCACCCAGGTCTCCGGCCCGACGTTCACGTACGGCGGCCGCACCTGGAAGGCGAAGGCCGGCTCGTACGGCGTCAGCACCTTCTCGGAGGCGGCGACGACCGGCGGCGACGCCAAGGGCGACGCGAACCGGGACGGCGACACCACCGACAAGTGGGGCGTGCTCTACGACGCCGCCGCGGGCACGGTGACCGTCGACCTGAACGACAACGGCGACTTCACCGACGACACCCCGATGAAGCCGTACAAGGACGGTTACCAGATCGGCTACTTCGGCAAGGACGACCCGTCCACCGATGTCGTCGAGCGCCAGCCGTTCGTCGTGGAGATCCGCAAGGACGTCCCGATGGACCCCTACGGCGGTGACTGGGTCGGCCAGAAGCGCGACTTCGTCAACATCGGCGTGATCGAGTCCGAGCACGGCACGCACGTCGCCGGCATCACCTCGGCCAACTCGCTGTTCGGCAACAAGAACATGAACGGTGCCGCGCCCGGCGCGAAGATCGTCTCGTCGCGTGCCTGCACCTGGTCCGGCGGCTGCACCAACGTCGCGCTCACCGAGGGCATGATCGACCTCGTCGCCAACCGCGGCGTCGACATCGTGAACATGTCGATCGGCGGTCTGCCGGCGCTGAACGACGGCAACAACGCGCGCTCGCTGCTCTACACGCGCCTCATCGACCAGTACGGCGTGCAGCTGGTGATCTCGGCGGGCAACTCCGGCCCCGGCGCGAACACCATCGGCGACCCGGGCCTGGCCGACAAGGTCGTCTCGGTCGGCGCCTCGATCTCCAAGGAGACCTGGGCCTCGAACTACGGCTCGCAGGTGAGCAAGTCGTACGCGATGATGCCGTTCTCGTCGCGCGGCCCGCGTGAGGACGGCGGCTTCACGCCGACCATCACCGCGCCCGGCGCCTCGATCAACACCACCCAGACCTGGCTGCCCGGTTCGCCGGTCGCCGAGGCGGGCTACTCGCTGCCGGCCGGCTACTCGATGCTCCAGGGCACCTCGATGGCCTCGCCGCAGGCCGCGGGTGCGAGCGCGCTGCTGCTCAGCGCCGCCAAGCAGAAGCACATCGGCCTGTCCCCGGCGAAGCTGCGCACCGCGCTGACCTCGACCGCGGACCACATCAAGGGCGAGCAGGCGTACGCCGAGGGCTCCGGCCTCATCGACATCGAGGACGCCTGGAAGTCCATCCGGCACGGGGCGAGCGCGCACACGTACACCGTGAAGGCGCCCGTCGACACCGCGATCGACTACGCGCTGGCGACGCCGGGCTTCGGCACCGGCATCTACGACCGCGAGGGCGGTCTGAAGGCCAAGCAGAAGAAGACCTACGACGTCACGGTCACCCGCACGTCCGGGTCGTCCAAGCCGGTCCGGCACAAGCTGTCGCTGAAGAACAACGCCGGTGACACCTTCGACATCGTCGGCTCCAGCACGGTCTGGCTGCCGCTGAACAAGCCGGTCACCGTGAAGGTGCAGGCGCGGCCGGACTCGGCCGGGCTGAAGAGCGCGATCCTCCGGGTCGACGACCCGGGCACCGAGGGTGTGGACCAGCAGATCCTGGCGACCGTCGTCGTCTCGACGCCGGTGGCCAAGCCGTCGTACACCTTCGCCGCCAAGGGCTCGGTGCAGCGCAACAGCACCACGTCGTACTTCCTCACCGTCCCCGAGGGCGCCAAGGCGCTCCAGGTGCGGATGAGCGGGCTGAAGGACAAGAGCCAGACCCGGTTCATCTCCATCCACCCGTACGGTGTCCCGGTCGACGACACGTCGACGCCGAGCTGCTACCCGAACTACGGCGACGGATCGGGCAACGGCTGCCGCCCCGACCTGCGTTCGTACGCGGACCCGCAGGCCGGTGTCTGGGAGGTCGAGGTCGAGGCGCGCCGCACCTCGCCGCTGCTCGACAACCCGTACCAGCTCGATGTCGCCGTGCTCGGCGCCGCGTTCGACCCGGCCGTGCAGACGGTCACCGAGGCGAAGGTCGGCGTTCCGGCCGACGTCTCCTGGAAGGTCACGAACAACTTCGCGGCCATCAACGGCGGCAAGCTCCAGGGCGGTGCGCTCGGCTCGTCGAAGACGGACCGGCCCACCATCGCCAACGGCGCGACGCAGACCTCCGAGGTCGTCGTGCCCGAGGGCGCGGACAAGCTGACGGTCGCCATCGGCAACACCTCCGACAAGTCCGCCGACCTGGACCTGACGGTCTACGACGAGAACGGCACCCAGGTCGGGCTGTCCGCGGACGGCGACTCCGAGGAGGCGGTGACGATCGCCAAGCCGGCCGCCGGTACGTACACGGTCGAGGTCGCCGGATACTCGGTGCCGGCCGGGACGACCGAGTACGACTACTCGGACGTCTTCTTCTCGTCGGCGCTCGGCACGGTCACGGTGGACGACTCGAAGCCGGTCACGCTGGCCAACGGCGCGTCCACCTCGGTGTCCGCGCAGGTCACTGCCGCCGCCCCGGCGCCGGAGGGACGCGAGTTCTTCGGGCAGGTGCAGCTCCTGAACGAGCGCGGTGTCGTCACCGGCACCGGCAGCGTGCAGATCGAGAAGGTCACCGAGTAACCCTGCGGTTGCGATGACCCGAGGGGGCGGACGCCATCGGCGTCCGCCCCTTTCTCAGTACCCGGGCCCCGGGCACGTCAGCCCGCGGGCCTCCGGCAGCGCGTCGACGATGCCGCGGCGCGCGTCCTTCACACCCCAGCCGGTCTCCCAGTCCTCCCGGTCCTCGGGGAAGACGGGTGTGCGGATCAGCGTGTACGTGCCCGGCTTCAGGTCCGCCTCCGCCGAGCCGTCCAGGGTCACGGTGAGGGTCGGCTGCTCCTCGGCCGAGCGCTCGGGGCGGTAGGAGCGGGTGACGTCGAGAACGACGCGGACGTCCCCGTCGCCGCGCGGGGTGATGCTCACGACCCGGCCCTCGACGAGGACCTTGGAGCAGGCGATGTGCAGGGCGGGCGAGGAACTGCTCTCGTCGCCCGCGGCCTTGCCGCCGTCCGCCACCGACTTGTTGGAGGCGCCGGCGTCGCTGCTGATCCCGCCGGGCGCGTTCGAGCCGAGCCACACCAGGCCGCCCACGACCCCGGCCGCGCAGGCCGCCACCAGCGCGCCGAACGCGATCCGCAGCGGGCGGCGACGGCGGTCCGGCACGGGCGCGCGGACAGGTGCGGGTACGGGCTTCGGGGCGGGGCGGGCCGCCAGGGCGTCGCCGATGCCGCGCACCTGCGCGCGGAGCAGCGCGATGTCGGCCGCGACGTCCGCCGCGTCCGGCTCGTCGTCCGGCAGCGCCTCGCCGCAGACCGCGAGCATCAGGAGCCGGTCCTCACGGTTCAGGCCGTCCGTACCGTCGTTGGCCTCCATGTCACACCACCTCCCCTTCGCGCAGCCGCGCCCGCAGCATCCGTACCGCCGTGTGCAGCCGGCTCTTCACGGTGCCCTCGGGCACTCCGAGCTCGGCCGCGATGTCCCGGACCGGCAGATCCGCGTAGAACCGCAGCACGACCACCTGCCGCTGCTGGTCGGGAAGCTGGTCCAGGCCCTGCGCGACGGCGAGGGAGAGCACGCGCGAGTCGGCGGCGTCCCGGGCGTCCTCCTGGCGCAGGGCGGCAAGCCGCTCGCCGAGCCGCTCCTGGCGGCGCTTGGCCCGGTGCCAGTCCATGGCGAGGTTCGAGGCGACGACCGCCGCCCACGCCGAGACGTCGCGCGGCGCCTCCTCTCCCTTGGCGGCCCGCTCCAGGAGCCGCAGCCGCACCTGCTGCACCCCGTCCGGCAGCTCCGCGTACGGCATCCCGCCCAGGGACAGGACGGCCCGCACCCGGTCCTCGACGGCCGCGTCCAGGGGGTCGTCCGGCCGACCCCCCGTGCCTCTGTGCTTTCTGCGCAGCACAGCCCCTCCCCTCCCCCGCGTGTGTCCTACGACGCCGGACCCGCCCGGAACGTTCGCCCCCGGCCGCGAAAAGTCTGTGGCGAACCCCACGCGTCCCGCGCCTCGGACAATCGATTGGACAAGCCGGGCCTGGACAGACGCATCATGGAGCGGCACCCTGCCGCCTGCTATGTACGGAGGAACCCTGTGAAGGTCGGAATCGTCGGAGCCACCGGTCAGGTCGGCACGGTCATGCGCAAGATCCTCGTCGAGCGGAACTTCCCCGTCGACGAGCTGCGCCTGTTCGCCTCCGCGCGCAGCGCGGGCAAGACCGTGGACGGCGTGACGATCGAGGACGCCTCGACGGCCGACTACACGGGCCTGGACATCGTGCTGTTCTCCGCGGGCGGCGCCACGTCGAAGGCGCTCGCCGAGAAGGTCGCCGCACAGGGCGCCGTCGTGATCGACAACTCCTCGGCCTGGCGCAAGGACCCCGAGGTACCGCTCGTGGTCTCCGAGGTGAACCCGCACGCGATCACCGACCGCCCCAAGGGCATCATCGCCAACCCGAACTGCACCACGATGGCCGCCATGCCCGTGCTGCGCCCCCTGCACGACGAGGCGGGCCTCGAAGCGCTGGTCGTCGCCACCTACCAGGCGGTCTCGGGCTCGGGTCTCGCGGGCGTCGCCGAGCTGCACGGCCAGGCGCAGAAGGTCGTCGCGGAGGCCGACCGGCTCACCCACGACGGCGAGGCCGTGGACTTCCCCGAGCCGGAGGTCTACAAGCGCCCCATCGCGTTCAACGTGCTGCCGCTCGCGGGCGCCATCGTCGACGACGGCCTGCACGAGACGGACGAGGAGCAGAAGCTCCGCAACGAGTCCCGCAAGATCCTGGAGATCCCGGCGCTCAAGGTCTCCGGCACCTGCGTGCGCGTCCCGGTCTTCTCGGGCCACTCCCTCCAGATCAACGCCCGCTTCGCGCGCCCGCTCCCGGTCGAGCGCGCCACGGAGCTGCTCGCCGGCGCCCCGGGCGTCGTGCTCTCCGAGATCCCGACGCCGCTGGAGGCCGCGGGCAAGGACGCGTCCTTCGTGGGCCGCATCCGCCCCGACGAGACGGTCGACAACGGCCTGGCGCTGTTCGTCTCCAACGACAACCTGCGCAAGGGCGCCGCGCTGAACGCGGTGCAGATCGCGGAGCTGGTGGCGGCCGAGCTGAAGGCCTGACCCCTCCCCTCCCGCTGTGGCGCGGATCGCTGTTGTGTGAAACCGGCCACGCGGTCATGGAGGTTGTGTGAAGATCCCGCCATGACTGAGATGGCCAAGGGCGGAAACCTTCCTGTTCCCTCAGCAGCTCTGCAGGTGGCGGTGGCCTGGCAGCAGGGTCCCGGGACTCCCGATGTGGACGTCTCGGCCCTGCTGCTCGACGCGGCGGGCCGGGTCCGCTCGGACGCCGACCTCGTCTTCTACAACCAGCGCGAGCACCACTCGAAGTCCGTCCGCCACCTCGGCAAGGGGCAGACGCCGGGGCCCTCGGGCACCGACTGGATCTGGCTCGACCTGAACGCCGTGGAGCCCGGGGTGGAGCGGGTCGTGATCGCCGCCTCCGCCGACGACGAGGCGTTCGGCCGGATACCCGGGCTCGCCGTCCATGTCGCCACCCCCGAGGGCGCACCGGTCGCCTCCTTCGCCATCGGCGACGCGAGCACGGAGACCGCCTTCGTCTTCGGGGAGTTCTACCGCAGGAACGGCACCTGGAAGTTCCGTGCCGTCGGCCAGGGCTACGCCTCCGGACTCGCCGGTCTGGCCACCGACTTCGGGATCGGCGTCGAGGACACTCCGCCCACG
This sequence comes from Streptomyces sp. PsTaAH-137, assembly GCF_003259365.1. Lineage (GTDB taxonomy): Bacteria > Actinomycetota > Actinomycetes > Streptomycetales > Streptomycetaceae > Streptomyces. The sequence continues at coordinate 36,947 of NZ_QLLY01000008.1, forward strand.
GCGCCCGCCACGGGCCTCTGGAACGGCCCCGGCGGCCCCGACGAACTCACCGTCGACTTCCCGCCCTACGTCCATCAGGGCCGGGCCAAGCAGCGGGTCACCTGCCCGCCGAACCTGCCCCCGGGCCGCCGCGTCGTGGTCGACATCGAGTGCCGCGACAGCATCTCGGTGAGCATCTACTCCTGCGACGCGTACGGCCGCAGCGACGAGCTGCTGCTCGACGCCTACGCGGACGAGGTGCACGGCCGGACCCTCGCCACCGTCCCCGACGACCGGCCGCTGGCGCTGCTCGTGGAGGCGGACTCCCCGTGGACGCTGCGGGTGCTGCCGCTCGGCCAGGCCCGGCGCGTCGACCGCACGGTGCACGGCGCGGGACCCGATCTGCTGGTGTACGAGGGCGGTCAGGGCGTGCTGTCCTTCGCGCACCAGGGCGAGAGCAACTTCACCGTCTGGCACTATCTGCGCTCCACCGACCCCGACTGGCCCGACGACCAGGACCTGCTGGTCAACGAGGTGGGCCGGCTCGATGTGCTGGCCCCGGTGCAGGGCCCGGGGATGCTGCGCATCGGCGCGGACGGCCCGTGGCAGATCTCGCTGGGCGGCTGACGCGGCCCGCGCTCAGCGGGGCCGGCGCACCGCGAAGTGCAGACAGCCGTACTCCACGGCCCTGACGTGCACGAGGACGACGGCCGGGTCGGCGAACGCCTCGTCGAGGGCCGCGTCGAACCCGGCCGTCGCGTCGGCCGGGATCTCGAACAGCGCGCCGCCGACGATGTGTCCGCGGGCGTCGTAGCGGCGCAGCGTGCGCAGGGCGCCGGGCCGGTCGAAGGGGTAGCGCTGCGGGTCCGCGTCCGGGCCGGGGCAGTCGTCGGCGAAGGCGTGCAGGAAGACGGGGCCCTGCTCGTCGTACGCGCCCGGGGCCGCGCCCGTCCCGGCCGCCCAGCGGCGCAGCGGCGCGTAGGAGACGAGCGCGATGCGGTCGCACTCCCGGACCGGGCGCAGACAGCAGCGCAGCGGGGAGCCGGCGTCGGACTCGGTCGCGGTGTACGGGACGCAGGCGCGGCCCGCGTCGTCGACGTCGCGCAGTTCCTTCAGAGCGGTGGGGCCGATGGGCTGTGCGGGGTACCTGGTCATGCCGTCCACGGTCGCGCGGGAGAGCCGTGTTCACCGGCGGAAAACGGACATCGCGTTCGGGTACCCCGCGTGGAAGGATGGCCGGAATCGTCACAAACGACAGACCGCACTAGGAGATGACCGCGTGCCTGGCACCAATCTGACCCGAGAAGAGGCGCAGCAGCGGGCGAAGCTGCTCACCGTTGACTCGTACGAGATCGATCTCGACCTCTCCGGCGCGCAGGAGGGCGGCACGTTCCGGTCCGTGACCACCGTGCGCTTCGACAGCGCGGAGGCGGGCGCCGAGTCCTTCATCGACCTGATCGCCGACGCGGTGCACGAGGTGGTGCTCAACGGGCGCTCGCTCGATGTCGCCGCCGTCTTCCGCGACTCGCGGATCGCGCTCGCGCACCTGGAGTCGGGGCCGAACGAGCTGCGGATCGTCGCCGACTGCGCCTACACGAACACCGGTGAGGGCCTGCACCGCTTCGTCGACCCCGTCGACCAGCAGGCTTATCTGTACACGCAGTTCGAGGTGCCGGACGCGCGGCGCGTGTTCGCGAACTTCGAGCAGCCCGACCTCAAGGGCACTTTCCAGTTCACGGTCAAGGCGCCGACGGGCTGGACGGTCATCTCGAACTCCGCCACCCCGGAGCCCAAGGACGACGTCTGGCACTTCGAGCCGACGCCGCGCATGTCCTCGTACATCACGGCCCTGATCGTCGGCCCGTACCACTCGGTGCACTCGTCGTACGACAACCCGGAGACCGGCCAGAGCGTGCCGCTGGGCATCTACTGCCGGCCCTCGCTCGCCGAGTACCTCGACTCGGACGCGATCTTCGAGGTGACGCGGCAGGGGTTCGCCTGGTTCCAGGAGAAGTTCGACTACGCGTACCCGTTCGCCAAGTACGACCAGCTCTTCGTGCCGGAGTTCAACGCGGGCGCGATGGAGAACGCGGGCGCGGTCACCATCCGCGACCAGTACGTGTTCCGTTCCAAGGTGACGGACGCGGCCTACGAGGTGCGGGCCGAGACGATCCTGCACGAGCTGGCCCACATGTGGTTCGGCGACCTGGTCACCATGGAGTGGTGGAACGACCTGTGGCTGAACGAGTCGTTCGCCACCTACACGTCGATCGCCTGCCAGGCGTACGCGCCGGACTCGAAGTGGCCGCACTCGTGGACGACGTTCGCCAACTCCATGAAGACGTGGGCCTACCGGCAGGACCAGCTGCCGTCGACGCACCCGATCATGGCGGAGATCAACGACCTCGACGACGTGCTCGTCAACTTCGACGGCATCACGTACGCGAAGGGCGCCTCCGTCCTCAAGCAGCTCGTCGCCTACGTCGGCATGGACGAGTTCTTCCAGGGCGTGCAGGCGTACTTCAAGCGGCACGCGTTCGGGAACACGCGGCTCAGCGATCTGCTGGGCGCGCTGGAGGAGACCAGCGGGCGTGACCTGAAGTCCTGGTCGAAGGCGTGGCTGGAGACCGCCGGCATCAACATCCTGCGGCCGGAGATCGAGACCGACGAGCACGGTGTCATCACCTCCTTCGCCATCCGGCAGGAGGCTCCGGCGCTGCCCGCCGGCGCGAAGGGCGAGCCGACGCTGCGGCCGCACCGGATCGCCGTCGGCTTCTACGACCTCGACGACGCGAGCGGCAAGCTGGTGCGCGGCGAGCGCGTCGAACTCGACGTCACTGCCGGGGAGTCGACGCAGGTGCCGCAGCTGGTCGGCAAGCACCGCCCGGCCGTCGTGCTGCTCAACGACGACGACCTGTCCTACGCCAAGGTGCGGCTCGACGAGGAGTCCCTGGCCTTCGTCACGCAGCACCTCGGCGACTTCGAGGCGTCGCTGCCGCGCGCCCTGTGCTGGGCGTCCGCCTGGGACATGACGCGGGACGCCGAGCTGTCCGCCAGCGCCTATCTCGACCTGGTGCTCAGCGGGGTGGCCAAGGAGTCCGACATCGGCGTGGTCCAGTCGCTCCAGCGGCAGGTGAAGCTGGCCCTCGACCTGTACGCGGCCCCGGCGCACCGTGACGCGCTGCTGACCCGCTGGACCGAGGCGACCCTGACGCATCTGCGGACCTCGGCGCCGGGCAGCGACCACCAGCTGGCCTGGGCCCGTGCCTTCGCGGCGACGGCCCGTACGCCGGAGCAGCTCGACGTGCTGGACGCCCTGCTGGAGGGCAGCCAGACCATCGAGGGGCTCGCCGTCGACACCGAGCTGCGCTGGGCGTTCGTGCAGCGGCTCGCGGCCGTGGGGCGGTTCGACGAGACGGAGATCACCGCCGAGTACGAGCTGGACCGGACCGCCGCCGGTGAGCGGCACGCGGCCACCGCGCGCGCCGCCCGGCCGACTCCCGAGGCCAAGGCGGAGGCCTGGGCCTCGGTCGTCGAGTCGGACCAGCTGCCGAACGCGGTGCAGGAGGCCGTGATCGGGGGCTTCGTCCAGACCGATCAGCGCGAGCTGCTGGCGCCGTACACCGAGAAGTACTTCTCGGCGCTCAAGGACGTCTGGGACTCCCGGTCCCACGAGATGGCGCAGCAGATCGCGGTGGGCCTGTTCCCGTCGGTCCAGGTCTCCGAGGAGACGCTGGCCGCGACGAACGCCTGGCTCGACTCCGCTCAGCCGAGCGCGGCCCTGGCCCGCCTGGTCTCGGAGTCCCGCGCGGGTGTGGAGCGCGCCCTGAAGGCGCAGGGCGCCGACGCGTAGCTCTTTGCGGGGTGCGGGGTGCTGCCGTTTGCGCAGTTCCCCGCGCCCCTGGGTTGTCGTTTGTCTGACGGCCGGTGGCCGCTCCTCGCGCAGTTCCCCGCGCCCCTGAAGCGAGCTGCGCTCGCCCAGGGGCGCCGGGGGAGGCTGCGCGTCAGCGCATGCCTCAGGGGCGCGGGGAACTGCGCGACCAGCCCCCACCGGGCCGCGGGTCAGGAACGTGCGAATTGGGCAGCCAGCGCCGAGCGGCCCGCTTCCGTCAGAGCGCCGTGCACGCGCATCCGGGCCACACCCCCGTCAGGGAACGCGTCGAGCCGGACATGCGTGGCGACGGCGCCCCCGGGCAGCGGGAAGCGGTGCAGCGTGTCGGGCTGCAAGCGCGTACGGGGGATGATCTCGAACCACTCGCCGGTCTCCCCGTCGCGCCCGCTCAGCGCGATCCACCCGGCCGAATTCCCCTTGAGATAAGCGGTGTCGATCTCCACGGCCCGGATCTCCCCCTGCGCGGCGAGCCGGAAGCGGACCCAGTCGTTGGTGCCGTGGACGCGGCGCCGCCGGTTCTCCCAGCCGTCGTCCATCTTCCGCGACGTGCCCGGCAGGATGATCTGCGTCGGCGACGAGTAGAACTTGTCGGACGCGTCCTCGTACACACCCCCGTTGAGTACGGAGACCAGATCGATGGTGCCGAGCAGGTCGAGCCACTCGGGGTCGGGCACGACCTCGCCGTGCACCCGCAGCCGCGCGATGCCGCCGTCGGGGTGCTGGCAGACCCGGAGATGGGTGAAGCGGGCTTCCGAGGTGACGGTGAAGTGGTTCGCGGCGTGCCCGCGCACCTGGCTCACCGGCACGATCTCCTCCCACTTCACGTCGTCGGCCAGGAGGTCCTCGGGGCCGGGCGCACCGGCGACGCTGGTGGCCTGGATGCTCACGCGCTGCGGGTAGTTGCCGCGGAAGTGGGCGGTGTCGACGACGATGCCGCGCACGACGCCGGGCGCCCCGAGCCGGACGATCGCCCAGTCGTGGTCCTCGGGCGCCGGGAACGGCGCGTCCGAGGTGCCGCGGCGGCGCCGGGTCTCCCAGCCGTCCATGACCTTGCCCTTGTGCCCGAAGTGCTCGGGGTCGAAGACGGCGCGCTCGCGCACCAGCAGGTTCTCGCGCTGGGCGAAGAACTCGTCGTTGGCGGCGATGACTCCGGCGCCGAGCCGCCGGTCGGCGAGGTCGACGAGCTCGGTGAACCCGGCGGGGTCACCGAAGGTGCGGTAGTCGGCGTACGGGTCGCCGCCCGCGTAGGGGGAGGCGTCGTTGGCGTGCGGGTCCGTTCCGGGCGTCGTTGTCATGACCCCACTGTCGGGCCGCACGGGACATCAGGTCCATCGAAAGTTTTCGGGGTTCTTGTTCAGTTCTGCTGAAAGGTCTCCTGCTGAGCGGCCAGGGCGTCGAGGACCCGCCGCACGGCCGCCCCCTCCTCCGCGCCCCGGCGCACGGCCGCCACCACGTGCCGTACGGGACGGTCGGCGCCCAGCGCGCACATGACGACGCCGTCGCGGCGCGCGGCGGCCATCCTCGGCACGAGGGCGACGCCCATGCCCGCCTCGACCATGGCGAGGATGGCGGTCCAGCCGGCCGCGCTGTGCGCCTGCTCGGGCACGAACCCGGCGGCCTCGCAGGCGGTGGTGGTGATCTCGGACCAGGGTCCCGAGCCGCCGAAGATCCAGGGCTCGCCCGCGAGATCGGCGAGCCGGAGGCCGGGTTCGGCGGCGAGCGGATGCCCGGCGGGCAGCGCGACGTCCAGCGGGTCGGCGAGCAGCGGCACCCGCGTGAACTTGGGGTCGCGGGCCGTCGGCGCGTGCGCGGCCAGCGAGAGGGCCAGGTCGACGTCTCCGGCGGCGAGCAGTTCGTAGGCCTGCGCGGCCTCGGCCTCGCGGACGCGGACGGTGATGCCGGGGCGTTCGGCGCGCAGCGCCCGTACGGCGGGCACGACGAGCGCGGGCACGGCGGTGGAGAACGCGGCGACCCGCACCACGCCCGACTCGCCGCGCAGGTAGGCCGCCAACTCGGCGTCGGCGCGCTCCAGTTCGGCGAAGACGGCCTCGCCGTGCCGCAGCACCAGATGCGCCGCGTCGGTGAGCCGGACCCGGCGCCCCCGAGCTTCGAGGAGCGGCACGCCGAGCTGCTTGGCGAAGTTGGTGAGCTGCTGGGAGACGGCGGACGGGGTCATCAGCAGGGCCTCGGCGGCGGCGGTGACGGTGCCGCGCTCGCGCAGGGTCCGCAGGATCACCAGTTTCTTGATGTCCCACCGGTCCCGGCGCGGCTCGTCGTCGCTCATGAGGTCAACGTACGGGGCGAGACGCGAAAAAATACCTTGACATCAAGATTCTTGATCGCGAGACTTCCGGAGTTCGTGAGGGTTCACCGGGTCCGTCGGGATCCGCGGGCGAGGGGGAGGTCCACGATGCGACGGGACAGGACCGGGCTGCTGGCCCAGCTGCGGCGGCCGCCCGGCGGACGCGACGCCCGGCTGATGCTGCTCGGGCAGTTCCTCGACCGGACCGGGACGGGCGTGTGGGCGGCCGCCTCCGTGCTGTACTTCACGTTCGTCGTCGGCATGGACGGCGGCCGGCTCGGGCTGCTGCTCGGCGCGGCCGGGGTCGCGGGCATCGCCGGATCGCCGGTCGCGGGCCGGCTCGCCCAGCGCTTCTCCGTACGGGCCCTGCTGGTGTGGTGCCACGCGCTGCGGCTCGGGGCCGTGCTCGCGCTGCTCACGCTCACCGGCTTCGCCGCGCTGCTCGCCGTCGTCGCGCTGATCTGCGCCGGGGACCGGGCGGCGAAGACCCTGGAGATGGTGTTCGCCACCGAGGTCGCGGGCGAGCGCCGGGCCACGTACCAGGCGCTGTTCCGCAGTGTCGCGAACGCCGCGTACGGCGCCGGGGCGGGGATCGCCGCGATCGGGCTCGCCGTCGGCACGCTCGGCGCCTATCGCGCGCTGATCCTCGTGAACGCCGCGTCGTTCGTCGCGGCCGCCGCGCTGGTGCTCCGTACGACGCCGCGCCGGCGCACCGCGGCCGCCCCGGCGCGCTCCGGCTCCCCCGCCCCGCCCTCCCCGCGCACCCCCTGGCGCGACCGCCGCTATCTGCTGTTCGCCCTCCTCGACGTCCCCATGAATCTCGACGGGGCGATCCTCGAAGTCGGCCTGCCGTTGTGGCTGGTCCACCACACCGACGCGCCGCACCCCCTGGTCCCGGCGTTCCTCGTCGTCAACACGGTCCTGGTCGTGGTGCTCCAGCTCCGGGTCAGCGCGCGCTTCGCCGGTCCGGGCGGCGCGCTGCGCGCCCTGCCCCGCTACGGCCTGCTGACCCTGCTCGGCTGCGTCCTGCTCGCCCTGTCCGGTGCGGGCGGCGCCTGGCAGGCGTCGCTGCTGCTGATCGGCTGCGCGGTGCTGGTCACGCTGGCCGAGCTGATGCGGTCCGTCAGCTCGTGGGAGCTCGCGGTGCTGCTCGCCCCCGAGGACGCCCGCCCGGCCTACCTCGGGGTGGCCGGCATGTCCCAGTCCGTCGAGAAGTCGGTGGGCCCGCCCGCGCTGACCTCCGGGGTGATGGCGGCGGGACCGCTCGGCTGGATCGCGCTCGGGGCGGGCGTCCTGGGCCTCTCGCTGCTCCAACGCCGGTTGTGCGCGGACCGGTTGGCGTCCCCGCCCGCGCCCGCTGCCGCGCCGCTGCCCGCGGCCTCCTGACCGCGCGCGTGTCAGGAGGGGCGCCGGCGCACCGCCGTGGTGAGGCCCACGATGAAGAGGGTGGCGAACATCCAGGCGGTGACCTGGGCGACCCAGGTCGCGAGGATGAAGGCCAGGCCCGCCGTGCCGTCGTCGGCCGAGCAGCCTTCGAGCTGCTGCACCCGGATCAGCGGCAGGCCCGCCTCCACGGCGCGGCCGATCCGCTGCACCGCGTGGCAGTCGTCGCCGGTCAGCCCGCCGCCCCACAGGGCCAGCATGCTCATGGTGACGAAGATCGCGACGAGCCCGAACACCGCCCGCCACGGCTGGTGCCCGAAGCCGATGGTCAGACCCGCGATCTTCTGCCAGGTGCGCACGAAGAAGCCCTGCCCGTCGGCGCGGGTCAGCTGGTCCCGGTACTGCGCCATGAGGACCTGCCGCGCGTCGCGCTCGTCGCCCTGGTCCCGGTACAGGCCCGCGAGGTGCTGGTAGGGCTGGGAGGTGTACGCGGGGGTGTCGTGGGCCAGCAGATGGATCCAGTCCTTGACGGAGATCCGCGGGTCGAGGACGCCGAAGACCATGTCGTCGACGGCGATGAGCTTGCGCCGGACGGCGGCGCGGTTGTCGGCGATGGTCTGCGGTGACATCGCGAGCCGTCCGCTGACTCTGGTGTCCCGCAGGTCGATCATGGGCGGCAGCGCGGTCGCCCCGGCCGCGCCCCGCGATCTGACGGTGACGGCGTCGGCCCGCAGGTCGACGAGGACCTCCATCGACCGGGCGGACAGGGCCGGCCCCCGGGTCGCGGTCAGCCGGGCCGTCCGGAGGTCGAGGAAGCCGCCGATCCTGGACGCGTGCAGCCGCACCGCCCCGTCGGTGCCGCCGCCCGCCGCCCGGAACCCCTGGTCGAGCCGCAGGTCGCCGGAGACCTTGAGCTGGACGGCGAACAGGGCGGTCCCCAGTTGGTTGACGATCTGCGCCCTGGACAGGGACATGTAGCCGCCGACCTGGGCGTTGAACACATTGACCGCGGCGGCCCGGTCGGTGCGGCTCCGGAACCGGGATCTGTCGAGCCGTACGTCGCCGTCGACGACGGCCCGCTGGGCGTTCAGCACGCAGCCGCTGCTGTTGCTGTGGCGGGCGCCCGTCATGGACAGCGTGCCCGCGACGAAGGTGTTGAACAGGTTCACGGTGGGGCGTTCCCCGGTGCCGGTGACGCGGCTCTCGTCGAGGTTCAGGTCGCCCTCGACCTTCAGCCTGCTCGCGACGAGGGCCGGGCCCGCGGTGTTGTCGATCGTGGTCCGGCGCAGGTCGACCTTGCCGCCGACGACGGCGTCGACCAGCGACACGATGGCGTACTTGTCGTCGGTCCCGGTCGCGGTGGCGCCGCGCATGCGCAGCCCCGTGGTGACCCTCATCCGGTCGGCCTGGACGGCCGGGCCCCGGTCGTTGCGCAGCTCCGTCCCCGCGAGCTGCACCCGGCCGCCGACGCTGGCCCCGCGCAGGGTCAGCGCGGCCGTGCGGTGGTGCCCGGTGATCGTGCCCCGGTTGAGGTGCAGATCGCCCTTGACCACGAGGTTGGTGGCGTCCACGGCCGGGCCCCGCGCGTGGCCGATGACGATGCCGGTGGCGAGCAGGCAGCCGGAGATGTCCGCGCCGTGCAGGGACAGGGCGACGTCGTGGGCGTTGCCGACGATGTGGGCGCGCTCCATCCGCAGGTCGAAGCGGAGGACGAGGTTGTCGGCGGAGACGCACGGCCCGGCCCCGTCCTCGAAGAGGCTGCCGCTGAGATCGAGCGACGACAGGCGCGCGTTGTCCAGGGACAGGCCGTCGCGGAAGTGGCAGTCGAGCAGGCGCACATTGGCCTCGGTGGTCAGGCAGTCGAGGTCGAGGTGTCCGTCGATCACCAGACCTTGCAGGTGGACGCGGTGCGAGCCGTCCTGCCCGGCGGCCCGGCGGCGGAACGCGTCCCGAACGACCGTCGCGGCGACGACGCGCTCGGGACCCCAGGACCGCATCGCCTGGGGCAGCTTGGGCTCGGAGCGCAGCACGACGGCGGCGCCTTCGTCACAGATGTGCGCCCGAACCCTTTCCGCCAGGCTCAGGGCGTTGTCTCCCGTTTCCCCCGTCATCTCCTCACCATACGAACCCGGCCGCCCGCGGCACAGAGGCGTGCTCACCACGCTTCAACCACCTTGCGTCGGCGGGCCCGGGCCGAGAGCCGCGTCCGCAGCCCCTCGTCCCCGAAGTCCGGCGGCAGACGCACTAGCGCAACGCGTATCCGGCGAACTCCCTTGGAAAGTCTGTTGAGTTGACTCCCCCTTGCGGCAGCGCGTCCGTCGCCCAGGCCGCGTAGCCGTCGGGCCGTACGAGCAGGGCCGTGCGCCGGCCGCTCGCCCAGTGCGCGATCCGCACCGCGTCGTTCTTGTACGCCTCGCCCCGGGGCAGGATCAGCACGAACTCACCCGCGCGCAGCGCCTCGTAGAGCCGGGTGCCGCCGTCGAGCGCGATGTCGGGGACCCGCCTGCCGACCAGCGCGTGGGAGCCCTTGGGCGCCGGGTAGCGGACGCCGATGCCGGTGATCCGGCCGACGGCGCGGGTGCGGGCGGGGCGGACCCGGGCGAGGACGCCGGCCAGCACGGCGCGGGCGGCGAGCGTCCACGGACGCTTGGCCATCGCCATCCGCACGATGCCTCCGCTGCTGCGCAGCACGGCCCTGCCGACGGGGTGGCGCTCGGCCTCGTACGTGTCCAACAGGGCTGCGTCGGCTCGGCCGTTGAGGACGGCGGCCAGCTTCCAGCCCAGGTTCGCCGCGTCCTGGAGGCCGGTGTTCATGCCCTGGCCGCCGGCCGGGGTGTGCACGTGCGCGGCGTCCCCGGCGAGCAGGACCCGGCCCACGCGGTAGTGCGGCGCCTGGCGTTCGTCGCTATGGAAGCGGGACATCCAGCGGGCGTCGTGCATGCCGTAGTCGCGGCCCAGGGCGAGCCGGGTGATCTCCTTGATCTCGTCGAGGGCGAGCGGGGCGTCGTCGGGGACGTCGTGGGCGCGGTTCCAGCCGATGACGCGGTGGTAGCCGTCGCCGAAGGGGGCGATGAAGGCGAAGGCGTCGCCGACGGTGTTCACGGTGAGCAGGTCCTCCGGCTGCTCGGCGAGGCGTACGTCGGCGAGGACCACCGAGCGGATGACGGACCGGCCGGGGAAGGGCAGCCCGACGGCCTCCCGCACGGCGCTGCGCATCCCGTCGGCGCCGACGACGTAGGCGGCGCTCAGCTCGTCCCGCGCCCCGTCGCCGCGCCGGACCCGGAGGGTGACGCCGTCCGTGCCCTGGACCAGGCCCGTCACCTCGGTCCCGTACGCGAAGGAGACCCCGGCCTCGACGGCCCGCCGCTCCAGTGCCTTCTCGACCTCGTACTGCGGCAGGACGAGCAGGTGGTTGAAGCGGGAGGGGAGGCCGGTGAGGTCGATGGTGAGCCCGCCGAAGAGGCGGAGCCGGCCGAGCCGCTTGCCGAGGCGGTCGATCTCGTCGGCCAGGCCGCGCGCGTCGAGCTGTTCCAGGGTGCGGGCGTGCACGGCGAAGGCGCGGGAGAGGTTGCTGATCCCGTGGGGGCGCTTCTCGACGAGGGTGACGGCAACCCCGGCGGCCGCCAGGTCCCCGGCGAGCAGCAGGCCCGTCGGGCCGGAGCCGACGACGATCACGGAGTGCGCGGTGCCGTTCATGGTGGCCTCCTCCGACAGGGACCCACGGTGCCGACACCTCTTGGCCAACACCCGTTGGTCAACGCCTGTTGGCAGGCGTAGAGCCGCTACCCCGAGCTGTCAACAGCTGTTGGCCCACGTTTGTTGGCACGCGCGAGCGGTCGGCACCGTTCGCCCGGCGGGTCCGCCCGGACCCGGAGCAGGCGGGGCGGCGGAACGCGTCGAGGGCACCCGCCGCGGCTGAGCCGTGGCGGGTGCCCTCGTCGGGAGTGTGCGGGTCAGCCCTGCTTGGGCTGCTTGCGGGACTTGTCGCCGAGGATCACGAGGCCGGCGATGACCGCGAAGATGACCAGCGGGGCCACGACGAACAGACCGAGCGTGTCGATCACGCTCAGGCCGGATCCCGGGTCGTCGCCGTCGTCGCGCGTGAGCGCGAGCGCGGGGGACGACATGAGCAGCATCATCAGCGTCGTACCGGAAGCCAGGGCGCCGGCGCGCAGGGCGTTCTTCTTGTCCACGGTTCAAACGTAGCGAACGCCTAAACGGACCGCGCGTCCGGGGGGCCTGTAAGAGGCACGACGGGCGCGGAGAACACGCTGAGCAGGGCGTGGGCGCGAGGGGATGAGGCGATGTCCTCCAGGGTGACGGGGTGTCCGGCGGCATCGGCGACGGGGAGCCGCCAGTTGGGGTACTCGTCCCAGGTGCCGGGCAGATTCTGCGGGCGCCGGTCGCCGATCAGGTCGGGCAGCCAGATCCCGGTCATCCGCGCGGGGGTGCGCAGCAGGAAGCGGTGGACGGCGCGGACCGACTCCTCCTCGTCGCCGGGGGCGCCCGCAAGCAGGCCGAGCCGGGCGAACAGGCCGAGCCAGCCGGAGACCTCCGCGGCCGCCTCGGCGGGCGTGGCCGTGGACAGCCCGAGGCGTTCCCGCAGGCGTACGTCGTCGCCGGTGAGCCGGGCCGCGGTGGACGGCAGGTCGTGGGTGGTGGCGGTGGCCACGCAGTCCGTGCGCCACTGCTCGGGCGGCACCGGCGGCTCCCCCGGGGCCTCCCAGTCACGCTCGAACCAGAGCACGGAGGTGCCGAGCACCCCGCGCGCGTGCAGCGTCTCGCGCACACCGGGCTCGACGGTGCCCAGGTCCTCCCCGATGACGTACGTGCCCGTGCGCGACGCCTCCAGGAGCAGCACCGCGAGCATCGCCTCGGCGTCGTAGTGGACGTAACAGCCCTCGGTGGGCGCCTCGCCCTCGGGGATCCACCAGAGCCGGAACAGCCCCATGACGTGGTCGATGCGGACGGCGCCCGCGTGCCGCATCAGGTCGTGCAGCAGGGCGCGGAAGGGGGCGTAGCCGGTCTCGGCGAGGCGGTCGGGGCGCCAGGGCGGCAGGCCCCAGTCCTGGCCCCGGGCGTTGAACGCGTCCGGCGGCGCGCCCACGCTCATGCCCTGGGCGAAGACGTCGCGCTGCGCCCAGGCGTCGGCGCCGCCGGGGTGCACGCCGACCGCGAGGTCGTGCACGAGGCCGATCGGCATGCCCGCCTCGGTGGCGGTGCGCTGGGCGGCGGTGAGCTGGGTGTCGGTGAGCCAGGCGAGCCGGGAGTGGAAGTCGACGCGGTCCATCGCGTCGCGCCGGGCGCGGGCGGTCTCGGCCGAGCGCGGGTCCTGGAGGGCGGCGGGCCAGGTGTGCCAGTCGGGGCCGTGGATCTCGGCGAGCGCCAGGTAGGTGGCGTGGTCCTCCAGGGCGGTGCCCTGGGCGGCGAGATAGTCGCAGTAGGCGGCGCGGCGGCCGGGGGTGAGCGGCACGTCCCGGACGAGGGCCTCCAGCACCTCGCGCTTGAGGGCCCAGACGGCGTCCCGGTCGATCAACTCCCCCTTGCCGAGCACCGCTTCGCGCAGGGCGGCGGCCTCGCGCTCCCGGGCGGGCACGTGCGCGTACTCGGGGATGTCCTCGATCCGCAGGTGCACGGGGTCGGGGAAGCGGCGGGAGGAGGGGCGGTACGGGGAGGGGTCCATGGTGCCGTCGGGCGCGGCGGGGACGGCCGCGTGCAGCGGGTTGACCTGGAGGAAGCCCACGTGGTGGGTGCGGGCCGACCAGGACGCGAGATCGGCGAGGTCGGCGAGGTCGCCCATGCCCCAGGAGCGGATGGAGAGCAGCGAGTACAGCTGCACCAGCAGGCCGTGGGTGCGGCCGGGCGGGCGCGGGGCGGTGGGCGGGGCCGCGACGAGGTGGGCCTCGGTGCCGCGGCCGCCGGGCTCGTCGACCCGTAACCGGTGCACGCCGGGCGGTGGCGGCTCGGCCGGGTCCCAGGCGGTGAACTCCCGCGCCCCTTCGGGCCGGAGGGCGAGCCGGGCCCGCTCGGGCAGCCGCCGCAGCCACTCGGGGGTGGAGCCGTCGGCCCAGAGCACGACGGTCGGCGGCACCGGGCGGGCCGCGAGTTCGGCCTCGCGGGCGGCGAGCGCGTCCGGGGCGTCCGCGGCCACGCCGAGGGCGGCGAGGGCGGCGGTCAGGGCCGCGTCGGAGGCGCGGACGGTCTCACCCGGCGACGGGGAGTAGGAGGTGGCCACGCCGTACAGCTCGGCGAGGCGGGCGAGGCTCACCCCGCGGCCAGGCCGCTCGGCGTGGGCTCGGAGGTGAGCGGCAGCTCGTCGGAGAGCGGCGGCTCGGAGGTCAGCGGCGCGTAGTCGGCGAAGGCCGGCTCGCTGGTCAGGGGTGCTTCGAAGGACGAGGTGGTGGTGTCGGTGCCGGACAGGGTGTCGATTCCGGTCAGCGGGTCCGTGACGGACAGCACGGGGTCCGCCTGTTTGGACAGCGCCGAGAGCAGAAGCTGAGCCGATGCGGCCACGGGGGCCTCCTTCGTCAAAGGGGGTCGTGAGTCGAGAGCCCTACCCCGAGATCCCGGGTCCAGACCTGTTCGGCCGGCCAACGTGTTGCTGGTCACATTGTGAACGACGAAAGGAAATTGACCAGAGGGTCTTGGGGACCGGAAATCTTCGCCCTGCGGGACCGGGCGGCAAGCGGAACCACATCTCCCACTTTCTCCCGTCCGCGGTCAGCTATGTACTCAGTACATATACGCAGTACATACTCACCCCATGAGCACCCGTCATGTCCTCCTCGGCCTGCTCGCCTCCGGTCCCCGGCACGGCTACGACCTGAAGCGACGCCACGACGAGCGGTTCCCACAGGCTCGCCCGCTGGCCTACGCGCAGGTCTACACGACCCTCCAGCGCCTGGTCCGGGACGGCCTCGTGGAGGTCGACGGCACCGACTCCGACGGCGGTCCCGAGCGCACCCTGTACCGGTCGACACCGAGCGGCAGGCACGAACTGCTCGGCTGGGCGGGCGAGATCACGCCGCCGGCCCCGCACGTCGCCAACGAGATCTTCGCGAAGGTCGTCGTCTCCATCCTCGTCGCGGACGCGGGTGCCGACCCGGCCGCCCATCTGCTGGCGCAGCGCACCGCGCACATGACCCGGATGCGGGAGCTGACCGCGTTGAAGACCGATCCGGGCGCCGACCTGACCACCGTCCTGTCCGCCGACTACGCCCTCGCCCATCTCGACGCCGATCTGCGCTGGATGACCACCACCGCCGCCCGGCTCGCCACCCTGACCGCGGAGGTCACCGCAGCATGAGCACACTTCTGGTCGCCGAAGGCCTCGTGAAGGCGTACGGCAGGACACCCGCGCTGAACGGCGCCTCGGTGCGGGTCCGAGCCGGGGAGATCCTCGCCGTCACGGGAGCCAGCGGCAGCGGCAAGTCGACGCTGCTGCACTGCCTGGCCGGGATCGTCCGGCCGGACGAGGGGACGGTGGCCTACGACGACGAGCGCCTCGACGCCTTCGACGAGGAGCGGCTGTCCGCGCTGCGCCGCACCGACTTCGGGATCGTCTTCCAGTTCGGTCAGCTGATCCCGGAGTTGACCGCGCTGGACAACGTCGCGCTGCCGCTGCTGCTCGCGGGCCGCAAGCGCGCGGCAGCGCAGGCGGACGCGGACGCCTGGCTGGAGCGGTTCGGCGTGCGCGGCCAGCGCGAGCTGCACCCCGGCGCGATGAGCGGCGGACAGGCCCAACGGGTCGCGCTGGCCCGGGCGATGGTGACCGAGCCGAAGGCCGTCTTCGCCGACGAGCCGACCGGCGCCCTCGACTCCCTCGCCACCGAGCAGGTCCTCACATCGCTCGTGCACGCCGCCCGGGAGACCCACGCGGCCGTGGTCCTGGTGACGCACGAGGCGCAGGTGGCGGCGTACGCGGACCGGGAGGTGAGCCTGCACGACGGGGTGGTGCGGGAGACCTCCGTGCCGGTGGCGGGGGTGACCCGATGAGCGCCCGCTCCGACCTGCGGCTCGCCCTGCTGCTGACGCGCGGCGCGGACCGGCTGGAGCGGCGGCGCGCGCTGCTCACCGCGCTCGGCGCGACCGCGGCGACCTGCTTCGCGACGTCCGCGGTGGCTCTGGGGAGCGTCCGCGGTCAGGTCTCGTTCTCCTTCGGCAACGGACTGCTCGACCAGCCCGGCACCCGACGCGGGGTCGTCACCGGTCTCCTGCTCCTGCTGATCCCGGTGCTCGGCTTCCTCGCGCAGTGCGCCCGCGTCGGCGCGGTCCACCGTGACCGGCGCCTGGCGGCACTGCGGCTCGCGGGCGCGTGCCCGAGGCGGGTGCGGCGGATCGCCGCCCTGGAGGCGGGCCTCGCCTGCCTGGCGGGCGCGGCGGCCGGGTTCGTCCTGTTCTCGGCGGTGGTGGCCGCCACCGGACACGTCACCGAGCCGCCGGCCTGGGCCGCCTGTGCGCTCACGGCCCTCGCGATCCCGGTGGCCGGCACGCTGGTCAGCGCGCTCGCGCTGCGCCGGGTCATCGCGTCGCCGCTCGGACACGTCCGCCGGGAGCGGCCGACGGGCGGTCCCGGGCTGCTCGTCGGGCTCGGCGTGCCGTTGTGCGCGGTGCTCATCGGGGCGGCGGCGCTCCTGGTCCGCGGCTCCCGGGGCGATGTCGCGGCCCTGCCGGCGCTGCTGGTCGGGGTGGTGGTGCTGACCGGTGCCGCCGCGATCTGGGCCTCGGGAGCCGTGGCGAAGGCCGTCGGCCGACGCCTCGCCGCACGGGCCGAGCGACCCGAGGTCCTCCTCGCCGCGCACCGCCTTCAGCAGGACCCCTGGGCGGCGTCGCGCAGCCACGCCGCGCTCGTCCTGGTCACCGTCGTCGGCGTCGGCCTGGTCGGCATCTACCGGATCCTTCTCGACCAGATCGCCGCGAACGAGCGGGAGACGGGCGTGCCCCAGGACGTCGGCTACTACACGTACGGCCTCAACGTCACGGTCGCCGCCGTCCTGATCGCCCTGCTGATCTGTCTGGTCTCACTGGCGACCGGCACCGCCGAATCGCTCTCCTCCCGGCGCGGGGCGCTCACCGCGCAGGCGGCCGCGGGGGTTCCGTACCGCGTCCAGCGGCGCACGCTGCTCCTGGAGACGGTGCTGCCGCTGGCTCCCGCTCTCGTCCTAGCGACGATCGGCGGGACCGCGCTGCACACGGCCTACGCCCTCGCCAAGGGTGTGTCCGTACCGTGGGCGCTGCCCCTGCTCGTCCCCGTCCTCGTGCTCGCGGCCTGCGCCGTGGCCGTGACGACGACGCTGCCGCTGCTGCGCCGGTCCGTGCATCCGTCGCAGCTGCGGGCGGCCTGACGCGCGGGCGCCTTGAGCGGGGCCGGGGAGGCGGCTACTTCTGCAGCGGCGAAGCCGCCAGCGACTGCGGTGACGTCGTCGAGGCGTACGCCGACGGCGCGGACATCCCGGCCGTCGGGTCGGCGGCCGGCTCGTCCACGGCGACCGGGACGCCGCCCACGATGCGGATGCCCGCCTCGTCGAAGGCCCGCTTGATGCGCCAGCGCAGCTCGCGCTCGACGGTCAGGGCCTTGCCGGGCATGGTCTTGGCGGAGACGCGGACGACCATGGAGTCCAGCAGGACGCTGTCGAGGCCGAGGACCTCGATGGGGCCCCACAGCATCTCGTTCCACGGCTCGGTCTTGCTCATCTCCTCGCCGACCTCGGAGAGCGCGGCCCGCACCTTGTCGAGGTCCTCGTCGGCGCGGACGGTGACGTCGACGCCGGCGGTGGCCCAGCCCTGCGACAGGTTGCCTATCCGCTTGACCTCGCCGTTGCGCACGTACCAGATCTCGCCCTCGGCGCCGCGCAGCTTGGTGACGCGCAGGCCGACCTCGATCACCTCACCGGAGGCGACCCCGGCGTCGATGGTGTCCCCGACCCCGTACTGGTCCTCCAGGATCATGAAGCAGCCGGAGAGGAAGTCGGTCACGAGGTTGCGGGCGCCGAAGCCGATCGCGACACCGGCGACACCGGCGGAGGCGAGCAGCGGCGCGAGGTTGATCTTGAAGGCGCCGAGGACCATCAGCGCGGCCGTGCCGAGGATCACGAAGGAGGCGACGGAGCGCAGCACGCTGCCTATGGCCTGCGAACGCTGGCGGCGCCGCTCGACGTTCACCAGGAGGCCGCCGAACGCGGTGCCGTCGACGGCCTGCGCCGTGCGGTTCATGCGCTCGATCAGCTTGGTGATGGCCCGGCGGATCACCACGCGCAGCACGGCGGCGATGGCGACGATCAGCAGGATCCGCAGACCGAGGGCGAGCCAGTCGGACCAGTTCTCCTCGACCCAGCTGGCGGCCTGGCCGGCCTGCTCCTGGGCGTCCTTGAGCGTGGGCTGCTGGCTGCCCGTGTCAGTGGCGGCCGACAGCACGGACAAGATCACGGCAGGTACCTCCAGGCGTTGCCTCTGCCCGCCACAGGGCGGCACGACTCGGGGACGGGAGCGGGCAGGCCCACCACACTAACGGGGCATCGTGTGCGGATCGTCGAGATGTTCGGCGAAGAGACGGTGCTCACGGGCGCTCACCCGCGTCTTCGCGGATTTCACGCCAAAGGGCAGCGCGATGTGGTCGAAAACACTTCAAGGCCGTTACGCGGACATGGTGGCGCCATGACCAGCGATGAGGGGAGACTGACTACAGATCGTCCCGGCGCGAGCCACGCGCCGCCGGCGTACAAGGAGGCATTCCGTGCCGCATGTCCTGGTCCTCAACGCGTCGTACGAGCCCCTCGGCGTCGTACCGCTCCGCCGCGCGCTCGTACTCGTCCTGGAGAACAAGGCCACTTGTCTCGAGGAGTCCGGCGCCTTCATGCACAGCGCCACACGCACCGTCCCCGCACCCAGCGTGGTCCGGCTCAAGCGGTTCGTCCGGGTTCCCTACCGGGGCCCCGTTCCTCTGACCCGGCGTGCGCTGTTCGCCCGTGACGGCGGCCGGTGCATGTACTGCGGTGGCGTCGCAACCAGCGTCGACCACGTCATCCCGCGCAGCCGCGGGGGCCAGCACGTCTGGGACAACGTGGTGGCGTCGTGCCGCCGCTGCAATCACACGAAGGCCGACCGCCACCTGGTGGAGATCGGCTGGCGTCTGCGCCACAAGCCGGCCCCGCCGTCGGGCCTGGCCTGGCGCATCATCGGGACCGGCCATAGGGACCCGCGCTGGCTGCCCTACTTGCAGCCGTTCGGCGCGGACGAGGCCCTGGCCCGGATCGAAGGCGTTTCCGCCTGATCATCGATCCGGGTCTTTGTGTGTGACGGGGGGATGAACGACCGACCCGGGCATCCCTCCGTCCCCTCCTCCCCCTCCGCGGGCATCCCCGCACCCGTCCCGTCGGCCGCCCGTGCCCGGCCGCGGTGAAATAACGAGTTGGACAACCACGGGCCGCCCCCTATTGACGCCCCCTTCACCTGCGACTTACGTTCCTCGCACCCGATAGGAAACCTTCCTAACAGTCGATAGCGACACCGCGAGGAGACAGCACGAGATGGCCGCTACCCCCGGCACCCCGAGCGTGCTGCGTGCGATGAACGACCGTTCCGCCCTCGACCTCCTCGTCGCCCACGGCCCCCTCACCCGCACCCGGATCGGCGAACTCACCGGCCTGTCCAAGCCGACGACCTCGCAGATCCTCGGGCGGCTCGAAGCGGCGGGGCTGGTCCGCACCACGGGCAGCCAGACCGGCCGCCCGGGCCCCAACGCCCTGCTCTACGAGATCGACCCGGACGCCGCGCACGTCGCCGCCCTGTCCGCCGACCCGACCGGCATCACCGCGGTCGTCGCCGACATCACCGGCGCCGAGCGCGGCCGCTTCCGGATCGAGGCCGTCGCCGTGGCGGAGGACGTGCGCCACCGCACCGCGCAGCTGGTCAGCGAGGCGGTCGACGGCGCCCTGGAGCGGGCCGGGCTCGGCCACGACGACCTGACCGCCGCGGTGATCGGCACCCCGGGCGCCATCGACCCGCACTCCGGCCAGCTGCGCTACGCCCCGCACCTGCCCGGCTGGCACTCGCGCACGCTGCGCGCCGAGCTGGCCGAGGTGCTCGGCACCCCCGTCTCCATCGAGAACGACGTCAACCTCGCGGCCCTCGCCGAGCAGTACGAGGGCGCGGCCCAGGACCACGACGACTTCGTCCTCGCCTACGTCGACGAGGGCGTCGGCGCCGCGATCGTGCTGGGCGGCGTTCTGCTGCGCGGCGCGACCGGCGGCGCGGGCGAGATCGGCTACATGCCGCTGCCCGGCGCCCCGCTGGCCCGCGGCGGCGAGTCCGTGCACGCCCGCAACGACGCGGGCGGCGGCTTCCAGTCCCTGGTGGCGGCCCCCGCCGTCCGCGAGCTGGCCGGTGCCGAGGACCTCGCCGAGGCACTGAAGGACGTCGAGGTGCTCGACGAGGTGGCCCGGCGCCTCGCCACCGGCCTCGCCGCCGTCGTCGCCGTCGTCGACCCCGAACTCGTCGTGCTGTCCGGGCTCGTCGCCCAGGCCGGCGGCGACCCGCTGCGCGAGCGCGTGGAGCGGGAACTCACCGGACTCGCCCTGCCCCGGCCGCAGTTGCGCATCAGCGAACTGGCCGGCGATCCCATCCTCACCGGTGCCCTGCGCACCGCCCTGTCGCAGGCCCGCGACACCGTCTTCGACACCAGCGGCGCCTGATCCCCGTACCCAGAAGCCCCCAAGCCCCCTCCCCCGTCCCACCCACGTAAAGGACGTTCGCCATGCCGCGATGGCGCATACCCCTGCGCGCACCCGTGGTGCTCGCCGCGGCCGGACTGCTGCTCGCCGGCTGCGCCAATCCCAGTACCGGGAGCGCCGACGACGATCCGACCAAGCCCGTGACCATCAAGTTCTGGCACGGCTGGTCGGCGTCCGGTGAGGTCAAGGCGATCAACGACTCGATCGCCCGCTTCGAGAA
Organism: Streptomyces sp. PsTaAH-137; assembly: GCF_003259365.1. Classification (GTDB taxonomy): domain Bacteria; phylum Actinomycetota; class Actinomycetes; order Streptomycetales; family Streptomycetaceae; genus Streptomyces. The sequence goes on from NZ_QLLY01000008.1 coordinate 57,451, forward strand.
GCTCCACCCGAACATCCATGTGCAGTCCACCGGCAACGTCTCCGACGCCACCGTCAACCAGGCCCTGCGGGCCGGCGGCGACGAGGCCCCGGACGTCGTGTCGTCGTTCACGACGAACAACGTCGGGCAGTACTGCGACTCCGGCATGTGGGCCGACCTCGACCCGTTCATGAAGAAGACCGGGCTCGACAAGGACAAGACCTTCCCGAAGGCCCTTCTGGACTACACCAGTTACGACGGCAACCAGTGCGCGCTGCCGCTGCTCGCCGACGCCTTCGGCATGTACTACAACAAGGACGCCTTCAAGGAGGCGGGCATCACGCAACCGCCGAAGACGATGTCCGAGTTCGTCGCCGACTCCAAGAAGCTGACGGAGAAGAGCGGCAACACGGTGAAGCGCGTCGGCTTCATGCCGAACTTCCGCTTCTACCAGAACAGCCCCGACCGGCTGTTCGCCCAGTGGGGGCCGACCTACTTCGACCAGGACGGCAAGTCCCGGCTCGCGAAGGAACCGGCGTCGTACGAGTTCTTCGAGACCGCGAGGAAGCTGATGGACGCGCAGGGGGGCTACGGCGCCCTGGAGCGGTTCCGCACCTCCTTCGGCGACGAGATGTCGAACCAGAACGCCTTCCTGACCGGCAAGGTCGCCATGCACCTCGACGGTGAGTGGCGGGGCCTGATGCTCAACGACGACAAGGCGAAGTTCGACTGGGGCGTGGCCCCGCTCCCGGTCCCCGACGACCAGGTGGAGAAGTACGGGCGCGGCTACCTCACCGGCACCGTCGCCGGCATCGCGCACAGCAGCAAGCACCAGAACGCCGCCTGGGAGCTGCTGAAGTTCCTGACCGCGGACACCGACCAGGTCGTGAAGTTCGCGAACGCGATCCACAACGTGCCCTCGACGAAGGCCGCCCTCACGTCGCCGAAGCTGGACGCCGACCCGACGTTCCGCACGTTCCTGGACATCGCCAAGAACAAGTACAGCCAGGTGATGCCCCCGTCCACCAACGGCGGCATGTACGTCGTGCAGCTCCAGGACTTCTCGTACACCGAGGAGGCCGGGCGGGTCCCGAACCTCAAGGCCGGGCTGAAACGCCTCGACAAGCTCATCGACGCCGACACGCTGCAGTCGCAGAACTGAGGGGCGGAGCACCCACCATGGCACTCACACTCTCCCGGCCCGCGCGGCGCAGACTGCGCACCCTGGGCTTCCTGTCCCCCTGGCTGATCGGGTTCAGCGTCTTCTTCGCGTACCCGCTGCTGGCCACCGTCTACTTCTCGTTCATGCACTACAACCAGATCAAGGCGCCCACGTTCGTGGGGCTGCGGAACTGGAAGTACGTGTTCCAGGACATGCCGCTGTTCGGCCCGGCCCTGTGGAACACGCTGTGGCTGGTCGTGATCATGGTGGCGCTGCGGGTGGTCTTCGGGCTCTCGCTCGGCCTGCTCGTCACGAAGATCAAGAGCGGGGTCGGCTTCTTCCGGACCGCCTTCTACCTGCCGTACCTGGCCCCGCCGGTGGCCGCCACCGTCGCCTTCGTCTTCCTGCTCAACCCGGCGACCGGACCGGTCAACGAGGTCCTGGCGAAGATCGGCATCGACGGCCCGAACTGGTTCAACGACCCCACCTGGGCCAAGCCGTCCCTCGTCCTGCTCTCCCTGTGGGGCATCGGCGACCTCATGGTCATCTTCATGGCCGCGCTGCTCGACGTACCGAAGGAGCAGTACGAGGCCGCCGAGCTGGACGGAGCCGGCGCGTTCACCAAGTTCCGGTACGTGACCTGGCCGTCGATCACGCCGATCGTGATGTTCGCGGTCGTGACCGGCGTCGTGCAGACCATGCAGTACTACACGCAGGCCCTCGTCGCCGGAAAGATCGCCTCCGGTGTCTCCATCGGCCCCGGTTCGGTCATCCAGCCCGGCTACCCGGACCACTCGACCCTCACGGTCCCCCAGCTCGTCTACTCGATGGGCTTCCAGAACTTCAACACGGGCGCGGCGTGCGTGCTCTCGCTCGTCCTGTTCGTCATCGCGATGGCCGTGACCATGCTGCTCATGCGCAAGCGCTCGGGCCTGCTCTCGGCGGAGGACTGATCCCATGACCACCACCACCCTGCGCCCGGCGGCCAGCGCCGGCGCTCCCGCCACCAGAGACGCGGAGCCCTCCCGGCCGCGCCGCAAGGAGATCCTGAACTGGATCGCCGTGCACAGCATCGCGATCGCCGTCGCGCTGCTGTTCATCCTCCCGTTCGTGTTCGTCTTCCTCACCTCGGTGATGGCCGACGACCAGGCGATGAGCGGCGACCTGTGGCCGAGCTCGTGGCACTGGGAGAACTACAGGACGGTCTTCGAGACCGACGGGTTCCTCGACTGGTGGCGGAACTCGATCTTCTACGCGGTCGTGGGCACGCTCTTCACCGTGTGCTCGGCGATCCCCGTGGCGTACGCGCTCGCGAAGTTCCGCTTCCGCGGCCGCCGCACGGCGATGATCCTCGTCATCTCGACGATGATGCTGCCGCCGCAGGTCATCGTGATCCCGATGTACCTGGTGTGGGCGCAGCAGTTCCACCTCTCCGGCACGCTGTGGCCGCTGATCATCCCGATGGCGTTCGGCGACGCGTACTCGATCTTCCTGCTCCGTCAGTTCCTGCTGACGATCCCGAAGGAGTACATCGAGTCGGCGAAGGTCGACGGCTGCGGTGAGCTGCGCACCCTGCTCAAGATCGTGGTGCCGATGGCCAAGCCGGGCATCGCCGCGATCGCGCTGTTCCAGTTCTTCTACTGCTGGAACGACTACTTCGGGCCGCAGATCTACGCGGCCCAGAACCCGGCTTCCTGGACGCTGAGTTACGGACTCGAATCCTTCAAGTCGGCGCACAGCGTCAACTGGAACCTGACGATGGCCGCGACGCTCCTCGTGATGGCGCCGGTCTGCATCGTCTTCTTCTTCGCACAGAAAGCCTTCGTGGAGGGCGTCACCCTCACCGGAGTAAAGGGCTAAGGACGGTTATTCGGTTATGAAGCTCGCTGTGGTCGGCGGAGGGTCGACCTACACACCCGAACTCATCGACGGCTTCGCGCGGTTGAGGGACACCCTGCCCATCGAGGAGCTGGTCCTGGTCGACCCGGCGGCCGACCGCCTGGACCTGGTCGGCGGCCTCGCCCGCCGCATCTTCGCCAAGCAGGGCCACCCGGGCGTCATCCGCACCACGTCCGACGTGGACGCCGGTGTCGCCGACGCGGACGCCGTCCTGCTCCAGCTGCGCGTCGGCGGGCAGGCCGCCCGCAACCAGGACGAGACCTGGCCGCTGGAGTGCGGCTGCGTCGGCCAGGAGACGACCGGCGCCGGCGGCCTCGCCAAGGCGCTGCGCACGGTCCCGGTCGTGCTCGACATCGCCGAGCGCGTGCGCCGGGCCAACCCGGACGCCTGGATCATCGACTTCACCAACCCGGTCGGCATCGTCACCCGGGCCCTGCTCCAGGCCGGGCACAAGGCGGTCGGCCTGTGCAACGTGGCGATCGGCTTCCAGCGCAAGTTCGCCAAGCTGCTCGACGTGCAGCCCTCGCAGGTCCACCTGGACCACGTCGGCCTCAACCACCTCACCTGGGAGCTGGGCGTGCGCCTGGGCGGCCCGGAGGGTGAGAACGTGCTGCCGCGGCTGCTCGCCGAGCACGGCGACGCCGTCGCCGACGACCTGCACATGCCGCGCGCGATCGTCGACCGCCTCGGCGTCGTGCCGTCGTACTACCTGCGCTACTACTACCAGCACGACGCCGTCGTACGGGAGCTGCGCACCAAGCCGTCCCGGGCCGCCCAGGTCGCCGAGATGGAGCGCGAGCTGCTGAAGATGTACGGCGACCCGACGCTCGACGAGAAGCCGGAGCTGCTCGCCAAGCGCGGCGGCGCCTTCTACAGCGAGGCGGCCGTCGATCTTGCCGCGTCCCTGCTGGGCGGCGGCGGATCCCCGTACCAGGTGGTCAACACCTACAACAACGGCACGCTGCCCTTCCTCCCCGACGACGCCGTCATCGAGGTGCAGGCGGCCGTCGACGGCAAGGGCGCGCGTCCGCTGCCCGTGCCGCGGCTCGACCCGCTGTACGCGGGCCTCATCGCCAACGTCACGGCGTACGAGGACCTGGCGCTGGAGGCCGCCCTGCGCGGCGGCCGCGACCGCGTCTTCAAGGCGCTGCTCGCGCACCCGCTGGTGGGCCAGATCGAGTACGCCGAGCAGCTCACCGACCAGCTGATCGCGCACAACCGGGAGCACCTCGCGTGGGCATGACCGTCCTTGCCGTGGACGCGGGGAACAGCAAGACCGACGTCGCGGTGGTCGCGGCCGACGGCAGTGTCGTCGGCGCGGCCCGCGGCGGCGGGTTCCAGCCGCCCCGCGTGGGTGTCGAGGCCGCCGTGGACGTGCTCGCGGACGCGGTCGGCCGGGCGCTCGCCGAGGCGGGGCTCGACTCGGTGGACCATGTGTCCGCCTGTCTGGCCAACGCCGATCTGCCCGTGGAGGAACGGGAGCTGGCCGCCGCGCTGCGCGCCCGGGGCTGGGCCGCGAGTGTCGACGTCCGCAACGACACCTTCGCCGTGCTGCGCGCCGGGCTCCTGGAGGACGCCGAGCCGCGCGGGGTCGCCGTCGTCTGCGGCGCCGGCGTCAACTGCGCGGGCATGCTGCCCGACGGCCGCACCGCCCGCTTCCCCGCCATCGGCAAGATCTCCGGTGACTGGGGCGGCGGCGGGGGCCTCGCCGAGGAGGCCCTGTGGTTCGCGGCGCGGGCCGAGGACGGGCGGGGTGAGCCGACGGCCCTGATGCACGACCTGCCCGAGCACTTCGGGCTGGGCTCCATGTACGCGCTGATCGAGGCGCTGCACCTGGGGACGATCCCGTTGGAGCGGCGGCACGAGTGCGCGCCGGTGCTCTTCGCCACCGCGGCGGCGGGTGATCCGGTGGCCCGGGGCCTGGTGGACCGGATGGCCGACGAGGTGGTGGCCATGTCCACGGTGGCCCTGCGCCGCCTCGACCTCCTGGAATCCCAGGTGCCGGTCCTGTTGGGCGGCAGCGTCCTGGCTGCCCGCCACCCCCAACTGGACACCCGCATCCGCGACTTGCTCTCGACCCGGGCCCCGAAGGCCGAACCCCGAGTGGTCACGGAACGCCCGGTCCTGGGAGCGGCACTCCTGGGCCTGGACGCAGTCGGGGCACCCCCTGCGGTGCACGCAACGGTCCGGGCCCACTACGCCGCCTAGCGCTGCGGCTCTCGTGGTGGCTGGTCGCGCAGTTCCCCGCGCCCCTGAAGCGAGCTCCGCTCGCTCAGGGGAGGCTGCGCGGAGCGCATGCCTCAGGGGCGCGGGGAACTGCGCGACCAGCCCCCACCGGCCCGCAGCAGGCCCACAACCCACCCCCAGGGAACCGAACCCACCCCCACCACGTGTTCAAATGCAGGGCTCGCAAACAAGATCGAGTCAATGCCTGTGCGGATGTCAGTCGCGGCAGCGATACTTACCGCCGACGCACGACCATGGGGGAGGGTCGAAGTGACATACCCGCCGAACGGAAGCACCGCGCCGCCGGCCCACACCGCGCTGCCCACGATGCCGCCGGTCCCGCCGCAGCAGACCCGCGGCACCACACCACCGGCACCCGTCGCCCCGCCCCCGGCGGAGCCCCGCCGCACGGCCTGGGCCGAGGGCATCGACCGCCTGAAGTCGGCGGCGACCACGGAGCCGGGCCGCCTGCGCATCATCGGCGCCGTGCTCGCGCTGCTCGTGATCGCGTTCGGCGCGACGACGGCCTGGCAGATGACGGACCGCTCGACGGCGGCCGACGACGTGCTGCACTCCAGCCAGCCGCTGAGCGCCGACGCGGCCGACATCTACCGCTCCCTCGCCGACGCCAACACCACGGCGTCCAGCGGCTTCCTGGCCGGCGGCCAGGAGACGGCGGCGGTCCGCGACCGGTACGAGAAGGACATCCGTACGGCCGCCGACAAGCTCGTCACGGCCGCGGCCAGCACCGACCCGGGCACCCCCTCGGCCGCCACGATCGCGAAGCTCAACAAGCTGCTGCCCGAGTACAAGGGCCTCATCGAGCGCGCCCGCGCCAACAACCGGCAGGGCTACCCGCTGGGCGGCGCCTATCTGCGGTACGCGAACGAGAAGATGCAGACCGAGATGCTCCCCGCCGCCGAGGACCTGTACACGAAGGAGAACCAGCGGCTCCGCGACGACTACGACGCGGCGACCCCCTACCCCTGGATCGCGATCGCGCTCGGCGTCATCGCCCTCGGCGGTCTCGCGTGGGCGCAGCGGCGCAACTACCGTCTGACGAACCGGGTGTTCAACCACGGCCTGCTCGCGGCCACGGCGGCCTCCACCGTCGTGCTGCTGTGGCTGGTGGTCGGGCACACGGTGGCGCGCAGCGGGCTCAACGCCTCGTACGACCAGGGCGTACGGTCGCTGAACGTGCTGCACGACGCGAGCATCGCCTCCCTGAAGGCCCGGGGCAACGAGAATCTGACGCTGGTCAGCCGCGGAGCCGAGACGGTGACCGTGGACGACGAGGTCAAGGACAAGTACGACGTCGACTTCCAGAAGCAGATGACGACACTGGCGACCAAACTGAAGGCGGCGGACTCCCTCGCCGAGGGCGACGCGTCCGGCGAGGCGCCGGTGACGAAGGCGAACAGCGCGATGCTGGAGTGGCGCAACCGCCACACCGAAGCGCGCAAGCAGGACGATTCCGGTAACTATCAGGGCGCCCTCGACAAGATCATCGGCTCGAAGGACGACAAACCGACGGGTGAGTGCTTCGATCTGGTGGACCAGAGTCTCGACCAGGCCCTGGTGCACGAGCAGACGCAGTTCACGTCCGACGCCACCGGCGGCCGCGACGCGATGACCGGACTGTCCGTCGGCGCGGCGATCCTCGCGGTGCTCGCCGCGGTGGGCGCGGTGCTGGGCATCGGGCGCAGGCTTTCGGAGTACCGGTGAGAGGGGGTGCGGAGATGGACGAGCGAGACGCGCGCAGGGTGAGTCTGCGCGGCTGGGGCGGCGTCGCGGCGATGGCCGCAGCGGTCGCCTGCGCCCTCGTGGCGGTGTTCACGGTGCTGCTCCCCCTGTCGCACACGGCGAGCGGCGACGGCAGCACGGGCCTCGGCTCGGGCGGTGTCGCCGACGGCGTGCAGGCCAGCGCCGACGACTGCTCCCCGACGGTGAAGGGGCGCGAGCCGGAGCGCAGCCTCGACCCGAAGGGCGACAAGAACGGCGCGGCGGTGAAGGCCGTCAAGGCGCGCGGCTACCTGTCCGTCGGCGTCGACCAGAACAGCTACCGCTGGGGCTACCGCGATCCCAACAAGGGCCTGGACAAGGCCGGTTCGGAAGCTGAGAAGACCAGCGAGCTGGAGGGCTTCGACATCGATCTCGCGCACGAGATCGCCGGCGAGATCCTCGGCGACCCCGACGCGATCCGGTTCCGCGCCATCCCCACCAACCAGCGCATCCCGGCGATCAAGAACGACCAGGTCGACATGGTGGTCCGCACCATGACCATCAGCTGCGACCGCCTGGCCGACGTCGACTTCTCCACCGCGTACTTCCAGACCGGCCAGCAGGTCCTCGCCCCGCGCGCCTCGGACATCACCGGCTACGACAAGTCGCTGGCCGGCAAGCGGGTCTGCACGGCGAAGGGCTCGACGGCGGAGACGGCGCTCGCCGACGGCCGCGACAAGAAGCACGAGATCCCGAGCAGCACCGACATCACCACGACCGTGCCGAACCAGCTGGACTGCCTGGTGCGCCTCCAGCTCGGCGAGGTCGACGCGGTCGTCACCGACGGCGCCCTCGCGGCGAGCCAGGCCGCGCAGGACCCGACGGTGGAGCTCAAGGGCAAGCCGTTCACCACGGAGTACTACGGCGTGGCCATGAAGAAGGGCTCCGACGACCTGGTGCGCCGGGTCAACCAGGTGCTGGAGGACTACCGCGCGGGCGGCAAGAACAGCGGCTGGCAGAAGTCCTACGACAAGTGGCTGGAGGCCGACCTCGGCCCGTCGTCCGGCCCGCCCGCACCGAAGTACAAGTAAGACCCCACCAGCACACACAGCGCAGTCGAGACGAGCGGAGAGGTGATCGATGGGCGTCGCGGGACCCCCTGGTCCAGTGATGGACCGGGACGAGGTGGACCGTGCCCTGGCCCGTCTCGGCGCCGAGCACGAGGCGATCGAGACGTCGCTGCTCGCGCTCCAGGACCACGCGGGCCGCCGCCTGCTCGAAGGCGCGCAGCTGACCGGGACGACCCGGGAGCGCTGGTCGTCGGCCGAGCAGGCGATCACCCTGCTCTGGGCGTACTTCGACGCGTACGCGGGCGCGCTGCGCACCGCCCGCGAGATCCGTTCCCAGCGCCGCTGGCCCAACCGCGACGACCTGGTGGAGCTGACCGACCTGCTGCGCGGCGAGAGCGTCACCGTCGCCTCCGGCGCGAGCACGGGCGGTCTGTCGCCGTCGATCACCGGCCCGGCGAAGCTCTCCGAACAGTTCACGCTCGCCGCGATCGTGGAGCGGATGAACGACCTGTACGCGTCGTCGCTCGACATGGTGGTGGCCGCCGACGCGGTGTGGTCGGCGCTGCCCGCCCGGATAGACCTGCTCGCCGCCGAGCTGGGCCGCACCCGGCAGCTCGCGCACTCCGTCGGCGTCCGCCCCGGCGAGCACCCGGCCGGTGACGACCTGGAGCGGATCACCGCCGTGCTGACCCGGCTGCGCGAGGAAGTGGTCTCCGACCCGCTGGCGTACTGGCAGAAGGCCGCGGGCAGTTCGGCGCCCGGCGGCGGCCGCCCGGACACCACCGCGTACGACCGTGAGGCGCGCGCCATCGAGGACGTGCGGCGCGAGATCGACGCCGTGCTCACCGTCCGGCAGGACGCGGAGGCGCGGCTCGGCCGGCTGCGGGACGTGCTCTCGCGCGCGGACCGTACGCTCGCCGAGGCGAGATCGGCGCGCGGCGAGGTCCTGGCGAAGATCGCGGCGTCGGAGGTGCCGGCCGTGTCGGGCCCGCCGACCGCGCTCCAGGAGCAGTTGGCGACGGCGGCGGAGTACCGCAGGCACGGCCAGTGGAACCGGCTCTCGCCGCTCCTGGAGTCGCTGGAGACGAAGGCGGAGGACGAACTGCTGCGCGCGCGTGAGTCGTTGACCGCGGTGACCGCTCCGCTGGCCGTCCGCGCGGAGCTGCGCGGGCGGCTCGACGCGTACAAGGCGAAGGTGGGGCGGCTCGGGTTCGCCGAGGACCCGTTCCTCGTCGAGCGGTACGACGCGGCGCGCCGCATGCTGTGGAGCGCCCCGTGCGATCTGCGGGCGGCGGAGTCGGCGGTGCTGCGGTATCAGAGGGCGGCGGCGGACGTGCTGGCAGCGCCCACGGATCAGAGGGGGGAGTCCTAGTCGTGGCGGGGGCTCAGAGATGCACGCGGCCCGGTTGTCCGGGCAGTTACGAGAACATGGGCGGGGAGCTGTACTGCGACACCTGCGGCCTGAAGCCGCAGGCCGCGCCCGCGGCGGCGCCGGGCGCCGGTCCCGCCGCGCGTCCCGGCACGTGTCAGCGGCCGGGCTGCGGCGGCTCCTACGCGGACATGGGCGGCGGTGAGCTGTACTGCGACACGTGCGGGCTCGCCCCGGTCGTGTCGGCGACCGGCATGGTGTCGTCGCCGCCGACCGGTATCGCGGGCGGCGGCGCGCGCGGCTCGCAGAGTTCCCGGTCCAGTTCCCGCTCGTCGGCCCGGTCGACGCGCACGTCGTCGCGGTCCTCGCAGTCGCGCCGGTCGGTGTCGGGGCGGCTGTCGCGTTCGCTGTCCGGTTCGTCGACCTCGCGGTCCGTGTCGGTGCGCAGTTCGGGTGCGAGCGCGAGCAGTTCGGGCCGGGCGCGGCTCGGCGCCGGGCTCGTCCGGGTGCCGGACGTGCCGCGGCCCGACCCGCGCGCGATGGTGCAGGAGAACCCCGAGGTCCCCGAGCGGAAGCGATTCTGCTCCCGTTCGGACTGCGGGGCGCCCGTGGGCCGCTCGCGCGGGGAGCGGCCGGGCCGTACCGAGGGCTTCTGCACCAAGTGCGGGCACCCGTACTCCTTCGTGCCGAAGCTGGACACGGGCGACGTCGTGCACGGCCAGTACGAGGTCGCCGGCTGTCTGGCGCACGGCGGTCTCGGCTGGGTCTACCTCGCCGTCGACCGTGCCGTCTCCGACCGCTGGGTGGTCCTCAAGGGCCTGCTCGACACCGGTGACCAGGACGCGATGGCCGCGGCGATCTCGGAGCGCCGCTTCCTCGCGGAGATCGAGCACTCGAACATCGTCCGGATCTACAACTTCGTCGAGCACCTCGACCAGCGCACCGGCTCCATGGACGGCTACATCGTCATGGAGTACGTGGGCGGCAAGTCGCTGAAGGAGATCGCCAACGAGCGGCGCACCCCGGAGGGCCGGCGTGACCCGCTGCCGGTCGAGCAGGCGTGCGCGTACGGCATCGAGGCCCTTGAGGCGCTCGGGCATCTGCACAGCCGCAATCTCCTCTACTGCGACTTCAAGGTCGACAACGCGATCCAGACCGAGGACCAGCTCAAGCTGATCGACATGGGCGCGGTCCGGCGGATGGACGACGCCGAGTCGGCGATCTACGGCACGGTCGGCTTCCAGGCGCCCGAGGTCGCCGAGGTCGGCCCGTCGGTCGCCTCCGACCTGTACACAGTCGCCCGGACGCTGGCCCTGCTGACCTTCGACTTCCAGGGCTACACGAACGTCTTCGCGGACTCGCTGCCCGACCCGGACAACATCGAGGTCTTCCGCCGCTACGAGTCGTTCTACCGGCTCCTTGTGCGCGCGACCGACCCGGACCCGGCCCGCCGCTTCGCGTCCGCGCAGGAGATGGCGGAGCAGCTGACGGGCGTCCTGCGCGAGGTCGTCGCGCTCCAGACGAACCGGCCGCGCCCGGCCCTGTCGACGCTCTTCGGTCCTGAAGTGAAGGTCACGGACACGGAGTTGTTCGGCCGGCTCGACACCGACGTGTCGCGGCTCGGCGTGCGCGAGGTCCCCGTACGGGCCCGGCGGGGCAAGCCGGTCGCGCCGCACCCGGTGCCCGCGCTGCCGCCGTCCCCCTCGGCCCTGGTCAGACCGCTCCAGGCGGTCGGCACCGCGCTGGCCCTGCCGGTCCCCCGGGTCGACCCGAACGACGCGAACGCCGGGTTCCTCGCGGGCCTGATGACCTCGGCGCCCGCCGAGCTGATCACGGCCCTGCACGCGGCGCCCAGCGGCTCCCTCGAACTGCGCCTGCGCGAGCTGCGGGCCCGCCTGGAGATGGGCGACCTCGACGCCGCGGGACGCGGCCTGGCGGCCCTGGAGGCGGACCACCCCGACGACTGGCGGGTGGTCTGGTACCGGGGCGTGGCCGCGCTCTCGGTCGGCGACCACGCGAACGCGGCACTGTCGTTCGACGCGATCTACGACGCGTTCCCCGGCGAGCCCGCGCCGAAGCTGGCGCTCGGCGTCTGCGCGGAGGTCCTGGGCCAGTTGGACAACGCGGCGGAGTACTACCGCCTCGTCTGGGCCACCGACCCGAGCTATGTCAGCGCGGCGTTCGGCCTGGCCCGCGTGCAGCTCGCCGCCGGCGACCGGGCCGGCGCGGTGCGCACCCTGGAGTCGGTGCCCGAGTCCTCCATCCACTACACGGCGGCCCGGGTCGCCGCGGTCCGGGCCCGCCTGCGCGGACGGATCGCGGAGGCCCCGGTGTCCGCCGACGGCGACCCGCTGCTGGGCGACCTGACGGCCGCCGCGGGGCAGGTCGAGGCGCTCGACGCGTTCGGCCTCGACGCGGTGCGCCGCGAGCAGTTGTCCACCGAGGTCCTCGGTACCGCGCTCGACTGGGTACTCTCCGGTAGGCAGGGTTCCGGTCAGCCGGCAGGCCCCGTACGCACAGCGGTGCTCGGCAACGATCTGGACGAGCGCGGACTGCGCCTCGGCCTGGAGCGCTCGTACCGGACACTGGCCAGGCTCGCTTCAAGGGGCGAGGAGAGGATCGAACTGGTGGAGCGGGCCAACCGCTACCGCCCTCGGACGTGGGTGTGAGTTGATGTCGCAGACGCACCAGTCGACAGCTACGTGTCCCAGCTGCGAGGAGCCGCTCGAAGAGAGCGACCGCTTCTGCGGAGCCTGCGGGTACGACCTTTCGTCGACGCCCCGGGCGGCGGCGCCCGCACCGGAGGAGGCCGCGCCGGAGGGGACCACCGAGTGGCCGGCCGCGCAGGAGCCGGACAGTTCGGACACCCCGGCTCCGGTGCACCTGCCGACGGACCTGGAGGGCCTCGAGTCCGGCGGCGCCGCGCCCGATCCCCGTACCGCGACGCCCGAGCAGCTGGAGGCGGCCACTCCGGCGGCCGGCACCAAGCTGTGCGTGGCCTGCCGCGCGGGGCAGGTGGACCAGGACGGCTACTGCGAGAACTGCGGGCACGCCCAGCCGCGTGAACGCGACCACATGGAGCAGGAGTTGGACGCGGTCGCCGCGGTCAGCGACCGCGGCCTGCGCCACCACCGCAACGAGGACGCGTTCGTGATCTCCTCGGCCGCGCTGCCCGACGGCTCGCCCGCCGTGGTCGCGCTGGTCTGCGACGGGGTGTCGTCCGCGACCCGCCCCGACGACGCCTCGCTCGCCGCGACCCGCGCGGCCAACGAGTCGCTGCACGAGTCCCTGCCCCGCGGCACCCACCCGCAGCAGGCCCTGCACGAGGCGATCCTGACGGCCGCCGAGGCTGTCAACGCGCTGGCGCAGGAGCCCGCGACGGCCCGCGAGCACCAGCCGCACCAGAACGCCCCGGCGTGCACCTTCGTCGGCTCGATCGTCACCCGCGAGCTGCTCGTCGTCGGCTGGGTCGGCGACTCGCGCGCCTACTGGGTGCCCGACGACCGCACCGCGACCGCGGCCCGGCTCACCGAGGACGACTCGTGGGCCGCGCAGATGGTCGCGGCGGGCCTGATGAACGAGGCGGAGGCGTACGCCGACGAGCGCGCCCACGCGATCACGGGCTGGCTCGGCGCGGACGCCTACGAACTGGAGCCGCACACGGCTTCCTTCAAGCCGGACCGGCCTGGTGTCGTGGTGGTGTGCACGGACGGCCTGTGGAACTACGCGGAATCGGCCGAGGAGATGGCCCGGGCCGTGCCCGCCGACGCCGCCGGGCGTCCGCTGCACGCGGCGCAGGTGCTGACCGGGCACGCCCTCGACGGCGGGGGCCACGACAACGTAACAGTGGCGGTCCTGCCGTTCCCGGGGGCCCGGCAGGGGGCAGGATCGGCCTGAGGCCGACCCGCCCCGCGGGCCGCTCATTGCTCAAGTGATGTTGTCCAGGGGGGACTTGTCATCATGGCCAATTTCTCGAAGCCGACCGTGCCGCAGTTCGCGGTCGAGGTGTACCAGAACGAGTACCTGCCGGAGGGGGGCCGCGAGGTCAACGCGATCGTCACGGTGACCTCGACGGGCGGGGGGACGGTGGGCGGCGCCGTGGGCGCGCCGCACCTGTACAGCCCGGGCAGCGCCGTGGACGCGGCGGTCGCGCTGATGGTCGACTGCTCCGGCTCGATGGACTACCCGCCGACCAAGATGCGCGGGGCCCGCGAGGCGTCGGCCGCCGCGATCGACACCCTGCGCGACGGCGTGCACTTCGCGGTGATCGCGGGCACCCACGTCGCCAAGGAGATCTATCCGGGCGGCGGCCGGCTCGCCGTCGCCGACGCCACCACCCGCGACCAGGCCAAGCAGGCGCTGCGCAAGCTGTCCGCGGGCGGCGGCACGGCGATCGGCACCTGGCTGCGGCTCGCCGACCGGCTGCTGTACGCGGCCGACTCCTCGGCGTCGATGGTGCGGCACGGCATCCTGCTGACCGACGGGCGCAACGAGCACGAGTCGCCGGAGGACCTGCGGGCGACCCTGGACGCGACCGCGGGCCGCTTCACCTGTGACGCGCGGGGCGTGGGCACCGACTGGGAAGTGAAGGAAGTCACAGGGATCGCCTCGGCGCTGCTCGGCACCGCCGACATCGTCGCCGACCCGGCGCACCTCGCCGACGACTTCACGCAGATGATGGAGACGGCGATGGGCAAGGAGGTCGCGGACGTGGCGCTGCGCCTGTGGACCCCGCTCGGCTCCGAGATCAAGTTCGTCAAGCAAGTGGCGCCCACCGTCGAGGAGTTGACCGAGCGCCGCACGGAGGCGGGCCCGCGGGCCGGGGACTACCCCACCGGCTCCTGGGGCGACGAGTCCCGCGACTACCACGTCTGTGTCCAGGTCCCCAGCGCCGAGCTGGGCCAGGAGATGCTGGCCGCCCGCGTCTCCCTGATCGTCCCGCAGCCGGACGGCTCGGCCCAGACGCTCTCGCAGGGCCTGGTCCGCGCGGTCTGGACGGACGACATGACGGCCTCCACGTCCATCAACCCGCAGGTGGCCCACTACACGGGCCAGGCGGAACTGGCGCAGGCGATCCAGCAGGGCCTGGACGCGCGCAAGGCGGGTGACGCGGACGGGGCGACGGCGAAACTGGGCCGCGCGGTGCAGCTCGCGGCGCTCTCCGGAAACGCCGATACGGCGAAACTGCTTTCGAAGGTGGTGGACGTGGTGGACGCCGCGGAAGGTACTGTTCGATTGAAGCCGAAGGTCGCGGAGGCCGACGAGATGACTCTCGAGACCCGCTCCACCAAGACCGTACGCGTCAAGAAATAGCCATCCGAGATCACCCATGGCAAGCCCGGGCTTGCACGTGAAGGAGAGGGGGAAGCGCCGACATGCCGACCTGCCCGAACGGACACCAGTCGGGTTCCGACGACTGGTGCGAGGTCTGCGGTCACCGCATGGCCGGTGCCGTACCCCCGCCCCCGCCGCCGCCTCCGGCCCCCGGCTACGGCTACCCGCCGCAGCAGCAGGCCCCGCAGGCGCCGCCGCGCGCGCCCGAGCTGTGCCCGCAGTGCCGTACGCCGCGCGAGGGCGGTGCGCCGTTCTGCGAGGAGTGCCGCTGGAACTTCCTCACGAACACGGCGACGTCGTACACTCCGGCGGCCCCGAACCCGCCGCTGCCCACGTCGGGCGGCCCGGGAGGCCCCGGCAACCCGGCGATGCGCTTCCAGCAGCCGCCGCAGGGCCCCGGCCAGGGCCCGGGTCAGGGCCAGGACCCGTACGAGTACCAGGGTTCGCGCCCCTCGCAGATGAACCGCCCGGCCGAGCCGATCCCGCCGGCCCCGTTCGGCAGCGAGCCCTCGGGCCCGGCCCCGTTCCCGCAGGGCCCGCCGCAGGCCTACCAGCAGCCTCCGGCCCCGCCCGCCCCGACGTTCGGCGGCCCCGGCCCCGGTGGTCCCGGTGGCCCGGGCGGCGACGACTGGACGATCTCCCCGCCGTCGGGCCCCACCACGGCGCCGGACCAGGGCTACCAGCAGCAGCCTCCGCCGCCCCAGCAGTCGCAGGGCTATGTGACGTGGTCGGCGACGATCGGCCCGGACCGCGACTACTTCATGGCGATGATGCAGCGCAGCGGTCCGGAGGCATCGGGCCTGAACCTGCCCGCGTACTCCCCGGAGCAGCAGCGTCCCCTGGTCGGCAACCAGCTCACGATCGGCCGCCGCCGCCACTCCACCGGCGACACCCCCGACATCGACCTCTCGGTCCCGCCGGAGGACCCCGGGGTCTCGCACCAGCACGCGGTCCTGGTCCAGCAGCCGGACGGCAGCTGGGCGGTCGTCGACCAGAACTCGACGAACGGCACGACGGTCAACGGCGGCGAGGAGCCCATCCAGCCCTTCGTCCCGGTCCCCCTCCAGGACGGCGACCGGGTCCACGTGGGCGCCTGGACGACGATCACGATCCACAGGGCCTGAGAGCCACACGGGCCCCGTCAGGGGCGCGGGGAACTGCGCGCTCAGCCACGACGAGGGCCGCAGCCGACGAAGCACCGCAGGCGGGCGGGGGTCCGGGGGCGCAGCCCCCGGTTTCGGGACGGGAAGGGGCGGCGGGGGCGACTTCTCCCCGCCTCAGCCCCCGCCCCCCGGATCCCACGGACAGGCCCCACCCGGATCGTCCAGCCACACCCACTCCCGCCCGCCCCGAACGGTCACCCCGAACCGCTCCCGCCCGGGCCGCCCCATCCCCTCCCACCACGCCAGAACCTCCCGAGCGGCAACCCGCCCCCCGCTCAAGCCCAGCACGAACCGAAACGAATCATCCCGGGCCACCCCCAGCGGCACCCCACCCACGTCCCCGGCACAGGCCCCGCCCCCGCCCCCTTCCCCCCGCACGGCGACGAAATAGGCCGGCGACGCCAGGAACCGCCCCTGCGCGACCCCCGCGTCCCGCACATCGAGCACCAGCAACCCGGTCGAGACGGGCGCCAGAATCCGCGCCCCCACCCGGCACTGCCCCGGCCACCCCACCGGCACCCCCCGCAACGCACACGTCGCCACGATCCGGTCGAACGGCGCCCGCTCGGCACACCCCCGCGCCCCGTCCCCGGTGACGACGGCGGGCCGGTACCCCGCGGCAGCGAGATGCGCCCGGGCCGACTCGGTGATCTCCGGGTCGAGGTCGACGGTGGTGACGGCGTCGTCCCCGAGCCGGTGCGCGAGCAGCGCGGCGTTGTACCCGGTCCCGGCCCCGATCTCCAGCACCCGGTGCCCCTCGCGCACATCGAGGTCGACCAGCATCTTCGCCATGAGGGACGGCTGGCTGCTGGAGGAGACGAGTTCCCCGTCGCGCAGCCGGGTGGCCAGCGGCTGATCCGCGTACGCCCCGCGCAGCCACCGTTCGCGCCGTACGGGATCGGGGTCCTCCCCCCACAGCCGCTCGTACCCGCCGGGCGCCCCGACGAAGTAGTACGGCACGAAGAGGTGGCGCGGCACCTGCTCGAAGGCGGCCCGCCACCCCGGATCCCCGTCCCAGATCCCGGTCGCGGCGATCCCGCGCACGAGCCCGGCCCGCGCCTGTTCGGCGAGGACCGCGAGACCGCCCGCTCCGCCGACGCGCTCCGTACCCATACGACCACTGTGCGGCCCGCGTCCCGAATCGGCGAGGTCCTACGCCCCAGGTCCTGGATCTCCGCGTCTGAGACGATGGACGGGTGACTGAGACCCCGCGCGACGCGCTCCAGGAGCTGACCTTCTTCGAGCAGGTCGGCGGCGAGGAGACCTTCCGTCGCCTCGTGCACCGCTTCTACGAGGGCGTCGCCCAGGACCCGCTGCTGCGCCCCATGTACCCCGAGGAGGACCTGGGCCCGGCCGAGGAGCGCCTCGCGCTGTTCCTGATGCAGTACTGGGGCGGCCCGCGCACGTACAGCGACAACCGGGGCCACCCGCGCCTGCGGATGCGGCACGCGCCGTTCCAGGTGGACCGGGCGGCGCACGACGCGTGGCTGAAGCACATGCGGGACGCGGTCGACGACCTCGGCCTGTCCGAGGAGCACGAGCGGACGCTGTGGAACTACCTGACGTACGCGGCGGCGTCGATGGTGAACACGGCGGGCTGATCCTCGTACTGGCTGCCGGGGCCGTCGGGGCTGTAGGGGCTGTAGGGGCCCTCAGGCGGGCATGACGCCGAGTCCGCCGAGCCCGGCGGCGGGCCCCTGCCGCACGGCGACGGACCCGTAGGCGGTACGCAGCCGCAGCCACGCCCCGGCGGCCAGCAGATCCACGGAGGGCCCCCGCAGGAACCCGAGCGACACGGCCGCGTGCGCGACCCGCACCGGGACGGCCTCTCCGCCGTCCAGGATGATCTCCCGGGACCAGATGTCCCGCCCGATGCGATCGAGCGCGGCCCGGGTCCGCTCCTCGGCCGCCAGTCCGTCGACCCGCGAGCGGAATTCGCCCACGGCGGTCTTCACGAGCCCGCGCAGCTCATCGGCGGCGGGGAACCCCTCCACCCGTCGCCAGCCGCCCCGCGGGGGCAGCACGCCGGCCCAGGGCGGCCCGGTGACGGCGGCCGGAACCGTCGCGGTGGCGCCGCTCTCGTCGACGGAGTCGAGCAGCTCACCGGCGGAGACGGTCACGTCGAGCGCGTCGTCGATCCCGTTCTCGTACGGCTTGAGGAGCCGGGCCGTCCGGATCGCGAGGACCTCGAACGACGGCGGCCGTCCGAACACCGCGAGCGCCTGCCCGCCGGCCTGGGCCTGCAGCCGGACGGCGGCCGCCTTGTCGTAGTGCAGCAGCCGGCCGAGGAAGGCGGCGACGTCCGCCGCCTCCCCGGCATCGGCGAAGGACAGCACCGGCACGCTGCTCATGCGGCGAGCGCCCCCGGGTCGCTGTCGTCCTGGTACTCCTTGAGGAATTCCTTCTCCTCGGCGGTGATCCGCCGGGGCCGCTGCGCCTCGAAGTCGAACGGCACGATGACCGTCGAGGCGCGCACGTACACCACGTCCTCGTCCTTGACCTCGTAGGCGAGCGTGAACGAGGCGGCCCGTATTTGGGTCACCCACAGCTCGATGGCCACCGGCGCGTGCCGGTGGACCAACTGCCGCTTGTAGTCGATCTCATGGCGCGCCACGACAGACCCCTGCTGGAAATCCTTGTCCGGCCGGAACAGGAAGTCGATGCGCGCTTCTTCGAGGTACCGAAGAAAGACCACATTGTTGACGTGGCCGTACGCATCCATGTCCGCCCAGCGCAGGGGGCAGGCGTATACGTGGCGAGCCATCAGCCGCGGGTCAGCTTCTTGTAGGTGGCGCGGTGCGGGCGGGCCGCATCGGCACCGAGGCGCTCGACCTTGTTCTTCTCGTAGGACTCGAAGTTGCCCTCGAACCAGAACCACTTGGAGTCACCCTCGTAGGCGAGGATGTGCGTGGCGACCCGGTCCAGGAACCACCGGTCGTGAGAGACGACGACGGCGCAGCCGGGGAACTCCAGCAGCGCGTTCTCGAGGCTGCTCAGGGTCTCGACGTCGAGGTCGTTGGTCGGCTCGTCGAGGAGCAGCAGGTTGCCGCCCTGCTTGAGGGTGAGCGCGAGGTTGAGGCGGTTGCGCTCACCACCGGAGAGCACACCGGCCGGCTTCTGCTGGTCCGGGCCCTTGAAGCCGAAGGCGGAGACGTACGCGCGGGACGGCATCTCGACCTGCCCGACGTTGATGTAGTCGAGCTCGTCGCTCACCACGGCCCAAAGGGTCTTCTTCGGGTCGATGTTGGAGCGGTTCTGGTCGACGTACGAGATCTTGACGGTGTCGCCGACCTTGATGCTGCCGGAGTCCGCCGCCTCCAGACCCTGGATCATCTTGAACAGGGTGGTCTTGCCGGCGCCGTTCGGGCCGATGATGCCGACGATGCCGTTGCGCGGCAGGGTGAACGACAGATCGTCGATCAGCACCTTGTCGCCGAAGGCCTTGCTGAGGTGCTCGACCTCGACGACGATGCTGCCCAGACGCGGGCCCGGCGGGATCTGGATCTCCTCGAAGTCCAGCTTCCGCATCTTGTCGGCCTCGGCGGCCATCTCCTCGTAGCGGGCAAGACGCGCCTTGGACTTGGCCTGACGCCCCTTGGCGTTGGACCGCACCCACTCCAGCTCTTCCTTGAGCCGCTTCTGCCGCTTCTCGTCCTTCTTGCCCTCGACCTTGAGCCGCTCGGACTTCTTGGTCAGGTAGGTCGAGTAGTTGCCCTCGTAGGGAATGGCGCGGCCGCGGTCGAGTTCCAGGATCCACTCGGCGACGTTGTCGAGGAAGTACCGGTCGTGGGTGACCGCCACGACAGCGCCCTTGTACTGGGCGAGGTGCTGCTCCAGCCAGTTCACGGACTCGGCGTCGAGGTGGTTGGTGGGCTCGTCGAGGAGCAGCAGGTCGGGCGCCTCGATCAGCAGCTTGCACAGCGCGACGCGGCGCTTCTCACCACCGGAGAGGTTGGTGACGGGCCAGTCGCCGGGCGGGCAGCCCAGGGCGTCCATGGCCTGCTCCAGCTGACCGTCGAGGTCCCACGCGTCGGCGTGGTCGAGGTCCTCCTGGAGCTTCCCCATCTCCTCCATGAGCTCGTCCGAGTAATCGGTGGCCATGAGCTCGGCGACCTCGTTGAACCGCTTGAGCTTGCCCATGATCTCGGCGGCGCCGTCCTGGACGTTCTCCAGCACGGTCTTGGACTCGTCGAGCTTGGGCTCCTGCATGAGGATGCCGACGCTGAACCCGGGCGACAGGTAGGCGTCACCGTTCGACGGCTGCTCGAGGCCCGCCATGATCTTCAGGACGGTCGACTTACCGGCACCGTTCGGACCGACGACGCCGATCTTCGCTCCCGGCAGGAAGTTCAAGGTGACGTCATCGAGGATCACCTTGTCGCCGTGCGCCTTGCGCGTCTTGCGCATGGTGTAGATGAACTCAGCCAAGAGAAACCGTCCGGCAGTCGAAGTGTGGTCGCGTAAGGGGCCCGCGTGCGCGGCTCCACCGCGCGAGGGCAGATACACCCCATCTTGCCGCATCGCTAGTGCTGGGCGGAAACCCGTATCGGTGGGTGGGCCTGAACTGGGGGTTCTGCCCGATGGCCGGTAGCTGGGCTGTCACTGTCGGTCGCTGATCGACGGCCCCGGGCCTTGAATGCAGAGGGAGGAGGGAGGCCTCCTCGGCGCTCGCCCGGCTCGGCTCGGACTGCTCGGCGCATGTGACAAGAGCTTCCCTACCAGTCACGCCATCGGTCGGTGAGTTGATAGCGGCCCAGCCCCTGCCGTGCGGTCAGAGCGACGACATCGATTCCCTGCTCGGTGAGCGCTTCGTCGATGAAGTCGCACAGCTGCTCGCGTTCGCCCGTCTCGTAGGCATCGCCGCCGTGCTCGTCGTTGACGGCGTTCAGGGCCAGAACAACACGTTCCACCGCAGCGAGGACGGGCTCGTCGGGCGCACCTCGGAGCGACGCAAGCTCCGCCTCGAACGCGTCCAGGACACTGTCGGTAGCGGTGAGCAGAGATTCGGGAAACAGCTCGGCCATGCACGCGCATTCCGGATCCAACGTGCCGGCGGCCACATCCCGTTGCTCCGCCGCTATGTCCTCGCGCCAAGCGGATGTAGGTCTCTCAGTCATGGGCGGACCGTACAGCCGGCCACTGACAGTCATGGCCTCCGACAGTTGTGGCCTCCGACAGTCGTGTCCTCTGATCGCACGCGACGATGGCACGTTGCTTTCCCACAACGGATGAGAAATCAGTTGGCCGGTCGTCGCCGGGCTGCGACGATGCCTCTGTTGCCCAGGCGGAGGCCATTTGTTCGTTTTCGTGTGTGCGGGGTGCGGTGCCGAGTTGACGATCCCGCTGTCTCAGGTGCCACTGCCGATCCACGCACGTCAGAAGTATGGGAACGGGATTCAGCTTCCGGTGCTCATGCGGTCCGGGACGTTTGCCGTGGACCCGGAGCCGTGGGGTGGACCGTGGCGGATGTGGGACGAGATCGACCCGAGTGAAGCAGAGGCACGCGGCATCTACGCGCAGGTGCACGCCCTGTCCGACGCCACGCCCGGGGCGAGCGTCATCGCGCCAGGCGATATCCGTGGCACCCGGCTGATTCCTGAGGAGCGCGGCAGCGCCTGCTGTGGCGTGGACGGGGCCGACGGGCCCAACATGGCCTGCGATGCGTGCGGCCTCCCCGTGGCGAGCAGGGTCGACGACTGCTCGCTCTGGCAGCAAGTGCGGCTCAGCTCAAACGCCGTGCATCGCGTCCCCGTCGACGGTGCACAAGCTGTGCTCGTCCCCTGGGCGGAACTGGCAGAGAGGGGAGAGAAAACGCCCCCGTTCGAGCCGATTGCCACGTGGGGAGGACAGCTCGGATCGAACCACTACTGGTCGTGGAGCCCACAATGGGAGGCGGCAGCCGGCCAGGCGCTCGCCCACCTGTTGGTTGCCTCCCAGGGGCAGCCGGTGGAGGTCCCTGACGGGCTGGTCGCGGACGTGTTCCAACGCGCGCTCGACGCCCTGATACCCGCGGGTTCCCCGCGACGGCGCGCCGTTCTGGCCGGACCAGGACGGCCCTGCCCCGACGCGGACGTCGACATCCTCCTCGTACCGCTTCATCCCCAGACCGGTGGACCTTGGACCCCGGCCGGCCCCACCACGTCGGCATACCTGGTGCCCCTGCCGCTGGGGGTGTGGCTGTGGCTCGTCTCTCCGCAGCCGTACCTGCCGGTTCCCGCCTCGGGCCGCATGCCCAAAGACGTTCTTCGCGACGACCCGCTCCCCCAGCTCTCCAACGCCCTGTTCCGGGCCGACCGGGGAACGTTCCAACACATCCTGGCCCGGCTGCCGGCCGTTCGCAGCCCATGGCTGCGAACGATCGCCGAGAACCTGGCGCAGGGCGCCTTGGTCGAATTCCTCTAGCCGCCGGCAATCGAACAGCACCGGGCTTCCCCTGCCGTCGGCGTCGGCTGTCCAATCCCAGGAACAAAGCCACTCGGCGAATCCGCCCGTGCCCAGAAGCGATCGGCGGCGGCGCGGAAGAGCATTCACGGTCACCCCCTTGCAGGCAAGATGCTGTTCGCACGACTCACTCCATCGATCAGGGGGCTCCATGGGAAGCGCACTCGTCGGGTTGGCTGTTGCGGTCGTCGGTGTGGCTGGCACGCTCATCGCCTCTGTCCTGTCTCAACGCTCCCTGGCCCGCGTTCAATCGGCGCAGTTCGAGCGGGAGCAGCGAGTGGCGGAAGTTCAGTGGCAGCGCGAGCAGCGGGTGGCCGAGCTGAATCGTCGGCGCGACAGCTATATGCAGGTCAACGCGTCCTTTCGACGCTACCGAACGCAGCTCGTGAACTTCCTGTGGACCGTGCAGAAGCAAGCTGTCACGCCGGAAGCCCGGGAATCGGTCGAGGAGGCTCGGAGCCACCACCACTCGGTCTTCGCTGAGGCTCAGCTCATCGCGTCCACCGCGGTTCTGGCCGAATTGGATGGGATGACCACGGCGCTCTCCGAGGTCTACCGGCGAATCATGAGTCTGGAAGAAGGGAATCCGGATCCGGATGGAGCCTTCGACGACATACGAGTCGACTTCACTCGCCTTTGGGCGCGTTGGGAGCAGATGCGCGGCGTGATGCGCACCGACCTGGGTGCCGGCCACGAGGCTGTCGGGCCAACGGCGATCAGAGCCTGACTGGTCCGTCTCGGGCGTGCCAAGGCCCCGAGATGGACCAAGTGCCCAGGGCAGGCAACTGGGTCTCGTCAGCGCCGCGTCCACGCCTCCCGGCCCCGCCCGATGGGGATCCCGTGGACGATCTCGCCTGAGCCGCAGACGGGCTCGTTCCGGAATACATCGGAGACCTGCCTTCTGCCGGAGGCAGAACACCGGACCGACCGGGCTCGACGGTCCCTACAGTCCAAGCTCATGACGACGGTTACCACGCGCACGATCGCCTACGCGGCCGACGGCCTCACGATGGTCGGGCACCTCGCGCTCCCGGCCGGTGTCGGCCGTCGGCCCGCGGTTCTGGTCGGGCCCGAGGGGGTGGGGCTCAGTGACGTCGAGCGGCGCCGGGCCGATGCGCTCGCCGAGCTCGGCTATGTGGCGCTGGCCTTCGATCTCCACGGCGGGCGCTATCTGGGCGACCCCGAGGAGATGCTGGCCCGGTGCATGCCGCTGCTCGCCGACCCCGACCGGATGCGGGGCATCGGTCACGCGGCGCTCGACGTGCTGCTCGCCGAGCCGCGGACCGACCCGGACCGGATCGCCGCCGTCGGCTACGGCACCGGGGGCGCCATCGCACTGGAACTCGGGCGCGACGGCGTAGACCTGCGCGCGATCGCGACGGTCAACGCACTGACCACGGGCCGACCGGGAGAAGCGGCGCGCATCCGCTGCCCGGTCTGGGCCGGGGTCGGATCGGAAGACCCGATCATGCCGCCCGCTCAACGGGACGCTTTCGCCGCCGAGATGCAGGCCGCGGGGGTCGACTGGCGCCTCGTGGTCTACGGCGGCGCCTTGCACGCCTTCCATCACCCAACGGTCGACCACACCGTGCGCCCAGGAGTCGGCTTTCACCCGCAGCACGCGCGGCGAGCCTGGCGGGACGTCGTCGACCTGCTCGCCGAGTGCCTGCCCGCGCCCCAGTGATCCGGTCGGCACACCACCGCGCGCTGGACACCCCGGCGCGCGCCCCGCACTGTGATGCGGTGCAGCTGCGAAGGCCGTGCGCTGCTTGGTGACCTGGGGTGGAGACGGACGTGCTGATCACTGTCGCGGATGTGGAAGCGGAAGCCGAGCGGATTGCCGAGTACGTCGTCCGGACCCCGACGGTTCCGAGCCCTGGATTGTCAGCGCTCCTGGGCGTGCCGACCACCGTGAAGCTCGAACTGCTCCAGCGCACGGGCTCGTTCAAGGCCCGGGGCGCGACCGCGAGACTGCTCACGCTCAGCGAGTCGGAACGGGCCGCCGGAGTCGTCACGGTCAGCGGAGGCAATCACGGCATCGCGCTGGCCGTCATGGCGGGCCTGCTGGACATCAAGGCGACCATCGTGATGCCGCGCTCCGCCCCGGCCGGTGCCAAGGACACCGCCGAGAGCTCCGGAGCGACCGTCCACATCGCCGACACGATGCACGGCGCGTTCGCCCTGGCCGACGAGCTCAGGGACGCGGGGCTCACCCTGGTCCATCCCTTCGACGACCCCGTTGTCGTAGCCGCCCAGGGCACGGTCGGCCTGGAGTTCGCGCAGGATGCCGGAGATCTCACCGACGTGCTCGTGAGCATCGGCGGCGGTGCGCTGGCCGCCGGCGTCGCCACGGCACTGCGCGCGGCTCGCCCCGGAATCCGCCTCTGGGGCGTGGAGACCGAAGGCGCTCAGGCCATGTCGGCGGCCCTGGAAGCCGGCCGGCCGATCCCGGTCGAGTTGTCCTCGGTCGTCTCGACGCTCAGTGCTCCCAGCGCCTCCCAGCTCACCTACGACCATGCCTCGGCGCTGCTCACCGACGTGCTCACGGTGACCGACGCCGAGGCCGTCCAGGGCTCACTGGACCTCGCCGACCACGCGAAGGTCTGGGCCGAACCCGCCGCCGGTTGCCTGCTGCCCGCCGCCCGTCAGGTCGTCGCACGCGTGGGCCAGGACGCCAGCCTCGGCCTGGTGATCTGCGGAGGCAACGCCACGACCACCGACATCGCCACCTTGGCCGAGCGCTTCGGCCTGCGCTGACGCCGCCCGTGGTGCGGGGTCAGGGGCGGGGGAGATCACATCTCGCCCCTCCCCCGACGGACCCCGCACTCACTACTCACTCGCCCCCGGACTCCCCCTCCGCCGGCGCCTTCTTCTTGCGTACGAGGACCAGCGCGGCGCCGCCGACCAGGACCAGCACGATGGCCGTACCCGCGATCACCGGGGTCGCGTTCGAGGCACCGGTCTCGGCCAGGTCCGTGCCGGGGGTGCCGGTGCCACCCACCGAGGCGGGGCTGGGCTGGGTCGTGGTCTGGGTGCGCAGGCCGTTGTCGTCGGCGTTGGCCGCGGAGGCCGTGCGGCAGTCGAGGATGCCGCGCAGGCGCTTCTCGAAACCGTGCGGGCCCTCGATCGTGAAGTCGTAGGCCTGGTCCTCCTGCAGCGGTATCGTCACCGTCCGCGTCGCCTCGGCCGGGACCGTGTATTTCTCGTCCATCAGCTCGAAGGTGAACGGCTCGTCGCCCTTGTTGGCCACCGTGATGTCGACGCCGCTCTTGTCGCAGTTCTTCTGCGCGGAGAGGGCCGGGACAGCGCCCTGCCTCGCCCAGGTCGCCGTGGCGGTCGCGGAGACCGTGGACTCGCTGGAGCCCGCGAGGATCTGCGTCTGGCTGCGGGTGTCGGAGGTGAAGGCGCGGCCCACCGGCACCGTCGTCGAGGCCTGCACGGTCAGCGCCGCCGAACCCGCGTCGGCGTCCTCGGGTATGTCGAAGTACAGACGGCTGCCGTCGGTGGCGGACGTGACCGGCTCGCCCTTCTGGTCGACGATCCGCACGCCTTCCGCGGCGGCCTCGGCGGGCGGCGTCACACCGACGCTGTCGGCGTCGGTGCGCACCGTGACCGGTCCGACCCGCTCGCCCTGGTGCCCGGAGACCGCCTGCGGCATCAGCGTCAGCGACGCCGTCGGCTCGGTGAGGGTCAGCGCACTGCGCTGCAGATAGTCGGCGAGCTTCTCGGCGGCGGGGCTGACGGCCTCGACGTCGGCCTGGTCCGAGTAGCGCCAGATGGCGACCTGGGTGCCGGCCGCGGCGTCCTGCTCGGTGAGAGTCTTGGTGCCGGCCTTGCGGGCCAGCGCGGCGAGATCGTTGACCTGCGGGTACGAGTTCTGCAGGATCCAGCGGATCTTGCCCGCGTCCTTGTTGCCGCCCAGCGAGGTGCTGCTCCAGGCGGTCTCCTGGTACCGGGCGTCGGTCTGTGTCGGGTTGTGGATGTCGACGCAGTACGTCTGGAGCATGCCGCCGCCGTCGACGGTCATCAGGAACAGGCCGGCGGAGACCTGCTCGCCCTTGCCGTCCTCGTGCACGACGGCCGTCCCGTGCGTGTCCATGCCGCTGATGACGGCGCTCGCCCCGCTGCTCTGCTCCGGGGCACCGTCGACCGCTCGGGCCGGGCCCGCACCGGATATCGCGCCGGCCATCACGAGCCCCGACACCAGAGCCGCCGCGGCGACCCGGGCGGTGGACCGCCCGCACCGTGCGGCCCGCGTGAACACTGAATACACGTAATTCCCTTTCAGGCAGGACGCGTTGAAGCATGGGGGGTGATGTCCCGCCGCCAGAATCAATGCCGACCCGAACGACCCTGAACCCCCTTGAGGGGGCCCGGCCGACTCTTGAGCCCCTCGAAACCTCCGGAGCCTCCGAAGCCCTCGGACGCGCCTTTGAGATCAGGAAGGAGACCAGCAACTCCTTGCGCATCCTAAGGAAGTCGGCTGTGGCGGTTCTTTGAGGTTTCGTCCGCCCGGCGATCCGAATCGGAATCGTTATCCCCGAAACCATGTGCGAAGTGGGCCAATCGCCACATCACCGGCGGCTCATGGGCGGCGTTTCGTGACCGGCCGTCATGCACGGCGGGTCATCCGACCGGCTCCGGCTCGATCTCGAACGACGGCTCGTCCAGTGCCTGTTGCGCCGGATGCTCGCCACCCGCGCCCGCCGCCTTCCGCGTGGCCCTGCGGAACGCCGCCGTGCCGCGCGAGAGATCGTGGCCGACCGCGCTCGCCTGGATGTCGGCCGACGTCCAGTGCTGGCCGCCGCGCTCCTCGTCCCGCACCTTCAACCGGCCCTGCACGATGACCGGTTCACCGATGGTGATCGAGCCCTGCACATTGGCGCCCAGCGGCCCGTTGGCCCACACCGTGAAGAAGTTGGTGTGCCCGTCCACCCATTCATTGCGCACCCGGTCGAAGCGGCGCGGGGTCACCGCGAGCCGGAACCGCGACACCGGCCCCGTCGGCAACTCCCGGTAGACCGGAGTCGTCGCGACATTCCCCACCACCGTCAGCAGCGTCTCGTTCATGGCGTACGCCCTCCCCTGATCATCCGAAGACCGCGTCAGGTCACCGCACCGGCCACCTGACGACGGTCGCGGCCCGGGCCCCTCCCGAACCGCGATCCCCAGACTGCCCCCGCCCCCGATATCCCGCCGCCGCCTGTGCCCTACCGGCCGGTTGTGGAAATCCCCCTCACCCGTACGTACTGCTCCCGCACCTCCCGGTACCGCAGCAGCTCCGCCGCGACGGGATCGAGCACCCGCGCCCTGCCGCAGGCCGCCGCGGCATCCCGCAACCGGCGCTCCGCGTCCTGCCCGTACCGCCGCGCCGGCCCCTTCGCCGCGAACCGGCACGCCCACTCCACGCACGGCCCGCCCACGATGCCGGTCAGCATCATCAGCACGGGCACCCCGAGGTTGGGCGACACCACCCCGACGATCTGGCCCAACAGCCACAGCCCGCCCAGCACCTGAAGGACAGTCATCGAAACCTGCGCCAGCACCGCGACCGGCCACCACCCCGGGCGCGGCGGCCGCGCACCGGATCCGGACGCCGTTCCCGACTGCCGGGCCCCCGCGTCCGGCCCGTCCGCCGCCACGGCCAGTTCGTCGAGCGCCTGGGGCAGCCCCTCGGCGCCCCGCGTGGCCGCCTCGCGCACGGCCTGGCCCCAGGCCGTGGGCAGCCCGGTCGCCGCCGCGTCGCCGACGGCCCGTACCGCGTGCTCGACGCGCTGGCGCGCCGTGGTCTCCTCCTCTGCCGGCGGCGCGGCGGCCGGGGCGCTCGCGGTGGCGGCGCGCTGGGCCTCGTACCACCGCCAGAGCCTGAGCCAGGGCGTGCCGCAGGCCTTGTTCGCGCCGCGCGCCCACGCGCGTTCGGCGGCCTGTCCGGCGGCTGCCGCGCCGACCGCCTCGGCGAGCCGGTCGGCGAACTCCTCGCGGGCGGCCTCGCTCAGCCCGGTCTGCCGCCCGGCCGCGTACACCGGGCGCAGCCGGTGCGCCGCCGCGTCCACATCGGCGCCGATCCGTCGGGCGGCGGCGCGCCGCTCGCCGACGAACTGGTCCAGGGCCTCGCGCAGGTCGCCGACGCCGTCCCCGGTCAGCGCGGACAGCGGCAGCACGGTGGCGCCCGGTTCGCCGTGCTCGCCGAGCGCGATGCCGTCCTCGTCGAGCAGGCGCCGCAGGTCGTCCAGGACCTGTTCGGCGGCGTCGCCCGGCAGCCGGTCGACCTGGTTCAGCACGACGAACATCACCTCGGCGTGCCCGGCCATGGGCCGCAAGTAGCGCTCGTGCAGCATCGCGTCGGCGTACTTCTCGGGGTCGACGACCCAGATCACGGCGTCCACGAGGGCGAGCACCCGGTCGACCTGCTCGCGGTGCGCGGGCGCGGCCGAGTCGTGGTCGGGCAGGTCGATGAGCACGAGCCCGTCGAGGGGCGTGTCGGCGTGCTGCCCCTGAAGCGGCCTGCGCCGCGAGCGGCCGGGGATGCCGAGCCGGTCGAGCAGCCCCGCCGCGCCGTCGGTCCAACTGCACGCGATCGGCGCGGAGGTGGTCGGCCGGCGCAGCCCGGTCTCGGACAGCGGCACACCCGCGAGGGCGTTGAACAGGGTCGATTTCCCGCTGCCCGTGGCCCCGGCCACCGCCACGACGGTGTGCCGCGCGGAGAGCCTGCGGCGGGCGGCGGCCTCGTCGAGCACCCGGCCCGCCTCGGCGAGGGTCGGCCCGTCGAGACGGGTCCTGGACAGGCCCACGAGCTCGCGCAGCGCGTCCAGGCGCTCCTTCAGTTGTCCGTCGTCGTACGTTCCCGTGCCGGCCGGCGGCGCCGTCTCCAGGAGGTCTCCCGCCTGTCCGGCGGCCCGCCGCGCGATGAGCCCGTCGTCCCAGGCGCCTGCCTTCGGAGGCACGGACGGTTCAGCGGTCTCCGCACTCTGCGGGCCCTGAGGCTGATCGGAGTACTCGGTGTCGTGATCCGTGACGGCGGTCACCGCCCTCACCTCTCCTTCTGCAGCAGCGAAAGGGCCGCGATCAGTTCGGCCTGGGATTCCGGGGTGACGCCGAGTCCGTCGAGCGGCGTGAGCCGGCGTTCGCGCTCCGCGCCGAGCACGGTGTCCAGGTACTCGCTGAGCAGCCGCCCACCGCGGTCGCGCAGCTTCAGAGCGCCCTGCGCGCCGATGCGCTCGGCGAGGTACTCACCCGCGGCCCTGGCCCGCCGGCCGCCGAGCAGCGCGGTGGCGACGAGCGCGGCGACGACCTCGGGCTCGGGCGGCGCGACGCCTTGCAGGTCGCCGACGGCCCGCACTTCCTCCTCCGCGTACTCCTCAAGGACCCGCCGCCACCGTCGTACGGCCATCCCGATGCGGTGCTCGGCGCTCTCCAGCTCGGGGTCCCGCCCGGTCAGTTCGGGTGCGGCGCCGCCCGGTTCGCGCCGCCAGGCCTCGTCGACGCGCTGGTCGGCGGCGCTCACGGCGCACAAAAGAAGAGCGCTGAGACTCTCCACGAGCGCGTCGAGGAGTTCCCCGGCCGAGCAGTCCAGCGGATAGCTCCGCCACCGCTTGAGGGCGTCACCGGCGAGCACGCCGCCCCGCTGCAAACGGCTGCGTACGCGCGCGTGCTCGTTCTCGTACGCCTCCTCGACGGCGGTGGTGAGCCGTACGGCGGCCGAGTGCTGGGCGGCGACGGCGGCGGCCAGCTCCGGCATGCGGGCCCGGAGCGAGTCGAGCACGCCGCGCGCCGTACGGGTCACGGCGATGGCCCGGGCGTCGGAGTCCTGGACACGATGGGTGAGCCAGGCCCGCAGCGGCGCCACGGCGGTCGCGGGGAGCAGTCCGCCGTTCCCGGTGGACTCGGGCAGCTCGGGAACGGTGAAGCGCGGTACGTCGCCGAGCCCGGCCTTGGTGAGCAGGGCCCCGTACTGCCGCGACACCTCGGCGACGACCTGATGCGGTACGCGGTCGAGCACGGTCACCAAAGTGGCGTCGTACTCCTTTGCGGTACGCAGCAGATGCCACGGCACCGCGTCGGCGTACCGGGAGGCGGTGGTGACCATGATCCAGACGTCGGCGGCGCTCACGAGCCGAGCCGCCAGCAGTCGGTTCTCGTCGACGAGGGAATCGACGTCGGGCGCGTCGAGCAGCGCGAGCCCCTGCGGCAGCGTGCCCGCGGTCTCGACCCTGAGCACCTGCTCCCCGTCCTCCAGTACGGGGTCCAGCGCGTCGTCGTCCGGGTCCGCGGCCTCGTCGTCGGCCTGGCGGGGCACCCACACGCGCGTGAGGTCGGGCAGCACCCGCATCCCGGAGAACCAGTGGTGGTCGTCCGGGTGACAGACCAGCACAGGTGTACGGGTCGTCGGCCGCAGCACACCGGCCTCGCTCACCACACGCCCTACGAGTGAATTCACCAGAGTGGACTTGCCGGCACCGGTGGACCCGCCGATCACGGCGAGCAGGGGCGCTTCGGGAGCGCGCAGCCGGGGCACCAAGTAGTCGTCGAGCTGTGCGAGCAACTCGTTCCTGTTGGCACGCGCGCGTGGCGCCCCCGCGAGGGGAAGCGGGAAGCGCGCGGCGGCGACACGGTCGCGCAGCGCGGTAAGTGCGTCGAGCAGCTGAGGCCGTACGTCCAAGGTCACCACATGCGAAGAATGCCCAATTTTGGTGGCTTTCTGAAGCATATGAGCGCACCTGCGCGCCGATAACACGCCAGAACAGACCAGGAGGCCCAGCCGAAGCCTCCGACGGCGCCACAAAAGGGGCGTGATACGCCACAGGAAGCACACAGCGGGACGGAAGGGTAAACAGGGGGCGCAGGCATAACGAGTGCACAACACCCGTGGCTGGAGTCGCCAAAAGCGATGCAGGATTCGTACCCACCTGCGATTATCAGGATCGCTTCACTGAACCTCCACATCGCGTCGCGGAGGCGAAGCAGCAAGGACCGGGACCCGGGAGCCCTATCCTTGTCCCCGGCAAGGTCATGGATCACCCCCACTTCCATCCGGCCGAGCCACCGGCCACACACACCGGCCCCCGTAGCTCAGTGGATAGAGCAGGCGCCTTCTAAGCGCTTGGCCGCAGGTTCGAGTCCTGCCGGGGGCGCCTCTCAGAGGCCTCACTTCGGTGGGGCCTTTCTGCTGGTCAGAGGCCCTTTACATGCACACGCAGAAGCCCCGGCCACTCCCCCGCCGATCATGGGGTGGGTCCGGGGCTGTCCGGCTGAAACCGGGTCTCTGCGGGTCGCTGTGTCGAATACGTGTCGAAGTTTTCGGCGGCGGGGCGGTCTGTGGGTCAGTCGGTGTCGGTGAGGTCTTCGAGATCCCCAGCCGCTTCGAGCCGCCTCTTCAGGTCCGGCAACTGGCCGTCGACGCACCGGGCGTAGATCGAGAGCAGCACGGGGACGCTGTTGCCTGCCCAGTCGGCCACCTGAGCGGGCGGGATCCCGTCGTTGAGCCACTTGGTCAGGCGGGTGTGCCGGAGGTCGTACACGCGCTTGCCCATGGGCGACTCGAAGACGTGCGGAGGCAGCACGGCCTCGCGGGCGCTACGCCAGGCGCGCCGGAAGACGGAGCCAGCGAGGACGCCGGTCTTCTCGCCCCGGAAGAGGAGATCACCGGGCTTCAGTTCTTCGTCCTCGATGTGCTGGCGGAGGATCCGGGTCAGGGCGGGGTGCCCTGGAACGGTTCGTGTCTCCCCTTCGGCGCGGCCTTTGAGGTCACGCTCTTCGTGGATCTCTCCCGTGTCCGTCCACTGCTTGCCGACTTCCGGCGTCGCCGTGTGGATCAGGAGTTCGCACCACTGGTCGTTCGCGTCGACATCGGGCAGCTTCACGTCGGCTACGCGCATGGCCACTGCCTCTTCCGGGCGCGGCCCGCAGTAGTACAGGGCTGCGAAGAACGCGTGCAGCCGCTTACCGCCCCGCGGCCTCTGACGGACCCAGTCGAGAAGCGCGGCAGCTTGCGCCGGATTGATCAGGCAACGTTTGTCGACGGCGTTCGTGGTCTTGGTGGTGGTCGTTGCTTCCTTGCCCTTGGGAAGGGGGTTGGCGCGAAGGATGCGACGCCGGATCGCGTGCTTCATGACGACGTTGAGGATTCGGCGGTGGCGCTTACGAGACCATGCTGCCGCCTGTTTGCCGTCGAGCCGCGTATCGATGGCCCGAAGGACCTCGTCGACCTTCTCGGGATCCTCCCAGGACGAGACGGGGAGGGAGTTCCGCTCGATCCATCGAAGGATGATCACAACGTCCCGCGGGGCGTCCGGCCGGCGGTTCACGTTGAAGGCCCACTCACGCAGGGCGGTGCGCACGGCGACGGGATCGAACTGGGCGGGCCGAGCGCGCAGCAGAGCGATCGTGATGGCTGTGAGCGTCTTGGCGGTGTTCTTTCGGCTGTTGCCGCCGAGTTGGGGCCAGCGCGCATCCACGTACTGAATGGCGAACGTGTACCAGCTCATGGAGGCCGCCTTGGAGCGGTGCGACACGGGAAGCCCCGTAGCAATGACGAAGCCCTCCCCCTTGCTGGTCGCCTGGATCAACTCGGAGCGGAACCCTTCGGCGAGTGCGACCGTGCTGAATGGCTCGCGCCATGCCTTACCCGCGACCATCCATCGCACCGTGTACGTGGTCTTGCGGGCGCCCTTGTACGGGAGGATCTTGTACACCTTGACGTCGTAAGTCGTCTCCATCAGGCGGCGTCCTCACGGTCGTCGAGCCAGAGGTCGAGGTCGCTCCGCCGGATCCTGAGGTCGCCGTTCGGGAGCTTGATGCAGCGTGGTGCGCGTCGCTTGGCGCGCCAGTCGTAGAAGGTCGAGCGCGAGATGCACAGTTCGGCGCAGACCTCGGCGAGGGTGAGCATGTTGCGCGTGCGGACTGCCGTAGTCACCTGGCGCTCCTTTCGCTGAGGAGCGCTTCGCGTGCGGTCTCGCGGTTGAGCTGCAAGTCGTGGGCGATGGTGGTGGCGAGGACGGATTCGCCGGGGGTGTGGCCATGGCCGGCGTATTGCCAGTCGGCCAGGACGAGGACGGTGTCCGGCTCGTAGTCGGGCGTGCCGAGGGCTTCGCGTTCTTGGGCGGCGCGGAAGTCGGCGCGGGCCTGGCGGAGTTCGCCGAGGGTGGTCGAGTAGCGGCGGGACTTCGAGGAGAAGTGGCCGCGGAAGCCGAGCATGTGAGCCCAGGTCCACAGGCGCCGGTCCGGGTAGAGCGGGTCGAGGTGCTTGCAGGCTTTGATCAGGCGGCGGGTGTGGTCGGGGATCTGGTGGCGTTCGAGTTCGGAGAGTTCGCCGATGCGGCGGTCGAGGGTGCCGGTGTTCTCGGCGGCCTTGGTGGCGTATTTGGCGACGTAGGAGGCGACGGCCTGTTCGGTGATGTCGGAGCCGTCTCCGAAGGCTTTGACGGGGCGTACGTCGAGTTGGGTGCCCCAGCGGAAGGTGCGGGCAGGTTGGTCGTCGGCGGCCGGGGCGGACACGGACGTGTAGCCGTGGGCTGCGGCGGCGTGGATCGCGTCGGTGAGGAGCGTGACCGTGGCCCAGGACGGGGGCGGGGTCTCGGGGCCTTGCGGGCCGTCGATGCGGATCACGGCGTGGAAGTGCAGGGCGCCGCGCTTCTGGAACTCTGCGACCTTGCCGTACGAGAGGCGGGCCGACTCCTTCAGCTCTCGTTGGGAGAGGCCGGCGCGGGCGGCGATTTCGCGGCGGAGGCGGGTCGTGAAGCGCATCCACAGGTCGCCCGCGTGGTTGTTGAAGAGGACGGCAGCGGCGTAGTCGTACGTCGTCGGGTCGAGGGCCGTGCCCAGCGTCGGATCGTCGGAGGCGTGGTGGGTGCCGCAGCGGCAGGCGCCTCGGTCGGGGCGGTTGTGGACCGGGCCGAAGGACGGGGCGGTGAGGGTGGCGAAGACGCGGGGGTGGTCGCGGACCGTGGAGGGGACGTCGCGGTTGTCGTCTCCGGCCAGGCCCGCACGGATCAGGTGGTAGGTGTCGCCCGCGTACGTGAAGGCGCAGGAGGGGCAGCGGGAGGCGCGGCGGTTGCCGCAGGCGAGGCGGAGGCGGCCGCCGGGTTCGGTCTCGGTGGAGTAGTGGTGCAGGGTCTCGCCGGTGGTCTTGTCCTTGGTGAGGGTCCAGCCGGTGAGGTGGATGGGGTCGGAGCAGCCGCCGGTGCGGTGGATCTGGTCCTGCCAGCGGTCGAAGTCGTCGGCCGAAGCAACCCTCAGCAGGTCGCGGAGGGTGGTTGGGTCGAGCAGCGTGTCAGGCTCGGGCGCCCTTGCGTGCGGAGGGCGAGTCCGGTGGGCCATGCTGGTGCTTCCTTCCGGTTCTTGGATCGGTGGGGCACGGCTCCCGGGCGGTGGATGCTTGGCGGTATCAGGCCGCCCGGGGGTCGGTCAGCGGCGCTTGTGGTCGCTGTTCATGAGCGAGCGGATGACGAGCGCGGTGATGGCGGTCGATCCGGCGGTGATGGCGACCGCGAGGAGCAGTGAGACCAGGACGGCGCCCAGGACCAGGACGACGGTCGTGCCGCCGACGACGAGGGTGATCAGGCCGCCGGACGTGAGCTGAATCGTGGGGCGATTCGTCGAGGCCGGAGTGGCGGTCGGCGTGTGTGCCGGGGCGACGGGCTGCGTGATGGTGGTCGACTTGATGACGGCGGACGGGGTGACGTGGCCGGTCGGGGCGGGCATGGTCGGGACCTTGGGGCGCAGCATCATCGGGGCGTTCTCCCTTCGGTGAGTGGTTACTTGACGGCGGTGTCGATGGCCGGGGCCAGGAGGCTGTCGGCGAGGAGGTAGCCGCCCAGGAGCAGGAGGGCGACGAGCCACCAGGGCGGGCGGATGAGCTTGATACCGACCAGGCCGACGCAGGCGACGAAGAACCAGAGCGGGACGTCCATGGGTGTCTCCTCAGCGGACCTTGCAGCGGTGGGTGCGGGCGGCGAGCTGGGCGGCGGACTGGCTGGAGTAGTCCGAGGACCAGCCGCAGCGGTCGGCGGTGCACACGGCGGCGTGCTTGGTGTGGCCGCGGCGGTCGCAGTGGGTGCCGATCTGGACCGGGCCGATCTGCATCACCGAGTGGAAGTGGTCGTGGGCGGGCACGGTGGTTCTCCCTCCAGGTCAGATGAGTTGGGCGGCGATGGCGTCGGCCAGCTGGGGCGGGACGCCGAGGCGGGCGCGCAGGGTGTCGGTGTCGATCGCGGTGCCGGTGCGGGTGTGGTGGTCGGCGGCGAGCTTGCGGGCGTGGTCGACGAGGGCGGTTGGGACGGCGGGGGTGGTCGGGGCGGCGGGTTCGGCGGTGGCCAGGAGGGCCGCGACTTCCTCGCGGGCCGGGGGCTCCACGGCGTCTGGGGCTGACGGTGTCGGCGCCTGGATCTCGGGTTCGGGCTCCGGGTCAGCCGCGGGTGCCGGCGGCGTGGGCTCGGTGGGTGTCGAGGTGGTGGTGTGGGCAAGGAGGGTGCCGCCGAGGAAGGCGATGGCGGGCCATCAGGCAACTCCGATCCGCAGCCAGGCGGGCGGGTGCTGGATGTCGAGGAGTCCGGCAGTGGCGACGTTGGCGCCGAGCGAGGCGAACAGCGCGACGGCGAACCAGCACCAGGCGAGCCGGGAGCGACGGTCGCCCCGGAGTCGGCGCCAGGCGGCGACCAGGAGCAGGTCGACGCTGACCGGGTAGGCCCAGGCTTTCCAGCCGTCTTGTCCGGCTGCGTCGGCCAGGTCGTGCAGGTGGGCGAAGGAGAGGGCTCCGGCGATGACGGCCTGGACGAGGACGGCGTCCGGTCGGAGCGCGGTGCGGGCCGTCATGGGTCAGTCCTCCGTGGGGTCGTCGCCGTCGCGGAGCAGGAGGGGCGGCAGAACCCCGATCGGGAGCGACAAGGCCAGTGCGGGAGCGACGATGGCGATGAACGCCGTGTCGGCGTCGTAGCGCCTCTCGTAGAGATCCAGCGCGCGAAGGAGTGCGATGGTGCGGGCGAAGTCCTCGTTGGCGTCCATGGGCTGGCCTCCTGTTTTGGCATGGGTGGGGTAGGGAGCTGGCGCGGAGGTGGTCGCGCCGACCGTGGAGCGGAGGGGTCAGGCCGTGACCGGGGCGGCCTTTGAGAGCGACACGGAGGCCGGGGAGAACGCGGCGACGGCGGGCCGGAAGGCGGCGAGCGCGGGAAGGTCCGGGGTGCGGTCGGCGTGGGCGTTGCAGAGGTTCACGGCGTCACGCAGGGAGGTGTGCGGGGCGCGGATGCGGGCCCATCCACCGGTTGAGTCACCGGCGACGGCGATGCCGGGGGTGTCGGGTGAGATCTGGATGGCGGCGAGTACGGCGTCCGGGGAGATGTCGCCGAAGGCCATGCTGGCGCTGGTCTCGTCGTTGACGCGGTGGGCGGTGCGGCCGGTGAGCTGGGCTCGGAGCATGGTGATGCCCTTGCCGAGTTCGGAGCCGAAGCGCTGGCCGCAGATCTCCAGATAGATGCCGGCCGCGCGGCCGAGCTGAGCGAGACGGACGAGCGCGGTGATGATGCGGTCGCGGCGCCTCTCCTCGTCCTTGCTGGCGAAAAGAGCGAGTTCGGCGACCTCGTCGACCAGGAAGACGACGGGGGTCGGTCGCAGACCGGCGGGCAGGTCCCAGATGTCGGCGGCGATCTCCGCGTCCGGAACGGCGACGCTGATGCGCTGTTCGGCGCGGATGAGCTGGTAGACGTCGGCCATGTGGGCAACGAGCGCTTCGAGGAGGTCGAGCGCGGTGTCCGGGTTGTCGGCCAGCGCCGAGAAGCGGCGGGCGAGCGGGAAGAGTTCGACGCCCTGTTTGCAGTCGATGCCGACCAGGGCGACGTCGAGCGGGGCGAGGCCGCAGACGAGATTGCGCTGGTAGACGGACTTGCCAGACTGGGTGGCGCCGAGGGTCAGACCGTGCGGGACGGCGCGGTAGTCGCGGTAGTGGATCGCTCCGTCCTCGCGCAGGGCGACCGGGACGCGGAGCGGTGACATGCTCGCGGAGGTCTTGGGGGCGGGCATCCGGACGCACTTGAGCACGTCGTAGCCGGTCATCCGCAACTCGACGACACCGGAACGCAGTTCACGGGAACTCACGCCCTGCATCCCGAAGGAGTGGCGGAGCCGGTCGGTGGCGGCGGAGAAGTCGAAGGCGTCCTGGCCAGGGCGGAGCTTGAGCCGTAAGACGAGGCCAGTCCGGGTGGGACGCAGACGCAGAATGCGCGGCGAACGCGACTCCGGCACGGGCCGGTTCGCCATCCGGGCGAGCGCGAGGCGCCAGCGCGAGGGCGGGACCGTGAGCCCGCAGGCCTCCATCACGGAGGCATAGCGGACCAGGATCCGCACCGAGGCAAGCACGGCGCCGAAGCAGACCCAGTACCAGGCGGGGCGTCGCCGCCGCAGAAGACCTGCGGCGACGGTCACCACCACGAGCACGATGACGATGAACTCGCCCATGATCAGGCCGCCTTGGCCTCAGCCGCACCGGAGACCAGGGAGGTGACGGCGACGGCACGGAAAGCGATGCCGTGCCGCTTCTGCCCGTTGAACTCGTTCTCCCACGGCCGGGCGATCAGACCGGTGAGCGCGACCGGGGTGCCCATGGTCAGCTCCTCGGAGACGCCGGCCTCAGGGACGGTGACGGACAGGACCTCCACCTCGTCATTGGCCGCGAACAGCACGTCCACGGTCATCAACTTGCCACCGGTCTCGACGTCGAGAGCGATCTCACCGGTCCGGCGGTCCTTGATCTTGATCTGCGGGGTCTTGGCGACCATCACGGTGGCGGTGGAGGTGTCGACGGGGATCTGACGCACAGCGGATCACTCCTATGTAGGGACTGAACTCCGTCACTCCTATACATGAGTCAACCCGCCGCGACAGATAAGTCACGGCGGGCTGTGAGGAGTTGAGCGAGCGTCAGTCGGCGGCAGGGATCCGGTACTCGAAAACGAACTGGTCAGCGGCCATGAGGGTGTCGCACACCTCGACCACACGACCTTCAGCCGTACGGGCCTCACGGATCAGGTGAACCACTGGCGCACCCGGGCTCAGCGCCAGCTCGGACGCCTCAGCCTTGGAGGCCGGCCGCGCTTGCAGCGTCTCGACGAACTCGGCGAACTCGTGCCCGTGGTCTTCGAGCCGGGCGTAGATGCCGCCACCGCCGGGGTTCTCGGCGAACAGCTCGGGGATGTCCTTCACGACGTCCCACGGGAGGTACGAGGAAGCCGTCTCGACCGGGGTGCCGTTGCGGAAGTAGAGGCGCCGACGCGCGAGGACCTGAGTGCCGACCGCAACTCCGAGGCGTTCGGCCGCACCCTCGGGGGCTTCCATGGGCCCGATGTAGAGGACGCTGACCTTTGCCGTGGCGCCTGACTGCGCGGACTCGGCGAGGTAGGCGGCCTTGCCGCCCTGGCGGTGCGAACGGCGGAAGCGGTCGGAGGAGCGATGCCGCACCGGCGGTCGGTCCTTCACGATCGAGCCCTTGCCGTGCCGGGTCTCCACGAGCCCACTGGCCCGTACCTCGACCATGGCCTTACGGATCGTGCCGCCCGAGACGTTGTAGCGGTCGACCAGCTCCGACTCGCTCGGCACCATGTCTCCGGGCTTGAGGACACCGCCCCTGATCTGCTGAACGATGTCGTCAGCGATCTGCACGTACCGAGGTACGGCCCTCCTCTCTCCTGCTGCAGTTCCCATAGTCCTTCTCTTCCTCCTATGCTCCTGTACATGAGTAACAGCGCCCAGGAAGGCCAGTCAACGCCACTGCACTCCGTGTCCGTAGCCGGAGTGGTGGTCCGCGACGACGGCCGACTGCTGGCGATCCGCCGCGCGGACAACGGTCACTGGGAACTCCCCGGCGGCGTACTCGAACTCGACGAGACCCCCGAGGCTGGCGTACGCCGCGAGGTCTGGGAAGAGACCGGCATCCACGTCGAGGTGGACGAGCTCACCGGGGTCTACAAGAACACCACCCGCGGCGTCGTCGCCCTGGTGTTCCGCTGCAAGCCCGCGGGTGGCATCGAGCGAACGTCGAGTGAGTCAACGGCAGTTGAGTGGCTGACGCCCGACGAGGTCACGCAGTACATGGCCGAGGTCTACTCGATCCGACTCCTGGATGCTCTCGATGGGGCAGGCCCTCACGTGCGGAGCCACGACGGCAGCCGGCTCATCCTCCATTAGGTCGACAGAGCTGATGCCCCCTGATGAGCGGCGCCGTGCGCCAAGGCACGCGAGCGAGATCCGCAACGTCTACGAACTCCTTGACGAAGTCCGCCTGCGTCCAGGGATGTGGGTGCACGGCAGCTCGCTGCTGCATCTCGACTCGATGTTGATGGGCTACCGCATCGCGCTGAACCCATACGGCGCCTACGAAGACTGGCCCTTCTGGAACCCTGGGAGCCAAGGCTCCTTCGCCGAGTGGTTGTGGCAACGACTTGGCCGTCACAGCTCGTTGGGCTGGGCCGCAGAGATTGAGCGACAAGCTCAGGCCGCAGGCCAGGAAGCCATGGAACTGTTCTTCAGTCTGTTCGACGAGTACCGAACCGAGCGCGAACACACGGCGCGATAGAACTTTCCCTACTTCATCAAGGCCCGCGCACGGCGCGGGCGCGCGCCGCCTCTGCGGCGCGGCCTGCCTCCTGTCTGCGCCCCGGCTGGCCGCGCCCGGCGGCGCGCTGCGTGCATGCGGGCAAGGGCGGGACGTTATTCGTGGGCACAAGATGATGCCTCCGGCGGGGGATCGGCCGGCACCGGGTGTGAGGGGGGCGCCACTCCCGGCCGCGGGCACACCGTGGTGAGCGTGGTGGACTCCCATCCCGTCCACCGTCGCCCCAGGCAGAGCCGAGCAGACGCGGCCCATGGCGTCCAGGTCGTTCGTACAGTGGCGCGCTCCACCTGGACGCCATGAACCACGCCCGCTCCACAGACGTGTGGGTCGACGGCGGACGGGATGGAAGCAAGGGAAAGTGGTGGGTACCGAGGACGGACAGGAGCTACGGCTCAATCTCCCCAATGGACCCCTCAGACCTCCAGGAAACCTTGAGTACGGGCGCGGTTCGAACTAGACGCCGCAAGTTGGCAGGTCTCGCCTCTACCTCGACTTCAACGGCGAGTTCTGTCTTGACCGCACAGCCTTGCCCACCTCTTGCGCGGCTTGCTCCGGATCTTCGTGCTCCCAGAACCGGACGACGAGCCATCCCGCGTTACGGAGCGCCTCGTTGGTCTCAGCATCGCGGGCTTGATTCCCTGCGATCTTCTCCTGCCAAAACGCCGCACCCTTCTTGGCCGGGCGGTGGTGGTCAGGGCAGCCGTGCCAGTAGCAACCATCGACGAAGACGGCTACGCGCGCTTTGGTGAACACCACATCAGCGGTACGGCGTAGGTCGGGTACGGGCCTGACTCCCACGCGGTACCGCAGTCCGTGCCTATGAAGCGCGGACCGCAACAGCTTTTCGGGCTTCGTGTCCCGTCCTTTGTTGGCGACCATGACCGCTCGGGAAGCGGGGGACGACGCCCACGAGTCGGCGGGAACGGGCTCGGCGGTCACGTATCCGGCGGCGTGAGCCATCTTCCATGCCTGCGCGAGGTTCGCGGCACGAGTCGTGGCGTCTACCTCGCCGACATACCGTTCCTGTGTCTCGCCTTGCTGAGACCATCGTAGGTAGGCGCGGATGCGGCGGGTGCTGCGGTACAGGCGCAGCGCGATGGACCCGCGCGCGTATCGACTCTCGCCGACCACGACCGCGCGCGACAGGCGACTACCGGCGGCTCGATCTTGCTCGGCCGCTCGGGCCTCCCTGCTTATTCCCGGTCTCGGCTTCCACGCCCGATCGGAAGGCATTCGATCCTTCCAACGCCTCGACCGATCGCTGGCGGGCTCGGTCACTTCCGCTTCTCCGGGTCCTCCAGAGCCCCAACCGACTTGAGGGCTGTAGCTACGGCGTCCGCGAACACCTTCCCCAGTTTGACCGGAACGGCGTTGCCCAGCTGGCGCATCTTCTCGCCACGCGGGCCTTCGAGTACCACGTGGTCCGGGAACGTCATGACTCGCGCGGTCTCACGCACGGTCATGTATCGGTATCCGTTTCCGCCCCCGAAGTTGACGAAGTTGACGTCGTCGAGCTGCATGACGGATTCCCCGCCCGGCACACCGTGCACACCCGCCTTCACTGTCTTCGCGGGCCGGTCCAACACGTTCGGTGTGTGCCCGGTATACATACGAGCCGCAGGCCACCCAATGTGGTCGGGGATGCCGCCCACCGGGAGCTTGCCCTTGACTGCCTCCTCCGTAACATACGGAAGCGGCTTCCCCTCGTTCTCGTCGATACCCACGATGGCGTCCCGCAGCGTGCGCCAGGGCTTTAGCTTCAGCTTCCCCTTGGTCTTCGGGTCTTCGTAATCAAGTTCGGGAAGGTTAGCGATAACGCGCTTCCGGGCCTCAGGGGAAACATTTTTGTGCCGCCCTGTCCAGTAAGGTCCACCCTCGCGCATGGAGTGAACCATCGACTCTTCGGAATGCGTCTCCTTGGGCATGAACTCGCCCCAATTAACGTCGAGATCAGCGCGGAACGCTACAATGATCACGCGATTCCGAATCTGCGGAACACCGTAGTCGGCCGCGTTGACCGCCATTTCCTTGACAACGTATCGTTCCGACAGATCAACCGTGTCGTTGGCGATCAGCTTCTCAAGAATCTCATTATGCTCTTCCCATGCGTGATTCTTGTCCCGCTCCGCGAACGGCAAGCGCATCTCGTTCAAGATGTAGTCGAAATAGGGCTTGAAGGAGGGTCGAAGTAGACCGCGAACGTTCTCGCAGATAACCGCTTTCGGCTTCATCTCCCGAATGGCACGAAACATCTGCGGAAACATGTTCCGCTCGTCTTCCATGCCCTTGGCGACTCCGCCGAGACTGAACGGCTGACAGGGTGGCCCGCCAGCGAGGACGTCGACCTCGTCCGTGACGAGATCAGTGAAGTCGATGTCACGCACGTCGCCGGGGACTAGCGGCCAACGCTTCTTCGGCTCGTCTGGGTTCGGAGGGTTGTTCGTCAGAGACTCGCACGCCCGCTTCGCGTACTCGTTCACCAGAAGCGGGCGGAAGCCCGCGGCGTGCACAGCCATCGCGAGCCCCCCGCCGCCGGCGAACAGCTCTACACATGTACCCACCTCTTGGCGTTCTTCCCGCAGTTCAGACATGAGAGAAGCGTACCGCGGAGTTTGCGATCATCAACCAGCTTCAAGGAAGACGCGCAACATGCTTCCCGTTTTCACCGGTTAAGGTGATGCCGATCACTCGCCCGGAAGGGAGCCCAGGCCTTGCCACTGGAGAATCACGCCGAGTTCAAGCTGAGCATCACGAAGGCGCTCGGCGATCAGTTGGCCGCAGCACTGGAGACGCTCACTCCCGCGCCACTGACCGAGGAGAACATCGCCCGCCTCCCGCGCCACAAGGGGGTGTATCAGCTTTTCCGGCACGGCGAACCCGTGTACATCGGGAAAGCCGACGCCACCCTCGGCCAGAGGCTGAGGAAGCACCTTAAGAAGCTCAGTGGTCGTGAGAATATCCACTTGGAGTGGATGACCTTCATGGCTTTGTCCGTGGACGAGGACTTCGCGGCGGTGGCTCCGGAAAAGCTCCTAATCGACAGCTTCCAGAGCGACGGTCGGGCGCCGTGGAACGAGAACGGATTCGGTATCAATGATCCCGGGGTTGAGCGCGACACCACGGTCTTCTCGGATGACCATTTCGATCAGCTATACCCCGCCAACCTTGATTGGGTAATAGGCGATCTCCCGCAAGGAACTCAAACCCTGCGCTCCTTTTTGAAGTTCGCCAAGACTGCGCTGCCGTACACCTTCAGGTACGCGTACTACCGAACTAAGAGGGAGAGTTTCTACGAGCAGTTCGAGGTAACCATCGAACAGCCAGAGATGACGGCAAATGACTTCCTTCGTTTCGCGAGCTCCCAGCTGCCCGAGTCGTGGCAGATCATGGTACTGCCTGGATACGCCGTAATGTACCCAAGGGAGATGCACTCTCAAAGCGCGCGACGGCATTACATAGCCGGTCTGGAACTCGCGCCCAATCTCGATCTTCATCCGTGATCGGCGAAACCCAGCAGGGAGTGACGCCCA
Source organism: Streptomyces sp. PsTaAH-137 (assembly GCF_003259365.1). GTDB lineage: Bacteria > Actinomycetota > Actinomycetes > Streptomycetales > Streptomycetaceae > Streptomyces. The sequence goes on from NZ_QLLY01000008.1 coordinate 100,942, forward strand.
AACGACCCGTGGCTGCGTCGAAGGTGTCGATCAGACGCTAGACCGTTACTGAGCTTGAACTCGGGTTGTCGTAGTTGCGACAGAGCTTGATCCGGGCGGTATGCCGTCTCGTATGAGGTATGCGCAGGGCGGTGGTCTATCGGATGAGCGCCGGCAAGTTCCGCGAGGGGATCAGGCTGAGGGCGGCCGAGCGGTTCGCCTCTGGTGAGCCGAGTTCGGTGATTGCGAAGGAGTTGCGGGTCAGCATTCGGCCGGTCGAGCGGTGGCGGACTTGGGACCTGGGCGGTCCGCGCGCTTCGGTCGTCGGGTGCGGCCTCGCCACCGCGGCTGCGTGAGGGCCAGTTCGCCGAGCTGGAGGCGGAGTTGACTAAGGGCCCGGTCACGCACGGCTGGCCGGATCAGCGGTGGACTCTGCCGAGGGTTAAGACCGTGATCGGCCGCAGATTCCACACGAGCTGCACCCTGCAAGGCGTGCGTAAGCTGCTGATCCGGCACGGCTTCTCCTGTCAGGTCCCGGCGAGACGGGCCATGGAACGTGACGAAAAGGCGACCTGCGGCTAGGTGAAGGAGACGTGGCCGCGGGTGGAAGGACCGCGGCGGCGCTCGATGCGTGGATCGTCTTCGAGAACGAGTCCGGCTCCTCGATGACGCCGCCGGTCGCCCGAACCTGGGCCAGGCGGGGCCGCACCCCCGTCATCCGAGTATGCGGCCGTTCCCGCCGTCGGATCTCCAGCGCTTCTCTGGCCTGTTACAAGCCGGGCGAACGCTCCCGGCTGATCTACCGGCCGCGTTGCGACGACCGCCAGCGCGACAGTCGCAAGAGCTTCGCCTGGACGGACTACCGCGACCTGCTCATCACCGCGCATCAGCAGCTCGGCAGGCCGATCGTGCTGGTCTGGGATAATCTCAACGTCCATCTCGCCTATGGACTGCGGCAGTTCGTCGCCCGCCAGGACTGGCTGACCGTCCACCAGCTCCCCTCCTATGCACCATACCTCAACCCGGTCGAGGGTATCTGGTCCCTGCTACGACGCGGCTGGCTCTCCAACACTGCCTTCGCCACCCCCGAGCACCTCATCCAGACGATCAGGCACGGGCTGAGGACGATCCAGTACCGTCCTCGCCTCATCGACGGATACCTCGCCGGAATAGGGCTGTCACTCACACCGACGACTTCATGCGTTCAGGCTCAGCAATTCGGAAACCGCCGGTCGGAGCACGGACGTCCGCAGACCATCAGCACAGGTGTGAGAGGCGTACGAACCCAAGCTGTCGGCCCCGCCCGGGTCGCATCGGGACGAAGGGTTCGTGGTCTCAATGGTGGTCTCATCGCCGCTTGGTTCGCGGCGGTCCGCTGGCATCCGTCGAGGTCCGGTAGGCCCCGTGACCAGGCCGGTAAGACAATCGACGGACCTCGAGAGACGCCTCCGAACCAAGATCGGATAACTCGTAATGCGAGGGTCTCGACAGGGACCGCCAGCGACAGCGCATCCAGCAAGTGTCGAACTGTGCTCAAGGCTCACACGCGGTCGCAGGTGCGCGAACAGCAGCACGTCAGCCAGGGCCGCAGCAGCAACGCAGGTGGTTGCCGTGGTCATGGCGAGGTATCCGAGCGCTGGGACAGAGGTTCGGTCATCTCGGCGGACACTGGCTCCGCAGCCGGACCCAGTCGCATTATGGCGTTGCACTGCCAGACAGCGGCGACGGAAATCAGCTCGCTGTCACAGACTCGAATCCACGCGGTACTTCAGGATCCGGCCGTCGTCCGGTTTGGCGGCTGAAGGAAGCTCCAACCGGAATGCCATGACGATTCGAGTTGGGTCAAATCTGCTGGTTTCCTCCTCTGGCTTGGCAATCATGGGGTAGAGCAACATGCCAGCCGTACGTGAACCCGGAACGCGCACTACATCATGAAGCAACCGATGATGTATGGGTTGCGACTTCGCCTGGAGGCGTCCTTCGATCTCGTTTCGACTGTGGAGACTGAAGGGTCCGAAACCAAGCAACGGCGTAGTCGATTCAGCATCTAGAAGCTGGGGCATGACAACGTGCCAGCTATCAACTTGTGAGGGATTCAAGGACGCCAGCCATCGCAGGTCCGCTTGAAACTTCTCTTCATCCAGCCAGGACAGCTTCTCCAAGATCTTGACAACCAGACCGTGGGCAAAGTCGCCCTGGAAGATGTTCAGCGACTTGCTCACGTGTGGAGCGGGCCGTGGACCGTTCACGCCGGCCAGGATAGGGCCAAATGCCTTCAAGTTATCGCGCAGCTTCGCTTTGTCGCTCAGCATCGGGTACGCGCTACTGGGCTCCTTGACGTCCGTGGCGTCTTGTTCGAGAATAGCGCACCATCTTTTATTCGCCGCAGTGGGCTTGACGGAGGAGTGTTGGGCGACCAGAGGGACAACCCTCTGAGGTGTGATCAGAGGCATCCCGTCGTCATCCATCTTTGCGTACTTGTCGAGTTGATTACGAAAAAATTCTTCGTCTTGGCAGATGCCCGCGAAGGTCTCATGAAGGCTCTTGGGGATGTAGAGGCGCACCAGATCACGGTAATTCTTCCTGAATCCGAACCAGCGGCCCATCTGCATGAGAGTGTCAGCTGCCCGGGCAGCGCGCCGGTAGTAAGTAACCGTGAGACCTTCGACGGTAAAACCGCGGGCAAGCATGTTGCCGCCGATCAAGATGCGCCACACAGGCGATGAATCAAAATCCAGTTCTTCACCTTCGATTTTATCGCTATTAACAACCAGCACCGGCTGGCCAGTTTGCTCGATAAGTGCAACGGCCTCTGCCACGTAAGGTTTGAGATCGTCAAAGCTGGTAGGTAGTGGCAAATCGCCAGCGGCCGCCGAGGAGGCTGGTGCGATGTCTCTCAGATATAGGTCGCGAAGCCTTTCTGAGCTTCTAGCCGAAGAATATCCAGCCCTGCGCCAGTATTTCTTGATGTTTTCGGCCTGATCCCTGTGGACGGTCTTCTTCTGCGCCTCGTGTACAAGCATCGTGTGGTGCTTGAACTTGCCAATCCCTATACTTTCCCTATAGAGCTTAACAGCTCCAGAAAGCACGAAGGCGTCTAGCGCCTCCGCGAGCTTGGAATCATCATCCTTCCGTAGTGGAAGGAATCTCACATGGCATTTCTCGGGTGAGTTTTCGTATGTTTTTTCTTCTTCATCCGTAAATGCATCATCGTCATAGAAGTCCGATGCCCCCATGTACCCACTGGGCCGGTCCAGGGATACGAGAAAGTCCTTCGGGAAGAGGCTGTGCGGGTCTCCGGGATCTATAAACACGTTCGCGAATGGCGTTGCCGTATAGCCCACGTACTGGGCGCGAGGCAACATCGTCAGGAGTTCTGATATCGCCTTGTTAATGGCGGTCCTCTCAGCCTCTTCCTCGTACCACTTCTTACGATTCGTGTTGATCGAAGCCTGATCCGACTCGTCGTCGATGATCAGAGTCGGAATTCCAGGCAGTCGCGCATGAACCTTCTTCAGGTCCTTGATAACTCGTTTGAGAACACCCGAGTTCTTCTTCACCACAGCGATGCGAGCAGCTTCAGGATACACATTATCGGGGTGATAAAGCGGTTTGGTTGGGTCTGCCCCTTGGAAGTCGAGAGCATCGATTGCGCCGGATTGATAGTCCTGATGATGCCTGGTGAGGCGGTGAACCTCAGGTATACGCGCCCCTGCGGGAATTTGCCCGTGGTCAATAAATTGAGCGCCAGCCCAATCCTTGTCCTGCTGGTAGTCGACATCGTCCAACGCGCTGTCGTCCGTTGGATCGATGCCCCCCAACACACTGCCGACACCAGCGAATTCCATATCGAGACGCCGCTGAGTCTGGGACCGCAGCTTATCCGTGGTTCCCGTCAATACGATAATGAGCCGGTAGCCGACATCGACCGCCTTAGCGATCACTCCGGTGAAGTTGGCCGTCTTTCCACTCTGGACATAACCGACAACGAGACCCTTTGACCGGTAAGGCTCAGCCGCAGTCGGATCAGCCAACCGCTCCACTACACGTGTGGTGGCCGGCCCGAGGGAGCTCGCTACATCTTCGGCAGCCCATCCCTTCTCGATGAGATAGTTCTTATAGTGTTCCCAGTAGAACCCCCTGTCGCTGGCTAGTCCCTCCGTGTACCAAGGACTCCAATTTACGGACGAAGCGATCACCGTGGGTCGGCCCGTTCGCGCGACCGGGAAGAGTTTCAGAAATAGTTCGGCTGTTGCCTCATCGACGCGGAGACGATCAATGATGGCAGCTCTGCGTTGGTCACTCGCAGCCTCAGTCTGCTGCGTCCATGAGTCGGTGGAAAGCGCGGCGTCCCATCCGGCTATGTTCAGGTGCATTTTGATTCGCAGAGGGTCATTGGCGCCGACTGAGCCGAGGTAGCGACAAAGCTCGGCATCCCCCACACGAATCGGTGGAGCGTCAGAGTCATGCGCAGCAAATTCGGCTGCGTCGTGAATAGGTCGGGGCCCGCGTGCTTCCATCAGTTTGAGAGCCGCGAGGTAAGCGTCCGCCAGTTCTTGACCGTCACTCATACATTGTCCAACCCTTCAAGGCTGTCTGCGAGAAATTCCGGTAGTGGAGCACTTGGCGATCGGCCTGTAAGGTCGATTTGATAACGGACCTGGACGATATGATCCCGGGTCGACACTCCGCAGATTTCATCCGGCGTGAGGCGAGGGAAGTCACCCGCAACGGCAAAAACTGCTGGCTTCGTGCGGAGCATCCAGGGGCCCTGACACGTGCGCTCGAAGCGATCGCGCCAGCCAGCATGTTGAAGACGTTCTTCCAAAGCCGCACGGTCTTCGTCGTCTCGTGCTCCAGCCCGGACGAGGCGGACCAAGTCAGGTAGCCTGTTCCCGGCACCTGGCCCTGCCGACGTTATTTGGCAAGAGGCAAGCCAAAGGGGCCGGGGGCCGGTAGGGCGCAGCTGAGTTAGAGATTCTATCCAATGGATACGTCGTTCCGACCGAGTCGTCTTAACCTCGATATTGAGACCGCGCAAGGCGAAATCGTGCTCTTCCCTTTGAGGGCCCAACCACGCAGCGAGTGCCTCCTTACTGCCGATTGTCCGCGCTAATCCGAGCAATACAATGAGCTCACCAAACAGTCCCACCTCCCGCTCGATCTCCAGAGAACGGCTGCTCTGGATCAGGTTGGCCAGCGAACAAACGGTGTCGGCTAGCGCCTGCTCCGGGGAAAGACCTCGTAATTGAATCCGGTCAGCGATGGAACAAAGCATGGGATAGGCATCGGCGAACAGGTCACGACGGGTCACAGCAATCTCTAGATGTCGAATTCCACCATTCCATACGACCTGGCAACGAATATGCTCCAACCCTAATTCAGCAACAACCCCAGTGCCACGAAATGGAATTCGGAGTCCAATCTCCGATTGTTTCGGGGAAATGAAAAAAACTAAAGCCGGGTTGCCGGCTATGGGCTGGTCGATGGGAATGTTAGAGCGCAGGTAGCTCCCGAGGCTCGCCTCGCTTAGGTGGCGCCGTTCGACCCCGCTGGTCACGATATTTCGCCCCGCGCTGCCACGGTCAACAACTCCTGCCAAATTTCAAGATTATCTTTATCTTTTGGGCCGAGATATTCACCCTGAAATAGGTCTTCCATGAGAATATACAGAAGCGCCTTGAGGACGGGCATGTCGTTCAGTTGGCCTCTGCGACCGCCTAGAAGTGCCGCCCGATAACGATCATTGAGCCATAGTGTACGGTTCTCGCGATCCACGCGAAAGAAAAACTCATTCGCGAAGGGGGTCCAGCGAATATCGATGGAGTCTTCGTTCTCCAGTATCGGTATTTCTCGCTCGATGGCTTTCTTTAGGTACGGAGCGAGGCCGCGCCCGGGGGCAATCATTCGTTTACGCTGCATTTTTCGCCTACGGGAGTCGCGGAATGCAGTTTCGGCGGCTTGCAGGTAGTTAGCGAGGGTGGTGCTGTCCTCGGCGCGGGCCTCCTCGCACAGGTAGGAAAACTTTGGCCCCGCGCTGACCTTGGATTTTTCCGGATTCATTCTAAAAAGACCGATCGTGTCGTCTTCGATGTCGATTTCGACACGTGCCAAACGAAGTCGACGGTCGCCGGCATGGATCCCCTCCCACCCGCCAGCGTGGAGCAGGCGGTCGTTTCGATAGAAGTACAACCCTTGCCTCGAGTCAGCCCCGCCCGGAAGGTTAAACTCGGGAAGTTGTGAACGACCAGGCCAGATGTGGCAGCGCATGCTCAGAGTGAGCCCATCGGCCTGGCCTACCAAATTCTTGGGCCAACCACTCTTCCCTGACCGCATGTAGCCGAAAGGGTCGAGTGGTGAAATCTCAAAACGACTTCCACATTCCCCGGTCTCTGCCTCTTCTACCTCGATCCATATCTTCAGACGCCGCGCAGCCAGTAGCCGATGCATAACCAGCCCGAGGTGCTGCCGTATCTCCACAAGCGTCCTGCTGATATATTCCTCCACCCGGGCTGGGTCATCGGTGGCGGGGAACCCGGTGACCTCGTCCCAGCGAACCACGGTTTGCCCCGCGCCCTGAGGGAGGTTCCACTCGCGGGCAAGCTCGCCGGCTGCGAAATGTTCAGGCACCACGCCGCAGAGAAATCCGCTCTGGTGAGGGCCAAGCTCCCACTGGCGCCCCACTGCCTGTCCTCTCTGATTCCGAGAGAGAAGGGTGAGCCTGCGAGCCTGGCTGAAGGAAGCGGCCTTCAAGCCGATGCCGAAACGACCAAGATCACCGGGCCTGTACTTGCGATGCCCGCCGAGAGTCATGGCGTCATCAATTGCTTCGGCTGCTATGCCAGAGCCATTGTCAACCACGTAGAGGCTACAAAGCCTGCCCGCATTCCTAACTATACGGATGAGGGTGTCCGTGGCTCCTGCGTCCACAGAGTTGTCCACCAGGTCGGCTAGTGCGGTTGGTAGCGAGTGATTGCGCCCTAGTCCATCCATTGACCGCGCACCTGGCGGCAGGTCGACGCTGCCACTCGTAGGAACCTCGTTGCGCCATCTGACCATGTGACGATGATCGCTGCGGGTTCAGTGCGTGTAAAGGCGATTGGGTGTCTTGGTGGCTCGGCAGCGGCAAGTAACGATGCCGCTACGACTCATGAGGTAGTGGCGCCGTGCTACGTCTGTGCTCGCATGTGTACGACTGCATCCTGGGGAGCGTTCTCCGCCGTGCACGGAGGCGGATGCGATCTCCCTCGATCTCGCAATTCCGGAATTGACAATTCCGTTTATCCCGGCAGCGCCTTGGGGCTTCGTGGGTAGGCGCGCTCCTGGACGAATACCGCCACTGCCGTCGCCCTCGCCTCGAACGTGTCGAGGGCATCTCAAGTGCCGTTGATTGGGCCGAGGTCAGAGTCACACCCGTGCTAGCCACACTCCACCCGGCGGCGTCTGCTGAGAACTCCCCGATGTCGCAGCCAGGCTCTCCACGCATGGGGCGGCGGCCAGAGTTACGTCCCGACGAGGAGGATGGACCGCTCCGACTCCCGCCTGCTTGGGGTGGACGGGCCACCGCCTCACTTGTGGCCTTCCCCAGGGGGTTGCAGAACGGCCTGAAGGTAGGCGGACCAGCTCGCTGCAAAGCTGCCACTAGCCGCAAGAGTCGCAGACGCCCGTCACCGGAAGCTGAACGAAGCAACCAGTACACACGGGGGGCGGCTCCGCGGTTCGGTCGCGCCGGCGCTCGATGGCTGCCTGGTACTTAGGAGCAAGAGCGGCGATCCCTCCGCTGGGAGGGAGGGTCGCGCCGAACCGCTGGTAGCAGGCTAGGCGTGCTTCGGCAGCATGCCGTTCGCGCTCCTCTACCCGATGTACGGGAGGCTGCCCCGCTACCTCAAGAACTTCCTTATAGCCCACGCCGACCATGCCGTCGTCGGTGTGCACGACCAGTGCAGTCAGTGGCGGATCGCCTCTCTGGTGCGCTTCACGGACCACCTTCCCGAGGACAGAACCAATCCAGTTGTGGAGCAGAGCCTGGGTGCGGATGCCTGACCTTTCTTGTATCTCCTCTCCCAGCTCCTTGTAGGTGATGACGGCGTGATACGTACGCGCTACCTCGACCAGTGCTGAGTAGGCCTCTTCTGCCCATCTCTCGCGCCCGTCCATCGCCTCGTGGTGCCCCACTGTGCCCCCTTGATGCCACTGCTCGCCCGATAGCCGGGCGGCCATCACGGACTCGGTCAATCAATCCTGCCCGTTCGGTGGCCGGGCGTCATGGGGCTGAGCACGGAGGCCCTTCGTCATTGCAGGTGCCGTACCACTAACCCATTCACCCCACCGAGCACTGCGAGCTCCACCGGCCGTCGCCGGTGATGGTCAGTTGCCGGTTCTCGAAGCGTGGAGTGGACCTGCCACAGCGGGACCGTCAGGTGTGGCCGAGCAACGTTCAAGTCCGCATCCCGCAGGAACTCGAACGACGGGATCCTCCGGACATCCCCCGGAACCAAAGGCCAGCTGGCGGCTCGCCGCCCGGGATGCCCCCTTCCCCGGCTTGGGCATGGACGTGTCTTCGGGGTCGCGGAGAAGGGTCCCGTTCTCAGTCAGCGTCTTCAAGGCCCGTTTCGCGAACTCATTGACCAGGAGCGGCCGGAAGCCCTCGTTGTGTACCGCCATCGCCAGGCCGCCTCCACCCGCAAGGAGCTCAACAGGCGTCCTGCCAGCGTATTTACGTTTCTGCTGATCAGGCGTGACCAAAGCGTACCGCAGAGTTATTGATCATGTGTGCAGACCCACGAAGATGCTGGTTCACCAGGGAAATGCCTTCACTAGAGTGATCGCCACATCATCGGACGAGAAGGAGACTGCATCACATGTCGGAGGCAACACCCACGAAAGGCGGCCGCAAGCCGCGCAACTGGCGCGAAACCGCCCTCCGCCCCGAGCCTTACGACCCTCTGACTCTGGAGAATCTCGGGCGCAGCATCGAGATGCGGATGTTGGAGATGGAGCCAGCCCCACTCACCGACGTGCCTCTGATGATAGGAGCCGGAATCTACGCCCTCTACTACGTCGGCTCGCACGAGCTTTACACGCCAATCGCGGAGCCGTACTGCCAGACTCCCATCTACGTGGGTAAGGCCACTCCAGAGGGCGGACGTAAGGGAGGCGAGGCCGGAGCCCCTGACGAGGAGGACGCTCTATGGGATCGTCTCCGCGACCATCGCCGCTCCATCGAGCAAGCCCGTGACCTCGATGTGGCCGACTTCCGAGTGCGGTATCTCGTCGCTGTCGACTTCTTCGTCTCCCTCGCCGAACAGCTCATGCTCCGACAGTTCAAACCAGTCTGGAACACCATCGTGGACGGCTTCGGGAACCACGCGCCGGGTAGCGGCCGAACCAGCCAGGCACGGCCCCCGTGGGACGACCTCCACCCAGGCCGCTCGTGGTCGACACCGGAGAGAATGCCGAAGCCCAGTCAGTACACCGCCGCAGAGTCCGAGATCCGAATCTTGAACCACTGGGAGCAGTCGGGACGCCTCCCCGCGGTCACTCCTCTCCTTCCGGAGTGACTCCACCGCACTGAAGGCAGGTTCGAAGAGCTGTACGAGTCCTCACCGCGCCACAGTCGTGCCAGATGTAAGCGGTCAGCCGCAGTCAACGACGTTGCCAGCCCACAGGCGGCGTCTCTTCCTCACCGCTCCTCAGCAGACCGTGGACTATCCATGGACACAAGCCGCCTGATCGACAGCCGTTGGGGCCATGACCAGCCGCGTTGTGTAGGTCTCAAAGGGCCTCCGGAGCCGTTGTGTTTCCGCCTCCACTACGCAGACCGAGGTGCCAGACAACGGTGTCGGAGGGCCCCGATTGTTTCTCGGGGCCCTCCGACGTCCTTGCCTTGGATGGCTAGCCAATTGCCGACGTCAACCGGGGCGCCTCGTCGCCACGCTCGTGGCGGGCTGAGTCTGGCTGCGGCAAGCGCCGGCCGCGGCTTGTTGCAACTCTGAGAGTTGTCGTCAGAGCCCCCACGAGGTCCCTCGTCACCAGACGCAAGTCGTTCGGTGCCACCTTCTCCCCGGAGAGCAGTTCGACTGCCTGGTCCAGGACTTCGGCCGCCATCCCCAAGTGGATGGCTTCCGTGTTGTCGGCCAGGCGGGACAAGTAACTGTTCGCGTTGTCGGTGCTCAAGTAGCAGGGCTGGCCCTCGGGGCCCGACCAAGGGAGGAGTCGTAGCTCGTTCGGCGTCGTCATCCTTCCCTCCTGTTCTCTGTGGGCGCGGCACGGGTGATGAAGTACGCGTCTGCCCGGTGGCTGGCAAGGACGAGGAGCGCCGCCTCGATCACGCGGCCGGTGCTGTCGATCGTCACACGGGTGATGTCGAGCACCGCAAGGGTGGAGCCGATTCGAAGGCTTTCGGCTTCTTCGTGTGTCGGCAGGCGGGCTGTGAGGCGTTCTCGGATCTCTGTCGGTGGTGGGCAGTACTCCGCCAATTTCGGTCCGAAGGCCCGACACGAACGCGGCTCACAAGGCAGGCCCTTCGGTGGCAGATCACATGGCACGTAGATGCGGGCCAGGCTGTGCGGGGAGGGACCCTCGTTGTGGATGCACAGGAACTGAGTTAGTTCCGTGTTGGCCGGCACCCGCAGCAGAGGGACCAAGTGTCCTTGTGCCTGGAGTCGAGTGGTGCGGACGGTGACCCGCAGCGTTGGGTCAATCCTGCTGTTTTCAGAGCGCGTTCGGCTACCGCCGATGTATGTGTGACGGCGCGACGCGAGACCGACGAAGTTGCCCTTGCCGTGCGTCTTCTCGACCAGGCCCTCGCTCTGGAGGAGGGCCAAGGCGCCTCGCAGTGTCGACGTACTCACTCCGTACCGCGAAGCGAGGGTCGTTTCGGAGGGGAGGCGTTCGCCCGCTTTGAGTTCGCCGGTCGTGATCTGGTTGCGGAGGTCGTCGGCGATGGTTTGGCGGCGTGAGGGCACGGTTCCGGTCACCGCCTTCTCAGCGTTCGGAGGGCGATCAGGCGAGTCCGTGAGCCCATGGTCAGGAGATCGCCCGTTTCGAACCGGACCTGCTTGGCCCCTCCGGGCAGTTGGATGAGATCAACTACCCGATGCGGACTGCCGCCGACGTTGATGACGTCCTCGCGCCGGATGCTGGACGCAGTGATCTCGATGGGAGCCGCCACAACTCCACTCGGCGACCACGCCCTCACCGGGGTACCTCCGGTGCGCTGCCACCGGAGGCCAGCGAGTGACATTCGCAGCCGCACGTCTCGTAGATCAGGGGTACGTCGACCAAAGAGGCCGTGGGCGAGGTCTGTGCGCAGGCGCTGTGCTTGCCGACTGAGCATGCACTCGACCTGTAGGGGACGGGGGTCTCGTGGGAGACGCCCGGAGGCTTGTTCAGCGACATCAGACCGCCCCTGTCAGTACGAACTCCACGAGTGGGATACGCCGTGCGCCGATGTTGCGGGCAGTACTGCAACTGCCGTTGAACATGTTGATCAGCTCCTATCGCTGGCTGCCAGGCCCTCGGACGTTGCCGGTCGACGGGGGCTCTGTGTTGACGGCGGCCCATAACGTGCGGCCGTTGAGGCTGTTGGCCAGGAGGCCGAATCGGTCGGCCTCTGCTACTGCGCTCAGGGCATCCCGCCACTTCTCGGCGGGGAGCGAGTCGGGTACCTCCGCCTCGATCACCAGGCGATCGGCGTGCCCTGTGACGCGGGGAGTGAGTCCGAGCGCCGTTAGCCGAGCAGCGATGCCTTCGGCGCGTACGCCCGAAGCAGCAGACACAGCTCCGCCCCCGTCACTTGGTAATCACTCTCCGTCAAGCTAGTTAACTAGATTAGAGCTAGTGGACTAGATTTTCTATATGCCTGAGCAGCCGCCGTACCTCCGCATCGCTGACGTGCTTCGACGTCGGATCGCGGACCAGGAGTGGGCTCCGGGGGACCGTCTCCCCTCCCGCGCCCAGATCGCCGAAGAGTGCGGCGTCGGTGAGAACGTGATTCGCCGGGCCCAAGAGTTGCTGATCTCCCAAGGCGTGCTTGAGGGGCGTGCTGGATCCGGGACGTACGTAGCCGCACCCCGTCAGCGCGTGCGCGTCGTCCGGTCCTCGGCCCGGGAGCAGCCCAGCGGGTCGCCGTTTCGTGCCGACATGAAGGCTGCGGGTAGGCAAGGCGATTGGGAGAGCCGTACCGAAGCCAAAGTGCCGGCGACTGTTGAGATCGCAGGGCGGCTCGGCATCGACGAAGGCGACCTGACCGTCCGCACCGTGTACGAGTTCCTTGCCGACGGTCGCCCCGTCCAGCTGTCGACGAGCTGGGAGCCCTACGACCTCACCGCCGGAACGCTCGTCGTTCTGCCAGAGGGTGGGCCGCACGCCGGCGCGGGAGTCGTGAACCGTATGGCCGCGATCGGCGTCACCGTCAGCCATGCCGTCGAGCAGCCCGAGCCGCGACAGGCGACCGCCGAGGAGGCCTCGCTACTCGGGATTCAGAAGTCCGCCCTCGTGACTCACATCCGGCGGACCTACTACAGCGACCAGGGGCGGCCGGTCGAGACCGCAGACATCGTCGTACCCGCCGCCCTCTGCGAGGTCGTTTACGAGATCCCCATCGACCGGCAGTGAGCCCCAAACTCCCCTCCCCCGTAAGTTGCCTGGCATGACAGCTTCGCCTGATCCAGAACCCGCGCCTGAACGCGTCAACAGCCGGGAAGATCTCGCCGCCTTCGTGCGCGCCCTGCATCGCAACCACGCCGAGGATGGGGACTCATGGGAGAACCCCGATCTCCCCAACTTCCTGGAGGCACTCTCCGCCTGGATCGACGGCGCCGGCGGCTGGTACCGCTACAACGGCCAGGAGGTGCCGGCCGACGGGGACTGGCGGTTCTTCGCTCGGGCACTGATGGCCGCGACCATGTACGAGTAGCCCTTCGACAGGGCTGTGTCGAAGGCGTGTCGAGGGCCAGCAACGGGTCGTCGACAGGGCGGGTGAGCGCCCAGGTCAGAGCACCATCACCGCTCGATAAGCCAAGCGCCTTCTAAGCGCTTGGCCGCAGGTTCGAGTCCTGCCGGGGGCGCCTCTCACCGGCCCCGCTTCGGCGGGGCCTTTCTGCTGGTCGGAGGGGCTTTGCGGGTGCCGTCGCGCTCGGTGTCCTGTTCTGTCGTCTCGGTCAGGGTTCGCCTTGACCGAGAGCCCGGCATGCGCTCACGGGTCGGCACCTGGCCGCAGGTCGCAGCATTCGGCCGCAGGAGTTCAGCGTCAGAGCTTGCCCAGGATCACCCCGCGCCACGTCCATCCCGATCCCAGAACTGCCCGTTGCAGGGGGTCTTTCAGGTCGGCGCTGTCGAAGTTGAAGGTTTGTGTGGCCTCTATTCGGCCCTGGGCGTTGCGGCCCAGGGTCCACTGTTTCGAGACCGTGCGGCCCGGGCCCCGGCCGGCCTCCGCCGAGGCGGAGAGGGTGGGGACGCCGCGTACCCAGGTGACCTCCAACCGTTGCTCCACCACCCTTACTTCGTGCCGCTCCGGAACCAGGCGCATGCGGAACCTCAGGACATGGCGTACGTCGGTGCGGGAGAAGAAGCCGTGCCAGGTTGGTTCCGTCACTCGCCACTCCGCCACGAGGTCGGCATCGTCGTCGCGGCCGTCTCGCACGGCATAGGGGACCTCGGGGCCGTTGAGGGCGAGCAGGGCCGTGCGGAGCTCCTCCGCGGGGCGTGGGGTCACGCCCTCGTCGGGGTGCTTGGTGCCGGTCAGTTTGCCGAAGAGTCCCATGCAGGGAATCTAGAGGGCCTGGCGTGCGGCATCACGTGGTGCCATGTGGCGCCATGTGGTGCCACGTGGTGTCAGCCGGCGTTCGTGCGGCGCCAGGTCGCGTCGCCCAGCCCGTTGGTGCCATGACGATTCCAAATGGCGTTGCAACATTTGTGCAGGTCAGGGTGGTCTCGGGGGTGGGCTCGGCAAGTTGTGGCGGGTATGCGCTTGCGCATGGCGCCAAAGTGGTGCCACCATGACGTCATGGACCTCACGCCGTACGTCGACACACTTCACCGGGAACTCGCGGTGGCCGCCGAAGCCGGCGGGGACGAAGCTCGCGAGTTGGCCGAGCGGCTCACCGCGCCGCTGGAGTCGGCGACCCGACTGACCCTGCTCAATGTGCTCTCCGCCGCGATGGACGAGGTCACCCGCGATCTCGCGCCCGGGTCCGTGGATGTGCGGCTGCGGGGGCTCGATCCCGAGTTCGTGGTGGCGTTGCCTGCCGGTGACAGCACCCATGAGGAGCCGCGGGCGGTCGAGGCGGTGCGGGCGGCTCCCGTGGCCGACACCGCCGACGACGGCAGCACCGCGCGGGTCAATCTGCGGCTGCCCGCCCACCTCAAGGCCCGCGCCGAGGAGGCGGCGAGCCGCGAGGGGCTGTCGGTCAACGCCTGGCTGGTGCGGGCCGTGTCGGCCGCCGTCGATCCCGGGCAGGCACAGCCTCGTACCGCCGACAAGGGGCGTTCCGGGGGGCAGAGCTTCACCGGATGGGTGCGGTAACCACCGTCCCGTTCGGGCGCATCGCCAGCAGAGACATTTCACCCACGAGTCACCAGGACGGGACAGCCATGCCTTCTTTCGACAGCCCTCAGCCGATCTCCGTCACCGCTGCCATGGACGCCGGGTCCCTGCTGTTCCTGGCCGGTGACCGCGCCGACACGGTCGTCGACGTCCAGCCCCGCGACCCCAAGCGGGACCTCGACGTCCGGGCCGCCGAGCAGACCGAGGTCAGCTACTCCGGCGGGCGGCTGAACATCCGGACGCCCAAGGGGAACTTCTTCGGGCTCGGCCGCACCGGCACAGTCGACGTCACCGTGGAACTGCCGACCGGCTCCTCCATCGAGGTCACGGGAGCCTGGGCGCAGGTGCGCGGCGAAGGGGCGCTCGGCGAGGTGCGGGTGAAGACCTCCGCCGGTGACGCCCGGTTCGACGCGACCGGGCCGCTGCACCTCACCGCCTCCCACGGCTCCATCTCCGTGGACAGCGTCGCGGGCCCCGCCGAGATCACCACCAGCTCCGGCAGCCTGCGCGTCGGCTCCGTCGAGGGCACCGCCGTCCTGAAGAACTCGCACGGCTCCACCACGGTCGGCCACGTCACCGGGTTCCTCCGGGTCAGCGGTGCCAACGGTGACATCACCGTGGAGCGCGCCGAGGGGTCGGTCAACGCCACCACCGCCAACGGCACCCTGCGCGTCCTCGACGTCACCAGCGGCACCGTCCAGCTGAAGACCTCCAACGGCGCCATCGAAATCGGTGTCCGCGAGGGCACGGCCACCTGGCTCGACCTCAACTCCAGCTCCGGGCACGTGCTCAACCGGCTCGCCGAGTCCGCCGGTCCCGAGAAGAGCGAGAACACCGTCGAGGTCACCGCCCGTACCAGCCACGGCAACATCGAAGTCCGTCGCGCCCGCGTCGCCTGACGCCCGGCACGTCCGCGACGCTTCCCGGCTCACCTCGACAGCGCTTCTCCTCTCACCTCACCTCACCAACACTTCTCGCCTCACCTCGATCGGGAGGACTCCATGCCTAGTTCTGTCATGTCCACGACCAGCTCTACGAACGCCGCCGCCGTCTCCGTCACCAACCTCCGCAAGTCCTACGGCGACAAGAACGTCCTCGACGGCATCGACCTGCACATCCCGGCCGGTTCGGTCTTCGCGCTGCTCGGTCCGAACGGGGCCGGCAAGACCACCACCGTGCAGATCCTCTCCACCCTCATCGCCCCCGACCCGGGCTCCGGGCAGATCACGGTCGGCGGGCACGACCTCGCCACGCACGCCCAGTCCGCCCGCGCCGCGATCGGTGTCACCGGGCAGTTCTCCGCCGTCGACGGGCTGATCACCGGCGAGGAGAACATGCTCCTCATGGCCGACCTGCACCACCTGTCCAAGGCCGAGGGCCGGCGCGTCACCGCCGAACTCCTCGAGCGCTTCGACCTGGTGGAGGCGGCGAAGAAGCCGGCCTCCACCTACTCCGGCGGCATGAAGCGGCGGCTCGACATCGCCATGACGCTCGTCGGCGGCCCGCGCGTCATCTTCCTGGACGAGCCCACCACCGGACTCGATCCCCGGTCCCGGCACACCATGTGGGGCATCATCCGGGCGCTCGTCTCCGACGGTGTCACCGTGCTCCTCACCACCCAGTACCTCGAAGAGGCCGACGAACTCGCCGACCGCATCGCCGTACTGAACGACGGGAAGATCGCCGCCGAGGGCACCCCGGACGAGCTCAAGCGCATCGTCCCCGGCGGGCACATCCGGCTCCGCTTCACCCACCCCGACGCCTACCAGAGCGCGGCCGCCGCACTCCAGGTGGCCGTTCGCGACGACGAGGCCCTCGCCCTGCAGATCCCCAGCGACGGCGGTCAGCGCGAACTGCGCGCCGTGCTCGACCTGCTGGACTCCGTCGGGGTCGAGGCCGACGAACTCACCGTGCACACCCCCGACCTCGACGACGTGTTCTTCGCCCTCACCGGCCCCACCGGAACCACGACCACCACCGCAACCGCCGGCTCGATCAAGGAGAACGTCCGATGAGCGCCCTCGCCGCCCAGGCCCCCGCCCGCCCGTCCCGGCTCTCCCTCGCCGTGCGCGACTCCGCGACCATGCTGCGCCGCAATCTCCTGCACGCGCGCCGCTACCCGTCGATGACCCTCAACCTGCTGCTCACGCCGGTCGTTCTGCTCCTGCTGTTCGTCTACGTCTTCGGTGACGTGATGAGCGGCGGCGCCGGGCGCGACGCCTACCTCGCCTATCTCCTGCCCGGCATCGCGCTGATGACCGTGGGGTCCACCACCATCGGCACCGCGGTCTCGGTCGCCATGGACATGAGCGAGGGCATCATCGCCCGGTTCCGCACGATGGCCATCCACCGCGGGTCGGTGCTCATCGGGCACGTCATCGGCAGCGTGATCCAGTCCGTGGCCAGCGTCGTGCTGGTCGGCGCCGTCGGTGCCGCCATCGGGTTCCGCTCCACCGACGCCACCGCCCTGGAATGGCTCGCCGCCCTCGGCCTCATCGCCCTCTTCTCCCTCGCCCTGACCTGGATCGCCGTGGGCATGGGCCTGGTCAGCCCGAACGCCGAGGCCGCCAGCAACAACGCGATGCCGCTGATCTTCCTGCCCCTCATCTCCAGCGCGTTCGTGCCGCTGCACTCGATGCCGGGCTGGTTCCAGCCGATCGCCGAGTACCAGCCCTTCACCCCGGCCATCGAGACCCTGCGCGGGCTGCTCCTCGGCACCGAGATCGGCGACAACTGGTGGATCGCCCTCGCCTGGAGCGTCGGGCTCGCCGCGCTCGGCTACTTCTGGGCGGCGTCCACCTTCAACAACGCGGACAAAAGCTGACCGGGTTCAGAACCTCAACTCCCCGTAGGCGCCCGGCGGAACCGCCGGCGCCGCGGGGAGTACCGGTGTCAGGGCCCGGTACCCCTCCCCCGGCTCGGGGCGCGGGTCGGGCTCGCCCTTGTTCGGCCAGTACGACATCGCCCGCTCGGCCTGCGCCGTGATCGTCAGGGACGGATTGACGCCCAGGTTCGCGGAGACCGCGGAACCGTCCACCACGGAGATGCCCGGATGCCCGTACACCCGGTGGTAGGCGTCGATGACCCCGGTCTCGGGCGACTCGCCGATGGCGCAGCCGCCCAGGAAGTGCGCGGTGAGCGGCTTGCCCATCAGCTCGCCGAGGTTGGTGCCCGCGAAGCCGTTGATCGACTCGGCGACCAGCCCGGCGGCCTGCCAGCCCTCGGGGATGTGGACGGGGTTGGGGCGGCCGTGGCCCTGTTCGGCGCTGAGCAGCCCGCGCCGGGTGAGGCCCGTGGTGAGCGAGTTGTCATGGGTCTGCATGACGAGCCCGATGATGGTCCGCTCCGACCAGCGGCGCAGCGCGACCGTGCGGGCCACGAGCACCGGGTGGGAGAGGAACGCGAGCGCGGCGGCCAGCGGCTTCGGCACATTCTGCTTGTACTGGGGTACGCAGATCAGGGCCATGAGGTTGGAGCCCTTGCCGTAGCGGACGTTCTCGATGTGGGTGGTGGGGTTGGGGTGCACGGAGGAGGTGATGGCCACCCCGCGCGTGAAGTCGATGTCCTTGCGGCCGAGCCTGCGCGGCCAGGTCAACGCCCCCACCAGCGCTTCGGAGTTGGTGCGCGTCAGCAGCCCGAGCCGGGTCGAGAGGCGAGGCAGGATCCCGTCGGCCTTCATGCGGTGCAGCAGGGTCTGGGTGCCGTAGGTCCCGGCGGCGAGGACGACGCGGCGGGCGCGCAGTACGGTGGCGCGGCCCCGGCGGCGCTTGTCGGTGGGGACGGTCGTGACCTCGTACGTGCCGTCGTCCAGCTCGCGGACGCGGGTGACGGTGGTGAGGGGGCGGACCTCGGCGCCGATGCGTTCGGCGAGGTGCAGATAGTTCTCGGTGAGGGTGTTCTTGGCGCCGACCCGGCAGCCCGTCATGCACGAGCCGCACTCGGTGCAGGCGGCGCGGGCGGGTCCGGCGCCGCCGAAGTAGGGGTCCTCGACGGCCGCTCCGGGCTCGGCGGTCGTGGCGCCGTCGGCGTCCTTTCCGTCGCCGAAGAAGACGCCGACGGGGGTGAGCCGGAAGGTGTCGCCCGCGCCCATCCTGCGGGCCGCCGCGCGCAGCAGTTCGTCGGCCTCGGTGGTGGTCGGGTTGGTGCGGACGCCGAGCATGCGGCGGGCCTGGTCGTAGTAGGGAGCGAGTTCGCTCTGCCAGTCGGTGATGGCCGCCCACTGCCGGTCCTGGAAGAAGGCGGGCGGCGGGACGTAGAGGGTGTTGGCGTAGTTCAGGGAGCCGCCGCCGACGCCCGCTCCCGCGAGCACCATCACGTTCTTCATCAGGTGGATGCGCTGGATCCCGTACAGGCCGAGTCGTGGCGCCCACAGGTAGTCGCGGAGTTTCAGGGACGTGCGGGGCAGGGTGTCGCGCGTGTAGCGGCGGCCGGCCTCCAGGACGGCGACCCGGTAGCCCTTCTCGGTGAGCCGGAGCGCGGCGACGGAGCCGCCGAATCCGGAGCCGACGACGATGACGTCGAAGTTCGTCACGGAAGAGGAAGCGGGCTCAGGCACCGTAGAGCTCCTCGATCTCGCGTTCGTACGCCGCCATGACCGCGGGCCGCTTGATCTTCAGGGACGGGGTGAGGAGGCCGTTGTCCTCGGTGAACTCGCCCTCGACCAGAGTGAATTTGCGGATGGACTCGGCGCGGGAGACCGCTTCGTTGGCGTAGTCGACGGCGCGCTGGACGTCGGCGACGACGCGCGGGTCGGCGATCACCTCGCTGAGCGGGGTGTCGGCGGGCAGTTTGCGGACGGCCAGCCAGTGCGCCACGGACTCGGGCTCGAGGGTGATGACGGCGGCGACGTAGGAGCGGTTGTCGCCGACGACGATGCACTGGCCGACGGGTGAGCGGCTGCGCAGGCGGTCCTCCAGGACGGCCGGGGAGACGTTCTTGCCGCCGCTGGTGACGAGGATGTCCTTCTTGCGGCCGGTGATCGTCAGGTAGCCCTCGTCGTCGAGCGCGCCGAGGTCGCCGGTGGCGAACCAGCCGTCGGCGTCGAGGACTTCGCCGGTCGCCGCGTCGTTGTTCCAGTACGCGCCGAAGACGATGCCGCCCTTGATCAGCACCTCGCCGTCGTCGGCGATCCGGACGGTGGTGCCGGGCACGGGGGTGCCGACGGTGCCGGGGCGGGGCCGCAGCGGCGGGGTGATGGTGGCGGCGGCGGTGGTCTCGGTGAGGCCGTAGCCCTCGTAGATGACGATGCCGGAGGCGTAGAAGAAGAGGTTGAGGTTGCGGTCGAGGGGTGAGCCGCCGCTGATCGCGTACCGCAGCCGGCCGCCGAGTTCCTTGCGGACGCGGCGGTAGACGAGGAGGTCGTAGAGTCCGGCGGCGAGCTTCAGGCCGGTGCCGGGGCCCTTCCCGGTCTCCAGGAACCGCGCGAGGTGCCGCTCGCCGAACGCGACGGCGATCCGGTCGGCCCGTTCGAAGGACGAGCCGCGGCCGATCTTCTCGGCGGTGGCCCGCCCGGTGTCGTGGATCTTCTCGAAGAGGTACGGCACGCCGACCACGAACGTCGGCCGGAACGAACGGAGTTCGGGCCGCAGCTCGTCCGGTTTGATGCTCGCGCAGTGGCCCAGTTCGATACGGGCCAGCAGACACGCCACCTGGATGGTGCGGCCGAGGATGTGCGCGAGGGGCAGGAAGAGCAGTGTCGAGGCGGTCTGGCCGGTGATGGCCTTGAAGATGGGGTGCAGCAGTTCGACGGTGTTGGCGGCCTCCGCGTACAGATTGCCGTGGGTCAGGACGCAGCCCTTGGGGCGGCCCGTGGTGCCCGAGGTGTAGCAGACGGTCGCGACGCTGTCGGGGGTGAGGGCGGCGCGCCGCTTGGTGACCTCGTCGTCGGGCAGGTCCCGGCCCAGCTGGGCGAGTTCGAGGACGTCACCGGCGTCGATCTGCCAGACGCGCGGGCGGTCGGCCCCGGGCAGGGCGGCCTCGGCGGCGGCCGCGCTCTCGGCCGTCTCCACGATCAGCAGGCGGGCGCCCGAGTCGCGCACGATCCACTCGATCTGCTCCGGCGAGGACGTGGCGTAGATGGGGACGGTCTGGCCGCCCGCCGCCCAGATCGCGAAGTCGAGGACCTCCCACTCGTAGCGGGTGCGCGACATCAGGGCGACGCGGCCGCCCGGTTCGAGCCCGGCGGCGATCAGCCCCTTGGCCGCCGCGGTGACCTCGCGGGCGAACGCGGCGGCGGTGACGGGCTTCCACTCGCCGGCCTCCTTACGGCGCAGGACCACCGTGTCCGGCGCCTCGGCGGCGTTCAGGAACGGGATGTCGGCCGGTGTGCCGCCGTCCTCCGGTGGCGTGGCGAGCGGCGCGGTGCGTGCCTCGCGCACCACTCCCCGTTCGTCCCTGACGAGATCGATCCGTACGCGGTCGGCCAGGTCGCTGCGCTTCCTCGCCCGCTTCAGATCCTTGCGTACGCCCATTGACGGCTCCCGGTCGCGCGGCTGCTGCGGCACTGCTGAACTCAGGTGCTGGCCCGTCCCCCTCGGCTCCGGGGTACGAACTTACTCGTGGGTCAACTTACTCATGCGTAAGGAAAATTCAATGGGTCGCGCGCGAATCCGGGACCATGGGGCGGGCGGCGGATCAGCCCTCCGGCAGCCACGCCTCGCCGTCGAGGACGTCCCGCATGCCCACCCACACCATGTTCATCAGCCGCAGCGTCACGGCCTCCGGCGACTGGCCGGGGTGGTGCTCCATCCAGTCGGTGAGCGAGTCGGCGGCGCCGACCAGGGCGTGCGCGACGAAGTCGGCGTCCTGGCCGCCGAGTCGCGCGCCGCGCCCGCTCTCCGTGATCCCGTCCCTGATCAGGCCGGCCACCTCGGACATGACCGCGCGCCGGGCCTCGGCGACCGCGGCGGCGATGGCCTCGGTCAGTTCGGAGGCCTGCCGGTGCAGCACGACCCAGCTGTCGCGGTGCGCGGCGACGAACGCGAAGAACGCCGAGAGTCCCGCGTACAGCCGCAGTTCGGGCGCGGCGCCCGCGCCCCGGGCCGCCTCCTGGAAGGCGGCGACCAGCCGCTCGGCCTCCCGGCGCAGGCACGCCAGGAACAGGCCCTCCTTGGAGTCCAGGTACAGGTACACCATCGGCTTGGAGATCCCGGCGAGTTCGGCGATCTCGTCGACGGAGGCGGCGTGGTAGCCGCGCTTGGCGAAGACGGCGACGGCCACGTCCATGATCTGCTGCTCGCGCACCTGCCGGGGCACGCGCTTGCGTCGCGCCACCGGCCGTCCCGCCGTGCGCCCTTGAGCCGCTCCCGATGTGCCCGTCACCCTTGTCAGCCTACCTACCTCGCCGTAACCTTACCAAGTAGTAAGTTTACTTGGCAGTAAGGAGACTGGGTCCATGAGTGGTGCCGACGACATCGCCTCCCTCGACTTCGCGAGCGTCACGCCCGAGGAGTTCGCCCGGATCGTGAAGGGGCTCTCCGCGAAGGAGATCAACGAGATCGCGCAGGACGCCGCGCTGCGCGCCCGGGTCCTGAAGGAGGTGTTCGGGCGCATGGAGCGGCAGTTCAAGCCGGATGTCGCGGGCTCCCTCGACGCGCTGATCCGCTGGAAGGTGACCGGGCAGGGCGACACCGACGAGGCGGTCTACGAGACGAAGATCGCGAACGGCGCGTGCACGGTGACCGAGGGCCGTTCGAACGCCGAGCCGCGCGTCACGCTCGTCATGGGCGACGCCGACTTCCTGAAGCTGGTGTCCGGGAACTCCTCGCCGGTCACGATGTTCATGATGCGCAAGGTGAAGATCGCGGGCGATGTCGCGCTCGCGGCGGGCCTGACCCGCTACTTCGACATTCCCAAGGCGTAGGGGCGGGGCGGGGTTCGGTCATGGCTTTCTCTCTCGAACTGGACGAAGAGCAGCGGGACCTGCGCGACTGGGTGCACGGCTTCGCGGCGGACGTGGTCCGCCCGGCCGCCGCCGAGTGGGACGAGCGCGAGGAGACCCCCTGGCCGGTGATCCAGGAGGCCGCGAAGATCGGCCTGTACGGGTTCGAGTCGCTCGCCGAGCTGTTCGGCGACCCGAGCGGCATCTCACTCCAGATCGCCAACGAGGAGCTGTTCTGGGGCGACGCGGGCATCGGCATGGCACTGTTCGGCACCTCGCTCGCGGTCGCCGGGATCTTCTCGTCCGGCACGCCCGACCAGCTGGCCGAGTGGGTGCCGCAGTGCTTCGGCGACGAGGACGACCCGAAGGTGGCGGCCTTCTGCGTGTCCGAGCCGCAGGCCGGTTCGGACGTGGCGGCGATGCGGACGCGGGCCCGGTACGACGAGGCGCGCGACGAATGGGTGCTCAGCGGCCAGAAGGCCTGGATCACCAACGGCGGCATCGCCAACGTCCACGTGGTCATCGCCTCCGTCGACCCCGAGCTGGGCTCGCGCGGACAGGCCGCGTTCATCGTGCCGCCGGGCACGCGCGGCCTCGAAGGCGCCAAGAAGATGCGCAAGCTGGGGCTGCGCGCCTCGCACACTGCGGACGTCTTCCTCGACGACGTACGGGTTCCGGGGCACTGCCTGCTCGGCGGCAAGGAGAAGCTGGACGCGCGGCTCGCGCGGGCCCGCGAGGGCGGCCGGGCCAAGGGGCAGGCCGCGATGTCGACGTTCGAGGTGAGCCGGCCGACGGTCGGCGCGCAGGCGCTGGGCATCGCGCGCGCCGCGTACGAGTACGCGCTGGAGTACGCGGGCGACCGGCACGCCTTCGGCCGGCCCATCATCGAGAACCAGGCCATCGCGTTCGCCCTCGCCGATCTCCGTACGGAGATCGAGGCGTGCCGGCTGCTGATCTGGCAGGCGTCCTGGATGGCCCGCAACGACAAGGTCTTCGACGCCGGTCAGGGCTCGATGTCGAAGCTGCGCGCCGGTGAACTGGCCGTCGCCTCCACCGAGAAGGCGATCCAGGTGCTCGGCGGGGCCGGGTACAGCAGGGAGCATCCGGTGGAGCGGATGTATCGCGACGCGAAGATCTACACGATCTTCGAGGGCACGAGCGAGATCCAGCGACTTGTGATCGCGCGGGCCATCTCGGGGCGACAGATTCGCTGACGGTGCGCTTCGGGGGGCCGGTATCGGGGGGGGCGGTTCGTCGGGTGCGGGCCGGTGGGGGCTGGTCGCGCCCCTGGACGAGCGGAGCTCGTTTCAGGGGCGCGGGGAACTGCGCGACCGGCCACGACGAGAGCCGCGCCCGACGAACCCGCGGACATGGCAGCGTCAGTCGTCGAGGCGCAAGCGACTCGCGGAGCGCACCGCGTCCGCGAGCTCCGTGACGTCCGGATCCTCCGTCGCGGAGGTCAACCCCGCAGCCCTCCGAGAGAGTTCGGGCAACCCCGGCTCCCCCGGATACGGCTCACTCGCACCCTCGCCCAAGCGGTGAGCGAAGTAGGCGGCGACGGCGTCCACCCGCAGCCGGGGCGAGGTCTCCTTGGACCAGAGGTCCCCGCCGAGCGCGGAGACCGCGATGTCGCCGGAGGCCTCCCGGGGCTTCCGGCTCTCCGGGTCGAGCCAGCGCACCGTGGCCTTCGCGACCCGGCCGGACCGCGCGCCGTCGCGGAGCCTGACCGCGTACAACGCCGTCACCGTGTGGCCGGGGCCGATCTCCCCGCCGTCGACGCTGTCGTCCCGGAAGTCGTCGTCGGCGACGCGGCGGTCGTCGTAGCCGAGGAGCCGGAAATCAGCGACGGTGTCCTGGTCGAAGGCGACCTGCGCCTTGGCGTCGCGGGCCCGCAACTCGATGTTGGCGGGCAGCTGTTCGGTGAAGACCTTGCGGGCCTCGTCCTCCGACGACACGTAGGAGGTGTGGCCGTCGCCCTGGTCCGCGAGCTGTTCCATGAGCGCGTCGCCGTAGTCGCTGCCAACGCCCACGCCGAAGAGGGTGATGCCGTGCTCGCGGCGGGCGTCGGCGACCCGGTCCAGGATCGCCTCGGCGTCGGTCTCACCGGTGTTGGCGAGGGCGTCGGAGAGGAGGACGACCCGGTTCGTCGCCCCGGGCCTCGCTCCCTTCACGGCGGTGGCGTAGCCGGTGGTGATGCCCGCCCCCAGGTTGGTGGAGTCGGTGGCCTCGAGGGTGTCGACGGCGTCCTGGACCTCCTCGCGGACCGGGCCGCCCTTGATGCCCAGGCGGGTCATCGGGAGCACCGTCCGCGCCTCCCCGCTGAAGGTGACCAGGGCGATCGAGTCGTCGGCGCGGAGCCGCTCGGTGAGCTGCGACAGGGAGCTGCGGACCAGGTCGAGGCGGCCGGGCTGCCCCATCGAACCGGAGATGTCGACGACGAACGTCAGCGTCACCGGCGCCCGTTCGCCGTCCGCCGGTGGCTGCGCCGTGGCGAGACCGACCCGCATCAGACGCCAGCCGTCGTCCCCGGTGCGGGCGCCGTCCACGGTCACGGAGAAGCCGTTGCCCGTGGGGCGCGGGTAGCCCTGCCGGAAGCTGTTGACGAACTCCTCCGGGCGGACCGAACCCGCGTCGGGCAGGCGGCCGTCGGCCAGGGTGCGGCGGGCGTAGCCGTAGGAGGCGGTGTCCACGTCGAGGGCGAAGGTGGAGCGGTGGTCGGAGGGGCCCTCCTTGCCGTCGTCGCCGCTGTCGCTTTCGCGCGGGGCCGCGGAGGCGGCGGGGCCGTTGGCCCGCCCGGCCTTGTCGGCGGACGATCCCGACGTTCCTGTCGCGCTGCAGCCCGTCACCAGCAGTCCGCCGGCGAGCGCCGCGGCGAGCACTGCCGCGGCGCGGTGGCGCCTCCCCCGTGATCCGTCCGGTCCGGTCCTCATACGGCCCTCCCGCTCGTCCCGCGCCGGTGGTACCGGCGACCTTGTGACTGTGACGTGCGGGGCGGCCCGGATGTTCGTCCCGGGCGATTGCGCCTTGGCCTCGAAGCGGTTACGGGGGTGGGCTGTTGTGACCGGTGGGTGATCCTCCGGAGACCCGGCGGTCATGTTGCCCGGGCTGCGGCGCCTACGACACCACGTCCTTGCGGGAGAAGCCCCGGAAGGCGAGCGCGAACAGCACCAGCGCGTACGCCACCGACACCGACGTCCCCTGGATCATGCCGCTCCATTCGGGCTGCGGCTGGATCACGTCCGCCCAGGCGAACTGCCAGTGCGCGGGCAGGAAGTCGCGCCAGTGGCCGAGCGCCGTCACCGCGTCGAGGACATTGCCGACGATGGTCAGGAACACCGCGCCGCCGACCGCGCCCAGCGGGTTGTCCGTCTTGGTCGACAGCCAGAACGCGAGGCCCGCCGTGACCAGTTGGGACAGGAAGACGTACGCGATGACGACGAGCAGCCGCTGCGTCGCCGCGCCCGCGGACAGGGCGCCGCCGGTCGGGATCTCCAGCGGCCCCCAGCCGTACGCGGCCGTGCCGACGGCGAGCGCGACCACGGGGAGCAGCACGATCGCGGCGAGGCTGAGGCCCAGCGCGACCGTCAGCTTGGACCGGAGCAGGCGGGCCCGGGGCACCGGTGCCGCCAGGAGGTAGCGCAGGCTGGACCAGCCGGCCTCCGAGGCGACGGTGTCGCCGCAGAACAGGGCCACCGGGATGACCAGCAGGAACCCGGCGGAGACGAACAGGCACGTCGCCGCGAAGTTGGCGCCCGACGCCGTGGCCGTGTCCATCAGCGTCACCCGGCCGCTTCTGCTGCTCGGGTCGCCTCCGATCGCGAACGCGATGGCCAGCACGAACGGCAGCAGGGCCAGTACCGCTGCCATGGCCAGGGTGCGGCGGCGCTTGATCTGGCGGGCCAGTTCGACTCGGAGGGGGAGAGTGCGGTTTGGGCGGTAGCCGTCTGCGAGTTCTGTGACGGTGCTGGTGGTCATCGGTGTCCTCCGGCGCTGCGGCGCGCTGTCCATGGGCAGGCCTTCTCGCGCAGTTCCCCGCGCCCCTGATCGACCGTCATTCGGCTCCCGGCCGGTGCGGGCTGGTCGCGCAGTTCCCCGCGCCCCTGATCGACCGTCATTCGGCTCCCGGCCGGTGCGGGCTGGTCGCGCAGTTCCCCGCGCCCCTGAGGCGTGCGCTGCGCGCAGCCTCCCCTTGGGGCTGGGCTGGGCGCGCCGCCCTTTGAGGCAGCGGCTCCCCATTGGGGGCCGCGGCTTTGAGGCAGCCCGCCGCACCTCCCTCGATGAGATGCCGCACGAAGTGCGCATCTCAGGGGCGCGGGGAACTGCGCGACCAGCCACGACGGTGCCGCACCCGAAGAACCACCCAGGGGCGCGGGGAGGAACTGCGCGGCCGGCCCCCGCCAGGTCGCGGGCGTCACGGGGTGTCTCCGATCAGCGTGAGGAAGGCGTCCTCCAGGCGGCGGTGCGGGCCCATGGACTTCACCGGGATGTCCAGGCGGACCAAGTCGGCCAGCAAGCGCGCGGCCGGCGCCCCGGCGGGCTCGTCGGCGGACGGGGACAGGCGGACCAGGAGGCCGTCGTCGGCACGGACGACGGACTCCACGCCGGACAGCGCGGCCACCTTCTCCACCACCGGATCGGCGACGTCCCCGGCCAGGCCGACCAGCAGCGTGTCCCCGGAGCCGACGATCCGGTCGACTGGCCCGGCCTGCACCAGACGGCCCCGGTCCATGACGACCAGGTGCGTGCAGGACTGCTCCACCTCGGCGAGGAGATGGCTGGAGACGATGACGGTGCGCCCACCGCGCGCGTACCGGATCATCACCTCGCGCATCTCTCGGATCTGCGGCGGATCGAGGCCGTTGGTCGGCTCGTCCAGGATCAGCAGGTCGGGCAGGCCGAGCATGGCCTGCGCGATGGCGAGCCGCTGCCGCATGCCCTGCGAGTAGGTGCGCACGGCGCGGGCGAGCGCGTCACCGAGCCCGGCGATCTCCAGCGCCTCGTCCATGTGGGCGTCCTCGGCCGGGCGGCCCGTGGCCTTCCAGTACAGCTCCAGGTTCTCCCGGCCGGACAGGTGCGGCAGGAAACCGGCGCCCTCGACGAAGGCGCCCACCCGGGACAGCACCGGGGCACCCGGACGGATCGCGTGCCCGAAGACCCGGATCTCGCCCGCGTCCGGACCGATCAGGCCCATGAGCATGCGCAGCGTCGTCGTCTTGCCCGCGCCGTTCGGCCCGAGGAGGCCGAGGACCTGGCCCTTCTCGACGCGGAAGGACAGGTCACGGACGGCGTACCGGTCGCTCGACTTCGCGTACCGCTTGCTGAGGTCGGTGATCTGGAGCGGGACGTCGGCCAGCGCCGGGTCGGGCGCCGGTGCCGTCGTCCGGCGGCGCGCGGTGAGCAGCAGCCCCGCGGCGACGACGGCCGCGCCGAGCGGCAGCCACCACACCCAGCCGGGCAGCGGCGTGTCGGCGGTCCGCACGTCGGGCGCCGTCGGCAGGCTCAGTCCTCCGGCCACGGACACCTGGTAAGTGGCGGGCTCGTCCGGCGACGCGTAGCCCAGGTCCGTCGCGGAGAGCACGAGCCGCAGCTTGTGCCCCTTCTGCACCTGGTGGTCGATGGCCGGGAGGGTGATCCGCACGTCCTTGCCGGAGCCGCCCGCGCCCGTCACCTTCACCGGCGTGACCAACTGGGACGGCAGCACCTCGCGGGCGCCGCCGGGCCCGGCGTCGTAGACCTTCGCGAACAGGACGGCCGTGCCGGTGGAGGACTTCACGTGGGCCGTGACCGTCGGTGATCCGGTGATGCGCACGGACCTGGACAGCGGCGCCGAGTCGAAGCGCGCGAACTGCCCGGGGAAGTCGAGCGAGACGCCCACTCCGAGCGAGGAGAGATTGGCCAGGGAGCCGAGGCCGGGCACCGAGGAGATGGACGGCGGGCCGCCGCCCGGCGGGTTCTGGAACGTCTCGGTGGCGGACTTCAGCGGCACGCCGACCCGCCGCTCGCCGCGCAGCCCCGGATACCGGTCGCCGCTCGCGCCGCGCAGCGTGGCCGCGCCGTCGGTGGTGTCGACGCCGCCGCTGCGGGTGACACGGAACGCCGGGCCGGTGTCGACGCCCGGCTCGTCCTTCAGGTACCGGTCGAACCAGGACGTCACGCGCCCGGACATCCGGTCGAGCTCCATGTCGCCGCCGTCGTGCCCGCCGTCCAGCCAGTCCACGTCGACCGGGGCGTGATTGGCCTTGATCTGACGGGCCATGGCGTCAGCCTGTCCGAGCGGGAAGAGCGAGTCGGTCTGGCCCTGCGCGATCAGCGTGGGCACCTTGATGCGGTCGCCGACGGCGGACGGGCTGCGCTCCTCCAGGAGCTTGCGGGCCGCCGCGTCCGGCTCGCCGGAGACCGCGACCCGCTGGTACATGGCGCACAGCTCCTCCCGGAACCGCCCGCACTTCAGGCCCGCCTCGCTGGTGCGCGAGCCGATGTTCGCCGAGCCGGAGGTGAAGAAGATCCCGGCCCACAGCTTCTTGAACACCCCGTCGGGGAACAGGGCGTCCGCGAGGTTCCAGTACGTGATCTGCGGTGCGATGGCGTCGATCCGCCGGTCGTGGGCGGCCGCGAGCAGCGACACCGCCCCGCCGTACGAGGCGCCGGTCGCGCCGACGCGCGGGTCGCCCGCCTTGTCGAGCTGCACCTCGGGCCGCTTCGCCAGCCAGTCGACCAGCCGTGAGACGTCGGCGACCTCGCCCCTCGGGTCGTTCAGCCCGATCTTGCCGGTGGACCTCCCGAAGCCGCGCGCCGACCACGTCAGCACCGCGTATCCGTGCCGGGCCAGCTTCTCGGCCTCGCCGCGCACGTCGGCCTTGCTGCCGCCGAAGCCGTGCGTGAGCAGCACGGCGGGCCGCCGCTCGCTCGCGGGTCCCGTCGTGAAGTACGACGTGTCGATGCGGACACCGCCGCCCATGGCCATCATCCGGTCCTGGCGGTGCACCGTGGGCGCCGACCCCGACGACGCCGCGGCCGTCCAGGTCCCGGCGCCCGCGAGCACCACAAGGGCGGCCGCGGCGGCGATCCACCGCCGCGGCTTTCCGCGTACTCGCTCACGCCATGCGCGCACTCTCAGATCCATGCCTCAACGGTAGGGGTCGCCACTGACAGTTACCGCCGCCCCCGGTCTGAGCCAGGTGCCCTCCCGGGGTAGTACGGCGCGCCGCTCGCCTACCACGGACGCGGTACGGACGGACCCGGGGCGAGCGCACGCGGTACGAGCGGGCTCACTGCCGACGGGCTCGTCACGAGCGGACGCGGAAGGAACGGCTCCGCCCCGCCTGCCCGCCCCTCACCACCCGAAACAGCCCGGAACCCGCCCGCGGGACCCGCCGCGCGTGCCCCGCCCCGCGCACCTCACCGTGCTACGACTCACCCATGCGCATCGTCCGAGCCACCTCGACCGCCCAACTGCACACGGCGGCAGCCCTGTTCGACACCCCGCCGCGCGAGGAGTGGGCCGCCGAGTTCCTCGCGGCGCCGGGCCACCACCTCTACCTCGCGCACGCGGACGACGAGCCGGCCGGCTTCGTCAGCGGTGTCGAGACCGTGCATCCCGACAAGGGCCGCGAGATGTTCCTCTACGAACTCGCCGTCGCCGAGCCGTACCGGCGGCGCGGGATCGCCCGGGCACTGGTCCGCACGCTCGCGGACCTGGCCGCCGGGCTCGGCTGCCACGGAATGTGGGTCGGCGTGGACCTCGACAACGACGCGGCCCTCGCCACGTACCGGAGTGCGGGCGGCACGCAGGAAGGGCCGTGCCAGGTGATCGCCTGGCACTTCGCGGGGCCGGCAGAAAGCGCTTGCCCGAACCGTTGACGCGGCTCGCCCGCCGATCGCAGGCTTCTGGACAGCGAGTTGATCGTCCGCCGCCCCACCGGCCCCACGAAAGGACGCCCGACCATGACCACCCGACGCGCCGCGATCATCGGCACCGGCCACCGCGCCCAGATGTACACGAAGGCGCTCGCCGCCCGCGCCCACTACGACGTGGCCCTCCTGTCGGACCCCAGCCCGACCCGGGCCGCCCACCACAACGCCCTCCTCACCTCCCTCGGCGCGCGGGCGGCGGCGACCTGCGCCCCGGAGGACTTCGCCGCGGCCGTGCGCAGCCACAGCATCGACGAGGTGCTGGTCACGACGGTCGACGCGACGCACCACACGTACATCACGGCGGCTCTGAAGGCGGGCTGCCGGGTCGTGACGGAGAAGCCGATGACGACGGACGCGGCGAAGTGCGCGACGATCCTCGACACCCTCGACCGCACCGGCGGCGAACTGTCCGTGACGTTCAACTACCGCTACAACCCGGCCCACGAGAAGGTCTGGCAGCTCCTGCACGACGGCGCGATCGGCGAGATCCGCTCGGTGCACTTCGAATGGCTGCTCGACGTCCGGCACGGCGCCGACTACTTCCGTCGCTGGCACCGCGAGAAGCGGCACAGCGGCGGCCTGCTGGTCCACAAGTCCGGCCACCACTTCGACCTGGTCAACTGGTGGCTGGGCGCGGCCCCGACGCGCGTCCACGCCGAGGGCGGTCTCGTCTTCTACGGCCGCGACAACGGCGAACGCACCGGCCTGCGCCGCGACTACGTCCGCGCGCACGGTTCCGCCGAGGCGGCGGCCGACCCCTTCGCGATCGACCTGACGGCCGACCCGGACCTCGGCTCCCTCTACGTGGCGGCGGAGGCGGCCGGCGACTCCGCCTACGTCCGCGACCGCAACGTCTTCGGCGACGCCATCGACATCGAGGACGACCTGTCGGTCCTGGTCCGCTACGACACCGGCGCCACGATGACGTACCACCTGACGGCCTACTCACCCTGGGAGGGCTACCGCGTCATGTTCAACGGCACGGGCGGCCGCCTCGAACTGGAGGTCGAGGAGAACACCTGGCAGCCGCCGCGCCCGACGGCCGGCGCCGAGGGCTCCCACGGCGGCGTGGTGATGGCGCACCCGGGCCGCACCTCGATCCTGCTGCGCCCGCTGTGGGAGGAACCGCGCGAGATCGGTTACGAGCAGGCGGCCGGCTCCCACGGCGGCGGCGACCTGCGCATGCTGAAGGAGCTCTTCGGCCCGCTGGGCGACGGCTCCGACGAGGGTGCCGCGCCCGCCGCCGGGAAGGGGGCCACCGCGCGGGACGGCGCACTCGCGCTGGCCGTCGGGGTGGCCGGAAACGCGTCCCTGGTGTCGGGCGCACCGGTGGAGACGGCGGCCCTGTGGTGACGGCCGGGGCCGCCTGACATCGCGGTGGCCGTCAGCCGTGCCGTCGCCCGGCGCGCAGGGAGAGCCCGATGATCGCGCCGCCGACGAGCACGACGGCCCCGACGCCGCCCGCGATCCAGGGAACGGGGTCCAGGCCCGGGTCCGGCGCGGGCTCGGGCTCCCGGGGACCACCGGGCAGCGGGGCCCGGTGCGCCGGACCCGGGGCGCGGGAGGTGACCGGGACGACGGCGTACGCGGCCGTCTCCACGAGGAGGGGGACGAGAACGAGACCGGCGACCACCGCCGCCACCACCCATGGCCATCGGACCTGCGCGGTACGGGAAGCCATGGTCATCCTCCGGGTCACGACGGCGCGGCGGACAGGCGGGCCCCGTTGTTCCCGTCTGTCACAGCGGAGGTGACACCGGCAACTTCCGGCACGCTATCGACGCCCGCCGGCACTCACCAGGCCCCGCCGGTCCCGCGCCACCGAAGTGACCGGAAACCGCCCCCGCGCTGTCGGGCGCTACGCCTGCGCGTCCTCCGGCAGCGACACCAGCCAGCGCGTCTCGCGGCGCGGCCGCAAGTAGAAGGCCCAGTAGAGCGTCGCGACGGCCGTGATCCCGCCCGTCCACAGCAGGTACGCGACCTCCTGCTCGACGAGGATGTACGCCATCACCGCGATCAGCAGCACCGGCACCGCGGGCCACAGCGGCATGCGCCAGGCGGACTGCTCGCGGTGGTGGCCGCGCCGGGCCAGCAGCGCCGCGATCGCGACGAGCAGGTACATGCCGGTGACGGAGACGCCGGTGACGCCGTACAGGGTGTCCAGGTTGACGAAGCACAGGGCAGCTCCGGGCACGCCGACGACCAGCGTCGCGACCCACGGGGAGCCGAAGCGGCCGAGCTTGGCCAGGCCCCGGTTGACCGGCTCGGGCCACGCCTTGTCGCGGGCGGAGGCGAAGAGCACGCGGGAGTTCTGGATGACCATGACGATGCCCGCGTTGATGATGGCGAGCGCGACGCAGAGCGAGACGAAGGTGCCGACGGCCGAGTTCGACCAGGCCTCGACCATGCCGCTGATGTTGCCCGAGGTGAGCGACGCGAGGTCCGGGGCGCCCATCGTGATGGCCGCGACCGGTACGAGGATGATCACCGTGGAGATGGCGAGGGTGGCCAGGACGGTGCGGGCCACGGAGGTACGGGGGTTCTCCAGTTCCTCGGAGAGGTAGACGGCCGTCGAGAAGCCCTGCGTGACGAAGAGGGCGATCGCGAGTCCCGAGACGACGAGCATCGCCGTGACGGTGTCCGTGTGGCCGCCGTCGCCCGCCACCTGCATCGAGAACAGCGAGCCCGCGCCGCGCTCGGAGTGGGCGAAGCCGAGGACCGCGACGACAGCGGCCGCGATGACCTCCAGGACCAGGAAGATGCCGGTGATCCAGGCGTTGGCGCGCAGGTCGAGCAGCCCGGCGAGGGTGGCCAGGCCCATCACACCGGCGCCCGCGACGGACGGGTCGAGATGGACCAGCGGGGCCAGGTAGTCGGCCGTGCCCATGGCGATCACCGGGGGCACGATCATCACGACCAGCAGGGAGAGCACGAAGACCAGCCAGCCCGCGAGCCGGCCCGCCAGCGTCGTGACCATGGCGTACTCGCCGCCCGCGCTGGGGATGAGGGTGCCCAGCTCCGAGTAGCAGAACGCCACGCCGATACAGAGGAGCGAGCCGATGGCGATGGTGAGGGCGGTCGCGGTGCCGAGGTCGCCGAAGAGGTCGGGGACGACGACGAAGAGCGTGGAGGCGGGCGTCACGCACGACAGCGTGAGCAGGGTGCCGCCGACGACGCCGATGGAACGCTTGAGCTTCTGAGGGGACGCACCGGGTTCCGGCGCGTCCACGGGGACGGCGGTCGGGCGAAGCGTGTCGGTCATGGAGCGGTTCCGATCGACTCGTACGGCAGCGGGGTTCGGGCGGGAGCGCTATCGCCTCCGAAGGCTGAACAGGCTGTGGGGATGGGGTGGTGCGTCGCTCCCGGCGCGTTATCGAACATCGTCGATAACCGGAACGTCAACGGCCGTTTCCCTACGGATTCCGTACGCGGCCCGCGCACGAACCGCCCGCACTTCCTTAGCTGTTCGCAAAGTAGACCGCTTTCCACACAGCGAGATGGACAGTTGACCTTGCTATCGAAGGCTTCCGCGTCGTCACACTTCCGACGCCCGATACATCCCCTCTGTTCGGGAACCGCAGCGCATCCTCCGAAGTTCTTCGGAACTCGTCCGGAGTCCGGACACCCGTCGCGCCCCTATCGCCGGATTTGTCTATTGAGATGTGTGCATGACCTCTCGCCCGCTAAAGTCCGCCCGGCACCACGACACAGCACCACAAGGGGCGGGGACAGAACAGATGAAGCACACACGGACCGTGGCCTGGGCAGGCATCACGCTCGCCGCGCTGACCGCGACGACGGCCTGCAGCGCGGACACCGCGAGGAAGACCGCCGGCGCCGTCGGCCACGCCGGTTCGGTGATGGCGGCGCTGACCCGCGCCTCCGACAAGGCGTCCGGGCTCGGCTCGGCACAGGTCGAGACGACGACCGTCCTGACCGCGTCGGGCGGCAAGCCGGTCGCCATGAACGGCACGTACTCGTGGGGCGACGGCACCGCGATGGACCTGCAGATGGATACCGCCAACGCCAAGATGTCGAGCCTCCAGGACGACCCGACCATGCAGGTCAAGGTGGTCGACGGCGCCTACTTCTACGAGATCGACCCGCAGCCGAGCGGCCCGCTCAAGGGCAAGCACTGGGCACGCGTCGACGTCTCCGCCGTGCTGGGAGAGGCGGGCGCGGACTCCGCCGCGGACAACGCCGACCCGACCACCGGGCTGCGCTACCTCGGCGCCTCCAAGAACGTGAAGGTAGTCGGCAAGGAGACCGTCCGCGGCAAGAAGGCCGTGCACTACCGGGGCAGCATTGGCGCGGACCAGGTCACCGGGAACTCCAGGTTCAGCGCCGCGGAGAAGAAGGCTGCGCTGAAGTCCCTCGCCACCAGCGGCGGCCGGCTCACGTACGACATCTGGGTCGACGGCGACGACCTGCCCGTCCGCGTGAAGCAGCACGGCGGCGGCATGGACGTGACGATGGACTACCTGAAGTTCGGCGCCACCAAGCCGATCACCGCCCCGCCCGTGTCCGACACGGGCGACCTGACCGACATGGTAGAGAAGCAGCGGGACCAGTCACTGGGGCAGTGACGCACGCCCACGCAGAGCTTCCCGCCCGTCACGATGACGGGCGGGGCGCCTTGCTGCGGGCCAAAGCCTCCGCCGCGAGGCGTACAGCGTTCTCCCAGGCCCGTAGATTTTCGGGAGACAAGTAGTCGAGGTAGTACTCCTCTTCCATGGCTGCCACGAATGCACGCTCAGGATCTGTCAGCGCGGCGAGCCCCTGCGAGACCCGAGCCGCGGCCTCCCTCGGCGATACGGCATTGTGGCGGACAGTTGTGTCGCCAGGTGACGCAGGAGGCAGCGTTCAGCGGTCTCCTCGTCCGGGACCGGGACTCCGAGGTCGTCCATGGCGTTCAGGAAGAGCTGATCAATCTCAGAGGTGTCTTCACGTCGAGAACGACCCGCCAGGTCGCCCAGTGAAGGAGAGTCGTGACCCGCGGCCAGGAGATCAGCCGCTGCCATCGGCAGGTCTTCCGGAAAGATCAATCGCACCACGTACTGCCAGGCGACGGTGGCGGGCTGTTCCATAGGGGCATCCTTCCCGTCTGCCGCGTGTCTGCCCAGCGAGTTGTCCTGGCCACGTCGTCCGTGACAGGGCATCGGCGTCCCGCTCAGACCGCTGCAGCGTGCGCGAGCATCGTGCCGACGCTCTTGCCTTCCGGCGGGTCCACGATGACGGCGGACGCGTCCGAGAAGCCGTGAGCCGCAAGAAGCACCGTCCACTCGTCCGGGGTGTGGTCGTGCCGCATCCCTGCCTTGCCCGGCTCCGGTGTCCGGACTCCCGGGGGCAGATGGGAGAACGCCAGGATGCCGCCCGGAGCCATCCGGGACCGGATGAGCGGGAGCAGCGTGGCCGGGTCGACGAACCAGACGGCACCGAAGACCGAAAGCACCACATCGAACGTGTCGGCAGTCTCGGTAAGGAACGCCGCTGCCTCTGCGGTACGGAGCTCGAGCCCGGACAGGTGGCCCCAGCGTTCCCGCGCGACAGCTTCGCGGGCCGGGGCGACGTCCACGCCTACGCCGATCGCGCCGAGCGTCACCAAGTGCGCGAGGTTGCTGCCGTTCCCGGAGCCCAGTTCCAGTACCCGGCGCCCCGCCACGGGCCCCAGCAGCCCCTCGTTCGGGCCGTGGTCGGCGTACTGGGTCCAGTTGAACCACGTCACCTCGCCCCGCGCGTTCACCGTTCTGCGGGGCGTGCCGCCGACCGCGTACCGATCCCAGGACTCAGCCAACGACATGCATGATCCTTTCCAACGGGAGGGGTCCGCCCCCAAGGTACGAGGGCGGACCCCAACTCACATGTCGTGGTTCGCTACTTGGGGGAATCGTGGCATCCGGCGTGGCACTGGTTGCAGTCGGCCGCGTCCACCATGGCCCACAGGTCGGCATCGATCTCGAACCCCGCCGCCTTGATGGCGGTGATGGTCCGTTCCAGCACGAGCGGGCCGCCGTCCTTCGAGTCGCTGCCCTCGCTCAGCTCCGGGACGTGGTGGAGGTACCGGCCGAAGTGCCGGTTCGTGAAGTGCGAGTAGTGGATCGAGTCGAGCATGAACGAGTGCCACGCTTCGTCGACCGCGTGCGTCGGGCCCATGAGGAGATCCGGGTTCTCCCCGCATGTGACCAGGTAGGCCACGGCCTGCCCGAACTTGCGCTCCGCCAGTTCCCGGGTGTTCTCCGAGTTGCGCAGGAGAAGCGCTACTTGCCGGTCCCACATGTCCGGCGTGACGTACGTCCTGGGGTCGCGGATCTTCACGGCTGTACTCATGCTGGTCTGCCTCCACGTAGGGGGGTCGTGGTGCTCCGGTTGTGTCGTCCACCCCTGCACCGGGGACACGAACACGGCGGCATGACGCTGGTTGTCAGAGGCTCCCCGCCCTCTCCCTCGTGGAGGGTTCTCGGCTTCGTCTGTGATCCGTCGGCTCTCACCGTGTACGCGCTGATGCGGATGGACATGACGTTCATGGTCCGGATCGGGCGCGACCATCGCGGCGACGTTCAAGGCGTCGATGGGGCGTCCCTTGCAAGCCCCCTGGGGGTGTCAAACCGGTGTCATTCATCCGGTGACAGGTCTACCGTGATCGCCATGACCACAGCACAGGTTCAGGCAAACGATGTGCTGCGTGCCGTGCGTATCGGCATGCGGTTGAGCCTCGATGAGTTCGCGGCAAGAGTCCGTTCAGCCGGTGACGAGTTGGGGGAACCGAACGACGCTTCGAAGCGGCTGATCCAGCGTTGGGAGTCGGGGCGGACTCGCACGTGCCGCCCGCTGTACGCACGCGCTTTGGAACACGCCACGGGACGGCCGATCGAGTCCCTGGGGTTCGCTCTGCCCCTGCCGGGCGCCAAAGTCCATGCGGATGGCGCGGGAGGTCACGACATGGATGCCGGAGGTACCGGGATGACGGAGGCCGTGGAGGACGGCGAGACGGCCGCTCAGCCCGTTGGCGACGACTGCTCGGGGATCTGGCTCAGCCGGTACGAGTTCTACTCGTCGAGCCGAGACCAAACGTACGACTGCAAGCACTACGTGCTTGTGGTCCACCGGGGGAACCGGCTCACGGCCGAGTCTCTGCCCGGCGCATCGACGAACCCGGACAGCCCCCTGCACCTCGACCTCACCGTGGACCGGAACATCGTCACGGGCACGTGGACCGAGCAGACGGCATCCGACGGGTACTACCAGGGAGCCCGGTATCACGGGGCGATTCAGCTGCTCGTCGAGCCGACCGGGAGACGTATGGCCGGTAAGTGGGTCGGGTTCGGGAAGGACTTCGACGTGAACACAGGGCCGTGGGAACTGCGTCTCGTCGACCGGTCGACCACCAAGGCCGCCGTCGAGCGGTACGGCCGCACCCCCGAGTAGGGCCACGGGCGATGGCGCAGCAGAAACCCCCTGGCCGGCCGCGCCAGGGGGTCACTGTTCGGGCCGCTTTCGCACCCGTACCGGATCAGTGGTTGCGCGGGAAGCCCAGGTCCACGCCCGCGGGGGCGTCGGACGGGTCCGGCCAGCGGGTCGTGACGACCTTGCCGCGGGTGTAGAAGTGCGTGCCGTCGTTGCCGTAGATGTGGTGGTCGCCGAAGAGGCTGTCCTTCCAGCCGCCGAAGGAGTGGTAGCCGACGGGGACCGGGATCGGGACGTTGACGCCGACCATGCCGGCCTCGATCTCCAGCTGGAAGCGGCGGGCGGCGCCGCCGTCGCGGGTGAAGATCGCGGTGCCGTTGCCGAAGGGGGAGGCGTTCATCAGCGCCACGCCCTCCTCGTACGTGTCGGCGCGCAGCACGCACAGGACCGGGCCGAAGATCTCGTCCTGGTAGGCCTTGGCGGAGGTCGGGACGCGGTCCAGGAGGCTGAGGCCGACCCAGTGGCCGTTCTCGAAGCCGGGGACGGTGTAGTCGGAGCCGTCGAGGACGACCTCGCAGCCCTCGGCCGCGGCGCCCTTCACGTACGAGGCGACCTTGTCGCGGTGGGCGGCCGTGATGAGCGGGCCCATCTCGGACTCCGGGTCGTTGCCGGGGCCGATCTTGATCTTCTCGGCGCGCTCCTTGATCTTGGCGACGAGCTCGTCACCGATCGAGCCGACGGCGACGACCGCGGAGATCGCCATGCAGCGCTCACCGGCCGAGCCGTACGCGGCCGAGACGGCGGCGTCGGCCGCGGCGTCCAGGTCGGCGTCGGGCAGCACCAGCATGTGGTTCTTGGCGCCGCCGAGCGCCTGCACCCGCTTGCCGTTGGCGGAGGCCGTGCGGTGGATGTGGCGGGCGATCGGGGTCGAGCCGACGAAGGAGATCGCGGCGACGTCCGGGTGCTCCAGGAGGCGGTCCACGGCGACCTTGTCACCGTGCAGGACGTTGAAGACACCGTCCGGCAGGCCGGCCTCCGACAGCAGCTCGGCGATCTTGATCGCGGCCGACGGGTCCTTCTCCGAGGGCTTCAGGACGAAGGTGTTGCCGCACGCGATGGCGATGGGGAACATCCACATCGGGACCATCGCCGGGAAGTTGAACGGCGTGATGCCCGCGACGACACCCAGCGGCTGGCGGATCGAGGAGACGTCGACGCGGCTGGCGACCTGCATCGACAGCTCGCCCTTCAGCTGGACGTTGATGCCGCAGGCCAGGTCCACGATCTCCAGGCCGCGGGCCACCTCGCCGAGCGCGTCCGAGTGCACCTTGCCGTGCTCGGCGGTGATCAGCTCGGCGATCGCGTCGCGGTTGGCGTCGAGCAGCGCGCGGAAGCGGAACAGGATCTCGGTCCGCTTCGCCAGCGAGGACTGGCCCCAGCTCGCGAAAGCCCCCTTGGCCGCCGCGACCGCCGCGTCCACCTCGTCGACCGAGGCGAAGTCGACCCGGGTCGTCACGGCGCCGGTCGCCGGGTCGGTGACCGGGCCGTGCTGGCCGGACACGCCCTCGACGGACTTGCCGCCGATCCAGTGGTGGACGGTCTTGGCAACGCTGTCAGTCATGGGGGAACTCCTGTGGTGTCTCAGAGGTGGCGGCGTCGAGCGGTGACGTGCCGGTCGTACTCCTCGCGGGCCTTGACGGTCGACGGGCGGTCGGCCGTCTCGGCCACGGGAACATCCCACCACGCCTGTGCGGGGGGCGGGCCCGACACTGTGTCTGCCGTTTCGGTCTCGACGTAGACACATGTGGGCCGGGTCGCGGCGCGGGCCGCGGCGAGCGCCTCGCGCAGTTCCCTGACCGTTTTCGCCCGGTGCACGTCCAGGCCGAGGCTGGCCGCGTTGGCGGCGAGGTCGACGGGGAGCGGCGCCCCGGAGCAGGGCCCTTCCGGCCCCGGATACCGGTACTGGGTGCCGAAGCCCTCCGCGCCGACGGTCGCGGAGAGACCGCCGATCGACGCGTACCCGTGGTTCTGGAGAATCACGATCTTGACCGGGACGTTCTCCTGGACCGCCGTGACCAGCTCGGTGGGATTCATCAGGTACGTGCCGTCGCCGACCAGCGCCCACACCGGGCGGCCGGGCGCGGCGAGGGCGACGCCGAGGGCGGCCGGGATCTCGTAGCCCATGCAGGAGTAGCCGTACTCGACGTGGTACTGGTCGCGGGAACGGGTGCGCCAGAGTTTGTGCAGGTCGCCGGGGAGGGAGCCCGCCGCGTTGATCAGGATGTCGTCGCCGGTCACCAGCGCGTCGAGCAGGCCGAGGACCTGGGTCTGGGTCGGGTGGACGAGGTCGTCGTCGGCGGTGTAGCAGGCGTCGACGCGGTACTCCCAGCGCTCCTTGTCCTCGGTGTACTCGGTGATCTGGGCGGGCGTGGCGCGCACGCTCTTGCCGATCGCGAGGTCGAGCGCGGTCAGGCCCTCGCGGGCGTCCGCGACCAGCGGCAGCGCGGCCAGCTTGTGCGCGTCGAAGGCGGCGATGTTCAGGTTCAGGAAGCGGACGCCCGGGTGGGCGAAGAGGGTGCCCGACGCCGTGGTGAAGTCCGTGTAGCGGGTGCCGACGCCGAGGATCAGGTCGGCGGTGCGGGCCAGCTCGTTCGCGGTCGCGGTGCCGGTGTGGCCGATGCCGCCGACGTCCGCCGGGTGGTCGTACCGGAGCGACCCCTTGCCCGCCTGGGTGGACGCGACCGGGATGCGGGTGGCCTCGGCGAAGGCGGCGAGGGCGTCCTCGGCGCCGCTGTGGTGGACACCGCCGCCCGCGATGATCAGCGGACGCTCGGCGGCCGTCAACGCCTGGACGGCGGCGGCCAGTTCGGCGCGGTCCGGGGCCGGGCGGCGGACGGTCCAGACCCGCTCCGCGAAGAACTCCTCCGGCCAGCCGTACGCCTCCGCCTGGACGTCCTGCGGCAGGGCGAGGGTGACGGCGCCGGTGTCGACGGGGTCGGCGAGGACGCGCATCGCCTGGAGCGCGGCCGGGATCAGCTGCTCGGGGCGGGTGATCCGGTCGAAGTACCTCGACACCGGGCGCAGGCAGTCGTTGACCGACACATCGCCCGCGTACGGGACTTCGAGCTGCTGGAGCACCGGGTCGGCGGGGCGGGCCGCGAACACGTCGCCGGGGAGGAGGAGCACCGGGAGGTGGTTGACCGTGGCGAGGGCGGCGCCGGTGACGAGGTTGGTGGCGCCCGGGCCGATGGAGGTGGTGACGGCGTGCGCCGAGAGCCGGTCGCGCTGACGGGCGTAGCCGACGGCCGCGTGCACCATCGCCTGTTCGTTG
Source organism: Streptomyces sp. PsTaAH-137 (assembly GCF_003259365.1). Classification (GTDB taxonomy): domain Bacteria; phylum Actinomycetota; class Actinomycetes; order Streptomycetales; family Streptomycetaceae; genus Streptomyces. The sequence goes on from NZ_QLLY01000008.1 coordinate 141,997, forward strand.
CGGCCCTGGTGGAACGGCAGGTCGTCGGCGTACTGGAGCAGCGCCTGGCCGATCCCCGCCACGTTGCCGTGCCCGAAGATGCCCCAGGCGCCGGTGATCAGGCGCTGCCGGGTGCCGTCGCGTTCTGTGTACTGGCGGGAGAGGAAGCGGACGAGGGCCTGCGCGGTCGTGAGCCGCGTCGTGGGGGCCGTGTGCGGCGGCTGTGTCGCCGGGTCGGTCATCGGTATCCCTCCGTCACGTGGTCGGGGTGGAAGCAGATCTTCCACTCCCGTTCCTCCCCGGGCCCCGCCATCACGTTCAGGTAGTACATGGCGTGACCCGGCTGGGCGATCGACGGGCCGTGCCAGCCGTCCGGCACCAGGACGGCGTCGCCGGTGCGGACCTCGGCGAGCAGGTCGGTGCCGCCGGGGCGGGACGGCGACACGCGCTGATACCCGTATCCCTCGGGGCCGTCCGGCGGGCCGTCGATCTCGAAGTAGTAGATCTCCTCCAGCTCCGACTCCTCGCCCGGCCGGTGCTCGTCGTGCTTGTGGGGCGGGTACGAGGACCAGTTGCCGCCCGGCGTGATCACCTCGACGGCGATGAGCTGGTCGCAGTCGAAGGTGCCGGCGGCGGCAAAGTTGCGGACCTGGCGGGCGCTGGTGCCGCTGCCCCGGTCCTCGACGGGAACCTCCGGCGCGGGGCCGTGGCGGACGGGGAGTCGTCGTCCGCACTTCGCTCCTGCCAGGGCGAAGCGGCCTCCCGCACCGGAGGCGATCTCTGCGCGGGTGTCGCGCGGTACGTACGCGAAGTCGCTCGCGCCGCTGAACACGCTTGCTCTGCCGCGGAGTTCGATGATCCGCTCCGGGGTGCGCACGGAGCAACCGCCGGTCAGCGGCAGCACGATCCATTCGCTCTCGCCGGTGTCGAAGGCGTGCCGTCCGCCCGGCTCCAGTTCGACGATGCGCAGGCCGGCGCGGGACCAGGGCGGCTTGCCCGGGATGCGGTCGGGGTCCACGTGCAGGGTGTACGGGCCGTCGGCGGCGCTGCCCCTGGGGAGGTAGGTCATTGCTCCACTGTCCTCTCTACAGCAGCCCGACGGCCGTATCGACCGCCGCGGCGACGTCGCCGTCCGGCGGATACAGCAGCGAGCGTCCGACCACCAGGCCCTGCACCGTGGGGAGTTGGAGCGCCGTGCGCCATTTCTCGTACGTGGCGTCCTGGTCGCCGTCCTTGATGTCGCCGCCGAGGAGCACCGCCGGGAGGGTGGAGGTCTCCATGACGCGGGCCATGGTGTCGGGGTCGTCGACGACGGGGACCTTGAGCCAGGTGTAGGCGGAGGTGCCGCCGAGTCCGGAGGCGACGGCGATGGAGCGGGTCACGGCGTCGGCGCTCAGGTCGTTGCGCAGCGCTCCGGTGGCGGGGTCGCGGTGGGAGACGAACGGTTCGACGAACACGGGGAGGCGGCGCTCGGCCATCGCGTCGACGGCGCGGGCCGCCGATTCCAGGGTCCGTACCGTGCCCTCGCCGGGGTCGTCGTAGCCGATGCGCAGGAGGAGTTTTCCCGCGTCGAAACGGCGGCGGGTCAGGTCCTTCGGGCGGTAGCCGGTGAAGCGGTCGTCGAGTTCGAAGGCGGCGCCGGCGAGTCCGCCGCGGTTCATGGAGCCGATGACGACCTTGTTCTCCAGGGCGCCGAGCAGGAGGAGGTCGTCGAGTACGTCGGCGGAGGCGAGGACGCCGTCCACGCCCGGGCGGGACAGGGCTGTCCGGAGTCGTTCCAGGAGGTTGGCGCGGGCGGCCATGGCGTGGGGGTGGTCGCCTGCCGCCAGGGCTCCGCGGGCCGGGTGGTCGGCGGCGATGATCATTAGGCGGGTGTTCGGCTCGGGGAGGATTTTTCGGCGGGTTCTTGTGGTGGCGGCCTCCTCGACGGCTTCGGGGTGCTCGGCCCGGAGCCGGGCCAATGCCCCGGGATCCCCTGCGCGGGCCCCCTTGCCGCACCCCCCGGGGCTCCGCCCCGGCCCCCGCTCCTCAATCGCCGGAGGGGCTTGATTGGAGTCCGCCGTCGGTCGAGTGCCGCCCGCCGGAGGGGCTTGATTTTCCTGAGCACCGCGGTCGAGTGCCCCGCCAGGGGCGCGGGGAACTGCGCGACCAGCCACGACGGCGCCGCGGCCGGGTTCGGACGTCGGGGCGGACGGCGCCCCGTCAGGGGCGCGGGGAACTGCGCGCGCGGGCTCCACCGGGACCCGGCCGGCGGCCAGGGCGGCGGCCACCTCCCCCGGGACCGGCATCGCCGACGAGCACTCCAGGCGGGACGCCACGATCGCGCCGGCCGCGTTGGCGTACCGCATCATGCGGGGCAGGTCCCAGCCGGCCAGCAGGCCGTGGCACAGGGCGCCGCCGAAGGCGTCACCGGCGCCGAGCCCGTTCAGGACCTCGACGGGGAGGGGCGGGACCTCGGCCGCGTCGCCGTCCGAGGTCATCGCGAGGACCCCGCGCGGGCCCTGCTTCACGACGGCGAGCCGCACCCCGTACGATAGCAACGCCCGCGCGGCGGCGACCGGTTCACGCTCACCGGTGGCGATCTCGACCTCGTCGACATTGCCGACGGCGACGGTCGCGTGCCGCAGCGCCTCCCGGTAGAAGGGCCGCGCCGCGTCCGGCTCGGACCAGAACATGGGCCGCCAGTCGAGGTCGAACACCGTGTGCCCGCCCCGCGCACGGTGCGCCAGCGCCGCCAGCGTCGCGCCACGGCTGGGCTCGGCGCTCAGTCCCGTACCGGTCATCCAGAAGATCCCGGCGGAACCGATGGCGTCCAGGTCGAGTTCGTCGGCAGCGATCTGCAGATCGGGCGCCGAGGGCCGACGGTAGAAGTAGAGCGGGAAGTCGTCCGGCGGGAAGATCTCGCAGAAGGTGACCGGGGTGGGAAGCCCGTCGACCGGGGTCACCCAGCGCTCGTCGACCCCGAACTCCCGCAGCTGGGACCGGAGATAGTCCCCGAAGGGGTCGCGCCCGGTCCGGCTGACGGTGGCCGCGCGGAGCCCGAGCCGCGCCGCCGCGACCGCGACGTTCGTCGAGGAGCCGCCGAGGAACTTCCCGAACGACGACACGTCCGCCAGGCCCACGCCCGCCTGCAACGGATACAGGTCGACCCCGATCCGCCCCATCGTGATCAGGTCGAACTCATCGCGGGCCATGCAGGATCCCTTCGACAGCGGTCGGTAGCACCGGTCTAGCCGCGCCCCGCCCGCCTGTCAACATTTTGTCCGGACATTCGGACGAACACTTGACACGCTCCCCGGTGCGCCGAAGGCTGGCCCCATGGCGACCCCGACAAGCCCGACATCACACCCCTCGCGCATCCGCGTCGGCTCGGCGCCCGACTCCTGGGGTGTCTGGTTCCCCGACGATCCGCGTCAAGTCCCCTGGCAGCGCTTTCTCGACGAGGTCGCGGAGGCGGGCTACGAGTGGATCGAGCTGGGCCCGTACGGATATCTGCCCAGCGACGCCCGCACGCTCGCCGAGGAGACCGGGCGGCGCGGCCTGAAGGTCTCGGCCGGCACCGTCTTCACCGGGCTGCACCACGGCCCGGCCGTGTGGGAGAAGACCTGGGAGCACGTGGCGTCGATCGCCGCGCTGACCCAGGCCATGGGCGCCGAGCATCTCGTCGTCATCCCGTCCTTCTGGCGGGACGACAAGACCGGGCAGGTCCTTGAGGACTCGACGCTCACCGCCGAGCAGTGGGGGCACCTCGCCGCCCAGACGGAGCGGCTCGCGCGCGAGGTCGGTGACCGGTACGGGCTGCGGCTCGTCTTCCATCCGCACGCCGACACCCATGTCGACACGGAGGAGAACGTCACCCGCCTCCTCGACGCCACCGACCCCGCCCTCGTGTCGCTGTGCCTGGACACCGGGCACTACGCGTACTGCGGCGGCGACAGCGTGAAGCTGATCGAGACCTACGGGGAGCGCATCGGCTATCTGCATCTCAAGCAGGTCGATCCGGCCGTTCTCACGGGGGTACGGGCCGAGGGCACCCCCTTCGGTCCCGCCGTCGCCCAGGGCGTGATGTGCGAACCTCCGCGCGGAGTACCGGAGTTGGAACCGGTGCTCGCGGCGGCCGCCCGGCTCGACGTCGATCTCTTCGCGATCGTCGAGCAGGACATGTATCCGTGCGATCCGGACCGGCCACTGCCGGTTGCCCGGCGCACGCGGGGCTATCTGAGGTCGTGCGGGGTGTAGCAGTATCGGCGGATGAGTTCACGTGCCTCGCGCGCGCCCGGCCCCGCGCGCCCTTCCGTCCGCCCCGCGCGCTGCCCCGACGGCACCTGGGAGACCGCGCAGGCCCGCCCGCACGCGAGCCTGCGCCCCGGCGTCATCGGGTACCGCGGTTTCCGGCTCGCCTTCCCCGGGCCGCGCGCCCGTCTGGAGGCACCGATCGGCGCGGTGACGCTGATGCTGGGGTTCGAGGGCCGGGTGCGGGTCACCGAGGCGACGGGCGGCTGGGTCGGTGTCGGCGGGCAGCGGGAAGCGGGCGGCGCCCGGCCGGAGGGGCTGCGCTCGGTCGAGTTCTCGTCGGTCCTGTCCGGTCTGACGACCACCCCGGTCCTCGGCGAGCACGACGGCCGGCTTTCGGGGGTGGAGGTGCTGCTGACCCCGTGGGCCGCCTTCACGATGTTCGGCACCCCGCTGCACGAGCTGTCGGGCTGGCGGGTGGACCCGGACACGCTGGGAGCGCTCCCTGAAGCCGGGGTGGACGAACTCTCGTACGAGCTGGGGCGGTTGTCGTCCTGGCGGGCCCGGTTCGGGCTCATCGACGAGACGCTGGGCCGCTGGCTGTCCTCGGGCCCGCGCCCCGCGAGCGGCACCGTGCGGGCCTGGTACGCGCTCACGCACAGCGGCGGCGCCGCACCGGTGAGCCGGATCGCCGGTCAGGCCGGCTGGAGCGTACGGCACTTGGAGAACCGGTTCCGGGAGCAGATCGGCCTCAGCCCGAAGGCGGCGGCCCGGGTGCTGCGGTTGCAGCGCGCCCGGCGGCTGCTGTGCGCCGGGTCCAGCCAGGTCGAGACCGCGGCCGCCTGCGGCTACTACGACCAGGCCCATCTGAGCGGCGAGTTCAAGGCGATGACCGGCTGCACCCCGCGCGAGTTCTTCCTCGCCCGCGGGGTCCATGTCGACGCGGGCGGGCCGCCCGCCACCGACCGGCTCGCCGGGGAGGCGACGAGCCTGGTCCTGCGACACGGCCCGCGCACCGGCGGCGCACTGTCGTCCCACTCGTCCTTGCCCGGTGCGTCTTTGTCCAAGACCGCCGGTCACCGCTGAGGCACGCTTGTCCCTTCGGGCCTACATGGCCGGGGGATGCGGGGAACGGTGGGCCGGGCCCGGTGTACGGGGGTGCCCCCTGCTCGGACATGGGTGCGAGTCGGGGACGGGCCCGGCCTGCCGCGCGACCGCTCCTCCCCGTTCCGCGCCGGTGCATGCGCCGTCACAGCGCCCCCTTTGCATCACTCCCGTCACAAACGCCCCTCTACTGTCACGCTTGTCCGCCCTACGCGGGTTCTGCGTCACAGGCGTCCCACAGCCCCTCCCTCCTGCTCCGCGCCCGTCGTTCTCCGGGCACAAGGTGAGTGATCACCGGCGGCCACCCCCGAGCCGCCGGGCGACACCCGCCAGGGAAGGAGCCACTGATGGCCGACCGCAGGCTCTGGTCGTACAAGGAGATCGCCGCGCACATCCGCGTGCAGCCCGACACCGTGCGCTCGTACCGCAAGCACGGCCTGCTGCCCCCGCCGGACCACGTCGAGAGCGGCAAGCCCTACTGGTACGCCGACACCGTCCGGGCCTGGGTCGCCGCCCGCCCCCGCAACCGCGGCCGCTAGCGGGCTGCTTCTCAGGCGGGGATCACCCCGTCGTCGTACGCGGACCAGAGCGCGGCGTAGGGTCCGCCGGCCGTGACGAGTTCCTCGTGCGGGCCGTCCTCCACGAGGCGGCCCCCTTCCAGGACGAGGACGCGGTCCGCCCGGGCCGCCGTCGTCAGCCGGTGCGCGACGACGATCGTGGTGGGGGCGGCCGTCGCCGCCTCCACCGCGCGCCCCACCGCCGCCTCCGTGGCCAGGTCGAGCGCGGCGGTCGCCTCGTCGAGGAGCATCAGGTCGGGGCGGATGAGCCGGGCCCGGGCCAGCGCGATCAGCTGGCGCTGGCCCGCGGAGAGGTTCCGGCCGCGCTCGGTGAGCCGGTGTCCGTAGCCCTCGGGCAGGCCCGCGATCATCCGGTGCGCGCCGACCTCCTCGACGGCCGCCCGCACCTCCGCGTCGGAGGCGCCGGGACGCCCGTAGGCGATGGCGTCGCGCACGGTCCCGCCGAAGAGGTACGCCTCCTGCGGGACGAGCCCGATCCGGCTGCGGTAGGCGACGCCGTCCATCGCACGCAGGTCCACGGAGTCGATCTCGACGGCGCCGCCGGTCGGCAGATACATCCGGGCGACCAGCTTGAGCAGGGTCGACTTGCCCGCGCCGGTCGTGCCGACGACGGCGACCGTCTCCCCCGCGCCGATCCGCGCGCTGACGCCGTCGAGCGCCCGCTCGGCGCCGCCGTCGTACGCGTACCGCAGGTCCTTCAGCACCACCTCGCCGCGCATCCGTCCCGCGCTGCCGAAGGCGGGCAGCGGCAGCGGGCGGTGCGGTTCGGTGACCGTGGGCCGCTCGCGCAGCAGTTCGCGGCAGCGGCCGAGGCCGACGCGGGCCCGCTGATAGCTGTCGAGGAGCTGCGAGGCGTTGCGGATCGGGCCGAAGACGAGGCCGACGTAGAGCAGGAAGGCGACGACGGTGCCGGTGCTGGCCGCGCCGTCGGCGACCCGCCACGCGCCGACGCCGAGGATGAGGGCGGTGGTGGCGTCGGAGAGGAACTCCACGGCGGAGAAGAACCAGGCGAGCGAGCGCTGGGAGCGCATCTGGAGGGTCCGCTGCTCCTCGGCGAGGACGTGGAAGCGGGCGGCGCTGCGGTCCTGCCTGCGGTACGCCTGGGTGACCCGCACCCCGTCGATGGCCTCCTGGAACGCGCTGTTGAGCTCGCCGAGCTGGGTACGGGCGCGGTCGTAGCGGCGCTTGGAGACGCGCCCGTACCACCAGCAGGCGACGGCGAGCACGGGCACGACGGCGAGGACCGTGAGGGCCAGGCCGGTGTCGAGGGCGAACATCAGCGCGAGGACGCCGGTGAACAGCAGGACGCTGACGGCGGAGTCGAGCAGCCCGTTCTGCAGGAATTCGCCGATCGCGGCGACGTCGCTGACCATGCGGGTGACGGCCGCGCCGCCGGACTCCCGCTCGAAGTAGTCGAGGCCGAGCCGCTGGAGGTGGGCGAACATCTTGACGCGCAGCTCGTACAGGATCCGCTCACCGGTCCTGGCGATGGCCCGCATCTCGCCTGCGAACACGAGCCAGTTCGCGACGGCGGTGGCGAGCAGGGCGCCCGCGACGACGGTGAGCGCGGCTCCGTCGTGGCGCCGCACCCCGAGGTCGATCGCGGCGCTGACCAGGCGCGGCGCGAGCATCAGCAGGGCGGTGTCGGCGAGCAGGAGCAGCCCGATAACGAGCAGCCTGGCCCGGTGGGGGCGCAGCAGCTGGCCCAGGGTGAAGTCGGGGTCGGCGGCGCGGGCGCGGGCCTCGTCGACCTCGGGGTCGCGCGCGGGTACGCCGTCGGGCGCGGGCCGCTCGGCCGACGCCGTGGCGGGTCCCGCGGGTACGGGTTCCGCGCCGGTCTCCTCCCGCAGCTCCCCCAGCATCAGCTCGCGGTAGCGGGGGCAGCGGGCGGTGAGTTCGTCGTGGGTGCCGGTGTCGAGGACGCGGCCCGCCTCCAGGACGGCGATGCGGTCGGCGAGGCGGAGGGTGGAGCGGCGGTGGGCGACGAGCAGGACGGTGCGGCCCGCCAGCTGTTCGCGCAGGGAGGCGAGGACGGCCGCCTCGACCTTCGGGTCCACGGCGGAGGTGGCGTCGTCCAGGACGAGGACGCGCGGGTCGGTGATCAGCACCCGGGCGAGCGCCAGCCGTTGCCGCTGTCCGCCGGACAGGGTCAGGCCCTGGGCGCCGAGCACGGTGTCGTAGCCGTCGGGCAGGGCGCGGACGAACCCGTCGGCCTGCGCGGCCTCGGCGGCGGCGTGCACCTCGGCGTCGGTGGCGTCGGGGCGGCCGAAGCGGATGGTGTCGCGCACGCTCTCGGAGAACAGCAGGCTCTCCTCGAAGGCGATGCCGACGGCCTCGCGCAGGGAGTCGAGCCGCAGTTCCCGTACGTCGGTGAGCGCGCCGCCGGATCCGATCCGCACGGCGCCGGAGTCGGCGTCGTACAGCCGCGCGAGCAGCGCGCCGACGGTGGACTTGCCGGAGCCGGAGCCGCCGACCAGGGCGAGGACCTCGCCGGGGGCGATGGTGAGGTCGAGGCCGTCGAGGGCGGGGGCGGCATGGGACGCGCCGGGTTCGTGGGCGAAGGTGACGTTCTCGAAGGCGACGCCGAGCGGCCCGTCGGGGACGTCGGTGGCGTCGGGCCGTTGGCTCACCTCCACTTCGGCGTCGGCGAGTTCAAAGATCCGTACGAGTCCTGAACGGGCCTCCTGGGCCTGTCCGACCATGGTGGAGAGCATCCGGACCGGGCCCATCATCGCGGCCAGGTAGGTGGTGAAGGCGACGAAGGTGCCGAGGGTGATGTCGCCGCGCACGGCGAGCCAGCCGCCGAGCAGGATGACGCCGAAGCGGGCGGTGCCGGGGAGCAGTTCGCCGAGCAGTCCCGCGTAGCGGGCGGCGAGGTAGCGGCGGTGCACGCGGGCGGCGAACAGGCGGCGGGCCAGTCCGGCGTAGCGCTCGGTCTCGGCGTTCTCCTGGGCGAAGCCCTTGACGACGCGGACGCCCGCGATGTTGGACTCGACGGCCTCGGACGTCTCTCCGGTGCGCTCCTGGACGGCGCGGTCGGCGGGGTAGATCCGGTCCCGCGAGTGCCGGGCCAGCAGCAGCATCGGCGGGACGACGGCGAGGGCCACGCAGGCGAGCAGCGGGGAGAGGACGAGCATCACGCCGAGGGTGAGCAGCAGCGTCAGGCCGTTCTGCGCGAGCAGGGGGAGCGAGCCGGTGAGGTCGCGCACCACGGCGACGTCGTTCACGGCGCGGCTGAGGACGTCGCCGGAGCGCAGGCGGTCCAGGCGGCGGCCGTCGATGCGCTGGATCGCGTCGTGCAGGAGCAGGCGCAGGTCGCGCTCGACGCCCCACTGGATCTTCCCGGCCCACCAGCGGCGGACCCAGGACGCGGCGAACTGGGCTGCCGCCACGGTCAGGAGCAGGGTGATCCAGGGGGCGGCTTCGTCTTTCCCTCCAACAATGACTCCGTCGACGACCCGGCGGATGATCAAGGGGGCCGCGGTGGTGAGGGCGACTCCGGCGACGGCGCCCAGGCAGGCCAGGACCACGGCCCGGGGCCTGGCCCAGCACATCCCGGCGAACCGGCGCAGCCACTCCGGCCCCGCCGGTTTCCCTTTGTCCCCGGTCCCCATTTTCCGCCCCGCCTCTCCACCATCCACCAACCCAAACCGAACCAACCTGGCAGCCACCCCGACCCCCGGGCAACCGATTTATGGCTGGTCACGCGCGGCTCTCGCCGTGGCTGGTCGCGCCTCAGGGGCGCGGGGAACTGCGCGAGAAGCGGCCACCGGCCGTCAGCCGAGCGACGGGTCCACCACAGTCACCCCCGACCCCAGCACCCCGCCCTCCCCCATCGCGGCCAACACCCGCCCGGCAGACCCCAACCCCACCACCGACGTCACCAACAACTCCGGCCGGACAACCCCGCCCCGCACAAGCTCCAGCATCCCCGGATAGGCATGCGCGGCCATCCCATGGCTCCCCAGCATCTCCAGCTCCAAGGCCACCACCCGCCCCATCGGCACCACAGGATCCTCGGCCAGCAGCCCCACCTGCACATGCCGCCCCCGCCGCCGCAACGACCCCACCGACGCCGCACACGTCACCCCGGACCCCAACGCGTCCAGCGACAGATGCGCCCCGCCCCCGGTCAGCTCCCGCACGGCCCCGGCCACATCCCCGACGGCCCCGGCGTCGACACAGGCGACGGCACCGAAACGACGGGCCAGTTCCAGCGCCCCGGCGGAGACGTCCACGGCCACCACCCGCGCCCCGGCCGCCGCCGCGATCATCACGGCGGAGAGCCCGACGCCCCCGCACCCGTGCACGGCCACGAACTCCCCGGCGGCGACCCGCCCCTGCTGCACCACGGCCCGGTAGGCGGTGGCGAACCGGCAGCCGAGCGATGCGGCCGTGGTGAACTCCATGTCCTCCGGTACCGCCACGAGGTTCACGTCGGCATGGTCCAGGGCCACGTACTCGGCGAAGGAACCCCAGTGGGTGAATCCGGGCTGTGTCTGCCGCTCGCACACCTGCTGGTCCCCGGCGGCGCAGGCCGCGCACCGCCCGCAGGCGCACACGAACGGCACGGTCACCCGCTCCCCGACGCGCCATCCGCGGACGTCGGCGCCGACCTCGGCCACGACCCCGGCCAGCTCGTGCCCGGGCACGTGCGGGAGCACGATGTCCGGGTCGTGCCCCATCCAGCCGTGCCAGTCGCTGCGGCACACCCCGGTCGCCGCCACCTTCACCACGACGCCGTGCGGCGCGGCGACCGGATCCGGCACCTGGCGCACCTCGGCCTGCTCCCCGAACCGTTCAAAGACAACTGCGCGCATCATGCGTCCACCCTCTCCGCCGGCCGATGATCCGTCACCCCCTCACCAGGACTCGGCCCCCTTCACCGGCCCCTGCGGCAGCGCCCGCTCCCCCTTGCCGGCCCGCAGCTTCAGCCCGAGCAGCGGGAACACCAGTACGGAGACCATGGCGGCGCCGACCAGAGCGGCCGCCACGTCCGTGGGCAGCGCGCCGTCCTCCACTCCGATGGTGGTGATGGCGACGACGAGCGGCAGCGCGGTCGAGGAGAAGACGGTGAGGGCGAGCCGGTCGCGGCCGATCAGGTCGGCCGGCGCGAGGGCGTACACCGGCAGGCCGCGCACCACCAGGAACAGGACGAGGAAGACCGGGAGCAGGAGCAGCGCGGTGCCGCCGTCCAGCAGCGCCTTCAGGTCGAACTCGATCCCGGTGACGACGAAGAAGACCGGCACCAGGAACCCGAAGCCCATCGCCTCGACCTTGCCGAGGACCTCGTCGGCACTCTCGGGCGCGGCGCCGTGCAGCACGAGGCGGACGATCATCCCGGCGGCGAACGCCCCGAGCAGCGTGTCCACGCCGAGCGCCTGCGAGAGGCCGAGCATCAGCGCGAGCAGCAGCACCACCAGCCGTACCGCGAACTGTCCGCTGCTGTGCAGGGTCTTCGCGATGACCCGCGAGAACCACGGCGGCCGCGGCCGCATCGCCCACAGCACGGCGAGGGCGGTGAGCACGGCGAAGGCCAGCAGGAGCAGCGCCGAGTCGAGCGGCGAGCGCCCGCTGAGCAGCAGCGCCATGGCGATGATCGGCCCGAACTCGCCGACCGCGCCGAACGCCATCAGCACGGAACCGAAGCGCGAGTGCAGGTCCCCGGAGTCGCGCAGGACGGGGAGGATGGTTCCCAGGGCCGTACTGGTGAGGGCCGTGCCGATGTAGACGCCCTTGGCGTACGACCAGTCGGCGAGCGCGATGGCCAGGAGGAGCCCGACGGCGAGCGCGACGATCCAGGCCCAGACGGACCGTTTCAGGGTGCCGCCGCGGATCTTGTCGAACTCGATCTCGTACCCGGCGAGAAAGATGAGCATGGCGAGCCCGAGGTCGGACAGGGTGTCCACGACCTGCCCGTGGCTGGTGGCCCAGCCCAGCGCGTCGGGGCCGACCAGGATGCCGAGCAGGATCTCGAAGATCACCAGCGGGACGGGCAGCCAGCGCCCGGCGCCGTAGGCCAGGAGCGGTGCCAGGACCGCGATGACCATGATCAGAATGAGCGTCCCGGGCTGCGACATAGCGGCTGTCTACCATAAGATTCCGACAAATCACCCGTAAGCACTGTCAGTTGCAGGGAAGTCGGAGGACCACCGTGGCGAACCACCAGCCCTCCGGGGCACCGCAGGCGCGGATCCCGCAGCAGCCCGCGCCGCCCGGACCCCAGATCCGCAGCGGGCTGTGGCGGCGCTGTCTGTGGGGCGGCCTTGCGCTGTGGGTGCTGACGGCGGTGGTCACGTACGCCACGAAGAACACCACCCTGCTGCCCACCCTCATCCTGCTCGGCAGCTTCCTGGTTCCGGCGGTCTTCGTCCTGTGGGCGTACGAGCGTCACGGCCGCGACCTGGGCGTGAACCTGATCCTGGGCTGCTTCCTGATCGGCGGCATCCTCGGCGTGCTCGGGGCCTCGGTCATGGAGTACTACCTCGTCCACCCCTCCCTCTGGATGTTCGTCGGGGTCGGCCTGATCGAGGAAGCGGTCAAGCTGGCCGCGCTGGTGTACGTACTCCACCGCCATCCGCGCGTCAGCGGGCTGCGCGCCGGTCTGATCCTGGGCGCCACGGTCGGCTTCGGCTTCGCGGCGTTCGAGAGCGCGGGCTACGCGTTCAACGCGGCGGTCACCATGAAGGGCATCGACCTGCGCTCGCTCCTGGAGACGGAGGTGCTGCGCGGGCTGCTCGCCCCGTTCGGCCACGGCCTGTGGACGGCGATCTCCGGCGCGGTGCTGCTCTCCTTCCGCAAGCCCAACGGCCGCTACCGCTTCGCCGGCCCGGTGATCCTCACGTACCTCGGCGTCTCCCTGCTGCACGCCCTGTGGGACTCGATGCACGGCATCGCCCTGTGGCTGGTGGTCCGGCTGACCACGTCGGACCTGGACCGCAGCCTCTTCGCGCAGGGGTACATCCCGGAGCCGACCGACTCCCAGAAGCATCTCTTCACGTTGTTCTCGATCGGCGGGCTCGTCCTCGTCTCGCTCCTCGGACTCGCCTGGGCGCGTTCGCTCGCACGGCGCGATCCTTCTTGGAAAAATACCCCCTAGGGGTATAGGGTCGTGCGCGTCAGACGGTGCCGGGGGTACCCGGCACCCAGTACTCCACGCCCCTCCAGGAGAACGACATGAGCGCCCACACCGAGCTTCCGCAGATCGACGCCGAGCCGGCCGGCTCCTGCTGCGGCGGTGCCTGCCACTCGGACGCCGCCCCGGCCACCGAGGGTGCCGTCACCGCCGTCTACGAGGTCAAGGGCATGACCTGCGGCCACTGCGAGGGCGCCGTGGCCGGCGAGATCTCCGAGCTCGACGGCGTCGCCTCGGTCACGGCGGCCGCGGCCACCGGCCGGGTCACGGTCGTCTCCGCGGCCCCGCTGGACGAGGAAGCGGTCCGCGAGGCGGTCGACGAGGCCGGTTACGAGCTGGTGGGCCGGGTCTGACCGCCGTTCGGGGGTCCGCTATGGCGCTCTCATCCGTGTTTGTGGTTACAAACAGCGTTCGAGTTCGCAAGTTCACCTAGTTACGCCTGGACCTCCACACAATCCACACGGCACAATTGCAGCACTCCCACGCAGGAGCCGATATCCCCATATCGGTCCTCTTGCGCACGCACAGGACATATGCAAGAGACGCAGATCACACTGATCCGAACGTAACCCTTTGCAGGTCTCGTGAGTCTAAGGAGGCGATGCAGGAACGTCTTGGGGGGCGTTTCCGTATCGAGCGGGCCCGTCTTGGGGGACGGTCCCGAATGCGTTGGCCGGGGCACGTGCACCGGGGAAGCTGAGCGGCCCACCCGTTCGTACGTGCTTCGGCGACCGACGCACCACAGACGCCCGGCCGGATCCCGTGGGGGGAATCCGAACCGGGAAAAGGAAAGCGCCCCGACTGTCGGCCCGTGGGGGGACTGACAGCGGGGCGCTTTCTACTACCTGGCCCTCTCGGGCGCAGAGTGGATCAGCGCAGGCAGGGGCGCGGGGAACTGCGCGACCGGCCACGGCGAGAGCCGCGGCCGAGAGACGACCGCACCGAAGCGGCGCGATCGTTCACCCGACCCCGAGCGGAGCGACTAGCGCTGCTCGACCGGAACGAAGTCGCGCTCGACGACGCCCGTGTAGATCTGGCGCGGGCGGCCGATGCGCGACCCGGGCTCCTTGATCATCTCGTGCCACTGGGCGATCCAGCCCGGCAGGCGGCCGAGGGCGAAGAGGACCGTGAACATCTCGGTCGGGAAGCCCATGGCCCGGTAGATCAGGCCGGTGTAGAAGTCGACGTTCGGGTAGAGCTTGCGCTCGACGAAGTAGTCGTCGGCCAGCGCGTGCTCCTCCAGCTTGAGCGCGATGTCCAGCAGCTCGTCGCTCTTGCCGAGCGCCGAGAGGACGTCGTGCGCCGCCGCCTTGATGATCTTCGCCCGGGGGTCGAAGTTCTTGTAGACGCGGTGCCCGAAGCCCATGAGCTTCACGCCGTCTTCCTTGTTCTTCACCTTGCGGATGAAGGTGTCGACGTCGCCGCCGGAGGCCTGGATGCCTTCCAGCATCTCCAGGACCGACTGGTTGGCACCGCCGTGCAGCGGACCCCAGAGGGCCGAGATGCCCGCCGAGATCGACGCGAACATGTTGGCCTGCGAGGAGCCGACCAGGCGCACGGTGGACGTCGAACAGTTCTGCTCGTGGTCCGCGTGCAGGATGAGCAGCTTGTCCAGCGCGGAGACGACGACCGGGTCCAGCTCGTACTCGGCGGCCGGCACGGAGAACGTCATGCGCAGGAAGTTCTCGACGTAGCCGAGGTCGTTGCGCGGGTAGACCACCGGGTGGCCCTGCGACTTCTTGTACGCGTAGGCCGCGATCGTCGGGAGCTTGGCGAGAAGGCGGATCGTCGAGAGGTGGCGCTGCTTCTCGTCGAACGGGTTGTGGCTGTCCTGGTAGAAGGTGGACAGCGCGGAGACCACCGACGACAGCATGGCCATCGGGTGGGCGTCGCGCGGGAACCCGTCGTAGAACCGCTTGACGTCCTCGTGCAGCAGGGTGTGCTGCGTGATCTCGTTCTTGAAGGTGGAGAGCTCGTCCACGGTGGGCAGCTCGCCGTTGATCAGCAGGTAGGCCACCTCCACGAAGGTGGAGCGCTCGGCCAGCTGCTCGATCGGGTAGCCGCGGTAGCGGAGGATGCCCTCTTCGCCGTCGAGGTAGGTGATCGCGGATTTATAGGCGGCGGTGTTGCCGTATCCGCTGTCGAGGGTCACCAGTCCTGTCTGGGCCCGGAGCTTCCCGATGTCGAAGCCCTTGTCGCCGACGGTGCTGTCGATCACCGGGTAGGTGTACTCGCCGTCGCCGTACCGCAGTACTACAGCCTTGTCGTTGTGCTCGCTCACGTCTCGTCCCTCACCGACGTAGTGCCTCTTCTTCGAGGTGCCCTGACTGTCTCTACCATCCCCCACTTGGCCCAGCAGAGTGCACTCGGGGTCGTCCATTGGACCGATTGGCGGCACTCAGTGCCGCCAGCCTGCCCATCCTGCCCCCTATCACCCTGGTTCCGGAAGTGCCCTGTGACGTTTGCGACTCGTTTGATCGATCAAATCTTTTGAGGAGTCGCGCCCGCCAGCCGGAAATCCAGCGCAGTACAGCGCCTACCCGCCGAAACCGTGCGCACCGCCTGCGCCAGCGCCTTCCTCGACCCGACCAGCACGACCAGCTTCTTCGCGCGCGTGACGGCCGTGTAGAGGAGATTGCGCTGGAGCATCATCCACGCGCTCATGGTGACCGGAATGACCACACATGGGTACTCGCTGCCCTGGGAGCGGTGGATGGTGACGGCGTAGGCGTGGGCCAGCTCGTCCAGCTCGTCGAACTCGTACTCGACCTCCTCGTCCTCGTCCGTGCGGACGGTGAGCTTCTGCTCGTCGGTGTCGAGTGCGGTGACGACGCCGACCGTGCCGTTGAAGACGCCGTTCGCTCCCTTCTCGTAGTTGTTGCGGATCTGGGTGACCTTGTCGCCGACGCGGAAGACCCGGCCGCCGAACCGCTTCTCGGGCAGGTCGGGGCGGGCGGGGGTGACGGCCTGCTGGAGCAGCGCGTTCAGATTCCCGGCGCCGGCCGGGCCGCGGTGCATCGGGGCGAGCACCTGCACGTCCCGCCGGGGGTCGAGGCCGAACCGGGCCGGGATGCGGCGGGCGGCCACGTCGACGGTGAGCCGGCCTGCCTCCTCGGTGTCCTCCTCCACGAAGAGGAAGAAGTCCTTGAGGCCCTGGGTCAGCGGCGGCACACCGGAGTTGATGCGGTGGGCGTTGGTGACGACGCCGGACTCCTGGGCCTGGCGGAAGATGCGGGTGAGGCGGACCGCGGGGACCGGACTGCCGTCGCTGAGCATGTCGCGCAGCACCTCCCCCGCGCCGACGCTCGGCAGCTGGTCCACGTCTCCCACGAACAGCAGATGGGCGCCCGGCGGGACGGCCTTGACCAGCTTGTTGGCGAGGAGGAGGTCGAGCATGGACGCCTCGTCGACCACGACGAGATCGGCGTCGAGCGGCCGGTCCTTGTCGTACGCGGCGTCACCGCCGGGCTTGAGTTCGAGCAGCCGGTGGACGGTGGACGCCTCGGCGCCGGTCAGCTCGGCGAGCCGCTTGGCCGCCCGCCCGGTCGGCGCCGCGAGCACCACCTTGGCCTTCTTCGCGCGGGCCAGCTCCACCACGGACCGCACGGTGAACGACTTGCCGCAGCCGGGGCCGCCGGTCAGCACGGCGACCTTCTTCGTCAGCGCGAGCCGGACGGCCTCCTCCTGCTCGGGCGCGAGATCCGCCCCGGTCCGGTCGGCGAGCCAGGCCAGCGCCTTGTCCCAGGCGACGTCCCGGAAGGCGGGCAGCCGGTCGGCGTCGGTGCGCAGCAGCCGCAGCAGCTGGGCGGAGAGCGAGAGTTCGGCCCGGTGGAAGGGGACGAGATAGACGGCGGTCACCGGGGTCACCCCGTCCTCCCCGGGGACCTGCTCCCGTACGACACCGACCTCGCCGGAGTCCTCGTCGGGCAGGGCCAGCTCGGCGAGGCACTCGATCACGAGCCCGGTGTCGACCTGGAGCAGCTTCACCGCGTCGGCGATCAGCCGCTCCTCGGGCAGGAAGCAGTGGCCCTGGTCGGTGGACTGCGACAGGGCGTACTGGAGACCGGCCTTGACGCGCTCGGGGCTGTCGTGCGGGATGCCGACGGACTGGGCGATGCGGTCGGCGGTGAGGAAGCCGATGCCCCAGACGTCGGCGGCGAGCCGGTACGGCTGGTTCTTCACGACGCCGATGGAGGCGTCCCCGTACTTCTTGTAGATACGGACGGCGATGGAGGTCGACACCCCGACCGACTGGAGGAAGACCATGACCTCCTTGATGGCCTTCTGCTCCTCCCACGCGTCGGCGATCTTCTTCGTCCGCTTCGGGCCGAGCCCCGGCACCTCGATGAGCCGCTTCGGCTCCTGCTCGATGATGTCGAGGGTGTCGATCCCGAAGTGCTGGGTGATCCGGTCGGCGAAGACCGGCCCGATGCCCTTGACCAGGCCCGAGCCGAGATAGCGGCGGATGCCCTGGATGGTGGCGGGCAGCACGGTCGTGTAGTTCTCCACCGTGAACTGCTTTCCGTACTGCGGATGGGAGCCCCAACGCCCCTCCATCCGCAGCGACTCCCCCGCCTGCGCCCCGAGCAGCGAGCCGACGACGGTGAGCAGATCGCCGCCGCCTCTGCCGGTGTCCACGCGCGCGACGGTGTATCCCGTCTCCTCGTTCGCGTACGTGATCCGCTCCAGGACGCCTTCGAGTACCGCCATGGTGCGCGTCCCCGCCGCTTGCTGGGTCATGATCCGACGGTAGCGGTGCCCACCGACAGCGCGGGAGTCCCCGACGAGCGATGAGTTCGGCGCCGGTGCCCGGTCATACAGGCAGCATCCCGCACCGGGAGCGTGACCGAGACAGGAGTTACCCGCCATGACCAGTACCCCCGCCGTCAAGGGACCCGCCAGCTACTTCCCGTCCATCGAGAAGAAGTACGGGCAGCCGATCGCGTACTGGCAGGACCTCATCCGTTCCTCGCCGCTCACCAAGCACATGGAGCTGGTGGGCTGGCTGAAGAGCGAGCACGGGCTCGGCCACGGGCACGCCAACGCGCTGGTCGGGTACACCCTCGCCGAGGACCGCGACGGAAAGTGAGCGGTGTCGGGTGCCGGGGGAACTCACGGGGAGGGGCCGCCCGTTGTGGGCACGTCCGCCGTACGCGCCCTGCCCCGAGGGAGTTCCGTGTCCGACAGCACCCGCACCACCAGTACCGCACTGCCCCTGCTGCCGTCACCGACCGTCCAGGCCGAGCGGCTGGTGGAGCTCGGCGTCCACGCGATCGCCGGGCTCGACGCCGCCGCGCTGCTCGATTTCGCCCGGGCCGCCGAGGGCACGGCCGGCGCGGGCGCCCTGCTCGCCGTGCACCCGGACCGGGCGCCCGCCTCCGCCCTCGCGCCGCTGCTGCGCCGCGACGACCGGGCCGGGTTCGTCGTGGTCGACATGACGGACGTCGACCTCTTCGCGCCGGTCGACGCCGTCGCGGATCTGCCCGACGCGCCGCTCTATCTCGTCGACCGGCCCGACCGGGGCGACGAGATGGCCAACTGGAGCCCGGACGAGGCACTTTCCGCGCTCACCGGGCAGGGCCGCACTCCCCTGCTACTCACCGAGGGCATCCACTGGGTGCTCCAGCAGCCCGCGGCCCTGGAGCGCAATCACTGCTTCATGACGATCGGCTCCCGGCTGCGCAAGGCGAACGGGACGCTGGACGCGCGGACCCCCGCGCTCTGGATCAGCAACGGCACGGGGCGCGACGGACGGGAGCGGCGCGGGGCCCCGAAGGTCGGCTGGTGCTGGGCCGGGAACCGGCATACCTGGCTGGGGTTCGCCTCGACCGGCGGCCGAGCCTGACCCACCGAGCCCGGGGCGCCCACCGGCTCCGGGGTGTGCTCGTGCGCGGCTCCCGCCGTGGCTGGTCGCGCAGTTCCCCGCGCCCCCGGGTCGTTCTTCGTCCGCGGCCCGGTGACCGCTTCTCGCGCAGTTCCCCGCGCCCCTGTGAGGCAGGCGCTTCGCGCCGCCTCTCCGGCTCGGGCGTGCGCCTCTCTCAGGAGGCCGTAGGCCTCCGGTGATGAGATGGCGCACGCAGTGCGCATCTCAGGGGCGCGGGGAACTGCGCGACCAGCCCCCACCGGCCCGCACCCGACCGAAGGCGCCCTAGACCCCGCCCATCGGCTCCGGATCCACCCGCACCGGCGTCCCCCACACCCGCACCACCTCATAGTCCGTGAACTCGTGGACCAGGCGGTACGCCATCGCCGCGTCGGGCCGGCGGCGCTGGGCCGCGAGGTACATGTCCGCCTCGCGGCGGTCGTGGCGGGGCGTGCCGCAGAGCTGCCACACCTGGCCGTTCCACATCTCCGGGATCCAGCGCTGCTGGGGCTGGGGGCGGTCCTCGCGGGTGCCGTAGCGCGACAGGACCGGGCGGTCGTCGGTCGGGCGGGGCGCCGGGCCGCCGTAGTCCCCGGAGATCTGCGAGCGGTGGGCCTTGCGGCGGCGGGTCTCGCAGAGCAGGCAGAGATCGGGGGCGGCCGTCTCGACCGGGCCGTACGGATGCTCCTTGCAGCGGGTCGACGGCTTCTCGCCCGTCGTCGCGTCGTCGAGCCGGTCGAGCGCGCGCGTCAGGTCACCGCGCACCTCGTGGAGCACGTCGTCCGGGGTGTCGCCGGTCAGCTTCTCGCCGTGCTCCCCGAGCACGCGCAGGGCGCGGCCGAGTGCGGTGAGCTGCGCGTGGTTCACGGTCCTGTGCTCCGTCTCCGAGATGCCGTTCCTGTCCGGCCTCCACCATCGCACGCGGCACCGACATCTCCCCCGCTCCCATCACGATCCGGTCACGAGAACCGGAACAGGGGTTGCCAGGTACCCGTGTAATCGATTCCAATCCCTCACATGGGTCGATGTAATCGATTCCACGCACATGTGCGCCGCACCCCGGTCACATGAGCCCCGCTGCCTGACACGGAGGGAACCGCTCAATGGCGAGCATCAAGGACGTCGCGGCCGCGGCCGGGGTCTCCGTCGCCACGGTCTCGCGGGTGCTCAACAGCCACCCGTCGGTGAGCCCGGACGCCCGGACGCGCGTGATGGACGCCGTGGCGGCGCTGGGCTACCGGCCCAACGCCGTGGCCCGTTCCCTGCGCACCGACCAGACCCGCACGCTCGGCCTCGTCATCAGCGATGTGCTGAACCCGTACTTCGGGGAACTGGCCCGTTCCGTCGAGGAGGAGGCGCGGGCCCTCGGCTACAGCGTGATCATCGGGAACGCCGACGAGCGCCCCGACCTCCAGGACCACCATGTGCGCACCCTGCTGGACCGGCGCATCGACGGACTGCTCGTCTCCCCCACCGACGGCGGCTCCCCGCTGATGCTGGACGCCGCGCGGGCCGGGACACCCATGGTCTTCGTCGACCGGTGGATTCCCGGCGTCGAGGTGCCGGTCGTGCGCTCCGACGGGCGGGCCGCCGTGCGGGACCTCGTCGCGCATCTGCACGGGCTCGGCCACCGCCGCCTCGCGATCATCGCGGGCCCGGCCGCCACGACGACCGGCAGCGAGCGCGTCGACGCCTTCCGGGAGGCGCTCGCCTCGTACGAGATCGAGCTGCCGGACGCCTACATCGGGCAGGGCGACTTCCAGGCGGAGAGCGGGCGCCGGGTGACCGAGGGGTTCCTGGACCTGCCCGAGCCGCCGCAGGTCGTCTTCGCCGCCGACAACCTGATGGCGCTCGGCGCGCTGGACGCGATCCGCGCGCGCGGGCTGCGCGTTCCGGACGACATCGCGCTCGCCGCCTTCGACGACATCCGCTGGTTCGTGCACACCGATCCGCCGATCACGGCGATCGCCCAGCCGACCGGCGAACTGGGCCGGGCCGCCGTACGGGCCCTGGTGGACCGGATCGAGGGCCGCACCCCGGCCTCGGTCACCCTGCCCGCCGCCCTCGTCGTGCGCCGCTCCTGCGGCGCCCCCGCCTGACCCCCTCACGTACAGGGACGAAAACCCACAACCGCGTACCTCAATGGAGAGGAGCAACCGGTGAGCAACCCGGACGAGTTGCTGCGTATCGAAGGGATACGGAAGACCTTCCCCGGTGTCGTCGCGCTCGACAGCGTCGACTTCGACCTGCGCCGCGGGGAGGTGCACGTCCTGCTCGGTGAGAACGGGGCCGGAAAGAGCACGCTGATCAAGATGCTCTCCGGCGCCTACACCCCCGACGAGGGCCGCATCCTCGCGGGCGGCGAGCAGGTCCGTATCCATGGTGCGCAGGACGCCGAGCGGCTCGGCATCGCGACGATCTACCAGGAGTTCAACCTGGTCCCCGATCTGACCGTCGCCGAGAACATCTTCCTGGGCCGGCAGCCGCGCCGCTTCGGTCTCGTCGACCGCAAGCGGATGGAGGCCGACGCCGAGAAGCTGCTCGCGCGCGTGGGCGTGAACGTGTCGCCCCGCGCGCGCGTACGCGAACTCGGCATCGCCCGGCTCCAGATGGTGGAGATCGCGAAGGCGCTGAGCCTGGACGCGCGTGTGCTGATCATGGACGAGCCGACCGCCGTGCTGACCTCGGAGGAGGTCGACAAGCTGTTCGCCATCGTGCGCGCGCTGCGCGAGGACGGTGTCGGCATCGTCTTCATCACGCACCACCTGGAGGAGATCGCCGCCCTGGGTGACCGGGTCACCGTGATCCGGGACGGTCGGAGTGTGGGCCAGGTCCCCGCGTCGACCCCCGAGGACGAGCTCGTACGGCTCATGGTGGGCCGGTCGATCGAGCAGCAGTACCCGCGTGAGCGGCCCGAAACGGGCAGCGCCCTGCTGAAGGTCGAGGGGCTGACCCGCGACGGCGTCTTCCACGACGTGTCCTTCGAGGTGCGGGCCGGCGAGGTCGTCGGCATCGCCGGGCTCGTCGGCGCCGGGCGCACCGAGGTGGTGCGCGCGGTCTTCGGGGCGGACCCGTACGACAAGGGCTCGGTGGAGGTCGCGGGCGCGGCCCTGCCGCGTCACGACGTGAACGCCGCCATGGCCGCGGGCGTCGGGCTCGTGCCCGAGGACCGCAAGGGCCAGGGCCTGGTGCTCGACCAGTCGGTCGAGGAGAACCTGGGTCTCGTGACGCTGCGCGCCGCCACCCGCGGCGGGTTCGTGGACCGCAAGGGCCAGCACGAGGCCGCCGACCGGATCGCCGCCCAGCTGGGCGTGCGGATGGCGGGCCTCGGCCAGCACGTGCGCACGCTGTCCGGCGGCAACCAGCAGAAGGTCGTCATCGGCAAGTGGCTGCTCGCCGACATCAAGGTGCTGATCCTCGACGAGCCGACGCGCGGCATCGACGTCGGCGCCAAGGTCGAGATCTACCAGCTGATCAACGAGCTGACCGCCGCCGGTCACGCCGTGCTGATGATCTCCAGCGATCTGCCCGAGGTTCTCGGGATGAGCGACCGCGTGCTCGTCATGGCGCAGGGCCGGATCGCCGGTGAACTCGCCGCCGCCGACGCCACCCAGGACTCCGTGATGGCCCTCGCCGTCTCCACAGCCGCTGTCGCTGCCACTGCCACGACCGACGAAACGACCGACGAAAGCGAGGCCCGTCGTGGCCACTGACACGCTCAAGGGCAAGCCGGGCACCAGTGGTGCCGCCGGGCTGCGCAAACTGCTGCTCGACAACGGCGCGCTGACCGCGCTGATCGTCCTCGTCATCGCGCTCTCCGCGCTGTCCGGGGACTTCCTGACCACCGACAACCTGCTCAACATCGGCGTCCAGGCGGCCGTGACCGCCATCCTCGCCTTCGGTGTCACCTTCGTGATCGTCGCGGCGGGCATCGACCTGTCGGTCGGTTCGGTGGCCGCGCTGTCCGCGACCGTACTGGCGTGGAGCGCGACGCAGCACGGCGTGCCGGTCGTGCTCGCCGTCGTCCTCGCCGTCGCGACCGGCATCGTGGCCGGTCTCGTCAACGGCTTCCTGATCGCGTACGGGAAGCTGCCGCCGTTCATCGCGACGCTCGCGATGCTGTCGGTGGGGCGCGGTCTGGCGCTGGTGATATCGGACGGTTCGCCGATCCCGTTCCCCGACTCGGTCTCGCACCTGGGTGACACGCTCGGCGGCTGGCTGCCGGTGCCGGTGCTCGTGATGGTCGTCATGGGCCTGATCGCCGCCGTGATCCTCGGCCGTACGTACATCGGCCGCGCCATGTACGCGATCGGCGGCAACGAGGAGGCGGCCCGCCTGTCCGGGCTGCGCGTGAAGAAGCAGAAGCTCGTCATCTACGCGCTGTCGGGCCTGTTCGCCGCCGCCGCGGGCATCGTGCTCGCCTCCCGGCTCTCCTCGGCGCAGCCGCAGGCCGCCGACGGCTACGAGCTGGACGCGATCGCCGCCGTCGTCATCGGCGGTGCCTCGCTGGCCGGTGGCACGGGCAAGGCGTCGGGCACGCTGATCGGCGCGCTGATCCTCGCGGTGCTGCGCAACGGCCTCAACCTCCTGTCGGTGTCCGCCTTCTGGCAGCAGGTCGTCATCGGTGTCGTCATCGCGCTCGCCGTGCTGCTCGACACGCTCCGCCGCAAGGCCGGGGCCACTCCGGTGACCTCCGGCGGCGGGGGCGGCAAGGGCAAGCAGGCGGCGACGTACGGGCTCGCGGCGGTCGTCACCGTCGCGATCGTCGGCGCCACCTCCTTCCTGCACGGCGGTTCGTCGGCGTCCGACAAGCCGAAGGTGGGCCTGTCGCTGTCCACCCTCAACAACCCGTTCTTCGTGCAGATCCGGGCGGGCGCCCAGGCCGAGGCCAAGAAGCTGGGCGTGGACCTGACCGTCACCGACGCGCAGAACGACGCCTCGCAGCAGGCCAACCAGATGCAGAACTTCACCAGCTCCAGCCTCGACGCGATCGTCCTCAACCCGGTCGACTCGGCCGCCGCGAGCAACTCGGTCGCCGCGGCGAACAAGGCCGGCATGCCGGTCGTCGCCGTCGACCGCGGGGTGGAGCAGGGCAAGGTCGCCACGCTCGTCGCCTCCGACAACGTCGCGGGCGGTGTGCTCTCCGCGAAGACGATGGCCGAGAAGCTGGGCGGCAAGGGCAAGATCGTCATCCTTCAGGGCCAGGCCGGCACGTCGGCCGCGCGGGAGCGCGCCGAGGGCTTCGCGAAGGGCCTCAAGGAGTTCCCGGGCATCAAGGTCCTCGCCCAGCAGCCCGCCGACTTCGACCGCACCAAGGGCCTCGACGTGATGTCGAACCTGCTCCAGGCGCACCCCGACGTCCAGGGCGTCATCGCCGCCAACGACGAGATGGCGCTCGGCGCGGTCAAGGCGCTCGGCTCCAAGGCCGGGAAGTCGGTGCCGGTCATCGGCTTCGACGGCGAGGCCGACGGCATCAAGGCGGTCGAGGCGGGCACGATGTACGCCTCGGTGGCCCAGCAGCCGCGCGAACTCGGCGAGATCGCCGTGCGCAACGCGGTGAACGCCGCCCACGGCAAGAAGATCAGCCCGGCGGTGAAGGTGCCGGTGAAGGTCGTGACGTCGAAGAACGCGGCAGACTTCAACTGACCCGGTCACGAAGACCGGTGCACGAAGAAAGGCAGAGCATGAGCACGTATGACCTCCTCGTCGTGGGGTCGGCCAACGCCGATCTGGTGGTCGCCGTCGACCGGCGCCCCGGTGCCGGGGAGACCGTTCTCGGCTCCGACCTGGTGGTCCACCCGGGCGGCAAGGGCGCGAACCAGGCGGTGGCCGCGGCCCGGCTCGGCGCGCGCACCGCGCTGCTCGCGCGGGTCGGCGACGACGGGCACGGGCAGTTGCTCCGTACGTCGATGGAGTCGGCCGGGGTGGACACCTCGGGCGTCCTCGTCGGCGGGGCGCCCACCGGGGTCGCGCTGATCACCGTCGACCCGTCGGGCGACAACAGCATCGTGGTGTCGCCGGGCGCGAACGGCCGGCTCACGCCGGACGACGTGCGGGAGGCGCGCGAGCTGTTCGCGGCGGCGCCGGTGGTCTCCACGCTCCTGGAGATCCCGCTCGACACGGTCGCCGAGGTGGCCCGGTCGCTGGCCGACGGGGCACGGCTCGTGCTCAACCCGTCGCCGCCCGCGCCGCTGCCCGACGAGGTGCTCGCGGTGTGCGACCCGCTGATCGTCAACGAGCACGAGGCGAAGGTCATTCTCGGTACGGAGCCGGGCCCGGACCCCGAGGAGTGGGCGCGGCAGCTGCTCGCGCTCGGCCCGCGCTCGGTCGTCATCACGCTCGGCGCCGAGGGCGCGCTGGTCGCGGACGCCGACGGCGCGGAGCGGGTGGCCTCGGTGAAGGTGAAGGCCGTGGACACCACCGGTGCGGGTGACGCCTTCACGGCGGCGCTGGCCTGGCGGCTCGGCGCGGGTGCGTCGCTGGCCGAGGCGGCGGCGTACGCGGCCCGGGTCGGCGCCGCCGCCGTCACCAAGGAGGGCGCGCAGGCCTCGTACCCGACGGCGGACGAGGTCGCGTCCCTGTGAAGAAGGCCGGAATACTCAACCGCCATCTGGCCGGTGCCATAGCAGAGTTGGGGCACGGGGACGGGGTGCTCGTGTGCGACGCGGGGATGCCGGTCCCGGCCGGGCCGCGCGTCGTCGACCTGGCCTTCCGGGCCGGGGTGCCGTCGTTCGCGGAGGTGCTCGACGGCCTCCTCGACGAGCTGGTCGTGGAGGGCGGTACGGCGGCCGGTGAGGTGCGGGCGGCGAACCCGGAGGCGGCCGCGCTGCTCGCCGGGCGGGTGCCGGATCTCTCCTACGTCACGCACGAGGAGCTGAAGGCGCTGTCGGCGTCGGCGAGGCTCGTGGTGCGGACCGGGGAGGCGCGGCCGTTCGCCAATGTGCTGCTGCGGTGCGGGGTCTTCTTCTGAGGCCCGGCCCCGGGGCCTGACGGCGGAAACCGGCGGGGAGCCCGGTCCACGGACCGGGCTCCCCTCGGGCTTTCCCCTCCCTGCGCCGGAATCCCTCGATCCCCCCAGATCTCCCCCCTCAGGATTCCGACGCAAGTAACGACCCACGTGGCGGCGCAAAGGTTGCACGGGGTTGCGGAAAAATCTGGAAGGAAGATGAGCGGCGGGAGCACGAGGCGCACAAGGGGCGCGAAAGCGGACGGCTCACGCCCCCTTTCGCCGGGGGGGGTGACCTACACCGCGTGCCGGGTGAACCGTTCGGCGGTCTCCGCCAGCACCTCGCGGCCGTCGCGCGCCCACAGCCCGTCGTTGAACAGCTCGACCTCGACGGGACCCGTGTAGCCCTGCTGTTCCACCAGGCCGCGCCAGTACCGCATGTCGATCGCGCCGTCACCGATCTGGCCCCGGCCGTTGAGCACGCCCTCGGGCAGCGGCGTGGTCCAGTCGGCGAGCTGGAACGTCGCGATACGTCCCTGGGCGCCGGCCCGCGCGAGCTGCGCGGGCGCCTGGTCGTCCCACCAGATGTGGTACGTGTCCACGCAGACGCCGACCTGGTCCGCGGGGAAGCGTTCGGCGATGTCGAGGGCCTGGGCGAGGGTGGAGACCACGCAGCGGTCGGCCGCGTACATCGGGTGCAGCGGCTCGATCGCGAGCCGCACCCCGCGCTCGGCCGCGTACGGGGCGAGGACGCCGATGCCGTCGGCGATGCGCTCGCGGGCGCCCGCCAGGTCGCGGCTGCCGGGGGGAAGGCCGCCGGAGACCAGGACCAGGACGTCGGTGCCGAGGGTGACGGCCTCGTCGACGGCGCGCTTGTTGTCGTCGAGCGCGGCGGTGCGCTCGGCCGGGTCGAGCGCGGTGAGGAAGCCGCCGCGGCAGTGTGTGGTGACGGTGAGACCGGCGTCGCGGAGCAGCGCGGCCGCCTTCTCGACGCCGTACGCCTGGACGGGCTCGCGCCACGTGCCGACGTTGCGGACCCCCATTTCGGCGCACGCGTCGACGAGTTCGGGCAGCCCGAGCTGCTTGACGGTCATCTGGTTGATGGAGAACAGCGGGTCGGCGCTCACGTGGTCACTCCGTACAGGGCGAGCAATTGCTTCATGCGGGTCTCGGCCAGCTCCGGGCTCGGGAACAGGCCGAGCGTGTCGGCGAGTTCGTAGGCGCGTGCGAAGTGCGGCAGGGAGCGCGCCGACTGGAGGCCGCCGACCATCGTGAAGTGCTCCTGGTGGCCGGAGAGCCAGGCGAGGAAGACGACGCCGGTCTTGTAGAACCGGGTCGGCGCCTGAAAGAGGTGCCGCGACAACTCGACCGTGGGATCGAGCAGTTCGCGGAACCCCTTGACGTCGCCGGTGTCCAGGACGCGGACCGCCTGCGCGGCGAGCGGGCCCAGCGGGTCGAAGATGCCGAGCAGGGCGTGGCTGAAGCCGCGGTCGTCGCCCGCGATCAGCTCGGGGTAGTTGAAGTCGTCGCCGGTGTAGCAGCGCACGCCCTGCGGGAGGCGGCGGCGCAGTTCGACCTCGCGGCGGGCGTCGAGCAGGGACACCTTGATGCCGTCGACCTTGTCCGGGTGCGCGGCGATGACCTCCAGGAAGGTCTCGGTCGCGGCGTCGAGGTCGGCCGAGCCCCAGTAGCCGTCCAGGGCCGGGTCGAACATCGGGCCGAGCCAGTGCAGGACGACCGGTTCGGCGGCCTGCCGGAGCAGGTGCCCGTAGACGTCGAGGTAGTCCTCGGGCCCGCGGGCGACGGCGGCCAGGGCACGCGACGCCATGAGGATCGCCTGCGCGCCCGTCCCCTCCACGAGCGCGAGCTGCTCCTCGTACGCGGCCCTGACCTCCGCCGGATCGTGTGCGGGCGCGGTGAGCTGGTCGGTGCCGACCCCGCAGGCGATGCGGCCGCCGACCGCCTTCGCCTCGGCGGCGGAGCGCCGGATCAGCTCGGCGGCGCCCGCCCAGTCCAGGCCCATGCCGCGCTGCGCGGTGTCCATCGCCTCGGCGACGCCGAGCCCGTGCGACCACAGGTGGCGGCGGAAGGCGAGGGTGGCGTCCCAGTCGACGGCGGCCGGGGAGTCGGGGGTGGTGTCGGCGAACGGGTCGGCGACGACGTGCGCCGCCGAGAAGACGACCCGGGAGGCGAGCGGCGCGCCGGTGTCGAACGCGAGCGGCTCGGCGCGCGGCTCGTACGCCTTCAACCCGCCGTCGGGGGTGGGGAGATGGAGGGTCACAGCGAGATCTCCGGAACGTCGAGGCGGCGGCCCTCGGCCGACGACTTCAGCCCCAGCTCGGCCATCTGCACGCCGCGCGCGCCGGCGAGCAGGTCCCAGTGGTAGTCGGCGCCGTTGTACACGTGCTGGAGGAACAGCTCCCACTGCACCTTGAAGCCGTTGTCGAACTCGGTGTTGTCCGGGACCTCCTGCCACTGGTCGCGGAAGGAGTACGTGGCCGGGAGGTCGGGGTTCCAGACCGGCTTGGGAGTGGAACTGCGGTGCTGGACACGGCAGTTGCGCAGCCCGGCGACGGCCGATCCTTCGGTGCCGTCGACCTGGAACTCGACCATCTCGTCGCGGTTGACGCGCACGTCCCACGAGGAGTTGATCTGGGCGACGACCGGGCCCTGGGGGCCGTCGATCTCGAAGATGCCGTACGCGGAGTCGTCGGCGGTGGCGTCGTAGGGCTTGCCGTTCTCGTCCCAGCGGGTGGGGATGTGGGTGGCGGCGAGCGCGGTGACCGAGGTGACCCGGCCGAACAGCTCGTGCAGCACGTACTCCCAGTGCGGGAACATGTCGACGACGATGCCGCCGCCGTCCTCGCTGCGGTAGTTCCACGAGGGGCGCTGGGCCTCCTGCCAGTCGCCCTCGAAGACCCAGTAGCCGAACTCGCCGCGCACGGACAGGATCCGCCCGAAGAAGCCGCCGTCGATGAGTCGCTTGAGCTTGAGCAGGCCCGGCAGGAACAGCTTGTCCTGCACGACGCCCGACTTGACGCCCTTCTCGCGGGCGAGACGGGCCAGTTCGACGGCGCCCTCCAGGCCGGTGGCGGTGGGCTTCTCGGTGTAGACGTGCTTGCCGGCGGCGATCGCCTTCTTGAGGATCTCCTCGCGGGTCGAGGTCATCGCGGCGTCAAAGAAGATGTCGATGCTGTCGTCGGCGAGTACGGCGTCCACGTCGGTGGAGATGTTCGCCTCGTCCAGGCCGTGCCGCTCGGCGATGGCCTTCAGCGCGTGCTCGCGACGGCCGACCAGAACCGGCTCGGGCCACAGGACCGTGCCGTCACCGAGATCGAGCCCGCCCTCCTCGCGCAGCGCGAGGATCGAGCGGACGAGGTGCTGGCGGTAGCCCATGCGCCCCGTCACACCGTTCATGGCGATGCGCACCGTCTTGCGTGTCACGTGAGTCCCTTCGTCCGGCCTTGCGCACGCGTTCGATACCTCGTAGCAAGCGCTTTCTGTTTCCAGAGAAGCTAGCCTCTGCACAGCCGCTCGGACAAGAGCGGATACGCGGCGGATGACAGCGGACACCAGCCGCATACCAGTCGGAGGATGACTCGATGACCGTGACCCTCGCGGACGTGGCCGCCCGCGCGCAGGTGTCCCCCGCCACCGTCTCGCGCGTACTCAACGGCAACTACCCGGTCGCCGCCGCCACCCGCGAGCGGGTCCTGAAGGCCGTGGACGAGCTGGACTACGTGCTCAACGGTCCGGCCAGCGCGCTCGCCGCCGCCACGTCCGACCTGGTCGGGGTGCTGGTCAACGACATCGCCGACCCCTTCTTCGGGATCATGGCCTCCGCCGTGCAGTCGGAGATCGTCGGCCCGGGCGGGCGCGCGGGCGGCGAACGGCTCGCGGTGGTCTGCAACACGGGCGGCTCACCGGAGCGCGAGCTGACGTACCTCACGCTGCTGCAGCGGCAGCGCGCGGCGGCGGTCGTCCTCACCGGCGGGGCGATCGAGGACGCGGCCCATGTGACGGCCGTGGCGGGCAAGTTGAGGCGGCTCGCGGAGGCCGGTACACGGGTGGTGCTGTGCGGGCGGCCGCCGGTGCCGGACGCCGGTGCGGTGGCGCTGACCTTCGACAACCGTGGCGGGGGCCGGGAGTTGACGGAGCATCTGCTCGCGCTCGGCCACCGGCGGATCGGCTATGTCGCCGGGCCCGAGGAGCGGACGACGACCCGGGACCGCCTGGAGGGCCACCGTGAGGCGCTGGCCGCCGCCGGGGTCGAGGAGTCGGCCGGGCTCGTCGTGCACGGCGACTACGACCGCTCGGCGGGGTATACGGCGACGGTCGAACTCCTGCGCAGAGAGCCGACGTTGACCGCCGTGGTGGCCGCCAACGACACGGTCGCGCTCGGCGCGTGCGCGGCGCTTCGGGAGGCGGGGCTGCGCATCCCCGAGGACGTCTCGGTGGCGGGCTTCGACGACCTCCCCTTCAGCGTGGACGCGGTACCGGCCCTGACGACGGTCCGCCTCCCTCTCGCGGAGGCGGCGGCACGGGCCGGCCGCATCGCGATGGGCCGGGAGGCCGCGCCGGTCGGTGGCGTGGATGTGGTGGGCGGGGAGCTGATGGTGCGGGGGTCTACGGGGGTGCCGCGGGGGGCTTGATGCGGGGTTCGTCGGGTGCGGGCCGGTGGGTGGCTGGTCGCGCAGTTCCCCGCGCCCCTGGGCAGTTCTTCGTCCGCGGCCCGGTGGCCTCTTCTCGCGCAGTTCCCCGCGCCCCTGAGATGCGCACTTCGTGCGCCATCTCATCAACGACAGAGGCGCGGCGGAGCCGCAGCCTCTGACGGGGAGGCGGCGCGCCAGCGCACGCCTCAGGGGCGCGGGGAACTGCGCGACCAGCCACGACGGTGGCGCGCGTGACGAACGACCCAGGGGCGCGGGGAACTGCGCGAGAAGCGGCCACCGGGCCGGACCCGACGCGCCGGCCGGCCCTCACCCGAGCAGAAACTCGATCGTGCGGGCGGTCAGCCCGACGTACCGTTGCGCGCCATGACCGAAACCCAGGATCTCCCACCCCGTCTCACCAGCCTCACCTTCCACGGCCCACTCTCCGAGCCCCGCGCAGCGGACCTCGTCGAGCGGCTGGCGCTCGCCGGTCCCTCCACGGTGCTGGACATCGGCTGCGGCTGGGGCGAGTTGATGCTGAGGGTGCTCGAAGCGGCACCCAAGGCGACCGGACGCGGCATCGACCTCAACGCCGACGACCTGGCCCGGGGCCGCACGAACGCCGCCACCCGCGGCCTCGCCGACCGCGTCGAGTTCCTGGAGCAGTCCGCGACCGACGCCCAACTCGCCCCCGCCGACCTGGTGCTCTGCCTCAGCGCCAGCCACGCACTCAGCGGCGCAGAGCCGCCCCACCACACCACCGAGGCCCTGCACGCGCTGCGCCGGCTCGTGACACCCGGCGGCCGGGTCCTGCTCGCCGAGGGCTACTGGCAACGACCTCCGACGCGAACCGAGTTGGACGCGATGTGGCCGGACGCCGGTGCCGACGAGTACGACGACCTGGCGGGGCTCGTCGACCGCGCGGTGGAGGCCGGCTTCCGGCCCGCGTGGGTGGAGACGGCGAACCGTGACGAGTGGGAGGCGTTCGAGTCCGGCTACCAGTCGGACAAGGAGGTCTGGCTGGCCACCCACCCGGACCACCCGCTGGCGGAGGAGACCCGCGACAAACTCGACAGCCACCGGGCGAACTGGCTCCGGGGCTACCGGGACGTCCTCGGAATCGCCTACCTCACTCTGGTCCCGGTGGGCTGAGCCGTCGGACGGGGGCCACACCCCGCCCGGCGGCCGGTATGGAGCGGCGCGGTTGCCTACACGTGCGGCCGCCGCCCCCGCTCCTGCTGCGGGAACTTCTGGTCGGCGCCCGGGAGGGTCGGTTTCGGGAGGGTGGCCACCTCGTCCTTGGCCTGTTCCAGTTGCTCGGCGGTGTTGTCGGGGAGGCGGGGGGCCCGGGGGGTCGGGCGGGAGAAGCGGAAGGCCGAGGTGAGGTCGCCGAAGGTGTCGCGGCGCCAGTCGGTGATGTTGGGTTCCTCGACGCCCGTGAAGCTCTCCAGGAACTGGAGCGCCGAGGTGTGGTCGAAGGTCTCCGAGGCGACCCAGCCGCCGACCGTCCACGGCGAGACGATGATGGCGGGGACGCGGAAGCCGCCGCCGATCGGCAGGCCCTTCACGAACTCGCCCGCGGTGCCCGCCGGAGGCGTGGGCGGGGCGACGTGGTCGAACAGGCCGTCGTTCTCGTCGTAGTTGAGGATGAAGGCGGTCTTCGCCCAGACCTTCGGGTTGCTGGCGATCGCCTCGATCTTCTGGGCGACGAAGTCGGCGCCGGCCGCCGGGAGGTAGTCCGGGTGCTCCGACTGGTAGCTCGTCGGCATGATCCAGCTGACGGCCGGGAGGCGGTCGTTGCGGGCGTCGTCCTCGAAGGTGCCCTCCGGCTGCGGCCGGACCCCGCGCTCGTACAGGTCGGAGCCCGGCTGCGCGTTCTTGAACGACGCGAACTGCTCAAGCAGGTTGCAGCCGTAGTCGTCGTCCTGCTGGTAGACCTTCCAGCTGACGCCGGCGGCCTGGAGGCGCTCCGCGTACGTCGTCCAGCGGTACGGCTGCGGGGCCGTGTTGTTGAGGATCGGGCCGCCCTGCGTGCCGCCGGGGTCGATGGTGCCGGTCATCCAGTAGAGGCGGTTGGGCCACGTCGGGCCGAAGACCGAGCAGAAGTAGTTGTCGCAGATCGTGAAGGTCTCGGCGAGCGCGAACTGGAAGGGTATGTCCTTACGGGTGTAATACCCCATCACGTACGGGCCGTTGACGCCGTCGGCCTTGCGGTGCGCGGGCAGCCACTGGTCCATCTTGCCGTTGTTCCACGCCTCGTGCTGGACGGACCAGGCGTGCGAGGTGGAGGGGATGGCCTGGGCGCTGGTGGAGTGGGTGTCCAGGTGGAACGGGAGCAGATAGCCCTTCGGGTTCTCGGCGTCGGGCTGGTAGAAGACCGAGCGGCCGGTGTCCAGCTTCAACGCATGGGGGTCGCTGAAGCCGCGCACCCCCTTGAGCGTGCCGAAGTAGTGGTCGAACGAGCGGTTCTCCTGCATGAGCATCACGACGTGCTCGATGTCGCGGAGCGAGCCCTTGCGGGGCGGGCCCGCCGCGACCGCCTTCTGGACGCTGGGCGGGAGGAGCGAGAGTGCCGCGGCGCCGCCGACGGCCCCCGCCGCGGAACCGAGGAGTCTGCGTCGGGTCAGTTCGGCCATGGAAGGTCCCCTGTCTGCTCGTGTCCGGTGCGTACATGTGCTGGTGGCATGCCAACGGCCCGTGATGCACGGGCCGTTGGAAACAACCCTGCGCTCTTGCGGATGTGGCGCAGAGGAGGCCCGCGATGAAATCGGGAACAACGCGCGGCAAGGGCTTGGCCAACCCATGGGCCGGGACTCAGCCACTTGGCACACGCCATACCTGCCGTATACACGAATTTGGGGCGGGGCCCTTTCCGTGGACGGTCCCCGGGCCCGGGCGTACGCTGAGCGGCACGCGAAACCTCTGACTGAGTCAACGATCCGTGCCCCTGTCCGAGCCGCGAGGTGCCCGCGAGGTGACCATGACCGTGCACGACATCCGGTCCTTCAACCGCTTCTACACGAACGTGATCGGCGCGCTCGACTACAGCCGCCACCTGTACGCCCCGTACACCCTCACCGAGTCCCGCGTCCTGTACGAGCTCGCGCACACCGAGCACGTCGACGCCGCCGACCTGCGCGCCCGGCTCTCGCTCGACGCCGGGTATCTCAGCAGAATCCTCGGCAAGTTCGAGCAGGCAGGACTGGTCGAGCGCGCTTCGTCCGAGAAGGACTCCCGGCGCCGCCGCATCACGCTCACCGCGCGCGGCCGGGGCGCCGCCGAACTCCTCGACGAGCGCTCACGCGAGTCGGTCGGCACGCTGCTCGCGACGGTCCCGGCCGCCGAGCGCGAGCGGCTGGGCGACGCCCTGCGCACCGTCCGCGAACTGCTCGGCGACGGCCGCGCCGCCCCGCACCCGGAGAACGTGCTGCTGCGCGAGCCGGGCCCCGGCGACCTCGGCTGGATCGTCGCGCGCAACGGCGCGGTGTACGCGGCCGAGTTCGGCTGGAACACCGAGTACGAGGGCCTGGTCGCGCGCATCGTCGCCGACTTCGCCCAGGACCACGACCCGCATCTGGAGCGGGTGTGGATCGCCGAGCTGGACGGCCGCCCGGTGGGCTGCGTGATGTGCGTACGCGACGAGGCGCCCGGCACGGCCCGGCTGCGGCTGCTGCTCGTCGAGCCCGAGGCGCGCGGTCTGGGCATCGGGGACCGGCTGGTGCGGGCGTGCACGGACTTCGCGCGCGGCGTCGGTTACCGCGAGCTGGTGCTGTGGACCAACGACGTTCTGGCGTCGGCCCGTTCGATCTACCGGCGGCACGGTTTCGTCCTCGTCGGTGAACGTCCGCACCGGTCCTTCGGCGCCGATCTCGTCGGACAGGACTGGAAGGTGGCCCTCCATAAGTCGGTGGACTGACGGGTAGGGTCCGCCCCATGAAACTGGCGTTCTCCACCCTCGGTGTCCCTGGTCTCCCCCTCGACGACGTACTGCGCCTCGCCACCACACACGGCTATCACGGTGTCGAACTGCGCGCGCATCCCGAGGAGCCGGTCCATCCCGGGATCGGCCCCGACGCGCGGACGGACGCGGCCGCGCGGTTCAAGGCGGCCGGTGTCGAAGTGCTCGGGGTCGCCGGGTACGCGCGGGTGGCGGCGCCCGCCGACGACGACGGGCCGGTCATCGGCCAGGTGCGTGAACTGGTCGACCTGGCAGCCGACTTGGGTGCTTCGTACGTACGGGTCTTTCCCGGCGGCGGTGACGAGCAGAGCGCCGACGAGGCCGACGCGACGGCCGCCCGGCGGCTCGGGGTCGCCGCCGAGTACGCGGCCGACCGCGGTGTACGGGTGCTGCTCGAGACCCATGACTCGCATCGCACCGGCGCCGCGGCCTCCCGGGTCGCCGGACTCGTCGGGCATCGCAACGTGGGTGTGCTCTGGGACGTCATGCACACCTGGCTCGGCGGTGAGCAGCCCTCGGCCTCGTACGCCGCGCTCTCTCCGTATCTCGGGTATGTCCAGGTCAAGGACATCGCCGGGCCTGACGACACGACGCCGCTGGCGCTCGGGGCGGGGGTGCTGCCGCTCGCCGAGTGTGTGGAGGTGCTCAGCCGGGAGGGGTGGGACGGGTGGTTGTGCTGGGAGTACGAGGCGCGCTGGTACGAGTCGGCTGCGCCGCTTTCCGGGTTGTTGTCGGGGGGTCGTGAGCTGCTGGGGCGGTTGCTCAACGAGTCGGCGTAGGGGTGGCGGGGGTCTCGTCGCCGGGTGCCGGGTGCGCCGTGGCCGGTCGCGCAGTTCCCCGCGCCCCTGGATCGTCTACCGGGTGCGGGCCGGTGGCCGCTTCCCGCGCCGTTCCCCGCGCCCCTGAGTCGTACTTCGTCCGCGGGCCGGTGGCCGCTTCTCGCGCAGTTCCCCGCGCCCCTGGGTTGTCTTTCGCCCGCGGACCGGTGGCCGCTTCCCGCGCAGTTCCCCGCGCCCCTGAGGCAGGCGCTGCGCGCCGCCTCCCCTGTTTTCAGGGGCGCGGGGAACTGCGCGATCAGCCGTACTCAACCCGCGCTCGGCAGCCGGGCCGTGCCCCGTAGGCGGAGGCCCGAGCCCAGCGATGTCAGCGCCACCCCACCCACCAGCAGCGTCGCCGCGATCCACCGGAGGGCGCTCACCGACTCCCCCAGGAACAGGGACGCCGAGGACATTCCGAAGACCGGGACCAGAAGTGAGTACGGGGCGACCGTCGACGCGTCGTAGCGCCGGAGCAGCCGGCTCCAGGCGCTGAAGCAGAACAGGGTCGTCACCAGGGCTACGTACACGATCGCGCCGACACCGGGCAGATCGAGGGACGTCAGCGCGCGGGCGTCCGTCGACGGGCCCTCGAAGAGGAGCGAAAGGCCGAGCAGCGGGAGTACGGGGACCGCGCTGGACCACACCATGAAGTTGAAGGGGGCGTCGGGGGCCGCCTTGCGGGTCAGCACGTTCGCCACACCCCAGAACGCGGCGGCGACCAGCACCAGCGCGAAGGCGCCGAGCGGCCCCGAACCGCCCTCGTCGACGGCGGCGACCCCGATCCCGGCGAGCGCCACCGCCATGCCCACGACCCGTACCGGCCGCGGCCGCTCCCCCAGGAACGCGAACGCGATCAGCGCCGTGAACACCGCCTGCACCTGGAGCACCAGGGAGGACAGGCCCGCGGGCATCCCCGCGTTCATGCCGACGAAGAGCAGCCCGAACTTGCCCACGCCCAGCGCCAGTCCGAGACCCACGATCCAGCGCCACGGGACGCACGGCCGGCCGACCAGGAACACCGCGGGCAGCGCCGCGAGCAGGAAGCGCAGGGCGCAGAAGAGCAGCGGCGGGAAGTGGGCGAGGCCGATGTCGATGACGACGAAGTTCACGCCCCACAAGGCGGCGACGAGCACGGCGAGGCCGGTGTGTGCGGGTCTCATGCGTCGAGGATCACGCGCTACGACCGTGTAGCACCAGCGAAGATTGCTGCATGGTGGGATGAAGCGACGCTAAGGGGTTCGGGATGTTGGATCTTCAGCGGCTGCGCGCGCTGCACGCCGTCTCCGTGCACGGCACCGTGGGCGCCGCGGCGGCGGCGCTCGGCTACACGCCGTCCGCCGTGTCCCAGCAGATCGCGAAACTGGAGCGGGAGACGCGGACGGTTCTGCTGGAGCGGGAGGGCCGGGGCGTGAAGCTCACCGAAGAGGCCCGGCAACTCGCCCGTACGGCGCATGAGTTGATGGCTGTCATGGAGCGGGCGGAGACCGAGCTGGAGGAGCGGCGCGGGGTGCCGGCGGGGCGGCTGACCATCGCCGCGTTCGCCTCGGCGGCGCGGGGGCTGCTGCCCGGGGCGCTCGCCTCGCTGGCGGAGCGGCATCCCGCGCTCGACACCCGGCTCACCGAGGTCGACCCGCATCTGTCGGTCGACCTCGTGGCGAAGGGGGCCGTCGATCTGGTCGTCGCGCACGACTGGGACATCGCGCCGCTGCCGGCCCCTGCCGGGGTGGAGCAGGCGGTCATCGGGGACGATCTGTGCGATCTGCTGGTGCCGGCGGGGCATCCGCTGGCCGGGCGCGATGCCGTGCGGCGGGCCGAGCTGGGCGGGGAGCGGTGGGTTTCGCAGCCTGCGGGACGGGTGTGTCACGACTGGCTGGTGCGGACGATGCGGGGGGCCGGGTTCGAGCCGGAGATCGTGCATCGGGCCGATGAGAATCCGACGCTGGTGGCGTTGGTCGCGGCCGGGCTGGGGGTGGCGGTGATTCCTCGGCTCGGGCGGGGGCCGTTGCCGGACGGGGTGGTCGTGGTGGGGCTTGATCCGTTGCCGCGCAGGAGGGTGTACGCCTTGTGGCGGACCGGGATCTCGCGGCGCCCCGCCATCACGGCAGCCGTCCAGTCCCTCCGCGACGAGGCTTCCACCTGCCTACTCCAGTAACCACATCTCGCGCAGTTCCCCGCGCCCCGGTGGCCTCTTCTCGCGCAGTTCCCCGCGCCCCTAAAACCAGTTCGTCACGCGCGCCTCTCGTCGTGGCTGGTCGCGCAGTTCCCCGCGCCCCTGAGGCGGGCGCTTCGCGCCGCCTCCCCTTCAGAGGCTGCGCTCCGCGCGCCTCTCCCCCGGGGGCACCCGCGATGAGATGCCGCACGAAGTGCGCATCTCAGGGGCGCGGGGAACTGCGCGACCAGCCACGACGGCGGCGCACCCGAACGACAACCCAAGAGGGGCGCGGGGAACTGCGCGAGAAGCGCCCACCGGGCCGCACCCGGAAGACAACCCAGGGGCGCGGGGAACTGCGCGGCCAGCCCCACCCACCCGCACCCGAACGACAACCCCAAAGACCCCCCGCGCACCAACTTCCCGGAACCCGTGGAAGAACGGGAACCCGGGCGTGGGCCCGGGCGTCCAAGGGGCGAGCTGCCGGTGAGTCTCCGTAGTGCGGTGTCGGCCTCGCTACTGGCTGCGAACGCTGACCACCCTCTCCGCCGCATGCGGCCGGCAGCAAGCCGTCACCGGCGCACCCCCCTCCAACAGCGCCGGTGACGGCCCCTCTTCATGCCCACCTCCAGGCCCACTCATCACGCCCACACCCTTGACTGGCAGAAACTTTCCCCATATTCATAGCGCGCGGAAGTTTCCTTCAGTCCCGTGCAAGTGCCCCGCCGCCCTCCCTCCGGAAGGAGCGCAAGTGCACCACCTCTCCAGACGTACGCTGCTCGCCGCCACCACCGCCGGTGTCGCCGCGACAGCCCTGGGCGCCGTCCCCGCCCAGGCGTCCAAAGGCACCTCCGACCAGGCCCTCAAGAAGATCATCTCCGGGATGTCCCTGGAGGAGAAGGTCGGCCAGCTCTTCGTGATGCGGGTGTACGGACACTCGGCCGACGCCCCGGACCAGGCCGACATCGACGCGAACCTCAAAGAGATCGGGGTGCGCACGGCCGACGAGCTGATCGACAAGTACAAGCTCGGCGGCATCATCTACTTCCAGTGGGCGCACAACGTCCGCGACCCGCACCAGACAGCCGACCTCAGCAACGGCATCCAGCGGGCCGGACAGCGCCAGCCCTCCCGCATACCGCTGCTGATCGCCACCGACCAGGAGCACGGCATCGTCTGCCGGGTCGGCAAGCCCGCCACCCTGTTCCCCGGCGCGATGGCCCTCGGCGCGGGCGGCAGCCACTCCGACGCGCGCAAGGCGGGCCAACTGGCCGGCGCCGAGCTGCGCGCCCTCGGCATCGTCCAGGACTACGCGCCGGACGCCGACGTGAACGTCAACCCGGCCAACCCGGTCATCGGCGTCCGCTCCTTCGGCGCCGACCCCGACGCGGTCGCCGGTCTGGTCGCCGCCCAGGTCAAGGGCTACCAGTCGGCAGGCATAGCGTCGACGGCCAAGCACTTCCCGGGCCATGGCGACACCGCCACCGACTCGCACACCGGCCTGCCGGTCATCACGCACACGCGCGAGCAGTGGGAGCAGCTGGACCGGCCGTCGTTCGAGGCCGCGATAGCCGCCGGCATCGACTCGATCATGACGGCCCACATCGTCGTACCGGCCCTGGACCCGGCCGAGGACCCGGCGACGCTCTCGCGCCCGATCCTCACCGGCATCCTGCGCGAACAGCTCGGCTACGACGGCGTGGTCATCACCGACTCGCTCGGCATGGAGGGCGTGCGGACCAAGTACGGCGACGCCCGCGTCCCCGTCCTCGCGCTCCAGGCCGGCGTCGACCAGCTCCTCAACCCGCCCACTCTGGACGTCTCCTGGAACGCGGTGCTCGACGCCGTGAAGAGCGGCGAGCTGACCGAGGCCCGGCTCGACGAATCGATCCTGCGCATCCTGCGCCTGAAGGCGAAGCTGGGGCTCTTCAAGGCCAAGGAGGTCTACGTCTCGCACAGCGGCGTCGACCGGACCGTCGGGACCCGCGCGCACCTGGCCGCCGCCGACCGGATCGCCGAGCGCACCACGACGCTCCTGGTGAACAAGGAGAAGCTGCTCCCGCTGTCCCGCCGCACCCACAAGAACGTCCTCGTCCTCGGCGCCAACCCGGCCTCGCCCTCGCTCAGCGACGGCCCGCCGACCACCGTGATCGGCGCCGCCCTCACCGAACGCGGCTTCTCGGCGACGGTGCTGGCGACCGGCACGGCGCCGAGCCAGGCCGTCATCGACCAGGCCGTCGCCGCGGCGGCGGGCAAGGACGCCGTCGTCATCGGCACGTACAACGTGACCGCGGGCAGCACCCAGCAGAAGCTGGTGAACGCGGTCGCGGCCACCGGTGTCCCGGTCGTCACCCTGTCCGTGCGCAATCCCTACGACGTCGCCCAACTGGGCGCCGCCGACGCGCACGTGGCCGCGTACTCGTGGATCGACGTCGAACTGCGTGCCGCGGTGCGGGTGCTGACGGGTGCGGCCAGGCCGCGGGGCAGGCTGCCGGTCCCGGTGCAGCGGGCCGACGACCCGACGCAGGTGCTCTATCCGATCGGGTACGGGCTGAGGTACTGACGCCCGCGGACGTCACCGGCCGCCGTACGTCCGGCACGGGCGGCCCGTACCTCCCTCTCCGTACCGGGCGTACGGAGAGGGAGGTACGGCCCACCGGCACACCGCCCCCGACCTACGCAAAGCACCCGGAAACTCTGGCGTGCCTCCGCGTCCGCGGGTCAGTCTTGTCGGGCATACCCGGGGGGCTGTCATGCGTGCGCGAACGGTTGGAGTGGGGTGCGCGGGGCTGCTGTTCGCCCTCGCGCTGACCGGCTGTCAGGATGCGCCGGACGACGCGGCGGCGCCCCCGGCGACACGGGTGTCGCCGTCCGGGTACGGGGCGGCCTTCCTCGCGGTGGGCGAGTGCGGTTCGCGCGGGCGGACCTCGTTCGGCGAGGTGGGGTGCCGCAGCGAGA
Organism: Streptomyces sp. PsTaAH-137; assembly: GCF_003259365.1. GTDB lineage: Bacteria > Actinomycetota > Actinomycetes > Streptomycetales > Streptomycetaceae > Streptomyces. Next base: position 182,370 of record NZ_QLLY01000008.1, read on the forward strand.
GGGCCGTCGCCCGGGTGCTCGCCCGCCACGACGGCGACACCGCCGACGGCCCGGCCTGTCCGGGCGGCACCGACTTCGTCCTGCACATCAGCGAGAACCGGCCCGGGAAGAGCCCCGCTCCGTCCCGGGGCTACGCCTGCATGCGCAATCTGGAGCCCCCGCACCCCGGTGACCCGGGCGCCGGGGGCGGCCCGCGCACCGTCGTCGGCGACTGTGTCTACGGCGTCGGCGAGGGCCAGGTCCGGGAGACCGCCTGCGACGGTTCGGGCGAGAGCGCGCCGCAGTACCGCGTGTGGTCGGCGGTCCGGGCGCGCGACCGGTGTCCGCCGTCGACGGCCCTGTACGTGGCCCTGGGCGGCGGCGAGCCGGTGGGGTGCGCGGTGCGGCTGTGAGGGGGCGGCGGGCGGCCGCCGCCCCCTCAGGGCGTCGGCCGGGTCACGGCCGCAGCGTCAGCTCCCTGGCCGGGCCGGTCCGGTCCAGCCCGGCGTCGTGCGGCGCCTTGGCCGTCGTACCGGACAGGCCGGCCCACGCGAGGATCCGCTGGGTGGCGAGCTCCTTGTCACCGGCGGTCAGCGCGGCGACGTTCGCGCCGTGGTTGGCGTGCGGCGCGGTCAGCACGTACGAGTCCCGCGCGCCCTTGCCGAGGCGGAAGCGCTCGGCGCCCCACGGGTCGTTGTCGCCGTACACGTAGAGCATGCGCGTGGCGTGGTGGCGGACCCAGGCGTCGACGTCGGGCATGGCCCGCTTGTCGAACTTCATGGAGATGGAGCGCGGCACGAAGTTGCGCGGCGGCTGGTAGCCGTAGCGGGAGAGCTTGCCGAGCCAGGGCTGCTTGATGTCGGGCGAGCCGAGCTGGGTGCCCGCCTGGTAGTAGTACGGCGTGTACCGCTCCAGGCCCTGGTCGGCGTAGGACGACCAGCCGCCGACGGCGTCGACGTAGTCGAAGAGGGCCTGGTCGGTGACGGTGGCCGCGTCCGGGACGTCGGCGCACGCGGACTCGGGCTGGTACTGCCAGAAGCCCCACACGAGGTCGAGGACGGTCGCCTCGTACGCCTTGTCCAGCGAACCGACCGTGGTCACCGTGTAGTTGTTGGCGGCGAGGTAGTCCGCGTACTTCTTCTCCAGCGCGGTGCGACGCACCAGCGTCTCGCGCTGGACCTTCTGGAGGGCGACGCGGCAGTCCTTGGGGCCGACGTTCGCGAGGAAGCGGTCGTAGGCCGAGTCCTCGTCGTTCACGACGTCGTTCGGGGCGACGTAGGCGACGACGCCGTCCATGTCCCGCGGGTAGAAACGCTCGTAGTACGTGGCCGTCATGCCGCCCTTGGAGCCGCCGGTGGTCAGCCAGTTGGCGCCGTAGACCGGCTTCAGGGCCTGGTAGATGCGGTGCTGGTCGCTGGCCGCCTGCCAGATGTCGAGCTTGGACCAGTCGGCGGGCTGCGGGCGGGACGGGGTGAAGAAGCGGTACTCCACGGAGACCTGGTTGCCGTCGACGATCCGGGTCGGCTCGCTGCGCGACGGGGTCGTGGAGACGTTGTAGCCGCTGGTGAACATGACCGTCGGGCGGCTGACGTCCTTGTGCAGCACGGTGATCCGCTGCTGGAACGTGCCCTTGGACGGGTGCCTGTGGTCGACGGGCTGGGTGAAGTTCAGGACGAAGTAGCGGTAGCCGTCGTACGGCTTCTCCTCGACGAGGCTGATGCCGGGTACGGCGAGCAGCCGGTCCTTGATGTCGGTGGCGTCCGCGGCGGCGGTGGCCGTCGTCGTTCCGGCCGCGGCCACCGTGCCTATCAGCACGACGAGCGACAGCAGCCATCTGAGCACCTTGCGCATACACACTCCCCTGGAGACGCGAGTACAACAGCGCCCCGGAAACTATCGGAGCGATCCGCGTACCACCAGAGGGACTTGGTGTCCGCTCAGCAGAACGGCCTCAGCACAGGATCCAGCCCGTGCTGACCGACCGGGAGCCCACCTTCCCCGTCACCTTCACGCAGCGGTGCCCCGCGTGCACCGTGACCGGTCCCGCGTGGTGGGTGAAGCGGCCCGCGTCGACGACCTGGCGGTTGCCGCGCGCCTGGACGCCGACGGACATGTACTGGCGGGTGCCGCCGCGCTTGGGGTAGGTGACGGCGCAGACATAGCCGTTGTTCTTGTAGACGACCGTCCGGCCGGTGGCGAAGGAGAGGGTGCGGGCCTTGTGCCCGGAGCAGAGCGCGGCCGCGTGCGCGCTGCCGACGGCCGGACCGCCGAGGACCAGCAGACCCGAGCCGAGCAGCGCGGCCAGCAGGAACGCGGCCGGGCGGCGCGGCCCGCGGCGTATGCCGGAGCCCGCATCTCCGTCTCTTCGCACCTTGGATCCCTCCCGTCACATCGGCACCAGCGTACTGATGAACGGACGCGCTCCAGGGGTCGTACGGTTGCGCGAATCCCGCACCTCGACGCACGCACGGCCGCGCTCACCTCGACGCGGCGACCACGTCCGTCGCGTCGTCGTCCTCGCCGATGAAGGTGCGCCACAGCCGCGCGTACGTCCCGTCGAGGGCGAGCAGCTCGTCGTGCGTGCCGTCCTCCACGACCTGTCCGTGGTCCATCACCACGACCCGGTCGGCGCGGGCCGCCGTCGTCAGGCGGTGCGCGACGACGAGGGTGGTGCGCTTGCCGGCGAGGCGGTCCGTGGCCTGGTTGACCTGCGCCTCGGTGGCGAGGTCGAGGGCGGCCGTGGCCTCGTCGAGGAGCAGGATGTCGGGGTCGACGAGCTCGGCGCGGGCCAGGGCGATCAGCTGGCGCTGGCCCGCCGAGAGGTTGCGGCCGCGCTCGGCGACCTCGTGGAGGTAGCCGCCGTCGAGGGTGGCGATCATCCCGTGCGCGCCGACCGCGCGGGCCGCGGCCTCCACCTCGGCGTCGCTCGCGCCGGGACGCCCGTACGCGATGGCGTCGCGGATCGTGCCGGGGAAGAGGTACGCCTCCTGCGGGACGACGCCGAGCCGGTGCCGGTACGCCGTGAGGTCGAGGTCGCGCAGGTCGGTGCCGTCGGCGGTGACCCGGCCGCCGGTCGGGTCGTAGAACCGGGCGACCAGCTTGACCAGCGTCGACTTGCCCGCGCCGGTCTCGCCGACGAACGCGACGGTCTGGCCCGCGGGGATGCGCAGCCGTACGCCGCTCAGGGCCACCTCGTCCGTGCCGTACGCGAAGTCGACGTCCTCGAAGGCGATCTCGCCGCGCAGGGACAGCACGTCCAGCGGCTCGGCGGCGCCCTTCGTGGAGGTCGGCTCGCGCAGGAGTTCCTGGATCCGGCCCAGCGAGACGGTGGCCTGCTGGTAGCCGTCGAAGACCTGGGAGAGCTGCTGCACGGGCGCGAAGAACAGGTCGATGTAGAGCAGGTACGCGACCAGCGCGCCGGTCGTCAGCGTGCCCGCGTCGACCCGGTGGGCGCCCACCATCAGCACGGCGGCGGCCGCCACCGACGACAGCAGCTGCACGAACGGGAAGTAGACGGAGATCAGCCACTGGCCGCGGACGCGCGCGCTGCGGTAGCTGTCGCTGCCCGCCGCGTACCGCGCCCGGCCGTCCTTCTCGCGCCGGAACGCCTGCACGATGCGCAGCCCGGCCACGGTCTCCTGGAGGTCGGCGTTGACGACGGAGACCCGCTCGCGGGCCAGCTCGTACGCCTTGACGCTGGAGCGGCGGAAGAAGAACGTGCCGACGATCAGCGGCGGCAGCGTCGCGAAGACGACGAGCGCGAGCTGGAGGTCGATGACGAGCAGGGCGACCATGATGCCGAAGAAGGTGACGACGGAGACGAACGCGGTGACCAGGCCGGTCTGGAGGAACGTCGACAGCGCGTCGACGTCCGTCGTCATCCGGGTCATGATCCGGCCGGTCAGCTCGCGCTCGTAGTAGTCGAGGCCGAGCCGCTGGAGCTGGGAGAAGATCTTCAGGCGGAGCGAGTACAGCACCCGCTCGCCGGTGCGGCCCGTCATCCGGGTCTCGCCGATCTGCGCGGCCCACTGCACGAGCACGGCGACCAGCGCGAGCCCGGACGCCGCCCAGACCGCGCCGAGCGCGAGCCGGCTGACACCCTCGTCGATGCCGTGCCGGATGAGGACGGGCAGCAGCAGTCCGACGCCCGCGTCGACCGCGACCAGGCCCAGGCTGATCAGCAGCACGGGCCCGAAGCCGCGCAGCAGCCTGCGCAGGCCGTAGGAGTCCTCGGGCGTGACGGCCCGCGCCTCGTCGATGTCGGGGGTGTCGGTGGCGGGCGGCAGCGCGTCCACCTGCGCGAGCAGCTCGGGCGTGGCGGGCATCCCGGCCAGCGCCGGATCCTTGGAGTTCCCGGGCTCCCGGTCGCCGCTCCACAGCCTGGGGGTGACCCCGCGCTCGGCGTCGAACTCGGCGTCCAGCTCCTCCCGTACGGACGTGTCCTCGGCCGGGGCCGTGGGCAGCGTGTGGCCGGGCGAGACGCCGCCCAGCTCGTCGGGGTCGGTGAGCAGCCGCCGGTACAGCGGGGAGTCCGCCTCCAGCTCGGCGTGCGTGCCGATCGCGGCGAGCCGGCCGCCGTCGAGGACCGCGATGCGGTCGGCGAGGTTCAGGGTGGAGCGGCGGTGGGCGATGAGCAGGGTGGTGCGGCCCGCCATCACGTGCTTGAGCGCTTCGTGGATCTCGTGCTCGACGCGCGCGTCCACGGCGGACGTGGCGTCGTCGAGGACCAGCAGGCGCGGGTCGGTGAGGATGGCGCGGGCGAGCGCGACGCGCTGCCGCTGGCCGCCGGAGAGGGTCAGCCCGTGCTCGCCGACCTTGGTGTCGTACCCCTCGGGCAGCTCGGCGATGAACCGGTCGGCCTGCGCGGCGCGCGCGGCGGCCTCGATCTGCTCGTCGGTGGCGTCCGGAACCCCGTAGGCGATGTTCGCGCGCACGGTGTCGGAGAAGAGGAAGGAGTCCTCCGGTACGAGACCGATGGCGGCCCGCAGCGAGGCGAGGCTCAGCTCGCGCACGTCGTGCCCGCCGACGAGGACGGCGCCGCGCGTGACGTCGTACAGGCGCGGCAGCAGCAGCGAGACGGTGGACTTGCCGGAGCCGGAGGAGCCGACGACGGCGAGGGTCTCGCCCGCGCGGATCTCGAAGGAGAGCCCGTTCAGGACGGGCCGGTCGCCGCCCGCGTACTCGAAGGCGACGTCGTCGAACTCGACGGTGGCCGGGGCGTCGGCGGGCAGGTCCTCGGTGCCGTCCACGAGGGACGGCTCGGTGTCGATGAGTTCGAGGACGCGCTCCGCACCGGCGCGGGCCTGCTGCCCGACGGTCAGCACGACGGCGAGCATCCGCACCGGGCCGACCAGCTGCGACAGGTAGGTGGAGAAGGCGACGAAGGTGCCGAGCGTGACCTGCCCGCGCACGGCGAGCCAGCCGCCGAGGGCCAGCATCGCGACCTGCCCGAGCGCGGGCACGGCCTGGAGCGCGGGGGTGAACTTGGAATTGAGCCGGATCGTGCGCAGGCGTCCGGCGAACAGCCGCCGCCCGACCTCCCTGAGCTTCCCGGTCTCCTGGTCCTCCTGACCGAAGCCCTTCACGACGCGCACCCCGCTGACCGCGCCGTCGACGACACCCGCGACGGCGGCGGCCTGCGCCTGCGCGTACCAGGTGGCGGGATGCAGCTTGGAGCGGCTGCGCCTGGCGATGAACCACAGGGCGGGCGCGACGGCGAGCGCGACCAGGGTCAGCGGCAGCGACAGCCACGCCATGATCACCAGAGAAATGAGGAACAGCAGGAAGTTCCCGATGGTCATCGGGAGCATGAAGAGCAGTCCCTGGATGAGCTGGAGGTCGCTGGTGGCACGGCCGACGACCTGCCCGGTGGACAGCTCGTCCTGCCGCCGCCCGTCGAGCCGGGTGATCGTGTCGTACATCTCGGTGCGCAGGTCGTGCTGGACGTCGAGGGCGAGCCGGCCGCCGTAGTAGCGGCGGATGTAGGCCATGACGTAGACCACGACGGCCGCGCCGACCAGCGCGCCCGCCCACACCCCCATGGAGCGCGTGTGGTCCCCGATGACGTCGTCGATGATCACCTTCGTGATCAGCGGGACCAGCGCCATGACGGCCATCCCGCCGAGCGAGGCCCCGAGCGCGAGCACGACGTCCTTGGGATAGCGCCAGGCGTACCCCACGAGCCGCTTCGCCCAGCCCCGCCCGACCTGTTTCTCCGCCGTCACACCGTCGCCTCTCGCCAACCCTCTGCTGTGCCGTGAGGGCCAACGCGGCGAGGAGCGGATTTCATCCCGCCGCAACAATCCGGCGGCCGCGGCCGGCTTTCACAGGCAGTGCCCAGCTTCGGCACAGCCCGCGCCCACGCGCGCCGTGCACCTTTCACTGGTGACCTCTGCGACCGAACCGCTCCCCCACGCTCCCGCCCCGCCTCCGCCGGCGGCGCCGCCGACCGCGCACCGCGCCCCGCGCTGGTCGCTGCCCGCGCTGCTCGGCATCCTGGCGCTCGCCGCGGTGCTGTACGCCTGGAATCTCTCCGCTTCGTCGGCGAATGGCCTGAACAGCTTCTACAGCGCCGCCGTCTACAGCGGCACGCAGAGCTGGAAGGCCTGGTTCTTCGGCTCCATCGACGCGGGCAACTTCCTGACCGTCGACAAGCCGCCGCTGTCCCTGATGGTGATGGGCCTGTCCTGCCGGATCTTCGGCTTCGGCACCTGGCAGATGATGCTGCCGCAGATCGGCGCCGCGCTCGGCACGATCTGGATCCTGCACTCCTCCGTGAAGCGGGTGTGGGGCCACGCGGCCGCCGCGATCGCCGCGCTGGTCCTGGCGCTGACCCCGATCACGGTCGCGATCAACCGGGACAACAACCCGGACACGCTGCTGCTCCTGCTGATGGTGGGCGGCGCGGCCCTCGCGCTGCGCGCCACCCGGAACGGCCGGCTCCTGCCGCTGCTCGGCTCGGCCCTCTGCTTCGGCCTGGCCTTCAACACCAAGATGCTCCAGGGCTACATCGCGCTGCCCGCCGTCTTCGCCGTGTACCTGTACGCGTCGCGGCTCGGCTGGGCCAGGAAGATCCGCAATCTGGTGCTCGCGGCCGTGGTCCTCGCGGTCTCCAGCTTCTGGTGGGCGACGGCCGTCTCCCTCGTACCGGCCGACGAGCGCCCGTACATCGGCGGCTCCACGGACGGCTCCGCCTGGGACCTGATCATGGGCTACAACGGCCTGGGCCGGGTCCTCGGCGGCGAGGGCAACGGCGGGGGCGGTGGCGGCGGAGGCAGCTTCGCGGGCACCGCGGGCCTCGGCCGGCTCTTCAACGACACCCTCGGCGGCCAGATCTCCTGGCTGATCCCGTTCGCGGTGATCGCCCTGGTGGGCGGTCTGGTGCTGCGCGGGCGCGCCCCGCGCACCGACCTCACGCGGGCTGCCCTGGTGCTGTGGGGCGGCTGGCTGCTGCTGCACTACCTCACCTTCGCCACGGCCGAGGGCACCATGCACCCGTACTACACGACCGCGGTCGCCCCCGGCATCGCGGCGCTGTGCGGAGGCGGCGGCGTGATGCTGCTGCGCGCCTTCCGCGCCGACAAGCGGTGGGCGTGGGTGCTGCCGGTCGCGCTCGGCGTCACCGGGATCTGGGCGGTCGTGCTGCTGCGGCGGGCCTCCGGCTGGAACGGCTGGCTGTGGCCGGTGATCGCGCTCGTCATGGCGGCGGCGATCGCGGGTCTGCTCGTCCTCCGTACGGCGTCGGGCACGCGGCTGCGGCTGTTCGCGGCGGCGGTGGCGGCGGCGGTCGTCGCGTCCGTGGCGGGCCCGGCGGCGTACTCCTTCGCGGAGCCGTTCTCGTCCGGCGCGGGCGGCGGCATGGGCGGCACCAACCCGACGGCCGGGCCCACGACGGGCGACGGCATGGGCGGCCCGGGCGGAGGCGGCGGTGGCCGCGGTGGCTTCCCCGGCGGCGGCGAGATGCCCGGCGGGGGACAGCAGCAGGGCGGCGGCCCGGGCGGCCAGGACGGCGGGCAGGGCGGTATGCCGGGCCAGGGCGAAGGCGGCCAGGAAGGCGGCTTCACGCCGCCGAACGGCGGCGGGGAGATGCCGGGCGGCGGCGAGATGCCCGGCGGCCAGGAAGGCGGAGAGATGCCCGGTGGCGGTGAGACGCCCGGCGGCGGTTCCGGCCGCCGGACGGGCGGTGGCGGCATGGGCGGCGGCATGGGCGGCTCGGTCGACAGTGACCTGATCGCGTACCTGGAGAAGCACCAGGACGGCGCCAAGTGGCTGCTGGCGGTCTCCAATTCGCAGTCCGCCGCGCAGATCATCCTCAGCACCAAGAAGCCCGTCATCTCCATGTACGGCTTCACCGGCTCCGACCAGGGCATGACCGTCGCCAAGCTCAAGAAGCTGGTGAAGAGCGGTCAGTTGCACTACATCCAGGTCGGCGACAGCGGCATGGGCGGCGGAATGGGCGGCGGCAACGACGTCAGCTCCGCGGTCACCGCGTGGGTGAAGAAGCACGGCACGGCGGTGAAGGCGAGCGCGTACAGCAAGAGTTCGTCGAAGACGAGCGAGTCGAGCGACACGAGCGACACGTCCTCGTCCCTCTACCGCCTGGACCCGTCTGACGTGAACTGACGCGAACCGGCTTACTCAATGCGGTCCCTGACGCACCATCAGGGACCGCATTTGTGTCACACGATCGACCCGAAACGTTCACCCAAGGACTACGTGTCCATGTCACTCTACGCGGGTTGCCTCCAGTCAACCCGCGTAGAACGGACGGACACCCCTCATGCCCGGAATCCCCATACGCACCGCCGCACTCACCGCCGCCGCACTGATGACCGCCGTAGCCCTCCCCCTGGTCACCGCGGGCCCCACCTCTGCGACGACCACCGACTACGACGCGACGTACTACAAGAACGCGGTCGGCAAGACCGGTGCGAGCCTCAAGTCCTCGCTGCACACGATCATCAGCAGCCAGAGCAAGATCTCGTACTCCGCCGTCTGGGACGCGCTCAAGGTCACCGACCAGGACCCGAACAACAGCAGCAACGTGATCCTGCTGTACAGCGGCGTCTCCCGGGCCAAGTCGCTCAACGGCGGCGCCGTCGGCGACTGGAACCGCGAGCACACCTGGGCCAAGTCCCACGGCGACTTCGGCGAGGCGACGGGCCCCGGCACGGACCTGCACCACCTGCGGCCCGCCGACGTCCAGGTCAACAGCGTCCGCGGCAACAAGGACTTCGACAACGGCGGCAGCGCCGTCTCGGGCGGCGGCGGCAGCCTCACCGACTCCGACTCCTTCGAGCCGCGCGACGCGGACAAGGGCGACGTCGCCCGCATGATCCTCTACATGGCCGTGCGCTACGACGGCGGCGACGGCTTCGCCGACCTGGAGCCGAACGAGAAGGTCAACAACGGCAGCGCCGCCTTCATGGGCAAGCTCTCCGTCCTCAAGCAGTGGAGCGACGAGGACCCGCCGAGCGCCTTCGAGGAGAAGCGCAACCAGGTCATCTACGACACCTACCAGCACAACCGGAACCCGTTCATCGACCACCCGGAGTGGGTCGACGCGATCTGGTAGGCCGCGACCACGGCGCCCCCTCCCCCGTCTCTCCGCACGCGTCGAGCAGCGCCGCGAGGCGGCGGGACGGCGGGTCGGGGCGCACCGCCAGGTACGTGGGCAGCGACGGCGCCGCCGCCGGGCCGGTGAACGGCCGGAAGGCGATCCGGTGCGCGGGCTGCACCGCGGCCTGCGCGGCGAAGTAGACGCTCCAGCTCGCCCGGCCCGTGGCGATAGCGGCCAGGGTGTCCTGGTCGGTGGTGAACGCGGGCCCCATGACCGGCTCGAACCCCGCCGCGCGGCACGCGTCCACGACCGCGTCGACCAGATGCGGGTTGCTCTCGCGGGACGCGATCCGCAGCGGCAGCCCGGCCAGGTCCGCCAGGTCGATCCCGTCCCGCTCGGCCAGCGGATGCGTGGCGGGCAGCGCCGCGACCAGCTCGTCCCGCCACAGCGGCAGCAGTTCGAGGCCCGGGGCGCGGTCGGCGCCGCGCACGAACGTGGCGTCCAGCTCGCCGTCGCGCACCTGCTGCAACCTTGTCGCCGTGGGGCCGCTGACCAGCTCGACCAGCAGCCGCGGCGCCCGCTCGGACAGCGCGGTCAGCACGCCGTCGAGGCGCAGGCCGAGCCCCGTGCTCGTACCGACGCGCAGGGTCGACTCCTGCTCGCCGCGCACGGAGTCCATCGCCTCGGTCACCGCCCGCTCGGCCGCGAGCAGCGCGCGGGCGTGCGGCAGCAGCGCCCGGCCCGCGTCGGTCAGCCGGACGGCCCGCCTGCTGCGGTCGAAGAGATCGACGCCGAACTCCCGCTCCAGGCGCCGCACTTGCTGACTGACCGCGGGCTGCACGATGTGCAGCCGTTCCGCCGCCCGCCCGAAGTGCAGCTCCTCGGCCACCGCCACGAAGTACTTCACCTGCCGCAGCTCCACGCCGCCCGCCCCCGGTCCCCCGACTCATCACGATCCGTGATGAGTCTAGGAGCGGATCACTCCTTGGTCGTCGGCCGTCCGTCCGCTGGAATCTCCCCATACCCCAGCGCACCGGAAGGCAGCTCCTCATGGCGTACGCGACAGTCAACGGCACGGCTCTGCACTACGAGGACCTCGGCGCGGGCCGCCCCCTGGTGTTCCTGCACGGCTGGGGCACCAGCGGCCGGGTGTGGGACGCGCAGGCGGCCGACCTCATGGCCGACCACCGCGTGATCACGCTCGACTGGCGGGGCTGCGGACGCTCGGAGCGGCCTGCCGACGGCTACACCCTCGCTCAACTCACCAGCGACGTACTGGCGTTCGTCGACGCCCTCGGGCTCGACCGGCCGGTGCTGATCGGCTCGTCGATCGCCGGCGCCTTCACGATCGAGGCGGCCCTCGCGGCCCCCGGCCGGATCGGCGCGATCGTCCCGGTCGACGCGGGGGTCCACCACTTCTCCGCGTTCCAGGACGCCATGGCCAAGCTGCTCACGGACCTGCGCGCCGACCGGGCCGGGACGCTCGCCGACTTCGTGCCGCACTGGTACCGGCCCGGGGCGAGCGCCGCGATGATCGACTGGACGGTGCGCCAGCTCCTGGAGTCGACGTTCCGCATCGACGGACTCGTCGTCGACCAGGCCGGTTACGACCCGCGCGACCGGGTGGCCGGGCTGCGCGTGCCCACCCACTTCCTGCACGGCGAACTCGACACCGAGGTCCCCCTGTCGGTGCCCCGCGAACTCGCCGCGCTGATCCCCGGCGCCCGCCTCACGGTGATCGAGGGCGCGGGTCACATGGCGCAGCAGGACCAGGCCGACCGGTTCACCGCCGCCCTGCGCGCGGCCCTCGCCGACCTTCGCTGAGCAAGCCAAGCAGCCCCTTTCTGAATGGAGTTACCCATGCCCTTCGTCGACGTGCCCACCGCGGGCGGTATCACCAAGGCCCACTACCTCGTCACCGGCAGCGGCCCCGGCCTGGTCCTGGTGCACGGCACCGGCGCCTCCGCCGAGGCCAACTGGTCCCCGCTCATGGCCGAGTTGAGCGACCGGTACACCATCGTCGCCCCCGACCTCCAGGGTTCGGGCGACACGAGCGACCAGGGCGGCCCGGTCGCCGTGACCGACATGGTGGCCGTCGTCGTCGCGGCGGCACGGGACGCGGGGCTCGACCGTTTCCACGTCGTGGGCCACTCGCTCGGCGCCGTGGTCGCGACGGCGGCGGCCGCCCTGCACCCGGACGCGGTGACCTCGCTGACCGCGCACGCGGGCTGGGTGCGCACGGACGCCCACATGGCGTTCCAGTTCGACCTGTGGCGGCAGCTGGCCGGCACGGACCCGGACGGCCTGTCGCGGCTCATCCTGCTCACCGCGCTGGGCAAGGACACGCTGCGCGGCTGGGACGAGGAGACGTTCGCGCAGGCGGCGGCCGGGTTCGCCGAGATGATCACCGGCGCGCTCGACGGCTTCGTCCGGCAGACCGCGACGGACACCGCCGTCGACCTCACCGCTCTGCTGCCCGACATCACCGCGCCGACGCTGCTGCTGTCCAGCGCCGACGACCGCCTCGTCCCCCCGCACCACCAGCAGGAGCTGGCCGAACGCATCCCGCACGCCCGTCTGCTGCGCGTCCCCGGCGGCCACGGACTGCCGGGCGAGAACCCGGGCCTGCTCACCGCCAAGGTGGCGGAGTTCCTGGACGGCCTCGGCCAGGCCCCTATCCCAGGTGCGTCGGCGCGAACATCCTGAGGACCGCCGGCAGCACGACCACGCTCGGTCCCGGCGCGGCCAGGGCGGCGGCCAGGTCCTCGCGGAGCGCCTCCGGTGACGTGCGCACGGCCGGCACGCCGAAGGACTCCGCGAGGGCCACGTAGTCCGGGCGGGTCAGCTCGGTCGCGGTGGCCTGGCCGAAGGTGTCGTTCATGTACTCGCGCAGGATGCCGTAGCCGCCGTCGTCGACGATCAGCCAGGTGACGTTCAGCGATTCCTGCTTCGCCGTGGCGAGTTCGGCGATGGAGTACAGGGCGCCGCCGTCGCCGGAGACCGCGAGGACCGGCGTCGTCGGGTCGGCGACCGCGGCGCCGAGCGCGGCCGGGAAGCCGTAGCCGAGGCCGCCCGCGCCCTGCGCCGAGTGCAGCGGGCCCGGCCAGGCCGACCAGGCCCAGTAGGCGAGGATCGTCATGTCCCAGAAGGACGGCGCCTTCGCCGGGAGCGCGGCCCGGACGGACGCCAACACGTCCTGCTCCAGGGTGAGTTCCTGCGACGCGATGCGTTCCCGTACGGCGTTCAGGACCTCGGCGACGCGCGCCGGGGCCTTCTCGTCCGACCGGTCCTCGACCGTCTCCAGGAGGGCCTGGAGGGCGAGGCGGGCGTCCGCGTGGATGCCGAGCGCCGGGTGGTTGGACTCCAGCTTGCCCGCGTCGGCCTCGATCTGGATGACACGACCGCGGGGCTTGAACGTGTGGTAGTTCGAGGAGAGTTCGCCGAGACCCGAGCCGACGACCAGCAGGACGTCCGCGTCCTCCAGGAAGTCGGTGACGTGCCGGTCCTCCAGCCAGGACTGGAGCGAGAGCGGGTGCTCCCAGGGGAAGGCGCCCTTGCCGCCGAAGGTGCACACCACCGGGGCGCTGACCTTCTCCGCGAGCGCGCGCAGCTTGCCCGCCGCGTCGGCGCGGACCACGCCGCCGCCCGCGATGATCGCCGGGCGCTCGGCCTTCGCGAGCAGGTCGGCGGCGACGGCGGTCAGTTCGGGGCGCGGCACGAGTTCGTGCGGGGTCGCGTCGACGGCCGTGACCTGGGGCAGGGTGGCCTCGGCGAGGAGGACGTCCTGCGGGATCTCCACGTAGACCGGCCCGTGCGGGGCGCTCAGCGCGGACTCCCAGGCGGCGGCGATCGCCGACGGGATCTGCGACTGGGTGCGCACGGTGTGGACGGACTTGACCACGTCACGGAAGGCGGCCTGCTGGTCGCGCAGCTCGTGGAGATAGCCGTGCCGGCCGCCGCCGAGCCCGGCCACCGGCACCTGGCTGACGATCGTGAGCACCGGCGCGGAGGCCGCGGCCGCCTCCTGGAGCGCGGAGAGGGAGGTCAGCGCGCCGGGGCCGGTGGACAGGAACAGCGGGGCGACCTCGCCGGTGACCCGGCCGTACGCGTCCGCCGCGAACCCGGCGTTGTTCTCGACCCGCAACCCGACGTACCGGAGGTCGCTGCGGCGCAGCGCGTCGAACAGGCCCAGCGCGTGCTGGCCCGGCAGTCCGAACACGGTGGACGCGCCGAGCCCCGCGAGGGTCTCCACGACCAGGTCGCCGCCGGTCCGGCCGGGCGGCGGGTTGAGGGCCGCTTCGGTCTGGGCCGCGGTGGGCCGCAGGACGAGGTCGTGGTCGTGGGTCATCGCGGGGCTCTCTCCTCGAAGGTGCCGGAGGGTTCCGGTGCTGCGTCAGGCCGTGCGGGACGCCGCGATCTGCCGCGCCATGATCGTCGTCAGCTCGTACGCGGTGTGCGAGGCGGCGACGGCCGTGATCTCGGCGTGGTCGTAGGCGGGGGCCACCTCGACGACGTCCGCCGACACCAGGTTGCACGATGCCAGACCGCGGAGGATCTCCAGGAGCTCGCGGGAGGTCATGCCGCCCGCCTCCGGGGTGCCGGTGCCGGGGGCGTGGGCCGGGTCGAGGCAGTCGATGTCGATGGAGATGTACAGCGGCCGGTCGCCGATGCGCTGGCGCAGCTGGTCGGCGACCTCGTCGGCGCCGCGCCGGTAGACGTCGGCCGAGGTCACGATGCCGAAGCCGAGCTTCTCGTCGTCGGTGAGGTCGCTCTTGCCGTAGAGCGGGCCGCGCGTGCCGACGTGCGAGAGGGCCGAGGTGTCGAGGATGCCCTCCTCGACGGCGCGGCGGAACGGGGTGCCGTGCGTGTACTCGGCGCCGAAGTACGTGTCCCAGGTGTCCAGGTGCGCGTCGAAGTGGAGCAGCGCGACCGGGCCGTGCTTCTTGGCGACGGAGCGGAGCAGCGGCAGGGCGATGGTGTGGTCGCCGCCGAGCGTCATCATGCGGGCGCCGGAGCCGAGGATGCCGTCGGCGGCGGCCTCGATCGTCTCGACGGCCTCGTTGATGTTGAACGGGTTCGCGGCGACGTCACCGGCGTCCACGACCTGCGCGAGGGCGAACGGGGACGCGTCCTGCGCCGGGTTGTAGGGGCGCAGCAGCCGGGACGCCTCGCGGATCGCGTTGCCGCCGAAGCGGGCGCCCGGCCGGTAGGAGACACCCGTGTCGAACGGCACGCCGACGACCGCGACGTCCGCCGTGCCGACCTCGTCCAGGCGCGGGAGGCGCGCGAACGTCGCCGGGCCCGCGTAGCGCGGGACGAGCGAGGAGTCGACGGGACCGACCGGGCCGTTCGGGTCGGGCTGGACGCGGGGCGTCTCGTTGCTGTTCATGCGCGGGTGCCTTCTTTCCTGCGGTCTTTCTTGCGGTCTGTCCTGCTGGGTTTACTGCGCGGCGGCCACGGGGGCGGCGGGCTCGGAACCGGACTCGGCGGTGCCGCGCCCGGCGAGCCGCTCGCGCCAGTGGGCGAGGACGGCGGCGTCGGTCGGCCGGGTGGCCAGGGACACGACGACGTAGACGACGAGGGACGCCGACAGGCCGTAGTAGACGGGCTCGTTGGCGAGGATGCCGAACTTCATCATCAGGCCGATGACGGAGAGACCGCCGACGACGACGGAGGCGAGGGCGCCGGTGCCGGTGCCGCGCTTCCAGATCAGCCCGCCGAGGATCGGCACGAGGAGGCCGGCGACGAGCAGGTTGTAGGCGACGGTCAGCGCCTCGACGACGTTGTTGAGGATGATCGAGGTGATGATCGCGACGACGCCGAGGACGAGGATGAAGATCCGGTTGCCCTTGACCTCGTCGTGCTCCCCCTCGGGTGCGGCGTCGGGCCTGATGCCGCGCAGCCGCTTCCAGATGTCGTTGTTGGCGACGGTGGCACAGGCGATCAGGGCGCCGGACGACGTCGACATGACGGCGGCGAGCGCGGCGGCGAGCACCAGGCCGCGGACGCCGACCGGCAGCTCGTCCTTGACGATCTGGGCGAACGCCTCGTCGGCCTGGCCCAGGCCCTGCGGGTAGATGACCTTGGCCGCGGTGCCGATGACGGCGCCGCCGATCGCGTAGAGCAGGCAGTACACACCGGAGACGGTGCCGCCCCAGCGGGCCACCTTGTCGTTGCGGGCGGTGAACACGCGCTGCCAGATGTCCTGGCCGATGAGCATGCCGAACGTGTAGATCAGCACGTACGTGAAGATCGTCTCGCCGCCGATGCCCAGCGGGTCGAAGTACGAGGTGGGCAGCGCGGCCTTCATCTCACTGAAGCCGCCCGCCTTGACGACGGCCACCGGCAGCAGGATCAGCAGCACGCCGATCGTCTTGACGACGAACTGCACCATGTCGGTGATGGTGATGGACCACATGCCGCCGAGCGTCGAGTAGGCGACGACGATGGAGCCGCCGATGACGATCGCCAGCCAGCGCGGCACGTCGAAGAGGACGTCGAAGATCGTGGCGTACGCGATCGTGGACGTGACCACCAGCATCAGCGTGTACGCCCACATCACGATGCCGGAGATCATCCCGGCGCTGCCGCCGTAGCGCAGGTCGAGCATCTCCGAGACGGTGTAGACCTTCAGGCGGGCGATGCGCGCCGAGAAGAACAGCGACAGGGCGAGGATGCCGAGGCCGATGGTGAAGACCATCCAGGCGCCCGACAGGCCGTACTGGTAGCCGAGGCCGACGCCGCCGATGGTGGACGCGCCGCCGAGGACGACGGCGGCCATCGTGCCGGAGTACATGGCCGGGCCCAGGCGCCGGCCGGCGACCAGGAAGTCACTCTTGGACTTGGCGCGGCGCATGCCCCACCAGCCCATGGCCAGCATGCCGGCCAGGTAGAGGACGATCACGATGTAGTCGACGGCCATGGGGCAGCCCTCCTTCACACACTTCGGTGGCGTGTCGTGCGGTGCGGGGAAACGGACCCGGATCTCGTCACGGGGACATCCGCCCGTACCCGTACTCACCGGTCGGCACGACCTTAGGTGGCTGGAAAGCGTCGCTGAAGTGTACGTTTCCTCTACTCATCGCGTACTCACTGGAGGAATCGCACACCCTATGTCCTCCCCTCCGGTCCCCCCGCTGCCCACCGTGCCGCTGGGCGCCCTGCTGGCCCGGACCGAGCTGGGGCTGCGGCAGCTCACGGGGCCGCCGGCCGACGAGGTGCCGGTGCACTCGGTCCACACCTCGGAGCTGTCGGACCCGTACCCGTATCTGCTGGGCGGCGAGCTGCTGCTGACGGCGGGCGTGCACGCGCCGGAGGACACGGGCACCGACGCCTACTACGACGGCTATGTGGAGCGGATCGTCGCGGCGGGCGCCGCCGCCCTGGGGTTCGGCGTGGCGCCGGTGCACGACACGGTGCCGTCGGGGCTGGTGGCGGCGTGCGAGCGGCACCGGCTCGCGCTGGTGGAGGTGCCGGAGGAGACGACGTTCAGCGCGGTCGGGCGGGCCCTGTGGGACCTGATGACCGCGGTGCGCCATCTCGAACTGCGCCGGGTCACCGAGGCGCAGCAGGGGCTCGCCACCGCGGCCGCCCGGCCCGATCCGGTCCCGGCCGTGCTGCGTCAACTCGCCCAGCGCACGGGCGGTTTCGCGGTGCTGCTCGGCCCCGACGGTACGGAGCCGCAGCGGGCCGGGGCCCCGCCGTCCGAGGCGGCCGAGGCGGCCCTCGCCGACCTGGTGCGGGTGGTGCGGCCGGCGACGACCCGGCTCTTCCCGACGCCCGCGTCCGCCTCCGACGAGGTGGGCGGCGTGCAGCTGTCGGCGTACGCGCTCGGCGGCTCCGACGGGCGGGCGCTGGGGCTGGCCACCGGGGCGCGGGCGCCCGGCGATCACACCATCGCGGGGGTCGCCGTCGTGCTGCTCTCGCTGTTGCAGGGCGAGCACCAGTCGACGGGGGACGTACGACGGTCCGCGGCACTGGTGCGGCTGCTGCTCGGCGACGGTCCCGGGGACGCGGCCGGGCTGCTCGACGCTCCCGGGGGCTGGCGCGTGGTGCACGGGACCGCGCAGGGCACCCGGCCGGTGCCGCCGCTCGGCACGCCGCTCGTCGACGCCACCGGCTCGCTCCTGCGCGCGCTCGTCCCGGCCGACCTGGACGTCGTCGCGCACGACGGCTGGACACTGGGCGTCTCGGCACCCGCCGGGCCCGGTGAACTGCGCTCCGCGTCCGTCCAGGCGGGCCATGCGCTGGCCCGCGCGCGTGCGCTGCGCACTCCGCTGGTCCGGCACCGCGCCGACACTCCGCCGCCGTCGCTGACCGCGCTGTCGGACCGCCCGGAACTCCGCCGCACCCTGCGCACCTGGCTCTCCCTGCACGGCAGCTGGGACCGCACGGCCACGGCGCTGGGGGTGCACCGGAACACGGTGCGGCAGCGCATCGCGAAATGCGGGGTCCTGATCTCGGCGGATTTGGACGACCCGGACATCAGAATGGAACTCTGGTTCGCCCTACGCGACCTGCCGTGACACGGGCGCACCCCGGTGGGGGCTGGTCGCGCAGTTCCCCGCGCCCCTGAGGCAGGCGCTTCGCGCCGCCTCCCCCAGCCTCGGGTGGATGAGATGCCGCACGAAGTGCGCATCTCAGGGGCGCGGGGAACTGCGCGACCAGCCACGACGGTGGCGCACCCGAACGACGAACCCGTCCCGGGCTCAGTACAGGTCCGGGCGGCGGTCCGCGAAGACGTCGTTGTGGGGGCCCAGGGACTTGTCCCGGGCCTCTCCGAGATCACAGGAGGCCAACAACAACGCCGACCCCGCCGTAGGCGTACGCCCGGCGACCGGGAAGCCGTCGGGGTCGACGATCACCGAGCCCCCCGTCCAGACGACCCCGCGCTCGTCCCCGGCCCGATCAGCCACGGCGACATACATCCGGTTCCCGGCGGCAGCGGCCTGCGCCTTGGTCACCTCGGCCGGCCGCTCCCCCTCGGGCCGCGGAAACAGCGGCCAGTTCACCGGCGCGCACAACAGCTCGGTACCGGCGAGACCCGCAAGCCGTACCCACTCGGGGAACTCCAGGTCGTAGCAGACCATGACCCCGATCCGCCCGACCCCGTCGATGTCGACGGTCGGCGGCGCCTCGTCACCGGGGACGAAGAAGTCCTTCTCGGTGCCGAAGAGGTGCGCCTTGCGGTAGACGGCGCGCAGCTCCCCGGCGGGGTCGATGACGACGGCCGAATTACGGACGAGCCCGTCCGGGTCCAGCTCGGCGAGCCCCGCGACGAGGGTGACCCCGTGCCGCCGGGCGGCGGCGGACCAGGCGGTGACGGTCGGCCCGTCAAGCGGCTCGGCGAGCGCGCGGGCCTCGGCGACGGAGTCGAAGACGTAACCGCTGTTGGCGAGTTCGGGCAGCACGACCACCCGGGCCCCGGCACGCGCGGCGGCCTCGATCGCCTCCTCGGCGGCGGCCAGGTTCTCGGCGACGTCGCCGACCCCGAGGGCGAGCTGGGCGCAGGCCACGGTGGTCATCGGCCGGCCGTCCCGCTCCGTGGAGTCGTTCATCGCGGAGCCCTTCCCTCTCACTGGTGACGGCTGGACCCTAACCCGCGCCCCGGCGCCCCGTCTCCGCCCATCCGGCCAAATGCCGATCACTCACCTGGACACGGCGTAGCGGACCGCGGGTCAGCAGTCGGCGCTCTCCTGCCGCTCGGGGCCGGGAACGGTCTCCGGTTCGCGGACGGCGGCCCGGGCCCGCGCGCGCGACCGGGAGACCGCGACACCGGCCAGGCACAGCGCGCCGCCGAGGAGGGTCAGCCAGCCGGGCACCTCGTCCAGGAACAGCCAGCTGAGCAGGACGACGATGGCGGGCACGGCGTACGTCGTCGCGCCCATCTTCCCGGCGGGCGTGCGGGCCAGCGCGTACGTCCAGGTGGTGAAGGCGAGCGCGGTGGGCACGACGCCGAGGTAGACCATGTTGAGCGTCGCGGAGACCGGGGCGTCGGCCGCCTCGGAGACCAGCTGTCCGGAGAACGGCAGGCAGACCGCCGTACCGATCAGACAGGCGAAGGTGGTGACCTGGAGCGGGGAGCCGTACGACAGGGCGGGCTTCTGGGAGACGACGCCGACCGCGTACGCCACGGCGGCGAGCAGGCACAGCGCGACGCCCCCGATCAGCTCCCCGGAGCTTCCCTCGACGTCCCCGGAGCCCGAGGATCCGGCCGACATCGACAGGCCGACCACGACGGCCCCCGCGAACGACACCAGCATCCCGGTGAGCAGCCGCGGCGGCAGCCCCTCGCCGAGCAGCCGGGCGGCGAGCAGCGCCATCAGGATCGGGCCCACGTTCACGAGGAGCGCGGCGGTGCCGGCGTCCACGAGCCGTTCGCCCCAGTTCAGCGCCACCATGTACCCGCCGAACCAGACCACGCCCGAGATCACGATCCCGCGCCGGGCACCGCGCGGCGGCAGCCCCTCGCGGCGGATCAGCAGCAGCGCGACCAGCACCACCGACCCGGCGAGCAGCCGCCCCAGGGCCAGCGGTCCCGGCGAGTAGGCGGCGCCCGCGCTGCGGATGGAGACGAAGGCGGAGGCCCAGGCGAGCACGGTGAAACAGACGGCGCCGACGGTGAGCAGGCCGGGGGCGGCGGGGCGTGGATCCGGAGAGGTCACCTGAGGGGTCATACGGGGGAGCGTACGGAGAAAACCGTTCGGCGGGCACCGAAATAACCGGTACCCGGGCGGCAGTGGCGCTGGTCCCACTCCGCGGAACCGATCAGCACCCCCCGGCGGGCCCCGGCACAATGGGAGCCATGCCGATACCCGGGATTCCCAGCGACAGTCCGACCCGCGCCGCCCTGATCGACCACCTCGTCCGCACCCGCATCGCGGGCGACGTGGCCACGCCCCGCGAGAACAACCTCTCCCACTACCGCAAGCTCGCGAACGGCGACCGGCACTTCTGGCTGGGCCTGGAACTCGGCGACCGCTGGACCGACGAGCAGGACGTGCTGTCGGTGATGGCCGAGCGCTGCGGGGTCGTGGACGATCCGGAGCACCGCTACGGCCAGGACACCATCGACCCGGAGCTGACGGTCGACGCGCTGGAGCGGATGGCGGCGCGGCTGCGCAAGGCGGCCGAGGACCGCCAGCGCGTGCTGTTCGCGACCGGGCATCCGGGCGGGCTGCTCGATGTGCACCGGGCGACGGCGGCCGCTCTGCGCGCGGCCGGCTGCGAGATCGTGGTGATTCCCGAGGGTCTCGCCACCGAGGAGGGCATGGTCTTCCAGTTCGCTGACGTGGCGATGCTGGAGCGCGGGGCGACGCTGTGGCACACGCACTCGCCGGACCCGATGACGCGCATCCTGGACGGCCTGGAGCGCGAGGGCCGTCCGCTGCCCGATCTGGTCGTCGCCGACCACGGGTGGGCGGGATGCGCGGCCCAGCGCGGGGTCGACTCCGTCGGTTACGCGGACTGCAACGACCCGGCGCTGTTCGTCGGCGAGGCCGAGGGCACGATGCAGGTGACGGTCCCCTTGGACGACCACGTCACGAGCCCCCGCCACTACGACCCGATGACGGCCTACCTCCTCACGTCGGCGGGCCTTCTCGACTGACGGCCGGTGGCCGCTTCTCGCGCAGTTCCCCGCGCCCCTGAGCGAGCGCAGCTCGCTTCAGGGGCGCGGGGAACTGCGCGACCAGCCACGACGGCGCCGCACCCGGAACACGAAGAGCTACCAGGGCTCCAACCCCGCCTCCCGGCGCTGGGCGAACCCGGGCGTCGGGTCCAGGTAGACGCGGCGGATGGCGGGATACCGTTCCTGCAGGCGCCGGGCGGCATCCTCACAGGCCCACTCGATCTGCGCGGCAGTGGAGGCGTCCCGGAAATCGACCTTGGCCGCGACGAGCGCCTCCTGAGGCCCCTGCACGAGCGTCGTCAGCTCCAGCACACTCTCGACGTGCTCACTGCTGAGCAGCAACGTACGGATCTCCTCGCGCATCGGCCGCGGCAACGCCCGCCCCACCAGCAGCGACGCGTTGGACCGCCCGAGCACCCAGGCCACCCACAGCAGCAGCACCCCGATGCACAGCGAAGCGATCCCGTCCCACACCCCGGACCCGGTCAGCTGCCCGCCCAGCAACCCCCCGGCGGCCAGCAGCAGACCGGCGAGCGCGGCGCTGTCCTCCAGGACGACGGCCTTCACGGCGGTGTCGGGCGTGTGCTTGAGATACGTACCGATGGGGGCCTTGAAGCGCGCCGCCTCCCCCCGCGCCTGCTTGACGGCCGTACGCAGCGAGAAGCCCTCCAGCAGGAAGGCGACGGCGAGCACGATGTAGGAGACCAGCGGGTCGCCCAGGTCCTCACCGGCGATCAGCGTGTGGATGCCGTCGTAGAGGGAGAAGACGGCGCCGCCGACGAACGTGGCGACGGCGGCGAGCAGCGCCCAGACGTACCGTTCGCCGCCGTGGCCCAGCGGATGGTCCTCGTCGGCGGGCTTGGCGCCGCGCTTCAGCGAGGTGAGCAGCATCAGCTCGGTGACGGTGTCCGCGAAGGAGTGGGCGGCCTCGGACAGCATGGCGCTGGAGCCGCTGATGAGCCCGGCGACGACCTTGGCGATCGCGATGCCGAGGTTCGCCGCCGTGGCGACGAGCACCGTGAAGACGCTCTCCCCACCGCCCTGCCCCGCGTCGTCGAAACCGTCCTCCGCCACCGCACTACCGTCCCGTACATCCACGTACGGGACCTTATGTCCGATCAGCGGGGAACGCGAACCACGCCTTCCTGGATCACGGTGATCGCGAGCCGCCCGTCCTGGGTGTAGATGCGGGCCTGACCGAGGCCCCGGCCACCGGAGGCGGACGGCGACTGCTGGTCGTAGAGGAGCCATTCGTCGGCGCGGAAGGGCCGGTGGAACCACATGGCGTGATCGAGGGAGGCCCCGACGACGTCGCCGACGGCCCAGCCGCCGCGCCCGTGCGCGAGCAGCACGGAGTCGAGGAGGGTCATGTC
Source organism: Streptomyces sp. PsTaAH-137 (assembly GCF_003259365.1). GTDB lineage: Bacteria > Actinomycetota > Actinomycetes > Streptomycetales > Streptomycetaceae > Streptomyces. The sequence goes on from NZ_QLLY01000008.1 coordinate 204,910, forward strand.
GGAGACGTAGGTGGCGAGGCAGACGTGCAGCAGCGGGTCGTCGGCGAGCTTGCCGTCGGTGCGGAACCAGACCTGCGAGCGCGGCTGCTGCGGCTCGCCCACGAAGGCGAACGGCGGCGCGTCGGCGTACCGCAGATCGACGGCCTCGCGCGCTTCGAGCATCCGCCGGACGCGGTCGGCGCCGAGGACGTCGGCGTAGCGCGGCAGCATCTCGGCGGCGGTCGGCAGCGAGGCGGGGTCGGGCGCGGGCGGCATGTCGGCCTGGTGCTCAAGGCCGTCCTCGTACGTCTGGAAGGACGCGGAGAGGTGGAAGATCGGCTGCCCGTGCTGGATCGCGACGACGCGGCGGGTGGTGAAGGAGCGGCCGTCCCTGATCCGGTCGACGGTGTAGACGATGGGCGCGCCCGGGTCCCCCGCAACGAGGAAGTACGCGTGCAGGGAGTGGGCGTGCCGGTCGGCCGGGACGGTGCGCCCGGCGGCGACCAGCGCCTGGGCCGCCACCTGTCCGCCGAAGACCCGGGGGACGACGGCGGACCGGGACTGGCCCCGGAAGATGTCCTCCTCGATCCGTTCGAGATCGAGCAGATCGAGGAGGGACTGAAGTGCCTTGTTCATGCGCTCAGTTGTATGCGACGTCCGAGACCGGTGGGTTACAGGCCCATGTTCTTCGCGATGATCATCTTCATGACCTCGCTGGTGCCGCCGTAGATGCGGTTGACGCGGTTGTCCGCGTACAGGCGGGCGATCGGGTACTCGTTCATGAACCCGTAGCCGCCGTGCAGCTGGAGGCAGCGGTCGATGACGCGGTGCGCGACCTCGGTGTTGAAGAGCTTGGCGGACGCGGCCTCGGCGGCGGTCAGCTCACCGGCGTCGAGGGCCTCCAGGGCGCGGTCGGCGACGGCCTCGGCGGCGTCCACCTCGGCCTGGCAGGCGGCCAGCTCAAACTTGGTGTTCTGGAAGGACGCGACCGGCTTGCCGAAGACGGTGCGGTCCTGCACGTACTGCTTGGCGAACGCGACGGCGGCCTTGGCCTGCGCGTACGCGCCGTAGGCGATGCCCCAGCGCTCGGAGGGGAGGTTCTGGCCGAGGTAGTAGAAGCCCTTGTTCTCCTCGCCCAGCAGGTCCTCGACGGGCACCTTCACGTCGACGAACGCCAGCTCAGCGGTGTCGGAGGTGCGCAGGCCCAGCTTGTCGAGCTTGCGGCCGATCGAGTAGCCCTCGGACTTCGTGTCGACGGCGAAGAGGGAGATGCCGAAGCGGCGGTCGTCGGCGGTCGGCGCGGCGGTGCGGGCGCAGACGATGACGCGGTCGGCGTGCACGCCGCCGGTGATGAACGTCTTCGAGCCGTTGAGGACGTAGTGCGTGCCGTCCTCGGAGAGCTTCGCCGTGGTCTTCATGCCGGCGAGGTCGGAGCCGGTGCCCGGCTCGGTCATCGCGAGGGCCCACATCTCCTCGGCGGTGACGAACTTCTCCAGGTAGCGCTTCTTCTGCTCGTCGGTGCCGAGCATCTTGATGTAGGGGAGCGCGAGCAGGACGTGGACGCCCGAGCCGCCGAACGTGACGCCCGCGCGAGCGGTCTCCTCGTACTGGATGGCCTCGAACTTGTGCGTCTCCAGGCCGGCGCCGCCGAACTCCTCGGGGACGTTGATGCCGAAGAGGCCCAGGTCGGCGAGCTTGGTGTACAGCTCGCGCGGGACGATGCCCTCCTGGAACCACTCGTCGTAGTGGGGGACGACCTCGGCCTCGATGAAGGCGCGCAGGGTCTCCCGGAACGCCTCGTGGTCCTCATCAAAAACGGTACGGCGCACGGAAAACTCTCCCTCTACGGCGTCTACGACTACTACGCATGACTACTAAGCGCTTGCTCAGAGGCACGTTACCGGCCGGTCACCGGAGCGTCCAGAGATACACATCACTCTGCGGCAGCCGCGAAGGCCCCGCGCGCCAGCTTGTGCAACATCCGCGCCGTGGCCTCCCGCCCGGGCAGCGAACCGGGCCGGGACAGATGGGGCGTGGAGTTCAGCAGCCCGAAGACCGCGTGCACGGCCACCCGGGCCTGCGGCTCGACGAGATCGGGGCAGACCTTGCGGACGACCTCCACCCACAGCTCCACGTACTGGCGCTGGAGGGAGCGCACCAGCTTGCGGTCGGTGTCGCGCAGCCGGTCCAGCTCCCGGTCGTGCAGCGTGATCAGGTCCCGGTCGTCGAGGGCGAAGTCGATGTGCCCCTCGATGAGCGAGTCGAGCAGCGCCTCCGGACCGTGCTCGGCCTCGGCCACCCGGCGACGGCCGCCGGTGAGCAGCTGCCCGCTGATGCCGACGAGCAGCTCGGCGAGCATCGCGTCCTTGCCCGCGAAGTGGCGGTAGAGACCGGGCCCGCTGATGCCGACGGCGGCGCCTATCTCGTCGACCCCGACGCCGTGGAACCCGCGCTCGGCGAAGAGCCGGGCGGCCTCTTTGAGGATCTGCTCGCGACGGGTGGGGGCATCGGTTCTGGTGGCTCTGGAGACCATGCGTCAATTCTAGACAGCGGGGTTAGCGACCGTTAACCTGAACGCGACAGGTTAACGGTCATTAACATCGTGACGTGGTGAGGGGACCGCAGGATGCAGGAGGCACCTGAGCTGACGAGCGCGGCGGATCCCGCGTCGGAGGCCTGGCGGGCCAATGAGGCGGCCCACCGGGCGCTCGCGGCCGAGCTGCGCGAGAAGCTGTCGGCCGCCCGGCTCGGCGGCGGTGAGCGGTCCCGCGCCCGGCACACCGCACGCGGCAAGCTGCTGCCGCGCGACCGCGTGGACACCCTGCTCGACCCGGGCTCCCCGTTCCTGGAGCTGGCCCCGCTGGCGGCCGACGGGATGTACGGGGATCAGGCACCGGCCGCCGGAGTGATCGCCGGCATCGGCCGGGTGTCGGGCCGCGCCTGCGTGATCGTCGCCAATGACGCGACCGTCAAGGGCGGCACGTACTACCCGATGACGGTGAAGAAGCATCTGCGCGCCCAGGAGGTCGCGCTGGAGAACCACCTTCCGTGCGTCTATCTGGTGGACTCCGGCGGCGCCTTCCTGCCGATGCAGGACGAGGTCTTCCCGGACCGCGAGCACTTCGGCCGGATCTTCTACAACCAGGCGCGGATGTCCGGGGCGGGCATCCCGCAGATCGCGGCGGTGCTCGGCTCGTGCACGGCGGGCGGGGCGTACGTCCCGGCGATGAGCGACGAAGCGGTGATCGTCCGCAATCAGGGCACGATCTTCCTCGGCGGCCCGCCCCTGGTGAAGGCCGCCACCGGCGAGGTCGTCACGGCCGAGGAGCTGGGCGGCGGCGAGGTCCACTCGCGGGTCTCGGGCGTCACCGACCACCTCGCCGAGGACGACGCGCACGCGCTGCGCATCGTCCGCACGATCGTCTCCACCCTCCCCGAGCGCGGCCCGCTGCCGTGGTCGGTGGCGGCGCCGGTCGAGCCGAAGGTGGACCCGGCGGGTCTGTACGGCGCGGTGCCGGTCGACTCGCGCACCCCGTACGACGTCCGTGAGGTCATCGCGCGCGTGGTGGACGGTTCGCGGTTCGCCGAGTTCAAGTCGGAGTTCGGACAGACGCTGGTCACCGGCTTCGCCCGGATCCACGGCCACCCGGTCGGCATCGTCGCGAACAACGGCATCCTGTTCGCCGAATCCGCCCAGAAGGGCGCCCACTTCATCGAGCTGTGCGACCAGCGCGGCATCCCGCTGGTGTTCCTTCAGAACATCTCGGGCTTCATGGTCGGCAAGGACTACGAGGCGGGCGGCATCGCCAAGCACGGCGCCAAGATGGTCACGGCCGTGGCCTGCACGCGCGTGCCGAAGCTGACGGTGGTGGTCGGCGGCTCGTACGGCGCGGGCAACTACTCGATGTGCGGCCGGGCGTACTCGCCCCGCTTCCTGTGGATGTGGCCCGGCGCGAAGATCAGCGTCATGGGCGGCGAGCAGGCCGCCTCGGTCCTCGCGACCGTCAAGCGCGACCAGCTGGAGGCGCGGGGCGAGGAGTGGCCCACGGACGACGAAGAGGCGTTCAAGGACCCGATCCGCGCCCAGTACGACACCCAGGGGAGCGCGTACTACGCCACGGCCCGGCTCTGGGACGACGGCGTGATCGACCCCATGGAGACCCGCCAGGTGCTCGGCCTGGCCCTGACCGCCTGCGCCCACGCGCCGCTTCCGGAGAAGTCCGGCGGCTTCGGCGTCTTCCGGATGTGAAGGGAGCTTAGGGAAGTGTTCGACACAGTCCTGGTCGCCAACCGCGGCGAGATCGCCGTCCGCGTCATCCGTACGCTGCGGCAGCTCGGCATCCGCTCGGTGGCGGTCCACAGCGACGCCGACGCGGACGCCCGGCACGTGCGCGAGGCCGACGAGTCGGTGCGCATCGGCCCGCCGCCCGCCACCGAGAGCTACCTCTCGGTCGAGCGGATCGTCGAGGCCGCGCTGCGCACGGGAGCCCAGGCCGTGCACCCGGGCTACGGCTTCCTCGCGGAGAACGCGACGTTCGCGCGGGCCTGCGAGGACGCGGGCCTGACCTTCATCGGCCCGTCCCCGGACGCGATCGCGCTGATGGGCGACAAGATCCGCGCCAAGGAGACCGTCGAGGCGGCCGGTGTCCCCGTGGTCCCGGGCGGCCGCGACCCCGATCTGGCGCGGGCCGCGCACGAGTTGGGCGCGCCCGTGCTGCTCAAGCCGTCCGCGGGCGGCGGCGGCAAGGGCATGCGCCTGGTGCGGGACCTGTCCGTCCTGGAGGAGGAGATCGCCGCGGCGCGCCGCGAGGCACGGGCCTCCTTCGGGGACGACACGCTGCTGGTGGAGCGGTGGGTCGACCGGCCCCGGCACATCGAGATCCAGGTCCTGGCCGACGGGCACGGCGGCGTCGTGCACCTCGGCGAGCGCGAGTGCTCGCTCCAGCGCCGCCATCAGAAGATCATCGAGGAGGCACCCAGCGTGCTCCTCGACGAGGCGACGCGGGAGGCGATGGGCGCGGCGGCCGTGGAGGCGGCGCGCTCGTGCGGGTACCGCGGCGCGGGCACGGTGGAGTTCATCGTGCCGGGCGAGGATCCGTCCTCGTACTACTTCATGGAGATGAACACCCGCCTCCAGGTCGAGCACCCGGTCACCGAGCTGGTCACGGGCCTGGACCTGGTGGAGTGGCAGGTCCGGGTGGCGGCGGGCGAACACCTCCCGTTCGCCCAGGCCGACATCACGCTGACCGGGCATGCGGTGGAGGCCCGGCTGTGCGCCGAGGACCCGGCGCGCGGGTTCCTCCCCTCGGGCGGCACGGTCCTCGCCCTGCACGAGCCCGCGGGCGACGGCGTGCGCACCGACTCCGGCCTCAGCGAGGGCACCGAGGTCTCGTCCCTCTACGACCCGATGCTGGCGAAGGTCATCGCGTACGGCCCCGACCGGGACACGGCGCTGCGCCGGCTGCGGGCCGCGCTGGCGCGGACGGTGACGCTCGGCGTCCCGACGAACGCGGGCTTCCTGCGCCGCCTGCTGGCCCACCCGGCCGTCGTCGCGGGCGAGTTGGACACCGGCCTCGTCGAGCGCGAGGCCGACTCGCTGGTCGAGGCGGACGTCCCGCCCGAGGTGTACGCGGCGGCGGGCGTCCTGCGCCAGAAGCGGCTCGCGCCGCCCGCGGGCGACGGCTGGACGGACCCGTTCTCCCGGCCGAGCGGCTGGCGGCTCGGGGGCGAAGCGGCCTGGACCGTGCACCACGTCCGCGTTCCCGGCCACGACCCGGTCGAGGTCCGGGTGCGCGGCACCGAGGTCCTGGTGGACGGCGCCCCCACCGCTCCGGCCCGCCTGACCGCCTCCGCCGGCGACTGGCTGGCCCGCGACGGCGACGCCTGGCACGTGCAGGACCACGACCCGGTGGCGGCGAGCCTGACCGGCGCGGGCTCCGGCGGCGCGGGCTCCCTCACCGCCCCCATGCCCGGCACGGTGACGGTGGTGAAGGTGGCGGTCGGCGACGAGGTCACCGCGGGCCAGAGCCTGCTGGTGGTGGAGGCGATGAAGATGGAACACGTCATCGCGGCCCCGCACGCGGGCACGGTCACGGAGCTGGACGTCTCCCCCGGCACGACGGTGGCGATGGACCAGGTCCTGGCGGTGGTCGACCCTTCCAGCGCCGCCGAAGTGATCGCGCCCGAAGGGGCGCGGGGAACTGCGCGAGCGACCACGACGGCGGAGAACGCACCACAGACCGGCAGCCCCCACGGCGAGACGGAGTCAAAGTGACCGCCCTCCCGATGGTGACCCCCGCCGAAGGCCTCCCCACCCGCGTCCGGATCCACGAGGTGGGCCCCCGGGACGGCCTCCAGAACGAGAAGAGCACGGTCCCCACGGAGGTCAAGGCGGAGTTCATCCACCGCCTGGCCCGCGCGGGCCTGACCACGATCGAGGCCACCAGCTTCGTCCACCCCAAGTGGGTGCCCCAACTGGCGGACGCGGAGACCCTGTTCCCCGGCCTCCAGGACCTCGGCCCGGACGTGCGCCTCCCGGTCCTGGTCCCGAACGAGAGGGGCCTGGACCGGGCCCTGGCCCTCGGCGCGAGCCGCATCGCGGTGTTCGCCAGCGCCACCGAGTCCTTCGCGAAGGCCAACCTCAACCGCACGGTCGCCGAGTCCCTGGCGATGTTCGAGCCGGTGGTGGCCCGCGCCAAGGACGCGGGCGCGCACGTGCGCGGCTATCTCTCCATGTGCTTCGGCGACCCGTGGGAGGGCCGGGTCCCGGTCCACCAGGTCGTCTCGGCGGCCAAGGCCCTGATGGACCTGGGCTGCGACGAGCTGAGCCTCGGCGACACGATCGGCGTGGCCACCCCCGGCCACGTGCGGACCCTGCTCGCGGAGCTGAACGAGGAGGGCGTACCGACCGACCGGATCGGCGTGCACTTCCACGACACGTACGGGCAGGCGCTCGCCAACACCCTGGCGGCGCTCCAGCACGGAGTCACCACGGTCGACGCGTCCGCCGGCGGCCTCGGCGGCTGCCCGTACGCGAAGAGCGCCACCGGCAATCTCGCCACCGAGGACCTGGTCTGGATGCTGCGCGGACTCGGCATCGAGACCGGCGTCGATCTCGGCCTGCTCACCGACACCAGCCGGTGGATGGCCGGACACCTGGGCCGCCCCAGCCCCTCCCGCACCGTGCGGGCCCTCTCCGCGACCCCACAGGAGCAGTGACAGCGATGGATCACCACCTCTCCCCCGAGCACGAGGAACTGCGGCGCACCGTCGAGGAGTTCGCCCACGACGTCGTGGCGCCGAAGATCGGCGACTACTACGAGCGGCACGAGTTCCCGTACGAGATCGTGCGCGAAATGGGGCGGATGGGCCTGTTCGGGCTGCCGTTCCCGGAGGAGTACGGCGGCATGGGCGGCGACTATCTGGCGCTGGGCATCGCGCTGGAGGAGCTGGCCCGCGTCGACTCCTCCGTCGCCATCACCCTGGAGGCCGGGGTCTCGCTGGGCGCGATGCCGCTGCATCTCTTCGGCACCGAGGAGCAGAAGCGGCAGTGGCTGCCGAAGCTGTGCGCGGGCGAGGTCCTGGGCGCGTTCGGCCTGACCGAGCCGGAGGCGGGTTCGGACGCGGGCGGCACCCGTACCACGGCCGTCCGCGACCCGGAGACCGGCGACTGGGTGATCAACGGCACGAAGTGCTTCATCACCAACTCCGGCACCGACATCACGGGCCTGGTCACGGTGACGGCGGTGACCGGCCGGACGGCGGACGGCAAGCCGCTGATCTCCTCGGTGATCGTGCCGTCCGGGACGCCCGGCTTCACGGTCGCGGCCCCGTACTCGAAGGTGGGGTGGAACGCGTCGGACACGCGTGAGCTGCACTTCGATGACGTCCGCGTACCGGCGGCGAACCTGCTGGGCGAGGAGGGCCGCGGCTTCGCCCAGTTCCTGCGCATCCTCGACGAGGGCCGGATCGCGATCTCGGCACTCGCCACCGGCCTCGCCCAGGGCTGCGTCGACGAGTCGGTGAAGTACGCCAAGGAGCGCCACGCCTTCGGGCGGAGCATCGGCGGCTACCAGGCGATCCAGTTCAAGATCGCGGACATGGAGATGAAGGCGTACACCGCGCGGCTCGCCTGGCGGGACGCGGCGTCACGGCTGGTGTCCGGGGAGCCGTTCAAGAAGGAGGCGGCGCTCGCGAAGCTGTACTCGTCGACGATCGCGGTGGACAACGCCCGGGAGGCGACCCAGATCCACGGCGGCTACGGCTTCATGAACGAGTACCCGGTGGCCCGCATGTGGCGGGACTCCAAGATCCTGGAGATCGGCGAGGGCACGAGCGAGGTGCAGCGGATGCTGATCGCGAGGGAACTGGGCCTCACCTCGTAGCAGTTCACGCCCCTCCGGCGTTTGAGGAGCGGGGTCCGGGGCACGGCCCCGTCGCCGTGGGCGCAAGTGACCCCGCCCTCTGGACATGCCAGGAACTTAGGTTAACCTACCCTCAGTTCTGCGACCCCGCCCGGCCAACGTTCCGGCACGTCCGAAAGCAGCCCGTGATGCCCAACGCCCGACTGTCCCGCCCCACCCGCCGCGGCATACTCGCCGCCGGCGGAGCCCTCGGCCTCGGCGCCGCGCTCGCCGCCTGCGGCAGCGACAGCGGTTCCAAAGACAGCGGCTCGGACGCGACGAAGGCCGCGGACAAGGCCGGCCCGTTCTCCTTCGAGGACGACCGCGGCACGGCCGTGAAGCTGGACAAGACCCCGGCGAACATCGTCGCCTTCACCGGCGTCGGCGCGGCCCTCTACGACTACGGCATCCAGGTCAAGGGCGTCTTCGGCCCGACCACCGTCAAGGGCGGCAAGGCGGACGTGCAGGCCGGCGACATGCCCGTCGACAAGGTCACGGTCATCGGCAACACCTGGGGCCAGTTCAACATCGAGAAGTACGCGGGCCTGGCGCCCGACGTGCTGATCACCACGATGTTCGACTCCGCGGGCACCCTCTGGTACGTCCCCGAGGAGTCCAAGGACAAGATCGCCAAGCTCGCCCCGAGCATCGGCGTCTCGGTCTTCGACCGCCAGCTGACCAAGCCGCTGGAGCGGATGTACGCGCTGGCCGAGTCGCTGGGCGCCGACCTGAAGGCCGACAAGGTCGTCGCGGCGAAGAAGCGCTTCGAGGACGCCGCGGCCCGGCTGCGCAAGGCCGCCAAGGCCCACCCCGACATCAAGGTCCTGGTCGGTTCGGCGAGCGCGGACATCTTCTACGTGTCCGGCACGAACCTCTCCATCGACCTGGAGTACTTCAAGGCCCTCGGCGTGAACTTCGTCGAGCCCTCGGAGAAGGCGAAGAAGGCGTCCGGCGGCTGGTTCGAGAACCTGAGCTGGGAGAACGTCGACAAGTACCCGGCCGACATCATCATGATGGACGACCGCGCGCAGGCCATTCAGCCCGACGCCATCGAAGAGGGCACCTGGAAGAAGCTGCCCGCGGTGAAGGCCGGCCAGGTCATCGCCCGCTCCGCCGAGCCGATCCTGTCCTACGACAAGTGCGCCCCGCTCCTGGAGAACCTCGCCAAGGCGATCGAGACCGCGAAGAAGGTGTCCTGACCCCATGACCGCGACGGCCGAAGCCCCCGCTGTAGCCCCTTTCCGATTCTTCGATCTGCAAGTGGTCCGCACGCGGCGGCTCGGCCCGTCGCTGCTCCGGGTGACCTTCACCGGTCCCGACCTGGAGCACTTCCACGGCGGCGGGCGGGACCAGTCCCTCTCCCTCTTCCTGCCGCAGCCGGGCCAGGACGCCCCCGTCCTGCCGCCCATCGTCCCGGGCGACGACGGCCACGGCTGGCACGCCGCGTACCGGGCGCTGCCGGACGACGTCCGCGCGGTCATGCGCTCGTACACCCTGAGCGGCCAGCGCCGGCACCCCGCGCAGGAGGTCGACATCGACTTCGTGCTGCACAACGACGACCCGGCGACCGCGGGCCCCGCCTGCCGCTGGGCCGAGGCCGCGGCGCCCGGCCACCAGGTCGTGGTGCTCGGCCCCGCGATCGCCGACAACGCCGCGGTGCGCTGTCAGCCCCCGGCCGACTTCGACCACATCCTGATGTGGGGCGACGAGACGGCGCTGCCCGCCGCGCTGGGCATCCTGGCCTGGCTGCCCGCCTCCGTCTCCGCGCACGTGTGGCTGGAGGTCCCGCACCGCGCCGACATCCAGCCGATCCTCACCGCGGCCAATCTCACCGTGCACTGGCTGGTCCGCGACGAGCGGTGCCCGAGCGCACTCGACGCCATCCGCGCCACCGAACTCCCCGACACCGCACGCCCGTACGCCTGGCTCTCCGGCGAGTCCGGCGCGATGAAGGAGCTCCGCCGCCACCTGGTGCGCGAGCGCGGCTACGACAAGCGCGCGGTGAAGTTCGTCGGCTACTGGCGGCGCGGTCTGAGCGAGGACGCGCTGCGCGCCGAGGCCGCCGCCGCATAGGCCCAAAACCCGCCAAACAACTGCACATTCCGCCAGAAACAGGGGCGGGGTCGCACGTCAAAATTAGGTTAGGCTAACCTAAGTCAAGCGTCGCGGCCCCGCCCCTGCTCATGGCCGCGGCACTCCTGCCCCACCCGGGAACCACCTCATCCCCACCCGGAGGAACCGTTCATGCGCTCGCACCTGCTCAATGACACGACCGCGGAGTTGTACCGCAGCTCCGTGACCGAGGGAATCGAGCGGGTGGCGGCCAAACTCGCCACCACCTCACGGCCGTTCACCGGCGTCACACCCGACGCCCTCTCCCCCACCGTCGACGCCGTGAACCTCGACGAGCCGCTGCACGACACCATCGCCGCGCTCGACGAGCTGGAGGACGTCTACCTCCGCGACGCCGTCTACTTCCACCACCCGCGCTACCTCGCCCACCTCAACTGCCCCGTCGTCATCCCGGCGGTGCTCGGCGAGGCCGTCCTGTCCGCGGTCAACTCCTCGCTCGACACCTGGGACCAGTCGGCGGGCGGCACGCTCATCGAGCGCAAGCTGATCGACTGGACCGCCGCCCGGATCGGGCTCGGCCCGGCCGCCGACGGCATCTTCACCTCGGGCGGCTCGCAGTCCAACCTCCAGGCGCTGCTGCTCGCCCGCGAGGAGAGCAAGACCGACGACCTCGCCAGACTGCGCATCTTCGCCTCCGAGGCCGGCCACTTCAGCGTCCAGAAGTCCGCGAAGCTGCTCGGCCTTCCCCCGGAGTGCGTCGTGACCGTCCCGGTCGACAAGGACCAGCGGATGCGGACGCTGACCCTCGCGGCCGAACTGGAGCGCTGCAAGACCGACGGCCTCGTCCCCATGGCCGTCGTCGCCACCGCCGGCACCACCGACTTCGGCTCCATCGACCCGCTGCCGGAGATCGCCGAGCTCTGCGCCCAGTACGACACCTGGATGCACGTCGACGCGGCCTACGGCTGCGGACTGCTCGCCTCGCGCACCCGCCGGGACCGGCTCGACGGCATCGAGCGCGCCGACTCCGTCACCGTCGACTACCACAAGTCCTTCTTCCAGCCGGTGAGTTCGAGCGCCGTGCTGGTCCGGGACAGCGCCACCCTGCGGCACGCCACCTACCACGCGGAGTACCTCAACCCCCGCCGCACCGTCGCCGAGCGCATCCCCAACCAGGTGGACAAGTCGCTCCAGACCACCCGCCGCTTCGACGCCCTCAAGCTGTGGCTGACCCTGCGCGTGATGGGCGCCGACGGCATCGGCTCGCTCTTCGACGAGGTCTGCGAACTGGCCCACCGGGCCTGGGAGGTGCTCGCCGCCGACCCGCGCTACGACGTGGTCGTCGAGCCGAGCCTGTCCACCCTCGTCTACCGCTACATCCCCGCGACCGTCACCGACCCGGCCGAGATCGACCGGGCCAACCTCTACGCCCGCAAAGCCCTGTTCGCCTCCGGCGACGCGGTCGTGGCGGGCACCAAGACCGGCGGCCGCCAGTACCTGAAGTTCACCCTGCTCAACCCCGAGACGACCCTTGACGACATCAAGGCCGTCCTCGACCTCATCGCCGGCCACGCCGAGCAGTACCTGGGAGAAACCCTTGACCGCGCCTCTTGAGACCTACGACTTCATCGGGATCGGGCTCGGCCCCTTCAACCTCGGTCTCGCCGCTCTCACCGAACCCATAGCCGAGCTGAACGGCGTCTTCCTGGAGTCCAAGCCGGACTTCGAGTGGCACTCGGGCATGTTCCTCGACGGTGCCCACCTCCAGACCCCGTTCATGTCGGACCTGGTGACCCTCGCCGACCCGACCTCCCCCTACTCCTTCCTCAACTACCTCAAGGAATCGGGGCGGTTGTACTCGTTCTACATCCGCGAGAACTTCTATCCGCTGCGCGTCGAGTACAACGCGTACTGCCGCTGGGCGGCCGGCAAGCTCTCCTCGATCCGCTTCAGCACCACGGTGACCGAGGTCCGCTTCGAGGACGACACCGAGCTGTACGTCGTCACCACCGACACCGGCGAGACCTACCGCGCCCGCCGCCTGGTGCTCGGCACCGGCACCCCGCCCTACGTCCCGGAGTCCTGCGCGGAGCTGGGCGGCGACGGAGTCCTGCACAACTCCCGCTACATGCAGCACAAGCAGGCCCTCCAGCAGAAGAAGTCGATCACGCTGGTCGGCAGCGGCCAGTCCGCCGCCGAGATCTACTACGACCTGCTGAGCGAGATCGACGTCCACGGCTACCGCCTGAACTGGGTCACCCGCTCCCCCCGCTTCTTCCCCCTCGAATACACCAAGCTGACGCTGGAGATGACGTCCCCGGACTACATCGACTACTTCCACGCGCTGCCGGAGGCCACCCGGTACTCGCTGGAGGAGCGGCAGAAGGGCCTGTTCAAGGGCATCGACGGCGAGCTGATCGACGCCATCTTCGACCTGCTCTACCAGAAGGGCCTCGACGGCCCGGTCCCGACGCGGCTGCTCACCAACTCCGCGCTGCGCACGGCCAGTTACGACGACAACGGCACGTACACCCTCGGCCTGCACCAGGAGGAGCAGGACAAGGCGTACGAGATCGAGACCGAGGGTCTGGTCCTCGCCACCGGGTACAAGTACGCGACGCCCGCGTTCCTGGAGCCCGTCAAGGACCGCATCCGGCTCGACGGCCGGGGCCGCTTCGACGTCGCCCGCAACTACACGATCGACACCACCGGGAGCGGCATCTTCCTGCAGAACGCGGGCGTGCACACCCACTCGATCACCAGCCCCGACCTGGGCATGGGCGCCTACCGCAACAGCTACATCATCGGCGAGCTGCTCGGCACCGAGTACTACCCCGTCGAGAAGACCATCGCCTTCCAGGAGTTCGCAGTATGAGCACCACCACCCACACGCTCGGCAAGCTGACCCTGCGCCCCGTCGACCCGCAGGCCGACGCGGAGCTGCTGCACCGCTGGGTCACCGATCCGAAGGCCGCGTTCTGGCTGATGCAGGACGCGAAGCTGGAGGACGTCGAGCGCGAGTACATGTCCATCGCGGCGTCCGGGCACCACGACGCGTTCCTCGGTCTGCACGACGGGGAGCCCGCGTTCCTCATGGAGCGCTACGACCCGCGCCACGTCGAGCTCGTCGGCCTGTACGAGCCGGAGCCCGGCGACATCGGCATGCACTTCCTGACCGCGCCGTCGGAGATACGCATATCCGGCTTCACCCGGGCCGTGATCACGGCCGTCATGGAGTACCTCTTCACCGACCCGGCCGTCGAGCGCGTCGTCGTCGAGCCCGACGTGCGCAACACGGCGGTGCACGCGCTGAACGAGGCCGTCGGCTTCGTCCCCGCGCGCGAGATCGACAAGCCGGAGAAGAAGGCGCTGCTGAGCTTCTGCACGCGCGAACAGTTCGAGAAGGCCACCGGAAGGAGCGCGCGAGCATGAGCATCGCGGACGCAGTCTCCCACCTGACCCCCGACCACTGGGCGGAGGCCAACCGCCTCCTGATCCGCAAGGCGCTCGCCGAGTTCACCCACGAGCGGCTGCTCGCACCGGAGCCGGCCGGCGACGAGCGGTACGTCGTGCGCAGCGACGACGGCAAGACCAGCTACCGGTTCGCGGCCCAGCGGCTGCGCCTCGACCACTGGCAGGTGTCGGCCGAGTCCGTCACCCGGCAGCGCGACGGCGCCGAACTCCCTCTGAACGCGCTGGAGTTCTTCATCGAGATGAAGGACTCGCTCGGCCTGAGCGAGTCGATCCTGCCGGTCTACCTGGAGGAGATCTCCTCCACCCTCTCCGGCACCTGCTACAAGCTGGCCAAGCCGGGCCTGTCCGCCGCCGAACTCGCGGCCACCGACGAATTCCAGGCCATCGAGACGGGCATGACCGAGGGCCACCCGTGCTTCGTCGCCAACAACGGCCGGCTCGGCTTCGGCATCCACGAGTACCTGTCGTACGCGCCGGAGACCGCGAGCCCGGTCCGGCTGATCTGGCTGGCGGCGACCCGCGAGCGCGCCGCGTTCACGGCGGGCACCGGCCTGGAGTACGAGTCGTTCCTGCGCGCCGAACTCGGCCGGGAGACCCTCGACCGCTTCGACGCCACGCTGCGCGGGCAGGGCCTCGACCCGGCGGACTTCCTACTGATCCCGGTCCACCCGTGGCAGTGGTGGAACAAGCTGTCCGTCACCTTCGCGGCGGAGGTCGCCCAGCGGCACCTCGTCTGCCTCGGCGAGGGCGACGACGAGTACCTGGCCCAGCAGTCGATCCGTACGTTCTTCAACACCACCGACCCCGCCAAGCACTATGTGAAGACCGCCCTGTCGGTCATCAACATGGGCTTCATGCGCGGCCTTTCGGCGGCGTACATGGAGGCGACGCCGGCGATCAACGACTGGCTCGCCGCGCTCATCGAGAACGACGAGGTGCTGAAGGGCACCGGCCTGACGATCATCCGCGAGCGGGCGGCCGTCGGCTACCGGCACCTGGAGTACGAGGCCGCCACCGACCGCTACTCCCCCTACCGCAAGATGCTCGCGGCCCTGTGGCGCGAGTCCCCGGTCCCGGCCCTGGCCCCCGGCGAGCGCCTGGCCACCATGGCCTCGCTGCTGCACGTGGACCGCGAGGGCCGCTCGCTCGCGGGCGCCCTGATCGAGCGCTCGGGGCTGACGCCGAAGGAGTGGCTGAAGCCGTACCTGCGCGCGTACCTGACCCCGCTGCTGCACAGCTTCTACGCCTACGACCTGGTGTTCATGCCGCACGGCGAGAACGTCATCCTGGTCCTGGACGAGCGGGGCGTGGTCCAGCGGGCCGTCTTCAAGGACATCGCCGAGGAGATCGCGGTGATGGACCCGGACGCGGTGCTGCCGCCGAAGGTCGACCGCATCCGCGCCGACGTGCCCGACGACATGAAGCTGCTGTCGATCTTCACGGACGTTTTCGACTGCTTCTTCCGCTTCCTGGCGGCGAACCTGGTCGGGGACGGCGTCGTCGACGAGGACACGTTCTGGGCGGCGGTCGCGGACTGCGTACGTGACTACCAGGCGTCCGCACCCCAACTCGCCGACAAGTTCGACCGGTTCGACATGTTCGCCCCGAGCTTCGCGCTGTCCTGCCTGAACCGGCTCCAGCTGCGCAACAACGAGCAGATGGTGGACCTGTCCGACCCCTCGGGCGCCCTGCAACTGGTCGGCGATCTCGACAACCCGATCGCCTGATCGCGGGCCCACGGACCGCAGGGGCTCGGGGGACGGTCCCCCCGGGCCCCTGCCAGAATTGCCCCATGGCGGAAATCATCCAGCGGGACGGGACGTGGACGTTCGACGGCGAGACGCTGCGGCTCGTCCCCGGACGCGACAAGAGCGTGAACCTGCTGCGCAGGGCGCTGGGTGAACTGACCGTCCCGCTCGCGGCCCTGGCCGGTGTCTCCTTCGAGCAGGGCCGGAAGTCGGGGCGGCTGCGGCTGCGGCTGCGCGACGGCGCGGACCCGTTGTTGCAGGCGACCGGCGGCAAGCTGACGGAGGGCACGGACCCGTACCAGCTCACCGTCGAGTCGGACCGCTACGGCGTCGCGGAGTACCTCGTGGACGAGGTGCGGGCCGCGCTGCTGCTCGAACAGGTCCCGTCATCGCCCTGCACCGCCTATCTGCTGCCCGGCCCCGCCGTCCCGGTCTCGGTCTCCGCGGGCGACGGCACGGCCGGCTTCGACGGGGAGCACGTCCGCCTGGAGTGGAACTGGAAGACGGAGGACGCGAAGGCGACCGCCGGAACCCGGCAGCTCGCCCTCGCCGACATCGCCGCGGTGGAGTGGCATCCGGCCGCGGGCCTGGAGAACGGCTGTCTGCGCTTCACCGTCCGCTCCTCGCCGACCAAGGCCCCGCCGAAGTACGACCCGAACTCGATCGAGCTGTGGGGCTTCAAGAAGGACCCGCTGATGGCGCTGGTCGCGGCGGCGGTGCAGGCCCGGCTCCCGCATCCGGGCGCGGCGGCCGCCGGCGCGGCCCCCGCCCTGGAGAAGTCGTCCGAGGCCGCGCCTCCGGCACCCGCGAAGGTGCCGGAGGACGACCACGACGCCCTGCTGCGCAGGCTGCGCGAACTGGGCGAGCTGCACCAGGCCGGGATCCTGACGGCCGAGGAGTTCGCGGCGGCCAAGCAGGCCGTGCTCAAGCGGCTGTGAGCCGCCCGGCTCAGCGCCTGGACTTGCGGGCCACCACGAACTTGTCGATCTCGGCGCCGGTCTCGGCGATGCCGCGCACGGTCAGGGTCGCCGTGCGCCCGAAGGACGCGGGCCTCACGTCCACCCGCAGGAACGAGTAGTTGGTGTACCGCACCCGCGACCAGTCGACGGTGACGGCCTTCTTGGCGCCGCCCTTCTCCGTCACGTACGAGGCGAACGGGTCGGTCTGCTTCTCGTTGCCCTCGTACGAGTCGGTGACCGGGAAGGCGTAGAGGCTCTTGCCCGCCGCGCCGGCCGTGACGTAGACGACGCCCTCGGTCTCCGGGTAGACGGTGCCGCCGATCGGCAGCTCCTTGGTGACCTTCTCGCCCTTGAGCACGTCGGAGCGCTCGTAGACGTGGTTGTGGCCGTTGATCACCAGGTCGACGGTGTACTTCTCGAACAGCGGCACCCACTCCTGGCGCACGCCCCCCTCCGAGGCGTGCGCGGTGGCGGTGCAGTACGCGCAGTGGTGGAAGAACACGACGATGAAGTCGATGCCCGAGTTGTGCGCGCGGTACTTCTTCAGCTGCGCCTCGAACCACTTCGTCTGGGTGCCGCCGGAGAGGCCGAGGTTGGCCGGGATCTCGAACGACACGTCGTTGGCGTCGAGCGAGATGATCGCCGTGTTGCCGTGCACGAAGGAGTAGACGCCGGGCAGGTTCTCCGGGTCGGGGCCGTTGGCCGGCGGCTCGAAGCGGGCCTGCTGGCTGCCGTAGCCGTGCGGCGCGTACCAGGCCTCCATGTCGTGGTTGCCGTAGGAGACCATCCACGGCACGGTCTTGGCGACGGACTCGGTCTGCGCGAGGAACTGGTCCCAGGTGCGCGCGTCGAAGGTGTCCGTGGTCTGCCCCGAGCCGGACGGGTCGGCATACGCGATGTCACCGGCGTGCAGGTGGAAGGACGGGCCCTGGGCGAGGATCAGGGAGTCGTTGGCGAGCGCGTGGTAGCTGACGCCCTGGTCGCCGAAGGCGGTGAAGGTGAAGGGCTCCGCGTGCGAGGGCGCCGTGGTGAAGGTGCCGATGGTGCCCGCGAACTTCGGCGACGCGGGGTCGAAGCCCTGGTGGCCGACGCCGTAGTAGTAGGTGCGGCCCGGCTTCAGGTGGGACAGCTTGGCGTGCACGTAGTACTGGGTGTGGTCGGCGCTGGTGCCGACCCCGGCCGGGGTGTAGAGCGCGCGGACCTCGGCGGAGATCTTCCGCGACAGCTCACCGGCGCTGGAGCCGATCCGGATGAACGGGTTCTTGACCGGCGCCGGCACCTGCCAGGAGACGGTCATCTCGGTGCGCGGGTCCTCGCCGTAGGAGAGGTGCCGGCCGAAGGGGGCGACGAGCGCGCCGTCGATGTCGGCCGTGGCGCTGACCGGCGCGGCGGCCGGGGCGGCCTGGGCGACGGCGCCCGGCACGAAGACCCCGCCGGCGATCGCGCCGACGGTGACGGCGCCGCCGCGCATCATCGTGCGGCGGGAGAAGGTGCTGCGCAGGTATTCGTGCTGCTCGGCGAGGCTCCGCTCGGCCAGTTCGGCGGGAACGCCCATACGTGGAATGTCCATGCCCCGAAAGGTGCTGGTGGCAACCATCCCGGTCGGATACGCCGGATGAACGCGCGCCGAACAAGCGGCATGGCCCCCTTCAAACCTTCACAGCTTCCGTTACGGCACCCGGGCCGACCGCTGCGACCGGGCGCCGCTTGCCCGATATCGGGCAGAATTCTTGCGAAACCCTCTGCCGTCCCCCAGGATCTACCGAGTGCACGAGGAACTTGTCGATCACCTGACGCGGACCACGGCCCTGAGCCGGGGCGAGGCGCTGCGGGTGATCCAGGACGTGCTCGCCTACTACGACGAGCCGACGGAGGGCTTCGTCCGCCGCCGCCACCGCGAGCTCCAGGGTCAGGGCCTGGTGAACGCGGCGATCTTCGAACAAATCGCGGCGGAACTGCCCTACCGGGCGGTGGCCCCGCCGGAGCTCTCGCTCCGGCAGCTCCGCCGGATCGTCTACGGCTGAACCAGCCGACCGAACGAGTGCTTCACGCAGAGGGGATTTCACCAACTTATGTGCGGAATTGTCGGTTACATCGGCAAGCGTGACGTGGCGCCGCTGCTCCTGGAGGGGCTGCAGCGCCTGGAGTACCGGGGCTACGACTCCGCGGGCGTCGTCATCACCAGCCCCAAGGCGGCCGGTCTGAAGATGGTCAAGGCCAAGGGCCGCGTCCGTGACCTGGAGGCGAAGGTCCCGGCCCGCTTCAAGGGCACGACCGGCATCGCGCACACCCGCTGGGCCACGCACGGCGCCCCCTCCGACGAGAACGCGCACCCGCACATGTCCGGCGACAACAAGGTCGCCGTCGTGCACAACGGCATCATCGACAACGCCTCCGAGCTGCGCGCGAAGCTGACCGCCGAGGGCGTCGAGTTCCTCTCCGAGACGGACACCGAGGTCCTCACCCACCTCATCGCCCGCTCGCAGGCGACGGACCTGGAGGACAAGGTCCGCGAGGTGCTCCGGCTGATCGAGGGCACGTACGGCATCGCGGTCCTGCACGCCGACTTCCCGGACCGCATCGTCGTGGCCCGCAACGGCTCGCCGGTCGTCCTCGGCATCGGCGACAAGGAGATGTTCGTCGCCTCGGACATCGCCGCGCTGGTCTCCCACACCCGCCAGATCGTCACGCTCGACGACGGTGAGATGGCGACCCTGAAGGCCGACGACTTCCGTACGTACACCACGGAGGGCACCCGTACGACGGCCTCGCCCACCACCGTCGAGTGGGAGGCCGCCTCCTACGACATGGGCGGCCACGACACGTACATGCACAAGGAGATCTCCGAGCAGGCCGACGCCGTGGATCGCGTGCTGCGCGGCCGCATCGACGACCGCTTCTCCACCGTGCACCTGGGCGGCCTCAACCTCGATGCCCGCGAGGCCCGTTCGGTCCGCCGCGTGAAGATCCTCGGCTGCGGCACCTCGTACCACGCGGGCCTGATCGGCGCCCAGATGATCGAGGAGCTGGCCCGCATCCCCGCGGACGCCGAGCCGGCCTCCGAGTTCCGCTACCGCAACCCGGTCGTCGACCCCGACACCCTCTACATCGCGGTGTCCCAGTCCGGCGAGACCTACGACGTCCTCGCCGCCGTCCAGGAGCTGAAGCGCAAGGGCGCCCGGGTCTTCGGCGTCGTCAACGTCGTCGGCTCCGCGATCGCCCGCGAGTCCGACGCCGGCGTCTACGTCCACGCGGGCCCGGAGGTCTGCGTCGTCTCCACCAAGTGCTTCACGAACACCACGGTCGCCTTCGCGCTGCTCGCCCTGCACCTGGGCCGCATCCGCGACCTCTCCGTCGCCGACGGCAAGCGCATCATCGAGGGCCTGCGCAAGCTGCCCGCCCAGATCACGGAGATCCTCGCCCAGGAGGCGGAGATCAAGAAGATCGCCGAGGAGTACGCGGACGCCCGCTCGATGATGTTCATCGGCCGCGTCCGGGGCTACCCCGTCGCCCGCGAGGCGTCCCTGAAGCTCAAGGAGGTCTCGTACATCCACGCCGAGGCCTACCCGGCGTCGGAGCTGAAGCACGGCCCGCTGGCGCTGATCGAGCCCGCGCTCCCGACCGTGGCGATCGTCCCGGACGACGACCTGCTGGAGAAGAACCGCGCCGCGATGGAGGAGATCAAGGCCCGCTCCGGCCGCATCCTCGCGGTCGCGCACCAGGAGCAGGAGAAGGCCGACCGCACCATCGTCGTCCCGAAGAACGAGGACGAGCTGGACCCGATCCTGATGGGCATCCCCCTCCAACTCCTCGCCTACCACACGGCCCTGGCCCTCGGCCGAGACATCGACAAGCCGCGCAACCTGGCCAAGTCGGTGACGGTGGAGTAGCCGCCACCGTCGCTGCCGACGCGCCGCGGGTGAGCCGGTCCGGCTCGCACCCGCGGCTCTCGTCGTGGCTGGTCGCGCAGTTCCCCGCGCCCCTGAAGCGAGCTGCGCTCGCCCAGGGGAGGCTGCGCGCAGCGCATGCCTCAGGGGCGCGGGGAACTGCGCGAGAAGCCCCACCGGCCCGCAGCCGCGACACGACGGCACCCGGCAGACGGTGCCGCGCCGAACGAACGGGTCCCTTCGCGTGCCACCCGACGCGAAGGGACCCGTCCCCGGAGGGCCGGGGCCGCCCATTGCCCCGGCCCGACATGGCCGTCACCCAGCGACCGGTACGTACCCTTCACAAGGGCACAAAGCACCTCTACGCACCAGTAGATTCAGCCAGGGCCGCGAAATTCAACGACCGTTCCCCGCAAGCGAGTTGAAGAACCCTCCGCCGCATCTCACCTGGACGGACGAAGAGTTACGGAATGACGACGACGGGCCGCTGCGCGCGCCGCGCCAGCCGCCCCGCGACCGAACCGAAGATCCGCCCGACGAGACCGTGGGTCGAGCCCACGACGATGGCGTCGGCGGAGTACTCCCGGCCGACCTCCTCCAGCTCGTGGCAGATGTCGCCACCCCGCTCGACGAGGATCCAGGGCACCTCGGAGAGATAGTCGGCGCAGGCCAGCTCCAGACCGAGCACCTCGGTGCGATGGTCGGGCACGTCCACGAAGACGGGCGGCTCACAGCCGGCCCACACCGTGGTCGGCAGCCGATTGGCGACATGGACGATGATCAGCCCGGAGCCCGAGCGGTGCGCCATGCCGATCGCGTACGAGAGGGCCCGCTCGCTGGACGTCGACCCGTCGAAGCCGACGACGACGCCGTGCTTGAACGCGGGGTCACAGGCGTGACGGGGCTCTTCGGCGGCTCGGGGGGTCGTCGTAGGGTCGGCGACCTGCCGTTTGCGGCCTTCGGGTTCGGAAAATTCGTGACCGGCCATGAGTGTCTCGGCGTGTACCTCGTGGGCCTCAAATGAGGGGACGACATCTGATCGGCGGAGCTGTGTCCGGGAATCATCTTCCCAACCCCATACCCCCAAGGGTACGGCGACACTCCTCCTCTGCCCAGACTCCGGCCCGCTCTCGGGCCTGTACGTGCGTGCGCTCCGCAGCGTTCAGGGGAGCATGCACGAGGCGCCGACCGTATGGCAATGGTTGCTGCCCCGTACAGGCGGTTTGCGCACTCTTGTGGGCCACTCGGCGGGCGGATCGAGTGACCGGGACGCACGCCGCGCGTTGAACTCCCGACCGTCACGACCCAGGGAGCACCGAGGAGCAGCACGTGCCCGGACCGTCCACCGCGCACCGCACGACCGGCTCGCGCCGGAGCATCCCGGCCCCCGCCCGCGCGCCCGAGTCGCACACACGGCCGACACCGCACACCCATGACAAGCCACACCCGGGCACCGACGGGGCCGGCGACGTCGTCCGGTGGGCGGCTTTCAGCTGTGTCCTGGTGCCGCTGGTTCTCGTCGGCTACGGGATCTCGGCGGCCGGCGCGGCCGGGGCCGCCCTGGGCCTCGCGGCGGTCACCGCGGCCTGCCGGCTGCTCCTGCGTCAGTCCGAACGTCATGCCGTGCGGTTGCACACTGAACAATGCTGCACGCATCGTGGTAGGCACGGCCGCACGGGGCAGGGGGCGCACAGGGGCGGGCACCGAGCCGGGCAGAGTGCGCCGGTGGACTGATGCGTTTCAACGCGCTACTGCGTACATTTTCAGCCAACTTCGGCCGCACAGGCTTTCCTTGCTCCTCACCGCTTCCAACCCCCTTCCCACCAGGGCTGAAAGGGCCGCAAAACCCCCGCGCACCCTACGGGGATTGGCCACTGAGTTGAGGCGCACTTCCCAGCAACGCCCGTGAGTGCAACGCTTCGTGATCGAATGCTTCACGCCAAGTTGCCATGTCGACAATGTGCCAGGTCTTTAACTGGTCACAGGGGCAGCCGGAGACACAGTAGATTCGATCATGACTGGTCGAGTTTTTGGCGGCGGGGGACTTCAGCAGGACCGAGGGGAAACGTGCAGGAGCGAACAGCCCGTCAAAGTATTGAGGGAGCCGCGATCACCGAGGGGGGCTTAGCAGGATGAGCCACGACTCCACCACCGCGCCGGAGGCGGCGGCTCGCAAGCTGTCAGGGCGCAGGCGACGCGAGATCGTCGCGGTGCTGCTCTTCAGCGGCGGACCCATCTTCGAGAGTTCCATACCGCTCTCCGTATTCGGAATCGACCGTCAGGACGCGGGAGTTCCCCGCTACCGGTTGCTCGTGTGCGCCGGTGAAGAGGGACCCCTGCGGACCACCGGAGGGCTCGAACTCACAGCGCCTCATGGGCTCGAGGCGATCTCGCGGGCGGGCACGGTCGTCGTGCCGGCCTGGCGGTCGATCACCTCGCCGCCCCCGGAGGAGGCGCTTGACGCGATACGTCGCGCGCATGAGGAAGGAGCACGCATCGTCGGCCTGTGCACGGGCGCTTTCGTGCTCGCAGCGGCCGGTCTGCTCGATGGCCGACCGGCCACTACGCACTGGATGTACGCACCGACACTGGCAAAGCGATATCCGTCGGTCCATGTGGACCC
Source organism: Streptomyces sp. PsTaAH-137 (assembly GCF_003259365.1). Lineage (GTDB taxonomy): Bacteria > Actinomycetota > Actinomycetes > Streptomycetales > Streptomycetaceae > Streptomyces. Next base: position 228,055 of record NZ_QLLY01000008.1, read on the forward strand.
GCGCGAGCTCTTCGTGGACGACGGCGACGTACTCACGAGCGCCGGCACCGCGGCCGGTATCGATCTGTGTCTGCACATCGTGCGCACGGATCACGGCAACGAGGCGGCCGGCGCACTCGCCCGCCGTCTGGTGGTCCCGCCGCGCCGCAGCGGCGGCCAGGAGCGCTATCTCGACCGGTCACTGCCCGAGGAGATCGGAGCGGACCCGCTGGCCGAGGTCGTCGCCTGGGCGCTGGAGCATTTACACGAGCAGTTCGACGTGGAGACGCTCGCCGCTCGCGCGTACATGAGCCGCCGCACCTTCGACCGCCGTTTCCGGTCGCTGACGGGGTCCGCCCCGCTCCAGTGGCTGATCACACAGCGGGTCCTCCAGGCGCAGCGGCTGCTCGAGACGTCCGACTACTCCGTGGACGAGGTCGCGGGGCGCTGCGGGTTCCGCTCCCCCGTAGCACTGCGCGGCCACTTCCGGCGGCAGCTGGGCTCGTCCCCGGCCGCGTACCGGGCGGCCTACCGGGCACGCCGGCCGCAGTCGGGCGACGGTCCGGGGGCGAACGGCAGGGCGGCGGAGAAGCCGTCGGTCGATCTCGCCACCATGCCGGGCGACCCCACGGGCCCCGGCGCCGTGCCGAGCCAGTCCCGGCGCACGGCCGCGGCCGCGTCGGGCCTGGGCGCGCACGCGGCGTCGCTGCCGACCGGGCCGACGGGGCACACCGGACACTCGGGGCACTCCGGGCACCTGGAGGGCGGCCGGCCGCCGTCCGACGCGTTCGCTCCGGGGCGCGCCAGTCTGCCCGGGCCGCGGACCGCACCCCAGTAACCCGCTCAGGAGCCGACGCCCGTCGTCTGCCAGCGAGAAGGTCTGACCCGTAGGGTTGGCGCATGAACGATCGCATGGTGTGGATCGACTGCGAGATGACCGGACTCTCGCTGGCGAACGACGCGCTCATCGAGGTGGCCGCACTGGTCACCGACTCGGAGCTGAACGTACTGGGTGAAGGGGTGGACATCGTGATCCGCCCGCCGGACGAGGCCTTGGAACAGATGCCCGAGGTGGTGCGGCAGATGCACACCGCCTCGGGCCTCCTCGACGAGCTGGCGGGCGGCACGACGCTCGCCGACGCCGAGGAGCAGGTCCTGGCGTACGTACGTGAACACGTCAAGGACGCGGGCAAGGCCCCGCTCTGCGGGAACTCGGTCGGGACCGACCGGGGATTCCTGCTGCGGGACATGCCGACGCTGGAGGAGTACCTCCACTACCGGATCGTCGATGTGTCCTCGGTCAAGGAACTGGCCCGGCGCTGGTACCCGAGGGCGTACTTCAACAGTCCGGAGAAGAACGGCAACCACCGGGCGCTCGCCGACATCCGCGAATCCATCGCGGAGCTGCGCTACTACCGCGAGGCGATCTTCGTCCCGCAGCCCGGCCCCGACTCCGACACCGCGAAGTCGATCGCCGCGAAGCACGTCCTGCCTGCGGAGTAGCCACTTCCAGGCCCGCTCGTACGGGGTCCGCCCGGCTTCGGGAAAAGGGGTGCGCGAGCACCCCTTCGGACCCTGTACACTTTTTCTCGGCCGGTCAGAAGAACGACAAAAGACCGGACATGGTGGGTGTAGCTCAGTTGGTAGAGCACCTGGTTGTGGTCCAGGTGGCCGCGGGTTCAAGTCCCGTCACTCACCCTGAAGGCCCGAAGGCCCCGGTTCGCGAGAACCGGGGCCTTCGGCGTTCCCGGGGCCCGGTGGGCCGGACCCCCGAACGCCCGCGGGCTACGACGACGCCCGGATCACCAGCTCCGTGGGCAGGACCAGGTGCCGCTCGGCGCCCCGGCGGGCCGAGGAGCGCTTGCCCTCGGCGGCCAGGGCGATCTCGTCGAGGAGCAGCATCGTCATCGCGCGGCCCATGTCGCGGGTGGGCTGGCGGACGCTGGTGAGGCCGGGCTCCAGATGGCGGGCGATCATGGAGTCGTCGAAGCCGACCAGGGACACGTCGTCGGGGATGCGGCGGCCGGCCTCGCGCAGGACCTGGCGGGCGCCGGAGGCCATCAGGTCGGAGCAGGCGAAGACCGCGTCGAGGCCGGGGCTGCGTTCAAGAAGATCAGTCATGCAGCGTCGGCCGCCCTCCTCGGTGAAGTCTCCGTAGGCCACCAATTTCTCGTCGTGGGCGAGTCCGGAGGCGGCCAGTTCGTCCTCGTATCCGACCAGTCGGCGCTGGGCGCCGTACACGTCCAGCGGGCCCGTGATGATCGCGATGGAGCGCCGGCCGCGGGAGACCAGGTGCTCGATCGCCGAGCGGGCCCCGGCGTAGTTGTCGGTGTCGACCGAGGGCAGCGGTTCGTCGGCCGAGCGGGGGCCGCTGATCACCGTGGGGATGTCCATCTGGAGGAGGCGGTCGGCGAGCGGGTCGTCGGAGTGGACGGAGACCAGGAGGACGCCGTCGACGCGGTGGGCCGCGAGGTAGGAGGCGAGCTTGTCGCGCTCACGCTCGCCGCGGGCGAAGGTCAGGAGAAGCTGCAGGTTGGACTCGGCGAGGGCCATGCCGACACCGCCGACCATGCCGGAGAAGTAGGGCTCGGAGAAGAACCGGGATTCCGCTTCCGGGACCACGACGGCTATGGAGTCGGTGCGGTTGGCGGCGAGGGCGCGGGCCGCCGTGTTCGGGACGTAGCCGAGCTCGGCGATGGCCTCCTCGACGGAGGCGCGCGTGGCATCGCTGACCCGGGGGGAACCGTTGATCACCCGGGAGACGGTGCCGCGGCCGACGCCGGCCCGGGCCGCGACCTCCTCCAGCGTCGGACGCCTGCCGTGAGTGCCGTGAGCCACCATGGCTTCTACCTCCCCGAGTCTCAGGCGGAATCTAACAGCCCTATAACCGCGGCGACTTGTCGCCGTCACATGTCTTGACACCCACCGCCCGAAGCGCGAATCTTCAACTCATCACGGATGGGAGCGCTCCCACCGTATCTGGTTCTTACATACCCTGCACACTCCCCGCCCGAGCCGCAGCAGTAAAAAACGGGCCCACCAAGGCAGTTGGCCGGGGCACAGCACGTCAGAGCAACCGAAGCACTTGGAGGACGCAATGCGCACTTCGGGCAACTCCCGCGGCCGTACCCGCCGCACCGCACTGGCCACCGCCGCAGGCGTCGCCGCCGCCGCACTCCTCGCCACGGGATGCAGCGCCAGCGACGACTCCGACTCGGACTCGGGCTCCGCGGGCGGCAAGATCACGCTGCACGTGGGCACGTTCGGCACGTTCGGCTTCGACAACGGCAAGGGCAGCGCCAAGCTCTACGCCGCGTACGAGAAGTCGCACCCGAACATCAAGATCGTCGAGGACCACACCACCGACGGCCAGAAGTACTGGGACACCCTCAAGCTGCGGATGTCCCGCAACAGCGGTCTCGCCGACGTGCAGGCCATCGAGGTCGGTTACATCGCCGAGGCCACGGGCCCGACCATGGCGAGCAAGTGGGAGGACCTGGGCAAGGCCGACAAGGCCCATGTCTCCGAATTCCTCGACTTCAAGACCAAGCAGGCCACGACGGCCGACGGCAAGACGATCGGCTTCGGCACCGACATCGGCCCGATGGCCGTCTGTTACAACAAGGCCCTCTTCAAGGAGGCCGGCCTGCCCACGGACCGCGAGGACGTCGCGAAGCTGTGGCAGGGCGACTGGTCGAAGTTCCTCGACGTCGCGGCCGACTACAAGAAGAAGGCCCCGAAGGGCACCGTCTTCACCGACTCCGCGGGCGGTCTGTTCAACGCGGTGCTCTCCAGCCAGCCGCAGCAGTTCTCCGACGACAGCGGCAAGCTGATCTACGACACGAGCCCCGGCATCAAGACCGCCTGGGACCTGGCCGTCAAGGCCGCGCAGGACGGCTACACCGCCAAGCTGCGCCAGTTCGACGAGAAGGGCACCTGGGCCGCCGGGTTCAAGAACTCCAAGTTCGCGACCGTGGCCTGCCCGAGCTGGATGCTCGGCCAGATCCAGAGCCAGGCGGGCGACAGCAACAAGGGCAAGTGGGACGTCGCCCTTCCCCCGCAGAACGGCAACTGGGGCGGTTCCTTCCTCGGTGTCCCGGCCTCCGGCAAGCACGTCAAGGAGGCCACCGAGCTGGCCGCGTGGCTGACCAGCGCGGCGCAGCAGGAGAAGGTCTTCACGGCGCTGGGCAACATCCCGTCCACCAAGGACGGCCTGGCCTCCGACACCGTGAAGAACGCGAAGGTCGACTTCTACGGTGACACCCCGGTCGGCCAGATCTACTCGAAGATCGCGGAGGGCATCCAGCCCGCGCCGATCGGTGCCAACGACGGCCAGGTGAAGACCTTCCTCACCGACAACGGCATCCTCGACATCGAGCAGCGCGGCACGGACCCCAAGAAGGCGTGGGCGAACGTCAAGAAGCTGGTCGACGACAAGATCGAGCAGTAAGGACGGACGGCCGCCGGCCGCGGTCCCGGCGCCCGCTCCATCCGGGCGCCGGGACCGCACCCCGGCCCGCATCCCCCAGCCCTGCACCACCACCGAACCGGAAGGAAAGCCCGCGTGGCCACCTCCGTCAAGGCGGACGCCGGCGGCAGCCCGCCGTCCGCCCCTCCCTCCGCCGCACCGGTCCAGCGGCCCGCACCGTCGACCTGGCGCAGCAGGTTCTACCGCTGGGACCTCAAGGGGTCTCCGTACGCCTTCATCGCTCCGTTCTTCCTCTGCTTCGCGGCCTTCGGCCTCTTCCCGCTGATCTACACGGGCTGGCTCTCGCTGCACAGCGTGCAGCTCGGCGCGGAGGACCAGGCGTCGTGGGTCGGCTTCGACAACTACACCCGGCTGCTCGACAGCGAGTTCTTCTGGCGCGCGCTGTCCAACACGTTCACCATCGGTGTGATCTCCACCGTTCCGCAGCTGCTGATGGCGCTCGGCCTCGCGCATCTGCTCAACTCCAAGCTGCGCGGCCGCGCCTTCCTGCGGATCGCGGTCCTCACCCCGTACGCCACGTCGATCGCCGCGGCCACGCTGGTCTTCGCCCAGCTGTTCAACACCGACTACGGCATGATCAACTCGCTGCTCGACGTCTTCGGGCTCGGCCCGGTGCAGTGGGAGTCGTCCAAGTGGCCCGCGCAGATCGCCATTTCGACGATCGTGACCTGGCGCTGGACCGGCTACAACGCGCTCATCTACCTGGCCGCGATGCAGGCCGTGCCGAACGACCTCTACGAGGCGGCCGCCCTCGACGGGGCGTCGCGCTGGCGGCAGTTCGTCTCCGTGACCATCCCCTCGATCCGTCCGACGATCCTGTTCACCATCATCGTCTCGACCATCGGCGCCACCCAGCTGTTCGGTGAGCCGATGCTGTACGGCGGCAGTGTCGGCATCGGCGGCGGCAGCGGCGGTCAGTACCAGACCCTCTCGCTGCTCATGTACCAGACCGGCTGGACCAACAACTCCCTGGGCCGGGCCTCGGCCATCGCCTGGGTGATGCTGCTGATCCTGCTGCTCGTCGGCGCCCTCCAGGCGCTCGCGGCCCGCCGCAACCGCACGAAGCTGGGAGGCTGACCCATGACCGTCCAACTCCCGGCGCCCCCCGCAGCGCCTCCCACGGTGGCACCCGCGGCGCGCCGCAGCCGCTTCGCGCCCGGCGCGGGCGACCAGCGCAAGGCCGGGCCGCTCGCGTACGTCCTGCTGATCGTGGCGGCCTTCGTCTCGCTGTTCCCGCTGTACTGGAACGTGGTGGCGGCCTCGCACGACAGCACCCGGGTGCAGCAGGCCCCGGCGCCGCTGCTGCCCGGCTCGCACCTGCTGGAGAACCTGGACGTCGCGTGGAACCAGGTCCACATGGGTGTGGCCCTGATCAACACGACCGTGGTGGCGAGCGTGATCAGCGCCAGCACGGTGCTGTTCGCGACGCTGGCCGGCTTCGCCTTCGCCAAGCTGCACTTCAAGGGCCGCAACCTGCTGCTCGCGCTGGTCGTCGCCACCATGACGGTGCCGCCGCAGCTCACCGTCATCCCGCTGTACCAGATCATCACGGACCTGCAGTGGACGGACACCCTCCAGGCGGTCATCATGCCGTCGCTGGTCGCCGCCTTCGGGGTGTTCTTCATGCGGCAGTACCTCGTCGAGGCGCTGCCGGTCGAGCTGGTCGAGGCGGCCCGGGTGGACGGGGCGAACAGCCTGCGGGTCATCTGGCACGTGGTCTTTCCCGTGGCCCGGCCCGCGATGGCGGTGCTCGCGATGCTCACCTTCGTCCAGGCGTGGAACGACTTCTTCTGGCCGTTCATCGTGCTCACCGACACCGGCACCCCGACGCTCCAGGTCTCGCTGGCGAACCTGGGCGCGGGCAACCACACCGTGGACACCGCGGTCGTGCTGACCGGCGCGCTGATCTCCACGGTCCCGCTGCTGCTGGTCTTCGCCTTCCTCGGCAAGCACATCGTGGGCGGCATCACGGCCGGTGCGGTGAAGAGCTGAACCACCGCCGTCCGCATCCGTGCGGCCGGCGCCCGTGGGAGCGCTTCCACGGTCCGGGCTTCCCGGACCGGGAGCGCATGCACCGCCCCGGACCGGCCCGGCACCGTCGTTCCGCCCCGCCCGGCGCCGGGTCCGCGCCCCGTCTCCGTCCCGGACCTTCCGGAGCGGAGACGGGGACCTCGGCAGCGTCGCCGACGGCCCTCGCCCTGACGTCACGTCACTTCCCCCTGCATACACACGCGTTGGGAGCGTCCCTATGACCACCACGAACAACCTCGGCACCACGACCGCCGCCACCCCCACGGCGGTCACCCGTTTCCCCGCCGGGTTCCTGTGGGGATCCGCCACCGCCTCGTACCAGATCGAGGGCGCCGTCCGGGAGGACGGGCGCACGCCGTCGATCTGGGACACCTTCAGCCACACCCCGGGCAAGGTGCTGAACGGGGACACCGGCGATGTCGCCGTGGACCACTACCACCGCTGGCGCGACGACGTCCGCCTGATGGCCGACCTGGGCCTGACGGCGTACCGCTTCTCCGTGGCCTGGCCGCGGGTGCAGCCGACCGGGCGCGGGCCCGCCGTGCAGCGCGGGCTCGACTTCTACCGGGGCCTGGTCGACGAGCTGCTCGCGCACGGCATCAAGCCCGTCGCCACCCTGTACCACTGGGACCTGCCGCAGGAACTGGAGAACGCGGGCGGCTGGCCCGTCCGGGACACCGCCCACCGGTTCGCGGAGTACGCCACCCTCGTCGGCGAGGCGCTCGGCGACCGGGTCGAGCAGTGGGTGACCCTCAACGAGCCCTGGTGCAGCGCCTTCCTCGGGTACGGCTCGGGCGTGCACGCGCCGGGCCGCACCGACCCGGCCGCCGCCCTGCGCGCCGCGCACCACCTCAACCTCGGGCACGGGCTCGCCACGTCGGCGCTGCGCGGCGTCCTGCCGGGCCGCGCCCAGATCGGTCTCAGCCTCAACCCGAGCGTGGTCAGGCCGCTCACCGACGACCCCGCGGACCTGGACGCCAAGCGCCGGATCGACGCACTCGCCAACCGGGTCTTCACCGGCCCGCTGCTGAAGGGCGCCTACCCCGAGGACCTGATCGCCGACACCGCGCGGCTCACGGACTGGTCGTTCGTGCAGGACGGGGACACGGAGATCATCCACCAGCCGCTGGACTTCATCGGCCTGAACTACTACACGCCCGCCATCGTCTCGGCCCCGCGCGCCGAGCGGACCGGCCCCCGGCTCGACGGCCACGGCGGCGGCGACCACTCCCCCTGGCCCGCCTCGGAGGACGTCGAGTTCCACCACGTGAACGAGGACAAGACCGCGATGGGCTGGCCGGTGGACCCGACCGGCCTGAGCGACCTGCTCCTCGACTACACCGCTCAGGCGCCCGGCGTCCCCCTCTATGTGACGGAGAACGGCGCCGCGTACGACGACGCCGTCGTGGACGGAGCGGTGCACGACCCCGAGCGGGTCCGCTATCTGCACGCCCACCTCGGCGCCGTGCACGACGCGATCGCCCGGGGCGCGGACGTCCGCGGCTACTTCCTCTGGTCCCTGCTCGACAACTTCGAATGGGCCTACGGGTACAGCAAGCGGTTCGGCGCGGTCTACGTCGACTACGAGACGCAGCAGCGCATCCCGAAGTCCAGCGCCACCTGGTACGCCCGGGTCGCCCGGGCCGGCGGGCTGCCCGCGCAGGACTGACCACAGGCCGGGGGAGGGCCGGTGCGCCGAACGCCACTCGCGTGGCGGAGCGGCGTACCGGCCCTTATTTTTCGGCTATGCCCGATAACTCACGTATGTCCGCCCACGAGAGCCACTGAGCCGCCATGGGCGTTCTCAAGGACCACCCGGAACTCGTCCTGTTCGCGAGCCTCGCGCTCGGCTACCTCGTCGGGAAGCTGCGCGTGGGGCCGCTCACGCTGGGCGGCATCTGCGGCACGCTGATCGTCTCGCTGCTGCTCGGCGCCTGGACCAAGGCGCAGGTCTCCGACGACGTGAAGACGGTGTTCTTCGCGCTGTTCATCTTCGCGCTCGGCTACATGGCCGGGCCGCAGTTCTTCCGGAACCTCAACAAGAAGTCGCTGCGCTTCTTCGTGCTCTGCGGCATCGAACTGGTCTGCGTCCTCGGCATCGCCTTCGGCCTCGCCAAGTGGTTCGACCTGGACGTCGGCACCGCCTCCGGCATCCTGGCCGGTGCGGCCACCGAGTCGGCGGTCGTCGGTACGGCGACCGAGTCCATCGGCAAGCTGAGCAATCTGACCGCCTCGCAGATCACCGAGTACCAGGGCAACGTCGCCACCGCGTACACGGTCTGCTACCTCTTCGGCCTGATCACGATCGTGCTCTACACGAGCCAGATCATGCCGATGCTGATGCGCATCAACCTGCGCGACGCCGCCCGCGAGCTGTGGGAGAAGACCCGCAGCAGCGGCAGTCTGGAGGCGGACGAGCGTCCGGCGCTGCCGGGCATGGTGGGCCGCACCTATCTGGTGACGACCGCCGACGGCCGTACGGTCGGCGACCTCCAGCAGCACCTCGACGAGCGGGTCACGATCGAGAACGTCAAGCGCGGCAGCAAGATCCTCACCGTCACGCCGGACCTCGAACTCACCCTTTCGGACCTGGTCCTCCTGGTCGGCCGTCGGGCCAACGTGATCGAGGCCGGCCGGCTGCTCGGCCCCGAGACGCCGGGCGTGCCCGGACTCGACTCGCCGCTCGCCAGCCGCGAGGTCTCCATCACCGACAAGGCGCTGGAGGGCAAGACGGTCGACGAGCTCCAGCGCTCCCATCCCGAGTTCCTCCAGGACGGCGTCTACGTCACCGACGTGACCCGCGGCGACACCGACATCCCGGCCAACGGCGACACGGTGCTGCACCGCGGTGACGTGCTCACTCTGGTCGGCGCCCGCTCGGGCCTGAACAAGCTGGTCGCCAAGATCGGCTCGGTGGTCAAGAACGACGCCACCGACTTCATCTATCTGGGCCTCGGCATCGCGGCCGGTTCGCTGCTCGGGCAGATCGTGGTCAAGTTCGGCGACGTCCCGCTGTCGCTCGGCACGGGCGGCGGCTGTCTGGTCTCCGGACTGCTCTTCGGCTGGTTCCGCTCGCGGTCGCAGACCTTCGGCGCGTTCCCGCCGCAGGCCGCGTCCACGATCAAGGACATGGGGCTGGCCGTCTTCATCGCCTGTACGGGCCTGGTGTCCGGGCCGCAGGCCTGGCCGCTGCTGAAGGAGTACGGGGCGCTGCTGCCGTTCGCCGGGATCGCGATGGTGCTGATCCCCGCCACGATCTCGCTGATCGTCGGCCGCCGGCTGCTGAAGATCGAGAAGCCGCTGCTGATCGGCGCCATCGCCGGACAGCAGTGCTCGACACCCGCGATCACCGCCGTCACCCAGGTGGCGCAGTCGTCGGTGCCGCTGCTCGGCTACACGATCACCTACGCCCTCTCCAACTTCCTGCTCCCCCTGACGGGCCCCCTGCTCGTCGGCGTACTCGGCCACTGAGAGGCAAGCAGTGATCGACTTCCTCAACCGGAACATCTTCCAGCCCCACCCCGAACTGCTGGTCTTCATCACCGTCGCGATCGGCTTCCTCTTCGGGAAGATCCGCTACAAGGCGATCGCGCTCGGCGCCGTCACCGGCTGTCTGGTGGCGGGGCTGCTGCTCGGTGCCCAGTTCAAGGTCACCATCGACGGGACCGTGAAGAACCTGTTCTTCACGATGTTCCTCTTCGCCCTCGGCTACAAGGTCGGCCCGCAGTTCTTCCGCGGCCTGAAGAAGGACGGCCTGCCGCAGGTCGTCAACGCCATCGTCGTCTGCGTCACCGGCCTGCTGGTCTGCTGGGGCTTCGCGGCCCTGCTCGGCTACGGTCCCGGGCTCAGCGCCGGTCTGCTCGGCGGGGCCCTCACCCAGTCCGCGGTGATCGGTGTCGCACAGGACGCCATCGGCAACCTGCCGGGCCTGTCCTCGGCGCAGGTCAAGAGCGAGAGCAACCTCGTCGCCATCGGCTACGCGGTGACGTACCCGCTCGGCACCATCCTGTGCGCGATGCTGCTGGCCAACGTCCTGCCGAAGCTGTACCGCAAGGACCTGGCGGCCGAGTCGGCGGCGCTGGCCAAGGAGCTGGACGCGCCGGAGGACAACCCCGACCTCAACGAGGGCTACTACGAGGTCGTGCTGCGGGCCTACACGATCCAGCGCCCGGACATCGTCGGCCGCACGATCGACGACTTCGAGCAGCAGCAACAGCAGCTCGGCCACCGCATCTACATCACGCGGGTGCGGCGCGACGGGCAGATCCTCGACCACGACCAGCAGACGGTGCTGCGCGAGGGCGACATCGTGGCGCTCAGCGCGCTGCGCGGCTCGCTCGTCGACTACGACGCCCGGACCCACATCGGCGGCGAGACCGACGACGTCGAACTGCTCGGCTACCAGACCGAGACGCTGCACGTCGTCGCGTCGGAGAAGGCACAGCTCGGCAAGACCGTCGCCGATCTGCGCAAGGAGCCGTTCATGGTCGGGGTCTACATCGACAAGCTCTACCGCTCCGGCGCCGACTTCCCGTACCGCCTCTCCACGAAGATCGAGCGCGGCGACACCCTGATCCTGACCGGGCCCGAGCGGCTGGTCGGCCCGGCGGGCCACGCGATCGGCAAGCCGGTCCCGACCTCCTTCGCGACGGACATGATCTGGGTCGGCCTCGGCATCTTCCTCGGCGGCTGCATCGGCATCCCGGCGCTGACCGCGGGCGGCGTCCCGATCTCGCTGTCCACCTCGGGCGGCGCGCTGATCATGGGCCTGATCTTCGGCTGGATCCGCGGCAAGTACCCGACGTACGGCAATGTGCCGCCCGGGGCCCAGTGGTTCATGGACACGCTCGGGCTGTGCCTGTTCGTCGCGGTCGTCGGCATCAACGCGGGCCCGAGCTTCACCTCCGGCCTGTCGACGGCGGGCTGGGGTCTGCTGATCTTCGGCGCGGTGGCGACCGTGATCCCGCTGATCGTCGGCTTCCTCGTGGGCCACTACATCCAGAAGATCCGCTTCCCGATCCTGATGGGCGTCCTTGCGGGCGGCCAGACCACCACGGCGGCGATCGGCGCGATCAACGAGTCGTCCAGATCCCAGGTGCCGACGCTCGGCTACACGATCCCGTACGCCGTCGGGAACGTGCTGCTGACCATCTGGGGCGCCGTGATCGTCCTCCTCCACCACTGAGCACCGCCACTGAGTCCCGCCCCTGAGCACCGTAAGGAAGCAGAGACCTCATGCCGAAGACGAACCTGACCCGCGAGCAGATCAAGAGCTACGCCCAGCTCTCCCCCTTCGAGCTGAAGAACATCTTCATCGACCTGGCCAAGGAGGCGCAGGCCGACCAGCCCGGGCAGAAGGACAAGTCGAGCGTCCAGATGCTCAACGCGGGCCGCGGCAACCCGAACTGGACCGCGACCGGTCCCCGTGAGGCGTTCTACGCGCTCGGCTACTTCGCCCTGGAGGAGTCGCGCCGGGTGTGGACGGCCGACAACCTCGGCGGGATGCCGGAGGAGAAGGGTTCGTACGAGCGCTTCGACACGTTCGTGCGCCGCCACCCCGATCTGCCGGGCATCGAGATGCTCGCCCAGTGCGTGCAGATGGGCATCCAGCGGTTCGGGTTCGACAAGGACGCCTTCGTGCACGAGCTGACCGACAGCTCGATCGGCGACAACTACCCGGTGCCGGACCGGATCCTGCACCACACGCAGGAGATCGTGCGCGGCTACATCGCCGACGAGATGTTCGCGAAGAAGCCGCCGGCCGGTGACATCTCGTACTTCGCGACCGAGGGCGGCACGGCCGCCATGTGCTACATCTTCGACTCGCTCATGAAGAACGGGATCCTGCACAAGGGCGACAAGATCGCCCTGATGGTGCCGGTCTTCACGCCGTACATCGAGATCCCCGAGCTGGACACGTACGACTTCGACGTGACCTACGTCGAGGCCAGCATGTTCGCCGAGGCCGGCGTGCGCGAGTGGCGCTACCCGACCGAGGAGGTCGCCAAGCTGGAGGACCCGGAGATCAAGCTGGTCTGCCTGGTCAACCCCTCCAACCCGCCCTCCCTGGCGCTGAGTCAGCGCGTCGCGAACCAGATCAAGGACATCGTCGCGACGAAGAACCCGAACCTGCTGATCGTCACCGACGACGTCTACGGCACGTTCGTGGAGGGCTTCCGCTCCATCGCCGCTGACCTGCCGCGCAACACGCTGCTCGTGTACTCGTACTCGAAACACTACGGCTGCACGGGCTGGCGGCTCGGTGTCATCGGGCTGCACGACGACAACGTGATCGACGAGCTGATCGCGGGGCTCCCGGCGGCGGAGAAGGAGCGGCTGAACAAGCGGTACGGGTCGCTCACCCTGGAGCCCGAGAAGATCAGGTTCATCGACCGGCTCGTCGCCGACTCCCGTCAGGTGGCGCTCAACCACACGGCGGGCCTGTCCCTCCCCCAGCAGGTCATGCTCGGCCTCTTCTCGCTCTTCGACATGCTGGAGGAGGGCCAGGCGTACAAGGAGAAGATCCGCGGGATCGTCCAGCAGCGCCTCGAACTCCTGCTGGAGGGCGCGCGGATGAAGGTCGCCGAGGACCCGCACCGCGCCGGCTACTACATCGAGCTGGACCTGATGGCGCAGGCCGAGCTGGAGCACGGCGAGGAGTTCGCGGCCTACCTGAGGAAGGAGTTCGAGCCCGTCGACCCGCTGTTCCGCCTCGCCCAGCGGACGGGCGTGGTGCTGCTGAACGGCGGCGGGTTCGAGGGCCCGGAGTGGTCGGTGCGCGTCTCGCTCGCCAACCTCGACGACCTGGACTATCTGAAGATCGGCCACCACCTGCGGGCGATCTTCGACGGTTACGCGGAGGAGTGGCGGGCCGCGCAGGGCTGACGGCATTGCTTCAGCCCCGGCCGGGTGGGGGACTCCGCAGAGCGCCGGCCGGGGCTGCAACCCCCGTATTCCAGTGGTCAGTTGAACCCTGTGGCTAGTTGAAGGCCGCGAACGCCTTCTGGAACGCGTTCGCGCTCTGCTCGATGGAGGAGCAGGTCGGCTGCGCCGAGTTCGAGGCGCCCCCGTCGCAGCTCTTGTCGCGGGTGGCCGACCACATCGACAGCCCGCCGAGGCCCTTCTCCTTGGCGAAGGAGACGAGCTGCGTGGCGTCGTCGACCTTGAAGATCTCCGACGAGACGTCGTTGACGCCGATCATCGGGGTGATGCCGACGGCGTTCCAGGCGGCCGTGTCGGACAGGCCGAGCGCCGACTTGATCTGTGCCTGCGTGGCGGTCGCGGCCTGCTCGGCGTAGGTGCCCATGTCGCCGCTGTAGGAGGCGCCGTAGTCCATCGCCATGATGTTGACGAGGTCGGCCTTCACGCCGTTCTCCTTGGCGTTCTTCAGGAAGTTCACGCCGTCGGAGGTCAGGCCCTCGGGCATCACCGGCAGGGTGAAGGAGACGTTCAGGCCGGAGTTGTTCTTCTGGAGCGTCGCGATCGCCTGGGCCCGCTTGGTGTTCGCGGCCGTGTCCGGCAGCGCGCCGCCCTCGACGTCGAAGTCGACCTTGGTGAGCTTGAACTGGTCGATGACCTTCTGGTACGCCGCCGCCAGGTCGGAGGCGGAGGAGCAGGCCTGCGCCAGCTCGGTGCCGGAGGCGCCGCCGAAGGAGACCCGGACGTCACCGCCCGCCGAGCGCAGGTCGCCTATCTGGGCGGCGACTTCGTCGCTGCCGAGGTCGGTGACGCCGCCCCACTTCGGGGCGCAGGTGCCGCCGGAGGTGATGAAGGCGAGGTTGTACTCCTTGACGCCGGTGGCCTTGGAGGAGGCGACCAGGTCGAACTTCGGGTAGAGCGAGGTGTCGACGTACGGGGCGAAGGCGGCGCCGCTCGCGGCGGACCCGGAGCCCGTGCCGGAGCCGGACGACTGCGAGGGGCTCGCGGAGGTGGTGGCCGACTTGGTGGGCTCGGCGCTCTGCGAGGCGGACGCCGAGGCGGTCGGGGACGGGGTCGCCGACTCGGTGGGGCGGCCGCTCGGCTCCGGGGTCGCGCCCTCGTCGACGGAGCACGCGGTGCCGTCGATCTCGCAGCCGGTCGGGTCCGCGTCACCGGCGACGACGAAGCCGATGGTCACGGACTTGCCGGCCGCGATGCCCTGCTTGTCCCAGGAGGCGGGGGTGACGGTGACGTGCTGCCCGGCGGTCTTCGACTCGGCGTTCCACAGCGAGCTGAGCTTCGCGCCCTTCGGCAGGTCGAACTCCAGGGTCCAGTCCGTCCTGGCCGCGTCCGTGTCGTTGGTGATGACGTACTGGCCGGTGTAGCCGCCCGACCAGCTGCTGGTCTTCGTGTACGCGGCGCCGACCGAGGCCGCCGACGCGGTGGAGGTGAAGAGGAACGCGCCGCCGCCGACCACGGCCGCGGCGACCAGACCGCCGATGACCTTGTTCCTGCCGCTGATCCTGCGCCGGTGCGTGCTGCTCATGACATGCCTGCCTTAGCGATACGGGGGTGTTGGGGGTGAGCAGCACGCTAGCGATCAGGAACCCGTCAATTCGGGCAAGAAGGAAGGCAGTTGCGGATCTTAGGGTTGGCTTAAGGAAGGGATCGGGAGCGATTAAAGGTCGAGACCAAGCCTTTACGTTCCCGGCCGCGATGTCCGCGTCCCCGGCGGCTCTCGGCGGGGCCCCTGCGGTCGAGCTGCACCCAGATCCGGACCTCGGTGCCGCCCAGCACGGACGAGCCGATCGTGACGTCGCCGCCGGTGGACTCGGCGAGGCGGCGCACGATGTCGAGGCCGAGGCCGGTGGAGCCGACGCGTCCGTCGGCCGAGCCGCGGGCCATCGCCGCCGCCGGGTCGACGATGCCGGGACCGGCGTCGGAGACCAGCACGATCACGGCGTCCTCGCCGCTGTGCACGTCGACGGCGAAGGCGGTGCCTTCGGGGGTGTGCCGGAAGACGTTGCCGAGCAGGGCGTCGAGGGCGGCGGCCAGCTCGCCGCGGGCCACCGGGATGCGGACCGGCCGCTCGACACCGGCGACCCGGACCTTGCGGCCCTCGTCCTCGGCGAGCGCGGACCAGAAGTCCATCCGCTCCCGGATCACCTCGGCGGCGTCGCAGCCCGCGCCGGGCCCGGCCGCGGCGGTCTGCGGCTTGGCGTCCCGCGCCGTACGGATGATGGTGTCGACCTCGCGCTCCAGTTGCTCTACGGCGACGCGGGTCTGGTCGGCGGCGGGCCCGGCGCCGAGCGAGGCGGCGTTGAGCCGGAGCACGGTGAGCGGGGTGCGCAGCCGGTGCGAGAGGTCGGCGGCCAGCTCGCGCTCGTTGGCGAGGAGCTGCACGACCTGGTCGGCCATGGAGTTGAACGCGACGGCGGCGAGCCGCAGTTCGGTCGGCCCGTCCTCGGGCACCCGCGCGCCGAGCTTGCCCTCGCCCAGGTCGTGCGCGGCGCCGACGAGCCGCTGCGCGGGCTGCACCATGCGCACCCCGAGCCGGTCGGCGACGGCCACGGACCCGATGATCAGGGCGATGCCGACGCCCGCGAGGACCACCCAGGCGGTGGTGACGCCGTTGGTGACCTCGTCCTCGGGCACGTACACCTCGACGACCGCGGTCTTCACGGCGCTGACCGCGATCGGCTGGAGCCACACCGAGCCGCCGGGCACGTCGTGCACGGTCGCCCGCTGCACCCCGGTGAGCCGGTCCTCGGCGAGCCGCTGTTCGCCGAGCCGTATCGCGGGGCTGCCGTCGCCCGCGGGGACGTACACGGACACCCGGTCGCCGTCGCCGGTCTGCGCGCTGGCGAGGGCGCGGGCGAGCTGGTCGCGGTCGGTGGTGATGGAGAGGGTCGGGACGAAGGCGGTCGCGGTCCGCTCCGCGTTGGAGAACGCCCGGTCGCGTGCCATCTCCTTGATGACGAGCCCGAGCGGGATCGCGAACGCCACGACGACCATGGTGGTGACGGCCAGACAGACCTTGACCAGGGCCCACCTCATGGCGTGGGCTCCGGGCGCGGCGGCTCCAGCTTCACGCCGACACCGCGCAGGGTGTGCAGATAGCGCGGCCGGGCGGCCGTCTCCCCCAACTTCCTGCGCAGCCACGACAGATGGACGTCGATGGTCTGGTCGTCGCCGTAGCTCTGCTGCCACACCTCGGCGAGGAGTTCCTTGCGCGCGACGACGACACCGGGGCGTCCGGCGAGGAAGGCGAGCAGGTCGAACTCGCGGCGGGTCAGGTCGAGCGGCGCCCCGTCGAGTTCGGCCTGGCGGCGCAGCGGGTCGATGGAGAGCCCGCCGACCTGGATCAGCCGGGACGGCGGCTCGGCGCCCGCACTGCCCCGGGCGCGGCGCAGCACGGCGGCCATCCGGGCGGAGAGGTGCTCGGGCGAGAAGGGCTTGGTGAGGTAGTCGTCGGCGCCGTCGTTGAGCAGCCGGACGATCTCCGCCTCGTCGTCCCGCGCCGTGGCGATGATCACGGGTACGTCGGTGATCCCGCGCAGCATCTTCAGCGCCTCGGCCCCGTCCAGATCGGGCAGACCTAGGTCGAGGATCACCACGTCGAACCGGAGATGGGCGACCTCGCGCAGCGCTTCCAGGGCCGTGCCGACGCTGCGCACGGTGTGTGCGGCGTCGGTCAGGTGCCGGATGAGAGCGGAGCGCACGAACTGGTCGTCCTCGACCACGAGCACACTTGCCATGGGCGGCACCGTACGCCATTCGGTCGACGGGCAGCCTCTTCCGGGTGAGGGTGGACCGCGCGGGACAGCGGTGGCGGCTGTGGTGCAGTATGGCCCGCGATGCCATCGATGCCGTCTCCACCGACTTCCCCGTCCGCACCGCCGGCCGCACCCTCGGCGCCGGCCGGGAACCCGGTGCGGCGCGGTCTGGTGCACGCCGTGGCGTGGCTGCTCGCGACCGGCGCCGCGGTGACGCTGTCGTGGTGGGGCGTGCACACGGTGATGGCGGGCACGGCGTACGACCCGCCGAAGGCGCTGCCGGTGGCCGGCCCGGACGGGCCCGCCTCGCCGCTCGCCTCGTCCACGCACCGGCCCGAGCCGTCGCCGTCGGCCTCGTCCGCGTCGGCCTCCGTGTCCGCGCGGCCCTCACCGTCCGCGTCGTCGAAGTCCGCGTCGCCCCGCCGTACGACGACGGCCGCACCGCCGCCCGCGTCGTCGCCCGGCACGTCCTCGTCCGGCACCGTGAAGAGTTACGCGACGAAGGGCGGGCGGGCCGTCTTCGATCTCGGCGACAGCTCGGCGACGCTCGTCTCCGCGACGCCTGGCGCCGGCTGGTCGGTGCAGGTGTGGAAGCAGACGACGTGGATCCGGGTCGAGTTCACGTCGGGGACGGACAAGGTGTCGGTGTTCTGCACCTGGCACGACCACAAGCCGTCGGTCGAGGTCGCCGACTACTGAGTGCCCGTCAGCGGAACACGGAGGGCGGCGGCGCCGGGGACGCCTTCGCCGAGGCATCCGCCACCGGCACCGCTCCCCCGGTGAAGTCGAGCAGCCCGCGGCCGTGCTCCACCCGCCCGGGATGCGGGTCGCTCGCCGCGCGGCGGGTCAGCTCGGCCACCGGAAGCGGCAGCGCCGACGCGGCCAGCACCGCGTTGCCGAACCGCTTGCCGCGCAGCACCGTCGGGTCGGCGATCAGGGCCAGTTCGGGGAAGACGGCGGCGGCGGTCGCGATCTGGCCGCGCAGATGGGCGAGCGGCGGGCCGTCGGCGAGGTTCCCCACGTACGTCCCGCCGGGCCGCAGCACGCGTCGCACCTCGGTCAGGAACTCGGTGCTGGTGAGGTGGGCCGGGGTGCGGGCCCCGCTGAAGACGTCGGCCACCAGCACGTCGGCCCAGGCGTCGGGCAGCTTGGCGAGCGCCTCACGGGCGTCGGCGGTGCGCACCCGGATGCGGGCGCCGGGGTCCAACGGCAGCGCGGTGCGCACCAGTTGGACGAGGGGGCCGTCGCGCTCGACGATCTGCTGGGTGGAGCGCGGCCGGGTCGCGGCGACGTAGCGGGCGAGAGTGAAGGCACCGCCGCCGAGGTGCACGGCCTGGACCGGGCGGCCCGGGTCCGCGGCGAGATCGAGCACATGGCCGATGCGGCGCTGGTACTCGAAGGACAGATGCGCGGGGTCGTCGAGGTCGACGTGCGACTGCGGGGCGCCGTCCAGATACAGCGTCCAGCCGGCCGGGCGGTCCCGGTCGGGTATCAGCTCGGCGAGCCCGCCGTCGACGTCCGCCACGACGGGCTCGCGCGCACCCCGGCCGCCGCCCTCGCTCCTGCGCGCCTGCTGCTTCCCGCGTGACCTCGCCATTCGCCCATTATCCGCGGGCGGCGCGGTGGCGGCTCAGCGGCAGTTGTCGGCGGCCTCGATCAGGCGGGCCGCCTCGTCGAGGGCGGCGCGCAGCACCGTCGGGTCGGTGACCAGGTCGGCGGCGCCGGTGCCGTCGGGGTCCGGCGGCAGCAGCCAGCGGGTGCCCTCGACGGGCGGGACGAGCCGGGCGCCGCGGCCCTCGGTGTGGGTGCAGGCGCTGCCCGGTACGTCCCAGCCGTCGGCGGTGCCGGGCGGGACGAGGAAACCGAGGGTGGCGCCGCCGCCGTCGTGCAGCACCGGACCGACCGGTTCCGCGCACCCGCGGCGCAGGATGTCGACCGCTTCGAGCCCCTGCCGGGACGGGACGGTGACCAGGTCGCAGGCGCCGGGCGGCCGGTCGCTGTGGTCCTCGGTCGGACAGTGCTGCGCCGTCGATGTCGTGGGCTGTGTCGCGTCCAACACGTCGGCCCCTCCTCGTGTCAGATGGGGTTTCGCGCATGGTTCAACGCGCCGGAACGTCAACCGGCTACGGCGGCACGCCGCCGCAAAGGATGGCAGTTCATGGCGGATCGTGGGTGAGATATCCGTTTTGTAGCCAAACCCTGCGTGTCGGACCCGTCGCAGACGGTACCTTCAAGCCTCGCCGGAACAAGGACCAAGCACGCCGCGTCGAGGTGTCCGTTCCACCGCGCCACCGCGCCCCCGTCACCTCGGCACTCTGCTCCCTCGGTGTCCGGCACGGTTCGCACGGGAGGACCCGCTCATGACGTCGTCTCCGCATCTCTCGGATGCCCCGGCGCCTTCGCCCCCACGACCGAATCTCGCCTTCCGGGAGCTGCGCGGTCAGCGCTCGCCGGGCGAGTTCGCGGCCGCGGTACGGCGGGCGGCGCGCGAGATCGGCGAGCGGGTCAGCTGCGACGCGCGCTACATCGGACGCGTGGAGGCCGGCGAGATCCGCTGCCCCAACTACGCGTACGAGCGGGTGTTCCTGCACATGTTCCCCGGCCGGACCCTCGCGGACCTGGGGTTCGCGCCCCGCTCCGCGGTACGGGGCCGGGGCGCGCGCCCCGTCGTTCCGGCCCAGCACAGCCCCCTGCACGACCCCCAGCACCACGAGGAGAGCGACGTGCGACGTCGCGCGTTCATGACCGGCATGACCGGCTCGACGGCCACCGTGGCCGTCGCCGCCCTGGCGCCCTTCGGCACCGCCCCGCAGCAGGCCCCGCTGGACCGGCATCCCGCACGCGCGGGGGTCGGTGCCGTCGAGGAGGCGATCCGGCGGATCCGGCTGCTCGACGACCGGCACGGCGGCGACGGCCTGTACCGGCGCGCCGCCGCCCCGCTGCGCACCGCCTTCGAACTGCTCGACTCGGGCGCGGCCGGGCGCGACGACGCCGACCGGTTGCAGGCCGGCGCGGGTGAACTGGCCATCTCCGTGGGCTGGCTGGCGCACGACTCGGGCCGCTTCGACGACGCCCGCTCGCACTACGCGGAGGCGCTCGCGACGGCGCGGATGGCGGGGGACGAGGGGCTGGAGGCGCACGCGTTCTGCAACACGGCGTTCCTCGCCCGGGACGCGGGGCGGCCGCGCGAGGCGGTCCGGGCGGCGCAGGCCGCCTCGCGGGTGGGCGCCCGGCTGGGCTCGTCACGGCTGCTGTCGCTGCTCGCGCTGCGGGAGGCCGGGGGCTGGGCCGGGCTCGGTGACCAGCGCTCCTGCGAGCGGGCGCTGGCACGGGCGCAGGCGCTGTTCGCGCGGGGCGGGGCCGATGCCGACCCGGAGTGGATGTCGTTCTACGGTGAGGCCGAGCTGGAGGGTCTGGAGTCGCAGTGCTGGTCGGCGCTGGGGTCCTGGGACCGGGCGGCCCGGCACGCGCGGCGCGCCGTCGCGCTTCAGGACCCGCACTTCACGCGGAACATGGCGCTGTACACCGCCGAGCTCGCGGACGATCTGGCCCGCGCGGGGCAGCCCGACGAGGCCGCTGCCGCGGGGGGCCGGGCGCTGTCCTTGCTCCGGGACGTCCGGTCGTCCCGCATCGAGGGGATGCTGGCGACGACGGCCCGCGTGCTGCTGCCGCATCGCCGGGCTTCGGGGGTCTCGGCGTTCTTGACGGCCCACGCGGAGTCGCGCCGCTGAGGGTGCGGGTCCCCGGGGTACGGGTGCGCGGTTCCCCGCGCCCCTGGTGGGTCGTACTTCGTCCGCGGCCCGGTGGCCGCTTCTCGCGCAGTTCCCCGCGCCCCTGAAGGCTGCGCTTCGCGCGCCTTCCCCTTGAGGCGGCGGCTCCGCCGCGCCTCTGCCGTTGATGAGATGGCGCACGAAGTGCGCATCTCAGGGGCGCGGGGAACTGCGCGACCAGCCCCCACCGGAGCCGCAGACGAGGGATCAGCCCAGGTGGCCCGTTTCGTTCCAGGATTCGATGGCCGGGTCGCCGTAGGCCCAGCTCAGGATCGAGAGGGACGTGGGGTTCAGGCGGATGCGGGCGGCGAAGTCCAGGGGGAGGCCGAGCCAGCGGGCGCCGATGGAGCGCAGGATGTGCCCGTGGGCGAAGACGAGAACGTCGCGGTCGGCGTCCCGGGCCCAGGCGACGACCTCGTCGGCCCGCGCCGTCACCTCGGAGAGACTCTCCCCGTCGGGAACCCCGTCCCGCCAGATGAACCACCCGGGCCGCATCTCCTGGATCTGCGCCGGCGTGAGCCCCTCGTACGCCCCGTAGTCCCACTCCATCAGCGCGTCCCACGCGGCTGCCCGCTCCCCGAACCCGGCGAGCTCACAGGTCTCACTGGCCCGCACCAGCGGAGACGTCCGCACCTCGACCCCGTCGAGCCCGTCGAACGGAGCCCGGTGCAACCGCTCACCGAGCAGCTTCGCCCCGCGACGGCCCTCTTCCAGGAGCGGAATGTCCGTCCTGCCGGTGTGCCGTCCGGACAGCGACCACTCGGTCTGTCCGTGCCGGGCCAACAGGATGCGCGGTGCCATAGCGGAATGAACCTTTCGTCAGGAAGGGCGCGAGGAGTGTGAAGGGCGCGCCGGGGAAGGACGGGAGGGAACAGGATGAACAGGAGGCAACGGGAGTGTCGCCACTTCCATCATCGCGCAACCGGAACGAAGGACGGCCCGCCGGGCAACCCACCGCTTGATCTCGGCGTCTACGAGGGTCAGGGGTCGCCCACGCAGACCCCCACATACGCCTTAGGGTGGGCACGTGGCCAGAGGCCGCCGGACGAGGAAGAGGGGGAGCGGCCCGCATGTCGCAGACCGACCACGCACCACGCACGGAGGCGATACCGGGCGTACGGCTTCGATGGTGGACCGAGCTTCCCCTGATCCTGCTCGTCTACAGCGCGTACACCGCGGGCCGACTGCTGGCCAGGGGGGATGTGCAGACCGCCGTCGACCACGGCGTGTCGATCCTCAGAGCCGAGAAGGCCGTCCGCCTCAATCTCGAGCACCCGCTGAACCGCCTGTTCACGCGTGAGGCCTGGATCGGCGTCCCCGCCGACTTCTGGTACGCCTCGCTGCACTACGTGGTCACCCCGGCCGTGCTGATCTGGCTCTTCCGCCGCCGCACGCACCTCTACCGCGCGGCCCGCACCTGGCTGATGACCTCGACGATGATCGGCCTCGTCGGCTTCACGCTGCTGCCGACCTGCCCGCCCCGGCTGCTCTCCGCCTCCTACGGCTTCGTCGACACGATGGCCCAGTACAGCTCGTACGGCTGGTGGGGCGGCGCGGCCAGCGCGCCCAAGGGCATGGGCGGGATGACCAACCAGTACGCGGCCATGCCCAGCCTGCACGTCGGGTGGGCGCTGTGGTGCGGATTCATGCTGTGGCGCCACGGCGGCACCCGCTGGGCGAAGGCCGCGGGCGTCGCCTACCCGCTGATCACCACGATCGTCGTGATGGGCACCGCCAACCACTACTTCTTCGACGCGCTCGCCGGAGCCGCGGTGATGGGCGTCGGCCTGCTGCTCACCAAGCCCGTGCAGCGGCTCGCGGCGCAGATCAAGGAGTGGGCCACCGGTCTGGTCACCGGCTCGCGCGGCGCCCCGGTGCCCGCCCCTTCCGCCACTCGGTCCTCGATTGTCAGTGAGGAATGCCAGACTTCGCCGGGTGAGCGAATTCCCCGACAGCGCAAGGCCGCAAGCCGATCGCAGCCCCGCGACACCGGCGACGGGGCTGCGGCACCGGCTCGCTGAGCTGCGCGGCCCCGACACCCCGCCGCGCCCGCTGGACGCCCGCGCCCTGGCCGCCCTCGCGGCGAACCCGGGGTGCAGTCGCCGCGCGCTCCTGGACGGCGCGGGCGTCGACAAGGGCCGGATCGCGGACGCGCTGGGCGCGCCGGCCACGTTCGGCCAGTCCCAGTTCGCGTTGACGCGGGGGAACGCGTTCGAGGCGAGAGTGAAGGCCGACGGCGGCGCCGAGCTGCTGCGGCTGGTGCACGCCCGGGTGGGCTCCGCCGATACGGCCGAGCCGGCCCCCGAGCTCGTACGGACGCCGGACCTGTCGGCGATCGGGCCCGAGGGCCGCACCGCGCGCACCGCGCTGGCGCTGCGCGAGGCCACCGAGTCGGCCGCCGAGTCCGGTACGTGGACGTTCCTGGACCATCCGATGGTGGCCCTGGACGTGGCGGGCAGCCCGGCGTTCCTGGAGCCGGACGCGGTGGTCGTGCACCCCGACGGCAGCTGGACGGTCGTCGAGATCAAGTCCTTCCCGATGATCGACGGCGCGGCCGACGCGGCGAAGGTCGGCGCGGCGGCCCGGCAGTCCGCGGTGTACGTCCTGGCGCTGGAGCAGATCGCGGAGCGCACCCCCGGCGCGCGGGTCCGGGACCGGATCGTCCTCGTCTGCCCGAAGGACTTCACGAACCTGGCGGCGGCGTCCGCGGTCGACGTGCGCAAGCAGTGCTCGGTGACCCGGCGGCAGTTGACGCGCCTGACCCGGATCGAGGACATCGCGGCGGCCCTGCCGCCCGGCACCGTCTTCGACCCGGAGCGGCCGGAGGAGCTGGCGGCGGCCGTCGAGTCGGTGCCCGCGGCGTACGCACCGGAGTGCCTGGCCGCGTGCGAGCTGGCCTTCCACTGCCGGGACCGCTCCCGCGCGGCGGGGGCGGTGACGAGCCTGGGCCGTCCGCTCCGCGCCGAGCTGGGCGGCCTGACGACGGTGGACGCGGTGCTCGCCGCGGCCCACGGCGAGGCGGGCGACCCCGACGACCCGACGGTGGCGGCCCTGCGGCGCGCGGCGGCCCTGCGCGCGGAAGCCCTCGGGGGCGCCCGGTGCTGAGCCCGTCCCCGGCCACCGCCCACCACCGCCGCCACTGCCGTCGCCGCGAGGAGCGCACCGCGTGAGCCTGATCAACCACCTGGCCCGGCTGGAGGCGACCAGCACCGGCCGCGCCCAGCCCACCGCCACGGTCCGCCACCGCCATCTCTCCCAGCGGCCCCTGGTCCTGGTCCCGCTCACCACGGCGGGCGAGACGGGCGCCCCGCTCGGCGCCCTCGTCGGCACCGAGCGGACCTCGCCGCGGCTCCTTGTCGTGGCGCAGCCCCGTGACCGTGATCTGCGCTTCGCGTTCCTGACGCAGCTCGCCGAGTCGGTCCTGCCGTACATCGACGGGTACGCCGCCGACGTCGAGCTGACCGAGCGCTCCGAGACCGACCCGGCGACGAACAAGCGGATCAAGGTCGAGGCGGAACTGTGCGCGGACGCGCCGCAGTTGATCGTGCCGAGCCGTGCGGGCATCGAGTTCGTCCGGCTGCTGGGCCGCTCGATGCGCTTCAGGCGCACCGCCGAGCAGGACCCGGAGACGCCCTACCCCGCTCCCCCGCACGTCCCGCTGCTCGGCCGCTGGCTGACGCACTTCGGCGAACGCGCGCGGGTCCCGGGCTCGGCGCTGCTGCTGGCCATGACGGACCTGCTCTCCCGGCACTGGGCGACGGGCCAGTCCAGCCTGGAGGACCAGCACCTCGGCGCGCTGCTCGCGTGGGTGGACGCTCCGGAGGGCACCTCGGGCGCCGAGGCCGCGTTCCGTGCCGAGCGCGGCCGGGACGCGCACGGCCAGCTGCTGTGCCCGCCGGCCGGCCCCGCCACCGACCCGGCCTTCGACAACAAGTTGCTCGCGCCCGCCATCGAGCGCTACGACAAGGCCCGTACGCGTCTGGCGGCCGCCGAGGACGCGGTGGAGGCCGACGGTCGGCTGGCCGAACTGACCGCGGCCGAGCGGGAGATCCACGCCCTGGTCGAGTCCCGCACCCGGCCCACCTGGGACGCGGTGTGGCGGGGGCTCGACGCCCTGTGCACGCTGCCCGAGGGCCCGCGCGCGACGGAGCGCTGGACCCGGGACCGCTGGTCGTTCACCGGCCACCGCGACCGGGTCGCGGCGGGCGAGCCCCCGCAGCCGCGCCGCGACGACGCGGTGACGGCGGCGAACAAGCTGGCCACGCGCGAGCGCGAGCAGGCCCGCCTGGACGCCCAGGAAGCGCTCGACGACCCGCTCGTCATGGCGGGCCGGCGGCTCGCCGGGGAGGCGCTGGCCGGCGAGGTGACCGAGGTCGTACCGGCGTACAACGAGAAGAAGCGCCCGCGCCCGCTGATCACCGTACGCACGGAGGACCGCCCGCATCTCGGGGAGCGCGTGAAGGTGTACCGCTCCCTGGACGGCAAGGCGCAGACCGCCGAATTCGTGGAGTACGAGAGTGAGGACACGGTCGTCCTTCGGCTGCTGGACAAGATGGGGCGCGGCAAGGAGCCGGACCCGGGTTCCGTGCCGGACAAGGGCGAGCGGGTGTGCTGGACGCTGTTCGAGCACGAGCAGCGCGGCGGCCCGAAGCTGCCCGAGCCGGAGGAGACCCCGTGGACCCACGGCGGCCCGCCGGGCGCCGGGGCCGAGGCGCCGGACCGCGTGACGACGGAGGACATCCTGTGACGACGACCACCAGTGCTCCGCCGCCCGCCGACGACGTCTTCGACCCGGGCGCCGAGGCCGCCCGCGCGACCGCCGCGATCCTGCACGACACCCTGCACAGCGAGGCCCGCGGCGTCGTCGTGGACTCCCCGCCCGGCGCGGGCAAGTCGACGCTCGTCGTGCGCGCGGCACTCGAACTGGCGGACGCGGGACGCCCGTTGATGATCGTCGCGCAGACGAACGCGCAGGTCGACGATCTCGTCCTGCGCCTGCACGAGAAGCGCCCCGGCCTGCCCGTCGGGCGGCTGCACAGCAGCGACCCGGACGCGTACGACAAGGCGCTCGACGATCTGCCGACGGTCCGCCTGTCGACCAAGGCCGGTGATCTGGCGCAGCTGCCCGTCGTCATCTCGACGGCGGCGAAGTGGGCGCACGTGAAGGTCGAGGACGCCGGGGGCCCGTGGCGGCACGCGATCGTCGACGAGGCGTACCAGATGCGCGGGGACGCGCTGCTGGCCGTGGCCGGTCTGTTCGAGCGGGCGCTGTTCGTGGGCGACCCGGGGCAGCTCGACCCGTTCTCGACGGTCGGCGCGGAGCAGTGGGCGGGGCTGTCCTACGACCCGTCGGCGTCGGCGGTGTCCACGCTGCTGGCCCACAATCCCGAGCTGCCGCAGCACGAACTCCCGGTCTCCTGGCGGCTTCCGGCGTCGGCGGCGCCGCTGGTGTCGGCCGCGTTCTATCCGTACACGCCGTTCCGCAGCGGCACCCGGGAGGGCGATCGCACGCTGGAGTTCCGTGGCGCGTCGGACGGTTCGGGCGTCGACCGGGTCATCGACGAGGCGGCGCGGGCGGGCTGGGGGCTGCTCGAACTGCCCGCCGCGCACACGCCGCGTACGGATCCGGAGGCGGTGCGGGCCGTGGCGCTCGTGGTGCGGCGCCTCCTCGACCGCGACGGGGTGACCACCTCCGAGCGCGGGCCGGACGCCGCCCCGCTGACGGCGGACCGGATCTGCGTCGGCACCGCCCACCGCGACCAGGCCGCCGCCGTGCGCTCCGCGCTGGGCGGGCTCGGGGTGCACGGGGTCACCGTGGACACGGCGAACCGGCTTCAGGGGCGGGAGTTCGACGTCACCGTGGTGCTGCATCCGCTGTCGGGGCGGCCCGACGCGACGGCGTTCCACCTGGAGACCGGGCGGTTGTGCGTGCTCGCCTCGCGGCATCGGCACGCGTGCGTCGTGGTGTGCCGGGAGGGGGTCGCGGATCTCCTCGACGCGCATCCTTCGGCGGAGCCGGTGCAGTTGGGGGTGACGGTGAAGTTCCCGGACGGCTGGGAAGCGAATCACTCCGTGTTGAGCCGGTTGTCGGAGCATCGGGTCGCTTGGGGGTGAGGGTCGTTCGTCCGCGCCTCCCGGGGGCGCGTGGGAACCACGCCGACTGCGCCCTTGCGGGAGGGCGGAGAATGGGAAGTGGTCCGGGGGACGAAAACGGGCCGTACACCCAGCACGAGGAGGAACACCATGGCGGAGCCCGAGCGGCAGCGCCGGCCGCGACTGCGGCCGGCGCCGCTGATCTTCGAGCCCGCGGAGACCGCCGCCGACCCGGAGCACTTCTTCGACCTGGAGTCCGTGGAGGACCCTCGTGAACTGCTCTCCCGCGCCACGGAACTGACCCATGCGTTCCGCGCGGCGGCCGACCGCTCCGTCGAGTTCCAGGCCATCGCGGCGGCCCAGCTCGCCGACCCGCGCCGGTTCGACCGGCTGACGGCGGCGGACATCGCGGAGCGCGCGGAGTGGACCGAGGACTACGCCAAGAAGATGGTCGAGTTCGGCCGTGACCTGCTGCGCGGCACCGCCGAGCCGACGGCCTGAGCACCGGTCACGATCTTTTGGCATATGCCAGAGGGGCAAGATACTCCACCCCGCCCCCTCCTGTCCTGATTTCCCGCAACCCTTTGGAGCTGCACCCTCACCCCCTGTAGATGTAGAAAACATGAGCGCCACGTATCCCCCCGCCGCCCCCGCCCCCACTACCCCGACCGCGGCCCACGACCGCTTCGACGTCTCGGGCGTGACGCCCGAGGGCGCGGCCTGGCTCGCCTCGGCAGGAACGTATCCGCGCTCCGCGCTCGCCCACTGGGAGTCCCGGCCGACCGCTCCGGTGGTGCTGCCCTGCGGTTCCGTGTTCGACGTGGTGAACGTGCCCTCGATCTTCGGGCGGCGGATGTTAGACCGGCTCTGGGACGAGGGGCCCGGGTCCGGGCCGGTCGCCGCGCACCGGGGGCGCATGCTCCTGTTCGCCGCGCCGGGGACCGCGCAGCGGCTGCCGTCGCTGTTGCGCTGGGAGGAGTGGGGGCCCGCGGTGCCGCCGCTGCTCTGTCACGGCAGTGGGGACGCGGTGACCGTGCCCGCGCCGTCGGTGCCGGCCGAGCCCGCTCAGCCGTCGCGCTGGGTGGTCGCTCCGGACACCCGTCATCCCTGGCTGCCGGGGGCCGAGGTGCTGCTCTGGGCATGTGTCCGGGCCGCCCGGGCCGCCGCCCATTCCTCGGTGCAGGTATCGATTTTTCCTGCCGCCGATCTCAGTGCTAATGTCTACGACGTCAGCCGGCGCCATTAGCTCAGTTGGTTAGAGCAGCGGACTCTTAATCCGCGTGTCCGGGGTTCGAGTCCCTGATGGCGCACCTGAAGCGAAGGCCCCCCGCAGTGCGGGGGGCCTTCGTCGTTGCCATTCGGGCGCGCCCCGGTGGGGCTTCTCGCGCAGTTCCCCGCGCCCCTAAAACCAGTCCGTCACGCGCGCCTCTCGTCGTGGCTGGTCGCGCAGTTCCCCGCGCCCCTGAGATGCGCACTTCGTGCGCCATCTCATCAGAGAGGCGCGCCACCGCTGCCCTATCGGGAGGCGCGCGGAGCGCAGCCTCAAGGGGAGGCGGCGCGAAGCGCCTGCCTCAGGGGCGCGGGGAACTGCGCGAGAAGCGGCCACCGGGGCGCGCGTGACCGACAACCCAGGGGCGCGGGGAACTGCGCGACCAGCCACGACGAGAGGCGCGCCCTCCCGACTAGCCCGTCGTCACCTTCACCGTCCATGACCCCGAGGACGTCCGGTCGCCCACCTCAATGCGGAGCTTCTCCCCGGGGACCGAGAAGCTTTCGCCCTCCTGGATCGGGGCGTCCGCCAGAGGCGGGTAGACCGAGTCGCCGTAGCAGGCCTCCGTGGACGGGTGGGAGTCGAGGACCTGGACCGGCCCGGCGCCGGAGGCGGAGTCGCTGCGGACGCGGTAGACGAGGACCCCCTGGGAGCAGGTCGCGTCGTCGTTGCCGCCCGCGCCCCGCGCCTCCAGGGCGATGGCGCTGGACGGCCCGGTCCGGACGACGGCGAGCTTCGTACCGTCACCGGTGCCGAACGGAGCCCCCGCCGCCCGCGGAGCGGTACTCAGCGGCTCCAGGGTCAGCCGGGTGTCCCCGGGGTGCGTCACGCACGTCACCTGGCTCGACGGAAGCCAGCCCAGCTTCCACTTGTGCCAGCCGAAGAAGTCGGGAGCGAGCCCGAACTGGCTGCCCATGACGTCCCAGTCGCCGACGTACGTGTCCCAGTCCCCCTCGCCGTCGGTCGGCCGGTGGTAGAGATCGGGCAGGTCGAAGACGTGGCCGGTCTCGTGCGCGAGGACGTTGCGGTCCGGCGGGTGGTGCTCGAAGACGGTGACGATCCGGCGGATGTCGGTGCCGTCCGCGCGCATCGGCCGGTCGAAGTTCACGACCTTAGTCGCGTCCGAGTCGACACCGGGCGCGTCCGGGTCGGCGACGAAGTACACGACGTCGTACTTGCTGAAGTCGGTCGCCGGATCCGCCGCCGCGAGGGCGTCGCGGAGATAGGCGCTGCGGTGCGCCGCGCTCCAGTCGCGCTTTATGGCGTACGAGGTCGAGGCGTGCGGCATCTCGATCCACGTCCGCTGCGGGTGCGCAACGAGCCGGAACCTGCCGTACGAGGCGCGTTCGAAGAAGTCGCTGGTCGCCGGGAAGTAGTCGGCCGCCAGCTGTCGCGGGGTGGTCGCCGGTTCCCAGTCGGGGAAGGAGAGGAAGACCATGACCGCGTTGAGAGGTTTGACGGGGCGCGGATACGTGGAGTTCCACGAGTCCAGGCCCTCGGAGTGGTGGGCGGCGGTGCGCTCCAGGGCGCACGGCCCCGCGTAGGGCGGCGCGGCCGCGGCGGGACCCGCGACCAGGCCGATGGCGGCCAGGGCGGTGAGAGCGGTCAGCGCGGCGGCGGTGGCACGCAGACGGCGCTTGTCCACTCCCCCGGGTGGCTGCGGACGCGGCAAGTCGACCTCCGGACGGGGAATGCGGGACACCCCACCCAGACTGTGTGCAGTTGTCACACTTCGCCCTGTTTATCTGGCCCGGACGAGTGAGCGGCCGACACCCCGGCGGTCACCGAACGTCACAGATGATCCAGGGTGGTCGCCGCTCGGAAGAAGCCCGGCCCGGCCCGAGCAGAAACGATCTGCCGGTCCCCCGGTGCCCCCACCGGGACCGCGTCGGTGCGCGGAACAGGCTGGATAGGCCGTCCGACCTGCCTCTATGATCGGCACACTTTCCTGCCGGGACCCGGCCGCACCAGAACACGCAACCAGACGACGCACTGCGGGAGCGAACGGTGAGCGCACAGCCCGATGGGCCCACGACGGCGACCGAGGCATCCGCACCGCTCCGGCGCCCCGCTTCCCTCACGGAGAGTGGCCGGCCGCGGCGGGATTCCCCGGATGCCGCCTACCGGTCCGCGTTCCTCGCCGCGCCCCTCCCCATGGCGGTCGTCGACCGCGCCGGGCTGATCGTCGGGGCCAACCACGCGGCGCTCGCCCTGCTGGGCGGGGACAGCGACCAGCCGGTCATCGGGCGCCTCGCCGCCGAACTGCTCGACCTCTCCTCCGACCCGCGCACCCGGGACGCGTACGAGGACGTGCTGCACGGCCGGCAGGCCCGCCTCTCGCGCACCCGCCGCCTCAAGCACCCCGTCGGCCACTCGATGTGGACCCGGGTCACGCTGGCGCCGGTGCCGGGCACCGAGGTCGTCCTCGTCTCGCTGCACGATCTCAGCGCCCACCGCGAGCTGCGGTCCCGGCTGCGCCATCTCCAGATGCACGACCCGGTGACGCAACTGCCCAACCGCGCCCTGTTCTTCGAGCGGCTCACCGCCGCCCTGGAGGCCGGCGCGTACGACGAGACGGGCACGACCGGCCGGGTGGGCCTGTGCTACCTCGACCTCGACGGGTTCAAGGCGGTCAACGACACCCTCGGCCACCATGTCGGCGACCGGCTGCTGGCCGCCGTCGCCCAGCGGCTCGCGCACTGCGCGGAGCGGGCCCGGCACACCACCGGCGCCCCGCTCGTGGCCCGGCTCGGCGGCGACGAGTTCGCGCTGCTCGTGGAGGAGTCGACCGGCACCGAGCAGGCGACCGATCTGGCGCAGTCCGTGCTGGACGCGCTGCGGGAGCCGTTCGACCTGACCGGGCAGCGGCTGTCGGTCTCCGCGTCGGTCGGCGTCGTCGAGCGGCAGGCCATCGGGACGACGACCACCGGTCTGATGCAGGCCGCCGACACCACGTTGTACTGGGCGAAGGCCGACGGCAAGGCCCGCTGGACCCTCTTCGACCCGGAGCGCAACGCACACCGCATGACCCGGCAGGCCCTGTCGTCGGGGCTGCGGCCCGCCGTCGAGCGGGGCGAGTTCGTCCTGGACTACCAGCCGCTCGTGCAGTTGGAGGACGGGGCGCTGCGCGGGGTCGAGGCGCTGGTGCGCTGGCGGCACCCGCAGTTCGGGCTGCTGACGCCGAATCGGTTCATCGGGCTCGCCGAAGAGGACGGCTCCATCGTGCAGTTGGGGCTGTGGGTGCTGCGCACGGCGTGCGCGCAGACGCGGCGCTGGCAGCTGGAGAACCCGGCCGGGCCGCCCGTCTTCGTCAGTGTGAACGTCGCGGTGCGGCAGGTGTGGGACTCGGATCTGGTGGCCGACGTCGCGCGGATCCTCGCGGAGACCGGGCTCGCGCCCGAACTGCTGCAGCTGGAGCTGACCGAGTCCGCCGTCATGGGCTCGGCCGGACGGCCGCTCCAGGCGCTCCAGGCCCTCAGCGACATGGGCGTCCGCATCGCCATCGACGACTTCGGGACCGGGTACTCGAACCTGGCCTACCTGAGCCGCCTCCCGGTGTCCGTGCTGAAGCTGGACGGGTCGTTCGTGCGCGGTTTCCAGTACGAGGACGGGGCGGCGCCCTCCGATCCGGCGGACGCGATGATCGTGGAGGCGATGGTGCAGCTGGCGCACCGGCTCGGGCTCACCGTGACCGCGGAGTGCGTGGAGACGGCCGAGCAGGCCGAGCGGCTGCGCCGGATCGGCTGCGACACCGGCCAGGGGTGGCTGTACTCCCGGCCGGTGGCGCCGGACCGTATCTCCCGGCTGCTCGCGCCCGTCTCCTGAACCCGCCCGGTCAGCCCTGCGGCATCCCGTAGGCGTCCGCGATGAGTTCGTAGCTGCGCAGCCGGACCTCACCGGTGTGGGCGTTGGCGGTGAGCATCAGCTCGTCCGCGCCGGTGCGCTTCTGGAGGTCGTCGAGGCCGGAGCGGACCTCGTCGGCGGTGCCGTGGATGACGTTGGAGTTCCAGGAGTCGACGAAGTCCCGCTCCATCTCGTTGAACTGGTACGCCTCCGCCTCCTCCGGCGTCGGGACCAGGCCGGGGCGGCCGGTGCGCAGCCGGACCATGTTGAGCGCGGCGGCCAGCACCTGGCGGCGGGCCTCCGTGCCGTCGTCGTCGGTCGCGAGCGCCGAGACGCCGATCAGGGCGTAGGGCTCGGAGAGCACCGAGGAGGGGCGGAACGACTCGCGGTACAGGTCGAGCGCCGGGATGGTGTTCTGCGCGGAGAAGTGGTGCGCGAAGGCGAACGGCAGGCCCAGGCCGGCGGCCAGGCGGGCGCTGAAGCCGCTGGAGCCGAGCAGCCAGATCGGCGGGCGGTGCGGGTCCTGGACGCCGCCGGGTGACGTGGCCTGGACCGGGCCAGGGACCGCGTGGATCCGGGAGTACGGGTGGCCGTCCGGGAAGTCGTCGTCGAGGAAGCGGATCAGCTCGGCGAGCTGCTGGGGGAAGTCGTCGGCGCCCTCGTTCAGGCGGTCGCTGCGGCGCAGGGCGGCCGCCGTGGCGCCGTCGGTGCCGGGGGCGCGGCCGAGGCCGAGGTCGACGCGGTGCGGGGCGAGGGCTTCCAGGGTGCCGAACTGCTCCGCGATGACCAGGGGGGCGTGGTTGGGGAGCATGACGCCGCCGGAGCCGAGGCGGATGCGGTCCGTGTGGGCCGCCAGGTGGGACAGGATCACGGCCGGGCTGCTGGACGCGACGCCGGGCATCGAGTGGTGCTCGGCGACCCAGTAGCGGTGGTAGCCGCGGCGTTCGGCGAGGCGGGCGATGTCGACGCCGGTGGCGAGGGCCTGGGACGCGGTGCGGCCTGCTCCTACGGTGACCAGGTCCAGGACCGAGAGGGGGGTGGGGGCGGTGCCGTGGGCTGCGCCGCGGATCTCGTCTTGGGTGGCCGGCACGGGGTCCTCCTGCGTAGCTCTACATCTGGGCTGGACCTCGGGCTTAACGGAGGCGCACTCCGCTTTATTCCCCCCTCGTTCGCCACCTGACGGCCGGTGGGGGCTGGTCGCGCAGTTCCCCGCGCCCCTGAAGCGAGCTGCGCTCGCTCAGGGGTGCTGATGAGATGCCGCACGAAGTGCGCATCTCAGGGGCGCGGGGAACTGCGCGAGAAGAGGCCACCGGGCCGCACCCGAACGACTACGCCTGAATCACCGGCTCCTTCGTGAACAGCGCACCCAGAGCGGGAGCGTTCACGCGGCGGTCGACCAGGCGGAGGGCCTCCCAGACCGTGACCTGGTTGGCGGTGAGGACCGGTTTGCCGAGTTCCCGTTCCAGGTCGGAGATGTGCGCGGCGGTGTGCAGCGCCGTGTCCGGGAGAAGGACCACCTCGGCGTCGGGATGGTCCCCGGCCCGCGCCATGGCGAGGACCTCGTCCCACCCCCAGGTGCCCACCTCGGCGGCGGTGATGATGCCGCTGCCGCGCACGGAGAGCACCTCGGCACCGGCCGCCTTGAGGAACGTGGCGAAATGGTCCGCGACGTCCGACGGATAGGTCGCGGCGACCGCCACCCGCCGCACCCCGAGCTCCCCCAGCGCGTGCGCGAAGGCGAAGGACGTGCTGGACGCGGGCAGCCCCGCGGCCTGCGCGAGCCCGCGGACCTGGTCGTGGGCGCCGTCCCAGCCGAAGACGAAGCTGCCGGAGGTGCAGGCCCAGACCACCGCCTCGGCACCGGACAGACGCAGTTCCTCGACTCCGGCCGCCAGGCGCTCGGGCGCGCCCATGCGCAGCAGCGCGTCGACGCGGTGCGCGTCCTCGCCGATGTCGGTGTGCACGACGGCCAGCCGTACGTCGCTGTCGATCAGCATCTCGATCCGCGGATAGTCGTCCTCCGCGGAGTGTCCGGGGTAGAGAAATCCGAGCGCTGTCATGCTCTAAGCCCACCCTTCCTGGCCCTCCGGAAGTTCCGGAAGACGCTGTTCTGCCTGACGTCCTGGCACGGGCCACTGCCGGCGTGCCGCAGGGTCGAGCAGCGCCTGGTAGGGGCCCACTGCTCGCGTACCCAGTCGGGCGAGGGCTGCCCACATCGTGACCTGATTGGCTGAGATCACCGGCATCCGCAGCTCGGCCTCCAGCTGCGGGATGACGTCGTAGGTGGGCAGGTTCGTACAGCTGATGAAGAGCGCGTCGGCGCAGGTGCCGACGGCCGCGCGGGCCATGTCGGCGACGTCCCGGTAGGGGACCTTCCAGATGTGCCGGGTCAGCCCGAGATAGGCCCGGCCCACCACGGTGATGCCCGCCTCCGCCAGGTACTCCTCAAGGGACTCGGTGACGGAGCGGGTGTACGGGGTGACGAGCGCGATGCGGCGCGCGCCGAGGTCGGCGAGGGCGTCGAGCAGCGCCCCCGATGTGGTCACGGACGGAAGCTCCCCGGCCCTGCGCATCGCCTCGCACATCGCGCGTTCCCCGGCGATGCCGCCGACGAAACTGCCCGAGGTGCAGGCGTAGGCGAGGACCTGCGGTTCGGCGGCGCCGAGCGCCCGGACCGCCTCGCCGAGCGTCTCGTGCTCGCTGACCAGGCGGGCCAGGTCGAGGCTGACCTCGACGGGCACGAACGGCGTACGGGTGAGGTGGAGGGAGATGTCGTCGGGTACCCAGCGCCACAGTTCACGGTCGAGAGCGAAGTCGAACGGTGCGACGACGCCGACGCCGCGCTGCGGCTGCGGTCCCCCCAGGAATGAGACGTCCATAGAGCATGCCCCAGGTTCAGCTGACGTGATGAGTGCCGATGCGATGCTTGAGCCGGCGATGGGCCGGGACGTCGGGACAGCGACGAGGGCGGGAACCCGCGTACGGGGTACCGCTGTTGACGAAGGTAGGTTCAGGTGCCAGCGTGGTCAATCCGCGCATGTCAGTTGGGATGCCGTGAGACGGCGCACACCGCCCACAGTTCATGATCCCGATGTTCCCGACTTGTCCATCCCCAGGAAAGCGGAGCTTCGTTGCGAAACGATTTCCCCTCGATGTCCGGCCCCGACGCGCGTCGCCCCACGGTCCTCGTCCTCGACGCGGGCCCGCCCGCGCCGCCGCCCCGGCTCGGCGCGCTGACCGGCCGCGCCCGGGTGCTGCACGCCGCGGACGCCGCCGAGCTGCGTGATCAACTCCCGTACGCCGATGTGCTGTTGGTCTGGGATTTCCTGTCGGACGCGGTGCGGGAGGCGTGGCCGGGTCGTGGTGCGCGGCCGGCCTGGGTGCACACGGCGAGCGCGGGCGTGGACCGGCTGATGTTCCCCGAACTCGTGTCCTCCGACTCCGTGCTGACGAACGCCCGGGGTGTCTTCGACCAGCCGATCGCCGAGTACGTCGCCGCGCTCGTCCTCGCGATGGGCAAGGACCTGCCCGCCACGGTCGGCTTCCAGGCGAACCGGCAGTGGCGGCACCGCGAGACGCAGCGGATCGGCGGGACGCGTGCCTGTGTCGTCGGCACCGGCCCCATCGGGCAGGCGATCGTGAAGCAGCTCAAGGCGCTCGGCATCACCACGGCGCTGGTCGGCCGGCGGGCCCGGGCCGGGGTGCACGGCCCGGCCGACCTGGACCGGCTGCTCGCCCGCGCCGACTGGGCGGTGTGCGCGGCGCCGCTGACGGACGAGACACGCGGCATGTTCGACGCCCGCCGGTTCGACCTGATGCAGCCGTCGGCGCGGTTCATCAACGTGGGGCGCGGGCCGCTGGTCGTGGAGTCCGACCTGGTGGACGCCCTGCGCAAGCGGTGGATCGCGGGCGCCGCGCTCGATGTCTTCGAGCACGAACCGCTGCCCGACGACAGCCCGCTGTGGACCGCTCCCGGGCTGATCGTGTCCCCGCACATGAGCGGCGACACAGTCGGCTGGCGGGACGAACTGGGCCGCCAGTTCGTGGAGTTGTTCGGCCGGTGGGAGAACGGGCGGCCGCTGATGAATGTAGTCGACAAGAAACGTGGGTATGTCCCCGGCAGCTGATCACCACTGACGCACCGACCGGACCCCTGGCACTGGAGGACGGATGACGGCCGAGCTCACCGGACTGACCGCGCAGGATCTGCTGGACGGCTACCGCAAGGGCGAGTTCAGCCCCGTCGACGCCACCCGGGCCGTGCTGGCCCGGATCGAGGAGACCGAGCCCGCCCTGAACGCGTTCGTGCGCGTCGACGCCGAAGGGGCGCTCGCGGCGGCGGCGGAGAGCGCCGGGCGGTGGCGGCGCGGCGAGCCGCAGGGGCTCGTCGACGGGGTCCCGGTGACGGTCAAGGACATCCTGTTGCAGCGCGGGGCGCCGACGTTCAGGGGGTCGAAGACGGTTCGGGCGGAGGGGAGTTGGACGGAGGACGCGCCGTCGGTCGCCCGGCTGCGGGAGCACGGCGCCGTGTTCGTCGGCAAGACCACCACGCCCGAGTTCGGCTGGAAGGGCGTCACCGACTCGCCGCTGTCGGGCGTGACCCGCAACCCGTACGACACCACGCGGACCGCCGGCGGCTCCAGCGGCGGCAGCGCGGCGGCGGTCGCGGTCGGCGCGGGGCCGCTGTCGCTCGGCACGGACGGCGGCGGCTCGGTGCGCATCCCGGCCGCCTTCTGCGGCATCTTCGGGCTCAAGCCGACGTACGGGCGGGTGCCGCTGTATCCGGCGTCGGCGTTCGGCACGCTCGCGCACGTGGGGCCGATGACGCGCACCGCGGCCGACGCGGCGCTGCTGATGGACGTGATCTCCGGCCCCGATCCGCGCGACTGGTCGGGGCTCGGCCCGGCGGGCGGCAGCTTCCGCGAGGGGATCCAGGGCGGGGTGCGCGGGCTGCGGGTGGCGTTCTCGCCGTCGCTGGGCGGGCAGGTCGCGGTGCGGGCGCCGGTCGCGGCCGCGGTGCGCTCGGCCGTCGAGCGGCTCGCCGGGCTCGGCGCGTACGTGGAGGAGGCCGACCCGGACTTCACCGATCCGGTCGGGGCCTTCCACACCCTGTGGTTCAGCGGGGCGGCCCGGGTCACGCAGCGCCTTTCGGCCGCCCAGCGCGAGCTGCTCGATCCGGGGCTGCGGGACATCTGCGCGCAGGGGGCGCGGATGAGCGCGCTCGACTATCTCGCCGCGGTGGATGTGCGGATGGAGCTGGGGCGGCGCATGGGTGTCTTCCACTCGGCGTACGACGTGCTGGTGACGCCGTCGCTGCCGGTCACGGCGTTCGAGGCCGGGGTGGAGGTGCCGCGGGGGTCGGGGCTGCGGCGGTGGACGGGGTGGACTCCGTTCACGTACCCGTTCAATCTCACGCAGCAGCCGGCCGCGACCGTTCCCGTCGGGGTGGACGGGGACGGTCTGCCGGTCGGGCTTCAGGTGGTCGGCGCCCGTCACCAGGACGGGCTGGTTCTCCGGGTGGCGCATGCGTTGTACGAGGCCGGGGTCGCGGGTGTCAGCGCGCCGTAGCCCGGGGCTCCGCCCCGGACCCCGCTCCTCAATCGCCGGAGGGGCTTGATGTTGCCCGGCGGAACCCCAGCGTCTCCCCCACGGCCCCGCTCCGCCAAAGGTCCTGGCAGGCCGCGGCCATCTCGTCCAGCCCCTCCACCACCTGCCCCCACACGATCCCGGGCACCCACCCCACGTCCCCGTTCATGAGCAGGTTGTTGCGCTCGTAGAACAGGGCCAGGTCGATCACCGGGGAACCGGCGCTCAGGCCCGCGCCGGAGCCGTAGCCGTAGGACTGGGAGCCCAACTGCGTCCCGTTGAAGGAGAAATAGCAGAGGTCGCCGGGAATGGGCGTCACCGTCGGATTCTCCAGCGGTGGCTCCTGTTCCGCGAATGCCGGGAACAGGGCATAGATCTCGTTGCGCGCGTATTTGGCGTGGTAGACGTCGGAGACGAGCGGCAGCGCGTCCCAGACGGCCGCGCAGGTCAGCGGAGCGCGGTCGTCGAGGAGCCTGGCCGTGCAGGCAACTCCCCTTTTGGCCAGGGAGACTTCGATGAAACGGGTGCCGGATTCAGTCGTGGAGTCAGCCATGCGTTCCATGGTCGGCCTCGGTCACCCCTCGCGGTCAAGACCGCATCAGCCGCACCAGGGGCGTGAATTGATCGGCATGGATTGGTTCCGTTCGGGTAGCCGCGCGCCCATGGCTCCACCAACTGAGATACGTACGAACGGGAAACCGTTCGGAAGACAGGGTGTCCGCAGACGATCACTGCTCGCCGGCGTCGGAGCGCTCGGCGCGGCCGGTGCTCTCGGCGCTGCGGGCTGCAGTCGGGTGCCGAGCGGTGACACGCTCGCCCGGTTGCAGTCACAGGGAACCGTGCGACTCGGCATCGCGGGAGAGGTGCCGTACGGATACATCGACGACAGCGGGAAGTTCACCGGCGAGGCGGTGGAACTGGCCAAAGTGATCTTCAAACGGCTGGGTGTCGCCAAAGTCCAGCCGGTCGCGACCGACTTCGCCTCGCTCATCCCCGGCCTGAACACGCAGCAGTTCGACGTCGTGTCCGCCGGGATGTACATCAACAAGGAACGCTGCCAGCAGGTCATCTTCGCGGATCCCGAGTACCAGATGCTGGACTCGTTCATCGTCGCGAAGGGCAATCCGAAGAACCTGCACTCCTACGCCGACGTCGTGAAGTCCAAGGCCAAGTTCGGCACCGGCACCGGCTACGCGGAGATCCAGTACGCGGTGGACGCCGGTTACAAGGAGTCCGAGATCGTGATCCTCCAGGATCAGGTCGCCGGGCTGAACGCCGTGGAGGCCGGCCGCATCGACGTCTTCGCCGGGACCGCGCTGACCACGCGCGAGGTCACCAAGAAGAGCCGCAAGGCGGAGGCCACCGACCCGTTCGCGCCGCTGGTGGACGGCAAGAAGCACGTCGACGGCGGCGGCTTCACCTTCCGGCGCGCGGACACCAAGCTGCGCGACGCCTTCAACGTCGAGATCCACAAGATGAAGAAGAGCGGCGAACTGTTCCGGATTCTCCGGCCGTTCGGCTTCACCAAGGCGGAGATGACGACGCTGACCGCCGAGGAGCTGTGCCGATGACCTCCGGACTGTGGGAACACTGGGTACTTCCGGGCATCTGGGTCACGATCCAGCTGACCGTCTTCAGCGCGGCCCTCGCGACCGTGGTCGCGTTCGGCGTCGGCGCCGCGCGCACCCACCGGCTGTGGATCGTACGGTTCGTCGCCGGTCTGTACACCGAGATCTTCCGGGGCACCTCCGCCCTGGTCCTGATGTTCTGGATCTTCTTCGTCCTGCCGCAGCTCGCGGGCTGGTCCCTCGTACCGATGTGGGCGGCCGTGCTCGCGCTCGGCCTGTCCTACGGCGCGTACGGCGCGGAGATCGTCCGCGGCGCCCTGAACGCGGTGGCGCCCGCGCAGCGCGAGGCGGGGGTCGCGCTGAGCTTCACCCCGTGGCAGCGCATGCGGCTGATCCTGCTGCCGCAGGCCGTGCCGGAGATGATCCCGCCGTTCTCGAACCTGCTGATCGAGCTGCTGAAGGGCACCGCGCTGGTGTCGCTGCTCGGTATCGGTGACGTGTCGTTCGCCGCGTACCTGGTGCGGCTCGCGACGACGGAGAGCGCGGAGATCTACACGATCACGCTCGTCATCTACTTCGTGATCGCGTTCGTGCTGACGCGCGGGATGCGCGCGCTGGAGAAGAAGACCAAGGCAGGACTCGGGCAGAAGCCCGCCTCAGGAGCCGGAGTCATGCGCAAGCTCAGCCTCCGCCAGCAGAACGAGACCGCTCAGCTTCCCGTGGGCGGAGGAGGTGCCCCGTGATCACCACCGCCGCGACCAGCTGGGACTGGTCCGCCGTCAGCGACTTCATGCCGCATTTCTGGGACGGCGTGCTCGTCACCCTTCAGGTCCTGCTGTACGGCTCGCTGATCTCCTTCAGCGTCGGCCTGCTCTGGGCCCTCGCCTTCCGGGCACCCACGCGCTTCGTCCGCTGGCCCGTCGGGCTGATCACGGAGTTCATCCGCAACACCCCGCTCCTGGTCCAGCTGTTCTTCCTGTACTTCGTGCTGCCCGAGGCCGGCATCCAGTTCTCCGCGCTGACGACCGGTGTCGTCGCGATCGGCCTGCACTACTCGACGTACACCGCGCAGGTCTACCGCGCGGGCATCGAGGCCGTGCCGGTCGGCCAGTGGGAGGCGGCCCGCGCGCTGAGCCTGCCGTACCGCAAGACGTGGACCGCGGTGATCCTGCCGCAGGCGATCCGCCGCGTCGTGCCCGCGCTCGGCAACTACGTGGTGGCGATGCTGAAGGACACCCCGCTGCTCGCGGGCATCGGCGTCCTGGAACTGCTCCAGCGCTCCCGCCTCCAGGCGGCGCAGACGTTCCAGTACACCGAGGCGCTCACCGTCGTCGGTGTGGCCTTCATCGTCATCTCCTACCTCGCCTCCCTTCTTCTCCGATCCCTGGAGCGCCGCCTTGTCCACTGACACGAACCTGTCCAACGAGCAGCCCAATCCCGCGGTGGACGGCAGCGAGCTGATCCGCTTCGACAAGGTCGTGAAGCGGTTCGGGGCCAACACCGTCCTGGACGAGCTGGACTTCTCGGTCGCCTCCGGCAAGCACGTGACGCTGATCGGCCCGTCGGGCTCCGGCAAGACGACGATCCTGCGGCTGCTGATGACGCTGCTCAAGCCCGACGAGGGCACGATCACGGTGGGCGGCGAGTACCTGACCCACGAGCAGAAGAACGGCAAGCTGGTCCCGGCCGGCGAGAAGCACATCCGCGAGGTCCGCAAGAACATCGGGATGGTCTTCCAGCAGTTCAACCTCTTCCCGAACATGAAGGTGCTGCGCAACGTCATGGAGGCGCCGGTCACCGTGCTCGGCCTGCCCAAGGACGAGGCCGAGCAGCGGGCCCGCGAGCTGCTCGACATGGTGGGGCTCGGCGACCGCTGCGACGCATACCCCTCGCAGCTCTCCGGCGGCCAGCAGCAGCGGGTGGCCATCGCGCGGGCGCTCGCGATGCGTCCTCAGGTGCTGCTGCTCGACGAGGTGACGTCCGCGCTCGACCCCGAGCTGGTCGCGGGCGTCCTCGACGTCCTGCGCGACATCGCGCACACGACCGACATCACCATGCTCTGCGTGACCCACGAGATGAACTTCGCCCGGGACATCTCCGACCAGGTCCTGATGTTCGACGCGGGCCGGGTGATCGAGTCCGGATCGCCGGAGAAGATTTTCAGCGACCCCGAGCACGAGCGCACCCGGGAGTTCCTGAGCGCGGTCCTGTGACCAGCCGCGCACCGGTCGTGGCATGACTTTGGCATATGCCAGGGTGGCGCGTTCCTGCTGAGAGGGTACGGAACGCGCCACCAATCTCCCCAACCACCGCCCCTTCTGGGTGTGTTGGCGGCTATCGTGGACGAAGCCAGCTGTCCGGAACCGTTCCATGCAGGGGGATCCCGTGGCGCTGAAGCACGACAAGGACGCGTCGTCGTACCAGCCGCACCAGTCGGTGCAGCACGCTTTGCGCGTGCTGGACGCCGTCGCCCGCCGGGGCGTCGGCATCACCGACACGGAATTGGCGCGCGTCACCGGTCTGCCCGCGGACCAGCTGACGCAGATGCTGCGCATGCTGCGGCGCGAGGGGTATGTCCAGCAGGCCGCCGACGGCGCGTATCTCGCCGGGGCCACGCTCGATCAGCTCGGCGCGGCCGACGGGCACGAGGCCGCGCTCGCCGCCAAGCTCCAGTTCACACTGGACGAGCTGCGGGACACCGTGGGGGCCGCCGTCTACATCAGCCGGTACATCGACGGCGAGGTCCGGATCACGCAGGTCGCGTCCGGGCCCGAGGCTCCGCCGGTGAACGAGTGGGTGGATTTCCGGGTCTCGGCGCATGCCAGTGCCGTGGGCAAGAGTCTGCTCGGGCAGCTGGACGTCAACGGCCGACGGGATCATCTCTCCCGGCACAAGATGGCCCGCCTCACTTCTCGCACGATCACGAACGAGAAGGTGCTGCTGTCCAAGCTCGCGGCCCAGCCGGCGACCGTCCCGGTCCTCGACCTCCAGGAGTACGCGGTCGGCACGGTCTGTGCCGCCGTCCCGATCACGGCCGGCGCCTCCGTGGGCTGCCTCGCCCTCTCCCTCCCGGTGGAACACGCCCACCGCCTCCACCACGCGGCCGACCGCCTCAACCAGAGCGCGGCCCCGGTCCTGCTGTCCCTGGCGATCTGATCGCCGGGGGCCGGGTGCGGCTCTCGTCGTGGCTGGCCGCGCAGTTCCCCGCGCCCCTGAGCGAGCGCAGCTCGCTTCAGGGGCGCGGCGAACTGCGCGAGAAGCCCCACCGGCCGTCAGCCGACAACGACGAAGGCCCCCCGCGAACGGGAGGCCTTCGACTTAGGTGCGCCATCAGGGACTCGAACCCCGGACACGCGGATTAAGAGTCCGCTGCTCTAACCAACTGAGCTAATGGCGCCGGTTGACGAGGTAAATACTACCTGGTCCGCGGGGGTGGTCCCGACCACGAGGTCAGCGCGGGTCGAGCAGGTGAGCCCGGCCCCGGTCACGGAAGGCCGCGGCGAGACCGTCCCGCTCCCCCGGAGAGAGAACCCGGTACGCGGCAGCCCCAGGCGGCCGCCACCACAGCTCACCGGCACCGCCCCAGAACCCCTCCCGCCGCAACTCCCCGCGCCGCACCTTGTTGGTCGCGGTGACCGGCATCCGGTCCACCACGCGCACGAAACGGGGCGCCATCTTCGTACCGAGATCCCCCTGCCCGAGCAGAAACTCCCCGAAGGCGAGAGGGTCGAACACCACCCCCTCGCGGGGCGCCACCGTCGCCATCACCTGGTCCCCGGCGACCGGATCGGGCACCCCGTACACGGCGACGGCCGCCGCGTCCGGCCAGCGGGCGAGGATGTTCTCGATCATGGCGGGGGCGAGGTTCTCGCTGTCGACGCGGATCTTGTCGTCACCGCGCCCCGCGAAGTACAGGAACCCCTCGGCGTCCCGGTAGAAGAGGTCGCCGGTCCAGTACCAGCCGTGCTCGCGCACCCGCTCCGCGTACGCGCTGTCGTTGCGCCAGTACCCCTCGAAGGGCGAGCGCCCCCGGTTGACCAGCTCACCGATGGCCTCGGCGCCGTTGACCAGCCGCCCGCCCGAGTCGAAGGCGGCGGGCGGGCACTCCCGTTTCGTCCCGGGGTCGAGGACGACGAGGTCGTCGTGGGGCGCGGCGCGGCCGATCGCGCCCGGCGGGGTGTCGGCGGTGCGCTGCACGGCGGCGCCGCCCTCGGACGACCCGTACCCCTCGACGAGCCGCACGCCGAACCGCGCCTCGAAGCGGGCCGCGTCCACCGCGCCCGCCTCGGTCCCGAACCCGACGCGCAGCGGGTTGTCCTTGTCGTCGGCCCGTTCGTCGGTGGCCAGGAGGTACTGGACGGCCCGGCCCACGTACGTGAAGTAGGTCGCGCCGAACCGTCGTACGTCGGTCAGGAACCCAGACGCCGAGAAACGCCGGCGCAGCGCCACGCCCGCGCCCGCCGCGACGGCCGGGGCCCAGTCGGCGATGACCGCGTTGCCGTGGAAGAGCGGCATGCAGATGTAGTGCACATCGTCGGGGCGGACCCGGAAGGTGTCGACCAGGGAGCGGCCCGCGGCGGCGAGCCGGCCCTGGCTGCACAGGGCGGCCTTCGGGGCGCCGGTCGAGCCGGAGGTGAAGTAGAGGAGCATGCGTGAGCCGGGGCCGACGCGCGCGGCGATCTCCGGTTCGGCGCCCTCGTACGGGGTGAGCAGTTCCTGGTAGGCGCCGGTGTCGGTGACCAGGACGCGGACGCCGGGCAGGCCGAGCCCGTCGAGCAGGGGGAGGTGGGCGCGGTCGGTGACCAGGACCCGGACTTCGGTGTGCGTGATGTCGCGGGCGAGCTCGGCGCCGCGGCGGGTGGGGTTG
This sequence comes from Streptomyces sp. PsTaAH-137, assembly GCF_003259365.1. GTDB lineage: Bacteria > Actinomycetota > Actinomycetes > Streptomycetales > Streptomycetaceae > Streptomyces. The sequence continues at coordinate 272,245 of NZ_QLLY01000008.1, forward strand.
AGCCCGGCGACGGCGGCCCCGGACAGCGCGGCGGCGGCCAGCCACTGCGGGAACTCCGGGGTGTTGTCGAGCAGCACGCCGACGTGCGGCTCGGCGGCGGCCGGCAGCAGGTCGCCGAGGAGCGCCGCGCGGGCGGCGGCGCCCGCGGTGACCTGGTGGTGGCTGAGCGTCTGGTCCTCGTACGCGAGACCGGGCCGGTGGTCGCCCCATCGGGCCTGGACCAGTTCCGCGAAGGTGCGCGTGTCGGATCCCATGGCCGCGCACCATAATTGACGTACCGTCAGAAGTGGAGACCCGTGGGGAAGTCGTCCGGGACCTCCGGCTCGTCCGGCGATCCGGCGGTGAGCGCGATGACCATGACGGTGACGCACACGGCGAGCGCGGCCGCCATGAACAGACCGATGCACCCCATGCCCACCGCGAGCGCCACGGGCCGGTAGGGCTCGGCCGTCGCGTGCTCGGGCGCGTCGGCCGCGTAGCGCACCATGACGGTGTCGCCCTCCAGGACCGTGTCGGGCCCGCCGTTCCCGGTGATGCGGACCGTGCGGCCCTCGCGCGTGGTGAACTCGTACACCCGGCTCCGGTAGGTGGTCGGCGAGTCGCCGCCGGTCGTATTGGTGAGCACGCGCAGGCAGCGCGCCTCGGACGTACGCCCGCCGTGCCACGCCCGCCGGATCCGCAGGCCGCGGCGCAGCAGCGCGACGCCGGTCGCCACCACCAGCGCCGCCACCATCGTCGCGATCCCGACGAAGAAGAACTCCATGCCCCACCCCCGTGGTCGGCCACTCCCCCGTACGCCGGCGAAGACTCGTCGGCGTACGGGGAAGCTACCCGGGCGCAGGGCCGGTGCCGCTCAAGGGAAGCTCAGAACTTCCCCGCTCAGAACGTGACGTCCGAGCACGCGTAGAAGGCGTTCGCCGTGTCCGCGATCGTCCACACCGCGAGGATCACGTGGTGGCCGGACTTGCCGGAGGGCAGGGTGCCGGAGTGCGAGAGGGTCGCCGGGGGCTGGCCGCTGTAGGGCACCGTGAGGAACGGGGTGGTGTCCAGGGCGGCGCGGGTCAGCGGCTGGCTGTCGTTCCAGCCGTTCTTGGTGACGTAGTAGCGGAAGTCCGTGGTGGAGTGCCGCGCGGTGAACTGCCAGCGGAACGTGTAGCTCTGACCGCCCGTCACCTTGGTGGTCGGCCAGGCCGAGCCGTTGGGCTGCTTGGCCGCGTTGAGCTGGCCGAACTCGCCGTGGTTCGCCGAGCAGATCTGACCGTCGGCGGGACCCGCGGCCGGGAAGCCCTTGGGGCCCTCGACGCTCTGCGGCTCCCACTGGATGTTGCCGCAGTTGGCGACGGTGCCGTTGGCACAGAGTTTCTGTCTGCTGATGGGCAGGTCGGTGTAGCCGTGGCTGCTCGCGCCGCCCGCCGACAGGGCGAACGCCCCGGCGGTGGTGAGGCCGAGCAAGGCCGCGTAGATCTTTTTGTTACGCATGCTGCCGCTCCTGGGGGTGTGGGGACTTCCGGAAGCCGTGCGCACAGCGATGTTCCAGGTCTAGACCAACTCCCAATGTATTGCCGGGAGTTGAACATGTCCATACCAATCGCAGACTCCGGAATCCCCGCGTCACTCCCCCCGGCCGGTGTAGAAGGCGACCGTCAGGTCCTTCACCAGCGCCTTGCGCTCGTAGTCGTCCAGCTCCACCAGGCCCCGGGTGGTCAGCCGGGTCACCGCGTCCTCCACCGAGTCCACGACCGAGGTGAGCACGCTGTCCCGGTGCTGCGCGTCGAGCGCGGCGATCCGGCGGCGCTGCATCGCGGCCGCCACCTCGGGCGCGTACTCGATCCGGGTGGGCTGCGCGGAGAAGACCTCGATGCCGACCGGCTCGGCGTCCGCGGCCAGCTTGCGGGTGAGCAGGTCGCCGACGGCCTCGGCGTTGCGCAGGGTCGGCGCGTCCTCGTGGAAGGCGTCGGCGGGCAGCTGGGACAGCACCCGCGCCATGTCCGCCTCCACGCACTCGCGCAAGTACGTCTCGTGGTCCTCGACCCCGAACGCGGCGCGGGCCGTGTCCTTGATCCGCCACACCACGAGGACGACGACGCGCAGCGCCACGCCGTTGGCGTCGACCGCGGGCATCGGCTCGCTGCGCCAGTGCCGCAGGCGCACGTCGGTGCGGCGGCGCAGCAGCAGCGGGTTCACCCAGAGCAGCCCGGACTTGCGGACCGTGCCGCGGTACCGGCCGAACAGGGTGAGCACCCAGGCCCGCCCGGCGCGGCCGCGCGCGAGCCCGCCGAAGCCGAACAGCGCGAGCGCGCCGGAACCGGCGGCCGCCGCCCACTGCTCGGGCCCGAACCCGGTCCCCTCGTACCGGGAAAGACCGGCGATCTCCGTGACGATCTGCGGCAGCGCCCCGGCCCAGCCGAGCGAGGCCACCGCACCGGCCGCGCCGGCCAGCCCGCCGAGCACCCCGAGCGCGCCGGGCAGCGCCCGCCCGCCGCGCTCCTGAAGGTCCGGGTCGACGGTGGGCGCCGGGCGGGCGGGGGCGCGCGGCGGCATCCGGCGCGGGGCCGTGGTCCTGCCGGGGCCGCCCTTGACCGCGCCGGTGCCGACCACCGCGGGGCGCAGCGGCACGGCCACCGGGTCCGGGTCGTCTCGGAACAGGAGGTGGACCGGGATCTCGGTGGTCGCCTCGTTCTGGATGAGCCGCGCACCACGCGGCCGCTCCCCGGTCTCGGTGGTTTCGGTCATCGCTTCCTCATCACTCTCTCGCTCTGCCTCGGCACGCACACCCGGGCGCTGCCGGCCACGGACGTCCGCCGCCTCGGTCCCGGTCGTCGTCCCGGCCCCGGCCGCCGCTTGCGCCCCGGCCGTCGTCTCGGACCCCGCCTCGATCCCCGTAGCCGTCATGAGAAGAGCCGCCTCCACGTCTCCGGCCCCGGATAACCGTCCGCCGCCGCGCCCCGCCAGCCCTGCGCGCGCTGGAACGCCTCGACGGCGCGGCGGTCGGCCTCGCCCCAGCGAGGGGTCGGGCCCTTCGTGTAGTACTTGCCGAATCCTTTCTTCACGAGCTGTTCGCCGAGCTTCGTCACGGCGGCGCTGCTCGCGCCCGGCCGGAACACCGACCGGCCGGGGAAGGCCGGGGCCTTCGCGGCGGCGGAGCCCTTGGCGCCCGAGGCGCCCTTGCTCGCGGCCGGGATGTCCTTGCCCTTGCCGGTCACCAGGTACGACCAGGTCGTCGGCCCGGGAATCCCGTCGGCGTCGGCCCCGCTCCAGCCCTGGGCCTTCTGGAACGCCTGGGTCGCCCTGCGGTCGGCGTCGCTCCAGCGCGGGCCGGGGCCCTGGCTGTAGAACCGCTTGCCGCCCCGCTCCACGAGCAGCCGCCCGAGCTGGGTGACGTAGGCGTTGTTCGCCCCGGGCCCGAAGGACCCGGCGCCCGGGAACTTCGTCGTCGAGGTGCCCCCGCCGGAGGTGGAACCCGCCTGCACGCCCTTGTAGCGGTAGGCGAGGTACTTGCTGGAATTGCTCCAGTACGCGTACGGGGTGGACTGCTTCCTGGTGCCGGGGCGGGTCTGCTCGTAGGCGATGTAGTAGCTGCGGGTGTAGTCCGTCCACCCGCCGAAGATCGTGACGTGCGAGCCCTTCTCCGGGTCGGACGGATTGTGGAAGAGCAGGATGTCGCCGGGCTGCAGCTGCGCCTTGGTGATCCGGGTGCCGAACGCCGCGAGGCTGCCCGTCCACTCGTTGCCCGGCAGGTCCCACGCCATGGAGACGAAGCCCGAGCAGTCCTGGCGGTAACCGTCCTTGTAGTACTTGTCCATGCTGTACGGGACCTTGGCCGCCACCCAGGTCTTGGCGCGGTTGATGATCGCCGCCCGGGTCGTGGCGCGCAGCGCGGTCTCCTGCGCCAGGTTCACCGAGTTCGCGGCCTGGCCCGGCGCTCCGTGCAGCGCGCTGGTGCCGCCCTGCGGGGTGACGTCGTCGTCGCCCGGCGCGGGCTCACCCGGTCTCGCCTCGTGCTGCCCGGCCGCGGCGGCCGGGGTGAGCTGGACACCGCCGATGACGGTGCCGGCCGCCGCGGCGACGGCCAGGGCGTGCCGCGCGCCGAGTCTGGTCCGTCCCTGCGGCGGTGCGGTGCGCCGCCACCGGACGCACCCGGGGCAGCCGCAGCCGCCCGCCGGGTCGTAGTCCTCGAATACCGGAGCCTCCATGCGATTCCCCTCACACTCCAGAGCCGCCAATGAACTGACGAGCCTCGCCGTCGCACGCAGGCAGCGTCTCAACTGTGCGGACAAACCGCATGTTGACGGTCCGAAAGATGGAAATCGCCATAAATCACCCTTCCCCTCGGCGCGTCGACTGGCCAACGGCGGTCGGGAGCACCCCGGGAGTTCGGGTAAAGTTATGCAGGTCAGCGGGCGCCATTAGCTCAGTTGGTTAGAGCAGCGGACTCTTAATCCGCGTGTCCGGGGTTCGAGTCCCTGATGGCGCACAGCAGTACGAAGGCCTCTCACCTGTGTGAGGGGCCTTCGTCATTGCCGTGCGGAGAGTGATCGGCAAACCCGGCGCAAGGCCGGTAAACACCGTGTTTCGCTTCGAATCACCCTTGTGATCAGCAGGTGGGGCACAGCACCCTGTCATGGAGCCATTGGCGCCAAATGGACTTACGGTGCAGAGCAGTTGCCGTCGGAGAACGGGGGTCCCGTTCACCCGGCGATGCCGAAGAGGGCATCATGCAACCGGAAGGTCGTCGTTCCAGTCTTAGAGAGGGTGGGACGGTGGCCAGCCACTGAGACGCCCGGGATGGTCGAGGGGGACCGGTCCGCGGGCGGACGACCGACGACCACGCGGTGACTCGCGTGCGGGGGGATGACTCAACATGACGTCGACGCCGACGGGTGCCCGCGGGCAGTTCGACCCGTCCGAGACGACCCAGCTGCGGGTGCCACCGCACCGCACCGGCGGCTTCAAGCGCATAAAGAAGAGCCTGCCGCGCTACGACTACGAGCACTACAGCAGACTCGCCGGACCCCTCACCCAGCCCGACCCGGGCAAGCCGTACACGGTGCAGTACCGCTCCCTGCTCTCGCAGGAGCCGCACCGGATCCGCGCGGCGCTCATGCTGGGCGCGGCCCCGCTGCTCTCGCTCGTCCTGCTGTTCTGGCTGCTCCAGCCCGAGCACTGGACCGAGCGCGACTACGTGCAGTACGACTTCCTGCCGGCGCTCGACATCGTCATGCTCGTCGCGATCGGCCTGATCGAGCTCTTCCGCTGCATGAACGTGCTGTCGAACGCGCACGCGACGCTGGTCGCGAGAGACCCGATCCCGGTGGTGCCCGAGACCGGTACGAGAGTGGCGTTCCTGACGTCCTTCGTGCCCGGCAAGGAGCCGATCGAGATGGTGACGAAGACCCTGGAGGCGGCGGTCAAGCTGCGCCACCGGGGCCTTCTGCACATCTGGCTCCTCGACGAGGGCGACGACCCGGAGGTCAAGGAGGTCTGCGCGCGGCTCGGCGTGCACCACTTCTCCCGCAAGGGCGTCGCGAAGTGGAACCAGGCGAAGGGCCCGCACCGCGCGAAGACCAAGCACGGCAACTACAACGCCTGGCTGGACGCGCACGGCGACGCCTACGACTTCTTCGCCTCGGTCGACACCGACCACGTGCCGATGCCCAACTACCTGGAGCGGATGCTCGGCTTCTTCCGCGATCCGAACGTCGGGTTCGTCATCGGCCCGCAGGTGTACGGCAACTACGACAACTTCGTCACCAAGGCCGCCGAGTCGCAGCAGTTCCTCTTCCACGCCCTGATCCAGCGCGCGGGCAACCGCTACGGCTCGCCGATGTTCGTCGGCACGTCGAACGCCGTGCGCATCAGCGCGCTGAAGCAGATCGGCGGCCTGTACGACTCGATCACCGAGGACATGGCGACCGGCTTCGAGATCCACCGCCACAAGAACCCGGCGACGGGCAGGAAGTGGCGCTCGGTGTACACGCCCGACGTGCTGGCCGTCGGTGAGGGCCCCAGCGCCTGGACGGACTTCTTCACCCAGCAGATGCGCTGGTCGCGCGGTACGTACGAGACGATCCTCAAGCAGTACTGGAAGGGCTTCTTCACGCTCCCGCCGAGCAAGCTCTTCAACTACACGATGATGATCATCTTCTACCCGATGGCCGCCATGAACTGGATTCTGGCGGCGCTGAGTTGTGCCCTGTTCCTGGGTCTCGGCGCCTCGGGTGTGAACATCGACCCGACGGTCTGGCTGATGCTGTACGGCAACGCCTCCGCGCTCCAGATCGGCCTCTACATCTGGAACCGCCGGCACAACGTCTCGCCGCACGAGCCCGAGGGCTCCGGCGGTGTGGCCGGTATGGTCATGTCCGCGCTGTCGGCGCCGCTGTACGCGAAGGCGCTCGTCGACTCGCTGCTGCGCCGCAAGAGCAAGTTCGTCGTGACCCCGAAGGGCGACTCGGCCAGCCCCGACCGGTGGTTCGGCACCTTCCGCTACCACTGGTACTTCATCGTCATCTTCGGCGCCTCGATCACGGCCGGCTTCGTCCTCGGCCACGCCCACCCGGCGATGATCACCTGGGCCTGCTTCGCGCTGCTGATCACCGCGCTGCCGATGTTCGCCTGGCGGTACATGCTGCGCCAGGACAAGAAGAAGCCGAAGCCGCCCGCGGGCGAGCCGGCCGATCAGTCGTACGTCCCCCGCCACGCCGCGCCACCGCACGGCGTGCCGCAGCAGAAGCCCGCCTGGGTCGCGGACGGGGGCAACGACGAGACCATGCAGATCTCCTTGGGGGGACGTAACAAGTGAAAGACGGTGCGAGCCGCCGCCGTGCCCGGCGCATAGCCATCGGCACGGTGGTGGTGGCGGCGCTCGCCGGGATGAACGGCCCCTGGCTGTATCGCTTCGGATCGGCCAAGTACCACGAGTACAAGATCAACAGACCGGAGTACAAGGCCGAGAACGGGCACTGGGACGTCATCGACTTCCCCAAGGACCTGCGCCTCAACACGATCCACGCGGCGCTGCTGCACACCGGCAAGATCCTGCTGATCGCCGGGTCGGGCAACAACCAGAAGAACTTCGACGCGAAGAAGTTCGACACCCGGCTCTACGACCCGGTGAAGAACACGATCAAGAAGATCGACACGCCGACCGACCTGTTCTGCACGGGCCACACCCAGCTGGCGAACGGCAATCTGCTGATCGCGGGCGGCACCAAGCGCTACGAGAAGCTCAAGGGCGACGTCACCAAGGCCGGCGGCCTGATGATCGTGCACAACGAGGACCCGGACGAGCCGAAGACCATCAAGGCCGGCACGAAGTTCACCGGCAAGGAGAACGGCAAGACGTTCGTCGCCAAGGACAACATCGTCGTGCCGCGCGCCAAGAAGGTCTTCGACCCGGCGACCGGCGCGTTCCAGCGCAACGACCCCGGGCTCGGCCGGGTCTACGTCGAGGCGCAGCGCTCCGGCACCCAGTACGAGACCGGTACCCAGGACAACTACCGGGTGCAGGGCCTCTCGGGCGCCGACGCGCGCAACGTGTACGGCATCGCGCAGAAGCTCGCGCTCGACAAGAAGGACTTCCAGGGGATCCGCGACTCCTACGAGTTCGACCCGGTCGCCGAGAAGTACATCAAGGTCGACCCGATGAACGAGGCGCGCTGGTACCCCACGCTGACCACGCTCTCGGACGGCAGGGTGCTCTCCGTCTCCGGCCTCGACGAGATCGGGCAGCTGGTGCCCGGCAAGAACGAGGTGTACGACCCGAAGACGAAGAAGTGGACGTACCTGACGAAGGACGTCCGCCAGTTCCCCACCTACCCCGCGCTGTTCCAGATGGAGAACGGCAAGATCTTCTACTCGGGGTCGAACGCGGGCTACGGCCCCGACAACGTCGGCCGCAAGCCCGGCGTCTGGGACCTGACGGACAACAAGTTCCAGAAGATCCCCGGTCTGTCCGACGCGAACATGATGGAGACGTCGAACACGGTCGAGCTGCCGCCCGCGCAGAGCCAGAAGTACATGGTGATCGGCGGCGGCGGGGTCGGCGAGTCCAAGCTGTCCAGCAACAAGACCCGGATCGTCGATCTCACCAAGAAAAAGCCGGAGTTCACCGACGGCCCGACGCTGGAGAAGGGCACCCGCTACCCGCAGGCGTCGGTGCTGCCCGACGACTCGATCCTCGTCTCGGGCGGTTCGCAGGACTACCGCGGCCGCGGTGACTCCAACATCCTCCAGGCCCGGATCTACGACACGAAGGCCAACTCCTTCAAGCGGGTCGCCGACCCGGCCGTGGGCCGCAATTACCACTCGGGGTCGCTGCTGCTGCCCGACGGCCGGGTGCTGTTCTTCGGCTCGGACTCGCTCTACGCGGACAAGGCCGACACCAAGCCCGGCGTGTTCGAGCAGCGCCTGGAGATGTACACGCCGCCGTATCTGTACCGGGACTCCAGGCCGACCCTGGAGAGCGGTCAGCAGACCATCAGGCGCGGCGGATCGGCCACGTACGGCACGGCCCACGCCTCGGCCGTCAAGACGGCGCGGCTGATCAGGCCGAGCGCGTCCACGCACGTCACGGACGTCGACCAGACGTCGGTCGCGCTGGACCTGAAGAAGTCCGGCGACTCGATCACGGTGACGGTGCCCAAGAGCCGCTCACTGGTCGAATCGGGCTGGTACATGCTGTTCGTGACGGACGATCAGGGCACGCCCAGCAAGGCGCAGTGGGTGCACGTGCCGTAGGTCGGCCGACAACAGCCCGAAGGGCGCGGGGAGTTGATCCCCGCGCCCTTCGTCCGTCCGGTCACGAACCGGCGTTGGCCAGCTTCACCGCGTACGCGCCCCACCAGGCGCCGGCCTTGGGCCCGCCCTTGCAGGTGCCGTCGGACTCGCCCGGCCGCTTCACCCACAGGTACGCCTTCACCAGCGGGTCGTCGGTCTTCGTGGTCGGGGTCTCGCCGAGGGCCCGGCCGGGCGGATTGCACCAGCGCTCGTCCGGATCGCCGCTCGTGTACGGCCCGTTGCCGTTGCGGCTGGTGTCCACGACGAACGGCTTGCCGCCGACCTTCGCCGAGAGCTCCTTGCCGTAGCGGATGGAGTCCTCCGTGGAGTAGAAGTTCGACACGTTCACCGAGAAGCCGTCGGCCTGGTCGACGCCGGAGCGCTGGAGCGGCTGGAAGATCTGGTCGGGCTTGCCCCAGCCCGCATTCCCCGCGTCCAGGTAGACCTTGGTGTCCTTCAGCGTCTTGAGCTTCGCGACCGCGCCCTTGAGCAGGTCGTAGCGCTCCTCGTGGAACTGGCCCGGCGTGCAGTTGTCCACCATGTGCTGCACCGCGTCCGGCTCCAGGATCACCGTCGCGGGCCGGTCGCCGATGCCTGCGGCGACCTGGTCGATGAACGCCCGGTACGCGTCGCCGTCCGCGGCGCCGCCCTGCGAGTAGTTGCCGCAGTCGCGGTGCGGGATGTTGTAGATGACGAGCAGCGCGTCCCGGTCGGCCTTCTGGGCGGCCTCCGTGTAGCCACGCGCCTGCGACTCGGCGTTCTCCGGGAGGATCCACTCGCCGCTCGGCTGCTCGGCGATCTTGCGGACCGCCGCCGCTTCGTCGTCCTTGCCGTCCTTCTCCAGGGCGGCCACGGCCTCGGCGGCCTTGCTGTCGGGATTGACCCAGAACGGATCGGCGCTCTTCGGCTGCTGCCCGACCGGACGGGCCGAGCTGTCGTCGCCCTTCTTGTCGCCTCCGGAGGAACACGCGGACACGAGCAGCGCCGCCCCCACGACGACCGCTCCGGCCCTCAGTTTCCGGTACATCCACTCCCCCTTGGGTGCACTGTCTGGCCCTCAATCGTGACATACGCCCTCGCGCGGTCACGAGGCCGGACGGTGCTTGTCCAAGAGCTGTTACAGCACGCCGGAGCGGGGTAGGCGCCCCGCCGTCGGGGGCCTGTCCCAGCGGGGCGGAAGAGGTGGTACACATGTCGCAGGAGTCCCGTGAACTGCGGCTCGCCGCAACACTGGTGGAGTTCGCCGACACCCTCATCGGTGACTTCGACCCCGCCCTGCACCTGAGCCGCCTGGCCGACCGCTGCATGGAGTTCCTGGGCGCGCGCGGCGCGGGCGTGACGCTGCTGGAGGCGAACGGCCGGCCCGGCCCGGTCGTGCACGGCGCCCAACAGCCGGAGTCCGTACGGGAGCTGCTGGAGTGGGAGCAGGAGGCCGGCCCGGTGCACGACAGCCTGGCGTCCGGGCGGGCGGCGCGGGCCGTGCACCTGGCGTCGCGGGAGGCCGTCGCCCACTGGCCCGAGTTCACCGCGGCCGCTCGCCGGTTCGGGATCGCGGCGGCGTACGCGGTGCCGCTGCGCCGGCACGAGACGCTGCTCGGCGCGCTCAGCGTCTACACCCCGCATCCGCCGTCCGCGGAGGGCGGGTTGGCGATCGCACAGTCCCTTGCCGACGCAACCACCGTGGGGCTGCTCAACCATCGCGCCTACGCCCAGTACAGGCAGTTGTCGGGGCAGCTGCGAGAAGCGCTTGCCAGCCGTGTGCGGATCGAACAGGCAAAGGGGATGCTCGCGGAGCGCTGGGGCACGACTCCGGACGGCGCGTTCGACACGTTGCGCCAGTACGCGCGCAGGAACCGGCGCCCGCTCGACCAGGTGGCGCGCGCGGTCGTGCACCGCGTCCTGACCGACACCCAGTTGCGCGCCGACAGGTCCGGACCTGCCTGAGAAGCGGCTCTCACCTGCGCCGACCACGCAGCGCCACCATCCTCGTACTTGGCGTCAAACGCCCTCTATCCTGTGCGCCCCATCCGTCCTAGAGTCGGTGCCAGTGGCCCCAGACCTCGGCCTTCAGGACCGGGAAGGTTCCCCGCCCAGGGGAAGATTTCTCCTTCGAGCCTCCTGCGCCGGCGCCGGGTTACTCCCGCAGCCCGCTGCGCGCGCGGTCGAGGACCAGTCCGGCCGGCGGCTCCGGGGGGAGCGGGCCGCCGGCCGGCCAGGTGCGTCAGCCGGCCCGACGCGCGGGCTGCTCGACGCCCGACAGATACGCGGAGACGACGACGTTCGCCGTGTAGGTGCGGGACGCCTTGTCGAAGGTGCCGCCGCAGGTGATCAGGCGCAGTTCGGCGCGGGACGGGTCGTGCGGGCCGTAGGCCCTGGCGGGGTCGAAATGCTTGCGGTCGTAGACCTCGACCTCGTCGACGGTGAAGGAGGCGATGGAGCCGTCGTCGCGCACCACCTTCACGGTGTCGCCGGGCTTCGCCTCGCTGAGGTGGTAGAAGACGGCCGGCCTGGTCTCGGTGTCGACGTGGCCGACGAAGAGGGACGTGCCCCGCTCCCCCGGACGGGCGCCCCCGCCGTACCAGCCGACGACGCCCGCCTGGTCGTAGGGCGGCGGGTCGACGGCTCCGCCGCCGTCGAGGCCGCGGGCCACGACGGGCGCCTGGATGCGCAGCGCGGCGACGTCGACGCGCTGCGGCTTCGCGCCCTTGACCGGCTTGTGCGCGGCGGGCAGCTCGGCCCCGAAGGGGCGCCCGACGGCGGCGGCGTCGCCGGTCGCGGGCCCGGACAGGGACACGTCGGTGGCGCCGCGCCCCCACAGCCACAGGCCGAGCAGGAGCACCGCCCAGGCGATGCCCGTGATCAGCCGTCCCGCGCCGGGATGCTTGCTCACCGTGGGCTCACTGCCGTGCGGACCGGCGGCGCCGGACGCTGCGGAAGGCCACGGCGACGGCGGCGACCGCGGCGAGGACGAGCCCGATGACGGCGTGCCGGGTGCCGGGGCCCTCGGTGGCCACGGCGGCCCGGCCGGTGTCCGCGGCGGCGGCCGGGTGGGCCGCGGTGCCGCCGCCCCCGGCGTGCACGGGCGCTGTCGGGCTCGGCGGCGGTGTGTGGCCGCCCGGCAGGACCCGGACGCTGCCCTTGATCTCGGAGAGGATGTCGCGGCCGGGGCAGACCACGAGGATCTCGTAGGTGCCGGGGGCCGCGGCCGACTTCACCCGGGCCTCGCCGAACAGGGTCGGCTGGTCGGCCGAGGGCCCGAGCCGCGCGGGCCCCACGAAGGCCGCCGAGGTGGCCGTGCCGGTCCTGCCGTCGCAGCCGGAGACCCGCAGATCGACCTCGGTGCCCGGCGGCACGCCGTAGGGGGTGACGGTGACGGATCCGCCGCCCTCCGCGTGGGCCGGGGCCGCGGAGACCGGCAGCGCCACGAGAGCGGCGGCCGCGCCTGCGGCACGGAGAGCGAGCAGACCTGTACGCATCGTGAACCTCCTGTTACTGGCAGGTTCACGCGCCCGGCGGCATTCCGCATCCCGGGAGCCGCCGTGCGACGGAGGTCCGGCGGGATCGGACGGTCAGACCAGGTCGACGAGGTCCGCGATGGAGTCGACGACGTGCGACGGCGTGAACGGGTACTTCGCGATGTCGGCGTCGCTGGTCAGCCCGGTCCGTACGAGGAAGGTCTGCATGCCCGCCTCCAGGCCGGCCAGCACGTCGGTGTCCATCCGGTCGCCGATCATGGCGCTGGTCTCGGAGTGCGCGCCGATCGCGTTGAGCCCGGTGCGCATCATCAGCGGGTTCGGCTTGCCCGCGAAGTAGGGCTGCTTGCCGGTGGCCTTGGTGATGAGGGCGGCGACGGCGCCGGTGGCGGGCAGCGGGCCCTCGGTGGAGGGGCCCGTCTCGTCGGGGTTGGTGCAGATGAAGCGGGCCCCGTCGTTAATCAGCCGGACCGCCTTGGTCATGGCCTCGAAGGAGTACGTGCGGGTCTCGCCGAGGACCACGTAGTCGGGGGCGTGGTCGGTGAGGACGTAGCCGATGTCGTGCAGGGCCGTGGTCAGGCCGGCCTCGCCGATCACGTACGCGGTGCCGCCGGGGCGCTGGGACTCAAGGAACTTGGCGGTGGCGAGCGCGGACGTCCAGATGTTGCCGACCGGGACCTCCAGGCCCATGCGGGTCAGCCGGGCCTGGAGGTCGCGGGCGGTGTAGATCGAGTTGTTGGTCAGCACCAGGAAGGGCTTGCCGGAGTCGCGGAGCTTCTTGATGAAGGAGTCGGCGCCGGGGATCGGCACCCCTTCGTGGATGAGCACCCCGTCCATGTCGGTGAGCCATGAATCGATGGGCTTGCGCTCTGCCATGGGGTGCACTCCTGCGGTCCGCGGTGAAACGACTGTGCTGAACGGGGCGCCGGGACGACACTGTGCCGACGCCCCCAGCCTAATCAGGATTGGCTGATCTTGACCCCGTCCACGGTCCAGAACCAGTTGTTGCCGCCGGTGTACCGGAAGCGGACCTGCGCGGTGGTCGCCCCGGCCGGCACCTGGAGGGCGACGGTCTCGGTGCGGGAGGAGACGTCGGCGGTGTACGTCTTCACGGAGACCGGCGCCGCGCCGCCGTAGGAGACCAGGACCTCGCCCTTCTGCGGGGACTCCTGACGGTAGAAGGTCGTGTACGTGAGCGTGGCCGCGCGCCCGCCGGTGACCGGGTAGGCGGGGCTGATCAGGGTGGAGTCGAAGGAGCCCGAGACGGTCTTGTCGGACCACTCGTCGCCGTCGGCGACCGCGAAGACGTTGCGGGCCCGGACGTTGGACTCGCGCTGCTGGTCGCGCTCGGCCTTGGTCCAGAACTCGTCGGTGGTGAAGGTCCAGCCGCGCCACTCGGTGACGCCGCCGGTGCCCATCGTGGAGTTGTCGACGGACCAGCCGCTCGGCGGGGTGTGGGTGAAGCCGACGACGCCGGTGCCGATGCCGCTCTCGTCGACCGGCCCGGTGAGCTTGGCGCGCAGGCTGTCGAAGTCGTCGGGGCTCGGCTGCTGGATCGGGCGGCCGTCCAGGCCCCAGGCCGGGTCGAGCGCGACGCCGAGGTGGGCGAGGGCGCTGGCCGCGATGTCGGGCATCTTCACGTCGTACCGGGTGGACCCGGCGGTGACCGTGCCGCCGACGGCGATCATGAAGGTCTGCCGCTCGGGCCAGGTGGAGCCGCCGTGGCCGCCCGCGTCGGTGTGCCCGTGGTCGGCGGTGACCATGATCAGCCAGTCCTCACTGGCGTACGTGGCACGGGACTTCACGGCGTCGACGATCTGGCCGACCTGGCCGTCGACGCCGTGGATGGCGTCCAGGTACTGCTGGCTGGCGGCGCCGTAGCTGTGGCCCGCGTGGTCGACGTTGTCGAGCTGGAGGAAGACCGCGTCGGGGTTGGCGCTCTTCAGCTGGGCGACGGCGCGGCTGGTGGTGCCGGTGTCGTACTCGGCGCTGGGCGTGGAGACGCGGGTGTCGACCTTCGAGGAGAAGACGGTGTCGGTCAGCGGCGCCCAGGAGGAGACGGCGTACGTGGACAGGGCGGGCTTCGCGGTCTCGATGCGGGTGAGGAAGTCCGGGTACTGGGCGAACTTCTGACCGGTGAAGTTGTTGTCCTTCACGTTGTGCTTGTCGGGCCACACGCCGGTGATCAGCGTGGACCAGCCGGGCCCGGACAGGGTCGGGGCCAGCGGGTTGGCGTAGATCGAGCTGGGGGCGGTGAGGCCGGCCGCCATGAGGGCCTTCAGGCGGGGCGCGTCGGCGTCCTTGATTCTGCTCAGAAGGGTGCCGTCGAGGCCGATGACCAGGACCTTGGGCGTCTTGGCGGCGCCGAAGGCCGTGGCGGGCAGGGTCAGGGCGGCGGCCGCGGTGGCGGTGCCGATGAGCAGGGAGCGGCGGGTGAGCGACATGCGGTCCTCCGGGACGTGGCGGCATGGCTTGGTCCAACACCCCTGATTCCACAGGAGTGTTGGACCAGACCCGTTATCTTTTGGTGACACGGACGCGAATGCCCAGGGACATTCGTCACCCCGTGATGAGCTCAGCTGCCGGTCGCGGACTTCCAGTCGTCCACGTACGCCGTCAGGTTCTTGTCGATGTCGTTCCAGTCCGGCTCGAAGATCTCCACGCCGTCCATGATCTTGGCGAGGGCGATGGCGTTCTCGTCGGTGGCCTTGACGTCGGCGCGGGCGGAGAAGCCGCCGCCGATGGAACTGACCTCCTGCTGCTGCTTCGCGGCGAGCATGAAGTCCAGGAGCTTCTTGCCGTTGGCGGTGTGCGGGGCGTTCTTCACGAGGCCGGCCGCGTAGGGCAGGGCGAAGGAGGTCGGCTTGCCGCCGTCCGCCTTGGGGAACCAGATGCCGAGGTTCGGCGCGTCCTTGGACTGGGCGTAGTTCATCTGCACATCGCCGTTGGCGACGAGGAGTTCGCCCTTGTCGACCTTCGGGGCCAGCTTGCCGGTGGAGGCGGACGGGCCGACGTTGTTGGCCTGGAGCTTCTTCAGGTAGTCCATGGCCTGCTGCTTGCCGCCGAAGTCGTGCATCGCCTTGACGACGACCGCGGTGCCGTCGCCCGCGACACCCGGCGTGGAGTACTGGAGCTTGTTCTTGAACTTCCCGTCGAGCAGCTCGTCCCACGTGGTGGGCGCCGACTTCAGCTCCTTCTTGTTGTAGATGAAGCCGAAGTAGTTGTTCACGACGGAGGTCCAGGTGCCGTCGGCGCCCTTGTCCGCGCCGTCGACCTGGTCCGAGCCCTCGGGCGCGTACTTGGCGAGCAGGCCCTTGCCGCCGGCCTGCTGGATGAACGGCGGCAGGGTGACGAGGACGTCGGCCTGCGTGTTCGTCTTCTCGCGCACGGCGCGCTGGACGACCTCGCCGGAGCCGCCCTCGACGTACTTGACCTTGATGCCGGTCTTGGCGGTGAAGTCCTTGAAGACCTTGTCGTACCAGCCGTCGCCGTTCTCGCCCTTGAGGCCGTCGGCGCTGTAGACGGTGACGACCTTCTCGTCGGAGGCGGCGGAGCTGCCGCCGCACGCGGTGAGGGAGGCGGCGAGGGCGAGGCTGCCGGTGACGGCGCCTACGGTGGTGAGCGTGTTTCTGCGCATGGCGAGGTGAACTCCGTAGAAGAGCAGGGGCGTTGTCGGGACGAGGCTTCTAGCGGTATGAGGCTTTGGTGCGGATCCGCGAGACGGCGAGCAGGACGAGCAGCGTCGCGGCCATCAGGACCACCGCGATCGCGGAGCCGGTGAACAGCGAGCCGCGGTCGGTGGTCGCGTAGATCTGCACCGGCAGCGGCATCCAGTCCGGCGGGTAGAGCATCATGGTGGCGCTCAACTCGCCCATGGACAGGGCGAAGCAGAGCCCGGCCGCCGCGTTCAGGGACGGCAGCAGCAGGGGCAGCTTCACCTTCCACAGGACGTACGAAGGCCGGGCGCCGAGCGACGCCGCGGCCTGTTCGTAGACCGGGTCGAGACGCACGATGGCGGCCGAGACCGACTGGTAGGCGAACGCCGTGACAAGAATCGTGTGCGCGATGATGACGATCCAGCGGGTGCCGTTGAGCAGCATCGGCGGCTTGCTGAACGCGACGAGCACGGCGAGCCCGACCACGACGGACGGCACGGCGACGGGCAGCACGAACAGCGCGTCCATGGCGCGCCGTCCGCGCTTCCTCAGCGACGCGGCGGCCAGCGCGGCCCACCCGCCGACCAGCAGCGCGAGCACACTCGCCGTGACGGCGGTGACCAGGCTGGTGGTGAGCGCGGTGAGCGAGTCCCCGCTGGTGGCGGCTGAGTAGTGCTCCCCGGTGAACCCGGAGGGCAGGGCCCCGGACCAGTTGCCGGCGAAGGACGCGGCGACGATGACGAGGAGGGGCAGGGCGAAGAGGGGCAGGAAGAGCACGAAGAAGACGGCCCAGGTGGCCCACTTGCCCGGCTTGCTATGCACCAACACGACGGCTCACCACCCGGTAGATCCCGTACAGGCCGACGGAGATGGCCACGTTGACGACCGCCACGACGCAGGCCCCCGGATAGTCCGACTCCAGGATGGCCTTGCTGTACACGAGCATCGGCAACGTGGTGACCCCCTTGGCCCCGGTGAACAGCACGATCCCGAACTCGTTGAGGCACATCACGAGGACCAGCGAGCCGCCGGCGGCCAGCGCGGGCAGTGCCTCGGGCAGGATCACCTGCCGCACGATCCGCGCCGGTCGCGCCCCGAGCGACGAGGCGACCTCCAGCTGAGCCGTCTCCACCTGCGAGAACGCGGCGAGCAGCGGCCGCATCACGAACGGCGTGAAGTACGTGATCTCGGCGAGCAGCACGCCCCACGGCGTGGTGAGGAACTGGAACGGCCCGGTGGCGGCGCCCGTGACGTCCCGCCACAGGCCGTTGGCCATGCCCACCTGCCCGTACACGAACAGCAGCGCGAGCGTGATCAGGAAGGACGGAAAGGAGAGGAAGACGTCGATGAACTTGGCGACGGCCTTCCCGCCCGGGAACGGCACGAACGCGATGATCAGCGCGAGCGCGAACCCGAGGACCAGGCAGCCGATCGTCGAGCCGACGGCCAGCCACACCGTCGTACCGAGCGCCTCGCGGAAGGCCGTCGAGGCGAAGACGTCGCTGTACGGCTTGAGGGAGGTGCCGCCGGTGTCCGGCTGGAGGGACTGCTGGACGACGAGGAAGAGCGGGTAGAGGAAGACGACGGCGAGGGCGACGACCGGCGGCAGCGCCCACACCCAGGCGGGCGCCTTCCTGGGCGACTTGGGCGCGGCCTGCACGGGTACGTCGAGCGTGGCGCTAGTCATCGTCGGCCACCCCCGCGCGGAGCAGCACCGCGTCCTCCGGCGCGAAGTGCACGGTGACCTCTTCGCCGAGCGCGGGCGGCTGCCGCAACTCCCTTACGTCGGCCTTCACCTGGCGCCCGTCCACGTCGACGTACAGCCGGTGGGTGGAGCCCCGCCACTGGACCTCGGCGACGATGCCGGTCAGCGCGTTGGGCCCGTCGCCGAGTCCGACGAGGTGCGGGCGGACGCAGAGGGTGGCGGTGGCACCGGCCGCGATCCCGTCCGTGGACACCTTCAGCTCGGCCTGCCCGAAGGCCGCCGAGCCCGAACCGACGCGTACGGGAAGGAGGTTGGCGCCGCCGACGAAGGAGGCGGTGAACTCGGTGCGCGGGGTGCGGTACAGCTCCTGCGGGGTGCCGACGTCCTGGAGCCGCGCCTTGTCCATGACGGCGATCCGGTCGGCCAGGGTCAGCGCCTCGACCTGGTCGTGGGTGACGTAGAGGATCGACACGTCCGGCAGCTCGCGGTGCAGCCGCGCCAGTTCGCCGAGCATGCCGGAGCGGAGCTGGGCGTCGAGCGCGGACAGCGGTTCGTCGAGGAGCAGCACCCCGGGCCGGATGGCGAGGGCCCGCGCGATGGCGACGCGCTGCTGCTGGCCGCCGGAGAGCTCGCGCGGGTAGCGGCGCGCGTAGGCCGCCATGCCGGTGAGCTCCAGGGCCTCGGCGACCCGGCCGGGTATCTCGGCCTTCGGCACCTTCTGCGCGCGCATCCCGAAGGCGACGTTGTCGGCGACGCGCAGGTGCGGGAAGAGCGCGTAGCTCTGCACGACCATGCCGATCCCGCGACGGTGCGGCGGGAGGTCGGTGACGTCGCGGTCGCCGATGAACACCCGCCCCGACGCCGGTCTGACGAACCCGGCGACGGCGCGCAGGGCGGTGGTCTTGCCGGATCCGGAGGGCCCGAGCAGGGCCAGCACCTCACCGGGCTCGACGGTCAGCTCCAGGGAGTCGAGCACGGTGTTCCCGCCGTACGCGACACAGACCCGGTCGAACCGGATGCCGCTGCGGCCCTGCGTCATCCGGCCTCAACTCCTCTGTCTTCCAGTGCTCTCACGGCGCCCACGCTCCTCAAGCCGGGTGTCCCGAGCCGGTCCACCCGGCAACGGGACGGTGAACGAGCACCCAAGGTTGGCCTAGACCCGTTACGTTCCCGTTATCATCGCGCGTCGAATCGCCTCAACCGGCAGCGGACAAAGGGAAGTTGTCGCCAGCTACCGCTCGTTTCCGCCCAGCCGGGTGGTGAAGGAGAACCGGTCGCCCCGGTACAGCGTCCGCACCCGCTCGGTGGGAGCGCCCCCCGGGTCGTACGAGACGCGGTGGATCAGCAGCATCGGCAGTGCGGGCGGCGTGCCGATGAGCAGCGCCTCGCGCGGGGTGGCGAGCACCGTCTCGATGCGTTCGTCGGCGGAGCCGAAGTCGATGCCGAGGCGTTCGTGGACGTACGAGTAGAAGGACGAGTCGGGGTCGAAGTCCTGGTCGAGGCGCGGCATCCGGGCCACGGGGACGTAGGTGGACTCCAGGCCGACCCGCTCGTCGTCGGCGAGCAGCACGCGCTCCATGTGCCAGACGGGCTCACCGCGCTCCAGGCCGATCTCGGTCGCGAGCGCGGGCGGGCAGGGGAAGCGGTCGAGCCCGATGAGCGTACGGCCGGGCCGTCGGCCCTGGCGGCGCACGCCCTCGGTGTACGAGGCGAGGGAGAGCGGCTGCGCCAGCTTGGGTCCGGCGACGACGGTGCCCCGGCCGCGGCGGCGCAGCCGTCCTTCGAGCAGCAGCTCGCGCAGCGCCTGCCGGACGGTCTCGCGCGAGACGCCGTGCCGGACGGCGAGATCGCGCTCGGTGGGCAGCGTCTCGCCTTCGGCCATCTCGGCGATCAGCGCGTCGAGCTGGGCCTTGACGGCGTAGTACTTGGGGATCCGGCCGTGCTCGGGTATGCCGTCGCGCACAGGGGCGCCGGGGGCCTGGGCGTGCGGGTAGTTCGGGTGGTCCACGCGGGGATGGTCCCAGACGCGGGTGAACGCAGGACGTTCAGTGCCTCGGGGCGCGCAGCCGGCGGGAGCCGAGCACGAGGGCGCCGCCGACGACGAGGAGGGCGCAGGCGGTGGCCCCGAGACCGGCGAGGGAGGCGTTGCGGCCCGTCTCGGCGAGCTGGTCGGGCAGCGACGGGTCCGTCCCGTCCACCGGGGACGGGCTGTCGGAATCGCCGGCGGAACCGGTGTCGGCGATCGTGAACGGGTAGCTGCCGGACTCCCCCACCCAGTCGCCGTCGTCGCCCCGGCGCTGCACGACGGCGGCGTCGGCGACGACCCGTCCGGGCCGGGTGCCCGCGGTGAAGGCGAGCCGGACCTCGACGGTCACGGTCTTGCCCGCGCCGACCGGGAAGCCGGGGAAGCCGTCGTCGAGGACGCCGATGTTCTCGTCCTGGTCGGTGTGTTCGAAGGTCACGGGCCGCCAGCGGGTGCCGTCGTGGAACTCCATCCGGATCTGGCGGGCCTTCAGTCTCCGGTCCCGGTCGACGAGGACGAGGACGGGGTGGATGGCCGAACAGCTCGTGCGGGTGGTGTTGGTGAGCTCGATCGACCAGCGGCTGCGCTCGTCGCCGGGGTGGTAGGTGTCGGGACCCGGGTGGATCCGGGCGTCGACCGGGAAGCGGCTCCCGTCGGCCGCCGCGTCGCAGGACAGATCCCGGGAGAGGTCACGGGAGACCAGGTGGGCGGCCGGGCCCCCGCTGTGCGCCGTCGCCGGGGGCGGTCCGGTGAGGGCGAGGGCGGCGGCGGTCGCGGTGATGCCGAGGGCGATCGGACGGCGCAGTCGCATGCGGGGCCTTTGCTGGTCCGGGGTCGAGCGGTCGCGGGCACGGCCTCCGCCGTGGCCCCGCACGCTGCCACGCCCGCCCGGCGCGACGGGCGCGCCACGACGGCCGATGACCCGATCAGCATCAAATAGCCGGGGAACGGCCCCCTATCGGACCAGCGGGTCAGCCCTGGCGGGCGGCCGGGAACGCCCCGTCGCCCCGGCCGAAGAGCGGCGCGAGGATCAGCTGGGCGGCGCCCTCGACGACGAGTCCGGCGCCGCCGGGCGCCCCGCGCACCGGTATCGGCCCGCACCCGCCGCGCGCCGCCCGCGCCTGAAGCACCGCGCCGACCCCGCGCACGAACCGCTCCTCGGCGCCGAACACGGTCCGCCCGCCGAGCAGCACGGCGTCGATGTCGAGCAGGCTCACCAGATTCCCGGCGCCTTCGCCGAGCACCCGCGCGGCCTCGTCCAGACCGCCCCCGGTGCCGAGTGCGACGGCGGCCAGGCACAGCGCCTCGATGCAGCCGCGGTTGCCGCAGTCGCACAGCGGTCCGTCGAGCTGGATGACCTGGTGGCCGAATTCCCCGGCCCCGGTCCGCGCGCCGCGATAGAGCGTGCCGCCGAGGACGAGCCCGGCGCCGAGTCCGGTCCCGAGGTGCAGGTAGACGAAGGAGCGGGCGCCGTCCCCGGCCGCGCCGAGGGCGAGGCCGAGCGCGGCGGCGTTGGTGTCCTTGTCGACGACGACCGGGAGCCCGAGCCGCTCGGTGAGCGCGTCGCGCAGCGGGAACCCGTCCCACTGCGGAAACCCGGTGACCCGGTGCAGCACACCGTCGGCGTGGTCGAGCGGGCCGGGAACGGCGACGCCGACGCCGAGCGCCTGCCCCTGGGCGACCCCGCCGAGCAGCTGGTCCACCTCGCAGGCCGCGGCGGCGAGGACGGCCTCGGCGCCCGCGCCCAGGTCGAGCGGGGCCCGCCGGGTCGCGACGACCGCCCCGGACAGATCGGTCAGGACGGTGTGCAGTTCGTCGCGGTCCAGGTGCAGGCCCACCGCGTGTCCGGCGTCCGCGACGAGCCGCAGCACCGTGCGCGGCTTGCCGCCGGTGGAGGCCCGGCGCCCCGCCTCGACGACAAGCCCCTCACCTCTCAGCCGGGCGGTGATCTTGCTGACGGCCTGCGGGGTCAGGCCGGTGCGCTCGGCGAGCGAGAGCCGGCTGATGCCGTGCTCCCCCGCGCCGCGCAGCAGGTCGAGCACGAGCGCGGCGTTGTGCCCGCGCAGGGCGGTCAGGTTCACACCGGCGGTGGGCTGCACATGCTGGGCATGCGTGACATGCGTGTTCACCCCGCCATTGTCCCTCCCGCTTGCACTTTGGCAACAGCGTTGTTTAAGTGGACGGCATGACTGGTACGAGTGCTTCTCTCCGTGTGGGCCTGATCGGCTACGGCCTCGCGGGCTCCGTCTTCCACGCCCCGCTGATCGCCGCGACCGAGGGCCTGACCCTCGACACGGTCGTCACCTCGAACCCGGAGCGGCAGGCCCAGGCCCGCGCCGAGCACGGCGACGGGCTGCGCTTCGCGGCCTCCCCGGACGAGCTGTGGGAGCGGGCCGGCGAGCTGGACCTGATCGTGATCGCGTCCCCGAACAAGACGCACGTACCGCTCGCGAAGGCCGCGCTGGAGGCCGGTCTCCCGGTCGTCGTCGACAAACCGGTGGCGGGCACGGCCGCCGAGGCCCGCGAGCTGGCGGCGCTCGCCGAGGAGCGCGGGCTGCTGCTCTCGGTCTTCCAGAACCGCCGCTGGGACAACGACTTCCTGACCCTTCAGGACCTCCTGAAGGACGGCGAGCTGGGTGACGTGTGGCGCTTCGAGTCGCGCTTCGAGCGCTGGCGCCCGCAGCCCAAGGGCGGCTGGCGCGAGTCGGGGAACCCGGAGGAGATCGGCGGTCTGCTCTACGACCTCGGCAGCCACGTCGTCGACCAGGCGCTGGTCCTCTTCGGCCCGGCCGTCTCCGTCTACGCCGAGTCCGACGTCCGGCGCGCGGGCGCCGAGGCGGACGACGACACGTTCATCGCGATCACGCACGCGAACGGCGTCCGCTCGCACCTCTACGTCTCGGCGACCACGGCCCAGCTCGGCCCGCGCTTCCGCGTGCTCGGCTCGCAGGCCGGTTACGTGAAGTACGGCCTCGACCCCCAGGAGGCGGCCCTGCGCGACGGCAAGCGCCCGGTGGCCGGTGAGCCGTGGGGTGTGGAGTGCGAGTCGATGTGGGGCCGGGTCGGTTCCGGCGAGTCCCCGCTGACCGGCGGCGGCCGCCCGCGTCCCACGGCCGACGGCGACTACCCCGCGTACTACGCCGCCGTCGCCGCGGCCCTGCGCGACGGCGCCCCGAACCCGGTGCCCGCCACCCAGGCGGCGGACGCCCTCGACGTCCTCGAAGCGGCCCGCCGCTCCGCCGACGAGAAGGTGACGGTGGCCCTGTGAGCACCCCTACCGCCCCCGACATCGCCGCCCTGGAGGAGCAGGAGAGCCGCCTGGTCCTCGACTCCTTCGGCCACGACGACGCCTGGCGGCTCGGGAACCTCCTGGTGGAGCTGGCCCGCGAGCGGCAGGCGCCGGTCGCGATCGACATCACGCGCTCCGGCCAGCAGCTCTTCCACGCGGCGCTGCCCGGCTCGACGCCGGACAACGACGCGTGGATCGCCCGCAAGCGCCGGGTCGTGGAGCGCTACCAGGTCTCGTCGCTGCTGGTCGGCACCCGTTTCCGGGCCAAGGGCACGACGTTCGAGGACTCGTCCCGCCTCGACCTGGACACGTACGCGGCGCACGGCGGGGCCTTCCCGCTGACCGTGCGCGGCGCGGGCGTCGTCGGCACCGTCGTCGTCTCGGGCCTCCCCCAGGTCGAGGACCACGCCCTCGTGGTGGAGGCCCTGAGCCGCTTCATCGACGCGGGCTGATCACCGGCCCGGTCCTCATCGGCGCGAGCCGGCCCCGCGCTGCCTGCGTGCCGCTCCCGCGATCGCCGCGCCCGCCGTCAGGGCGGCCGCGGCGATCCCGCCGAGCACCACGACACCCGCGGGCGACCCGGTCTCGGCGAGTTCCCCGCCCCCGCCCCCGCCCGTTCCGCCGCCGGTCGTCGCCGTTCCGGGCGTGCTGTCGGAGGGGCTGGGCGTGGGAGTCGGGGTCGGGGTCGGAGTCGGTGTGGGCGTCGGAGTCGGTGTGGGGGTCGGCGTAGGAGTAGGCGTCGGGGTGGGAGTAGGTGTCGGGGTGGGGGTCGGCGTAGGCGTGGGAGTAGGTGTGGGTGTCGGCGTGGGAGTCGGCGTGACGGGCTCCTCGCAGGACGGCAGGTCGCCCACGAACGGATACGCGTGGAACTCCTGGCCACCGCCGCCCCCGGCCGACGACGCGTGGGTGAGCGAACCGGCGGTGTAGAAGCGCCCGTTGAACCCGGACATGGTCACCGTGGTCGTGCTCGCCGGGTTGCCCACGAGGGTGCTGCCGGAGAACTGGGTGGTGCCGGCGAGGGTCACGTCCGTGGCGTCGGGGAAGTTCCACAGCAGCCGGTCGCGGAGTGCGGCCGGGAGCATCGACTCGTACGTGTTGATCTCCCGTGCGTCCCCGTAGACGTTGACCAGGACGGTGGCGCCGGACGGGATCCCGGCGAACGAGAAGCCCTGCTGGCCGCCGCTCCGGCTGACCAGGTCGAAGTCGACGTCGAAGATCTGGATCGCGGAGCTGCCGTCGCCGGTGAAGACGGTGGTGCTGCCGTCGTTCACGGCCGTGCCGGTCGCGGTGCGGCGGGCGGCGCCGTCGTACGCGTAGCAGTGGCTGGCGTCCTGCAACTGCTTGCGCAGCGCCGTGTAGGGAGCCGTGGCGTCGGCGTCGCGGATGTGGTCGGTCTCGACGGTGCCGGTGAGCGTGCCCGCGTGCCGTACGTCGCCGTGGGCGCTGGCGTCCTCCACGGCGAGGCGCTCGCCGGAGCCGACGGTGACGTTCCCGCCGACGGTGAGGAAGTCGGTGCCGTCCGGGGGCGGGACGCGCGAGCCGACGCCCGCGACGCCCACGTTGTAGATCTGCGAGACCCCGGGGTCCTTGTCCTGGTCGAAGTCACCGAGCACGACGACCTTGCCCTCGGCCTCGGCGGCGGAGCGCCGGACGAGCATGTCCCCGCCGACGAAGACGTTGATGTTGCTGTCCCGCCCGGCCGGGGCCCCGTTGTTCGGGTCCGGGTACGCGTCGGGGCACAGACTTCCCAGACAGGGCCCGAGCCCACCCGGCAGCGGCTCGGCGACAGCGACCCCGGCCGCGCCCCCGACCAGCAGGGCCGCCATGGCGGCGACGGACATACGCGCGCTGATTTTTCCCATAGGCGCACTATGTGAACACCCCCCGCCCCCAGAAAGCAGCCACGCCCCGAGGGGCCCCCGAACGGGGGCCCTGAAGGGGCCCCTGGGGCCGCACGAAGTGCGCCCTCAGGGGCGCGGGGAACTGCGCGACCAGCCACGACGGCGCAGCACCCGACCGACAACCCGGGGAGCGAGCGAAGCGAGCCCTGAAGGGGCGCGGGGAACTGCGCGAGAAGCGCCCACCGGCCCGCACCCGCCAACGCCCCCACACGAACCCGGCGAAGAGGCGCACCGGCCCCCCGAGCGGACAGCGACTAGGCCGGCTTGAGTTCCTGCCGCTGCCGCCCCAGCCCCTCGATCTCCAGCTCCACCACATCCCCGGCCCGCAGATACGGCTTCGGCTCCGGCTGCCCCATGGCAACCCCCGCCGGCGTCCCGGTGTTGATGACATCCCCGGGATACAGGGTCATGAACTGCGATACGTAGCGCACGACTTCCGCCACGGAGAAGATCTGGTCGGCGGTGCTGCCGTCCTGCTTCAGCTCGCCGTTGACCCACAGCTTCAGCCCGAGCGCCTGCGGGTCGGCCACCTCGTCGGGCGTCACCAGCCACGGCCCGAGCGGGTTGAACGTCTCGCAGTTCTTGCCCTTGTCCCAGGTGCCGCCGCGCTCGATCTGGAACTCGCGCTCGGACACGTCGTGCGCGACCGCGTACCCGCCGACGCAGGCGAGCGCGGCCTCGTGGGACTCGACGTAGCGGGCCGTACGTCCGATGACCACGGCCAGCTCCACCTCCCAGTCGGTCTTGGTGGAGCGGCGCGGAACGAGCACGTTGTCGTGCGGGCCGACCACGGTGTCCGCCGCCTTGAAGAAGACGACGGGCTCGGCGGGCGGCTCGGCGCCGGTCTCGGCGGCGTGGTCGTGGTAGTTGAGGCCGATGCACACGACCTTGCCGATCCGGCCCACCGGCGGACCGATGCGCAGGCCCGCGGGATCAAGGACGGGCAGCTCCCCGGAGGCGGCAGCGGCCCGTACCCGGTCCAGCGCGGCGTCGTCCGCGAGCAGTGCTCCGTCGACGTCCGGGACGAGTCCCGACAGGGCGCGGAGGGTTCCCTCGGCGTCGAGCAGCGCGGGGCGCTCGGCTCCGGCGGGTCCGACTCGCAGCAGCTTCATGGTGTAACTCCCTCTGATCTAGGAGGAGCCTCCATGGCAAGGTGCGGCCTCAGCCATCGGAGGTCTGGTCGATCCTCCAAGTTCGGCGTCCAGTCCGCAATACCCCGTTCACGGACTGGACCGGACCCGCACCCCGCCTCACACGGGTCAGAAGGATCAGACGGGAAGCGCCGCCGCGCCCGCGTACGGCATGTCGCGGTAGAGGGCGGCGCGTTCGATGGCGCTCCAGGTCGTCGAGGTGACGATGTAGAGCGCGGCGGCGAGCGGCACGTAGGCCACCGAGAAGAGGGTCATGAAGGACATCAGCGGCATGAACTTCGTCATCGCGCCCATGCCCGGCACCTGCGGCTGGTCCGAGGCGGGCGTGGCGGCCGCGGACAGTGCCATCTGCCGCTTGGTGCGCCGGTAGTTGAAGGTCGCCACGGCCGCGACGAGCACGAACAGCGCCACATACACGAGCCCCTGCGCCCCGAACAGCCCGCCGTGCGCGAGCGCGTCCTTGAACCGCCCGCCGAGCGGCGCGGCCCCGAGGGTGTGCCCGAGCAGGCCGTTGGGCTCGCCGCCGATGCTGCCGTTGGAGAACAGGTGGTAGAGCAGGAAGAACGCCGGCATCTGGCACAGCATCGGCAGGCACCCGGAGAGCGGGGACACCTTCTCCTCGCGGTGCAGTTCCATGATCGCCTTCTGGAGCGCCTCAGGGTTCTTCTTGTGCTTCTTGCGCAGCTCGGCGATGCGCGGCTGAAGCTTCAGCCGCTCGCGCTGGCCCCGGGCACCGGCCCGCGACAGGGGATGGACGAGGAGTCGTACGAGCGCGGTGAACAGGACGATCGCGGCGGCGGTCGCCGACGCGTGGAACAGCGGCTGGAGCAGGGTCGCCAAGTGCTCGACGAGGCTGGCGAAAACGGACATGAACGACGACATGGATGAGCCCTCCGGGGGTCTCGTCGTGCCGGAAACGGAAGAGGTTTCGGCGTGACGGACCACAGGCCCGGCAGGAGGAACTGCGAGGTCAGCGGCCCGTCGGGACGAGACGTCCGGGCGCTCGGGGCCGGGTGCGCCCCCGTGCGTCGGGATCGCGCTGCGGCAGGAAGGCGGTGCGGTGCTCGCGGTCCCGCATGGCCGTGCGTACCCGGGTGGGCGGCACGGCGGGCGCGGAGCGCGCGGTGAGCACGGAGCAGACGGCGAGCGCGGAGCCCGCGGCGGCGGTCGCGGCGAGCGCGACGGCCCCGGCGAGGCTGCCGGTGTCGACGAGCACGGACTCGACGAGGAGGAAGAGCAGCAGGGCTGCCGGGCGCAGGGTCGTGGACCACGTACTCGTACGGAACATGCGCCGCCCTCCTCTCGCTCCTCGGCCTACCGGTCGGCGTCCTGCCAGTTATACAGCTATCCGGCCTCGGTCACGACGGGCTGGAGGAGGCGCCGGGGCGCGAGCAGGGCGCGGCTGACCGGATCGGCGGGGTCGGGGTCGAGCCCCGCGCCCGGCAGCATCTCGACCTCCTCAAGCGGCACAAGGCCCCCGCAGGCCGGGCAGTCCCCGAGGACGCCGAGCGCCGTCCCGCACACGACGTGCCGGAACTCACGCATCGGCAGGGCGCCGGGGATGCCCCGTCCCCAGGCGCCGAGCGAGCGCAGCACCGGCCACAGTTCGCGCCCGCGCTCGGTGACGACGTACTCGTCGCGCGGCGGCGACTCCTGGTAGCGGCGCTTCTCCAGGATCCCGGCGGCGGTGAGGGTCTGGAGGCGGGCGGCGAGGACGGCGCGCGGGATGCCCAGGTGCACGAGGAAGTCGTTGTAGCGCCGGACGCCGTAGAGGGCGTCGCGCACGACGAGCAGGGTCCAGCGCTCGCCGACGATCTCCAGCGCGCGGGCGATGGAGCACTCCTGGGTCACGTAGTCCTTGCCGAGAGCCATGCCTCCCACTCTAGCCATTTCCCGACCGTAGGTTCAATGACCGAACCAACCGTGCTACGTTCATCGGGCACGCCAAGTTCATTCACTGAACCCACTTCTGGATGGCCGACCCATGTCCCAGCCCGTCCGTACGGAACCCGCACCGGTCCTCGCCCGCCCCGCGGCGCGCGAGCCCCGCCCGGCCGCCACTCTCGCCGTGACGAGCGCGGCGACCGCGGTGGCCCTGATGACGTACACCGCGCCGATGGTCACGCTCGGCGACACGGCCGCGTCCCTGCACACCGGCCTGTCCGCGCAGGCCTGGCTCCTGAACGGCACCCCGCTCGGCCTCGCCGCGCTGCTCCTGGTCGCGGGCAGCCTGGCCGACGACTACGGGCGCCGCCGCGCGTTCCTGCTCGGCACCTTCGCGCTCGGGCTGACGACGGCGCTGGGCGCGCTGGCCCCGAACACCCTGCTGTTCACGCTCGCCCGGATCGCGCAGGGCGCGGCGTCGGCGGCGATCCTGGCCGCGAGCCTGGGCCTGCTCGTGCACGCCTTCCCGACGCTTTCCGGGCGGATCCGGGCGACGGGAGTCTGGGGCGCGTTCGTCAGCGGCGGCATCGCGCTCGGTCCGGTCGTCACGGGTTACGTGTCCCAGGTCGCCGACTGGCGCTGGGCGTACGGCACGCTCGCGGCGGCCGCGCTGCTCGTCGCCGGTCTGGCCCCGCGCTCGCTCACCGAGTCCCGCTCGCCCCGGGCCGGCCGCCCCGACCTGCCCGGCGCCCTCACGCTCGGCCTCGCCCTGACCGCACTGCTCGCCGCGCTGACGCTGGGCCGCGACGGGTGGCTGCGGGTGCCGGTCGGCGCTCTGCTGGCGGCGACGGTGGTGCTCCTCGCGGTGTTCGTCGCCGTGGAGCACAAGGGCTCCACCCCCATGCTGGACCTGAGCCTCCTGCGCCGCCCGCTCTTCCTGGCCTCGACGACCGGCGCCTTCTTCACGGGCCTCTCGGTCATCGCGCTCTTCAGCTACGTCCCGACGCTGGTCCAGCGCACGATGGGGCTGACGCCCATGGACACGGCGATCCTGCTGGTGCTCTGGTCCGGCGCCGGCTTCACGGTGGCCCTCCAGGCGCGCCGCCTGTCCGGCCGGGTCTCCCCGCGCCATCAACTGGCCGTAGGTTTCGCCCTGCACGCGGCGGCCGCGCTGACCCTCCTGGGCGCGGCGGGCTCGGCCCACTGGCCCCGCCTCCTCCCCGGCCTGCTCCTCTCCGGCATCGGCAGCGGCCTCCTCAACGCGGCGCTGCCACTCCTCGCCGTGGAGTCGGTCCCGCAGGGCCGCGCCGCCATGGGCTCGGGCGCCAGCAACACGGCCCGCTACATAGGCTCAGCGGCAGGCGTCTCCCTGACAATCGCCCTGGCCACCTCCGGAGGAACCTCCGCCCACGCCCTGTCGAAGGGCATGAACACGTCCCTGATCGTCTCGGCGACGCTGGCGGTGGCGGCGGGTGCGCTGCTGCTGACCTTGCGGGAGCGCCGTTCCAGCACGCCTTGAGTGCGGCTGGTCGCGCAGTTCCCCGCGCCCCTGAAAACCAGTTCGTCACGCGCGGCTCTCGTCGTGGCTGGTCGCGCAGTTCCCCGCGCCCCTGAAGGCCGCGCTTCGCGCGCCTTCCCCTGAGCGAGCGAAGCTCGCTTCAGGGGCGCGGGGAACTGCGCGAGAAGCGGCCACCGGGCCGCACGTAGCAACGAACCCCCCGTGGGGCAGACGCCGATCTTCCAGGGGCGCGGGGAACTGCGCGACCAGCCCCCACCGGACGTGTCACCCGCCCACCGGATCCCGGGCGAGCACATCGCGGTCCAGTCGTGCATCCCGATCAGCCGGACGCACGTACGTCACCACCAAAGTCACCCCAAGATTCAACGCCAGAGCCACAATCCCCGCGTTCACCCCCCACACCGGATCCCGTCCACTGAACACCAGCCCGCACACAACCCCCACCCCCACCACAACCCCACTCAACGCCCCCACCAGACTCAACCGCCGCCACATCAACCCCACCAACAACATCGGCACCAACTGCGCCATCCCCTCATAGGAAATGAGAGACAGCCGCACCAAGGTGTTCGGCGCCGAGTAGGTCAGCACCAGCGCAAGCGCCCCGGCGACCACCACGACCACCTGCGACCACGTCTTCTGCGCCGAGGAGGACTCCCGCCACCGCGGAACGAGCGAGAACACGCTGCTCCCCCACATCGTGCCGATGACCAGCATGAACACCGCCATGGGCACGATGGACGAGAGCGCGGCCGCGACCCCGATGATCCCGACGGCCCAGGCCGGCAGCGAATCGACGACGAGCTTGAACAGCGCCAGATTGGAGTCGGCCCCGGTCAGCCCGGGCACGACGAACAGCGCGGCCATCCCGAGCAGCATCGGCACGAACAGCAGGACGTTGTACGCGGGCAGCCAGATGGCGTTGCGCCGCAGCCCGTCGGCGCTGCGCGCCCCCAGATACCCGGCGACGGTGGTCGGGAAGATGACGACGGTAAGGGCGTTCAGAAACGTCGTCGTGGCGAACCAGCCCTCCCCGTAAGGCGACCCCCCGCTCCCCGGCAGCGTCAGCCACGCGCTCTTCTCGTCGACGAGCCGCCCGAGGAAGTCCCCGTACCCGTCGAAGTAGTGCACGGGCACATACAGCGCGAGGAACGCCAGCGTGACGATGACGAGCAGGTCCTTGAGCACGGACACCCACGCACTGCCGCGCAGCCCGCTCACGACCACGAACACCGTGGTGACGGCGAACCCGATGAAATAGGCCCAGTTGAGGCTGATGGCACCGTACGAGATCGTCGACACGACCACGCCCATCCCCGTGATCTGCAACTGGATGTACGGCAGCAGGAAGACGGTGACGAGCACCGCCACCGCGGCGCCGACCCACGGCCGCCCGTACCGGTGGGCCACCATGTCGGTGATGGACACGAGCCCGTGCTGCCGCGCGTAGGACCACAGCATCGGCCCGACCACATACCCGACGGCGTACCCGCAGGACATGTACGCGACGACGTAGAGCACCGGGGCGCCGAAGTTGTAGCCCCACCCGGCGGCCCCGAGATAGCTGAAGCTCGTATACCCCTCGCCCGCCATCAGCACCCAGATGAACACGGCCCCGAGCGACCGCCCGCCCACCGACCACTCGGCGAGCCCACCGCCGCCGCCCCTGCCGCGCACGGCGAGCAGCCCGAGGGCGACGGTGGCGACCATGAAGACGCCGAAGAGCGTCGTGGCGACGGCTCCGTCACTCATGCCCGGCCCCCTTGTGCCTCCGGTCACCGCGCCACGTCAGCCACACCGCGACCGGCGTGAGCAGCGTCGCCGCGAGCAGCCACACGAACAGGAACGGCAGCCCGAGCAGCACGGGCTCGACCCGGTTCACGAACGGGAGCGCTCCGATGTACAGCACGAAGGGCACGAGGAGCCAGAGCAGATGAGGCCGTTTGATCACGGGGACGGAGCCTATCGGGGCGTCATCCGGCTCAGCTTCCCCCACACCACGAGCCGGTACCGGGAGGTGAACTCGGGGGTGCAGGTGGTGAGCGTGATGTAGTACCCGGGCTCCTTGTACCCGGCCGACGGCACGACCCGGCTGCGCGGCACCGGATTGATCACGCCGCCGTCGGACGCCGAGGTCTGCGCGAGCATCTTGTCGACGACGTACGTGTACGTGGCGCTCTTGGTCTGCACGGAGACCGTGTCGCCGCGGCGCAGCCGGTTGATGTAGCGGAACGGTTCCCCGTGCGTGTTCCGATGCCCGGCCAACGCGAAGTTCCCGGCGCCGCCGGGCTGGGCGGTGCCCGGGTAGTGGCCGACGTAACCGTGGTTGAGGACGTTCGGCTTGCTGATC
Source organism: Streptomyces sp. PsTaAH-137 (assembly GCF_003259365.1). GTDB lineage: Bacteria > Actinomycetota > Actinomycetes > Streptomycetales > Streptomycetaceae > Streptomyces. Next base: position 303,974 of record NZ_QLLY01000008.1, read on the forward strand.
CCCTGCGCAACGGGCGCCCGCAGCCCGAGGCGCGGGATGGAGATGATCGCGTACGCCTGGTCGTAGGAGGGGCGGGGCGCGGCGGCCACCGTGCCCCGCCCGGACCGCCGCTGCCCGGAGCCGCCGCTCACGTCGGGGTCGTCGCCGTCCTCGGCGCCCGGAGCGGATGGCTCGGCCTCGGTCCCGGCACCGCCTCCGCCGGAGGGTTCCCGCCCCTGCTGCCATTGATGTTCGAGGGACTGCACCTGGCGCTCGGCCCCGGCCCTGGCCTGCCGGTTGGTCCACCACAGCTGATGCACGACGAGCAGCAGCAGGATCAGCCCGAAGGTGACGGCGACCTCGGCGCCGCCCCACAGCACGCGGACGCCCAGCGGCCGGGCAGGGCGCCCCTGCGCCACGACCTGCGGCCTGCTGCCCGGTCCTCTGTCCGCTCTGCTGTCCGTACGCGTACGTTGCGGCACGCGCGCAAGATAGATCGCGGCGCTCCAACTAGCCAGAGCCAAGCCCGAACAGCTTCGCCCGGCCGGGACCGTGGCGCGGCCTCGGTGCCCCGGCGCGGAGCGCACACCGCGAACAGCCGTGCACAACGCCTCGCGCCCGATCCGGACGGTCCGCCTTGCGGATTCCGGCAGTACGGTGTCCCTCATGCGCCCCGACACGCCTGCCACGCCCGCCGAGAACGACCGTGCCGACCACGTAGCGGAAGCCGAGCGTCTGGAACGCACGGCGGACATGTACCCCGAGGACGCGGAGCCGCTGCTCCTCCAGGCCGCGGCCCACTACGAACTCGCCGACGACCGCGAGCGCGCCACGACCCTCTACGACGGCCTGCTCGCCGCGCCGGACGTCCACGACCCGTCCCTGATCCGCGCCCTCAAGGCCGCGAACCTGTGGGAGTACGGCCACGAGGCGGAGGCCAACGCCATCATCACGGGCCTGCGCACCACCGCTCCGCGCTCCCCGGCGCCGTGGGTGATCGTCGCGGAGTCCCTGGAGCAGCACGACGAGCTGGAACAGGCCCACGAGACCTTCACCGAGGCCCTCGAACTCCTCGTCCCGGCGTCGGAGCGCGAGTCGGGCGTCCCCCTCGCCAAGCACCCCCTCCTCCTGGGCCGGCACCGGGTCCGCCGCCTCCTCGGCACCCCGCACGACGAGTGGGACGCCCTCGCCGACCAGGCCAACCGCACCCCGGTCTCCCTCGACGAACTCCACGACCCCAAGCGCCTGTGGGCCCTCGGCTCGGAAAACCCGGCAGAACTCCAGGCCGAGATCTCCCGCCTCCGCGCCGAACTGGGCACCTACCGCGAGGCCCTGTCCCGCCCGTTCCCGGTGGCGGTCCTGCACTGGCCGTCGACGGAATACGCGGAACTGATCGCGGCGTACCCGAGCCTGACCTCGGAATACCCCTCCTACGAGGCCCACTTGGCGTCGATAGAGGATTCCCTCCGCGAACTGTCAGCCTCCGGCACGGCCAACCTGGGCATCGTCACGGGCACGGTCCCGTCCTACGAGGCCTTCGCGGCGTCGGAGGCGTCGTCCCCGACGGACGCGTCGCTCCTCCCGCAGTACGCGACGACGCTGGCGGCGCGGGGGCGGGCGGTGGCTTGGCCTCCGGCTGCGGATGGGGCGTGCTGGTGCGGGTCGGGGGCGGCTTATTCGGGGTGCCACGGCGGCGCCTGAAAGCCGGTCCGTCCGACATCCGGCGGGGCTCCTTCGGCACAATGCCGATGTGTCCCGCCCCGTTCCTTCCTCCGCCTCCGTCTCGGCCCGGATGAGCCGCCAGGTCTCCCGCGACACCGCGCCCGAGCTTGCGGTCCGCCGCCTCCTCCACGCGGCGGGCCTGCGCTACCGCCTGAACGTCCCGGTCCCAGGCATACGGCGCCGCACCATCGACATCACCTTCGGCAAGGACCGAATCGCGGTCTTCATGGACGGCTGCTTCTGGCACGGCTGCCCGCAGCACGCCACACAGCCGAAGTCCAACGCCGACTGGTGGCGGACCAAGCTCGACAAGAACATGACCCGCGACCACGAGACCACACGCCACCTGGAGGAGTCGGGCTGGACCGTGCTCCGGTTCTGGGAGCACGAGGATCCGACCGACGTGGCACAGGTCATCGCCGACGTACGGAAATCAGCAGGACGATCGCCTGACAGCGGCGTCTCCGGGTCGCAGCCCGGTAACGGTGCGCCAGAGCCGCAATGAGGACTTACGCCCGCTTGTCCGCTCCGTGCTCTACCGTCACCATTGATCGTACAAGTTTGTAGTTACACGAGGCGAGGCAATGACCACGGACTGGCAGTTCGATGTGCCCATCGCGGGGAGCAAGCACCTCCCACCCGACGCGCGCTACATGGAGGCACTCAGCAGCCAGGGATACGGATTCGAGGTCGCCATCGCCGACCTCGTCGACAACTCCATCGACGCCGGCGCGAAGGACGTGGTGATCCACTTCCTGCGGGACGGCGACGAGTTGGTCAACCTGCTCGTCGTGGACGACGGCACGGGCATGAGCGACGAGGACTTGGACGTCGCCATGACCGTGGGCGGGCGTCGTAACTACGACTCCAGGGCCCTGGGCATGTTCGGCACCGGCCTGAAGTCCGCCTCCCTCAGCCACGCCTCCGCCGTGACGGTCGTCAGCACCACCAAGCGCACCCGCACCGCGGGGCGCCGCTGGCTGATGCGGCGGGCGGTCTCCGGCTTCCAGTGCGACATCGTCGACCCGAACTACGCGCAGAGCCTGATCGACCGGTACGCGGACCGCCCCATCGTCTGGCAGGGCACGGTTGTCCGCTGGGACGGGGTCAAGGACTTCCCCAAGCACGGCGGAGGCGGCCAGACCGACCGCTACCTCCACCGCACGATCAACAAGCTGGGCCTTCACCTGGGGCTCTACCTGCACCGATTCCTGGCCCGCGACGACTTCAACATCACCATCGCCGTGGAGGACGTCCGCACTGGAACCGTCTACCTGGACTTCGGTGTCGAGCCGCTCGACCCCTTCGGCTACCCGGTGAGCGGTCACCCCGACTACCCGCGCCGCTTCACCGCCACGCTCCCCTCAGCCGGTGACCTCGGGCTCGAAGCTCACATATGGACCCCCAAGTCGAACCTCGACGAGTACAAGGCCGTCGGCACCGTCCTCGACCGGCAGGGCTTCTACTTCTACCGGCACGACCGCCTCGTCCAAGCGGGCGGATGGAACGGCTTCCGCCAGCCCGAGCAGCACCTCTCGCTGGCCAGGGTCGCCGTGGACCTGCCCGATGAGGACCCCGGCGAGATCTTCCGGCTCACCGTGAAGAAGTCCGGGGTGGAAGCCTCACCGGAATTCGCGACCACGCTGGAGAAGGCGGCCGACGCCACCGGTCACACCTTCCTGCAGTACCTCACCGACGCGGACGCCGCCTACCGCGAGGCCCGCAAGCGGTCCGGCACCACCCGCAAGGCGGCCATCCCACCGGGCAAGGGCCTCGATCCCGCCGTCCGCGAGACCATCACCGAGGAAATACCGGCGATCCCCTACGAGGATCCGGTGGAGCTGCGCTGGCAGAAGCTCGCCGACAACGGCACCTTCTTCGAGATCGACCGCGAGAACCGCACGATCGTCCTCAACCAGCACTACCGCGCCGCCATCCTCGGCGGCCGCCGCGGCGGACTCAACGACGCCCCCGTCCTGAAGTCGCTGATGTACCTGCTGCTCCACCAGGTCTTCGAGAAGGAGTACAGCGGCAGCCGCGAGAAGGACAACCTGCAGCTCTGGCAGTCCGTACTGGTCTCGGCGGCCCGCGCCGAGCTCGAGCGGGTGGGAGACGACGATGACTGAGCCGTCCGGCGCCACACGTTTCTGGATTCCCTGGTCGCAAGTGGCCTACTACCTGGAGCGGGGCGAGGCAACCACGTACCCGCTGGGCACCGATCCATCCGTGGAGTACGCCGTGGGCCACGGCGGCGAACCCATCGCCCTGCACGTCGGGCTCGGCCCGCGCCAGCGTCCACCGCGCACCACCCTCCCGATGATCCGCATCGACCAGATCCTCGAGAACGGCGCACGCAAGGCACGTATCCGCACCACGGACCCCGCGCTACTGCGTGACTTCCACGACCTGATCACCGCGATCGCGGACCGTATCGTCACCCATGGGCGCACGCTCGATCAGGCCTTCGCGGAGACCGTCCGGGCCTGGACCGCGCTCCTCGGCCGCCCCCGCGAGCTGACCACCGAGAAGCGGATCGGCCTGCTCGGCGAGCTGACGGTGATGAGCGCGCTCGCCTCCTCGTACGGCTGGGAGAAAGCAGTCACCGCCTGGACGGGGCCCGAGGGCGAGGAGCACGACTTCGGCCTGCCCGACTACGACGTCGAGGTGAAGACCACCGCCAGTGAGCAGCGTCGGCATGCCGTGCACGGCCTGGGTCAACTCGATCCCTCGCCCGGCCGCCCGCTGTGGTTCGTCTCGCTGCAACTCACCCGCGGCGGCACACAGGGCCGCACCCTCGCCGGCACCGTCGCCACCGTGCACGCAGAGGTCACCGAGCACGCCCCGGGCTCCGTGGACCGCCTCGAACGCGGACTCGCCGCGGTCGGCTGGTCCCGTACGCACGAGGACAGCGAACGCTGGGTCGCCCGCTCGTCCCCTCTGATTCTGGACTCCCCCGCCCTTCCGCGCCTCCCCCTGGCCAGCTCCGCCCCGGACCGCGTCAGCGCGGTTCAGTACGTCATCGACGTGGGCGGGCTGAGCCCCGCGACCGAGCCGCCCGCCCCGCTCACCGACCTCCAGCTCCCGTCCTGACTCTCCTCGGAAGAGGCACCGCCGTGCACGACGACATACGCCTGGCCCTGCACACCGCCGCTCTCGCCGGCATGCGCGACAGCCGTCCCAAGGGTCTGGAGCGCGCGCTGAGTTATCACGCGGAGGACGAGGGGCCCGAGGCCGAAGCCCACACCACCGAGGACGACTTCCGCGCCGCCCTTTCGGCGGCCCACTCCTCGGACCCCCTGGTGGCCCTCTGGCGCAGACACCTCACCATCTGGGACTACGCCGAGAATCCGGCCTGGTCCGGGTCCCCCTCCCGCAGCGACGAGCGCCGCGCGGACACCTACCGGCAGCTCGCCCTCACCGCTGACACCGCCAAGCTACTGTCCGCCCTCGTCCCGGTGGCGAAGGCCGAGGCCCCCGTCGTCATCAGCGACAGGTTCATCCCCTGGTACTCCCCGCATTCGCAGGCCGGTCAGGCCTGGTACTGGCCCGCGTACCGCAGACTGCTGTCGGAGAAGAACTGGCCCGACCATGCCGTCGCCGGCCTCGACGCCGCCTCGGACCGTGTCGTGGAACGCCTCGCCGACCCCACCCAGGAGACCGTCTACCAGTCCAAGGGCCTGGTCGTCGGCTACGTGCAGTCGGGCAAGACCGCCAACTTCACCGGCGTCATCGCCAAGGCCGTCGACGCGGGCTACCGCCTGGTCATCGTCCTCGGCGGCACCCTGAACCTACTGCGCGCGCAGACGCAGCGCCGTCTGGACATGGAGCTCGTGGGCCGCGAGAACATCCTGCGCGGCGCCGCCGAACACGAGTCGGACTACGCGGACGACCCGGCCTGGGCCAAGGGTAAGTTCCTCTCCCACGGCGGCCTGCCGTCGGCCCTCGGCGGCTTCGACATCGTCCGCATGACGACGCGCGACAACGACTACAAGTCCCTTCTCCAGGGCATCGTGGCGCTCGAATTCGAGAAGCAGGAACCCGCGCTGCCGCTGTACGACCCGCGCAATCTGCACCGGTCCTCGGCACGTCTGATGGTCGTCAAGAAGAACAAGACCGTCCTCGGCAATCTGGTCAAGGACCTGGGCAAGATCAAAACCCCGCTGTCCGAGATACCGGTCCTGATCATCGACGACGAGTCCGACGAGGCCTCGGTCAACACCGGGAAGCCGGACGCCGACCGCTCGGCCATCAACAAGAAGATCTCCGACCTCCTGAGCATCCTGCCGAGGGCCCAGTACGTCGGCTACACGGCTACCCCGTTCGCGAACGTCTTCGTGGACCCGAGCGACACCGAGGACATCTTCCCCAAGGACTTCATCGTCTCCCTGCCGCGCCCCGACGGATACATGGGCGTACAGGACTTCCACGACCTGGACTCGACGGTCCCTCCGGAGGAGCGCACGTACGCCAACTCCAACGAGAAGGCCCACGTACGCGACATCGTCCTGTCCTCTGACGAAGACGAGACGGCCCTCCAGAAGGCCATGGACATGTTCGTCCTCACAGCGGCCATGAAGATGTACCGCGAGGACAAGGGCGGGCTCGGCGACCGCTACTTCTCGCACCACACGATGCTGATCCACGAATCCGTACGGACGAAGGACCACCGCGAACTCCTCGGCCGGGTAACCAAGTTGTGGTGGAACTCCGGCTACACAGGAGCCAGCGGGCACGAGCGGCTGCGCGAGCTCTTCGAGTCGGACCTGCTTCCCGTCTCCCGCGTGCGCGCGGACGGTCACGCCGTCCCGCAGACGTACGAGGAACTGTCCACCTACATCGGCGCGGCAGCGATCCGTATCGGCGGAGACGACCAGCCGATCATCGTCGTGAACGGCGACAAGGACATCGAGACCGGCGAGGCCGACTTCGACAAGCGTTCCATCTGGAAGATCCTCATAGGCGGCCAGAAACTGGCCCGCGGCTTCACGGTGGAGGGCCTGACGGTCACGTACTACCGCCGCCGCACCAACAACGCCTCCACGCTGATGCAGATGGGCCGCTGGTTCGGCTTCCGGGGCGGCTACCGCGACCTGGTGCGGCTGTACCTGGGCCGCGAGGAGACGCTGGGCAAGAAGGAAGTCGACCTGTACGAGGCCTTCGAGGCGATCTGCCGCGACGAGGAAACGTTCCGCGACGAACTCAAGCAGTACGCGGCGGCGGAGCCGATCGACGGCCGGCCGCAGGTCACGCCGGCTCAGGTGCCGCCGTTGGTTTCGCAGCACTTGAGCTGGCTGCCGCCAGCGGCGTCGAACAAGATGTTCAACGCGGAACTGGTCGAGATCCGAAGCCCCGGAAAGCCGATCGAGCCAGCCGCTCACCCGAAGCGTGCCAGCACGATCCGCAAGAACACGGAGCGTTGGGCACCTGTCTTCGGTTCGCTCAGCTCGGAAACTGTCACGCTGCCTGGTTCCACCATCAAGGCTCTCACCACGAAGATCCAGCACACGGAACTCATCAGCATCCTCGGTGGGCTTGAGTGGGAGGGCGATGGCCACTTCGCCCCGCATCTCACTTACCTGAGCCAACTGGACGGGAAGCTCGCCAAGGTGAACGACTGGGTGGTCCTGGCACCTCAGATCACCCGGTCGAGCCGCACAACCGCGACAGTTCTCAGCTCGCCCCCGCTCACGCTCATCCGACGTACACGGCAAGGTACGAAGACGTCATTCGGCGGTATCTCCACCGAAACTCACCTCGACAGCGCACGCAGCCTGCTGGAGACGCAGCCGTCTCACCTCGGAGTGGGCGCGAACACAGGGATCATGCTGCTCTACCCCGTGGTGGAGGCAACGACAGACGAGGCGCTCTACGCTGTCGTGCGGGACGGAGTCGTGGACCCCGCGACGGTGATCACAGCGTTCACGCTCATCCCTCCCAAGTCCGCGATCGACTCGTCCCGAAGGCTGGTCCGCTTCCGCACCAAGGACACGACGCGCGCCGGTTCCGCAATTGTGGATAACGCCCTCTGACCTGTACTCGCAACCTCGGACAAGAAGATGCCCATGAGCCAGTCGCCGGACGATAACTGGACGCCGCCCGAGGGCTCATGGGCCTCGTCGGCGGGCCGACGACGGAACATGCAGGCGATCCGAAGCCGGGACACGAAGCCCGAGCTGACGATCCGGAGACTTCTCCACGCGAGAGGACTCCGCTACAGGGTGGCCGCACGACCGCTCCCCGATCTGCGCCGGACCGCAGACCTGGTGTTCCGGCCCACAAAGGTCGCGGTCTTCATCGACGGCTGTTACTGGCATGGTTGCCCGGAGCATTACCAGGCGCCACGGAAGAACTCCGGCTACTGGTCCGAGAAGGTTTCCCGGAACATGGCGCGCGACCGTGATACCGATCAACGCCTCCGGGATGCCGGATGGGTCGTTCTCCGGTACTGGGAGCACGACCCGGCGGAGGAATGCGCGAAGTCAGTATCAGACGCCGTATCCGCCCAGCGACGACTACTCGCCGAGAGGAAGCTGCGGAGCGACCGCTGACGGGTCGGCCTCCGGCTCATAGTCCGGGCTCGGGTCCTTGTGCAGAGGGCCCGTACGCTCAAGGGCCTCTCGAATACTCCGGCCGACCGCTTCAGCAACGCGCGGCGGAAATGCGTTACCAACCTGCCGGTACCTGGCAGTTTTCCCGCCGGTGAAATCCCAGTTGGCCCGGTCCGGGAACCCCTGGATGAGCGCGGCTTGCTCCACGGTCAACATCGGCCACCGCGCGCCGTCGGACTTCCCGGGATCCCCCAGGTCTCGCTTGGGGTCGACCATTTTGTCGGGGTCGTTGGCCACGCCCATGGCGTTCACACCGAGCCTCTCCCAAGCACGCTTCGCCCGCGTCGGACCCAGGTCGGCACCTCCGTGCTTCTTCGACCCTCCGACCAGAGTGGGAGCGACGGTACCCATGCCAGCCTGCTCATACCAGGCTTCGAAACGCTTCGTGTCAGCGCCGAACCGATCCTCCATCGAATCCTTGAGTTCGGCCTGGACCGTCCGAAGTTGCTCACCCTTGGCCGGCCAGTCGAACCCTCGGTATTCGTCTTTCCGAATCGCCACAAGAATGGCACGCGGACGCAGCTGCGGAACTCCGAAGTCTTCGGCATGGAGAAGGTTCCAGCCACAGATTACATACTCTTCTTTGCGGAGCCTGTTCTTGATGTGGTTCCGGTAATAGCGAAACTTGTCCTCAGGCTCAACAAGACCACGCACATTCTCGATCATCACTGCGCGCGGCTTGAGTTCCGCGACGAGGTCGAGCATTTTGGGGAACAGATCACGTTCGTCATCACGCCCCAACTGATGCCCAGCAGCAGAGAAAGGGGGACAAGGAACACCACCGGCAAGAAGGTCGAGCTCTTTCCGCTTGAGCATCGGATATTTCGCCTCGGGAACTCGCAAAGACAGCCCAGGAGCTTCCGCCGCGTACACTTGCTGAGCCGGCTTGAATTCCTTGACGTCACCTTCGTGAATCAAGCAGTGCTCTTTTTCCCAGGACCAGTCCGGGTGCCTACCGATGTTCTCACGCAAGGTGGCTGCCGCATGCTTGTCGATCTCCACGAGCGCGAGGTGCCGAAAGCCCGCCGCATGGAGCCCAAGGGCCTGGCCCCCGGCTCCCGCGCAGATCTCGATTGAGGTCAATGGGGACTTGCCGGAATCCATCGGTTCCTCCTGGTGCGGGGCATGCAGACACGCAAGTGTCGCATCCTTCGGCACCAGGGTCCTCAAGCTCGCGCAGGTTCCCCTGTCGCATCCCGACTGGACGGGATCACACCCTGGTCGACGCTCCTGTGCTGCGATCGTCCGAGCTCCTCAAGGCCCTGGATACCTGCCGTCGTCTGCCCGTCTGGGATGTCCAGTCGAGTCGAGTGCCACGCTGCGTCCCGTGAGCGATCCGATGGCACAACGCTCTCGATCCAGCCACGGTCCACGGTGACGATGCTGAGCAGCTGGTCCCGCTTTCCCAGCCGAACAGCGATCATCTGCCACGCGTCGTCGCCCAGCATCGTGCGGTACTCATGCCGGGTGAGGTACGCGGTGCGGGCACCGCTGAGGAGAGTGCTCTTGACCTCCAGATGAAGCTGCCGACCGAACGCGCCGGTGACCGCGATGTCGTACCCGAAGGCGTCGCTCTCCTCAGAGACATGCCGGACTCCCCAGCCCGCTTGCCGCAAGGCCTGGACGAGAGCACGCTCACCCGCCGCGCCTATGCGGGCCCGTTCTTCAAGATCGGCCTTGCCGCGGACCTCACCGGTCACCGCCTGCAACACCGACGCCGGCGCCCCGAATGCGTCTCCGGCCTCCCGGATCATGTCGGGTTGCGAAGAGCACCCTGGCGATGCCGACTCCGCTGCCATCAGGAACGTGCGCAAGCCTGCCTCCGCGTTGAGCCAGGCAGGACGGTCGCGCACGTCAACCAACCCCGTGCTTCTGAGCCAGTTCAGTGAGGCCAAGTACTGCGCGGCTGTCAGGTCCGCGTAATCGGAGTGATGGGTGAACAACGTCATGACGCGAGGCACGTCCGACGCACTCAGGTAGGTCAGCCATCTGAGCGCCGCACGCAGGACAGGGCTACCGGCCATCGTGGATGTGCTTCATGAGGGCCGCGACATCGGCCATGTCCATCCCGCCGGCCACCGGCGCTTCCTCCTGGAGATCCGCGAGTTGCCTCACGGACGGGTCGTCGAGGATCTTCCCCATGAATTCCAGCTTCTCCTCGAGACGGAGTGCCACGATCTCGTCGATGGTGCCCAGCGAAGCGAGGACGGTCACGTTGGTCTCAGTGCCTGGTGCGAGACCGAGTCGATGGATCCGGTCAAGGCTCTGGAGGAACCGCCCTGCCATGAAGTCACGGTCGACATAGACCGCGTCGTGGCAGACCTGATGCAGGCTGATGCCTTCACCGAGAGTTGCGGGATTGGAGATCAGGACCGCACAGTCCGGATCTTCCCGGAAGCGCCTGATCTCACCCTCCCTGTCCTGGGTTCCTCCATAGACGACAGCGGGGTTGTAGGCCGCGAACAGCTTCTCCATCGTCGTGATGCCGCGCACGAACGTTGACCAGACCAGCGTCTTCCGGCCCTGTTCCGCGTTGGCGGAAACGATACTCAGTGCCTCTTTCAGCTTGGGTGAAAGTTCATAGTTCGGGAGGTCTCGCATCAGGTTGTAGAGCGTGTCGCCCTCCGGAATCTCTAAGGGCGGCACTTGGTACGACAAGGGCTCGTAGCGAGTGCTTCCCTCTCGGAGCAAGGCGGGGCTCGTGGCCGCCATGAGCAGCCTGAGCATGGCCTTGCCGAGGGCATCGAAGTCGTCGCGGGAGACCTCGGCCCGTGCCGAGTAATTCCCTACCAGTGCGTCGTAGATCTCCCGGTGCAGCCCCGTCAGCTCGACATAGCGGATCCTGGGCTCGAAAGGTGGAAGCCCGAGTTCTGCCTTAGTCGTACGGGTGAACAAGGGGCGGAGCACCTGGCTCGCATAGGAGAGATCGCCGCCTGCCACCGCGTTGGTAACAACGGTCCTGCCGTGTCCGGGCCAGACGAAGGACAGAAGGTTTTCGAGGTCTCTCGCCCCATTCGGTGCCGGTGTTCCAGTGAGAATCAGGCGGCGACGGCTCAGTGGGCCGAGCGCCATGCAGGAGGCGCCGTAGACACCCCGGGTACCCAGCTTCATGCGGTGGGCCTCGTCGAGAATGACCATGGAGGGGACGGCTCTCAGCCACGATGCCAGAGCCGCGAGGGAGCGATCGAGCCGCTCGTAGTTCACCAGCATGATCTCGGCCGAGTGATCAGGGTTCCGGCCCATCACAGAGAATCGAAGTGGCTCCTTGAAGCACGCACCATTTTCGAAATCCCAGGACTCGTATGCCGATTTGGGGCACACGACGAGAAGACGCTGGGCTTCACCGCGTGCACGCAGGGCCGCGAACACACCGAGTCCGGCGCGGGTCTTGCCCGCTCCGGGGACACTGAAATTTGCCCCGTGCCGCAGGGACAGCAACCGCGAGATGTCCCGCTTCTGGAAGCTGGTCAGATCAGCGATCCAGTCCTCACCGAGAAGCCGGGGCAGGTCGTCCGGCTCCACGGCTGTCGCGTCCGTAGCGACCCCACTGAGCTGTGCCTCCGCGGCCTCGGCATCGTCAAGGACACTGCCGACCAGCTCCCCGAACTCCTCGTCCCAGACAACATCGCCGGATGGCCAGGAGCCCAGCTCACCGATGCCGCCCAGGAACTCGTCAAGTTCGATCTCGGCGAGGTTCCGGCTGCGGAGGCCGCCCGCAGGGAAACGGGCGGCCAGGGCGGCCAGTTCACCGGTGAACTCTTCGCTGGCACGGAGTTCGGCGCGTGTACGCGTGACATCGAACCCAATGCGCAGTGACGGTTCCCCTGTGAAACTCACGCATCCTCCTTCCCGGTCGCGCCAAGCAGCCAGGACAGCCCGTCGCCGGGCATCTTGATACTGCGGTCGGCTTCGAGAGCGAGTTTGCCGAGCATGTCCCTCAGCTTCAGAACCGCCTCGTCGAAGGCCTCTTCATCAAGCCCTCCAGAACCACGAGCCAGCACCAGATCGGTGACGCACTGGTCAATGTCCTTGCAGGCGTCGGACAAGCGGTCCGGCGCAGCCTGCTTGCGCTTGCGGACACGGGCGTCCTTGCCGGCCGGCTCCAACGCCTCTTCCATGGCGCTCTTGACGGCCTCGAAGCGGTCAGCGGCTGCCGCCTTCTGCTCCGGTGTGGCTCCTGCCTTCGTCTCCCTGACAGCCTTGGTCTGGAGGACAGCATCCGTGAGTTTCCGGGCCTCCTCCACCTTGGGGTCGTTACCCCTCACCGTTCGGTTGAGGCCCGGAATAGCGACTCCTGCTGGAGCCGACGCCTCCTTCCCACGGACCGAGGGCGGAAGCCGCTTCTCCAGATAACGGTCCCGGAATTCCGGCTCAATGAGGCGGACATCCGTCTTGGAAAAGCCGAGCACGATCGCGGCAAGCCGGTTCTCCTTGAGCAGGTCCGCCCGAGGTTTACTGACGGCCGCCGCCTTCACGTAGGCGCGGTGCAGCTCCTTGAGCTTCTCCTGGTGCTCCTCGAAATCGAGCAACTGCAGACGTGCCCCGCCTTCCTCGCTTCGTGCCACAAGGTCCTTCAAGGTCTGCAGCACCCAGAGATCCTGCTCGCACGCCTTTACCGTCGTACGGAACTCGCGCGCGAGCGAAGACAGCGGCCTGCCGAACTCGATCTGCTCCTCGATCGTCAGCAGTCGGTTGACGTAGGAGTACTCACGCCGGTGGTCCTTGCGGAGCTGCAGGGACAGCTCGACACGGCTGATGTCCTCCAGATTGCAGGACTCTGGGAGCACTGCGACTCGCATGTCGCTCATGCTGAGCTCCGTGAGCGCCGCCCGCCGCGTGTTCGCGTTGACGAGGATGCCGTCCCTGGTGATCAGGCCCGCGTCGTTCTGGCCGTATTCCTTCAGGCTCTCCATGAGCGCCGCGAATTCGGGGTCCGTCTTGGTGGGATCAGCCGGCAGGGCCATCAGCAGGTGATGCAGGTAGGCCTGACCATCCGGGCTGAACGGAGCCTCGTCGAGAATCTTGTCCCGAGCCGCATCGTGAGCTCGCTGGGCGCGGATCCGGTGCGTTCCGGGGTTGTAGTACAGCGAAGCGACGGGCATCACAATGACCGGGAACGGCATCGGAGTTCCACGCCACTCGACCATCAAGGTCTCCTTGACGCCCCCCTCCTGCTCAACCTCGCGCAGCCGGGTCTCGACCTCGGCACGGTTCTTCTCAGCCAAGGGCGGCCGACTGTAGTCCGGGCTCACGTGTGCCTCTCAGTTAAGTGGTGATCGATAGTGCCAGGACGGGGGGTGGCCGGGGCCGGCCACCCCCGAGGGCGTCGGCTAGTCGCCCTCAGCGAGGCCGTCACGAATCGCATCGCGAGAGTCAGAGGTCAGCGTCTGGTACTCGGCCCAGACCTTCTCCAGGAGACCGAAGTCACGCTCACCGGCCTCGATCCACTTACGCAACACGTCCCTCTCGATGGGGCTGAGGCGCTCGATCTGGTCGCGCAGCTGCGGAAGATCGGTCACCAGATCGCGCCCTCCGATCCGGCAACGGTTGCACTCGGTGACCAGCTGTACCTCTTCACTGCCGTCCCCGAGACGTACCACCCGCCGCGCCATGTCCAACTGAGCGGTTTCGTAGACGCCTTCGTAAGTCTGACCAGGGGTCGCACCGCACGAGCGACACCGGTTCCCGTCACGGACAAGGGTGTCCCGGCGCTGGGCGGCGTTGATGCTGTCGCTGGGCCGACGGCGCTTTTCCAGATCCCAAACGGCGTCACCACGGCTCACGAACCTCTGCTGATTCGAGCCGAGGCTGGGGTCCTCACGGTTGGTTTCGATGAGCCAGCCGTACTTGCGAAGTTCGCGGACACGCCGATCGATCTGGGAGACGTTAGGGATTGCGTCCGCAAGCTCCGCCTTAGTGAAGGTGTTTCCCTCACCGATCACTTCGATCAGCCACAGCGCGGCCTTGCTCATCGACCCCTTGACGTCCTTGTAGGACGGCAGCTCTTCCACGCGACCAGCGCCTTCCGCTCGGCAGTTGAGGGAACGGCGAAGCCACCGCTGTGCAGCAGTCGCTTCCACCGGACGTCATCAAGGCTGCCGGTCCCCCCGCCACAAAGCCAGGGCGAACGGATCTTTCCCCAAAGGGGATACACGAAGCCGCTTGCACCACAGCCGCGCCAGCGGACGATAGGGAGCACTTCAGCTCACGCCAGGAGAAGGGAAGGGCATGCCGCCCAGGGGGGAAACGAAAGACGAGTCGCTTCCGGGATGTAGCGCGGAGGAGACCGCGCTGGCCCGAGCGCTGCAGGAAGCGTGCCGCCGGGCTCGGCACGACCTGGGCAGCCAGAGGGAACTCGCCAAACGGATCAGTTGTGCCGAGTCGACCTTGTCTTCATGGATAAGGGGACGAAAGATCCCGCACCTCAACGCCGCCCATGCACTGCTGGGATTGGCCGCGCCCATCGACGGCAAGGGCCCTGCCCCGGACGACAAGGAGTTGGTGGCCCTGTCTCGGCTCTGGGTACGAGCGAAGGCAGCCCGCGCGTACCGTCACGCAGCGGGAGAGGCAGAGAAGCTCTTACGCACCGACGCGGGATCGAAGTCGTGGGATTCGGGAACCGGTACCGCCTTCACCGCCAGGCTTGCCTTCTACGACGACCCGAAGCCGGCCGACCCCGGTGTGGGGGACGGACACGGGGACGAGGCCTCAGGAACTGAGGCTTCCCCCTCTGAGGAAAAGATGTTGCCGGTCCCCCCTCCACCGGGGGACCGGCAACGCTTCGCACAACAACCCGACACCAACACGAGGCTTGAGGAGCAGCTAGTGATGCTTCTCGGCAGCAAGCCCGGTCCCGACTCACTCCCCGTGCTGAACCACATCGCGGCGAGGTATCCCGTCGACGACATCGTGCGAGTGGTCAGGATCTGCAGGGAGAGGAACACGCTGTCACCGGCCGCGGATGTGGTGCTGCGAAATGCCGGACACTATCGATCCGTTGCCGAGATCTTCGCGCTTGCGGACGCCCTTCACCATGCCGGGCGATCTTCAGATGCGGGGCTTCTCATCAACGTGGCGGCCACACAACACCCCGTGAGCTGAGGTACGGGATGCGTGAGGCTACGCGGCCAGGCCGGCTTCCGCCTCGTAGAGCATCAAGGCCTGGTCGAGCACAGAGTCGGAATCCTCTCCCTGTGCCGAGATCCAGTGCAGCAGGTCACAGATGACGTGCGTCACGGCTTCCCGAGCGGCAGCACTGTGCTCCACCAGGACCTGATCGCCGGCTGCGGCGCGGCGGTATTCCTCCGCTACGGCGGCGGCCCGTCGCACGCGCGTGCAGTGCTGGACGTGATCCAGCGAGATTTCGCACCAAACCGCCTTGCCTGTGGCAGTGAGGAGGACTCCCCAGTCCAGGGCCACGCCAGCCAATAGCTGCAAGCCTCTGCCATGTTCGGCCCAGCACTCCGCCCCACTCACCCGAGGCGACTCGCGGCTCTTGTCGTGAGCTTCGATGCGCAGAGCCCTATGGCCGCTGACCTCCATGACGATGATGGCCGGGGCTCCCTCGCCCACGTGCTGGATGACGTTCGTGGCCAACTCGGTCGTGGCCAACTCGGCCTCATGGCTCACGGCCGGCATGCCCCAGCGCATGAGCTGTGCTCTCACCGCCTTGCGCAGGGGTAACAACCCGGCCGGGACAGCCTCGAAGGGGAGGACTGAACGGAGTTGATATTCTGCTGCGTGTACGTGCCGGGCCTGCTCCAGACACGCGAGTACAGCACCGCCCTGCAAAAGGCCAACGAAGTGCAGCTCGCCCCAGCCGAGATCGAGCGACTCGTCGACATCCGCATGAAGCGGCAGGAGATCCTCGACCGCCCGAAGCCGCCCCGGTTGTGGGCCATCCTCGACGAGTCCGTCATCCGGCGCATCGTCGGCTCACCAGCCATCATGAAGGCTCAGCTCGACCGGCTCCTCGAAGCCAACGAGTCCCCGGACATCACCTTGCAGGTGCTTCCGTTCGCCAAGGGTGCCCACTCCGCCGCGCTCGGGAGCTTCGTCATCCTCGGCGGCACCGAGCCGTCCCTGGACGTTGTCTACGTCGACCTGCACACCGGCTCCCTCTTCATGGAGGAAGACGAGCACCTGAACCGCTACCGGCTTGCGTTCGATTATCTCCGCGCACAAGCGTTGGACATGGAAGCCTCTTCCTCCATGATCCACCGCATTCGCAAGGAGCTGTAGTGGTGCAAGCACACCGGTCGTATGCCAGAACCTCTGGCTGGTTCAAGTCCTCCTACAGTGGCGGTAACACCACCGAATGCGTGGAAACCGCCTTCACCCACGACGGCGTACTCATACGCGACTCGACACGACCCGACGGCCCACGCCTCCGGGTTTCCGGCCCAGCCTGGGCAGGCTTCGTCGTTGCACCACCTCACATACGCCTCAGCCGCGCTGGGTAGCCAGGTCCGGCGCCTTGCACCGGTGGGGTGGTGGGCGTGGGGTGAAGTCGGGTGCGGGTCGGTGGGTTTTTCTTGGATTGCTTGGCTGGTGCCGGTGGGGGTTGCTGATGCCTCCCTCCCTGTCGCGCCTGGCTGACCGCCGGTTGGGGCTGGCTTTCGCCGGCTTGGGGTTCGTTGGGGAAGGGGTTCCTGTCAGACGGTCGAGGTGCGCCTTCGGGGGCTGAGCGCCGCAGCCGGTGGTGGGGCGGGTGCGCGTTGGGAATGCGCTGGTGTTCTCAACTTGGCTGTGATCACCGAGAGTTGCGGGCCCTGGGGAGAGATTGCCTGTTTCGGTCGTGCTGTGTCACTCTCCGTCTGCACAGCTTCACAATTCGACACAGGCGACCCCCGCGAGGCGGCAACCTCCGGGGGTCTGGCACAGGAGAGCAAACTCCCATGCAGGTTCATCGTATCCGTCGGCATGAGCGGGACTTCACCGTCATCGCCAACAAGGCCATTCGTGACCCCCGGCTGTCGCATACTGCGCGCGGCATCCTCGTTTACGTTCTTTCGCTGCCCAGCGGCGC
This sequence comes from Streptomyces sp. PsTaAH-137, assembly GCF_003259365.1. Classification (GTDB taxonomy): domain Bacteria; phylum Actinomycetota; class Actinomycetes; order Streptomycetales; family Streptomycetaceae; genus Streptomyces. The sequence goes on from NZ_QLLY01000008.1 coordinate 321,311, forward strand.
TCAGGTCAACGTCCGGACCCTCAGTGACGGCTTCCCTCAGGGGCGGCTCGCCGTGTCCAAGGCTGTCAAGGAGCTGCGGGAGTTGGGGTATTGGGTCACCCGGACCGAGCGGGACCCCCGTAGCAAGCGGATCGTCTCCAGCGTCGACGTCTACGAGCTGCCCGCGCTCGGCGCTTCTCCGGCTGCCGTCGAGCCGGTTCCCGGGCGGGTGGGAACCGGGGACTCGGGAGCGAAATCCCCTGGCGGGGAAGCCTATTACTACGACAAGGACGGGGAGAAGCCCCCTCCCCTCCCTCCCGCCGAGCCCGCGGCGCCCAGCGAATCTGCCGAGCCTGCGATCAGCCGTGATCCCCGCGCCGCCGAAAGCGCCGGCATCCTTCGGCGGCTCGGCACCGTGGACGCGCGGCTGCGGTTGTCCGAGCGGAGTGTGCGGGATCTCGTGCCCGAGGTCTGTGACTGGCTCGATCGAGGGGCCACCGGCGCTCAGGTCATCGATGCCGTCACCGCCGGGCTGCCCGCCAAGGTGTACTCGGCCGCCCGCCTCGTCGCCGATCGGCTCACGCGGAAACGCCCTGCACGGAAGCGGGCCTGGCGGGAGGTCTTCGAGTGTCCTGAGTGCCGTGATCCGTTGCCGTGGGGGCAGGAGGCGGGGACCGCGTGCCGGTCGTGTGCCGACCGGCCGGAGCACACAGTCGGCGTGGGCGACGGTGATGGGTACGGAGAAGTGCGGCGGGTGCTGCGGGAGCGCGTGAGGGTGCGGTGCGCGTGATCGGACGGATCGCGAAGTCGGCGCCTGTACAGGGCAAGGAGGCTCACGTGTCCCAGGCGCAGCACGCCAAGGATGCGGGCTCCTGATCGTTCTTGCCGCATTGGGCAAGAACGATCAGGAAGGCGCGCCTCGGAGATCAGTAGGTGAGTGTGAGCGCGCTCTCCGGCTTGCTGATCGTGTGGCCCGACAGGCCCCCGGCCTCGTCGCCGGTTGGCGTGACGGTCAGTCGGGGAACCGCCGTGCGGTCGGTGCCCCAGGCCTCGATGTGCGCGATCAGATCATGCGCGAGGACCTTCCCCCGCGGCCCGTATCCGGCCGCACCGAGCTGGAACGGGCGCTCGGGATCGGTGCCTTCGCGGTGCACGATCATGTAGGCCAGGGAGTCTCCCTCGACCAGGACGGGGCTACGGACGGGGATCGCGGGCCTGCGCACCAGGTCCTTCTCCAGCGCCTCGGAGGTGACTTCCAGGCGGCATACGCGATCGTCGCTCGCCGTGGCACGCAGCCACACCCCGTCGAAAGGCTCCTCACCGCCGACCCGGCAGTCGGACAGGGCCTCGTGAAGCGAGGCGTCGGCCAGTGTGCCGGTCAGTGTGTTGGTTAGCGCGTCGACGTCGACGGCCTGGTCCTCGTCGTAGTGGACGCGGATCGTGTTGTCGGTGTTGAGCGGATGCGTCTTCTCGCCGTTCTGCCCGATGATCGGGACGAAGCCGCACAGCTCCATTCCGTCCGAGACGAGCGAGTTGCCACGGCGGGTCAGGGCGACGGAGCGGGTCTGGCCGCGCCACCGCAGCGGAAGCACGAGGCGGCCGCCGTCGACCAAGTGGTTCCACCAGGTGGCCGGGATGTCCCAGACGCCGACGGTCGCGATGATCCGTTCGTACGGGGCGTGCTCCCCCGCGCTGAGCAGGCCGTCACGCTCGATGACTTTGACGCGCGTGTATCCCGCGTTGTTGAGCGCGGTCCTGGCGTGCAGGGCCACGTCCGAGTCGATGTCGACGGTGGTGACCCGTCCTGCGCCGACGAGCTCGGCGAGCAGTGCGGCGTTGTAGCCGGTGCCGGCTCCGACCTCAAGGACGTTGTCGCCGGGCTGGGCGTCGAGCTGGGCGAGCATCATCGCCACGATGGAGGGCACGGAGGCGCAGGACAGGGCGAGCGGGCCGTCCGGGTTGTCCTTGATGGTCACGGCCTGGTCCGTGTACGCCTTGTCGAGCTCAAGGCCCGGGAGGAACGTGTCACGGGGCACGCGCCGCATCACCCGCTCCACTTCGGCGGGCAGACTCCGCCCGCCGAGGATCTCGTCGACGAGTCCGTTCCGCAGTTCGTCGGCCGTAGGGGTGTGGCTCACAGTCGTGTTCGCTTTCAGTCGAGGAGGAGGCACGTCTCCCACTTGATGGGACGAGCGCCATTGATGGTGTGCAGCGTGAGGAGTACGCCGGCGTCGCCGGAGAGCAGACCGGCGCTCTCGGGTATCTCGTGGCGCACCGGGAATGTGCTGAGGTGCGCACGGAGCGTCGGCAGACACCGGGTGATCTCAGGAGCGGCAGCGCCGGATCCGATCCGATCGACGGCCAGGAGAACTCCCGCCCATCCGTGGCAGACCGACATGTCTTTGACGAGCCTCAGTTGGCGCGCGTCCGTGATGGCGCGGAACACGGCGTCCTCGGCGAGCTGCTGTGCCTGGTCGTCATGGATGGCCAGGGCGGCGAGTTGCAGGGCGCGGCCGATGCCCGGCGTCCCATAGCACCATGACGGGCGGCCCGGTTCCGCGTCCGGCACGGGTCCTCTCAAGTAGGCGTCCAAGGACAGGAATTCGGGCCAGCCGATGCCTCCGCCCTGGAGGGGCTGCGTCCACTGCGTGAGGTGGGCGATGCCTTCTGCGAGGGCCTGGTCCTGCCCGGCGACGGTGTGTCCGGCGCGGTGGGCGAGGGCGAGCAGAGCGAGTGGGCCGGTGAAGCCGTGCGCGATACCGAAGTTGGCGTGACCGTGCAGGAACCGCCCGGTGCCGGGCGCGCCGCGCGGGTCGGTGGCCGCCCACCATCCGGGAACCTGGTGCCCATCGATGGTGAGCGGTTCGGTGAGCAGCCGAACCAGGTAGCGCAAGATCTGTTCCAGGGCGTTGTCGCGGCCGCGGTGCAGGAGGTAGGCGCTGAGCCCGGTGAGGCCGCTGATCAGGTCGTACTCGCATAGGGGCGGCGGGGTCCCGCTGTCCATGCGCCGCCGTGCCACCTGGAGGCGGTCGGCGACGATCGCGACGACTTCGGCGTCGAGTTCGGCCAGTGCCCGCGCGTAGGCCTGGTGGCCCGCGGTGTGCAGCACGTAGGCGACGGCGGGCGCACCGCGGTAGAGGCTCGCGTGCTCCGGATGCGCGGTGACCGGCCGGGCGTTGACGGCCCTCGTCGCGGCGTGGGCGGCCGTCCAGTCTCCTCGGCCTCGGGCGGCCACCACCTCGTACAGAGCGGTCCCGGCGAGACCCGCGCCCAGGTCGTCGAGGCTCACGCGGGCCTCCTCATGACGAGGGACCGGCAGGTCTGGCGTGCGGCGTGACGGGACGCGGCTTCGCTGATCCGGTCGGGGCCCATCAGCCGGTTGTGGTGCATGTGCAGCAGCGATTCGAGGACCTGGTCCAGGCGGCTGTCTTCGACCAGGGCCCGGTACGTCCCCAGCGCGGCCCGCCTTCGCAGGAGTGCCTGGGCCATGTGCGGCGAGGCGTTGTACAGAAGGTCGGCTTCAGCCTGTTCGAGTGCCTGCCTCGTGATGGCGTGGTGCCCCTTGCCGCCGGCTCGGACTTCTGCCATCCAGGTCAGTCCCTCGCGGTTGCCCAGGAAACCCTGCGCCAGATCGATCATGCCGAACGCGCATGCTGTTTCTCGTTCGAGGCCGTGCACGTCGGTGAGGATGCGGGAAGAGACGAGACTGTCAGCGACGAACACGTCCTCGGCCGCTTCCATCGAGCTGTAACGGCCCGTTTCGGGCCGGTAGCCGTCGAGGACGAGCTGGGAGGCGAGCCGGTCGGCGGTGAGCTGCCGCGTCCAGTGCGAGAGCGTTCGTAAGGTGTCCGCATACCCTTCCGGGCCGCCGGTGGGCACCCGGAGCCGAAGGTGGTCCGTCTCCTGAAGCGATCGGTACCGCACGAACCACACCCGGGTGGTGCCGAGTTGTTCGAGCAGGTGGGGCATGCGGCGGGTGATGATCTCGTCCATGGCGGTGGGGTGCGTGAAGACCTTGGCCTGCACCCATGGTTGTTCGCCGTCGCCGGGGTGCGCCAGGGTCTCGTTCGTCACCACGGGGGCGTGGGACAGGTCCGGGTGCGGCGCCTGTGGGCGGGTCGAGGCGAGCGGGACGGTGATCTCGTGGGCGCGCCCGATCCAGCCGAGGTCCTCATCGCTCGCCGTCTCCTGGAACAGGGCGCTCTTGTGGCGCCGCAGGTGGTGGTGGACGAGGCGCGCATGGAGGGGCTCGGCCAGGTCCACGGTCACGGTGCGATCGTCGTCGACAAGGTCCAGTCGGGGCGGGCAACGCCACTCGGTCGCCCAGTCGTTCAGCGCTTTGTGCCAGCCGGGCCCGAACGCGCCGGACGGCAGCGTGGCGGCGGGCAGCTTCCATCGGGCCGGGGCCAGGATGCTGCGGCGATATCGCACGCGCGGCAGGTAGGGCAGCCCGGCCGCAGCCGGGCCCCAGTCGAACGCGGTCCAGGCCGTGGCGAATCCGCGGCCCAGCATGGCCAGGAAGCGAGCCAGTGGTGGGGCCTGCTTCTCCAGTGCCAGAGGGTGGAAGACGTGGGGCTCCACAACACGTCGCCGTTCCATGCTGACCAGGTGCAACGCCTTACCCGTGGAGAACACTGCAAGGTCATCGATCCCGATCAGTTCCTCGCCTCCGTCGCGGGTCTCGCCCACGGCGATGACGTACGGCAGCAGGGCCGGGATACGGCCGACGTTCTGGGAGTGCGGGAAACAGGGCATGAAGGACAGCTGTGCGGACAGCGCTCCCTCGGTCATGGTGGGCAGTGTCCTGTACGGGTCTGACAGTCGGCTCCCGAGGACGGCCGCGAAGCGGCCGGACAGGGCACCGGTCGTCCACGCCGGCCGCACATCGAGCGTGAAATCACCCCTGCTCACAGCTCTCTGGCTGACAGCCCGAATCCTGAACCCGATCTCCACGTGCGGCGCCGTCGGCCCCTGGCCGTCGTCACCGGCGAGTTCGTCGATATCCGAGTCGGTGAGGACGAGTTCGCGCTCACCTTTCATGACAGCCTGCTGGGCGCGCGCGGCGAGTTGCTCATCGCGCGGCAGCACCTTGAGCGGCACCTCGGTCCACACGGACATCGGGTAGTCGGCGGGAAGCCCGACGCCCGTAGCCAGATCGACGGCATCGCGAACCGGGACCAGAACTCCAGCGCCGTACCGCTCCCAGAAGTGGGTCTGGTAGGCGGCCCAGGCAGGCGAGTCCCCGCGGGTCCGGGTGAGGCGTACGAGAGCGTCAGCGGCACGCTCCACCTCGGCGAGGACCTCCCGAGGAACGCTGACCCGGGCGTCGAGACGCAGGTCGAGGCTGATCCTGCTCCGGCAGTCCGCAGGCTGGAGGGCACGCATCCGAGCATCGGTCGTCTCTCGGTGCCGGTGCAACTCCGTGCAGCCGGCAGCCTCGTTGTGCAGAGCCAGGTGCAGCGCGATCATTCCCAACTGGTCGAGGATCTCCACGGTCTCCGGCTTGAGCACGTCCTCATGGGGCAGCAGGGTGCGCAGAATGTGACCGACGGGATACGGCACGGTCATCGGTGCTTCGAGGCTGCTGGTCAGGTACTCCTCCTCAAGTGCCTGCACGACCAGGCGCCGAGCCTGCTCCGGCGTCCCTCCCGCCTCCTCGAGTACGTGCAGGAGATCATGGCCCGCGATCGGTTCGGCCGCGGCGTCCAGGAGGCGGGCGAGCGGGCGATTGATCGGCGCGGCCGCCAGGCGTCCGCCCGCGCGAGGCGACCCGATGCTGTCCCCGCGCCGGAAGGCAAGGGTGTTGACCTGAAGGGACAGGACCGGCAGGACATCCGGCCGTGCCTGGAGGTCCCTTCGCACATGGTCCACCCACAGGGTGTCGGGACGTGCGACGGGCTGATGGTCCGTGCCGAACTCTGCCGCGATCGGCCCGCACTCCGCCAGGGCGACACCGGCAAAGAGACCGAAGGGCGTCGGCCGGGAAGCCGCGCGCAGGAGGTAACTGGCCACGGACAGGGTCGCGGCGGTCACTCGCTTCGGCCCAGGGCTCCCCTCACGACCGACGATCCGCTCCACAAAGACGGACAGGCGCGGAGACGCGGCACGCAACGCGGCAACGAGGGCATCATCGGCCCACACGTGGGCGAGCCATCGGCGGCACTCCTCCTGCGAGGAGACATCGGGCCAGTCGACCGGACGACGCACGGGCAGCGCCGCGGCCCGCAGGACCAGGGCGTCACCATGCCTGCGGTAGATGGGACGAGTCGTCATCAGCATTCCTCGGTGAGTGGTGCGCCGGTGCGCCGGTGCGGCGGCTCAGGCTCCGTCCGCACCGGCGCGGATCGGTCAGCTGGACGCGCAGGCCGACGCACAGGTGCTGCCGCATCCGTCGCTGGTGCCGCAGGCCGCAACGATCGGCGTCGGCGCCCGGGTGATGGTGGTCTTCAGCTCCCACTCGTCGGCCGGTACCGGCTCCGCAACGGCGGCGGTCGGCTTGCTGGGCTTCTTCTCCGCAGCGATCAGCACTCGTACTCCTCGCTAGTCGTTCCGCCCGGGTATGGGCGGGAGAGTCCGCAGGACCCCCGGTAGGTGCTGCGACGGCGCTTGGCGCAGCACCTACCGCGGGTACCGCCATCGGTCGCTGCGACAGACCGCATCTCGACCTCTCAGGTGGAGGGTGGCCCTGGCACGTGGCGGTGCCCGACGGTGCGGGTCGAACGAGCGCGAAGGCGTCTGCCCTGCGGATGACCCATCCCTACTCCGCCTCGGGAATGCGTATGACGCACCAGGTCACGCTTCCTGCGTCACTCGTTCCCCACTGTCCGCCGTACTCGGCGAGGAGGCCCGCGACCAGTTCGAGGCCCCGCCCCGACTCGGCGGTCGGACCGGCAGCCGTCTTCTCGGCATGAACTGTCATGCTGTCGTCGACGCTGATCCCAAGGAAGTCGTCAACGAGCCGGATCCGAAACAGGATCTGTGAGGTGCTCGTGTGTAACAGCGCGTTGGTGACCAGCTCGGAGACGATGATCGCAGCGGTGTCGAGCAGACTGTCCAGCCCGAGGTTCTCCAGTCGGTCGGCGGCGGTCCGGCGCAGGATGCCGACGCACTCGGCAGCCTCGGGGGCGATGTCGCCCACGGGCGAAGGCGGCACGTCGATCCGCTCATTCATCACGTCCTGAGACCGGCACGGGCCGGTACGCGACGCGGGAGGCGAGTGGGCAGGCGGAGGTGCGACGGGGGCTTGCCGCCGCCCGGCGCGCTGTTCGACCTCTGAGGGGTTGGTGGTCATGAGGCTCTCCTGCTCGTCATCGCCCCGATGTCGTGCGCCTGTCGTCACCACCGGGGACGTGCACCGCTCAGACAACCGCCCAACCACACCTCACGAAAAGGAAATTGAGAGCGCAAGCGCTCGTCGTTCAACCGGAAGTTTTTACTTCCCAGGGTGAGCTCGATGAGCACCGAAAATATCGTGGACGCATGACGGGAAACCCGATCCTGGCGGCCCAGATGGAACGCGCCGGACTGACTCAGACAGGCCTCGCGGAGCGGCTGAACCAGCGGATCTACGACCTGACCGGGCAGCTGGGCAAGATCACGGATCGACACGTCCGCAATTGGCTCAGCGGAAGAACTCGCTGGCCGCAGGAGAGACAACGCGTCGTTCTGGAAGCAGAATTCGGGGAATCCGCAGCGGAGTTGGGCTTCTCTCCGCCCGCTGCACCCGCACGAGCACCATCGGAGGACCCAGTGCGGCGACGCACTTTCACATCGGCGACCGCCTCGCTGTCGGCGGCCGCCCTGCTTCCCGCGGCTCCATCCACCGGGTCGCATCGCGTCGGTATGACGGACGCGGACCGGCTGGAGCGCAACTTCTCCCAGCTCGTCGCGGAGGACAACACGGCCGGAGCCGGGATCAGGCTGGAGACGCGCGCGCTGGCTCACGCTCAGCACGCCATGGAGCTCCAGGCTGTCGGCCAAGCCAGCCAACGCGTTCGGGCGCGCCTGTACTACCTGGCGGCGGCCTTCACCGGTACGGCGCTCTGGGCGGCTCTGGAAGCCCAGGAATTCGACCGTGCGCAGGGGCATCTGGACCGGGCGATGACCCTCGCGGGCATGGCCGGGAGCAGCGAGATGCAGATGCGACTGTGGGGGCACGCGGCCCTTCTCTCCCTCCAACGAAAGCATCTCCACACGGCTCAAGCAGCCGCGGAAGCCGGCCGACGCACCTACATCTGCCGCCACGACGCCCTGTTCCGCTCGCTGGCCAGCGCGCGTCTCGCAGGGATCCTGTCCTCCGTCCGCGGGCAGGAGGCAGCGGCACGTCGGGCGCTGGACAACGCAGAGAAGGCGTATGGGCGTGCCGACCGTGCCGCGGTTCGTCCCACGTGGATGTCGTTCTTCGACCAGGCCGAGCTCAACGGCCTGTCGGCTCTCGTCATGAGCCGACTGGGCAGGTACGACGAGTCCGAGGCCTACCTTCATCAGACCCTGACGCTGCTGCGACCCGAGTTCCAGCGCAATCGCACCTACTACGGCGCCCATTTGGCGTTGGCTCAACTTGCCCAGGGTGAGGCCGAGCAGGCTGTCGCAACGGCCTCACCTCTCCTGGAAGCACCCCTGTCAGGCCGTGCTCGCACATTGCTGAGTAAATTCGATCAAGGAATCGGTAAGACAGCTCGCGGTAGCAAGGTGGCGGTCGAGTGGGCTCACCGCTATGCCGAAGGAGAGCAGAAACTGTGACGGTTGACGTCAAGCACTACGTTGCCGCGGACCTTCCCGGGATCCGTCAGCACATACTCGATATCCATGTCGAAGTGCGTCACCGCGACTTCGGGCTCACCGGCCCGTTCTACGACCTCGACAGGTTCGACGAGCGGCTGTCCGCGTACTCGTCTCGGCCGGGTTGGACTGCTGTCCTGGGATACGAGGATGGACAGCCTGTCGGCTTCTGCTTCGGAACCACCCTCGCGGCCGATACGAAGTGGTGGAACAACATGCTGACGCCGCTCTCCGCCCACACGTCCAGGGAGGACGGCACCCGCACCGTCTCCCTGAACGAGATCGTGGTCCGCAAGCCATGGCGCGGCAGGAGCGTGGCCTGGCAGCTTCATGAGGCTTGGCTGCGCCATCGGCCGGAGAAGCGAGTGACGCTCCTGGTCAACCCGAAGTCCGGGAGCGGTGCGGTCGAAGCCGTCTACGAGGCGTGGGGCTACCGCAAGATCGGTGATCAGCAGCCCTTCTCCGACTCCCCGGTCTTCTCTGTGATGCTGCGTCCGACGAACCCCGAGCAGCCCCCGGCGGAGTGGCGGTAAGCAGGGCTCCTCATGCCCGGAACGGGCGCCCTCCGCCCGCGTGTAACGGTGTGGCGAGGGCTGCGCCGAGCACGGCTCCCCCGGAGTCAGGAACACCGACATGCCGCCGGTGCCCAGCGGCTGCGTCGGTACGAGGGGCGCCGCCAGGACCAGGAGCAGCCAGGCCGCGCCCAGCACGCGGGCCGTTCGGCGGGCGGGCTCCGGGGCGCGGGACCGCCACAGGGACAGTACGAGGGCCAGGGCCGCCGCCGCTACGACGAACAGGGCCGCCGTCAGCGGGGTCACGTGCAGAACTACGCGCCACATGCCTGCGTTCCGCCCGCCGTCAGTTTCGTGGTGCCCGGAGAGGCCGCTACGAGGGTGGCGGAGGCCCTGGGAGGGAGGCGCAGGTTCACGTCTCTGATGATTGCGGCCGAGCCGAGCCGTTCGTCGGCGTTCACCAGCTGGTCCACCCGACCGGGGAAAGGCCCACGAGCGGGCGCGTCCCGCCTCGCAAGGTCACCGATGCGAACAGTCGGCGGATTGCTCCTGCCTCGGCGCCTTCCGCAATACCGTTGCGGCAAACAGAACGAACGCGTCCGCAAAGTCCCGGACACAGCGTTCGCCGCTGTTCCCGTCACCCGCCCGCGACCGCCGGAGGACCACTACCCGTGACCACCGCTTCCACCGGGCCGGAGGCCGTGCTCCCGATGCCGGACAGAACGCCGAAGGCACAGCGCGCCGCCATCGCTCAGTACGCCCCACAGCTCCTCGTCGACTTCGATCGGCATTGGCGTCGGGACATCGCCGATGCCGATCGAAGAGGCGGGACAGCTGCGCCGTGAAGCGGCGGATGCCGAGCCCGGCCGGTGATCGACGGTTCTCCTTGACCAGTGCAGCTGGCAGTGAGCCGAGGGCGGTGACCCGGATCCCGGTCGGCTGAAGACTCGTCGAATCGGTTCTCTGGGCGGGTCCGGAGTCGTAGCTTCTTCAAGGGACGGGGAGGCGCGGCGGAAGGAGGGCCGTCATGTGGGGCGTCGACCATGTCGGGAGTTTTCGGCGGGAAGTGGCGGGGTTCGAGCGGGCCGTGGAGGTGTGGGTGGGGCGGGATGTGCCGCTCGTGCCCGGGGGCTCCGGGTGGTCCGTCGTTGAGCTTGTGGTGCATCTCGGGACCGTTCATCGGCAGGTCGCTCATATCGTCGGGGCCCGGTCGTTGGAGCCGCCCGTGGGGCTCGGGGATGCGGGTGTGCTGCGGTTGCCCGAGTCGGTCGGGCGGGGGTGGATGGCCCGGGGGCTGCTCGACTGGTTCCGGGATGGGGCCGATCAGTTAGAGAAGGTGTTCGCCGCCCGGGATCCCGGGGAGCCGGTGTGGTCCTGGGCTGCGGGGGACCTCGGTGGGCGGAACGTCGGGTTCTGGATGCGGTTGCAGGCCATCGAGGCCGCCGTGCACCGGTGGGACGCCGAGTGCGCCGCCGGGACGCCCGCGCCCGTGGAGACCTGGCTCGCCGCCGACGCCGTCAGTCATGTCTTCGAGGTGCTGGCTCCTGCGCGGCAGGCCTGGGGGCAGACGCCGCCGGGGCGAGGCGAGCGGTTGCGGATCACGCAGACCGACGGGTTCCGCAGCTGGATCGTGCAGGTCGACGCCGATGACGTACTGCTGAATCAGGGCAGTGGGTGCTGTCTTGTCGAGCTGGCCGGGTCCGTTTCCGATCTGATGCTGCATCTGTGGCAGCGCATTCCGCGGGAGGAGATGGGGGTGCGGGGGGATGCGGAGCTTCTCGATCGGTACCTTCCCTCTCCCGCGCCCTGGGCAGTCGGCGGCGCCGCCGGGTGTTGTCCGGATCCGGGTGGGGTGGCTGATTTCGGACGCGGATGAGCTGCGGCAGGCCCGCCCGTGCGGGTCTTGGCCGATCAGGCTCGATGCGGCAGCCGCACCGCCCCCGCCCGCCCGCTACTGCCGCACCTCTCGCCCCATCCCGCGCGCCGTCCCCGCCTCCGCGTCGGACCGCGCGGCGTCCGCCTCCGACGCGCGGTGCGGCCGCGCGGCCCGCACGGCCAGCACCAAGGCGGCGATCAGGCCCACCGCCCCGATGCCCGCTCCGGACAGCCGCAGCGCGCCGACCGCGCCGAGGGCGGCGACCAGCGGTCCGCCGAGGGCCGTGCCCAGGGGCACCGACAGGACGCGGACGGCAGAGCTCGCCGCGAGAGTCTGGGGCAGCAGCGTGCTGGGCGCCGCGCGCTGGAAGAGGGTGGTCGACAGCGTCGAGTACGGCGGCCAGAGCAGCCCGGCCGCTCCGAAACAGACGACCGAAACGGCTGTCGGGGCGCCCACACCCAGCGGGAGCACCAGTACGCCGAAGCCGATGACGATGCCGACCGTCGTGGGCCACATGCGCCACCGGCGGAGAAAGGGCGTGAGCACCGAGCCCGCCACCGCGCCGATACCGAAGGCGGTGTAGAACCCCGCCAGGACACCGGCCGAGGCGCCCAGGTCGTCCGACACATACAGCGGGAGCGCCACGTACACCGGGCCGAACAGGAGGAAGAACGCGAAGCTCAGGGCGAGGAGGCCGGACAGTCCCGGCACGCGCCGGATCACCGCGAAACCGGCCGTCCGCGAGGCGGTGTCGTCCTCGGGCTCCGGAACAGCGTCCTTCGGGACGGCTACCAGGAAGGTCACCGCGAGGACGAGGAACGTCGCCGCGTCCACGGCCAGCACGGTCGCCGGGCCCCCGAACACGATCAGCAGCGTCGCCAGCGGCGGCCCCACCACCGTGGCGATCGACCCCACGCCCGACAGAACGGCGTTGCCCGCCAAGTGGTCGCGCTCCGGCAGCACCCTCGCGATCAGCGTGTAGACACCTGCCTGCCCCCATGAGTGCAGCACGGAAGAGATCGCCAGCAAGGCGACGTACCCCTCGATACCGAGCACGCCGAAGGCGTGCAGCACCGGGATGGCGCCCAGCGCCGCCGCACGCAGTGCCGCGTCCCAGCCGACCAGTCCCGCGGCAGGCCGGTGGCGGAGGAAGCGGCCGAGCAGCAACGCTCCCGCCGCTCCCGACAAGGTGTAGGAGGCCGCCGCCGACGCCACCCAGATCCCGCGGTCCGCGGCCGGCGCCAGCTCGATCGCCAGCCAGCTGACCGCCACCACGGCCATGCCGTCGCCCAGTGCCGAGACGGCGAAACCCGGGAGGAGCCGACGCAGCGTCGGATGACCGACCACCGGCCGGTACGGCGAAGAGCGCAGCAGGCGCCTCGGGTCCAGGCCCATGGGGCGACCTCCACACGTCGACGGAACGGATCACCACGACCCTGCCCCGGACGACGGCGTACGAGGTGCGCTTCACCGTTGGGCATAAACGTCACGCCCAGCGCGAACAGGGTCAGCCAGTGACCCGGAGCACAGTCTCCGGCCCGTCGGTACCGGCCCGGTACGCGCGGCGTAACCTCGCAAACGGCGCCCAACCGGTGCCACTCAGTGCATTGCCGGGCATCCGGTCCGGCGCTCCGTCCACCAGGAGATTCCATGGCCCGCACCCTGCCCACCGCTCCCATCGCCGCCGCCGGACTTGTCGGGGGGTACGCCACCGCGCGCTTCACCAAGAAGCGCCAGCTGGGCGGTGCCGTGCTCGCCGTCGCCGGGGCCGCCGCCGCCACGCAGTGGACCAAGGTGCGGGGTGGGAAGGTGGCCGGGGTGCTGACCGGGGCCTACGTTGTCGCGTTCGCCGGGTCGCATCCGCTGGCCAAGAAGGTGGGGGCCTGGCCTGCTGTGTTCGGGGTCGCGGGTGCCGTCGCCGCCGCGTCTTATGTGGTCGTGGACCGTCGGGCCTGAGCCCTTGCGGGCCCGGCCGCGGCCATCGGTTGTCGTTTGTCCGCGGGCCGGTGGGGGCTGGTCGCGCAGTTCCCCGCGCCCCTGATGGGTCGTTGGTCGGCCGGCCGCCGGTGGCCGCTTCTCGCGCAGTTCCCCGCGCCCCTGAAGCGAGCTTCGCTCGCCCATGGGTGGTTTTTCGGGTGCGGCTCTCTTCGTGGTTGCTCGCGCAGTTCCCCGCGCCCCTTACAGGGGCGGCCTACTTCAGGTGGGCCAGTACGTTCACCACCCGCCCCTGCGGATCCCGGACGAAGAAGCGGCGGACGCCCCAGTCCTCGTCCTGGAGGGGGTGGACGATCTCGGCGCCCGCTGCCCGGAGGGCCTCGTAGGCCGTGTCGACGTCCTCCACCCTGCCCAGCTCCACGCTCACGTCCGGCACCACCGGGGCCGTCGCGTCGTGGGTCAGGAAGGTGAGTTGGGCCTCCGGGTGGCTCGGGGAGGCCAGGGTCGTGACCCAGCCGAGGTTCATGACCTCCTCGAAGCCGAGGGTGCCGTAGAAGTCGCGGTTCGCGGCTACCGCCTGTTCGCCGGGGGCCACCTGGAGGTTCGGGACCGCTCTGCGGATCTGTGTCATGCCCGTCATCGTCCCCGGAACGTGGCCCGGTACGCCCCCGGCGACACCCCGAGGCGGCGCTGGAAGTGCTGGCGCAGCGAGACGTCCGTGCCGAAGCCCGTCTCCGCCGCGATGCGGTCCACCGTGTGGTCGGTCTGCTCCAGCAACTCCCGTGCCCGGTCCACGCGTTGAGTGGCGAGCCAGGTCATCGGCGTGACGCCCGTCTCCTCGCGGAAGCGGCGGTTGTAGGTGCGGACCGACAGGCCGTCGCGCGCCGCCAGATCGGCCAGGGACAGGGGTTCGGCGAGGTGTTCCAGGGCCCACGCCCGTGACGGTGACGTCGAGGTCAGGCCCTCCTCCTCGACCGGGCGGCGGATGTACTGGGCCTGGCCGCCCTCCCGGTACGGGGGTACGACGGTGCGGCGGGCGACCTCGGCCGCCACCGCCGCGCCGTGGTCCGCGCGGATCATGTGCAGGCACAGGTCGATGCCGGCCGCCTCACCGGCGGAGGTGAGGACCGGGCCCTCGTCCACGTACAGGACGTCGGCGTCGACCGTGACGGCCGGGAACGTACGGGCGAAGTGCGCCGACGACATCCAGTGCGTCGTCGCCCGGCGCCCGTCCAGCAGGCCCGCCGCCGCCAGGACGAACGCGCCCGTGCAGATGGAGGCCACGCGCCCGCGTACGGAATCGATCAGCGATGCCAGCTCGTCGTCCAGGCCGCCCGGGCGCAGCGTCTCGTCCGACTCGTGCGAGGCCGGGACCAGGACGGTGCCGGCCGCCTTGACCGTCTCCGGGCCGTGTTCCGCGTAGATGGGGAAATCGGCGTCCGTACGGATCTTCCCCGGCCGGGGCGCGCACGTACGGACGTCGTAGAGGCGGTCGCCCGTCGACGGGTCGCGGGCCGAGCCGAAGAGCTGGTGGACCAGGCCCAGTTCCATGGGCAGCACACCGTCCCTGACCAGGACGGCCACCGTCTGCCGCGCGCGCCGCGTTCCCATGGCGCCGATGCTGTCACCCCGGCGGCGACACCGCCGACAGCGGGCGGGCCACGTCCTCCAGCGACTTGCCCTCCGCCCGGACCGCGAACGCCACCGCCACCAGGCCCGCCAGGCACATCAGCCCGGCGCCGATCTGGAAGGCGAGGACCGTGTCGGCGACCTTGCCGCTCTTGGTGAGGTCGGCGAAGAGCAGCGGGCCGCTGATGCCGCCGGCCGCCGTGCCGACCGCGTAGAAGAAGGCGATCGCCATCGCGCGCGTCTCCATCGGGAAGATCTCCGAGACGGTGAGGTACGCGCTGGAGGCGCCCGCCGACGCGAAGAACAGGACCACCGACCAGCAGGCCGTCAAGGTGGTCGCGGTGAGCGAGCCGCGGTCGAAGAGCCAGGCCGTGGCGAAGAGCAGCACCCCGGAGAGCAGGTATGTGGAGGAGATCATGATGCGGCGGCCGACGGTGTCGAAGAGCTTGCCGAGCAGCAGCGGGCCGATGAAGTTCCCGGCCGCGATGATCGCGAAGTAGTAGCCGGTGGAGCCGGTCGGCACGTCGTAGAAGGTGGTCAGGATGGCGCCGAAACCGAAGGTGATCGCGTTGTAGAGGAACGCCTGGCCGATGAAGAGCGCGAGGCCGAGGGTGGTGCGGCGCGGGTAGGAGCGGAAGACGGTACGGGCGATCTCGCCGAAGCCGATGCTCTTGCGCTGGTGGATGGTGATCTCGCCGGCGGGTGGGGGCAGGGATTCGTCGCCGTGTTCCGCGCGGACCTTGTCCTCGACCTCCGTCACCAGGGCTTCCGCCTCCTCTCCCCTGCCGTGGATGAACAGCCAGCGGGGGCTCTCGGGGACGTTGCGGCGGACGAGGAGGATGACCAGGCCGAGGACCACGCCGAGGGCGAAGGTGAGGCGCCAGCCGACGTTCTTCGCGAACAGGTCCGTGTCGAGGGCGACGATCGAGAGCAGCGAGCCGCCGATCGCGCCGAGCCAGAAGCTGCCGTTGATGATGAGGTCGACGCGGCCGCGGAACTTCGACGGGATCAGCTCGTCGATCGCCGAGTTGATGGCCGCGTACTCGCCGCCGATGCCGAAGCCCGTGAAGAAGCGGAAGACGAAGAACCACCAGGTGGAGAAGGAGACGGCGGTCAGGGCCGTCGCCGCCAGGTAGACCGCCAGGGTCACCAGGAAGAGCTTCTTGCGGCCGAACCGGTCGGTCAGCCAGCCGAAGAACAGGGCTCCGGCGCAGGCACCCGCCACGTACAGGGCGGCCGCGATGCCGGTGACCTGCGCGGAGGAGATGGGCAGGCCGCTGCCGGACTCGGACAGGCGGCCCGCGATGTTGCCGACGACCGTGACCTCCAGGCCGTCGAGGATCCAGACCGTGCCGAGGCCGATGACGACCATCCAGTGCCAGCGGGACCACGGCAGGCGGTCCAGGCGGGCCGGTACGGCTGTGGTGACGGTGCCGGGGGCTCCGCCGGTACCGGGGTGCTGCTGGCCCAGGGACATGGGGCCCTCCTCGTCGAGGGAAATGGCCTCTCCCGGGTGCCCCGAAAAGGCGCCTCCGCACCAGACTCACCGCCACGGGGCTCCGCCCCGGACCCCGCTCCTCAATCGCCGGAGGGGCTTGTTGTGACATCCGCCGGAGGGGCTTGTCTCGGCTACGCCCCCAGCGCCTTCGACACCGTGTAGATCAACAACCCCGCCAGCGAACCGACCACCGTGCCGTTGATCCGGATGAACTGAAGGTCGCGGCCGATGTGGGCCTCGATCTTGCGGGAGGTGTGCTCGGCGTCCCAGCCGGCCACCGTGTCCGTAATGAGGGAGGTGATCTCCGCCCGGTACGTGGTCACGACGTACACCGCCGCGCCCTCCACCCAGCCGTCGACCTTGCCCTGCACCTTCGGGTCGGACGCCATCCGCTGCCCGAGCGAGAGCAGCGACGCCCGCACCCGCAGCCGCAGCTCGCTGCGCTCGTCCTCGGCCGCCGCCACGATCATCGAGCGGACCGCCGACCAGGTGGAGGCGATCAGGTCCTGCACCTCGGAGCGGCCCAGCACCTCGGACTTCAGGCGCTCGACGCGGGCCCGGGTGTCGGAGTCGGACTGGAGGTCGCCCGCGAAGTCCCGCAGGAAACGGTCGACGGCGCCGCGCGCCGGGTGCTCGGGCATGTCGCGCATCTCGGTGACGAAGCGCAGCAGCTCCTTGTAGACCCGCTCGCCGACCCGCTTGTCCACGAACCGCGGGGTCCAGCCGGGCGCCCCGCCCTGCACGGCGTCCATCACCGAGTCGGAGTGCAGGACGAGCCAGTCGTGTGCCCGCGTGCACACCAGGTCGACGACGCGCTTGTGGCCGCCGTCCGCGACGACCTTCTCCAGCATCTTGCCGATGCCGGGCGCGATCTCGGCGTTGTCGGCGCGGCGCGTGATGGCCTCGCCGACGACGGCCTGGACGTCGGAGTCGCGGAGCACGGTGAGGGCGCCGCGCAGCGCGGTGGCCAGCTCGGCCGTCACCCGGTCCGCGTTCTTGGGCTCGGCGAGCCAGGCGCCGAGCCGGGAGCCGATGCCGACCGAGCGCAGGCGGTCGCGGACCACGTCGCCGGAGAGGAAGTTCTCCCCGACGAACTCGCCGAGCGATACGCCCAGTTGGTCCTTCTTGCGGGGAATGATCGCGGTGTGCGGGATGGGGATGCCGAGGGGGTGGCGGAAGAGGGCCGTGACCGCGAACCAGTCGGCGAGCGCGCCGACCATGCCGGCCTCGGCGGCCGCCGCGACATAGCCCGTCCAGGCGCCCGCGCCGGAGTGCTCCGCCCAGGTGGCCAGGGCGTAGACGATCGCGACGAGGACCAGCAGGCCGGTCGCCGTCGCCTTCATCCGGCGCACCCCGCGACGCTTCTCCTCGTCCGCGGCGGTGAACTCGGTGACGGAGCGGCGGGCGGTGCGGGGTGGCGCGGCGGGCCCATGGGCATACTGCCCAGAGCCACCCCCGCCCGGTTCACCCCTTTTGTCCAGATCGCTCATCGCACGTCCGCCTCACTCATCGCTCGCCTCACCCATCGTTCGCCTCACGCCTCGTTCGCCTCACGCCCGTCGCCTCGCGCCCGCCTCCGGGCCGGTGCGCGCCCGTGGCGCGGCCGCCCCGGTCGCCCGGGTCGCCCCGATCGCCGTCCCAGCCATCCCGATCGTCCCGCTCATCGCCGCTTCCGGCTCCGGCATCCGTCGCTCCGATGTCATCCCCCTCACACATTGTCCCTTCCTGCCCTACTAACGGAACGAACCACAAGTTCCCGGCGTCTCAATGGGCGGAGGGGGGCAGTGTCGGCCTCGTCTCGCCCCATGACGCATCATGGGATCATCACACCGGAGCCGTACGCTCCCCCTGCCCGAGGAGACACACACCGCATGACCAGGCGTCACGGTTATGTGCTGCTGGCCGCGCTCGTCGCGGTCGCCGTAGTGATCTCTGCCGCTATCTACGTCGGTTTCTCCGGCGTCCTCAGGAGCGGCGACGACAACATCCAGGCGAGCGGCGCCCACCCGCGCAGCTCCGCCGCGCCCGCCTCCACCGGCACCTGGGCCGGCAGCTGGTCGGCCGCCCCGGCGGGCGCCGAGCCCGGCACGGAGAGGAATGGTTTCTCCGGCCGCTCCATCCGCAATGTCGTGCATACGAGCATCGGCGGCACCGGTGCCCGTGTCACGCTCTCCAATCTGTACGGGCAGCAGCCGCTCAGCATCACGCACGCGTCGATCGCCGTGGCCTCCGCGCCGAACAACCCCACCGCGCTGGCCGGCACGCTGCGCCGCCTGACCTTCTCCGGGAACACCTCGGTGGTCATCGCCGCCGGTTCGCAGGTCGTCAGCGACGCGGTGCGGCTGCGGGTGCCGAGCGCCTCGGACATGCTCGTCACCACCTACTCCCCCACCCCGTCGGGACCGGTCACCTATCACCCGCAGGCCCGGCAGATGTCGTACGTCGCGAGCGGCGACGTCGTGGAGGACCCGACCGGCACCCGGTTCACCGAACAGAGCCCGTACTGGCGCTACCTGACCGCCCTCGACGTGCTCAGCAACGAGGCCGCGGGCACCGTCGTCGTCATCGGTGACTCGCTCACCGACGGCATCACCTCCACCATGGGTGCCAACCGGCGCTGGACGGACGTGCTCGCCGACCGGCTGCGCACCGAGTCGGGTGCCCCGCGCTACGGCGTCTCGAACCAGGGCATCAGCGGCAACCGCGTGCTGTCCGACGGGCTCGGGCGCCCCGCCAACAATCCGAGCGGGCTGTCCCGCTTCGGGCGCGACGCGCTCGACCGGCCCGGGGTGCGGGCCGTCGTCATCGACCTCGGGATCAACGACATCCTGCGCAACCCGCAGCAGACCGACCCCGCCAAGATCGTGGAGGGGCTGCGGGAGCTGGTGCGGCAGGCGCACGCGCGCGGGCTGCGCGTCGTCGGTGCGACCCTCATGCCGTTCCAGGGGCACCGCGGGTACGAGCCCCGGCTCGAGGTCGTTCGGCAGGGTGTGAACGAGCAGATCCGCGCGGGCAAGGTCTACGACAGTTACGTCGACTTCGACCGGGCGCTGCGCGATCCGTACAACCCGCGCAAGCTGCTGCCGCAGTTCGACTCGGGTGACCATCTGCACCCCAGCGACGCCGGGTACCGGAAGATGGCCGACACCTTCGACCTGACCTCGCTGAAGGGCACCACCGGCGCCCAGCTCTGACCGGAGGAACCCCGCGCGGGCGGCGCCCGCGCGGGGTTCTCGGCTGTGGTCAGCGGGCGGCGGCGCTCGGCGCGGTTCCGGCCCGCGCGGTCGCCCCTTCGTCGGCCTCGGCGGGGGTGCGGTCCGCCGGGCCGCGCAGGACGACGTGGACGAGCAGCGCGGCGAGCACGGCGGCGCCGATCCACAGGGCCTGTTGCCAGCCGTCGACGAACGACTGCTGTGCGGCGCGGATGAGGGCGTGGGCGTGGCCGCCGGTCTCGGGGGCCACCTCGACGGCGTTGGCGATGCCTTCGCGGGCGGTGTCCGCGGCGCTCGCGGGGATGCCGTCGAGCCGGTCGTCGATGGCGCCGCGGTAGCCGCTGGCCAGCAGAGCGCCGAGCAGAGCGACGCCGAGGGCGGTGCCGAGCTCGCGGGTGACGTCGTTGAGCGCGGAGGCCACGCCCTGCTTGGCGCGGGGAAGGGAGCCGGTGATGGCCTCGGTGGAGGGCGTCATCGACAGACCCATGCCGACCCCCATGGCGAGCATGCCGGCCAGGACGGACAGGTAGCCGCCGTCGACGGACACGAACAGGGCCATCAGGGCCAGGCCGAGGGCGGCCAGGGCGACGCCGACGGCCATGGTGGCGCGGGCGCCGATCGTCACGGCCAGCTTGGGGGCCAGGCCGGAGGCCACCATCATCATGACGGCCATGGGCATCATCGCCGCGGTGGACAGCAGCCCGGACCAGCCCAGTACCGCCTGGAAGAACGGGAACAGGACGACGGCGATCCCGGCCTGGACACCGAAGACGACGAGCAGCGTGACGGAGCCGCCGGTCAGGCCGCGCTCGCGGAACAGGCGCACGTCCAGCAGTGCGGCGTCGCGGCGGCGCAGCTCCCAGGCGACGAAGGCGACGGCGGCGCCGACGCCGACGGCCAGGCCGGTCAGGCTGACGGGATCGGTCCAGCCCCGCTCGGGGCCTTCCTGGAGGACGAAGATGAGACCGACCACGGCGACGGCGGAGAACAGCGCGCCGACGGTGTCGAACGAACGGGTGGCGTGCTCGCGCGAGTTGGGCACCGACCTCAGCGTCATCGCCAGCGCGGCGGCGACCAGGGCCACGGGCAGGACGAACAGCCACCGCCAGTCGGCGACGTCGACCAGCAGGGCGGAGAGGAACATGCCCAGGATGCCGCCGCCTCCGGCGACACCGGTCCACACGCCGATGGCCCTGCCCCGCTTCTCCTCGGGAAAGGTCGAGGTGATGACGGCCAGCGTGATCGGCATGATCATCGCGGCGCCTACCCCGGCGACCGCGCGGGCGCCGAGCATCACGGCGGGCGACGGGGCGAGTCCGGCCACGACGGCGGCGGCGCCGAAGACGACGAGGCCGGTGATCAGCATGGGCTTGCGGCCCAGACGGTCCCCGATCGCGCCGAGCGGCAGCAGCAGCGCGGCCAGGGCCAGGGTGTAGATGTTGATGATCCACAGGACGGTGCTCTGCGAGGCGCCCCATTCGACGGCCAGGTGGGTCTGGGCGACGTTCAGCCCGGACACCGAGGCGATGACGGCCATCAGCGCGAGCGAGACGGCGATCAGGATCGCGCGCAGCTGACGCGCGTCCGGCGTGCCCCCGGCGTCCGCCGCCGCATGCGGCGCCCGGGGAGGCTGACTGGTGCTCATGATCTTCCTTCCAGGAGGGCATGCCGGACGAGGGGCATGCCTGACCGGCGCCGGGACAGGGCCGGCTCGCCGGGTGGGTGTGTCAGCGACCGTAAGCCCGTTTTGCATCCAGGGCATACGATGTTGCCCATGACGCAAGAAGATGGGCAGCTGGACAGCCTCGTACGCAAACGGATCCGCGCCCTGCGCGTCGCACAGGGCTGGTCCCTGGAGGAACTGGCCACCCGGGCCAACCTCAGCCAGTCCTCACTGAGCCGGATCGAGAACGGTCAGCGACGCCTCGCCCTGGACCAACTGGTCACCCTCGCCCGCGCCCTCGACACCACGCTGGACCAGCTCGTGGAGAACGCCGCCGACGACGTCGTCATCAGCCCGATGATCGACGGCGCCCACGGGCTGATGCGCTGGCCGGTCAAGGGCGACCCCGGGATGAGCGTGATGCGGCAGCGGATGACGAACCCGCCGCCCGACAATCCCGCCCGCATGCGCGCCCATCCCGGGCGCGAGTGGCTCGTCGTCCTGTCCGGGACGGCCGTCCTCATGCTCGGCCACCGGCGCTTTCGCATCGAGACCAACCAGGCCGCGGAATTCCCCACGATGATGCCGCACGCCATCGGCGCCGAAGGCGGACCGTGCGAGATCCTGGGCATCTTCGACCGCGACGCCCGGCGCGGCCACCAGAAGGACCCCGGCGACGGCACCGAGGCCGACTGCACGGACACCGGGTCGTAATCTTGCGCGCCGGGCAGCTCAGTACGTCACCTTCTTGCCTTTCGAGCAAGAGGCCATGCATCACGCGCATGCCGCGTCTACGGTGTCACCATGAACCGAGCGCATGAGCACACCCCCCACCAGCACGACGACGCCGGCCAGGCTGAGATCCTCGACCTGGACGCCGAGGTGCTGTCCGAGCACATCGCGTCCCTCACCGCCTGGCTGCCGCTGAAGGGCGCGCCGCACCAGATCGTGGACCTGGGCTGCGGCACCGGCGCGGGCACCTTCGCGCTCCTGGAGCGTTTCCCCGACGCGCACGTCACCGCCGTCGACACCTCCGCCGGGCACCTTCAGCTCCTCCGCGAGAAGGCGTGCGCCCGCGGCGTCGAAGGGCGCGTGCGGACCGTGCAGGCCGACCTCGACGGCGACCGCTGGCCGGACCTCGGCACGCCGGATCTGGTGTGGGCCTCGGCCTCGATGCACCATCTGGCCGACCCCGCCCGAGCCCTGGCGGCCGTCCGCGAACTGCTCGCCCCCGAGGGCCTGTTCGCCGTCGTCGAGCTCGCCGGCTTCCCGCGCTTCCTGCCCGCCGACGCCCCCGAGGGCCGGCCCGGCCTCGAAGACCGCGTGCACGCCGCGACCGACAGCCACCACGCCGAGCACGTCCCGCACCGCGGCGCCGACTGGGGCCCGATGCTGACCGCCGCCGGGTTCGCCGTGGAGGACAAGCGCACCGTCGCCGTCGACATCGAGGGCGGGCGCAGCGACACCATCGGGCGCTACGCCATGGCCGGCCTGCGGCGCGTCCGCGACGTCGCCGCCCCCGCCCTGAGCCCCGAAGACCTCACCGCGCTCGACGAACTCCTCGACCCCGACAGCCCGAACGGCCTGCTGCACCGCGCGGACCTCGCCGTACGCACCGAGCGCGTCGTCTGGGCCGCACGCCGCGCCTGACCCGCCGCACAGCCCGGTTCAGTCCCCGTGGCGGCGGCGGTTGCGGCGCTCCTGACGCTCCTCCAGGCGGTCGAGGTGCTCCTCCATGCGCTCGCGGTGCCGCTCGATACGGTCGCCATGGAGGCCGTGGTGCCCGTCGAGAAGGGCACGGCGGTCCTCCCTGCGGTCCAGGCGCTCCCGGCGCCGCTCCTCCTTCAGGCGCTGCCGCTCGGCCTTGGGGAGCTTGCGCTCGACCCCGACGCCGCCCCAGAAGGCGAACCCGGTGATCACCACGCGCGGCGCCCCGGGATCCCCCGGCACCCCGGACTCGCTGTGGTCGAAGCCGCCCATGATGCCGATGCCGCGCACGACGACCTCGACGCCGGGCGGCACGATCACATTGACGCCGCCCATGATCGCGACGCAGTTGAGGACGGTCTCGCGGGACTCGAAGTTGGCCTCGCGCAGGTCGAGTTCACCGCCGCCCATGACGGCCACGCAGTCCATCCGGGCCGGCACCGTCCACCGCCCCTTGCGCTCGAACCCGGAGAGGACGCCGACGCCCCACGCGGACCCGCCCGCGGCGCCCCCAATCCGCGCCGCCCAGTCGACGGCGCCCTCGGGCAGCGGCTCCTTCGTGAGGTTCACCGGCGCGGGCGTCGCCGCGCCGGGCAGATCACGGGTGACGGGCAGCAGCTCACGGTACGTACGCGCCTTGTACGTCTCCTCCAGACGCTCCCCGAACTCCTCCATGTCGAGACGCCCCTCGGCCAGCGCGTCGCGCAGCCGCTCGGCGACCTGCTCGCGGTCGGCGTCGGAGGCCCGGAGATCGAGGCCGTCGTCCTTCGGTCCGGACTCGTCGGGGCGGTCCGGGAGCGCTGCGTCCGTCATGTTTTCAGCGTACGGGCGTCAGTACGCCAATGAAGCACCCCCGGCATACATCCGTGCGATCACACTCTCGATGTCCGGCTCCCGCACCGACAGATCGGCCAGCGGATAGCGCCCGGCGATCTCGGCGACGAGCGGCGCCGCCGAACGGTCGGCGGGGAACGCCAGCCACTGCCGCACCCCGTCCACCTTCACCACCCGTGCGAACTCCACCTCGATCGGGGGGAGTTCGCGCTCCAGGTCGACGACGAGGGTGCGCTCGCCGCCGCCCAGCTCGTGCAGCCCGTCGAGATCACCGTCGTACATCAGACGCCCGTGGTCGATCACCATGACGCGGCGGCAGAGCTGCTCGATGTCGGTGAGGTCGTGCGTGGTCAGGAGGACCGTCGTGCCGCGCTCGGCGTTCAAGTCCCGCAGGAACTCCCGGACTTTGACCTTGGAGACGATGTCCAGGCCGATCGTCGGCTCGTCCAGGTACAGCACCTCCGGGTCGTGAAGCAGCGCCGCCGCGATGTCGCCGCGCATCCGCTGCCCCAGCGAGAGCTGCCGCACCGGCACCTCCAACAGCTCCTCCATCTCCAGGAGTTCGACGCACCGGTCCAGGTTCTCCGCGTACCGGGCGTCGGGGATCCGGTACATGCGGCGCATCAGCCGGTACGAGTCGATGAGCGGCAGGTCCCACCAGAGCGTGGTGCGCTGCCCGAAGACGACGCCGATGCGGTGGGCGAGCCTGGACCGCTCGCGCGAGGGGTCGATGCCCGCGACGCGCAGCCGGCCCGCGCTCGGCGTCAGGATGCCGGTCAGCATCTTGATCGTGGTCGACTTCCCGGCACCGTTCGGACCGATGTAGCCGACCATCTCGCCGCGCGGCACGCCGAACGTCAGCGAGTCCACCGCCCGCACCTCGCGCCGCTCCCGGCGCATGAACCCGGCCTTCCTGCGCACGTCGAAGACCTTCTCGACGCCGTCCACCTCGATCAGCGGCTCCCCGCTCACCCCATCGACCCCTCTCAGCTTCCCGTACTCCGATAGCCCCGCAGCGCACCCCGCCACACCCGGCCCGCCACCGCCAGACACACCGCGGCCACCAGCGGCGGCGCGAAGGCCACCCACCGCGGCAGGTCCAGCGGATAGGGACGGCCCAGGATGTACAGCGCCGGGATCCAGTTCACGAACGCCAGCGGCAGGACGAACGTGACGCCCCGCAGCAGGTTGTCGCCGAACACGGTCGGCGGGTACTGGAGCAGCGCGTTCCCGCCGAACGTCGCCGCGTTCTGCACCTCGGCCGCGTCCTGCGCCACGATCTGGAACGACGCGCCCGCGATGAACACGGCCGTGAAGATCGCGGCCCCGCTGACCACCAGGAGCGGCACGAGCAGCACCTTCACCGGCGTCCAGGCCACGTCGATCGTCACCGCGGCCCACACCAGCACCACCAGACCCTGGCTGATCCGGCCGGCCCGGCGCAGCGCGAACTGGTCCGCCGCCAGCTGCACCAGGACCGGCGCGGGCCGCACCAGGAACACGTCCAGCGTCCCGTCCCGCACCCGCCGCCCGGTCCGCCCCAGCGACCCGGCGAACAGATCGGCGAGACCGAACGAGGATCCCGCGGTGCCGTACAGGAACGCGATCTCGGGGAGGGTGTAGCCGCCGAGCCGGTCGACCTGCGAGAACATCAGCAGGATCCCGCAGAACTCCAGGCCCGTCATCGCGAAGTTCCCGAAGGCGGTCAGCGCGAACGACGCCCGGTACGCCATCGTGGAGCGGATCCACGCCCCGGAGATCATGCGGAACATCCGCCAGGCCGTCAGTGCCCGGCCCTGGGCGCGCGCCTCGGTCCGCCACCCGGCGCCCGCGGCCTCCGTCGTCCCCTGCTCAGCCACCCTGCACCACCACCCGCCGCGTCGCCGCCCGCTGCAACAGCCGGCCCGCCCCGAGCAGCGCCACCGCCCAGCCGGCCTGGAAGAGGAAGCTGCCCAGCGGGCCCCGGCCGGGATGCGTGCCCATCAGCACGTCCGCCGGGACCTGGAGCAGCGCCGACCACGGCAGCGCCCGCGCCACGTCACCGATCGTGCCCGGGAACACGTTCAGCGGCAGCAGCATCCCGGAGAAGAACGTGCCGACGATCCCGTACATCTGCACCGCGCCGTTGCCGTCCATGAACCAGAACGCCGACATCGCCACCAGATAGCGCAGCGCGAAACTCACCACGCAGCCGAGGACCACCGCCACCAGGAACGCCAGCCACCGCAAGCCGTCGTGCGGCAGCGCGAGCGGGAACGCCAGCGCCCCCACCACCAGCGGCACCACCCCGCGCCCGAGCAGCTGGAACAGCGCCCGCCCCAGATCCAGCGACAGCCACCAGCACTGCAGATCGACCGGCCGGTACAGATCGACGGCGATGTCCCCGCTGCGGATCCGCGCCATCAGCTCGGCCTCGACACCGGACGGCATCCCGAGCATCATCACGGCGAAGAGCGCCTGCCCGATCCAGACGAACGTGAGCGCCTGCGCCTGGTCGTAGCCCCCGAGATGCGGACGCTCGTCCCACAGCGCCAGATAGGTGTAGGCGATGATCATGCCGAACACGGTGTTGGTGACGATGCCGGCCACGGTGGACGCGCGATAAGTGGCGTATCTCCGCAGTCCACTGGCGACCACAGCCGCGTACAACCGAAGAGCTCCCACCGACCGCACCCTAGGGGCGGCCGGGCCTCGCCTGCCATGCATTTTCCCGGTGATGTAGGAGGCTTATGTGTCATACGAGGCGTACGTGACGTACGACGCGAAACAGGAGTTCCACAGGACATGAGCAGCGACGAGCCGCCCCCGCAGGACCCTGGCCACGGCCCCGGTCCGGACCCGGCCCCCGCCACGGCCAAGGGAAAGGGCAAGGCCAGGCGCCCCAAGCGCACCGGCTGGCGGCGCCTGATCCCCACCTGGCGCATGGTGCTCGGCACGCTCATCGGCTTCATCGTGCTCTGCTGCGGCCTGTTCGCCCTCGGCTACGCCCTCGTGGACATCCCGCCCGCCAACTCCGCCGCCACCGCGCAGAGCAACGTCTACCTGTACGCGAACGGCGCGCAGATCGCCCGCGACGGCGACGTCAACCGCGAGAACGTCCAGCTCGCCCAGATCCCCAAGCCCGTCCAGCACGCCGTGCTCGCCGCCGAGGACCGCGACTTCTACTCCGAATCGGCCATCGACCCCAAGGCGATGCTGCGCGCGGCCTGGAACACCCTGCGCGGCAAGGGCAAGCAGTCCGGCTCGACCATCACCCAGCAGTACGTGAAGAACTACTACCTCGGCCAGGAGCAGACGGTCTCCCGGAAGGTGAAGGAGTTCTTCATCTCCATCAAGCTCGACCGCGAGGCGTCCAAGGACGAGATCCTCACCGGCTACCTCAACACCAGCTACTTCGGCCGCAACGCCTACGGCATCCAGGCCGCCGCCCAGGCCTACTACGGCGTCGACGTCGACGACCTGACGACCGCCCAAGGCGCCTATCTGGCAGCCCTGTTGAACGCCCCGAGCGCCTACGACGTCGTCGCGCACCCCGAGAACAGGAGCAGCGCCGAGGCCCGCTGGAACTACGTCCTCGACGGCATGGTCAAACAGAAGTGGCTCAGTGCCTCCGACCGGCAGAACATGACGTTCCCCGTGCCCAAGGAGGCCAAGGGCGCCGCCGGGATGTCCGGCCAGCGCGGCTACATCGTGCAGGCCGTGAAGGACTACATCACCAGCAACAAGATCCTCGACGAGGACACCCTCGCCTCCGGCGGGTACCGCATCACCACCACGCTCCAGAAGAAGAAGCAGGACGCCTTCGCCGAAGCCGTCGACGACCAGCTGATGTCCCGGCTCGACACCTCGGCGCGCGACGTCGACAAGAACGTACGGGCGGGTGGCGCCGCCATCGACCCCGCCACCGGCAAGGTCGTCGCCATGTACGGCGGCATCGACTACACGAAGCAGTACGTCAACAACGCCACGCGCCGCGACTACCAGGTCGGCTCCACCTTCAAGCCGTTCGTCTTCACCTCCGCCGTCGAGAACGCCTCCACCACGCAGGACGGCCGCGTCATCACGCCCAACACCCTCTACGACGGCACCGACCAGCGCCCCGTACAGGGCTGGGACGGCGGCACCTACGCCCCCGAGAACGAGGACGGCGTCTCCTACGGCAACATCACCGTCCGCACCGCCACCGACAAGTCCGTCAACAGCGTCTACGCCCAGATGGCCGTCGACGTCGGCCCCGCCAAGGTCAAAAGGACCGCCGTCGACCTCGGCCTGCCGGAGACCACCCCGGACCTCACCGCGTCCCCGTCGATCGCCCTCGGCCCGGCGACCGCCAGCGTCCTCGACATGACCGAGGCGTACGCGACCCTCGCCAACCACGGCCGGCACGGCACGTACACGATCCTCGCCTCCGTCACCAAGGACGGCGAGAAGATCGAACTGCCCGAGCAGGACACCCAGCGGGCCGTCAGCCGCGAGGCCGCCGACACCACCACCTCGATCCTCCAGTCCGTCGTCGACAGCGGCACCGGCACCGCCGCCCAGGCCGCCGGCCGCCCCGCCGCCGGCAAGACCGGCACCGCCGAGGAGGACACGGCCGCCTGGTTCGCGGGCTACACCCCCGACCTCGCCACCGTCGTCTCCGTGATGGGCCAGGACCCCCGGACCGGCGCCCACACCTCGCTCTACGGAGCAGCCGGCCTGCCCCGCGTCAACGGCGGCGGGTTCCCGGCGCAGATCTGGGCCCAGTTCACCAGGAAGGCGCTCTCCGGCACCCCGGCGAACGACTTCGACCTCACCCTGGAGGACGGCGCCGAGGAGCCGGTCGCCCCCACGGTCACGACACCGGCCGTGCCGTCCGCCCCGGCCTCCGAGGAGCCCTCCGCCTCCGACGAACCGACCGGCGAACCCACCGGAGAGACGGCCTCGCCGACGGAGGAATCACCGCAGCCCCCCGACGTCCCGCAGACCGAGGACCCCGGCCAGGACCAGGACCGGCCGGACGAGGACGGCGGCGACAACGTCCTCAATGACCTGACGTCAGCTTCAAACCCACGATCGACACGAGCAGCAGTCCGATGAAGAAGATCCGCGCGGCCGTCGCCGGCTCCCCCAGCAGCAGCATGCCGACGATGGCCGCGCCCGCGGCCCCGATGCCCACCCACACGCCGTACGCCGTACCGATCGGCAGCGACTTCGCGGCGTAGGACAGCAGCATCATGCTGGCGACGATCCCCGCGCCCGTGAACACACTCGGCCAGAGCCGGGTGAAACCGTCCGTGTACTTCATACCGATCGACCAGGCGACTTCGAGAAGTCCGGCGACAACGATCAGGATCCAGGCCATGACTGGCACCTCCGTCAGTGGTTCTCAACAGGGGTGCGTCGTCTTTGCGGATCCCGGTACGGCGCGTCTCGTCGGGTACTCATAAAGGTAGCAAAGGGCGCGCAAAAGGGGCTGGTGACGATGGTCACCAGCCCCTTCGGCCAGGTACTGCGGAGCTACAGGTACAGGCCCGTCGAATCCTCGGAGCCCTCGAACCGGTCGGCCGCCACCGCGTGCAGGTCCCGCTCGCGCATCAGCACGTACGCGACACCGCGCACCTCGACCTCCGCCCGGTCCTCCGGATCGAACAGCACCCGGTCACCGGGCTCCACCGCCCGCACGTTCTGCCCGACCGCGACGACCTCCGCCCACGCGAGACGCTTGCCGACCGCCGCCGTCGCGGGAATCAGGATGCCGCCACCGCTGCGCCGCTCGCCCTCGGCCGAGTCCTGCCGCACGAGCACACGGTCGTGCAGCATCCGGATGGGCAACTTGTCGTGCTGGGTCTTCTCGCTCACCCGACGAAAATACCTGCCCCGAACCGCCCGCGGTGCGGTCGGGTCAGCCCTTGCGGCGCCGCGAGGTGTACGCCAGCAGCCCCACCACGCCGACCACGACCAGCGCGGCCGGTACCAGACGCTCCAGACGCGGGGCGCCCTCCTCCGTCACCAGCTGCCCCTTGACGTCCGAGACCAGCCGATTGGCACTGACATAGGCCCGGCCGACCGTGTGGTCCACCTGGGCGGCGAACTTCGCCTTCGCGTCGCCGACGATCGTCTTGGGGTGCACCCGCACCCCGAGCTCGTCGAGCGTCTCGGCCAGGGTCTCGCGGCGCCGCTTGATGTCCGCTTCGATCTGCGCCGGCGTCCGCGTATCCGGTGTATCCGTGTCCGACACCGCGCTGCCTCCGTGGTCGCTGCGTAACTAGCTGTGGGTGTGCTGACGGACAGTCTGTCAGCTCGCCGCCACGGTTACCCGTCGGCACCCCCATTACGCTCAACGGGAGTCCCACGGGGCGTCCACGGGAGACACCCCACCCAGCGAGGAGAGCGAGCGACATGAGCGAGCGACTGCAGCCCGGCGACACAGCCCCCGCCTTCACCCTGCCCGACGCCGACGGCAACGAGGTCTCCCTCGCCGACCACAAGGGCCGCAAGACGATCGTCTACTTCTACCCGGCCGCGCTCACCCCGGGCTGCACCAAGCAGGCCTGCGACTTCACCGACAACCTCGACGTGCTCGCGAGCGCCGGCTACGACGTCATCGGCGTCTCCCCCGACAAGCCGGAGAAGCTCGCCACGTTCCGCGAGAAGGAGAACCTCAAGGTCACCCTCGTCGGCGACCCCGACAAGAAGGTCCTGGAGGCCTACGGCGCCTTCGGCGAGAAGAAGCTCTACGGCAAGACCGTCACCGGAGTCATCCGCTCCACGGTCGTCGTCGACGAAGAAGGCAAGGTCGAGCGCGCCCTCTACAACGTGAAGGCCACCGGACACGTGGCGAAGATCATCAAGGATCTCGGCATCTGACCGGGCCGCGAAGGGTACGCACGTTGTGACGAAAGTCCCCTCAACCGGGGACTTCCGTTTGCAGCCGCCACGATCGAGCAAGTGATCCCCTGGATAAATCTGTGTCCAGAGAAGGGATCCACCCCATGACCACCGACACCGAGGAAGGGCAGGCGCCCGACCCGGAGGCGGTCAAGCGTCACCGGGCGCTCTTCCGTGCCGTCAAGCGGCGCAAGAACCCGCCGCTGCGCCGTACCGACATCACCGTCACCGACGAGGCGGCGGTCAAGCGGGCGGTCAAGGCGGCCTCGCTCGGCAACGCCATGGAGTGGTTCGACTTCGGCATCTACTCCTACCTCGCCGTCACCATCGGCCATGTCTTCTTCCCGTCCGGGAACGACACGGTCCAGCTGATCTCCTCGTTCGCCACCTTCGCCGTGTCCTTCCTCGTACGGCCGATCGGCGGCATGGTCTTCGGCCCGATGGGCGACAAGATCGGCCGCAAGAAGGTCCTGGCGATGACCATGATCATGATGGCGATCGGCACCTTCGCCATCGGCCTGATCCCGTCCTACGCCACCATCGGCTTCTGGGCCCCGGTCCTCCTGATCTTCTTCCGGCTGGTCCAGGGCTTCTCCACCGGCGGCGAGTACGGCGGCGCGTCCACCTTCATCGCCGAGTACGCGCCCGACAAGAAGCGCGGCTTCTTCGGCAGCTTCCTGGAGTTCGGCACCCTCGCCGGTTACGTCGGCGCCGCCGGCCTGGTCACCCTCCTCACCTCCCTGCTCGGCAGCGACGGCATGGAGTCCTGGGGCTGGCGCGTCCCGTTCCTCGTCGCGGGCCCCATCGGCCTGGTCGGCCTCTACCTGCGGCTGAAGCTCGACGAGACCCCGGCGTTCCAGAAGATGGAGGACGCCTCCTCGCACAAGGCCTCCGAAGCGGCCACCTCCGTCGAGACCACCGCCAAGGGCGACCTCGCGAAGATCTTCCGCGACTACTGGCCCACCCTGGTCCTGTGCATCTGCCTGGTCGGCGCGTACAACATCACCGACTACATGCTCCTGTCGTACATGCCGACCTACCTGTCCGACGAGATGGGCTACTCCGAGGCCCACGGCCTGCTGATCCTCATCGCGACCATGGTCGTCCTGATGTGCATCATCAACCAGGTCGGCAAGCTCTCCGACCGCTTCGGCCGCAAGCCCCTCCTGATGACCGGCATGCTCGGCTTCTTCGTGCTGTCGATCCCGTCCTTCCTGCTGGTCCAGAACGGCGCCCTGTGGGCGGTCTCCCTCGGCATGCTCCTGCTCGGCCTGTCCCTGGTCTGCCTGCTCGGCACCATGTCGGCGGCGCTCCCGGCGCTCTTCCCGACGAACGTCCGCTACGGCTCCCTCTCGGTCGGCTACAACCTCTCCGCCTCGATCTTCGGCGGCACGACCCCGCTGGTCATCACGGCCCTGATCGGCCTGACCGGCTCCGACATGATGCCCGCCTACTACTCGATGGCGGCGGCCCTCGTCGGCGTCATCGCGGTGGCATGCATGAAGGAAACGGCCCAGAAGCCCCTGGCCGGCTCCCCGCCGTCGGTGGAGACCGAGGAGGAGGCCGCGGAAATCGTGGAGGCCCAGACTCCGGACCCGAAGTTCTGATCCACACCCGAACTGCCCGGCCCTGACCAGAACTTGATGCCGCCGCCATGAGCGCGCTCCCGCGCCGCACGGCGCCCCCGTACACTGACGGGGCGGAGCGCGCCCGGCAGGCGCAATGTCCGTTTTAAGCGGTCGTGACGGAATTGGCAGACGTGTCGGGTTTAGGTCCCGGTGGGAGAAATCTCGTGAGGGTTCGAGTCCCTCCGACCGCACACGAAGAAGGGCGCTCCTCGGGAGCGCCCTTCTTCGTTGCTCCTCGGGCTCAGCCCAGCAGCTCCCGCACCACCGGCACCAGCGCCCGGAACGCCTTGCCGCGGTGGGAGATCGCGTTCTTCTCGGCCGCGGTGAGCTCGGCGCACGTACGCGTGTCGCCCTCGACCTGGAGGATCGGGTCGTAGCCGAAGCCCCCCGAGCCCGCCGGGGCGTGGCGCAGGACGCCGCGGAGCTGGCCCTCGACCACGCGCTCGGTGCCGTCGGGGAGGGCGAGGGCGGCGGCGCAGGCGAAGTGGGCGCCTCGGTGTTCGTCGGCGTCGATGTCGCCGAGCTGGGCGAGGAGGAGGTCGAGGTTGGCCTGGTCGTCGCCGTGGCGGCCGGCCCAGCGGGCGGAGAAGATGCCGGGGGCGCCGCCCAGGACGTCGACGCAGAGGCCCGAGTCGTCGGCGACGGCGGGGAGGCCGGTGGCCCGCGCCAGGGCGTGGGCCTTGAGGAGGGCGTTCTCGGCGAAGGTGACGCCGGTCTCGCGGACG
Source organism: Streptomyces sp. PsTaAH-137 (assembly GCF_003259365.1). Classification (GTDB taxonomy): domain Bacteria; phylum Actinomycetota; class Actinomycetes; order Streptomycetales; family Streptomycetaceae; genus Streptomyces. Next base: position 354,160 of record NZ_QLLY01000008.1, read on the forward strand.
TCGGGGATGTCCGGGTAGGCGTCGGCGCCGACCAGCTCGTGGGGCAGGCCGGCGTCGGCGAGGATGGCGCGGAGCTCGACGATCTTGCCGTTGTTGCGGGTGGCGAGGATGAGGCGGGTCATGCCGTCCAGCGTACGAGCAGTGTTACGGGGTGCAGACCTTGGTCAGCTCGCCCGCGGCGTCGGTCACCGGGGTGACGTCGGGGGTCTCGTCGCCGTTCTTGATGGACGTACGGACGTTGTCGACGGCCTTGTTGAGGTCGTCGACGGCCTGGGAGACGTCGGCGTTGTCGGTCTTGTCGCTGATGTTGTCGAGGTTCTGGTCGATGGAGGCGAGTGCCTCGTCGGCCTGGCCGGGGTCGTTGGACGCGTTCTCCACGGCCTGCTGGAGGTCGGTGACGCTGTCTGCGATGGAGTCGGCGGTCTGTACGCAGTCGAGCGCCTTGTCGACAGCCGAGCAGCCGACGGCGGCCGGGACGGCGATGAGTACCGCTGCGGCGGCGAAGAGTGCGGTACGGCGGTGTCGGCGCGCGGCCATGGACGGGTCCTCCCCTGAGGTACGAAAAGGGTGGACGGCGGGCCATGTCGCGTGCCGTCCACCCGTTCGTAGTGACGCAGTCGGTGGCCGTTCGGTTGCCGCCGCGCTTGGGGGATTCTTTACCTGGCGAGGGCCTCTTCGAGGGCCTTGCGCTGGGCGGCGGCGAGATCGTCGCAGCCGGCGACGGCGAGGTCGAGGAGGGCGTTGAGTTCGTCGCGGGCGAAGGGCTCGGCCTCGGCGGTGCCCTGGACCTCGACGAAGCGGCCGTCGCCGGTGCAGACGACGTTCATGTCGGTGTCGGCGCGGACGTCCTCCTCGTAACAGAGGTCGAGGAGGGGGGTGCCGCCGACGATGCCGACGGAGACGGCGGAGACGGTGCCGGTGAGGGGTTCGCGGCCGGCCTTGATGAGCTTCTTGGACTTGCCCCAGGCGACGGCGTCGGCGAGGGCGACGTAGGCGCCGGTGATGGCGGCGGTGCGGGTGCCGCCGTCGGCCTGGAGGACGTCGCAGTCCAGGACGATCGTGTTCTCGCCGAGGGCCTTGTAGTCGATGACGGCGCGGAGGCTGCGGCCGATGAGGCGGCTGATCTCGTGGGTGCGGCCGCCGATCTTGCCGCGGACGGACTCGCGGTCGCCGCGGGTGTTGGTGGCGCGCGGGAGCATCGAGTACTCGCCGGTGACCCACCCTTCGCCGCTGCCCTTGCGCCAGCGGGGGACGCCTTCGGTGAAGGAGGCGGTGCAGAAGACCTTGGTGTCGCCGAAGGAGACGAGGACGGAGCCTTCTGCGTGCTTGCTCCAGCCGCGTTCGATGGTGATCGGGCGGAGCTGGTCGGGGGTGCGGCCGTCGATGCGAGACATGGGGTCGAGCGTATCCGGTACGGCGAAGGCCCCACCCCCGTCAGGAGGGGTGGGGCCTTCAGCGGTTTACGGGGTCGCTCACATCATGTCTTCGATGTCGGCGGCGATGGGGTCGGCGTCGGTGCCGATGACGACCTGGATCGCGGTGCCCATCTTGACGACGCCGTGGGCGCCGGCGGCCTTGAGGGCGGCCTCGTCGACCTTGGAGGGGTCGATGACCTCGGTGCGCAGGCGGGTGATGCAGCCCTCGACCTCTTCGATGTTGTCGAGCCCGCCGAGCCCGGCGACGATCTTCTCAGCCTTGGTGGCCATTTCGTTCTCCCTGTTTGTCCCGGGCCCGCCTTTGGGCCGCTTTGTCACGGTAACCCACGGTTGGCCCATCTTCACGAGCGTTTGCCCGTCTCGTGACGAATGATGACGAGCACGCGGACCGACCGTCCCGCACATGGTGCAACTGGTCTACACCAGTTAACAGAGTATCCAACACCCGCCAGACGTGGCTTGTTCCGGGAGGACGCCCATGAGCACGAACGCTGTCGCCACACCTCGGCCGAGCCCCTGGAGCTCCTTCTTCCAGGGGCTCCAGAAGATGGGGCGCAGCCTCCAGCTGCCCATCGCCGTGCTCCCGGCGGCCGGTATCGTCAACCGGCTCGGCCAGCCCGACGTCTTCGGTGACGACGGTCTCGGCTGGACCAATGTGGCCAAGGTGTTTGCGGGTGCGGGCGGTGCGCTGCTCGACGCGGACCTCGGTCTGCCGCTGCTGTTCTGCATCGGTGTCGCGATCGGCATGGCGAAGAAGGCGGACGGTTCCACGGCGCTCGCGGCGGTGGCCGGCTTCCTCGTCTACCGGGGTGTGCTGCGGCAGTTCCCGATCGACTGCGCCGACGGGGCGAAGGCGGTGGCGGTGGGCTGCCAGGCGGCGGACAACACCGTCTCGGCGTTCCAGTTCCAGAACCCCGGCGTGTTCGGCGGCATCATCATGGGTCTGCTGGCGTCGTTCTTCTGGGTGCGTTTCCACCGGACGAAGCTGGTCTCGTGGCTCGGCTTCTTCAACGGCCGCCGCCTGGTGCCGATCATCATGGCGTTCGTCGGCATCATCTTCGCGGTGATCTGCCTGTGGATCTGGCCGCCGATCGGTGACGCGCTGGAGAGCTTCTCCAACTGGCTGGAGGGCCTGGGTGCGATCGGCTCCGGCATCTTCGGTGTCGCCAACCGTGCGCTGCTGGTCATCGGCCTGCACCAGTTCCTGAACGTGCCGCTGTGGTTCCAGTTCGGCTCGTACACGAAGCCGGACGGTACGACCGTGCACGGTGACATCAACATGTTCCTCAGCGGCGACCCGAGCGCGGGCATCTACCAGTCGGGCTTCTTCCCGATCATGATGTTCGCCCTGCCGGCGGCGTGCCTGGCGATGGTGCACTGTGCGCGGCCGGAGCGGCGCAAGGCGGTCGGCGGCATGATGCTGTCGCTGGCGCTGACGTCGTTCGTCACGGGTATCACCGAGCCGATCGAGTACTCCTTCGTCTTCATCGCGCCGGCCCTGTACGCGGTGCACGCGGTGCTGACCGGTGTGTCGATGGCGGTGACGTGGGCGCTCGGGGTGAAGGACGGCTTCAGCTTCTCCGCGGGCCTGATCGACTACTTGATCAACTGGAATCTGGCGACCAAGCCATGGCTGATCATTCCGATCGGCCTGGCGTTCGCGGTGGTGTACTACGTGGTCTTCAGATTCGCGATCACGAAGTTCGACCTGAAGACCCCGGGCCGTGAGCCCGAGGAGGAGGTCGAGGACATCACCAAGGCCTGACAGGCCTTCAGCCCCCCACGCGAAGGGCCCCCGGACCATCGGTCCGGGGGCCCTTCGTCACGTATGAGTAGTACGCCCCACATATGTTCCAGACCACAAAAAACACGGGTTCCTTATCTCACCTTCACCGTGCTACAACAGGTCTACACCACTGAGGTGGTGTAGACCATCTGGCTGCTGCCCACCCCCGTTTTTCTTCCTTTCCGTCCCCGGCAGCACCCCAGCACATGGAGGAATTCATGAGCAGCACCGCTACGGCGGCACCCGCGAAGAAGCGGGGCTCCGGCCTGTTCCAGGGCCTTCAGAAGGTGGGTCGCAGCCTGCAGCTGCCGATCGCGGTGCTGCCGGCGGCGGGCATCCTGCTCCGCATCGGCCAGCCCGACGTCCAGGAGAAGCTGCACCTTCCCGCCGACGTCGCCAAGGTCTTCGCGGGCGCCGGCGGTGCCCTGCTCGACGCCTCGTTCGGTCTGCCGCTGCTGTTCTGCATCGGTGTCGCGATCGGCTTCGCGAAGAAGGCGGACGGCTCGACGGCCCTCGCGGCCGTGGTCGGCTTCCTGACCTACTACGCCGTGATCCACCAGTTCCCGATCGAGAAGGGAATGGAGGGTCACAAGTACATATCCAGCGGCCTGTTCGGTGGTGTCTGGCAGAAGGGCTCCGAGGTCACCGCGGCCTCGTTCCAGAACCCCGGCGTTCTCGGCGGCATCATCCTGGGTCTGCTCAGCGCGGTCCTGTGGCAGAAGTTCCACCGCACCAAGCTGGTCGACTGGCTCGGCTTCTTCAACGGCCGTCGCCTGGTGCCGATCATCATGGCCTTCGTCGGCACCGCCGCGGGCGTCCTGGTCGCTCTCGGCTGGGAGCCGATCGGCAACGTCATCACCGATTTCGGTAAGTGGATCACCGGCCTCGGCGCCCTCGGCGCCGGTCTGTTCGGCCTGATCAACCGAGGCCTGCTGCCGATCGGCATGCACCAGTTCGTCAACACGGTCTCCTGGTTCCAGATCGGTGACTACACCAAGCCGGACGGCTCCGTCGTCCACGGTGACCTCACCCGCTTCTTCGCCGGTGACCCGAGCGCCGGACAGTTCATGTCGGGCTTCTTCCCGATCATGATGTTCGGCCTGCCGGCCGCGGCTCTGGCCATCGCGCACGCCGCCCGCCCCGAGCGCCGCAAGGCCGTCCTCGGCATGATGCTGTCGCTCGCCCTGACCTCGTTCGTCACCGGTGTGACCGAGCCGATCGAGTTCTCGTTCATGTTCATCGCGCCGCTGCTGTACGCGATCCACGCGGTGCTGACCGCTGCCTCGATGCTGATCACCTGGGCGCTGGGCGTCCACGCGGGCTTCACCTTCTCGGCGGGCGCGATCGACTACGTGCTGAACTGGAACCTCGCCACCAAGCCCTGGCTGATCATCCCGATCGGCCTGGTCTTCGCGGCGATCTACTACGTGCTGTTCCGCTTCGCGATCACCAAGTTCAACCTCACCACCCCGGGCCGCGAGCCCGAGGAGGAGATCGAGGACATCACCAAGTGAGCCCCGCTCACGCGTGATCCCTCCCCCGCGTACGGCGAAGGCCCCGGAACCTCAGCGGTTCCGGGGCCTTCGCCGTGTCGTGGCCGGGATCAGATCTCGTAGCTGCGGCCCGGCGCGGCCAGCTCCACCGGGCCGTCGTACACCGCGCGCGCGTCCGTCAGGTTCACCTGCGGGTCGGTCCACGGCGGGATGTGGGTGAGGACCAGCTTGCGGGCCCCGGCGCGCTGCGCGGCCTCGCCCGCCTCCACGCCGTTGAGATGCAGGGCCGGGATGTTCTCCTTGCCGTGCGTGAACGCGGCCTCGCACAGGAACAGGTCGCTGTCCGCGGCCAGTTCGTCCAGCGCCTCGCACGGGCCGGTGTCTCCCGAGTACGTCAGGGAGCGGCCGCCGTGCTCGATGCGGATGGCGTACGACTCGACCGGGTGGCAGACCTTCTCCATCCGTACGGAGAACGGGCCGATGTCGTACGAGCCCGGCTTCACGGTGTGGAAGTCGAAGACCTCGCTGAAGGCGGAGGCGGAGGGAGTGTCGGCGTGCGCGGTGGTCAGGCGCTGCTCGGTTCCCTCGGGTCCGTAGACCGGCATCGGGTCGCAACGGCCGCCTTCGTGGCGGTAGTAGCGCACGACGAAGTAGGCGCACATGTCGATGCAGTGGTCCGCGTGCAGATGGCTGAGGAAGATCGCGTCCAGGTCGTACAGACCGATGTGGCGCTGCAGCTCGCCCAGGGCGCCATTGCCCATGTCGAGGAGCAGCCGGAAGCCGTCGGCCTCTACGAGGTAGCTCGAGCAGGCCGATTCCGCGGACGGGAACGACCCTGAGCAGCCGACGACGGTGAGCTTCATAGGAGCTGGAACCTCCGCGCTGGCGGTCGGGTTGCGGGGTGGAACCTGTGGATTCTTTCGAGCGTAAGGCGCAAAAGCGCGGGTGGCTCCTCCGTCACCGGCTGTTGTGGGCGAACTCACCTGCGGTGTCACCGGTTCGGGGGGCGCTCGTGCACGGGGTGATCCGGCAGCGCGCCCCGTGCGCCCCGCCGGTACCGTCTCCGTATGGACACGTCATGGTGGCTGGCGCTCGCGGCCGTCGTTCTGCTGGCGCTCGTCGCGACGCTCGTCGACGGGTGGGGGCGTGGCACGCGTGTCCGCCGTGGGGCTTTTCGACGGGGGCGGGTCGCGGGTGGGCCCGCGGCCGGGGAGATCTGGTGGGCGATGGTGCCGTACGAGGACGGGCCCGGCGGCAAGGACCGGCCGTGCCTCGTTCTTGATCCGCGGGGGCGCACCGTGCTCGTCGCGAAGATCACCAGTCGGTATCACGGGGAGCGGCCCGGGGTGATTCCGTTGCCTCCCGGGGCCGTGGGGGATGCGCGGGGGCGCGCAAGTTTCCTGGAGACGGATGAGCTCCGGGAAGTTCCTGTGCGGGACTTCCGGCGACGCGCGGGGGTCGTCGATCCGGTGCTGTGGGATCAGGTGCGGCGTCTGGGGTGGTGACGGGGGTGCGTTGACGGGTGCGCGTGCGTCGTGGCTGGTCGCGCAGTTCCCCGCGCCCCTGAGGCATGCGCTGCGCGCAGCCTCCCCTGACGCGCCCCTGAAGCGAGCGAAGCTCGCCCTCAGGGGCGCGGGGAACTGCGCGAGAAGCCCCACCGGCCGGCAGCCGGTGACGAGGCCGGGGTCAGGCCCAGAGCTGGCCGTGGAGGACCTCGATGGCGTCCTCCGTGGTCGCGGCCGTGTAGACGCCCGTCGACAGGTACTTCCAGCCGCCGTCGGCGACGACGAACACGATGTCGGCGGACTCGCCGGCCTTCACGGCCTTCTTGCCGACACCGATGGCGGCGTGCAGCGCGGCCCCCGTGGAGACCCCGGCGAAGATGCCCTCCTGCTGCAACAGCTCCCGCGTACGCGTCACGGCGTCGGCGGACCCCACCGAGAAGCGCGTGGTCAGTACGGAGGCGTCGTACAACTCGGGGACGAAGCCCTCGTCGAGGTTGCGCAGGCCGTACACCAGGTCGTCGTAGCGCGGCTCGGCCGCGACGATCTTGATGTCCGGCTTCTGCTCACGCAGATAGCGGCCGACGCCCATGAGGGTGCCGGTGGTGCCGAGCCCCGCGACGAAGTGAGTGACGGAGGGCAGGTCGGCGTAGATCTCCGGGCCGGTGGTCGCGTAGTGCGCGCCCGCGTTGTCCGGGTTGCCGTACTGGTAGAGCATCACCCACTCGGGGTGCTGCCCGGCCAGCTCCTTGGCGATGCGGACGGCCGTGTTGGAGCCGCCCGCGGCGGGCGAGGAGATGATCTCGGCGCCCCACATGGCGAGCAGGTCGCGCCGCTCCTGCGAGGTGTTCTCCGGCATGACGCAGACGATGCGGTAGCCCTTGAGGCGGGCCGCCATCGCCAGCGAGATGCCGGTGTTGCCGGAGGTGGGTTCGAGGATGGTGTCCCCGGGCTTGATCCGGCCGTCCTTCTCGGCCTGCTCGATCATGTGGAGCGCGGGGCGGTCCTTGACCGAGCCGGTCGGGTTGCGGTCTTCCAGCTTCGCCCAGATCCGTACGTCGTCGGACGGGCTGAGCCGCGGCAGGCGCACCAGAGGGGTGTTGCCGACCGCGGCCAACGGGCTGTCGTAGCGCATGGGTTGCTACGTCCCGTGCTCAGCGCATCCCGCCGGCCACGGCCGGCAGGATGGTGACGTTGTCGCCGTCGGAGACCTTGGTGTCGATGCCGTCGAGGAAGCGGACGTCCTCGTCGTTCAGGTACACGTTCACGAAGCGGCGCAGCTGACCGTTGTCCACGATGCGGTCGGCGATGCCCGCGTGCCGGGTGTCCAGGTCGGCGAAGAGCTGGGCCAGGGTGTCCCCGCTCGCCTCGACGGCCTTGGCGCCGTCGGTGTAGGTGCGGAGGATGGTCGGGATGCGGACCTCGATGGCCATGCTGGGCTCCTGTCAGGAACGGGAAGTCGAGTGGATGAGCGCGCGTGGGCGCTTCCGTACAGGCGGGCGTCCGGACGTACGGCGGTGCGGCTCAGCGCGGACAGATGGCGCTGGCGAGGCGGCACAGGTCGACGTGCAGCCGCGCCACGAGCAGGGAGCCCGGCGTCTTTTCGCTCACGTCGTGGAAAACCATGGGCTCATCGTATCGATTCCCGGCCGGGGCTCCGGAGTGTGATCTCACGATGCGGTCGAAAAGTGTCCGGGGGTCGAGACTGAGGGGCGAATCGGGCCGGATCAGGCTGTGACCTCGACCTCTTCCTCGGTCACGACGCCGTCGACGATGCGGAACGAGCGGAACTGGAAGGGGCCCGCGTCGTCGGTGTCCGCGGTCGAGACCAGGACATAGTGGGCGCCGGGCTCATTGGCGTACGAGATGTCGGTGCGGGAGGGGTGGGCCTCGGTCGCCGTGTGGGAGTGGTAGATGATCACCGGCTCCTCGTCGCGGTCGTCCATCTCGCGGTAGAGCTTGAGCAGGTCCGTG